>NZ_LIWB01000021.1 GCF_001905725.1 Streptomyces sp. CB02400
TTCGCGTTTCCCTTTCCGGCGGCTCCGACTTTATCAGAGATTCTGAGTCGGATTTCCCCTCCCCTGCCGGGCAGCGGTTCCGACGCACGAGGTGGTCGGGTGCCCGATCCGGAGGAGTCGTAAACGTACTGGAGCGGGGCGCCCCGATGCAAATCGAGGCGCCCCGCTCCCGGTTCGCTCGTCCGTGCGGTCCGGCGGACCGTCAGACTTCCACCACCACGGGCAGGATCATCGGCCGGCGCCGGTAGGTGTCGGAGACCCACTTGCCCAGCGTGCGGCGGATGAGCTGCTGCATCTGGTGGGGTTCGACGACGCCGTCCTGGGCCGAGCGCTCCAGGGTCTCCGTGATCTTCGGGATCACCTCGCCGAAGGCGGAGTCCTCGATGCCGGAGCCGCGGGCCTGGACATGGGGACCGCCCGTGATCTTGCCGGTGGACGAGTCCATGACGACGAAGACCGAGATGATGCCCTCGTCACCGAGGATCTTGCGGTCCTTGAGCGCAGGCTCGCCGACGTCACCGACGGAGAGGCCGTCGACGTAGACGTATCCCGCTTGGACCTTGCCGGAGATCTTGGCCTTGCCCTCGACGAGGTCGACGGCGACGCCGTCCTCGGCGATGACGATGCGGTCGTGCGGGACGCCGGTCAGGGCGCCCAGTTCGGCGTTGGCGCGCAGGTGGCGCCATTCGCCGTGGACCGGCATCAGGTTCTTCGGACGGCAGATGTTGTAGAAGTACAGCAGCTCGCCGGCCGAGGCGTGGCCCGAGACGTGGACCTTGGCGTTGCCCTTGTGGACGACGTTGGCGCCCCAGCGGGTCAGGCCGTTGATCACGCGGTAGACCGCGTTCTCGTTGCCGGGGATGAGCGACGACGCCAGGATCACCGTGTCGCCGTCGACGATGCGGATCTGGTGGTCGCGGTTGGCCATGCGGGACAGGGCGGCCATCGGTTCGCCCTGGGAGCCCGTGCAGACCAGGACGACTTCGCTGTCCGGCAGGTCGTCCAGTGTCTTGACGTCCACGACCAGGCCCGGCGGGACCTTGAGGTAGCCGAGGTCGCGGGCGATGCCCATGTTGCGGACCATGGAGCGGCCGACGAAGGCGACCCGGCGGCCGTACTCGTGTGCCGCGTCCAGGATCTGCTGGATGCGGTGGACGTGGCTGGCGAAGCTGGCCACGATGATCCGCTTGCGGGCACCGGCGAAGACCTGGCGCAGGACGTTGGAGATGTCGCGCTCGGGCGGGACGAAGCCCGGGACCTCCGCGTTCGTGGAGTCGGCGAGCAGAAGGTCGATGCCTTCCTCGCTGAGCCTGGCGAACGCGTGTAGATCCGTGAGGCGGTTGTCCAGCGGGAGCTGGTCCATCTTGAAGTCGCCGGTGTGGACCGCCATGCCGGCGGGCGTGCGGATGGCCACGGCGAGCGCGTCGGGGATGGAGTGGTTGACGGCGATGAACTCGCAGTCGAAGGGGCCGATGCGCTCGCGCTGTCCTTCCGCCACCTGGAGGGTGTACGGGCGGATGCGGTGCTCCTGGAGCTTCGCCTCGATGAGGGCGAGGGTGAGCTTGGAGCCGATCAGCGGGATGTCCGGCTTCTCGCGCAGGAGGAAGGGGACGCCGCCGATGTGGTCCTCGTGGCCGTGCGTGAGGACGATGCCCTCGATGTCGTCGAGGCGGTCCCGGATGGACGAGAAGTCCGGCAGGATCAGGTCGATTCCGGGCTGCTCCTCCTCGGGGAAGAGGACTCCGCAGTCGACGATCAGCAGGCGGCCTCCGTACTCGAAGACCGTCATGTTCCGGCCGATCTCGCCGAGACCGCCGAGCGGGGTGACGCGCAGGCCGCCTTCGGGGAGCTGCGGGGGCGGGCCGAGTTCAGGATGCGGATGACTCAAAAGACTCTCCTCAAACACGCGCGCCACGTACCGGTGGGGCACGTGGCGCGCATGACGTTCGTGCAGAAGCAGTTGTCGTGTGGGGCGCGGGCACCGGTGGCCCGCTTATTCAGTTGTGAAGTCCGTCTGCGCGAGCGGTCGCGCGAAGTCTGGTTACTGGAGTTGTACCCCGCCGGCGGCAAGATCGATCTTGAGCTGCTCGATCTCTTCCGGAGTGCACTCGGCCATGGGGGCGCGCAGGGGTCCGGCGGGGAGGCCCTTGAGGGCGAGCGCCGCCTTGGTGGTCATCACGCCCTGGGTGCGGAACATGCCCGTGTAGACGGGGAGCAGCTTCTGGTGGATCTCGGTGGCCTTCTGGACGTCTCCGGAGGTGTACGCCTCGACCAGGGCGCGCAGCTCGGGGGTGACGAGGTGGCCGACGACCGAGACGAAGCCGACCGCTCCGATGGAGAGCAGGGGCAGGTTCAGCATGTCGTCGCCGGAGTACCAGGCGAGGCCGGAGCGGGCGATGGCCCAGCCGGCGCGGCCGAGGTCGCCCTTGGCGTCCTTGTTGGCGACGATGCGCGGGTGCTCGGCGAGGCGGACGATCGTCTCCGTGCCGATCGGGACGCCGCTGCGGCCGGGGATGTCGTAGAGCATGACCGGCAGCCCGGTGGCGTCGGCGACGGCCGTGAAGTGCCGGTAGAGGCCCTCCTGCGGGGGCTTGTTGTAGTACGGGGTGACCACCAGGAGGCCGTGCGCGCCGGCGCGTTCCGCGGCGCGGGCCAGTTCGATGCTGTGGTGGGTGTCGTTGGTGCCGACTCCGGCCACGACCTGGGCGCGGTCGCCGACCGCCGCCACTACGGCCCGTACGAGATCCGATTTCTCCGCGTCGCTGGTGGTGGGGGACTCGCCGGTGGTGCCGTTGATGATCAGGCCGTCGTTGCCTGCGTCCACCAGGTGGGTGGCGAGCCGCTGTGCGCCGTCGAGGTCGAGTGCGCCGTCCGCCGTGAAGGGCGTGACCATGGCGGTGAGGACCCGCCCGAAGGGGGTCTGCGGAGTGGAGGTCGGAGCCATGGGTTACACGCTACTCGTTGCTCAGGTCGGGGTCTTCCCTCGGGGGAGGCGACAGGGTGGGACAAAAGGGGGACCCGGCACTGCCTGCTCGGGGGTTCAGGCAGTACCGGGCCCGTTTGATCAGGCTAGATGAACTTCACGAAATGCCGCAATACGGACACTTCGCGAGGTTGAACCGTACATGTGTGCTCGCGGGCTTGAGCTGCGGTTCTATGGGGCCACGCGCCCGTTGGCGTTGAAGGCGGCGTACGTGAGCGGCATGAGACGGGCCCATTCGGCCTCCATCTTCTCGCCGACCATCTCGATCTCCCGCTGCGGGAAGGACGGGACCTTCGCCAGCTCGTGCTGGGTGCGCAGGCCGAGGAAGTGCATCAGCGAGCGGGCGTTGCAGGTGGCGTACATCGAGGAGTACAGGCCGACGGGGAGCACCGCGCGGGCGACCTCGCGGGCGACGCCGGCGGCGAGCATCTCCTGGTACGCCTCGTACGCCTGCCGGTAGGAGTCCTCCATGGCGCGGCCGACGAGCTCCTGCTGGGCCGGGGTGCCCTCGACGAAGCGGTACTTGCCGGGGCGGCCCTCCTGGATCAGCTTGCGGGACTCGTCCGGGACGTAGAAGACCGGCTGGAGCTCCCGGTAGCGGCCCGATTCCTCGTTGTACGACCAGCCCACGCGGTGCCGCATGAACTCGCGGAAGACGAAGATCGGGGCGCTGATGAAGAAGGTCATCGAGTTGTGCTCGAAGGGGCTGCCGTGCCGGTCCCGCATCAGGTAGTTGATCAGGCCCTTGGAGCGCTCGGGGTCCTTGTCCAGCTCGGCCAGGGACTGCTCGCCGATGGTCGAGACGCGGGCGGCGAACAGCACGTCGGCGTCGGACGCGGTGTGCTTGACCAGCTCGACGGTCACGTCGCTGCGGAAGTCGGGCTTGAGGTCGTCGGCGGGGGTGTCGGTCACGGCGCGGGGGATCCTTCCATCACGTCTCTCGGGCGGCGCCCACTCTACGGCGCGGCACCGACAACGGGGTCTTCGGCGCCGGGAGGCGACATACGGCGGTGAACTTCTGCGAATTCGGTGAAAGTGGGCACCTCTCGGGGCCGTCGTTCGTCTGTGTCGGTGACAGTGATTCGTTCGATCCCGAAGGAGACGTACCCCTGATGTTCGGTCGGCGCGAACCCGTACCGTTCGCCTTTGTCGCCGAGGCCGACAGGTTCCGCAGCAATGTCACCCCACCGCCCCGTGAGCGGGCCTCCGTCGGCCAGCTGGCCGGGCGCTGGCTGCTGGGGCTCACCCTCGTGGCCGGGCTGGTGGGCTCCCTGGTCATCGGGATGCCGGCGATGTCCTCCGATCCCTCGGGGTCGGGGACACAGCAGTCACAGGCGACCGAGGGGCGCTGAGCCGCCCCGGTCGTGGCCACCGGCTCCATCCGGACCCCCGAGGGTGGTGACCGGCGGCACGGATCGATAGCCTCACCGGGCACTGCTGACGCATGGATCGAGTGAGGACCCGTCGTGCCCCTGCCCTTCCTGACGGCCGACCGCGCTTTCGACACGGCGGACGATGTCGCCCTGCCGTACGACGACCGGGACCGCTGGCGGCGCCCGTACCGTCCCGGGCCGTGGCGGGTGGGGGCGGCGGCGCTCCTGCTGCTGCTCGCGTCGTTCGTGCTGTTCGCGGCGGTGATCATCGCGGCGACGGCGACGCCGGCGTCCGCCGGGACGGTCTTCGCCATCGCACTGGTCGGCGTCGCCGGCGCTCTGCGGCTGCTGCGCATGGGCGTGTGGGTGAGTTCCCGGGGGGTGCGCCACGTGGCCTTCGTGAGCACGCGTACGACGTCCTGGGAGCAGGTCGTCTCCGCGCGCACGGTGCAGCAGCCGGTGCGCTGGCTGGGGCTGCCCCGGACGGTGCAGGGGCAGGCGCTGATCCTCGCCCGGCGGGGGCGTTCGGCGGAGTCGACGGCGCCGCTGCTGACCTCGCACAACGCGGACTTCCTCGGGCGGGACCAGTTGGCCTTCGACCGGGCGGCCGACACCGTGGAGGCGTGGGCCGCCGAGTACCGGCGCGACTGAGCGGCCCCGGGTCCGGGGCTCCGGGCTCCGGGCCCGCACGCTCAGTGAGAGGTCTTGTGCAGGGCGATCGCCCGCTGCATCGCCTTGCGGGCGCGGGGGGTGTCCCGGGCGTCGTGGTAGGCGACGGCGAGCCGGAACCAGCTTCGCCAGTCGTCGGGGGCGTCCTCCGTCTCGGCCTTGCGGCGGGCGAAGACCTCGTCGGCCGAGCCGCGGTCGACCCGGCCGCTGGGCAGCCGCTTCAGCTCGTCGACGGGCAGGCCGCCCTCGGCGTCGAGCAGGGCGGCGAGCCGGTTGGCGTCGCGGACGAACTCGGTGTTCTTCCACAGGAACCAGACACCGATGACCGGCAGGATCAGCACCGCCACGCCGAAGGTGACGGTGAGGGGCGTGCCGGCCTTGATGAGCAGCACGCCACGGCTGCCGACCAGGACGAAGTAGACGACCAGGACGGCGGCCGTGATGGCGTAGGAGATCTTCGCGCGCATGGGGTCGGCTCGGGCTCAGTTCAGGTCGAGGAAGTGTTCCAGGCCGAAGGTCAGGCCGGGAGTGGTCACCACGCGGCGGGCGCCGAGCAGGATGCCGGGCATGAAGCTGCTGTGGTGCAGGGAGTCGTGGCGGACGGTGAGGGTCTCGCCCTCGCCGCCGAGCAGGACCTCCTGGTGGGCGAGGAGCCCGCGCAGCCGGATCGCGTGCACCGGGACGCCGTCGACGTCCGCGCCGCGGGCGCCGTCGAGGGCGGTGGTGGTGGCGTCCGGGGCGGGCGCGCTGCCCGCCCGGCGGCGGGCCTCGGCGATGAGCTGGGCGGTGCGCGTGGCGGTGCCGCTGGGGGCGTCCACCTTGTTCGGGTGGTGCAGCTCGACGACCTCGACGGACTCGAAGTAGGGGGCGGCGATCTGCGCGAACTTCATGGTGAGGACGGCGCCGATGGAGAAGTTCGGCGCGATGAGCACGCCCGTCTCCGGGGACTGCTCCAGCCAGCCCCCGAGCTGCGTGAGGCGGTCGTCGGTCCAGCCGGTGGTGCCGACGACGGCGTGGATGCCGTGGCGCACGCAGAAGTCGAGGTTTCCCATGACCGAGGCGGGGGTGGTCAGCTCCACGGCGACCTGGGCGCCGTTCTCGGCGAGGGTCTCCAGCTTGTCGCCCCGGCCGAGGGCGGCCACCAGCTCCATGTCGTCGGCGGCCTCGATGGCCCGTACCGCCTCGGAACCGATCCGGCCCTTGGCACCGAGGACCGCCACGCGCAGCTTGCTCATGTTCCTTGTTTCCTTACCGGGATGGGTCAGGCGACGGCGTCGTGCAGGCGGGACGCCTGCTTGTCCTTGAGCGGGCCGATGACCGACAGGGAGGGCCGCCGTCCCAGGACGTCGCGGGCGACCGAGCGGACGTCGTCCGGGGTCACCGAGGCTATCCGGGCCAGCATGTCGTCGACCGACATCTGCTCGCCCCAGCACAGTTCGCTCTTGCCGATACGGTTCATCAGCGCGCCGGTGTCCTCGAGGCCGAGGACGGTGGAGCCCCGAAGCTGGCCGATGGCACGCTCGATCTCGTCGTCGGGGAGTCCGTGCTCGGCGACGTGGTCGAGTTCGTCGCGGCAGATCTTCAGCACGTCGTGCACCTGGGAGGGCCTGCAGCCCGCGTACACGCCGAACAGGCCGCAGTCGGCGAAGCCGGACGTGTACGAGTACACGCTGTAGGCCAGTCCGCGCTTCTCCCGGACCTCCTGGAAGAGGCGGGACGACATGCCGCCGCCGAGGGCGGTGTTCAGCACGCCCAGGGCCCAGCGCCGCTCGTCGGTGCGGGACAGGCCCGGCATGCCGAGGACGATGTGCGCCTGTTCCGTCTTGCGGCCGATGAGCTCGACCCGGCCGGCGGTGCGCAGCGCGCGCGAGCCGCCGCGCGGGGCGATCGGATCGGCGTCGGCGTTCTTGAGGGCGCCGGCCTTCTCGAAGGCGGCGCGGACCTGGCGTACGACCTTGTTGTGGTCGATGTTGCCGGCGCAGGCGACCACGAGGTGGGTCGGGTCGTAGTGCTTCTTGTAGAAGCGGCGGATGCGGTCGGCGGTGAGGGCGTTGACCGTGTCGACCGTGCCGAGGACGGGGCGGCCGAGGGGGTTGTCGCCGAACATGGTGTGCGCGAACAGGTCGTGCACGCAGTCGCCCGGGTCGTCCTCGGTCATCGCGATCTCTTCGAGGATGGCGCCGCGTTCGACGTCGACGTCCTCCTCCTGGATCAGCGAGCCGGTCAGCATGTCGCACACCACGTCGATGGCGAGCGGCAGGTCGGTGTCGAGCACGCGCGCGTAGTAGCACGTGTACTCCTTGGCCGTGAACGCGTTCATCTCGCCGCCGACGGCGTCGATGGCGGAGGAGATGTCCAGGGCGGACCGGCGGGAGGTGCCCTTGAAGAGCAGGTGCTCCAGGTAGTGGGTGGCGCCGTTCAGGGCCGGGGTCTCGTCGCGGGAGCCGACGTGGGCCCAGATGCCGAAGGTCGCCGAGCGGACCGAGGGCAGCGTCTCGGTGACGATGCGCAGACCGCCGGGGAGGGTGGTCCTGCGGACCGTACCGATGCCGTTCTCGCCCTTGATCAGGGTTTGGGTACGGGCGACGGCCCGCGCCTCCGAGGAGGTGCGGGCCGTCGCCTTGGCGCTACGGGACGTCACTTGTCGGCGTCGTCCTTCTTGTCGTTGTCGGAGGCGCCCTCTTCACCCTCGATCACGGGGATCAGGGAGAGCTTGCCGCGGGAGTCGATCTCGGCGATCTCGACCTGGACCTTCTGGCCCACACCGAGGACGTCCTCGACGTTCTCCACGCGCTTGCCGCCGGCCAGCTTGCGGATCTGCGAGATGTGCAGCAGACCGTCCTTGCCGGGCAGCAGGGAGACGAAGGCGCCGAACGTCGTCGTCTTCACGACCGTACCCAGGTAGCGCTCGCCGACCTCGGGCATCGTCGGGTTGGCGATGCCGTTGATGGTCGTACGGGCGGCCTCGGCGGAGGGGCCGTCGGCGGCGCCGATGTAGATGGTGCCGTCGTCCTCGATGGTGATCTCGGCGCCGGTGTCCTCCTGGATCTGGTTGATCATCTTGCCCTTGGGGCCGATGACCTCGCCGATCTTGTCGACCGGGATCTTCACGGTGATGATCCGCGGCGCGTTCGGGGACATCTCGTCCGGCGTGTCGATCGCTTCCATCATCACGTCGAGGATGTGGAGGCGGGCGTCACGGGCCTGCTTGAGGGCCGCGGCCAGGACGGAGGCCGGGATGCCGTCCAGCTTGGTGTCGAGCTGGAGGGCGGTCACGAACTCCTTGGTGCCGGCGACCTTGAAGTCCATGTCGCCGAAGGCGTCCTCCGCACCGAGGATGTCGGTGAGGGTGACGTAGTGCGTCTCGCCCTCGATCTCCTGGGAGATCAGGCCCATGGCGATACCGGCGACCGGGGCCTTCAGCGGCACACCGGCGTTCAGCAGCGACATGGTGGAGGCGCAGACCGAGCCCATGGACGTCGAGCCGTTGGAGCCGAGGGCCTCGGACACCTGGCGGATCGCGTAGGGGAACTCCTCGCGCGTCGGCAGCACCGGCACGAGCGCGCGCTCGGCGAGGGCGCCGTGGCCGATCTCGCGGCGCTTGGGGGAGCCGACGCGGCCGGTCTCACCGGTGGAGTACGGCGGGAAGTTGTAGTTGTGCATGTAGCGCTTGCGGGTCACCGGGGAGAGGGTGTCCAGCTGCTGCTCCATACGGAGCATGTTGAGGGTGGTGACACCCAGGATCTGGGTCTCGCCACGCTCGAACAGCGCCGAGCCGTGCACGCGCGGGATGGCCTCGACCTCGGCGGCCAGGGTGCGGATGTCGGTGACACCGCGGCCGTCGATGCGCTTCTTCTCCTTGATGACGCGCTCACGGACCAGGGACTTGGTCAGCGAGCGGTACGCGGCGGAGATCTCCTTCTCGCGGCCCTCGAACTCCGGCAGGAGCTTCTCGGCGGCGAGCGCCTTGACGCGGTCCAGCTCGGCCTCGCGCTCCTGCTTGCCGGCGATGGTCAGCGCGGAGGCCAGCTCCGGCTTGACGGCGCCGGTGAGCGCCTCGAGGACGTCGTCCTGGTAGTCCAGGAAGATCGGGAACTCGCCGGTCGGCTTGGCGGCCTTGGCGGCGAGGTCGGCCTGGGCCCGGCAGAGCACCTTGATGAAGGGCTTCGCGGCCTCCAGACCAGCGGCGACGACCTCCTCGGTCGGCGCCTCGGCGCCGCCCTCGACCAGCTTGATGGTCTTCTCGGTGGCCTCGGCCTCGACCATCATGATCGCGACGTCGCCGTCCTCCAGGGTGCGGCCCGCGACGACCATGTCGAAGACGGCGTCCTCGAGCTCGGAGTGCGTCGGGAACGCCACCCACTGGCCGTTGATCAGCGCGACGCGGACGCCGCCGATCGGGCCGGAGAAGGGCAGACCGGCCAGCTGCGTGGACGCGGAGGCGGCGTTGATCGCCACGACGTCGTACAGGTGGTCGGGGTTGAGCGCCATGATCGTGGCGACGACCTGGATCTCGTTGCGCAGGCCCTTCTTGAAGGACGGGCGCAGCGGGCGGTCGATGAGGCGGCAGGTGAGGATGGCGTCCTCGGAGGGCCGGCCCTCGCGGCGGAAGAAGGAACCGGGGATGCGGCCCGCGGCGTACATCCGCTCCTCGACGTCCACCGTGAGGGGGAAGAAGTCGAGCTGGTCCTTGGGGTTCTTGGAGGCGGTGGTGGCCGACAGCACCATGGTGTCGTCGTCCAGGTAGGCCACGGCGGAGCCGGCGGCCTGGCGGGCCAGGCGGCCCGTCTCGAAGCGGATGGTGCGGGTGCCGAAGGAGCCGTTGTCGATGACGGCCTCGGCGTAGTGGGTCTCGTTCTCCACTAGCGTTTTCTCCGTTACTTTGTCGTCTTTACGTCCCGCCTCGCCCGTGTGGCGGAGGGGACGGGGGCGGAGAAGCGCTCCGCTGGTGCGGGCCGGTCTTCGATCGAAGCTCCCGGGGTTCACTCTCCCGGGGGCCACTACCGAGGACCGGCGGCGGCGAGGTGCGCTTCTCCTCGTGCGTCGTTCGTACCTATTGCGTTGTGCTACCACACTACAAAGGTGCGGTGACAGTCCGCACGTACAGCAAAGGGAGCGGTCCCCTTTCCCCGGGAACCGCTCCCTTCACGACGTCTTACTTGGCGCCCGCCGCACCGCGGCGGATGCCCAGGCGGTCGACCAGCGCACGGAAGCGCTGGATGTCCTTCTTGGCGAGGTACTGCAGCAGCCGGCGGCGCTGACCGACCAGGATGAGCAGACCACGGCGGGAGTGGTGGTCGTGCTTGTGGGTCTTGAGGTGCTCCGTCAGGTCGGAGATCCGACGGGAGAGCAGAGCGACCTGGACCTCGGGGGAGCCGGTGTCACCCTCCTTGGTACCGAACTCGGAGATGATCTGCTTCTTCACTGCGGCGTCGAGCGACACGCGTACTCCTCATAGTCTGTGAGTGGCCACCGAGCGCCCCCGGTCTTCGTCTCGGGGGGTCTTCCATGACTCGGAAGGCGGGGATCCGCTGGGCGCGGCCTCCAGGGCGAGCTCGCTCCGGGGGTGCGTACACAAACGGCCGTCACTCAGCGTACCAGGCTGTAGCGGGGGCCTTTCCCCCGGTCCGCCGAACCGGCCGGACGGGACGTCGCAGGCCACTAGGGTGAGCGCTCGGACAGTTCGTACGTCGGGAAGGGGTCGCTGCGGCATGGCGGAGACGGCTGAGGAGATCAAGGCACGCAAGGAGCGGGAGAAGGACGAGCTCTACGCCCTCGACATCTCCGGCGTCGAGTGGCACGGCGCGCCGGGCACCGAGGAGCACGAGGAGCGGGTCGAGATCGCGTATCTGCCCGGCGGTGCCGTGGCCATGCGGTCCTCGCTCGACCCGGACACGGTGCTGCGGTACACGGAGGCGGAGTGGCGGGCCTTCGTGCTGGGGGCGCGGGACGGGGAGTTCGACCTGGAGCCGGCGGGTCCCGAGGCGGAGTGACCGTCGTGCGCGTCCGGGAGGGTACACGAGCGTGTGGTGCCCTCCCGGGCGCCGCGCGTCAACCGGTCATCGACCGCACCGACTCGTACACGTCGAAGACGGCGAGTGCCAGCGGTACCAGCGTCAGCAGGACGAAGCCCTCGGCGATCTCCAGGAAGCGGCCCCAGAAGGGCGTGAGTCCGCTGCGCGAGGCCATCAGCCCGATGGCGGTGATCAGCGCGGCTGCCACCGCGATGGCGGCGACCAGCCAGACCGTGCGGATGTCGAGATCGGTGCGGTCCCCCGCCAGCGCGTCACGGACCAAGGCGTTCGGCGGGTTGAGCGCCAGTCCGAGGCCGAGCGCGACCAAGGATCCGAGACCGGCGACCAGGACGGTGGCGACCTGCGCGGTGTAGCGGAACAGCTGTGCGCGCATCAGCAGGGCGATGCCGGTGGCCAGGGCCAGCAGCTGCGCCCAGAGACCGGCGGAGAAGCCGAGCACCAGGGCCGCGCCGACCGCGACCAGCGAACAACCGCCGACCAGGCCGACGAGGAGTTCGTGGCCGCGCCGGGCCTGGGCCTCGACCCGTCCGGCGTCCACCGGCTCATGCGGTTCGGGGTCGGCGGTGTACACGCTGCGCGGGGCGGTGTCCGGTGCCTCGAAGCCGACGGGCAGACGGGCGAAACGCATGGACATGCCCGGCAGGAAGGCCAGGGCGCCGATGGCGACGGGTGTGCACAGGGCGGCGATCTCGGCCGGGGTCCAGTTCCTCAGGAGCGCCACGAAAGTGATGGTCAGGGCGAGGCCCGAGGCGACCGAGAAGGCGACGAACGGGCCGTCGCCCCGCGGGGAGCACAGGGTGAGGATCACCGAGGCCACCAGCACCGCCGCACAGGCGAGCAGGAACTGGAGTTTCCCGATGCCCTGCCCTTCGGAGAGGGACAACAGGCCGGAGCCCGCCACGCCCACGTTCGGGAGCGCTCCGAGGCCCAGCGCGACGGCCGAGGCCCGGTCGTCGTAGACGCGGGCGCGGACACAGGCGAGAACGACGAGAAGCACTCCGGCGACGCCCGCGAGGATGCCGGGGAGGCTGTGCATGTCGTGCCGCGGGTCGGCGGTCCAGGCGACGAAGGCGAGCAGGGCGGGCAGCAAGCCGCCGCCGACGAGGCCCGCCGCTCGCGTGAGGTCGTCGCGCCACAGGGAGCGGTCCCGGGTCACTGCGGAGGCGACCGCTTCGGAGACGTCGTCGAAGACGGCCGGCGGCAGCGATTCGGAGAAGGGGCGGAGGGCGAGGAGCTCGCCGTCGAGAATGCGCTGCGCCGCGAAGGACCGGGAACTGTCGAGGACGGTGCCGTCGCGGCGGACGAGGTGGTAGCCGACCGGGGCGCCCTCGGCGGCGGTCTGCCGGGAGAGCCGGAGGATCTCGGGGTAGACGTCGGCGACGGGCACGTCGTCCGGGAGCGCCACGTCGATCCGGCTGTCGGGGGCGACGATCGTGACCCGGCAGAAGCCGAGCCCCGCCACCGTCCCGGAAGGAGTCCCCCGGCCCGGTCCGCCCGTGCCGGTGGCCGCCGTGGAGGCCGTCGTGCTCACCTGCTGCTCCCCCTCAATACTGCTTCCGTGTCCGCGATGTGAAGACCCTGCGGCCTCCTCCTCCGAAACGTCCGTCACAGGACCTGCGGCAGGACGGCGGAGCAAGGCCATCCGACCGGGACCGGCGCTCCGCATTGCGCCACATCGCGTGGAATGCCCCGTATCCGGCCGGGTCCGCGTGTGCTCACACGGGCCATCCGGCACCCTACCGTCCGGCGGTACACGGTGCGATCAGTAGGATCACGCGGCGGCCCTCGTCCGCCTGACACGGGGTGGCGGACGGCAAACCCGGCGGGTCGGCAAGGGAATTGGTGAGCAGTGAGCCAGATCGTCGTGAAGCGCCCGCCGCGGGCACTGCCGCCGGGGGTGCCCGGGGGCGAGGTGGTGGTGCAGCCGCCGCCCGAACTGCCGCGGAACCAGCACGAAAGCGTGCTGATGCAGTTGCTGCCCACGCTCGGCATGGGCGGCTCGGTCGTCTTCTTCTTCACCAGCGGGCAGCCGTTCATGCGGATCATGGGCATGGTGATGATCGCGTCGACGATCGCCATGACGATCGCCATGGTGGTCCGCTTCCGCCGCGGTTCCCAGGGCCAGCTCGCCGATCTGCGCCGTGACTACCTGGGTTACCTGTCGCAGACCCGTCGGATCGTCCAGGAGACGGCGAAAACGCAGCGTGACGCCCAGTACTACCTCCACCCCTCTCCCGAGCAGTTGTGGGCGCTGGTCGCCGAGGGCAGCCGGGTGTGGGAACGGAGGCCGGGCGACGAGGACTTCGCCCAGGTGCGCATCGGCCTCGGCCCGCAGCCCCTGGCCACCCCTCTGGTCGCCCCTGAGACGGGCCCGGTCGATCAGCTGGAGCCGCTCACGGCGGGCGCGATGCAGCGGTTCGTCTCGGTCCACAGCACCCTGGACGATCTGCCCATGGCGGTCTCCCTGCGCGCCTTCTACCACGTCACGCTCGGCGGTGAACCGGAGTCCGTACGGTCCTCCGTGCGGGCGCTGACGGGTTCGCTCGCCTCTCTGCACTCCCCCGAGGACCTGATCGTCGCGGTCGTGGCGGGCCGGGAGGAGCTGGCGCACTGGGAGTGGGCCAAGTGGCTGCCGCACGTACAGTTGTCCGGCGTCGCGGACGGTGCCGGCTCCCGCCGGCTGATCGGCGGTGATCCCCGTGAGGTGGAGGACCTACTGGCCCCGCGGCTGACCGGACGTCCCCGCTTCCACCCGAACGCCGCGCCCGAGCCGGACGTCCCGCACCTCGTCGTCGTCCTCGACGGCGTGTCCTTGCCGCCGGACTCCATGCTGGCGAGTCCCGAGGGCCTGCAGGGCGTGACGGTCGTCGAGGTCGTCGAGGGGGAGACGGCCGGTCTCCGCGGCGACCTCGCCGTCGTCGTGGGACCGCGTTCGCTGCGTCTGGAGTCGGCGCACGGCGCCGTCTACGAAGGGACGCCCGACGTCCTGTCGTACGAGTCCGCGGAGGCGCTGGCCCGCCAGCTGGCGCCGCTGCGGATGGCCTCGGGCGGAGACGACGACGAACCGTTGCTGGCGAACCTGGAGTTCACGGATCTGCTGAACCTGGGCGACGCCGCCTCCGTCGACACCCGGCGCACCTGGCGGCCTCGGTCGCAGGCGGAACGGCTGCGGGTGCCGATCGGGGTCGGTGAGGACGGCCGGCCGGTGATGCTCGACATCAAGGAGGCGGCCCAGGAGGGCATGGGCCCGCACGGCCTGTGCGTCGGTGCCACCGGGTCCGGCAAGTCGGAGCTGCTGCGCACCCTGGTGCTGGGCCTCGCGGTCACCCACTCCTCCGAGACCCTGAACTTCGTCCTGGCGGACTTCAAGGGCGGCGCCACCTTCGCGGGTATGGCGCAGATGCCGCACGTTGCGGCGGTCATCACCAACCTGGCGGACGACCTGACTCTCGTCGACCGCATGGGCGACTCCATCCGCGGGGAACTCAACCGCCGTCAGGAGATGCTGCGCGACGCGGGCAACTACGCCAACATCCACGACTACGAGAAGGCACGCGCGGCGGGTGCACCGCTCCAGCCCATCCCCTCCCTGCTGCTGGTCATCGACGAGTTCAGCGAACTGCTGACGGCGAAGCCCGACTTCATCGACATGTTCGTGCAGATCGGCCGGATCGGCCGGTCGCTGGGCGTGCACCTCCTGCTGGCCTCGCAGCGGCTGGAGGAGGGACGGCTGCGCGGCCTGGAGACCTACCTGTCGTACCGCATCGGCCTGCGCACTTTCTCCGCCGCCGAGTCGCGGGCGGCGCTGGGCGTGCCGGACGCGTACGAGCTGCCGAACGTGCCGGGTTCGGGGTTCCTCAAGTTCGGCACGGACGAGATGGTGCGGTTCAAGGCGGCGTACGTGTCGGGCGTCTACCGTTCCGGAGGGCGGCGGGACACGTCCGTGGGCGGCCCGCTGCCGGTGGACCGGCGGCCGGTGCTGTTCACGGCGGCGGAGGTGCCGGTGCGGTACGTGCCGGTGCCCCGCCAGGGCACGAGCCCGGCCGGCGGCCCCGACGAGGTGGACGACGCGCTGGCGGACACCGTGCTCGACGTCGTCGTACGCCGGCTGGAGGCCCAGGGTCCGGCGGCCCACCAGGTGTGGCTGCCCCCGCTGGACAGTCCGCCGTCGCTGGACGGGCTGCTGCCGGGCCTCACCGCCGTCGAGGGCCGGGGCCTCACCCAGCCCGGCTACGAGGGTGCCGGACGGCTGGTGGTTCCGGTCGGCCTCGTCGACAAACCGTACGAGCAGCGTCGTGACCCGCTGTGGGTGGACTTCTCGGGCGCGGCGGGGCACATGCAGATCCTCGGCGGTCCGCAGTCCGGCAAGTCGACGCTGCTGCGTTCGCTGATCTGCTCCTTCGCGCTCACTCACACACCGCACGAAGTGCAGTTCTACGGGCTGGACTTCGGTGGTGGCGGCATGGCGGCGGTGGCCGGGCTGCCGCATGTCGGCGGCATCGCCTCCCGGCTGGATCCGGAGAAGGTGCGGCGCACGGTGGCGGAGGTCTACGGTGTCCTGACCCGCCGCGAGGAGTACTTCCGGGCGTCGGGCATCTCCTCCATCGCCGAGTTCCGGACCCGGCGTGCCCGTGGCGACATCTCGGTCACCGACCAGCCGTGGGGCGACGTCTTCCTGGTCATCGACGGCTGGGCCAACTTCCGTGCCGACTACGAGGCCCTCGACCAGGTGGTCACCGACATCGCCGCCCGCGGCCTCGGCTACGGCATCCACCTGGTCCTCTCGGCCTCCCGTTCGATGGAGGTACGGTCCGCGCTCAAGGACAACCTGCTGAACCGGCTGGAGCTGCGGCTGGGTGACACCATGGACTCCGAGCTGGACCGGAAGGTGGCCGCGAACGTCCCCACCGGTGTGCCCGGCCGCGGTCTGTCGCCGCAGAAGCTGCACTTCATGGCGGCGGTGCCGCGCATCGACGGCCTGACCTCCGACACCGACCTGGCGGACGCCACCTCCGCGCTGGCGGCCGAGGTGTCCCGGCACTGGCAGTCACCGGGTGCCCCCGAGGTACGTCTGCTGCCGCGCGAGTTCCCGGCGGAGCAGCTGCCTGCGGGTGACCGTTTCCCGCGGCGCGGTGTCGCCTTCGCGCTCGACGAGAACAACCTCGAGCCTGTTTTCGTCGACTTCGACCAGGATCCGTTCTTCCTGGTCTTCGGTGAGAGCGAGTCCGGCAAGTCGAACCTGCTGCGTCTGCTGATCAAGCAGCTGACCGCGCGTTACCCGGGCGACGAGTGCAAGCTGTTCGTCGTGGACAACCGGCGCTCCCTGCTGGGTGTCACCCCGGACACCCACCTCGCCGAGTACATCCCGATGTCCAACGACATGGACCACCACATGGCGGCCCTGGCCGACCTGATGAAGCGGCGCACTCCCACCGCCGACGTGACCGCCCAGCAGCTGCGGGACCGGAGCTGGTGGCGGGGCCCGACGGTGTACGTGGTCATCGACGACTACGACCTCGTCGCCACGTCGAGCGGCAACCCGCTGAGCGGCCTGACCGAGTTGCTGCCGTTCGCCCGGGACGTGGGCGTGCGCTTCGTCATCGCGCGCTCCACGGCGGGCGCGAGCCGCGCCTCGTACGAGTCGTTCATGCAGCGCATCAAGGAACTGGGCGCCCAGGGCGTCGTCCTGGCGGGCGACCCGACCGAGGGGGACGTCCTGGGCGGGGTCCGGCCGCGGCCGATGCCTCCGGGGCGGGGCGTGTTCGTCTCCCGGCGACGGGGGCGGCCGTTGGTCCAGACGGGACTCTTGGCGGAGGAGGAACTGTGACGGCCGGGGACGGTACGCGTACGGGGCCGAAGGACGGTACGACGTTCGCCGTCCGGGCCCTCCGTCACGGGAGAGGCCACAGTGACGACCAGGCCCGACGACTCAAGGAAGTGTTTCCGCCGATGAGCGACACCCCTCTGTCACGCACGGACACGGGATCGACGCGCGCCCGTGCAGTGCGGCGTGCGTCTGTCCTCACGGCACTGCTCGCCACGACCGTACTGGCCTGCGGCACTGCTTCCGACAAGGACGAGGACGAGCACAGCACGTCCCCCTCCCCCACGGCGACCAGCGGTGCTGCACTCGGGGGGACTTCCGCCGACGCCCGTATCGAGCAAGTGAACGAGACCATGCGGAAGACACCCTTCAGCGGCATCGGCACGACCACCGCCTTCGACGAAGGGCTGCAGGAGATCCGGTGGAACCCTTCCCAGGGCCTGCACATCAAGCTCGTCGGGATCGGGGGAGATATGTACTGCAAGGACGGCGTCACCTATACGAGTGCGGATCTGCTGGCCAAGAGCCTGGGGTCCAAGGGCGTACAGATCACCGTTCCCGACCGGCTCGACGACACCTATGTGACCACGGAGAGCGGACAGGGGTGCGAAGCCTACTTCGCCGTACCGCCCGGCACATTCGCTCCCGACAAGGACACCGAGATCGAGGGAGTGCCGGCCCGGGCCGTCACCGCGGCATCGGGGTCCACTTCGGACGTCTACTACATCAGCGAAGAGGACCCTGCTCGTCTGCTGAAGACGGAGTCGACGCGCGACGGGCGCGAGAGCCACACGACGTACGCCGACTTCGGCAAGGAGGCCGGCATCGTCCTTCCGAAGGCCGACCAGGTCATGACCATGGAGGAGTTCCGTGAGGAGGTCGACGCGGGCTGATGCCTCCCCTGTGCGGGCCGTCGCTGAGCCGCACGTACGCCGCGACGAGCGGAAGCCGGCAGGCGGCGCCCCGGTGATCCGCTGGAAACGGCCGGGTTGTTAGCCTGGCCGGTGCACGCCAATCGAGTGGACGGGGGCGGAAGACGTGGCGAACGAGCCGCAGGGGAACGGTGGTGAGGTCGGGCAGTCGGTCGGTATGCGGCTGAACCAGTACCCGGCCGATCCGGGGGGTTCGCCGGGGCCCGTGGGCGGCGGCCCGAAGGACCTGGCGTCCAGCCCCGCGCAGAAGAAGGCCGCGGCGCGGGCCATCGAGGAGCACCTCGAGCCCGACACCCGCAAGGCCGGCGACTGGGCCGACGAGGAGACCGGCGCCGCGGTCAAGGCGTTCGCCGCGAAGGACGGCCACGGGTGGGTCACCTCGACGGCGCTGAAGAAGGCGCACAAGACCTGGGGCGAGCAGGTGCAGAACCTGATGAACCGCCTGGGATCCGAGAAGGAAGCCCTGCGCAGCACCAACATCCTGTTCCAGAACACCGACTTCGGCATCGGGCTGGGCATCCGCAAGTCGTCCAGTCTGGACGGTTTCTGATCCGTCCGCTGCCGTCTTCGACCGTTCACGTCAACGCGCATCACGGGGACCCATGCCGACGTACCACGAGATCATGACGACCGACCTGGCCACGCTCACCACGGCAGCCGACGCCTGGGACCACATGGCCAAGGAGTTCGGCAAGCAGGAGAAGGCCTACAAGCGGGACGTGCACGGCATCTCCATGGGCCCCTCCTGGCAGGGACTGAGCGCGGACGCCGCCAACCGCCGCTTCGACACCACCCTCACCGAATACCAGAACGCCCAGACCGAGGCGAAAGCCATCGCCTCCCTCCTGCGCGACGCACACACCCAGTTCACCGACCTGCGGAGCAAACTCAAAACCGCCCGCCAGGAAGCCGTCGACGCCGGCATGAAGGTGTCCGACCAAGGCCGGGTCTCCTACGACACACAACTCCTGGACCAAGGCACCCGCAACGCCTACCACCACGACCCCGACTACCAGGAAAGCGTCCGCAAGAGCGTCCGCTCCTGGCAGGACCGCATCGACCAGCTCGTCAAGGACACCACCGACGCCGACAAGGGCGTCGAGATCGCCTTCAACGCCGTCGTCGTCGACTCGAACCTCCAGGACGGCACGTTCAACGGCTTCAACGGCCAGGCCAAGGGCGACATCGAGAAGTACGAGGCCGAGAACGCCGAGGACATCGCCACCCGGCTCGCGGGAGGCGAGAAGGTCTCCGCGACCGAACTCGCCGAACTCGACCGCGCCTTCCGCGACAACGCCAAGAGTAAAGAGTTCTCTCAAACCCTTCTCAACGGTCTGGGCGCTTCGGGGACCATGGAGCTCACCAACCGACTCAGCACGCTCAGCCACGACGGAAAGAACAAGGGAACATTCGCCGGTCTCCAGGAGGGCTTGGCCAACTCCCTGGCGACGGCAACGAAGAACCCCGACTCCGCTTTCTACAAGAAGTTCCGCACCGACATGCAGCGGGTCGGTGTCCAGGAATTCGATCTCGACGTCGCCTCTCAGAAGATTTCGGTCGGTGTCGGGCACGGCCAACAAGTACGTGGCTACCAGAGCCTGGTCACTCTGATGCAGGAAGGGAACGGATACTCCGGGCAGTTCCTCAAAGACCTGGCCACCGACATCCGAGCTGCCGAAGACAAGAAGCAAGGAGGGAACCCGGACATATGGGATCTCACTGGCCGCTTCAGCGGAAAGGAAGACGGCTGGTTCGCGAACGATCCGCTCGACGGCGTGCTGGGCATCATGGCCAAGGACCCTGAAACGGCCACCAGTTACCTCGATCCCGGCCCCGGCGGAAAGAACGACAATCTCTCCTACCTGCTCACGGAGCGGGACTGGGACCATGTCGACACCACTCGCTGGCAGGGCAAGGTCCAGGTGACGGGTGACGACACTTTCGACCAGGACGTACGAGCAGGACTGGGGCTCGCCCTGGCGGCAGGCGCCACGGGCAACGTGGCGGGTGCCGAAGGAACCGAGTTCGGTCGTCACACGGCCGCGCAGGCCCGTGTCATGCACGAGACGGTCAACCTTCTGGATTACGGACACGTTGACGGCACGTTTGGCGAGGACAAGAAGGAGCCGCGCACCGGGAAGGCCGACGAGTTGCTGGCCGGTGACGAGTACGCCTCCTTGCGCGCCCCCCTCTCCCAGGCACTTGCCGACTACTCACCGGATGTCGTGGAGACCATCAACGGCGACGCCCCGGGCGGTCGCGCCGGCAAGGCGGACGCCTACGAGAATGGCGACGAGTCTCAGATTCAGAACAGCCGCAGCAGCTTGATACGCATGATGCGTGGCGTATCGGAGGCAGACGACATCCAAAACTTCGAGCGCATTTATCATGCACAACAGGGTTACATGTCCGAGCAACTGATGGACAAGGATTTCCCGAACGCCACCGCCGCCTTGAACGAGGCCCGCAAGTACGGCGAAGTCACTGGTGCCCTTAACGCCGTCGGCGGTGACGTAAAGATGGACGTGCACGACGACAAGATTTCCGAGGCAACCGATACACGGTTCTACGGCTACCACATCGGTGGCGGCATGATCACCAACATCCCGATAGTAGGAGACATGTCTCAACGCCTGGTGGACATCTCTCTCAATAACTGGCTGGCGGGAGTACAGGCAGAAGAGGGTTCCTTGGCCAAGGAGGAGCTGAACCGGAGCAACGACGTAGCGCAAGACAACATCGACCGCTACTTCGACAGGTGGAGCGAGGAACGGAACCTGGCCCCAGAGATTGCTGAGGACGCCGCCGGCGAGGCCCAGCAGAGCTATGTTTCCGGACGGCAGACCGCGTACGAAGCTCTGCGATCCCGCTGAGACCAGGCCCGAGACAAGGAACCGATACACACATGTCCCCCAGCCCACGCAGGAAGAAGTCACTGCTCATCACTGCGGGAACGCTACTTTCCGTCACTGCTCTTGTTTCTACGTACATATGGCAGAACACGAATGTGCTGGGGTCGGCATCATTCTGCGACCAGCGGGTGGAATCCAGGGAGGCACAGAGTGCCCTGAATTCCTCGGGCCGGGTCTCGGAAGGGCGCGTACAAAGCGCCCCCGGCGAGCCGGAATTCACGTGCGTAATCGAGCGCACCAGTCGCTTCCTCGGGAACACGGACCAGCAAGTCACCTTGACGACCGCGAACGAGGACGGGACCTTTCCGTACACCACTCATGTGTGGAAGAACCCCGGCGCACGTTCCTACTTCAAGGGCGAAACGACCGGAGCCGTGGCCCCTACCGGAGGGTACGTCGTCCTGCCGAAGTCGTGCTGGGGCAAGGTGGGCAACATCCGGGGAACTCGCGTCATCCCACCCGACGGCAACGGCGTGTCCGCCGTCGAAGCCACCATGACGAAGGGCCAGGCCGAGCCAGAAGGACTGGCACTCCTCCTGGCTCGCGCCGCCCGGAGAGTTGCCGCGGACGCCGGGTGCGCCACCCCGGCTCTGGAAAAGTCACCAGAGCTCGCCGCACCCGACGGTGTGCGTACAACGGATGCCGGAAAGGTGTGCGGACTGCCGGGCTTCTCCTTGCCCGACGACGCCGTGCTCACCGGTGTCGCCGAACCCGATCAGGAGCAGATCAGCAAAGGCGCGAAGGACGTGTGGGCATGTGATCTGACCCTGTCCGGCAGTGCCGGGGCCACCGTCTCCTTCACGGCGACCTCTGACCAGAACATGGTCGACGCAGCCCTTCAGGACACTCACGGTTTCCGCGAGCTGCCGAACGGTCATGGTATCGCCGCCATCGACCAAGCCGTTCTGCACTGCGCTGAGGGTGACGTGTTCCTCGCCGCTCACTGGAACCGGGAGTACGCCAGTGCCCTTTCGGACGAACACGATCGGGTCTCGAAGGTCCGCGGAGAGACGTTCGACAACTTCGTCGCCTCTGCGGCCGGTCTGTATTCTTGCCCTGACGTCACGCTTACGGAACGCTGAGATGACGGACAAGAACAGCCGGGCGACGGAGAGTTCATCATTCCTCCTGGGCCGAGCACCGAGCACCGAGCACCGAGCACATCAGGATCACAGGAAGCCTCGAGCGCGGCGAACTCTCCTCCAGTGAGTACGGCCGTTGGTCCAAGCCCGGCCAGGACGTCGTTCTTCTCCGGTGGTGCCACCGGTGGCGTGGGCCGGATCACGGTTGAATACTGCTGCCGGAGGCCCGCATTTCGATCGACGAGCCCACGATCGTCGAGGGATATGACCCGGAGGGCAGGGACTGCTTCCCTGAACCGGAAACAGATCGACGGCCTCATCAAGGAACTCACGGACCAAGTGCAGTAGGTCAAGGGATCCGCAAGTCGTCCAGTCTGGACGGTTTCTGATCCGTCCGCTGCCGTCTTCGACCGTTCACGTCAACGCGCACCACGGGAACCCATGCCGACGTACCACGAGATCATGACGACCGACCTGGCCACGCTCACCACGGCAGCCGACGCCTGGGACGATATGGCCAAGGAGTTCGGCAAGCAGGAGAAGGCCTACAAGCGGGACGTGCACGGCATCTCCATGGGCCCCTCCTGGCAGGGACTGAGCGCGGACGCCGCCAACCGCCGCTTCGACACCACCCTCACCGAATACCAGAACGCCCAGACCGAGGCGAAAGCCATCGCCTCCCTCCTGCGCGACGCACACACCCAGTTCACCGACCTGCGGAGCAAACTCAAAACCGCCCGCCAGGAAGCCGTCGACGCCGGCATGAAGGTGTCCGACCAAGGCCGGGTCTCCTACGACACACAACTCCTGGACCAAGGCACCCGCAACGCCTACCACCACGACCCCGACTACCAGGAAAGCGTCCGCAAGAGCGTCCGCTCCTGGCAGGACCGCATCGACCAGCTCGTCAAGGACACCACCGACGCCGACAAGGGCGTCGAGATCGCCTTCAACGCCGTCGTCGTCGACTCGAACCTCCAGGACGGCACGTTCAACGGCTTCAACGGCCAGGCCAAGGGCGACATCGAGAAGTACGAGGCCGAGAACGCCGAGGACATCGCCACCCGGCTCGCGGGAGGCGAGAAGGTCTCCGCGACCGAACTCGCCGAACTCGACCGCGCCTTCCGCGACAACGCCGACGACAAGGTCTTCAGCCAGACCCTGCTGAAGGGGCTCGGCCCCGACGGCACCATCAAGCTGACCAACGAGCTGAACCAGCTCGCCTACGACGACGACAAGAAGCACAAAGCCCAGTACATGGAACTGCAGGGCGGTCTGGCCGACACCGTCGCCAAGGCCACCCAGGTACCCGGCTCGGTCGCCGACATGCCCCCGGGTTCGCAGAAGTTCAAGGACTGGCTCGCCAGTGACGACGGCCGCTTCTACCGGCAGTGGACGGAGAGCCTCGACAAGCACGGCACCAAGAACTACGGATCGAACCAACAGCCGCTTTACGGCTACCAGTCCTTCGTCAGTCTGATGCAGCACGGCGACGCCAAGTACGACGACCAGTTCCTCTACGAACTGGGCTCCGACTTGATAGCGGCCGAGAAGAAGGACTCCAGCATCTTCGTTCACTGGGGAGCCGGCCACGACGGCATCCGCGCGGATGCCCTCGACGGACTCCTGGGCGTCATGAGCAAGAACCCCGACGCGGCCACTGCCTTCTTCGATCCCGCAGGCAACGGCACCGGCTCCGATCGGGTGGCCAACGACCACCTGAAGTACCTGCTGAGCGAGCGTGAGTGGCCGCAGCACCACACCGTCACCCCTGTGAAGCTCTTCACGTCAGAAGACCCTTTGAGCCACACAGGGCTCGGCGCGGCACTGCAAGCAGCAACGACGGGCCACCCGCCCCTTCGGAACGGAGAAGACCCGTGGCCCGAGATGAAACACACCGAAGCCCAGACTCGTGTCATGACGTCCACCATCGAAGGGCTCGTACCAGCCGTCGACACGGACGAGGGCATCCACAAGAATCTGCGTCAGCCATTGGCCAACGCGCTGGGTGAGTACGGATCAGACATACACGAGATCCTTGCCGGTGTGGACATCGACTACATTCGCGCGTCCGGCGGCGACGGCTACTTCACCGAGGACGGTTCGACGCACCTGGCCGCCGATGCGAAGAGCCTTGTACAGGTGTTGCGTGGACTCTCTGAAGATCCTGCGGCGTACTCGACCCTGGAGAAGGCCGAGCTCCGCCATGTCAGCGCCGTCATGGGCACGATGCCGGAGGGAGCGGCCCGTGGAGACATCGACGAGAAGCTGGAGAACTTGGGAACCGGCATGGGCACGTACTCGGCCATCAAGGAAGACGTGCTCAATGATGAACGCATGGACAAGTACTCCGAAGCCGATTGGAAGATGAAGGCCGCATACCACATCATCGGCGGAGCGGTCACCCCCTTGTATGTCACAACAGGCCCTGTCTCCATCGCTTACGGTGACGCACTCCAGCGCGGCGTGGACACTCTGACCTGGGATCTCGGCAACTCCATGAAGGCGGAGGCGGACGCTACAGCGAATGCTCAGGTCGCGGACACATACCTCAATGCCAACCAGCAGGCTTCTTACATCGTCGAAGGCTGGGCGCAGGAGCGATCGGACATCGAGGCCAACAGTCCTGAAAGTCAAGCACTCACCACCAATATGCTTCAAGGTCGTGATCGGGGCGCCGAGACTGCCGGGAAGTATCTGACCGACACGACAAACTGACACCAGGCAGTGCGGAAAACACCTACACCGGCATGACCAGCCAATACATGGAAGACATTGTGAAACAGGCAAGGATCTCGGGCGCCAAGGCGACCATCGTCACTCTGTGTATCAGTGGCCTCCTGGCCGGACTGGGTGCGTGGCTGTACATCGATTCCCGCGAGGAACCGGACTTCTGCCGGCAACTGCTGCGGCACGAGCGCGTCTCCACGGCTCTCGGGGCAGAACATGAGTCCGGCTTGAGTTGCGCCGAACTCGGTGTCGCCATCGAGCGTGCGACGACCGGAGCACGGCCTGGACAGCAGTCCCTGGCCCAGGCTCAGGCGATGAAGGACGTGCTGGTGGCCATGGACGACGTCATCGGGGAAGATCCCGCGCCCCTGGACCAGCAGTTGACCGGCCCCGTTTCCGTGGCGTTGACCAGTTACGCCGAGGACATATCCGCCATCCTGGTGCCCGGTGACGTGGAGTACGTCCGCCATGCTCTGCCCTCCTATGAGGCTTGGAAGGACTCCGAGGGCGCGCACATGTCGGTTTCGCGTGATGCACTGGTACGCATCATGACGTCCCTTTCCGTCGATCCTGAGGCTTACGCGAATCTGCGTGATGCGGTGACCCGACAAGTGACTCAGAAATTCGCCACCGCACCCCGTAGCAAGTCCGAGGACGCCTTGTCTCCCTATCCCTCGATCACTGCATGGGCACTCGGCAGCATGGACGCCGTGGCACATGCCGCACGGGAGGAAACAGGCGAGGACAAGCGGGACTCGTGGGAGGAGAAGGTTCTTACCCGTCTGTCGTCGGGGACAACGGCGCCCGTGCCTTCTTTCGAGGACGATCCTGCCGGCCACCTCGTCGCCTCCTGGAAGGGGACCCTCCCCTCGGACTCGCCCGACGATCTCCTCGAAGTCCTCGAAGCGCAGAGCACCGAATTGGTCCGGGTGTGGACCACGGCTCTGGGTACGAGCAGCACGGTTCAGGCCTCTCTCGTCGACGATGCCCGTGACAGGGCCTGGTCCGCACAGCGTTCGACGCTGCGGGACCTGCGCGGCTGACGTCCGGGGGCGAAGACCGGCCCTTCTGTTCCGAGACGTACGACAGGGTGGACACCTCCCGCGCGTGTCCACCCCGTTCGTTCTCCTGGTGCGGGCCTGCTACATGAAGTAGCTGGAGCCCTTCAGGTCGCCGCCGCGGTAGTCACCGCCGGCGGTGCCGACCCGCTTGCCGATGGCGACCAGGGCCTCGTGGATGCCGGTGGCGTGGCGGTCCCACTCCTTGGTCTTCTTCGTGAACTCCTCGTACGCCTCGCCGCCCCAGCCCGCGGCCGCGTCGAGCACGGCCTTCTTGAGGGCCTGGAGGTCCTCCTCGAGCTTCTTGGCCTGGTCGCCGAGTTCGGTGGCGAGGGCGTCCATCGTGCCGTACTTGACGGCGAGTTCGTCGTAGTGGGCTCCGGACATGTTTTCCTCGTTTCGTTGAGAGCCGGAAAGTGGTCGGTGGCTCGCGTCAGTACTTGCTGAGGGCCGAGGTCTTACCGCCGAGGTCGTCCACCGAGATGCTGGCGATGTCGGCCTCGATCTGGCTCTCGAGGTTCTGCTTGTCCTTCTTGTTCAGCTGGATGCCCTCGAGGAAGTCGTCGAGCATCCGGCCGATCGCGGCCATGTGGTTGTTGATGTCCGTCTGCTTCTTGTCGAAGGCGATGGCGCCCTGGCCGGTCCAGTGCTTCTCGATCATGTCGATCGTGCCCTGGAGACGGGCGAGCGACTGCCTGATCGAGTCGTACCGGTCGATGACGTTCGTCTGGAGCTTCTGTACCTGGGCTTCATAGAGCTTGCGGCCGTCAGCCATGTCGGCGGTCCCTTTCGTGAGAGCGGTGGTGTGCTGGTTGGTTCCGGTGTGGTCGGTGGCCCTATGCGCTTCGGCGTGAGCGGTACACCGCGAAGGCCCCGCCGCCGATGACCAGGACGGCTGCCGCGGCTCCGAGGGTCACCCAGAGGGTGGTGTCGTCGGTGGTGTCCGCGTCCGAGGCGGCTGCCGGCGTCTGGCCGTCCGACGTTTCCTTGGAGTTCTTGGAATCCTTCGAGGGATCGCTGGACGGCGCGGTGGAGGAGGCGGCGACCGGGTCGCCCGCTTCGTCCAGGACTCCTGTGGCGTTCTCCTTCGCCAGGGGGTCGGTGGCGGCCGGGCCCGGGTCGTAGTCCTTGTTCTCCAGCACCTTGCGGGGGCGGATCAGGCCGTAGCCGAGGTACGTGCTCGGGTCGTCCCTGGCCCAGTCGCGGCCGGCCGTGTCGATGAGACTGTTCAGGACCTGGTTGGCGGTCCAGTCGGGGTGGGCGGACCAGATGAGGGCGGCGGAGGCGGAGGCGATCGCGGTGGCCACACTCGTTCCCTCGCTGGTGCAGTACGCGCGGAGCGTCTTGTCACACCAGGTAGGGACATCGAGTCCCGGAGCTGCCAAGTCGACGTAGTTACCATGCTCCGAGAACTTTCCGACGGTTCCGGACTCGTCCGAAGCGGCAACTCCGATCACATAGGGGTAGGCAGCCGGAAAGGCGATCGTCTCACCCTCCTCGGCATCATTGCCCGTACCGGCGAACATCAGCTTCCCTTTTTGGTGAGCATATTTGATCGCCTCACGAATATCCGGCCGAGTGATTCTTCCACCGAAGGACATGTTAATAATCTTGACGTCACTATCGGCAATTGCCCTGATCACGTCTGCCAAGGCGGGGGCTTTCTCCAACTCCGTTTTGTTGTCGAGGCCCGTAAGAGCAACTCGGTAGGGAACGATCTTGGCGTCGGGTGCAAGACCCTTGAGCGTGCCACCGGCACCGGTGCCTGCGATCAACTCCGCCATGCTGGTGCCGTGGCCGACGTAGTCGTCGGTCGCCTTGTAATCGAGACCGTTCGGGACGTTATCAGTGAGTATCTGCCCCCTCAACGAACGGGTGTCCGGATTCACCCCCGTATCGACAACGGCAACCTTGACCCCCTTGCCCGTGCTCACCCTCCACATTTCATCGGTTTTCATCGCCGACAGGTACCACTGCTGTGACTGGGTATCTGCGGCTGTTGCACCTGGCACCAGCCCCGTCGACAGGATGGTCACGGCGCCAAGCACTGAGCAGACGCCGGCACCCCATCTCCCGTACCGCCCCCGAGAAGACGCACTCCGCCTAACACGTCGGCTGAACCTTGACACCATCTTCTGTCTGTCCTTTTCAGTCCGGTCAGTCGGTCGCAGACGTGCCATCACGTCGCTCGCCGCGGCGCGAACGACCGGCGCCAGTGCTGCGGTTACTGAGAGGGCCACGTCGCACCTCGGAGCCTTCTGCGGAACGTCCGCCGCTCGTGGTGCCGGGAACCCTTCCATTGGACATGCCGACGACACCACCAGGGCTCCCGCCCGAGCGGCGGGGGGTCTGCCCTGTGTTCGGCGTCGCAGGAGGCGCTCCGATCACCCCGTGCTGACCGGGCCTCTGCCCGGTTGTACGTGGTCCAGGCGTGCTCTCGCCACCGATGACCGTGCCGCGCGGCGACTTGGAACTGTTGCCGACAGGCGCAACGCCAGTAACGGGTCGCCCGCCCACAACACCGTCGCCAGTACGCCCAGAGCCGACGCGGCCGGACGGTGCGGCACCCACGGCACCCACGGGGCCACGGGGTACACCTCCTACGGGCCCGGGCACCACTCCTGGCTTCGGCACTCCACCGACGATGCCACGCCCCACGGGCCCGGACCCCTGCCCCCCTACCTGACCGGGCAGGGCAGTACGTCCCATTGGGCCCAGAGGACCTGTTCCGCGGCTTCCCATCGGTCCCGGCGTCACCGCGTGCCGACTCTGGCCCACGGGGCCGGGCCCCATACGAGCTGCCGACCCATTGCCTGGCGTGCCCCCGACTCGTCCCTGGGCCGACGGAGGGATCTTGGCCGTGGGGACGCCGCCCTGTCCAGTAGCGCGCCCAACGGTCCCACGCACGGCCGGAGAGATCGCATTGGGGGCGATGGGAGGAACCGCCCCTTGCTGGCCGCCAGAGCTGGCCGTTACTGGTGGCGTGCCCGCGCTCGGTCTCACGGCCTCCTGGGGCGGCAAGGTACCGACATTATTGATCTCCGTACCAACTGACTGCGGAGCAAGAACGTCAGCACGTTGATGTGCTGGCAATTGCTCCTCCGGGCCCAGGTCCTTCGCACCTGTCACCGCTGAGGTGCGGGCAGAGGTCATTGGCTCATCCATCGGCGCCAGGGAGTCATGAGGAGTGGCCCCCTTGATCGGGTCGCCGCCATAAGGCAGCGGCTCCGGCACCCCCACATCCGGCATCTTCGGGAACACTGGCTCCTCGGCGCTGGCCATCGTGCCCGCCGACACCGTGTAGAACGATGCCAGCCGGTACATCTGGTTGATGGCCTCCTGACGGTGGCCCTCCGCCTTGACGGCGGCCGTGTACTCGTCGTTGCTGTCGACCCGCTCGGCCTCGGGGATGTCTTCCACGGCCTTGGGATCCGTGCGGCTGTCGCGCGGGGGCATGGACTTGCGGACGGAGGCGAGGCCGGAGCCGGCGGCCAGGACCTGGGTGCCGATGACGTCGGCGTAGTCGGCGATGCCCTCGGCCGTCTTGACGAGGCTGCCGGCCCAGTCGGAGAAGGCGGTGTGGGCCTCACCCTGCCAGTCGATCTTCCCGAGGTTGCGACTGAGTTCCCCGGCGGCGTCCTTGATGGCGTCGCGCGCGGCGACCAGGGCCTCGCCCGCGGAATCCACCAGCGCGGGATCGGCGGACTCGACGATGTCGATCATGTCGTTGAGGTCGTAGCCCTCGAAGCTCGTGGAGCCGAAGTGGAAGCCTCTGACCGAGGGGCCGCCGAAGGGGTTGACGATCCTCGTCATGTTCGTGAACGCGTCGAGTGCGCCGTTCTGTGCCAGGGCCTCCTGGCGCTCCTCCTGGTGAAGGTCCGGATTCTTCTTGTCGCCGCTCATCAGTACCCCGCGTCGGTGCTATCGGCCTTGTTGTCCCGCTCGAGGTGCTCGTTCAGCATCTCCTCGCGGGTCTGGTTGACCTCGGCCCGGATCTCGTGGAACCGGTAACGCTGCTCTTCCTCGACGTTGTCGAAGGTGACGTCGACACCGTGTACGGCGATCCGCATGGCCTCCAGTTGGAGCCCCAGCGACTTGGAGAGCGCGGTGATCCTCTCGTGGACCCGCTCGTACTCCAGGTGAAGCCGTTTGCCCTCCGGGAAGGCGCCGCTGCCGAAGGCGCTCTCCGGCAGGCTGTGGGCACTGACCTTGGGCACGCCGCCCGCCGACCCCTCGAAGGTGGCGAGCAGTTCGTCCACGCGCTTCTTGAACGTCGACAGCGCCATCACGCCGCGGCGCACATCCGCGCCGCCTCCGCCCATGTCTGCAGGAAGCACTACGCTTTCCCTCCCCGTTTTCCCCGTGTCGCGACCGGTCCCGCGCAAGTCGCCAGGCGCATCACACCGTTGAAGTGGTCATGGCCGTCATGACACCACTCTAGTTACTGACTCCGACAGTCCCAACTGCCATACGCGGCAACAGCGCCGTCCACTGGCATGTCTCCCCTCTTCCTCGCCCGGCGGACACGCTTGTCACAAGAGTCCCGGGCTTCCCGACATCGATCGAGCGATGTCCGTCACGTTGCACCATGGCCATCGCGAACTTCCGTACCACGGGCCCGCCTTCGCGCGTCCCGGATCGCCACCGCCGCTCCGCCGAGTCCCACCACCACGATCGCCGCTCCGACGGCCACGTAGGTCGCGAGGCGGGCGTTCCGTTCGTCGGCGGTTTCACCGAGCGGGAACTCGGCCGCCACGGGGGCCTCGGCCCTGGCCAGGCCCTCCTGCGGACGGGGGGTCTCGATCGGCCGGTCGTCCTCCGTCAGGGCGCGGACCGGGTCCACCACACCCCAGCCGACCAGGCGGTCGTGCCCCGCGATCGTACGTTCCGCGGTCTGCTCGATCTGGGCGACGATCTGGCGTCCGGTCCAGGTGGGGTGCTTGGCCTTGATCAGCGCCGCGACGCCGGCGACGTACGGCGCGGAGAAGCTCGTACCGTTGTCGGAGCAATGGCCTCCCCGGGGAACGGTGGAGATCATGTCGACGCCCGGGGCCGCCACGTCGACGAAGTCGCCGGACTGGGAGAAGGACGCGCGTTCGTTGTTGCGGTCGGAGGCGGCGACGGCGAGGACGCCTTCGTAGGAGGCGGGGTAGGTCTTCTTGACGTTGCCGCCGAGTCCGTCGTTGCCCGCCGACGCGACGACGACGACCTTCTGGGCGAGCGCCTCGTCGACGGCCGCTTTCAGGTCCGGGTCCGGTTCGACGGCGTTCGAGGTGTCCTGGGAGATGTTGATGACGTCCGCCTTCGCCTGGACGGCGTAACGGATCGACTCGGCGAGGGATTCGGTGTCACCATGGCCCTCCGCGTCGTTCTGCTGGATCGGGATGATGGTCGCCTCGGGGGCCAGGCCCACGAAACCGGTCTCGTCGGTGGGCCGGGCGGCGATGATGCCGGCGACCTTGGTGCCGTGGCCGACGGTGTCGGTGGTGCCGTTCTCGTCGCCCCGCTCGATGGGGTCGCCGTCCTCGTCCTTGAGGCCCTTGGGCAGGAAGTTGCGGCCGCTCTTCACGTCCACCGCGTCCTTCAGCTGCGGGTTCCTCACATCGACGCCGGTGTCGATGACGGCGACCCGGACACCCTTGCCCTTGGACTGGCTCCACAGCTCGTCGAGCTGGACGCGCTGGAGGGACCAAGGGCGCCCCGGGTAGGAGTCGTTGGGGTATTCGCACTGGTCGGAGAAGGAGTCCGCCGCGGCGGACGGCGGTGCGAGGGCCACGGGGGCCGTCAGCAGGACCGTGGCGACCGCAGTCCGGAGGAGGGGGAGGTGTGTGTGGCGCATGGCGGCGTCCCCTGTCACGAACCCTGCGGCTGACGTGCCGCCGCCGTGGACAAGCGGGGGCCTGTCGGAAGGAACGCGGACCAGGCGGCGGGGATCGGTGCGGGGTCCACGTCGGCGTAGCCGAGGCGCGTCTGGGCCTGCTGGGCCTCCTGCTCCAACCGCTTCCTCTCCTCGGCCGACATGCCGATGCCGGCATCGTCGGTCGCGCTGTCCGCGTTGGACTGCAGCACGTAACGCAGGCCGGTGTCGGTGACCAGGAAGACGGGGCCCGCCTTCGTCTCCGTGCCCTGGAACTGGCGGTAGAGCTGGCCGGACCCGGGGGTGACGTAGGCGCTGGAGGAAGCGGCGGGGAGGTCGGCGGGGAAGTCGGTGCCCGCCCAGGTGCTGAGAGTGGTGGCGCCGTTGCCGTCGACGTCGCGCAGGACGTTGCAGACCGTGTTGCGGCCGCCCTTGGTGTCCGGCGCCTCGTTGACCGCACGGGGGGCTCCGTCGGGCCAGTCGTGCTCCTTGCCGAAGGGCTCGCCCGGGACGATCGCCCCGGGGCTCGTCTCCAGTGCCTGCCCGGCCTGCCCGACCTGCGCCAGGTCCTTGCTGAACAGCAGGAGTTGGGCGACGAATGCGGAGACCGGCGCGACCCGTCCGGGCAGCACGACGTAGTACTGCTCCTTGTTGTTGTCGAACGCCTTGAGCACGGTGCCGACCCTGTCGGCCGACTCGGCGAGCTGGCCGGGGGCGTTCGCGGGGGCGCCGGGAGTGCCCTCGATCTCCGGGAAGGTGACCGGGTCACCCTCGTGCAGGGTCGCCAGCCACTCCCGGGACACCCTTTGGGGCTCGCGGCCGGAGCCGACGACCGTACGGAGCAGCAGTTCCAGTTCGTCGCCGGTGTCCACCTTGTCGACCTGGTAGGCCGTGCCGCCCGGATCCACGACGAAGCGTTTGCCGTCGGGGCCCACCACGTAGAGCAGTTCGCCGCCGGCCAGCTTCTCCTTGCCTTCGGTCAGCTTCCTCTCCCGGTCGGCGAGGACCAGCGCGGCCTTCTGGATGGACCGGCCGCCCGCGCTCGGGCGCTCGCAGACGACCCACCGCTTGGCGGCACCCGCCTCCTTCCCGGAGGGCAGGCGGTCGGGGGCGTACGGGATGCCGATGGTGACGCCGTGCGGGATCTTGCCGCTGTCCAGGAGCGACTCGCCGACGGTGACGACGTCGCCCTTGCCGGGGGCCAGGAGGAGCTTGGCGGACGCCATGTTGAGCACGGGATGCAGTTGGACCTCGCCCCCGGTCCTCAGCACGACGTACCGGGTGGTCGACTCGCTGGCGATGATCACCTTTTCGTTCGGGGTGTCCCAGCCTTTGGGCGCCGTCGGCTTGAGCATGCCCCAGGCGCCGAAGACGGCCATGACGATCACGCCGATGACGATCCCGGGCACGACACCGCGCAGAGGGCGCGGCGCGCCTTCCTCCGATCCTTGCGGGTACGACTGGACGAAGGCCGCGAGCAAGCGGCGCTTCGCGAAGGTGTAGGCGTTGAGCTGGTCCCGCCGAGATGCCATGGATGCGTGTCTCTCCCCGTGTTCCACCCGCTGTTCCGCACGCGTTCCGCCCGGGCGGCACCGAGGAGCGCCGTCCCCCGCCCGCCGCTGTCGGACCGGCCCCCTACTATGCCTGGTGCAGAAAGCTGTTCGGAGAGCGGGTAGGGTGCCCGGGCCCTCAAGGGCCTGGTGCGATGCTGGAATTCCAGCGAGTTGTCAGCAAATCGGGGGGACAAAGTGATGGCTTCCGGAACACGGGTGCCGGGCCGTGGCCGGACACGGGTGGCGCGCGGTTCCGCCGGATCCGGGGCGCCTGCCGCACGGCAGGTGTCCGCGCGAGGCGGTCTCCACCTCAAGGTGCGTACGGGTGGAACGGGTTCGTTCCGGCTGCAACGGCTCGTCCTGCTGGAGCTCGGGGCTGCCGTCCTTCTCGTCGGATGGGCGATCGGTCCCCTGGCCCTGGCGCCCGCGGCCGCCGTCGCCGTCGTCCTGGTCCTGCTGGCCTTCGTGCGCCGTCGAGGACGTTCCCTGCCCGATTGGATCGCCACGGCGAGGGCCCTGCGCGCCCGGCAGAAGAGCGCCGCGACGCTGGTGATACCACCTGGCATCGAGCCGGGGCTCACCCCGGCCGTGGAGTGCGATCCCAGTCTGCGCACCGATACCTACGTCGGTCCGGAACGACGGCCTGTCGGCATCGTCGGGGACGGGACCTTCGTCACCGCCGTGATCCAGGTGGAGGCCGACGCCACCGCCCTGCGGGCCGAGCGGAGCCGGCGGCCCCTGCCGCTGGCCCTGGTGCGGGACGCACTCGAGGTGGACGACATCCGCCTGGAGTCGGCACAGATAGTGCTGCACACGCAACCCGCGCCCGCGCTGCATCTGCCGCGTCAGTCCGTGGCCGTCAGCAACTACGCGCCGCTGCAGGAGCAGACGGGCGCTCCCGCGGTGCGTATCACCTGGATCGCGCTGAAGGTCGATCCGGAGCTGTGTCCGGAGGCGGTGGCGGCCCGGGGCGGTGGTCCGGTCGGCGCGCAGAAGTGCGTCGTGCGCGCCGCCGACCACCTGGCCAGCCGGCTGACCGGTGCCGGTTTCCGTGCCACGGTGCTCGACGAGGAGGAGCTGACCTCGGCGATCGCCACGTCGGCCTGCGCCAACCCGCTGGTGACGGCCGAAGCCGGACGGGCGGACCGGCAGGAGCGGCGCACCGAGGAGTCCAGCCGCAACTGGCGCTGCGACAACCGCAGGCACACCACGTACTGGATCCGCAGATGGCCCCCACTGGGCGGGGAGCGGGGGCCTTCCCTGCCCCAGTTCGTGGCGCGGGTCACGGCGGTGCCCGCGCTCGCCACCACCATCAGCCTCACCCTCACGCCCGCGGACCGGCAAGAGATGTCGCTGAGCGGCCACCTGCGGGTCACCGGGCGCAGTGCCGATGAACTGACGGCGGCGCGGCACGCGTTGGAGGACGCCGCCCGAGAGGCGGGCGCGGCGCTGGCGCGGCTCGACCGGGAGCAACTTCCGGGCGTGCTCGCCACTCTGCCCCTCGGAGGTGTTCGGTGACAGCCATGACGACACGGACCGCTGACGGATCCGGTGCGCCGGGAACGACGGGAGGCGCGCAGCCCTCGGCCGGAACACCGCGGTCGTCCGTCCGGCGGGCGCACGGCCTGCTGCGCACCGGCTTCGGCCTGCTCGGTCCGCGCCACGGACGGCACACCCTGTCCGTGGACGACCTCGACACCCTGACCCTTCCCATCGGGGACGACGGGGTCGTCATCGGCGTGGACGCCGAGGGGCAGCCCGCCGTACTGGGACTGAACCGGCCCACGCCCTACGATGTCGTGCTCATCGGCGGCCTGTGGACGGCCCAGGTTTTCGCACTGCGTGCCGCGGCGACCGGCGCGCGGGTCGCCGTGGAAACGGGGCGGGCACAGGCCTGGACCCAGTTGGTGCACGCGATGGGCGGCGGACAGAACGGGCTCACGGTGTACGACGTGGGGCGGGTGCCGCCGCAGGGCGCTTCAGCCGGTACTCCGGTGCTGGTGGTGCGGGATTGCGGGATGCGGCCGCCGCGGGGACGCGTGGTGTCCGGGCCCTGGCAGTCGGTACTGACACTGCTGCCTTACCTCAGCCCCGTTGCGCCCCGATTGCTGCGGCAGGCCCGGCTCGTGGGAGTGCAGCGGATATCGCCGGGCGAGGCCGAGGAGTTGAGCCGCGCGATCGCGCTGCCCCGGAGTGACGTCGAGGCCCTGCCGACCCTCGCCGACGGCATCACACTCTGGTGCGCCGACCGCGACCGGCAGTACGTGATGACGCAGCCGACCGATGCGGAGGTCGGGCTGCTGGGCACACCCCGACGGATGGACTGAAACCGTGGCCGATCGGCACATGGGCAAGGTGGGCCGTCGAGTTTCCTTTATGTCGACGGATTGACGCGGTATGCCGTTTCACCCGCGGTGTCGAGGTATTGAGAGCGGCGCCGTTGGACAGATTGTGACAGGGCGGGCGTGCATCGAACGGTGGACGGGCCTGCCGGGGTGCCGGTGGTGGTGATTAGGCTGGGATCGGGCGCGGTGCCTGACCCACGAGCCAGGTACCGGCACCCGAGGGGTAGCCGGTGGGTCGGCCGGCCGTGGACCGGACGGCCTCGCAGCAACCTCGAACGACTTCGGATGACGAGACACGGTCGCCCCGACGCGGCATGAGGGTGCGCGACCAACCAGGAGGAACTGTGAGCAGCGATCGGGACGGGACGCGCGGGGGCTGGGCGACACCCGGCGATGACCAGCCCGACGCGGAGTCCGCCATCGAGACGACGGGCGAGTTCACCATCGACTACGCGCCGCCGGCCTGGTACACGCAGAACGCTTCGGGAAGTTCGGAGTCGGGGGCGTCGTCCGCTTCGTCGCCCTCCGGTTCCTCGCCCTCCTCACCTGCTTCGGCTCCTTCCTCCCATGGGCCCGTTCCGCCGCTGCCGGGGCTGACTCCGCCGCCGCACGCGGTGGGGGCCGCGGGGCCGTCGTCCTTTCCGGCGCAGCCGCCCGCGCCCGCGCCGGGGGCGCCCTCCACTCCGCCCGCGCCCGCTTCTGCGCCGGGCGCCCCGTTCACGCCTCCGGCGTCCGCGCCCGCCGCGCCGTTCACGCCGCCCGCACCACCCGCGCCGCCGTCCGGGGGGCCGGTGGCCGTGCCGAGGCTTCCGGTGGGGAGCGGGTTCGAGCCGCAGCGGTCGGAAGCGGAGAAGGAACCCGAGGAGTCGGGTGCGGCTTCCCCTTCGGCCGTGCCGGACATCCCGGCCGATGGGTTCCAGGCCGACAACGGTGATCTGGAGAGCGGTGCGACGATCCGCTTCTCCGCCGCCGCGCTGAAGCGGGAGATCGCGGAGCGCGAGGCGGAGGCGGAGACAGAGCCAGAGACGGAGACCGAGGCGGGATCGGAGAACGAGGCCGGAGCCGAGGCCGAGGCCGGGGTGCGGCTGGGGCCGTCGGACGCCGACGACGCCGACGACGCCGAGGAGGCGTCCGGTACGTCCGGCGCGCACGAAGTCGGCGAGGTCTCCGGCTCGGAGGACGTCACACCTGAGGACGCCGAGTCCTCGGTGACCGACGTGGAGGACGACGCCGCGTCGGCGGAGCCGGAGGCCGGGCCCGAGGACGCGGTGCCCTCCGAGGACGTACCGGTGACGGACGAGCCGACGACTGTCGAGCCGGTGAACGACGCGGTGCCCGCCGCCGCGGCTCCCGCGGAGACCCTCGAGGACAGCACGCCCCAGGACGCCGTCCCGGCCGCGCCCGACGCCCCGCCCGCCTGGACTTCCCCGGCGCCGCATGACGTGCCCCCGGTGCCGTCGGCGTACCCCGCCGCCCCGGCGCCGGCCGGCCAGTGGCCCGCGCAGCCTCAGCAGGCGCCGCAGGTGCCCGCCCAGCCGGCGGACACGGGCGCGCGGCCTCAGCCCGCGGCAGCGCAGGACCAGCCGGCCGTCCCCGCCCAGCAGCCGCCGTTCCAGCCCCAGGCGCCGCAGCCCGCGCCCGCCGCCTGGAACCCGCCGACCGCCCCACAGGCCGGCTACGGCTTCCCGCCCGCCGGCCCGGCATCCCAGCAACAGCCCGAGACCCCGTCGGCGCCGAACGCCCCGGCCGGATACGGCTTCCCGCAGCCGGGCGCCGCGCCGACGCCCCCGGCCCAGCCCGCCAGTGCCCCCGGCACGGCGAACCCGCAGGCCGGTTACGGCTTCCCGCAGCCCGGCGCGGCAGTCCCCCAGCCCCCGGCGCAGCAGCCCGAGACCCCGGCACCCAACGCCCCCGCCGGATACGGCTTCCCCCAGCAGCAGCCGGGTGCCACCCCGACTCCCCCGGCCCAGCCCGCCGGTCACGGCTTCCCGCCCGCCGGTACCCCCGGCGCGGCGAATCCGCAGCCCGGCGCGGCGGCCCCCCAGCCCCCGGCGCAGCAGCCCGAGACCCCGTCACCCAACGCCCCCGCCGGATACGGCTTCCCCCAGCAGCAGCCGGGTGCCACCCCGACCCCTCCGGCCCAGCCCGCCGGTTACGGCTTCCCGCCCGCCGGTACCCCCGGCGCGGCAGTTCCCCAGCCCCCGGCGCAGCAGCCCGAGAGTGCTCCCGCTCCCGACGCGCACGCCGGGTACGGACTCCCCCAGCCCGGCACGGCAGTTCCGCAGCAGCAGCCCTTCGGGCAGCCCCAGCCCGGCACCCCGCCCGTACCCGGCCCGCAGGCCGGTTACGGCTTCCCGCAGCAGCAGCCGGGTGTGCCGCCGCAGCAGCCCGTCGATCCGCGTACCGGGGCCGCCTGGCCGCAGCCCGTTCAGCACGACCAGCGGCAGCCGACCAACCCCGGTGCGGCGCCCCTCGGCTACACCGCTGCCGTGGAGCTGTCCTCGGACCGGCTGCTCAACAGCAAGAAGCAGAAGGCGAAGAGCAGCCGCCCCGCGGCCGGCGGTTCGCGTTTCAAGCTGGGCGGGAAGAAGGAGGAGGCCGAGCGGCAGCGGAAGCTGGAGCTGATCCGTACGCCGGTGCTGTCCTGCTACCGCATCGCCGTCATCAGCCTCAAGGGCGGCGTCGGCAAGACGACCACGACCACCGCCCTCGGCGCCACCCTCGCCACCGAGCGGCAGGACAAGATCCTCGCGATCGACGCCAACCCGGACGCCGGTACGCTCGGCCGCCGGGTGCGGCGCGAGACCGGGGCCACCATCCGCGACCTCGTCCAGGCGATCCCGTACCTCAACTCGTACATGGACATCCGGCGGTTCACCTCCCAGGCGCCGTCCGGTCTGGAGATCATCGCCAACGACGTCGACCCGGCCGTGTCCACGACGTTCAACGACGAGGACTACCGGCGCGCGATCGACGTGCTCGGCAAGCAGTACCCGGTCATCCTCACCGACTCCGGTACGGGTCTGCTCTACAGCGCCATGCGCGGCGTGCTGGACCTCGCCGACCAGCTCATCATCATCTCCACGCCGTCCGTGGACGGTGCGAGCAGTGCCAGTACGACGCTGGACTGGCTGTCCGCGCACGGGTACGCGGACCTCGTCTCGCGGTCCCTCACCGTGATCTCCGGGGTGCGCGAGACCGGCAAGATGATCAAGGTCGACGACATCGTGGCGCACTTCCGGACCCGGTGCCGGGGCGTGCTCGTCGTGCCGTTCGACGAGCATCTGGCCGCCGGTGCGGAGGTCGACCTCGACATGATGCGGCCGAAGGTGCGGGAGGCGTACTTCAACCTCGCGGCGCTGGTCGCCGAGGACTTCGTACGGCATCAGCAGTCGCACGGTCTGTGGACCTCCGACGGCAACCCGCCGCCGGTCGCCGCCCCGCCGCTGCCGGGCCAGCCCTTCCCCGGCCAGCCCGTTCCGGGTCAGCCCATGCCCGGTCAGCCCATGCCCGGTCAGGCCGTCCCCGGTCAGCCGGGCCCGTACCCCCAGCAGCCGCAGCCCGGACAGCCTCCGGCCCAGCCCGGCCACCCGTACCCGCAGGTCCCGGGCCAGCCCTATCCTCCTCACCCCGGCCAGCAGTAAGGCCCCGCGACCGAGCGGCCCCTTTCGAGGGGCCGCTTTCGCGTGCGGGGCCGGAATCCGCCGTCAGGCCCTGGCCAGCAGCGCGTCAGTGATCTGGACCAATGGACGCGCCATGTGCGTCAACTCGTTGTTTCCGCAGGCCACATGGGGTGCCCGCGCCGTTGACGCTCGCGGTGGTCGCTGATAGACACACTCATCACTCATCTGATCAACCCGCCCTTCCCGTGCGAGCGATGACGCGAGGTCAGCGACCATGGAAACGAACGATCAGTACGGCGGTCACCACCGCACCCCGGGCCGCACCCGGCTCGTCATGGCGGCCGGCGCCGCCGCGCTCACCCTCAGCGCCGGGCTCGCCACCCCGCTCAACCCGGCGCCGGAGCAGGCGCGGGCGGCCGACGACGGCACCAAGGTGCTGACCGTCGCGGTGGCGCAGAGTGTCGACTCGCTCAGCCCGTTCCTGGCGGTACGGCTGCTCAGTACGAGCATCCACCGGCTCACCTACGAGTACCTGACGAACTACGACCCCGAGGACAACCACGTCATCCCCGGCCTGGCCACCAAGTGGGAATCGTCGCCGGACAAGCTGACCTGGACGTACACCATCCGCTCGGACTCCAAGTGGTCGGACGGCGAGCAGGCCACCGCCGAGGACGCGGCCTGGACGTTCAACACGATGATGACGGACCCCGGCGCGGCCACCGCGAACGGCAGCTACGTCGCCAACTTCGAGAAGGTGACCGCGCCGAGCCCCACCGAGCTGGTCATCGAGCTGAAGAAGCCGCAGGCCACGATGACGGCGCTGGACGTGCCGATCGTGCCCAAGCACGTGTGGGAGAAGGTCGACGACTACACGGAGTTCAACAACGACAAGGACTTCCCCATCGTCGGCAACGGGCCGTTCGTCCTCACCGACTACAAGGCGGACAGCTATGTGCGGCTGAAGGCCAACAAGGACTTCTGGCGCGGGTCACCCAAGTTCGACGAGCTGGTCTTCCGCTACTACAAGGACCAGGACGCCGCGGTGTCGGCGCTGCGCAAGGGCGAGGTGTCGTTCGTCGCCGGGTCACCGTCCCTGACGCCCGCCCAGACGGAGGCGCTGAAGAAAGAGAAGAACATCCGGGTCAACGACGCGCCGGGGCGCCGCTTCTACGCGCTGGCCACCAACCCGGGCGCGAAGGCGAAGAACGGCGAGAAGATGGGTGACGGACACCCCTCTCTGCTCGACCAGCGGGTGCGCAACGCGCTGTTCATGGCGGTGGACCGGAAGACCATCATCGACAAGGTGTTCCAGGGGCACGCCGTGGAGGGCGCCGGCTACATCCCACCGCGCTTCTCGCAGTACTTCTGGGAGCCGTCGGCCGACCAGGAGCTGGCGTACGACCCGGCGGAGGCGGCCCGGCTGCTCGACCAGGCCGGCTACGAGAAGAACGGCGACGGCAAGCGGGTCGGCAAGGACGGCAAGCCGATCGACTACCGCGTGCTGTGCCATGCCACCGACCCGAACGACAAGGCGGTCGGCCAGTACCTCGAGGAGTGGTGGGGCGACCTCGGTATCGGGGTGACGCTCAACTGCCTGGACAACGTGACCGATCCCTGGCTCGCCGGTGAGTACGACCTCGCCTTCGACGGCTGGTCGGTCAACCCGGACCCCGACTTCGTGCTGTCCATCCACACCTGCGCGGCGCTCCCGGCGACCCCGGAGGAGACCGGCGCGACCGACAACTTCATCTGCGACAAGACGTACGACGAGCTGTACGCGCGGCAGCTCGCCGAGTACGACGCCGGCAAGCGGGCGGACATCGTCAAGCAGATGGAGTCGCGGCTGTACGACCTCGGGTACATGAACGTCATGGCGTACCCGAACGCGGTCGAGGCGTACCGCACGGACCAGATCGAGTCGATCACCACCATGCCGTCGAAGGCGGGCAACATCTACGGCCAGGACGGCTACTGGAGCTGGTGGTCGGCGGTGCCGGCGGACTCCGGCGACGGGGGCGGTGATTCGTCGTCGACGGGCGTGGTCATCGGGATCGTCGCGGGTGTCGTCGTCCTCGCGGGGCTGGGGGTCTTCGTGGCGATGCGGCGACGGGCCACGGCCGAGGATCGCGAGTAGGCGGCGAACGGACACTCATGACCGCTGACGCGACATCCGCATCGGCAGGGGGCACGGGGGCCTCCGGTCCGACGAAGAAGGACGGACCGGAGGCCGCCCACGGACCACGCGGGCCACGCGGGCCACGCGACGGCCGTATCACCACCGCGTATCCGCGCTATGTGGCGGGCAAGCTCGCCGGTGCGGCCGTGTCCCTCCTCGCCGTCCTCGTCACCAGCTTCTTCCTCTTCCGGCTGATCCCCGGCGACCCGGTGAAGTTCATGACCGGCGGCCGTCAGGTGTCGGCCGAGCAACTGGCCGCGTACCGGGAGCAGTTCGGGCTGGACCTGCCACTGTGGCAGCAGTTCACCGACTACTGCGGCAAGGCGCTCACCGGCGATCTGGGGACGTCGTACCAGTTCAACGCGCCGGTGGTCGACAAGATCACGGAGGCGCTGCCGAACACGCTGCTGCTCACCGGCACCGCCTTCGTCCTCTACACGGCGCTCGGGATCGTCCTGGGCACCCGGTCGGCGTGGCGGCACGGGCGGCTCGGTGACAAGCTCAACACCGGGCTGGCGCTGACGCTGTACTCCCTGCCGTCCTTCTGGCTGGGGTTGCTGCTGATCACCACGCTGTCGGTGGGGATCGGGCCGCTGCCGGGGCTGTTCCCGACCGGTGGCATGGAGTCGGGCGGGGAGGAGGGCTTCGCGTACGTCGTGGACGTGGCGCACCACCTGGTGCTGCCGGTGGTGACGCTGGTGGCCGTGGATTACGGGCAGACGCTGCTGGTGACGCGGTCGGCGCTGCTGGACGAGATGGGCAGCGACTATCTGACCACCGCGCGGGCCAAGGGGCTGCGCGACGACCTCGTACGGCGCCGGCACGCGGTGCCCAACGCGCTGCTGCCGACCGTGACGCTGATCTTCATCAACCTCGGGCGGACGGTGGCCGGTGTGATCCTGGTGGAGACGGTCTTCTCCTGGCCGGGTCTGGGAGGGCTGTTCTACCAGGCGCTGAGCGTGCCCGATCTGCCGCTGGTGCAGGGGCTGTTCTTCGTGTTCGCCGCGGCGGTGGTCGTGATGAACACGCTCGCCGATCTGATCTATCCGCTGTTCGATCCCCGGGTGGGCCGATGACGACCGAGAAGATGCCGGCCGCGCGCCCCCGCGCCCTGGCGTGGCAGCGGCGCCGGGCCTCGGCCGCGCGGTTCTGGCGGCAGTACCGCACCCACCAGGCCGGCCTCTTCGGCCTCGCCACGCTGGCGCTGTTCGCGCTGCTCGCCCTGGCGGCTCCGCTGATCGTCGGCTCCGACGTGGCCGACGTGACCGGCGCGCCGGGCAGCCCGCTGGAGCGCCCGAGCGCGGAACTCCCCTTCGGGGCCGACCGGTTCGGGCGGAATCTGCTCGGCCTGGTGATCTGGGGTGCGCGGGTGTCGCTGCTGGTGGGGCTGCTGGCGGCCGTGCTGTCGGTGGCGATCGGCACGGTGATCGGGGTGACGGCGGGGCACTTCCGGGGCTGGTACGCGACGGTGGTGATGCGGATCACCGACTGGTTCCTGGTGATGCCGACGCTGGTGCTGGCGATCGCGCTGGCCACGGTGATGTCCCGCTCGCTGCTGACGATCGTCGTGGCGATCGGGGTGACGACCTGGCCGACGACGGCCCGGCTGGTGCGGGCGCAGACGCTGGCGGTGGAGACCCGGCCGTACATCGAGCGGGCGCGGGCGCTCGGCGGCGGGCACTGGCACATCATGTCCCGGCATGTGCTGCCCAATGTGATGCCGCTGGTGCTGGCGCAGACGACGCTGATCATCTCCTCGGCGATCCTGGCGGAGGCGACGCTGGCCTTCCTGGGGCTCGGCGATCCGACGGTGGTGTCGTGGGGCGGGCTGCTGCAGGACGCCCGGGAGGCGGGTGCGGTCAGCGCCGGGCACTGGTGGTACCTGGTGCCGCCGGGCATCGCCATCGCCGTGGTGGCGCTGGCGTTCACACTGTGCGGACGGGCCGTGGAGTCCGTCCTCAACCCCAGGCTGGGGGTGTCCCGTTGAGTCTGCTCGACGTCAGAGGGCTGACGGTCACGTACGCGGGCGGGGCGGCCGCCGTGCGCGGGGTGGATCTGCGGCTGGACGCGGGCCGCAAGCTGGGGATCGCCGGGGAGTCGGGCTGCGGCAAGTCCACCCTGGCGCTGGCGCTGCTGCGGCTGCTCCCGGCCGGGACGCGGGTCGGCGGGGAGATCCTGCTGGACGGCGAGGACGTACTGGCCATGAAGTGGGGCCGGGTACGGGCGGTCCGCTGGGCCGGGGCGTCCATCGTGTTCCAGGGGGCGATGCACTCCCTCAACCCCGTGCGGCGCATCGGCGACCAGATCGCCGAGCCGATCCTGCTGCACCGGAAGGCCACCCCGGCCGGGGCGCGGAAGAAGACCGGGGAGCTGCTGGAGCACGTCGGCCTTCCGGCCGCCCGTGCGTCGGCGTACCCGCACGAGCTGTCCGGCGGTCAGCGGCAGCGCGTCATGATCGCCATGGCGCTGGCCTGCGATCCGCGGCTGATCATCGCCGACGAGCCGACGACCGCGCTGGATGTGATGATCCAGGCGCAGATCCTGCGGCTGATCGAACAGCTGGTCGCGGACCAGGACGTGGGACTGATCATGATCAGCCATGACCTCGCGGTGCTCGCCGGCACCTGTGACCGGCTCGCGGTGATGTACGCGGGCCGGGTGGTCGAGGAGGGCCCGGCGGGAGAGGTGTACGAGGCCGCCCGCCACCCCTACGCCCAGGCGCTGTCGGCCGCGTTCCCGCGCATCGGTGACCCGGCGTCGCGCTTCGCGCCGCGTGGCCTGCCGGGCGACCCGCCGGACCCGGCGGCGCTGCCGTCGGGCTGCACGTTCCATCCACGGTGCCCGGTGGCACTGGACTCCTGTGCCACGGAGGACCAGCCGCTGCGGAACGCGGGCCCGAACCGGCGGGCGGCGTGCGTACGGATCACCACGGCGGCCGAGCCGGCCGACGAACCGGATTCCCCGCGGGACACTCCGACCGACGGCTCGGGTACGCGGCGGGACACGGCGGACGGTGATCCGGATGCCCATCGGGACACGGCGGACGACACCCCGGATCCCCGGCCGAGCAAGGCAGCCGACGACTCCGACACCCAGCACGGCACAACAACCGACGAACCCGACCCCCGACCGAACACGACAGCCGACGCACCGGACGCCCGGCGGAACACAGCAGACGACGGCTCAGACCCCCGGCCGAGCAAGGCAGCCGACGACTCCGACACCCAGCACGGCACAACAACCGACGAACCCGACCCCCGACCGAACACGACAGCCGACGCACCGGACGCCCGGCGGAACGCGGCAGCCGGTGATCCGGGGTCCCTGGAGGAAGCGAGGCCCAGTACCCCATGACCACCTCCACCACTCCCCTCCTCAGCGCTCAGGGTGTGCGCATCGCCTTCCCGGGGCGGCACGGTGCCCCGGACGCCCGGGCCGTGGACGGTGTCGACCTGGACATCCGGCCCGGTGAGATCGTCGCCCTGGTCGGCGAGTCGGGCTGTGGCAAGACGACGCTGGCCCGCGCCCTGCTGGGTCTGGTCGAGCCGACCGCGGGCCGGGTCACCTTCGACGGGCGGCCGTTGGAGTACTCCGGCCGCTCCCTGAAGGCGTACCGCAGGCGCGTGCAGCTGGTGCTGCAGGACCCGAGCGGCTCGCTCAACCCCCGGCACACGGTGTACGACGCGGTGGCCGAGGGGCTGCGCATCCACGGCCACGGAGGTGACGAGCGGGCCGCGGTCGCCGACGCCCTGTCCCGGGCCGGGCTGCGCCCGCCGGAGCGCTTCTTCCTGCGCTATCCGCACGAGCTGTCCGGCGGTCAGCGGCAGCGCGTGGTGATCGCGGGCGCTCTGGTACTGGAACCCGAACTCCTCGTCGCCGACGAGCCGGTGGCCTCCCTCGACGCGTCGGTACGCGGGGAGATCCTCGCCCTGCTGCTGCGGCTGCGCGCCGAACTGGGCCTGTCCGCGCTGGTGGTCACCCACGATCTGGGGCTGGCCTGGAACATCGCCGACCGGGTCGCGGTGATGTACCTGGGCCGGATCGTGGAGACCGGGGCGGTGGAGCGGGTCCTGACGGCCCCCCGGCATCCGTACACCCGGGCCCTGCTGTCGGTCCTCCCCGAGGCACCGGGCGAGCCGGTGGTCCTCACGGGCGAGCCCCCGGACCCGTCCCGCGTCCCGTCCGGCTGCCGGTTCCACGCCCGCTGCCAGATCCTGGCGGGCGGCGAGGCGGACCGGGCGGGGGTGGCGGAGGCGTGCCGGGGCCGGGACCCGGAGATCCTCGACGGGGGCGGCACGGCCCAGGTGGCGTGCCACTGGGCGCACGCCCGGAAGAGCTGACCGGACAGGCCCTACGGCTTCTCGGCCGCGGCCACGAGGGTCTTGCAGCGCTCGACGTCCTCGGCCATCTGCTCCAGCAGCGCCTCCAGCGTGTCGAACTTCGCCTGGCCGCGCACGAAGGCCAGGAAGTCGACGGCGACATGGAGGCCGTACAGGTCGAGGCCGACGCGGTCGATGGCGTACGCCTCGACCGTGCGCTCGGTGCCGTCGAACTGGGGGTTGGTGCCGACGGAGATCGCGGCCGGCATGGCCTCGCCCTGGGCGTGCAGCCAGCCGGCGTAGACGCCGTCGGCGGGGATCGCGGTGTGCGGGAGGGTCTCGACGTTGGCCGTGGGGAAGCCCAGGTCGCGGCCGCGCTGGGCGCCCCGGACGACGACGCCCTCCACCCGGTGCGGGCGGCCCAGGATCTCGGCGGCGCCCTCGACCTCGCCCTCGGCGACCAGGCGGCGGGTGAGCGTGGAGGAGAACGGCTCGCCGCCGCCCGCCTCACCGCTGACGTACAGGTCGACGACCTCGACGTCGAAGTCGTAGACCCGGCCCTGCTCGGCGAGGAACTCCACGTTGCCCGCGGCCTTGTGGCCGAAGCGGAAGTTGGGGCCCTCGACGACCGCCTTGGCGTGCAGCTTGTCGACCAGCACCTTGACGACGAAGTCGGCGGCGGACAGCTTCGAGAACTCGGTGGTGAAGGGGAGGATCAGGACCGCGTCGACACCGAGGCCGGCCATGAGTTCGGCGCGCCGGTGGTGCGGGGCGAGCAGCGGGGGGTGGCTGCCGGGGCGGACGACCTCGCTGGGGTGCGGGTCGAAGGTGACGACGACGGCGGGGACGCCGAGCGCCCGGGCGCGGTCCACGGCATGCCGGATGATCAGCTGGTGCCCGCGGTGGACTCCGTCGTAGGAGCCGATGGTGACGACGCTGCGCCCCCAGTCCTGGGGGATGTCCTCCAAGCCACGCCAGCGCTGCACTGTGCCTGCTCCTTGTCGAAACCTTGTCGAACGAACCCGAGTCCGTGGACTTCTCTGCGCAGCTCTAAGGGTGCCATGCCGCGTGCCGGGGGCCCGCATCGGCATGGGGGCTGTGTGACGGGGTGCACGTGCCGGCCGGGCGGGGTCAGGCGGGGACGACCGCTCCGGTCAGGTTCCCGATGGTCCGGCGGGTGGCGGGCCCGATCAGCGCGGACCACTCGCGTGGGGCGTCCGTCAGCCAGCCGGCCACGGCGGCGGCGAAGCCCGGCACATGGCTGCCCAGGTCGGCCAGGCAGTGGTCGAAGCGGGTGGCGCCCTCCGGGGTGCGCGCGAGGAGCAGCCCGGTGCGGTGGACGAGGACGCGCGGCTCGGGGCCGGTGTTCCGGGCCGCGGCGCGCAGCACCGCCTCCAGGACGGCGGGGTCGGACTCGCGGGCGAGCAGGGTGTCCAGCAGTTCGCGGCGCAGCGGGCGGGAGGCCGGTGTGCCGGGGCCGGCGAGGATGCCGGCGAGGGCCACCCGGAGTGGTTGCGGGCCGCCGTCGAGCAGGCCGGTGAGCAGGGTCCTCAGTACGGCACGGGCGGCCGGGCCCCGCTCCAGCCGCCCGTCGGCGTACGCGGCCACCTGTCCCGTCAGCTCTGGCCGCCGCTCCACCGTCTCCCGTACGAGTGCGGCGACCCGGCGGGCCAGGGCGGGCGGGGCGGCGTCGGCGAGGGCGCGGAACGTCTCGCCCGCGCCGGTCCCGCCGAGCCTGGTGCGGAAGGCGTCGAGGACGGGCTCCGGGTGGGTGGCGAGGGCGGGGGTGAGCGCGCTCGGCGGGAGGTGGGGGTCGCCGGCCGCGAAGCGCTCCAGGGCCCGCGGGAGGTGGCGGTCCCTGCTGTTCGGGTCGCGGACGAGGAGGGCGAGGGCGCCGCCGTGCAGCTCGCGGTCGGCGGTGCGGACGAGGACGGCGAGCGCCGCGTACCTCAGCAGGGTGCGGTCGGTGTCGTCGCGCGCGTACGGCGCGACGAGCAGGCCGTAGGCGATGGCCGTGGCCCGGCGTGCGGGGCGTTCGTCCTTCGCCCACCGGTCGACGGCCCTGCACATCGCGGCGGGTTCCTCCTCCGTCAGCACGGTGAGCAGTTGGTCGGCCCGCCGGTGCGCGCTGTCGGCGAGCGCCTCCGTCAGCGCGTCCGGGGCCGCGTGCCGGTGGGTGTGCAGCAGCGCCTGCGCGGCGGTCGCCACGGTCGCGTGCGGGGTGGCGGGCAGCGGCCGCTCGTCCTCGAACCAGCGGATGAGGTACGGCAGTACGGCGACGGGGTCGGCGGCGAGCAGCCGGGCGGCGGCGTCGAGGAAGCGGGGCCCGTTCTCGCACGGGGGTCCGTCGGCGTGCACGAGTCGGCGCAGCAGTGCGCACCGCGTCTCCGGCGGCAGCCGGAGAGCGGCCCAGAAGGCGGGCCCCAGCTCGGGCGGCACGCCCCGCCGCTGCTCCCGCCAGGCCACGAGACGGTCGGCCAGCAGCCGCAGCACGTCCGTGTACGGCGTCGCGTCGGCCACGCGCGCGAGGGTCCCGCCGAGCAGCCGGGCGGCCCACCAGGAACCCGGATCGGCGTCGAGGGCGTGCACCAGATCCGTGAGCCGCGTGGAGAGCCGCCGGCTGCCGTGCCGCCGCGCGAGAAACAGCAGGGCCTCGACGACGACACCGATGCGGTGATGCGGGACGGGGGTGCCGGCCGGAAGGACGGCTTCGGCGCCGGGGGCGGCCGGGTGGAGGTCGACAGCAGGCAGTACCGGGCGTCCGACAGCCACGCCGGCCCCACCGCCATCGGCCGTCACATCGCTGTGGTGGAAGAGGCAATCGTCAGCAGGCCGGTAATCGGTATCGGCGACGGCCCAGGGGTCGGGACCGGCAACGGTCCAAGGGTCGAAAGCGACAGCGGGCAGACCACGACGATCACCAGCCGCACCGGCCCAACGGCCGGACAACGGGAGAGACCCCTCAGCGGCATCCCGGTCGCCGGAAGCGGCAGCGGGCCGGGACCGGTGGCCGGTCAGCGGGAAGCCGCCCTCGGCGGCGGCCGGCCACAGGGTGCGCCCGTCGGGAGCGACCGGGGTAGCAGGAGCAGTACGGCGCCCGTCCGCCACACCGGACCTACGGCCGGACAACGGAAGAGACCCCCCAGCAACATCCCGGCCACCGGGCAGCAGGAAGCCATCCTCGGCAGCAGCAGGCCGCGGAGAGCGCCCGTCGGAAGCGACCGGAGTGGCGGGGACAGTGCGGCGCCCGTCCACCGCACCGGACCTACGGCCGGACAACGGAAGAGACCCCCCAGCAACATCCCGGCCACCGGGCAGCAGGAAGCCATCCTCGGCGGCGGCCGACCGCGGGGTGCGCCCGTCGGAAGCGACCGGAGTGGCAGGGGCAGTGTGGACCAGGACGCGCAGGGCGTCGTCCACGTCGAGGTGGGTGCCGTGGAGCCAGTCGGCCAGTTCCTCGTCCGCGAACCGGTAGCCGGTCGTCCCGGCCGGGACGAAGAGTCCCTCGGCGAGCACGGCCGAGGCCCAGCCGGTGCCGCCGCCGAGCCGGTCGGGGGCGGGCCCCCGGGGGAACACCGCGTCGAACGTCTCCCGGTCCAGCCCGCCCGATCCGAGGCTGCGCCGGGCGGCCTCGTGCACCTGTCCGGCGACCTTGGCGGCGAGCCGGCGTACGGCGGTGCCGCGGATCCCGTTCCCGTCGGCGAGGCGGACGGCGATCCGCAGGCACATCAGGTCCAGGTGGGCCGAGAAGACGTCGTCGCGGTCGACGGGGGCGTCGGGGGCGGTGTCGGCGAGGGCGGACCGGATGTCCGCGAGCATCCGCAGGGTCAGGGGGTGGCGGGCGTCGGCGTCGGCCACCGCGCCCTCGGGGACGCCGTGGCGGGCGCGCGCCCGGCGGGCCTCCTCGGCGGTGAGGTCACCGAGGGCCACACAGGCGGGGAGCCCGTCGGGGCGGGGCGCACCGGCGTGCAGCAGCTCTTCCGGGAACCCCGCCTCCTCCCAGTACTCCGCGCGGCACGCCACCACCATCCGGGCCCCCGTCGCCCGCAGCCACCGGACGGTCCCGGTGATCCACTCGGCCGACCTGTCGAGCAGGATCTCCTCGGGGCCGTCGAGGAGGAGCAGCAGGGGGTGGCCGGCCGTGCGGGCGAGCCCGGCCAGGTGCTCCGGGCTCACGTCACCGAGGGCGTCCGGAGGGGCCGGGAACGGGGCGCGGGAGGCCGCGACGACGGCGGCGGCCCGGTCCAGTGCCCGGCGGGCGGCGTCCGCGACCGAGCCGTCGCCCGCGTCCAGGTCGGCACCGCGCAGCCGGAGCGTGGGCCGGCCCGCGCGGTACCGGCGGGCGGCGAGCGCCGCGAGCTGCGTCGTACGACCGCTGCCGGGCGGCCCGACCAGTCCCAGCACGGCGGCCTCGCCCCGCTCGAACGCGGCGAACTCCGCGAGCACGGCGAGCCGGTCGACGGGCCCCACGCCACCGGCCAGCCCGTCCTGCCCGACCGAGGAGCCCCCCGCACCCACAACACCAGCCGACCCGTCCCGCTCTAACGCGGCGAACTCCGCGAGCACGGCGAGCCGGTCGACGGGCCCCACGCCACCGGCAGACCCGTCCCACCCGACCGAGGAGCCCCCCGCACCCACAACACCAGCCGACCCGCCCCCTCCGGCCGGGGAAACCCCCGCACCCACAACAGAGCAGCCGACAAACCCCACGCCACCAACCGACCCACCCCACCCGCCCGAGCCGGCCGTGAGCTGCACCACCCCGGCAAGGTTGAGGTCGGCTCCGTGAGCCGGGACCGTCGCCGCGTTCTTGGCGAGCAGCTCGGCGAGCGGGCCCTCGGCGAGGGCCGGGGGAGGTAGCCGTACGGCGAAGCCCTCGGCGCGGTCGTCCGAGTGGAGCGCGGTGCCGAGGACGCCGAGGACGGTGCCGGTGGTGGCGTCGAGGACCGGGCCGCCGGCGGCGCCGCCGCCGAGTCGCAGTGCGTCCCGGCCCGCGGTGCCGACCGCCAGTTCCAGGGCGTCGCCCAGTGCGTACGCGCGGTCGGTGGCGGTGTAGGTCACGGGGCCCGTCCCCAGCACGCGCGCCTCGCGCCAGCCTCCGGCGGCGATCCGCACATAGGTGCCGGGCTGGACGGCGCGCCGCGTGGTGACCGGCAGCGGTGCGACGCCGAGCCCCTCGCTGCGGACCAGGGCCAGGCCGAGCGCGGGCAGCGGGGTCACCGCGTCCGCGGTCACCACGCACTGGCGGCCGGCCGCCGCGCGCAGCACGAGCCGGGGCAGACCGTCGACCGCCTCGTGACCGGTGATCACCGTGCCGTGGTGATCGGCCACGAAGCCGGTGCCGCGCGGCCGGCCGGCGAGGTCGTGCAGGCGGACCAGGACGTCGCACAGGTCCGGAGCGTCGTCCGGGGTCTCCCGTTCGTGACGGGGTTCGTATGCGTAGGGGGACGGCATCGTCGAGCCTCCCGTCGCTCATCCGTGCCCTTGGCTGCGACAGTAGGGCCGAGATGATCAGCGGGACAGATCGCCCGGTGAACGCGCCCCCTTCCGCTCCCCCGGTTCACTCCGAGCGCCCGCACTTACGGGTGAACAGGCGGGGGTGGATGGATACACCCTAGGGGTGGGGGAACCGAGGGGGACCGTGGAGCGGCGTCATGTCCATCCCCGTGACGCCGCTCCACGGACGGATCCCCGGAAAAGCGTCAGCCGAAGACGGCCAGGCTCTTCGCCTTGCCCCGCTGCTCCTCGACGAGGGCCAGGAACCGGCGCTCGGGGCCGAACACGGCCACGGCTCCGGAACCGGCGTACTCATCGGGCATCTCAAGGCGCACCCCGTTGGTGAGCAGCCTGGCCCGCCGGTCGTCGACGTCCCAGCGCGGGAACGCGGCCGTGGCGGCCTCGGCGATCGGCATCACCGTCAGCTCCTGCTGGAGCTGGTCCAGCGTCTTCGCGGAGTCCAGCTTGTACGGGCCGACGCGGGTGCGGCGCAGCGCGGTGAGGTGCCCGCCGACGCCCAGTCCCGCGCCCAGGTCGCGGGCGAGGGCGCGGATGTAGGTGCCGGAGGAGCAGACGACCGACACCACCAGGTCCAGCACGGGGGTGCCGTCCTCGGCGACCGCCTCCCGGACGTCGTACACGGAGAACGAGGAGACGGTGACCGGCCGGGCGGGGATGTCGAACTCCTCGCCCTCCCGGGCCCGCTTGTAGGAGCGCACCCCGTTGATCTTGATGGCGCTGACCCTGGACGGCACCTGCATGATGTCGCCGGTCAGTCCGGCGACACCGGCGTCGATGCCCTCGCGGGTGACCGCGGAGGCGTCGGTGGAGGAGGTGATCTCCCCCTCGGCGTCGTCGGTGAGCGTGTTCTGCCCGAGCCGGATCGTGCCGAGGTACTCCTTCTCGGTCAGCGCGAGGTGGCCGAGGAGCTTGGTCGCCCGCTCGACACCGAGGACGAGGACGCCCGTCGCCATCGGGTCGAGGGTGCCGGCGTGGCCGACGCGCCGGGTGCGCGCGATGCCGCGCATCTTGGCGACCACGTCGTGCGAGGTGAAGCCCGACGGCTTGTCGACGATGACAAGGCCGTCGGGCGTGGTGGGCTTCCGGTTCATTCGGCGGTGTCGTCCGTCTCGTCGTCTTCCGGCTTGCGGTACGGGTCGGCCTCGCCGGCGTACGTGGCGCCCGCGGACGCCTCGCGCACCTTCGCGTCGGACTGGCGCGCCCGGTCGAGGAGGTCCTCGATGTTGCGTGCCGTGTCCGGGAGCGCGTCCATGACGAAGGCCAGGGTCGGCGTGAACTTCACGCCCGCCGCCCGGCCCACCTCGGAGCGCAGGACGCCCTTGGCGCTCTCCAGGCCCGCCGCGGCGGCCTTGCGCTCCTCGTCGTCCCCGTACACCGTGTAGAAGACGGTCGCCTCCCTGAGGTCACCCGTGACCCGGGTGTCCGTGATGGTGACGTGCGAGCCGAGCCGCGGGTCCTTGATCCCGCGCTGCAGCTTCTGGGCCACCACCTCTCGGATGAGGTCCGCCAGCCTTTTCGCCCGCGCGTTGTCGGCCACTGGTCCGTCTCCCGTTCTTTCCTGTCTGCGTATCTCTGGGCTGTGGTCGTCAGTCGTCTTCACCGTGGAAGCGCCGCCTGACGGACAGCAGTTCCACCTCCGGGCGCCCGGCGACCAGCCGCTCGCAGCGGTCCAGTACGTCGGTCAGGTGCCCCGCGTCGCCGGACACCATGGCCAGGCCGATGACCGCCCGGCGATGGAGGTTCGTGTGATCCACCTCGGCCACGCTCACCGCGTACTTGCGCTGGAGCTCGGCGACGATCGGGCGGACGACGGAGCGCTTCTCCTTCAGCGAATGTACGTCGCCGAGGAGGAGGTCGAAGGACAGCGTCCCCACATACATGTGCAACCGGTTCACCCGCCGGTACGGGATCGATGGCCCCGCCATCCGTGGTGGGCGGGGACATCAGAACCGTACATCGAAGGGGGTGCGGCGATCGACGGATATTGTGCTCCGCCGGCCGCGCCGCCGTGCGTCCGCACACACGCGCCGGCCGGCGGGACCCGGGTGGGTCCCGCCGGCCGGTACGCACCGTGGGGTGTTACACCCGCGGCTTCTCGCGCATCTCGTACGTCGCGATGACGTCGTCGACCTTGATGTCGTTGAAGTTTCCGAGGTTGATACCGCCCTCGTAGCCTTCGCGGATCTCGGTGACGTCGTCCTTGAAGCGACGCAGACCTTCGATGTTGAGGTTCTCCGCGATGACCTTGCCATCGCGCAGCAGGCGCGCCTTGGTGTTGCGCCTGACCTCGCCGGAGCGGATGAGCACACCCGCGATGTTGCCCAGCTTGGACGAGCGGAAGACCTCGCGGATCTCCGCCGTGCCGAGCTCGACCTCTTCGTACTCCGGCTTGAGCATGCCCTTGAGGGCCGCCTCGATCTCCTCGATCGCCTGGTAGATGACCGAGTAGTACCGGACGTCCACACCCTCGCGCTCGGCCATCTGCTGCGCACGCCCGGCGGCGCGCACGTTGAAGCCGATCACGATGGCGTCGGAGCCCATCGCCAGGTCGATGTCGGACTCCGTGACCGCACCGACACCGCGGTGCAGGACGCGGATGTCGACCTCTTCGCCGACGTCCAGCTGGAGCAGCGAGGACTCGAGCGCCTCGACGGAACCGGAAGCGTCACCCTTGATGATCAGGTTCAGCTGCTGGACCTCGCCGGCCTTGAGCACCTTGTCCAGGTCCTCGAGGGACACGCGGCGCGTGCGCTTGGCGAACGCGGCGTTGCGCTCACGGGCGGCGCGCTTCTCGGCGATCTGACGGGCCGTACGGTCCTCGTCCACGACGATGAAGTTGTCGCCCGCACCCGGGACGTTGGTCAGGCCCAGGACCTGGACCGGCGTCGACGGGCCCGCCTCGGCGACGTTGTTGCCGTTGTCGTCGAGCATGGCGCGCACGCGGCCGTAGGCGTCGCCCACCACCATCGTGTCGCCGACCCGCAGCGTGCCTCGCTGGACGAGGACGGTCGCCACGGCACCGCGGCCGCGGTCGAGCCGGGACTCGATCGAGATGCCCTGCGCGTCCTGCTCGGGGTTGGCCCGCAGGTCGAGCGAGGCGTCCGCGGTGAGGATGACGGCCTCGAGGAGGCTGTCGATGTGCAGACCCTGCTTGGCGGAGATGTCGACGAACATGGTGTCGCCGCCGTACTCCTCGGCCACCAGGCCGTACTCGGTCAGCTGACCGCGCACCTTGGTCGGGTCCGCGCCCTCGACGTCGATCTTGTTGACCGCGACGACGATCGGGACGTCGGCCGCCTTGGCGTGGTTGAGCGCCTCGACCGTCTGCGGCATGACGCCGTCGTTGGCCGCGACGACCAGGATCGCGATGTCGGTCGACTTCGCACCACGGGCACGCATGGCGGTGAACGCCTCGTGACCCGGGGTGTCGATGAAGGTGATCTTGCGATCCTCTTCGTTGACCTCGGTCGTGACCTGGTAGGCACCGATGTGCTGGGTGATGCCGCCGGCCTCGCCCGCGATGACGTTCGTCTTGCGGATGGCGTCGAGGAGGCGGGTCTTACCGTGGTCGACGTGACCCATGACGGTGACGACCGGCGGGCGGACCACCAGGTCCTCCTCGCCGCCCTCGTCCTCGCCGAACTCCAGGTCGAAGGACTCGAGCAGCTCGCGGTCCTCCTCCTCCGGGCTGACGATCTGAACGGTGTAGTTCATCTCGCCGGCGAGGAGCTGGAGCGTCTCGTCGGAGACGGACTGGGTCGCAGTGACCATCTCGCCGAGGTTCATCATGACCGCGACGAGCGACGCCGGGTTGGCGTTGATCTTCTCCGCGAAGTCGGTGAGCGAGGCACCGCGCGACAGGCGAATGGTCTCGCCGTTGCCGCGAGGCAGCATCACGCCGCCGACCGACGGGGCCTGCATGGCCTCGTACTCCTGGCGCCTCTGCCGCTTCGACTTGCGGCCACGACGCGCGGGACCACCAGGACGGCCGAAGGCGCCCTGCGTGCCACCGCGGCCACCGGGACCGCCGGGACGGCCACCGAAGCCGGGACGGCCACCGCCGCCGGCGAAGCCGCCACCGCCACCGGGACGACCGGCGAAACCGCCGCCGCCACCCGGACGACCGGCACCGCCGCCGCCACCCGGACGGCCGGCGAAGCCGCCGCCACCGGGACGACCGCCGCCACCGCCGGGACGACCCGCACCGCCCGGACCGCGGCCGCCGGGGCCGGGACGCGGGCCGGCAGCGGGACGCTGCGGCATCATGCCAGGGTTCGGACGCGGACCGCCGGGGCCGCCGCCGGGACGGGGACCGCCCTGCGGACGCGGCATCGAGCCCGGGGTCGGGCGCTGCCCGCCCGGAGCCTGCGGACGCGGACCGCCGCCCTGGCCACCGGGGGCCTGCGGACGGGGACCGGCACCGCCGGCACCGCCGGGACCACCCGGGCCGGGACGCGCGCCCTGCGGGCGCGGAGCCTGCGGACGGGCCATGCCGGTGGAGCCACCGGAGGTGAAGGGGTTGTTACCGGGACGCGGACCGGCCGGGCGACCGCCCGGACGCGGTGCGCCGCCACCGGGACGCTGACCCTGACCGGCCGGACGGCCCTGGCCGCCCTGACCCTGACCCTGACCACCCTGACCGGCGGGACGACCGCCGGGCTTGGGGGCACCGGGACGCGCGCCACCGGGCTTCGGACCGGACGGAGCCGGAGCCGGAGCCGCCGCCGCAGGCGGGGCCTGGAACTCCGGGGCCGCCGGAGCCGGACGCGGCGCGGGGCGCGGGCCCGGCGTCGGACGCGGACCGGAGGCAGCCGGCGCGGGCGCCGACGGGGCCGCCGGCGGCTGGGCCGCGGCGGGCTTGGGCGCGGCCGGCGGCTTCGGGGCGGCCGGACCCGGACGGGCCGCCTGCGCCGGGGACGGCGCGGCGGGCCTGGGGGCCGCCTTGCGGGGCGCGCCGGGCTTCGCGGCGGACTTGCCGTTGCCCCCGCCCTGCTGGAAGGCGTCGGTCAGCTTGCGTACTACGGGCGCTTCGATGGTCGAAGACGCCGAACGGACGAATTCACCGAGTTCCTGGAGCTTGGCCATGACGACCTTGCTCTCCACACCGAACTCCTTGGCGAGTTCGTAGACCCGGACCTTAGCCACTTCGCTCCTTTGAGGTCCGGGTTGCGTCCGGACCGTCGCTAGTTCATGGGCGTACTCATCGCGTACTCATCGAGTGCTCATCGCAATCTCGACCTGCTTTCGACTCGCGAGGTACCAGACCGCACGGGGACTTCCGTGCGGCATGTTCTTGCGTGTTGCCTGTCCAGCCGGCGGAGAGCCGCTGCTCAGCAACCTTGTGCCTGCTCGACGTAGAGGCGCAACGCCTTTACGTCGAGCGGTCCCGGGACGCGGAGCGCCCGTGGGAACGCCCTGCGGCGCACCGCCTGGTCGAGACAGACCGGGACGGGGTGCACATACGCACCCCGGCCGGGCAGCGTACCGCGAGGATCGGGGACGCACGCGTCCTCGATCACCACGATGCGCAGCAGCTCGCTCTTGACCGCTCGCTCCCGGCACCCCACGCAGGTGCGCTCGGGGCATACGCCAGCACGTGTCCGGCCAGACACTCCTCAGTCTACCTCCCCGCGCCGACCTCACCCCTTTGGGGCAAGAATCGAACACTTGCCGCGCGCAAAGCTGTCGTGATCTCAGCGACCTGCGGCTTGGATCTATTCCCCGGACCGTTCCCCGGCCCGTTCCCCGGTCTGTTCCGTGTCCGGCCGGATGTCGATCCGCCAGCCGGTCAGCCGGGCGGCGAGACGGGCGTTCTGCCCCTCCTTGCCGATCGCCAGGGACAGCTGGTAGTCCGGCACGATGACCCGGGCGGACCGGGCGGCCATGTCGACGATCTCCACCTTCGAGACCCGGGCCGGCGACAGCGCGTTCGCCACCATATCGGCCGGGTCGTCGGACCAGTCGACGATGTCGATCTTCTCGCCGTTCAGCTCGCCCATGACGTTGCGCACCCGGCCGCCCATGGGGCCGATGCAGGCGCCCTTGGCGTTCAGGCCCGAGCGGGTGGAACGTACGGCGATCTTGGTGCGGTGGCCGGCCTCACGGGCGATCGCGGAGATCTCGACGGACCCGTCGGCGATCTCCGGCACCTCCAGGGCGAAGAGCTTCTTCACCAGGTTGGGGTGGGTGCGCGACAGGGTGACGGACGGGCCGCGCACACCCTTGGCCACCCGGACGACGTAGCTGCGCAGCCGCATGCCGTGCGGATAGGTCTCGCCGGGCACCTGCTCCTGCACCGGCAGGATGGCCTCCAGCTTGCCGATGTCGACCAGCACGTTCTTCGGGTCGCGGCCCTGCTGGACCACTCCGGTGACGATGTCGCCCTCGCGGCCGGCGTACTCGCCGAGCGTCGCGTCGTCCTCGGCGTCGCGCAGGCGCTGCAGGATGACCTGCTTGGCCGTGGTGGCGGCGATACGGCCGAAGCCGGACGGGGTGTCGTCGAACTCGCGGGCCTCCTGGCCCTCCTCGAGGTCCTCGGGGTCCTCCTTCGCCCACACGGTCACATGTCCGGTCTCCCGGTTGAGCTCCACGCGCGCGTGCCGGCGGCTTCCCTCGGTGCGGTGGTAGGCGATGAGGAGGGCCGATTCGATCGCTTCGACCAGCAGGCCGAGGGAGATCTCCTTCTCCCTCACCAAGAGCCGAAGTGCACTCATGTCGATGTCCACGATTACGCCTCCTCTTCCTTCTCGTTGTCCTTGCGGTTGAACTCGACCTGGACGCGCGCCCTGGTGATGTCGTCGAAGGCGAGTCTGCGCGCGGTGGCCTTGCGGCCCTTCACGCCGGGCACCTCGAGGTCGAGACCCTCGTCGTCGGCCTCGATGATCCTGGCGACCAGTTCGCCGCCCTCGGCGAGCTGGAACCGGACCAGGCGGCCGGTGGCGCGCGTGTAGTGCCGGTGCTCGGTGAGGAGGCGCTCCGCGCCCGGGGTGCCGACCTCGAGGGTGTACTCCGCGCTGCCCATCGCGTCCGTCTCGTCGAGCTTCGCCGAGAGCGCGCGGCTCACATCGGCGATCCGGTCGAGGTCCGCTCCGGTGTCGGAGTCGACGACGACGCGCAGCACACGCTTGCGGCCGACCGCGTCCACGGCGATCTCTTCGAGATCCAGGCCCTGGGAGCTGACGAGCGGTTCCAGAAGTTCTCGAAGCCTCTCGCTCTGGGTGGTGCTCATCCGGGTGACTCCTCGGCCGCGTGTGCTGTTGTGGGACGGTGCGCGTGTCTGGTCAAAGGGTATCCGGTCGCGGAGGGTGTTGCTGTCCACCCGGTCACGGAGGGTGCCGCTGGGCACCCTCGCGCGGGCGCACGGGTACGGTGATCACGGGCCCCGGCCCGCCCTTTTCCGTCGCCCCGTTCGTACGAGCTTCCGAGGACGTCTGCCGTGTCGTTCCCCCTGTCTCCGCGCGCCCGTTCGGGGCCGCGCAGAAGGAGTCTGCTCGCCGTCGCCCCGGCGGCCCTGCTGGTGGCGGGCTGCTCCGCCGGGTCCGAGGGCTCCGGTGCCTCCGGCGGCAGCCGTCCCTCGGCCGCCGACCGGGCACGCGCGCGTGCGGCCCGGGACAGCAGGGAGCTGGCCGAGCGGTACGACGCGGTCGTGGCCGCGCATCCGAAGCTGGCGGAGCGGCTGCGTCCGCTGCGCGCGGAGGTCGTACGGCACGCGGAGGCGTTCGGGGAGACGGCGGATTCCTCGCCGTCTCCGTCGCTGTCGCCGTCGTCGTCCGGGTCGGGCTCGCCCTCGGCCTCCGCGTCGGCCGGCGTGCCCGCCGTGCCCGCGAAGGAGAAGGACGCCCTCGCCGGACTCGCCGCCGCCGAGCGGGAGCTCGCCGACCGGCGCGCGAAGGCGCTCCTCGACGCGCCGGGCGAGCTGGCCCGGCTGCTGGCCTCGGTCGCGGCGGCCGGCGCGGCGCATGTGTATCTGCTGACGGAGGCATGAGGGTGAGCGAGTCGCGCGAGGCTAAGGACCGGGAACTGCGGGCTCTCCAGGCCGCGCTGGCGGCGGAGCACGCGGCGGTGTACGGCTACGGGGTCGTCGGCGGGCGGATCGGCAAGGACCGGCGCACCGAGGCACGGACGGCGTACGACGCGCACCGGGCGCGCAGGGACGCACTGGTGCGCGCGGTGAAGGACGCGGGGGGCGCGCCCGTCGCCGCCGCCGCGGGGTACGCGCTGCCGTTCCCGGTGCCGGACGCGGCGGCGGCGGCGGTCCGGCTGGCGGCGGAGCTGGAGGACAGGGTGGCCGGGGTGTACGCCGATCTGGTGCGCGCGAGCGGCGGCGAGCAGCGGCGGGGAGCCGCCGAGGCGATGCGGGAGGCGGCGGTGCGGTCGGTGCGCTGGAGCGGCGAGAGCGTAGCCTTCCCTGGGCTCGCCGAGCGGGGCGGTACGGCTTCGGGGTCCCCGGCGCCGACGGCGTGACGGGGCGGCGGGCCCCGCGTACAGCAGGAAGGGAACGACTCGCGCATGGTTTTCGAACCGCCGAAGCGTCTGGTGAGGGCGCTCGGTGAGACGGCACCCGAGAATGACGACTGGCTGGAGAGGCTGCCGGAGACGGCGCGCGGGGCCGTCGCGCAGCGTGAGTTGACCGTGGAGCGGGTGCAGGTGCCGGGCGGGCGCAGCAGCCTGGTCGTGCTGGTGCGGACGGCCGACGGGACGCCCGCCGTGCTGAAGCTGGCGCCGCGCCGGGCGCGCCCGGAGAGCGAGCGGGCCGCGCTGGCCCACTGGGGCGGTCTGGGGGCGGTCCGGCTGCTGGAGCCGGCCGCGGGCGCGACCGAGGGGGTGCTGTTGCTGGAGCGGCTGCATCCGGACGTGTCGGTGCGGTCGTTGCCGGAGGCGAAGGCGTTGCTGGAGGCGGCGGGGACGCTGCGCCGGCTCTGGGTGGACCCGCCGGAGGGGCACGGTTTCGAGACGGTGGCCGAGCGCACGGAGCGGCAGGCGCGGGCGATGCGGGCGAGCGCGGCGGCCGACCCGGAGGTGGCTCCGCTGGTGGAGGCGGCGCTGACGGCCCGCGAGGAGCTGTTGGCGGCGCCGCCCGAGCACCGGCTGCTGCACGGGACGTTCCGGCAGAGCAAGGTGCTGTCCGGGGAGCGCACGCCGTGGCTGGCGGTGGGGCCGGACCCGGTGGTCGGCGAGCACGCGTTCGACCTGGCCCGGCTGGTCCGCGACCGCGTGGAGGACCTCATCGCCCAGGCGTCCGGCGCCACGACGACCCGCCGCCGGGTGAAGCGCCTCGCGGAGTCCCTGGAGGTCGACCGCGAACGCCTGAGCGGCTGGACCCTGTTCCGCGCGGTGGAATCGGGCGTACGGGCCCGCCGCGTGGGCCGCGAACAGGACGCGGAACTCCTCCTGGAGTTCGCGAGCTGGCTCTGAGGGGCGCCGTCCGGACCTCGCCGCGGTCACGGACCCTGGCACCACTCCCCCGCGCTCGGCTCCTCCCCGCGCTCGGCTCCTCCCCGCGCTCGGCTTCGCTCGAGCGGGGACCCTCATGCGCGGAAGGGACCCCCGCCACCGGGTTGTCGTCGGTTGCCAAGGCTCCGCCCTGACGCCCTCCTCCGCCTTGGGACGCTCCCCCAACTGTCTGAAGGGCGCGGGGAGGTGCCCCGCCGCCGGGCCCCGCTCGGCTCGACGGCAAGTCACCGCTCACTGGAGCCGGCCTGATCCGAACGACACTCCTTGGGCCGGTTCTCGGTCCGGAGGCTCCGTCACACTTCTTCGCCGCGATCCGTCAGGTCGGTGTCAGCGAGTGAGACTGTCCGAAGGAGACGGAAATGGAAACGCGTTCGATCACGGCGGAGATCCCGATGGTTCCGCGGATGGCCGAGGACCCCGCGGAGCTCGTTCCCGAGCTGGCGGAGGTGTCGGCGGCGCTGTTCAAGGTCACCGGCAACGGGTCGGTGCCGCGCTCCACGATCAGCTTGGTCCAGCTGCGCGCCGGTCAGATCGTCGGCAGCACCTACCTGACCGTCCTGCACACGGGCTTCCTGCGGAAGGCCGGGCAGTCGGAGGAGCGGATCGCCTCGGTGGCGTCCTGGTGGGACTCGCCGTACTTCACCGGCGCCGAGCGCGCCGCGCTGGCCCTCGTGGAGGCCGTGCTCCAGCCGTCCGCGGACGGCGAGCGGGTCTCCGACGCGCTGTACGCCGAGGTGGCCGAGCACTACGAGTCGAAGGCGCTCGCCACCCTGGTGTTCGCGATCGGCCAGGTCAACTTCTTCACGGCCGTCGCGCTCGTCGCCAAGCCGGTGCCCGGTCGGTCGTTCACCGACCCGTGGAAGTGAGACGGGCCGGGTGAGATCCGGGGCCCGTGCGGCGGGTGGCCGGCACGGGCCCCGTCACCCCGTTACGCCGTGAGGCGGGCGACGGCCTCGTCGACCGTGAGTTCCTCGCGTTCGCCCGTGCGGCGGTCCTTGAGTTCGACGACGCCTTCCGCCGCGCGGCGGCCCGCGACCAGGATCTGCGGGACGCCGATCAGCTCCGAGTCCGTGAACTTCACGCCCGGGGAGACTCCCGCGCGGTCGTCGACCAGGACGCGGAGGCCGGCGGCGGACAGCTTCTCGGAGACGTCCAGGGCCAGCTCAATCTGGAGCGCCTTGCCGGCTGCGACCACGTGGACGTCGGCCGGGGCGACCTCGGCGGGCCAGCACAGCCCCTTGTCGTCGGCGGTCTGCTCGGCGAGCGCCGCCACCGCGCGGGAGACGCCGATGCCGTAGGAGCCCATGGTGACGCGGACCGGCTTGCCGTTCTGGCCGAGGACGTCGAGCTTGAGGGCGTCGGCGTACTTGCGGCCGAGCTGGAAGATGTGGCCGATCTCGATGGCGCGGTCCAGCCGCAGGCCCGTGCCGCACTTGGGGCAGGGATCGCCCTCCTGCACCACCACGACGTCCACGTACGCGTCGACCTCGAAGTCGCGCCCCGCGACCACGTTCTTCGCGTGCGTGTCGGCCTTGTTGGCGCCCGTGATCCAGGCGGTGCCGGGCGCGACGCGCGGGTCGGCGATGTACGTCATCTTGCCCAGGCCCTGCGGTCCGACGTAGCCGCGCACCAGGTCGGGGCGGGCGACGAAGTCGGCCTCGGTGACCATCTCCACCGCGGCCGGGGCGAAGTGCGCCTCGACCTTGTCCATGTCGACCTCGCGGTCACCGGGCACGCCCACGGCGACGATCTCGCCGTCCACCTTGACCAGCAGGTTCTTCAGCGTGGCCGAGGCCTCGACGCCGAGCTGGGCGGCGAGGGTCTCGATGGTCGGGGTGTCGGGCGTGGGGATGTCCTCGGCGGCCGGGACACCGGCGGCGTCGACCGGCTTCAGCTCGTAGGCGATCGCCTCGGTGTTGGCGGCGAAGTCGCAGTTCGGGCAGTCCGCGAAGGTGTCCTCGCCCGCCTCGGCGGGGGCGAGGAACTCCTCGGACTTGGAGCCGCCCATGGCGCCGGCGGTGGCCGCGACGATGCGGTAGTCGAGGCCCAGGCGCTCGTAGACCTTCTGGTACGCCTGGCGGTGCAGGGCGTACGACTTCGCCAGGCCCTCGTCCTCCAGGTCGAAGGAGTACGAGTCCTTCATCAGGAACTCGCGGCCGCGCAGGATGCCGGCGCGGGGGCGGGCCTCGTCGCGGAACTTGGACTGGATCTGGTAGAGGATCACCGGCAGGTCCTTGTAGGAGGACGCCTGGTCCTTCACCATCAGCGTGAAGATCTCCTCGTGGGTGGGGCCGAGGAGGTAGTCGCCGCCCTTGCGGTCCTGGAGGCGGAACAGCTCGGGGCCGTACTCGTCCCAGCGGCCGGTCGCCTCGTAGGGCTCACGCGGCAGCAGCGCGGGGAGCAGCACCTCCTGGGCGCCGATGGCGTCCATCTCCTCGCGGACGATCCGCTCGACGTTGGCGAGGACCTTCTTGCCGAGGGGCAGCCAGGTCCAGATGCCGGCGGCGGTGCGGCGCACATAGCCGGCCCGGACGAGAAGCTTGTGGCTGAGGACCTCGGCGTCCGCCGGGTCGTCGCGCAGCGTCTTCGCCATCAACTGGGACATGCGCTGGACCGGTGCGTTCGCCATGGTTTCCGTACTCCTGCTGCGTCTGGGTGATGACAGGAGGTTAGCCGGGCGGGACGGGGCGGCGGAAATCCATTGTCCCTAGCGGCGGAGGAGGGGCAGCGGGGCGCCCATGACGGCGTACGGCTTGGGGGCGCTGGGGAAGAGGACCTGGCGGGCGAGGTCCTGGTAGCCGAGCGAGCGGTACAGCCTGCGGGCGGGGCTCTCGATGTCGATCGCGGAGAGGATCGAGCGGGGCTGCTCGGCGCCGTCGGTGATCGTGGTGATCAGGGCGCGGCCGATGCCGTGCTTCTGGTGCCGGGGGTGGACGTGCAGCTCGGTGATGACGAAGGAGTCGTCGAGCCAGTCGTCGTGGCCGCGGGCGCGCAGATAGGGCTCGACGACGGTGGACCACCAGTGGGCGCGGTCGTTGGGCATGCCGTAGACGAAGCCGGCCAGGCGGCCCTTGACGGTGGCGCCGAAGGCCCGGGCACCCGGGAGGGTCATGTGCCGCAGCACGATCTGCCGGCGTACGGCCACCTCGTCGGGGCCGAGCCCGAACGCCACCGCCTGCACCGCCAGCGCCTCGTCGACGTGGCCGGGAAGGTCGAGGGGACCGATCACGATGTCGTCGGGATGGGGGCGGCCGTGACCGGGAAAGCGCACCATGCCGGGGAGACTACAGGGCGTGCCCGCTCAGAACAGCACGCTCATGAAGGCGCCGACCTCCTGGAAGCCCACCCTCTCGTACGTCCTGCGGGCGGGCGTGTTGAAGTCGTTGACGTAGAGGCTCGCCACGGGCGCTATCTCCGTCAGGGCGTAGCGCAGGACGGCTGCCATGCCGGGGGCGGCGACGCCCCTGCCCCGGTGCTCGGGGGCCACCCAGACGCCCTGGATCTGGCAGGCGCGGTCGGTCGCGGCGCCGACCTCGGCCTTGAAGACGACCTTGCCGTCGGTGCCGAAGCGGGCGAAGGCGCGGCCGGCGCCGACGAGCTCGGCGACCCGGGCCTGGTAGAGCAGGCCGCCGTCGCCGGCCAGCGGGGAGACGCCGACCTCCTCGGTGAACATCGCCACGCACGCCGGCATGACCGTCTCCAGCTCGTCCTTGCGGACGCGGCGGACGTAGGGGTCGGGGGCTATGAGGTCGGACAGGCGGTCGGTGACCATGAGGGGCTGGTGGGTGCGGACCTCGCGGGCCGGGCCCCACTGGGGTTCGAGCAGCCGCCAGAGCGCGGCGGTGGGCTCGGCCGGGCCGACGATCGAGGAGCAGCGGCGGCCGGCCCGGCGGGCACGGTCGGCGAAGGCGCGGACGGCCCGGGGGGTGGCGCAGATGGGCACCAGGTTGGCACCGGCGTAGCACAGGGACGTCAGGACGCCCCCCTCGTACCAGCCCCACATCTCGCCGCCGAGCCGCCACGGGTCCAGGCCCGCGATCTGGACGCGGGCCGTCACGAAGGCGTTCGCGACCGGCTCGCGGTCGAGTACGGCGAGTGCGGCGTCCAGGTCACTCGGTTCGAGGACCCGGGATGTGGTCTGCGTCAACACGTGCGGGGCCTCACACACTGGGGTCTGCTGATTTCTCCGCACTGTACCTTCGCGAGCTGGGGACCGCCGCCCCCAGACCTCCGCTTCGGCCCGGAAAGGGCCTCGTCCCCACGTGCCGGACGGGCCGGATCACGCCGCCCGGCACGGGTGAGAACCCGTCAGCCCGCCACCGAGATCTGCGGTTCGCCCGAGGCCACGCCGTCCTTCTCCATCTCCTCGGCGATCTTCATCGCCTCCTCGATCAGCGTCTCCACGATCTTCGACTCGGGGACGGTCTTGATGACCTCGCCCTTCACGAAGATCTGGCCCTTGCCGTTGCCGGAGGCGACACCGAGGTCGGCCTCGCGGGCCTCGCCGGGGCCGTTGACGACGCAGCCCATGACGGCGACGCGCAGCGGCACCTCCATGCCCTCAAGGCCGGCGGTGACCTCCTCGGCGAGCTTGTAGACGTCGACCTGGGCGCGTCCGCAGGAGGGGCAGGAGACGATCTCCAGGCCGCGCTGGCGCAGGTTCAGCGACTCCAGGATCTGGATGCCGACCTTGATCTCCTCGACCGGCGGGGCCGACAGGGAGACGCGGATGGTGTCGCCGATGCCCTGGGAGAGCAGCGCGCCGAAGGCGACGGCCGACTTGATGGTGCCCTGGAAGGCGGGCCCGGCCTCGGTGACGCCGAGGTGGAGGGGGTAGTCGCACTGGGCGGCGAGCTGGCGGTAGGCCTCGACCATGACGACCGGGTCGTTGTGCTTGACGGAGATCTTGAGGTCGCGGAAGTCGTGCTCCTCGAAGAGGGACGCCTCCCACAGGGCGGACTCGGCCAGCGCCTCGGGGGTCGCCTTGCCGTACTTCTGGAGCAGGCGCCGGTCCAGCGACCCGGCGTTCACGCCGATGCGGATCGGGGTGCCGTGGTCCTTCGCCGCCTTGGCGATCTCCTTGACCTTGTCGTCGAACTGCTTGATGTTGCCGGGGTTCACCCGGACCGCCGCGCAGCCGGCCTCGATCGCCGCGAAGACGTACTTGGGCTGGAAGTGGATGTCGGCGATCACCGGGATCTGCGACTTCTTCGCGATCACGGCCAGCGCGTCGGCGTCGTCCTGCGTGGGACAGGCCACACGGACGATCTGGCACCCGGAGGCGGTGAGCTCGGCGATCTGCTGGAGGGTGGCGCCGATGTCGGACGTGCGCGTGGTCGTCATCGACTGCACGGACACGGGGGCGTCCCCGCCCACCGCCACGGATCCGACCTGGATCTGCCGGCTCTTCCGGCGCTCGGCGAGCTTGGTCGGAACGGACGGCATGCCGAGAGAAATCGCAGTCATCTGCTGTGCAACCCCAAGTCGTGGATCTAGGTCCGGCTCCCCGTGAGCAGCGGGCTCCGGGCTCCGAGATTACGGCAATGGCCAACGCCCGAGCACATCCCGCCCCTAAACCCACTCAAAGGGCGACGGCCCGGAACCAGAGGGTCCCAGGCCGTCGTGAACGGCGGGTGTCGCCTCCCGGGGGCTATGAGATCCGTACCGGATTCACCACGTCCGCGATCAGGACGAGGATGGTGAAGCAGACGAAGACCCCTGCCACCACGTACGCCACCGGCATCAGTTTCGCCACGTCGAACGGGCCCGGGTCGGGGCGGCGCAGCACCCTGGCGAGGTTGCGGCGCAGCGACTCCCACAGGGCTCCCGCGATGTGTCCGCCGTCGAGCGGCAGCAGCGGGAGCATGTTGAACAGGAACAGGGAGAGGTTGAACATCCCGAGCATCATCACGAACATGGCCACCTGCTGCGAGGCCGGGATGTCGAGGGTGGCGATCTCACCGCCGACCCGGGCCGCGCCGACGACGCCCATCGGGGAGTCGGGTTCGCGGGGGCCGTCGCCGAAGGCCGCGTCCCACAGGGCGGGGATCTTGGACGGCAGGGCGGCGAGGGAGTCGACGGCGTCGCCGACCCGGTCGGTCATCCAGGTCACGGAGTCGCCGAAGTCCTGTTTGACGACTCCGGTGGCCGCGCTGAAGCCGAGGAAGCCGGCCTTGACGTACTCACCCTCGACGTAGGCGCCGTTGTCGTCCTTCTTGGCGACCATGTTGGTCGCGATCTTCGCCTGGAGGGTGACCTCCCGGCCGTCGCGTTCGACGACGATCGGCACGCTCTTGCCGGCGCTGTCGCGGATGAGGTCGGAGAGGACGCCCCAGTCGTCGGTCCTGACCCCGGCGAAGGCGACGATCCTGTCGTCGGCCTTCATCCCGGCGGCGGCGGCCGGGGACTGGGGGTCGGACTTCTTGCAGTCGTCGCGGTTCTCGGTCTGCGAGATCACGCACTGCGAGACCGAGCTGACGGTGGTGGTCTGCTGCTGGATGCCGAAGCCCATCAGCACGGTGAGGAACAGCGCCACCGCGAGGATCAGGTTCATGAACGGGCCCGCGAACATCACGATGACCCGTTTCCACGGCTTGCGCGTGTAGAACAGGCGCTTCTCGTCGCCGGGCCTGAGCTCCTCGAAGGCGGCCGAGCGGGCGTCCTCGATCATGCCGCGCCACGGTGAGGTGGAGCGGGCCTCCAGTCTGCCGTCGGGGCCGGGCGGGAACATGCCGATCATGCGGATGTAGCCGCCGAACGGGATCGCCTTGACGCCGTACTCGGTCTCGCCCTTGTTGCGCGACCAGATGGTGGGACCGAAGCCGACCATGTACTGGGGCACGCGGATGCCGAACATCTTGGCCGTGGACAGATGGCCCAGCTCGTGCCACGCGATCGAGAACAGCAGGCCGGCCGCGAAGACGACTATGCCGAGGATGAACATCAGGGTCGTCATGCACGCGCCTCCGCGCTCGCCGTCCGGTCGGTCAGTTCCCGGGCCCTCGTCCGCGCCCAGGTCTCCGCTTCGAGGACGTCCGACACGGTCAGTGAAGTTCCCGTCGCGGGGGTGCCGTGTTCCTCGACGACCCGGATGACGGTCTCCATGATCCCGTTGAAGGGCAGCGTGCCGGCGCGGAACGCCTCCACGCACTCCTCGTTCGCGGCATTGAACACCGCCGGGGCGGTTCCCGCGAGCTCGCCGACGTGCCGGGCGAGGTTCACCGAGGGGAACGCCTCGTTGTCGAGGGGGAAGAACTCCCAGGTGGACGCCTTGCTCCAGTCGAAGACCGGGGCGGCGTCGGGGACCCGTTCGGGCCAGCCGAGGCCGATGGCGATCGGCCCGCCCATGTCGGGGGGCGTCGCCTGGGCCAGTGTCGATCCGTCCGTGAACTCAACCATCGAGTGGACATACGACTGCGGGTGCACGACGACCTCAATGCGGTCGAAGGGAATGTCGTACAGCAGGTGTGCCTCGATGACCTCCAGGCCCTTGTTGACGAGGGTCGCGGAGTTGATCGTGATGACCGGACCCATGGCCCAGGTGGGGTGCGCGAGGGCGTCCTCGACGGTGACGTCGGCCAGCTGCTCCTTGGTGCGGCCGCGGAAGGGGCCGCCGGAGGCGGTGACGACGAGCCTCCGGACGTCCGCGCGGGTGCCGGCGGCCAGCGCCTGGAAGAGGGCGGCGTGCTCGGAGTCGACCGGGATGATCTGACCGGGCTTGGCGAGGGCCTTGACCAGCGGGCCGCCGACGATGAGCGACTCCTTGTTGGCGAGCGCGAGGGTGCGGCCCGCCTCCAGGGCGGCGAGGGTCGGGGCGAGACCGATGGAGCCGGTGATGCCGTTGAGGACGGTGTGGCAGTCGGAGGCGGCGAGCTGAGTGGCCGCGTCCTTCCCGGCCAGGATCTCGGGCAGCGGCTCCCCCGCCCCGTACCGCGCGGACAGCGCCTCGCGCAGCGCCGGTACGACGTCCTCGCGGGCGACACCGACGGTACGCACCCGCAGCCGGTGGGCCTGCTCGGCGAGGAGGGCGACCCGGCCGCCGTTGGCGGACAGGCCGGTGACCCGGAAGCGGTCGGGGTTGCGCAGCACGAGGTCGATGGCCTGGGTGCCGATCGACCCGGTGGAGCCGAGGATCACCACGTCCTTCGGTCCGTCTCCCGCCACGGGGTCGTAGACGAGGTGCGGGTCGGCGAGGGGGGCTGGAGCGTCGGTCATGGACCCCATTGTGTCGGGTCCCGCGCACGGCCGGGGCCCCGCCCCGGCGGGTCGGGCGCATGTCCTTCCGCGCGGAGGGGCGGCCGGATTCCCCGGCCGCCCCCCTCCGTCCCGGCGGGTCGACGGGTCGGCTGACACCCTGTGTACGGCCGGTGGACGAGCCGCCGCTCGACGACCAGATCCGCGGGCGGGACGTCGAGGGCGCGTGCGATCAGCAGCAGGTCGTGGAAACGCGCGTCCGGGTCTCCACGCTCGATCCGCCCGATCCTCCGGGCACTGTGCCCGGTCGCTACGCCCAGTTCCTCCCGGCTGAGTTCCCGGGACTCCCGCACCTCGCGGATACGGTCGCCCGGTCGGGCGGGAGATCGGATCGCATGAGCACCGTCCTGCCCGGTGGATGCCTCCAGGGTGCCGCGCGGACCGCAGACGAGAGGAACCGTGGGTCTCTCCTGTGTCAGCGGATCGGCCGGTGGGCGTTCTCCCGCTCGGAGGGGCCCGGGGAGGCGTCGGCGATCCAGGGACCGTCGTCCGAGGGGTCGATGACGCCCTGTTCCAGCCACTCGTACGTGCCGGAGAGCACGCCCTTGACGACCTTGCGGTCGATGTCGTCGGTGTTGGTCCACAGGCGGTCGAAGAGTTCCTCGACGCGGATGCGGGCCTGGCGGCAGAAGGCGTCGGCGAGCTGGTAGGCCTCGCGGCCGTTCTCGCCCCGGCCGCGCAGGAGTTCCGCGCGGACGCAGGCGGCGCTCATGGCGAACAGTTCGGCGCCGATGTCGACGATCCGGCCCAGGAAGCCCTGCTTGGTCTCCATCCTCCCCTGCCAGCGGGACATGGCGTAGAAGGTGGAGCGGGCCAGCTTGCGGGAGGTCCGCTCGACGTAGCGCAGGTGCCCGGACAGGTCGACGCCGTGCTTGAACCCGCCGTAGGAGCCGGGGAGCTGTCCGGGGCCCGCGACGAGTTTCGGCAGCCACTTGGCGTAGAAGAGGCCCGCGCCCGCGCCCGCCTTCGCCTTGTCGCCGAGGGACTTCTCGGGGTCGATCAGGTCGCCGGCGACCGAGAGGTGGGCGTCGACGGCCTCGCGGGCGATCAGCAGGTGCATGATCTCCGTGGAACCCTCGAAGATGCGGTTGATGCGCAGGTCGCGCAGCATCTGCTCGGCCGGGACCGCCCGCTCGCCGCGCGCCCGCAGGGACTCGGCGGTCTCGAAGCCGCGTCCGCCGCGGATCTGGACCAGTTCGTCGGCCATCAGCCAGGCCATCTCCGAGCCGTACAGCTTGGCGAGGGCGGCCTCGATGCGGATGTCGTTGCGGTCCTCGTCGGCCATCTGCGAGGAGAGGTCGACCACGGCCTCCAGGGCGAAGGTGGTCGCCGCGATGAACGCGATCTTGGAGCCGACGGCCTCGTGCAGCGCCACCGGCTTGCCCCACTGCTCCCGGGCCGCCGACCACTCACGGGCGATCTTCAGGCACCACTTCCCGGAGCCGACGCACATCGCGGGCAGGGACAGCCGGCCGGTGTTGAGCGTGGTCAGGGCGATCTTCAGGCCCTGGCCCTCCTCGCCGATGCGGTGGGCGGCGGGGACGCGGACCCGGTGGAAGCGGGTGACGCCGTTCTCCAGCCCGCGCAGGCCCATGAAGGCGTTGCGGTTCTCCACGGTGACGCCCTCGGAGGCCGCCTCGACCACGAACGCGGTGATGCCGCCCCGGTGGCCCTCGGACTTCGGCACCCGCGCCATGACCACGAGGAGGTCGGCGACCACGCCGTTGGTGGTCCACAGCTTCACTCCGTCGAGGACGTACTCGTCGCCCTCCGGTACGGCGGTGGTGGCGAGGCGTGCCGGGTCCGAGCCGACGTCCGGCTCGGTGAGCAGGAAGGCCGAGATGTCGGTGCGGGCGCAGCGCGGCAGGAACGTCTCCTTCTGCTCCCGCGTGCCGAAGATCTTCAGCGGCTGCGGTACGCCGATCGACTGGTGCGCGGAGAGCAGCGCGCCGATCGCCGGGTTGGCGGAGCCGACCAGGGCGAGGGCCTTGTTGTAGTAGACCTGGGTGAGGCCGAGGCCGCCGTACTTGGTGTCGATCTTCATGCCGAAGGCGCCGAGCTCCTTGAGCCCGGTGATCACGTCGTCGGGGATCAGGGCGTCGCGCTCGATCCGGGCGCCGTCGATCTTCGTCTCGCAGAAGTCGCGGAGCTTGGCGAGGAACTCCTCGCCGCGCTGGACGTGCTCGTCGGCGGGCAGGGGGTGGGGGTGGATCAGGTCGAGCCGGAAGCGGCCGAGGAACAGTTCCTTGGCGAAGCTGGGCTTGCGCCAGTCCTGTTCCCGGGCGGCCTCCGCCACCTGGCGGGCCTCACGTTCGGTGACGGTGGGTCGGGACGGGGACCGGGGTGTCTCGGGTGTTGCGGACATGAGGCTCACCTCGCCGCGAAAAGGATGGTGTCATTACATTACTGACTGGTGCTACCCGATCGTATGTACCCGATTCGTAGCCGCCCCGCCACCCTTCGTGCGGCCGTACGGCCGACACGCCCGCCCTCGGAGGGCGGGCGGGAGTGAGGGACAATTCCTCCGGCACCCCCTTCAGTCCGACCCGGCTCCGGAGAAAGCTGTCGAAGCGCTTCGACAGCCTATGGACACCCGTCATCCTGTGAGGCTACTGTCGGATCACCCTCACCCACCCCCTGTACATCGCGCGCACTGTCGAAGCGCTTCACAAGCTTGGAGACTGGATGGTCACCCTCGCCGAGGTCGCCCAGCACGCCGGAGTCTCCGCGAGCACGGTGAGCTATGTCCTCAGCGGCAAGCGGTCCATCTCCGTGAACACCCGGCAGCGGGTCGAGCGGAGCATCCGCGAACTCGGGTACCACCCGAACGCCGGGGCCCGCGCCCTGGCCAGCAGCAGGTCCAACATCATCGCGCTGATGATCCCGCTGCGTACGGACATGTACGTGCCGGTGATGATGGAGATCGCCATCGCGGTGGCCACCACGGCCCGCACCCACGGGTACGACGTGCTGCTGCTCACCGGCGAGGAGGGCCCGGACGCGGTGCGCCGGGTCGCGGGCAGCGGACTCGCCGACGGCATGATCCTGATGGACGTCGAACTCGACGACGAGCGCCTCCCGCTGCTGCGGGAGACCGACCGGCCGGCGGTGCTGATCGGTCTCCCCGCCGACACCACCGGCCTGACCTGCGTCGACCTCGACTTCAAGGCCACCGGTGCGCTGTGCGTGGAGCATCTCGCCAAGCGGGGGCACCACGACATCGCCGTCATCGGCGAGGCACCGGCGGTCTACGAACGGCACACCGGCTTCGCCGAGCGCACCCTGGACGGACTGCGCGCCCGGGCGCGGGAGCTGGGACTGCGGCTGCTGCACCGGCCCTGCGAGGGCGGGTACGACGCGATGGCCGTGACGCTCGCCCGGATCCTCGACGAACGCCCCGGCACCACGGGCTTCGTCGTGCAGAACGAGTCGGCGGTGGAACCGCTGCTCGCCCTGCTGCGGCAGCAGGGCCGGGCCGTGCCCGAGGACGTCTCGGTGGTCGCGATCTGCCCGGAGCAGGTCGCCGTGCAGGCCTCGGTGCGGCTGACGTCGGTCGCCGTCCCCGCGCAGGAGATGGGCCGGCTCGCCGTGGAACAGCTGGTCGCCAAGCTCGACGGGCGGGGCGGCGACGAGGTCGTACTGATCGCGCCCGAGCTGACCGTCCGCGCCAGCTCGGGCCCGGCTCCCGCCCAGTAGCTCACCCGCCCGCTGTCACTCGCGGCGCCACAGCGCCGGAACGTTGGGCGGCTCCCAGCCGGTCATCGAGGTGTGGGCCTGCAGACAGCGGTACCCGGCGCCCCCGTAGGTGGCCCGGTCGCCCGCCGCGTACGGGTGGCCGGGAGCCCAGCTTCCGCTCGGCGGGTCGGTGGGCGGGTCCGTCGGCGGATCCGTCGGGCCGCCCTCGACGTCGAGCACGAAGTCGAAGGTGGCTTCCTTGCCGCCGCCGACGTTGCGGACGTTCATCAGCAGCGCCGGGTCGTAGATCGTGTCCGTGTTGTTGCGGGGCTCGCCGGGGAAGTACAGCTGGGTGGTCAGGACGGGCTCGCCGGGCGCCTGGGCCTTGACATGGATGTGCCGTGTGCGACCCGGATAGAGACCGGGCACGATCGTCCGCAGGCTGAAGGCGCCGGAGGCGTCGGTGAACTGGTGCCCGCGGAAGGTGTATCCGACGTTGTCGTAGGCGCCCGCGTTGTCGGCCTGCCAGAAGTCGAGCAGGACCCCGCTCAGCGGGACACAGTCGCGGCCGAAGACGTAACCGCTGACGGTGAGCGGGGTGCCCGGGGTGCCCGGTGTCACGAGGTTGCCGCGCAGCGGGGAGTTCGGCTTGAAGTAGGGACCCTCCATCTGGGGGATCGTGGGATCGTCGCCGTCGTCGCAGAACGGTGTCGGTGCGAGGTCCCGTCCCTGGGTGCCGGCGTCCCTGGCGAGCGCCACCGTGCCCGTCGCGAGCAACGGGACGGCGGCACCGGCGGCGACGGCCGCCCTGAGCAGGTTCTTGCGGCTGATCGGGCGGTCGGCGCCGGTACCGGGTTCATCGGGGGCGGATGGTGTCATGGCGGATTCCTCGGTCTCCTCGGTGGGGGCGGAAGGACGGGGCATGCCTGACCCGGAGCGCGCCCGCGAACGCGGGGCGGGCGAACTGTGTCTCGCGGACGCGCTCCACTGTGATCACCGAAAACGTAGTCGCGCCGGTCACCGCGCCGGAACTCCCGCTCCGGCCCCTGCACGGCGTTATGGCAGCCGGGCGTCGCCGGGAGACACGAGGCCGCCCGCACCTGTGCACCGGTGCGGGCGGCACGGAGATGTGGTGACTAACCGCCGGACACCGTCAGGTTGTTGGTGCGGAAGTCCAGCCCGCCGGACGACGAGGTGATCTCGTAGCCGAACTGCACGTCACCGATGGTCTCGTTGCCCATCCAGCCCTTGGTGTCCTTGATCCATTTGAGGATCGGGAGGATGTTCACGGTGCCGGAGTTCGAGTCCGAGGTGCGCAGGAAGGAGAAGACCTCGTTGGCGCCGTTGTTCCCCTTGTAGACGTTCCAGGTGTGGCCGCCGAGGCTCACGGTGCCCTGCGAGCTGCCGAGCGGGCCCACGGCGCCGTTGTGGTTGACCCAGAGCATGATCTCGTAGTCGTAGTCCGTGTCCCAGATGTCGTACGAGGTGTTGTACGCGCCCGAGGACGGGACGGTGACGTTGTAGCTGCTGGTGAGCGAACCGAGGGAGGTGATCGACTTGTTGATCACCTTCTTGGCGTTCGGGTAGGACTTGATGCCGCCGGTGTTGGGGTGGTCGGCCCACACGCCCCAGTTGGTGCCGGAGTTGGCCCAGACGCACTGGGCGCCGGCGCCGGAACCCCAGATGTTGTTGTAGAGCGTGTAGCCGTTGAGGCTGGTGTTGCCCCACTGGTCGCAGGAGCTCCAGACGGCGGCGTGCGCGGGGGCGGAGGCGAGTCCGACCGTCGCGCCGAGCGCGAGGGCGGGCGCCAGCAGGACCTTGGTGATCCTGCTCAGGGTGCTTGCTGCCATGGGATTCCTTCCATGGGTGGGGGGGAATTGCGGGGGTCACCGCGCCTTCGTGGTGAGGACGCGGTCTTCTCCGGCGACCAGGTCGAGCTGCTCGGCGCCGGCGGAAGTCCACAGGTCGATGCGGTGGGTGCGGGTGGGCCGCAGGACGGCGGTGGCGCCGTCCGGGGTCCAGGTGAGATCGAGCGAGGCACCGAACCGGGTGCGGATGCCGCGCAGTTCGCCGCTCGGGTACGCCGGGAGGGGTGCCGGCAGCAGGACCAGCCGGTCGGGGGTGGACTGGACGAGCGCCTCGATCAGCACGGCGGGCAGGGTGTGGGCGGCGTCGGCGTTGTAGACGTGGCGGTGCGGGTAGTGCGCGCTCATCAGGGAGGCGTGGAAGAAGTCGCCGTCGAGTACCTGGCCGAGCGCGTGGGTGACCCGCTCGCCGTCCCGGAGGCGGGCCGCGATCAGCGCGTGGTGCAGATGGCCGTGCGCGGAGTCGTTCTCGGCGCCGCGCAGTTCCAGGGCGCGGTGCGCGGCGGCGGCCAGGTCCGGGGTGTCGTAGGGGGTGATCTCGTCCAGGGGCCAGACGCCGTAGAGGTGGCTGAGGTGGCGGTGGTCGTAGGAGTCCTCCAGTCCGGGCCGTGCCCATTCGGCGAGCGCCCCGTCGGCGTTGATCCGGTGCGGCGGGAGGCGGTCGGCGAGCGCCCGCCAGCGGTCGGCGTGCTCCGGGTGGTACGCGGCGGCGGTGCGCAGGGCGTGCCGGGCCGCGGAGAGGTCCATGGCCGCGTTGACGGTGCCCCAGCTCGCGTTGGCGGGCCGGTTCTCGGGCGAGTAGGAGGGGACGACGACCAGCCGCCCCTCGCTGTCGGTACGGGTGAGGAAGTCCTCGTAGAACAGGGCGACTTCGGCGAGCGCGGCGGCGGTGTGCGGGTCGTGTTCGCCGCGGGTGTCGTCGTGGTCGACGAGGGGCTTGAGCAGCCAGTCGGCGCCGGCGGTCCACAGGTGGAGCGGGTACTCGCGGCTGAAGTGGTACGAGTGCCCCGACTCGCCGTCGCTGTGGGCGGGCGCGACGACGCCCCGGGCGCCGAAGACCGCGCGGGCGTTGTCTCGCCAGTCGGGCAACTGCCGTCGGATCAGGGCGGCCAGTGCCTCGGTGACCTCGGGGAGGGCCGCCGCGGCGGCGGAGGCGGTCTGGAGGTTGAGGTTGGCGTCGTTGGTGAAGGCGCCGGACCAGGCGGTGTCCCAGTCGCCGGTCCACAGTCCGGTGAGGCGGGGCGGGAACAGGCCGCTGGAGGACAGCAGATGGTAGCGGCCGGCCGCGAAGAGCCGTTCGAGCAGGGCGGCGCTACGTGGTCGGTCGAGCAACTCGGAGCCCGGCAGGGCGCGTTCGTCGGGATCGGCGGCCAGGTCCAGGGTGACGCGTTCGTAGGCGGTGCGGTGCAGGGGGAGGTGGCGGGCGAGGAGATCGTCGTACGGGGTCCCGGGGGCGCCGTCGAGCAGATCGCGCAGGGCGCGGCCCTCGGCGACCACGTCGAGTTCTCCGGTGTGCCGCCGCACCCGGGTGAGCAGCAGCACCGACCGCGCGCCCTCGATGTGCAGGCCCGGCGGGGAGAGCGCCGTCCGGCCGCCGGTGACGGCGACCAGGGTGACGCCGGTGCAGGCGAGGTCGCTGCCCGGGTAGCGGGCGCGCAGGCTGAGCAGGGCGCCCTCGGGGGTGAGGACGGCGCCGTGGCCGACGCCCAGACCGGTGGGGGCGCCCGGGAGCCGGTGGTCCAGGGAGACGTCGAGGGTGAGTCCGGGGCCGGTGACGTGCTGGACGATCACGTCGTCGGCGCGGGAGACGAAGACCCGGCTGGTCCGGTCGGCACGGGTCGCCTCGGTGACGCCGGTGGCGAAGTCGACCGTGCGGCGGTATCCGTCCTGGTCCCTGTCCTGGTGGCCGTCCGGGCGGCGCAGGCGGACCTGGAAGGCGGGGTGGAAGGGCTGCACCCATTGGAGCGGGCGGCCGTCGGTGAAGCCCTCGGCGGCGGTCGGGTCGCCGGCGAGCAGCCGGTCCTGGAGGTCGGACAGTCCGTCGGCGAGCCGGGGCGGCAGCCGGTTCCGGTCGTCGCCCTCGCCCGGACGGACGAGGGTGTGATGAGTGACGACGGTCCGGTCATCGTTCGGATCACCGAACACGAGGGCGCCGTGGTGGCCGTTGCCGCTCAGGAAGGCGTCCTCCCAGCGGGCGGCCGGGCGCGGCTCCCAGGTTCCGTGGACGGGCGTGGCGCTCATGGCTTCAGCACCGCCACGCCGTAGCGGCCGAGGGTGATCCGGTCGGTCACGGTCGTCTCCGTCAGCAGGTCGTGGTGGGTTCCCGGGACGTCCACGGTGACCGGCTCGCGGTCGTGGTTGAGCAGGAAGAGCAGCTCACCGCGGCGGACCGCCTCGACTCCGTCCGGGAGCCCGTCGAGCACCGGCCGGACGCCCGCGCCGGTGGCGACGCGGGTCAGCAGGGCGCGCAGCGCCTCCGGTTCGGGGAGCGTCGAGACGTACCAGGCGCGGCCCTTGCGCAGCACGGCGGGCAGTCCGTCGAGTTCCCCGCCCTTGTAGGGGACGGTCTCGTCGGCGGTGCCGTCGGGCTCCAGTTCCTCGGACCACAGGGTGCCGCGCAGGCCGCCCTCGCAGTCGGCGGTCTCCCCCGCGTCCAGCGGCCACCACTCGTGCAGGGTGCGGATGCCGAACAGCTCGCGCAGCCGGGCGTCCATGGCGCCGGGCCGGACCCGGTCGTCCTGGTCGGCGACGCCGGTCAGGAAGCCGCAGACGAGGGTGCCGCCGCCGCGTACGTAGGCGAGGAGGTTGTCGACGGCCGCGTCCGTGAGGAGATAGAGCTGCGGGACGACGACGAGCCGGTAGCCGGTCAGGTCGTGTTCGGGGTGGGCGAAGTCGGTGGTCAGGTGGGCCCCCCAGAGGGCGCGGTGCCAGGCGCTCAGGACCTGCGGGTAGTCGACCTCGTGGGAGGGGCGGGCCTCCTGGTCGCCGGCCCACCAGGAGTGCCAGTCGTGCAGCACGGCGACGTCGGCGGTGATCCCGCCGCCGGTGGTGTGCGGGGCGATCCGGGCGAGGTCCGCACCGAGCTGCTTGACCTCCTGGTACGTACGTCCCTGCTCGCCCGCGTGGCCGACCATCCCGGAGTGGAACTTCTCGGCGCCCTGCCGGGACTGGCGCCACTGGAAGTAGCAGACGGCGTCGGCGCCGCGGGCGACGGCCTGGAGGGACCACAGACGGTTGAGGCCGCGCGGCTTGGGGTGGTTCACCCGGCGCCAGTTGACCGGTCCGGCCGCCTGCTCCATGAGCATCCAGGGGCCGCGGGCCTGGGAGCGGGTCATGTCCTGGACCAGGGCGCCGCTCTGCGCGCCGAGGGGGTCGCGCGGGTCGGGGTAGAGGTCGACGGAGACGACGTCCTCCTCCTCGGCCCAGCGCCAGGCGTCCTGGCCGGCCCACAGCGGCATGAAGTTGGTGGTGACCGGGATGTGCGGGCTGTGCCGGCGGACGATGTCGCGTTCGGCGGTGTAACACTCCAGGAGCATGTCGGACGTGAAGCGCTTGAAGTCCAGCACCTGGGTGGGGTTCTTCAGGTAGTGCGCGTGGCGGGGCGGCAGCACCTCGGCCCAGTCGCCGTAGCCCTGGCTCCAGAAGGCGGTGCCCCAGGCGGTGTTGAGGGCGTCGAGGGAGCCGTAGCGGTGGCGCAGCCAGTCACGGAAGCGGGCGGCGGCCTCGTCGCCCCAGTCGTAGGTGCAGTACTCGTTGTTGATGTGCCACAGGGTGAGGGCCGGGTGGGTGCCGTAGCGGGCGGCCAGGTCCTCGGTGATGGCGGCGGCGTACCGGCGGTAGGTGGCGCTGGAGTGCGAGAAGTGCTGGCGTCCGCCCCACCACTCGGTCCGGCCCTCCGCGTCACGGGGCAGGGTGTCCGGGTGGAGCCGGCCCATCCAGGGCGGCGGGGAGGCGGTCGGGGTGGCGAGGACGACACCGATGCCGCTCTCGTGCATCAGGTCCATCAGCCGGTCCAGCCAGCCGAAGTCCCGCTCCCCGGGGCGGGGTTCGAGTTTCGACCAGGAGAAGACGCCGAGGGTGACGGAGTTGACGCCGGCCTCCTTCATCAGGCGGACGTCCTCGTGCCAGATCTCCTCGGGCCACTGCTCGGGGTTGTAGTCGCCGCCGTAGAGGAGGCGGCCACGGGTGACGTCGTTCAGGTTCGGCATCAGACGGGCTCCCCGTACTGGATGCCGCGCCCGTTGGTGGCGAGGTAGACCCGGCCGTACACGCGCGGGTCGCCGGTGATGGTCTCGCCGGTCCAGCCCCACTGGTGGTCGTCGTCGTTGATCCGCACCCAGGTCTTCGCCCCGTCGTCGGAGCGGTAGACGGCGGTGATCGCCTCGGTCGAGCCGACCTGGTAGACCGCCGGGTAGCCGGCGCCGTCGGCGGCCTTGCCGAAGCCGAGGGTGTAGGAGGCCCAGCAGGTCTCCACCTTGGCGAAGCTCTCGCCCCCGTCAGTCGATCGGTACAGCCCGTTCCACTTGGTGCTCAGCCACAGGTCGCCGGTGCGGCCGGGCGCCGCGACCAGCTTGAACTGGCTGTCCCCTGAGGGCAGCCCGGTCGCACGGGCGGTGAAGGAACGGCCGCTGTCAGTGCTGGCGAGCAGCGTTCCCGTGTCGGTGTCGTATGCGTAGAAGAGCGTCGGGTCGGCCGGGTCGGCGACCGGCGTGGCGCCCTTCGGGAAGGAGGGGATCTCGGACCAGGTGGTGCCGTTGTCCGCCGAGCGGTGGGCCGGGTACTTGGTGCCGTCCCAGTGCACGAAGGACCACAGGAGCACGCTGCCGTCGGCGTTGGTCGCGATCGGTCCCGGTGCGTCCTTGGCGATGGAGGGCTGGGCCGCGAAGGGCGCCCAGGTCCGCCCGCCGTCGTGGGAGTACGCGCCGTTGCCGTGGTCGCCCCAGCCGGTCCGTACGACGTACTGCGGCCTGCGCGAGGCCTGCGCGAGGCCGGTCGCGGTGCCGAAGACGGGGTCGGTGGCCATGCCGCGCGACGGGGACGCCGTGAGCCGGTCGTGGTACAGCACGCCGATGTCGCCGCACCCGCTGATCAGGTGCGCCTTCCCGGCCGGGGGCGAGATCAGCTGGCGGGCGGACGTCTCCTCCAGGCCGCGGATCTGCGGGGCCCAGTGCTTCAGGTCGCGGGTGCCGTAGAGGGTCGCGCCGGTGCCGTGGACGAGGTGCCGCGAGTCGTACGGGTCGAGGGCGAGCGCCTGGATCCACCAGCCGAACTTGGGCTTGTCCTCGCCCCACTTCAGGTAGGGCGTCTCGGACACGTCGAGGACGGCGGTGTCCTTCAGCGAGCGCCAGTTGCGACCGCCGTCGGTGGACCGGTACAGGGTGTCGACCGCCGCCCAGCGGTTGTTGGTGGAGACGACGACGGTGCCGGGGCGGCGGGCGTCGATCGCGACCCCGCCGTAGCCGAAGGTGTCGGCAGAGCCGTCCTCGGTCGTCCCGCCCGGCTTCACCGGGGTGACCTCGGTCCACTTGCCGCTGGTGGTGCGCAGCTTGTGCACACTGCCGTCGGACTGGCCGTTGGGGCCGGGCGCGTCGGCGTACGTCACGTACAGCTCGCGGGTGTGCCGGTCGTACGCGGCGCGGATCGGTACGCGGGCGGCGGTACCGGACGGCTGCCCGGGGACCGCCTCCCAGGCGGTGCCGTCGGCCGTGCGGAAGAGGTTCGCGTCACCGCCGTCGCCCCAGCCGGCGTAGACGGTGCGCCCGGCGGCGACGAGGAGCGTGACGCCCTGGCCGGTGGCGGACGGGGCGGCCGGGAATCCGCTCACCGGCGCCCAGGTGGCGCCCCGGTCGGTGGACCTGAGCAGCCCGTCGTGCCGGGTGCCCAGCCACAGGGTGTCGCTGTCGCGCGGGTCCACGAGGAGCCGCTCCCCCGCGCCCCGGCCGTCCTCGTTGGCGCCGAGCTTCACGGTGAGGTCGGTGCGCTGCCAGGTGGCGCCGCGGTCGTCCGAACGCAGTACGGCACCGTTGCTCCCCCACGACTGGGCGTAGGTGCCGCAGGCGAGGTACAGCCGGTCCGGGTGGGCGGGGTCGACCGCCATCGCCTCGACACCGAGCAGGTTCCAGTCGTCCCACCCGATGTGATCGAGCAACGGAACCCAGCGGTCACGCCGGTCGTCCCAGCGGTAGGCACCCCCGATGTCGGTCCGGGCATAGGCGAGCCCGCGCACACGAGGATGGAACAGCACACCGGTGATGAACCCGGTCCCGCCGATGACGACGTTGCGCCAGCGGTAGGAGGAGGACCCGGCGGCCTTCGCCTGGCCGGCGAGAACGGGAACACCGGCGACGGCGGCGACGGCCGCCGCTCCGGCAAGAACGGCACGCCGGCTCAAGGAGGACGCGAACATGACAGAACCTCGCCTATGAGGGGGGTGAGTGGAGAAACCTGAAGGGGCGCGGGGAACTGCGCGATCAACCACACGAAACCCGCGGCCGAACGACCACGCAGGTCCCCCCACTGCACAGGGCGTCAGCCCTTCACCGCACCGGTGAGCATGCCCTTCTTGAAGTGCTTCTGGACGAACGGCGACAACACCGCCACCGGCAACAACGCCATCACCATGACGGCCATCTGCACGGCGAGACCGGACAGCTCACCGGTCTTGATCGCCTGGCCGAGCCCGACCGGCGCCTCCTGCTTCTGCACAAGCTGGATCATGACGTTCTGCAGCGGCAGCATGTCCTGGTCGTTGAGATACAGCGAGGCGTTGAACCAGGCACTCCAGTACCCGACGGCGTAGAACAGCGTGATCACCGCGACGACCGCGCGGGACAGCGGCAGCACGATCTGCCACAGGATGCGCAGGTCCCCGGCGCCGTCGATGCGGGCGCTGTCGATCAGCTCCTGCGAGATGCCCATGAAGAAGCCGCGCAGCACCAGGATGTTGAACACGCTGATCGCGCTGGGCAGGATCAGCGCGAGATAGCTGTCCGTCAGGCCCAGCGACTGCACCAGCAGATAGGTGGGGATGAGGCCGGCGCTGAAGAACATCGTGGCCAGCAGCACCATGAGGATCCAGCGGTGGCCGACGGAGCCACTGCGGGACAGTCCGTAGGCGCACAGCACGGACACCGCCATCGAGAAGAGGGTGCCGACGAGGGTGACGCCGATGCTGACGATCGTGGCGCGGGTGACCTGGCCGCCGCTGAGCAGTTCCTGGTAGGCGATGAAGGTGATGTCCTTCGGGATCATCACCAGCCCGCCCGCCTCGTCGATGGTCTTCCGTGAGGACAGGCTGGTGACGACGACGATCCACAGCGGGAACAGGATGGCCAGGCAGGCGAAGAGCAGGACCAGCCCCTTGCCGGCGAGTCCGGCCCGGCTGGGTGCCTCCTCCCACACCGGCCGGGGCGGAGCCGCCCACCGACCGGGAGTCCGCGCGGGCTTGTCGATCACTGCGGTCATTTCTTGTACACCCCCTGCTCGCCCATGAGGTGGGCCACCTTGTTCGCTGCCAGGACCAGGCCGAGACTGATGACGCCCTTGACGAGACCGGCGGCGGCCGCGTAGCTGAAGTCCTGGTTGCGCACACCGTTCCACCACACGAAGGTGTCCAGGACCTCCGCGGCGCCCGGTCCCACGGCGCCTCGTTGCAGGAGGATCTGTTCGAACCCGACGGTCAGGGCGTCACCGACGCGCAGCACCAGCAGCAGGGCGATCACCGGCCGCAGCGCGGGCAGCGTGACGTGCCACATGCGGCGCCAGCGGTTGGCGCCGTCCATCGCGGCGGCCTCGTACAGGTCGGGACTGACCGAGGCCAGCGCGGCGAGGAAGACGATGATCCCCCAGCCGGCGTCCTTCCACACGCTCTGCGCGGTGATCAGGAACTTGAAGGTCTCCGGGTCGGTCATGATGTCGAGCCCGTCGTACCCGTGCTGCCTCAGCAGCTGGGAGAGGAGCCCGGCACCGCCGAGCAGTTGCTGGAAGACGGCGACGACCAGCACCCACGAGAAGAAGTGCGGCAGGTAGAGGATGGCCTGCGAGATCGCCCGTACCCTCGGCCTGACCACGCTGTTGATGAGCAGCGCGAGCAGGATGGGGATCGGGAAGTACAGCACCAGCTGGAGGAAGAACAGCACCAGCGTGTTCTGGACCGAGTTCCAGAAGGCGGAGTCCTCGAAGATCCGCTGGAAGTTCTCCAGGCCCACCCAGGGGCTGCGCAGGATGGAGACGACCCCGTTGTCGCTGATGTAGGGGTCGTACTCCTGGAACGCGACGACGTTGCCGAGGATCGGCACATAGTTGAAGAGCAGTACCAGCAGGATGGCCGGCAGTGTCATCAGCAGCAGTACGCGGTCGCGTCTGAACCTCAACCGGAGGCTGAGTTTCCCGGCGGGTGGCTTCTTCGTGGCCCCGGTGGCGCCGCCGTGCGCCGCCGGGGGGTTCTCCTTCGCTTCGGCCTCGGTGTCGGTCCGAGGCACCGTGCTGTGGGACACGGCGGTTCTCCTTGCCTCGGTACCTGGTCAGCCGGCCGCCGAGCCGTTCTCGTCGAGGATCTTCTGGTACCAGTCGCGGAGCTTGTCCCCACCCTTGCTCTTCCAGTCGGAGACGGCCTGCTGCACGTCGCTGATCTTCTTGCGGCCGCGGATGACGTCGTCCTCCAGCTGCTCGAAGTCGTTGGAGAGGTTGGTGTAGCGGGAGGGCTCGGTGATCTGCATGCCGTAGAAGGACGGCTTCTTGGTGAAGGCGCCCATCCGCTGCTGCCACTCCACCTGCCCCTTGGCGACCTCGGGGAAGTCGGGGTGGGCGATGGTGGCGGCGGGGCTCGCGACCATCACGTAGGCGTTCATCACGTCGATGTTGCCCTGGTCGGTCTTGGTGGGCACACCGTCCTTGACGGTGTAGTGGGTGCCCTCCACACCGTAGTTGGTGGCCATGTACTCCTTGGTGCCGTACGGCGCGGCGGTGACGTTGGCGACGGCCAGCACGTCACGGATCACGGCCTCGGATGCCTTCTTGTTGACGAAGGCGAAGATGCCGGCCGGGTTCTGCGCCCACAGCGTGGGGTCGCCGCCGTCATGGCCGAAGATGTCCATGCCCCAGATCTTGAACTCGGGGTTCTGGGTGGCCTGTTCGGCGGTGCGGCTCCACCACTGCGAGGAGTCCTGGTTGTAGATCAGGAACTCACCGGCGGCGAACTTGGGCCCGGGGTCGGCGGCGTTGCTCTTGCCCAGCCTGGCGTCGGGGTGCACCACGTCGGCGGCGAACAGCTTGCGCGTCCACTCCAGGGCCTCGAGGTACTCCTCGGTCTCGATGCGGTAGACCAGCTTGCCGTCGACCTCGTTCCAGCCGAGCGACTTCTCGTTGCCGGAGAGCACACCGAAGGCGTTGAAGGCGGTCCATTTCATGTCCAGGCAGGCCCAGCGCTTGGCCTTGGCGTTGGTGGCGTCCTTGGCCAGCGCCATGAACTCGTCGCACGAGCGGGGGACTTCGTAGCCCTCCTTCTCGAAGATGTCCTGGCGGTAGAGCGGCACGATGCCGGTGACGTACGAGGACGGCATGGGCAGGCCGCGCAGCTTGCCGCCGAAGATGGACCGCTGCCAGGCGTCGGTGGGGATCGCGGCGAGGTTCGGGTACTCCTTGACCGCGTCGCCGGACAGGTACGGGCCGAGGTCGGCGAACTTGCCGATGATGGCGCTGGGGATCTTGCCCGTCATGTTCCAGCCGGGCACGACCACCACGTCGGGCACCTCGCTGGAGGCGAGGACCGCGCCGAGCTTCTGGTCGTAGGTGTTGCCGTCCTGGTTCTGCCAGACCACGTCGACGCCGATGAGGTCGTTCATCGACGTGTAGTAGGCGTTGCCGTCCTTGGGCGGGGAGCCCCAGAACGGCGACATGATGGTGACCTTGCCGCCCTTGCCGAGCTTCTTCGGCACCGACGTCTTCAGGCCCGCCAGGTCGAGCTTGCTGGTGAAACCGACCGCGGAACCGTTCTTGCTGGGGATGTCGGGCGTGACCACATTGCTCGCCACGTACGCCGGGAGGATCTTCTTGGCGTCCTTGCTCGACGTGGTGCCGTCCCGCGAACCTCCGTCGGATCCGCCGCACGCGGCGAGCAGCGGCATTCCTCCCGCCACCGCTGCGGTGGCGACCGCCGTGGAGGCGAGGAAGCTTCTCCGGCTCGGTCCGGAGGAGCTGGGGGCGGCGTTCGGCGTCATTGCGTCAACCCTTCATGGCGCACCAGGACACCCGGCGGTGGCCGTCGGCTGCGGTGTCTTCAGTGGAACTGGCTGAGCCGAAGCGGTCGTTCGGCGGAAGGTGCGCCGGAGTGGCGGGCCTCACAGTCGAAGCGCTTCGATGTTGCTGCGAGGTTAAGTGAACACCCAGGGGCACACAAGAGTCGCATCGAAGATTCCTCGGATGTATGCGCGATTGCGATACAGGCATACTGCCCATGGATCATTCACGAGGCGTCCGATCCGTGCCCTCGGATCCCTTGACACCCACCCCCACCTCGAATGAGCATCGAAGCGCTTCGAAAGCGCCTCGCCGCTCCATCCCGAGGGGAACCCACGTGACCGCACAAACGCCGCCTACGCCGCCTTTCCGCGATACGACTCTGCCGTTCGCGAAGCGCATCGACGACCTTCTGTCGCGGCTCACCCTCGACGAGAAGATCGGATTTCTGCACCAGTTCGCGCCGGCCGTCGAGCGCCTGGACGTCGCCGCCTTCCGCACCGGCCAGGAGGCCCTGCACGGTGTCGCCTGGATGGGCCCGGCGACCGTGTTCCCCCAGGCCGTCGGTCTCGGCGCCACCTGGAACCAGGAACTGGTGCGCCGGGTGGGCGAGGCGGTGTCCCGCGAGACCCGCGCGATGCGCGCCCGCGACGAGCGCGTCGGCCTCAACGTCTGGGCCCCGACCGTCAATCTGCTGCGCCACCCGCTGTGGGGCCGCAACGAGGAGGGCTACTCGGAGGACCCGAAGCTCACCTCGGCGATCGCCACCGCCTACACCCACGGCCTGCGCGGCGACCACCCGGTGTACTGGCGCACGGCCCCCGTCCTCAAGCACTGGCTGGCGCACAACAACGAGACGGAGCGCGACACCACGTCCAGCTCCGTCCGCCCGCGCGTGCTGCACGAGTACGACCTGCGCGCCTTCCGCGACGCCGTCGAGGCGGGCGCGGTGGCGGGCGTGATGCCGGCGTACAACCTGGTCAACGGCCGCCCGAACCACGTCTCTCCGTATCTGCGCGACCAGTTGCGCGCCTGGACCGAAGAGGACCTGCTGGTCTGCTCGGACGCCGGCGCGCCGTCCAACCTGGTCGACTCTGAGCACTATTTCGACACCCACGAGGAGGCCACCGCGGCGGCCCTGCGGGCCGGGGTCGACAGCTTCACCGACCACGGCACCGACGGCTCGAAGATCATCGGACGTGTCCGGGGCGCGCTGGAGCAAGGCCTGCTGACGGAGGCCGACATCGACACGGCCGTACGCCGCCAGCTCTCGGTGCGGTTCCGGCTCGGCGAGTTCGACCCGGGCGCGGACCCCTACGCCGGGGAGCAGCCCTTCGACACCCCGGAGCACCGGGCGCTCGCCCAGGAGGCCGCCGAGCAGGCGATCGTCCTGCTGAAGAACGACGGCCCGCTGCCGCTCGCCCCGGACACCCGGATCGCGGTCGTCGGGCTGCTCGCCGACGAGTGCAAGCTCGACTGGTACAGCGGCAGCCTCATCCACCGCTCCACCCCGCTGGAGGGCCTCTACGAGCGTTTCGGCGCCGAGCGCGTGGAGTTCGCCGAGGGCATGGACCGGGTGCTGCTGAAGACCTCCGCCGGTACGTTTCTGCACGTCCCGCCGGCCCCCGAGGCGCCCGAGACGGCGCGCGGCGCCGAGGGTGCCCTCGACCCGGCGCTGCTCGCGGGCCGCACCGACCTGCCGCCGCTCACCGCCGGGGCGGACGGCACCGAACTCGCCCTGGCCGACTGGGGCGAGGGCGTGCTCACCCTGCGGGCGCCCGACGGCCGCTACCTCTCGGTCGCCGAGGACGGGTACGTGCGCGCCTCCGCCGACCAGCCGGGCGGCTGGATCGTGCAGGAGACGTTCCGGCTGGAACCGCACGGGGACGGTCACCTCCTCAGGCATGTGGGGACAGGACGCCATGTGCAGGTCGCCGCCGACGGCGTGAAGGTTGCCGAGGAGGATCCCGAGGTCTTCGAACTGGTCGTCGTCGAGCACGGGCAGGACGCGGTCACGCGCGCCGCGGCCGGCGCCGACGTGGTCGTGGTGGTCGCCGGCAACGATCCGCACATCAACGGGCGCGAGACCGAGGACCGTACGACGCTGCGGCTGCCCGCCCAGCAGGAGCGGCTGCTGCGCGCGGCCCGCGCCGCCAACCCGAACACGGTGCTGGTGCTGACCTCCGCCTACCCGTACGCGGTGGACGCGGCGGACCTCCCGGCGCTGCTGTGGACCGCGCACGGCGGTCAGGCCGCGGGCACCGCGCTGGCCCGGGTGCTCGCCGGTGACGTCTCCCCCGCCGGCCGGCTGCCGCAGACCTGGTACGCCGACGACGCCGACCTGCCGGACCTCCTGGACTACGACGTGATCGGTGGCCGGCAGACCTATCTGTACTTCGAGGGCACCCCGCTGTTCCCCTTCGGGCACGGCCTGTCGTACGCGGGCTTCTCCTACGGGGAGCTGACGGCGGACGTCGACGGGTCGGCGGTGCGGGTCTCCTTCGCCGTCACCAACACCGGTGAGGTCACCGCCGACGAGGTGCCCCAGCTCTACACGCGGGCCGTGGACCCGTCGGTGCCGCGTCCGCGCCGTGAGCTGCTGGCACACCGGAGGGTGACGCTGGCGCCCGGGGAGACGGCCGAGCTGTCCTTCGTGCTGCCGCTGTCCGTCTTCGCGTTCTGGGACGTGGCGGTGGGCCGGTGGCGGGTGGAGCCGGGGGCGTACGAGCTGCTGGCCGGGGCGTCCAGCGAGGACGTGCGGGCACGGGCCACGGTCACCCTGGACGGCGAGCCGGCCGTCCCGCGCCCCGTCCTCGAACACGGCCTGGACGCGGCCGACTTCGACGAGCAGAGCGGTGTCGAGATCGTCGACCGCGCGAAGGCGGCGGGCGACGCGGTCACCGCCGTGGCCGGGAAGGACGGCGAACTCCTCTTCCGGAGCTGCGACTTCGGCGGCGGGGTGACGAAGCTGACCGTGGAGGTGTCCGGCGAGGGCACGGCCGAGGTCTCGCTCGACGGCGGGCCGGTGCTCGCCGAACTGTCGCCGGAGGCGCCCACGTCCGGCCCGTACGACTACACCACGCTCCACGCGTCCTTCGCCGTCGCCGACGGCGTGCACGACGTGCGGCTCCGGCTGCGCGGCCCGCTGCGGGTCGCGCGGGTCGGCTTCTCCGGTTGAGGGTCCGGACGCGGCCGACACCAAGAAGGGGCCCGGCACCGAAGGCATCGGTGCCGGGCCCCGGTGCTTCGTTTCCGGAGGGCCGCTTCCGAAGGGCTGCTCCGGGAGCGCGGCCCCGAGCCGGGAACCCCCCTTCGGGTAAGGGGAAGTCAATATGATGCCGGGGTCAGTTTTAACGGAGGGGAGATCTTTTTCATGTCCGGCAGCAACCCCGCACCCGGTGGGTTCGGGCCGCCGTCACAGCCCCCGCAGCAGCCGGGCCCCGGTTACGGCTACCCGCAGTCCGGCCCGTCCTACGGCTACCCCTCGGGTCCCGCTCCGCAGGGCATGCCCCCCGCGCCCTATCCGCAGGCGCCCGGCTACATGATGCCCATGCAGCCGAGCAACGGCATGGGGACCACCGGGCTGGTGCTGGGCATCATCGGCCTGGTCTGCAGCCTCACCTTCTTCCTGTGGTTCTTCGGTGTGATCCTGGGCATCCTGGCGATCGTCTTCGGCGCCGTCGGCCGGGGGAAGGCGAACCGCGGCGAGGCCACCAACAAGGGCTCGGCGACCGCCGGGCTCATCTGCGGCATCGTGGCCACGGTGATCCTGCCGCTGCTCGGCATCCTGCTCTTCGCCAGTGTCATGGGAGGCATCGGCGCGGCGTCCTGAACGCCTGTCCTGACTGAGGGCCGGTCCGCATCGGACCGGCCCTCCGCCGTGTGCGAAGGTCCCCGTTCAGCCAGCACGCAGCCGTCGCCGGGCCTCCATCAACGCGAACCCCAGCAGGTTCGGACCCCTCCAGCGCTCCGGGTCGCTCGCCCCCTCGTCGCCGGCCGCGAGGCCGATGCCCCACACCCGGTCCACCGGGCTCGCCTCGACCAGGACGCGGTCGCCCGTGTTCAGCAGGAACGCCCGCAGGTCGTCGTGGGCCGCGAACTTGTGCACGCTGCCCTCGACGACGATGCCGAGCCGCTCCCGGCGCCATGTCTCCTCGTCGAAGCCGCGCACCAGCCGTCCGGCCTTCTTCGCCTGAGAGGGATGCTCCGCGGCCAGCACCCGCCGCTCCCCCTCCGGGTCCCCGAACAGCCGGGCCTTGGCCGCCATCATCCAGTGCTCGGCGGTCGCGTACCCCACCCCGTCCACCGTGAACGGCGACGGCCACCACTGGCTCAGGCAGCTCGCCCCGATCCGGCCGTCGGGCAGCGGCCAGTGTCCCCAGAAGTGCAGGTACTTGATCCTCGCCCCGGCGCGGGCCGCCTCGATCAGCGTCTCCCGCGAGTCCGTCGCCCCCGTGATCCTCTCCATGCACGCGAGTCTGGCAGCAACCACTGACACTCCGTCCTGCCTTTTCCGTGGCTACTCGACACCTGGTCGACAGATTCCGTCGCGTAACCAAAAGGCAACAACGGAATCACTTGTTGGAGCCCACTCGTTCTGTCAGGATCGGCACTCAAATCGAGCTGGAGCCACGCCGCCCCCCTCGGGGACACGGAGGAGAGCGACATGCACAACCCGGGCAGCACCACCCCGGAACGGTTTCCCGCCCAGGACCGGTTCGCGGACGGCGCGCAGTTCATCGCGGGCCGTCCGGCGAAGGGCACCTCGGGCCGTACCCACACGGTCGTCGACCCGGCCACCGGCGCGGAGGTGTACACATACGAACTCGCCGGCCCCGACGACGTCGACGCGGCCGTCGCCGCCGCGCGGGAGGCGTTTCCGGCGTGGGCCGGCGCCACTCCCGGTGAGCGGTCCGACGCCCTGCACCGGTTCGCCGCCGTCGTCGCCGACCGCGCGGAGGACTTCGCCCGCGCGGAGTCACTGCAGTGCGGCAAGCCCCTGAAGCTGAGCCGCGAGTTCGACGTACCGGGCACGATCGACAACATCGCCTTCTTCGCCGGTGCCGCCCGTCACCTCCAGGGCCAGTCGGCCGGCGAGTACTCCGGCGACCACACCTCCTACGTCCGCCGCGAGCCGATCGGTGTCGTGGGCTCCGTCGCCCCCTGGAACTATCCGCTCCAGATGGCCGCCTGGAAGATCCTCCCGGCGATCGCCGCGGGCAACACCATCGTCCTCAAGCCCGCCGAGCTCACCCCGCTGACCTCGCTCCTCTTCGCCCAGGCCGCCACCGACGCCGGAATCCCGGACGGTGTGATCAACATCGTCACCGGCACCGGCAGGGAGGCGGGCGAGCACCTGGTCGGCCACCCCGACGTGGCCATGACCTCCTTCACCGGCTCCACCGCCGTCGGCAAGCGGGTCGCCGAGATCGCCACCGCCACCGTCAAGCGCCTCCACCTGGAGCTGGGCGGCAAGGCCCCCTTCGTCGTCTTCGACGACGCCGACCTCGACGCCGCCGTCAACGGCGCGGTCGCGGGCGCGCTGATCAACACCGGCCAGGACTGCACGGCCGCCACGCGCGCGTACGTGCAGCGCCCGCTCTACGAGGCGTTCGTCGAGCGCACCGCCGCCCTGATGGAGACCGTCCGGCTCGGCGACCCGTTCGCCCCCGGCACCGACCTCGGCCCGATGGTCTCGCACGTCCAGCGCGACCGGGTGGCCGGTTTCGTCGACCGGGCGCGTGCCTACGCGCGCGTGGTGACCGGCGGCGAGGCACCCCTGGGCGAGCTGAGAGACGGCGCGTACTATCGCCCCACCCTCATCGCCGGCGCACCGCAGGACAGCGAGGTCGTGCAGTCCGAGATCTTCGGTCCGGTGCTGGTCGTCCTGCCCTTCGACACCGACGACGAGGGCATCGCGCTGGCCAACGACACCCCGTACGGACTCGCCGCCTCCGCCTGGAGCCGGGACGTGTACCGCACGGGCCGCGCCACCCGCGAGATCAAGGCCGGGTGCGTGTGGATCAACGACCACATCCCGATCATCAGCGAGATGCCGCACGGCGGGCACAAGGCGTCCGGCTTCGGCAAGGACATGTCCGCCTACTCGTTCGAGGAGTACACGCAGCTCAAGCACGTCATGTTCGACAACACCGCGGTGGTCCGCAAGGACTGGCACCGCACCGTCTTCGGGGACCGATAGCAGCCAGGCCGCCCGACCCGCGGCCACACTCTCCCGAAAGGGCACCACGCGCATGGAGCAGTACGAGCCCGACCGCCTCTCACCGGCCCAGGTGGCCGCCATGCGGCGCAGCTTCCGCACCGGCAGGGCGGCCCTGTCCCGCCGTTCCCTGCTGCGCGCCTCCGCGGGCGGCGCGCTCGCGGCCGGCGGACTCGGCGCGCTGAGCGGCTGCGGCATCCCCGCGGCCGGCAACACCCAGGGCGGCGTCTCGGCGGAGGACCACTCGAAGGAGGAGAAGTCCGTCAACTTCTCCAACTGGACCGAGTACATGGACGTCGACGACAGCGGACGCGCGCACCCCACGCTGGACGCGTTCACGGAACGCACCGGCATCAAGGTCAAGTACACCGAGGACATCAACGACAACACCGAGTTCTTCGGCAAGATCAAGCCGCAGCTCGCCGCGGGCCAGGACACCGGCCGCGACATCATCGTCCTCACCGACTGGCTGGCCGCCCGTCTGATCCGCCTCGGCTGGGTCCAGAAGCTGGATCCGGCCAACCTCCCGAACGCCTTCGCCAACCTGTCGCCCCAGTTCCGCAGCCCCGACTGGGACCCGGGCCGCGCCTACTCCTACCCCTGGCAGGGCATCGCGACCGTCATCGCCTACAACAAGAAGGCGCTCGACGGCGTCGAGGTGAGGACCCTCTCCGACCTGCTGGACAACCCGAAGCTCAAGGGCCGGGTCGGACTGCTCACCGAGATGCGCGACACCATGGGCCTGACCCTGCTCGACATGGGCAAGGAGCCGGAGAAGTTCACCGCGGACGACTACGACGCGGCGCTCGCCCGGCTCCAGAAGGCCGTCGACAAGGGCCAGATCCGCCGCTTCACCGGCAACGACTACACCGCGGACATCAGCAAGGGCGATTTCGCCGCCTGTGTGGCCTGGGCCGGGGACGTCGTCCAGCTCAAGGCGGACAACCCGGACATCGACTTCCTGATCCCCGACAGCGGCTACATGATGTCCAGCGACAACCTGCTGGTCCCCAACAAGGCCCGTCACAAGGCCAACGCCGAGCGGCTGATCGACTACTACTTCGAGCCGAAGGCGGCCGCGGAACTCGCCGCCTACATCAACTTCGTCTGCCCGGTCGAGGGAGTGAAGGACGAGCTCGCGAAGATCGACGAGGACGCGGCGAACAACCCGCTGATCCTCCCCGACCAGGCCATGCAGGCCAAGTCCCGTGCCTTCCGCTCCCTGAGCTCCAAGGAAGAGACGGAATTCGAAGAGAAGTTCGCGAAGCTCACTGGGGCGTGACGAGATGAAGACGACCAAAGACACCACCACGGCCGGCCACGGCGGCGGGGACGTCCGCCTCACCGGCATCGGCAAGACGTACGGCTCCTTCACCGCCGTACATCCCCTGGACCTGACCGTCCCACAGGGCTCCTTCTTCGCCCTGCTCGGCGCGTCCGGCTGCGGCAAGACCACCACCCTGCGGATGATCGCCGGCCTGGAGGAGCCCACGAGCGGCACCGTCCACCTCGGCGACCAGGACGTCACCGCGCTGCCGCCGTACAAGCGGCCGGTGAACACGGTCTTCCAGTCCTACGCCCTCTTCCCGCACCTCGACATCTTCGAGAACGTCGCCTTCGGTCTGCGCCGGCGCGGCATCAAGAGCGTGAAGAAGCAGGTCGAGGAGATGCTGGAGCTGGTCCAGCTCGGCGAGCAGGCCCGCAAGAAGCCGCACCAGCTCTCCGGCGGCCAGCAGCAGCGCGTCGCGGTGGCCCGAGCGCTGATCAACCACCCCAAGGTGCTGCTGCTGGACGAGCCGCTCGGCGCCCTCGACCTGAAGCTGCGCCGCCAGATGCAGCTTGAGCTCAAGCGCATCCAGACCGAGGTCGGCATCACCTTCGTGCACGTCACGCACGACCAGGAGGAGGCCATGACCATGGCCGACACGGTCGCCGTGATGAACGCCGGCCGCGTCGAGCAGCTCGGCTCGCCCACCGACCTGTACGAGAACCCGCGCACCACGTTCGTCGCCAACTTCCTCGGCACCTCCAACTTCATCGAGGCCGAGGTCGACACCAAGTCCGGCGACGAGATCGTCCTCAAGGCGGGCGGCGGCAAGCTGGTCCTGCCCGGGGCCCGTAACAGCGCGCCCACGACGGCCGGCGGCAAGGTGCTGGTCGGGGTGCGCCCGGAGAAGATCTCCCTCACCCACGCCGACGACGCCGGCGAGATACCCGAGGGCCGCAACCGCATCACCGGCCGGATCGCCGAATCCAGCTTCATCGGCGTCTCCACGCAGTTCGTCGTCGACAGCCCGGTCTGCTCCGACTTCGAGGTCTACGTCCAGAACATCGACCGCGACGCCCGGCTGGTGCCCGGCGCCGAGGTGGTCCTGCACTGGAACCCGGCGCACACCTTCGGCCTGGACGCGGCGCAGGACATCGACGCGGGCGTCGAGACCGGCGAGGAAGAGGTCGCCTGATGGCCACGGTCACCGAGGCGCCACCCCTGGCGCCCGCCCCGGAGACGAAACCACCGCGCACACCACGCAAAAGGGGCCGCTGGACGCCGTATCTGCTCCTGCTGCCCGGTCTGCTGTGGCTGTTCGTGTTCTTCGCGCTGCCGGTGATCTACCAGGCCTCCACGTCCGTGCAGACGGGCTCCCTGGAGGAGGGTTACGAGGTCACCTGGCACTTCGCCACCTACTGGGACGCGCTGTCCGACTACTGGCCGCAGTTCGTCCGCTCGGTGCTCTACGCGGCCTCCGCGACCGTGCTGTGCCTGCTGCTCGGCTACCCGCTGGCGTATCTGATCGCCTTCCGCGCGGGACGCTGGCGGAACCTGATCATGATCCTGGTGATCGCGCCTTTCTTCACCAGCTTCCTGATCCGCACGCTCGCCTGGAAGACGATCCTCGCCGACGGCGGCCCGGTGGTCGACGCCCTGAACACCCTGCACGTCCTGGACGTCACGGCCTGGCTCGGCTGGACCGCCGGCGACCGGGTGCTCGCCACGCCGCTCGCGGTGGTGTGCGGTCTGACGTACAACTTCCTGCCGTTCATGATCCTGCCGCTCTACACCTCCCTGGAGCGCATCGACCCCCGGCTGCACGAGGCGGCGAACGACCTGTACGCCAGGCCGTCGACCACCTTCCGCAGGGTCACCTTCCCGCTGTCGATGCCGGGCGTGGTCTCCGGCACGCTGCTGACCTTCATCCCGGCGTCCGGCGACTACATCAACTCGGATCTGCTCGGCTCGACCGACACCCGCATGGTCGGCAATGTCATCCAGTCGCAATTCCTGCGGATTCTCGACTATCCGACGGCCGCGGCACTCTCGTTCATCCTGATGGCCGCGATCCTCGTCATCGTCACGCTCTACATCCGCAAGTCCGGCACGGAGGATCTGGTTTAAATGACCTTCGTCAATTGGTTCAAGCGCCGCCTCGTCGTCATCGCGGGACTGCTGACTCTCGCGTATCTCCTCCTGCCGAACGTCGTCGTCACCGTGTTCTCCTTCAACAATCCGAAGGGGCGCTTCAATTACACGTGGCAGGAGTTCTCCACGGAGGCGTGGAAGGATCCGTGCGGTGTCTCCGGGCTGTGCGCCTCGCTGTCGCTCAGCCTCCAGCTCGCCCTGTGGGCGACGCTCGGCGCCACCCTGCTCGGCACGATGATCGCCTTCGCGCTGGTCCGCTACCGCTTCCGCGCCCGCGGTGCCGTGAACTCGCTGATCTTCCTGCCGATGGCGATGCCCGAGGTGGTCATGGCGGCCTCGCTGCTCACCCTGTTCCTCAACATGGGTGCTCAACTGGGCTTCTGGACGATCCTGATCGCCCACATCATGTTCTGCCTCAGCTTCGTCGTGGTCGCCGTGAAGGCGCGCGTGATGTCGATGGACCCGAGGCTGGAGCAGGCCGCGCAGGACCTGTACGCCGGCCCGTTCCAGACGTTCGTCCGGGTCACGCTGCCGATCGCCGCCCCCGGCATCGCGGCGGGCGCGCTGCTCGCCTTCGCGCTCTCCTTCGACGATTTCATCATCACCAACTTCAACGCCGGCTCGACCGTCACCTTCCCGATGTTCGTCTGGGGCTCCGCACAGCGCGGAACTCCCGTGCAGGTCAATGTGATCGGTACGGCCATGTTCGTCATCGCCGTCCTGCTGGTACTGGTCTCCATGGTGATCGGCAATCGCCGCAACCGGCAGAAGGCATAAAAAAGCACTGTAGGGAGTTGAAATCATGGCCCCTGGCGCCATGAGCCGTTGGACGAAATCCCTTTCCGAAGCCCGGCCGGCTTCCTACTGGCTGGACGACCCCGGCAGGCCCGGCCCCGAACCCGCCCTCACCGGCGCCGAGACCTGCGACCTGCTGGTCGTCGGCGGCGGCTACAGCGGACTGTGGACCGCGCTGGTCGCCAAGGAGCGCGACCCCTCACGGGACGTCGTGCTGGTGGAGGGCCGCGAGGTGGGCTGGGCCGCCTCCGGCCGCAACGGCGGATTCTGCGCCGCCTCCCTCACCCACGGCCTGCCCAACGGGCTGACCCGCTGGCCGGACGAGATCCACACCCTGGAGCGGCTGGGCGCCCGCAACCTCGACGCCATCGAGGAGACGGTCGCCCGCCACTCCATCGACTGCGACTTCGAGCGCTCCGGCGAGATCGACGTCGCCACCGAGCCCTACCAGGCGTGGGAGCTCAAGGACTGGTACGAGGAGATCCGCGCCAAGGGCCACGCCGACGGCATCGAGTACCTGGACGCCGACGCCGTACGGGAACAGGTGAACTCCCCGACCTTCCAGGCCGGGCTGTACGACCGCCGGGGCGTGGCCATGCTCCACCCGGCCAGACTGGCCTGGGGACTGAAGCGGGCCTGCATCGACCTCGGCGTCCGCGTGTACGAGCACACCCCCGCGCTCACCCTGAAGCCGTACGGCACCGGCATGGCCGTACGCACCCCGTACGGGCGGATCCGCGCCCGCGCGGTGGCGCTCGGCACCAACGTCTTCCCCAGCCTGGTCAGACGGGTCCGCTCCTACACCGTCCCGGTCTACGACTACGCCCTGATGACGGAGCCGCTCACCGCCGACCAACTGGCGTCCATCGGCTGGAAGAACCGCCAGGGTCTCGGGGACAGCGCCAACCAGTTCCACTACTTCCGGCTCTCCGCCGACAACCGGATCCTGTGGGGCGGCTACGACGCGGTCTATCCGTACGGCGGCCGGGTGCGCGCCGAGTACGACGACCGGCCGGAGACGTACGCCAAGCTCGCCGGGCACTTCTTCACCTGCTTCCCGCAGTTGGAGGGTGTGCGCTTCACCCACGCCTGGGGCGGCGCGATCGACACCTGCTCCCGCTTCTCGGCGTTCTTCGGCACGGCGTACACGGGGAAGGTGGCGTACGCGGCGGGCTACACCGGCCTCGGCGTCGGCGCCACCCGCTTCGGGGCCGAGGTGATGCTGGACCTGCTGGCGGGGGAACGGACGGAGCGCACGGAGCTGGAGATGGTGCGCAGGAAGCCGCTGCCGTTCCCGCCGGAGCCGTTCGCCTGGACCGGCATCGCCCTCACCAAGTGGTCGCTGGCCAGGGCGGACGCGCGGGGCGGGCGGCGCAATCTGTGGCTGCGGACGATGGACCGATTGGGTCTCGGCTTCGACAGCTGAGCCGCGCGGGGGCTTGACAACCGAATTGGTCTGGACCAAATTGAGCGCGCTCCACCCTCCAATTCCCCCCTGCCCGGAGGCCCTTGTGGACCGCTCCAGACCCCTCGCGCGCCGGCCCCTCGTGGCGCTGCTCACCGCCACCGCCCTCGCCACCACCGGTATGACCGCGCTGTCGTCGGCCGCCCGCGCGGCCGACGCGGACCTCGCCAGGAACGGCGGCTTCGAGTCCGGCCTCGACGGCTGGAGCTGTACGGCCGGTACGACCGTCAACTCACCGGTGCACAGTGGCGGTTCGGCGCTGAAGGCGACCCCGGCGGGCGCCGACAACGCCCGCTGCGCGCAGACCGTCACCGTGAAACCCGACTCCCAGTACACGCTCTCCGGTCACGTCCGGGGCAGCTACGTCTACCTCGGCGCGAGCGGCACCGGCACCACCGACGTCTCCACCTGGGCCCAGTCGGCCCCCGACTGGCAGCGGCTCACCACCACCTTCCGCACCGGCCCCTCCACCACCCGCGTCACCATCTACACCCACGGCTGGTACGGCACCGGCGCCTACCACGCCGACGACATCACCCTGGTCGGCCCCGGCGGCGAGACCGGCCAGCCGCCCGCCCCGCCCACCGGCCTCAGGACGGGCACCGTCACCTCGACCAGCGTGGCCCTGTCCTGGGCACCGGTCGCCGGCGCCACCGGCTACGCCGTCTACCGCGACGGCACCGAGGTCCAGAGCGTCAGCGGCACTTCGGCCACCGTGACCGGACTGTCGCCCTCGACGGCGTACGCCTTCCAGGTCGCGGCCGTGAACGACGCGGGCGAGTCGGCCCGTTCGGCCACCGTGACCGCGACGACGGGCGCCCCCGACTCCGGCGGCGGTCCCTCCGACCTCCCGCCCCACGCCCTGGTCGGCTACCTCCACGCCAGCTTCGCCAACGGCTCGGGCTACACCCGCCTGGCCGACGTGCCCGAGAGCTGGGACGTCATCGACCTGGCCTTCGGCGAGCCGACCTCGGCCACCTCCGGTGACATCCGCTTCGACCGGTGCCCGGCCTCCGAGTGTCCGGGGGTGGAGAGCGACGCCGAGTTCAAGGCGGCGATCAAGGCCAAGCAGGCGGCCGGGAAGAAGGTGCTGATCTCCATCGGCGGCGCCAACGGCCAGGTGCAGCTCACCACCACGGCCGCCCGGGACACCTTCGTCTCCTCCGTCTCGAAGATCATCGACGAGTACGGACTCGACGGTCTGGACATCGACTTCGAGGGCCACTCCCTCTCCCTGAACGCCGACGACACGGACTTCAGGAACCCGAAGACCCCGGTGATCGTCAACCTGATCTCCGCCCTGAAGACCCTCAAGGCCAAGTACGGCGACGACTTCGTGCTGACCATGGCCCCGGAGACCTTCTTCGTCCAGCTCGGCTACCAGTACTACGGCACCGGCAAGTGGGGCGGCCAGGACCCGAGGGCGGGCGCGTACCTCCCCGTCATCCACGCCATGCGCGACGACCTGACCCTGCTGCACGTCCAGGACTACAACTCCGGCCCGATCATGGGCCTGGACAACCAGTACCACTCGATGGGCAGTGCCGACTTCCACATCGCCATGACCGACATGCTGCTCACCGGCTTCCCGGTGGCGGGTGACGCGAACAACGTCTTCCCGCCGCTGCGCGCCGACCAGGTCGCCATCGGCATGCCGGCCACCACCAACGCGGGCAACGGGCACGTGTCCCCGGCCGAGGTCACCAAGACCCTCGACTGTCTGACGAAGCGCACGAACTGCGGCAGTTACGCGACCCACGGGACGTGGCCCGGACTGCGCGGGCTGATGACCTGGTCGATCAACTGGGACCGGTTCGGCGGCTGGGAGTTCCAGCGGACGTTCGACGGCTACTTCGGCTGAGCGACAACCAGAGGCAGATCAGCAGCACCGCGCCGAGGCACCAGCTGGCCGCCACGTCCAGCGGCCAGTGGTAGCCCCGGCGCACCAGCCCGAACGAGGCGCCGGCGACCAGGACGGCGCAGGCCGCGACGAGCAGGCGACGCACCGCCGCCGACCGCAGCAGCGGCAGGAGCAGCAGCGTCGCCGCGCCGTACGCCACCACGGCGGTGGCCGTGTGCCCGGAGGGGTAATAGCCGACCGCCGGGGGCACGGCCGGGGTGCCGGGGCGGTCGGTCCACTCCTTCAGGGGCGCGACCAGCGCCGGCACCAGCACCATCGCCAGGGCCCCGGCGGCGGGCGGCAGCCACCAGCGGTCCATACCTGTGGCACGTCCGCGCCAGGCGACGTACGCCAGTGCGATCGCCAGGACGGGGAGGGCGACCTGGACGTTGCCGAGGTCGGCGAGCAGTTCGGATGCCTGGTCCGGATGGACCAGCTCCCGGCTCAGCCGCTCGTCGAGGCCCACCAGCGGGCCGTCGGCGACGACCTGCCAGGTGATCAGCGCGAAGAGGAGAACGGGCGGTCCCAGCAGCAGCATGGTGCACAGCTTCGCAGGTGGGGCCCGGCGTACGCCGAAGGGCCAGTGCAAAGGGGGGGTATGCACTGGCCCTTCTGGGAACGGCTTGCCGTGTGAGGTGCCCGGATGGCCGTCCGGACCGGAACGTCGCGCGCCCCGGGGGGTCTGGGGCGGGCGACCGTCCGATCATGAGGAGACCCGAAGCCTTCAGGCCCCGGTTGTGTGCGCGAGGGCACGACCAGGTCGAAGCTGGGGAGGCCCCGGCCTGAAACCACCCACAGTCCCCTGTGGGCGGGGTGTATCTCTCATCCGCGTAGAAACCTACGGCAGGGGGTGGCCCCGCGACAGGGCCAACGGGCTCCCGTCATCCACCTCGCACACGTTCTTCACACGCTCTGCCGCTCGTCGGCCCCGGCGGTCCGGGGCAGGCGGCTCACCTGCCCCGATGCCGGCTCAGATGCGCGCGAACGCCTGCTCGATGATGTCGAGGCCCTCGTTCAGCAGGTCCTCGCCGATGACCAGCGGGGGCAGGAAGCGCAGCACGTTGCCGTAGGTGCCACAGGTCAGGACCAGCAGGCCCTCCTGGTGGCAGGCCTTGGCCAGCGCGGCCGTCGCCTCGGGGTTCGGCTCCTTGGTGTCGCGGTCCTTGACCAGCTCGATGGCGATCATCGCGCCCCGGCCGCGGACGTCGCCGATGACGTCGAACTTCTCGGCCATGGCGGTGAGGCGGGCCTTCATGACGGACTCGATGTTCTTCGCCCTGGCGTTGAGGTCGAGCTCCTTCATCGTCTCGATCGCGCCGAGCGCACCCGCGCAGGCGACCGGGTTGCCGCCGTAGGTGCCGCCCAGGCCGCCGGAGTGGGCGGCGTCCATGATCTCGGCGCGACCGGTGACGGCAGCGAGCGGCAGGCCGCCCGCGATGCCCTTCGCGGTGGTGATCAGGTCCGGGACGATGCCCTCGTCCTCGCAGGCGAACCACTGGCCGGTGCGGCAGAAGCCGGACTGGATCTCGTCGGCGACGAAGACGATGCCGTTGTCCTCGGCGAACTGGCTGATCGCGGGCAGGAAGCCCTTGGCCGGCTCGATGAAGCCGCCCTCGCCGAGCACCGGCTCGATGATGATCGCGGCCACGTTCTCGGCGCCGACCTGCTTGGAGATCTGGTCGATGGCCTGCGCGGCGGCCTCCGGACCCGCGTTCTCCGGGCCGGTCGGCCAGCGGTAGCCGTAGGCGACCGGGACGCGGTACACCTCGGGAGCGAACGGGCCGAAGCCGTGCTTGTACGGCATGTTCTTCGCGGTCAGCGCCATGGTGAGGTTCGTACGGCCGTGGTAGCCGTGGTCGAACACGACGACCGCCTGGCGCTTGGTGTACGCACGCGCGATCTTGACGGCGTTCTCGACGGCCTCGGCGCCGCTGTTGAACAGCGCGGACTTCTTGGCGTGGTCGCCCGGGGTCAGCTCGGCGAGCGCCTCGGCGACGGCCACGTAGCCCTCGTACGGCGTGACCATGAAGCAGGTGTGGGTGAAGTCGGCGAGCTGGGCGGAGGCACGGCGGACGACGGCCTCGGCGGAGGCGCCGACGGAGGTCACGGCGATGCCGGAACCGAAGTCGATCAGCCGGTTGCCGTCGACGTCCTCGATGATGCCGCCGCCCGCGCGGGTGGTGAACACGGGCAGCACGGAGCCCACGCCCTGCGCGACCGCGGCAGTGCGGCGGGCCTGCAGCTCCTGCGACTTCGGTCCGGGGATGGCGGTGACGACGCGGCGCTCCTGCGGAAGTGCGGTCATGCGGGGCTCCTGGGGGGTGTTTCGGACGCTTGCGTTCTTTTCTCGCAGGCTAGGGCGGGGAGCGGGGGGTGGGCATGCTCCATGTGGGCGTTGTCGGGGGTTCCGGGTTGTCCTTGGTGGACATAGCGGGGGTGGGTTGTGCTCACCCGCGCTTGCGGGGTGCCGCTGCGCCCACCCGTGCCGCCCTGGGGGGTGCCTTCCAGGCCCTTGAAGCACTGGAGGAGGCACGACCGCCCGCAGCTCGGGCCGTGTATGCGGTGAACTCGCTCTGTCAGGGCGTTAGATTGGCTCGCTGATGGCGGATGGAGCGGCAGCTCAGGGGGCAAGGCGATGAACGACGACGGTACCCAGGACGCGCGGGGCACGCACGCGAACCCCGTACCGCGCCCGGCCGACCCCCCGGACATCCCGGCGACACCCCCACGCCCGGCCCGCGCCCCAGGCACACCCCCGCCTCCGCAGCAGTCCCCCGTCACCGCCTGGCTCGACGAGGAGCGGCCGGCCGCCCGCCCGGGGATCTGGCGGTTCGGCCACCGCCCCAAGGAGATCCGGGAACGCATCGCCCCGGTGACCGTCGCCGGCATGTTCATCCCGGTCGTCCTGGCACTCGGGGTGTGGTCCCTCTGGAGCAGCGGCTACTTCCCGTACAAAGGCACCCTGTTCCGGATGTTCACGCCGGATGACTGGTGGTACGAGCTGTCGCTGGTGCCCCGGCCGGTCGAGGGCCGGACCGTGACGCTTCCCGGGGAACACGCCAGGCTGGTCGCCGACGGCCTCCTCTTCGGCGCGCTCGTCTTCGGAGTCGGCGTACTCGGCAGTTGGCGTGCCATCGTCCGCCACTACATGAACCGCTTGCCCCGCCCGACACAGCTCCTGATCTCTGGCTGCCTCGCCCTCCTGATCCTCAGCTTCGTCTTCCCCGACGCGTTTCCGGGCCTCGGCTGGTTCGAGCTGCCGGTCCTGGTCCCGCTGCTCTCCCTGACCGCGTTGATCACGGACAGCTACGAGCCGATGAGCTCCGCCTTCTTCACGTACTCGCTGTACACGGTCGTCACCCTGCTCGTGCTGTGGCCCTTCGCCCGCCTCGGGGGCTGGCTGCCGTACGCGAAGGCGCTGTTCGCGCCTCCCCCGACGGGCACCGCCGTCGGTAAGACCGCGTTCGACCGCCCCCGCTCGCAATGGCCCGCCCTCCACGACGCTGGGCAGCACGAGGCCGCGGAGGTGCTCACCGCAGAGGTGAACGAAGGCCGTGCGAACGACGTCGACTGCGCCCGCATCGAGCACGCCTTCGCCGTCGCCCGGCGCGGCGCCACGCTGGCGGCCTTCAGCGACACCGTCCTGCGCCAGGGCGGCGCGGCCTGGACGCATCCTTCCGGCGCCCGGGACCTGCCGCACCGGACCGCCCGTCACGACCTGCTCGCCGGTCAGGTGCGCATCGGCCGCTGGGTGGCGGCCGAGCGCGCGCCCCAGCCGTACCACGACGCGGGGGCGGCTCTCGGTCCGGACGTGCTCGGCACCTCGCTGCTGGCCATCGGCCCCTCCGGGTCCGGCAAGACCCGCACCCTCGTTGAGCCGGTGACCGAGGCGCTCGCGCTGCAGGCGCTCACCGGGCGCTGTGCCGTCGTGGCCGTCTCCGCCGCCGGCAACCCCCTGGGCAGGGACGACGCCTTCGACGTGATCGTGCGGATCGGTGATCCGTCCTCGGTGCACGACCTCGATCCGTACGCCGAGTCCGACGATCCGGACGAGGCGGCGGCGATCCTCGCCGAGGCGCTGACCGGCGACCTCGACACGGTCGGCACGCAAGGCGCCACCACCGCGCTGGCTCAGCTCCTCGGCCCCTTCCGCGCGGTACGGGGGCGCTTCCCCACCCTGCCAGAGCTGCGCGAGTTGCTGGAGGGTGACGAGGGGACCCTGACCCCGCTGCGGGAGGCGCTGGCCTCGAGTGGGAACGATGTCATGCGCCGCGAGCTCGACGCGCGGCTGCGCCAGACCGGTACGTTGGGCGATCCGGGCCAGCTCCTGGCCGACCGGCTGGCGTTGCTGAACAGGCCGGTGTTCACGGACTTCTTCGGCGGGGGCGGTCCCAGTCGGCCGTTCTCCCTGCGCGCGGTCGCACACCATCCCCTCCGTGTGCGGATCGACCTGCCGGAGCATGGCCACGAGGAAGCCGGACGGCTGATCACCCGGCTGGTCCTCGCCCAGTTCCACGCCGTCGTACGCGAGAGCCGGCGCACCCACTTCGCCTGTCTGGTCCTGGACGACGCGACGGACACGGTCACCGCGGAGTCGGTGCGCCGCATCCAGCGGCTGCGGTCGCAGAACGCGGGCGTGCTGCTCACCCTGCGCACCGTTGGTGACGTCCCCGAGGCGCTGCACGGACCGCTCTACGGCGCGGTGGGCTGCCGTATGGCGTTCTCCGGTGTCACCACCTGGGACGGCAACCGGTTCGCGCAGACCTGGGGCACCGAGTGGGTGGAGACGACGGAGATCGCCAAGCACACGGTCTTCGCGGACCAGCCGATGACGCGTTTCCTCCACGCGCTGCGCAAGTGGCTGACGGGCAAGGCGGTGACCACGGACGCGGTCACCGTGAAGCAGGTCGAGCGGGAGCGGTGGTCCGCCTCCGAGCTGGCGCACTCCGTGCCGCCCGGGCACGCCGTGCTGTCGCTGACCGACGTCAAGGGCGAGCACGCGCCGCCGCTGCTGGTGGACCTGCGGGGGTGAGCCGTCCGGTCCGGGCGGCCGGGGACCGTACAGTGAGGCAGAATCGACACAGGCCGTTCATACGCGGCGGCCAAAAGATCACCGAGTTCTCACACACCCGACGCAGACCCGAAGGCCCAAGGCACCCATGCCCCCGACGCTCGCCTCGCTCGTCCACCACTCCGCGCTCAAGCTGACCGTGCGCGCGGGCGAGGACCGCCTCGACGTGCCGGTCCGCTGGGCGCACGCCAGTGAGCTCGCCGACCCCGTGCCCTACATGGAGGGCGGGGAACTCCTGCTGATCACCGCGCTGAAACTCGACGCGGAGGACCGGGAGGCGATGCGCCGCTATGTGAGGCGGCTGGTCGGGGCGGGAGTCGTGGGCCTCGGATTCGCCGTCGGCGTCCACTACGAGGACATCCCCGACGCCCTGGTCGACGCGGCCCGCGCGGAGGACCTGCCACTCCTCGAGGTGCCGCGCCGCACCCCCTTCCTCGCGATCAGCAAGGCCGTGTCCGCCGCCATCGCCGCCGACCAGTACCGCGCGGTGACCGCGGGCTTCGCGGCCCAGCGGGAACTGACCAGACAGGCCCTGACCGAAGGCCCGGAGGGGCTGCTGGCCGCGCTCGCCGCGCAGGTCGACGGGTGGGCCGCGCTGTACGACGCCTCGGGCGCCGTCGTGGCCACGGCACCGGAGTGGGCGGGCCGGCGCGCCGCGCGGCTCACCCCGGACGTGACCCGGCTGCGGGAGCGGTCCGCGCCCGCCTCCTCGGTCGTGGCCGGACCGGAGAACGAGGACCGGGTCGAACTGCACTCCCTCGGTACCGGCCGACGCCCCCGCGCGGCGCTCGCCGTCGGCACGGCCGCCGCCCTCGGCACCGCCGAGCGGTACGCCGTCCACTCCGCCATCGCCCTGCTCACCCTGACCACGGAACGCTCCCGCTCGCTGCACGCCGCCGAGCAGCGCATCGGCGCCGCCGTGCTGCGCATGCTGCTCGCCGGGGAGCCGGACCACGCCCGCGCGGTGGCCGGGGACCTGTACGGCGGCCTTCTCGACGCGCCCTTCCGGATCATCGTGGCCGCCGGGGGCGAGGCGAACGGGGATGCCCTCGGAGCCCTCGCCGAGGTCGCGGAGTCCGCCGCCGCCCGCTCCGGGGAGGTGGTCCTGGCCGTGCCGGAGGGGAACCGGCTGGTGATACTGGCCTGCGACGGCGGCGCCGCCGTGGCCGCCTGCTGCGACCACGCCGCCGCGCGGGAGGCGGCCCGCAAGGCCGACGACGACGAACTGGTCGTCGGACTGTCCGCACCGGCCGGCCCGATCGCCGCGTCCACCGCCTACAAGCAGGCCGAACAGGCCCTCTCGGTGGCACGGCGGCGGGGGAGGGTGCTGGTGGAGCACGAACACATGGCCGCGGGCTCAGTGCTGCCGCTGCTCGCCGACGACGCGGTCAGGGCGTTCGCCGACGGGCTGCTGCGCGCCCTGCGCGAACACGACGCGACGGGCCGCGGCGACCTCGTCGCCTCCCTCCGCGCCTGGCTCTCCCGCCACGGCCAGTGGGACGCGGCAGCAGCCGACCTGGGCGTCCACCGCCACACCCTCCGCTACCGCATGCGCCGGGTCGAGGAGATCCTCGGCCGCTCCCTGGACGACCCGGACACCCGCATGGAGCTGTGGCTGTCCCTGAAGGCGACGACAACGGATTGACGCCCTCATCCGCCCGGGGGCGGGTGATTCCGGTCCGTACTGCTCCGCGGTGCCACGGGTTCCTGTTTCACGGGCCTCTGCCGGCCGGTGAGCGTCGGTCTTACATGGCCTCCACAGGCCTGACTTCCCACCCGTCCGGCGACAGGCCGGGCAACCCCATCACCCGGCCCGGCAATCTCAGCCCTTCTCCTGCGGACCTCCAGGTCGCCATGGACCCCTCCCAGCCCGTCCGTCCCCCTCCCTCCCAGCCCGTCCGGCGTTTGAGGACAAGGGGCTCTGGGGCGCAGCCCCAGGGACGGGACGGGAAGGGGCGGCGGGGGCGAAAACCCAAAAGCCCGCACCCCCACCCCACCCCGCCAAACCGTAGAACCCCCACACCCCCACCACTACGACTCGGCCAAACTCCACCCCCCGCCCTCCGCCCTACCGTGGACCCAGCAGCCCACCCACACACCCCCAACCGCGGAAGGGCCGGAACCCGCACATGACTTCCACCACCGCCTTCTGGCTCGCCGGCCGCCAGGCCACCGGCGAGACCACCTTCGACGTCACCTCCCCCTGGGACGGCCACACCGTCGGCACCGTGAGCGTCCCCACCGACGCCCAGGTAGAAGACGCCGTCTCCGCCGCCCACGCCGTCCGCGAGGACTTCGCCGCCACCCCCGCCCACACCCGCGCCGCCGCCCTCGACCACGTCAGCCGCCGCCTCGTCGAGCGCACCGAGGAGATCGCCCGCCTGATCTCCGCCGAGAACGGCAAGCCGGTCAAGTGGGCCCGCGGAGAGGTCGGCCGCGCCGTCTCCGTCTTCCGCTTCGCCGCCGAGGAGGCCCGCCGCTTCAACGGCGGCGAGGCCCAGCGCCTGGACACCGACGCCGGCGGCCAGGGCCGGCTCGCCTTCACCCGCCGCTTCCCCAAGGGCGTCGTCCTCGGCATCGCGCCGTTCAACTTCCCGCTGAACCTGTGCGCCCACAAGATCGCCCCCGCGATCGCCGCGGGCGCGCCGATCATCCTCAAGCCGGCGCCCGCCACGCCCCTCTCCGGCCTGATCCTCGGTGAACTGCTCGCCGAGACCGAGCTGCCCGCCGGCTCCTGGAGCATCCTCCCGGTCCCCAACGACCGCATGCCCGCCCTGGTCCAGGACGAGCGCCTCCCGGTCATCTCCTTCACCGGCTCCGAGACCGTCGGCTACGCGATCATGGACTCGGTGCCGCGCAAGCACTGCACCCTGGAGCTGGGCGGCAACGGCGCGGCCGTCGTCCTCGCCGACTTCGCGAGCGACGAGGACCTGGACCGGGCCGCGCAGCGCATCGCGACCTTCTCCAACTACCAGGGCGGCCAGTCCTGCATCTCCGTGCAGCGCGTGATCGCCGACGCGTCGGTGTACGACCGGCTGCTGCCGCGCATCGTCGCCGCCGTCGAGGCGCAGGTCACCGGCGACCCGAACGACGACGCCACCGACGTCGGCCCGCTGGTGAGCGAGGCCGCCGCGCAGCGCGTGGAGTCCTGGGTCGACGAGGCCGTCGCCGCGGGCGCCACGCTGCACACCGGCGGCAAGCGCGACGGCGCCTCCTACGCGCCGACCGTGCTCACCGACGTACCGGCCGACGCGACGATCTCCTGCGAGGAGGTCTTCGGACCGGTGCTGACCGTGCAGAAGGTGGACGGCGAGGCGGCGGCCTTCGCGGCCGTCAACGACTCCAAGTACGGCCTCCAGGCGGGCGTGTTCACGCACGACCTGCAGACCGCCTTCCGGGCCCACCGGGCCCTGGAGGTCGGCGGTGTCGTCATCGGCGACGTGCCGTCCTACCGCGCCGACCAGATGCCGTACGGCGGCGCCAAGCAGTCCGGTGTGGGCCGCGAGGGCGTGAAGTTCGCGATGGACGACTACACCTACGAGCGGGTGATGGTCCTGACGGGCCTCGCGCTCTGACCCACCCGCGAAGGACCGACGGCCCGAGCCCGCTGTGCGGGGGCTCGGGCCGTCGGTCCTCGGCGACCGGTGTTGGTCAGCGGAAGGCGGGAGCGGTGACGGCCGGGCGGTGGGCGCCGTAGTAGTCCTCGTCCTCCCAGCCGTCCTCCTCGCTGTTGATGGCGGCCACGACGCCGATCGCTATCAGGACGATCACGGCGATGCCGAGGACGAGGCCGATGATGCCCGTGATCAGGCCGGCCTGGGCCTGCCCGTGGTTGTCGGCCAGGCCCTGCTCGGCCTTCTGGCGGCCCTTGATGCCGAAGACGATGGCGAGGATGCCGAGGACGACGGAGACCACGCCGTAGAGGCAGAACAGGCAGCAGGCCAGGATGCCGAGCACCATGGCCGCGACCCCCATGCCGTTCTGCCGCTGCATCGGCATGCCGGGCCAGCCGTAGCCCGGCGGGTAGCCGGGGTATCCGTAGCCGCCGGGTGCGCCGGGACCGGTGGGCGCGACGGGCGGCGGGGGCAGCGCGGAGCCCGGGGCGTCGAACGGCGTGGCGCCGCCCGGGGGCATGCCCCCGGCGGGCGGGACGAAGCCGGCACCCGGCATCCCGGCGATGGTGGGCTGGTTGTGCACGGACGGCGGCTGCGGCGCGGACAGCCCGTCGGCGACGGTCGGCGTGGCCGGTGACTGCGGCGGCCGGCCGGCGCCGGACGTGCGGTCCTTGTCCAGTGAGGTCCTGTCCTCCGGGGCCGCCCAGGGGTCGTCGGCGCCCGTGTCCCCGCCCGGCTGCGTCGCGTCCGTCATCTGGAGTTCCCCCTCGGCCCTCGATCGTCCGGCCATGCTACGGCTCCGCCGCCCCGTACCGCCCCGCGCCCCCTTCTCCGACCGCCTACGATGACCCCGAGTCACCGATCAGCCGATCATCCGCGTCCCGCCGCTCGCGCGGTCGAAGGGGCGCCGTTCCGGGGAGGAACCCTTGACCGACCGTCTCGTCGAGCCGCGCGTCCCACACGATCTGCGGGCCTTCATCGCCGGGCTGCCGAAGGCCGAACTGCACGTGCACCACGTCGGGTCCGCCTCCCCCCGCATCGTCTCGGAGCTGGCCGCCCGCCACCCCGACTCCAAGGTCCCCACCGACCCCGAGGCCCTGGCCGACTACTTCACCTTCACGGACTTCGCCCACTTCATCGAGGTGTACCTGTCCGTCGTCGAGCTCATCCGCACCCCCGAGGACGTACGGCTGCTGACCTACGAGGTGGCCCGTGAACTGGCCCGGCAGCAGGTGCGGTACGCCGAGCTGACCATCACCCCGTTCTCCTCCACCCGGCGCGGCATCGACGAGCGTGCCTTCATGGACGCGATCGAGGACGCCCGCAAGGCGGCCGAGGCCGAGTTCGGGACGGTGCTGCGCTGGTGCTTCGACATTCCCGGCGAGGCCGGGCTGGAGTCCGCCGAGGAGACCGTGCGGCTCGCCACCGACGACCGGCTGCGCCCGGAGGGCCTGGTCTCCTTCGGTCTCGGCGGGCCCGAGATCGGCGTGCCCCGGCCGCAGTTCAAGCCGTACTTCGACCGCGCGATCGCCGCCGGGCTGCACTCCGTACCGCACGCCGGCGAGACCACGGGACCGGAGACGGTGTGGGACGCGCTCAACGAGCTGGGCGCCGAGCGCATCGGGCACGGCACCAGCTCCGCCCGCGACCCGAAGCTGCTCCAGCACCTGGCCGAGCGGCGCATCCCGCTGGAGGTGTGCCCCACCTCCAACATCGCCACCCGCGCGGTGACCGACCTCGACGAACACCCCATCAAGGAGTTCACGCGGGCCGGCGTCCTGGTCACCGTCAACTCCGACGACCCGCCGATGTTCGGCACCGACCTCGACAACGAGTACGCGGTCGCCGCGCGGCTGCTGGAGCTCGACGAGCGGGGTCTGGCCGGTCTGGCGAAGAACGCGGTCGAGGCGTCGTTCATGGACCCGGCCGGCAAGGCGCGGCTGGCCGCCGAGATCGACACCTACACCGCGTCCTGGCTCGCCTCCTGACCATCCGCGAAGGGCCGCCATGCAGAACGTGACCGCCGTGGCCCACCGCGGCGACCCCTACCGCGTCCGCGAGAACACCCTCGCCTCGCTGCGGTCCGCGCTCCACCGGGGCGCGGACGCGGTGGAGATCGACGTACGCCTCACCCGGGACGGCGTCCCGGTGCTGCTGCACGACGGCACGCTGAAGCGGCTCTGGGAGCACGACCGTCCGCTGCTGTCGCTGTCGTGGGAGGAGGTGCGCGCGGTCACGGACGACGGGGTGCCCACGCTCTCCGACGCTCTGGCGGCGACGGACGGCGGCCGGGTGATGATCGACCTGCCCGGCACGCCGGACGTCCGCGCGGCGCGCCGGGTCGTGGACGCCGTGCGCGAGCGGGGCGCCCAGGACCGCGTGTACTACTGCGCGGGCGCCTGCGCCATGCTCGCCGTGCGCGCGGCGGACCCGTCCGCCGAGATCGCTCTCACGCGTACGACGCTGGCACCGGCCCGCGCCGGTCTGCTGGAGGCGATCCGTCCGCGCTGGCTGAACTACCGCTTCGGCCTGGTCGACCGCGCGCTCGCGGACCGTGTCCACCACGCCGGTTATCTGCTGTCCGTCTGGACCCCGGACACCCGCCGCTCCATGCGCCGCCTGCTGTCCCTGGGCGTCGACTCGATCACCACCAACCGCATCGACGTGCTGTGCGCGCTGCGTGCGGCCGGGGGCCGGCCGGGGCGGCAGGCACCCTAGGGACAACCCCTGACAACTCTCCTGCACGCCCAGGGGAGTCGGTCGGGGGTGCGCCAGGGCAGGCGCCCTCCCTGACGACGATCCGGAGGCGGCCCGCACGGCCGGAGGATGATCACGTCCTTCCGCCGAACTCCCCCGAGGAGCAGCCGATGCACGCCCGCCGCCGTACCACCCTGCTCGCCGCCTCCCTCGTCCTCGCCCTGGGCGCGGGCCCGCTCGTCGCGCCCGCGTTCGCCTCCTCCGCCCCGCGGGCGCCCGTGTGCACCACCGCACCGTCCCACCAGGCGCTGTGCGAGGCGATCGGGGGGCTGCCCGACGCGACCACGACCGCCGCGCTGGTCCGGCTGGGCGGTACCGAGGGTTCCTGGCAGGGCAGTTCGGGGGTGCGGGACCTGGTGAGCGGCCGGGCGGCCGACCCGGACGCGCGGTTCAGGGCCGGTTCGACGACCAAGGTGGTGACGGCCGCCGCCGTCCTCCGGCTCGCGGCGCAGGGCGAGGTCGACCTCGACGCGTCGATCGAGCGTTATCTCCCCGGTCTGCTCGGTCCCGAGTTCGAGGAGCCCGTCACCGTACGGAACCTGCTGAACCACACCAGCGGCATCCAGCCGGGCGTCAGTTGGGGGAACACCTTCGAGGAGCAGTACGCGCACCGCCGCGACACGCTCACCCCGCAGCGGGTCGTGGAGTCGGCGGTCGCGAAGGGACCGGCGTTCGACGCCGGTGAGCAGCAGCAGTACCTCAACATCAACTACACGATCCTCGGCATGCTGATCGAGAAGGTGACCGGGCACTCGTACGCCTCCGAGGTGGCCCGGCTGGTGCTGCGCCCCGCCAGGATGCGGCACACGTACTTCCCCGGCACCGACCCCCGTATCCGCGGACCGCACCACCACGGCTACCAGGCGGTCTCCCGGCCGGACGGGACGACCCGGCTGGTCGACGTCACCGAGTGGAACGTGGCCGACCGCTGGGCGGCCGGGGACATGATCTCGACCACCGCCGACCTGGAACGGCTCGTCACGGCCCTCTTCAGCGGACGGATCGTGCCCGAACCGCAGTTGCGGGAGATGTTCACCGTCCCGGCGGGCATCGAGGGCGCCGCCCACAGCGCGGGCCTGACCCGCCTGGAGCTCCAGGGCACGGTCTACTGGGGAAAGAGCGGTGCCCGCCCCGGCTACAGCACGATGCTCGCCGCGACCGAGGACCTGGGCTTCACCCTCGTGTACTCGCTCTCCGACACCGACGCGAAGGACACGGCGTCGAACCCGGTCGCCGACCGGATCCGGGAGGCCGCCCTCACGTAGCGAGGGCGGGTGCCGTGTTCGGCGTGAGCGCCTCCAGCCGCTTGATCTTCTGGCGTACGACGTACAGCGGGATCACTCCGAACACTCCGAACGCCATGTCGATGACGCTCCACCAGAAGGGGATGCCCCGGACCGGGCCGCAGACGAGGGCGAGCGGGATGATGCCGGCGCAGGCGATCATGCCGAACTCGATGACCCAGATGTTGCGGACGGGGTCGCGGTAGGGGCCGTAGAAGGCGACCGCGATCACGAGGTGCGCGAAGGCGAGCCAGTCGGTGCCGTAGAGGAGGAAGGGGTACTCGGCGTCGGCGGTGTCGAGCCCCTGGCGTACGCGCTCGATCCAGCCCATGAGGGCGGGGAGGTGCTCCGGCGCCGACAGGGACCGGAGCAGGTCCTCGGTCCAGCGCAGTTCGTGCACCAGCGGGAAGGCCGTGACGCCGCTGAGCACCAGGCAGACGACGAAGAAGACCAGCCAGGCGCGAATGCCCTTGAGCAGGGCGGCTCTGTCGCTCATGGCAGCAGCGTACGCCGAGAGTTGAACATGTTCAAAAACGGGGTTCGGTTCCTGGAGACACGTCGGCCCCGGACGGTGGTGCACCGTCCGGGGCCGACGCTTCGACGCTTATCCGTCCAGGGACGTCATCACGTGCTTGACGCGCGTGTAGTCGTCGAAGCCGTACGCCGAGAGGTCCTTGCCGTAGCCGGACTTCTTGAAGCCGCCGTGCGGCATCTCCGCGACCAGCGGGATGTGGGTGTTGATCCACACGCAGCCGAAGTCGAGCTTCTTGGACATGCGCATCGCGCGGGAGTGGTCCTTGGTCCACACCGAGGAGGCCAGCGCGTACTCGACGCCGTTGGCGTACTCGACGGCCTGGTCCTCGTCGGTGAAGCGCTGGACGGTGATGACCGGGCCGAAGACCTCCTTCTGGACGATCTCGTCGTCCTGGTTGAGGCCGGAGACGACGGTCGGGGCGTAGAAGAAGCCCTTGTCGCCGACGCGCTTGCCGCCGGCGACCACGCGCGCGTGCGCCGGCAGCCGCTCGATGAAGCCCTCGACCTGCTTGAGCTGGTTGGGGTTGTTGAGCGGGCCGAAGAGGACGTCCTCGTCGTCCGGCATGCCGGTCCTGGTGTCGGCGGCGGCCTTGGCGAGCGCGGAGACGAACTCGTCGTGGATCGACTCGTGGACGAGCACGCGCGTGGCGGCCGTGCAGTCCTGGCCGGCGTTGAAGAAGCCCGCGACGGAGATGTCCTCGACGGCCTTGGCGATGTCGGTGTCCTCGAAGACGACGACCGGGGCCTTGCCGCCCAGCTCCAGGTGGACCCGCTTGAGGTCCTTGGACGCGGACTCGGCGACGGACATGCCCGCGCGCACCGAACCGGTGATGGACGCCATCGCCGGGGTGGGGTGCTCGACCATCAGGCGGCCGGTGTCGCGGTCGCCGCAGACGACGTTGAAGACGCCCTTGGGGAGGATCGAGCCGAGGATCTCGGCGAGCAGGACCGTGGAGGCCGGGGTGGTGTCCGAGGGCTTCAGGACGACCGTGTTGCCCGCGGCGATCGCCGGGGCGAACTTCCACACGGCCATCATCATCGGGTAGTTCCAGGGCGCGACCTGGGCGCACACGCCGATCGGCTCACGGCGCACGAAGGAGGTCAGCCCCTCCATGTACTCGCCGGCGCCCTTGCCCTCCAGCATCCGCGCCGCGCCCGCGAAGAAGCGGATCTGGTCCACCATCGGCGGGATCTCCTCGGTGCGGGTCAGCCCGGTGGGCTTGCCCGTGTTCTCCACCTCGGCCGCGATGAGTTCCTCGGCGCGCTCCTCGAAGGCGTCCGCGATCTTCAGCAGGGCCTTCTGGCGCTCGGCCGGGGTGGTGTCGCGCCAGCCGGGGAACGCCTCGGCGGCGGCGGCCATCGCGGCGTCCACGTCCGCCTGCCCGGACAGCGGAGCGGTCGCGTACGCCTCGCCCGTGGCGGGGTTGACCACCTCGGTGGTCCGTCCGTCGGCGGCGTCCCGGAACTCCCCGCCGATGTAGTTGCGCAGACGACGCAGCTCGGTGCTCACTGCAGGCCCTCCTGGTGTTCCTCGTGGGTGTCCGAGGTGTCTGGGGTGTCAAGAAATGACCGGTGTCCAACCTCTGAGACACCCACCCTAAACCGACGGCAGACGTTTTCAACACCCCCACCCACTCCACTCCTGCGAAATCCGCAAGCTGAGACGTCTCAGACAACGAAATTCATCGATCGAGCCTTGCGAAACTGTCGATACGTCGTGCACAGTGACACCGTGGCCAGTCGAAGCGCAGACCCGAAGGACTCCCGCGAGTCCAAGAACGGCGGCGGTCCCCAGTTGGACGCCGTCTCCCTCGCCATCATCGAGCAGCTCCAGGAGGACGGCCGCCGGCCGTACGCCGCCATCGGCAAGGCCGTCGGCCTGTCGGAGGCGGCCGTGCGCCAGCGCGTCCAGAAGCTGCTCGATCAGGGCGTGATGCAGATCGTCGCCGTCACGGACCCGCTCACCGTGGGCTTCCGCCGCCAGGCGATGGTCGGGGTCAACGTCGAGGGCGACGTGGAGTCCGTGGCCGACGCGCTGACCGCCATGGACGAGTGCGAGTACGTGGTGATGACCGCGGGCTCCTTCGACCTCATGGTCGAGATCGTCTGTGAGGACGACGACCACCTTCTGGAGGTCATCAACCGACGCATCCGGGCCGTTCCCGGAGTGCGCTCCACCGAGAGTTTCGTCTACCTCAAGCTCAAGAAGCAGACCTACATGTGGGGAACCCGATAATCGTGAGCACCGACCGCCCCCAGGACCTCAGCAAGTCCGCGTACGACCACCTGTGGATGCACTTCACCCGCATGTCCTCGTACGAGAACTCCCCCGTCCCCACCATCGTCCGGGGCGAGGGCACCCACATCTACGACGACCGGGGCAAGCGCTACCTCGACGGCCTCGCGGGCCTGTTCGTGGTACAGGCGGGCCACGGCCGTCAGGAGCTCGCGGAGACCGCCTCCAAGCAGGCCCAGGAGCTGGCCTTCTTCCCCGTGTGGTCCTACGCCCACCCCAAGGCCGTGGAGCTGGCGGAGCGGCTCGCGCACGAGGCGCCGGGCGACCTCAACAAGGTCTTCTTCACCACCGGCGGCGGCGAGGCGGTGGAGACCGCCTGGAAGCTCGCCAAGCAGTACTTCAAGCTCGTCGGCAAGCCGACCAAGTACAAGGTCATATCCCGCGCGGTGGCCTACCACGGCACCCCGCAGGGCGCCCTGTCCATCACCGGACTGCCGGCCCTGAAGGCCCCGTTCGAGCCCCTCGTCCCGGGCGCGCACAAGGTGCCCAACACCAACCTCTACCGGGCGCCGATCCACGGCGACGACCCGGAGGCGTTCGGCCGCTGGGCCGCCGACCAGATCGAGCAGCAGATCCTCTTCGAGGGCCCGGACACGGTCGCCGCGGTCTTCCTGGAGCCGGTGCAGAACGCCGGCGGCTGCTTCCCGCCCCCGCCCGGCTACTTCCAGCGGGTGCGCGAGATCTGCGACCAGTACGACGTGCTGCTCGTCTCCGACGAGGTCATCTGCGCCTTCGGCCGGCTGGGCACCACCTTCGCCTGCGACAAGTTCGGCTACGTCCCGGACATGATCACCTGCGCCAAGGGCATGACCTCGGGCTACTCCCCCATCGGCGCGTGCATCGTCTCCGACCGGCTCGCCGAGCCGTTCTACAAGGGCGAGAACACCTTCCTGCACGGCTACACCTTCGGCGGCCACCCGGTCTCCGCCGCGGTGGGCATCGCCAACCTCGACCTGTTCGAGCGCGAGGGCCTCAACCAGCACGTGCTCGACAACGAGGGCGCCTTCCGCGCGACCCTGGAGAAGCTGCACGACCTGCCGATCGTCGGCGACGTCCGCGGCAACGGCTTCTTCTACGGCATCGAGCTGGTCAAGGACAAGAACACCAAGGAGTCCTTCGACGCCGACGAGACCGAGCGCGTGCTGTACGGCTTCCTGTCGAAGAAGCTCTTCGAGAACGGCCTGTACTGCCGGGCCGACGACCGCGGCGACCCGGTCGTCCAGCTCGCCCCGCCGCTGATCTCCAACCAGGAGACCTTCGACGAGATCGAGCAGATCCTGCGCGCGACCCTCTCGGAGGCCTGGACCAAGCTGTAGGCCAAACGAGGTTCCGATCTTCCCTTTGGATGATCAACACCGGCCCCGGTGCCGCCCGTTCGAGTGAGAAACGGGCGCCCGGGGCCGTGTGCTGTCCGGCCTCCCGCCGCGGCCTGCCTAGCGTTCCAGTGACCGATCGGCCCTGCCTTCGTTCCCCCGGACGGGGGATTTACCCGAAGAGCGCACGACATTTCCGATCCGAACCGAGGTGTACGCCATGGTGGCCCCACCGGACAACGACGTGCTCTGGGCGCGAGCCCTGCACTACCGGTACGACGACGGCTCACCCGGACTGAGCGGGGTCTCGCTCGGCGTCCGGGAGGGCGAGATCCTCGCCGTCGGCGGCCCGCGCGGCAGCGGCAAGACGACCCTGCTGCGCTGTCTGTCCGGCCTGCTGCCCGCGAAGAACGGCGAGGTCTGGTTCAACAGCGTGCCCGTGCACACCATGAGCCCCGTCGCCCGCGAGCGGCTGCGCCGGGACCGCTTCGGCTGGATCGACCCGGAACCGGTGCTGGTGCCCGAGCTGAACGTCTGGGAGAACGCCGCCCTGCCGCTGATGCTGCGCGGCACCGACCGGCGCCGCGCCAGGACGGCGGCCCTGGAGTGGCTGGAGCGCCTCGACATCGGCGACAAGGCCCGCAGGCACCACGGGGAGCTGACGCAGGCGGAGCGACAGCGGGTGTGCATCGCCCGCGCCCTCGCCCCGGCGCCCTCGGTGCTGTTCGCCGACGAGCCGACCGCCCCGCTGTACCGCGTCGACCGCGGTCACGTACTGCGCACGCTCACCACGGCGGCCCGCTCGCACGGCATCACCGTGGTCCTCGCGACCCACGACGCGCAGACCGCGGCCCTCGCCGACCGCACCGTGTCGCTGCTCGACGGGCGGCGGGTGCGCACCGTACATCTGCCGCCGGTCGCCGGGGCGGCCGAGACGGAAGGCCGGGCGGCGTGCTCGCTCTCCGTCTGACCCGAAGCGCCCACACCGCCGTCCAGCTGCGCCGGCTCCTGGTCGCGGCCGCGTCCGCGGGCACGGGCTTCCTGCTGCTCAGCACCCTCGGCCACGCGCTGGGCCACCCCGACCCGGCCTCCTCGGCGCTCCGGCTGGCCTGGTGCGCGGTCCCGCTGGCGGCCACGGTGTACTTCGCGATCGCGGTCGCCCGCACCGATCCGGGCACCCGGCCCCGGCCCGGTCTGTCGGCGATCGGTCTCGGTCCCGCCCGGCTGATGGCGGTCTCCGCGGCCACCACGGCGCTGTCCTGCGCGCTGGGCTCGCTGCTGGCCCTGCTGGTCTTCCTCCAGTTGCGCGGCGACCTCACCGGCATGCCCTCCGACGGCGCCGCGACGGACTTCCTCGCCACCGGACGGCCGCTTCCGCTGCCGGCCGCCCTGACCCTGCTGGCGCTCGTGCCGCTGAGCGCGTCGGCGGCCGTGGCGGTGGCGCTGCGGCCGCGTGAGCCGGTGGCGGGCGCGGCCGCGGGGCGGACGTACGGCAGGTTCGGCGCGTACCGGCGTACACCGGTACGCGCGTCGTTCGGGGCGTACGGACGGTTCGGCAGGCAACTGGGAGCGGCGGCCCGCGGCCGGCGTACGGCCGAGGCGGTGCCGGAGCGGGAGGGCACGGCGGAGGAGGTCCCCGGGGCGGCCGCCGGCACCGAGCCCGCCGACGCCGGGCCCGCCGTGCCGCTCACGCCGCCGTCCGGGCTGCCGTGGGGCATCGCGGTACTGGCGGTGGGTCTGGCCGTGGAGGCCTTCGCGAGCCGTACGGGCGGCGGGGGCACGCCGGGCGACCGGCCCTCCGCGCTGCTCGGTCTCGCCCTGACCGCCGTCGGTCTCGCCCTGGCCGGTCCCGGCCTCACCCATCTGTGCGGCAGGCTGCTGCAGACGGTACGGCCCGGCGCGCTGCGGCTGCTGGCCGGGCGGGTCCTGATGACGGAGGCCACGCGCATCGGACGCCCGCTGGGCGTGGTCTGCGCGGTGCTGTCGGCCGCGTACGCCATGGCCTCGCTGCACGACCGCGAGGACGCCTCCGCCGACCCGCTCGTCGTGCTCGGGGTGCTGCTGGTGGCCGGCTGCACGACGGCGACGCTGCTGACGGCCGCCGTCGAGGCCAGGCAGGCCCGCGCCGGCACCACCGCCGCGCTGCGGCGCCTCGGGGCGGCCACGGGGACGCTGCGCCGGGCCGCCGTGCTCCGCGCGGGTGCGCTGCTCGCCCTGTTCGGGCCGTTGGCCCTGGTCGTGGCCGAGCTGTCGGCGTGGCCGCTGGCCCGCTGAGGAGTCGTCCGAAAACCGGTCCGGAAAAAATCTCCGCGGGCCGATGAGTTCCGCGCGGGCCCCCGGTCTACCCCACGAACGCTACGGAACCAACCGGGAGAGGCCCCGCCATGTACCAGCAGATGATCTTCGTGAACCTGGCCGTCAACGACCTCGACGCCTCGAAGAAGTTCTTCACGGAGCTCGGCTACTCGATCAACGCGCAGTTCAGCGACGAGACCGCCGCGTCGGTCGTGATCAGCGACACGATCGTCGCGATGCTGCTGACCAGGCAGAAGTACGCGGAGTTCACCAAGAAGGAGATCGTGGACGCCGCGAAGAGCAGCGAGGTGCTGCTGGGGCTGAGCGCGGAGAGCCGCGAGAAGGTCGACGAGCTGGTGGAGAAGGCCGTCGCGGCGGGCGGCTCGGTCGCCGGCGAGACCCAGGACCACGGCTTCATGTACGGCCGCGCCTTCGACGACCTCGACGGCCACACCTGGGAGGTCATCTGGATGGACCCGGCCGCGGTGCAGGGCTGACGCGCACGCGGGCCCAGGGGTGCCGTCCGGATCCTGCCGGGGTCGCGGGCCCCGGCACGCACTCTCCCGGAGGGCGCCGAGCGGCGCTGGCGCCGGCTGCCGGCTCCCCACGCCCGACTGCGCCCGGGTCGACCACGAGGCGCCGTCGCCTGAAGCCGACCTGGTCCGAACGACACCCCCTTAGCATGGGCGGGTGCAGACGAGTCCCGCCCATGCCGTCCATCACGGGGACCGCGAGATAGAGACGCTCGAGGAGTTCGACGCGATCGTCTCGTCCCGCGGCACGCTCTCCGGATTCCGTGTCCAGTCCGTCGACCTGACCGACCGGACACGGGAGTTGCTCACCAACGACACCGCCGGAGCCGTCTTCCTCGGCTGTCCGATGCGCCCCGACGCGGCGGAGAAGCTCCGCGCCGACGGCGCCCTGGTGCTCCCGCCCGTCCCCGGCCTGCCCTTCGACCCGTACCGAGGGCATCTCTACACGCCCGGCGACCTGTTCGCCTCGCTCGACAAGGGCTACGAGGCGACCCCGGACGCGCTGGCCTACACCTGGTTCCAGCGGACCAAGGCGGACGGCGACATCTTCGCCTCCATGCTGCGCGCGGTCCACGACGACTCCATGTCCGACGCCCTCGACGAACTCCTGCGCGGAGCACGGGTCGTGGGCGTGATGGGCGGTCACGCGATGGCCCGCGGCACCGAGGAGTTCCGGGGTGCCGCCCGGCTCGGACGGGCACTGACCCACGCCGGGTTCACGGTGGCGACGGGCGGCGGTCCGGGCGCGATGGAGGCGGCGAACCTCGGCGCCTACGCGGCCCCGTACGACGACGCCATGCTGGACGAGGCCTGCGAACTCCTCGCCTGCGCGCCCTCGTTCACGCCGTCGATCACCGACTGGGCGCGTGCCGCCTTCGAGGTGCGCACCCGCTGGCCGAAGGGCAACCACTCGATCGGCATCCCCACCTGGTTCTACGGCCACGAGCCGCCGAACGCCTTCGCCTCGCACATCGCGAAGTACTTCGCCAACGCCACCCGCGAGGACGGGCTGCTGGCCCGCTGCGACGCGGGCGTGGTGTTCCTGCCGGGTGCCGCCGGGACCGTACAGGAGATCTTCGACAACGCGACGCCGAACTACTACGGGTCGCGCGGTGAACCCACGCCCATGGTGCTGGTGGACCGGGCTCACTGGACGGAGAGGCTGCCGGCCTGGCCGCTGCTGCGGTCGCTCGCCCGGGAGCGCTCGATGGAGGCCCGGATCGCCCTGGTCGACCGGATCGAGGAGGCCCCGGAGACCTTGAAACGTCTGGGCTGTTAATAAGAAGGCAAAGCCCGGTCCCACTGTAGGCATATGCGTTGACACTACTTATGCGGCGCTTATAGACCTGAGAGCCACAGGGGAGTGCTGATGCTCCGTCAACACTCCCTCCACCCCCCGCATTTAAGCTCTCCCGTAAGGACAAACGTGGCAGTTCTGTCCGTATCCCGCCGTACCGTCGCGCGCTCCGTGCGCGCCCTCGGTGTCGTCTCCGCGTCCGCCGCCCTCGCGATCGGCGTCGCCGGCAGCGCGGCGGCCTGCGACATCACCGAGTTCTCGGCCGAGGCCAAGTGCGTCGGTGACAAGGGCGTCATCACCGTCACCGACAAGGACCCGGCCGGCGTCCCCGCCACCATCACCGTGTTCCTGCAGGACAAGCAGGTCGGCGAGCAGGTGGTCAAGGGCACCGCTGAAGGCACCACCATCACCTTCGAGGAGGACTGGAAGCCGAACGCCGAGTACCGCATCCACGTCGACGCGCAGCCCTACGTCGACGAGGACATCAAGCCGAACCTGGTCACTCCGGCGACGGCCTGCAAGACGGAGGAGAAGCCCCCGGTCGAGGAGGAGCCGAAGCCGACCCCGTCGGAGTCCTCCTCCACCCCGGCCGAGGAGCCCGAGCCGACCCCGTCAGAGTCGGAGAGCGAGAGCACCGCTCCGGCGGACACCTCGAGCAACGCGCCGTCCCCGGCCGGTGAGTCGAACCTCGCCGAGACCGGTGCCGACTCCAACACCGGTCTGATCGCCGGCATCGCGGCCGCCCTGGTCGTGGCCGGCGGTGGCGCGGTCTTCTTCGGCATGCGCCGCCGCGGGGCGAACAGCCAGCGCTGACGCCTCACGCACACAGTGGCGGTCCGTCCCCTCTCCCGGGGGCGGGCCGCTTCCGTGTCCGGCCGCTCAGCCGAACGTCGCCCGCTCCAGCCAGGACTCCAGCAGCTTCCGGTCGCCGAGCACGCCGAGTCCGGGGGCGTCCAGCGGCAGCCGGCGGTAGAAGGCGAGGAGCACGGAGGTGAGCGGGCCGCGCAGGGCGACGGTGGCCTTCTCATGGCCGTGACGCCAGGAGACGCCCTCCTCGCCGAGCTCGATCAGCCACTCCGCGTGGTTCCCCGCCCCGGCGTCGGTGGCGTGCAGGTGGATGGTGCGCCGGGGGCCGCGCAGCTCGTGCACCGCGTCGTCCGGCAGCGTCCGCTGCGCCCACTCCACGATCTCCAGCCACTCGTCGACCGCGTCGGCGGCGACCTCGGGCGCGACCTCGTAGGGCAGCCCGGCGGCCAGGGTGGCGTCCGCGCGGTGGACGGTCACCTCGTGCGTCATGCGGCGGGCCCAGAACCCGGCGTTGTCGATCCCGGACCAGCTCCACACCTTGGCGTCCGGACCGGCCTCGCGCAGCGCGCCGACGACCAGTTCACCGGACTCCGCCAGCCAGGCGTCCAGCGCTCCGGGATCACCCCACGCCCCGGGCCCGTCGAACCCCGGCACCCGGTCCTCGGGGACGTCCTCCTCGGCCCCGGTCCGCACCAGGACGCCCACCCAGCGCAGGGCGCCGCCGGTATGCCGTACGAGCTGCTCCAGGGACCAGTCGGGCGTGGTGGGCACGGTGCCGGACAGATCGGCGCCGGACGTCACGACCGTCCGCAACTGCCCTATCTGGTGTGCGATCTCCTCGCAGTAGCGGTCATGCGCGAGTGGTGTCATGCCGCACACCCTAGGCAGTCGCGCTCATCCCAGCACGGCGATTTCCGCCGCGTCGAACTCCACCCCGACCTCGTCCCCGACCTCCGGCGCGGCCCTGAGCGCACAGGCCGCCTCCAGGCGGGGCGCGTCCTCGGGCTGGAGGTGGACGGTGACATGGGTGCCGCGGAAGGTGCGCGCGGCCACCGTGCAGCGCAGGCCCTCGCCGGCCGGGACCAGGCGGACACCGGCGGGGCGGACGAGAAGGGTCCGCGGGCCCTGCGGGGCTCCTTCCGGGACGGGGAGCTTGCCCCAGGGGGTCACCGCGACGTCGTCGCCCACCGCCGCCTCGACGACGTTCTCGAAGCCGAGGAAGCGGGCCACGAAGGCATCGGCCGGACGCTGCCACACCTCAAGCGGCGTACCGGACTGGGCGATCCGCCCGTCCCTCATCACCACCACCCGGTCGGCCAGCGCGAACGCCTCACCCTGGTCGTGCGTCACGGCGAGCACCGTGGTGCCCAACCGGCCGAACAGTTCGCGCAGTTCGACGACCAGCCGTTCCCTGAGCGACCGGTCGAGCTGCCCGAGCGGCTCGTCGAGCATCAGCAGCCGGGGGCTGGGCGCGAGGGCGCGGGCGAGCGCCACACGCTGCTGCTCACCGCCGGACAGCGCGGCGACGGCCCGTCCGGCCGCGTCCGGCAGTCCCACGAGGTCCAGCAACTCCCGTACGCGGTCCGCCTGTTCGCCCCGAGACGCGCCGTGCATGCGCAGGCCGAAGGCGACATTGCCGCCCACGTCCCGCTGCGGGAAGAGCTGGTGGTCCTGGAACATCAGCCCGACGCCGCGCTTGTGCGCGGGCACGCCCGACTGGTCGTGTCCGTCGAGCGACACCCGCCCGGAGTCGAGGGGCTGCAGTCCGGCCACCGCCCGCAGCAGCGTGGACTTGCCGCTGCCGCTGGGGCCGAGCACGCACACGATCTCGTGCTCCGCGACCCCCAGGTCGACGGCGTCCAGCACCGGCCGCCCGCCGAAGCGGACGGTCGCGGCCTGAAGGCTCAGCAGCATCTAGAACTCCCCGGTCCGGTCGGTCCGCAGCCGCTCCAGCACGAGCAGCGCCACCGCGCACACGATCATCAGAATCGTCGACAGGGCCATCGCCTGGCCGTAGTTGAGGTCCCCGGGCCGTCCCAGCAGCCGTGCCACGGCGACCGGCAGGGTGGGATTCTCCGGCCGCGCGATGAACACCGTCGCCCCGAACTCGCCCAGCGACACCGCGAAGGCGAACCCGGCCGCGATCAGCAGCGCCCGCCGCACCAGTGGCAGGTCCACCTCCCGCCACGCCCGCCACGGCGACGCCCCGAGCACCGCCGCCGCCTCCCGCAGGCGTACGTCCACGGCCCGCAGCACCGGCAGCATGGTCCGTACGACGAAGGGGACGCCGACCAGCGCCTGTGCGAGGGGGACCAGGATCCAGGAGGCGCGGAGGTCCAGCGGCGGCTCGTCGAGGGCGATCAGGAAACCGAAGCCGACGGTCACCGCGGACACCCCGAGCGGCAGCATCAGCAGCGCGTCGAAGCCGCGCACCAGCCGTCCCGCGTCCCGCCGGGTCAGCGCGACGGCGGCGAGACCGCCGATCACCACGGCGATGGCGGTGGCGGCGACGGCGTACTGGAGCGAGTTGCCGACCGCCTCGATCGGCGCGACCAGGAACACTCCCCCGTCGTCCTCGGTCAGCTCCCGGTAGTAGCCGAGGCCGGCGGCGCCGAAGGAGCGTTCCACCAGGACGGCGAGCGGCAGCAGGATCAGTACGGCGACGGTGGCGACGACTCCGCCGAGGAGCGCCCACTGTCCGGCGCCGCGCGGACGGCGCGCGGTCACCGAGGCGTCCACCAGCCGCAGCGCGGTCTCCCGGCGCCGTACGGTCCAGGCGTGCAGGGCGAGGATCGCGCCCACGGCGACGAACTGGATCATCGTCAGGACGGCGGCCGTGGACAGGTCGAAGATCTCGGAGGTCTGCCGGTAGATCTCCACTTCGAGGGTGGAGAAGGTGGGCCCGCCCAGGATCTGCACCACACCGAAGGAGGTGAAGGTGAACAGGAAGACCATCAGCGCGGCCGCCGCGACGGCGGGCGCGAGCGCGGGCAGGGTGACGGTCCGCCAGGCCGCGAACCGGGAGGCGCCGAGCATCCGCGCGGCCTCCTCCTGCCGCGGGTCGAGCTGCGACCAGAGCCCGCCCACGGTGCGTACGACGACGGCGTAGTTGAAGAAGACGTGCGCGAGCAGGATCGCCCACACGGTGGTGTCCAGGCGCAGACCCCACAGCTCGTCGAGGAGTCCGCCGCGGCCGACGAGCGCCATGAACGCCGTACCGACGACGACCGTCGGCAGCACGAACGGCACGGTGACCACGGCCCGCAGCACCTGCTTGCCGGGGAAGTCGAAGCGGGCGAAGACGTACGCGCCGGGCAGGGCGATCAGCAGGGTGAGGGCGGTGGAGACGAGGGCCTGCCAGGTGGTGAACCACAGGACCTGACGGACGTCGGACTGCGCCAGTACGTCCCCGATCCGCCCGAGGTGCCAGGCCCCGTCGGCCTTCAGTCCGCGCGCGACGATCGCGGTGACGGGGTAGGCGAAGAAGACGGCGAAGAACGCGACGGGCACGGCCATCAGGCCGAGCCGCGCCGCGCTCCCGCGCCGCCTCGCCGCGGTCCGCGTCACTTCAGTACGAGCGAGGCCCACGACTTGACCCACTGGTCACGGTTGTCGGCGATCTTCGCCGGGTCCATGGTCTCCGGGTCCTTCGCCTGCGGCCCGAACCTCACGAAGTCCTCGGGCACCTGGGCGCCCTCCACCACCGGGTACACGAACATGTTGAGCGGCATGTCGTCCTGGAACTTCTTGCTGATCAGGAAGTCGAGCAGGGCCTTGCCGCCCTCGGGGTTCTTCGCGTTGCCCAGCAGTCCGGCGTACTCGACCTGGCGGAAGCAGGTGCCCTCGGCGACGCCGGTGGGCGCGGTCTCCGGCTTCGGGTCGGCGTAGATGACCTCGGCGGGCGGCGAGGAGGCGTAGGACACCACCAGCGGCCGGTCGGCCTTGGCCTTCTTGCCGCCGGCCGAGCCGGAGAACTCCTCGTTGTAGGCCTGCTCCCAGCCGTCGACCACCTTCACGCCGTTGGCCTTGAGCTTCTTCCAGTAGTCCTGCCAGCCCTCGTCCCCGTACTTCGCGGCGGTCCCGAGCAGGAAACCGAGGCCGGGCGAGGAGGTGGAGGCGTTCTCGACGACGAGGAGGTCCTCGTACTCGGGCTTGACCAGGTCGTCGAGGGTCTTCGGCGGGGTCAGGTCGTGCTCGGCGAACCAGGCCTTGTCGTAGTTGACGCAGATGTCACCGCTGTCGACGGGGGTGACCCGGTGCTTGTCCTGGTCCGCGCGGTACTCGTCGAGGATCAGGTCGGAGCCCTTGGCCTCGTACGGCTGGAACAGCCCGTTGTCGAGGGCGCGGGAGAGCAGGGTGTTGTCGACGCCGAAGAAGACGTCGCCCTGGGGGTTGTCCTTGGTCAGGATCGCCTTGTTGACGGCCTGCCCGGCGTCGCCGTCCTTAAGGACCTTGAGCTCGTAACCGGACTGCTTCTCGAAGGCGGCGACGACGTCCTTCGACACGACCCACGAATTGTGGCTGACGAGGGTCACGGTCTTGGACCCGCCGCCGCTCGAGTCGTCGTTGCCGGACGACCCGCACGCGGACAGCGTGACCAGCCCCAGCCCGACGGCCAGGACCGTGACCTTCTTGGTGATGCCCACTTGATTCCTCCTGGAGTGACCAGGAAGAGACGCGGCCCTGCCCGGGACCCCTGGGCGGAGTCCCGGGCAGGGCGCAACAGCTCGAGTGATGACCGATCTCCCTACCCAGAATGACCTGGGCGAGGTTCGGAGGGTCTGCGGCCGGTGCCGCACTCTCAGCGCTGTGGCGCTCCCCTGTCGGAATATGTAGATGTGATTGCTCTGGTCACATTACCGTTCGCTCGCGGCGAGCTGACCACACGCCCCGTCGATCTCCTGCCCACGGGTGTCCCGGATCGTCACCGGCACACCGTGCGCGGCGATCGCCTCCACGAACGCCTTCTCGTCCTCGGGACGGGAGGCGGTCCACTTGGAGCCGGGGGTGGGGTTGAGCGGGATGAGGTTGACGTGCACGGGGCGGCCCTTGAGCATCCGCCCGAGGCGGTCACCGCGCCAGGCCTGGTCGTTGATGTCCCGGATGAGGGCGTACTCGATGGACAGCCGCCGGCCCGACCTGGCCGCGTACTCGAACCCGGCGTCGAGCACCTCGCGCACCTTCCACCGCGTGTTCACGGGGACGAGGGTGTCGCGCAGTTCGTCGTCGGGGGCGTGCAGCGAGATGGCGAGGCGGCACTTGAAGCCCTCGTCGGAGAACCGGTGGATGGCCGGGACGAGACCGACGGTGGACACGGTGATCCCGCGCTGCGACAGCCCGAGCCCGTCCGGCTCGGGATCGGTGAGGCGGCGAATCGCCCCCACGACCCGGTTGTAGTTGGCGAGCGGCTCACCCATGCCCATGAACACGATGTTGCTCAGCCGCGCCGGGCCGCCGGGGACCTCACCGTCCCTGAGCGCCCGCATCCCGTCCACGATCTGGTGCACGATCTCGGCGGTGGACAGGTTCCGGTCGAGACCGGCCTGCCCGGTCGCGCAGAACGGGCAGTTCATGCCGCAGCCCGCCTGGGAGCTGATGCACATGGTCACCCGGTCCGGGTAGCGCATCAGCACGGACTCGACGAGCGTGCCGTCGAACAGCTTCCACAGCGTCTTGCGCGTCGTCCCCTGGTCGGTCGACAGATGCCGTACGACCGTCATCAGCTCCGGAAGCAGCGCCTCCTGCAGCTTGCCGCGGGAACCGGCGGGGACGTCGGTCCACTGCTCCGGGTCGTGCGCGTACCGCGCGAAGTAGTGCTGAGAGAGCTGCTTGGCACGAAACGCCTTCTCACCGACCGCGACGACCGCCTCCTTCCGCTCGGCGGGCGTGAGGTCGGCGAGGTGCCGCGGCGGCTTCTTGGCTCCGCGGGGGGCGACGAATGTAAGTTCTCCGGGCTTAGGCATGGCGTTACCAGTGTCGCAGATCCACACGGGTGACCCGGTCGGGCTCGGAAGAGGCCGGCGATCAGGACGAAGACGTCGGTCACGCAGGTCTTCGTGCGGTGCCATGGGCCGCAGTAGCGGCGCGGCCTGCGGCGGCCCTTCTGGTCGAGGAGCGCCTCGCACCATCGGCAGGGCGGGTCACCGTAGTACCTGTCGTCGTCCCCCCGCCTCGCCCGTGCCATGGAGGGACCTTGACCGCCCCGGACAGCGGTCGGGCCCCCGCCCGGGAAGGACGAGAGCCCGATCGGCCACGTGGGCAAGGATCAGCCGGAGCCGACGAACAACACCAGCAGCAGCCACACCACCGGTGCCGTCGGCAGCAAGGAGTCCAACCGGTCCATGATGCCTCCGTGCCCCGGGAGCAGGGTGCCCATGTCCTTGATGCCCAGGTCCCGCTTGATCATGGACTCGCCCAGGTCGCCCAGTGTGGCGCTGGCCGCGACCGCGAGGCCGAGCAGCAGGCCCTGCCACCAGCTGCCGTCGTCGATCAGGTACTGCATGCACAGCGCGCCGACGACCATCGCGAAGGTCACCGCGCCCAGCAGGCCCTCGCGGGTCTTGCCGGGGCTGATGCGCGGGGCGAGCTTGGTCTTGCCGAAGCGCCAGCCGACCGCGTACGCGCCGGTGTCGCTGACGACCGTCAGCAGCAGGAAGGTCAGGACGCGCCACGGGCCGTCGTCGGCGGTGAGCATCATCGTGACGAAGGTCGCCAGGAACGGCACGTAGAACGTCGCGAAGACACCCGCCGTGACGTCCTTGAGGTAGCCCTCGGGCGGCGCCGTCATACGCCAGACCAGCACCGCCAGCGTGGTGAGCGCCATGGCGACCCACGCGCCCTCGGCCTCCCAGGCGTACCCGGCGACGACCATGGCCGCACCGCCCAGCGCGAGCGGCACCAAGGGCGCCTTGATGCCCTTGCGCTCCCGCAGCCGCGACGTCAGCTCCCACAGGCCCACCACCACGGCGACGGCGACCACGCCGACGAAGACGGCCTTGACGACGAACAGCGACGCGACGATCACCACGCCGAGTCCGACGCCGACGCCTATCGCGGCACCGAGATCGCGCCCCGCGCTCTTCTTCTGCGGTGCGGGTGCCGGCTGCGGGGCGTCGGGCATGGGCTCCGGATTCTGCGGCACCTCCCCCGGAAGGGGACGGGCCCGCGTCGGTTCGTCTCGGAACGGGGGGCCGCTCAGCCGAGCGGCCCCCCGGTCCATATCCTGGTCTCCGCCGTGTTCGGGTACGTCGGGCACGACGGGCATGGGGCGAGTGTGCTGCGCGTAGTGCGCATCGTACGCGGGACCCGCCGGGGCAGCGCCCTGGCCGGGCCCGTGGTCGGACGGCCCCCAGTACCCGGTCTGCGGCGTCCCCCAGGAAGAGTCGTTCATCAGACCTCGAGCAGCTCCGCTTCCTTGTGCTTCAGGAGCTCGTCCACCTGGGCGACGTACTTCGCGGTGGTGTCGTCGAGCTCCTTCTCAGCACGGCGGCCCTCGTCCTCGCCGACCTCGCCGTCCTTGATCAGCTTGTCGATGGCGTCCTTGGCCTTGCGGCGGACGGAGCGGATGGAGACCTTCGCGTCCTCGCCCTTGGTCTTGGCGACCTTGATGTAGTCACGGCGGCGCTCCTCGGTGAGCTCGGGGAACGTCACCCGGATGATGTTGCCGTCGTTGCTCGGGTTGACGCCCAGGTCGGAGTCGCGGATCGCCTGCTCGATGTTGCGCAGGGCGCTCTTGTCGAACGGGGTCACCACGGCCATGCGCGGCTCGGGCACGGAGAACGAGGCCAGCTGGTTGATCGGCGTCAGCGCGCCGTAGTAGTCGGCCACGATCTTGTTGAACATCGCCGGGTGCGCACGGCCGGTGCGGATCGCTGCGAAGTCCTCCTTGGCGACCACGACGGCCTTCTCCATCTTCTCCTCGGCCTCGAGGAGGGTCTCTTCGATCACCACTTGCTCCTGCGTGTCTTGAGTAGGCCCGGCCGCGGTTCCCCGTCGGGGCGGCGGCCGGCTGCGTCGCGTCTTCTTCCTGCACGGTTCCCGACCGGCAGGACATTGTCCATCCCCCGGTCAGTTGCGGCCGGCTTGGTCGCCCACCAGCGTGCCGATCTTCTCACCCTTGACGGCGCGGGCGATATTGCCCTCCTTCAGGAGTTCGAAGACGACGATCGGGAGGCTGTTGTCACGGCAGAGCGTGACGGCCGTGGCGTCGGCGACCTTCAGGTCCCGGGTGATGACCTCGCCGTAGCCGAGCGCGTCGAACTTCACGGCGTCCGGGTTGGTCTTCGGGTCGGAGTCGTAGACGCCGTCCACACCGTTCTTGCCCATGAGCAGCGCCTCGGCGTCGATCTCCAGGGCGCGCTGGGCGGCGGTGGTGTCGGTGGAGAAGTACGGCATGCCCATTCCGGCGCCGAAGATGACCACGCGGCCCTTCTCCAGGTGCCGTACGGCGCGCAGCGGAATGTAGGGCTCGGCGACCTGCCCCATGGTGATGGCGGTCTGCACGCGGCAGTCGACGCCCTCCTTCTCCAGGAAGTCCTGGAGGGCGAGGCAGTTCATCACGGTGCCGAGCATGCCCATGTAGTCGGAGCGGGCGCGGTCCATGCCGCGCACCTGGAGTTCGGCGCCGCGGAAGAAGTTGCCGCCGCCGATGACGATCGCGATCTGCGCGCCGTCCCGTACGACGGCCGCGATCTCACGCGCGATGGCGTGCACCACGTCGGGGTCGACGCCCAGGCCCCCGCCACCGGAGAAGGCCTCTCCGGACAGCTTCAGCAGAAACCGGCCGCTTACTTTGCCGTCGTCGCTCTTCTCAGCCTTGGTGGTCATCGTCGGATCCCGCCTCTTTCACGTGTTGCACATACGAAGAAGGCCATTGCCGGTGGGGTGTGCTTCGCATCCCATGCGGCAATGGCCTCCTCGTCAGATCTGCTGTCGTCCGGCACGCGCGCGTGCGTGGACGCGTGTCCGAACGACTGCTGTCGACCCTATCGGGGTCGCGCGCCCGTCGCGGTACGGACTCAGATGCCGACCTTGATGCGCGTGAAGCGCTTCAGGGTGACACCGGCCTCGTCCAGGACCTTCTGGACGGACTTCTTGTTGTCCAGCGCGTAGGGCTGGCCGAGCAGCGTGGCGTCCTTGAAGAAGCCGTTGAGGCGACCCTCGACGATCTTCGGCAGGGCGGCCTCGGGCTTGCCCTCGGCGCGGGTGGTCTCCTCGGCGACACGGCGCTCGGACTCGACGACCTCGGCCGGCACGTCCTCCTTGGAGAGGTACTTCGGCGCGAAGGCGGCGATGTGCTGGGCAACGCCCTTGGCGACCTCGGCGTTCGGCTTGTCGAACTCGACGAGCACGCCGATCTGCGGGGGCAGGTCGGGCATCGTGCGGTGCATGTACGCCGTCACGTAGCCGTCGGCGAACTGGGCGAAGCGGTCCAGGACGATCTTCTCGCCCAGGTTGGCGTTGGCCTCGTCCACGAACGCCTGGACGGTCTTGCCGGCCTCGATCTCGGAGGCGAGCAGGGCCTCGAGGTCGGCCGGGGAGGTCTTGACGACGTGCTCGGCGATGGTGGTGGCCACGGCCTGGAACTTGTCGCCCTTGGCGACGAAGTCCGTCTCGCACTTCAGCTCGACGAGGACGCCGGAGGAGTTGTCGTCGGCGATGATCGAGACCACGGCGCCGTTCTCGGCGGAGCGGCCCTCGCGCTTGGCGACGCCCTTCTGGCCCTTGATGCGGAGCGCCTCGACGGCCTTCTCGACGTTGCCCTCGGCCTCGTCCAGCGCCTTCTTGCAGTCCATCATGCCGGCGCCGGTGAGCTCCCGGAGCTTCTTGACGTCGGCGGCGGTGTAGTTCGCCATGAGTCTGTGATCTTTCTCGAAGTCTGGAGGTTCGGAGATCTGCGGGTCAGGACCTACCTGAGGGCAGGTCTCCGACTCGCCGCTGACCTACGGGTGAACGGCGGGAGCGGATGTGATGTCACCGCTCCCGCCGTCATCGGCTCTGACGGGGCGGTCAGGCCTGCTCGGCCTCGGCGGCAGGGGCCTCGGCCTCGGCGGCGGGGGCCTCGGCCGGCTGCTCGGCCTCGGCGGCGGCCGGAGCGGCCTCCTCGGCCTTCTTCTCGTCGGCCTTCTTCTCGCCCGCGAGCAGGTCGCGCTCCCACTCGGCCAGCGGCTCACCGGCGGCCTTCTCGCCCTTGCCGGCCTCGGCGACACCGGAGCGGGACATCAGGCCCTCGGCGACGGCGTCGGCGATCACGCGGGTGAGCAGGGTGACGGAGCGGATCGCGTCGTCGTTGCCCGGGATCTTGTAGTCGACCTCGTCGGGGTCGCAGTTGGTGTCGAGGATGGCGACGACCGGGATGTTGAGCTTCCGGGCCTCGCCGACCGCGATGTGCTCCTTCTTGGTGTCCACGATCCAGACGGCGCTGGGCACCTTCTGCATCTCGCGGATACCGCCGAGGGTCTTCTCCAGCTTGGCCTTCTCGCGGGAGAGGACCAGCAGCTCCTTCTTGGTGAGGCCGGAGGCGGCCACGTCCTCGAAGTCGATCTGCTCGAGCTCCTTGAGGCGCTGCAGACGCTTGTAGACGGTCGAGAAGTTGGTGAGCATGCCGCCCAGCCAGCGCTGGTTGACGTAGGGCATGCCGACGCGGGAGGCCTGCTCGGCGATGGCCTCCTGCGCCTGCTTCTTCGTGCCGACGAACATGACCGTGCCGCCGTGGGCGACGGTCTCCTTGACGAACTCGTAGGCGCGGTCGATGTACGACAGCGACTGGAGCAGGTCGATGATGTAGATGCCGTTGCGCTCCGTGAAGATGAAGCGCTTCATCTTCGGGTTCCAACGACGGGTCTGGTGACCGAAGTGGACGCCGCTCTCCAGCAGCTCCCGCATCGTGACGACGGCCATGGCCGTATCTCCTCGAATTTCTCGGTTGTGCCGCGGATGCCGGACGGCTTCCGCGCCTGACGCCCACGACGCGCCGTTGCCACGAAGGACCGAGGGGCGCTGACATCCGGGTTCCGGCCGTGACCGGTCCTGATGTCGGGGCGTGCGAAGTCGACCCGGTGGCCCGGGTCGCCACCAGAAGTGTACGGGACCCGCGAGGCGCCGGGTGACGCCGTTGTCCACAAACGGCCGGTGGTCCACGGGTCCGGGCGGTGATCACGGATGTCCGGAAGGCTCTGCGGCATGCGAAAGAGTGCATTCACGAGGGCGTGTACGCGACTGGTCCTTCTGGTGGTCCTGACCCTGGCGGCGCTGCTGGCCCCGCCTCCGCCGGGCCTGTCGGCGGCGGGGGCGGGAGCGGTGGCGCCGACGGGTGAGGACGCCGGGACGCCGGCCGTCGGACGGGCGTGGCCGGTGGGGGTACGGCCACGGGTGCTGCGCGGCTGGGAGCCGCCGGCGACGGTGTACGGGCGCGGGCACCGGGGCGTGGACCTGGCGGCTCCGCCGGGGACGCCGGTACGGGCGGTGGCGGCGGGCCGGGTCTCCTTCGCGGGCCGGGTGGCCGGAAAGGGCGTCGTCTCGGTGGAGCTGACCGGCACGGGCGATCCCCCGTTGCGCACCACCTACGAACCGGTCCGCGCGTCGGTGACCGAGGACGACGAGGTGACGGCTGGCGAGGTGATCGGCACGGTGGAACCCACGGGCTCCCACTGCGCGGCCCCCTGCGTCCACTGGGGCCTACTGAGGAACGACACCTACCTGAACCCACTCACCCTGCTCCCCCCATGGCTCCTGCCCAGAGGCCCGTCAAGACTGCTACCGGTACTTGGGGTACCGATGCCGACCTGAGGAACACATGCCCGGCCCGGGGCCGGACCGAGCGCGACCCACGCCGGCACAGAGCCGCAGAAGCCGAGCGCCCCCGGAGGAGCGACCTCCGACGGGTACGGCCGCACCAGAGCCGTACGGCCCGACGTGGCCGACACCGACCGGAACCTCACGCGACCGAACCGAAGACACCCACACCAGTACAGGGCCACGGGAGCCGGGCAACACCGCCGACAGGTGCGGTCACGCCAGAGCCGTGCGGCCGGATCGGGCGTGGCCCATGGCGGGTCGGGGTGGCGGGAGCCGGGGGAGGCTGCCTGGCGGGCTTCGAAGGAGCGGCCGGGAAGACGCCGCCGTGGCGTGGCCGTCAGCCGCTTACGCCTCTGAGGGCCATCGAGACGGCCGCTTCGGTGATCGCTCCGGGGTGTTCCGCCGCGCCCAGTTCGATGCGGCGTACGGCCGCGTCGACCACGCCCTGGAGGAGCATCGCCGCGAGGCGGGGCTCGGCGTGGTCCAGGTCGGCCAGGGCCTCGACGATCATCGCGATGAGGCCGCCGTGGGCCGCGCGGATCTTCTCCCGGGCGCCGGCGTCGAGCTCGCTCGCGGAGATCGCGACCACGGCGCGGTGCCGCCGGTCCCCGACCAGTTCCAGCTGCTTGCGGACGTACGCCTCGATCTTGGCCTCGGCGCCGTCGGCGGCCGCCATCGCCGCCTCGACCTCCGCCGCCCAGACCGGGAAGTCGACCTCGCACAGCTCCTCGACCACGGCGGCCCGCGAGCGGAAGTACTCGTACACGGACGAACGCGCGAGGCCGGTGCGCTCGGCGAGGGCCGGGAAGGTCAGCGCCTCCGTACCGCCCTCGGACAGCAGGGAGCGTGCCGCGTCCAGCAGGGCGGCTCGCTGCATCGACCGGTGCTCGGCCACGGAGGCCGCTCGAATCCTTGGCACGTCGACCACTTTACGGACGCCCCGCCCGTGGCGGCCAGAGGACCGGCCCGCTCCGAGCCGGAAGGGCTCAGCGGCCGAAGCCCGCCAGTTTCGCGCGCAGCTGCAGCACGGACTTGGTGTGGATCTGGCTGACCCGGCTCTCGGTCACGCCCAGCACATTGCCGATCTCGGCGAGGGTGAGCCCCTCGTAGTAGTACAGGGTGACCACGGTCTTCTCCCGCTCCGGCAGTGTGTTGATGGCCCGCGCGAGGAACCTCCGCAGCTCCCGGTCCTCGGCCACCTCCACCGGGTTGTCGGCGGCCGTGTCCTCCAGGGTGTCCATGAAGCTGAGCTGATCGCCGCCGTCGCCCCCGGCGTGCAGCAGCTCCTCCAGCGCGACGACGTTCGCCAGTGACAACTGGCTGAAAACCGCGTGCAGATCGGCCACCGTGATGCCCATCTCACCGGCGACCTCGCTCTCCGACGGCGTGCGGTGCAGCCGCGCCTCCAGCGTGGCGTAGGCGCGCTCCACGTTGCGCGCCTTCTGCCGCACCGAACGCGGGATCCAGTCCAGCGCCCGCAGCTCGTCGATCATCGCGCCCCGGATGCGGGTGATCGCGTAGGTCTCGAACTTGATCTCGCGGTCGACGTCGAACTTCTCGATCGCGTCGATCAGCCCGAAGACCCCGGAGGAGACGAAGTCCGCCTGCTCGACGTTGGGCGGCAGCCCCACGCTGACCCGGCCGGCGACGTACTTCACCAGCGGCGAGTAGTGCAGGATCAGCTGCTCCCGCAGTCTTTCGTCCCCCGTCGCCTTGTACGACCGCCACAGCTCGTCGAGTGTCGAGGGAGCGGGCGGCCGCACGCTGCCACCGTCGCGGGCGGCTGGGGGGATCGCCGCCCGGTCGGACCCGGAGGTGTGCTGGGGCATTCGTCGCCTTGTGCCGTTCTGCTGTGGACCGGTGCTGCCTGGGTGCGCTGTCTGTCCGATGTCTGGGTGCCTGTCCTTGCCTGTCCGTGTCGGGATCCTCGTGAGCGTAGCGTGACTGCGGCGTCGCGGTGTGCGAAGAAGCGAGGTAGGACCGTGCGCAGATTCGTTCCGGGTGCCGTTCCACCGGGGCGCACCCGTCGCTCTGAGTGATCGACGGGGTAGTCCAACTGACGTAAATTCCAAGGGGTGTCGGGATTCCCCCGGACGGCCGAACACGCTGTGTCAGCGAGGCTCGGGACCGTCCCGGACCGGGATCATCGCCTGGCGCGTCAACTTCCAGCCGTCGCCGTGTCGTTCGACGTGACCAAGTGCTCGTAGTTCGTACAGTCTGGCGATCGCGTCGTCCGGGGTGGTCTGCGCGGCGAGCGCGATCTCGTCGGGTCGGGCCGTTCCGCGCCCCGGCAGCGCGGCGAGGACCTGCCGTCCGGCCGGGTCGAGCAGGTCCCGGGGCAGCACCGGCCCCCGGCGTTCCGGTGCGAGTTCGCCCATGTCGCCGACCAGTTCGACGACCTCGGCGGCATCGGTGACCAGCACCGCGTCCTGCCGCAGCAGTTCGTGCACCCCGGCGGAGAGCCCGCTGGTGGCCGGCCCCGGTACTCCCATCGTGTGGCGTCCCAGACGGCGGGCCGCCCGGGCGGTCGCCAGGGAGCCGCTGCGGTGGGCGGCCTCGACGACGACGGTGCCCCGGGTGAGCGCGGCGATCACCCTGTTGCGGAGGATGAACCTGCTCGGTGTCGGGTGATCACCGGGCGGCAACTCGCCGACGACCAGTCCCTGTTCGGCGATTCTGCCGATCAGCCCGGTGTGGCCGCGCGGGTAGGGCCGGTCGACTCCGCAGGCGAGTACGGCGATGGTGGCGCCGCCCGAGCCGAGGGCGCCGCGGTGGGCGGCGCCGTCGACCCCGTAGGCGCCGCCGGAGACCACGATCCAGCCGCGTTCGGCGAGGCCGGCGGAGAGGGTGGCGGCCATGTGCGCGCCGTACTCGGTGCAGGCGCGGGCGCCGACGACGGCGACCGAGCGCAGCGCCCACATCCGCAGGTCCGCTCCCCCGCGCACCCACAGCCCGAGCGGCCGGGCGTCGCCCAGGTCGTCGAGCTGTCCGGGCCATTGCGGGGTGCCGGGACCCACGAAACGCACCCCGGCGTCCCGCGCGACGGCGAGGTCCCTGCGCGGTTCGGCCCGCTCGGCCCGGGCCAGTAACCCGGCCCACCGCTTCCCGCTCACCCCCGGCAGCGGGTCCCCCCGCTCCCGCAGCCGTCGCACCACGGCGTCCACGCCGAGCTCCCGCACCCAGCGCCCGCCGGTCTCGTCACCGGGTTCGACGACCCGGGTGAGGAAGACCCGGCCGAGCAGTTCGTCACCGGGTCCGTCCACGGCGCTCATACCCCCGCCCCGATGGCCATGGGCACCCCGCGCGGGACGCCGGTGCGCAACTGCAGGGCGAGGGCGACGTCCGCGGCGCCGGGCCGCTCGTGGCCGGCCAGGTCGGCGACGGTCCAGGCGACCCGCAGGACCCGGTCGAGTCCCCGGGCGGTGAGCACGCCCCGTTCCAGGCTCCGCTCGGCGTCGTCCATGGCGCCGGGGGCGGCGTGCCAGCGGCTGCGCAGCTCCCGTCCGGGGACCTCGCTGTTGGTGCGCCACGGGGTGCCGGTGAGCCGCGCCGCGGCACGGTCCCGGGCCGCGCGCACCCGGTCGGCGACCGTGGCGGTGGTGTCGCCCCGGGCGCCGCCCGCCGTCAGTCCGTCACGCGTGACGCGGTCGACCTCGACCCGCAGGTCGACCCGGTCGAGCAGCGGCCCGGACAGCCTGGCCTGGTAGCGGCGGATCGCCGAGGGCGGGCACTCGCACTGCTCGTTCGTCCGCGAGAAGCGCCCGCAGGGGCACGGGTTGGCGGCGAGCACCATGAGGAAGCGCGCCGGGAAGCGCACGACACCGGCGCTGCGCGCGATGATCACGTGTCCGGACTCCAGCGGCTGCCGCAGGGCGTCCAGGGCCTTGCCACTGAACTCCGGGGTTTCGTCCAGAAAGAGCACGCCTCGATGTGAGAGGGACACCGCTCCCGGCCGGACCGTACCGGCGCCGCCGCCGACGAGTGCCTGCATGGTGGCCGAGTGGTGCGGGGCGCAGTAGGGGGCCGTGTCGATCAGGGGTTTGCCCACGGGGAGCAGTCCCGCCACCGAGTGCACGGCCGTCACCTCGAGCGAGGCCTGCCGGTCCAGCGGCGGCAGGATCGACGGCAGCCGCTCCGCGAGCATGGTCTTGCCGGCGCCCGGCGGTCCCTCCAGGAAGAGGTGGTGTCCGCCCGCCGCGGCCACCTCCACGGCCGTCCGTGCCGCGAGCTGGCCCACGACGTCCGCGAGGTCATGGCCCTGGTCGTGCGATGCCGCGCCGACGCCGTGCATCCCGGTGTCCGCTCCGGTGCCCGGGGCGCGCAGCCCCGCCAGCAGCGGGTCGGGCCGTGTCTGGTCCTCGGCGTCCTCCTCCGGCACGGGCTCGTCGGTGAGCACCGCGATCAGCTGGCGCAGACTGCGGACGCCCAGGACGGACACGCCCGGCACCAGCGAGGCCTCGGCGGCGGCGCACTCGGGCACCACCACCTGCTCGTATCCCGCGTCGGCCGCGGCCAGTACCGCCGGCAGGATGCCGCGCACCGGCCGCACCCGGCCGTCGAGGCCCAGCTCGCCGATCATGACGATGTCGCCGAGCACCCTCGGATCGATCCGTTCGGCGGCGCCGAGCACGGCGCAGGCGACCGCCAGGTCGAAACCGCTGCCGGCCTTCGGGACCGACGCGGGGCTGAGTCCCACGGTGAGTTTCTTCTGCGGCCACTCGCCGCCGGAATTGACCACGGCCGCCCTGACCCGGTCCCTGCTCTCCGTCAGGCTCTTGTCCGGCAGCCCCACCAGCGTGAAGGCCGCGACCCCGGGCTCCAGGTCGGCCTGGACCTCCACGACCACGCCCTCGACGCCCACCAGCGTCACCGAGCACGTACGCGCGAACCCCATGTCAGGCCACCCCCCGGACGTGCTCGACCACGGGTGCGCCGCGGGCCGGCAGCAGCACGCCGACCAGGTCGATGCGGACCCCGCCGGGCGGCGCTCCCCCGTGTTCCTGGAGCCAGCGTTCGGCGAGGCCCCGCAGGCGGTCGGCCTTGGCCGCCGTGACCGCCTCCATGGGGTGCTGGAAGGGTCCTGCCCTGCGGGTCTTCACCTCGCAGACGACCAGGGCGTCCCCGTCGCGGGCCACGATGTCGATCTCGCCGGTCCTGCCGCAGCGCCAGTTGCGCCGCAGGACCGTCATCCCGTCCTGGGTCAGCCGCCGTGCGGCCAGTGTCTCGCCGTACCTGCCGAGTGCGCTGCGTGCCCGATGTGCGCTCTGTGCGTTCCGCGTGTTCTGTGCGTTCATGTCGGCACCACCTCCGGCGCCAACGGTCACGCATCCCGCCCGACGGAGTGGATCTTGGTGCGGAACCCGGCGACTGTGGACAACTCCGTCACCCGCACGAGTACGCCGGTCACCCGCCCGGCAGCTCCAGGTCGCTCTTGTTGAGCTCCTCGATGTTCACGTCCTTGAACGTCAGCACGCGCACCTGTTTCACGAACCGGGCCGGCCGGTACATGTCCCAGACCCAGGCGTCCGCCATCGACACCTCGAAGAACACTTCGCCCTGGACCGAGTGCACCTGCATCTCGTAGTCGTTGGTGAGGTAGAAGCGCCGTTCGGTCTCGATCACGTATTTGAACAGACCGACGACATCGCGGTACTCCCGGTAGAGCTTGAGCTCCATCTCGGTCTCGTACTTCTCGAGGTCCTCGGCGCTCATGGCATGTTCCCCTTCAGCCGTGCGATCCCACCATTGTGCGCCAGTCCCGGGCGTCACTGGACGATTTCGGTGTCCAGGGTCACGGGTCCGGCCGGGGGACCTTCGTCGAGCAGTGCGCGCAGCAGCCCGGCGAGTCTGGTCGGATACACCGTCTCATGTGTCCGGGCGAGTTCCGGGCACGTCCACCAGCGGGCTCCGGCGACACTGCGCCGCTCCAGCTCGGTCAGCGCCGTGGCCGCGGTCGCGGTCTGGGTGGTGCGGGCGAGGTAGTACCACTCGTCCTGGTCCCAACGGCGGCCGGCGAACGGGAAGGAGCACCTCCGCCGCCACAGCACGGGTCCGAGTTCGACCTCGGTGATGCCGGTCTCCTCGGCGAGTTCCCGCAGGGCGGCCTGTTCACGGGTCTCGTCGCCCTCCACGCCGCCGCCGGGCGTGAACCACCAGTCGTCGGCGGGGTCGTCCGGTTCGTGGCCGTGCAGCAGCAGGATGCGGTCCCGCGGGTCGAGCAGGACGACCCGGGCGACCCTGCGCAGTCCGCCCGTGTAGGAGTCCCCGACCGCCGGGACGGGCTCAGCGGGCACCGGCGGCCCCCGCGTCGGTCCGGGTCCTGGACGCACCCGCCCGCTTGGCGAAGGGACCGTACGCGGCCCCGCCGAGAATGAGCACGGTACCGGCGATCACCAGTGCGGCCACGGTCCTGAGCGGGCCCGGCGAGGAGAGCGCGCCGAGCTGTTCGAAGCCGGTGGGCGCCTCGAGCATGCCGTTCATCGGCCAGACCACGGCGTCGACCCTGGCCTGGACCGCACCGCGGGAGACGGTGCCGCCGGCGGCGTCGGTCAGATGGGCCGTGGAGTCCAGCGACCCGGAGCGCTCGTCACCGAGCAGGAACAGGCGCCCCTTCGGCACGGCCACCTCGGGGATGGCGCCGAACTCGGCCGCCGTGCCCCCGGAGAGATACGGCTCGTCGATCTCCTCGCCGTTGACCTCCAGCTTGCCGTCCCGGCAGCAGGAGACCGTGTCACCGCCGACGGCGACCACCCGCTTCACCATGGGGAGGTCCGACCACGTCGTGTCCGTGAAGACGACCACGTCACCACGGCGGACGTCATCACCGTCGATGCGCTCGGCCAGCACCCGGTCACCGGCACCGATCGTCGGCGCCATCGACGGGGTGGGCACGGTGTACGGCCGGTACAGCACCGCTCCCCAGACGAATCCGCCGAGGAACATCACCAGGCCCAGGGCCACGGCCAGCCCGGACAGCCGCTGCCCGGTCCTGCTGCCCGGGTCCCTGCTGCCCGGGACCGTACGCGTCGTGCTCTGACCACTCATGGGCGGCACCCTACCCGGCGGTACCGGACAGGGTCAGCCCTCCCGGCGGCCCTCCCCGACGCCGTACCGCCGGCGCCGCCAGAGCACCAGCGGCACCGCGCCCGCGAGCGCGAGTCCCTGGGGCGCGGCCGTCAGGACCGCGGCGGACGACGGTCCGGCGGCCAGACCGGGCTGGTCGAAGGTGTCCGGGACGGGCAGGTTGGTCCAGCGGTTGACCGGCCAGGCGATGACGACGGCACGGCCGACGACCTTGTCCACGGGAACGAAACCGTTGTTCTTGTCGCCCTGGTTGTAGCGCGAGTCCCGGGAGTTCTGCCGGTGGTCGCCCATGACCCAGATGTGACCCTCGGGGACCTTGACCTTGAACTGGCCGCCCTGGTCGTCCTGGCTGCACGGGGTGTTGCCGGGATACACGTACGGCTCGTTCAGCGCCATGCCGTTGACCTTCAGCGGGCCGGTGCCCTTGCATTCGATCGTGTCACCACCGACTCCGACGACCCGCTTGATCAGGTCCTTCTCCTCCGCGGACGGCATCAGACCGATCCAGCTGAGGACCTTCTGCAGGGGGTTCGGGTCGGGCGTCGGCTCGCCGGCCAGCCAGTTGTCGGGGTCGTGGAAGACGACGACCTCGCCGCGCTCGGGCTCGGAGCCGAACCAGGGGGTGAGCTTGTCGACGAGCACACGGTCACCCTGCTGGAGGGTGTTCTGCATCGAGTCGGAGGGGATGGAGAACGCCTGCACCAGGAACGTCTTGATCAGCAGCGCCAGCACCAGCGCGATACCGATCAGGATCGGCAGCTCCTTCCAGAAGGAGCGGGGCTGCTTCGCCTGGGGGGTGTCGTCGCCCGAACCGCCCTGCGCCGTGGGGGGCTGCTCGCCCCCGGGTCCGTCGCCGTCACCCGCCGGGGAGTCGTTCCCGGAGGTCACGAAGTCGTCAGCCGCCGGACCCGCCGCTTCCACGGGACGTCCGCGGTGCTCCTCGCCCTCGCGCCCGGACCGTGCGCCAACCGCCGCATCCCCCACGCCAACTCCTCACTCTCTGCCGCCGCCCGCGCCATGCCCGGCGCAGGCCCACCACTCCCATAACGAGCGGGAGTTCCGCAGGGCTCGGGAGCTGGACCATTCCATCGGGATCGTCCGGGGCAACCCTATGCGACAGCGGGGCGGCAGCGGTCGACCCCGGCACCGAGTCCGACACGGACGCGTAGGCCGTCGGTTCCTCCAGTGTGCTCCAGTGGCCGAGCGGCCAGGCGATGACCATGGCCCGGCCCACCACCTCGTCCTCGGAGACGGTGCCGCCGTAGTCGGTGTCCTGGTGGGAACGGGAGTCTGCGGAGTTCGCCCGGTGGTCGCCCATCACCCACAGCCGCCCCTCGGGGACGGTGACGTCGAACGGAGTCGCGGACGGGGCGTTGCCGGGGTACAGGTAGTCCTCGTCCAGGGGAACGCCGTTGACGGTGACCCGGCCCTGCTTGTCGCAGCACTGGACGCGGTCGCCGCCGACGCCGACGACCCGCTTGATCAGGTCCTTCTCGTTCTCGGACGGCAGCAGCCCGATGAAGGTGAGTCCCTCCTTGATCTGCTTGATCCCGACGGGGTCGTCCTTCTTCGGCGTGGTCTGCTCGTCCCGGAGCCAGCCGCCGGGGTCCTTGAACACGACGACGTCCCCGCGCTGCGGCTTGGAGCCGAACCACGGGGTGAGCTTGTCGACCAGCACCCGGTCGCCGATCCGGATCGTCTGCTCCATGGAGCCGGACGGGATGACGAAGGCCTGGACGAGGAACGTCTTCAGCACCAGCGCTATCACGACGGCGACACCCACGAGGAGGGGGATCTCCTTGACGGCGCTGCGCCTGCGGCGCCGCTTGACCTTGCGCTGGAGCTTGCGCCGCTCGGCCCGGCTGCGTCCGGGGCCCGGACCGGTCGCGCGGCGGGAGCCGGTGGGCAGCAGGTTCTCCGCGGCGCTGTCCGGGACGCCGCGGGGTTTGCCGCGGTTACCCATGGGCGCCCCCCGCCGCGTTCGTCTCCGGGGCGGGCACGCGCGCGTAGGCGTCGGGCCGGTGCAGCCGGGTGGCGTGGTCGAAGGGCCATACGATCCCGTCGGCGCGGCCGGTCACGCTGTCGACCGGGATCATGCCGCCGCCGGGCGAGCCGAGGCGGTCGCGGGAGTCGCTGGAATTGCTGCGGTGGTCACCGAGGACGAACAGGCGCCCGTCGGGCACGACGACGTCGAAGGGCACCGTGGAGGGGCTGTCGCCGGGGAACAGGAAGCCCGACTCGTCGACCGACCGGCCGTTCACCCGGATCCTCCCCTCCCCGTCACAGCAGACCACATGGTCCCCGCCCACCCCGACGACCCGTTTGACGTAGTCGGCGTCACCGAAATACCCGGTGCCGTCGAACACGATCACGTCACCGCGCTGCGGCCCGGCACCGAAGCTGTACGCCAACTTATTTACGAGCACGCGGTCCCCGACCCTCAATCCGTGTTCCATCGATCCACTGGGAATCTGGAACGGCCGCGCCACGAACGTGTTCACCGCCAGCAGGAACACCAGGCAGAGCAACAGAGTCAGGGTAATCCGCCCGCCGGGCAGCCATGGCGTGAGGCGCGGCACCAACGCGGAACGCGACCGCCCCTCCGGCCCCGCCGTCCCCGAGGTGTTCTCGGGTCCGGCCGGGGGGAGGGAACGGTCGCGCTCCGTCGGCTGTGCTTCGGTGTCCATCGGGGCCAGATGCTATCCGGCCGCGATATGACGCCGGTAAAGCGCTCAGTTCTCGCGCTTCTCCTTGATCTTCGCCGCCTTGCCGCGCAGCTCGCGCAGGTAGTACAGCTTGGCGCGGCGGACGTCACCGCGGGTGACGAGCTCGATCTTCTCCACGATCGGGGTGTGCACCGGGAAGGTGCGCTCGACGCCGACGGAGAAGGAGACCTTGCGGACCGTGAAGGTCTCGCGCACGCCGGCGCCCTGACGGCGGATGACCACGCCCTTGAACTGCTGCACACGGGAGCGGTTGCCCTCGATGACGCGCACGTGGACGTTCACGGTGTCGCCGGGACGGAAGGCGGGGACGTCGCTGCGCAGCGACGCGGAGTCGACGGAGTCGAGCAGGTGAGACATTTCGTCTGCTTTCTTCGCTGATGCCGCAGGTCATCAACGGCAACTAGAGGCTGGGACCGATGCCGTGCGGTTCGGGACGGGCGTCGTGTCCCCCTGCGGCAGGGGCGCACGCCGGACGACGCACAGCAGCGGCCTATTCTTCCACGCCGTCGGTCCTGCGCCAAAATCGGCCGTACGGCTCTCCGGCGGGGTCCGGTTCCCAGCCCAGGATGGACAGCATCTCGCGGTCCTTCTTGTCGAACGCCTCGGGGTCACAGCGCTCGATGAGGTCGGGCCGGTTGGCGGTGGTCCGGCGCAGCGCCTCGTCGCGCCGCCAGCGGGCGATCTTCCCGTGGTGGCCGCTGAGCAGCACGTCCGGGATGCCGCGCCCGCGCCACTGCGGCGGCTTGGTGTGGACGGGGCCCTCCAGGAGACTCGCCATGGCCCCGGGCGCGAAGGAGTCGTCGCGGTGCGACTCGGCGTTGCCGAGGACGCCGGGGAGCAGCCGTGCGACGGCCTCCGTGACGACGAGGACCGCCGCCTCGCCGCCGGCCAGCACATAGTCGCCGATGGACACCTCGTACACGGGCATCCGGGTGGCGTACTCGTCGATGACACGGCGGTCGATGCCCTCGTAGCGGGCCGGGGTGAAGACCAGCCAGGGGCGCTCGGAGAGCTGGACGGCGAGTTCCTGGGTGAAGGGACGGCCGCTGGGGGTGGGGACGATCAGGGTCGGCTCGCGGGAGCCGGTCTCGTAGCCGTCCGCCAGGACCGAGTCCAGCGCGTCTCCCCACGGCTCGGTCTTCATGACCATGCCGGGGCCGCCGCCGTACGGGGTGTCGTCGACGGTGTTGTGCCGGTCGTACGTCCAGTCGCGCAGGTCGTGCACGTGGACGTCGAGCTGTCCACGCGCGCGTGCCTTGCCCACGAGGGAGACGTTCAGCGGTTCGAGGTACTCGGGGAAGATCGTGACGACGTCGAGCCGCATCACGCCTCGTCCCCTGCGTCCCGGGAGGAGGCGACCTCCGCGCGGTCGTCGATCAGGCCGGGCGGCGGGTCGACGACCGCGCGCTGCTCCTCCAGGTCGATCTCGGTGACGATCTCCTCGACGAACGGCACGTACACCTCGGTGCCGTCGGGGCGCTCGACCACGAAGAGGTCCTGGGTGGGCAGGTGCGAGATCTCGGTGATCCGGCCGACCTGCTCGCCGTCCTTCGTGACGACGTCGAGGTCGATCAGCTGGTGGTCGTAGTACTCGTCCTCGTCCTCGGGCCGCTCGTCCGGGTCGACGTCTGCGATGAGGAGGGTGTTGCGCAGGGCCTCGGCGCCGTTGCGGTCGCGGACGCCCTCGAAGCGCAGCAGGAGGCGGCCGCTGTGGACGCGGCCGGTCTCGATGGTGAGCGGCCCGACGGAGGCGGGGTCGGTGGTCAGGACGGCACCGGGCCCGAGCCTCAGCTCCGGTTCGTCGGTACGGACCTCCACGGTGACCTCGCCCTTGATGCCATGGGCGCGGCCGATGCGAGCGACTACCAGCTGCACTGTGCTTGATCTCCTGTCGAACTGCGACGAGCCGTTCACGGCTCATACGACTGCGGGCCGGGGACGGCCCAGTGGCCCTCCCCGGCCCGAGCCGGTGCTGCGTTCGGCGTCAGCGGACGTGGTCCACGTCGACGAGGTCGACACGGACACCGCGGCCGCCGATGGCGCCCACGACGGTACGCAGAGCGCGTGCGGTGCGGCCGTTGCGGCCGATCACCTTGCCGAGGTCGTCCGGGTGGACCCGGACCTCGAGCACACGCCCGCGGCGCAGGTTGCGCGAGGCGACCTGCACATCGTCAGGGTTGTCGACGATGCCCTTCACGAGGTGCTCGAGAGCCTCCTCGAGCATGCTCAGGCCTCGGTCGACGCGGACTCGGCGGCGGCCTCGTCCTTCTTCTCAGCCTTCTTCTTCTGGGTGATCGCCTCACCCTTGCCCTCGTCCTCGCCACCGAGCGCCTCGAAGGACGGGCGGGCGGGCTTCTCGGCCGCCTGCAGCAGCGGAGCCGGGGCGGGCTCGCCCTTGAACTTCTGCCAGTCGCCGGTCTTCTTCAGGATGGCGAGCACGGGCTCGGTCGGCTGGGCGCCGACACCGAGCCAGTACGCCACGCGCTCGGCGTCGACCTCCATCACCGACGGGTTGTACGTCGGGTGGTACTTGCCGATCTCCTCGATGGCCCGGCCGTCACGGCGGGTACGGGAGTCGGCGACGACGATGCGGTAGTGAGGCGAACGGATCTTGCCCAGACGCTTCAGCTTGATCTTGACTGCCACGGGAGTGGACTCTCCTGATTTTGACGTGGTTGGGCACGGCGGGATGTGCCGCGTGGGGTTGCGGTACCCGAGTGCCCGATGGACGCGTCAGCCGGAGGAGAGAGGGGTCCTGTTCGGCTGTCGAGTACAGCTGGCCATTCTGCCACACCCTGCGGGGCGGGGGTGACCGAGGGGTGGGCACGCCTGACGGGCGCCCGGCGCCGGTGCGGGCCGGGGGCGGGTCTGCGCGGCCCGGCGCGGTACGAGGTGCTCCGCGCTGATGTGGGCCGGGAGGTGTTCGCGCGGCCCTGCGCTTGCAGGGTGCCGTCGCGCCCACCCGTGCCGCCCCAGCGGCACGACTGCCCGCGGGAGCGGCGGGGCGGCGGGGTGATCCCCGGCATCCACGAGATGCCGGGGCCGTCAGCTTGCTGCTGCTACCACTTCTGGGATCTGGAAGGGTTTGCCGCAGCCGCCGCAGACGATGGGGGCCTGGGCGAGGACCGAGGGGACGACGCGGACGTTGCGGCCGCAGTCGCAGACGGCCTTGACGCGGACGCCGCCCCCGGAGGAGCCGTGCCGCGCGGCCGGACCGCGGAAGCTGCGGGCCGTGTCGCCCGCGGTCGCCGCGGAGTGGGCCTTCAGGGCGCGCTGGAGGCGTTCCGTCGTCGGACGGTAGCGGCGCTTCGCCTCGGGAGTGAGCGTGACCAGGGAGAAGCCGCTGCTGGGGTGCGGTTCCTCGGGGTGGTCCAGGCCCAGTTCCTCGGCGATCGCGAGGAATCTGCGGTTGTGGTAGCGGCCGGCGCGGGATGTGTCGCGTACACCGCGCGCGGCGGCGACGCCGTGGACTGCCTCGTGCAGCAGTCGTTCGAAGGAGAGTTCGTGACCGCACGCGGACGACGACTCCCCGATCAGGGACTCGGGCGCGGCAAGATCGGGCAGCTCGGGGTGGTACCGCTGAATATCGGCCCACGCCTGCGCCAGCTCTGCGGCGAGAACAGGTGGTGTCTGTGTCGTGCTCACGTAATGACAACGAGCCTGGGTGCCTCTGTGTTCCGATTCCGGGGCATCCCAAATAATTTGCACGTACCCGTCAGTTGCCGCTGATGCGTCCTGACGAGTACGGGTGCGCTGATCTGCGGAGAAGCCTCGCAGCTCGCCTCAAGGTGGTGCGTAGGCTGACGTACGCCCCCACGTGTAAGCGGTCTCCGCGCGGCGGTGCGCGCGAGGCTCGCGGGCGCGCAAGAGGCGTTTCGGTCGCTCTCGCGGGGATCCGGCGCCCGGCTCGGCGGGCACGCCACGGGCGCGACGTTACCGGGTCCGCCCCCGCGACCGCGCACCGCCCCGCCACAAGCCACTCCCGGTTCCGTCGACCTTGGCCGGAACCGGCGTACGGGTGCCTTCGCCATGACGGACCGGACGGCCCGGGATTACCGGAATGTGAATTCTTGCCACTGGCACAAGCCGACTGCCAACCGCGGCCGCATTCCACTGGACGACACGACGAGGGCGGAGTTTCCTGGCATACGGGGGTGTGCGGGGCGCACTGCACGGGGGCCAGGGAATGGGGCACTGCGGCAACTCTCGGCTGATTGGGGCGCTTACCTATGACACCTACGCTCGTGCGGCAGCACCCGCCTCGCACGGGGGCCGTCCCCCGTGTGGACCTGCGTGCACGCGCGCGTGACTGGTCCGAGATCCAGGAGCGGATGCTCGTACCGCTCTACGAGGCCGTCTACGAGCGACTGGACGTGGGATCCGCGACACGGCTGCTCGGCCTCGGCTGCGGCTCCGGGCTGGCCCTGCTGATGGCGGCCTCGCGCGGTGCCGCGGTCACCGGCGTCGACACCTGTGCCGACCGGCTGGCCCTCGCGCGGGAGCGGTTGCTGCCCGACGAGCAGCGGGAGCCGCGCGCGCGTGCCGACAACCGGATCGTGCACGGCTCACCCGCCCAGGCCGCTCGCACGGACGCGTACACCGTGGTGACCGCCTTCGAGCCGATCGGCTGCCTCGCGGGCGACGCGGAGGGGCTGGCCGACCTGCTCGCCGAGGCGGTGCCGCTCGCCGGGCGCGGAGCGGCCGTGGTGCTGGCCGGCTGGGGTCCGCCGGAGCGGTGCGCCACGGCGTCCGTGCTCCGGGTGGCCACCAAGCTGGCGGAGCCGTTGCGCGGCGCGGGCACCTGGCGTCCCACGGACCGCGACGACCTGGAGCGGGTCGCCGCGCGGGCGGGGCTGAGGCCGGACGGCTCCGGACGGGTGGCCTGCCTGTTCGGCTACGCCGACGCGGACAGCGCGGTACGGGGCCTGAAATCGACCGGGCTGTTCGACCCGGCGGTCACGGCCACGGACCAGGCGCAGGTCGACAAGGAGCTGGCGGAGGCCCTGCATCCGTACCAGCGGCAGGACGGGACCGTGTGGATGCCGAACGTGTTCCGGTACCTCGTCGCGCGCACGCCCTGAGACACGCCACTGGGGCGCCCTTCGCGTGAGGGGCGCCCCGTGACGTACCGGCGTGGGTCTCAGCCCATGAACTTCTTGAACTCGTCGGGCAGCTCGAAGTCCTTGCCGCCCTGCTGCGGCAGACCGAAGGCGCCCGCGCCCTCCGCGGCGGCGGCGCGGCGCGCGGCCTCCTCCTGCTCCTGCTGCTTGCGCTTCATCGGGTTGCCGGAACGCTGCTTGCCCTTGGCCTGCTTCTGCTTCTTCTTCGTCCGGCCGGGCCCGCCGCCCATGCCCGGCATCCCGGGCATCCCCGGCATGCCGCCGCCCTGGGCCATGCGGGACATCATCTTGCGAGCCTCGAAGAACCGCTCGACCAGGCCCTTCACGGCGCTGACCTCGACACCGGAGCCCTTGGCGATACGGGCGCGGCGCGAGCCGTTGATGATCGTCGGCTCCTGGCGCTCGGCCGGGGTCATCGACTTGATGATCGCGGCGGTTCGGTCGACGTCCCGCTCGTCCAGGTTGTTGATCTGGTCCTTGATCTGGCCCATGCCGGGGAGCATGCCGAGCAGCTTCGAGATGCTGCCCATCTTCCGGACCTGCTCCATCTGGGCCAGGAAGTCGTCCAGGGTGAAGTCCTGGCCCTTCTTCGACGCCAGCTTGGAGGCCATCTTCTCGGCCTCTTCCTGGCTGAACGTCTTCTCCGCCTGCTCGATCAGGGTGAGCAGGTCACCCATGTCGAGGATGCGGGAGGCCATCCGGTCCGGGTGGAAGGCGTCGAACTCGTCGAGCTTCTCACCGTTGGACGCGAACATGATCGGCTTGCCGGTGACCTGCCGGATCGACAGGGCCGCACCACCGCGCGCGTCACCGTCGAGCTTGGAGAGCACCACGCCGTCGAAGCCGACGCCGTCGCGGAACGCCTCGGCGGTGTTGACGGCGTCCTGACCGATCATCGCGTCGACGACGAACAGGATCTCGTCCGGAGAGACGGCGTCACGGATGTCCGCGGCCTGCTGCATCATCTCCTGGTCGATGCCCAGGCGGCCGGCGGTGTCCACGATCACGATGTCGTGGACCTTGGTCTTCGCGAACTCGATGGAGTCCTTGGCGACCTTCACCGGGTCGCCCACACCGTTGCCCGGCTCGGGCGCGTAGACGGCGACGCCCGCGCGCTCGGCGACGACGCTGAGCTGGTTGACGGCGTTGGGGCGCTGGAGGTCGGCGGCGACCAGCACCGGCGAGTGGCCCTGCTCCTTCAGCCAGCGGCCGAGCTTGCCCGCGAGGGTGGTCTTACCGGCACCCTGCAGACCGGCCAGCATGATCACGGTCGGCGGCTGCTTGGCGAAGCGCAGGCGGCGGGTCTCGCCGCCGAGGATGGTGATCAGCTCGTCGTTGACAATTTTGACGATCTGTTGCGCGGGATTGAGAGCCTTCGAGACCTCGGCCCCGAGCGACCTTTCCTTCACGTTCTTGATGAAGGCTCGGACGACGGGCAAGGCCACGTCCGCTTCAAGGAGGGCAATGCGGATCTCACGCGCCGTGGCGTCGATGTCCGCTTCGGACAGCCTGCCCTTGCCCCGAAGGGATTTGAAAGTGGCTGACAAGCGGTCGGAGAGAGTATCGAACACGGCGGCGTAGGTCCTCGCGTCGGCGGTGGTGTGGGTCGTCCTCCAGGGTATCCGGACGCGCAAGCAAATCGTCCCTGCCCGCTGCGAAGAGCGGACAGGGACAGAAGGACCCCCGCAGCGGCGGGGAGGACGCATTACACACGTCAGCGCCAAAGGCGCTTTCTGGATCACCCTCGCAACAGCGGGGAGCACAACCTGTAAACGCAGGACCTCTCCGGAAGGTCACGCCCGCAGCGCCTCCTCCAGCTTCCGGGCCACGGCCACCGCCTCATCACCCGGCAAAGGCACACCCCGCTCCTGCGTCACGTAGAAGGCGTCCACCGCGTTCGCCCCCAACGTGCTCACATGCGCGCTCCGCACCCGCACCGCCGCGTCCTCCAGTGCCCGCCCGATCCGGAACAGCAGGCCCGGAGCGTCCTGCGCGCGGACCTCTATCACGGTGGCGTGCCGGGAGGCGGCCGGGGCGACCGTCACGCGCGGGGGCGGGGCGATCACGCCCCGGCGGCGCGGGTAGGCGGCGTCCCGTTCGGCGAGGCGGGCGGCGATGTCCAGGGTGCCGTCGAGGGCGCGTACGAGGTCCGCGCGGAGGCGGGCGGCCTGGGGCAGGGAGCCGTACTCGGCGGCGACCCGCCAGTCCAGCAGCAGCACGGAGCCGTCCACGCCGTCCGGGAGGTCCAGGGCCCGCAGCTCCGCTGTCCGTACGGTCAGCCGGTGCATGGCGAGCACCCCGGCCACGGCGGGCAGCACGCCCGCCTGGTCGGGTACGGCGATGCGCAGTTCCACGCCCAGCGGTTCGGGGTCGCCGGAGGGCTCGGCGGGCGGCTCGGTCTGCGCCCGCAGGGACAGCACGGGCGCGCCCGTGGCGACCGCCTCGATCGCGAGGCGCTCCTGTTCCGCGGTGGGCGCGGCCTCCTCGGGCCCGTCCGGGGCGTCTCCGGAGAGCACGGCGGAGACCCGTCCGACCAGGTCGGCGACGAGCGAGGCGCGCCAGGACGACCAGGCGGCAGGACCGGTGGCGAGGGCGTCCGCCTCGGTGAGGGCGTGCAGCAGTTCGAGGGTGCCCTGGGCGCCGACGGCGTCGGCGACCGCGCGTACGGTGGCGGGGTCCTCCAGGTCGCGCCGGGTGGCGGTCTCGACGAGCAGCAGATGGTGGCGTACGAGGGTGGCGATCACGGTGACGTCGTGCTGGTCGAAGCCGATGCGGGCGGCCACGTCCCGGGCGATGACCTCGCCGGCCACCGAGTGGTCGCCGGGCCAGCCCTTGCCGATGTCGTGCAGCAGCGCGGCGACCAGCAGCAGGTCGGGGCGGCTGACGCGGCGGGTGAACGCGGAGGCGCGTACGGCGGTCTCGATGAGGTGCCGGTCGACGGTCCACAGGTGCACGGCGTTGCGCTGCGGGCGGCAGCGCACCCGGTCCCAGTCCGGCAGCAGCAGGCTGACCAGGCCCTCCGCCTCCAGCGCCTCCCAGACCTCGACGGTGGGGCGCCCCGAGCCCAGCAGGGTGACGAGCTGTTCGCGGGCCTCGGCGGGCCAGGGCGCGGGCAGCGGGCGCGCGCCGACCGCCATGCGCCGTACGGCGTGCAGGGAGAGCGGGAGTCCGGCCTGGGCGGCGGCGGCCGCGGCGCGCAGGGGGAGCACGGGGTCGCGTTCGGGGCGCGCCGCGCGGGCGAGTACCACCTCGCCGTCCTGCTCCACGATCCCCTCGGCCAGCGGGGAGCGTTCGGGGGCCTGCTTCCCACCCCCCAGCATGGCGCGCAGCCGGGGCCGCACCGCGCGGGAGCGCAGGACGCGTCCCACTTCGCGCCAGGTGACGTCACCGGCGTAGGCGATGACCCGCGCGGCCTCGTAGACCTGCCGCAGCAGCGCGTCCGCGTCGAGCACGCCCAGTTCAGCCGCGACCTGGTCCTGTTCCTGGAGCGCGAGCCGGTCGGTGGCACGCCCGGTCGTCAGATGCAGGGCGTCCCGTACGTCGAGGAGCCGGCGGCGGGCGTCGGCGAGGCCCTCGCGCGGGGCGTCGGCGAGCCAGGAGGCGGCCACCGCGCGCAGGGCGGTGGCGTCGCGCAGTCCGCCGCGGGCCTCCTTGAGGTCGGGTTCCAGGAGGTACTGCAGTTCGCCCTGGCGTTCGGCGCGTTCCTCGCACAGCTCCCGCAGGGCGGGGAGACGTTTCGGCGCCTGGTTGCGCCAGTCGGCGAGGACCGCCGTGCGCAGCGCGGTGGTGAGGCCGAGGTCGCCGGCGATGTGCCGGGCGTCGAGGAGGCCGAGCTGCACCTTGAGGTCCTCGCCCGCGGTCCTGCGGGCCTCAGCCGGGGTGCGGACGGAGTGGTCGAGGGCGAGGCCCAGGTCCCAGACGGGGTACCAGAGGCGGTCCGCGAGGGCGGCGACCGCCTCGGGGTCGGTGCCGTCGTGCAGCAGGAGCAGGTCGAGGTCGCTGCGCGGGGAGAGTTCCGCGCGCCCGTAGCCGCCCACGGCGACCAGGGACACTCCGCGCGCCCCCTCCGCGCCCGCCGCGAACAGTCCGCCGAGCCAGTCGTCGGTGAGGTCCGCGAGGGCGGTACGGCGCGGCGGCCCGGACCGCGCCTCCTCGGTGAGGAGGCGCAGCCGGGCCGCCGCGTAGCCGCCGGGTCCCGGGTCCTCTGCTTCTTCCGTCACGTTCGTACTCGTCACCCGGCGGCTCCCGTTCTCGTGTGTCAGAGCGCGTCCGGACCGCGCTCGCCGGTCCGCACCCGTACGGCCGTCTCGACCGGGATCGACCAGACCTTGCCGTCACCGATCTTTCCGGTGCGGGCCGCCTTGACCACGACGTCGATGAGCTGCTCGGCGTCGTCGTCCTCGACCAGCACCTCGATGCGGATCTTGGGCACCAGGTCGACGGTGTACTCGGCACCGCGGTAGACCTCGGTGTGGCCGCGCTGGCGGCCGTAGCCGCTGGCCTCGGTGACGGTCAGTCCGTGTACTCCGAAGGCCTGCAGGGCCTCCTTGATCTCGTCGAGCCGGTGCGGCTTCACGACGGCGGTGATGAGCTTCATGCGTCCACCTTCTTGCTCTCGGCCGGGGCGGCGGGGGCGGTGGCGGCGGTGCGGGCCGCGCCGCCGCCGGCGCCGCTGAAGTCGTATGCGGTCTCGGCGTGCTCGGCCTGGTCGATGCCGGCCACCTCGTCGTCCTCGGAGACTCGCATACCGATGGTCTTGTCGAGGAGGAGGGCGAGGACCGCGGAGACGACCAGGGAGTAGGCGAGGACGCCGAAGACACCGGCGCACTGCTTCCAGAACTGGTCCAGGCCGCCGCCGTAGAAGAGGCCCGCGACGTCGGACTGGCCCTTGCCGGTGGCGAAGAAGCCGATGAGCAGGGAGCCGAGGATGCCGCCGACGAGGTGGACGCCGACGACGTCGAGGGAGTCGTCGTAGCCGAGCTTGTACTTCAGGCCGACGGCCATGGCGCACAGCACACCGGCGATGACGCCGACGGCGATCGCGCCGAGCGGGGAGACCGCGCCGCCGGCCGGGGTGATGGCGACCAGACCGGCGACCGCGCCGGAGGCGGCGCCCAGTGTGGTGAACGCGCCGTGCCGGATCTTCTCGTAGGCGAGCCAGCCGAGGACCGCGGCGCCGGTGGCGACCTGGGTGTTGACGAACATCAGCGCGCCGACGCCGTCGTCGTTGCCGAGCCACGAGCCGGCGTTGAAACCGAACCAGCCGAACCACAGCAGACCGGCGCCGAGCATGACCAGCGGGAGGCTGTGCGGGCGCATCGGGTCCTTCTTGAAGCCGACGCGCTTGCCGATCACCAGGATCACACCGAGCGCGGCGGCACCGGCGTTGATGTGGACCGCCGTACCGCCGGCGAAGTCGATGACGCCCAGTTCGAAGGCCCAGCCGCCGGCGCCCCAGACCCAGTGCGCGACCGGGAAGTAGACGACGGTGGCCCACAGGGCGATGAACAGCGCCCACGCGGTGAACTTCACGCGGTCCGCGAGGGCGCCGCTGATCAGCGCGGGCGTGAGGACGGCGAACATCAGCTGGAAGACCAGGAAGACGAAGACCGGGATGGTGTAGCCGTCCCACAGCTCCGTCAGGCCGATGTCGCTCAGTCCGACCCAGTCGGAGTTCCAGCCGATGACGCTCCCGGAGTCGGTGCCGAACGCCATGGAGAAGCCGTACAGCACCCACAGGACGGTCACGATGCCGAGGCTGATGAAGCTCATCATCAGCATGTTCAGGGTGCTCTTGACGCGGACCATGCCTCCGTAGAAGAAGGCGAGACCCGGGGTCATGAGCATCACCAGGGCGGAACAGATGAGCATGAACCCTGTGTTGGCGGCGGACAGCGTGGGCGCGTCTGCGGCCAGGGTGATGGCTGGTGCCATCGGCGTCTCCTCGTCGTTGGTACGGCCCCGTGCGGGCGAAGCCTTGAGCGGATTGAGGGGTGGGCCGGTTATGCGCCATGAGATTGGCGCAGCGCCGTTTCGGTGGAAGCCCCTCGTTGTTTCGCCGCCGTGACGAAGGCACCTGGCGTGTTACGGGTCGATGAACTGCCGGATCCGGGGCGCGCCGATCGTTATCGTGGCGCAACCTCGGGTGTACGGCGGTGAGCCGTGGCCGGGGAGACACACGACCGGCCGCGGCCGGCCTCCGAATGACCTGGCATGGGGGAGCCGAGTCGGGCAGTTCGGGAGGGCCGGCCGCGGCCGGGGCCTAGCGGTACCTCGGGGGTGTCAGACCGCCTCCGCGGACTCGGGCAGCTCGATCGCGAGCCGCTCGCCGAGTTCGACGACTTCGGCGAGGTCCCCGAAGTCGCGTACGGCGGTGTCGACCGTCTTTCGGATACGGGTGTTGACGCGCTCGGAACGGACCTTCTTGGCCGCCTTGATGGCCTCGGTGGCGAGAACCGCGCTCTGCTCGGGCTCGCTCTGCAGCAGGTGGACGGTGGCCATGCCGATCAGGTTGAGGGCGTAGGAGCGCTGGTGTTCGCCGCCCTCCTGGCCGAACAGCTCCACGGCCCGCTTCATCAGCGGCTCGGCGAGCGAGGCGTAGGTGGGGCTGCGGCCGGCGACGTAGGCGAGGTCGCGGTAGGAGTGGGAGTTCTCCGCGTACAGCTCGGCCTCGGAGAAGAAGCGGATCCAGTCGGGGTCGGGCTCGTCCCACTCGTCGGCCTCGGCGAAGGTGTCCTCGGCCATCCGCACCGCCCGCTTGCAGCGGCCTGGCTGGCCCATGTTGGCGTAGGCGCGGGCCTCCATCGCATACAGCATGGACTGGGTGCGCGGGCTGGCGCAGTCCCGGCTGCCGTACTGCGCGAGGTGGATCAGCTCCAGGGCGTCCTCGGGCCGGCCGAGGTGGATCATCTGCCGGCTCATGCTGGACAGCACGTACGAGCCGAGCGGCCGGTCGCCGGCCTCCTTGGCGGAGTGCAGGGCGAGCACGAAGTACTTCTGCGCGGTGGGCTGGAGCCCCACGTCGTACGACATCCAGCCGGCCAGTTCGGCGAGTTCGGCGGCGACCTTGAACAGGCGCCGGTTGGTGGACTCGGGCTGGGGTTCCTGGAGCAGGTCGGTCACCTCGTGCAGCTGTCCGACGACCGCCTTGCGGCGCAGGCCGCCACCGCACTGGGCGTCCCACTGCCGGAACATCACGGTGGTGGTCTCCAGCAGGTCCAGCTCCGGCTTGGACAGTCGGCCGCGGGCCCGCGCGGCGGAGGACACCGGTTCGGTCTCGGGCCGGGCCGGCGTGGCGGGCGGGGAGGGGACGAGCCAGCGCTGCATGGGCTCGATGAGGGACGGGCCCGCGGAGAGGGCCAGCGAGCTCCCGAGGAAGCCGCGCCGCGCCAGCATCAGGTCGCTGCGCGAGAACTCGCTGAGCAGGGCCACGGTCTGCGGGCCCGTCCAGGGGAGGTCGACGCCGGTCGCGGAGGGCGCCGGGCGGGTGGTGCGCAGGCCCAGGTCCTCGACGGAGACGACGACGCCGAAGCGTTCGGAGAACAGTTCGGACAGGATTCTGGGGATCGGCTCGCGCGGGTTCTCGCCGTCCAGCCAGCGGCGCACGCGCGAGGTGTCGGTGGAGATGTGGTTGGCGCCCAACTGGCGTGCCCTGCGGTTGACCTGGCGGGCGAGCTCGCCCTTGGACCAGCCGCTGCGGACGAACCATGACGCGAGCAGCTCGTTCGGGCGTTTCTCCGCGCTCGTAGCGTTCGTCCCGCCACCGCCGTTGCCGCTCACTGGAACGCCCCCATCCCTGAAGACCACTTGTCGCCGATTGCGCCAAGCCCTATCAGAATGCCGGTTGTCGGGGCCGCCCGTCCGACGGTTGTCACCCTTCGAACGGAAAGCCGAGTTGCCTCCGGCATACCCACGAGTGCATGTGCCCCAAGAAGCCGTGCACACAAAGTAACCCTACGATCACCCGTCTCACCATGACGGAACCGCAATCGCCACCATTCGCCACCCCTTCGAATGAACTCACCGTTGCCATCCCACGATTCACTTGACACAGGACAGCCAAGAGTGGATGCAGCGATGCAGTGAGGGGCGCGCATCGCCGGACGCACCACCCTTGACGCTTCGAAGCGCTGGTTGAGCGGAACGGCGTCGGGAAGTCGGAAACAGAGAGTCACTTTCTGCGTTCGCTACGTGACCACCGGTACGTCGGACCCGTTGGAGGGGGCATGGGCTTCACGATCGGTATCAGTCGGGGCATCCGCGACATCCGGTCCGGTTCGCGTCGCCGGAGCCGCTCCTCGGACGGCACCGTCGTGGCGGAGTACACCGGGCTGTGGGGCTGGGACGTGGTGCCGGGCGTCCGGGCCGCCGCGGGCGCCTGCTCCTGCGGCCGCGCCGGCTGCCGGGCACCGGGCGCGCATCCGCTGGACCACGCGCCGGTGATCCGCGCCGGGGCCCCGCTGGACGAGGTGACCGCGGTCTGGTCGGAGTTCCCGGGGGCCTCGCTGATGCTGCCGGTCGGGCGGGCGTTCGACGTGATCGAGGTCGCGGAGGCCGCCGGGCGCCACGCCCTGGCCCGGCTGGAGCGCATGGGCCTGCCGGTCGGTCCGGTCGCCGCCACCCCGGACGGCCGCGCCCACTTCTTCGTCGCCCCCGGCGCCGCCGCCGCGCTCCCCGACCTGCTCTACCGCATGGGCTGGGACGTCCCGGCCGCCCTGGACCTGCGCGGCCTCGGGCCCGGTACGCACATCACGGCACCACCGTCCGACCGGGGCGACCTGGGCCCGGTCCGCTGGCTCCGCTCCCCCGCCCTGGACTCGGCGTCCTCCCCACCGGAGGCCCGTCTGCTCCTGGGCACACTGGCATACGTGGCCCACCGCTCGGGGGCGTAACCGTCCCCGCGGACAGTCGCGCCACCGTCCCCGCCTTCCGCGGGCAGCCGCCTGGCCGCCGCCCTCCGCGGGCAGTCGTGCCTCCCCCAGTGCCCTAAGGGCCTGGGAGGTACCCCCAGGGCGGCACGGGTGGGCGCGACGGCACCCCGCAAACGCCGGGCCGCGCGAACACCCCCCCGGCCCACACCCACGCCGGGGCCCCCGGACATGGCGAAGCGCCCGTCCCCCGGTCCACTCAGGGGCGGGCGCTTCTTCGCGTCTGCCGAATCCGTCCGACGGAGTCGGAGTCAGGGCCTCACTCCCCGATAAGGGCATCCACGAACGCCTCCGGCTCGAACGGCGCCAGATCATCCGCCCCCTCACCGAGCCCGATCAACTTGACCGGCACACCCAGCTCACGCTGCACGGCGATCACGATGCCACCCTTGGCCGTACCGTCCAGCTTGGTCAGCACGATGCCGGTGATGTCGACGACCTCGGCGAACACCCGCGCCTGGACCAGACCGTTCTGCCCGGTGGTGGCGTCGAGCACGAGCAGCACCTCGTCCAGCGGAGCCTGCTTCTCCACGACCCGCTTGACCTTGCCCAGCTCGTCCATGAGACCGGTCTTGGTGTGCAGCCGCCCCGCGGTGTCGATGAGCACGGCGTCGGCGGTCATCTCCTTGCCCTCCTTGACCGCGTCGAACGCGACGGAGGCCGGGTCACCGCCCTCCGGACCGCGCACGGTGTGGGCGCCGACCCGCTCGCCCCAGGTCTGCAGCTGGTCGGCGGCGGCGGCACGGAAGGTGTCGGCGGCGCCGAGCACGACGGTGTTGCCGTCGGCGACCAGGACGCGGGCGAGCTTGCCGGTGGTGGTGGTCTTGCCGGTGCCGTTGACGCCGACGACCATCACGATGCCGGGGCCGCCGGCCGCGTTCTCGGTGTGCACGGTGCGGTCCATCTCGGGACCGACCAGCGTGATCAGCTCCTCGCGGAGCAGTCCGCGCAGCTCCTCGGGGGTGCGGGTGCCGAGCACCTTCACGCGCTCGCGCAGCCGCTCGACCAGCTCCTGGGTGGGCTGCACACCGACGTCGGCGGTGAGCAGGGTGTCCTCGATCTCCTCCCAGGTGTCCTCGTCGAGGTGCTCGCGGGACAGCAGGACGAGCAGGCCCTTGCCCAGGGCGTTCTGCGAACGGGAGAGACGGGCGCGCAGCCGGACCAGACGGCCGGCGGTGGGCTCCGGGATCTCGATCTCGGGAGCCTCGGCGGCGGGCGGTTCCTCGATGACGACGGGACCGGCGCCCGCCGGAAGATCAACCTCCTCTATGGTGCGCCGCGGTTCCTCCCGCGGCGTCTCGGCCTCTTCGCCGACGTGCGGCTCGGCCGGAGGGGCGGTGATGTCGGGCGCGGCGGGCGGCGGCGGGGGCAGCGGCTTCTTGCGCCGGCTGCCGACGATGAGCCCGCCGAGCGCGCCGAGCACGACCACGGCGATGACTACAGCAAGGATGACGATGTCCATAACAGCCCCAGTATGGCGTGACCTCCTGCGAGGCCGTTCGCTGTACGCGCGGGGCCCTTGGCCCCGTCGGGCCGGGCCGGCCCGACGCTCTGCCCTGTGCCGGGCGGAAGCCCTCAGGATGGGGTCACAACGCGTCCGGTACCGGACGTGTGCGGGGCGCGCGGAGGCGATGTCGGATGCCTGGTCCCCAGGAACACACACCGCCGCCCGGCCCGGGAAGTGCCCCGGCCGGGCGGCGGTGAAGGTACGGGGAGAGGGGCAGCGGGGAC
>NZ_LIWB01000022.1 GCF_001905725.1 Streptomyces sp. CB02400
GCTGATTTCGCCAACAGCGTCGTTCACATCCGGCGGGGCGTCCGCCGTTTGTCCGGAGCCGGGAAGTCGCCCGGAGCCGGGAAGTCGTCCGAGTCCCCGGACAGCGAAAACACCCGAAAACTTTCGGCACTTCCAGCCCCTCCCGCATCTGTTGACGCCCCGCACTCCGCTGGTGACACTCCGGGAAACAACAGAATCCCTCAGACTCCGACAGGAAGTGTCATGCGCCGCCACACCGCCCGTCGCACGCTTCTCGTCCCGTTCCTCGCCCTCCTCCTCGCCCTGCTCGCCGCCCCGCCGGGCACCGCACACCCCGGAGCACCGCCCTTGAAGAAACCCACGTACGCCGGTTACCTCTTCGCCTACTTCACCGGCGAGGGCACCGCCGACGGCGAGCAGATCCGCTACGCCCTCAGCCGCGGCAACGACGCCCTGCACTGGCGCGAACTGAACGCGGGCGAGCCGGTGCTGACCTCCACGATCGGCGAGAAGGGGCTGCGCGACCCGTTCGTGATCCGCTCCCCCGAGGGCGACAGGTTCTACATGATCGCCACTGACCTGCGGATGTACCGCAGCAGCAGCGGAAGCTGGGACGAGGTCCAGCGGCACGGCAGCAAGTCGATCATGGTGTGGGAGTCCACCGACCTGGTCCACTGGACCGACCAGCGCCTGGTGAAGGTCTCCCCGGACAACGCGGGCAACACCTGGGCCCCGGAGGCCTACTGGGACGACGAGCTCGACGCGTACGTCGTCTTCTGGGCGTCCAAGCTGTACGCCGACGACGACCCGGACCACACCGGATCGACGTACAACAAGATGCTGTACGCGACCACGAAGGACTTCCGCACCTTCAGCGAGCCGAAGGTCTGGAACGACCCCGGTTACTCGGTCATCGACTCGACCGTCGTCAAGCACGAGGACACGTACTACCGCTACACCAAGGACGAGCGCGACCCGTCCTCCGGCTCCCCCTGCTCGAAGTTCATCACCGGTGAGAAGTCGGCGTCGCTGACCGACACCTCGTACGACTTCGTCTCCGACTGCATCGGCAGCGGCGCGATGAGCCGGGGCGAGGGGCCGACGGTGTTCAAGTCGAACACCGAGGAGAAGTGGTACCTGTTCATCGACGAGTACGGCGGCCGGGGCTACCTCCCCTTCGAGACCACCGACCTCGACTCCGGCGAGTGGACCCCGTCGACGGACTACCAGCTTCCCGCCAGCCCCCGGCACGGCACGGTGATCCCGGTGACGCAGGCGGAGTACGACCGGCTGCTGGCCGCGTACCCGGAGAGCCCCGCGTCGATCGTGGACGCCACGGCCCCCGGCCAGAAGGGGTACGCCGTCGTCAGCGAGGAGACGAGCAAGGTCGTGCTGCCGATGGAACCGGGCGCGGACCTGCGGCACCTCGCACCGAAGCTGTGGGTGGGCGAGGGCGCGACGGTCAGCCCGAGGCCCGGTGCCCGACGTGACTTCCGCGAGCCGCGGACGTACACGGTCACGGCCGCCGACGGCACGCGGCGCACCTGGACCGTGGAGGCGGTACCCACCCGCAGCCCGGTCCTGCCCGGCCTGTACGCGGACCCGGACGTGCGGTACATGGACGGCCGGTACTGGATCTACCCGACCACGGACGGCTTCCCCGGCTGGAGCGGTACGCGGTTCAAGGCGTTCTCGTCGAGGGACCTGGTCCACTGGAAGGACCACGGCGTGATCCTCGACCTCGGTCCCGACGTGTCCTGGGCCGACAAGAACGCATGGGCGCCCGCGATCGCGGAACGCGACGGGAAGTACTACTTCTACTTCTGCGCCGAGCAGCAGATCGGCGTCGCGGTGGCCGACTCCCCGGCCGGCCCCTTCGAGGACGCGCTCGGCGAACCGCTGATCGGGAAGACGCAGTTCAGCGGCCAGATGATCGACCCGGCCGTGTTCACGGACGACGACGGGCAGTCGTACCTGTACTGGGGCAACGGGCACGGCTATGTGGCCCCGCTCGACGACGACATGGTGTCCTTCGACGCCGCCCGGGTGAAGGACATCACCCCGGACGACTTCCGCGAGGGCTCGTTCGTGGTGAAGCGGGACGGCACGTACTACTTCATGTGGTCCGAGGACGACACCCGCAGCGAGAACTACCACGTGGCCTACGCGACCGGCCCGTCCCCGCTCGGCCCCTGGACCGAGCGCGGCACGATCCTGTCCAAGCGCCCCGAGTACGGCATCCTCGGCACCGGTCACCACTCCGTGGTCAACACCCCAGGCACCGACGACTGGTACATCGTCTACCACCGGTTCGCGCTCAACGGCCCCGGCACGTCCGGCGGGGACGGCACGCACCGCGAGACCACCGTCGACCGGCTGGAGTTCGCGGCCGACGGCACGATCGAGCCGGTGGTGCCGACCCTGGAGTCGGTCAGCCCGGTGCGGCGGCGGTGACCGACCCCAGCCACGCGTAAACCTCGTCCTGCATCGCGGCGTCGAAGACGTGGCCGCGCTCCGGCCACGTCTTCAGCCGCAGCCGCTCCTCGGCACCGCACGCGCGCCAGACGGCCCGCAGCTTGTCGTACGCGACGCGCACCCCGTCGGCGGTGAACAGGGCGTCGAGCCCGCCGTGGAAGAACAGCATCGGCTTCGGCGCGGCGATGCCCGCCACGTCGGGGATGTCGAGGTGCCGGGCGAGCCCCGGGTGGAGCATGTGGAACGCGGACTGCCCGCGCAGGGCGTTGTTGCCCGGCACCATCATCTCCTTGAGCCCCGTCATCCAGCACACGCTCACCGCGGCGGCGATGTCGTCGCTGAGCGCGGCGGCCTGCCAGGCGCGGTAGCCGCCCATGGAGAAGCCGACGGCGACGACCCGGCGGGCGTCCACCCGGTCCAGGCCGGCCAGGAAGGCCGCGGCCCGCTGGTCCTCGCGGGCGTGCAGTCCGGCGAGGGAGGAACCGAGGTGGTAGAGGGTGCTCGCCAGTGCCTGCTGCCGCTCGTAGGCGAGCGGCTCGCGGTCGCCCCAGCCGAGGGCGTCCGCGCAGAACACCGCGTACCCCCGCCGGGCCAGTTCGTCCCCGACGAAGCGCCCGCCGAAGCACCGGTCCGCCCACTCCTCGGCGGAGGCGAGGCGGGTGTCGTCGTACCAGGGCCGGACGCACTTCTCCTTGCCGATGTCGAACCGGGACCCGTGGTCGTGCAGGAGGAGGACCGCCGGGAACGGGCCGGCGCCCCGTGGGGTGAGCAGGGCGCCGCGGACCCGTCCGTGGCGGGTGAGGGAGAGGGTGACCAGCTCCCGCGTGTACCCGTCACCGTCCGAACGGGCGGTGAACTCCGGGGCGTACGGCGTCCCGTCCTGCCGGCCGACGAGGAGGTGCTCCTCGACCACCGCGCGGGCCGCGCGCCGCCACGCCCCGAAGTCCCGGACCGGCGAGGTGCCCCAGGCGAGCGGGAAGGTCAGCTCGTCCTTGAGGGACGTATGGAATCCGGGCAGGTCACCGGTGGCGGGCATACGGCCGCCAGTCGCCGAGGTACGCCTCCCGCGTCTGCGAGGCGGCCTCCGCGCGGGTGAGCTGGGGCCGGTTCTCGGGGACGGTGACGACCGCGCCGGGGCCGGTGTTGCGGTACTCGGCGAACCGCTGGTCCTGCCAGGGGTGCGCGTCCCGCATGTTGGCGTAGGGCGCGACGGCGTCGATGCCCGCACCGAGGTGGGTCTCGCGCACGGTGAGCATGGGGCGGGCGGTGGTGTCGGAGCTGGGCACCCAGGGGCGGGCCAGCTTGTAGTAGCCGTCGGGGGCCTCGCTGCTGATCCTGCTCCGGGTGACCAGGTAGCCGCGCGGGTTGGCGCCGGCGGTGGAGGGCGCGAAGACGAAGCCGTACGGGGCCGCCGCCAGGTCGGGGCGGACCAGGGTGCGGAAGTGGCAGTGCTCGAAGACGGCGGTGGCCCGGCCGAAGACGAAGTCGACGTCGCCCTCGGCGTAGCAGTGGGCGAAGTACTGGCGGGCGAAGGTGTCCAGCGAGCGGGAGTCGGCGTACAGGGTGTCCTGGTGGCCGAGGAACCGGCAGTGGGTGAAGGCGCTGCGGTCGCCCTGCACCTTGAGGGCGACCGCCTGGGTGCCGCTGGTGCCGGGGAGGTCGGTGCGCAGCCAGTCGTTGGCGAAGGTGATCCAGCGGGCGGTGAAGCCGTCGGGGCGCACGGTGGTGGTGGCGGAGCCGGAGGTGCCGTAGGTGCTGGAGCCGTCGGGCTTGGGGGTGCCGGCCGCGTTGTCGTAGACGATCACCACGGCGCGTGGGTCCTCGGAGGCGCCGAGCCAGGTCATGTCGGTGCGGTCGGCGTCGACGGAGACCGTCTCGCGGTAGGTGCCCGGGGCGATGACGAGGGTGCGTCCGGTGCCGGTCGCGGCGGTGACGGCGGCCTGGACGGTGGTGAAGTCACCGGCGCCGCGCGGGTGGACGTACAGGGTGCCCGGGGTGAGGCGGGCGGACGGTGAGCCGTACCGGCCGAACGGGCGGCGGGGCCGGTGAGGCCGGTGGGCGGCCTGGGCGGGGACGGTGGCCAGGGCGAGCGCGGCGGAGGCCGTGGCGCCGGTGAGCAGGAAGTTCCTTCTGGACAGGGGCGAGGGCATGCGGGTGCTCCTTGGGTGACGTCGGACGGCCGGGGCGGTCCGCGATGGGGGCGGACCGCCCCCGGCCGGCTGTCGGGGAGGGTCAGCGGATACGGCCGGCGCCCGCGCCGTACTTGACCAGGAACGGGACGACCCGGGCCGGGTGGACGGCGGTGCGCAGGGTGGGCGTCCAGCCGGCGCCGGACTGGAGGGTCTCGGCCGGGATCTCCGCGTTGTGCACGGCGATCAGGTCCACGCGCTTGCCGTTGACCACGTTGTGGGCGGCGGTGAGCGGTGCCTCGCTCCACTTCTTGAGGATCTTCGCCGGGCTGATGCCCTTCGCCAGGGTGAAGGCGTTGTGCTCGGCGACGAGCTGGGACTCCTTGCCGACTCCGAAGCTGTAGGAGTAGCCGTCCTCCGCCACGAAGTGGTTGTTGTACACGTCGACCTGCCCGAAGCGGACGCGCGGCGCGCGCTCGACCAGGCCGGAGAACAGGTTGTGGTGGAAGGTCGCCTTCAGCTTGCCCCGGTCGCCGACGGCGGTGGACTCGCTGTCGCTGTTGCCGATGAGGATCGTCTTGTCGTGTTCGGTGAAGACGTTCCAGGAGGCGGTGACGTAGTTGGCGCCCTTGACGATGTCCAGCTCGCCGTCGTGCTGCTGGTACAGCATGCCGAAGTAGGTCGGGGCCTCGCTGTCGGGGTGCTCGCCGTCGGTGAACGTGTTGTGGTCCAGCCAGACGTGGGTGGAGCCGTGGACGACGGCGGTGTCGTACTCGGAGTTCCAGTTGCCCTGGCTGCCGTCGGTCGGGTCCCACTGCGGGAAGCAGTCGATCGGGCTCTCGAGGGCGAGGTTGCGGACGATGACGTTGTCCACGCCCTTGATCTGGAGGCTGGCGCCCTTGATGCCGGCGTTCCGGCCGACACCGATGATCGTGGTGTTGGAGGGGACGGACGCCTTGATGGCCGTGTCCTGGGCGGCGGCGGAGGCCCTGCGCAGGCCCTCCGGGCTGTCGTCCGGCTCGGCGCTCAGGTCCTGCTCCAGGCCCCAGGTCTCCGGCGCGTACGCCTCCAGGTAGGCGTCGAAGTCGTAGCCGGGCGCGGCGAACGCCTCGCAGCCCTCGGAGACCGCGTCGATGGTCCCCTTCACCTTGATGATCTTCGGGGCGTCTCCGCCGTCCGCCAGGGCCGCCTTGAACTCGGCCCAGGTGCGCACGGTGTAGACGTGCTCGCGGTCGGCGTCGGCGCCTCCGGTGGTGCCGGTGCCGTAGGAGGCCCAGCCGTCGCCCGCGCCCAGCGTCTGCCGGGCGGCGTCACGGTGGTGGTGCGACGGGGAGTGGGCCTGGGCGCCGGTGCCGGTCAGGGCCAGCACGAGGGCGGTGCAGCCGGCCAGCGACGCGGCTCTCACTGTGGCATGCCCATGCCATCCGGATGTGCTCATGGTGCGGCTCTCCTTTTTCATGGTCCAGGGGGTGTTACGCGACTTTCATGGTCCGAGGGGTGTTACGCGACGGCCTCCGGCCAGGTGATCCACGACTCCGGGATCTCTCCGTCCAGCCGCCGCACGTCGCGCGGCGCGAGCACCCGGGTGCGCAGCAGCTCCCGGGCGACCAGCCGCGCCACGGCGATCGCGCCCGGCGGATCGAAGTGCGTGTTGTCCTGCTCGGTCGCCGTCCAGTTGAAGTACTTCTTGGTCTCCTCGACCCCGAGCTCCTGCCACAACGCCAGCGACAGGGCCTGGATGTCGAGCAGCGCGACCCGCTCCTCGGCGGCCAGCGCCCGCATCGCCGCCGGGTACTCCCCGTGGCTCGGCACGGCACGCCCGTCCGCGTCGAACCGCCGCCGCTCCACGGCGGTGGCCAGCACGGGCCGCGCCCCACGGGCCCGCGCCCCCTCGACGTACATCCGCAGATACTCCTGGTACGTCGACCAGGGCTCGGTGTAGCGGGTGGGATCGGCGGACTTCTCGTCGTTGTGCGCGAACTGGATGAGGAGGAAGTCACCGGGCCGGATCGAGGAGAGGATCACCTCGAGCCGCCCCTCGTCGACGAAGCTCTTGGAACTCCGCCCGTTCACGGCGTGATTGGCGACGGTGAAATTCCGGTGCAGCAGAAACGGCAACGCCATCCCCCACCCGGTCTCGGGCGCGGCATCGGCGTATTTCTGCGCGGCGGTGGAATCACCGGCGATGTAGAGGGTGCGGTGACGGCGTCCGCCGGCATGAGCGGTACCGGTTGCGGCGAACGCCAGAGGAATGGAAGCGACGGCAGCGGAAGTAACCTGTCTACGGCTGAGCGACACGCCGATAGCCCTTTCAACTGGGGAACGGACGGACACCTAGGGGCGCGGGGCTGTTTCGATTTGCGGCTCCGCCGCGTGGGCGCGATCAACCAGGGACGGCCCGCAGCCCGAAAACCACAGGCCGCCCCACGGCGAAACCGCTGATTAACCCTTCTGCTCCTGCCACTCCGCCTGAGCCTCGTTCAACTGCTCAGCCATCGTGTCCAGGAATTCCTGCGCACTCATGTCCCCCAGAAGCACTTTCTGGAAGTTCGGCTCATTTTCAGCCTTGGAAATCGTGTTCCAGTCCGGCAGGTAGTACGGAAGCTGCACAATGCTGGTGGAACCGTCGTTCAACGCCTCGGCCGCCAGCTTCGTGGGCTCCGCCTTGCTGATCCACTCGTCCTTCGCCGCGTCCGTGTTCGCCGGCACCTGACCGGCCGACTCGTTGAACTTCGAGTTGGACTGCGCCGACACGGCGAACTCTATGAACTTCCAGGCGGCCTCCTTGTTCTTGGAGCCCTTGAACATGCCGATGCCGTCGACCGGGTTGGAGACCTGGACCCGCTTGCCGCCGGGCCCGGTCGGCTGCGGGATGCCCCGGAACTTCTCGGTGGTGAGCGCCTTGACGTGGTCCTGGTACGAACCGAGGTTGTGGTTCAGCATGCCGATCGTGCCGGTGTCCCACTGCGCGGTCATCTTGGTGAAGTCGTTGTTCAGGTCGGCCGCGGGGGTGACCTTCTTGAACAGGCCCGCGTACTTCTCCAGGGCCTCGGCGTTCTTCGGGTCGTTGACCGTGGTCTTCTTGCCGGAGGAGTCCCAGAACGAGGTGATGCCGGACTGCCCGTACATCGCGTCCAGGGCCTGGGCGATGGAGCCGGCGCCGCCGCGGATGGTGTAGCCGAACTCGTTCTTGCCCTTGTTCGTCAGCTTCTCGGCGGCCTCGTAGAACCGGTCCCAGGTGGTCGGCTCCTCCAGGCCCGCCTTCTCGAACAGGTCGGTGCGGTAGTACAGCACGCCGTTGTTCGCCGAGGTCGGGATCGAGTACAGCTTGTCGTCACCGCCGCCGGCGGCCCGCATGGACTCGACCATGTCCTTGTTGAGCTTGCCGTTCAGCGGGGACTTGGCCAGCCGGAAGTCCAGCGTGTCGAGCGCTCCCTGGGCGGCGAAGCCCGCGAGCATCGAGGCGCCGATGCCGCCGACGTCCGGCAGGCCGCCGCCCTGGATGGCGGTGTCGACCTTGGACTGGTACTCGGTGGAGGCGATACCGACGTACTGGACGTCGATGTCCGGGTTCGCCTTCTCGAAGTCGGCGATGATCTCCTTCCAGATCTCGGTGCGGACACCGCCGTTGTTGTCCCAGAAGACGATCTTGCCCTTGCCGCTGCCCTCGGCCCCGTCTCCGCCGCCGCTGCCGTCGTCGCCGCAGGCGGTGGCGGTCAGGGCGAGCACGGCCCCCAAGGCGACGGCGGTGGAGGTCCGGCGCCTGCCTGTGCTGTTTCTGAGAATGCTGATCTTCATTGGTCGGCTCTCTTCTTCTGGATTCGACGGAGCGGTGAACGGACTGAACACGTGGGGGGGTCGGTGGGATGGGTCGGTGGGAGGGTCCGGTGGGCCGGCTCAGTGGGCGCCGAGCTGCTTCTGCGGTCCGGAGAAGCGCTTGACCAGCGCGGGGACGGCGGCAGCCGGGTCGAGCCGGTAGTCGTAGAAGTCGCCCGGTTCGAAGGCGTCGCCCCACGCGTCGTGCCGGCCGGTCGTGTCCTTCAGGATCGACCCGCGCTGCACCAGTTCCGCGGTGGCGTCCGCCTGGTAGGGGTGCTGGACCCCGTCGTAGTAGCTGTTCTCGATGACCATCCGCGTCGCGCCGCGCGCCCAGTTCCCGTACGTCCACTGCGGGTCGCCGTCGGCCACCTGGGCGGAGAGGTAGTTGTTGTACAGGTGCGCGTAGGCGCAGTTGTCCGCGGAGGGGTTGCGCTGCTTCGTGCCGGTGAACCAGTTGTGGTCGATGGTGATCTGGGTGCGGACGTTGTCCGTCCAGCCGATGCCGAGCGCCTTGTTGTGGTTCTCGAACCGGTTGTAGGAGACGGTGACGTACTCGCTGTCCTTGCGGATGTCGAGCAGTCCGTCGCCCATGTGCGTGAGGCGGTTGTGGTCGATCCAGACGTGGTGGACGGAGTCCATCTGGATCGCGTCGAAATCGGTGGTCTTGCCGTCCCAGTCACCCTCGACGTAGCTGTCGCGGATGGTCAGGTTGCGGATGATGACGTTGTGCGTGCCGGGGTTCAGGTGCAGCTCGCCGTGGACGATCTCGCCGGTGTCGCCGACACCGATGATCGTCTTGTCGGAGCCGACCACGATGTCCGAGCCGAAGGGCGCGACGGCGATCGAGCCCGCCACCCGGATGACGTACGGCCCCTCGGCCGCGGCGTACTTCGCCAGCGCGGCCTGGTCGGTGACGGTGACGACCCTGCCTCCCTGGCCGCCGGTGGTGCCGCCGGCCAGGGAGGCGAAGCCGTGCGCCCTGTCGGTGTGGCGGGGTGACCCCGTCTCCCGGTCCGGGGCGGCCTGGGCCTGTCCGGCCGTCCCGAGGGCCAGGGCGGCGACCAGGCCGAGGACGGCGGTCAGCGCCCTGCCGGTCCCCGGCAAACGCTTGCTACGGTGCGTCACTGCGGCTCCCAACAGGCGTACGGATGAGTGCGGTGGTTACCGGGTTCCGATCCGGAACCGGGTGAAGGTGGCGGTGCCGGCGTGTCCCTCGCCGGCGGGCGCGAGCGCGAACAGGCCGAGCAGGGCGCCGACCCAGCGCCACGGGGTGGCGGCGAAGACCTGGCCGGTGGGGCGCGGTCCGTCGCCGAGGTCGTAGGAGAAGCGGCAGCGTGCCCCGGGGCCGGTCTCGATCCGCAGCCGTACCCGTCCCTGGGGTGCGGGGCGGGGGTGGTCGGCGTCCCGCTCGGCCTGGGCCACCGACTCCGCGAACCGGTGCACCAGGTGGACCGTCCCGTCCGCGCCGCGCTGGAGCCCGATCCAGCGGTAGGCGTCGCCGAGCACCGCCAGTCCGGCCCGCGCGCCCGTCTCCTCGCCGTCCAGGCGCAGCTCCACCTCGATCACCGAGGGGTCGCCGGGCAGCCGCTGGGTGAGCACGTTCGGCAGTCGGCGCAGGTCGTGCGCGTCGGCCGAGCGGACGCAGGCGAGCCGCAGCCCGTCCCCGGAGTGCTGGGTGGCCCAGCCGTCGCGGGGGTTGGCCGTCCACGACCACTGGCGGCCGAACCGTCCGCCGGGGAAGTCGTCGTCGGTCGCGGGCGCGGCCGGCGACTGCGGGGGCAGCGCGGGACGGACGTGCCCGGCGACCGGGGCGCCGTCGTCGCCCAGTACCGGCCAGCCTCCCCCACTCTCGGCTTCGCTCGACCGGGAGGTGCCCCCATCCGCCCACCGCATCGGCTGGAGGTGGACCACCCTGCCATACGCGCCGCGCTGCTGGAAGTGCAGGAACCAGTCCTCGCCCGCCCCGGTGCGCACCCAGCCGCCCTGGTGGGGGCCGTTGACGTCGGTGTCCTTCTGTTCGAGGACGACCTTCTCCTCGTACGGGCCGAAGAACTCGCGGGAGCGGAAGGCGCCCTGCCAGCCGGTCTCCACTCCCCCGGCGGGGGCGAGGATCCAGAACCAGCCGTCGTGCTTGTAGAGCTTGGGCCCTTCCAGGGTGAACCAGCCGGGGATGCGGTCGGCGTCGACGATCACCTTGCCCTCGTCGAGGAGTTCGGTGCCGTGGGGGTGCATCCGGTGGCCGGTGAGGCGGTTCTTGACGCCGGAGCGGGACTTGGCCCAGGCGTGCACGAGGTAGGCCTCGCCGGTCTCGTCGTCCCACAGGGGGCACGGGTCGATCAGGCCCTTGCCGGCCTTCACCAGCAGCGGCCGGGTCCAGGGGCCGCGGATCTCGGGGGCGTTGACCTGGAAGATGCCCTGGTCGGGGTCGCCCCAGAAGATCCAGAACCGGTCGTCGTGGTGGCGCAGGGACGGGGCCCAGACCCCGCAGTCGTGCCGGGGCGTCCTGAACTCGGCTTCGGGTTCCAGGCGTTCGAGGGCGTGGCCGACGAGGGTCCAGTTGACCAGGTCACGGGAGTGCAGCAGGGGCAGTCCGGGGGCGCGGCCGAAGCTGGAGGCGGTCAGGTAGAAGTCGTCGCCGACGCGGACGACGTCCGGGTCGGACCAGTCGGCGTTCAGGACGGGGTTGGCGTACGTGTCCGCGGTCTCGGGGGTCACGGGCCCACCGCCTTTCGTACGAGGGTGGCGGCGCCGTCGGCGTCGAGGCGGCCGTCGGCGACGACGGTGACGATCCGGCGGACGAGGGTGTCGCCGGGGGCGATCGCGGGCCGTTCGTCGTACGCGAGGGACGAGCCGACACCCGGGTACTCCTCGGTGCGCACGAACCACGGGTCGTGCCGGGTCCGTTCGGTCGCCCCGGCGAACACCAGCGACCAGGTGTCGCCGGTCAGGGCGAGCCAGTCGGCGCGGGTGCCGTGGACCTCCCGCTCGCCCTCGCGGTCGGCGGTGAAGACCCTGGGGGCCGTGTCCTCCTTGCGGGCGCGCCAGAAGAAGCCGCCGTAGGCCGCGCCGGGGCGCCCGTTGGTGGCGGGGCTGCCGATGGTGAGCGGCGCACTTGTGACGTTGGTGAGGGAGAAGGTGAAGTCCAGCGCCCAGGCGGAGCCCGTGAGTTCGGTGGCCGCGACCGTGCGGCGCTCGCGCAGCAGCTCGGTGCCGGCGGCGACCCAGCGCAGCTCCTCGACGAAGCCGTCGGGGTCGCGGAGCTGGAAGGCGGTGTGCCGCTGGGCGCCGTGGTTGTCCAGCTCGGTCGGCCCCCGGTCACGGACGTAGGTGCGCCCGCCCCAGAAGTTGTGCCCCTCGACGTCGGGAACGGCGACACCGACGCCGAGGTGGTGGAGGTGGTCGGCAGGGCTGAACTCGGTCACGGCCGTGCCGGCCAGGGTGGTGACGGGGTGCAGGTAGGGGCGCGGGGAGAGCCGGGCGGGCAGCTCGGGGCGGGTGACGTAGCGGCCGACGGGGCGGCCCGCCACGCGCAGTACCGGGGAGTCGTTGCCGGTCATCGGGTGCTCACCTCGTTCAGCGGGTGCTCGGTGCGCGGCGCCCAGGGCGCGCCCAGTTCGGAGTAGAGGGAGAGGGTGTCGGCGGCGGCGGCCACGAGTCCGTCGATGCCGGGGACGACCCGGCGGTCCTCGCCGGGGACGCGGTGCCAGGCGGCGTCGGGCAGCGGCTCCGGGTCGGGGGCCCGGCGGATCGCCTCGACGACCCGCATGAAGGCGCCCGTCTCGTCGGGCGGGACCAGCAGGCCGGCGCCGGTGGTGAGGTGGTCGGCCAGGTTCTCCAGCAGGTCGGTGCGGCCGTGGTGGTACTCCTCGGGGCCGTGGCCGCCGCGCTGGAGCAGGACGCGGTCCTGTTTGTACCAGAAGGTGATGCGGCCGCTGCTGCCGTGCAGCAGGACGTACGGCTCGTCGGCCCGCTCGGCGCACAGGGTCGCGGCGACGGTGACGCGGAGCCCGCGCGCGGTGGTGATCCGTACGCAGGAGGTGTCGTCGGCCTCGATGTCGTTGGCGTGGCCGAGCTCGGTCTCGATGCCGGTGACGTCCTCGGCGCGGGCGCTGCCGCCGAGCGCGAGGGCGGTGGCGACGGCGTGCGCGAGGGGGTTGGTCAGCGCGCCGTCGATCACGTCGGCGCCGTTCAGCCGCCGCCGGCCCGACCAGGGCGCCCGGCGGAAGTAGGCCTCGTCGCGCACCCAGGCGCCGGCCCCGCCGATGCCCATCAGCTCGCCGATCGCGCCCTCGGCGACCAGCTCGCGGATGGCCGGCACGGCGTGCGAGCCCAGCGACTGGAACCCGACCTGGCAGGCCACGCCGGCCTCGGCGACCCCGTCGGCCATCCGGCGGAACTCGGCGTACGACGGTGCCGGGGGCTTCTCCAGGAGCAGGTGCACGCCCCGCCGGGCGGCGGTCAGCGCGAGGTCGGTGTGGGTGGGGATCGGCGTGCAGATCACGGCGATCCGGGCGCCGGTGGAGTCGAGCAGGGCGCCGAAGTCGGCGGACTGCTCGGGGAGTTCACCGCCGGCCTCCTCCTCGGTCAGCGGGGTCAGCTCGCAGATGCCGGCCAGCCGGACCAGTCCCGCCCGCTCCAGGCGGCGGATGTTGGCGACGTGCCAGCGGCCGTGGCCGCGGGCGCCCGCCAGGACGACGGGCAGGGGTGTCCTCATCGCAGCCTCCCCGCGCCCGCGCCCCTCGCCACCGCCCGGTCGGCCGCGGCGGCGTTCTCGACCTCGCCGTGCAGGGTGGGTGCCCAGCCGACGTCGGCGGTCAGGTCGCGTTCGCTGCCCGAGTTGTAGGCGTTGTGGATGGCGAGCAGGTCGACCGGGTAGCCGTTGAAGAGGGTGCCGCTCTGGTGCAGGGCGCTGCCGTTCCAGCTCTTGACCAGGTCGGCGGCCTCCACGTGGCCGGGTGTGGTGAAGGCGTTGTTCTCCGCGTAGAGGGCGGACTCGGTTCCGACGCCGAGGGAGTAGCGATGTCCGGCGTCCCGGTCATCGATCACGTACCGGTTGTTGTAGAGGTGCACCTGGCCGTAGCGGACGCGCGGGGCGCGCTGGGCGACGGACTCGAACTCGTTGTGGTGCAGGGTGATCCGGAGCCTGCCGCGGTCACCGGTGGCCGAGTCGCTGTTGCCGATCAGCATCGCCTTGTCGTGGTCGGCGAACCGGCTCCAGGAGACGGTGATCAGGTCGGACTCGTTGGTGATGTCGAGCAGGCCGTCGTGGCGCAGGTAGTTGCGGGCGAAGTGGGTGGGCTCCTTCTCGTCCGGGTGGCCCTTGTCGCTCGCGGTGACGTGGTCGACCCAGACGTGGGTGGCGCCCCTCAGCCAGAGGTTGTCGTACGCCGTCTTCCAGTCGCCGAGGCCGCCGGTGTTGGGCTGCCAGACGGGGAAGCAGTCGTAGGCGTCGCGGAGTTCGAGGTTGCGGACGATGACGTTGTCCGCGTCCTTCACCTGGAGGCTCGCGCCCTTGAGCACGGCGTTCCGGCCGGTGCCGACGAGGGTGGTGTTCGAGCCGACGGGCAGCACGATCCGTTCGGCCTGCCGGGCGGCGGAGGCCTTGCGGGCCTCCTCCTGCGGGCCGCTGGGCTTGGCCTGCCCCCAGGTGCGGGGGTCGTAGGCGGCCAGGTACTTCTTCAGGTCGTAGCCGTCGGTGGCGTAGTCGGCGCAGTCCAGGCGGCGGCCGTCGTCGTCGGTGTTGGCGTCGATGGTCCCGGCGATCCTGATGATCTTCGGGGTGTCGCTGCCGCCGTCGAGGGCGCGGACGAGTCCGGCGCGGTCGGTCACGGTGTACACGTGGGCGTCGTCGGCGGCGGCGCCTCCGGTGGTGCCGCCTTCCGCCGCGGCCCAGCCGTCGTTCGGGGCGAGGGTGTCGCGGCCGATGTCGCGGCCGGTGCCGTGGGTGTCGCGGGTGGCGGGGCCGGTCCCACGGGTGTCGTCGGCGTGTGCCGGCACGCAGAACAGGCTCAGCAGGGTGGCGGCCATCACCGCCTGGCGCAGACTCATCCCTTAACCGCCCCCGCGCTGAACCCGGTGATCAGCCACTTCTGGATGAAGGCGAAGACGATCACGACGGGGACGGCCGCGATGATGCCGCCCGCGGCGAGCGCGCCGAGGTCGACGCTGTCCGCGCTCATCAGGGTGTTGAGGCCGACCGGGATGGTCTGCTTCTCCTGGTTGTTGAGGAACATCAGGGCGAACAGGAAGTGGTTCCAGGAGTGGACGAAGGCGAAGGAGCCGACGGCGATCAGACCGGGCCGCAGCAGCGGCAGGACGACCACCCGGAAGGCCTTGAACCGGTTGCAGCCGTCGACCCAGGCGGCCTCCTCCAGGGAGTACGGCACGTTCTTGATGAAGTTGCTGATCAGGATGATCGACAGCGGTAGCTGGAAGACCGTCTCGGCGATGATGACGCTGCCGAGGGAGTTGATCATCTGCAGTTCGGCGAAGATCTCGAACAGCGGTACGAGCAGCAGCGCGCCGGGCACGAACTGGGAGCAGAGCAGGGCCAGCATGAAGGCCCGCTTGATCTTGAAGTCGAACCGGGCGAGGGCGTAGCCGCCGGCCAGGGCGACCAGCGTCGTCATGATCAGGGTGGCGACGCCGACCAGCACGCTGTTGTAGAAGAAGGTGCCGAAGCTGCGGTCCGTCCAGACCTTCTCGAAGTGGACGGTCGTCATCGGCCAGGGGATGAGCGAGGAGGAGCCGGCCGGGCGGAGCGCGAACAGCAGGATCCAGTAGAAGGGGATGAGGGTGAAGACGAGGTAGATGCCCAGCGGCAGGTAGATCTGCCAGCGGGGTGCCTCGTCCCAGGCCCGGCGCTTCTTGTTCGGCCGGGGCGGCTCGGGGGTGGTGCGCGCGGGGGCGGGGGCGGCCACGGGGGCCTCTTTGGTGATCACTTCTCGCCTCCGAACTTGCTCAGCCGCAGGTAGACCATCGAGCAGAAGAGCAGGATGAGGAACGCGACCGTGGTCAGGGCCGACGCATAGCCGAAGTCGTGGGCGTCCACCGAGGTGTTGGCGATGTACAGCGGCAGTGTCGTGGTCTCGCCCGCGGGTCCGCCGCCGGTCAGCGTGTAGAGCAGGTCGACGTTGTTGAACTCCCACACCATGCGCAGCAGCGTGGACAGGATGATGGCGTCCTTCAGGTGCGGCAGTGTGATGTGCCAGAACTGCTTGAAGCGGCTCGCGCCGTCGACCTCGGCGGCCTCGTAGAGGTCCTTCGAGACGGACTGGAGGTCGGCGAGGATGAGGATCGCGAAGAAGGGGACACCGCGCCACAGGTCGGCGACGACCGCCGCCGGGAAGACGGTGGAGGTGTCCGACAGCCAGCTGACGCCGTAGTCGCCGATGCCCATGTCCGCGAGGTAACGGGTGATGCCGGTCTGGGAGTTGTAGAGCAGCACCCAGATCGCGGAGGTCAGCACGCCGGAGACGGCCCACGGGGAGAAGACGAGGGCGCGGCCCAGACCGCGGCCGACGAAGGTCTGGTTGACGATGAGGGCGAGGGCCAGGCCGAACAGCAGCTGCAGTCCGACCTCGACGAAGACCCACTTGGCGCTGAAGACGAGGGTGTCCCAGAACAGGGGGTCGTCGGTGAAGATGCGGGTGAAGTTGTCGAAGCCCGCGAACCCGTTGCGCCAGGGCTTGGTGGGGTTGTAGTTCTGCAGGCTGTAGTAGAAGACGCTGATGACCGGGTACGCGATGAAACCCAGCATGAGCAGGGCGGCCGGCCCGATCAGCAGGTACGGGAGCCTGCGGGGCGTGGCGGAGGCACGGCGCCGCCGGGGTGGCCTGGGCGGTTTCGCCACGGCTGCGGCATGGGCCATGACTGTTCTCCGTTTCTCGGTACGTCGTGCTGTGTGGTGCGTGTGCGGGTGAAGCGCTTTCTTCGTATGTGTGCGGAGGCCGGGACGTACGGCCGGTCAGCCGGCGTAGGGGTCCTGGACCGTGCCCGGACGGGCGAGGAACTCGAAGTCGCAGCCGGTGTCGGCCTGCGTGATCTGCTCGTTGTAGAGCGCGCCGTAACCGCGCTCGTAGCGCACGGGCGGCGGCGTCCACCGCTCCCGGCGGCGTGCCAGCTCCTCGTCGTCGACATTGAGCCGAAGGACGCGGTTCTCGACGTCGAGGGTGATCGAGTCCCCGGTGCGTACGAGGGCGAGCGGTCCGCCGACGTACGACTCGGGGGCGACGTGCAGGACGCACGCGCCGTAACTCGTCCCGCTCATCCGGGCGTCGGAGATCCGCACCATGTCCCGCACCCCCTGCTTGAGCAGGTGGTCGGGCAGGGGCAGCATCCCGTACTCGGGCATGCCGGGGCCGCCCTTGGGGCCGGCGTTGCGCAGGACCAGCACGCTGTCGGCGGTGATGTTCAGCGCCGGGTCGTTGATGGTCCGCTGCATCTGCTTGTAGTCGTCGAAGACGACGGCGGTACCGGTGTGCCGCAGCAGGTGCGGTTCGGCGGCGATGTGCTTGATGACGGCGCCGTCCGGGCAGAGGTTGCCGCGCAGTACGGCGACCCCGCCCTCGTCCGCGACCGGGTTGTCGCGGGTGCGGATGACGTCGTCGTCGTGCACCTGCGCGCCGGCGATCTGCTCGCGCAGGGTGTCGTGGCAGACGGTGGGACGGTCCAGGTGGAGCAGGTCCGGGATCCGGGAGAGGAACCCGGGCAGTCCGCCCGCGAAGTGGAAGTCCTCCATCAGGTACGTCTGTCCGCCGGGCCGCACGTTGGCCAGCACCGGGACGGTGCGGGCGATGCGGTCGAAGTCGTCGAGGGTGAGCTTGACGCCCGCGCGTCCGGCCATGGCGATCAGGTGGATGACGGCGTTGGTGGAGCCGCCGAGTCCGAGGACGGTCGTGACCGCGTCCTCGAAGGCGTCCGCGGTGAGGATGTCGCTCAGTTTGCGGTCCTTGTGGACCAGGTCGACGATGGTCAGGCCCGCCTTGGCGGCCATCCGGTCGTGCCCGGAGTCGACGGCCGGGATGCTGGAGGCGCCCGGGACCGTGACGCCGAGGGCCTCGGCGGCGGCGGTCAGCGTGGACGCCGTACCCATGGTCATGCAGTGGCCGGGCGAGCGGGCCAGGCCGCTCTCCAGTTCCTGCATCTCGCAGTCGCCGATGACACCGGCGCGCTTGTCGTCCCAGTACTTCCACATGTCGGTGCCGGAACCGAGGACCTCGTTGCGCCAGTGCCCGGGCAGCATGGGCCCGGCGGGCACGAACACGGTGGGCAGGTCTGCACTGGCGGCGCCCATCAGCAGGGCGGGCGTGGACTTGTCGCAGCCGCCCATCAGCACGGCGCCGTCGACCGGGTACGACCGCAGCAGCTCCTCGGTCTCCATGGCGAGGAGGTTGCGGTAGAGCATGGGGGTCGGCTTCTGGAAGGTCTCGCTGAGGGTGGAGACCGGGAATTCGAGGGGGAAGCCGCCCGCCTGCCACACCCCCCGCTTGACGGCCTGCGCGCGGTCGCGCAGGTGGACGTGGCAGGGGTTGATGTCGGACCAGGTGTTGAGGATCGCGATGACCGGCTTGCCCAGGTGCTCCTCGGGGAGGTAGCCGAGCTGGCGGGTGCGGGCGCGGTGGCTGAAGGAGCGCAGGCCGTCGGTGCCGTACCACTGGTGGCTGCGGAGCTGCTCGGGGGATTTCATATGGCCCACCCCGCGGCGATGGCGGCGACCTCGGCGCGCTCGCTCTCCGGCAGCGGTTTGCTCGGCGGGCGGACCTCGCGGCGGCACAGGCCGAGGGAGGCGAGGGCCTCCTTGACGACGGTGACGTTGTTGGCGGAGCCGTTGGCGGCGCGCAGTTCCTCGAAGCGGCGGATCTGCTCCCACACCTTCATGGCGGTCGGGTAGTCGCCGGAGCGCAGCGCCTCGATCATGTTCAGCGAGACGGACGGGGCGACGTTGACCAGGCCCGAGGTGAAGCCGGTGGCGCCGGCCGAGAAGTAGGAGGGGGCGTACGGCTCGGCCAGCCCCGCCACCCACACGAACCGTTCCAGTCCCGCGTCCCGGGCGAACGCGGCGAACTTCGACGCGTCCGGCACGGCGTACTTCACGCCGATCACGTTGGGGCAGGCGTCGGCGAGTTCGGCGAGCCGGGCGCCGGTGAGCTGGGCGTTGCGGATGTAGGGGACGACGCCCAGTTCGGGCACCGCCTCGGCGATCGCGCGGTGGTAGTCGACCCAGCCGCTCTGCGAGACGTAGGGGTGGACGGGCTGGTGCACCATCACCATCTGCGCGCCGAGTTCCCGGGCGTGCCGCGCGGAGTCGACGGCGGTGGGCACGTCGTGGCCCACCCCGACCAGGATCACCGAGCGGTCGCCGGCCTCCTCGACGGTCAGCTCGGTGACCAGCCGGCGCTCGTCGGGGGTCAGGGCGTAGAACTCGCCGGTGTTGCCGTTGGGGGTGAGGGTCGTGATGCCACCGTCGAGGAGACGACGCAGCAGGGCCCGGTAGGTGCCTGGGTCGACGGAGCCGTCCTCGGCGAACGGGGTCACCGGGATCGCCACCACGTCGGCCAGGGCCGCCCGCTGGGTCTCGAACGTCGTTGTCATGCCTGACCGTCCTCTTTCTGGGCTTCCGGGGCCGCCTCGAAGTCCTCTTCGACCTCGGGGAAGGCCCGTCGCACGAACGACGCGATGTGCGAGTGCAGGGCGCGTGCCGCGCCGTCCGCGTCCCCGTCGAGCGCGAGCCGCAGGATCTCGCGGTGCTCGCTCGCCTCCCGTTCCCAGGAGGGGTCGGCGGCCCAGGCGACGGCCGAGACGAGGGCGGCCTGGTCGCGGACCTCGTCGAGCATCCGGCCGAGCAGCGGGTTGCCGCAGGGCACGTAGAGGGCGCGGTGGAACTCGCGGTTGGCGAGCGACCGTTCGGCGGTGTCGTCGGCCTGGTCGGCGCGGGTCAGCGCGTCGCGTGCGGCGTCCAGGGAGGCGCCGCGGCGCACGGCGCGCTTGAGTGCCTCGGGCTCCAGGAGCAGCCGTACGTCGTAGACCTCGCGTGCCATGTCCGCGTCGACCATGCGCACCGTGACGCCCTTGTACTGGTTCATCACGACCAGACCGGTGCCGGCCAGGGTCTTGAGCGCCTCGCGCACCGGGGTCTTGGACACCCCGAACTGTGCGGCGAGGTCGGTCTCGACCAGGGCCTGGCCCGGTGTGAACCGGCCGGTGAGTATGCGGCGTTTGATCTCCTCCAGCACGTACTGCGTGCGGGAGGGGATCGGCGTGGGCACAGAGGTCATGCGCGCCTCTCGGATTTCGCGTCGGATCTCGCGTATCGGATCTCGCGTATCGCGTCTCATATATGACGTACGAAGTACGACGCCGATGACCGTAAGAGCGGCCCGGAGTTTCGTCAATGCTTCTGACAAAGGAACTTGGTGTTGCCTCACACGGTGTACGTGCGGCCCTCCCGGGCGGTGGCGGTGGGTCCGCCGAAGGCGGAGGCGGCCCGGACGGTCGCCTCCTCGGGGGTGAGCGTGGGGCCGACGTGCGTGACGAGGAGTTCGCGCACGCCCGCCCGCCAGGCGGTGTCACCGGCGTCCTCGGGTGTCAGGTGGACCCGTTCGCTTTCGCGATGCTCGTCGATGTCCGCCTCGCAGAGGAACAGGTCGGCGTCGCGGGCGAGTCCGGTGAGGGCGGCGCACGGTCCGCTGTCCCCGGAGTAGGCGAGGACGCGCCCCGCGCACTCGGCGCGCAGCCCGTAGGCCTCGACGTCGTGGACGACGGCGGTGGAGGTGAGGGACAGGCCGCCGTATTGGACGGCCTGCCCGTCGTCCAACGGCCGGAAGTCGAATACGCCGCTGAGGAAACCGGTGTCGGGGCGCCCGAAGAACCCGGCGAGGCGCCGCGCGCAGTCGGCCGGCGCGTGGACCGGGATCGGCACGGGCGGGGTGAGCCCGCCGTAGGCCAGGCCGTACACGGCGGCGAGCAGATCGGCGCTGTGGTCGGCGTGCAGATGGGAGATCCACACGGCGTCGATGCGGGCGGGGTCCGTGTGCCGTCGCAACTCGGCGAACGTCCCGAACCCGGCGTCGACCCACACCTCGGCGCCTCCGCCGCGCAGGAGGTGCCCGGAGCTGGGGCGGTCCGGGCCGGGGTGCGGGGAGGCGGTGCCGAGGACGGTGAGGGTGAGAGTCATGCGGGGAGGCTACGAGGCGCTCCCCGGCCCTCGCGCGCGCTTTGTGCCGACCGCGGTCCAGCCCTGGTTATGCCGACCTCGTCCAGCCCGGGTCCCGGCCGCTCAGCCCGATCGTCCGGTCCAGGAGCGGGGCGTCGGGCGGGACGGGGACGACGGGACCGAAGATGCCGCCGCCCCCGTCGGAGTCCGCGGCGGTGGCCAGGAGGAAGTCGTACGACGCCCGCAGCGGGGCGGGGTCGGGCGCGTACGACTGGCCGGTCGCGCGGGCCAGGTCCCAGCCGTGGATCACCAGTTCGTCGGTGACGACGGCACCGGCGGCCGCACCCGGCAGGTCCACACCGCCCGCGCGGGTCATGCCGGTCCAGGCCGCCGGGTCCCGCCAGACCTCGGCGAGCTCGTCGAGCACCTTGGGCAGCTCCTCGCGCCAACCGGGTCCGATGTCCGGCAGGGCGGCCTCCGGGCTGGTGTCGGTGGTGACACCCAGCTCCTTGCGGCCCGCGTCCCGGAAGGCGACGGCCAGCCCGAGAAGGTGGCCCAGCATGTTCCGTACCGCGTACCGCGGACAGGGTGTCCCGTCCGCCAGTTGCTCGTCCGTGACGCCCTCGGCGAGACGCGCCACGATCCGGGTCTGCGGTCCGAGGTCGAAAATGGTGTCGGGCATCGGGCTGCTCCTCCTGACGGTCTTCCTGGGAGGTAGACCGATCCCGGCCGCGGAACTCATCGCCCGGCCGTCCCGTTTCTAAGACACCTGCCCGATCCCCGCGGCCGGTCCTTAGAACCACGATGACCAGGCATGACGACGACATGGACGGCGGCCCGCGTGGTGCGGGACCGGAATGCGGGCCTCTACCTCGCCGGGGTGGTGATCTCCGGCTTCGGCACCTCCGCGCTGTGGCTGGCCTCGGGCGTGTGGGTCAAGGACCTCACCGGCTCGGACGGCCTCGCGGCCCTGTGCGCGCTGGCGATGTGGGCGCCCACCCTCGCCGGCCCGCTGCTCGGCACGCTCGCCGACCGGTTCCGCCGCCGCCCGCTGCTGATCGCCGCGAGCCTGCTCATGGCGGTGCTCCTGCTCACCCTGTGCGCCGTCGACTCACCGCGCGGGCTGTGGCTGCTGTACGCGGTGCTGTTCGTGTACGGCGCGGCGGGCGTCGTCCACGACGCGGCCGAGTCGGCGCTGGTCGCCACCGCCGTGGACCGCTCCCTGCTCGGCGACTTCAACGGTCTGCGGATGACCGCCGACGAGGGCATGAAACTGCTGGCCCCGTTGGCGGGCGCGGGCCTCTACGCGGCGTACGGCGGGGCGGCCGTCGCCGTCCTGGACTCGGTCACCTTCCTGCTCGCCACGGTCGTGTACGCGTTCCTGCGGGTACGGGAGGACCGGCCGGCGCGCCCGACGGGCAGCCGCCGGGAGCAGACGGCCGAGGGTGCCCGCCGTCTGTGGGCGCATCCGGTGCTCCGCCCACTGGTGCTGGCGGGCGGCGCCACGATGCTGTGCGCGGGCCTGAGCGGGGCGCTGGTCTACGCCGTGGTCGACGCTCTCGGCCACTCCCCCGCGTACGCCGGTGTGCTGTACGCCGTCCAGGGCGCGGGGTCGGTGGCGGTCGGCCTGCTCTCCGGCCCGGCCCTGCGCCGCCTCGGCGAACGGCGCTTCGCGGCGTACGGCATCGCCGTACTGGCCGTCGCGGTGGCACTGCGCGCGGTGCCGGACGATCCTCTGGCATGGACGTGCAGCGCGGCGATCGGCGCGGGCCTGCCCGCCGTACTGATCGCCACACTGACCGCCGTGCAGCGCGAGACCCCGGCCCCCCTGCTGGGCCGGGTCACCGCCACCGCCAACACACTGGTGTTCACCCCGAACGTCCTCGGCCTGGCGGCGGGAGCGGCCCTGGTCGAACTCCTCGACCACCGACTGCTCCTGGCCACCGTCGGCTGCGTCCTGACGGCAACGGCGGCAGCCCTGCTCGGCCACCGCCCCCTGGCCGTGTCGCCCTAGCTGCGGGCAATCGTGCCTCCCCCAGTGCCTTGAAGGCCTGGGAGGCACCCCCAGGGCGGCACGGGTGGGCGCAGCGGCACCCCTCCAGCGGGGCGAGCGGACACCCCCGGCCCGCACCCACACCCACACCGGCACCGGCACCGGCACCGGCACCGGCTCAGAACCCGGCCAACGCCGCCCGCACCGCCTCCAGATCCCCGTCCGACGCCAGCCCCGCGTGGTACAGGCGCAGTTCCGTCGCGCCCAGGCGGCGGGCTTCGGTGGCGTCGGCCGCTAGGGTGCCGGGGCTGCCGCCCATGCCGGAGACCACGGTGAAGTTGGCGGCCAGGACGGTGTCCGCGCGGGCCTCCTCCGCGAACGGGGTCAGCAGGCCGGCGCCTCCCGTGCAGGGCACGACCACTCCGTCGGCGACGGAGAGGACGTGGGCCGGGTCGACGCCGGCGTTGGCGCCGCAGTGGTAGGAGACCGGGTCCGCGTGCAGGAGGACCTGGAAACCCCCGGGAGCTGCCTGTCGTACGGCGGTGACCGCGGCCTCCTGGAGCGTGCGGGCCGTTTCGTCGCGCCACGCGCGCGTGGCGTTCGCCGGTGTCTCGCCGAGGAGCTTCTCGACGCCCGCCCAGCCCCCGTCGGAGGGCGCCCCCCGCCACACCGGTTCCAGCGCGGCGCGTACGGCGGCGGCGAGTGCGTCGGCGTCCAGGCCCTGAGCGCCGTAGCCCTCGCGGCAGGACGGGCAGAAGCACAGGGACATCAGGTACTGCCCGGCGTCTCCGAGGCCGACCCCGGCGATCTTGTCGTGGGCGTGCAGATGGGCCAGTCCGTACCAGCCGAGGGACTCCAGTTCGGTGCCGCGCGCTCCGGGGCGCACCGCCGCCTCGGCGGCGAGGTCGGTCAGGTACGCGCGGGTGGCGGGCTGGGCGATGCACGGCGCCCAGGGGTAGCGGTCGCCGTAGGCGTTGACCACCGAGGTGTCCGGGTGCTCCGCGCCGAGGCGGGAGTTGTGCGCGAGCACCACCCATGTGTGCACCTCCAGGCCCGCGTCCGTGAGCGCGGCGGCGGCCTCGCCGAAGGCGTCTCCGGGCGCCCAGTCGCCGGCCGGGTACGGGCGCGGGGTGCGGTCCGCCCAGTGCTCCCCCACCGGGTACAGCACGGCCGCGTGCTCCGCGGTGACGACGCGGTGGCGCGGGTGGCGCGGGGTCAGCGCGCGGGTGGAGTGGTAGGCGGAGGCGAGCGTCACCTGTGCCGTGCCGAGCGCGGCGATCCGCGCGGGTGCCTCCGGGTCCCCGTTGACGTCCCAGGGGTAGACGAACGCCGACGTCCTCACTGGCCCTCCTCGAGCAGTGCGTGTCCCCGCTCGATGAGCTGAGCGAGCTGCTTGACATGATCCCCGGCCGGTTCGTGCAGCGGCGGCCGCACCTCCCCCACGTCCAGGCCGCGCAGGCGTACGCCGGCCCTGACGAGGGAGACGGCGTAACCGCTGCCCCGGTCGCGCAGTTCGACGAACGGCCGGTAGAAGCCGTCGATCAGGCGGTGCGCGGTGGCCGTGTCGCCGGTGCGGAAGGCCGTGTGGCAGGCGAGGGCGACCTCGGGCGCGAAGCAGAACGCCGCGGACGAGTAGAGGGTGATGCCGATGCCGCCGTAGGCGGGCTGGGTCAGTTCGGCGGTCGGCAGCCCGTTGAAGTACAGGAAGTCGGCGGGGCCTTCGGCGCGTACGGCGCTGATGATCCGTTGCATCAGGTCGAGGTCGCCGAGGCCGTCCTTGAAGCCGACGATCCCTTCCGTGCGGGCCAGTTCGACGACGCTCCCGGGGGTGAAGACGGCGTTGTCGCGCTGGTAGACGATGACCGGCAGGGAGGTGGCCGCGGCCACCTGCCGGTAGTGCCGCAGCAGTCCCTCCTGCGCGGCGCGCACCAGGTACGGCGGCATCGCGAGCAGCCCGTCGGCCCCGGCGCGCTCGGCGAGGCGGGCGTAGCGGACCGCGAGCGCGGTGCCGTAGCCGGCGCCCGCGACGACCGGGACGCGTCCCTCGGCGGCCTCCACTGCGGCCGTCACGCACAGCTCGAACTCCTCCGGCGTCAGCGCGTGGAACTCACCGGTACCGCAGCAGGCGAACACGGCGGCGGCCCCGGCCTCCACCCCGCGCCGCACATGGAGGCGGTAGGTGTCGAGGTCGACGGAGCCGTCGGGTCCGTAGGCGGTGACCGGGAAGAACAGCGGCCCGCTGGGGACACCGAGTCGGGCGGCGAGAGGGGCTGGCGTCACAAGCTCTCCCTGGTCCATATTCCTGATTCACGTCCACATTCCTGAACATGTTCACGCTAAGACGCCCCGGGGACCCCGGTCAAGCACTGCAACCCGTCACACACCAGCGGATTCTTCCGTTCCACAGGAAGTCGCGGAATACTTGACGCGCCGCGCCCCACCTCCTTAGCGTGTCCACGAATATGAATGCCGTGCGCCCATATGTATGGACTCATGGGTACGGGCGACACGGCCGGCGATGCAAGGAGACCCGAGGATGCCCGCTCCCCGCACCGTTCTGCTCACCGGCGCCGCCGGTGGCCTCGGCACGCTGATGCGGGGCCTGCTCCCGGACCACGGCTACGACCTGCGCCTGCTCGACCTGCGCCCGATCGACGGCGAACCGGACGCGATCGTCGCGGACCTCGCCGACAAGGACGCCGTGCGCGAGGCGGTCCGCGGCGTCGACGCGATCGTCCACCTGGCCGGCATCTCCCTGGAAGCCTCGTTCGAGAAGATCCTGAAGGCCAACATCGAGGGCACCTACAACCTGTACGAGGCCGCCCGCGAGGAGGGCGTCAAGCGCATCGTCTTCGCCTCCTCCAACCACGCCGTCGGCTACACCCCGCGCCCCCGGGGCGACGACCCCCTCATCCCCGTCGACACCCCGCGCCGCCCGGACACCTTCTACGGCCTGTCCAAGTGCTTCGGCGAGGACCTCGCCCAGCTCTACTGGGACAAGCACGGCATCGAGACCGTCTCCGTGCGCATCGGCTCCTGCTTCCCCGAGCCGACCAGCGTGCGCATGCTCTCGGTGTGGATGAGCCCCGCCGACGGCGCCCGCCTCTTCCACGCGGCCCTGACCGCCGAGAACGTCGGCCACACCGTCGTCCACGGCTCCTCCGCCAACACCCGCCTGTGGTGGGACCTCACCTCCGCGCGGGCGCTCGGCTACGAACCGCGGGACGACTCCGAGCCGTACGCCGAGAAGCTGATCGCCGAGCAGGGCGAGCTGGACCCGGACAACCCGGCGCACGCCGCCCTGGGCGGCCACTTCGTCACCGACCCGCCCATCTGGCCGTACTGACGACAGCACTCCGGCGGGAAATCGACGCGTCCCACGGCGGGCGGGCACCGAACGGGCCCGCCCGCCGTCGTATGCGGGCATCCGCGCTGCCCGCTCCCACCCGTTCCCCCGCGCCCTCCCAGGTCCGGGCCGGGCACGGCGCGAGCCGAACGGGCACAACCGGGCAGGAACGGGCCCGCAACAGACCTGGTCAGCAGCGAAAGCCCGCTGTACAACTTCCTGCATGGGTCCCACCGGGCCCGAACGGGCAGCGAGATCAGGAAGCGGGTGTCCGGCCATGAGCCACAGGACGGCCGAAGAGCGCCAGCGGGAGATCGTACGGGTGGCGCGCACCACCGGCGCGGTCGACGTCAGCGCGCTCGCCGCCGAACTGGGCGTGGCCAAGGAGACCGTACGGCGGGACCTGCGCGCCCTGGAGGACCACGGCCTGGTGCGCCGTACCCACGGCGGCGCCTATCCCGTGGAGAGCGCCGGCTTCGAGACGACGCTCGCCTTCCGCGCCACCAGCCACGTCCCCGAGAAGCGCAGGGTCGCGACCGCCGCGGCCGAGCTGATCGGGGACGCCGAGACGGTCTTCGTCGACGAGGGCTTCACCCCGCAGCTCATCGCCGAGGCCCTGCCCACCGACCGGCCCCTCACCGTGGTCACCGCCTCCCTGCCGGTCGCGGGCGCGCTCGCGGAGACCGGCACCGCGTCCGTCCTGCTGCTCGGCGGCCGGGTCCGCCCCGGCACCCTCGCCACCGTCGACCACTGGACGACGAAGATGCTCTCCGGTTTCGTCATCGACCTGGCGTTCATCGGCGCCAACGGGATCTCCCGCGAACACGGACTGACCACGCCCGACCCTGCGGTCAGCGAGGTCAAGGCACAGGCGGTGCGGGCCTCCCGCCGGGTGGTGTTCGCGGGCGTCCACACCAAGTTCGGGGCGGTCAGCTTCTGCCAGTTCGCCGAGATCGGCGCGCTGGAGGCGATCGTCACGAGCACCCTGCTCCCGGCGGCCGAGGCCCACCGCTACTCCCTGCTGGGGCCGCAGGTCATCCGGGTCTGAAGAAGATCAGATCAGCACACCGTCGCACGTCCCCTCCGGGCCGAGCCATGCCGGGTGACGCCCGCTGTCTCCCCATACCACCCGCCTTGTCGAGGAGTGATCCATGCAAACCCAGAGCCGACGGAGGCCGCCGCGAGCCGCACTCGCCGCGGTCGCCGCAGGGACGCTGCTCGCCCCGCTGCTCTCCGGCTGCTGGGTCGGAGCGGGCGGGGCCGGATCCGGCGGTGACTCCATCAACGTCCTGATGGTCAACAACCCGCAGATGGTCGAGTTGCAGAAGCTGACCGCCGACCACTTCACCAAGGACACCGGCATCGAGGTCAACTTCACCGTGCTGCCGGAGAACGACGTCCGCGACAAGATCAGCCAGGACTTCGCCAACCAGGCCGGCCAGTACGACGTGGCCACCCTGTCCAACTACGAGATCCCCATCTACGCCCGCAACGGCTGGCTGAAGGAGATGGACTCCTACGTCGCCGAGGACCCGGACTACGACCAGCAGGACGTCCTCGAACCGATGCGCCGGTCCCTCACCGGCGACGACGGCAAGCTCTACGGCCAGCCCTTCTACGGCGAGTCGTCCTTCCTGATGTACCGCAAGGACATCTTCGACAGGGAGGGCCTGGAGATGCCCGCCGACCCCACCTGGCAGCAGGTCGCCGACCTCGCCGCCGAACTCGACGGGGCCGAACCGGGCATGAAGGGCATCTGTCTGCGCGGACTGCCCGGCTGGGGCGAGATCATGGCCCCGCTGACCACCGTGGTGAACACCTTCGGCGGCACCTGGTTCGACGAGGACTGGAACGCGAGGCTCGACTCCCCCGAGTGGCAGAAGGCGACGAAGTTCTATGTCGACCTGGTCCGCGAGCACGGCGAGTCCGGCGCCCCGCAGGCCGGCTTCGCCGAGTGCCTCAACAACATGACCCAGGGCAAGGTCGCCATGTGGTACGACGCCACCTCCGCGGCCGGCTCCCTGGAGGCCGACGGCTCCCCCGTCAAGGGCAAGGTCGGCTACGCCCCCGCCCCCGTCGAGAAGACCGAGTCCTCCGGCTGGCTCTACACCTGGGCCTGGGGCATCCAGGACGCCTCCCGCAACCCCGACAACGCCTGGAAGTTCGTCTCCTGGGCCTCCAGCAAGGAGTACGAGCAGCTCGTCGGCGACGAGATCGGCTGGTCCAACATCCCGGCCGGCAAGCGCGCCTCCACCTACGACAACCCCGACTACCGCGCGGAGGCCGCCGCCTTCCAGGAGATGACCAAGGAGGCCATCGCACAGGCCCGGCCCGACGACCCCGGCGTCCAGCCCCGCCCGGCGCCCGGCATCCAGTTCGTCGGCATCCCCGAGTTCACCGATCTCGGCACCAAGGTCTCCCAGGAGATCAGCGCGGCCATCGCCGGACGCCAGTCCGTCGAATCGGCCCTGAAGAAGTCCCAGCAGCTCGCAGAAGAGATCTCCGAGGAGTACGAGGGACGATGACCGCCACGACAACGGCCCCCGCGGCCGCACCGGAAACACGCTCCGCCCCTCGCCGGCCCTCCGCCCGGCTCCGCGCGTGGGCCACCCGCGCCCCGCTGCTGCCCGCCCTGATCTTCATGATCGTGGTCACCCAGCTGCCCTTCGTGGCGACCCTGGTGATCTCCTTCTTCGACTGGAACTCCCTCTACCCCGACGCCCGCAGCTTCGCCGGCTTCGAGAACTACCAGGAGGTCCTCACCGACGCGGCCCTGCGCAAGTCCGTCTGGACGACGATCCTGCTGACCGTGGCGGTCGTCCTGGCCAGCCTGGTCCTCGGACTGCTCCTCGCCCTCCTCCTGGACCGGAGGTTCCGCGGCCGGGGCATCGTGCGCACCCTGCTCATCGCCCCGTTCCTGGTGGTCCCGGTGGCGGCGGCCCTGCTGTGGAAACACGTCCTCTACAACCCCGAGTACGGCCTCCTCAACGGCCTGCTGCACTACGTCGGCGGCCCGCAACCCGACTGGATCTCGAACACCCCGCTGCTGGCGGTGGAGGCCTCACTGGTGTGGCAGTGGACCCCGTTCATGATGCTGATCCTGCTCGCCGGACTGCAGAGCCGGGACCAGCAGCAGATCGAGGCCGCCCGCGTCGACGGCGCGAGCGACTGGCAGATCTTCGTCCACCTCACCCTGCCCCACCTGCGCCGCTACCTCGAACTGGGCGCCCTGCTCGGCTCGATCTACATCGTGCAGAACTTCGACGCGGTCTTCACCATCACCTCCGGCGGCCTCGGCACCGCCAACCTGCCCTACACCGTCTACCAGACCTTCTACCAGGCCCACGAGAACGGCCTCGCCTCGGCCGCCGGCGTCCTGGTCGTCATCGGCTCCATCATCATCGCGACCTTCGCCCTGCGCGTGGTGTCGTCCCTGTTCCGCGAGGAGGTGTCCCGCGCATGAGCAGCATCGCCGTACGCACCCGCGGCCGGTTCCGCGGCGGAGCGGGTCTCGGCCTGGTCGCCTGGCTGGCCGGCATCGTGTTCTTCCTGCCCATCGCCTGGATGGCGCTGACGTCCTTCCACTCCGAGACGGACGCGGCCACCAACCCGCCGTCCTTCACCGCCGCCCTCACCCTCGACGGCTACCGCGAGTTCTTCGGCGCGGGCGGCGGCGCCAGCCCCTGGCCGGCGCTGATCAACTCGGCGGTGGCGTCGATCGTGTCGACCCTGTTCGTCCTGGTCCTGGCGCTGCCCGCCGCGTACGCCCTGTCCATCCGCCCGGTGAGGAAGTGGACGGACGTCCTGTTCTTCTTCCTCTCCACCAAGATGCTGCCCGTGGTGGCCGGCCTGCTGCCGATCTACCTGTTCGCCAAGAACGCCGGGATGCTCGACAACATCTGGCTGCTGGTCGTCCTCTACACCTCCATGAACCTGCCGATCGCGGTGTGGATGATGCAGTCCTTCCTGGCCGAGGTCCCGGTCGCGATCATCGAGGCGGCCCGGGTGGACGGCGCGAAGCTGCCCACGATCCTGGTACGGGTGGTCGCCCCGATCGCCCTCCCCGGCATCGCCGCGACCTCCCTCATCTGCTTCATCTTCAGCTGGAACGAACTGCTCTTCGCCCGGGTCCTGACGGGCGTGGTCGCCGAGACCGCCCCCGTCTTCCTGACCGGCTTCATCACCAGCCAGGGCCTGTTCCTGGCCAAGGTGTGCGCCGCGTCGCTCGTCATCTCCCTGCCGGTGCTCGCCGCGGGGTTCGCCGCCCAGGACAAACTCGTCCAGGGCCTGTCGTTGGGAGCCGTGAAATGAAGGCCGCCGTCATCGAGTCCGTGGGCAAGGCCGTCGTCGCCGAGGTCCCGGACCCGACGCCAGGGCCGCGCGACGTCGTCGTCGAGGTCGCCGCGTGCGGGCTGTGCGGCACGGACCTGCACATCCTCCAGGGCGAGTTCGCGCCGAAGCTGCCGATCGTGCCGGGGCACGAGTTCGCCGGCGAGGTGGTCGGCGTCGGCGCCCAGGTCACGGAGGTGTCGCTCGGCGACCGGGTCGCGGTGGACCCCTCCCTGTACTGCTACGAGTGCCGCTACTGCCGTACCGGCCACAACAACCTCTGCGAGCGCTGGGCCGCGATCGGCGTCACCACGGCGGGCGGCGCGGCCCGGTACGCGGTGGCGCCGGTGGCGAACTGCGTGAAGCTGCCGGAGCACGTACGGACCCAGGACGCGGCGCTGATCGAACCGCTGTCGTGCGCGGTGCGCGGCTACGACGTGCTCCAGTCCCGTCTCGGCGCTCACGTCCTGATCTACGGGTCGGGGACCATGGGCCTGATGATGCTGGAACTGGCGAAGCGGACCGGTGCGGCGAGTGTGGACATGGTGGACCTGAATCCGGCGCGGCTGGAGACGGCGCGGGGGTTGGGTGTCTCCGCGTCGGCGGCGTCGCCGGACGAGCTGGACCGGCCCCAGGGGTGGGATCTCGTCATCGACGCGACGGGGAACGCGGCGGCGATCCAGGACGGGCTGGGGCGGGTGGCGAAGGCGGGTACGTTCCTCCAGTTCGGAGTGGCGGACTACGCGACGCGGGTGACGATCGATCCGTACCGGATCTACAACCAGGAGATCACGATCACGGGGTCCATGGCCGTGCTGCACAGCTACGAGCGGGCGGCGGAGCTCTTCGCGGGGGGTGTCCTGGACCCGGACGTCTTCATCAGCGACCGCCTTCCCCTGGAGCAGTATCCGCAGGCGCTGGAGCAGTTCGCGGCGGGGGTGGGGCGGAAGATCGTGGTGGTGCCGTAGGGGTTTTTCGCCCCCGCCGCCCCTTCCCGTCCCGAACCTGGGGCTCCGCCCCAGACCTCGCTCCTCGAACGCCGGAGAGGCTGAGATTCAGCCTCTCCGGCGTTCGAGGAGCGGGGGTTCCGGGGGCAGCGCCCCCGGGATGGGACGGGTAAGGGCGGCGGGGGCGAGGAAAATCCACTGGTCCGATCGGGCCGAGGTAAGGGAACGGTAAAACGCCCCCGCTCGTTCACCCGGCATGACCGCAATGACCCCCGGCTCGAACATCCCTCTCCCCACCGCCCGCGTGACGGTGGACGTCGCCGCCCCCGTGCGCCTCGACGTATCGGGCCTCCTGCTCACCGCCGACGGCAAGGTGCGCTCCGACGACGACTTCATCTTCTACAACCAGCCCACCGGCCCAGGCGTGACCTACCGGTCCGGCGGCGGCACCGCCCCCGACGCCATCACGGTCGACACCACAGCCGTACCCCCCGGCATCGAGAAGATCGTCGTCACCGCCAGCCCCGACGCCGCCGGCCAGACCTTCCAGGGCATCGAGCCCACCGCCACCCTCCGCAACGCGGACGACAACGCGGTCCTGGCCACCTTCACACCCCCGGCCCTCGGTACCGAAACGGCCCTGGTGGTCGTCGAGATCTACCTGCGCAACGGCGCCTGGAAGGCCCGCGCCGTCGGCCAGGGCTACGCCAACGGCCTGGCCGGCATCGCCACCGACTTCGGCGTCACGGTCGAGGAACCGGCCGCCGCCCCGCCCCAGCCGGCGGCCGCCCCGCAGGCACCCCCCATGCCGACCAACGCCCCCGCCGCACCCCCGGCCCCGCCCGCCCCCGCCCCCGGCACCGGGAAGATCAACCTCGACAAGGGCCGGGTCAGTCTCCAGAAGAACCAGACCGTCTCCCTGATCAAGGGCGGCCAGCCGCTGCTGTCCCAGGTCAAGATGGGCCTCGGCTGGGAGCCGGCCTACCGCGGCAAGGACATCGACCTCGACGCCTCGGTCATCGCCTACGGCCCGCAGCGCAACCACATCGACAGCTGCTACTTCGGCAAGCTCCAGATCGTGAACGGCGCGATCCGCCACTCCGGCGACAACCTCACCGGCGAGGGCGGCGGGGACGACGAGGTGATCACCGTCGACCTCGGCCGGCTCCCCATGGACGTCACCGGCCTGGTCTTCACGGTCAACTCCTTCTCCGGCCAGAAGTTCACCGAGGTCGCCAAGGCGTACTGCCGCCTGCTGGACGCCACCACGGGCGAGGAACTGGTCCGCTTCGACCTCACCAGCGCCGAACCGCAGACGGGCGTGATGATGGCGAAGCTGATCCGCCAGTTCTCCGGCGAGTGGGAGATGACCGCGATGGGCGACTTCGTGAAGTCCCGCACCGTACGGGGGATGGTGAAGCCGGCCGCCCAGGCGCTGTAACCACTCCCTCAAGCCGCCGGGCGCCCCCGCTCAGGGGGCGCCCTGGGCCCGCAGCCCGGTCATCAGCAGCTCCAGGTACCGGCGGATCTGCGTACCCTCCCCGCCCGCCAGCTCCGAGGCCGTCGCCACGCCGTGGGCCAGCCGCAGCACATCGACGGGCTCGACGTCGCGCCGCAGCACGCCCGCCTCCCGCGCCGCCCCGACCAGCCGGGACACCGCGCTCTTCAGCGGATCGCAGCACTCCGTCCCGCCGTCCCCGACGGCGGCACCCAGCAGCGCCCGCAGCCCCCGGATCCGGAGCATCCCGGCGCCGAGTTCGTTCAGCCACTCCACCAGCGCCTCGCCCGGCGGCAGCCGCCCGGCCAGTTCGCCGGCCCGCGCCGCGATCGACTCGATGCGGTCGACGTACGCGGCCTCCAGCAGCGCCTGACGGGTCGGGAAATGCCGGTAGAGCGTGCCGGACCCGACGCCCGCCCGCTTGGCGATGTCGTCGAGCGAGGCGCCCTCACCGTGCGCGGAGAACGCCTCCACCGCGGCCTCAAGGAGCAGTTCACGATTGCGGCGGGCATCCGCGCGCATGGACCTGACCTGCGCCATCAGCCACTCCTCACCACCGGGAACCCTCCCCCACCCTATCGAGCGGGGGACGAGGAGGGTCCCGGTCCTGAGCGGTCCCTCACGCGGCCCACGGCCAGTCGGCGTCCCGGCCGGCCTCCAGCAGCGGAACCATCCGGAAGGCCGCGTCGGAGAGACCGCCGAAGGTGTGCCGGTTCGCGGTGCCCGACGGGCCGTGGTCCGCGCGGTATCCGGCGAGGTTCCAGGTGTAGACCGGTACCTCGGCCGGGACCTGCTCGGTCGGGTCGCCGTGGTGGAACGGCACCGGCTTGCTCGTCGAACCCGAGCGGTCGACGAGCGCCAGGGTGCGGCCTGGCGGCGCGGGCACGCTGGCCGGCGAGTGACTGTGTGCTGGTCCAACAGGCAGCACGGCCACCACGTGTGCTGACTGGTTGCGTGCCGTGGAAGGCGAACTCCGGTCAAGGTCGCGTACGTGCACAGGTCAATGTCTCCGCACCCGTGGAGGGTGCCACGGAAGCGCCAGTCACAACACCGTTTGCGATCCACAGACGCGACGGAGACACCTCGACGCTGTAGACCTTCCTCACGCCAACCGTCGACACAGACACGACCCGGTCCCACATGATTGCATCTGCGTAACCACGAGGGCCGGTCGCAGATCGACGGGACGCTCGTCCCCGTGCGGCCAAGGCCGCCAGGGCCGCAGCCTTGTACTCCGTCCGCAGCCTCACCGTCTCACTCAATCGCACAACAGAACGCCCATCAGCCACACGGAGCCGCCAGAGTGGCTTCATGCTGTGGTTGTTCCTCTTGCTGCTGACATGGCTCTGGATGCCAAGTCGAAGCAGCTCGTCGCCGAGTCGGCGGACGAGATTTTCGGAGGTATTGGCGAATTCGACCTGTCGCGCCCCCACCGAGCCATCGCTGTCAAACAGACCGGCTACAAGGCCGCAGACAAACTCACGGCTGCACGAAAGGTCAGCTACTCGCTTTTCTTCGCCTTTCAAACCCCATACCTGGTGCGTGGCCAGCAGGTCGCGCAACGCGTTGCGATGCCACTCGGGATCAGTGAGACGAACCCGCAGCCAGGTGCCGTTGTCGTCTACCCGAACCTGACAGCCATGCCTGGCGGCGTAGTCGCGCATCTGCTGGAGCGTTCCGTCGTCATGTCCCGCCCAGGTCGGAGTCCTTCCGGTCATATTGCCGTCTCCAAGCATCGAGCCGACGAACCAACCATCCCACTCGTCCCCGAGGCTCCCGAAAAAGTCTGCGTTCAGTGGTGCCGGGATAGCACACCCCGGCACCAACTCTGCCGTTGCCTTCCAGGTCGGACGGCGTGAGCCCGCGCGACTCCGCACCGCCCATCGATGGTTTGCTGTCACTTCGACAAGCCGACCCGAAGCGAGCCGGACGGCGAAGACGGGCTGCATACCGTTACTGATCCAGCGCGTGGGCAGGACACCAACCAGGTTGCCGACCGTATGGTCCCGCGGTGGATACGGGCGTCCGAGCCTGGCTTCCCGCAGGTCCCACTCCTTGTCGAAGGCGAGCACAGCAAGTTCTTCCGTAACGACGCGCTCCACAGGCGCGACTGCGCCATCCGGAAGCCAGACCGGAGTTCCCTCGGCGAGACCCTCGAAGGTGGACATAGATGAACGGTATGTCCACCATGACCGACCACCTGCCAAATCGGATGGGACCACCCGTACGCGTGATTCTCCGTTCTATTTACGCTGCCGCTTCCAGGGCCCGGTGATGGCGAGCATGATGCCGGGTTCCTGGATGTTGGCGTAGAGGGTCTTGCCGTCGGGGGAGAAAGTGACTCCGGTGAACTCGCTGAACTCCGGCTCGTCCTCGGTGCCGATGTTCAGTTCGTTGCGGGCGATGGGGTAGGTGCGTCCACTGTCGGTGGCGCCGAACAGGTGCTGCACGCCCTCGCCGTCCTCGGCGATGATCAGGCCGCCGTACGGTGAGACGGTGATGTTGTCGGGGCCGTCGAAGGCGCCGTCCTCCGCCGGGTCACGGTCGACGCCGAGCAGGACCTTCAGGGTCAGCGTGCGGCGCCTGGGGTCGTAGAACCAGACCTGGCCGTCGTGCTGCACGGGGCTCTCCTCCCGGGCGTACGAGGAGACGATGTACGCCCCGCCGTCGCCCCACCACATGCCCTCCAGCTTGCGGGCGCGGGTGACCTCGCCGGCCTCGAACTGCTCGCGCACGTCGACGGTCCGCGCGTCGCGGTCGGGCACGTCCACCCAGTCGACGCCGTACACCGTGCCGGTCCTCGTGGCGCGGGAGAGGTCGTCGACGTACCGGCCGCCGGAGTCGTAGCACCTGGGCGCCTGGAGGACGCCGGCGTCGTCGGCGAGGGTGCGGAGCCTGCCGGGGCCGTAGCGGAAGCCCTCCGGCGGGGTCCAGCGGTAGAACAGGCCGTTGGGCTCGTCGGCGTCCTCGGTGAGGTAGGCGTGGCCGCGCTTGGAGTCGATGACGACGGCCTCGTGGTCGTAACGCCCGAAGAACTTCAGCGGCTTGGGGTCGCGGTTGGCACGCCGGTCGGCGGGGTCGACCTCGAAGACGTAGCCGTGGTCCTTGGTCATGCCGTTCTGGCCGGCCCGGTCGGAGTTCTCCTCGCAGGTGAGCCAGGTGCCCCAGGGGGTGCTGCCGCCCGCGCAGTTGTTGGCGGTGCCGGCGATGCCGACCCACTCGGCGACGCTGCCGTCCCGGCGCACCTCGACGACGGTGCAGCCACCGGGCGCGGCCGGGTCGTAGACCAGGCCCTCGGCGAGCGGGACGGGGAACTCCCGTTCGTCGCGCGGGCCGTCCATCTCGTGGTTGTTGACCAGGAGGGTGCTGCCGCGAGGTCCGGGGAAGGCGGCGGTGCCGTCGTGGTCGGCGGGCGTGAACTCGCCCGACTCCAGCCGGGTCCTGCCGGTGTGGGTGAGGACGCGGTAGCTGAACCCGGCGGGCAGGGCGAGGAGTCCGGCCGGATCCGCGACGAGCGGCCCGTACCCGACCCCGACGTGCCGCCCGGCCGCTTCCCCGGCCCCTTCGTCCGCGCTCTCGGTGTCGGCGGCCGCGAGGGCGTTGGGCGCGGAGGCGAGGGCGGCCACACTGCCCGCCAGCGTGACACCGGCGATCGCGGACGTCCTGGTGAAGTCCCTGCGGGTGAGCGACATGCTGTCTCCTGTGACGTGGCTGGACCGTGGAGGGTGGCGAACGCCGTGCGCCCGCCACGCTCCCGCCCATGCCTGAACGCCGGTTGAACACCGGGGGTCACGGTGGTTCTCCCTTCCGTGAACCACCCGGGTCCCGCACGGCACCGTCCACCGGGCCCGTCCCGCGTCAGGCGTCCCACGCGGCACCGGGCGCGTGCCGCTGTCGCGGCGCGTGGGGTTCCCGCCTCCGCCGGTCCTCTCCCGTCCCTGGAGGCCGGCCCCTCGGGGTGCCTCTGCGCCCACACGGCGGAGCCGCATGCCGGCACAGCCCCGCGCACGCCCCACCGCCCGACCGCGGGTCACGCGAGCGCGAGAGGGACGGCGCTCAGCCCCCCTGCTGCGACCGGGCCTTGAACGCCGCCTTCCGCGCTTCCTTCGCGATCCGCTTGTCGGGGTGCAGCCGCCCCATGGCCTCCAGCACGTCCGCGGTGGCGGGGTGTTCCACCCGCCAGGCCGTGTCGAAGAAGCCGCTGTGCTGCCGCGCCAGCCCCTCCACCAGGGAGCGCAGTTCCTCGGAGTTGCCCTCGGCGGCGAGCTGGGCGGCGACCGTGTCGACGGTCAGCCAGAAGATCAGGGCCTCGGACGGCGGCGGTACGTCGGTCGCCCCGTGCTCGGCCAGCCACACCCGGGCCAGCCCGCCGAGTTCGGGGTCGTCCAGCACCTCCCGCAGCGCGGGCTCCGCCGCCACGCCGACCAGCGACAGCGCCTGCTGGCACCGCAGCCGCCGCAGCGGCGCGCCCTGGTCCGCCCCGCGTGCCGCCGCCAGCAACTCGCGTGCGGCCTGGAGCGGATCACGCCGGTCCAGCCACTGCTCGGTCTCCGCGTGGGCGGCGGCCGGCGGGAAGACGGCGGTGCCGTCGAGCAGCGCGTCCGCGCCCTTGTCCACGAGGTCGCCGACGGCCGGCGCCTCGAACCCGGCCTCCAGCAGCCGGGCGCGCAGTCCGTACAGCCCGAGCGGGGTCAGCCGCACCATGCCGTAGCGGGCGACGTCGGTGTCGTCGACCGGCGCGGCGGGCTCCTCGTCGGCGTCGGCCATCAGCGCCTCGTCCACCGGCCGGTACTCCACGAGCCCGACCGGCTCCAGCATCCGGAACTGGTCGTCCAGCCGCATCATCGCGTCGGAGACCTGCTCCAGGACGTCGTTGGTGGGTTCGGCCATGTCATCGGGCACGATCACCGAAGCGGCCAGCGCGGGCAACGGCACCATGTCGGTGTCCTCCCCGCCCACGGTCAGCAGATAGAGGTTCCCGAGCACGCCGTCCAGGAACTCCGCCTCGGCCTCCGGGTCCCAGTCCAGCGCGTCGAAATCGATCTCCCCGGACCCCTCCCCCTCGGCGATGGCGTCGACCAGCCCGCCCAGGTCCGGAACGCTCGCGTCACCGATCACCGTCTCCAGGGCCGCGAGCCACACCCCGAGCACGTCCTGCGGCGACCCCCCGGTGAGCACTCCCAGCTCGTCCCCCGCGGCGACGGTCCCCTCCTCCTCGTCGACCACCTCGACGAGCCCGGCGTCCACGGCGACGCGCCAGGCCTCACTGGCGTCGGCTGCGGCGTCCTCCCCGGTCAGCCCCAGCTCCGCGGCGGCCGCCGGCAACTGCTCGTCGACGAGCCCGGCACCGGCGTCGACCCTGGTGTCCGGTCCGGCCCAGCGGGCGAGCCGGGCGGCGCGGGAGAGCACCGGGGTGGACAGGGCGTCGCGCGCCAGCTCCGCTTCGGGGTGCAGCCGCGCAGGCGGCAGGATGGAGCTGTCTGACATCGGCTGTTTCTCCTAGGCCTCTCACGACTCAGCCACTCAGCCTAGACGGATTTCCACCCATGCCGCCCGCTTCATCTCCCCTTCAGCTGGCGTACATGGCCGAAACCTTGACAAGTGGCGGGGCCTGACAGGAGATTGACGCGCGTAGAAGAGGGTGGGTCACACGTCCCCGGAGGGAATCCGTTGCCGAGAAAGTCCGCGCGTCTCGCCGCGCTCACCGTAGCCGCCGCATGTTCCGCGGCGTCCGCCGTCGTCCTCACGTCGCCCGCGCACGCCGACACGGTGCGCATCCATGACATCCAGGGCGACACCCGCACCTCACCGCTGGCCGGACAGCAGGTCACCGACGTGACCGGAATCGTCACCGGCGTCCGCACCTACGGCTCGTCCCGCGGCTTCTGGATCCAGGATCCCGCCCCGGACGCCGACCCGGCCACCAGCGAGGGCGTCTTCGTCTTCACGGGCTCCACCCCCAAGGGTGTCGCCGTGGGCGACGCCGTCACGGTCTCCGGCACGGTCTCGGAGTACGTCCCCGGCGGCACGTCCTCCGGCAACCAGTCCCTGACGGAGATCACCCGTCCGGCCTTCACGGTCGTCTCCGGCGGAAACCCGCTGCCGGCCGCCACCACCCTCGACGCGCGTTCCGTCCCCGCCGCCTACACCCCGGAGCCGAACGGCTCGATCAACGCGCTCCCCCTGCGCCCCGCCGAGTACGCCCTGGACCTCTACGAGTCGTTGGAGGGCATGAACGTCCAGGTCTCCGACGCGCGCGTGGTGGGCGCCACCGACCCGTACACCGAACTCTGGGTCACGGTGAAGCCGTACGAGCACCGCAACCGCCGGGGCGGCACGGTCTACGGCTCCTACGACGCCCAGAACACCGGCCGCCTCCAGATCCAGTCACTGGGCAAGGCGTCCGACTTCCCCGACGCGAACGTCGGCGACACCCTCGCCGGCACCACCGCGGGCCCCCTGGACTACAACCAGTACGGCGGCTACACCCTCGTGGCAGGCGAGCTGGGCACCCTCGAAACCGCGGATCTCGAGCGCGAGACGACCCGCAGGCAGCGCACCGGCGAACTGGCCGTCGCCACCTACAACGTCGAGAACCTCGACCCCTCCGACGACACCTTCGCCGCCCACGCCGCCGCGATCGTGAACAACCTCAAGTCCCCCGACATCGTGTCCCTGGAGGAGATCCAGGACAACAACGGCGCCACCGACGACGGCACGGTCGCCGCCGACCTGACGATGACCAGGCTGATCGACGCCATCGAGGCGGCGGGCGGCCCCCGCTACGACTGGCGCTCCGTCGACCCCGCCGACAAGCAGGACGGCGGCCAGCCGGGCGGCAACATCCGCCAGGCCTTCCTCTTCAACCCCGCGAGGGTCTCCTTCACGGACCGAGCCGGCGGCGACGCCACGACCGCCACCGACGTCACGAGGATCCGCGGCAAGGCGGCCCTGACCCTCTCCCCCGGCCGCATCGACCCGACGTCCGAGGCCTTCGACGACAGCCGCAAGCCGCTCGCCGGCGAGTTCACCTTCCGGGGCCGTACGGTCATCGTCATCGCCAACCACTTCGCCTCGAAGGGCGGCGACCAGGGCCTGACCTCCCAGTACCAGCCCCCGACCCGCAGCTCGGAGACCCAGCGCCACCTCCAGGCGAAGGCCGTTCACGACTTCACGGCGAAGGTCCTCAAGACCCAGAAGAACGCCGACGTGGTGGCCCTGGGCGACATCAACGACTTCGAGTTCTCCGAAACGACGGAACTCCTCGAAGGCGGGGGAACCCTCTGGTCGGCGATCAAGTCCCTCCCCCGGTCCGAGCGCTACTCCTACGTCTACCAGGGCAACAGCCAGACCCTGGACCAGATCCTGGTCAGCCCGTCCATCCGCCGCGGCGCCTTCACGTACGACAGCGTGCACATCAACGCGGAGTTCCACGACCAGATCAGCGACCACGACCCGCAGGTGCTCCGCTTCCGTCCGTAGGGAAGAGCAGTCGCCCACGGCGGTGAGGGGACGGGGCGGGGGTACCCGCCCGCAGCGGCCGGCGCGTCAATCCGGGCACATGCGAGTGCCCGATTCCGCGCCGGTCCGAGGACGGGTGGCCCCGCCCCGGCCCCGCCCCACGACGCACCCTGGGCGCTACGCACGCCCCCACCGAACCGAGAGCCGCGCCGCAGGCGGAGTCGCTCAACAACGATGGCGCCGCAGCATCACCACACCCGCGGCGAGCACCACCACCGCGCCGCCGACGATCATCACCGGCCTCCGGTACCGCGTCCCGATCTCCCCCGCGCTGCTCCGCATCTGCACGGTCATCGCCCCGGCCCGGTCCCGGAGGTCGTCGGCCCGCGCCCGAGCCCGCCCCTTCACATCCATTTTCCCGGCCAACTCCTCGACGGTGTCGCCGAGTTCATGCCGCGTCCGCTCGATCTCCCGCCGCAGCTCGTCCGGCCCTTTGGCCCCGCGCCCCGCAGCCGCGGCCTCCGCGCCCGCATCCACATGGGCCCCTGACTGGGCCCCCGCGCGCCTCACGTCGTGCGTCATCGGTGCGCCCTTCCCTTGATCTCCTCGACATCGGCCTTCACGCTGCCCATGGTCCGCTCGGGTTTGGGCGGCGTGGCCCGGCGCAACTGCCCACGACCGGCAAGAGCGAGCACACCGGCGATGGCGAACAGCAGCCCCGTGACGATGAGCGCCGCCGCCCACAGCGGCAGCACCAGATCCAGCGCAACGACACCAGTGGCGGCCAGCGCGAGCAGTCCCGCGTAACCGAACGCCCCCGCCGCACCCAGCATCCCGCCGCCACGCCCCGCGCGGCGCCCCTTCTCCGCCAGTTCCTCCTTGGCGAGCGCCACTTCCTGCCGTGCGAGCCGGGAGATCTGTTCGGTGGCCTGCCCGACGAGCTCACCCACGCTGTGCTCGTCGCGAACCGGCCGTCGCTCGATGGTTCCGGTCACGATGCGCCTCCTCTCGGGTCGGGAACCCCGAGTACCCCCACCGCACCGACGGTATCCATAAAGCAACGCTTACCAGTAATCACCACAACATTTAAGTGGACCTTCACCACCCATCGCCGGACACTACCCCCATGACCCCACCCCTGGGCCGCACCCTGTGCGCGATGATCACCCCGTTCACCCCCACCGGCGCACTCGACCTGGACGGCGCCCAGCACCTGGCCGACCACCTGGTCACCCACGGCTGCGACGGCCTGGTCCTCTCGGGAACCACCGGCGAGTCCCCCACCACCACCGACGCGGAGAAGTCGTCCCTCATCAAGGCGGTACGCCGAGCCGTCGGCACCCGGGCGACGATCGTCGCGGGCGTCGGCACCCCCGACACGGCCCACACCGCACGACTGGCCCGCGAGGCGGAGAAGGCCGGCGCGGACGCCCTCCTGGTGGTGGCCCCGTACTACAGCAGACCCCCGCAGGACGCGATCGAGGCCCACTTCCTCACCGTCGCGGAGTCCACGGAACTCCCCCTCGCCCTGTACGACATCCCGTCCCGCACCGGAGTCCGCATCGAACCGGACACCCTCCTCCGCCTGGCGGAACACCCCCGCGTCAAGGCGGTCAAGGACTGCTCGTACGACTTCCTGGCCGCCCAGAAGGTCATGTCCCGCACCGACCTCGCGTACTACGCGGGCTGCGACGAACACAACCTGGCCCTCTACGCGGTGGGCGCCGCCGGCTGCGTCAGCACGGTCGCCAACGTGGCCCCGGCCCACATCCGCGCCGTACTGGACGCCTTCGACGCGGGCGACACGACAAGAGCGGCACACCTCCAGCAACAGGCGGCCCCCCTGATCGAGGCGATGATGTCGAACGGCCTCCCCGGCACGGTCACCGCGAAGGCCCTCCTCACCACCCTGGACCTCCCCGCAGGCCCACTCCGCCCACCGCTGAGGCCCGCCGACCGGGAGACGACCGACGGGCTCAGAGCGGCACACGCGCTCCTGACGGAAATCGACTAGGAGCGACGCTCGACGAAGACCGGCTCCCACTCCACCGTCTCGAACACCTCGCCCGGCTCACGCACCCCGCTGAGCGGTACGACCTTCTCGCTGCCGATGGTGACCAGTACCAGCCGCGGCCGGTACTCCTCCGACCCGGGGGCCCGCTCCCAGGCGATGAGCCGCCGGTCGTCCACCCAGGCGAGCAGCTGCGCCCCGCGCACCCGGGCGACCTCCTCGCCCGTGTACGGATCACGGATCTCGGACCAGGACGTGTCCTTGGCCTCGGCCGTCAGACCGAGCGCGGCCAACTTGCCGTCGGGGGACAGCCGCGCGGAGACGTCGGACCGCAGATGCCGTTCGTTCGCGGGCGCGGGAACCGTGTTCCCGTCGAGGTCGTGGAACTGCTGCAGTCCGTCCTTGCCCCCGACGACCTGCGAGTACACGAGCCGGCCGTCCCGGGAGAACGCGAAGTCCTGCCGTCCGTTGATGTCTTGGCGGTCCGCGACCGGGCTCCAGTCGCCCCGTCCGTCGGCCACGTCCAGGACGTAGAAGCCGCTCCGGGACGATTCGCCGCCGAACAGCAGCACCCAGGCCACGTCCCCGGAAGAGCTCTCCGCCCGCCTCAGCAGATCGGGGTGCTCGTCGTAGGTCGTGGCGACGAGCCTGCTCCCGTCGCGCGAGTAGGCGAGGCCGCCGACTCCGCGGTCGACGGTGATCCACCGGTCGACGTGTCCCGAGGCCAGGTCGAGGATGCCGATCCTCCGGGCGGGCAGCGTCCGCTCCAGTACGGCCGCGGTACGCGCACCGGGTGCCACGGCGACGAACGACCACCGGTCGTCCTTCCTGTACGTCCCGGTCTCCGGGTCGAGCAGCCAGTAGGTGCGGGTCAGCACCCCTCGGTCGCCCGACCGGACCACGGGTTCCGCCGTGTAGTAGGCGGCCAGCACGGACCGCCCGGCCGCGATCGCGTCGCGCGGCGGCGACTGGTCGGGGTGCGCGGAGACACCGCTCCCGTCGAGGACGGACGCGGGACGGACGTCCTCCTTCCCGGTGTCCAGCAGCGGCACGCCGACGGCGACCGCGACGACGGCCGCCATGGCGGCGGCGCCGGAGACCAGCCCGCGGACCCGGCGCCGCCGCCGTACCGCCAGCACCCGGTCGGCGAACCCCGGTCCGGGCGCGGTCAGTTCGGCCGCCTGTTCGCGCAACGCGTCACGCACGAGTTCGTCGACGTTCACGACCGCACCTCCACGGGCGAGTAGTCACCGGACGGCTGCCGCCCGGCCTCGGTCTCGGACCGGCCGAGGGAGCGCAGTTCGGGCGCGAGGGCGCGCAGCCGGGCCAGGGAACGGTGGGTGGTGGACCGTACGGTGCCCACCGAGCAGCCCAGGATGCGGGCCACCTCGGCCTCGGGCAGGTCCTCGAAGTAGCGCAGCACCAGAACAGTGCGCTGGCGGGCGGTCAGCCGGGCCAGAGCACCCCGCATCAGCAGGCGCAGCTCCGCGTCGGCCGAGGCGGCGTCCCCGTCCGCACCGGGTTCCGGCGGTTCGGCCACGCTGAGTTCACGTCCGCGCCGTTTCAGCCGCCAGCGGCTGATCTGCTGCCGGTAGAGGATCTGCCGTACGTACGCCTCGGGTTCGTCGATGCGGTGCCAGCGGCCCACCGCCTTGATCAGCGCGTTCTGCAGCAGGTCCTCGCCCGCGTGCCGGTCGCCGCCGCTCAGCAGGACGGCGGTCTTCAGCAGCGCGGGCGACCGGTTCGCCACGAACTCCCGGAAACTCTCCTGCGCCTCGGCATCCATCGTCACCTTCTCTTCACCCGGGAGCGGGCCCTGTGTCCGCTCCCCGCGCCCCTATGGACGCGCGCGGGCGGCTCCCGCTATGCCACCGCTCGGCGACTTCACGAAAAAAGCGGGCCGGACCGCGTCGCGTTTCCACGCGCTGCGGTCCGGCCCGCCGAAGCGGTCCCTCAGTCCCAGGTGTACCCGTCCCCGAACAGCAGGGTGTGTTCCAGTACGTCCTCGGCGGGGTCGTCGATCTGGCCGACGTTGGCGTTGATCAGCCCGACGCGGTGACCGTTGTGGGAGGCCGTGTTGGTCTCGTCCGCGTATGCGGAACCGGCCAGTGTGCCGCACAGCATCAGCACGGACACCACTCCCATCACTCCGACCGCACAGCGGAGCACGCCCCACACCCACTCGTTCGTCATCGCCCGTTCGTCCCCATTTCTGTATGTCAGTCGTCCCGGCTTCTGATCGGACTCTGTGTCCACCCGTTCATCTGCCAAAACGACCCCGAGGTCACGGGGAGTAACCCGTACGAGAGCGTACGGGTGTGACGGCGGGCTCAGTTGTGGCTGTGCAGGACCTCGTTCAGGCCGCCCCAGACCGCGTTGTTCGGGCGGGCCTCGACCGTGCCGGTGACGGAGTTGCGGCGGTAGAGGATGTTGGAGGCGCCGGACAGCTCACGGGCCTTGACGACCTCACCGTCGGGCATGGTGACGCGGGTACCCGCGGTGACGTACAGGCCGGCCTCGACCACGCACTCGTCACCGAGGGCGATGCCGACGCCCGCCTCGGCGCCGACCAGGCAGCGCTCGCCGATGACGATGCGCACGTTGCCGCCGCCGGAGAGGGTGCCCATGGTGGAGGCGCCGCCGCCGATGTCGGAGCCGTCGCCGACGACGACACCGGCCGAGATACGGCCCTCGACCATCGACGTGCCGAGCGTGCCGGCGTTGAAGTTGACGAAGCCCTCGTGCATGACGGTGGTGCCCTCGGCGAGGTGCGCGCCGAGCCGTACGCGGTCGGCGTCGGCGATGCGGACGCCCTTGGGGGCGACGTAGTCCGTCATGCGGGGGAACTTGTCGACGGAGGTGACGGCCAGGTGCAGGCCCTCGGCGCGGGCGTTGAGCCGCACCTTCTCCAGGTCGTCCACGGCGACCGGGCCGAGGGAGGTCCAGGCGACGTTGGCGAGGTGGGCGAAGACGCCGTCCAGGTTCTGGCCGTGCGGCCGGACCAGACGGTGGGAGAGCAGGTGGAGGCGCAGGTAGACGTCGTGGGCGTCGACGGGCTTCTCCGCGAGCGAGGAGATGACCGTGCGGACCGCGACCACCTCGACGCCCCGGCGGGCGTCCGGACCGACCGCCGCGGTGGCGCCGCCGCCCAGGAGTTCCGCGGCCTGCTCGGCGGAGAGCCGCTCGGTGCCGGACGGGCCGGGCTCGTCGGCCAGTACGGGGGCGGGGAACCAGGTGTCGAGAACGGTGCCGTCGGCGGCGACGGTGGCGAGGCCGGCGGCCACCGCGCCGGAGGTGCTGTGAGCAGTCGTGTCGGTCATGAGGGCAACCTAACCAACCGGCGCCCACGGACGCGAACCGGTACGGACCACGTCTCAGCGTGCGGTCCGCGCGAACGGCGGCCCCGCCGGAGGGCGGCCCCTCCGGTGTGGCACACACGGCCACGAGACAGCCCCGCCCCAGGCGACACACCGCCACGAAACAGCCCTGCCCGAGGGGCGACACACACCGCCGCCGAACAGTCCGCCCGAGGCCGCACACCGATCAGTGCGCCCCGCCCAGATTGAGCACCACCACCCCGGCGATGATCAGCGCGATGCCACCGGCCTTGGCCGCGGTGAGCCCCTCGCCCATGAACATCGTGCCGATCACCGCGATGGCGGCCGTCCCGACCCCGGACCAGATGGCGTACGCCGTTCCGACCGACAGGGTCTTCAGGGTCTGTGCGAGCAGGGCGAACGCCACCAGGTACCCGGCGACGGTGATGACCGAGGGCCAGAGCCGGGTGAATCCCTCGCTGTACTTCATGGCGGTCGTCCCGACCACTTCCGCTGCGATGGCTCCGACGAGCAGTGCGTACCCCATGACGGCGATCGTAGCCAGGGACAACCACATGCACGTGGCCCCCGGCACAGTGCCGGGGGCCACGTGACCGAACCGCTCGCTCAGACGTTGAAGCCCAGCGCCCGGAGCTGCTCACGGCCGTCGTCCGTGATCTTGTCGGGGCCCCACGGCGGCATCCAGACCCAGTTGATGCGCAGTTCGCTGACCAGGCCGTCCGTGGCGGACTTGGCCTGGTCCTCGATGACGTCCGTCAGCGGGCAGGCCGCGGAGGTCAGGGTCATGTCGACGGTCGCCACATTGGAGTCGTCGACGTGGATGCCGTAGATGAGGCCGAGGTTGACGACGTCGATGCCCAGTTCGGGGTCGACGACGTCCATCAGGGCCTCGCGGAGCTCCTCCTCCGAGGCCGGCTTCATCTCCAGGGTCTCGCTCATGCCGTTGTCCTTTCGGCGTCGGCGCCCAGCGCCTGGGCCGTCGCGTCCTTCCACGCCATCCAGCTGAGGAGGGCGCACTTCACCCGGGCCGGGTACTTGGACACCCCGGCGAACGCGACCGCGTCCTCCAGGATCTCCTCCATCGCGTCGTCGGGCTCGATCTTCCCCTTGGACTGCATCAGCTCCAGGAAGGTCCCCTGGATCCGCTGCGCCTCGGCGAGGTCCTTGCCGACCAGCAGGTCGTTCAGCACGGAGGCGGATGCCTGGCTGATGGAACAGCCCTGCCCCTCGTAGCTGACGTCGCTGATCTTCGTGCCGTCGTACTTCACGCGGAGCGTGATCTCGTCACCGCACGTCGGGTTGACGTGGTGCACCTCGGCGTCGCCGTCCCTCAGACCACGCCCGTGCGGGTTCTTGTAGTGGTCCAGGATGACGTCCTGGTACATGGAGTCCAGCTTCACGCCTCAGCTCCTCATCCGAAGAAGTTCCGTACGTGCTCCAGGCCGTCGACCAGTGCGTCGATCTCGGCCGGCGTGGAGTACAGATAGAACGACGCCCGCGTGGTCGCAGGAATTCCGTACCGCAGGCAGACAGGGCGGGCGCAGTGGTGACCCACGCGTACCGCGATGCCCTGTTCGTCGAGGACCTGACCCACGTCGTGCGGGTGGATGTCGCCGAGCGTGAACGAGATCGCCGCGCCCCGGTCCTCGGCCGTCGTGGGGCCGATGATGCGCAGGTCCGGGACCTCGGCCAGGCGCTTGACCGCGTACTCGGTGATGGCGTGCTCATGGGCGAGGATCTTGTCCATGCCGATGGCCGACAGGTAGTCGATCGCCGCGCCGAGACCGACCGCCTGGGCGATCGGCGGGGTGCCCGCCTCGAACTTGTGCGGGGCCGGCGCGTAGGTCGACGAGCTCATCGAGACGGTCTCGATCATCTCGCCGCCGCCGAGGAACGGAGGCAGGTCCTCCAGCAGTTCCTGGCGGCCCCAGAGCACGCCTATGCCGGTCGGGCCGCACATCTTGTGGCCGGTGAAGGCCACGAAGTCGGCCTGGAGGGCCTGGACGTCCAGCGGCATGTGCGGCGCGGCCTGGGAGGCGTCGATGCAGACGAGCGCGCCGACCTCCTGGGCGCGGCGCACGATCGCCTCGACCGGGTTGACCGTGCCCAGGATGTTGGAGACCAGCACGAAGGAGACGATCTTCGTCTTCTCGGTGATGACCTCGTCGATGTTGGAGAGGTCGAGCCGGCCGTCGTCGGTCAGCCCGAACCACTTCAGCTTCGCGCCGGTGCGCTGCGCGAGGAGCTGCCACGGCACGATGTTGGAGTGGTGCTCCATCTCCGTGATGACGATCTCGGTCTCGTGGTCGACCCGGTAGGGCTCGTCGGCCCAGCCGAGCATGTTGGCCACGAGGTTGAGCGACTCGGAGGCGTTCTTGGTGAAGATCACCTCGTCGCGCGAGGGCGCGTTGACGAACTCCGCGACCTTGTCGCGCGCACCCTCGTACAGCGCCGTGGCCTCCTCGGCGAGCACATGCACACCGCGGTGGACGTTGGCGTTGTAGCGCTCGTAGTACTCGCTCAGGGCGTCCAGCACCTGGCGCGGCTTCTGCGAGGTCGCCGCGTTGTCCAGGTACACGAGCTTCCGTCCGTCGTGGACCTGTCGGTCCAGGACGGGGAAGTCCTTGCGGATCGCCTCGGTGTCGAGGAGGCCCGGCAGCTGTGTCACTCGGATGCGCCACCCTTCGTGTATGCCTCGTAGCCCTCGTTCTCCAGCTTGTCGGCGAGCTCGGCACCGCCGGACTCGACGATCTTGCCGGCCGAGAAGACGTGGACGTGGTCGGGCTTGATGTAGCGCAGGATGCGCGTGTAGTGCGTGATCAGCAGCGTGCCGACCTCGCCGGACTCGCGGACGCGGTTGACGCCCTCGGAGACGACGCGCAGGGCGTCGACGTCGAGGCCGGAGTCGGTCTCGTCGAGGATCGCGACCTTCGGCTTGAGCAGTTCGAGCTGGAGGATCTCGTGGCGCTTCTTCTCACCGCCGGAGAAGCCCTCGTTGACGTTGCGCTCGGCGAAGGCGGGGTCCATGTTGAGGCGCTCCATGGCCTCCTTGACCTCCTTCACCCAGGTGCGCAGCTTGGGGGCCTCGCCGCGGACGGCGGTGGCGGAGGTGCGCAGGAAGTTGCTCACCGACACACCGGGGACCTCGACCGGGTACTGCATGGCGAGGAAGAGGCCGGCGCGGGCGCGCTCGTCGACGGACATCTCCAGGACGTCCTCGCCGTCGAGGGTGACGGTGCCGCCGGTGATCGTGTACTTGGGGTGACCCGCGAGGGAGTAGGCGAGGGTCGACTTGCCGGAGCCGTTGGGGCCCATGATGGCGTGCGTCTCGCCCTGCTTCACGGTGAGGTCGACGCCCTTGAGGATCTCCTTCGTGGCGTTGTCGGCCTCGACGGTGACGTGCAGGTCTCGGATTTCAAGCGTTGCCATGGGTGCCTCAGGACTCCTGGGTGAGGGAGACGAGCACGTCGTCCCCTTCGATCTTTACGGGGTATACGGGGACGGGGCGCGTCGCCGGGAGGGCGTCGGGCTTGCCGGAACGGAGGTCGAAACGCGAGCCGTGCAGCCAGCACTCGATGTGGCAGTCGTCCACCTCGCCCTCCGCGAGGGAGACGTTCGCGTGCGAGCAGATGTCGTGGATGGCGAACACCTCCCCCTCGGTCCGCACGATGGAGACCGGCGTGCCGTCGAGTTCCACCCGCTTCGGGGTGTCCTCCTCCAGCTCGCTCAGCCCGCAGGCGCGTCGGTACGTCATGCGACCGCCGCCTCCAGCTCCTCCTCGATCTTGGCGATCAGGCGCTCCTCGATGTCCGGGACGCCGATCTGCTGGACGAGTTCGGCGAAGAAGCCGCGGACCACCAGACGGCGGGCGTCCTGCTCGGGGATGCCGCGGGCCATCAGGTAGAAGAGCTGCTCGTCGTCGAAGCGGCCGGTGGCACTCGCGTGCCCCGCTCCGACGATCTCGCCGGTCTCGATCTCCAGGTTGGGCACGGAGTCGACGCGGGCGCCGTCGGTGAGGACCAGGTTGCGGTTCATCTCGTAGGTGTCGGTGCCCTCGGCCTTGGCCTCGATGAGCACGTCACCGATCCACACGGCGTGCGCGTCGTCGCCCTGGAGCGCGCCCTTGTAGGCGACGTTGGACTTGCAGTGCGGCACGTTGTGGTCGACGAGGAGGCGGTGCTCCTGGTGCTGGCCCTTGTCGGTGAAGTACAGGCCGTACAGCTCGGCCTCGCCGCCGGGGCCCGCGTAGGTGACGCGCGGGTGGAGGCGTACGACGTCGCCGCCGAAGGTGACGATCACCGACTTGAAGGAGGCGTCGCGGCCGAGGAGGGCGTCGTGCTGGGCGGCGTGCACCGCCTTGTCGTCCCAGTCCTGGACGGAGACGACGGTGAGCTTGGCGCCGTCGCCGAGCACGTACTCGACGTTGGCGGCGAGCACCGCGTCACCGGTGTGGTCGATGACCACGAGGGCCTCGGCGAAGGCGCCGAGCTCGATCACCTGGTGGGCGTAGGCGGTGCCGCCCTCGCCGTGCACCGCGATGCGGATCGGCTCGGTGAGGACGGTCTCCTTGGGCACGGTCACGACCGAGGCCCGCTCGAAGGCGGAGTACGCCTGGGCGGCGACGCGGTCCACCGGGGTGCCGGCGCGGCCGAGCCGCGCGTCGTCGCGGCCGACGGTCTCGACGACGACGCCCTCGGGCGCCTCGACGGTGACCTTGACGCCCGCGTCGGTGGCGGTGGCGGTGCCGTCGTGCAGACCGCGCAGCCGCTCCAGCGGGGTGAACCGCCACTCCTCCTCGCGGCCGTGGGGGACGGGGAAGTCCGCCACGTCGAAGGACGGGGGCGCGCTCATGCGGGTCGCGACGGTCGACTCCGCGGCGACCGCGATCGAGCCCGCGGTGGTGGAACCCACGGGGATGTTCTGAGCCTCAGCCATGGCTGTCGTAGTGCTCGCTTTCCTTTGCGTAAGGGGCTTGACGGAACGGCGCTGGTGCTTAGCCGACCGCGCCTTCCATCTGCAGCTCGATCAGCCGGTTGAGCTCGAGCGCGTACTCCATCGGCAGTTCCTTGGCGATCGGCTCGACGAAGCCGCGCACGATCATCGCCATCGCCTCGAACTCGCTCAGACCGCGGCTCATCAGGTAGAAGAGCTGGTCCTCGGAGACCTTGGAGACGGTCGCCTCGTGGCCCATGGACACGTCGTCCTCGCGGACGTCCACGTAGGGGTAGGTGTCCGAGCGGGAGATGGTGTCGACGAGCAGCGCGTCGCAGAGCACGTTGGACTTGGAGCCCGGGGCGCCCTCGCCGATCTCGATCAGACCGCGGTAGGAGGTGCGGCCACCGCCGCGCGCCACCGACTTGGAGACGATGTTGGACGAGGTGTTCGGGGCCATGTGGACCATCTTGGCGCCCGCGTCCTGGTGCTGGCCCTCGCCGGCGAAGGCGATGGACAGCGTCTCGCCCTTGGCGTGCTCGCCCATGAGGTAGACGGCCGGGTACTTCATCGTCACCTTGGAGCCGATGTTGCCGTCGACCCACTCCATGGTCGCGCCCTCGTAGGCCACGGCGCGCTTGGTGACCAGGTTGTAGACGTTGTTCGACCAGTTCTGGATGGTCGTGTAGCGGCAGCGGGCGTTCTTCTTGACGATGATCTCGACGACCGCGGAGTGCAGCGAGTCCGACTTGTAGATCGGGGCGGTGCAGCCCTCGACGTAGTGCACGTAGGCACCCTCGTCGACGATGATCAGGGTCCGCTCGAACTGGCCCATGTTCTCGGTGTTGATCCGGAAGTAGGCCTGGAGCGGGATCTCGACGTGCACGCCCGGCGGGACGTAGATGAAGGAGCCGCCCGACCACACGGCGGAGTTCAGCGACGCGAACTTGTTGTCGCCGACCGGGATGACCGTGCCGAAGTACTCCTTGAAGAGCTCCGGGTGCTCCTTCAGGGCGGTGTCGGTGTCGAGGAAGATGACGCCCTGCTCCTCCAGGTCCTCACGGATCTGGTGGTAGACGACCTCCGACTCGTACTGGGCGGCGACACCGGCGACGAGGCGCTTCTTCTCGGCCTCCGGGATGCCCAGCTTGTCGTAGGTGTTCTTGATGTCCTCGGGCAGGTCCTCCCAGGACTCCGCCTGCTTCTCCGTGGAGCGCACGAAGTACTTGATGTTGTCGAAGTCGATGCCGGAGAGGTCGGAGCCCCAGTTCGGCATGGGCTTCTTCTCGAACAGGCGCAGGCCCTTGAGGCGGAGCTTGGTCATCCACTCCGGCTCGTCCTTCTTCGCGGAGATGTCCCGGACGACGTCCTCGTTCAGGCCGCGGCGCGCCGACGCACCGGCCTCGTCACGGTCGGCCCAGCCGTATTCGTAGTTGCCCAGACCCTCCAGCTCGGGGTGGGCAGTCTCCGTGGGGAGAGTCATGCGGGGTTCCTCCCGGACGTGCTTTCAGATGCGTGGTGGGAAATCTTGGGGATGAACGTCGTGCAGACGCCGTCGCCGTGCGCGATGGTGGCCAGTCGCTGCACATGCGTACCGAGGAGCTCGGCGAAAAATTCCGTCTCGGCCTCGCAGAGCTGCGGAAACTTCTCGGCGGCGTGGGCGACCGGGCAGTGGTGCTGGCAGAGCTGCTCACCGACCGGCGCGCTGCGCGCAGTCGCAGCGTACCCGTCCACGCTCAGGGCCTTGGCCAACGCTTCCGTCCGCTCCTCGGGGGCCGCGGCCTCGACCGCCTTGCGGTAGGCGTCCGCCTGGGCGGCGATCCGGGCGCGGGCGAACGCGGCGATCGCCTCGCCGCCGCCCTCCCGCTCACCGATCCACCGCAGGGCGTCCAGGGCCAGTTTGTCGTACGACTGGTCGAAGGCGTCCCGCCCGCAGTCGGTGAGGGCGAAGACCTTGGCCGGGCGCCCGCGCGTGCGCGCGCCGTAGACGCGCCGCTCGCGGGCTTCCACGACGTTGTCGGCGGTCAGTGCGTCGAGGTGCCGGCGTACGGCCGCCTGGGTGAGGCCGAGCCGCTCGGCGAGCTCGGCGACGGTCGACGGGCCGTGGTCCAGGATGGAGCGGGCGACGCGGTTGCGGGTGGACCGCTCACCGGTTGCCAGTTCCTCGTGGGGAGCCTCGCCGACGTTTTTCACAACGCCATTGTTGCGTAATTCATCTGAGCCGGGCAAGCCGCGCCCGGACGGTCCGAAGGTGCGCTGCATCACTTAGGTATACCTAATGTGACCTGCGGAAACGATCTTTGATCGATCAAATCGGTGGCGTCCCGCGGCGCCTTCCGGGAGACTCCGGGACCATGCCCACACCCCCTCCGACCGGCCCTCTTGTCACCCGCGACACCCTCACCGCGCAGCTTCGCGAGCTCGGTGTGCGGCCCGGTGAGACCCTCCTCGCGCACACCTCGCTCAGCTCCCTCGGCTGGGTCAACGGCGGACCCGTCACGGTCGTCCGGGCGCTGCTGGACGCGCTGGGTCCGGACGGCACGCTGGTGGTGCCCACCCAGTCCGCGGACCTCTCCGACCCGGCGCTGTGGCAGGCACCGCCGGTACCCGAGGAGTGGTGGGAGACCATTCGGGCGACCATGCCCGCCTACGACCCGCTGACCACGCCCTCGCGCGGGGTCGGGATGATCCCGGAGACCGTACGGACCTGGCCGGGCGCGGTGCGCAGCGCGCACCCCCAGACGTCGTTCGCGGCGGTGGGCGCCCGCGCGGCGGAGATCACGGCAGGGCACGCGCCCGACTGCCGCCTCGGCGAGCGGAGCCCACTGGCCGCGCTGGAGCGGCTCGGCGCGCGGGTGCTGCTGCTCGGCGCCTGGTACGACACCTGCACCGCCTTCCACCTCGCCGAGTACCGCGTCCCGTCCCCGCGCGTGACGGTGGGCCGCCCCGGCCCTCACGGCTGGGAGACGGTGACCGAGGTGTCGATCACCTCCGAGCGCTTCGACGAGCTGGGGCACGACTTCGAACGGGACCGTCCCGTCGTACGCGGCCGGGTCGGGGCGGCCGAGGCGCGGCTGTTCCCCGTGGCGGACGCGGTGGCCTACGCCGAGCGCTGGCTGGCGACGCACCGTTCCCGTGAGGAGGAGTGCCGGCACCCGGCGGTCTGAGCCCCCGGCCGCCTCCCTAGACTCGTGACCCATGCGAAGTGAGCCCGTGGTCCAGGTGCAGGCCCTGGTGAAGCGGTACGGCACGAAGACCGCGGTGGACGGCCTCGACCTGGTGGCCCGGCAGGGCGTGACCGCCGTGCTCGGCCCCAACGGGGCGGGCAAGACGACCACGGTCGAGACCTGCGAGGGGTACCGGCGGCCGGATTCCGGCACGGTGCGCGTCCTGGGCCTCGACCCGGTGAAGCAGTCGGCGGCGCTGCGGCCCCGCGTCGGGGTGATGCTCCAGTCCGGCGGCGTCTACTCGGGCGCACGGGCCGACGAGATGCTCCGCCATGTGGCGAAGCTGCACGCGCATCCGCTGGACGTGGACGCGCTGATCGAGCGCCTGGGGCTCGGGTCCTGCGGCCGTACGTCGTACCGGCGGCTCTCCGGTGGCCAGCAGCAGCGGCTCGCGCTGGCGATGGCCGTGGTGGGGCGCCCGGAGCTGGTGTTCCTGGACGAGCCGACCGCCGGCCTCGACCCGCAGGCCCGCCGCGCCACCTGGGACCTGGTCCGGGATCTGCGCGCGGACGGCGTCTCCGTCATCCTCACCACCCACTACATGGACGAGGCCGAACAGCTCGCCGACGACGTGGCGGTCATCGACGCCGGCCGGGTCATCGCCCAGGGCTCCCCCGAGGAGCTGTGCAGGGGCGGCGCCGAGAACACGCTCCGCTTCTCCGGACGGCCGGGCCTGGACATGGCGTCCCTGCTGAAGGCGCTGCCCCCCGGCTCCTCGGGCGCCGAGGTGGCCCCGGGCTCGTACCGGGTCGTCGGCAAGGTCGACCCACAACTGCTCGCCACGGTGACGTCCTGGTGCGCGCAGCACGGGGTGATGCCGGACCGGATCTCGGTGGAACGGCACACCCTCGAAGATGTCTTTCTGGAGCTCACCGGCAAGGAGTTGCGCTCATGATTCCGGCCCAGACGGAGACCGGCCGGGGGCCCGGGGGTCGCTCCCCGGGAAGACACAGCCTGGAGCTCACCGGCAAGGAGTTGCGTTCGTGACGGCCACCGGCACCTACACCCCGAAGCCGGGGGCCGCTCCCCTGGCGCGCATGATCGCCGCGCAGGCCGCGCTCGAGACGAAGATGCTCCTGCGCAACGGCGAGCAGCTGCTGCTGACGGTGATCATCCCCACGCTGCTGCTGGTGCTCTTCAGCACCGTGGACGTGGTGGACACCGGTGAGGGCGAGGCGGTGGACTTCCTCGCCCCCGGCATCCTCGCGCTCGCGGTGATGTCGACGGCGTTCACCGGGCAGGCCATCGCGACCGGCTTCGAACGCCGGTACGGCGTGCTGAAGCGGCTGGCCTCCTCCCCGCTGCCGCGCTGGGGCCTGATGACCGCGAAGACGCTGTCGGTGCTGGTCACCGAGGTCCTCCAGGTGATCCTCGTCACGGTGATCGCGCTCGCGCTCGGCTGGTCCCCGCAGGGCAACCCCTTCGCGGTGTTCCTGCTGCTGGTCCTCGGCACGGCCGCCTTCTCCGGGCTCGGCCTGCTGATGGCGGGCACCCTCAAGGCCGAGGCGACGCTCGCCGCCGCCAACCTGGTGTTCCTGCTGCTGCTCGTCGGCGGCGGGGTGGTCGTACCACTGGACAAGTTCCCTGCCCCGGCCCAGGACGTCCTGGGCCTGCTGCCGATCTCCGCGCTCTCGGAGGGCCTGCGGGACGTACTCCAGCACGGAGCCGGAATGCCGTGGACCGACCTCGGCATCCTCGCTGTATGGGCGATCGCGGGCCTCACGGCGGCCGGACGCTTCTTCCGCTGGGAGTAGGGCAGCCGCCGCTCTCCGCGGCAATCGCACGCCGCGTAACCGCGGGCAGTCGTGCCGCTGGGGCGGCACGGGTGGGCGCGACGGCACCCCGTAAGCGCCGGGCCGCGCGAACACCCCCGACCAAGACGGACCCTCGTGAAACCATGCACAAGCGGCGTCCTACGATGGGACGCGTGCCAAACGTGACCCGCGCCGACGCCCAGGCGGCCCTGCGCAACCCGCTCGCCTTCATCGCCGCACGCTGGACCCCGGCTCCCCGGACCGTCCGCCGAGCGGCCCTCACCGCGCTCGTCATGGCGGTCGTCATCGTGGTCACCGGCGGTGCCGTACGCCTGACCGGCTCCGGCCTGGGCTGCCCCACCTGGCCCAAGTGCACCGACGACTCACTCACCACCACCAGCGAGATGGGCCTGCACGGCCTCATCGAGTTCGGCAACCGCCTGCTGACGTACGTGCTCTGCGCCGCCGTCGGCTGGGCGATCATCGCCGCGCGCTCGGAGAAGCCGTACCGGCGCGGCCTGACCCGGCTGGGCTGGGCGCAGTTCTGGATCGTGATGAGCAACGCCGTCCTCGGCGGCATCGTCGTGCTCGTCGGCCTCAACCCGTACACGGTCGCGGCGCACTTCGTGGCGACGGCGGCCCTCATCGCGGTGGCCGCGGTGATGTGGCACCGCACCCGGGAGGGCGACGGAGCCCCACGGCCCCTGGTCGGCAGGGCCGTTCAGCAGCTGGTGTGGGTCCTCACCGGCACCTCCGTGCTGCTCATCCTGGTCGGCACCGTGGTCACCGGCGCCGGTCCGCACGCGGGCGATTCCAGCGAGGTCCCGCGGATGCCGGTCGACTGGGAGACGGTGAGCAAGGCGCACGCCGTGCTGGCGTGGATCGTGGTGACGCTGACGTTCGCCCTGTGGTTCGTCCTGAAGGCGGTCGACGCCCCCAAGGGCCCGCTGGCCCGCACCCGCGAGCTGTTCCTGATCCTGCTCGCGCAGGGGGCCCTCGGTTACGTCCAGTACTTCACCGATCTCCCCGAGGTCCTGGTCGGTCTGCACATGTTCGGCTCGAGCGTGATGTGGATCTGGGTGGTCCTGGTCCTGCTGTCGCTGCGCGAGCGGCCCGGGACGGCGGCGCCGGACCCGTCCGTACCGGCTGCTCAGGAGCCCGCCACCAGCGCGTCGATCGCCGGCCCCAGGTAGTCCCTGGTCAGCCGGGCCCGGCGTACGGTCCACCCCTCGGCGGGCGGCGCGGGATCGTCGTAGCGTCGCCTCCTGATGTCCTCGACGACCTCGCCGGGCGCGCCGAGACCGGGCAGCACGTCCAGGGCCTCCCGTTTGGAGATCAGGCGGCCCTCGCGCAGGGTCACGGTGGCGCGGGCGAAGGTCAGCAGGCCCAGGTCGACCCACACGTCCTGGGTCCAGTTGGCGGCCCGGTCCACCTCCCGCCGCCAGTAGTCGCGCTGGTCGCGCACCACGAAGTCGGCGAGCTCGCCGTCCGGCACCGGCGGCAGTACGTCCGCGGGCGGCACCCCGTGCAGGACCCGGCCGAAGCGGTGCAGCTCGGTGCGGGTGACCGGGGTGACGGGGCGCTTGAAGAGCTGCTCGTGCGCCCAGGTCAGGTGGCGCCGCTCGGCGCCCGCCGCGGCCTGTGGCGCCAGGTAGGTGCAGTGCAGCCGGTCGGCGAGCGGCTCGTCCCGCAGCCGGGCGTGCAGCAGCGCGACGCGCCACAGCGTCCGGGCCGTGACCGGGCCGTCCAGGACCGCGATCACGTCCAGATCGCTGCGGCCCTCCCGGTAGTCACCGGCGGCCAGTGAGCCGTGCGCCCATACGGCCACGGGAGTGAGCGGCGCCAGGCCGGTGAGGAAGCGGTCGAGTAATGCGTCGGTCGGCATCCGCCCAGTCTTCACAGTTCAGTCCAGGCTGTACACCCTGCCCGCGTTCCCCGAGGCGATCAGGCCGGCCACCCGCTGGGCGTCGTCGAGCGACCACGCCCCCTCGGCCACCCAGGTGCCCAGCACCCTGCCCAGCGCCTCGCGGAACAGATGCGCGCCGACCACGTGCAGCTCGGGGAGGCCGCGGGCGCCGCTGGAGAAGAGGATCTTGCCGAAGGGGGCGAGTTCCAGGATCTCCGCGAGGACGGTCGCCGCACGGGCGCCGGTGCGGACCAGGGCGGCGCCGCAGTCGGCGTAGACGTGCGGGAAGACACCGGCGAGATGGGCGGCGTGGCGGTGGTACGGGTAGCCGTGCAGCAGCACCAGGTCGGTGCCGAGACCGGCGGTGGCCCGGACGAAGTCGGTCAGCAGCACCGGGTCGGTGCGGTCGATGCGGGCGTCCGGTGCGGCGAGACCGGCGTGGAGCTGGAGGGGCCGGCCCGAGGCGACGGCGATCCACAGCAGGTGCCGTAGCAGCACGGGGTCGCTCAGTTCGTCCCCGACCCGCCGGGCGGCCAGCCAGCGCCCCGCCGCGCCGCGCACCTCCCCCGGTCCGGGCGGTTCGGGGGCGAGCGCCAGGCCGTGCCGTACGCCGGCGACGGAGGTGAAGGCGACGGCGTGCGCGGCGGCCGCGTGCACCGACTCGGCGAGGTTGGCGAGGAGGGACTCGACGGTGCCGGAGGTGTCGGCGACCTGCTCGGCGAGCTGTTCCAGGCGGACGATCTCGTGCGCCTCGGCGTCCCCGGCCGTGCCCAGCTCGGTGGGTCCTGTGAGGTCGCCGGGCAGCCCGGTGTCGACGAGGTAGGCGGTGATCCCGCTGCCCCGCAGCAGCCGCCGCCCGGCCTCGATCACGCCGAGTTCACGGCGCCGGGCGAGGTAGCGGGCGGGCGGGCAGTGCGGTTCCAGGCCGAGCAGGGGTGGACACCAGCGGCGTACGGCGAAGCCGGTCTGGGTGTCGAAGAGGGTGGTGCCGGGGGCGGGTGGGCCCTCGGTGGGGGCGAGCTGGGCCTCGAAGGTGCCTAGGCCCAGCTCTGTGCGGAGCACTCCGTGGCAGTACTGGTCCACGAGTGAGGGCGTTTCGATCATCCGGGGCTCCCCGTAATGGACCGTGGGCGTCACAGGTCCTAACGGGTGAACCCCGGAAGAGGTCGCGCGTCTGCCGGGTGCCGGTCGGTTTGGCGGGTGCCGGCCGTCTTGGGCTTGTCGCGCGGTTCCCCGCGCCCCCTGGGCCGGCTGCTGCTCAGCCCCCCAGCTGGATGCCGGCCATCCTGTTCCACTCGTACGGCCCCGTCTTCACCTTTGTCGCGAACTCGCCGTCGAAGTTCTCGTGCCTCGTGATGCCCGCCTTCTCGACGGCCTTCTCGGCGATCTCCATGGACGGGGCGAAGACGTCGCCCCAGTCGCCGTCCTCGCCGACGAGGACGATGCGGGCGCCGCGCTGTCCGAGGTACGCGATCTGTCCCTCGGCGCCGCCGTGTGCCGTGGCGAAGCCGCTGATCTGCTTGGCGAGCCGGGCCGCCTTCTGCTCGGCCTTCGGGTCCACCTGCTGCGTGTCTGCCATGACCAGGATGCTACCGACGGGTAGATCAAACGGCGACGGGCGGGGTCCGTGGCCTTGACCACGTACCCCGCCCGGTCGGCGGGCAAGGAGCGGTTACCGCAGGAACGGGTCCACCGCGATGGCCACGAAGAGCAGCGACACGTAGGTGATGGACCAGTGGAACAGCCGCATCTCCTTCAGCTTGCCGCCCGTCACCTCGGCCTTCGCGCGGTTCAGCAGCGCGTGCGCCTCCCACAGCCACCAGCCGCCCGCCGCGAGGGCGACCGCCGTGTAGAACCAGCCGGTGTAGCCGAGCGGGGTGAGCAGCAGCGACACCGCGACCATGACCCAGCTGTAGAGCACGATCTGCTTGGCGACCACCTTGTTGGAGGCGATGACCGGCAGCATCGGGACGCCGACGCGCGCGTAGTCGTCCTTCACCTTCATGGACAGCGGCCAGTAGTGCGGCGGCGTCCAGAAGAAGATGACGAGGAAGAGGATGACCGGCGCCCACGACAACGAGTTGGTGACCGCGGACCAGCCGATCAGCACCGGCATGCAGCCGGCGATGCCGCCCCACACGATGTTCTGCGACGTGCGCCGCTTGAGGATCATCGTGTAGACGACGACGTAGAAGAGGAGTGCGCCGAGGGAGAGCCACGCGGACAGCCAGTTGACGGCGAGCCCGAACATCAGGGTCGAGACGACCGCGAGGGCGATGCCGAAGGCCAGGCACTCGCGCGGGCTGACCATGCCGGTCACCAGCGGACGCTGCGAGGTGCGGTCCATCAGCGCGTCGATGTCGCGGTCGATGTACATGTTGAGCGCGTTCGCGCCGCCCGCGGACAGGTAGCCGCCGACGCAGGTCAGCAGCACCAGCCTCAGGTCGGGCACGCCCTGCTGCGCCAGGAACATCACCGGGACGGTGGTGATGAGCAGCAGTTCGATGATCCGCGGCTTGGTGAGAGCCACGAATGCCATCACACGGGCCCCGAACGGCCGATGAGCAGGGCTCTGACTCGCCCCCAGTACCCCCGCTGGACGGGATTCAACGGCCGTCACGCACACCCCTACAGAGACATCCCAGCAAGCCTCCCCAGGTGAAGTGGCGGTAAAGGCTCGCGCGTACCACGCCACTGTAGACGTTGCCCAGACCCGGACATTCGCGGGGGTCCGTTCGTGTTGGCCGACGTCCTCCGAGGTGCGCCCCGAAGCTCGATTGAGCACCCGGATGAGCGGCTCCGTATTCATCTGCCGAATGGGAAAACGAACCGGTCAGGAGGCGGATCCAGCAGAGTGCCCGCACTCTGGAATGACTCGGAAAAAGGCACGTCCTACGGGGGTAGGCTCGACCACGCCGGTGGGCAGTCACCGGCCGTCCGAATCCATGTGGAGAGGAGCCCTGACTCAGGGTGAGCAACAAGCCGACCACCACAGACCTCGAGTGGACCGAGTTGGATCAGCGGGCCGTCGACACCGCCCGCGTCCTGGCCGCCGATGCCGTACAGAAGGTCGGTAACGGCCATCCGGGTACGGCGATGAGTTTGGCGCCCGCCGCCTACACCCTCTTCCAGAAGGTGATGCGGCACGACCCGGCGGACGCCGACTGGGTCGGGCGCGACCGCTTCGTGCTGTCCGCCGGCCATTCGTCCCTGACCCTCTACACCCAGCTCTACCTGGCCGGTTTCGGCCTGGAGCTGGACGACCTGAAGGCGTTCCGCACCTGGGGCTCGAAGACGCCGGGCCACCCGGAGTACGGGCACACCACGGGTGTGGAGACCACGACCGGCCCGCTGGGCCAGGGTGTCGCCAACGCCGTGGGCATGGCGATGGCCGCGCGCTACGAGCGCGGTCTGTTCGACCCGGAGGCCGCCGAGGGCGAGTCGCCGTTCGACCACTTCGTCTACTGCATCGCCGGTGACGGCTGCCTCCAGGAGGGCATCTCCGCCGAGGCGTCCTCCCTCGCGGGCCACCAGAAGCTGGGCAACCTGGTGCTGCTGTGGGACGACAACCACATCTCCATCGAGGGCGACACCGAGACGGCCGTCTCCGAGGACGTCGTCAAGCGGTACGAGGCGTACGGCTGGCACGTGCAGCGCGTGGCCCCGAAGCCGGACGGCGACCTGGACCCGAACGCGATCTACGACGCGGTCCAGGAGGCCAAGAAGGTCACCGACCGTCCGTCGTTCATCGCCATGCGGTCGATCATCGCCTGGCCCGCGCCGAACGCGCAGAACACCGAGGCGGCGCACGGCTCGGCGCTCGGCGACGACGAGGTCGCGGCCACCAAGCGCGTCCTGGGCTTCGACCCGGAGCGGAGCTTCGAGGTGACCGACGAGGTCATCGGCCACACCCGCAAGGCGCTGGAGCGGGGCCAGGCGGCCCGCGCGGTGTGGGAGAAGTCCTTCCAGCAGTGGCGGGACAACAACCCCGAGCGCGCCGCCGAGTACGACCGGATCGCCGCCGGTGAGCTGCCCAAGGGCTGGCAGGACACGATCCCGGTCTTCGAGCCGGGCAAGGGCGTCGCCACCCGTGCCGCGTCCGGCAAGGTGCTCCAGGCGCTCGGCGCGGTGATCCCGGAGCTGTGGGGCGGCTCGGCCGACCTGGCGGGCTCCAACAACACCACGATCGACAAGACGTCGTCGTTCCTCCCGGTCGGCAACCCGCTGCCCGAGGCGGACCCGTACGGCCGCACGATCCACTTCGGCATCCGTGAGCACGCCATGGCCGCGGAGATGAACGGCATCGCGCTGCACGGCAACACCCGTATCTACGGCGGCACCTTCCTGGTGTTCTCCGACTACATGCGCAACGCCGTGCGCCTGTCGGCGCTGATGCACCTGCCGGTGACGTACGTGTGGACGCACGACTCCATCGGTCTGGGCGAGGACGGCCCGACGCACCAGCCGGTCGAGCACCTGGCCTCGCTGCGCGCCATCCCGGGTCTGAACGTGGTCCGCCCGGCGGACGCCAACGAGACCGCGATCGCCTGGCGGGAGATCCTCACCCGCTGGACGAAGGAGTTCGGCAAGGGCGCCCCGCACGGTCTGGCGCTGACCCGTCAGGGTGTGCCGACGTACGAGCCCAACGAGGACGCGGCGAAGGGCGGCTACGTGCTGTTCGACGCGGAGGGCGGCGACGCCCAGGTCGTCCTCATCGCGACCGGCTCCGAGGTGCACGTCGCCGTCGAGGCGCGCGAGCGGCTCCAGGCCGACGGCGTGCCCACGCGCGTGGTGTCCATGCCGTCCGTGGAGTGGTTCGAGGAGCAGGACCAGGGGTACCGGGACAGCGTCCTGCCGCCGGCCGTCAAGGCGCGCGTGGCCGTCGAGGCGGGTATCGGCCTCACGTGGCACAAGTACGTCGGGGACGCCGGCCGGATCGTCTCCCTGGAGCACTTCGGCGCCTCCGCCGACGGCAAGGTGCTGTTCGAGGAGTTCGGCTTCACCGCCGAGAACGTGGCGGCCGTCGCCAGGGAATCGATCGCCGCAGCCCAGCGCTGACGCCCATATACGACACGTAGGAGATGGAATTTCCATGACAGACGCACTCAAGCGCCTTTCCGACGAAGGCGTCGCGATCTGGCTGGACGACCTGTCGCGCAAGCGGATCACGTCCGGCAACCTCGCCGAGCTGATGGACCAGCAGCACGTCGTGGGCGTCACCACCAACCCGACGATCTTCCAGAAGGCGATCTCCGAGGGCGACGGCTACGACACGCAGCTGACCGACCTCGCCGCCCGCAAGGTCACGGTCGAAGAGGCCATCCGCATGATCACCACGGCGGACGTCCGCGACGCCGCCGACATCCTGCGCCCGGTCTTCGACGCCACCGACGGCCAGGACGGCCGGGTCTCGATCGAGGTCGACCCGCGGCTGGCGCACAACACCCGTTCGACGGTCGCCGAGGCCAAGCAGCTCGCGTGGCTGGTGGACCGGCCGAACACGCTGATCAAGATCCCGGCGACCGAGGCCGGCATCCCGGCGATCGCCGAGGTCATCGGTCTGGGCATCAGCGTCAACGTCACGCTGATCTTCTCCCTGGAGCGCTACCGCAAGGTCATGGACGCGTTCCTGACCGGCCTGGAGAAGGCCAGGGAGCGCGGCCTGGACCTGTCGAAGATCCACTCCGTGGCGTCCTTCTTCGTGTCCCGCGTGGACACCGAGATCGACAAGCGGATCGACGCGCTCGGCACCGACGAGGCCAAGGCGCTGCGCGGCAAGGCCGCCATCGCCAACGCGCGCCTGGCCTACCAGGCGTACGAGGAGGTCTTCTCCACGGACCGCTGGAGCGCGCTGGAGCGCGAGGGCGCCAACAAGCAGCGTCCGCTGTGGGCGTCGACCGGTGTGAAGGACAAGGCGTACAAGGCCACGATGTACGTCGACGAGCTGGTGGCGCCGAACACGGTGAACACCATGCCGGAGGCGACGCTGTTCGCCACCGAGGAGAAGGGCGAGATCCGGGGCGACGCCGTCACCGGCACCTACGAGCAGGCCCGCGCCGACCTGGACGCGGTCGAGGCGCTCGGCATCTCGTACGACGAGGTGGTGCAGCTTCTGGAGGACGAGGGCGTCGACAAGTTCGAGGGCTCCTGGAACGACCTGCTGAAGTCGACCGAGGCGGAGCTCCAGCGCCTCGCCCCCTCGGAGGGCTGAGACCTTGTCGAGCAGCAACCCGCTGCGTGACCCCGCCGACCGACGGCTCCCGCGCATCGCGGGGCCGTCGGGCCTGGTCATCTTCGGCGTGACGGGCGACCTGTCCCGCAAGAAGCTGATGCCGGCCGTGTACGACCTCGCCAACCGGGGCCTGCTGCCGCCGGGCTTCTCGCTGGTGGGGTTCGCCCGCCGGGAGTGGGCGAACGAGGACTTCGCCCAGGAGGTCCACGACGCGGTCAAGGAGCACGCCCGCACCCCCTTCCGCGAGGAGGTCTGGCAGCAGCTCATCCAGGGCATGCGCTTCGTGCAGGGCACCTTCGACGACGACGAGTCGTTCGAGCGGCTGCGCGACACGATCGAGGAGCTGGACAAGGCACAGGGCACGGGCGGCAACTTCGCCTTCTACCTGTCGGTGCCGCCGCGTTCCTTCCCGGTGGTCATCCAGCAGCTCAAGAAGCACGGGCTGGCCGACCAGAGGGACGGTTCCTGGCGCCGCGCGGTGATCGAGAAGCCGTTCGGGCACGACCTGAGGTCGGCCGAGGAACTGAACGCGATCGTCCACGAGGTCTTCGCCCCGGACCAGGTCTTCCGCATCGACCACTACCTGGGCAAGGAGACGGTCCAGAACATCCTGGCGCTGCGCTTCGCCAACACGATGTTCGAGCCGATATGGAACCGGTCGTTCGTCGACCATGTCCAGATCACCATGGCCGAGGACATCGGCATCGGCGGCCGGGCCGGTTACTACGACGGCATCGGCGCCGCGCGTGACGTCATCCAGAACCACCTCCTCCAGCTCCTGGCGCTGACCGCGATGGAGGAGCCCGCCTCCTTCGACGCGGACGCGCTGGCGGCGGAGAAGACCAAGGTCCTCGGTGCCGTGCGGCTGCCGAAGGACCTGGGCCGGGACACCGTGCGGGGGCAGTACGCGGCCGGCTGGCAGGGCGGCGCGAAGGCGGTCGGGTATCTGGAGGAGGAGGGCATCGACGCCTCCTCGAAGACCGACACCTACGCCGCGATCCGGCTGGGCATCGACAACCGCCGCTGGGCGGGTGTCCCCTTCTACCTGCGCACCGGCAAGCGGCTGGGCCGCCGGGTCACCGAGATCGCGGTGGTCTTCCAGCGGGCGCCGCACTCCCCCTTCGACACGACGGCCACCGAGGAGCTGGGCTCCAACGCGATCGTCATCCGCGTCCAGCCGGACGAGGGCGTCACGGTCCGGTTCGGCTCCAAGGTGCCGGGCACGTCGATGGAGATCCGGGACGTGTCGATGGACTTCGCCTACGGCGAGTCGTTCACCGAGTCCAGCCCGGAGGCGTACGAGCGTCTGATCCTGGACGTCCTGCTCGGCGACTCCAACCTCTTCCCGCGCACGGAGGAGGTCGAGCTGTCCTGGAAGATCCTCGACCCGATCGAGGAGTACTGGGACGAGAACGGCAGGCCGGCCCAGTACCCGGCCGGGACGTGGGGACCCGTCGAGGCGGACGAAATGCTCGAGCGAGACGGACGGAGCTGGCGCCGGCCATGAAGACAGACCTCACGGACACCACGGCCAGCAAGATCAACAAGGCGCTGGTGAAGGCCCGCCGGGCCATCGGCACCCCGGCCGTCGGCATGGTGCTCACGCTGGTCATCGTCACGGACGAGGAGAACGCCTACGACGCGCTGAAGGCGGCCGGTGACGCCTCGCGCGAGCACCCCTCGCGCACGCTGGTCGTCATCAAGCGCGTCTCCCGCTCCCCCCGTGACCGCACCCAGTCCCGCCTCGACGCCGAGGTCCGGGTGGGCGCGGACGCCGGCACCGGCGAGACCGTCGTCCTGCGCCTGTACGGCGAGGTCGTCGACCACGCCCAGTCGGTGGTGCTGCCGCTGCTGCTGCCGGACGCCCCGGTGGTGGTGTGGTGGCCGGTCAACGCCCCGCTGGACCCGGCGAAGGACCCGCTGGGCGCGCTGGCCCAGCGCAGGGTGACCGACACCTACGCCTGCGAGAAGCCGGTGGAGGAGCTCGCCGCCCGCGCCGACGCCTACACCCCCGGCGACACGGACCTGTCGTGGACCCGCATCACGCCCTGGCGTTCGATGCTGGCGGCGGCGCTGGACCAGGTCGCCTGCGAGGTGCAGGGCGTCGAGGTGGAGGGCGAGGAGTTCAACCCGAGCTGCGAGCTGCTGGCGATGTGGCTCGCGGACCGGCTGGGCGTCCCCGTCAAGCGCTCCCGCTCCGGCGGCCCGGGGCTCACGGCGGTCCGCATGGACACCGACTGCGGCCCGATCGTGCTGGACCGCGCCGACGGTTCGCTGGCGACGCTGTCCATCCAGGGTCAGCCGAAGCGTGCGGTGGCGCTCAAGCGCCGCGACACGGCGGAGCTGATCGCGGAGGAGCTGCGCCGCCTCGACCCGGACGACACCTACGCCTCGGCCCTGCGCTACGGCGTGGAGCGCCTGAAGTCGTCGGCGTCGGAGAGGGCCGGCGCACCGGCCAAAGGAGAACGGGAAGCGGTCCCCGCTCCCGTCGAGTCGGCTGCGAAAGCTCCCGCGGCCCAGGCGACGGCGCAGGCCCCGGTGAAGAAGGCGGCGGCGAAGTGAGTACGGCACCGCAGCTTGTCGTGCACCGGGACAAGGAGCTGATGGCACAGGCCGCGGCGGCCCGGCTGATCACGAAGATCGTGGACGCGCAGGCCTCGCGGGGTTCGGCGTCCGTGGTCCTGACCGGCGGCCGCAACGGCAACGGCCTGCTGGCCGCGCTGGCGGCGGCCCCGGCACGGGACGCGATCGACTGGGCCCGGCTCGACCTGTGGTGGGGCGACGAACGCTTCCTCCCGGAGGGCGACCCGGAACGCAACATCACCCAGGCCCGTGAGGCACTGCTGGACGCGGTGCCGCTGGACCCGAAGCGCGTGCACGCCATGCCCGCGTCGGACGGCCCGCACGGCACGGACGTGGACGCGGCGGCCGCGGCCTACGCCGAGGAACTGGCCGCGGCGGCGGACCCGACCAACCACGGCCCGGTCCCGACCTTCGACGTCCTGATGCTGGGCGTCGGCCCGGACACGCACGTGGCGTCCCTCTTCCCGGAACTCCCGGCGGTCCGCGAGACGGAACGCACGGTGGTGGGCGTCCACGGCGCCCCGAAACCCCCACCGACAAGGGTCACTCTGACCCTCCCCGCGATCCGGGCGGCCCGAGAGGTCTGGCTCCTGGCGGCCGGCGAGGACAAGGCGGAGGCAGCGGAGATAGCCCTCTCGGGCGCGGGAGAGATCCAGTCCCCGGCAGCAGGAGCGTACGGCCGCACCCGCACCCTGTGGCTCCTGGACAAGGCGGCGGCTTCACAACTCCCGAGAGAGCTGTATCCAGCGGCGTCGGCTTGAATCAGCCCCTCCGGCGCTTGAGGAGCGGGGGTCCGGGGGCAGCGCCCCCGGGTTCGGGACGGGAAGGGGCGGCGGGGGCGAAAACCCCTCCCGCCCCACCCCCTACTTCACGGACCCCGCCATAACCCCCTGCACGAAGTGCCGCTGGAACGCGAAGAACACGACAACCGGCACCACCAGCGACAGAAACGCCCCAGGCGCCAGCACATCGATGTTGCTGCCGAACTGCCGAATCTGCGACTGAAGCTGCACAGTCAACGGCTGCGAAGAACTGTCCGCGAAAAGCAGCGCGACCAGCATGTCGTTCCACACCCAGAGGAACTGAAAGATCGCAAGACTGGCGATCGCCGGCCGCCCCACCGGCAACACCAACCGAGTGAAGATCCGCCATTCGCTCCCCCCGTCCATCCGGGCGGCCTCCAGCATCTCCTTCGGCATCTCCGCGAAGTAGTTCCGCAACAGGAACACCGCGAACGGCAGCCCGTAAGCCACATGGAACAGCACGACGCCGGGAATCGTCCCGAACAACCCGAGCTGCCCGAAGAGCTTGGCGACCGGCAGCAGCCCGATCTGCACGGGCACGACCAACAACGCGACGACGACCAGGAAAACAGGCTCACGCCCAGGGAAGTCCAGCCACGCGAAGGCATATCCGGCCAGCGCGGCCACAACCACCACCAACACGGTGGTCGGCACCGAGATCAGCACGGTGTTCCAGAACGCCTGCGTGATCCCCGAATTCCCCAGCAACGCCGAGTAGTTCTCGAAGGACAACTCCCCCGGACTGGTGAACACGGTCCACCAGCCCCCCTCCGCCGTCTCCTCGGCCGACCGCAGCGAGGACAGGAACAACCCGGCCAGCGGAGTCATCCACACCAGCCCGATCACCACCAGGAACGCCTGCACCACCGCGTTACCCAGGACACGCCGCACCGCGCTCACCGCTGACTCCTCCGAAAACGACGGACGTTGAACACCATGGCCGGAATGACCAGGAGCAGCAGCAGCACACCCAGCGCGCTGCCCAGCCCCTGGTTGTTGCCGCCGCCGAACGACACCAGCCACATCTGCGTCGCGAGCACGGTCGCGTCCTCCTGCACGGGACCGGGCGCGATGATGTAGACGAGGTCGAAGACCTTCATCACGTTGATCACCAGCGTCACGAACACCACGGTGAGAACGGGCGCGAGCAACGGAACGGTGATCCGCCGGAAGATCTGCCACTCATTGGCCCCGTCCATCCGCGCCGCCTCCAGCGCGTCCCGCGGCAGCGTGGACAGCCCCGCCCCGATCAGCACCATCGCGAACCCGGTCCAGATCCACAGGTACGCCCCGATGATCGCCGGGGTGACGAGCGCCGGGCCGAGCCAGGAGATGCCGTCGTAGGGCGCGGCGAAGTTCGACGAGGGCAGCTTCAGGGCGTACGAGCCGCTGCCGAGCCCCGCGAACCGGAACGACCCGTCGGCCGCAGTGGTCGTACTGGCGACCGTCTCCCCGCCACGCACCGCTTCGACCGTGATCCCGGGCAGTCCGCTCTCCTCCCGGTCGACCACCCCCGGCTTCCCTCCCCCACCGGGCGTGAAGTCGAGGTACACCACACCGCGCACCTCATCGGAACCGGCCTTCTCCCCTGCCGCGGCAGCGGCGGGTTCGGCACCCCCCGGCAGATCCTTGGGAGCCACCCCGACCAGCCCCAGCACCGCCGCTGTCCCCCCGGGCGACACATCCGCCCCGGTGACGTACGCCCCGTCCGCCTCCTCGGTCAGCCCCTCACCGTCCCGCGCACGGGCGGTCGGATACGACGACGAGCCCTTGAAGGCATCGTGCACGGACACGACAGCCGCGTTGAGCACCCCCTTGTCCGGGTCGTCGTCGTAGGCGAGCCGGAAGATGATGCCGGCGGCGAGGAAGGAGACGGCCATCGGCATGAACAGCAGCAGCTTGAAGGCGGTGGCCCAGCGGACCTTCTCGACCAGGACGGCCAGGATCAGCCCCAGCCCGGTCAGCAGCGTCGGTGCCACGACGACCCAGATCGCGGTGTTCCGGATGGCCTTGAGGGTGGTCGGGTCGCGGAACATCTCGGCGTAGTTCTCGCCGCCCACGAACTCGCTGCCGGAGGCGTCGAAGAAGCTGCGGCCGACGGAGAACAGCACCGGGTACACGACCAGCGCGCCCAGCAGGAGCAGCGCGGGGAACACGAACAGCAGGGCGATGACGCGCCCCCGCCGGCGCAGGCGCCCACCGCGTGCGCCGTCGGGGTGTGCCGGCGCCGGGGGGCTCGCCTCTTTCACCAGTGTGGCGGTCACGGCCGTCAGTTCCCGTACGCCTTGGCCGCGGCGTCCTCGAGCTCGGCGGCGGTCTTCGCCGGGTCGGCCGGGTCGCGCAGGAAGTCCTGGAGGATCTTCCACTCGCCGGTGCCCTTGGTGCCGCCGAAGGCCGCGGGGGCCTGGTCGGACATGTCGAAGCGGACCGAGTCGCCCGCCTCGATCAGGGACTCGGCGGTGGCGCGGGTGACGTCGTCGCCGTAGGAGGAGAGGTCGAGCTTCTTGTTCGGGGAGAGGAAGCCGCCCGCCTCGGCCCATACGGCGGCGGCCTCCGGGGTGGCGAGGTACTCCAGGAGTGCCATGCCGGCCTCGCTGTTCTTGCCGTCCTTGAGGACGACGGCCGCGTCGCCGCCGCTGACCACGGGGGCCTTGCCGTCGCCGACCGGCGGGAAGGGGAAGAAGTTCGCGTCGGTGCCGATGCTCCTGCCGAACTGGTCCTTGGCGACACCGGCGACGAAGTCGCCCTCGTAGACCATGGCGGCCTCCGCCTCGGGCCCGAAGACCTTCTCCACGGAGCCGGGGAAGTCGGTGTTGAGGGCCTGCTTCCGGCCGCCCGCGACGAGCTGCTCGTCCTTGAAGAGCTTGCCGAGGGTGGTGAGCGCCTCGACGACGGTCGGGTCGGTCCACTTGATCTCGTGCGCGGCGAGGGCGTCGTACTTCTCGGGTCCCGCCTGGGAGAGGTAGACGTTCTCGAACCAGTCGGTGAGCGTCCAGCCGTCCTGGCCGGCCACCGAGAAGGCGGCGAGGCCGGAGTCGGAGATGGTCCGTCCGTTCTCCAGCATGGCGTCGTACGTCTTCGGCGGGGTGACGCCGGCCTGTTCGAGGGCCTCGGGGCTGTACCAGACGGTCGACTTGTGGGCGGCCTTGAAGTAGAGGCCGTACAGGGTGCCGTCGACGCTGCCGTAGTCCTGCCACACCTCGGCGAAGTTGCCGTCGACGGTGGACCGCACCTTCTTGTCGAGCGGCTTGAGCCAGCCCTGCTCGGCGAACTGCTTGAGCACGCCGACCTGCGGGACCATGACGACGTCGGGAGCGTTGCCGCCCTCGATCTTGCTGCCGACGACGGTGGAGACGTTGTCGCCGGTGGAGACGAAGGCGGTCTCGGCGCCGGTCTTCTCGGTGAAGGCGTCGAGCACCTTCTGGAAGTTCTTCTGCTCGCTGCCGGACCAGACGCCGGCCACGGTGACGGTCTGGCCGTCGAGCGACTTGTCGCCGCCGCCGGCCGTGACGGGGTCGCCGCTGCCGCAGGCGGTCGCGCCGAGCGCGAGGACGAGGGCGGTGCATCCGGTGAGCAGGGTGGTACGTCGTCGCATCATCGTCGATGTCCCTTCGTGGGTACGGGGTTTCAGGAGCCGTCGATCCACCAGGCGGCGGTGGAGCCGGGGAGCGTTCCCGGCGGGCAGGGGCCGCTGGCGAGCAGCGGGGTGCCGGCGACCGGGGCGGGTACGGGGGCGGTGCCGAAGTTGACGGCACAGACCAGGTCGTCGCCGCGGGTGAAGGCGAGGACGCCGGGCTGGGTGTCCAGCCAGTGGAGCGTGCCCTCGCCCAACTGGGTGAGTGCGGCGCGCAGTTGGAGGCCGTCGCGGTACAGGTGCCAGGAGGAGCGGGTGTCGGCGAGCGCCCGGTCGGTGGCGTGCTCGGCGAACCACTCGGGCTGCGGCAGCCAGGGCCGTACGCCCTCGGCGCCGGAGGTGAAGCCGAACGGTGAGGCCTGTCCGGACCAGGGCAGCGGCACCCGGCAGCCGTCACGGATCCGGGCGCGGCTGCCGGTGCGGCGGAAGATCGGGTCGGTGAGCACGTCGTCGGGCAGGTCCACGACCTCGGGCAGGCCCAGTTCCTCGCCCTGGTAGATGTACGCGGCGCCGGGCAGCGCCAGCATCAGCAGGGCGGCGGCGCGGGCGCGGGCCGGGCCGAGTCCACTGCCTTCCGGGGTGGGTTCGCCGTAGCGGGTGACGGTGCGGACCTGGTCGTGGTTGTTGAGGACCCAGGTGACGGTGGAGCCGGTGCCGGCGATGTCCTGCATGGCCTCGGAGATGACCTTGCGGAAGGCGTCGGCGTCCCAGGGGGCGCCGAGGAGGTCGAAGAAGAAGGCCTGGTGGAGTTCGTCCGCGCGGACGTAGCGGGCGTGTTCGCGGGCGGTGGGGACGGAGACCTCGCCGACCAGGAGGCGTTCGCGGCCGTCGCGGGCGGTGTACTTCTCGCACACCGTGCGCCAGTGCCGCCACACGTCGTGCACCTCGGGCTGGTTCCAGGCGAGCGGGTTGACCGAGTCGCGGGTGCGGGCGTCGGCCTCCGGGTCCGGGGAGTCGGGCAGCTCCGGGTGCTTGAAGAGGCCGGCGGCGACGTCGATGCGGAAGCCGTCGGCGCCCCGGTCCAGCCAGAAGCGGAGTATGCGGTCGAACTCGGCGGCGACCTCGGGCTCGCGCCAGTTCCAGTCGGGCTGTTCGGGCGTGAACATGTGCAGGTACCACTGGCCGGGCCGGCCGTCCGGTTCGGTGATCCGGGTCCAGGCGGGGCCGCCGAACATGGCGTGCCAGTTGTTGGGCGGCTCGGCGCCGTCGGGGCCGCGGCCGTCGGCGAAGTGGAAACGGGCGCGCTCGGGGCTGCCCGGGGCCGCGTCGAGGGCGGCGCGGAACCAGGGGTGCTCGCTGGAGCAGTGGTTGGGGACGACGTCCAGCAGTACCTTGACGCCGAGCCGCCGGGCGGCGTCGACCAGCAGGTCGAACTCGGCGAGGTCGCCGAAGACCGGGTCGACGCCGGTGTAGTCGGCCACGTCGTAGCCGTGGTCGTGCTGCGGCGAGGGGTAGAAGGGGCTCAGCCAGATCCCGTCCACGCCGAGCTTCTTGAGGTAGGGCAGTCCCGCCCTGACCCCGGCGAGATCGCCGATGCCGTCGCCGGTGCTGTCCAGAAAGCTGCGGACGTACACCTGGTAGATCACCGCGTCACGCCACCAGTGGTGCCTGTTCACTCCGTTGACCTGTCTGTGAGGAGTGCTCGTTATGCATGCATGTTAGGTAGCGGAGTCGCGAGGGTGTCAATGAAAGTGCGCAAGCTACCGTGGAGTTGGCCAGCCCGAACAGGTACTTAAGTGGTCATAGCGGGCGCGTTTGAGACGTCCGCGTTACCTAACATGTAACTAGGGAAGGTTCTATCGCGAGGAGACGACGGCCAGCTCGCTCGCCAGCCGGCGCACCGCGGCCCCGGGCGTCTGCCGCCCGGTCATCGCGTCGTGCACCACCGCCTGCACCACCAGGCTCACCTGGTCGTAGTGCGGGCTCTTGGGGCGCGGGGCGGCGGCGAGCACGCTCTCGCGCAGGGTCGGCAGGTAGGGGAACCGCCGGACCAGTTCCGGATCGTCGTACAGGTCGGCCCGTACGGGCGGCAGGGCGCCGCGCGTGAGGACCTGGCGCTGCACGCGCTCGCTGGTGAGGTACGCGATCAGGCGCGCGGCGGAGTCGGGGTGCCGGGCGTGGCCGGCGACGGCCAGGTTGGAGCCGCCGAGGACGCTGGTGCCCGGACCGTCCGGTCCCGGCAGCGGTACGGCGCCGACCTTGCCGGCGACCTTCGAGCCCGGGGCGGAGGCGGCGACGTAGGCGTAGGGCCAGTTGCGCAGGAAGAGCAGACGGCCGTCCTGGAAGGCCTGCTTGGACTCCTCCTCCTTGTACGTCAGCGCCTCGCGGGGGATCCAGCCCTCGCGGACTCCGCGTGCGAGGAAGCCGATGCCGTCCCTGGCCGCCCGTGAGTTCACGGTGACGCGTTCGCCCTCGTCGCCGAGGATGGTGCCGCCGGCCGAGTAGACGGCCTCGGCCGCGTTGACGGTCAGGCCCTCGTAGGGCAGGAACTGGCCGGCGTAGCCGTCGAGGCCGTACTCCGGGGCGAGGGTCTCAGCGGCCCGTTCGAGATCGGCCCAGGTGCGCGGCGGCGGGACGCCCTCGGCGTCGAGGACGTCCTCGCGGTAGAGGAGCAGTCCGGCGTTGGTGACGTACGGGACGGCGTACAGGCGTCCGTCGTAGGTCGCCGTGTCCACGACCCGGGGCAGGAAGGTGCCGAGCGGGAAGCGGTCGCGGGGCAGCGGGCGGATCCAGCCGGCGGCGGCGAACTCCGAGGTCCAGCTCACGTCGATGTTGAGCACGTCGAACCGGCCGCGCTCGCCGCCGCGCAGGTCGGTGATCATCTGCGCGCGGGTCTCGTCGGCGGAGTCGGGCAGTTCGACGAGGGTGACCTCCTCGCCGGGGTGGGTGCGGTTCCAGCCCTCCAGCACGGAGCCCAGATAGCCGGTGAGGTCGCCGGCGGTGGCCAGGGTGAGCGGTCCGCGACCGCCCCCGCCGGCCTCGTCGGCCCGCGCGCCGGAGGCGACGTAACCGGTCAGGACGACGATCAGGACGAGGAGGCCCCTACCCGCGGCATGGATCCACCGCATAGGTTCCTCCCTGTACACCGGCACCCGGGCACCATCGTCCGGGGGTCAGAGGCCATGTATACCTGTTAGGTATGCGCGATACTAGGCCCTGCGGCACATTACCCACAGGACGCGAGGAGGAGAGCACGAGTGCGGCTGCCCCTCCTGGCGCTGCTCGCCCGTGGCCCGGCCCACGGCTATGAGCTCAAGCAGGACCTTGAGCAACTGCTGGGCTCCGCGTACCCTCAGCCGAACGTCGGCCAGATCTACGTCACCCTCGGCCGCCTCGAGAAATCGGGACTGATCGAGGGCGAGGACGTCGAGCAGTCGAGCCGACCCAACAAGAAGGTCTACCACCTCACCGACGCCGGGCGGGAGGCGCTGCGCGCCTGGTACGAGGAGACGGCGGACGAGCCGCGGGTGCGGGACGAGTTCTTCATGAAGCTGGCCCTGGCCCCGCAGACCGGTCTCGTCGACCAGATCGCGCTGATCAACCGACAGCGGCGCCAGTACCTGAACACCATGCGGCAGTTGTCGAAGCTGGCCGCCGCCGAGCACCGGGACAACCGCATCTCCCAACTGCTGATCGAGGGCGCCATGCTGCATCTGCAGGCCGACCTCGACTGGCTGGAGCGGTGCCAGGAGGAGCTGGAGGGGCTTCCGTGAGCGAGCGCACCGCTGAAGTGCTGCGCGCCGAGGGCCTGGTCAAGACGCACCACGGCGAGGGCGCCCCGGCGCACGCCGTGCGCGGTGTCGACCTGCGGGTGGCGCGCGGCGAGTTCGTGGCGATCACCGGCCCGTCCGGTGCGGGCAAGTCGACGCTGCTGCACCTGCTCGGCGGGCTCCAGCGGCCCGACGCGGGCAGCATCTGGCTGGACGGCGTGTGCACGGACGGCTACGGCGAGGCCCGCTGGGCGGTGGAGCGCCGCAAGCGGATCGGGATCGTCTTCCAGTTCTTCAACCTCGTCTCCGACCTGTCGGTCGCCGACAACGTGGAGCTGCCCGCGCTGCTCGCCGGGGTGCCGCCGAAGAAGGCGCGGGCCGGGCGGGAGGAGCTGCTGGCCGAGCTGGGTCTCGCGGGCAAGGAGCGGAGCATGCCGGGCGAGCTGTCCGGCGGTGAGCAGCAGCGGGTCGCCCTGGCCCGCGCACTGGTCAACCATCCGCCGCTGCTGCTGGCCGACGAGCCCGCGGGCAGCCTGGACAGCAAGGGAACCCGCGAGGTGATGCGGCTGCTGTCCCGCTTCCACGCGCGCGGGCAGACGATCCTGCTGGTCACGCACGACGCGCGGCTGGCGAGCGCGGCGGACCGGGTGATCAGCTTCTTCGACGGCCGGATCGCCGACGACGCCGCACTCGACGGCGGCACCCCGCCGCGCCGGACCGGGACGTCCGGTGTGCTGGAGCTCAAGGACTGACATGCGCTTCCACGACCGCCCCGCGCCGAGGGACTGAGCGCCCGTGCGAGCCACTCTGCGCTGGGCGCACTCCGATCTGCGTACGCACCGTGGCGAGGCGCTGTTCCTGGTCCTCGCCACCGCGGGCATCGTCGCCTCCCTGCTGCTGGCCACGGCCCTGTTCGGGTACGCCACCAACCCCTGGCAGCGGGTCTTCGCCCAGGCGCGCGGCGCGCACGTCACGCTGCACACCACCGCCTCCGCCGACGCGGGGGAGCTGGCCGGCCTTGACGGTGTGGAGTCCGTCGCCGGGCCCTACCCGACGGCCGCGCTCACCCTCGCCTCGGGGGGCGGCCGGGCCTCCGTGGAACTGCGCGGCACCCCCGCCGAGCCCGAGGTGGGCCGCCCGCTGATCACCTCCGGGCACTGGCTGGACCCGGCGACCCCCGACGGGGTGGTCCTGGAGAGCCGGCTCGCGCGGGCACTGCTCACGGCCCCCGGTGACACGCTCACCGTGCCCGGCACCGCGCGGGAACTGACCGTGGTGGGCGTCGCCGACAGCGCCGAGCCGCGCTACCGGCCGGGCGAGCGGGCGGGCCTGGTGTGGGCACTGCCGTCGGCGGTGGCGGACCCGGGCGGTCAGGTGGTCGGGCTGCGGCTGACCGACCCGGGCGACACCGGGTACGCCGTGCAGCGGGCGGTGACCGAGCTGGGCGCCGGGACGATCGGCGAGGTGGCCACCTGGCAGCAGGCGCGCGCCGAGGCGCAGGGCGACAACCGGCTGCTCGGGCAGGTGCTCGGCCTGTTCGGTCTGGGCGCGCTGGCCGCCGCCGGGTTCGCCGTGCACGGGGCGATCGCCACCCGGATCCGGGGGCATCTGCGGGACATCTCGATCCTGAAGGCGATCGGCTTCACGCCCGGCCAGGTCGTCCGCGTCTTCCTGCTCCAGCACCTCGGCTACGCCCTGCTCGGTGCCGTGGCCGCCGCCGTGCTCACCGAGGCGCTGGGCGGCGCGGTGCCGGGGCGGCTCGGGGACGCGGTCGACGTGTGGCAGGGGCTGCCCGGACACACCGCGGCGCTGTTCGCCGTACCGGCCGGGGCGGTGCTGTTCATCGGCGCGACCACCGGGCTGGCCGCCTGGCGGGCGGGACGGGTGCCGCCGGTGCCGGTGCCGCGCCCGGCGGCGCCCCCGGCCGGGCGGCTGACCGGTGTGGCGCGGCGGGCGCTGGGGGCGCGGGTGCCGCCGGCGCTGGTCCTGGGCTGGCACAAGGCGTTCACCCGCCGGCCGCGTTCGCTGGGCACGGTGGGCAGGCTGGCGCTGCTGCTGCTGCTGATCGTGGTGGCGCTGAGCGCGTGGACCACCATCGACCGGTTCCACAGCAGTCCGGAGCGGATGGGGCTGCCCACGGCGCTCAGTGTCCGCGCGGACGCCTCGCTGGGCGACCGGGAGACCCGCGCGCTGCTGGAGCGCGACCCGGAGGTCGCCGCCGCCTATCCGGGTGTGGAGGTGGCCGCGCTGGTTCCCGGCCAGACCGCCACCATCGCCCTGCGCGGTCTCGGCACGCGTGCGGAGCCGTACCCGTTCACGCTGGCCGAGGGGCGCCCCGCGCGCGGGCCGGACGAGGCGGTGGCCGGGCAGGGGCTGCTCGACCTGCTGCACGTGCGGGTGGGCGACTGGGTGCGGATGACCGTCGGCGACCAGCCGCAGATCCTGCACATCGTCGGCCGCAGCATCGAACCGGAGAACGCCGGACGGACCATCTCCACCTCGCTGGACACCCTCCGCGCCAACGACCCGGACCTGCGTCCTGCCCTCCACCAGCTCCGGCTGGACTCCGGCGCGGACCCGGCCGCGGTCGCCGAGCGGCTGACGGCGGCGGGCCGCGGCCATCTGGACGTGCACACCGTGGCCAACCCGGCCGACGGGCTGTCCCCGCTGCGCGCGGTGGTCCTCGGGCTGATCGTGGTCCTCGCGCTGATCGGGCTGATCGAGCTGCTGACGGCGATCGGCGGCACGGTCCGCGAGGGTGAACGCGATCTGCTGGCGCTCAAGGCCATCGGCCTGACCCCCCGGCAGATCACCGCCGTCACGGTCACCGCCACGGCCGGTACGGCTCTGGCGGCCGTGCTCCTCGCCACGGCCCTGGGGCTGCCGCTGGCGCACTGGCTGATCGACGCCCAGGGAAGATCGAGCGGCATCGGCGCGGGGATCGCCCAGCTTCCCTCCCCCGCACTGCTCGTGCCGCTCGGCGCGGCGGCGGTACTGGGGGCCGCGGGCCTCGCCGCACTTCCGGCGGCGCGAGCGGCCCGACGCCGCCTCGCGGACACGCTGGGCGCGGTGGCCTGACTTCTTTCGCCCCCGCCGCCCTTACCCGTCCCATCCCGGGGGCGCTGCCCCCGGACCCCCGCTCCTCAAGCGCCGGAGGGGCTGACTTCCAGCCCCTCCGGCGCTTGAGGAGCGGAGTCTGGGACGGGAAGGGGCGGCGGAGGCGAACACTCCCCGGCGTCAGCCGTCCCAACCACGGACGTAGGGGTTCCCCTGGGGCGGTACGTGGGGCAGCCCCGTCGGCGGCACGGGCGGGGGCATCGGCGGGAGGCTCGACGGGTGGGTGCCCAGCCGGATGCCGTAGCGCCGCTTCAGCCGACCCGTCTCCGCCAGGGCGATCACCGTGACGGTCACCGGGGCGCCCAGGATGAAGACGATGCCCATGGTGAGGCTGAGCCCGTGCAGATCACCGGTGACGAGGTCGGGAATGGCCATCAGCCAGGTCGTCACCGTGGCGAGCAGGGCCGGCAGTGAGCGGTGCACGGCGGCCGTGCCGAAGAAGTTGCCGGAGACCCGGATCGCCCCGAAGACCACGAAGACGAACAACCACAGCGTCACGATCGCCAGGAGCAGGAACGCCGGCCCGCCCAGGGCGGTCGAGAACTGGAGCAGCGTGACCGTGACGACGACCGAACCGATGAACAGCAGCAGCAGCTTCAGGCAGTTGAGGAGCTGCCCCCGCAACTGCCGCACGGTGCCGCCGCGCCGCCAGACGAACAGCATCGCCCCGACGCTGAGCGGGGTGATGAACAGCAGTACGGCGGAGGCGGTGAGCGCGTTCTCCATCAGCTCCTCGAAGGCGAACCCGCCCTCGAGGAAGGTGTAGACCCCGAAGGAGGCGATCGCCCCGGCGATGACCCTGAAACGCTTGAGCCGCTCCACGGACGGGTCGACCGGCTCCGGGATCCAGGCCGGGTGGAACACCGCCCACGCCACGTCCTTGGGCTTGAGGAAGGACCGGGCCGTCAGCCTGCCGCCGATCCAACTCCCGTGCGTTCTCGCCATGTTGCGCTCCCCCGAGCGATTGCCGCCATGATCGCTGGGGATTCTACGGGAAGCGGACGGCACCCTGCCGCCCGCTTCCCATGCCCTGCTCACTGCCGGCCGCGCAGCTCCCGGTAGGTGGCGACGAGAGCCTTGGTGGAAGCGTCCAGACCGGGGACGTCCGCACCCTCGGTGAGGGCGGGTTCGACGCGCTTGGCGAGGACCTTGCCGAGTTCGACGCCCCACTGGTCGAAGGAGTCGATGTTCCAGATGGCGCCCTGCACGAACACCTTGTGCTCGTAGAGCGCGACGAGCTGGCCGAGCACGGACGGCGTGAGCTCGCGCGCGAGGATCGTGGTTGTGGGGTGGTCGCCCTTGAACGTCTTGTGCGGGACCAGTTCCTCCGACACCCCTTCGCCGCGCACCTCGTCGGGGGTCTTGCCGAAGGCGAGGGCCTGGGTCTGGGCGAAGAAGTTGGCCATCAGCAGGTCGTGCTGCGCCTCGAGTTCGTCGCCCAGCTCGGCGACGGGCTCGGCGAAGCCGATGAAGTCCGCCGGGATCAGCTTCGTACCCTGGTGGATCAACTGGTAGTAGGCGTGCTGCCCGTTGGTGCCGGGCGTGCCCCACACCACCGGCCCCGTCTGCCAGTCGACCTCGCGCCCGTCCCGGCCGACGTACTTGCCGTTGGACTCCATGTCGAGCTGCTGGAGGTAGGCGGTGAACTTCGACAGGTAGTGCGAGTACGGCAGCACCGCGTGCGACTGCGCGTCGTGGAAGTTGCCGTACCAGACGCCCAGCAGGCCCAGCAGCAGCGGCACGTTGGACTCGGCCGGGGCGGTGCGGAAGTGCTCGTCGACGATCCGGAACCCGTCGAGCATCTCCCGGAAGCGGTCCGGGCCGATGGCGATCATCAGCGACAGGCCGATCGCCGAGTCGTAGGAGTAGCGTCCGCCGACCCAGTCCCAGAACTCGAACATGTTCGCCGTGTCGATGCCGAAGTCGGCGACCTTCTCGGCGTTCGTCGACAGGGCGACGAAGTGCTTGGCGACAGCGGCCTCGTCCTCGAGGGCGCTCAGCAGCCAGGTCCGCGCGGAGGTGGCGTTGGTGACCGTCTCGATGGTGGTGAAGGTCTTGGACGCGATGATGAACAGCGTCTCGGCCGGGTCCAGGTCCCGGGTGGCCTCGTGCAGGTCGGCGCCGTCCACGTTGGACACGAAGCGGACGGTGAGGTCTCGGTCGGTGAAGGCGCGCAGCGCCTCGTACGCCATGGCGGGGCCGAGGTCGGAGCCGCCGATGCCGACGTTGACGACGTTGCGGATGCGCTTGCCGGTGTGACCGGTCCACTCTCCGGAGCGGACGCGGCCGGCGAAGTCGGCCATCTTGTCGAGGACGGCGTGCACGGCCGGGACGACGTTCTCCCCGTCGACCTCGATCACCGCGTCCCGCGGGGCGCGCAGGGCGGTGTGCAGGACGGCCCGGTCCTCGGTGGTGTTGATCTTCTCGCCGCGGAACATGGCGTCGCGCAGCCCGAACACGTCGGTGGCGACGGCCAGCTCGCGCAGCAGCCGCAGGGTGTCGTCGGTGACCAGGTGCTTGGAGTGGTCGACGTACAGGTCACCGACCCGGAGCGTGTAGCCGGTGCCGCGGCCGGGGTCGGCGGCGAACAGCTCACGCAGCCGCACCTCGCCGAGCTCCTCACGGTGCTTGGCCAGTGCGGTCCACTCGGGCATCTGGTTGAGCCTGGTACGACCGTCTGCGTTCATCTCGGACTTCAGCCTTCTTCCTTGGGTGGCCCCGCTGTGTCCAACCTAATTGATCAGCGGTGAACAGAACGGAAGAAGAAGACGAAAGGAAACCGACACTGTTCGGCAGTGCCCTGAAGGGGCGCGGGACCGTACCGACGTGCGGCTACCGCCGCGTGGGCGCGACCGGCCACGACGGCGCCGCGGACGACCGACGGCACATCGCCGTACTTCCCCGCGGAGCGCTCAGATCTCGCCCCGCAGTTTTGCGAGGGCTTCCGCGAGGATCGCCTCGCCGTCCGCGTCGCTGCGCCGCTCCCGCACATAGGCGAGGTGCGTCTTGTAGGGCTCGGTGCGCGGCGGGTCCGGCGGGTTGTCGCGGTCCTGCCCGGCCGGGAATCCGCAGCGGGGGCAGTCCCAGGTATCGGGCACCTGCGCGTCGCTCGCGAAGCTCGGCTGTGTCTCGTGCCCGTTGGAGCACCAGAAGGAGATGCGCAGCCGGGGCGCGGACTCGCCGCGCTCGGCCTCGCCCATCGGGCCCGCCCCGACCCGGCTTCCCCGGATCGCGTTGCCACTTGCCACGGTCGTAACTCCCTGCGTGATGGTGCCGCGAAGCGAGTCGGCGTGCCGCTTCGCTGCGAGCGCCTCAGTCTACGTAAGGCCCAACGCACGTCCAGTGTGGGGAGTTACCGCCCCCGTATCCAGACGCAGGCCCCATGATAGGCCGCGCTCTGCTGCGCGTACCGAACATGGGGCCTTACGTGCGGAATGCTTGGGGAATGGGTGCGTGACACGCCCTCGGGTCAGTTGCTGACCTTCATGGTGATGCCGAGCACGACGATGCACGCGAACCAGAGCAGACCGACCACGAGGGTGATCCGGTCGAGGTTGCGCTCGGCGACCGAGGAGCCGCCGACGGAGGACTGCATGCCACCACCGAACATGTCGGAGAGGCCGCCGCCCTTCCCCTTGTGCATCAGCACCAGCAGCATCAGCAGCAGGCTGAAGACGATCAGGGCGATGGAGAACCCCATAACCACGGCTGGACCAACTTCCTCGGATTCGGATGGACGACGCGGGGTCCAGCACAGTGCTGGACCCCGCAAGGGTACGACGGATCGCTGCTAGCGCATACTCGCAGTTTGCCGATTCGCCTCCGGGGCGCGGCTCACTGGTCGCGGAAACGAACGATCTTGACGAACTCGTCGGCGTCCAGCGAGGCGCCGCCGACCAGGGCGCCGTCGATGTCGGCCTGCGCCATGATCTCGGCGACGTTGCCGGACTTGACGGAGCCGCCGTACTGGATGCGGACCTTGTCGGCCAGCTCCTGGCCGTACAGCTCGGCGAGCTTGCCCCGGATGGCCGCGCAGACCTCCTGGGCGTCCTCGGCGCCGCAGACCTTGCCGGTGCCGATGGCCCACACCGGCTCGTAGGCGATCACGACCGTCTCGGCCTGCTCGGCCGGGAGGTCCTTCAGACCGCCCTCGACCTGGGCGAGGGTGTGGGAGACGTGGTTGCCCGCCTCGCGGACCTCCAGCTCCTCGCCGACGCAGAGGATGGGGGTGATGCCGTGCTTGTAGGCGGCCTTCACCTTGGCGTTCACGATCTCGTCGGTCTCGGCGTGGTACTGCCGGCGCTCGGAGTGCCCGACGGCGACGTAGGTGCACTTCAGCTTGGCCAGCATCGGGCCGGAGATCTCGCCGGTGTAGGCGCCGCCGTCGTGCGCCGAGATGTCCTGGGCGCCGTACGTGATCTTCAGCTTGTCGCCGTCGACCAGGGTCTGCACGGAGCGCAGGTCGGTGAAGGGCGGCAGGACGGCGACGTCGACGGCCTCGTAGTCCTTGTCGGCGAGGGCGAAGGCGAGCTTCTGGACGTGGGCGATGGCCTCGAGGTGGTTGAGGTTCATCTTCCAGTTGCCCGCCATCAGCGGCGTGCGGGTGGTCATTGAGGTCAGTCCTCCAGTGCGGCGAGGCCGGGGAGCGTCTTGCCCTCGAGGTATTCGAGGGAGGCGCCGCCACCGGTCGAGATGTGGCCGAATGCCTGCTCGTCGAAGCCCAGGATGCGGACGGCCGCGGCGGAGTCGCCGCCGCCGACCACGGTGAAGCCCGGGGAGTCGATGAGGGCCTGGGCGACCGCCTTGGTGCCCTCGGCGTAATCGGGGTGCTCGAAGACGCCCATGGGGCCGTTCCAGAAGACGGTGGCGGCGTCGGCGAGCTTCGAGGCGTACAGCTTGCGGGTCTCCGGACCGATGTCCAGGCCCATGTGGCCGGCCGGGATGGCGTCCGCGGCGACGTTGGTGGGGTGGGACGGCGCCTTGGTCTTCATGTCGGGGAACTCCGCGGCGACCAGCGTGTCGACCGGCAGCAGCAGCTCGACGCCGTTCTTCTCGGCGCGCTCCAGGTACTCCAGGACGGCCGGGATCTGGTCCTCCTGGAGCAGGGAGGTGCCGATCTCGTGGCCCTGGGCCTTGAGGAAGGTGTACGCCATGCCGCCGCCGATGAGGATGCGGTCGGCCTTGCCGAGCAGCTCGTCGATGACGGCGAGCTTGTCGGAGACCTTGGCGCCGCCGAGGGCGACGACGTAGGGCCGCTTGACGTCGTCGGTGAGCTTCTTCAGCACGCCGACCTCGGTGGCGATGAGGTGGCCGGCGTAGTGCGGCAGCCGCGCGGGGAGGTCGAAGACCGAGGCGTGCTTGCGGTGCACCGCGCCGAAGCCGTCGCCCACGTACGCGTCGGCGAGGGCGGCGAGCTGATCGGCGAAGGCGCCGCGCTCGGCGTCGTCCTTGGAGGTCTCACCGGCGTTGAAGCGCAGGTTCTCGACGACCGCGACCTGTCCGTCGGCCAGTCCCGCGACGGTGGCGGTCGCGGACTCGCCGACGGTGTCGGTCGCGAACGCGACGTCGGCGCCGAGGAGTTCGCCGAGGCGCGCGGCGGCCGGGGCGAGCGAGAAGGCGAGGTCCGGGGCGCCCTTGGGGCGGCCCAGGTGGGAGGCGACGACCACGCGGGCGCCCGCCTCGGCGAGGGCCTTGACGGTGGGCAGCACGGCGCGGATACGGCCGTCGTCGGTGATGGTGGTGCCGTCCAGCGGCACGTTGAGGTCGGCGCGGACGAAGACCCGCTTGCCCGCGACGCCTTCGGAGAGGAGTTCGTCGATCGTCTTCATAGGGGCTCCCTGGCTAGAGCTGGCTAGAGCAACGTGTTCAGCGACGTGTTCGCTCGTGATCGCTCGTGATCGAAAGAGGGCGACCGTTCCGATACGTGCGTCAGGGCTCGGACAGCGCGTTGCCGCACCGGCCGAGCCCTGCACTCATATCAGGCTGCCCGCTCCGCGATCAGAGCTGGTTGCCCACGAAGACCGTCAGGTCGACGAGGCGGTTGCTGTAGCCCCACTCGTTGTCGTACCAGCCGATGACCTTCACGTTCTTGCCCTCCTGGACCATGGTCAGGGAGGAGTCGAAGGTGCAGGACGCCGGGGCGTTGACGATGTCGGAGGAGACGATCGCGTCCTCGGTGTACTCGAGGTAGCCCTTCAGCTCGCCCTCGGCGGCCTTCTGGAAGGCGGCGTTGACCTCTTCCTTGGTGACCTCGCGGGAGAGCTCGACGACCAGGTCGGTGACCGAGCCGGTCGGGACCGGGACGCGCATGGCCATGCCGTCCAGCTTGCCCTTGAGCTGCGGGAGCACCAGGGCGGTGGCCTTGGCGGCACCGGTGGTGGTCGGGATGATGTTCTCGGCGGCGGCACGGGCGCGGCGCAGGTCCTTGTGCGGGAAGTCCAGGATGCGCTGGTCGTTCGTGTACGCGTGCACCGTGGTCATCAGACCCTTGACGATGCCGAAGTTCTCGTCGAGCACCTTCGCCATCGGCGCCACACAGTTGGTGGTGCAGGAGGCGTTGGAGATGACGTGGTGGCTGGCCGCGTCGTACTGCTCGTGGTTGACGCCCATGACGAGGGTGATGTCCTCGTTCTTCGCCGGGGCGGAGATGATGACCTTCTTGGCGCCGCCGGTGATGTGCTTCTCGGCGTCTTCCTTCTTGGTGAAGATGCCGGTCGACTCGATGACGATGTCGACGCCCAGCTCGCCCCACGGGATGTCGGCGGGGTTGCGCTCGGAGAGCACCTTGATCGTCTTGCCGTCGACGGTGATCGTGTCGGCGGTGTGGGTGACCTCCTGCTTGAGGCGGCCCAGGATGGTGTCGTACTTGAGCAAGTGGGCGGTGGTCGCGGTGTCACCCAGGTCGTTGACAGCCACGATCTCGATGTCCGCGCCCTGCTCCAGCAGCGCGCGGAAGTAGTTGCGACCGATGCGGCCAAAGCCGTTGATGCCTACGCGGATCGTCACGAACCGATCTCCTCGTTGGTACGCCGGCCCGATGTGCCGGCGAGCTGTATTTGGGATGTCCCCGACCACTGCCGACCCTACCTCTCCGGGGCCCCGGCCGTGACATCGAGTTGCCCCATACCCGGCAGGGCGGCCCGTACCCGTCAGTAGGGTGCGGACCGCCCCGTCCGATGCTCCGTCGTCACTCGATCTCGTTACGGATCGTCAACGTGCGTTGACGCGAGGTGTCACCCGTCCAGGGCGGCCAGCGCCTTCCTCAGCAGCGCGGTCCGGTCGGCCGCGGAGGTGAGGTGCTCCAGGCCGAAGCCCAGCAGCACGGTGTCGCCGGTGGTGACCGCTCCGTAGGTCTGGAACAGCGCTCCGGTGCGCGTCCAGTCCTTCAGGACGGCCGGGCTGCCCGCGGGCGGCCCGGAGACCGTCCAGGCGCCGAGCGAGCTCTCGAAGCCCTCGGTGTCGGCCGCGGCGCCGCCGACCACGAGCGAGGCCTCGTCGGCGAGGACGCCGTGGCCGCCGCTGCCCGGGTCGGTGACGTAGGCGAGGGAGACCTCGACCGTCTTCCCGGCGTAGGCGCTCAGGTCGAACTCCACCTGCTGCCAGCCGCTGGAGGAGCCGGTGAGGCTGTTCCAGGAGCCGGTGGTGCCGGTCGCGGCGCAGCTGCCGTCGCCCAGCGTCAGGTAGTGCTCCAGCCAGGGGTGCTCGCCCATGTAGAACCCGGCCGCGCACTCGGCCGGCACGGTGGTGCGGGTCGCGCCGCCGGCCTCGGGCAGGGTCGTCCAGTCGTCGGCGCCGGTGGTGTGCGCCTCGACGATGACGTTGTCGTAGCCCGGCTCGGTGTCCCACAGGAGCTGGGTGCGCAGGGTGGGCCGGTCGGCCGCGGCGGTGCCGGTGAGGTCGATGGTGCGGGTGAGGCGCTTGTAGCCGTCGTCGGTGTGCACGGCGGCGGCCATGGAGGAGCCGGCGTAGGGCCCGTACGGGTTGACCGTGCCGGGGAACTGTCCGGCGCCGGCGCTGGCGAACTGCGGGTATGTGCCGACGGGCAGTTCGTCGGAGGTGACGCCGTAGGTGCCGGCCTTGTCCAGCGGGTTGCCGGGCGCGTCGCCGAGCGGGCCGGTGAAGCCGCCCAGGCCGCCGGAGCCGGTGAACGCCGCGGCCCCCGGGGTGGAGGTGCGGGAGTAGGCGCCCAGGTAGTACTGGCTGAAGTCGTCGGACAGCGTGCCGCCGCCGAGGTCGACGCTGCCGCCGGCCTGCTCGCCCGCCTCGATCAGCCGGCCGCCCTCGTTGAGGAAGGCCCGCAGCTGGAGCTGGGTGGCGATGCCCGGGGTGGCGGCGCCGGTGTGGTGGACGACCGTGTGGAAGTGGCTCAGCACGCCGAGCGCGTCCGGGGTGCCCTGCTCGGCGACGTCCCAGACCGCCGCGCGGTGGCCGTTGGCCTTCAGCGCGTCGACGTACTTCTGGGTCTGGGTGGCCTTCGCGCCCTCCTCGGAGACGACGAGGACGTCCGCGCGGGGCCGTTCGGCGACGGTGTAGGTGAAGTGCTCGCTGGAGACGTCCCGGCCCCTGCGGGCCTCACCGGTGAACCACACCTCGACCTTGTCACCCGGGTCCGCGTGCCTCACCCTGGCCCGGTACTCGTCGAAGTAGAGGTTGTCCTCACCGCCGTACCGCTCGCCGCCCTTCCACCGTCTGAGGTCCGCGTCGTGCGTACGGCCGCCGTTGACGCGGTACTTGAGCTCCTTGTCGCGTACGGCCTTGCGGACGACGACGGAGACCTCCTGGTCGGCGCCGCGCGCGTACGACGTGCCGAAGGCCGCCGGGGTGAAGTCCGCGGCCTCCAGGCCGACCGAGGAGGACGGCCGGTCGGGGTGGGCGGCGGACTCGGCGACGGAGAGCGCGAACGGGATGTTCTTCGCGAACTCCTGCTGGATCAGCTTCTCGTCGTCGGGGAAGTTGAAGCCCGACCGGCAGTCGCTCGCGTTCCACTCGTCGTCGGGGTCGGCTTCGGAGACGGTCTGGCAGGTCGACATCTCGGGGGTGAACATCGCCATGCCGTTGACGTTGGCCGCGTGGCCGTCGGCCTCACCGTTGGTGGTGTACAGCTCGGAGGAGAGCTGCGGGTGGTAGCCGGGGATCGCGGAGTTGTCGGGCGTGCCGGCCAGGGCCTCGTAGAGGACGTCGTCGGGGGTCGGCGTGGCCACCTGCCAGCCGACCCCGTAGAGGAGGAGTTCGGCCGCGGAGTGGTAGTTGATGCCGTAGGTGAAGCCGATGCGCTTCTCGAAGGCGTCGATGGCCTTGGTCTCGGGCTCGGAGCCCGGGCTCGCGCCGCGGTAGGTCTGGCTGGTGGGGTTGGGGGACGAACCCTCGTCGTCGTAGCCCCACTTGTAGGGGAAGTTCCGGTTGAGGTCGACGCCGTCGCCGGTGCTGATGACGCCGTCGCCGTTGACGTCCCGCAGGTTCTTGCGCCAGAGGCGGTTGTCGTCGTCGGCGAAGGTGTAGTCGTAGCCGTCGGGGTTGGCGGAGAGGACGAACCACAGTTCCGTGGTGTCCACGATCTTCTTGATCCGCTTGTCCGTGCGGTACGAGTCCAGGTAGTGGTGCATCAGCCGCCGGGTCATCTCCGGCGTGATCCACTCGCGCGCGTGCTGGTTGGACATGTAGAGGACCGAGGGCTTGGAGCCGTCCTTGGTCTTCTTGGCCTTCTTGGTGAGCTTCAGGGCGAGGATGTCCTGGCCCCTGACCGTCCTGCCGATGGAGACGACCTTGGTGAGGTCGGGGTTCTCCCGCGCGGTGCGCAGGATCTCCTCCCGCAGACCGCCCGCTCCGCTGTACGGGCGGAACACGCCCTCGGCGGCGTCCTCGACACGGGTCTCCGCGCGGGCGGAGAGCGCGTGCTCGGTGAGGTCGACGCCCTGTTCCTCCAGCTTTTCGGCCTGCCCCTCGGTGAGGTAGACCTCCACGGTGGCCGTGCCCTTGTCGGGCACCCGCTCACCGAGTTCGTGGCCGTCCTGCCCCGCCGCGAGCAGCAGGGACACCTGCTGCTTGGTGACGTCGGCGCGGAAGACCTTGACCTCCTCGGTGTCGGAGGCCGCGGGATTTCCGGGTTGTGCCTGGGCGATGGGTGCGAAGCTCGCTCCGCCGATCAGGAGCGTGCCGACAGCGAGGATCGATCTCGCTCTGTGTCTCATGAGCCCCCCAGAGAGTGGTCCGCCACAGCAGCGAACAGATGCCAGGCTCATGACACAACATGATCGAGTCAAGGGTGCCGCCACGACACGCGAAAACCGGCGCCGGTCACCCGAGTGGGCGTCGGCGCCGGTCCACTGACCGTCCGTCAGACCATGAGCTTGTCGTCCAGCTCCTCGCCGAGGTTGGCCTCCGTGCCCGGGATGCCCAGGTCGGAGGCGCGCTTGTCGGCCATCGCCAGCAGCCGGCGGATACGGCCGGCCACGGCGTCCTTGGTGAGCGGCGGGTCGGCGAGCGCGCCCAGCTCCTCCAGGGAGGCCTGCTTGTGCTCCATGCGCAGCCGGCCGGCCGCGGCGAGGTGCTCGGGGACGTCGTCGGCGAGGATCTCCAGGGCGCGCTGGACGCGGGCGCCGGCGGCGACGGCCGCGCGGGCGGAGCGGCGGAGGTTGGCGTCGTCGAAGTTGGCCAGCCGGTTCGCCGTGGCGCGCACCTCGCGGCGCATCCGGCGCTCCTCCCAGGCCAGCACCGACTCGTGCGCGCCGAGCCGGGTGAGCAGCGCGCCGATCGCGTCGCCGTCGCGGACCACGACCCGGTCCACGCCCCGCACCTCGCGCGCCTTGGCGGCGATCGACAGCCTGCGGGCGGCGCCGACCAGGGCGAGCGCGGCCTCGGGGCCGGGGCAGGTCACCTCCAGGGAGGAGGAGCGGCCGGGTTCGGTGAGGGAGCCGTGGGCCAGGAAGGCGCCGCGCCAGGCCGCCTCGGCGTCGCAGGTGGCCCCGGAGACCACCTGCGGGGGCAGGCCGCGGATCGGCCGGCCGCGGCCGTCCACCAGGCCGGTCTGCCGGGCGAGCTGGTCGCCGCCCGCGACCACCCGGACGACGTAGCGCGAGCCGCGGCGCAGTCCGCCCGGGGCCATCACGATCAGTTCGGAGCTGTGGCCGAAGATCTCCAGGATGTCCCGCTTGAGGCGGCGGGCCGCCATCGCGGTGTCCAGCTCCGCCTCGATCACGATGCGCCCGCTCACCAGGTGGAGGCCGCCGGCGAACCGCAGGATGGCGGAGACCTCCGCCTTTCTGCAGCAGGTACGGGTGACGGGGAGCCGGGAGATCTCGTCCTTCACCGCTGCCGTCATCGCCATGGGCCGATCCTTCCATGCATCCGAAAAATACGGTCGTACGCGGCGGCCAACAGCTCCGGGTCGTGCCGGGGGCTTCCGTCGGGCCTGGCCACCGGGGCCAGCTCGACCGCGGCGCCGAACCGCTCGGCGGCATCGGTCAGGGAGTCGCGGTCGGGCACGGCGGCCTCGTCGGCCAGCACCACGTCCAGGGCGAGTTTAGGGGCGTGTCGTCCCAAAACCTCCAAATGACGCTGCGGGGAGAAGCCCTCGGTTTCTCCTGGCTGCGGGGCGAGGTTAAGGGAGAGTACCCGGCGTGCCTTGGTCTCGATGAGGGCGTCCAGCAGTTCCGGCACGAGCAGGTGCGGGATGACCGAGGAGAACCAGGAGCCGGGGCCGAGCACCACCCAGTCGGCGTCGAGGACCGCGGCGACCGCCTCGGGGACGGCGGGCGGGTCGTTCGGCACGAGGTGCACGGACTGCACCTCGCCCGGGGTGAGGGCGACGGTGGCCTGGCCGCGGACGGTGCCGGTCTCGTCGGGCCGCTCGGGGTCGTGGCCCTTGACCAGGGCCTGGAGCTCCAGCGGCACGGCGGACATGGGCAGCACGCGGCCGTGCGCGCCGAGCAGCCGGCCCACCAGGTCGAGGGCCTGGACGTGGTCGCCGAGCTGTTCCCACAGGGCGACGATCAGCAGATTGCCGACCGCGTGCTCGTGCAGGTCGCCCTGGGACTGGAAGCGGTGCTGGATGACGCGGGCCCAGGTCTGGCCCCAGTCGTCGTCGCCGCACAGCGCGGCCAGGGCCTTGCGCAGGTCGCCGGGCGGCAGCACGCCCAGTTCGTCGCGCAGGCGCCCGCTGGAGCCGCCGTCGTCGGCCACGGTGACGACGGCGGTGAGGTCGCCGGTGATCCGGCGCAGCGCGGCGAGCGAGGCGGACAGGCCCATGCCGCCGCCGAGGGCGACGACCTTGGGCTGGGCGCCCCGGCGGCGCGGTCTCGCGCCACGGGTCTCGGCCGGCCGGCTCGCGCGCCCCTCGGGGACCGCTCTGCGCAGCCGGCTCAGCCGCGGAGTACGTGGTGTCATTCCCGTCCCATGTCCCGGTGGACCACCACCGTCTCCACGCCCTCGGCGACGAGCCGGGCGGCGAGCTTCTCCGACATGGCGACCGACCGGTGCTTGCCGCCGGTGCAGCCGACGGCGATGGTCACGTAGCGCTTGCCCTCACGGCGGTAGCCCGCGGCGACCAGCCGCAGCATCTCCGCGTACCGGTCGAGGAACTCCTTGGCGCCGGGCTGGTTGAAGACGTACGACGCCACCTCCTCGTTGAGTCCGGTGTAGGGGCGCAGCTCGGGGACCCAGTGCGGATTGGGCAGGAACCGCATGTCCACGACCAGGTCGGCGTCGACCGGGAGGCCGTACTTGAAGCCGAAGGACATGACGGTGGCCCGCAGCTCGGGCTCCTCCTCGCCGGCGAACTGGGCGTCCATCTTGGCGCGCAGCTCGTGCACGTTGAGGCTGGAGGTGTCGATCACCAGGTCGGCGTCACCGCGCAGCTCGCGCAGCAGTTCCCGCTCGGCGTCGATGCCGTCGACGATGCGGCCGTCGCCCTGGAGGGGGTGCGGGCGGCGCACCGACTCGAAGCGGCGCACCAGGGCGTCGTCGGAGGACTCCAGGAAGACGGTCCGCCGGGTGACGCCCCGCGTGTCGAGGTCGGCGAGGGACTCGCGGAGGTTGTCGAAGAAGCGCCGGCCACGGACGTCGACGACGACCGCGATCCGCGCCACGTTGCCCTGGGAGCGCGCGCCGAGCTCCACCATGGTGGTGATCAGCGCGGGCGGCAGGTTGTCCACGACGAACCAGCCGAGGTCCTCCAGACACTTCGCGGCCGTCGAACGGCCGGCCCCGGACATGCCGGAGATGATCACCAGCTCGGGGATGGCCGCCTCGGGCACCCCGGCCTTTTCCTTGCCCGTACTCACCTGTGCTCCGTCGTCCTGGCGGGCGGCGGTCCGGCCGGTGCCGTCCCCGCCCGCCTCCTGCTGTGCCCGGTCCCGCTCCGGCTCGTGTCCCGTCTCGTGCTCGGTCATCGCTCCTGCCCCCGTCGTTCGTCCGGGGCGCCCGTGGTGACGGGCTCCCCGGGAGAACCCGTCGCCTGCCCGGGTTCTTCCGTGTCATCCATGATCTCGTCCGTGTCGTCCAGGATCTCGCCCGTCGCCGTGTTCACGGCGGGGGCGGCGGGTGCCGCCCGGTCGAGGGCCGCGACGATCGTCTCGGCCGTCTTGCGACCTATGCCCGGAACCTCGCAGATCTGGTCGATTGTCGCCGATCGCAGCCTCTTCACCGAACCGAAGTGCTTGATCAGCGCCTGCTTGCGGGTCTCGCCGAGGCCGGGCACGTCGTCCAGCGGGCCGGCGCGGAAGCGCTTGGCGCGCTTGGCGCGCTGGTAGGTGATCGCGAACCGGTGGGCCTCGTCGCGGACCCGCTGGAGCAGGTAGAGGCCCTCACTGGTGCGCGGCAGCACCACGGGGTCGGTCTCGCCCGGCAGCCAGACCTCCTCCAGCCGCTTGGCGAGGCCGCACACGGCGATGTCGTCGATGCCCAGCTCGTCCAGCGCCCGCTGGGCCGCCGCGACCTGCGGCGCGCCGCCGTCGACGACGACGAGCTGCGGCGGATAGGCGAAGCGTCTGGGGCGGCCGTCGTCCTCCGTGAGGGTGTTCTCGGGCGGTTCGGCGAGGCCTCCGGGGGGTCCTTCGGCGCCGGGGTCCTCGCCGTCGGTCCACTCCCCCGTCCGCTCCTTCTCCGCGAGGTAGCGCCGGAACCTGCGGGTGATCACCTCGTGCATGGAACGGACGTCGTCCTGCCCCGCGAAGCCTTTGATCTGGAAGCGTCGGTATTCGCTCTTGCGGGCCAGTCCGTCCTCGAAGACGACCATGGAGGCCACCACGTCGTCGCCCTGGAGGTGCGAGATGTCGTAGCACTCGATCCTGAGCGGGGCGCTGTCCAGCTCCAGGGCGTCGGTGATCTCCTCCAGCGCGCGCGAGCGCGTGGTGAGGTCGGAGGCGCGCTTGGTCTTGTGCAGCACGAGCGCCTGCTGGGCGTTGCGCTCCACGGTCTCCATCAGGGCCCTCTTGTCGCCGCGCTGCGGGATGCGCAGGGAGACGCCCGAGCCGCGCCGCTCGGTCAGCCACTGCTGGACCGGCTCCACCGGGTCGGGCAGGGCGGGGACCAGGACCTCCCGGGGGACCGCGTCGCCGGTCTCCTCGCCGTAGAGCTGCTGCAGGGCGTGCTCGACCAGGGCGCCGGTGGTGATCTCCTCGACCTTGTCGGTGACCCAGCCGCGCTGGCCGCGCACGCGTCCGCCGCGCACGTGGAAGATCTGGACGGCCGCCTCCAGCTCGTCCTCGGCGACCGCGATCAGGTCGGCGTCGGTCGCGTCGGCGAGCACGACCGCGCTCTTCTCCATGGCCTTCTTCAGCGCCCCGATGTCGTCGCGCAGACGCGCGGCCCGCTCGTACTCCATCTCCTCGGCCGCCTCCGCCATCCGCCGCTCCAGACGGCGCAGGTAGGCGCCCGTGCGGCCGGCCATGAAGTCGGAGAACTCCTCGGCCAGCGCGCGGTGGTCCTCGGCGGAGATGCGGTCCACGCACGGCGCCGAGCACTTGTCGATGTAGCCGAGCAGACAGGGGCGGCCGGTGCGGGCGGCGTTCTTGAAGACCCCGGCCGAGCAGGTGCGTACCGGGAAGACGCGCAGCAGCAGGTCCACGGTGTCGCGGATCGCCCACGCGTGCGTGTACGGACCGAAGTACCGCACGCCCTTCTTCTTGTGACCGCGCATCACCTGGACGCGCGGGAACTCCTCGTTCATCGTCACCGCGAGGTACGGGTAGCTCTTGTCGTCGCGGTACTTGACGTTGAACCGGGGGTCGTACTCCTTGATCCAGGAGTACTCCAGCTGGAGCGCCTCGACCTCCGTGGACACCACCGTCCACTCCACGGACGCGGCCGTGGTGACCATGGAGCGGGTGCGCGGGTGCAGCCCGGCCAGGTCCTGGAAGTAGTTCGCCAGGCGCTGGCGCAGGCTCTTCGCCTTTCCGACGTAGATCACCCGGCGGTGCTCGTCGCGGAACCGGTAGACCCCCGGCGAGTCGGGGATCTCGCCCGGTTTGGGGCGGTAGCTGGAGGGGTCGGCCATGTCTCACACCCTACTGGCGGGGACCGACACCGCGGCGGGCCCGTGGACGGCGGGGCCCGGCCGGGTCCGGATGGGTTACGGCGTGCGGGAAGCGGGAAGGTGGGGGTTCCGTCCCTCGGGTGATCGGCGGACGGCCACGAGGGCGGTCACGAGTCGGAGGGCTGGTCGGATGCGACAGGCGCGGATCGAGAAACCACGACGGCCGGCCCGGACCCGCCGGTACGCGGACGAGACGTCCGGCATCGCCGACTCCCTCGACCCACGCGATCCCGACATCGTGCGCGCGAAGCGCCTGCGGGCGCGGCCGGCGGGCGGGGACGGGGCCGGCGCGTCGTAGGGAGGGCGCGTGCCGCCGTCGTGGGCCGCTGTTGGACGTCAGGTGTTGTCGGGACTTGGTCAACACGCTTCAATGCGGGGGAACTCCGGGCCCTGAACGACGGCGTACGGATGTGAAGACTCCGCCGCGCCGGCGGGGGGCGGCTCCGGGGTGCCCGCGCGGCGGCCCGACCAGCCGTCGCGGACTTCACAGAAAGGCCCCTGCATGCCGCACGCCACACCGCACGCGGACCTCGTCACCGCGGAACTGGACTCGGCCCTGCAAGGCGGCCCCTTCCACGTCGCCCTGCGCGCGGCGATCGCCGCGCGGGGGCTGCCGTTGCAGCGGGTGCAGCACCATCTGTCGCGCCACGGCGTGAAGGTCGGCGTCACCAGTCTGAGCTACTGGCAGCAGGGCGCCCGCCGCCCGCAGCGCCCCGAGTCGCTGCGCGCCGTACGGGCGCTGGAGGAGATCCTGCAACTGCCGGAGGAGTCGCTGATCCGGCTGCTCGCCGAGCCGGACGAGCACACGGCGGACCGCCACTCCCCCGGACGGTCCTACCGCTCCCTGGTCGAGGCCTCGGGCGTACGCGAACGGCTGCTGGCCGAGTTCGGCACCCCGCGCGACGGCGGGCTGCACACCCTGGGGCACCACGAGCGGATACGGATCGGGGCGCGCCGCGAACTGGCGGAGCGCGAGTCGCACCACATCGTGCGCGCCCACCGGGACGGCGTCGACCGCTATGTGGCCGTCCACCACGGCGACCCCGGTGCCGTGCCGGAGCGGATGACCGTGCGGGCGCTGGAGAACTGCCGCACCGGTCGCGTGCTCCGGCACCACGAGACCGGGGTGCTCGCGGCCGAGCTGCTCTTCGACACCCGGCTGCGGGCCGGTGACACCTTCCTCTTCCGCTACGCCGTCGAGGACGGCACGGCGGGCGTCTCGCGCGAGTACGTGCGCGGGGCGGAGTCCCCCGGCGGCCAGTACGCGCTCCAGGTGTGCTTCGGCTCCGGGACGCTCCCGGTGCGCTGCCACCGGTTCACCCAGCACTCGGCGGCGGCACCGCGCGGCGGCCATCAGGAACTGGTGCTCAGCGGGCGGCACCGCTCGGTGCACCTGGTGGAACCGCGCGTGCGGTCGGGTTACGTGGGGATCGCCTGGGACTGGGAGTGACCCCGGTCAGGTCTGCGGCCTGACGACCAGCGTGCCGTTCTTCACCTCGACGGCCAGCGTCTTCAGGGGGGCCACGGCCGGCTCGCGCAGCACCTTGCCGGTGGTGGCGTCGAACTCGCTGCCGTGGCAGGGGCAGATCAGCTTCGTGCCCTCGAGCTTGTTGATGGGGCATCCCGCGTGGGTGCAGACGGTGTCGTACGCCTTGAGGGTGCCGTCCCCGCTCCGGCTGACCACGACGTTGTGGTCCCGGTACAGCTTCGCGCCGTCCTCGGCGACCTCGCTCTCGGGACCCAGCTCGACGGGGCCGGTCAGCGGGGCGGCGCCCTTCTCGGTGCCTCCGCACGCGGTGAGGCCCAGTCCGGCCACGGGGGTCAGGGCCGCGCCCCGCAGGACGGTACGGCGGGTCGCGGCGGGGCGGCGGGTGGGCATGAGGGCTCCACGGGTGGGACGGCGGTGCGCGGGTGGACATCGGGGACGATACCGGGAGTGATCGTTCCGGCTGCGGGCGGGGGCCGTCGTGGGGGGCCGGGCAGGCGTTCGCGAGCGTTTACGCACGTCCGGCGGATGGGATACGGTCCCCACCCGAGAGGCGGCGCGTGGTGCACGGCTGTGCGGAGTCGGCGGGTCGTGAAGCCCGGCCCTTCGGAGACCTTCTGAGACCTTCGGAGAAGGGAACCCTTCGTGATCGTCGTGGCCGGTGAGGCACTGATCGACCTGGTACCGCGCGGCGCGGGCGCGCTCGCGGCGCTGACGCCGGCGCTCGGCGGCGGCCCGTTCAACACGGCGGTGGCGCTGGGCCGCCTCGGCTCCCCCACCGCGTTCTGCTCCCGGGTGTCGCGGGACGCCTTCGGTACGGCGCTGCTGGACCGGCTGCGGGAGACCGGGGTGGACGTGTCGTCGGTGCAGCGCGGCGACGAGCCGACGACGCTGGCCGTCGCCACGGTCGGCACGGACGGCTCGGCGGCGTACTCCTTCTATGTGGAGGGGACCGCGGACCGCCTGTTCACGGCCCCCGACGCCTTGCCGGCCGGCACCCGCGCGGTGTCCTTCGGGACCTGCTCCCTCGTGCTGGAACCGGGCGCGAGCGCGTACGAGGAGCTGATGCGCACCGCCTGCGCGCGAGGCGTCTTCACGGCGCTGGACCCCAACATCCGGGCGGGTCTCATCCCCGACGCCGACGCCTACCGGGCCCGGTTCCGAAGCTGGCTGCCGTCGGTGTCGCTGCTGAAGCTGTCCGCGGAGGACGCCGAGTGGCTCGGCGGGTCCCCGAAGGAGTGGCTGGCGGCCGGTCCGGCGGCGGTCGTGGTCACCCGGGGCGGGGACGGGCTGACCGTGTTCACCCGCGACGGCGGCGAGTACGCCGTGCCGGGTGAGCGGGTCGAGGTGGTGGACACGATCGGCGCCGGTGACACGGTGAACGCGGCGCTGCTGCACGGCCTCGCGGTGCGGGACGCGCTCAGTGACGCGGGGGTGGCCGCGCTGGGCGGCGAGGGCTGGGCGGGCCTGCTCGGCTTCGCGGCGCGCGCGGCGGCGGTCACCTGCTCACGCGCGGGCGCGGAACCGCCGTACGCCCATGAACTGGAGCCGGAGGCCGTCTGACGCACGCACGCGCCGTGCCGCACGGGGTTCCGTGCGGCACGGCGCGTGGGGGTGCGGGCCGGTCAGGCCTTGGTCGCCCGCGTCGTCTTCTTCGCGGCGGCCTTGGTGGCCGGCTTCTCGGCGGGTGTCTTCTTCGCGGGTGTCTTCTTGGCGGCCGTACCGTCGATCGCCTTGGTGGCCGTCCTCCTGGTGGTGGACTTGGCGGCGACCGTCTTCTTCGCCGCCGCCTTGCGCGGGGCCGGCGCCTGCGCGGCGTCGCTGATCCGGTCCGATCCCAGGATGTCGCGCAGGAACTTGCCGGTGTGGCTGGCCGGGACGCCGGCGACCTGCTCCGGGGTGCCCTCCGCGACGACCAGGCCGCCGCCGGAACCGCCCTCGGGGCCCATGTCGACGACCCAGTCAGCGGTCTTGATCACGTCGAGGTTGTGCTCGATGACGATGACCGTGTTGCCCTTCTCGACCAGGCCGGACAGGACCTTCAGCAGCTTGCTGATGTCCTCGAAGTGCAGACCGGTGGTCGGCTCGTCCAGGACGTAGACCGTGCGGCCGGTGGAGCGCTTCTGCAGCTCGCTGGCGAGCTTCACGCGCTGTGCCTCACCGCCGGACAGGGTGGTCGCGGACTGGCCGAGCCGGACGTAGCCGAGGCCGACGTCGTTGAGCGTCCGCAGGTGGCGGGCGATGGCCGGGACGGCCTCGAAGAAGTTCATGGCCTCTTCGATCGGCATGTTCAGGACGTCGGCGATGGACTTGCCCTTGTAGTGGACCTCCAGGGTCTCCCGGTTGTAGCGGGCGCCGTGGCAGACCTCGCACGGGACGTACACGTCCGGGAGGAAGTTCATCTCGATCTTGATGGTGCCGTCGCCCGCGCAGTTCTCGCAGCGGCCGCCCTTGACGTTGAAGGAGAAGCGGCCCGGCATGTAGCCGCGGACCTTCGCCTCGGTGGTCTCGGCGAACAGCTTGCGGACGTGGTCGAAGACGCCCGTGTACGTCGCCGGGTTGGAGCGCGGGGTGCGGCCGATGGGCGACTGGTCGACGTGGACGACCTTGTCGACGAGGTCGTCTCCGTCCACCCGCGTGTGCCGGCCGGGGACGCTGCGCGCGCCGTTCAGCTCGCGGGCGAGGTGGGTGTACAGGATGTCGTTGACCAGCGTGGACTTGCCGGAGCCGGACACACCGGTGACCGCGGTGAAGACGCCCAGCGGGAAGGACACGTCGATGTCCTGGAGGTTGTTCTCGCGGGCGCCGTGCACCGTGAGCCGGCGCGACGGGTCGTGCGGGCGGCGGATGTCGGGCAGCGGGATGGCCTTCTTGCCGGACAGGTACTGGCCGGTCTGCGACTCGGCGTTGGCCAGCAGCTCCTTGAGGGAGCCGCTGTGCACGACCTTGCCGCCGTGCTCGCCGGCGCCGGGGCCGATGTCGACGATCCAGTCGGCGACCTTGATGGTGTCCTCGTCGTGCTCCACGACGATGAGCGTGTTGCCCATGTCGCGCAGCCGGACCAGGGTCTCGATCAGCCGGTGGTTGTCCCGCTGGTGCAGGCCGATGGAGGGCTCGTCGAGGACGTAGAGCACGCCGACGAGTCCGGAGCCGATCTGGGTGGCCAGGCGGATGCGCTGGGCCTCGCCGCCGGAGAGGGTGCCCGCCGCGCGGTTGAGCGAGAGGTAGTCCAGGCCGACGTCGACCAGGAACCGCAGCCGCTCGTTGACCTCCTTGAGGACGCGCTCGGCGATCTTCTTGTCGCGGGCGGTGAGCTTCAGCTCGCCCAGGAAGTCCGCGCAGTCGCTGATGGACATCCCGGAGACCTCGGCGATGGACTTGCCCATGACCGTGACGGCGAGGACGACCGGCTTGAGCCGGGTGCCCTCACAGGTGGGGCAGGGCACCTCGCGCATGTAGCCCTCGAAGCGCTCACGGCTGGCGTCGCTCTCGGCCTCGCTGTGCCGGCGCTTGACGAAGGGGACGGCGCCCTCGAAGGCCGTGGTGTACCGGCGCTCGCGGCCGTAGCGGTTGCGGTAGCGGACCTCGACCTGGGTCTTGTGGCCGTGCAGCAGGGCCTTCTTGGCGCGCTGCGGCAGGCCGGCGAAGGGGATGTCGGTGCGGAAGCCCAGCGCCTCCGCGAGGGCGCCGATCAGGCGGCCGAAGTAGTCCTTGGTGTGGCCGTGCGACCACGGGTGGATGGCGCCCTCGTCGAGGCTCTTGTCCGGGTCGGGGACGATCAGCTCGGGGTCGACCTCCATGCGCGTGCCGATGCCGGTGCACTCGGGGCAGGCGCCGAAGGGCGAGTTGAAGGAGAAGGAGCGGGGCTCCAGCTCCTCGAAGGACAGGTCGTCGTACGCGCAGTACAGGTGCTCGGAGTACATGCGCTCGCGCTCGGGGTCGTCCTCGGGGAGGTCGACGAAGTCGAGCACGACCATGCCGCCGGACAGGCCGAGGGCGGTCTCGACGGAGTCGGTGAGGCGACGCTTGGCGCTGTCCTTGACGGTGAGGCGGTCGACGACCACCTCGATGGTGTGCTTCTCCTGCTTCTTCAGCGTGGGCGGGTTGGAGAGCTGGACGGTCTCGCCGTCCACCCGCGCGCGGGAGTAGCCCTTGGTCTGGAGGTCGGCGAACAGGTCGACGAACTCGCCCTTGCGCTCGCGCACCAGCGGGGAGAGCACCTGGAAGCGGCTGCCCTCCGGCAGTTCCAGGACCTTGTCGACGATGGCCTGCGGCGACTGGCGCGCGATCGGGCGGCCGCACTCGGGGCAGTGCGGCTTGCCGATGCGGGCGAAGAGCAGGCGCAGGTAGTCGTAGACCTCGGTGATGGTGCCGACCGTGGAGCGCGGGTTGCGGGAGGTCGACTTCTGGTCGATGGAGACCGCCGGGGACAGGCCCTCGATGAAGTCGACGTCCGGCTTGTCCATCTGGCCGAGGAACTGCCGGGCGTACGAGGAGAGGGACTCCACGTAGCGCCGCTGTCCCTCGGCGAAGATCGTGTCGAAGGCCAGCGAGGACTTGCCCGACCCCGACAGGCCCGTGAAGACGATGAGCGAGTCGCGCGGGAGATCGAGCGAGACGTTCTTGAGGTTGTGCTCGCGCGCTCCACGGACGATGAGACGGTCGGCCACGCCGGTCCGCACCTTTCTTGAGAGAAGTGACAGGGGCGGGGCCCCCGTCTTCCTCAGACTAGGGGGAGCCACTGACAACGCCGGTTCGGATTCACGGGTTGTCAACAAACCCCGGCTCTCCAGCATGCCCGACGCCGAACACGACCATATAGCACGTGCATTCGATTTAGGGCGCGGCTTCACCACCTTCACCCGATGGTGTGACGGGGCTAGGGTCAGCACCATGATTGATCACGCTGATGACCTGGCGTCTGTACAAGCAGCGACCGAGCGGCTGCTCACCGCGGTCGCCGCACTGGACAACGCGGCTGTGACCCAGTCGTCACGGCTGCCCGGCTGGACCCGCGGCCATGTGCTGGCCCACCTGGCCCGCAACGCGGACGCCCTGGTGAACGTCCTCGAGGGCCGACCCATGTACGTCTCCGGCGAGGCCCGGGACGCCGACATCGAGCGGGACGCGCCGCGCCCCCTCGACGCGCACCTCGCCGACCTGCGGGAGAGCGGGGAGCGCTTCCGCGCGGCGGGCGCGGCCCCGGCGGACCCGTCGCGCACGGTGGAGCTGCGCAACGGGGTCACGGACCGGGCGGAGCGGGTGCCGTTCCGGCGGTGGATCGAGGTGGAGCTGCACCACGTGGACCTCGGGATCGGCTACGAGCTGGAGGACCTGCCGGCGGACTTCACGGAGCGGGAGATCGACTTCCTCGCGGCGCGGTTCGCCGGCCACCGGGACGTGCCGTCGACCGCCCTGGCCACCGTGGACGGCCAGACCTGGACGACCGGCGGCGGGGCGGACGGCGGCCCGGTCGCGGTCGAGGGGACGGCCGCCGACCTGCTCGGCTGGCTGGCCGGCCGCCGGGACGGCGCCGCCCTGACGGTCAAGGGCGGGGACCTCCCGTCGCTTCCCCCGCTGTAGCGCCTGTCCCGCGCGGGTTCCCGCTATAGGCTGGCGGTCATGACGTACAGCGGTCGGGTGACGGTCGGCGGCCCAGCCGACGTGCACGAACTCAAGGACCTGATGATCACCAAGATCGCGGTCGGCCCCATGGACAACAACGCCTATCTGCTGCGTTGCCGGGCCACCGACGAGCAGTTGCTGATCGACGCGGCCAACGACGCGGGGACCCTGCTGGGGACGATCGGTGACGACGGCATCGCGTCCGTCGTCACCACCCACCGGCACGGCGACCACTGGCAGGCGCTCGCCGAGGTCGTCGCCGCCACCGGCGCCCGCACCCACGCGGGCCGGGAGGACGCCGAGGGCATCCCCGTGCCGACCGACGTGCCGGTCGACGACGGCGACACCATCCGCGTGGGCCGGGTGGAACTCACCGCCCGCCATCTGGTCGGGCACACCCCCGGCTCGATCGCCCTGGTCTACGACGATCCCCACGGGCATCCGCATGTGTTCACCGGGGACTGCCTGTTCCCGGGCGGTGTGGGCAACACCCACAAGGATCCGAAGGCGTTCGCCAGTCTGATCCATGACGTCGAGACCAAGATCTTCGGGGTTCTGCCGGACGAGACCTGGGTCTATCCCGGGCACGGCGACGACACCACCCTGGGCGCGGAACGCCCGCATCTGCCGGAGTGGCGCGCGCGGGGCTGGTGAGACGGGGCCTACGTCTCGGCCACTCCGGGGCCGGCCAGCGCGGCGATCCGCTCCACCGCGAACACGTACCCCTGCACCCCGCATCCCGCGATGACCCCGTCGGCGCGCAGGGAGACGTAGGAGTGGTGCCGGAAGGACTCGCGCCGGTGGATGTTGGAGATGTGGACCTCCATCACGGGCAGGCCGTCGCAGACGTTGAGGGCGTCCAGGATGGCGACGGAGGTGTGGGAGTAGGCACCGGGGTTGATGACGATCCCGCAGTGGTTCGACCGTGCCTCGTGGATCCAGTCCACCAGCCGGCCCTCGTGGTTGGACTGGCGCAGATCCACCGTGCCGCCCCGTGCCGCCGCCGCCTCGGCGCACATCGCCTCCACGTCGGCGAGCGTGTCGGAGCCGTAGATCTCCGGCTGGCGCTGTCCCAGCAGGTTCAGGTTGGGGCCGTTGAGGATCATGATGGGGGCGTTGGCCAGATTGCGGGGCACGGTTCCTCCGGTCCGTCGGGGTGGGGCGGTCCTCGCCGGAACCGCTGCTCGGACCCGGTTTATCACGCTGCGCCGCACGGCCGTTGAGCCCTGCCCGGCCCGCACCGGGCGACCGCGTGGCCGCGAGGCGGGCGCTTCCCGGCACTGCTCGTGGGCCGCCCGGAGAACGAGGTCTCCGGGCGGCCCACGAGCGCCGGGAAGCGTGGCCTGTGCCGCTGGGCGACGTGCTCCCCGCTAGGGGTTGAGCGCCAGCTCCAGATAGGCCGCGAGCAGCACCAGGTGCACGCCGCCCTGGAGTGGTGTGGCCCGCCCGGGGACCACGGTCAGCGCGCCCACCACCATGGTCAGGGCGAGCAGCACCATATGGGTGTTGCCGAGGCCGAGGACGAGCGGGCCGGGGAGCCAGAGGGAGGCCAGCGCGACGGCGGGGATGGTCAGGCCGATGCTGGCCATCGCCGAGCCGAGCGCGAGGTTCATGCTGGTCTGCACCTGGTTGCGGCGCGAGGCGCGCACCGCGGCGATGGTCTCCGGGAGGAGGACCAGCAGGGCGATGATCACACCGACGACGGAGTGGGGCAGCCCGGCGGCATCCACTCCGGACTCGATCGTGGGCGAGACCCCTTTGGCCAGCCCGACCACTCCGACCAGCGCCAGGCCCAGCAGCCCGAGACTGATCAGGGCGGTGCGCGTGGAGGGCGCCTCGGCGTGCTCCCCCTCGGAGGCTGCCGATTCGCTCTGTTTGACGATCGGCAGGAAGTAGTCGCGGTGTCTGACGGTCTGGGTCGCCACGAACAAGGCGTAGAGGATCAGTGAGGAGACCGCCGCGAACGTGAGCTGCACGGTGGAGAACTCCGGGCCCGGCTTGCTCGTGGTGAACGTCGGCAGTACGAGGCTGAGGGTCGCCAGCGTCGCGACCGTGGCGAGGGCCGCGCCGGTGCCTTCCGAATTGAACACCGCCGTGCCGTGGCGCAGTGAGCCCACCAGCAGGCTCAGTCCGAGAATGCCGTTGACCGTGATCATCACGGCCGCGAACACGGTGTCCCTGGCGAGCGTCGCGCTCTTGTCCCCGCCGTCGAGCATCAGCGTGACGATGAGCGCCACCTCGATGACGGTGACGGCGACCGCGAGGACCAGGGAGCCGAAGGGCTCACCGACCCGGTGCGCGACCACCTCGGCGTGGTGCACGGCCGCCAGCACGGATCCCGCGAGAACCGCGGTCACCAGTACGACGATCCAGCCGGGCAGTTCGCGCCCCCAGGTCAGGATCAGCAGAACCACGGCGAACACCGGCACCAGGGTCGTCCACTGTGCCGCGAGTGACCTGAGCCGAGCGGTCATGGGGCGATCGTCGCAGACGTGAACGAGCGACGCACCTCACCGCAGCCCTCCGACCACCGGCCGACCGTGGGGGGCGCGGGGGGTGTCGCCGCCGCACGGCGAGCCCCTCCGCTCCGCGATCCTGATCGTCTCGGGGTCATCATGGTCACGCATGGCCTCCTCGTACGAGTCGTGTTCGGTCGGCGCCGGCGGGCGGCGCGGGGTGGGAACAAACGGGACCGGGAGCGGTGGCCTGCGATGTGCTGACCTCCGCTCCCGGTACCGGCGTTCCGGTGTCCGACAAGGGTCAGACGTCGATGTTGTTCTTCACGGGGTCCTCGCCCCGGCCTGCCGCCGCCTCGGCCTCCGCCTGCTTGCGGGAGGCCCGCAGGCTGGTGATCGTGGTGACGACCAGGACCGCGCAGATGACGCCCAGCGAGACCGGGATGCTGATCTCGGGGACGTGCACCCCGGACTCGTGCAGTGCGTGCAGCACCAGCTTCACGCCGATGAAGCCGAGGATGATCGACAGGCCGTAGGACAGGTGGACCAGCTTCTTCAGCAGGCCGCCGATGAGGAAGTACAGCTGCCTCAGGCCCATCAGCGCGAACGCGTTCGCCGTGAACACGATGTACGGGTCCTGGGTCAGGCCGAAGATCGCGGGGATGGAGTCGAGCGCGAACAGGACGTCCGTGGTGCCGATGGCGAGCATGACGACGAGCATCGGGGTCATGACCCGCTTGCCGTTCTGCTCGATCCACAGCTTGGTGCCGTGGTACCGGTCGGCCACGCCGAAGCGGCGCTCGGCGGCCTTGAGGAGCTTGTTCTCCTCGTACTCCTCGTCCTCCTCGTCGGCCCGGGCCTCCTGGATGAGCTTCCAGGCGGTCCAGATCAGGAAGGCGCCGAAGAGGTAGAACACCCACGAGAAGCTGGCGAGGATCGCGGCGCCCGCGGCGATGAAGATCGCGCGCAGCACCAGGGCTATGAGTACGCCGACGAGGAGCACCCGCTGCTGGTACTGCGACGGCACCGCGAACTTCGCCATGATCAGGACGAAGACGAAGAGGTTGTCGACGCTCAGTGACTTCTCGGTGATGAAGCCGGCGAAGAACTCGCCTCCGGCCTGTCCTCCGCCCCAGATCAGCAGGCCGAGTCCGAAGAGCGCGGCCAGGACGATCCAGACGACGGTCCAGATTCCGGCTTCCTTGATGGATACGTCATGCGGTTTGCGGCCGATGAAGAAGTCGACCGCGATGAGGGCACTGAGGCCCACGATCGTCAGGACCCACAGGGTCAGGGAAACATCCACTGCGCCTCCGGCAGATACGTCACACGGCAAATGTCAGCGTCGTCGCTGCCGGAGGTCTCTTCCACCCGGGCCTCCGGCGCTTGGCTGCGTCCGGACGGTCCTTCGGGCCGACGCCCCGGGATCTGGCCTGATCCGTATTGACGGGGTCGCCGCACAGACAGGGAGTACTCCCCTCCGTGCGGTCAAGAGTACCCAATCACCAAGGATTGGTAAAGGGACGAGTAAAGAAAGGTACAAGTCCCCAGGTGAGAGGGCTTTGCACGGGCTTGGTCAAAGGTACGGGGACGTCACCTGTTCCATGAGCGGCGGGCCGCCGCGACCTGGGTGAGCACCTGGTGGAGGACCTGGCTGTCCGGCGGCACGAGCGGCGGCTCGTACGTCCAGGCGTGCCCGACCCACGGATCGGCCAGATGGTCATCAGGCACGGGAGTCAGTCGCAGCAGCGAACGCCACAGCGGGTCGAGGAGCGGACCGTAGCCCGCGGACTCCTCGCGGTCGGCGACCATCATCAGATGGACCCCGACGGCCGGACCCTCGTCGGCGAGGTAGCGCAACTGGTTCACGGCCCGGTCGTCGAAGCCGTGCGGGAAGTCGTTGACGATCAGTAGCTGCTGGGAGGTGTCGAAGCCGGGCGGCAGCGCGTCCGGAGCACCTCCGCGCAGCGCCATCTGCACCAGGTCGACCCGCTGCGTGAGCCGGCCCAGCACGTCCGTCACCCCCGCGGCGCCCTGGGCGGGCGGGGCCGCCAGCACACCGGTCTGCGTCAGCGGCGCCAGCGGCTGCGCCCCGGATCCGGCCGGGTCGATGACGTGCACGGTGAACTCGCCCGCCGGGTAGACGGCGAGCAGCCGGGCCGCGTGCGCCACCGCCGTCTCCATGGCGAGGCGCCGCATGTCGTGGGAGTCGGTGAACGACCCGTCGACCGAGTCGGCCCGTCCGCTGTCGATCCACAGACCCCGCTCCAGCGGCAGCCGGAGCAGCATCGGGATGCGGATCCGGTCGGCCTCGGGCAGCCGCAGGTCGCCCAGGCGCAGTGCCATGGGTATCTCCATCGGCACCCGGTAGGCGTGCCAGGCGGGATTGTCCCAGCGGGCGAAGGCGGGGGGCAGCGCGGGTTCGACGACGTCGGCCTCGGCGACGAGCTGGACGAGGTCCCGGTCGAGGACCGCTCGCGCCTGGTCGACGAGGTGTGTGTACCGGGCCCGGGCGGCCTCGCGCGCGGCGTCGCCCTGACCGCCGATCCGGCTGCGCGGGTCGGAGAGGGTCTGCTCCAGCTCCTTGTCCATGCGGGACTCGGCGAAGTCGACGGCGCTGCGGTAGGCGGCGGTGGTGCGGGCCAGGTCCTCGAACATGCCCCAGACCTGGTTGTAGAGCCGCTCCTCCATGGACCAGCCGGTGGCGTCCCCAGCGACGGGCTGCGCGGGCTGTCCGGGCTGCGCCGGCGGCGCGGTGGGCGGGGGCGGCGGCGGGGCGGAGTTCTGCCGGCCGGGGTGGCTGTAGTTGATCGGGCCTCCGGTGGTGGCGGACGGGTCCGCGGCACCGGCTCCGCCGTACGCCGGCTGCGGTCCGGTCTGTCCCGGCCCGCCGGCCGGCTGCCCGCCGTACGACGGCGGTACGGGACCGGGGGCGCCCTGCGGTGCGGTGCCGCCCTGGTCGGGGCCGAGGGCGGGGGCGGCCGGCTGACGGGAGCGGTCACCGTCGGCCGGGCGGGGCGGGGGCGCCTGCACGGAGCGGGCGAGGCCCCGCGCGACCGCCTCGTCGATGGTGCCCGCGAGCGGTACGGCCTCGGGCAGGCCCTGGTCGGTGAGGAGCTCGGCCAGGCCGCCCGCGTAGCCCTGGCCGACGGCGCGCACCTTCCAGGCGCCCTGCCGCCGGTAGAGCTCCAGCGCGACGACGGCCGACTCGGCCTCCAGGCCGGTGATGGTGTAGCTGGCGATTTCGCCGCCGTCCAGGCCGGTGACGGCGACGAAGGGGGCCGCCACGGCGCCGAACCGGGCGGGTCCCGGGCCGCCGCCCGGGGCGGGCAGGGCGAGCAGCACACTGACGCGGTGCACCGCGTCCGTCATGGCGTCCAGGTCCACCGCGAGACGGTGGTCGGCGGCCGCCTGACGCGACACCTCCAGACCGGGCTGGGTGGGTGCGCCCGGGTGGGCCACCCACTCCACTCCGTGGATCCGGCCGTTCTCGTCGCCGAGCGCGGCCACGGCCACGACCGGCGTGCCGGCCGAGACCCTGATCTCCAGACGGGACTGGGAGAGCGGGTGGTTCTGTCCCCGCACCAGCTCGGCCGTCATCGCCTTCGTCCCCCCGTGTCGCGGTGTCGCGTGTGATGTGTCGCCTGTCGTGCCCCGGCCCGGGTGCGGTGCCTAGAGGACCGGCAGGATCGCCGGCATCAGATCCTGGAAGGTGCGGCCGTTGGCCGGGTTGCCGAGGGCCGTCATCGTCCAGCCCGCACCCGTGCGGTGCACCTTCGCCATGAGCTGGGCCGTGTAGGCGCCGCCGCCGGCCAGCGTGTAGCGGGCGAGCTCCTGGCCGTTGGTCTCGTCGACGAGGCGGCAGAACGCGTTCTGCACCTCCTGGAAGGTCTGGCCCGTGAAGGAGTTCACGGTGAAGACGATCTGGTCGATGTGGACCGGGACGCGCGAGAGGTCGACGAGGATGGCCTCGTCGTCGCCGCCCTGGCCGACACCGCCGACGAGGTTGTCACCGGTGTGGCGCACGGAGCCGTCGTCGCTCACCAGGTGGCGGAAGAAGACGACGTCGACCGGCTGCTTGTCCGCGAACAGGACGGCCGAGGCGTCCAGGTCGATCTCCCGGGTGCGCGAGCCGAACAGGCCGCGACGGGGAGCCGCCTGCCAGCCGAGACCCATGCGCACCGCGGTCAGGCTGCCACCGTCGTTCTTCTGCAGACTGATGGCCTGACCCTTGGTCATGTTGACGGTCACGCGCTGATTCCCCTCTCGAACTTCCCCTGTTACCGCGCAATCGCGGTTGACCAGAACCCTACGCAGGGGCACTGACAGTGACGTACCCGGGACCGCACTTTGTGTCGTTCTTGCAACACATCGCGTACGCGGCCGTCAGGACAGGCCGGCCTCCTGCATCTGCCGCAACTCCTTCTTCATCTCGGAGACCTCGTCGCGCAGCCGGGCCGCGATCTCGAACTGCAGGTCGGCCGCGGCGGCCCGCATCCGTGTGGTGAGTTCCTCGATCTGCTCGGCGAGTTCGGCGGCGGGCCGGTCGGTCGGCACGGTCTCGGCGGCCTTGCCCCTGGCGCCCTTGGCGCTCTTCGCGCCCTTGGCCGCCTTGGTCCCCAGGGAGGGTACGGGCGCCTTGGTGCCGCCGTCCTTCGTGGCCTGGCGGTAGCCCGAGCCGAGCAGCTCCTCGGTGTCGATGTCCTCGCGGGCGATCTGCGCGACGATGTCGTTGATCTTCTTGCGGAGCGGCTGGGGATCGATGCCGTTCGCCTTGTTGTACGCGACCTGCTTCTCCCGGCGGCGGTTGGTCTCGTCGATGGCCTTCTCCATCGCCGGGGTGATCTTGTCGGCGTACATGTGGACCTGGCCGGAGACGTTGCGCGCCGCGCGGCCGATGGTCTGGATCAGGGAGGTGCCCGAGCGCAGGAAGCCCTCCTTGTCCGCGTCGAGGATGGCGACCAGCGACACCTCGGGCAGGTCGAGGCCCTCGCGCAGCAGGTTGATGCCGACGAGGACGTCGTACTCGCCGCTGCGCAGCTCCCGCAGCAGCTCGACCCGGCGCAGGGTGTCGACGTCGCTGTGGAGATAGCGCACCTGGATGCCGAGTTCCAGGAAGTAGTCGGTGAGGTCCTCGGCCATCTTCTTGGTGAGCGTGGTGACCAGGACGCGTTCGTCCTTCTCCACGCGGGTGCGGATCTCGTGCACCAGGTCGTCGATCTGGCCCTCGGTGGGCTTGACCACGACCTCGGGGTCGACGAGGCCGGTGGGGCGGATGATCTGTTCGACGGTGCCGTCCGCGCGGGAGAGCTCGTACTGGCCGGGGGTGGCCGACAGGTAGACGGCCTGCCCGATGCGCTCCTGGAACTCCTCCCACTTCAGCGGCCGGTTGTCCAGGGCGGAGGGGAGCCGGAAGCCGTGATCGACGAGGGTGCGCTTGCGGGAGGCGTCGCCCTCGTACATGGCGCCGATCTGCGGGACGGTGACGTGCGACTCGTCGATGACGAGGAGGAAGTCGTCCGGGAAGTAGTCCAGCAGGGTGTTCGGCGGGGAGCCGGGTGAGCGGCCGTCGAAGTGCATCGAGTAGTTCTCCACGCCGGAGCAGGAGCCGATCTGGCGGAGCATCTCGATGTCGTACGTGGTGCGCATGCGCAGGCGCTGGGCCTCCAGGAGCTTGCCCTGCTTCTCCAGCTCGGCCAGGCGCTCGCCGAGCTCCTTCTCGATGTCGCCCACCGCGCGCTCCAGCCGCTCGGGGCCCGCGACGTAGTGGGAGGCCGGGAAGACGTAGAGCTGCTGGTCGTCGCTGATGATCTCGCCGGTGAGCGGATGGAGCGTGGAGAGCGCCTCGATCTCGTCGCCGAACATCTCGATGCGGACGGCGAGCTCCTCGTAGACCGGGAAGATCTCGATGGTGTCGCCGCGGACGCGGAAGGTGCCGCGGGTGAAGGCCATGTCGTTGCGCGTGTACTGGATGTCCACGAAGCGGCGCAGCAGCTCGTCCCGGTCGAACTCGTCGCCGACGCGGAGGGGGACCATGCGGTCCACGTACTCCTGCGGGGTGCCCAGGCCGTAGATGCAGGAGACGGAGGCGACCACGACGACGTCGCGGCGGGTGAGCAGCGAGTTGGTCGCGGAGTGGCGCAGCCGCTCGACCTCCTCGTTGATCGAGGAGTCCTTCTCGATGTAGGTGTCCGACTGCGGGACGTACGCCTCGGGCTGGTAGTAGTCGTAGTACGAGACGAAGTATTCGACCGCGTTGTTCGGCAGCAGCTCGCGGAACTCGTTGGCCAGCTGGGCGGCCAGGGTCTTGTTCGGCGCCATGACCAGGGTGGGGCGCTGGAGCTTCTCGATCATCCACGCGGTGGTGGCGGACTTGCCGGTGCCGGTCGCGCCGAGCAGGACGACGTCCTTCTCGCCTGCTTCGATGCGCCGGGCGAGGTCGGCGATGGCCGTCGGCTGGTCGCCGCTCGGCTGGTAGGGGCTGACGACCTCGAAGGGCGCCACCGTGCGTTCGATCTGGGAAACGGGCCGCATGTCATCCACCGTACGGCCCCCCACTGACAACGGGTCCGGATCAGCGGCGCTGCGGGGTCCGGGAGCGGTGTTCCACGGGGCCGCGGGCCCGCAGCCGCGGGCGTGCCGGGGAGTGGTGGGCCGGGGAGTGGGCGGGGACGCCGGGCTTGTGCTCGGCGGGGGACGCGGCGGGCCCGCCGGCGACCATCAGCGGGTCGAAGATCACCACGACGCCCGCGAGGACGAGGAAGGCGAGCGGGCCGACCATCATCGGCCCGAGCAGGGCGGCCGCCGGCTCCCCCGCGGCGGGCTCGGCCGTGCCGTGGACGTGCACCTCGAGTGCGGCCATGCCGGTGTAGTGCATCCCGGTGACCGCGAGCCCCATGACGACGCTGGCGCCCACGCTCCACAGGAAGCCCCGCACCTGTCCGGCCGCCCACAGGGCGGCGCTGGCGGCGGCCGTGGCGATGGCCACGGACGCGGCGACCGTGAGGACGTCGTACTTCAGGTATCCGTCGAGGCTCATCCCGGCCATGCCGAGGTAGTGCATCGAGGCGATGCCGAGGCCGGTGATGGCGCCCCCGGTGAACAGGGCCGTTCCGGAGGCGCCCTTGTAGCCGACGATGAAGATCCCGATGCCCACCATGACGACGGCGACGGCCAGACTCGCGAACGTGATCAGCCGGTCGTAGTGGATCGGCGTGCCCTCGACGGTGAAGCCCGTCATCGCGACGAAGTGCATCGTCCATATGCCGGAGCCGATGGTCGCGGCCCCCAGGGCGAGCCAGCCGGGGCGCCAGGAGCGGGACATCCTGATGGCCCTGGTGGTGCAGCGCAGGCCCAGGGCGCCGCCGAGGCAGGCCATGAGGAAGGCCACCACCGGTGTGACCAGGCCGTAGCTGAATCCGTCGACCGTGCCTTGCATGCGCGGCTGCCCTTCCCGACCCGTGTGTCCCGCAACGTCCTGATATACCCCCCTCCTGGCGCCGTGACGGCGGCCAGGGATGACGCAGAGAGTATGACCCCGCCGGAATGGTCGAACGACTTTCCGGCAAAGAAACACGTCCTTGCCCCAGGTGTGTGGCATCAGTGTGCGGAGTCTGGACAACACCGTTCAATCCGTGGCCATCCCGTACTCGTCTCGCGTCGACCCTCTGCTGTCACAGTTGAGCTGACCGTGACCGTTCGACGCGAGGAGTACGCATGCACGCACGCGCTGTCGCCGCCTCGACCACCGCGCTCCTGGGCACCGCCGCCCTCCTGCTCCCGCTCTCCCCCGCGCGGGCCGCGGAGAGCTCCGCGCGGCCCCTGGTGATAGCCCACCGGGGCGCGTCCGCGTACGCGCCCGAGAACACCCTGGAGGCCGTCGACAAGGCCGCCGCGCTCGGCGTCGACTGGGTGGAGAACGACGTCCAGCGCACCAGGGACGGTGAACTCGTCGTCCTGCACGACGACAGCCTGCGGCGCACCACCGACGTCGAGGAGGTCTTCCCCGACCGGGCTCCGTGGAAGGTGAAGGACTTCACCGCCGCGGAGATCGCCCGGCTGGACGCGGGAAGCTGGTTCGGCTCCGCGTACGCGGGCGCGCGCGTGCCGACGCTGGAGCAGTTCGTGCACCGCGTCGAGCGGCACCGGCAGAAGCTGCTGCTGGAGATCAAGAACCCTCAGCTGTATCCCGGCATAGAGCGGCAGATCGTCAAGGTGCTGGGCAACGAGGGCTGGCTGGACCGCCGGCACGTGCGGAACCGGCTGATCGTGCAGAGCTTCAGCGCGGACAGCGTACGGACGGTCCACGATCTGCGGCCCGCGGTGAAGACGGGCTTCCTCGGGACGCCGCCCGTGTCGGACCTGCCCGCGTACGCGGCCTTCACCGACCAGATCAATCCCTCGCACGGTTCCCTCTCCGCCGCTTACGTCGCCGCCGTGCACGCCTTCAAGGGGGCGCGCGGCAAGCCGCTGGAGGTGTACACCTGGACCGTGAACGACGCGGCCGCCGCCCGGCGGGTCGCCGGGTTCGGGGTCGACGGGATCATCACCAACACGCCCGACGTGGTGCGGGACGCGGTGCGCGGCTGAGGCGTCCGCCCGGGGCGTTGTCAGTGGTGGGCCGTACGGTGGTGCGCATGGACAGCCATGGGCAGTACGAGCAGCGGGTGGTGTGGGCCGTCGTCGGCACCGGCATCGGCCCGCTGCTGCTGGCCGCGACCCGTGAGGGCCTGGTCAACGTCGTGTTCCACGCCACCGACGAGGTGCGCGGCAGTGCGCTGGAGCGGCTGGCGTCGCGGCTCGGCACCGAGCCCGTCGAGGAGCCCGGCTCCCCGCTGCTGGCCGAGGCGATACGGCAGGTCGAGGCGTACTTCGCGAGTGAGCGGCGGGACTTCGAGCTGCCGCTGGACTGGTCGCTGATCTCGGGCTTCAACCGCGAGGTGCTGCGGGAGCTGGCCGCCGGGGTGCCGTTCGGCTCGGTCGTCGGGTACGGCGATCTGGCCCGCCGGGTCGGCCGGCCCGGCGCGGCCCAGGCCGTGGGCATGGCGATGGGCGCGAACCCGCTTCCGGTGGTCGTACCGTGCCACCGGGTGGTGGAGAGCGACGGCGGCATAGGCGGCTTCGGCGGCGGCCTGAAAACAAAACGCCACCTCCTGGCCTTGGAAGGCATCCTCCCCGAACCCCTGTTCTGACCCACTCCTCCGCCCTCCGCGGGCAGCCACATGCCGCGTTCCCGCGGACAGTCGTGCCGCAGGGGCGGCACAAGTGGGCGCAACCGCCCCCCGCTCTCCGCGGACAGTCGTACCGCAAGGGCGGCACGGGTGGGCGCGACGGCACCCCGCGAGCGCCGGGCAGCGCGACCCACCCCCGGCCCACCCCAACGCGGAGAGCGAAAACCCCCGGTCAGTCGTAGTGCCGTGCCTCGAACACGTTGCCGTCCGGATCACGGAAGTAGAAACTGCGCCGCGCCAACCCCCGCGCCCCGAATGAGTCACGCGAGACATCCGACACCGGCACGGACCCCTCCTCCAGCCGACTACGCAAAGCATCGAAGTCCGAGGCCGTCAGCGACAGACAGACATGGTTCACGGGATGCCCCGAACTCTCCGCGGCACCGGGCAGCATCCGCATACGTTCCGCCTTGGCCCGCGGCATGAGATCGAGGATCGTCTCCTCATTGACCCGCACCGAGGGAAACGGCGCCTCACCGACGGAGTAGTCGGTGAGTCTGACGGGCTCCAGGCCCACGGCCTTCTCGTAGAAACCTGCGGCGGCGATGGGATCGCTCACCCACAGGACGATGTGGTCGAGGCGAGTCGTGTTGTCCGTCATGGCTCCCAGCCTCCGCGACACCCATGACCGCGCGCAAGGGGGTTTGGCCCGGCGCCCGGCCCGCCAGAGATGAGGGAGAACCGGCAGACAGGAGGCAGACACGTGGTGCTCATGGTGTCCGAAGAGGTACGGGAGGCGATCGCCGCGGCCCGCCCGGTGGTGGCCCTGGAGTCCACGATCATCGCCCACGGACTGCCCCGGCCGCGCAATCTCCAGGTGGCGCTGGAGCTGGAGGCGGCCGTACGGCAGGAGGGCGCGGTACCGGCGACGATCGCCGTGCTGGACGGGCGGCCCCGGGTCGGCCTGGACAAGGACCAGTTGGAGCGGGTCGCGGGCGAGGACGGCATCCGCAAGCTGGGCCATCGTGACCTCCCGCTCGCGGTGGCCGCCGGGGCGAGCGGGGCGACCACGGTGTCGGCCACGGCCCTGCTGGCGGCACTCGCGGGCATACGGGTGTTCGCCACCGGAGGGCTCGGTGGCGTGCACCGGCAGTGGACGGTGACCCAGGACGAGTCGGCCGACCTCGGCCTGCTGGCACGGACACGGATCACCGTGGTGTGCGCGGGCGTGAAGTCGATCCTGGACGTGCCCGCGACCCTGCAGCGGCTGGAGACACTGGGGGTGGCGGTCGCCGGGTACGGCACGGACCGCTTCCCCGGCTTCTACCTGTCCGACTCCGGGCACCCCGTGGACTGGCGGCTGGACTCTCCGGCGCAGGTCGCGGAGGTCATGCGGGCGCAGGACGCGCTGGGCGGACCCGAGTCGGCGCTGATCGTGGCCAACCCGGTCCCCGAGGGAGAGCAGTTGGATCCCGGGCTGCACGCGCGGGTGCTGGACGAGGCACTGCGCGCGTGCGAGGCGGAGGGTGTCACCGGCCAGGCCGTCACGCCGTTCCTGCTCGACCACTTGGTCCGGCACACCGACGGCGCCTCCCTCGCCGCGAATCTGGCGGCGGTCCGGGGCAACGTACGTCTGGCCGCGCGGGTCGCGGCGTCCTGGGCCGCCGGGGAGTGACGGGCACCGTGCGGGGCGGGGCGCTGCTGGTCGTCGGCGATGTGATCACGGATGTGGTCGCCCGGCACCGGGGGCCGCTCGCGCCGGGGACGGACACGGCGGCGGCGATCCGGACGGTGCCGGGCGGCGCGGGCGCCAACGTGGCCTGCTGGGCGGCGCGTCGGGACGGTACGGAGGTGCGGCTCCTCGGGCGGGTGGGCGAAGACGCGGCAACCTGGCACGAGCGGGAGCTGGCCGCCTGCGGGGTCCGCCCGCTGCTGGTCGTGGACGGACAGGCGCCCACGGGGACGGTGATCTGCCTGGTCGACGAGGGCGCGGCGGCCGAGCGGACGTTCCTCACCGACAGTGGCGCGTCGCTGCGGCTGGACCCAGGCGACTGGTCGGACGCGTTGCTGGACGGGGTGGCGCGGCTGCATCTGTCGGGCTATCTGCTGTTCGCCGAACCGAGCCGTGCGTTCGTCGCGGTGGCGTCGAAGGCGGCGCGGGCCCGTGGGGTGCCGGTGAGTCTGGATCCGGCGTCGGCGGGGTTCCTCGTGCGGCTGGGCGTCGACCGGTTCCTGCCGCTGGTCGAGGGCGTGGACGTCCTGCTGCCCAGCCGTGACGAGGCGTGCCTGCTCACGGGGGCGTCCGAGGTCGCGGACGCCGCGGCGCGGCTGAGCCGGCACGTTCCGCTGGTGGTGGTCAAGCAGGGTGCCGCGGGCGCGCTGCTCGCGCGGTCCGGGGAGGTGTACGCCCGCGTCCCGGCCGTACCCGCGGTGCCCCGGGACACCACGGGTGCCGGTGACGCGTTCACGGGCGCGTTCCTCGCGGCCCTGCTCGCGGGAGCCGGCCCGGAGCAGGCGGCGCGGGAGGGCTGCCGGGCAGGCGCGCAGGCGGTGGAACACATAGGGGGCCGCCCGCCGGCACCCGCCTGACGAACGGGCGCCGCGACGGGCGAACTCCCTCTGTCCACAGGCGGGAACAAAGCGGAATTCCCTCTTCCCACAGGCTCGCACACGACTCGTCCAGGACTGGCAGACTGGCGATCCGGAGCGCGGGAAGCAGGACGGCGCGGGGGAACCACGCAAGGAGAACCGGATGTCCATGGCAGGGAATCTGCGGAAGGTCACGAACCTCGGCAGGGTCGGCGGACTGCGCCGGGTGGCGCGGCTGGCGCGGCGGCGGCCCCGTGTGGACCTGAGTCATCCGGCCCGCTCCCCACTGGGCTCCTCGGTGGTCAACTGCGTGACGTACAGGGACGGTCACCGCACCGGCGCGCGCGGGGACCTGGTGGACGCGGTGAGGCAGGTGCGCAAAAACGGCGAGGGTTTCGTCTGGCTGGGGCTGCACGAGCCGACCACCCGGGAGTTCGCCGGCATCGCGGAGCTGTTCGACCTGCATCCGCTGGCGGTGGAGGACGCGATCGAGGCCCACCAGCGGCCCAAGCTGGAGCGGTACGGGGAGACGCTGTTCGCCGTGTTCAAGACGGTCTGCTACGTCGAGCACGAGGAACTCACCGCGAACAGCGAGGTGGTGGACACCGGCGAGATCATGGTGTTCCTCGGCAAGGACTTCGTGGTCACGGTGCGGCACGGCCGGCACGGTTCGCTGGGACCGCTGCGCGAGGGGCTGGAGGCCGATCCCGGGCAGCTCGCCCAGGGCCCGTCCACGGTGCTGCACGCGATCGCGGACCATGTGGTCGACGACTATCTGACCGTCATCGACTCGGTCCAGGAGGACATCGACCAGGTCGAGACGGATGTGTTCGCGGAGCACGGCGCGCGGGTCGATCCGGGCCGCATCTACCAGCTCAAGCGCGAACTCCTCGAACTGAAGCGGGCGGTGGTGCCGCTGAGTCGGCCGCTGGAGGAGCTCGCCACCCGGCCGATCCGGGTGGTCGCCCCGGAGATACAGGCGTACTTCCGTGACGTCTCCGACCATCTGCTGCGGGCGAAGGAGCAGATAGCGGCCTTCGACGAGCTGCTGAACTCCATTCTCCAGGCGCATCTGGCGCAGGTCACGGTCGCGCAGAACGAGGACATGCGCAAGATCACCGCTTGGGCGGCGATCGTGGCGGTGCCGACGATGGTCTGCGGGATGTACGGCATGAACTTCGACCACATGCCGGAGCTGCACTGGCGGTACGGCTACGGCATGGTCATCGGGGTGATATCCGTGGCGTGTCTGCTGCTGTACCGGGCGTTCCGGCGCAGCCGCTGGCTCTGAGACCCGCTGCTCTCCACCGCCGGGCGGGGAGGCGGGGTCAGCCGCGCCAGGCCGGATAGCGGGGGTCGTCGGCCCGTACCAGTACGTCGGCCGTGCCGGCGGGGTCGGTCTCCTGCTCGTAGCGCTCGAAGGCGGGGAGGGTCCAGTGCTCGGCCTCGGCGGTACGGCGGCGCAGGGCGCCCGGGGAGAGGAGGACGTGGATGCTCAGGTCGAAGGGGAACCAGTGGCGCAGGAGGAGGGGGCCGTGCAGCAACAGCACGCCGCCGGGAGGGAGTTGGACATAGGGACTGCGGGTGGCGCGGTCGGTGACGGGGTCCCACAGGTCGGGCAGGACGCGTCCGCTCCCGCCGGGTTCGAGGGGGCCGAACACCTCGCGCCAGAGGGCGCCGGTGTCGTACCAGCCGCCGTAGTAGGACTCCAGGTCCCGGTGGCCGTATTCGAGCCGGACGGATGCGGGCCGCAGGAAGCCCTCGGTGCCGACGACCAGGGAGGGCCGGCCACGTATCCGCAGCGCCTCGGCGACCCGCTCGGCGAGGTCTCCCGGACGCGCGGCGGGGGCGCCGTCGAGGGCGACCCGCGGCCAGGGCCCGCCGTCGGCCGTCTTCAGTTCCAGCAGGCGCTCGGCGAGGAGGTCGCCGAGCCGGTCCCAGGTGATCGCTTCAAGTCGCACACGGCCATGATGCGCCTGCGGCCCGCCCGGCCGTGCGGATCTCCCGGTGGTACGGGTCTCCTGGCTGTACGGGGCTCCCGGCGGTAGGGGTTCGACGCCCGGTGCCCGGTGCCCGGAGGGGGCGGGTGACGCCCGGGGTGTTCGACGTCCCTGGACGTTCGCGCATGCGCCCGCGCTCCTGGGCCATGGCCGGGGGTGCCAAGGGTCGCTTTCACTGGTGATGACGGTGGTGACGGTGGTGGCCGGGAAGGGTCCCGGCCGGGAACGGGGGTGACGACATGATCGACGGGCCGTACTTCATGCTGACGGTGCTGGGTGTGCTCGGGACCGGGCTGACGGCCGGGGTCTTCTGCGCCTTCTCGACGTTCGTGATGAGAGGGCTCGCGGCGCTGCCGCCGGCGCAGGGGGTGGCCGCGATGCAGGCGGTCAACGTGGCGGCGGTGCGTCCGGCCTTCATGCTGCTGTTCCTCGGTACGGCGATGCTGTGCGCGGTGGTCACGGTGGTGACGTTCGTGCTGTGGCCGGACGAAGGGACGGTCGAGCTGCTGGTGGGCGGTGTCCTGTACCTGGTCGGCTCGTTCGGGCTGACCGTGGCCGCGAACATACCGCGCAACGAGGCGCTGGCCCGGCTCGAACCGGGCGGCCCGGAGGCGGCCGCGTACTGGCCGGTCTATGTGCGCGAGTGGACGATGTGGAACCACGTCCGCGCGCTCGCCTCGGCCGGGGCGGCGGTGGCGTACCTCCTGGCCCTCGTCTGAGGGACCCGGCCGGCGGGCTCCCGGGAAAGCGCTGTCCCGGCGCTCTGCGGGGGCGGGTGAGCGGACGTATCGTGGCCCAAGGAGTGCCGCCCGACGGCGCACGGCCTGTCACCCGCGCACGCAAGGAACACGGCCATGGCCGATCCCAAGGGTTTCCTGACCACACCCCGCGAGGAGTGGCCGCGCCGGCCCGTCGAGGAACGGGTCCGCGACTGGAACGAGGTGTACGTGCCGGGGGCGCTGCTGCCCATCGTCAGTGCGCAGGCCGACCGTTGCATGGACTGCGGTGTGCCGTTCTGCCATCAGGCCTGCCCGCTCGGCAATCTCATCCCCGAGTGGAACGAGCTGGTCTCGCGGGAGGACTGGCGGGCGGCGGCGGAGCGGTTGCACGCCACCAACAACTTCCCGGAGTTCACCGGCCGGTTGTGTCCGGCGCCCTGCGAGGCGGGGTGTGTGCTCGCCATCAACCAGCCGGCGGTCACCATCAAGAACGTCGAGTGCGCCATCGCCGACCGGGCCTGGGAGGAGGGTTTCGCCCCGCCGGCGCCGCCGGAGCGGCTCTCCGGCCGGACGGTCGCGGTCATCGGTTCGGGCCCGACCGGGCTGGCCGCGGCCCAGCAGCTCACCCGGGCGGGGCACACGGTCGCCGTGTACGAGCGGGACGACCGGGTCGGCGGGCTGATGCGGTACGGCATCCCCGAGTTCAAGATGGAGAAGCGGCATCTGGAGCGGCGGGTGGAGCAGATGCGGGCCGAGGGGACGAAGTTCCGTACGTCCACGACGGTCGGGCGGGATGTGGACGCGGCGGAGTTGCGGGCCCGGTATGACGCGGTGGTGATCGCGACGGGGGCTACGGCGTGGCGGGAGCTTGCCGTGCCGGGGCGTGAGCTGGCGGGGATTCACCAGGCGATGGAGTATCTGCCGCTCGCGAACCGGGTGTGCGAGGGGGATCTGGAGTCGTCGCCGTTGTCGGCCGCGGGGCGGCGTGTCGTCATCGTCGGTGGTGGTGACACGGGGGCGGACTGTCTGGGTACGGCGGTGCGGGAGGGGGCCGCGTCGGTCACCCAGCTCGACATCTACGGCAGGCCGGGGGACGAGCGCGATGAGGAGGCCGAGCCGTGGCCGACGTATCCGAGGCTGTATCGGTTGTCTGCGGCGCATGAGGAGGCCGGGGTGTTGCGGACGGCGCCGGTGGTGGACGCGGACGCGCGGCTGTTCGCGGCGTCCACGCTGCGCTTTGCCGGGGACGGGGACGGGCGGGTGTGTGCGCTGCACCTGGTGGGGGTGGACGCCGGGCGTCGGCCTGTGCCGGGGAGCGAGCGGGTGCTGCCGGTGGATCTCGTGCTGCTCGCGCTGGGGTTCTCCGGGCCGGATCGGGGCGATGGGCTCCTCGCCCAGCTCGGGGTGGAGCTGTCACCTCGTGGCACGGTCGCGCGGGATGCGGGGTTCGGTACGAATGTGCCGGGGGTTTTCGCGGCGGGGGATGCGGCGCGGGGGCAGTCGCTGATCGTGTGGGCGATCGCCGAGGGGCGGGCGGTGGCTGCGGCGGTCGATCGCTGTCTGACGGGTGCGGTGAGTCGGCTGCCGGCGCCGATCGGTCCCTATGACCGTCCGATGACGGTGTGACCCTGCGTTGGTGCGGGCCGGGGGCGTTCGCGCAGCCCGGCGCTTGCGGGGTGCCTCCCCCACTCCCGGCTCCTCCCCCACTCCCGGCTTCGCTCGAGCGGGAGGTACCCCCATGAGCGGGAGGTACCCCCACCGCCCACCCGTGCCACCCCTGGGGGCACCTCCCAGGCCCTTGAGGCACTGGGGGAGGCACGACTGCCCGCGGAAACGACGGGGCGGCGGCAGCGGTGGCCCGCTGTGTCGTGGGTAGTGGGCCACCGTCTCCGGGGTTACGGTTTGTGGGCCACCGCGCCGTAGCCGGGGATGATGTCGTCGTCCTGGCCCGGGATCGGGTCGCCCAGTTCGGGGTGCCAGTGGTGGGGGACCTGGACGCCCGGTTCCACGAGGGTCAGGCCGTCGAAGAAGCGGGTGAACTCCTCGCGGGAGCGGAGTGCCAGGGTGACGCCCGCCGCCTTGAGCTGCTCCGTGGCCGCCTTCGACTCCTCCGGGGTGAAGTCGGACGTCGCGTGGGTGACGACCAGGTAGCTGCCCGAGGGCAGCGCGTCCAGCAGCCGCCCGACCAGCTCGTGCGCCCCGTCCTCGTCGGAGACGAAGTGCAGCAGCGCGATGAGCGACAGCGCGATCGGCTCGTCGAAGTCGAGGATCTTCCGCGCGCCCTCCAGGATGACGTCCGGATCGCGCACATCGGCCTGGAGGTACTCGGTCACCCCCTCGTCCGTACCGCGCAGCAGGGCCGCCGCGTGGGCCAGCACGATGGGGTCGTTGTCGCAGTACACGACACGGGCGTCGGGCGCGATCCCCTGCGCCACCTGGTGCAGGTTGGGCTCGGTCGGAATGCCGGTGCCGACGTCGAGGAACTGCCGTACGCCCTGCCCGGCCAGCCAGCGCGTGGCCCGCTGCATGAACGCGCGGTTCACCCGCGCCATCACCGGCACCCGCGGGTCGAGGGCGAGCATCTGCTTCCCCATGGCCTCGTCGACCGGGTAGTTGTCCTTGCCTCCGAGGTACCAGTCGTACATCCGCGCGGGGTGCGGCCTGCTCGTGTCGATCTCCACGGGGTGCTGACCGGTCATGAAGGACTCCATAAGTCTCTGCGCCTGCAATTGCAACTGTTAGTGATCAAGTCAGTGCCAAGCCGGAAGGGCCGGAAGGGGGAACAAAGGTAGTGCGGGCAACAAGGTTCAGGACAGCAGGAAATCCGCCTCTCCCGCCTTCGCTCCCTCGATGAAGGCCGTCATCTCGGCGGAGGTGTAGATGAGCGCCGGCCCGTCCGGGTCGGTGGACTGGCGTACGGCGATCCGGCCGTCCTCGAGCTTCATCGCCTCCAGGCAGTTCCCTCCGTTGCCGCCGCTCCACGGCTTGTGCCAGCCCTCGCTGCCCAGCTCCCGCGCGGGCATGCCGTTGTAGATCCTTCCGGTGCGCGCCCGCTGGCGGGGCGGGGACTTCAGGGTGTCCAGGGGCTTCATGAGTTCCATTCACAGCTCCTTGCGGAGATCCCGGAGGATCTCCTTCGTGCGATGTGCCGTAGCGGCCTGCGCCGCCATGCGGTCCATGACCTCGAGGTGGGTCGCCACCTCTTCGCGCGCGTCCAGGTAGACGGCGCCGGTCAGGTACTCGCTGTAGACCATGTCCGGCAGTTCGGGCATGGCAAATCGGAACAGCACGAACGGCCCGTACGTGCCGGGATGGGGCCCACCGGCGAACGTGGCGATCTGCAGCGTCACGTTGGGCAGCTTCGTGGCCTCGAGCAACTTGTCGATCTGCGCACGCATCACCTCCGGGCCGCCGACCGGGCGGCGGAGCGCGGTCTCGTCCATCACGACCCACATCCGGGGCGCGTCCTTACGGGTGAGCAGTTCCTGTCGTTGCATGCGCAGGTCGACGTGGCGCTCTATGTCCTCGGGCTGGGTCTGCCCGACGGCCCCGGAGCGCAGCACGCCGCGTGCGTAGTCCTCGGTCTGGAGCAGTCCGGGGACGAAGTGGGGTTCGTAGCTGCGTATGAGGGAGGCCGCACCCTCCAGGCTGACGTACATCGAGAACCAGCCGGGCAGGATGTCGTGGAAGCGCTGCCACCAGCCGGGCCGGTTGGCGTCCTCCGCCAGTTGCACGAAGGCGTCGGCCTCCTCGTCGGAGACGCCGTACTCCTTCAGCAGCATCTGGAGGTACGGGATCTTGAGCGCGACCTCGGCCATCTCCATGCGGCGGACGGTGGCGGGCGCGACACGGAGGATGCGGGCCGCTTCCTCACGCTTGAGTCCCGCGCGTTCCCGCAGGTCCAGCAGGCGCCGACCGAGGACGACCTGTCCCACCGTCGGCGCGGACCGGGGTTCGCTCACACTCCACCTCCCTCGAACAAAAGCCGACAGCCCGGCGGCGCCACTCGAAGATCCCCCGAAGACCCATCTCATCCGAACTCGCATTCGAACGGATCTTCGGCGATCCCAACTGGCGCCGCGCGAGGTGCTGTTGCGAGCAGTGTGCCACGCCCGTCCAGAACGTCACACCGCACTCTGCATTTTTCAGAGTGACACTTGCCAAGTGTTCACGGCGGGGCGATAGTGGCAAGCGTGATTCCGTCCGCGCCCTTAGGAACAGACGCCGCCGCAGGGTCCATCGGCCTCGGCGCCGCCTCGGTGTCCGCCCCCTCGGGGGCCGCCGCCGAGCGCCGGTTCCGTTTCGAACTGGCCGCTCATCCGGGTTCCCCGGCTCAGGCCAGACGCCTGACGAGGGCACGGCTGACCGGCTGGTCGGTGTGCGAGGACACCTGTGACACAGCGGCTCTCGTCGTCTCCGAACTGGTCACCAACGCCATCGTGCACACGGCGAGCAGCCACATAGTCTGCGAGCTGCACGACGGTGGCGAGCTGGTGCGCATAGCCGTGCGCGACGAGGGGTGCGCGCCGGGCCAGCCTCGGGCGAACACCCGGCAGCAGCCGGAGGACGAGCACGGGAGGGGACTGCTCCTGGTCGACGCCCTGTGCCATTCGTGGGGCGCGCACGAGAACGGTCCCGGACTGCTGGTCTGGGCCGACCTCCCCCGCACGGCGGACAGCGGTGACACCAGTGACACCGGGCACGGTCCCGTGGAGCCCACCGACGACCTGGGCTGGGGCGCCCGCCCGAAGCCGGGCCCGCCCGGCACCCCGGACGACGACACCGCCAACGAACCGGCCCGCCCCCACGGCCCGGCGGCGGGAAACCACGATCCGGCGGCGGGAAACCAGACCCACACCCCGTCGCTCCCCCCGCACCAGCGCATCCCCCGCCCCCGGGGCCGGGCGTGACAGGCGGCACACCCGGCACCCGCGTGCTGAGCCTGGACTCACTGGTGCGGATCCGGCGCGAACGGCAAGCCCCCGACGCCCGCACTCCCCGGCGGCTCCCCGTCCCCGACGGCATGACCGCGCCCATGGGCTGCGACGCGGTGGCGGTGCCCGCCCGCTTCGGCCCGCTGGTGATGCCCCGGCTGCCCCGCGTGGGCTGCGTGTACGCCGATGACGCGTACTGGTGGTGGCTGGTCCCGTCCGATTCCGACTACGCCATGGAGTGGCCGGCCCCCGCCCGCTACGCCACCGGCGCGGTCCTCCCCGGCCCCTCGGGCGCCCCCGGCGCCCCGGACCTCCCCGGCCTGATCCACCGCCCCGACGGCACGCTCCCCTATACGCCGCCGATACCGCTCTATCTCGCCCTGTGCCGCCTGACGGGAACGCCCCCCGCCTGGTCACGCCCCGTCACCGCGTAACCCGGCACCCCAGCCCGGTCACGCCGTGGCGTCGCCACCCCCGCCGTCCCCCCGGACGATCACCAGGAACATGTCGGTCGCGAGGTCCATGACAACCTCGGCGGGCAGACCCTCCAGGCGGCGCGCGTGGGCGAACTCCTCCGCCGGCCATGAGCCACGCGGTCCACCTGCGGGAAAGCGTTCGAGCACCGTTCGCCCGTTCACCCTGCCACCTCCATGCTGCGTTGTACTCGTAGAGTTAAACGCCAACCATGGGGTGAACGCCTTGCTCAGTGACGGTACTGAGACGTAGTTGACACCCGTTCACCGCCAAGTGTGATCGGACTCTCGGCTGATCGCACCAAGAGGTCACCCTCCGTACCGGCCGCCGCACCGATCGTGCCGTCAGGTGCCGTACTCCTGGATCCGCCGCCCATGACTCCGGTCGACCAGCGCGGGCAGCCGCTCCCCCAGCTCCCGCACCACCTCGGGCACGTCGATCGTGAGCAGTTCCCGGTCCCGCATGAGGACCCGGCCGTCGACGATCGTCGTACGGACGTCGGCGGCGCGGGCGCTGTGCACCAGGGTCGCGGCGAGGTCGTGCACGGGCTGGGTGTGCGGCCCGGTGAGGTCGACGAGGACGAGGTCGGCGCGGCGGCCCGGCGCGATACTGCCGATACCGCCGACGCTGCCGCCGATACCGTCGGCACTGCCGCCGAGGCCGACCGCGCGGGCGCTCTGCAGGGTGGCGTGGTGCAGGGCCTGCCGGGAGGTCAGCCAGCGGGGGTCGCCCTCAGTGGACTTCTGGATCAGGGAGGTGAGCGCCATCGACTCCCACACGTCGAGGGAGTTGTTGGAGGCGGCCCCGTCGGTGGCGAGTCCGACCGGGACGCCGATGTCGCGCAGGGCGCGTACGGGTGTGGTGTGGGGCCAGGCGAACTTGAGGTAGCCGCGGGGCGCGGTGGCCACGGCCGTACGGCCGTCCGCGCGCTCCAGCAGCGGCAGGTCGCTCTCGACGATGCCGGTGCCGTGGGCGATGAGCACGTCGGTGTCGAGGACGCCGGTGCGGTGCAGGACCTCGATGGGGGTGACGCCGTGCCGGGCGAGACTGGCCTCGGTCTGGTCGCGGTTCTCGGCGGCGTGCAGATGCACGGGCAGCCCGTGCTCGTGCGCCAGCCGCGCGGTGGCGGCGAGGTCGGTGTCGTCGACGGTGTAGGGGGCGTGCGGGGCGAGGGCGGTGGTGATACGGCCGTCGGCGGCGCCCCGGTGCCGCAGCGCGAACGCCAGCGACCGCTCCCGCCCCTCTGCCCCCTGCGAGGAGAAGAACGCCTCCTCCAGCAGCGCCCGCATCCCGCACCCGGCGACGACGGCGGCGACCTCGTCCATGGCGAAGTAGTGGTCGGCGAAGCAGGTGACCCCGCCCCGGATCATCTCGGCGCAGGCGAGCAGCGCGCCCAGCTCGACGTCCCGCGCGGTGAGGTTGGACTCGACCGGCCAGATGACGTCGTTGAACCACTCCTCGGTCGGCAGGTCCTCGGCGAGGCCGCGCAGGGCGACCATCGGGGCGTGCGTGTGGCAGTTGATCAGACCGGGCAGCGCGACCTGCCCGCGGGCGTCGATCCACTCCCCGGCCGCCCGTCCCGCGACCGCCCCGGCACCGGTCACCTCCTCCACCACCCCACCCCGTACGACGATCGCCGAGTCCTGCGCGAACCCGATCCGTTCCCGGTCGTCGTGGGTGAGGACGGCGCAGCCGGTGATGACGAGGTCGGCCGGGCTCTCCGTGGCAGCGGGCGTCATCCCGTCAACGTACGACGAACCCGGTGCGCAGGACACACCCCGAAGGGCTGACTAGCCTGGCACTGTCCGACAACACACGCCCCACCGCACCCGGGAGGCGACATGACGCCCGACCGGCTCGCCGGCCACAAGGAGACGGCCCGCCGCTTCATCGAGGAGGACCGGCAGGGGGACCGCGTCACCGAGTACGGCGAACTGTGCACCCCGGACTACGTCGAGCACGATCCGGCGATGCCCCGCGAGACGGTGGACCTGGCCGGGGCCCGGGAGGTGTACCGGGCGGTGGCCGAGGCGTTCGGGCTCCGGCACTCGGTGGAGAGCATGGTGGCCGAGGGAGATCTGGTGGGCATCAGGTTCACGGTACGGGGACGGCACACCGGCGAGTTCCAGGGCGTCCCCCCGACCGGCCGGACCTTCGAGTCCACCGGCCACACCACCCTCCGCTTCCGGGACGGGAAGATCGCGGAGTCATGGTTCAACTGGGACTTCGAGGGAATGAAGGAGCAGCTCACCCCCACTCCCGCGTGACGGCGGCGACTCCCCGCCAGGACCGTCAGAACCGTCAGGACCGAACCCGGCGTTCCCTCACGAGTCCCCGGTCGTCGCCCGGAGCCCCAGTCGGGACATCACCGCACCCGGCAGCGAAGGGTTGGCAGCCGCCGCCTCCACGACCTGCCGGTCGTCGTCCTCCAGCAACTCGACGATCGTCCGCTCCGGCAGAGCGGGATGGCCGGCGGCCACGTGCCTGGCCCGTGCGTCCGCGAGACAGGGCAGCAGGGCCCGGGCGGTCGCGTTCCGGTGCCGGGCGATGTCGCGCAAGGCCCTCCGCACCGCTCGTTGCGGCCGTGCCAGGTCCTCCAGCAGTTCGGCCGGGGTGTCCGGATTGGCCGCCACGCCGGTGACGACCCGGCCGCCGTGCCGGTCGGCCATGGCGCGCAGGCGCGCTTCGGACAGGCCCGGGTGGGGCGCGACGGAGGCGACCACCTTCGCGTCGGGGTCGGCGGCCAGCGCGTCGCGGATCCCGGGCGGCAGATCGCGTCGCGCCGCCACGAGCATCCGCGCCCCGGGGACCGGCGACGCCGCCAGGCTCGCGATCTCCGCCGGGGAGGCGCCGGCGATCCGGGGCAGCAGGACCGGGCCGATCCTCGTGGCACCGGCCAGGTGCGTGAGCACGTCGAGCGGGACGTTCGGGTTGTGTGCCAGCCCGCGCCGCACGTCGTGACCGTTGTCGGTGGCCAGCACGCGCATCAGCGCCTCGTCGATCGCCGGATTCTCGGCGAGGGCGGCCCGGACACCGGGGACGAGGTCCTCGGCGAGACGCCGGAAGACGTGCGCCGGCAGGTCGGGACGCGCGGCCAGCGCGCCGCGCATCACCATCGAGGGGTGTTCGGCGAATCGGAGGACCGCGTCGACCGGTGTGGCCGGATTGCACACCGCCCGCTGCCGCATGTCCCGCACGGTGGACTCGTGGGAGCCGTCGCAGGAGGCGCCCGCAGGCAGGTCGCAGTCGGTCCGTGGGCAGGACGGATCATGGACGAACGGCGTCCGCTCCCGGTCACAGACCAGGCACCGCCGCGCCGGAGGCGGTCCTGTGCCACCGGCCGGCCCGACCAGCCCGGCCAGCACGGCCGGTGGAGCCTTCTCGTTGGCGGCCACCGCGCACCGGACCTCGGCATGCGGATGCTCCGCGAACCGGGCGGCCGTGTCCGGCGTCGTCGTCCACAGGGCGAGCTCCGCCACGACCCGTATCTCCGGATCGGTGCCGAGCGTCGCCACCACGTCCGGCGGCAAGTCCGGACAGGCGGCCAGCTTCTCCCGGCGTTCCGGGTCCGGGTCCGACGCGAGCAGACGCGCCCACTCGGGCCTGCCGGCGCCCTGGTCGAGGAGGGCGAGCGCGGCGCGCGGCTGTACGAGGGGATCGACGTCGGAGGCCGTCAGCCACCCCTCGTACGCGAGTCTCGCGGCGATCTCGTCACCGCGCGCCGCCAGCACGGTCGTCTGCGTCCTGCTGAGGTCGGCGCGTGCGGCGAGTTCCGCGGCGAGGTCGTCGTCCGCGATCCCGATCAGCCGGTCGACGAGGCCGGGCGGCAGGTTCGGGTTCGCGGCGAGCCCGCACAGCAGATGGTTCACCGGGTCATCATGACCGGGTCACGCGCGCGGGGCTCGCGGTTTTCGGCTCCGTCCGGCACCGGCCCGCCGTCCACGTGATGCCGCGTCAGCCGGACCTGTCGGAGAACAGGAGGGTGGGTTCGGCGAGGATGTCGCGGCCGGCCTCGCTCTTGTAGATCTCGTCGACGCTGCCGAACCGGGCCTCGGAGTAGTCGAGGCCCAGGAGCGCGGCGGCCTGCCGGACCGATGTCTCGTCGGGCCCCTCGATCTCCAGGAAGGTGGGGAGGTCGGGCCAGGTGTCGAAGTCGAAGGCGATCTCGCCCAGCCGCCACTCCTCGCGGTAGTTCTCCTGGTAGCGGACCTCGGTGAGGCCGACCCGGCGCAGGATGTCGGCCATGGCGTGCAGGTCGGTGACCTCGGTCTCGATCTCCTTGGTGCCGTCGATCGTCGTGGCGTCGGTGACCTGCTTGAGCGTGAGCGTCGAGCGGGTGCCCTCGTCGCGCAGGCGGAGCCAGGCCCCGTCGTCGAGGGAGTCGTTCTCGAAGATCTTGCGGGTGAGGAGCGTGCGGGGGAACGCCTGGACGGCGCCGAGGGCGGCCAGTTCGGTCTGGAGGCCGACGGTGTCGACGGCCAGGAACTTCGCCTCGTACTCGTGCTTCATGGGTCCTTCTCTCGGAAGTGGTCGGTGAGAGCGGGCGTGCGGGCTGCCACGAGCAGGCTCATGCGGTGGGTGTGGCCGCTCGGTGGCCCGCTGATTCCTACCTGCCGGCCGCCGCCACCGCCCGCGCGAAGGTCGCTTCGGCGTCGGTGACGGCCGCAGTGAGTGACTCCGGGGTGGCTCGCATTCCGGCGATGATGTCGTCCACGTGCTGGAGGCCCGCGCGGTGGAGCAGTCCCTTCTCGTTGGTGACCCACTCCCCGCGTGCCGCCGTCACCGCGTGTGCGGTGCAGGTCGCGGCCACGGCGATGGCGCCCGCGACCTGGGTGAGGGCGCCCTTGGGGGCGTGGCCGGCCTTCGCGTAGGCCAGGGTGGCGGTGGCCACGCCGGTCCAGCGGGGCGGGGCGCTGGCGCGGAGCGCCGGCGGGTAGGTGTCCGGGCGGGGTGCTTCTCCCCGGAGTACCCGGTTGATGGCGAGTTCGGCGACGATCAGGTACGTCGGGATACCGACCAGGTGGAACATCAGCGGCTCGACACGGAAGCGGCCCGCTTGCGCCTCCGCCAGTTCGTGTTCGGCGCTGTCCAGGTCGCGGTAGTGGATGTCGACCCGGCGACCGTCGATGGTCAGCCAGGCGCCGCCGTTGAAGACGCCGCCCCAGTCGCCGATGCCGCAGACCTCGCCCTCCCAGCCGACCGCGCGCAGGTCGTCCGGGTCGAAGGAGCTTCGGTAGTAGAGCGCCAGGTCCCAGTCGCTCTCGGGCCGGTCGGTGCCCTGGGCGCGTGAGCCGCCGAGGGTGACGGCCCGGACGCCGGGGAGGCCGGCGAGGCGGTCGGCCGTACGGTCGAGGAAGGCTTGGTCCGGGAGGGCGGACGGCACGGGGGCTCCTGGTGAGGATCGGTGTGCGGGCGGGGCGTCGGGCAGGGTACGGGGGTGGCGGTCGAGGGGCGAGTGAAATACGGATGCGGTGGCTCGGTGTGTCGCGCAGGATCGAGGGTTGTCCGTCCTCCCTTTAGATCGGAGTCCGCGTGATTCGGCGTGTCACCGTCCCTGCCCTCTTTCCGCCGCCCGTCTACTCCCATGCCTCCGTCGTCGAGGCGGGGACCAGGCTGGCGTTTCTCGCCGGGGCGGTTCCGTTGGACGCCGAGGGGGAGCTGGTCGGTGAGGGGGATCCGGTGGGGCAGGCCCGGCAGGTGATCGCCAACCTTGAGGAGCAGTTGCGGGCTGTGGGCTCCGACCTGGGCCACGTCGTCGCGACGGACGTGTATGTCGTGAGCGGTGAGCCCGCGGTGCTCTCCGCCGTGTGGGACGTGGTCGAGGCGTCCGGGCTGAGCGCGGGGCCCCACTCGTCGACCCTGATCGGTGTGGCCTGTCTCGGGTACGCCGGGCAGCTCGTGGAGATCACGGCGACGGCGGTCGTGCCGGACACCGGCGCCGGCTCGTGAAGGGCGGCGACCGGACGGTGGACCTGCGCCGGGCCCTGCCCTCCGACGCCGAGGCCGCGGCCGGTGTCTGGCTGCGGTCCTTCGCCGCCGCGCTGCCGGGCGTGGTCCGGCCCCGGTCCGACGACGAGGTGCGGGACTACTTCCGGCACGTGCTCATACCCGTGCGGGAGACGTGGGTGGCGGAGACGGCGGGCGGGAACGTGGTCGGTGTGATGGTGCTGGAGGGCGAGGAGCTGGACCAGCTCTACCTCGCCCCCGAGTGGTGTGGGCACGGAATCGGAGACCGGTTCGTCGCGCTGGCCAAGGAACGCAGCCCCGGAGGGCTCGCGCTGTGGACCTTCCAGGTCAACGCACCCGCGCGCCGCTTCTACGAGCGGCACGGCTTCACGGCCGTGCGGTGGACGGACGGCTCCGGGAACGAGGAGCGGGAGCCGGACGTGCGATACGTGTGGCGGCCGTAGACGGCCGGGCGACGTCGTTCACCGTACGGCGCGGTCGTGGCCCGGCGTGAGCCGGACCACGGCATCACCTCGCGCCCGTACGCGGGCCGTGAGTTCGTTCAGGTGTTGGATGTGGTGGGGGTCGAGATGGCCGGTGTCGTCGAGGTGGACGGCGCAGGCGGTGATGGTGTCGACGAGGAGTTCGAGGGTGGCGGCGGTCTCGTCGGTGCCGTGCGCGTGCCGGGCGAGCGGGGGGAGTTCGGCGGAGGCGAGGGCGATGGCCGTACGGGCTTCGGCGAGGGTGCGGTAGGCCTCGCGGCGCAGGGCCCAGCGGGTGGCGCGGTCGTCGGGGTCGCCGAGTACGTGGTCGAGGTAGGCCTGGGCGGCGCCGGCCGCCTCCGCGAGCCGGGCGCGGATGGCGGCGCCGCCGCGCTGTCCCGGCAGCGGGAGGTGGCCTGCGACGAGCACGACGGCGCAGGCCAGCAGGGTTTCGCCGATGCGGCCGACGGAGGCCTGGGGTTCGCCGCCGGCCATCACCAGGGCGAGGACGAGCACGGTGACGACGGCGGTCTGCGCGGCGAAGTGCCGGGCGGCGACGGGGATCAGCGCGCCGCTGACCGCGACCAGTGCGACGAGCCCCTCCGGGCGGGGCAGCACGGCGGCGAACCCGGCGAACAGGAGTGCCCCGAGGACGGTTCCGGCGGCCCGGGACAGGACGCGGGAGGCGAGCGGTCCGAGGTCGGGTTTGACGAGGAAGACGGCGGTGGCGGGCAGCCAGTACCAGTGTTCGTGCTGCCCGTACCAGCGGGTGTGGTGCAGGGCCTGGGCGAGGGCGGCGCTCACCCCGAAGCAGAGGGCGACCCGCATCCCGTACTCCCGGCCGCGGGCGCCGAGGACGGTCCGCAGTGCGGCGGTCCGGGAGCGGTTGCGGCTGTGCAGGTCGCCGCCGCCCTCGCCGTCGCCCCGGTCGAAGGCCTCGGCGGCGCGCAGGAGGGCGTCGTCGAGGGCGCGCAGGGCGGGGACGGTCCGGGAGGGGGCGGGCAGCGGGCCGGTGGGGGTGTTGCCGCGTACGGCGGTGGCGAGGCGCCTGGGTCCTTCGGCGGCGCGGGCCGGTACGGGGTCCCCGGCCCAGGCGAGTGCGGTGGCGGCCTCGGCGAGCGGGAGGGCGGCGGCGTACTGGGCGTGCAGCCGGCGTTCGGCGGAGGAGGAGGCGTAGCGCCGCAGCCGGGGGCCGGCGAGCGCGTCCTGCGCGTGGTCGAGGGCGGCGGTGAGCGCGGCGCGCCGGGCGAGGGCCGACTCCGTTCCGGCGGCGTCGAGCAGCGCGGCGACGGCGTCGTACACCCCGGCGACGGCGTCCCGTTCCCCGTCGAACCGGAAGGCGAGCCGGGAGCCGGGCAGGGAGCCAAGCCGGGAGTCAGACCGGAAGCCGAGCCGGAAGCCGGACCGGGAGTCCCCGGCGAGCGAGCCCGGTGTGGGCAGCGCGAGCCGCAGCAGGAGTAGCCAGGCCGCGCCGGCGAGGAAGGCGAGGGCCCGCTGCCAGCCCGGTTCGGGCAGCGGCATCCCGGCGCCGACGGCGGCGCCGACCAGGAGTTGTGTGCCGACGGAGGAGCCGACGGGGCCCAGTGCGCTGACCGCGCCGGCGAGCAGGCCGAGGACGGTCAGCAGGAGGGTGAGGAGTACGGCGGAGACGTGGGCGCCGGTGTACGTGCCGGTGATCAGTCCGGCCGCGCCGGCGAGTGCGGGGCCGCCGATGCGGCCGATGGAGGCCCGTCGGCTCCCCGGCCGGTCGTTGATCCCGGCGAACATGGCGCCGATGGCGGCGACGACGCCGAGCGTGGGCCGCCCGGCGAGGACGGCCGCGAGCAGCAGCGGCCCGCCGCCCAGCGCGCCCCGCGCGACCGCGCTCCACGGGACCGGTCCGCGCTGGGCGCGCAGGGCGTGGGCCAGCCACGGGGGTACGGCACGGGTCACGGGGCTCCAGTCGTCGCGTCGGGGGCGGGGCATGCTCGCGGGCGACGGTGACCGGGCAGGAGGAGACGTGCCTTCTACGGTAATCGGTGTGGTGGAAGGGGAGCGAACGGCCGTGTTTCCGTGATGTGACGATGCGGGTGGGAGCGGTCCAGCGCCCCGTGGCCTCAGTCGGCGGTTACGGGCGGAGCCCTGTCCACCGCCGGAACCGCCCGACCCACTGCCCCTCCAGCCGCCCGGTGGGACCGGCCCCTTCCCCTTCGCCCGCGTCGAGCGCGGCCGTCCGGGACACTTCCAGCTCCCGCTCGACCTCCTCGACGGCCCCCGGCCGGAACCGGCGCCAGACGGTCACCACGCCGTCCCGCGTCTGCTGCCGGCCCTCACCGACGAGCAGCCCCACCAGGGTCGTACCGGCGGTACCGGCCAGTGTGAGCGGACAGGGATCCGTCGCAGCCCCCGAACGTCCGCAACAATGCCCCACCGTAGCTCAACGCCCGTTGTCCGTAACGTTGTTGACGCTCACGATCGCCCTCACGACGAAGGAGGAACGATGCCCGGTTCCTGGCGCCTGTCGGACTCCCAGCACTTCTGCCTGACCCTTTCCCGGAACAGGAGCCCGGAAGAGGTGCTCGCCCTCTACGGAGCCGACGCGGGCAGCGCCCGCCGGGTGCCCGCGGAGAGCATGCCCGACGCTCCCCCTCGGGGCACGACACTGCGCGCGGGATCACTGGGGGAATGGTCCTTCTGCGTCGAGTTCGATTACCACATCGGCTGCACGGCCACGGTCATGCGCGACCTGTCGGCGGGGACCGAGACACTGGTCCTGTACCGGACGGCGAAGGCACTGGAAATGTTCCGTTACGTGGTCGACGGGCGCGTCGTCGAGCAGTTCGAGCCCGGCTACCCGCCCAGCGCCAGCGGCCGGAGCGCGCACGGGTTCGCCCGCAGGACGGAGACGCTCATCTCCACCGGAACGACCCGGAGGGCAGTATGTCTGGAGGTCATGGCCCGGCACACCGGCCACGAACTCACCACGGACATACTCCACGGCCCCCTGCTCACCGCGGACGTCGACGAGCCCGACCACGCCGCTCTCCGCCACCCGGACCCGCCGCTGCTGTATCCGGACCGGCCCTCGAAAAGGTCCCGGCCCCTGGGCCGTCGACTGGGCAGGCTTCTGCCCGGGCCTGGACAGGCGCCGGGCACGCCGTGACCGGCCGTGTCCGAAAGCCCGGCAACCTTTCGGGCCGCTGTGACGACCACCGAGTCGGAAGCGTGTGTTCTCCCCCGCACCACGTAAGGACTCATCCGTGGCATCCCCCTCCCACCGCCGTCCGCGCGGCAAGCGGCGCGGCCTCCTGGTCCCGGCCGTAGCCGTGGCCACCGTCGGGCTCCTCATATCGCTGGTCGTCGCCCTCACCCGGGACGGCGGATCCGACACCGTGCGGGCCACGGCCGCGTCCGCCACCGGCGTCGACGCCGACGCCCGGCCGAGTGCCTCGCCCACGGCGACCGGGCGGACACCGGAGACAAAACCGTCCACCGCGTCCCCGGCCGCCCCGAAGCCCTCCGCGACGACCCCGTCGGCCCGGCCCTCGCGCGGCGCCACCCCCACGACCGCCCCGCGCCCGGCCTCCGGCGGGGCACCACTGGCGGGACGGATCGAGCCCGGGACCGCCTACAGCGGAGTCGCCACCCACTACGACGCCGGGGATGGCGACGGTGCCTGTCTGTACGGTCCGAGCCCCGACCGCATGACCGCGGCGATGAACACCACCGACTACGAGACGTCCAAGGCATGCGGGGCGTACATCCTGGTCCGCGCGGCCGGTGGCGCCTCCGTGACGGTCCGGATCACCAACGAGTGCCCCGCGCCCTGCGCTCCGGGGCAGCTCGACCTGAGCAGGGAGGCCTTCGCCGAGCTGGCCGGGCTGTCCGCCGGGAAGATCCCGGTCACGTGGAGCCTCCTCAGCCCCGGCACGTCCGACACCGTCTCGGTCCGCTACAAGACCGGCTCCAGCAGCCACTGGTGCGGCATCCAGGCGATCGGCCACCGCAATCCGCTGGCCCGCCTTGAGGTCGCCACCGGATCCGGATGGCAGCGGCTGACCCGGACCGAGTACAACTACTTCCTCTCCCCCGACGGCACCGGCTGCGGCGGCAAGCTGAGGCTCACCGACATCTACGGCCAGGAGCTGACCGTCGACGGCATCCCCGTACGCCCGGACACCGTGCAGCCGACGCGTGTCCAGTTCGCCCGGCACTGACAGCACCCGGCCAGGAAAGGAGCCCCGGTAGTAAAGCTGGTAGAGCACCATGTCCCAGTCGCTCCCTGGCCGGTCGGTGCCCTGTGAAATACGGATGCGGTGGCTCGGTGTGTCGCACAGGATCGAGGGTTGTCCGTCCTCCCCTTGGACACCTCCCCTTGGATCGGAGCCCGCGTGATTCGGCGCGTCACCGTCCCTGCCCTCTTTCCGCCGCCCGCCTACTCCCACGTCTCCGCCGTCGAGGCGGGGACCAGGCTGGCGTTCCTCGCCGGGTCGGTTCCGCTGGACGCCGAGGGGGAGCCGGTCGGTGTGGCCTGTCTCGGGTATGCCGGGCAGCTCGTGGAGATCACGGCGACGGCGGTCGTGCCGGACACCGGCGCCGGCTCGTGAGAAGCCGACTCGTGAAGGGCGGCGACCGGACGGTACGTCTGCGCAGGGCGGGGACGGTCCGGGAGTGGGCGGTCACTCGGACAGTGCCGCCAGTTCCGCGTTGGCGCGCTCGGTGACCAGGGCGAGGACGCGGCCCGCGGCGGCCAGGTCCTCGGCGGGTATCCCGCCCCAGATGCGGGCGGTGACGGGGGCGGTCTGCGCGCCGACGGCGGCGGTCAGCTCGCGCCCCGCCTCCGTGGGACGGAGGTACGCGCCGTCCGCGACGAGCAGTCGCCTGTCCAGCAGTACGTCGATGGCGGCGCGGATGTCGGCGGGGTCGGCCTTGACGTCGCCACGGATCCGGGCGACCAGGTCGTCCGGTGTCCGCGGGGCGTCGGCGGTGACGGCGGCGCGCAGGGTGAGCTGCTGCTGGAACGTGAGGCCGTGCAGGGCGAGGAAGTGCTCCAGGACGCCGCGGGCGGCGTAGTGGGCCCGGCCGAGGGCGCGGCTGTCGGCGACGGGTGCGGTGGTGGTGGTCATGGTGGTGTCCCCTTGGTTCTCTCGTCGGTCGGTGCGGAGGGTGGTGCGAGAGGTACGTCGAGCAGGGTCGTCAGTTCGTCGGTGAACGCGCGGGTCCGTGGGGCGTCCAGGCCGCCGAGTGGTTCCAGCAGCTGCTGGTGCAGGTTCTGGACCACCTCGATGGCCTGTCGTGTGACGGTCTGGCCCTGTTCGGTGAGGGTGAGCTGTACGGCGCGGGGGTCGCGGGGGTCTCGGGTGCGGTCGATCAGGCCGGCTGCTTCCAGGGTGCGGGCCAGCTTTGAGACGTACAGCGCTTCCATGCCGGTGTGGTCGGCGAGCCGGCGCTGGCTGGGGCGTTCACCGGTGCGCTGCATGCCGTGCAGCGACGCGACCAGGGAGTACTGGGCGTGGGTGAGGCCCAGGGGGGCGACTGCTCGGTCGACTGCGACGCGCCACTTGTTGGCGAGGCGCCATACCAGGAAGCCGGGCGTGGAACCCGGTGAACCCTTGCTCATGCCAAATAGAGTACATGGCTACTATGCGCATGACTACTATTTCCGGGCGATCACGCCAGTGCCCCGTGACCCATGTTCAGCGGTCACGGGGCACTGCGGTGCTCTTCGCCCTACGCGGTGTGCCGAGCGGCGAACCCGATGAACCCCGCCCACGCCTCCGGCGCGAGGCTGACCATCGGCCCCACCTTGTCCTTCGAGTCACGCACGTGCGCCGCGCCCAGCCATGAGGCGACCTCGACGCATTCGCCGCCCTCGCCGCTGCTGTAGCTGCTCTTGGTCCAGGCCGACTCGGGCACGATCCCGACAGAGTCTTCGACGCTCATGTCTCCCCTGGCAACTTCTCAACGAGGGCCAGCGATTCACGCGGACTGAGCGCTGCCGCCCGGAGGAGCCCGTACTGCTCTTCAAGCTCCCGGACGACCTTGCGCTCCGTGTAGAGGCGGCTGTCCTTGTGCACCTCTGCATAGCCGGTCCTCTGCCCTTCCGCCGTCTCGATCGACTCGATCAAGGTGAACGGACCAGACAAGCCAGCGTGCTCCTCCCGCTCCGTAGGCATCACCTGGATCTCGACGTTCCGCCTGTGGCCGTGGAGCAGGATCTGCTCCGACTCTCCCCGCGTCACGCCCCGGCCGCCAAGGGGGCGACGCAGTACTGACTCCTCGATCACGAAGCTGATGATCGGCACCGGTGTCCGACCGAAGATCTCCTGTCGGGCCAGCCGAGCCACAACGCGCTGCTCGACGGTCTCCGCGTCCAGCAGCGGGCGCCTCGTCGTGAACACCGCGCGGGCGTACTCCTCCGTCTGCAACAGGCCAGGTACAGCCTGGTTGGCGTACACGTGGAGGACAACCGCCTGCGCCTCCGACCTGGCCGCATCCCGAAAGAACGCCGGATACTGAGCCCGCGCCACCTCCTCCTTCCCCGCCTTCAACAACCCACCCGCGTCGAGCAGTTCATCCGCGTTGTCGATGAACTTGGGCGGCGGAATCCGCCTCCCCCGCTCAAACGAAGCAATCGTCGACGCGGAGTACCCCACCCTGCTCCCCAGGGTCGCCCGATCCAGCCCCGCCCGCTCCCTGCACAGCTTCAACTGCCGCCCGAAGACGTGCAGAAGGCCTCCTGCTCCTGCCCGTCCACCTGCTGCCGCTGTCCCTCCACGTCCGGCACCTCCCGTACGTACTCGCCGAACACCCCGCTCAGTCGTCGCGCACGCGACCAACCGGCCCCGCGAAGCCCCCGTCACGGTCCACCCCGTGTACAAGGCCCACGACATCGACGTACAGCAACCGCCGGTCAGTGCGTCACGCCTGTTCAACGTTACGCACGGTTCGCCACCGTTACCCCATGAAGTCGGCGACTCCCCCGCAAAGGCGCACGCCCCACCCGACCCGCACGTTCGCGATGCAGTTCACCTCGACCCCGCGAGGCGCCCGCCTGGCCCGCCGGCTGGTCTCGCACCGCCTGCACGCCTGGGGCCACGTCTACACCTCAGGGGTCCTCTCGGGAAGTGACGAGAAACCTATGGCGCGGGGTCGGGGTCGGGTCTGTCACAGGTCGGTGGCGTGAACGTCCGCTCCCCCACCGGGTCGGACTTCTCCGCCCCCTCCCCATCAACGATTCTCGGTGCGGTCCCTCGGCCGTCCCTTCGGCCGGTCACCATTCCGAGCCGCCGCAGTTGCTCGCGGAACATGACGCCTCCGGCCGCGAGGGCGTCCACCAGGGGTACACCCGTCTCCTCGATCCCCTCCCCGTCCTGCGCGGGGCCGGCCGAGTCGCGGACGGAAGCGGTCTCCTGCTCCCGCTCGGCGGTCTGCCGCCGACTGTCCGGCTCCTGCCGCGCCCGGGCGAGCGTCTCCTCCGCCCTGGCGCGCTTCTCCTCAACGCCTGGTAGATGCGGCTGTTGTCCCTCGCGCGGGCCTCCAACCGTGCCGCGCCACTGATCCGCTGCCCCTCGGCCGTCCGCCGCCGCCACCCTTCCACCAGGTCCCGCAGCTCGTCGGCGGCCTCCGGGTGTTCACCCAGCAGCCCGACGAAGCGCGCGATCCACCGGCCCCGCAGCGGCCCGGTGGCATCGGGCCCGTCGCTCTCGGCGGCGGCGAGCGCGGTGGTCCGGGACGCTTCCAGTTCGCGCCCGACCTCCTCGACGACCCCCGGCCGGAACCGGCGCCGGACGGTCACCACGCCGCCCCGCGTCTGCTGCCGGCCCTCGGCGACGAGCAGTGTGACCAGGGACGTACCCGCCGTACCGGCCGGTGTGAGCAGAGTGGGACCCATCGCAGCCCCCGAACGTTCGCAACGACGCCCCCACCGCAGCCCAACACTCGCTGTCCGTGACGTCGTTGGCGCTCGCGATCGCCATCACGATGAAGGGGTTGGTGCGAGCCGTTCGCCCGCGCAGGTGGCGCGGCCGTAGGTGCCCGACGCGGTGGCGCTCTGGACGTGGGCGCCGCGGACGGCGAGGGCGCAGCGCGCCTGTCCACCCTTGTCGTCGAGGACGATGCTGATGGTGGGCGGCTGGCCCAGCGGCACCCGGACGGTCTTCTCCCAGGGCAGCTCGATGTCCTTCTCGACGGTCGCCCTGCCCTCCTCGCTGCGGGCGAGGTAGCTGACGTCGACGTTGCCGTCGCCGGTGATCCGGTACGTCACGGCGGCCGTCGGTGCCTTCGGCTGCTCCGGGCGGGGGTCGCTCCCGGTGCCGAGGACGCCGTACAGGACGAAGCCCAGGCAGACGACGAGGATCGCGCCGGCGGCGATGAAGCCCGCCCGGTCGCCGCCCCGGCGCTTGTCGGTCGATTCGCCGGCCGGGGCGTCCTTTTCCGTTGTTTCTTCCGTGCTTTCGGTCGTCGACATGGAGGCCGGCTTTCGTCGGGCGCAATTTCCGCGCGTGCTTCCGGTACGGAACCGGGCGGTTATACACCATGCGGAATACGCGGCGCCACCGAGAAGACAAACGGGGGCGAAGCGACCGCGTCCAGGGGCTTCAATGACCCCAAATGTCCAATCGCTTGACATGCCGTCATCCAACTGGTCAATAATCCGGCCGCCGTTCGGAATTCCCCGTAACGGCTCGTTCGGCGCGCCCTTTTCGCGTACGGCGGGACAGGGGCCGCCGTTGTCGAAAGGTCATGACGTGAAGGTGCCGTACAGGAGATATCTCTCCTGTCTGGTGGTGGCGGCGATAGCGGGATCGCTCTTGCCGCAGGTCGCATACGCGGCCCCGCCATCGGAGCCCGAAAAGGGCGATGAAAAGGGGTTTTTCGATAGCGTCACCGACTGGTTCGGGGACGACGAGAAGAACCCCGAACCCCCGTCGTACGGTGAGCGTGGAATCGCGGACCGCCAGAAACTGCCCAAGGGAAAGAACGCGCCGAAGGCGAAGCGGGTCAAGGAGCTGACCGGCCTGCGGACGGCGAACGCCCGGTACTGGCGGATGTCCGACGGCCGTACCGAGGTGGAGCTGTCGGCGGTGCCGACGTCCTACCGGGACGGTACGGGCGAGAAGGCCGGGTGGAAGCCGATCGACACGTCGGTCGAGGCGTCGGAGACGAAGGGCTTCGACTTCGCGAACACGACGAACACGCTGCACAGCCGGTTCGGTTCGGACGCCGGGAAGCTGCTGCGGGTGGAGGCCGGTGAGGGCCGGTCGGTGACGATGGGCCTGGCCGGCGCGGACGCGCTGAAGCCGACGGCCAAGGGCGGCACGGTCACGTACGAGGACGCGATCGACGGCGCGGACCTCACCTACGAGGTGGGTGCCGGGCGCGTCAAGGAGAACATCGTCCTGGACGAACGGCCCTCCGGTCCGGTGAGGTTCACGTTCACGCTGGACGTGGACGGGCTGACGCCGAAGCAGGGCGAGGACGGTTCGATCCGCTTCTTCGGCGAGTCCGCGGACCCCGTGCTGGTGATCCCGGCCGGGTTCATGACGGACTCGAAGAAGGACGCCTCGTCGCCGTACGGCACCACGTACAGCACCGAGGTGAAGCAGCGGCTCGCCAAGGCCGGGGACGGCTGGACGCTGACCGTCACGCCGGACGCGAAGTGGCTGGCCGCGAAGGAACGCCGGTACCCCGTCACGGTCGACCCGACGATCGAGATCGCGCCGACGCCGACGACGGCGCAAGATGTGATGATCTCCTCGGACGGCCCGGCGTCGAACTACGACGACAACTGGCGGCTGTCGGTCGGCAACACCACCTCCGGATCGTCGCGCGCCCTGCTGCGGTTCCCGCTGTCCGGGATACCGGCCGGGACGCGCGTGGACTCGGCGGACCTGAAGCTGTACTACGACCAGACGCACACCACCTCCGGTGACGAGGTACGCCTGGAGGCGCACCGGGCCACCCAGGAGTGGAGCGAGGCGACGGCCACCTGGAACAGCGCCCAGGGCATCACCGGTGAGCTGTCCGGCACGTCCGTCGTCGTCGACGACGGGGACACGGGCCGCACCGCGGCGGTGGGTTCGTGGCCGGCGTCGGGGAACACCACGTACACGCAGCACGCGGTCAACCAGGACTACCTGTACAACAAGGACTCGGTGGCGGGTGACACGTACACCTGGCAGCCGAGCCTGCCGGAGGACGGCACCTACCAGGTCGACGTGCACAGCGTGCCCGCCGTCGACCGGGCGACCAACGCGCCGTACACGGTGACGTACTCCGGCGGGTCGAAGCAGTACACCGTCGACCAGAGCGCCGGCACCGGCGGTGTGTGGAAGCCGCTGGGCTCGCACCCGTTCAAGGCGGGCACGGCCGGCAAGATCGTCCTGGGTGACGCACCGGCCTCGACGTCCACCGCGGTCGTCGCGGACGCCGTGCGCTTCACCAAGGGCGGGACCGTCACCAAGAAGCCGGGCGAGGTGAGCACCTGGCACTCGTTCCCGGTGACGAAGACCGTCCAGCAGTGGATCGACGGCACCTACGACAACCACGGCTTCGTGGTCAAGGCCGGCGACGAGAGCGCCGACGCCCCCAAGGGCGGCCCCCGCTACGAGGGCAGCGAGTTCGGCTACGGCGGCGAGACGGCCAACTACCCGCGCCTGGTGCTGACCTTCGGGCGGCAGGGCGTGGCCCTCGACTCCCCGTCCGTGATCCACGCGACGGGCGCGGAGCTGCACTGGCCCGACTACCAGGACCCGGACGCCGGCTCCACCGGCGACGACCTGGCCGAGTACCAGGTCCACCGCTCCGTCTACCAGTCGTTCACGCCGTCGGCGGCGACGCTGGTGGCCCCCGTGGACGGGTCGGCGAACGCCTTCACCGACACCACGGCGGTACCCACCCCGGCGGACAGCGCCGATCCGTTCGGCCGCGCCTACTACTACATGGTCGCGGTGAAGACGAAGGACGGGCAGGTCATCGGCTCGCCCACCCAGCTCGTGCGGCTGCCGAAGGCGGGCCGCACCACGAAGGTGATCACGGCCGGCCAGGACACCACCCTGTCCTCCGCGCAGCCGACGGCCGCCCACGACTCGTTCGACGAGTACGGGCCGCAGCCGTGGCTGACGGTCGGCAACAACTCCACCACCTACGGCGACACCCGCGCCCTGCTGGACTTCGGCGACCTCGGTGTCCCCGCGTCCTCGCGCGTCCTCCAGGCCACGGTCCGCCTCTGGGGCACCCAGTCGACGCGGAGCGCCGAGGGAGCGGTCTACGAACTGCGTCCGCTCACGCGGGACTTCGACGAGAGCGCGACCTGGAACAAGGCCACCTCCGGCACCGCCTGGACCGCGCCCGGCGGTGACGTCGGCGCGGCGGTCTCCGACGTCGGCGCGATGAGCAACGACCCGGCCCGCCACGACTGGGACGTCACCTCCCTGGCCCAGGGCTGGGTGACCGACCCGGCCGGCGGGCACGGGGTCGCCATCAAGACGGCGGACGAGGCCGCCGCGCAGGAGCGCTCGGTCTTCCTGTCCTCGGAGGCGCCCGAGCAGCGGCTGCGGCCCAAGCTCGTCGTCACCTACGTGGACGAGACCCCGGAGTCGACGTACTACGCGCCGGGCACGCCGGCCCGGATGACGCCCAACTCCACCTACACCGTCGACGTCACCCTCACCAACACCACCGACCAGCAGTGGACGGTGGCCGGTCACGAGCTGACCTACCGGTGGTCCCTGCCGGACGGCACGGACGCCACCACCGGCGGCAACCAGGTCCGCACCGCGCTGCCGCACGACCTCGCCCCCGGTGCCTCCGTCACCATCCCCGCGCAGGTCAAGACGCCGATCAACTCCGACTCCGGCAACAAGCGCACCGAGTACACGCTGACCTGGGAGGTCCAGGACACGGCCGGTACGGCGGCGGAGGTCACCGGCCTCACCCAGCACGTGGCCGTGGAGGACCCGACCTCCAACCAGCTCGGCCTGGAGAAGTTCTACTCCTACACCGGCAAGAACACCGGCGCCGGCTCGACGGTGATGAACAACCTGGCGGCCGGGAACAGCGTGTGGTCGTACAACGCGTTCACCAACCCCGGCCGAGGGCTGAACACGTTCTTCCGGGTGGCGTACAACTCGCTGGACACCTCGGACACGGTCTCCGGGCACGGCTGGTCGTTCCAGGCGTCGGGCCCCATCCGGCTGGGCGCGCCGCTGGACTTCCACCCCAACCCGCACCCCACCGAGATCCGCCTCCCGGACGGTGACGGCACCACGCACGTCTTCCGCAAGCAGGACGACGGCACGTGGAAGGCCCCCGCGGGCGTCCACTACCGGATCACGTCCAAGGAGGGCCTGGACTGCACCCCGGCCAAGGACCCGGTCCTGGACGCCTGGACGCTCACGCGCCCCGACGGCACCCGCTTCCTCTTCGGCTGCGACGGCTACATGACGTCCGCGGTCGACAAGAACGGCAACACGCAGACGTTCACGTACGAGGAGCGCAAGTCCAACAACAAGCCGACCAAGTTCCTCCGGTACATCACCGACCCGGCCGGCCGGCAGTCGCTCACCGTCGACTACTACGACAAGGCCGAGGCGACCAGCCCGAAGATCGAGGACCACATCCAGTCGGTCACCGACATCTCGGGCCGCAAGCTCACGTTCGAGTACTCGGACAAGGGCCTGCTGACCAAGATGACCGACGGCGCGGGCTCGGCCCAGCCGAAGGTCTTCGCCTTCACGTACGACGCCACGCAGGGCAACAAGAACGTCAAACTCGTCACCGCCACGGACCCTCGCGGCAACGCCACGAAACTGGCGTACAACGAGCCGTCGGCCGGGGACGACCCGAAGTACCACTGGTGGACGAAGACCATCACCGACCGGCTGGACGGGGCGACCGGGTTCACGTACGCGGTGAACGCGGCGAACACGAAGTTCACCGACGCCGAGGTGACGGACGCCGAGTCGCACACCACCTCCTACGTGGCGGACGACTTCGGCCGCCCGGTGCAGACGACGAACGCCAAGTCCCAGACCACGAAGATGAGCTGGGACGCGGACAACAACGTCACCTACCTGGAGGAGGCCAACGGCGCCAGGACGGCTTACTGCTACGACCAGAAGACCGGCTACCCGCTCTGGTCACGGGACGCGGAGACCAACAAGTCCGGTGTCCCGGACGCCTCGGAATGCGCTCCGGGCACGTACCCGGCCGACTCGCAGCGGTACAGCTACCAGACCCGCGCCGACGGCTACGCGGCCGACCTGTCCACCAAGACCTCCCCGGAGGGCCGCACGTGGCAGTTCGGCCATGACGCCTTCGGCAACCTGAAGACGGTCACCGACCCCAAGGGCGTCGCGACGGCGACGGCGGACGACTACACGACGTCGTACGAGTACGACTCCCACGGCCAGCTCACCAAGGCGACGGACGCCAACGGCAACCCGACGACCAACAGCGACTTCGGTCCCACGGGTTATCCGGCGAAGATCACCGACGCACTGGGCGAGTCGACGTCGTTCGTCTACGACCAGCGCGGTCAGGTCACCGAGGTCACCGACGCGCTGGGCAAGAAGACCACGCAGACGTACGACGCCTTCGGTCGGCCGAAGTCGGGCACGGTCGCGAAGGACCAGGACGCGGACGTCTTCATCACCGCGCCGGCCCCGGTCTACGACGCCAACGACAACATCACCGAGTCGACGTCGCCGAACGGCGCGGTCTCGACCGCGGTGTACGACGACGCGGACCAGATGACCTCGGCCACCGCTCCGAAGGACACCCCCACGTCCCCCGAGCGGCGGACCGCCTACACCTACGACAAGGTCGGCAACCTCAGGACCGTCACGGAGCCGAAGGGCACGCTGACCGCCTCGGACACCACCGACTACGTCACCACCAACCACTACGACGAGATCTACCAGCTCACCGCGGCGGTCAACACGGCCGGTGACAGGATCAGCTACGAGTACGACGTCGTCGGCAACCCCGTCAAGGTCGTCGACCCGAAGAAGAACGCCACCGCGGACACCACGGACCACACGTCCAAGATGGCGTACGACCTGAACCACCGGCTCACCACGTTCACGGACGCGGCGGGCAAATCCAGTTCGCGTACCTATGACCGGGACGGCCTCGTCCTCACGTCCACGGACCCCGAGAACAGCACCACCACCTACACCTACGACGAGCGGGGCAAGCAGGCCGAGGTCAAGGTCCCGTACGACGCGACCACGTTCCGCATCACGAAGTACGCATACGACCAGGTCGGCAACACCACCAAGGTGACAACGCCGCGGGGCACCGCGACAGCCACGGTGGACGACTTCGCCTCGCGTACCGAGTACGACGCGCTGAACCGTCCGGTGAAGCAGTACCAGCCGTACGACCCGAGCGACCCCCAGCACGACGACCCGAACGTCTACACGCAGACCGTGTACGACGCGCTGGGCCGGGTGGAGCGGCAGTCGCTGCCGCCGTCGGAGGGCCAGACGGTCCGCAACGACACGGTCTTCGAGTACTTCGACAACGGCTGGACGAGGAAGTCCACCGACCCGTGGGACATCAGCACGACGTACGACTACAACGAGATCGGGCAGCAGACGTCCCGTACCCTCACGTCGGCGGGCGGTTCCTCGGGCCGCACGATGACGCAGTCGTACTACCCCGACGGCAAGCTCAAGTCCAAGTCGGACGACGGCGTACCGGCGGGCAAGTCGGTTGTGCTCGTCGAGAATTCCGACACCCAGCACACCTCGGCCACGGGCACGTGGGCGACCGGCGACGTCGCCGGTCAGCAGGGCTACAACCACCGCACTCATGCGGCCGGTGCGGGCACGGACGCCTTCACCTGGACGCTGAACATCCCGAAGGACGGCACGTACACCGCGTACGCGAAGTACCCGAAGGTCACGGGCGCCGCGACGGCGGCGAAGTACACGCTGGCGCAGGGTGCGACGACCCACCCGTCGGTCAGCAAGGACCAGACGGCCGCCCCCGGCACCTGGGTGACGCTCGGTTCGTACAGCTTGAAGCAGGGCAATGACGCCACGCTGAAGCTGGAACAGAGCAGCTCGGGCGTCGTGGTCGCCGACGCCGTCAAGCTGGTGCGGGACACATCCGGCGAGACGGACGCCGAGAAGCGGACGTTCACCTACGCGTACGACGTCAACGGCAACATGACGTCGATCGACGACACGTCGTCGGGTGCGAGGATCGACGCGTACACGGTCGTCTACGACGGGCTGAACCAGGTACAGAAGGTGACCGAGGCCCTCGCGGGCCAGGAGAAGAAGGTCACGTCGTATACCTACGACGCGAACGGCCAGGCGGACACGGTCACCCACCCGAGCCAGTTCTCCAAGTACGCCTACGACTCGCGCGAGCTGGTCAAGTCGGTCTCCATCGGCGAGTCCGCCACAGACCCCTCGCCCAAGGTCACCACCTTCACGTTCACGGACCGCGGCCAGCGGCTCAAGGAGACCAAGGCCAACGGCAACACCGTCGACTTCACGTACCACCTCGGTGGTGAGCCGAAGTCGACCACTGAGAGGAAGCCCGACGGCACCCTCGTCTCCTCACACACCTACGCCTACGACCTGAACGGCAACAAGGCGCAGGACGTCGCGAAGAAGATGAACGCCGACAACCACGCGGCGTACCTCGACTCCACGACGGACTACACCTACGACCCGGTGGGCCGGCTCGTCGAATCGGTCAAGACCGGCAACGGCGCGGGCACCGAGAAGTACGTCCACGACGACAACGCCAACGTCATCTCGCAGACGGTCAAGAACGTCACGACCACCTACGAGTACGACCGCAACCGCCTGCTGCTGGGCACCACCGGCGGCACGACGGCCACGTACAACTATGACCCGTTCGGCCGCCAGGAGTCGGTCACCTCGGGCGGCGAGGTCATCGAGAGGAGCGTGTACGACGGCTTCGACCACGTCGTGGAGTCCCAGAAGATGGACGCCACCGGCGCGATGAAGTCGACGAAGTACACCTTCGACCCGCTGGACCGCACCGCGTCGAAGACCGCGGACGGCAAGACGACCGAGTTCAGCTACCTCGGCCTGTCCACGGAGGTGCTGAGCGAGGAGGTTGCCGGCCAACTCACCAAGTCGTATCAGTACAGCCCGTGGGGCGAGCGTCTCTCCCAGGTCAAGCACAACACCGACGGCACGAGCGAGGACGGCTTCTACGGCTACAACTCGCACAACGACGTCGAGACGCTGACCGACAAGAACGGCGACGCCAAGGCGACGTACGGCTACACCGCCTACGGCTCCGACGACAAGTCGGAGTTCACGGGCATCGACAAGCCGGACGCCGCCGACCCGACGAAGCAGGAGTACAACCCCTACCGCTTCAACGCGAAGCGCTGGGACGCCCAGTCGGGTACGTACGACATGGGGTTCCGGGACTACAGCCCGGGGCTCAACCGCTTCACCACCCGGGACATGTACAACGGCGCGCTGGCCGACATGAACCTGGGCGCGGATCCGTTCACCGGCAACCGCTACTCGTTCGCCGGCGGCAACCCCACCAGTTTCGTCGAGCTGGACGGCCACTTCGCCATCCCGCTGATCTGGTACGCGGGTGCGGCGCTGGTCACGGCCCTGTACGCGGCGACGCCGTCGGGTCAGCAGAACCTGAACGACATGGCCATGGCCCTCGGCCAGCTGATGCCGTCGGCGGAAGACGTCTCTTCCTCCGGGTCGTCCAGCCGGACGGCCCCCGGGCCCACGCCGTCGCCGGCTCCCGGGCCGGCGCCCACCCCGCCGGGTGGGGGTGGCGGCGGTTCGAGCGGTCCGAAGGGTACGGCCACCGGAGCGGCGGTCTCCATGATCGTCCGGCTCTTCCAGGGCCTTTCGGCGCACAGCTCCGAGCCGGACACGTCGTTCCAGCGCAAGGCGATCGACAACGCCGGCAACGAGAACAAGAAGTGCCAGAGCTCCTCGGGCGCCAGCACCGTCTGGAACTCGCCCGTGGACGGGCAGGGGCGGGCGACAGGTGGTTTCGCCTGTCTGAACCCGTCCGCCCCGGCGACGAGGAACACGAGCGAACCGCAGGAACCGGTCGGCTGGAGCCTGCAGGACGAGGCGGACAACTGGAACCGGGCTCACCTGATCGCCCGGGAATTCGGAGGCACCCACCTCCGGAAGAACATCATCCCGACGACCGCCTACGCCAATCAGACGGAGATGCGGTCGGTGGAGTACGAGATCGAGAGACGGCTCAAGCTGGGCGAGCGGGTGTATTACCAGTCCGTTCCGATCTACATCCCGAACCGGGTGACTCCGATCGGCGTGCACATGTACGTGTCGAGTTCGTCGGGTACATTCTCACGGCTGATCAACAGCGGAGTTCACGACTGACGGACTCCGGAGTCATGAAACCGTTGGCTGACTGATCCAGCACGGCCGAGGCGATGGGGTGGGCGATCGCTGATCGTCCACCCCACCGCCGACACCGACGCCGGTCAGAGCCGATCAGAGAGGAACACATGAATCATCTCGACGTCGTCCGACTACTCGGCTTCGACGCCCCGGCACGACCGGAGGACGAGTACGGCCGGGTCGTTCCTGAGGACTTCGAGCTCCTGGTCCAGGCCATACCGGCCGGGGTCTTCGCAGGGTCCGTACTGCTCGAACGACCCGGCGCTCTCCCCGTACGCTCCCTCGAGGAGTTCATCCGGCCCACCTCCATGCGCATCGGAGACATGGAGCTGTCGCTTCGCAGCCGCGACCAGCGGCTGTGGCTGCCGCTCCACCCGGAGCCCGGCGGCATGGTGCCGTGGGGGCGCAGCGCAACCGACGGCGTGCTGCTGTGGGACACCACCGCCGACAACACCGCGGACTGGACGACCGTCGTCACGGACGACGATTTCCAGCTGTGGCTCGACCTTCCCTTCTCCGCCTCGGAGTTCGTGGGGCGGGCGCTGCTCGGACGTCCCGAGGGGGTTCCCGCGTTCGAGACCATCGAGGAATACGAATCGGGTTCCTTCTGGAAGGTCGCCGACGACATGCGGGCGACGGCCACGGTGCTGTCGAACCCGGACATCGACGCAGTGGAGGAGCTCGTCGCCCGGATCCGGAACATCGGTGTTCCGGGTATACGGCAGTACGCGCGGGAGCTCGTCGACGGGGCCGCGGAGAACACGAAGGTGCCGGACCTCGTGTTCCCGGAGGACTACCTGACAGTCATGCGGGAGTTCCCCGGCGGGGTGATCGCCGGAATGCGCGTGTTTCCCGTCGCCAAGGCCGCCTGGCTGACCGAGGACCCGGTGTTCCTGCAGTGGGGCGAACTGGAGGGCAGGGCTTTCGGCTGGCTCGCCCTGACGGGCGACCCGCAGGAGTGGCGCGTCGCCTACATCGAGCCAGGGGGCACCTCGCTCACCCACCTGGAGGAGCAGACCTTCGCCTCGTTCCTACGACGCCGGCTGCGGGGCGACGACTCACTGTTCTGACGGGGCGCCCCGCCCGGGGGCGGCAGCGCGTCACCCGGGGCGGACGTAAGGATGGATGCCCTGGCTCCACCTCGGCACCGACAACCAGAAGCCGGGAAGAGAACCTCATGGAATGGGTGAGTGAACTCATCTCCCTTACCGGTCGACAGTCCGAGCGGCATGAGGTGGATTGGGCGGACATCGAGCGCGAACTCGGAACACCTCTCCCGGGTGACTTCAAGGAGATCTGCGAAGTGTTCGGCCATGGTGCCTTCAGTGGATTTCTGGAACTACTGCCGGTGGACAGCACCAAACCGCACAGTCTGCTGGGGAGGTGGAATTCACTGAAGGATCAGTGGGACAGTCCGCAGGCGCAGACCCTTTTCGACCCTTATTCGGTCTTCGAGGGCAGCGGACTCATTCTTTGGGGACAGTCGATGACGGAAGCCGCGTATTACTGGCTGGCCGATACGTCGAAAAATCCCGAAGGATGGCCCATCGTCGCCCGGACTGCCCCTCTGGAGGACTGGCACCGATTCGACGGTGTTTCCACCTCGAAGTTCATCCACCAGGTCCTCACGGATCGGGAATTCCGCCCGTTCTCCATCGCAAGGAAAGTGGAGCGTCCGTTCTTCGACGCTTATCGCTGACCCGGATGCATTCGGGTATAACCTGGTCCGCCTCACAGCACGAAGGGCCCCTGCCACCACCCGTTCGAGCGTGGCGGCAGGGGTCTCGCACAGGTGGGAGGCCGCACGGTCGCCGCACCTGCCCCATCCGGCGCTCACGGTGATCGTCCGAACGCACAGGTGGGTTGCGTCCTGGGAAGT
>NZ_LIWB01000023.1:0-130328 GCF_001905725.1 Streptomyces sp. CB02400
CCACTTCCCAGGACGCAACCTGCCTTGAGAACTGCGGACAGCTTCAGAGATGCCTGGGAGGCAGGAACGAAGACCCGCGCCAGGGGATGGCCACCTCGCCGGGCGGGCGCGGCAGCGATCCTGACCCCCTTGGTTCAGGACCCGCGTTTCCGCAGGTCAGCGCACCCTTCCTCGCGGCTTCAAGGGTGCGTTCGGCAGTTCCGGCGCGGGCAGCGGAGCCCCGTCGTACCCCTGTACCTCGCCGAAACGTGACCCCTTCATCCAGTCCTCGCGAGCCTGCACATGTCGTCGTGCGACCGTCCGATGAAGTTCCACCACACAGCGAACTCCATCAGCGTTTCCGCACGTCAACGGCGTTTCGGATGCCTGGCGGTCAGCAAACTGTCAGCATCAGTCGCGGGAGTCGGTCGGCCATGGGGCGGGATTCGCTGGTTCGTGGGATGGGGTCGTTCTTCAAGGAGTGCGGTCATCCGCGGTCGCGGTGGTCGAAGTGCCCGCACTCCTACAAGATCCGCTACTGGTCGGCATCCGGGAAGCAGGTGGAGGAGCCGGGGTTCACCACCCAGGACGATGCCATCGGGCGGTTGACGGATGTCTACAAGGCCAAGAAGGCCGCGCCACGCAACCAGGTGAAGGCGGAGCGGGTCTCGCTCTACAGGGCGATGCGGTTCGGTGAGTATGCCGCGGAGTGGAAGGCCGGCCAGCGTGACCTGGGCCCGGCCTCGGAGCGGCATCCGGAGTCCCTGCTGGAGCATCACATGCTGCCGCTGCTGGGCAGCCGGCGGATGAACACCTTCGATCCCGGGGTCGTCGATGGCTTCATCCGGTCCATGGAACGCGTCGGCGTGGGCTTGACCACCCGGGTCAACGCCTTCGACAAACTCAAGGCCATCCTGCTGGACGCCCACCGCCTCGGCCTCTTCGACGACCACCCCCTGACGGGCGTGAAACCCCCGCAGTATGCCCCCAAGCGCGCCGTCATCCCCTCACCGCAGCAACTGCGGCGGATACGCGAGGCCGGCGACGACCGCTTCCGGCTGATCACCGACCTGATGAGCGGCTGCGGCATGCGCAACGGCGAGGCCGCCGCCGTCAACCTGCGCAACATCGTCGCCGACGACGTCTACCGCATCACCGAACAGGTCAACCAGACCACCGGCACGTACGCCCGCCTCAAACACCGCAAGAACGGTGAATACCGCGACGTCCCCCTGCCCACCCGCGTCAAGCAGACCATCGAGCGGTACGCCGACACACACGGCACCACCGACGGCTACCTACTACGCCACCCCCAAGACACCACCCGGCCGTTCCCGCACTACTACCTCAACAACCAATGGCAGCACATCAAGAGGACCCGTGAGGCAGACATCCCCGAAGGGACGGTGCTCTACAGCTTCCGGCACTTCTTCGCCTCCAACTGCCTCACCCACAACATTCCCATCACCGACGTCGCCGATTGGATGGGCCACAAGAACATCGACGTCACCTTCAAGATCTACCGACACCTCATGCCCGGCACCATCAGCACCGCCGCCACCATCCTCAACCACCACCTCACCGCATGAGCTCTGTACAGAAGCCTGGAGGATTTCCATAGGAAGCCATGATCAGAACATCGACGCCGCGCTTGTACCCACAACGATCGGTTACCCGAATATGCTCTACGTAGCATCCGTTCCCGCAACGCCCGGCAATCTCAAGCGGATTGTCGCCGCATCCCTCATGGACATCACCATCAAGTGGTACGACGACTCATCCGATCAGATCTACGACCTTCTGTTTTCCCGCCATTGACCGGCCGGAGCAAACACCGAACCAGCACCGGAAAATCTGCTGCTGGGTGAGGACGGAGATACGGACGCGTCCGCGTAACCGCAGCATGCCCAACATGGGCTGAGGATGGTTACCATCAGCAGCGTGCCCTGCCGCGGGGGTGGCACCGACGTAGAAGCGACCGTCCCGCTGGGGGTGGGCACCGACGTGGTCGCGAGGACCCGTCGGCGGGGCGGGTGCGGGGCCGTCGGTCAGCGTCCGCTGGAGGTACCCCCTCTCCAGCGCCTCGCAGAACCGCACGACGCCCCAGTCCGCGACGAGGAACTTCAACCGTGCCCGGTTGCGCAACCGGCGATAGCCGTAATCACGGAAGACAGAGACAACACCCGCCCAGATCTCCGGCATCTCCTCAAGCGTGACGAAGACTCCCAGCCACTGCGCGAGCATGAAGTTGGTCGACAGTCCGCCGCCGACCCAAACGTCGAAGCCGAGACCGAGGCCCGGGTGGTGCACGCCGACGAAGGACACGTCATTGCTCTCATGAACGACGTCCTGCAGCGGTGAACCACTGATCACCGTCTTGAACTTGCGCGGCAGGTTCGAGAATGCCGGATCGGTACCTGCTCGAGGCCGACGAACTGCACCGCATCGTCGACCTCATGCAGCACCTGCGCAACTCCCGCACCAGGCTGTACGTACGCGAAGGGAAGTCCCCTTCTGCACCGGGCGTCGCAAGGCCGTCGCCGAACTGGTCGACGACCTGGCCTGACCCCGCCAGGTAGACGGCCACCAGGTCCGCCCCCGCTCTGAGCAGCGCCCCGGTCGGCGCGCACCCCAACCGACACAGCCGCCTCCACGCTCATGGACTCCCAGGCGGCAAGAGAGAACGAACAATCATGACAACCCTGGCCCAACCACCGGCAACATCTCGCAGATCGCCGGGTAGTGCCGTGGTGAAGTGGGTCATCACCACCGATCACAAGACGACCAGCACGCTGTACCTGGTCACCTCATTCGTCTTCCTCTGCGTCGGCGGCCTGATGGCGCTGGTGATCCGGGCCGAGCTCGCCCGTCCGGGAACGCAGGTCGACGTCACGGTGCGAGGACGGACTCCACGTGTTCGACCCTTGGCGGGGCCTCGAAGTGTGGTCCGGCCAGTGCTCGCCAGCGGGCGAAGCCCTCGGAGGCGCGGAAGGTGACGGTGTGGTGCTCGACCGTCTCCCAGCGGACCATCAGCCGGTAGCGCGAGGGATGCTCGATACTGCGGTGCAGGTCGACGCCGTGGCAGCCGTCGGCCGCGAGGAAGTAGGGAAGGGCCTCGGTGACGGCCCGCTCGAATTCCTGCTCCTGGCCCGGACGGATCTCGATCTGGGCGATTTCGGTGATCACGGTGATGTCCTCCCCCAGGGGCCGTGGTGTCAGTCGTGGGCGGCGGCCTTGCCGTGCTCGGCGTCGACGCGCGCGGTGACGCCCGTCTCCACGAGGGTGCGGGTGGCGTCGACGGAGGCGTAGATCCACAGGATGCGCATGGGCTCGGTGGCGGAGGCGTTGCGGAACCGGTGGGGCGTGCCGGCCGGGACGTAGGTGGTGTCGAAGCGGGTCACGTGGTGTTCGGTGCCGTCGATCTCCACGAGGGCGTCGCCTTCGAGGATGGTGACGCTCTCGGGGCAGTTGTGGGTGTGCAGGGCGATGCCGGCGCCGCCGTCGAAGAGGGTCTGGCCGGTGAGGAAGACCTCGGCGCCGGCCGCCTTGGTGACCAGGGGGATGGTGCGGGCGCCGCCGCCGCGGCTGAAGGCGGTCAGTTCGGCCGGGCGCAGGACGACGGGCGGGAAGGGGGCGAAGCAGGGTTCGCCGGTGGGGTGGTGGTGCACGGTGTTTCTCCAAGTGGGGGTGGTCAGGCGGCCGGGCCGATCCAGACGGTCTTGGTGTTGGTGAACTCGCGGACGCCCTCGGCGCCGAGCTCGCGGCCGTAGCCGGACTTCTTGATGCCGCCGAAGGGTAGGCGGGGGTCGGAGGCGACCATGCCGTTGACGAAGACGGCGCCGACGTCGAGGACGCGGGCCAGGCGGCGGGCCCGGTCGAGGTCGCTCGTCCACAGGGCGGCGCCGAGGCCGTACTCGGTCCGGTTGGCCAGGGTGATCGCCTCGTCGGCGTCGGTGACGCGGGTGATGGCCGCGACGGGGCCGAAGGTCTCCTCGTCGAAGGCGGCCATGCCGGGGCGCACGTGGTCGAGGACGGTGGGCGGGTAGTAGCAGCCGGGTCCGTCGGGGACCTCGCCGCCGAGGGCGAGGCGGGCGCCGGCCTCGAGGGTGCGCCGGACCTGGTCGTGCAGGGTGTCGCGGAGGTTCGCGCGGGCCATGGGGCCGACGGCGGTGTCGGGGTCGGTCGGGTCGCCGACCTTCAGGGCGGCCGCGGCGGCCGTGAAGGCGGTGACGAACGCGTCGGCGACGGCGTCCTCCACGATGAACCGCTTGGCGTTGACGCAGGACTGGCCGGCGTTGACGTAGCGGGCCTTGACCGCGGTGGCGGCGGCCTGCGCGATGTCGGCGTCGGCGAGGACGACGAACGGGTCGGAGCCGCCGAGTTCGAGGACCTGCTTCTTCAGCACGGCGGCGGCCTGGGCTGCGACGATCGCGCCGACCTCGGTGGACCCGGTGAGGGTGACCGCCGCGACGCGCGGGTCGGCGATGATCCCGGCGACCTGGTCGACCTCGATCAGCAGGGTCCGGCACAGGCCCTCGGGTGCGCCGGCCCTGCGGACGACCTCCTCGACGGCGAGGGCGCACTGCGGCACGTTGTTGGCGTGCTTGAGCAGGGTGCCGTTACCCGCGGCCAGAGCGGAGGCGGCGAAGCGGAAGAACTGCCAGAAGGGGTAGTTCCACGGCATCACCGCGAGGACCACGCCCAGCGGGTCGTGGACGACGGCGCTCTCGGCGGCGTTCGAGGCGACGGGCCGGTCCGCGAGCTGGGCCGGCGCGTGGTCGGCGTAGTAGTCGCAGGTCACCGCGCACTTCTCGATCTCCGCGCGCGCCTCGGTGATCGGCTTGCCCATCTCGGCGGTGATCAGCGCCGCGTAGCCGTCCCGGCCCTCGTGCAGGACGCGGGCCATCTCCCGCAGCAGGGATGTGCGGTTGGTGATGTCACGTCGGCGCCAGGCGGCCTGCGCCGAGGCCGCCGCGTCGAGGACGCCGTCGACCTCCTGGGGCGACTGGGCGAAGTAGCGGGCGAGTTCGGTGCCGGTGGCCGGGTTCGCGGAAACGATCATCAGGCGGTCTCTCCGGTGTGCTCGACGGTGCGGCGGATCCGGGCGTCGACACCGGCGGCGCCGAGGGCGCCGCCGGTGTCGCGGGTGCGGGTGCGGGTGGCGGGAGTCTCCGGGACGGTGCCGGCCGCGCCGGTGACGACGGCGCGGCCCGCCGGACACGAGGCGACCTACGGCACGTCGCGTGCGTCGGCTCAGGTGACGCTGATGGCTCCGGTGAGGACGGCGAAGGCGATGTAGGCGAGGGAGACGAGGATGCCCCAGCGCAGGGCGTGCTTCTGGAAGTCGCCGAGTTCCGCCTTGACCAGCCCGAGGAGGACCCACAGGGGCGCGCTGGTGGGGCCCATCATGTGCAGGATCTGGCCGATGGCGCCGGCGCGGGCGATCTCGTTGGCGGGGATGCCGTAGTGGGCGGCGGATTCGGCGAGGACGGGGACGACGCCGAACCAGTAGCCGTCGTTCGACATGAAGAAGCCGAGCGGCAGGGCGAGGATCGCGGTGAACAGCGGGATGACGTTGCCCCAGCCCTCGGGGACGATGGCGAGGGCGGCGTCGGCCATGGCCTTGATCATGCCGGAGTCGGTCATGATGCCGGTGAAGACGCCGGCGGCCAGGACGAGGATCATCACGGGGACGGCGTTGGCGGCCTGGCGCTTGATGAGGTCCTGCTGGTCGCCGATGGAGCGGATGTTGACCAGCAGGGCGATGACGAACGCGACCATGAACAGCACCAGGAGGTCGGCGACCTCCATGATGAGCAGAACCATCAGGAGCAGGGTGAGGGCGGCGTTGAACCACATGCGCCAGTCGGCCTCGACCGGCTCGAACGCCTCGCCGGAGGCGATCTCCAGCTTGTAGGCGGCGAGCTTCTCGGGGTCGAGCTTGTGGCGTTCGCGCAGGCCGAGCCAGTAGGCGACGGCGATGATGGCCAGGCTGGTGAGGGCCATGGGGCCGATCATGTGGACGAAGTACTCGGTGGCGCTCAGGTGCAGGACGCTGATGCCGCGGGTGGCGGCGCCGCCCCAGGGGGTGGTGCCGGAGATGGTGCCCAGCGCCATGGCCGCCAGGGTGGCGAGGATGAGGGGGTTGATGCCCAGGCGCCGGTAGATGGGCAGGAACGCCGAGCAGACGATCATGTAGCTGGTGGTGCCGTCACCGTCCAGGGCGACCAGGAGGGAGAGCACGGCGGTGCCGACGACGATGCGGACCGGGTCGCCCTTGGAGGCGCGGACGATGGCCTGGACGATCGGCTCGAAGAGCTTGCACTCCATCATCAGGCCGAAGTAGAGGACGGCGAAGAGGAGCAGGGCCGCGGTGGGCGCGACGGTTTCCAGGCCGTTCATGATCATGTCGCCGAGCTCGGTGCCCTTGCCCGCGATGACGGCGGCGGCGATCGGGGTGAGCATGATGGCGGTGAAGGCGGAGAGGTGTTTCCGCATCACGAGCAGCATGAAGCTGCCCAGTGTGGCGAAACCGAGGACGGCGAGCATCGTTGCTCCTTGGGGCAGGGCTCGGTGGCCGCCGGTCGGGCCGGCGGCACGGGACGGCGCGTGAGGTTCAGTGCGTGTCGGTTCGGGTGACGACCGGCAGCGCACACGGGGCCGTACTCGGCTCGTGCGTCGGGTCGGTCATGGTACGTGCGGCTCCTGTACGGCGGCTCGGAGGGCGCACGGTGGCGGCGGGCGAAGGCCCGGTGGGGACGTCAGGAGTGCGCCTGGCATGGCTGGGACATCCGGGGGGCCGACACGGGGAAGGACACCTGTCGACTTCCGGACAACCGGTTTACCGGATTGCCGGTAGGTAACTAGAATCCGGCCATCACGTCAATACCGAAGTGAGGAAATCGATGGCCGAACTCGCCAGAATCACGATCGAGCCGCGCGAGCCGCTGGCCGCCGAGGTCTCCCGCCGCCTGATCGACTACCTGATGTCCGGCGAGGTGCAGCCCGGCGACCGCATCCCGTCGGAACGACAGCTGACCGAGATGCTCGGGGTGAACCGGCCCACCGTGCGCGAGGCGATCAAGTCGCTCGGTTTCCTCGGCCTGCTGGAGATCCGCCAGTCCAGCGGGACGTACTTCCGCGGCACCGACTCGGACGTGCTCTACCGACTGTTCGAGCTGGGGCTCGTTCTCGGTGAGCGGGGTGCCCGCGACATGGTGCAGGCCCGCGCAGAGCTGGAGATCATAGTGGCCGGCCTGGCCGCACAGGCACGCGACGCGGCCGGCGTCGAACTGCTGCGGGCCCGCCTGACGGCGATGCGGGAGTGCCCGGACGAGGAGTTCCCCGAGGCGGACACCGCCTTCCACGCGGCCCTCGGCGAACTGGCCGGCAACACCGTGCTGCGGGACATGCTCAAGGGCATGCGCGCGATGATCCAGCGTGGCTGGGTGGAGCGCACGGGGGCGGTCCGCTCCCGCGAGGTGGCCTACGACGACCACGTCCCGATCTTCGAGGCGGTCGCGCACGGTGACGCGGACGCCGCCCGCGCGGCGATGGCCCGGCACATGGACGGCGCCTCCCGACGCCTGATGAAGGCGCTCGAACAGCGCGAGGGATAGCGGCCACCGCGAGGCGCCGGGCCGATTCCGGTACCTCGCGGCCCACCCGCACGAACAACCGGTTGACCGGTTGACCGGTTCGGCCTACAGTGGCGGCGCGGCACCGCGACACCACGCTGCCGCCCCCATCTCGGGCCCACCTCCTCCGCCGTCGGGAAACATTTCCGCATCGGCCGGAGGCAGGCCCCCGGTCGGGACCCTTGCCGGTCCCCGCCTACCGGAAGAGGTAAGAACCCGGTGATCGAATCCCCTCCCCTGGTCGCCATGATCCACGCCGTGCCGGCCGCCCACCGCATCGCCCAGGACGCGTTCGCCCAGGAGTTTCCGCAGGCCACGGTCTGGAACGTCCTGGACGACCGCCTGCTGGACGACGCCCGCGAGGCGGGCGGACTCACCGACGCACTGCGCCGCCGCATGCTCCGGCTGATCGCCCACGTCATGGACGGCGGCGCCCAGGGCCTGCTGCTGACCTGCTCCTCCTACGGAGAGGTGGTGGACACCGCCCGCGTGCTGTGGGACGTGCCGGTGCTGAAGTCGGACGAGTCGATGTTCAAGACCGCCCTGTCCGGCCCGCACCGGCGGATCGCCGTCGTCGCCTCCACCCCGCCGGCCGTACCGGCGGCCGTCGCCCAGCTCGAAGCACTCGTCCCGGCCGCCCGCCCGGACCGTCCGGTCGACATCGTGACCGCCCTGAGCGAGGAGGCCGCCGGAGCCGGCCCCGAGGAGGCCGCCCGCCACCTGGCGGACGCCCTCCGCACGGCCGGGGGCTCCGACGCCGACGCGGTGCTGCTGGCGCAGTACTCGCTCACGCCGGCCCGCGACGCCCTGGCGGCCCTGCTGGGTGTGCCGGTGCTGGACGGCGCCGGTGCGGCTGCCCGTGAGCTGCGCGGCCTGCTCGCCCCGGCCGGGGCGTCGGTGGTCGCGCCGTGACCGCGGGCCTGCCCTGGCCGCTGGCCTACACCGTCTCCGGTGACGACTGCGTCTCCCCCATGCCGCTCGGTCACACGGCGCCTCTCGCCGAGGCCGTCCGTGACCTGGCCGAACTCGGCTACGACGGTGTGGAGGTACAGGCCCGCGAGGTCAGCGCCCGGGACGCCGACGCTCTGGCCCGGACCGTCGAGGCCGCCGGTCTGAAGGTCCTGGGCATCGGCACCGGCCCGGTCGCGGCCCAGGACCGGCTGACCCTGACCGACCCCTCGCCCGATGTCCGTCGGCATGCCCTGTCCCGGCTGCTGGGCGCGGCCCGCCTCGCCGGCGAGCTGGGTGTGCCGGTATCCCTCGGTCAGACCCGCGGCACCTTCCTGCCCGGTCTGGAGGACATGCAGCAGGTGTGGGCCGAACGCGCGGTGGAGCGACTGGCCGAGGAGGCCGCCACGCGCGGCAGCCGCCTGCTGCTGGAACCCCAGTCACGCGCCAACACCTCGCTGTGGCACACCCCGGCCGAGGCCCTCGCCTTCACCGGCTCGCTCGACGCGCCGGCCGGGCTGGTGCTGGACACCCACCACCTCGACGCCGAGGGCGTCGACGCGGTGCGGGCCGTCACCGACCACGCCCGTGCCACCGGCTGCCTCCAGCTCGCCGCCGCCTCGACCCGAGGCCCCCTGACCGTCGGTGACCCCCGGCTCCCCGCCCTCCTCACCGCTCTCCGCACCGGCGGCTTCACCGGCTGGCTGACCCTGGAACACACCCAGGACGGCGACAGCACCAAGGCCGCCGCCCGCTCCTGGACCGCGCTCACCGACGCCGCGGCCATCCTGCCCTGACCCCACCACCCCTGTTTCTTCGAGAGGAACCCGCACCATGAGCAGCAAGACCTACCGCCTCGGCGTCCTCGATGGCGACGGCATCGGCCCCGAGATCGTCCCCTCCTCCGTCGAGATCGCCACCGCCGCCGCGCAGGCCGCCGACGTCTCCGTCGACTGGGTGACCCTGCCGCTCGGCGCCGCCGCCATCGAGACCCACGGCACCCCGGTCCCCGAGGAGACCAAGGACGCCCTGGCCGGACTGGACGGCTGGTACCTGGGCCCGCACGACTCCGTGTCCTACCCCGAGCCGCACAAGTCCGCCCTCAACCCGTCGGGCACCCTGCGCAAGCACTTCCAGCTCTTCGCCAACATCCGCCCCGCCAAGTCCTTCCCCGGCGCCAAGGCCGTCTGCGACAACGCCGACCTCGTCATCGTCCGCGAGAACACCGAGGGCTTCTACGCCGACCGCAACACCTTCGCGGGCACCGGTGAGTTCATGCCGACCTCGGACACCGCGATCATGCTGGGCATCATCACCCGTGAGGCCACCGAGCGCGTCGCCCGCGTCGCCTTCGACCTGGCCCGTTCGCGCCGCAAGAAGCTCACCATCGTCCACAAGGCCAACGTCCTCAAGCTCACCACCGGCCTGTTCCGCACCGTGTGCCAGGAAGTGGCGAAGGACTACCCGGACGTGGCGGTGGACGACTTCCACATCGACGCCATGACCGTCCACCTGGTGCGCCGTGCCCAGGACTTCGACGTCATCGTCACCGAGAACATGTTCGGCGACATCCTCTCCGACCTGGCCGGCGAGATCTCCGGCTCGCTGGGCACCGCCCCGTCCATCAACTCCTCCGCCACCACCGCCATGGCCCAGGCCTCCCACGGCTCCGCCCCCGACATCGCCGGGCAGAACGTCGCCAACCCGGTCGCCATGATCCTCTCCGGCTCCATGCTGTTCGAGTGGCTCGGCGCCAAGCACGGCGACGAGAAGCTCGCCACCGTCGCGAAGATCATCGAGAAGGGCGTGGCCGACGCGATCGCCGCCGGCACCTCCACCCGCGACCTCGGCGGCTCCGCGTCCACCACGGAGTTCACCGCCGCCGTCATCAAGGCCATCGGCGCCGGCCAGAACTGACCCGCCTGCTCCGGGGCGGGTGCCTCCGCCGCCCGCCCCGGTCCGCCTCCCGTACCACCCGCACGCCCGAGGAGAGACCCCCGACCATGACCCTGCGCATCGGCTGCATAGCCGACGACTTCACCGGCGGCACCGATGTCGCCGCGGCCTTCCGGCGCGCGGGCCTGCGCACCGCCCTGGTCTTCGGTACCCCGGACGACACCACCGTGCTCCCGGCGGACTGCGACGCCGCCGTGGTCGCCCTCAAGTCGCGTTCGACGCCCGCCGACGAGGCGGTCGCCGACTCGCTCGCCGCCCAGCGCTGGCTGTGGACCAAGGGCGCGGCCCAGGTCTACTTCAAGTACTGCTCCACCTTCGACTCCACCCCGCAGGGCAACATCGGCCCGGTCACCGACGCCCTGATGGACGCCGCCGGCGCCACGGTCACCCTGCACTGCCCGGCCTCCCCGCCCAACGGCCGCACCGTCTACCGGGGCCACCTCTTCGTCCACGACCAGCTGCTCTCCGACTCGCCGCTGCGCCACCACCCCCTCAATCCGATGACGGACTCCTCTCTGCCGCGTCTGTTGTCCGCGCAGACCCGCCACCAGGTGTCCGTCATCGACTGGTCCACCGTGCGCCGCGGCGTCGACGCCGTACGCGAGGCCCTGCTCGCCCATGAGCAGGCCGGGGTCCGGCACGTGATCGCCGACGCCCTGACCGACGAGGACCTCGCCGTCCTGGGCGCCGCCGCCCTCGAACTGCCGGTCGTCGCCGGTGCCGCCGGACTGGCCGAGGGCGTCGGACACGCCCACCCCACCGCCGGTCCGGCCACCGCCGAACCCTGGCCCGGCGAAGGCCGAGCCGCCGTCCTGGCGGGCAGCTGCTCGGCCCGCACGCTCGAGCAGATCGCCCAGTTCTACGCCGCCAGCCTGCCCTCCCTCCACCTCGACGTCCTCGCCGCAGCCACCGGCCGCGACGTCACCGGAGAGGCACTGGCCTGGTACGACGAACAGGACCCGGCCTCGCCCGTCCTGGTTTACGCCTCCGCCTCACCGGAGGAACTAGCCGCCGTGCAGGCTCAGTTGGGTGTCGCCGAAGCAGCCGCCCAGGTCGAGGAACTGCTCGGCACCCTCGCCTCCCACCTCGTGGACCGCGGCGTGCGCCGACTGCTCGTCGCGGGCGGGGAGACCTCGGGCGCCGTCACCACCGCCCTCGGCGTCCGCGCCGTTCTCGTCGGGGAGGAAGCCGACCCCGGCGTGCCGTGGACGTACGCCAGCACCGAGCACGGCGACCTCGCCCTCATGCTGAAGTCCGGCAACTTCGGCGCCCCCGACCTGTTCACCCGTGCCCTCACGGAGGCCAAGTGACCGCCTACGCCGACGAGTCGGCCGCCCGCGCACTCATCGTCCGCACCGCGCGCTCCCTCTTCACACGCGGTCTGACGCACGGCTCGACGGGCAACCTGTCCGTCCGCCTGGCCGACGGCAGCCTGCTGCTCACACCCACCGGATCCAGCCTCGGCACCGTCGAGGAAGCCGAACTCTCCCGCACCGACCTGCACGGCAAGCACCTGGAGGGTCCCCGTCCGACGAAGGAGGCGTTCCTGCACGCCGCCTTCTACCGGGCCCGGCCGGACGCCCACGCGGTCGTCCACCTGCACTCGACGTACGCCGCCGCCGTCTCCTGCCTGGGCGACGTGGACCCCTCCAACGCCCTGCCGCCCCTCACCGCTTACTACGCCATGCGCGTCGGCACCCTGCCCCTTCTCCCCTACCACGCCCCCGGTGACAGCACGCTGGAACCGCTCGCCGAGGAGACGGCCCGCACCCACCACGCCGTCCTGCTCGCCAACCACGGCCCGGTCATCGCCGGCGCCTCCCTGGAGCAGGCCGCCGACGCGATCGAGGAACTGGAGGAGACCGCCAAGCTCCACCTCCTCCTGCGTGGACTCCCCACCCGTCCCCTCACCCCCGAACAGGCTGCCGCGCTCGCACCCACATCCCCCTGACGGCCGGATGAGCCGCGAGCGCGGCAGTCTCCCCAGCGAAGGAGCCCCCATGACAGTCATCCCCGTCCCCACCGCCGACCTCGTCGACCAGTACGGCACCGAACTGCGCGTCTGCGACCTGCAGTTCCGCCAGTTCGGCGCCCACCGAAGCTTCGCCGGCCCCGTACGCACCGTCTCCTGCCACGAGGACAACGGCCTGCTGCGCGACCTGCTCCGCACCCCGGGTGACGGCGCCGTCCTCGTCGTCGACGGCGGCGGCTCCCTGCGCACCGCCCTGGTCGGCGACCTCATCGCCGGCGCCGCCCAGGACAACGGCTGGGCCGGCCTGGTCCTGCACGGCGCCGTCCGCGACAGCGCCGCCCTCGCCGGTCTCCGCCTCGGCGTCAAGGCGCTGGGCACCGTCCCGCGCAAGAGCGCCAAGGACTCCGCCGGAGCCGTCGACGTCCCCGTCACCTTCGGCGGCCTCACCTTCCGCCCCGGCGACGTCCTGCACGCCGACGACGACGGCATCGTCCTCCTCCCCGACCACACGATTGGGTAGCCAGTGGTTCTGAAAACCTTCGGCTGGTCGTTCGCGGTCACCGCGCTCGGTCTGGTCGCAGCGATCCTCTTCGGGGGGTGGACCGCCTTCGGAATCGTGGCGATCCTCTCGATCCTCGAGATCTCGCTGTCCTTCGACAACGCGGTGGTCAACGCCGGCATCCTGAAGAAGATGAATGCCTTCTGGCAGAAGATCTTCCTCACCATCGGCATTCTGATCGCCGTTTTCGGCATGCGGCTGGTCTTCCCCGTCGTCATCGTCGCCGTCAGCGCGCAGCTCGGCCCGATCGAGGCGGTCGATCTCGCGCTCAGCGACAAGGACCGTTACCAGGAACTCGTCACCGACGCCCACCCGGCGATCGCCGCGTTCGGTGGCATGTTCCTGCTGATGATCTTCCTGGACTTCATCTTCGAGGACCGGGACATCAAGTGGCTGGGCTGGCTGGAGCGCCCGCTGGCCAAGCTGGGCAAGGTCGACATGCTGTCGGTCTGCATCGCGCTGGTCATCCTGCTGATCTCCGCCATGACCTTCGCCACCCACGCCCACCAGCACGGCGGCGCCCACGTGGACAAGGCCGAGACGGTCCTGCTGTCCGGCATCGCGGGCCTGATCACCTACATGATCGTGGGCGGGCTGTCCGGCTTCTTCGAGGACAAGCTCGAAGAGGAGGAGGAGCACGAGCACGAGGAGGAGGAGAAGGCCGCGCGGGAGGGCAAGCCCCGCACGGTGGTGGCCATGGCCGGCAAGGCCGCGTTCTTCATGTTCCTCTACCTGGAGGTCCTGGACGCGTCGTTCTCCTTCGACGGCGTGATCGGCGCCTTCGCCATCACCAACGACATCGTCCTGATGGCCCTCGGCCTGGGCATCGGCGCCATGTACGTGCGGTCCCTGACCGTGTACCTGGTCCGCCAGGGCACCCTGGACGAGTACGTCTACCTGGAGCACGGCGCGCACTACGCCATCGGCGCCCTGGCGCTGATCCTGCTCGTCACCATCCAGTACGAGATCCACGAGCTCATCACCGGCTCCATCGGCGTCATCCTGATCGGCTGGTCCTTCTTGTCCTCCGTACGCCGCAACAAGCGGCTCGCGGAAGCCGAGGGAAACGCCGACGACCGTGAGAGCGAGAAGGCAGGCATCACGGCCTGAGTCGGAAAGGGGCGGTGAACGACCGGGTCCGTGACGAGAGCGACAGCACCCGACCGGAACGTCCGGCAGGGTCCGTGGGCACCGCGGCGGGCGGTGCCCACGGCCCACGAGCCGCAGGGACCCTCAAGGCGCGCGGAATCCCCGAAAGGTCACCTGCTTGCGGGTTTCGAAGCCGAGCCGCGTATACAGGCCGATCGCGCCGGTGTTCGTCTCGGCCACGTGCAGGAAGGGACGTTCGTCGCGGGCCGTGATCCGCACGACGAGCTCACGGACGAGACGCGCCGCATTACCTCGCCCGCGCGCCTCGGGAGCGGTACAGACGGCGCTGATCTCGGTCCAGCCCGGAGGCCGCAGCCGCTCCCCCGCCATCGCCACCAGCGTGCCGCTGTCACGGATGCCGAGGTAGGTGCCGAGTTCGCGGGTGCGCGGCCAGAACGGTCCCGGCCGTGTCCGCGCCACCAGGCCGAGCATCTCGGGCACGTCGTCCGCGGTGAGCTCGACCACTCCGGCGCCGGGCCGGACAGGAGGGTGATCGAGCCGGCCCTCACCGCGCCAGACCATCTGACGGCCCTCGAGACGGAAGACCGGCTCCCAGCCGGACGGCGGAGTGGCCGGGCAGCTGAACATGTCGGCGAGTTCGCCCGGAGCGAGCAACTTGGCCAGGTCGTCCCAGTCCGACACGTCCGCGTCGGCGGGCACCACGGAGAAGGTCGTCACCTCCGGCAGGTAGGTGACAGCCCGGCCGAGTCGCCGGGCGAAACGTGCGTGAGGGCCACGGAGTGACCGGCCCACCGGGTCGTCGAGTGCCGAAGTGTCCTGAGTCATCGTGGTGTCGCCCCTCCCGGGGTGTGCGCCGGAGCCGGGCACCACGGCATTCGACGGCGGGGCACCAGACTTCTGCGGCGCAGCAGGCTCTTGTCGCCCCGACCACCTCCCGCGGGCCGGTGCGGATTGCGATCATAAACTCGCGTCTCAAGAGAGGCGTGAGGCGGGTGCGCTTGGGTGGGCACTCACCGCGCCGATTGCACCGGGAACCGGCCCCGCACTGGATCTCCGTTGACCCTCCCCGGGCCAAAGCGCCTGGGCAGCCGCGTCCACTCGGTCCGCGCAGCCTCGAGTGGACAGGCAGAGTCACGGGCATCCCAAGGGCGCTGGCCTTGCAGAAGCAATGGATGCGAGCTGGTTGGTCGCGTAGCTTCCCGAGGCGCGTGTTGTGCATCGGCCGCAAGAGGTCCTAACAAAGCCGTTGGACGTGTCGGTGGGTGATGAGGCAGGTGGCGAGGCCGAGGAAGGCCTCATGGATGTCGTCGCGCCGTTCCCAGCGGGTGCGCAGGCGGCGGAAGCCGTGGAGCCAGGAGATCGTTCGCTCGACGACCCAGCGGAAGATACCCAGGCCGGAGCCGTGCGGCTGGCCGCGTTCGGCGATCACGGGCCGGATGCCGCGTTCCCGCAGCAGTCGCCGGTACTTGTCGTGGTCGTAGCCGCGGTCGGCGAAAAGCATGTCCGGCCGTCTGCGTGGTCTGCCGACGACGCCGGCGACCGGTGGGACCTTGTCCAGCAGGGGCAGGAGCTGGGTGACGTCGCCCGCGGTTTCCGCCGGTCAGCGACACCGCGAGCGGGATGCCCTGGCCGTCGGTGAGGACGTGGTGCTTGCTGCCCGCCGTGCGCGGTCGACCGGGCTGGGACCGCTTTTGGGCCTCTGCGGGCCGCCCTGACGTGGGAGGAGTCGATCACCGCCCTCGACCAGTCCAGCTGCTTTGCCGACCGCAGCTTCTTCAGCAGCACGAGGTGCAGTTGGTCCCAGACGCCGGCCTCGTTCCAGGCGGCCAGGCGCCGCCAGCAGGTCATGCCTGAGCCGAAGCCCAGCTCCTGGGGCAGGCACTCCCACTGGATGCCGGTGTGCAGCACGAACAGGATCCCGCACAGGGCCTGCCGGTCCGGCACCCGTGGCCGGCCCGCCACCAGCTTCGGCCCCGGCTCGGGCAGCAACGGTTCGATGAGCGACCACAGTTCATCGGAGATGATCCACGGCCGCGACTGTCTCTTCTACTCCAGCAGCGGATCGTGTTCTGAGCTGCGTTTTCGGTAGTGGCAGCGGCGGGCGACGGCCTGGCGGTGTCTTCTCCAGGCCGACCACTTCAGTGCGTGGGTGACGGGGTCGCGGTCGGCTCGTGGGTGGGGCAGGAGAGCGTCCAGGAGCCGCCGGATCTCTGCCACGGTGAGCGGGACGAGGGCTGATCCGTTTCTGCAGCCCCCTTTGCGGCCTCGCTGGCCTGGGCGGCGAGTGCCGTCAGGACCGCGTGGGCGAGCATGGCCAGGGTGATGTGCCGATACCAGCCGGGATAGCGGCGGACCTCGTACTCGTCCAGGCCGCATTCGTTCTTCGCGGCCTGGAAGCACTCCTCGATCGCCCAGCGGGAGCCGGCCATCTGGGCCAGCTCGGCGATCTCGACGCCGACGGGGGCGTAGGCCAGGTAGTAGGCCACCTCTTCGGGATCGGACAGGCTGCGGCGGGCCATCACCCAGCGGTGATGGGTCGGCGGGTCGGGGTCGAAGACGAGGTTGGCGGGCAGCTTGGCTGCGGCCCAGCCGTAGACACGCGGGCCCTTGGCGCCGTCGCCGCAGGAGAGTCTCTGCCAGGCATCGGCAGGGGCGTCCTCGATGAGCTGGTCGATGCGCCAGATGCCGGCCAGGGACTTGGTCTGCTGCGACTTGGGCACCGCCACCACATAGCCGACGTCGAGTTGCTCGAGCAGGCGGCGGAAGTGCCAGTCCTGCCCGTAGGCCTCGTCCGCGGTGACCCACGGGGCGGGCAGGCCGGCGGCCAGGCAGCGGCGGACGATGTCCCGGGCCAGCTCTCCCTTGGTCGCGAAGCCGCGTTCGTCGGGGATCTTCGCCGCCCGGCAGCGGTCGCGGTCGGACGTCCAGGCCTTGGGCAGGTAGAGCTCCCGGTCCACCAGGGCCCGGCCCGAACGGGTGGCATAGGCAGCGAATACGCCGATCTGGCAGTTGTCGATCTTTCCTGAGGTGCCGGTGTACTGCCGGCCGGCCCCGGCCGAGGTGGTGCCCTTCTTGATGAACCCGGTGTCGTCAATGATCAACACTCCATGGGGGCCAAGGGACTCACCGACGTAGGCACGGACGTCGTCACGCAGGGCGTCCGCGTCCCAGACGCTGCTGTTCAGCAGCCGCTGGAAGCCGTCCGGTGTGCGGTGGCCTGCCCATTCCGCGAGCTGCCAGCCGTTCTTCCGTGTCGCCCGTCCCAGCAGACCGCGGACGTAGTCCCGCATCCGCCACCGCAGATCCGCCCGAGCGAACCGGCCCGCCACCCGGGCGAACACCGACTCCAACTCCGCAGCCCAGCAACCGACTTCAGTCATGCCCTCCATACCAGGACAACGACAATCACCAGCTCAGGACACGAACCGCTGCTGGAGTACTAAGACGCATGTTGTCACCCGCCGTTGCTCCAGGCGCTTCGTCTGGACAAGCGGCAGAGGCGGCTTGATGACGGGGGCCGAAGCCCGGACCCTGGGCACGGTGGTATCCGGGCGGTCGCGCGGGCGAAGCGAGGACGTCACGGGTCCTGGACCATCGGTCCGAGCTCGGCCTCAGAGGACGGCAAGCCGCTGAGACGAGTCGCGTGCGACGAGTTCGCACGCGACGGTCACACTCCCGTGGTCCTCACCCGCATGGCTGTCGAACAGCCGGTGAGCGGCTTGCCTGCCCAGTTCCTCAAGGCGCATATTGACGCTGCTGAGGGGTGGGCGGGAGCCCAGAGTGAGAGCGTCCCAGTCGTCGAAGCCGACGACGCCGAGGTCGTCGGGGATCCTGCGGCCCAGTTCCCGGGCCGCTTCGACGGCACCGCGGGCGAGCTGGTCGTTCCCGCAGAAGATCGCGTCGATGGTCGGGTCCTCGGTGAGAAGCATGATTGTCGCGGACAGGCCCCACTGTTCGCTCCACTCGCCGATGTAGGGGCGGGAGCCGGCAAGCGTCAGACCGTGGTCCGCGAGCGTCTTCTTGACGCTCTCCAGGCGGACCTGTGTGGCGTGGAACGCGCTCGGCCCGGTGATGTGGGCGATACGCCGGTAGCCTTTTTCGATCAGATGCTCGATGGCCTGTCGTGCGCCGCCGGCTTCGTCCGGGACCACGGAGCGGTCCCGCGGGTCGGAGGAGGGGGCGTAGGCGTACACGATGGGCATCCGTACGGCAGTGGCGACCGGAGGTCGCGCGTCGGTGTGCCGGCCCAGCATGATCACGCCGTCGGCCTGGTGCTTGACGAGCATGTCAAGGTTGCGGCGTTCCAGTTCGGGGTCGCCGTGCGAGTCGCACAGGAGCACCGCCATCTGTTCGGAGCCGAACGCATGGGAGGCTCCCATGAGGACGGGCAGGGTGAACCGCCCGACGCCGTCGGAGGCGATGATGCCGACCGTCCGGCTCGTTCCGTTGCGGAGGTTCTGTGCGAAGGCGTTGGGGGCGTAGCCGAGTTCGCGGGCCGCTGCCAGAACGCGCTGCCGGGTCGCCTCGTTGACCTGAGCCCTTCCGTTGAGCGCCTTGGAGGCGGTCGAGGGAGACACCTGCGCACGCCGCGCCACGTCGGAAATGGTCACCGCGCGCTCCATGAAGCCTCCTGTCCGGGTGAGCGGTGTCACCCAAGGTACTTGACACAACAGCCGGTACTCCTGGCTAATGGCGACCGATAACGATTTCGGTCGACCGCCGCAAGCGCCTGAGAGAGGTCATTTCACATGCACTCATGGTACCGAAACCGTTGTCGTCTCCGACTGCTGTTTGGTCATCGCCGCCATCCTCTGCGGCCTGCCCCTCCTCCAGCGTCACCACGTGAAGGGATTCTCCTCCGGTGCCCTCAAAGGATGACATCGCCACCTGGACGTTCGGCCCAGGCAGCGTCCAACTGCACTCCGGCGCACCGGGGCAGTTCACCGACCCCGCCCAGCCGGACCGCCGCTTCCTCCTGGACGACCGCACGCCCTGGCATTCCGTCGAGCACACCTGGGGCTCCGGACACCTGGTGACCGACGCCGGCGCCGGCCGCTGGAACGCCCCCGACAGCATGGAGAGCGGTCCGGACCGCATCCGTCTGCGGCACGCTCCGATCACCGACATAGTCGTGGACACGACCCGATGGGTGGAGAACGACCAGTACCTGGAGCGGTACACCTTCACCAACACCGGGCCGACCCGGCGGACGATTCGCGGCCTGGGAATCCAGACGCCCTTCGCCGACCTGTACGAGAACGCCGCAGCCGCCCTGCGCACCGCCGTGCACGCCCACGTCTTCACCGGCGGCAGCTGGTCCTGGGTCCTCGCCCAGCCGGTCTCCGGAACCGGACGCTGCCTCGGGCTGGTGGTCCGCTCCGGCCGGCTCTCCGGCTACTCGATCGAAAGCCGCAACACCACGACCCTGTCGAACGTCCGCGGCCACCTCGTCCTGAACGTGACCGATCACGCCGCTCATCCGACCGCCTTCGGCGGACAACCCCTCATCGAACTCGCCCCCGGCCGGTCCTACACCCTCGAATGGGCCCTGGTCTGGTACGAATCCGCCGAGGACTTCGAACGACGCAACCCCGCACCGGTCGAGTTCACCTCCCTGGCCACCGAAGTCGGCCACGACCTGACGATCCCGGCCACCGGCGTCACCGCCCTGTCCGACCACGTCCGCGTCCGCCGTGACGGCGACGCCACCGTGCTCACCTCCGCCGTCCACGAACCCGTCACCGTGCGCATCGGCGACGCCTTCACCGAGATCCTCTTCCACCTGCCGGTGCCCGAACTCGTACGGCGGCGCGTCGCCTACATCTTGGCCCACCAGCGCTCACCCGAACGCCCGGGTCTGCTGCGCCACGCATTCGTCCCCGTGGACACGAGCACCGGCCTGACCACCCTGACCAACGGGTGGTCCGACTGGACCGACGGCTCCGAACGCATCGCCATGCCGATCCTCCTGCTGCTGGCCAGGCAACAGGGCTGGATCGCCCCGCGGACCGCCGACCCGCTCGTGGAAGGGTGGGCCGCGTTCGCACGCGGCCACCTGCTCGACGACACCCTGGCGCCCCGTCGCGGCTCCCAGGCCCACCACGTCGGAACCCGCCTCTACGACGCCCCCTGGCTGGCCACGTTCTTCCTGGAACACCATCGAGTCCACCGTCGACCCGAGCAACTGGACACAGCCGCCCGCATCCTCGAACGCGCCTACGACCTGGGCGCCGGACGCCACCTGGCGATCGGCCTGTCCGAGACCGTCGCGGAGGCCGCGGGCGCTCTGGACAGGGACGGCCAGAAAGAACGAGCAACGCGACTACGCGAGGAAACCGTACGGTCGGCGCACTACTTCATCGGCCTCGGAGACCAGCTTCCCGAACATGAGGTCGCCTACGAACACGCCATCATCGCCCCCTTGTTGAACCTGCTCATCGACGCCTGGCGCATCACCGCCGACCCCCTCCTGGAGAAGGAGATCGCCGAGCGACTGCCCTGGCTGCTGGCCTTCAGCGGACGCCAGCCCCACATCCGCCTGCACGGCGTCAGCATCCGGCACTGGGACGGCTACTGGTTCGGCCAGGACCGGCTCTTCGGCGATGTCTTCCCGCACTACTGGAGCGTGCTGACCGCGAGCGCCCTGTACCGGCTCCCCCCGCGCCTGCGCACCCCGCACACACAGCACGTCGCCCGCTCGTCCCTGCTGGCCAACCTCGCCAACTACCGTCCCGACGGCTCGGCGACCTGCGCCTTCGTCATGCCCAGCACCGTCGACGGACGGCAGGCCCACAAGGACGACCCACTCGCCAACGACCAGGACTGGCACCTGGTCACCTGGCTCAGACTCGCCCGCAACGACAACGTGCCACTGTCCTGACACCGGACGACGACATGAGCCGGCGAGCGGTGGCAGCCGAACGGTTCACGCCGATGTGCCTCCGGACGCGGCCTCGCGGTCTCATCGCTGGTTCACAGAAAGATCTTACGGAAAAATAAGGATCATGGGCGAGTGTCAGGTTCATGAACGCACACCATCCCCGTACCCCCGCCGCCGAACGCACCCGCCGCTGGTTCATGAACCGGTCGCTGCTGCTCGGCGGCGCCGCCGCCGTGGCGACCATGACCGGCTGCTCCGCCGGGTCTTCGGACACGGCCGGCTCCGCTTCCGGTGCCGCCCAGAGCGGGATGCCGTCCGGTGGGCCCGGTGGCGCCGGAGGCATGGGCCCCGGTGCCACCGAGGTGAAGTACGCCGACTTCAAGGGCGTCACCACCGACGGGAAGGTCGTCGACGACCTGTTCTCGATCCACTCCACCGGTGTCTCGACGGACGCCGTGGTGAAAGCCGCGCAGGCGTTCCTGGACGGACTCAGCGCCAAGGTGCGCCGGGCGTCCGTGTTCGACGTGGACGACGACGAGTGGCTGGCCTGGAGCAACGTCGACGGCTACGCACGCGAGGGCGCCCGCATGGGCGACCTGACCGAGAAGCAGCAGAGCCTCGGTTACGCGCTGCTCGGCGCGGCGCTGTCCGCCGACGGGCTGGCCCAGACCCGCAACATCATGAAGCTCAACGCGTTCCTGGGCGACTACAACGGCGGCGGGAAGGAGACGCTGACCGAGGGGCACTACTACTTCACCTTCATGGGAACCCCCTCCACGACCAAGCCCTGGGGCTTCCAGTACGAGGGCCACCACGTGGCCATCAACTACTTCGTGCTCGGCGACCAGGTCGTCATGTCCCCCACCTTCATGGGCTCGGAGCCGACCTCGGCCACCTACAACGGCGAGAAGATCACCCTTTTCAAGCCGGAGACCAAGGCCGGTCTGGCACTGCTGCGGTCCCTGACCTCCGCGCAGCGCAAGAAGGTGATCTCCACCGACGAGAAGGGCGGCACCGACATGGTGGCCGGCGCCGGCCAGGACAACCTGGAGCTGGCCTACCAGGGCCTCCCCGCCAAGGAGTTCACCTCCGCCCAGCGTCAGAAGCTGCTCGACCTGGTCGGCGTCTACGTCGGCTACATGGACGACGGTCACGCCGCGGTGAAGCTGAAGGAGGTGGAGGAGCACCTCGACGACACGTACTTCTACTGGATCGGCGAGAGCGAGGACTCCTCCGCGTTCTACTACCGGGTGCACAGCCCCGTCGTGCTCATCGAGTACGACGCCCAGTCCCCGCTGGCCTACGGCGAGAACGCCCAGATGGGCGGCGGCGCCCCCAGTGGCCAGCCGTCCGGCATGCCGAGCGGCCAGCCCACCGGTATGCCCAACGGCGGTCCGGGAGGCGGCATGGGTGGCATGGGCGGCACCCCCACCCAGCAGCACATCCACACCATCATCCGCACGCCCAACGGCGGCGACTACGGAGTGGACCTGCTCAAGCTCCACCTGGAGACCGACCACTGACGCACGGCTCCCACCGCCTCACGTCCGGCCCGCGCTCTCCGCGGCGTAACGCCGCACCTGAGGGACTCGTGGCAGCCGTGCTGGGGTGCACACCGACGTGTGCACCCCCGGCCGTGCCGGAGTCAGCCGATCTCGGTGACGCCGTACGGGGTCAGAGCACCAATCCGACGGAACCCGTTGGCCTGGACGGTGCGAGTGGACAGCGCGCCGGGGAGGGTGCGCAGTCGGTCGATGAGGGGACGGGACCGTTCTGTTTCCGTGTCCCCGGCACCTTCAAGTGGGCTGTGCCTACGCACCCGACCAGGCGGGTGCTCAGGGCCGGTCCTTCCACCGCGATGTGTGCGGCCGTCCCGTGCGTCAGCGGAGTGGGTACCACTCCTTCGTCCGAGCGGACGTCCCCGTGCGCGTACTGGGCGGAGTCACCGTCCAGTGACCTGAGTCAGAGATTCACCGTTGGTCGGGTACGAGTCGTACGGGTCCGAAGATTCCGCCGTTGTCGGTCACTGATGCCCAGCGGGCGGCGCTGGAGGGCTGGCTGCGCCACCGTACGACGGCTTGCTCCGGACACGGTCCGTTCGCCGGTCGCCCGGTGCCGGAACCGGTCGTGACGGAAATGATCGGCGCGGCCCGTGCGGAGGGCGCGTACCTCGAGGTTCCCGACATCATGGGAACCCGGCGTCTGCTGCAGTTGACCCGGGTGGGTGAGGTCCGCAACGCACCCCACCCGGGTCGCACGGCCGAGATGCGCACCTCGGCTCACCGCCTCGGGACGGGACACCGGCTACGGCATCCCCGTGACCGCCGCAGGGGCCCTGGACGCGTCCGGACGGATACCGACACGGGATTCACCGGCCGGCTGCCCGTACCGCACCTTCCTGCCCCGCACCTCGAACGCCACGCGCAGGCAGCGCTGTTGTGGACGGCGTGGGACCGGCGGGAGGACTGGTCGTCGGCGGGCCAGGCGCTGCAGCACGTGCTGCTCACGGCGACCTCGTACGGGGTGCGCACCTCGATGTCGCGTCAGGCGAGGGAACGGACGGATCCGCGGGCGGCTACGAGCGGATCACGGCAGCGCCGCTGCCCGCAGGTCCTGATCCGGTCCGGCTACGGCCCCGAGGGCGGCCGCACGCCGCGCGCGGCCGCGCACGCCACACCGGGGGCGGCTCATCGCATGGTGCGCGCCCGTGATCTCGCCTCCGGTGACCGGCCCGGACTCGACGCGTACGAAGACCCCGCCACGTACGGGCATCCAGGAACGTGGGCCGGTCCGCGAGAGCCGTTCGTGCTCCATGGGGCGCCACCATCTGCACAACCGCACCCTCTGGGCCTGCCTGGCGGCAGTGCTCGTCCTCCGGATCACCGCCGTCCAGGCCCCGTTCGCCCAAGACGTCTTCGACACCGTCGCCCTCAGCACCGCCCAACGGGCCGTCTACCTGCTCACCTCCTCCAGCGTGCTGCTGACAGAACACGCCCGGCGCGCCGTGTACTCACGGCACGGCAACGCACCTGACGCGGGCGAGGCGAGCCGCCTCGAGAACTGAACGGACGGCCGGCACAGTCACCGCATGCCCGAGGGAGGAGCCGAAGCACGAGCCCGCGCGACGGTCATCCCGACGATCTGTCCAACGACCGCTGGAAGCTGATCGAACCCGTGCTGTCCACTCAGTGGTCCCGGCCCGCCGGGACCACTGGGCATCGGCCGCCCGCCCGTGCACGGCCTGCGGCTCATCACGAACGCCGCCCCTCACGCGTACCGCACCGCGATCCCCTGGCGCGGCCTGCCCACACTCGTACGGGCTGCTTCGGCAGGGGCCGGGGGCCAGGCGCGTGCCCGCACGACCGCGGCCCGCTGAACTTCCTCCGCCACAGCCGATCACCGGTGACCGCACATCCACCGCTCACACGACGGGACGGGTCGTTCACCTCGTGGAAGGGGGACCAAGCTCCTTCCCTATGCGCTCACGCATGAAGGCCGCCGACTCCCGGGCCCGTTCCTCCCAGGCGAACACGCAGGCCGTGGCGACGCCGTCGAAGTCCAGCTCGCGCAGCGTGCCGAAGAAGGCGTCCCAGTCGACCTCCCCCTGGTCGATGTCCAGGTGCTGGTGGATACGGGCGGCGGTCCCCGGGGGGTTGAGTATGTAGCGCAGGCCGGAGGAGGCCTTGTGGTTGAAGGTGTCGGCGATGTGGACGTGCTTCAGCTTGTCACCGGCGTAGCGCATCATCGCCGCGACGTCCGCGTTCGGGTCGGCGCCCGAGAGGTGGAAGGTGTGCGGGGCGCAGTACAGGTAGTTCACCCAGGGCTTGTTGACGGCGCGGACGAGGTCGACGGCGGGGGTGTTCTCCTCGCAGAAGTCGTCCGGGTGCGCCTCCAGGTTGAGCGCGATGCCCTCGCGTTCGAACAGCGGCAGCAGCTCCTCCATGGAGCGCCAGAAGGCGGCCTCGCTCTCGGCGGCCCGCTCGGGACGGCCGTTGAACTCCGAGTTCATCAGCGGGCATCCGAGCTGAGCGGTGATCTCGATCATGCGCTTCCAGTAGCGCACGGCCGTCTGCCGTTCGGTCTCGTCGGGCGAGGACCACTTGTACAGCGGCAGCACGGAGGACAGCTGGACACCGTGGGCGCGCAGCGACTTCTTCAGCTCGGCGACGCGTTCGTCGTCGGCCCGCGGGTGCAGGAAGAAGGGCATGAAGTCGTCGCGCGGGGACAGTTCGATGTACTCGTAGCCGAGTTCGGCCACGGTGCGCACCATCTCGTCGACGGGCAGGGCGCGGAACATGTACGGGTCGATGGCGATCTTCACGCGGTGCCTCCGTAAAGGGCGGGGCGGGGCTTCATGTCCACGGTGACGACGGCGGAGTGGGACTCGAGCGAGCGGACCGCGGCGTCGGTGATCACCGTGGCGGCGTAGCCGTCCCAGGCGGACGGGCCGGTGGGCTCCGTCCCGTCCGCCACCGAGGCGGTCCACTCGCGGAACTCGGTGTCGAAGGCGTCCTTGAAACGGTCCTTCCAGTCCTGGAGCACCACGGTGCCGTGCCGGCCCGCGGCGCGGACCCCGACACCGGCCGGGTCGGGCAGCCGCACCAGGCCCGACTCGCCGACGGTCTCGCACTGGATGTCGTAGCCGTACTGGCAGTTGACGAAGACCTCCAGGTCGATGCGGACGCCGCTCGCGGTCTCGAAGAGCATGAGCTGCGGGTCCTTCAGGTGCGCGAACCGCTTCGCCGTGGAGCGCGGTGTGATCACCTGCGCCGAGACGATCTCGTCGTCCAGGAGCCAGCGCAGGACGTCGATCTCGTGCACGGCCGTGTCCTGGGCCGCCATGGCCGAGGTGTACGACTCGGGGACGGTCGGGTTGCGGTGCGCGCAGTGCACGAGCAGGGGGGCGCCGATGCCGCCGGCGGTGACGACCTCCTTCATCTGCCGGTATCCGGCGTCGAAGCGGCGCATGAAGCCGACCTGGACCAGGCGGCGTCCGTGGGCGCGTTCGGCTTCGACGATGCGCAGACAGTCCGCGGCGGTGGTGGCCAGCGGTTTCTCGCAGAAGACAGGCTTGCCGGCCGCGACGGCGCCGAGGACGTGTTCGGCGTGGGTGGGGCCCCAGGAGGTGACGAGGACGGCGTCCACGTCGGGTGAGCCGATCAGCTCGGCCCCGGTGGGCAGCGCGGTGGCACCGCAGCGGGCCGCGACCTCGGCGGCGCGGGCCGCGTCGATGTCGGTGACGGCGCTGACCCGGGCGCCGGTGACGACGTCGGTGAGCCGCCGGATGTGGTCCTGGCCGATCATTCCGGCGCCGATGACGCCTACGCGTACAGTCATGGGTTGACCCTTCGTGGCCCGTGGTCGGGCCATCGGTGGTGGGGAGTTCAGGAGAATCGGGCGCGCAGTTCCGCTTCGAGGGTCTCGAGCGTGCGGCCCTTGGTCTCGGGCACGTACCGCTTCACGAACGCGAGGGAGAACAGGCCGGCCACCGCGAACAGGAAGAAGGTGGCGGAGACGCCGACGCCGGAGACCAGGGACGGGAAGACCAGGCCGATGGCGAAGTTCGTCAGCCAGAGCACCACCGCCGCGATGCCCATGCCGAAGGCGCGCATCCGGGTCGGGAAGATCTCCGACAGCATCAGCCAGGTCACCGGGGAGATCGCGCCCTGCTGGAAGGCGAGGAAGGTGACGGTCATGGCGAGCACGGCGAACGCCCGGCCGGCCCCCTCCGGGAGCGTCAGTGAGAAGACCCCGATCAGCAGCAGGGCGCCGGTGGTGCCCAGGAGACCCGTCATCAGCATCGGGCGGCGCGGTACGCGGCCCAGCAGCCAGATGCCGACGAAGGTGGCGACGACCGAGATGACGCCGTTGGCGACGTTCGCCGTCAGGGCGCTGTCCGAGGCGAGACCCGCGTCGGTGAGGATCTGCGTGCCGTAGTACATGATCGTGTTGACGCCGGTGAGCTGCTGCACGATCGCGATGCCGAAGCCGACGAACATCAGTCTGCGCAGCCACGGCGTGGCGCGCATGTCCCGCCAGCCGCCCAGCCTCTGCCGCTCGTCCTCGACGGCCTGGGCGGAGACCTCGTCGAGTTCGGCCCGGGCCCGTGCCTCGGCCCTGACCTGCCGGAGCACGGCGAGCGCCTCGCCGGAGCGGCCCCGGGAGGCCAGCCAGCGGGGGCTCTCCGGCATCACCAGCATCCCGAACCACAGGACGACGGCCGGGAGCGTCGCGATGACCAGCATGTAGCGCCAGACACCGTCGGACTCGCCGCCCACCCGGGCGATGACCGCGTTGCAGGTGAAGGCGAGCAGCTGACCGCTGACGATCATGAGTTCGTTACGGGTGACCAGGGCGCCCCTGCGTTCGGCGGGTGACACCTCCGCCAGGTAGACGGGCACGGTCACCGACGCCCCGCCGACCGCGAGCCCGAGCAGGAACCGCGCCGCGATCATGGCCTCGGTGGTGGGGGCCAGGGTGCAGCCGAGCGCCCCGACGAAGAAGAGCACGGCGAGCAGGAGGATGGTGCGCCGGCGCCCGCGGGCGTCGGACAGCCGGCCGCCGGCGACGGCGCCGAGGGCCGCTCCGAGCAGCAGCGAGCTGGTGACCATGCCCTCGGTGACGGGGGTGAGACCGAGGTCGTCGGTCATGTACGGCAGGGCGCCGTTGATGACGCCGGTGTCGTAGCCGAAGAGGAGTCCGCCGAAGGTGGCGATGAGGGTGATGACCCGCAGTCGGCGGTTGACCGGCCCGGACGGGGCGTCGGTGGTCGTGGGTGGTGCCGTGGTCGCGTCGTCCTTGACGTCCATGGCGGCCTCCTACCGGGAGTGGTTCGGGCGTCGGGTTCCGGTGAGGCCGCAGCCGGCCAGGTGCTCCCGGGTGGCCACCGCGATGGGCAGCGGCACCTCGGGCGCGCACGGGTACAGGTCCTGCTCGACGATGACGAACAACTCGGCGTCCAGCAGGGACAGTTCGGCGATGACGTCGCCCGGGTCCGGTACCCCCGCGGGCGGTGAGACACAGACGCCGCGCTTCACGGCCTCGCCGAACGACAGGTCCTCGGCGGCGACCTGCGCGAGCACCTCCGGGTCCATCTGCTTGATGTGGACGTAGCCGACGCGCTCGCCGAAACGGCGGATCAGGTCGAGGTTGTCACCGCCCCCGTAGGCGACGTGCCCGGTGTCCAGGCAGAGGTTCGTGTACCGGCTGTCGGACTCGTTCAGCAGCCGCTCGATCTCGGGCTGGGTCTGGATGTGGCTGTCGGCGTGCGGGTGCAGCACGAGCCGCACGTCGTACTCGTCGAGCAGCAGCCTGCCCAGCCGGTCGGCGGCCCGGCCGAAGCCCGCCCACTGCTCGGCGGTCAGCTCGGGCGGTTCGGTGTACGCGCCGGTCCTCTCGTCCCGGTACATGGGCGGGATGAGGACCAGGTGGTGGGCGCCGGCCGCGGCGGTCAGCGCGGCGACCTGCCGGACGTGGGCGAGCATGTCGTCCCACGCCTCGGGGCGGTGCAGCGCGCCGAACGCGGTGCCGCCGGAGACCTTCAGGCCGCGCACGGCCAGCTCCTCGGCGAGGACGGCGGGTTCGGTGGGGAGGTAGCCGTAGGGGCCGAGTTCCAGCCACTCGTAGCCGGCCCGGGCCAGCTCGTCGAGGAACAGGGTGTACGGGACCTGGTGTGCGTCCTCGGGGAACCAGACGCCCCAGGAGTCGGGGGCGGAGCCGAGGCACAGGTTGCCCGCGACGATGCGCGGGGAGGATGGCGCCGTTGCCATGGTGTCTCCTCTGGAGTGGGCGTTTCAGCTGGAGGTGGGGAAGGTGAATCCCGCGGCGACCTGCTGGGCCGGCCGGGGCCAGCGGCTGGTGACGACCTTCGGGCGGGTGTAGAAGCGCACGCCCTCGGGACCGTGGATCGGGGAGTCGCCGATGAGCGAGTCCTTCCAGCCGCCGAACGAGTAGTACGACATGGGGACGGGCACCGGCACGTTGATGCCGATCATGCCGACGTCGACGCCGCGCTCGAAGCGGCGGGCGGCCTCGCCCGAGTCGGTGAACAGGGCGGTGCCGTTCCCGTACGGGTTGGCGTTGATCAGCGCGATCGCCTCGTCGAGGGTGTCGACGCGGACGACGGCGAGGACGGGCCCGAACAACTCCTCCTGGTACGCGTCCATCTCGGCCGTGACGTGGTCGAGCAGCGACGGGCCGGTGAAGAAGCCGCCCTCGTACCCGTCGACCTTGAGGCCGCGGCCGTCGACGACGACGGTGGCGCCCTGGGCGGCGGCGGTGCCGACCGCGTTCTCGACCCGCTCCCGGGCCGCCTCGGTGACGAGGGGGCCCATCTCGGTGCCGGCGGCGTCCCCGGGGCCGACCTTCACCTCGTTCGCCTTGCGTTCGAGGATCTCGACGAGCCGGTCGGCCGCGTCTCCCACGGCGACGGCGACGGAGATGGCCATGCACCGCTCGCCCGCGGAGCCGTACGCGCCCGCCGTGATGTGGTTGGCGGCGAACTCCAGGTCGGCGTCGGGCAGGACGACCGCGTGGTTCTTCGCGCCGCCCAGGGCCTGGACGCGCTTGCCGGCGGCGGTGGCCCGCTCGTGCACGTACTTGGCGATCGGGGTGGAGCCGACGAAGGACACGGCCCTGACACCGGGGTGGTCGAGGAGGGCGTCGACGGCGTCCTTGCCGCCGTGCACGACGTTGAACACACCGTCGGGCAGTCCGGCCTCGCGGTAGAGGCCGGCGACGAAGTTCGCGGCGGAGGGGTCGCGTTCGCTGGGCTTGAGGATGAAGGTGTTGCCGGTGGCGATGGCGATGGGGTGCATCCACAGCGGCACCATCGCCGGGAAGTTGAAGGGGGTGATGCCCGCGACCACGCCGAGCGGCCGGCGGAAGTCGCGCACGTCCACGCCGCGCGAGACCTGGTCGGAGAAGCCGCCCTTGAGCACGTCGCCGAGTCCGCAGGCGAACTCGACGACCTCCCGGCCGCGGACGATCTCGCCGCGCGCGTCGTCGACCGTCTTGCCGTGCTCGGCGGAGATGATCCGGGCCAGCTCCTCCTCGTGTTCGGCCAGGAGCTGCCGGAAGGCGAACATGACCTGGGTGCGCTGGGTGAGGGACGACTCCGACCAGGTGTCGAAGGCGCGGGCGGCGGCCGTGACCGCGGCGTCGACCTCGGGGGCGCCGCCCAGGGCCACCCGGGCCTGCTCCTGTCCGGTGGCCGGGTCGAACACGGGGGCGGACTGGCCGCCGGGGACCGACGAGCCGTCGATCCAGTGCGGGATGAGCTTCACGTGAGTGGTTCTCCGATTCCGTTACAGGTAGTGGCGCTGGTTCTGCTTGTGCGCGGCGTACGTCTCGTGGGCGGCGCGGGTGGAGTCGAGGGCGGAGACCTCGCTGACGGGCACGTCCCACCAGCCGTGGCCGGGCGGGTTGGGGCCGTACAGGTCGGTCTCGACGTGTACGACGGTGGTGCGGTCGGCGGCCTTCGCCTTCTCCATCGCGGCGCGGAACCCGTCGACGGTGGTCGCGTGCAGGACGTCCGCGCCGAGCGAGGCGGCGTTGGCGGCCAGGTCGACGGGGAGGACGTCGCCGTCGAGCAGCCCGGAGTCGCCGCTGCGGTAGCGGTACTTGGTGCCGAACCGCTGCGAGCCGAGGGACTCCGACAGCGAGCCGATGGAGGCGAAGCCGTGGTTCTGGACGAGGACGACGACGACCTTCAGCCCTTCGGAGACCATGGTGACGATCTCCTGGGCCATCATCAGGTAGGAGCCGTCCCCGACCAGGACGACGACCTCACGGCTCGGGTCGGCCATCTTCGCGCCGACGCCGGCGGCGACCTCGTACCCCATGCAGGAGTACGCGTACTCGACGTGGTACGCCTTGGGGTCGCGGGCCCGCCAGAGCTGCTGGAGGTCGCCGGGCATCGAGCCGGCCGCGTTGATGACCACCGCCCGGTCGTCCAGGACGTCGTTGAGAGCGCCGAGGATCTCGGTCTGGGCGGGCAGCGGGCCGTGGCCGACGGTGAAGCAGCCCTCCTCGATCTCCCGGTTGCGGGCGATGAGCCGGCGGGTGGCGGCCCGGTACTCCGGCGTCACCTCCCAGTCGCCGAGCGCCGCCGCGAGCGCCTCGACGCCGAGACGGGCGTCGGCCACCAGGGGCTCGGCGGAGTGCTTGACGGCGTCGAGGCGGGCCACGTTGAGGTTGACGAAGGCGACGTCGGGGTTGCCGAAGACGGTGTGGCTGGCGGTGGTGAAGTCCGAGTAGCGGGTGCCGATGCCGAGGACGACGTCGGCGTCCTTCGCCAGCTCGTTGGCGGCGTACGCGCCGGTGGAGCCGATGCCGCCGACCGCGCACGGGTGGTCCCAGGCCACCGCGCCCTTGCCGGCGTGGGTGTCGGCGACCGGGATGCCGGTGGCCTCGGCGAAGGCCCGCAGCGCCGTCTCCGCCCCCGAGTACACGGCGCCGCCGCCGGCAACGATCAGCGGCTTCTGCGCGTTGCGCAGCAGGGCGGCGGCCCGCTCCACGGCGGCCGGTTCCGGCACCGGGCGGCCGACGTGCCACACCCGGCGGCGGAAGAAGGAGACGGGCCAGTCGTACGCCTCCGCCTGCACGTCCTGCGGCAGCGCGAGGGTGACCGCGCCGGTCTCCGCCGGGTCGGTCAGCACCCGCATCGCCGCGAGCGCCGCCGGGACGAGCTGTTCGGGCCGGGTGATCCGGTCGAAGTACTTCGAGACGGAGCGGAAGGCGTCGTTGACGGTGACGTCGCCGCCCCGCGTGTCCTCCAGCTGCTGGAGCACCGGGTCGGCGGCCCGGGTGGCGAACATGTCCGAGGGCAGCAGCAGCACCGGGATGCGGTTGGTGGTGGCCAGCGCCGCACCGGTGATCATGTTGGTGGAGCCGGGTCCGGTGGACGCGGTGCAGGCGAAGGCGGACAGCCGGTCGCGCATCTTGGCGTAGGCGACCGCGGCGTGCACCATGCCCTGCTCGTTGCGGGCCAGGTAGTAGGGCAGGTCGGCCTCGCCGGTGGTGGCGGCCTGCAGCAGCGCCTGTCCGATCCCGGCCACGTTGCCGTGCCCGAAGATGCCCCAGGCGCCGGGGATCAGCCGCTGTTCCCGGCCGTCGCGCTCGCTGTACTGCTGGGCGAGGAAGCGCACCAGCGCCTGCGCGGTGGTGAGTCGTACGGTGTTCATCGCGTCCTGTTCCCTCCGAAGGGCAGCCGGTCGTCGACGTCCTGCTGCTCCCAGGTGGAGCGCACCCAGCCGTGGGCGGGGTCGTCGCAGATCAGCCAGGCCCGGTCCTGACCGGGGCCGGCCATGACGTTGAGGTAGTAGAGGTCGTATCCGGGGGCGGCGACGGAGGGGCCGTGCCAGCCGTGCGGGATCAGGACGGTGTCGCCGGAGCGGACCTCGGCGAGCACGTCGATCGGCCGGTCCTCGGTGCCGTACACCCGCTGGTAGCCGAAGGCGTCGGCTCCGCCCGCGACCTCGAAGTAGTAGATCTCCTCCAGCTCCGACTCCACGGCGATGCCGTGCTCGTCGGTGCGGGCCTCGTCGTGCTTGTGCGGCGGGTAGGAGGACCAGTTGCCGCCGGGGGTGAGGACCTCGCAGACCAGCAGATGGTCGGCGTCGAAGGTGCCCGGCAGGCAGTAGTTGTTGACCTGGCGGGAGCAGGCGCCGGCGCCGCGCAGCTCGACGGGCACGTCCTCCTTGCGCCCGTACCGGGCCGGGAGGCCGCTCCGCCCGGTACGGGCGGAGGGCAGCGCGAAACGTCCCCCGTGCGCGCTGCTGACGACGGCCTCCGACGCCCGGGGCAGGTACGCGAAGTCGGTGGCCGAGGTGAACACGTCCGTGCGGCCGTCGAGTTCGAAGGCCCGGCCGGCGACGGTGACGGTGCAGCCGCCGGACAGCGGCAGGACCAGGAACTCGGACTCCCCGGTGGACAGGGCGTGCGCCTCCCCCGGCGCCAGGGTGAGCACCCTGAGCCCGGAGTGTCCCCAGCCGGCCGACTCCGGTGTGACCAGGAGGTCGTAGGGGCCCTCGGCCGCGGTGCCCGCGGGCAGGTGGTACTCGCTCGTCGTGCTCACAGCAGGCTCACCGCCCGGTCCACGGCGCCGGCGACGTCGCCGTCCGAGGGGTAGAGCAGCGAACGGCCCACGGTCAGGCCCTGCGCGGTCGGACACTTCAGCGCCCTGCCCCAGGAGGCGAACGCCGCACCGGGGTCCTTCACCTCACCGCCCAGCAGCACCGCGGGCAGCGTCGAGGAGGCCAGCACCCGCTCCATGTCCTCGACGACCGGCAGCTTCAGCCAGGTGTAGGCGGTACGGCGGCCGAGACCCGAGGCGATCGTGACCGACTTGATGACGGCGTCGGGAGAGAGGTCGTTGCGGACGCGCCCGTCGTGCCACCCGGACAGGAAGGGCTCGACCATGGCGATCAGCCGGCGGTCGTTCAGCTCGTCCACGGCGTGGGCGGTGTTCTCCAGGGCGGACGGCGTCGCCGGGTCGTCCAGGGCGATACGGGTGAGCATCTTGCCGCCGTCGAAGCCCATCGCCGCGATGGTCTCGGCGTCGTACCCGGTGAACCGGTCGTCGATCTCGAAGACGGAACCGGCGAGCCCGGCCCTGTTCATGGACCCGAAGACGCTCTTGCCGTCCAGGACACCGAGGAGCAGCAGGTCCTCCAGGATGTCGGCGGTGGCCAGGACCCCCGTGACGCCGGGGCGCTCCAGGGCCACGCACATGCGGTCCAGGAGTTCGAAGCGGTCGGCCATGGCGGACGGGTCGCCGCCCACGGCGTTGGCCCCGCGCGCCGGATGGTCGGCGGCGATGATCATCACCTTGCCGTGCTGCCCGAAGGGCGAGGTGGCCCTGACCCGGCGGGCGGCGGCGGCCGCGACGGCACCGGGGTCCTTCGCCCGGGTGTCCACGACCCGGCTCACGATGCGGTTCACGTGCTCAGGCCTCACGGCTCGCCCCCCGCAGCGCGGCTTCCACCTCGGACTCGGTGGGCATGGCGTCCGAGCAGGCCAGCCGGCTCGCGACGACGGCCCCGGCGGCGTTGGCGAACGTCACCGTACGGCGGGTGTCCCAGCCCGAGAGCAGCCCGTGGCAGAGCGCGCCGCCGAACGCGTCGCCGGCCCCGAGCCCGTTGACGACGTCCACCGGCACCGGAGGTATCTCGGTCGCCGTCCCGTCCCGGTCCATGGCCAGGACGCCGCGCGGGCCCTGTTTCACGACGGCCAGTTCCACGCCCGCGGCGAGCAGCGCCTTCGCGGCGGCGTACGGCTCGTGTTCGCCGGTCGCCACCGCGCACTCGGCGAGGTTCCCGACCGCCACGGTGGCGTGGCGCAGCGCCTCGGCGTAGTGCGTACGCGCCTGCGCCGCGTCGGGCCAGAACATGGGACGCCAGTCGAGGTCGAAGACGGTGGTGCCCGACTTCGCGCGGTGCGCCAGCGCGTGCAGCGTCGCCGAACGACTGGGGTCCTCGCTCAGGCCGGTGCCGGTGAACCACAGGATGCGGGCGGCGGCCACCGCGTCCAGGTCCAGGTCGTCCGGCCGGATGTCCAGGTCGGGAGCCTTGGGGAGGCGGTAGAAGTACAGCGGGAAGTCGTCCGGCGGGAAGATCTCGCAGAAGGTGACCGGGGTCGGCGCGATGTCCGAGGTGCCGACGAAACGGGTGTCGACGCCGTACCCGGTGAGCGCGGTGCGGACAAAGTCGCCGAACGGGTCGCGTCCGGTCTTGGTGACGACGGCGGCGCGGCGTCCGTGGCGGGCGGCGGCCACGGCGACGTTGGTCGGGCTGCCGCCCAGGTACTTGCCGAACGAGGTGACTTCGGCGAGTCCCACCCCGGTCTGGAGCGGATACACGTCCACTCCGACACGGCCCATGGTCAGCACTTCGAACGACATCAGGCTGGGGTCCCTTCGTTCCGGGATACCGGAGTTGCACACAGGAAACAGGTGAGGAAGAGGTACTGGCGCGCTCTACTAGCGCGCTCTAGTGCGAGTACGATGGCCCCTGTTCAAATGTCATGTCAATAGCTCGTTGCCGCGAAATTTCGTGGCCGGGTCACGAGAGGGCGTGGAGTCACAGTTGAGTGCAACGGGCAAGCAGCGCCCCACGATGGCGGACGTCGCCGCCAGGGCGGGCGTCTCACGAGCGTTGGTCTCGATCGTCTTCCGCAACCAGCCGGGCGCCGGTCAGGAGACCCGTGACCGGGTGTTGCGGGTGGCCGAGGAGATCGGGTACCGGCCCGACAACGCCGCCCGCCTGCTGGCCCGCGGACGCAGCCGCACCCTGGGCGTGATGTTCACCGTGCACCACACCTTCCACGCCGACCTCGTCGAGGGCATCTACCCGGAGGCCGAACGGCGCGGCTACGACGTGCTGTTGTCCGCGACCGCCCCCGGCCGGGACGAGATACAGGCGGTCGAGGCGCTGCTCGCCCACCGCTGCGAGGCGGTCATCCTGCTCGGGCCGGACGCCGGGGCCGCGCGGCTCGACGAGCTGGGCCGGCGCACCGTCGCGGTGTCGGTCGGCCGGCGGGTGCGCGACGCCCGGATCGACAGTGTCCACACGGCCGAGAACAAAGGCGTGCGGCAGGCCATGGACCACCTCTTCGACCTCGGACACCGCCGTATCGTCCACATCGACGGCGGCCGGGGCCCCGGGTCGGCCGAGCGGCGGCGCGCCTACGGAGCGGCGATGCGGCGCTACGGGCTCCAGGCGGAGACGCGGGTCCTGGCCGGCAGCCACACGGAGGAGTCGGGCATCGAGGCGGGGCGCCTGCTGGTGGCGGAACGCGAGCGCGGCACGCCGTTGCCGACCGCGGTGCTCGCCGCCAACGACCGGTGCGCACTGGGCCTGTTGATGGCGTTCGCGCGGGCGGGTGTCGAGGTGCCGGGCGAGGTGTCGGTCGTCGGTTACGACGACAGCCACCTCTCGCACCTCATGCCCGTCGGCCTGACGACGGTCCGCCAGGACGCCGTCCTCATGGCCGAGCGGGCCGTCGGCTTCGTGGTGGACCGGCTGGACGAGGAGAACCGGGAACCGAGGGAGGCGGTCATCGAGCCGAAACTGGTGGTGCGGGACACCACCGGGCGGCCGGCGCCCGGCTGAGGAGGAGGCGGCCGGGAGGGACGGCTCGTCGGCGCCGGGACGACCGGAAGGCGGACGGGCACCGGGCGGGCGGCCGAGGCGACAGGGCCCGAGGTCTCGGAGGCATCCGCTACAACGGCGCACGACGGTCCGGGCGGGACCCGCGATGGTCCCGGGGAACGGGGTGACGGCTGTCCTCCCGGCCGTCGGCGTCGCGACGGCGTCGGCCGTCCATGTCGGGCCGGACATGGACGGCCGACGGTGGTCAGTGTGAGGCGGTGTCCGTCCGGACCTCACCGCGGTCACCGGACCAGAGGGTGTGGAACGTGCCCTCCCGGTCGGTGCGCCGGTAGGTGTGGGCACCGAAGAAGTCGCGCTGGCCCTGGACGAGCGCGGCGGGGAGGCGGTCCGCGGCGAGCGAGTCGTAGTAGCTCAGCGCGGAGCCGAACCCCGGTACCGGGATGCCGGAGCGGGCGGCGGTGGCGACGATGCGGCGCCAGGCGTCCTGGCCCTCGGTGACGGCCCTCGCGAAGTACGGCGCCTCCAGCAGCGTGGCGATGTCCGGGTCTTCGGTGTACGCCTCGGCGATGCGGTCGAGGAAGCGGGCGCGGATGATGCAGCCGCCGCGCCAGATGCGCGCGACGCGGTCCTTGTGGATGTCCCAGCCGTACCTCTCGGCGCCGGCGATGATGGCGTCGAACCCCTGCGCGTAGGCGACGACCTTCGACGCGTAGAGCGCCTTGGCGACGTCCTCGGCGAAGCCGGGGCCGGCTTCCTGGAGCGCGGGGCGGGCGATGCCGAGCCGGCGTACGGCCGCGCGTTGGTCCGGCTTGGAGGAGACGGCGCGGGCGAAGACGGCCTCCGCGATGCCGCCGACGGGGACGCCGAGGTCGAGGGCGTTCTGCACGGTCCACACGCCGGTGCCCTTGGAGCCGGCCTGGTCCAGGACGACGTCGACGAAGGGCTTGCCGGTGCCGGGGTCGACCTGCCTCAGGATCTCGGCGGTGATCTCGATCAGGTAGGACTCCAGCGGGCCCTTGTTCCACTGGGTGAAGACGTCGGCGATGGCGTGCGGTTCGAGGCCGCCCACCGTCCGCAGCAGGTCGTACGCCTCGCCGATGAGCTGCATGTCGGCGTACTCGATGCCGTTGTGGATCATCTTGACGAAGTGGCCGGCGCCGTCGGTGCCGACGTGCGTGACGCAGGGTTCACCGTCGGCGACCGCGGCGATCGAGGAGAGGATCGGGCCGAGGGTCTCGTAGGACTCGGCGGACCCGCCGGGCATGATCGAGGGGCCCTTGAGGGCGCCTTCCTCACCGCCGGAGATGCCCACGCCGGCGAAGTGGATGCCGGTCGGGGCGATGCGCCGCTCGCGGGCGATGGTGTCCTGGAAGTTGGCGTTGCCTCCGTCCACGATGATGTCACCGGGCTCGAACCGCTCGACGAGCTGGTCGATCACCGCGTCCGTGCCCGCGCCGGCCTGCACCATGATGATCGCGGTGCGCGGCCGGGCCAGCGAGGCGACGAAGTCGTCGATGGACTCGGCGGCGACGAACCCGGCCTCGGGGTGGGCCGCGACGAGTTCGGCGGTGCGGGCGGGGGTGCGGTTGTGGACGGCCACGGTGTTGCCCTCGCGGGAGGCGAGGTTGCGGGCCAGGTTCGCGCCCATCACCGCCAGTCCGACGACACCGATGTTGGCCGTTGCGCGGGTGGTCATGTGTGGTTCTTCCGTTCGGTGGGGACGGTCGCGTCAGAACGCGAGGAGGACCTTGCCGGAGACCGAGGCGTCGGCGGCGACGGCGAGCGCCTCCAGGGCGTCGGCGGCGGGGAAGCAGTGGGTGACGACCGGTGCGACGGCGAGGGAGCCGTCGCCGAGGGCCGCGATGACGTCGTCGATCTCGTCGTTGAAGCGGAAGGAGCCGACCAGGTTCAGCTCCCGGGTGATGGCGTGGGCGATCTGCACCGGCTGGTCTCCCTGGGGAAGCAGGCCCACCATGACCACCGTGCCGCCCCGGGTGGCGCCCTTGAGGGCGGAGGCGAGGCCCCGGTGGTTGCCGGAGGACTCGATCACCACGTCGGCGTCGACGGCGGCGATCGCATCGGCGTCCGCCGCGTCCAGGGTCCTGGCCGCCCCCACCTCGGCGGCGATCCGGCGGGGCGTGTCGTGCAGGTCGACGGCCACGATCTCGCCGGCGCCGGCCCGCTTGGCGACCGCTACGGCGAGGGCGCCGATGGGGCCGCTGCCGACGACGAGGACGCGCTTGCCGCGCACGTCGCCCGCCCGCGAGACGGCGTGCCAGGCGACGGCGGCCGGTTCGGCCAGGGCGGCGACGCGCAGGTCGAGGTTCCCGGGCAGTTCGCGGAGCATGGCCGCGGGCAGGACGACCTCGCGGGCGAAGGCTCCCTCGGTGTGCGGGAAGCGTGCGGCGGAGCCGAGGTAGCGCACGCCCGGCGAGAGGTTGGGCCGGTCGTGGGGGAAGCGGACGTCGGTGGGTTCGTGCCGCGAGGGGTGGACCGCGACGCGGGTGCCGGCGGCCGGGCCGCTGCCGTCGGACGCCGCCCGCAGGACGGTGCCGACGACCTCGTGCCCGAGGACCATCGGGGCCCGCAGCACGGACTCGCCGACGGCGCCGTGCTTCCAGTAGTGCAGGTCGGAACCGCAGATCCCGCCGAAGGCCACGGTGACGACCGCCTCGTGCGGTTCCGGGGCGCGCAGGCCGGTCTCCTCGACCCTGACGTCGCCGGCACCGTGGGCGACGACCGCGGTGGTGGTGTGGGTGAACCGGGTGGACACGGAGGGTTCCCTTCTCAGACGACGACCGTCATGCCGCCGTCGACGAAGACGACCTGGCCGTTGACGTAGTCGGAGGCGCTGGAGGCGAGGAAGACGGCGGGTCCGACGATGTCGGCCACCGTGCCCCAGCGCCGGGCGGGGGTACGGCCGAGGATCCAGGAGTTGAACTCCTCGTCGTCGACGAGGTTCTGGGTCATCTCGGTGTGGATGTAGCCGGGGGCTATGCCGTTGATCTGAAGTCCCTCGCCGGCCCATTCCGCCGTCATGGCCCGGGTCAGGTTGCGCAGGGCGCCCTTGGCCGCGGTGTAGGGGCCGATGGTGGGGCGGGCGAGGTCGGTCTGTACCGAGCAGATGTTGATGATCTTGCCGGCGCGGCGCGGCAGCATCCGGCGGGCGACCTGCCGGCCCGTGACGAAGGCGCCGGTGAGGTTGGTGTCGAGCACTCGCTGCCAGTTCTCCCGGCTCACCTCGAGGAGGGGTTCGCGGTGCTGGACCCCGGCGTTGTTGACCAGGACGTCGACCGGGCCCACCTCGGACTCGACCGACGCGAGGGCCGCCGCGACGGCGTCCTCGTCGACGATGTCGAAGGCGCGGGCCGCGACGCGGTCCTCGCCGAACCGTTCGGCGAGCGCGGCGCGGGCGGCTTCGAGGCGGGTGGAGTCGACCCCGTTGAGGACGAGGGTGGCTCCGGCTTCCGCGAGGCCGGTGGCGATGCCCAGTCCGATGCCGCGGCTCGATCCGGTGACCAGGGCTGTTCTGCCGGTGAGATCGAAGGAGGAGGTCATGCGTGGTGGTCTTCCTGGTCGTTCGGTCGTCAGGTCGGGTGCGGTGGGGTTCGGTGGAGCTCAGTAGAACTCGACCGTGTTGACGCGGTTGAGGAGTGACTGCCCGTCGAGGAGGCGGGTCGCGTTGGCCGCGAAGAGTTCGGCGATGAGCCGGTCCTCCGCCGCGTCGAGCGCCGCGGTGTGCGGGCTCACCAGCACCCGGCCGTCGTCCCAGAGCGGGCTGTGCGCGGGCAGCGGTTCGGTCTCGAAGACGTCCAGCGCGGCGAAGCCCACCCGCCCGGAGTCGAGCGCGGCGACCAGCGCGGCCTCGTCGACCACGGTTCCCCGGCCGACGTTGACGACCGTGGCGCCCGGCTTGAGGGCGTCGAGGAACCGCTTGCCGAGCAGGTGGTGGGTGGCGTCGGTGCCGGGCAGCGTGTTGACGACGGCGTCCACGTCCTGGGCCAGTTCCGTGATCCGGTCGGGGTGGACGACGCGGGAGACGCCGGGGACGGTGACGTCCCGGCGGCTGGTGCCGACGACCGTCGCGCCCAGTGCGTCCAGTGACGCCGCGACACGGCGGCCGATCCCGCCGAGGCCCAGCACGAGGACGGTCTGCCGGTGCACCTGGCCCATCGTCCAGCGGCCGCTCCATTCCCGCGCCCGCTGCTGGCGCTGGAGCCGGGGCAGGTGCTTGGCGCCCGCGAGCACGCCGAAGACGGCGAACTCGGCCAGCGGACGGCCGTGCACACCGGCGGACGTGGTGAAGGCGACCCGGTCCAGCTCGCCGACGTCGAGTCCGGCGGCCTTGACCTGTCCGCCGCCGCCCGCGGCCATCGTGTGCACCCAGCGCAGCCGCGGGTTGGCCCGTACGGCGCGCGCCAGGGCGGCGGGGTCGACGTCGGGTATGCCGTACAGCGCGTCGGCGGAGTCGATCGCCGCCTCGTAGGCGCGCTGCTGTTCGGGGGTGCGGTGCCAGTCGGGGTCGCCGGCGAAGTCGGCGGGCCAGCGCATCGGGGGCAACAGCGCGGGGTCGACGACGAGGTCGACGCGCGGCTCCAGCTCCTGGACGCGGGCGCGGTTCTCCTCGGACAGCGGGGCGGCCACCGCGACGCGCAGGCGTTCCGGTGACGTCGGCGCGGCGGTCACCTGGCGGCCTCGGCGCGCAGCGTTTCGACCTCGGCGTCCAGGGCGGCCTCCCGGGCGACGACGGCCTCGACCGCTTCGAGTGCTTCCTCGGCACGATGCGGCGGGATGACGATGACCCCGTCACCGTCGGCGGCGATGATGTCGCCGGGGTGAACGACGACACCGCCGATGGCGACCGCCTCGCCGATGGTGCCGGGGCCGTTCTTGAAAGGACCGGCGGGTGTGAGTCCGCGGGCGAAGACCGGGAAGGCGAGGTCCTCGATGATGGCGGCGTCGCGGACATAACCGTCCACGACCGCGCCGGCCGCGCCGTGGACGGCGAAGCGCTGGGCGAGGTTGTCGCCCATGATGGCCCGGCCGTCGTAGCCGAACGCGTTGATGACCAGCATGTCGCCGGGGCGGATGTGCTCCAGCGCGGCGATCACGGCCTTGTTGTCGCCCGCCACGGAGAGGACCGGCAGCGCCGTGCCGACGGCCTTGGCGCCGTTCCAGACAGGCACGATGCCGCCGTCGACGATGTTCAACCGGTCCAGGGCGTCACCGAGGTTGGCCACCGAGTGGGCCCGGAACCGGTCCAGCAGTTTCTCTTCGACGCGGTTCCACTCGGTGTGGACGCGCACGTTGTCCTGGGTCATCGGCATCTCCTTGCGAGGAACTGATCGCGGTGGCGACGTGGGTGGCCGTGGTCGCCGTGGTCGCGCCGGCGCCACGGGGCAGAAGACAGGGGGAGGTACCGCCGCCACCCAGAAGTGCGAAAACTTTCGCGTTTCGCTTGGGTCAGTCTGCATACATCCGTGGCACAGCACAAGGGTGAGCCGCGCTCGGACCGCCTTCCGGCTCCTGTTTCAGGCCGGGAATCACAACGGAAGCCGAAGGTTAACTTCGAGGCAACACGAGTCCTTGACCGCCGCGAGAATGCGAACCTATTCTCATTCGCGATTGAAGTCGCATCTTGGGCGCGGCGCTGTGATCCGCATGCCGGCAGCCCCGGAACACGTCACTCCCTCTCCCGGGGTTCCCCTCTTCGCTCCCCGCCCGCACCGGGGCGAACAGGCGTACCCCGACGCCGTCAGGACACCGCGCAGGGGTCCGCGACACCGAAAGTGAACGCGTATGACAACGTCAGATCGGCTCGGCACCACCTCAGATCGTCACGAAGCAGCGTCGGACACCACCGACGCCGCAGCCGTCGACGTCGTCTCCCCCCATGACAAGGTCGTCCGCAAGGCCACGGTCGCCGGCGCGATCGGTTCCTTCGTCGAGTGGTACGACTACGGCATCTACGGCCTGCTGGTCACCTACCTCGCCCTCACCATCATGGGCGAGGGAGACGCGGGCAGCCTCTTCCTCACCAACGTCGGCTTCCTCGTCAGCTTCGTCGCGCGGCCGTTCGGCAGCGTCATCTGCGGCTACATCGGGGACCGGATCGGCCGCAAGAGCCTGCTCGCCGCCCTGCTGATACTCATCTCGGCCTCGACCGCGGCCATCGGCCTGATCCCGTCATCCAACGTCATCGGCATCGCCGCGCCCATTCTGCTGGTCCTGCTGAGGGTGCTTCAGGGCTTCTCCGCGGGCGGCGAGGTGGCCGGGGCGATGTCCTTCGTCGGCGAGTACGCGCCGGACCACCGCCGCAACTACATGATGAGCTTCATCGCGGTCGGATCGTTCGTCGCCCTCATGGTCGGCAGCGTCCTGTCCGCCCTGCTCATCACGGTGCTCGGTGACGACGCGATGACCTCCTGGGCCTGGCGGGTGCCTTTCCTGCTCGCCGTCCCGCTCGGCTACGTGGGCTTCTACATCCGCCGCCGGCTGGAGGAGACCCCCCACTTCGAGGCGCTGCGCGAGCAGAACACCGTCGCGCGCAACCCGCTGCGCGAGGCGCTCGGCTCGCCCCGGCACCTCAGGGCGATCGTGCTGACCATCTTCCTGCCCGCGCTCAACGGCCCCGGCTACTACCTGCTGTTCGTCTACATGCCGACCTACCTCAAGACCTCGCTCGGCGAGAACAACTTCTCGATGCTGCGGGCGCTCCTGGTCACCGCGGTCAGCCTGGTCGCCATCGCCCTCTGCATCCCGCTGATGGCCCGTCTGTCGGACCGGATCGGACGCAAGCCCGTCCTCGCCGGCTCCGCGATCGCCATGGCCGCCGTCTCCTACCCGATGTTCGAGCTCATCACCACGGGCCGGATCGAGCTCGCCTGCGTCGGCACCGTCGTCCTGGCCGTCGCCTTCTCCGGCCACGCCGCGGTCATCCACACGGTCCTCGCCGAGATGTTCCCGACCACGGTGCGCTACTCCGCCTACAGCATCGGGTTCAGTCTCTCGACCATCATCTTCGGCGGCAGCGCCCCGCTGGTGATGACCGAGCTGATCGAGTCGACCGGGTCCCAGCTGGTGCCCGCGTTCGCCGCCATCGTCACCGCACTGATCACCCTGGTGAGCCTGGTCTTCGTCCGCGAGACCAAGGGCCGGCCGCTCGCCGCCCGCTGAGCCACCGCCCACCGGCTGTCAGCGGCCGGAACACCACCCCCGAAGGGAGCCGTCATGAGACCCGTCCGCGCGCCCGGCGGCGACGCCCACGATCCGCACCGCCCGCGGGCCGCGGACGCGGTCCGCAGGAACCGGGCCGTCGCCGAGTACGTCGAGCGCGGCCTGGAACGGGGCGAGCATCCCGTCACCCTCGTCCCGCCCGCGGCCTCCCTCCGGAGGGCGCCCTCCGCCACCCGATCACACACCGAACACGCCGAACCGTAGAACCCGCACCAGGAGAACCACATGGGCATCAACTCCGTAGCCGTCGTCGCCGACCTCGGCGAGAGCTTCGGCAACTACACCATCGGGGACGACGAGGCCCTGCTCGGCCTCGTCACCTCCTCCAACATCGCCTGCGGTTTCCACGCCGGCGACCCGCGCATCATGGACCGGACCGTCGCCCAGTGCGTCGAGCGCGGCATCGAGCTGGGCGCCCACCCGGGCTACCCCGACCTCGTGGGCTTCGGCCGCCGCCTGATCGAGGCGACCGAGGAGGAGATCCGCACCGACGTGCTCTACCAGCTCGGCGCGCTCGACGGTTTCGCCCGGGTGCACGGCGGCACCATCAGCCACGTCGCGCCGCACGGACGCATGGGTTCGATCGCGCAGACCGACGCCAAGCACGCCCGCGCCATCACCGACGCCATCGCCGCGTACAACAAGGACTACATCGTCATCTGCCAGCGCGGCCTGCTCGCCGAGGAGTCGCGCAAGCGCGGCCTGGAGGTCGGCTACGTCTTCCTGGCCGACCGCGGCTACGGCGACGACGGCATGCCGGTGCCGCGCTCGCACGAGGGCGGCCTCATCCACGACCCGCAGCTCATCGGTGAGCGTGCCAGGCAGGTCGTGCGCGAGGGCACGGTCCGTTCCGTCAACGGCAACGTGGTCCCGCTCGGGCACGACGCCGACATCCTGCTGCTGCACGGCGACCACCCCACCGTGCTGGAGAACGGCACCGCGCTGCGCGCCGCACTGGACGCCGAGGGCATCCGCGTCACCGGTCTGCGGGACGTCCTGGCGGAGAAGGCACGGAAGGCGGAGTCCGCACCGGCCCACTGAGGCCGGGCGCACCAGGCGATGACCACAGCACCGTACGGCGCCGTCACCGTCGAGCCCTTCGGGGACTCGGCGGTCATGGTGACCATCCCCCACCCCGAGCAGACGATCCGCAGGGCCGCGATCGTCGCCTTCCGGGACCGGTTCCTGGCCCACCGGCCGCCCGGCGTCCTCGACGTCGTCTCCGGCCTGGAGTCACTGCTCGTCGAGTTCGACCCGTTGCGGACGGCCCTGCCGCACGTGGAGTACGCCGCCCGTCTGGTCGCGGAGTGGGCGCCCGCGCCCACCACGGGCGCGGGCGGCGCGCGGGAGGCGCGCACCTTCGAGATCCCGGTCGTCTTCGACGACGAGGCCGGTCCCGACCTGGCGTCGGTGGCACGGGAACTGGACCGCTCCCCCGCCGGGGTCGTCGAGGCCATCGCGGACTCCACGTTCACCATCTCGCTGCTGGGCGCGGCGATGGCGCCCATGATGGATGGGCTGAAAGTGCCCCGGCCGGTCCGCCGGCGCGCCGAACCGCGTACCGACGTCGTCCCCGGATCGGTGATGATCGCGGGCACCAACGCCATCATCCAGCCGTTCCCCGGACCCACCGGGTGGCGGGTCGTCGGCCGCACCCCGCACACCATCGTCGACATCACCCGCCCGGAACCCGTCTCGTTCGCCCCCGGTGACGTCGTGCGCTTCCTCCCGGTGTCCCGGGCCGAGGCGGACGGGCTGGACGCCGGTTTCCTGCTGCCGGTGGAGGACCGCGCATGACGACCGTGGGACTCGACATCACGCACACCGGCTGGGTCACGACGTTCCAGGACCTCGGGCGGCTCGGTTCCGAGCAGCTCGGCGTGCCCACGGGCGGCGCGGCCGACCAGCACGCGGCGGTCGTCGCCAACCTGCTCGCGGGCAACCCCGCGCACGCGACGCTCCTGGAGAGCCTCGGCGGCGAACTGGCCCTGGTGCCGGACGCCGACGTGCTCCTGGCGGTGACCGGTGCCCCGGCCGAGGTGACGGTGACCGGGATGCCCGCGGACACCTGGACGCCCCTGGTGGTGCCGGCCGGGCAGGAGATCCGCGTCCGCCCGGACACCGGCCGCGGGATGCGCACCTACCTGGCGGTCAACGGCACGCTCGCCGCGAAACGGCTGCTGGGCAGCGCCGCGCCGGACGCCCGGATGGGCTTCAAGCAGACCGTGTCACGGGGTGACCGGTTGCTGCTGGAGACGGAGTTCCGGGGCTTTTCCCGCCGGCCGTTCGAGCCGTCGCTGTTCCGGCTCCCCGTGCCCGTGCCGCGCTTCGACGAGGACATCTGGACCGTCGACGTCGTCGCGAGCCACGGCATCCACGACATCCCCGGCGTCCGGGAGCTGATCGAGGACTCGGTGTACACCGTCACCCCCCGCTCCGACCACGTGGGGCTCCGGCTCGACGGACCGGTGCTGCACCCGGACGGCGACGCCGAGATCGTGTCGCACGGGGTGCCCGTGGGGGCGCTGCAGATCCCGCACGCGGACGAACTCATCGTCCTCGGCCGCTACCGGAGCCTGACGGCGGGCTACCCGATCGTCGGTGTCGCCTCGCGAGCCTGCCTGCCCCTGCTCGGACAGGCGGGACCGGGACGCCGACTGCGTTTCCGGTGGACCGACCGGGAGACCTCGGTGCACCGGTCCGCGCAGCGTGCGGCCGAGGTGCGGACACTGGCGCACGCGGCCGCCGGGGCGTTCGCCGCTCTCGGCTTCTCAGCGCCCTTGTCGCGCACAAATCGAGAAGATATTCTCAATTGAAAATATCGTCTCACTTCATCATGCTCAGACCGATCAAGGAGGTGGCCCGGTGACGACGACGGCCAAGACCGCGCTCATCACGGGCGCAGGCAGCGGAATGGGCCTGGAGACCGCACGACTGCTGGCCCGGGACGGCATCCGCGTCGTCCTGCTCGGCCGCCGGCAGCAGGCCCTCGACGAGGTCGCGGAAACCATCCGCGCCGAGGGCGGCACGGCTCTGGCCCTCGCCGCCGACATCACCCGTGCCGAGGACGTCACGCGCGTACTGGAGCGGATCCGCGCCGAGTTCGGCCCCGTCGACATCCTGGTGAACAACGCGGGCAGCTCCTCCTCGGTACTCAACCCGCAGTGGCTGCCGCACGAGGAGTGGCGCCAGGTGCTCGACGTCAACCTCACGGCCGTCTTCCAGCTCACCCAGGCCGTCCTGCCGGACATGCTCGGACGCGGCGCCGGAACCATCGTGACCGTCTCCTCGCTCGCCGCCGTCAACCCCAACCTGCTCGGCGGAGCGGCCTACGGCGCGGCCAAGGCCGGCGCCCGCAACTTCATGACGTTCCTGCACAACACCTTCCGCAACCAGGGGCTGCGCGCGATCACCGTGCTGCCCGGCGAGGCGGACACCCCGATCCTCGACAACCGGGCCCGCCCGCCGGCCCCCGAGGAGCGCCTGAACATGGTGCAGCCGGTGGACGTGGCCGAGGCGATCCGCCTCGCCGTCACCCTCCCTCAGCGGGTCGTGCTCCAGGAGATGGTCGTCGCCCCCACCCGGCAGCGCGACACCTCCGGCGACCTGGAGGTCAGCCGCTGGGCCGGCGCTCCCGCCGACGCCCGGTCCCAGCTCTGAAGTCCCGTCACCGCGACCACCACCAGGAGACTCCCGATGTCCCCCGCCCTCGCCGCCCCGTCCCCCGTGTTCACCCCGGCCGACGCGGTCGCCCGGATCGCCGCCGCCTCCCGCCGCACCCAGCAGCCGCAGTCCCGCGGCGACCTCGTCTCCCTCGCCATGGGCGAGCCCGACTTCGACACCCCCGAGGCGGTGACCGAGGCCGCCCTGCGCGCGCTGCACGCCGGCCGCACGCACTACTCGCCGCTGCTCGGCGAGGCCGCCCTGCGCGAGGCGCTCGCCGAGCGGCTGACCGCGCTGGCCGGGACGCCGGCGAGCGCCGGGGACATCCTGATCACCCAGGGCGGCACCGCCGGTCTCGCAGCCTCGATCCTCGCCGTCGTCAACCCCGGTGACCGGGTCGTCGTCCCGGACCCCACCTACTCCCTCTACGCCGACCTGGTCAGCATGGCCGGCGGCGTCGTCGTGCCCGTACCGCTCGCGCCGGACCTGCACTGGGACCTGGACCGGCTGGCCGACGCCCTCGTGGACGCCCGGCTCTTCGTCTTCTGCAACCCCAGCAACCCCACCGGCATCGTGCACAGCCGGGAGGAACTCGAGGCGCTCGCCGAGTTGCTCGACGGCACCTCGACGATCGTCATCTCCGACGAGGCCTACTCCGCCCTGGACTTCACCGGCCGCCCCTTCACCTCCGCGGTCTCGCTCAACGGTCTGCGCGAGCGCACCGTGTACTGCCAGACCTTCTCCAAGAGCTACGCGATGACCGGCTGGCGCGTGGGGTACCTCTGGGGTCCGACGGAGCTCATCCGGGCCTCGGCACGCGTCCACAACACGTTCAACGGCTCCGTCAACACCTTCATCCAGGACGCGGCGCTGGTCGCGGTGGAGCGCTGTGAGGCGGACGTGGAGCGGATGCGCGCGGCGTACCTCCAGCGGCGCGACATCATGCGCGACGCGCTGGCGGAGATCCCCGGTCTGACGCTCAGTTCGCCGGAGGGTGCGTTCTACCAGTTCCCGCGCTACGACCTGGACCTGCCGTCCGTGGAGGTCGTCGCCGCCCTGCGCGAACACGGCGTGGCCGTCCGGCCCGGCAGCGAGTTCGGCGCCTGTGGCGAGGGGCACCTGCGCCTGTCGTACGCTGCCAGCCCGCAGTCCATCACCGAGGGCGTCCGCCGACTCGCCCTGGGCTTCGCCGCCTTGCGATGACCGCCGCCCCCGACGCGAGGAGAAGTCGCCCCATGCGCAGTGACACCGAGCGCAACCGCAGGCACCTCATCAAGGCCGCCGCGCTCCTGTTCGAGAACTCCCCGGAGCCGGTCAGCCTGGCGGAGATCGCCAAGCACGCCGAGGTGTCCACCGCGACCGCCTACCGCCACTTCTCCTCCGTCGAGGAGGTGCTGCACGCGTTCCGCGCCCAAGTGGGCGAGGAACTGAGGGAGTTCAGTGCCCGGCAGACCGTACGGGGCATGGCCAGGCTCGAAGCCGTGTCCCGGTACTGGGTGTCCCTGGTGCTGGAGCACGGTGGCGCGATGGCCCAGATGCGGTCGCACCGCGGCTACCTCGAACGGCTGAGGGAGAACACCGGCTATCTCGTCCCGCAGGCCGAGGCGCTCGCCGAACCGCTGCGGCAGACCACCGAGGAACTCGGCCTGGGCGACCTCGGCGACGAGGCCCTGTACCTGTGGAACGCGCTGTTCGACCCGCGCGACATCCTCGACCTCATCAACAGCGGGCGCGGCGAGGAGGAGGCGGCCACCCGTCTTCTGGCGGCCCTGCGCGGCGCCCTGATCGGCTGGTCCACCCAGCGACTCTGAACGACGGGGACCGCCGCCGCGTGGACCGCCGTCACGGACGCCGCGGTCAGTGGATGAGGGGCTCGCCCGACAGGTAGCGGATCTCCAGGGTGACGTGGGCGAACCGCCAGCCCTCCGGGGTGCGGCGGAGCCGGCAGCGGTACCAGCCGGCTCCGTCGGCGTGGCGGTAGGGGTCGTCGGCGTCCAGGACGTGTGCGGCCACCAGGTAGGAGCGGGTGGTGGCGGTGTCCCCGTCGACGGTGACGGCGTGGTTGGTGCTGAGGTGGTGGGTGCCCGCGTACCGGCCGAGGCTGCCGGCGACGAACTCGGCCATGCCCGCCCGTCCGGTGTGGGAGATCCCCGGGGCGATGGCGAGGACGCCGTCCTCGGCGTAGTTGGCGGCGTATCCCTCCCAGTCCTTGTCGTCCAGGGCGCGGGCGAAGTCGATCAGCAGATCGCTGATCGCGGCGCGGTCGACCAGCCACTGGAGCTGTTCGGCGGGGCTGGTCGGGGGGTTGACCGGTGACATGTGTGCTTCTTCCTGTACTGCCGGCGGACGCGGTCCGCCGGTCGGTGGGTGGGTGGGAGCGGGGAACTCAGTGTTGCCGGTGCTCCGGCCCGAATTCCCCGTGTCCGAAGGGGAACAGGGGATCGGCGCTCTCCTGTGGGACGTCGGGCCGGCCGGACTCCACCTCCCGCATCGAGCGCGGGAGCTGGAAGGGGAGCCGTCCCTCGGGGCGGGCCCGGCCGAAGACCACGTCGAGGAGGGCGGTGTCCGCCGCGCCGTAGACGGCGAGCAGCGCGGCGCTGCGGTCGGCGATCTCCGGGATGACGGCGGGCCGTTCCAGGTGGATGGCGACGACGGTGGGGACGGTGTCGAGCAGGGTGAGGATCTCCTTGAGCCGTTCGTCGGGGAAGTCCAGCCGGCCGGCGTGGAAGAAGGACTCGAAGAGGCCCGGCCGGGGCTCGTAGGGGGTGCCCAGGCGCAGCAGGGCCAGGTCGGCGTCGGCCGGATCCGTGACGACCTCGCCGTACGGTGCGCAGGCCGCCGGGTCCACTCCCTCGACGTACAGACGGGGACGGCCGGCCAACGGCGTCGGGCCCGGCTTGAGGACGGTGACCGAGCGGCGCTGGGCGGCGGCGCCGGCGGCGCGGAAGTCGGCGCGGCCGACGGTCTCCTCCGCGAGATCGGGATCGACGTACCGGCGTTCGTCGAACAGGCCGAGGCGGAACTTCTCGGTGAGCAGCCGGCGGACGGAGGCGTCGACGCGGGACTCCGCGAGCCGCCCGGAACGTACGAGGTCGACGACCAGTCCGGGGCAGTGTTCGCCGCCGAACTGGTCGACGCCGGCGTGCAGTGCCTTCAGGACGCGTTCCGACGGGCTGAGGTGCTCCACGCCCCAGGCCCGCGCGGGGTGCGGTTCGCCCATGATCGGATGGTCGTTGACGATCGCCCAGTCGGTGCAGACGATACCGTCGAAGCCGAGCCGTTCCCGCAGCAGGCCGGTGACGACGTCGCGGTTGAAGCCGAAGGCGACCTCCTCGTACGGGGTGCCGACCGGCTTGCCGTAGTACGGCATCATCTGGGTGGCGCCCGCGGCGACGGCCGCCTCGAACGGCCGCAGGTGGTAGTCGAAGCGTCCGCCCGGATAGACCTGCTCCTGCCCGTAGGGGAAGTGCGGGTCCTCGCCGTCCTTCTGCGGTCCGCCGCCGGGGAAGTGCTTGACCATGGCCGCGACGCTGTCGGGGCCCAGGGTGTCGCCCGGCCCGCGCAGGCCCTCGATGTAGGCGGCGCCCAGGCGTGCGGTGAGGTCGGCGTCCTCGCCGAACGTGCCGGAGATCCGGGACCAGCGCGGCTCGGTGGCCAGGTCGAGCTGGGGGTGGAGGGCTACGCGCAGGCCGACGGCGAGGTACTCGCGGCGCACGGTGTCCGCGTGGCGGCGGACGAGGTCGGGGTCGCCGACGGCCGCCAGGCCCAGGGTCTCGGGCCACTGGGAGAAGGGGCCGGAGCGCATCGCGGTGCCCGGGTTGTCGGTGAAGGAGTGACGCGGGTCGGTGGAGAGCGTCACCGGGATGCCGAGCCGGGTGTCCTCGGCGAGTTCCTGGAGGCGGTTGTGCCACTGGGCCATCTCGCGGGGCCCGGCCGCGCCGAGCACGTTGAAGTGGTTCATGGCGAGTTCGCCGATCATCGCCCGGGCCGGGGCCGCCGGGGCCTCGGCCGGGTCGTCGACGAGCGAGCCGTCGGGGTGCAGGGTGACCATGGTCTGGAAGAGCAGGCCGGCCTTCTCCTGAAGGGTCATCCGGGCCAGCAGGTCCTCGACCCGCTCCCGTACGGGCAGTTGACTGTCGCGGTAGCGCATGTGGGGTTCGTTCCTCCGTGTGTGGGGGGCGGGCGTCTCAGCGGACCGCGCGGACGAAGTGGATGGCGAAGGCGCCCGCCAGGGCGCAGGCGGAGCCGAACAGGTACAGCGCGCCGTAGTTGGTCCCGGCGGCGCTGCCGATGCCGAGGAAGACGGGGGCGACGGCGGGGATCAGCGACTGCGGCAGGGTGTTGCCGATGTTGAGCACCCCGAGGTCCTTGGCCGCCTGGGCGCGGTCGGGCAGCACACCGATGGCGAGGGCCGTGTCCACGGCCATGTAGGAGCCGAGGCCGAGGCTGAAGACGGCGACCGCGACGCAGAAGGAGGCGGTGGTGTCCGCGTACGCGGTGAGCGCCAGCCCGACGACCGAGATCAGCGCCGCGGCGAAGACGAAGACCTTGCGGCGGCCGGTGCGGTCGGACAGCCAGCCGCCGGCCAGCGAGCCGACGACGGTGCCCGCCATGGTGACCACCGCGGCGACGGCGACGGTCGACGAGGCCTCGGAGACGCTCTGGCCCAGCCGGTCCAGGGCGAAGTAGAACTGGTAGCCCGTCATCGTCGAGATGCCGCAGAACATCAGGAAGCGTCCGCAGAAGTTCCACGCGAAGTCGGGGTGCCGGCGGGGCGAGACCCAGAAGGACCGCAGGAACTCGCCCGGGCGGAAGGGCGGCAGGGCAGCCCGGTCGGCCGGGGCGTCGTCCCGCATGAGCCACACCAGCGCCGACACACCTGCCAGGCCGAGCAGGCCGGGCACCAGGAACAGCAGCACGGTGTGGTGCAGCAGCGGCTGGGCGAGGACTGTGCCGAGGACCATGGCGACGTACAGCGTCATCCCCACCGCGCCCGAGACGCGGCCCTGGAGGTGGTCGGGGACGCGGTCGGGGATGGTGGCGAGCAGGGCGGCGTAGACGGCGTTGGCGCCGAGCTGGGTGACGGCCCAGCCCACCGTCAGCGTGCCCAGGCCCGTGGCCGTGCCGCACAGGAGGGTGCCGAGGGCGGTGACCAGGGCGCCGGCCAGCAGCCACGGGCGGCGGCGCCCGAAGCGGGAGGTGGTGCGGTCCGACAGCGCGCCGAACAGCGGGTTGGCGATCAGCGCGAGGACCGCGCCGACGGCCAGGACGCGGCTCAGGGAGGCCGTCTTGTGCTGCGGGTCCAGCTCGCTCACCCGCAGGGACAGCGAGACGAGGATCGGAGTGAAGACCGCCGCGAAGGACAGGCACTGGGCGGTGATCAGTCCGGCGATGAACCCTCGGGACGGAACAGGGGGGCGGAAGGCGTCGGTCCCGGCTGCGGTGGCAGCCGGTCTGCCGACGGTGTCCTGGTCGTTCATGGCACGCTCCAGCGGCTCTGGCCCAGCACGACGGCGGGCGGGTGCGTGAACAGTAGAATAAAAACTGAATGCGTCCAATACTTTTATGGAGCGTCCCAGGTCACACTCGACGGATCGTTACGCTGGTGCGGATGAAGACCAGATCGGAAGCGGCCGTGGCGCAGGAACCGACCGACCGGCCGAAACGGCGGCGGCGGTCCACGGGAACGTATGCGGCGGCCGACGCCCGACGGACGGCGATCCTCGACGCGGCCACCGCCGGCTTCGCCCGAGGGGGCTACCTCAACTCGTCCCTCGCCAGGATCGCCGCCGACGCCGGGACGTCGGCGACCGTGGTCCTGCACCACTTCGGCAGCAAGGAGAAGCTGTTGATGGCGGTGCTCGAAGCCCGCGAGGAACGCAACTACCTCAAGGTGCACGGGTCCGTGCCGCACGACGACGTCCGCGAGCAGTTCCGTGCCGTCCTGGCGCTGGCCACGCACAACCTCACCGAACCGGGCCTCATCGAACTCTTCGCGAAGCTCTCCGTCGAGGCGACGGACCCCGCCCACCCGGCCCACGCCTTCTTCACCACCCGCTACGAGGGGGCCGCCCGCGCCCTGGCCACGGGCCTGCGCGGGGCGCTCGCCGCCGGCCGGCTCAGGCCCGGGACCGATCCCGACCAGGTGGCCCGTGAGGTCCTCGCCGTCTCCGACGGCCTCCAGGTGCAGTGGGCCCTCTCCCAGGGCCGCCTCGACTTCGTCGCCGACTACCGCGCCTACCTCGACCGGCTCGCCCGGTCCCTGACGACGGACGGCCGCGGGCTGGACTGACCTCCGCCGACGGGCCGCCGCGAGCCGTCCGGCAGCAGGAAGGACAGGCGCTCGCCGGCGTGTCCCGGGGTGGCCGGCCCCCGCGGGAACGGTCCGCCCAGGTCGGTGCCGGCCCGCGGTGGGCGAAGGAACGACGCCCGGCCGCCGAGACCAGGAGCGGGGCCCCGGTGTCGCGGCTGAGCTGGACGGCGCCGGGGAGGAAGTCGGCGTGCGGATACGCGTCCGCGGCGAACGCGACGGGCAGGCCCCTCCGCTCGGCCGCCACGCGCAGGGCACTCGGGTCTCGGCCGGCCTCCACGGCCAGGGCGCGTCCGTCACCGAGGTCGAGCAGGTGGGCGCCGTCGCCGGGCCACTCGTCGTGGGCCCGGTGGAGGCAGCGAACGATGCCGGACTCGCCCGTCCTCCCGGTGGTCTTCACCTACACGGATACGACCGTTCGAACGGGCGGGCCGGCACGTGTCCGGAAGGAGACGGCCCGTCAGGCGCCGGCTGCCGACTCGACGGGCTCGGCACGGGAGTCGGGCTCGTCGGAGGCGGGGTTCCGGCGGGCGTGGAGGGTGATCCAGACGGTGATCGCCAGCAGTGCCGCCGCACTGCACGCGGCGACGGCGAAGGCACCGTGGACGCCGCGGACGGTCACCTCGTCGCCGTGGGTCGACATACTCTGCATGACCGCGATGAGCCCGGCCGCGCCGGCGGCGCCGAAGAGCTGCTGGGTGGTGCTGAAGGTCGCGCCGGCGTCGGGCTGGTGCTCCCGGGAGACGGAGCCGAGGGCGAGGGCCATCAGCGGGGTGAACAGGCCCGCGAATCCGATGTGCAGGGCGATGAACGCGGCGGAGAAGGCGACCAGGCCCGCGGATTCGGGGATCCGGGTGAAGGCGACGGTGGCGGCGAGCACGACGCAGGAAGCGGGCAGGATGACCCTCGGTGCGCCGTAGCGGTCGTGGAGTCGGCCGGTCACCGGCGACAGGATCGCGATCATGGCACCGCCGGGGAGCATGGCGAGTCCGGTGGCAGCTGTGCTGACGCCGAGGACGTTCTGCATGAGCAGGGGGACGATGCTGACGGTGGCGAACAGGATGACGCTGGTGGCCGCGATCGCGGCGATGGCCGTGGTGAAGCCGGTGGAGCGGAAGGTGCGCAGGTCGAGGTAGGCGCGGCCGGTGCGGGCGGTTCGCAGTTGCCGCAGTACGAAGGCGGCCAGGACGAGGAGGCCGGCGGCCAGGCAGGGGATCGCGGCCGTCACGTCGGTCTCGATGAGGCTGAGGCCGAGGACGATGCCGCCGAAGGCGGGCACTGACAGGGCGACGGACCACCAGTCGATCGGGACGGGCTCGTGTTCCGCTTGCGGGGGCAGGGAGCGCAGGCCGAGCAGGAGGATGAGCAGGGCGACGCCGAGCGCGATCCAGAACACGCCGTGCCAGCCGACCAGGCTGAGGCCGAAGCCGGAGGTGGCGGGACCGAGGGCCGGGGCGGCGCCGACGACGACGGTGGCGGTGCCCATGACGGTGCCCCGTCGCTCGGGCGGCACCATGGAGGCGACGGTGGCCATCAGTACCGGCATCATGACCGCGGCGCCGCACGCCTGGACGACGCGGGCGGTGACCAGCAGGGCGAAGGTGTGCGACAGCGCGGCCATCAGGGCACCGACACTGAACAGGACCATGGCGATGACGAACAGCCGCCGGGCGCCCATGCGGCGCAGCAGGAAACCGCTGGCGGGGATGGCGGTCGCCATGGTCAGCATGTAAGCGCTGGTGGCCCACTGGGCGGTGTTGGCGCTGACGTCCAGGTCGCGCATGATCGACGGGACGGCGACGTTGAGGATCGTCTCGTTGAGCACGACGAGGAACGCACCGCCGACCAGCGGCAGCAGCACCTTCCTCAGCTCCGCCGGCGTGGGAGCCGGCTGGGCGGGGTGGGACACGTCCTGGGGGTCCTCTCGGCGGGTCGATCGCCCGGCGGCCGATGGACACACGGGCGGGACCGCACGCCCGGCCGGGTACGGACCGGGCGTGCGGCGGTGGGGATTCCGGTGCGGTCCTACTCGGCGAGAGTCTCGGCCATCCACTTCGCGCAGCGGGTGATGATCTCGCCGAAGTGGTTCGAGAGGATCTCGTAGTGCTGGCCGGGGTACTCGATGAGCTCCTTCGGCTCGGGGATGCGCTCGAACATCTCCCTCGCCTCCTCCACCGGAGCCACGGTGTCCTCGCTGGCGAGGATCATCAGCGTGGGCTGGGTGATGCGCTCGGCGTAGGCGCGGACCTCCATCTCGAAGAGGTGGTCCAGGGTCGAGACGGTGATGGCGTTCTTGAAGCTCGGCAGGTTGTGGATCATGTTCTCGACGAACTCCAGGCCCTCCTCGTCGCTGAACATGACCGGGTCGCCGGGCGCGGGCTCCCCGTGCAGCCGGATGGTCCTGGCCGGCTCGCCCTTCGCCCGGGCCCGACGGTCGACGGGGATCAGCGCCTCCAGCTCCGCGAGGGTGTCGGCGGGCTGGAGCCCCCGGGCGCTCCAGCCGCTGACCGGCGGGATGATCGCGGAGACGGCCTTGACGCGGGTGTCGGTGGCGGCGACGAACATCGAGTTGGCGCCGCCGATGCTCACGCCCCACAGACCGATGCGGTCGCCGTCGATGTCCTCGCGCAGGGTCAGGTGGGTGATCACGTGCCGCAGGTCGCGGCACTGCTGCCAGGGGTCGAACATCTGGCGGGGCTCGCCGCCGCTGTATCCGGTGCAGCGGTGGTCGTACGCCAGACAGGCCAGGCCCTGCTCGGCGAAGCCCCGAGCCTGGAACTTCATCGACTCGGCCGGTCCGCCGAGGCCACCCTGGAGGATGACGACGGGCAGCGGGCCCTCGGCGTCGTCGGGGCGGGTCAGCCAGCCGCGCAGGGTGATGCCGTCAACGGTGAACTCGATGTCCTCGACCACGGGCATGGTGCTCTCCAAGAGTACGTGTGTGCGGGGGTTGCGGAAGGGTCAGCGGCCTGCGACGGGAACGTCGTCCGGCAGGAAGTCGGCCTGGTCGAAGGAGCGCGGGTCGGCCGAGGCGCGGAAGACCGGCCAGACCTCGGCGCGCATGCCCTCCTCGTAGGCGGCGATCTCCCTCAGCAGGTCACCGCCGCCGTTGGCCGCGCGGTCCAGGGCTCCGGCCAGGGAGGCCGCGTCGCGCAGGGCGGTGTTGGCGCCGGAGCCGAAGGAGGGCGGCATCGCGTGGATGGCGTCGCCGAGGAAGGTGACGCGGCCGGTCTCCCAGGTGTCGACGGGCTCCAGGCGGCGTACCGACATGGGCGCGAGGGTGGAGGGGTCGGCGCGCTCGACCAGTTCGGCCACGGCGGGGTGCCAGTCGCGGACGGCCTCGCGCATCACGGGGTGCAGTTCCTCGGGGCCTGCGCTCCACAGGTCGGGGATGCCGGCGAGGTAGGGGCTGCCCTCCTGGAAGCCGCAGTGGACCATCATGTACGGCTCGACGTGGTCGATGTCCGCGTCCGGGGCGAGTTCCGCGACGGCTTCGGCGACGGGCCGGCGGGGCTGCCAGGCACCGAAGGAGAAGTTCACCCCGTCCGCGGAACTGGCCAGCACGAAGCCGTCGAACAGGGCCTCGGGCAGGGTGGCGACCAGGTCGTCGGTGAGCGGGACGCAGGCCGCGATGGAGCGCATGCCGGTGTCGAACGTGGGGATCTGCGGCAGCCGTTGACGGCGTACCGGGGAGTGGAGTCCGTCCGCGGCGATCAGCACGTCACCGGTGGCGGAGGTGTCGTCGGCGAAGAGCAGGCGGACCTTGTCGCCGTCCTCCTCGTAGCCGGTGACCGTGTGGCCGAAGTGGACGATGTCCTCCAGGCCCGTGTGCATGATCTGGCGCAGCGTGCGCCGGTTGACCGCGGTGTGCGGGCGGTCGGGGTCGTTCGGCGGTCCGATGTGCGGGCGCGCGCCCAGCTCCTCGCACCGGCTGTCCAGCATGACGAACACCTCGCGGCGCGGTTTGATCCGCGAGGTCTGCATGTACAGCTCGTACAGGTTCTCCGGGAGGCACTCCTCGAGGGCCCCGCCACCGGTGGCGTTCATGTGCAGCCGGTATCCGGTACGCACGATGCCGGGGGCCGCCTCATAGACGGCGCAGCTTATTCCGGCCTTCTTCAATCCTTGCGCCAGACAGAGGCCCCCTATTCCTCCGCCGGCAATGAGAACGTGAAACGACGACATCGGCGTCCCTGCCCTTCTGGAGCTTTCCACGCGTCGACACGGCAGGCGATACGCCCTACCGAAAACGCGGAGTCCGATGCGGCTACGACCCTGGACTCGCGGTGCTCTAGTCTTGCCGGGCCGAATTCCATCAGGGAAGCCAAATTCGCTGATGTCCGTTATAGATGAAGCTGATGCCCTACGAAGGGGTGGGACGTGAGCCCGGACCTCAACCTGCTCGTCTCCATGGACGCCCTGCTGCAGGAACGCAGCGTGACGCGCGCCGCCCGACGCCTCGGGCTCAGCCAGCCGAGTCTGAGCGCCGCCCTGGCCCGCCTGCGCCGGCACTTCGACGACGAACTCCTGACCCGCGTGGGCAACTCCTACGAGCTGACCGCCCTGGGCGAGCGTCTCGCCGAGCAGACCTCACTCGCGCTGAGCTGGACGGACCGGGTGTTCCAGACCCGTGCCGACTTCGATCCGGAGGAGTCGGAGCACGAGTTCACCCTGGTCGTGGCGGACTGCCACCTGCCGGTCTTCGGCCGGGTCCTGGCCGATCTGGTCCAGCGGCAGGCCCCGAACGTACGCCTGACGTTTCACCACAGCACGGCCCAGTTCGTGCACCGGGCCTCCGAATCCCTGCGTGCCGTGGACGCGATCGTGCTGCCGCAGGGTGTCCTGGTGAACATGCCCATGCTGCAGCTCTACCGGGACCGCTGGGTCTGCGTGGTCTCCTCCGACACCGCCGACCGGCCGCTGGACCGGGAGGAACTGTCCAGCCGTCCCTGGGTCTTCGCCTATCAGCACCCGTTCTCGGCGCTCTCCACGATGCCGCGCCTGGCCCAGGAGGGCGTGCGCATACGGTCCTCGGTCACCACGGAGGACTTCCTGTCCGTGCCCCACCTGGTACGGGGCAGCGACCGCATCGGTCTGGTGCCGGAGCGCGTCGCCCGGCTGCACCCCGCCGGCCAGGGCGTGGCCATCGCCGACCTGCCCTTCGAGCTGGGTGACCTGCTGGAGTCCCTGTGGTGGCACCCCGCCCACGAGCGCGACCCCGCCCACTCCTGGCTGCGCGAGATGGCCTCGCAGGCGGGACGCATCGTGGAACGGTCCTGAGCCCCGCACCGTCCGCGACTCGACGCGCCCATGGACGGCACTCGATGAAACACTTGCGTTTCATCGAGTGCCGTCCTAGTTTGCGTACGGGACCGTTTCAATTCATTCAGGAGGTGTCTGTGGCTGCGGACGAGGCCGCCACCCCCGTCAAACGGCCGCGGGTCACCGCGGAGCGCGAGCGGGAGGTGCTGGCCGCCACCCTCCAGGCACTCAGCGACACCGGCTACGAAGCCCTGTCCATGGAGGACGTGGCCGCGCGCGCCCACTGCAGCAAGGCGACGCTCTACCGGCTCTGGCACAACAAGGCCGGTCTGGTCTCCGCGGCGATCCGCAGCAGCGGTCCGGTGCGCCCCGCAGAGGTGGACACCGGCAGCCTGCGGGGCGACCTGATCACGGTGGCCGAGCGCCTGGCCCAGCACGCGACGGAGGACAGCCGGCTCTACGCGGCCCTGAGCCACGCCATCCTCACCGACGACGAACTGGCCTCCGCCGTGCAGACGGCACTGTTCCGGCCGGACACCGAGCACGTCATGCGGTTCATCGACCGGGCGGTCGAGCGCGGGGAGCTGACCCACCGGCCCGCTGCGGCCGACTTCCTGCCGCAGACCATGAGGAGCCTGGCCATGAGCCGCCCCGCGCTCGACGGAACCCTGCTCGACTCGGACTACCTCGCCCGGTTCATCGACGACTGGGTGATGCCGGCCCTGCTGCACACCTGACCGGCGCCCAGCTCCTTTTCAGACGGCCACGGCCGCCGCCGACCTCCCTCGCACGCCGCGCAGCACCAGGAGGGCGACGCACGCGGCGCCCACACCGAGGGTCGTCAGCGCGAACGCGGATTTCCAGTCCCACTTCACGCCCATACCAGTCCCGTGACGATCAGCGCCGTCCAGCAGCCGGGCGGCCAGGCCCACCTCACGGAAGCGGGCACCGGTCGCCGGGTGGGGTGGCACCATCCGCATCAGCAGGGCCGTACCGGCGATCAGCCCGGCCGGCAGGGCCGCCGTCAGGGCGCTCATCACGATCACCGCGGCGCGAAGGCCAAGGAGAACCACTCCTCGTGGGACGCGGACAGATCGGCCAGATTTTCCGCTTCCATCTTTCCGCCGGAAACCACACAGACGACCAACAGCAGACCGGACAGATTCCACGCGAACAGAGACAGCTCCTTTCGCGCTCTTCCGACTTCGGGCAGTGGGGAGTACGCCCACGCGGGATCGACAGTCACAACGAACCCTTCGTCGTGGGAAAAGGCACCGGGCGGCAGTGTAAATCCGCCGACGGAATGGGCGTCAATACGTCGACGCGGGCCTTCTTCCGCCCACTGAATTTCGAAAAGGGAAGAAAAAGCGTTCCGGGAGAACCGCGCGAGCCGCCTTCGCCCGCCCCACCGGGCCGGTCCCGGCAGCCGCCCGGAGAGAGACCGGGCGACCGGGGATGGAACGTTTGCGTTTCATCCTTGGCCCCACCTATGCTGGATGAAACGCCTCCGTTTCATCCATGCGCCAGGCCGGACCGGGCCGACGCACACCTTCGACTCCTCAGGAGCACTCCGTGTCGCAGTCCACTGCAACCCGGGCACCCGCCCAGGCGGGCGCGCGCCCGGCCGACCACCGCTGGTGGGTCCTGGCGTTCGTCGGCATCGCGCAGCTCATGGTGGTGCTCGACGCGACCATCGTGAACATCGCGCTGCCCACCGCCCAGGCCGACCTGGGCTTCTCGGACGGCGCCCGGCAGTGGGTGATCACCGCCTACTCGCTCGCCTTCGGCAGCCTGCTGCTCCTCGGCGGACGCATAGCCGACCTCTTCGGCCGCAAGATCACCTTCCTCATCGGTCTCGTCGGCTTCGCCGTCGCCTCCGCCATCGGCGGCGCGGCCCCCAGCCTCGAACTCCTGGTGGCCGCCCGCGCGCTCCAGGGCCTCTTCGGCGCCCTGCTCGCCCCCGCCGCGCTCTCCCTGCTCACCACCACGTTCACCGACCCCAAGGACCGCGCCAAGGCGTTCAGCGTCTTCGGGGCCATCGCGGGAGCCGGCGGCGCGATCGGTCTGCTGCTCGGCGGACTCCTCACCGAGTACCTCACCTGGCGCTGGACGCTCTACGTCAACGTCGCCTTCGCCGTCGTGGCTTTCATCGGCGCCTTCATGCTGCTCAAGCACGACGGACGCAACCGCGACGTCGCCCTCGACGTACCCGGCACCGTCCTGGTCTCCGCCGGCCTGTTCAGCCTCGTCTACGGCTTCTCCAACGCCGAGTCGCACAGCTGGACGTCCACGCGGACCTGGGGCTTCCTGGCGGCGGGCGCGGTACTGCTCGCCGTGTTCGCCTGGTGGCAGACCCGGGCGGCCCACCCGCTGCTTCCCCTGCGCGTCCTCGCGGACCGCAACCGCGGCGCGTCCTTCGTCTCGGTGCTGCTCATCGGCGCCGCGATGTTCGGGGTGTTCCTGTTCCTGACCTACTACATGCAGATCGTCATGGGCTTCACGCCCGTCAGGACCGGTCTGGCGTTCCTGCCGATGGTCGGCGCGATGATGACCGGCACCATCCTCGCCACCAACTTCCTCGTGCCCAGGATCGGCCCCAAGCCCGTCGTACCGGCCGGCATGGCCGTCGGCGCCCTCGGCCTGCTGTGGATGACCACCCTCGGCGTCGACAGCTCCTACGCCACGCACGTCCTGCCGCAACTCGTCGTCACCGGCTTCGGCATGGGCCTCATCATGGCCACCGCCATGAACCTCGCGGTCTCCGGTGTCGCCCACCACGACGCCGGCGTCGCCTCCGCCGGGGTCAACACCATGCAGCAGGTGGGCGGTTCCATCGGCACCGCCCTGCTGACCACGATCGCCTCCAGCGCCTCGGCCGACTACCTGGCCTCCCATCCGGGCGGCACCCCGGCCGTGACGGCGCAGGCGTCCGTGGAGAGCTACTCGGCCACCTACGCCTGGACAGCCGCCATCTTCGCCGTCGGGCTCGTGGCGACCGTACTGCTCTACAAGCGCGGTGCGCCCCGGTACGACGAGTCGGCGGCGTCCGCCGTCCACATGTAGGCGCAGGCCCGCAGGACGTCGTACGGGTGCCCGGTCGATGCGACCGGGCACCCGTGTCCGTGTCTCAGCCGGCCGTCACTCCACCACCTCGACCCGGACGGGCCCGACCAGACCGGCGGGCTCCGGCGGAGTGGTCGCCTTCAGGTCCCACAACTGTCCCACGAAGGTGGTGACCGGGGTCTTCGTCTCCGGCTGCATGTCCCCGATCATGCGGTTGTACCAGCTGTTGGTGACCTCTATCTCGATCTTGTTCGCCCCGGTCCGGAGGGCGTCGGTGACATCGACCCGGTACGGCGCGCACCACACGGTCCCCGCGTCGGCCCCGTTCACCTTCACCCTCGCGATGTCGTGCACCTCGCCGAGGTCCAGCCACACGCGTCCACCGCCCTCACGGCCGGGAGCCCGGTACGTCTTGGTGTACGTGGCCGTGCCCGAGAAGTAGCGCACCCCCGCCTCCTGATGCTCCGACAGGTCCTGGAGGAAGCCCAGCTCGATGGAGGCGGGCGCCCCGCGGTCCGGCTGGAAGGCGACCGTCCAGCCGCCCTCCACCACGCCGATGACCCGGCCGGTGGCGGCCTTGGCGGTGCCCTTGCCCGGGGTGCCGTGCGCGACGACCACGAAGCGTGAGTCGGAGGGGCCGAGGTCGAGGGAGAGGACGGTGCGGCCGCGTTCGGTCCGGAAGGTCGCCGGGGCGACGCCGCCGGTGACCGGGTCCCACAGTTCGACCGCCTTGCCGGTCGCCCGCAGCTTCACGTCGAGCGTGGTCCGTACGGCCCGCCGGTTGACGACGTAGTACACGTCCGCGCCGTCGGTCCTGCGGTGGATCCAGCCCAGCGGGTCGTCGGCGTCGAAGGCGTAGTCCCAGTCCTTGGCGACCCCGAGGCTCGACAGCGCCTCCTCGGCCCGTACGTCCCCGAACACCCGCCCCGCGCCGACCACCCGGTCCCGCTCGCCCTCCTCGCCCCACAGCCGCCGCACCAGCGCACGGAACTCCTCGTCGCTGTCGGCCAGGCTCGGGCTGGCCACCGGCCGCGTCCCGGCGACCGCGGCACCGGCTTCCACCAGCGCGGCGATCTTCCGGAGCACCCGCACGGTCATGCGCTCCGACGCGCCCCCGAGGTACAGCAGCCCGTAGGACATGCCGGTGCGGGTGACGAGCCGGCCGTCCTTGACCGAGAGCCGGTTGAGCAGCACGTCCGCGTTGACGTAGTCGAAGTCGTGGCCCAGCGGGACGTCCGGCTGGCGCCGGCTGGGGCCCCAGAGCGCCGGGGCCGGGGCTTCCTGTCCGTAGAAGTAGGCGACGTCCTTGACCGCCTTGCCCTGCGCGAGGACGTACGAGCAGCGGGCGAGGTACGTCGTGAACGGCTTCGCCCGGTCCGCCCAGGTCTCGTTGCGGCTGAAGAACCAGCCGATGCCGCCGAGGGTGACGCCCGGCCCGTCGTCCTGGGGCTGGTGGGCCGAGGTGTGGATCATGAACCGGTTGACGCCGGAGAGCAGGATCTGGTCGGCCGTCGGCTTGAGGTCGCCCGGCATCAGGTTGCGCGCGCCGAAGGTGAACGCCTCGCAGGCGACGAAGTCGCGGCCGTAGACGTTGGCGACGCTGGCCGCGCCCCGCATGTCGACGAGGTAGCGCTCCCCCAGGCGGTCGCCGGGCGCGCAGGGGTTGCCGCTGGCGCCCATCGGGACGTCGGCGTGGCGCCGGATGTCCATGTCGTCGGCGGTGATCGCGCGGCTGCTCTCCTGGGCCTCGGCGTAGGTGAGCTTCAGGCCGCGTTCACGGGCGACCTCGTGGACGACGCGGTAGTGGTTCTCGGTGAGCAGTTCGCCGATGGTCTGCCGCCAGTCCCACAGGAAGCGGTCCGACTCGGCGGGGCCGCCGACCGTCGTGCCCGTGAGCGCGGGCAGGTAGGGGCCGGCGTCGTAGCCGCGCCGGGTGCGGAACTCCTTGAGGATGTCGTCGGTCCAGTTCTGGGGCCCGGCCTCGTAGCTGTCGTTGAGCAGGGCGGTCAGGCCGCGGGCGCCGATGGCGTTCTTACCGGTCGCCTTCTGCAGGCTGTCCAGGTAGGTGGTGAGGTACGCCCGGACGCGCCCGGCGTCGAGCTTGTCGACCTCCAAGCCGGTGGCCGCCTCGGTGGTGGGGCCGTTCTGGTGGCCGGTGAGTCCGGCGCCGAGCCGGACGACGACCCAGGTGCCGCGCGGCGCCTTCCAGCGCAGCCGACCCTCGTCGTCCATCGCCTTGGTCAGGTCGATCACCTGTGAGGTCGCGACGGCCTTCGCGGAGCCCTCCTCGGGGGTGTCGATCCGGTAGTAGTCCGGCGCCTGGACGAAGCCCGCCTTGGCCTCGAAGCGGTGGACGGTCGGCGCCGTGCGCAGGACGAGGGAGCGCAGTGGGACCGGCTCCGCGCCGGTGGGCTGCGGCAGGTAGTACGGCACTTCGGCCGGGGTGCCCGGTGCCTTGAAGACGACCTTGAAGTAGCGGGCCTCGGTGCGCGGCAGGAACAGGGTGCGCTGCTCGTCCTTGCAGATGCCCTCGGCCACCTGGCGGTACGTCCGGTCGTCCTTGCTCGCCCAGACCTCGACGACCGTGCCGAACTCGGTGACGTCCTGCAGCGCCGCCGAGGTCCCGGCGGCGATGCCCAGACCGGTGACGGTGACGGCACGGGGGAACTCGATCCGGACCCAGGTCGGTTCGTCCGCCGTGGGCGGGGCGAGGTTGGTGACGTCCTTCAGGGAGCCGCTGGACAGCTTCGCGCTGTCGAGCTTCACGCCCCGGCTGCCGCCGCTCACCACGGGCGCGGTCGCGGACGCCTTCGTGGCGGAGGCGTACATACGCGGTTCCAGCTCGCGCTGGGGCCGGGCTCCGTCGGCCACCCGGTAGGCGAAGACGCACGCGTCCTTGTAGTAGCGGACGTCCGCCTCTCCCGGGTGGTCCTGGAACGGCCCGGCGACGTCCGTCGGCCTCGGCAGGGTCACCCGGAGGGTGCGGCCGCCGTCGACCCACGTCTCGGACCAGACCACCTTCTTCATGCCGTCCTCGGCGGCGACCCAGGGCCCACCGGTCTCCGACCATCCCGGCGAGGCGGCCACCCCGGCCTCCAGGCCCAGGTCGGCGGCGCGCTCCATCGCGAACTTGAAGGCGTCGCGCCACTCGGCGGACTGGTAGGTGACCGGCGGGTCGACGATCTGCTTCAGCCCGAAGCCGCCGTCGAAGTTCACCAGTCCGCCGACGCCCGCGTCACGGAACCACTCCAGGTCCTTGGCGATCCCCGCCTTGGAGATGTTGCCGTCCATCCAGTGCCACCACACGCGCGGCAGCGCCTCGGCGGGCGGCTTTCTGAAGCCTTTCAACAGGCCGGAGTCCGCGAGGGCCGACGAGGTGTCCGCCGCCCGGAGGGTGCCCAGGTGGGACAGGTCCGGCGGTGTGCCCCCGGCAGCGGCGGCGGCCTCCGCGGCCCCGGCGGTGCCGGTGGAGCCGATGAGCCCTCCGCTCGTGCCCAGGGCGGCAGCGCCGGCCGCCTTCTTGAGGAAGTTCCTGCGGTTCGTCGGCACGGTGACTCTCCATCGGGTCATCGGGATCGCGGCCAGTTCCAAGGGGACACGCGTAATGAAACGTTTCAATACCTGTGTGTCCTGCGCCTTGACCGGCTGGGCCGCGAAAGGGTGGGTGTCAGACCGTTATCCTTCGGCGGCCGAATCGGCCCGTCAACGCCCCGGCGGGCCACGGTTGCGTCACTTACCCGGCCGACCTGGCCAGGTTGCTCATCGGTCGCCTAGCATCCCGAGGTGCCCACCTCACGCGCTCCACGCGCTTCCGAACGCCGCCTCATCGAACTGGTCACGGCGCACGGTCCGCTGACCCGGGCGGAATTGACGGAGCTGTCCGGCATCCCGAGGCGGACCGTCAGCGGCGCGGCGGCACGCCTGCTGACCCGGGGCCTGCTGACGGAGGACGGCACGTCCGGCCACGCACCGGACCGGCCGCGGACCGGGGGCGGACGAGGGCCCGCCGCACGGGCACTGCGGCTGCCCGGCGCTCCCCGTGACGCCTGTGTCGTCCTCATCACCCACGAGGACATCGCGTTGTGCCACGTCGGGGTGGACGGCGACAGGCGCTCACCGGTGGTGCGGGAGCCGTTCCGCTGGTGGACCTGCGCCGACCTGGCGACGGAGATCGAACGCCTTCTGGCCTCGACTACGAGATCCCCGGTGTCGCAGGTGATCGTGGGTTTCCCTCAGCCCTACCGGCAGGGTCATGGCGTCACGTTCCTCGAACAGGGAGTGCCCCGCTACTACGGGATCGACGCGTATCCGTCCTGGCTCAGCGGCGATCCGGCAGCCGTCCTGACCAGCAGGCTCGGTGTACCGGCACGCGTCGAGAACCTCATCAACCTCGCCGCCCTGGGCGAGGCTAGCGCCGGCGCCGCCCGTGACCTGCACAGCGTCCTGTACCTGCGCCTCGGGGACATCGTCGCGGGAGCGGTGGTCGTGCAGGGCCGCGTCCTGCGGGGCTCTCTGGGTGTCGCCGGCGAGATCGGGCACATCCGCGTCGACCCGAACGGCATGCTCTGCGCCTGCGGCGGCCGCGGCTGCCTGGGCACCGTCGCGAACGCCCGTCACCTGCTGGAAGTCCTACGCCCACGCTACGGCGAGGACCTCGATCTCTTCGACGTCGTCGCCCTGGCCGTACAAGGCGAGCAGACGGTCCGCCACGTCCTCACCGACCTCGGCCGGACCGTCGGCATGGCCGTCGCGGGCGGGCTCCTCATGCTCAACCCGGAAGCCGTCGTCATCGACCCCGTGCTGGGACCCGCCACCGCCCCGGTCATCGACGGATTCCTCGCGGCCGTCCACCGGACCATGCCCGCCAACGTGGCGCGGGCCCTCACCGTCGTACCCGGCATGCGCCAGGAAGACGCCGCCCTTCTCGGCGGTTCGGCTCTCGCGGGGCGCGCTCGCCGGTGAAGGCGGGAAACCGGTCGGCTTCGCGTCCGCGACGGCGGCGGATTAGTCGGCAGTCGGCCTGCCAGGACACGATGCGTTCGGTGGCCCGGCGGGGGCGACCGAGCCTTGGCGAGAACGCGAGCCTGTGCGGCGATGCGGTGCCGTACGCCCCGTGCGGCCTTCGTCGCCCGGCCCCCGTGGAGCGGCCCCGGAGATTCCGGCACCTGGACGCCGGACGTTCCACCGTCCAGGGGCGGCCAAAGCGCTCGACCAACGGGTCCGGCCACCCCTGGGGCTCCAACGGGGGCCGTGCGGGGCGACGGGGTGAGCGGGACTCGGGAGAGTCCGCTCAGCAGCGGGCGCGCCGACCTATGAGGTTGCGTACGAGCCGTGGGGTGGCCGCGCCTGCCAGGAGGGCGGCGAAGAGTGCCGTGGCGTCTGCCCACGGGTTTCGCAGTGGTGTGAAGACTGCTGTGTCGTTCTTGATCACGATGAATCCGCAGGGGCGGGCTGCGGCTCCGCCGCCGCCTCCGCCGCCCTCGCCGTTCTTGGCGGCCGTGGTCTCGCGCCCGGCTCCGGCGCCGAATCCGAAGGCGATCTCGGCGACGGGGATGACGGTGATGTCGCCGCGGGTGACGGGTTCACCGTAGACGGACGTCACCGAGACCCGTGCCCCGAGCCTGTCTGCCAGGCGTTCCAGCAGAGCGAGGGAGGTGCGGGCGGTCGACGCATCCGTCGGTTGTCCGGGCCGGACCTGGTCATGAGGGCTGGTCATCGGGTGCCTTTCGGGCCGGGCCGTACGGCGGTGCCGAGAATGTGGGCGGCGGCGGGCATCGGGATCCTGGTCCTGGGGAAGTCGAAGCGGTCGACGGCGGTGAGGGTGAAACCGGCGGCGATGATGGCGCTGCGGGTGTCACGGCCGGTGTGGCAGCCGCCCATCAGCCGGGGCCATACGGTGGCGTCGAGCACGCGTTGGACGCGCCGCACCGCAGGTGAGCCGGCCTGGATGTGCTCGAAGAACCGGAGCCGTCCGTCGGGCCGGAGCACCCGGTGGAGTTCGGCGAGTGCCGTGCCGGGGTCGGCGATGGAGCAGAGGGCCAGGCACACCACGGCCGCGTCGAACGACGCGTCGGGGAAGGGGAGGCGTTCGGCCCGGGCGGCCTCGACCTCCACGGGGACGGGTGCGCGGTGGGCTTCGTCCCGGGCGAGGGCGCGGAGGTTCGGCTCCGGTTCGACGGCGACAACGCGTGTCACCTCGGGCGGGTAGTGGGGGAAGTTCAGTCCGTTGCCCGCGCCGATCTCGATCACCTCGCCGGTCAGACCGGCCAGGAGCCGCCTGCGGTGCTCGGCGATGCCCGCCTTCTCCAGAGCCGGGCCGGCGAGCGTGGCGTAGAAGCGGGCGAAAAGGGGATGCGGCTTGACCGGCTGCGCCATCGTGACGGTCTCCTCTGCGGAAGCCTCGGGGACTACCTTGTTATGCGGAGGTGCTACATGGTGAAGTCACTTCACGATACGGCTGGGGAGCGGGTCACCGCCAGGGCTTCGCTGGACGGGCTCTTCGAGCTGGCCGAGGTGCTGGGCGCGATGATGGCGCGCGGCGTGGCCGAGCGGGGTCTGACCACGGCGCGGGCGGGGGTGCTGTGGGCGCTGTTCCACGACGGGCCGATGACACAGCGCGCCCTGGCCGGGCGCCTGGGCGTCACCCCTCGTAACGTCACCGGCCTCCTCGACGCGCTCCAGGAGGACGGGCTGGTGGTGCGCCGGGCGCACCCCACCGACCGGCGCGCCACCCTGGTCTCCCTGAGCGAGAAGGGCCATGGGGTCACCTCGGCGCTGCGCCGCGGCCGGGACGACCTCGCCACCGCGCTGTTCGGGGACGTGCCGGCCGATCAGTTGGACGCCTTCGGCGCCACGCTGGCCCGGGTGACCGAGCGGCTGAGAGGCATCGGCCCGAGCGAATGCACCTGACTGCCCGAGGCGCGGCCCGAGAGCGCCGGGTGTCAGCGATCCGTGCTGTGCCAGGGAGCGTCGGGCCGGGTGGGACGGGCGTCGGCGGCGAGGCGCAGCACATGGACCGATCGTCCGGCGGGGTCGAACACGGGACCGAGGTAGTGGTGGCCGGTCATGTGGCACCAGGCGGGCAGGTCGAGCGGGGCTGCGGGGTCGGTGACGACGACGTGGACGACGGTGCCCGGTGCGGCGCCGTCGATCTCCTTGCGCAGGCGCAGCAGGAGGGTGACGCAGAGCAGGCCGGTGCCGTCGACGGTGATGCCGGGCGCGGGGGTCTCGGGGTTCACGGTGCTCATCGGCGATAGGCCGTGGCGGCGATGGCGGGCAGAAGGGCGAGGGAGAGGATGCCGCCGGTCAGCGCGAGGGCGGGGTAGCCGGTGGCGGCGACCATGATGCCGGAGGCCATTCCGCCGGTGGCGCCGGCGATGGCGATGGCGACGTCGACCAGTCCCTGGGACTTGGCACGAGTGGCCAGGGGAACGGTGTCGGTGATGATCGCGGTGCCGGCCACGAGGCCGAAGTTCCAGCCCAGCCCCAGCAGGGCGAGCGCGAGGGCGAGGAGGGCGACGGAGTCGCCGGGCGCGGCGGCGGCGAGGATGCCGGCGGTCAGGAGGGTGATCCCGGAGGCGGCGGCGATCTTCATGCGGCCGTAGTGATCGACGAGCCAGCCGGTCAGGGGTGAGGGCAGGTACATGGCGCCGATGTGGATGGCGATGACGAGGCCGGAGGCGGCGGTACCGTGACCGTGGTCGTGCATGTGGACCGGCGTCATCGTCATGACCGCGACCATGACGAGCTGGGTGAGGACCATGACCAGGGCGCCGAGGACCACGCCTCCGCGGCCCTCGCTCGTGTCGGCGCCGCCGTCGGCTGCGGCCTGGTCGGCCTCGGCGTCGGCTTCCTCGGCCTGGGCGACGGAGCGGGCCAGGAGCAGCGGGTCGGGCCGCAGCCACAGGGCGAGGACGAGCGCGGCCAGGGCGTAGGCGGCGCCGGAGAGGATGAACGGCCCGGCGAGGTTCGGGATGCCGAGGTGTTCGGCGAAGGTGCCGGTGGGGGCTGCGAGGTTGGGGCCGGCGACACCGCCGAGGGTGGTGGCGACCAGGACGGTGGAGACGGCGCGGGCGCGGTGGCCGGGTGCGGCGATGTCGGCTCCGGCGTAGCGGGCCTGGAGGTTGGTGGCGGTGCCGGCGCCGTAGACGAACAGGGCGATGAACAGCAGGACCGGGTTGTCCAGGACGGCGGCGATGATGACGCCGGCCGAGCCGACGGCGCCGGTGAGGTAGCCGGCGGCGAGGCCGGGGCGGCGGCCTCTGGCCTGGGAGACGCGGCCGACGGCGACGGCGGCGAGCGCGGAGCCGGCGGTGAACAGGGCGCTGGGCAGTCCGGCGAGGCTGGTGGAGCCGAGCATGTCCTGGGCGAGGAGGGCGCCGACGGTGACGCCGGCGGCGAGACCGGCGCCGCTGAGGATCTGGGAGGCGACCAGGACGCGCAGGATGCGGGGCTGGGCCTGGGCGGGGTCGGGTATGGAGGCCGTCGTACGGGTGGGCGCGGTGCTGGTCATGTCTCTTTTCCGGAGCGGTGGTGAAGGGTGGACCGGCGGGAGGAACTGGCCGGTCTCGACAGAGGGATGTGGCCGTTGCACCGGCCCGGCGCCGGATGAAGGACGTTGTGGACCGGTGCGCCGGGGTGGGTTCAGTCGGCGTCGAGGGCCTGGGCGAGGTCGGCGATCAGGTCGTCGGCGTCTTCCAGACCGACGGACAGGCGGACCATGCCGTCGGCGATGCCCCGCTCGGCGCGCTCGGCCGGGTCCAGGCCGTGGTGGGTGGTGGTGATGGGCTGGGTGACCAGGGACTCGACTCCGCCGAGGCTGGGCGCGATGGCGAACAGCCGCAGCCGGTCCACCACGGCGGCGGTCCGGTCGGCGTCCGCGTCCAGGACGGCGCTGAGCATGCCGCCCCCGCCACGCATCTGCACGTCGACGATGCGCTTCTGCTCACCGGTGGCCAGGCCCGGGTAGTGGACACGAGCGACGCGCGGGTGCGTGGCCAGGAAGGCGGCGACGGCCGCGGCGGTGGTGTTCTGCGCGCGAACCCGCACCGGCAGGGAGCGAACGGAGCGGGCGAGCAGGAACGCGGTCTCGGGGGCGATGACCTGGCCGAGGTTCTTGCGCCACCCCATCACCGGGGCGAGGTGCTCGGCGGGGCCGACCAGGACGCCGGCGGTCAGGTCTGAGTGCCCGCCGAGGTACTTGGTCGCCGAGTGCACGACCAGGTCCGCGCCATGGGCGAGCGGGTTCTGGTTGACCGGGGTGGCGAAGGTGTTGTCCACCACCGTCAACGCGCCGACCGCACGGGCCCGGGCGGAGACGGCGGCGATGTCGAAGACGGTCAGGGTGGGGTTGGCCGGGGTCTCGAAGAACACGATCCGGGTCCGGCGGGTCAGCACCTCGGGCAGCCGGTCGACCTCGTCTGCGCGCAGAAACGTCGTGGTGATGCCGACCTGCGGCAGGTTGCCGCCGAGGAGTTCGAAGGTGCCGCCGTACACCTCGCCGATACACACGATGTGGTCGCCGGCGCGGCAGTGCGCGAGGAACGTGGCGGCCTCGGCGGCCATGCCGGAGGAGAACGCCAGGGCCTGCTCGCCGCCTTCGAGGTCGGCGAGCTTGGCCTCGGTGGAGCGGATGGTGGGGTTGAGGCCGTAACGGGTGTAGAGATTCCCGGCCTTGCGGCCTTCGACGACGTCGAGGAGGTCGGCGGTGGTGTCGAAGGCGAAGGTGGAATGGTTGTAGAGCGGGGTGTGGACGGCACCCTCGGCGTCGCGGCGTTCGCCGGCGTGGACACTGCGGGTGGACAGTCCGTGCGCGCTGGTCTCGGTCATACCTCTCCTGCTGCTCGTCGGAACCTCTTGCGTCGGGCCGCTCGGCCCGGTCACCGCGCGCCAGCCGCCCGGATGAGGGCCGCTGCCGCCGTCTCGATGTCCTCGGCCGTGCTCCAGCGGCCCAGGGACAGCCGCAGCGCGCCGAGCGCGCGGGTCGCGTCCAGGCCCATGGCGGTGAGCACCGGGGAGGGGGTGTGGGTGCCGCTGTGGCAGGCCGAGCCGGTCGAGGCCGCGATCTCGCCGACGGCGGCGAGCAGCTCGTGCCCGAGAACGCCTTCCACGCTGACGTTCAGGGTGTTCGGCAGCCGCTGTTCGTCCGGGCCGTTGAGGTGCACGCGGCCGGGCAGGGCGGCCGTCAGCCGTCGGTGGAGGTCGTCGCGCAGGGCCATGGTGCGGACCGGGGCGCCGTTGGCGAGTTCGACAGCGGCGAGCTGTGCGGCGGTGCCGAGTGCGACGGCCAGGGCGACGCTCTCCGTGCCCGCCCTCAGGCCGTACTCCTGCCCGCCGCCGTAGACGACCGGCTCCAGCCGTACGCCCTCGCGTACGAAGAGGGCGGCGGCGCCCTTGGGCGCGTACATCTTGTGCCCCACGATCGTCAGCAGGTCCACTCCCAGCTCGCGGGCGTCGAGGAGGACCTTGCCGACGGCCTGGGCGGCATCGCAGTGGAACAGCGCCCCGCGTTCGTGGGCGAGCGCGGCGAGTTCCGTGATCGGCTGGAGGACGCCGGTCTCGTTGTTCGCCGCCATCACCGACACCAGCACCGTGTCCTCGGTGAGCGCAGCGGCCAGCGCCGCCGGGGTGACGAGCCCGTCCCCGTCGACCGGCAGCACGGTCGCCCGCGCGCCGTGCAGCCGCTCAAGGGCCCGGCACGTCTCCAGAACGGCCGGGTGCTCGGTGGCCTGCGTGATCACCTGCGGACGGGGTCGGCCGGAAGCCAGGACCGCGCCGCGCAGGGCGAGCAGATCGGCTTCGGATCCGGAGCCCGTGAACACGATCTCGCCCGGCCCGGCGCCGATCAGACCGGCGACCTGGGCGCGGGCCTCGGCGAGCGCCCAGCGGGGCGCGGCAGCGTAGCGGTGACTGCTGGAGGGGTTGCCGAAGAAATCGGTCAGGTACGGCCGCATCGCCTCGGCGACGCGCGGATCGACCGGGGTGGTGGCGTTGTAGTCCAGATAGACCGGCCCGCCGGCCAGCCCCGGATGAGGCGGAAGAACGCCGCTCGGGGCACTCACGTCAGGTCCGCGGCGTCGACGGGCAGCTCCGACAGGCGCCACTCGAGCATGCCGTCGTCGAGGCGGATCGCGCGGCGGCCACGGTCGGTCAGCAGCCGCACCGCGTCGTAGGCCAGGACGCAGTACTCGCCGCGGCAGTAGACGACGATCTCCAGGTCCTCGGGCAGCTCGTTGATCCGGTCGGCCAGCTCGTCGACCGGGATGGAGAGGGCACCGGGGATGTGCCCGGCCTGGTACTCCTCGACCGGCCGCACGTCGAGGACGACGACGTCCCCTGCGGCGATCCGGGCCCGCAGTTCTTCGCGGCTGAGCTCGGCGGCGGTGTCCTCGCCGAGGTAGGCGTCGCGGGCAGCGGGCACGGTCGCCTGGTGGGCTTCGGCGACCTTGCGCAGCAGCGCGAACAGCCGGGCGACATCGTCACCGGCAAGCCGGTAGTGGATGCGCACGCCCTCGCGGCGGGTGGCGACGAACCCGGCCTGCTTGAGGGTCTGCAGATGCGCCGAGGCGGTGGTCAGGTTCAGCCCGGCCGCCTTCGCCAACGCGTCGACGGTGCGCTCGCCCTGGGCCAGCAGGTCCAGCAGCTCCAGACGCTTTCCACTGGCCAGCGCCTTGCCGCTGGCCGCGAACGCGTCATACAGCCGAGCCTTCGTCGCGCTCTTCGTGTTCTCCGACATGGCATCCTCCATAAATCCATGGATTATTGTAATTGAATCCGGTGGGTGTGACCACACACCCCCTCTTGAGATCTTGGAGGACGCCGTGGGCTTCGCGGACGAGCACCTCATCCCGCTGGTCGACGAAGGGCTGGGCAACAGCGCCTACCTGCTCGACCTCGGCGACGGGCGCGCCCTGGCCATGGACGCCGGCCGCGACCTGCGCGCACTGCGGGAAGCTGCCGAGCAGCGCGGCCTGACCGTCGCGTACGCGGCGGACACGCACCTGCACGCCGACTTCCTCTCCGGCGCCGTCCAGCTCGGCCACGACACCGGCGCCACGGTCCTGGCCTCCGCCGCCGGACGCCGTGCCTTCGCGCACCGGGCGCTGGCCGGCGGCGACGAGGTCGACCTCGGCGGGCTGACCCTGCGGGCCCTCTCCACCCCCGGACACACCGACGAGCACCTGTCCTTCCTGCTGCTGGACGGCGGCCGGGAACTCGGGGTGTTCACCGGCGGGTCGCTGATCGTGAACTCCGCCGCCCGCACCGACCTCCTCGGCCCGGAGCGGACCGAGGAACTCGCCCGCGCCCAGTACCGGTCGCTGAGGCTGCTGACCGAACTGCCGGACGAGACCGCGGTGTGGCCCACGCACGGCGCAGGCTCGTTCTGCTCCGCGCCGCCCGGCACCGGGCGGACCTCCACGATCGGCGCGCAGAGGCAGACCAACCCGCTGCTCGCCGCACCCGACGAGAACGCCTTCGTGGACCGGCTGATCGCGAGCCTGGGCACCTACCCGACGTACTTCGACCGCCTCGGTGAGACCAACCGGCGCGGCCCGGCGGTGCTGACCGCCCAGCCGGTGCTGCCCGTCCTGTCCGCGCGGCAGGTGCAAGCCCTGATGGCAGATGGCGGTTACGTCGTCGACGTCCGCCCGGCCGCCGACTACGCCGCCGGCCACATCCCCGGTTCCCTGTCCATCCCGCTGCGCGACCAGTTCGCCACCTGGCTCGGCTGGCTCCTGCCCGACACCGCGCCCCTGGCCTTCGTCACCAGCGAGGGCCAAGACCTGAGCGAGATCGTCTGGCAGGCGTACAAGATCGGATACGAGCGTCTCGCCGGCCGTCTCACCGGCGGCATGGACGCCTGGCTCGCCGACGGCAACCCCCAGGCCACCACCGCTTTCCTCACCGCCGACCGTGCCGTCGGCCGCCCCTACGTCGATGTCCGGCAGCAGGCCGAATTCGCCGCCGGGCACGTCCCCGGCGCCGTGCACCTCGAACTCGGCAGCCTGCCCGCCGCCGCCGGCGACGCCCCGACTGCGCCGGTCGTGGCCTGCGGGCACGGCGAACGTGCCATGACCGCCGCCAGTCTCCTGGAGCGCGCCGGACACACGGACATCGCCGTCCTGGACGGCGGACCGGACGACTACACCGCCGCCCACGGCCGGCAGCTCGCCCAGGGCACGGAGGGCCACCGATCGTGAACGCCACACCCACCGCCACCACCCCGACCGACGCCGCCGGGCGCCCCGTACGGCTCGGACTACGGGAGAACCGGCTGCAGTTCACCCTCCTGGTCATCGTCAACATCTGCGTCGGCGGCCTGGTCGGCCTCGAACGCACCACCGTCCCGCTCATCGGCTCCGAGACCTTCGGCCTGACCAGCGACCTGGCCGTCTTCTCCTTCATCATCGCCTTCGGCCTCACCAAGGCACTCACCAACCTCGCCGCCGGCGCCCTCACCGCCCGCTTCCGCCGCAAACAGCTGCTGGTGGCCGGCTGGCTGCTCGGCATCCCCGTCCCCTTCGCCCTCGCCTACGCACCGTCCTGGGGCTGGATCGTCGCCGCCAACGTCCTCCTCGGCCTCAACCAGGGCCTCACCTGGTCAATGACCGTGAACATGAAGATCGACCTCGTCGGGCCCTCCCGCCGCGGGCTCGCCACCGGCCTGAACGAAGCCGCCGGCTACACCGCGGTGGGCGTCACCGCCCTGCTCACCGGCTACCTCGCCACCAGCTACGGCCTGCGCCCCGTCCCCGAACTCATCGGCGTCGTCTTCGTCGCAGCCGGCCTCGCCCTGGCCCTCGCCGTCCGCGACACCGCCGCCCACGTCGCCCTCGAACTCGCCAACCACACCAAGCCTCTGCCCACCGACGAGGACACCGGTCTCAAGGCCACGTTCACCCGCACGTCCTGGCACAACCGCTCCCTGCGTGGCGCCAGCCAGGCCGGGTTGATCAACAACCTCAACGACGGCCTCACCTGGGGCGTCTTCCCTCTGCTCTTCACCGACCACGGCCTCGGACTCGCCGCCGTCGGCCTGATCAAGGGCCTCTACCCGATCCTGTGGGGGCTCGGGCAGATTCCCACCGGTCACCTCGCCGACCGCATCGGCCGCAAGCCCTTGATCGTCCACGGCATGCTCGTCCAGGCCGTCGGTTTCGTCCTCGCCCTCGCCTTGCTCGAGCGCCCGCTACTCGCGGGCGTCCTCTCCGCGGTCTTCCTCGGCCTCGGCACGGCCATGGTCTACCCGGCCCTCATCGCCTCCATCTCCGACCACGCCCACCCCGCCTGGCGAGCCAACGCCCTCGGCACCTACCGGTTCTGGCGCGACATCGGCTACGCAGCCGGCGCCCTGGTCGCCGGTGTCCTCGCCGACACCTTCGGCCTCAACGCCACCGTCATCGCCGCCGCGGTCCTCACCGCCGCGTCCGGACTTCTCGCCGCCCGCTGGATCACCGAGCGCGCAAAGGACTGACAGCCGACAACGAGGAAGCGGAGTGTCCTGGGTTCGGTGGAGTCGTCGGAGTGTCCTGAGGGCAGGAACCGAAGGCCCGCGCCAGGGGACGGCCACGTCGCCGGGCAGGCGCGGCAGCGATTCTGACCCCCTTGGTTCAGGCCCCGTGTTTCCGCAGGGCAGCGCACCCTTCCTCGCGGCTTCAAGGGAGCGCTCGGCAGTTCCGGCGCGGGCAGCTGAGCCCCGTCGCACCCGTGCACCTCGCCGAAACGGGTCCCCGTCATCCAGTCCTCGCGAGCCTGGACGATGTCGTCGTGCGAGCGGCCGATGAAGTTCCACCACATAGGGGGGTGTTCAGTAGACGGCTGATCCAGTTTCTGTAGTGGTCAGTTGGCGGCCGGGGTGAGTCGGCCTTCGAAGGCGATTGGAAGGCGCTCAGCGGTGCCCCCCGGCGGCGAGTCGGCCGTTCAACGGCACCTGCGGTGCTACCGGACCGGGCGCGGGCACGGCACGCACCCGTGGCGGGACCCGAGCCCGCATCGGTCCGTGAGATCACCTCCTGGATCATGACCCACCCCGGACACCTACGGGGCGAGGACGCCGACAAGCTGTACCGGCTGCGTGAGCGCGATCCTGAACTCGACCGGTTCACCGGTCACGTCAGGAAGTTCGCCGCCATGATGACCGGTCGCCGCGGTGACCACCTGGAAAGGTGGATCACGGATGCCGAACAGGACAGTCTGGCTCCGCTCGCGGGCTTCGCCCGCAACCTCCGCCGCGACTTCGACGTAGTCCGCAACGGCCTGTCCCTGACACATGGCTCCAGCGCTGTCGAGGGCAACGTCAACCGGCTGAAGACACTGAAACACCAAATACTCGGACGGGACGGTCTCGATCTCCTCCGCAGACGCGTCCTGCTCGTACGATGAGCCCGACCTCTCCGGATCACAAGATCGCCAACAGAACCCTGATCTTCATGTGGGCGGCGTCCACGAAGATCACGGGAAAGACGCGGTCGAGTGGACGGAACTGCCATTCCGTCATGCCTCCCATTGCCTTGTCGGTGATCGTGGTGGTGGCCTGCTTGGACACTTCCGCCCCGTACACCTCGGCCAAATGGGCCGATCGCAAAAATCGGCGCAGCCAGGAGGCACCGGGGCGCGGACCGGCCTACTTCTTGTAGCCGGTGACCTTGGCGACCCAGGTGATGAAGTCGCCGGAGTCTGTGTTGGTGGCGTGGCCCTGGTCCCAGTAGTACTCGTGGTTCACGTCGTCGCCGATGTTGTCGAGGGCGGCGGCAAGGTTGGCGGAGACCCTGAGCGAGGTGTCGCTGTCGTTGGTGCCGAGGCGGATCCACCAGTGCTTGGACCGGTGGGGGTTGCTCTGCTTGATGGGACCACAACAACGACCCAGCGGGCCGACAGTCACATGACCAACAACTTTTGTTAGAACCAGTAAGTCGCTGCACCATTCAGCCCGGCATACGGTCTCTGACTTCCAGCCCGTGGGGGCGAAGAAGCCGGTCCCGTGCAGTCGGCGTGCTCGATCGCCCGGCCGCCCTGTTCCCGGGACGGGGCGGCCGATGGCTGTCCTGTCCCTTATGCGAGCGGGTCGCCGGCCTTCTGGACGACCCTGGCGATCCAGGCCATGGCCTCGGGCACGTCGTAGTTCCCGGCGTGCGGCTGGTTCCAGGCGAGCCGGTGGTCCAGGTTCTCGACCTGTTTGTCGGCGGCGAGTGCGCGGTCGAGGTTGACCGAGACGGTGAAGGAGGTGTCCCGGTCGCGGGTGCCGTGGCGGACGTACCAGTTGGGCGCGGTGTCGGCGCGGGTGCCGATGAAGTCCATCGGGTTGATGAGGTGGACCTGGTCGTCGACGGTGGTGCTCTTCCTGCTCGTGTACTGCTTCCAGGTCAGCCCGGTGTCGTCGAGGCCGCTGCCGTCGCCGGGCACGTCGTTGTGGTTCCAGCCGAACTCGGTGTAGTTGAGGTACTTCTGCGTCGGCGGGCCGAAGAGGTTGGTCTCGGTGCGGCTGGTGGTGTTCCCGTCGACGCCCACCGCGTCGAAGGCCGGGGTCGTCTTCAGCGTGGCCTGGGTGGCGACGAAGGCGAGGTACTTCGCCATGTCGACGGAGCGCACCGTGCGGGTGGCGCTGTCGACGTCGATCCAGTCGTTGACGTACGACGTGGTGGTGCCCCTCGACGTGATCTCGAAGGTGCCGCCCAGCGGCGGGATCGTGTGGGCGGGGTCCGCCTCCAGGTAGGTCTCCGCGGAGCGGACGACCTCCTTCTCGATGGTGTCGAGCATGGTCGCGGCGGTGAGCCGGGAGCCGTCGGGGGTGCGCAGGTTGAGGCTCTTCTCGTACGCCGCGAACCGGGCCGCGATCTCGGCGGCGGCCTCGGGCGAGGGGTTCGAGCCGGTGGTGTCGCGGGTGCCGAGGACGTCGTACAGCCACTCGTAGGCCACGTCGGCGTTGCCGAGGTCGGTGATCGGGCAGTAGGCGTTGACGGCGAAGACGTCGTCGCGCAGGGTGCTGCGCCCCTTGGCGTCGATGCCGGCGGCGCCGATCGCGGCGAGGTACGGGGCGTACTCGGCGCTGTTGCCGGAGGCGCCCAGGATCGACGCCAGCGCACCGCCGCCGCTGGTGCCGTTGACGACGATCCGCTCGGCGCTGCCGGGCATCACGGCGTCGTTCAGGCGCAGGTAGCGCACGGCGGCCTTGGCGTCGACCACCGCCGCGGGGGCCTTGCCGGGGGACGAGCCGTCGGCGCCGACCAGCCCGCGGCTGCGGTTGGCGACGTCGACGAAGACGTACCCCGCCTTCAACGCGGCACCTACGTTGCTGGTCGAACTGTCGTAGGAGGCGCCGGCGGTCACGCTCGCCCGTATGTAACTGGCCATCCAGCCACTGTTGTTCACCGCGAAGTAGACCGGCGCCCGCCGGTCGCCGAAGGCGCTCTCGGGGACGAACACGTTCATGCTCTGGTAGCCGCAGGCGGTGTTGGGGATGGTGGTGCTGCCCCCGGTGGGACCACCGGACTGCTGTGCCGCGGCGGCGACCGGGTTCGCGACGTAGCAGATCTCCTTGTACCAGCGCACGGTCACGGGACGGCCGTCGACGGCGACGGTGAGCGTCGTGTAGGCGGTGGAGTCGAAGGCGAGCGCGGCGTCCTGGGGGTCTGCGGCAGGGCCGCGGCCCTGCGCGGGGGCGGCCGCCGCGACGGAGGCCGGTACCGCGACGGACGTGAGGACGAGGGAACCCGCGAGCGCCACCGCTCTCAGAAGGCGTCTGCGGGGCGCGGGGCGTTCCGCCCGCGCGCTCGTCGGGTGGGCGAGTGCGCCACGTCCGTGGGAAGCGGTCAGCCGCTGCATGGGTCTCCCCTCATCGAGCACCAGGTGCTCCGCCGATGCCTCGGGGTCAAGGCGTGACGCACGCTACAAGATTGTTAACAATACGCCTAGCACTATCGCGGACATTATTGGGCGTCGTCGTGGCGCAGCCACAGGACCAGGCGCCAGTCCTGCTCGTTGGCGAGGGGGTCGGCGGTGTGCGCGGGGCGTCCGTTCACGATGGAGGACATGACGAAGGCGCAGGTGGCCGAGCCGTCCTCGTGGTAGTTGGCCAGGTCGGCGCGGAAGATCGTCTCGGCGGGGCGGTCGGTGTCGGGGGTGCGCAGGGTGGCCGGGAGGCGCAGCAGGGTCGTGGCAGCCAGGGTGCTCCAGTAGCGGGGAAAGACGTCGCCCCAGAGTCGGTTCTCGCCGAACCAGTAGCCGTCCCAGTGCCGGATGGCAATGCCGTGCAGCCGTGCGTGCGGCTGGGGCCCGCCGAAGGCCAGCAGTCACGGCAGCCGCTCCTCGATCGCGTCGTGGAAGACGGCGTCGCCGGTCAGAGCGTACGCGTCGCCGAGGAGGTCCAACAGCGGAGCAACGATCGCCTGCTCGTAGCTGACCTCGTGGGCGGGCAGGTGCCGGCCCAGGCGCGCGAACCGGCGGGCGCTGTCGACCAGCAGGTCGCGCAGCCTTCCGGCGCGGGCGGTCTGGCCGACGGTGTCGAGGGCGTCGCAGACGGCCGTCGTGGTCGGGGAGTCGTCGATGGACAGGTGGGTGGCGCCGCCCAGGTCGAAGCGGCGCTCGATGATGCGGGCGGCGCGCTCCAGGTCCTCCTCCGGTCGTGTGCCCGGTGCCGGTCGAGGAAGAAGCGGGCCAGCCAGGGCATGTCGTACAGCCGCGATTTGAGGTGCCAGGTCTGAGATCCGCGGCGCGGGGCGTCGGAGTCGTCGAGGAGGTGGCGTACGGCGAACCGGGACCAACCGTCCAGGAGGAGGCCGGTCCGCTCCGGGTCGGCGAGGCCGCGGGTGGTGGCGGCCCGCAGCAGCGGCATGGCGAATCTCGCGAAGCTGGCCCTGGTCGCCGGTTACGTCGTGGTGGAGCCCGGCACCCGCGGACGCAGCCTGACCGACTCCTCCGGCACCTGCTACGGCACCGCCCCCACGGTGATCGTGGACCTGAAGGCCGCCGTGCGTTACATCCGCACCAACAGGTGGCGCATCCCGGGCAACGTCGAGCGGATCGTGTCCGCCGGCACCAGCGCGGGCGGCGCCTCCTCGGCCCTGCTCGGTGCCTCCGGCGACAGCAAGATCTACGAGCCATACCTCAGGGAGGCCGGTGCGGCCGACGCCTCCGACGCGATCTTCGCGACCGGCGCCCGGTGCCCGATCACGGACCTGGAGCATGCCGACGGCGCCTGCCGAGTGGAACTGGGGCACCCTGCCCACGCGGACCACCGGCAAGACCGTCGATGAGAACATGTCGAAGGAGCTCCAGTCGCAGTTCGCCGAGTATCAGGTCGGCCTGAACCTACGCGGCCTCAAGGGCTCGCGCTTCGGCAAGATCACCGCCCGCAACTACGCCGACCACCTCCAGCCGTCGGCGACGAAGTACCTCGCGGCCCTGTCGGCTTCCGAGCGCGAGACATACCTGGCCAAGAACACGTTCATCACGTGGAAGAACAACCAGGCCGCCTTCACGTGGGAGGGCCACCTCGCGCACGTGGCGCAGCGCAAGAGGACCCAGCCGACGTTCGACGCGTTCGACCTGTCCGCCGGCGAGAACAACGAGTTGGGCAAGGGCGCCACCAAGGCCCGTCACTTCACCGCATACAGCGCGAAGAACGACACCACCGGGCTCAGCAGCAATCGGGTCGACAGCGACATCCCCGAGAAGCTGAAGCTGAAGCTGATGAACCCTATGTTCCACATCCTCGAAGAGCGCAACCCGCACCGTTCCAGGCACTGGTGGATCCGGCTCGGCACGTCCGACACCGACACCGCACTGACGGTCGCCGCGAACCTCGCCATGGCCGTGGACAACCTCGGTGACGACGTCGACCACGCGTACTACTGGGACAAGGGCCACGCCACCAACGAGGACCCGGGCGACTTCGTCAAGTGGGTCGCCAAGGTGACGGGCCACAAGAGCTAGCACCGCCACACCGCACGCGCGTTCCGCCGTTCCTTGCCGGAGCTGACCGCCGTGGACGGCCTGAACACGCTGCGGCATTTGCGCCACTACCGACGTGCGATCACCGCAGGGCAGCGAGCCGGCGGTGGCAACGGTCACTCCGCCCTCCCCGCCGGCGACCCGACCCTCGATGAGGGCAATCGGGCGCCGCCTGCCGCGCCCGCCGTGGCTCACCCCATCCCCAAAAGTGAGAACAGAATCGTTGACAATTCTGTTCGCTAGATTTAGCGTCGACAGGCACTCACTCAGGGAGGGCAGATGCCGAAGGAAGCCCGTCCAGGCTCCGGAGAGCAGGCCAAGCAGTACGCGCTGGAGCGACTCAGGAAGGCGATCCTGCAGGGCGAGATGGCGCCGGCCCAGCGGCTGGTGGAGAACGAGCTCGCCGAGAGCTACGGCGTCACGCGTGCCAGCATGCGTGCCGCACTGCTGGACCTGACCTCCGAAGGACTGGTCGAGCGGATCCGCAACCGTGGTTCGCGAGTGCGGGTGGTGACGGTCGAGGAGGCCGTGGAGATCACGGAGTGCCGGATGGCACTCGAAGGGCTGTGCGCGGCCAAGGCGGCGACCAAGGCCACCGACGCGCAGCTCGACGAGTTGACCGGCCTGGGCAAGGCCATGTCCAAGGCGGTCGCCGACGGCGATCCAGTCACCTACTCCGAGCTCAACCATGATCTCCACGGCCTGATCCGGGACGCCTCCGGCCAGCGCACGGCCGTCGGCCTCCTGGAGCGGCTCAACGCCCAACTGGTGCGCCACCGATTTCAGTTGGCGCTGCGGCCGGGACGTCCGCAGCAGTCCCTGAGTGAGCACCTGGCCCTGATCGAAGCGATCAGGGCCAGGGATCCGCAAGCGGCCGAGACGGCCGTTCGCGCCCACCTCAGCAGCGTGATCGACGCCCTGCGCGCCGACTGAGACGCGCTCCTGGGGGGCGGCACTGTCACCAAGGAGATTCAGCATGACCCACGGCAACGGCGCACCCGCCGCCACTCCGCCCCGATCGACTCTCGTCGTCACCGCGCACGCCGGTGACTTCGTGTGGCGGGCGGGTGGAGCCATCGCCCTGGCCGCCTCCCGGGGCGAGAAGGTCACCATCGCGTGCCTCACCTTCGGCGAGCGCGGCGAGTCGGCGAAGGCGTGGCGGGAGGGGAAGAAGCTCGACGAGATCAAGGCGATCCGTCGTGAGGAGGCCGAGCGCGCCGCCGCGACGCTCGGCGCCGAGGTCCGTTTCTTCGACGCCGGAGACTACCCGCTGGTCGCCACCGCCGAGCTGACCGACCAGCTCGTCGCCGTCTACCGGGAGACGCAGCCGGACGTCGTGCTCACACACCCGGTCGAGGACCCGTACAACGGCGACCACCCGGCCGCCAACCGCATGGCACTGGAGGCCCGCGTCCTCGCCCAGGCCATCGGCTACCCCGGCGAGGGCGGCATCATCGGCGCCCCGCCCGTCTTCTACTTCGAACCGCACCAGCCCGAGATGAGCGGCTTCAAGCCCGAGGTCCTCCTCGACATCACCGAGGTGTGGGACACCAAGCGCAAGGCCATGGAGTGCCTCGGCGCCCAGCAGCACCTGTGGGACTACTACACCGACCTCGCCGTCCGCCGCGGCGTCCAGCTCAAGCGGAACGCCGGGCCCAACCTAGGCCTCGCCCACAAGACCATGGCCGAGGCGTACATGCGGCCCTACCCGCAGATCGCGAAGGAGCTCGCCTGATGCCCGGCATGATCGTCACCAACCCGCTCAAGGCCGCCCCGAAGGACGTCGAAGCGCTCGCCGGCTACGGGACAGCCACCGTCGGCGAGGCCATGGGCCGCACCGGCTTCCTCGGCACGCATTTGCGCCCGATCCAGCAAGGCGTCCGCGTCGCCGGCACCGCTGTCACGGTGCTGTGCTGGCCCGGCGACAATCTCATGATCCACGCGGCGGTCGAGCAGTGCGGCGAGGGCGACATCCTCGTCGTCACCACCACCTCGCCGTGCACGGACGGCCTGTTCGGCGAGCTGTTCGCCACCGCCCTCGCCCATCGCGGGGTGCGTGGCGTCGTCCTGAACACCGGTATCCGCGACACCGCCGAACTGCGCGCGATGGGCTTCCCCGCCTGGTCCGCCGCCGTCAGCCCGCAGGGCACCGTCAAGGCGACCGGCGGCAGCGTGAACGTACCGATCGTGATCGGCGGCCAGGTGATCCACCCCGGTGACGTGATCGTCGCCGACGACGACGGCGTGGTGGTCGTCCCGCGCGAGCGCGCCCACGACACCGCCGAGGCGTCCGAGGCCCGCGAGAAGAAGGAGGCCGCGGCCCGCGCCGCCTTCCTGGAGGGGCAACTGGGCCTGGACCGCTACGGGCTGCGGGAGACGCTCGCACGGCTCGGGGTGACCTACCACACGTACGAGGAGGTCGAGTCGTGAGCGGCCCCGCGGAGGTGCGCTGCATGCTGATGCGCGGCGGCACCTCCAAGGGCGCCTACTTTCTGGCCGACGACCTGCCCACCGAAGAGACGGTCCGCGACGAGCTGTTGCTGCGGGTCATGGGCAGCCCTGACCCGCGCCAGATCGACGGTCTCGGCGGCGCCCACCCCCTCACGAGCAAGGTTGCCGTGGTGTCCCCGTCGGCCGACCCCGAGGCCGACGTCGATTACCTCTTTCTCCAAGTCGCCGTGGACGAAGCAGTGGTCTCGGACCGCCAGAACTGCGGCAACCTGCTCGCCGGGGTCGGCCCGTTCGCTGTCGAGCGCGGACTCGTACGAGCAGGCAGCAGCGAGACGTCCGTGCGCATCCGCATGGTGAACTCCGGTGACTTCGCCACGGCGACGTTCCCGACCCCTGACGGCCGCGTCGGCTACAGCGGCGACACGGAAATCTCCGGGGTCCCCGGGAGCGCAGCCGCCTTTGTCATCGAATTCCCCCCGAAGAACGGGCAGTTGCTGCCCACGGGGGACGTGCGCGACACGGTCTGCGGCATCGAGGTCACGTGTGTCGACAACGGCATGCCGACCGTCCTGATCCCGGCCGAAGCTCTCGAGGTCACCGGTCAGGAGGATCCCAAGGACCTGGAGAGCAACCGGGAACTGACCGTCCGGCTCCACGAAATCCGGCTGGCAGCGGGACAGCTGATGGGACTCGGCGACGTCACCGAAGCCACCGTCCCCAAGCTCACCCTGCTCTCGCCGCCCCGCCACGGCGGCGCCGTCACCACCCGCACCTTCATCCCGGCCCGCGTCCACACCTCCATCGGCGTCCTCGGCGCCGCGAGCGTGGCGGCCGGGCTGCGGATCGAGGGAAGCGTCGCGCACGGCATCGCGGCCCTCCCCGAAGAGGGCGACCGGCTCCGCATCGAGCATCCCAGCGGATTCACAGACATCGAAAGCAGCATCGATCGCGCCCCCCAGGGCGGCCTCAGAGCCCGTCGCACCGCCGTCGTCCGCACCGCCCGCAAGATCTTCGACGGCACCGTCTTCCCCGTACCACCCACAGGAGGTCGCTCGTGACCCCGCCTCTCGGCGACATCGCCCACATCGGCCACACCCAGCTGTTCACCCCGGGCCTGGACGCCTCCGTCGCCTTCTTCACCGACTTCCTGGGCCTGACCGTCAACGGGCAGGACGGCGACACCGTCTACCTTCGGACCTTCGACGACTACGAGCACCACAGCCTCGTCCTCACCGCCCGCTATCAGCCCGGCCTCGGCCGCCTCGCCCTGCGCACCTCCAGCGAGGAGGCTCTCCGACGTCGGGTGGAGGCCATCGAGGCGGCGGGCGGCACGGGCAAGTGGACCGAGGACGAGCCCGGTCTCGGCCGGCTCTACGTCACCACCGACCCCGACGGCCACGAACACGCCCTGTACTGGGAGAGCGAGCACTACCAGGCCCCCCAGGCGCTCAAACCGTCTCTCAAGAACCAGCCACAGGCGAAACCCAACCGCGGCGTCGGCGTCCGCCGCCTGGACCACATCAACTTCCTCGCCGCCGACGTCCTCGCCAACGCCGAGTGGCAGGAACAGCTCCTCGGCGCCCGCCCCACCGAGCAGATCCGGCTGGACTCCGGGAAGATCGCGGCACGCTGGCTGACGTACACCAACAAGTCGTACGACGTCGTCTACACGTCCGACTGGACCGGCAGCGAGGGCCGGCTGCACCACATCGCCTTCGCCACCGACACCCGCGAGGACATCCTGCGGGCCGCCGACCTCGCCATCGACACCGGCGTGTTCATCGAGACGGGCCCGCACAAGCACGCCATCCAGCAGACGTTCTTCCTCTACGTCTACGAACCCGGCGGCAACCGCATCGAGCTGTGCAACCCGCTCACCCGCCTGGTGCTGGCGCCCGACTGGCCGCTCATCACCTGGACCGAGGAGGAGCGCAAGAAGGGCCAGGCATGGGGCCTGAAGACCATCGAGTCCTTCCACACGCACGGCACGCCGCCCGTGCAGCCCTGATGTGATCCGTCCTTCCAGGCCCCGGGGCACGGCCGGCCGTGCCCCGGGGCCGAATCGTTGCCGAAATTGTTAACAGAAGTGTTGACGCAGCGCCTACGGCTTCTTAACGTCTACGCCACAGCGAGCTCGAGGCTCCCCGCGCGGAGTCCGCAGCTCAGGGGCATGCTCCGTCCGTCCTCCCCACCGACCGCGCGAGCCGCACCGGCCCCACCGCCCTTGCAGCCAGGGACCAAGGTTCCGTCCTGACGTCCCGCACGAGAGGAAACAACGTTGTCCTCCTCCGCCACCTCCCCGCTCGCCCAGGCGACCGGGACGACGGCCCGCCGTAGCCGCACCGTCGTCATCGCCCTGTGCTGGGCACTCGTCCTCCTCGACGGCATCGACACGTTCATCTACGGCTCCGTGCTTCCGAAGATGCTCGGCGGCCACAGCCTCGGCCTCACCCCGGACGTCGCGGGCACGATCGGCAGTTACACCAACTTCGGCATGCTGCTCGGCACGATCGTGTCCGGCACGGCCTCGAACTGGATCGGCCGTCGCGTCACCGTCTTCGCCAGCGTCGTGATCTTCACCCTCGCCACGCTGGGCACCGGCTGGTCCCAGTCCTCGGGCCAGTTCGGCTTCTTCCGTTTCGTGTGCGGCTTCGGCCTCGGCGCGCTGCTGCCGATCGCGATCTCGTACGGCATGGAGTTCACCTCGCGCGGCCGCCGCGCCCTCGCCACCGGCATCATCATGACCGCCCATCAGACCGGCGGCGCCCTGGCCCCGCTGATCGCCCTCTGGCTGGTCGACGACCACGGCTGGCGCTGGGCCTTCATCGCCTCCGCCATGCCCGCCCTGATCCTGCTCCCGGTCGCCTTCAAGCTGCTGCCCGAGTCGCCCACCAACCTGCTCACCCGCGGCCGCCGCGCCGACGCCGAGTTGCTCGCCGCCGCCTACGGCACCGAACTGGCCGAGCCCAAGGCGGGCGGCGGGGACAAGCTGGACGCGCTGAAGAACCTGTTCCGGCACGGCCAGTGGTCCACCACCCTGTGCTTCTGGCTGACCTCCTTCGCGGGTCTGCTCCTGGTCTACGGAGTCGGCCAGTGGCTGCCGAAGATCATGGTCGACCTCGGTTACGACACCGGCGACTCGCTGCTCTTCTCGACGTTCCTGAACGTCGGCGGCATCTGCGGCATGCTCATCGCCGGCCGCACCGCCGACCGTGTCGGCCCGCGCAAGGTCGTCATCGCCTGGTTCCTCCTGACCGCCGTCTTCGTCTACCTCATGGGCGTCCAGATGTCGGTCGGTGTCCTCTACGCGGTGGTCTTCTTCGCCGGACTGCTGCTCTTCTCCGGCCAGACCATGGTCTACGCGACGGTCGGCACCCACCACAACGACGAGGACCGCCCCACCGCCCTCGGCTGGGTCTCCGGCATGGGCCGCTTCGGCGCCATCTTCGGCCCCTGGATCGGCGGTGCGCTGATCGCGGCCGGCAACGCCGACATCGGCTTCACGATGTACGCCTGCGCCGCGCTCTTCGGAGCCCTGATGATGGCCCTGGCCGCCCTCACCATCAGGGCACGCTCGGCCGCGAGGCACTAACGGTTGACAGCTCGAAGGGCCGCCCCCGCAACCGGGTCGGCGGCCCGGGAGCTGGCGCGGCAGCGGCACCGATCTGGTCTCGCGCCTGGTCAACGAGACGCCGCGCGACGGTGTCCCGCTGACTCCGCAGGACTTCGACAACTACTTCTTAGAAGCCGATCCCATGCCGCGCCCAGGAACGCCCACCCGGCATCTTCGAGACGACTGTCGATGTTGTTGCCCCGCACAGCATGGACGAGAGCTTGACTGCCCCAACAAAGCCTCTGGACGTGGCGGTGGGTGATCAGGCAGACGGCGAATCCGAGGAAGGCTTCGTGGACGTCGTAGCGTCGTTCCCAGCGGATGCACAGACGACGGAAACCGTGCAGCCAGGAGATCGTCCGCTCGACGACCCAGCGGAAAATCCCCAGGCCGGCGGCGTGGGGTTGGCCGCGTTCGGCGATCACCGGGCGTATGCCTCGCTCGCGGAGGAGCCGCCGGTACTTGTCATGGTCGTAGCCGCGGTCGGCGAAGAGCATGGCCGGGCGGAGTCGGGGCCGGCCGACCACCCCGGCAACTGCCGGGATCTTGTCGAGCAGGAGCAGCAGTTGGGTGACGTCACCCGCGGTTCCCGCCGGTCAGCGACACCGCGAGCGGGATGCCCTGTCCGTCGGTGATGACGTGGTGCTTGCTGCCCGGCCGTGCACGGTCGACCGGGCTGGGGCCGCTTTTGGGCCCCGGCGAGCGGCCCGGACGTGGGTGGGGGTGCCCCCGGCGAAGCCAGGGGGAGAGTCGATCACCGCCCGCGACCAGTCGAGCTGGTTCTTCGACCGCAGCTTCTTCGGTAGAAGCGAATGCAGCTGGTCCCAGACACCAGCCTCGTTCCGGGCGGCCAGGCGTCGCCAGCAGGTCATGTCGGAACCAAAGCCCGGTTCCTGGGGCAGGTACTCCCATTGGATGCCGGTGTGCAGCACGAACAGGGTTCCGCACAACGCCTGTCGGTCCGGCACCCTCGACCTGCTTCGGCCTCGGTTCGGGCAACAATGTCTCGATCAGCGACCACAGCTCATCCGAGATGAACCACGGCCGCGACTGTCTCTTCCCCACGACCACAACAACGATCCAGCGTCCTGAAGTCACAGGATCAACAACTTTTGTCAGAACCAGTAAGGCATGCCGGCCTAGCTTGCATCGGGCAGCCAAAAGCCCGCTGGCTCAGACGGCCAAGATCGTCGGCTGGTCGATGTCCTTGGCGGACTTAAGAGTGGAGCCGGTCAGGACCGCGAGGGTTTTCCAACGGCAAGGACTCTTCACGCTGGTCACCATGCCGCCCGCGGTCTGATACCTCGGCAGCCACGCGGCAACACGAATGAACCGTCCGCAGAACTTGTAAGGACCCGGATGACGATCGGGCCACCGACTGTCGGCTCGAGCGCGGCATGCAGTCAGCCGAGTCCCACAAGGGCCAGGACAACGAGGAGGTACATCCTGACGATGAGGTCGCCGAGTAGTGGCGTGGAGACCGCCGACCGTCCCCCCGTGGCCCGTCGGCGGCGCTCGTCACCGGCCTATACGGCGTCGGGCGGCGTGACGCCCAGCCTCCCGGCACTCTCCGTGAGGTCGCGCCAGACCTTCTGCGCCACCGGTACCCCGTTCTCGCCCCGCTCCGCCGCCGTCGCCGCGCTGCGCTCACCGGGGTAGTACACCCCGTCGGCGCCGTCAGCCACGGGCAGCCCCTTCAGAGTGCCCAGGGTGGTGCCGACGGCTTCGGCGAAGTCCTTCGCACTGCCGCCGAACGCCGCCGGATCGATGGCGATGAGCAGCGCGTTCTGGCGGTGCTTGCGGCCGGCCGGGTCGTCGGAGTGGAAGGCCGAGAAGATCGGCGCGCCGACCAGGACGCTGGTGAGCAGTTCGAAGGCCAGGGACATGCCGGAGCCCTTGGCGCCGCCCAGCGGCAGCGGCATGACCGCCTTCTCTGGGTCGGTGGTGGGGGTGCCGTCCTCGGCGGCGGCGGCGTTCTCCGGCAGCGGGGTGCCGTTCGCCTTCGCCTGACGGATCTTGCCGAGGGCGATGGTGGCGGTGGCCATGTCGAGCAGCAGCGGTGCGTGTCCGGCGGCCGGTACGGCGATGGCGAGGGGGCTGGTGGCGACGGCGGCGCCCCTGACGCCGGTGTAGCCCATGTTGGGCATGCCGGCGACGAAGCCGAGGCCGACCAGGCCCTGTTCGGCGATCTTCGAGACGTAGTAGCCGATGGCGCCTGTGTGGACGGTGCGGCGTACGCCGACGGAGGCGACGCCGTACGTCCTGGCCCGCTCGACCGCCTCATCGGCGGCGGCGCTGAGGGCGACCGGGCCGGGGGCGCGGTCGGCGTCGATCAGGGCGGCGGCCGGGGTGGTCGACTCGACCTTGATGTCGGCCCGGGCGTTGGCGACGCCCTTGGCTAGCAGGTCCAGGTAAGCGGGGACGCGGGCGACGCCGTGGGATTCGACGCCGCGCTGGGCCGCCCAGATGAACACGTCGGCGGTGGTGCGGGCGTGCTCGGGGCTCAAGCCCCCTTTCTCCAGGAGGGCGGCGGCGAAGGCGCGCAGTTCGTCGGCGGGGACGCGGACTTTCCCCGGCCTGGGGATGGCGGTGTCGGTCATGGTGCGGGTCTCCTGGGTCAGCGGGTGACGAGGACGTCGACGACGGCGGTGGTTCCCTCCGCCACGGCCTTCAGCGCGCGCTCCAGGGCGGGCGCGAGGGCGTCGGTGGTGTCGACGGTCTCGGTGTGCATGCCGAACGGTTCGGCGAAGGCCGCGAGCCGGGGCAGGCGGTGCAGGTCGGTGCCGAGCCACTCCCCGGTCTCGGCCGCCGCGCCCTCGGGGTAGAAGCGGCGGTGGTTGAGGTTCATCGACTTGTAGACACGGTTGTTGAAGACCACGATCAGCACCGGCAGGTCGTACGCCTTCGCCGCGTCGTACGACTGGATGACCGGGTTGTAGGCGAAGGCGCCGTCCCCGATGGTGAGGACCACCGGGCGGTCCTTCGCGGCCAGTTTGACGCCGAGCGCGACGGCGATGCCCTGGCCGAGTCCGCCCTGGACGTAGAAGTACGAGTCGGGGGCGGCGGTCTTCAAGTGACGCTTGACGACGCGGCTGTGGGTGATGGTCTCGTCGACGACGACGGCTCCGGAGCCGGCGAGCAGCTTGCGCAGGGTGGCGGCGACCAGGACCGGGTCGACGCCCTCGGACTGTGCCGCCCTGGCCTCGGCGGCGGCGCTGGAGGCCTGCTCGGCGGCGTGGCGTTCCTCCTGCGCCGAACGGCGCGCGGCGACGGAACTCTCGTCGAGGCCCTTCGCCCGCTTGGCCAGCTGGCGCAGGGTGTTGGCGACGTTGCCTTCCAGGTACACGTCCGCGAAGAGCACCTGGTAGACGATGTGCGGGCGCTGCGGAACCTGGTCGATGACGACGATCTGCGCCTTCGACGGCTTGCGGCTCGGCGGGTAGAACGGGGCCCGGCAGTTGACCAGGAGGATCAGGTCCGCCTCGTCCATCCACGGTCCGATGTCGCTGCCGGCGTGCAGTGGGTGGGTGCGCGGGAAGTTTCCGCAGACCGCCGAGTCGGGCTCGACGACCGGGATCTGCCACGCCTCGGCGAAGGCGACCAGGGCCTCGAGACCGCCCGCCTCACGGCCGGCGGTCTCGGTGACGATCACCGGGTTCTTCGCCTCGCGGATCAGCTGTGCGACCGGGTCGACCTCCTCGGGCGAGGAGTGTGTGGAGCCCGGCGGGACGACGGGCTTGGCCTCGCGGCCGTCCCACTCCTCCAGGAGGATCTCCAGCGGGATGTTCAGGTAGGCGGGGCCGGCCGGGGCCCGCCAGGCGAGCTCCGCCGCCCGCGTGATCATCGTGGGCAGGGTGCTGATGTCGGCGGCCTCGTTGGCCCACTTGGTGAACGGCTGGGCCACGTGGTGCGGGCCGCCCACGATGGACAGGTTTCGGTACCACTGGCCGCCCGGGTCCTGGCCGGGGCCGTCGCCGTACGTGGTCGACTCCGAGGAGGCGACCAGCATCGGCACGCCGGCGAGGAGGGCGCCGTGCACGGCCATCGAACCCTGGAGGAGCCCGGGGGCGGCGTGCAGCAGCACGCCCTGCGGGCGGCGCCTGACCAGCCCGTAGCCGGTGGCCATGCCGACCGCGACCGTCTCGTGGGTCAGGTCCAGGTACTCCGGCGCCGGCTCACCGTCCCGGTGACGCCGGGCCAGGGACTCCCACACCGGGGCCCACTCGGACCCCGACGAGCAGAAGAGGTAGTCGGCGCCGACGGCGTTGAGGGCGGAGACGACGGCGTCACCGCCGTCGGCGCCCGGCTTGTTCCTGCTGTCCGTCATCTCGTGTGGTTCCTCAGCCCTCGACCGGCCAGTTCAGGACCTCGGAGATACCGCGGCCCATGATCCATTCAAGCTCCTCGGGCGTGAAGTCCCAGTGCTTGGTGAACTGCTCGATCGTGTCGGTGTAGGTGATGCCGTGGCCGAGCAGGCGGGTGATGTCGGTGCCGTAGAAGCAGCGCTGCGGCCCCATCCTGTCGACCATCTCGCGCACGTACTTCTGGATGTTGTTGTTGGGGAAGGGCTGCGTGGAGTAGCCGGGCAGCGCCGAGACCTTCACGTAGATGTTCGGGTGGGCGGCCAGGTCGGCGGTCTCCTGGACCCAGTAGCCGATCGCGTCGTCGACGCAGCGGGCCATGATGCCCATGTGGTCGATGATGATCTTCAGCTCGGGGTGCCTGGCGGCGATCTCGCCCAGCTCGCGCTTCCAGATCGGGGCGTGGACCATGGTGGGGATGCCGAGCTGCTCGGCGATCGGCCAGTACCAGTCGTTGGTGCCGTCGATCATCCAGTTGCGGTCCTGCGGGCGGTGGAAGGTCAGCCGCGTGCCCTTGATGTGCGGGTTCTGCGCGAAGTCCTTCAGCATGGCCGTGCCCTCGGCCTCGTTGTCCTGCGGGACACGGGCCATGATGCCGAAGCGGTCCGGGTGGGCCTCGCACGCCTCCAGGGCGTAGTCGATGCGGTTGCCCTCCCAGGACGGCGGGAGGATCAGCGCCCGGTTGACGCCGGCCTCGTCCATCAGCTCCAGGGCCTCCTCGTAGGAGAAGGGGTCCTCGCGGTGGCCGTTGAGGCGGATGCGCTCACGGGCGCCCGGGACCCAGGGGCGGTCCGGGGTCTCTTCCTTCCAGATGTGGATCTGGGTGTCGACGACGAACATGTCGAACTCGCTTTCTCGAACGTTCTCGAAGGGGGTGGTGGGTGGTGCGAGATGAACGCTAGGCGGGTGAAGAGGCCTTGCCGAGAGCTTGGGATGCAAGCTGTTGTTGCGCGAAAGTGCGCTGTGAACAGGGCGTTCTCGGCGTGCGTCAGGCCTCGTCGAAGACGGCGCCGACGATGTGCTCGGCGATCGCCATCGAGGCGGTGGCGGCCGGCGAGGGCGCGTTGCGCACGGCGGTGATCCTGCCCACCTGGTGGATGCGGAAGTCGTCCACCAGGGTGCCGTCCCGGTCCAGGGCCTGGGCCCGTACGCCGGCTCCGCCGCGGACCACGTCCCCCGCGCCGACGCCGGGGACGTACAGGCCCGCGTCCTTCATGAAGGCTGTGGTGGACAGCGAGCCGCGGTACTCCTTGATGCCGGTGCGCCAGTGCTGGGCCGCCATCCTCCAGGAGCCCGGGTAGGCGGCGAGGCCGAGCAGGTCCTTCGGGGAGACCTTGGTGAGCTTGTAGCCCTCCCTGGCCAGTGCCAGGACGGCGTTGGGGCCGACCTCCACCGTTCCGTCGACCCGGGGGGTGAAGTGGACCCCCAGGAACGGGTAACGGGGGTCCGGCACGGGATAGATGAGGCCGCGGACGAGATGGGTGCGGTCCGGCTTGAGCAGCATGTACTCGCCCCGGAACGGGATGATCCTGGGTTCCTGCTTGTCCTGGGCGAGCCTGGCCACCGAGTCCGACTGCAGGCCGGCGCACAGGATCAGCCGGTCCACCTTCAGGCGCTGTTGTCCGGAGGCCACCTCGATGCCGCCCGGCACGTTGGTGATGCCGGTGACGGGGAACCCGAGCTTGACCTCGCCGCCCGCGTCGGTGATGTCCTTGGCGAACTCCCGGGCAATCGCCGGGTAGTCGGTGATGGCGGTGCGCGGGGAGTGCAGGGCCGCGATACCGCCGGCGTTCGGCTCCAGGTCCTTGATCTCGTCCTTGGAGACCTTCCTCAGGTCGGGCACGTGGTTGTTCCTGGCCCGCTCGTAGAGGTTCTCCATGCGGCCCAGCTCGTCCTGACGGACGGCCATCACGAGCTTGCCGATCTCCCGGTAGGGCAGCGCGCGGTCCTGGCAGTACTCGCGCAGCAGTGCCACACCGCGCACGGTCAGGTTCGCCTTGAGGCTGCCCGGCGTGTAGTAGATGCCCGCGTGCACGACACCCGAGTTGTGGCCGGTCTGGTGCAGCGAGACCTGCCGCTCCTTCTCGAACACCACGACCCGGGTGCCGGGGCGCCTGAGCGCGATCTCGCGGCCCGTGGCCAGACCCACGATGCCGGCGCCGACGATGCCGATCGTCTCGTCAGCCATTGGCATCCTCCTCTCTGTTCCTGCCGCTCCCCCGCCGTCAGGCGCCGAAGTGAATGGCGACCGTCTTGACGCGGGTGGAGAAGCGCAGGACCTCTTCGCCCTGCTCCTTGTAGCCGGTGCCGGAGTCGTGGAAGCCACCGAAGGGCAGGTGCACGTCCCAGCCGGGCGTCGGGTGGTTGACCGCGATCTGGCCGCACTCGGCTTCGTCGACGAAGCGGTGGGCGGCGCCGATGTCGCGGGTGAAGACGGCCGCGGCCAGGCCGTACACGGAGTCGTTGACGGCCTGGACGGCCTGTGCGAAGTCGTCGACGGCGCGGACGGCGAGGACCGGACCGAAGACCTCGTCCCGCCAGACGGCCATCTCGGGGGTGACGTCGCCGAGCACGGTCGGCTGCACGTAGCAGCCGTGCGCGTGGTCGCCCTCGGTGTCGGCGCCGCCGCCGGTGAGGACCGCCGCACCCTCCTCGACCGCCTTGTGCAGGTCGGCGAGGACGCTGTCGCGCTGCTTGGGGCTGGACAGCGGGCACATCGTGGTCGCCGGGTCGCTGCCCGGGCCGACCTTGAGCTTCTCGACCTCGGCGACCAGCAGCCGGGTGAACTCCTCGTACACCGGACGCTCGACGATCACCCGGCTGGTGGCGGTGCAGCGCTGGCCGGCCTGGCCGAAGGAGCCGGCGACGACGGCCTTCGCGGCGGACGGCAGGTCGGCGTCCTTCAGGACGACGGAGGCGTTCTTGCCGCCCAGCTCGCCCTGGAAGCGGACGTTGCGGTCGCCGAGGCGGCGGCGGATGGAGTTGCCGACCTCGTTGGAACCGGTGAAGGTGATGCCGGCGATGCGCGGGTCGTCCAGAAGCGCCTCCTCGATCTCCCGGGTGCGGCCGGTGACGACGTTCAGCACGCCGGCGGGCAGTCCCGCGTCGTGCAGGGCGCGCGCGAAGCGCAGTCCGGACATCGGGGTGTCCGTGGCCGGCTTGAACACGGCCGCGTTGCCGGTCGCGAGCAGCGGGGCGAGCTTGCGGGCGGGGGTGATCAGCGGGTCGTTCCAGGGGCTGATGACCAGGATGACGCCGATCGGCTCGCGCTGGGTGTGCGTACGGGTGTCGGGGCGGGCGTCGTGCAGGAGGGTGCCGTAGCCCTGGCGGGCGAGGCCGGCGTAGTAGTCGAGGAAGTCGGCGGCCTTGCCCGCCTCGCCGCGGGCCTCGGCCAGCGTCTTGCCGTTCTCGGCGGTGACGTCGGCGGCGATGTCGTCGAGCCGCTCGCGGATCAGGCGGGCCGCGTCGGTGAGGACGCGGGCCCGCTCGAAGGGGCTGGTGCGCTTCCAGACGGCGAAACCCCGCTCGGCCTGGTCGTAGGCCCTGGCGACGTCCTTGGCGGACAGTGCCGGGATCCGGGCCACGGGGGCGCGGACGTCGGCCGGGTCGTGGACGTCGATCCACGCGCCGGTCGTCACCCACTCTCCGCCCAGGAGCGTTTCCAAGGTGCGCATCAGATCACTTCCTTCGTCGACCGCGGTGCGGGTGACCGCGGTCCCAGCGGGTCGGCCGTACAGGGCCGGATGTGACAACACACCATGTCGGGGCGGGTCCACCAGCCCCGCGGCGGCAGGCATTGGTTGCATCGCGCGCAGGTCGTCCCGGGGGTGATCCATGCTGGAATCGGCTGGCCGGACGGTGTGCAGGACGCCGCCGGGAGCCGAGGAGAGACCGAACATGGCCTACGCAGTCGTCGCCCACTACCGCTGCGCGCCCGCCGACGAGGCCGCGGTGCGTGCCGCGCTGTTGAAGGCGCGGGAGGCGACCCGCGCGGAACCCGCGAACCAGCTGTACGAGGTGCACGCCGTGGCCGAACAGCCCGGCGGCTTCCTGCTGTACGAACGGTACGACGACGTCGCCGGGTTCGATGCGCACAAGGCAGCGCCGCATTTCAAGGAGCAGATCATCGAGACCGTGTGGCCGCTGTTGACGGACCGGTCGGTGACCTTCGCCGAAGTGCTGTGAGCAGAGGTGCCCTGACCACAGTGCTGTGAGCGAAGGGCCGCAGGGCCGGGAAGCGCCCGCTTCCCGGCCCTGCGGCCGTCTCAGAACTCGTTACCCCAGCAGTAGCGGGCGACCATCTCCACCAGGGCGAGCTTCCTGCGCTGGTCCTCGGCGCTCAGCAGCGGCCGGTCCGCGACGTCGGCGAAGCCGCGGGACGCGGAGACCGCGGCGTCCTCCAGGTCCTTGAACGCCTCGAGCGGGTCGATCCGGGACATCACCGTGTCGACGTCCTCCAGCTCGGGGCGGGTGGCGTCCACCACGCCGAGGCAGAAGTCCCGCTCCTCGGGCAGTGCCCGTACGAGATCCACCTCGGCCTCGGTGCCCTGGTCGAAGGGCAGTACCCAGCGGTCCGCCGGGACGGCCGTGTACAGCTGCTCGGCGCGGGACCGGTCCACGGCGGCCGGCGCCGCCCAGCCGGGCGCCACGCCGATCCGCACGCCTTCGGGGCGCTCGTCCAGCCGTACCGCCAGCGCGTCCACCGCGAGGGCGTCCTCGAAGGACAGCGCGCCGGGGGCGGCCGGGTCGGCGGCGACCTGGTCCAGCAGGAACGGGTTGTTCAGCTGGACCAGGCGGACTCCCTGGGAGACCAGCAGCGCGATCTCGGCCCGGACGATCTCCGCCAGCGCCTCTCCGAGCTCCCGGGCGGAGGCCACGCCGAGGCCGTCCTGGTACGTCGTCGCCGCGAGGTACGCCGGGGACGGCAGCGTGGCCTTCGGGGCGATCACCGTGAGGGCGGTGAGCCGGGTGCCGTAACCGGGGAGCAGGGGGCCGTCGGCCTTGGGCAGGGACTCGGCGACCCAGCGGACCAGTCCGTCCGGTCCCACCTCGTCCGTACGGCGGAAACCGGAGACGGCGCCGAGGACGGCGCCGCGGAAGTCCTCGTGGGGGAAATCGCCGTCGGTGACGACGGTGGAGCGCAGCTTGCGCTGGAACACCACCGCCTCCTCGACCGCCTTTGTCTCGGCGGCCTCCAGCGCCTCCGGATCGCCGGCCGCGCGGGCCGCGGTGAGTTCGGCGGGGCGGACCAGGCTGCCGTGGTGGTCGATGCGGTAGTTGAACGTGTCCGCCATGGGTCACGCGTCCTTTCCGGTACTGTCGGCCGGCTTGCCCGCAACGCCCCAGGCGGCGAACTCCAGTTCGTATCCGAGGGACTGGAGAACCTCGTCGGCAATGGTCTGGTCCTCGTCGGCGGTGCCGCCGGCGATGCCGAGGCCGCCGATGATCTCGCCGTCCTTCTTGATGGTGACGCTGCCGTCGGTGGCCATGATGGGCATCGCGGCGCCGGGGAGCTGGGAGAGCTGGGAGAAGAAGACGGGCTGGCTCTCCTGCCACTTCTTCAGCATCTTGCCGGGACGCTGCATCACGGCCGCGGTGTACGCCTTGGCGCGGGCGATGTCGGGGGTGAGGGGGCGGGCGCCGTCCGGCCGCCGGACGGCGACGACGAAGCCGCCGGCGTCGACGACGGCGACGCTCACCGCCTTGCCGATCTCCTGGGCGCGCTTGTGGGCGGCGGCGATGATCTCCTCGGCGGCGTCGAGGGTGATGTTGCTCATGCGGCTTCCTCTGATGTGGTCAGCGTGCGGCGCAGACGGGCGACGGCCGCGTTGTAAGGAGCGGGTGTCTCCCAGTACATGGAGTGCGGGGCGCCGGGGACGATCTCCAGGTGCGAGCCGGGCAGCAGTTCGTGGGCACGGGTCACGGTCCTGACGCTCAGCACCGCGTCCTTCTCGCCGGCCAGGAAGGCGACCTTGACGCCGGAGGCCTGGATCTCCTCCAGGGAGGGGCCGTCGGTGTCGAGGTTGCGCAGGTCCTGCATCCTGGCCACGTTGAACGTGCCCATCTGCTGGAACAGGAAGGTGAGGTCGGCCCGCTCCTGTTGGAACGGCTTGGTGAGCAGGCGGTCGATGACGGGCAGTTTGACGGCCTCGGCACGGTCGGCGGCGGCCAGTTCCTTCAGCTCGGGGTGGCTGATGCCGCCGAGGGAGTGGCCGAGGACGACCGACGAGACCCGCTCGGGGCGCATCAGGCCGGCACGCAGGGCGGCGACGGAGCCGATGGACTGTCCGACCAGCATGACGTCGGTGAGGCCCTCGGCCTCCAGGACCGCGACCACGTCGCCCGGGAAGTCCTGGCCGTCGAACTCGGGCATGGACGAGTCGGACTTGCCGAAGCCGCGCAGGTCCATGGTGACGACGGTGAACTCGTCGCGCAGCGCGGCAACCTGCTGCCACCACGCGGCGTGGTGACCGCCGCTGCCATGCACGAACAGGATCGCCGGACCACTGCCGTGGCGCTCGTAGTAGAGGGAGGTGCCGTCGGAGTCGGCGAAAGGCATGAATGAACTCCTGTCAGCAGCAGCCTAGTTGGGACGCTTGGCGTGGTAGACCAACTCGATCATGGTGTGGTCGGGGTCGTGGATGTAGCAGAACTTCGACTGGTTCTCGGGGCGCTGGATGGGCCGGGTGTGCCGGATGCCCAGTTCCTTGAGGTGGGCGAGGAACTCGTCCCAGTCGTCGACCTCGACGGCGAAGTGGTAGGGCGCCATGCGCTCCATCTCCTCGACCGGGGTGAAGTGCAGGTCGAAGTTGCCGCGGGTCATCAGCACCACACGGGTGTTGGACTTGGGCATGATCCGCTTCATGCCGAAGACCTTGGAGTACCACTCGGCGGTGCGGTCCGGGTCGGTGGTGGGGAAGTTGACGTGGTGGATGTAACGGGGTGCTGCGCTCATGACTCAGTTCCCTTCCAGGTGTACGGGGTTGGACAACACGCCGATGCCACTGATCTCGACGTCCACGGTGTCGCCGGGCTCCACCTGGCAGACGGACTCGGCGCCCATCCAGAGCACGTCGCCGGGGTGCATGGTGATGTGCTTGGTGATCTCGACGATGTGGTCGAAGGGGTCGAAGACCATGTCTCCGGTGGCGAACTCGGCGCGGGTCTCGCCGTTGACGCGGAGGGTGGTGGTCTGGGCGAGGGCGTCGACGTCGGTCTCGATCCAGGGGCCCATGGGCTTGAAGGTGTCGCTGTTCTTGCTGCGCCAGAAGGTGCGGTCCTGGTGCTGCCAGGTGCGGGCGCTGACGTCGTTGCCGACGGTCCAGCCGAAGATCCCCTCGCGGGCCTCGTCATGGGTGGCGTGGCGCAGGCGGCGGCCGATGACGGCGACGAGTTCGGGCTCGGCCTCGAAGCGGCCGGTGACCTCGGCCGGCTTGACGATCGGCGAAAGGTGGCCGGTGAGGGCGTTGTTGGCGCGGTAGCCGGCCTCGGGACGCTCGGGGGTGGCGGCTTTGGCGTGGGCGATGTGCCGGGGGTAGTTCATGCCGACGGCGTAGAAGACGGGCGGGACGACGGGTGGCAGCCAGTGCGCGCCCTCGCGCGGGACGGTGCCGATGACGTCGACGTCGGTTTCCTCCAGGGGGGAGCCGGACAGCAGCTCGACGTCCTCCTCCCCCACCCGGCCCCACACCGCGCGTCCACCGACCGAGATGCGCGCGTACCTCATGGCACCAGCAGGTGGGAGACGCGCTTGGTGACCAGGTAGGCGTCCAGGGCCTCGGGGCCGCCCTCGCGGCCGTAGCCGCTGTCCTTGACGCCGCCGGAGGGGGCCTCGTGGACGGAGCCGCCGCAGTGGTTGAGGGAGAGGATCCCGGCCTCCAGTCCGGCCGACAGCTTCTCGGCGGTGGCGGCTGAGTCGGTGAAGCCGTAGGCGGCGAGCCCGTAGGGCAGCGCGTTGGCGACCGCAAGCGCCTCGTCGAGATCCGTGAAGGGAACGATCGGCGCGAGCGGCCCGAACGGTTCCTCGCTCATCAGCTCCGCGTCGGCCGGTACGTCGCTCAGGACCGTCGGCGCGAAGAAGTACCCGGTACGGTCCGGCCGTTCGCCGCCGGTGAGCACCTTGGCGCCCCGGCTGACGGCGTCGGCGACCAGGCGTTCCATCGCCTTCAGCCGGCGTTCGTTGGCGAGCGGGCCCATGGTGGTGGACTCGTCCAGGCCGTCCCCGACGACGACCGCTTCGGCGGCCTTCACGAACTCGGCGGTGAAGTCCTCGATCAGGGACTCGTGGACCAGGAACCGGCTGGGCGAGGTGCACACCTGTCCGGCGTTGGCGAACTTCGCCTGTGCGGCGCGGCGGGCGGCCTTCACCGGGTCGGCGTCGGCGCACACGATCACGGGGGCGTGGCCGCCGAGTTCCATCAGGGACGGCTTCATGACCCGGCCCGCCGCGGCGGCGAGCAGCTTGCCGACCGGCACCGAGCCGGTGAAGGCGACCAGCCTGATGACGGGCGAGGCGATGAGGTGGGCGGAGACCTCGGCGGGCTCGCCGAAGACCAGGTTGAGGACGCCCGCGGGCAGACCCGCGTCGGTGAAGCAGCGCACCAGCTCCATGGCGGTGGCGGGGGTCTCCTCGGACGCCTTGATGACGATGGAACAGCCGGACGCCAGCGCGGAGGAGATCTTCCGCATCGGACCGCCGACGGGGAAGTTCCACGGCACGAAGGCGGCGACGGGCCCGATCGGCTCGCGGCGCACGGTGAGCACGGTGCCGGGGGCGGACGGCACGATACGGCCGTACGCGCGGCGGGCATCGTCGGCGTGCCAGCGCAGGGTGCCCGCGACCCGGCGGGCCTCCCCGGTGGCCTCGGCGAGCGGCTTGCCCTGCTCCAGGGTCATGATCCGGCCGATGGCGGCGGCGCGTTCGGTGAGCAGGTCGGCGGCCTTGTGCAGGATCGCCGTGCGGGTGGCTATGGGGGTGTCGCGCCAGCTCCGGAAGCCCTCGTCGGCGGCCGCGAGGGCACGGTCGAGGTCGGCGGTGGTGGCGAGCGGTACCTCGCCGATCACCTTCTCGGTGGCCGGGTTCACGATGGGGGCGGTACGTCCGGTGCCGCCCTGGCACCACTCGCCCGCGATGTGCATGCGGACGGCGGGATAGCCGTGGTCGGTGGTCATGAAGGGGTGCCCTCTCAGGCCGGGGAAGGTTCAGGCGGTGCTGGTGGCGTCCTGGTCGCGGTTGGTGCGCAGGGCCCAGATGTGGTGCGGCGGGGTGGTCTCGTGCACCCGGGTCTCGTAGCTGTCGTCGACGCGGTCCATGTCGGCCGCGTACTCGACGCGTCCGCCGCAGGGGGCGTGCAGGAAGCGGAAGACGTTGGAGCCGATGGTGTGGCGGCCCAGTCTGCGGGCCTCCCGCCAGCCCCGCTCGATCATGAAGTTGCCGCCCTCGATGACGTCGTCGAAGCCGGGCACCTCGTAGGCGATGTGGTTGACACCGGCCCGGTCGGGGCGGTGGCACAGCAGCATGGTGTGTTGGTCGTCGTCGCCGGGGGCCTGCATGAAGACACCCATGGGCTCGACCACGTCGGTGGGACGGAAACCGAGCCGGTCGGTGTAGAAGGCGACCGCCTCGTCCTTGCCCTCCTTGCGGATGTTGAGCGCGACGTGGCACATGCGCAGCGGTCGGACCCGGGCGATCTCCGTCAGGGCGGCGTTCCAGCGGTTGACGTTGCCGAGCGCGTTGGCCGGGCGGGGTGTGACGGGCGCCGGCCTGGGCCTGGCGAGGGTGAGCCCGACGCCGAAGCCGGTCTCGTCGACGGTGTGGTGCACGCCGTCGGCGCTGAGCCGGACGGGACGGTCGCGGGCCGTCTCGGCCACCAGCCGGTCGAGTTCCTCGGCGGTGTCGACGCCCCACACGACCTCGCGCAGGGTGGGCCCGTCCTCCACCGGCGGCGGCAGCAGGTCGCCGGGCGCGGTGTCCAGGGTCAGGGTCTGTCCGGTGAGGGTCTCGAGGACGGCGTGTTCATCGGTGCGCTCGACCAGGAGCAGTCCGAAGTCGTCGAAGAACCGGACGCATTCGTCGAGGTCGTCAATGCTGTAGGTGACCGATTCGATTCTCTGGATTCCCATGGTTCCTCGTTTCGCGGGTCGCCCGGCGAGCGTAGGTTTCCGCGGCGACAGCCCTCAATGGCCCGAGCTTGACGAAGTGCGCAATCGTTTCTTGCGGTTGACGGCGGGGAGGTTACGGACGCACGGCCGGCATGGGATTCTGCGCGAACCACCGGGACAGGAAGTCCAGGAATACGCTCACCTTGCGCGGGGTGTCCTGACCGGGCCCGTAGATCGCGTACAGCGGACGGTCGGGGACGGCCAGTTCGGGCAGGAGCACCTTCAGGGCGCCGGAGACCAGATCGTCGTAGGCCGGGCGCTGGGGCAGCAGGGCCAGGCCGCGGCCGTGCACGGCGGCCTTCTGCAGGGCGATGTAGGAGTTCGACGAGAAGGCGATGTTGCGGATCTTGTGCAGGGTGCTGGCGTGTCCGTGGCCGATCCGCCACACCGGGTCGTTGACGTGCACCAGGCAGTCGTGGGCGGCGATGTCGTTCGGGTGGTCGAGGCCGCCGCGCCGTGCGATGTACTCCTCGGACGCACACAGCACGAACGGCAGCGAGGCGATTTTCTTCAGCCGGACGCTGGAATCGCGGAGGTCGCGGGTGTGGAAGGCGATGTCGAACCCGCTGTCCAGGAAGTCGTAGGTACGGTCGGACATGCCACCGAGCTCGAAACGGACCTGGATTTTCGGGTGCTCGGCGGAGAATGCGGCGATCGCGTCACCGAGGTCGAGACTGCCTATCCACTTCGGGCAGATGATGCTGAGCGTGCCCTCGGCGCGGTCGTGCAGCTGGGAGATGGAGGCGTCCTCGGCGTCGATCTCGTCCAGGATACGGGCGGCGAAATCGGCGTACCGCTGGCCCGGCTCGGTGAGGCTCACCGACCGGGCCGTGCGGTTGACGAGGCGGACACCCACCTGCCGTTCCAGCTCGGCAACGTGCCGGGACACCAGGGAACCGGACGAGCCCAGCTTTTTCGCGGCACCGCTGAAACTGCCCACCTGGGCGACGGTGACGAAGCTGTGCATGAGGAGTAGGCGGTCCACGGTTCCTCCTGGGCCACGGCGGTCAGACGACGCTGCCGCCGGCTGCGCGACGTGCCGGTGCAGGATGTGCTCGGCCGAGGAAGCGAAAGAAGCTGCTCCCTCTTATGGCGGGCACTTCAGGCTAAGAGATCTTTCAGCTGAGTAAAGGGGTTCTGACCTCACAGTTTCATGTGGTATTCGGAGCCTTGCGGTGGGCGGCTCGGCGGGCCCTGCGGTGTTCGCGGCCCTCCGGGTCGGTGGCCGGGATGGCCGCCAGCAGTCTGCGGGTGTAGGGCTGCCGGGTGGTGCGGAACAACTGCTCGGTGTCCGCGAACTCCACCAGCCGGCCGTGCTGCAGGACGGCGACGCGCTGCGAGATGTGGCGCACCAGGCGCAGGTCGTGCGTGATGAACAGGAAGCTGACCCCGGTGGATTCCTGGAGGTCGGCGAGCAGGTTGACGATCTGGCTCTGGGTGGAGACATCCAGCGCGCTGACCGCCTCGTCGCAGATGACCAGCCGGGGCTTCAGCGCGATGGCGCGGGCGATGGCCACCCGCTGCCGCTGGCCGCCGGACAGTTCCATGGGGTAGCGGGTGAGCAGGGCCGGGTTCAGGCCGACCATGTGGAACGCCTCGGCGGCGGCCTCCTCCCGTTCCTTGCGCGAGCCCCTGCCGTGGCGGCGCAACGGTCCGGTGATGGCGTCGCGCACGATGTGCCGGGGGTTGAGCGAGGACGCCGGGTCCTGGAAGACGGCCTGCACGTCCCGCCGGTAGGACAGCGGAGTGGACCGGCCGAAGGCGGTTACCTCGCGTCCGTCGAACGTGATCGTGCCGGACACCGGGTCGACGAGCCGCAGGATGGTGCGGCCGATGGTCGACTTGCCGGAGCCGGACTCGCCGACCAGGCCCAGGGTCTCCCCGGGGCGTACGTCGAAGCTGACGCGGTCGACGACGGGGGTGTCGGTGCGCCGCCAGGAGGCGGCCCGCCCGGTGCGGTAGCAGACGCTGAGGTCGCGGACCTCCAGCAGGGGGGCGTCGTCCGTCCCCGGGGCGGCGGACTCGGTGAGGGGTGCGGTCTTCACGGCTTGGTCACCTCCAGGACGAGGTCGTCGGCACGGGTGCAGCGGACGTTCTCCGCGAGGTGCACGGGGTGCTCGCGGCAGCCGTCCTCGGCGAAGGAGCAGCGGTCGGCGAAGTGGCAGCCGACGGGCCAGGACCCGGCCGGCGGTACCTGGCCGGGAATGGTGGCCAGGCGCCCTCCGGTGACCTCTCCCGAAGGGCTGGACGCCATCAGGGCGGCGGTGTACGGGTGGCGGGGTCGGTGGAGCACGTCGGAGACCTCGCCGACCTCCACGATCTGTCCGGCGTACATGACGGCGACCCGGTCACAGGTCTCGGCCACCACACCCAGGTCATGGGTGATCATGATGATGGACATGTTGAACTCGTCCCGGAGTTCCAGCAGCAGGTCGAGGACCTGGCTCTGGGTCGTGACGTCGAGCGCGCTGGTGGCCTCGTCGGCGATGAGCACCTTGGGGCCGGCCGCCAGCGCCATGGCGATGGCCACGCGCTGGGCCATGCCCCCGGAGAACTGGTGCGGGTAGTCGTCGAGCCGTCCCTCGGCGTCGCGCACCCCGACCCGGGTGAGCAGTTCGACGGCGCGGGCCCTGGCCTGCTCCTTCGACAGGCCGAAGTGCAGCCGCAGCGGCTCGCAGAGCTGCCTGCCCACGGTGTGCACCGGGGACAGCGCGGTCATCGGGTCCTGGAGCACCACGGAGATGCCGGAACCGCGGTGGCGCCGCATCTCCTTCTCTCCGAGGCCCGCTATCTCCTCGCCGCCCAGCCGGACCGATCCCTCGGTCATATGGATCCCGCGGGGCAGCAGGCCGAGGACGGAGCGGGACAGGATCGACTTGCCCGAGCCGGACTCACCCAGCAGGCCGAGGACCTCTCCGTCGCGCAGGGTGAGGCCCGCGTCCTTCACCAGCGGGACGGGTCCGTCGGGACCGTCGAGGGCGACCGTGACGTGCCGGACGGCCAGCACGGCATCGGAGTCGTCGGAGCTGTCGCCGGCCCCGACCGTGCTCCCGGTCCTGTCCTGCCCGGCCGTGGTGCCGTCGGCGGACGCGGCCGCCGCGGCCTTGAGGGTGCCGCGGAACCGGCGGCTGACGGAGGTGCGACCGCCGCCCATGAGGGCGTCGTTGATGCCGTCGCTGATCACGTTGAACGCGAGCACCGTGATCACGATGGCGATGCCGGGCGGGAACGGCAGGAAGGGCTGCTCGGCCTGCTGCTCCGCGGCGAGGGAGAGCATCGCCCCCCAGGAGGCGGTGTCGGACTCCAGGCCGAGGCCCAGGAAGCTGAGGACGGACTCGATGACGACGGCGTGACCGAGGAACCCGGCGGCCTGCACGGCGAGCGGCCCGGTGAGGTTGGGCAGCACGTGCCGGAAGAGGATCTCCGGTGTACGCAACCCTGCGACCTGCGCGGACTCCACGTACTGGCGTTCGCGTTCGGCGAGGGTCACGGCACGGGTGAGCCGGGCGAAGCTCATGCAGAAGATGAGGCCGACCGCGAGCATCAGGGAGAGCAGTCCACGGCCCAGGATCGCGATCACGGTGAAGCCGACCATGATGCCCGGCAGCGCGTCCGACACGTCGAGGAGCCGGGAGCCCAGCCGGTCGGTCCAGCCGCCTCGGTAGCCGAGCAGCAGTCCGATGGGCACGCCGATGAGCATGGCGATGCCGACGGCTCCGACGGAGACCAGCAGGGCGACACGGGCGCCGTACAGCAGTCGGCTGAGGGTGTCACGGCCCAGGTCGTCGGTGCCGAGCCAGTGCTCGACACCGGGGCCCTGGAGGACGGCGTCGTAGTTGTGCGCGGCCGGGTCGTGCGGGGCGAGGAGCGGGGCGGCGACGGCGATCAGGACCACCAGCAGCAGTACGCCCATGCCGGCGACGGTTCCCGGCTGCCGCAGCAGGCGGGGCACGAGACCGTGGCGGTTTCGCTTCCTCGGCGGTGCGGGCTCGGTCTTACCGAACGCCGGTGTTTTCTCGGTCACGGTCATTGCGAGCGCACCTTCGGATCGAGCAGGCCGTAGCCCACGTCCAGAACGAGATTGACACCGATGACGAGGACGGCGACCACGAGGACGGCACCCTGGACGACGGGGAAGTCCTTGCCGATCACGCTGTGCAGGAGCAGTTCGCCCATGCCGGGAACGGCGAAGACCGTCTCGACGACGAAGCTCGCACCGATCAGGATGCGCAGGGTGAGACCGGTGGAGGCGAGCACCGGGATCATGGCGTTCTTCAGGGCGTACCGCACCACGACGCGGGTGCGGGGCACGCCGACCGCGGTGAGGCTGTCGATGTAGGGGGCCCTCAGGGACTTGGCCATGGCACCGCGGGTCTGCCGGGCCACCATGGCGGCGGCGGGTGCGCCGAGCGCGATGGACGGCAGGATCATGCCGGTGAACCAGGCGGCGGGGTCCTCGGCGAGAGGCGTGTAGGCGACCACCGGAACCCAGCCCAGCTGCACGGCGAAGACCAGCGAGAGGATCAGCCCGAACCAGAACTCCGGGATGGCGAGCCCCAGGGACGTCACGCCGTTGATCGCCCGGTCGAGGGGGCCGGGCCGGAGCGCGGCGAGCACGCCGAGCAGGATGCCGAAGACACCGGCGAAGACCAGGCCGCCACCGACGAGGGAGAGGGTCGCGGGGAGCCGTTCGGCGATCAGGTCGCTCACCGGCAGGCTGTTGGAGTACGACAGTCCGAGGTCGCCGGTGAGCGCGGCGCCGAACCATTCCACCAGCCGCTCGGCGAACGGCTGGTCAAGGCCGAGGTCGGACTCCACCTGGGCGAGGCTCTCCGGGGTCGCGCCGGCGCCGAGGATGGCCGCGGCCGGGCTGCCGGGCACCAGGTATGTCAGGAAGAACACGAGCAGGGAGACCAGGGCCAACTGCGGCAGGGCCAGGACGAGGCGGTAGGCGATGAGCTTGCCCATCATCGCCTCCGCCCCGCGCGGGCCCCGCACCCGTCAGCGGTATGGGCGAGGGTCATGTCAGGTCACTCTCCGGCCGGGCGCAGGGCCTTGTAATCAATGGCGTTGGTCTCCCACGGCTGGGTGGAGGGCTTGACGTCGGTGACGACCTTGGTGTTCCAGGCGATCAGCTCCTCGCCCGCCACGTGGGCGCAGGTCAGGGCCTCATCGGAAATGATCTTGGTGACGTCCTGCCAGAGAGCGTCCGCCTCGTCGGAGGCGCCGGCGGCGATGGCCGCGTCGGCGGCCTTTTTCAGCTCGGCGCTCTCCACGTGCGCGGGGTTGCCGGGGGCCTCCTCGGCGAACCACGCCTGGTACCAGTCATAGGGGGTGAGTTCGTCGTTGGAGCCGAGGCCCAGGCCGTAGCGTCCGCTGTTCCACTGGGAGAAGTACTGCGGCGGGGCCGCGGGCTGCACGGAGACCTTGATGCCGATCTTGCCGAGCTGCTCGGCGTACACCTGCATCTGCTTCTCGTTGAACGGGGCCGCGAGCATCTCGACCTCGACCTCGGGGTCACCGGCCTCGGCCATCAGCGCCTTGGCCTTGGCGAGGTCGTGGGTGTAGCCCGTGACGTCCGGGTTGTAGCCGGGCTCGCCCTCGCTGAAGTGCTGGCTGCGGACCTTGAAGTCGGGCTCCAGCTTGGCGATCTCCTCGGTGTTGAGGGCGTAGCAGGCGGCCTGCCTGACCCTGACGTCCTCGAAGGCACCGCCCTCGCCCCGGTCGAAGAACATCGGGTTGTTACGGATCGCCGGGTAGGACAGGTGCTTCAGGCTCGCGTTGGACTCGATGCGGCCGAACTGGGTGGTCTCGGTGTCGGTCAGGGAGATCTCGCCGGTGGCGAGCGCGCCGGTGGCCGCGTTGTCCTCGGGTATCGCGTACAGCTCGACCGTCTGGAAGCCGACGCTGTCCGCGCCGTCCCAGTAGCCGTCGTAGTACGTGAACGTCATCCGGGTGCCCTTGGTGGAGGACTTCGCGTCGTACGCCCAGGGACCGGTGCCCACGGGGGTCTGGGCGATGGTGCCGGCCTTGATCGCCTTCGGGCTGCCCATGGGGGCGCCGCGGGTGGAGAGCTGGGTGAGCAACGACGGGGTCGGCTCGGAGAGGTTGAGGCGGACGGTGTGCGCGTCCACGGCGTCGACCGACTCGATCACCTTGAGCGGACCGGCGTAGGCGGTCTTGCCGTCGCGGATGGACTCCAGGTTGACCTTGACGGCCTCGGCGTCGAAGGGGGTGCCGTCGTGGAAGGTGACGCCCTCGCGCAGGGTGAGGGTCAGCGCCTTGTCCGTCTGCTCCCACTTGGTGGCGAGCACCGGGATGATCTCGCCCTGGCCGTTGAGGGCCACCAGGTTCTCGTACGGGACCCGCATGTAGCCGGCTTCCATCTCGGCGCCCGGCGCCCAGCTCTCTGGGAAGCCGCCCCAGTTCGCGGCCAGGGTGCCGGAGGTGGACTTGTCCTGGCTCGCGGCGTTTCCGGAGCAGCCCGCGAGGACCATGACAGCCGCCACCGAGGCGAGGGCGAGGGCTTTGGGCTTGGTGCTGTTCTTGCTGCTTCTCATGGGCTGAGCGCCTCCTTGCGCCGAGCACTGCGGGGAAGATCGCGAATGGAACAGGAACGGGAACGACTGAGCGCGGTGGTGCCGCCGGGTACGGGCGGCGGGGGTGTCAGGACGACGGGGTGTCCTGTCCGGGGTCGACGCGTCCGTAGCCGCGGATGTCGGGGAAGGGCGGCTCCTTGTCGGCCTGGAGGTCCACCTGGAAGGTGTTCAGGCACATGCCCAGCATGGTGAAGTTCCCGAGTGTGCCGATGGTGTCGACCAGGCCCTTGGCGCCGAAGTGGGCGTGGGCGCGGGCGAAGGTCTCGTCGGAGACGAAGTGGTTCTCGAGGACCTCCCGGCAGAACTGGTAGAAGGCCTGGTCCCCCTCGTCCTCGAAGACGGCCTCGCGCTTCTCGGCGATCGCCTTCACGGCCGCCTCCGGGATGCCCGCCTCGATCGCCTGGTGCACGTGTGCGTTCCAGGAGTACTGCGCGTCCCAGTTCCGGGCGGCCATCAGGAGCGACAGCTCGCGCAGGTGCTTGGGGAGGCTGCAGTCGAAGCGGGCGAAGGCACCGAGGGACTCGGCGCGTTCGCACATCTCCGGGCTGTGCAGCCAGACCCGGAACGGCCCGCGGACGGCTCCGCGACGGCCGGCGATCCGCGCGGCCAGCTCCTGCTGCCGCGGGTTCATTTCCTCATCAGTGAGAACGGGGAGCCTCATCTGGCCGTTACCTGCCTTTTCTTTCCGGCGCGTTTCAGGCACGGATACAGACGCCGTGCGATGCCAGGTGACGGTACAACCGGCCGGAAGGAAGCTCACCCCTCCCGGAGTGCAAGGTAAACCTGCACTCCGGAGGGCACCCATTCGTCCGGCGCCGACCTACCGTCGTTCGACGCACCCCCAGAAGGAGAGAGAGTTCCGGATGACCACGATCATCAAGGCCGCGTCGGTGCCCCTGCTCGACCGTGGTGGCGCCGTCGTGACGACACCGCTGATCACGACGCCCTCGGCGGGCGGGGAGAACCGGATCACCAGCGGGATGAGCGTGTATCCGGTGGGCTCCGGGGCGCCGCTGCACTCGCACAACTGCGACGAGCACGTGACGATCCTGGACGGCGAGGCGGAGGTGTGGGTCGATGGCGAGGTGACGAAGCTGGAACGTTACGACACGACGTACATCCCCTCTCCCATCCCCCACCTGTTCCGCAACGTCGGCGACACCCCGCTGCGCATTCTGTGGGTGTACTCCTCCGGGCATGTGACCCGGACGTTCACGGAGACGGGCAGGACGGTGGAACACCTGTCGGCCGAGGACCAGATGGGCCGCGACTGAGCGGTCCCGTCCGCGGCTCGCGCTGTGCCCCGCTGCCCGGAACGGAGCAGCGGGGCACAGCGCGTATGGCCGCGTCGCGTCACACCCGACGCGATTCGCCGGCCCGGTGTGCGGCCCGACGGGCACGGCGGTGGACGAGGCTGGTCACGGGCGGGCCGGTGGCGCGGGAGGCGCCGTGGCCGCCGCCGGACACCGCGCCGAGCCGTTCGGCGAGGCGCGTCGAAACCCCCGTTCCGGGCTCTCCGGTGTGGCGGCGCACCCGGGACCGCCGCGGCCGGGCTCTTCGGCTCCGGATACGTCAGCGGGAGGACGAGCGGGGACACGGTGACCGCCTGCGGCGGGAAGAAGGCCGGGTGGAGGCGTTGGACCTCCCCGTCGGCGGCTCCGGCCCGGCGCGTGGCCCGCACCCGCCGGCTGCGCGGACGGGGGCCGGGTCAAGTCACTCTCCGGCTGGCCGGAGAGCCTTGTAGTCGACCAGGTTGGTCTCCCACGGCTGGGAGGACGCCTTCACGTCGGTGACGATCTCGGTGTTCCAGGCGATCAGCTCCTCACCCGTCAGATGGGCGCAGGTGAGGGCCTCGTCGGAGACGATCTTCGTGACCTTCTGCCACAGCTCGTCGGCCAGGTCCGAGTCACCGGCGGCGATGGCGGCGTCGGCCGCCGCCTTCAGCTCGGCGCTCTCCACCTTGGCCGGGTTGCCGGGCGCGCCCTCGGCGAACCACGCCTTGTACCAGTCGTAGGGGGTCAGCTCGTCGTTGGAGCCGAGGCCCAGGGCGTAACGCCCGCTGTTCCACTGCGAGAAGTACTCCGGCGAGGCCGCGGGCCGCACGGTCACCTCGATACCGGCCTTCCCGAGCTGTTCGGCGTACACCCGCAGTTGCTTCTCGTTGAAGGGGGCCGCGAGGACTTCGACAGACACCTGGGGACTGCCGGCCTCGGCCATGAGGGCCTGGGCCGTCTGCAGGTCGTGGTCGTAGCCCTCGATGTCCGGGTTGTAACCGGGTTCGCCCTCGCCGAAGTGCTGGGTGTGCTCCTTGAAGTCCGGCTCGAGCTTGACGATCTCCTGGGTGTCGAGGGCGTGGCAGGCCGCACGGCGCACGCGCACGTCCGCGAAGGCGCCACCGGGTCCGCGGTCAAAGAACATCGGGTTGTTGCGGAGGGCGGGATAGGTGAGGTGCCGCAGGTGCCGGTTGATCTTGATGCTGCCGAGCTGCGTGGTCTCGGTGTCGGTGAGGGCGATCTCCCCGACGGCGAGCGCGACGCCGGCCGAGCTGTCCTCGGGGATCGCGTGGAGCTCCACCGTCCTGAAGCCGACGCTGTCCTCGCCGCCCCAGTAGTCGTCGTAGTACGTGAACGTCATGCGGTTGCCCCTGCTGGAGGCGCTCGCGTCGTACGCCCACGGACCGGTGCCGACAGGGGTCCGGACGATGGTGCCGGCCTTGATCGCCTTGGGGCTGCCCATCGGTGTCGCCCGTGTGGAGAGCATGGTGAGCAGGGACGGGGTGGGCTCGGAGAGGTTGAGGCGGACGGTGTGCGCGTCGACGGCGTCGACCGACTCGATCACCTTGAGCGGGCCCGCGTAGGCGGTCTCCCCGTCGCGGATGAACTCCAGGTTGGCCTTGACGGCCTCCGCGTCGAACGGGGTGCCGTCGTGGAAGGTGACGCCCTTGCGGAGGGTGAGGGTCAGCGCCTCGTCCGTCTGCTTCCACCGGGTGGCGAGTACGGGTCTGATCGCACCGCCGGCGTCGAGCGCCACCAGGTTCTCGTACGGGACCCGCAGGTAGCCGGCTTCCATCTCGGCGCCCGGCGCCCAGTTTTCCGGGAAACCGCCCCAGTTGACGGTCAGGGTGTCGGCTTCGTCCGTGGTCCCGGAGCCTCCTGAGCAGCCCGCGAGGACCATCACGGTCGCCATCGACGCGACGGCGAGGGCTCTGGGCCTGCCGCTGTTCGTGCTTCTCATGGTCTGAGCGCCTCCTTGCGCCGGACAGCGCGGGAGAAAAAAGGGAAGGAAAAGGAAAGGCATGGGGGACGCGCACGGAGCCGACAAGCCGTGCGGTGCCAGTGAAGGTAGTGGCGCAGCCGGAAAACTCACCCCTCCCGGGGCGCAAGGTAAAACTGCACGCCGGAGAACACCGGCCCCTGGAACGCACGGGGCATCGTGCGCACGGCCGGACCCAGCCGGCGGTGACCAGTCGCCGAGGCCGCCGGCCCGGGCCGAGGTGATGCCGAGGGCCTTCTCCTCGAGCGGGTGGAGCAGGACCGAGCCGTGGACGCCTCCACGCCGAGCTGCGCGGCCGGCTCGCCGTCGGCGAGCCGGTGCAGGAGGGCGACGCCGGCCCGGTCCAGTGGCACCCCGGCCAGGGCCGTCAGGCGGTCGTGATGCCAGTGCCGGGCGCTCAGGCAGGTGGTGCGGGTGAACGCGCGTTCGTTCTCGGTCACTTACGGGGAGACGAGCCGCCGGGGAGCGGAGGTGTGGGGATGCCGGAATCCACAGCTCGTCGCATTACGCACGTAGGTACTCGCTCGGCGGCCGGTCTCCCCGTCACAGCCGGGAGCCCCGGCGCTCGGCGCGCAGCAGCCAGGCCAGGTAGGCCCCGCCGGCCACGCCGGTCACCACACCGACCGGTAGCAGGGCGGAGCCGGTCAGACGCTGGGTGGCCAGGTCCGCGGCGGTCACCAGGAACGCTCCCGTCCAGCCGGCGGGAAGGACGTTCGGACCCGCCGCACGCGTCACCCGGCGAGCCAGCTGCGGGGCGGCCATCGCGACGAACGGGACGGGTCCGGCCGCGGCCACCGCCATGGCGGTGAGGCCCGTGCCCGCACCGAGCAGCACCAGGCGGCTCCGCTCGGGCGGCACCCCGAGCGCGGCGGCGGTGTCGTCACCCATCTCCAGCAGGGTCAGCCGTCGTCCATACGCCAGGACGACCGGCGCCAGCGCCGCCGGCCCCAGCGCGGCGATACAAACGTCGTTCCAGTCCCGGGCGTTGAGCGAACCGATCGTCCAGGCGGCGGCCTGCGCGGCCTTGCCGATGTCGGCGCGCAGGTACAGGAAGCTGGTCGCCGCACCCAGCACCGAGGAGGCGCCGATGCCGACGAGGACCAGCCGGTAGCCGTGCACCCCGCGCTTCCAGGCCAGCAGGTAGACGGCGGTGGCCGTCGCCGCGCCGCCGCACACCGCGCCGACGGCCGTCTGCACGGCGCCCGCGTCGAGGACGATGATCGCCACGAGCGCGCCGGCCGAGGCTCCGTTGCCGAAGCCGATGACGTCGGGGCTGCCCAGCGGGTTGCGGGTCAGGGACTGGAAGACCGCGCCCGCCATGCCCAGTCCGAAGCCGACCAGCACGGCCACCAGGGCCCTGGGAAGGCGCAGGTCGAGCACGACGAACCCGGCTCCCGGCGGGCCGTCGCCGGCGAGCGTGCTCAGCACCTCGGTCGGGGACAGCTCGTAGGTTCCGGTACCGACGGCCAGCACCATGGCGCACGCCGCGAACACGGCGAGCAGCACGCAGACCAGCAGGGCCCGGCTGTCGTAGCGCAGCGACCAGCGGCCGGTGCGCAGCAGTCCGCGCCGCACCTCCGCGCGGGCCCGCGCGGGGGCGTCCTTCACGGGGCTCACAACTGGGCCACCTTCCGCTGCCGTACGAGATGGATGAAGAGCAGTCCGCCGAGGAACGCGGTGACCGTGCCGACCTCGATCTCGGACGGCGGCATCACGACGCGCCCGATCACGTCCGAGACGAGCAGCAGCACCGGCGCGAACACCGCGCAGCAGGGGATGAGCCGCCGCGGGTCAGGTCCGCAGAAGGCGCGGACGGCGTGCGGGATCATCAGGCCGATGAAGCCGATCGGCCCGCACACGGCGGTGGCTCCGCCGCACAGCAGGGTGACGGCGACGACGGAGAGCACCCGCACGCGCCGCACCCGAGTGCCCAGCGCCCGCGCGTGGTCCTCGCCTAGGGCGATGGCGCCGAGCGGCCTGGCCAGCGCGAGGGCGAGCACGGCACCGCCCAGAAGCAGCGGCGCCACGACGGCCAGCAGGGACACCTCCCGGCCGGCGAGGGTGCCGACCGACCAGAACCGCATCTCGTCCAGCGTGCTCAGGTGCCACAGCGACAGGCCGTTGACGTAGCCGAACAGGGCCGCGTTGACAGCGGTTCCGGCCAGTGCGAGCCGGACCGGCGTCGCCCGCCGGCCGCCGCCGAGGGCGCTGACGGCGGTGGCGGCGAGGGCCGCGCCGGCGAGCGCGAACCACAGGTATCCGGTGAAGGACGTGATGCCGAGGACCCCGATCGCGGTGACGACCGCGGCCGACGCGCCCGCGTTGACGCCGAGGAGCCCGGGGTCGGCGAGCGGATTACGGGTCAGGGTCTGCATGACGGCGCCGCCGAGTCCGAGGGCGGCGCCGACGGCGGCGCCGATGAGGGTGCGGGGCAGCCGCAGGTCCCGGACGATCGCGTCGTTCTCGGTCCCGGACGGAGTGAACAGGGCCGACCAGACCTGATCGACCGGTATCTGCCTGGCACCTACGGCCAGGGAGAGGGTGGCCGCCCCGACGAGCAGGAAGACGCCGAGAAGCAGGCCCGCCGCGCGCCGGGACGCCCTGGTGCGGGGCTTTTCCGCGCCATGCTCCTCCCCTGGCGGGGCGGCAGCCGTCGCGGTGTTCATGAGGCGGCCGTCCGGGGGACGGAGCACCGGACGACGGACGCCGCAACGACTGGCTGTAGGGCACACGTTTCAAGGAACATGTGCTTAGCTTAGGCTAGCCTTACCTTAGCTGTTGACGATTTCGTCGGCAGTTCTGGCCTGCCCTGCCCTCCGACCAGCGGTCCACGGAGAACGCCGATGACCACGCTCACCCGATCCACCCCTCGCGGTGCCACCTCGCCGGACGTCCGCCCGATGCGGGTGACGGGACCGCGCGTCGCGCGGCTCCTGGAGGCAGTGGAGGGCGCCGACGACACCCGACGGGCCGCCTTGGCCGCCGAGTTCTGGAAGGAGGCGGAAAACCTGGGCACCCCGCTCGTCGAGGAACTCGACGGCTCGCCCGGTCATCGGGCGGTCACGTTCCTGTGGCGGGGTCATCGCGCCACCCGGCAGGTGCTGTTGTTCGGCAACCGCCTCACCGACCGCGCCCACCTGGCCGGTTCACTGCTGGAGCAGGTACCCGGCACCGACGTCTGGCACCTGGGGCTCCGGCTGCGCGCCGACCACCGCGGCTCCTACCGGCTGGCCGCCGACATCTCGCCCAAGGAACCGCCCTCGGACCCGGACGGCCTCCAGCAGCGACTGCGGTCGCTGACCGCGTTCACCGCGGCCGACCCGCTCAACCGCCGTACCGTCGCCACCCGCTGGCAGGAGTCCGACGCCTCGGTCTTCGCCCTGCCCGACGCCCCCGCCCAGCCGTGGGCCGGACGGCGAGGCACGGTGCCGGCCGGGCGGGTCGAGCGGCACCGGGTCCCGGGCTCGGCGCCGGTCGGCGACCGGAACGCCTGGGTCTATCTGCCGCCTGGTCGCGAACGCGGCGTCGGCGCACCCCTGCCGACCTTGGTGCTGTGCGACGGCGACATGTGGTTCGGGCGGCTCGACCTCGGCGACACGCTGGACGCGCTGATCGCCGACCGCGCGCTGCCACCGCTGGCCGTGGTGGCGCCGGATGCCGTGGACCGGCGGACCCGTTGGCGTGACCTCGGCGGCCGGGAGCCGTTCGTCGGCTTCCTGGCGGACGAGTTGCTGCCCTGGGCGGCCGGACGCTGGCCGCTGGCCACGGACCCGCGCCGGACCGTGGTCGCCGGGCAGAGCCTCGGCGGCATGACCGCGCTGTACGCCGCGTACCTGCGGCCCGACCGGTTCGGCAACGTCCTCGCCCAGTCCGCCTCCCTGTGGTGGCGGCCCGGACTGCCGCCGCCGGCCGGGCCCAAGCCGCCGGTGTACGGCACGCCCTGGCTCGTCGCCCGCTACGCCGCCGGAACCTCCCGGCCGGTGCGCGTCCATCTGGACGTCGGACTGCACGAGGGCGCCATGGTCGACCACCACCGCGCGCTGTACGACGCGCTGCGCACGACCGGCCACCGGGTCACCTACGACGAGTTCAACGGCGGTCACGACTACGTCTGTTGGCACGGCGCTCTGGCGGACGGCCTGGGCCGTCTGCTGGGCGGCCCCGCTTCCTGATCCACGGCCTCGCACGTCCCGGCCCCTTCCGTATGTGCCTCCCCTTTTCCTCTGCGCCCCTTTTCCGTTTCCCACCACTCTTCCGAGGAGCAACCCCTTCATGTCCCCCGCACGTGCCTCCCGCAGAACCGTCCTCACCTCCGCCGCCGTCGTCGTCACCGGGGCCCTGCTCCTGACCGGCTGCGGTGACGACGGCGGCGGCGGCGGCGCCGGCGCCGGCGGCAAGGAGGCCGACACCCGTCAGGTCACCGACGCCACGGGCCGCGAGGTGGACGTGCCGGCCGCCCCGAAGAAGGTCGTCACGCTCAGCGAGCCCACCCTGGACGCGGCCCTCGCGCTCGGCGTCGAGCCGGTCGGTGCCACCGCCGGGCGCGGCCAGAAGGGCGTGTCCACCTACCTGGCCGACAAGGCGGGCAAGGCGCAGGTCGTCGCCACGGTCGCCGAGGCCGACATGGAGAAGCTGGCCGCGCTCCAGCCCGATCTGATCCTGCTCGACGAGACCACCGCGGTGAAGGGCGAGGTCTCCAAGCTGGAGTCCATAGCCCCGACCGTGGTCACCGCCAAGCTGAACGAGGACTGGAAGAAGGCGTTCACCACCACGGCCGACGCGCTGAACCGGAAGGCCGAGGCCGAGAAGATCCTCACCGGCTTCGACGCCGACGTGGCGGCCACCAAGGCGGGACTCGGCGACAACGCCGGAGCGGTCGTCAGCGTGATCCGCTGGCAGAACAAGGCGCCGTCGGCGGTCGGCCGGGGCGTGGGCCACGTGGGCGCCACTCTGACCGCCCTGGGCCTTCAGCGGCCGAAGGACCAGCAGGGCGTGGGCACCGGCCACAGCGAGCCGGTCAGCCTGGAGAAGCTGTCCACCATCGACGGCGACTGGCTGTTCTTCGGCACCCTCGGCGAGAAGGCCGACGGCGAGAAGGCGTACGCCGAGGCCGTGAAGGTACCCAACTTCACCAGGCTGAAGGCCGAGCAGGAGGGTCACGTCGTGGTCATCCAGGGCTCCGCCTGGAACAGCGCCGGTGGCCCGCTGGCCGCCCGGATCGTCCTGGACGACGTGACGAAGGCTCTCGCCTCGTGAGGCTCGGACTCGACGGCCGGCTCGCCCTCGTGACGGGGGCGAGCCGGGGCATCGGCGCGGCGGTGGTCACGGCTCTCGTCGAGGAGGGCGTCCGCGTGGTCGCCACCGACGTCGACCGCGCGGGCGTGGAGACACTCGCCGCCCGGCACGGCGAGCGGGTCACCGCCCGCCCGCTGGACGTCACCGACGCCACCGCCGTGGAGGCGCTGGTGGCCGAGACCGAGGGCACCCTCGGCCCGCTGGACATCGCCGTCAACGTGGCCGGCATCCTGCGCGACGGGCCCGTCGCCGGCCTCTCCGACGAGGACTGGGCGGCGCACTTCGCCGTCAACACCACCGGCGTGTTCCACGTCTCGCGCGCCGCCGCCCGCCGTATGACCGGGCGCGGCCGCGGCAGCATCGTCACCGTCGCCTCCAACGCGGGCGGTATCCCCCGCGCGGGCCTCGCCGCCTACGCCGCCTCCAAGGCCGCCGCGGTCATGTTCACCAAGTGCCTGGGCCTGGAGGTCGCGCGGCAGGGGGTGCGCTGCAACACGGTCTCCCCCGGCTCGACCATGACCGACATGCAGCGTGCCCTGTGGACCGCGGGCGAGGAGGAGGCGTCCACCCGGCGGGTGATCGAGGGCGACCTGGCGTCCTACCGCACGGGCATCCCGCTCGGCCGGATCGCCGAACCCTCCGACATCGCCGACGCCGTCGCCTTCCTGGCCTCCGACCGCGCCCGGCACATCACCATGCACGACCTGTACGTCGACGGCGGCGCCACCCTGCGGGCCTGACCCGGGCCCACGGCACACGTCCTCCCCCACTGGAGACAGCCATGTCCCTTTCCCTGCACGAACCCCCGCACCGGCTCACCGGCACGCCGGTCATCCCCGGTGCCGCGACCGCGCTGCTGGAGTCCTACCGACCCACCACCGATCGCTTCCTCGCCACCCCCCACCGCACGCTCCTCGGCCGCGGCACCGCCGCCGAGATACCCGACGACTCCCGTCCGCCGGCCAGGCGGGTGCGGGAGGCACTGGAGGCGCTGCGCCGTCCGGGCGCCCCCGAGCCGGTGGTCGTGGGGGCGCTGCCCTTCGCCCCGGACGCCCCGGCCTCGCTGGCGGTGCCGGAGTCGGTGCGCTGGGCGCCGCCGCTGCGCGAGGACCCGCTGATCGCGCTGCCCGTGCCCGAGGACGGGGACCGCCCCGAGTGGCGGGTCCGGGAGGTCCCGGCCGCGGGGCGGTACGGCGAGGCGGTGGCCGCCGCGGTGGCGCGGATGCGGGCCGGGGAGTTCGACAAGGTCGTCCTCGCCCGCACGCTGGAGCTGACCTCCGCCCGGGAGCCGGACCTGCCGGCCATGCTGCGCCGCCTGGCCCGCCGCGATCCGGCCGGCTACACCTTCGCCGTGCCGAGCGGACCGGGCCGCACCCTGGTCGGCGCCAGCCCCGAACTGCTGGTCTCCCTCCGGGACGGCCGGCTCACCGCCAACCCCCTCGCGGGATCGGCGCCGCGCAGCACGGACCTCGCCGAGGACGTGCGGCGCGCGGCCGCCCTGCTGGAGTCCGGGAAGGACCTGCACGAGCACGCCGTCGTCGTGGCCGCCGTACGGGAGGCGCTGGCACCGTTCTGCACCGCACTGGAGGTGCCCGAGCGGCCCACGCTGGTGCGCACCGCCGCCATGTGGCACCTGTCGACCACGGTCACCGGCGAGGTCTCCGCCCCGGACACCACCGCCCTGGAGCTGGCGTCCGCTCTGCACCCCACCCCGGCGGTCTGTGGCACGCCCACCGAGCTGGCCCGGCGGGTGATCGCCGAGTCGGAACCCTTCGACCGCGGTGCCTACACCGGCATGGTCGGCTGGCAGAACGCCGACGGCGACGGCGAGTGGGTGGTGACGATCCGCTGCGCCGAGGCCGAGGGCAGGACCCTGCGGCTGTTCGCCGGCGCCGGGGTCGTGGCCGCGTCCACGCCCGAGGCCGAGACCGCGGAGACCGCCGCCAAGTTCCGTACCTTCCTGCACGCCGTAGGAGCAGCGCTGTGACCCTCACCCCTGGTGTGGACGCCCCCACCTGGCCGTCCGAGTTCGCCGAACGCTACCGGGCCGCCGGTCACTGGCGCGGCGAGACCTTCGGCGGCATGCTGCGCGAGCGGGCCGCCACCCACCCCGACCGGATCGCCCTGGTCGACCCGGCGCCCGAGCGCCGCACCTGGACGTACCGGGAGCTGGACGCGCGCGCCGACCGGCTCGCCGCCGGGTTCCTGGCGCGCGGCATCGTCAAGGGCGACCGGGTCGTCGTGCAGTTGCCGAACATCGGCGAGTTCGTCGAGGTGGTCTTCGCCCTGTTCCGCATCGGCGCGCTGCCGGTGTACGCGCTGCCCGCGCACCGCGAGACGGAGATCTCCCACTTCTGCTCCCACACCGAGGCCGTCGCGTACGTCGTTCCCGGCCGGCACGCCGGTTTCGACCACCGGGACCTGGCCGCGCGGATACGGGAGCGGACGCCGGGCCTGAAGCACGTCTTCGTGGCCGGGGACCCCGGTGAGCACACGGCGCTGAGCGAGGTGCCGTGCGAGCCGTCCGGCCCGTTCGACGGGCCCGAGCCGCACGAGCTGGCGTTCCTCCAGCTCTCCGGCGGGACGACGGGCCTGAACAAGCTGATCCCGCGCACCCACGACGACTACATGTACTCGCTGCGGGGCTCCGACGAGATCTGCGGCGTGGACGGCGACACCCGTTTCCTCGTCGTGCTGCCGGCCGCGCACAACTTCCCGATGAGTTCGCCGGGCTGGCTGGGCGTCCTGTACGCCGGCGGCACGGTGGTGCTCGCCCCGAAGCCCGACCCGGCCACCGTGTTCCCGCTGATCGCGTCCGAGCGGATCACCATGACGGCCCTGGTGCCGCCGCTGGCCCTGGTGTGGACCGAGGCCGCTCCCGCCACCGGGCACGACCTGTCCAGCCTGGGGCTGACGCTGGTCGGTGGCGCCAAGTACAGCGAGCAGGCCGCCCGCCGGCTGGAGCCCGCGCTCGGCTGCAGGCTGATGCAGGTGTTCGGCATGGCCGAGGGCCTGGTCAACTACACACGCCTTGACGACGACACCGAGACGGTCGTCACCACGCAGGGCCGACCGATCTCCCCGGACGACGAGGTCCGCATCGTCGACGACGAGGACCACGACGTCCCCGAGGGCGAGTTCGGGCATCTGCTGACCCGCGGCCCCTACACCATCCGCGGCTACTGGCGGGCCCCGGAGCACAATCGGCGTGCCTTCACCGAAGACGGTTTCTACCGCACCGGCGACATCGTGCGCCGTACCCCGACCGGCCACCTCGTGGTGGAGGGCCGGGCCAAGGACCAGATCAACCGGGGCGGCGAGAAGATCGCGCCGGAAGAGGTCGAGAACATCATCCTCGCCCACCCGTCGGTGCACGACGTGTCGGTGGTCTCGGTACCGGACGACTACCTCGGCGAACGCTCCCTCGCCTACGTGATCCTGCGCGGGGACGCCGAGCCGCTGAGGCCGGTCGCGATCAAGCGGTTCGTCCGCGAGCGCGGCATCGCCACCTACAAGGTCCCCGACCTCGTCGAGTTCGTCGACGCCTTCCCCCGGACCGGCGTCGGCAAGATCAGCAAGACGCAGCTGCGGTCCACCGCCGGACAGTCCTGACCGTACCGAGAGGACTCCCCCCATGGCACTCCCCGCCATCGCCCCCTATCCGCTGCCGGCACCGGAGGAACTCCCCGAGAACCGGGTGTCCTGGACCGTGGACCCCGCGCGTGCCGTGCTGCTCGTGCACGACCTGCAACAGCACTTCCTGTCCACCTTCCCGGCCGGCGAACCGCCCCTGACCGGCATGCTCGGCAACACCGCCCGCCTGCTCAAGGAGTACCGGCGCCTGGGCGTGCCGGTCCTCCACTCCGCCCAGCGCGGCGGCCAGACGCCCGAGCAGCGCGGCCTACAGTTCGACTTCTGGGGCCCCGGTGTTCCCGACGCCCCGGAGGGACTCGCCGCGCCCGAGGCCGTCGCCCCCGAGGACGGGGAGACGGTGCTCACCAAGTGGAAGTACAGCGCGTTCGTCCGCACCGGACTGGCGGACCTGATGCGCGAGAAGGGCCGCGACCAGATCGTCATCGTCGGCGTGTACGCGCACATCGGCGTGCTGATGACCGCCGCCGACGCCTGGCAGCGGGACATCCAGGCGTTCGTCGTCGCCGACGCCGTCGCCGACTTCTCCCGCGCCGACCACGACATGGCGCTGCGCTACGCCGCCGGCCGCTGCGCGGTCGTCACCACCACCGACGCACTCCTGACGGAGGTCCGGCCATGACGCTGACCGTTGAGCGGATCCGCACCGACGTCGCCGACTGCCTCGGCGAGGACCCGACGGACATACCCGTCGACGAGAACCTGATCGACCACGGTCTCGACTCGGTCCGCATCATGACGCTGCTGGAGCGCTGGCGCCGGGAGCACGCCGTGACCGCCTCCTTCGCCGACCTCGCCGAGCGGCCCGCCCTCGATGCGTGGGCGTCCCTGCTGGGGGCGGTATGAGCGTCCTGCCCCTGACGGCGGCCCAGTCGGGCATGTGGTTCGCGCAGGCCCTGGACCCGCTCAGTCCCGCGCAGAACACCGCCGAGTGCCTCCGGATCGACGGACCGCTCGATCCGGAACGGTTCGCGGACGCCCTGCGCCGGGTGGCGGACGAGGCCGAGGCGTTGCGGGTCCGGGTCGAGGACACCCCTGACGGCCCGGTGCAGCACGTATCGGAAGTGATCGAACTACCGCTGACGGTAAGGGAGTCGGACACCGAGGCCGAGGCCGAGGCATGGATGCGCGCCGACCTCGCCGAGCCGTTCGACCTGGCGTCCGGGCCGCTGTTCCGCCACGCCCTGTTCCAGGTCGGCGCCGACCGGTGGCTGTGGTACCAGTGCGTCCATCACCTCGTCATGGACGGTTACGGCTATTCACTGCTGGTGCGCCGCACCGCCGAGGTGTACTCGGCGCTCGTCCGCGGCGAGGAACCCGCCCCACGCGGCTTCGGTCACCTGGCCGACCTGGTCGCGGACGACACCGCGTACCGGGAGTCGGCCGCGTTCGAGGCCGACCGGGCGCACTGGGCCGCGGCGTTCGCCGACCGGCCGGAGGCACCACGGCTCGCGGGCCGCGGCGCGCTGCCGTCCCGCACCTTCCTGCGCCGCACCACCCACCTCTCCCCCGGCACCACCGAGCGGCTCAAGGACCTCGCGACCCGGCTCCGCGCGACCTGGCCGGACGTGCTGATCGCCGCGCAGGCCCTCTACACCGCCCGCGCCACCGCCCGTACCGACGTGGTGCTGGGCCTGCCGATGATGGGCCGCATGGGGTCGGTGGCGCTGCGCGTGCCCGGCATGGTCATGAACGTGCTGCCGCTGCGGCTGGCCGTCTCCCCCGAGGAGACCTTCGCCGAGCTGGTCCGGCGGGTGGTGCTCGGCATCCGCGAGATCCGTCGCCACCAGCGCTACCGCTACGAGGACATCCGCCGCGACCTGGGCCTGCTCGGCGAGAGCCGGGCGCTGGTCGGCCCGCTCGTCAACGTCATGCCCTTCGACTACGACGTGGACTTCGCGGGCGCCCCCGCCCGGGCGTGGAACCTGTCGGCGGGCCCGGTGGACGACCTGACGGTCAACGTCTACGACCGCGCCGACGGCCGGGGCCTGCGCATCGACCACGACGGCAACCCCGCGCTGTACGAGGACTCCGACCTCACCGCGCACCAGGAACGGTTCCTGGATCTGCTGGACCGGCTGGCCGGAACCGACCCGCAGCAGCCCCTCGCGGTGCACACCGTCGCGACTCCGGTGGAAGTCGGCCTGGTCGTCGACGAGTTCAACCGCACGGAGCGGGCCCTACCGCCGACCACGCTCATCGGACCGATCGAGGCGCGGGCCGCCCGCACCCCCGACGCCACCGCGCTGGTCCTCGGGGACACCGCGCTCACCTACGCGGAGCTGAACACCCGCGCCAACCGGCTCGCCCGGCACCTCCAGACCCTCGGCGCACGGCCGGGCGCGGTGGTGGCGGTGTCGGTGCCGCGCTCGGTGGACCTGGTCGTGTCCTTGCTCGCGGTGCTGAAGGCGGGCGCCGCCTATCTGCCGCTCGACCCGGACTACCCGGCGCGGAGGCTGGCGTACATGCTCGGTGACGCCGCGCCGGTCTGCGCCGTCACCGACCGCGTCGGCCGCCTCCCGGACGACACCGGCACCGAGGTGGTCGTACTGGACGGGCTCGACGTGTCGTCATACGCCTGGACGAACCCGGCCCGCGCCCTCACCCCCGCCCACCCCGCATACGTCATCTACACCTCCGGTTCCACCGGCCGTCCCAAGGGTGTGGTCGTGCCGCACCGGGCCATCGACAACCGGCTGCGGTGGATGCAGCACGCGTACGGGCTGACGGCCGGGGACCGGGTGCTGCAGAAGACGCCGTCGTCGTTCGACGTGTCGGTGTGGGAGTTCTTCTGGCCGCTGCGCGAGGGCGCGACGCTGGTCGTCGCCGAACCCGGTGGCCACAAGGACCCGATCTACCTGGCCCGGCTGATCCGCGAACAGGCCGTCACCACTTGCCACTTCGTGCCGTCGATGCTCCAGGTGTTCCTGGGCGCCCCGGAGGCCGCCGGGTGCGCGGAGGCGCTGCGCCGGGTGTTCTGCAGCGGCGAGGCCCTCCCGCGCGAGACGGCGTCCGCGTTCGCCCGCGCCCTGCCCGGCGTGGAGCTGCACAACCTCTACGGGCCGACCGAGGCCGCCGTCGACGTGACGTACCACGCGTGCGACCCGGCGGACCGGGGTCCGGTGCCGATCGGGCGGCCGGTGTGGAACACCCGCCTGTACGTCCTGGACGCCGCCCTCCAGCCCTGCCCGCCCGGCGTACCCGGCGAGCTGTACCTGGCGGGTGCGCAGCTCGCCGACGGCTACCTGGGCCGACCGGAGCTGACCGCGGCCCGGTTCGTCGCCGACCCCTTCGGACCGGCCGGCACCCGTATGTACCGCACAGGGGACCTGGCCCGGTGGACGGAGAAGGGCGAGGTCGAGTACCTCGGCCGCACCGACCACCAGGTAAAGCTGCGCGGCCAGCGCATCGAACTCGGTGAGGTCGAGGCGGCTCTGGCCGCCCGTCCCGGCGTGGACGCGGCGTGCGCCCTGGTCCACGACGACCGGCTCATCGGCTACGTGACCGGCGGCGCCGACCCGGCCGGGGTCAGGGCGGCGCTGGCCCGGGAGCTGCCCGAGCACATGGTCCCGGCGGCCGTCGTCGCGCTGGACGCCTTCCCGCTCTCCCCCAACGGCAAGCTGGACCGGCGTGGGCTGCCCGCCCCCGTGTTCACCGGCGGCGCCGGCGGGCGGCCGTACGCATCCGCCCGTGAGGAGGCGCTGACCGGTCTGTTCGCCGAGGTGCTGGACGTGGAGGGGATCGGCCCCGACGACGCGTTCTTCGACCTGGGCGGGACCTCGCTGCTCGCGGTGCGCCTGGTCGGCCGTGTCCGTGAGGAGTTCGGCGCCGAGCTGACCATCGGCTCCCTGTTCGAGGCGCCGACGCCGGCCGCGCTCGCCGCCCGGCTGGACGCCGCCGCACCGGCCGCCGGGGACGCCCTCGGCGTCGTCCTGCCGCTGCGCACCGAGGGCGACCGGACACCACTGTTCGGCGTCCACCCGGCGGGCGGCCTCGCCTGGTGCTATGCGGGACTCACCGCGCGGCTCGGTCCGCAGCAACCGGTGTACGGGCTCCAGGCCCGCGGCCTGACCGGTGACGAGGCGCTGCCGCGCACGCTCCAGCAGGAGGCCGAGGACTACGCCGAGCGGATCCGCGAAATCCAGCCGCACGGCCCGTACCGCCTGCTGGGCTGGTCGGTCGGCGGCGTCCTCGCGCACACGGTCGCCGTACTGCTTCAGGAGGCCGGCGAGGAGGTCGAACTCCTCGCGCTGCTGGACGCCTTCCCCTCCGAACAGTGGCGGGAGCGGCCCGCACCGGAGGAGGGCGACGCGCTGACGGCCGTACTGCGCATGGCGGGCTTCGACCGCACCGGCGAACGCACCCGCGAGGACGTGCTCGCCACGCTGCGCCGGGCGGGCAGCCCGCTGGCCGGACTCACCGACCGCACCCTGTCCCGGATCGTCGACATCGTGCCCAACCACGCCCGCATGATGCGCGAGCACGAACACCGCCCGTACGACGGCGACGTTCTGTTCTTCACGGCCGCCGCCCCGCGCGCCGAGTCCTGGCTGACCAGGGAGTCCTGGCGTCCGTACGTCACCGGCGCCCTCGACAACCACGACCTCGACTGCACCCACCCGCAGTTGATGCGGGACCGGTACCTCGACGACATCGCGGCGGTCCTGGCCGCCCGCTTGAAGGAGCTGGACGCATGACCCCGGACCCGGTCGGCCCCTTCGACCCCGGACCCGACGACGGCCGGGAGGGGCATCCGGTCCTGGAGAACGCCGAGGGACGCCGGTCCCTGTGGCCCGTATGGCGCGCGGTGCCGTCCGGTTGGACGCCCCGCTTCGGCCCCGCACCGCACGAGCGGTGCGTGCGCCGGGTGGTGGCGGGCCTGGAGTGAACCCCGGAGCCGGCTCAGCGGCCCAGGAGTTCCACCAGCCCGTCCGCCAGTTCCGTGCGCCAGCAGAGGTAGTCGTGACCGCCGTTGAACTCCCGGTAGGAGGAGTCGTGGTAACCGAGGGCCGTCAGGGTGTCGCGCAGCCTGCGCGCGGCGGGCAGGGCCACCCATTCCTGTGCGCCGAAGGAGAGCCGGAAACGCACCGGCAGCCGGGGTGTTCCGGCCAGGGCCCGGGTGAGCCACTCCGGGTCCGGTCCCACCGGCCACCAGAACGAGCCCGACTGGACGAGGGCGTTGCCGAAGCGGTGCGGTGCCGCCGCCGCGACGTAGGCGGCGGTGAGCCCGCCGAGGCTCTGCCCGGCGATGACGGTGTGCGCCGGATCGTCGCTGAGGGGCAGGAGCCCCGCCGCCCAGGGCAGCAGTTCACCGGCGAGGAAGTCGACGTACTCGGGTCGGCAGGACAGTTCGGCCCAGCGTGTGGCCTCGTCCACGGCCTCTGGCAGTACGGCGGCGACGGGCGGGATCCGGCCGTCGGCGATGAGGTTGTCGAGGAGGTGGGAGAGCCCGAGGCGGGGTTGCCAGTGCTCGCCGTCGAGCAGCACCAGCACCGGCAGCCCCTCCGGCTCCCAGACTATGCCGGGCGGTTCGTACAGCCAGATCCGGCGGGAACCGCCGAGGCGGGTGCTCGCCACGGTGTGCTCCGTGACGGTGCCGCGCGGGATGCCGGGCCGCGGCTCCCAGTCCACCGCGCGCGGGGCGGCCGGGAGCTCCGCGTACGACACCGGCTCCGACTCCCAGCGGTGGGGCAGCGTCCGGGGGTTGAAGGGGTCGGTGCGGCGCAGGGTGCGCAGACGGCGCTGGTACGCGGGTGTTCCCGGGTCCGGGCCGTCACCCTCGTCGACGTACAGGTCGTAGGTGCCACGCCAGTCGTGCCTCAGGCGCAGGGTCCAGTGCCAGACGTCCGTGCCGGGGACGCGCTCCATGAGGTTGCCGTCGGGGTCGTGCGGGTCGCCGAGCTTGTTCGGCAGGACCTGGACGGCACGGGTGCCGGGGGTGCCGCGCCACAGGAACGTCACCGCCCGGTGGTCGGCGCTGCCTCGCGGGTCGGGGCCCACCAGGGGCGTGCCGCCGCGTGCCCGCACGTCCGCCCAGAAGGCTCCCTCGCCCCCCGGCCCGGGCAGCGTGCACACCGGCTGGGCGAGGCGGGGCACCGGATGTGGCCTGGGCAGGCGGGGCGGGTGGTTCGGGGCGTCTCCCGGAGGCCCCGGAAGGTACGTGCGTACGGATTCCAATTGACTATCCATGATCTCTAGATTAGGTTAGCCTTACCTTAGTTGATCGCACGTCGCTTTCGCGCCGGCTTCGCCGCCCCCGATGTGCCCCTCCACTCGAACGTCCTTCTCCATGACGTTTCGCCTGCCAGGAGCAGCCCTCATGACCTCTGACAGATCCGCTTCGCCCTCCGGCACCCGACTGAGCCGCGTGGTCGCCCTGACCGCCGGCGCGACCCTGGGCCTGGGTGCCCTCTGTGCCGCCCCACTGGCCACGGCCGGTCCCGGCGGCACGGGGGCCACCGACACGGTGGCACTGGCGGCGGACACGGCCGCACCCTCGGTCACCCTGGGTGCCAGGGACGTGAAGCAGGGCGGCGAGGTGTCCTTCACGGCCACCGGGTTCCCGGCCGGGGGCACACTGAGCGTCAAGTTCGACGACAAGACACTGCTGGAGCAGTTCACCGTAGGCGACGACGGAAGCGTCTCGGGCTCGGTCACCGTCCCCGCAGACGCGAGCGCCGGCGGGGGGCACTGGCTGCGGTTCCTGGCCCCGCAGACGAGCGTCCGCAGCGAGGAGCTGACGGTCACGACCGCAGCTCCCACTCCGACGCCGGCCCCCACTCCCCCGCAGACTCCGAAGCCCACGCCCTCCCCGTCAGAGGTCACCGACCCCGCGGTGAAGCTCGCCGGCGGGTCGGAGGTGGCGGCCGGCGGCAAGGTCTCCTTCACCCTCTCGGGTTTCGTCAAGGGCCAGGACATCACGGTGAAGCTGGACGACGGCGAGATCCTCGCCCGGTGGCCCGGCACGGTGAAGGCCGACGGGACGTTCTCCGGCACGGTGACCGTCCCCGCCTCCGTCCCGGCCGGCACACACTGGCTGCGCTTCCTCGCTCCCGCCCCGGCCACCAGTCTGAAGGCCGACATCACCGTCACCTCGTCCACGGGCAGCGGCTCCGGCGGCGGTTCGGCGGGGGGCAGCGGCGGCGCGGGCAGCGGCTCCGGCGCCGACACGGGCGGTACGGGCACTGCCGGCGGTTCTTCGGGGACAACGGGTGGTTCCGGCTCCGGCGGCGCGGCGACGGGCACGTCCGCCACCATCACCGCGGGCTCGCGGGTGGCCGCGGGCGGCAGGGTGTCGTTCCGAGTGACCGGCTTCCCGGCCGGTCAGCAGCTGACGGTCAAGCTGGACGACAGCACGATCCTCGGCCAGTGGACGACCGGCTCCGACGGGTCGTACTCCGGCAGCGTCACCGTGCCCGCCGGCACCACGAAGGGCGCCCACTGGCTGCGCTTCCTCGCCCCGAACCCGCCGACCAGCCTCAAGGCCGACTTCACCGTCACCTCCGGCGCGTCCGGTGCGTCCGGTGCGTCCGGTGCGTCCGGCACGAACGCGGGCGGCACCGGAGCGGACGCGGCGGGCGCGACCCCCGTCCCGGCCGCGTCGGGCGCACCGGCCTCCGCCACCAACGACGCCGGCGCGAAGGCCGGGATCACGGCCAGCCGGGTGCAGGCCGGCGGCACACTCCACTTCGAGGTGACCGGGTTCCCCGCGAAGGAACAGGTCACGATCAAGCTCGACGACGAGGCGATCCTCGGCCAGTGGAAGACCGCCGACGACGGCTCCTACGAAGGCGACGTGACGGTCCCCGCGGACACGGCGGCCGGCGACCACTGGCTGCGGTTCCTCGCCCCCAACCCGCCCACCTCGCTGAAGGTGGCGTTCACGGTCACCGCGGCCGGGACGGACGTCGCCGGATCACCCGCGGCCTTCTCCACCACCGCCCCGGAGACGAAGACCGCCGAGACCCTCGCGGCCACGTCCCAGGCGGCCCCCGTCTCCTACGCCACGATCGCCTGGTCCGCGGCGGCCGCCGCGGCCGGCGGTGCCGCCGGAGCCGCGGCCACCACCCTGCTCGTCGTCCGCCGGCACACCTCCAGGAACCCCGCGCCGAGCAGCTGACACGCCGCCACCGCGCGGCCCTCAAGCCACTTCTCCCACGCAGTAACACTCCATTAATCCCGAGAAAGGGAGTTCCCCCACCATGTCCGTTCCCACCACCCGCACCTCCCGCCGCACCGCGGTCGCCGCGGCCGTCGCCGTGGCGGTCGCCGCCGGCAGCACGCTGACCCTGGCCGGCAGCGCGTCGGCACAGGCAAGCGGTTCGGAGGTCACCACCGCGAAGCTCACCAAGGGCCTGTACCAGTCGTCCTACTCCGAGCGGAACGACGTCCTGTGGGTCACCTCCGCCGTGGGCCGGTCTCCGGTCACCGAGTCCCACCTGCTGAAGGTCGACCCGGACACCCTGGAGATCGAGGCCGACCACACCCCGCCGGTCACCGACACCTCCACCGGGGCCGTCGAGGCGGTCTACGGCGTCGCCGTGGACGACGAGCACAACACCGTGTGGACGACCAACACCCGCAACAACAGCGTCTCCGTCTACAGCCAGCGCACCGGCGAGCACCTGGCCAGTCTGCCGGGCATCGCCCACGCCCGCGAGATCGTCGTCGACGAGCGGCACGACACGGTCTGGGCGAGCGGCTTCGGCGACGGCACGCTGGTCGCCTTCGACTCCAGGACGTTCAAGGAGAAGAAGCGCGTCACCGTCGAGGGCGCGGGCCCGGCCGGCCTGACCCTCGACGAGAGGACCGGCACCCTCTACGCCGCCGACCTGAACAACGACCGGCTCATCGAGCTGAAGCGCGGCTCCACGATCCCGCGCTTCCTCCCGGCCGGTGACGGCCCGATCTCTGTCTCCCTGTCGAAGAACGGCCGGACGGCCTACACCGCCGACCAGACCTCGGGCACCCTGTCCGTGATCGACCTGCGCGAGGGCACCGTGACCAAGACCGTGGCGACCGGCGCCGGCGCCCTCTCCGTGGCCACCGACGAGCGCTCCGGCGACGTCGTGGTGGTCAACCGCACCGCCGCCACCGTCACGGTGGTCGACCCGCGCAAGGGCGTGATCGAGAAGACCGTGGCCACCGGCGCCAACCCCAACCACGTGGAAATCACCGACGGCACCGCCTACGTGACCGACAAGTCCGGCGCCACCCAGACCGAGGACACCCTGACCCGGATCCGCCTCGCCCGCTGACGCCTCCGTCCACCGGTGCCCGTCACCTTTCGCCG
>NZ_LIWB01000023.1:130360-130646 GCF_001905725.1 Streptomyces sp. CB02400
CGGCGAAAGGTGACGGGCACCGTCCTCATGCCGACGAGCCCGTTGACCGCCCCGCCCCACGCGGCCACAGCCGTGTCGAATACAGAAATCACGAGGTCGGAGCGCATGTGATCGGCCATGGACCAGCCCATCACCCAGCGCGAATGAATGCCGATGACCCTGGCCAGGCACATCCAGTCATCACTGAGCGGCAGATAGGTAATGCTCCCGCACCAGCGCACATCCGGGTCCGGCACGGTGAAGTCGCGCTCCAGCAGGTCCGGGGCCGGTCACGTCCGCTGGAGTG
>NZ_LIWB01000024.1:0-40915 GCF_001905725.1 Streptomyces sp. CB02400
TGACCCACCGGACAGGCCCTAGGCGGTCCGCGCGGCCGCCGCGCGCCCCGCCGCCCGGCCCGAGAAGAGGCAGCCGCCGAGGAAGGTGCCCTCCAGGGCGTTGTAGCCGTGGACACCGCCGCCGCCGAAGCCCGCCACCTCGCCGGCCGCGTACAGGCCCTCGACGGGCTGTCCGTCGGCGCCGAGCGCGCGGGAGTCGAGGTCGGTCTGGATGCCGCCGAGGGTCTTGCGGGTGAGGATGTTCAGCTTGACGCCGATCAGCGGACCGGCCGCGGGGTCGAGGATGCGGTGCGGGGTGGCGACGCGGCCGAGGCGGTCGCCGATGTAGCGGCGGGCGTTGCGGATGCCCTGTACCTGGGCGTCCTTGCTGTAGGCGTTGGCCATCTGCAGGTCGCGGGCCTCGATCTGGCGGCGTACGACGGCCGCGTCGAGCAGCGGCTTGTCGGTGAGGGCGTTCATCTTCTCGACGAGCTGTTCGACGGTGGGGGCGGTCACGAAGTCGGCGCCCTTGCGCAGGAACGCGTCCACCGGGCCGGGGGCGCCCTTGCCCAGCACACGGGTGCGCAGGAAGCCGGCCCGGTCCTTGGCGGTGATGTCGGGGTTCTGCTCGGAGCCCGACAGCGCGAACTCCTTCTCGATGATCCTCCGGGTGAGGACGAACCAGGAGTGGTCGTGTCCGGCGATGTCCTCGGTGGTGCGCAGGTGCCTCAGCGTGCCGAGGGTGTCGTAGCCGGGCAGACAGGGGTCGGGCAGCCGGCGGCCGAGGGCGTCGAACCACATCGAGGACGGTCCGGGCAGGATGCGGATGCCGTGTCCGGGCCAGATCGGGTCCCAGTTGCGCAGGCCCTCGGTGTAGTGCCACATGCGGTCCCGGTTGACCAGCCGCACGCCCGCGCGGGCGCTGATGTCGAGCATCCGTCCGTCGACGTAGGCCGGGACCCCGGTGACCATCTCGCGGGGCGGGGTGCCCAGCCGCTCGGGCCAGTACCGGCGGACGATGTCGTGGTCGGCGCCGATGCCGCCGCTGGTGACGATCACGGCCTGGGCGGTGAGCTCGAACTCGCCGGTCGTCTCGCGGCTGGAGGCGACACCGCGCGGTGCGTTGTCCTCCGCCAGTACGGTGCCGCGCACCCCGCGCGCGGTGCCGCCCTCGACGACGAGTTCGTCGACCCGGTGGCGGTGGTGGAAGGTGAGCAGTCCGTCGCGGGAGGCCTGCCGGGCGTACCGGACGAAGGGCGCGACGACGCCGGTGCCGGTGCCCCAGGCGATGTGGAAGCGGGGCACGGTGTTGCCGTGGCCGTCCGCGCGGAGGTCGCCGCGCTCGGCCCAGCCGACGGTGGGCAGGAAGGTGATGCCGTGACTGTCCAGCCAGGACCGCTTCTCCCCCGCCGCCCACTCGACGTAGGCCCTCGCCCAGCGCACCGCCCAGGTGTCCTCGTCGTCGAGCCGGTCGAAGCCCGCGCTGCCCTGCCAGTCGTTCCAGGCGAGGTCGAAGGAGTCCTTGATGCCCAGGCGCCGCTGCTCGGGCGAGCCGACGAGGAACAGCCCGCCGAAGGACCAGAAGGCCTGCCCGCCGAGGTTGGCGGCGTTCTCCTGGTCGACCAGGGCGACCCTGCGGCCCCTGCTGGTCAGCTCGTGGGCCGCGACGAGGCCCGCGAGTCCCGCTCCGACGACGATGACGTCGGCATCCATGGCGACCGTCCCTTCCTGTTGCGCGGTGACTGTTGTCCGGTGAGCAGCGCGGTCAGCAGTTGTCTCAGCCAGGCCCGGGCTCCCGCGACGTCCCGGTCCAGCAGCAGTTGGGTGGTGACACCGTCGTAGGCGGCTACCACGGCGTGCGCGGCGCCCTCGACGTCACCGAGCACGGCGGGCAGTCCGGTGTGGCCGCGGGCACGGGCGAGGCGGTCCTCGACGGCCCGCCGCAGCCGCGCCCGGTGCTCCAGCAGGGCGCGCGCCACCTCCGGGTCGCGGGCGGCGTGCACCAGGAAGTCGGTCTTCACCAGCAGCCAGTCGCGGTCCAGGAGCAGGACCTCGGTGACGCGGTCCACGGCGGCGGGCACGTCGAGGTCGGGTCCGTCCTGGGCGAGGGCCCCGGCGACCTGCTCGGCGATCAGTTCGGCGCGCTCCGTGTAGAGGGCGAAGAACAGTTCGTCCAGGCCGGCGAAGTTGGAGTAGAAGGCGCCCCTGGTGTAGCCGGCGGCCTCGCAGACCTCCTCGATCGAGACATGCCCGAAGCCCTTGGCGGCGAAGACGGCGAACGCGGCCTCGAGCAGGTTCGCGCGCGTGCGCAGCCGGCGCCTGGTGACACGCCTCTCCGTACCGCCCACCGCCATGGCCGTCCCTTCGTTCGATACGGGAACGTATCCGATACGCCGGTGTATCGAAAGGTCCGGGAGCCGCGGAGTTCACACCGGAGCCCTGTCCTCCCCGCCCCCGCTCCCCCACACTGGGCCGCACCCGGGCGGGGAGGGGCCGATGGGCGCGGACACGGGGAACGGGGCACGGGCGGGCCGGCGCGGCGAACTGGACGTGCTGCGCGCCCTCGTCGTCCTCGGGCTGGTGTTCTTCCACACCGCCCTCGTCTTCTCCCCGGACGACGACTTCTACGTCAAGAACGCGCGGACCACGGACGCCGTCACCGTCCTCGCCGGGTTCGGCGTGGTGTGGGCCATGCCCATGCTGTTCCTCGTCGCCGGTCTCGGCGCCCGGCACTCGATCCGCCGGCGGGGGCCCGCCGGGTTCGCCCGGGAACGGCTGCTGCGCCTGGGCGTCCCGCTGGTCTTCGCGACGGCCGTGCTGTGCCCCCTCCCCCAGTGGCTGCGGCTGCGTGCCGCCGACCCCGGGTACGACGAGCCGTACGGGAGGTTCTGGGCGCGCTTCCTGTCCGTGCGGCCGGACCTCGCCGACTTCCCCTTCGTCCTGGAGGGCGACCACTTCGAGACCGGGCACCTGTGGTTCGTCGTCCTGCTGCTCGCCTTCTGCCTGCTGCTCGCGCCGGTCGCCGCCCGGCTGGCGGCCGGGGCCGGCCGTGTGGCGCCCGCGCTCCGGAGCCGCCCCGCGCTGCTCCTGCTGCCCGCGCTGCCGCTCGCCGCCGTCAACGCGCTGCTGGGCATGGAGGAGGGCTTCGCGGGCTGGAACCGCTGGGCGTACCTGCTGTTCTTCGTCCACGGTTTCGCCCTCGCGGACGACGAGCGGGTCCGGGAGGCGACGCGCCGCACCGCGGTCCCCGTGGGCGTGCTGGGTGTGGTGCTGTTCGCCGGGACCGCGCCCGGTTTCGTCGCCGGGGACGACCCGTTCACCGCGTGGACCCCGTCCGCGCTGGTGACCAGGGCGCTGTTCGGGGCGGCCGGCTGGTGCTGGGTGATCGCGATCCTCGGCCTGCTGGACCGGCCGCGGCGCCCGCGCGTACGGAGCGGCCGGGGCGGGATGCTGCCGTATCTGGCCGTCGCCGCCCTGCCGCTGTACGTGCTGCACCAGCCGGTCGTGGTCGCCTTCGCGTACGGCGTGGTCGGCTGGTCCGCGCCGATGGCCGTCAAGTACGCGGTGATCGTGGCCGCCTCACTGACGGCGGTCCTCGCGCTGTACGAGTACGGGGTGCGCAGGTGGGCGGTGACCCGGTTCCTGTTCGGGATGCGCCCGGACCCGCGCACCCCTCCGCCCGCGCCCGCGCGGTGATCTGCTTTCCTACTCGCCTCGGACAGCAACGACTTGGACTCGGGACGATCATGCGAGCAACCGTGCGGCACGTCGCGGACGGCACCTTCCTGGTGCACGGCACGAACACCAACTGGGTGATCCTGACCGAGGGGGACGCCGTCACACTGATCGACACCGGCTACCCCGGCGACCGCGAGGGACTGCTCGCCTCCCTCGCGGAGGTGGGGAGTTCACCGGAGGCGGTGACGGCCGTACTGATCACGCACGCCCACAGCGACCACCTGGGCTCCGCCGAGCACCTGAGCGCCGCGTACGGCACTCCCGTGTACACCCACAAGGCCGAAGTGCCGCACGCCCGGCGGGACTTCCTGCACCAGGTGACCGTCGGGCAGGTGCTGCGCAACGGCTGGCGGCCGGGTGTGCTGCCCTGGGCGGCGCACGCCCTGCGCTCCGGCGGGACGGCGGACGTGGCGGTCACCGCGCCCGAGCCGTTCCCGGGGGCCGGTCCGGGTCCGCTCGATCTGCCCGGCCGGCCCGTGCCCGTGCACACGCCCGGCCACACCGCCGGGCACTGCGCGTTCCACTTCCCGGACACCGGGGTGGTGGTGTCGGGCGACGCCCTGGTGAGCGGCCATCCCACCTCGCGGACCGAGGGACCGCAGATGCTGACGGACATGTTCCACCACGAGCGCGCCACCGCCGTGGCCTCGCTGGACGTCCTGGCGGAACTGGACGGCGACCTGCTGCTGCCCGGACACGGCCCGCTGCACGAGGGGCCCGTACGGGACGCCGCCCGGCTGGCCCGGGAGCGCGCGCAATAGGGTGAGACGACGATCGCCCACGAGACGAGGACACCCCCGCCATGGCACTGCAGATCAACGCCACCAACCCGGAGCACCCCGCGCTCCTGTTGGAACTGCCGTGGCAGCTGCCGCTGGAGGAGTGGCCGGAGGAGTACCTGGTGCCGCTGCCGCGCGGCATCTCCCGGCACGTGGTGCGCTACGCGCGTGCCGGCGACGAGGTGATCGCGGTGAAGGAGCTCGCCCGGCGGCCCGCGCTGCGCGAGTACGAGCTGCTGCGCGACCTGGACCGGATCGGCATCCCGGCGGTGGACCCGCTCGCCGTGGTCACCGGCCGCACCGACACCGCCGGGGAGCCGCTGGAGAGCGTGCTGATCACCCGTCACCTCGGCGGCTCGATGCCGTACCGGTCGATGTTCGAGACGACGCTGCGCCCGGCGACCATGCACCGGCTGATGGACGCGCTCGCCGTGCTGCTGGTGCGGCTGCACCTGGCCGGGTTCGCGTGGGGCGACTGCTCGCTGTCCAACACGCTGTTCCGGCGCGACGCGGGCGCCTACGCCGCGTATCTCGTGGACGCCGAGACCGGGGACCTGCACCCGGAACTGAGCGTCGGCCAGCGGGAGTACGACCTCGATCTCGCGCGCGTCAACATCAGCGGCGAGCTGCTCGACCTGGAGGCCTCCGGGGCGCTGCACCCCTCCGTCGACCCGATCGAGTTCGGCACCGAGATCTGCGCCCGCTACACGGGGCTGTGGCAGGAGCTGACCCGCACCTCCGTCTACCCGGCGGGCAAGCACCACTACATCGAGCGCCGTATCCGCCGGCTGAACGACCTCGGTTTCGACGTGGCCGAGATGCAGATCGAGCACGCCTCCAACGGCGACACCGTCACCTTCGTGCCCAAGGTCGTCGACGCCGGCCATCATCAGCGGCAACTGCTGCGCCTGACCGGCCTGGACGCCGAGGAGAACCAGGCCAGGCGGCTGCTGAACGACCTGGAGAGCTGGATGGCCACCCAGGACGACTACGCGCCCGGCGATCCCCTCGGCGCCCGCCCGGAGGTCCTCGCCCACCGCTGGGTGCGCGAGGTCTTCCGGCCCACCGTGCGGTCCGTGCCGCCGGAGCTGCGCGGCCCGGTGGACGCCGCGGAGATCTACCACGAACTGCTGGAGCACCGCTGGTACCTGTCCGAGCGGGCGCAGCACGACATCGGGCTCGACACGGCCGTCGAGGACTACATCAGGAACATCCTGCCGAAGGCGCGGGAGACGCTCCGGCCGACGGACGACTAGCCGGCCGGAGCGCGCGGGGTCAGGTCGGCGGAACGACCGCCACCGGGCAGTCCGCGTGGTGCAGGACGCCGTAGGCCACCGAGCCGATCCTGGCCCCCACGGCCGTGCGGTGGGCGCGGCGGCCGACCACCATGAGCTGGGCGGTGCCCGCCACCGACAGCAGCACCTGTCCGGCGCTGCCCATCTCCACGTGCTCGATCACGTGCACGTCCGGATAGCGCTCCCGCCACGGCGCGAGGGCCGCCGCCAGCGCCTTCTGCTCGAACGGTTCCAGGCCGCCGGCCTCGTCGAGGAGCTGGAGCGAGGCGGGGCTGTAGGCGAACACCGGCGGCAGGGCCCAGGCCCGTACGGCGCGCACCGTGGCCCCGCGCCGGGCCGCGGTCTCGAAGGCGAGGCCGAGCGCGGCGGCGCTGTCCTCGGGGTCGCCCTGCTGGCCGACGACGATCTCGTGTCCGGCGACCTCGTTCGACGCCTGGTCCCCGGCCCGCACGAACACCACGGGGCGCTCGGCGTCGACGATCACCTGCTGGCCGACCGAGCCGACCAGGAAGCCCATGATCCGCCCGTGTCCGCGCGAGCCGAGCACCAGCAGCTCCGCGTCCGCGGCGGCACCGGTCAGCGTCCGCACGGCGTCGCCCTCCAGGACGTCCGTCGTCACGGCGAGATCGGGGTGGCGTTCACCGACGGCGCGGACCGCCTCCTCCACCGACGCGCGCACCCACTGCTCCTGCGTGGCCCTGTCCCCCGTGTCCACCGCGTCGTGCGCCTCGAACCGCCAGGCGTGCACCACCCTGAGCGGCAGTCCCCGGCGGACCGCCTCCCGCGCGGCCCAGGCCAGCGCGGCGAGGCTCTCCCCGGTTCCGTCGATCCCTGCCGTGATCGGGCGCGTCATGCGGTTCCTCCCGGTGTCGTGTCCGCTTCGCGTGATCCAGTCTTCCCCACGCTCCGAGGCTCGCGCATACCCGAGCGCGGGAGCGCCGTCGAACATACGATGGGCAGGGCCGGTGCGGTGGCCGCGGCCGGGCCGGGGCCCGCCGCGCCGGGGATCCGACCGCACGACGTGGGGGACGTATGACACAGGCCGCCGAAGCGGCGCGGACCGTGATCATGACCGTGGACGACGACCCGGGCGTCTCCCGCGCCGTGGCCCGGGACCTCAGACGGCGCTACGGGGCGTCGTACCGGATCGTGCGCGCGGAGTCCGGCGAGTCCGCGCTGGACGCGCTGCGCGAACTGAAGCTGCGCGGCGACCTCGTCGCCGTGATCCTCGCCGACTACCGGATGCCGCGGATGAACGGCATCGAGTTCCTGGAGCAGGCCCTCGACATCCACCCCGGTGCGCGGCGGGTGCTGCTCACCGCGTACGCGGACACCGGCGCGGCGATCGACGCGATCAACGTCGTCGACCTCGACCACTACCTCCTCAAGCCGTGGGACCCGCCGGAGGAGAAGCTCTACCCGGTCCTGGACGACCTCCTGGAGGCCTGGCGGTGCAGCGACTACCGGCCGGTGCCCAGCACCAAGGTGGTCGGGCACCGCTGGTCGGCGCGCTCCTCGGACGTACGGGAGTTCCTGGCCCGCAACCAGGTGCCCTACCGCTGGTACTCCGCCGACGAGCCGGAGGGCCGGCGGCTGCTGGCCGCCGCGGGCGAGGACGGGATGCGGCTGCCGGTGGTGATCACCCCGGACGGGACGCCGCTGGTGGAGCCGGAGTCCGTGGACCTCGCCGCACAGGTGGGCCTGGCGACGACCCCGGAGGCAGACTTCTACGACCTGGTGGTGATCGGCGGCGGACCGGCGGGGCTCGGCGCGGCGGTCTACGGGGCCTCCGAGGGGCTGCGGACCGTGCTGGTGGAGCGGTCGGCGACCGGCGGGCAGGCGGGGCAGTCCTCCCGGATCGAGAACTACCTGGGCTTCCCCGACGGCGTGTCGGGGGCGCAGCTCACCGAGCGGGCGCGGCGGCAGGCCACGAGGTTCGGCGCCGAGATCCTCACCGCGCGGGAGGTCACGGGTCTCGAGGTCAACGGTTCCGCCCGGGTCGTACGGTTCTCCGACGGGTCGTCGGTCGCCGCGCACAGCGTGATCCTGGCGACCGGGGTGTCGTACCGGCGGCTGGCCGCGCCCGGCTGCGACGACCTCAACGGCTGCGGGGTCTTCTACGGGTCCGCGCTGACGGAGGCCGCCGCCTGCCAGGGCCACGACGTGTACATCGTCGGCGGCGCCAACTCGGCCGGGCAGGCCGCGATGTACCTGTCCCGGTTCGCCAAGTCGGTGACGCTGCTGGTGCGCGGGCCGGATCTGGCGGCGTCGATGTCGCACTACCTGATCCAGCAGATCGACCGGGCGCCGAACATCTCGGTGCGGTGCGGCGCGGTCGTCGAGAGCGCGCACGGCGACGGCCGTCTGGAGCGGCTGACGCTGCGCGACACGGGCAGCGGAGGCACCGAACTCGTCGACGCGCAGTGGCTGTTCGTGTTCATCGGTGCCGCCCCGCTGACCGACTGGCTGGACGGCACGGTGCTGCGGGACGAACGCGGGTTCATCCTCGCCGGGCCCGATCTGACCCCCGACGGGCGGCCACCGGCCGACTGGGAGCTGGACCGGCCGCCGTACCACCTGGAGACCAACGTGCCCGGCGTGTTCGTCGCGGGCGACGCCCGCGCGGAGTCCGCCAAGCGGGTCGCGTCCGCCGTCGGAGAGGGAGCCATGGCCGTGATGCTCGTCCACCGGTACCTGGAGCAGTCGTGAGCGGGCGGCCGATGCCGTGCAGCCCGCGGGAGATCGGCTCCCTGTTCCTGTTCGAGAAGCTCACCGCCGAGCAGCTCGGACGGCTCTGCGCCGAGGGGCGGGTGGAGCGGTTCGAACCCGGGCCGGTCTACGCCGAGGGCGACCCCGCCACCTGCTTCTACGTGATGCTGGAGGGCACCGTCGTGCTGTCCCGCCGGGTGGGCGGGGACGACGTGGAGATCAGCCGCACCTCCCAGCGCGGGGTGTACGCGGGGGCCATGCAGGCGTACCTCGGGGACCGGGTGCGGCAGGTCTACAACAACTCGATGCGCGTGACGGAGCCGACCCGGTTCTTCGTGGTGCCCGCGGACACGTTCGCGAGCATCATGCGGGAGTGGTTCCCGATGGCGGTCCACCTCCTGGAGGGGCTGTTCTTCGGTTCGAAGAACACCCAGCGCGCCATCGGCCAGCGCGAACGGCTGCTGGCGCTGGGCTCGTTGTCGGCCGGGCTGACGCACGAACTGAACAACCCCGCCGCGGCGGCCGTACGGGCGACGGCGACGCTGCGCGAACGCGTCGGCAAGATGCGGCACAAGCTGCGCGTCATCTCCGCGGGCACCTACGACCGCGAGACCCTCGCCCATCTGATCGACATCCAGGAGCGGACGGCCGAACGGGTCGCGAAGGCGCCCGTGCTCAGCCCGCTGGAGGCGTCGGACCGGGAGGACGCGCTCGCCGACTGGCTGGACGACCACGGCATCCCCGACGGCTGGCGGATCGCCCCGACGTTCGTCCAGGCCGGACTGGACCTGGACTGGCTGGACCAGGTCGCCGCCGCCGTGGACGAGGCGACGCTGCCGTCGGCGGTCGGCTGGCTCAGCTACACGGTCGAGACGGAACTGCTCATGGACGAGATCGCGGACTCCACGAACCGCATCTCGCACCTCGTCGGCGCCGCCAAGCAGTACTCGCAGCTCGACCGCGCCCCCTTCCAGGTCGCCGACGTGCACGAACTCCTCGACAGCACCCTGCTGATGCTGTCGGGGAAGTTCGGGCAGCGGATCAAGGTGGTCAAGGAGTACGACCGCGCGCTGCCGCGGATCCCGGCGTACCCGGCGGAGCTCAACCAGGTGTGGACCAACCTGATCGACAACGCGGTCTCCGCCATGAACGGCGCGGGCGCGGACGACGGGCAGGGCACGCTGACCGTGCGCACCGCGCGGGAGAACGACCGGCTGCTGGTGGAGTTCGGCGACACCGGCACGGGCATCCCGCCGGAGGTCCGCGACCGGGTCTTCGACCCGTTCTTCACCACCAAGCCGGTGGGCGAGGGCACCGGCCTCGGACTGGACATCTCCTGGCGGATCGTGGTCGACAGGCACCACGGGACCCTGCGGTTCGAGTCCGAGCCGGGCGACACCCGCTTCCAGGTGCTGCTGCCGCTCACCGCTCCGGCCCCCGACGACACCCCCGAGGAGCCCGCATGACCAGCGACCACGCCATCGACCCCGGTGTTCCCCCGACTGGCGCGGGCTGCGCCGACTGCGACGCCGCGGGCGGCTGGTGGTTCCATCTGCGGCGCTGCGCGCAGTGCGGCCACATCGGCTGCTGCGACAGCTCGCCGGGGCAGCACGCCACGGCGCACTTCGAGGCCACCGGGCATCCCGTGGTCCGCAGCTACGAGCCGGGCGAGGACTGGTTCTGGGACTACGCCACGAACGAGCTGTACGAGTCCGGCCCCGACCTGGCCCCGCCCGTGAGCCACCCGGCGGACCAGCCGTCGCCGGGCCCGGCGGGACGGGTGCCGTCGAACTGGGCTCAGGCGCTGCGCCGCTGAGGAACCGCGGCCGGGAACCCGCGGCCGCCGATCGTCGTTGTCCGGACACCCCCACCGGTCCGTGTACGACGACAGCAGGGCGGCGCGATGCAGGAGTTGGTCCCCGGCGGCAATCTGGCCCTCCCGGGCGGTGCCGTGACCGTCCGGGTGCCCGGCCCCTTCGACGTGTCCGCGCTGATCACGGACGACGGCGGGAAGGTGCGGGGCGACGGCGACTTCGTGTTCTACAACCAGCCGTCCGCGCCGGGCGCCCGGCTCGTCGGGGACACCCTCACCGTCGACCCGTCGGCGCTGCGTCCCGGTGCCGCGCGCGTCACGGTGGCCGTCAGCCCCACCGAGCCCGGCACCCCGCTGAGCGGCCTGCCCGCCCCCGTGCTCCAGGTCGCCGGCGCCGGCGGACGCCCGCTCGCCCGGTTCTCCCCGCCCCGGGTGCGACAGGAGGCCGTGCTGCTCCTCGCGGAGGTCTACCGGCGCGGCGGGGAGTGGAAACTGCGCGCCCTGGGGCAGGGATACGCCGATGGACTGGCCGGTCTCGCACGGGACTTCGGGGTCGACGTGGCGGACGACGACGGGGCGGCCGCCACCCGCACGGCGCCCGCCGCCCCGGTGGGTCCGGCCGCCGGGGACGGCTTCCTCGCACTGGTGAACTCCGTCCGGGCCGCCGCCGGTTCACCTCCGGTCGCCCATGACGCGCGGCTGGCCGGCGCGGCGCGGGAGCACGCCGGCATGATGGCGCGGGGCGGACGCCTCGGTGTCGAGGGCGTGGACGGCGTCTCCGTCCACCAGCGGGTCGTCGCCGCCGGATATCCGTACCTCACCGTCGGCGAGCACCTGGTCTCCGGGCCGCTCACGGTCGACCGGTTCGTCGACCACTGCCTGCGCCACGACGCGGCCCGCCGCACCGTGTGCGACCCCTCCTTCACCCATGCCGCCGTGGGGTCCTGCGACGGGTCCGGCGACCTCTACTGGACGGCGCTGTGGGCCAGTCCGCTCACCCCGGACGGGCTGAACCGTACGACCGGCGAGGTCATCGACCTCACCAACCGGGAGCGCGCCCGCGCCGGACTGCCGCCCCTGTCCCACGACCCCCTGCTGACCGCGGCCGCGCAGGCGCACAGCGCCGACATGGTGGCCCGCGACTTCTACTCCCACACCGCGCCCGACGGCGGCGAACCCTGGGACCGGGCCGCCGCCGCGGGCTCGGCACTGCGGACGATCGGCGAGAACATCGCGTGCGGACAGCGCTCGGCCGCCGAGGTCGTCCAGGGGTGGATGAACAGCCCCGGTCACCGCGCCAACATCCTCAAGGCCGGCTTCTCCCACATCGGCGTCGGATTCGCGGGCGGCGGCCGGGCGGGCACGTACTGGACCCAGCTCTTCGGTGGCTGACCGCGCGCCGGTCCCGGTCCCGTCCGCGCGTGATCCTGGCGGAGGGGGACAGTCCGGGCGAGGATGCCTGTATGAAGGGTGATCTGTTTTCCAGTCAGCACATGGTGCAGCCGGCCACGACCGCGGGCATGACCGTCGAGAACGCCAAATGCATCCGCTACACGGTCGACGGCGAGATGCACGCCCGGCAGGGCGCGATGATCGCCTACCGCGGCAATCTCCAGTTCGAGCGCAAGGGCCAGGGCGTCGGCGGCATGCTCAAACGGGCGGTGACCGGCGAGGGGCTGCCGCTGATGGCGGTGCGCGGCCAGGGCGAGGCCTGGTTCGCGCACGAGGCGCAGAACTGCTTCGTCGTCGACGTCGACCCGGGCGACGAGTTCACCGTCAACGGCCGCAACGTCCTGTGCTTCGACTCCTCGCTGTCGTACCGCATCGCGACCGTGAAGGGCGCCGGCATCACCGGCGGCGGGCTGTTCAACAGCGTGTTCACCGGGCAGGGCCGGCTGGGGCTGGTGTGCGAGGGGAATCCGCTGGTGATCCCGGTGTCGCCGCAGTACCCGGTGTACGTGGACACGGACGCGATCGTCGGCTGGACCGCGGGCCTGGCCACCTCGCTGCACCGTTCCCAGTCGCTGGGCTCGATGCTGCGCGGCGGGTCGGGCGAGGCCGTGCAGCTGATGCTGCAGGGCGAGGGGTACGTCGTCGTCCGGCCCAGTGAGGCGACACCGCAGAAAGCCCAGCAGCACTGAGCGATGTTGACCTTGGCCGCCGCGCGGGTCAGGGTGGATGACGGCACGGATCACACCCCCGCGCCGGAGAGGTGGCAGTCGTGATCGGGATCGCCGACATCGAGACCGCGGCCGAGCGGATCGCCGGGCACGTGGTGCGGACCCCGACCGTGCCGAGCCCCGGCCTGTCGGCACTGCTCGGGGCCCCGGTCACCACGAAGCTGGAGCTGTTGCAGCGCACCGGTTCGTTCAAGGTGCGGGGCGCGGCGGCGAAGCTGCTGTCGCTGAGCGAGGCCGAGCGGGCCGCCGGGGTCGTGGCGGTGAGCGGCGGCAACCACGGGATCGCCCTCGCGGTGATGGCCGCGGCCCTCGACGTGAAGGCCACGGTGGTGATGCCGCGTTCGGCGCCCCTGCGGGCCGTGGAGATCGCGGAGTCCGCGGGCGCGTCGGTGCGGCTGACCGACGACATGGACGGCGCGTTCGCGCTCATGTCCCGGCTCCAGCAGGAGGGGCTGACCCTGGTCCACCCCTTCGACGACCCGGTGGTGGTCGCCGGCCAGGGCACGGTGGGGCTGGAGTTCGCCACGGACGCCGGTGACCTCACGGACGTCCTGGTGAGCATCGGGGGCGGCGGGCTGATCTCCGGCGTCGCGGCGGCGCTGCGCGCGCTGCGGCCCGGGGTGCGGATCTGGGGCGTGGAGACCGAGGGCGCGCAGGCGATGTCCGAGGCGCTGGCGGCGGGCGGCCCGGTGCCGGTGGAGCTGACGTCGATCGTCTCCACGCTCAGCGCCCCGGCCGTCTCCCCGCTGACGTACGAGCATGTGTCGGAGCTGGTCACCGAGGTGCTGGTGGTACCGGACCGGGAGGCGGTGCGGGGCTCGCTGGAGCTCGCGGACCACGCCAAGGTGTGGGCCGAGCCGGCCGCCGGCTGTCTGCTGCCCGCCGCGCGGCGGGTGCTGGAGCGGGCCGGCGAGGGGGCCCGGCTCGGTCTCGTGGTGTGCGGCGGCAACGCCACCACCGGCGACATGATCGCCTGGACGGAACACTTCGAGCTTCGCTGAGCCTCCCGTTGAACGGACCCCGCCCGCTTCCCGTACCACTGGGGGAAGCGGGAGCCGGCGGTTCGACGGGGGATGGCCATGGGCAGGGCGCACGTCTCCACGGAACGGCCGGTCGCCGGACGCTACCGGCTGGTCGAGATCACCCATCGCGAGACCAACCGCGTCCGCTGGTACGCCGACGATCTGCGGACCGGCCGCCCGTGCCTGGTCACCCAGGTCGGGCTCCCGCAGGACACGGCCGGCGCGCGCCGCGCGCCCTCCCGTGCGCCGCGGGCGACGGAGAGCGTGGCGCGACTGTGCCCCGGCCGGATCGCCGGCGTCGTCGACACCGTCGAGGAGGCCGGTTTCCTGTGGACCGTCACCGCGTGGATCGACGGCACACCGCTCGACGATGTCCTCGCCGAGGAGGGCACGTTCACCCCGGTGCGGGCCGCCCGCGTCGCGCTGGAGCTGCTCGACGTGCTGGAGGCCGCGCACGCCGGGGGCGTCACGCACGGCGAGCTCAGCCCCGGCCAGGTGTTCCTGCGCGAGGGCGGGCCGGCCGTCGTCACCGGGTACGGCCTGGCCGGCACGGTGCCGGCGCCCCGGCTCACGGCACCGTCGTACGCCTCCCCGGAGCAGGCCCGCGACGAGCGGATCGGGCCCGCCGCGGACCTGTGGGCGCTGGGCGCGATCCTCTACACGATGCTGGAGGGGCGTCCGCCGTTCCGGGACCGCGGGCGGCCCGAGGCCACGCTGAAGGGCGTGGACCGGCTGCCGCCGCGCGCACCGGTACGGGCGGGCCCGCTCACCCAGGTCGTCCAGGGGCTGCTGCGCAAGGACCCGCGGGAGCGGCTGACCCGCCAGGTGGTCCGCGGGGCGCTCACCCGTGTGCTGCGGGAGGACCCGGGTGCCGCCCCGGCGGCGCCGGGCCCCCGGCCGCACGGCGGGCGCACCGGCACCGTGCGGTACGCGGGCCGGGAGTGGGGCAGGCGGACGACGCTCCTCGGCACCGCGCTGGCCGTCGTCACGGTGGCGGTCGCCGTGCTCGCCGCGGCGCGGGGGCTGCCGGGCGCCGGCGCCGGCTCCGCCGCCGACGCGCCGCCGCCCTCGGCGTCCGCGCCGGCCGGCCCACCGGACGGGCCCGGGGACCCGTCCGCGCCCACCCCGTCCCCCTCCCCGTCGGACGGCGCGGGCGGCCTCCCGCCCGGCTACCGCGCCTACCACGCCCCGGAGGGCTTCTCCGTCGCGCTGCCCGAGGGCTGGGAGCGGCTGGACACCTCCCGCGGCTCCGACCGGGGCTACCGCGTCACCTTCGGCGCCGACGGGGACCCGCGCACGCTCGCCGTCACCTACAGCGAGCGGGTGGGGTCGGACGCGGTGGCCGTGTGGCGGGACGACGTGGAGCCGCGCCTGGAGCGGTCCGGCGACGATTACAAGCGGATCGGCGGGATCCGGGCGACGACGTACCAGGGGCGCGAGGCCGCCGACCTGGAGTGGTACGCCGAGGCCGGCGGCGCCCGGGTGCGCACCTTCGGCCGCGGGTTCCTGCTGGGCGGCGGGCGCGGCTTCTCGCTGCGCTGGACGACCCCGGCCGCCGGCTGGGAGGAACCCGCGAGCCGGGAGGCCCTGCGGACCTTCCTACGGACGTTCCGGCCCGCCGCGGACTGAGCCGCGCGGGGCGCGCAGCCTGCGCAGGGGCCACTCGTGCAGCGGGCGGGTGAACCAGCGGGCCCGGAAGGTCCGGCCGGTGAGGGAGCAGGTGATCCGGAGACGGTGCGGCGTCTCCAGGAACACCAGGTCCACGGCGAGGGTGTCGCCGTCGGCCCAGCCGCCGCTCGCGGCGGCCGGGACGGGCTTCTCGGCGGTCGTCCACCCCTGCCCGTCGAGGAACCGTGCGTCGAACCGTTCGCCGTCCTCGGTGAGGGTCAGCGTCCAGCCGCCGTCGGCGTCCGCCGTGACCTCGGCCGCGGTCAGCTTCGGCTGGTCGCCGCAGCCCCCGCCCTCCGGGGTGAACGCGGCGCCGGACCAGTCCCCGGCCCGCTCCGGCGGTACGGGGCCGCCCCCGGCCGGGGGCAGGGCGAGCCGTTCGAGGCGTTCGCGCAGGGCGGTGTCCGCGGCCTGACGGCCGGTCAGCGGCGCCGGGTGGAAGGCGGGCAGGAGGTGCCGCCAGACCAGGCCGAGGTACTCCTGCATCCGCTCGGTCGCCGTGGTCGCGGCGATCACCGCGTCGTGCTCGGGCAGGACGAGGCAGAACTGCCCGTACGCCCCGTCGCCCCGGAATCCGTGCCGGGACATCCAGAACTGGTGTCCGTAGCCGCGGTCCCAGTCCTGCCGGTCCTGCTCCCCCATGGCACCGGCGGTCGGTATGTGCGGGCGCGAGGCGCGGGCGACCCATCCCTCGGGCAGCAGCCGTTCGCCCCGCCACACCCCGTCGTCCAGGTACAGCAGACCGAGCCTGGCCACGGCGTCGGTGGCGGCGTGCAGTCCGCTGAAGCCGATCTCGCGGCCGGTGCGGTCCCGCTGCCACAGCGTCTCGCCGATGCCCAGCGGGTCGAACAGCCGGGGCCGCAGATAGTCGGTGAGGGTCTGCCCGGTGACCCGCTGCACGATCGCGCCGAGGGTGTACGTGCAGGGCTGGTTGTACGCGAAGACGGTGCCCGGGTCGCGCTGCGGCGGCTGGAGCAGGAAGCCGCGCACGGGTTCGGCGGGGTCGGTGCCGTACGCCGCGTCGACGGTCTCGCTCTCGTGGCCGCTGGCCATGGACGCCACGTGCCGGACCAGCATCGCCCGGCTGCGCGGGTCGGTGACGTCGGCCTCGAACTCCGGGAAGTACGACAGCACCGGGGCGTCGAAGTCGATCAGTCCCTCGGCCTCGGCGAGGGCGGCGGCGGTCGCCGTGAAGCTCTTGCTGAGCGAGTACAGCAGATGCGGGCGCCGCGCGGTGTACGGCGCCCACCAGCCGGCGGCCACGAGCCGGCCGTGGCGCAGGATCATCAGGCTGTGCGGCTCGATGTCCGGGGCGGCTTCGAGGGCGTCGAGGAAGGCGTGGACGCCGGACGCGTCGACGCCTTGGGCGGCGGGGTCGGCGGTGGGGAGCGGGTGGGCAGTCATGAGGGGCATCCTGCCCGGGGCACCGCCGGGTGATCCATCGTTTTCCCCGCCCCGGGCCGGGGGACCCGGGCGGTATGGTGCGAATCGGATACACGATGATGACCGAGCAGGCCGGGCCCCGTGAGCTGGTCGACCATGTGGTGCGGGCCGAGGAGGCCGGCTTCGACTTCTCGGTGACCTCGGACCACTACTTCCCCTGGCTGGCGTCGCAGGGTCACGCGCCGTACGCCTGGAGCGTGCTGGGCGCCGCCGCGCAGGCCACCTCGCGCATCCCGCTGATGACGTACGTGACGTGTCCGACGCTGCGCTACCACCCGGCGGTGGTGGCGCAGAAGGCGGCGACGGTGCAGCTGCTGTCCGAGGGCCGGTTCCGGCTGGGGCTCGGCTCCGGCGAGAACCTCAACGAGCACGTGGTGGGCGGCGGCTGGCCGTCCGTGGACGTGCGGCACGAGATGCTCGAGGAGGCGGTGGAGATCATCCGTGCCCTGTTCGAGGGCGGCCACGTGAACCACCGGGGCACCCACTTCGACGTCGAGTCGGCCAAGCTGTGGGACGTGCCGGACCAGCCGCCGCCGATCGGCATCGCGGTGTCCGGGAAGCGGTCCTGCGCCCTCGCGGGCCGGCTGGCCGACCTGGTGATCGCCACCGAGCCGAAAGCGGAGCTGCTCGACGACTTCGACCGGCACGGCGGGCAGGGCAAGCCGCGGGTGGGGCAGCTTCCGGTGTGCTACGACCCCGACCGGGACGCGGCCGTCGAACGCGCCCACGACCAGTTCCGCTGGTTCGGCAACGGCTGGAAGGTCAACTCGGAGCTGCCGCACCCGGACTCCTTCGCGTCGGCGACGCAGTTCGTCCGGCCCGACGACGTCGCCGGGTCGATTCCGTGCGGCAGCGACCCGGCGGACTTCGTCGAGGCCGTCCGCCCCTACGCCGAGGCGGGTTTCACCGAGATCGCCCTGGTGCAGATCGGCGGCGAGTCGCAGCCGGCGTACCTGGACTGGTCGGAGAAGACACTGCTGCCGGCGCTGCGGGACGCCCTCGGCTGATGCCCCCCCCGACGGCCCCGCACGGTCGGTGATTCACCCGTAGAGCTGAGCATCTTGCGTGGATGCGGGGTACTAGAGGGCTCTACGTCGGTACTTCCCGGAGGCCCTTTCGTGAACTCGTTCGTGCACAAGACCCTGGTGGTGGAGCTCCAGGCGGGCGACACGGACCGCTTTCCCGTGCTCGCCCACCTGAGCTACGACCCGTCCGACCCGTTCGCCGTCACCATCGTCTTCAGCCACGACGGCCGGGTCCTCGCCCGCTGGCAGCTCGACCGGGAGATGGTCACCGAGGGTCTCACCCGCCCGGTCGGCATCGGGGACGTACGGCTGCGGCCGGAGTCCCGGGGTGTGGGGCGGGAGCTGCGGATGGAGTTCCTCGGCGAGGCCCACGCCGACGGCGGCCGGCACCACGCGGTGGTGTTCGCGTGGGCCGAGACCGTCGGCGAGTTCCTGCACGAGACCCGGCTGCTGGTGCCGCCGGGGTGCGAGGAGGTCCGCGTGGACGACTTCCTCGCGGACGTCCTCACCGGGAACTGAACCCCTGGCGCGCGGTGTGACGGTACCGGGCCCACATCGGCAGGCCGAACCAGCACAGCAGGTACCAGGCCACCACTCCGGCCACCAGATACGGGACGAAGTCGTCGTGGGTGGCCACGCGCAGGATGAGCAGCAGGGAGCAGCTGGTGGTGGCCAGCAGCAGCAGCAGGCCGAGCAGGGTGAGCCGGGAGGCCCACTGCACGGCCTGTGCCTTGATGCGCCGTCCGGAGACGAGCCGGTGCAGGGACACCGGGCCGATGAGGGCGCCGGTGGCGCAGGCGCCCAGCACCACGGTCACGATGTAGATCGTCTCGTCCGTGTCGGACAGCTTGGCGTAGGTCGGGGTGAACACGACGGTCAGCAGGAAGCCGAAGAGGATCTGCACCCCCATCTGGGCGACGCGGACCTCCTGGATGAGTTCCGTCCACATCCGGTCCGCTCTCTCGTCCTGCGTCTCGTTGCGTCCCCGGCGCCTGTCCTCGCCCCGATCCGTGTCCTGCACAGTGCCTCCCCTTTCCGTGGGTCTCCCTCTCCGGATGCCCCGAAAGCCGCCGTTCTCCCTGGCCGGTCGCCGGTTTGGGGGTGCGGGGCACGGTTACACGGACGGCGATGACACCGAGGCCAGGAGGTCGTGGGACGCATGTCGGACACCCAGCTCACCGTGACGTTCAGCGGCGGGGACGTCGACGACGCCCGGACGGTCGTCCGGGTCCTGGAGGGCGCGTTCGGGGACGCGGACCAGCGTCCCTCCGCGGAGCACGCGACGGTCCGCGTGGCGACGTTCACCGGGGAGAGGCGGGAGGCGGCGGCCGGGGACGCGGACGCGGGGCCGTTGTCGGCGCCGGTGACCGTCACCGTGCAGGGCACCCCGGAGGCGGTGCGGCGGGCGAGCGACACCCTCACGCGGTCCTTCACGGCGCGTGACGAGGGTGCCGCCTCCGGCGACCAGGAGCAGGAGAGGCAGCTGCTCCTGGAGCCGTGACGTCCGTGGCCGCTACCAGCGGCCCTCCACCTGGTCCTTGATGCGCCGGTCGTAGAGGTCCCGGATCGCCGTGAGCGTCGCCTCGGGCAGCTCCGGGAGCCGGGCGGCGGCCGCGTTGGCGCGGGCCTGCTCGGGCGAGCGGGCGCCGGGGATGACGGTGGTGACGCCGGGCTGCTGGATGATCCAGCGCAGGGCGAGCTGGGCCGGCGTGTACCCCTCGGGGGCGAGCGCGGCGAACTCGGCGGCGGCCTCGACGCCGGTCGCGTAGTCGACGCCGGAGAAGGTCTCGCCCTGGTCGAATGCCTCGCCGTGCCGGTTGTAGGTGCGGTGGTCGTTCTCGGCGAAGACGGTGTCCCGGGTGTACTTGCCGGACAGCAGTCCGGAGGCGAGCGGGACGCGGGCGATGATGCCGACGCCCGCCTCGCGGGCGGCCGGGAGGACCTCGCGCAGCGGCTTCATGCGGAACGGGTTGAGGATGATCTGCACGCTCGCCACGTTCGGCCGGGCGATCGCGGTGAGCGCCTCCGCGCAGGTCTCCACGCTGACGCCGTAGGCGGCGATCCGCTCCTCCTCCACCAGGGTGTCGAGGGCGTCGAAGACCTCGTCGGTGGAGTAGACGGGGGTGGGCGGGCAGTGCAGCTGCACCAGGTCGACGCGGTCGACGCCCAGGTTGCGCCGCGAGCGGTCGTTCCAGGCGCGGAAGTTGTCCAGGACGTAGTTCCCGGGGATCTGGTCGACCCTGCGGCCCATCTTGGTGGCGACCAGTACGTGCAGATCGGGCCGCCCGCTGAGGAACGACGCGATGGTCTGCTCGCTGCGTCCGTCGCCGTACACGTCGGCGGTGTCGAAGAAGGTGACGCCGGACTCGGCGGCGGTCTCCAGCACCGCGAGGGCTTCCTTGTCGTCGACGTCGCCCCAGTCCGCCCCGAGTTGCCATGTGCCGAGACCGATCACGGAGGCGTGCTGCTGCGATCTGTCGAATGTGCGCTCGTCCATGGGGTCAGTCTGTCATCCGTGCCGCCCGGCCGGCGGGCGGCTCCGCCGTCGTCGTCGTGCGCCCGCTCAGACGCTCTGGGCCGTCGTCCGGCACTCGGGGTGGCCCCAGCCCTTGCCGTTCTTGGCGATGGGCTCGCCGGCCGCGTAGGACCGTCCGCACGGGCAGCGGCCCGGGAACTTCGCCTTGATCGTGCGGGACGAGGAGCCGCCGCGCTGCCGGGGCGTCCTCGCCCCGCCGGACCCGCGCCCGGCCGCGCCGCCCGCCGGGCGGTCCGGAGCGGCCGGCGGCTCGGGCGAGCCCAGCTCGCTGCCGGCGTCCTCCTGGGCGGTGGCCGCCTGGCTGGCCGCGCGGTCGGCGAAGTCGTTGAGCCGGTCGCCGTCGACCTGGTGGGCGGGGACGTAGCGGAACTCGACCGAGCGGTCCTGGAGGAGTTCGTCGATGCGGACGACGAGTTCCTGGTTGGCGACCGGTTTGCCGGCAGCGGTGCGCCAGCCGTTGCGCTTCCAGCCGGGGAGCCAGGTGGTGACGGCCTTCATGGCGTACTGCGAGTCCATCCGGACCTCGAGCGGTACGGCGGGGTCGGTCGCCGCCAGCAGCCGCTCCAGCGCCGTGAGTTCGGCGATGTTGTTGGTGGCCCTGCCGAGCGCTCCCGCCTCCCAGCGGACCGGCGTCTCGGACCGGTCGGCGACCACCCAGGCCCAGCCGGCGGGCCCCGGGTTCCCCTTCGAAGCCCCGTCGCACGCGGCCACAACTCGTTCACGCATGCGCCCGATCATGCCATGTCCGGCCGGACCGGCCGGGCCCGCCCGGGGTGGTGACGCCGGTCACCGGGAGGGCGCCGTCCTGCGGGCCGCCGGCCGTCGCGTCGGCCCGGCGCGGGGCGCCTCCGGGCGGTACGGCCGTGGCTTCGGTCCCTTCCGGACGGGGGCCGGTCCGTCTCCTCGCGCCGGGCGGGAACCGCCGTACGCGCAAGCCGTGGACCGTGCCCGCGGCGCCGGCCGCCGCACCGCCCGGCGCGTGCACGGGCCCGTCGTCCGGGTGCGCCGGGTGACCGTGCCGTACGGGGATCGGGCCGCCGCCTCCGGCGGGCCCGGCGGGGCCCGGTGCACCTGGGCGCGGTACCTGCCGTGCGACGGCCCACGAGCGTGCCCGACCGGGGACGGCGGGGCCCCGTGGCGGCCCCGCCGTCGGTCCGGGCCGCCTCACTCGCCCGCGTACGCCTTCTCCAGGGCGGCGATGTCGAGCTTGCCCATCGACATCATGGACTTCATGGCGCGGTCCGCCTTCTGCCGGTCCGGATCGCTGATCATCTCGGTCAGCCGCACCGCGTTGACCTGCCAGGAGACGCCGAACCGGTCCTTGAGCCAGCCGCAGGGACCGTGTTCGCCGCCGCCCTCGACGAGCTTCTCCCAGTAGTGGTCGATCTCCGCCTGGTCCGCGCAGTCGAGCTGGAAGGAGATCGCCTCGTTGAACTTGAACTCGGGCCCGCCGTTGAGCGCGACGAACTTCTGGCCGTTGGCCGTGAACTCGACGGTGAGCACGGAGCCCTCGGCGCCGGGCGTGGCGCCGGTGTTCCGGACGATGTCGCCGAGGCTCGAGTCCTTGAAGACCGAGACGTAGAAGTTCGCGGCCTCCTCGGCCTGGCCGTCGTACCAGAGGCAGGTGGTGAATCCGTCGGTGGTCATGAGTACCTCCCGGGCGTGGAACACGGTCATGGGTGGTGACCCGGCCCTGCCCCGGAACTCATCGGTGCGGCCCCGGAACAGTCCGGACGGCGGCACGGACGAGCGCTCTGCCCGTGGCGAATCTGCCACGGGCAGAGATTTCCCCGCGGGCCCGGCGGGCCGGTCGAGAGTGGGGGCACGCGGTCGTCCCGGCCGCGTTCCAGCGACCTTCAGGAGCGCCGATGTCTCCGTTCACCGCCGGCCCGTGGCCGGTCCCGCTGCCCCGGGCCGAGGAGGGCGACACCCCGCCGACCCGGTTCGACGACCATCTCGCCTCCCAGCTCCTCGCGCAGCGCATCGTGCTGCTCGGCACGCAGGTCGACGAGGTGTCCGCCAACCGCGTGTGCGCGCAGTTGCTGGTCCTGTCCGCCGAGGACCCGCGCACCGACATCAGCCTGTACATCAACAGCCCCGGCGGCTCGGTCCACGCGGGCCTGGCCATCTACGACACGATGCGGCTGATCCCCAACGACGTCTCGACCCTGGCCATGGGCTTCGCGGCCAGCATGGGCCAGTTCCTGCTCTGTGTCGGCACGCCCGGCAAGCGCTACGCCCTGCCGAACGCGCGCGTCATGATGCACCAACCGTCGGGCGGCATCGGGGGCACCACCGCCGACATCGAGATCCAGGCGGAGAGCCTGGAGTTCACCAAGCGGACCATCGAGCGGATCACCGCCGAGCACACCGGCCAGACCCCGGAGACCATCTCCCGGGACGGCGACCGGGACCGCTGGTTCACCGCCGAGCAGGCCAGGGAGTACGGGATGGTCGACCGGGTGGTGGAGTCGCTGGACGACGTCCGTCCGGCCGCCGCCCGGCCCAGGATGGGGCTGCGGTGATGGGGTCGTACACGATTCCGAACGTCGTCGAGCGCACCCCGCAGGGCGAGCGGTCCTACGACGTGTTCAGCCGGCTGCTGGCCGAGCGGATCATCTTCCTGGGGACGGAGATCGACGACGGGGTCGCCAACGTCGTCATCGCGCAGCTCCTCCATCTGGAGTCGTCGGCCCCGGAGAGCGAGATCGCGGTCTACATCAACTCCCCCGGCGGCTCGTTCACCTCGCTGATGGCGATCTACGACACGATGACGTTCGTCCAGGCGCCGATCTCGACGTTCTGCGTCGGGCAGGCGGCGTCCACGGCGGCCGTGCTGCTGGCCGGCGGGGACCCGGGGCGGCGGTTCGTGCTGGAGCACGCGCGGGTGCTGCTCGGGCAGCCCGCCACCGGCGGGACGCGCGGCACGGCGTCCGACCTGTCGCTGCGGGCCAAGGAGATGGTGCGGATCCGCTCCCAGGTGGAGGAGGTGCTGTCCCGGCACACGCACCACGACGTGGCGACCCTGCGGGCCGACATGGACCGCGACAAGGTGTTCACCGCCGAGGAGGCCGTGGCGTACGGCCTGGCCGACGAGGTGCTGGCCCGGCGCCTCGTGGGGGTGTGAGGCGCCGGGCGCGGGTCAGGCGGCCAGGCAGAGTCCGTTGTGCGCGGAGCCGGACACTCCCCGGGTCGTGGTGAGGGCCCGCCGGCCGGTGACGCGGACCAGTTCTCCGTGGGCCCGGGTCAGCAGGTCGCCGAGGCCGAGGCCGAGCGCCTGGGCGGCGGCCGCGAGGACCTCCGAGGAGGCCTCCTTGCGGCCCCGCTCCACCTCCGAGAGATAGGGCATGGAGATCCGGGCCGCGTCGGCGACGTCCTTCAGCGTCCGTTCCTGGGCGAGCCGCTCGCTGCGGAGCACGTCCCCGACGAGGTCGCGCAGCAGCGGTTCCCTGGGCGCGGGAGCCGCCGGGTCCGGCGGCGGGCCGGGGCGCAGGGGGATGACACGGGCACGGTCCGGCGCTGGGCCGGTCACCTCTTGATTGGTCACCTCCTCAGCCTAGGAATTCCGGCCCCGAGGGGAAGGGACCGGCATTCCGCCCTGAGTGAAGGCGCTCCGGGGCGCGGCCCGGAGCGCCGTACGGGCCGCGCCCCCGTACCATCGGACGTACGAGTGACGACCGGTGCGCACCGCGGTTCCGATCCTCCCGGAACTTGGTGGGCATGGGTCCGTGCGACCTGGGTACTCGCAGGTCTCAGGCACATGTCAGCCGTGACGTTCGTGGGGAGAGGTAATGAGGACCGCCGTGATCCGGTCGCAGGCGCAGGTAGCCGAGAAGCACACCGAGGCCGGGACGCGTGACGGGAATCCGCAGGACGTGGTGGATCCGCGTGCCGTCGCCCCGCGCGACGCCAGGGAGCTGTCCCGCCAGTTCTTCCGTCGCCTGGCGGAGCTGGAGGAGGGCACGCACGAGTACCAGTACGCGCGCAACACCCTCATCGAGATGAACATGTCCCTCGTCCGGTTCGCGGCCGGGCGGTTCCGCGGCCGCGGCGACGACATGGACGACATCGTGCAGACCGGCATGATCGGTCTGATCAAGGCCATCGACCGGTTCGAGCTGTCCCGCGAGGTCGAGTTCACCTCCTTCGCGCTGCCGTACATCGTCGGTGAGATCAAGCGTTTCTTCCGGGACACCACGTGGGCCGTGCACGTGCCGCGCCGGCTCCAGGAGCTGCGGGTCGAGCTGGCGAAGGCCCGCGAGGAGCTGGCCAGCCGGCTGGACCGGGAGCCCACGGTCGGTGAGCTGGCCACGCTGATGAACATCACCGAGCAGCAGGTCGTCGAGGGACAGATCGCCGCGAACGGGTACAACTCGTCGTCGCTGGACGCCGCCCTCACCGGTGACGGCCCCGAGCACGGCGAGGCCGTCCTGGCCGACTTCATCGGCGTCGAGGAGGAGGGGCTGCGCCTCGTCGAGGACTTCCACTCGCTCGCTCCGCTGATGGCCGAGCTCAGCGAACGCGACCGGGAGATCATCCACCTGCGGTTCGTGGAGGAGGCCACCCAGGCGGAGATCGGTGAGCGTCTCGGCTGCTCGCAGATGCACGTGTCCCGCCTGATCAAGCGGATCATCACCCGGCTGCGCGAGGGCATGCTGGGCGAGCTCGGCTGCGCCTGACCGGGCGGGCGGCGGCGTGGCCGGTCAGGCGGCGCCGAGGTTCAGTACCGCGCGTACGCACTTGCCGACCGGCACGTGTTCGACGGTGACGTCCCGCGCCAGCGCGCGGACGATCTCCAGACCGTGCCGGCCGACGCGTTCGGGGTCGCGCGGGAAGACCCGGGGCAGGCTGGCGCTGCTGTCGTAGACCGCCACAGTGAGCGCGGTGTCGGTGCCCTCCAGTTCCAGGATGTACGGGCCCTCGCTGTGCCGGTCCGCGTTGGTGACCAGTTCGCTCACCACCAGCAGCACCGCGCCGTCGGCCCGCTCGTCGATCGTGGCGCACCATTCGGTCCGCAGTTGCTGGAGGAAGTGCGCGGCGAACGTCCGCGCCTCGGCGATGCACCCCGGCTCGCCGGTGAAGTGTGCCGCCCGCCGCAGCGGTTCCACGGGCACGTCGAAACCAGTCGGTATCACTGCCCCGTCCAGGTGGTAGGTCATGCTCGTTTCTCTCCGCGAAGCCGGGCCGGCCGGACGAATCTGCACCAGTCCTGGTACCCCGAGTTTCGCGGCACAGTCCCCCTGATCGGTGTTCGCCCCCGTGGGGCGGGGAACCCGGGTTCCGCCGGGTTCGGCGGAAGGGGCGCCATGAACGGACTGACGGCGGTACGGAGCCTGACGACGCTGCCCGTGGTGACGCTGGGCGGCGATGCCGTGGCACATGTCAAGGACACGGTCTTCGACCCGGCGGCCGGGCGGATCGCGAGCTTCACCCTCACCGGCCGGACCCTGATGTCGGGCCCGCTGCCGCAGGATCTGCCCTGGCCGGCGGTGCACTGCCTGGGCCGTCACGCGGTGATGGTCCGCGACGAAGGGGCGTTGTGCGACCTGCCCCTGTCGGTGGCGCGCCGGGACGCCCTGCGCGGGCGGCTGCTCGGGGCGCAGGTGCTGACCGACGACGGCGACCTGGTGGGCACCGTGCTCGACGTGCTGGTCGAGGGCGGCACCAGCGGCCGGCTCGTCGCGTTCCGGCTCGCCGCGCACCGGGAGCTGGTGCACGGCTCCCGGCACCGCCGGCACCAGGTGTACGTGCCGCGGGGCGAGGTGCTGAGCGTCTCCGGCCGGACGCTGGTGATCCCGGCGCACGCGACGACGTACGTCACCGACGGCCTGCCGGCCTTCGTCGCCCGGGCCGGCGCCCACCACGACCGCGGGAGGGGCGCGGTCCGATGATGCTGTTCTCACGGGTGCGCGGGCTGCCCGTCCTGACGCCGGGCGACGCGGACCGGGTCGGGGTGGTCCGCGCGCTGACGGTCGACGCGGCGTCCGGGGAGGTCACACATGTCCGGATACGGCGTGGGCGGCTGCGCAGGGAGGCCGTGGTGGCCTGGAGCGCCCTGGGCGCGGTCGGCCCGGACATGCTGATCGCGCGCCCGGCCGGCCGGCCGGGCGAGGCCCCGCCCCACCGTGATCTGGTGGGGAGCAGGGTGCTCACCGAGTGCGGCGAGGAGCGCGGCACCGTGCTCGACGCGGCGTTCGATCCGGCCACCGCCCGCATCGAGGCGGTCCTGACGACCCTCGGCGAGCTGCCGGCCGGCCGCCTGCTGGGCCTCGGCGACCACGCCCTGGTGATCCGGACGGGCCACGGACATCCCGGTTAGGGTCTCCCGGCGGGCGGGGCGGGCCGGGGCTGCTTAGCGTGCAGGGGTGAGCTCACGCACCCCTTCCGGCCGTCCGGCCGCCCGCCACGGCTGGGCGCAGGCCCTCGCCACGGTACTCGGCGCGATGGTCGCCATGGGCGCGGTGGCCGCGCTGGGACTGTGGGCGGCCGGCGCCACGGACCTCCCGGGCGGTTCCTTCCCCCAGGTGGTCGCGGCGACCGTGGTCACGGCCGTCGGCGGCACGGTGGAGCTCTCCGGGGACGCCGGCGAGCTGGCCGGCGCGGAGGGCGGTCTGACGGTCATCCCGCTGTCCGTCACCCTCACCGGGGCGCTGGTCATCGGCCGGTGCTTCCTGCGCCCGCTGCGGCACCGGGCGGTCGCCGGGGCGCCCGAGCTGGCCGGGTGGGCGGCGCGGATCGCCGCGCTGTGGCTGCTCGCGGTCCTCGGCCTCGCGCTCGCCGCGCGGCACACGTACGAGCTCTCCCTCGGCGACGGCCCGCTCGGTGACCTGGGTGAGCTGTTCGGGATCAGGCCGGTGGTGGGGTTCTCCACCGACGTGCCGCCGACCGTCCTCATCGGCCTGCTCTGGCTGACGGGCGTGCTGCTGGTGGCGCTGATGGTGTCCCGCGGCGCCCCGTTGCCGGCCGGGCTGCTGCGCTTCCAGACGTCGGTGCGTCCCGCGGCGCACGCGATGCTGCTGCTGTTGCTGGCCGCCGTCGTCATCGGACTCGTCATCGCGCTGGTCGTCGCCGCCACCCGGGGGCATCCGGCCGAGACGTTCGCCGTGATCCTGCTGGGGCTGCCCAACGTGGTCTGGCCGGCGCTGACGATCGGGTTCGGTGCCACCTGGGACGGCAGGGTGGAGGGGCCCTTCGGGCTGCCCATGCCGCACGTGCTCGACGAGGTGCTGCGCACACCGGACGTCTCCACCCTGAACCTGGGCACCCTCACCGAGCACGACGGCGGGAAGTGGTGGTGGCTGCTGGTGGTGACAGCGGTGCTGCTGCTGACCACCGCGTTCCTGATGGCGGCCCGCTCCCCCGACCGGGTGCGGGCCTGGCAGCACGCCGTGCACATGGCGGTGGCGCTGGCGCTGACCGTGCTGATGATCTGCCTCATGGCCCGGATCTCCGCACGGTTCGGCCTGTCCGTGCTCGGCATCGGCGACCTGGGCGAGGGCTTCTCCGGCCAGGTGCTGCTGAGACCACGCCTGTGGAGCACCCTGGGCCTGGCCCTGCTGTGGGGCCTGGTCACGGGTTTCGCGGGGGCGCTGCCGGCGCGAGGGGTACGCCGGAGGGGCAGGACCGGCCACTGACCGGGTTCACACCTGCGGACCGGACGCCGGCCGCGCCCGGCGCGGCAGCTCGGGCCGGTCCTCGCCCGCGTCGGGTCCGGGCACACGCAGGTCCCTCAGCATCGCCGGACGGCCGGTCACGGCCGTGGGAGCGCCGGCGGTGGGTGGGCCCCGGGGTACGAAGACCGGGCGGCGGCCGTCGATCCACGCCGGCCGGCCGTTGGAGCGCAGCACGTGCCCCCGGTCGCCGCACCGCTCCGGCGGCCGCACCGGCAGCAGCGGGTCGAGGGACACGGTGGGCCGGCCGGGGTCGGTGGTCTCCCGGGCGGACAGGTCGTGCTCGGGGACGACGAGCGTGGGACGGAATCCGGGGCCGTCATCGTGGGCGCCTACTCCCGCATCACGGCCGGCTCGTGACGCCGCAGCAGACGGGACACCAGCAGGCCGAGGAGCAGCGACAGGGCGAGCAGCATGCCCACGGCGAGCAGCCACCCGTCCGCCGTGTGCGCGAAGAGCGGATCACGGCTCAGGTCGCCGGGCGAGAGCGCGGGGAGCCCGATGGTGCCGGCCATCGCGGCGAACCCCCAGCGGGCGGGTACCAGCCAGGCCAGCTGCTCCAGCACGAGCACGCCGTCGAGCGGCAGCAGGGCGCCGCAGAAGACGACCTGGACGATGGCGAGCAGCACCAGCAGCGGCATCGTCACCTCCTCCTTGCGGACCACCGCGGAGACCAGCAGGCCGAGCATCATCGCGGTGAAGGCGAGCAGCGCGACGGCGACGGTGATCTCGACAAGGGGCGGCATCAGCACGCCTTCGCCGCCGGGTGCGTTCAGGTCCACGCCGAGCAGTGCGACGAGGGTCAGCACCACGGCCTGGAGCACGGTGACCGTGCCGAGCACGACCACCTTGGACATCAGGTACGCCGATCTGGACAGGCCCACGGCCCGCTCCCGCTGGTAGATCACCCGCTCTTTGACGAGTTCGCGCACCGCGTTGGCCGCGCCGGTGAGGACCGCGCCGACGCACAGGATGAGCAGGGCGTTCATGGCGGACCTGCGCGTCAGCTCACTGCCCGCGAGGGCCCGCGCCATGGCACCCATCACGAACGGCAGCGCGATCATGACGGCGAGGAAGGTGCGGTCCGCGGCGAGCGCGGCGGTGTAGCGGCGGACCAGGGTGCGGAGCTGGGCGCCCCAACCGCGCGGCCGGGGCGGGGGCCCCACGACGACCGGCTCCTCGCGGGGCCGCTCGGGCTGGGCGGCGGCCTCGACGACGTACCGCCGGTGGAAGGCTGAGTCGCGGTACCGCCCCGCCCAGTCCCGGTCCTGCTGCTGCTCGAACGCCTCGAAGGCCTCCGGCCAGTGCTCGAAACCGAAGAAGGCGAGGGCGTCACCGGGGGGACCGTAGTAGGCGACCCTGCCGCCGGGGGCGAGGACGAGGAGGCGGTCGCAGACGTCCAGGCTGAGCACGCTGTGGGTGACGACGACGACGGTCCGGCCGTCGTCGGCGAGGCCGCGCAGCATGCGCATCACCGAGCGGTCCATGCCGGGGTCGAGGCCGGAGGTCGGCTCGTCGAGGAAGAGCAGCGACGGCTTGGTCAGCAGTTCCAGCGCGACGCTGACCCGTTTGCGCTGTCCGCCGGACAGGCTGTGGACATGCTGGCGGGCCCGCTCCGCGAGGCCGAGTTCACGGATCACCTCGTCGACCCGGGCCCGTCGTTCGGCCTGGGCGGTGTCCTGCGGGAAGCGCAGCTCGGCGGCGTAGGACAGGGCGGCGTGGACGGTCAGCTGGGTGTGCAGGATGTCGTCCTGCGGTACGAGGCCGATGCGCTGGCGCAGCTCGGCGTAGTCGTGGTACAGGTCGCGGCCGTCGTAGAGGACGGTGCCGTGGTCGGCGGGGCGCTGACCGGTGAGCGCGTTCATCAGGGTGGACTTGCCGGCGCCGCTCGGGCCGACGACCGCGAGCAGGCACTTCTCCCCCACCGGGAAGGAGACGTGGTCGAGGAGGCGCTTGGCGCCCCGGTCGACGGCGACGGTGAGGTTCTGGACGTCGAGGGAGACCTCGCCGGTGTCGACGTACTCCTGGAGTTCGTCGCCGATCAGGGAGAAGTCGGAGTGGCCGACGCCGACGATGTCGCCGGGGAGGATGTCGGCCCGGTCGACCGGCACGCCGTTGAGGTAGGTGCCGGTGTGGCTGCCGAGGTCGACGATCTCGTACGAGCCGTCGGCGTGGACGTGCAGTTCGGCGTGGTGCCGGGAGACGAGCAGGTCGTCGACGACCAGGTCGTTGTCGGGGTCCCGGCCGATGCGGACGGTGCGGGTGGGCAGGGGTCGTACGGAGGCCGGCTGCCGGAAGGTGTGGGTGAGGGCGGGTCGGGAGACCGCCTGCGGCCGGTCGTGTGCGGGGGCGGCGAGGACGGCGCGGGGGCCGTCCTCGGGATTGCCGAAGTGGAGGACGCTGCCGGGGCCGACCTCCCGGGCTCGGACGCGCCGGCCGTCGGCGTAGGTGCCGTTGGTGCTGTGCTCGTCCTCGACGGTCCAGCGGCCGTCCACGGGGTGGAGCACCGCATGGTGCCAGGAGACCCGGGCGTCGTCGATGACGATGTCGCTCGACGGGTCGCGTCCCACGTGGTAGTCGCGGACCGGACTCATCACGGTGGAGCCCGTCTCGGTCTCCAGGACGAGCTCCGGGGCGACCAGTCGCTCCGCCATGTCTGGATTCTACCCATTGGCCCGTTCGGGTGCCCGGCGTCACCGGCCGGGGTGCGGCCGTGCGCCTCGGAAAGGGGCGGGGGACTTGCCGGTCCGGGTGGACTGCGGGTCCGGCACAGCCGCCGAGGGCTGCACATCCCGTCCGCCGTCCGGGTGCAGAACCACCGGCAGGCGACGCTCCAGGGGCCAGGTCGTGCGGGATCAGCCGTCGTGCGCAGCCGGTGCCCGGCGCGCACAGCACCGTCTGCGGGGTCAGCCGGTGCGGATCCCGCCGGGGTGGCAACGGCTCGATCACCACTCACCGAGCGTCGGTCAACGACGCGTCCGATCAGTCGCCCGGCACCTCCTCAGGCGACGGGAACACCGAGCACCCGGGCGGCGCGTTGCATGCGCAGGGCGTCCACGGACTCGGCCAGCAGTTCGTACTCGGTGGTGTCGTCGCCGGTGGCGAGGCGCACCATCCGCCCGGCGGCGAGCGTCTCGGCCACCTCCTCCTGCCGGGCGACGTCGCCGCACCAGGTGCGCAGTACGGCGGGGACGTCGGGCACGCCGTCGGCGACGGGGACGAGTGCCCCCGGCGGTAAGTGCTCGGCGTCGGGCTGCGGGTCGAGGCGCTCGGCGATCCAGAGGGCACGGTCGCGCAGCCACCACAGGGCGAGGGCGAGGGTGGGCGCCCGGTAGGTGCCGAGCGGTACGCCGATGCGCCGGCCGTCGCAGACCCCGTACGCGGTGACATGGCACAGGAATTCGTCGTGCACGTTCCCTCCCCCGCTGCGTTGCTCGCCCGCCGGGCCGGGCCGGCTGCCCGCCTCGTGGCTCGCATGCTGTGCGTGAGGGCGCCGTCGCGCGGTGTGAAGCGCTCTCGCTAGTCGAGTATGTTCACCGCTGAAACACTGTCACCATGTGTTTCCGGCCAGTCTCCTGGCATATTCACAGCCGCCGCTGGCCGAAACAGTGCGGGTGCGACCGACGGGCCGCATATGACCTCGGAGGTAATCGACCGCGGACCGGGGGCGCGGGCAAGGTGGGGGCACCGGGTCACCACGACCGGGATCCACCGTCCGACCAGCAGACACGACCTCCCTGGGGGATTCGCCATGACCACAGCCGCCCACCGTTACGACGCCGTCGTCGCCCGCTACTTCGAGGCCTGGAACGCCGACGGCGCCGAGGCACGCGCCAAGGCGGTGGCCGACGTGTGGACCGCGGACGGCCGTTACACCGACCCGCTGTCCGACGCCCTCGGCCACGAGGCGATCACCGCGGTGATCGCGGCGACGCACGAGCAGTTCCCCGGCTTCGCCTTCCGGCTCGCGGGGAACGTCGACGGCCACCACGACACCGCGCGCTTCTCCTGGGAGCTGGTGAACCGGGCGGACGGCTCGGCCCCCGTCGCCGGCTCGGACGTGATCACGCTCGACGCCGAGGACCGCGTCCGCGCCGTGTACGGCTTCCTGGACCGGGTGCCCGAGGGGGCGTGACCCCCACCTTCCGTGGGGTCGCCGAAGGCCGAGCAGGCCTACGCGTCCGGCGTGGTCCGGGCGAGTGTCCTACCGGCGCTCGCCCGGACCTCGACCGTACCGGTGGGGCTACTGCTTCACGACCGCGTCGATACGGGACAGCTCGTCCTCACTGAAATCGAGGTTCCGGGTGGCCGCGACGCTGTCCTCGAGCTGCTGCGGGCTGCTCGCGCCGACCAGGGCGGAGGTGAGCCGGCCGCCGCGCAGCACCCAGGACAGCGCCATCTGCGCCAGGCTCTGGCCGCGCGAGGCGGCGACCTCGTCGAGCGTGCGCAGCCGGCCCACCAGTTCCCCGGTGACGGCGTCGGTGTTCAGGAAGGGGCTGTCGCTCGCGGCCCGGGAGTCCTCGGGGATGCCGTCGAGGTAGCGGGCGGTCAGCAGGCCCTGCTCCAGCGGGGAGTAGGCGATGGAGCCGATCTGGAGCTCGTCCAGGGCGTCCATCAGCCCCTCGTCCTCCGGACGGCGGTCGAGCATCGAGTAGCGGGGCTGGTTGATCAGCAGCGGCGTGCCCAGCTCACCGAGGATGCGGGCGGCCTCGCGGGTCTGCTCCGCGGAGTAGTTGGAGACACCGACGTACAGCGCCTTGCCCTGCTGGACCGCCGAGTGCAGCGCGCCCATCGTCTCCTCCAGCGGAGTCTCCGGGTCGAAGCGGTGCGAGTAGAAGATGTCCACGTAGTCCAGGCCCATCCGGCTCAGGCTCTGGTCCAGCGAGGACAGCAGGTACTTGCGCGAGCCCCATTCGCCGTACGGGCCGGGCCACATCAGGTAGCCGGCCTTGGTGGAGATCACCAGTTCGTCGCGGTAGGCCGCGAAGTCCGACTTCAGCGCCTCGCCGAGGGCGGACTCGGCCGCACCCGGCGGGGGCCCGTAGTTGTTGGCGAGGTCGAAGTGGGTGACGCCCAGGTCGAAGGCGCGGCGCAGGATGGCGCGCTGGGTCTCGGCCGCACGGTCGGGACCGAAGTTGTGCCACAGGCCGAGCGAGAGCGCGGGGAGCTTCAGGCCGCTGCGTCCGGTGCGCCGGTAGGGCATGTCCGCGTAACGGTCGGGGTGTGCGGTGTACAACACGACTCCAGAGGGGTTGGCACACGTCTCGGCGGTTCCGTCGAACCGCCCGTCCACTCTGTCGTGACCTGCGGGCAGTGGTCCAACAGAAGAATCCGATGGGATTCAGCGGATACGCTTCTCAATCATGGAACTGCGTCACCTCCAGCACTTCGTCGCCGTGGCCGAGGACCAGCATTTCACCCGCGCGGCGGAGCGGCTGATGGTCTCCCAGTCGGGCCTGTCCGCGTCCATCCGCGCCCTGGAGCGCGAGCTGCAGACACCGCTCTTCGTACGGACGACCCGCAGGGTGACGCTCACCGAGGCGGGGCGGGCGCTGCTGGCGGAGGCCGAGCGGATCCTGGCGCAGGTGCGGGCGGCGCACGAGGCGGTGGCCGCGGTGCAGGGTGTGCTGCGCGGCACCCTCGCGCTGGGCGCCGAGCAGTGCATCGCCGGGGTGAACGTGGCGGAGCTGCTCGCCACGTTCCGGCGGCTCCACCCGGACGTGGAGATCCGGCTGCGCCAGTGGGGCTCGGCCGCGCTGGCGGAGGAGGTCGCGGCGGGGCGGCTGGACCTGGCCTTCGCCTACCGGACGGAGGCGGATCCGGAGCAGCTGCGGTCGGTGCCGTTGACCAGTGAGCCGATGACCGTGCTGTGCCACCCGGACCACCGGCTCGCACGGACGGGGGCGCCGCTGACCCCGCACGACCTGGCCGACGAGGTCTTCGTCGACTTCCACCCGGACTGGGGTCCGCGCCGCGCCACCGACGCCGCCTTCGCCGCCGCGGGCGTACGGCGCACGGTGGCGCTGGAGGTGAACGACGTGCACAGCCTGCTCGACCTGGTCGACGAGAACCTGGGCGTCGCCGTCGTACCGCGGCACTTCCGGCACAAGCGGGAGGCCCTCACCGCGCTCCCGCTGAAGGACACCGGGGAGGCGGTGTACGAGACGGTCGCCCTGGTGCCGTCACCGCGGGCGACGAGCCCGGCGGCACGGGCGCTGATGGCCCTGTTGGACGACGGGGGCGCGTGAGGCGCGCGGATGCGCGAGGGTGGAGGCATGCATGCCAAGGACATCCTCATCGACGGCTTCGGCCGCATCCGGGAAGAAGTCCACGCCGCCGTCGAGGGCCTCGGCCCCGACGCGCTCAACGCCCGGCCCGGCCCCGACGCGAACTCCGTCACCTGGCTGGTCTGGCACCTCACCCGGGTCCAGGACGACCACATCGCCGACGCCTTCGGACTCGACCAGGTGTGGCTCTCCCAGGGCTGGGAGAAACGCCTGGACCTCGGCCTGCCCCGCCGCGACACGGGGTACGGCCACACCTCGGCGAAGGTCGCCGAGGTACGGGTCGACGACGGCGGTCTGCTGACCGGCTACCACGACGCGGTGCACGAGCAGACCCTCGGCGCGCTGCGCACGGTGGCCGCCAAGGACCTGGAACGGGTGATCGACGAGGGCTGGGATCCCCCGGTGACCCTGGGCGTACGGCTGGTCAGCGTCCTGTCCGACGATCTGCAGCACGTCGGACAGGCCGCGTACGTACGGGGGCTGGTTCAGAGCGCCGCGTCATAGCCGGGCAGGACCACGTCCCGGATGAGCGCGTTCCGCTCGTCGAACGGCAGGAACGCGCTCTTCACGGCGTTCACCGTGACCGTGCGCAGGTCCTCGACCGTCCAGCCGGCCTGCTCGACCAGGAGGGACATCTCCCGCGTCATGGTGGTGCCCGAGACGAGACGGTTGTCGGTGTTGAGGGTGACGCGGAAGCCGAGGTCCTTCAGCGCGGTGACCGGGTGCTCGGCGATCGACGTCGCGGCGCCGGTCTGGAGGTTGGAGGTGGGGCACATCTCCAGCGCGATCCGGCGGTCGCGGACCCAGCCGGCGAGACGGCCGAGCTTGCCCTCCACGATGTCCTCGGTGATCCGCACCCCGTGCCCGATGCGCTGGGCGCCGCACACCTGGAGCGCCTGGTGGATGCTGGGCAGGCCGTGGGCCTCACCGGCGTGGATGGTGAAGGGCACGTTCTCGCGGCGCAGGTGCGCGAAGGCGTCGAGGTGGTCGGCGGGCGGGAAGCCGTCCTCGGCGCCCGCGATGTCGAAGCCGACGACCCCGGCGTCCCGGAAGGCGACGGCCAGGTCGGCGGCCTCACGGACCCGGTCGAACATCCGCATGCCGCAGAGCAGGGTGCCGACCCGGACGGGCGTCCCGGCGGCGGCCGCCTTGGCCATGCCGGCGGCGAGGCCCTCCTGGACGGTCTCCACGACCTCGCTCATCGTCAGCCCGCCCCTGGTGTTCAGCTCGGGGGCGTAGCGCACCTCGCCGTAGACGACACCGTCGGCGGCCAGGTCGAGCACGTACTCCTCGGCGGTGCGCAGCAGGCCCTCACGGGTCTGCATGACGGCGAGGGTGTGCTCGAAGGTGGCGATGTAGCGGACCAGGTCACCGGAGTTCGCGGCCTCGACGTACCAGGCGGCGAGCTCGTCGGGGTCGGTGGTGGGCAGGGTGTGGCCGACGGCCTCCGCCAGCTCCACGACGGTCGCGGGACGCAGACCGCCGTCGAGGTGGTCGTGCAGCACCGCCTTGGGGAGGCGACGGAGAGTCTCGGTGTCTATGCGCGTAGATGACATGTGCGGTCGTTCCTCAGCGGGTCGTTCGGCAAAAAAGCGGAGTGGATCAGGGGGCGGCGGGCTGGAGCAGGTCCCAGCGGTTGCCGTACAGGTCCCGGAAGACGGCGACCGAGCCGTACGGCTCGTGGCGCGGCTCCTCCAGGAAGGTCACGCCGGCGGCGGTCATACGGGCGTGGTCGCGGGCGAAGTCGTCGGTGTACAGGAAGAAGCCCACCCGCCCGCCGGTCTGGTCACCGACCCTGGCCCGCTGCCCCTCCCCCTTGGCGCGGGCGAGCAGCAGCCCCGCGCCGGTGTGCCCGGCGTCCGGTTCGACGACGACCCAGCGGCCGCCGTCCGGCCGGGGCGCGTCCTCGGCGAGCCGGAAACCGAGCGCCTCGGTGTAGAAGCGGATCGCCTCGTCGTAGTCGTCGACGACGAGGGTGACCAGGGGGATGCGTCTCATCGTGCCCTCTCGAAGGGGGATTGACCGGAGAGGTTATACGTAAAACTGCCGAACGCGCCAGTCCCGCTCCGGGACCGGCGGCCCGGAGCGGGACCGGCGGGGCGGCTACGGATACGCGTAGGTGTTGAGGGCGGCGACGGCGGCCGCCGGGTCGCCGAGGTCGTAGCGGTCCACGGCGAGGTAGTTGGGCTTCTTGCGGGCGGCCGGTCCGCAGAACCGGCGGGCGCGGTCGGCGAGCTTGGAGTTGTCCGTGCCGGCGGTGGAGGTGATCGTGGTGTCCCGGAAGTGGTTCATGACGAACAGGGGGCGGAAGCCGGGCTCGGTGCGGGTCAGCGGGATGTTGGTGCCCGCGTCGTACCACCGGCTGTGGCAGGACCAGTCGGAGGCGCCGACGCCCGGGCCCATGGACCAGTGGTTCTCGACGGTCCATTCGCGCTGGTACATCACGCCGAAGGTGTCCCGGGTCGTTCCGGCGGCCCGGTCGGCGGCACGGCTGTGGTCGGTGAGGATCAGCAGCCGCTGCCCGGCGGCGGTCAGCTCCCCCATGGTCGGCCAGCCGTCCTCCCGGACACCGGTACGGTCGGGTCGGTAGAGCACGTCCGACAGCCCCTGGACGCGGGCGAGTTCGGCGCGCAGGACGTCCGGGGCGACGTAGTCCTCCAGGAAGACGGTGACGAACTGGTCGGGGTGGGCGCGCAGGAAGTCGACGATCCGCTGGAGGTCCACCCACAGGGCGACGGGCCTGCTGACCAGGGTGCAGCTGTTGTGGCAGAGGATCGCGCCGTCCGGGGTCTGGTGGATGTCCAGCATGAATCCGCGGACACCGTCGGCGAGTTGGCGCTCGATGCCCCGGTTCTGGTTGGGGAAGAGGTCGATGAAGGGCGGGGCGAAGCCGCCGTCGACGCCGTTGGCGTAGGCGTTGTGGGCGGTGAGGAAGGTGACCTCGTCCAGGGTGCGTCGGTCCCGCGGCGGCAGGGGGCGGGTCACCGGGTCGACCGGGGTCAGGTACCAGGTGGCGAGGTCGCCCGTGCCGGTGCCGACGGCGAGCGGGGCGGGAAAATTGGCACCGGAGGGTTTCGGGGAGACGGTGAGGCGGCGGTCGGCGCCGGGGACGGTGAGCGTGAACCGGTCCGCGCCCACGGAGGTGATCTCCCAGCGTGCCTCCGGGCTCGCGCAGGCGACGGTCCGGGCCTGATCACCAGTGCGGCCGAGGCAGGTGCCGGGGCTGTCGGTGTTCTCCAGGGTGCCGTCGGCTCTCAGGTTCCACTGCTGACGGTCCTCGTCGCCGCGCGGTCTGTGCTGCTCGACCGCCCCGGAGGTGCCGGCGGCGTTCAGTCCGGTCGTCGCGCTCTGGACGTAGTAGGCGCCGGGCGACGGAGTCGCCGCGGCGGCGGCAGGTGCGGGTGCCACGACCGTCGCGGCCAGCGCGGCGGCCGTGACGGTCGTGGCGAGCAGGGCGTGGGGGGTGCGCATGGCGGCTGCCCTTCGTCCGGGGGACGGCCCGCGCACGTGCGGTGCGCGGGCCGCGATCCGAGCGTCTTAGGTCAGGTGCATGACACCACGCCGAGCGGTCGGACGTCAGCAGTACAGATTGCCGCCGGGTGACGTTCCGAGGATCTGGGTGAACTGCTGGTACTTGCTCACCCTGCTCTGCACCTGCGCCGGGTTCTTGCCGTCGCACTCCACCCAGCCGTTGATGGCGCGGATCGTGTGACCGAATCCGGCCTGGTCGACCATGGCGCTGTGCGCGGTCATCGTCCCAGGACCCCGCTGGGTGTTCCAGTACCACAGGGCCGTCTTCCAGGCGACGGCGGAGTCGTTCTGCACCAGCCAGGGGTTGTTCAGCAGGTCGATGCCGAGTGCGTCGCCCGCCGCCTTGTAGTTGTAGTTCCAGCTCAGCTGGATCGGGCCGCGCCCGTAGTAAGCGGACTGCCCGGCCGGGCACCCGAACGGCTGTCCGTAGTCGCAGTAGTGCGGGTAGTTGGCGGTGTTCTGCTCCACGATGTGCACCAGACCGCCGGTCTCGTGGCTGACGTTGGCGAGGAAGGCGGCGGCCTCCTGCTTCTTCACCGTGTCGCTGCCGGTGTTGGCGAAACCGGGGTAGGCGCTCAGCGCGGCGGTGAGCCCGCTGTAGGTGTAGAAGGGGTTCCGGTTCGGGAACATCTGGTTGAACTGCGCCTCGGTCACGACGAAGTTGCCGACGGGCGTTCCGGGGCCGTTGTCACAGGCGTACGGCTCCCAGTACCAGGTGCTGATGATCGGGTCGTAACCCGGATTGGCGTGCTCGGCGATGTACGCCCGGCCGTCGGTGTAGCGCACGATGTCACCGGCGTTGTACGACCTTCCGGCCACCCAGTTCGGATAACTGGAGCACGAGGCGGCGGAGGCGGAGGCGGCGGGGAGCAGCACCGGCGCGCCGCCGGCGAGGACGAGGGCTGCGGTCACGGCGGCGATGCGTCTTCTCGACAAGGGAACAACTCCTTCGCGGAACGCGGCCGCTCCCGGACGAGGACATGCCTGAGCGGGGCCTCGCCCGCACATGCCGGCGGGGCCGGTCACGGCAGTGGGGGCGGCCGTGGTGGGGGGTGTGAGAACACACTCAACCGCTTTGGTCTGTACCAGTCAAGGGTTTAGACCAGTCATCGTGACGCGAACATGCCGATCGGTCGGCGGCGGCCGATGCCGGGGCGGGGCCGCGGCGGGACCGAACCCTCGCGAGCTCTACACATAAAGGGAAAATAAGGGCAGAATGCACTTATGCGGCTCTTACCGCATACCGCACCAGACGCGGTCAGGCCTGCTAGTCAAAGGAGACGACTCATGGCCAACGTCTCACATCCGCGCGGTGACATCACGAGCCACCCCGATGCCTCGGAGATGCGGGCACGGTACGACCGTATGCTCGGGGGTCGTGATGTGGCCCTCGTGGACGGACCGGTGTTCCTGCTCGGTCTCTACTGTGCGGTGTCCCCGTGGATACTCCACTACACGACGAGCCAGCCCGCGCTCGTGACCCACAACCTGATCGTGGGCATCGCGATCGGCCTGCTCGCCCTGGGGTTCACCGCGGCCCCGGCGCGTATGTACGGCCTCAGCGGGGCCATGTGCGCCCTGGGCCTGTGGATGATCATCTCGCCGTGGATCGTCGGCACCGACCCCGACGCCGGCGTCATCTGGAACAACGTCGTCATCGGCGCCCTCACCCTGATCCTGGGCACGGCCTGCGCCGCCACGGCCGTCAGGAGCGGCCGCCGGTCGTAGGAGGACCGCGAAAGGAGCCGAACGCCGGCCCGCGTCGACCGCGGACCGGCGTTCCCATGTCCGGGCGGGACTGCCCCGGCGGCCGGGGGGCATACGCAGTGCAGCGGAGGTCAGGAAAAGAGGGGTGAGATGGAGATCGACGGCATCATCAGCGCCATCGTCATCGGTGTGGTCATCGGCGTCCTGGGCCGGCTCGTGGTCCCGGGCCGTCAGCGCATCGGAATCCTCTGGACGATTCTCGTCGGCATCGCCGCCGCACTGATCGGCTCGGCGGTCGCCGCGGCCTTCGGGGTGGCCGACACCGAGGGCGTCGACTGGGTGGAGTGGCTGATCCAGATCGGCCTCGCCGCACTGGGAGTGGCCGCGCTGGACCGCGCGAAGGCCGGCCGCTGACGGAATCCGGCGGTCCGCGTCAGCGGCGGGACAGCCACTGCTCGTACCAGGTCACCGTGGCGTCCACGGTCTCCTCGAGCGGCGTCGGCGTCACGCCGAAGGTCCGCTCGAAGGCCGCGGAGTCCACGATCTGCGGCTCGGTGTACTGGTAGAACATCTCGGCGAGTTCGGCCATGAAGACCTCGTCGAACGGGCCGAAGGGGCGCGGCTCCTCCAGGACGACCACGTTCAGGGGCCGGCCGGTCCGCTTCTCGATCATGGCGTGGATCTCGCGGGTGCTGACGGCGGGCGCGGTGGGCAGGTGCCACACCCGCCCGTCGCCCTCGGGCCGCTCGCCGAGGGTGGCCAGGCCGGCCGCCACGTCCCCGATGTCGGTGTAACTGTGCGGCAGGTCCAGGTCGCCCGCCCCCATCACCTCGCCGCCGGTGAGCGCCCCCGGGAACACGGCGCCGCCGAGGGAGGAGTTGAGCACGCCGGGGCCGACGAAGTCGGCGGAGCGGCCGAGGACCACCCGGGCGCGGCCCTCCCGGTGCGCGGCGAGATACCGCTCGTCGAGCGTCGCGCGCATCCGGCCCTTGCGGCTGGTCGCCCGCCAGGGGGTGTCCTCGGTCATCACCGCTCCCCCGGTCGGGCCGTACGGGTAGATCGTGTCGAGGACGACGAGCCGGGCTCCGGACTCCTCGACGGCGGCGAGCACCGCTTCCTGTATCCGCGGCATCACCTCGACCTGCAGGTGGTAGGCGACGTTGGCGCAGTGGTACACCACGGCGGCGCCGGCGACGGCCGCGCGTGCGCCGTCGGCGGTGCCGACGTCGGCGGCATGCCGCCGGACTCCCTCGATCGCGGGTCCGTCCCCCTTCCGGTCGACGAGCCGTACGGCGTGACCGCGCCGGGCGAGCTCCCGGGCGAGGGTGGTTCCGGCGGGGCCGGATCCCAGGACGGCGTGCAGGGGGCGGGTTTCATGGGTGGCGGCGGACATGACGGCCTCCTCGACAGCGAACAAGAGGGATCACTCAATCCCCCTCACAACTGTTAGAGACTATAACTCTCACAACACCCACTAGCAAAGAGCCGCCCGTACCGGCTCTCCGCTCTCCGCTCTCCGCGGGCAGTCGTGCC
>NZ_LIWB01000024.1:41023-87452 GCF_001905725.1 Streptomyces sp. CB02400
GTGCCGCCCTGGGGGTACCTCCCTGGGGGAGGCACGACTGCCCGCAGCTACGGCGGTTGCAGTGGTGGGTGGCGCGACTGCCAGCAGCTACGGGGGTGGGTGGCCCCACTGCCCGCGGCTGCGCCGGTAAGCGGCGCAGCCGCTCGTAGCTAGCGGCTCGGGTAGACGTACGGTGTGGTCGTCGTCAGAGGGGTGAAGCCGAGGCGTTCCAGGATGGGGCGGCTCTGGCTGGAGGCGTCGACCTGGAGGTAGCGGTAGCCGAGGTCCGCCGCGACCCGGGCCCGGTGGGCGACCAGCGCGCGGTAGATGCCCCGCCCACGCCAGTGCCGTACCGTGCCACCACCCCACAGCCCGGCGAACGAAGTACCCGGCACCAGCTCCATGCGCGCCGCGCTCACCGGCTCGTCACCCGCCAGCGCCACGACGGCGACGACGCTGTCGGGGGCGGTGGTGAGCCGGTCGAGCAGGTACCGGTGGAACCGGGAGGCATCGGTGCCGAACGCCTTCGCCTGCGCGTCGGCCATCAGGTCGACACCCGCCCGGTCGGTGACCCGCACGATGCGGACGCCCTCGGGCGGCTCGGTGCCGAGGGCGAGACCGGCGACCTCGCCCACCATGAGCGTCTCGACCGGCTCGGGGGTGAATCCGGCCGCCACGAGCCGCTGTCCGAGGTCCACCGGCAGGTCGTGCCCGTACAGCTTCCACTCGAACTCACGGCCGATCCCGGTGAAGTACGCGATCTGTTCCGCGATCGCCGCGTCCACGTCCACGCCCGCCGCCTCCGGCGCGGACCAGACGACACCGTTCCAGCCGTGCGCGGGGCCCGCATGGCGCACCACGGCGCCGACGCGCTCGACCTCCGAACCGGGGCCGTCGGGCCGCACCTCCTCACGCATCTCACGGTCGAACAGGGCGAGTACGGCAGCTTCATCCATGCGGCAGACCCCACCATGGGGCGGTGTCCGGGGCAACGGGATTACCGTTGCTGTCGTTCAAGCGTCGTGAGGAGGCCGGACCATGGTCGTGCGGGATGAGGAACTGCCGTATCTGCGGCGCTGCGTGGAACTGGCGGCCGAGGCGCTGGAGTCCGGCGACGAGCCGTTCGGTTCGGTGCTGGTGGCCGGGGACGGCACCGTGCTCGCCGAGGACCACAACCGCGTGGCCTCCGGCGACCGCACCCGGCACCCCGAGTTCGAGCTGGCGCGCTGGTCGGCGGCGCACATGAGCCCCGCCGAACGGGCCGCGGCCACGGTGTACACCTCCGGTGAGCACTGCCCGATGTGCGCCGCCGCCCACGCCTGGGTGGGCCTCGGACGCATCGTGTACGTCGCCTCCTCCGAGCAGCTGGCGTCCTGGCTCGCCGAGCTGGGGGTGCCCGCCCCGCCGGTGCGGACGCTGCCCGTCACCGAGATCGCCCCGGGCGTGACCGTGGCCGGGCCCGTCCCCGGACTGGCGGACGAGGTCGAGGAGTTGCACCGGCGGTTCCACCGCGGACGCGGCTGACCCACGGGGGCCGATCGTTTCTCCGGACGGTTCAGCCGTACGTCCGCAGGCGGGCGCGGCGGTACAGGGCGACTCCGCCCAGGAAGAGCGCGGCGCCGGTGCCGAGGACCGGGAGCGTCCGGTCGGCACCCGTGTCGGCGAGGGCTGCGGTGTGCGGCGGGGCCGCGTGCGGCGCCGGGTCGGGGAGGGTGCGCGGCGGCGCGGCGGGCCCGGGTCCGTCCGGGCGGTCGGGCCGTTCGCCGGAGGTGTTCGTGGAGGTGTTGCCGGCCGACGCGTTGCCGGCGCCGGCCACGTTCACGCTGTTCCCGCTGACGTTGACCGGAAGGTCCACCGGCAACCGCACCCCGTTGCCGGACACCGCGCCCGGCGAGTCCTGCGCCTCGGTCACGGCGGAGGGCCCCGCCGCTGTACCGCCCCGCTCGCCCGTGTCCTCGTTGACGCAGGTGTTGCCCGCGGCGGGGTTGAGCAGGCCCACCGCGTTCACCGTGTTCCCGCACACGTTCACCGGGACGTGCACCGGGAGCTGGACGGTGTTCCCGGACCCCACGCCGGGCGAACCGGCCGCGATCCCCTCCGCCCCGGCATCGGCGTACGCCGGTACCGCCACGGCCATCGCGCCCGACGCCGCGGCGACGGCGATCACGCCGTTTCGGGTGACCCGTCTCATCGGTTCCCTGCCTTCCAGAGATGGTCGCGGGCGTCCGCCCGCACCGGATAGAACGCGACTGCGGCATCCGGGTTATGGCTCATCCGTATGCCGCAGCCGGTTCACCCCATCGGGCGTCCCGCCGCTCGAACCCCGGGCAAAGACCGTCGAACTCATGGCGGCCGAACACCGGACCGGGGCGCCCGGCGGGCCGCCGCGAGGCCGACGGGCGGGAGCCCCGGGGCCCGCTTATGGTGGGCGAGGGCGCAGGTCGGGACGTCCCTGGAGGCATCGATGCTGGCCAAGCTGTCCAAGCGACCCTCGGTCCGGCGCTGCGCGGTGCGGCCCTCGGTCCCGCGCTGCGCGGCCGCCGGGGCGGTCGGGCTGGCCTTGCTGGGTACGGGGCTGACGGCCACCGGCCGGACGGATTCCGACCTCGACCGGTTCTACGACCAGAAGATCACATGGGCGGCCTGCGAGAGCGCGGACCTGCCGAAGGACATGCAGTGCGGGACGGTCACCGTGCCGCTCGACTACGCGAAGCCCGACGAGGGCACCCTCGAACTGGCCCTCGCCCGCTACCGCGCCTCCGGCGACCCGCGGGGCTCGGTGCTGCTGAACTTCGGCGGCCCGGGCGGTTCGGGGGTGATGGGGCTCGCCGGCGGCCGCGAGGACTTCCTGGGCCTGACCGAGGACTACGACGTGGTCTCCTTCGACCCGCGCGGCGTCGGCCGTTCCGCACCGGTCAGCTGTGGCGCCGACGCCACCGGTCAGGCGCTGGAGGCCACCGACGGCGAGGAGATGGCGGACCCGCGCGACACGCTGCGCAAACTGCGCGAGGTGGCCGCCGAGTGTGCCGAGCACTCGGGCCCGGTCCTCGATCACATCGGCACCGTGGACGTCGCACACGACCTGGACGTGATGCGCCAGGCGCTCGGCGACAGGAAGCTCAACTACCTGGGATTCTCGTACGGGACCCGGCTCGGCGCGGTGTACGCCGCCAAGTTCCCCGACAGGGTCGGCCGCATGGCGCTGGACGGCGTGGACACGCTGACCGAGCCGCTGGCCGAGCAGGGGCTGGCCGGTGCCAAGGGGCAGCAGACCGCGCTGGACAACTTCCTCACGTGGTGCACCGAGGAGCTCGCCTGCCCGTTCGGGCAGGACGCGCGCACGGCCCGCACACAGGTCGTGGAGCTGGTCGACTCGCTCGACGAGAACCCGGTGCCGACCGACTTCGGTTACGAGTTCACCGGTCAGGACCTGGCCGGCGCCATCGGGCAGGGCCTCTACACCAAGGAGATGTGGCCGCTGCTGCAGCGGGCGCTCGCCCAGCTCATGGAGGACGGGGACACCCGCGGGGTGGAGGCCCTCGCGACCGGAGGGATGGCGCCGCCCGTGCCGCAGCGGGCCGACCACCCCCTCGTCGACGAGGAGGACGTGCCCCTGGACAACCTGCCGGCGGCGCTGATGGCGGTGAACTGCGCGGACGACCCCGACCGTCCGGACGCCGAACGGCTGACCCGGGACCTGGCCCGGCTGCGCAGCGCCTACGAGGAGGCCTCGCCGGTCTTCGGGCGGTACCGGCTCGCCCAGGTGGTGCTGTGCTACGGCCGCCCCAAGGGGACCGACTACATCCGCGAGCGGGTCAAGGACCTCGACACGCCGAAGATGCTGCTGGTCGGCACCCGGGGCGACCCGGCCACGCCGTACCGCTGGACGGTGGAGACGGCCGAGCGGCTCGGTCCCTCCGCCGTGGTGCTGGACAACCGGGCCGAGGGGCACACCGGCTACGGGTCGTCCGAGTGCGTCCACCGCAAGATCGACGACTTCCTGCTCTACGGCTCCCTGCCGCGCAGCGGCAGTTCCTGCGGCTCCGAGGACGACGGCCGCGTCTGAACGGCGGCCCGGCCCCGAAGACGCACAGGCCGTTTCGCCCCGAATGCCCCGCCGGTGAATCCGCCCTATGGTGCTGTCATGGAGCACGATCTGAGTCCCGCGACCCTTGCCGAGCTTCGTCGCCCGCGCCCCTACCCCGCGGTGTCCGTGCTGACGCCGACGCACCGGCGCGAGCCCCTCAACACCCAGGACGCCGTCCGGCTGCGCAACGCGGTGGCCGAGGCCAAGAAGAAGCTGGAGGCCGATCCCGCGGTCACCCGGGACCGGCGCAACGATGTGTCCCTGCAGCTCGACCGGGCCCTGACCGAGGTCGATCTGTCGCACTCGGAGGACGGACTGGTCATCTTCGCCGCCCCCGGCGAGCACCAGGTGTGGTCGCTCGCCCGCGCCGTGCCCGAGCGCATCGTCCTCTCGGACACCTTCCTGACCCGCAACCTCGTCTCCGCCCACACGGCGCAGCGGCCGTTCTGGGTGCTGTCCGTCTCCGCCGACCGGTGCACCCTGTGGAGCGGCGGCGTGGACCGGGTCGTCGAGGAACGCGTCGGCGGCTTCCCGCTGGTCCGGGAGCAGCGGAACTTCGACCCCGAGCGGCAGGAGCAGGTCGGCGACCAGCCGAGCAACTTCCGGGACGAGGACACCCGCCGGTTCCTGCGCGACACGGACACCGCGATGGGGAGGCTGCTGCGCGACCACCCGCGACCGCTGTACGTCACCGGTGAGCCCGCCGCCCTGTCCCTGCTGTGCGAGGCCGGCAGCGTGGCCAGGGACGCCGTGCACGTCCCGCACGGCGGGCTGGCGCACGGCACGCCCGAGGCGGTGTGGCAGGCCGTGCGGCCGGTGCTGGAGACCGAGGCCCGCAAGAGCACCGAGGACGTGGCCCGGTCGCTGGAGTCGGCCCGGGGGCGCAAGGAGTTCGCGGCCGGCGTCGACGAGCTGTGGCAGAGCGCCCGGGAGGGCCGGGTCCGGCTGCTGGCCGTGGAGGAGAACTACCGGATCACGGTGCGCGACGCCGGCGAGCATCTGATCGTCGCCGAGGACGGTGACCTGGACGCCCGCGCGGACATCGTGGACGAGATCGTGGAGCAGTGCCTGGAGACCGGCGCCGAGGTCCGCTTCGTCCCGGACGGGGCGCTCGGGGACGCGGACGGGATGGCGGCGGTGCTGCGCTACTGAGGACGGGGCGACCCACCGGTCACCCGCATGCAAACACTTGTCCGTCGAACGCGCGAATGAGTGGTGACCGGTGGCCGACGGGACGTCATATCACTTGCGTACCATGGGAGTTGAGACGCCCACAGTGCCTCTGACGTATTCCCGCGGGTAACCCGGCGAAGACGGTGGCATATGCCGTAGGCACCGCCTTATCGTGTGTTGCCGAATCCCTTACAGGCCGTCGCGGGCTGTGCGACAGTCGTAGCGGCCCCTCCCTCCACCTGAAGGCCGTACCGTTCCCGCATCGGAGTGCGTCATGCCGTCCCACCTCTCCGCGGACCGTCCAGCCGCCCCGCCGCCGGGACGCGGTCCGGTCGACGCGCTCATCTCGCAGACCCGGCGGCTCAAGGGCGAGGTGGACGCCGTACGCCGTGACACCCCGGCCGACACGGAGGACCCGCGGGAACGCTGGCGGCGCGCGCTGTACGACCTGGCGCTGCACCAGCTCGACGACCTGGACGGGCACCTGGCGCAACTGCGGGACGACCCGCTCCCCGTGCCGGGTCCGGCGCCGGCACCGCACGACGCCCTGCTCAGCCGGGTCGGCAGCGCGGAGTGGGACCTGCTCACGGACGAGGTGCGCTGGTCCGGGGAGCTGTACCGGATCCTGGGCCGCGACCCGGCCGCCGCGCCGCTCACCCTCGACGAACTGCCCTCGCTGGTGTTCGAGGAGGACCGGCCCAGACTGACCGCGATGGTCACGGACTGTCTGGTCGACGCCCGGCCCATCGACGGGGAGTTCCGCGTCGTACGCCCGGACGACGGCGTACGGACCGTGCACATGATGGGCGAACCGGTACTCGGTGCCGACGGCAGCACCGCCTCGATGTGGGCGGTGCTGCGCGACGTCAGCGAACTGCGCCGCTGCCGACGGGCGGTGAGCGAGACCCGTGACTCGCTGCACCGCCGGCGGCACGCCGCCGCGCGGACCGAGCACCGGCTCGCGGTCGAGCTGCAGGAGGCCGTGCTGCCGACGTGGCACGGCCCCCTGCGGCTCCCGCAGGCCGGCCCGGGGGCCCTCGACCTCGCCGCGGCCCACCTGCCGCCGTCGGCGCACGCGCGGATCGGCGGCGACTGGTACGACGCCCTGGAACTGCCCGACGGCACGACGCTGCTCAGCGTCGGCGAGCTGACCGGACACGGCGTCGGCGCCGCCTCGGGCATGGCGATGCTGCTCGGCGCCGTGCGCGGCATGGCGATGACCGGCACCGCGCCGGGACCGCTGCTGGCCTGCCTCAACCGGTTACTGGACACCACCGCGCAGCCGGCCCTGGGCAGCGCCGTCTGTCTGCGCTACCGGCCCGAGACCCGCTCACTGCTGTGGGCGCAGGCCGGACACCCCGCCCCGCTGCTGTTCCGCGGCGGGACGGGGCGGGCGCTGGACGCGCCGGACGGCGTACTGCTCGGCGCCACCTCGGGCGCCTCCTACGGACAGGCCGAGGAGACCCTCGAAGCCGGTGACGTGCTGCTGCTGCACACCGACGGACTGGTGCCCGGGCACGCCGGAGCCACGGCCGTGCACCGTCTGCTCGAACTGGCCCCGCGCTTCGCCGCCGCCCGCACCGCGCAGGAGTGCGTCCGGGCGGTCGTGGAGGAGCTCGGCGAGCGGGAGCGCGACGACGCCGCCTGTGTGCTCGTCGCCCGGGTCGCCCCGTAGCGATCCGCGCCGGGCCGGGCCGCCCCCTCACGCCTGGGCGGTGCCGCCCTTGCCCCTGGGCCTGGGCAGCACCAGTTCGATCTCCTCCCTGAGCTCCTGGATCCTCGGGTACGAGGCGTACTCGGCGGTGAGCCGGTACATCTGGCGCAGCCGGTCCCAGGTGCGGCGCGAGGAGTTCTGCCCCATCGACACCAGGGCGAGGCGCGCGAACCGGTCCGCCTGTTCGGGGTCGTCGGCGATGAAGCACGCGGAGGCCATGGACAGGAAGTCGAAGATCTTCGACCGCTGCTGCGCGTCGACCCGCAGTGCCAGCGCCTTGTCCGCGTAGTGCTGGGCGTGCGTGGCGGCGTCCGGCTCGAACTCCGCGAGCGTCCGGTACGCCAGCGCCTGCATGCCGTACAGGTCCGCCTCGTTGAACAGTTGCATCCAGTTCGGCGGGGGCACGTCCCCCTTGTCGGAGACGAACAGGTCCTCCGCCTGTCCCAGGGTGCGGCGCATCGCCTGGCCCCTGCCCATGGACGCCTGCGCCCACGCCTCGATGGTGTGGAACATGGCGCGGGTGCGCGGCAGGACCTCCTCGCCCGAGCCGGACTGGGCGAGTTTCATCAGGTCCATCGCCTCGTCGGGCCGGCCCAGGTGCACCATCTGGCGGGCCGCCCGGGACAGGGCCTCACCGGCGCGCGGCCGGTCACCGCCCTCCCGGGCCGCGTGGGCGGCGATCACGAAGTACTTCTGGGCCGTGGGTTCCATGCCGACGTCGTGCGACATCCAGCCCGCGAGGACGGCGAGGTTGGCGGCGACGCCCCACAGGCGCCGCTGGAGATGGGGTGGGTGGTGGTAGGCGAGCATCCCGCCCACCTCGTTGAGCTGGCCGACCACCGCCTTGCGCTGGAGACCGCCGCCGCGGGCGGCGTCCCAGGCGCGGAACACCTCCACGGAGCGCTCCAGTTCCTCGATCTCCTGCGAGCCGATCGGGGCGGCCTCGTACCGGTCGAACCCGGCGGGGTCGGCGCGCAGGGGGTCGTCGAGTCGGGGAGCGTCGGCGGTCAGGGCCGGATCGGTGTGCAGCCAGTCGTGCATGGCGCTGCTGAGTGCGGAGCCCGCGGTGAGCGCGGCACCCGCGCCCACCAAGCCGCGTCGGTTGAGCATGAGGTCCATTCCCGTGAATTCGGTGAGGACCTCGGCTGTCCGCTCGGGCGCCCACGGCACTCCGTCGGGATGTTCCGCACTCCCGGGGCGTGGCCGTTTCCCCGTACGCCCGTGCCGGACCAGACCGAGATCCTCGATGGTCACGACACGGCCGAGACGCTCGGTGAACAGAGCCGCCAGCACCCGCGGTACGGGATCGCGCGGGATCTCTCCCATGTCGATCCACCGCCGCACCCGGGAGGTGTCGGTCGCCAGCTGGGGGTGGCCCATGGCCGCCGCCTGCCGGTTGACCAGCCTCGCGAGTTCGCCCTTGGACCAGCCGGCCAGGCCGAACAGGTCCGAGAGCCGGGTGTTGGGTTGTCCGCTCACGTCAAGCCCCCAGGTTCTCGGCTGAGTTGACAGTAGCCCGGTGCGGGTTGCCGGGCGACTATTCGCCAGGGTTCGCCAGGGTGCGCCAGATGGTGTGCCAGGGGACATCGGGTGTCGAGTAGGAACGCGCCACCACGACCCCGTCGCACAGGGGCATTCCCCCAGGGTGCGCCCGGGCGGCCGGGCCGGGTGGTGCACTGACGTCGCAGGCACACGAAGGGATCTGTATCACCCATGTACGCAGCATCGTCCTCCGTGTCCGCCCCGCCCCGGCCGCTGCGCCCCCGTCCGTCGGACAGCGGCCCCTACCTCGCCCCCGCGCGCCCGGCGAACCCCGTCCTCGGCGCCGGCAACGTACGGCGCACCGCGGGACCGGGCACCCAGCCGCTCAGCGGGAGGCTCGACCTGTCCGGCCCGCAGGGCGCCCAGCTCCGCACGGCGATCGCGTCGGTGCACCGCATCTGCCCGGAGTTCGCCCCGGTCCAGGTGCTGCGCCGCACCGGCCGGTCCGTCCTGCTGGTCGGCACCACCGGCCGGAGCACCGCGGTCGCCAAGTGCTTAGTGGACCACTCCCCCGCGTGGAGTGAGCGGATCCGCCACGAAATAGCGGCATACCGCTCGTTCGTCCGGCACCGTCCGCCTGTGCGGGCGCCCCGGCTGATCGCGGCGGACCCGGACAACGGCACGCTGGTGATCGAGCGGCTGCCCGGCAGGGTCGCGGCGCTCCAGCGGCACCCGGCGGAGGCACCGCCGCGGGCGGACATCAGGGCGGCACTCGGCGCGATCTGCCGGCTGAACTCCTGGCGGCCGCCGGCCGGGACGTTCGACGCGCCGCTGGACTACGCGGCCCGTATCTCCCGGTACCACGAGCTGGGTCTGCTCACCGACCGGGACCTGGGCGACCTGCAGAAGCTGCTGCACGGCATCGCGCTGGCGACCGGGCGGCAGGGCATGGGCCAGTTCTGCCACGGCGACGCCCTGCTCTCCAACATCCTGATCTCACCGGCCGGTCCGGTGCTGGTGGACTGGGAGCACGCGGGCTGGTATCTGCCGGGGTACGACCTGGCGACGCTGTGGTCGGTCCTCGGTGACGCTCCGGCGGCCCGGCGTCAGATCAGCCAGATCGCCCAGTCGGCGGGGCCGGCCTCGCGGGACGCCTTCCTGGTCAACCTGATGCTGGTGCTGACCCGGGAGATCCGCACGTACGAGACGGCCGTCCAGCGCTCGATGCAGGACACGTCCCCCACGGCCCCGTCCGGCGAGGAACACCGCCTCCTCCTCCGCCGCCTCCACGACGACTGCCAGATGGCCCGCCGAGCAGTACGAGCAGCAGTAGGCACCCGCTGACCACCCCGTCCCGATCGCGGGCAGTCGTGCCACCCCAACTGCGGGCAGTCGTGCCTCCCCCAGTGCCTCAAGGGCCTGGGAGGTACCCCCAGGGCGGCACGGGTGGGCGCAGCGGCACCCGGCAAGCGCCGGCCGGCGAACCCACCCCCGCCCCACCACCACTGGCGTACACCACTGACGCCCCGCAGGCCCGGCACCCACCACCACGAAACCGACGCGCACCCCGATTGACAAGGTAATACGCGCCTCCCTGGGCATGATTGACGGATTATCAGCCGACCGGTACCACTGACGCACCACTCGGCTCACGTCACACGTCCCACCGTCCCAGGAGGCCGCATTGAGACAACCCGTCCGCATCCTCGCCGCAGCCGCCCTCACCCTCCCCCTGCTCGGCGCCGCCCCCTCCACCACCCCGCCGAGCACCGCCCACCTCCAGCAGGCATTCGCCACCGCAGCCGCCGAGTACGACGTACCGCAGAGCGTGCTGCTCGGCGTCTCCTACCTCCAGTCCCGCTGGGACGCCCACGCCGGCGCCCCGAGCGTGACCGGCGGCTACGGCCCCATGCACCTCACGGACGCCCGCACCGCGCTCGCCGCCTCCGACCACCATTCCTCCGGCGCGGAGGACCCGCGCGGCGACGAGGCCCGCCCGTCGAAGCGTCCCGAGGCACGAGCGGCACGTACCGAAGAGCTGCCCGCCCGGCTCACCACCCTGCCGAGAGCCGCCCACCTGACCGGCCTCAGCCCCGAACGCCTGCGCGAGGACCCGGCCGCGAACGTGGCGGGCGGCGCAGCGCTGCTGGCCGAGGCCCAACGCCGGCTGGGCGAGCCGAAGAGCGACGACCCCGCGGACTGGTACGCGGCGGTCGCCCTCTTCTCCGGCGCGGACGACACCGCGTCGGCGACGGCGTACGCGAACGACGTGTACGAGGTGATCCGCGCCGGCGAGGAACGCGTCACCGACGCCGGACAGCAGGTCGCCCTGGCCGCCCGCCCGGGCCTCGCGCCCGACACCGCGGCGCTGGAGCGCGCCGGACTGCGCACCGCCTCCGCCGCAGGGACGGAGTGCCCGAGGACGGTGTCCTGCGAGTGGATCCCGGCACCGTACGAGGAGTTCGGCGACGGCGACTACGGCAACCACGACCTGGGCGACCGGCCCGCCTCGCAGCGCATCCGGTACATCGTCGTCCATGACACGGAGGGCGCCTGGGAGGGCGTCCTCGACATGGTGCAGGACCCCACCTATGTGTCATGGCAATACAGTCTGCGCTCCACGGACGGTCACATCGCCCAGCATGTGAAGGCGAAGGACGTGGCCTGGCACGCGGGCAACTGGTACGTCAACGCGGGGTCGATCGGACTGGAGCACGAGGGTTTCCTGGCGGACCCCGACGCCTGGTACACCGAGGCGATGTACCGGTCCTCGGCCCGGCTCGTGAAGTACCTCGCCGAGAAGTACGACATCCCGCTGGACCGGCAGCACATCCTCGGCCACGACACGGTGCCGGGGACGACCACCGCCACCATCCCCGGCATGCACACCGACCCCGGACCGTACTGGGACTGGCGGCACTACTTCGAACTGCTGGGCAGGCCACTGAAGGCCACGGCCGGCAAGCACGCGGGCATCGTCACGATCCGGCCCGACTACACCGCCAACCGGCCCGTCTTCACGGGCTGCGAGACCGCGGGCGAGCCGTGCGCCACCCACGGGTCGAGCGCGGTGCGGCTGTACTCCGACCACGACGAGGACTCCCCGCTGATCAGGGACATCGGCCTCGGCTCCGCCCCGACCACCGGGGTGAACGACCTGTCCTCGCGGATCTCCACGGGCCAGCAGTACGCGGTCGCCGACCGCTGGGGCGACTGGACCGCCATCTGGTACCTCGGCCAGAAGGCCTGGTTCGAGAACCCGAGGAAGCATCCCACCGCGGTGCCCGCGAAGGGCAAGGTCGTCACACCGAAGAAGGGCCTCGACTCGGTGCCGGTGTACGGGAGGGCGTACCCGGAGAAGGCGGCCTACCCGGAGGGCGTGCCGGCCCAGGCGGTGTCGCCGCTGCCGTACACGGTGCTCAAGGGCCAGAAGTACGTGACCGGGGGCAAGGTGCCCGGCGAGTACTACTACGCGGTGACCTTCGACGAGGCGTCCCACCAGGTGGTGCGGGGCAAGGACCTGTACTACGAGATCCAGTTCGGCCACCGGGTCGGGTTCGTCCGGGCGGCGGACGTGACGGTGACGTCGTCGTAGCGGCGCGAAGGACGTAGCGGGAGGGCCGGGTTCCCACGGAACCCGGCCCCTTGTGTCAGCCCTGCTGGAACAGCTCCGCGGGAAGCGGCTTGAGGAGGGCGTACAGGTCGTCGGTGATGGGGCGGTCCCAGGCGGCGATGGTCACCAGGACGTTGTCGCTGCGGTCGAACTGCACGCAGGAGATCCGGCTCTCGGAGAGCTTGACCCGGCGCACGATCAGCAGGTTGTCGCCCTGCATCACCGGCACGTCCTCGGTGCCGACGACGGTGATCTCCTCGTCGTTCTCCAGCGCCAGCAGCAGTTGCCCGACCTCGAAGGGGACCTCGCCCTCCGGGACGTCCCGGGCCGGGGAGCCCTCGGGCAGATTGCCGATGATCATCGCGGGGCCGCGGCCGCCGAACAGGTCGTAACGCAGGAAGACGCCCTGGCAGCTTCCGTCGGGGGCGGGCAGCAGCCCGGCGCCCAGATTGCCGGGCCAGTCACCCGGGTCCATGGCCAGAACGTCGAATTCGGGCCCGGCGGGCGTGGCACTGCGGCGGCGGAGGAACGACATGCCGCCATGGTACGTGCCCGGACCCGCGTATGGACGGTCGGGCGACGCCCGCCTCCGCTACCCGGACCGCCGGTGCCGCTCGTGGTGGCGGGCCACCCGCGCGCGGTTGCCGCAGGAGGGCTTGCACCACTCCTGACGCGGGTGTTCCTTCAGGAAGTAGCGCACGCAGCGGGGGGCGTGGCAGGCGCGGAGGCGTTCGCGGTCGGGGCCGGTGAGGAAGGCGATCGCGGCCTGGGCGAGTACGGCGGTCAGGTCGTGCCCGCCGTCCGGGACGGGCCGTCGGCGGACGACGGGCTCGGCTCCGTCGTCCCACCGCAGGACCGGGACGGTGGGGGTACGGGCGGCAGCGTCGTTCAGCTTGCGCAGGGCCTCGGGGACGGGCAGGAGGCGGGCCGCGTCCGCGGGGCTCGGTTCGGCCGGGCGGACGGCGTGCGCGAACAGGGCGCGGACGGCGGCGCGCAGGTCGCGGACGTCGGCGAGGCCGCCGGCGTCAGCGACATAGCCTTCCGCGCCGGCCAGCACCTCCGGACGCGCCCGCACCCAGCCGGTGAGCCCGCCGGTCTCGGCCAGGTCGTCGGCGACTCCGCCGTTGCCGTCATGACGAATGGTGAGGGCGAGGTCCAGGACGAGATGGGCGTCCGTGATGATCGAGTCCCGCATGCCGCTAATGATAAAGGAGTCTGCTGCCATTAGCACCGGGCGCTGTGCTCGGGCGGGGGACGTCGCGCAACTCGGCGCTGCGAGGTGCCGCTGCGCCCACCCGTGCCGCCCCAGCGGCACGAGTGCCCGCAGCTACGAGGGGGGAGGAATCACCGCGACCGGACTCACCGCATGAAGCAGCACCGCCTGCGTCACCGACCCCATCATGCGGGCCGGCGCCAGCAGCCGACGACGATGACGGCCCACGACGACCAGTTCGGCGTCCCGCGACGCGTCGACCAGATGACCGGCCGCGTCCCCGGGCAGCACGTCGATCCCGGCGGCGACCTCGGGATGCCGTTCCCGGTGCGGAGCGAGGAAGCCGTCGGCGAGAAGACGGGTCTCGTGCTCGACGGCGTCCTGGTCGACCTGCGGCGGAGGCATCTCCCCCGGCAGCATCCAGGTCTGCAACGGCCACGGATAAGCGGCGAGAACCCGCAGCCGGACACCACGCAGCGCCGCCTCCGCGAAGGCGAAGGCGAGCGTGGTCTCGTCGGGACTGTCGGCGTTCAGCCCGACCACCACGGGCCGGTCGGCCCCGGCCGACGCCCCCTCCTCGTCCCCGCCCCCACGCCCGGGCCGGGGCACGACGACGACCGGGCACTCGGCGTCACGCGCCGCGGCCAGGGAGTTGGACCCGAGCAGCAGGCTGGCGAAGCCCCCGCGTCCCCGGGAGCCGAGCACCAGCAGCCGGGCCGTGGCCCCCGCTTCGGGCAGCAGCGCGCCCGGCGCCCCCTCCAGCGCCACGTACTCGGCAGCGGGCAGACCGCTCCGCTGTGCCAGGTGGCCGCGGACCTGGTCGAGGACCGGGTCCTCGTCGGGGTCGGGCGGCCCGGCCGCCAGGACCTCGGGCTGTGCCCAGGAGGCGTACTGGCGCACGTGCACGATCCGCAGCGGGGCCTCGCGCCGGCGTGCGGCGTCGAGGGCCCACTCCAGGGCGCGCAGGCTGTCGTCCGAACCGTCGACCGCCGCGACGACCGGCTGGGTGTTCATGGTTCCTCGCCTCCGGGATACGACCTTCGGTCTCCGCCCCCCGGCCAGCCTGACTCAGGCGCGGGCCGGGAACGGCGCTTCGGATCGCGTGTCCGGAAAAACGCGCGGAACACCCCCCGTGGCGGCGGAGCCGCTCACGTCAGGTCGAACTCCCCCTCCCGCGCTCCCGACACGAACGCGCCCCACTCGGCGGGGGTGAAGATCAGGGAAGGGCTCTCCGGGCTGCCGCTGTTGCGCATGGCGATGAAGCCCTCCACGAAGGCGATCTGGACATCGCCCAGGCCACGGCTGCTGGACTGCCACTGCGCGTTGCTGAGGTCCAGCTCCGGCTTGTCCCAGCCCGTGAGCGGGCGCTGCTGGGTGGTGCTCTCGGCCACGTCCGTGCTCCTCCCGATTACCGTCGTCCGCGGGCCAGCCTAGCGATCGGTCCCTGCCCCCGACAGGCCGCGAGGAACACCTTTCCGCGAGGACGCCGGGGCGGGCGGAGCAAACCGGGCCGGCGCGCTTTGAACCCACGGCGACGTGCCGACGTACTGGTGTGGGCAGGCCCGCTCACCGGGCCCTGTCCGCCATGCCACCGCAGGACCGCACGGAAGGACCCTCCGGGTGTCGCTCTTCATTCGCCCCCGCCGGCTGCCGGACACCACCGAGGGCGGAGCGGACCAAGGCGGCGATCCGGCCGCGTCCGGGGAGAGCGTCGGAAGCACACCGCCGGTGGTCACGCCACCGGGCTGGTTCGGCTGGCGGCACCGGTGGCCTCGTACGGCGCGCGGGGTCACCGTGGGGACGACGGTTCTCGCCGGGGCGCTGGTGCTCTTCGCGTTCCTCATGCCGAACCGGGTGGAACGCGTCGGCGTCGACGCGTTCGTCCGGCTGCCCGCCGAGGGCGTCCTGCTCGCCGCGCTGCTGCTCGCGCTGCCGTCGAGGTGGCGGCGGACCGGGGCGGTGGTCTCGGGCGTCCTGCTCGGTCTGCTGATCGTCCTGAAGCTCGTGGACATGGGCTTCCACCAGGTGCTGGCCCGGCCGTTCGACCTGGTGCTCGACTGGATCCTGCTGGACGACGCGACGGACTTCGTCCGGGAGTCGTTCGGCCGGGGCGGGCAGGTGCTCGCCGTGGCCGGGGTGATCGTGCTGTTCGTGGCCCTGCTGGTGGTGATGACGCTGGCGACGGTGCGGCTGACCGGTCTGATGGCCCGCCACCGTCCCGTCGCCGTCCGCACGACGCTGGTCCTGGGCGTCGTGTGGATCACCTGTGTCACGCTGGGCGTGCGGGTCACCGGTGTGCCGGTCGCCACCAGGGGCACCTCGGAGATGCTGGGCAACCGGGTGGAGCAGGTGCGGGCGGGGCTGCGCGACGCGCGGGTCTTCGAGAAGGAGGCCGCGGTCGACGCCTTCGCGAAGACGCCGCCCGACCGACTGCTCACCGGGCTGCGCGGCAAGGACGTCCTGTTCACCTTCATCGAGAGCTACGGCCGGGTCGCGATCGACGACCCGGCGATGGCGGGACCGGTCGACACGGCGCTGAAGAACGGCACCCGGAGGCTCGAGGACGCCGGTTTCGCCTCCCGGAGCGGCTGGCTGAAGTCCCCGGTGACCGGCGCCGGAAGCTGGCTCGCGCACTCCACCTTCCTGTCCGGTTTGTGGATCAAGAACCAGCAGCGCTACCGCAACCTGACCACCAGTGACCGCATGACCCTGACCAAGTACTTCCGCAAGGCCGGTGGCTGGCGGACCGTCGGCATCGTGCCCGGAGTGCGGCGGGCCTGGCCGGAGGGCGAGTTCTTCGGCCTGGACCACATCTACGACTCCGAGCACCTCGGCTACCACGGCCCGTACTTCAGCTGGACCCCCGTGCCCGACCAGTTCAGCCTGGAGGCCTTCGAGCGGCTGGAGCACGGCAGGAAGGACCGCGAGCCGATCATGGCGGAGATCATCCTCGCCTCCAGCCACAACCCTTGGTCCCCCATCGCGCACATGATCGACTGGGACGACCTCGGCGACGGCTCGGTGTTCCACGAGATCAAGAAGGAGGGCACGGACCCGAAGGAGGTCTGGAAGGACCCGGAGAAGGTGCGCACCGAGTACCGGCGGGCCATCGAGTACTCACTGAGCAGCATCACCGAGTGGGTCGAGCGGTACGGCGACGAGAACACGGTCCTGGTCTTCCTCGGCGACCACCAGCCGGTGCCCACCGTCACCGTCGGGAGCACCAACAGGGACGTGCCGGTCACGATCGTCGCCAAGGACCCGAAGGTGCTGGACCGGGTGGCCGGCTGGAACTGGACCGAAGGCCTCAAGCCCGCGCCGGACGCTCCGCGCTGGGGCATGGAAAAGTTCCGCGACCGCTTCATGACGGCCTACGGACCGCGGGGCGAGGGGGAGCGCCAGTGAGGCTGAATTTTTGCCGGACGGGCTGAAGAACAGACCCTCCGGCGTTTGAGGAGCGGGGTCCGGGGCGGGAAGGGGCGGCGGGGGTGAGAAAAGCGCGGGCGGACTCTTGCCCCCAGGCCAGTGGCCTGACTTACTGTTCCCGGAAAGATCGACCGAATGATCGGTCGCCCGAATTGGTATGACAGGTGGGAGGACGGTCCCGATGACGGAGGCGGCGGACCTGCTGGACCCGGCGGAACGGCTCGACCTCGAGGGCCTGCGGGCGCTCCAGTTGGAGCGGCTGCGGAGCTCGCTGCGGCACGCGTACGACCATGTGCCGTTCTACCGGGAGTCCTTCGACAAGGCGGGCGTCCACCCGGACGACTGCCGCTCGCTGTCCGACCTGTCCCGTTTCCCGTTCACCACCAAGGCGGACCTGCGGGAGAACTACCCGTACGGCATGTTCGCGGTGGGCCGCGACCGCATCCGCCGTCTGCACGCCTCCAGCGGCACCACCGGACGCCCCACGGTCGTCGGCTACACAGAAGGTGACCTTTCCATGTGGGCCGACATGGTGGCCCGGTCCATCCGCGCGGCGGGCGGCCGACCCGGGGACACGGCACATGTGGCCTATGGCTATGGTCTGTTCACCGGTGGTCTGGGCGCCCACTACGGCGCCGAACGGCTCGGTTGTACGGTGATCCCCGCGTCCGGCGGGATGACGTCCCGTCAGGTGACGCTGATCCAGGACCTGAAGCCCGAGATCATCATGGTGACCCCGTCCTACATGCTCACCCTGCTCGACGAGTTCGAGCGGCAGGGTGTCGACCCGCGCTCCACCTCGCTGCGGGTGGGGATCTTCGGCGCGGAGCCGTGGACGGAGCGGATGCGGCAGGAGATCGAGGAGCGGTTCGCGATCGACGCGGTCGACATATACGGGCTGTCGGAGGTGATCGGACCGGGTGTCGCACAGGAGTGCGTGGAGACCAAGGACGGGCTCCATATCTGGGAGGATCATTTCTATCCGGAAGTCATCGATCCGTTCACCGGCGAGGTCCTCCCGGAGGGCGATCGGGGTGAGCTGGTCTTCACCTCGCTCACCAAGGAGGCGATGCCGGTCGTCCGGTACCGGACGCGGGACCTGACCCGTCTGCTGCCGGGGACCGCCCGGGTGTTCCGGCGGATGGAGAAGGTGACCGGCCGCAGTGACGACATGGTGATCCTGCGCGGGGTGAACCTCTTCCCCACGCAGATCGAGGAGATCGTGCTGCGCACCCCGGGCGTGGCACCGCACTTCCAGCTCCGTCTCACCACGGAGGGCCGTATGGACTCCCTCACCGTCCGCGCGGAGGCCCGCCCCGGCACGGACGCCACGGTGCGGGACGTGGCCGCCCGGTCGATCGTGGCGGCGGTGAAGGACGGCATCGGCGTTTCGGTGGACGTGGAGATCGTCGATCCGGAGACGCTGGAGCGCTCGGTGGGCAAGATCCGGCGGATCGTGGACCTGCGCGAGAAGCGGGACTGACCGCCCGTTCCGGCTACTCGGCGGCCACGATCCGCTCGACCGCGGCCGTCACCAGCCGCTCGCGCTCGTCCGGGGTGAAGACGTCCGGCAGGGTGAGCTGTTCGACGATCAGCCAGTTCAGCGCCAGATACAGCAGCCTGACGGCCATGGCGTCGCCGGGCAGACCCGCTCCCTCGTGGTAGCGGACGTTGGCCTCGACGTCGGCACGGACCCGCTCGGTGAGCACCTCGCGGAGTCCGGGGCGGCGGGTGGCCTCCAGCCGGAGTTCGAGCAGGGCGAGGTATCCGGTGCGGAAGGCGGCGACACGGCCGACCAGTTCCCGCATCAGCCCCGCGTAGGCCTCCCGGTCACGGCCGGCGGCCCGCTGCCGGGCGATGAGCTCGTCGTCGGGCTGGAGCCGCTCGTAGACCCGGGCGCCGGCCTGGGTGAGCAGGTCGTCGCGCGAGGAGAAGTAGTTCGACGCGGTGCCGACGGGTACGGCGGCCTCGGTGTCCACCGCCCGGAACGTCAGCCCCCGGGCGCCCCCACGGGCCAGCACCTCGATCGCGGCGTCCACCAGCGCGGCCCGCCGCTGCTCGTTCCGTCTGACCACTGACACCAACTCCGCCCGCAGCACCCACCATCACACCACTTCAGGCAGAGTACTACGTCCGGAGTTGCCCGTCGACGCGTCAGCCCTCCCCGGACTCCAGCACCGCCATCGCCGCGTTGTGCCCCGGTACACCGCTCACCCCGCCGCCGCGCACCGCGCCCGCGCCGCACAGGAGGACGTTGGCGTGCCGGGTCTCCACGCCCCAGCGGCCGGTGCCGTCCTGGGCATGGGGCCAGGACAGTTCGCGGTGGAAGATGTTGCCGCCGGGCAGTCCGAGGTCGCGTTCCAGGTCCAGCGGGGACCGGGCCTCCAGGCACGGGCGGCCGTCGGCGTCGGTGGCCAGGCAGTCCGCGAGGGGCTCGGCGAGATGGGCGTCGAGCTGGGCGAGCGTCGACTTCAGGAGTTCCTCGCGTACGGCGTCGTTGTCCCGTTCGAACAGCCGGGCGGGGGTGTGCAGTCCGAACAGGGTGAGGGTCTGGTAGCCCCGGGCGGCCAGGTCCGGGCCGAGGATCGTGGGGTCGGTGAGCGAGTGGCAGTAGATCTCCGAGGGCGGGACGGCGGGCGGCTCACCGGCGGTGGCCTGGGCGTGGGCGGCGGCCAGTTGCCCGTATCCCTCGGCGATGTGGAAGGTGCCGGCGAACGCCTCGCGCGGGTCGACGGAGGTGTCGCGCAGCCTCGGCAGCCGCTCGAGCAGCATGTTCACCTTGAGCTGGGCGCCCTCGGCGGGCGACGGGGGTGTGTCGCCGGTGAGCCTCGCGAGTTCCTGCGGGGAGGCGTTCACCAGGACGTGCCGGGCGGCGGCGACGCCCTCGCCGTCGGCGGTGCGGTGGGTGACCTCGGCGGTGCGGCCGTCGGTGTCGACGCGCACCGCCCGGTGGCCGGTGGCGATGACCGCTCCGGCGGCGCGGGCGGCGTCGGCCAGGGCTTCGGTGAGGGCGCCCATGCCGCCGACGGGGACGTCCCAGGCGCCGGTGCCGCCGCCGATGACGTGGTAGAGGAAGCAGCGGTTCTGCTTCAGCGAAGGGTCGTGGGCATCGGCGAAGGTGCCGATGAGGGCGTCGGTGAGGACGACGCCGCGCACCAGGTCGTCGGCGAAGCGCTCCTCGACGGCGACGCCGAGGGGTTCCTCGAAGAGGGTCCGCCAGGCCTCCTCGTCGCCGACCGTGCGGCGCAGTTCGTCGCGGGTGGGCAGCGGCTCGGTGAGGGTCGGGAAGACGCCGCGGGCGACGCGGCCGGTCATGTCGTAGAAGCGCTGCCAGGCCCGGTACTCGCTCTCGGAACCGGTGAGCCGGGCGAACGCCTCGCGGGTGCGCTGCTCGCCGCCGCCGACGAGCAGCCCGGTGGGCCGTCCGTCGCGTTCGACGGGGGTGTACGAGGAGATGGTGCGGGTGCGCAGTCGGAAGTCGAGCCCCAGGTCCCGGACGATCTTCCGGGGCAGCAGGCTGACCAGGTACGAGTACCGGGACAGCCGTGCGTCGACGCCGGTGAACGGGCGGGTGGACACCGCCGCCCCGCCGGTGTGGTCCAGCCGCTCCAGCACCAGCACGGAGCGCCCGGCCCGGGCGAGGTAGGCGGCGGCGACGAGGCCGTTGTGGCCTCCGCCGACGATGACGGCGTCGTAGGTCCGGGTTGCCTCGGGTGCGGTCATGGTTCTTCGTAGCACGCACCGGTCCGCACCGGCCAGACACGCACCGGTCCGCACCGGCCGGACACGCGCCGGAGTCTCACGCCCCGCCGACCGCCCCCTGCTGCCGCAGTGCCGCCACCCGGCGGTACAGCCCGGCCGCCTCCGCGCCGCGGCCCAGCCGCTCCAGGCAGTGGGCCTCGTCGTTGCGGGCGGCGAGGGTGTCGGCGTGGTCCGCGCCGAGGACGCGCTCACGGGCCTCGGCGACCCGCCGGTACTCGGTCAGCGCGTCCGCCCAGTGGCCGAGCCAGCCCAGCCCGACGGCCACCTCGCGACGGCTGACCAGGGTGTCCGGGTGGTCGGCGCCGAGGACCCGCTCGCGCAGCGCGCACACCTCGCGGGACTCGGCGAGGGCGTCCACCCAGCGGCCGAGCCGGCCGAGGTTGACGCCGATGCCGTGCCGGGCGCGCAGGGTCTCGGGGTGGGTGGGTCCCTGGACGCGGGTGCGGTCCCCGACCAGGGCGCGGTAGAGGTCGAGGGCCTCGGCGGTGCGGCCGAGCCGGCCCAGGCTGATGCCGGTCTCGTAGCGGGCGGCGAGGGTGTCGGCGTGGTCCGGGCCGAGGGCCCTGGCGCGGGCCTCGGCGACCTCGCGGTAGGTCTCCAGGGCCTCCGTCCAGCGGCCCAGCTGACCGAGGGTGTAGGCGACGTCGTACCGGGTGACGAGGGTGTCGGGGTGCTCGGGGCCGAGCACGCGGGCGCGGTCGGCGGCCACCTCGCACGCCATGCCGTACGAGTCCTCCAGGCGGCCGAGCCGGCTGAGGTTGAAGGCGAGGTTGTGGCGGCAGCGCAGGGTGTCGGGGTGGTCGGGTCCCATGGTCCGCTCGCGGGCGGCGAGCACCGACAGATAGACCTGGTGGGCGTCGAAGGGGCGGCCGAGCTGGGCGAGGACGTACGCCATCTCCTGGCGGGCGGCGAGGGTGTCGGGGTGGTCGGCGCCGAACGCGCGGATGCGGGCCTCGGCGACCTGCTTGTAGGCGCGCAGCGCGTCGGCGGCGCGGCCGGTGCGGCTGAGGGTGAACGCGACCTCGTAGCGGCTGGCGAGGGTGTCGGGGTGGTCGGGGCCGAGGAGGTGCTCGCGCTCGGCGGCGACCGCGCGGTGCACCTCCCCCGCCTCCGTCCAGCGGCCGAGGCGCCCCAGGCTCAGGCCCGCGTTGTGCCGTCCGGCGAGGGCGGTCAGCGCCTCCGGTGAGGGCGCGGGCGGCCCGTCCGCCGCGGGCCGCGCGCGGGAGCCGGCGGCGGGGCGGGCGATCCACTCGCCGGACAGGCCGGCCGCCGGGTCGGGGGGTGTGGTGCGCAGCCCGGCGCCGGCCGCCTTGTGTCCGGTGGTCATGCCGCGGGTCCAGGACGGCAGCCGGGCCGCGCGCCCCACCGGCTCGGGCTCCTCGAAGAGGTACGGACGGACCGCGCCCGCGGGTGCGTCGGGCGGGCCCGCCGGGCCCGGCCCTGCCGCCACCGCGGCCGGTGCGGCCCGCAGCGCGCCGACCCGGCGGGCCAGTTCGCGGGCGCTGTCCGGCCGCCCGCCGGGCTCCTTGGCCAGCAGGTCCAGGATGATGCGCTCCAGCCGCTCGGGCAGTTCGGCGCGGTGGCCGCGCGGCGGCCGGGGCGGGGTGTCGCGGTGTCCGACGAGGACCGCCCAGGCGTCGTCGAGGTCGAACGGCGGCACACCGGTGGCGATCTCGTACAGCACGCAGCCGAAGGAGTACAGGTCGCTGCGCCGGTCCACCTCCGAGCCGCTGATCTGCTCCGGCGACATGTAGTGCGGGGTGCCCATGGCGACGCCGGTGCCGGTCAGCCGGGACGTGAAGCCGATGTCGTGGCCGAGGCGGGCTATGCCGAAGTCGCAGATCTTCACCGTGCCGTCGTCCAGCCGCACGATGTTGGCGGGCTTGAGGTCCCGGTGCACGACGCCCTGGTCGTGGGTGTAGGCGAGGGCCGCGGCGACCTGCTCGGCGACCTCCACCACCTCGTCGACCGGCAGCGGATGCTGCTTGTTGTCCTCCAGGAGCTGGCTGAGGTTGCGGCCCTGGAGCAGCTCCATCACCAGATAGAGCACGCCCTCGGACTCCCCGAAGTCGTGTACGACGGTGATCCCCCGGTGCTGCAGTGCCGCGGCCACCCGGGCCTCCCGGCGGAACCGCTCGCGCAGCACCCGGCTGAACGACTGGTCCTGCTGCGGGCCGACGGGTTTGAGGCACTTCACGGCGACCTGCCGCCCCAGTGACTCGTCCCGTGCCCGCCACACCTCCCCCATGCCGCCGCGTCCGATCCGGTCGATCAGCCGGTACCGGCCGTGGATCAGCCTGCTGTCCCCCATCTCCTTCGCCCGCCCCCGTCGCAGTCCGCCCCGCCCTCCCCTGGCTCGTCCAGTATGGCGACAACTCGCCCGAGTTTGTACGGTGCCGCGACGCCCGGTCCTCGTCGCTTACCGGCGGGTCAGTTCAGAGTGGCGAGGAATTCCGTGCAGGCCCGTGCGCAGGCGCGGCACGCCTGTGCCGTCTGTTCCGCCCCGGAGCAACCGTCGAACACCTGCGCGCTCTCCAGGCACACCTGGCGGCACCACTCCACCTGGACGCGGATGGTCGCCTCGTCCACCTGGTTCTGCTCGGACAGCACCCGGCAGGTCGCGTCGCAGACCTCCGCGCACATGATGCCCTTGCGTCGTACGAGTTCCTGGTTCTCGGTGCCGTCCGGGTCCACGAGGCTCGCCCGCGTCGCGCAGGACCGCGCGCACTCGGTGCATGCCTGGGCGCACGCGAAACGGTCCTCCAGGAACCGGAACAGCTCTTCCTGGGATGTCGTCGTCACATCGTGCGGGTAGCCGCCGCCCCGGCGGCCAAACCCGGTGCCCGCAAGGGTTCCACGCGCTGTGCGGCGCTGCGAGGTGAGCAGGTTGGCGGGCGGGACCGGGGGTACTCGCGGGCCATGATGAACACCGCGTGGATGGAGACGGCCGACCTCGCCGCGGGCCGCGGTGCCCTCGGTGCGGGGCTCGTGGTGGCGGGTGTGGTGGTCCTGGCGCTGCTGATCGGCATGTTCGTCTTCGGCAGCCGCCGGGTCAGGAACAGCACGGTGCGCCGACCCGGCCCGGAGGAACAGCCCCGGATGCCCGAGGGGGGCCCGGTCCGGGAGACACGGGAGCGGCGGGAGCCGGACGAGGTGCCCGGAAGCGACGAGCGGCTGCTGCCGCACGAGCTGAAGGGCCACGGCAACGCCGGCAGCCGTACGAGCGCGTCGCAGGAGCGGCCCCGTTGGGACGAGGGCAGCAGCGGGGCGTTCGGCAGCGGCGGGCCGGGGGGCCGCTGACCGTCCCGCTCCCCGTCGGCCTGCCGCCGACGGCCATGCAACGTCGTACACCAGGGAAGTGAGAACCATGGCAGATCCCGCCCGCAACGCCCTGCCGCTGCCCGATTACGACCATCTGCCCATCGGCGGCCTGGAGAGCCGGATCCGCTCGCTGTCCGCGGGCGAGGTCGAGGAGCTGCTGGCGTACGAGCGTTCGCACGCCGACCGGGTTCCGGCGACCGGGCTGCTGAAGGCCCGGCTGGAGCAGCTCAACGCGGGTGCCGAGCCGACGTCCGGCGACCCCGGCGCACTCCGTCCCGAGCAGGGCGCCGGGCGGGCCGGGTCCCCGGTCTCGCCCGCCACCTCGCCGCAGCCGTCCAGCCCGCCGCCGCACGGCACCCCGGACCAGCGGGGCAAGCCGAAGGGCGACCGTACGTAGGCAGGGCCGGCCACCGCCCCGGGGCGGGCCGTACGTCCATCGACCGCTGTGACGCGGTCATGGGCGTACGGCCCGCCCTTTCGCGTGTCCGAGGCGAGCGTGTCCGAGGCGAGCGCGTCCGAGGTGAGGTGGATCACAGCACTTAGGTGCATCGTTTCGCCGGGTCATGAGTCTTTGTCTCAGGTGTAAGGGGTTGTTCGGACACGGGGCGGTGGGGATGGAGCGGTTTCGGGTGGACGGCTTCGACGAGTTCGTGGCTGCCCGCTGGTCGGCGCTGCTCCATGTCGCGCGGCTGCTCACCGGCGGTGACCGGCAGCGCGCCGAGGACCTCGTCCAGGAGGCCCTGGTGAAGCTGTGGTTCGTCTGGCCGAGGGTCGCCGAGCAGGCCCCGGAGGCGTATGTGCGCCAGGTGCTGGTGCGGATGGCGGCCCGTTCGGCCCGGCGCCGCTGGTGGGGGGAGCGCCCGGTGGGCGAGCTGCCCGACCGGGCCGGGCCGGGCGACGTGTCGTCGGCCGTCGCGGAGCGCTCGCGGCTGGAGGCCGCGCTGGCGCTGCTGCCGCCCCGGCAGCGGGCCGCGGTGGTGCTGCGCTACTGCGAGGACCTGCCCGAGGGCCAGGTGGCGCAGGCCCTCGGCTGTCCGGTGGGCACCGCGCGCTCCCACGCGTCGCGCGGTGTGGCGCGGCTGCGGCAGATCCTGTCCGACACCGTCAGGCCCGTGGGGTGAGGGGAGAAGCGATGGACGACTTCGAGCGTGAGCTGACGCGCATGATGCGTGACACCCGGCAGCCGGCTCCCTTCCGGTCCGAGCACCAGGAGCGCCTGTACGAGGGCATCCGGGTCCGCCGCCGGGTCCGGCTGCTGTGGCGGGCCGGCGGCTCGGCCCTCGCGGTGGCCGGGCTGAGCGTCGGACTGGCCCTGCTGCCCGGCGCCGGCTCCCGGTCCCTGCCCGCCGACCGGCGGCCGCTGCCGGCGACCAGTCCGACGCCGCCGCCGGTGTCCCCGGAGCCGACGACGTCCGCCCCGGATGCGGACCCGAGCGTGTCGTGGCCGCCGACGGACACGCCCGGGACCACGGACGCCGGCACCACGTCACCCGGGTACGGCGGCACGCCGACCTCGCTCCCGCCGACCAGCACGCCCGACACCACCCGGCGGGCCACGACGGCACCGCCGCCGACCGCACCGCCGTCCACGTCACCGGCACGGGGGCCCTCCGCCTCGGCCGGTGAGGAGTCGGCCGGCAGCGGCTAGCCCCTCCGATCCCCGCCCGTGGGCGACCCCGCCCCGGGCCGTTCCCCCGACCACCACTCGGGCGCGGCATGCCCGTACCAGGGCCCCGTCATGCCGTACGCCGGAAAGAGACCGTGAACCCGTCATGAGAACCGCGAGGCGGTCGGCACCGACCGACCGCCGCTCATCCGCCGCGTCCGCGGCGCAGGTGGCGCTGCCGCGCCGGGCGCCGCTGCCGGCGCACCATCCGGAACCCGTCCTGGACGTGGTCGTGCCCGTGCACAACGAGGAGAACGACCTGGAGCCCTGTGTCCGGCGGCTCCACGCGCACCTCGCGGAGACCTTCCCCTACACGTTCCGGATCACCGTCGCCGACAACGCCAGCACGGACCGCACTCCGGCGATCGCGGAGCGGCTGGCGCGGGAGCTGCCGGGGACGGAGTGGATACGGCTGGCCGAGAAGGGCCGCGGCCGGGCCCTGCACACCGCCTGGTCCCGGTCGTCCGCGCCGGTGCTCGCCTATCTGGACGTGGACCTGTCCACCGATCTCGCGGCCCTGCTGCCGCTGGTGGCCCCGCTGATCTCCGGGCACTCGGACATCGCGATCGGCACCCGTCTGGCCCGCGGCTCCCGGGTGGTGCGCGGACCGAAGCGGGAGATCATCTCCCGCTGCTACAACGGGCTGCTGCGCGGCACCCTCGCCGTGCGGTTCTCCGACGCGCAGTGCGGTTTCAAGGCGGTACGGCGGGACGTGGCCGAGCGGCTGCTGCCGCTGGTCGAGGACCGGGGGTGGTTCTTCGACACCGAGCTGCTGGTGATAGCCGAGCGTGCCGGACTGCGCATCCACGAGGTGCCGGTGGACTGGGTGGACGACCCCGACAGCCGGGTCGACATCCTGTCCACGGCGCTGGCGGACCTGCGCGGCATGGCCCGGCTGGGGCGCGCCCTGGCCGGCGGCCGGCTGCCGCTGGCCGCGCTGCGCCGCCCGGGGGAACTCGACGGGGCCGCCGGGCTGCCGCCCGCGCTGGTCCCCCAGTTGCTCCGCTTCGCCGCCGTCGGGGCGGCCAGCACCCTGTTCTACCTGCTGCTCTACAGCGTGCTCCGGCCCGCCGCGGGCGCCCAGGCGGCCAACGCGCTCGCCCTGCTGGCCAGCGCCGTCGCCAACACCGCCGCGAACCGGCGGCTCACCTTCGGGGTGCGCGGCCGGACCGGGGTACTGCGCCACCAGCTCAAGGGGCTGGCGGCGTTCCTGGTCGGCCTCGCCCTCACCAGCGGTTCGCTGGCCGTGCTGCACCGCGCGGCGCCCGGGGCCGGGCCCCGGGTGGAGCTGCTGACGCTGGTCGCCGCCAACCTCGCCGCGACCCTGCTGCGCTTCCTTCTTCTGCGGGCCTGGGTGTTCCCCGGCCGGCGCTCCCGCCGTACGACAGGATCCCCGACCTCATGACCACCGCCCCGACGAACCAGGCCGGCCCGGCCCCGTCCCCCGTGCCCCGGCCCGACACCGCCCCGCCGGCCGCCCCGGACCCACGCGAGCGGCTGCGCCGCGCCGCCGTGCGCTACGGACCCGTCCTCGCGACGTACGGCGTGCTGAAGCTGGTGGGCTTCGCCGTCTTCATGTACCTGCTGGACTCGGCCGGCGACTTCCGCGAGAAGCACCCGCGCTTCGGCGGCGGCGCCCACACCTGGGACGTGCTGGGAAGCTGGGACGGCTGGTGGTACCAGCAGATCGCCCTGCACGGCTACGACCCGGCGCTGGAGCCGATACCCGGCGCCACCGGGCTGATCACCCTGGAGGGCAACTCGGCGGCGTTCTTCCCGCTGTACCCGGCGCTGATGCGGATGGTCTCGGAGGTCACCGGGCTCGGCCCGTACGGCGCCGGCATGACCGTGTCGGTCGTGTCCTCCTTCGTCGCGGCGCTCGGGATCCACGCCGTCACGGCCCGGCTCGGCGGGCACCGGGCCGGTCTGGTCGCCGTGGGGCTGTGGGCGGTGTGGCCCGGTTCCGGCGCGGAGTGGGCGGTGTACTCCGAGTCCGTGTACACGGCGCTGGCCGCCTGGGCCTGCTACGCCGTGATGACCCGGCACTGGCTCACCGCCGGGGTGCTGACCTTCACCGCCGGCCTCGCCCGGCCCACCGCCGTCACCCTGGTCGCCGCCCTCGCCGTCGCCGGACTGCTCGCGGTGTGGCGCCGCGAGGAGGGCATCCGCCGCCCGCTGGTCGCGGTGGCGATCGCCCCGCTGGGCGTGGCCGGCTATCTGGGCTGGGTGGGCTACCGGATGGGCGACTGGGGCGGCTACAACAAGCTCCAGGACGGCGCCTGGGCCCACAAGTTCGACTGGGGCCGGCACAGTCTCGACGTGCTGACCTCCGTACCCGTCGGGCACTTCGACTACCGGTTCGCGATGCCCGTGGAGGACCTGATCGGGGTCGGGGTGGTGCTGCTGGTGCCGGTGCTGACGGTGCTGCTGATGCGGCTGCGCCCGCCCGCCGTCCTCGTCGTGTACACGGTGCTGTCGTACCTGATGGTGATGGCCACCCAGCAGTACTTCGGCAACGTCTCCCGCTATCTGCTCCCCCTGTTCCCGCTGTTCGTCCCGCTCGCCCTGGCCATGCGCCGGCTGAGGTGGCCCTCGCTGGCCACGGTGCTGGGCACCGCGGCCCTGGCCTCCGGCTCGTACGCGGGATACGTCCTGTTCGAACTGGGCGTGCCGTAGTCCTACGGTGGAGGCATGGGCGCCGGGACGGTGACGCTGTTCCTGTGCGGGGACGTGATGCTCGGGCGTGGTGTCGACCAGATCCTTCCGCACCCGGGCGATCCCGCGCTGCGGGAGGACTTCGTCCGGGACGCGCGCGGCTATGTGGAGCTGGCGGAGGCGGTGAGCGGCCCGGTTCCCCGGCCGGTCCCGTTCTCGTGGCCGTGGGGCCGGGCGCTGGAGGTGCTCGGTGGGGCCGCCCCGGATGTGCGGATCGTCAATCTGGAGACCTCAGTGACGCGGAGCGACGCGTTCGCGCCCGGGAAGGCCGTCCACTACCGGATGAGCCCGGCCAATGTGCCCGCCGTGGAGGTGGCGCGTCCCGACGTGTGCGTCCTGTCCAACAACCATGTGCTCGACTTCGGCCGCCCCGGGCTCCGGGAGACGCTGGACGTGCTTCACGGCGCGGGTCTGAGGACGGCGGGCGCGGGACGGGACGCCGACGAGGCGTACGCGCCGGCGGTGGTTCCCGTCGAGGGCGGCCGGGTGCTGGTGTTCGCCCTGGGGATGATGTCCAGCGGCATCCCGCCGAGCTGGGCGGCGACGGCGGAGCAGTCCGGGGTGGCGTTCCTCGCGGAGCCGTCGGCCGCCGCGGCGGAGGCGGTCGTCCGGCGGGTGCGGCAGGCGAAGCGTCCGGGGGACGTCGCGGTGGTGTCCGTGCACTGGGGTTCGAACTGGGGCCATCATGTGCCGCGGAGCCATGTCGGCTTCGCCCACGCGCTGGTCGACGGGGGTGTGGACGTCGTCCATGGCCACTCCTCGCACCATCCCCGCCCGGTCGAGATGTACCGCGGCCGGGTGATCCTCTACGGCTGCGGCGACTTCGTCGACGACTACGAGGGCATCACCGGCTACGAGGAGTACCGCGACGACCTGCGGCTCGCCTGTCTGCTGTCGGTGCCCCCGGACGGCGGGCACCCGTCCGGGCTGCGCATGGTGCCGCTGAGAACGCGGCGGATGCGGCTGGAGCCCGCCGCGGCGGACGACCGGGCCTGGCTGCGGGAGACGCTCGACCGGGTCAGCGGCGTGGGCATCGCACTCGACCCGGACGGCGCGCTCACCCTCGCCCCGCGGTGACCGTTTCGGCCGGGCCCGGCGGGGGCACCCGTGCCCGGCTGAGGCAGGAGGTCCCGTATGACGGACGACGTCGCGCACGCGGCCGGGCACACCGATCCGCCGCCGCGCATGGGTTTCTTCACGGACACCACGGTGTGCATCGGCTGCAAGGCGTGCGAGGTGGCCTGCAAGGAGTGGAACGCGATCCCCGAGGACGGCCTCGAACTGACCGGCATGTCCTACGACAACACCCAGGGCCTCGGTGCGAGCACCTGGCGGCATGTGGCCTTCGTCGAGCAGAGCGCGCGGCCCGCCGGCGGGAGCACCGGCCACGACGACGTCGACGTCTTCGACGCCGCCCGCGATCTCGCGGACTCCCCCGGCGGCAGTGAGATGCGCTGGCTGATGTCCTCCGACGTGTGCAAGCACTGCACGCACGCCGCCTGCCTCGACGTGTGCCCGACGGGCTCGCTGTTCCGCACCGAGTTCGGCACGGTCGTCGTCCAGGAGGACATCTGCAACGGCTGCGGCTACTGCGTGCCGGCCTGTCCGTACGGCGTCATCGACCAGCGGCCCGACGACGGACGCGCCTGGAAGTGCACCCTGTGCTACGACCGGCTCGGCGACGGCATGGAACCGGCCTGTGCCAAGGCCTGCCCGACCGACTCCATCCAGTTCGGCCCGCTGGAGGAGCTGCGGGAACGCGCGGCGGGCCGGGTGGCACAGCTGCACGCGGCCGGGACGACGGACGCCCGTCTGTACGGCGAGGACCCGGAGGACGGCGTCGGGGGTGACGGCGCGTTCTTCCTGCTGCTGGACGAGCCGGAGGTGTACGGGCTGCCGCCCGACCCGGTCGTCACCACCCGTGACCTGCCCGCCATGTGGCGGCACGCGGCGGCGGCCGCGGCCTCGCTCGCCGCGCTGGCCGTCGCCGGCTTCGTCGGGAGGCCCCGATGAGCGGGTCCCGCGACGGCGCCAGGGGCGCGGGGCGCCGCCGGGGGCGCGGCGAGCGGGCCATGGTCCCCGACGCCGAGTTCACGTCGTACTACGGCAGGCCGGTCCTCAACAGGCCCACGTGGAAGCCCCTGGACATCGCGGGCTACCTCTTCCTCGGCGGTCTCGCCGGGGCGTCGTCGCTGCTGGCCGCCGGGGCGGACGCCACCGCCCGGCCCGCGCTGGCCCGCACGGCGAAACTGGGGGCGGTGGGCGCGATCTCCCTCTCGACGGCGGCACTCGTGCACGACCTGGGGCGTCCCGCCCGCTTCCTCAACATGCTCCGCGTCTTCAAGCCGACGTCCCCGATGAGCATGGGCTCGTGGCTGCTCGCGACCTACGCGCCGCTCACGATGGCCGCGGCCGCCGCCGACGTCGCGGGCAGGTACAGGGTCGCGGGGGCCGCCGCCACGGCGTCCGCCGCCGCCCTCGGCCCGGCGGTGGTGACGTACACCGCCGTGCTGATCTCCGACACCGCCGTGCCGTCGTGGCACGAGGGATACCGCGAGCTGCCGTTCGTCTTCGCCGGCTCCGGCGCCACCGCGGCGGCCGGTCTGGCCCTGGCTGCGGCGCCCACGGACCAGACGGGTCCGGCGCGCCGTACGGCCGTCCTGGGCGCGCTGCTCGAACTGGGTGCCTTCCGGCTCATGAAGCGGAACATGGGACTGGCGGCCGAGCCGTACGAGCAGGGCGGGCCGCGGACGTGGCTGCGCGCCGCGGAGGTGCTCACGGCCGGCGGCGCCGCGCTGGCGGCCTGCGCGGGCCGCCGTAACCGGGCGCTCACCGCCCTCGCCGGCACGGCCCTGCTGGCCGGTTCCGCCGCCCTGCGGCTCGGCGTGTTCCACGCCGGGGTGGCCTCGGCCGAGGATCCCCGGTACACGGTCGTACCGCAGCGGGAACGACTGGCGGCCCGGTCGCGGGCCGGGGAGTCCTGAGCGGGTCCGGCGGGGTCCGGGGCGGATCCGACGGGGTCCGGGGCGGATCCGACGGGGTCCGGGGCGGATCCGACGGGGTCCGACGGCGTCCCAAAGGGGCGCGGGGAACTGCGCGACCAGCCACGACGGCGCCGCAGACGACCAACGACACATATCCGTACTTCCGGCGGAGCGCTCAGGCGTCAGCGGTGGTCCTGGTCGTCCGGGGACGGCGAGCGCTGGGCCCGTTCCGCGAGGGCGAACTCCGTCCCGGCCAGCAGCAGGTAGACGACCGACACCACGAAGGAGGTCACCGGCCACGCCGCCGACGAGGGAGGCGGTGGCCCACGCCAGGAGCGCCGAGACGCCGACGGAGACCAGGCTGAGCGAGACGCCCATGGCCGTGACCGTGCTCGGTCCCTCCTCCAGGGCCTTGCGGAACCCGGTGGTCGCCAGCAGTTCCAGGACGCTGAAGGCCACGGCCGCGCCCAGCGCGAAGTAGATGTAGGACGCCGAACCGGACACCTTCGCCTCGACGTTCAGCAGCCCCAGCGCGATGGTGATCGACACCGAGTATCCGTAGGCCTGGCCGTTGTTGCGCAGCGAGGCCCGGATCCCGTGGGCCACGTGCCTCAGGGGCATGCCACACCCTCCTTCGTCACCTTCGTGCCGTCGCCATTGTGCGCTTCCGCGCGATGTACGCCCCGGATTGGAGCGCGCGGGGGTGGGTACCCCGGCCGGGCAGACGCGTACTCCGGAAAGGGCAGACGTGATGGGCGTGCGCACCTGGATCGATTCCTGGCCGGTCTACCGCCAGCTCAAGGGCACCGACCCGCTGGGCCGCGGCGCCGCCGCCAGGAGCGGGCCGAGCGGGCGGCTCGCGCCCCGCACCGCCACGGCGGACCGGGTGGTGAAGTCGGTCTGCCCGTACTGCGCCGTCGGCTGCGGCCAGAACGTGTACGTGGAGGACGAGCGCGTCACCCAGATCGAGGGCGACCCCGACTCCCCCGTCTCGCGCGGCCGGCTGTGCCCCAAGGGCTCGGCCAGCCTGCAGCTGACCACCGGGGGCGCGCGCGAGCACCAGGTGCTGTACCGGCGTCCGCACGGCACCGACTGGGAACGCCTCGACCTCGGCACGGCGATGGACATGATCGCCGACCGGGTGATCGAGGCCCGCCGGGCGGGCTGGCAGTGGGAGGTCGACGCGGCCCGCACCCGGCGCACCCTCGGCGTCGCGAGCCTGGGCGGGGCCACGCTGGACAACGAGGAGAACTACCTCATCAAGAAGTTGTTCACCGCCATGGGGGCCGTCCAGATCGAGAACCAGGCGCGTATTTGACACTCCTCCACCGTTCCCGGTCTGGGAACCTCGTTCGGCCGCGGCGGCGCGACCACCTTCCAGCAGGACCTGCAGCACTCCGACTGCATCGTCATCCAGGGCTCGAACATGGCCGAGTGCCATCCGGTCGGGTTCCAGTGGGTGATGGAGGCCAAGGCCCGCGGGGCGAAGGTGGTCCACGTCGACCCCCGGTTCACCCGTACCAGCGCCCTGGCCGACGTGCACGTACCGCTGCGGGCCGGTTCGGACATCGCCTTCCTCGGCGGGATCATCAACCACGTACTGAGCAACGACAAGTACTTCCGTGACTACGTGGTCGCGTACACCAACGGGCCCGTGATCCTGCGGGAGGACTTCCGGGACACCGAGGACCTCGACGGTGTCTTCTCCGGGCTCGACGCCGACAGCCGCAGTTACGACCCGAGCACCTGGCAGTACCGGGGGGTCGACGTGCAGGCGGCCTCCGGGCAGCGGGACCAGCAGTTCGACAAGCTCAGCGAGTCTCCGGACGTCGCGGAGGCGGCACGCGGTGAGTCCCACGGCTCCGGCGGTCCCACGATCCCGGAGGGCGAGCCGGAACGCGACGAGACGATGACCCACCCCCGCTGCGTCTTCCAGGTCCTCAAGCGGCACTACGCCCGCTACACGCCCGAGATGGTGGAGCGGATCTGCGGGGTCCCGCAGGACCTGTTCCGCCAGGTGTGCGACCTGGTCACCGAGAACTCCGGACGGGACCGCACCACCGCCCTCGCGTACGCGGTCGGCTGGACCCAGCACACGGTCGGTGTGCAGTACATCCGCGCGGCGTCCGTGCTGCAGAGCCTGCTCGGCAACATCGGCCGGCCCGGCGGCGGCATCCTCGCGCTGCGCGGGCACGCCTCCATCCAGGGCTCGACGGACATCCCCACCCTGTTCAACCTGCTGCCCGGGTACATCCCGATGCCGCACGCCCACCAGAGGCAGGACCTGGACGCCTTCGTCCGGGCCGACGCGGCGCCCAAGGGCTACTGGGGCAACATGCGCGCCTACCTGGTGAGCCTGCTCAAGGCGTACTGGGGCGACGCGGCGACCCGGGAGAACGACTTCTGCTTCGACTACCTGCCGCGGCTGACCGGCTCCCACTCCACGTACGAGACGGTCATGGCCCAGCTCGAGGGCGTCTGCAAGGGCTACTTCCTGATGGGCGAGAACCCCGCGGTCGGCTCCGCCAACGCCAAGCTGCAGCGCCTGGGCATGGCGAACCTGGACTGGCTCGTCGTACGGGACTTCTCGCTCATCGAGTCGGCCACCTGGTGGCAGGACGGCCCGGAGATCGGGACGGGTGAGCTGCGCACCGAGGACATCGGCACGGAGGTGTTCTTCCTGCCGGCCGCCGCGCACACCGAGAAGGACGGCAGCTTCACCAACACCCAGCGGCTGCTGCAGTGGCACCACCAGGCCGTCGAGCCGCCCGGCGAGGCGCGCAGCGACCTCTGGTTCACCTTCCACCTCGGGCGGATCATCCGGGAGAAGCTCGCCGCGTCCACCGATCCGATGGACCGGCCGCTGCTCGACCTGACGTGGGACTACCCCACCAAGGGCCCGCTCGCCGAGCCGGACGCCGAGTCCGTGCTGGACGAGATCAACGGCCATGACGCCGAGGGCGCCCCGCTGTCGGGCTACGAGCAGTTGGCGGACGACGGCTCCACCTCCTGCGGCTGCTGGATCTACTGCGGGGTGCGTGCCGACGGCGTCAACCAGGCCGACCGCCGTACACCCGGCGGTGAACAGAACTGGGTCGCCGCCGAGTGGGGCTGGGCCTGGCCCGCCAACCGCCGGGTGCTGTACAACCGCGCCTCGGCCGACCCGGAGGGCAGGCCGTGGAGCGAGCGCAAGGCGCTGGTGTGGTGGGACGCGGAAGCGGGCGAGTGGACCGGGCACGACGTCCCCGACTTCAAGAAGGACAAGTCCCCCGGCCACCGGCCGCCGAAGGACGCGACCGGCCCCGATGCCCTGTCGGGCACCGACGCGTTCATCATGCAGGCCGACGGCAAGGCCTGGCTGTACGTACCGTCCGGCCTCACCGACGGACCGCTGCCGACACACTACGAGCCACAGGACTCGCCGTTCCCGAACCTCCTGTACGGCCGTCAGCGCAACCCGGTACGGCATCTGCTGCCGCCGCACCCGGACAACCGCTACCAGCCGAGCGGCGGAGCGCCGGGCACCGAGGTGTTCCCGTACGTCGCCACCACCTACCGGCTGACCGAGCACCACACGGCGGGCGGCATGTCCCGCTGGCAGCCGTATCTGGCCGAGCTCCAGCCGGAGTTCTTCTGCGAGGTGTCACCGGCGCTCGCCGCCGAGCGGGGCCTCGCGCACACCGGCTGGGCGACGATCGTCAGCGCCCGCGCGGTGATCGAGGCACGGGTGCTGGTCACCGACCGGATGGCACCGCTGACCGTGCACGGCCGCACCCTGCACCAGGTGGGGCTGCCCTACCACTGGGGCCCGAACGGCTACAGCACGGGGGACGCGGCCAACGAGCTGCTGCATCTGTCCCTCGACCCCAACACGCACATCCAGGAGGCGAAGGCGTTCGCCGTCGACATCCGGCCGGGGCGCCGGCCGAGGGGTCCGGCGGCCCGGGAGCTGGTGCGCGCGTACCGGGAACGGGCGGGCATCGACGAGGAGACCGGCACCGAACTGTGAACTGTGGGGCTCACCTGAGGACGACGGAGTGCGTGCCCTTCGGGACGAGTTCGCCGACGACCGGGGCGCCCGGCACCTCGCCCGCGACCAGCAGGCCGCCGGAAGTCTGGGCGTCGGCGAGGAGCAGCCGGGTGTCGTCGTCCGCGGTCCCGAAGTCGGTGAACGGCGTCACCCAGTCCAGGTTCCGCCGGGTGCCGCCGCTGACGTAACCGTCCCGCACGGCCTCGCGGGCCCCGTCGAGGTAGGGCACGGCGGCGGTGTCGAGCACGGCGGTGACGCCGGAGGCGCGGGCGAGTTTGTGCAGGTGGCCGAGGAGGCCGAAGCCGGTGACGTCGGTGGCGCAGACCGCGCCGGCGGCGAGGGCGGCGGCGGAGGCGTCCCGGTTGAGGGCCGCCATCGTGGCCACCGCCTGCTCGAACCGCTCGCCGGTGGCCTTGTGCCGGTTGTTGAGCACGCCCAGGCCGAGGGGTTTGGTGAGTGACAGGGGCACGCCCGGCCGGCCGGTGTCGTTGCGCAGCAGCCGGTCCGGGTCGGCCAGGCCGGTGACGGCCATCCCGTACTTGGGTTCCGGGTCGTCCACGCTGTGTCCGCCGCCCACGTGGCAGCCCGCCTCGGCGGCGATCTCCCGTCCGCCGCGCAGGACTTCACGCGCCAGTTCGAAGGGCAGGACGTCACGCGGCCACGCCAGCAGGTTGACGGCGACGATCGGCCGCCCGCCCATCGCGTACACGTCGGACAGGGCGTTGGCGGCGGCGATGCGGCCCCAGTCGTAGGGGTCGTCGACGACGGGGGTGAAGAAGTCCGCGGTGGACACGACGGCTTGTGAGGTGGCCCCGCCCTCCCCCGGCAGGGTGACGACGGCCGCGTCGTCCCCGGTGGCCAGACCGACCAGGAGCGAGGTGTCGCCGGCGGCCGGCACCGGTCCGGAGAGCCCGGCGAGCACGTCCTCCAGTTCTCCGGGCGGGATCTTGCAGGCGCAGCCGCCGCCGTGCGCGAACCGGGTGAGGCGTACGGGTGTCCGAGTCGGGGAGTGCATGTGCCTGGGCTCCTTGTCGGGGATCGGGCGGGTGAGCCGGTAGCCTGGGCGGGCGGTGGAGGCGTGTGGGTGCCTGGTGGCCCTCCCGGTCTTCAAAACCGAGGTGCCCGAGGATCTCGGGCAGGCGGGTTCGATTCCCGTCCGCCTCCGCTCTCCGGGCCGTCGGGCCGGCAGCGACGGCGCCGGTCGTCCACCCGTTCGGTGAGGCCCCGCCCGTCCAGGAACTCCAGCAGCGGTACGGCCACCCGGCGCGTGGTGTCCAGCGCCTGTCGGGCCTCGCTCAGGGTGAACGGCTGGGGAAGGTCGCGCAGCACGGCGGCGGCGCGGGCGTCCGCTCCGGGCAGCAGGACGATGCCGTCGGCGACCCGCAGCAGCGCGCCCGCGGTGACCGCGGCGGCCAGTTCCCTGCGGCCCAGGCCCAGTTCGGCCAGCCGGCCGGCCTCCGGGGCGTGGAAGGGCGAGTGCCGCAGCTCCTCCTGGAGGGCGTCGACGGCCGCTCGGACCGGTGGCGGGAGAAGGGGCCCCTGCCGTCCGGGGCCGTGCAACCGCCCGTGGCCGCTCCGCAGCGGTACCGTGCCCGGGGCGTCGGCGAGCGCGTCGACCAGGGCCCGGTCGGGCAGGCCGAGCAGCCGCCGGGCCGCCTCGGTGGGCAGGCCGGGATCCAGCGGATGCCGGGCCGCGTGCCGTTCCACCTCGTCGCCCAGCCGGCCGCGCAGCGCCGCCCAGTGCTCCGGGTCGGCCAGCCAGTCCCCGGCGACGGGCGGCGCGGGAGCGGGCGCTCCCATGGCCTCCAGCTCCGTACGGCGGACGAGCCGGCGCCGTCCCAGTTCCGCCGCGCCGTCCGGGCGGCCGGTCATGCCGTCCAGTTCGGCCGCCCGCGTGCGGGCGGCGCCACGCCGGGTCAGCGGGGGCGGCCGGACGTCCAGCACGGTCACCCCGCGGGGCGTGTGCCGCCCGCCGGGTGCGCGCAGCACCGCCCGGTCACCGATCCGCAGGGGCAGCTCCCGCGCGAGGGTCAGCCGGGCCGTGTCCGCGCCGAGCGGCCGGACGGTCACCGGCACCGCGGCGGTGCCGAGGTGCAGGGTGACTTCGCGGGGCAGCTCGCCGACGGGCGTACCGCCGACGCGGGCGTCGACCGTCGTGGTGAGCAGCCAGCGGTCCGGCGTCAACAGCACCCGGCCGCGCCCGAGTACGGCGTCGGGCGCCCCGTGGACGTTGACCGCCACGCGGGCCACGCCGCCGACGGCGTCCCGTTCCTCGTGCAGGCACTGCAGCCCGCGCACCCGCACCGCGGTCGTGCCGTCGCCCGTCACCAGCCGGTCGCCGACCCGCAGGGTGCCCGCGCCCAGGGTGCCGGTGACGACCGTGCCGTGACCGCGCACGGTGAAGGCGCGGTCGAGCCACAGCCGTACGTCCGCGTCGGCCGGCGGGACGGGCAACGCGCGTGCCAGCTCCGCGAGTTCCTTGCGCAGCCGGTCCAGCCCCTCGCCCGTCACCGCGCTCACCGCGACGGACGGCACGGTGCCGAGGGAGGTGGCGGCGATGCGTTCGGCGGCGTCCGCGCGCACGGGGCCGGGGTCCGCCAGGTCGCTGCGGGTGACGGCGAGCACGGCGTGGCGCACGCCGAGCGCGTCCAGGATCTCCAGGTGTTCCTGCGACTGTTCCTGCCAGCCCTGGTCGGCGGCCACCACGAACAGCACGGCCGGCACGGGTCCCACGCCGGCCAGCATGGTGGCGACGAACCGTTCGTGGCCCGGCACGTCGACGAGGGCCAGGTGCTCGCCGTCCGGCGGGTCGAGCCGGGTCCACACGAATCCGAGGTCCAGGGTCAGGCCCCGGCGCCGCTCCTCCGCGAACCGGTCGGGTTCCATCCCGGTCAGCGCCCGGGCCAGGGCGGACTTCCCGTGGTCGACGTGCCCGGCGGTGGCCAGCACCCTCATGTCGCCCACCGTCCCTCGACCGACCGTACGGCCTCGGCGAGGTGCTCGTCGTCCGGTTCCGGTACCGCCCGCAGGTCGAGCAGGCACCGCCCGGCCTCCAGGCGCCCCACCACGGGGACCGGTCCGGTGCGCAGGGCGGTCGCGTAGCGCTCGGGCAGGGACAGGGCGGCGCTGGGCAGGGTCACGCCGGGGGCTCCGCCGCCACCGACGGTCGCCTCGCTCGCCACGGCCCGCACGTCGACGCCGTCGGCCCGCAGCAGCGCGGCGAGCCGTCCGGCGCGCCGGGTCAGCTCCGCCGGGTCGGCGGCGAGTGCCTCGCCGGTGGGGGTCGCGGGGCCGGTGAGGGTCGCCTCCAGGGCGGCCAGGGTCAGCTTGTCCACGCGCAGGGCACGGGCGAGCGGGTGCCGGGACAGGGCGCCGATCAGGTCCTCGCGGCCCAGGAGCAGTCCGCACTGCGGTCCGCCCAGCAGCTTGTCGCCGCTCGCGGTGACGAGTGCGGCACCTGCCGTCAACTGGGTGTGGGCGTCGGGCTCTTCGGGAAGCAGGGGGTGGCGGGTGAGCAGTCCGGAGCCGATGTCGACGACGACCGGGACGCCCAGGTCCGTGAGTTCGGCGACGTCCGCGGCGTGGGTGAATCCGGTGATCCGGAAGTTGGAGGGGTGCACCTTCAGCACGAAGGCCGTCTGCGGGCCGACGGCCTCGGCGTAGTCGGCGGCGGTGGTGCGGTTGGTGGTGCCGACCTCGCGCAGCCGGGCACCCGTGGAGACCAGCAGGTCGGGCAGGCGGAAGCCGTCTCCGATCTCCACCAGCTCGCCCCGGCCGACGACGATCTCCCGTCCGGCGGCGAGGGCGGTGGCGGCCAGGACCAGGGCGGCGGCCCCGTTGTTGACGAGGTGCACGGCGGCGGCGGCCGGCACCGCGGCGCGCAGCGCGGCCAGGGCGGTGCGGCCCCGGCGCGCCCGGACGCCGGTGCCCAGGTCCAGTTCGACGTCGGTGGGCCCGGCGGCGTCCCGCACCGCCTGCCGGGCCGCCGCCGAGAGCGGGGCCCGACCGAGGTTGGTGTGCAGGAGCACCCCGGTGGCGTTGATCACCGGGCGCAGCCCGACCGGCGACCGCGGCAGCAGGGCCACGGCCGTGTCGGCCACCTTCTCGGGCGGTACGGCGCCCTCGCGCGCCCTCTGCTGGGCCCGGTGGACCGCCGACTTCACCTGCCCGGTTCCGAGCCGGTCCACCGCCTCGAGCAGACGGGGGTCGCGCAGCACGGCGTCGGTGCGCGGGATCCGCCGTCGCACGTCCGCGCCCGGCGTACTCTCCGTCGAATCGGCTGCGACCCGCTGCTCCACCCGCTTCCTCCGTTCAGGCCCATGCCACCGGTCGGTCCTTCATCGTCCACCAGTGCCCCGGTCCGGGGCCCCGACACGCCGGGCGGGTCTCACCAGCCGGCGGTGGCGGGGCCGAGGCGTGCGGAGCACTCCAGGAGCTGGGCGTGGACGAACGCCTGCGGGAGGTTGCCGCGCAACTGGCGCTGGGAGACGTCGTACTCCTCGGCGAACAGTCCGGTGGGCCCGCAGGCCGAGCGGGACCGCTCGAACCAGCGGACCGCCTCGGTCTCCTCTCCCTCGGCCCGTGCGGCCATCGCCATGGTGAACCCGCAGAGCAGGAACGCGCCCTCCGCGTCGCCCAGCGGCTGGTCCCCGTGCCGGAAGCGGTAGACGTAGCCGTCGACCGCGAGCCGGCGTGCCACGGCGGCGCGGGTGTCCCGGAGGCTCGGGTCGCGCGCCGGCACCGCTCCCCGGGCCAGGGCGAGCAGCAGGGCCGCCTCCACGCCCGTGTCGTCCGCGGCGCGCTGCCAGTGGCCGTCGGGGTGCAGGCAGCGTGCCCGGGTGACGTCGAGGATGCGGTCCGCGAGGGAGGACCACCCGGCGGCGGCCGGTGTGCCCAGTGCGCGGGCCAGGTCCCGCAGTCCGACGACGCAGGACAGCCGGGAATGTGTCCACCAGCGGGTCTCCAGTTCCCACAGTCCCGCGTCCGGCTCCTCCCAGCGTTCGGCGACCGCGTCGGCGGCGATGTGTGCGGCCTTCACGGCCCGCGCGTCGAGCGGGCCGTGGCGGGCGGCGGCGGCGAAGAGCTGGAGGGCCTCACCGAACACGTCGAGCTGGAACTGGCCGCCCGCCCGGTTGCCGATCCGGTCGCTGCCTCCGGGGTAGCCCGGCAGCGGCAGGGACCGTTCGGGCGGCACGGGCGCGCCGCCGACGGTGTAGGCGGGCCGCAGGTGCGTCCCGTCGTCGAGGAGGCGTTCGGACACGAAGCGCACCGCGCGTTCCAGCAGCGGGTGCGGGCCGTGCGCCGCGACGGCGATGCCCGCGTAGCACTGGTCGCGGATCCAGGCGTACCGGTAGTCGTAGTCGCGGCCGGTGTCGGCGCGTTCGGGCAGTGAGGCGGTGACGGCGGCCACCATGCCGGCCCGGGAGCTGGTGAGCCCGTTCAGCACGGCGTAGGCCATCCGGGTGTCCCGCAGGGCGGCGGTGTCCTCGCAGTCGGGTACGGCCCGCGCCCACCAGTCCTCGGTCTGCCGCCACAGGGCCCGCGCGTCCGGGCCGGTGTCGCCCGTACCGTCCCCGAGTTCCAGGACGAGGTCGCGGACCCCGCCCTCCGGTACGCGCAGTTCGGCGTGGAGCCCGCCGTCGGGGCCGGGGCGGGCCTCGTCGGCCCCGGTGAGCCGGATGTGCAGGGGGCCGGAGCGGGCCCGCCAGGCCCGGCCGTCGTGGTGCGGGTCCGTCATCGGGTGGCGTCCGTAGTCGGCGCGTACGTCGAGGTCCACCTGGACGCGGGCCTCCCCCCGCACCGCGCGGATCTGCCGCAGCAGCACCAGGCGTCCCGTGTCGGCGGGTGCGGCGAGGGCCTCGCGGCAGGAGACGACGGCGCCCCCCACGATCCAGCGGCTGACCCGGATGAGGGTGCCGTCCTCGTAGTAGCCGCCCCACACGTTCCAGGGATCGCGGGGGGATACGCGGTAGGTGCCCGGCCCGCCGAGGAGCGCGGCGAACACGGCGCCGTCGTGCCAGGCGGGCGCGCACATCCACACGATCGATCCGCGGGGGTCGACCAGCGCGCCGCGCTCGCCGTCGGCGATCAGCGCGTAGTCGCGCAACGCCCAGGGGCCCTCGCCGGACCGTCCCCCGCCCTCACTCGCGTCGTTCACTCTCGCCGTACGCTCCCCTGCCGTCCGGCCGGCCGGCTCACCTGCCGGTGCTGTCGTCGGCTCCGGCGCCGGGGCGGCCGGAGCGGTGCCGGGTGCCCGGCAGCATCTCCTGCACCTTGGCCTTCAGGCCCTGCTTCACCATGGAGGCGCGATCGCTGTCGCCCTTGAGCACGGCGGAGGCCGCGGCCTCGATCTGGTCCAGCTCCGCGTGCGGCGGGATCGGCGGCACGGCGGGGTCGGTGCGGAAGTCGATGACGAAGGGCCGGTCGGCCGTCAGCGCCCGGTCCCAGGCGGCCTCGACCTGCTCCGGCTTCTCCACGCGGACGCCCTCCAGCCCGATCCGCTGCGCGATCTCGGCGTAGGGCAGGTCGGGAATGGCTTGCGACTCCTCGAACTGCGGTGCCCCGGACATCGCCCGCATCTCCCAGGTGACCTGGTTCAGGTCGCGGTTGTTGAGGACGGCCACGATCAGCCGCGGATCGGACCAGCCCTGCCAGTACTTGGCGGCCGTGACCATCTCCATCATGCCGTTCATCTGCATGGCGCCGTCGCCGACGAGGGCGATGGCGGGGCGCTCCGGGTGCGCGAACTTCGCGCCGATGGCGTACGGGACACCGGGCCCCATGGTCGCGAGGGTGCCCGAGAGGGAGCCGCGCATCCGTCCGCGCATCCGCAGGTGGCGGGCGTACCAGTTGGCGGCGGAACCGGAGTCGGCCGTGACGATCGCGTCGTCGGGGAGCCTGCCGTCGAGGGCGTGCACCACGTACTCCGGGTTGATCGGGTCGGCGTCCACGGCGGCGCGCCGCTGCATCACCTCCCACCAGCGGGCGACGTCCTTCTCGATCTTCTCGCGCCAGGAACGCTTCTTCTTCCGCTTCAGGTGCGGCAGGAGCCGGCGCAGCGTCTCGGCCGCGTCGCCGACGAGGTTCACCTCGAAGGGGTACCGCATGCCGATCATGTGCGGGTCGATGTCGATCTGCACGCCCCGCGCCTGGTCCAGTTCCGGCATGAACTGCGTGTACGGGAAGCTGGAGCCGATCATCAGCAGGGTGTCGCAGTCCTGCATCAGCTCGTAGGAGGGCCGGGTGCCGAGCAGGCCGATGGCTCCGGTGACGTAGGGCAGGTCGTCGGGGAGCACGTCCTTGCCGAGCAGGGCCTTGGCGACGCCCGCGCCGAGGACGTCCACCAGCTCCTCCACTTCGGCGCGGGCGCCGCGGGCGCCCTGTCCGATGAGGACGGCGACCTTGTCACCGGCGTTGAGGACCTCGGCGGCCCGCTCGATGTCGGCGTCGGCGGGCACGGGCGCGTACTGGCTGAGGCCCATGCTGGACGGCACCATCTTGAAGGCGTGCGTCGGCGGGCTGTAGTCCAGTTCCTGCACGTCGGCGGGGATGATGACCGCGGTGACCGTGCGCCGCGCGTAGGCGGTGCGGAAGGCGCGGTCGATGAGGTTCGGGAGCTGCTCGGGCACCATCGCCGTCTCGCAGAAGTCGGAGGCGACGTCCTTGTACAGGTTCTGCAGGTCGATCTCCTGCTGGTACGAGCCGCCCATGGCGCTGCGGTTGGTCTGCCCGACCAGCGCGACGACGGGGACGTGGTCGAGCTTCGCGTCGTAGAGGCCGTTGAGCAGGTGGATGGCGCCGGGCCCCGAAGTCGCCGCGCAGACACCGGCCTTGCCGGAGAACTTCGCGTAGCCGACGGCCTGGAACGCGGACATCTCCTCGTGCCGGGACTGGACGAACTTCGGATGGTCGTCGGCTCGTCCCCACGCCGCCAGGAGACCGTTGATGCCGTCGCCCGCGTAGGCGAAGACGTGGTCCACCTCCCACTCGCGCAAGCGCTGAAGGATGTAATCGGAAACCTTCATGCCGGCCATCGACCTTCCGTTCCGCTGGTGCGCGTCCGCTCGACGGGGCCGCGCAGCACGCTGTCAGGGAAGGTGACGGGTTCCGTGCGGTGCCCGGCGCAAACGTCGCGACGCCCACCGGGCCGGGCACCGGTGCCCCGCAGTACGCTGGCCGCATCCGGCCACCGGGAGCTTTGATGTGGAAGCGCAGAAAGCAGGCACGGCGTTGCGAGACCCTTCCGCTGGAGCTGTGCGACCTCTGCGGGAGGACCTTCCCGGCCGGTGAGGAGGTGGGCGGGCACGTTCCGGACTCCTCCTCCGCCCACCCCACCGACACCTGGTTCGACGGTCTGCGCCGGGTGACCGCCTGCTGCGAGGCGCACCTCGACGTGCTCCGCGAGGCGTACCGGCGCCGCCCCTTCGTGGAGGAGGAGCTGTGGGCGGCGAAGATCACCCGTGTGCTGACGTCCGGTCCGCCGGTGCTCACCATGGTGCAGCTCGCCTGCCGGACCGGACTGCACGAGCCGGACATCCGGCGGGCCATCGCCTGGCACAACGAACGACGCCGCCGGATGGAGGGGTGACCCTGGTCCGGCCCGTGGTGGGCCTCATGCCGCCTGTGGCTGAAGGAAGCGGGCCAGCAGGTCGTCCAGGCTCACCATGCCGGTGAGCAGCCCGGAGCCGTCGCGGACCACGGCCAGCGAGGCCCGGCGGCGGCGCAGCAGGTCGATCGCGTCGGCGACCGTGGCGTCGTCCGTCAGTTCGGGCACCGGGCGGGCCAGGGCGCGGGCGCCGGCCGCCCGTCCCCGGGCGCGGGCCACCACGGCGTCCCGGGCGTGCACCGCGCCGAGGACCGTGCCGTGCTCGCGGACCAGGAGCCGGGTGCGGTCGCGCTCCGCGGCGACGCGCAGGATCTCGTCGACGCCGGCGCCGCCGTCCACCGAGACGATCTCGGACGCCGGTACCTGCAGCTCCCGTACCGGGGTCTGAGGTTCGGTCAGCGAGCGCGTCAGCAGCTCCGAGTCCGTCTCGCTGATCAGGCCGAGCCGCTCGGACTCCGCCACCAGATGGGTGAGCTGCTCCCGGTTGTGGACGGAGGCCAGCTCGTCGCGCGGGGTGACCCGGCACAGCCGTACAAGGGCGTTGCTCATCCTGTTCAGCACCGAGATCAGCGGTCGTACGGCCTTCACCACGGCCCGGAAGGGCGGTGACAGCAGCATCGCGGACCGCTCGGGGTGGGCGATGGCCCACGACTTGGGGGCCATCTCGCCGACCACCATGTGCAGGAACACGACCACGGCCATGGCGACGGCGAAGGCGACGCCGTAGCTGAGCGCGCTCGGCAGGCCCAGCTTGTGCAGCAGCGGGTCGAGCTCGTGGGAGATCGCGGGCTTGGACACCGAGCCCAGGCCCAGGGTGCACACGGTGATGCCGAGCTGGGCTCCGGCCAGCATCAGGGACAGCTCGCGCATACCGGCAAGGGCGGCCTTGGCGCCCGACCGGCCCTCGGCCGCGGCCTTCTCCATGCGGTGCCGCTTGGCGGCGACCAGCGCGAACTCGGCGGCCACGAAGAATCCGCTGCCGACCAGCAGCAGCACGGTGACGAAGAGCGCCATCGGGAAACTCATGCCTGCTCCTCCGTCTTGCGGGCCTGCCGCCGGATCCGCACCCGGTCGGGTACGTGCCGGTCGAGGGTGCGTACGTCGATCACGGCGGCGGTGCCGTCGGGCAGCTCGACCGTGAGCCGGTCCCCGATGGCGGGGAAGCGGCCGAGCCGGTCGACGATCAGGCCGGCCACGGTGTCGTAGTCCTCCTCCTCGGGCAGTGCGACGCCGGTGGCCTCGGCCACCTCGTCCAGCCGGCGGCCCGCGTCCACCAGCCAGCCGTCACCGTCCGCGACGGCGACCTGGGTGACGGTGTCGGTCTCGTCCGCGATGTCGCCGACGAGTTCCTCGGCGATGTCCTCGTAGGTGACGATGCCGGCCACGCCGCCGTGCTCGTCCAGGACGACCGCGAACTCGTCGCCCCGCTCCCTCATCTGGGTCACGGCGTCGGGCAGCGGGAGGGTGTCCGGCAGCAGCAGCGGGCGCCGGGCGACCGCGCCGGCCGTGGTGTCCGGCAGCCGGTCCGCGGGCAGGCGCATCAGCTCGGCCACGCCGAGGACGCCGCCGACGTCGTCGGGGTGGTCGCCGAGGACGGGGTAGTTGGAGTGGCCGTGCTTGGCGATGAGGTCGACCGCCTCGGCGGCGGTGGCGTCCTCGCGGACGAAGACGGCGTCCACGCGGGGCACCATCACCTCGTCCAGCGTCCGGTCGGAGAACTCCAGGGCGTGGTCGAGCAGCGCGGCGGTGTCCTTGGGCAGCGCGCCCTGCTCGTGGGACTCGCCGATCAGGTGGCCCAGCTCCTCCAGGGTGGCGCCGTGGTGCAGCTCCTCCACCGGTTCGATGCCGACCCGGTGCAGCAGCCTGTTCGCCGCGCCGTCGAAGACGCGCACGAGGGGGCCGACGACCTTCAGATACGCCAGCGTGGAGCCGGCCAGCGCCTTCGCCAGCCGCTCCGGCACGGCGATGGCCAGGTTCTTCGGGGCCAGCTCGCCCAGCACCATCTGTACGACCGTGGCCAGCACGAAGGCCAGCACGACCGCGATGCCGCTCACGGCCGCGTCGGGGAGGCCCAGGCCCGACAGCGCGGGCCTCAGCAGGGCGGACACCGAGGGCTCGGCGATGAAGCCGACGACCAGTCCGGTCACGGTGATGCCGAGCTGTGCGCCCGACAGCATGAAGGACAGCCGCTCCAGCACCGTCAGGGCGCGGGCGGCCTTGCGGTCCCCGGACTCGGCCTCGCGCGCCAGGGCGAGGCGGTCGGCGGAGACGTAGGCGAACTCCTGGGCGACGAAGTATCCGGTGCCGGCGGTCAGGACGAAGACGGCCAGCAGGCCCAGGAGAGCGTTCGCGGCACTCATCGAACACCATCCCGCCGTGTGCCGTGCTCAGGAAATGCCTGGCGGGATGGTCGGGGACTGTGCCCCGGGGGGTCCGTCGGTCTGGCGGACAAGTACGTGCTCCTTCTGTGGGTGTGTGAACGGATAACGATCGTGGCCGGAACCGTGTTCCCGACGGCGGCGACAGACGACACCAACTGTAAAGGAAACGCAAAGTTCCCTCGAGCCGATCCCCTATGCTTCTACTCGCTTGTAGAAGTTATATCGCGGGCCGCCCCGTGGGCGGCACCCTCTTCACGGAACACACGCACGTTTAAGGA
>NZ_LIWB01000024.1:88109-108742 GCF_001905725.1 Streptomyces sp. CB02400
GGATCCGCCAGCTGGTCGAACGGCGGGCGTCGCACGGCTCCCACGGTGCCTACGGCCACGGTGACCCGTACGCCGGGCACGGGCACGGCGGGCACGGCGGGCACCACGACGACCACCACCGTTCCGGTCCCGGCATGGGCACCGTCGTCGCCGCGGGCGCCGCCGGTCTCGCGGTCGGCGTCGTCGGCGGCATGGTCGCGGCCGAAGTCGTCGACGAGGTCGGGGACTTCTTCGAAGGCGAGGGAGAGGAGGAGTAACTTCTACACTACTGTAGAAGTTACGGCGCCCGGTGCACCCCGGTCCGGGCGCCTCCCGACCCGTACGGAGTGCTCATGGCCCTGTGGGACCGCTTCAAGGAGTCCGCGTCGACGATGCAGACCCAGCTCATGGCGAAGAAGAACGACCTCAAGAGCGGTGCCTTCCGCGACGCGAGCATGGCGATGTGCGCCCTGGTGGCGGCCGCCGACGGCAGCGTCGACCCGTCCGAGCGGCAGCGCGTGGCCCAGCTCATCGCCGCCAACGAGGTGCTGCGGAACTTCCCCGCCGACGACCTGCGCCGCCGCTTCGAGGACAACATCGGCAAGCTCACCACCGACTTCGCCTTCGGCAAGGTGAGCGTCCTGCAGGAGATCGCCAAGGCGAAGAAGAAACCCGCCGAGGCACGGGCCGTCGTCCAGATCGGCATCGTCATCGGCGGCGCCGACGGCGACTTCGACCAGGACGAGCGGGCCGTGGTCCGCGAGGCGTGCTACGCCCTCGACCTGCCGCCCCACGAGTTCGACCTCTGACCGGCCCCGGCCCCGCGGCGGCCGGCCCGCCGCGGGGTCACAGGGGCGTGGCCGCGTACAGGATGAGGACCATCGTCACGGCGGAGTTCGCGGACGACATCGCCGACACGGCAGCCCCCACCGCCGCGCCCCACACCGCCAGGCCCACCAGGGTGAACAGCGACGGCCAGCTGCGCGCCGCCGGAGCGGGCCCGAGCAGGGCCGCCACCCGGCGCGGCACCGGGCCCGCCGCGGCCAAGCCGGCCAGGGTGGCCACCGGAGTGCTGCGAGAGACCAGGGCCGCCTTGCCGATCGCCCGGGCCACGGTACGGCGGCTGCCGACCGCCTGGGCCGCGTCCTCGTCCGCCCACCGCTCCGCCGTGTACGCCACCGCCGTCCGCAACGGCCGCAGGAAGGGGTTGGCCCGCGCGGCCAGCTGAACCGCGAGCAGGAAACGGTGGTGACGGGCGGCGAGGTGGGCGCGTTCGTGGGCGAACAGCGCCCGGCGCTCGGCCGGCTCCAGGCAATCCAGCATGGCCGTGGTCACCACGACACGGTCCCGCCGGCCGCCCGGCAACGCGTAGGCGTAGGGCACGTCGTCCGGCAGGACCGCGGCCTCCGTCCCCCGCGACCCGGCCAGCGCCCGGATAGACGCCCCCGGAGCCCGTACGCCACCCCCACTCTTATCTACAGTGATGTAGATTCTGCTCGGGCCGCCCGTGCCACGGAGAAGGAGCAGTGCACCCATGTTCGGACTGAGCGAGCTGGCCGTCATCCTCATCGTCGTCATAGCCGTCCTCGCCGCCAAGAAGCTCCCGGAACTCACCCGCTCGGCGGGCAAGTCGGCCCGCATCCTCAAGGCCGAGGCGCGCGCGATGAAGGAGCAGGACAAGGCGGAGGAGGCGCCTGCGGCCCCACGGATCATCCAGGGCGAGACACTGCCGCCGTCCGCCCCCGGTTCCGAGCGGACCGACGGCACGCCGCCGGAGGGCCGTCCGGCCGGATGACGGGCCCGCCCCGACCACCGGCTGGGCCGAAGGTCCCTCGGACGGGGCCGGGCGGCCCTTGGCGTCTCCCCCCGGCCGGGCACACGCTGGCACCGGGGACACCGAAGCCGCCGTTCGGCTGTGGCGGCGGGCACGGAAGGAGACGGGCGATGACATCCACCACCACTCTGAGCGCGGGTCTCCCGGCCGCGTACCGCGAAGGACTGATGCGGCACGCCCGCGAGGTCTCCTTCCCGGCCGGGGCACGCCTGTTCGAGGAAGGACGGCGTGCCGACCGGTTCTGGATCGTCCGGACCGGAGGCGTCGCCCTCGACCTCCAGGTCCCCGGTCACCGCGCGGTCGTGATCGAGTCGCTGGGCCACGGCGAGCTGATCGGCTGGTCCTGGCACTACCCGCCGCGCCTGTGGCACCTGGGCGCCGAGACCACGAGCCCGGTGCGGGCCTGGGAGTTCGACGCGGAGGCCGTACGGACGCTGTGCGACGAGGACCCCGGGTTCGGCCGCATGATCGCCGTGTGGGTCGGCCGGGTGGTCGCCCAGCGGCTGCACGCCACCCGGGTCCGGCTGCTCGACCTGTACGCCCCGTACGGCAGCGGAAGCAACTGACGTCCGCGGCCGGGCGCCCGCACAGGCCGCCCGGTCAGCCCGTGCGTTCCCAGCCCCGGTGGGGTGCGCGGGCGCCGAGCCGGACGTCGCGGCTGCGGTAGACGATGTAGGGACGGGTGAGGTAGCCCAGCGGGGTCGTGAGCATGTGGACGAGCCGGGTGAAGGGCCAGGCGGCGAAGAGCAGCAGGGCGCTGACGGCGTGGAGCTGGAAGAGGACCGGGATGCCGGTCATCAGGTCCGGGTCGGGCTGGAGGCAGAAGATCGAGCGGAACCAGGGCGAGATGGTCTCGCGGTAGTCGTAGCCGCCGCCGGCGATGTTCGCCACCACGGTCGCGGCCAGGCCCAGCCCGATGGTCACGGTCATGGAGAGGTACATCGCCTTGTCGTTGACGGTGGTGGCGGAGAAGACCGGGCCGACGGTGCGCCGCCGGTAGATCAGGATGGCCAGTCCGCCCAGGGTGCAGACGCCGGCGATGGTGCCGAGTACCACCGCGATGACGTGGTAGGCGTGCTCGCTGATGCCGGCCGCGTGGGTCCAGCTCTCGGGGATGACCAGACCGCCGATGTGTCCCAGCGCCACGACGAGGATGCCGAAGTGGAACAGCGGGCTGCCGATGCGCAGCAGGCGCCGTTCGTAGAGCTGGGAGGAGCGGGTGGTCCAGCCGAACTTGTCGTAGCGGTAGCGCCAGATGTGGCCGAGGACGAAGACCGCGAGGCTGATGTACGGCAGGACGACCCACAGCAGGATGCCGCCGGTGCCGGACTCCACGGCCAGGGTGACGGCTCGCTCGGGTGCGGTCATCGGGGGCCTCCTGCCGGTGGGGCGGGCGTGTACCGCGGCGGCGCGTAGGGGTCGAGGCCGACCTGTTCCCCGGGCGGTCCCTCGGCGGCGAGCCGGGCGACCGCCTCGCGTTCGTCACCGGCGAGCGCGGGCAGCGTCGCGGAGACGGAGTCCAGCAGGCCGGCCCACGGGGAGCGGTCGTCGTGCAGGGTGAGGCGGAGCAGTTCCAGGCCCGCCCGGTGTTCGGTGAGCAGCTTGAGTCCGGTCACCGGGTCGGTGGCGGCGAACTCCAGGACGACGGCGAGGTGGTCGGGCAGCTCGTCGTCGGTCAGCCGCAGGCCGCCCCTGGCGTAGGTCTGTTTCAGCCGGACCAGGGCGAGGCTCCGTTTACGGGTGTCGCCGTGGGCGTAGTAGGTGAGGTACGGGCAGCAGCGCTTGCGATGGTCGAAGGTGGCGACGTAGGCGGTGGCCAGCGCCTCGGCGCCGGTGCTCTCGGCGTGCTCGGTGAAGCGGAGCAGGGGGTCGCGCACCGGGGCGGGCAGTTCGGGGGCGGCCCGCCGGACCAGGGTGAGATGGCCGGCCTGCTGCTCGTCGGGGTAGCCGAGAAGCAGGGACTGGAGCTGCCAGGCGTAGGTGTGCCACGGCTGGACGCGTTGGGCGGGCCTGAGCTTGAGTCTGTTCCTCATGGCTTCGGTTCGGCCTCTCCGCCGCCGTCCGGGCCGGCGCCCCGCTCGGCCCGGTTCGGCGGGAAGAGCCCGGGTGGGCTGCTCTTGCCGTCCCAGTTCAGGAGGTTGACGCGGCCGGCCTTGTCCGTGGGGGCGGCGTGGGTGTCGGAGAGCTGCCGGTCGCGCAGGGCGCGGTAGTTCTCGACCGCGATGGGCGCGGCACCGCCGGACGCCTCGCCGAAGGGGCCGGAGCCTCCCATGCCGGGGCCGCCCTCGTAGTCGAGGCTGCACTCGGTGGCCAGCTCCTCCAGGCTGTGGGCCTGTTCGGCGTGGGCGGGCGGGATGACGTACCGCTCGTCGTACTTGGCGAGGGCGAGCAGCCGGTACATGTCGTACATCTGCTCCTCGCCCATGCCGACGGCCTCGGGGATGGAGGCGTCCGGCTCGCGTCCGAGGTTGATGTCGCGCAGGTAGGCGCGCATGGCGGCCAGGCGGCGCAGCACCGCGTCCACGGGGGCCGGGTCGCCGGCGGTGAAGAGCTGGGCGAGGTAGTCGACGGGGATGCGCAGGGCGTCGACGGCGGCGAACAGGTTGCGGTGGTCCTCGGCGTCGTGGCCGGTGTCCCGTACGGCGTCGACGACCGGGGAGAGCGGCGGGATGTACCAGACCATGGGCATGGTGCGGTACTCCGGGTGCAGCGGCAGCGCCACCTCGTACCTGTTGATCAGGGCGTGGACCGGGGAGCGCCGGGCGGCCTCGATCCAGTCGCGGGGGATGTCCGCGCGCTCCGCCGCGGCGATCACCTCGGGGTCGTCCGGGTCGAGGAAGACCTGCCGCTGGGCCTCGTAGAGGCCGGTGTCGTCGGGGGTGGAGGCGGCTTCCAGCACCTTGTCGGCGTCGTAGAGGACGAGCCCGATGTAGCGCAGCCGGCCGACGCAGGTCTCGGAGCAGACGGTGGGCAGGCCGACCTCGACGCGCGGGAAGCAGAAGGTGCACTTCTCGGCCTTGCCGGTGCGGTGGTTGAAGTACACCTTCTTGTACGGGCATCCGGTCACGCACATCCGCCAGCCGCGGCACCTGTCCTGGTCGACCAGGACGATGCCGTCCTCCTCCCGCTTGTAGATCGCGCCGGAGGGGCAGGAGGCCGCGCAGGACGGGTTGAGGCAGTGCTCGCAGATGCGCGGCAGGTAGAACATGAAGGTCTGCTCGAACTCGAACCTGATCTTCTCCGAGAGCTCGTCGAGGAGGACGTCCTTCTCGCCGGTCGCCGCCGATCCGCCGAGGTCGTCGTCCCAGTTGGCCGACCAGGAGATCTTCATGTCCTTGCCGGTGATCAGGGACTTGGGGCGGGCGACCGGGGTGTGCTCCTGAAGCGGGGCGTCGGTCAGGGTCTCGTAGTCGTACGTCCAGGGCTCGTAGTAGTCGTCCAGGGACGGCAGGACGGGGTTGGCGAAGATGGTGATCAGCTTCTTGAACCGGCCGCCCGCCTTGAGCGCGAGCCGGCCCTTCCTGTTCAGCTCCCAGCCGCCGCGCCACTGTTCCTGGTCCTCGTAGCGGCGGGGGTAGCCCTGGCCGGGACGGGTCTCCACGTTGTTGAACCACACGTACTCGACGCCGGTGCGGTTGGTCCACGCCTGCTTGCAGGTGACCGAACAGGTGTGGCAGCCGATGCACTTGTCGAGGTTCATCACCATCGCCATCTGGGCCATGACGCGCATCAGTACTCCACCTCCTGGTCGGTGCGGCGGCGGATGACGGTCACCTCGTCGCGCTGGTTGCCGGTCGGGCCGAGGTAGTTGAAGGCGTAGCTCAACTGCGCGTAGCCGCCGATGAGATGGCTGGGTTTGATCAGCAGCCGGGTCAGGGAGTTGTGGATGCCGCCGCGCCGGCCCGTGGTCTCGGTGCGGGGGACGTCGATGAGCCGGTCCTGGGCGTGGTACATGTACACGGTGCCCTCGGGCATGCGGTGCGAGACGATCGCGCGGGCGGCGACGACGCCGTTGCGGTTGACGGCCTCGATCCAGTCGTTGTCCCGCACGCCGATCTTCGCCGCGTCCCGCGTGCTCATCCAGACGGACGGGCCGCCCCGTGACAGGGACAGCATGAAGAGGTTGTCCTGGTACTCGGAGTGGATGGACCACTTGTTGTGCGGGGTCAGGTAGCGCACGGTCACGCCGAGTTCGCCCGTCTCGCCGGGGCGCGGCTCACCGAAGAGCGCGTGCATGTTCAACGGCGGCCGGTACACGGGGAGTTGCTCGCCGAGGGCGGTCATCCAGTCGTGGTCGAGGTAGAAGTGCTGGCGGCCGGTGAGGGTGTGCCAGGGCTTGAGCCGCTCGACGTTGACGGTGAACGGTGAGTAACGCCGCCCGCCGGTCTCCGAACCGGACCACTCCGGCGAGGTGATGACGGGGACCGGGGCGGTCTGGGTGTCGGCGAAGGTGATCCGCTTGCCCTCGTGCTCGGCGGCGAGGTCGGCGAGCCGTGTGCCGGTGCGGGCCTCCAGGGTGTGGAAGCCCTGCGTGGCGAGGTGTCCGTTGGTGGTGCCGGACAGGGCGAGGATCGCCTCGCAGGCGTGCACGTCACGGGCGATCGAGGGGCGGCCGTCTGCCACTCCCCCGCGTACGGTGCCGTTCTTGTGCCGCAGGTGGTCGAGTTCTCTGTCGACCTCGAAGGTGATGCCCTTGGTGGTGGCGCCCAGGGAGTCCAGCAGGGGGCCGAGGGCGCCCATCTTGTCGGCGACGGCCGCGTAGTCGCGTTCGACGGTGATCAGCTTCGGCATCGTACGGCCCGGAACGGGCTCGCACTCCCCCGCCTTCCAGTCCCGCACCCTGCCGTGCGGGGTGGCCAGCGCGTCGGGGGTGTCGTGCAGCAGCGGCGCGGCGACCAGGTCCTTGCGCACGCCGAGGTGGTCGGCGGCCTGACGACTGAACTCCTCGGCGAGGGTGTGGAAGATGTCGAAGTCGGTACGGGTCTGCCAGGGCGGGGCGATCGCCGGGTTGAAGGAGTGCACGAAGGGGTGCATGTCCGTGCTGGACAGGTCGTACTTCTCGTACCAGGTCGCGGCGGGCAGCACGATGTCGGAGTAGACGGTGGTGCTGGTCATGCGGAAGTCGAGGGTGAGCAGCAGGTCGAGCTTGCCCTCGGGTGCCTCCTCCCGCCACACCACATCCTGGGGGCGGGCGTCGGGCGGTGCCTCGGCGGCGCGCACCGAGGAGTCGGTGCCGAGGAGGTGTTTGAGGAAGTACTCGTTGCCCTTGGCCGAGGAGCCCAGCAGGTTGGCCCGCCACACGGTGAGCACCCGGGGGAAGTTCTCGGGCGCGTCCGGGTCCTCGCCGGCGAACTTCAGCCGCCCGGCCTTGAGTTCCTCCACCACGTGGTCGCCGGGCGGGCGTCCCGCGGCGTCGGCCTCGTCGGCCAGGTCCAGCGGGTTGCGGTCGAAGGTCGGGTACGACGGCATCCAGCCGAGCCGCGCCGACTGGGCGATCACGTCCGCCGTGGTCTTCCCTGCGAACGGTCCGCCGCCGCCCGCGGCGGCGAGGGTGTCGGCGGAGAACGGGTCGTAGCGGAACTGGTCGCCGTGCAGGTACCAGTAGGCGGTCTGGATCATCTGGCGGGCCGGCCGGTTCCAGTCGGAGGCCGTGGCGATCACCGAGTAGCCGGTGATCGGGCGGACCTTCTCCTGGCCGACGTAGTGCGCCCAGCCGCCGCCGTTGACGCCCTGGCAGCCGGTGAGGGTGGTCAGGGTCAGGAACGCCCGGTAGATGGTGTCGGAGTGGAACCAGTGGTTGGTGCCCGCCCCCATGACGATCATCGAACGGCCGCGGGACTCCTCCGCGTTGGCGGCGAACTCGCGGGCGATCCGCGCCGCCCTGCCCGCGTCCACGCCCGTGATCGCCGCCTGCCAGGCCGGGGTGCAGGGCTCGCTCGCGTCGTCGTAGCCGGTGGGCCAGTTCCCGGGGAGCCCCTCGCGGGCCACTCCGTACTGGGCCAGCAGCAGGTCGTACACCGTGGTGACCAGCCGCCCGGCGACCCTGCGTACGGGGACCCCGCGCCGCAGGCGTGCGGCGGTGCCGTCCGGGGCGTCGAAGCGGGGCAGTTCGACGGCGACCGGCGCCTCGCCGTCCCCCTCGGCGGACAGCAGGGGCCGGGTGTCACCGAGGTCGAGGTTCCACTTGCCGGCGCCGGAGTCGCCGAAGCGGTCGCCGAGGGTGCCGTTCGGCACCACCGGCGCGCCCGTGGCCCCGTCCAGCAGGACCGTCCGGAACTCCGCGTGCTCGGCCCGGGCGGGCGCGCCGCCGAGGTCCGCGGCGGTCAGGAACTTGCCCGGCGTGTAGGTGCCCGGCTCCGCCCCGTCCCCGGTCGCCTCGTCCAGGGTCACCAGGAACGGCAGGTCCGTGTACCGCTTGACGTAGTCGGTGAAGTACGGGGTCTCCCGGTCGGCGAAGAACTCCTTGAGGACGACGTGCCCCATGGCCATCGCCAGCGCGCCGTCCGTGCCGGGCTGCGCGGGCAGCCACTCGTCGGCGAACTTCACGTTGTCCGCGTAGTCCGGCGACACGGCGACGACCTTCTGGCCCCGGTAGCGGGCCTCGGCCATCCAGTGGGCGTCCGGGGTGCGGGTCACCGGCAGGTTGGAACCCCACATGACCAGATACCCGGCGTCCCACCAGTCCCCGGACTCCGGTACGTCGGTCTGGTCGCCGAACACCTGCGGCGAGGCGACGGGCAGGTCGGCGTACCAGTCGTAGAAGGAGAGCATCACCCCGCCGAGCAGGGAGTAGAAACGGGCCCCGGCGGCGTGGGACACCATCGACATGGCGGGGATCGGGGAGAACCCGGCCAGCCGGTCCGGACCGTGCTCCTTGACGGTGTGGACGTGCGCGGCGGCGGCCATCTCCGCCGCCTCGGCCCAGCTCGCCCGCACCAGACCGCCCTTGCCGCGGGTCCGCTTGTAGCGGCGGGAGCGCTCGGGGTCGGAGACGATGTCCGCCCAGGCCGCCACCGGATCGCCGAGCCGGGCCTTGGCCTCGCGGTACATCCCCAGCAGCACACCGCGTACGTAGGGGTAGCGCACGCGGGTGGGCGAGTACGTGTACCAGGAGAAGGCCGCCCCTCGGGGGCAGCCGCGCGGCTCGTACTCGGGACTGTCCGGGCCGACGGACGGGTAGTCCGTCTGCTGGGCCTCCCAGGTGATGATGCCGTCCTTGACGTACACCTTCCACGAGCAGGAACCGGTGCAGTTGACGCCGTGGGTGGAGCGCACCACCTTGTCGTGCGACCAGCGGTCCCGGTAGAACTCGTCCGCCTGGCGGCCGCCCTTGCGGTGCAGCGAGCGCAGATCCTCGGAGACCTCGGCTCCGGTGAAGTAGCGGCGGCTGCGCACCAGCGCCTCCGCCAGCTCGCCGTCCATGCCCGCCCGGGTCCGCGCCGTGCCGGTCCGCGTGCTCACCGTGCCACTCCGCTCCGGGCATGCCTGCCCGTTCGACTCGTGATCGGTTACACCGCACACGACTCTATGACCCGTGTCCTCCGAAAGGTCAACAGCCACACCACGAACGCGGAAAGGGGGCCGGTCGGGTGGTGGGGCCGGTCGGCCCTACCACCCGACCGGGCTCGCGGCGACGATGGGGCGATGTCCCGGAACGATGCCTTTCGCGCGCTCGACCGGCAGGAGTGCCTCCGCCTGCTGGCCGGGGTGCCGGTCGGCCGTGTGATCTACACCCGGCAGGCCCTGCCCGCGGTCCTGCCCGTCAACTTCTCCCTGGACACGGACGCCTCCGTGCTCCTGGCCACCTCCCCGGGCTCGGACCTCGTACGCGCCGTCGACGGCACCGTGGTCGCCTTCGAGGCGGACGAGTTCCAGGCGGAGACCCGCTCCGGCTGGAGCGTGATCGTCACCGGACGGGCCACCGTGGTGACCGATCCGGCCGAGCACGAACGGCTCGTACGGACCGGTCCGGCCTCGTGGATGCCGCTGCGGGAGACGGTGTTCGTGCGCATCGAGGCCGAGATGGTCACCGGACGCGAGCTCAGGGGGGCGACGGCCGGGCGGTGAGCCTCGGCTGACGGCCGGCGCGGCCCGCCGCGTCGGCCGTCAGCGGCCCTCCTGCCGCAGTCGGTCCTGGACCTGGGTGGCGATGACGGCGGCCTGGATACGGCGCTCCACACCGAGCTTGGCCAGCAGCCGGGAGATGTGGTTCTTGACCGTCTTCTCGGCCAGGTACAGCCGCTGGCCGATCTGGCGGTTGGTCAGTCCCTCACCGATCAGGGCCAGGATCTCGCGCTCCCGCTCGGTCAGCCCGGGCAGCGCGTCCGGCTGCTCCTCCTCCTTCTGCTGTCCGCCGCGCAGCCGGGCCATCAGCCGGGTGGTGGCGCTCGGGTCGAGCAGCGACTGGCCGCGGGCCACCGTGCGTACGGCGGTCACCAGGTCGGAGCCGCGGATCTGCTTCAGTACGTATCCGGAGGCGCCGGCCATGATCGAGTCGAGCAGGGCCTCCTCGTCGTCGAACGAGGTCAGCATCAGACAGGCCAGGTCGGGCATGGCCGAGCGCAGCTCGCGGCACACGCTCACCCCGTCCCCGTCCGGCAGCCGTACGTCCAGGACCGCGACCTGGGGGCGCAGGGCGGGGACGCGGACCAGGGCCTGCTCCGCGGTGGCGGCCTCGCCGACCACGGTGATGTCCGGTTCGTCGTTCAGCAGGTCGTGCACCCCTCGCCGGACCACCTCGTGGTCGTCCAGCAGGAAGACCCGGATCGGGCTGTCGGGTCCGGGCTGCTCGCCGTCCGCCATCGATTGCTCCTCGTTCCACGCTGTGTGACCGTCCACGCCGTCCGAAAACCCCCGGCCCTCACATCTTGCGCAATCCCGGGCCGTGCGACCAGGGCCGATCGGCCCCACTCGCGCGGGTGGGAGCGAGGGGCGTCTCCGTCGGTGGGCGGGGGCGTCCGAGGCCCCGGTGCCGTGGGCCGGCGCCCGCGGGGCGAGGAGGACCGCGCCGCGGACCGGGTGGTGGCCGGCGAACGGACTCGTCGACATGCTCGACGCGCCGTCCGGCCTGAAGGCGCGGCCCGTCAGCGGGCGGAGCCCGGCGGACGCGGGAACCGGTCCGGACCCGGTGCGGGAAGGGGCCTGTCGTCCGGGACGACAGGGCCCCCGCTCCGGGCCCGTCGGCGGCCGTCACCCGTCCGCGACCGCCAGGGGCACTCCGTACAGGGAGCGTCCGCCGACGAGCTCGCGCCCGGTGACCGGCTCGGTCTCGACGCGGACGAAGACCTCCCGCGCCGAGGGCGCCCGGGAGACCGGTCCGGTGCGGGCCAGGCGCCGGTGTTCGGCGAGGTCGGTCACCACCGTGGCCGGGCCCGTGACGACGACGCTCCAGCCGGACTGCCGGGCGGCGTCGACGTCGTCGGCCTCGAAGGCGACCACCGCGCCGTCGACCGCGCGGACCAGTTCCGAACCGGCGGCGGTACGCAGCAGGACCGCGCCGTCGGCCGCCAGGCGGAAGTTGACGGGCAGCACGGCGGGCAGGGCCCGGCGCGTGAAGACGGTGCGGCCGACGGGCACCCCGGCCATCAGCTCCAGGCACTCCTGCCGCCCGAGTTCACGGAAACCGTCATCGGGGTACCTCGCCGGTCCTCCTTCGCCCTTCGTCCGGTGCGGCGGTCCTGTCTCCTTCCGCCTTGGGCCGGGCGCGGCCGGAAGATGAGGGCCGACGGTCCCGCTCCCCCCGGAGAACGGCCCGGCCGTCACGGGCGCCGCGCTTCGGCCCGTACCGCGTTCTCCGGACGCCTTCGCCAGTGAGGTGTCCGTCCCACGGAACGGCGCCTACGCCGCGCGGACAGCCGTGGCCACGGCGTCTCCGACGGCCCGGGCCCCCTCAGCGTTGGGGTGCAGGGGTGCGGCCGGGCGGGTGGGGACCAGGCCCTCGATGTAGCGGTCGGCGGGGGCGGCGCAGATGTCGTGTCCGATCCCCAGGGTGTAGGTGTCGACGAAGGTCGCACCGTGCTCTTCGGCCGTTCGTCTCAGTACGGCGCCGAGGTGGTCGACCACGCCCTGGATGTAGTTGGCGTCCTGCTTCCAGAAGGGCTGGATGGGGTGGCAGCCGTCGGGGCGGAGGTAGTTGCCGTAACCGACGACGAAGACCTCGGCGTTCGGCGCGCGCCGGGTGATCTCGTCCAGGACGGTGCCGAAGGCCGGTGCCCAGGCGTCGATGCGGGCCCTGATCCTGTCGGTACCGCCCGCGGTGTTCTCCTCCGCGCAGCTGGTGCCGTAGGGCGGGGGCAGGATGTTGACGCAGGCCAGCGCTTCGCCGAAGACGTCGGCGTCGTTGCCGCCGATGGTGATGCTGACGATGTCGGCGGCGGGTGTGAGCGCGTCGTACTGGGGGGCGGTGCCCGGGTACTGGGACGTGCTCAGGTGGTCGGTGGTGGCGGCGGAACAGGTGACGTCGGTGAGGTGCGCGCCGAGGGCCTCGGCCGCGATGTGCGGATAGCCGGCCAGGGAACGCAGGCACATCGGGTCGGCCGGATCGGGCGGTGGCACCAGCGGTGCGGCCGCGTAGGAATCGCCGAGCGCGACGTACCGCGGGGGTTCGGCCGTGGTCGACGCGGCCGTGACCGGTGCCACGGCCGACAGGGCACCGGTGGACAGTGCGGTGGCCAGGGCTATGCGCAGGGTCGTCTTCAAGGACGCCTCCGTCCGACGGGTCGGAATGTACGGGTATGCCTCGCGATGAGCATGCCCGAGCGGGCATGCCGCCGCACGGCGGACCTCGGCTCAGTACTCCCGCCGGATGACGGCGTGCGGCACGGCCCCTTGATGCTTGCCGCAGCCGGTATGACTACTGGCGCTGTCCGGCGTGGCGGGCCGGGACTTTCCCGCCGGTCGGCACGATGTGTGCACGGGGCCCGGCTCCGCACGGGGTGGCGTGCGTCGCCGCGTCGTACGCCGGACCCGGCTCACGGGGCGCCGGGCGCGGCTCGCGGGCGGCGAAGTGCCGGGGGCCGGCGTCGGAGTGACGGGACGTCGAGCGGGTCCTGGGTGCGGGGCCGCGTTCCCGGCGTGTCCTCCCGCGGAGTTTCCAGCCGGTGAACCGATCAGGAGGCAGGCCGAGATGAGTTCCGGTTCCGTCAGCCGACGCGGCTTTCTGGGGGTCTCCGCGGCGGGGCTGACGGGGGCTCTCTCCCCGGTGGCGACCCGGGCCGAGGCCGCTTCCGCCGCCGGGGAGGACCAGGTCTTGCGCTACGAAGAGATGACCGGTGGGTCGGTCACCGCCTCCCGCGACGGGAAGCTCCTGATCGCCGAGGTGCAGGGCGTGCTGTGGCGGGTCCCCCGCGGGGGCGGCGCGGCGACGCGGCTGACGGACTGGGAACTGGAGGCGACCGCTCCGGCCCTGTCGCCCGACGGCGGGACGGTGGCGCTGTGCGGCTACCGGGACGGCACCTTCCACCTGTGGACGATGGGGGCCGACGGCAGCGGGCTGCGCCGGCTCACCGACGGCCCCTGGGACGATCGCGGGCCGGCCTGGTCTCCCGACGGCACCCGGCTGGTGTTCTCCTCCGAGCGCGGCGGCGACGCGGTGGCCGGCAGCGCGTTCGGCCTGTGGGTCCTCGACGTGCGCGACGGCCGCGTGCGGCGGTTGACCGGCGGGGACTTCGAGGATCTCGATGCCGCGTGGTGTCCGGACGGGCGCTCGGTGGTGTGCGTCCGTGCCGCCCACACCCCGGACGGCGCGAGCGACGGCGGCCGGGCCCTCGTACGCGTACCGGCCGCGGGCGGCGAGGCGCGGGTGGTGCACAGCGTCGGCTCGGGCCGGCTGCTGTGCCCGTCCGTCTCCCCGGCGGGCCGGATCGCCTGCCTGCGTCTGTCCGGAACCGGTTCCTCGCCGTCCCTGCCGGCCGCCAAGGCGGTGCTGATGGTCGACGGCCGGGTCGTCACGGACGACGAGGACCTGGCGGCGGCACCACCGTGCTGGCTGGACGAGGACCGGCTGCTGTACGTGGCCGACGGCCGCATCCGCATCCGTACGCTGGACTCGTCCGCGCCGGTGGAGGAGGTCGCCTTCACCGCCCGGATGCCGATGCCCCGGCCGCGCCGGCGGGTCGGACCGCGGAACCGGTACCCGGCCCGGCCCGTCCCGGTGCGCGGGATCCATCTGCCCGCCCTCTCCCCCGACGGGGGCAGCGTGGCGTTCGTGGCGTTGAACGCGCTGTGGCTGATGGACGTCGGCGGCGCGCCCCGCAAGCTCGTCCAGGCCTCCCCCGTCCACCATCTGCAGATGCCCGTGTGGGCCCCGGACGGGCGCACCCTGTTGTACTGCACCGACCGGGACGGGCTGACGGCCGTACGCCGTCTGCGTCCGGACGACGGGCACGACGAGCCGGTCACCGGCCAGGGCCGCCTGTGTCCCGCGCTGTCCCCGGACGGCACCCTCCTGGCCTGCCAGGACGTCACCGGCAACCTGCTGCTGCGCACCCTGGCCACCGGCGCCGAGCGGGTGCTGGCCCGGCCCATGGCCACCGACGGGCCGCCCGGCGCCCCCACATGGTCACCCGACGGCCGGTACGTGGCCTTCTGCGACCGCAACCGGCTCAACCACCGCTTCCGTGAGGGCTACCACCTCATCCGCGTCGTCGACACCCGCACCGGCGCCGAACGGCGCCATCTGCCGGCCGACCACCAGTCGCTGGCCGACCGTGCCGCCGCGGGCCCCGTCTGGTCCCCCGACGGCCGCTGGATGGCCCTGATCGCCGAATCGGCCCTGCACCTGCTGCCCGTCACCGCCGACGGCACCCCGGCCGGCCCGGTGCGCCGGCTGACCGACGAGCCGGCCGACCACGCCTGCTGGGCCGGCGACTCCGCCACCCTGCTCTACCTCTCCTCGGGCCGGCTGCGCCTGCTCTCCCTCGACGAGGAACGGGTTCCGTCCCGCACCCGTACGCTCCCCGTCCTGCTGACCACCGGACAGCGCCCGCGCCACGAGCCGCTGCGCGTCCACGCGGGCCGGCTGTGGGACGGCACCGGCACCACCGTGCGCCAGGACGTCGACATCCTCGTCGAGGGCGGCCGGATCACCACCGTCGAACCCCACCGGGCACGCCGCCCGGGCCACCGCACCCTCGACGCCTCGGACCACACCGTCGTCCCCGGCCTGTTCGACAGCCACACCCATCCCTACACCGCCACCTACGGTGCCCGGCAGCACCTCGCGGCGCTCGCCTACGGCATCACCACCACCGCCTGCATGGGCGCACCCCTGTACGAGGCGGTCCGGCTGCGCGAATCCCTCGCCGCCGGCCACAGCACGGGTCCGCGCATGCTGGCCTGCGCGGAGCTCATCGACGGCCCCCGCACCGCCTACGCCAAGGGCCGCGCCCACCGCACCCACGCCGGTCTGCGGCGCACCCTTGAGCGCGTCACCGCGCTCGATGCCGACTTCGTCAAGACCTACGTACGCGCTCCGGGCCGGGCCATGGCCGAGGCCGCCGAGGCCGCCCACCGCCTCGGCGTTCCCTGCGGCAGCCACCTGTGCTCCCCGGGGCGGGCCGCCGGCCAGGACCTGACCACCCATCTGCAGGCCACCCAGCGCCTGGCGTACGGCCATGCCACCACCCCCACCGGCCACCTCCACCAGGATCTCCTCGAGCAGTACGCCGACGGCTCCTTCGCGCTGATCGCCACCCCGTTCACCGCCCAGGCCCTGCTCGGCGCCGACCCCGCCCTGGCCGACGACCCCCGCGTCCTCGCCCTCCTGCCGCCCTGGGACGTCGCCGCCGTCCAGGAACGCGCCAAGACCGAGCCCACGGCCGAGCAGCGGCGTGCCCTGGCCATCGAGATGGGCAACTACCGGCGGCTGGCCGCGCACGGCGCCACCCTCGCCCTGGGCACCGACTCCCCCCTGGTGCCCGTCGGCCTGTCCCTGCACCTGGCCCTGCGCGCCCTCGTCGCCCACGGCTTCACCCCCGTCCAGGCCCTGCGCACCGTCACCACCACTCCCGCCCGGCTCTTCGGCCTCGACGCCGACCTGGGCACCGTCGAGCCGGGCAGGATCGCCGACCTCACGGTCGTCGACGGCGACCCCTTCACCGACTTCGCCGCCCTCGTCGACATCCCCCTGGTCCTGCGCGACGGCGTCCCCCACCGCCAGGCCGACCTCACCGCCACGCACCGGCAGGCCCCCGCCCCCGCTCCCCGGAACACCACCTGGCTCGAGGTCGCCCACACCCTCCACCGGAACTCCTGCTGTCACTCCGGCGACTGAGCCGAACCCGCGGGGTGCCGAAGCCGCTCAGTCGCGGCGCAGCAGGACGAGCTCGCGGTTCATCTCACCGAGGAACCGGACGATCACTGTGAGCTCGTCGGGCGTGAAACGGCCCCGCGCGGTGTCGGTGCTCCGCGCGAGCGGCCGGAAGTACTCCCTGGCCAGTCCTCTGGCCGCCTCCGCGAAGTGCAGGTGGACCACACGACGGTCGTCGGCGGCCCTGACCCGGTGGATGTGCCCCGCCCGCTCCAGTCGGTCGACGCACGCGGTGACCGCGCCGGACGTGAGGTTGAGCTGCCTGCGCAGCCGGCCGGGTGTCATGGGCTCGCCCACACCGTCCGGATCGGCGTCCAGGATCGCGATCAGGGCCTGCACATCGGTGAGGTGCAGGCCGTGCGCGTGGGCGAACTCCTGAGCGACACGGTTGAACTCGTTGTTCATCCGACGCAACAGCACGGCGAACGACTGCAACCCCGTCGGGTCGTCCACCGGAAGAGGTGTCGAAGGGGTACCTGGGTCACTCATGCCCCTAGTATAGGATCACTCAATCATTGAGATACTTATTCATCGACACATTTCTTTCCACTGCTGAGGATGTTCATGAGAACCGCACCGCGCTGGGCCCGGGGGACCGTGCCCCTCGTTCTCCTGCTGGTCTGGCTGGGCGTGGGCGGAACGCTCGGGCCGTACGCGGGCAAGCTGGGTGAGGTGGCCACCAACGACCAGGCCTCCTTCCTGCCGCAGAGCGCCGAGTCCACCAAGGTCCTCGAGGAGCGTGAGGCGTTCGACCAGTCCGAGACCCTGCCGGCCATCGTGGTCTGGACGGCGGACGGGAACCGGGTCACCGAGGCGCAGCGGGCAGCCGCCACCGACTCCGTCGGCGCGCTCACCGGAAGCACCGGGATCGTCGGCCGGCCGTCACCGGCCCTGCCCTCCGAGGACGGTCAGGCCCTGCAGGCCGTCGTCCAACTCGAGCCCGAACTCGGCGAGGAGTTGCCCACGGTCCTCGACGAGGTGCGTGCGGCGGCGCGGAAGGTGCCGGGCACCGAGGCGCAGATCGCCGGCCCGGCCGCGAGCCAGGCCGACCTGTCGGACGCGTTCGCGGGCATCGACGGACTGCTGCTGGGCGTGGCGCTCGCCGCCGTGCTGGTGATCCTCCTGCTCGTCTACCGCAGCGTCCTGCTGCCGTTCCTGATCATCCTCGGCTCCGTCTTCGCCCTGGGACTGGCCTGTGCCGTGGTCTACGCGCTGGCGGAGCGGGACGTGGTCCGCGTCGACGGACAGGTGCAGGGCATCCTGTCCATCCTGGTGATCGGTGCCGCCACCGACTACGCCCTGCTGCTGGCCGCGCGCTTCCGCGAGGAACTCGCCGTGCGCGGGGACCGGGCCGCGGCCGCCCTGGCGGCGGTGCGGCGCTCGTTCGGCGCGATCACCGCGAGCGCCGCCACCGTGGCGCTCGGGCTGCTGGCCCTGCTCGCCAGTGACCTCACGAACAACCGCGCCCTCGGACCGGTCGGTGCCATCGGCATCGTGTGCGCCGTGCTCACCACGCTCACCTTCCTGCCGGCCGTGCTGGCCCTGGTCGGCCGTACCGCCTACTGGCCGTCCCGCCCGAAGGCGTCGGACGCGTCCGCGGAGGGCCACGCGGTATGGCGCCGGGTCGCCGCGCGGGTGGACGCGCGGCCACGCCTCACCTGGGTCGTGACCGGGCTCGTCCTCGCCGCCCTGGCGGCCTTCTCGCCCACGCTGTCCGCGAAGGGCGTGCCGCTCGACGAGATCTTCGTGAACGACGCGCCCTCCGTCGCCGCCCAGGAGACGATCGGCGAGCACTTCCCCGGCGGCTCGGGCAATCCGGCCGTGATCATCGCCGATGCCGACCGTGCCGACGCGGTGACGGCCGCCGCGAAGGACACCGCGGGCGTGGCGTCGGCGGGCGCGGTCTCCGCCTCGGGGCGGCCCGGTACCGGTGAGCCGCAGGTCGTGGACGGACGGGTCCGCATCGACGCCACGCTGGACGCGGCGGCGGACAGCGACGCGGCCAAGGAGACCGTCGCGCGGCTGCGCGACGACGTGCACGCGGTCCCCGGGGCCGACGCCCTGGTCGGCGGGTACACGGCGCAGCAGTACGACACCCAGCAGACCGCCGCGCACGACCGCACGGTGATCGTCCCCGTCGTGCTCGGCATCATCCTGCTGATCCTCGTGCTGCTGCTGCGCTCGCTGCTCGTACCGGTGCTGCTGGTGGCGACCGTCGCGCTCAACTTCCTGGCGACGCTGGGGGTCTCCTCCCTCGTCTTCGAGCATCTCCTCGGGTTCAGCGGGACGGACGCGTCCGTCCCGCTCTACGGGTTCGTGTTCCTGGTGGCCCTCGGCGTCGACTACAACATCTTCCTGATGTCCCGGGTGCGCGAGGAGGCGCTCGCGCACGGCTCGCGGCAGGGTGTGCTGCGCGGACTGACCACGACCGGCGGCGTGATCACCTCGGCAGGTGTGGTGCTGGCCGCCACGTTCGCGGCCCTGACGGTCATCCCGCTGGCGTTCCTCGTGCAGATCGCCTTCATCGTGGCCTTCGGCGTACTGCTCGACACGCTCGTGGTCCGCTCGCTGCTGGTGCCCGCGCTCGTGATCGACATCGGCCCCCGCGCATGGTGGCCCAGCGCCCTGGCACGCGGGAACACCGCGCCCGCCGAGGAGCCGAAGCCGCCGGCGCACGGACCGCGGCGGTGACCGGAGCGGCGTCCGGCCGGCCGCGGCCGGCCGGACGCCGTTCGCGGCATGCCGGAGTGCGTCCACGGGGCCGGTAGCGGGTGAAGTGGTCGTGTGGGCGGCCGGCACCGTCCGGCGCCTTCGGCGGGAGACGCCCATGCACACCACGACCGCCGCACTCATGATCGGACCCAAGGGGGAAGTCGTACCGCACACCTGAGAGGAGCACTCGTGGCGGACACGTACGGACAGCGGAACGGCGAGCGGCTGCGCTGCCTGGTCACCGGGGCCTCCGGATACGTCGGCGGACGTCTGGTGCCCGAACTGCTGGAGGCCGGTCACCGGGTCCGGTGCCTGGCCCGCTCCCCCGGCAAGCTCCGCGACCATCCCTGGGCCCGGGACGCCGAGACCGTCCGCGGTGATGTCACGGACGCCGCCTCCGTCGCCGAGGCCATGCGCGGGGTCGACGTCGCCTACTACCTGGTGCACGCCCTGGGAACCGGCTCCGGTTTCGAGGACACCGACCGCCGCGCCGCCCGGATCTTCGCCGAGCGGGCGCACGCCGCCGGGGTACGGCGGATCGTCTACCTCGGCGGACTCACCCCGGCGGGCGTACCCGAGCGTTCCCTCTCCCCGCACCTGCGTTCCAGGGCCGAGGTCGGGCGCGTCTTCCTGGACGCCCCGGTGCCCGCCACGGTGCTCCGGGCGGCGGTCGTCATCGGCTCGGGGTCGGCCTCGTTCGAGATGCTGCGCTACCTGACCGAGCGCCTGCCCGTGATGGTGACCCCGAGCTGGGTGCACACCCGCGTCCAGCCGATCGGGATCCGCGACGTGCTGCGCTACCTCGTCGGCTCGGCCACCATGCCGTCCGACGTCGACCGGGCCTTCGACATCGGCGGGCCGGACGTGCTGACCTACCGGGAGATGATGCGCCGTTACGCCGAGGTCGCCGGGCTGCGGCGGCGGATCGTCGTGCCGGTGCCGGTCCTCACCCCGGGGCTCTCGAGCCACTGGGTGGGCCTGGTCACCCCGGTGCCCGCCGCCATCGCCCGGCCGCTGACCGAGTCGCTGCGCCACGAGGTCGTCTGCCGGGAACACGACATCGCCCGGTACGTGCCCGACCCTCCGGGCCGGCCGCTGCCCTTCGACGAGGCGCTGGCCCTGGCGCTGCGCAAGGTCCGGGACGCCCAGGTGGCCACCCGCTGGTCGTCCGCGGCCGTGCCCGGCGCCCCCAGCGACCCGCTGCCCACCGACCCCGACTGGGCCGGCGGCAGCCTCTACCAGGACGAACGGGAACTGCCCGTCGACGCGTCCCGCGCCTCGCTGTGGAAGGTCGTCGAGGGCATCGGCGGCGACAACGGCTGGTACTCCTTCCCGCTCGCCTGGGCCGTCCGGGGCTGGCTGGACCGGTTCGTCGGCGGGGTCGGCCTGCGCCGCGGACGGCGGGACGCCGAGCGCCTGCGGGTCGGCGACTCGCTGGACTTCTGGCGCGTCGAGGAGATCGAGCCGGGCCGTCTGCTGCGGCTGCGCGCCGAGATGCGGCTGCCCGGACTCGCCTGGCTGGAGATGTACGCCGAAACGGACACCGAGGGCCGCACGCGGTACCGCCAGCGTGCCCTGTTCCATCCACGCGGACTGCTGGGCCACGCCTACTGGTGGAGCGTCTCGCCGTTCCACGCCGTCGTCTTCGGCGGCATGGCCCGCAACATCGCGCAGGCCGCCGCCAAGGGCATGAGCGCGCACGGACGGGCGCGGCGTACCGGACGCACCGGACGCGCCAGGCGAACCGGCCGCACCCGCCCGGCGAAGGGCCTCCGTCACTAGGGCCTGTCCGGTGGGTCA
>NZ_LIWB01000025.1 GCF_001905725.1 Streptomyces sp. CB02400
TCCTCCGGGCGCTTCCCTTCGGTCTTGCGTTTCCGACTGTATCAGATCTTTCCGATCCGATTTCCTCGGTGCTTTCCAGGTTCCCGCTTTCGCGTTTCCCTTTCCGGCGGTTCCGACTCTATCAGATCCTTTCGGGCCTGATTCCCGGTCGGCGGGGTATGCCGTCGAGCCCTCGGCTTCCGCCTGTCGGCCTTTCGACATTCACTACGTTAACCGATTTCCCCGCTCGATTCATAATCGGGCTCTGCGGTTCGGAATTCAGACATGCGGACATGACGAATTCGACCCCGCTGAGGGGTGATCGTAGGTAGTGGGTTGGCCGCTTCCGGCTGCAGGCGATCGCCGTACCCGGTTCAAGCGGCTCGGGCTACATTACGCACCTTCCGAGGTCGAGTCAACTTCGGCGGCGCCGCGGCACGTGGGCCCGATAGGGACTCACCGTCGGGTCGTCGGTGACCCAGTAGCGCCAGGGGTGGACGGCTCCCTCACCGGAGACTCCGGTACGCGGGCCGTTGCTCACCTGGTCGGAGGGCACGGGGGTGCCGGTGAGGATCCGTAGCGGGGTGTCGCCTGCGGCGCAGGCGTCCGTGCCGTTGAGTGCGCGGTCGACGCCGAGGGCCGTGGCCAGGCGGGCCGGACCTTTGGCGAGTTCCTTGTCGTTGCGGGCCGAAAGGCGGCGGCTGCGGGCCGGCTCGGCGCCCTCGATGATCTCGCCGGCGCGGAGGAGCACGGCGCTCGCGCGGCCCTCGGGGCCGCACACGAGGTTCATGCAGAACCACATGCCGTAGGTGAAGTAGACGTACACATGGCCGGGCGCACCGAACATCACGTCATTGCGGGCGGTGCGACCGCGGTAGGCGTGGGAGCCGGGATCGTTCTGACCGTCGTATGCCTCGACCTCGGTGAGGCGGAGGGCGATCGGACCGTCCGGGGTGGTGCGGACCAGGACCCGGCCGAGGAGGTCGGGGGCGACCTCGAGGACGGGGCGGTCGAAGAACTCTCTGGGCAGGGGCGTACGGTCGGGGGTCGCGATCATGCCGTCCGAGGGTACTGGAGACGGACGGCGCCGCGGGGTGGTCAGCGGGCTCCGCGGTTGCCAGGGTGTGGGACGCGGAACCGGCCACGGCCGGATCGCGTTGTTAGGGATCAAGGGTCCATACGTACGACTCGACGCAGGACGACGGATCAGGTGTGGCCCACGGGGGTCGCCTGGAGAGGAAGAGACATGGCGTTCAAGAAGCTGCTGGCGAGTCTGGGTGCCGGCGGGGCCTCGGTCGAGACGGTGCTGCACGAGGTCAACGTGGTTCCGGGCGGTGTCGTCCAGGGTGAGGTGCGGATCCAGGGCGGGTCCGTGAACCAGCAGATCGAGGGTCTGTCGGTCGGGCTGCAGGCCAAGGTCGAGGTGGAGAGCGGCGACCAGGAGTACAAGCAGGACGTCGAGTTCACCAAGTCGAGCCTGGGTGGTGCCTTCGAGCTCCAGGCGGGTGCGGTGCACGCGGTGCAGTTCGGGCTGGAGATCCCGTGGGAGACGCCGATCACGATGATCGACGGGCAGCCGCTGCGCGGGATGAACATCGGGGTGAGCACCGAGCTGGCGATCGCGCGGGCCGTGGACTCCGGTGATCTGGACCCGGTCAACGTGCACCCGCTGCCGGCGCAGAAGGCGATCCTGGACGCGTTCATCCAGCTGGGCTTCCGCTTCAAGAACGCGGACATGGAGCGCGGCCACATCCGGGGCACCCGGCAGAAGCTGCCGTTCTACCAGGAGATCGAGTTCTTCCCGCCGCAGCAGTACCGGGGGCTGAACCAGGTCGAGCTGAGCTTCGTGGCCGACGAGCAGGCCATGGACGTCGTGCTGGAGATGGACAAGAAGCCGGGGCTGTTCAGCGAGGGCAGCGACACGTTCCGTTCCTTCAAGGTGGGGCTGAACGACTACCAGGGGACCGATTGGACGGCGTACCTCAACCAGTGGCTGTCGGAGGTCGGCAGCAAGCGCAACTGGTTCTAGGCTCGGTTTCCGACTGAACGCAACCGATCAGGAGGTACCGACGTGACCGAGCTCAAGCGGCGGCCGCTCCCCCACGACTTCCATCCACCCGTGCCGTCGTTCGCGGTGACGAGCGAGGACGTGCAGGAGGGGGCGACGCTCAAGGACGCTCAGGTCCACGCGGCCGGCAACACCTCCCCGCACCTGCGGTGGGAGGGGTTCCCGCCGGAGACCAAGAGCTTCGCCGTGACCTGCTACGACCCCGATGCCCCGACGGGCAGCGGGTTCTGGCACTGGGTGGTGTTCGACATCCCGGCCACGGTGACCGAGCTGCCGGTCGGTGCGGGGAGCGGCAAGTTCGAGGGGTTGCCCGAGGGCGCGGTCCACGCGCGCAACGACTACGGCAGCAAGGACTTCGGCGGTGCCGCGCCGCCGCCCGGGGACGGGCCGCACCGGTATGTGTTCACGGTGTACGCCGTGGACCAGGAGAAGCTCGGTCCGGACTCGGACGCGTCTCCCGCCGTGGTGGGCTTCAACCTGCGGTTCCACACGCTGGGGCGTGCCCAGCTGATCGGTGAGTACGAGGTGCCCGCGGAGTCCTGAGCGGTTTCCCGCGCGGCCTCGAGCGTTCACGGAACGTTTGCCCGCCCCTGGTCTTGGAATTGATCAGGGGCGGGCATTTTTGTTGCCGGGGGTCGCGGGGGTCACCTCCCGCAGGAGCAGCAGATATTGCGTTGTCCATCTCGGCGTGCCCGGCCAGAGTTGATCCCAGCCCGCCGAGGGGTGGGCCGGTGCACACGGGAGGTGGGCTGGTATGCGGGACACGCTGGTACTGAACGCGAGCTTCGAGCCGTTGTCGACGGTGACGCTGAACCGAGCCGTCGTTCTGGTGCTTCAGGACAAGGCCGTCGTCGAGCAGGCCCACCCCGAGCTGCGGATGCGTGGAGCCGCGGTCGACATACCGGCGCCCCGGGTGATCAGGCTCTGCCAGTACGTGAGGGTGCCGTTCCGAAGACAAGCGCCGTGGTCGAGGCGGGGTGTCCTGGTACGGGACCGGCACCGGTGCGCTTACTGCGGGCGGCGGGCGACGACCGTGGACCACGTGGTGCCGCGGTCGCACGGTGGGCAGGACACGTGGTTGAACACGGTGGCATCCTGTGCGGAGGACAATCACCGGAAGGCGAATCGGACGCCTGAGCAGGCGGGGATGCCGCTGTTGCGTCGGCCTTTTGAGCCGACGCCGGCTGATGCGATGTTGTTGGCGCTGGGCGCCGAGGAGTTCGAGGCGTTGCCCGAGTGGTTGGCGCTGGACGCGGCGTGAACGGCTTCGCCGTGGAGGCGTGGGTCGCCGCCCGGCTGCGGGTTGTCTGTGGCTGGTCGCGCGGTTCCCCGCGCCCCTAGGGAGTGCGGGGAACCCCGTGCTTTCAGGTCCCGTCAGTCGATCGAGGGCTTCTCGCGGCGTTCCTGGGAAGGGACGTTGGCGGTTCCCGAAGCGCCGTTGCCGCCGCCCATCGCGCCGAAGTTGCCCATGGCGCCGGAGAGGCCCTTGAGGGCGTCGCCGATTTCGCTGGGGACGATCCAGAGCTTGTTGGCGTCGCCCTCGGCGATCTTGGGGAGCATCTGGAGGTACTGGTAGGAGAGGAGCTTCTGGTCCGGGTCTCCGGCGTGGATCGCCTCGAAGACCGTACGGACCGCCTGGGCCTCGCCCTCGGCGCGCAGCGCCGCCGCCTTGGCCTCACCCTCGGCGCGCAGGATCTGGGACTGCTTCTCGCCCTCGGCGCGCAGGATCTCGGACTGGCGGACACCCTCGGCCTGGAGGATCGCGGCGCGCTTGTCGCGGTCGGCGCGCATCTGCTTCTCCATCGAGTCCTGGATGGAGGTGGGCGGTTCGATGGCCTTGAGCTCGACGCGGTTGACGCGGATGCCCCACTTGCCGGTGGCCTCGTCGAGGACGCCGCGCAGGGCCGCGTTGATCTCCTCGCGGGAGGTGAGGGTCCGTTCCAGGTCCATGCCGCCGATGATGTTGCGGAGCGTGGTGACGGTGAGCTGTTCGATGGCCTGGATGTAGCTGGCCACCTCGTAGGTGGCGGCCCGGGCGTCGGTCACCTGGTAGTAGATGACGGTGTCGATGTTGACGACCAGGTTGTCCTGGGTGATCACCGGCTGCGGCGGGAACGGGACGACCTGTTCGCGCAGGTCGATGCGGTTGCGGATGGTGTCGATGAACGGGACGACGATGTTGAGGCCCGCGTTGAGTGTCCGCGTGTAGCGGCCGAAGCGCTCGACGATGGCGGCGCTGGCCTGTGGGATGACTTGGATCGTCTTGATCAGGGCGATGAAGACCAGCACCACCAGGATGATCAGGACGATGATGATCGGTTGCATCGTCGGTTCCCCGAACCCTTCTTAGCCTCGGCGCCTACGGCAGCTCTTGTGCCTGTGGAAGATCTTCTGTTGAAGATCTTGCTGGTCGAGTCTGACAGACCATCGGTGCAACTGGGGGGTTGTTCGCCCCAGTTGTGTCGTGCCCGGTCACATGATGATGGCCGTGGCTCCCTCGATGTCCACGACGTCCACTTCCTGGCCTGCTTCGTAGGCGCGGCCGGCGTCGAGTGCGCGTGCCGACCAGACCTCGCCGGCCAGCTTGATCCGGCCGCCGGATCCGTCGACGCGCTCCAGGACGACGGCCTGTTTCCCTTTCAGGGCGTCCACGCCGGTGGCGAGTTGGGGCCGCCCGGCACGGTGTCTGTTCGCGATGGGCCGTACGACGGCGATGAGGGCGGTCGAGACGACGGCGAAGACCACGACCTGGGCGACGGCGCCGCCGCCGAAGATGCCGGAGACCACTGCCGCGGCGACGGCGCCCACCGCGAGCATGCCGAGTTCGGGCATCGCGGTGATCACGAGCCCGATGCCGAGTACCGCCGCGCCGATCAGCCACCACAGCCATGCGTCGATGTCCACGTGGTCATGGTAGGACCGCACACCCGGTCGCCGACAGGGCGCCGATCGGTTTGAACGCGCCGTGCGGCTCCGGGTCTTGGGCTGCGGGAGGAATCAGGACATCGGGAGGCCCTGGGCGGTGAAGCGGTCGCCGACCTGTTCGACGACGAGCGGGAGGCCGAAGCAGAGGGAGAGGTTGCGGGAGGTGAGTTCCAGTTCCAGCGGGCCGGCGGCGAGGACCTTGCCCTGGCGGATCATCAGGACGTGGGTGAAGCCCGGGGCGATCTCCTCGACGTGGTGCGTGACCATGATCATGGAGGGGGCGATCGGGTCGCGGGCGAGCCGGCCGAGACGGCGTACGAGGTCCTCGCGGCCGCCGAGGTCGAGTCCGGCGGCGGGCTCGTCGAGGAGCAGCAGTTCGGGGTCGGTCATCAGGGCGCGGGCGATGAGGGTGCGCTTGCGCTCGCCCTCGGAGAGGGTGCCGAACCTGCGGTCCAGGTACTCGGACATGCCGAGGCGGTCGAGGAAGGCGCGGGCGCGCTGCTCGTCGATGTCCTCGTACTCCTCCTGCCAGCCGGCGGTCATGCCGTAGGCGGCGGTGAGCACGGTCTGCAGGACGGTCTGCTTCTTGGGCAGCTTGTCGGCCATGGCGATGCCGGCCATGCCGATGCGGGGGCGCAGCTCGAAGACGTCGGTGCCGGGCCTGCCGAGGGTCTCGCCGAGGATGCTGACGGTGCCCTTGCTGGGGTAGAGGTAGCTGGACGCGATGTTGAGGAGGGTGGTCTTGCCGGCGCCGTTGGGGCCGAGGATGACCCAGCGCTCGCCCTCCTTGACCGACCAGGAGACCTGGTCCACCAGAGCCCGGCCCTCACGGACCACGGATACGTCCTGAAGCTCCAGAACATCGCTCATGAGCGCGTTGTCTCCCCTTGCAGTGTGGCCGGTCTCGGCTGTCGCGTACGCCTGTGGGTCGGTCCGCCGCACCCGTGGGCGCAGCCCATCATGAAATCTACGCCACTGGTCGACCCGGACATTCCTCCGGTCCGGTTCTTGGGCTCTGTCTAGGGTGTACGCATGCTCTCGGAACCTCGCTCTGGACGCCTTGCCGCTTGGGGAAACGCCCTTCTTGCCGGACTTGTCTCACCGGATGACGCCGTGCTCGCGATCGTCGGGGAGGACGCGGTGCACCGGGTGGAGGGGTTGCCGGGTGAGTCGGCGCCGGTGGGGCTCACGCTGGCGTTGGGGCGGCTGCGGACGCTGGGGGTGAGCGGGCTGCGGGTGGCGCTGCCGGCGCCGGGGCATCCGCTGGGGCTGAGCGGGCCGCCGGAGTTCAACGCGCGGGCGTTGGAGGCGGAGGAGGCGGTGGTCTGTTCCGGGGCCGCGGTCGGGCTGGTGCCGGAGGTGTACGAGGCCGGGCCCTCGGGTGATGTGCATGTGGAGGTGGTGTGGCACTGCCTGCCGGTGCGGGCGGCGCCGCCGGCGGACGTGCCGTCGCTCGGGGAGGCGGAGCGGGAGCTGGCGGAGGCGTTGCGGGAGGCGACGGAGGTGTTGACGCGGCTGGATGTGGCCGGGTCGGGGCCGGTGGCGGAGGCGGCGATCGAGGCGTATCGGGCGCGTGCCCTGCGGGGGCGGGAGGTGTTGGCGCCGGGGTATCCGCCTCGGGCGGTGCGGGTGCTGGAGCTGGCGCAACGGGTGGGGGCGTTGGTTTCGCTGGCGGGGGCGCACGGGCACGGGGGTGCGGTGAGCGCTTCGGAGATTTCGGCGCGGGCGGGGGCGTTGCGGCCGGTGGAGCGGACGGCTCGGCGGGCGCAGGTGGCCGCGTACAACTCCGTTGTGGAGGAGCGGGGGGTGGGGTGAGGTGCCCCGGGTTTGCGTGGCCGGTGTTGGTGCGGTGGCCGGCGTTGGTGCGGGGCGGGGGTGGGTCGCGCCGCCCGGCGCTTGCGGGGTGCCGCTGCGCCCGCCCGTGCCGCCCCGGCGGCACGATTGCCCGCAGTGACGTCGGGGGGTGGTACGGCTGTCCGTAGTCACGCGGCATGTGCCGGGACAGCGCCGAGCCCCGGCGCTCGGTGGGGGGCGGGCGGCCGGGGCTGTGGGGGTGCGCGTCAGTGGTTGACGGCGGTGTTGCCGAAGGCCGGGTTCAGGACGCCGATGACGTTGATGCTGTTGCCGGACACGTTGACCGGGACGTCGACCGGGACCTGGACGACGTTGCCGGAGACGACGCCCGGGGAGCCCACGGCCGTGCCGTCGGCGTGGCTGCCGTCGGTGGCGGAGGCCATCCCCGTACCGGCCGCGAGCAGACCGCCGGCCACCATCGTCACGGCCGCTGCCTTCTTCAGGTTCTTCACTTTCCGAGCCCTCCTTGCGATGACCGCGGCAGGCGCCGCGGCGTGCACTGGAGAACGGCCGGAGACGACAAGGGATACGGCCGTCCGAGGGACATTCCCACTACGGTATGAATCTCGGATCGGAGGGGAACCTTCCGGCCGGTCCGAGGCGTCACGGGTCAGCCGCTCAGGCCATGGCGTACGGCCCACAGGGCGGCCTGCGTGCGGTCCGCCAGGTCGAGTTTCATCAGGATGTTCGAGACGTGGGTCTTCACGGTCTTCTCGGAGAGCACCAGGGCGCGGGCGATCTCCCGGTTGGCGCGGCCGTCCGCTATGAGCCCGAGCACTTCGCGCTCCCGTTCGGTGAGGGAGCCCGCGCGTCCCGTGCCTGAGCCGGTCTCCTCCTGGGACAGCAGCGCGCCGGCCACCTCCGCCTGGAGCAGGACGTGCCCGGCGTGCACGGAGCGGATGGCTCCGGCGAGCGCGTCGGGGTCGACGTCCTTGTACACGTAACCGGCGGCGCCCGCGCGGAGGGCGGGGACCACCGTGCGCTGCTCGGTGAAGCTGGTGACGATCAGCACGCGCGCGGGGTGCTCCAGCTCACGGAGCCGGCGCAGCGCGTCCACGCCGTCCATGCCGGGCATCTTGACGTCCATGAGGATGACGTCGGGCCCCAGCTCCCCCGCCAGGGCGACCCCTTCGGCGCCGTCCGCGGCCTCGCCGACGACCTCGATGTCGTCCTGCACCTCGAGGAAGGTGCGCAGCCCCCGGCGTACCACCTGGTGATCGTCGACCAGCAGCACCTTGATTGCGTCAGCCACCGGGGACCTCCATCTCGATCGTGGTGCCCTTGCCGGGCGCCGATTCCACGGTCAGCCTGCCGCCGACCCCGCTCGCCCGGTCCCGCATGGAGACCAGGCCCAGATGGCGGCCCGCGCGGCGGACGATCCGCGGGTCGAAGCCGCCTCCGTCGTCGCTGACCCGCAGGACCGCTCCGCCGCCGCGGCGGTCCAGGGTGACGTCGACGTGGTCGCCGCCGGAGTGCCGCAGCGCGTTGTGCAGTGCCTCCTGGGCGACGCGCAGCACCGCCTCCTCCTGGGCTGCGGGCAGGGCGCGTACGCCGTGCCCGGTGAAGGTCACGCGCGCGGTGTGGGCGCGGTCGAGGACCTGGATCTGGGTGCGCAGGGTGGCGACGAGGCCGTCCTCGTCGAGGGCCGCGGGGCGCAGTTCGACGACCGCCGCGCGCAGCTCGTCGGCGGCCTCGGCGGCCAGGGCGGCGACCTGCTGGAGCTCGCCCTTGGCGCGGGAGGGGTCGCGGTCGACGAGGCGGGCGGCGGCCTGGGCGGTGAGCCGCAGGGAGAAGAGTTTCTGGCTGACGGCGTCGTGGAGCTCGTGGGCGAGGCGGGAGCGTTCCTCGGCGATGGTCAGTTCGCGGCTGCGTTCGTAGAGCCGGGCGTTGGTCAGGGCGATCGCCGCGTGCTGGGCGAGGATACCGAGCAGTTCCTCGTCGTCCTCGGTGAAGCCGCAGGTGCCCTCGGGTTTGGGGCACCTCTTGTTGGCGAGGAACAGGGCGCCGATGACCTCGTCGCCGTCGCGGATGGGCAGGCCGAGGAAGTCGACCAGATCGGGGTGGGCGCTGGGCCAGCCTCCGAAGCGGGGGTCGCGGCGCACGTCGGCGAGGCGCTGCGTGGTGGCCTCATTGAGCATCGCGGCGAGGATGCCGTGCTGGCGCGGGAGGGGGCCGATGGCCTTCCACTCGTCGTCGCTGACGCCGTCGACCACGAACTGGGCGAAGCCGCCGTGGTCATCGGGCACGCCGAGCGCGGCGTACTGCGCGTCGAGGAGTTCGCGGGCCGAGGCGACGATCGTCTTGAGGACGTCGCGCACCTCGAGGTGCCTGCTCATGGCCAGCAACGCGGAGCTCACCGCGGCGAGGCCGGACCGGGGGCCGTGGCTCATGTCCTCACGGTACCGGCGGGCGGTGACAGCGGGATCGGACGTGTGGCGGCCGTCGGGCGGGCCGCGGGACCTAGGTCGGAGGTCCCGCCGTCCCGGTCGGGGCGTAGGACCGCGGGACCGGGGTCGGTGGCGTAGGGCGAAGGGACCCGGGGCGTTGCGTCCCGGGCCCGAGGCGGTGGCGGCGGGCCGGTCCCTAGGTTGAGGGCACGCCGATCAAGCGGCGTCCGAGGACGAGGGGACGGTTGCCATGCCGGTTGCGATCATCACGGGGGCTTCGAAGGGGCTCGGGGAGGCGCTCGCCCGGGGGCTGGCGGAGCGTGGCTGGGATCTGGTGCTGGACGCGCGGGACCCGGTTCCGCTGGCGGAGGCGGCGGGGCTGGTGTCGGCGCACGGCACGCGCGTGACGGTGCTGCCCGGGGACGTCACGGACGCGGCGCACCGCGCGGAGCTGGTGGCGGCGGCGTGGCGGCTGGGCGGGGTGGACCTGGTGGTGCACAACGCGAGCGCGCTGGGCGCCGAGCCGCTGGTCCCGCTGGAGGAGCTGCCGCTGGACGGGCTGCGGCGGGCGCTGGAGGTGAACCTGGTGGCGGCGCTGGGCCTGGTGCAGGAGGCGCTGCCGCTGCTCAGGTCGGCGGCGGCCGGGGCGGTGCTGGTGGTCAGCTCGGACGCCGCCGCGGAGGCGTATCCGACGTGGGGCGGGTACGGGGCGTCCAAGGCGGCCCTGGACCAGTTGGCGGCGGTGCTGGCGGTGGAGGAGCCGGGGCTGCGGGTGTGGTCGGTCGATCCCGGGGACATGGCGACGGACCTGTACGCGGCGGCCGTACCGGACGACGACGATCCGCGTCCTGAGCCGGCCACTGTGGTGCCCGCTTTCCTGCGGCTGCTGGACGAGCGGCCGGCGAGCGGTCGCTACGGCGCCCCGGCGCTGCTGGAGGAGCGGCGATGACCGTGGCCGTGGAGGTGCCGGAGGAGCTGTCCGCGCGGGTGCCGGTGGAGCAGCGGGGGCCGGGTCTTGAGCGGGACTCGGTGCGGCTGCTGGTGTCGCGGGGCACGGCGGTTTCGCATCACGCCTTCGTGGAGCTGCCGCGGCTGCTGCGGGCCGGGGACCTGCTGGTGGTGAACACCTCGCCGACGCTGGCGGCGGCCGTCGGGGGGTGGATCGGGCACGCGCGCGTGGTGGTGCATTTCTCCACGCGCGGTGACGACGGACGGTGGGCGGTCGAGCTGCGGGATCCCAACGGGCGCGGCACCACGCGTGCGCGCGCGGGGGCGCCCGCGGGTACAGAGGTGCGGCTGTTCGGGGGTGTGCGGCTGGTGCTGGAGGAGCCGCTGAGTGCGCGCGGGGAGCGGCTGTGGTGGGCGTGGGTGTCGGGGGACGTGCTCGGGGTGCTGCGGGAGCACGGGCGGGCCATCCGGTACGCGTACACGGAGCGGGACCAGCCGCTGTCGGCGTACCAGACGGTGTTCGCGCTGCCGTCGCCGGACGGTGCGGGGAGTGCGGAGATGCCGAGTGCGGGGCGTCCGTTCACCGCGCGGATGGTGGCGGAGCTGGTGAGCCGGGGGGTGCAGTTCGCCCCGGTCACGTTGCACACGGGGGTGGCGTCGGCGGAGGCGCACGAGCCGCCGTATCCGGAGCGGTTCGTGGTGCCGGAGGCGTCGGCGCGGCTGATCGGGGCGGCGCGGGCGGGGGGTGGCCGGGTGATCGCGGTGGGGACGACGGCCGTACGGGCGGTGGAGTCGGCGGCCGGTGCGGACGGTGTGGTGCGGGCCCGTGCGGGGTGGACCGATCTGGTGGTGACGCCCGAGCGCGGGGTGCGGGTGGTGGACGGGCTGCTGACCGGGCTGCACGAGCCGGAGGCCTCGCACCTGCTGATGCTGGAGGCGGTCGCGGGCCGGGCGGCGATCGACCGGGGGTACGAGGAGGCGCTGCGCGGGCGCTACCTGTGGCACGAGTTCGGCGATGTGCACCTGGTTCTGCCGGAGTGACCGAACCCCCTCACACAGAGCATTGCTCCAGCAACCACCGGTGAGGGCGGGGGGTGGCCGGTGTGAGGCCGGGCATAGGGCGCACATCACGTACGAAGAGGATTAGGAGAGACATACCGCCCGCGTGAGCGGGACATACGGCCCCCTCTGCCCCGGTTTGCCCCTCCCTGATCCACTACCCGGCTTCGTACGTCACACCTTTGCCCCGCAATTTTGCGGCCGCTAAGAATGGCTGCGTCGCTCAGCGCCGTGGGTATCTCCCCGCGGCGTTTGTGCCGGAAGCACCCTGTCCCCACCGGACGTTGAGCGACCTCCGCGCTATTCGAAGAGGTCCATCCCGCATGTCCAAGAACATCCTCACCCGTGGTCATAGTCGTGCCCTGACCCGTCACCACAAGATCGCCGTCGCCGGTGTCGCGGCCCTCGGCGCCGCCGCCATCGGTTTCTCGGCCGTCCCGAGCAACGCCTCCACGGCCACCACGGCCGAGGTCGCCGCCCCCACGGCGAAGGTCGCGTACAGCACCGAGCCGATCCAGGACGTCAAGGCGAGCGTCACCGACCAGCTCGCCGGTTCCAGCGTCAAGGTCGAGCAGATCGCGGCGAAGAAGGAGGCCGCGGCCCAGGCCGCCGCCGAGAAGAAGGCCGCCGCTGCCGCCGCGGAGGCCAAGGCGGAGAAGGCCCGCCAGGCCGAGGAGGCCGCCAGCCGTGCCGCCGAGCGCGCCGAGGTGAAGCAGGCCGCCCCGCAGAAGACCTACAGCGACAACCTGGACGGCTGGATCCGCGAGTCCCTGGCCATCATGAAGAAGCACGGCATCCCAGGCTCCTACGAGGGCATCCACCGCAACGTCATGCGGGAGTCCTCCGGCAACCCGAAGGCGATCAACCTCTGGGACATCAACGCCCAGAACGGCATCCCGTCCAAGGGCCTGCTGCAGGTGATCCCGCCGACGTTCGAGGCCTACCACGTCCCGGGCACCTCGAAGAACATCTACGACCCGGTCGCCAACATCACCGCCGCCTGCAACTACGCGGCCGACAAGTACGGCACCATGGACAACGTCGACAGCGCGTACTGAGGTCGGCGCGGACCTCTTCTCGCGAACCAAAGACGCCGAAGGGCGGCACCCTCCTGACGGGGTGCCGCCCTTCGGGGCCGTACGGCGCGGATCACTTGCGCATGACCTCGGGCTCGTGGCGGCGCAGGAAGCGGGCCACGAAGAAGCCGCAGATCACGCCGAGGACGATCAGCGCGCCCATGTCCATCGCCCAGGCCCCGACCGTGTGCTCCCACAGCGGGTCGGTGTCGCCGGCCGTCTCCGGCGGGCTGATCTTGTTGAAGTCCAGCGTGGCGCCCGAGGCGGCGACCGCCCAGCGCGACGGCATCAGGAACGAGAACTGGTTGACGCCGATCGAGCCGTGCAGGGTGAACAGGCAGCCGGTGAAGACGACCTGGATGATCGCGAACATCACCAGCAGCGGCATGGTCTTCTCCGCGGTCTTCACCAGCGAGGAGATGATCAGACCGAACATCATCGAGGTGAAGCCGAGCGCCATGATCGGCACGGAGAGCTCCAGCAGCGTGAAGCCGCCGAAGACCAGGCCCTCCTCCGGGATCTCCCGGCTGGAGAAGCCGATCACGCCGACCAGCAGGCCCTGCAGCACGGTGATCATGCCGAGCACGAACACCTTGGACATCAGGTACGCCGAGCGGGACAGGCCGGTGGCGCGCTCCCGCTCGTAGATGACCCGTTCCTTGATCAGCTCACGCACGGAGTTCGCCGCGCCCGCGAAACAGGCGCCCACCGCGAGTATCAGCAGGACCGTGGTCGCCGTGCCGTTCGGGATGACCCGGCCCGCCGCGTTGGGCGGGTTGGGCAGCAGGCCCTTGTCCGCGTCGATGAGCAGGCTGACCGCGCCGAGGACGGCCGGCAGGATCACCATCAGGGCGAGGAAGCCCTTGTCGGAGACGATCACCGAGACGTAGCGGCGCACCAGGGTCACGAACTGTGACATCCAGCCCTGCGGCTTCGGTGGCCGCATCGCCTGCATCGGCGGGACCTGTACGGACTGCGGTGCGACCGCGTCGATGTCCGCGGCGTACATCTGGTAGTGCTGCGAGCCCTTCCAGCGGCCCGCCCAGTCGTAGTCGCGGTAGTTCTCGAAGGCGGAGAAGACGTCGGCCCAGGTGTCGTAGCCGAAGAAGTTCAGCGCCTCCTCGGGCGGGCCGAAGTAGGCGACGGAGCCACCGGGCGCCATCACCAGGAGCTTGTCGCAGATCGCCAGCTCGGCCACCGAGTGCGTGACGACGAGGACCGTACGGCCGTCGTCGGCGAGGCCGCGCAGGAGCTGCATGACATCGCGGTCCATGCCCGGGTCGAGGCCGGAGGTGGGCTCGTCCAGGAAGATCAGGGACGGCTTGGTGAGCAGCTCCAGTGCGACGGAGACGCGCTTGCGCTGACCGCCGGACAGGGACGTGACCTTCTTGTCCTTGTGGATGTCCAGCTTGAGCTCGCGCAGCACCTCGTCGATGCGGGACTCACGCTCGGCGGCCGTGGTGTCGGCGGGGAAGCGGAGCTTGGCCGCGTACTTGAGGGCCTTCTTGACGGTCAGCTCCTTGTGCAGGATGTCGTCCTGCGGGACCAGACCGATGCGCTGGCGCAGCTCGGCGAACTGCTTGTAGAGGTTCCGGTTGTCGTAGAGGACCTCGCCCTGGTTGGCCGGGCGGTAGCCGGTGAGGGCCTTGAGCAGGGTCGACTTGCCGGATCCTGACGGGCCGATGACCGCGATCAGCGACTTCTCGGGGACGCCGAAGGAGACGTCCTTGAGGATCTGCTTGCCGCCGTCGACGGTGACCGTCAGGTGGCGGGCGGAGAAGGACACCTCACCGGTGTCGACGAACTCCTCGAGCCGGTCGCCGACGATCCGGAACGTCGAGTGACCGACGCCCACGATGTCGGCGGGGCCGAGCAGTTGGGCGCCGCCCTTGGCGATCGGCTGGCCGTTGACGTACGTGCCGTTGTGCGAGCCGAGGTCGCGGATCTCCATGCGGCCGTCGGGCGTCGAGTGGAACTCGGCGTGGTTGCGGGAGACCTGGAGGTCGGAGACGACCAGGTCGTTCTCCAGGGCGCGGCCGATGCGCATCACGCGGCCGAGGGAGAACTGGTGGAACGTGGTGGGGCTGCGGTCGCCGTAGACCGGCGGCGCGCCCGCGCCGCCGCCGGGCACCTTCTGCGCGTACTGCTCGCCCGGACCGCCCTGCTGCGGGATGTGCGGCGCGGGCTGCTGCGGTGCCGGCTGCTGCCAGCCGGGCTGCTGGGCGGGCGGCTGCTGCTGCGGCGGCGCCTGCTGGGACCAGCCGGGGTTCGCGCCCTGGGCGGCGTACGGCTGCTGCGGCTGGGCCTGCGGCGTGGCGGCCGGGGCCGCGGTGCCGGCACCGGCGGCTGCGCCGGACAGCGTCACGCGCGGGCCGTCGGTCGCGTTGCCCAGGTTCAGCACCGTGTCGGAACCGAACTCCAGGTGGTGGATCCGCTGCCCCTGCACGAACGTGCCGTTGGTGCTGCCGTGGTCCTCGATGACCCAACTGCGCCCGTTGAAGCTGATCGTGGCGTGACGCCAGGAGACCCTGGCGTCGTCCAGCACGACGTCCCCCTGCGGATCGCGTCCGAGGGTGTATGCCCTGGACGGATCGAGCGTCCAGGTCCGTCCGTTTGATTCCAGTACGAGTTCCGGCACTCCATGCCCCACTGAGTTGTCCCCCGAATTTCCCCCGTCGCAGGGAGTCTAGGGATGGCGAACATCGGGGGGAACTATTTCAGGTCGGCCCTCTGACCGAAAGTCGGGCCTTGTCACGAGCGCGCACCAAGGTGTTCACCGGCTTTCGTCGACGGGGTTGAAATCGGCCCGGAGAGTGGTAAACCACGCGAGGGGGACATGTGCGGCCGTCACGCCGCGTCGCGGATCGGGGGGGCCTGCCATGGGTGCTGCCACGGGCGTCGGAGCAGCGGAGCACGGTACGCGCGTGCCGTGGGGCGATGTGGTGATGTCCGCGGTCGCCGCGGTGAGCTGGGCGCTGATCGGGATGGCGGGGACGGCGGCGCTCGGGCTGCACCTGCTGGACGCGGACGCGGCCGGTTCGCTGGGTCCGATGACCGCCGCGGTGGTGGCTCTGGGGGCGGGCGGTTCGGTCACGCCGTCCGGTGACGTGTCCGCCTTCGGGCTGTCGGGTGCGGAGGCCGGCACGGCCGTGGAGATCACGCCGCTGGGCGTGAGTCTGGTGGGTGCGCTGCTGCTGTCGTACTTCTTCCTGCGGTCCTTACGGGCGGCGGGACTTGTGGTCTCCGGCGCCGAACTCCTCGCGCGTGCGGGCGCGGTGGTCGCGCTGTTCGTGACGATGACGGGCGGGCTGGTCTGGGCGGGGCACGACGTCATCACCATCGACGGGGGCTCGCTGGGCCTTGACGACCTGCCGGGGGCGGGTGGTGGCGGGGTCGAGATCCCGGGGCTGGGCGATGTCGGGGGGCTGCTGCCGGACCGGGTGGGTGATCTCGTCGACGCGGAGGCGGCGGTGGGGTTCACCGTCGACACGGCGCCGACGCTGCTCGGGGGCCTCGGCTGGACGGCCGGCGTCCTGCTCGTCGCGCTGCTGGCGTCCCGCCGCACTCCCCTGCCGGACGGCTGGGACGCCGTGCACCGTGTCGTACGGCCGGCGGTGTCCGCCCTCGTCGCGGTGGGGCTGGTGGCGGTGGCGGCGGGGTACGCGGCGGCGGGGTACGCGGCGATCGGCGACGACCATCCTCGGCGGATCGCGGGGGCGGCGCTGCTGGGGGCCCCGAACGGGGTGTGGACCGGCGTACCGCTCGGCCTGTTCGTGCCGTGGGACGGGCGGGCGAGCGGGGCGCTGCTCGGGGCGCTGCCGCACCCCGTGGACGATCTGCTGCGGGCCGGCTCGGACCGGTCCGTCACGCTGGGGCGGCTGGCGGAGTTCGACGGGCGGGTGTGGCTGCTGGCGGTGGCCGCCGCGCTGATGATGCTGCTGGCGGGGGTGCTGACGGGCGTGCGGACGCCGGTCGGGGACGCGGCTGATCGCGGAGCGGCCGGTTTCGCGGGGCGGTGCGCGCTGCGGCTGGGTGCCGCTACGGCGCTGACTCTGCCGTTGCTGGCCTGGCTGACGGAGGTGTCGGCGAACGCCTCGCTGTCCGTGCTGGGCTTCGACGCGCTCGGCGCCGGCATCGAGCTGCGCGGCCGGCTCGGTACGGCGCTCCTGCTGGGCGCGGTGTGGGGCGCGGGCGCGGGCGCGGCGGGTGCTCTGCTGGCCTGGGCGAGCGGGGCGGCGGGGGTGCGGGCGGCGCCGTTGGCACGGGGTGACACGAAGGCGGACGGTGGGTGGCGGGCGGTGGGTGGCGTCGAGGGCGCGGACGGGCCGCCGGCCGCCGGGCCGTACGAGCCGGGGGTTCCTTACCGGGCCCCCAACCCGGACACCAATCCGTATCTGCGGGTGGGGTGGGAGCCGCGGGGGCCTCAGGAGTCGGGGGTGCGGGAGGAACCGTGGGGGCCGCCGGGGGCATCGCGCGGGGCGCGGGAAGCACGCGGGTCACGGGAGACCGGGGCGCCGGGGCCGTGGGGGCCACCGCCGCGAGAACCGCACGAACCACAGGAAACCAGGGCTCAGGAGCCATGGAGGCCGCCGGCGCGAGGACCGCAGGAAGCGCACGGGGAGCAAGAGCCGTGGGAGGCGGGGCCGCGAGGACCGCGCGGGGCGCGGGAAGCCGGGGCGCAGGAGCCGGAGGATGCGGTGCCTGCGGCGGGTGGGGTGTCGGGGGGTGGTGAGCCGCAGGTGGCCGGGGATTCTGAGGGGAACGGCGATGTCCATGGGGCGCCCACCGTGATCGGGCCGGTCGAGCCGCCCCGGCGGGGAGCCGGGGCGCGGGGGCGGTCGCCGTTGTGGCCGGACGAGCCTCCGCCGCCTCCACCGCCACCGCCGCCCCCTCCCCCGACGCCCCGGAAGCCGGACCGTACGTAAGGTCCGGGACATCCCGGTGTCGGGCCGTGTTCATTGTCCGGCTGGCGGACCTCGGAGGCGCGGGGCACTGGGTGCCGGATACGGTGGGAACACCATGAGCGCATCGCAGACCACCGACGTTCCCACCCTCCTTGTCAAGATCTTCGGCAAGGACCGGCCGGGCATCACGGCCGGCCTCTTCGACACCCTCGCCGCCTACTCGGTCGACGTGGTCGACATCGAGCAGGTCGTCACCCGTGGCCGCATCGTGCTCTGCGCGCTCGTGACCGAGCCGCCCAAGGGGCTGGAAGGGGATCTGCGGGCGACCGTCCACAGTTGGGCGGAGTCGATGAAGATGCAGGCGGAGATCATCTCCGGCAAGGGCGACAACCGTCCGCGCGGGCTCGGCCGCTCCCTGGTCACCGTGCTGGGACACCCCCTCACCTCGGAGGCGGCGGCGGCGATCGCCGCGCGGATCACCAAGGCCGGCGGCAACATCGACCGTATCTTCCGGCTCGCCAAGTACCCGGTGACCGCCGTGGAGTTCGCGGTGTCCGGCGTGGAGACGGAACCGCTGCGGACCGCGCTGGTGACCGACGCCGCCAGGCTCGGGGTCGACATCGCCGTGGTCGGGGCGGGGCTGTACCGGCGGGCGCAGCGCCTGGTCGTCATGGACGTGGACTCCACGCTCATCCAGGACGAGGTGATCGAGCTCTTCGCCGCGCACGCCGGCTGTGAGGACGAGGTCGCCGAGGTGACGGCGGCCGCGATGCGCGGGGAGCTGGACTTCGAGCAGTCGCTGCACGCGCGCGTGGCGCTGCTGGAGGGGCTGGACGCCTCCGTGGTGGACAAGGTCCGCAGCGAGGTGCGGCTGACGCCGGGAGCCCGCACCCTGATCCGTACGCTGAAGCGTCTCGGCTACCAAGTGGGCGTGGTCTCGGGTGGGTTCACCCAGGTCACGGATGATCTGAAGGAGCGGCTGGGGCTGGACTTCGCCCAGGCCAACACCCTGGAGATCGTCGACGGGAAGCTGACGGGCAAGGTCACCGGCGAGATCGTGGACCGGGCGGGCAAGGCCCGGCTGCTGCGCCGGTTCGCCGCCGAGGCGGGCGTGCCGCTGTCGCAGACGGTGGCGATCGGTGACGGTGCGAACGATCTCGACATGCTGAACGCGGCGGGGCTCGGTGTCGCCTTCAACGCCAAGCCGGTGGTGCGCGAGGCCGCGCACACGGCGGTGAACTTCCCCTTCCTGGACACGGTCCTGTACCTGCTCGGCGTCACCCGCGAAGAGGTCGAGGCGGCGGACACGCTCGACGTGGGCTGAGCCGCCCGGACCGGGGCACAGCCCGGCGACGGGCGGGCCCGGCACCGACGGACGTCGGGTGCCGGACCCCTGCCGTGCCGGGTGTCACTCGGTGGGCGCCCAGTAGTCGACCAGCGTGCCGACGCCGGGCTCGAGGGACTTCCAGGAGCCGGTGAAGGAAAGGACGGCGAAGGCGGCGGCCGGGTAGCCGAGCCGGCTCATGCGCTCGCGGGCGTCGCCCTCCGCCGCGCCGGCCAGGATGTCGGCGAGTCCCTGGACGCCCGGGTTGTGGCCGACCAGGAGGACGTTCTGCGCGTCGTCGGGGGTTTCGTTGAGCAGGGCGATCAGCTCGCCGGGCGAGGCATCGTAGACCCGCTCCTCGTAGACGGTCTTCGGTCGCTCGGGGAACTCGTGGACCGCGAGCTTCCAGGTCTCGCGGGTCCGGACCGCGGTGGAGCACAGGGCCAGGTCGAAGGCGATACCGGTGTCGGCGAGCTTGCGCCCGGCGACGGCGGCATCCATGCGGCCCCGCTCGGCGAGTGGGCGCTCGTGGTCGGAGACCGGGGGCCAGTCGGCTTTCGCATGCCGGAAAAGGACAATCCTGCGGGGTTCTGCGACGCTCATGTGACCCAGCTTCGCATGAAACAGGCCATGGGGCGCAGGGAGTTGACCGGCGCCTCCGGGGGGTGTTCAGCGGGCTATGAGCTGCTGTGCGCGCTCGACGAGGTGGGTGAGCGCGGGATCGCCGACGGTCGCGTGGGCGTCGGAGGGGTTGAGGACCAGGGTGAGCAGGGCGACGAAGGCGAGGGTGGGCAGGGCCAGGGCCCACCACGGCAGCCGGGTGTCGACGGCGCCCCGGGGGGCCGGGTGGGGCCGGGTGTGCGTGCGCGCCGACATGGGGGCCTCCGCTCTTCGAATGGTCCGTGGCCCGCGTCTCGCGGCCACATCTCGAAGGTACGGATTCCCTGGGTCCCAACCCATCCGGTGACCCACCCACTTGACCCTGAGCCTGGCCCCCTAGGGGATGGTGGTGCCAGCACCACCATGGGGCGTCACGGGGCGAGGACGGTCGCGATCACGCCGATGACGATGAAGATGGCGAAGAACGCGCCGAAGACGAGCAGCATCTTCTTCTGGCCGTTCTGCGGATTGGGGTCGAGGACTGGCATGCGGCAAGTCTCGCACCTCGGTCGCCCGCGGCGGGCTTCGGGGGGCGTACGGCGTGGGTGGCCTGGCGGCCGGGGCCTCCGGTGCGGCGGTTCCGTCGAGCGGTCCGTGCCGGGTGGCTTCTGGTCGTGGGCGGTCGTTTTTCGCCCCCGCCGCCCCTTCGGCCCGAGCCCCCTCGCGCCCACGCGGCGGAGCCGCATGCCGGCACAGCCCCGCGCCCCTAAGGGGCCGTCGCCTCGTCCTCCACCGTGCGGGGGCGGCCTGCCAGGACGCCTACGATCATTTGGGGGATCATCAGGGCGGCCATCAGTGCGATCGGCAGGCCCCAGCCGCCGCTGTGCTGGTAGAGGACGCCCACCAGGAGCGGGCCGGGGATGGAGATCAGATAGCCGGTGCTCTGGGCGAAGGCCGACAGCTGGGCCACGCCCGCGCCGGTCCTGGCGCGCATCCCGACCATGGTGAGCGCCAGCGGGAAGGCGCAGTTCGCGATGCCCAGCAGCAGCGCCCAGAGCCAGGCGCCGGCGGCCGGCGCGAAGTACAGGCCCGCGTATCCGACGAGGCCGCTGACGCCCAGCACGAGCACGATCGGGCCCTGGTGGGGCAGCCGGGTGGCGAGGCGCGGGATGACGAAGGCCAGCGGGACGCCCATCACCATGATGACCGCGAGGAGCAGCCCGGCCGTGCCCGCGGGGACGCCCGCGTCCCGGAAGATCTGCGCCATCCAGCCCATGGTGATGTAGGCGGCGGTGGCCTGGAGCCCGAAGAAGACGGCCAGCGCCCAGGCGGTACGGCTGCGGGTGATGCGCAGCCGTACCGGCGCCTCGGCGGGAGTGTCCCGTCCGGCACGTGCCCCGTCGTGCTCCGGTTCCCGTGCCCGTACGAAGGGGATCCACGGCAGTACTGCGGCTGCCGCCAGGGCCGCCCACAGGGCGAGGCCCGACCGCCAGTTCCCGCCCAGCGCGTCGGTCAGCGGCACGGTCACGGCCGCCGCCGTGGCGGTGCCCAGGGCGAGGGCCATGGAGTACAGGCCGGTCATGGAGCCGACCCGGTCGGGGAACCAGCGCTTGACGATGACCGGCATCAGGACGTTGCTGACGGCGATGCCCATCAGCGCCAGCGCGCTGGTGGCCAGGAACGCCGCCGTGCCGCCCACGTACGGGCGTATCAGCAGGCCGGCGCCGATGGCGACCATGCCGGCGCAGACCACCGCGCCCGCGCCGAACCTACGGGCCAGCCTTGGCGCGGTGACGCCGAAGACGGCGAAGCACAGCGGGGGCACGGAGGTGAGCAGTCCGGCCACGCTCCCGCTCATGCCGAGCCCGTCGCGGACCTCCTCCAGCAGCGCGCCCAGGCTGGTGATGGCGGGACGGAGGTTGAGCGCGGCCAGCACGATGCCGACGACGAGCAGTCGCGTCCGCCACGCGCGCGTGGCCCCGTCCCCAGCCCCGGTCCCAGGAACGGTCCGGACTCCGGACGCGGCCGACGTACGTACGGTCGTGGACGTGATCGTCCGGTTTTTCTCACCAGCCATGAAGCCCATCATAGAATCATAGGATGATTGGTTGTCCATGCCGTGGCCGCCGCACGGGGCCCCTGTCGTGCGAAGGTGTGTCATGCCGTTGAGCCATCCCCGTCGTTCGGCCCTGTCCGAGCAGGTCATCGCCGCCCTGCGCGCCCAGATCACCTCGGGCGAGTGGCCGGTCGGCGCACGCATCCCCACCGAGCCGGAGCTGGTGGAGCAGCTGGGGGTGGCCCGCAACACGGTCCGCGAGGCCGTCCGCGCGCTGGCGCACAACGGGCTGCTGGACATCCGCCAGGGCTCGGGCACGTACGTGGTGGCCACGAGCGAGCTGGCCGGCGTGATGCACCGCCGCTTCGCCGACGCCGACCCCCGGCACATCGCCGAGCTGCGTTCGACCCTGGAGTCGGCGGCGGCGCGGCTGGCCGCCGAGCGGCGTACGGAGAAGGACCTCAAGCAGATCGACACCCTGCTGCTGCGCCGGGAGGAGGCCTGGGAGTCGGGTGAGGCGGAGGCGTTCGTGGCGGCGGACGCCACGTTCCACCTGGCGGTCGTGGCCGCCTCGCACAACGACGTGATGACCGCGATGTACTCGGACCTGAGCGAGGTGCTGCGGGACTGGCTGCGCGGCGACGTGGGCGAGGGCATGACCCCGGAGATGCACATGGACCACGGCCGGCTGGTGGACGCGATCCGCGCGGGTGACGCGGCGACGGCGGCCGAGGAGGCCGCCGCCTATCCGTTCGTGTGCCGTCCGGGACTGTTCGGTCCGCCCTCCGTCGGCTGACCTCCGTCGGCTGAGTCAGGCCAACGCGAGGGCCCGCACCCCGTACGGGGTGCGGGCCCTCGGCAAGGCGTCCGGTCAGGCGCCGATGGCGTGCAGACCGCCGTCCACGTGGACGATCTCGCCCGTGGTCTTCGGGAACCAGTCGCTCAGCAGGGCGACGACACCCCGGCCGGCCGGCTCCGGGTCCTTCAGGTCCCACTCCAGCGGGGAGCGGCTGTCCCACACGGAGGCCAGCTCGCCGAAGCCCGGGATGGACTTGGCGGCCATGGAACCGATCGGGCCCGCGGAGATCAGGTTGCAGCGGATGTTCTGCTTGCCCAGGTCACGGGCCATGTAGCGGCTGGTGGCCTCCAGGGCGGCCTTGGCCGGGCCCATCCAGTCGTACTGCGGCCAGGCGTACTGCGCGTCGAAGGTGAGGCCGACGACCGAGCCGCCGTTCTGCATCAGCGGCAGGCAGGCCATGGTCAGCGACTTCAGGGAGTACGCCGAGACGTGCATGGCGGTGGCGACCGACTCGAACGGCGTGTTCAGGAAGTTGCCGCCGAGCGCGTCCTGCGGCGCGAAGCCGATGGAGTGCACGACGCCGTCGAGGCCGCCGAGCTCCTCGCCGACCACGTCGGCCAGCCTGCCCAGGTGCTCGTCGTTGGTGACGTCGAGCTCGATGACCTTGGTGGGCTTGGGCAGCTTCTTGGCGATGCGCTCGGTCAGGGTGGGCCGCGGGAACGCGGTCAGGATGATCTCGGCACCCTGCTCCTGGGCCAGCTTGGCGGTGTGGAAGGCGATGGAGGACTCCATCAGCACACCGGTGATCAGGACGCGCTTGCCCTCGAGAATTCCGCTCATGTCGTTCAGTGACCCATTCCCAGTCCGCCGTCAACGGGGATGACGGCTCCAGTGATGTACGAGGCGTCGTCCGAGGCGAGGAACCGCACCGTCGCGGCGACCTCCTCCGGCTTCGCGTACCGGCCGAGCGGCACCTGCGACACGATGTTCGCCCGCTGGTCGTCGGTGAGCACCTTGGTCATGTCGGTGTCGACGAAACCGGGCGCGACGACGTTGAAGGTGATGTTGCGCGAGCCCAGCTCACGGGCGAGGGAGCGCGCGAAGCCGACCAGGCCGGCCTTGGAGGCGGCGTAGTTCGCCTGCCCCGCGGAGCCGAGCAGTCCGACCACCGAGGAGATCAGCACGACGCGGCCCTTCTTGGCGCGCAGCATGCCGCGGTTGGCGCGCTTGACGACCCGGAAGGTGCCGGTGAGGTTGGTGTCGACGACCGAGGTGAAGTCCTCCTCGGACATGCGCATCAGGAGCTGGTCCTTGGTGACACCGGCGTTGGCCACGAGCACCTCGACGGGGCCGTGCGCCTCCTCGATCTCCTTGTAGGCCTGCTCCACCTGCTCGGGGTCGGTGATGTCGCACCGGACCGCCAGGACACCCTGCTCCGTGAGCACCCGGGGCGGCTCACCGGAACGGTACGTGATCGCGACCTTGTCGCCCGCCTCCGCGAAGACGCCGGCAATGGCGAGGCCGATACCCCGGTTTCCACCGGTGACGAGAACCGAGCGGCTCATCGGGTCACCCTTTCAATAGCGGTCTGGTACAGCGAAAACCTATCGGTACCGGGGCCGATCCGAGCGATCGGCCACCCACAGCACCTTCGCACCGCCTCTGTCGGGTCCCTACAGAAAGCCGCACCGTCCGGTCACGGGCGCGCGGGGCTCCCCCGTACTTCCCGCGCCCGGGTGGCGGCGCGGGGCCGAACGCGCGGGAGCGCTCCCGCCGGACCGGACGGTCCCACGGGAGCGCTCCCGGAACGCTTCGGCTCAGTACACGTGGCGGGTGTACCACGTCCCGCTGTCGAAGAAGAAGTGGTCCACGGCGAGCTTGTGCCCGCCGCTGTAGTGGGCGTACGCCACGGCCTGCTCGCCGGGCCCGCCGTCGCCCAGGCTCGTGCTCAGGCAGGTGCCCGGGTTGATGACGTAGGTGCTGAAGCCGCCCCGCAGCGGGAACTCCACGTTGATGTGCTGCGCGCGGTGGTTGCAGGCCGTCAGCCCGCCCGTCCTTTGCAGGGGCTCGTCGGCGACCGCGGCGGGGGCGGACAGGGCCGTGAGAAGACCGGCGGTCGCGGCCGCCAGGGCGGCCACACGACGCATACGCATACGCACTCCTTGAGTCGGGCTGTCCGGATGATCGTCCGGACCGGCGCTCCCGAACGTACGGCGGCTCCGCGCACGGACAGTGACGGGACATCTGCCGATTGGTGAACAGCCGTTGTTCCGGAGGAAGTTGAGAGCCCCTGGGCGCGAGTGGCACACCGCGGCGGCCGTCCGTCACGTTCCCCGGGGGCACCCGTGGTTCACTGCTGACGGATGAGCACATCTCGCGATGGTGAGAAGGGGAGGCCACTCGTGGCCCATGAGGTCGATCAGTCGTTTCTGGCGCTGCCGCTGAGGGCCCTCGCCGACGCCGCGCTCGCACGCGCGCGGGCGCTCGGGGCGGAGCACGCGGACTTCCGTCTGGAGCGGGTGCGCAACGCGTCCTGGCGGCTGAGGGACGCCAAGCCGGCGGGGTCGTCGGACACCACCGACCTCGGCTACGCGGTGCGCGTGGTGCACGGCGGGACCTGGGGGTTCGCGTCCGGGGTGGATCTGACCCTGGACGCCGCCGCCAAGGTCGCCTCACAGGCGGTGGCGATGGCGAAGCTGTCCGCGCAGGTGATCCGGGCGGCGGGGTCGGACGAGCGGGTGGAGCTGGCCGACGAGCCGGTGCACTCCGAGAAGACCTGGGTGTCGTCGTACGAGATCGATCCGTTCGCCGTGCCCGACGAGGAGAAGGCCGGGCTGCTGGCCGAGTGGAGCGCGCGGCTGCTGGCGGCGAACGGGGTGGACCACGTCGACGCCTCGCTGCTCACCGTGCACGAGAACAAGTTCTACGCCGACACCGCCGGGACCGTGACCACGCAGCAGCGGGTGCGGCTGCACCCGGTGTTCACGGCCGTGTCCGTCGACGACTCCAGCGGTGAGTTCGACTCCATGCGGACCATCGCGCCGCCCGTCGGGCGTGGCTGGGAGTACCTGACGGGCACCGGCTGGGACTGGGACGACGAGCTGGGGCGGATTCCGGAGCTGCTCGCGGAGAAGATGCGGGCGCCGAGCGTCGAGGCGGGGCTGTACGACCTGGTGGTGGACCCGTCCAACCTGTGGCTGACCATCCACGAGTCCATCGGGCACGCCACCGAGCTGGACCGCGCGCTCGGCTACGAGGCGGCGTACGCCGGGACCTCGTTCGCCACCTTCGACCTGCTGGGCAAGCTGAAGTACGGCTCCGAGCTGATGAACGTCACCGGTGACCGCACCGCCGAGCACGGGCTCGCCACCGTCGGCTACGACGACGAGGGCGTCGAGGCGCAGTCCTGGGACCTGGTGAAGGACGGCACGCTGGTCGGCTACCAGCTCGACCGGCGGATCGCGAAGCTGACCGGGTTCGAGCGGTCCAACGGGTGCGCGTTCGCGGACTCCCCCGGCCATGTGCCGGTGCAGCGCATGGCCAATGTGTCGCTGCGCCCTGATCCGGCCGGGATGTCGACGGAGGACCTGATCGGGGGCGTGGACCGGGGCATCTACGTCGTCGGGGACCGGTCGTGGTCGATCGACATGCAGCGGTACAACTTCCAGTTCACCGGGCAGCGCTTCTACCGGATCGAGAACGGGCGGCTGGCGGGGCAGCTTCGGGACGTCGCCTACCAGGCCACGACCACGGACTTCTGGGGTTCCATGGCGGCGGTCGGCGGCCCGCAGACGTACGTCCTGGGCGGTGCCTTCAACTGCGGCAAGGCCCAGCCGGGGCAGGTCGCGGCGGTCTCGCACGGCTGCCCGTCCGCCCTGTTCAAGGGAGTCAACATTCTGAACACGACGCAGGAGGCCGGGCGATGAGCGTCAGCACCGGGATCGGCCGGGGGTCCGGGGGCCGTCCCCCGGGAAAGCACAGCCTGAACACGACGCAGGAGGCCGGGCGATGAGCGCGCGTTCCAGCAAGCCGTACGAGATCGTCGAGCGCGCTCTCGAACTGTCCCGGGCCGACGGCTGTGTCGTGATCGCCGACGAGGAGTCCACCGCCAACCTGCGCTGGGCGGGCAACGCGCTCACCACGAACGGTGTCACGCGCGGGCGCACGCTCACCGTGATCGCCACGGTGGACGGTGCGCAGGGCACCGCCTCGGGGGTGGTGTCCCGGTCCGCGGTGACCGTGGACGAGCTGGAGCCGCTGGTGCGGGCCGCCGAGGCCGCCGCGCGGGGTGCGGGTCCGGCCGAGGACGCGCAGCCGCTGGTCACGGGGGTGGCCCCGTCGCCCGAGTTCACGGAGGCGCCCGCCGAGACCTCCTCCGCCGTGTTCGCGGACTTCGCCCCGGCCCTGGGCGAGGCGTTCGCACGCGCGCGTGCCGGTGGCCGGGAGCTGTACGGCTTCGCCAACCACGAGCTGGTCTCCAGCTACCTCGGCACGTCGACGGGGCTGCGGCTGCGGCACGACCAGCCGAACGGGACGCTGGAGCTGAACGCCAAATCGCCGGACCGTACGCGGTCGGCGTGGGCGGGGCGCTCCACGCGGGACTTCAAGGACGTCGACCCGGCGGCGCTCGACGCGGAGCTGGCCGTACGGCTGGGCTGGGCCGAGCGGCGCCTCGAGCTGCCCGCGGGCCGGTACGAGACGCTGCTGCCGCCGACCGCGGTGGCGGACCTGCTGATCTACCAGCTCTGGTCGGCCTCGGGGCGGGACGCGGCCGAGGGGCGCACGGTGTTCTCCAAGCCGGGTGGCGGCACCCGGGTCGGCGAGCGGCTGACCGGACTGCCGCTGACCCTGCGCAGCGACCCGAACGAGCCGGGCCTGGAGTCGGCGCCGTTCGTGATCGCGCACTCCTCCGGCGGCGACCAGTCGGTGTTCGACAACGGGCTGCCGCTGTCGGCGACGGAGTGGATCCGCGAGGGCGAGCTGAAGCACCTGACCACCAGCCGGCACGGCGCGGGTCTGACCGGGCTGCCGACCGCGCCCGGGATCGACAACCTGATCCTGGACGGGGGCGACGACCGCTCCCTCGAGGAGATGGTCGCGGCCACCGAGAGGGGGCTGCTGCTGACCTGCCTGTGGTACATCCGCGAGGTCGACCCGGCGACGCTGCTGCTCACCGGCCTGACCCGGGACGGCGTCTACCTCGTAGAGAACGGTGAGGTCACCGGTGAGGTGAACAACTTCCGGTTCAACGAGTCGCCGGTGGACCTGCTCGGCCGGGCGGCTGAGGCGGGCCGTACGGAGAAGACGCTGCCCAGGGAGTGGGGCGACTGGTTCACCAGGGCGGCGATGCCCGCGCTGCGCGTCCCCGATTTCAATATGAGCTCTGTCAGCCAGGGCGTATAACCTCGTAGGCGTTCGCAACCGGCCGTCACCCGACCGGCCGAAGATCATCGAGGAGACACGAGAACCGTGACGGACATCGTCGACGAGCTGAAGTGGCGCGGGCTGTTCGCCCAGTCCACTGACGAGGACGCTTTGCGCAAGGCGCTCGCGGACGGTCCCGTCACGTTCTATTGCGGTTTCGACCCGACCGCGCCGTCGCTGCACGTGGGGCACCTGGTGCAGGTGCTCACCGTGCGCCGGCTCCAGCAGGCCGGTCACCGGCCGCTGGCGCTGGTCGGCGGGGCCACGGGCCAGATCGGCGACCCGCGCCCGACCGCGGAGCGCACGCTGAACTCGCCGGAGACCGTCGCGGGCTGGGTCGAACGGCTGCGCGGCCAGATCGAGCCGTTCCTGACCTTCGAGGGCGAGAACGCGGCCGTGATGGTCAACAACCTGGACTGGACCGCGGGGCTGTCCGCGATCGAGTTCCTGCGGGACATCGGCAAGCACTTCCGCGTCAACAAGATGCTGACGAAGGACTCGGTCGCCCGGCGCCTTGAGTCCTCCGAGGGCATCAGCTACACGGAGTTCAGCTACCAGCTCCTCCAGGCGATGGACTTCCTCCAGCTCTACCGGCGCTACGGCTGCACGATGCAGCAGGGCGGCAGCGACCAGTGGGGCAACCTCACGGCCGGCCTGGACCTGCTGCACCGGCTGGAGCCGGAGGCCACCGTCCACGCCTACGCCACGCCGCTGATGACGAAGGCGGACGGCACCAAGTTCGGCAAGACCGAGGGCGGCGCCGTCTGGCTCGACCCGGAGATGACGACGCCGTACGCGTTCTACCAGTTCTGGCTGAACGTGGACGACCGGGACATCTCCGGCTACATGCGGATCCTGTCCTTCAAGTCCCGCGAGGAGCTGGAGGAGCTGGAGCGGCAGACGGAGGAGCGTCCGCAGGCCCGCGCCGCGCAGCGCGCGCTGGCCGAGGAGCTGACGACGCTGGTGCACGGCGCGGACCAGACGGCAGCCGTGATCGCCGCGTCCAAGGCCCTCTTCGGCCAGGGCGAGCTGACCGGGCTGGACGACCGCACGCTGGCGGCGGCGCTCTCCGAGGTGCCGCACGTCCAGGTGACCGAGCTGGGCCCGGTGGTCGACCTGTTCGCCGAGGTCGGTCTGGTGCCGAGCAAGTCGGCCGCGCGGCGCACGGTGAAGGAGGGCGGCGCCTACGTGAACAACGTCAAGGTCACCGCCGAGGACGCCGTCCCCGCCAAGGAGGACCTGCTGCACGGGCGCTGGCTGGTGCTGCGCCGGGGCAAGAAGAACCTGGCGGCGGTGGAGGTCACGGCCGGCTGAGCCGACGGGCTGGTGCGGGGCGGTCTCCGGCGTGCGCCGGAGGCCGCCCCTTCGTCGTACGCCGGAAACCGCCTCGCCGTACGCCGTCGTCGCACGCCGCCGTCGCCGTATGTGCCGGGTCAGACCCGCTGCCGCTCGTGCTTCCTGCGTTGCATCGCGGTGTACAGCATCTCCGCGAGCAGGACGACGACGATCGCCGCGCCCAGCTGGAAGATGTGCCGGCCCCAGTCGATGCCCCGCGTCTCCTCGATCCCGAAGCCCCGCGCGATGGCGTTGCCCACGATGGCGCCGATCATGCCGCAGATGGTGGCCAGCCACAGTGGGATGTGCTGCTTGCCGGGGATCACCGCCTTGGCGATCAGACCGAGCACGAATCCCACGATGATCGCCCACAACCAGCCCATGGCTGCCTCCTCGTACGGCTTGACGCGAGCATTACGGCCAGTGTCGGCCGAGACGCGGTACGCCGCATGTCGGACATGCCGTACGCGCTACGGCGCAGACGGTGCGCCGCGGGGCGGGGTGACCCGCTCTCGTGCCCCGGCAGGGCGCGGCGTAACGTGGACATGTCCGGACCCGGTGTCACGGGACGGGACGGCGGCCGGTCAGGTACGGGGAAGGTCCGATGCGGGCGGATGGTGGAATGTGATGCGGAAGCAACATGGCGGCGGCAGCGCCCAGGTGTTCCGGATCACCGGTGCCCGGACGGGCCTCCAGGAGGACGTACGGGGGCGGCAGCGCCGGTATGTGATCTCGATGGCCGTCCGTACGATCTCGGTCATCCTCGCGGCGACGCTGTGGAACGTGGAGCGGCACGTCGCGATCGTGGCGCTGGTGCTCGGGGCGGTCCTGCCGTACGTCGCGGTGGTGATCGCCAACGCCGGGCGCGAGAACGCGCCGTCCCTGCCGTCGACCTTCGTGACGACGCCGATGAAGCCGATGATCGCGCCGTCGCGGACGAATGACGGTTCCGCGGAATCCGATGCGGAAGATGTGGCGTCACAGGCGGCTCCGGGCGCACGAACGGAGCGGCCCGAGGGGTCGTGAAGATCGGGGCGTGAGCACGGACCGCGGGAAGCGGAAGGCACTTCCCCGCCAAGCTCAAGAAAAGCTCAGATCAATCATGTTGTTCCGGTGCCGGGGGCGGGGTGACCCGTGACATACTTCGTACGCGCTCCGCATCCCCCGTCGGAGCGACGGACCGACGCCGGGCAGCTCCCCCCGTGGCTGCTCGGCGTCGCCTTTTCCGGGCGGGTTAGGGTCGGGGGTGTGATGCTTCCTGATCCCGAGATGCCGGTCTGTTCCGCCAAGGGTTGTCGTGCCGCCGCGGTCTACGTACTGGCGTGGAACAACCCGAAGGTTCATACGCCTGAGCGGCGGAAGACATGGCTTGCTTGCGAGGAGCATCGGGAGCATTTGTCCCAGTTCCTGGGGGTTCGGGGGTTTTTGAAGGAGGTTGTCCCTCTGGAGGAGTGGGAAGCGCGGGGCGTGTGAGCGCCATTGCCACGGGTGGTTTCGGTTGTTCGCGGCTGCGGGCGCGTCGTGGCTGGTCGCGCCCACGCGGCGGAGCCGCATATCGATACGGCCCCGCGCCCCTTCGGGGCGCTTCCCTAGCCCCCGATTGCGGACATCGGCCTGTCCGGCTGGACGAAAGTCGGGTCGTCCAGGCCTGCTCCTGCCTTCTTGCCCCACATCGCCAGCTTCCAGATGCGGGCGATCTCCTCGTCGGGGGCGTCGGAGCGGAGGGCCGCGCGGAGGTCGGTCTCCTCGGTGGCGAACAGACAGGTGCGTATCTGTCCGTCGGCCGTCAGGCGGGTACGGTCGCAGGCCGCGCAGAAGGGGCGGGTGACGGAGGCGATGACGCCGACGCGGTGCGGGCCGCCGTCGACCAGCCAGCGCTCGGCCGGTGCGGAGCCGCGCGCCTCGTCGCCCTCGGGGGTCAGCTCGAAACGGGTGCGCAGGGAGGTCAGGATGTCCCCGGCGGTGATCATGCCCTCGCGCTTCCAGCCGTGCTGGGCGTCCAGGGGCATCTGCTCGATGAAGCGCAGCTCGTAGTCGTGCTCCACGGCCCAGGCTAGGAGGTCGGGGGCCTCGTCGTCGTTGAGCCCCGGCATCAGGACCGAGTTGACCTTCACCGGGGTCAGTCCGGCCTCGCGGGCCGCGTGGAGGCCGTCGAGGACGTCCTGGTGGCGGTCGCGGCGGGTGAGGGTCTTGAAGACGTCCGGGCGGAGCGTGTCCAGGGAGACGTTGACCCGGTCCAGGCCCGCCTCCTTCAGGGCGGGCGCGATGCGCCTCAGCCCGATACCGTTGGTGGTGAGGGACATCTGCGGGCGGGGTTCCAGGGCGGCGACGCGCTCGACGATGCCGACCAGGCCGGGACGGAGCAGCGGCTCACCGCCGGTGAAGCGGACCTCCTCGATGCCGAGTGAGGTGACGGCGATGTCGACGAGGCGGACGATCTCGTCGTCGGTGAGCAGGTCGGGCTTGGCCAGCCACTGCAGACCCTCCTCGGGCATGCAGTAGGTGCAGCGCAGATTGCACCGGTCGGTCAGCGAGACCCTCAGATCGGTGGCCACTCGGCCGTAGGTGTCGATGAGCACGTGGCCCCTCCCTTTACACGAATCACTCGTGCCCGGTACACGGATCGCTCATGCCCGGCTACCTGCGAGCCTACGTGACGCCACCGACAACCCACAGCGACCCGATGTGACGAGGGACGAACGGCCGCGTCGTAGGGACCTACAAGGGGCCCTACGACGCGGCCGTCGCGCGGTGCGTGGATCGGTGTGCGGATCTAGTGGGCGCCGGTGCCGGTCAGGGACCGGACCTCCAGCTCCGCGTACTTCTTGGCGTCGGGCTCCTCCTTCGACAGGACGGTGCCGAGCCAGCCCATCGCGAAACCGAACGGGATGGAGATGATGCCCGGGTTCTTCAGCGGGAACCAGGCGAAGTCGACGTCGGGGAACATCGCCTTGGGGTCGCCGGACACCACGGGCGAGAACAGCACCAGGCCGACGGCGACGACGAGACCGCCGTAGATCGACCACAGCGCGCCCTGGGTGGTGAACCGCTTCCAGAACAGGCTGTAGAGGATGGTCGGCAGGTTGGCGGAGGCGGCGACCGCGAAGGCCAGCGCGACCAGGCCGGCCACGTTCAGGTCGCGGGCGAGGGTGCCCAGCGCGATGGAGACGACGCCGATGAGGACGGTCGCCCAGCGGGCCGCCCTCATCTCCTCCTTCTCGGTGGCCTTCCCCTTGCGGATGACGTTGGCGTAGATGTCGTGCGCGAAGGAGGACGACGAGGCGAGGGTGAGTCCGGCGACCACGGCGAGGATCGTCGCGAAGGCGACCGCCGAGATGGTGGCGAGCAGGATCGCGCCCCAGGCCGAGTCGACGCCGCCCAGGTGCAGGGCGAGCAGCGGGGCCGCCGTGTTGCCGGACGGGTTGGAGGCGATGATCTCGTCCTGGGAGATCAGCGCGGCGGCGCCGAAGCCGAGGGCGATGGTCATCAGGTAGAAGCCGCCGATGATGCCGATGGCCCAGTTCACGGACTTCCGGGCGGCCTTGGCGTTGGGCACCGTGTAGAAGCGGATCAGGATGTGCGGCAGACCGGCGGTGCCCAGCACCAGGGCGATGCCGAGGGAGATGAAGTCCAGCTTGGTGGTGCCGTCGGCGCCGTACTGGAGGCCGGGCTCGAGGAAGGCGTCGCCCTTGCCGCTGTTCTCGGCGGCGCTGCCCAGCAGGTCGGAGATGTTGAAGTTGAACTTCAGCAGCACCAGGAAGGTGATGAGGATCGTGCCGCCGATGAGCAGCACGGCCTTGACCATCTGGACCCAGGTGGTGCCCTTCATGCCGCCGATGGAGACGTACACGATCATCAGCACGCCGACCAAGGCCACGATGAGGATCTTGCCGGCGTCGGAGGTGATGCCGAGCAGCAGCGAGACGAGGATGCCCGCGCCCGCCATCTGGGCCAGCAGGTAGAAGATCGACACGACGATGGTCGAGGTGCCGGCCGCGGTGCGCACCGGGCGCTGGCGCATGCGGTAGGCGAGGACGTCGCCCATGGTGTAGCGGCCGGAGTTGCGCAGCGGCTCGGCGACCAGCAGCAGTGCCACCAGCCAGGCGACCAGGAAGCCGATCGAGTACAGGAAGCCGTCGTAGCCGAAGAGGGCGATGGCGCCCGCGATGCCGAGGAAGGAGGCGGCCGACATGTAGTCGCCGGAGACCGCGAGCCCGTTCTGGAAGGCACTGAACTGACGTCCGCCCGCGTAGAAGTCGGCGGCGTCCTTGGTCTGCCGGCCCGCCCAGATGGTGATGCCGAGGGTCGCGAGGACGAACAGCACGAACAACGTGATGATCAGTGCGCGGTGTTCGCTCGCCTCGCTCGCGGCGAGGGTGACATGGGTGATCGAGGGGCTCATGCGCCGCCCTCCATACGGGTCTTGATGGCCTCGGCCTTGGGGTCGAGCTTGGCGGCGGCGTGCCGGGAGTACCACCACGCGATGAGGAACGTGGTGACGAACTGCAGGACGCCGAAGACGAAGGCGACGTTGATGTTGCCGAACAGCTTCGCGCCCATGAAGTCGCCCGCGTAGTTGGAGAGCAGGACGTACAGCAGGTACCAGATGATGAACGCGACGGTCAGCGGGAAGGCGAAGGAGCGGTAGGAGCGGCGCAGTTCACCGAACTCAGCGCTCTCCTGCACCTCGGTGAACTCCTCGGGGGTGGGGAGTTTGCGTTGTTCTGTCGAGGGGGGCGGTGCTTCGGCGGCCACGGGGTCTCCTCGCGGTGCGGTTCGGTTCGGGCGGGGACGAAAGGCGAGTGTCCTCGCGCTTCCTGCCCAAGGGCACGGCGCCACGCGAGGGCCGGTTCAACTCTCCGCCGTTCTTTTCCGGTGGCGTTTTCCGAAGACGTTGCCGGCGAAACATTGCTGGCCAGCGAGAGCGCGGGATAGCTTCACCCTGCACCACCCCGTCATGTACCTGCCCGAGCACCACCCGTGTCTCGGGCCGGTTTCGTTTCCGGATGATGTGGAGACCCCATGGCTCATCTGCGTTCCAGACGCCGGCTCGCCCTCGCCGTGCCCGTCGTGCTCTCCCTGACCGCCTCGCTCGGTTTCCTGCCGACGGCGGCCTCGGCGGCCTCGGCGGCCCCCCGGGCGGTGTCGGCCGAGCAGGCGACGGACGCGCCCGCCCTGGCGTACGTCGTCAACACCAAGGCGGACCGCCGCACGATCGCGTCGGTGGAGCGGGCGATCGCCGCGGCCGGCGGGAAGGTCGTGGTCACGTACGACAGGATCGGCGTGATCGTCGTCCACTCGGCGAACCCGGACTTCGGCGAGGAGATCCGCGCGGCGCGCGGGGTCCAGTCGGCCGGCGCCACCCGCACCGCGCCGCTGACAGCGGCCGGGACGACGGACGAGGGCGCCGCCGACTTCGTGACGGCCGCCGAGGCCGCGCGGACGGAGGCCGTCTCCGCGCGGACCCCCGGCAGCGAGCCGCTCGAGGCCGACCAGTGGGACCTGCGGGCGATCGGCGCCGACAAGGCCGCGAAGATCAACGACGGCAGCCGCAGGGTGACCGTCGCCGTGATCGACACCGGCGTCGACGACACCCACCCGGACCTCGCCCCGAACTTCTCCGCCTCCCAGTCGGCCAACTGCGTCGGCGGCAAGGCGGACACCAGCGAGGGCGCCTGGCGGCCGTACACGGCCGACGACTACCACGGCACCCATGTGGCCGGTGAGATCGCCGCGGCCCGCAACGGCGTCGGCGTCGCCGGTGTCGCACCCGGCGTGAAGGTGGCCGGCATCAAGGTCAGCGACCCGGACAACGGCCTCTTCTACCCGGAGAACGTCGTCTGCGCGTTCGTGTTCGCCGCCGACCACGGCGTGGAGATCACGAACAACAGCTACTACGTCGACCCGTGGCTCTACAACTGCATGGACGACCCGGACCAGAAGGCGATCGTCGACGCGGTCAACCGGGCCCAGCTCTACGCGCAGCGCAAGGGCACCCTGCACCTCGCCTCGGCCGGGAACTCCAACCACGACCTGGCCTCCGACGCGATCGTCGACGACTCCAGCCCCGACGACTCCACGCCGGTCGAGCGCACCATCGACCCGAGCGAGTGCTTCGACGTGCCGACCCAGCTTCCGGGCATCGTCACCGTCAGCGCGACGGGTGTGCAGAACCTCAAGTCGTACTACTCCACCTACGGCAAGGGCGTCGTCGACGTCGCCGCGCCGGGCGGCGACCGCAAGTACCAGCTCCCGGACACGCCGTCGAAGGACGGCCGCATCCTGTCCACCATGCCGAACGGCGAGTACGCCTGGCTGCAGGGCACCTCGATGGCCTCGCCGCACGCCGCCGGTGTCGCCGCGCTGCTGAAGTCCGAGCACCCGTGGGCCTCCCCCGCCCAGCTGCAGGCTCTGCTGAAGGCCCAGGCGAACAACCCGGGCTGCCCCGAGTCCTACGACCAGGACGGCGACGGCGCGCAGGACGCGACCTGCGAGGGCGGCAGCCGGGTCAACGGCTTCTACGGCTTCGGCATCGTCGACGCGCTGCGCGCCGTCAAGTGACCCGCGCCACTCCGCACTTCCCGCCCGCCCGTCCGACCGCACTCGTGAACGAACTGGAGACTTCATGACCGCGTCCCACCCGCGTCACCGCCGCGCGCTCGCCATCCCGGCCGGGATGGCCATGGCGACGGCGCTCGCCTTCCTGCCGAACACCGCGGCCACGGCCGCCCCGGCCGACACGGCGCCGGCCGCGGCCTCCGCCGACGCGACCCCGCTCAGCTACGTGGTCAACGTCCGGGGCGGGCACGGCACGTCGGCGCACGTGAAGAAGGCGATCGGCAAGGCCGGCGGGACCATCGTGACGTCGTACGACAAGATCGGTGTCATCGTCGTCCACTCGTCGGACGCCGACTTCGCGAAGACCATCCGCAAGGTGCGCGGAGTGCAGTCGGCCGGTGCCACCCGCACCGCGCCGCTGCCGTCGGCGGCCACCACGGACATGGGCACCCCGAAGGCGCTCAGCGCCTCCGAGATCGCCCGGGCCGAGTCTGCGGCGGCCGAGGGCCAGGACCCGCTCCAGGGCCTGCAGTGGGACCTGCCCGCCATCAAGGCGGACAAGGCGCACGAGAAGTCGCTGGGCAGCTCGAAGGTGACCGTCGCCGTCATAGACACCGGTGTGGACGACACCCACCCGGACATCGCGCCCAACTTCGACCGGGACGCGTCGGTCAACTGCGTGTCGGGCAAGCCGGACACCAGCGACGGTGCCTGGCGGCCGAGCGCGGAGGAGAGCCCGCACGGCACGCATGTCGCCGGTGAGATCGCCGCCGCGAAGAACGGCGTCGGCATGACCGGTGTCGCGCCGGGCGTGAAGGTGTCGGGCATCAAGGTGTCCAACCCGGACGGCTTCTTCTACACCGAGGCCGTGGTGTGCGGCTTCGTGTGGGCGGCCGAGCACGGGGTCGACGTCACCAACAACAGCTATTACACCGACCCCTGGTACTTCAACTGCACGGACGACCCCGACCAGAAGGCGCTCGTCGAGGCCGTCACCCGGGCGTCGCGGTACGCGGAGCGCAAGGGCGCGGTGAACGTGGCCGCGGCCGGCAACGAGAACTACGACCTCGCGTCCGACGAGATCACCGACCCGGTCTCCCCCAACGACTCCACCCCGTCGGACCGGGTGATCGACCCGTCCGAGTGCTACGACATCCCGACCCAGCTTCCGGGTGTGGTGACGGTCGCGGCGACCGGCGCGAAGGGGCTGAAGTCGTCGTTCTCCAACTACGGCCGGGGTGTCGTCGACATCGCCGCGCCGGGCGGTGACTCGACGGCGTACCAGAAGCCGGAACCGCCCGCCACCAGCGGTCTGATCCTGGGCACGCTGCCCGGCGGGTCGTGGGGCTACATGGCGGGTACGTCGATGGCGTCCCCGCATGTCGCGGGCGTCGCCGCACTGATCAAGTCGACGCACCCGCACGCCTCGCCCGCGCTGGTCAAGGCCCTGCTGTACGCGGAGGCCGACGCCACCGCGTGCACGGACCCGTACGACATCGACGGCGACGGCAAGGTCGACGCGGTGTGCGAGGGCCCGAAGAACCGCAACGGCTTCTACGGCTGGGGCACGGCCGACGCGCTGGACGCGGTGACGCGGTAGTCGCCGGTCCTGCGGGAGCCGTGTGAGAGGGGCCGGGCGATCGCGCCCGGCCCCTCTCGCGGCATAGTGCGGTCATGACTGATCTCGCGTCCGTGTGGTCCGCCCTGGGCGGCGATCCCGCCCTCCTCTCTCGCGTGTCGGCCGTCGAACGGCCCGGTGTGCTGGGTGCCCGGCTGCCGGTACGGGAACTGGCGCGCGCCTGTGTCGGCGCGTGCGCGCTGGCCGCCGCCGAGCTGGGGGCGCGGCGGACGGGCGGCGGCGAGGTGCCAGCGGTGCGGGTGGACGACGGGGCGGTGGCCACGGCGTTCGTCAGCGAGCGGCATCTGCTGGTCGGCGGGCGGGCCCCGGAGACGTTCGCTCCGCTGTCGCGGTTCTGGCGCACGGCCGACGGGTGGGTGCGCACGCACGCCAACTATCCGCACCACCGGGCCCGGCTGCTGGCCGTGCTGGGCGTGCCGGAGGACCCGGACGCGGTGGCGGCGGCGCTCGCGGAGCGCTCCGCGCGGGAGGTCGAGGAGGCGGTGTGCGCGGCAGGGGGGCTCGCCGTCGCTCTGCGGACGCCCGAGGAGTGGGCGGCGCACGCGCAAGGCGTGGAGGTGGCCGGGCGCCCCCTGGTGGAGCGCGAGCGGCTGGATTCGGCCCCCGCGCGGGTGTTCGCTCCGGTGGGCCGGGATCCGCTGCTGCCCGCGGCGGGGCTGCGGGTGCTGGATCTCACGCGGGTGATCGCGGGGCCGGTCGCCACCCGTACGCTCGCGCTGCTGGGTGCGGACGTGTTGCGCGTGGACGCGCCGGGGCTGCCCGAAATCGTCGACCAGCACGCCGACACGGGGTTCGGGAAGCGGTCTGCGCTGCTGGACCTTTCGGTCGGCCGGGAGGTGTTCGAGGAGCTGCTCGCGACGGCGGACGTGGTGGTGACGGGGTACCGGCCGGGGGCTCTGGATCGTTTCGGGCTGACACCTCGGGCGCTGGCGGAGCGGCGGCCGGGGGTGGTGGTGGCGCAGTTGTCGGCGTGGGGGGCGTACGGGCCGTGGGGGGATCGGCGGGGGTTCGACAGTCTGGTGCAGGTGGCGACGGGGGTCGCGGCGGTCGAGGGTTCTTCGGCGGGGCGGCCGGGGGTGCTGCCGGCGCAGGCGCTCGACCATGGCACGGGGTACTTGTTGGCGGCGGGGGTGTTGCGGGCGCTCAGTGAGCAGGGGGAGGGGGGTGGGAGCAGGGTTGTGCGGGTGGCGTTGGCGCGGACGGCGGGGTGGCTGCTGGAGGGGCCCCGAAGCGGCGGGGCTTCCGCCGATGTGCCTGTGGCCCAGTGGCTCGCGGAGCGGGACAGCTCGCTGGGGAGGCTGCGGTACGCCCTGTCGCCGGTGGTGTTCGAGGGTGGGCCGCGTGACTGGGCGCGGGCGCCGGGGTGTTGGGGAGCCGATTCGGCTCGGTGGGTCTGAGGGACCGCGCGGGGTTTCACTCGTCGGCGTCGGCAGGGTGCCGCTGCGCCCACCCGTGCCGCCCTAGCGGCACGACTGCCCACAGCTACGCCAACAGTCGCCAGAGGGCGGGCGCCGCCCCAGCGGCACGACTGCCCACAGCTACGCCAACAGTCGCCAGAGGGCGGGCGCCGGCCCAGCGGCACGACTGCCCGCAACTGGGGCGGCACGACTGCCCGTAGCTGCGGTGGGGCGCTTGCTGTGGTCGCGGGCTTGCCCGCTTCTGTGGGGCCTTGTGAAGATCCTGGGGTGAGTTTGATGAGAACCAGGGTTGGGGCGGACAGTGCGCGAAGGAGCGGGCGGGGGCGGGCCGTTGCCGTGCTCGTGTTGGTGGCGCTCGGGGCGGTGACACCGCTGCTCGGGCCCTCGGCCGCGTTGCGGGGGACCGGGGAGGCCGATGCGCCCGGTAGCGGGGGGATCGGCCTGTTGCGGGCGGTGTTGTTCGCGGCGTTGTCCATACCCGTCGGCGAGTTGTTCGTGCGGCGGCTGGCGCGTTCCGTACCCGGTGCTCTGCCCGCCGTGCCCCGCAGTTGGTCGACCGTGGCGAACTCCGTCGGTTTCGTGGCCGCCCTCGGACTGGCCTCCGTGGTGGCCACCGGCAACCTGGTGCCCGGCAGCCTCGCCGACATCGACGTCGGCGGTCTCTACGACTCCAGGGACGGCAAGCTCGCCCTCCTGGAGGTCAACGCCTTCCTCGCGGCGGCCCTGTGCGCGGCGTCCGGCCGTCCCGGCACCCAGGTGTGGCCGCTGGCCGCGGTGACGGTCGCGGAGGCGCTGCGCGCGCATCCGGCGACCGAGTACAGCCCGCTCATCGGCTCCGGGCTGACCCTGGTGCACCTGGTCTGCGCGTCGCTCTGGGTGGGCGGTCTGCTGCACGCGCTGCGCACCCTGCGGCTGTGGCAGGGAGCGGAGGCGGGCGCCGCGCTGCTGGGGCGCTACGCGCGCGTGGCGGCCGTTCTGCTCGTCGCCGTCACCGCGACGGGCGTGTGCAGTTCGCTGCGCCGGATGCCGCCGGAGACGATCGTGGAGCAGTTGACGGACACGGCGTACGGACGGGTCCTGCTCGCCAAGGTGATCCTGATGGCCGGGGTCGCCATCCTCGCCCTGTGGGCCCGGATCCGGCTGGCCCGCGCGCGGGATCCGCTGACCGCCTGCTCCCCCGCGCGGGCGGAGGTGTACGCGCTCGGCGTGGTGGTCGCGGTGTCGGGGCTGCTGACGGCGCTTCCGGTGCCGATCCGCTGGTGAACGGGGATTCGCGACCCGTACGGACATTCCCGGCGTCCGAAGGTGCGGGCCGTGTGGAGGGGCCTGACGGGCAGCGGTGTCGGTCCCGGCCCGTATCCTCGTGAACCATGCTCGATGACCTCACGACCGCAGCGTCCTCCCCCACCGTGTGGCCGGCCGCGTATCCGCAGGGATACGCGGTCGTCGACGTGGAGACCACGGGGCTGGCCCGGGACGACCGCATCATCTCCGCGGCCGTCTACCGGCTGGACGCGCGCGGCGAGGTCGAGGACCACTGGTACACGGTGGTCAATCCGGAGCGGGACCCGGGCCCGGTGTGGATACACGGTCTGACGAGCGACGTGCTGGAGGGGGCGCCCCTCTTCCAGGACATCGCCGCGGAGTTCGCGGCCCGGCTGGAGGGCCGGGTGCTGGTCGCGCACAACGCGGTCTTCGACTGGCAGATGATCGCCCGGGAGTACGCCCGCGCGCGGAGCGAGGCACCGGTGAAGCAGCGGCTGTGCACCATCGTCCTCTCCAAGGAGCTGAAGCTTCCGCTGCCCAACCACAAGCTGGAGTCGCTCGCCGCGCACTTCGGTGTCGTACAGCGGCGGGCGCATCACGCGCTGGACGACGCGCGGGTGCTGGCGGAGGCGTTCCGGCCCAGTCTGCGGGCCGCGGCGGCGGGCGGCGTACGGCTGCCGCTGCACGAGTGCCTGCCGCTGACCGAGTGGACGGACCGTCCCCGCACCGGACAGCAGGCGGGCCCCGGCGGCTACCGGCCGACCAGTTGGCGCCCGTCCCGCAAGCGGCCCGCGTGCCCGTACCCCAATCCGGGGCGGTACGAGCCGGGCGGGCGGCTCAAGCAGGGCATGCGGGTGGCGTTCTCCGGGGACACCTCGGTCGAGCGGGACCTGCTGGAGGACCGCGCGACGGAGGCGGGCCTGCATGTCGCCGGCAGCCTGTCCCGGCTCACCAGCCTCCTCGTCACCAACGATCCGGACTCGGGCACGTCCAAGGTGGTCAAGGCCCGGCAGTACGGCACCCCGGTCGTCGACGAGGCCGCGTTCGGCCAGCTCCTCGGGGACGTCGAAGCCGCGCCGGAAGGCTGACCGGGGCGCCGGGCACGACCGTACGGACGGGTGATTGGCGGGCGACTCGCCCGGCGCCCGCTCGCCCGCGCCGGGCCGACGGCCCACCCTGTGGCCCATGGCGACATGCGAAGTCTGCGGCAACAGCTACGGAATGACCTTCGAGGTGCACGCGCAGGGCGCGGTGCACGTCTTCGACTGCTTCTCCTGTGCGATCCACCGCATGGCCCCGATCTGCGAGCACTGCAGGGTGCAGATCATCGGCCAGGGCGTCGAGGCCGACGGTCACTGGTTCTGCGGCGCCCACTGCGCCCGCGCGGAGGGAAAGGCGGGGATCGTCGACAAGGTGTGAGGACGTACCCGCCTCAATGCACCCCGCGACCGAGTTGTACGGTCGTGGGGTGTACCGCTTCTTGTTGTCCCGCCAATGGGTGATCATCACGCTGGTCGCCCTGCTCCTCATCCCCACGATGATCTGGCTGGGCTTCTGGCAGATGGACCGCTACGGGGAGCGCGACGCCCGGAACCGGCTGGTCGCCGACGCGCTGGCCGCCGATCCGGTGCCGGTGGAGCGGCTCGCCGCGCCGGGGGACGCCGTGACGCGCGCCGAGCGGTACCGCACCGTGACCGCCAAGGGGCGCTTCGACACCGATGACGAGGTCGTCGTCCGCCGCCGTACCAACGCCGACGACCGGGTCGGCTTCCACGTCCTGACCCCCTTCGTCCTCGACGACGGCAAGGTCCTGCTGGTCAACCGGGGCTGGATCCCCGCGGAGGCGGGCCAGACCGCGTTCCCCGAGGTTCCCGCGCCGCCGCGCGGCGAGGTCACGATCAAGGGCCGGCTGATGCCCGACGAGACGACCGAGGCGAGCGGCATCAAGGACCTCGAGGGGCTGCCGGACCGGCAGATCATGCTGATCAACAGCGAGCAGGAGGCGGAGCGCCTCGGTGCCCAGGTGCTCGGCGGCTATGTGGCGCAGACGGCGCCCGAACCGAAGGACGGCACCCCGGAGCGGCTCGGGGACCCCGGCAAGGAGAACTCCGCGCTGAACTACGCGTACGCCGTCCAGTGGTGGCTGTTCGCGGCGGCCGTGCCGGTCGGCTGGTTCGTGCTGGCCCGCCGCGAGGCCCGGGAGCGGTCCCGCGCGGCGGCCGGGGCGGCGGACGCCGAGGAGACGGAACCGGCGGCGGTGTAGCGGGCCCCACCGGGGACACGCGCCGGGGACACGCGCCGTAGCCGGGAATGACCGGTCCGTGCTGTGACCTGCGCTCCTCTCCCGGTTCGGGGCGCTCTGTGCGAGAGTGACGCGGCGCACCGGACGGGCCGTGCGCGCGGCTCTCCCCGAGGGCACCCAGCACACCGAGGACGGTGATGCATGGCCGATGGCGCCATGACCGCGACGTTCCTCGCCGTGATCGGCGGGGCGTCGCTGCTCGCCGTCACCGCGCGGCGGCTGCGGCCGAGCGAGCGGCTGCCCTCGCTGGAGGGCTGGGCGCTGGCCGACCGGAGCCTCGGCGCCGGCTGGACCTGGCTGCTGCTCGGCGGGACGGTCTACACGGCGTACACCTTCACCGCCGTACCGGGTCTGGCGTACGGCAACGGGGCGCCCGCCTTCTTCGCGGTGCCGTACACGGTGATCGTCTGCCCGCTCGCGTTCGTGCTGCTGAGCCGGTTGTGGAGCGTGGCCCGGCGGCACGGCTACATCACCGCCGCCGACTTCGTGCGCGGCCGGTACGGGTCGCCGCCGCTGGCCCTGGTGGTCGCGCTGACCGGGATCCTGGCGACGATGCCGTATCTGGCGCTGCAGCTCCTCGGCATCCGCGCGGTGCTCACCGCGGGCGGGCTGTATCCGCACGGGGCGACCGGGGACCTGGTGATGGTGGCGGTGTTCGCGGGTCTCGCGGTGGCCACCTACCGGCACGGGCTGCGGGCGCCCACGGTGATCTCGGCGCTGAAGGCGGTGGCGGTGTTCGTCTCGCTCACCGCCGTCTGCTGGCTGGTGCTGCGGCGCTTCGGCGGGCCCGGCGCGGTCTTCGACGGGGCGGCGCGCGCCCTCGGCGGCACGGACACGGCCCACTCCCCGCTGCTGCTGACGCCGGGGCAGCAGCCCGCGTACGCCACGCTCGCGCTCGGCTCCGCGCTGGCCCTGCTGATGTACCCGCACGTGCTCACCGCCGGGTTCGCCGCCGACGGGACGCGCACCCTGCGCAAGGTGTCGGCGGGGCTGCCCGCCTGGACGGCGCTGCTGGCGCTCTTCGGGTTCCTCGGCATCGCGGCCCTGGCGGCCGGGGTGCGGGCCCCCGAGGGCAGCGCCGAGGCGGCGGTGCCGATGCTGGTCGACCGGCTGATGCCGGGCCCGCTGGCCGGGCTGGTGTTCGGTTCGATCGTGGTGGGCGCGCTGGTGCCGGCGGCGGTGATGTCGATCGCCGCGGCGACGAGCTTCGTACGGAACGTGTACGTCGAGTACGTCCATCCGACGGCCACGCCGAAACGGCAGGTGCGGGTCGCCAAGGCGGTGTCGCTGACCGCGAAGCTCGGGGCGGTGGCGTTCGTGTTCGGGCTGCGCGACCAGGACGCCATCAACCTCCAGCTGCTCGGCGGGGTGTGGATCCTGCAGATCTTCCCGGCGGTGGCGGTCGGCCTGTACACGCGGTGGCTGCATCCGCGGGCGCTGCTCGCCGGGTGGGCCGTGGGCATGGTCGCCGGGACGTATCTGGTGGTGCGCGAGGGGTTCTCCTCGATCGTGCCGCTCGGCCCCGGTAACGGACCGCTGGAGATCTACGCCGGGGTCGCCGCCCTGCTGCTCAACCTGACCGTCGCGGTGGCCGGTACCGCCGCCCTCGCCCGCCTCGGCGTCCCGCGCGGCGCCGACGCCACCGACCTGCCGTCCCGCCTGATGGCCGGGCGACGTCCACAGACGGGAGCGGACAACCCGTGAGACGCAGACAGCACCCCCAGGTCACCCTGCCACCGGCCCCGGCGTCGGTCCCGGCGCCCGCGGCGGTGCCGCCCGGACCGCTCGGGCCCGCCGTCACCGGCCCGGACGACGTGGAACGGGAGGCCGGTGTCGCCCGCCTCTTCGAGCTGCACTACTCCTCGATGCTGCGGCTCGCCGTGCTGCTCGGCGCGGACGACCCGGAGAACGTGGTGGCCGAGGCCTACTACCAGATCTACCGCAAGTGGCGGCGGCTGAAGGACATGACCGCGGCGGAGGCGTACCTGCGCTCCACCGTCTGCGATCTGACCCGGACGCGGACGGGCCACCTCCAGGTCGCCCGCCGGCACGAGGAGCGTCCTGCGGCCCCGGCGGACGAGACCGTGGCCTCCGCCGAGAACACCGCGCTGCTCCGCGACGACCAGCGGGTGCTGATCGACGCGCTCCAGCACCTTCCGGCCCGGCAGCGCGAGGCGCTGGTGCTGCGCCACTGGCTCGGACTGAAGGAGAGCGAGATAGCCGACGCGATGGGCATCTCCCGTGGTTCCGTCAAGACGCACACCTCGCGCGGCATCTCCGCGCTGACCCAGGCGATGGAGGCCCGGCGATGACGCATCGAGATGCGACTCCGTCGCGTGGCACCGGCCCGGACCGCACCGACCACCTCCGGGCCGGGCCGCCACGCCCGCCGGACGCGGAGCGCACCGAACGGGAACTGCGCGACGCCCTCCAGGCCCTGGCCGGCGGGGTGCTGCCCGACCCCGACGCCTACCGCACCGCGCGCGGCGAGTGGCTGCGCCGCGAACGCCGGCGGCGGCTCGTCCTCGCCGTGCTCGTCGCCGTCGTCTTCGCGCTGGCCACACTGATCGGCCTGTGGGTGCTCAACCAGGCCCCCTCGGACCCCGGTGTCATCTTCTCCGGCGACGGCGCGGCGGTGGCCGACGGTCCGTCACTCCCCCGGCTCCGCCCCTGATTGCCGCCCCCGATGGCCGGGAACCCGCACCCCGTGCACCGTATCGAGGACTACGCGCTCATCGGCGACGAACAGACCGCTGCCCTGGTGGGCGCGGACGGCTCGGTCGACTGGCTCTGTCTGCCCCGCTTCGACTCGGCGGCCTGCTTCGCGCGGCTGCTCGGGGACGAGAGCAACGGGCACTGGCGCATCGCCCCCGCCGGTGCGGACCGGTGCGCCCGCCGCTCCTACCGCGAGGACACACTCGTCCTGGACACCGAGTGGGAGACCCCCGAGGGAGCGGTGCTGGTCACCGACCTGATGCCGCAACGCCACCGCGCGCCGGACCTGGTGCGGATCGTGCAGGGCGTACGGGGTGAGGTGACCGTGCGCAGCACGCTGCGGCTGCGCTTCGACTACGGCTCGGTCGTGCCGTGGGTGCGCCGGGCGGACGGCCACCGGGTGGCGGTGGCCGGGCCGGACTCGGCGTGGCTGCGCAGCGTCCCGGACGTGGACACCTGGGGCGAGGACCGGAGCACCGTCTCCGAGTTCACGGTGCGGGAGGGCGAGCGGGTCGCGTTCGTGCTCACCTGGCACCCCTCCCACGAGCCGCGGCCCCCGCTGGTCGACCCGTACTCCTCGCTGCGGCACAGCGTGAAGGACTGGCGCGCCTGGGCGGCGCAGTGCCGTTACGACGGCCCGCACCGGGACGCGGTCGTCCGCTCGCTGATCACCCTCAAGGCACTCACCTACCGTCCCACCGGCGGTATCGTCGCCGCGCCCACCACCTCGCTGCCGGAGGAGCCGGGCGGGGTGCGCAACTGGGACTACCGCTTCTGCTGGCTGCGCGACTCCACGCTGACCCTGAAGGCGCTGCTGGCCGCCGGGTACCAGGAGGAGGCGGAGGCCTGGCGCAACTGGCTGCTCCGCGCGGTCGCGGGCGATCCGGCGGACCTTCAGATCATGTACGGGCTCGCGGGCGAGCGGCGGCTGCCGGAGTTCGAACTGCCGTGGCTGCCCGGCTTCGGCGGCGCCACGCCGGTACGGGTCGGCAACGACGCGGTGAACCAGCTCCAGCTCGACGTGTACGGAGAGGTCGTGGACTCCCTGGCGCTGGCCCGGCGTTCGGGACTGTCCGCGCAGCCGGACGTGTGGGCGATGCAGACGGTGCTGTTGAAGTTCCTGCGCACGGCCTGGCGGCAGCCGGACGAGGGGCTGTGGGAGGTGCGGAGCGGTCGGCGCCACTTCGTGCACTCCAAGGTGATGGTGTGGGTGGCCGCCGACCGCGCGGTGCGCGCCCTGGAGGAGTTCCCGGATCTCGAGGGTGACCTGGACGGCTGGCGGGAGCTGCGCGACGAGGTGCACCGGGAGGTGTGCGAGAAGGGATACGACCCCGCGCGGAACACGTTCACGCAGTCGTACGGCTCGCGCGAACTCGACGCCGCGCTGCTGCTGATCCCCCGGGTGGGTTTCCTGCCGCCCGACGACCCCCGGGTGCTCGGCACCATCGACGCGGTCCGCGCGGAGCTGGGGCAGGACGGGTTCGTACGCCGCTACACGCCGGACGCGACGGCTGTCGACGGGCTGCCCGGCGGGGAGGGCACGTTCCTGGTCTGTTCGTTCTGGCTCGCGGACGCCCTGCACATGACCGGCAGGACGAAGGAGGCGCGCGCGCTGTTCGAGCGGCTGATGGGGCTCGCCAACGACGTGGGTCTGCTGGCGGAGGAGTACGACCCGGTGGGCGGGCGGCTACTGGGCAACTTCCCGCAGGCGTTCAGCCACATCGGCCTGGTGAACACCGCTCTCGCCCTGTTCGGGGACGAGGGGGCAGGATAGGGCCATGGATCTTGGACTGAAGGACCGGGTGTACGTCGTCACCGGGGCGACCCGCGGGCTGGGCAACGCCTCCGCGCGGGAACTCGTCGCCGACGGCGCGAAGGTGGTCGTCACGGGGCGGGAGGAGAAGTCCGTCGCTCAGGCGGCGTCCGCGCTGGGGCCGGACGCGGTCGGGGTGGCCGTCGACAACGCCGATCCCGAGGCGCCCGCGCGGCTGATCGCCACCGCGCGGGAGCGGTTCGGGCGCTTCGACGGCATCCTCGTCAGCGTGGGCGGGCCGCCGCCGGGGTTCGTCGCCGACACCACCGACGAGCAGTGGCGGGCGGCATTCGAGTCGGTGTTCCTGGGGGCGGTGCGGATGGCGCGGGCGGCCGCGGCGGAGCTGGGTGAGGGGGGTGTCATCGGGTTCGTGCTGTCGGGGTCGGTGCACGAGCCGATTCCCGGGCTGACCATTTCCAACGGGCTGCGGCCGGGGCTGGCCGGGTTCGCGAAGTCGCTGGCGGACGAGTTGGGGCCGCGGGGGGTCCGGGTGGTGGGGCTGCTGCCGGGGCGTATCGATACGGACCGGGTGCGGGAGTTGGACTCGTTGTCGGCGGATCCGGAGGCTACGCGGCGGGCTGCGGAGTCTCGGATTCCGTTGCGGCGGTACGGCACGCCGGGGGAATTCGGCCGTACGGCCGCGTTTTTGCTGTCGCCGGCGGCTTCTTATCTGTCCGGGGTGATGCTGCCGGTGGACGGAGGTTTCCGGCACGGGTTCTGACGGCCGTTTCGCAGGTGCCCTGTGTCGGTGCGGGGTGGGGGGTGGTAGCGCGGCCCGGCGTTTACGGGGTGCCGTCGCGCCCACCGTGCCGCCCCAGCGGCACGACTGCCCGCGGGGATGCGGGGGATGCGGGGGATGCGGGGATGCGGCTATGTGACTCGTTCCGGGTGGTGTTTTACAGCTTGCAGGCGGGCCTCTGTGGGGAGGGTGGGGTGGCCTGTGGAGGTCCGGGCGTGGGTGAGGGGGCCCTTTGTCAGGGCTTGCAGGGCTGTTGCCGGGTCGATGTGGGGTTGCAGGTAGAGGAGTACGCGGGTTCTGGGGCTGTTTCTGCGGCCGGTGAGGAGGACGTGGGCCCGGGCTACGCCGTCCAGGTGGCTCGCCTCCTCCGCGAGGGCTTGTTCCAGGGCCCTTCCGCGCAGTGACGCGCCCTCGTCGTCGCCGGTGTCGAGCAGTACCTCGGCCGGTCGGCGCCGGCGCAGCACCGCGAGCAGCCACCACAGGGAGAGCAGGACCAGGACGGCGAGAACGGCGATGACGACCGGCCACCACCAGCCGTCGTCCCGCCACCGGGTCCGCTCGGCCTCGTCCAGCAGCACGTCGTGCCGCCCGTCGTGCGGCCACCAGGAGGGCGCCGGCGCCCCCAGCCCGATCGCCAGCACGGACCCGCCGAGGACGACCAGCACCAGCCCCGTGATCCCGAGCAGCACCCGGTTGACGCCCTTGAGCATCTCTACCGCCCCTTCCGGCCGGGCCGCCGTACGCGCAGCGACAGCGAGGGCGGCCGGGCCAGGCCGAGGCCCGCCACGGCGTCGTCGAGCGTCGCGGTCAAGTCGGCCCGCACGTCGTCCAGTTCACGGAAGTGCGACACCGCGCGGACGTCCGCGCGGGCGCGTTTCACCCTGACCCGCACCGACCGCACGCCGGCCACCTCCAGGGCCCGGTCCCGCAGCACCGTCGCGGCGGCGTCCCGGTGCAGTGCCGCGCGGACGTCGGGATCCACGGGGCGCATCGGAAGCAGGGCGCGCAGGCCGGGTGTCAGGGCGAGCAGCAGCAGCCAGAGTCCGAGGGCGGTGGCGACACCGGCGCCGGTCAGCACCCAGATGTCGTCCAGGGGCCGTTCGGCGAGCTGCCGGGCCAGTTCCCGGCGCCAGCCCAGCGCGGCGCGGTGGGCCCGCACCGCGACGACGTCGTACAGGAACGCGCCCGTGACCACCAGGGCCAGCAGCGCGACCAGGCCCGCGGGGACCCGGCGGGCCGACCAGAAGCGCCGGTGCCCGCCGGAGCCGCCGGGCGCCTCCGCGGGCGGCGGGTCCTTCTCCAGGACCGTGCCCTCGGGTCCGCTCATCACGTCCTCCCCCGGGCCGCTCCCGGCGCTGCCGTCAGGTGCAGCCGTTCGACCAGGACGACGACCTCCGGTACGTGCATCCCCGCCAGGGCGCGCACCCGGTCGACCACCTGGCGCCGCACCCGCGCGCACCGGCCGCCGATGTCGCCGGGGTAGCCGAGTTCGATGTGCACCCGGACCCGGGCGGCCTCGTGGCGCACCACCACCGTGGCGTGCGGCGGGGCGGCGCCCGGCGGCAGGGGACCGGCCGCCTCGCGGGCCGCCTGCGAGGCGATCTTCGCGACCACCCGGTCGGCGATCCTGGTCGCCCCGCGCTCACCCGGCGCGACGGCGGCCGGGCCCCGGCCGGGCTCGACGACCGTGCTCACCGCCGTCACCGCCGCCGTTCGTCACGGGAACGGAAGAAGTCACCGAGTTCCAGGTCCCCCTCGAGGAACCGCCCGACGACGAACCCGACGGCGCCCAACGCCGCCACCAGCAGAAACGCTCCGAATCCGCCGAAGTATCCGGCGAAGCCCAACGCCATGCCGGCGATCATGCCGACCACGGCCATGTTCATGGTGTGCTCCTCCGCTCACCGAGCCTCACTGAAGGCGGGCCTCCGCTTCCTCTTCCTCCTCCTCGGGCAGCTTCACGTCGCTCACCGCGATGTTGACCTCGACCACCTCCAGTCCGGTCATCCGCTCGACCGCCGCGATGACGTTCTCCCGTACGGCCCTGGCGACGTCGGCGATGGACACGCCGTAGTCGACGACGATCTCCAGGTCGAGCGCGGTCTGCAACTCGCCGACCTCGGCCTTCACGCCGCGCGTCACCGACTTCGAGCCGCCGGGCACCCGGTCGCGTACGGCGCCGAAGGTCCGTGACAGGCCGCTGCCCATGGCGTGCACGCCGAGCACGTCCCGCGCGGCCAGCCCCGCGATCTTCTCCACGACACCGTCGGCGATGGTGGTACGGCCGCGGGTCGCCGGGTCGCCGCCGCCGCGCCGGGTTCCCTGGCCCTTGCGGGGGGTGGTCTCCAAGAGGTTCTTCTCCGGGTCGGGGGCCCGTACCGGGCCTCCCTCGGTCATGTCGGTCATCGCCGTGCGTCCCTTCGGTCGTCCTCCATCGACCACGGTATGCGTGGTTGCCCGGTACCGCGCCTGAGATGCGTCAGGCTGGAGGAATGACGGCAGACCGGTGGGCTCGGGCGGTGCGGCAGCAGGTGGGGCTGGGCAGGATCCTGGCCCTGGGAGGGCCGCGCGACGGCGCGTGGATCGCGGAGCGGGCGGCGGAGGCGGTGCTGCGGCGCGCGGTGGTACGGGATGTGCCGGGCGTACGCCTGGACGGTGTACGGATCGGCCTCGCCGATCCGGAGGGGGTGACGGGTGAGCCGGTCGTGCCGGCTCCGCCGGGGGTGGTGCCGCCGGGGGCGTTGCGGCTGACCGTCGAGTTCGCGGCCACTGCGGTGCGGCCGGTGCCGGTGACCGCGTCGCGGCTGCGGGAGGTGTTGGCGGAAGTGGTGGTGGAGCGGATCGGGTTGGCCGTCGTGGAGGTGGATCTGCGGGTGGTGGAGTTGCTGGATGCGGAGCCGGTACCGGTGTCGGTGCCGGTGCCGGGTGCGGAACCGGCACCGGGTGAGTCGGCGGCGGACGAGCCGGCGGGCCCCGGTGGCTCGGAGACTGACCGGGTCGCGACCGCGGCGGTTGCCGTGCCGGGGGTGAGCCGGCTGACGGGGGTGCTGGGACGGTCGGTTCACCTGACCGAGCAGCGGGGCGACACCGGTCTGTCTCGCCGTCACGCGCGCGTGGACCTCGCGGTGGTGGCGGACGCCCGCCCTCTGGATGTGGCCCGGAGGGTCCGTTCGGCGGTGACCGAATCGCTGCCGGATCATCCCACCGTGGCTGTACTGATCACGGCGGTCGACTGACCGGGACGGGCGGTCCGCCGGGCCGGGGGCGGGACGCGCAGCCCGGCGCTCATGGGGTGCCGTCGCGCCCACCCGTGCCGCCCCAGCGGCACGACTGCCCGCGGGAACGCGGGGCGCGACTGCCCGCGGGAACGCGGGGCGGGGGTTATTCGCCGAGGCCGGCCAGGTCTCGTAGGCGGCGGGACTGGGCGGCTCGTTCTGCGGCGCGCTGGTCGTCGTAGGTGCGGGACTGGGCGCCTCGGAGCAGGGTCTTGGTTTCGATGACGGCGTCACGGGGGGCGGCCAGCAGGGCTGCGGCGAGGTCCTGGGTCGCCGCGTCCAGGTCGGTCGCGGGTACGGCGAGGTTGGCCAGGCCGGTGTTCACGGACTCCTCGGCCGTGACGAAGCGCCCGGTCGCGCAGATCTCCAGCGCGCGGGCGTATCCGACGAGGCCGACCAGCGGATGCGTACCGGTCAGGTCGGGGACGAGACCGAGGCTGGTCTCGCGCATGGCGAACTGCACGTCGTCCGCGACGACGCGCAGGTCACAGGCGAGGGCGAGCTGGAACCCGGCCCCGATGGCGTGTCCCTGGACAGCCGCGATCGACACGATGTCGCTGCGCCGCCACCAGGTGAACGCCTCCTGGTACTCGGCGATGGTCGCGTCCAGCGTGGCGTCGTCGCGACGCGCCAGGTCGATGAACGACGGCTCGCCCTCGATCCCCTCGGGCGTGAACATCTGCCGGTCGAGCCCGGCGGAGAAGGACTTGCCCTCCCCGCGCAGCACCACGACCCGGACGGAGCCGGGCAGCAGCCGGCCCGCCTCGGTCAGCGCCCGCCACAGAGCGGGGCTCTGCACGTTGCGCTTGGCCGGGTTGGTCAGCGTCACCGTGGCGATCGCGTCGTCGACGGTGAGCCGTACGCCGTCCTTGTCGAGTACGGGACCGAGGTCCTGGGCGGACGAAGCCATGGGGCGCCTCCGATGGGTGCGGTCGACCTAAGTGACTGCACAGTAACCACCCGGCCGGTCAGTCGGCCGACCGGGTGGTCACCATCGGGTTCCCGGGGCGCCCGGGGTCAGGCCGAAGGGGCCCTTTTGCCCCGTGTCGCCCCGCCACGCCCTCGCAGCGTGACGCCCGATTCGCTGAGCATGCGGTGCACGAAGCCATACGAGCGGCCGGTCTCCTCGGCCAACGCCCGGATGCTCGCACCGGCGTCGTACTTCTTCTTCAGGTCTGCCGCGAGCTTGTCGCGCGCGGCGCCGGTCACCCGGCTGCCCTTCTTCAGAGTCTCGGCCACCCGTGCCTCCTCATGGGAAGTGCGCTCTGGTCTCCTCATGATCACCCCTCCGGGCCTTCATGGCCACCCATTCGGCAAGGTCGATGAGACAAGGTTGTGACGACGGGAGCGCATCCCCACATACGGAATGAGAGATTCCGCGGTGCGCCGACGGCACCTCCGAACGGGTTCTTCCATGAAGTGCCAGGTCAGAAAGGTGCGACGGCCGAGCCCCGGTTCGCCGGGAGCTCGGCCGCGAAATCCGTGTAGGACACACCTCGGGATGAGGAGATCTCACACGAATGATGGATCACCGATGGGCCGAATGATCCATACGCAGTGGATCACACCTTCGATCAACCCCGGCTGACGTCCCCCGGGCGAATCGCTCAGGCGAGGGCGACCAGGTCCGCGTAGTCGGCGCCCCACAGGTCCTCGACGCCGTCCGGCAGCAGGATGATCCGCTCCGGCTGGAGCGCCTCGACGGCGCCCTCGTCGTGCGTGACGAGGACGACCGCGCCCTTGTACGTGCGCAGCGCGCCGAGGATCTCCTCGCGGCTGGCCGGGTCGAGGTTGTTGGTCGGTTCGTCGAGGAGCAGCACGTTGGCCGAGGAGACCACGAGCGTCGCCAGCGCGAGACGGGTCTTCTCGCCGCCGGAGAGGACACCGGCCGGCTTGTCCACGTCGTCGCCGGAGAACAGGAACGAGCCGAGCGTCTTGCGGACGTCGACGAGGTCCAGGTCGGGGGCGGCGGAGCGCATGTTCTCCAGGACCGTGCGCTCCGGGTCGAGGGTCTCGTGCTCCTGCGCGTAGTAGCCGAGCTTGAGGCCGTGGCCCTCGATGACCTGGCCGGTGTCGGGCTTCTCGGCGCCGCCGAGGAGGCGGAGCAGGGTGGTCTTGCCCGCGCCGTTGAGGCCGAGGATGACGACGCGGGAGCCCTTGTCGATGGCCAGGTCGACGTCGGTGAAGATCTCCAGCGAGCCGTAGGACTTCGACAGTCCCTCCGCCATGAGCGGGGTCTTGCCGCACGGGGACGGCTCGGGGAAGCGCAGCTTGGCGACCTTGTCGGACTTCCGCTCGGCCTCCAGGCCGGACAGCAGCTTGTCCGCCCTGCGGGCCATGTTCTGCGCGGCGACGGTCTTGGTGGCCTTGGCGCGCATCTTGTCGGCCTGCGAGTGCAGCGCGGCCGCCTTCTTCTCGGCGTTCTGCCGCTCGCGCTTGCGGCGCTTCTCGTCCGCCTCGCGCTGCTGCTGGTAGAGCTTCCAGCCCATGTTGTAGACGTCGATCTGGGCGCGGTTGGCGTCCAGGTAGAACACCTTGTTGACGACCGTCTCGACCAGGTCGACGTCGTGGGAGATCACGATGAAGCCGCCGCGGTAGGTCTTGAGGTAGTCGCGCAGCCAGACGATCGAGTCGGCGTCGAGGTGGTTGGTCGGCTCGTCGAGGAGCAGGGTGTCCGCGTCGGAGAACAGGATCCTGGCGAGCTCGACGCGGCGGCGCTGACCGCCGGAGAGGGTGTGCAGGGGCTGGCCGAGCACGCGGTCGGGCAGGTTCAGCGCGGCGGCGATGGTGGCGGCCTCGGCCTCGGCGGCGTATCCGCCCTTGGTGAGGAACTCGGTCTCCTGACGCTCGTACTGCTTGAGCGCCTTCTCACGGGTGGCGCCCTGGCCGTTGGCGATGCGCTGCTCGTTCTCGCGCATCTTGCGGATCAGTACGTCGAGGCCGCGGGCGGAGAGGATGCGGTCGCGGGCGAGGACGTCGAGGTCGCCGGTGCGGGGGTCCTGGGGCAGGTAGCCGACCTCGCCGGAGCGGGTGACGGTGCCGCCGGCGGGGATGCCCTCGCCGGCGAGGACCTTGGTGAGGGTGGTCTTGCCCGCGCCGTTGCGGCCGACGAGGCCGATGCGGTCGCCCTTGGCGACGCGGAAGGTGGCGCTTTCGATGAGGACGCGGGCACCGGCGCGCAGCTCGATGCCGGAGGCGGAGATCACGGACAGACTCCAGGGCAGGTATGGGGTGGCGGTGGGCGGCTGAGGACGTTCCCGCCGTCTAATGCGCGAGGAGAATGGCCATGCGAGCCATTCTAACGGGGCCGTGCAACCGCTTTTCCTGGGCGCGGGTGTACCCGGCGGTCGCCAGGGGCCGGTGCCGGCGCTGTAGCGAGGCGGCGCAGGGCGACGGCGTGGTGATGCTGGGCACAAAGGGGCGTGGCAGGGCGTTCGACGCGGCGGTGAAGCGTGCGGCGCCCGGCCGGTGGTGTGCGTCGCGTCGTTCACGCCGACGCACACCACCGGCGCGTGGTGGACCGGAGCGCGGAGATCCTGATGCCCCCGAGGGATCAGGATCACAGCCCCCGAGGCGGCGACCTGAGACCCGGCATCCCGGTCCCGCCACCGGGCGGGCCCTGGCGGACAGCGGGAGCCGGGTACGTGCCTGGGCCCTGCGGGCCGCTGGGCGGCGGGCCGGCGGCGTCAGCCGCCCGTGTGGACCTGGAAGGCGGCGCGGCGGACCGCCTTGGCCAGGGCCGGGTCGGGGTGGGCGGCGGCCAGGGCGACCAGGACCTGGACGGTGCGCGGGTGGCCGACGGCGCGTACCTCGGCGAGCAGCGCGGGGACGGTCGGCTGGACCGCGGACTCCAGATGGCGGACCAGCAGCGGGGCCTCGCCGTGGTCGGCGACGGCGGCCGCGGTGTCCACCCACAGCCAGGTGGCCTCCTCGCGGGTGAGGACCTCGTGGGCGTCCTCGGGGTCGGCGCCGTCGTGCTCGGCGAGCCACAGCAGGGCGTACGGCCGCAGCGTCGGCTCGTCGAGCACGGTGCGGACCTCGGGCTCGGCGGGGGCGCCGACCACGCGCAGCGCCTCGAAGGCGAGGCCGCGCAGCAGGGCGTCCTCGCCCCGGGCGGCGTCGATCAGCTCCGTGACGGCGCTGCCGACCGGCCGGGCGGCGAGCCAGGCGCGGTATTCGGCGCGGGCCGCGTTGGGGCGCAGCCGGCCGCAGCCGCGCAGCATGTCCTCGGCGCCCTGCTCGATGTTCCCGGCGGGGCTCTGCGCGGCGACGCAGATCTGCTCCAGCTTGACCCACACCGCCCAGCTCCCGAGCGGGGTGAGCGTGGCCTGCCCGTCGCCGTAGGTGAGGGCCCCGACGGAGGCGAGGGCGCGCAGCGCCCAGTCCAGCAGCGGCTCGAGCGGGGCGTCGGCGGGCACGGCGGGCGCGGGCCGGGGCCGCTGGAGCGGCACCCTGGGTCTGAGCTCGGTCCCGGGCCCGGACCGGGCACCGGCGGCTCCGGACGTGTGGGCCCGCGGTGCGTCCTGCCGGGCCGCTTCGGTCCGTGACGCCTCGGGACCGGCCGTACCGGACGCGTCCGGCTGCGGCGTGCCGGACCCCGGCGCGTCGGGACGGGCCGCGTCGGACCCGGAGACCTCGGGCTGCGGAACGTAGTCGACCTCGCAGCGTTCCGTGCGGAGTTCCGTCACCCGCTGCTGGAGCAGGTCGAGGAGCTGGGACACGGGGACGGGGCCGGCGGAGAGCTGGAGGAAGGAGAGGACCTGCGGCATGGCCGTGACGACCTCGGCGACGGCGGCGGCCTCGTACTCCTCGGGTTCCGGGTGGGCGAGCGACCAGGCGTCGCAGAGGGCGACCCAGCCGCGCAGCACGGCGCTGTCGTCGCGGTTCCAGGCGCGCAGCCGCCAGCCGGGGCGGGCGCTGTCGCCGTGCACCTCGATGAGGCCGGCCAGCCGGGCGGTGTCCCAGTCGGCGCGGACCTGAGCGGGGGTCAGGCCCAGAGCACGGGCCGCCCGTTCGGCGGTCGCGTCGGAGAGGGTGGCCTTGCCGTCGGCGGTGGCGCTGTCCCCGCCGGGGCCGAGGGCGGCGTCGGCCCAGCGGGCGACGCGGGCCGCGGCGGCCAGACCGGAGCGCGCCATTCTGGCCAGCTCCGCCGGGGCCGGCGTGCCCTCCGGGGGGCGTGGCGCGGGGCGGCGCGGGCGCCGCTGGTTCATCGCTGTGGGGGCGGCGGCCAGGGGTCGCGGGCGGACGATTCGGAGCCTGGAGTCGCGCGGGATACGGGACGTCACGAGTGCAGTCTTCCTGTTGACGGTCCGAAAACCCAAACGGAATGCCGACGGCGGCGCCGGGACGGCCGGCGCCCCGGCCCCGGATGCGGTCGGGGGAGGGATTCAGGCCACTGGTACGGCCCTAAACGGAATCCTCGGCACCGGCTGTCCGGCGCTTCCTCCGCGCGGTCACATCAGGGGTGTGAGGAAGCGCCGCAGCGCCTCTTCGTAGGCCTCCGGGTCGGCGTTCCACATCGCGCCGTGCGGGGCGCCCCTGACGGTGTGCAGGGCGATGGTGTCGGGGTGGTCGGCGGCGAGGCGGCGGGAGAACCGCCAGGGGGCCACCGTGTCGTCGGGGCCGTGGAAGATCTGCGTGGGGACCGCGATCCGGTCCAGGTGGAGGGCGCCGGGCCCGCGGTCGCCGTACAGGCCGGTGCGTCCCTGGGCGGCGCGGACCGCGAGCGGCAGCAGCGCGCCCGGGGTGTGCCGGGCCGCGGCGAGGGCGCGCAGGGTCGCCTCCCAGCTGAGCACCGGGGAGTCCAGGACCAGACCGGCGACACGTGCGCGCACCTCGGAGCGGGCGGCGGCGCGCAGCGCCATGGTCGCGCCGGTGGACCAGCCGTACAGGACGACCCGCCGGGCGCCGGAGTCCACGGCGTGGTGGAGCACCGCGTCGAGATCGCGCCACTCGGTCTCGCCGAGGTGGTTGAGGCCGTCCGGGGAGCGCGGCGCGCCGGGGTCGCCCCGGTACGCGGGGGCGAGCACCGGGAAGCGGTGACGGTGCAGGAACTCCATGAGGTTCATGGTGTGTCCCCGGGTGGTGCCGAGGCCGTGGACGGCGATCACCCAGGTCTCCCGGGCACCCGGCACGAACCACGCGGGCAGGGGGCCGATCTCGCCGGGAATGTCGAGGTCGGTGTGGTCCAGGCCGAGGGCGCCGCCCGGGTCGCCGACGTACAGGTTCGGGGTGAGCCTGGCCCGGTCGCCGGGCTCCGGGGTGCCGTACGTGACGCGTTCGAGGCGGCGTACGACGGTGTCGGCGGAGTCCGGGGCGTCGGGCAGTACGGGACCGACGACCGCGTGGAAGCCGTCGCCGGTGAGACCGTGGCGTCCGGGGCGGAGCGTGGCGAAGTCCCTGGTGAGGGTGATCCGGCCGGCGGCGGTGGCGTGGACGGTGAGTCCGGGTTCGGTGGGGAGGGGGCCGCCGGGGGGCATTCTGAGCGCGGCGTCGCTGGCGAGCCGGCCGGCGGCCACCGCGGTGGCGGCGGCCCCTATCACGGCGGTGACGGCTGCGGCCGTCGCTCTGGCAGTGCGCACGTTCTCCAGTGTCATGTCGGGACGGGTACCCGGCCAGTGGGCGCCGCACAGTCGGGCTGCGCCCGTGCTTTTTCCGCCGTGGGAGCCATCAGGGTTGTTTCGCCCCCGCCGCCCCTTCCCATCCCGTCCCTGGGGGCTGTGCCCCCAGCCCCCCCCTTCGGCCCTGAACGGGCCTCGTCCTCAAACGCCGGACGGGCTGTGTTGTCCGTAGCCTCGTAGGCGGGCCCCCACCTCCGTCAGCTGCTCCGGGGTCAGCAGGTGGGGGGACAGGCCCGGGATCGATGACGCGGTGAGCCAGAGGTGGCACATCCATTCCAGTTGGGCCGTGCGGTCGTAGGCCTGGGTGAGGGTGGTGCCGTGGGTGATGGTGCCGTGGTTCTGCAGGAGGCAGCCGGTGCGGCCGTCGAGGGCGCGGAGCATGTTCTCGGCCAGTTCGTCCGTGCCGTACGTCGCGTAGCGGGCGACCCGGACGGGGCCGCCCAGCGCCGCCGCCATGTAGTGGATCAGCGGCAGCTCGTCGACGAGCGTGGAGACGGCCGTGGCGTGCACGGCGTGCGTGTGCACGACGGCGCGCGCGCCGGTGCTGCGGTAGACGGCCAGGTGCATGGGCAGCTCGCTGGTGGGGACGAGCGTGCCGAGGACCTGCCGGCCGGCGAGGTCGACGCCGGTCACGTCGTCCGGCGTCAGCCGGTCGTACGGCACTCCCGACGGTGTGACGAGGACGGTCTCGCCGACCCGTACCGAGACGTTGCCGGAGGTGCCGACGACGAGTCCGTCGGCGACGGTCCGGCGCGCGGCCCCGACGAGTTCCGCCCAGGCACGCGCCTCCTCCTCGCGCACGCCCCGGGTGCCCCCTGCTTCCCGCCCGTCCCCTGGCTGCTCAGTCATGCCGCGATCCTGCCAGGCGGCCATCCGGCGGAGGGCCCACCCCCTCTTACGGTCACCACGATGCCCGTTCCAGTTCATCTTCCGTTCACCCTGGTTACCTACGTTCGACCAGCCAATGACCTCGAACGATTGCCTGGGTAAATGGAAAGCTTCTCGCTGATCCTCGCGATTGTGGTGGTGACCGCACTCGCGTTCGATTTCACGAACGGTTTCCACGACACCGCGAACGCGATGGCAACGACCATTTCGACCGGTGCTCTCAAACCCAAGGTCGCGGTGGCCATGTCCGCCGTGCTGAACCTTGTGGGCGCCTTCCTCTCGGTGGAGGTCGCCAACACGATCTCCAAAGGACTCGTCGACGAGTCCGGCATCCGTCCCGAGGTCATCTTCGCCGCGTTGGTCGGCGCGATCCTCTGGAACCTCCTGACCTGGCTGGTCGGTCTGCCGTCCAGCTCCTCGCACGCCCTCATGGGCGGTCTGATCGGCGCCGCCGTCGCCTCCGCCGGCCTCGGCGCGGTCCACGGCGACGTCCTCGTCACCAAGGTCCTGCTCCCCGCGATCGCCGCCCCGCTGGTGGCCGGCCTCGCCGCCATGTTCGCCACCCGGCTGACCTACCGCCTGGGCCGGAAGGCCGACGGCAAGGCCTCCGAGAAGGGCTACCGCGCCGGGCAGATCGCCTCCGCCGGCCTGGTCTCCCTGGCCCACGGCACCAACGACGCCCAGAAGACGATGGGCATCATCACCCTCGCCCTGGTCGCCGGCGGCTCGCTCGCCCCCGACTCCGACCCGCCGCTGTGGGTCATCCTCTCCGCGGGCATCGCCATCGCGATGGGCACCTACCTCGGCGGCTGGCGCATCATCCGCACCATGGGCAAGGGCCTGACCGACCTCCAGCCGCAGCAGGGCTTCGCCGCCCAGACCAGTGCCGCGACGGTCATCCTGGCCTCCTCGCACCTCGGCTTCTCCCTCTCCACCACGCATTCCGTTTCCGGTTCCGTGATGGGCGCGGGCCTGGGCCGCAAGGGGGGTGTCGTCCGCTGGTCGACGGCCACCCGGATGTTCGTCGCCTGGGGCCTGACCCTGCCGGCGGCGGCCCTGGTCGCGGCGCTCGCCGAGTGGGTCTGCGGCTTCGGTGACTGGGGCACCGCCCTCGTGGCCGTCTTCCTGGTCGCCTCCAGCGCCGCCATCTGGAAGATCTCCCGGCGCGAGGTCGTCGACCACACCAACGTCAACGACCACGACGGGGGGCCGGACGAGGAGCCTTCCGGCGTGGTGACGCAGGCGATGGCCGCGGTGACCCCGCCCCCGGCGGGCACCGTGACCGACGACCTCTCGGCCACCATCCCGGCGCCGGTCCCCACCGATCCGGCGGCCCCCTCGGCCCCGCCGGCCGCGACCACCGTCTGACCGCGACCCGGTAGACCCGGTACGAAGGAAGAAGAGCACCATGAAGATCGACTGGGCGGCCCTCGGTTCCGTCTTCGGCGTCAGCCTCGTGGTCACCGTGGCCCTGGTGGGCCTGTTCACCCTCGGCATCAACGGCCTGTCCCGCCGCGAGCGGGCCGCCGCCCAGGGCCAGTCCGCGGCCCTGGCGGTCACCGGCGCCTACGTCTGCTTCGCGGCGTGCGCGGCGGCGGTGGGGTACGGCATCTACCTGATCATGGCCTGATCGCGGGCCGCACCCGTACGAGCGCATACGAGCGGGCGGTGCGGGGGCCACGGCTCCCGCACCGCCCGCTCGCGTGTGCGCACCCCCGCGCCCCCGCACCCCCGCTCGCGGGTTCACCCACCGGAGCCCCTCTGTGGGCCTCAGCACACTTCAGCCTCGCAGGTCAACGGCAAGTTGACGGCCCTTCCGGGGCCGTGGTGGACTGCCTCAGCCACTACGGCGGCAGGAGAGGAAGCCGGTGCGATTCCGGCGCGGTCCCGCCACTGTCACCGGGGTGAACACCCCGGGAGCCAGGAACTCTCACCGCCGGTCTCGTCGAACCAGGGCGTGGACACCCTGAGTGAGGACATAACGCCATGCGCGGCTGCCTGCCGAGGTCGATCAGCGACACACCGCCCCGCTCCGGGGCCACTCCCGCCGGATCCGTCACCGGCTGACCCCATGGGTGCCGATCGCGTGTTCGCGTACGGCGCCGCCGCCGGCCTCCTCGGCGACCTGCTGTTCGGCGATCCCCGCCGAGGGCATCCGGTCGCCGCTTTCGGGCGGGCCGCGGCTGCCGTGGAACGGGTGCTGTGGCGGGACGACCGCGGCCGGGGCGCGGTGCACACCGCCGTGTGCGTCGGCGGGACCGTCGCGCTGGGCACCCTCGCCTCCCGCTGCGTACGCTCCTCCCCCGCCGCTTCCGCCGCCCTGACCGGTGTCGCCACCTGGGCCGTCGTCGGCGGGACCTCGCTGGCCCGGGAGGCCCGCACCATCGGGCGGGCGCTGGAGGCCGGGGACGTCGAGGCGGCGCGGGCGCGGCTGCCGCACCTGTGCGGCCGGGACCCGCAGGCCCTGGACGCCGACGGGATCGCCCGCGCGGTGGTCGAGTCCGTCGCCGAGAACACCTCCGACGCCGTGGTGGGCGCGCTGGTGTGGGGTGCCGTCGCCGGGGTGCCGGGCCTGCTCGGGTTCCGGGCCGTCAACACGCTGGACGCGATGGTCGGCCACAAGTCCCCCCGCCACCTCCGCTACGGCTGGGCCTCCGCCCGCCTCGACGACGTCGCCGGGTGGCCCGGGGCGCGGCTGACCGCCGTCCTCGCCGCGCTCGCGGGACCGGACCCGCGCGGGGCCGTGCGGGCGTGGCGCGCGGACGCGGCGAAGCACCCCAGCCCCAACGCCGGGCCCGTCGAGGCGTCCTTCGCGGGCGCGCTCGGCGTACGGCTCGGCGGGACCCTCTCCTACGGCGGGCGGGTCGAGCACCGGCCCGTGCTCAACGGCGGCGGGCGGGCCGTCGCCGTGTCCGACATCGACCGGGCGGTACGGCTCTCGCGGCGGGTCGGCTGGCTCGCGCTCGCGGCCGGCGCCGCCGCGCGGAGCGTCATGAAGGGACGTGCATCGTGAGCGGTGGGGGTCTGCTGGTCGCCGGGACCACCTCGGACGCCGGCAAGAGCGTCGTGACCGCCGGGATCTGCCGGTGGCTGGTGCGGCAGGGTGTGAAGGTCGCGCCGTTCAAGGCGCAGAACATGTCGCTGAACTCGTTCGTGACCCGGGAGGGCGCCGAGATCGGGCGGGCGCAGGCCATGCAGGCCCAGGCCTGCCGGGTCGAGCCGACCGCGCTGATGAACCCGGTGCTGCTCAAGCCGGGCGGCGAGCGGTCCAGCCAGGTGGTGCTGCTGGGCAGGCCCGTCGGGGAGATGAGCGCCCGCGGGTACCACGGAGGGCGGCAGCAGCGGCTGCTCGGCACGGTGCTGGACTGTCTGGAGCAGTTGCGGGGCACGTATGACGCGGTGATCTGTGAGGGGGCCGGCAGCCCGGCCGAGATCAATCTGCGCCGCACCGACATCGTCAACATGGGGATCGCCCGGGGCGCCCGGCTGCCGGTTCTCGTGGTCGGCGACATCGACCGGGGCGGCGTCTTCGCGTCCTTCTTCGGCACCGTCGCCCTGCTCTCCCCCGAGGACCAGGAGCTGGTCGCCGGGTTCCTGGTGAACAAGTTCCGGGGCGACGTGTCGCTGCTGGAGCCGGGCCTGGAGATGCTGCACGGCCTGACCGGGCGGCGGACGTACGGCGTGCTGCCCTTCCGGCACGGTCTCGGCATCGACGAGGAGGACGGGCTGCGGGTGTCCTTGCGGGGCACCGTGCGGGAGTCCGTGGTCGCCGCGCCGGTCGGCGAGGACGTGCTGCGGGTCGCCGTGTGCGCGGTGCCGCTGATGTCCAACTTCACCGACGTGGACGCGCTCGCCGCCGAACCGGGTGTCGTGGTGCGGTTCGTGGACCGTCCCGAGGAGCTGGCCGACGCCGACCTCGTGGTCGTACCGGGCACGCGCGGGACCGTACGGGCGCTGGAGTGGCTGCGGGAGCGCGGGCTCGCGGACGCGCTGCGGCGACGGGCGGCCGAGGGGCGGCCCGTGCTCGGGATCTGCGGCGGCTTCCAGGTCCTCGGGGAGCACATCGAGGACGACGTCGAGAGCCGCGCGGGGCACGTGGACGGGCTCGGCATCCTGCCCGTGCGGGTGCGGTTCGCCCGCGAGAAGACGCTCACCCGGCCCGTCGGACAGGCCCTCGGGGAGCCCGTCGAGGGGTACGAGATCCATCACGGGGTCGCCGAGGTCACAGCGGGCGAACCCTTCTTGGACGGCTGCCGCGTCGGGCAGACCTGGGGCACGCACTGGCACGGCTCGCTGGAGTCGGACGGTTTCCGGCGGGCCTTCCTGCGCGAGGTGGCGCGGGCCGCGGGGCGCCGCTTCGTACCGGCCCCCGACACCTCGTTCGCCGCGCTGCGCGAGGAGCAGCTCGACCGGCTCGGCGACCTGATCGAACAGCACGCGGACACGGACGCGCTGTGGCGGCTCATCGAGTCCGGCGCGCCACAAGGACTGCCTTTCATTCCACCGGGAGCGCCCGCATGAGCACTGTGTTGTTGTTGTCGACCGCCGACACTGACCTGCTGGCGGCCCGTGCCTCCGGCGCCTCCTACCGGATCGGCAACCCGACCCGCGTGGACGTGGCGGACGAGCTGCCCGCGCTGCTGGACGGGGCGGACCTCGCCGTCGTACGGCTGCTGGGCGGCAAGCGCGCCTGGGAGGACGGGCTCGCGGCACTGAAGGCGTCCGGGATCCCGGCGGTGCTGCTCGGCGGGGAGGCCGTGCCGGACGCGGAACTCATGGCCGAGTCGACGGTCCCGGCCGGTGTGGTGGCGGAGGCGCTGCGGTACCTCGTCGAGGGCGGCCCGGACAACCTCACCGAACTGGCCCGGTTCCTGTCGGACACCGTGCTGCTGACCGGCGAGGGGTTCGAGGAGCCGCGCAAGATGCCGGAGTACGGCGTCCACGGCGAACGCCCCCTGGAACAGGGCCGCCCGACGGTCGGCGTGCTCTTCTACCGGGCACACGAACTGAGCGGCAACACCGCCTTCGTGGACACGCTGTGCGACGCGATCGAGGCGCGGGGCGCCAACGCCCTTCCCGTCTACTGCGGTTCGCTGCGCGGCGCTGATCCCGAGCTGTACGCCCTGTTGTCGAAGGCCGACACCCTCGTCGCCACCGTGCTCGCGGCCGGGGGCACGCACGCCTCGCAGGCTTCGGCGGGCGGCGACGAGGAGGCCTGGGACATCGGGGCGCTCGCCGACCTGGACGTGCCGGTGCTGCAAGGACTGTGTCTGACGTCCTCGCGCGCCGCGTGGGAGGAGTCCGACGCCGCCCTGTCCCCCATGGACGCGGCGATGCAGGTCGCCATCCCGGAGTTCGACGGCCGGCTGATCACGGTTCCGTTCTCCTTCAAGGAGCAGGGCCCCGACGACGTCCCGGTGTACGTCGCCGACCCGGAGCGGGCCGCGCGGGTGGCCGGGATCGCCGTACGGCACGCCCGGCTGGGGCACAAGCCGAACGCCGAGAAGAAGCTCGCGCTGGTCTTCACCGCGTACCCGACGAAGCACTCGCGCGTCGGCAACGCGGTGGGGCTCGACACCCCGGCCTCGGCGGTACGGGTGCTGGACGCGCTGCGGGAGGCGGGCTACGCCCTGACCGGATATCCGGACAACGGCGACGAGTTGATCCACCGGCTGATCGAGGCCGGTGGCCACGACGTCGAGTGGCTGACCGAGGAGCAGTTGGCCGCCGCGCCCGCGCGGGTGCCGTTGGCGGACTACCGGGCCTGGTTCGAGAAGCTGGACCCGGAGCTGCGGGACGGGATGCGGGAGGCGTGGGGCGAGCCGCCGGGGTCGCTGTACGTCGACGGGGAGGACATCGTCCTCGCGTCGCTTCAGTTCGGGAACGTCGTGGTGATGATCCAGCCGCCGCGCGGCTTCGGGGAGAACCCGATCGCGATCTACCACGACCCCGACATGCCGCCGTCGCACCACTACATGGCGGCCTACCGCTGGCTGGAGGCTGCGGCATCGGAGGGGGGCTTCGGCGCCGACGCGATCGTGCACATGGGCAAGCACGGCACGATGGAGTGGCTGCCGGGCAAGGGGCTGGGGCTGAGCGCCGGGTGCGCGCCGGACGCGGTGCTGGGTGACCTGCCGCTGATCTACCCGTTCATCGTCAACGACCCCGGTGAGGGCACGCAGGCCAAGCGGCGCGGGCACGCGACGGTCGTCGACCACCTGGTGCCGCCGATGGCGCGGGCCGACACGTACGGCGATCTCGCGAAGCTGGAGCAGCTGCTCGACGAGTACGCGCTGGTCTCCGACCTGGACCCGACGAAGGCACCGGCGGTCCGTGCGCAGATCTGGACGCTGGTGAAGGCCGCCGAGCTGCACCACGACCTGCATGTGGACGACCAGCCGGACGACGACGACTTCGACGAGTTCGTCATGCACATCGACGGCTATCTGTGCGAGATCAAGGACGTGCAGATCCGCGACGGCCTGCACATTCTCGGCGGCGGCCCGGTCGGCGAGCCGCGCGTGAACCTCGTACTGGCGGTGCTGCGCGCCTCGCAGGTGTGGGGCGGGCGGGCGAACGCGCTGCCGGGTCTGCGGGCCGCGCTGGCCACGCACTTCGGGCTGGTGGAGAAGGAGCTGCTGGCCGAGCCGGGGGCGCCCGTGAAGGTGCCGGTGGAGCTGACGGACCTGGTGGACGGCCCGGCGCGCACGGGTGCCGACGCGATCGACCTGCTGGAGCAGCTGTGCCGGCGGTTCGCGGAGGGGATGGAGGAGCGCGGCTGGTCGGCCGACGCGGTCCCCGCGCTGGTGCGCGAGGTGCTGGGCACGGAACTCCCCGACGCGGTGGCCGTGGTGCGGTTCGCGTGCGAGGAGGTCGTGCCCCGGCTGGCCCGTACGACGGACGAGATCGGGCACATCCTGCGGGCGCTGGACGGCGGTTACGTCCCGGCGGGACCGTCGGGTTCGCCCACGCGCGGGCTGGTCAACGTGCTCCCGACCGGACGCAACTTCTACTCCGTCGACCCCAAGGCGATTCCGTCGCGGCTGAGTTGGGAGGTCGGGCAGTCCCTCGCCGACTCGCTGGTGCAGCGGTATCTGCAGGACACGGGCGAGTATCCGAAGTCCGTCGGCCTGACGGTGTGGGGTACGTCCGCGATGCGCACCCAGGGTGACGACATCGCCGAGATCCTGGCACTGCTGGGGTGCCGTCCGGTGTGGGACGACGCGTCGAGGCGGGTGACCGGGTTCGAGGTGGTCGGCCTGGAGGAGCTGGGCCGGCCGCGCATCGACGTCACGGTCCGCATCTCCGGGTTCTTCCGGGACGCGTTCCCGCATGTCGTGGGGCTGATCGACGACGCGGTGCGGGCGGTGGCGGAGCTGGACGAACCGGCCGACCGGAACTACGTACGCGCCCACGCCGACGAGGACACCGCCGAGCACGGCGACCGGCGGCGGGCCACGGCCCGCGTCTTCGGCTCGAAGCCGGGGGCGTACGGGGCGGGGCTGCTGCCGCTGATCGACGCGCGGAACTGGCGGTCGGACGCGGACCTCGCCGAGGTGTACGCGGTGTGGGGCGGCTACGCCTACGGGCGCGGGCTCGACGGGCGGGCGGCGCGCGGGGACATGGAGACGGCGTTCAAGCGGATCGCCGTCGCGGCGAAGAACGTCGACACGCGCGAGCACGACCTGGTCGACGCCGACGACTACTTCCAGTACCACGGCGGCATGGTCGCGATGGTGCGCCACCTGACGGGCGAGAGTCCGGAGGCGTACGTCGGCGACTCCGCCGTACCGGACCAGGTGAAGACGCGGACGCTCGGTGAGGAGACGCACCGGGTCTTCCGGGCCCGGGTGGTCAACCCGCGCTGGATGGCGGCGATGCGGCGGCACGGCTACAAGGGTGCCTTCGAGATGGCGGCGACCGTCGACTACCTCTTCGGCTACGACGCCACGGCCGGGGTCGTGGACGACTGGATGTACGAGAAGCTCAGCGCGGAGTACGTCTTCGACGCGGAGAACCGGGACTTCATGAAGAAGTCCAACCCCTGGGCGCTGCGCGGCATCACCGAGCGGCTGCTGGAGGCCGCCGACCGGGGGCTGTGGGCCGAGCCGGACGCGGACACCCTGGAGCGGCTGCGCGCCACCTATCTGGAACTCGAAGGCGATCTGGAGGGCGACGACCAGTGACCACCCCCTTTCCGTTCACGGCCGTCGTCGGCCAGGACGACCTGCGGCTCGCGCTGCTGCTGAACGCCGTCTCCCCGGCGGTCGGCGGGGTGCTGGTGCGCGGTGAGAAGGGCACGGCCAAGTCGACGGCGGTGCGGGCCCTTTCTGCGCTGCTGCCGGAGGTCGCCGTGGTGCCCGGCTGCCGGTTCTCCTGTGCCCCCTCGGCCCCGGACCCCGCGTGTCCGGACGGTCCGCACGAGAGCGGCGGCGGTGCCGCGCGCCCCGCCCGCATGGTCGAACTGCCCGTCGGCGCCTCCGAGGACCGGCTGGTCGGCGCGCTCGACATCGAACGGGCGCTGGCCGAGGGCGTGAAGGCGTTCGAGCCGGGACTGCTGGCCGACGCGCACCGGGGGATCCTGTACGTCGACGAGGTCAATCTTCTCCATGACCACCTGGTCGACCTGCTGCTGGACGCGGCGGCGATGGGTGCCTCGTACGTCGAGCGCGAGGGTGTCTCCGTACGGCACGCGGCGCGGTTCCTGCTCGTCGGGACCATGAATCCCGAGGAGGGCGAGCTGCGGCCGCAGCTCCTCGACCGGTTCGGGCTGACCGTCGAGGTGGCCGCCTCGCGCGAACCCGACCAGCGGGTGGAGGTCGTACGGCGGCGGCTCGCGTACGACGACGACCCCGCCGGGTTCGCCGCGCGGTGGGCCGAGGAGGAGGCCGCCGTACGGGCGCGGATCGTGGCGGCGCGGGAGCTGTTGCCGTCGGTGCGGCTCGGGGACGGGGCGCTGCGGCAGATCGCGGCGACCTGTGCCGCGTTCGAGGTGGACGGCATGCGGGCCGACATCGTGATGGCGCGTACGGCGACCGCGCTGGCCGCCTGGGCCGGGCGGACGGATGTGCTGGCCGAGGACGTGCGGCAGGCGGCGCTGCTGGCCCTCCCCCACCGGCGCAGGCGGAATCCCTTCGACGCGCCGGGGCTCGACGAGGACAAGCTCGACGAGACGCTGGAGGAGTTCGGGGGCGACGACGATCCCGACACCGATCCGGACGGGCCGGACGGGCCGGACGGGCCGGACGGGGGTGGCGGGCAGCCGCCTGCCGATGGTCCCGAGGGCGGTGACACGGGGACGTCGCCCGAGGCCGGGGAGTCCAGGGAGTCGGGGGAGCCGCAGCCTGCGGGTGCCGGCTCCGGCGAGCGGTCGCCCGTGGGTGCCGCCGAGCCGTTCCGTACCAAGGTGCTGAGCGTGCCCGGCATCGGCGAGGGTGCCGCCGGGCGGCGGTCGCGGGCGCGGACCGAGCACGGGCGGACGACGGGCGCGCGGCGGCCCGGCGGTGCGCTGACCAAGTTGCACCTGGCGGCGACCGTGCGGGCGGCGGCTCCGCACCAGCGGGCGCGGGGGCGGTCCGGGCCGGGGCTGGTGGTGCGGCGGGACGATCTGCGGCAGGCCACGCGCGAAGGTCGTGAGTCGAACCTCGTGCTGTTCGTTGTCGACGCCTCCGGGTCCATGGCCGCGCGGCAGCGGATGAGTGCCGTGAAGGGTGCCGTGGTGTCGCTGCTGCTCGACGCCTATCAGCGGCGGGACAAGGTGGGTCTTGTGACCTTCCGGGGGTCGGCGGCCGATGTGGCGCTGCCGCCGACGTCGTCGGTGGACGCCGCGGCGGCGCGGCTGGAGTCGCTGCCGACCGGTGGGCGGACCCCGCTGGCGGCGGGGCTGCTCAAGGCGCACGACGTGCTGCGGGTGGAGCGGTTGCGGGACCCGGCACGGCGGGCGCTGGTCGTGGTGGTGACCGACGGGCGGGCGACCGGTGGGCCTGAGCCGGTCGCGCTGGCCTCGCGTGCGGCGCGGTTGTTCGCCGCCGACGGGGTCGCCTCCGTGGTCGTGGACTGCGAGTCGGGGCCGGTGCGGCTGGGGCTCGCCGGGCGGCTGGCCGGTGAGCTGGGCGGCAGTGCCGTGACGCTGGACGAGCTGCGGGCGGACAGCATCGCCGGGCTGGTGAAGGACGTGCAGAGGAGGGCCGCGTAATGCCGAAGGGACAGCCGAGCGTCGTACCGGACGACGGGCTGACGACGCGACAGCGGCGTAATCGGCCGCTGGTCGTCGTGCACACGGGCATCGGGAAGGGCAAGTCGACCGCTGCTTTCGGGCTCGCCCTGCGGGCCTGGAACCAGGGGTGGCCGATCGGGGTGTTCCAGTTCGTCAAGTCGGCGAAGTGGAAGGTCGGCGAGGAGAACGCGCTGCGGGTGCTCGGTGCCTCCGGTGAGGGCGGGTCCGTCGACTGGCACAAGATGGGTGAGGGCTGGTCGTGGGTGCAGCGCGATCAGCAGATGGACAACGAGGAGAAGGCCCGCGAGGGCTGGGAGCAGGTCAAGCGGGACCTCGCCGCCGAGACGTACAAGCTGTACGTGCTGGACGAGTTCGCCTATCCGATGCACTGGGGGTGGGTGGACACCGATGAGGTCGTGTCCGTGCTGCGGGAGCGGCCGGGGACGCAGCACGTGGTGATCACGGGGCGGAACGCGCCGGAGAAGCTGGTCGGGTTCGCCGATCTCGTGACCGACATGTCCAAGGTGAAGCACCCCATGGACGTCGGGCAGAAGGGGCAGAGGGGCATCGAGTGGTGAGCTCCGTCCCACGGCTGGTGATCGCCGCGCCCTCGTCGGGGAGCGGCAAGACCACCGTTGCCACGGGGTTGATGGCCGCGCTGTCCGCGCGGGGGTTCGCCGTGTCTCCGCACAAGGTGGGGCCCGACTACATCGATCCCGGGTACCACTCGCTGGCCACCGGGCGGGTGGGCCGGAACCTCGACGCGTATCTGTGCGGTCCTGAGCTGGTGGCTCCGCTGTTCGCGCACGGGGCGCGGGGGTGTGACGTCGCCGTCGTCGAGGGGGTGATGGGGCTGTACGACGGGGCCGCGGGGGAAGGGGAGCTGGCGTCCACCGCGCAGGTGGCGAAGCTGCTTCGGGCGCCGGTCGTGCTGGTCGTCGACGCGTCGTCGCAGTCCCGGTCGGTGGCGGCGTTGGTGCACGGGTTCGTGAGCTGGGATCCGGAGGTGCGGGTCGGGGGTGTGATCCTGAACAAGGTCGCCTCGGATCGGCATGAGGGGTTGTTGCGGGAGGCGTTGGAGTCCGTCGGGGTGCCGGTGCTCGGTGTCCTGCGGCGGGCTGCTCAGGTGGAGACGCCGTCTCGGCATCTGGGGTTGGTGCCTGTTGCCGAGCGGGGCTCTGTGGCTGTCGAGGCCGTTTCGGCGATGGCCGCGCAGGTGGCCTCCGGGTGTGACCTGTCGGCGTTGGTCGCGCTTGCGCGGAGTGCGGGGGCGTTGCCCTGTGCGGCTTGGGATGCGGGTGGGGCTTTGGTTTCTTCGCCCCCGCCGCCCCTTCCCGTCCCGTCCCTGGGGGCTCTGCCCCCGGACCCCCTTTCGGCCCTGGCCGGGCCTCGTCCTCAAGCGCCGGACGGGCTGGTTGTGGCTGTTGCCGGTGGGGCTGCGTTCACGTTCTCCTACGCCGAGCATGGCGAGTTGCTGGCCGCTGCGGGAGCCGAGGTGGTCACGTTTGATCCCCTGCGGGACGAGACGTTGCCCAAGGGGACTCAAGGGCTGGTCATCGGCGGGGGTTTCCCCGAGGTGTACGCCTCCGAGCTGTCCGCCAACGAGTCGTTGCGGAAGGCCGTTGCCGAGCTGGCCCTGAGCGGTGCTCCCGTCGCGGCCGAGTGTGCCGGGTTGCTGTATCTGAGCCGGGAGCTGGACGGGCTGCCCATGTGCGGGGTGCTGGACGCCTCCGCGCGGATGTCGGAGCGGTTGACGCTGGGGTACCGGGACGCCGTGGCCGTGAGCGACAGTGCGCTGGCCGGCGCCGGTACGCGGATGCGGGGGCACGAGTTCCACCGGACCGTTGTCGAACCGGGGGCGGGGGACGCCCCCGCCTGGGGGATGCGGGCGCCCGAGCGGCGTGTCGAGGGTTTTGTACAGCGCGGTGTGCACGCGAGCTATCTGCACACGCACTGGGCGTCCGAGCCCGGTGTCGCCCGTCGGTTCGTGGAGAGGTGCCGCACGTCATGAGCAGCAGGCTGATCGGGGTCGGGGTCGGGCCCGGGGATCCGGAGCTGGTGACCGTCAAGGGGGTCAACGCGCTGCGGGCCGCGGACGTCGTCGTCGTACCGGTGATGGACAGCGGTGAGCGGGGGCGGGCCGAGGCGACCGTGCTGCACTACGTGCCCGGCGAGAAGGTCGTCCGGGTGGTGTTCGCGCTGAACGAGCGGACCGACCGGGCGCGGCGCGAGGCGGCCTGGGACGCCGCCGGTGAGCGGGTCGCCGGGTTGTTGCGGGAGCACGGGGTCGTCGCCTTCGCGACCATCGGGGACCCCAATGTGTACTCGACGTTCACGTATCTCGCCCAGACCCTGGTGGAGGCGGTGCCGGACGTCGTCGTCGAGACCGTTCCGGGGATCACCGCCATGCAGGACCTCGCGGCGCGTTCCGGGGCCGTGCTGACCGAGGGGACCGAGCCGCTCACGCTGGTTCCGGTGACCGCGGGGGCCGCCGTGCTCAAGGACGCCCTGGCCGGGCCCGGGACCGTCGTCGCGTACAAGTTCGGGCGGCAGGCCGGTGAGGTCGCCGAGGCGCTGCGGGAGACCGGGCGGATCGGTGACGCGGTGTGGGGGTCGGCGCTCGGGCTGCCGGAGGAGTCGGTGCGGCCGGCCGCCGAGCTGGACGGGACGCCGCTGCCGTATCTGTCGACGCTCATCGCGCCGCCGCGGCGTGACAGCGGGCGGGGCGGCAAGTTGTGAGCCGGGCCGGATCGTCCTCAGTGCGCGGCGCCCACCACCAGCCAGATGAACAGCGCGCCCGCGACCGTGCACAGCAGGGTGGAGCGGGCCGGGTGTTCGTGGTGGGCCTCGGGCAGGATCTCGGCCGCCGCGAGGTAGAGCAGGGCGCCGCCGAACAGGCCGAGGTAGCCGCCGAGCAGCGGTTCCGGGATGGTGAAGAACAGCGTGGACGCGGCGCCGGCGACCGGTGCCGCCGCGTCCGCGAACAGCATCATCAGCGCGCGGCGGCGGGCGTTCCCGTAGACGCGCGTGAGCGTGTAGGTGTTGAAGCCGTCCGCGAAGTCGTGGGCGATCACGGCCACCGCGACGGCGGCGCCCATGCCGCCGCCGACCTGGAAGGCGGCGCCGATCGCCACGCCGTCCATGGCGCTGTGGCCGACCATCGCGGCTGCGGCGGTGAGGCCCACCTCGGGCGTGCGGCCGTTCGTCTCCTCGGCGCCGTGTGCGGCCTGGCGGTGGGCCAGGAGGCGTTCCACCAGGTGGGCCAGGAGGAAGCCGGCGACGAAGAGCAGCAGGGCCGCGGGGACGCCGTACACCTCGGTGCCGGCCGCCTCCAGGGACTCCGGGAGGAGTTCGAGGCCGACGACGCCGAGCATCAGGCCACCGGCCAGGCCCAGCACCAGGTGGCGGCGGTCGGTCACGCGGTGTGCCGACCAGCCGCCGGCCAGCGTCATCAGGAACGCGCCGAGCGCGACGAGGACCGCCATGTGTTCTTCGTATCCGATCGGCGCCCGTCCGCGCACGCGTGACAGCCGCTCACCGCTCACTTCTTGATCCCGTGACTCGTAGGAGAGGACCACATCCCATGGCCGACGCCCCCACCGGCAAGGTGACCTTCGTCGGGGCCGGCCCCGGCGCCGCCGATCTGCTGACGTTCCGTGCCGCGCGTGCCATCGCCGATGCCGATGTCGTGATCTGGGCCGCCAGCCTGGTGCAGGAGGAGGTTCTCCAGCACGCGCGTGAGGGCGCGGAGATCCTCGACTCGGCGACGATGTCCCTGGAGGACGTCGTGGCCGTCTACGCGCGGGCCCGCGCGGACGGGCTGAAGGTCGCGAGGATCCATTCCGGCGACCCCGCGCTGTGGGGCGGCACCCAGGAGCAGGTCGACCGGTGTGCGGAGCTCGGCATCGCGACCGAGATCGTGCCCGGCGTGTCGTCCTTCTCGGCCGTCGCGGCGCTCGCGCAGCGCGAGCTGACCGTTCCCGAGGTGGCGCAGTCCGTCGTGCTGACCCGGCTCGGCGGCGGCAAGACGCCGATGCCGCCGGGTGAGGAGGTCCGCGAGTTCGCGCGGCACGGCACCACCATGGCGGTCTTCCTGTCGGCCGCCCGCAGCGGGCAGCTGGTGCGGGAGCTGCTGGAGGGCGGCTATCCGACGTCCACGCCGGTCGTCGTCGCGTATCAGGCGACCTGGCCGGAGGAGCTGGTCGTGAAGTGCACGATCGGCACGCTGGAGGAGACGGTCAAGGAGCACAAGCTGTGGAAGCACACGCTGTTCCTGGTCGGCCCTGCCCTCGACGCGCACGGCACCCGCTCGCACCTGTACCACCCCGGTCACTTCCACGGCTTCCGCAAGGCCGACCCGGAGGCTCGCCGGGCATTGCGTTCGCGGGGTGCGAGCACGTGATCACCGTCGTCGGTACGGGGACCGGGGAGCCGGTCGACGCCCAGGTGACGGCGGGGGCGGAGCTGGTGGTCGGCGGGCGGCGGCATCTGGACGCCGTGCGGCTGCCGGAGGGGGCCGAGCGGATCGTGCTCGGGCCGCTGGCGCCCGCGCTCGACACCATCGGGAAGTACGTCGCCGAGGAGCGGCCGGTCGTGGTGCTGGCGTCCGGAGACCCGGGGTTCTTCGGGATCGTGCGGGCGCTGGCCGAACGGTTCGGGCCGGAGCGGCTCGACGTGCGGCCCGGTGTCTCCTCCGTCGCCGCCGCGTTCGCGCGGACCGGGCTGACGTGGGACGACGCCGTGGTGGTGAGCGCGCACGGGCGGGATCCGCGTACGGCGGTGAATCTGTGCCGGGCCCATCCGAAGGTCGCCGTGCTGACGGGGCCCGGGGCCGGTCCGGCCGAGCTGGGGGCCGCGTTGCGGGGCGATGCGCGTGTGCTGGTCGTCGCCTCCGCGCTGGGTTCCGCCGAGGAGCGGGTGGAGCGGGTGACGCCCGCCGAGGCCGCCGGGCGGGACTGGGGGGCGGCGGTGAGTGTGGTGCTGTGCCTGGACGAGGCGCGGGCTCTCGGGCCGGTACGGACCGTCGCGGGCGGGTTCGAGCAGCCCGCCGACTGGGCGTTGGACGAGGCGGAGTTCGACCACCGCGACTCCATGATCACCAAGTTCGAGGTGCGGGCCCTGGCTCTGGCCCGGCTGGGGCCGCGCCCCGGTGAACTGGTGTGGGACGTCGGCGCGGGGTCGGGGTCCGTGGCCGTGGAGTGCGCGCGGCTCGGGGCCGCCGTCACCGCCGTCGAGAAGACGCCGGACGGGGTGGAGCGGGTCCGCGCCAACGCCGCCGCGCACGGGGTCGACGTGCGCGTGGTGCACGGGTCGGCGCCGGATGTGCTGGCCGGGCTCGACGAGGACCCCGACGCCGTGTTCGTCGGCGGCGGGGGGCGTGAACTGCCGGCGGTCGTCACCGCGTGCGCGCGACGGGCGCGGCGGACGGTCGTGGTCGCCATGGCCGCGCTCGACCGGGTTCCGGCGGCCCGTGCGGCGCTGACGGGCGCCGGTTTCTCCTGCGACGGGGTGCTGTTGCAGTCCTCACGCCTCGCGCCGCTGCCGGGTGACGTGACCCGGCTGGCGGCGACCAATCCCGTTTTCCTGCTGTGGGGCGTCCGGCTCCCGGCGCGCGAAGAAGGAGTCGACGGTTGAATCCTCTCCTCCACGAGCGTGAGCCGCTGAGTCCGACGCGATCGACACCAGCCGGGCTGGAACCAGCCCGGTCCATGAAGTTGTTGGAGGTTACTGCTGTGCCGGCTTGGTTCTCGCTCAGCGATGCGCGCCCGCACCGGTCACCGGTAGGGGGTACCCGGTGATCGGTCTCATTGCCGCCACGGCGGCCGGAGCGGCCGCGCGGGACCGGCTGGCCGCCGTGTGGCCGGACCGTACGCGCGTGTACGAGGGTCCCGTGCCGGATGCCGTACGGGCCGCGTTCGCCGAGTGCGAGCAGCTCGTGTGCTTCCTGGCCACGGGAGCCGTGGTGCGTCTGGTGGCGCCGCTGCTGCACGACAAGGCGAGCGATCCGGGGGTCGTCTGTGTCGACGAGGGCGGACGGTTCGCCGTGTCGCTGGTCGGCGGGCACGGCGGCGGGGCGAACGAGCTGGCCCGCGCGGTCGGTGAGGCGCTGGGCGCCGAGCCGGTGGTGACGACGGCGACCGACGCGGCCGGTCTGCCGGGCCTGGACACCCTCGGTCTGCCGGTGGAGGGGAACGTCGCCGCCGTGTCCCGGGCCCTGCTGGACGGTGAGGCGGTGGCGTTGCGCGCCGAGGTGGGCTGGCCGCTGCCGCCGCTCCCGGTCGCGGACGAGGGGTCGTACACGATCCGGGTCACGGACCGGCTGGTCGAGCCGGGCGAGCGGGAGGCCGTGCTCCGGCCGCCGACCCTCGTCGTCGGCGTCGGGGCCTCGAAGGGCGCCCCCGTGGACGAGGTGCTCGGCCTGGTCGAGGACACCCTGCGCGAGGCGGGGCTGTCGGCGGCGTCGGTCGCCGAGCTGGCCACCGTGGACGCCAAGGCCGGGGAGGAGGGCATCGTGGAGGCGGCGCGGCTGTTCGGGGTGCCCCTGGTGACGTACGCCGCCGGGAAGTTGGCGCGCGTCGAGGTGCCCAACCCGTCCGACGCGCCGCTGGCCGCCGTCGGCACTCCGTCGGTCGCGGAGGCCGCCGCGCTGGTCGGCGGGGGCGAACTCCTCGTGCCGAAGCGGAAGTCGGCGGCGCTGCCCGCGATGGTGACCTGTGCCGTCGTACGGCGGCCGGGGCGCGGGCGGCTCGCGGTGGTCGGGCTCGGGCCGGGCGCCCGGGACCTGCTCACCCCGCGGGCGAAGGCCGAACTGCGGCGTGCCTCCGTGCTGGTGGGGCTCGACCAGTACGTCGACCAGATCCGCGATCTGCTGCGGCCGGGCACGCGGGTGCTGGAGTCCGGTCTCGGGGCGGAGGAGGAGCGGGCGCGGACGGCCGTCGCCGAGGCCCGGCGCGGGCAGGCGGTCGCGCTCATCGGCAGCGGGGACGCGGGCGTGTACGCCATGGCCTCCCCCGCGCTCGCGGAGGCGTCCGACGACATCGACGTGGTCGGGGTGCCGGGCGTGACGGCGGCGCTGGCGGCCGGGGCGATCCTGGGGGCGCCGCTGGGCCACGACCATGTGTCGATCAGCCTGTCCGACCTGCACACGCCGTGGGAGGTCATCGAGCGGCGGGTGCGGGCGGCGGCCGAGGCGGACATCGTGGTGACGTTCTACAACCCGCGCAGCCGGGGCCGTGACTGGCAGCTCCCGAAGGCCCTCGCGATCCTCGCGGAGCACCGGGAGCCGGCGACACCGGTCGGGATCGTGCGCAACGCGTCCCGCGCGGACGAGTCGAGCCGGCTGACCACGCTGGCCGCGCTGGACCCGGCGACGGTCGACATGATGACGGTCGTGACCGTGGGCAACACGGCGACCCGTGAGATCGCGGGGCGCATGGTCACCCCGCGCGGCTACCGCTGGCAGGAGGAGGCGCGGTGAACCGCGTGGTGCACCCCATCGAGCAGGAGTCCTTCCGGCGGCTGCGGGCCCGCCTCGACACCTCGCGCTTCCCGCCGCTGACCCGGGCGGTGGTGGAGCGGGTCATCCACTCCGCGGCCGACCTGGAGTACGCCTCCGATCTCGTCATGGACGAGGGCGAGCTGGCGAAGGCCCATGCAGCGCTGCACACCGGGGCGCCGGTCGTGGTGGACGTGGAGATGGTCGCGGCCGGGATCACCCGCCGGCCGACCGTGTGCCGGCTGAAGGACGCCGTCGCCGGTCCCGGTCTGACGCGTTCCGCGCACGCCGTGCGGCTGGCGTACGAGGAGGTCGGGCCCGGCGCCCTGTGGGTGATCGGCTGTGCGCCGACCGCCCTGGAGGAGCTGCTGACCCTGGACGCCTCCCCCGCGCTCGTCATCGGTCTGCCCGTCGGTTTCGTCGGGGCGGCCGAGTCCAAGGCCGCGTTGCGGGAGAGCGGGCTGCCCGCCGTGAGCAACGTGTCCGAGAAGGGCGGGTCGGCGGTCGCCGCCGCCGCGCTCAACGCCCTGCTGTACCACCCCGCTTCGCCTGAATCCGAGGAGAACCTGTGACCACCCCGCCCGCCCTGCTCATCGCCGGCCACGGCACCCGGGACGACGCCGGAGCGGAGGCGTTCCGTGACTTCGTGCGGGAGCTGGGGCGCCGCCACCCCGAACTGCCCGTCGCCGGGGGGTTCATCGAGCTGTCCCCGCCGCCGCTGGGCGAGGCCGTCGCCGAGCTGGTGGAGCGGGGGGCGCGGCGGTTCGCCGCCGTGCCGCTGATGCTGGTGTCCGCCGGACACGCCAAGGGGGACATCCCGGCGGCGCTGGCCCGTGAGAAGGAACGGCACTCCGGGATCTCGTACACGTACGGCCGTCCGCTGGGCCCGCACCCCGCGCTGCTGAGCGTGCTGGAGCGGCGGCTCGCCCAGGCGGTGGACCCGTCCTGGGACCCCTCCGAGGTGACCGTGCTCCTGGTGGGGCGCGGGTCGACGGACCCGGACGCCAACGCCGAGGTGTTCAAGGCGGCGCGGCTGCTGTGGGAGGGGCGCGGGTACGCGGGCGTGGAGACGGCGTTCGTGTCGCTGGCGGCGCCGGACGTGCCGAGCGGGCTGGACCGCTGCGCGCGGCTGGGGGCGCGCAGGGTCGTGGTCCTGCCGTACTTCCTGTTCACCGGGATCCTGCCGGACCGGGTGCGGCTGCAGACCGAGGAGTGGGCGGCGGCGCACCCGGAGACCGAGGTGCGGTCGGCGGACGTCATCGGTCCGGAGCCGGAGCTGCTGGATCTGGTGTGGGAGCGGTACGAGGAGGCCGTGCGGGGTGATCTGCGGATGAACTGCGACTCGTGCGTGTACCGGATCGCGCTGCCGGGCTTCGAGGACAAGGTGGGGCAGCCGCAGCAGCCGCACTTCCACCCGGACGACGACGGCCACCACCACGGGCATCACCACGGGCACGGCCACGCGCACTCCCATGCGCACTGAGCCGACGGCCGGCGGGCACGATCTGCGGCACCACGGGGACGCCGAGGTCCGTGACGACGGCGTCGCGCTGGTCGACCTCGCGGTGAACGTCCGCGCGGACACGCCGCCACCGTGGCTGCGGGAGCACATCGCCGGGTCGCTGTCGGGGCTGGCCGCCTACCCGGACGGGCGGGCCGCGCGGGCGGCGGTGGCGGCGCGGCACGGGCTGCCGGTGGAGCGGGTGCTGCTGACTGCCGGTGCGGCGGAGGCGTTCGTGCTGCTGGCGCGGGCGCTGAAGGTACGCCGGCCGGTGGTGGTGCATCCGCAGTTCACGGAGCCGGAGGCGGCGCTGCGGGACGCCGGGCACACGGTGGACCGGGTGCTGCTGCGGGAGGCGGACGGCTTCCGGCTGGACCCGGCGGCGGTGCCGGAGGACGCGGACCTGGTGGTGATCGGCAACCCGACGAACCCGACGTCGGTGCTGCACCCGGCCGCGTCGGTCGCCCGGCTCGCCCGGCCGGGGCGGACGCTGGTGGTGGACGAGGCGTTCATGGACGCGGTACCGGGTGAGCGCGAGGCGCTGGCCGGGCGTACGGACGTTCCCGGTCTCGTCGTCCTGCGCAGTCTCACCAAGACGTGGGGGCTCGCGGGGCTGCGGATCGGTTACGTCCTGGCGGCTCCGGAGGTCGTCGCGAAGCTGGAGCGTGCGCAGCCGTTGTGGCCGGTGTCCACGCCCGCGTTGGCGGCGGCGGAGGCGTGTGTGGGGCCCCGGGCCCTCGCGGAGGCGGCCGACGCGGCGCGGCGCATCGCGGCGGACCGTGCTCATCTGGTCTCGGGGCTGCGGGAGTTCGCCGACCGCGGTCTGCGGGTCGTGGAGCCCGCCGAGGGGCCCTTCGTCCTGGTCCGGCTGCCGCGTGCGGCGGTGGTACGGCGACGGTTGCGGGCGGTCGGCTACGCGGTGCGGCGTGGGGATACGTTTCCGGGGCTGGATGAGGAGTGGCTGCGGCTGGCGGTGCGGGGGCGGGGGACGGTGGACGGGTTTCTGGGCGCGCTGGGGCAGGTGCTGAGAACAGTCTGATTCGCCCCCGCCGCCCCTTCCCGTTCCCGTCCTCCGGGGGCGCTGCCCCCGGACCCCCGCTCCTCAAACGCCGGAGGGGCTGGATGTCAGCCCCTCCAGCGTTTGAGGAGCGGGGTCTGGGGCGGAGCCCCAGGTCGGGAAGGGAAGGGGCGGCGGGGGCGAAAAACGTCAGTTCCCGCGCCCCCGACGGGCCAGCACCACCGCTCCACCCCCCGCCGCCAGCAGGGCGACCGCACCCCCCGCGACATACGGCGTCATCGAGTCACCACCCGTCTCGGCCAGATTGGCCTCCGCCCGCGCCCCCTGCGGCTGAACACCGGCGGCCCCCTCCTGAGCCGCAGGAGCGGCAGGAGCGGCCGGAGCCTCACACATCGCCTCGGCCAGAGTGATCGTGCCCTCGACCTCGGCGACGTTCAGCTTCAGCGGATTGACGGAGACCTCCAGCCGCAGCGCGGTCGCCGCGGCCGTGGTCGACGTGGTCCCGGTCTTCGACAGGTCCAGCCGGACCTCACCGACACCCGGCACCTCGACATGGGTGGGCCCCCCGGCCGTCAGCCTGACGCGTTTGCCGAGGACCCTCACCGAGGCGGGCAGCGTCACCGAGGCGTGCGGGGTCTTCCCGGCCTCGCAGACCGCCTTGGAGCTCACCGCCTCGAGCTCGACGACCGACAGCAGCGGCAGACCGGGCACGTGGAGCCGCGCCCCGGAGAGGGTGGTGGACGCCTCGGCCCGGTCGCCGTTCACCGTCGCCTCCGCGTCGGCCACCTCCGCCCGCAGCACGCTGAAGGGCTTGCCGCCGTCGACGCCGTCGAGGCTGGCGGTGAGGGCCGTCTTCCGCGCGCTCTGCGGTGCCCGGACCTCGTTGAGGGAGACGGTGAGCGGGGCGTTCACCGTCTTGTTGAGCAGGGACACGTCGAGCCCGGTGCGCAGCACGGCGGCGCTCGCCGTGCCGTGGCCCTCGGTGGCGTGCGCGGAGCCCGCTCCGGCCAGCGCCGCGGGACCGGCGGCGAGCGCGCAGGCCGTGGCGGCGGCGGCCCAACGGCGTGCGGGCATACGGAAGTTGGTGCTGTTCAAGGTGGTGGGACCCCCATGAGACATGACTGGGACCCGGAAAGAATGTCCGCACGGACGGCGGGCCGTCAGCGTTCCGGTGACTCTTCACTCCATCGTGGCGAGTCAGCGAATGCTTTCGATTACCGGGGCACGGCTGTTCCCCGCCGTCCCCCTCGTGCGCCCCGCAGGGCATCCGCCTTATCCGACCACGCGCCCGTTCAGCACCACCCGGCGCGGATCCGTCAGTACGCGGACGTCCGCGCGCGGGTCGGAGCCGTAGACCACCAGGTCCGCCGGCGCGCCCTCCTCCAGGCCCGGCCGGCCGAGCCACTTCCTGGCCGCCCAGGTCCCGGCCGCGAGCGCCTCGACCGGCGGAATGCCGGCCCTGGCCAGCTCCGCGACCTCGTCGGCCGCCAGGCCGTGCGGAAGGGTGCCGCCGGCGTCCGTACCGACGAAGACGGGGATGCCGGCGTCGTGCGCGGAGCGCACGGTGTCGTAGCGGCGTTCGTGGAGCCGGCGCATATGGGCCGACCAGCGGGGGAACTTGGACTCGCCGCCGTCGGCGAGTGCGGGGAAGGTGGCGATGTTGACGAGGGTGGGGACGATCGCGACGCCCCGTTCGGCGAAGAGCGGGATGGTGTCGTCGGTCAGGCCGGTCGCGTGCTCGACGCAGTCGATGCCGGCCTCGACCAGGTCCCGCAGGGAGTCCTCGGCGAAGCAGTGGGCGGTGACGCGGGCACCCAGCCGGTGCGCCTCGGCGATCGCCGCCTCGACCGCGCCGCGCGGCCAGCAGGCCGACAGATCGCCCAGGTCGCGGTCGATCCAGTCGCCCACCAGCTTCACCCAGCCGTCGCCGCGCCGGGCCTCCTGCGCGACGTAGGCGACGAGGTCGTCGGGCTCGACCTCCCAGGCGTAGTTCCGGATGTAGCGGCGGGTGCGGGCGATGTGCCGCCCGGCCCGGATGATCTTCGGGAGGTCGTCGCGGTCGTCGATCCACCGGGTGTCGGAGGGCGAGCCCGCGTCGCGCAGCAGCAGGGCGCCGGCGTCGCGGTCGGTGAGCGCCTGCTTCTCGGCGACCTCGTCGGGGACGGCACCGTGCTGGTCCAGGCCCACGTGGCAGTGGGCGTCGACCAGGCCGGGCAGTGCCCAGCCGTCGACGGTGCGGATGTCGCGGGCGCCGGCGGGACGGTCGTAGGAGATACGGCCGCCGACGACCCACAGCTCGTCGCGGACCTCGTCCGGGCCGACGAGGATCCGCCCCTTCACGTGCAGCACCGCGCGTTCGCTCATACCCGGCACCCTAGTCAGCCGCTACTCGGGCTTGCCCACCTGGTCCGAGGTCTCCTCCTCCACGTCCGCCATGGCGGGGTCGAGGAGGCGGGAGAGGAAGTGGCGGGTGCGTTCGTGGCGGGGGTGGCCGATGACCTGCTCGGGGGCGCCGTCCTCGACGATCACTCCGCCGTCCATGAAGACGACCCGGTCGGCGACCTCGCGGGCGAAGGTCATCTCGTGGGTGACGACCATCATCGTCATGCCCTCGTTCGCGAGCATCCGCATGACGGCGAGGACGTCGCCGACCAGCTCGGGGTCGAGCGCCGAGGTCGGCTCGTCGAACAGCATCACCTCGGGGCCCATGGCCAGCGCGCGGGCGATGGCGACGCGCTGCTGCTGGCCACCGGAGAGGGAGGACGGGTAGGCGTCCGCCTTCTCCGCGAGGCCCACGCGCCCCAGGTTCTCCGCGGCGGTCTTCGCGGCCTCCGCCTTGCCCCTGCGCAGCACCCTGCGCTGCGGCAGCGTGAGGTTCTCGGTCACGGTGAGGTGCGGGAAGAGGTTGAACTGCTGGAAGACCATGCCGATACGGCGGCGTACGGCGTCGATGTCGACATCCGGGTCGGTGAGTTCCGTACCGCCGACGAAGACCTGGCCCTCGGTGGGTTCCTCCAGGAGGTTCACGCACCGCAGCAGGGTCGACTTGCCCGACCCGGACGGGCCGATGACGCAGACGACCTCGCCCTGGCCGATCTCCAGGTCGATGCCGCGCAGCACCTGGTTGTCGCCGAAGGACTTGTGCAGACCGCTGACGCGGATCTCCGGTCGGCTCGGGGTCATTTCACGGCCTCCTGGGCCTTGGCCTCCATACGGCGCACGACGAAGCCGAGCGGGACGGTGATCAGCAGGTAGCACAGGCCGGCCACCAGGATGGGGGTGGAGTTGGCGGTCTGGCTGGCCAGGTCACGGCCGTACTTGGACAGTTCGCGCTCCTCCAGGGTGACACCGAGGAACAGCACCAGCGAGGAGTCCTTGAAGAGCAGGACGAGTTCGTTGGTGAGCGGCGGCAGGATGATGCGGAACGCCTGCGGGATGATGATGGAGACCATGGCGCGGGCGGGCGAGAAGCCCAGCGAACGGGCCGCCTCCATCTGTCCCTTGGGCACGGCCTGGATGCCGGCGCGGATCGTCTCCGCCATGTACGCGGCGGCCACCAGGCCGAGGGCGAGGGCGACCTTGCCGTACGTACCGCCGATGATCTCCGTGCCGGGGAAGGCGAGCGGTACGGCGACGCCGATGAAGATGAAGATCAGCAGGGCGGGCAGGCCCCGGAAGATCTCGATGTAGATGCCGGCCAGCCAGCGGTACGGGCCGACGGACGACAGCCGCATCAGCGCGATCACCATGCCGAGGGCGAGCCCGACGGCGAAGCCGGTGACCGTGTAGAGCACGGTGTTCTTCAGCGCCAGCGTGATGACGTCGGGGAACATCCGCTCGGCGATGTCGGCCTGCGCGAACTGGTTCTGCAGCCTGCCCCAGTCGGCCGTGACCGCGAAGGCGATCACGGCCGCGACGAAGACGGCGTACTGGGCGCCGCGCGACAGGCTCCGCTTCTGGCGCCTGGTCAGGCCCTTCTTCTTCGGCTGGAGGGGGAGTTTCTCCGTGTCGGCCATGGGATCAGGACGCGGCCGGCGAGGCGGCGGACTCGTCGTACGGGCCGATCCACTTCTCGTACAGCTCCTTGTACGTGCCGTCGGCCTTGGCGTCCGCGAACGCCTTGTTGATGGCCTCGCGCAGCTTGGTGTTGCCCTTCTTCACCGTGACGCCGTACTGCTCGCCGGTGTCGATCTGCTCGGCGACCTCGAAGGCGTCGGCGTTGGCCTGGTCCTTCAGCCAGCCCTGGACGACGGGGTAGTCGATGACGACGGCCTTGACCTGGCCGGTGCGCAGGCCGTTGAGGACGGCGTCGGAGGACTCGAAGGAGACCGGGTCGAAGCCCTCCTTCTTGACGTGGTCCTCGCCGGTGGTCTGCGCCTGCGCGCCGAGCTTGACGTTCTTCGACTTCACGTCGGCGAGGGAGGTGACCCCGCTGTCCTTGTCGACGAGGACGGCCTGGGTGGCGTTGAAGTACGGGTCGGAGAAGTCGACGTTCTTCTTCCGCTCCTCGGTGATGGTCATACCGGCCGCGGCCAGGTCGCACTCGCCGGAGTTGAGGAAGGCGCCGGTCTTGAAGTTCTCGAAGGGCGTGTCGAGGATCTCCTGCTTCACGCCCAGGTCCTCGGCGACCAGGTCGATCAGCGCGACGTCGAAGCCCTGCACCTTGCCGTCGATCTCCGACTGGAAGGGCGGGTACGGGAGGTGGGTGCAGGTGGTGAGCTGCCCCGCCTTGACGAGCTCGACACCGCCGGCGGCGGTCTTGGAGCCGCTGCCTGAGTCGTCGCTGGAGGTGCAGGCGGTCAGGAGAACCAGCCCGGCCGTCGCGATGGTGGCGGCCAGCACACGGGTCCGGCGGCCGGGGAGCGTCTTCACGGGAGCCTCCTGTCAGGGAACTGTGGGTTCCGATTATAAGGACGGGTTTGAGGGCCTCAAACCAAACCGATGGTCACGAGGGCGTCCGGCCTGCGAACCGTGCGGTCGGGCTCCCCTCCGGGCGAAGGTTTACCCTCGACCTCGTCATACGTACCCGCGCAGCCGCCGAGCAAAGAGAGCACCGCCGTGACCCACCTTCTCCTCGATCTGCCCCCGCTGAGCGCCGCGCACTTCGCGTCGATCGAGGACCGGGTGGCACGGCTGCTGAGCACCCGGCAGGACGTCGTGATCATGCAGGGCGAGGCGCTGCTGCCGCTGGAGGGCGCGATCCGCGCGACCGCCGGTCCCGGCACGACCGCGCTGAACGTCATCACCGGCCCCTACGGGCAGACCTTCGGCGACTGGCTGCGGGACTGCGGCGCCACCGTGATCGACCTGACGGTGCCCTTCCACACGGCGGTGACGGCCGAGCAGGTGCGGGCCGCGTTCGCCGAGCACCCGGAGATCGACTTCGTGTCCCTGGTGCACGCGGAGGCGGCGACCGGGAACACCAACCCGGTCGCGGAGATCGGCGAGGTGGTGCGGGCGCACGGGGCGCTGTTCTACCTGGACGCGGTGGCGTCGATCGGGGCGGAGCCGGTGCTGCCGGACGCGTGGGGCGTGGACCTGTGCGTGATCGGGGCGCAGAAGGCGATGGGCGGTCCGGCCGGGGTGTCGGCGGTGTCGGTGAGCGAGCGGGCGTGGGCGCGGATGGCGGCGAACCCCCGGGCGCCGCGCCGGTCGTATCTGTCGCTGCTGGACTGGAAGGAGCGCTGGATCGACGGCGGGCGCAAGGCGCTGCTGCACGCTCCCGCGCAGCTGGAGATGCTGGCGCTGGAAGCGTGCGTGGAGCGGATCGAGGCGGCGGGGCCGGCCGCGGTGATGGCGCGGCACGCGTCGGCCGCGGCGGCGACACGGGCGGGGGCGGTCGCGCTGGGTGGAGGTCTTGAGCCGTACGTGCGTGACGCGGCGGATGCGGCGCCGGTCGCCACGACCCTGCGGGCGCCGTCCGGCACGGTGGCGTCGGAGCTGGTGGCCCGCGCGCTGGCCGCCGATCCGGCGCTTCCGCTGGCCGCGGGCGGGGGTGCGCTCGCCAAGGAGATGATCCGGGTCAACCACTATGGTCCCGAGGCGACGCCGGGGGCGGTGCGGGCGAGTCTGGCGGCGTTGGGGGCGGCGCTCGGTGAGCAGGGGCTGGACGTGGACACGGAGGGGGCCCTGCGGGCCGCGGAAGCGGCCTGGCGCTGAGCGCGGGCCGGGGCCGTCCGCTCTTCCTTCGCCCCCGCCGCCCCTTCCCGTCCCGTCCCTGGGGGCTGCGCCCCCAGACCCCCTTCGGCCCTGAACGGGCCTCGTCCTCAATCGCCGGACGGGCTGACTTCCAGCCCCTCCGGCGTTTGAGGAGCGGGGTCTGGGGCGGAGCCCCAGGTCGGGACGGGAAGGGGCGGCGGGGGCGACGAACGCGGGCACGTTGTCGAGGAGGCGGACAACGGCCACGCCGGCCGCCCGCGGGAGCGTATCGACGGAGTAACCGGACCGTGAATTCCGTGGGATTATCGGAATCCCTCGCACAGATTCTCCCCAGACATTCTTTCGCTTATTTCCCGATTACCTTCCGGAGCAGCTTCCCGTCTTCTTCTGCCCGGTTTCCTCGGACCTAAACGACACGATTTCGCGAGCTTTCCGGGCGCCGTCACGGGAGTTACACACTTGTGACCGGTTCCACATCGCGCCCGCTTTGCTCCATATGTACCGCTCAAATCCGGGCATATCGCCGGGCTCTCGCGCGACCACACCCGTACGCGCGATAACACAGATCGAGCCGGCACGTAACCCCGACAGGCGATGCAATTTTGAATTTACCTGGGTAAGTTGAATTCACATGACTGCCGCACAAGCAGACCTGCAAATCGACCGCCCCACCGTGGCGGACGGAGCCGTGCTGTGGCGGATAGCAAGGGACTCGAAGGTCCTCGACCTGAACTCGTCGTACAGCTATCTGCTGTGGTGCCGTGACTTCGCCGCCACCTCGGCCGTCGCTCGCGACGAGCGCGGAGAGCCGATCGGCTTCGTCAGCGGATACCTGCGGCCGGACAGCCCGCGCACCCTGCTCGTCTGGCAGGTCGCGGTCGACGCGTCGTACCGCGGCCGCGGCCTCGCCGCGGCGATGCTCGACGGGCTGGCCGCCCGGACCGCCGAGGAGCACGCGGTGGACACCGTGGAGACCACCATCGCCCCGGGGAACACCGCCTCCGAGCGCCTGTTCACCGCGTTCGCGGAGCGTCACGGCGCCCTGCTGGAGCGCGAGGTGCTGTTCGACGCCGGCCAGTTCCCCGACGGGCCGCACGACCCCGAGGTGCTGTACCGCATCGGGCCGCTCACGCGCTGACCGCGCGGCCCGGCCCCTGGCCTTCCGGCCTCTTCCGACTTCTTCCGACTCCCTCTGACCTCCCACGCCACCGAGGAGCGATTCGTCGTGACCATCACCCAGCCCGACCTCAGCGTCTTCGAGACCCTCGAGTCCGAGGTACGCAGCTACTGCCGCGGCTGGCCCGCCGTCTTCGACCGTGCGCACGGCAGCCGCATGTACGACGAGGACGGCCACGAGTACCTCGACTTCTTCGCCGGAGCCGGCTCACTCAACTACGGGCACAACAACCCCGTGCTGAAACGGGCCCTCATCGACTACCTGGAGCGGGACGGCGTCACGCACGGCCTCGACATGTCGACGACGGCCAAGCGCGCGTTCCTGGAGTCCTTCCAGAACTGGATCCTGCGCCCGCGCGACCTGCCGTACAAGGTCATGTTCCCGGGCCCGACGGGCACCAACGCCGTGGAGTCCGCGCTGAAGCTGGCGCGGAAGGTGAAGGGGCGCGAGGCGATCGTGTCGTTCACCAACGCCTTCCACGGCATGTCGCTGGGCTCGCTCGCGGTGACCGGCAACGCCTTCAAGCGGGCCGGCGCCGGCATCCCGCTGGTGCACGGCACGCCGATGCCGTTCGACAACTACTTCGACGGCAAGGTCGAGGACTTCCTCTGGTTCGAGCGGCTCCTGGAGGACCAGGGCTCCGGCCTCAACAAGCCCGCCGCCGTGATCGTCGAGACCGTGCAGGGCGAGGGCGGCATCAACGTCGCCCGGCCCGAGTGGCTGCGCGCCCTGGCCGACCTGTGCGAACGCCAGGACATGCTGCTGATCGTCGACGACATCCAGATGGGCTGCGGCCGTACCGGCGCCTTCTTCTCCTTCGAGGAGGCCGGCATCACGCCCGACATCGTCACCGTCTCCAAGTCGATCAGCGGCTACGGGCTGCCGATGGCGCTGACCCTGTTCAAGCCCGAACTGGACGTCTGGGAGCCGGGCGAGCACAACGGCACCTTCCGCGGCAACAACCCCGCCTTCGTCACGGCCACCGCGGCCCTGGAGGCGTACTGGGCCGACGGCTCCGCGATGGAGAAGCAGACCCGTGCGCGCGGCGAGCAGGTCGAGCAGGCGCTGATCGCCGTCACCGAGGAGAACCTCGCCGACGTCAAGGAGTACCGCGGCCGCGGCCTGGTATGGGGCATGGAGTTCCACGACAAGGAGCGCGCGGGCCGCATCGCCCGGCGCGCCTTCGAACTCGGGCTGCTCATCGAGACGTCCGGCCCCGAGAGCGAGGTCGTCAAGCTGCTGCCGTCCCTGACCATCACCCCGGACGAGCTGGACGAGGGTCTCAGGACCCTCGCCCGCGCCGTCCGGGAAACCGCCTGAAACACACATCCGAGCCGAGGAGGCATCGCAACACCGTGATCGTCCGTTCGTTCAAGGAGCTCGAAGGCACCGACCGGCACGTGAAATCGGCGTCCGGCACCTGGGAGAGCAAGCGCATCGTCCTCGCCAAGGAGAAGGTCGGCTTCTCCCTGCACGAGACGATCCTGTACGCGGGTACGGAGACGTCGATGTGGTACGCGAACCACATCGAGGCCGTCGTCTGCACCAAGGGCGAGGCCGAACTGACCGACCGCGAGACCGGGCAGACGTACACCATCACGCCCGGCACCATGTACCTCCTGAACGGCCACGAGCGGCACACGCTCAAGGTCAAGGAGGACTTCCACTGCATCTGTGTCTTCAACCCGCCCGTCACCGGACGGGAGGACCACGACGAGAACGGCGTCTACCCGCTGCTCACCGAGGAGGTGTGAGTCACCGTGACCACGACCACGAACGTCACCGATCTCTATCCCACCCGCGGCGCCACCGAGGTGGCGACTCCCCGGCAGGACCCGGTCGTCTGGGGCTCCCCGGACACGCCCGGTCCCGTCTCGGCCGGTGACCTCCAGGCTCTGGACCGCGACGGCTTCCTCGCCATCGACCAGCTCATCGGACCGGACGAGGTGGGCGAGTACCAGCGCGAGCTGGAGCGGCTCACCACCGACCCGGCGATCCGCGCGGACGAACGCTCCATCGTGGAGCCGCAGTCCAAGGAGATCCGGTCGGTCTTCGAGGTGCACAAGATCAGCGAGGTCTTCGCGAAGCTGGTGCGCGACGAGCGGGTGGTCGGGCGCGCCCGGCAGATCCTCGGCTCGGACGTCTACGTCCACCAGTCGCGGATCAACGTCAAGCCCGGCTTCGGCGCCAGCGGCTTCTACTGGCACTCGGACTTCGAGACCTGGCACGCCGAGGACGGCCTGCCGAACATGCGCACCATCTCGGTCTCGATCGCGCTCACCGAGAACTACGACACCAACGGCGGTCTGATGATCATGCCGGGGTCGCACAAGACGTTCCTCGGATGCGCGGGGGCCACGCCGAAGGACAACTACAAGAAGTCCCTGCAGATGCAGGACGCGGGGACGCCGTCCGACGAGGCGCTGACGACGATGGCGTCGGAGTACGGCATCAAGCTGTTCACCGGCAAGGCCGGCTCGGCGACCTGGTTCGACTGCAACGCCATGCACGGCTCCGGCGACAACATCACGCCGTTCCCGCGCAGCAACGTGTTCATCGTGTTCAACAGCGTGGAGAACGCGGCGGTCGAGCCGTTCGCGGCACCGATCCGGCGGCCGGAGTTCATCGGGGCGCGGGACTTCACTCCCGTCCGGTGAGCCGGATCCGGGCGGGGGTCCGGGGGTCGCCCCCGGATGTCACAGCATTGGCGCTCGGGACTCCACTCCGGTGAAGTAGGCGCTACGACGGTGAAGCAGCCGCGCCACAAGACTGCGGGCCGGGCCTCCTCGTGTGGGACAAGGAGGCACCGGCCCGCTGCCGTGTGTCCGGCGAAGGGGTCAGCCGGACAGCGCGTCCAGCAGCCGGTCCACGTCGGCGGCCGTGTTGTAGAGGTGGAAGGACGCCCGCAGGTTGCCCGCGCGGTTCGACACCGCGATGCCCGCCTCGGCCAACTCCGGCTGGAGCCGGCCGAGTCCGGGCACGGACACGATCGGTGAACCGGGCGAGGGCACGGGCGTGTGGCCCAGACTGTCGAGCCCCGCGCGGAAGCGGTCGGCGAGGGACAGGTCGTGGGCGCGGACGGTGTCCACACCCAGCTCCTCGACGAGTTCGAGGGAGGCACGCAGTCCCGCGTAGTCGAACAGGGCGGGGCTGGAGTCGAACCGCCGGGCGGAGCGGGCGAGTTCGGGGACGGGTCCGTAGCAGCTTTCCCAGGGGTTCTCCCCCGCGACCCAGCCCGCCTGCACCGGCGTCAGGTCGCCGAAGTCCTCGGGGACGACGAGGAAGGCCGCGCCGTGCGGGCCGAGCAGCCACTTGAAGGTGATGGAGACACCGTAGTCGCAGGCGTCGGCCGCCATCGGGAGCCAGCCGGCCGCCTGGGAGAAGTCGACGTAGGTGCGCGCCCCGTGGCCGCGGGCCGCCTCGCGCAGCGCGGCGAGATCGGCGATCCGGCCGTCGGCGGACTGCACGGCGCTGACCGCGACCAGCGCGGTGCCCGGCCGGACGGATTCGGTGAGCCGCTCCAGCGGCACGGCCCGCACCTTGAGGTCGCCGCGCGCGTGGAAGGGGTTCAGTACGGAGCTGAAGTCGCCCTCCGCCGTGAGGACTTCGGCGCCCGGCGGCAGCGAGGCCGCGACCAGCGAGGTGTACAGCGCGACCGTGGCCCCGGCCGCCACGCGCTCGGCCGGGACGCCGGCCAGCCGGGCGTACGCGGCACGGCAGGCCTCGACGTCGGCGAAGAGCGGATCCAGCGCACGGCCCTCCGCGCGCAGCCGTACGGCTTCCTGGAGCGCGGCCACGGTACGGGCGGGCAGGAGAGCGTTGCTCGCGGTGTTCAGGTAGGTGTTCTTCGGGGCGAACTCGGCACGGACGAGGTTCTCGAAGGTCTCCATGGGACCACTGTGCGGTCCCGGGATCCCCCCGTCCATTGCCGAATTCTGCGCGATATCGCGAAGGAAGCCTTATGCGTACGCGCTGACCTGCGCGTTCTACTGCTGCGGCACCGCGCATCCGTCCGGGCCACAGGCCTCCGCGTCGCCGTCGATCAGGGTCAGCGGCGGGCGCTCGCCCCAGGCCTGGGTCAGCGCCTGGGTGAACACCTCGGCGGGCTGGGCGCCGGAGACGCCGTACTTGCGGTCCAGCACGAAGAACGGCACACCGTTCGCGCCGAGCTCCGCCGCCTCCCGCTCGTCGGCGCGCACCTCGTCGGCGTACGCCTTCGGGTCTGCGAGGACCGCGCGCACCGCGCCGGTGTCGAGTCCGGCGGCGCCGGCGAGCTCGACGAGCCGTTCGTCGTCGTTGAAGACGGACCGCTCCTCGGCGAAGTTCGCCCTGTACAGCAGGTCGAGCAGCTCCACCTGGCGGCCCTGCTCACGGGCGAGGTGCAGCAGGCGGTGCATGTCGAAGGTGTTGCCGTGGTCGCGGCCCCGGGTGCGGTAGGGCAGGCCCTCGGCGGCGGCCTGGGTACCCAGGTTGTCCTCGCCCGCCTCGGCCTGCGCCTCGCTCATGCCGTACTTCTTGGTGAGCATGGTGATCACCGGCTGGATGTCGTCCTTGGCGCGGCCCGGGTCCAGCTCGAAGGAACGGTGCACGACCTCGACCTGCTCACGGTGCGGGAAGGCGGCCAGCGCCTTCTCGAAGCGGGCTTTTCCGACATAGCACCAGGGGCAAGCGATATCGGACCAGATTTCGACGCGCATCGTGATCGGCACTCCAGGTCGTGCGGGTACGGAGACTCCCTCCCGCGACTACGTGAACATTCAACGAGCCGCCTTCATTCCCTCAGCTTCCGTCCCGCAGGTCACTCGGCCAGTGGGGCCGGTACTCGATGTGGTCGTACGTCACCACGCACCCCTCCCCCATCGGCGACTGGGTCATGAAGCCGACCAGCGCGGCTCCGGTCTCCTTCTCGTCGCCGAGGGTGAAGAGCCGGACGAAGGTCCAGCGCTCGCCGTCACGGGAGGCGTGGAAGGCGAAGGCACGCCCGGTGCGGCTCACCCGGAGCCAGACGGAACTGCCGTCGACGGTGAAGGAGTTGACGTCGTCGGAGTGCCCCCGGGTGACCACCGTGCAGACGGTGGGCACGTCCGGCGAGTACTCCAGACAGAGCTTGGCCCACGCCCGCTCACCGACATGGACGTAGAGCACCCCGGCGTCGAAGGCCCCGGCGAACCCGACGGTGACCCGCGCGATCAGCTGGAAGTCCCCCTCGGGCGCCCCCAGCAGCCGCGGCGCGTCGGAGGCCGGCTCCAGCGCCTCGTCGGTGGGCGGCACGAAACGGTCCTGCCGGGGCCCGGCCCACCCGGTGAGGACCCCGTCCTCGTGGGACCAGTGCCCGTCGGGGCCGTAGGTGCGCAAAGGGAAGGGCAGTTCGGGGATCTTCAGGTCCATGCCGGGATTCTTCCAGGCGGGGCCCGGCGACGGTGGGGCGACCCCGGTCAGCGGTCCTGGAGCGCGTCCAGGGCCACGGCCTGGGCGATGGCGAGGCGCGGGTCCGGACCGGGCGCGGCCATGTCCACCACGTAGCGGTCGCGCAGCCCGAACTTCTTGTCGACCGTCATCACCGGCTTGCCGTCCGTCTCGAAGTCGAAGTGGTACGGCCACAGGAACGGCACCAGGTCCAGCGGCAGGAAGTCCCAGACGCGGCGGAGCACGGCCACGAACCGGTTGCGCTCCCGCCCGACGGCCGCGGGCGAGCCCGGCTGGTCCAGAACCCACGTCGAGCGCAGCAGGGAGGCGACGGCCTTCTCCTCGAACCCGCCGATGAGGTCGCCCTCCGCGTCCCACACGTCATGACCGCCGCCGGCGCCGCGGAGTCCGCGTTCCTCCACGGTGAACAGGACCCGTGTCCGGGACGCGTCGGCGTAGAAGGTCATCTCCTCCTCGAGCGAGAACCGCTTCAGCTCGGCGAAGGCCAGGACCCCGCCGTCGGAACCGTCCGGCAGCAACTCGCTCACGGTGTACCGGCATGCCTTGAGGGCGGTCTCCTGCCGGACGGTGAAACGTCCGCCGGTCCACTGGCCCGTACTGTCCACTGTTCCGCTCCCGGAGCCGTCGGTCCCCACGCCGACGCCCGTGTGCGTCCGGCGGAGCCATCGTCACCGTGCGCCCCGCCCCGGAGCAGTCTCCGTAAGTCGTCACCCGCAACGACCAAAGATGACAGGCCCCTTGGCGGCCGGAAGTCCACTTTCGTCGTCCGGGGCCGCGCCGAAGGGGGGATGCGGGCGTCCGGGGGCGGGCCTCTATCGTCTGCGCGTGGACGTAGCCGAAACACCCCGCACCGGCCTGCCGCTCCGTCACCGGCTCGCCGCCGCCTCCCCCTGGCCCCGCAAGCGGATCGCCGGGGAGGCCGTACTCGCCGTGACGCTCTCCGGGATCGCGGGCCTCCTCTACACCACGGAGACCGGATCCGTGGTGCGGGGCGGTGCCCTGGCCCTGGTCGTCGCCGTACTGTCCCTGGCCCGCCGCGCCCTGCCGGCGACGGTGCTGATGGTCTCGTCGGCCCTGGCCGGAACGATCGTCGGTACGTTCGCGCTGCTGATCTACGCCAGTTGGTCGGCGGGCAGCCGCATCGGGCGTCCGGCGCGCGCGCTGGCCGCGTACGCGGCCGGGCTCGCGCTCTACCTCGTCCTCACCCTCACCGTCGCGGCCGACGAAGGGCTCTGGATGTCGCCGCTGGTGACGGTCGTGCTGGGCGGGAGCCCGTTCCTGGTGATGGCGGTCGTACCGGGGCTCGCCTCCCGGTACCGCGCCCAGCGCCGCGCCCTGCTCGACGCCCTGCGCCGGCACAACGCCCAGCTGGTGCGCGAGCAGGCGATGGTGGCGCGGCAGGCCCGGCTGCTGGAACGGCAGCGCATCGCCCAGGACATGCACGACAGCCTCGGCCACCAGCTCGCCCTGATCGCCGTGCACACCGGGGCGCTGGAGGTGGACCCGGAGCTGAACGGCCGTCAGCGGGAGGGGGTGGGCGTCCTCCGGGAGGCCTCCAGGTCGGCGATGCGGGAGCTGCGCGAGGCCGTGGGCATCCTGCGGGACGACGTGGAGACGTCCGTGCCCGGCCCGGAGGACGCCGGGCCTTCGACGGACCGCGCGGCGGCCTCCGTCGACAAGCTGGTCGCGTCGTCGCGGGCTGCGGGCGCGACGGTGGAGCTGCACCGGTCCGGCACCGAACGGGCCCTCGCACCCGCCGCCGACCGCGCGGTGTACCGCATCGCCCAGGAGGGCCTGACCAACGCGCACAAGCACGCGCCGGGCGCCCCGATCACCGTGGCGCTGCGCTACGAACCGGACAGCCTGGTGGTCGAGGTGGCCAACGGGCCGGTGCCGGCCGGGGCGCCGGCCGGGGCGCCCGCGATCAGTGGCGGCCAGGGGCTGACGGGTCTGCGGGAGCGGGCCCGGCTGGTCGGCGGCATGGTGCACACCGGCCCCACCCCCGACGGGGGTTTCCGGCTCGCCGGTGTACTGCCGTACGGCGACGGCGAGCGGCGGTCCCGTCCGGACGACGCGACTTTCGTCGCCGTGGGCGACGACTTCCGGGGGCAGATCGGCGAGGGCTCCGCGGGCGACGGTGGTGTCGTCATCGGACACACCGATCCGCAGAAGGAGTTCGCCACCATCATGAGCAGCAAGAAGAACGTCGCCCTGGGATGCGCCCTCACCGCCGGAGTCCTCGTCGTGGGCCTCGGCGCCCTCCTGGTGTGGGGGGTGTCGAAACTGGTGGACGAGGTGGAGAAGGGCGTCATCTCGGCGAGCGTGTACGAGTCGGCCCAGGTCGGCGACGCCGAGGCGGACCTCAGGAAGAAGTTCCCGGAAGGCGGCTCGCTGCTCACCGACGGCGTGGAGAAGGACGGCCCGCCGCTGCCCGAGGACGCCGTCTGCGAGCACTTCGTGGACGACGAGGAGGACATCGTCTACCGGTTCTGCTTCCGCGACGGGAAGCTGTCCTCCAAGGAGTCCTACGAGCACAAGATATGACCGACGGTCCGTGGCCGCACCCGCGACCGGATCGGGCATGATGAGCGGGCTTCACCATCCGCTTGTCCTACCGACACCGCGCAGGAGGCCGCGTGATCCGGGTCCTCGTCGCCGACGACGAGCCGCTCATCAGGGCCGGCATCAGGATGATCCTCACCTCGGCCGACGACATCGATGTCGTCGCCGAGGCGCGGGACGGCCGGGAGGCGGTGGAGACCGCCCGGAGCACCGCGGTCGACGTGGCCCTGCTGGACATCCAGATGCCCGTGATGGACGGGCTGACCGCGCTGGCCGAGATGGGCCGCGCCGCGCCGGGGGTGCGCGTGCTGATCCTGACGACGTTCGGGGAACGCGACAACGTCCTGCGGGCGCTCGGGCACGGCAGCGCCGGCTTCCTGCTGAAGGACTCCGCGCCGCAGGAGCTGATCCACGCGGTCCGCGCGGCGGCGGCCGGCAACGCCTACCTGTCCCCGGCCGCCACCCGGCATGTGGTGGACACCCTCGCCTCCCCGGCCGCCACCGTGCGCGGCGAGGAGGCGCGCCGCCGCCTGGCCGGGCTGACCGGACGCGAACGCGAGGTGCTGGCCCTGCTCGGCGAGGGCCTGTCCAACGCGGACGCCGGCGCCCGCCTGCACATGAGCGAGGCCACGGTGAAGACGTACGTCAGCCGCATCCTGACCAAGCTCGACTGCGACAACAGGGTGCAGGCGGCGCTCCTGGCCCGCGACGCGGGCCTGGAGCCGAGCGCGGGGTGAGCCTCAGCGCTCCAGCCGGCCGTTGAACCTCCGGGGCAGCCCCAGCGGGTTGTCGTCCTTCAGCTCCGCGGGCAGCAGCGCCTCGGGCGTTCCCTGGTAGACGACCGGCCGCAGCCACCGCTCGATGGCCGTGCCGCCCACCGACGTGGACGTGGAGGTCGTCGCCGGGTACGGCCCCCCGTGGTGCTGGGCCGGGGCGACCGCGACGCCCGTCGGCCAGCCGTTGACCAGGACCCGCCCCGCCAGCGGCGTCAGCTCCTGCACCAGCTCCGCCCCGCGGCCCTCCCCGGCCGCCTCTCCGGCGGACAGCTGCACGGTCGCCGTGAGGTTGCCCGGCAGCCGCGACAGCACCCCCCGCACCTCGGCCTCGTCCTCGTAGCGGGCCACGACGGTGACCGGCCCGAAGCACTCCTCCAGGAGCAGGTCGTGCTCGCCCTCCTGGGCCAGCCGGCTCGCCGGGACGGTGAGGAAGCCCGCGCTGACCGTGTGCTCGCCGCCCGCGCCCGGGGTCACCGGGGACTCCACGTCGGGGAGCTGGGCGCGCTCGGCGACCCCGGCGACGAAGTTGTCGCGCATGCGGTGGTCGAGCAGGACGCCGGCGTCGGTGTCGCTGACGGCGTCCGTCAGGGACTTGACCAGCGCGTCACCGGCCGCGCCGGCCGGTGCGAGGACGAGGCCCGGCTTCACGCAGAACTGACCGACGCCCAGCGTCATCGAACCGGCCAGTCCGGCGCCGATCGCCTCGCCGCGCTCGGCGGCGGCGGCCTCGGTGACCACGACCGGGTTCAGGGAGCCCAGCTCACCGTGGAAGGGGATCGGGACGGGCCGGGCGGCGGCCGCGTCGAAGAGGGCGCGGCCCCCGCGGATGGAACCGGTGAAACCGGCCGCCGAGACCAGCGGGTGCTTGATCAGCTCGATGCCGGCCTCGAAGCCGTGCACCAGGCCGAGCACGCCCTCGGGGAGGTCGTGGCGGGCCGCGGCCCGGCGCAGCACCTTGGCGACCAGCTCGGACAGTCCGGGGTGGTCGGGGTGGGCCTTGACGACGACCGGGCAGCCGGCCGCGAGCGCGCTCGCGGTGTCGCCGCCGGCCACGGAGAAGGCGAAGGGGAAGTTGGACGCCGAGTAGACGGCGACGACGCCCAGCGGGAGCTTGTAGCGGCGCAGGTCCGGGACGGGCGGGGTCGCGGTGTCGTCGGGGTGGTTGATGACGACGTCGAGGAAGGCGCCCTCCTCGACGATGCCGGCGAAGGCGCGAAGCTGGTAGCAGGTGCGGGCGAGTTCGCCGGTGAGCCGGACCGGGCCGAGCGCGGTCTCCGCGTCGGCGACCTCGACGAGCTGGTCCCTGGCCGCTTCCAGCTCGTCGGCGGCCGTGCGCAGGAAGGCCGCGCGGACGGCGCGGTCCGTCAGCGCGCCGCGCGCGTCGTGCGCGGCGCGGACGGCGGCGTCGACCTCCTGGGCTGTGGCCTCCACCGCAACCTGTTCACGCTGCTTCCCGGTTCGGGGGTCGACACTCCAGACTGGTGCTGCTGCCACCGCGGGTCCCTCCACTTGTTTGCCGCATGCAATGCCGCAGTATGTACGTCACCCCACAGCGTTGTTCGATATACTGAACACTGTCTCTGTGGGTGAATGTGCTTCGGAGACTATTTCCAGGCGAACGAAGGGGTCAAGGGCGATGTCGGCTGGCGAGACGGGCGGCGGGGCGCAGGTCAAGTCCGCGGTGCGGACCGTTGAACTGCTCGAATACTTCGCCGGGCGCCCCGGCATGCACTCCCTGGCGGCGGTCCAGGAGGCCGTCGGCTACCCCAAGTCGAGCCTCTACATGCTGCTGCGCACCCTCGTGGACCTCGGCTGGGTGGAGACGGACGCGACGGGCACGCGGTACGGCATCGGCGTGCGGGCGCTGCTGGTGGGCACGTCGTACATCGACGGCGACGAGGTCGTCGCGGCGGCCCGCCCCACCCTGGACCGGCTCTCCGACGACACCACGGAGACCATCCACCTGGCCCGGCTCGACGGCACCAACGTGGTGTACCTCGCCACCCGCCAGTCGCAGCACTACCTGCGTCCGTTCACCCGGGTCGGCCGCCGGCTGCCCGCGCACTCGACGTCGCTGGGCAAGGCGCTGCTGAGCACGTACCCGGACGAGCAGGTGCGCAAGATGCTCCCGGAGACGCTGCCCGCGCTGACCGAGCACACCATCACGGACCGGGAGAAGCTCATCGAGGAGCTGCACCTGGTGCGGGAGCAGGGCTTCGCCGTGGACCGTGAGGAGAACACGCTGGGGCTGCGCTGCTTCGGTGTGGCGATCCCGTACCGCACCCCCGCGCGGGACGCGATCAGCTGCTCGGTGCCGGTGGCGCGGCTCACGCCCGCGCACGAGCAGATGGTCAAGGACGCCCTGTTCGACGCCCGCGACCGGCTGACCCTGGCCACCCGGAGGCTCTGACCCGTGGACATCGCCCTGCGGCCGGTGCACGACAGCGACCTGCCGGTCTTCTACCGGCAGCTCAACGACCCGGAGGCGCTGCGCATGGCGGCCTTCACCCCCGAGGACCCGGCCGACCGGGCCGGCTTCGACGCGCACTGGGCGCGCATCCGCAGCTCGCCGGGGATCGTGACGCGCACGGTCCTGGGCGACGGCGACGTGGTGGGCCACGCGGCGGTGTACGGGGAGCCGGGCGAGCGCGAGGTGACGTACTGGGTCGACCGCGCCCACTGGGGCCGGGGCATCGCCACGGCCGCGCTGCGCGGTCTGCTGGCGGAGGTGGGCGAACGCCCGCTGTACGCGCGCGTGGCCGCCGACAACGCGGGGTCGCGGCGGGTGCTGGAGCGGTGCGGCTTCGAGGTCTCCGCGCGGGCCACGGCGTACGCTCCCGCGCGGGGTGCGGAGATCGACGAACTCGTCCTCACGCTGGACCGCTGACCGCCCGGCCGGCACGGCCGCTCGATGAACATCCGATGAGAAACGGGGCGGAAGGGAACGATCCGACCCTTCCCGTTCGTCTGTCCGAACGGAATGAACAAGACGATCAGGCGTGCCTCTGTCTTCACCCTGCTCCTGGTGTTCGCCCTGCTGATCAGGGCGACCTGGGTGCAGTTCTACGAGGGCCGGGCACTCGCGGACGACAGTGACAACCGGCGCAACGCGATCGAGACGTACGCGGAGCCGCTCGGGAACATCATCGTGGCCGGTGAGTCGATCACCGGCTCGGCGCGGACGAAGGGAGGCGACCTCGCGTACAAGCGCACGTACGAGAACGGCCCGCTGTACGCGGCGGTGACGGGCTACGCCTCGCAGGCCTACGCGCCGACGCAACTGGAGGGCATCTACCAGGACCTGCTCAACGGCACGGATCCCCGGCTGAAGACGGTGATGGACACCGTCACCGACCGGCGCGCCGAGCCGGGCAACGTGGTGACGACCATCGATCCGGCGGTGCAGAAGGCGGCGTACGAGGCGCTCGGCGACAAGAAGGGCGCGGCGGTCGCGATCGACCCGAGGACGGGCCGGATCCTCGCGGCGGTGTCGACCCCGTCGTACGACCCGACGTCGCTGACCGACGCCAACACCGCGGGCGAGGCGTGGAAGGAACTCACCGCGGACCCGGACAAGCCGCTCACCAACCGGGCGCTGCGCCAGCCGCTGCCGCCGGGCTCGACGTTCAAGCTGGTCGTCGCGGCGGCCGCGCTGGAGGACGGGCTGTACGGGTCGGTGGACGAGAAGACCGACAGCCCCGACCCGTACACGCTGCCGGGCACGGTCACGGACCTCACCAACGAGAACCCGAACGCGCCCTGTGAGGACGCCTCGATCCGGGTCGCGCTGCAGTACTCCTGCAACAACGTCTTCGCGAAGACGGCCGTCGCCCTGGGGCAGGACAAGGTGCGGGCGATGGCCGAGAAGTTCGGCTTCAACGACGAGACGCAGGACGTGCCGGTGCGCGCCTACACCAGCGTGTACCCCTCGGACATGGTGCCGTCGCAGACCGCGCTCACCGGGATCGGCCAGTTCGACGTGACCGCGACGCCGCTGCAGATGGCGATGGTGTCGGCGGTGATGGCCAACGGCGGGGAGCTGGTGTCGCCCCACATGGTCAGCCGCGTCACCGACAGCGGCGGGGACGTGCTGAAGGACTACGAGGACGGGACCGGTACGGAGCGGATCGTCAGCGCCTCGACCGCCGAGCAGCTCCAGTCGGCGATGGAGACGGTCGTCGAGGAGGGCACGGGGTCGAACGCGCAGCTGTCCGGCGCCACCGTGGGCGGCAAGACGGGCACCGCGCAGCACGGCGAGAACAACAGCAAGACTCCGTACGCCTGGTTCACCTCGTACGCCAAGTCGGACTCCTCGGACCAGGAGGTCGCCGTGGCGGTCGTGGTGGAGCAGTCCGACGCGGCCCGCTCGGAGGTCAGCGGCAACGGTCTGGCGGCCCCGGTCGCCAAGGCGGCGATGGAAGCGGCGCTGCGGGACTGAAATCTCACTGGCCGACAGGTCATCCGTACCACGGGCCGTCCCCTTCCCCTGGGGGGCGGCCCGTGGTACGGATTCGGATACCGACCGGCCAGACACCGTTCGACCCTCCGCACGAGTCCGTGAATGATCACTGCTACGCTCCGGAACTCACGCCGGTCACTCCGGATTTTCACGTGTCATTTACATGACACACACCGTCATCGGTGCCCGTCGGGCGCCCGACGCCGCTGTGAGGGGAGGGCGCCCGTGGGCACCGTCGTCGACGACGCCGCCTCCGTGGAGTTCCACGCGTTCTTCGAACGCCACTACGCCGAACTGTCCCGGCTGGCCCATCTGCTGACGGGTGAGGCGGACACCGCCGACGATCTGGCGGCGGACGCGCTGCTGGCGCTGTGGCACCGCTGGGACCGGGTGCGCGCCGCCGACCATCCGGCCGCGTACGCCCGGGGCGTGGTGGCCAATCTGGCCCGGACCCGGATCCGCAGCGCGGTGCGCGAGCGGCGGCGGATCGCGCTGTTCTGGTCGCCGCGCGAGGAACGGATCGAGAACCCCGACGTGCCGGGGGTGGTGGACGTGCAGGAGGCGCTGCGCCGGCTGCCGTTCCGCAAGCGGGCGTGCGTGGTGCTGCGACACGCCTTCGACCTGTCGGAGAAGGACACCGCGCTGGCGCTGGGCATCTCGGTGGGTACGGTGAAGAGCCAGACCTCGAAGGGGATGACCGAACTGCAGCGGCTGCTGGGCACGCGGGAGGTACCGCGCCAGGTGCACGCGGCGGTGGCGGCCGCCGCGGGCGGGAAGACGGCCGGGAGCGTGCGGAGACGTCCCGGCGGGGCCACGGGAAGGAACCGATGACGATGCGGCGGGACGTGCACGAGGAGCTGCGCGCCCGGCTGCACGAGGCGGCCGGGGCGCACGAGCCCGACCGGGAGCGGATGCTGGCCCGGGTGGAGCGCGGCATGGCCGGACCGGCCCGCCCGGAGCACCGGGCCACGCGTCCGCCGCTGTTCGGCTGGGTCCGGGTGGCGGGCGCGACGGCCGCGGTGGCCGGGGTGCTGGCGGTGGGCGGTTACGCGGTCGCGTCCTCGGTGGGGGGCGAGGAGGCGCCGCCGCAGCGGCAGGTGGCCGTCTCGCCGACGCCCACGCCGTCCCCGGAGGCGACGAGCCGGCCGCCCGAGCCGTCGGTGAACCCCTCGCCGGACGCCTCGGAGCAGCCCCGGAACACGGCCACCCCGCCCGCGGGGACGCCGACTTCGTCCGGCAGCCCCGAGAAACCGCCGGCCGGGGTCGAGGACGGGCCGCTGTGGTCGGACGGCTCGGTGGACCCGCACAGCAACGAGTTCTGGGCGCAGAGCAACGTCACCCTGAAGACCACCGAGCGCCTGACCGCGCTCACCGTGGAACTGCGGATCGCGCAGACCGGCGGGGTGACCTCCACCGGTGCCTGGCGCTCCCTGCCCGAGGACGACTTCGAGCTCTCGGTGGCCGAGCGGGACGGCTTCCTCGTCTACGTCTGGACGCTCAAGGACGGCCGTACGATCGAGCCCGGCGAGTGGGTCTTCGCCGGGCAGTACGACCACGAGCGCGGCGGCCGGGACGCCGGGGAGGACACCTACACGGCGCGGGCCGGCACCGACTCCGGAGAGCGCGCGGTCGGCGGCGGCTTCGCGGCGCAGGACGACAAGGACGCGGCGGACGACGAGGATTCGTGAAAAAAGATCGTCCGGGGCGGCAACCCTTTCCGTGGCGGCGGCGACCAGGAGACGCAAAGACCCTCTCCACGCAAGGACATCGCGCATGACTGCACGACCCGAACAGCGCGCCTCCCACCGCCGCCGGACCACCAGGCGGCGGGCCGTGATCGCCGGAGTCTCCGCGCTCGGCATCACGGGGGCGGCGATCGTCACCACGACGATGCTGTCCACGGCGGGCGCCGCCTCGACCTGGCCCTCCGACACCGGCAGCAAGCCGGTGTCGGAGACCGTCCCGGTCTCCGGGACGTACGACGGCGGCATGAAGAAGTTCTACGGCACCGGCGACCTGGGCGGCGACGGCCAGGACGAGGGCCAGGACCCGATCTTCGAGCTGGCCGACGGCGCCACGCTGAAGAACGTGATCATCGGCACCCCGGCCGCCGACGGCGTGCACTGCAAGGGCAGTTGCACGCTGCAGAACGTGTGGTGGCTGGACGTCGGCGAGGACGCGGCCAGCTTCAAGGGCAAGTCGTCGTCGGCCCAGTACAAGGTGATCGGCGGCGGCGCGAAGAAGGCCGACGACAAGGTGCTGCAGTTCAACGGCGCCGGCACGCTGACCGTGAGCGGCTTCCGGGTCGAGGACTTCGGCAAGCTGGTGCGCTCCTGCGGCAACTGCAGGACGCAGTACAAGCGCACGATCGTGCTGAAGGACATCGACGTCGTCGCACCGGGCAAGTCGCTCGTCGGCATCAACACCAACTACGGTGACACCGCCACGCTGTCGAAGATCCGCATCCAGGGCGACAGCAAGAAGAAGATCAAGACGTGCACCCGCTACCAGGGCAACAACACGGGCAAGGAGCCGAAGGACCTCGGCTCCGGCGCCGACGGGAAGTACTGCAAGTTCTCGTCCTCGGACATCACCTACAAGTGATCCCGCCGAGCCCATGACCCCGGGCCGCCGTCTCGACGTCCGACGGCCCGGTGACCGGCCTCGCCCGAGCCCCCCTCGGGCGGCCGGAACCCCCCGGCGGTCCGGACCCCCATCCGGACCGCCGATCAGGACGCCCCGCCGGTTCACATCGACGCTGTTGGCGAATTCAAG
>NZ_LIWB01000026.1 GCF_001905725.1 Streptomyces sp. CB02400
CCACTCCAGCGGACGTGACCCCCGGCGAGTCATGCATCAATGCCGCAAGCGCTTCAAGGAAGCGTTCGAGGCTCTCACGCCACAGCCGCACCGCCTTGTTCCTGTCGGTGTGGAAGATGTCCGTCTGGTCCTCGACGACGGCCTGCGGCCCTATCGCACCGGGACGATCCCGGCGGACGCTCCGCTGCCCCATCTGACCGTCCGCCGGGTCACCGACTGGATCATGTGCCGGCCCGAACACCTCACCGAGACCGAGCGCAAGTGCCTCGACGGGCTGTGCGAGCGCAACCCCGCCCCGGTCACGACCACCCAGTACGTCCGGCGTCTGGCCGCGATGGTGCGCGAACGCCGCAGCGAGCACCTGACCCTCGATGTCCGGCTCGCCGACGTCCGACTCGACGGACAACGGGAACACCGCACCCTGACCGCCGGCGTACGGCGCGACCGCGCAGCCGTACTCGCCGCCCTGGTCACCGCTCTCACCTCGGGAGCGGTCGAGGGCAACGTCACCAGGATCACACTCTGAAGAGACAGACGTACGGCCGTGCCGACTTCGACCTTCTACGACGCCGAACCCTCCTGCCGCCTTGATCGACCGGCCACCACCCCCGAACCAGTGACAGAGCCCGGAAGATGTGCCAGAACCGCTTGGAGTGAACGAAGCCGCATGTCGGTGCGCAGGTCAGCGTGGGGCTGCTGAGGGCGAGTCCTGGGAATCGTGCCGTCTGAAAGCCCGTGCCGCACGGGTCAGGGGACCTAGCCCTGTGGACAGTGGCCTGGCGGATTCTCGCATGAGTGCGCTGGTGTAGGCTGGGTGGGACAGGTGGTACAGGGTTCCGCTGCGGCGCACCAGGCCGCGGTGGCACGCGTCGTCCAGTACGCGCGCGGGGGTCAGGCCGGGAATGTTCATCAAGGGTCTCGGGCCCTCCGTCCGACTTCGCCGGAGTCCAGGTAGAGGTCGGCGCGACGACCGCGCCCCGGCGGTTCACCTGTTACGTGTCGCTGGGGCGGGGGCAGTTGGTGTGAGCTGGGGTGTCGGTGGTGGGTCGATCGGTCGAGGGACTCCAGGCAGTGGCCGACGAGTACCGGCAGGACATGCCCGACACCGACGAACGGCGCGGCCGTGCGGCCCGGACACTCGGTCTCGACCCGGCCGGGCTGCCCTCCGAGGCGACCGTTCTGGCCCGGCTCGCGGACTTCTCCCAGGAACCGGTGGCCGAGGCCCGCCTCGTCGTCGGCTACGAGGGCGATCCGCTCGCCCCCTCTTCGACGCTACCTCCGCCCGCCCTTGACCGAACGGCCACCGGTGCCCGGCCTGGGCACCAGATCGCCTGGGCCGTTCCCCGCCTGCCTGGACCACCTGGTCGCCAGGTACGTCCGGGAACAACCTAGGGCCGCGCGCTACGGGCCAGCCAGGGCGTGAAGTTGGAGTCCAGGACCAGCTCCTTGTACGTCTCGTCCCCGGGCAGCGGCACGATGAGCCACTGGCCGGGCGGGAACAGTCGTCCCTTGGTGGTGGCGAGCCCGCCGTAGACGGACCTGAGGAACCCGGGGACGGAATCCCGTGGCACGTCGTGGAACTCCACCCCCTCGACGGTGATCCTGGCATCGCCCTCGGGGAACAGCCGGACGCTCACGGCGGGCGACCCCGCCAGCTCCACAAACGCCTCGTGCGGCAGCGAACCGTCGGGATCGAACACGGTGAACAGCTCGGCCGACGTGCGCCGCGAGGTCCGGTCCGCGCCGATGTCGTCCGTGACGGACATGCTCACCCCGAACCGCACCGCGATCTCACGAATCGCCTGGACAGCGGCCTCAGTGGTCGGCAGACGCGCTTTCTCCATGCTCCGATCATGCCGGAGAACCCGGAAGAGGTCTAGACCGGTGCCATTCGCCTGCCCGGACCCCGCCCGCTCAGACCCCGGGTCCCTCCGGTGCCGCGGGAGGCTCCGTCGGTGTCGGCGCCGGCCGAGCGAAGAGGACGGAGCGGGCCACCGGCGGAGCGAACAGCGCGGAGACGGGTCGGGCGAGCGTGAGTACGGCACGGAAGGCGCCGCCCACGACCGGGTCGCCGGGTGCCCTCTCCTGGACCCGGCGCAGGTACCAGTCCGCGACCCGGTCCGCGGGGCCGCCGTCGAGGGCGTTGCCAAGGGCACCCGGCATCTTGCGGTCCGCCCCGGCGGAGATGTCCCACGCCTGCCGGGACGCCGCGAGCAACGCCCGCTGCACGCGCCGGGTCGTAGGCGTACGGCGCGGATCGGCGAGCGCGTCACGCAGGGCGACCGCGCTCATCGCGGCGACGGCCATGCCCTGGCCGTAGATCGGGTTGAAGGTGCACAGCGCGTCGCCGGTGGCGAGGAATCCCGCCGACGGGCCGGGCAGGTCGTAGCGGCGGCGGACGTTGGCGGTGCGCCGGTAGCCGAATGGCGGGGAGAGCGGTTCGGCCTCGCCCATCCAGCGGTCCAGGAGCGGATGGCCCAGCCGCTTGGTGTACGTCACGAACTCGTCGTCGTCCGTGGGGGGCTCGTCGCCGCGCAGCCCGGAGACGATCACCAGGTGGGTACCGTCCTCCAGGGGCAGCGCACCGCCGCCGTGCAGCTGGGAGGGGCCGGGATAGACGTAGTACCCGACGGTCGCACCGTCGAGAACCCCCTTCGGGCCGCGGTAGACGCGGGAGGCGTAGGCGAGCCCCGTGTCGAGGGTCTCCTCGTGTGGGGCCGCGGCGCCGATCTCGGCGAGCCACTGCGGGGCCTTCGTACCGGCGCCGGAGGCATCGACGACCAGGTCGGCCTCCAACGCCCGGGGTTCTGCGCGCGTGTCCCCGGACCGCTCCCGCAGCAGCACGCCCCGCACCCGCGAGGCGTCACCGAGGAGCCCCACGACATCGGTGCCCTCCACGGTGCCGATCAGCGGATTGGCGAGAACCCGCCGCCGTACCAGCTCCTCCAGTTGCGCGCGGGACCCGGTGTAGATGTGTGTGGAGGCGGACAGCCGGCGGAACCAGCGCCCGGCCTGCCAGAGCACCAGGTCCGACGGCATGCCCACCCACGGCGCGCCCGCCTCCCGCAGCTCTGCGAGGAAGCCCGGCAGCAGCGCTTCCATAGCCACCTGCCCGCCCTGCAGCAGCACATGGGGATGGCGTCCCTGAGGCACCCCGGGCCGCGGCTCGGCACCGCCCGGGAGCCGGTCCCGCTCGACGACGGTCACCCGGTCGGCGTGCCCGGCCAGCACATGTGCCGCGAGCAGCCCCGCGAGGCTCCCACCCACGACCACCACATGCCGCCCACCCCGACGGTCCGCACCTACGGCAGAGTTCACCGGCCCACTCCCTGGTCGCCCCGACACCGAGTCGGCACAAGTATCCCACCGTCCAGGTCAGGTTGACCGAGTTTCAGCCCTTCTGCCCCCGTCGGGGGGCGCAGCACAAGCCGAGAGGTTCGGCGGGGCTATGGATCTTGAACCCGCACTGACTTGACCTTTGATGTGCGCCGTCGAACGGTACGTCGTACTTGATCAATCGGTTCGGTAACCGCCGTACACGGAAGTGGCCTTCGTCCGAACATGTGCTCCGGCCGAGGGACACACACGTCCAGCACGAAGGCCGCGAGGACGAGCCTGCTGCATCACGATGCCCGGCGAGAGCCGTTGGCGGAACTGTCACGCTTCCGGGCGCGTTCTACTCCTGTCCCACCACCCGTTCGGATGCCTTGTTCGAGCTTGCCGATGCGGTTTTGTGCGGAGGCGGGCCGGTGAGGTCACTGGCCGAGCTGTCGCTGGTGGGCGAACACCGCCGTGGTCACGGAGGGCTCTACGCCGCCCCTCGCCAAGGGCCAGGTCGACGCGGACCGGATGCGACGAGCCCTTGCCTCGGTGCCGCTGCCCCGGTCGGCGGATGGCCGGCTGGTCCTGGCCATCGACGTCACTTGCCGGCTGCGGCCGGGTGCCCACACCTCACCACAACGGATCCTGTGTCACACCTACGGTCGGGGAAAGGACCAGCACATCCCCGTTCCCGGCTGGCCTTGCTCGATCGTCTGCGTGCTGGAACCCGGCCGCAGCTCGTGGACCGCACCACTGGACGCGTTGCGACTTGCGCCCGGGGACGACACCGCCAGCGTCACCGCCCGGCAGCTGCGCGAACTGCTCCTGCGGTTGATCGCGCAGGAGCAGTGGCAGATGGACGATCCTGACGTCCTCGTCAGCGCAGATGCCGGATATGACGCATCCCGCCTCGCCTTTCTGCTGAAGGATCTGCCGGTGCAGGTGCTGGCCCGGATGCGCTCGGACCGTGTCCTGCGCAGGCCCGCACCACCGCGGCAGCCTCACGCTACGGGCCGCCCGCCCCGGCACGGCGGCGAGTTCGTCTTCGGCCGGCCCGATACCTGGGGCACCCCGGACACTGAAACCGTTACCGACACGCGCCTCTGCGGCACCGCCCTTGCACGCTCCTGGGATCGTCTCCGCCCCAAGCTCACCCACCGCTAGTCCTGGCCCGCGGCCGACGGCACTTCTCCCCGGCCACTGGCAGCAGACCGTCGCCGTTCTTGGGAGAAACGCGCACCCGCCGGACGCCTCTCACCCACCCGCGTTCGCCGTGACTTCCGGCACATCCGCCCACAAGATGCCTGCCCGGCCAGAGCACAAACCCTCTCGCCCCGGCCTGGGACGACCCCTGGGCCGAAGGAACACCCGGCCCACACCCCGCCACGACGTGCCCCCCCCCGCACGAGACGGACGACGAAGCAGCGAACGAAGAAGTCAACCACCCCACGGCCCCGCCGCACAGGCCAGAGATCAAGTCAGGTACGAGGCAGTGAGGCATGGATGCGGGCGATGGCCCTCAGCACCTCGTCATGGTTCTTGGCCTGCTGCATCCATGCGGGCAGGCGGGCCACCACGGTCATCTTTCGGCCGTGGTCGTGCCAAGGAATCCCTTCGCGCAGCGGTGCCCGCGCGAATCGTCTGATCAGGTCCAGGTGTCCCAGGCCGTAGGCCCGTACCCACCTGTGCCGGGTCTCGGTCTGCGCCAGGTACGGACATCGAAGTACGGGTCTGTGGCCGGCGCGTGCCGATCCCGGTGCAAGGCCACACCGCGACGACTCCATTCCTTCGCCATCCCGCAGCTCCGACATAAAAGACGCCTTGATGCGAAGAGGCTTTGGTCGTGCACCCCGGACGGGTCTGGTGCTGTACCGACGTAAGGAAGTCGAACTTCGTGCTGCGAGGGTCCCGGAACCGGTGGTGCGTGGAGATCGAACTCATCGAACCAGTATGCGATCCGGCGCCGAGGCCTCCTACGGGTTAAAAATCAAGCTAAAACCTGTTGCAGAACGAGATCAGCGCTGGTTTCCCGCCGTGTTCCTGCCTGCCGAGAGCTTCTCTTTGTCCGGTTTCCTGGCGACTGCCGGTGCTTGTTGATCTCGCGTGCGAGGCATTGCGCGATCTTCCGGACCGTTCTGCAACACCCTTCAGCTGCCAGGTGTCCCACTAATGGCCGAAGCCGGCAGGACGTGCCAGGTGCGTCGTGAGTTGCTGAAAAGACGACACCGGTGCTGATGCGCACCCGACAACCCGAACTTCGCCAGGTGGCCGCCCCGCGTCCTCCGAGCCAGTCGAGGAGGCACCACGTAGTGCGCTGGTGAGGAAGGAAGTCGGGGGCGGGCCCGAGCCTCAGGAGCGGTAGATGAGCGCAGACAGTCACGGAGCCGGTGTCGTAGAAGTCGTCCTCGGACCGGATCGCCAGGCGGGAGATGGGACGGAGGAACTGCGGGCAGGTTTCGCCGAGCGGCCCCGTCGGATCCCGCACCGCTACGGATACGACGCGGCAGGATCGCAATTGTTCGAGGAGATCAGCCGCTTGCCCGCGTACTACCCTCCGCGCTCAGAACGCAAGCTGTTGCGGGCCCATGGGAGCGACGTAGCGCGTCTGTCGAACGCCACCGAACTCGTCGACCTCGGAGCCGGCAGCGCGGAGAAGTCGGAGATCCTGCTGGCGGCCATGGACGCGAACAGGACCCTTCACGGCTACACGGGAATCGATGTGAGTCTCCGGCCGCTGCGGGCGGCCGCCCTGCGCATCAGGGCCCGGTGGCCGACGGCCCGTGTCACGGTCGTACACGGCGACTTCGCTACCGCTCTGCCGTGGATCCAAGGCCGCGGGACGGGGCGCCTCATGGCGATGCTCGGCAGCACCTTCGGGTGCCTGACACCGCCCGAGCGGTTCGCCTTCCTGCGCACTCTGCGGGCCTGCTGCGGGCCGTGCGACCACATTCTGCTCTGCGCCGACCTCTTCCAGCCGGTGAACACCGTGCGCCGGGCGTACCAGGCCGGATACAAGGGGGAACGGCCGGTGCGCCGACTGTTCGCCCTCAATACCCTGGCTCACCTCAACAGAGCATATGGGGCCGATTTCGACCTCGGTTGCTTCGAACCGGAAGTGGTCTACGACGTCCCCCTCCGGCAGATACGGGGCGAGATCCGTAGTACCAGGCGGCAGCAGGTGGCTCTCCCAGGCCTCGGCCTGACTCTCGACTTCGCCAAGGACGAGACGCTCGTTCACGATGTTCTGCACAAATTCGAGCTGAGCGAACTGGTGCGCGAGCTGGAATCTTTCGGGTTCCGATACCGTCGGCACTGGGTGGAGCGGGAATGTCAGTACGCGGCCGTGCTGCTGACCTGAGGAGCTCTCGAAGAGCCGTTGTGTGGCCCACGCGCTCTGAAGCGTCTGACGGCAAGCACTCAGAGGGCATTTGAAGTAGGCAGATTATCCTTGATGCCCTAGTTATTTCCTCTTCGGGTGGGAGTGGGCTACTTTCAACCTCATGCTGAAGCGCGGTGAAGGGCGAGGAATGCCTTCACGACATCGGTGATGCGGTTGGTGCTGCAGCGGAGTTTCCCAGCAGGCGCCGGCCTTTCAAAGCGGCCATGGCCTGCTCGCCGACACAGCGGGTCTTGGCGTGGGTGGTGTTGTGCCGTCGCTTCCACCGCTTGAGCCGACGGCCCCGGAACGGGGCACGAACGGAGCGGCCGGTGCCCTGATGCGCCTTGTCCGCCTTGTCCGCTCGGCACTTGAGTCCCGCCTCCGTGAGGACCTGGACATTCATCCCGTGCCGCTTGTGCTTTCCGGAGCAGTACGGGGGGCGTCCGCGGCGATCCGGTCGATCGACAGCACAGTGCCGTCCAGGATCACGAAGGCCTTCGTCCGTGCCGTCTCCATAGCCTCGGCCGGACTCGGCACGAGGGGGCGAGCACTTCAACGGCCTCGTGCACGGAGTGATAGACGGTCGCGACGCCGACGCCGAACCCGGCGGCAAGCTGTACGTAGGTGTCGCCGTACCGCAGATGGGTCAGGGCCGGCAGGGCCCGTCGTCCGGTAGCCGGGCGCCGCCACCGAGTGCCGACCTCCCGTCGACGGACGACGAGTTGCCCGGTCAGGTACCGCAGGGCGCGGCTGGACAGATCCATGGACGACGGGCAGACAAGCACGGAAGCTCCCGGCGGCAAGGATGATCTTGGTCGAGACCCCGTCTGCCAGGAGCTTCGTCGTTCCGTGCAGCCTCCGCCGCCCACACCCGGGCGCCACCGTCAGGTTGGAAATGGCTCAGTGATTGGCCGCCCGGTGCCCCACGACGACTCGGCTGCCAATAAGGAATTTCGAATGATCGCTTTATAGGGAATCGATAGCGAGGTCGTCCGTGGGAAGCACCGGCAACACCACCGCACGAAGGCATCGCATGACTGCGATCCGGGCCGGAATCGACGCAGGCGGAACCGGCTCTTCGCAGTTGAGGGCGTAGCGCCGAGAACGCAGAGCTGTTGGACGGTTGGATGTGAGTCGTCAGGAGGTACGAGATTCGTAGTTCTCGCGGTTTGCGAGGACCTCGGCCATGTGGGTCTGTGCCCAGTTCCTGAGTCCGCGCGTCATGTGGTGGAGCGAGAGGCCGAGGTCGGTCAGCTCGTAGGAGACGGTCACGGGGACGGTCGGCGTCACGGTGCGGGTGAGCAGACCATCGTGCTCCAGCGACCGTAGCGTCTGGGTCAGCATCTTCTGGCTGACCCCGGCCAGAAGACGAGAGATCTCGGAGTAACGCATCGCCTTCGGGGCGTCTGCGTGTGCTGCACCGGGAGGTCCAGGATTGTTGTCGCCGCCCAGCGCGCACAGGATCAGGACGACCCACTTGTCCGAGATTCGGTCGAGCAGTTGCCGGCTGGGGCAGCCTGCCAGGAACGCGTTGTACTCCACCTTGGCCTGAGCCCTCTTCTGGGCCGCCTTCATCGTCGTCACTGATCGCACCTCTCACCAATGGGTGGGTTACGCACTCCAAAGTGCCTACTTCCCGACGGGAAGTTTCTCTCCAATGCTGATGCAGGGAGGCGGCAGGCGCCACTCCCCGAGTGCACGACGAAAGGCAACACGATGAGCACACCCTCCCTCTCTCTTCCCGGCGGCACCTGGACTCTGGGTGACCTGACCGTCACCCGGTTCGGCTACGGTGCCATGCAACTGGCCGGCCCGTGGGTGATGGGGCCGCCCGCCGATCACGAGGGCGCCCTGGCCGTTCTGCGTGAAGCGGTCGACCTCGGTGTCACCCACATCGACACCAGCGATGCCTACGGGCCGCGGGTCACCAACGAATTGATCCGTGAGGCACTGCACCCCTATCCCGAGTCGCTGCACATCGTGACCAAGGTGGGCGCGACCCGCGACGAACAGGGTGGCTGGCCTCCGGCCCGGCGACCCGAAGATCTGCGCCGTCAGGTCCACGACAACCTCAGGTCCCTCCGGCTCGACGTACTCGACCTGGTCAACCTCCGACTCGGCAACGCCGAAGGTCCCCAGCCCGGCTCGCTCGCCGAGGCGTTCGAGACGCTCGTCGAACTCCAGCAGCAGGGCCTGATCCGCCACCTCGGAGTCAGCAACGCCACAGAGGAGCAGGTCACCGAGGCGCAGAGCATCGTGCCGATCGTGTGCGTGCAGAACATGTACAACCTCGTCCACCGCCACGACGACAAGCTCATCGACCGGCTCGCCACCGACGGCGTCGCGTACGTGCCCTTCTTCCCCCTCGGGGGTTTCACCCCGCTCCAGTCCTCGGCGCTCTCGGCGGTCGCCGCCCGACTGGAGGCGACACCGATGTCCGTCGCACTGGCCTGGCTGCTGCAGCGATCACCGAACGTCCTGCTCATCCCCGGCACGTCATCGACGGCACACCTGCGCGAGAACATCGCCGGCGCGGGACTCGCCCTCTCTCATGAGGACTTGACCGAGCTGGAGGACATCGGCCGCTGAACGCCCCAGAGCTGAACGGCCCACGAGCCACGACCGGCGCCACCGTTCAAGCCTCGGCCCCGGTCGCCTTCGTGCGACCGGGCCGAAGCGGGACGATTCGCCACTGGGGGTGCCCGTCCCCGGTGCGGCCCGGAGCAGGCGGGGTGACGTTCACATGACCGAGACCAGTGAGACCGGCGGGACGCCAAGCGAGAGCAGGACGAACGATGAGGTCTGGACAGTCGGGGCTACCGGCCGTGTGGGCCGGGGCGTGACCGCGCGGCTGGCTGCGCGAGGGCTGACGGTCGTGCCGGTCGGGCGCAGCCGGGAGCGGATGGTCGCCGCCGGGGCCGAAGCCGGTCTGCCCGAGGACGCGAAGGTGGTCGTCGCCGACTCGGCTGAGCGGATCGCGGACGAGATCGCCCGGGAGCGCCCGAGGGTGGTGGTGAACACGATGGGCGCCTTCGCCGCCACGGCGCCGGTGATCGCCCGTGCCTGCATGCCCGGCGGCCACTACGTCGACGGGGCCAGCGACGTGGTCGTCGTGGAGAGGCTGCTCGCTCTGCACGACGAAGCGGTGCGGGCCCGGGCGGCCGGGAGCCAGGCCCACCCGCCCCAGCCAAGCCGGCGTCCGGCGATGGCGGACCCGGCGGTTTGACAGGTTCCGCTGATCACCGCTCGGTTGACGTCGGGCGCGATCCGCATCGAGGCGAGCTGCTGCCGCTGACCGGTGTCGCTGCGGCCCACGGTGATGCTCTGCGTGGTCGACCAGCGTGCTCGGTCACAGCGGTGACGACAAGCCTGCCTATGTGACAACTACTGTGCCTCGGCTCACCAGTGAGCCGTCGATGCGACGAGGCGCCGCCCCGGCTGCAGCTCGAACTCCAGATGCTCGAGGTCGGTGAGTTCCACTTCGAGGCCGTGGGCTCGGCGGCCGTTGTCGCGGAAGTACACCTCGCCCAGGGTCTCGGCCGCGATCTGGCGGAGCTGGTCGTCGGTGGCGCCGGCCTCCTGGACCTGGAAGAGGCGGGCGGCGTGCTGCGGGGGCAGGACGAGGGTGAGGTGGCGGACGCGGGCGTCGTCGGTGCTGCCCGGGGCGACGATGTGGCCGAACCGGGCACGGGTGTCGATCATGATGCCGCCGCTGGTGGCCGCGGCCCGCTTCGCCCTGGCCCTGACCTGCGGCTGCCGGCGCACCCGGACCTCACGCTCCAGCCGGTCGGCAAGCTGCGGCCGGGGATTTTTGATCTGGTCCTTCACGTACCGCTCGACGGTGCGCTGACTGATGCCGAGCAGCTCGGCCACGCGCCGGGTGCCGCGCTGGTGCTGGCGGACCAGGTAACGCATCTGCGCCCCGGTGGACTTGGGGATGGGACGGGTGAACGCGCCCTGCACCGCCTTGTCGAGTTCTTCTGCGACCGTGACCATCGCCGCGACGCTCCTGTTCTCCGACGTCCTTGGCGGTGACCTCGCCGGTCTTGACGGAGCGGGCGAGGTTGACGACCTTGCCGTCGGTGCCGAGCTGCTCGAGCACGTCCGCACCCCGCAGCACGCTCTGGGTGCCCTCTTGCTTGACCGTCCCGGGCGACACCTCCAGCCGGAAGCCGTCCGGCATCGTCTTGCCGTCGGGGCCGTGGGGCAGGACGTCCAGAGGGCTGGGGCCGTCGGCGGCGTACACGGCGCAGTCCGACAGGACCGCGACCGGATATCGTCCGTGGCAGCCGCCAGGCGGAGCATTTTGGTACGGGCCAGGGAGATCACGGTCGCGCGGATGTCTGGGCGCCAGGTCGGGCGGGCGAGCGCGGGCCAGGCCCGCCCCGGCTTCCAGCCGCCGCCGCGCGCCTTCTCCTGCAGCTTGCCGATACCGCCCTTGACGGTCATCTTGACCGCGGCCACGACGATTCCCAGCTCCGCATCGCGCTGCTTGTAGCCGTCCATCGCCTCCAGGAACTCGGCCGGACCGAGCTTCTCCACGACACCGAGATCCGCCATGGTGGCGACGTACGCATTGCGCAGCCGCTTGTACCAGCCGTCCAGGAACCGGCCGCTCTCGGGACGCACCCACGCCTCGACGGGGGCGACGTCGTAGCCGACCTCGACGGCGTAGGCGGCGGTCGCGGTGGCGTACCAGGCCGGCCCGGTCGGGCGTTCGCCGGTCGGTGTGAACGGACTGGGCAGCAGGTCGCCTTCCAGCTCGCGCCGCTGCTTGCCGACCTTCACCCTGGAAAGGTCGACGTGGGAGAGGTCGACCAGCCAGGATCCGGGCACCGCCGCATCGAAGACCGGGCTGGTGACATGCACGGGCGGCGACGCCAGACCGACGACCGCGCCGTTGGCGGCCGCGCCGAACGCCAGGTTGACGTCGATGCCGACCAGGTAACGCTGCACGCACTCGGTATCGGTCAGGTCCCGCGCCCGCTCGTAGGCCTCCTCGGACAGCTTCTTCTCGGGGCCGCGCATGTGGAAGCGGGGCAGGTGGGCCAGGACGGGGTGTCCGTCGGTCGCCTCGCGCGGTGCCGGGTCCATCGGCTCGGTTCCCAGCGAGCCGGGTCGGTGCTCGCGGTGCCGCCTGCCGTCCCGGTCCGGCTCGCTCACGCGGACCGGTGGGTTGAGAGGGTACTGCTCGGAGTCGGTGACGGAGAGCGGGACTGGAGGGCGTGGTGGGGACGATCCTCAAAGGCATGAGCCGCGTTCCGTGGCATGAGTTGACGCACGCGTATGGATCTGCGGAAGGTGTTCCGGGCCGACTGTCCCGGGTGGCGTGGGGGGATGCCCGGACAAGCACCGAGGCGTTGAGTGATCTCGGTCTGTGGCTCGGTGAGCTGGCTGTCTTCGACGCGACCGTCGCGGCGGTTCCGTTTCTGTGGGATCTTGCCGTGACCGAGTCCGTCACCTGCCGGCCCGAAGTGATCGAACTGCTCCAGACGATCCTCGAACACAACGCCGCGCAGATCGACGTGCAGCGCGAGGCCCACCGCGCCGTGCTGAACGGCGCGAGCACAGCGAACCTGCTGACCTGTGACGGAGATCCCGCGGTGCGGACAGCGGCAAGCAAACTGACAACGGCGATCGACAACCATCTCTGCGACTCCTGCCGCCCGGCCTGACGGCAGGTTCCTCAACCCCAGACTTCAGCAGCGTCCCGGTCTTTGTCGCGCGGACCCCAGCGATGACCCCGAAGCCAAGCACTCCCACGTTCTCGGAACTCATCGATAACGCCAGGCGGAGGACAGCGCAGCGGGGCAGGGACGGAAGCCCGCCCGGAGGCAGTCCCTGGCGATGGCGGCGCCCCATGCCTCCCTCTCCTGCGCTTCTGCCGGCGCAGCCCGAACACAGCGCATAGCGAGCAGGGGGGACTGGGTGGATGCGGCCCTGGGCACCCTGGCGCCGTCGGCGACGGCCCGTCCCCGGGCGTCATCGGCCCTGCCGCAGTCTTCCACCGCACTTCCTGAACAGTGCGGCCTGCTCCCGCGGACATGCTCACTCACAGACCGCCGGTAGGCTACGGCGGTGCGCACGGTCGAGCTTCTGTTGGACGAGGCGGCAGAACTAGCGGTTCGCGAGGCCTGGCGGCGGCTCGCGGACGCGGGGCTGCCCAGTCAGGCGCGCCACCGCTCACCGACCAACAGCCCGCACCTGACCCTGGCCGCCTGCCCGGAGCTGACTGCCCCGATCCGCTGGGAGCTCGCCGAGGTGGCCGCCGCCCTGCCGCTGCCAGTGCGATTCACCGGCGTGGTCCGCTTCGAGCGGCCCACCTCGGTGCTGGCCTGGTCGCTGGATCTCGACTCCGCGCTGGCCGGCCTGCACCGTCGGGTGTGGGAGGCGGTGGCCTCGGACAGCCCGCCCGGGAGCCTCAGCCCATTCCACGAACCCGGGCGCTGGGTCCCGCACATCACCCTCGGCCGTACCCGGCGGACAGGTGCCTTCACCGGTCGTCGCGTCCCCGAACTGCTGCCGGCACCGCCGCTGTCGGCCCGGCTTGTCACCCTGCGCAGCTACGACACCGGGACCGGTGCCCTGGAGGTGGTGGAGCCCTGCCCCTGAAAGGTCCCGGACATCGACCGGTCAGCGCTCCCGCCGAAGTGGTAGCCCAGCGGCCGGCGGCACCGTCCGCAATGCCTGCCGCCGCCCACCTGGTCGACCAGGACATCGAGCCCCTGGTCCCGGAGGCCGCCGGGCCCAACGCTGTCGCAGCGGTACGCGAGTGGTCGCACGTGCGCCTGTCCTCCCCCCTGGGACGAGGCCGTCGCCCCAGCCGCCGACAAGCCCCGCCACGACCAGCACCATTCCGACGCCTTCCGGCGCGCCGCCGTGTTCCTCGAAGAGTGTGTCCTGCTGCGCCCGCTTCCGACCCGCGACGAACTGTTCGGCTACGGCCTGGCCGTTGCCTACTTGGAAATATCCGGGCAGCGCGTGGACATCAAGTTCGAGCTGTGGCGCGAGCTGATCAACGACATCCGCGCCCTGCGTTTGGACTCGTACGAGATCGCCGCATGTCTGCGCTCCTGGCAGTTCCCCTGAACATGCTCAGGCCGTGACAGGGTGAGTGAGCCTTTTCCGGCCTGACGGCGTTGGCCGCGTGTCGGTCGGATCTGCGGAACGACGAAGCTCCTGGCAGACGGGTTCTCGACCGAGATCGCCCGCAGCCACCAGGAGCTTCGCGTGCTTGTCCACCCGTCGTCGACCGGCCTGTCCAGTCGCACCCTGCGGTGCCTGACCGGACGGCTCGCTGCCCGGCGAGGGGAGACCGGGACCCGATGGCGGCGTCCGACCGCCGGTCGTCAGGCTCTTCTCGCCCCGGCCCGTCTGCGATGCGGTGACACGTACGTCCGCCTCGCCGCCGGGTCCGGCATCGGCATCGCGACCGTGTACCGCTGCATACGCGAGGCCGTCGAGGTGCCGGCCGGCCTCGCGCCCGGTCCGGCCGAGGCGGTACACATCGCACGGACCGAGGCGTCCGTGATCCTGGACGGCACCCTGCTGCCGACCGGCCGGATCGCCGCCGACACCCCGTACTGCTCGGGCAAACACGAACGTCACGGCATGAACGTCCAAGTCCTCACCGATCCCTTCGGCCGACTGTTGCGGGCCTCGCCCGCGCTGCCCGGCTCCCCCCACGACCTGACCGCCGGGACTCACTGTCGGGCGCTTCGCCGGCACCGCGGTCTTTGCCGCTTGTCCGCCGCTCGTCGGGCGGATGATGAAGGCATCCGCCGTGGTCTGGTGGGTGACGGCCCGGCCCGCCGCCGGAACGGGTCGTCAAGGCCCTCCACGAGGCGATCCGGCAAGGGGAGCCGCTGAGCGTCTCGGCCGTCGCACGGCGGGCCGGCGTCGACCGCACGTTCTTCTACCGGCATCGCGACCTGTCGGCCCAAGTTTACGCCGTCGAAGCCGCACCGGCCGTCGGGCTGGAGAGCGGTGCCCAGGTGACACGGGCCTCCCCGCAGGCCGGCCTTGCCGACGCCCAGGACCGCGACGTCCGGCTCACCGCTCGGATCCGACAGCTCGAAGACCGCCAGGCCGAACTCGAAGCAGCTTGGGCCGCGAACCGCGAACTGATCAGGGCACTGAACCAAGCACGCCGCTGAGAACGGCCAGCCTGGAGCCCGGCTTTCGTTGTCTACGTCCATGACGATGAGCGGACGTTCGGCCCAGCACCACGACTTCGGACCGCTTTCGATCCGTTGAACGAGGCCGGATCGGTCGCCCTGCACGAAACGGATGCCCGTGGCCACCTCCTGGCCGGGGACGAGCGGCAGCAGTCCACTGGTCAAGTCGGAGCTTGGGCTCCCCGGACCTCGTCCCTCCAGGGGAGGGGGCTTGTGCGTAAGGGTGTTTCTGCAGATCAGGGCAGCGCCAATAGCGCCCTCCAGAACGCCGCGTCCTCATTTCGGAACCACGGGGTCCGGTGGGCGCGGGCCCCAAGCCGCGTCGCTGATTGTGCCCCCGTGACGGTCAGCCGTGCACGGCGAACCCTGGCGCGAGACGAACCCGCCAGGGTTCGACGGCAGGGACTGCGGACCGGCAATTACGGAGGGGCGGCCGGCCTCACTGACCGAACTGGCACCAAGTCGGCCGCTCGTGGGCAGGGCCCTGCGGGACATCGTCCGGCACTGCAACGCGACGCTCTCGGTCCTGTCGGCCTGCCTGGTCGACCCCTGGACCCGCCTGCTGGCCGCTCGCCATCCCGCCCTGTCCGCGTCGGCGCTCCCGGAGCTGCTGGCCGCCGACGACCGGGGGGTCGTAGGAGCTGCTGTCGCGAACCCGTCCTTGCCCACAGCGCGGATGGTCTCGAGCGCGGGCGGTCAGTAGTTCTCCCACTCGTCCAGCACGTACTCCAGCACGGTCGGGTCCATCAGCGTGCTCGGCCGTACGTCCTGGCGGCGGCGGTCCACGGGGAACACCGAGGCGGCTTTCAGGACCGCCTCGTCCAGGTAGCGCAGTTGCGGGGCGTCCGATGCCAGCCGCAGCGGTGGGGACGTACCGTCGCCCGGGGTGGCCAGGACGAAGCCCCAGTTGCCGAAGCTCGGTACGTCGATCTGGAACTGGGTGGTCGAGTAGCCCGCCGTCTCGATCGTCTTCGCGATCGACCAGTACGTCTTCGGTGCGAAGAACGGCGATCCGCTCTGCACCATCACTCTGCTCTGCGGCGTCAGGACCTGCCCGAGCAGGTGGTAGAACTCCACCGAGTACAGCTTGGCCAGCGCCGCTGTGTCCGGGTCGGGGAAGTCGATCACGACCGCGTCGTACGACTGGCGGGCGCCGCGCAGCCAGTTGAAGGCGTCGGCGTTGACGACCTTGACCCTCGGGTCGTCGAGCGCCTTGTCGTTGAGGTTGCGCAGGGGCTCGTAGTCGCGCGCGAGCCGGGTCATCGCCGGGTCCAGTTCCACGAGAGTGACGTGCTGTACGTCGTCGTAGCGCAGTACCTCGCGCAGGGCGAGCCCGTCGCCGCCGCCCATGATCAGCACGTTGGCGCGGGAGCCCGCGAGCGCGGGGTGGACGAGGGACTCGTGGTAGCGGTACTCGTCGACGGAGCTGAACTGGAGATCGCCGTTGAGGAAGAGCCTGATGTCCGGTTCGCCGGTGAAGGCCGTGGAGCGGGTGACGACGATCTCCTGGTACGACGTCGTCTCCGAGTGGACGATCGGGTCCCGGTACATCTGCTGGCGCGCGGTCACCTCCAGGTCGTCCGCGAGCGCGTACGCCGTACCGAGCACGGCCAGTACCGCCGTGACCCCGGCCAGCAGGGCGTTGCGCACCCAGCGCCGGATCTGCCGGCGGAAGATGAACACCACCACGATGACACCGGCCACCGCGTTGACCGCGCCGACGACCAGCGCGCCCTTGAGCTGGCCGAACGTCGGCAGGAGCCACAGCGGGAAGCACAGGCCGCCGACCAGCGCTCCGATGTAGTCGACGGCGAACATGTCGGCGACCGCGCTGCCCGCCTCCTGCCGCCGGATCCGCTGGAGCATGGTCATGAGCAGCGGGATCTCGGCGCCGATCAGCAGGCCGACGGCCACCGCGACCACGATCATCGCCGGGGTGTACAGCTGGAGCCAGGCGAACGCCGAGTACAGCACCAGCACCGACAGCCCGCCGACCAGCGCCAGCACGCCCTCCACGAGCGCGAACGCGCCCACCGCGCGGCGGCGCAGGGGTTTGGCGGCGAGCGAGCCGAGCCCCATGGCGAACACCATCACGGAGATCACCACGGAGGTCTGGAGCACCGAGTTGCCGATGAGGTAGCTGCCCAGCGCGGTCAGGGCCAGTTCGTACACGAGGCCGCAGGCCGCGCAGAGGAAGACGGCGAACAGCAGCAGGAAACGAGCCCCCCGGGTGGGCCGGACGGCCGGGGGGCGGGAGGGTGCCGCGGTGGTGTCGCGGCCTTGCACGGTGGTGGCGCTCATCGGGGGCGCCGTTACGAGATCGCCGCGCCGACCATGAACCCGGTGCCCAGGTACATGCCGGCCTGGACCCAGGCGGCGGGGTGCGGACGGCTGTCCTGGTCGTCGAGGACGACCGCGCCCATCTGGCCCGGCGTGAACACGCCGATCACGATGCCGACGACGGTCATCACCAGCACCCCGGCCAGGCCGTACAACAGCGTGCTGATCAGGCCGTAGCCGAGGCCCTGCTCGGACTCGCTCGCCTCGATGGCCTTCATGATGACCAGGCCCACGGCGACGGACTGGCTGCCCAGCAGGACGGCCGCGCCGCGGTTCCGGTCGGTCCATACCACGTGGTACAGCTTGCCCGGCGTGACGAGGTCGAGCGCGATGAAGCCGACGGCCATCACGACGAGGCCCACGACTCCGTAGAGCAGGGCCTGGCCGGTCGACTCGAAGATCTCGGTCACTGCGTGCCTTTCTTGGGGACGGGGTCGGGGCGTGATCAGGTGGTGTGCGGGAGGAACGTGGGGTGCGTCGGCTGGTGGGCCGGCCGGTCACCGGGCGTTACTTGCCCTCACCGGGGCCGCCGCCGCGGAAGCTCGCGCTGTCCGGGTCCGGCCAGTAGGTGAGGTGCCGCTGGTGGCGGTGGTAGCCGTTGCGGTAGTCCTCGATCTCGATCAGGCTGCCGCTTCGGTACGGCGAGACGGTGACCATGTCGTCGCCGTAGCGCAGGAACTCCATGCTGTCGCCGGAGGCACGGTCCAGTTCCGCCCGCTCGGTGTGGATCGCCTGGGCGACCTCGCTCGGGGTGCTGTCCGGGTCGAGCCAGTCCGCCCCGGTCGCGGTGTACGTCTTCCTGATCCACTCGCGCGGGACCGCGTTGTTGTCCCCGTCGCTGGAGCAGGCGGTGAGCAGGGTCGCGGCCAGCACGGCCGCCACCGCTGCGCGGACGAGTCGGGTGCTGTTCATCGGGCCTCCAGCCGGCTGTGCGTCGATACGATCTGGCCGTTCTGCGGATACGTGTGCCAGGTGCGCCAGACGAGTTTGGCGCCGTACGGCCCCCCGACCGACTCGACGACCACGGCCGTGACCGCCTCCGGCGAGCCGGGGAAGACCCCGCACAGGCTGTGCTCGGCGGCGGTGGCCCGGCCGAGGACCTGTGTCACCTCGGCGCTGAATTCTTCGGGGGCCAGTCGGCGGGTGGTGGCGCCGAAGTCGTAGACCCAGCCCGGTAGGTGATGGGTGCAGGTCTCGGGCAGCCCCCTCACCGCGCCCCGCAGACAGGCCACCGTCTCCCGCACGGGACCGGCGAACACCTGGTGCGAGGCCCCGAGCAGCCGCAACCGCACATCCAGCCCGCCGAGCGACACCACTCGTTCTGCCAGCGCCGGACGCTCCGTCAGGTCCAGCGAGAAGCAGAGTTGATCCGCGTCCGTGTCCAGATAGGGGGCGTCCAGAGAGACGGCGTACACACGGCCCCCCGGTCGTTTCTTGCCATGATCGGCGCTCGAGTATGACACAGGTGTTCGCGGGACTTGAGGGGTGGGGGAGGGACGCGGCTGTAGGGCAGGGTGGATGCAGGGGATGAAGCGGGGCTGGCGACCGATCCCACTCCGTGAAGCGCGAGGAGTTCCGTACACAGTTTCGCGCGAGCCCCGTCCTTACGGCCCTCCTCAACGACCTCGGCATCCCCACCACCGCCGGCCGCACCGCCGACACCGTCCCCGTCGCCACCAGGGGCTTCGTCGCGGGGAAGAAGGTCAAGGGCCGCAAGCGGTTCCTCGTAACCGATACGCTCGGCTTGCTCCGGGCCGCCCATGTTGTCGCCGTGAATGCGCAGGACCGTGGTCAGCGAGGCTTCCAAGTCCAGCCGAAGCGGTGGGTGAGCGGGCGCACGTTGCCGTGGATCACCGCCCGTCGGCGCCTCGCCGGGGACTACGGGACCGGTCCGGCCCACGCGGAGTCCATGATCCGCTGGGCGGTGATCGGTGTCATGGTCCGTCGTCTCACCCGCGGCTGTCCCACAAGGCGGCTGGGCCCGCGCCCGCTCGTACGACAGCCCTGGTGGACGGTGCCCGCACCTGGGCACCTGCAGGGCGGTGCCGCTGGCGTGCTACAGAGCCAGGAACCGTTCCACCTCGTGTTTGAGGTCCGGTGTCAGATCGCTCAGATCCGAGACGATCAGGCGAAGTTCACGCCCCAGTCCGGGTGACTTGCTCCAGATCTCTGGACTCCTGGTCAGCACCGCGGCCAGCAGATCACCTTCGTACATGTGACCCTCCGCCATCGGATCCAGCCGCAGGACCTCCAACGCCAGCGGAAGGAGGTGGGGCAGGCCCTCGTTCTGCCTGATCAGCAGCCTCATGTCCTCGACTGTCAGCTCGCCGATCGGCCTACGCCGAAGCGCGTGCGCGGTCGCCACCAGGCGAGTCGCGTCGCCCGACGGGGCCGGCCAACGGTCGTCCTCCAGCTCTTCAAGGGAGCGGTCACGGTTCAGGGGGCGAGTCACCGAGGGATCGTCCCATACCCGATCGCAAACGCGGCCTGGCATCTGACGCGGATGGTCACGGCCGGCGCCGCTCGCTTCAGCGCGGACGCCCGACCTGATGGTGTCAGCGGGAGTGACATCCAGTACCGCCCACCACCTGGTCAGCTGGTCGTTGCTTGCCAGGCGGACACCTCATGTTGCTGTGCCGTCAAGTCGGTTGCCCTCAGGTCATGTAGCGTGACCTGCCTGTACGAACGGCTGGGGTGGAACGTTGGTCGACGTGGTGCGAGTGATGGAGGCACTGGCCGAGCAGGGCGTCACGGTGCTGTGCAAGGCGGATGCGGAACGCATGCGTGATGGAGTCAGGCCGTGGACCTTCGTCGCGAACGGTCTCCCCTTCCATGAGGACCTGCTCGTGCGCACTGACGCGGCCTCGGTGGAGGCTTGCCTGGAGATCTGTCTGCCGCAACTGCGTGACCGCGGGCTGGCCATCCCTGAATGAGGGGCAGTTCAGTCGGCCGGTCTTATGCGGCAGCGGCTCCTGCGCTTCGGGTGAAGCCGGGAAGGCCAGGCTCTCGTCGAATGCCCTGCACGACGTCGACCAGGCCCTCGGCGCGCGGCACGTGCAGGGCCGCCCGCGCGGTCATGGCGGCGACGGCGTACTGCTGCTGCAGGCTGCGCACCACGGGCAGCCGCTCACCCGGTTCCAGCCGGCCGGACAGGATCTGCCGTCGCGGGTCCGCCGCTGCCTGCTGGCAGGCAGGCAGCGACGGGCCCCGGAGGGCCGATGGACGCAGCGGAGCCGTTGCATGTCCCGGCGTCGGAGGCGCCGTGCTCACCGGTCCCCTGGGCAGCGTTGCGGCGTGGCCGGTTCGGCTCCCGGCCGATCTGCGCGACGGCCTGCCTGATCTCCGTCTCGCCGTAGGCGGTGCGCACCCCGGAGAAGCTGTACACGGCGTGACGGGCGAGGTCCTCCAGGCCGTAGGGGTGACTGCCGTGGAACTCGCGCCCGTAGGCCAGCAGTCGGCGGATCCGCGCGTCGACGGCGGCACCGTCAGGGTCGGCACATGGCCGGCCAAGGCCCGCACCGCGCGCAGGTCAGTGTTCGGCGGTGAGCGCGGCCTCGAGGTTCGCGACGTGCCGCGCTTCGGCCTCCTTGCGGACGGCCGCTGTCGGCCTGCTCGCCTGTGCCCGACGTCTCGGCCTGTCGCTCAACGCGGTCAAGCGCTACGCCCGCCACATCGAGCCGGACCGCATGATCCGTGCCCCCATCCACCGGTCCTGCCTGGTTGACCCCTACCGCAACCACCTGCGAAGACACCGCACCGAAGACCCGGCCGTCTCCGTCACTCACCTGCTGGCGGAGATCCGGGAACAGGGCTGCACCGGCAGCGCCGATCTTCTGGTCCGCTATATCGACCAAGGACGCGTCGAGGCCGACCACGCCGCCCTGTCACCCCGCAAGGTCACCGGCCTACTCACCTGCCGCCCCTGGCCACTTCGACGAGCACGGTCGCGCCCTGCACGACCAGCTCACCAGAGCCTGTCCCGAGACGACCGTGCTGGCCGACCAGATCCGCGCCTTCACCGAACTACCAGGGACATCGCGAGGTCGCGGGTTGGGTGAGTCCGCCCGGTGACGGCCCGTCATGTCGGTGCGAGCAGGACACCGCATGCAGGTGCAGGCACGGTCTCGCTGATCATGTGAGTGTCGAGTTCACGTGACCACAACCGAAGACCGTGCCTGCTGCCTCATCTTCTCCCATGCCGTCGGTCCTGGAGCAACTGGCCCGTACCCTGTCGCCGCAGCCGCTGCCCGATGCGGTGTGCCTGGCCCGGTTCCTCGCGGGTCTGCCGGATCCCCGTGACCGCCGTGGCCGACGTTTCCCACTGACGGCGATCGTGACCGCCGCCGCGGCGAGTGTCCTGGCCGGTGCACGATCCCTGGCCGCGATCACCGAATGGATCGCGGATGCGCCTCGCTGGATCCTCCTGGCCCTGGGTTTCGCGTTCGACCCGTTCAGCAAGGCGGTCACGTTGCCGCATGCCACCACGGTGATGCGGCTTCTCCGCCGCCTGGACGGTGACGCCTTCCACGCAGCGATCAGCACGCTCCTGCACGCAGAGCTGACACCCGGCAGGCAGGACGGAGGCGGTGGCGGGCGGTCGCCGTCGACGGGAAACAACTGCGCGGATCGAAAGCGGCCGGCGGGAAGGCGGTGTGGCTGCTGGCCGCGATGGACCATGGCGGAACGGTCCTCGCCCAGCGGCAGATCGACACGAAGAGCAACGAGACTCCCGCCTTCATCCCTCTTCTGGACGGCCTGGCTGGGGAGAACACCGTGGTCACCGCGGACGCGGCCCACACCCAGCACGCCAACGGCATCTGGCTGCGTGAACACCACGCCCACTACATCGCTGTCGTGAAGGGCAACCATCCCGGCCTGCTCAGGCAGTTGAGGCAACTGCCGTGGGCCGACATCGGCCTGGACCACAAGGACCGCTCCAAGAGCCGGGGCCGACTGGAGGTCCGGCACCTGAAGACGGCCGTGTTCCGACACCTCGACTATCCGGTGCCCGTCAAGCCTTGCGCGTGATGCGCTGGCGCAAGGACCTGACCAGCAACAGGGTCACGATCGAGCGGCTGTGCTCCGTCACCGGCCTGCCGTCCGGCGCGGCCTCCGGCACCCAGATCGCGACCTGGATCCGCGGCCACTGGAAGATCGAGAACCAGCTCCACCACGTCCGCGACACCACGTTCGCCGAGGACGCCTCCACCATCCGCACCGGCAGTCTGCCCCGCGTGATGGCCAGTCTTCGCAACCTCGCCATCAGCGTCTGCCGGCAGGACAACCGCACCAACATCGCCGCCGCCACCCGACACCACGCCCGCCACCCCGCCGCCCGCTGGCCACACTCGGATGGACATGATCAACCACGACTCACGTGCTCAAACGGACAGAACGACAACACGCAATGTCCCTGAGGGTGGCCCCGACGTTGTTCAGCGGCCAGGCAGGTTGGTTTCTGTCCCTGTCCCGCTCGGAAATACGATTCTGAGTTTGGCCTGCAGCTTCTCCGTGTGGGGCAACGGCCTCCGCGGCGCCTGGGATGATCTTTTGGTGCCGCTGTCGATCGTCGCCGCGCTGGTCCGGGATCTGATCAAGGTGCCCGCTGCCGTGCTGCGCAGTCGGGTGGCCAAGGACGCGGAGGTGCTGGCGCTGCGGCACGAGAACGCGGTGCTGCGCCGCCAGATCGCTCGGGTCCGCTATGAGTCCGCCGACCGGATCCGGTCGGCCGTCCTTTCCCGGCTGATCCCGCGGGGGCGCTGGCGCCAGGTCTTCGCGGTCACGCCGACCACGCTGCTGGCCTGGCACCGACGCCTGGTCTCCCGGAAGTGGACATTCACCGAGCGCCGCCACCCGGGACGGCCCCCGACAGCGCCCACCGTCAAGCAGCTCATCCTCCGTCTGGTGCGCGAGAACAGCACCTGGGGCCACCGCCGCATACAGGGCGAGCTCGCCCGCCTCGGCTACTCCGTCGCCCCGTCCACCGTATGGGAGATCCTGCGGTCCGCGGGAGTTGACCCCGCCCCGCATCGCTCCGGCCCTCCCTGGCGCCAGTCCCTCACCACCCAGGCCCACGGCACCATCGCCGCCGACTTCCTGCACCTTGACACCGTGGTGCTGGAGCGCCTGTACGCCCTGGTCTTCATCGAGCACGGCACTCGCCGACTACACCTCGCCGGCGTCACCGTCCACCCCACCGCGCAGTGGACCGTCCAGCAGGCGAGGAATCTCGCCATGACGTTGGGGTGCCGAATGGACTCGCTGCGCTTTCTGCTGTGGGACCGGGATGCGAAGTACACCGACGCCTTCGACGCCGTCTTCCAGGCCGACGACGTGCAGATCCTGCTCAGCCCGCCGCAGGCACCGAGAGCGAACGCGATCTGCGAGAGAGCGGTGGGCACCCTCCGGCGCGAGCTCCTCGACCGGATCCTGATCCACAACGAGGTCCATGCCCAGGCGGTCCTGGCCGAGTGCATCCGGCACTACAACCAGCACCGCCCCCACCAGTCCCGGCGGCAACTGTCCTCGGACAGCACCAAACCGCCCGTTCCGACCAACGTCACCGACCTCCAGGCCCGGAGAATCCAACGACAGCCCTCCTCGGCGGCCTGATCAACCAGTGCCGGAGAACCGCCTGACCGAACAGCCTCGCCGCAGCTCACAGCACCGAATCGTATTCTCGAGCGACACACGATCCGGATGGCGGACCACTTGTAGTTACGCCGGAGTTCGTCGATCCTCGCGACCAGGTCGTGCGGAATGGCGGTCGGCTGGCGGTGCGGGGTCGAGGATCGGTCGAGGAGGCCGAGTTCCCCATGCCGGCGGTAGCGGTTGACCCACTTCGATGCACAGGCTCGGGAGATTCCGATCCCTGCTGCGACATGGGCGATCGGCCGGGTCCGGCAGCGTTCGACAAGACGACGACGCCCTTCGACGGATGGAGGCGCGTCGGCGTGGGGCACAGCGTTTTCCGTCAACACACGAGCGCGGTGGGATCGGACGGTCGTGTCGCCTGAGTCCACCGCCTTGGGGCGGCATGGTGGCGGGTTCTACCGAAGCGGGATGTCGGCCCCGTGTTCGTCCCTGGGCCTGGGGCCGTGGATACGCCGATCGGCTTCAGGGATGGCGACGTCGTTGATGCTCGCCTCACGGCGTCGCATGAGGCCGCGCTCGTCGAAGTCCCACAGTTCGTTGCCGTAACTGCGCCACCAGCGGCCTTCCGCGTCGTGCCACTCGTACTGGAACCGGACGGCGATCCGGTTCTCGTGGAACCCCCAGAGACTCTTGCGCAGCGCGTAGTCGAGTTCCCGCTCCCACTTCTGTGTCAGGAAAGCGACGATCTCCTCGCGCCCGCTGATGAACGTGTCCCGGTTCCGCCACCTCGAGTCGGGTGTGTAGGCCAGTGCCACCCGGTGGGGATCGCGAGTGTTCCATGCGTCTTCAGCGGCCTGGACCTTCTGCAGGGCGGTTTCCTGCGTGAACGGTGGGTAGGGCGGTCGATCTTCCGGCACCACTGCCTCCTCGCGTTGAGAACGATCGTTTCCTATCGGTCGAGGCTAAGGTAGGGAACGATCGTTCTCAACGTCAAGGAGGGCCGGATGCCAGCCCCGATCACCGACGAGCAGAATCGCCTGGACCGCGAGGCGCTGCTCGATGCAGCGGAAAGGCTCTTCTACGAGCGCGGCATCCAGGCGGTCGGCATGGACGAGGTCCGCGCGGTATCGGGCCTGCCGTTGAAGCGGATCTACCGGTTCTTCGCGGCGAAGGAGGACCTGGTGGTGGCGGTGCTCAAGCGTCGCGATCAGCGATGGCGGGGGAACCTGGCCGCCCACGTGGAGCAGGTTCCGGATCCCCGCGAGCGCGTGCTCGCGGTCTTCGACTGGCTGGCCGAGTGGTTCGCAGAGCCTGGTTTCCGCGGATGCGCCTGGGTCAACGCCTACGGCGAACTCGGCCCTTCGTCCGAGGCGGTGCTGGCTGAAGTCCGGTCACACAAGCAGGCGTTCCACGACCAGATCGCGGTGTGGGTCCACGCCACCGGGCTGCCGGTGGTCGAACCGGTCTTCCTGCTGGTCGAAGGAGCCATCGTGACGGCCGGTATCAGTGGCGACCCGGCCCCAGCCTGTCATGCACGTGCAGCCGTCGCGATGTTGCTCGGAACGCCTTGATCCCCTGGCCACAGCGCCAACAACCTCATGGCCCGCAACAACAGGTGGGTGCTGCCTGGTCCTTCTCGGAGCGGCAGGTGACCAGGGTGGCGTCGAGGTCCAGGACGAGGCCGGGCAGCACGCGTCCCGCGGCTCGGGCGGCGGGTATGCCCTCACTGGTCCCGGCGGCCTGCAGCCAGGCGACCTCCCGGGCCTGGGTGCGGGTCGAGCGCAGGGAAGCCAGTGCCCGCTCGTCAACATCGACGAGCAGCCGCCAGGCCGTCGGTGTCGAGGCAACCGAGCCGAACCACCTCGGCCTGGTCCCGCAGCGCGGCCGGGTCGGCGATGCCTCGCCGCCGTCGGCGAGCGTCACCGGCAAGCCAGTGGCGATCCGTCCCGGATCATGTCCGGTTTCGCACGGCCGCAGCGGCCTGAGAGCGGTGGAGTGTGCGGCGGTCAACCCCGTGGCATCGGCAAGATCCGTCAGCAGTCGTGCTCCTGCATGACTGCCCCCCGAACCACCGGTGCTGACATAGGCCCTGGGACGCGACCCGATACCCTGCACGTAGAAAGTGCCCTCCGCCTGGACCGACAGAACCCTTCAGCAAGGTCATCGTCCCGGGTGAGGAAGGCACTTTCACATTGCCGCCTCGTCACCCGCCGCACCCAAGCGAAACGGCGAGGTCAGCGGGGCAGGGCCTTGGTGGGGCGCTTTTACTGGAGGACGATGTCGCGGCCCGGGCCGCCTTCGACGGTGTCCTTCCCAGGGCCGCCGAGGACGATGTCGCGGCCGTCTCCGCCCATGGCGTGGTCGTCGCCCGGGCCGGCGTACAGGATGTCCGCACCGTCGTATGCCTCGATCATGTCGTCGCCCCGGCCGCCCCACAGCCGCTGGCCGCTGTCGTCTCCCATCAGGTGGTCCCTGCCGTCGCCGCCGTCCAGTACTGCACGCCCCATGACCATGTCATCGCCGGCGTCGCCGCGCACCGTGTGTGCGGTGTGGGCGTGCAGTGTGTCGTCGCCGTGGCCGCCGCGAACGGTGGCGACCGCGGGGTCGCTGGTGACGATCGTGTCGTCGCGGTCCTCGAGGAAAATGTCGATCCTGTCCGGCCGGGGGCTGTTGGTGGGCAGTTCGCAGACGACGAAGGTGTTGTCCCCGGGCTCGAGATACGCGCAGTGGTGGCCGGGTTCGAGCGGGGCTGCGTCGCGGAAGCCGATCCGCCGGACCCCGGCGCCGCGGTCCATGGGGATCACGTGGAGGTCGTTGGCCTGTCCCGCGGCGGCGGTGAAGACGATCGACTGGCTCGCCCAGTCAGCGCCGACGCGGGCCTTCGCCCCGGTGGCGGCGGGGGCGGCGGCTGCCGGGGCCGCGGCGAGACCGGTGGCGAGCAGGGTCGTGGCGACCGCGCGGGCGGTGACTCCGTGTCGGTTCATGGGTCCTCATCTCGATAGGCGACCGGTGGGTCGGCCTGCTGGCGGAGTAGTTGCCGAGAGCCTGGATGCGGTCGTGACGGCAGCGTCCTCGTGGCCGCCTCTCCCGAACAGGGGCGGCTGGTGGAGTGTTCTGGGCGAGCCACCGCGCCGCGGCCGGCGCGCCCTGGTTCACCGGACGTCCTCACGGTGGCGGCGTGCGGCCCCACTCGTCGGCCGCCACCACGAGACAGGCCGCGACCAGAACGACGTTCTTGATGATGTACTGGCCCTCCAGGGTCGGGACCGGCGCGCCCCCCTGCCACATCTCCCCGGGCAGCAGCAGGAGCGCCAAGAAGACACCGACCATGTGGGCGAAGAACCCCACCAGGGCCACGCGGAGCAGCACTCCCGTGATGAGGCCGAGGCCAATGGCCGTCTCGGACGCCGCCAGAACCGGTAACACCACGTCCGGCGGCAGCAGGCCGAAGGTGAGCTGCGTCGCGGCCCGGACGGCGACCCCCTCGGCGGGGCTTGCCGCGGGGAAGAACTTGAGAACGCCGAACCAGAGGAACACCATGCCCACGCAGACCCTGAGCAGCCCCGGGCCGCGCCGCTGGACCCGCCCGGCCAGGGACCGGGCCATCCGGGTGGCTAGCCCGCCGTCCCCGGTTCCCCCCGGGGCGAGCCCTCGAGGGGGGCACAGGCTTCGCTCGTCAACTCTGTCCACCGCCGTACCCACCCTTTCGCACGTGCTCACACGCGGTCGTCCGAAGGCTCCCGGCCGCCGGGCGGCCTGGAGATGAGCAGCCACCCGGTGCCTGGAGCGGGCGGCGCACCGTCCGCTTCAAGCACCGGGACACGACAGCCGGTTCATGCCGGCCGGGTCTGGTGCTGCGGCACTGCGTCAGCGCACGTTCACGTCCACGCAGGCGTAGAAGGCATTGGCGGTGTCGGCGACGTTCCACACGGCCAGCACCTTCTGCCTGCCGGTCAGGCTGCCGAAGTTCACCTGGTGGGTGACGGTGGAGCCCGGCCGGGCTCCACCGTCATTGAACTCCGCGATCTTCCGGCCACCCACGTAGTACTGCCAGGTGCTGGTGGCGTGCCGTGCCGTCAGCCGCCAGTTGAAGCTGGTCGTCCGGTTGACCGGGGTGACCTGCCAGCCCTTGCTGTCGTTGTCGAGCTCGGCGAAGGCGGCGTTCCCTCCGCTGCAGCTCATCAGGCCCTTGGGGCCCTCGACGCTCTGCGGCTCATATTTGATGGAACCGCAGGAGACCAGACCGGCGGCACACTGAGCCTGCCGGCTGGGAGGCGAGGATATGTAGCCGTGCGCGCTCGCGCTGCCGGCCGGCAGGCTCACGGCCAGGAGCGGGGCGATCCCCGCGCCGATGACGGCGGCCAGCATCTTCTTGCTCTTCATGACAACTCCTGTGTGGGGGGTTCGGCCCGACCACCCGAAGGTTAGACGGGCGTGAGCATGTCAAGCGGCGCCTCCGTGGCCGCGGAGACGACCAGTGACAGCGGCGGAAGCTTACCCCGCTTGGTCTAGACCAAACCAGTACCCGGACACGGCCTCTGCATCCGCGGCGCCTGGCGGGTGACCGCCTGGACGATGACGTCGGGGCTGGTCTCATCGCAGGTCTCGGTCTGGTGGTCGCGACAGCCGGTCCAGTCACGTTGGCCGGCCGCGGTGATCTTCTGGCTGTAACGGGCCTCGGGATCGTGCGGGGTGACGATCTCCATCGTCGACCACGGCACCCGTGCGGAATCAGCATCCGGCCGCCCGGCCGCCGATCTCTTGCCGGTGTTCCTCTGTTCCACCGCCCTGCGGCTGGCCCGGTCGCGGGTCGACTTCGCGTGGCGCCAGCACGGTCGGCCAGACGCGTCGTGCCAGTACTGTTGGACCCAGACCTGCCGCAGGACCTGCACGGACCTCAACTCCCGCAGCCCGGTCGGGGCATCATCCCGATGGACGGCGCGCAGAATGTGCAGCCCGTCTTCACCCACCTGCAGCACCCAGGCGGCCAGCGCCTCCCTGCCCCGGGAGGCCGGTCATGGCGGACCGGCCGGCCATAACGGTCCGCCCAGTCCGCGGTGACGAGCGAGGCCAGCCACTTCTCGCCCCGCAGCGCGAGCTCCTCCAAAGCACAGCGTCTCGGCCACCAGCTCAGCCCGGTTGAGGCGGCGCACCGCTGCCGGCACGTGGGTGGAATCGGCGCGGATCCGTCCCCGCCGCCTGGCCGGCCCTGCTTCCGCGAACCGGTTCACGACCAGTGCCAACAGCCGGTCCGCGCGGTCGTCTTCGGCCACCCGAGCACGGAATTCACTCAGGACCGTGAAGTCGAATCCGGGATCGTCCAGCCCCAGGCCCAGGCAGTAATTCCAGTCCAGGCGGCAGCGGACCGCGTCCGCCGCCTGCCGGTCGGTGAGGTTCTCCGCGTCCTGCAGCACCGACACAAGCGCCAGCCGGGCCGGCGCAAGCCCACGCCGCCCGTTGGCCGGATACCAGTCGGCGAAGTCGGCATCCGTGAACAGGCCGTCCAGCCGATCGCGCACCCACATCGCAGCCGTGCCACGAGGATTGCTCGCCCGCGCCATCCGCACCGTCAACGGCGGAATAACCCGCCCCGAACCCGAACCCATTGCCACCGCGGCCACCCCTCCGACCGCCGAAACCGCCCCGCTCTTCCCAGCGCGGCACCACCGGGGCATCGACACAGCCAGGGTTCGCAGGCTTCACCCAACCGAGTGAAGATCACCAACGACATCCATTCCGTGAAGCGATGACTGATCGTCACCCAGCAGATGCCTTCGAGGCGGCCCAGGTGCCTGCCACTCCTCCCAGGGCCGGCCCGGCCCATATCGCGATCGCGACGGGGACGGGAAGAGAGAGGTCCCAGATGATCACGGCGGTGATCAGCATGCCCAGCCATAGCATGTGCAACATCGCAGCAGCTGTCACTTTGCGCCGGGTACTCCACTTACGCGTTGCCGACAACGCTCGCGTACGTTCCCTCCGCATCCGTCTGCGCTCCGCCACGCATCCTGGCGCTCGCGCGACGTCCACGACCAGACACTGGATCTTCGCGATGCTCGGCCAGGCTCTTACGTGAGGAGGGCTCGCTTGCGGAGGAGCGTGGAGCCTGCGCGGCCGAACCAGCAACACACTGGGCCGGTGCTTCCGCGCCCGCGCCACGGGATTCCCATTCCGTACCGCTCGACTTCCTGATGCCCACGTCATGCACGCAAGGATCCCGTGCCCGCCTCTGCGCTGTCTGGCCTCTTCCTGATCGTTTCAGAATGAGGGCGGACGGTTATTCGTCGTCGAGCCGGTGAAGGACCTGCGCGAAGTCACCGCAATCGAGCAGGCCGGTCAGTACCTGCGTGATGTTGTCGATGCCGGGGTCTCGAACGATGAGGCCGTCGGAGCACCAGAAGCAGCGGCCGTCCAGGTCCTCGCCGGTTCGGGAGCCCTTCTCCATGAGGCGTTCGACCTCGGCGAGGGTGAACACGGTCGCGCTCCAGCGTGACCCGTCCGCCGTCAGCCGGACCTCGACGTCGATGTTGCAGACGGCGTCCAGAGGCTCGCCTGCGCTGGGCAGGAACGACGCCTGGAACCGATCTGCTCGGACGCGATACCAGGGCCCGTCCCATCCCTGCTCAGCGGCTTCGGTCCCGGTGTTGGTCATGCGGGGAGTATGTCGAGCCAGCCCGGAGGGCTCAACCGGGTTCTACGGCGGTCTTCAGCGTCGTGACCACGAACCTTGTCCCCGACGAACTGTAGGACCGGATAGCCCCGCTGCTGCCAGCACGGTCCGCGCGACGGCATCGCCACCCTGGGCGGCTCCCGGTGCCGGACCGGGTCGCACCGCCGGCATCATCTACGTCCTGCGCAAGGGCGTGGCCTGGCGTGACGTACCAAGCGCGGTCGTGGGTTGCTCCGGGGCGACGGCCTGGCGCCGGCTGAGGGACTGGACCGAGGTGGGCGTCTGGCCCCGTCTGCACGCCGCGCTGCTGACTGAATTGCGCCGAGCGGACCTGCTGGACCTGGACGACTGCGCCGTGGACGGCTCGCACGTCCGGGCCCTCAAAGACATCTCAGGGGGTTAAGAAGTCAAGCGGCCCCTCGGCGGAGTCGGCTTGTGCGCCATGGGCGGGGAGAGGACGAGACGTGCGTTCGTCACCAGCGAAGACACGCGTGAGGTACGGCTGCTGCTGCCACGGTGTGCTCATGAATACGACACCGGACGGACGGCCAATTCCTCCCGCGCATGCTGACGAGCGGGCCATGCTGGAAGCATGGCTGGGATTTCACCGTGCGACTCTCGCCCTGAAGTGTTCGGGCCTCAGAGATGACCAATTACGACTTGCTGTGGCGTCACCCTCGTCGATGACGCTGCTGGGACTCGTGCAGCACATGGCTGAGGTGGAACGCAACTGGTTCCAGCGTGTGTTCGCAGATCAGAACGTGCCGCCGGTCTTCGGGGAGAGCAACCTCGATGGCTTTTCCCTTCAACCTGAACGAGGGCTCGACGAGGCGGTGGCCGCGTGGGAAGCGGAGGTCTCTCGCGGTCGTGAGCTGATCGCTGACGCATCGTTGGACGACTCCGGCCGCCTGTCCGAACAGGAAGCGGGGCACGTCGGCGATCAGGAAGTCTCCCTGCGCTGGATCATGGTGCACATGATCGAGGAATACGCACGTCACAACGGCCATGCCGACCTCATCCGCGAGCAGATCGACGGATCTACTGGCGCATGAGGTGTGCTCGCACGGTCGGAAGGCGACCAGGAACCTCTGGTCGACTCCAGGTCACGCGGCAGCTTGAAGGACCGGTGTGAAAGCGCGTTGTTCGTCGAAATGCTGCCGCGTCTGAAGACAGTGGTGGAGCCGGACAGCTCTACCACTGCCTCCAACACGGGACCCACTTCGACGAAGCCGTCGCGTTCCCCACAGCCACCGCAGCTCACGCGGCATGAGTGCCGTCAGCCGCCGATCGCTCGCGACCAACGCTCTTGGATGACGGACAACTTCCGCTCGAACTCGGCATCCCACATCCGGTTGGTGAAGGCCCCGGGAATCGTGAGCGAACGCCCACGGCCCCGTACGGCCCGCAGGTCCCACCAGGACCCACTACGCGTGAGGTGCTGTCGCTTCTCGATTCGGGTGATCTCGCTCCAGGGAACCGAGCGCCGGCTCACGAAGGTGCGGAACTCCATGCCATCCGCAGTCAGGCGCGTCCGACCGTATCCACGGTTGATCATGTAGAAAACCGAGGTCAACCACACGACACCGAAGCCACCAACCCACCACCATCGGTCTGATGTCAACTCGGCCAGGCCGACCGCTACCGCCCCACCGGCAAAGACCAGCGTCAGGAAACCGGTCCACCACCAGTTTCTCCTCTGCTCAGCCTCGCTGAGACCGATCCACACATCGGGCATGTCCATGATGCTACCGACACACACTCGAACAACGAGCCCACCAACTTGACGAGTTAAACGCCTGAGGTGTCTCGTAAATCCGCAGGTGCATGACGTCCAGTTCCTCTCGTGTACTCGGTAAGGAGGGACCACCGTGACCGACCTGGCCTCCGTCGAACAGGGCCGGGGCGGCACGGAGTGTCCGGCACGCCGGTGAGGGTGGGTCAGAACTCCAAGTGGATCGTGATCGGGCGCCGGGGATCACCGGCGTGGGGGTGGACGGTGAGGCGGTGCGCGGCGAGGTGGGCTGCCCCGCCCTGGATCGGCAGGTGGCAGTCCCGGCAGCCGTGCCACCACTCATCCCTGGCCGGGAGTTCGGCCGGGGCGAGCGGGTGCGGGCCGTCGGCGGCGCGGCTCACGCGTCCGCGTACTGCGCTTCCAGGTCCGCGCGACCCTCTGGGGCGGCGTCCTGGTCGACATCGTCGCCGTGGACGGTGCAGACGATGTTCGGGTCGTCGTCCATGGCGCCGGTCAGCGCCTTGTGCAGGTCGGTGACCGAGTAGGCAGGCGCCCACGACTACCCGGTGCACTCCGGGGCGACGGGGCAGGGCAGCGCCACGTCAAAGCCGAAGTCGCCCTCGCCGTCGACGTTGTCACGGAATGCCAAGGTGAGGGATTGCTGTCCGAGCCGGACCTCCGCGACGCGGTCCCGGCCGGTCACCAGGTCCGAGCCCGGCCGCCACCGCCACAGCGGCAGGATCTCCGGGCCGAAGAAGCGGCGGACCAGCAGTAGATCACCCAGACCGAGGAATGGCTCCAGGCGGTACAGGGCGTCGGCAAAGACGATGGTGTTGAAGCCTTCGGCGGCCAGCCGCTGGTGCGAGTGGACCATGGCCTGGTGCTGGGCGCGGACGATGTCCTCGGGCACGTGCCGGTTGTCCGGCCGCGGGCCCTGCTGCTCCAGGCACACATCCAGCGGCGTGGCGACGATGACCGCGACGGTGGGCATGCCGTGCCGCTTGGCGACCATCACCAGCTCCACCCGCACGGACTGCTCACAATTGGTGGCGTTCCCTGTCAAGTTCTACTGTTCGCATCGAGCGAATCCCAGCGGGGCCGTGAACGCGGTTGTCCCACTGAGCTGTTTCCAACCTCAGTTTGAGCAGGTCAGATGCAGAGTGAGGACGGCCTGAACCAGGCTGGTGATGCGAGTCGTGGAACATCGCAGCTTGCGCAGGAGCCGCCAGGTCTTGAGGGTGGCCATGGCCTGCTCGACGAGCGTAAGGATCCTTGCATGCGAGCGGTTGACAGCCGGCAGGTCGGCAACGACAACGACGAAAGGCGGATCAGCGCGCCGGCTCAGACGTACCTCGCGCCTGGTCGCGGCTGGCGACCACCAGGTATCCATCGCTCTCGGGGTCGAAGGTGGTGGACTGCACCGTGAGCCCGACGCTCCGCAACTGCGCCACGAGGTCCTCGTACCGGTAGGGCCAGATGGACAACCGCTCCGAGCAGGCTCGCACTGCCCCATCCGGCTCGATCCGGGCGACCACGATCTCGAGGAAGTGTTCCTGCTCCCAGCGCTGCCCGATCTGCCAGTAGTAGCTGACGACCGCATCGCGGTCGTTGCGGCGGATGAGTCGATCGCGGACGTCTACCCGTGAGCCGGCGGAGCGCACGAGCTCCCAGTTGCGTGAGTGGAGCACAAGGCGTCCGCCCGGATTCAGCAGCCGCGACATCGCTTCCAGTGCGGTCAGGCGCCCGGCTGCGCCCTTGGCGTGCCCGAGCGAGTTGCCGACGCAGAACACCAGATCGAACGTGGAGTCCTCCAGGTGGTCGGGCAGCTCGTCCCAACTCGCGCGGAGGGCTCGAAGCGAGACACCCTGCTCGTCGGCGGCCTTCTCGGTCCGGCGAACCATCCCATTGCTGGCGTCTGCGGCGACCACGTCAAGGCCAAGACTCGCGAGACCGACGGCGAGCTGGCCGGTTCCACACGCGCAGTCGAGGACGCGCGCGTTGGGCGGCAGAGAGCCCACGACATCGCTGTAGTAAACCGCGGCTGCCTTGGCGGGGGTCAACCTGTCGTCCCCGATCAGCCACTCGTATACGTCGGAAAGCGCCCCATAACCAGCCACCGCGATAACCTCCATCACTCGACGACACGCGGGCTAGACCGCGCCTGCGATTCGGACCTTGTGCCTCGCACTGTGCCGGGCCGCGTCAGCGAAGCATTGAGCAGGACCCAACCACTTCCGGCCGCTGAGACTCCACCGGATTTCGTGGGAAACCGCGACACGCCTCACCGACGCAGACCCCCACTCCACCGGCGCCCCATCGGCCACGATGGGGACCGCGGCCGGCAAGCGTGCGTTCACTGCGGAGCGCTTTAGGCACAGCCATCCAAACTGATTGCCGAAACGCCGCGTCCGGATGAAGGACCGCCAGCGACCGCCTCTACTGCCAAGCAGTTCGGAGAATAAGGATGCCTTGCCGTCGGTGCGGGCGGAAGCGCGCGGGTTCCCAGAATCCTGAGCGCTGGTAAGCCGGAACCTGCATGTCAGCTGACGACTGTGGTGGTCCCGCGCGCGGGTTCGTTGCGGTTGGCGGGGTCTGGCTTCCCGAGCGTTCGCCGTGGCGAATTCAACTGGCTAGCTCGCGGGCCAGTGTGGGTTCGGCATGCCGTCATCGCTCATGTGCGCCCGTTGCCAGATCTCGTTCCATCGGTACGGGGTTTCCGGCACGAGCCGGTGCCGCTGCCCGCACGGGCATGGCACCAGCGTCCACGCACACCCACGGCACAACTCGACCCAGCCGTGCCCGGTCGAGTTCGACTCCAGCGGTCCCTCGTCCCCACAGGCCGGGCAGCCGGGGAGAGCGGCGCCGTCCAGAATCGCGTTCTGTCGCCGGACGTATTGGGACAGTCGCAGCGACGGGTGGCGAAACGGGTCCTCATACCAAGCGCGGTCCGGGCCCTCCCACCTGCTCCGCAGCCACCACGGTCGCGGGTTCGCTACAGCCCGCCGCCCGGCCCGCTTCTCTGCCCGGCGCTGCTTGGTGTACTCCTCCGCCCGCGCGAGCCACACAACCCTCGCCTCATGCAGTTCCTCCACCGCCCGCACCAGCGCGTCCGGGTCCGCCTCCAGCCGCCGGGGGATCGCGGCGCTGAGCGTGAGGCGGTGGTAGGTAGCCCGGAAGCCGTATGGCGCAAAGAGGGTGGTGCAGGTCCGCAGCGCGCTGTGCCGGCGGCGGAGAGGGAGGCGGGCGTCGTGCACGCGCGTTCGGTGGGTCAGGAAGCTGGTCGTTGTGTGGGCCCCAGGTCCAGCGCCCGTGCCAGGGCGGCGGTGACGGCGGCGGCGTGTGCCGGCAGGTGTTGTCCGGCCCAGCTTCCGGCGAGGTTGAGGAAGTCCTGCAAGTCCCGCTGGGCACCCGTGACGAGCGTGCGTACCTGGCCCACTGGCAGCTCGATCACCGGGCTGTCTTCCTCCCCGTAGGCGTCGAGAGTCAGCCGGACACTGTCGCCCACGCGTTCGGCCATCGAGGACGGGTCGTGGCCGAAGTAGCAGCAGCCGGTGCCGTCGAGCACCTCAAGCCAGTCCCGCCAGGTCTCCAGGCCGCTGCAGCAACCCGGCTCGACGAAGACGGTGTCGGTGGCGTTGTCGGTCACCCGGAACCCGCCGGCGGCGAACAGGTCAGGCATGGTGAGCAGTCCGTGCAGGAACGTGCCGAGTGGGTCGGTCGGGCACGGCCCGTGCTCCTCCTCCGGCTCGAAGTCGTTGCAGTCGGCGATCCGCATAACTGCCGTGCCGACCTCCGCCGGAGTCAGCTCCCCGCCCAGAACGAGGTAGCCGTACGACTCGTGCTCGCCAATGGGCCAGAGCGCAAAGTCGTCGGCAGTGAAAATCTCCAGAACGGGTTGCATCACAATCACACGGGGATGATGCCGGACCCACTGCCGCGCCGCCACGGTCTAAAGCGGGTGTCGAGGGCGCCAGCACGATCCCAAAGAGGCGCCCCGTGCGCTCCGCTGTCAGAACCTGGTGAGACCGGTCCCGTGAGAGTGGTGGTGCACCGACCAGCCCGGGCCCAACCAGTTGGCCCCGGTCTCGCGCATGGCAGGATGCCTGATCACGGACGAGCACAAGGAGATCCCATTAACGATCAAGGCATCCCTGACTCGGCAGGTGGCTTCAGGGTCGTCGCTGTTGATGCCGACTGGCCGGAATCACGACAGTTCAAGGGTGGCGGCTACAACCGAGTCACCGGCGACATCCATGTGTATCTGTGGTTCGGCTCTGCGTCCTATGACCCGCAGGTCGAGCATGTCATGGTTTTCAGCGCCTCCTCCGGCGGTACAAAGGCCAGCGAGGCTCTGGCGGACGCTTTGGAGGACTACTGCCACGCCGGTGAGGGACTTCCGGCCAGCCTGCCGGTCTCCGAACCCGTCACCATCACCGCAGACGGAAAACCCGTGACGTTCGAACTCTGGCGGAACAGCAGCGACCATTGCTGGGTCGCCCGGGGCCGTGTCGAGAGCACCGAAGTGGTCCTGTCTGGCTCCGAGATAGAACCCAGCGAGCTGCGCCTGGTCCGCGTGAACGGCCTGGCCGCATACTCGGCCCCGATCGCGTTCCTTCCCGAGCGAGAAGCGATCTCCGCTGCCATGGGAAGCGATCTCCAGGCGGCGGGGCCCAGTCGGCAATCGCAGGTCGAGGAGGCGGGAACCGCGCTGCGGGCCCTGCGCGACATCGCCGCCCGGGGTGCCGCCCTCGGGGGACCCAGCCGGGAATTGCACGGCGAGGAGGCGGATACGGTGATGCGCGCCCTGCGCTACCTCGCCCAGGATGCCCGCCCCGCGGGAGGATTGGGAGCAGAGAGCTGATCAGCTCCCGCCGCCCTGGCCCACTCCTCGAAGGCCGTCGGGCTCTCGTGGCCCGCGTTCCGCTGACCGACGATGTGCTGGGTCACGACGACCGCGGCGGCGGCGGAGAGCACGACGTGCAACCTGTGCCCCGAGCGAGTGCCTGGACCATACGCTGAAGCCGGCGTGAGTCGTGACCGATGCCGGAGGAGGTGCTGGTGTATCCCCGGGCATGTCAGCAGCTCTCTTGAGCGGGTCGCGCGAGGGCACCGACGGCAACGAGAGTGGATGGCGACAGCACCCAGCAGCCTGCTACGGCGACGATCCGTGTCCGCCCGGCCGAGCCAACAGGATGTGCCCGCATCTTCTGATCGCCTGGTCTCGGCTCAGCTCAGCGCAGCGGCACGGAGCCAATCGGCGAGCGCTGAGAAGTCGGCATCCACGAGGCCTTCGGCCGGGTCGACGCGATGAAGGAGTGACGGCCCAGGGTGTTGGGCGGCGACCCAGACGCGGTCCATGGCGCTGATCTCGTCGTCGACCCGGACAAAGGGCCGGCGGTTGGCCCACTCGACGAGGTGGCGGGTCTTCCAGCGCAGGCCGCGCGGGCCGTCCTCGGAGCAGACGTCCGGCCACTTCACGACGGGCAGCCTTGGTAGTCCGAGGCATGGGGCGATGGCCTCGTTCGCATCCTCCATCCAGGTCGAGGCCCATACGAGCTCGCAGCTCAGAGCCATGAGGCGTGGTCCGAGGCCGGGCCAAGCCGTCCGAGTAGTGGGTTTTCTCGGTCGAGGGACGTCTGAGAGCCGGAAGCAGGGGCTTGCAGGCGGCTGGACGACGACCCGAACGGGCTGAGCGGGCGGTCAACGTCGAGGAAGAGGATGGGGCGCTCCGACGCCCTGGCCGTGGGGGCGGTGTCCACCGCTCGGCCCGGCTGGTGCCCGGACTGCCGGAAGCAGCCGAGACGCGTACGCAACATGCACTAACGCACCCTGAACGAGCGGCCGTTGGCCTCTCGCCGGGTCATAGTCCGGCTGTGGGTGCGCCGGTACTTCTGCGACCGGAAGAGCTGTTCTCGCAAAACGTTCGTCGAGCAGGTGCCGGGCCTGTCCGAGCGGCATCGCCGCTCCAGCGTCGAGCTGACGGGCTGACCGCGGTCGATCGCGGTCGAGCTCGGCGGCCGTCCTGCTGCCCGATTGTGCCGCCGACTGCGGCTGACCGCAGGCCGGCCCCGGCTGCTCAGGCTGTTGACGGCGCCGGCGGTGCCGGACCGTGCGCCGCGGGTGCTGGGGGTGGACGAGTTCGCCTTCCGCAAGGGCTGCACCTACGGCACCGTACTGGTCGACGTCGAGGCCGACCGGGTCGTGGACGTGCTGCCCGACCGCACCTCCGCGACGTTCGCGGCCTGGCTGACCGAGCACCCCGGGGCCGAGATCATCTGCCGGGACCGGGCCACCGCCTGCACCAAGGCGGTCGAGGAAGCCGCCCCTGACGCCCTGGAAGTCGCTGACCGCTGACACCTGCTGCAGAACCTGTCCGCCGCGGTCGAGAAGACCTGCCACCAGCACCGCGACTGCCTGCGCAAACGCGCCGAGGAGGAAACGGTGGCTGAAGTGCCCGAAGTGGCCCAGATGCTGTTACCGCCCGGGAACTGCCCCGAACGCAGATCATCGAGCGCACCCGTCACCGCTACGAGGACATCCACCGCCTGCTGGAGCAACGCTGGACGGTCAGCGTGATCGCCCGCCGGCTGAACCTCGACCGCAAGACCGTCCGCCGCTTCCGCGACACCGCCCTCGACCAGCTGCTTGCCTCGGCCCGCGACCGCCGACCCAACGGCGTTTTGGAGCCGTTCAAGGCATACCTGAAGACCCGCTTCACCGAGGACCAAGGCCAGGTCAGCGGCACCCGGCTGTTCTTGGAGATCCAGGCCCGCGGCTACCGGGGCAGTCGCCAGGTCGTCCGTAAACACCTCGCCGCCCTGCGAGCGGGCACCGCCGAACCGGTCCGGGCCGACATCCCCGGCCCCCGCAAGATCACCCCCTGGATCATGCGGCCCCACGAGACGCTCGCCGAGAGCCAGGACGAGCGGCTGCTTCAGGTCCGGCTCGCCTGCCCGGACATCACCCGGACCTGCGACCTCGCTCGGGCGTTCGCCGATCTGGTCCGCCACCGGCGCGGATACCTGCTACTCGAGTGGATCCGGCAGGCCGAGCAGGACGCATCGAAGCCCATGAAGGGCTTCGCCGGCTTCCTCCGCCAGGACCTCGACGCCGTCACCGCCGGACTCGGCCCGCCGTGGAGTTCCGGAGTGGTCGAGGGCCGCGTGAACCGGGTGAAAACACTCAAGAGGGCCATGTACGGCCGAGCTTCGTTCGAACTCCTGCGGACCCGCATCCTCACCCGGTCATGAGCATCACGGAACTACCGGAGCCCCTTCTCGGTGGTCTGGGCCAAGGAACAGGGCGGCCAGACGGGGAAGCCGGCGGCTCATCTCCTTGTCGTCGTCGAAGTCGAAGTCCTCGCCCATGTCAACGACGTCGTCGCTCTCCGTATCAGTCCCGCGGAAACCCTGCCAGGCTTCGTAGAAGGCATCCGCATCACCCGTGATCCGCTCGAACGCCCCGCTGGCTGCATAGTTCACGTCCTCGTGGAACAGCACTTCGGAACGGTCCCGGACGTTCGCAGCCTGAACCACATCAGGGTGCCCAGCGAGGCTGTCGGGGTCAGCGGCCACGCGCTGGTACCACTGACAACCCAAGGCGATCACCCCAGCGCGGAAGTCCATGAAACTGTCGTCGGAGCACCCACCCCCGATGAGGTAAGCAGCCGCCCACACATCCCAGCGGTACAGGGCGTCTTGCAGCTCGTCGAAGCGTTCCGCATACTCCAGGATCTCCTGCCGCGGTCTGTCCGCGAGCTGCTTGACGAGGACCTCGTCGAATGGCTCGCCCGTTTCGGCTGCCCCGGCTTGCGCGGTTTCGATGATGTCCCAGAACGTGTCGATGTCCATGACCGCGCACTCTGCCACGACCCGATGACAATCGATCCCGGCCGCCCTGCCGACCCGTTTCACGGGACCGCGGACAGAGCCAGATTCAAAAAGCGTCATCACCGCCGCGGCCATATCTCCGTGATCCGCGTCCGGGTCCGCTCCCGCCGCCGCTTATCGGTCGCCGCCCTGGTCTGCTACAAGGCCGGCGAACCCTCGAGGCTGATCTACCGGCCCTGTCCCGATGCCCGGCCCGACGGGCTCAAAAGCTTCTCCTGGCAGGACTACCGCGACATCATCCAGACCGCCCCCCAGCAACTCGGCGGACCGATCGTGCTGGTCTGGGACAACTTCAACACCCACCTCACCGCCGGCATGCGCCGCTACATCGCCGACCGTGACTGGCTCACCGTCTTCCAACTGCCGCCCTACGTCCCCGACCTCAACCCGGTCGAGGGCATCTGGTCCGTGCTGCGGCGCACCACCACGGCCAACCGGGCCTTCGCCGACCCCGACGACCTGATCACCGCCGTCCGACGCGGTCTGCGCCGGCTCCAGTACCGACACGACGCCCTTGACGGCTGCCTCACCGGCATCGGCCTGCCCAAACCATCATGACGACATCACGCTTTGAAGGTCAGTAGCCGCATTGGTGTCCGGAAGCGTCGGCTGCCGCCCTGGACAATTCCCCGATCGCAGTCATCTGGCGTTTCCAATTGTGCGAGGGCGCGCCGACCGGGCGGCCGCGGACCGGGACCAGAATGCCGTCCACAATCCACAGCCGCTCGGCCGGCTTCAGCGTGAGCAGCGGACCGAGCCGCTGAACAGCGAGGCGAACTGCCGCGTCGTGTGCGTCGCGTGCGGTAGTACACGGCTACCAGCAGCACCCGGTCAGCCAGCGGAAGCCGCCACGGGCGGCCCCACCCGCGGCCCGGTGAACGCCCCCTCCCACACCCGTTCGGTCCTCAACTTTGCCCGTGCGCAGGAGATGCCCTGCTCGCGGCCTTCTACAACACCCTTCAGTACCACAGGTACAGGTGGTACTTGAACTTCCCGTCAGTGCCGAGGCCGGGGGCGCACTCCCAGGTCCACGTGGGGTGCAGGCTCACCCAGTACCACCCTCGGTTCTCGCACTCCGTACGGGTCCAGTGGCTGCTGTAGAAGTGCTTGGTCGCCTGTGGGCTCAGGCCGTCCAAGTCGCTCTTCGTGCTGGCGGGAGCGATAGGCGACGTTGCGGGAGCCGCCTGGGCAGGTGTGGCCATGAGACCCAGTCCTACGGTGGCTCCGAGAGCGAGCCCTGCGATCATCTTGCGGATGTCCATCGGTATCCCTTCCTCCGGTGAAGGCCCTGGCGGGGAGGCCCGGGCCGCCGCACTTGTTCGACGGCCACCACCTTGCTCACGCGACCTTGCCCGATTCTTGGAGGAACCTTGAATCAGCCGATCAGGGCACCATTCGCAAAGGGCGTGCAGGCGACTGGCCTCACACGGCGTTCCAGTGCCGAGCCACTTGGTCAGCTCGATGGCCCCGGCCAGCGGGGCGCCGTGGGCTCCAGCGATGGTGCGGATACGGGTGGCCATCAGTACTCGTCCTTGTCGTTCACGATGCCGAAGTTCGGTCCGGCGGAGGTGTCCGGCTGGAGGCTGTGCTGTTCGGAGGCTCGGTCCTCGCCGACGGCGGTCACGATCAGCTCGTCGCCCCGTGACCGGGCCCAGCCCCGAGTGTCGATCAGATGGTGCGGGACCGACCAGGCACGCTCTCGACGGCGATGGTGAACTCCCGTTCGTCCGCCTCGTGTGCCGAACGCGACGGTGAAGGGTTCCCTGGGCGGCGGGTGAAGGCGCTGTTGCTTTTTGAGCAGAGCCTCGTCGGGGCGGCGCCGACTCTGGCGGTCTGCCTCGCCACCCTGTGCTCCACACCGGTGGTGAGCGGCAGCTGAACGGTCGACCGTCAACCACTCGCCAACCGCCGCTGGAGGGAGGTCACCGTCCGCTCAGCAAGCGCACCCGCCCGAGCCGACCACTGAACCACTGGGCCGAGGGACGACGGCCAGCCGTCTGCGGATAGCGGCCGGGGCCTCCGGGATCAGTGCCGCAGTCGGGCCAGTATCTGTTCTGACTGTGCGGTGCGGTTCTGTTCCTGGTACAGCGCCAGGGCTTGCTCCCAGGCTTCGCGGGCGGCAGCGAGGCTGCCCATGGCTTGATGGGTTTCGGCCAGATTGGCGAGGGTGTCCGCCTCGTTGGAGAAGTCCGCGTACTCGCGGAAGAGGATCAGGGCCCGCTCGTAGTACTCAACCGCCTGCGCGTGCCGGCCGGTGCGGTGGGCGATGTAACCAAGGCTGTCGAGGGTGGAGGCGGCGTCGCCGGGACGTCCGTGTTCGTTGTACAGGCGCAGCGCCTGCTCACAGTGGACACGCGCCTGCGGATAGCGGCCGAGCTGGGCATGCATCCAGCCGACGGCGTTGAGCTGGTTGGCCTGCCAGACCGGGTTATCCAGCTGCTGGTAGAGGACGAGGGCGCGCAGTGCGTGGTCCAGCGCGCGCTCGTCGTCGCCGTACTGCTCCCAGACCCGGCCAAGGGTGCGGCAGATGTGCGCTTGGCCCGTGATGTCGTTGGTGCGTTCGGCCAGGGTGAGGGCGGCACCGAGATGGTCCAGGGCTTCGCTGTGGTCGCCCGTCAGGGAGTGGGCGTGTCCGTAGCGCCAGTGGGCCAGGGCTCTGGGGGCGGGGGCGTCGCCGTGGCGTTCGGCTGCGGTCAGGGCGGCCCGCCAGACCGTGAAGTATTCGGTCAGGTGGTAACCGGCCTGGTGGTACGAGATGAGGGACCAGGCCAGTTGCCACACCTGGGGGAGACGGCCGGTGGCCAGGGCCAGGGACTGGACAGCGAGGAGGCAGACGTGTTCCTCGTCGAACCACTGGAGTGCGGCCGTGGTGTCCGCCGGGCTCAGCGGGCCGCACCCGGGCGCCGGCGGCTCCGTCCGGATCGCGAACGGCGTGTTCGGGCCGTCCAGGAGTCTGTTGGCCGCGTAAGCGGTGTGCACATGGAAGTCGACGAACCGGGTCAGGGCGGCCTCCCTGTCCTGGCCGGGCAATTGGTGAGCGAGTTCGGCGGCGTACAGACGCACCAGGTCGTGCATCCGATAGCGGCCCGGGCGGTCCTGCCGCACCAGGTGGGCGGACTCCAGTTCCGCCAGCAGAGCTCTGACCCGGGCCGGGGAAGATGCGGTGAGACTCGCCACTGCGGCCAGGCTGATGTCCGGCCCGGGGGTCAGGCCCAGGAGGACGAACAGGTTGCCGGCCGACGAGGTGAGCGCGCGGTGGGAGGCGGCGAAGGCCGCCCGCAGGCTGACGGTGAGATCACCGACGTCCAGTGCGTCGAGGCGGTCGGTGGCCTGGTTCAGTTCCGCGGCCAGCACGGCGAGTGGGAAGTCCGGGTGGGTGGCGGCGCGGGCGGCCACGATCCCCAGGGCCAGGGGGAGCCCCGCGCAGTGGTCCACCAGCGCGGCCACGGACTCCGGCTCGGCAGCGGCCCGGGGCGTGCCGAGATGGCTGACCAACAGGTGGTGCGCCTCGTCCCGGCCGAGGACGTCGAGCGGCAGCAACTGGGCGCCGTGCGTTGCCACCAGCGCGGTCAGACGGTTGCGGCTGGTGATCAGCACGGTGCACGAAGGGCTGCCCGGCAGCAGCGGCCGGACTTGGTCGGCGTCGCGGGCATCGTCCAGGACAATCAGCATACGCCGCCCGGTGAGCAGACTCCGGTACTGCGCGGTCTGCGCGTCCGGGTCCGCCGGGATACTGTCCGGGACGGCGTGCAGCGCATCAAGGAAGGCGCGTACCACGAGGGCGGCGGGCACCGGCTGCTCGGTCGGGTCGAAGCCGCGCAGATTCACATACAGCTGTCCGTCCGGGAACCGGTGCGTGTTCTCGTGCGCCCAGCGCAGGGCCAGCCAGCTCTTGCCGATGCCACCGATGCCGCCGATCGCCGAGATCACCACGGTCCCGCCCGGACCACCCTTCGTGTCCGCCGAAGCCTCCAACGCTGCCGTCAGCTGGTGCAGTTCTTTGCTGCGGCCGGTGAACACCCCGGGCGGTGCCGGAAGTTGCCGGGGCACGGGCCGCGGCGAGGCAGCCGTCGGCAAGGAGTGCGACGATGCCAGTGCGGGATCGGCCGAGAGGATCCGCTGATGTAGGTCCCGCAACGGCACCCCGGGGTCCACGCCGAGCTCCTCGGCGAGCCGTTCCCGGGTGCACCGGTAATGGCTCAGAGCATCGGCGGCCCGCCCAGACTGGTACAGGGCGAGCATCAGCTGACCAGCCAGCCGCTCGTCCAGGGGGTGCGCCTCGGCCCGCGACGTCAGGTCGGCCAGCAACTCGCCGTGACGACCCTGGAGCAGCGCGAGGTCGTTGCGGTCCAGTTCGGCTGCGAGCCGCTCACGGGCCAGCGTCTCGCGCAGCGTGCTGAACCACGGCGTGTCCAGGGTGGCGAACGGCTCGGCCCGCCACAAGCCGAGCGCTTCCTCGAGCATGGCTACGGCATGCTCGCCGTCCTCGGTGGTCCTGGCCCGCGCTACCAAATCCCGGAACCGGTGCAGGTCCACCGCTGAGGCGTCGACGGTGAGCTGGTAACCGCCCGGCTCCTTCACGATCCGTGCCCCGGCGCCCTCGAGGCAGCTCAGCGCCTGCCGTAAGCGGGACAGGTAGCTGTACAGGGTGGAACGGAACCGCTGCGGGAGCCGGTCCGCCCAGATACGGTCGGCCAGTTGATCCACCGAGACGGTGCGATTGACGTCGACCAGCAACACCGCCAGTACACCGCGCTGTCTCATGTGCCCGATGTCGAGCGGCCGACCACCGACCTGGACCTCGATGTCACCCAGCACCGCGAACCGCGCCGTCACCGCACCTCCTGCTTCCACAGCCCCTTCCCGGCCCCATCCCGTCGTCGAGCCGGACCGGACGGCGTCCTGCCGGGCCTGCTCGTCACCCTGACCTGCCAGTTCAAGGTCTGTCCAAGGTTTGACCACAGTCGGCTGGAAACGGTGGTTGATGCGGTGCCCGCGCGGGGCGGGCACCGCGTCAACCACCGTCCCTGAAGAAGGAGCTTGCGGTGCTCAAGAACTCGCTCACCACCACGGGGAAACTCCTCGGCATCGTGGCGCTGTGTCTGTCCACGGTGCTCATCGGTGCCACGGGCGCGGCCGCCGATCCGGATGCGACATCGCCACCGCGTACCAACGGCACCACCGAGAAGGTCTACATGGCGAAGGGCTACGACCCGCCGACGAGTCACGCCAAGTCCGGCGTGAGCTGCACGTCCCGCTGGAACACCGCCGAGAAGGCCATGAAGCGCTGGGGACGGAGAGGCAAGTTCGTCCAGGTGAAGTTCTACAACGGCGACACTCACTGCGACCTATCTGATCAGGAAGAGGAGCGATGGAACCTACGACGGAACCCGTGACCTCCCCCTCATCGAGCTCGGACGCCGCCTGGCGTGGAAGATCTACAAGAATGACTCCCGGTACGGATGGAGCGTGGACCTCGTCGGCCACTCCATGGGCGGCCTCATCATCCGGGCGGCTCTGACGGGCACCGAGCGTCATATGGAGGGATGGCCGCCCTTCCGCTGCCGCAGGAGCCGGCGGTACTTGTCGTGGTCGTAGCCGCGGTCCGCGAAGGGCATGTCGGGCCGCCTGCGCGGTCGGCCCACGGCTCCCGCCACTGGCGGGATCTTGTCCAGCAGCGGTAGCAACTGGGTGACGTCGCCCGCGGTTTCCGCCGGTCAGCGACACCGCGAGCGGGATGCCCCGGCCGTCGGTGATGACGGGGTGCTTGCTGCCCGGACGTGCGCGGTCGACCGGGCTGGGCCCGCTTTTGGGCCCCTGCGTACGGCCCGGACGTGGGTGGGGGTGCCCCCGGCGAAGCCAGGGGGAGAGTCGATCACCGCCCGGGACCAGTCCAGCTGGTTCTTCGACCGCAGCTTGTTCAGCAGCAGCTGGTGCAGCCGGTCCCAGACGCCCGCCTCGTTCCAGGCCGCCAGACGCCGCCAGACGCCGCCAGCACGTCATGCCCGAGCCGAAGCCGAGCTCCTGAGGCAGGTACTCCCACTGGATCCCGGTGTGCAGGACGAACAGGATCCCGCACGACGCCTGCCGGTCCGGCACACGCGGCCGCCCTTCCACCTGCTTCGGCGGCGGCTCGGGCAGCAACGGCTCGATGAGCGACCACAGTTCGTCCGACACGATCCACGGCCGCGACCGACGCCTCCCCACGCCCACATCAACGAGCGATCAGGCAGACAGTCACATGATCAAACCACTTTTGTTGGAGCCAGTAAGTGAGGCGTGCTCCGGGAGGAAGCTTCGTCAGGGCATGAGGTCTCCGAGAGTTGTCGGCGGCCGGGGAAGGCCAGGGCGGCGCGGGTACGCCGGGCGGCGCGATACGCCCCGGTGGGCTGACGGTGCCGAGGATTCTCCATGGCCGTTGAGTGCCGGAGTCGTACGACGAGACGGTGGGGAGCCGGCTACCGTGCGACTGCCGCGTGATCGGGTGTGTTCACACCAGGAGCGCAGGGAGCCCCGTCGGGGCAGGGTGACCAAATGGGTCCCCTGCCCCGACGGAGCTCGGTCGGCCGGGCGGCGGGTTACCGGCGCCCGGCAGAGGCCGGTGCCGTGTGCGACGCTCTCCGGCTCAGCCGAAGTTCACGTCGCTGCACCACATGTATGCCTGGTCGAGGTGCGAGGCCTGCCAGATCACGAACAGGATGTGGTGTCCGGTGTAGCCGGAGGTGTTGACGTTGAACCTGATGTCCTGCGCCGGGGCGAAGCGGCCGGTCTGCGTGATGAAGTCGAGGTTGCCCCAGCCCAGGGTCTGGGTCTTGGGGTTGAAACCCTGCTTGCTCACGTAGACCCTGAAGTAGTCGGCACCGTGGGACGCCTGGTCGTGCAGCTGGACCGTGAAGTTGTTGCTGACGCTGGTCGTCTTCCACTGCCCGGGCTTGTTCAGGCTGGCGTTCCTCGAGAGGTTGTTGCTGCAGAGCGTCCCGTCGGGGGTCCGCGCCTGGAACTGGCCACCGAGACCGTCGCGGAGCGCGCTCATCCAGTTCCACATGGTGTCGGGGTTGGCCTGGAATGCCTGATAACACATGGGGTCTTCGGTCTGCATGGCCGGGCTCGTGTGGTTGCTGCCCCACGTCTTCCAGCACTGATACGCGCGGGAGGCGGGGTTGACGATGGTGCCGTGAGCCTGGGCGGGGGCCGACCAGGCCAGTGCGCCGACAACTACGGCGAACACCATGACGAGCGCCTGGAGAGGCCGGCGGAGGGACGACCGCGAACGCCCGGTTAACGGACTCTGTTTGCGCATGTGGGGGGAACTCCTTCCAGTTGTAAGACTGTTATGGGAGCGCTCCCAACGGTACGTCTTCTGAGTGAAATGTCAATGAAACAAACAGAGTTGATTGCAGGGGTGGGCGGCGAGCAGGGAATCTGCCGTGAGCCAGGAGTCAGAACCGTTCCCGGGACCGGAAAGCGAGGATGCGACCTGGACCGGTGTGCTGGGCGATGCCGGGGAGGGGTGTTCGCAGCATGGCAACGGAACCCGGTTCTGGCGTGAGGGCTGTCCAGTTCCACAACACGCGAGATCACAGGCCCCGGTGGTGCGCTTCCGTACACCCGAGTCGGCCTCGCCGGGCAAGTTGCCTGGTAGGAGCTGTGACTTTATGGTGCATCGGACGGGGAACGCGGCCGATGGCACGCAGCGGGAACGTGCGTACTCCTCGGATCTGAACCGACGGCACTGGAGCATGGATGCCGTAGTGAGGGAAGCCGCCGGCAACGCAGATCAGTCTCGGCGCACTCCAACTCACCTGGGCCGCCGCAGCGGCCCCGAGACGCTCGCGGACCAGATGCCGGAACACTTCCCGGTGGACCGTCAGCCAGGCCATGGAGAAGAGGCTGGCTGATCACACCCGGGTCCGTTCCATGTTTGCTGACATGGCTGTTCCGGACGGGGCTGCCCCGCGGTGAGCGGGCGGCATGGGCTGCGGCTCGGCCGTCGCCAGTTCCCCACTGATGATGGTTCCCCCGCCGAGCCCTCCGCCCTCACCCACGTAGCAGCCACCAGCTCGACGACCCGTCGGTAGTCCACCGCGAGCACCTCCACGGTCGCCACCTCGTGCCAGTGCGACATGACAGCCCCGCGCCAAGGGCCTCTTCGACCACCGCCGATACCGCCCCGCGCACCCGCAGCGGGCACTTCCGCCACGTCCGGAGCGGTCAGGGCCTCGATGAGCTCCTCCCGGTCGATCACCCGACGCTCCAACACCGCTTCCGTCTCGGAGAATCCGGCCGCGATTCGTTCCGCCTGCGGGCGAAGCTCCTCCGCCCGCACCCGGGCAGCCGCCTTCCGCTCCTCCGGCACTCCCAACCATCGACTGCATCGGCCAACTCGCCTTCGCTGAGACAGAATTGAGCTAGCGAACTCTGTCAAGGCGACACCGGGAACATGCCTGACCGAAGAAGCCCAACCATCACATCCGGAGGGACATCGGCTTACCATGACGCCGCGTCAATTCGCGGTCTTGCAGATCCGGACCGGCAGGGGAGACTGCCTTTACGACCGGGTCCGCCCGGTCCCCGGCAGTACCACGCCAAGCAGGTCGGTCCACCGTCACTCCACCGAGATGAGGTCTGATGAACCGAAACCGAGCCACCGTCAGCGCGGTCGCCGTGGCCCTGTTCACCGCCGGTCTCGCCGTCGGCCCGGCGGCCGCCGCCACCGCCACCGCCGCCGAGGCGAAGGCCCGTGTCGGAGCCGACTGGGCAACTCAGTCGATCGTCTTCACCGCCGCTGCAGGACAGACCAACAACCTCAACATATTCTCCATGTACACCAGCGACGGGATCCGGCGGATCGGCTTCAGCGACGTGGTCCCGCTCGAACCGGGCGACCACTGTGCGTACTCCAGAGCCGAGGACACCACCTCCGTCGTCTGCGAACTGCCCGCTGACAGCCCCCGGCCCGACAGGATCGACGTCTTCCTCGGTGACGGCAACGACACGATCGCCGCCTTCACCCCCGGGATCGGCACCGTCAGCGGCGGCCCCGGCGACGACGAACTGCACGCCCACACCGCACGCACGGTGCTGGGCGACGCGGGGAACGACATGGTCATGGGACCCGCGGCCCTGCACGGCGGCGACGGCATGGACCACCTGATGGGTGACGGCAGCAACCAGCAGATGTGGGGCGGCCGGGGCGACGACATGATCGAGGGCTACGGCGGTGACGACACCGTGCACGCCGGCCCCGGCGACGACCACGCCATGGGCGGGGACGGCCGCGACATCGTCCTCGGCGGCCCCGGCAACGACACACTGGACGGCGAAGGCGGCGACGACCTCGTCTGCGGTGGCGCCGGAAAGGACGCTCTCGAAGGCGGACCAGGCCGCAACATCGTCCTTCCGTAAGCGCGCCTCCATGCCCGAAGGCCCTGGCTCGCGGCGCGAACAGCGTCGCGGGCGTCGAGCCACGACCGTCGGCGACCCGCCACCCGAGCCGCGTCAACCACGAACGCCGCAGGCGGCAGGTCCCCGCGCGACACGAGGTGACCCGGCTGGACCGGACCGTCGAACCTGTCGGTCGGCGCGGGCGCGAGTCTCCACGTTGCTCGGCCTACCCGATCCCGTAGAGACCCGGCAGGTCGACCAGCAGGAGATCATCGCGGTGGGCCGCTGCGTCAACCAGATCGGGGACCCAACCCGGTGAACCTATGCGGTCATAGTGCGAGCACCGTTGCAGTACTAGGTCCTTGGTACCGGCACCCGCACCGTGTGGGCCGGTCCCTCCTTCCGTGAGCTGCTCCTGTACACCGATGTCGACGTGCGGTGCTGAGCAGGCGCAGCACAACAGCACCCGTCGCCCGGGCGCCGGTCCGGGCGGCGTTCGGGCCTCCATGCGTCCGGAGGCGTCACGCCCCGCCCGCCTCACCGGCGCTACGGAAAGAAGGTCACCGTAGTGGCCCCCGAAGTCCCCAGCGCGCAAACCCTCGGCTCCTGGACGCTGGACGTCGAGGACTGGCACCGCGGCCCGGACGGCAAGCGCGCGACCACCGCCCACCACCTCACCCTTGACGCACTGCGGCCCTGGTCCGACATCCCCGCCCTGCAGGACGTGTCGGGCATCGGCACCTACACCACCAGCGTCCGGCTGGGGGACCTGGACGGGGCCTACCTCCACCTCGGTGAAGTCGTCGACACCTATGAGGTGACGGTCAACGGCCGAGCCGTGCCGCCGGGCGACCAGGTGACCCGGCGCATGGACCTGACCGAGGTTCTGCGGCCCGGCACCAACACCGTCACCGTCCGGGTGGCCACTCCGCTCAGGAACAGGCTACGCGTCACCGACGGATTCCCCGCGCAGACCAGTCAGCCGCGCCAGCGGTACGGGCTGGTAGGACCCGTGCGGCTGGTCCCCTACCGGCAGGTGCGGATCTCTGCCTGAGCACGGCCGGTCACGGCTCGCGGAAGCCGGGAACCGTCGGGCGGCAAAGCTGTGCGACGGCCTCATGGTGTCTCCCGGCACGCGGCGGGGGGCACCACGAAGCCGCAGTGAGGAGGCCAGCGCGGCGGCCCTGCGGGACTGCGCCCCACGGGACATATTCATCGTCCACGTCCCGGGCCGCGATGGACGGCCAGTCCGTCGGCCGCATGGCGTCGAGCCTGCCGTACATCGACGGCATTCCGGCCGAAGGCAGTCTGGGGCGTTGTCAGTTGTTGGTTGTGCGTGGGGCTGGTGGCGTGCCGGGGTGTGGTCGGCTCGAGTGTCGGTCTGGGTCAGGCCGTTGCGGCCGTGTCGACGACTCCGGTGGCGTGGTCCCGGATGGTGAAGCGGGTGGTGATTTCGGTTCGGTGGTCGGGGCGGTGAGCAGGTGGCGGTGAGGTCGGCTGTGGGGTGAGCTGCTGCTGAACGCGGGCAGGGGTCGCTGGGCTCCGCCCACGCTGCGGAAGCCCTTCATGGTCCGTTCGCGTTGCCTGGTGGGCTGGTGGCTGTTGTCCGCCCGGTTGTTGAGGTGCTTCGACTGTTGAGGTGCTTCGACTGACGGTGCTCGACGCAGGGTATGGCCTCGCGGTGGGCCGTTCCGTAGGAGCGGAGCTTGTCCGTGATGACCCCCCGCGGCACCGCGCGCGTCTTCTTCGACGGGCGGCGGGAGAAGCGCCTGGGGGTGGCCTTGTCCCGTCGGCTCTGTGCGAGGATGTCGAGCACGTTGCCGTCCTGGTCGACGGTGCGCCACAAGTGCTTCAGCCCACTGTTGGTCTTGGTGAGGACCTCGTCCAGGTGCGACTTGTCGTCGGTCGGGGGCCGGTGACGGCGTGGTCCGTTCGTGTAGGCCTGGCCGAACTCGGCGCACCGGCGGCGGATGGTCTCGTAGGAGACGATGACCCCGGACCCCGCGCTGGAGCACGAGCTCCTCGACCTCAGGGAAGCTGAGCGGGAATCGGTGGTACAGCCACACGCAGTGGGAGATCACCTCGGCCGGGTACCGGTGCTCCTTGTACGGCGGCGGCGTGCCCTCCACGGACGACCCCTCCCAACATGATCAACCCGAAGAGCGTCCCCCCGGTCAACCAACGTGACAGTGCCCATCGAAGGGTTCCTGCTCCCTCCTCCAGCGGCTCCTCCCGGTACGCCGTCGCAGGACCTCGGAAGCTCACCCGACCGCGAAGAGCGGCACCTTGCGCAACCGCCTCATGGGCGGGCCGGCCGTAGGGCACGGCCGCCGTGCCAGCGGCCGTGCTCGTGCCGGAAGGCGCCGTTTCCGGCTGGTTGCCTGTCCGGGCGGTCATGCTTCGGCGAGGAGGGGGTCGTAGGGGGTGGTGCGCCGACGTGCGGACATGAAGGACAGGAAGTCGTTGATGAACGCGCTGCGGCTGTATGTCTCGCCGCTCCCGGTGGTGTCGCGGTGGAACGCGGTCCGGAACAGGGCCCGGTACTCGTCCGCGTCGATGCTCTGGTCACCGTTCTTGTCAGTCACGTCGAAGAGGACTTCGGCGACCCTGATCAGCGCGGGACCGGCGAGCGACGGGACGGCGGAGGCGTACTCGTGGGCGCTGATGCGGCCGTCGCCGTCGGCGTCGAGGGCCGCCTGTAGTTCCCGCCACCAGTCGGCGTAGGCGTTGTAGAGCCGGGTCTCCTCGGGCTCGTCCAGGTCGAGCCGGCTGGAAAGCTCGCGGGCCATGGCGGCGAGGTCGGGCCAATCCAGGTATCCGTCCCCGGTCTGGTCGAGGACGTCCGTGAAGAACTCCTCCGCACTGCGCTGCGCCGTGGTGGTCGCGACGGGTTCCGGTTCCGGGGGCAGCGGGGCGATGAGGCGAATGAGGGCGCCGGCCCGCTTCATCTGATCACGCAGGGCGGCGATCGTCCTCGCGCGGGGATCGTCGCTGTCGGGGGAGAGCGACAGCAGTTCGGCGATGCTTTCGGCCTGGATCCACCCTTCGGGCAGGAACCGGGCCAGACCGGCCGCCAGGTACGCACCCTGCATCAGGGTCTGCACCCCCGCGATCTCGGGCAGACCGGCTCGCCGCCGGAACGGCTCCGGCAGGGATGCCACGGTGATCGCTCCGATGACCGGGCCGGCGACGGCCCGGCCGGTCGCCCACAGGGCAGGAAAGCCGTTCAGTACGGGTGGCGCGGGGAGGTGGTCGAAGAGCTTGTAGAGGATGATCCGCATCGCCTCGGTGTTCTCCAGCTCCTCAGCGACCACCCGGTCGTAGTAGGGCCAGAACTCGTCCAGGGTGGGCGGCAGATGGCCGGCTTCGTCGCCCATCGCGGCCAGGAAGGCCTGGAACTCGGCGTACAACTGCTCCATGGTCTTCTGCTCAAGGGGCTGTCCGCTGAGCCGGCACATGGTGATGGCGCTTTCGAACATGGTCGCCACCACCCAGGCACGCACACCCGGGTCCATCGCGTCGTAGGGCCGGTCTCGTGCGTCGGTGCCGTGCAGCCGTGCGTGCATGCGGTTGAGCCGGGTCGCCTCCCTCTGCCGTACGTGGTCGTCGGCACCGAACATCCGCCGCAGGCTCATGAAGGTGTTGCTCAGTCGCCGCCAGGGATGGACGACGAAGGTGGAGTTCTCGATCAGGGCGGCGCCGATCTGTGGGTGCGCGGCTTCGAGCACGGTTGCCCGGATCATGGCCAACGCCCAGCGCGGGTCGTTGAAGAGCGTGTGGAACTGTGAGCCAGGACCGAACAGGGGCTCTCCTCCGAAGTCGCGATCCTCAGTTCCGTGGCCCCCTGTACCGGCACCGGCGGTGGGGGACTGAGGACTGTCTGCGGTCGTCACGATCGGGTTTCTCCGTTCTGGTTCGGCAGTACGCCGCCGAAGCGGCGCTCGCGCTGCCGGTAGGCGTGTAGGCACTCGAGGAAGTCGGACGCGCGGAAGTCGGGCCACAGCGCGGGCGGGAAGACCCATTCGGCGTAGGCGACCTGCCAGAGCATGAAGTTGGAGATGCGCTGTTCGCCGGAGGTGCGGATGACCAGGTCGACATCGGGGGTGTCGGGAAAGGGCAGATGAGCGGCGAAGCTCTCCTCGGTCACGGCCTCGGACGGCACGCCGCTGCGGATCAGCGACCGTGCGGCCTCCACGATGTCCCTGCGGCCGCCGTGATCGAAGGCGACGGTCAGCGTCATCTGCCGGTTCTGGCCGGTCAGCGTCATCAGGTCGGCGATGTCTCGGACCAGCCCGGAAGGGATGCGGGGATCGGTCATGCCGAGGAAGCGGCAGCGGATGCCCCGCGCGTGCAGCAACGGGGCGTGTTTGCGTACCACTCGGCGCACCAGGTGCATGAGGAATTCGATCTCGGTGTCCGGGCGGCGCCAGTTCTCGGTGGAGAACGCGAACAGACTCAGCCAGCCCACTCCGGCCGCCCGCGCCGCCTCGATGACGTCGATCACTGTTGTCTCCGCGGCGCGGTGGCCGGAGGTTCGTGGGAGCGATCGTTGCGCTGCCCACCGGCCGTTCCCGTCCATCACACACGCGACGTGACGCGGCACCTCACGCGGCCTCGGTGGCGCCGTGTCCTTGGCGGTGGCAGGACGGGAAGCGGGCCGTTCAGTTGTGGACTGCTTTACTGTCACGCCCGCCCCTCTCAGCGGTCGAGACGGACGCCACCCCGCAGTGGAGGAGGCATCGTCCAGCGGCACCGCCACCGTCTTACGGTCATCAACGGAAGACTGACAGCGTTCAGCGCCGCACGGTCCGCACATCCTACGAATTCACCCTTGGTACGTATGTGTGGGTTGGAACGAGGCGGGGGTGAGCTCAAGTCAGAGAGTTCGCGCTCCTTGTCGATGCCGACCGGGCTCGCGCCACCCCTTCGGGCGTCAACTCCTGCCCGGTTCATGGGCGACCCATCCTGCCCCAGAGACCGCTGGTCCGAACTCGCCTGGGGCAGGGTGAGAGACGTAAGAAGATCACGCGCGGGCGTTGGGCACCCGGGTGCGGCGCGTGCGGGTGCTGTCCGTCGTCGCCGTCACCCTGCTGTGCGGCGGAGCCACCGCCGTGTGCGGGCCGATCGGCTTCATCGGCCTGATGACCCGGCACGCCGCCCGCGCCTTCTGCGGGTCCGACCCGTGTCAGCTCATGCCCTGCTGCGCGGTGTTCGCGCCGGTGCTGCTGCTCGTCTCGGACGTGATCGGGCGCGTCGTGATGCCGCCGTCCGAGATCGAGGTCGGCACGGTCACCGCGTTCCTCGGCGGACTGTTCCTCATCCATCTCGTACGGCAGCGGAAGGTGGCCCAGTTGTGAGCCTCGTGAAGGACGCCCCCGCGCGGGCCCGCGCGGAGGTGCGGCGCGGACTGCTGCGCACCGGCCGCTGGTCGCTGCGCTACGACAGCCGGGCCCTGCTGGTCTGCGTGCTGCTCGCCGTGTTCGCGGCGTGCGCCATGGTGCTGGCCGTCGGTACCGGAACCTACGAGCTGTCCCCGACCGAGGTGCTGAGCACGCTCGCCGGCGACGGCCCGCCGGGAGCCGGGTTCGTCGTGCTCGACCTGCGCCTTCCCAGGGCCCTGGTGGCCGCGCTGGTCGGCTTCGGACTGGGCATGGCGGGCGCGGTCTTCCAGTCCCTGACCCGCAACCCGCTGGGCAGCCCCGACGTCATCGGCTTCGGCAACGGAGCCTCGGCCAGCGCGCTCGTGGCGATCATCGTCCTCGACGGCCGTCGCCGTCTACCTGCTGGCCTGGAAGCGCGGGGCGCACGGCTACCGGTTGGTCCTCGTCGGCATCGGCGCCTCCTCGGTGCTGGGCGCGGCCACCAGCTTCCTGTACCTGCGCACCGACATCGGCAAGGCCGCGCAGGCCGCCGCCTGGACGATCGGCTCGCTCAACGCCCGGGGCTGGAACGACGTCCGTGTCGCCGCGCTGGGGCCGGCGGTGCTGGCGCCGGTCGTCCCGGCGTACGGACGACGACTGACCGTGCTGGAGATGGGCGACGACACCGCCGCGCTCGGGGTGCCGCCCGAGCGGAGCCGCCTGGTGCTGCTCGGTGCGGGCATGGACCTTACCGCCATGGCGGTGGCCGCGGCCGGACCCGTCCCGTTCGTCGCGATGGCCGCCCCGCAGCTGGCCCGCCGGGTGACGCGGGCGGCGGGCCCGAACGTCCTTCCCACCGGGTGACGGCAGTATTCCTGGTGACCGCCGCGGACCTGGTCACCCAGGGTCTGACCGGCTCCGCCCTGCTGCCGGTCGGCATGGTGACCGGCGTGGCCGGCGGGGCCTACCTGGCCTGGCTGCTGCGCGCCGAGCGCCGGGGCTTCCGGCTGTGACGGGGAGACCGGCCACCGAGCGAGTACTTACGGCCAGTTGTGCATGGTCAAGATGCCGGTGCCATTGGGGTAGCCGAGCAGGCCGGCGTTTGGGTATTCGATGATGTCGTCGGGTAGTTCGTGCACGGTGAACCAGGTGAGTGCCAGGCACTTGTCCGGTTCCTTGTTGAGGGGCTCCCCTTCCCATTCGATGGCTTCGAAGAAGAAGCCGATCCGTTCCGTTTCGTCGTCTTGGTGGTGGTGCACGATGTGAACGAGCCGGAGGTCGGTTGAACGCAGGTGAACGCCCCTGCACATGGCCAAAGGCCCCGCCGACACAGTTGGAAATCGTGTTGGCGGGGTGCAGGGCGTGTACTGCGCCAAGTCGGCGATACGTGATCAGCTTGGGGTGTGGAGACCATCATCGCCAGTGCCATAGCCGTTCTGGGGACCCTGCTCGGCTCGGGGCTCACCCTGGCGTTTCAGCAGCGCACCACCGACAAGGGGCATCAGTTCACCCGCCATGAGAGGCTCCGCCAGGAGCGACTCGACGCTTACTCCGCCTACGCCGGCGCACTCATCAACTACCGCCGCTGCCTGGTACATCTCTGGTTCTGCGAACACGAACAACCACCACACGAGGACCCCGGCGTGGTGAGAGTCCGCGCATACGATCTGCGTTCCCACGCCCAAGAAGCGCTCTTCCGGGTACAGATGCTCACCGATGACGACGCCTTGAGCGAGGCGGCAGAAGCTGCACTCGCGGACGTCACCGCCCTGCCCAAGACGGACAGCAGGACCGAACTGGACCAGCGCAGGGTAAAGACCCGCGACGACATCAGTCGACTGGTCAGAGCGTCCAAGCGCCATCTCTGATGCGCCTGCCGACGCGTCTGCACGTACGGTCGGTCCGTCAGAGCCGTGTGCCGGGCGGGCCGCACCACAAGCACACCGGATATGGCGGGGAACAGCGGGGAATCACGGTGAAAGCGGTCCAGCCCGAGGAGGCGGCACCCAGGGCGTCCCCCAGGTCATTGCCCGGACAGGCCGCAATATGATCGTAGCTTCCCAAGCCGAGGTCCTGGAAAAATCCGCCTACCGCCGTCCCCAAGGTGTTCTACCGTTCCACTCATGTCTCCGATCAGCCCCGAGAACCCACTGACCTCCGAAGACGCCCAGGCCTTGCTTGCCATGCTCTCCGCCCGTGTCGAGGTGAAGCGAGGCATGAGCGAGCGGGAACTTGATCACGTCGAGGAGCGCTGGGGGTTCCGTTTCGCGCCGGAGCACCGAACGCTACTGAGCGCCGGGCTGCCCACGGGGAGCCGTAGTTGGCCCGATTGGCGGGACGGCGACCCGGATGACCTGGCGGAGCGGTTGGCCTGGCCGGTGGACGGAGTGCTGTTCGACGTGGAGCACAACGCTTTCTGGCATCCGGACTGGGAGCCGCGGCCGACGGGCACTCAGGATGCCTTGGAAGTGGCACGCACGTACTTGGCCGGGGTCCCCGTGATGGCGCCGGTCTACTCGCACCGGTACCTGCTGGCCGATCCAGACCGCACCGGTACGCCTGTGCTGTCGATGCACCAGACGGACATCATTTATTACGGCACCGATCTGGTCGACTACTTTGACCACGAGTTCGGTCACCCTGTGCCGACACTTGAGGACCACCAGTACGCCACGATCCCCTTCTGGTCCTACTTCCTGGACTGAGCGGTCCCCTGGGCCGGGCTCAAAAGGCCGCGTGCCACAGTCGTGCCAGATGCAGGGGTCAGCCACGGTCAACGACGGGGGAGGAGCGGATGCATCCGCGCCCGCTAGCCTGGCCGATAAAGCCGCAGGTCACCGGCGCGACGCCCCGCCTCTCTCCTGACGTGGTGGTCTGTGAGGCGCTATGTCGTTCGGCTGGCAGGCTTGCTGCTTGCCGTGGGGCTTCGGACGGGGGCGTGATGAGCAGGCGCATGAAAGGGTGGCTGGTCGGCGGTTGGTTCGTGCTGGTTGTCGCCAGTTGGTCATTTACAGAGTCGGTCAACGATGGGATCGAGCCAACGTCGGGTCCCCGGCCGGAGCCGTCGTCCTTGAGTTCCGCCTCGGGATGCCCGACGCCGGCGCTGTCGGCCGACCCGGAGCGCAGCCTCACTGCCTACACCGGCACGGAGCCTGATTCCGGCGCCACAGCGATCATCTGCAAGACGTCAGGCCGGACCATGCCCCCATTGAGACGTGCAGACCCGTGCCCTCGCGACGGCGGTGAGTGTCTAACTGCGTGACAACGCCGACGTGTAACAGCGGACGAGCGTGGACACTTGCGGACTGTCAGCGCAGGTAAGGGGCACACCGACCCAAGGCAGAGTCCCACTTGAGTTGCTTCGGGACGAAGGAGTCTCGCCGCCTTGAGAAGCCGCTCCAAGCATGGCACCCTTGTCTGCTACCACCCTGCTACCATTCTCGGTATGGCCACCTCGAAAAAGCAGACCCAGGTCCGGCTGGAGCCCGACGTCCTCGACGCCGGCAAGCAAGCCGCCGCAGCCAGGGGCCTGGACTTCAACCGGTATGTCGAGCGCCTCATCATCGAGGACACCACCGGTGCCCGTGCCGCCGGTATGGCGGCCGCCCAGCGGCTCATCGCCGAGCACGGAGCCTTCCTCGACGACCTGGAGCAGCAGCTCGCTGATGCTCCGTACGAGCAGCTCAAGCCCGGCGCCGCCGCGTGATCCTGCATATCGACGAGTCCTGGATCCTCGAGGTGGCCGAACGGGCCGGCCACCGGGACCCCGGTGTGGACGACTACGGCGTACCGATCGCCGCTGTCGCCCGTCACCGCGGGGAGATGCTCGAGCATCCGGTGTACGACGGTGCCTACGCGCGCGCGGCTGCGTTGGTGCATACGCTCGGCCGCTGCCGTTGGCTGGAACGCTCGAACCTGACCGTCGCCTGCGCCGTTGCCGTCATGTATCTCGAGGCCAGCAACATTCCCGTCAATCCCACCCGTGAGCAGCTCACCGCACTCGCTCACGAGCTGAACAGCCCGACCTGTACCGTCGGCAGCATCGCGTCGTTCCTGCGCACCTGGAAACCCTGACAACCAGCGCAGGCCGGCACTCCGTGATCCCATGCCACCTTCGGAGATCATTTTTCCTGTTTCTGGCTATGCGGTAGCGAGTCGGAGGAGTTCCGGGACGCCCTGGGCGTTCTGAAGGATGTTGCAGAAGGCTGCGTTCGGGCAGGTCAGGGCCTGTGACCACAGTCTTCTGGTCATGATGTGAGTGCGAGGTTGTGCATGCGGGCGACGGCTTGGACGGCGTGGTGGAGGCCGTCGCCGTGCTGTCGGCAGTCGCGGGGGAACTTGTAGTTCTTCATGCGGGCGATCACATGCTCTACTCGGGCACGCACCTTGCGGTGGGTGGCGTTGTCCGCTTCTTCGCCGGCCGGCAGGGGCCGACGAGGGCGTTTGCGGTGTGGCACGACCATCCCGCAGTTGAGGTAGGTGCCGTCGCCCAGGACGGTCACGTCATGGCAGTGCTCGGCGAGGCCGGAAGCGCGCCAGGCGTGGGCGTCAGCGATGGTGCCCGGTGCCGGCCGGGCCGCTACGATCACGAGACGGGTGTCGGCGTCTACGATGACCTGCACGTTCGCGGAGAAGCGGTGGTTGCGGCCGGACGCGCCGACCTTGCGGTCGCGGACCGGGACCAGAGTGCCGTCCACGATCCACACCGGTCCACGGCGTCGGCCGGACGCGAGACGGGCTCCAGTCCCGCTCGCCCGAGGCCTGGGACTCCGGCGCCTACAACTGGAGCGCGGCCGAGTGCGAGGCCTACGCCAATGACCTCGGGGATGCGCGGGCGCTGATCGCGGTGTCGGCGGCGTCGAACCGGTCGAAGGCGGACCAGGACCCCGCCACCTGGCTGCCCCCGGCCGTCGGCTACCGCTGCCAGTACGTCACCGACTGGGTCGCCGACAAGATGCGCTGGGGTTTGACCATCGATGCCACCGAACGCCACGCCCTGGCCGACCGGGTCGGCCGGTGCTCCAACATGCCCATCACGGTGACCCTCGCCCGCTAGAACAGCCGACCCGGCCGGCGCGTTCAGTTCGGTGCCTGGCGCATGTCCAGGTAGCAGCGCAGCCGCACGCCGGGCTGGCCGACATCCCTGATGGCGCGTTCCACCGCGGTGGTCGCCCACAGAGAGGCGAGTGCTTCCTGGAAGGCGAAGGCGGTCTGGTCGTCGGCGGCTGCCACGTCCACGACGACCAGCCCGGGCTCCGACACGTGCACCTCGTTGATCGCATCCACGCCTTCCACGACGGACTCCTGCGGTCAGGGGCTCTGCCTGCGGCAGGAGCTCACCCGCTCGGCGCAGGCAGCGTGTGCCTCAGAGGGGCGTCAGGGGCGCAGGATGCGGGCGCGCGTAGAGGGACGCTGTGGAGTGTGCACCGTGTACCTCCCCGGTGTTCTGGTGAGATCGTGTGCGTACAGGTGTGCGCGTCATTGGGTCACGGGACTTTGAAGTGACCCCTCAGTTCCCGGTCCCGAACCCGGTTGCGAGCTGGGCATACGGGTGGCCGTTGCGAAGGCGGACGCGGGGGAGCAGGATGCCGGCCGGAGCTCAGACGTCGTCACCGGGCGCCGAGCTCCCGGCGGTGTTGGCGGAGCTTGACTGGCAGGGGGCGCAGGGCAGAGCTGGACACACCGACGCCGGACGGCGTAGACAAGCACACGAAGCCTCTGGTGGAGACGGATTTCTTGGCCGAGAATCCATCTGCCAGGGGTTTCGCCTGTCTGCCAGTCCAACTGTCGAGTCTGCCCGACAGGTCGGAAAACGCTCACTGTGTCCCAGGACCTGCCGTCGACGAAGCGGCCGCGGTCGCTGCGCAGGGGGCGGTATCGGGCGGCTGTCCCACATGTAGTGGCGGCAGTCCTGGCAGAGGTCGGTGCGGGTGTCGCGGCTGACGCCGGTGTACATGCAGACGGTGGGCCCGGGCCATTCAGGCGGTAGTGGGTGGGAGGTTCAGGTGCGGCCGTCCTCGTCCTGAAGGGTCCGGCCGTCCAGGTTCACCGCGTGGCGGTGCCCGCCTTCCCTCCGTACCCAAAACGCCTGCGAGGGCGGTGCGTACTCCTCCTGGGCGCTCCCACGGGTGACGGAGCTATTGATGCCCTTTCACCTTGCTTATGGAAATGTCCTGGCCATGGCCGACATGTCTCATGGTGCCCACGCCCAGCCGCCGACGCGCGGACAGCGGTGGTCCGAGTTCCGGCAGTCACCGTTGTGGCCGGCCATCGTGCTGGTGCTCATCCTGGCGGCTGCGGCCGGCCTCTTCGCCGGCTCGTACACCTATTCCATGGCCGATCCGACGCCGCACTCGATTCCCACGGCCGTGGTCGGCTCGTACGAAAAGGCCCGCGGGCAGACCTTTCTGAATGCCCTGGAAAAGGCGTTGAACGCGTCCGTGAAAGTGCACGTGTACGACAGTGCCGCCGAGGCTCGTCAGGCCATGGACGATCAAGAGGTCTTTGCGATCTTCGATATCCGCGACGACGGGAGGACCGCGGTGCTTGACCTGTCGGGTGCCTCCGGGGCCTCGGTCGCGGAGGTGCTGGCCGACACAGCACCGACCGTGGGGGAGGAAACCGGCGTCGAGGTCACCGTCCAGGACCTCAATCCGCTGCAGGAGGGCGACCCGCGCGGGCTGGCGATCTTTTACATCTCGCTGGCCGCCGTCATCATCGGCTTCGTCGGTGCGATCCAGCTCAGCGTGCACGCACGGTCTCTGACGCCCTTCGAGCGCATCCTGTTCACCCTCGCCTACGCACTGCTCGGCGGATTCGCCATCGCCGCGACTGTGGACTGGCTGCTCGGCGCGCTCGACCTGCCGTTCGTGGAGTCGTGGCTGATCCTGGCGCTCACCCTGTTTGCCAGCGGCATGGTTTTCACCATGTTCAACACCCTGTTCGGGCGTTGGGCGATGCTGCCGACGTGGGGGCTGATGATCCTGCTGGGCAACCCCTCGTCCGGCGGCGCGGTGTCCTGGCCGCTGCTGCCGTCCCCGCTGGGCGAGATCGGCAAGTGGCTGCCGCCCGGTGCCTCGGTCAACGCTCAGCACACGGCGGTGTACTTCCAGGGGCACCAGCACGCGTTCCCATTCCTGGTGCTGGGCGGATGGGCCCTGCTGTCGTGTGCGGTCTTCTGGATCTGGCGGCACCGGCATCCCGGTGGCCGCGAGCGTCGTCCGGCGCACGTCGAGTCGTAACGGCTTCGGTCACCCTGCCGTACATGCCTCCGCGGCCTGCGAACCTCATTCTGAAATGATCAGTTACACCCACCGGACAACCATGCTATACAAATGTTCGAACCTGCCGAGAATTGGGGGACCATGAAGAGGAAGTGGAAGCTCCGCTTAGCCTCGATCTTGCATGATGGTCCGCCGACGGAGTGGGTGGACCGTTTCGCTTTCGGTGGCTGGTCGCGGGCATTCCGACGGCCCGAGTGTCGCCTCGGGTGGGCACCGGGTTCCACTGCTCCGGGCTGGTTCCTCTTCTCGTAGGGACAGGCGGATCCGCTGGTCAGCCGGGGTTCGGTAGGAGCGCAAGTCGTTCGAGTGCGGCGGTGATCTCGCCGGTCCAGGGCCAGTGGCGGGCGAGGCGGAGGATGCGGCGCCGGCCGGTGGTGACGAGCTGGCCGGCCGTGGAGAACAGGCGGAACCGCAGCCGGCGGGGCTCGAAGAGGCGGGCTTGGCCGGTCAGGGCGAGCATGGGCATCCAGGCCAGCAGGTCGAGGGCGATCTGGACGATTTCCAGCCAGACCTTGTTCTGGGCGGTGTGGTGCAGGGGCAGGTTGCGCAGTCCGGTCGCGCGGGCGGCCCGGATGCGGTCCTCGGCCCGGGCCCGCAGGCGGTGGCGGAGCTCGAGTTCGGCGATCGGCCGGTCGGGGGTGTTGGTGGCGAAGCCGGTGATCCGCATGCCGTCCGCGTCGGTGATCCTCAACTGGGCACCGGGATGCGGTCGTTCTTTGCGGATGATGAGCCGCATGCCCTTCGGCCAGCCCGTGAGCAGGTCGCCGGTGAGTTCGGCGACCCAGGCGCCGTCGCGGACCTCGCCGTCCGTTTCGATGGCCGGGGTCCAAGCCGTTGGCGGGATCTTCAGGACGTGGCTGTGGATGGTCTCGGTGATGACCATGCCGACCGAGTAGGACAACCAGCGTCCTCGCTTGGCAAGCCAGGCGACGAAGTCGTGGGTGCCGCCGGCGGAGTCCGTGCGGATCAGCGTCTGCCGCCCGCGCCGGTACTTCTTCGGTAGCTGGGTCAGGGCGAGGCGGGCGATGGTGATGTGGTCGGCTGCCGTGTTGGAGCCTGCGTTCCCCGGTCTGAGCAGGGCGGCGACCGGCTCTCCGGTTCCGCCCGGGCCGTGGTCGACGAAGGCCGTCAGGGGGTGATGGCCGTAGGTCTTCTTCCAGGTCGCGGCCGCGTCTTGTTTGTCGGAGTGCGCGATCACCAGGACGCCGTCGAGGTCGACCGTGACGTGTCCGTCGGCGCCCGGGGCGTGTCTGCCGGCCAACGACCAGACACGATCACGGACTTCGGACCGTGCGAACCGGATGGCCTGCAGGGCTTTCTCGCCGGAGGCGGCGAGAGTGCCGATCAGGCGGGAGACGGTCGGGTCGGAGGCGACCGGGCCGAAGAGGGCCGGCTCGCACCGCAGCATCGCGACGTCCGCGAGGCAGTCCCCGCCCAACGCGACCGCCAGAGCGACGTCCAGCAGGACCTTGCCCGGGTCGTGGACGGCCCGCGGTTTGCGCCACGGCGCCAGAGCCCGCGACATCGCCTGATCCAGACCGGTCTTGCGGACCGTTTCGACCAGCAGGACCGATCCGGCCTGCGAGACCACGGCTCGGCCGTCATCCTGGACACGGACATGGGGGTAGGACCCGGTAGGCTGCTTCATCTGGAAAGTGCCTCCGACAGGAGCGGGAACAAGGACCTCAGCAATCCTCATTCTCGCTGGTCAGAGGCACTTTCTGCTGTCCCGATCACCTGCTGGGCAGCCCACTTCGTGAAAGCGCGAGGTTAGGTGTGGTCGGCGCGCTTGCCGGGTTATCGCTCATGGCGGCCTCTCCTGCCTTCGCAGCGGAGATATCCGGGTACAGCAGAGACGGCTGCCAGTACGCTCACGGCTCGTACAGCTACACGCTCCAGGGCGAGCTGGGCGGCTATCCCACCTACGCGGCGAACTACCGTCTCACCGCTTACGACGAGTGCGACGGCGACGGCCAGGGAAGTCGCCTCCAAGTGACCTACTACGAGTGGTACGCAGGCTGGCGATGGAAGCCCTGGACCACGATTGCCGCATCCGGCCAGACGGCCGGCGCGTACCTCGACAACGTCCATGAAGTTCAATTCCGGATCTGTGAATATACGACTGCACAAGGAATTCATGGATGTGAGCCCGTGAGCTGAGGGTGACCCGAGCAGCACCCACGACACCGGAGGCTCCCACTTCATCGGGGGCCTCCGCAGTTGAGGCCACCCACTGATCCGCGCTCGACGCGGAGGGAAAACCAGCACCACGACCGAGCCGGACCACGTCGCGCGCTTCATCACCGTGGGAAGCGCCATCGCCACAGTCCTGAGCCTGGCAGTCTCCTACGCAAACCTTACAGTGGCGTTGTCAACTTGGTTGGGCACGAGGTGTGGGGACAGGCCGAGCCCGGATTGGTGCGTGCGCCGGGCACGTTCTCAGGTCGTGGCCGGCAGGCCGGTGATCATTTTCCAGGCCGTAAAGCGGGTGGTCATCTGAGGGCAGTAGTCGGCAGCGGTCAGGAGGCGGCAGCGGGGCCGGAAATGCGGGAAGATCGCGCTGAAGACTGACAGGGAAAGCTGGGTCGCGCCGACGGAGCGGAATTCCCTCATGACACGTTCGCGTGAAAAGCCTGTCAGCTGGCAAGCTCCTGGTAGCGAGGCGGTAACGCATGTTCGAGGGCTGGGGTGTGCGGGCTGCGTACCCGGTACCCAACGGATCTGTCTGATTTGGAGTGGGAGATCATCAGGCCGCTGGTTCCGCAGGTCAAACCTGGTGGGCGACCGGCCAAGCACGCTCGGCGGGAGATCCTCAAAGCGTTGGCGTATTGGTTGCGTGCCGGCTGCGCCTGGAGACTCCTGCCGCATGACCTGCCGCCGTGGCAGACGGTCTATCACTACTGGTGGCGGTGGCGGTGGCGGTGGCGGTGGCGGTGGCGGTGGCGGTGGCGGTGGCGGTGGCGGTGGCGGAAAGAGGGTGTGTGGGAGCGGATGCTGGCGACCCTGCGTGAGCGCGAGCGGATGGAGTGCGGCCGTGATCCGACTCCCAGTGCTGCCATCGTGGACAGCCAGAGTGTCCGGGCCACGGAGCGTGGTGGGCTGCATGGCCACGACGGTGGCAAGAAGGTCAGCGGTATCAAACACCATCTCCTGGTCGACACCCGTGGCACCGTCCTGCTTACCTGCGTCAGCCCGGCCAACGTCGGCGACCGTGATGGCGCCGCAGTCCTCTTCTCCCAGGCCGCGGAGAACTTTCCACGCCTGCGGCATGTGTGGGCGGACCAGGGCTATCGCGGTACTGAGGCTGGTCCCTTGGAGTGGACACCTGGACGATGGATCTTGATGGTCCAGGAAGGGATGCCCAGTGCGATGCGACCGCTTGCCCGGACCGGCGAAGTAGCAGTCGAGCCGCCGTGCTGTCAGCTGCCAGGGCACCGTGTCGTAGAAGTCGCACAGCTCGATGGCCGGCTTCGTGAGCTTCCCCAGCGTCGTCGCCGCGAGCCCGGCCACGTCCCGTGCCCACGTGTACTCGGCCACGACGTCGTGGAAGAACGCGATCTCGTCCGCGCTGTCCGAGATCGCGGCGGCCCGCCGCTGCGGCGTGAGCCACGTCCGCCAGACCCTCCTCTGGCGGACGTGGCTCACTCGGCGTGACTCCCGGCTGTGGGACCAGCGACAGCCGACGACTTCTGGTTTCGTCCACGAACCGGCAAATTACGGGGGTCACTGAACGTTTCTCATCTTGAGCGCCAGGCGATCTCGAGGGCGTGAATGGCAGTGACCGTGCGTCCGATGCGGTTGGTGCTGCACCGGGCCTTGCGGAGGATCCGCCATTGCTTGAGGCGGGCGAAGGCGCGTTCGCCCGGTGCTCGCAGCCGGGCGTGGTCCCGGTTGTACTGTTGGTAGTGCTCGGGAAGTTCGTGGTGGCGGTAGTAGGGAGTGCGGACGGTGGCGCCGGCGCCCTGGTAGGCGCGGTCGGCCAGGACGAGGAGCCGACGGGACAGGCGGGCTTGGATCACACCGTGTGCGCGGGCTGCGGTCAGGTCGTGCGTGCGGCCGGGCAACGCTCGCGAGAACCACAGCGATGTCCTGTCCGGGGGCGGCCACGACCTGCACGTTCATCCCGTAGCGGCGGTGCTTCATCGAATAGTACGGCTCGTCCGCCGCGATGCGGTCAGTGGCGATCAGGGTGCCGTCGAGGATGACGAACCCCTCCGGCGGCGGCTCGCTCAGGGCCTTGTGCAGGGTCGGGGCTCGCTCGGCGAGGAGGTCGACCGTCTCGCTCACGTACCGGCCGGCGGTGGCGGTGGAGACGCCGAAGCCCGCGGCGACCTGGGCCAGAGCCTCGTTCTTGCGCAGGTGCACCAGGACGAGCAGGGCCTGCAGGGAACAGCCCAGCCTGTGCCAGCGGGAGTTCAGCTCGCACCTTCGGGCGTAGATGAGCCAGGAAACATGCTCAACGACCTCATGCGGGATATCGAGCATGGCTCGATACGGGACCAACAGGGCTCCTGCGTCGAGACGTTGGCGAGTGAGATCACCAGCCGAAACGACCAGGAGCCCTGCCGTGTCACGGCCCTCGACCACCAGCCGCCATCACCCGCAAACCACAGGATGAGAAGCGTTCAGTAACAGCGGAGATCCCACACCAACGAGCGACTGCCCGGTACAGACCGTGGACCTGCTGAGATGCGGCTACGTCAGCATGAGGACCTTCGGGGAATCTGTCGGACAACCACTTATCTCCAGGTGCTGCGCAGGCAGCTCCGGACCCAGCATCCGCGCGGCCAGGATGTCCGCCTTCAGGTCCTCGGAAGGATCTAAAAAATAAGCAGGTTGGGGCAATGCGCATAGAACTGTGCACGCGTGCGCGAGGAGAAACCACCCGGCCGGAGCCGACCGAGGGTCCCCGCGGCGGCTGTCGTCGCGCCGACAGGCCAGGCCGCCGCCGCGGGAGAGCGCCGGTGCGTACCCCCAGGGCGGGTGGCGCTCACCCGTCCCACTCGTGACTTGGGATCTCGTGCGTTTCGATATTCAAACAAGCATTCCAGATGGGGGTGGGTGCGCCGCACGGCGGGCCGAAGGAAGCGATGGGAGGCGTGCCATCGGCGGGTTTACCCACCTCAACGCCGCCTCCGGGGTTCTCCACCCACTTCGGCGCCGCCCACCTCGAGCAGCTCGTCCAGCGCGCCGCCGAACGCGGCATGACCGCGCTGGCCCTGACCGACCGCGACGCTGACACCGGCGCCGTCCGCTTCGCCTGTTGATCGGCTTCAACCTGCCGATTCGATCGGGAACTTCGCGATACCGGCCTCGTCCTCGGGGTTCCGCCGCAGGTCGTCGGCGAGGTTGAAGGGAAAAGAGACGGGCGCTGGTATGCCTGCCCTGCTCGGGATGTGCCGACGGCACGATCAGCGAGTTCCCCAGCGGCTCCGGGTACAGCGGGTCGGCGAGGTCATTCAGGTTGTCATCTGCCGGCGGTGTCGCTCTGGAGAAGTGCTGTTCCGAGCGGGGTGAGGGTGTGGAGGACCGCGATGCCAGTGCGGGTTGTCGTAATGAGGCCCGCGTTGCGCAGGACGGTGGTGTGCTGGCTTGCGGAAGGTAGGGAGATGCCGACGCGGTCGGCTGTTTCTGTTGTGGTGGCCGGGTGCCGCAGGGCGGCCAGGACGGCGGCGCGGGTGCGTCCCAGCAAGGGGCCAAGGGTGTCGGTGGCACTGGTGGGTTGCTCACCGGCGTGCAACGGATAGGTCAGTGTCCACGGCTCGCCGGCACGGCGCCCATACATGGGACCGTAGGCGAAGTAGGACGGCACGAGCATCAGACCGTGGCCGTCGAGGTGGAGGTCGGTCAGGCGGCACGTCGAGGGGATGTGCCAGGTCGGTGACTGCCAGCGCCAGCCCGGAACGAGCGTGGCCAACATGGCGTCGACGCCGCCGCGGAGCAGTGTCTCGGCACGCAGTGACCGGTCGGCCACGGCGGTGGCTTGCATCTGTGGCCATAGGGGGCGAGGGAGGAGCCGAAGTAGCGCAGGACGTCGTCGGCGAAGATCTGTCGGCCTTTGTCGGTGCCACCGGCGAGTTCCCGCAGCGGGGAGATTTCACGGGTGAGGCGGGGCAGGAGGGCGATTTCATCCGCCAGTTCCTGAGCCGGTGTCCGGATGGCGAGGTCGAGACCGGAGTGCAGGTCGGGTGTGAAGGGCTGGACGTAGAAGTCGAAGACGCCGCCCTCCGGGGGGTCCAGTTCCCGCAGGATCCCGGTTCGGGGGACCGCGCTCCCGGCCATCCACGTGTGCCACCGTCGCAGCCCGGGGCGCGAGCGGACCGTCCTGGGGGGACGGGTGCGTAAGTAGCGCACGCTCAGTGCGATTTCGAGCAGGGCGTTGGGAACCGCCGCGACGGTGATCTGACGCAGATCAGCCTCGGTGAAATGTATGCGCAACACGAGTTCGATGTTCCGTGTGCCCAACCCTTTTGGCCACAGACGAAAGGCATGGTGACCGGAATCTTCCAAAGGCAGGCTCTTTCTCACCGGCTCCGTCCGTCCGGGCAGGAAGAGCGCCAGCCACATCGGCCACACACTGTCGGACGGTCACGGGGCCTGTCACGGGGGAGCAGGGCGGCATCTGTCCCGGCGAGAAACCAGCGGATGCCGCCCCGCAGTACACCCCTGCAGGTGTCGGCTGAAGGAGGAAGACAGTGCGACTGTTCAAGGTACTCGGAGTGACCACGGCAGCGGCGGCTGCCGCCTTCGGGCTGGTTTCACGGGCATCAGCGACCGCCTGGCAGGCCGTCACGCTCGCCAGCGTGGACGGCGACTACAGGGTTTCAGCCGTGGCCAACGCGTTCTCGGACAGGATCCGGACAAGGCGCTGACCAGGCCGGACATCGTTGCCGCTGTCCGGGACGGCCAGGGCTGTTGAACTCGCCCGTTCCGCTCCTACAAGCTCTGCGAGGTGCAGCCGCCTCCAGGTCCACGAGCCGGCCCGGTGCGCTGGCCGAATCACCCGTAGCGCGTCAATCAACTGCCATAGCCCGTCGAGGTGATGCCTCCGCACGGGCCACACCTCGCAGGCCGAGGAGGAGACTGTGACCGACCTGAGCGAAGACTGGGAAGCGGACGGGCGGGAAGCGTCGGACCACTCGTACATCGCAACGTTCCTGCGGGTGCGGGACGAGGTCGTGCCCCTGCACGGCTGGCATCACCGGGCCGATCAGATGTGGTGTTACCTGACTCCTCCGGGTGCTGCCACCCCGCCGCAGGGCTGGAAGATCCACGTGTCGGCAACGCCCCGTTCGGCGGAGACCGTCCTGGGCGCCGTCTGCCGGGTCCTGCTGGAACGCCGGGTCCCCTTCAAGTTCGCCAGGGGACTGAAACAGCTGCGGGCGCTGCTGTCGATACGCATGGCCCGAGGCTCGGGCGGCAAGTTCATCACAGCGTATCCCGACGGCCCGCAGCAGTGTGCGGAACTGCTGGAGCTCCTGCACGAGGCGACGGAGGGCCTGGAGGGCCCGGCCATCCTCTCCGACCGCCGGTACCGTCCGGGCAGTCTGGTCCACTACCGCTACGGCGGCTTCAGCGGCAGCCAGCAGATCCTGGACATGGACGGCTCCTACACGTTCATGCTCGTCGGTCCCGATGGCAGGTGGATCCCGGACGAGCGCAACGCCTGGTACAGCCCTCCGGCGTGGGCTCCGTCGCCGCTGCCGGATCCGGAGCCCGTCCGCCCGGCCTCCGAGCGCGGCAGGTCGCAGGTGTTGCTGAACGACCGCTTCGTCGTTCATGAGGCGATCCGGCACTCTAACCGGGGCGGAGTTTACCGGGCTCGCGACCAGCGGACCGGCGCCAAGGTGGTCATCAAGGAGGCGCGCCCCTTCGTCGGGGCGGAGACGGACGGCACGGACGCGCGCGACTACCTGCGCAACGAGTACGAGACGCTGCGTGCCCTGGAGCCACTGGGCGTCGCGGTCCGTCCGATCGACCTCTTCGACTACCAGGGGCACACCTTCCTGGCCGAGGAGGAGGTGTCCGGCGTCACACTGCGCAGCTGGGTCGAGGAGATCGTCAGGGTGGAGCCCAGCCGCACTATGCCGTTCGCGCGGGTGCTGGACCTCGCCCGGCGTCTGGTCGACGTGGTAACCGCCGTTCACGACAAGGGCTTGGTGTTCCGGGATTTCACCCCGAACAACGTGATGGTCACCCCAGAGGACGAACTGGTCCTGATCGACACTGAGTTCGTCGCCGTGCCGGGCGAGCAGGTCACCCGGGTGCAGACCCTGTCCTACGCGCCGCCCGAGGAGACCTCGGGACCGGTGCGCTACCCAGCGCCGGAACCGGTCGCGGACCTCTACAGCGTCGGCGCGACCCTGTTCTACCTGTGCACGGGGATGCACGCTCTGATACCCCCCGACGGTCGCGTGGAGGAGCCGATAGCACAGGGTGACAGGTCCCGTGACCGCACCCCGCGCGACAAGACTCCCCAGCGCCCCTACGACGAGCGGGTGCGGTTCCTGGTGCGGGCGGTCGCCGCCGACCATCCCGTGCTCCGCGCCTTCGCCCCGGTCGTTCTCGGCCTGCTCCGGCGGGAGCCCGATGCGCGACTTCCGCTCGCGCGAGTGCGGGAGATGCTCGACGATCTGCGGCCGGACGGCTCCGGCGCGGCCCCGCTGCGCCTGCCGACGGCGGAGCAGGACCGGTTGCTCACCGACGGGTGGGCTCAGCTCGTGTCCGGTATGACGCCCGACAGCCCGGACGCCCTGTGGCCCGCGCCCCCGGTGGAGGGACGCGTCTTCGACACGCTGGCCGTGCAGGCCGGATCGGCGGGCACCTTGGAGGTGCTGCGACGCGGCGTGCTGGCCGACGGTGCCACCCGGCTCCGTGCGGCCCTGCGCACCGGGCTGATCTGGCTGGACGAACGGGCGGACCGTGCCCCGAGACAGCTTCCCGGGCTGTACTTCGGCCGGGCCGGGACCTACTGGGCCATGTACGAGGCGGCTGCCGAGCTGGGCGAGGAGGCCGTACGACAGCGCAGCGTCGAACGCGTCAAGCGCCTGCCGGTGGTCTGGAGCAACCCGGACATCACCCATGGCGTGGCCGGCTGCGGGCTGGCACAGCTCCACCTGTGGCGCCGTACGGGCGACCAGGAGTTGCGCGAGCGGGTGTTGCTGTGCGTGGACTCGGTGCTGGCCGCCCAGGCGCCCGACGGGCTGGTGTGGCCGGTACCCGCCTCCATGGGACGGGGTGAGGGCCTCACCCATTACGGCTTCGCGCACGGCGTGGCGGGCATCTGCTCCTTCCTGCTCAGCGTCTCGCGTGAGCTGGAGCGGCCGGACCTGCTCGCGTCCGCCGTGGCCGGCGGGGACTTCTTGTTGCGCCAGGCTCGGCAGCACGGGGACGGCATGCAGTGGTCGGCTGCCCAGGCCGGTGAGGTGGCTTCGGATCAGCCCTTCGACGGCGTGTGCTGGTGGTGCAGCGGCGCCCCCGGCATCGGCACCTTCCTGATCAGGCTGTGGCGGGCCACCGGGGACGGGCGCTACCTCGACGGCGCCCACCGGGCGGCGGTGAGCACCCGGAAGGAGAAGTGGTCGCTGGCCGCCAGCCACTGCCATGGTTTGGCCGGCAACGGCGAGTTCCTGCTGGACATGGCGGCGGCCACCGGCGAGTCCCGCTACCTGGAATGGGCCGAGGAGTACGTCACCGCGCTCTACCGGCTGTGCGCCCTGCATGAGGGACGCCTGGTCGTCCTGGACGAGTCGGGTGCGGGCATGACCTACAGCTACAACATCGGCATGGGCGGCGCCGTCGGCTTCCTCCACCGCCTCAGGTACGGCGGCGAACGCTGGTGGATGGTCGACGACTTCGTGCTGGCCCCGCGGGAGGAGCGGTGACCGCGACCATGACGGCACGGCCCGGCCTGTGGCCCCTTCTGACCACCCTGCGCTCACGGCTGTCGTTCCGGTTCTCCGGTACGGGGCACGCCGCCGCTTCATTGGTGGCCGACGGGCGCGGGTTCCTGCACGGCGAGTTCTGGGACCTCGGGGGCGCGGCGCCGGAGTGCCGAGTCGTACCGGGTCTGCGGTACGACTCCGACACCGACCCGGGCCGACTGCCGGACGACGCCGTCCCCTTCGACGACGGTGGCGTCCTCCTCATCGGTCGTGACGGGCTGTGGGTCGTCTCGCCCGAGGGGCGGCGGTGGTCGGCCGGACGGCTTCCTACGCGGCCCGTGGTGGTCGCGCCGGCGCCGGACGGGTCGCCCTCCGTGTTCTTCGTCGTACGGGAGGGCACGTCGGGGCAGTGCTCCGGCTGGCAGTGGACCCGGACCGGCTCGCATGCACCGGTCCGCCGGCTCGGTGAGCTGCCGCCGCTGTTGGCCCGGGGCGGAGGGTGGCTGGATCCTCACGGGGATTCGTACCTGGTCAACGTCCACGACGGCGGGCGAACCGTCCCTACCGTCTACGACCTGCGGAGCGGTGAATACACAGCGCTCCGTGCCGACCCCGCGGGCGACGACACGGGCTGGAGCGTCGCACCGCGCACAGGCGAGGTACTGCTGGTCAGCGCCGGAACGGACGGCGAAGGACACCGCCTGCGCCTGTACGAGCCCGGCGGGCCCACCCGCGAACTGTTGGCCCCGCGGTCGCTGTCCGGGGTGGTGACGCCGGTTGCCATGCACCCCGGCGGAGGGCTGGTCGCCCTGCATGTGGTCGACCAAACAAGCCGGAGCCTGGTGGCCCTGGACACGGCGACCGACGATGTCCGGCCGATGAGGGCCCCGGAGCCGTGTGTCCTGGGCGCGGGGGCCTGGTGCGATGGGCCTTCCGGCGCGGCGCGGTTCTGGAGCCTGTCGATCGGTTCCGGCCTGCCCGCCCGCATGGTCGCTCACGACCCCGACGGCTGGTTCGAGGTGCACGACGGCACACCGGCCGGGACGTACGCCTCGTGGGCGCCCAGCGAGGCGCGCCGCATGCCGGGCGCCGCAGGGGACATCGAGGCAATCGTGTGCGGCCATCAGGACTGGCGCTCCGCCCGGCAGGTGGTGGTGTGCCTGCACGGCGGCCCCGCGGACCGGTGGGCGCTGAAGTTCTCCCAGCTCTTCCAGGTCCTCGCCGACGAGGGCGTGACCGTAATCGCGCCCAACCCGCGCGGCAGCGTGGGGTACGGGGAGGCCTTCCACCGGCCCATCGCCGGTGCCTGGGCGGGCCCCGACCTGGACGACGTCCTCGCGCTGGCCCGCCACGTCCGCCGGGCGCGAGGCGCCCCGGTGGCACTGTACGGCGCGAGCTACGGCGGGTTCCTCGCACTGCTCGCCGCCGGTGTCGCGCCAGACCTGTGTTCACGGGTGGTCGCGGTCGCCCCCTTCCTCAGCGGCGACCGGCTCTATCCCGAGGCCTCGACACGGGTGCGCGCCATGATCGACCGGCTCGGGGGACGCACCCTGGTCGTCGATGACGCCGGGCCGCGCGACGTGCTCGCCCAGTTGCCCCGCATCACCGCGCCGCTCGTCGTCCTCCATGGCGAGCGCGACGCGACCGTTCCGGTGAGCCAGTCCCAGCGGCTGGTGAGGGAACTCAGACGTCTCGGCCGCCGACCCGGCACCGACTTCCACTACGTGGAGATTGCCGGAGCGGGGCACGCACCGCTGGACGGTTCGGCCGAGCTGCACCAAGCGGTCGCCCGGTTCCTCGCCCACGGCGAGTGGTCCGCACCCACCCCGCCTGCCGCCACCGACTGCGCTGAGCCGGCGCGGGGCGGCCGAACCGCGACGACAACCGGAGGGAGGTGAAGAACGCATGACACTCGACATCGACGCGCTCCAGGAGCTGGAGAGCACCGAGGAGCCCAGCCTGGGCATCTGCAGCCTGCCCGGCAGCTGCTGCAGTGGCCTCGGCGGACTCGTGACCATCCTGACCTGCTTCGGCTGCACCTTCGGCACCAACTGAAGACGGCAGCGAGAGCCCTCGCACACCCGTCACGACGTCGAGAGAGGAGGTGAACTGATGTCGATCTCCATCGAACTGCTCCAGGAACTGCCCTCCACGGAAGAAGCCGCCCTGGCCGCGGCGGACTGCTGCTGGTCCAGCATCTTCGACGGCTGCCAGTGGTGGTCCCTGACCGTCTCCAGCTGCCACAGCTGCACGAACACCGGCAGCTGACCACGGCGCGAGCCGCCGACGGACAACAGCCGACACGAACATCGAGGAAAGGAGGTGTGACGTGGAGAGCATCGCCCTGCTTCAGGAACTGCCGCCTACCGAGAACGAGATGACGGTACAGGGATGCTGCGGACTGGGGTCCATCCTCACGTGCCCGTGGCGAACCTTCGACTGGTGACGAGTTCCCAGGACTGTCCAACGGACTGAGGAACACCCGTCGGCCGTTCCGCCGCACCTCGACGTGCGGCGGAACGGCCGGAAGCCGACAACCGACCACGCCTTCCAGGAGCGTCACGTCGTGCGGAACGAACAACGACTGCTCGCCGGGCTGTTGCGCTCGGCCGCAGGCCAGCACACGGCCTATCTGGCCGCGGCCGTCTGCGCGGCTGGCTCAGCGATGCTGCTCCCCGCCACCCTCGGGACGGCCGTGGACGCGGCTCTCGCGGGCAGCACGGCGTCCCTCGTGCCCCTGTGCGGCGTCCTGCTCCTCGGAACGATGGCCGAAGCGGCCACCGAACTGCTGGAGGCCGGGGCAACCGGTCAGGGCACCGCCTGGCTGCGTCACAGCCTGCTCCACCGTATCCTCTCCTTCGACCTGCGGCGGCAGCACCGCTTCGCGCGGGGCGACCTGCTCAGCCGCCTACTGCAGAGCACCGCGGAGACCGCGCGGCTCATCCCGGCGACCGTGGCAGCGGTCGTCTCCGTGGTCACGTCGCTCGGTGGCATCGCCGCCCTGCTGCTCATCGATGTGTGGACCGGTCTCACCTTCCTTCTGGGCGTACCGTCGATCTGGCTGATCGCAGCCGGGCTGATGCGCCGTACGACGGCGCTGGCCGAGGACTACCAGCGGACACACGCCGAGCTTGCCGACCGCTACCTGGAGGCAGTCCAGGGCATCCGCACCATTCGAGCCTGTGGCACCACCGAACGCGAGGCGGCCCGCGTCTTGCGACCGCTCGTCCCGCTGCGCGCGAGCGGGGAACGGCTCTGGCGCATGCAGCGCGACGCCGGCTGGCACCTCTCGCTGCTCGCCCCGCTGCTCCACGTCTGCGTCATGGCCACCGCCGGGTACCAAGTGGCCGCCGGTCGGATCAGCTCGGGAGAGCTCCTCGCGATCAGCGGCTACCTCACGCTCGCCTTCGGTGTCTTCCGGCAGGTCGGCGTCCTGGCACAGTTCGGCCAGGTGCGCGGCTCGGCGCGCCGACTGCACGCGGTGTCGGCTGACGACCGCGACCCCGCCGCGGTCGTGCCGATCCCGCCCGGTGATGGCACCCTGCGGATGCGCGGTGTACGGGTGGTCATCGAAGGCCGCGCCGTCCTCGACGGCGTCGACCTGACCGTGCCAGCCGGACGAGAGGTGGCGATCGTGGGGGCCTCCGGCATGGGCAAGTCGACCCTGGCCGCGGTGGCCGGCGGGCTGCTGAGCCCCGACGCCGGCATGGTCGAACTCGACGGAACCGACCTCGCCGTGGCCGAGCCCGCACAGCTGCGCCAGGTGGTCGGCTACGCCTTCGAGCGCCCCGTCCTCCTCGGCCGCACCGTCCGGGAGGCTGTCGGATACGCCGACGAGGAGATCGACGATGCGGCGATCGGCGCGGCGCTGCGGGACAGCAGGGCGGACGGGTTCGTCGCGAGACTGCCACAGGGGCTGGACACCCCGCTCGGTAGTCTCCGCGTCTCCGGGGGCGAACTCCAGCGCTTGGGCCTGGCCCGCGCCTTCTGCCGGGAGACGCGCGTGTTGATCCTGGACGACGCCACCTCAAGCGTGGACGTGGCCACCGAACGGCAGATTACCCGCGCGCTGGCGACCCGTTCCGGCACCAAGCTGATCGTGGCGCACCGCACGTCCACCGCGGCGCGCGCCGACCTCGTGGTGTGGCTCGAGGACGGCCGCGTCGCCGGGTTCGGCCCCCACCGGGAACTGCTGCGAAAGCCTGGCTACGCCGAGGCCTTCGGCAGCGCGGCACCGTACGACGACACGGGCCATGACCCGGCGACCGCCACGACCGGACGGGAGGCGCGGACATGACGTCGCCGGACTCGACCACTCAGCACAGCCCAAAGCAGGAGCACAGCGGGGGGTATGGCGGCGACGCCCGCGGCCGGGGCTGGGCTCTCATCCGACCGGCCGTGGCTGCCGAACGAGCCGCCGTGACCGCGATGGTGGCCTGGTCCTTGCTGGAGGCCGTACCCGTCCTGCTGTCGGGCTGGCTCATGGCGTCGGCGTTGGACCGGGGGTTCCTCGCTGCCGACCCGGGCACCGGGCTCGCCTTCCTGGGCGCTTACGCCGCGGCGCTCTTCCTCGGCGCCGTCGGAGCCCGCCAGGTCATGACCCCGCTGGGCCGGGTCGTGGAGTCCGTCCGCGACCGGCTTGTACGACTCGTGGTCGTGGCCGGCCTGGGCAGGGCCGCCAAGACCGACGCAGCGGCCGACAGCGGAGACGTGGCCCGAACCACCCGGCAGACCGAGACCGTTCGGCAGATGACTGCCGCGCTCCTGATGACCGCGCGCACGGTGGTCTTCTCCGTGGCCGCCGTCGTGCTCGGGCTGCTGGCCCTGGCCCCCGAGGTCGCGCTGGTCACCGTGCTCGCACTAACCGCCGGGGGTGTGCTCCTCCTACGGCTCTCCCGCCTGCTGCGGGGCAGGTTGGCGGCCTCGTTGGCAGCCGAGGAGCGCCTTGCCGAGGAGGCCGGGCAGGTCCTGCGGGGACTGCGTGACGTGCACGCCTGCGGGGCAGCGCGTACGGCCGCAAGCCAGGTGGGGAAGGCGGTCGACGACCAGGCCGCGGCCGTGGTCGCGGCTGGCAGGCTCGGCGCCGGACGGCTCGGGGTGGTCGCCGTCGGCTCTCGGCTTCCTTTGCTCGCGACCCTGGTCATGGCCCCCTGGCTCGTCCGCTCCGGCACGGCCACCCCAGGGGAGGTCATCGGTACGGCGACCTACCTGGTCACCGGCCTCGAACCGGCTCTGCGGTCGGTGGTGCACACCATTGCGAACGTGGGCCTGCACCTGGGCGTGCTGCTCCTCCGCCTCGCCGACCACGTCACCGTGCCACCGGAACCGACGGGCACGACGGCTCAGGCCCCGTCCGCCGAGCTGACGCTCCACCGAGTGACCTTCGCCTACGGTCCTCACTCCGCACCCGTGGTCGACCGGCTGTCCCTGAGCGTCGAGGAGGGCAAGCACCTGGCCGTGATGGGGCCGAGCGGGGCTGGCAAGTCCACGCTCGCCGCACTGCTCGCTGGCCTGGAACGCCCTGACGGTGGGGAGGTGTGCCTCGGTGGCCTGTCCGTGACGGAGCTGGACCGGACGTGGCTGCGCCGTACGGTCGTTCTTGTGCCCCAGGAGTCGTACGTCTTCGCCGGAACGGTGCGGGAGAACCTCGCGTACTTGCGCGCGGACTCGGCGCCCGACGACCAGGAGCTGGAGCGCGTGATCACCCTGTTCGGCCTGGATACGCTGGTGGCCCGCCTAGGAGGCCCGGACGCCGCGATCGAGCGACCGGGCGCCCTCTCCGAGGGGGAGCGGCAGCTCCTGGTCCTGGCCCGGGTGTATCTGTCCACCGCCTCTGTCGTCATCCTCGACGAGGCCACCTGCCACCTCGATCCGCTCGCCGAGGCCCGTGCCGAGCAGGCGTTTGTCGCGCGACCCGGATCCCTGGTGGTCATCGCTCACCGGATCAGCTCGGTACTGCGCGCCCCGCGTGTCCTCGTCGTCGAGTCCGGAACCGTCGTCGACGGCACCCACCGGGAGCTGCGGGAGCGATCCCCGCTGTACGCGGAGCTGATAGGCCCCTGACTGCGATCTCTCGGTTCCGGGACAGTGGGGTGAGAGACAGTGGGGCCTGGGTGTGTTGATGCTGGCTGGTGGCGTTCACGGGTGCGGGCGACCAGTGGCCGGGGCCGTCCGTGCACGTCAATCGCCATTGGCGGCGGGGTGGGTGCTTGCTGACGGGCCGGTGTCGTCCTGGTCGGCTCGGACGGTGAGGGGGTCGCGCAGGTCGGCGCGGTGTCGTCCGACGATGCGTTCGACGGCCTCGGCGAGGTTGTGCAGCAGGTGCCAGGCGCCGGCAACCTGCCGGGCCTGTGGTGCACCGGCGTGGGCGCCGTCGCGGAAGGAGTCGGCTTGGTCGCGGCAGACGACCCTCACCTCGGGGTGTTCACGCAGCCAGGCGGCGAAGGTGAGCGCGGTGCGATCTGCAAGGACGTCGACGGGGCGATGGGTGCCCATATCGACGAGGATCGTTGCGTAGGCACGACCGCGGCGCACTGCGAACTCGTCGACGCCCAGACGCGGGACAGACTCCGGCGCCGGAATGGGCAGTGCGCGAAGGATGCGGAGCAGGGTGTCCTTGCCGGTGGGGACAGCCATGCGTCCGCACGGATTGGCTCCGGCACGTCCGCCCAGAAACAGTGCGATGTCCGTGAGTTGGGCGGTCAGGGCGTTCGTACGGTGCGCGTGTCGTCGCGTCGGGTCTGGTATCTGCTCGGCGAATGTCCGGTGTCTGCGACTGCTGTTGCTGCATACGAGACGGCGTGCCCGCAGGTCCAGGTGCACCCGACGGCCGACGACGGGACGGTCCGTCAGGTACCGCTGGTAGTAGCAGTGCACGCGCGAGGATCTCCATCCGCACTCCGGGCAGACGGCCGACACCACCGTGGACCGCACGGTAAGCCGGACCTCGGCGTCCCCAAGTACCCTTCCTTCGACCTCCACCCCAACCCTCGGCAGAAGAAGGCCGACGAGGCTAACCACATCCCCCACGCACAGGTGATGCCCACCTGCTCTTGGTCGTCACGCACCCCCAAATCAGCGACAGAACCCGGAACTTGTGCCGGACCCCAAACACACCCGTCCTAGACATGCGGCTGTCGGCGCTGACGACGGCGTCCGCTTTGACGGACTGCGAGTCGATCACACCGGCCGTCGGCTCCGCGTCCGCGGAAATTCCGCCGTTGTGGTTGGCCGATGCGCAGAGGGCTGTGCCGAGGGTTGGGTGCGGCTTCGCTTGACGGCCCGGGCTCTGGCCTTGCGATCGCGGATCGTGCTGGAGTGTCCGAGGCACTCGATCATGGAGCTGTCGCAGCGGCTGCGGGTCAGTCCGGGTCTGGGGTACGCGGCAGAAGGCCGCACGGGTGCGCGCTGTCGGGACATGTGGCGCCGCAACCGCGTCTGGCTCACGCGCGAGGGCCGATGGTGGCCATGGCGCGGTCGACGGCGTCGGCGAATGTGCTCTTCGCGTCCGAGGCAAGCCAGGAGTGCTGTGCGGCGAGGAGACAGCCGAAGGCTGCGGCTGTGAGGGCTCGGGGCGCCGGATCGGCGGTGTCGTAGGGCCTGCCGGCCGCCTCGGCGCGGTCCTGCAGCAGAACGACGACGGCATCCTGCATGTATTGCAGCTTCTGCAGGTAACCGGCAAGCAGTGTGGGGGTTTCGAAGACCAGCCGATGGATCGGCTCCACCAGGGCCTGCTTGTCGGGAGCCTCGGAGGCGGAGATGAGTACGTCGAGGACGTGGCGCAGTGACGTCCATACCTCTTCGCCAGGTGGGCGCTGGCGCAGCGCGGTGAGCATGTCCTCCATCACCAGGTCGAACTTACCCAGAACGATGTCTTCCTTCGTGGCGAAGTAGCGGAAGACGCTGCGCTGCGACATGCCGACGGCCCCGGCGATGTCGTCGATCGTGGTGGCCTCGAAGCCGCGTTCGACGAAGAGCCTTTGGGCCGAGGCGGCGATCTCGGCCGTCACCGCGCGGCGGGTGCGCTCCCGCAGACCTGGTTGTTTCTCACTCATGACACCTCAAGGATAGCGGGTGGCGTCTAACGTGTCAGTCACTGACGACTTTGACATATGCTGTCGTGTGCGAGTCGCCTCAGCGAAGGAAAGATCATGGAACAGTGCAAAACCATCGTCATTACGGGCGCCAGCGACGGCATCGGCGCTGCGGCGGCCCGACGGCTCGGGCGTCAGGGGCACCGGGTGGTGATTGTCGGACGGTCTCCTCGCAAGACTGGGGCCGTCGCCCGTCAGGTCGGTGCGGACGCCCACGTCGCCGATTTCACGCGCCTTGACGACGTGCGGAAGCTGGCGGCCGACCTGGATGCCTCGTATCCGCGCATCGAAGTGCTCGCGAACAACGCGGGAGGCGTGTTCGGCGACCCGACCCGGACCGTCGACGGGTTCGAGCAGACCTTCCAGATCAATCACCTGGCTCCGTTCCTGCTCACGCAACTGCTGATGGACAAGCTGGTCGCCTCGAAGGCCAGCGTCATCCAGACGACGACCCTCCACGGAGGCATGGTCCGCACCCTCGACGTCGACGACCTCAACCAGGAACGCAGCTTCAACGCGGTGCGTGCCTACAACGCCTCCAAGTTGGAGAACGTCCTGTTCGCCAAGGAGCTGCATCGGCGCTATCACTCGCAGGGTGTGTCCGCTGCCGCGTTCTATCCGGGCAACGTCGCAACCAACTTCGGTTCGGACACCACGAGCCGGTTGATGAAGTTCCTGGCCACCAACCGTGCGGCACGGACGGTACTGCTGACCACGCCGGACAAGGGCGCCGATCAGCTGGTATGGCTCGCCGAGGCCCGTCCCGGCACCGACTGGCAGTCAGGCGAGTACTACGCCAAGCGCAAGCCCGGGAAAGGGCTCAACCGTCTCGCTCTCGACACCGACCTGGCACGCCGACTGTGGGAGCGCTCCGAAGCGCTGCTGGCCTAGATGCAATGCCGGTGACTTTGGTGGGTTCTGGTCGTTGGATGGGTTGTGCCA
>NZ_LIWB01000027.1 GCF_001905725.1 Streptomyces sp. CB02400
AACATAGAGGCACCCCCCCCGGCTTCATGTCGCCGGAACAGGCCACCGGCGCGCAGGTCGGTACGCCGAGTGACGTCTTCTCCCTCGGCACGGTCCTCGCCCACGCCGCCACCGGTGTGGAGCCCTTCGGCAGAGGCACCCCGGTCGCTCTGCTCTACCGGGTCGTCGGCGAGGAACCGGACCTGTCGGCCGTTCCCGACGAACTGCGCGGCACCATCGCCCTGTGTCTCGCGAAGGACCCGGCGCGCCGGCCTTCGGCAGCCGCGCTGGTCGCTCTGTTCACGGGCGGTGAGCTCCCGACCGAGCCGGTCCCGGCGGCCGTGCCCACGGTCGCGTACACCCGCGGCATGGATGCCGCCGATGCCGCGGAACCGGCGGCTCCCGTGAGGGCGGAAGCCCGGCCGGCTCACACCGACGCTCCGCTGGAGCTCATCGACGGCGGCGAGGACCGCTTCCGGGGCATACGTTTCCGGCGCCTGTTCCAGGGGCTCCTGCAAGTGGCGGCGCTGGGGGCGATACCCCTGGGCGTGGCCGTCGTGCAGGGCGTGGACGTGATCGCCAACTGGGCTGCCGTCCTGGCCTTGTACCTGACCTTCGCGGTACCCACCGCCGCTTATTACTGGGCGGCCTGCCGCCCCTTCCGGGAGGTCTCCGAACTGGGCGTCGGCCACGAGGGAGTCACCCTTCGACGCGGTCACGACATCGCCGAGCTGCCCTGGCGCGAGTTCGAACGCGTCCTGGTGTCGGTCGGCTCGGCGCCGTACTCCGTCACTCTCTTCTGCCGCTTCCGCGACCCCGGCGAGATCGACGTCACCGGTCTTCCGGCCAAGACGGTCTCCGTGCGTCCGCCGCTGGCGACCTTCACCCTCCTGGCCCTGAACCGGGCCGAACGCAACGCCTCCTGCTCCGAAGTCCACCAGGCACTGGGCGCTTTCGCCCCGCCCGGCGTCTACCAACCGCACCCCAAGGTCCTCAAGCGGACCGCCCTGCACGGTTCCACCCGTTGACCTCCAGGCGACCCGCCGGGCGGGCCCCGTCTAAACGGCCCGCTAAACGGCCCGCATCTCCCACAGCAGCAGCTCCGCCGCCGGGCTCACGGCGACCGCCTCGACGTCCTTCGCGTCCGTGAGGCGGGCCGCGTCGCCCGGGGCCAGGGTCTCGCCGTCCAGGGTCACCTCACCGCGCACCACGTGGACGTAGGCGTACGCCCCATCAGGTACGGCCGTCCGCTCCCCCGCCGTCAGCCGGCGTACGTGGAGCATCGCGCCCGCCTCCGGGAGGGCGTACGGGGTGGAGTCCGCTATGCCGGGGACGACCTCGTAGCGCGGGTCGCCCCCGGGCTCCAGCGGCGCCAGCCACATCTGGAGGAAGGTGAGGGGGCGGTCGCCCGCGTTGCGTTCCACGTGGCGGACGCCCGACGCGGCGCTCAGACGCTGTACGTCGCCGGGGCGGATCACCGTCTCCCGGCCCGTGGAGTCGCGGTGGGTCAGCTCGCCCTCCACCACCCACGTCACGATCTCGGTGTGGCTGTGCGGATGCTCGTCGAAGCCGGCGCCGGGGGCGAGGTGCTCCTCGTTGCAGGCGATCACCGCGCCGAAGCGCAGGTTGTCCGGGTCGTAACGGGGGCCGATTGCGTCGAGGTTGCCGACGCCTGCCCCACCGGCTCCGTCTCCGTCCGCGACAGCAAGAACCCGTCCGGGCCGGTCGTCACCGTCGGCGCCGGCGTCTGGCAGGCCTTCGTCGACGGTCTGCGGTAGCCGAGCGCACGCAGAAGCAGGCCTTCTTGAACTGAAGCTCCCAGGTCGACCGGCAGCACGGGTGGCAGGTTCCGGTCAATCACCAGTGATCGAATCCAGGAGCGAGGCACAGCTTCACCACAAGTAACCCACTGGATCTGCACCCCTCTTTCGCCAATCTTCCCAAGTTGCTTCTCGGCCAGGTACTGATCGGGATCTTGTGGCGTGATCTTGGTGCGTGCCTACAGTTACCCGCTGTGCCTGACGGAGTAAGTCGTTCCGTCAGCGCGCGGTCACAGGGCAGATGAGGAGCGCCATAGTCGCAGGGGAAAGGGCCTCGCCGTGCTACAAACGCGGTCGCCAAGGCGTGCGGCGTTGGCTGCTGAGGGGTGGTCTCCTTCCTTCGTCCGGGGCTTCTCCGTCTGCCTCCGTCATCGACGAAGGATGCCTCAGTGTCTTTAAGTCGCCCTCACAGATCATCTGACGACCCGCCCGGCAGATCTCCACGACGTACTCGCGGCGGCTCCCGGCAAACGTCCCGTGTCCGACGGTTGTCCTCCGCCTCCGTTCCCCTCGTACCGCTGGCGGTCGTCGGCGCAGTGCTCGCAGGGCTGATCGGGCCTGAACCCCCGTCCGTCGACCGTCGAACCGACATCGGCAGTGTCGTCGACAGTTACGACGGATTCGACGCCGAGGCCGCCGAACAGCTCCGTCAGGATCAGTGCCTGATGGCCGACGCTCTACGGGTGGGCGGGCCGACGATGGGCACGGTCGCACAGGCAGGGCTGAACCTGGCCCCTGAACAGTTACGTGCCACCGCCAACCGCGAGTACTGGACCGACACCCCTCTGGCCACTGCCTTCCAGCAGGACAGGGACGCCATCGACCAGAACCTCGGAGTACTTGACGCACGTCTGGACGCCTGGCAGGTCCCGTTGGACGGACTGCCGGTGCCGAGCGGGTTCAAGTCGAGCGCCGACTTCTACTGGCCGCCCGGCGTGCCCAGCAGCACCGGTGAGGATTTCTTCGGCCAGGTCGGCTACTCGAAGTGGCTCGGGGAGCAGTACTGGAAGAACGAGGGCCTCTTGTACGAGGACCCGACTCCCGGGGCCGACGAGGAGACCGTTCAGGCGGTCAAGGAGCTCGGTGACCCCCTGTACTCGGAGGCCGATCCGTCCCTGCCGAGCGATCAGTGGCAGCAGGCATACGCCGAAGAGCAGGCGTACGACGACCTGACCGACGGCTTCCACGGGATGAGCGCGGACGACGCCCGTCTCTTCCTCTCCACCGGAGGCTTCCCGCGTATCGCGCCCGAGCCCGGCAGCCTCGCGTTCCGGCTCGCCGTCGAGGACCTGAAGACACGGTTCGCGGCGTGCGCCTGGCGCAACCCGATCGACCCCAGCCGTGTTCTGGGCCAGGAGGTGGCCACCGCATCGGCGGAGTGGCAACAGGAGATCGATTCCCAAGCCACCCAGCGCAACCAGATCGTCAACGCCAACCGTGACGCCACGAAGGCCCTCGCCACCGGCGCCAAGGCGCTCGGGGAGATGCTGGGCCAGTCCTGGACCGCCGACCACCTGGCTCGCTGGCAGGACTACTGGTCGCCCGGCGGTGTCGGCTGGATCGGCAACAGCCCGGTGGTCATCCACGTCCACGCCGCGTCCGACAAGTGCTTTGAGATCGCGAGCAACTCGCATGCCGACAGCGCTTGGATGCAGATATACACCTGCGACGGCGACGCAAACCAGAAGTGGCGGATCGAGGGCAATGCCCTGGTGAATGTCAACTCCGGCAAGTGCCTGGGCGTGAAGCGCGACGGAACATCCAACAGCAGCCGCGTCAAGCAGTGGACGTGTAGGCAGGACCGCGCCCAGGAGTGGGAGTACACCTCCCACGGTACCACCCAGCTCCGGAACAAGGGCACCGGCGAGTGCCTGGACCTGGACAGCATCGCCAACTTCGGGACCGGCTGGCTGTCGACCTGTAACGGCACGGACCAGCAGAAGTTCGACATTGTGCCGTCCGGGCACAACGGCACGGACGATCTCGACTACCCGACACAGACCCAGTTCGCCCAGGCGACCAAGGGCATCACTGCTGCCCGCACCGAAGCGGCAAAGCAACTGAGTCTCATCAGGCGGCAGGCTCAGATCGCGGGTATGGCGGCAGCCGACTCCGACGAGTACATGGAGGACGCCTACGCCATCGCCGACAGCCTCGGCGCACCCCGAGGCCGAGCCCTGCTCATGGGGCAACAGAAGGCACAGGTCACCAAGGCATCCGCCGCCGCGCTGAAGGCGATGATCGCGGCCGGCGAGACCGCGTACGCTGCCACCCGCGCCTCCGCCGGCGACAGCGCGACCATCGCCGCCCGCGCGGTGACGCAGGCCGCCGGGACGCGGGCCGCGTTCCGCACCGCAGCCGCCCAGGCGGCCAAGGAGCAGGCGAAGGCGTCGGCCGAAGCAGCCGCCGTCCAGGCGGGCAGGGCCAAGGCCGCCCGAGACACCGCCAAGACCAAGCTCACCGAGACGAAGAATGCCGAGGCCGACGCCAAGGCCGCAGCGGCAACCGCGCACGCCAAGCGGCTCGCCGCCGAGAAGGAGGAGAAGACAGCCAAGGCGGAGAAGGAGACCTCCGCGCAAAAACAGGCCGAGGCCGCCCAGCACAAGGCCGACGCCCAGGAGTACGCGGCCCAGGCCAAGGACGCCAAGGACCTCGCGGAGACCGCCGAAACCACCGCCACCGAGAAACGCAAGGGTGCGAAGGCGGCCCGGGACAAGGCCAAGGCCCTGCGTGACGACGCCTGGGACGCTCAGCAGAAGGCTGACGCCGCCCGTGCCAAGGCCGACGCCAAGGAGGCGTACGCCCAGGCTTCCGAGGCCGACGCCAACGCGCAGGAAGCCCGGAAAGCGGCCGACGAAGCCGATGCCGCCGCCGACAAGGCGGAGACGGCGGCGACCGCCGCACGCTCCGAGGCGGACAAGGCGACCAAGGCCGCGGCCGACGCCGACGCGGCGGCCACCCGAGCCGAGGCCGCCGCCAAACGGGCCCGAGCCAACGCCGACGACGCCGAAGCGGCCAAGCTGAAGGCGGACGCCGCGGTGAAGACGGCGACGAGCACGGCCGCGGATGCCATTGACGCGTCCAAGGCCGCCGCAACGGCCGCCCGTTCGGCAGTCGCGCTCGCCGACGAAGCCGAAAAGGAGGCCGCCGACGCCAAGAAACAGGCGGACGCGGCCAAGGCCGAGGCTGCCACCGCACTCACCGGCTCCAACAAAGCCGCCGGCCATGCCTACACCACCTCGCAGGCAGCGGTGGACGCCGGGAACGCGGCCGCACGGGTCGCGGCTCCGGCGAACGACGCCATCCAGCTAGGCTCGCCCTACGTCACCAGCGACTCGGCCGCCGGACTCGCCGTGCTGACCGGCCAGTCGTCGAAGACGATCGCCGAACAGCAGCAGGCCGTCGCCGAGGCACACGCGGCCAACGCGCAGAAGGCGGCAGCCCAGGCGGAGAGCGTCGCGAACGCGGCGAGCGGCGACGCGAAGGCTGCCTACACACTGGCCGCCGACGCCCTCGGGTACGCGGCCGACGCCCGCGCCTCCGCCAAGGAGGGCCTCGGTTACGCCGCCGAAGCCGCCTCGTACGCGTCCCAGGCGGCACAGTCACTCACCCGCACCATCGCCCACAACACCCAGGCCACGAAGGACGCGGCAGCGGCCGACAGCGCCGCAGGCCGCGCCGAGGGCCACGCCGAGGACGCCCGCGACTCGGCGGACGAAGCCGCCCTGGACGCCGATGCCGCCCGCACCGCGGCAACCGAGGCGGAAGAGGCCGCCAAGGACGCCCGAGACGCCGCCGATCAGGCCGCCATCGAAGCCGCAGCAGCGGAAGAGGCCGCCAAGGACGCCCAGGAATACGCCGAATCGGCCCAGCAAGCGGCCGACCAGGCCGAGAAGGAGGCGAACGCAGAACAGATCGAGACGGGAACCGTCGTCGACGCGTCCGGTGCGCCCATCGGCAACATGTTCTATGTCGTCGACCACGTCGAGAAGGTCGGCGATCCCCAGGTCGTCAGGAAGACCGACGGCTGCGACGGGTGGATCGACAAGCTCTTCTACGACGGCGACTGCACGATCACTTCGAAGATCCGGTTCAAAGCGGTCCTCGACTTGTACCTGTGCACCGCACAGGATCTGAATCCGTCACAGTCCACCTGCCCTTCCGGCGCGACTGTCTACCTCGGCGAGTACCCGACCACGGAACTGTCCACCGAGGTCACGCACACCATCACGATCGCCGAGTACCAGGAGGACATCGACCCGGTCGACATCCTCTTCGGCAGCTGGATCAAGTGCGCCCAGAAGATCGCCCCGGGTGGTGCAGACGGAAGCTGGGGCGGATGCGCCTGGGCAGCCGTGGATGTCGCGGCCCTGTTCGCGGGCAAGATCCTCAGGCCCATCGCGGACGCCGTCAAGGCGGTCGACGCCGCCGCGAGAACCGGCATCGGCTTCACTGACGCGTACAACACCTTGCGTGCGCTCGGGTTGGCCGAAGACGTCGTCCTGCGGATCGGGGTCAAGGGGCTCGACGGACTCGTCAAGACCTGCACCAGGGTGGACCGCGCATCCCTGACTGCGCAAGCGGCCACAAGTGTTGGCGGATGTCCCACAGGTTTGGTCGCCTACAACAGCGACGAGCTGAGCCGCATGGCGTACACGTTCAGACAGGCTTCCGGATACTACGGGGCCGATCACAACGTCGCCGTCGCGAAAGTACCGGGGTGGAACGATCCCAAGACCGGTGACCTCGTCGTCGGTAACAGCAAATTCGCCGGCCACTCCGAAACGGAGATCCTGGATAAATTGAAGGCCAAGGGATTTGATCCCAAGCAGATCACCGCTCTGTACACTGAGCGGCAGCCCTGCCCAGACTGCGCCAGTGAGTTGGTCGGCGCCCTCAAGGCTGGCACACCAGTGACGTGGTCGGTTCCCTACCAGCCTGCCTTCGCAAGTGCGGCAAAGCAGCTGCTGGCAAAGTACATCAGACAGGCCGGTGGAGGGCGAACGGCGCGCTCCCTGATGAGTGACCAGCCCTCGGAGGAGTGAGAGGTACATGGCCGAGTACGAGTTCGACCTTCCTCCGAAAGCCCCACCTGAAGTCATCGCCGAGCGCGAAGAACTGGCCGATGAGGTCTGCCGGGAACTGGCTCGGGCCGGGCTTCCCGTTCACCGAGGGGACCTCAGTGACAAACCGCACAGCAAGCCTGGTGCGGACGTGCACATCGAGTCTTTTGAAGACGGCGGGGTGTACGTGGACTGGGGCACCGCTGATGAACTCAGGGAAGCCGCTCTCGAACTGTTCGCGAAAGGCATTGACTACGCGGACCCGCCCCCGGTCGTCCTCCACCACAAGAACGTCCACGACTGTATGCGTGATGCTCTTGTGAGAATCCTGGCGTCCGCGGGGTTTCAGGTCGAAGAAGCGGATGGTTTCACACACGGAACTGCGGTCCATGTAAAGGGGCTACGGCCCTGATCCGACCGTTCGCAGGCCCCGCCGAAGCCGAGCTGTACCGGCTTCGGCGGGGCCTGCCGCGTCACCTCGCCGCCATCTCCCACACCAGTAGCTCCGCGTCCGACGCCCCCGCCACCGCGTCCACCCCCCGCGCGTTCGTGATGCGGGCCGCGTCGCCCACGCCCAGCAGTTCACCCTCCAGTTCCACCTCACCCCGCACCACATGGACGTACACGTACGCGGCGTCGGGGACGGCGGTCCGCTCCCCCGCCGTCAGCCGGCGTACGTGGAGCATCGCGCCCGCCTCCGGGAGGGCGTACGGGGTGGAGTCCGCTATGCCGGGGACGACCTCGTAGCGCGGGTCGCCCCCGGGCTCCAGCGGCGCCAGCCACATCTGGAGGAAGGTGAGGGGGCGGTCGCCCGCGTTGCGTTCCACGTGGCGGACGCCCGACGCGGCGCTCAGACGCTGTACGTCGCCGGGGCGGATCACCGTCTCCCGGCCCGTGGAGTCCCGGTGGGTCAGCTCGCCCTCCACCACCCACGTCACGATCTCGGTGTGGCTGTGCGGATGCTCGTCGAAGCCGGCGCCGGGGGCGAGGTGCTCCTCGTTGCAGGCGATCACCGCGCCGAAGCGCAGGTTGTCCGGGTCGTAACGGGGGCCGAAGGAGAAGGCGTGCCACGTCTCGATCCCGGCCGCCGGATCGCCGCCCTGGTAGCGCTCGTGTGCGCGCCGTACGTCCATCACACGGTCCACCGTAGACCCGGCGACACGCGCGGCCGTACCGATAAGGCAGTCTTGTCCCCGTGCCCGAACCCGAAACCAGCACCAACGAAGCCGCCGCACGCCCCGCCCATCCGCATGCCGCGACGCTGAAGCGGCTGGAGAGGTCGTCCGGCAGTCTCGCCGCGCAGGCGATCGCGCGGATGGACGAGACGCTGTCCTGGTACCGGGCCATGCCCCCGGAGAACCGATCCTGGATCGGCCTGGTCGCGCAGGCGGGCATCGCCGCGTTCACCGAGTGGTTCCGGCGCCCCGACGCCCCGCAGGCCATCTCCACCGATGTGTTCGGCACCGCGCCGCGCGAGCTGACCCGGGCGATCACGCTGCGGCAGACCGTGGAGATGGTGCGCACCACCATCGAGGTCATGGAGTCCGCCATCGACGAGGTGGCGGCGCCCGGCGACGAGAGCGTGCTGCGCGAGGCGCTGCTCGTGTACGCCCGGGAGATCGCCTTCGCCACCGCCCAGGTGTACGCGCAGGCCGCCGAGGCACGGGGTGCCTGGGACGCGCGGCTGGAGTCGCTGGTGGTGAACGCGGTGCTCAGCGGTGAGGCGGACGAGGGGGCCGTGTCGCGGGCCGCCGCACTGGGGTGGAACTCGCCCGATCATGTGTGCGTGGTGCTGGGCACCGCGCCGGACGGGGACTCCGAGCTGACCGTGGAGGCCATCCGGCGGGCCGCCCGGCACGCCAAGCTCCAGGTGCTGACCGGGGTGCTCGGCGACCGGCTCGTGGTGATCGCGGGCGGCAGCGACAATCCGCTGGCCGTCGCCAAGTCGCTGATCGGGCCGTACGCGGCGGGGCCGGTCGTCGCCGGTCCGGTGGTTCCCGACCTGCTGGCCGCGACCCGGTCCGCGCAGGCCGCCGCGGCGGGGCTCAAGGCGTGTTCCGCCTGGCAGGACGCCCCGCGCCCGGTACTGGCGGACGATCTGCTGCCGGAGCGGGCGATCGCCTCGGACCCCTCCGCCCGCGAGCAGTTGGTGGAGGAGATCTACAGACCGCTGGAGGAGGCCGGGGCCGCGCTGCTGGAGACGCTCAGTGTCTATCTGGAGCAGGCGAGCAGTCTCGAAGGCGCGGCGCGGATGCTGTTCGTTCACCCCAACACCGTTCGTTACCGGCTCCGACGTGTGACTGACGTCACCGGATGGTCACCCTCCGATGTACGCTCTGCGTTCACGCTGCGGATCGCGCTGATCCTGGGGCGCCTGGCCGATGGCGATCTCCATCCCTAGCCTTTTGTCGGGGCCCCACAAAACCGCCTCCTGTTCTTCGTCCTTGTCCCCACGGGCGGCCGTGGCCGCCCCCAAGAGAGAGTGTGAGAGTGCTCGTACTCGTCGCTCCCGGCCAGGGTGCCCAGACTCCCGGCTTTCTGACTGAATGGCTCGACCTCCCCGGTGCCGGGGAGCGCGTCGCCGCGTGGTCCGACGCCATCGGACTCGACCTCGCCCACTACGGCACGAAGGCCCACGCGGACGCGATCCGCGACACGGCCGTCGCCCAGCCGCTGCTGGTCGCGGCCGGGCTGCTGTCCGCCTCCGCGCTCGGAGACGTGGCACCCGGTGCCGTCGCCGGTCACAGCGTCGGTGAGATCACCGCCGCCGCCTTCGCGGGCGTGCTCGACGACGCCGCCGCGCTCTCCCTGGTCCGCGAGCGGGGTCTGGCCATGGCCGACGCCGCCGCGATCGCCGAGACCGGCATGGCGGCGCTGCTCGGCGGCGACCCCGAGGTGACCGTGGCGCACCTGGAGAAGCTGGGTCTGACCCCGGCGAACGTCAACGGCGCGGGCCAGATCGTCGCGGCCGGCACCAAGGAGCAGCTCGCCGCGCTGGAGGCGGACAAGCCCGAGGGCGTGCGCAAGGTCGTCACGCTCAAGGTGGCCGGCGCCTTCCACACCCACCACATGGGTCCCGCCGTGGACACGCTGGCGAAGGCCGCCGAGGCCCTGACGCCGGGCGACCCGAAGGTCACCTACGTGTCGAACAAGGACGGCAGGACGGTCGCGACCGGCGCCGAGGTGCTTCAGCGCCTGGTCGGCCAGGTCGCCAACCCGGTCCGCTGGGACCTGTGCATGGAGACCTTCAAGGAGCTCGGCGTCACCGCCCTCCTGGAGGTCTGTCCCGGCGGCACGCTGACCGGCCTCGCCAAGCGCGCCCTGCCCGGTGTGAAGACGCTGGCCCTGAAGACCCCCGCCGACCTCGACGCGGCCCGCGAGCTCGTCGCCGAGCACGCCTGACGCCCTTTAAGGAGCCGACCCGCATGGCGAAGATCAAGCCCAGCAAGGGCGCCCCGTACGCGCGCATCCTCGGCGTGGGCGGCTACCGGCCCACCCGGGTCGTGCCGAACGAGGTGATCCTGGAGACGATCGACTCGTCCGACGAGTGGATCCGCTCGCGCTCCGGCATCGAGACCCGGCACTGGGCGTCCGACGAGGAGACCGTCGCCGCGATGTCCGTCGAGGCGTCCGGCAAGGCGATCGCGGACGCCGGGATCGACGCCTCGCGGATCGGCGCCGTCGTCGTCTCGACCGTCTCGCACTTCAGCCAGACCCCGGCCGTCGCGACCGAGATCGCCCACAAGCTGGGCACGGACAAGGCCGCCGCCTTCGACATCTCGGCCGGCTGCGCGGGCTTCGGCTACGGGCTGACGCTGGCCAAGGGCATGGTGGTGGAAGGTTCCGCCGAGTACGTGCTCGTCATCGGTGTGGAGCGGCTGAGCGACCTGACCGACCTGGAGGACCGGGCCACGGCCTTCCTGTTCGGTGACGGCGCGGGCGCGGTGGTCGTCGGCCCCTCCCGGGAGCCCGCGATCGGCCCGACCGTGTGGGGCTCGGAGGGCGACAAGTCCGAGACCATCAAGCAGACCGTGCCGTGGACGGACTACCGCGACGGGACCGTCGAGAAGTTCCCGGCGATCACGCAGGAAGGCCAGGCGGTGTTCCGCTGGGCCGTGTTCGAGATGGCGAAGGTCGCTCAGCAGGCGCTGGACGCGGCCGGGATCACCGCGGACGAACTGGACGTCTTCATCCCGCACCAGGCCAATGTGCGGATCATCGACTCGATGGTGAAGACCCTGAAACTGCCGGAGCACGTCACGGTCGCCCGTGACATCCGCACCACCGGCAACACCTCGGCCGCCTCGATCCCGCTCGCGATGGAGCGGCTCCTGGCGACCGGCGAGGCGAAGAGCGGCGACACCGCGCTCGTCATCGGCTTCGGGGCGGGTCTCGTCTACGCCGCTACGGTCGTTACTCTCCCCTAGGCACTCCGTGCCGGACCGTGCGTCCGGTACGCGAGGAACCACCACCCCATCCTCTGGAATCACAACGAAGGAGCGCCACCATGGCCGCCACTCAGGAAGAGATCGTCGCCGGTCTCGCGGAGATCGTGAACGAGATCGCCGGCATCCCGGTTGAGGACGTCCAGCTGGACAAGTCCTTCACCGACGACCTGGACGTCGACTCGCTGTCCATGGTCGAGGTCGTCGTCGCCGCCGAAGAGCGCTTCGACGTCAAGATCCCGGACGACGACGTCAAGAACCTCAAGACGGTCGGCGACGCGACCGAGTACATCCTCAAGCACCAGGACCTGGGCAAGTAGGTCCTAGCCCTGCCGGGCCTTCCCCACGGGAGGCCCGGAGGCCGGGGCACCCCGGCCCCGCCACCCGGCGGTGGCGCCGTACGAATCCTCGTAATCCGTTGGAGAAAGAATTCCGATGAGCCCGACCAATCGCACCGTGGTCGTCACCGGTATCGGCGCAACCACACCGCTGGGTGGCGACGCAGCCTCGACCTGGGAGGGACTGGTCGCCGGACGTTCCGGCGTCAAGGCCCTCACGGAGGAGTGGGCCGCCGAGCAGGCGGTCCGTATCGCGGCCCGGGTGGCCGTGGAGCCCACCGAGGTCATCCCCCGGCCGCAGGCCCGCCGCCTGGACCGTTCGGCGCAGTTCGCGCTGATCGCGGCCAAGGAGGCGTGGGCCGACGCCGGCTTCGAAGCCAAGGCCGGTGAGGACCCGAGCGTCGACCCGGACCGGCTGGGCGCGGTCATCGCCTCCGGCATCGGCGGTGTGACGACCCTGCTGGACCAGCACGACGTGCTGAAGGAGAAGGGCGTACGCCGTGTCTCCCCGCACACCGTCCCCATGCTGATGCCGAACGGCCCGTCCGCGAACGTGGGTCTCGCGGTGGGCGCCCGCGCCGGTGTGCACACCCCGGTCTCCGCGTGCGCGTCGGGTGCCGAGGCCATCGGCTACGCCATCGAGATGATCCGCACCGGTCGTGCCGACGTCGTCGTCGCGGGCGGCACGGAGGCGGCGATCCACCCGCTGCCGATCGCCGCGTTCGGCAACATGATGGCGATGTCCAAGAACAACGACGACCCCGAGGGCGCGTCGCGCCCCTACGACGTCGCCCGTGACGGCTTCGTCATGGGTGAGGGCGCGGGTGTCGTCGTGCTGGAGTCCGCCGAGCACGCCGCCGCGCGTGGTGCCCGCGTGTACGCGGAGGCGGTCGGGCAGGGCATCTCGGCCGACGCGCACGACATCGTGCAGCCGGAGCCGGAGGGGCGGGGCATCTCGCACGCCCTGCAGAACCTGCTGGAGCGGACGGATCTGGATCCGGCGGAGATCGTGCACGTCAACGCGCACGCGACCTCTACGCCGGCCGGTGACATCGCGGAGCTGAAGGCGCTGCGGAAGGTGTTCGGGGACCACGCGGACCACTTCGCGGTCTCCGCGACGAAGTCGATGACGGGGCATCTGCTGGGTGGGGCGGGTGGGGTGGAGTCCGTGGCCACCGTGCTCGCGCTGTACCACCGGGTGGCTCCGCCGACGATCAATGTCGAGAACCTTGATCCTGAGGCCGAGGCGGCGGCGGATGTCGTCCGTGGTGAGGCGCGGAAGTTGCCCGTGGACGGGCGGATCGCCGCGTTGAACGACTCGTTCGGGTTCGGTGGGCACAACGTGGTGCTGGCGTTCCGGTCCGTGTGACCGGGGCTGTCTGGAGGGCCTTCACCCTTGGCGGGGTGGGGGCCCTTTGCCGTGCGGTGCTGTGGGGGTGTGCCGGGGGGTTCTTCGCCCCCGCCGCCCTCACCCTTCCCGTCCCTAAGGGGCTTCGCCCCTTTGACCCCATGGGGGCTCGGTCGGGTGCGGATCCGTCGGGGCTGAGCGCGCAGTTCCCCGCGCCCCTTTCGGGGCGCTGTGCCTCGGGGTGTTCTCAGACCACCTGGTGGAGCCAGCGGACCGGGGCGCCTTCGCCTGCGTAGCGGAAGGGTTCCAGTTCGTCGTCCCAGGGTTTGCCGAGGAGTCTGGCGATTTCTGATTCCAGGTCGGTCTGTTCGGTCTGGGCGCGGGTCAGGGCGGCGCGGAGGCGGTCCTCGGGGATGAGGATGTCGCCGTGGATGCCGGTGACCGCGTGGAAGATACCCAGGTCGGGGGTGCAGCTGTAGCGCTCGCCCTCGGCGGTGGGGCAGGGTTCCGAGGTGACCTCGAAGCGCAGCATCTGCCAGCCGCGCAGCGCGGAGGCGAGTTTGGAGGCGGTGCCGGCCTGGCCCTGCCAGGAGAACTCCGAGCGCCAGGTGCCGGGGGAGGCGGGCTGGCGGATCCAGTCCAGGCTGACGCGCGTGCCGAGCACCCCGGCAATGGCCCACTCGACGTGCGGGCACAACGCGCGCGGCGCGGAGTGCACGTACAGAACTCCACGAGTCGTCACCGGAACCTCCGGACGGAACAGGCGCGGTCCGGGTGGACCACGTTGATGGCGAGGCTACCGTGCGACGGTGCAAGGAGTGTGACGTACCGTCGGTCCCGGTGCCGGGAAACCTCCAGGGTTCACCCGGCAGGACGCCTGTACGGGTGTGCAACGAACACACCACGACACACGGGGAGGCGATGGATGGAGCAGGCGATGCGGAGGCGCGGGCGCCGTTCAGGGGCTGTGCTCGCCGTGATGACGGCCGTCACGCTGGGCGTGGCCGGCTGTGATGCCGTCGACGGCGGCTCCCCCGCCCCGTCGGGCACGGCGGCGGAGAAGGGGCGGCCGTCCCCGAAGCCCACACCGGTGTGGGACACCGGTCCGGAGTCGGTCGCCGCCGTGGGGGACTCGATCACGCGCGGCTTCGACGCGTGCGCGGTGCTGACGGACTGCCCCGAGGTGTCGTGGGCGACGGGCGGCAGCGAGGAGGTCGACAGTCTCGCCGTACGGCTGCTGGGGCGGGCGGGGGCGGCCGAGCGGAGCTGGAACTACTCGGTGACCGGAGCCCGGATGGCGGATCTGCCGGAACAGATGGCGCGGGCGGTGCGGCGGGGTCCGGAGCTGGTGGCGGTGATGGCCGGGGCGAACGACGCCTGCCGGGAGACGACGTCGGCGATGACGTCGGTGGACGACTTCCGGGCCGGCTTCCAGGAGGCGATGCGCACGCTGCGCGAGGCGCTGCCCAAGGCGCAGGTGTATGTGGCGAGCGTGCCGAACCTGAAGCGGCTCTGGTCGCAGGGGCGGACCAATCCGCTGGGCAAGCAGGTGTGGAAGCTGGGCATCTGCCCTTCGATGCTGGGCGACGCGGACGCGCTGGACGCGGCGGCGACGCTGCGGCGCGAGACGGTGCAGAACCGGGTGGAGGACTACAACGAGGTGCTGGAGGAGGTCTGCGCGAAGGACCGCCGCTGCCGCTTCGACGGCGGCGCGGTGTACGAGTACCGTTTCGGCACCGACGAGTTGAGCCGCTGGGACTGGTTCCACCCCAGTGTCGAGGGGCAGGCCGAGCTGGCCGAGATCGCGTACCGGACGGTCACGGCGAAGCAGCCGTGACTTATTGTTTCGCACATGAACGAACTCTTCGGCACACTTTCCGACGGCACGCCGGTGCACCGTTGGACCCTGGAGCGGGCGGGCGTACGGGTACGGATCCTGTCCTACGGCGGGATCGTGCAGGACGTCGAGGTGCCGGACCGGGACGGGCGGACCGGGAGCGTGGTGCTGGGGTTCTCCGACCTGGACGGCTACCTCCGGCACCCGGAACCCTTCCTGGGCGCCCTGATCGGGCGGTACGCCAACCGGATCGCGGGCGCCCGCTTCTCCCTGGCGGGGCGCGACCACACGCTCGCCGCGAACAACGGGCCGAACTCGCTGCACGGCGGTGAGCGGGGCTTCGACAAGCGGGTGTGGGACGCGAGCCCGGTCGAACACGGTCTGCGGCTCTCCCTGGTCGGTGAGGACGGCGAGGAGGGCTTCCCGGGCCGTCTGGAGGTCTCCGTGACGTACTCGCTGGACGAGCGGGGCGCGCTGGGGATCGCGTACGAGGCGGTGACGGACGCGCCGACGCATGTGAACCTGACGAACCACTCGTACTGGAACCTGGCAGGCGCCGGCTCCGGCAGCGCGGCCGGGCACGAGCTGCGGCTCGCGGCCTCCCGCTACACCCCGTCCGACGCGGACCTGATCCCGAGCGGTGAGCTCGCCGACGTCACCGGGACCCGTTTCGACTTCCGTGAGGCACGGAAGGCGGGCACCGGGTACGACGACAACTTCGTGCTCGACAAGGGGGTGACGGCGGCCGCCGAGGAGGTCGCCGAGCTGTACGACCCGGCGTCGGGCCGGGTGCTGACGGTGGCGACCACCGAGCCCGGCATGCAGCTCTACACCTCGGACCACATCGGGGAGCCCTTCACCCCCGGTGACGGCATCGCGCTGGAGACCCAGCACTTCCCGGACTCCCCGAACCGTCCGGAGTTCCCGAGCACGGTCCTGAAGCCGGGTGAGGTGTTCCGGTCGGAGACGGTGTACGGGTTCGGGGTGCGGTAGCCCGGCCTCCGCTCACACATAAGCCCCGGTCCGGGGTCAGGGTCCCGGACCGGGGCTGCTCATGTGGGTGCTTCCCGGATCAGACGTTAATCGCTGCGGTGGGATCAGGGTCCTCGATCAGCATGCCCGCTTGAATCTCGTACGAAGCCTTCACATATATATGACCGCGATGCGGTGGGTCGGGGTGTCGCTGGTGCGGACCGGCGCCGTACGGGGTGCCCCGCGTGGGTGTGGGCCGGGGGTGTCTGCGCAGCCCGGCGCTTACGGGGTGCCGTCGCGCCCACCCGTGCCGCCCCAGCGGCACGACTGCCCGCGGCTGATGCGGCATACGGCTGCCCGCGGCTGACGCGGCATGCGGCTGCCCGCGGTTGACGCGGTCCGTGTCGGGCACGCGATACTGCGGCCTTCGGCATCCCCGTACCCCACGACGACGGAAGGCCCAATCCCCTTGAGATCCGTACGTGTTCGCATCGGTGTTCTCGGGCTGGTCCTGTTGACCGGTCTCGCCGCTCCCATGACCGCGACCGCCGCCGAGACAGCTCCCTCCCCCACCGTCGAGGAACGTCGCCTGGACGGGGCCGCTCCGCAGGAGATACTCCGCCGTTCCGGATTCGCCGACGCGGCGCCGGAGTTGGCCCGTGCGCTCGACCGCGCGCACTCCTACGCCCAGGCCCGCCGTGCCGTCGTACGCGAGGGGACGGAGTTGTGGCGCAGGGCCGTCGACCGGGCGCAGGGGCGTGGTCCGGCGGGTGGTGACCTCAGCCGGGACGACGACCGGCCGCTGTACTGGGCGCGGCTCGGGATGACCCGTGAACTGCGCGCCTGGGAGCCCGGGTTCCGGCTGGGCGAGGACCGGCGGGCGCGGCTGCTCGACGAGTTGGAGCGGGCCTCGCGCGGGCAGACCACGATCCGCTATCCGCAGCACGGCAAGGAGATGAAGCGGGTTCTGCTGACCGGTTTCGACCCGTTCACCCTGGACCGGGACATCCGTATCTCCAACCCGTCCGGCGCCGTCGCGCTCGCCCTCGACGGCACGGTGATCGAGACCGCGGACGGTCCCGCGCGCATCGAGACGGCCGTGTTCCCGGTGCGCTGGCGGGACTTCGCGGAGGGGGCGGTGGAGCGGGCGCTGCGGCCGCATCTGCCGAGGGTCGACCTGTTCACCACCGTGAGTCAGGGCCGGGTGGGCCGCTTCGACGTCGAGCGGACCAACGGGGCCTGGCGGGGCGGCTTCGGGGACAACGAGAACATCGGCCGCACGGAGACGATCCCGGTCACCGACCCGGCCTCACAGCCGCAGTGGACGTCCACGACACTGCCGTACGCGCAGATCGTCGCCGCGGACACCGGGCGGTTCCCGGTGTACGACAACACCGGCGTGACGGAGATCCCGGCGGGCGGCACCGAGCCGGTCGTACGGCCTCAGGGGCCGACGCCCGGCTCGACGGCGCGGGCCGGGGGCGGCGGGGACTACCTGTCCAACGAGATCGCCTACCGGGCGACCCTGCTCCGGGACCGGCTCGGACTGCACGACAGGCTGCCGGGCGGGCATGTGCACACGCCCGTGCTGCAGTTCGGCGCCGGGAACACCACCGAGGTCACCGACCCCGAGTTCGTACGGAACCGGCTGGACATCATCGACCAGGTGCGGTCGATCGTGACCGTGGCGGTCAGTGCGACGGAGCGAACGCGAGGCTGACGCCGAGGCCGGCCAGGACGGAACCGATCACCTTGTTGAGGACCTTCTGGCCGCGCAGCATCAGACCGCGCATCCGGTCGTGGGAGAAGAACACGGCGACGACGCCGAACCACAGCAGGTGGGCGAGTGACATGAACAGCCCGTAGCCCACCTGCTGGAGGACCGGGGTGCCGGGGCTGACGACCTGCGCGAAGGTCGAGACGACGAACAGGGTCGTCTTCGGGTTGAGGACGTTGGTCAGGAAGCCGGTGCGCAGCGCCGCGAACGGGGTCAGCTCCGTCTTGTTCCCCAGGTCGACGGTGACCTCGCCGCGGGTGCGGAAGGTGCGGACACCGATGTACACGAGGTAGGCCGCGCCGACCAGCTTGATCACCGTGAAGAGGAAGGTGGAGGAGGCGATCAGCAGGCCGACGCCGAGCATCGTGTAGGTGACGTGGACGAGGACACCGGCGGCGACGCCGAGCGCGCCGAGCAGGCCGGTGCGGCGGCCGTAGAGGTAGCTGTTGCGGACCACCATGGCGAAGTCGGCGCCCGGCGCGATCACGGCCAGGACGGTGATGACGGCGACGGCGAGCACCTCGGTCACGACGAGACGCCCTCCTCCTCCGACTCCTCGGCGTCGTCCCCGGCGGTCGTCTCCTCACCGAGCAGGTCGCGGGCCATCAGCGTGGCGCCGGCGACCGCGCCGGGCATCAGGAACACGGCGACGAACGGGACGAGGAACGCCAGCCCCAGGGGTGTGCCGAAGCCCCAGACGAGGGTCTTGCGGGAGCGCAGCAGGCGGAGCCGCTCGCGCAGTTCGACCCCGCGCCGCTGGAGCGCGACGGCGGTGAGCTCCTCGGTGAGGAAGAACCCGGTGACGAAGAACCCGATCACCGGTACGACGGTCTGCCCGACCACCGGGATGAACCCGAGCGCGAACAGCAGCACGCCCCACACCAGGGCCCGTACGACGATACGGAGACTGTCGCGGGCCGAGATCCACAGCTCCCGCCACAGCGGCAGCCCCGACTCGGGGGCGGTGCCGTCGGGCGAGACGTCCCGGTCGACCTCCTCGGAGAGCTTCTCGTAGAACGGCTGCCCGATGAGCAGGGTCACCGCGGTGAAGGTGAGCACGGACAGCAGCAGGCCGAGCGCGAACAGCACGGCGGTGAGGAAGCCGCGGAACAGCCCGGCCCAGGGGCTGGACCAGTCGTCGGCGAACGGCGTCGCCCACGCGACGAAGTCCTCCCCCCACAGCGCCAGCGCGACCAGCGCCGCCGCGTACAGCACGAGGGTGATCAGCCCCGGCAGCAGCCCGAACCCGAACTGCTTGCCGTGCCGGGCCACCCACCGCTGGCCCTTCAGGAGATACCGGAAACCCGCCCCAAGATCGCGCATGGGGAAGACCCTATCGGGGCGCCGCCCCCGGCACGGGCAAGGGCCGCACCCCACGTCCAAGGGTGCGGCCCCCGTCGTACGCAACGACCGTCGCCGGTGCCGCGTCACGGCCGTGTCAGAGCTTGACGATCATCTTCCCGGTGTTGTCGCCGCGCAGGACGCCGAGGAACGCCTCGAGGTTGTTCTCGATGCCCTCGACGACCGTCTCGCGGTACTTCAGCTCACCCGAGCGGACCCAGGGGCCGACCTCCTGGACGAACTGCGGCTGGAGGTCGTAGTGGTCGCCGACGAGGAAGCCCTCGATGCGGCCGCGGGTCTGGATCAGCCGGGCGAGGTTGCGGGGGCCGGGGGCGGGCTCGGTGTTGTTGTAGACCGAGATCATCCCGCAGACCGCGATACGGCCGTCCCGGTTGAGGGACCCGATGGCCGCCTCCAGGTGGTCGCCGCCGACGTTGTCGAAGTAGACGTCGACGCCGTCCGGGGCGGCGGCGCGGAGCTGCTCGCTCACGGGGCCGGTCTTGTAGTTGAAGGCGGCGTCGAAGCCGTACTCCTCGACGAGCAGCTTCACCTTCTCGTCGGAGCCGGCCGAGCCGATCACCCGCGAGGCGCCCTTGAGCTTGGCGAGCTGCCCGACCTGGCTGCCCACGGCGCCCGCGGCACCGGAGACGAAGACGGAGTCGCCCTCCTTGAAGGAGGCGGTGCGCAGCAGGCCGGCGTAGGCGGTGAGGCCGGTCATGCCCAGCACGCCCAGGTACGCCGAGAGGGGCGCCGCCTCCGGGTCCACCTTGACGGCGTTCTTCGCGTCCACGACGGCGTACTCGCGCCAGCCGAAGAAGTGCAGGACGTGGTCGCCGACGGCGATCCCCTCGGCCTCCGACGCGACGACCTCGCCGACGGCGCCGCCCTGCATGACCTTGCCCAGCTCGAACGGGGCGACGTACGACTTCGCGGCCGACATCCTGCCGCGCATGTACGGGTCGACGGAGAGGTACTTGTTCCGTACGAGCACCTGGCCCTCGGCCGGTGCGGGGACCTCCTTCTCGACGAGGGCGAAGTCCTCGGGCTTCGGCCAGCCGACGGGGCGGCTCAGCAGATGCCACTCGTGGCCGGTGGTGGGGAGTGTGGGGGCGGTCATGGCCTGGCACCTTTCCTCGGATAGTTCAGTACCTGAAACAACCATGCGGCTGAATATTTCAGGATGTCAAGCAAACGGGTACCCTGGAGTGCATGGCCACACCCGATGCCTCTTCGCGCCGTCCCGACGCCCTCACCCTGGAGGTCGTCGAGCTCATCGGCTCGGTGGTGGCCCGCTACCACGAGGAGTACGAGGAAGCCGCCGCCGGTCATGCGCTCACGGGCGCCCAGGCGAAGCTGTTGAGTCTGCTGTCGCTGGAGCCGCTGCCGATGCGGAAGCTGGCGCAGCGGCTGAAGTGCGAGCCGTCGAACGTCACGGGGATCGTCGACCGGCTGGAGTCACGGGGGCTGGCGGAGCGCCGGCCGGATCCGGCGGACCGGCGTGTGAAGCTGGCGGCGGCGACGGAGGAGGGGCGGCGGGTGGCTCGGAGCCTGCGGGAGTCTCTGCGGTTCGCGCGTGAGCCGTTGGCGGGGCTTTCGGAGGGGGAGCGGGTGGCGCTGCGGGACGCTCTGCGGAGGATGCTGGGGTAGCGGCTACGCCGAGTGCGTTGATGGGGTGCCCCGGCGTGGGTGCGGGGCGGGGTGTTCGCGCGGCCCGGCGCTTTGCGGGTGCCCCGGCGTGGGTGTGCGCCGGGGGTGGGTTGCACGGCCCGGCGCTTGCGGGGTGCCGTCGCGCCCACCCGTGCCGCCCCAGCGGCACGACTGCCCGCGGATTGCGGAGGGGGGTGGCTGCCCGCGGATCGCGGGGGTGGTTCAGGTGCACCACCACAGGAAACGGTCGCACGTCTCCGTGGGCTCGGGTTCCGGTTCGGGCTTCTTCGTCGTCGGGTCCGGGTCCGGTTCCGGGGTCTCCGGATCCGCCGGGGGTTCCGGCGGCGGGGGCGTCGTCGGGTCGGTCGTGGGCGGGGCCGCGGGTGCGGACGAGGGGTCCTGATCGGTCTCGTCCTCCGCCGCCTCGGACTCCTCGCCCGTCGGGGACCCGGAAGCCGACGGGGAGCCAGAAGGCTTCGCGCCGGCCGGCTTTCCGGGTGCCACCGCGTCCGTGACGCCGTCGCTCGCCGACTCCTTCGGCTCCACCTCCGTCGCGCCGCCGTCCGGGGTCTTCTCACCGGCGGCGGCCGGCTTCGGGTCCGAGCCGGGCGCGTCCAGGCCGAGTTCCGCGAGGCTCAGTCCGCCCGCCGCGAGGACGAAACCGGCCGCGATCAGCAGGGTGCGGTTGCGCCGGCGGCGGTGCGCCGCGGCCTTGCGGTCCCGGCGGCTCTCGCCCGCCGTGGCGGCCTCGTCCGGTTCGGGTTCCGGTTCCGGCTGCCGTCCCCGGCGCCGGGCCGCCCGGCGTCCGCGCGGCACGTCGTCCCGCGGTTCGTCGTCCCGCGGTTCGTCGTCCCGCGGCCCCTCGTCGTCGTACTCCCCGGAGTTCTCCGCGACTTGGACGGCCTCCTCGGCCCCGTACGTCTCACCCTCGTACCCCGAAGGCCCGGCAGGCTCCTGCCACTGCTGGGCGCGGAGCGTCTCGACGGGTGTGCCGCAGCCGGGGCAGGCAAGGGCTCCATTGAGGTGCCGTCGGCACGGGTGGCAAAAGTCCATGACGCGGGAAGGTTAGGTTCCGGTCGGGCCCGCTTCATAGGCCTTGCTGTGAAGGTTTGGTGCGGACCAATGCCCAAGTGTTTCGAAACTGCCGAAACCGTTATGCGCGTGACCCATTGACACCCCCGCCACCGCGTCCTTACTGTCACGCCAGCATTTCGAACGTGTGCCGAAATATCGAACGCGTCGAACCGCTGACGACGAAGACAAGGTCCACCACCACAGCGAGGGGCTAACTGCCGTGCGCATCACCGGAATCAGCACACACGTGGTCGGGACGCCGTGGCGCAACCTGACGTACGTCCAGGTGCACACCGACGAGGGAATCACCGGAGTCGGCGAGACCCGGATGCTGGGCCACACCGACGCCCTCCTGGGTTACCTGAAGGAAGCCGAGGTCAACCACATTCTCGGCTCCGACCCGTTCGCTGTCGAGGACCTGGTCCGCCGGATGAAGTACGGCGACTACGGCCGCGCCGGCGAGATCGTGATGTCCGGTATCGCCGTCGTCGAGATGGCCTGCTGGGACATCAAGGGCAAGGCCCTCGGCGTGCCCGTCTGGCAGCTCCTGGGCGGCAAGGTCACCGACAAGGTCAAGGCGTACGCCAACGGCTGGTACACCACCGAGCGCACCCCCGAGGCGTACCACAAGGCCGCGCAGGGCGTCATGGAGCGCGGGTACCGGGCGCTGAAGATCGACCCGTTCGGCACCGGCCACTTCGAGCTGGACCACGAGCAGACGCTGTACGCGGTCTCGCTGATCGAGGCGGTCCGTGACGCCATCGGCCCGGACGCCGAGCTGATGCTGGAGATGCACGGCCGCTTCTCCCCCGCCACCGCCGTCCGCCTCGCCAAGGAGCTCGCGCCGTTCAAGCCGGCCTGGCTGGAGGAGCCGGTCCCGCCGGAGAACCTCAAGGCGCTGGAGAAGGTCGCCGCGAAGGTCGACATGCCGGTCGCCACCGGTGAGCGCATCCACGACCGGATCGAGTTCCGCGAGCTGTTCGAGAGCCAGGCCGTCGACATCATCCAGCCGGACGTCGGCCACATCGGTGGCATCTGGGAGACCCGCAAGCTCGCCGCGACCGCCGAGACCCACTACATGCTGGTCGCCCCGCACAACGTGGGCGGCCCCGTGCTCACCGCCGCGTCCCTCCAGGTCGGCTTCACCTCCCCGAACTTCAAGATCCTGGAGCACTTCAACGACTTCGCGGACGCGGAGATCAAGAAGGTCGTCAAGGGCGCGCCCCAGGTGGACCCGGAGGACGGCTGCTTCCACCTCTCCGACGCCCCCGGTCTCGGTGTGGAGCTGGACGTCGACGCGGCGGCCGAGTTCCCGCAGCAGCAGGCCCGGTTCGACCTGTGGGCCGAGGGCTGGGAGACGCGCAAGCCCAAGGACACGAAGTGACCCCCTCCGGCCACCACCGTTCCGGGGGGACGCGATGAGCACCCAGGTCGTCATCGAGGGACCAGGCGAGCACCGTCTGGTCCCGCACGAGCCGCGCGAGCCCGGTGCCGGCGAGGCCCTGGTCCGGGTGCACGCCTCCGGCATCTGCGGCAGTGACCGCGAGGTGTACCAGGGCAACCGGCCCGAGGGGTACGTGCGTTACCCGCTCGTCCCGGGCCACGAGTGGTCCGGGACCGTGGAGCGGGTGGGTGCGGGTGTGCCCGCCTCGCTGGTCGGCCGCAAGGTCGTCGGCGAGGGCTTCCGCAACTGCCAGGTCTGCGACCGCTGCCACGCCGGTGAGACGACGTTGTGCTCGGCGGGGTACGAGGAGACCGGGTTCACCCAGCCGGGCGCCATGGCCGCCACGCTGACCCTCCCGGCCCGGCTGCTGCACGTCCTCCCCGACGACGCCGACCTGAGCGCCGCCGCGCTGCTGGAGCCGGCCGCCTGCATCGCCGCCGCCGCGCTGAAGGCGAACGCGGTGCCCGGTGAGCGGGTGGCGGTGGTCGGCACCGGCACGCTGGGGATGTTCGCCGTGCAGTTCCTGCGGGCCAACTCCCCTTCCGAGCTGCTGGTGGTGGGCTCCCGGGGCGACCGTGAGGCGCTGTCCCGGCGGTACGGGGCCACCGACTTCCGCACCAAGGACCGTGAACTCCCGGACGACTTCGACGTGGTGATCGAGACCGCCGGGTCCGCGGACGCGGCCCGTACGGCGGCCTCGTTGCTGCGGCGCGGCGGGCGGCTGGTCCTCACCGGTATCCCGGCGCCGGGCGCCGACGGGCTCGACCCCACGGATCTGGTCGTACGGCAGCTCGAGGTGCACACCGTCTTCGGCGCTCCGCCGGACGCCTGGGCGCACACCGTGCGGGTGTTCGCCGCCGGGCTGCTCGATCCGCTGCCGCTGGTGAGCCACGAGCTGCCGCTCGCCGAGTTCCCGCAGGCCATCGAACTGGTGGGGTCCGGCGACCCGAAGGTGGGCAAGGTGCTGTTGCGTCCCTAGTCCGTACGCCGGTACGAGGGCGACCTGACGGCCCTCGTACCGGCGTACACCCAGCCCCGCCCCGAACCCGCCCGACTCGCACCCCGAGCCGCGAACTTCGTCCGATATATCGAACCAAAGGACACCCTGTGACCGACGCTTCCGCCACGGCTCCCCGCAGGCCCGGTGAGCAGACCCTCACCGCGCTCGGCATGAGCGCACCCGCCCTCGACCCCGCCGACGCCTCGCCGCACACCTTCCCCGGCGGCGGCCGCTGGCGCACCGAGGTCCCCTCGTGCGAGGGGCCCGAGGCGCTGGCCGTGGTACTGAAGGAGGCCTCGCGCCTCGATGTGCCGATCCACCGGATCAGCCAGGGCAGCGGCGTCTGGATGCTGACCGACACCGAGATCACCGAGATGGTCGAGGCCACCGCGGAGCGCGACATCGAGCTCTGCCTGTTCACCGGCCCGCGCGGCACCTGGGACATCGGCGGCTCCACCCGTACCGACTCGGGCGGTGCCGGACTGCGCGCCCGGGGCCACGACGCGGTCGCCGGCTGTGTCGAGGACGCCGTGCGCGCCACGGAGCTGGGTGTCAAGTGCCTGCTCGTCGCCGACGAGGGCGTGCTGTGGACGCTGCACCGGGCGCGGGCGGCCGGGCTGCTCCCCGCCGACACCACGCTGAAGCTGTCGGCGCTCGTCGGGCCGGTCAACCCGGCCTCGTTCGCGGTCTACGAGCGGCTCGGCGCCGACTCGATCAACGTCCCCAGCGATCTGACGCTCGATCACCTCACCGAGATACGGCGGGTTTCGGCCACGCCGATGGACATGTACATCGAGGCCCCCGACGACCTCGGCGGCTATGTGCGGATGTACGAGGTCGCCGAACTCATCCGGCGCGGCGCCCCGCTGTACCTGAAGTTCGGTCTGGCCAAGGCGCCCGGGATCTACCCGTACGGGCACCACCTGCGGGAGCTGACCCTGGCGACCGCGAAGGAGCGTGTGCGGCGCGGCCGGCTGGCCCTGGACCTGCTGGCCCGCCACGGCGCGGACGGCGACATGGCGCCGCTCGGTTCGCGGCTTCCGGGCGATCTGAGCCGGTTCGAAATTTCGTCATAACGTTCCGGAAACTCGGCTTCACAGAAGTAGACACAGCCGCGCACAATCGCACACACCTCTTTTCGGGTCTCCTCCGGTCCCGCCCCCAAAAGCGCCTTGCTCGTCCAGACCGACCCCGCACACACATCAAGGATGATGATCATGCGTAATCGCAGAGCCGCACTCGCCGCCGTCGCCTCGGCCGCCACCCTCGCCCTCACCCTGACCGCCTGCGGCCAGAACAGCGAGGGCGGCAGCGAGGAGGACAAGGGCGGCTCGGACGGAGCCACCATCGGCATCGCGATGCCGACCAAGTCCTCCGAGCGCTGGATCGCCGACGGCAACAACGTCGAGAAGCTCCTGAAGGACAAGGGCTTCGAGACCAAGCTGGCCTACGGCGAGGACGACCCCGACCAGCAGGTCTCGCAGATCGAGAACATGATCACGCAGGGTGTGGACGCCCTGATCGTCGCGGCCATCGACAACAAGTCGATGAACAACGTCCTGCAGCAGGCCAAGGACGCCGACATCCCGGTCATCTCCTACGACCGCCTGATCCTCGGCACGGAGAACGTCGACTACTACGCCTCGTTCGACAACGAGAAGGTCGGCGAGCTCCAGGGCACCTACATCGTCGAGAAGCTCGGCCTGAAGGACGGCAGCAAGAAGGGCCCCTTCAACATCGAGCTGTTCGCCGGCTCCAACGACGACAACAACACCCGCTACTTCTTCCAGGGCGCGATGAACGTCCTGCAGCCCTACATCGACAAGAAGCAGCTCGTCGTCAAGTCCGGGCAGACCGAACTGAACCAGGTCACCACCCTGCGCTGGGACGGCGGCACCGCGCAGAAGCGCATGGACGACATCCTGACCTCGTCCTACCGCAGCGACCGGGTGGACGCGGTGCTCTCGCCGTACGACGGCATCTCCATCGGCATCCTGTCCTCCCTCAAGTCGGACGGCTACGGCAGCAAGGACAAGCCGCTGCCGATCGTCACCGGCCAGGACGCCGAGGTCGCCTCGGTGAAGTCGATCATCGCCGACCAGCAGTCGATGACCGTCTACAAGGACACCCGCGAACTCGCCAAGGTGGCCACCAACATGGTCGACGCGCTGCTCAACGACAAGAAGCCCGAGACCAACGACACCAAGACCTACGACAACGGTGCCAAGGTCGTCCCGGCCTACCTGCTGGAGCCGGTCGCGGTGGACAAGGCGAACTACCAGAAGGTCGTCGTCGACTCCGGCTACATCAAGGAAAGCGACCTCAAGTAACCGCCGACCCCCACGGATTGGAAGGCACGACCATGGCGGGACCCGTCCTGGAAATGCGCTCGATCGTCAAGACCTTTCCCGGCGTCAAGGCGCTGTCGGACGTCACCCTGACCGTCCAGCAGGGCGAGGTCCACGCCATCTGCGGCGAGAACGGCGCCGGCAAGTCGACCCTCATGAAGGTCCTCTCCGGTGTCCACCCGCACGGCACCTACGAGGGCGACATCCTCTTCGAGGAGCAGCTCTGCCGGTTCAAGGACATCCGGGCCAGCGAAGAGCACGGCATCGTGATCATCCACCAGGAACTGGCCCTGGTGCCCTACCTGTCGATCGCGGAGAACATCTTCCTCGGCAACGAACACGCCACGCGCGGGTTCATCAACTGGAACGACACCCTCAGGCACGCCACCGAACTGCTGCGCCGGGTCGGGCTCGACGAGCACCCGGAGACCCGGGTCGCCGACATCGGCGTCGGCAAACAGCAGCTGGTGGAGATCGCCAAGGCGCTGTCGAAGAAGGTGAAGCTGCTCATCCTCGACGAGCCCACCGCGGCGCTCAACGACGAGGACAGCGGCAAACTCCTGGACCTGATCCTTCAGTTGAAGGAGCAGGGCATCACCTCGATCATCATCTCCCACAAGCTGAACGAGATCCGCGCGGTCGCCGACTCGGTGACGATCCTGCGGGACGGGCGCACCATCGAGACGCTCGACGTGAAGGCCGCGGAGACCAGCGAGGACCGGATCATCAGCGGCATGGTCGGCCGCGACCTGGAGCACCGCTTCCCGGAGCGCACCCCGCACCAGCCGGAGGAGGGCGCCGCCCCGGCCCTGGAGGTCCGCAACTGGACCGTGCACCACCCGATCGACCAGCACCGCAAGGTCGTCGACGACGTGTCGCTGACGGTCCGGCGCGGCGAGATCGTCGGCATCGCCGGGCTGATGGGCGCCGGCCGCACCGAGCTCGCGATGAGCATCTTCGGCCGCACCTACGGCCGGCACGCCGCGGGCACCGTCCTCAAGGACGGCACGGAGATCCGTACGAAGACCGTCCCCGAGGCGGTCGGCCACGGCATCGCGTACGTCACCGAGGACCGCAAGCACTACGGCCTGAACCTCATCGACACCATCAACCGCAACATCTCGCTCAGCGCCCTGAAGAAGGTCGCCAGGCGCGGTGTGGTGGACGAGCACGAGGAGCGGCAGGTCGCCGAGGGCTTCCGGAAGTCCATGAACATCAAGGCGCCGACGGTGTTCGAGCCGGTGGGCAAGTTGTCCGGCGGCAACCAGCAGAAGGTCGTGCTCAGCAAGTGGATCTTCGCCGGTCCCGATGTGCTGATCCTCGACGAGCCGACGCGCGGCATCGACGTCGGCGCCAAGTACGAGATCTACACGGTCATCGACCAGCTGGCCGCCCAGGGCAAGGCGGTCGTCTTCATCTCCTCCGAGCTGCCCGAACTGCTCGGCATGTGCGACCGCATCTACACGATGGCCGCGGGGCGGCTGACCGGTGAGTTCTCGCGGGCCGAGGCCTCCCAGGAATCGCTGATGCGTCAGATGACGAAGGACAAAGAGGTATCCCGATGAGCACAGTCACCGACAAGACCCCGGCCGCCGCACCGCCGGGCAGGAACGGGGCGGGCGACGGTGACGGCCTGCTCCAGCTCATGCTGGACGGCATGCGCCGCAACATGCGGCAGTACGGCATGCTGATGGCGCTCGGCCTGATCGTGGTGCTGTTCGCGGTGTGGAGCGGCGGCGACCTGCTGCTGCCGCGCAACGTCTCCAACCTGGTGCTGCAGAACAGCTACATCCTGATCCTCGCGATCGGCATGATGCTGGTCATCATCGCGGGCCACATCGACCTGTCGGTCGGCTCACTGACGGCGTTCGTCGGCTCGATGGCCGCGGTGTTCATGGTCAGGAACGACCTGCCCTGGCCGGTCGCGGTGGTGCTGTGCCTGGCCGTGGGCGCCCTCGCGGGCGCGATACAGGGATGGTTCATCGCCTACGGCGGCATACCGTCGTTCATCGTGACCCTCGCGGGCATGCTGACCTTCCGCGGCCTCACCGAGATCTTCCTGGAGGGCCAGACCCTCGGCCCCTTCCCCAAGGGCCTGCAGAAGGTCGCCAACGGCTTCATGCCCGAGGTCGGTCCCGAGACCAACTACCACAACCTCACCCTGCTCCTCGGCTTCGCGCTGATCGCGCTCGTGGTCCTCCAGGAGGTCCGCGACCGCCGCCGCCAGAAGGAGTTCGACCTCGACGTCCTGCCCACCAAGCTGTTCCTGCTGAAGCTCGTCGCGCTCGGCTCCGCCATCCTGGTCGTGACGATGCTGCTGGCCAGCTACAAGGGCGCCCCGATCGTGCTGCTGATCCTCGGCGCGCTGCTCGTCGGCTTCGGCTACGTGATGCGCAACGCCGTCATCGGCCGCCACATCTACGCCATCGGCGGCAACCTGCCCGCGGCCAAGCTGTCGGGTGTGCGGGACAAGAAGGTCACCTTCCTGGTCTTCCTGAACATGGGCATGCTCGCGGCCCTGGCGGGTCTGGTCTTCGCCGCCCGCTTCAACGCGGCCTCTCCCAAGGCCGGCCTCAACTTCGAGCTCGAGGCGATCGCCGCCGCGTTCATCGGCGGCGCGTCGATGAGCGGCGGCGTCGGCACGGTCCTCGGCGCCATCATCGGCGGCCTGGTCCTGGGCGTGCTGAACAACGGTATGAACCTCGTCGGCATCGGCACCGACTGGCAGCAGGTCATCAAGGGCCTGGTGCTGCTGGCGGCGGTCGGCTTCGACGTGTGGAACAAGCGCAAGTCCGGTTCGTAAGTCAGCTCGGGCCCCGCCGGACGGCGGGGCCCCTTCCTTTTCGGGAGCCGCACGGATGGAACTGAACAGACGCACGGTCATCGCAGGAGCAGCGGCGGCGGCCGGAGCAGCCGCCACCACCACCGCGTTCGGCGGCACGGCACACGCCTCCTCGGGCAGGGGGAAGCCGGTGAGGTCGCTCTTCGGCAGGCTCGCGGACGGCACCAAGGTCCACCGCTGGTCGCTGGAGAACGGCGGCACCCGGATGAAGGTCCTCTCCTACGGCGGCATCGTCCAGTCCCTGGAGATCCCCGACCGCCGCGGCCGGTACACCAACGTCTCCCTCGGCTTCGACACCATCGAGGAGTACGTCGCCTCCAGCCCCTACTTCGGCGCGCTGATCGGCCGCTACGGCAACCGCGTCGACCAGGGCCGCTTCACCCTCGACGGCACCCCGTACCAGCTCTCCGTCAACGACGGAGAGAACAGCCTGCACGGCGGCGCCCAGGGCTTCGACAAGCGGGTCTGGGACGTCGAGCCGTTCACCCGGGGCTCCGACGTCGGCCTGTACCTGTACTACACGAGCGTCGACGGCGAGATGGGCTATCCGGGCACGCTGCGTACGAAGGTCACGTACACCCTCACCCGTGACGGCGACTGGCGCGTCGACTACGAGGCCACCACCGACAAGGCCACCGTCGTCAACCTCACCAGCCACGTCTACTGGAACCTCGCCGGCGAGGGCAGCGGCTCGATCCACGACCACGAGCTGTCCATCGCCGCCTCCCGCTACACGCCGGTCGACCCGGGGCTGATCCCCACGGGCGAACTGGCGCGGGTCGCGGCCACCCCCTTCGACTTCCGCCGCGCCAAGCCGGTCGGCCGGGACATCCGCACCGCACACCAGCAGGTGCTCTACGGGCAGGGCTTCGACCACAACTGGGTGCTCGACAAGGGAATCACCCGCCGTCCCGAGCAGGTCGCCGTTCTCCGCGACCCGTCCTCCGGCCGCACGCTGAGGATCGCGACGAACGAGCCGGGCCTGCAGTTCTACTCGGGCAACTTCCTCGACGGCACCCTCGTCGGCACCGGCGGCCGGGTCTACCGGCAGGGCGACGGGCTGTGCCTGGAGACCCAGCACTTCCCGGACTCCCCGAACCAGCCGTCGTTCCCGTCGACCGTGCTGCGGCCGGGACAGACGTACCGGACGACGACGGTCCACTCGTTCGGGGCATGAGCCCCGGCGAATCGCCGCCGTCACATTCTCCTCACACGAACTGAACGGCGGCGCGTCCCGCTCCGTACTCCTGGGTGGCCCGTGCTCCCCCGCGCGGGCCACCCAGGCATGACGGGCCCGCCACCTCCCCAGCGGGCCCGCCGCACACGGAGGTTCCCTTGGCCGACAACGTCACCTCGTTGTTCCGCAGCACCACGGCGCACAGTCCGTCGATGGCGGCGCTGACACGGGAGAGCGACGGGGCCGGCCCGGTGGACTTCTGCATCCCCTGCAACCCGTACTTCCCCACCCCCGCCATGTTCGAGGACATGGCGGGCCGGCTGCGCGACATCATCACGTACTACCCGAGCAGCGCCGACACCATCACGGCCGAACTGTGCGGCCTGCTCCGACTGCCGCCGCAGTGCGTGGCGATGGGCAACGGCTCGACCGAGCTGATCACCTGGATCGACCACCTGCTGGTCCGTGAGTCCCTCGCCGTCCCCGTCCCCACCTTCGGCCGCTGGACCGACCAGCCCATGGAGACCGGCAAGCGGGTCGACATGTTCCCGCTCCAGGAGGCCGGCGGCTTCGCCCTCGACCTCGCGCAGTACGCCGAGTTCATCCGGGCGCGCGGCACCCGGGTCGCCGTCATCTGCAACCCCAACAACCCCGACGGCGGCTTCCTGCACAAGCACGCGATCGTGCAGTTCATGGACGCCATGGCCGACCTGGACCTGGTGGTGATCGACGAGTCGTTCCTGGAGTTCGCCGACGCGGAGAACGAACCGAGCGTGGTGCAGGAGGCGATGCTGCGCCCCAACGTCATCGTGCTGCGCAGCCTCGGCAAGAACTTCGGCCTGCACGGCATCCGCTTCGGCTACCTGGTCGCCAACCCGGCCCTGGCGGGGCGGGTCCGCTCGATGCTCCCCAAGTGGAACCTCAACTCCTTCGCCGAGCACGTGGTGTTCATGCTGAAGGAGCACGGCGCCGAGTACGCCCAGAGCCTGCACCAGGTCCGCCGCGACCGGATGGACATGTCCGGCCAGCTCTCCTCACTGCCCGGACTGACGGTCTACCCGTCCCAGGGCAACTTCCTCTTCGTGCGCCTCCCCGTGGGCGCCGAGGGCACCGTGGTCCGGGACCGGATGCTCACCGAGCACCGGATCCTGGTCCGCGAGTGCGGCAACAAGATCGGCTCGTCCAGCCGCTTCCTGCGTCTCGTGGTACGCCCCCAGGTGGACGTGCGCCGCCTGGTGTCCGGCCTGGAACAGGTGCTCTACGGGGCGTCCAGGAGGGGAGCCGCCGTGCCCGAGCAGGCCACCGGGACCGGCTACAGCTCGGGCACGGCGGCCGTGGACAGGCTGGTGAGCCGGACCAACGGGGCCGGCATGCGGGGGCTCGCCGCTCAGACCGCCGGTGCCGGTGTTCCGGGGCTCGCCGCCGCTCCGTCCGCCGGCACCGGCATGCCGCTCCCCGCCGCCGCGTCCGCCCCCGCGGTGGGCGCGGGCGGCGGGATGCCGGTGCCGGCTGCGGCTTCGGTGGTGACGGGGGTACCCGGAATGCCTCAGCCGGTTGCTCAGCCCGTACCGCAGCAGGTCCCTGCGCAGGTCCCTGCGCCGGTCCCGCAGCCCGTACCGCAGCAGGTTCCGGCGCCGGTGCCGCAGCCCGTGCCGATGCCGGCGCCCGCCCAGCCGCTCGCGCCCGTGGCGCAGGCGCCGATGCCCGCCGCGGCGTTCCCGGCACCGGCGGCGGCCCAGGTGCCACCGCAGGCGCCGCCCGCCGGTCCCACCCCGCCCGGCGTCCCCGCCCGCGGCGGCCTGACGGCCGCCCAGGTCAGGGGCACCGACGGCCTCTCCACGGCCCCGGCGACGGGCTGGCAGGGGCCGCAGAGCTGGCCGAACCCGGCGGGGATGGACCAGGTGGGCTGAGCCCGCCGGCATCCGCCCAGCGGATGCCGGGCCTCACTCGGAGGGAGTGGCCGGGACGGTCGGGCAGGGTGAGGCGGTCGGGGAGGCACTGGGTTCGGGAGACGGGGTCGCGGACTCCGGGGCGCACTCGTCCGGGGCGGTGGGCGAGGGGCTCGGACCGGTCGGGTCCGGCGAGGGTGACGGGGTCCCGGTGGGGGACTCGCCGGGCGGCTGCGAGGGGTCCGGGCTCGTCGGAGACGCCGTCGGGGAGGAGGGCTCCGGAGACGGGGAGGTCGTCGGACGCGGGGTGGACGACGGTGAGGGGGCGGAGGGGGACGGCCCGGGGCTGCCCGACGTGCTCGGGTCCGGGCCGATGACGATGCCGCCGCCCTCGTTCCCGTCCCCCTTGCCGCCGCTCCCGCCGTCGACGGGTTCGGTCGCCGGGGTCTCACCGCCCGCGCCGGGGCTCCTCGGGATGACGCCCTTGCCGTCGGGGACGGTGTGGACCCCCCGGCCGTAGAACTCCAGCCAGTACCTGACCAGCCTCAGGTAGGAGTACGAGTGGTTGTAGCTGAGGACCGCCCGGTCCAGGTCCGCCGCCCGGCCCAGATCCCGGTGGCCGACGCACAGGTAGTGGCCGGCCGCCAGGGCCGCGTCGAAGATGTTGTTCGGGTCGGCGCGGCCGTCGCCGTTGCCGTCCGTTCCCCAACGGGCCCAGGTGGACGGCAGGAACTGCATCGGCCCCACCGCGCGGTCGTAGACCGTGTCACCGTCGTGGGCGCCCCCGTCCGTGTCCCGGATCAGGGCGAAACCCTGGCCGTTGAGCGGCGGTCCGGTGATGCGGCCCAGCGTCGTGCCGTTCCGGTCGACCGCGCCTCCGCGCGCCTGGCCCGACTCGACCTTGCCGATCGCCGCGAGCAGCTCCCAGGGCAGCCGGCAGCCGGGGTCCGTGTCGCCTACGGAGGCCTCGGCGGCACGGTAGGCGCGCAGCACGGTGGCCGGGATGCCCGACTGGGAACGGAGGTCCCGCACGAGCGCCGGGGGCGCCGACGCGACGTCCGGGGTCTTCAAGGGCGGGAGTTCGGTGTGGTAGGAGCCGTCACCCGGAGGAGCGAGCTCGGTGTACGGACCGCCTGCCGCCGGTGTGCGTACGTCGTCGGCGAGCGGGGCGGCGTGGTCGTCCTTCGCGTCCCGGGTGAGGCCGGGCGCCTGGGAGGCGGTGAGGGCCGCCATGGCCGCCACTGCGACGGCGGTCGTCCGCAGTCCCCTGCGGGTCCGGCCGGCATACGGGCGTCGGGCGGCGCGGCGTACGGGCATGGCTGTCGCTCCTGTGGGTGGTGTGCCGGTGGGAGGGGCGGTCGTACGGTCCTCAGCGGCCGAAGGTGTCGATGCCGGAGACGAGCCAGCGTCCGTCGCGGTGTACGACGTCGACGGCGAGCATGGCCCCCGCGTACACGCCCTCGTCCTCCGCGTCCTCCGCGTTCTTCGCGTTCTCCGCGTCCTTCGCGGTCCCGGCGGTGCTGACGCTGCTCTGGTCGGCGTAGACGAGGACCCGGGCCCGGTCGCCGTCGATCCGTTCGACCGCGCTCTCGGTGACCGTCGTGGTGATCACCGCCTTCTGTTCGTCGGCCCGCTCGCGGACGTCGGCGAGCAGGGCTCCGTGCTGGTCGACGGCCTTTCCCGTGAGGAGGTCCTCCGCGGCTTCCTCGAGGGCGCCGGGGTCGGTGTGGTCGTAGGAGAAGAGCGCGTCGACGGCCTTGGCCGTCTGTCCCTTGATCTCGCTGGTGCGGGCCAGGTCGGTCAGGGCGGTGTTGTGTCGCGCGGGGTCGTCCCGGAGCGCTTCGGCCTCCGCGTGCGCCCAGCCGGCGAAGCCGCCGAGGAGCACGGTCAGCGCGCAGAGCGCCACGAGGCCCACCGGTCGGCGCGGCCGGGTCCGGGTGGCCTTCTCGTCGTCGGCCGCGACCGGTTCCGCCGCCCGCGCGGAGGACGAGGACGAGGACGGGGCGCCGGAGGGGGTCAGGACTGCCGTGCCGCGCGTACGGGTCCGGCTCCCCGTGCTCTCCGGGGTCCCGGCGGAGACGGCGGGCCGGGTCTCGCGGGCCTGGCGGCGGCGCTGGCGGTTGATGTGGTGGCGGGTCGTCGACATGGTGCGGTGTCCTCCTCGGTGCGGCCGGCTGCCGCGGTACGGGACCGGGTCAGCCGGCCGATGTGCCGCCCACGGGTGCCTGGCCCAGGGCGCTCAGCTTCCACCGGCCGTCGGTCCGGGTGAGTTCGCCGAGCATGCGGCTGTCCTTGTCGGTCTTCGCGCCGTCGGACGCCTTGACGGTGATGCGCAGGGCGATCAGCACCCGGGCGCGGCCGGCCCGGTCGTCGAGTTCGGTGACGGCGCCCGACAGCACCCGGGCCGTGGTGACCGTTTTCGCCGCCTTCACCTGCTCGGCGAACTCCGCGCGTCCGGAGGACAGTTGTTCGTGCAGTTCACCGGTGGTCGACGACTCCCAGAGGTCGAGGCCCCGGTCCACGTCGCGGTGGTCGAGCGTGTTGAGGTTCTGCACGGCCTGCTCCCCGGCGGCGAGTGCCTCGTCCCGTTGCCCGGCGTACGCGGCCCGGTCGTCGTGGGCCGCGTGGTACCAGTCCTGACCGGCCCACGCGGCGAAGCCGCCCGCGACGAGGGTGAGGGCGAGGGCCAGGGCCGGCAGCGGCCGGGAGCGGGTTCCGGTGAGGGCGCGGACCACGCGTTCCATGGGGTGCTCCAGTCTCCCGCGCACGTTCAGCGGGCCTTGATGTCGACGATCCGCCACCGGTCGTCCTCGAACCGGGCCGTGACGGTGAGCTGGGCCGCCGCGGTGGTGACCTCGCCCTCGCCCCCGCCCTTGTGGGAGGTCTGGTCGAGGAAGACCAGCAGACGGGCCTCGTCGCCGTCGAGTTCGACCACTCCGGTGCGGACGGCCCGGGTGCTCAGGGTGACGCGCTGCTCGGTGAGGTCGTCGCGGACCTGCTCGAAGAGGGTTTCGTACTGGCGGGCGGCGCGACCGTCGAGAACGGTGCGTGCGGAGCGCTCGGCGGCCGCGGTGCCGTCCGGTGTGTAGGAGAAGACACGGGCGAGGGCGTTGCCGACGTCGCCGGCGACGCGGGTGGTGGCCCCGGTGTCGGTGAGCGCGTGGTTCCGGGCGGACGCGGCCGACCTCAACTGGTGGGCACCGTGGAAGAAGCCGCAGCCACCGAGGACGAGCACCACGACGGCTGCGACGAGGGCGGCCCGCCGCAGCCGCCCGTCCGGCGGGCGGTGGGGGCGGGCACCGTCCGGCGCGTCCGCGGCGGACCCGGGCTCCTGCCCGCCCTCCTTCTCGGCGGACTCGGACTCGCCCCCGCCCTCCTTCTCGACGGACTCGGGCTCGCCCCCGCCCTCCCCCTCGGCGGGCGCGTCCGCAAAGTCCGCCTCCGCGCCGGGTTCCGGCGGTCCGCCCCTGCGCAGCAGTCGCGTCAACGTCATCGGTCGCCGTCCTCCTTCTCGCCCTCGACCGGTACCGCGCTCAGCGCCCTCACCTTCCACTCCCCCTCGCCCGTGCGGGCCAGGACCGCCTCCAGGCGCTTGCGGTCGGTGGTCGGCCTCTTCGTCCCGGCGGGTGTGACCTCGACGCGGACGGTGGCGATGAGCTTGGCCGTGCCGGACCGTGTGTCGAGCGCGGTGACGGCGGCCTCGGTGACCGTGCCGCGCGCCGAGGCGCCCGCCTCGGCGTCGGTACGGCCCAACTCCTCGCGCAGCGGCCCGGTGGAGGCGGCGCGCCAGGCCCGGATGCCCTGCTCCGCCCGCTGCCGGGTGGAGGCGTCGAGCGTGGTGAGCACCGCGATGCCCGCCCGTCCGTCGGCGAGCGCCTCGTCCCGCTCCCGGCCGTACGCGAGCGAGTCGTCGGTACGGGCCTGCGCGTACGTCCACGCGCCGGTACCGCAGAAGCCGAGGGCCAGTACGAGCCCCGCTCCGGTGAGGATCCGGGCCCTCCTCATCGCGAACCGCCGGCGGCCGGGGTGAGGAGTCCCGACAGGTCCGCCGGTGCCTCGCCGCTCCGTCCGGGCAGGGCGAGTGCGCCGGGGAGCGCCGTGGACCCGTCCTTCGCCGGTGTCCCGCCGCCGCCCGAGGGCAGGGAGCCGGGCCTGGCCGGTTCGGGCACCGCGCCGCCCTTCGGGGCGTTCGCCGAACCACGTACGTTCGACCCGCCCGAGGCCGGGGCGGTGCAGGCCGCGCCGGTGTTGAGGGCGGGTGCGGTGCCGAGGTCGAGGCCGTTGCGGTAGCGCGTGGCGCCGTATCCGTCGGTGCAGGGCAGGGGGGTGAAGAAGGTGACGGCCATGCCGAGGTTCAGCTTCCCTCCGTCGACGGCGGTGGCGCCGGCGGCGACGGCCGCCGGGTACTTCACGAGGAGTTCCTCGATGCCGCGCTGCCGGGTGACGGCGACCTCGGAGGTGGTGAGGAGGTTGGCGAGGACGACGCCGAGGCTCGGGTCGAGGTCCCGCAGCAGGCCGCTGACCTGGGTGGCTGCCTCGGGGGTGACCGCGAGGAGGCGGCGCAGGTCGGCGTCGGAGCCCTTGAGGGCACGGGCCAGTTCCTCCGCCCCGGTGGCGAAGTCGCGGATGGCCTTCGCCTCCTGGGCCTGGGTGCGCAGGACGGTCTCGCCGTCGTTGATGAGCAGGGTGGTGGACGGCAGGGCGCGGTCGGCGGCCTCGACGAAGTCGCCGCCGCTGTCGAGCAGCGCCTGGAGGTCGTCGCCGTGCCCTTCGAAGGCCTTGCCGAACTCGTCGACGACCGTGCGCAGATCCTCCAGCGGGACGGAACTCACGAGTTCGTCGACGCTGGTGAGGACGTCGGTGACGGGTGCGGGCACCTGGGTGTCGGCCTGTTCGACGCGGGTGCCGTCGGCGAGGTAGGGGGAGCCGTCGCTCTCGGGCCGCAGGTCGATGTACTGCTCGCCGACGGCGGAGAGTCCGGCGACCACGGCCTTGGTGTCGGCGGGGATGCGGGGGGCGGACTTCTTGATGCGGAGTTCGGCGACGACGCCGTCGGCGGTGAGGCCGATCGGGCCGACGCGGCCCACCGAGACGCCCCGGTAGGTGACGTCGGAGTGGGTGAACAGGCCTCCCGTGTGCGGGAGTCGCACGTCCACCGTGTAGTAGTCGGCGACGCCCACGTACCGGCCGAGGTCGGCGTAGCGGATGCCGAGGAAGGAGAGGGCGAGGACGGCGATGAGGAGGAAGGCGAGGTTCTTCAGCCGTACGGCGAGGGTGATCACCCGCGCTCACCTCCGGACCCGGACACGGAGGGCAGCGGCAGCGGCGAGGCGGGCCCCTTCTTCGCGGCCGGGTCCGCCCCGCCGTACACCGTCGCGGACGCGGACGGAGAAGGCGTGTCCTCGTCCACGATCGGCGGGATCACCTGTGTCCCCGGTACGGCGGCCATGTTCAGGTACGCGTTGAGGTAGTCGCCCTTCACCCCGCGCAGCACCTCGTCGGTGAACGGGTACGTCACCAGCACCTGGAGCGAGTCGGGCAGGTCCGTGCCCGCGTCGGCGAGCGCCTTCAGCGTCGGCGCGATGGCCTTGAGGTCGGCGATCATGTCGTCCTTGCTCGCGTTGATGGTGGAGACGGCGACGCCGGAGAGCGTGTCGAGGGAGCGCAGCATGGTCAGCAGTGAGCCGCGCTGCTTCTCCAGCGTCTTCAGTCCGGGCGAGAGGTCGGTGAGGACGGTGCCGACGTCGTCCTTGCGGGTGGCGAGGGTCGAGGAGAGCCGGTTGACGGCGTCGAGGGCGTCGGTGATGTCTCCCCGGTGGTCGTCGAGGTCGCCCACCAGGGTGTCGACCCGTTTCAGCATGGAGCGGACCTCGGGTTCGCGTCCGCCGAGGGCCGCGTTGAGTTCCTGGGTGATGGTCTTGAGCTGGTTGACGCCGCCGCCGTTGAGGAGCAGGGACAGCGCGCCGAACACCTCCTCGACCTCGGTGTTGCGGCTGGTGCGGGCCAGCGGGATGACGTTCCCGTCCGCCAGCCTGCCGGCTCCGGTCTCCTTGGCGGGTGCGACGAGCTGGATGTACTTCTCGCCCAGCAGGCTGGACTGTTCGAGCCGTGCGGTGGCGTCGGCGGGCAGCCGCACATCGCCGTTGATCTCCATGGTGACGCGGGCCGACCAGTCGTCGCGGCCGAGTTCGATGCCGGTGATCCGGCCGACGGCGACGTCGTCGACCTTCACCGCGGCGTGCGGGACCAGGTTGAGCACGTCGTGGAGTTCCGCGGTGACGGTGTAGGGGTGGTCGCCGAGGTCGGCGCCGCCGGGCAGCGGCAGGTCCTCGATGCCGTCGAAGCGCGGTGCTCCGACGGTGACCGCGCCGAGGGCGAGGGTGAAGCCGAGGCCGAGGGCGACCAGTCCGCCCGCGGTGAGGCCCACGGCCCGGCCCGTGGTGAGCGTGTCGCGCTTCATCGGCCGCCCCCCTTCCGCCCGTCGGTCGCACCGGCCACGGGCAGCGGCAGCAGCGGGCCGCCGATGCTGATCTCGTTGAGGTTGGCGCGGCCGTCGAGGGTGCGGGTGTCGGGGTTGTAGGCGTTGACGACGTTGCCGGCGGCCAGCGGCGCCACGTCCAGCGCCTCGGCCAGCGAGGCCCGTTGTTCGACCAGGGTCCGGGTGATGGGGACGAGCCGGTCGACGTTCTTCTTCAGTTCGCCCCGGTTGTCCTCGATGAAGGTCTTGACCTGGCCGAGGGCCTTGCCGAGTTCCTCCAGCGCGCCGGTGAGGTCGTCCTTGTTGTCGGCGAAGAAGCCGACGACCTCGTCCAGGCGTTCCTGCGCGGTGCGCACGTCGGTGTCCTTGTTCTTCAGCATGGTGGTGAAGGTCTGGAGGCTGCTGAGCGTCTTGAACAGGTCGCCGCTGCTGCCGTCGAGGGTCTTGGCCGCCTTGCCGAACTCCTCGACGCTCTCGCCGATGGCCTCGCCGTTGCCGTCGAGGTTGGCGGCGCCGGTCCTCAGCAGTTCGGACAGGGCGCCGTCGGCGTTGGCGCCGTCCGGGCCGAGGGCCTCGCCGAGTTCGGTGATCGACTCGTAGATCTGGTCGATCTCGACGGGGAGGCGGTTGCGCGAGGCGGGCAGCACGGCGCCGTCGGCGAGGGCGGGACCCGTGCTGTGGGCGGGGGTGAGCTGCACGTAGCGGTCGGCGACGACACTCGGCGCGACGACGACGGCCCGCGCGCCCTCGGGGACCTTGATCCCCTCGTCCAGGCGGAGGCCGACGCGGACCGTGGTGCCCTCGGGCCGCACCGACTCCACCTCGCCGACCCGTACCCCGAGGACGCGCAGGTCGGATCCGGCGTAAATGCCGGTGGCGCGGTCGAAGTAGGCGGTGATGCGGGTGCCGTCGGATTCGAGGGCCCGGACGGTGGCCACGCCGCCGGCGGCGAGCACCAGGAAGGCCAGCACGCCGGTGAGGATCTTTCCGCGTCGGTTCATCACTCACCGCTCCCCTGGGCCGCCGCCGGCTGTTTCGGCGGCAGGCATCCGGTCTCGGGCTGGGAGGTCTCGGGCAGGTAGTCGCGGGGCACCACACCGCACAGGTAGCTGTCGAACCAGCGGCCGTTGCCGAGGGTGTTGCCGACCAGGCGGTAGTACGGGCCGACCAGCGCGAGGGTCTTGCCGAGCTGGGTGTTGTTCTCCTCCAGGACACCGGTGACGCGGCTGAGGGCCTTGAGGGTGGGGCCGAGCTGCTTCTCGTTGTCCTCGACGAGGCCGCCGAGTTCGGTGCCGAGGTCCTTGCTGCCCTTGAGCAGGGCTTTGATGGCGGCGCGGCGGTCCCTCAGTTCGCCGAGCAGGGAGCCGCCGTCCTCGATGAGGGTCTCGAAGCTGGACTTCCTGTTCTCCAGCGTCTTGGTGAACCTGGCGCTGCCCTTGAGGAGTTCGGAGAGTTCCGCGTCGCGCTCGGAGACGGACCTCGACAGGTCGGACAGGCCGGTGGCGGCCTTGCGCACATGCGGCGGGGAGTCCTCGAAGGTGTCGGAGATGGTCTCGAAGCTCTCCGCGAGCCGCCGCGTGTCGATGTCGTCGACGGTGCCGCTGAGGTCCTGGAACGCCTGGGTCACGTCGTAGGGGGAGGTGGTGCGGGTCAGCGGGATGCGGCTGCCGGGGTCCTGCCGGCCGGAGCCGAGCGGGTCGAGCGCCAGGTACTTGTCGCCGAGGACGGTCCTGATGGCGATGGCGGCGGTCGTGCGGTCGCCGAGCCAGGCGTCCTCGACCTCGAAGGTGACCTTCACCTTGGCGCCGTCGAGTGCGACGCCGGTGACCCGGCCGACCTTGACGCCGGCGATGCGCACCTCGTCGCCCTCGTCCAGGCCCGCCGCCTCGGAGAAGTCGGCGCTGTAGGCGGTGCCACCGCCGAACGGGAGCCGGTCCACGTTGTAGGCGAGGAGGGCGATCAGGGTGAGGACGAGCAGCCCCACGACGCCGACGGCGACGGGGTCGCGCTCTTTCACGGGTTTGATGCGCGGGCGCTTCATCCGCGGCACCTCGATTCGGTGATCGCGATGCCGGTCGGCGGTTCGGAGCCGTCGGAGGTGGTGACTCCGCTCACGCGCGCCTCGCAGAGGTAGAGGTTGAACCACGATCCGTAGGAGGACAGACGGGCCAGGGCGGTCATCTTGGCGGGGGTCTTCTCGAGGAAGTCCTCGATCTGCGGGGTGTGCTCGCCGAGGTTCGTCGAGAGCCGGCCCAGTTCGCGGATGTCCTGCTCGAGGGGCTCCCGTCCGTCCTCGAGGAGGTCGGCGGTGACGGTGGTCAGGTCGCCCATGGCCGCGACGGCCTTGCCGAGGGGTTCGCGGTCCTCGTTGAAGCCGGTGACGAGTTCCTGGAGGGTGACGACGAGGTCGTCGAAGCTGTCCTCGCGGTCGTTGAGGGTGTCCAGGACGGTGGTGAGGTTCCCGACGACCTGGCCGATCACCTCGTCCTTGGCGGCGACGGTCGTACTGAGCGAGCCGATGTGGCGGATCAGGCTGTCGACGGTGGCGCCCTCGCCCTGGAGCACCTGCACGATCGATCCGGCGAGTTCGTTGACGTCCTTCGGGGAGAGCCCTTCGAACAGCGGTTTGAAGCCGTTGAAGAGCAGGGTCAGGTCGAGCGCGGGCGTGGTGCGCTCCAGCGGGACGGTGCCGCCCTCCTCCAGGGTGCCGGTGAGGTCGCCGCTGCCGCGGCCGAGGGAGACGTAGCGCTGGCCGACCATGTTGAGGTACTTCACCGCGGCGGTGGTCGACCGGGGCAGCCTGCGGTCGTCGCGGACGGTGAAGGTGACCTGCGCGGTGCGCCGTTCCACCACGCGTACGTCGGTGACCTCGCCGACCTCCACCCCGGAGATCCGTACGCTGTCGCCGTCGACGAGTCCGGTGACGTCGGTGAACAGGGCCTTGTAGGTGGTGGTGCCGGTGTCGGAGCCGACGCCGGTGTTGGCGACGCCGATGCCGAGCACGGTCGTGGCGAGGGCGGTGACCACCACGAAGGCGAGGGACTTGAGCAGCGGCCCGGTCAGCGGGCGGCGCCGGGTGTGCGCGTCGTCGGCGGTGGTCATCCGAGGGTCACCTCCGTACCGCGGTAGGCGGGGCCGACGAGCAGGCTGCTCCAGTCGGGCAGGTCGCCGGGGCTTTTCCCGGCGGCGGGGGCGAGGAGTTCGTTGACGAGGTCGTTCTCCGCCGGGGAGTTGGCGGGTCCGAGGTCCTGCTCGGCCGCGGGGCCGGCGGCCGGCGCGGTGGGCCGGGGAAGCGAGCCGAGGTAGGGCACGGAGGGGCAGCGGGGGCCGCCGCCGGAGTCGTACACCGGGGTGTCGCGGCCGGGGCGGTAGGCGCCGCGCGAGGCGACGGTGGTGACGTCGACGTGGATGCCGGGCCGGTCGGTGCCCTTGCCGAGCGCCTTGTCCATGGCCGGGACGAACTCGGCGAGGGTGCGCAGGGTGCAGGGGAAGGCCGAGGAGTACTCGGCGAGCAGTTCCAGGGTGGGCCGGCCGGCGGCGCCGAGCCGGATGACGTTGTCCTTGTTCTTCCGCAGGAAGGCCGTCACGTCCTCGGCCGTCCGGGTGGTGGCGCCGAGGGTGGCGGCGAGTTCGGCCTCCTGCTCGGCGAGGGTGCCGCTGGTGGTGGTGAAGTCGGTGAGCGCCGTGATGATGTCGGGCGCGGCGTCCGCGTAGACATGGCTGACCTTCACGAGTTCCTTGAGGTCACGGTTGAGGGCGGGCAGGTGGGGGTTGAACTCCTCCAGGTGCTCGTCCAGCAGGCTCAGCGTCTCGCCGAGCCGGCCCCCGCGGCCTTCCAGGGCCTGTGAGACGGCCGACAGGGTCGCGGAGAGCTTCTGCGGCTGGACGGCGGTGAGCATCGGCAGGACGTCGTCGAGCACCTGCTGGAGTTCGATGGCGTTCTCGGAGCGGTCCTGGGGGACGACGGCTCCGGCGGCCAGGGGTTCGGGCGAGGGGTTCTCGGGCGGTACGAGGGCCACGAACCGCTCGCCGAACAGGGTGGTCGGCAGCATCTGCGCGCGGGCGTCGGACGGTACGTCGTCCAGCGTGCCGGGCTTCATGGCGAGGGTGAGCCGGGCCCCGTCGCCGGTGGCGTCGATGGCGCGGACCTCGCCGACGACGACGCCGCGCAGTTTCACCTCGGCGCCCGGGTGCATCTGGTTGCCGGCGCTGCCGGTCTCGACGACCACCGGGTCGGACGCGGTGAACCTCTTGTCGTAGACGGCGACGGCCAGCCAGATCAGCAGGGCGGGCACCAGCACGAACACCACCCCGGCCAGCCGGTGGCGCAGCGTCTGTCCTCGGGTTCCTCGGGGTCCGCTCATCTCACCCCGCCACCTTCACGGTCGTGGTCGCGCCCCACAGGGCGAGCGACAGGAAGAAGTCGGTGACGCTGATCAGCACGATGGCGTTGCGCACGGACCGGCCGACGGCGACGCCGACACCGGCGGGGCCGCCCGAGGCGCGGAAGCCGTAGTAGCAGTGGGCGAGGATCACCATCACGCTGAAGATCAGCACCTTCAGCACGGAGAGCAGCACGTCCGTCGGGGAGAGGAAGAGGTTGAAGTAGTGGTCGTACGTCCCCCGGGACTGTCCGTTGAACAGGACGGTCACATAGCGGGAGGCGACGTAGGAGGAGAGCAGTCCGATCGCGTAGAGCGGGACGATGGCGACGACGCCGGCGATGATGCGGGTGGTGACCAGGTAGGGCATGGAGCGGACGCCCATGCCTTCGAGGGCGTCGACCTCCTCGTTGATGCGCATGGCGCCGAGCTGGGCGGTGAAGCCGGCGCCGACGGTCGCGGAGAGGGCGAGTCCGGCGACGAGGGGGGCGATCTCGCGGGTGTTGAAGTAGGCGGAGACGAATCCGGTGAACGCGGCCGTGCCGATCTGGTCGAGGGCCGCGTAGCCCTGGAGTCCGACGACGGTCCCGGTGAAGAGCGTCATCGCGATCATCACGCCGATGGTGCCGCCGATGATCCCGAGGCCGCCGGAGCCGAAGGCCACCTCGGCGAGCAGGCGCTGCACCTCCTTGAGGTAGCGGCGCAGGGTCCGCGGGATCCACAGCAGGGCCCGTACGTAGAAGAGCAGTTGGTCGCCGGAGCGGTCGAGCCAGACGAGCGGGGAGGCCATCGGACCTCAGCCTCCCTTCGGCGGGACGATCTGGAGGTAGACGGCCGTCATCACCATGTTGACGAAGAAGAGCAGGAGGAACGTGATGACGACGGACTGGTTGACGGCGTCGCCGACGCCCTTGGGGCCGCCGCGCGGGTTGAGGCCCCGGTAGGCGGCGACGATGCCCGCGATGAACCCGAAGACCAGCGCCTTGAGTTCGCTGATGTAGAGGTCGGGGAGCTGGGCGAGGGCGGAGAAGCTGGCGAGGTAGGCGCCGGGGGTGCCGCCCTGCATGATGACGTTGAAGAAGTAGCCGCCGAGGATGCCGACGACGGAGACCAGGCCGTTGAGCAGGACCGCCACGCCCATGGCGGCCAGGACGCGGGGCACGACCAGCCGCTGCACGGGTGAGACGCCCATGACCTCCATCGCGTCGAGTTCCTCGCGGATCTTGCGGGAGCCGAGGTCGGCGCAGATGGCCGAGCCGCCGGCGCCGGCGATCAGCAGGGCGACGATGAGCGGGCTGGCCTGCTGGACGACGGCGAGGACGCTGGCGCCCCCGGTGAACGACTGGGCGCCCAACTGCTCGGTCAGGGAGCCGACCTGGAGGGCGATGACGGCGCCGAAGGGGATCGAGACGAGGGCGGCGGGCAGGATGGTCACGCTCGCGACGAACCAGAACTGTTCGACGAACTCGCGGAACTGGAAGGGTCTTCGGAAGACGGCGCGGGCGACTTCGGCGGCGAGCGCGAAGAGCCGGCCGGTCTGCCGCAGCGCGCCGGTGATCACGCGCCGCTCCCGGCGGTGGGCATCGGCAGGGTGGCCGCCTCGGAGTTCTTCGCGTAGGTGTCCCGGATGGCGGAGCGCGCGGCGGGCGGCAAAGTGTCGATCATGCTCATGACACGGTTGCGTCGTCGGGCGACGGCCCGGCGCGGCGGGAGGCCGGGCGACGGCTCCAGCTGCGGGACGATCACCCGGGGTGCGGCGGGGGCGGAGGAGGCGGCGCCCGCCTCGGCGGCGAGGGTGGCCGCGTCCTTCTCCTCGGACATCCCGATGGGGCCCTCGCGCCGGCCGCCGAGGAACTGGGACACGACCGGCTCGTCGCTGGTGAGCAGCACCTCGCGCGGGCCGAAGGTGACGAGTTCGCGCCGGAAGAGCATCCCCATGTTGTCGGGCACGGTGGCGGCGATGTCGAGGTTGTGGGTGACGATCAGCATCGTCGCGTCGATCTGCGCGTTCAGGTCGATCAGCAGTTGGGAGAGGTAGGCGGTGCGGACCGGGTCGAGTCCGGAGTCCGGTTCGTCGCACAGGATGATCTGCGGGTCGAGGACGAGCGCGCGGGCCAGGCCGGCCCGCTTGCGCATGCCTCCGCTGATCTCTCCCGGAAGCTTGCCCTCCGCGCCCAGCAGCCCGACGACCTCGATCCGCTCCATGACGATGCGGCGGATCTCGGACTCCTTCTTGCGGGTGTGCTCGCGCAGCGGGAAGGCGATGTTGTCGAAAAGGGACATGGACCCGAAGAGGGCCCCGTCCTGGAACATGAGACCGAACAATTTACGGGTCTCGTAGACATCCCTTTCGGGACTGTTCACCATGTCCACTCCGTCGATGAGGACACGGCCCTTCTCGGGTTTGAGCAGCCCTATGAGCGACTTCAGGAAAACGGTCTTCCCGGTGCCGGACGGACCCAGCATCACGCTCACCTCTCCGGCAGGAAGGGTGAGTGTCACGTCCCGCCAGATGCTCTGCTTACCGAAGGACTTGGTCAGGCCCTCGACCACTACTTCGATTCCCATATCACCTCCAGCGGACGTCAATCGGATATGTGCCGCGGGCGCACGTTAAGTCGGCGCGGAGCGCACTGACAACGGGTGCGGCACCGGATCCCCACCGACCCTCCGGAACTTGTCACCGCGCACACAACACACCGGCCCCGCACTTGTCTCCGGGGAGACAGGGCAGGGTCCCGCGGCTCCGGGGGGTGTGGATCCGTGAGACCCTGCCGACGGACGCCCGAGCCCGGTGGAAGGGGGCCGGAAAGCGCCCGTCATGGCTCCGGCCGACGGGGGCCACCGACCTGGAACCGAGCACCACACCGGCACGTTACGGCCGGGTAACCTCGACGGGCAACACCGGAATCCGAGTTTTCCGGGATACCGACTCCGGCCATCCGGAACCTGTCACGGAGGACACAAAAAACCCTCCCGATGTTGTCGGCGGGTGAGTGTCACGACCCCCGATACGGGGAGCACCCGAAGAGCGCGATCATCTTCACCGAACGCTTCCACCTTGGCAGCGCGTGACTAAGGCGAACCGTGAATCACTCACTGGGGAAACAGCTTGTTCCACTTTTAAAAGAATCATGGACAACCGCATTGTTCGGCTAAGTTTCCGGCGAGTAACGTCACCGCTCACTGCAGGTCAACCCTCAAGGAGAGTCCCGAGTCATGAAGAAGAACACGAGAAGGTCAGCCATCGTGGTGTGTGCGGCCGCGTCAGCGCTGGGTCTCGCCGCCGGCCCGTCCTCCGCGGTGCCCTCCACGGTGTGGACCGTCACCCCCTCACCGGCCTCGTTCCAGGCCGTGAACGTCGGCAACATCGTGCTGACCGCCACCATCCCGATGACCTGTACGACCTCCAACGCGGCCGGTGTGATGAACAGCGCCACCGGCAACCCCGGGGACGTCGCCGACATCAACACCATGAACTTCGGTGCCGCCGGCTCGCCGTGCACCAGTGTCCTGGGCAACGTCACCACCACGTCGGTCACCCCCTGGGACGTCGTCGCGGAGGACTACAACGCCTCGACCGGTGTCACCACCGGCTACGTCGGCGACGTCACGGCCAACGTGACCGCCGGCGCCTGCAAGTTCACGGTGACGGGCGAGGCCTCGGCCACCTACACCAACTCCACCGGCATCCTGGCGGTCAACAGCGTCGCCGGTGAGCTGAAGGTCAGCAACCCCGTCAACTGCGGGGCGATCGTCACCGTCAACACCAAGCCCACCTTCAAGGGCAACTACGCCGTCAAGGTGGCGGGCACCGGCGTCATCCCGACCATCGTCGGCTCCAACCCGTAGACCGCCCCCGCTCACGTCCGCCCGGCCGGCGACCCCGGCCGGGCGTTCGCGGGCTCTGTGCCGCGTCCCGCTGACACCGGTCTCCTATCGAGCGGAGTTGTATGAGAGTCCAACGAGCCGCCACCCCGCGGCCGTCCCGTGCCCGCGCCCGGACCACGTCGATCGCCGCGTTCGTCGTGCTCGCCGCCCTGATCCCGACCACGGCCTCCGCCACGGGCCCCCAGGAGGTCGAGGCCGAACTCCCCTACATCTGCACCCTCCCCTCGGGACAACTGCCCGCGACGGTGCGGATCTCGGCGGACTTCCCGGAACGGGCGGAGAGCGGCGAGGCGTTCTCGCCCACCGGCGTCACCACCACCGTGGAGCTCCCGGCGGAGGCCGTCGCGGATCTCACCGCGCGTGAGGCGGCCGAGGTACGGGCGGCGACCCGGCTCGCTGTGGGCGTCGCCCAGAACGCGGCGACGGCCACGGCGACTTGGCGCGGAAGCGCCGAACCCGTCACCCTTCCCGCCTCCGGACCGCTGACACTGACCACGAAGGGCGACGTCCCCTCGGTGGCCGGCCGGAGCGACGGCGACCTGACCTTCACCGCCGGCGACCTCGCGATCGACCTGGCGCTCGGCACGACGGACCCGGCGGACACGGCCGCCGCCGACCCCGGCTCACTGACCGTCGACTGCTCCCTCGCCGAGGACGCTCCGGACCAGGGGCTGCTGGCCACCGTACCGGTCGGCACGGGCGGCCCCGGGGCGAGCGGCCCGCCTTCCCCGTCCGGGTCCGCGGAGCCATCGGGCTCACCGGAGGACGGGCAGGGGGACCGACCGGAGGAGCGGCGAGGGGACCGGTCGCCGAAGGTGCTGGAGAACTCGCCCGGCACCGCCGCGGACCGCGACGTACCGCCGTGCCGCTACGACGAACAGCACCCGCCCACGGACGTGTCGCTCAACGCCTACGTCACCGGCTACGCCAACGTGAAGAAGCTGAAGAGCGCGGCGTACCTGCCGCCGTCGTGCGTGCTGATCGAACAGGGACTCCCCGTCATGGGTCCCCCCGACCCGGAGTACCTGATCTTCGACACCGTGTCGTACGCGAACTTCCACTACCAGGAGCGCGAACAGACACCGCCCTTCGACGCGACCTTCCTGTCCTTCGACTTCGCCCCGGTGAAGGCCACCATGGTGCTGAAGCAGACGGGCCCCATGCGGATCGACTCACGCATGAAGATGAGCCTGATCGACTTCACCACGATCACGGACACCTACGTCCGGGCCCCGCTGGTCCTGCACGTACTGGACCTCGAGGTCAACGGGACCCCCCTGGACGTCGGTTCCGGCTGCCGGACCGAGACGTCCCTCGTCTCCGAGGACCCGGACCCCGCGAACTTCCCGGGCGACCACCTGGTGCTGTACGGCCGGGGCGAGCAGATCATCGGCCAGCCGGCCACCGGTTACCTGCTCCTGAGCGGCGGCACGCTGTCCGGCGAGACGACCATCCCCGCCTTCACCGGCTGCGGCACCGACGGCGAGAACCTCGACCGCCTGCTCACCGCCTCCGTCTCCGGTCCCGGCAACCTCATCAAGCAGGTCCAGGGCCAGACGTGCGCGATCGCCGCCCCCGTGTTCCCGAGCCCGACCAACGAAGGCCAGTGCACCGAGGACCTCCAGCCCTACGAGATCCCCGTCGCCGAGCACTGATCCCCTGTCCCCCACTCCACGGAAGGCCACCACCATGCCCCCGATCTCCACCCGCACCCGGCTCGCCACCGTGTCCGCGCTGACCGCGCTCGGCGCCTTCGCCTCCCTGGGCACGGCGACCGCCGCCGACCCCGCGCTGAACGGCGAGTGGGCTCCCTTCACCCGCTGCCCCGTGGACGCCCCGGCGATGCTGGCCGCCGACGGCTTCGACAAGACCCCGCAGTGCGTGGTCTCCACCTCGGCGAGCGGCTCCATCAAGCTGGGCGACACCACCGTGACGACCGGCAGGACCAACCTCCAGATCGGCGTCGTCCAGAACGCGGACGGCACCAGCAGCGTGGTCGCCCCGGCCTCCGGCGCGCTGGTCGCCGAGCCCGCCACCGTGCCCGGCGGACTGCTCGGCCTGATGTGCCCGAGCGACATATTCGTGATCACGGGCATCTGCGAGTCGCTGGAGAACTCCAGCCTCAACAAGATCACCGCGACCATGGAGTCCGTCGGCGCGCCCTACGCCTTCGACCAGACCGCGGGCGTCCTCACGGACACACCCATCGTCGCCCTGCCGGTCCGCATCCACCTGGAGAACCCGCTCCTCGGCAGCAAGTGCTACATCGGAACGGCCGCCGACCCGATCGTGCTGCGCCCCGAGAACCGCGAGTACCCGGCGTTCGGGATGACCTTCTTCCAGGGTGACGGCACCCTCGACCCGGCCGGCGAGATGAGCCGGATCAACCTCACCGGCGCCACCCAGAACGACAGCACCTTCGCCGTTCCCGGCGCCACCGGCTGCGGCCTGAACATCGGTCTGATCAACGCCGCGGTGAACGCGAAGACCGGGCTGCCCTCCGCCTCCGGGAACAACAGCCTGACCCTCAACGACACGCAGACCCACCTCACCGGCCTCAACGCCCCCGGGACCGCCGCCCCCGACGCCGGCAAGGTCCTGGCGGAGAACTGGCACTCCGCCGCCGAGTAGCCACCACGGGACCGGAACCGCGCGGCCGCCCCGGCGGTCGACTCTCACAACCGTGACGCGATTCCTCCACAAGTGATGTACAACACAACAAAGTTGATTTACCGTCAGCTTGCCAAGCCGGTGAACACCGGTGGACCGGTCCGGGTACCGCCCGACGAGGGCGGGGCCCGGCCGGCCGCCCCACCGGACATGTCGGAGAGCAAGGGGATCACTCATGCCCTCAAGCGCGCGTCCCTCGGTGCTCGGTGAACCGCTCGACCCGCTCCCCAAGAAGTTCGCGGCCTTCATGCGACCGCTGCTTCCGGGGCTGCTGAACGAGATACGGACCGAGGTCACCCGCACCTACCCGGTGTACGGCAGGCTGCTCAACGGCCCGGACGGGGACGCGATCCGCCAAGGCGTCGAGCAGGCGCTGACCGCCTTCGTGGACCGGGTGGCCGACCCCGGCAGCAGCTCGGAGCTGCGGGACGAACTGCTGCGCAGATTCGGCCGGGTGGAGGCCTACGAGGGCCGTGACCTGGAGGTCCTGCAGGGCGCCTACCGGCTCGGCGCCCGCATCGCACTGCGCCGGGCCAAGACACTGGGACGGCAGTACAGCCTCTCCCCCGCACTGGTCCTCGCCTTCGCCGACGCCCTCTTCGCATACGTCGAGGAGCTGGAGGCGATCACCCGCGAGGGGTACGCGGAGGTGCGGGAGCGGGCCGCCTCCGAGGAGTCGGCGTTACGGAGGCAGTTACTGCACTTCCTCCTGGCCTCCTCGCCGATGCCCCGGACGACCGTCTCCGAACTGTGCAAGGCCGCCGCCTGGGAGCTGCCCCGCTCGTGCTTCCTCGTCGCCCTGCGTCCTCCGGTGCCGGAGCACATCCAGGCGGGACTCGACAGGGACGTCCTCGCCGACCTGGACATACCGCAGCCGCACCTGCTCGTCCCCGGGGACCTCACCCCCCGGCGCCTCGACATGATCCGTACGGCCCTGACCGGCACCCGTGCCGCGGTGGGCCTGACCGTGCCGATCGCGCAGGCCGCCGACTCCGTCCGCTGGGCCCGCCGTGTGCTCCAGCTCGTTGACGACGATGTCATACCCGACGCCCCGCTGATCCGCTGTGAGGATCACCTGACGACCCTGTGGCTGCTGTCCGACTCCGCCCTCGTCGACCGGGTCGCGGCGCGTGAACTGGCCGCGCTCGACGAGTTGCCCGCCAGGCGGCGCGACCGGCTCGTCGAGACCCTGCGGGTCCACGTCTCCACCCGGGCGCCCGCCGAACAGGTCGGCGAGATACTGGGCGTGCACGCCCAGACCGTCCGCTACCGCCTGCGGATGCTGGACACCTACCTGGGCGACCGGCTCGCCGACCCCGACCACCGCTTCGCCATCGAGGTGGCCCTCCGCTCGCTCCACCTGCGGGGCCACGACAGCGCGGAGTGACCCCGAGGCGGTGACGCCGAGGCCGGCGTGAGACCTCGTACGGGCCTCACGCCGACCGTATACCGACCTCACGCGGACCTCACGCGGACCTCACGCGGGCCTTACGCCGGGTCCAGCCGCCACTGCTGACAGCCGTTGTTCAGCCAGGTCCACTGGCGTACGTCGGCGCCGTCCGCGGTGGAGCAGCCGGCGACGTCGGCGACCTTGCCGGTGGCCTGGTTGACGATACGGACGTGACCACTGTCCGTCGCCACGAACCGGAACCGCTGGCAGGTGTTGTCCAGCCACGACCACTGCCGCAGGTCGGCACCGTCGGCGGAGGAGCAGTTCTCGGTGTCGAGCACCTTGCCGCCGGCGACGTTGACGAGCCGGTGGGTGTCGTCGCCGAGGTCCTCCAGGCGCCACCGCTGGTTGGCTCCGCCGTTGCAGGCGTACTGCTGCACATTGGCGCCGTCGGCGGACGAACTCCCGGACAGATCCAGACACTTGCCGCTGTTGCGGTTGGTGAGGGTGTAGGTGGTGGAGACGTTCGAGGGCTCACCCGAGGGTCCGGCCTGGCTCGCCCCGAGCCGTACGGGCGTACCGAAGTTCGGCGAACCGTCCGAGTTCCAGGTGAACTTCTGCGCCCTCGCCGTACGCCCGTTGTCGCACCCCTCGGACGCGGAGTCGTTGGCGTGGTAGACGATCCAGCTCTCCGTGCCGTCCGGCGAGGTGAAGAAGCCGTTGTGGCCGGGACCGTAGACGCCGTTGCCGTCACTGCGCTGGAAGACGGGCGTGGACTTCTTGGTCCAGGAGGACGCGGAGGCCGGGTCGGAGCCGGTGAGGGTGAGCTGGCCGAGCTTGTAGTCGGGGGTCCAGCAGCCGCTCGCGGAGTAGACGAGGAAGGTGCGGCCGCCCCGCTGGAGGATCTCCGGGCCCTCGTTGACGGTGCCGCCCTGCCGTTCCCAGTCGTACGTGGGCGTGGAGACGGTCGAGAAGGACGAACTCACCGTGTACGGGTTCGACATGCGCGCGGCGACGATGTTCTGCGTCCCGTTGTGCGTGCTGCCGAAGAGATACAGCCGTCCGTCGATGGTGGCGACGGTGGGGTCCAGCATCCAACTGGAGTTGAGCTGCCCCTTGTAGCTGTACGGCCCCATGGGGTCGGACCCGGCGCTCTCCAGGACGTGGCTGCGCTGGGTGGGGTTGTAGTCGGCGATGTTCTGCCCGGCGACGTAGTACAGGTACCAGCGGCCGTTGAGGTAGTGCAGTTCCGGCGCCCAGATGTTGCAGCACCGGGAGGCCGCGTCGCCCTGCCACACCTGCACGCTGGGGGCGGTGGCGAGACCGCCGAGGGTGGGCGACTTGCGGATGGTGATGACGTCGGTCCAGGACGTGCTGATCAGGTAGTAGTCGCCGTCGTGGCGGACGATCCAGGGGTCGGCGCCCTTCTGGGCCTTGACGGGGTTGCCGAAGGAGGCCGCCTGCGCGGACGACTGCCCGAGCGACAGGGCGAGCAGCAGCGCGGCCAGCAGGGTCAGTAGGCGACGGGCCATCCGCTGCTCCAGTTCAGGAGGTTGATGCCGAGCTTGGGGGTGCCGTTGTCGTTGCCGTCGTAGTAGTGGTAGACGATCAGGTCCCCGTCGACGTCGTTCATGATCGACTGGCCGCCGGGGCCGATGACGCTGCCGTGCGACTCGAGTACGGGCGTACCGCCGTTGTTCATCATCGAGACGCCGTTCTTGTCGCGGTACGGCCCGGTGACGCTGGTGGCGCGGCCGACCTTGACCTTGTAGGTGGAGCTGGTGCCGGCGCAGCAGGTGTCGTACGAGGCGAAGAGGTAGTAGTAGCCGTTCCGTTTGACGATGAACGGCGCCTCGACGGCCTTCGTCCCGGAGGGGCGGGAGGCGAGCGAGTAGCGGGTGGTGTGGGAGGAGAGCTGCTTCCCGGTGGAGGGGTTGATCTGGATCATCTTGATCCCGGTCCACCAACTGCCGAAGGACAGCCACCACTTGCCGTCGTCGTCGACGAAGAGGTTGGGGTCGATGGCGTTGTAGTCGCTGGAGGAGTTCGACGTGTGGACGATGCCGTAGTCGCTCCAGCTGCCCGGCTGTCCGGTGGTCGAGCCGGCCAGCCCGATGGCGGAGGTGTTCGACCCGAACTTCGAGACGGAGTAGTACATCAGGTACTTGCCGCCGTGGTACGAGATGTCCGGCGCCCAGGCCTCCGGTACGGAGGAGTAGTTCCGCCACCAGCTCGGCCGGGACGAGAACGCGTCGGCGCCGGCGGAGAAGGCGGTGCGGTCGGTGGAGGCCTTGTTGGAGATGCCGCCGCCGGTGGCGTAGAGGAGGTACTGCCCGGAGGAGGTCCGGATCATCGACGGGTCGTGCGTGATGACGGACCCGGTGACGCGGCCGGGGTTGGGGTACGCCGAGGCGGTGGTCGGCATCAGCGCCAGGAGGGCGGCGGTGGGGATCGCGAGGAGGGCGGTGCGCTTTCGGAGGGTGCGGCTCATGCGGGGTTCTCCTTGCGGTGGGGTGAGGAGACCGTTCGGGATTCCGAACAGCGATCGCAAGTTCGAACGGACCGTAGAATCGAACCACTTGCGCGTCAATGGTCCGCGCGGCCCCACTTGCCTCCGCACGGACGGCCCCGCCGAAAGAAGCGGGCGGGCCGCGCATGCACCGCGCCGGCCCGCCCGCTCCCGTTCCCGCTTCTCAGCGGGCCCTCACTCCTCCGGGCACTCCTTCCACGCGAGGTGGTACACGGTGCTGATGTCCCCGTCCGTGGAGTCCATCGTCATGAAGCTGACGTCGTCGGGCGCCGTGGTGCCCGCGCTCACCCGCAGCTCCGTGTTGATGTTGAAGTTGCGCTGCACCCCGCAGGGTGCGTAGACCAGTTGGGCCCAGTCGGTCTCGTCCGTGGCCTGCCAGTTGTCGTCGAGGGGGCCCGCGAAGGGGTGGCTGCGGTACTCCGTGTTCGGGGAGCCCTGGAAGTAGTACGACGCCCGCTGCGTCCCCTTCGCGCCGGGCTGGAGCGAGGCGAAGCCCCGGTAGTCGGCGCTGGCGATGGCGTAGGTGAAGCCCTGGGGGACGTGCACCAGCAGGCTGAGCTGGCAGTTCTTGCGGGAGTCCGTGGGGGCGGAGTTCCCGCCGGCCTGGGCGAGGTAGTCGCTGTACGTCACGGTGAAGGCGGTGTTGTCCGCGGAGACGGCGACCGCGGCGGTGCCCTGGGGGCAACCGGAACCGTTCACTGTGGCGACCTTGATGACGATCTTGTCCGGCGGCGGGTCCTCGAAACCGGTCGCCGGGTTGTGCGCGGGTAACGCGGCGGTGAGGAGCGCGGCTGCCGCCGCACTCAGGAGCAGTCCACCAGCCATGGTTCTCCATCCTTCGGTGGGGGGTGATGTCTCGCCTTGCTGTCATGGATCACTGAGACGGTTGAAGCGTCATGTACATGCCAACAACACACGCGCATGCGCTCCCGGCCTCGTGAAGGAGGCATGAAGGTGCGGTGAAGGCCGGGAGCGCTCGCATCGTACGAAGCCCCGCGACCGGCGGACAGGGTGAACTCCGGCCATTCACTTCCGTCACACCGAACCGGGAGGAAACAGGCGTACCGGAACCCTCGTGTGAACGCGGAGGCGCCGGTTCATGGACAATGGCCCACCGGCACCCCGTGTGGCAGTACAAGCAGGAGGCGCTCCCTTGGAGCTCAGCAGGCGTACCTTCACCGCCCTGGCCGGTACGGCGGCGCTCGGTCTCGCGCTGGCCGGCAGCGGCGGGGCGGCGACCGGCGCGCACGGACCGCGCAGCGTGCCGACGGGCCCGCCGCCGCCTCCTCCGAGCGCGGACGGCAAGCGGCACCGGATCGGCTACGACCGGTACTCGCTGCTGGTCGACGGCCGGCGCCTGGTGCTGTGGTCCGGCGAGCTGCACCCCTTCCGGCTGCCCAGCCCGTCCCTGTGGCGGGACGTGCTGCAGAAGCTGCGCGCGGGCGGGTGCAACGCGGTCAGCGTCCCCGTGCCGTGGAACTACCACTCCCCGGCGCCCGGAACGTACGACTTCACCGGCGTGCGGGACCTGGACCTCTTCCTGACCATGGCCGCCGAGGAGCGGCTGTACGTCATCCTGCGTCCCGGCCCGTACCTCGGCTCCGCCGATCTCGACGCCGGCGGCTTCCCCGGGTGGCTGACGGCCACCGGGGGCCGCGCCCGCACCGCCGACCCCGAGTACCTGCGGCACGTCGACGAGTGGCTGAGCGCCGTCAACCGCATCGCCGTCCGGCACCTGTTCACCGCGGGCGGCGGCACCGTGCTGCTGTACCAGTTCGAGGACGGGTCCGGGGTCTCCATCGGCGATCCGGCCGGGCGGGCCTATCTGACCCACCTGTACGACAAGGCGCGCGCCGACCGCATCGACGTACCGCTCTTCCACGCGGACGGGCACTTCGGTGAGGGCGGGACCGGCCGGCCGACGCCCTCGTTCGTGGCCGCGGCGGCCGGCGGGGCGGCCGATCCGTGGGGCGGGGCCACCTCCGGCGGCAAGGGGTACGCGGAGGTGCGGCGGACGCACGGCGCGGCCCACGAGCGGCGCGACCACCTCACGAGCCTCGCCGACGGCGCCACGGTGCACAACGTCGGCGTGGCGTTCGGCGGGACCTCGTGGGGCTGGCTTCCCTCGCCGGGCGTCTACACCTCGTACGACTACGGGGCGGCGATCACCGAGGGCCGCCGGCCGACGCCGAAGATGGCCGCGCTCCAGCAGCTCGGCCATCTGCTGCGGACCGTGCCCGACCTCGCCCGGCTGGACCCGGCGGAGGAGGTACGGGCCGAGGACGACCGGCTGAAGGTGCGCCACCTGGCCAACCCCGACACCGGCGCCCAGGTGTACGTCCTGCACAACGACTCCGCGGAGCCGGTCGGCTCGATGCTGCCGGACACCGGCATCGACGTACCGGTCACCGTCGGCGCCCACGACGCCAAGCTGCTCACCACCGGCCTGGAACTGGGCCGGCGGAAACTGGCGTACACCACCGCGCAGCCCATGCTGAACACGACCGTCGGACGGCAGGACATCGCCCTGTTCACGGGCCGCAGCGGTGAGACGGCACAGGTCGCGCTGGACTGCGACACCGAGCCGGTCACCAACCGGCTGGACGACGAGCCCGGATGGTCCTACGACCGGGGCAGGCTGAACGTCGTGGTGCCGCTCGGGGTGGGCGGACTGAGCAGGGTGCTGGTCGAGGGCGGGGACTCCGAGACGCCCATGGTGCTGCTGTTCGCCGACGACGCGACGGCACTGCACCTGTGGCCGTACGAGACCCCGTCCGGCTCACTGCTGGTCTACGGCCCGGCGCTGCTCCGCTCGGTCACCCTGCGCGGCTCCACCGCCCATCTCGTCGGCGACCACGTCGGCGAGATGGGCCTGGAGGTGTGGGCACCGCGCGGGATCACCGCCGTGACCTGGAACGGGCGGCCGGTGCGCACCCGTGTCAGCCGGGCCGGGAGCCTGGTGATGGAAGGGCTGATGCCGGGCGTCCCCGAGGTGCGGCTGCCCGCGCTGGAGGGCTGGCGGAGGCAGGCGGAGAACCCGGAGTCCGAGGCCGGTTTCGACGACTCGGCGTGGCCGGCCGCCGACCGCACGTCGTCGCACAGTACGACGCCCGTGCCCGAGGACGGTCCCGTCCTGTTCGCGGACGACTACGGCTTCCACCACGGCGACGTCTGGTACCGGGGGCGGTTCGAGGACACGCGGGGCGTCGAGTCCGTGTCGCTGTCCTACAGCACCGGTACGCAGGGACTGCTGATGGCCTGGCTGGACGGCCGCCCGCTGGGCACGCACCGCATGCCGGTCCCGGACGAGGACACGGCGGATCAGGGCACGTGGACGGCGACGGCCTCCTTCGACGTGCCGGAGAAGCGGCGCGAGCGGGGCCCGCACGTGCTGTCGGTGCTCGTACGGCCGATGCAGCACGACGGGGACGAGCGGGCGGAGAACACGCACAAGGCCGCGCGCGGGCTCGTCGCCGTCGAGTTCGGGGGCCGCTCCCGGAGCGTGGAGTGGCGGATCCAGGGCGCCGCGGCACCGGACCGGGTGCGCGGGCCGCTGAACAACGGCGGGCTGTACGGGGAGCGGGAGGGCTGGCACCTGCCGGGGTTCGACGACCGGGAGTGGCGGGCCGCGGAGTTCCCGCGGGAGGTGCGGCGGCAGGGGGTGACCTGGTGCCGGACGGGCTTCCGGCTGGACGTACCCACCGACGTGGACGCCTCGATCGGGCTCACGATCGACGACGACCCGGAGCACGCCTACCGGGTCCAGGTCTTCCTCAACGGCTGGAACATGGGCCAGTACATCAACGATGTGGGCCCGCAGCACACCTTCGTCCTGCCGAACGGGATTCTGCGCACACGTGGGACCAACACACTGGCCCTGGCGGTGCTGTCCGACGGGACCACACCGTCGGGCCCGCGTGATGTACGGCTGACCCTGCTGGGCGCGGTGCAGGGCGGGGTTCCGGTGGAGGCGGTGGACTCACCGGGGAGGTGAGCCGGAGGGTGAGCCCACCGCCCCGGTGGCTCACGCCAGCCGGATCACGTTCCAGGACAGCGGCTCCAGTACGGCGGAGAGCCGGCCGTCCTCCAGGGCCGTGCCGCCGACCGTGTGCGGGACGACCCGCTCGGGCTCGGCGAGGGTGTTGCGGGCGTCGGGGTCGGCGTCCGCGAGGGCGCTGTGCTCGACGACCGAGGTGAGGTCGAGGCCGTTGAGGGCGACGTCCAGCGGCAGCGACTCGGTGCGGCTGCGGTTGACGGCGAACACGGTGACCGTGCCGTCCTCGGCGCGCACGGCGGTGGCGTGCAGCAGGTCGGCCTCGCCGTACTTCTTCGTCTCGTACGTCGGTGAGTCCACGCGGACGTCGAGCACATCGCCCCGGCCGTACTTCGAGGCCTGGGCGAACGGGAAGAACGTCGTCTGCCGCCAGGCCGGGCCGCCGGGCTCGGTCATGATCGGGGCGATCACGTTGACGAGCTGGGCGAGACAGGCGACGGTGACGCGGTCCGCGTGCCGGAGCAGCGCGATGAGCAGCGAGCCGAAGACGACGGCGTCGGTGACGTTGTAGTTGTCCTCCAGGAGGCGGGGGGCCTCGGGCCAGTCCAGGGCGCTGACCTGGGCTTCCGTGCGGGAGAGGTACCAGACGTTCCACTCGTCGAAGGAGAGGTTGATCTTCTTCTTGGACTTGAGGCGGGCGCCGATGTGGTCGCAGGTGGCGACCACGTTCTCGATGAAGGACTCCATGTCGACGGCGGAGGCGAGGAAGGAGTCGACGTCCCCGTCGAGCGGCTCGTAGTAGGCGTGCAGGGAGATGTAGTCGACCAGGTCGTACGTCTCCTTGAGGACCGTCGCCTCCCACTCGGCGAAGGTCTCCATGGACTGGCCGGAGGAGCCGCAGGCGACGAGCTCGACACCCGGGTCGATCTGGCGCATGGCGCGGGCGGTCTCGGCGGCGATCCGGCCGTACTCCTCGGCGGTCTTGTGACCGGTCTGCCAGGGGCCGTCCATCTCGTTGCCGAGGCACCACATGCGGATGTCGAACGGGTCCTTGTCGCCGTGCTCGACGCGCAGGTCCGAAAGGGCCGTGCCGGCGGGGTGGTTGGAGTACTCCTGGAGCTCCAGGGCCTCGGCGACGCCCCGGGTGCCGAGGTTGACGGCCATCATGGGCTCGGCCTGGGGGCCGATCTTCTTCAGGAACGCGATGTACTCGGAGAGGCCGAAGCGGTTGGTCTCCGTGGAGCGCCAGGCGAGGTCCAGGCGGCGGGGGCGGTCCTCCACCGGGCCTACGGAGTCCTCCCACTTGTAGCCGGAGACGAAGTTGCCGCCGGGGTAGCGGATGGCGGTGACGCCGAGTTCCCTGACGAGGTCCAGGACGTCTGTGCGGATGCCCTCCGCGTCCGCGGTGGGGTGGTCCGGTTCGAAGATGCCGGTGTATACGCAGCGACCCAGATGTTCTACGAACGATCCGAAGAGGCGGGGGTTTACCTCACCTACGGTGAAGGCGGGGTCCAGGGTGAAACGGGCGGTGCGCATGGGTTCCTTTCGGTGCGTTTTCGAGTGCGGGTGCGTTGTGGCTGGTCGCGCAGTTCCCCGCGCCCCTAAAAGACTGTGGGCCAGCCGTTCTTTTGCCAGTTCAGCCGGTTGAGCCCCAGCTTGGGGGTGCCTTCGTCCTCGGCGTCGTAATAGTGGTAGGCCAGCCAGTCGCGGCCCTTGTCCCTGAAGACCGACTGGCCGCCCGTGCCCACGTACTTGCCGTGGCCGGCGAGGAGGAGGTCGCCGCCGCCTTCCAGCATCGGGGTGCCCTTGCTGTCGACGTACGGGCCGGTGATCGATGTCGAGCGGCCGACCTTGATCTTGTACGTCGAGTTCACGCCCGCGCAGCACGCGTCGTACGACGCGAACAGGTAGTAGTGGCGGCCGTGTTTCACGATCTCCGGACCCTCGACCGCGTACGGCTCGTCGGGGCGGGTGGCCAGGTGGTGGACCGTGGGGTCCTCGATCGCCTTGCCCGTTCTGGGGTTCAGTTCGACCATGCGGATGCCGGTCCAGTACGAGCCGAAGGTCATCCACAGGCGGCCGTCGGCCTGGACGACCGCCGGGTCGATGGCGTTCCAGTGGTCGGTGGTCTCCGAGGTGAAGACCTTGCCGTGGTCGGTCCAGGTGCCGGGCAGGCCCGTGCGGGAGGTGGCCACGCCGATCGCGGAGTGGTTGGTGCCCCAGGAGGAGACGGCGTAGTACAGCCAGTAGCGGCCGGCGCGGTAGGTGAGGTCGGGGGCCCAGGGGTCGCCGGTGTCGTTGTACTCGTACCACCAGGCGGGGGGTTCGGCGAAGGCGTTGCCCGCGTCCGTCCAGTGGACGCGGTCCTTCGAGGTGCGGGCGCCGATGACGCCGCCGGTCGAATAGGCCACGTAGCCGCCGGACTTGAGGCGCATCACGGTCGGGTCGTGGATGATCTGCTGGCCGGTGACCGGCTGGGGGTCGGGGTAGGTCACGTCCGCCTGGGCGGTGGTCGGCAGCAGGGCCACGACCGCGGCGGCCAGGAGGGTGACGAGTCTCAGGCGTTTCACATCAGGCTCCCCTCGGTGGGATCACTGGCCGGCCAGACCGGTGTGGGCGACGCCCGCCACGATCTGGCGCTGGAAGAAGACGAAGACGATGATCAGGGGCAGGCCCGCCATGAGGCCGCCGGCCATGAGCTGGGCCCACTGGATGCCGTAGGAGTTCATGACGGTCGCGATGCCGTTCGGCATGGTCATCAGGTCGGGGTTGTTGGTGACCATGTAGGGCCACAGGAAGTTGTTCCACGAGCTGATGAAGGTGAAGATGCCGACGGCCGCGAGGGAGGGGCGGGAGAGCGGCACGATGATCGTGAAGAAGACGCGCCAGCGGCCGGCGCCGTCGATGAAGGCGGCCTCCTCCAGTTCGCGCGGGATGCCCTGGAAGAACTTGTAGAGGATGTAGACCATCGCGGCGGGCGCGCACTGCGGCAGGATCATGCCCCAGTAGGTGTCGACCATGCCCATCTGCTGGACGGTGGTGAACAGGGGGACGCCGAGCACGGCCGGGGAGACCATGAGTCCGGCCATGACGACACCCATCAGGACGTTCTTGCCGCGGAACTCGGTGCGGGCGAAACCGTATCCGGCGAGGGCGCTGGTCACCAGCACGATCGCCGTCACGCAGACGGACACCACCAGGGAGTTCACCAGCCAGTTGGTGATGTTGCCGGTCTCGAAGAGCGCCTTCCAGGCCTGGCCCGTCCAGACCTCCGGCAGCCAGTGCGGCGGGATCTCGGCGGCCTCCGCCTCGGACTTGAGCGAGGTGAGCAGGGCCGCGGCGATCGGCGCCACGAAGACGGCGGAGACGGCGGTGCCGAGCAGGGTGAGGACGATCTGGCTGGGCGTCCAGCGCTTGCGGGACTTGGTGCGTATCGGCGTGGTCGCGACGGTGGTCATCGGCCGCCCTCCTCACGGTTGCGCAGCAGCCACATCCGCGCCAGGGCGACGGCTGCGATGAGCACGAAGAAGATGATGGACATCGCGGAGGCATAGCCCACGCGGTAGCTGGTGAAGCCCTGTTCGAGGGTGTACTGGACGAAGGAGCGGGTGCTGAGCTCCGGTCCGGGGCTGAAGTCCATCATCACGACGGCCTGGTCGAACAGTTGCAGCGAGGCGAGGATCTGGAGCGCGATCACCAGGCCGGTGATGTTGCGCAGCATCGGCAGGGTGATGTGGACCATGCGGTGCCAGGCGTTCGCCCCGTCCAGCTTGGCCGCCTCGTACAGGTGGCCGGGGATGCTCTGGAGGGCGGCGAGGTACAGCAGGAAGCTGAACCCGACCGTCCACCACAGGGTCTGGATCACGATGGCGAGCATGGCGTACGACTTGTCGGTCAGCCAGGGCGTGTCGGTCCCGAGGGTGTGGTTGAACAGGCCGATGCCCTGGGTGAACAGCCACTGCCACATGTTGGCCGCGACCGTCGACGGCAGCAGGAACGGGACGAAGAAGCACAGCCGCCACAGCCACTTGCCGCGTTCGATGTGGTGGGCGAGCATCGCGAGGAGGAAGGCCATGACGGTGATGCAGGGCACGACCAGGAGCGTGAAGTACGCGCTGTGGCCGAGCGCGTCCCACATCGCCGAGTCGTTCAGCGCCTCGCGGTAGTTGTCGAGGCCGACGAAGCTCGCGCCCTCGCCGGAGATGTTGGCGTCCGTGAAGCTGAGGTAGACGCCGCGCAGCAGCGGCCAGACGATGAACAGCACGAAGAGCGCCAGGAAGGGGGCGACGAACCAGCCCCCGTGCTGGAAGCCCTGCTTGCGGCGGACGGTGGCGCCGGCGGTGGCGGTCTTCGCGCGTGCCGGGCGGATGACGGTCTCTGCACTGGTCGTCGTCATGCGACCGCACCTCCCTGCGCGGCTGTCCTGCCGTCCATCGGGTTCTTCGAGGCGAGGAGCGTGGTGAGCCGGCTCTTCATCCGCCGTGCGACGGCGTCCGGCTTGGCGGAGCCCATCGTCGAGGAGACGACGACGGGGCCGAGGTCCTGGGCGAGGACGCCGGTGGAGCCCGCGAACCACACCTTCGGCTCGGTGGCCTGGTGGTCCATGGCCGAGACGTACTCGTTCTGCGGTGCGAGCTTCTTGTACGCGTCCGTGGACAGGGTCGGCGTGTGGGCGGGGATGTGTCCGCCGGCGGCCCACTGCTGGGCGTGCTGGACGATGTAGGCGGCGAGCTGGTGGGCGGCCTCGTTGGTGGCGCCGCCGCGGCCGGCCTGGTGCGGGAGCACGAAGGCGTGCGACTCGGCGTGGGTGGCCTGCTCGCCGAAGACGGGCGGCAGCGGGGTGGCGCCGTAGTCCAGCTCCGCTCCGGAGAAGACCGGCACCGACCAGTTGCCCTCCCAGGTGAACGGGGCACCGTTGATGAACTGCTCGCCGGTCGGCGCGCCCGGGATGACGTACCCGTCGGTGACGTGCCGGCGGAGGAACTCCAGGACCTCGGTGGCCTTGTCGGTGTCGAAGGTGACCTCGGTGTTGGCGTCGTCGAACCAGGTGCCGCCGAGCTGGGTGTAGAAGGCGACGAAGAACCACCACTGGAAGTTCTGGTCGTTGGTCCACAGGCCGATGGTCTGCAGGCCCTTCTTCTGGGCCTTCTTGGCCTTCTTCAGGACGTCGAACCACTCGGTGGTGGAGGTCACCGGGATCATCCGGCCGTCGTCGCCGAGCAGGTCCGCCTTCTTCAGCACGTCCTTGCGGTAGAAGCAGAGCTGGACGTGGATGTCGAGCGGCAGGGCGTAGAGCTTGCCGTCGATGACGCCGCGGTTCCACAGCGCGGGGTTGTAGTCCTCCTCGCGCACGCCGTACTTCGCGAGGAGGCCCACGTCCCAGGCGTCGAGGAGCCGCCCCGGCGAGAAGCCGGTGACCCGGCCCATGTGCATGACCCCGAGGTCGGGGGCGCGGTTGCCCGCGGCCGCCATGGCGAGCTTGGTGTAGAAGGGGTTGCCCCACTGGAGGGTGGAGTCCTTCACGTCGATACCGGGATTCGCCGCCCGGAAGGAGTCCAGCATCGAGATCATGTTGTATCCGTCGCCGCCGCTGAAGAGGTTCCAGTAGCGCACGCGGGTGTCCGCACCGGAGGCGAGCGCGTCGGCCCCGGTCCCGAGCGCCGCGAAGCCGAAGCTTCCGGCGACGGTCAACCCGCCTAGTCCGGCGAGGAGTTGCCTGCGATTCAGGCCAGGTCGTCCCATGCCCTGCCCCATCTGCTCATGGATTGTTCGAGATATCGAATGACGCCCGTAACTTCGAACGGACCGTAAATGTGATGGGCGGGCGCGTCAATGGTTCGGACAAGAACTCACAGCGGGACTTGCCGAGCGCCCTACCCTGGCCGTGGCACCCGGGGACACCGTGGCGGTCACCGGGTGACCGCGTCGCACGGGGAACTGGCCGGGACGGCACCCGACTTGGCATATTGCACAGGTGACCGGGCAACACCCAGGGGAACAGGGAGACAGCGGTGCGTACCAGGAAGGAGATGCGGCGTCTCGCTGACGCCCTCATCGGCCCCATCCGGGTGGCGGTCCCGGCGGACCCCGAGGTCCTGTTCGAGGCGCTGGTCGCCTCCGTCAGCGCCTGGCGGGGGCGTGACGTGGTCGTCCACCGGGCGGCGTTCCCCCCGCACACGGCGAGCGGGCTGTGGCTGGAGCGCGAGGGCCACGACGACGTGGTGGTCGACGAGCGGGCCGCCGTCTGGCACCAGATCGTGATCCTCTGCCACGAGGTGTGGCACATGAGCCGCCGGCGGGCCGACACCGACGGACGGCCCGGACCCGTCGCCGCGCGCACCGACTTCAGCCTGGCGGAGGAGCAGGAGGCCGACCGCTTCGGCATGCTGATGGGCCGCCGGCTGCGCACCTGGCTGGAGGCCTCCACCGACTCGGTGTACGCCGCGGAGGGCGGCGACCCCGAGAACCCGCGGGACCTCGCCGGACGCATCGGGGCCGCGCTCAACTACCGCGGGACCAGGAGATGAGCGGCCTGATCAACTACGTGAGCTGCGGGGCGCTGTGGCTCGGCCTGCTGGTACGGGCCCCCGACCTGCTGCGGCACCGGCGCGATCCGTACCTGCGGGCGATCTGCGCGGTGCTGGGCCTGGCGGGGCTGTGCTTCTTCCTGGGGGCGCCGCCGACGGTCGGCGCCGTCAACCGCATCGGCGACGTGCCCAACCTCGCGGCGCCGGTCACCTACGTGGCGATCACCGGGTACTGCGCCGCGTCCCAGCTCCTCGTCGTGCACTGGCGCGGCGGGCCCCGGGTGCGCCGCACCGCCCGCCGCTGGCTGCTCGCCTACGCCGTCGTCGTCCTCGGCATCACGGTGACGTTCGCGCTCGGTGAGGCGCCCGTGGAACGCCGTACCGACCTGGACACCTACTACGCGACGACGCCGTTCATCGCCCAGATGATCGTGCTCTACCTGGTCGCGCACCTCACCGCGGTGACCGTCACCACCGTGTCGGCGCTGCGCTGGGCACGCCGGGTACGGGGCGGGCTGCGGGCGGGGCTGACGCTGCTCGGCACCGGTTCGCTGTGCGGGGCCGGGTACAGCGTGGCCAAGCTGGTCGCGGTGGGCGCCCGCTGGTCCGGCCGGGACTGGTCGAAGCTCGGCACCACCGTCTCCCCGGCCGCCGCCGGGCTCGGCGCCCTGCTGACGGTCGTCGGGGTGCTGGTGCCGCTGGCGGCGCCCCGGATCACCGAGTGGCGGCGGGCGCGGCGGACGTACGCCCGCCTTGAACCGCTGGAGCGGGCGCTGGACGACCTCCTCACCCGCCGGACGCTGCGGCTGCCCCGGCCCAGGCTCGCCTCCCCCACGACACGGCTGATGTGGCGGCAGACCAGCGTCCACAACGCGCTGAGCCACCTGGACCCCTACTTCGACCGGGAGCTGTACGACCGGACCCGCGCCGGTGTGCTGGCGGCGACGGGGGAGGCGGAACGCGCGGAGGCCGCCGCGTGGGCGGCGGTGATCACCGCGGCGGTACGGGAGGAGGCGGACGCGGGGCGCCGGGTCCCGCCGCGCGACGGCGGCGATGGTCAGATGCTGGACCGGGTGCCGGACCCGGCCGCCCTGGTCCGGATCGCCGACGCGCTGGCCGGTGCGGCCCCGGTGCCGGCGGCCGGCGCGGTGCCGAGCGGTACGACCACGGCGGGGACCGCGTGAACCGGGCCCCGGACGAGAGGAGCCGGCCGGTATGAGTCTCGTCGTCTACCTGGCGGCCCTCGTGTTCGGGATGACGTCCGTGCTGCTGTTCCGCCGCCCGCGCACGGCGGCCCTGCGCAACCCGCTGACGCTGTCCACCTGCGCCGCGGTCATCCTGGGCGCCCTGGTCTTCGTGTGCGCCGCCCCGGCCACCCTGGCCTGCGTCAACTCCCTCACCGGCGTCCCCAACTTCGGGGCCCCGCTGACCTACGGGATGCTCTCCGCGTACAGCTGCGCGGTGCTGGTGCTGCTGATCAACTGGCGGGGCGGGTCGCGGGAGCGGGTGCGGCGCATGGTGCTGCGCAGCGTGGCCGCCTACGGGCTGCTGGTGGCCGCCATCGTCGTCCTGTTCGCGCTCGCCGAGGCGGACACCGAACGGCTGACCGACCTCGACACGTACTACGCCAACACCCCGTTCATGCGGGAGATGATCCTGCTCTACCTGGTCGGGCACAGCGCGGCGATGCTGGTGATGTGCGCCGTCTGTATCAAGTGGGGACGCGAGGTCGGCGGGCTGCTGCGGACCGGGCTGCGGCTGATCCTCGTGGGGGCGCTGCTGGACGTGGTGGGCTTCCAGCTCACCAAGTACACGGCGGTGGTGGCCCGTTGGACGGGCCATGAGCTGGACTTCCTGTCCACCACGGTCGCCCCGCCGATGGCCTCACTGGCCGCGCTGCTGTGTTCGGCCGGGTTCGTGCTGCCCAGGCTGCTGCCGTCCGTCCTCGCGCAGTGGCGGGGGCTCGGCGACTACCGGCGGCTGGGCCCGCTGTGGTCGCTGGTGGGGTCGGCGTCGACCGCTCCCAAGCCGCAGGCCGCCTGGTGGCAGCTTCCGCAGGCACGGCTGCAGTGGCGTGAGGTGTCGATCCACGACGCGCTGCTCGCGCTGGCGCCGTACTTCGACCACCGGGTCCGTGAACGGGTCCGGGACACCGCCCTGCGCGCGGGCCGCTCCCCCCACGAGGCGCGGCTGGCGGCGGAGGCGGCCATGCTCGCCGACGCGGCACGCCGGGCCGCCGCCCGCGAGGAACCTCCCGAGACCGCCGGAACGTACCGGCTGCACGCCACCGAGGTCTCCGGCACCGGTGGGCTGGTGGAGCTGGCGCAGGCGCTGCACCGCCCTCCCGCCGTGCGCGCGGACGCGGCGCCGTCTTCCCCGACCGGAACCGTGACCGAACCCGAGGAGCCCCATGTCGCGTAGAGCTGTCGTCATCGGTGCCGGACTGGCCGGCATGCTGGCCGCGGCGGTGCTGTCGAGCGCGGGGGCGGACGAGGTGATCGTCCTGGACCGCGACGAACTGCCGGACGGCCCGGAGCACCGCAAAGGGCTGCCGCAGGGGCGGCACGCGCATCTGCTGCTGCCGGGCGGCATGGACGCCATGGAGGAGCTGCTGCCGGGCGCGGGGCTGCGCGAGCGGCTGCTCGCCGCCGGGGCGCACGAGATCCCGCTCAGCTCGGGCATGCTGGCGCTCACCCCCGAGGGCTGGCTGCGGCGGTGGCGGCGCGAGGGCCCGGCGATGGTGACGTGCAGCCGGGCGCTGGTGGACTGGGTGGTGCGCACGACCGTACGGGAACAGGTGCCGGTGGAGGTCCGCAGGGCGACGGTGGTGGGTCTCACGGGCTCCGCGGGGCGGGTGCGCGGGGTGCGGATCGCGGCGCCCGGCGGGGACACGGACCTGGAGGCGGACCTGGTCGTCGACGCGAGCGGACGCGGGACGCGGGTCACCGGCTGGCTGGACGGACTCGGGCTGACCGGCGTGCAGGAACGGGCGGTGGACTCCGGGCTGGTCAACGCGTCGCGCGTGTACCGGGTGCCGGACGGGGCGGAACGCTTTCCGCTGACGGTCGTGCAGGCCGACCCGTACGTGTCCCGGCCGGCGCGGAGCGCGATGGTGATGCCGATCGAGGGGGGCCGCTGGCTGGTGAGCTGCGGCGGCTCGCGCGGCGGTGAACCGCCGGCGGACCCGGCGGGGTTCCTGCGGTACACGCTCGAACTGCCGGACCCGATCGTGGGACGGCTGATCTCGGGCGCGGAGCCGCTGTCCGACGTGCATCTGAGCCGGTCGACCAGCAATGTACGGCGGTATCTGGAGCGGATGCCGCGCTGGCCGGAGGGGTTCGCGGTCCTCGGGGACGCGCTCGCCACGTTCAACCCCGCGTACGGGCACGGGATGTCGGTGGCGGCGTTCGGGGCGCGGGTGCTGGGGCGCGAGCTGGGGCGGGGCGGGGGGATCGGTGCGCCCGGGCTGGGACGGCGGGTGGTGCGGGGGGCCGCGCGGGCGGCGGACGTGGCGTGGGCGATGGCGGTGGGGCAGGACGTGTTGTACCCGGGGGTGCGGGGTGGGACGCCGCAGGGCGTCGGCGACCGGGTGATGACGGCGTACACGCGGCGGATGACGAGGGCGGCGACGGGTTCTTACGCGGCGGCCTCGGTGATGTGGGACGTCAGCGGTCTGCGTACGCCGCCGACGCGGATGTTCCGGCCCTCGGCGATGCTGGCGGCCCTGGCCGGGTCTCCGCTGCCTCCGTCGGTGGAGCCGCCGCTGACCCCGGGTGAACGTGAGGTTCTGCGAGGGCTCGACCGTACGGGGGTTTGACTGCTCTCCTCCCTTAAGGGGGAGGGGATTCCTGGCTCAGGCTGCCTCCCGGAGCGGCGCTCCGGGAGGTCTTGCGCCCTCGACACCAGCCGGGTCCAGACCTGCCCGGAGGAGCATCACGCGGGCTGAGTTCTTGTCCCTGGGAGAGACGGCTCCGCACGCGGTGCAGGTGTAGGTGCGTTCGGACAACGGCAGGGCGTGCTTGGCTCTCGCTCCACACCTGGCGCAGTCCATGGTGGTGTCCGCGGGATGCACAAGGCGTACGTCCCGGGCGTGTTTGCGGCCCATCTCGATCAGGGCCTGTTTGGTAGCGCCGATCGCGGCGTCGGCCGCCTTGCGCGCCATCGAGGTGCGGGCGAGGAACTTCGGCCGGAAGTCCTCCACCGCGATCACATCATGGTCGCGCACGACCTTCTTCGCCCACTTGCGGGCGGTGTCCTGCCGCTGCCGGGCGATCTTGGCGTAGGTCTTCGCCCGCCACCGTTTCGCCTCCCGGTAACCTTTCGACCCGGCCTGCCCCTTCTTCGGCTTGCGGCGGGCCATCATCCGGTCGTAGCGGGACAGCTTCTCCTGGCCCTTTCGGCCGTGCCGGGGGTGGGGGAGGTCGTGGGCGTCGGAGGTGGTGGTGGCGGTCTCCCTCACGCCCCAGTCGATACCGATGACCGCACCTGTCGGTGGCAGCGGCTCGATCGGGGCGAGGACGACGAACGAGGCGTACCAGTGCCCGAGATGGTCGCGGTAGACCCGTACCGAGGAGGGCTCTGCCGGCAAGGGCCGGGACCAGACCACGGTCAGGATGATCCCGCCCGCCAGATGTAGCCGCCCGCCTTTGAGGCGGAAACCGCGCCGCGTGTAGTTCAGGCTCGGATCCACCTCGTGCTTCTTCTTGTGGCGAGGCATCCCGGCCCGCCGCTTCAGTGGCAACCGGTTCCTGATGTCCTTGAGTGCTTTGGTGCGGGATGCGGCGAAGTCACGGATGATCTGCTGCTGCGGCACCGAGGCGCCCTCGGCCAGCCACGGCGTCACCGCACGCGCCCGCGTCAGCATCTGGTCCAGCCGGGCCGGACCACACAACTCCCCATCTGCATGAGCCTTCTTCGCGCGGGCCACACACTCGTTCCACAGCCACCGGCACCGCCCCCACTCCCCCTCCAGTTCCGCCCGGGCGGTGGCCGACACCCGCAGCCGATACGTATACCGGGCACGCTGCGTCATCTCCCCGGTCTCTCCCGCCACCCGCACCCCCTTCACCTCTGTTCCGGTCAGCCGGTTCCCGACCAACTGACCGTACGCACGAGTCCCGCACACCCGCACACCCCTTCCACCATGTTCACTCCGGCCAGCGAACAGGGGCACGCATGTTTGCATTCTCCCGGCTCCGCCGGGCGGCTCTCAGAGCGCTCCGCGCCCCAAGAGGGGTGGGTGCGGCAACGCTCCGCGTCGCCGGGCACGGGATGCGCTTCCTCCCCGGCGTGAACACCGAGGCCTCCTCGCAAGAGACCAGGTGAGCCGAGGGGGCAAACGATGAGGTGCAGATCGGGGGCGGGGAACGTGCTTGGGGTCAGGCGTCTGCGGGGCGGCGGTCCGCCAGGAGCAGGGCGAGCGGGCCGGCGGGGAGGAGGAACCGCCCTTCACGGACGGCGTGGAGCGCATCGCTCATCGACCACCACATCAGCTTGAACTCTTGCTCGAACTCGGTGAGCTCTTGCGGGCCGAGCGTCAGATCACGGGCCTCGAAGAGGTGGACACGCGCGGTGGAGGCCAGTGTGATCGCGTGGGAGCCGAGGGGGCGCCACTGCCGGGCGGTGACTCCGGCTTCCTCACGTAGTTCACGGCGAGCGCACTCCAACGGGGGTTCCCCCTCTTCGCGGCGGCCACCGGGAAGGAACAGGTACTCACCTCCGTGGACGGGGAAGTAGGCGCTCAGCAGGGCGACCAGGCCCTCTGCGTCGCGCGCCACGACCACGGAGGCGTCACGCTTGGGTCCATCGCTCATAGGCAACGAGCGTAGTGGCTAGCCCTGTACCCAGGCGGCGAATGGCACGTTCCACACGACGGGGTGGGCGATGCCGCGGCCGTGGTATCCGGCCTCCCCGTAGGCGTCGCCGTGGTCGGCGCACATGATGACCAGCCACGGGCCACGGGCCGAGAGCCCGTCGAACAGTCGACCCACATGTGCGTCCGCGTAGGCGAGTGCCGCGGCCTGTGATGCGGCGCTGTCCACGCTGGTACCGAGGTAGTGGCCGTGGGGGACGTGCGTAGCGGAGACGTTCACGAACAGGAACAGGGGCTGGCGGCCGTCGTAGCGGTCTGCGACGTTGAGGGCCAGGTCCGCCTGGTGGCGGGTGGATTCGATCTCCAGGGAGCAGAACTCGGGGCGTCAGTACGATTCGTGGAACATCGCGGGCAGCACCGACCCGAGGGGCGTTTCCTGGGAGAAGTAGGTGACCCCGCCTACGCACACGGTGCGGTATCCGTGCAGGGCCAGCCCATCGAGGAGGTTCGGGGCGTCGAACACGAACGTCTCGGGCGGCACCTTCTTGAAGGCCGGTGGGCGGCACTCCCACAGGCGGGCCGGTTGCTCGGGCTGAGGCAGCTTGGGCAGGAAGCCGGAGAAGAACGCCATGTGCGCGGGGAGGGTGAAAGTGCCGGGGGTCTGCCGGTGCTCCCATTGCCCGCCCGGCAGGAGCCTGGCGAGGCGGGGCGTGCGGCCGCCCTCCATCGCCTCGCGGGCGACGTCGTAGCGCAGGGAGTCGAGCGTCACGAACAGGATGTTGGTGCCGGAGGCGATGATCTGTGCCGCGTCGATCACGGGTGGTCTCCGTCGGTCGTCCCGGTGTATTCGATCGTGCCTTTGGCCTGTGTGTTCACGGGGATCGGGACACGGTCGAGGGCGATGAGGTCACGGATGGCCGCGAGGCCGTTGGCGTCGTCCAGAAGGGCGCCGTGAGGGGTGTAGAGGCGGATTCGCACGGTGGTCGTGCCGTCTGCGGCATCCGTGGACAGCCACGCCCCAGGTACCTCACGGGCACTCGCCTCGGCCAGCAGCCTGTGTTCGTCCTGTTGGCTGAGGTGGCGGACCCGGCATGCGTAGTGCTGGGCGTTGATCGCGCCCTGGCATAGCCGACCGGCGAATGCGGAGCTGACCGGATGCCCGTCGTGGGCGACATCGAGGTGTGAGACGCGCAGGGTGACGACCATGCAGGCGCCCAGCCACCACCCGACGCCTTCGTGAATCTGGCCGGGGTACTGCCCGACCGCGCCGCCGTCACGGATGACGGCGGCCGTGTCGATGGGGTTAAGCACAGCTGTACTCCAGATCGGCGATCACCCAGTCGGCGAGTTCCCGCGGCGTCTTGCCGTCGGTCTCGACCTGGACCGCGGTGTGGTCTGCTTCGGCGACCTGGGCGAAGTTGGCGAGCAGCCGCGGGAGTCGGCCAGGAACGTTGAGCAGGTCGGTGTCGTCGCTTTTCACGTCCGTCTTGACCGCCAGCCGCGTGCGCAGCTCGCTCTCCGAACAGCGCAGGTAGTACGTGCGGGTCGGTGTCTCCAGGTAGAGGCGGAAGGGCTCCAGGAGTTCGGTGACCACGTCCACGGGTACGTGGTGGATCGCGGAGTGGCAGGCGATGACGGAGGACAGGTAACGGTCTGCCACCACGGGGCCGTGCACTCGGGCCAGCCGCAGCCGGTCGGAGGCGTGCAGCACTCCGGACAGGTAGAACGCGAATTGCGGCAGGGACCGCAGCGTGTTGTTGACCGTGGAGGACCAGCCGGTGTGGGGGCCGGGAAGCGTGTGCAGGCCGGACGCCTTCAACCGCTCGGTGAGCAGACCCGCCAGCGTGGATTTCCCGATGCCGGAGACACCTTCGAGAACGATGAGCGGGTGCGGCTCGCTCTCGTAGGAGGAGGGCTGGTAGGGCGGCGGCATACGCGTCATAGCGTCCCCTCGGTGAACGACGTGATGTGTCCGGCGACGGCCGCGACCAGCCGCTCCGGATCGGACAGGAGACCGGCTACGTTCAGGCGCAGGTCATCGCGCAGAAGGCAGGGTTGAACGCCGCCGTTGTGGTCCACGCGCAGGGCCCAGAACCCTTCGACGCACTGGGGGCGCAGGGGGCAGGTGCCGCACTGGCCGACGTGGTGACGGCCCAGGTCGCGGTGGATGACGTCGATCTCCACGCCGTCGACACGGAAGACGCGTCGGCCCTGGCCGACTCCGGCGACTTCAACGTGCTCCTCCGAGGTGAGAGTGCGCAGGTGGGTCACGATTGCGTCGGCCGATACCGCGGAGGAGGCCCGGGACTCGTTGAAGTCCGTGCCCACCAGTTCGATGAACTGCACCGGCAGCCGCCGCTCAAGGGCGAAGTCGAGGATACGCGGCACCTCGTGGGCGTTTTCCTTCTGCAAGAGCGTGTTGAGTTCCACCTGCTGGAAGATCTCCCGGGCCGCCTCGATGCCGTCGAGGACAGCGGCGATGCTGATGCGGGTGCCGGCGATGGCGCGTAGGCTCTCGTCGGAGAAGTAGTGCAGCGACACCTTCACCTTGTCCAGGCGGGTACGGGACAGCCACGACTGGTGGGTGCGGATGCGGGTCCCGTTGGTGATCAGCGTGTAGGAGGCGTCCGGGGCTTGCTCCGGCATGCCTTCCAGGATCGGTCGGGCCATGGGTGAGGTCAGCGGCTCTCCTCCGGTGAAGTACACCCGTTTGAGTCCTGCATCCATCAGGGCCCCGATGAGCGCCAGGTAACCCGCTGCGTCCAGGGTCCGGGTCCGCGGTTGCAGGGTGCGGTCCAGCTTGGTCCGAGGGGGCGGGACGTCTCCCTCGTTGTGGCAGAACCAACAGGCGATGTTGCACCGTGGCGTGAAGGAGACGCGGAGTTGTCCGCGCAGGGCAGCGAAGTTTTGCAGGGCCGTGAAGTCGACGGCGTCGGCTTCTACGGGTAAGGGTGCTTCTTGCACGCCGGCCTCCAGCGGTTCGTGATGGTTGGGCCCCTCTTCGTGCGCTCCGGCCGAAGGGAAGCGACACAAGGAGAGGAGGAGAACCCGGCGCGGGGCAGCAGCCTTACCGTGGCTACACAAGTCGGGCAGTTCGTCCCCACGCCGGGTGTTGAACCTGTCCGGTGGTCCGGCCGGGGGACATCCGGGCCGCCGGGCAGGGGCTTCATGTGACGCGTTCCAGCTCCCACAGCAGTTCGTCCAGGCCGACGAGCCGGAAGGAACTGAGCCGGCGCACCATCTGGGAGGCGAGGACGGTCGGCAGGAGTTCGTGGCCGTACGGGATCGGTCCTTCGGGCCGTTGCACGACCTGTACGCCCTGGTCGCCCCAGCCGTAACCGACGCCGTTCACCCCGTACATGGGGGCGCTCTGCGCCAGGAGCACCATCGGGTCACGGGTGAGGTGCGGGCACAGTTCGGCGGCGAGGCGCGCGTGCCGGGGGCACACCGGTGGTTGGTTCGTGAGGATCATCGGGTCCTCGGGGTCTACGGTGCCGGGGCCGGCGAGGAAGACGAACCCGAGCGGGGTCCGTGCGCGTTCGGCGCAGACCTGGCAGCGCAGCGCCTGCATCGTCCCCCGCTGCCGCAGGGGGTGCATCATCCGCCACTGCGGCTGGCCCGTCGGCTTCCCGAGATCGTCAACGGGGCCGAAGGCGCAACGGGCCCACAGCACGCCGCGCAGGTCCCGGTCCCGGGGATCCTCGTCGGCGTAGCGCAGCCGGTAGCGGCCCGGCCCGATCATGGTCAGCATCAGGTTGTCGGGGGCGGCTTCCTCGCCCTCGCGCTGGACGACGAAGGGGACCAGGGGCGGTTCGGGGCGCACGATGTTCTCTCTCGTACGGGAGAAGACGGTGTGGGTCATGCGACCTCCTAAGACGGTGGCGAGTTCCCCGCCGGACAAGGGCGGTGCCCACGGGCGCACGGGACGGGCGAAGCGCTGGACGGCGCCGGGGACGGTCACGGCCGGCCGCCGGGGACGGCGAGGCTGCACCAGGTGGTGGTCCCGTCGTCGCTGGTCCCCCAGGTGCCGCCGTGGGCGGTGGCGAGGCAGTCGACGATGAAGAGGCCGCGGCCACGCTCGGCGTCGTGGTCGGCGTAACAGACGACTGGTCGGCCGGGTGTCTCTGCGGTCAAGGCCAAGTGCAGGAAACCGTCGTGGACCGTCATGGTGAAGGTGACCTGTGCGCCATCACCGTGCTGGATGGCGTTGGTGACCAGCTCGGAGACGATGAGTGTGGCGTCGTCGACCAGCGTCTCCAGGCCGCAGTACCGCAGCCGGGCCGCAGTCACCCTCCGGGCCATCCGCACGCGGAGTGCATCCCGTTCAGGGATGTCGCCCTCGCCTTGGGATGGGCAGATCTCGAAGCACACACTCATCCGGTCATGGGGCCGTGGCGCGCGTCCGGGACGCTGACTTTCGCAGGGTGAGCTGTCTGCCGCCGTGGTGGTCGGCATGAGGAAATCATCGGCACCTAAGGCGGCTCGACGGGCGCGCCCTGAGGCCGGGAGATGGGCAGTCGTCATGGTCGGCTCCATGTCGAAATGGCGTGTGACGACATGGTTGCGGACCGTAAATACCCCAACTATCAAGAATTGTTGATAGTTGGGGCCAAAACTTCACGCGTTGCGTTTTTAGTGCGTGGCCACTGGGCCGAGCCACGCCCCGTACGACAGGAAGCTGTCCGGGAGGCGCCGGTGAGCGGCCTCAAGGCCCGCATACGTCTCCCGCACGGTCGGGTGGTACTTCGCCTGCTGCGGGGCGGTCTTGCGCGCCTTGAGCAAGTTCTCGAAGGAGGCGTCGAGGTTGCCCGTCCACAACATGGAGCGGGCGACCTCCGCGTAGTGATGGCTGGTACGGGATTTGGCCCACCCCTTCGGGATGACGATTGTCTGCGCCACCTCGACCGCTTCGCCGTACTGGTCCAACTCCGCGAGAACGGAGACGCGGTGCACGCCCACGTTGGTCGGCCCGAAAGCCAGCCAGTGGACTTGCATCGCTTCGCCGGTCCCGTCCGCGATCTGCTCGGCTTCACTGAGGTGTGTGTGCGCCTGGTCCGCGTCGTGCGCACGGCCGGCCAGCACTGCGGCACCGAGGTGGAGTTGACCGGTGCGACTCGCCGTTCCCGGCTGGCATCGGCCTGTTCCAGGGTGGCCAGGCCAAGACGGATCAGGCGGCTTCCTGTGCGGTACTTGCCTTCGCGCAGGTAGGTCAGCGCACGCATGTAGTGGTGCATGCCACCGAGAACGGCGTCCGACCCGCGCTGGGCTGCCCAGTCGAGCCGGGCCAGAGCGAGCTGGGCGAGATCGGGGTATCCCAGCTTCGCCGCGACGTCGTAGGCAGTGCGGTAGAAACTCGCCAGGGTCAGCCAGCCTTCCCGGGTCTGAACGGTGTGCGCGGCGGTTGTGCTCTCCTCGATGAGACTGGCGACGCGGGACGCGACGCTCTTGATGTTCCCCGCCCGCACATCAGTGCAGAGCTGTTCGGCCTCGCGATGCAGCTCCTCCGGTCGGCGCGCGCGGATGTCGGGGTCCGCACCCAGGTCGTACACATCGAGGGCTTCACGAATGGGCCTTATCAGCACGTCGAGTTGGTCAGCGCGCAATTCGTCCGCGTAGGGCTGCCCCTGAATGGTCGCCACTTCCACGTGCAGCGCGCGGGCGCACGCCCCTACAAGATACGGCGATGCGGGGATGACGCCTTGCTCGACCTTCGTCAGGGTGCTGTACGGGATGTCCGCGAGCTCGCTGAGGGCCCTCTGTGTCAGGTGCCGTTCGCGGCGCAGCCGGGCGATTCGGGTACCGGTGTGGTCTTGCGGCAGAGCATGCATACTGGCTCCTGTTCTGCTTCGACACCAGAACGGTACCCGCGGCCGGCTCCACGGGTACACGAATAGCCCCGCCGCTCACTGCGGTGGGGCTTCGTCGTTGCGCAGCCGTGTGAGTTCCTGGCTGTGTCAGCTGATCAGGTGTGCGTCGAGCCAGTCCGACAGGTCATGGGCGGAGCCGAGGACGTCGTCCCGGTTCGTCAGCTCCTTGATGCCACTGGTCAGGGCGCCCAGGTCGCGGCCGAGTGCGATGTCGTCTTCCATGGTGTCCGATCAGGGCGTACGCCTCGGTCCGGAACTCCGGGCCGATGGACTTCTCCGCGTTCATCGCCTTCCGCAGGTCCCGCGTCGGCGTCATGGCTGCCGCCATCTGGCCCCAGCAGGTGCTGGGCTCCTGCTCAGGCATCCGTCGCCCGTGTCGAACGTGATCACCGCGTCCTGGGACGCGGCGGTCGCCTCTTCCAGGTTCGCGGTCTTCGCCTCCGCGACAGCGGTGACAATCGGCTGCCCGCCACCCTGGAGAACAGAAAGGGGCGGCGGGGGCGAACCAGAATCAGCCGGCGAACGGAGGCTGAGGCGCCCCCTTGCCCGCACCGCGCACCACCAGCAGCGAGCCCGCCAGGGGATGCGGGGCCGTGAGGCCCACGCGGGCCGTGGTGATGTAGAGGTCGGTCAGGTCGGGGCCGCCGAAGGCACAGGCCGTGACGAGGGGGACGGGGAGGGGGATCACCCGGTCCAGCTCCCCGGACGGGGTGTAGCGGCGCACCGCGCCACCGTCCCACAGGGCCACCCAGACACAACCGTCCGCGTCCACGCACAGCCCGTCGGGAAACCCCGCCCCGTCCTCGATCGCGGCGAACGAGCGACGGTTCGCGATCCTGCCGTCCGCCTCACCGACGTCGAAGACGTCGATCCGCCGGGTCGGCGAGTCGACGTAGTACATCAGCCGCCCGTCCGGGCTCCACCCGGTGCCGTTGCTCACCGCCACGTCGTCGAGGAGGACCCGCACCGTGCCGTCGCCGGTGACCCGGGACAGCGTGCCGCCGCAGGGCGCCTCGTCGTAGCGCATGGTGCCCGCGAAGAGGCTGCCGTCGGGGGCGACGGCGGCGTCGTTGGCGCGGCGGCCGGGGACGGCCTCGCGGTGCAGCCAGCGGAAGGTGCCGTCGGGGTCGAGCAGGCCGATGCCGTCCCGCAGGTTGAGGACGAGTCCGCCGCCCGCGCGGGGCTTGACGGCGCCCACGTGCTGGTCGGTGCAGCGGACCGTGCGCCGGCCGGTGGCCGGGTCGTAGGTGTGGACGCGGGAGCCGAGGATGTCGATCCACAGCAGGCGGCCGGTGGCCGGGTCCCAGGTGGGGCCCTCCCCCAGGGCCGCCTCCGCGCGGACGGCGACGTCGTAGGTGTGCGTCATGCCACGCTCCGGTAACCCAGCCGCTCGGACAGTTCGGCGGCGCCCTTCGCGGCGAGCTGCTCCAGCTCGCCGAGCCGCTCGTCGCTCCAGCGGATCATCGGTACGGAGATGGACAGCGCGGCGACCACCTGCCCCGTACGGTCGCGCACCGGGGCGGCGACGCAGGAGACGTCCGGGTTGGACTCGCGGCTCTCCACGGCGACGCCCCGGGCGCGGATCTCCGCAAGGGTCTCGCGCAGGGCGGTCACGTCGGTGATGCTGTTGGGGGTCATCGCGGACAGCTCGGCGTCGTCGGGGACGCGCGCGGTGAGTTCGTGCTCGGGAAGGGAGGCCAGCAGCATCTTGCCGACGGAGGTGCAGTGGGCGGGCAGTCTGCGGCCGGCCGCCGACACCATCCGCACCGCGTGGGTGGAGTCCACCTTGGCGATGTAGATGACGTCGGTGTCCTCCAGGATCGCCACGTGCACCGTCTCGTCGCAGGTCTCGGCGACCGAGCGGGCGACCTGCTGGCCCTCGGCGGCGAGGTCGAGGTGCTCGGCGTAGCGGGCGCCGAGCTGGTACGGGCGTACGCCGAGCCGGTAGCGTCCGGGCTGGCCCGCCACCGGGACGATGTACTTCCGGGCGGCGAGCGTGGTCACCAGCTCGTGCACGGTGGTGCGCGGCAACTGCAGCCTGCGCACGATGTCGGGGGCGGAGAGCGTCCCGTCCCCGTCGAGGAAGAGCTCGAGAATGTCGAGAGCCCGGGTCACGGCTGGTACGAGGCGTCCCACGACCGGCCCCCTCCCTATGTGTCTCAGGCGCCTGCGGTCGTTCGAGATTTCAACAGGCGATCGGAATGGCGAACACACAGGCTAGCCATACGGGCCGACCCCGGGCAATGGGACGATGCGCGACGATGGATCCCGTGCCCACCGGACAACGCCCCACCACCCCGTTCACCCCGCTCGACTTCCAGCTCGTGCTGCTGCGCCGCATGGCCGATCACAACCCCGGCCCGGTGGAGGACGCCCGGCGCAAACTGGGCGTCTCCGCCGCGGACCTGCGCGAGGCCAACAAGCGCTGGCAGGCGATGGTCCGCTCGCCGCGCTCCCGCCCACACCTCTTTCCGGGGGTGCCGCTCTGGCTCCGATCCGATTCCAGCTGGCGGTCTGACCAAGGGTGAAAGGGCCGAGAGGCCGCCGAGGGCTCCCGTGGGGTCTCTGGCGGCCTCTCGTGCTGTCTAGGGTGGAGAAAAACCCCGGGACGGTCCTCCGTGCGCTCGGAGATACCGTCCCAGCCCGGGACGCTCTATGCGGCGGCCTCGTATCCCCCGTCGTCCCCCGGGGGCTCCTGCTCATCACCCCCCGCAGGTGCCGGGGGCATCGGTTCGCCCGCAACCCTGGGTGAAGGGACCTTAGGTTCCTCGCTACTACCCACGGAGGAATGTGCCTCAGGTTCCGGCGGCGTCTGATCAACCGCTGGGCGGAGCTTGTCGTCCCTGCGCCTGAAACGATCCCATGCGTCGCGTACCTGCCCAGCGGACTCAAGCAAATCCGGGAGCTGGTCCAGCAGCCCCTTCAAAGCGAAAATCAAGATCGTAACCACGCCAGCGGCGGCGAGGATGAACAGGATGGCTGCGCCGTCCACGATCCGTACCTTTCCGTTGAGGGTTTGGATCGAGACACGCAGGGCCTCGATCCAAACCCGAGGGTTTGGGTCGAGACACCTGCGCTGACGCAACACGCAAATGTTCTCGTTGGCCTGGTTGCCAGGCCGGGGAACACGTTGGTCGGCTGGCCTCGTCGTTGAGGCTTGGCCGACCGCAAAACAAAACTAAGCAGTAAAAGTAAGATCAAATAAAACAGGCTCCGACTCGACCACATCGCCCTGCGTCTCGGACTGTTAGGCCCGGGGCGGTCGGGTCGGCAACCCGCCAAGCTCGGCCCCTTGCGTGTGCAGTGGACCTGCCCGGATATATATGTAAACAGGCTGGCGAACTATGCCAGCCGATATTGTGTCAGTTTATGTGCATATTGGTTCGCGTTAAACCGAATGCACTGGGACTATACCACGCTCTCTGTGGACTCAAGCCAACGTGCTGCGCGGCTGCTTGAGAGGCAGGAGTGGACCCTGGGTCGACCGAAGTGTGCCTACTGCGTAATCAGGCCATTTCATTAGTTCTCGGTACATTGTGGCAGATTCCGGCCCTACGCTGCCGCCATGACTTCAACCAACCAGCCTTGCGCCTGCGCCCGTTACTCGTTCGAAGTGCTCGTTCACGAGGGCCCGACCAGCGAAGCAGTGTGGCAGGCGACCACCACTGAATGCACCGCCACGACCCAAAGCAAGTTCGCCCCCGGCCATGACGCCAAGCTGCGGTCACTGCTGGCCCAAGCCCAGGCCGGTGGCCACCTCATACGCCAGGTCAGCGGTCGCGCAGTGGTCATCGCCGATGCGGCCACGGCCGCCGCCGCCCTGGGCTGGGCCAACCTGACGCCTTAGACCGTGTCCTACGTGGTGAGGCGGATGAGTCGCTTGTAGCAGCACAGGGCGGCGGCGAGGCCGAGAAAGGCCAGGTAGTTGCGGGGATCGCGTTCGTAGCGGGGGCTGAGCCGGCGGTAGCCGGACAGCCAGGACATGGTGCGCTCGATGACCCAGCGGCGTCGCCCTAATCGCTTGCTGGACTCGATGCCCTTGCGGGCGATGCGCACGCCGATCCGCTTCCCGCGCAGCCATCTGCGCAGATCAGCCCGGTCGTAGGCCTTGTCGGCGTGCAGCCGCTGGGGCTTGAAGTACCGACCGCGATGGGGGTCGTGTCTCGTTTGGTGACCCTCCACCATCGGCTTCAGTCCTTCGCTGTCGTGGGTGTTGCCCGCGGAGACGCCGACGAGGAGGGGCAGTCCGTTCGCGTCCGACAGGACGTGCATCTTGGAACCCGGCTTGCCCCGGTCCACGGGGCTCGGACCTGTGTGTTCGCCCCTTTTTTAGCCCTCACGTGGGCGGTGTCGAGCACGACGCGGGTGACGTCGAGAAGGCCGGCGTCGTCGAGCCGGTGCAGCACGGCCTCGTGCAGCCGGCCCCAGACACCGGCTCTGGACCAGATGAGGAACCGCCGATGGGCGGTCGACTTCGAGACGCCGAAGCAAGGTGGCAACGCACGCCAGGAGCAGCCGGACACCAGCACGTAGATGATCGCGGCGAACAGCGTCTCATCAGGCGTGTCCTGCGTTCCCCCGCCCTGCGGCCGCACCTTCGACGGAGGGATCAGCGGCTTCGCGATCTCCCACAACCCGTCCGGAACAATCCAACTCCACGTACCCCGCCCCATGCCGAGTTCAACGACGCCTCACCACATAGGACACGGTCTAAATACCCTTTTGGGTTGGGCAGCTGCCGTTCTCACACACATGCCTGACCGCGGTTGATTCCTTGTCGAGCTGGATCAGCACGACCATCTCGCAACCTTCTGTCATCCCCATGGATTGAACCTGGGACCTCAGACTCGACAGCTGTGCGGCACTGGTGCTGCGGCGCACTACTAGGTCACCCGAGCCGTCGGTCAGGCCGAATGCTCGGGACATGGGGGCGAGTCGCAGCCCCAAGTACCAGGTCAACCAGGGATGAACGATGATCCCGCTGCCTCGCAACACGTTCTTATCCACGGGCAGCCGAACGCCGATGACCTGGCCGGAGTCGTCCACGACGATGTTGGAAGGTCTCCGAGGCTCGCTCTCCTCCATGGGCTCCGCTCCGTCCTCCACCAGACCCACGAGGCCGTCGCGCGTCCTCCCGATTCGGTCGCTGATGAGGCACTGCTGCAACCGCGCGTACCCGACGGGGTACTCCTTGGTCACCCGGGCGAATAGCTCGCGCTTCCTCAGAGGACCGGACTCGCGGAGCACCTGCACCATCGCGTCCAGGGCGTTGGTGTGGGTGGTCACCTGTGACAGCGGCCAGTCCACCAGGGCCCAAGTACCTTCCGGACGGATCTGCCGGAAGCGCTCATCGCGGCGTAGAGCTTCGCCCAGAGCCCTGGGCCCGCTGGCCTCGATAGCTTCGCTGATGTCCTCGGCCCGGCGTGGTTCGCCCACGTTCTCCAACCAGAGGAAGGCGGCGTCACGGCTCTTCGCTACTCGCCTTAGCCAATGCCCCCCAACGCCCCGGGTGAGTGGGCTCTTCGGGTGGCTGGCTATGGCCTCGACGGGCACGACGGCAGGGATGCCGAGCGCCGCCGCTCGCTCCTCAAGCTCATCTGTGCGGAACGGCGCTTGAGAGGCGAGTTGCCGCAGGAGCTTGTCCAGAGTCTGCGCGTCCTTAGCCCAAACGCCTCCCACGCGCCCAGCCCAGGTGTGTGGCTCCTTGAGGCCGAGTTGTCGCAGCAGGGCACGGCGCAACATGCCCTCGGGGTCTACGAGGATTTCGTCAAGGGACTCGTCGGATACGACCGGCTCCACGGCTAGGCGCTGAAGCACGTCCTCTCTCCAGTCGCTCTGGAACATGTCGGCCACCTGAGCCAGAATCTTCTCCTGAGCTTGGATGATCTGACGGGCACGCTCCCGCGACACCCCATGCGCGTCTCCGACCTCCTCCAGCGTCTGGCCCTGCCCCCGTCGGATCAGCATGTCCCTGGACCGCTCCTCGAGCGCCTCCCAAGTCGTCCTGATCCAGCCGCTCCCCGTTTCCCCGGCCTTGGCGTCTACCGTGGACATCACGCACCCACCACGTGCTCGATCCTCAAGCCGCAGCGTTCACCGATCCGCAGGTGTTCCTTCTTCTCTTCGATAGGGAGAGGCTTGACGAATGAGGTGACGACACAAAGGGTCCAGGGCGTCGTGTCTCCGCTCGCTTGTGCTCGAAGGGCAGCCCACACCAGGTGCTTCAGATCCTTCGCCGGCCCCCATGTGAAGCGCATGTCCTCGCCTCCGGCGCGGGCTAGCACACGCAGCGGCTTGATCTCCTGAGTCGAGAGGTCTGGTTCCCACTCAGGGCCGAGGGCCTTGCTCACGAGGCTGCCGACAGCCGCACCGGGGTTCGCGACGAGAGGCGCGTACTTCCCGACGCCGTAGATCGCGCGGGCGTACTCCTTCATCGGCCCGTCCTTGATCCATACACGCCTCTCCTGAGCCGTCTTGAAGAACAAGGACATCCGTCCACCGATCCGCGGGTCGTCCGCCCAGCGGTTGTATGAAGCCGTCCGCTCTGTGTCGGGTAGGTACGTCCACCCAACCTCGTCTGCCTCGTCGTAGAGCAGCTTGACGATTTCCATCTCGAGATCAGTCGGCATGCCCATCGTTAATTAATCCCCCCTTGGGCCGGAAACTCCAGGCTAACTTCGTCAGCGGCTGTTTCCAAGCTCGCCGCATCCTTGATCCAATGGTCCAACAGGCTTCCAGCAGTCGCGTCACTGAACTCAATCTTCGAATGACGAGACCGAGGAATCTCAAGCTTCTCTTGATCGGCCGCGTCCAGGGCGCGTTTCAGGTCCAACGCAGCCGCGACACGCCTAATGTCTGTCACAAAGTCGAGAACCTTCAGATAGCTCTTACTTGGGCTCAAGCGAAGCCCGCGTCCGAGCTGTTGGACGAAGATTCTGCGGCTGTGTGTGACGCGCAGGAAGCCGATCAGATTGACATCGGGTACGTCCACGCCCTCATTGAAGACGTCGACGCAGGTGATGAGTGGAACACGGCCAAGGCGGAATTCGTTCAGGAGAATCTGGCGTCGCTGACGCGGCAATCCGCTGTGCAAGAAAGAGGCGCTACCCCATGATTGGTCCACACGCGAGAGAAGGTTCGCCATGTGTTCCGCGTGCTCGATTGTTTGGCAAAATAGGATCGCTCTCGGGTCACGCGTCTCACGCCAGGCGGCGCGCAGATACTCGATGATCTCCTCGTCGCGTTGCGGGAGGAAGAGGTGACGATTCAAGTCCTTGACCGAATAGCCATGCTCGCTCTCTTCTTTGACCGTCTCCCAATCGATGTTGTCCACGAAGAGCCTGTAGTCGACGGCCGAAAGGTATCCAGCGGCCATGCCCTCGGCAATCCCCATGGAGAAGCTCGGAGTGCCGAAGCGAGCGGTGATATCGAACTTGTCGCCGCGCCATGGGGTCGCCGTCACTCCCAGCTTCACGGCATCTCCGCACAGATCCAGCAGCTCCGCAAACCTTCCTTGTTCGCCTACGTGGTGGGTCTCGTCGACCATCACGAGCTTGGGCGACCATCCAGAGCGGACGGCTCCGAGGACTGACTCGACTGTGCCCACTACGACACCATCGTAGGAGACCGGCTTGGACTCCCCTGTGAGGAGGCGTGTGGGAACACGCTTGTCGAGGTGTCGCCACAAGGCTCGTTCCAGCTGTTCCACCAGGTCCTTCATGTGCGCGACGACCAGGACGGGCGCGCCAGGGTGCTTGGCGAGGAAGCGGTCGATCGTCTCGCCACCGACCACGGTCTTGCCGAGGCCGGTAGCGAGCACGAGAAGCGCGGTCCCATTGGCGACGAGGTCAGCTTCGATCCTGTCAACGGCGGCGCGTTGATACGGTCTGAGCTCGTACTTGCTCGGCACGCGGGAAGGCATCCGCTCCCAGATACTCGCGAGCGTGGGACCATCCCAGACCGTGATCTTGATACCGATCGACGCGAGGGCCTGGCGCCGAGCCTCCGCTGTGCGGTTAAGGCTTGTGTTGGTTACGAGGATGGACTTGTCAGCCCGGTAACGGGTCCGTGCACGCTCTAGATCGTCCACGCCCTCGCGACCGATGGGGCCACGGCTTGACCACTTGCATTGGAAGACCCATTGCTCACGGTCCCTGACAGCGAGGAGATCGGCGCCAGCGTCGCCGGCGCCATCCACTACACGGACATCCGTGAAACCGAGGTGCCACAGTGCACGCTCGACCGCGTGCGGTAGTCCTCGGGGGCCTCCCAATAGCAGGCTCTCCGCAGAGAGGAATCCACCTGTCACGCGCCCTCCGCCAGTTCATCCGCGAGCAGCCTGATACTGAGGCGGGTGCGCTGCAACCGCAGAGGGTTCTTGGTGGTGAAGCTCGCCACTGTGGCGACATCGTTGAGGTACCCGACAGTGGTGGCGAGGCTGATACGCCGAGCGGAGGGAGAACTGACCGTCGAGTACGCGCCGTTGAAGACCTTGGCGTCCATGAAGGCTTCCGGCCACGCCTCAAGAAGCTTGACGAGGAAAAGCGAGGGCGCGTGTTGGATGAACTCACTCGTGGACCCGAGCTTCTCGGTGTGAGTCACTAGCCCCAGCGCGATCATCTCGTTCTCGGTCGCCGTGAGCTCGTCCGGAGACAAGAACTGAAAAGCTCGCTCCGGATCCTCGTCCACGGATGCCGCCATCTTCTCGCGTACTACGACGAGCAGTTCCCTTGCCTCAGCGGCGATCCTGTCAGAGTCGAGAGCCGTGTCGGGAAGACACTCGGCGCGCAGTTCGGCAACCAACTCGGAGTGGCTCAGGCCGCTGGCGGCCTTCACCTTCAGCGCGGCGGCGACCTCCATCAGTAGAAGGTCGGAGGCTTCCGCTCCGAGCTTATTGAAGACCGCGTGTGCCGGGTCGACGAAAGCGGTCGCCTTGCCACCCTGCTCTTGCACGAGCAATACAGGAGTGGGCTGGTCATCCGCGTCCTGTACGCGAGTCGCGGACATTCGGCGAGTCTCAACGCTCAGAAAGCCCAGCTTCGGCAAACCGAAGTCGCGGGAGAGGTCGGGGACGGTGACTGAATCCAGACGGTATCGGTCGATACGTTCTTGGAAGGTCTCCTTTCTCCCCTTCGTCCCCTCTTCGGCCTTATTCGGCTGCGCCGCCGCAGTGGGCGGATCATCGGAGTCAGCGGGCGAAGAGTTGTCGCTGGCGGTACCCACACCGAGGGCCTCCAGTACCGCCTCCTCATTCGGGACCGTGGACGTCCCCTGCTGCGCGGACTCAAGCTTCGACCGCTTGTTCTGCTCCTCGTGGTTGATGACGGCGTCCCACCAACGCTGATCGCTCTGGTACTCGGGATCGCCGGCATGGAAGCGCTGGGCCCAGCGACGGGTCTCCTCGTGGATGGGGCCCTTCCCATCGCCCGGGATCAGACAGCGCGCTCCGGCGGCGTTCCGTCGGTACGCCTTGTAGAGCTGTCCCAGAGGGCTGTCGTTCTCCTGGTAGCCGACCCTCTTCGCCTTCTCAGGCTGGAGCGGGCCAGCCCCTCGCAAGTACTCGACAGCCCCCCGCCAGCTGCCACTGCTGTATTCGAAGGCGTTCTTCTGGTACGTCACCGGTACGTGATCCAGGTGGATCTCCCCGATAAGGCGGCCACCCTGGTTGGCGAGCTCGATCGGGTACTCGGTATCGACCGCTCCCGTAGGGTCATTCGGGTCTTGCCACTCGAACAAGCGCTTGTCCCACTGGAGGATCTTGCGTCCGTTCCGCAGGAAGTCGATCCCGAACTCACGCTTGTCGAGATGCCTCTGTACGCCCAACCAGCCGTGGATTCGACGTTCCCGCGGCGTCAGCCGCTCACTCTGGCACTGGCCGCACTTGCCGAGGCCCGGAACTTGCCAGTTGCCGCAGTCCTGACAGGCTTCCGCGTCCTCGTACTTCTGGTCGATCTTGGTGTATGCGGAGATCCTCTCCGCCCGGGCCCCGCTGCCGTACGTCACGTACCGGTCTTCCCCCCACCGGCAGTGACGGCGTGGCTTGACTCTCTGGCCTTGGACCCACAGTTCGAAGGGACGATTGTCGAGGAGCCAGGCGTAGGCTCGGCCAAGGGTGTTGCGCAGACCTGGTGCGTTACGGCGGAGCCAGTCGGCCCTCTCTCCGTGGAGACGACTGATCTCGATCTTCGTTCCGTGCTCGTTCGGGTCGGCCTTGGGCTCGGTGATGTCGTCTGCCTCGAAGTCGTCCCCGATGCGGTCGAGGTCGATTTCCACCCCGATCCACTCTGGATCTCCGGGGCGTGTCGTGAGGACGCGTGTGCGGCGGCCGAGCCGAGCCGTCGCGACGTTGAACCCCATGCCGAAGAGACCGAGCTTGTCGAAACGATCGTTGCTGGACCAACCCGCGCTGACGGCGCGCTCCAAGGTCTCGTAGCTCATGCCGCGGCCGGTGTCGGTGATGACGACTTGGGCTTCGGAAGATCGCACAGCCGGGCTCGGCAGTGTGACACTCACCTTGAAGCCACCCGCCCACGGGTCTCCGGAGCGGATGATCTCCGTGAAGTCGTCGAAGGAGTTGTCGATCAGCTCGGCAACGCATTGCCACGGATCGAACTCGATCTCGCCCAGCATGCGAAGGATCCGCGCGGACGGAGTGATCTTCAAGGCTTGCCCCTCCTGCATCGGTCATGAGCCCCCGTGCCAACGTACCGACGTGCGTCTCCAGAGTGAGCGCGCTCGTCGTCCATCGGACGTTGAACAGGGTAGAAGGCTGTGGTGACAGTGATGACCGAATCCCTGGAAGCCACCTCCAGTTGGCCAGTCAGGGGCGCCCCCTCGGGAAGCTGCGCCGGTTCCGTTACCCTGTGGCCGCCATCACGGTGAGGCCGAGCGTGGAGGGACGTTGGTGTGTGGTGAAGAGCGGGTGACTGCCAGATCCGGGAGCCACGTCAGGATCCCAACCCACGCTCATCGCTATGCGGCCGGCCCAGCCATGCCAGTGGAGGTACGGCGCCAGGGCCGATCATCGTAGGCGGCGATGCGTTCGAGGATGTGTGCCTCGACTTCCTTCACGACCTTTTCGGGGTCGTGAGGCGCGGTGCCGAAGGTACGCTTTCTTCCCTCATGGACTGTATCCCACTTGCTTTTCGCGCTCTGGCGTGTCTTGCTTCCCTGTTCGTTACTCCCGAAGCCTCTCAGGATCGCGTTCCAGACGGGCTGGTAGGCGCTGATGAGGCCCTTCTCACCAAGATTGGCGTGGATGTCTGGCGTACGCAGGGCGCGAAAATGGAACTCCTCAATGGGGAGTCCGGTGTCGCTGATGGAGGTACGGTGCTGCGTCATTCTTTCATGGAGGGGGGTACTGGACTTCACGGATTTTCCGGTATTGCTGTTGTTGGAAACTGACTGGCCTACGTACACGGGGATCTCGTAGTCCTTGAGCGGTGCGTAAAACGCGATCGAATCGCCGCGGTAGTAGATGGCGTAGAGCCCCGACCCGCTGAATCTAGGTAGCTCGTCGACCATGGGTATGAGGGGCTGATGCTCGAACGCGTCGCAGATGACATTGGTCAATCGCTCGGTGGACAGGGGATCGAAGAAATCGGGCTCGTAGGACGTCGTCACTGGGACCTCCTCCTTGATCGGTGGCGTGGCACAAGGGCGAGCTGTGGCGCCCAGGTCGAAGATCATAAGGAGGGGGTCTGACATCGGTCGTCTGGCCCGTGGTGCCGCCCGTCCTCCCGCGAGCTGGGATGAGGGAGGGCACCTCGCTCACGAGACCCGATGCCACACTGGACCAGTGAGCGCTTCTCATCCTGAGCGCCAGGCGATCTCGATGGCGTGAATGGCGGCGACTGTGCGACCGATGCGGTTTGTGCTGCACCGAGCCTTGCGGAGGATCCGCCATTGCTTGAGGCGGGTGAAGGCGCGTTTGCCCGGTGCTCTCAGCCGGGCGTGGTCCCGGTTGTACTGCTGGTAGTGCTCGGGAAGCTCGTGATGGCGGTAGTAAGGGGTGCGGACGGTGGCGCCGGCACCCTGATAAGCGCGGTCGGCCAGGACGAGGAGCTGGCGGGACAGACAGGCTTGGATCACCCCGTGTGCGCGGACTGCGGTCAGGTCGTGCGTGCGGCCGGGCAGCGCTCGCGAGAACCACAGGGGTGTTCCGTCTGGGGCGGCCACGACCTGCACGTTCATCCCGTGACGGCGGTGTTTCATCGAGTAGTACGGCTCGTCCGCCGCGATGCGGTCGGTGGCGATCAGAGTGCCGTCGAGGATGACGAAGCCTTCCGGCGGCTCGCGCAGGGTCGGGGCGCGCTCGGCGAGAAGGTCGACCGTCTCGCTCACGTACCGGCCGGCGGTGGCGGTGGAGACGCCGAACCAGGCGGCGACCTGGGCCAGGGTCTCGTTCTTGCGCAGGTGCACCAGGACCAGCAGGGCCTGCCGGAAGCAGCCCAGCCTGCGCCAGCGGGAGTTCAGCTCACACCTTCGGGCGTAGATGAGCCAGGAAACGTGCTCAACGACCTCGTGCGGGACGTCGAGCATGGCACGATACGGGACCAACAGGGCTCCTGTGTCGAGACGTTGGCGAATGAGATCACCAGCCGCAACGACCAGGAGCCCTGCCGCGTCACGGCCCCGACCGCCAGCCGTCATCACCCGCGAGCCACAGGATGAGAAGCGTTCAGTGATCCGAGAACCAGCAGAGGTGAACGTGTCTCCAGACAGCTGCGTCGAGCTCCCGATGGGGCTGCTCGTCGAGGCTGGCCTCAATGTGGGTGATTCCCTGTTGGCGTACAGCGATGGCGACGGACGCATCGTCCTGCGACGCGCCTCCGACACCATCGAAAACCTCCTACAGGACGGGACCTTGTAGCGGCTTCATCACGGCTGAGCGTGAACGACTTCGATGACACGACGCGCGGCATCCGCCGGGTCCTCGTGCTCCCAGACGCGCACCACCTTCCAGCCAGCCTCGGCGAGGCGGCGGTCGGTCTCCTCGTCCCGTGCCTGATTGGCGGCGATCTTCGTCGTCCAGAACTCGGAGTTCTTCCGTGCCGGCCTGAAGTGCGCGGGACATCCGTGCCAGAAGCAGCCGTCGACGAACACCGCTACCCGTGCCCTCGTGAAGACCAGATCCGCTGTGCGTCGCAGTTCAGGTAGCGGGCGGGTCGACACGCGGTACCGGAAGCCGGCGGCGTGGACGATGGAGCGCAGCCGAAGCTCGGGCTTGGTGTCCTTGCCCCGGTTGGCGCGCATGACAGATCGGACAGAGTCCGACGCGGCCCAAGAGCCTTCTGGAACAGGCCGGGCACCCACGAGTCCCTTGGCCTTTGCCAGATCCCATCCGGCGGCGAGATTGGCCGCTCGAGTGTCATGTTCCACTGGCCCGAGGTATCGGGAGGGCGAGCGGCCCTTCTCCGACCAGCGTAGGTAGGCGCGAATGCGGCGTGTGCGTGGCAGGAGCTTCAACTCCACGGAGGCCAGCGCGTACTGCTCTCCCTCCACCGGCACGTAGCGCATCCGCCGCCCGCCAGCCGCTCGATCTTGTTCGGCGGCGAGCGCTTCCTTGCTACGGCCAGCCCGTCCCTTCCAAGCCCTGGCTGGTGGCATCTGGTCCTTCCAGCCACTCTGCCGGGCCTTCCCGGCATGGATCATGAGCCTGCTTCCGCCTTGTCCAGGGCATCTGAAATCGCCTCCGCGAAGACTTGACCCAGGCGCACCGGAACGGCGTTACCGAGTTGCCTCATCCGTTCGCCGCGCGGTCCACGCAGCTGCCATTCGTCGCCGAAGGTCATAACCCGGGCTGTCTCGCGAACTGTCATGTACCGGTGACGGTAGCGATGCCCCCCAGGAGCGTCCGGGTCTTCCACACGATCATCGAGGAGCATGACGGACTCTCCCCCAGGAACTCCGTGTACCCCAGCCTTCACCGTCTTCGCTGGGTTGTCGAGTTCGTTAGGGGTGTGACCTGTGTAGATGCGAGCACCCGGCCAACCGATGTGGTCGGCAACGCCGCCCTGCGGCGTCTTCCGGTCGAGCATGTCCAAGTCGATCCGCGGGAGATCCTTGATGGCATCGCGCAGCGTGAGCCAGCGAGAGCGACGCCGCTCTTGGCCATCGTTGGGCGAGTCGTCGAAGGACAGCTGCTCATTGGCGTAGCGCTCCTTAACGCGATCGCGTACATGCTTCTCGACGCCCTTGTGGTCGTCCCAGTACGACTCGTCCCGCAACGCTTTGATGAGTAGGTCCCTGGAGTGCGTGGGCTCGACAGAGTTCTCGAACGCGGCCATGTCGACTCCGAGGTCCGCCCGGAAGGCGACGAGGATCACGCGGTTACGCACCTGTGGCACACCGTAGTCCGCCGCGTTGACGCGCATCATGAGCACCTTGTAGTGCTTCGACGGGTCGCTGTCTCCGGCGGCGATCCTTTCCCTCAAGATCTTGTCGTGCTCCTTCCAGTCCGTCCCCTCCTGTCGCTCCACGAAAGGCAGCTCCAGCTCGCGTTGGATGTACTCGAAGTAGGGCGCGAACGACGGACGGAGTAGGCCAACAACGTTCTCGCAGAGGACGGCCTTGGGGCGGATCTCCCGAATGGCACGGAACATCTCGGGAAACATGTTGCGCTGGTCCTCATCCCCCTTGGCGACTCCGCCCAGACTGAAGGGCTGGCATGGCGGGCCGCCTGCGAGGAGATCGACCTCGTGCTCTCTGAGATACTCCATCTCCAGCTTGCGTACGTCACCGGCGACGAACGGAGCCTTTTGGCCTGGCCCGGGGACGGGCGGACGGGATCCCTCCTCGTGCCTCTCGAAGTTGTTCGCCTCAAGGGTCTCGCAGGCGCGTGGAGCGAACTCGTTGAGCAGCAGGTGACGGAAGCCAGCGTTCGTGGTGGCCTGAACCAGACCTCCCCCTCCGGCGAACAGCTCCACCGACGTCCGTTGCATACTTCACACTCCTCGCAGCTCAGTACGGGGGAAACCATACCGCGGAGTTGGTGATCATGCGGGCCGTTTGAGTGAGACACGTGCCTCACGTGACCGCGGCGTCGATATGGTTTGGCCAGCGAATGGCGCGCAGGAGGAACGGCGAGGGCATGACAGCGATACCGGGTCTTGGGGAGCGGCCGTTCCATCGGAACTTCACGCTGAGCATCACGAAGGCATTGGGAGATCAGCTCGCGGTGGGGTTGGAGGAACTCACACCCGCGCCCCTTGCGGACGAGCACATCGATCAACTGGAGGAGCGCGCCGGCGTATATCAGCTCTACCTCAACGGAGACTTCGTCTACGTGGGCAAGGCCGATAAGTCGCTGCAGGCCAGGCTCAGGAACCATCTCAAGAAGATCTCCGGGCGGCGCGGCATCACGCTCGACGAGATCACGTTCTCCTGCCTCTACGTGGCCGAGGACTTCTCGGCCCTCGCTCCAGAACAGCTCTTGATCAATCACCACAAGGGTCAGGGGGACATCCCCTGGAACAACAACGGCTTCGGTAACAGGGACCCAGGACGTCAGCGTGATCACACCATCCTGAAGCGAAGCCACTTCGACGCGCTCTACCCGATCGATCTTGAGCGCCCAGTCAAGGGGTTGGCGGCTGGGACGATGACCCTCCACGCGCTGATGGCCGCTGTGAAGGCGGGCCTGCCCTACACCTTCCGCTACGCGTCGGTGCCGGATCACCGGGGGATCACGGTCACGGTGCCGCACGTGGAACCGACAGCTGACTCCGTCTTCCGCTTGATCTCGGCAGCGGTCCCGCAGCAGTGGCAGATCACAGCGCTCATGGGCTACGTGATCATGTACCGGGAGTCTCCAACCGAATACGAGAGCGCCTGGCGCTACTACCGGGATGGTCAGGCGATCGAGGGCACACCTCAGCAGGCGCCAGAAGAGGAGGAAGACAGCGCATCGGAGACGGGCGAGTGATCCATCAGGGCTGCCATGCGGGCGCGATTCAGACAGACGGGTAGGCGAGCGGTCCTCCTAGTCCCGAAGCGCGCGCTGTGAATTAATCCGATTCCTGCCTCGTTGATCGCGTGGTGGCTGACGGTGGCCGCCGACAGGGCGTGAGCGGCGTCGGCCAGGGAGCGACACAGGGCGAGTGGACCCCGATCAGGCGAGTGGGGGTAGCGGGAGCCACCCTCCGGTGGCTCCCGCGTTCGTCGGCGCGGCGATCAGGGTCAGCGAGTCCGTCGACGGAACAACGGGACTGGAGCGGTGTACGTCTTGTTCTCGGCCGTGATGCCTTCAAGGGCCGCGATTCGCCGTTCGATCGCCTTGACGTTCTCCGCGTTGTTGACCGTAGCGACCCCTTGGACGGTGACGGCCAAGGGGTCGGAGACCAGTGCCGCCCTGCGTTCGCGAAGGACTTCCACGGCGACGGCCTGGACGGAACCAAGGCGCTGGTAGCGGGTGTCGAGGTCGGTTCGTTCCGCTTCGCCGAGCTCGGAGCGGAGGTAGGCGTACTCGGCATCGGTGAGGGTCACGATGTCTGTGCCTTGCCGCAGCGGGGCTGACGCGGCGGCTCCGGGGTCCAGGCGTCGGGGTGCGTGATCTGGTCCGCGATCGCCGGGTCGCTTACTTCCGTACCGGGCTGGAGCAGGATGGTCTCGTGAGTCTTGGGATCGGTGACGAAGACAGCGGTGGTGAGGACGCGGGTGGTGGGCATCACAGGACCTTCGCGGTGATGTGGATGTCTGGGACATAGAGGACCGGCATGGCGACGGCGGAGCCCTTCGTCCAGACCTGAACGGGGTCGTCCTGGTGGCCGGCGGTGATGACGATGCCGGGAGCATCCTCGCGGGTGATCGCTGGGTTAGTGCCGGAGGAGAGGACCAGTGACTCGGCGGTGATGCCGTACTGGGTCTCCGCCCAGGATTCGGGGTTCGGCGGGAGCAGGATCCAGCGGTCCTCGGGGACGACACGCTGGTAGGTGTCGTCGACGGAGATCTGCACGTCGTAGACGGTGATCGGCGGCAGGTTGTAGCGGGCACGGACGACCTCGACCTCGTTGGGCGCGAGGACCGCAGTGGGGGTGGTGGAGCCGTTGACGCTGCCGAAGTACGCCGCGCGGTAGGCGTCGTTCGCGGCAAGCGTGGCGCGGGCCTTGTACGAGGTGATCACACGGGACGGGAGTGGGGCGCCGATGGAGCGCAGGTACTCGATCCAGCGCAGCTCGTCGGCGATCGGGTCGCTGGTCGGGTCCGACCAGGGCTTGGCGGCAGTGGGCATGTTGGCGTCCGGGACGCCGAAGTCGGCCTCCAGGGTGAGTCCGTTCTCGCCGTTCAGGCTGAACTTGCCGTCGACGAGGAGGTCGCCGGCAGCGAGCTCCATGCGGTTGTGGATGGACTCGACGTGGCGCTCGATGTCGTCGTAGAGCAGCTCGACGAACTCGGAGGCGTCGGCGCCGCGGGCGGTGTCGAGAAGGATCTGCTCCAACTCGCCGACAATCAGCTTCTGGCCGAGTGGCGGAAGCATCCCCTCGGTGATGATCTTCTCGGCCTGGCGGCGGGCGACGGCGGTCTCGGCGTCGTACGCGCGGAACTTCGCCACGTTCACGCGCCGCTTGCTGGACTTGATTCGGAACTTGACGGAGTTCAGGCGCCGTTCGGGCATGACGGTGCGGGTCAGCTCGAAGTCGGCCGGGGTAGCCATCGTGCGGGCGAAGGCGTTGAGGTCAGCCGCGTCGATGTCGCGCAGCAGGGTGTCGAGCATGGCGAGTGTGGCTCCTCATCCTTCAGACGAAGTGGATCTGCGCGGTCGAAGTGGTGATGGCGCTCGGGTCGAGTCCGCCAGGGACATGGGCGGCGGCGATCAGGCCGTGCCAGAGCAGGGCGGCGCCGGCACGACCGCTGCCGGGTGCGAAGGGGACGTCCGTGAGGAGCACGCCAGCGAAGTCCGCGCGGCCGTCCGTGGCGGCCGTGTCCCAGGGGCCGTAGAGATTGGTGGCGGTGACGCGGCCGAGCGGGATGCCAGCTCGCATGATGCTGCGGGGCTGGCCGAGGGTGGGCGGCGTGTAGTGGGTGCCCTCGGTGAAGAGGGTGATGGTGAGCGGCGTGTCGACTCCGTGCCGGGACGCCAGCCAGGGGCGGTCGACGGTGGCGGAATCGGAGTACGTGATCGGCTGAAGATCCACGGCAGGCGCCTCCGGTCAGTCTGTATGGGCGGTGAGGCCGTACGGTCACCGGTTGGTGCCGTCGTCCGCGAGGCTCTGAGCGGGGCGTGGCCCCCGAAGGTGTGCCGGGGTCACGTGCTCTTGATATGGCTGCGGCGGTGGGCGATGTCCAGGCCGATCTGGCCGGAGCGGGAGGCGGTGTCTCCCGAGCGTCCGGGGATGTTGGAGGGGCTGCCCAATGGCGGTGCCGCTGACGGCCGCAGAGTTCGCTGGTCGAAGAGTTCTGGACGGCGTTCCTGCAGTTCCTCGGCCGCCTTGGCCAGCGCCGTATCGTCCGCCTCTGGGGCGGCGAGGCGGCTGAGCAGGACCACGGCATCCTCCAGTTCGGTGCCGGTGGCGCCCAGGCCCACCAGGACGGCGCGGCGTGCGGCGTCCCGCTCCCGGGCGACCGCCGCAGCCTCGCGTTCCTGTGCCAGGCGTTCGCGCTCGGCGGCTGCCTGCTCGCGGCGCTAGACCTCTGATAGACGGGCCTGCTCGGCGTCCTTCTGCTGCTGCTCGGCGTGCCGCTGGTTCTGTACGTACTCCGTGAGGGCCTTCGCCGAGTCGAACCCGAGCTGGCCGAGGAGGTCCCGCACGCCAGCGCGACGGCCCTGGTCCTTCTCGCGGGCGAAACGGCGGGACAGCTCCTCCTGCGGGATGGTCACCACTTTGGTGTCGGTGCCCTCCGGGGACGTCTCGCCGGTTGGCGGATTGCCCGGGTCGTCGAGGGAGGCGCCGAGAATCGGAAGGATCGCGCGGCCGTCGCGGCGATAGCCGAGCGGTGTGAGCGGCAGCGGAGGGGGTGTATGTACGGTCATGGGCAAGCTCCTCGCCCAGACGCCCCCGCGGCCGGGCGGAGTCTAACCCCCTGCGGGCTCACGTCTTTCAGACTTGTGGCTTAGGCCCAATGCCGGTGACTTTGGTGGGTTCTGGTCGTTGGATGGGTTGTGCCAAGACCGGGTCAGGTGAAGCCGTCGGGGGTTGATCGGTTCTCGGATCGGATCGCGTTGGGGGTGCTGACGCGGGTGTTTCCGCCGGAGCTGATCGACGAGGTGGTCGCCGAGTGCGGCAGGGTTGAGCAGCGGACGCGGCTGCTGCCGGCACGGGTGGTGGTCTACTTCGTCCTGGCGATGTGTCTGTTTTTCGGGCAGGGCTATGAAGAAGTGGCGCGGCTTCTGGTCCAGGGGCTGGAGCGTGAAGGCCGGTGGGTGAAGACCTGGCGGGTGCCCACGACGGCGGCGATCGGCCGGGCCCGTCTGCGG
>NZ_LIWB01000028.1:0-53500 GCF_001905725.1 Streptomyces sp. CB02400
TCCCAAAACCGAGAGATCGCACAAGACGATCACGGCGGCTGCGTGCGCGCTGGAGTGTTTCCCGGGCGGGCGGGTCCTCGTGACCGTGCCGACCCTGGACCTGCTCGTGCAAACTGCTCAGGCGTGGCGCCTGGTGGGCCATCGGGCGCCGATGGTGGCGGTGTGCTCGCTGGAGAACGACCCGGTGCTGAACGAGCTGGGGGTGCGTTCGACCACGAATCCGATTCAGCTCGCTCTGTGGGCAGGTTCGGGGCCCGTGGTCGTGTTCGCCACGTACGCCTCTCTCGTGGACCGCGAGGACCCGGAGGACCCAACGGGTCAGCGGAAGGTGCGCGGGCCGCTGGAAGCCGCTCTGGCGGGTGGAGAGCGGCTGTACGGGCAGCAGATGGCCCCGTTCGACCTCGCCATCATCGACGAAGCCCACTCAACCGCGGGTGATCTAGGTCGGCCGTGGGCGGCGATCCACGACAACGCCCGCATCCCCGCCGACTACCGGCTCTACCTCACCGCCACCCCGCGCATTCTCGCCTCCCCCCGCCCGCAGAAGGGCGCGGGCGGGAAGGAGGTGGAGCTAGCGAGCATGGCCGACGATCCGGACGGCACCTTCGGGGCGTGGCTTCCCGGCGCCGAACTGGGGCTCTCGGAGGCGATCGAGCGGGGCATCCTCGCCGGGTTCGAGATCGACGTCCTCGAGATCCACGACCCCTCCCCCATCGTCGGGGAGTCGGAGGAGGCGCGGCGTGGCCGGCGCCTGGCGCTCCTGCAGACCGCACTGCTGGAGCACGCCGCGGCGTACAACCTCCGCACCGTCATGACCTTCCACCAGAAGGTGGAGGAGGCCGCCGCGTTCGCGGAGAAACTGCCGAAGACCGCAGCCGCGCTGTATGCGCGCGATGCCTCCGGCGAGGACCTGAAGGCCGCGGATAAGCTGCCCGCGTCGTCGATCGGCGCGGAGTTCTACGAGCTGGAGGCCGGCCGGCACATGCCGCCGGAGCGGGTGTGGTCGGCGTGGCTGTGCGGCGACCACCTCGTCACCGAGCGGCGCGAGACCCTGCGGCAGTTCGCCAACGGCATCGACGCGAACAACCGGCGCGTGCACCGGGCGTTCCTCGCAAGCGTTCGCGTGCTTGGGGAAGGGGTCGACATCACCGGCGATCGGGGCGTGGAGGCCGTCTGCTTCGCCGACACCCGCGGCTCGCAGGTGGAGATCGTGCAGAACATCGGCCGGGCGCTGCGGCCCAACCGCGACGGTTCTACGAAGGTCGCGCGGATCATCGTGCCGGTCTTCCTCGAGCCCGGCGAGGACCCGCAGGACATGGTCGCCAGCGTCTCGTTCCGCCCCCTTGTCGCGGTCCTCCAGGGCCTGCGCTCGCATGATGAACGACTCGTCGAGCAGTTGGCCTCCCGCGCGCTCACCAGCGGCAAGCGCAAGGTCCACATCCGGCGCGACGAAGAGGGGCGGATCGTCGAAGCCAGCGGCGCGGTCGGCGGCGAGGACCAGGAGGCCGACGACACGCAGGCCGCCGCCGAAGCGGCCCTGCTGCACTTCTCCAGCCCGCGCGACGCCGCGACCATCGCCGCGTTCCTTCGCACGCGGGTCTACCGGCCGGAGTCGCTGGTGTGGCTGGAGGGCTACCAGGCGCTGCTGCGCTGGCGAAAGCAGCACGAGATCACCGGCCTGCACGCCGTTCCCTACGACGTTGAGGCCGAAGTCGGTGCAACGAAATCTTTTCCACTTGGGCGATGGGTCCACCAGCAGCGGAAAGCGCTACGGGCCGGGGAACTCGAACCGCGCCGCAAGAAGCTCCTCGACGCACCCGAGGCCGGCATGGTCTGGGAACCGGGCGAAGAGGCGTGGGAGAAGAAGCTCGCCGTGCTCCGGGCCTACCGGCGCGCCACCGGACATCTCGCACCCCGCCAAGGCGCGGTCTGGGGCGAGAGCGAGACCGAGGGCCTCGTGCCCGTCGGGCAGCACATGGCCAACCTCCGTAGGAAGGGCGGCCTCGGGAAAGACGCGGAGCGGGCAGCGCGGCGGGCGCAGCAACTCGCGGCGATCGACCCCGACTGGAACTGCCCCTGGCCACTGGACTGGCAACGCCACTACCGCCACCTCGCCCACCTAGCCGCCGACGAACCCGGCGGACTCGTGCCCGACATCGCGCCGGGCGTCACCTACGACGGCGACGACATCGGGCGCTGGCTCCAGCGACAACGCCGAGGCTGGAGACTCCTGTCGACCGAACAGCAGAAGCGGCTGTCGGGGATCGGTGTGAAGCCCGCCCAGACGCCACCTCCCGCCTCCGCAGCCAGGGGCGCGGCGAAGGGGAGCAAGGCGCAGCAGGCCTTCCAGCGCGGCCTGACCGCCCTCGCCCAGTGGATCGAACGAGAAGGCCAGCGGCCTATCCCGCGCGGCCACGCTGAGGAGATCGCGGTCGACGGCGAAGCGGAGCCGGTGCCGGTGAAGCTGGGGGTGTGGCTCTCGAACACCAAGACCCGGCGCGACAAGCTCACGGCGGAGCAGCGGAACGCGCTGCGGGAGCTGGGCATGCAGTGGGCGTAGAGCCGCAGACCGCAGATCCTTGATCTAGCGGCACACCAGCGCACAGAAGGACCCCGGATCGTCATGGCGACGCCCCGGGATCTTTGACCCGTCTCACCGATTCCTGATGCCGCCTGTCAACTGTCCGAGCGGCTTTGCGGGGCGGACAAGCGGGCGACGCAGTCAGGGTCGTGGTGACGGACCGCTTGCCAAGTCCTTCCGCCAGGTGTGCCATCTCCACGGAGGTGCCGACGAGGCCGTCTCCGTTCAGGGCGGCCGCTGCCAGCCGGGCTTCGCCCAGCGATATGTGGCTCATCTCGCGCAGGGCTCGCAAGACGGGAACGAGACTGACCTCCTTGGTTGCCAGGCGAAGCCGGGCGGCCCCGTGCTCGGCCAGCAGTGCCTGTCTGACTTCTTGGGGAGCTGGGCCTACGCCCGTCTCGCACCACGCGTTGGGGCAAGCCTGGCATCGCCCTTCGATGCCCCAGCGCAGCTGTCCCCGGTCGATGAACTGACCGACATCGCGGACCAGCACGCCGGCACAAGCCACGCACTTCGAGGTGACCTTCACTCCCTGGGTGGCAGTGATCATGGGTCTCTCCCCACCATGTCGATCTGCTTGATCCTGCCGCAAGCACTGGAGCCTGACGACTGCGTTGTCCGCGGATCAAGGTTCGGCAGCGGGATGTCCATGCGGCGAGTGGCTCCGGCGGCACGGTCTGGCAGCACCGTCCACCGCGGTGGGAAGCGCCATGACGCAGTCCTATGACGTCGGCTGCAAAGGCATTGAGTTCGTCTTCGTGCTGGGGCGGGTGTCACCAGGTGGCGGGTGTCAGTCGTGCTGCCACCAGGTCACTGCGAGGCCGGCCAGGAGGGTGCCGAGGTGGCGGACAGCTCCGGTGAGGAGCGCTACGGAGATCAGGCGCCGCCACGAGACCGGGGCGGGCACCTCGTGGTCCTGGCGCGGGATGGTGGAGGGGGTACGGTTCTTCTTCGGCATGGTGGGAGTCCTTCATTCGGGCAGGGCGCGGCGGCGCGCCGTGCGGGGTGTGGGGTGACACAGCGGGCGGTCTGCGGGAGATGGCCGGGGTGTTGTGCTGTTGCGATTGATCGTGGCAGCCGGGCGGTGGGCGCTGCATCCTCAACTGGGCCTTGGTTGGGGGGAGAACGATGTAATTTCCACCCCGTGTACACGTGGGAGAGCATCACCGGGCCCGGCACCATCGACGATCTTGTCGCGGACGCTCATGCGGCCGGCCATTCGGACATGACCGTGCGGCGGATCCACGACTGGATCTCCAAGGGGCTGCTGGACCAGCCGCGTCTGCGGACCCGACGGCGTGGTTCGGACAAGGCCGAGCACAGCGCCAACCAGCGTCGGCTTCTGCTGCTCCTGCTGGACAAGCATCAGCAGGTGGCGCGCCTGAGTTCGCTCGCGCAGGTGCCGCTGGCCATGTGGCTGTGGTGGGACGGCTATGTGCCTACCCGGCAGGCGCAGCGGGCGTGGGTGACGTGGGTGGGGCGCGGTCGGCGCAGTCAGGAGGTGGCGCGTGAGGGGGCGGTGGGTCTGCTGGAGCAGGTCGGGCATCAGCTGGCCACGCCGACTGCGCGGGCCCGGTTCGTGCGGATCATCACCGAGCTGGGCAACGGCAAGATGCTGACGGTGCGTGGGCGGGCCGAGCTGCTGGACGCGGTGCGGGACGTGATGGAGCCGGAGACGGTGTTCGCGGCCAGTGGCCTCGTCCGCTCCCTCGGACCTGCGGGGGCGCCGATGACCGTTGACGCGGTCGTGACCCAGGTCGAGGCCCTGCGCACGGCGCTGTGCCGCACCTTGGACGGGAAGGCGGACGGCTCGCTGCTGGAGCGGGGCCGGGCTGTCTACCGTGCTTCCACGGCCGACTACCTCGCCGTGCGCAGTGGCCTCGCCGCCGACGCCGGGCAGCTGGCCGACCTCTTCCGCCAGCCCACCCTCCAGCAGCAGTTCAACCAGGCCGGGCACCAGCTTCTGCTCGTCCTCGGCATGCACCTGGTCGACCGGCGCACAGGCGTGGGGTGGGCCTGAGGCCGGGCGTAGGTTCTGACCGGTCCGGTGAAGTGGCGGCGGGACAGGCTCAGAAGGGCCTTTTTTAGGTGGTCTTCCGCCTGTCTGCCCGGCATGCTCCGAGGATGGATACTGCCTCTGATCTCCTCCCTGTCGTCTACGCCGACGAGTCTTCGAACTCTGGGCAGAACCTTCTCGACCCTCATCAGCCGGTATTCACACTGGCGGGGGTGCATCTGTCCGACGAGCTGGCGGCGTCGATCGTGGATGAGGTCCGATCCCAGCTTCCCTCCACCCAGGGGGAGGCCAAGTACAGCTCTCTCGCCCGGTCGTCAGGAGGGCGGAAGGCATTGAAGAGGGCCTTCGGGAGTCTGCCCGAGGGGAGCGTTCGCAGCTTTTTGATGGACAAGCGGTTCATGGTGGTCACCAAGCTGGTCGACGTTCTGGTGGAGCCGCTGGCCGATGCGGACGGTCTTAACCTGTATGAGGACCAGCGTTGTCTGGCGTTGTCCGAACTGCTGCGTATGGCCGGCCCGGTCCTCGGTGACGAGGCGGCGTTTCAGCAAATGCTCCAGGCCTTCGTCGACTGGGTACGTCAGCGGGTGGCGACCGAGGACTTCTTCTCCGCCATAGTCGCCTACAGGGCGTCGATCCCGGAGGAGCACGCGGACTTCGCCGGTTGGATCGAGTTGCTGGAATACAGCCGGGGAGTAGCCGACGCGGCCGCCGCCGACCTTGTGGCTGGCGAACAGCGCGACATCCTCGACCCGGCGGTACCGGCGCTGTACTGCCTCTGCACCAGCTTCGGCGAGGCTCTCGAGCGGTTCCGTCTCGTTCATGACACCTCGAAGGTGATCGACCGGAACGCGACGCTTCTACGCATGGCGCATCTCCTCCCGGACCTCGCTCGCCCCGGCCACTTCAACGACCCGCTTCCGGCCGTGCAGATCGACTTCGCGAACAGCACTGCGCACCCCCAGCTTCAGATCGCGGATTGGGCAGCAGGTGCGGTACGGCAATGGGCCGCCCACCTGGCGGTCGGTGGCGGTGACCGGTTCTCGGAGGAACTGGCGGACGTGGTGATGCCCTGGGTGGTCGGCGCTGTATGGCCGACCGGGGAAGTCGATCTGCGCGCGTCTAGTCCTGAAGGACGGTAACCGCGTCGCAAAGACGACGGCTGAGCCGAGCAGGCGCAGCTCACGCGGGCCAGCTGCTCGTGCGGCATCTCAGCCGCGTCCCGGCGTTGGCCCCTGCCCCGTCGGCGCCGCCCGTTCCCGGGGGCGGCGCCGTGCCCGGTGCCAGAAACACCGACGGCCGGTACCGAGGCGGTACCGGCCGGTGTTGACGGGCGCGGGCCAACGCGCCTGCCGTGTGTCCTGAAGGGCTCGGGCTTGCGACCAATCTGCCGTCAGGCGACACCGACGGATGTCGTCGGCATCGGTGTTGAGCAGCGTCCTACCGATGGGGGCGATGGTGCAAGAGCGCCGGAACGAATGTTGGGCCGCACGGAGCCCGCCCAGTGGTCAGGGAGGTGATCCTGTGCCGGGGTTGAGGGCCGGGGCGTGAGGCAATTTCCCTGCGGGTCACCGGAACATCGGCGAGGCCGCCAACCGGCGAAACGGGCAGATCGGGCAGATCGGGCAAGGGTGCGGGCGGGGAGCCGGGTGGTCGTGGAAGGCTGGTGCGTACCGCGCAGCTCCGCATCAGCAGGGCCAACTGCCGCAGGGCTGCGCCTGCTTGGGACCACCGGCCCGGGTTCCGGTTCTTCATGTGCCGGGAACCCCTGTCAGGACGGAGTCCTGCTCGTCACGCCCCACCAGCCCTCCTTCCCCTCTACCCCCGCGTCGCCGGCCGTCGGCGAGGTGCCCGCGGGGCGTCTGGGGCCCACGCACACGCTGATCCTGCTGATCGCCTTCCTGGCGTTGGGCACCGTCCTGTTCGTCCAGGGCACGCCGATCAGCGACATCCTCATCCTGCTCGGCGGATGCGGGGCGATCGGCGCCGCCACCCTCGCCGCGGCCGGCGGCGGACGCCGGCTGATGGCCGTCCTCGTCGAGGCCGCGGTGCGCTCCGGCGCGGGCAAGTAGAGGAAAGGGACCATGGCCTTTCCCCGCCCTGACGGCCCGCCCCTGCCGTTCGCCGGCCTCGCCGAGCACCTGACCGCCCTACGCCGAGCGGCGCGGCTGTCCCAGCTTGAGCTCGCCGCGGCCGCGGCCGTCTCCCGCGGCACCGTCCAGCGTGCCGAGTCCGGCGCCACGGCCCCCTCGACGGCCGTGCTCGACTCCCTCGCGCGCGCCTGCGGCGGAGACCAGGCGGCCCAGGGCCGCGCACACGTTCTGCGCATGCGAGGCCGCACCGAACAGCGCGGCCGCCTCCGTGGTCTCAAGGCTCCCGCGCCCGGCCTCGTCCATACCGCGCAGGACCTCGGTGCCGCGCTCGCCGCAGAGTACGAGCGCGCCGGTGCGCCGCCCATGAGCCGCTTCTTCGGCCCGGCGGAGGGCCACAAGCCGATCCCGCGCACGACCGCCTGGCGCATCATCAGGCGTCAGGGGCTGCCCGCCGACGCCGAGCAGCTGCAGACGTTCCTGGATGTCTGCCGGGTCAGCCGTTCCTCCCAGCGTCACTATCGGGAGGCGTACGGGCGCCTCGCGCCTCGCCGTAAGTGCAGCGCGCCCCCGCGTCACACTGTCCGGCGCACGCCCGTCGCCGTACCGGTCCGGGGTATCGACAAGATTCCCCAGTACTACAGGGACCTGCTGGACGTCATGCCCGAGGAGAACATCGAGACCGTCCTCGCGTTCGGCATCGCCCACTTCGTCGCCGGGCAGGCGTACCGCAATGGCACCGCGCCGCCCCACTCCCTGAACCATGTCATGCAGGTCGCGGTCGAGCTGTTCGTTGAAGCGAACCGTCTCCCGGTCACCCGGGACCGGGACGTCCGGCTCTTCGACCCCTACGGGCCTCTCATGGAGACCAAGGAGTCCGCCAAGGACCCGGGGATGTGGGATCTTCTCACCCGGCTGCAAGGGCGGAGTCCGGTGTCCGGTGGCGGTGCGGCGTGGGTCGCGAAGGGCAGCCGGGGGCCGGAAAGCAGACGCGCGGCGTAGGGCAAGGCGTGGTGGTCCCGGCCGGCCCTGGTGTCGGCCGGACCGCTTGCCTCCCGAGGCCCGGCCGGGGCCGGAGGGCGGTCACGGCTCCTCACGGGCCTGCGTGGATGGTTCCCACACCCGGGCGAAAAAAGGGGGTGCCGGCACCGGTCCGTCGCCGGTCGACCGGCGCAAGATTGGCAGCAAACACCACCTGATCTGCGACGGACGCGGTACCCCGCTCAAGGTCATCACCACTGCGGCCAACGTCAACGACGTCACCTAGACCTTCGCCCTGGTCGACGGCGTCCCGCCCGTCGCCGGCCGCCCCGGCCGTCCGCGCAGGCGTCCCGAAGCCCTGCTCGGCGACAAGGGATACGACTCCAATCCCAACCGCGACGAACTCCGCAGGCGCCGGATCCTGCCCGTCATCTCCCGCAAGGGGTCCCGGACATCAAGGGTATGGGCAAACTCCGCTATGTCGTGGAGCAGACCTTCGCCCTGCTCCACCAGTTCAAGCGCCTCGCCGTCCGCTGGGAACGCCGCACCGAACTCCACGACGCCTTCGTCTCTCTCGCCTGCAGCCTCATCTGCTGGAGGCGACTGAAGAAGCACCGATCATGAGCGGGTCACGAGCTCTTGGCTACAACTCACACCACTCACCCAGAGAGCCGACAGCCCGCGCCCGGGTGAAGTCATGCACCAGCTCCCACGCCCGATCGACACCCAGGACAAAGTCACCCGTGAACGCGGCGAGGTCGTCCATGATCGGGACTTCGACCTCAACACCCGAGGGAACAGTGCCGTCTCCTACGAGCAGAGACATCCGCTCGGGGGCACTCAGCAGATGGACGACCGCGTGATCACCTCGGAAGGCCAGGATCAACGCCGGGAACTCCCCGTTCGGCAACCGAACCTCGATGTACCCCTGGCCAAGAGAACGCAGGTCGTTGAAGCGGTCTGACAGACCCTTCGCCCCTGAACGCCCCTCAACCGGATGGAACAGTCCCGATTCCGACGATGTCGCCGCCCACACCACGCCCATCCAGCCACTTCTCCCCACACAGGTCATCGTCTACAACCCAGGGCCACGCTCCCACGCCCCACCACGACACAACTACTGGACTGGTGCACATGATCGTGTTACGAGCTCTTTGGCCTGCCTGGACGGGCAACACGCAAGATCCGTACGCATCGCGTACGCGATGCGTACGTTACTGGGGGCGCTGTATCCGTGTGTCACGGGTACAGGGAGACAGTGATGCCGAACTGGTGCATCAGGTCGGTGAAGGTGTCCTGGGCGCTCGCACGCAGGTGGTCGTCCTCGTCGGCCGGGGTGATCAGCGTTGTGACGGGCTGGATGCGGCGGGGGCGGCGTGCGTGGTCGGGGATGGTCCGGAAGCTGCCGTACTCGGTGATGACCGGCGTCAGGGGCGTCGGTTCGGCGGTGGTGATGGTTGCGGTGACGTGCACGGAGCTGTCCACGCCGAGATGGCGGGCGAGTTCGTGGGTGAGGGCGAGGGCGTCGCGGCAGCTGGCTCCGACGATGTCCGCGTCGACCAGGACGCCGTGCGCTGTGGGGTCTGCCATGTCATCTGAGCGCAGGCCTTCCAGGACAGGTTGGCCGCGAGGACGGTGCTGCCGTCGTGGTGCAGCTCGGTGTAGATCTCCCGGCCCATGCGCAGGGGCAGTGTGCTGAAGACCCAGCGGCGCAGCCCGGGCCGGGGGTTGGAGGAGACGACCTCGAGTCCGGTCAGCGGGCCCACGGCCAGGGGGTTGCGGGTCAGGTGCTGGGAGCGGACGCGGGCGGTCGCGCACAGGTCGGGGGCCTTCTCCCGGGCCAGGGGCGGCGCGGTGCGGGGCAGGGGCCGTTCCGGGCGGGCGACGGCGACGAACCAGGCGGAGGGTTCGGCCTGGTCGGCGAGGCAGGTGTCCAGGGCGTGGGCGAGGAGGCGGTCGGTTTCGTCCTGGGCGTGCTGGGTGCGGGTGAAGCGTTCGCGGTAGGCGCGCTCGATCTGGTGCTCGGCCATCCAGGCGGTGTGGTCGCGGTCGCGGTAGGGGACGACGGCGGCCTGCTGGTCCTTGTCCTTGGCGGCGGTGCCGTAGACGTGGTGGGGGGCCATGGGGCTGGCGGGGACGTCGATGGCCAGGAAGCTGAGCTGGCCGTCGGGCGAGGTGAGGGCGGTGAAGATGAGGTCGGGGAGGTAGGGCTGGACGTGGTTGCGGATCCACTGCGCGTACTGCTGCTCGTTGACCTCGTCGGGGTCGATGCCGACCGGCACGGTGGTCTTGTCGGTGACGCCGTAGACGAGCAGGCCGCCACGGGTGTTGGCCATCGCGGCGACGTCCTTGGCCAGCTCGTTCCACCGGCCCTCGTGCGGGGGCCAAGGCAGGGGCTCCTTTCAGTCCAGGTCGTCGGACTCGGCCAGGTTGGCGTCGGCGGCCTTCTTGATCATGTCGAAAGTGAGCGGGCCGGGCGGTGTACCGAGGTGCTCGTGCAGTCGCCTCCAGGAAGGGGCCATGCCCGGCAGCATACAAAGCCGCACTGACAATCTGGGGTGGTCAGCGCGTCGGTCTCAGCCACGGGGGAAGCGAGTCCCCGGCACCGGCACCGGCACCGGCACCGTAGGAAGTCGGGCGGGTCAAGGAGGGCTGCCAGGGATCGGGGCGGGGTTCAGCCAGGAGCCTCGCCCATCGTGACCGCTTCGCCGTCGGCGGCGGAGAGGGGCAGCAGCGGCAGGCGCCCTGCCGGTAAATCCGGTTGCGTTCCAGGAGGACCTCCGCCCGCGCCCGCACGTCCTCCCGCGAGCTGTCGAGCAGGTTCCGCAGGAGGCAGGGGGTGCCGCGGAGCGCGCTGAGGGCGGTGCCGCGGACACCGGGGTCCGGGTCATCGGCGAACGGCGGGAGCGCGTCATCGGGCAGGGCGCCGAGCATGCGCAGCGCCGACAGGGCGCGGGCGCGGACCGTGGCGTGCGGGTGACGGAGGAGGGAGTGCGGCAGGGCTGCGTCCTCGGGGTGCCCCTGCTCGGCGAGGCCGAGGACCGCGGTCGGGACGACGGTGGCCGGGTCGGCGCACAGGGCCTGGTAGTGCGCGCGGAGGTCGTACCCCTCCGTCCGGAGTTCCCGGCACGCCGTCGCGCGCACGCCTCCGGAGAGGTCCGCCAGGTACCGGGGCAGTTCGTCTCCGCGGCCGGCATGGCGCAGTCGTCCCACGGCGGCGGAACGCACGAAGGTGTCCCGGGCGGAGAGCAGGAGGTCGAGGACCACGTCCCCTTCCGGGTGGGCGAGGACGGCCGCGCAGGCGTGGCGCCGGATCTTCCGGTACCGGTGGGTGGCGGCGAGGGTGGCGAGGTCGTCGACGTGGAGGAAGCCGGTCTCCACGGCGGTGGCGAAGGTGTTGAGGCGGAGACCGTAGGCGCAGTCGTTGTCGAGGTGGGCGAAGAACCGGGCCCTGGCGTCGTCCAGGACCGCCTGCTGCCCGGAGGCGAGCGCCAGACGTATCGCGGTGCGCACGCCCAGCGCACGCACGCCCTCGTCGCGGTCCTGCTCGGCCAGCGCCCAGGCCTGCTCCATGGCCGGCAACCCGTACATGGTGGCCGCCTCCAGGCCGGCGAGCCGGGACTCCCGGCCGTTCGTCAGGAGGTAGGTGAGCGTCTCGTCGGGCAGCGCGCCGAGGCGCCCCAGGACGGCCTCCCGCGCCCAGCTCCCGTACCGCCTCCGCATACCCACCAGGACGGCCAAGGAGGCCAGTTGACGCGGCAATGCCTTGTCAAAGTCGCCGAGCACGCGGTCGAGGACGGCGCGGGCGAGGGTCCGCACACGTTCGTCGGTGTCCGCGCTCCGGATCAGGACGAGCGGCAGGACGGAGACGGGTAGTTCCGCCGACTCATCAAGGGCCAGCGCCGCCGCACGGACGCGGGGATCCCCGTGACACAGACACAGAGCGATCTCGGACTCGGTGGGCGGCAGGCTCCAGGACGGGGCTGCGGTCCCGCCAAGGCCCTCCTGCCAGTACGGGGCCCGGCGCCAATCCGCGATCTCCCGTGTATTCACCGACCGGAAGCCGACACGTATCCAGGAGGTCGACTTCCCACTGCGGAACACGTTGCTGCAGGTGGCCCAATGGACGCGTCTGTCGAGCCGGATCCAGTCCTCGGCCTCTCCCGCCCCGATCGCGCACTCCACGCCCTTACCGTGGAGCAGCCGCTCGGAGGGGGCATAGAGCTGGGTGGGGCCGAGGTCGTACGTTGTCATGCGCGACTGTAGCCCGGTCGCCCACCCCTCCCGCCAACCGATTTCCAGCACGGGCGAAGAGGGCCCGGCCAGGCAGGCGACTCGTGTCCGTAACCGAAGGAGCCGACAGGCCCAACGGGGTGTGTACCAAGACACAAGACGCAACAGCAGGTCGAGGGTGTGGCGGGTGCTGCCCCGTGCCGGGCGCGGCCGGGGCAGCGGACCCGGCCGCGTATGTCAGGCGGGCGGCGCGGTCGGCGGCGGTGTACGCGAAGCGGGCGGCCTCGTGGAGGGTGAACATGCAGTTCACCCTCGCGAAGGGGTCCGATGTCTCCAGGATCAGGCACCAGTGCGAACCGATCATGAGGTGTGTGGCGACCGTCTCGCTGTCGATCAGCCACACGTCCAGCGGGCCGGACGGAGTCTCTGAGCCGTACAGGTGCCACGAGGCGACTACTTCTTCCAGCCGGCGTCCGACCAGATAGTCAGAACGCGCACTGGCCCCGTGCAACGGGCACTCGTCCACCCTCTCCGACTCCACCCGCCGACCGTACCGTCAGGCAAACCCCCAGCTCACACCCTTACGCGGAGCATCCCTTAGGGCTACTGCGCGCCGCCGTCGTCCGACGTCGTTGGTGTCAGCGTCGGATGTCACCGGAACAGCTCGGGCACCGGGCAAGCCTCCAGCGGCCCCTCCGGCCGGTCGGCCCAGCGCCACCAGACGTGCCGACCGGTACACCTCAGCAGTGTCCGGCAGGTCCGCCGGCCATCGTCCTCCCGCTTGACGAGGACGAAGCCGCCGGACTTCATGGGCTGGCCGCACTCGGGACAGGCCGGGACGTCGTCGGTCATACGGCGCACCCTAACGGAGTGACCCCTTCATCCCGAAGCAACTCGGACTGCTCGCCGGTCATGCGCTGCTGTACCTGTCACCTGCGCTGACAGTCCGCTGACGTCCACGGTTGCCCGCGGCCGTGCGTCATCGCTGTCACGCAGTTAGATACTCAGTATGCCTCGCACGTAGGGCTCCTACAGGCCACGTAGCGCCTCATAGAGGCCGTCATAGGCTGCCCAACAGCCGATGCTGCCGTCGTCGTACAGACTGCCCATATACCAGTCGCCGTCATCGACAGGCCTCACGAGACACAGGCCGTGGAACCCGAGAACGATTTCTGGGCGCACCATCTCGTGGGTCCCGGCGAAGGCGACCCACTTCGCTGACCGATCGGGATCCAAAGCAACAGCCTCCCGGTCTCCCGATACATCGCGGATCTGCTGAAGAGTCCATCCCTGGGGTAGCCGCGCGTCTGCCATCCAGGGATGGTCTCACTCACCAGGTGCAGATACCCCCCTTTAAGTGGATGGTTCGTGAGCATTTGACCGTGTCTTGCCTTGAAGGGCGCTCATCAGCGGTTACTTCGAAAGGCGCTGTCCGGTGGAGCCGCAGGCGATACTCGTCTTGTGGACTGGTTGGAGCGAGCTCGGGCGGCGGAACAGCTTCAAGATTGGGACGAGGCGATCGCGCTGGTAAGCGCGCACGCCGAATGTTTCTCCCACGATCCAGACATGCACGACAACCATCTGTGGCACATGGATCTGCTGGCCCGAGCGGAACGGATTCCAGAACTTACGGAGCGCGCCCTCACGGATAGCCACGCACGTCGAAGACTCAACAGATCGCTTCGAGAGCGGGGTATGGAGGCGGCGCTGCGTGACCGCGCCGAAGACGGCGACCGTGGCGCCCTGTACGTCCTTGTTCGACTGATGTGCGAGACGGGTCGGGTGCAAGAAGCTCAGAAGGTAGTTGCGGACATCGGCCCGGAGGACCAGTACGCACGCCAGATTGTGGCCGGCGATTGCTGAACGTAGGTGTCCGGCTACGGCTTTCTCGCGAAGTTGCCGGTGTCGGCCTCGGTGAGGAGGCCGAGTTTGACCAGGCGTTTCAGCTTGGCGCGGGTGCCTTCGACGTTCCTCGGCAGCAGTTCGTGGCCGAGGGCTTCGCAGACGTCCTTGGCCCGTAGCGGTCCGGTCGTCTGGTTGAAGGCGTCGAGGATGCGGAGGTAGTCCGGGTGTTCGGGCAGCTCCGGCGAGGATGCGGGGAGCCGGTCGGCGAGGCCGGTGACGGTCTTGCGGGTGATCGCGAGGTGCTCCAGGTGCGTCTCGGCCTCCCGCAGCCGGGTCTGCAGGTCGTCGATCTGTGCGCGGAGCTCGTCGGCCAGGGCCCGGGCGGCGTCTTTCTGGAGGTCCAGGGCTTCGAGCAGGGGCTGGAGGTTCACGCTGCCACCGTCTGCGTCGCGTGCCAGGTGGGGGCGTTCGCGCTGGTGAGGCGTCGGGTCATGACGCGGGTCATCGCCCAGTAGACGCGGGAGGCGGAGGAGGAGGACCGGTGCTCGTAGTCGCGGACCAGGCGCCGGTGCAGTATCAGGATGCCGTAGGTCTGCTCGACTCTCCATCGCTTTGGCTGCGGCACGAACCCCTTGACCTGTGGGTCGCGTTCGACGATCTCGACATCGATGCCCAGGCCGGCGCCGTGCAGAACGACCTGGTTCTTGAAGCCCTGGTCGGCCAGGGCTTTGCGGACGGTGCCGCCGGTGTGCTCGGCGGCCTGGTCCAGCAGGAGGATGCCCGCGGTGTTGTCGTGGGCGTTCGCGGCGAGGACGACGACCGCAATGACCAGGCCGAGGACGTCCACGGCCAGGCCGCGCTTGCGGCCGGGCACCCGCTTGGCCGGATCATGGCCGGTCGTGGAGGCGGGGACCCCGGCGGCCGCGTGGACACTCTGGGTGTCCAGGACCACCAGGGTCGGGTCCTCTAATCGGCGGGCGCGTTCACGTACCTGGCAGCGCAGGAGTTCATGGATGACCTGATCAGTGCCGTCGTCGCGCCATGCGGCGAAATAGTAGTAGGTCGCACTCTTCTGGGACAGGTCGTGCGGGAGGTAGGCCCACTGGCAGCCGGTCCGCCCCTGATAGAGGATCGCGTTCACGATCTCCCGCATGTTGTAGGCGCCTTGGTGGCCGCTGACCGAGCGGTGCCGGTTCTTCCACGCGGTGATCACCGGCTCGATCAACGACCACTGCTCGTCCGATAAGTCACTCGGGTACGGCTTGCGTTCACTCACCCGATCACATCACCAGATCAGCACCCGTGGACCGGCGGATTCCGCCCTGCCGCCACACCATCAGGCGACAGCAGAACCACTCAAATACTCACGAACCGCCCACTTAGGGGGCCGGGTCGCGGCAACGCGACCCGGCTACCCGACAGATCTCCAACCAGCTCCGCTCCTTGCTGCGCGAGTACTGCCCCACTGCCCTCGACGCCTTCCTGGCCAAGCAAGGAGGGCTGGCCCGTGAGGAAGCCCGCATCATCCTGGCCAAGGCGCCAACGCCTGCAGAAGGCTCGCAGCTGTCGCTGAGCCGACTGCGTTCCGCTCTCAAGCGCGCCGGCCGTGTCCGCAGCGTTGACGAGGAGGCTGACCGCCTGCGCGGTGTTCTACGGGCCGAGTATGCTCACCAGCCCGCGGCGGTCGAGAACGCCTTCGGCAAGCAACTTCTTGCTCTGCTGAAGCAGTTCGAAGCAGCCTGCCAGGCCAGTGAAGACCTCGCTGAAGCAGTTGATGCCAGCTTTCGCGAGCATCCAGATGCCGCGATACTCCTGAGTTTCCCGGGCCTCGGTGTCCAGCTCGCAGCACGAGTTCTCGCCGAGACCGGCGACGACCGCAACCGCTTCGCCGATGCCCGTGGCCTGAAGGCATACGCCGGATCCGCACCGATCACCCGCGCCTCCGGCAAGAAACACTACGTCGGACGCCGCATGGTCAAGAACAACCGGCTCCACCACGCCGACTACCTCTGGGCCTTCTCCTCCCTGCGCTCATCACCCGGCGCGCAGACCCGCTACCGCCATCGACGCGCCGTCGGCGACTGGCACGCACAAGCTCAACAGCACCTGTTCAATCGTCTGCTCGGGCAGCTGTCCCACTGCCTCCAGAAGCGGACTCTCTTCGAGGAAGAACGCGCCTTCAATCCGCCCGCGATGTCACCAGCGGCAGCCGCTGCTTGACTTCTTCAGATCCCGAGATGTCTATCGGGACACGCTCCGCCGGCCCGGTGCCGGTACGTGCCGCTCCGACCGGGCCGACAGATCAAACACAAGGCACATGCAGCCAGCCAGAGTACGAGTCGAGCCACGGCCGGAACGGCACGACCATCATGCTCACAGCCCGAGTAGTAGGGCCGGTCCGCGGCGATCCGGTCGATCGGCAGCAGGGTCCCGTCCAGCAGCACGAACGCCTTCAATGACGCATTGCGGCCTGAGCGTTTCCTCGCCGTACGGCGCAGGCGTTCGTGCAGTTCACGCGCGGAGTCACAGGACCGCCAGCGGCGGAAGAAGTCGTAGAACGCCCGCCAGTACGGAAAGTCGACCGGCATGGCTGTCCACTTCACGCCGTTGTCGACAGTCGACCAGACAGCGCACAGCGTCGAGCACCTCACGGTGGCAGTACGCCTCCGGACGCCCGCCCCGCCTCAGGAGCCAGGCCGGCACCGGCATCGCGGAACGGACCTCGGCCCACTCCGCATCCGTCATGTCACTCGGATAGCACCGCGCCGCTGTCCTGGAGCGATCGAACCGAACCTGTGCACGTAGCAGTCACACCCAGGGGTGACCGGTGTGGACGCAGGCACAATGGTACTGCTCAACTGATCGGGCAACGGGCTTCCTTGGTCGTGCTGGTGTCGTAACCGCGTCACCACCAAGCGGCCCGTTCCCTCACGCCCGCGACTACACCCGGACCTCCGTCCAGATGATCACCCGCTGCCGCTCGAACAGGATCCGGTTTGCCACAACGCACTCAGTAGCCGTCCGCGCCCAGCTCCGTGATGCCTGCGTAGAGCCAGCTCCACACCCTGCCCGTTGCAGTGTCCTGGTCGGACAGGTCCGGGGCCAGCTCCGCCAGCTCCGCCAGGAACAGCTCCGTCACGTCTTCCTGGCCGCCCTCCACCGGGTAGGGGTGCCAGCAGGCGTTGCGGTAGCGGTCGACGGCCTCCAGGGCGCGGGTGAAGACGTCGAGGTCCGGGGCGAGCGGCACCAGTACCTCGTCGGTACGGCGGGTCAGGCGGCTCCGGATGTGCACCGTACCGTCGTGACGGTGGAGATACAGCTCGCCGTACTCGGTGGCGCCGAAGGCGATCAGGTCGGCGGCGGCCACCCCGTCGGGCAGGCTCTCGTCCGGCAGGGCATCCACCGCCGGTGGGCGCATGGCGTCAAGCGGGTGGGTCTCGTACTGAGCGCTGTGGCACACCCACCAGGCGGGCAGACCGACGTCCCGCAGATACCGCCTGCTGCCCGCGTGGATGAGCCCCTCGGGCAGGTCGCTCTCGGCGATGCGCACCACGTGCCGCGCGCCGCCGAAGGCGTCGTCGACCCGGGCGGCGGTGAGCGGACCCGTCGGCCGCCGCACGGCGGGGGCCGGTCCCGGCGGTGGTTCCTCCGCCGATGTGGGGTCGAGGCCCGCACCGCGCGGCCAGTCCCGAAGCGCGTCGGCGTCCGTTTCCACGACCGCTATGCCGTGCACGCTCTCGACGAGATGCCGGGTCCGGCCGCCGTCCGCCGCGAAGGCCACGGCGTCCTCCCACTCCTCCGGGAGGAACAGGTCCAGGTCGTACAGCGCGGGTGCCTCGGCGGCCCCGGTCGCGGTCGGCGCGTCGGTCAGCGCCGCCTCGTCCACGCCCGTCGCCCGGTGGCCGGTCGCCGCGTCGAGCCAGAGGGGGCCGCGCTGGTCGGTCACCTCGACGAGTTCCCGGGGCCCGTCCACACACCGGCGCACCCGGAAGTAGTCGCCGTTCAGGCTCGGGTGGACCGGGAACCAGTGGGCCGGCCGCCACCACGCCCACACCGTCCGCCACGGCATGCCGGGACCGGCCGCCGCGATCCGGTCGGCGTACGCGTCGTGACCGGTGGCCTTCGCCGCGAAATGCAGCCAGGATGCGAACTCCGCGGGCGTCACCTCCGCGCCCCCGAAGATCGCCTCGGCCTGCAGGAAGACCTCACCCCCGACACCACGGGCCCGGTCGTCGTGGGAGAGGCGGTCGCGCAGCGCCGCACGGTCGGCGGTCAGCAAGCGTGCGGGATCTGCCAGTACGTCGTCAAGATCGTCAGTCATGCGGCCATGCTGCCAGTCGGCGCTGACAACCGAGCGCGCCCCCGTCCCCGAACCCCTCCCCGCGCGCTTCTTGGCCGATGCGAAGGCCTCGGTGATCTGTCCGCTGGAGGAGTAACAAACCGTGGCCATCCGGCCGGACCGCCACCGTCCCGCCCAGCTTGGCCGTGCCCGCCCTTCCCGGCAGGCCCTCGCACGGGCCGCAGTGCCGCCGACCGCCTCCCGCCGGGCGGGACGTCTTCGGTACTGCCCGTCCGGCGATTCCCGCCGGGCGGGCGTTTGAGGCCGGTGGTGACCCAGGGGCCGGCGCCGGTGTAGGCGCGGTCGGCGAGGATGGGGACACCCTGGCGTTCGCAGATCCGGATGATGCGCTGGGTACGGGCGGCGGTCAGGTCGTGGATGCGGCCGGGCAGGGCGGGCGAGATCCACAGCACTTTCCCGGCGGGATCGGTGACGACCTGGATGTTCACGCCGTGGCGGCGATGCTTGGCGGAGTAGTCGCCTCGGCTGTCGCCGACCCGGTCGCACTCGGCGAGCGTGCCGTCGAGGAGGGCGAAGTCCGGTTCGTGCTCGCGCAGCGTCTTGAGCAGGCCGGGTGCGCGGTCAGCGAGCAGGCCGGTGACGGCGGCGACGTAGGCGTGGGCGATGTCGACGGATATGCCGAAGCCAGCCGCGACGCGGGCGAGGGTGTCGTGGCGGCGCAAGTACACGAGTCCGACGAGCGCACGCCGGCGCGGCGGCAGCTTGCACCGCCGGTCACCCTCGCGGGTGACGATGAGCATCGTGACCCACTCGACCAGGGTGTGAGGCAGGTCGAGTGCGGCAGGATACGGAACCAACAGGGCTTCCGTACTGCTGAGTTGAGACATCGAACACCTCTCTCAACGGCACGGGAGCCCTGTCCGTTGCGCACACCCACCGCACGCCCCGGCGTCACTCGATCGGTGGCCACGTTGGAAAAGCTCACTGCAACTACCACCGACCCCATACGGCCGTTGAGAACAGGCCCCCGACAGCTCAACTACGTCAGGTCGTCACCAACGTCATGGCCTCGTACACCTAGCATGCCAGACCAACGAGCTCCGCCACCCTTCGTTAACACCAATTAGGGGACAAAGCCGTTCGCTACACAGCCCCCAGCACTCCTCCCGAGGAATCTCTCGGGAGGAGTGCTGGCATTCCGCCATTTTCTGCCTTGTGGATTGGAAGTGGATGGTGTGGTTACGGTGACTACATCATCCGAATGGCAGAGTGATTTGCTTTTCAGCAGGCGGCGCCCGGCGGAGGCTTTGGGCCGCCACCGCCAAGAGGCGCCCATGACGAGATTACGTCGTTCATGCTTGAGCCGCCTACGTAAGTGCCGGAGAGGTTGACAAGCGCACCGCCGGACGGCACTGCAACACCACGGCCCACGTAGTTGTTGTGTTCGTAGAAGCAGATCGTTGTAGCACTGTTGTTGCGGATGGACGAGATGCTGTCCTGCAGGTCGGGGCGGACCTGCTTGAGAACGTCTCCCACGTAACCCGGAACGTTGGTTGCACAGTTCTGTTCGTATGCGTCTTTACAGACAGTGATCCCGGTGGCCGCTGCTCCCGCAGCTCCCGTGGAGGCAGATGCAGTGCCGGTAAGGGCGCCCATGACGCCAATCGTCAGTGCGAGACTTGCGGTGGCGCTGGCAAGTCCGCTCTTGCGCATACCCATAAGGTGTTTTCCTCTGTGTTGGGCTCGTCCAGCTGTGTAGCCGTCTGTCGAGCGTCTGTTTGTGTGCCTGTGTCAAGGTGCCCATGGGCGGGCCTCGACTGACGGCGGACCGTCAACCTTCTGACCGGGTGCGGACTTGAGATGTGACAGGTACGGCGCGATGCCAGATTGAGGAATTGTCCCTGCGCGGTGCGCGCAGGGAGGGCGGTCACACGGCGCGACGTCAGGAAGGAGAGTGCCCTCTCCCTGTTCTGCGTTCCGGCACCGGGGCTGGCCCCAGGGCCTCGGCAAAGTTGTCCTGTAGCCCTGTGACGTGGGGGTTTTGTGAGGGAAAGAGGTGCGCCAGCGTGTTCCGGTCCGGTTGGATGGAGGTTCCTACGCCTTACCGTCCGACCAGGGGATCACGCCCGCGCCATGTCATCGTCCCTCATCCCTGCACCTGTGCGCACGCCCGTCCCGGAAGATGAGCTTCTGGTCCAGTTGCTCGCCGGGATACCTGATCCGCGCCGCCGGCGCGGGGTCCGGCACCCGGTCGGCGCTCTGACCGCGGTCGCGGTGTGCGCGGTGGCGGCCGGAGCCCGGGGATTCACCGCGATCGGGGAATGGGCCCGGGACGCGGGAGCCGCCGCGCTTCAACGGCTGGGGCTGCAACGCGGTGGCGTGGACGAATCCACGCTGCGACGCCTGTTCGCTCGCCTTGATGCGGACCGTCTCGATGTGGTGCTGAGTGCCTGGGCCCTGGCCAGGACCGCACTCGTCGCGGGCCGCAGGGTGATCGCCGTCGATGGCAAGACCGTCCGGGGTGCACGTGGCGGTGGTTCATCAGCCCCGCACCTGGTCGCGGCCGTCGCGCACGGCTGCGGGACGGTACTGGGCCAGGTCGCGGTGGGTGAGAAGAACAACGAGATCCCCGCCGCCCGGGAACTGCTACAGCTCCTCGACCTGGAGGGCACGGTCGTCACGATGGACGCGTTGCACACCCAGCACGACACCGCGGCAGTGGTGACCGGGGCCGGCGGCGACTACGTCCTGACCGTGAAGGCCAATCAGAAGTCGTTGTACGCGCAGCTCAAGGCCATCCCCTGGACTTCAAGTACCCGCCGTCACCAGGACGGACCGAGGGCACGGGCGCCGCACCACTCGCACGATCAAAGTGGTCGACGTGCCGGCCTGGGTCGAGTTCACGGCCGCTGCGCAGGTCGCCCAACTGCGGCGCACCGTCACCAGGAAGGGCCAACGGACCGTCGAGATCGTCTACCTGATCACCAGCGCGGACGCCCGCACCGCACCACCCGCCGTCCTGGCCGTATGGGTGCAGTCACACTGGGAGATCGAGAACCGCCTGCACTGGGTCCGCGACGTCACCTTCGACGAAGACCGCTCCCAGATCCGCACCGGCAACGCACCCCGCATCATGGCCGCCCGGCGCAACACCGTGATCACCCTGCTCCGCCTGGCCGGACACCACAACATCGCCGCCGCCCTACGCCATCACGCCCGCGCCACCGACCGCCCCATCAACCTGCTCCTGACAGCATGATCAACGACTTTGCCAGAGCCCTGAGTGCGCGGGTCAGTTTGTCGCCGGGTAGAGGTAGATCTCATGCCAGTACTTGCCCGCCTCCTTCAGCGGCGCAATTCCGAACCCCGGCCCGACATAATGCGGCTTGACCACCAGGTCCGTGACCATATCCTTTCCTGTACGTGCGTTCAAGATTAAGGAACCGTTGTCGGTGCTGCCGTAGACGGCCCCGTTGTGTACCGCTGTGACTTCCGGAGCGACACGACCGGCCGCCTGGTCCGGGAGGCTCCACAGTTTCTTGCCGGACTGTTCGTCGTATGCGTCCACCTGAGAATCAACACCAACTTGGCAGACGATTGTCTGCCGACCGTCATGCCAGCAGTCCCGAAGCTGGCTGGCCTGGAGCCCCGAATCAGTGTTGATGGTGACGATCTGCTTGCCGTCTCGGGCGCGGAGTATCAGGGCCTTCGGCTGAGCGTCCAGCGATTCGCCGACGCTGACCAGGAAGAGGGCGTCGTCAGCCCTGTCCGTCCTCCACACAGGGGCAATCCCTCCCCAATCCCGGTACGGGTCTTTGCCCGGTGGGCGGTTGGGCAGCTTCCATCGCCTTGTCCCGTCGGTCACTGCCCGTCCTTCCGGCGGTGACTGGTTCTCAGGGGACCAGTTCACCGACACCGTCTGCCCGGCCAGCACCTGTCCGTCGAAGGCGTAGGGGTGGAACTCTCTATCCTGCCAGCGAAGCTCGCCGTTCTTTGCATTCAGAATGGCTGTGTAGTGCCCACCCTCGACGATCCGCTCGACGACCACGTGCTCCGAGTTCGCGGCGAAGACGGAGGGGGTGTCGGAACTGTAGCTCCCGATGTCTTCATCAAGGTCGACACTCCAGAGGGTCCTTCCGGTTCTCGCGTCCACTGCCACAACACGGAGCAGTCTGCGTTCGGCCTGAGTTCCGGTGGCCTCCACTGGTACCAGGTAGCTGTTGAATATCCGACCGTCGGTAACTTTCGGCAGGGGCACCGCGTCATCGGAAGACCCGTTGTCGAACGTGAACGACAGCACCCTCTTACCCGTGGCGAGGTCATGGGCCACGAGTTCCGTGTCAGAGGTCATGTAGTAGATCGCTCTGCTGTCGACCACGTAGCCCCTGCCGGAGCCGTCGGGGTCGTCATTGCAACACCTTTTGGTGCCGAGGTGTATGCCGTCCGCCGTGAACTGCTTCGGGGGGTCGTAGTTCGGCAGGGACGGTTCCTTCTTCCGTGTGGGAGAAGGGGGCTTGGATCTCTCAACCTCGGCCCCGTCACCGCCACCACCGGAACACGCCGAAATCATGACACTCATGGCAAGTAACAAGGCGCATGGTAAGGGGACTCTGCCGTTCATCCACATGTGCAGATCATAAGGATTTCTGCTCGCGAGCGGAGCGTTGCGGACTGGACATCGACAGTCGACAACGCGCCACCGGTCAAAGCCGTCTACCACCCGAACTGCACGGCGGTGAGGGATGTGGGCAAAGCTCCGATCTGGACCGGGATGCCGGGGTACGGGCGATATCGACCGACTGCGCACGTGCCCCACAACGGCGAGAGGTCGGTCGGTACCCGCCCCTTGGACGACACTCGGCCGACGAGACTTCCGGGAGCGGGCGACCACGCCCCAGGGCTACAGGACAACTTTGCCGAGGCCCTGAGGGATCATGGGTCGTCAGCCCTACCGACATCACGCCTTGAAGGTCAGTAACGGTAGTTCGTTAAATCCGGAGGTAGAGGTCAATGCCGTGTCCGGTGGTGACCGCGTCGATCAGGGCCTGGAGCTCGGAGGGTGGGTCGGTGTCCGTCCAGGCTCGCCACCACCGGTTGAGGGTGATGGCGGGGGTGAGCCAGGATCGGATGGACCGTAATGCCCTGGGCCAGCAGGGCGGTTGGGGCCGGTGGGGTTCGGCTGGGCCCCCTCTCTGGCCCCTCGTCGGGGCACGGGTCCGGCGCGGTGGCATCCAGTGGTCCGGGTGGGGCGAACCATTGGTCCCAGCAGAAGGAGAAGGCGCAGTTGACCAGGGTCTGGTGGCGGCGGATGGCGCGGTCGGAACGGACTTGGAAGTCGGCCCAGCCGAGTTCGTCCTTGATCTGCTTGTAGCTCTGCTCGATCCACGGCCGCAGGCCGTAGAGGCGGACGATCTCGGCGAGGTCGGCCGGCGGGTGCGGGCTGGTGGTGGCGTGAGGTGCGTCGGAGTGGGGCAGGTTGGTGGCCAGGTACCAGGTGGCCTTCGGCGGCAGGCCGGCCGGGTCGGTGGTGGCCACGACCAGTCGGCAGGGCGATTCGGGGCCGTAGCCGCCCAGGCGGGCATCGGCGGCCCACCAAGTCTCGGTGTGCCCGTCGCGGAAGTGACGCTCCACGGGCGTCCAGTCGCCCGGATGCTTGGCATCCTTCCAGGCCAGGGCGTGGCCGGCTTCGATGGGGGTGTGCGGCTGGTCGGCCCGAGCCCAGGTGCCGCGGTGCGGCTTGAGCGCGACCACGTAGGCCAGGTTGGCCTCGCGCAGTGCGAGGTACCAGTCGTCGCTCACGGAGTAGGCGCAGTCGGCGACCACCGCCCGGCAGCCGAAGCCCGCCTCCTTCCCGCGGGCCGCGAGGTCTGCGGCCAGCTGCGGTTTCGTACGGAAGTCCGGGTCGGACCGGCCGCGGGCGAAGTGGTGGGCGGGGGTGTATGGAGTCGCGTGCAGCGGGTAATAGACGCGGCCGTCGGTCCACACCGTGGTCACCGTGACGATGCCGTTGTCGGTCTTGCCCAACCGGCCCAGCCACTGCCGGCCCACGTGCGCGGTCGCCGTGCCGTCCTTGCGGTCCCCGGAATCGTCGATCACGATGACCCCGCCATCGTGCGGAGCTGTCGCCGGCTCCTCGAGCAGCAGCTCAAGCCGCCGGTCGTTGACCAGCTCGGCCTCCCAGGGCGACTCGGACAGGAAGAACTGCAGCCGCTGCACCCCCGGCATCCCCGCACCCGCCACCGGCTCCGCCCCTGCCAGACAGGTGATCGTCTTGTTCCGCTCCCTCGGCGCCAGCAGCCCGGTCAGGTACTCGCGAAACCCTCGCCGCTGGGCCAGGCTGAAGAAGAGGTCGTCGAACCGGGCCGCGTAGTCCTCCAACGGCCCCGGCGCAGGCGGACACGGACGGCGAGCGGTCATCTTCAGCCCCCAGCCAGCCAGTTGACTCCTACCACCGACCTACGACCAAACCGACCTGCCGTCAACCCACACCACCACCGGATTTAACGAACTACCGGTAATCAGAAAATCACAGGGTTCTCGTCCGGGATGCAGTGGACGTGCGGGCCATCGAAATAGCCACGGACTATGTGCGGTTGTCACTGGGTTCCATGGAGGCACCGACGGTTCTCGGCGGCTCCGTATCATGACGCCATCACCGATGCCGCCGAGTAAACTGCGAGACCTCGACACGCGGGCCCTCAGACCGGGGTCGGAAAAACCCGGACCCGCCCCACACCTGTGATCAGAATTCATGGAGTCGATTCGTGGAGTCGGTCCCTGAAGTTCCCGATGAACGCCGCCCTGCTGCCGTCACGACGCAAAGAGAACGGCGGATCCGCCAGGTCCCGCTGTCCAGGACGAGATCCGGACAGGGTTCTGACCAGCCCGGACAGCATGTGTCTGTCCGGGACAGCCGACTTCCGTTGCTTTCGATCCCTCAGTGCCAGAGTCTCGATGCCACAACGGACTTCAGACAGCCGGTCCGTCAAACCACACGATGGGAGAGGTCGAATGCGCAAACGCTTAACCTCTGCTTCGGGTGACGAAGGGGGGAAACCGTCAAGGATATTCCTTCTCCTCACCGCGACGACCGTTGCTTTCCTCGGGGTCGCTGCCCCGCAGTCCGCCAGTGCCGCGGAAACGGCCGCGTCCTGTACTGCGATAGCAGACACCCCGCAATACGCGGGTGGGGAAGTCGTGTACAGCGGAAGGGTCAAGTGCAGCCGACCCTACAGCGCGCTCGAGGTGGAAGTGAACCTCACCATGCAGGAGGGCAGTTCTTCTGCTACGGAAGTGGCTGACACGGTCAGTTACTGCGAAGACGAAAGTGTGTGTGCGGACTTCGGGCTTCACCCGAACAAGTCAGGCTCGCAGGTGTGGTGCACCGTCGTAGAGGGCTGGGCTCCCGGCGTCACGGTTGCGACCGCTCGACGTTGTGAGACGCAGAGTTGGTGAAGAGGTTCCGAACCCGCCCGCGACCAGAGAGGACTTGGACCGTCATGAAAGTTCGCTCATTTTCCGCAGCCGCTTCGGCACTGACACTGCCTTTGCTCTTCCTGAGTGGGGCCACCGCACACGCCACGTCATCCACCGCCGCCGCTCCCGAATGCCACACCGTGGCAGACACGCCGATCTATCAGGGCGGCAACATCGTGTACAGCGGCGGCGTCGTCTGCGACGGATGGTTCGGCGGCGAGGTCGAAGTCAAGCTGCTCATGAAGGAAGGCACCAAGCCTTACGTGGAAGTCTCCAGCGTGTCCAACGGGTACTGCCCGAACAACAGCTGCTACGACACGGGGTACTACCCCAACAGAGCCGGCAACCAGAGTTGGTGCACGCAGGTGGTGGTGGTCAACCTGCGTCATGCGACCGCTTGTGAATCACAGAACTGGTAGGGGCCATGAAACGAGTAACGTGCAGGACTATGGGACGGGCAGCCAGCCTGGCCGCGAGCACCGGCCTTCTGTTTGCCGCGACCCTCTCGATACCGACCAGCGCTGCCGCAGCCACGGCCGCGCCCGACTGCTGGCCGGTCGCGTCCACGCCGCGCTATGTCGAGGGAAGCATCGTGTACGCGGGCGAAGTGCGGTGCCGTACCCTCGTACCGAAAACCCAGGTATACGTCAGGCTCGAACTGTCCGACCGTTCCTTCGAAGCGGGCACGCAGAAGTCCTGTGAGCTCACTTCCTTCTGTCGAGACGTCGGGTACCACCCGAACCGGGCCGGGAACCAGGTCTGGTGCACCGATGTATCGGGGACGAACATCGGCTCTGTCCGGGCCTGTGAGTCGGAGAACTGGTAGATGACCATGCGAGGATCAGAACCGAAGTAGTGGAGCTTTGAGGGCCTCTCATCCTTCAGTTCGAAGTGAGGGCGGTCGGCCCTGTGCGTCGGCGCAGTGACACAAGCAGGGCTCCTGGTCGTCTCGATGGTGATCTCATTCATCAACGTTGCCGACCGGGAGCGCTGTTGCTACATCGATGCAAGCGCGCTCCTGGGGCACATGGGAGAGTGTGGCCGTTCCTGCCCTCCCGGAACCACGCGATCGGATCGTCCAGCTCGATGATCTACCCTTCGGAAAGCTGCGCGGTATACCGGAAGTCGTGGAGAGCGGTCGCGAACTCCTTGGCAGCGACTCCGCACCCTCCGTGGTGGACCCGGCCTCGCCCTGGAAGAGCGACCGGTTCGCCAACCACATCCGATCCAGACACGCCACGGTCCACGCCATGCTGGAAGCCGGCCACAGCCGCCGTTTCATCGGCCGCCAACTCCACATGACGCACCGCACCGTCAAAAGCCTTGTTGATGCGGCGAGATCGGAGGATCTTTTCACCGGTCAGTACCAGTTCAACCGAGCCTCCGCGCTGGACGAGTACAAGCCCTAATTTGTTGGTAGGGGTCTGCTGCAGGTTTGGGTGACAGGTTCGGTCACGCGGCGTGGAGGGCTGGTGTGGTCATGACGGTTTCGAATTCGACGGGGGTCAGTCGGCCGAGTGCGGCTTGTCTGCGGCGGCGGTGATAGGTCCGCTCGATCCAGGTCACGATCGCGATCCGGAGTTCCTCGTGGGTGGTCCAGGTCCGGCGGTCGAGGACGTTCTTCTGCAGCAGGCTGAAGAAGGACTCCATGGCCGCGTTGTCGCCGGCCGCCCCGACTCTTCCTATCGAGCCGGCCATCCGGTGGCGGTCAAGTGCCCGGACGAATTTCCGGGACCGGAACTACCATCCGCGATCGCTGTGCAGAATGCATCCGTCGACGTGTTCGCGCCGGGCGACGGCGTTCTCCAGGGCGGTCACGGCCAGGCGGTACTTCATCCGCGCATCGATGGAGTAGCCCACGATCCTGTTGCTGAAGACGTCCTTGATCGCGCAGAGGTACAACTTCCCTTCGCTGGTGGCATGTTCGGGGATGTCGGCGAGCCACAGCCGGTTCGGCCCGTCCGCGGTGAAGTCGCGGCGGACCAGGTCGTCGTGCACCGGCGGCCCGGCTTTCTTGGCTCTCCCGCGCTTCTTGCCGAACACGCTCCACCAGCGGTTGTCCCGGCAGATCCGCCACGCGGTCCGATCCGCCATCCGAGCCCCGGCATCGCGCGCTTCGTCGGCCAGGAAGCGGTAACCGAATTCCGGGTCGTCGCGGTGGGCGTCGAAGAGCGCTTTCGCGCGGTATGCCTCTTCCAGCACGGCATCGGTCACCGGCTTGTCGAGCCAGCGGTAGTACGGCTGTCTGGCGAGCTTCAGGACCCGGCACGTGACCGTGACAGGCGTCCCGTCCGCGGCCAGCTCTTTCACGAGCGGGTAGAGCCTTTTCCCCGGCAGATGGGCCTGCGACAGATAGGCCGCTGCCCGGCGAAGTCGGCTGGAGAGCGGTAGTTCACCGTGCGCAGCTGTTGCCCCGCGAAGGCGGACCGGCCGGGGATGGCGGGGAGGAAGGGTCTCGACCACGTGCCGGTCACGCTGATGACCGCCCGGGCCCGCCAGGTGCCGGAGTCGGCCTCGACCAGGAGCCGGCCGCCGTCGCGGCGTACGGCGTCCACGCGGGTGCCGTGCTGGACGGTCAGGTCGTAGCGCTTCTCGTAGTCGGTGAGGTAGTCCACCACGTGCCCGGCATCCGGGTAGGTTTCGCCCGGCTGGGCTGAGGCGGCCGGCCAGCGAGGAGTGCTGCGCTGGGGAGAACAGCTGCAGGGAGTCAGGGTGGTCCGACCGTCTGCCTGGGTGTTCGCCCTGCCGAGGCGATCTCCTCATGAGTAGTAGCCCCCGACCAGCCCTGACATTGGCTCAGTCGCGGTGCGGGAGGTGAGCATCGGGCCGGGAGGCTGGGTCAGGTGACCCACCGGCCGTTGCACTCGCGGCCCGGGTTTGGCTCCGGATGGTGCTCGGCAGCGCTCTCCCTTGTAGTCACCCGACCTCAAACCAGACCACCTTGCCGATGCTCAGCCGGTCCGCGCCCCAGCGCCGGGCTAGCCGGTTCACCACGTACAGGCCACGTCCAGCCTCGTCCGTGGCCCGCGTCTGCTGAAGCCTAGGCAGCTGCGGCGCGTCATCGCCGACCTCGCAGGGGTCTGTACGGTGAGCGGTGTAACTCCCGAGCTGGGAGCGACAGTTGATGACTGACGTGACGAGTGGCACCGAGGCCGGGAAGGCCGCTGTGAGTGGGGCGAGCGCCGTGGACGACGAGCTGGTCGCTGAGTTGGTGGCCCGGGCTCAGGCCGGTGGGGTGAGGCTCACCGGGGAGGGCGGTCTGCTGCAGCAGCTGACCAAGTGGGTGCTGGAGTCCGCGCTGGAGGGCGAGCTCACCGATCATCTGGGGCACGAGCCCGGTGAGCGGGCCGAGGGCGGCCGGGAGAACTACCGCAACGGCCACCGGTCCAAGACGGTGATCACCGAGTCTGGGCCGGTCGAGATCGCTGTCCCGCGGGACCGGGCGGGGTCGTTCGAGCCGCAGCTGGTCAAGAAGCGGCAGCGGCGTCTGGGCGGGGTGGACGAGATGGTCCTGTCGTTGTCAGCGAAGGGGCTGACGCATGGGGAGATCTCCGCGCACCTCGTCGAGGTCTACGGAGCGGAGATCTCCAAGTCCACGATCTCCACGATCACCGACAGCGTGATGGCCGGCATGACGGAATGGCAGAACCGTCCCCTGGACAGCGTCTACCCGGTCGTCTTCATCGACTGTGTGAACGTGAAGGTCAGGGACGGGCAGGTCGCCAACCGTCCGGTCTGCATGGCGGTGGCAGTCACCGTCGAGGGGCACCGGGACATCCTGGGCCTGTGGATCGGTGACGGCGGGGAGGGCGCAAAGTACTGGCTCCAGGTCCTGACCGAGATCAAGAACCGCGGCGCGGCCGACGTCCTGATGCTGGTCTGCGACGGCCTGACCGGGCTCCCGGACGCCGTGAACACCGTCTGGCCTGCGACGATCGTCCAGACCTGTGTCGTTCACCTGCTGAGGAACAGCTTTCGTTACGCGGCCCGGCAGGACTGGGAGAAGATCGCGAAGGCGCTCAGGCCCGTCTACACCGCGCCGACCGAGGAGGCCGCGCTGGAGCGGTTCGTGGAGTTCACCGACGCCTGGGGCGGGAAGTATCCGGCGATCGTCCGGCTCTGGGAGGCGGCCTGGGCGGAGTTCGTGCCCTTCCTCCGGTTCGATGTGGAGATCCGCAAGATCGTCTGCACCACCAACGCGATCGAGAGCATCAACGCACGGATCCGCAAGGCGGTCCGGGCCTGGGGGCACTTCCCCACCGACCAGGCCGCCCTCAAATGCGTCTACCTGGCCGTCATGAGCCTGGACCCGACCGGCACCGGACGCAAACGCTGGACCATGCGCTGGAAAGCCGCACTCCAAGCCTTCGACGGCCGGCTCACCGCCGGACGCCGCTAAAGAAAACCGACCGAGTTCCACCGTTCACTACACAGACCCGCCGACGGACGCTGGCCCGGCTGCGCGCCGATCACCACGACTCCCTCTCACCGACAGGAGCAGCCCGGTAAACCCCGACACCGCACCCACCGCCACGGCCGAGCCGCAGGACGCCGCCGGGCGAGTACCGGTGCGCGCGGCCACCTCCGCTGACGCCGAGGGCATCATCCGGATGCGCTCCGAACATGTCCTGTCCCAGCCCTTGAGCGAGGAGTGGATCCGGCGATGCGCAGACGAGTTGGCCCCCCGGCTGAGTCCGGCCGGTGACGCGCGGGCCTTCATCGTCGACGCTCCGGACGGCACGATGGCCGCCTGCGCCCTCGGCCTGATCCACCCCGTACTCCCGGCACCGGCCTACCCCCGGGGCCTGGCCGCACGCGTGCACGTCGTCGCCACCCACCCAGACTTCCGGCGCCGCGGCTACGCCCGCGCGGTGGTCACCGCGCTGCTCGATCACCTCGCCGACATCGAGGGCGTCACCCTGTTCGAGGTACATGCCAGCGTGGAAGCCCAGCCGCTCTACCGGGAGCTGGGCTTCACGGGCAGTCCGGCGCTGATGCGGATGACGCGTCTCGAACCGACAGCCACGGCGAGCACCCCGAACAGCCGCCCGGTCTGGCTGCCACTCAAGCAGTACGCCGAGACTGTCCCGAAGGCAACCGCGTTCGCGTGCGTGTACTTCACCGACGAGGACGACCGTCCGCTCCAGCTGCACTCCGTCTACTCCCCCGCCCACTCGTGGCAGCTGGTCGGCGGAACTACGGACCACGGTGAGCGGCCCTTCGAGACGGCTGTGCGCGAGTGCCGGGAGGAGACCGGCCTGACTGTGGCCGGCCCGCCCCGCCTGCTGGCCACCGTGTACGGGCTACCCGGCATCCAGTGGCCCTACAGCACCATCGGGATGGTCTTCGACGGCGGACGGCTCACCGCGATGCAGATCCGTGGCATCACCCTCGACCCGCAGGAGCACGACGAGGTACATGTCCTGCCCCTGGCCGAGTGGAAGGCGCTGATGCCGGCTCGCGACTTCGCGCGCCTGCGCACGGTGGCAGAGGCCCGCCGCACCGGCGAGGCCGCGTACTTCGGCACCTGGGACTGGGGAAACGAATGAGCAGCATCGTGTTGATGTCCGACCGGCGGGTGGCAGCGATCTCCGTGCAGGAATGCGGCGAAGGCCTCGTCGACGTCCGTGCGCACGGCGTGAACGTCGATGACCGCAAACGCGACGCCGCCGGAGCGTGGGCACATGTCCGGCAAGGAGTCCTCACTCGGCTGCTGCACACCCAGTCGCTGCTGCCCGTCGGCGCCGCGCTGCTCTTCGTCGAGGGCTTTCGGCCGCCGGCCCTGCAAAAGCAGTACTTCGAGGCGTACTCCGAGGAACTCGCCCGCGCCCACCCACGGTGGCTGGCCGCCGAACTCCGGGAGGCCGCCAGCTGGCTTGTCTCCCCGCCAAAGATCGCGCCGCACTCCGCCAGTGCAGCCGTCGACGTCACCCTCCTCGACCACCAAGGCCGAACGCTTGACAGGCCCCCTCCGTCAGAAGCGCCTGCCGGTGACCTCCAACGAGCCAGCCCAATCTACTGACAGACATTCAGGTCGTCCGATAGCATGCCAAATCGTTGGGTCGCCTCTCCGCACCGAGAGTTTGGAAGAGCGTTGGCTGAACCACTGACGATGGCGTCGATCGGTGCGGTTGCCCTGAGCGAGGGCATCCGCTTTCTCTACAGCCAAGCCACGGAACTGCTGCGGCGACTGCGTGCCCGGCGCGAGGGCCGAATCGTCGAGGGCGAGATCCTGGTGGATGGCAGGGACGCGCTGGACGGATCGATCGGGCTGGTGCGGATCGATTACGCACGGGCGGCGGAACAGAGCGAGGCGATCCGCGACCTGAGCCGTTCGCTCGGGGAATACGCGGAGGGCATCGAATCCGTCGATCCGACGAACACCGCAATGGTGCAGTCGGCGCACGCTCTGCGGCAGCTTCTGGAAACGGTGTACGGCCGCCGCATCACGCTGCGCGGTGAGAGCCGCGAGCGGTCCGGCGCGACCGTCGATGTCGAAATCACCTCCGGGCAGGTCGACGGCTACGTGGCGGCCGTACGGGCGAAGCGTGTCGGGAACGCCGACGTCAACGCGCGCGTTCGCGTCGACACCGTCAACTCCGGCGCGGAGGCGGTCGGCCTGGAGGTCGACGATCTCGGTTAGCAATAGGCGGCTCGGCCGGTTGGACAGAATCTGCGGGGCCTCGGAGCGCTGCCGGTAGCGGCCGACGATCAACCGACGCAGCCACCGCAGTCGAGCCGCACCTTCCGCGCATCGCGAGAGAACACCCGGAACACGGCGTCCGCACCGCTCCGGGACGCCTCGGCCAACATCGCCGCCGACGTGGTGAGCGGTCCGACGCCGCAGTCGGTGCGAGGCCGGATGCTCAGCACGCGCGTCTGCGCGGTCCGGATCGTCCTCTCGCCGACGACGCTGGCGCAGCGTGATCGCAGCACAAGCACATGGGTCGCTCCTTCACGGGCCGCCCTGGGCAGTGCGATACGCTCACCGATCGAACCGTCGATCCAGCGGGCGCGCCGGAATATCACGGGCCGACCTGCCAGGAGCGGCACACACGCCGACGCCCTGAGCACAATTTTCCAGTCGTCAGATGTGCGCAGTCCGGAGAACGTCGCCGGCCGTCCCGAAGCCAAGGAAGTCGCGACAAGTCGTACCGAGATATCCCCGTCACAGACCTCGTCGAAGTCCAGCGGACGTTTGCAGGTCAGCACCTCGTCCGTCAGGTAACGCAGATTCATCAAAGGGCCGGAGCCGCTACGCAGTCGCCGGTAGCTGATGAACTGTGCGCCGGACAGGAACTCCGGATAGATCGAGGAGGCTCCCCGCGCACCCTTGGCCGCGAAGACCAAGGCAGAGAAGGCCCCAGCCGATGTCCCGTAGACGACATCGAAACTGTCCCGCAGCCCCAGCCGGGCCAGTGCGTCCACCATGCCGGCGGTATACGCGCCCCGCATGCCTCCTCCCTCCACCACCAGAGCGACTCGGTGCGGGTCCCGGCGCGACGCAGGTTTGCTCTGGCTTCGCCGTCTACAGAAGATGACGTCCAAGACGTCGTGGCCCTCACCGATCGGGTCTGCCATGGGCTCTCCCGCCGACATGGGGATCACCGCAGGCGGCGCACTTCAGCGAGCTTGCAGTGCCGAAGCATGAAGATGAGCCACCAGCCTGGGTCGAATTCCCATCTTCTGGCGGCCAGGCGGGCGTTGGCCGGAGAGGCATGATGGTTCGCATGGAGTGATTCACCGGCGGTCAGGAGGGCGAAGGACCGCAGGTTGCGGCCGATATGCCCGGAGACTTGAGGCCCCGGCAGATGGCCGAGGCCGTTGACGATGCCCACACCCGCGAGTATCTGCGCGAAGGCGAGCAGGTAGATCCAGAGCATGTGAACGGGGCCGGCCCATGTCGCGAAGACGATCAGGGTCAGCGCGATGCCGCCGTATCGTTGGCCGAAAGGCATTCGGTCGACGAAGTCACGCGGAACATCCTTGGCCAGACGATCCACCAGAGCGGGATCCGAGCACGCGACACGGTTCAGCTTCGATCCGCGGAAGGTGACTACCCAGAGCCCTTCGAAAAGGGGACTGTGCGGATCTTCCTCGGTGTCGGCGTGCCGGTGGTGGAGCCGATGAGCGGCGACCCACTCCCTGGGGTTGCTGCCGAGAAGCAGCCAGATACTCAAGCGAAACAGGAACCTGACGGCCGGGTGCAGTGTGACCGAGTGATGCGCCAGACAGCGGTGCAGGTAGACCGACTGGCCGTAGATGACGATTTGACTGAGGATCACTGACAAAATGACGTCCGTCGCGGACGGCATCCAACCGTTCATCAATCTTCACCCCTTTTCCTTTCGGATGGAATCCGGTTATCCATGGGCGAGCCTGCGGTACCCCGCACCCATGCGGCGTTTCAGGCGTCTCGCGGTCAGCGGGAGAAGCACCAGAAGGAAGACCGCCACCGCGGCAAGGTCGCCCGACCGGCCGCCCGCACACAGAGCGACAGTCCCAAATCCCGTCAGTAGTTGGACTCCGGCGAAGACATACCGTCGCCCCATGTCGGCACGAGAGTTGAGTGACAGGAAGAGTGATGCGAACGAGGCGATGCCGAAGGCCGCGGCAACGATCGCCGTCGTCCAAGAGAGAGCGCCCTTCACGAAGGTCGCCAGGAACGGCCCGAGTGTGATCACCGACAGAAGGATCTGCAGTGCCCAAGCGTAGCCGACGAGCCCACGGGGGATGTGGGGCGCGTCCGCCCCGGTTGGCCTGGCTCCAAACAAGATCGGAGTGGTACGAGCCCCGTAGGAGTAGTCACTGCTCAGGTCACGCAATCCGGCGTGGACCCCGTTGATAAACGTAATAAAGACGACGACCGAGATCGCCAGCAGAGCGGATCTTGAGGTCGGATCCCCGGCGACCAGTGCTCCATAGTATGCGAAACCAGCCGCGCCGACACCTTGAAGGAAGTCCATGAACGGCGGTACGGCTGTCCGCTTACCCGCGACGTTGTAAGCGGCTGTAGCAGCGAATGAGATGAAGAGAGCGAGGAATCGGTAGGCGTCGAGCCCCAGGAGAACCGGATCCGCAAGAAACCCGAGCACGACGGCCGACACCACAACGCCCAGTGCCGTACGTGGGCTGATTCTCCCACTGACTAGGGGACGACCGGCCTTCCGGGGATCTCCGCGGTCTACCTCGATGTCCGCTAGGTCATTCACGACCGATAGCACGACATGAAAGGGCAACGACATGCAGAGAGCAAAGGCAATTCTCTGCGAGTTGACCTCAACAGCCGTCATGGCCCCCAGGATCGGAAGGGCCACACTCCATCCGAAAAGGGGAATCCGGAGGAAGCTGCCCAGCATTTTGATGGTAGTGATGAGATCAACCCCCTGATGTTCACTCCTGTGCGGCCCACGCCCCCGGATGGAAGTCGTAGTCTCGCGCCAACTGGAGCAGAATCCGCGTATATCTCTTGGCAAACTGCTTCACGGAATACGATTCGTTCAGGCAGCGCAAGGCCGGCTTGGTGAGTCGTTCGCGCATGATGGGATTGTGTGCGGCCTGATAGATGGCAGAATTGAAGAAGCCGACTTGGTCGATAATTCGACGCGTATTCACCACGTTGACCTTCGACCGCACATTCATCCGAAGGTGCCCGCGGCCCGTTTCCTCAAGAAAAAGGTCAACAGCCTGCGGGTGCAGCACGTTGAGGATCGCGAGGGAATCGATGATCTTGGATCCGACTGCCCCGCCCACGGTATTCGGAACCAGTTGGAACGCGGAAAGCGTTTGGTCCGGATAATAGATGCCGACGACACCGAGTGCTTCCACCAGGGCCACCGCGTACTCGGAGTCGTCGACCGTCAACGCATCACGCAACGCGGTCTCGACCACGACCATCGGCGCGCCGGCCTTGCCGCAAGCCAGCCCCAGAGGCAGCAGGACGAGGTTGAGTGAGCGCATCGCCCCGGCATCACGACTGACGATGGTGGCCCGGTCGTTCCTCAGTAGATACTCGGTCTGCCATGCGACAAAGGGACTCCAGTCGGTTTCGGTCGGTGCGAGCACCCCGAACGCGATGAGATGCCACAGCCGCGCCCTCGGCGGGAGCCTCGTGTACCGCTCGGCAAGAAACTCCTTGAGGTTGTGCAGGGAACGACTGCAGTGCGACGACAGGACAATGGCCCCGATGACCCGCAGGAAGGCGATATCCGAGCCGAGCAATTCGGCCAGCAGATTGTACTCCCCACGCAGATCGCTGTGCGGGTCCAGCAGGTCGACAGCGCGGCCAAGCAGTTCGCGCGGCTTCTGCCCGCCGTGGAAGTAGACACTCGGCGACTGCATCGCGTCGACCATGACCGCCTCGCCGAGTCGCTGCGAGATAGTGTTCGCCGCAACCGAGGTCACTACTGCACCGATGAGACGGTGGTTGAACTTCCGGACATGAAGCTTGCGCGTCAGCAGTTCCCACCACAGCCCGTCCGCCCATTGGATGAGCCGATAGTCATGGGCCAGATTGATGTACAGGATGATGGTCACGTCCGCCAGGAACGCCAGTCGTCGGCGCGCATCCCGGGGCGCCTGTATTCGTACCTCCCGTGCGATTTTCTCGGTGAACCGCATCACGATTTCATGTTCACCCTGGAGCCACTTCAGGTAGGCCATGTAAGCCACCATCCGGGGAAGCTCCGAATGGTCGGTCAAGGCCATTTCCTGAAAAAGTTCCTCTGCAGCGAACCCGAGCTGGTACGCGGCGTTGAGTGCGATCTGCCGAGTCTCGTCACGGGAGAGCAGCCGAAGGATCTCATCCTTCCGTAGCTCCGGGCTCATACGCGACAATGCGTTTGCAGCGAGTCCGTGAAGTTGCGGCTCGGATGCTATTGCGAACGCTTCGATGAGCTTGGCCGTCGCCGAACTGCTGTTGCTCTCGAGGGCATGCTCCAATGCCACGGTTGCGGTCTGGAGCATGGCATCAATGGAACCTGTCGCGGTTTGCGCGCGGCGGTATTCAGGATCAATGGCCAGATCGTACAGATCATCTGGTTCCAGCAACCCGACGCCGATACCGCTTCTCATGTGTTCCGCGAGGTAGTTAAGTCCGTAGCGATCGATCTCATGCCAGGACCCGTGAGATCCGCCGGATCCCTGTGAATATCGATCAACATAAGATCTGGCGATTTTTGCATGCATCTCGCGGGCTGGCGCGTGATATCGGTTCGGCGTGCGGTCCGGAAGTACGCTGACGCCGACGAATTCTGCCATCGAGCTGTGAAAGAAACGTATGTCGGAGTTCTCGTGACCGAATTCGATGAGTTGTTGCAGTTCGTCGATCCGTGTGCTCACCGTCTGGATGGGCCAATCGAGGATCAGGGCGACCCGGTCCACAGCAATTGGCGCCAGCACGACGGACAACAGTTCCAGGAGCGGCAGATAGTTCTGGAGGACGGCGTCGCCCTGGCCGTACTCACCTGATTCCGGGATCAACTGGTCGAGATATGAACTGTACAGCTGAGAGAGACCTTCAGGTATGCGGGGCGAGTTGTCAATGTTCCCGGACTTCATCTCATCGAGCAGGTGACGCGCGTACTGGAAGTTAACGCCAGCGGCTCGGGCAATCCGATCCGGCTGCCATATGTGATCGGCGCTCGCAAGCTCTCGCGCTAAACGGCGCTCCACGAAGGAGAGGACGTCCTGCCGACTGTACGGTTCGAGCCCGGGGTCGGCGAGATCGATCACATCCGTCTGGTTTGGAAACAGGTCGCGTATTCTTCGATCCGTCTTCGCGGAGATGAGAACTTTAACGTTTCCCGGCAAGTCGGACATGCTGGCGATCAGATGGGGAATCGATGTACCGCCGCCCGTCAGTGCCTCGTCGAGACCGTCGACCAGAATCGCGAGATTCACGTCCGGTGCTTCTCGGGCCAGAAGTTCCACCGGCATCTTGATGGACTCGCTGAAGCCGTCCATGATCGATCTTCCGGTGATCCACAGATGGTCGGTATGTACTCCGACGACCCTGCCGAGATTGCTGCCGACGTTGATATCGACCCGGGTCAACGGCGGTGAGATGGCACGGAGTACCGCATGAGCATAGGCGGGAGTGCTCGACGCGAGATCCGTCGCCAGGCGTCTTACGTAGGACCGCGGATCGATACTCGCGCCCTCAAGACGCCGGCTACAGAACTGGAAGGAGTTCCACCGCTTCCGTATCCGGCGCAGCAGTTCACCAGCGGCCCCATCCGGGACCGGGCCGGCCCCACTGAGCCATGCGCACAGAGCGGTTTTCCCGACACCTGGAGGCCCGGTGACGAGCAGGAACTTCTGACTCGTCGGATCGTCGAGCCACCTAGCGATCCTGGGAAGGAGCCACTCACGCCCGGTGAAGTCTCGCGCGATGAAATCGATGTCCGCCGACAGGCCTGCCGCTCCCCCGTGGTTCATTGCCCCCGGTTCCCCAATCGATCATCCAGGTCCGAACCCGGGAATGGCGTATCTCCCTGACCGATCTGCATCTCAGCGTTAGTGTGCCAGGCGAAGGAGATGACCGTACGAGAAGTACGGGAATTCCCCGCACTGCCATCGGCTCAGCCTCGATCCTTCAAGCAGGCGTGATGCGTCCTCATCCTGGGAGACCGAGTTTGCGTAGGGCGTCGGCGGGGTGGCTGTGGTAGTGGTCGTGGGCGGCGGCGTTGGTGATCCATCCGGCGAGGTGGGTGAGGCTGATCGCGAGGCTGCGGAAGGTGGCGAGAGTGCGGGGCAGGCTGCCGGCGCGGGCCCGGCAGGCGTCTTTGCCGAAGGTCACGTCGCGTACGAAACGCTGGGCCTCGGTGGCCCATTGGTCACGAACGCAGCGGGCGAGAACGTGTGAGGTGGCGGTCTGGGGTGGGGAGGTGGGGAAAGTGAGCGGGTCAGCTCCCACTTTTGGCGGTGGGGTTGCGCGATGCGATCAGCCGGTTGGTCAGCTTCACCATGGCGAGGTACCACCAGAAGATCCAGTCGAGGAACGCTTCGTCATAGTCGCCGCGCTGGTCGGCCCGGCGGTGGCGTAGGTCGAAGCGGTTGGCGATCTCGAACAGTGCGCCTTCGTCCTTCCCGACGTGCTCCTTGATCAGGGCACGGCGTTCCTCAAGGAGGCGAGCGAGGTTGAAGATCGCCGATCGCTTGCTCTCGGCTGACGTGTCACATCCTCGGAAAAGGGTGATCGCGTGGCGAACGCTGGCGGTGGTGTCGGGCGGGCTGTCGTTGAGGGTACAGCGGCGTGGCCCCAGTGGCGGGGGTCGAGGGCGTGCCAGGACGGGATGCACAGCTGGACGCAGGCCCGCTCGGAGCCCTGCGCGGGGCGGTAGATCCGCGCCCACGGCCCGAAGCCGCGCTTCGTCAGCTTCCACTCCGCGCGCGCGAGCTGCTTGACGGCCTTGTGGCCCTCCGGGATCCGCCCGGCGAGCCGCTCCTCGTCGGTGAGGGCGACGGGGAGGCCGTAGCGCTTGAGCGCGGCCTCGGTGAGCACGAGCAGCGGGTCGGCGTCCTTGCCCGGACCGGACAGCCTCGGCTGCCCGAGCTCGGCCTCCTTCAGCGTCCACTCCACCAGGGCCGGCAGGGACCTGGCGGGCACCTCCAGGACCAGACCGCCGGTGCAGTACGCCAACACCTGCCCGTCCGTGTCGACGTCGACGACCGCGAGCGGCCCGTTCCCGAAGCGCGGATCGGCACCGCCCGTCGGAGTCCTGGCCGGGGCCGCCTTGTACGCACCGGGACGGCGCGACGTTGAGGTGCTCCTGATGGTGCGCGCCGGATGCGGCGCGACCGCCGAAACAGGAGGTGGAGGACCAAGGATGATTCGGGGGTTCCCGGTTATGCTCGTGACCGCAGTATCGGACGCCGGGCCGGAGGGGAGAGGCTGCGCTTCCCCCCAGGGCGGGCGCGGCGGTGAAGAGGTGGCCGGCGCCGTCGGGGCGGCTGCCACCTCCGGTGCCGGGGGCATGGGGTAGAGCTCCGCGAGCTTGTTCAGCAACCGTGCATACGCCTCACGCTCAGGGCCCCGCGGCTCGACCGTCTTCTTCACCGACTCCCAGCCGGACACCGTCGCCCGGCGCACCTTCAGCGCGGCAGCCACCTCGTCCAGCGTCAGGCCATGGGCTTGACGCAGCCGCTTACGCTCCTGCGTCGGCGGCAGCGGAGCGCGAGACGCCACCAGCGCGTCGACCACCCCGAACAACTCGGACATGCCACACCTCCTGACCAACATCCCATCTCCTGAACCGTACAAACAGCGTACTTTTTCCGTGCTAATTGCATACAAAACGATTTAGAGCAGCACGGTTGACACCGGGAAGCCGTCAACTTGCTGGGACGCGTGGCCAGCCGCCGGTGAGCGCGGCTGCACACGGCCTCGATGAGCAGGAGAACGCGGGGTAACCGGGAGGCAATGACGCTGTTCCGACTCCCCTTCGAGGAGGTCTGCGCTGTGCTCTCGCTCAAGCGCTTACTCGACCGCAGTCTGACCGCGCAGGCGGCTCTGGTCTTCCTGCTGGGACTGGGCATCACGGCCCTGTTCCGCAGGGACGAGCACCCGGCTGTCTGGGTGTTCCAGAGCGCTCTCTACACCGGGGTTGCCATCGCGGTCCTGGCCGTCCAGCGCCGCCGGGTCGCCCGAGCCGTGGGCACCGACGTGGGCGGACTCGCCGATCTGAACCGGAAGATCCGGCACCATGAGGCGCCGCAGGACCCCGAGGAGCAGGCGGCTATGCGGCGGCTGGTCGTCGAGCAGCTCGGCCAGATGGAGCGGGCGGGCAAGTGGCTGCCGTACTGGCTCGGCGCCATGGGCCTCGTCGCGGTTGGCATGTTCGTCCTGGGGGCCGTCAGCGGGTCCCTGGTCTTCCCCCTTCTCTTCGCACTCGGCGTGGTCGCGCTGTGCTCCTGGGTGCTGTGGATGCGCCGCCGCTCCCTGGATCGCCTCCGCTGGATGCGCCAGGCCCTGCGACAGGAGTGAGCGGCCAGGGAGGGTGGGGACGGTAGACAGGTCCCCAAAATCAGCGGTCTTCCGAAGCGGTGAACTCACGTGGCGGCCTTATCGAGCAGTGGTGAAGTTACTCGATGAGGCCGCAAGACACCCCGATCCTCGGTCAGGTGGTGTTGAGGAGTCGAGGAGGCGCTGGGCTCTTGCCAGGGCGGAATCGCGAAGCTCTGGGTGAAATGTGCCGGTCATGCCGCAGATGTCGAAGGGGAAGCTGTGCGCAGCGATCCGGCGTGGCCCCGTCGCGTGAGGCGACCGGTCGTGCCCTACTCGCTCAGCCCTACAAGTCCCCATCCCCGTCGGGCGGCTTCGGAAAGGACGCGGCCCCAGTCGTCCAGCAGGTCGGTGAACTCGTCGAAGTCGTGGACCCAGCCCTCGGGCACGGCGGCATGCTCGTCAAACGCCCCGCGCAACCCGTCGAGCCAGGTCCGTACCTCCTCCCACGTCGCTGCCAGTTCCCGCACGCTGTCCGGCGACCTCGCGAGCAGCACGCCATAGGTGACGGCGGGGTCATCGCAGAAGAAGCCCTCTTCCACGTGCTCCGCCTCACCGTCCAGCCCTCCCCAGATCAGCGCGAGCAGCAAGGTGTCCAACCTGGCCCGCACCAGTGGGTCGGCATGATCGCGTACGGACTCCCACCGCTCCCCAGCCCAGAAGTGCGCCTTGAACGAACCGAGGGTTTCCCGGAACTCGTAGACGGCGAAGGAGGAGTTGCCGGGCTCTCGTGGCCATTTCCAGTCGCCTTCGACCGCCGGCGCGTCGTGATCCCACAGCCCGCTCTCGTCGGCGTACCAGGCATCCCGCAACCGCGACAGCCTCTCCCCGGGCGGAATCTCACCCAGCCATGACCAGTCGGCGATCATCACAGTGATGTCCAGCCCCATGCCCGTGAGAGTACCGACCACCCGATACTGTCAGGCGCCGGTACCGGAGCGCGCCTCGAATGCCTGTCGGTGACTGTGAACGGACAGCCCAAAGGCCTCTTCCTCACGTGATCCTGACAGCTGGACAACGACGGTGCCCGTACCATCTGCCTGGCCGTGTACCGCTCGGAAAGTCATCGCTGCAGGTGCATGCCCATGTCCTGGAGCGTCGGTAGCAGCTGGGATGCTGTCGTGGTGCTCGTCTCGCTGCTGTGCAGGGTGACCCGGAAGCTGCTGGCCGTCCCCGGCATACTGCTGCGCCGCGACACCGCGAAGGAAGCTGACCTGTTCGTGCTGCGGCACGAGAACACGGTCCTGCGCCGCCAACTCGTAGGACCGGTACGCTACGAGCCGGCCGGCCGGTTCTGGTTTGCTGCCCTGTCATCGCTGATACCGCGCCGTCGCTGGGCGCAGGTCTTCCCGGTCCAGCCCGGCACCGTACTGGCCTGGCACCGCAGGCTGATCGCGAAGAAGTGGGACTATTCCAAGCGCTGCGGCCGCACCGGCCGACCCCCGACCCCGGCCGCGCTGAAGAAGCTCGTCCTGCGCCTGGCCGAGGTGGGGCCATCGCCGGATTCAGGGCGAGCTGGCCCGGCTGGGGCACCCGATCTCACCGTCCACCGTCTGGCAGATCCTCAACGCCGCGGGCATCGACCCGGCCCCACGCCGCTCCGGCCCCGGCTGGCGCGCGTTCCTCACTGCCCAGGCCGAGGGGATCATTGCCGCGGACTTCTTCCACCTCGACACCGTCCTGGGCAAGCGCCTGTATGTGCTGGTGTTCCTCGAGCATGGCACCCGGCGCCTGCACCTGACCGGCGTTACCGCCCACCCGACCGGCCAGTGGGCGGTGCAGCAGGCGCGCAACCTCGCCGCTGACTTCGGCACACGGATGGAGTCCCTGCGTTTCATGCCGCGCGACCGCGACACCAAGTACACCGAGGCCTTCGACGCCGTCTTCCCGTCAGAGGACGTGGACGTGCTGCTCAGCGCGCCCTGGGCGCCGCGCATGAACGCCCACTGCGAGCGCGTGATCGGCACGATCCGCCGGGAAGCCCTGGACCACGTGCTGATCGTGAACGAGGCCCATGCGCGTCGCGTCCTCGGCCGGTACCAAGATCACTACAACGGGCACCGGCCTCACCAGGCCCGGGACCAACTCCCGCCCGACGTGAGCGAGGAACCCGCCGCCGAACGCCAGCACGGCCATCCCGGCAAACTCCTACGCACCCGCATCCTCGGCGGAGCGATCAACGAGTACCGATATGCGGCTTGACCAGCAGCGATAACTTTCCAAGCGGCACAGGGTCCTTCTGTTCCGCAGCAAGGTCCCACGGTGACGTACGAAAGATCTTGACCGGACGGAAACCATGAAGAAACTAGCTATTGTCCTGCCGCTTTCGGCTGTCCTCATCGTCGGATTGACGGGCTGCAGCGATACAGTGGCAGAGGATTCCGCGCCGGCAGCCACAGCTTCGCCGGCCGCAGAGTCGATCGACCCGAACCTTCCCGCTAAGGAAAAGGTTGCACAGTCCGATCTGATCAAATCTGTGGAGGAGAAGTCCGGAAAAGACGGCGGTATTTTCATCACCGTCGAGATGAGCCCTCAGCAAGCGGGCTGGGACACCGAGCAGGTAGTGAAGTCCGCTCCCATGGTGCCGGTCAAGGCGATCAAGAAGCACTACAAGGGGAAGCAGGTGGACGGCGTTCTGGTGCGGATCGTGGGCGAGATCGTCGATCAGTACGGAAACGAGGACCCGAACGGCCTCATCGCTACCTGGCGTATGGATTCCGACTTCAAAAAGGTCAACATCAAGAATTTGGACTACAAGCAATTGTGGAATCTCGGCGGAAAGGTTCTGGTGAAATTGTGACGCGACGGATGCGCCGGGGAGGAATATAGCTCCCGGTTTCCCCGGAAAATTTACGTGGAGTCGGTTTGCCCGTGTACTAGCCGGGACGGGGGTTGTGCTCACCGCTCTTTCCTCGGGTCGCACGCGTACTACGGTGTGGCAGCTGGCAAGAACTGTGCCCCTGCGGTGTGCCGCGCGCGGGGCCACCCTCGAGTCCCGCGGGCGGCGGAACTTGAGGACCGGGGATGCGCTGGGGTGGCGGCGGCCGCGGGAGGCTCGCGACAGCGCTCTGAGGGCTGAGCATGGCGGGAGCTGGTTTCAGTGCGGCAGGGGTGGAGTCGAAGAGTCGCCCCTGCGTCCAAAGCCGTGGAAGCCGGGGTTCAATCGGCTCGGCAGCCGGGGCTATCGCCCTGTCTACGACCGGCCCGGTTTGCCGGCGCAGCCGGCCGGCTGCGCCGGCAAACCGTCAGGAAGGATCGAGGTCGGTGCACTCGCTCCCTGGGACGGCAGGCTCTTCGGTCAGGGTTCTGAGCGCTTCAAGACTCGGTGCCGCCTGCTCGAGGGTGTGGGAGCTTCTGTCGATGGCTTCCGTGAGCTGCTCCAGGCGTGCATCCAGCGTCTTCTTCGCATGGGATTGAACCTTGGCGTTGACGCTTCCGGCAACGAGGGCCAGTGCGCTGCCGCCAACGACGATGGAAGTCGCGGGCAGCGAGATCGCGGTTCCACGAAGTGAACCCAGGGGCACAGACTTTCCCGCCAGTTTCTTCACGGCGTCGGACACGGTTGAATTAATCATTGCGTCCGCCACCGCGGACGGCAGTTTCGCCTTCCTTGACGCGGGCCGGCGCTGGACATGGACGCTGCCGTCAAGCCGGCCGAGCCGGCGGTGGGCGTCTTCGATCTCAGCACGGAGCTCGGCGGTGGACTGGGTGATGCGCTCGGCCAGGGTCCTGGCGACGTCAGGCTTGTTCTGGTGATACGCGAAGGCGAGCTCGGCAAGTCCGAACTGGACGGTTGCTGCGTAGCATTTCGCCAGCAGGTCGAGGTACAGCATCGCCTCTTCCACAGCCTCCTTGCTCAGGTTCTTCTCCGCCTGACGCGGGGATCTGTACTCGGCGTCCTCCAGCTTCTTGACCGCATCCTGCAGATGGTGAAGGCACTTGTGTCTCGCACTGCCCAGGGCGTTTCTGATGACCGAGAAGTCGCTCGCCTGGACTCCGTGCTCGCCGTGAGCACGTAGCAGCTCGACCAGGTCCTCGACCTGCTCGACGGCGTTCTCGACCTCACCGATCTGGTCGGACTGCAGGTGCTTGTAGAGCTCGTCCATCCGCTGCCGGATGACCTTGATGTCCCGGGCCATCTCGGCAGTCTGCGCCTGGGCCGCGATGGCACCCAGGACGGCTGCTGCACCGGACATGGCGGCGACACCCGTGGCGGGACGGATACGCATCAGACGCGTCACCCGGCCTCGGTCGCCACGCAGAGCGCTCTGGATCCATCCCCCCTCCTCGGTGATCACCTTGGCGGTCTTCATCATCTCGCGGGAGGTCTGGTCGAGTTCGACCAGACAGCCGGTCAGACGCTGAGACTCAACGAAGGACCGGGTCGCAGGTTCCAGTGTCCGCAGGAGGGCCACCCATTCGCTGGAGGTGAGGTCAGCAATCCGGCGCCCCCACCGTGAGCGCCGCGCCTCGGAGGGCGCGTCGATCACGACGGCCCGGTCCTCCGCCACGCAGACGACGATCTCTTCGGACTCATCCCTCAGCGGCACTTCGCGCAGCCCCCTCGACCGAACTCGACATCCCGGCCGATTGTAGGCCTGACTCCCGCCGCATTTCGGGCAAACGAATCGGCATCACCATCTCACGCCCCTCGGCGGCTGCCGCCCTCCTGAACGAACCGCACGTCTCAAGGTCACCACTGCGAGGGCTTCAAGGGGCAGTAGGTGCGCACGGGCGCGGGTGCTCGATGCCGGGCAGCATCGTGGTGAGGATGTGTGCGGTCTGTATGGTGTCGCCCCGGTGCAAAGTGGGCTCGGTTCCGTGCGGGCGGCGGTTTGTCCCCGATCAGTTGCGGGCCCCTGCGACAGGGACGAGCTGCGGGATGTGCGTGGCGAGTGCCTGGCTGTCGCCGTCGAAGTGGAGCGTGCACAGGCCGAGCTGGGCTGCGGCGACGCAGTTTTCGCGCCGGTCGTCGACGAAGAGCGTGGTGGCCGGGTCGGGCCAGCCGGCGGCCGCGAGGGCGGCTTCGTATGCCCGCGGATCCGGTTTGTTGACGCCGAGCCGGGCGGAGTAGACGGTCTTCGCGATCAGGATGCTGCACCAGGGAGCGCGGTCGAGTGTGTCCGCCAGGGGGTGCGGGGTGTTCGACAGGATGATCAGGCGGAGTCCGGTTGCGTGGGCTGCTTGCAGGACGCGGATGACGGTCTCGTCGGTGTAGGTCCACATCTCGGCGTCGGTGGTGCGCAGTGCGTCGAGCAGGGCGCTGCCCTGCGGGGCGGTCAGCTGGCCGTGCAGCAGGCCGCGCCAGAAGGCGTGGGTGGTGGTCTCGCCGGCGTCGTAGGGGGCGCGCCGTGCCCAGAACGCGGTCTCGAAGTCGGTGGTCTGGTCGGCGGGCCATCCGGCGAGTGCGGCCAGTCGGGCCCACATGTGTGGGGTGGGCTGCCGTCCGATGACGCCGTTGCAGTCGAGGATCAGGGCCTCGAGGTGCGGTGCGGGGGTGGTGGAAGGGGTGTTCATGTGGGGTCCAATGCTCGGTGGGCGGAAAGGGCGACGACTGCCGCCAGCAAAACAGGCAGGGCGAGGGCTATGGACAGGCTGGTGAGTGAGGCGAGCGCGCCGATGGCGGCGGGCCCCATGAGCAGGCCGAGGTAGCCGGTTGCGGCGACGGCGGCGACGGCTCGGGGACCTCCGTGTCCTGCCGCACTGATCAGGGAGGGCACTGCGGTGGACAGGCCGAGGCCAAGTGCCGTCCAGCCGATCAGGGCTGCGGGGGCGGAACCGATGAGCAGGCCGGCGCCGAGTCCGGTTGCTGCGAGGGCGGCGCCGGCGCGGGCGATGGTGGTCGGTCCGAAGCGGGCGTTGAGGCGGTCGCCGAAGAGGCGGCCTGTCACCATGGCGGCGCTGTAGGCGGCGGCTGCGATCGCTTCGGACGTGTGGAGGGTATGGAGATGGACTGCGGACCAGTCTGCCGCCGCTCCCTCGCCCAGGAGGCAGGCGGCGGCCAGGAGGCCAAGCAGCCACACCATGTGCGGCGGAAGCCGGGGGGTGTCGTCTCGCTGCGCTGGACTCTGCTGGGCGGGTGCGTCGAGGTGTGCTGCTGACCGGATCAGGGGGCGGCAGCGGCGGCCGTGGCCGTCAGGATGCCGACGGCGGCGAACAGGACCTGGTAGGGCGCCCAGGCGGTGAGTGCAGCCAGACCGGCGCCGGCCAGCGCGGCGGCCACCCCGGCTCGTTTCCAGTTCAGCCGGTGCCGCAGGGTGGGAGTGCGGCCGCGGGGTGCGTAGGTGCGGCGCACCTGAGGCAGCAGCGATACGCCCGAACGCTGGCAGCAGATCGAGCGGGACATCGGCCGTCTGCGCGAATCGGCCGCGGCGAGCCTGCGCGACGACAGGGTTCGGCAGGACATCGTGGAACTCGCCGCCTGCCGCGACGCCATCGCATTCGCCCCGCCGCGTAGGCCCACCTTCACCGGGCACCGCATGGCCGCACCAGTACGGCATCGACCTCACCGCCTGCTGGTCCCGACTGTGGCTGGTCCTGCCCGAGGACGTTAGGACGGAGCTGCGCACCTCCCGGTCCCGCGTTGACGCGACGGCGGGCGGCTCGGTGTGGGCGGGCTACTACCTCCTGCTGGGCCGCCTGTGGCGGCCGGCCGCCGCGGCGCCGTGACGACCGGGTTCGTGGCCTGGCGCCGTGGGCGCCGCGCCGTCACGACCCACACCGAACTGGTGGAGTCCACCGTCGACGTCTACCTCAAGAGACTCGTTGACGAACTCAGCGTCGACGTGTCCGGTGGTCCGCCCGATCCCCGAGTGGGCACGGCTCTGAACCGCGTGGCGCTCAAGCCACGCTGAGGCCGCCGCCGGGCCCGGCTCGACGCCGCCCCTGTGCACCGTCCACCTGTTGCCGGAGAGAGACCGCCCGGCCATGGCGTCGTTCGGGAGCGAGGAAGTGAAGGCCGAGCTGCTGATCCGGCGTGCCAGTTCCTGGGCGCGGTCAGGCTCTGGGCTTCTCGTGGTCACGCGGTGCGGGGCTCCACCTCCCGCCAGAACGCGTCGACGCGGGCGTTCCATTCGTCGGGGATCTCCTGGAAGGGCTGGTGTGCTTCCTCCTCCATGACCGCGAACCGGGCGCCGGGGATCGCGTCGGCGACGGCGCGGCAGAGTTCGGGGCGGCTGGTGGAGTCGCGGCCGCCGGCGAGCACCAGTGTCGGCACCTCGATGTCCGGCAGACGGTTCGTCGTGTCGTGGTCGAGGACGGCGTCGAGGAAGCGCTTCAGGTTCTCGGGCGTTTGCTTGTGCGGGAAGGCAAGCGCGTCCTCGATGAACCGGTCGACCGTGCCGTCGTTGTGCGCCCGGGCCGTGTAGATGTCCAGGAAGAAGCTCTCGAGGAATGTGCGTTCGTCGGGGGCGGTCTCGACCAGTCGGCGGACGAACAGGCCCCACCGGCGCAGGTAGGCGTCCGGCACCGACCAGGTGCTCTGGAGGACCAGGCTGCGCACCAACCGGGGGTGGCGAAGGGTCAGCTCCTGGCTGATGACGCTGCCACCGGAGAAGCCGGCGACATGGGCGGAGGGGATGTCCAGTGCCCGCAGCAGCGCGGCGGCGTCGTCGGCCATCGCTTCGACCGAGACAGGGCCCTCGGGCATGGCGGTCCGGCCCGCTCCCCGGTTGTCGAAGGTGGTCAGCCGGTAGCGGTCGGCCAGCCCGTCGAGCTGGAACTGCCAGGACTCGACGGTGTCACCGAGCCCTCCGACCAGCAGGACGTCAGTCCCGGTGCCGACCTGCTCGGTCCAGACGTCCAGTCCGTCCGCGCGCACATACCGTCCCATCGTCCGTACTCCCTTCCCGGTTCTTCAAGGGTCCACCCGTCGAGCACGGCACGCCAACAGGCTCCGGCTCACCGGCCCTGGTGCGAGAAGGCCGCCCGGACTTGGATCGTGTCCTACGCGGTGAGGGTCGTGTCTCGTTCGGTGACCCTCCACTATCGGCTTCAGTCCTTCACTGTCGTGGGTGTGGGCGCCTGAGACGCCGACGAGGAGGGGCAGTCCGTTCACATCCGACGGAACGTGCATCCTGGAACCCGGTCTGCCCCGGTCCACGGGGTTCGGACCTGTGTGTTCGCCCCTCAGCCGTGTCCTGTGTTCCCCCCGCCCTGCGGCCGGACCCCGCCGGGGGGATCAGCGGCTTCGCGATCTCCCCCAGCCCGTCCGGAACAGTCCGACTCCACGTACCCCGCCCCCTGCAGGACTCCGAGCAGTCCCGCAGGGGTCAGGGGGTAGTCCAGTCGCGTAGTTGCCGGGCGATCCGGGCGACACCGAGCGCTCCGGAGGCCGCATCGCGTACCAGCGCGACAGCGGCCTTGGGCGGATAGTCCAGGGCATGCCCGTTGAGGATCAGGTAGGCCTCGGTCGCGTGCCAGGCGAACGCCTCGTTCGAATGTTCCAGGCACGGCAGCTTCGCCAGGGTGTGCAGCAGGGCGGCGGCCTTGAGATACAGCGCTCCGTAGATGTCCCGCTCCATCGCCCGGGCATTGACCCGGGCGACGGCCGCATACAGCGGCCCCAGGTCGTCGACCTGCGGATCACCCTCGAGCAGCTCGGCGGCGTGCAGCAGGAACGTGACATCGAGCGGGTGAAGAGGTTCCTGTTCACTCACGCGGCGCGGCCCCGCTCCTGCTGCTCCAGCTCCCGCAGAGCCTCCTGTTCGCTCGCCCGCTGCTCCGCGCCGGCGTCGATGCTGCTGGGCTCGGCCGCGAAAGCCGACCCGCCGCGGGCCATGGACGCCTTGAAGCCCTCCAGGAACCGCTGCTCCACCGCGGTCGCCCGGTCGTAGGCGGCCGAAAGGATGTACTCCTGCATGCTGACCCCCGCCTGCTTGGCGGCCGCCGCGATGGCCGCCCGCTGCGCGGGGTCGGGGAAGCGCAGATTCATCGCCTTGGGATCCGACATGGCACCCACGGTACCAGCGGTACCATTCGGGTGTCACTGCCGGGAACGCCCGCCTTGATGGGGGCAGCGAAGGGTGACATCCAGTACCGCTCACCACCGGTCAGCTACTCGTTGCTCATCAGGCAAGTGTTGAGCTCCCAGCCGGGACGCCCCTGCGGCCGGATGTGGCTCAGGACATCGCGCAGTGCCTCCTCCAGGACCTCGATGCGGTCGGTGTCGGCGTTCGGCTCGTTCACCGTGCTCCGGGGCAGGGGCTCGGCGACGAAGCTGCCCTGCTCTGCACGACGTGGACCAGGCCCTCGGCGCGCAGCACGTGCAGGGCCGCCCGCGCGGTCATGCCGGCGATGGCGTACCGCTGCTGCAGGCTGCGCGCTGCGGGCAGCCGCTCACCCGGTTTCAGCCGTCCGGACAGGACCTGCCGTCGCAGGTCCGCCGCGGCCTGCTGGTAGGGAGAGGCAGCGACGGGCCCGGAGGGGGAGTGTCCGATAGACGGCGGATCCGGTGATTGAGGAGACGCCTGATGAGCGAGACCATCACCGAGTGCGAGGCCGCGGAGAAGCCGGTCGTCGAGTCGGCCGCGGAGGCGGTCTCGGACGAGCAGTTGATCGCGATGCTGGTCGACCGAGCCCGCTCCGACGGGCTCCAGCTGACCAAACGGGTACTCGAGTTGGTGCTGATTGAGCGGGCCGGATGCGGCGTACAGCACGGCCAGCTCCCCGGCGGCCGGGTGGTCAGCGACGAGGGCGTACGCCACTGGCATCGTGCGTTTACGAGCCCGGAGATCGCTCAGGCGGGGTTTGTCCGTAGCAACTGGGTCTCCCAGATTCCCAGCAGGTCGTCCACGCGCTGGAAGGCCGCCCCGAGGTGGGCGTCTATTGCCCCCAGGCGGCGCAGCCGGGCCTCGTCGGCGCGGGCAGCGACCCCTGTAGGGCTCGTGAAGTCATCGCTGCAGCTCAAGCCGTGCACCGGTGCTCGTTGATGACCCCGGAAAGGACGCGGGTGCGCAGGAGCCTGCGGGGCACGCGGTCATGCAATACCGCAGGCTGTTCCCGGGCTTCGGGTGGTCGTTGGTCTCGTGATCGGTGTGGCCGATGCGTGTTGTAGTGCTCTTGGTACGCAGCGAGAACCTGGGGGGCTTCGTTCACCATCAGGATGTGATCGAGGACCTCGCGCCGGATCGTGCCGATCACTCGCTCGCAGTGGGCGTTCATGCGCGGCGCCTGTGGTGCGCTGAGCAGCACGTCCCTGTCTTCGGCCTCGAAGACGGCGTCGAAGGAGTCGGTGTACTTGCTGTCGCGGTCGCGGAGAATGAAGTCGCGGAGAATGAAGCGGAGGGACTCGACGCGTGCGCCGAGGCCGGCGATCAGATCGCGGGCCTGCTGGGTCGTCCACTGAGCGGTGGGGCGGGCGGTGATGCCGGTGATGTGGAGCCGGCGAGTACCGTGTTCGAGGAACGCCAGCGCGTGTAGCCGCCTGCCGGTGATCGTGTCGACGCGGAAGAAGTCCGCCGCGATGATCCCCTCGGCCTGGGCGGTGAGGAATTCGCGCCAGCTCGGGCCGGTGCGGCGCGGAGCAGGGCCGATGCCGGCCGCGTGCAGGATTTTCCACACCGTGGACGGTGCGATCGGATGCCCCAGCCGGGCCGGCTCACCCTGGATCCGCCGGTGGCCCCACCGCGGGTTCTCCCATGCCAGGCGCAGAACCAGCTTCTTGAGCGCGACGGCCGTAGGAGGGCGGCCAGGGCGGCGTAGTCCCACTTCCTGGTGATCAGCCTGCGGTGCCAGGCCGGCAGCGTTCCCGGCGTGACCGGGAAGATACGGCTCCAGCGCCGGCGCGGTATCAGCGACCACAGCGCGACCAGCCAGAACCGGTCCGCTGGCTCGTAGCGGACCGGACCGGCGAGTTGCCGTCGCAGCACCGCGTTCTCGTGCCGTGACACCAGAAGTTCATCGTCCTTGGCCGTGTCTCGACGCAGCAACACCGCAGGCACGGACAGCAACGCCCGGGTGGCCCGGTACGGCAATGAGATGAGCACTGGTTCAGCATTCCAGCCACCGTCGAGAGAACTTGCACGCGAGCCCCCACCAGCAGCGACGACTTTACGAGCCCCACAGGGCGGCGGACGAGGGGAACGAGTGCCGCTGGCGTTGCTTGCGCGACGGCGGGGAAGCCGTGGTGTGGCCGGCGGCACGCCGGCTACCGGAGCGGCTCCCGGCGTTGGCTGGAGTCGGTCTTGCACGGTGTCTCGGAGGGCGGACCGTGCGCCGCTGGTGCGCCGAGTCCGGAGATGCCTATGCCGCCGGACTGCGCAGCCGCAGACCCCGGCCTGGTGACACGTGGCGCCTGGCCGAGGTCTTCATCAAGATCGATGGGAAATGGAAGTACCCGCGGCGGGCCGTCGACCAGGACGGCAACGTCCTGGACATCCTCGTTGCAGGACTGCCGGGGCAAGGCCGCGGCCAGGCGCTTCTTGCTCCGCCTGGTGAAGAAGACCCGCATGGTGCCGCGGGTGATCGTCACCGACAAGCTCCGCTCCCACGGCGCGGCCCACCGCGAGATCATGCCCTTGCCGAACGGGTGAGGGGCGCGAGGCGGCGGTACGGTCTCGTGCCCCGGTGTCAGGACTGCCGGGTGTTCACCGGTTGCGGGGCGTGGCGCTGGGCTGGGGGCGCGGCGCGGTGCCCGTCCCGGTCGGGGTGCAGGCACTCGATCTGGTAGTCGCCGGTGTCCGCGTCGATCGTCACCCCGTGCGTCTCGCTGCGGAAGCCGGGGAAGCGGCGGTCGAAGGACTCCAGCGCGGTGAGGTAGCGCAGGAGCGGACCGTCGGGGGTACCGACGCTCTCGCCCGGCATCAGCACCGGGATGCCCGGTGGCGTGACGGTGACCATCGCCGCCGCGATCCGGCCGGCCGCCTCCGCGATGCGCACCTGCTCGGTGCCGCCCCGCACCAGCCGCTGGTAGCAGTGCTGCGGCGGGAACACCGGCTCCGGCAGTTGCTGGAACGCGGTGTCCAGCAACTCCACCAGCCGTGCCGAGCGCAGCTGGTCGTGCATCTGCCGGCACAGCTCGCGCAGGGTCAGCCCCGCGTACCGCTTCGGGTGGGCGGCGACGGCCTGCGGCAGCACCCGCTCCAGCGGCGCGTTGCTGTCATACAGGGCCTTGAAGTCCATCAGGGCGTCCAGCAGCGTGCCCCACTTGCCCTTGGTGATGCCCATGGAGAACAGCACCAGCGTGGTGTAGCTGTCGGTCTTCTCCACCACGATGTTCCGGGTCGCAAGGTACGCCGTCAGCACGCGTGCCGGGATGCCCTCCTCCGCCATCTCCCCGGTGGGAGTGATGCCGGGGCAGGTCAGGGTGACCTTCACCGGGTCCAGCATGCAGTATCCGTCGGTCAGCCCCGGGAAACCGTGCCAGTCGGCGCCGGGGGCGAGCGTCCAGCAGGACGGCTCGGTGCGCAGCAGCTCCGGCGGGGCTTCGTCGAAGGGGAGCTCCGCGCCGGTCGTCGGGTCGGTAACCGTCTTCGGCTGCCACACGCCGAAGAACCACGGCGGACGATCCCCGGCGGCCTCGACACGGCGCCGGAGCCGGACCATCTCCTGACGGAACCGGACCGCCTCGGTCACCGCTTCGTCGACCAGCCACTCGCCCTGCGGCCCGTCCATCATCGCGGTCGCCACGTCCAGGGAGGCGATCATCGGGTACAGCGGCGAGGTGGTGCCGTGCATCATCAGCACCTCGTTGAACCGCTCGTGCTCCACCGGTGCCCGCGGCGCGGGCCGCACGTGCACCATCGCCGACTGCGACAGCGCGGCGAGCAGCTTGTGCGTCGACTGGGTCACGAACACGGTCGGCCGGTCGGGTCCGGGGAACGACGACTCGTGCACCGCCATGCCGTAGCGGCCCGCGTACAGCGGATGGAAGCGGGCGTACGCGAACCACGCCTCGTCGAAGTGCACCCGCGGGCTGCTCGCCGCGAGCGCACGCGCCGTCGGGACCGCGTCGTAGCACAGGCCGTCATACGTCGAG
>NZ_LIWB01000028.1:54287-62943 GCF_001905725.1 Streptomyces sp. CB02400
GAATGCTCTCGCACCGCGATCAAAATCCTGCCGTCGGGCATGTGGCCCCCTTCCAGCGGCCCGGTGCCGCTCCGGCCAGTGTCCGAGCCGGCTCACGGCGGGCACCGGCACCGGGAACGGCAAACCACCGGAACGACGGAAACGTACGGTCACCGCATTGACCGGCGGTCACGTCGGCCCCTGCCGCAGGCAACTGACGCTCGGAGGAGCAGTAGCTCACGTGCTAGATGACGCCTCGAACTTGATCATTCAGTTCGGTGTCCGGCGGACGCGGATACGGAAGCGGCCTTTGTTCGAACATGCGCCCTGACCAAGGAACACGCACGTCCGGCACGAAGGCCGTGAGGACGAGTTGCTGCATCGCGACGCCCGGCAAGAGGCTTTGGCGCACCTGTCATGCTTCCGGGAGAGTTCCATACAAGTCTGACCACTTGTTCGGACGTGTTGTTCGAGCTGGCCGGCGCTGTCCTGCGCGGTGATGAGCCGGTCGGGGCGCCGGCCGAGCTGCCATTGGTGGGCGAACACCGCCGCGGTCACGGAGGGCTTCACGAGGCGGTGACCCGCGGCCAGGTGGACGCGGACCGGCTGCGGCGGGCCCTGGCCACGGTGCCCCTGCCGCGGGCCGTTGGCGGCCGGCTGGTCCTGGCCGACGACTGTGCGAGCTGGTTGAGTGACTGATCACGGCAGGCCAGTGGCAGGCAGGCGACCCGGACATCCTCATCATCGCGGACGCCGGCTACGACGCACCCCGCCCGGCCTTCCTCCTGCAAGGGCGTTGTCACGTTGTTGGGTGCGTGGCCGTCTGTGAGGATGATCCTTTGGTGTGGACACCCTGACAATGGATCTTGATGGTCCAGGCAGGGATGTCCAGGTGGGGCGCGAGTCTCCGTATCCGGAGGAGTTCAGGAAGGACGCCGTCGCGCTCTACCGCGCCGCGGCCGGGAAGCGGACGTACGCGGCGGCAGCCGCGGGTCTCGGCATCGCCGCGGAGTCGCTGCGGACGGTGGGTCCGCAAGGACGACTCACAGGCCGTGCCCGGACGCCGTGACGCGGGTGGGAGCGAGGCGGAGGAGCCGGCCCGACCGCGGGCGGAGAATGCCCGGCTGCTGAAGGCGGAGAAAGAATGGCAGCTGGAGCGCGAGATCCTGCGCCGGGCAGCCGCCTGTTTCGCCCGGGAGGTGAAGTGAGCCCCCGCCGCCGGGACTTCATCTCCGCCAACCGCGCCGACTTCGGTGTGCGGCGGATCTGCCGGGTGATCGGGGCGTCCCGCGCCGGCTATTACCGGCACCTGGCCACCGAACAGGCCCGCGCCGAGCGCCAGGCCGAGGAGAAGCGGACCATGAGCGAGATCCGCGCCATCCACCTCGAGCACCATGGTGCCGACGGCGCCCCGCGCGTCCATGCCGAGCTGCGTGCGAGGGGACGGAGGATCAACCGCAAGCGCGTCACCCGACTGATGCGGATCAACCACATCGTCGGGCGGCACCTGCGGAAGAGGAAACGGACGACGATCGCGGACAGGAGCGCGCCGCCCGCGCCGGACCTGGTGATGCGCGACTCCACCGCGGACACGCTGAACACCAGGTGGTGCGGCGACATCACTTACACAGCCATCGGCGTGAAGTGGCTCTACCTCGCCACGGTGATCGACATCTGCTCGAGGAAGGTGGTGGGCTGGTCGATCGCCGACCACATGCGCACCTCGCTGGTCACCGACGCGATCGAGATGGCCGTGGCCGCCCGCGGCGGCCGGGTCCGCGGCGTCGTTCTCCACACCGCCAGGGGCGCCCCATAACACCCGCTTCTGATCACAAGAACGGGCGTTCGGTGGTGAGGGTGATGCGGCCGTCTGTCCAGGTTGGTAGGCGCTGGGCAAGTTTCTTCAGGGACGGGCCTCGTACGTGGTGCAGGTGCACCGCGAGTTCTGTGCCGAACAGCATCTGGAAGTGGACTCCGAGGCCCCTCCCGGTGCCGGTGAACAGTTCGTCGGCCGGGACGTCGGGCTCCGGTGGTTCGTTGAGCCGGTACACGCACAGGGCCTGACGGTCCGGGACCGGTCCGGGGAGGACGGCGACGGCGCGGACCGCCGGCCAGCCCAGTTTGATCACGGGACGGTATCCGTATGCCTGGTGGTACGCGACTCCTTCGGGATGGAAACGGACTGCCGGGTCGTCCGGGCGGCTCGGCGTGGGCCCGCCCGTGTACGCACGGATCGTGGTCAGCGGCGTGCTTCCCGGCCGGTAGAACAGTGACTGCCGGTAGAGCTGCCGATAGTGCGACGACTCGTTACCCATCGCGCGACTCCTTCGCAGGCTCGTCCGTCGAGTCCAGCCAGTCTCCCAGTTCCTCCCACTGCTTGGCGTATGTGATCGCCTGATCTGTCGAGTCGGCGCGTTCTTGTGCTGGGTGTCACTTGAACTCGCTGATGTATGGGCGTTCCGAGCGAGGCGGGGGTCTACTGGGCGGAGCTGGCGGACATGTTCGCCCGGGGTGCCTCTGTGTCTTGTCAAGCTGCTTGAATGAGGCAGAACTTGGCTCTGCGTTCGTCAGCGATCATGACGCGCCACACGTGGTCCGCCAGGCGGCGTTTCAGGCACCGCTCCGCTTCCTTCATCGTCTTGCCCTCGGCGAGTTTGCGCTGGCGATCTCCACCGGGGTAGCACCGGCGTAGTTCGCGAACGCCGCCGAGGTGGGGAACCGGTGAGCCCGTCCGGTGCGGCCGATCAGCCGGGCGGCCATGACCGGCCCGATGCCCGGGGTTGTCCATCAGCGTGCTACCCGATGTCTCCACCAGGTTCTGCATCCGGGCAGCATTGTCCGTGAGCTGCTTGTCCAGCTTCCGGATCTCGGCGACCAGATCCCACGCGATGTCCTTGCGGACGATCTCGACGTCGCCAGCGGGGCGGACGGATCGCAGCAGCTTGGCGGCCCAGGTCCGCGGACAGCTGGGTCGGGGCGTCTCCGGGCAGCAGTGCGTGGAGTTGATTGACCGTGCGCACCCGGGTCTGGGCCAGGTTCACACGTCGTTCGTCCAGGAGGGCCAGCGCCGTGGTGTGATCCTCGGGCACGACGTCCCGTCCGTCTCCTTGCAGATAGGCCACGGTGGCTGCGGCCGCGGCGTCGATCTGGTCGTTCTTGCGCCGTCCGCCGCGGGAGAGTTCGCACACTCGGCTGGTCGCTGCGGCAGGGATGTCGACGACGCTCTTACCGCGGGCGATGAGCCAGCTCCAGGCCCTGTACCAAGCAGCTCAGGCGGGGACAGCCTTTGCTGCCCAACTACGCCGTGAGCACCAGCAGGCCGCACGCAGTTCCCGCCGTGCGGCATCGGTGCTTCGGAGCTGCGAGACACAGATCGCGCACCTGATGCCTCTGCGAGCGCAGTACGCGGACGATCTGCTCAAGCTCGGAATGCTGGGCGGGGCCCAGCAGCTCTTCGACCCTCTGAGCGTCACCACCTGCCCGGCCTGTCTGAATCGCCTGCCGGTCCCGCCGACCGCTGCGGACGGGCAGTGCAGCATGTGCAGCCACGACCTGACCGATGCTGACGGGGCACTAGTCTTCTGAGTCAGGAATTCTGTTCAGATAGCTGGCGAGTCGCTCGGGGATCTCGTCCGCGGTCTTGGTCCAGATGTAGGGCTTGGGGTCGGTGTTCCACGCGGCGATCCAGGTGCGGATGTCCTTCTCCAGGGCCTGGACGCTCTTGTGGACACCTCGCCGTATCCGCTTGTCGGTCAGCTCGGCGAACCACCGCTCGACCAGGTTCAGCCAGGACGATCCGGTGGGCGTGAAGTGCAGGTGGAAGCGGGGATGGGCCACCAGCCACGTCTTGATCGCCGGAGTCTTGTGGGTCGCGTAGTTGTCCAGCACCAGATGCACGTCCGGGCCCGCCGGGATCTCCCGGTCGAGTTTAATCAGGAACTTCTCGAACTCCTCGGCCCGGTGCCGGCGGTGCAGGGAGCCGATCACCTTCCCCGTGGCGACCTCCAGGGCGGCGAACAGCGTGGTGGTGCCGGCACGCGCGTAGTCGTGGGTGATCCGCTGTGGGACGCCGGGCGTTATCGGCAGCACCGGCTGGGAGCGGTCCAGAGCCTGGATCTGCGACTTTTCGTCTGCGCAGAACACCGGAGCGCGCTCGTCAGAACTCGCAGGGAGTACGGAGACAAGACGGGGGTACACCCAGGCGGCAATGGACCATGTCACAGGCAGGCCCCTGACCAGCGCTCCTGCCTGTTCCCCGAAGGGACACCGATGCGAAGACTATTCGCCCGCGCCCGCCTGCTGCCGACGCTCGCGGCCTTGCTGAGCTTATCGCTCGGCGCCGCGCCCGCGACGCAGGCTGCACCAATGGACGAGGGCACCGTACTGCCGATCGCGTACCACTGCGATCTCGCAGTGGATCCGCTCCACGAGCGGGTGTTCGTCTCCGACTACACCACGGGCAGTGTCCTGGTAGCCGACTACCAGGGGCGCCTGATCCACACGATCAAGGACCTGCCAGGGGTGTGCGACCTGGAGTTGTCCGCTGACTCCCGCACGCTCTACGCGCCGCTCGCCCTCGGCGACGCCATCAGCGTCATCGATACCGGTTCCGCCCGGCAGCGAGCCCGCCATGCCACCGGCGTCGGCACCGCACCGTTCCACGTGGCGCTGAGCGGTCGGACACTGTTCTTCGGTTACGGAGAACAGTGGGAGGCGAGCATCGGCTCGCTCACACTCGGCACCTCCACCCCGAAGGTGCGTCTGGGGCTCATCCCCGAGGGCGACTTCAGCGGTGCGCCGCTCCTGGCGACCTCCCCCGCAGCACCGGGAATTCTCGTCGCCGGAGACCAGAACACCTCTCCAGGGCACCTCTCGGTGTACGACGTCTCCGGGGAAAGCCCTGTCCTTCACGCGACGGTGCGCGGGCCTGGCGGCAGCTCCAACTTCAGCGACCTGGCCATCACTCCGGACGGCAAGAGGCTGCTGACCGCATCCGGGGCGCCCTACCACCACCCCTCGTTCCGGCTGCCGGACCTGGCCGAGGAGCACACGTATGCAAGCACGTCGTATCCCAACGCCGTTGCGGTCTCCTCACGCGGCGACGTCGCAGCCGGCGTGAACAGCATTGAACCCGACCCGGACGTATACCTGTATCGGGCCGGGGCCGACTCCCCCTACCGCACGGTGTCCCTCGCCCCGGCCACCGGGTTCGACGCCGGCTACCTACGACACCGTGGCCTCGCATGGGCACCGGACGGAACCCGCCTGTTCGCGATCAGCGGGCACAGCGATGAGGAAAACCTGCGTCTCGTGGTCATACCGTCAGCACACCAGCCGACGGCCGGCTAAGACTCCGCCGTGGCCCTGCCGACGCTGATGCGGCGTCGGCAGGGCCACGGCCTCCGAGTGCAGTCGGGCGCGTCACCAACACATCAGAACGGCCGGGCCGGGGCGCGCGGCTCGGCCCCAGGTGCTGGCCGCACCGTCGTGTGTGGCCGCACCGTCGCGTGTGGCTGCCGGGCACGCCGTGGCGGTGCCTGCTGCTCCGCATGGGCGACCTGCCGGGCAAACTGCCCCGGGCAGCACCCGATGCCCCGTATCTGTAGTGGTTGTGATCACAAACCTGAAGCGTGCCGCGGCCGTCGCCGCCCTGGCCCTGCCCCCGCTGGCCGCCCCGGCCTCCGCCGCCCCCGAGACCGGCCCGGCACGGGCCGCGATCGACTGCCCGTCCGGCTACGTGTGCATCTACCCCGAGATCAACTTCGGCGGGCAGCCCTGAGTACGGCGCGCCGTCGGCGGCAGCGTGAAGGACCTGCCCTCCGCGATCCGCGACCGCGGCAGCTCGATCCGCAACAACTCCGACCGCACCGCCCGCGTGTACGAGAAGCGCAACCACTCCGGCCGGTGGGTGTGCGTCACCCGCAGCGGCGACTCCCTCCGCGACCTGCGCGGCTACAGCCTCAACGACCAGACCCGCTCGCTGAAGATCAACCGCAACGACTGCGGATAGCTGCTCCAGCGCGTGCCCGCCCCGGTGCCGCTGGCAGGACACAAGAAGGTCCCCAGCCCTACGGAGAAGTCATCTCAACGGTGGTGCCGGCCCGTCGGTACAGGTGGGCCAGAGCCTCATCGTCCACGGGGTAGGGGCGTTCACGCGGCAGGAGTTGCCGGGCGAGGTCCAGCTCTCCGTCTCGTACGTGGGCGTGGACCGTGCGGGCCAGCGGTGTGACATCGGCTATGGAGACGATCCACTCGTCGGCATAGAGGTGTGCGGCTTCACCGGTGAGGCCGAGCTGCAGCGACCGGTACGGAAGCGGCTGGAGACGCAGGTCGCGTTCGGGGTCCCACTGGACCCGATCGGGAGCCCGCCTCAACCAGCGCTTCCACGTGGCGCGGTCGGCGTGGAGTCCGTGCTCGTAGTGGGACAGGCAGGCGTGTCGCAGCGCCCACTCGAAACCCTCCCGGGTGATCTCGACGACGAGGACGCTCTCCTGGCCTTCCTTGCCGCCCCACCCGCAGCGGTACATCATCCACAGGAACGACGGCTTGGTCTGTTGACTGCACCGTCTGGTGCGTCAGGTGATTCTGGTCGACACGGTGGAGTCGTCGCCCTGCCGCCGCGCCGGGAAGCCCTGGAGACCGCGAGTTGCTCCGGTCCTCAGGGCGGCCCGGGTATCAGGCGCTGGTGTACTGGGCGGCGTACTCCTCGCTGGGCGGGACGACGGTGATGACGTCAATCAGCACACCGTCTGGGGCAGCGAGGATGAAGTGGCGCTGGCCGAACTCCTCCGTACGCAGCGGCAGCACTTCGGACAGGCCGGCCTCAGCCACGAGCCGCTGGTACTCGGAGTCGACGTCGTCCACCTCGAAGTTCAGCAGCAAGCCGCCCTGGAGGGCGGCCCGGTGGCCTTCGGGGATGGTCGGGTGGACGTGGTCGAGAAGGGCCAGCTCGTACTGCGGGGCGTCGGGGCGGCGCAGGCTGACGTACCAGTCAGCCTCGAAGGTCACCTCGAAGCCGAGGTGGCGGGTGTAGAAGTCGCGGGAGGCCGCCACGTCCCGGGTGGCGAGCACCGGGTAGAACCCGCTGAGCTTGGTCGTGGGCATGGTCGTTGGTTCGTTCGTCATGACAGGGGTCCTCCACCGCATTTCACATACCCTGAGTATGCGAATGGAGCGTTAGCATACCCTCGGTACGCGAAATGGGAAGAGGCGGTGCGTTCGATGACGGTCAGCCGGGCGGAACAGCGGGCGGCCACGCGGCATGCGCTGCTGGCCGAAGGGCGACGGCGGTTCGCCGCCGACGGGTATCACCACGTGGTGCTGGCCGAGGTGGCGCGGGCCGCCGGGGTCACCAAAGGGGCCGCCTACCACCACTTCGGCAGCAAAGCCGGACTCTTCCGGGCCGTCGTCTGCGAGGTGCAGCACGAACTGGGCGAGCGGGTCGCGACCGCGGCCGAGCGGTACGAGGACCTCTGGGAGCAGCTCCGGGCCGGCTGCCGAGCCTTCCTCGCCGGGGGAACCGACCCGGCGGTGCGACAGATCCTGCTGGTCGACGCGCCAACCGTCCTGGGCTGGGACGAGTGGCGGGCCATGGACGAGAAGTCCTCCGCCCGGCACCTCACGGAGGCCCTGACGGCGCTCGCCGCAGCCGGGGTCATCGCCGATCAGCCCGTGGAGCCCCTCGCCCGGTTGCTCTCCGGAGCGATGAACGAGGCCGCGCTCTGGATCGCGCGGGGCGGGGACCCGCAGGCCGGGGAGCAGGCACTCGACCGGCTCCTGGTGGGGCTGCGCACCCCGGACTGACCTCTCACGCCGACGTTCGGCGTCTTCCGAGTCAGTGCGGAGAAGATCCACGTCACCCGGTCCCGCTTCCACTCCGCCGGGAAACGGCCGTCCCGGGCCGCCGCCGGACCGATCGTCGGCGAGTACGCCTGATAGACGGTGATCGTGCGGTCCGTGTGCAGGGCTCGGATCCGGTGCTTGGGTTCTGTCACTGGATCAGCGTGATCACACGTCTTCGCGCGCCATCGAACTACCGCGGCGGGAGGCCACTGAGTCCGCGGTGGCCGATGAGGGTGCAGGCGATTCCCGTGAAGGCGAGGAAACCGAGTTGATCGCGCACCTCGACCAGTCCAGATCGCCGCGGCAGCCAAGTGCATCGAGGACCAGACGGTGCAGCTCGGCCCATACCCTGGCCTTTGACCACTCGGTGCACCAGCGGTGGGCCGTCGCCCCGGACAACGCCGCGGGCAGCAGCTGCCACGTGCAATCCGCCGGCGCCACGAACGCGGGTGCTCTGCAACCCGAGTGCCAGCGGGAATCGAGAGGTCCCGTGAACCGCCCACGTACTCGGTCTCGACGACACGGCCCGTGCCTGTGGCCTCACCGAAGCGCACCCGCAGTGTGTCTGCCGGCCGGTAGCGTGACCGGGTGAGGGTGGGAAGCGAAGTCACCCGGCTCATCGTGGTCCGAGGCAACTCGGCGTCCGACAAGTCCTGCGTGGCAGCGAAGATCCGGGAGCGGTTCGGCCGGGGCCTGGCCCTGCTCGGTCACGTCCGCTGGAGTGGTGTATCGACGGCCACTCGGCGATCTCGTGTTGAGGCTATGCGGTGAGTCCGGTGGGCAGGGCGGTGTCGTCGGTTTCTGACTCGATCGGGTGGAGTCGGGCCTTGGCGAG
>NZ_LIWB01000029.1:0-31030 GCF_001905725.1 Streptomyces sp. CB02400
ACCACTTCCCAGGACGCAACCGACGCTGGTGCAAGTGCTCCGCAACGCTGGTGTGCAGACACGGGCCGCCAGCCGGCACCCGGCCGCAGCCGATCCTGATGCAATCCGCTTCGACTGGAACGACCCGACCACATATGGACCCGCGCTCGACGGGACGGACCGGATCTTCCTGCTTCCGCCGGTGGAGAGCGTGGACCCGCTGCCGCTGGTCGAGCCCTTCCTGCGCCAAGCGCAGCGGGCCGGTATCCAGCGCCTCGTGATGCTCGGCTCCGCCATTGTGCTGCCGAACGCACCCAGCGCTGCGGAGATGGCCGCTCAGGTTCAGGCTCAGCCCGGAGGTGTCGTACTCCGCGCGTCCGGCTTCATGCAGAACTTCCTGCGTCCGCACCCACTGGCCGAGCACATCCATCGACACGGTGGGATCCGCACCGCAGCCGGTGACGGCAAGCTGGGGTGGGTCGATGCGCGGGACATCGCGGCCAGTGCTGCCGCGCTATTGGCTGACCTGGGAGTGGACGCTCGAAGCGACTACCTGATCACCGGGCCGCACGGGATGAGCTATCCACAGGCCGCGCAGATCATCACCGCGCAGACCGGCCGACAGGTTCGGGTGGAGCCTATTACGGAGGAGGAACAGGCTGCCGCCTACCGTGCCTCCGGAATGCCGACCGAGTTCGCTGCCGCCCTTGCCGCCGTCGAGCGCGGAATCAAGGAGGGACGCGAAGACCAGGTCAGCACTGCGGTGCTCGAACTGACCGGCCGTCCGCCGCGCACCTTCGCCGAATTCGTCTCTGATCACGCGTACGAGTGGACGCAGTAGTGCTTGAACAGCAGCGATGTGCGGTCGAGTAGGAACCACGCGGGGAGTGCAGTTCGGCGTCACATGATTCGACGCTCCATCGGATTGGAGGCGGCCCGCCTGTGCCTGCCGCAGTAACAACGGCTGACTGCCTGTTCTCTATCCGCTTGCGTGGTCGGTCGGGTTCGAACAGCGTGCTGGGTCGGGTGAGTTGACCGACGCCGAGGCATGGAAGAGGGGCCTCTTGGCAGCTCGCGGTTGTCGAGTCCGGCGAGAGTCAAGAGGCCCCGTCGTCGAAGTGTCGCGTGGTCCCGGTTGCCCGGTCCAGTTCGTCCACTCCTGCGTGTGACTGCCTCGCCCACAGGTTCGGGAACGCCTGCGACCGGCCAGATCGGGCCCCGCTACAACTCGGGCATGAGCGACACGGAGTGGGTTGTGGTGAAGAATCTGCTGCCGGTTCCGGGATGGCCGGCGGGCCGCGGTGGCTGGCCGGAGGGCTACTGCCATCGGCAGATGATCGACGCGGTGCGCTACCTCGTCGACAACGGCATCAAGTGGCGGGCGGTGCCGTCCGACTTCCCGCCCTGGCCACGGGTCTACGCCCTCTTCGCCCGTCGGCGGGACACAGGGCTGGCGGCCGAGCTGCACGACCGGCCGCATCAGGCGGTCCGTCGGGCGGAAGGCCGTGATCCCGAGCCGAGTGGGGCCGTGGTGGACTCCCAGTCGGTGAAGGCGGACGCCACCGTCGCCCACGCCTCAGAGGTCGTTCTCTTTCCGCACACAAGGTTCGGAAAGAGAACGACCTCTGAGGTAACAAGCTTGCCAGTTCGACTGAGCACAGCCACAGGCTGCCCACTGCGCGGACCGGCCCTCCGTGTCACCGAGATGATCTACGGCTACGAAAACCTTGCCAGGGCCGGAAAAGCCCGTACGCCGACACGCGGCCAGGAGCTGTGGGAGGCGCTGAGAACCCGGCTCCACGCATCCTGCCTCTTCGCCGGTCTCGACCCGGACGAACAGGACGCCCTGCTCGGTCTGCTCACCAAAACGCAACGGTCGCAACGTCCGTAACCGTCCCCTGACCGAGCCTGAGCTCCTCTCTGACGGGGTCTTGGAGCCCCCGCTGCGGCAGGATACGAGTGGACATGTTCCTCGGGGCTGTTCCGAATATCGATGCAGTGGTTCTCGGCCATTGCCGTGATGGCTGGGGCGGCTTCCATCGGCCCCATCGAGGCGACTCCAACCGGACAGCGGGCCGGACAGGGAAGCACCGCGTTCCGGCGGGTTACTTCTGGGTGACGTCGGTGCAGTAGACGTCCTTGTCCGGCAGGTGGCCGGTGGTCAGGAAGCCGACGGTGGCCTTGTCGGCGCAGGCGGAGCCTTCGCCGTAGACGGAGTGCCCGCCGTTGTCGACGCCGACGAAGGCAGAGCCGTCGCCGAGGGACTTGTGCAGCCCGACGCCGCTTTCCCAAGGGGTGGCATTGTCCCGGCGGTTCTGCAGGATCAGGGTGTTGCGCGGGCCGCCCTTCACGATCTTGGCGGTCGCCTCAGCTGGCTTGTCCCAGTAGGCGCATGCCCAGATGTTGGCGGGCATGCCCGCGGTGAGCGGCCACTTCTCGCGGTCGGCGGTGGTGCGGGCGGCGTAGCCGTCGATGTCGTGCGGCCATTCGGCGTCGCCGCAGGTGAGAGCCATGAACATGGTGGCCTGGTTGTCCGTGGGGATGCCCGGGGCCGTCGGTGTGTCGGCGAACACCTCCTTGAGAACCGCGGTGTCGGCGGCCGTGGTGCTGCCGTGGGTCAGGTTGTCGGCGGCCTTCCAGAACTTGGCGAGCACGGGAAGGGTGTTGTTGTGCAGAAGCAGGGCGTAGGTCATGTTCCGCAGCAAAGCCCCGTCCAGCGACACCGATGCGCCGGGAATCGCTGCGGGCGTGCGGTCGAGCCGGTCGGCGAGGGTGAGGTAGGTGTGGGTCACCTGCGCGACGTTCGTGCCCAGCTTGAGGGTGCCGGCCTGCGCCGCGGCGACGCGGGCGGCATCGGGGAACCGGTCGGCCGTGCCCTTGCCCCAGGTGTCCGCCACCTGGTCGGCCCATACCTTGGTGGGGTCGACGTTGCCTTCCAGGATCATCCGGTCGGTGTGGTTTTGGAAGAGGGAGCGGTAGACGGCGCCGAGGTAGGTGCCGTAGGACTGGCCCCAGTAGGAGATCTTCTTCTCACCGAGCGCCCGGCGGATGCGGTCCATGTCGCGGGCGGTGTTGGCGGTGTTGTAGTACCGCAGGTTCTTGCCCACCGTGTCGGCGCACTGCTTGGCGTCGGCTTTGGCGCGGGCCACGTTCTTGGTGATCGAGCCGTCCGCGGCGGGATAGGGGAAGAGCCCGGACACGCTGGGGTCCTGCAGACCGCAACTCTGTGGGGTGCTGTGCTCGACGCCGCGCGGGTCGAAACCGATCAGGTCGTAGCGGTCCAGCACGGACTTCGGCAGCGTGGACGCCATGGTCTCGGGCATGTCGAGACCGCCCAGGGCCGGCCCGCCGGGGTTCAGCAGCAGAACGCCATGTCGCTTCCCGGGCTGTGCGGTGGACAGCCGGGAGACCGCCACGTCGATCTTCATGCCGTCCGGGTTCCGGTAGTCGAGTGGCACCTTCAACGTTCCACAGGCTAGGTGGGGGTCACGGGTTTGTCCCTCGGCCAGGGCCGGGCACTCACCCCAGGTGATCTTGGCGTCGCCCGCGGTCTCGCTGACGCTCTTGCCGGAGGCCTTGGCCGATTGCGAGTCCTTGGCGTCGGCATTACACGCGACCAGTGCGGTTCCTGCCAGCGTGGAAACCAGCAGAGCTGCGGCGATTCGGCGGCCTCTGGGGAAACCGCGCTGCGCGGAACTGCGTGTCGTGGTCATGGTGTTGTCCTTAGCTACTGGGCTGGTCGGCCTTGGCCGGCCGTTGTGTTGACGATTCGAGTCAACAAGAGACCACCGGTGGCGTGCGTCACCCCAGAGAGGACGAAACAGGTAGCTCGCTCGGGGGATCCTGGGCCGACCCTGAGAACGGAGCGGCCGCCGTGGGGCGTATCGGATGAGCTGTGGGCGGGAACGCGAGCCGCTGCTGACAGCTTGCCGCGCCGCACGGCATCACAGGGCCGTCAGGCTCGGTTGCCGTCCCCCAGCCGACCCCACCCGATGGGTCAGGACCACCGCCTGGACGCGGTCGCGGAGATCCAGTTTGGTGAGAATGCGGGAGACGTAGGTCTTCACGGTCTCGTGGCTGACGACCAGTTCGGTGGGCGATTTCGGCGTTCGACATGCCCTCGCCGATGAGGAGGAGGACCTCCTGCCCGCGGGGGTGAGAACCTTGAGACGCTCGCGCTCGGGGGACGCGGGGGCGGCGGAGGGACGTACGCGTTCGGCGAAGCGGCCGATCAGGGGTCGGGTGGCGGCGGCCAGGAGGGACTCGCCGCGGGCGACGACGCGTACCGCGTTGATCAGTTCGGACGGTGGGGCGTCCTTCTGCCCTGCACCAACCTGCCGCACGTGTTCGTGGAGGTGGACCGCGCGTCGATGGCCTTCGGCAAGCTCACCGCCAAGCTGACCGCCTACGACGAGTACCGCACCAACGTGTGGAAGAGCACTGGCAAGCAAGAGTGGCTGACCCGCTACCCGCGCACCGAAGGGGTCTTCCCGCCCGTGCTCTTCGTGTTCGACGGAGCCGGCACCACCGCGCTCGACAACCGCATCACCGTCCTGCTCGCCGCGGTGCACCAACTGGCCTCCGTCCACGCCGGCAAGCTCACCGTCGCCGCAACCACCCTCGCCAAGCCCGATCACCACGGGCCGCGCGCGAAGATCTGGCGCTACCCGCTACCCGCTGCCTCGCCAGGCGGGACACCTGGGCACCTGGGCACCCGCAGCCTCCCGGACCTCCCCGGGATGGCGAAGCCGACCGCCCGTTCAAGACTGCCCAGCCAGATCAAGTCCCGAGCTCGCGCAGCCCGGCGGCGGGCCAGGCCTCCACCCAGCCGGGCCCGCCGGTCCTGCCCGGCTGTCGATGACGGCTGGAAAGCCGACCGGATGAACGGCGACGAGCAGCTGCTGAACGGCCGCGTCCATGGCGCGGAGCACGACGGCCCCGACCCCGGCCCGCTCCCGCACCGGACCTACGCCGAACCGGTCGACGGGCCGCTGGACGGCCTGCTGCTGGACATCCACGGGTGGCGGACCGAGGAAGTCGACGACGGCGTCGCCCTGACCACCGAGCTCTCCCTATGGCCCGGAGGCCGCGCCCTGTACGACCCGCGCCCCGGCGAGCCCCGCACAGCCGGCTCCGGAGAACAGCCACGGCCAGGAGCCGTCCAGGCCCCGCCGTGCCCTGTTTCGCCGCCGTGGCTGACCACACACCGTGACGCCACGCCTCCCGCCAGACACGGGGGAGGGGCGGCATCGACGAACAGCGGCCCGGGTCAGGCCGGGGGCGGCCTGCTGCCGCAGGTCCAGGTGGCAGCGCAGCCGGGCTCCAGACCGTCCAGGCCGTGGGCCATGTCAGAAGTGTCGACGACGAGTTCGGCGCGGCGGTGGTCGGTCATGGCGTAGCCGACGACCTCGTGGGCGGCCAGGTCCAGTCGGCAGGCGAGGTAGAGCCGGCCCTCTGCGGTGGACTGATAGGTAATGTCGCAGACCAGCTTGGTCCCGAGGTGCTCGGCATGGAGGTCGCGGCCGATCAGGTCCGGGGCGGGCTTCGTCGTCGTACAGGCCGGGACAGCGAACACCGCCTGCGCCGGGTGACGCCGCGGAAGCCGCGCTCACGCATCGCACGGGCGCCGCGGCGGCTGTAGTTCCTGGTCCTCTTACGGCGTCCAGTCCCGCTCGTGCTTCGACCGCGTCCCGTGGCGGAACGGGCGCGGGCGGGTGGTGCATCCCCCGTGAGAGCTACAGGAACTGTCCGTGCACGGGTGATTCGTGGACGTCCGCGGATTCCTAGCGTGGTCGTCAGGTCGCCACAGGGGTGACCCACTACCGGGGAGGCCACCATGGGCACGACGTCCGCCATACGACACAGCGCAGGCTCCGGCCCGGGGGAGGACCGCGACGGGGGCGGCGGCCGCTTCGGTCGGATCATGCGGTCTCCGCTCGGCTGGATGCTGGCGGGAATGGTCGGCGTCGGCCTGGTTTCGGGACTGACGGCGACCGGACCCGGCCCCGTGCCGGTGCTGGGCGCGGTTGCCGCGGTGGCCGTGTACTGCTACGTCATGCGCCGTGTGGCACGACGCTCCGCGCCGGAGATCGCCCGGTCCGGGGCCGGCCGGGAGGTGCTGCTGGGCGGCGGGATCGGCCTGGGTTTCATTCTTGTCTCCGCCCTCCTGATCACGGCGTTCGGAGGCTATTCGTTCACCTGGGCGGGCGACGACTTCATGTCGGTCGTCTGGACCGCGGTCGTGGTGCAGATCGGCGCTGCGGTCACCGAGGAGTTGTTGTTCCGCGGTCTTGCCCTGCAGGCTCTTGAGCAGCTGTGGGGTAGCCGGGCCGCCATCGTGATCACCTCGCTGTTCTTCGGTGTCGCCCACCTGGGCACCCCGGGAGCGAGTGCGTGGAGCGGGCTGGCGATCGCTCTGGAGGCGGGCGTCCTGCTCGGAGCCGCGTTCTTGTGGCGGCGTAACATCTGGTTCGTCGTGGGGCTGCACTTCGCCTGGAACACCACGGAGCAGCTGCTCGGCATCCCGGTCTCCGGACACGCCCCCGAGGGCCTGTTCACCGTCGACGTCCATGGCCCCGCCCTTCTGACCGGTGGCAGCTTCGGTCTGGAGGCATCGATCATGCCCGTCCTCATGGGCGTGGCCATCGCCGTTCCGATGCTCGTCCGCGCCCACCGGAGCGGTGGCATCAAGACCCGGCGACGCGCGACCCGTTGAGACAGGAAGGCTGGAGGAAACTGAAGTGATGTCCCGTCAGGCAACCCGGAGCATCCCGCTGCTCCGGGCGTCGCTCGACCGGTGGCAAGAGCGGGATGCTCTCCTCAAGGACGGCGTCCTCGCCCTGACGCTCACCTTGCTGGCCTTCGTGCCGCCCCTGTCCCAGATCGGTGCGCAGATCGGCGATCTGCCCGAGCGGCCGGCGAACGTGCTGAGCGTCGGGCTGGTCCTGGCCCAGACCGTGCCGCTGGCGGTCCGCCGCAGGTGGCCCGCGGCCTGTCTGGCCGTCATCGCGGGCGCGTTCGCCGTGCACCAGGCGCTGGGCTTCGCGACAACGTTTGCGAGCATGGGACTGTATCTGGCCCTGTACTCCGCCGGGGCCCACCAGGTCCGCCTCCGCCACGGCCTGGTCGTCGTGGCGAGTGCGGGTTACGCCGTGCTGGCCGTCGTCCTGAACCGCCTCGGCTCACCGAATTCGCTGCCGGACTACCTCGCGTTCTCCCTGGCTCTGGCCGCGGCCTGGCTGGTGGGGAGCACGGTGCGCAAGCGGCGGACGGAAGAGGCGAAGCGGCGGCGGCTGGCCGCCGAGGTGGCCACGGCCGCCGAGCGGGCGCGGATCGCCCGCGAGCTGCACGACGTGGTCACCCACCACGTGACGGCCATGGTGGTCCAAGCCGACGCGGCGCAGTTCCTGCTCACGTCCGCGCCGGAACGCGCCGGCGAGGGACTGACGGCCGTGAGCGACACCGGCCGTCGGGCGCTGACGGAACTGCGGTACCTGCTCGGTGTCCTGGAGGCGACCGGCGAGGCGGCGTCCGCGGACCCGGCGGGTGCGGGCCGGGCGCCCGCCCTGGGGCGGGTGGGGGACCTGGTCGAGCAGGCCCGCAGGTCGGGTCAGCCGGTCGAGTTCGGCGAGCAGGGCGAGCGGCGGCCGCAGAGCGTGGACGTGGAGCTGGCCGCGTACCGGGTGGTGCAGGAGGCGCTCACCAACGCCTTGAAGTACGCGGCCGGGAAGCCGACACGGGTCCTGCTCCGGCACGGCGACGTGCACATCGAGATCGTGGTGACCACCGACGGACCCGCCGCCGCACCGGTCGCGCGGAAGCCGGGTCCCGCGGGCGGACGGGGGCTGGCCGGGCTGCGTGCACGGGTGCGGATGCTCGATGGTGAACTGGAGGCCGGTCCCCGGCCCGGAGGCGGGTTCGAGGTCCGTGCCACGATTCCGTCCAAGCCCCTTCAGGAGTGACCTCGTGAGCGATACGCCGCCACCGACCCGTGTGCTCGTCTGCGACGACCAGGCGCTGGTGCGGACCGGCTACGTCACCATCTTCTCCGCGCAGCCCGACATGCAGGTCGTCGGGGAGGCCGAGAACGGCCACGAGGCGGTCCAGACCGCGCGGCGGCTGCGCCCCGACGTGGTCGTGATGGACATCCGGATGCCCCTGCTCGACGGCATCCAGGCGACGCGACAACTGGCCGGTCCCGATACCGAAGACGCGCCGAAGGTACTGGTCGTCACCACGTTCAACGTCGACGCCTACGTCTACGACGCGTTGCGCGCCGGAGCGAGCGGGTTCCTCCTCAAGGACGCGCCTCCGGCGGAGCTGGTCAACGGTGTCCGGACCGTCGCCCGGGGCGAGGCCCTGCTGGCACCCGCCGTCACCCGCCACCTCATCGGCCACTTCGCCCAGCATCTGCGACCGGCCGACACCTCCCGGCCGGCCAGACAGGACGTCGTGCGTGCGCTGACCCCCCGCGAGCTGGAAGTGCTCCAACTGATCGCCGAGGGGCTGTCGAACGCGGAGATCGCCGCGTCGATGTTCATCACGCCCGAGACCGTCAAGACCTACGTGTCGCGCATCCTGGCGAAACTCGGCCTGCGCGACCGCGTCCAGGCCGTCGTCCTCGCCTACCGGGTCGGACTGGTGCCCGGCACACCGTGACCGGCATGCGCGTGTGCCCCGTGCAGCGCCGCCTGCCATCGGCTTCAGACGTCATACGCATGATTCGCCGGACAGTCGCCCAGTGCCCCCGGTACGGCCTGCCGGGGCACTGGGCACCGATGCCGGGACCACTGTGCCGTCCTCGAGGGTCAGGAAGAACGCGCCGCCCGACACCAGTGCCGTGATCGGCTGGGCGGGTGTGCCCGCGGAGGCACCGCCCTGCAAGGGCCGGCGCGCGGATGCCGGTCGGCGTCGCCTCGAGTTCGCCGCTGTCGAGCCGGATGGACGACGCGGCGGTCGACGGACCGCACGTCCGGGCCCTCAAGGACATCTCAGGGGGGTAAGAAGACAAGTGGGTCCGCGAGTCTTGATCACTGCTGAGCCTGCTGATTGGCTGGCTGACATGTCCGATCTCGGGCCCGTTGTCTGGCCGCCTGCGCCGATCAGGACCGAGAGGCTCGTGCTCCGTGAGTCCGAGGCCGGGGACCGTGCGGTGTTCATCGAACTGCTCGCGTCGCCAGAGGTGCACACCTACCTCGGCGGCCCCCGCCCTCGTGACGAGCTTGAGCGCGAGTTGCCCGAGGTGCCCGAACGGTGGTCCGGGAGCTTCGTCGTTGATCTCGACGGGGTGATGATCGGCCAGATTCTGCTCAGGAGAGCGCCGGACCACCATCGCCCGGCTGCCGCGGGGAAGGCCGATCTCGGCTACCTGTTCTTGCCGCGGGCATGGGGATTCGGGTACGCCACCGAGGCGTGCGCGGCAGCACTTGACTGGTTCGAAAGTGTCCTTCCCGGTGAGCCGGTGCTGCCGCCATGCCCACCGCGGCCTGACCCGAAACCGCCACCCGGCTCCACCGCACCCTGACACGCCATCGCTGGTCCCACCTGCACCAACGTGACAACGCCGTGGTACAGCCACACAGTGGAAGATGGCCTCGGCCGGGTAGCGGTGCCCCTTGTACGAGGGTGACCTGCTCTCCACAGGCACCCCTCCAGCAGGATCGACCTGAAGATCACCCCACGCCATCGGCCAATGTGACAGCGCCGCCCCGTCCCCTCCCGTTCGTCCCGCCCTCTACGGAACGGAACGAGGGGACCTTGCCGATGCCGGCTCGTGGGCGAACGGACCGAACGCCGCCTACGAGCGGTTCGTCCACCGTTTCAGCGGGCCGGATCCGAGCGAGCCGGCACCGGTCTATGTCCGGACGGGGCCCGGTTCCTGTTCCGGGCCGGGTCTCCCGTGCGCGGTGCGCAGGGGCGTCTCCCGCATCAGCAGGACGGCGGTCAGCGCGAGCAGGGCGAAAGGCACGGCGGTGGCGAACACGTCGCCGAAAGCCCGCCCGTACACCGCCTGCACGCTCGCCACGGCCGGGGGCGGCAGCGCGCCCAGGTCCGGCAGGGTCCCGTCGGGCCCGGTCCCGGTCACGGCGGGTGCGGAGGACAGGGCGTCCACGCGGGCGGTCAGCAGGGAGCCGAGTGCGGCGAGCCCGAGTACCCCGCCGAGGCTGCGGGAGAGGACCACCAGGGTGGTGGTGGCGCCCAGACCGTCCGGCGGCGCCGCGTTCTGGGCGATCAGCACAAGGTTCTGCGAGACGATGCCGACGCCCGCGCCTCCCGCGAACAGGGCGGCGCTCACCAGCGGCAGCGGGGTGTCCGCCCTCACGGTGCCCATGAGTGAGAAGCCGAGGACGAGCAGCAGTCCTCCGGAGGCCAGGAGGCGTTTCCAGCGGCCTCGTGCGGCGATCAGACGGCCGGCCACGCCGGAGGCCACCAGCAGACCCGCGATCATCGGCAGGGTCAGCAGGCCCGACACGGTCGGCGACTGCGCCCGGGCGGTCTGGAAGTACTGACCCAACAGGGCGGGAGCGGCGAACAGTGCCGGTCCGACCGCGAAACCGGCGAGCGCCGACAGGGCGACGGTGCGGTCGCGCAACAGGCTCAGCGGCACCAGCGGATCGGCGGCCCGTGACTCGCGACGGACGAACAATACGGCTAGGACGAGCACGACGCAGGCCGCTCCCGCTGCCGACCAGGACACCCACGGGACGCCGTCCCCGGCCCGGGTGACGGCGAGGAGGAGCGTACCGACCGCTGCGATGAACAGGGCCGCGCCCCAGAGGTCGGGACGGGACCGGTGCGTCCCACGCCCGGAATCGGCCCCGGGCGCGGGCAGTCGCAGTGTCCGGTGGAGGGTGAGTCCGGCACCGGCCGCCAGGAGCACGCCCAGATGGAAGCAGCCGCGCCAGCCCACCCCGGGGGTGTCGGCGAGGAGGCCGCCGAGCGGGGGACCGGCGACCGTTCCGGCCGTGACGACCAGTGTGATGCGGCCGTTGTACCGGCCGCGCTCCCGTGGCGGGACCAGCGCGGCCATGATGACCTGGGCCAGCGCGTTCACCCCGCCGGCTCCCAGCCCCTGCACGGCCCGGCCCGCGATGAGCTGCCCGACATCACCGGCCAGCGCGCACCACGCCGACCCGAGGGCGAACAGGCCGAGCGAGCACTGGATCAGCGTCTTGCGGTCCGTGCGGTCGGCGAGCTTCCCCCAGAGCGGCAGACTCAGCGTGGAGGAGACCATCGTGGCCGCGACGACCCAGGTGAAGGCGGCCTGGCCGCCGTCCAGGTCGGTGACGACGCGGGGCAGCGCGGTGACGACCACAGTGCTGGACAGCAGGCCGGCGAAGAGGCCGAGCAGCAGGGCGCGGAAGGCGCGGCGGGTTTCGGCGGGGCTCATCAGAGGGGTGCCGAACTGCGCCATGAGGGTCCTCGGGGTCGCCGCCGCACGGCGCGGCGGGGAGGGGTCGGAAAAGCACCTGGGAAGGGATGGAGGAGGGGCAGGGTGCGGAAGACGCGGCACCGAAGCGGCGCCGCGTCGGCTCGATGATGGCATCCGGCCGCGGACGGCGGACACCGCCCCGGACCGTGCCTGTCACCGCGGTTGGGGGAAAGTTCAGCCGGGTGAACAAGAGGTCCCCGCAAGTGATGCCGGGGTGAATGCCGGGCGTGCGCCACAGGCGGAATGCGCAGCTCCTGCCCCGGCGCCGACCGCCGCAAAGGCCCCGCGCGGCGCGGGACAGTTCACCTGAAGATCATTTTCCGCCCGCGGGCACCCCGGCCGGTCAACTTGCCGTGCTAGACACCGAGATGACAGCCGATCACCACGGACCGAGGCCGGCCGAAGCGGTGAATGCCGTGGTCACCGGGGTTTTCCCGGTCCGGTACCGAGGTCGGGTCACGCTCGCCGCTCATCCGTATGCCTGGGAGTTACGCACGTGCTAGACGACCACCCTCGTGGCCTGCCGCTGACTCCGGGGCAGTCGGGCATCTGGTTCGGCCAGCAGCTGGCACCGGAGAGCCGCGCCTACAACCTCGGCATCTACGTCGACATCGCCGGTCCGCTCGACCTCGCGCTGCTGGCCGAGGCGACGCGCCGCTTCCTCGACGAGGCCGACGGGTTCCGCGTCCGGATAGGGGAGCACGACGGTGAACTGCGCCAGTGGGTCGAGCCGACCGGTGCCTGGGAGCAGCTCTTCGTCGACATGTCGGCCGAGGCCGACCCCGAGGCCGCAGCCCACGCCTGGATGAAGGCCGACATGGCACGCCCGCGCCTCCTGGGCCACCCGCCGAACCTCACGAGCGCGGTGATCCGCGTCGCCGAGCAGCGCCACTGGTGGTACTCGGGCATCCACCACCTGATCAGCGACGGGTTCGGCGCGGCGATTGCCGTACGGCGCGCGGCGGCCCTCTACACCGCGCTCTCCGAGGGGCGCGACCCCGCGGAAGGCGCCCTGCGGCCTGTCCGGGAACTGCTCGAGGAGCAGGCGGCCTACCGCGCCTCGGACGACTTCCGCGCCGACCGGGCGTACTGGCTGGAACGGATGGCCGGCCGGCCCGCACCGGTCGGGCTGGCGGGGCGGACCGCGCCGCCTTCCGCCCCGGTGCACCGGCGGACCTCGTGGCTGGGCCCTAGGACCGAGTCGGGGATGCGCAAGGTTGCGCGGAGCGGCCGGTCGAGCTGGCCGGCCGCCTTCGTCGCGGGCGTCATCGCCTATCTGCACCGGATGACCGGGGCGGACGACCTGGTGCTGGGCTTCCCGGTCACCGCGCGCGTCGGTTCCATCGCGGAGTCCGCCCCCGGCATGGTGGCCAACGTCGTCCCGCTGCGGCTGGGGGTGGACCCCGGCCTGACATACGGCGAGCTGACCGCCCGGGTCGCGGCCGAGATGAAGAACGCGGTGCGGCACCAGCGCTATCCGGAGGCGGACCTCGCCCGCGACCTCGGTCTCTCCGCGGGGGGCAGGCTCTACGGGCCGGTCGTCAACGTCATGCCATTCGGCCAGGACTTCACCTTCGGCGCCCTCCGCGGCTCCCTGCGCAGTCTGGCTGTGGGGCCGGTGGCCGACCTGTCGGTCGCCTGCTACGGAGGGCGCCCGGGACAGCGGGGCGCGATCGAGGTCGTGGTCGACGGGAACCCCGGGCTGTACTCGGCCGGTGAACTGACCAGGCACCACGAGCGGTTCCTGCGGCTGCTGGAGAGGCTCACCATGGGGGACGACGCCGCCGCGCGGCCGATCGGCCACGGTGACCTGCTCGACGAGGACGAGCGCCGGCGCGTGCTGGGCGGCTGGTCCGGTGACGCCGGAACCGCCGGGGGGAACGCCCCGGAGAGCGACCCGTGGCGGCTGGTCGAGGCGCAGGCGGCCCGAACCCCGGACGCCGTCGCGGTGACCGCCCGGGGAACGTCCCTGACGTACGGCGAACTGGTCGGCCGGGCGGCCCGGCTGGCCGATGTCCTGGCCGGTCACGGAGTGGGGCCGGAGGACCGCGTGGGGCTGGCGCTGCCACGCTCGGTGGACCTGGTGACCGGCGTACTGGCCTGCCTGCGTGTCGGCGCCGCCTACCTGCCGCTGGACCTGTCGCACCCGGCGGAGCGGCTGGAGCTCATGGTGGCCGAGGCACGGCCGGCCGTGGTCCTGACGACGGCCGAACTGGCCGGGCGAGTGCCGCGGGGACCACGACGCGTGCTGACCGACGGGCCGTGGGACGCCGCCCCCGCCGACGCCCGAACCCATGCTGATGCCCCGGCGGCGGCGGGCGGCGTCGCGGCGCCGCCCGTCACGGTGCACAGTTCGGCCGCGGCGTACGTCGTCTTCACCTCGGGGTCGACAGGACGGCCCAAGGGCGTGGTCGTCCCCAGGGCGAGCCTCGCCAATCTGCTGCTGGACATGGCCGGGCGGGTCGGCCTCGGCGGCGGCGACCGCCTGCTCGCCGTGACCACGCCGGGCTTCGACATCGCCAACCTGGAGCTGCTCGCGCCCCTGGTGGCCGGTGCCGCGGTGGTGGTGGCCGGGCCCGACGAGACACGCGACCCGGCACGGTTGCGGCGACTGCTGCTGACCGAGGGCGTCTCGGTGATGCAGGCGACGCCGAGCCTGTGGCAGGCGGTGTCCGCGGAGGTCGCCCCCGTCCTCGGCGGCGTCCGGGTTCTCGTCGGCGGTGAGGCGCTGTCGGCCGCGCTGGCGCGTGAACTCGTCGCGTCCGCCGCGTCGGTGACCAACGTCTACGGACCCACGGAGACGACGGTCTGGTCGACCGCGGCGGACCTGTCGGCCGAGGACGCCGAAGCGGTGACGGTCACCATCGGACGGCCGATCACCGGTACCGCGGTGTACGTGCTGGACGGGGCGGCGCGACCCGTGCCGCCCGGCGTGGTGGGCGAGCTGTACATCGCCGGCGCCGGACTGGCGCGCGGATATGCGGGGCGGCCCGGCCTGACGGCCGAGCGCTTCGTGGCCGACCCCTTCGGTGCCCCCGGCACCCGCATGTACCGGACCGGCGACCTCGTACGGTGGACGCGGGACGGTCGGCTCGCCTACGCGGGCCGGGCGGACCAGCAGGTCAAGGTGCGCGGACACCGTGTCGAGCCGGGCGAGATCGAGGCCGTGCTCGCGCGGCAGCCCGGCGTGGACCGCGCCGCGGTCGTGCTCCGCGAGGACACGCCGGGCCGACGGCAGCTGACGGCATACCTCGTTCCGGGCACGGAGCCGGTGTCAGACGGACCCGAGCTGGCCGCGGCGCTGGCGCGGCACCTTCCCCCGTACATGGTGCCCGCCGCTTTCATGACCCTCCCGGAACTGCCCCTGACGGCGAACGGCAAGCTCGACCGGGCCGCGCTGCCCGCGCCGGCGGCGGCCGTCCCCGGTGACGGCCGGACGCCACGGACCCCGGCCGAAGAGACCCTCTGCCGGCTCTGCGCCGACCTGCTCGACACACCGGGCGTGAGCATCGACGACGACTTCTTCGCCCTCGGCGGCGACAGCGTCTCGGCGATGCGCCTGGTCGCCGCCGCCCGCCGCGAAGGACTGACCCTCGCCCTACGCGATGTGTTCGAGCACCCGACCATGGCGGACCTCGCCGCCCGCGCGCTCCCAGGGGACGCCGCCTCCCCGGCACCGGAGCCCCCGGACGCCGCCCCGTTCACCGAGGCGGAACTCCGGCTCCTGCGCGCCCGTTACCCGCGACTCGCGGACGCCCTGCCCCTGACCCCCGTACAACAGGGCCTGCTGTTCCAGTCCCTGCACGACGCGCAGGCCGCCGGGGACGACGACTACACCGTGCAGCTCGGCTTCACGGTCGAGGGCCCGCTGGACGGGCACCGGCTGCGTGCGGCCTGGCGCGCCCTGCTGCGCCGGCACCCCGCCCTGCGCTCCGCGTTCGTCGCCGACGCCGCCGACGTACCGGTGCAAGTGGTGCTCGACGACGTCGAGCTGCCCTGGCGCGACGTGGACCTCACACAGCCGCCCACGGACACCGACGAGCGGGAGCGGGACCGGCGGCTGCGGCAGGTCGCCGCCGAGGAGCGGGCCGGACGCTTCGACCTGGCGCGCCCCCCGCTGCTGCGGATCGCCCTGGTGCGGCTCGCCCCCGAGCGGCACGCCGTGCTCTTCACCCACCACCACATGTTGCTCGACGGCTGGTCGCTGCCCCTGCTGGGCCGTGAGCTGTTCGCGCTGTACCACGACGAGTCCCTGCCGCCGGTGACCCCGGCACGCGCCTACCTGTCCTGGCTCGGACGGCAGGACCGCGACGCGGCCCGTGCCGAGTGGAGCGCCGCGCTCGACGGGCTCGACGCACCGACGCTCCTCGTGCCGGACGCCGCCGGAGCGGCGGAGCCGGCGCAGGGCCGGTACACCGTCGGCCTGCCGGCCCGTACCACCGACGCCCTGCGGAACCTGGCCGCCGCGCACGGCCTCACCCTCAACACCGTCGTCCAGGGGGCCTGGGCGCTCCTCCTGGCCGGGCTGACCGGACGCGACGACGTCGTGTTCGGCACCACGGTCGCCAGCCGTCCCGGCGGGATCGACGGGGCCGAGACCATGATCGGACTGTTCGTCGACACCGTCCCCGTACGCGTTCGGCTGCGTCCGGCGGACGACCTGCTCGGTGTCCTGCGCGGGATGCAGCGCCGGCAGGCGCGCCTCACGGCCGCCGCGCACCTGGGCCTGCCGGACATCACCCGCCCGACCGGGCTCGACCGGCTCTTCGACACCGTCCTGACCTTCGAGAACTTCCCCGTCGACCCGGCCGCCTTCCGGCCGGGCCCCGGCCTCGGCATCACCGATCCGCACGTCCACGCGGGCACCCACTACGCGCTGACCCTGCTGGTGGTGCCGGAGACCACCGGACTCAGCCTGCGGTTCGGCTACCGGACCGGCGCCTTCTCGCCGGAGGACGTCGCCCTCGTCGGCGAACGGCTGGTGCGGCTGCTCCAAGGGCCGCTCGCCGACCCCACCCGGACCGTCGGTGCCGTCGACGTGCTCCTCCCGGAGGAGCGGCGGCAGGTGCTGGAGGAGTGGAACGACACCGCCGTGCCGCTGCCGCCCGTCACCGTGCCCGAACTGGTCGCGGCACAGGCGGCGGCCACACCCGACGCGACCGCCGTGGTGTACGGGGACGGCGGGGACGGTCCCGAAGAGCTGACGTACGCCGAGTTCGACGCCCGGGTGGCGGCGCTCGCGGCGCTGCTGCGCGAGCGCGGGGCCGTGCCCGAGACCCGTGTGGCCGTCGCCGTGCCGCGTTCGGCGGACCTGCTCGTCGCCGTCCACGCCGTGCTGCACGCGGGCGCGGTGTACGTGCCGGTGGACCCGGACCTGCCGGCGGAGCGAATCGGGCTGCTGCTGGACGAGGCGGCCCCGGCCTGCGTCCTCACCACGCGCGCCCTCGTCGAGAGGTTCCCCCGCCTGGGCGGCCCGGACACAGTCCTCCTCGGGGACGGCACGCCCGCCGGCGGCGAGGGAGCCTTGTGCTCGCCGGTCCCCGTGGCGCACGGCTCGGCCGCGTACATGATCTTCACCTCGGGCTCGACCGGCCGCCCGAAGGGCGTCGTCGTCTCCCACGAGGCCATCGCCAACCGGGTGATGGGCATGCAGCGGGAGTTCGCCCTGACCGCCGACGACCGAGTGCTGCACAAGACGCCCGTCGGGTTCGACGTGTCCGTGTGGGAACTGCTGTGGCCGCTGACCACGGGCGCCACGGTGGTCGTGGCGCGCCCCGGCGGGCACCGCGACCCGGAGTACCTGGCGGCGGCCGTCGAGACCCACCGGGTGACGACGGTGCACTTCGTCCCGTCGATGCTCCGGGTGTTCCTCGACGCCCTCGACGAGCCCGCCGCAGCAGCGGTGGGGGCCGGGTTGCGGCGCGTGATCTGCAGCGGTGAGGCGCTCGAGGCCGAACTCGCCGACACCTGCCTCGGCCTCCTCGGCGTTCCGCTGTTCAACCTCTACGGGCCGACCGAGGCGGCCATCGACGTCACCCGGTGGAGCTGCGTCCCCGCCGGGACGGGCACGGTCCCCATCGGCGGTCCGGTGAACAACACCCGGGTGTACGTGCTCGACGCGGCGCTCCGGCCGGTCGCCCCGGGCGTCGCGGGCGAACTGTACCTGGCGGGACGCCAGCTCGCCCGCGGTTACCCGGCCCTGCCCGGGACGACCGCGCTCCGCTTCGTGGCCGACCCCTTCGGCCCCGCGGGCAGCCGCATGTACCGCACCGGCGACCTGGCCCGGTGGCGCGGCGACGGCACACTGGAGTACCTGGGTCGGACCGACCACCAGGTCAAGATCCGGGGGGTGCGCGCCGAGCCCGCCGAGATCGAGGCCGCGCTCGCCGGGCACCCGGCGGTGAGCCGGGCCGCGGTGATCGTGCGGGAGGACGAGCCGGGCCGGCCGCAGCTCACCGCCTACGTGGTGCCGGCCCTCCACGGGCGTGACACGGATGGGCCCGGGTCCGAGCAGGAACAGGCACAGGTGCAGGAGTGGAACGCCGTCTGGGAGTCGGTCTACGCGCCCGCCGCCCGGACACCTTCCGCACCGGGCGCCACCGGCGAACCCCCCGCCTTCGGCGACGACTTCTCCAGCTGGGACAGCAGCTACGACGGCCGGCCCCTCCCGCACCGGGAGATGAGCCGCTGGCGCGACGCGACCGTGGAGCGGATCCGCGCCCTGCGTCCCGTCCGCCTGCTGGAGATCGGCGTCGGCGCGGGCCTGCTGCTGTCGCGGCTCGCCGGGGACACCGAGACCTACTGGGCGACCGACTTCTCCACCGGGGTGATCGGCACGCTGCGCGACCGGCTGCCCGGCCACCTCACCGGCCGCGTCACCCTGCGGCACCAGGCGGCGGACGACACCGGGGGCCTGCCCACCGGGTTCTTCGACACCGTCGTACTGAACTCGGTGATCCAGTACTTCCCGGACGCCGGCTACCTGGACCGGGTGGTTCAAGCCGTCACACCGCTGCTGGCACCCGGCGGGCGGATCTTCGTCGGCGACGTACGGGACCTGCGGACCGCCCGCGTCTTCGAGACGGAGAAGCACCTCGTCCGCCTCCCTCCGGGCCGGCACACCGGCACCGCGGAGCTGCGCCGCTCCATCGGCCGGGCCCTGCTGAACGAGAACGAACTCCTTGTCGACCCCGCCTGGTTCACCGGCCGGACCGGCCCCGGCGGCCCCTTCACCGCCGCGGACGTCCAGGTGAAGCGGGGCGGGTACCGCAACGAACTGAGCCGCTACCGCTACGACGTCGTCCTGCACACGGCCCCGGCGGCCGTGGCGGCGCTGCCGGCCGACAGCCACGACGCCGGCGACGGAACGGACCTGGACGCACTGCGGCACACCCTGTCCACGGCCCGTCCGGCCCGACTGCGCGTGTCGGGGCTCCCCGACGAGCGCACCGCCCGGCAGGTCCTGGCGGCCCGGCGGCTGGACGATGGGGCCGAGCCCGCCCATGCCGCGCGCCTCCTCGCGGACGACGTCCCGGTGCCCGGCGCGGTGGATCCCGAGGACCTGTACACCCTCGCCGAGGAACTGGGCTACCGGGTGGCCGTGGCGCCGTCGGTGACCGGCCCCGGCGCGGTGGACGCCGTCTTCCGGCGCACGGACAGCCCGGACTCCCCGACCGGTGAGGCCACCGCGGACGCCGTGACCGGCGAAGTGCTGTGCGCCTACCGGGCCACGACGGAACCCGTCCCGGCCCGGGCACGACACACCAACGATCCGGGCCTCGCCCACGGGCTCGCCGCGCTCCCGGCCGAACTGCGGACCCTCGCCGAACGCACCCTGCCCGACGCCCTCGTGCCCGCCGCCTTCGTGGTGCTGGCGGAGCTGCCGCTCACCACGAACGGCAAGCTGGACCGCGTTGCCCTTCCGGTGCCGGACTTCGCGGCCGCACCGGGCAGTCGGGCGCCGCGCGACGCGACCGAACAGGCCCTGTGCGCCGCCTTCGCCCGGCTGCTGGGGGTCCCGCACGTGGGGATCGACGACAGTTTCTTCGCGCTGGGCGGCGACAGCGTGCTGGCCATGCGGCTGGTGGGCGCCGCGCGCCGGGCGGGGATCGGCCTGGCCGTCCGCGACGTCTTCGCACACCCCACCGTCGCGGCCCTCGCCTCCGTGGCGCGGGAGACCGAGGAAACCGACGCCGCCGAAGCGCCGGAAGCGGCACGCGAGGAGCCCCTGCTGCCGCTGCCGGCGCCGGTGCGGGAGCGGCTGACCGCCCCGTACCCGGGCCCGGCGGACATGCCCGTCCTCCCGCTGACGCCGTTGCAGGAAGGACTGCTCTTCGAGTCCCTGACCGCCGCACAGGCCGGGGAGGACGGTCCGGCCCGGGCGGACGACTACACCGTCCAGCTGTCGCTCACGCTGGACGGCCCCCTCGACCCGGCCCGGCTGCGCACCGCCTGGACCCGGCTGCTGGCCCGGCACGGCAGCCTGCGGGCCGCCTTCCTGCACGACGCGGACGCGGGCCCGGTGCAGATCGTCTCCGGCGAGACGGAACCGCCCTGGCGGGAGACGGACCTGTCCACGACCGACGGGCCGGAACGGGAGTCACGGCTCGCCGAACTGCGGACCGCGGAGCGACAGGCCCCGTTCGACCCGGCGCGGCCGCCGCTGCTGCGCGTGGCGCTGGCCCGGCTGGCCCCGCACCGGCACACGATGATCGTGACCTACCACCACATCCTGCTCGACGGCTGGTCACAGCCGCTGCTGCTGAACGAACTGCTGACCGCCTACGCCGAGCCGGACTCCCTCCCCCCGGCGCCGCCCCAGTTCGACCGGTACCTGTCCTGGCTCGCCCGGCAGGACAAGGACGCGGCACGGCGGGCGTGGCGGCAGGCGCTCGACGGCGCCGAACCGACCCTCGTGGTGCCGGTGACCGGCAGCCGGGCGGACCACGGCACCGGCGGTACGGCGCACACACCCGGGCACGGGGTCGTGGAGCGCCTGTTGCCCCCGGAGCTGACGTCCCGCCTGACCGCGCACTGCCGCCGCCACGACCTGACACCGGCCACCCTGGTACAGGGCGCGTGGGCCACCCTGATCGGCGCGCTGACGGGGCGCGACGACGTCGTCCTCGACGCTCCGAACGCGGGCCGTCCGGCCGACGTCGAGGACGTGGAGTCCGTCATCGGCCTGTTCATCAGCACCGTTCCGGTGCGGGTGCGCCTCGACCCGGTGCGGCCGATGGCCGCCGTTCTGCGCCGGCTGCAGGACGAGCAGTCCCGCCTCGCCGCCCACCAGCACCTCGGACTGCCGGAGATCCAGCGGCAGACCGGTGCCGGAGCACTCGCCGACACGATGGTGGTGTTCCTCAACTTCCCGCTGGACCCGGCCGTGTTCCGGCCGGCGGACGGCATCCGGGTCTCCGCCGTCGACGGCGGGGTGGCCACGGGCTACCCGCTGCGGCTGCTCGCCACCCCCGGCGAACGGCTGCACCTCACCCTCGGCCACCACACCTCCGCCTACGACCGGGCCGCCGCCGAAGCGCTCATGGACCGGCTGGTGCGCCTCTTCGAGGAGCTCGGCGACGGCCTGGACCGGCCCGTCGGCCGCGCCGGCGTCCTCACCCCGCGCGAACGCGGCCGGCTGCTGACCGCCTGGCAGGGAGCACAGGACGGAACCACGGCGGCCGGTATCGTCACCGGCGTCCTCGAGGACCGGGCGGCCACCGCCCCCGACGCCCCGGCGGTCCTCTTCGGGGACGAGCGGCTCACCCACCGCGCACTGCACGCCCGCGCCAACCGCCTCGCCCGCCTGCTCGTCGCCCGGGGCGCCGGACCCGAACGGACCGTCGCCGTCGCGGTACCCCGCTCCCCGGACCTGGTGGTGGCCCTGCTGGCGGTCCTCAAGACCGGCGCGGCGTACCTCCCGGTGGACCCCGGTTACCCGGCGGACCGCATCGCGTACATGCTCGGCGACGCCGGGCCGGTGACGGTGCTGACCACCGCCGGGGCGGCCGCGTCGCTCCCCGAGGACGTCCGCCCCGGCGCCGTACGGCTCGACGCCCCGGACACCCGACGCGCGCTGCGCGCCCTGCCGGACGGCGACCCCGCCGACGACGAGCGCACCGCGCCGCTGAGGCCCGGCCACCCGGCCTACGTCATCCACACCTCGGGTTCCACCGGGCGGCCCAAGGCGGTCGTGGTGCCGCACCAGGGAGTCGCCGCCTACTTCTCGTACCTGACGTCCGGGATCGCGCGGCTCGGCCCCGACGACGTCGTGCTCAACCTGGCGTCCGTTTCCTTCGACCCCTCGGTGCGCGACATCCTGGGCACCCTGGCCGCCGGCGGACGTGTCGTCATGGTGCCGTCCGACGAGGCCAACGACGCACGCGCCCTCGTCCGCGCCATGCACCGCCACCGGGTCACCGTGCTGCTCTCCGTCGTACCGTCCCTGCTGGCCGCCCTGAACGAGGAGGCGGCACAACTGCCGGTCGGCGAACGCCCCTCCCCGCGGCTGGTGATGACCTGCGGCGAAGCGCTCACCGAAAGCCATCTCCAACAGACGGCCGCCCTCGGGAACCCGCTGGTCGTCAACCAGTACGGGCCCACCGAGGCGACCATGAGCAGCACCTTTCAGGCGGTGGACGAGCCCGGGGCACGACGGTCCGGCGGGCGCTTCCTGATCGGCCGTCCCCGCCCGGGCGTCCGCGCCTACGTCCTGGACCACCGGCTGCGCATGGTCCCCGCCGGAACGCCCGGCGAGCTCTACCTGGCCGGCCCCGGCGTCACCCGGGGTTACGCGGGCCGCCCCGGCGCGTCCGCCGAGCGCTTCCTCGCCGACCCGTACGGCGGGCCCGGCACCCGCATGTACCGCACCGGCGACCTGGCCCGCTGGACCGCGGACGGCCGCCTGGACCACCTCGGCCGCGCCGACCACCAGGTCAAGGTGCGTGGCCACCGCGTCGAACCCGGCGAGATCGAGGCGGTCCTGGAGCGCCACGGGGCGGTCGTCCGCGCCGTGGTGGACGCACGCCGGGACACACCCGGGGGCGACCTCCGACTGATCGCCTACGTCGTCCTGGAGACCGCAACCAGAACCGGAACCGGAACCAGGCCCGAGAGCGTCCTGGCCCAGGCCGAGCTGCGCCGCCACGCCGCGGCCGACCTGCCCGGCTACATGGTGCCCGCCGCGTTCGTCGTCCTGGACCGGCTGCCGCTCACCCCCAACGGCAAGGTCGACCGCCGCGCCCTGCCCGGCCCCGGCGCCGCGGACGACTCCGCGGCGGACGGCGGCCGTGAGGCGCGTACCCCCCTCGAGGAAGTGCTGTGCGGCCTGTACGCGCGGCTCCTCGGCGCCGGCCGGATCGGCATCGACGACAGCTTCTTCGACCTGGGCGGACACTCGCTGCTCGCCACCCGCCTCGTCACCCACATACGCAACGCGCTCGGCGCCGACCTGTCGGTCCGCACCGTCTTCGAGGCCCCCACGATCGCGGAACTCGCCGAACGCGTCGCCGCCGCTGCCGGCGCCCCGCCCCGCCCCCGTCCCGCCGCCGGCCCCAGGCCCGACGACATCCCGCTGTCCTCCGCCCAGCGCCGCCTGTGGTTCCTGCACCGGTTCGCCGAGGGCGCCACGGACGGCTACCACATGCGGGTGGTGCTGAGACTGCGCGGTCCCCTCGACCTCCCCGCGCTGCGCGCCGCGCTCGCCGACCTGACCGCCCGTCACGAGGCGCTGCGCACCGTCTTCCCCGACGTCGACGGCCGCCCCCGCCAGGAGGTACTGGACGCCTGCGACGAGCGGACCCGCCCGGAACCGGAGGCGGTCCGCGTCACGCAGACGGACCTGACCGCCGAACTGGAGCGGACCGTCCGCCGGCCCTTCGACCTGGCCGCCGAGATCCCGCTGCGGGCGGCCCTGTTCGAGCTGGGGGAGGACGACCACGTCCTGGCGCTGGTGCTGCACCACATCGCCGCCGACGGCTGGTCGTTCGGACCGCTGGCGGCCGACCTGTCCGCCGCTTACCGCAGCCGTACGCAAGGGCGGGCGCCCGACTGGGCCCCGCTGCCCGTCCAGTACGCCGACTACAGCCTGTGGCAGCACGACCTGCTCGCCGACGACGGCGCGGACGGGGTGACGGGACGTCAGCTCACGTACTGGCGGCAGCGGCTCGCGGATCTGCCGGACCGCATCGACCTGCCCGTGGACCCCGCCGCCGCGTCCGGTGGCACCACCGCCGTCGCACCGGACGGTTCCACCGGCACCGCACCTGGCGGCTCGTACCTCTTCCGCATCCCGGCACCGCTCCACACCCGCCTGGCGGAGCTGGCTCGCGAGCACTCCGCCACCGTCTTCATGACGCTCCAGGCCGCCCTCGCCGCGCTGCTGACCCGCCTCGGCTCCGGTACGGACATCCCGCTCGGCACGGCCGTGGCCGGGCGCGGCGACGAGGTGCTGGAGGACCTCGTCGGCTGTTTCGTCAACACGCTCGTCCTGCGCACCGACACCAGCGGCGACCCGGACTTCCGCGAGCTGCTGCGGCGGGTGCGGGAGACCGACCTCACCGCCTACGCCCACCAGGACGTGCCCTTCGAGCGTCTCGTCGACCACCTGGGCGTGGCCCGCGCCCTGGACCGCAACCCGCTGTTCCAGGTGATGCTGGCCGCCCAGCCCGAGCTCACCCGCGACGCCGTCGAGCTCCCCGGCCTCACCGTCGAGCCGATCCGCGTCGGCGCCGCCACCGCCCGCTTCGACCTCTCCTTCAACATGGCCGAGCACCGCACCCCCGAGGGCGCTCCGGACGGGATCGACGGCCGTGTCGAATACCGCGCGGACCGCTTCACCCCCGCAGCGGTACGGCTTCTCGCCCGGCGCTGGACCCGGCTCCTGGAGTCCTTCGCCGACGACCCGGACCTCACCGTGTCCCGGGCCGCCACCACCGCCGCCGACGAACGCCGACGCGTACTCACCGACTGGAACGACACCGCCATGCACGTCCCGTCCGCCACCGTGCCCGAACTCCTCGCCGACCGCGTCGCGCGCACCCCGCACGCCGAGGCCGTCGTCTGTGGTGCCGACCGGCTCACCTACGCGCAGCTGGACACCCGTGTCGACGCCCTCGCCCGCCGCCTGCGCGCGCTCGGGGCCCGGCCGGAGCGCCGCGTCGCGGTGCTCGTCCCGCGCTCGGCCGACCTGCCCGTGGCCCTGCACGCGGTCCTGCGCGCCGGTGCCGCGTACGTGCCCGTGGACCCTGGCCTCCCGGCCGGGCGCATCGCCTTGCTGCTCGCCGACACCGACCCGGTGTGCGTGGTGACCACTCAGGTGACGCGTGACCTGCTGCCCCCCGCCGTGCAGGCCCCGGTCCTGCCGCTCGACGGGCCGCCCGGACCACAGGACGACGCCTCCGGGCCCGCCGCCGGGTTCGCGGCGCCGCACCGCGACAGCACCGCCTACGTCATCCACACCTCCGGCTCGACGGGACGCCCCAAGGGCGTCGCCGTCCCGCACCGGGCCGTCGTCAACCGTCTGTGGGGCATGCAGGAGCAGTACGGTCTCCGGTCCGACGACCGGGTGCTGCACAAGGCCTCCGCCGGCTTCGACGTCTCCGTGTGGGAGCTGTTCTGGCCGGTGCTCGCCGGCGCCGCCGTGGTCGTCGCCGAGCCCGAGGCGCACCGCGACCCCGCCCGGCTCGCCGAGCTGATACGGGACCGGTCCGTCACCACCGCGCACTTCGTGCCGACCGTCCTGCGCGCCTTCCTGGACCAGCCGGCCGCCGCCGGCTGCACCGGGCTGCGCCGGGTGTTCTCGGGCGGCGAGGCCCTGCCCGCCGGCCTCGTACGGCGCTTCCACGACGTGCTCGGCGCCTCGGGTGTGGCTCTGTTCAACCAGTACGGTCCCACCGAGGCCACCGTCGACGTCACCTGGTGGCGCTGCCCCGCCGACCCCGAGGGCCCGCCGCCGCTCGGCCGGCCGGTCGCCAACACCCGCCTGTACGTCCTCGACGCGGCCCTGGAGCCGGTGCCGCCGGGCGCCCCCGGCGAGCTGTGGATCGCCGGTGCCCAGCTGGCCCGCGGCTACCTGGGCCGCCCCGGTGCCACGGCGGAGAGCTTCGTCGCCGACCCCTTCGGGCCGCCCGGCGCCCGGATGTACCGCAGCGGCGACCTCGCCCGTTGGACGGAGAACGGCGAACTGGAGTACCTGGGCCGTGTCGACGACCAGGTCAAGATCGGCGGCGTACGCGTCGAGCCGGGCGAGGTGGCGGCCGCGCTCGGCGAGCAGGAGGGCGTGGGCGCCGCCGTGGTCGTGGCCCACGAGGCTCCCTCCGGCGGCCGGCGTCTGGTCGGCTACGTCGTGCCCGGGCGGGGCCGCGCCCTGGACGGGGGACAGGTGCGCCGCCGGGCCGCCGACACCCTGCCCGAGCACCTGGTCCCCGCCGAGATCATGGTGCTCGACGCTCTCCCCGTCACCGCCAACGGCAAGCTGGACCGCGCGGCCCTGCCCGTGCCCGACCCCACCGGTACGGAGGACGGAGGACGCGCGCCGGGCACCCCGGCCGAGGAGACCCTCCGCGGCATCTTCGCCGAACTGCTCGGCGTCGGCGCCGGGAACGTGGGCGTGGACGACGGGTTCTTCGCGTTGGGCGGGGACAGCATCATGTCGATCCAGTTGGTCAGCCGGGCGCGGCGGGCCGGCCTGGTCCTCACCCCGCGCGACGTCTTCACCCATCAGACGGTGGCCGAACTCGCCCGGATCAGCGGGCGCGCGGACGACCGGCCGGACGTCCGCGCCGAGGACGACGGGACGGGACCCGTCGAACTCACTCCGATCGCCCACAGGCTGCGCGAGCGCCGCGGACCCGTCGACGCCTTCCACCAGTCGGTGTTCCTGCGGGTGCCGGCGGGGCTGGGGGAGGAGCGGCTGGCGGCGGCGGTGCGGGCGCTGCTGGACCACCACGACGCCCTGCGGCTGCGGCTGACCCGGACGGCGGGCGGACTGGTCTGGGCGCTGGAGGTGGGCGAGCGGGGTTCGGTGGACGCCGCCGGGTGCGTGCGCCGGGTGCCTCTCGCCGGTGCCGATGTGGCGGGGGAGAGGCGCGCGGCGGTGGCGCGGCTGGCGCCGGAGTCCGGTGTGGTGGCGCAGGTGGTGTGGTTCGACGCGGGTCCGGAGGCGCCGGGCCGGCTGCTGGTCGTGGCGCACCACCTGGCGGTGGACGGGGTGTCGTGGCGCATCCTGGTGCCGGATCTGCGGCAGGCGTGGGAGGCGGTGGCGGCGGGTGAGCCGGTGCGGCTGGACCCGGTGGGCACGTCGTTCCGGCGCTGGGCGGGGTTGCTCGGCGAACGGGCGCAGGACCCGGCGCTGCTGGAGGAACTCCCCTACTGGACCGACACGTTCGCGGCCCCGGAGCCGCTGCTCGGTTCCCGCTCGCTGAGCCCCGTACAGGACACGGTGGGCACGGCACGGCAGCTCACGGTGAGGCTGTCCGGTGCGTACACGGGTCCGCTGCTGTCGTCCGTCCCGGCCGCCTTCCACGGCGGGGTCGACGACGTGCTGCTGGGCGCGCTGGCCCTCGCGGTACGTCAGTGGCGCGAGGCACGCGGGGCCGACGCCGACGGCGGGGTCCTGATCGACCTGGAGGGCCACGGCCGCGACACCGACCGGCCGGACGTGGACCTCTCCCGCACGGTGGGCTGGTTCACCCGCGTCCACCCCGTACGGCTCGACGTCACGGGCGACGATCCCGTGGACGCCGTCAAGCAGGCCAAGGAGCAGCTCGGCCGGGTGCCGGGCCGGGGCTTCGGCCACGGCCTGCTGCGCTACCTCAACCCGCAGACGGCCCCGCTCCTGACGCACTGCGCCCAGCCGCAGATCGGCTTCAACTACCTCGGCCGTACGACCACGTCGTCGTCCACGCCGGAGAACGGCGACTGGACGGTGGCCGACGACACGCACGGGCTGGGCGCCGGCACCGATCCGGCCACCCCGCTGCTGCACGCGCTCGACGTCAACGCCGTCGCGAAGGACGGCCCCGACGGCCCGGTGCTGTCGGCGACGTTCGCGTGGGCGGGCGGTCTGCTCGACGAGGCCGAGGTGCGGGAGCTGGCCGAGCGGTGGCTGCGGGCCCTGGAGACCCTGGCGGACAAGGGCACGGATGCCAGGGCCGGTGGCCACACGCCGTCCGACTTCCCCCTCGTGTCCCTGACCCAGGAGCAGGTGGAGGCCCTGGAGGCCGCCCACCCGGGCCTGGAGGACGTCCTCCCGCTCTCCCCGCTCCAGGAGGGCCTGCTCTTCCACGCCGTCTACGACGGCGGCGAGAGCGACGTCTACACCCCGCAGCTCTGCCTGGACCTCGAAGGACCGCTCGACGCGGACGCGCTCAGGGCCGCCTGTACGGCGCTGCTGGCCCGCCACGCCAACCTGCGGGCCGCGTTCGTCCACGACCTCACGGACACCCCCGTCCAGGTGATCGCCCGCGACCCCGGACTCCCGTGGCGGACGGCCGACCTGAGCGGCCTGCCCGACACCGCGCAGGCCGCGGAGAGCGACCGGATCGCGGACGCGGAGCTCGCCGAGCGCTTCGACCCGGTGCGCCCGCCCCTGTTGAGGGCCGCGCTGCTCCGCCTCGGCGACAAGCGCCACCGACTGGTCCTGACACACCATCACCTCCTGCTGGACGGCTGGTCGGTGCCCGTCCTGGCCCGGGACCTGTTCGCCCTGTACGCGGCCGGGGGACCGGCGGCCACGCTGCCCCGGGTCGCCCCCTACGGCGACTACCTGCGCTGGCTGGCCGCGCAGGACCGCGACGGGGCGCACGCCGCCTGGGCCCGGGCCCTGGACGGGGTGGACGAGCCCACGCTCGTCGCCCCCGCCGCCTCCGACCGGACGGCGCCGGCCGCGCGCCCCGGACAGGTGCACCCCGAGCTCCCCGAGGGCCTCGCCACCCGCCTCGTCACCTGGGCCAGGTCCCGCGGGCTCACCGTCAACACCGTCCTCCAGGGCGCCTGGGCGCTGCTGCTGTCCCGGCTGACCGGCCGTGACGACGTGGTCTTCGGCACGACGGTGTCCGGCCGGCCGCCGGAGGTGCCCGGCATCGAGACCATGGCGGGCCTGTTCATCAACACCCTGCCCGTCAGGGCGCGGCTGGACCAGGACCGGACCCTCGAGGAACTGCTGCGCGCGCTCCAGGGCGAGCAGGCGGAGCTGATGGCCCACCAGTACCTGGGTCTGAGCGACATCCACCGCCTGGCCGGAGTGCCGCGCCTCTTCGACTCGGCCATGGTCTACGAGAACTACCCGGTCGACGAGAAGGCCACGGCCCTCACCGGCACGTCCCTCACCCTCACCCGCGCACAGACCCGTGAGGCGGCCCACTACCAGCTCATGCTGATGGCCGCACCGCACGAGCGGGGACTGTCCCTGCGCATCGAGTACGCGCCCGCCGCGTTCGGGGACGAAGAGGCCCGTGTGATCGCCGACCGGTTCGTCCGGGTGCTGCGGGCGTTCGTGGACGAGCCCCACCGGACCGCCGGCACGGTCGACGTCCTCACCGCAGAGGAGCGGCACCGCATCCTCACCGACTGGAACGACGCCGAGGGCGCCGCGGACTCGGAGAGGCCCGCGACGAGCCTCGTCGAGGCGTTCGCCGCCCAGGTGGCGCGTACGCCGGAGGCCGTGGCCGTCCGCTGGGACGGTGGCGTGCGGACGTACCGCGGACTCGACGAGCGGGCGGACCGGCTCGCGGCGCGGCTGGCGGCCCTCGGCGTCGGCCCCGAGGACCGCGTCGCCCTGCTGATGGACCGCTCGCCGGAGGTCGTGACGGCGATCCTCGGCGTGCTGAAGACCGGGGCGGCCTACGTGCCCCTCGCCCCCGACCTGCCTACGGCCAGGCTGGACACGATGCTGCGGCAGACCGGGGCGTCGGTCGTCGTCACGGACGACTCCCACCGCGGCACGGCACCCGTCCTGCTGCCCCGGGCCGACCACTTCGTCACGGTGACCGACGAGGATCCACGGCAGGCCGGGGGAGCCGTACGCCCCGACGCGCGCCCCCACCCGGACAACGCCGCCTACGTGATGTTCACGTCCGGCTCCACGGGCGAGCCGAAGGGCGTGACGGCCACCCACCGCGGTGTGGTGAGCCTGGCCACGGACCGCCACTGGAGGACCGGGACCGCGTTCGGCCCCGACCGCCCGATCCGCACGCTGCTGCACTCGCCGTACGGTTTCGACCCCTCCACCTGCGAGCTGTGGACCCCGCTGCTGAACGGCGGGGAGGTCGTGGTGGCCCCGCCCGGCGACCCGGACGTGGCGGCCGTCGCGCGGGCGGTCCGCGAGCACGGCGTGACCCTGCTCCTGCTGACGGCCGGACTCTTCCGCGTCGTGGCCGAGGAGGAGCCGGGCTGCCTCGTCGGCGTCCGCGAGGTGATGGTCGGCGGCGACGTCGTCACGGCCGCCACCGTGCGCAGGGTGCTGGAACACTGCCCCGGCACCGTCGTCACCGACGCGTACGGTCCGACCGAGATCACCGTGTACGCCACCGCCCACACCATGGAGGACCGGAGCGCGGTCCCGTCGGCCGTGCCGATCGGCCGGGCCCGCGACGGCATGCGGGCCTACGTGCTCGACGGCCGGCTGCGGCCGGTGCCGCCCGGCGTGCCGGGTGAGCTGTACATCGCCGGTGACGCGCTGGCACGCGGCTACCTGAACTGGTTCGCACAGACCGCCGAACGGTTCGTCGCCGATCCGTTCGGGCCGGCCGGCACCCGTATGTACCGCACGGGCGACCTGGTGCGCTGGACGCCGGACGGGGTGCTGGAGTTCCTCGGCCGGGCCGACCAGCAGGTCAAGATCCGCGGCTTCCGCATCGAACTCGGCGAGACCGAGGCGGTCCTCGGCGAGCAGGACGGGGTGGCGGACGCCGTCGTCCTGGTGCACCGGGCGCCCTCCGGGGCCAAGCACCTCACCGGCTACGTCGTGCCCGAACCGGGCCGCGTCCTCGACACCGGACGTCTGAGGGCCCTGGCCGCCGAACGGCTCCCGGAGTACGCACTCCCGGGCACCTTGCTCGTCCTGGACGAGCTTCCCCTGACCCGGCACGGAAAGCTGGACCGCGCCGCCCTGCCGGTGCCGCACCAGGAGGAGGCGGGCGGGGGCAGGGAGCCCCGCACGGAGCGGGAGGCACTGCTCTGCGCCCTGTTCGCGGAGGTGCTGGGCGTCGAGCGGGTCGGCGCGGACGACGGGTTCTTCGCGCTGGGCGGGGACAGCATCATGTCGATCCAGCTGGTGAGCCGGGCGCGGCGGGCCGGTCTCGTCCTCACCCCGCGCGACGTCTTCGAGCAGCAGAACCCCGCCGCACTGGCCCACGTGTGCCGGGACGCCGACGGACCCGCCACCCGGGCGGAGGACGACGGCACGGGTCCGGTGGAGTCGACCCCGGTGATGCGCTGGCTGCGGGAGTGGCGGGGCACGGTCGAGGGCTTCCAGCAGTCGGTGTTCCTGCGGGTGCCGGCGGGGCTGGGGGCGGAGCGGCTGGCGGCGGCGGTGCGGGCGCTGCTGGACCACCACGACGCGTTGCGGCTGATGGTTCCCGCGGACCCGGACGGGACGCCGGAGGTGGGCGAGCGTGGTTC
>NZ_LIWB01000029.1:31240-55867 GCF_001905725.1 Streptomyces sp. CB02400
CGTCGTTCCGGCGCTGGGCGGGGTTGCTCGCCGAGCGCGCGCACGACCCGGCACTGCTGGCGGAACTCCCGTACTGGGAGGAGGCGCTGACCACCGGCCAACCCCCGCTCGGCCGACGCCCGCTGGACCGGTCGCAGGACACCACATCCACCGCCCGGCACCTGACGGTGAGGCTGCCGGAGGCACACACGGCACCGCTGCTGTCGTCCGTCCCGGCCGCCTTCCACGGCGGGGTCGACGACGTGCTGCTGGGCGCGCTGGCCCTCGCGGTACGTCAGTGGCGCGAGGCACGCGGGGCCGACGCCGACGGCGGGGTCCTGATCGACCTGGAGGGTCACGGCCGCGACGGCGACCGCGTCGACGCCGATGCGGACCTCTCCCGCACCGTCGGCTGGTTCACCCGCATCCATCCCGTACGGCTCGACGTCACCGTCTCCGGGGACGACCCCGCGGACGCCGTGAAGCGGGTCAAGGAACAGTTGAGGGCGGTTCCCGGCGACGGCTTCGGGTACGGCCTGCTGCGCCACCTCAACACCGACACCGCGCCCGCCCTCGCGGCCCTCGCCGAGCCGCAGATCGGCTTCAACTACCTGGGCCGCACCGTCTCCGCGTCCTCGGCCGACTGGACTCCGCTCGACCGGCCGGGCGGACTCGACGGCCCGGTGACGGCGCTGCCGCACGCGCTCGAGATCAATGCCGTCGCGAAGGACGGCCCCGAGGGTCCGGTGCTGTCGGCGACGTTCGCGTGGGCGGGCGGTCTGCTCGACGAGGCCGAGGTGCGGGAGCTGGCCGAGCGGTGGCTGCGGGCCCTGGAGACCCTGGCGCGCACGGGCGCGGAGAACGGCGGCCACACGCCGTCCGACTTCCCCCTCGTGTCCCTGACCCAGGAGCAGGTGGAGGCCCTCGAAGCCGCGTACCCCGGTCTGGAGGACGTCCTCCCGCTCTCCCCGCTCCAGGAGGGCCTGCTCTTCCACGCCCACTACGACCACGAGGGCACCGACGTATACACCGCCCAGGTGGAGCTCGACCTGGAGGGGCGGCTCGACGAGGAGGTCCTGCGCGAGGCGTGGACGGCACTGCTGCGCCGCCACGCCAACCTGCGGGCCGCGTTCGCGCCCGACACCGCCGGCGCCCCCGTCCAGGTGGTCGTCCGAGACCCCGAACTCCCCTGGCGCACCGTCGACCTGCGATCCCTGCCCGAGGCGGACGCGGAGGCGGAAGCCGGCCGGACCGCCGCCGAGGAGCGCGCGAAGCGCCTCGACCCGGCGCGGGCACCGCTCATGCGCCTCACCCTCCTCCACCTGAGCGACACCCGCCACCGTCTCGTCCTGACGAACCATCACATTGTTTTCGACGGTTGGTCGGTCCCCGTCCTGGCGAAGGAACTCTTCACCCTGTACGCCGGCGGCGCCGGGGCGGAACTGCCACCGCCGACCCCGTACCGCGACTACCTCGCCTGGCTCGCCGCCCAGGACGGGCAGGCGGCCGAACGGGCCTGGGCGGACGCGCTCGACGGGGTGGAGGAGCCGACCCTGCTGGTCCCGGACGCCTCGGCCGCCACCGCCGGGGCACCGGACGTCCCCGCCAGGATCGGCGCGGAGCTCCCCGCGCCGGCCGTGACGGCACTGCGCCGGCTGGCGCGGGAGGCGGGCCTGACGGTCAACACCCTGGTGCAGGGCGCCTGGGCCCTGCTGCTGTCCCGGCTGACCGGCCGCGACGACGTGGTCTTCGGCACGACGGTCTCCGGCCGGCCGCCGGAGATACCCGGCATCGAGTCCATGGCGGGCTTGTTCATCAACACCCTCCCGGTCCGGGTCGTCCTCGATCCGGCCGAGCGGCTGGCCGACCTCCTGCTGCGTCTCCAGACCGCCCAGTCGAAGCTGCTGGCCCACCAGCACGTCGGACTGAGCCGGATCAACAGGCTGTCCGGTCTGCCACGGCTCTTCGACACCCTTGTCGTCTTCGAGAACTACCCGGTCGCCGAAGGGACCGTCCCCTCCTCGGGTCTCACCGTCAGCGGCTCGAAGGTCCACGACGCGACCCACTACCCGGTGACCCTCGCCGCCGGACTCCGCGACGACGCACTGTGGCTGCGGCTCCACTACATGCCGCACCTCCTCACCGAAGAGGCCGCGCGCACACTCGTCGGCCGGTTCACCGCACTGCTGAGGATGCTTGCCGACGACCCCGCCCGCCCGTCCGGTGCCGTCGAGGTCCTCACCGCTGAGGAGCGGCACCGCATCCTCGCCGACTGGAACGACGCCGACGCGGACTCGGTGAGGTCGGAGACGAGTGTCGTCGAGGCGTTCGCCGCCCAGGTGGCGCGTACGCCGGAGGCCGTGGCCGTCCGCTGGGACGGTGGCGTGCGGACGTACCGCGGACTCGACGAGCGGGCGGACCGGCTCGCGGCGCGGCTGACGGCTCTCGGCGTCGGCCCCGAGGAGCGGGTCGCGCTGCTGATGGAGCGCTCGCCGGAGGTCGTGACGGCGGTCCTCGGCGTGCTGAAGGCCGGAGCGGTCTACGTACCCCTCGACGGAAAGCTGCCCAAGGACCGGCTCGCCTCGATGACACGACTGGCGGGATGCCGTGTCGTGGTCACGGACGGCAGCACGGCCGCCGACGGGCTGCCCGGGATCGAGCACGAGGTCGTGGCCGGCGACGACGACCGTCCGGAGGGGACGGAGACCCCCGTACGGACCCCTGTCCCGCACGTCCTGCCGGACAGCACCGCCTACGTGATGTTCACCTCCGGCTCCACCGGCGAGCCGAAGGGCGTGGAGATCACCCATCGCGGAGTGGTGAGCCTGGCCACCGACCGCCGCTGGAACGCCGCCGCCGGGGCCTCCCGTGCCGGCGAGTGCCCGCCCCGGGTGCTGCTGCACTCGCCGTACGGCTTCGACCCGTCCACCTACGAGCTGTGGATGCCCCTGCTCGGTGGCGGAGAGGTCGTCGTCGCACCGCCCGGTGACCTCGACGTCCCCACCATCGCCCGTACCCTGCGCACCCACGGTGTGACCTCGCTGCTGCTGACCGCCGGACTCTTCCGCGTGGTGGCGGAGGAGGACCCCGGCTGTCTGGCGGGCGTCCGCGAGGTGCTGACCGGCGGCGACGTGGTCTCGTCGGCGTCCGTGCGGCGCGTTCTGAACGCGTGCCCGGACACGGTCGTCACCGACATCTACGGCCCGACCGAGATCACCCTGTTCGCCACCCAGCACGCCATGCGCGACGCGGCCCGGGTGCCGGGCAACGTGCCGATCGGCCGGGCCCGCGACGGCATGCGGGCCTACGTGCTCGACGGCCGGCTGCGGCCGGTGCCGCCCGGTGCGGCGGGTGAGCTGTACATCGCCGGTGACGCGCTGGCCCGTGGCTACGCGCGCCGGTACGCGCTGACCGCCGAACGGTTCGTCGCCGATCCGTTCGGGCCGGCAGGTACCCGTATGTACCGCACGGGCGACCTGGTGCGCTGGACGCCGGACGGGGTGCTGGAGTTCCTCGGCCGGGCCGACCACCAGGTGAAGATCCGCGGCTTCCGCATCGAACTCGGCGAGATCGAGGGCGTACTGGGTGAACAGGACGAGGTCGCCGATGCCGTGGTCCTCGTGCGGCAGGCTCCCTCCGGAGGCAAGCACCTCGTCGGCTACGTCGTGCCCGAACCGGGACGCAGGCCGGACCCCGGCACGCTCCGGGCGGGCCTCGCCGAACGGCTGCCCGAGTACATGATCCCCTCCGACATCCTCCTGCTCGACGCGCTGCCGCTGACCGCGAACGCCAAGCTCGACCGCGCGGCCCTGCCCGTGCCCGACTTCACCGGCACCGCGGGCGCGGGACGGGCACCGAGCACTCCCGTGGAGCGGACCCTCTGCGCCCTGTTCGCGGAGGTGCTGGGCGTCGTGAACGTGGGCGTGGACGACGGGTTCTTCGCGTTGGGCGGGGACAGCATCATGTCGATCCAGTTGGTCAGCCGGGCGCGGCGGGCCGGCCTGGTCCTCACCCCGCGCGACGTCTTCGAACACCGGACACCGGCCGCGCTCGCGGAGGTCTGCGGCACCGCCGGCGCGGGACCGGCGGACGCAGTCGAGGACGACGGCACGGGTCCGGTGGAACCGACCCCGGTGATGCGCTGGCTGCGGGAGTGGCGGGGCACGGCGGCCGGCTTCCAGCAGTCGGTGTTCCTGCGGGTGCCGGCTGGGCTGGGGGAGGAGCGGCTGGCGGCGGCGGTGCGGGCGCTGCTGGACCACCACGACGCGCTGCGGCTGCGGGTGTCCGCGGACTGGGTGTCGGAGGTGGGCGAGCGTGGTTCGGTGGACGCCGCCGGGTGCGTGCGCCGGGTGCCTCTCGCCGGTGCCGACGTGGTGGCCGAGGCGCGGGCGGCGGTGGCGCGGCTGGCGCCGGAGTCGGGCGTGATGGTGCAGGTGGTGTGGTTCGACGCGGGTGCGGAGGCGCCGGGCCGGCTGCTGCTGACCGTGCATCACTTCGCGGTGGACGGGGTGTCGTGGCGCATCCTGGTGCCGGATCTGCGGCAGGCGTGGGAGGCGGTGGCGGCGGGTGAGCCGGTGCGGCTGGACCCGGTGGGCACGTCGTTCCGGCGCTGGGCGGGACTGCTCCGCGAGCGCGCGCACGACCCGCGGGTGACCTCCGAACTTCCGTACTGGCGGACGTCGTCGCGGGTCGGCGAGCCGACGCTCGGCAGCCGGGCCCTGGACCTCGCGCGCGACACCGCCGGCACGGCACGACGGCTGACAGTGACGCTGTCGGAGGCACACACGGCACCGCTGCTGTCGTCCGTCCCGGCCGCCTTCCACGGCGGGGTCGACGACGTGCTGCTGGGCGCGCTGGCCCTCGCGGTACGTCAGTGGCGCGAGGCGCGGGGCGTGGACACCGACGGCGGGGTCCTGATCGACCTGGAGGGCCACGGCCGCGACACCGACCGGCCGGACGTGGACCTCTCCCGCACGGTGGGCTGGTTCACCCGCGTCCATCCCGTACGGCTCGACGCCACCGTCTCCGGGGACGACCCCGCGGACGCCGTGAAGCGGGTCAAGGAACAGCTGCGGGCGGTACCCGGCGGCGGTGCGGGGTACGGCCTGCTGCGCCACCTCAACGCCGACACCGCGCCCGCCCTCGCGGCCCTCGCCGAGCCGCAGATCGGCTTCAACTACCTCGGGCGCACGCCGACGTCCGCCGCCCCGTCCGGCGCCGACTGGTCGCCGGTCGCGCAGCCCGGTGGACCCGACGCCGATCCTGCCACCCCGCTTGCGCACACCTTGGACATCAACGCCGTCACGGTCGACGGCCCCGAGGGTCCGGTGCTGTCGGCGACGTTCGCGTGGGCGGGCGGTCTGCTCGACGAGGCCGAGGTGCGGGAGCTGGCCGAGCGGTGGCTGCGGGCCCTGGAGACCCTGGCGCGCACGGGCGCGGAGAACGGCGGCCACACGCCGTCCGACTTCCCCCTCGTGTCCCTGACCCAGGAACAGGTGGAGGCCCTGGAGGCCGCCCACCCGGGCCTGGAGGACGTCCTCCCGCTCTCCCCGCTCCAGGAGGGCCTGCTCTTCCACGCCCACTACGACCACGAGGGCACCGACGTATACACCGCCCAACTCGTACTGGACCTCGAAGGCCCCCTGGACGAGGAGGTCCTGCGCGAGGCGTGGACGGCACTGCTGCGCCGCCACGCCAGCCTGCGCGCCGGGTTCGTCCACGATGCCACCGGCGCCCCCGTCCAGGTGGTCGTCCGAGACCCCCGGCTGCCCTGGCGCACCGTGGACCTGACCGGCGTACCGGCGGCGGAGCACACCGCCCGCCGCGACCGCGTCGCCGAGGAGGAGCGGTCGACGCGGTTCGACCTGGCACGGCCCCCGCTGCTGAGGATCGCGCTGGTCAAGCACGACGAGGAGCACCACAGCCTCGTCCTGACGCCGCACCACGTCCTGCTCGACGGCTGGTCCATGCCCGTGCTGCTCCGCGAGATGTTCGCGCTGTACGCGGCGCGGGGCCGGGCGGCCGGGCTGCCCGCCGTCACCCCGTACGGCGACTACCTCGCCTGGCTCGCGGCCCAGGACCGGGAGGCCGCCAGGGCGGCCTGGACCGCCGAGCTGGCAGGGCTGGACGAACCGACGCTGCTCGCCCCCGGGGCGGTCGGCGCGTCCACGGCCGAACCCGGCCACGTCGCGCTGGAACTGCCCTCCGACACGGTCGCGGCCCTGCACCGGCTGGCGCGGGAGGCGGGCCTGACGGTCAACACCTTGGTGCAGGGCGCCTGGGCGGTGCTGCTGTCCTGCGTGACGGGCCGTGACGACGTCGTCTTCGGCGCCACGGTCGCGGGCCGCCCGCCCGAGGTCGCCGGGGTCGAGTCCATGGTCGGACTCTTCATCAACACGCTGCCCGTCCGGGTCGCCCTCGACCCGCGGGCGACCGTCCTCCAGACGCTCACCGCGCTCCAGACCCGCCAGTCGTCCCTGATGAGCCACCAGCACCTCGGGCTGAGCGAGGTCACGCGGCTGTCCGGCCACTCCGCGCTCTTCGACACTCTCGTGGTCTTCGAGAACTATCCGGTCGACCGGGAGTCGTTCACCCCGCGCGCGGGCGCCCTCGGGCCGCGACTCACCGGAGTCAGGGGCCGGGACGCCACCCACTACCCGCTGAGCCTGATCGTCACCCAGGGGTCCCAGGACTCCCAGGACCCCTCCGGCGGGAGTCTCACCCTCCGCCTCGGCCACCAGCCCGCGCACTTCGGCCATGCGGCCGTGACCGCGCTGGCGGAACGGCTGGGCCTGCTGCTGCGGGAGTTCGCCGCGGAACCCGACCGGAGACTGGCGGCCGTCGACGTGCTCCGTGACGAGGAACGCGAACTGGTCCTCACCCGGTGGAACGACACGGCGGTGCCCCTCGCGCCGGCCACCCTCCCCGAGCTGTTCGCCGCCCAGGCCGCCCGCACCCCCGACGCGCCGGCCGTCGTCCACGGGACACAGCGGCTGACCTACGGCGAGCTGGCCGCCCGCGCCTCCGCCCTCGCCGGCCGCCTGCGCCGGGCCGGGGCCGGACCGGAGACCCGTGTCGCCGTCGCCGTGCCCCGCTCCGCAGACCTGATCACGGCCCTCCTGGCGGTACTCGAAACGGGAGCCGCGTACGTCCCCGTCGACCCAGGCCTTCCGGCGGAACGCGTCACCCTGCTCCTCGAAGACACCGAACCGGTCCGGATCCTGGTCACCGAAGCGGTGGCGGCACAGTCCCCGCCGCCAGCGGGCGACACGCCCGTCCTCGTCATGGACGCCGATGCCGGCGACGGGACGCGCACCTCCCCGACGGACACCGCCCCCGACCCGCGCAACCCCGCCTACGTCATCCACACCTCCGGCTCCACCGGCCGGCCCAAGGGCGTCGCCGTCCCGCACGAGGCCGTCGTCAACCGCCTGCTGTGGATGCAGGACGCGTACGGGCTCACCGCCGGGGACCGGGTGCTGCACAAGACCCCGACCGGCTTCGACGTCTCCGTGTGGGAGCTGTTCTGGCCGCTCGTCACCGGCGCGACCCTGGTCGTCGCCCGCCCCGACGGGCACCGGGACCCGGCCTACCTCGCAGAGCTGATACGCGCCGAACACGTGACGACGGCGCACTTCGTGCCGTCGATGCTCGGCGCGTTCCTCGACGAGCCCGCCGCGGCCGGATGCACCGGACTGCGCCGGGTGGTGTGCAGCGGCGAGGAACTCCCCGCCGACCTGGCGGCCCGCTTCCACACCGTGCTGCCCGGGGTGCCGCTGCACAACCTGTACGGCCCCACGGAGGCGGCCGTCGACGTCACCCACTGGGACTGCGAGCCGGACGCCCAGGGCCCCGTGCCGATCGGCCGGCCGGTCTGGAACACCCGGGTGTACGTCCTGGACGCGGCGCTGCGTCCGGTACCGCCCGGGGCCACCGGTGAGCTGTACCTCGCCGGGGTACAGCTGGCGCGCGGCTACCACGGCAGGCCCGCGCTGACCGCCGAACGCTTCGTGGCCGACCCGTTCGACCCGCACGGCACGGGCGGGCGCATGTACCGCACCGGCGACCTGGCCCGCCGAGGCGCCGACGGCGCACTGGAGTACCTGGGCCGCGCCGACCAACAGGTCAAGGTGCGCGGGGTACGGATCGAGCCGGGCGAGGTCGAGGCGGTCCTGCGCGCCCACCCCGCCGTCGCCCGCGCCGCCGTCGTCGTACGGGCCGACGGACAGGGCACGACCCGGCTGATCGCCTACGCCGTGCCCGCCGTCGCCGACCCGGCCTCCACACCCGTCGAACCGGCCACGCTGCGGCGGCACGTCGCGGACCGCCTGCCGGAGTACATGGTGCCCGCGGCCGTCGTCACCCTGCCGGACCTGCCCCTCACCGCGAACGGCAAACTGGACCGCAAGGCGCTGCCCGAACCCTCGCTCACCGCGCCCGGAGGCGGGCGCCCGCCGCGCGACGCCGAGGAGCGGGTGCTCTGCGAGCTGTTCGCCGAGGTGCTCGGCGTGGACCGGGTCGGCCCCGAGGACAGCTTCTTCGAGCGGGGCGGAGACTCGCTGCTCGCGGTCCGGCTGCTGGGCCGCATCCGCTCGGCCACCGGCTCCGGTACCGTCCTGGGCGTCCGCTCGCTGCTCGACGCGCCCACCCCCGAGGCCCTGGCCCGCCTGCTGCGTTCCGGCGGCGGGAGCGGGAGCGGGAGCGAGGAGGCCGTGCGGGCCCTGGAGGTCCTGCTGCCGCTGCGCGCCACGGGCACCCGGCCGCCCTTGTTCTGCGTCCACCCGTGGGCCGGGCTGAGCTGGCCGTACGCCGGCCTGCTCCGCTCCCTCGGCGAGGACCGGCCGCTGTACGGACTCCAGGCCAGGGGGCTGGCCCGGGACGAGGAACCGCCCGCCTCCGTGGGCGAGATGGCCGAGGACTACCTGGCCCGGATCCGCGAGGTCCAGTCCGAGGGCCCGTACCACCTGCTGGGCTGGTCCTTCGGTGGCCTGGTGGCGCACGAGATGGCGGTGCGGCTGCGCGAGGCGGGGGAGGAGGTCGCGCTGCTGGCCCTGCTCGACGCCTTCCCGCCGGACGCGACCGCCGCCGGGCGTGCCGAGGCCGGCGGACCGCCCTCGCAGGACCGGACGGACGGTGACGTCCTCGCCCGGCTGCTGAGGTTTCTCGGCCACGAGGCGCCCGGTCTCCCGGACGGCGGCCCGGTGGACGCGGAGGCGGCCCGCGAGGTCCTGCGGCGTGAGGGCGCGCCCCTCACCGGCATCCCGCCGAGGACGCTGCGGGTGTGGCCCGGCATCGCCGCCCGCCACGCCCGGCTGCAACGGGAGTTCGTACCCCGGCACTTCGACGGTGACGTCCTGCTGTTCACCGCCGAACCGGACCCGGGGACGGACGCGCCGGCCCCCACGTCCTGGACGCCGTACGTCGGCGGACGCCTCGACCCGCGCCCCGTCGCCTGCGGCCACCACGAGATGACCCTGCCCGGCCCCGTCACGGAGATCGGCCGTGCCGTCGCGGAGCGCCTGGAGGGCACCGACCGCCCCCGCACCACCTGACCCCTGCCCGACCGACCCCACCCCAGTACGGAGCGACCCCATGACCAACCCCTTCGAGAACGACGACGCCCAGTACCTGGTCCTCGTCAACGACGAACTGCAGTACTCCCTCTGGCCGGTCTTCGCCGACGTCCCCGCCGGCTGGACCGTCGACCTCCCGGCCGCGAGCCGTCAGGAGTGTCTCGACCACGTCGAGAAGAACTGGACGGACATGCGGCCCAAGAGCCTGGTCGACGCCATGACCGAGCAGTGACCGCCACGGATCCCCGCCCCCTGCCTCCGACCACCCCGGCACACCCCGTGAGGAGAACGACATGACGGACACCGCACCCGCCGCCTCCCTGCGCGTCGGCCACGTCGAGCTGTACGTGACCGACGCCGAGGCCGCCGCGTCGGCCTTCACCGACGGCTACGGCTTCCAGGTCTGCGCCACCGCCGAACGCGGCGGCCCCGAGGGCGCTTCCCGCTCCCTCGCACTGCGCCAGGGCGACATCGTCCTCGTGGTGACCCAGGCGCTCGACGACAGCCACCCGGCCGCCGCCTACGTGGCCCGGCACGGCGACGGCATAGCCGACATCGCGCTCACCGCCCACGACGCCCGCGAGGCCTTCGCCGACGCCGTCTCCCGCTCCGCCACGGCCCTCGCCGAGCCCACCGAGCACGAGGGCTGGGTCACCGCCGTCGTCGCCGCCGGTTTCGACGACGTACGCCATACCCTGGTCCAGCGGCCCGACGGCCACACGGACACCGCCGTCCCGCTGCCCGGCTTCGAGCCGGTGGCCCAGGCCCTCGCCCCGGGGGAGCCGGAGCCGGTGGGCCTGACGGTCCTCGACCACGTCGCGGTCAGCGTCCCCATGGGCCGGCTGGCCGAGACCACCGGCTACTACGAGCGGGTCTTCGGCTACACGTCCGTGTACGAGGAGCTGATGGTCCAGGGCACCGAGGCCATGGACTCCAAGGCCGTCCGCAGCCCCGCCGGGGACCTCACCTTCACCGTCCTCGCACCGAGCCCGGAGCACGACGCCGGTCACATCGGCGACTTCCTGGAGCGGCACGGCAGCGGCGGCGTGCACCACCTGGCCTTCGCCACCCCCGACATCATCGGCACCGTCGACCGGATGCTCGAGCGCGGCATCGTCTTCCTCGGCACTCCCGACACGTACTACGACCGGCTGGAGCAGCGCCTCCAGCTGAACCGCCACTCGATCGCCGAGCTGCGCAAGGGCCGCATCCTCGCCGACGAGGACCACGGCGGTCAGCTCTTCCAGATCTTCACGCGGACCATCCACCCCAAGCGCACGGTCTTCTACGAGATCATCGAGCGCGCCGGCGCGGACAGCTTCGGCGGCGGCAACGTCCGCGCGCTGTACGACGCCGTACAGGCGGAGAAGGCCGAGCACGAGGCCGCCGCGCACGCCGACGGGGAGACCGCGTGACCGACCCGGCACTCGCCGACCTGCTCACCCCCGCCGACGCGGAGGCTCTGGCGGCGGCGGTCCTGCCCGCCGCCGTGGAGCGCTTCGTCGGCGGGGCGGCGGGCGCGGAACTCACGCTCCGCGCCAACCGCGCCGCGTTCGACCGGCTCCACATCGTTCCCCGGGTGCTCGCGGACGTCTCGTCCGTCGCCACCGCCCGCGCCCTGCTCGGCACGGAGAGCGCCCTCCCGGTGGCCGTGGCCCCGATGGCGTACCAGAGGGCCGTGCACCCGGACGGCGAACTGGCCGCCGCCCGCGCGGCCCGGGACGCCGGTGTCCCGTTCACGGCGTGCACCTTCAGCAGCACCGCCGTGGAGGACATCGCTGCCACCGGCGCCACCACCTGGTTCCAGCTGTACTGGCTGCGCGACCGCGGCCACACCGGGGAACTGTTGAAGCGCGCGGAGGCGGCCGGCTGCCGTGCGCTGATGCTGACCGTCGACACACCGAGGATGGGACGCCGGGCGGCCGACATGCGCGGTACCTTCGCCCTGCCCGACGGGGTGTCGCCCGTGCACTTCGGTGCCCGCCCCGACGGTGTGCCGCGCACCGCGAGCAGCGGCGTGAGCGCGGTCGCCGCGCAGACCGCCAACGTCGTCGACCCGTCCCTGAGCTGGGCCGACCTGGACTGGCTGCGCGAACACACCCGGCTGCCGCTGATCCTCAAGGGCGTGCTGGACCCGGCCGACGCCGAACGCGCCGCGGCCTGCGGTGCGGACGCGCTGGTGGTCTCCAACCACGGCGGCCGCCAGCTCGACGGCGCCCTGCCCGCGCTCGGCGCCCTGCCCGCCGTGGCCGAGGCCGTCGCGGGGCGGTGCGAGGTGCTCCTCGACAGCGGTGTCCGCAGCGGTACGGACGTCCTGAAGGCCCTCGCCCTCGGCGCGGACGGCGTGCTGCTGGGCCGCCCCGTGCTGTGGGGCCTGGCGGTCGGCGGGCACCAGGGCGTACTCAGGATCCTCCACCTGTTCGGCGAGGAACTGGAGTCGGCACTCGCGCTGGCCGGCTGCCCGGACCTCGCCGCGGCGGCGCGGCTGCGCACCGTCACCGGCCCGGGAGGCGAACCGCGATGACCACGGCGAGCACGGCGAGCACGGCCACGGACGGCCTCGACCTCACCGCGCTGCACCCCTCGGTGGGCGACCCGCTGCTCTCCTCGATGAACTTCCTCAACGAGATCGCGGGCCGCCACCCGGACGCGCTCTCCCTCGCCGCCGGTACACCGTACGAGGGGTTCTACGACGTCGAGGACGTCCACCGCGCGCTGCGGGTCTTCAGCGACCACCTGCGCACCGAACAGGGATACACCGAGGAGCGGGTCCGGCGCACCCTGCTCCAGTACGGACGCACCAAGGGCATCATCCACGAACTGATCGCCCGCCAGCTGTCCGTGGACGAGGGCATCGACGTCGACCCGGAGGCCGTGCTCGTCACCACGGGCTGCCAGGAGGCACTGTTCCTCACCCTGCGGCTGCTGCGCCGCGACGACCGTGACGTCCTGCTGGCCGTCATGCCCGCCTACGTCGGCGTCACCGGGGCGGCACGCCTCCTGGACCTGCCGGTGCACCCGGTCGCCGAGGGGCCGGACGGCGTCGACCTGGACGACCTGCGGCGGCGTATCGGCGAGGCCCGCGCCGCCGGGCTGCGCCCGCGCGCCCTGTACGTCGTCCCCGACCACGCGAACCCCTCGGGCGTCCGGATGCCCGAGCCGGTGCGCCGCGACCCCCTCGACCTGGCGGAACAGGAGGACGTCCTCCTCCTGGAGGACAACCCCTACGGCCTCTTCCCGCGCCGGGGGCACCGCCTCCCGACCCTGAAGGCGCTGGACACCGCACGCCGTGTCGTCCACCTCGGTTCGCTGGCGAAGACGGTGTTCCCGGGGGTACGGATCGGCTACGCGGTGGCCGACCAACCGGTCGATTCGGAGCTGTACCTGGCGGACCTGCTCGCCAGGGCCAAGAGCATGGTCACCGTCAACACCTCGCCGATCGCCCAGGCCGTGGCCGGGGGCAGGCTGCTGGAACACGGGTGCAGTCTGGTCCGCGCCACCGAGCGGGAAAGCGAGGTGTACCGGGAAGGCCTCGACCGGATCGTCGACGGGCTGGCCCGCCGCTTCCCCGATCCGTCGGCGTCCGGGGTGAGCTGGAACAGTCCCGAGGGCGGTTTCTTCGTCGTCGTCGACGTACCGTTCGACGTCACCGATGCGGCGCTGGAGCGCTCGGCCCGCGACCACCGTGTGCTGTGGACGCCGCTGCACCACTTCTACGACGCGGCGGCGTCGGGGACCGGAACCGGTATCGAACCACTGCGCTGTCTGCGCCTGTCGTGTAGCGCCCTCGGACCGGAGGACATCGAGGAGGCGCTCGACCGGTTCGCCGCCTTCGTGCGCTCGGCCTGAGTACGGCGCCTGTGGCGGTCGGACCCGTCACAGGCGCTCTTCACGGCCCGGCCGGGGGTGTCAGCGGTTCATGGCCGCCCAGAACTCGTCGAAGGACATCCGGCGGTCGCCGTCGGTGTCGAGTGAGTCGATCAGGGCCCGGGCCTCCGACTCGGTGATCTCGGCGCCCTCCAGCTCCGTCACGACCTGCCGGTACTCCTCCGCGGTGACCAGGCCGTCACCGTCCAGGTCGTAGCGCTCGAAGACACTCCGCGCTGCCTTCTCCACCATGTCCGCCATGTACGTCTTCCTTCCGCGATCTTCGCTGACGGCGCCAGCCTATCCGTGGACCCTCGAACGGCCGAGTGAGTGGGCTGGTGTTGTCACGTTGGGTGACCGGCCTGGGATGATCTTGGAGTTGGTTGTGCCGGGGAGGGGTTCGCTCGTGTCGTCCGCGTCGCCGTCGTACAAGGGGCACCGGTACCCAGTCGAGGTGATCGCGCACTGCGTGTGGCTGTACTTCCGTTTCCCGCTCGGCTTCCGCGAGGTCGGGGAGCTCATGCTCGAGCGCGGTGTGCTCGTCTCCCACGAGACGGTCCGGCGCTGGTGCGCGAAGTTCGGGCAGATCTACGCGAACGGGCTGCGCCGCCGGCGGCCCCGGCCGGGCGACAAGCGGCACCTGGACGAGGTCTTCGTGAGAACCAACGGTGAGTTGAAGTACCTGTGGCGGGCCGTCGACGCCGGCGGCGCCGTCCTCGACATCCTCGTGCAGAACCGGCGGGACAAGGCCGCGGCCCGGCGTTTCTTCCGCCGCCTGGTGAAGACGACCCCGGTGCCCCGGGGTGGTCGTCACCGACGAGCTGCGCTCCCACCGAGCGGCCCACCGCGAGGTCATGCCCCCGGTCGAGCACCGCTCGCACAAGGGCCTGAACAACCGGGCCGAGAACAGCCACCAGCCCACCCGGCAGCGCGAACGCGCCATGAAAGGCTTCCGTAGCGTCGGCAAAACCCAGCGGTTCCTGGCCGCGTTCAGCGGCATCTCACCCCACTTCCGGCCCCGCCGCCACCTGATGACCACCCCCGGCTACCACGCCGAGATGACCATCCCCTTCGCCGTCCGGGACCAGATCACCGGCGCCGCCGGCCAGCCCGCCGAGGCCTGAGCACCGGTCCGGAACCCGGCCCCTACCACGCCCCGACACGTCACCAGAGACCCACGCACCCAATAACGTGACAGCGCCCTGCCGTGTCCTGGCCGGCATCGGGTCACCGGCTGCCTTCTCATCGGGTGGGGCGGGAGTGTCGGGCCGGAATCCGGCCGCGTCCGCCTCTGCGGCCTTCCGGCCGGGGCGGGTGGTCAGATCCCGCTCCGCTCGTACCCGCCGAAGAGGCCGACCTGGACGGAGCGCGGGTGCGTGAGAGCTGCTCGAACGATCCGTTCGAGCATCTCGCGGTCCACGTCCACCGGAAGCAGTGCCCGGCGGCGGACGCCTTCGGCGGACGACCAGTGGTGCACCATCACCAGTCGGCCGCTGCGGACAGCGGCCGCGAGGCCCACCGCGTGCAAGACCGGGTCGACCGCCACCCGCAGAACGCGCTGCCCAGGACCGCTTTCCCCGTCGGGCTCGGCTCCAGCCGACGGAGTTCTCTCCGTGACGGTGATTCCGACGTAGCCGTTGCCGGAGCTGTGTACGAACAGCGACAGCGCTTTGTCCAGGACTGTTTCCGCCCGACGCAGTCCCCGGACGACGGTCTCGGCACCGGGCCGGCCCGCCAGGTCCAGGTGCAGGAACGGCAGGCACGCCTGCCCGCCGCCACCTGGCATGGTCTCCAGGGTGACGGCGAGCAGCGGTGTCGAGTCGTCGAACGGCGGGTCGGGCACTTGTGCCCGCGGGCCGTCCGCCGCGGTGACCGTGACGGTGAAGCTCTCGTGGGGCTGTCGGCGCGCGTCCCCCTCACCCGCTTCCACCGGCGTCAGGAGACGGGATCGACGACGGGAGCGGTGACGGCTTTGACGCGTCCGTTGCGGTCCAGGACGTCACCGGTGCGCAGCCGGTTCTCGATGTGCTCCAATACGGCCCGGTCGACGTCGCAGACGCCGATCCCGTCGACCACCGTGTGCACGTTATCCCGGTTGTTCGCGATCGCCGCACCCGAACAGGCTCCGAAGTACTTGCAGTTCAGACAGTTCGCGGCTATCCGGACCTCGGCCTCGCGGGCGGACGCGTCAAAGCGCGGGCCGGAGAGCAGTTCCCCGAGCGGGGTGGTGAAGATGTTACCCAGTGAAGCCTGGGGGTCCTCGTACGGATCACCGTAGGCGTAGATGTCCCCGGGGGTGTTCACGACGATCACCGGCAGCCATTCACGCTGGTTGAAGTAGGAGCGCGGCGCCTCGGGGTCGAGGTGGCGCAGCACGATCTGCAGCTGGTAGTCCAGCGGGGATACCTGCACGGGGTTGTCGCTGGTCAGCCAGAGGTCGGCGATCTGGTTCAGGGCGGAGACGATCTCCGGCACGGTGATGTCGTACGCCTCGTGCTGGTCGGCGTAGGCCCCTTCGAAGAGCGGTAGCACCCGGAATCCTATCCCTGCCCTCTCGTAGAAGGAGAAGGTGTCCTTCACTCGGGCCAGGTTCTTCTTGGTCAGCACGGTGATGCAACCGAACGGGATGCCTTCGGAACGCAGGCGCTCCATATGTGTCACGACCTTTTTCTGCTGGTCCCGGCCGGCGATGTTGACACGGAGTCCGCTGAAAAGATCTAGAGAGACGCCGACGTTGTCGAATCCATCCCGGAGCAGCCGGATCCGTTCGTCGTCAAGGACGGTGAGATTGGTCTGTACGGTGTTGCTTGTCCGCAAGGAGTCCCCGAAGATCGTGCGCTGGTCGTCCAGGGTGCGCCAGTAGTAATCCGGCTCGATCATCAGTGGCTCGCCGCCGTGCCAGACGATGTGGAGATGTGTCCGGATCCCGTCTTCCTGATCCTTCTGAACGTAGTAGTCGCGCATGTGCGTGTACATCTGGCGCAGTTGCTCCAGAGTCATCCGCTCACGCTGCCCGAGCTCGGCGAATTCGTAGCAGTAAGCGCATCTGAGATTGCAGAACTTGGATATCTTGGTGACGAACTGGACCTGCCTGAAAGGTTCCTGCGTCATTTCGGTTCTCCTGGGTCCTGCGGAACTCGGGAACTGCGGGGATGCCGGATGCGGGCCAATGGATGCGGTCCACATCCGGCTGGAGCCGGCGAGGATGCGCCGGGAGGGGCCGTCAGGCCAGTTCGTCGAGGATCCGACTCAGTGGTGTGGCAGCGGACGTCCGGTCGGGCGAGCCGGGGGTGATGCTCTGGAGATACGGCTGGACCCGTTGCAGGTACGGAGGATTGATCACTTCGTTGTAGACCTCGTTGTAGGTCTGGTTGTGCCGCGAGAACAGACCGTCGGCGGACAGTGCCTCCCGATCCGATTCGGCCGCCTGGGCGGCGAGCGCGGTGCGCGCCGAGTCGGAGACGGTGACCGTGTGCGCGGAATCGGTAGCGGCCTGGGCCGCTCCGCTCACGAACACGGGTGTGCTCAGCCCGGCGGCGATTGTCGCCAGATAGGCGAGATAGCGCCTGGAGTCCTCTGCTTTCATAATTCCTCCATCTCGAGGACGCGCACCCCGGACATGAAGAGACGAGGTCGGCACACGGCGTCACGGGGACGGGTGCGAGCACAACTCTGCATCACGGTGGTGCGCGTACCATGTGGCCGAATAACCGGAACGCCGACGTCCGGGAAATACTCGACCGAAAGGGCAGTAATGCGGGCGAGTACTTCCGGGGAGCGCGAGGGCGAACAAGCGCGCATGACGCTTCGGGTATTGAAACGTCCCGTTTCTGTCCGGTCAACAGGGAGGGAGCTCGCCCGTTCGACCTCCGGTCGTGGACCGATGGATCACTGTCGCGGCCGTGAACGAATCGACCGGGGTTTCCGACACCGGCCGGCCCCTCCCGTCTGGCGGGAAACCCCAGGTGAACCGATTCCGTACGACAGGGGAGCCGTCAGGCCGCCGAGTCCCCGGAGGCCGGACGGCTCCACCTCCCGTCACTTCTGTTGCGTACAGGATCCGCGAGCGCTCTCCCGCCGGAGCGTATATGGCGCGAACACGCTGCTGCAGCGCCGGATTTGGCCTGGTCGAGTTCCGGCCACAGCCCGGAGAGAACCCCGGTCAGGACCCAGGGACTTTGCAAGCCCGCAGGTTGGGTGAGGTTGTCCAGTGATGGGTTGTCATGTCGCGTTGTGAGGACTCAGGTGCAGGTGCAGGCACGGCCTCGTTGATCATGTGAGTGTCGAGTTCGCGTGACCACAACCGAAGACCGTGCCTGCTGTCTCATCTTCTCCTATTGATCAGAAACTCATGGGGTTCTCGTCCAGGACGCAGCGGACGGTGGGGCCGCCGAAGTAGCGGCGGACGATGTGCGGTTGTCGCTGGCGTCTGTGGAAGAAGCGGCGGATCTCTGCGGCGAGTTCGGCCTGGTCGTGAGCCTGGTGCTGCTTGGGCAGGCTGTGCTTGAGGTCGGCGTTGACCAGCTCGTCGGGGTTCAGCTCGGGCGAGTACGGCGGCAGGAAGTGCAGCTCGACATCATCGGGGTGGGCGAAGTGCCCGTCGACCACGAGGTGGACCTTGTGGTCGAAGTGGCCGGCGAGCCGGTCCAGGAAGCGGCACATCACCTCTGCGGTGAAGCTCTCGGTGAAGACCATGAAGTGCATCCGGCCCTTGGTACTGATCGCCGACGTCGCGTTCACCGCGAACCGGTTCCCGCTCCGCCGCACCACAGGGGTCTTCCCCACTGCGGTGGTCTTGGTGTCAGTGGTGCCGTCTAAGTTGTGTGCATGGCCACGTTTAAAGACTTCAACTTCAAGCTCATCGTCGTCGAGCAGCTGATGTACATCGATGAGACGCTCACGCCTCAGTTCTGCCTCGCCGATCTCCTTAAGGAGAAGGGGCTCAGCGACGCCCCCTGGGAGTACGCGCAGCAGCACGGCCTGGCGTACCAGGTTGTGCCCGAGGCACGCAGTTACTTCGCATCACTGGAGATCAGCGACGAACACCTGGCCGGCGTCGAGGAGCTGTGCATGGACGGCGGTAACCAGGTGTACCAGGAGTGCGCCCCGGTCTGGGACGGCGAGGACGACTTGTTCGACGTCGCTTCCCTCGACGATCTTGTGCTGCTTCCGAACCTTCGGCGCGTCCTCGGCTCCGAGTTCTTGGGCCCGGAGTTGCGGAACGTCCTCAGCGCCCGCGGCATAGTCGCCGACTAGCGTCGCGAACGAGCGGCCTCGACCACAGGCGTGAGACCGATCAGCAGCCAAGAAGGTGACGGGAGAGAGCGCGGCGTGGACACACCCGAGGACATTGCACGGGCCGTCGAAGAAGGCCTCAAAGCCAGTCAGAGAGGGGAGCCGTATCTGACGTGCCAGTACCCGCGGCCGTCCGCGCTGCGTACTGCGTGGATCAGCGGCTATTACGGCACTGCCCCGGGTGCTGCGAGCCAGTCGTCTGACCGGGGCGAGGAACCGAGGGATTCACAGTAGGTGGCAGAGCGAGTCGCATGAGCGCACGTCACGACCGGCCCACACCTCCGTCGCCTGTGGTTCTGGCCACCGGAACCTCCTTTCGCAGGGCCGTGTTCACGGCCACCGACCTGGCGCCGCGATACGGCACGGCACCTCGCTGGTGGAACACGACGGCGGAGGCAGCCCTCTCATCCTGGACCCCGGCGGGAACACTCCCGCGCTCGCGCTGATCGACGCCGTGACGCCCGTCCGAAGGCTGGCCGCGCTGCAGGGCGCTGCGCCCGTGCCACGGCCGCAGATCGTCCAGGCCAGGCCTCAACCACCGCAGCGATACAGTCCTCTACTCATCCGAACAGGTGAAACGATGGCCGGTGAATCGCAGCCTGAGGCGCCGAAGGGCGCACCCCCGTCGTGCGCCGCACGGGCAACCGGTTCTCGGTCAACGCGATGTCCGCGATCAGCACCAGGGGCTGCATGTACTTCATGGTCTTCACACCGGACCGCGCCACCCCCGCACGATCGTCCGCGGCTGTAATGTGCGCCTGCATCGCATAGCCAGCGACTTCCTGTAGAACCATCTGCTGGCGTGTCGGGGCGAGGTCGGAGAACCAGCTCACACCAGCGTCCAACGTGCGGAGCCCCTGGGCGATCTCGTTGACGACCCGCTCGGTCTCGCGCCGGAAGGTGCGGCCGTCGTCGCTGGTCGGTTCGGTCATCGCTTGATGATTTCACGACGCCGGTTCCGGGCGAAGGCCCGGTACCGGCACCCGAGACAGCGCGGGCGGGAACCGGGAACAGTCCGCTCCTACGATCTGGCAGTGCCGCAGGACTCCCACTCCGCAGCTCGCCATGCGCCCCGCAGCACTTGAGTGACATCAAAGTCGCTGACATCGTTCACGAGGCCGGCCGCCAAACAACTCCCGAAGAAGCCGACACAGCACGGGCGGCCCCGGCCATCGTTGCCGGCAGCAACCGACTGGGGAACGAAGAGCAGCACTGGCCGCTTTCGCGGCTCTGGCCGCGGTTCCGTGAATCCCCTGGTCAGCAGTGGGAACGCGGGATTGTTTCGGCAGCGTACTTCCTGCCGTGGCGAGCAAGGCGGTTGAGGATGTGCTGTTTCCCGGGATCGATGTGCGGGTGGAGGGGGTGTGCGACTCCTCCGGCATCCTGGTGGTGGAGGCGGTGTCGACGGCCCGTCCAGGCCGGTGCCCGAACTGTCGCAAGCAGGCCCGTCGCGTGCACAGCACGTATCTACGTACCCTGGATGAGCGGCCGTTGGGCTCACGCCGGGTCATCGTCCGGCTGCGGGTGCGCCGGTACTTCTGCGACCGGAAGAGCTGTTCCCGTACGACGTTCGTCGAGCAGGTGCCGGGGCTGTCCACGCGCTACCGCTGTTCCAGTACCGGGCTTGCGGACTGGCTGCGGTCGATCGCGATCGAACTCGGCGGCCGTCCCGCCGCACGGCTGTGCCGTCGACTGCGGCTGACCGCGGGCCGGACCCGGCTGCTCAGGCTGTTGACGGCGCCGGCGGTGCTGGACCGTGCCCCGAGGGTGCTGGGGGTGGACGAGTTCGCCTTCCGCAAGGGCTGCACCTACGGCATCGTGCTGGTCGACGTCGAGGCCGGCCGGGTTGTGGACGTGCTGCCCGACCGCACCTCCGAGACGTTCGCCGCCTGGCTCACCGAGCATCCCGGAGCCGGGATCATCTGCCGGGAGCGGGCCACCGCCTGCACGAAGGCAGTCAAGGAAGCCGCCCCTCATGCCCTCGAAGTCGCTGATCGCTGGCACCTGCTGCGGAACCTGTCCGCCGCGGTGGAGAAGACCCGCCACCAGCACCGCGACTGCCTGCGCAAACATACCAACGAGGAGACCGTGACCGAGGTGCCGGAACCGCCCCCGATGCTGTTACCGCCCGCGGAACCGCCCCGCACCCAGATCATCGAACGCACCCGCCACCGCTACGAGGACATCCACCGCCTGCTGGAGAAACGCTGGACGATCAGCGCCATCGCCCGCCGACTGAACCTCGACCGCAAGACCGTGCGCCACTTCCGCGACACCGACCTCGACGAGCTGCTGGCCTCCGCCCACGACCGCCGCCCCAACGGCGTCCTGGAGCCCTTCAAGGCATACCTCAACGCTCGCTTCACCGAGGCGCAAGGCCGGGTCAGCGGCACCCGGCTGTTCCTGGAGATCCAGGCTCGCGGCTACCGCGGCAGCCGCCAGGTCGTCCGCAAACACCTCGCCGCCCTCCGCGCGGACACCGCCGAACCGATCCGGGCCGACATCCCGAGCCCCCGCAAGACCATCTCGTGGATCATGTGGCCCCGGGAGACGCTCACCGAAAGCCAGGACGAGCGCCTCCTTCAGGTCCGGCTCGCCTGCCCGGACATCACCCGGGCCTTCGACCTCACCCGGGCCTTCGCAGATCTGGTGCGTCACCGGCACGGATTCCTGCTGCTGGAGTGGATCCGCCAGGCCGAACAGGACGCACCGAAGCAGATGCAGGGCTTCGCCGGCCTCCTCCGCCAGGACCTCGACGCCGTCACTGCCGGACTCACGCTGCCGTGGAGTTCCGGTGCTGTCGAAGGGAACGTGAACCGGGTCAAAACTCTCAAGCGAGCGATGTATGGCCGGGCTTCGTTCAGCCTCCTCCGGACCCGCGTCTTGATCCGCCCATGAGATGGTGAGGCCGCACGCAAGGGGCGTGCACCCACGGACTCCAGAGGACTCCTGCATGCCTGAGCGTGGTCTCGACTCATCCTGGCTGCATGCGTGGTGTCAACAGGTTTCACAAGGCGTGAGCCAGCTGATGGAAACCTTCGAGGTGACGCACGGCTACCCTGCGGGGGACAACGAGGTGGCGCTGGCCGACGATGGGACGCGGGCCGCGGTCACCCTCCTGACGAACCACCGGTCCGAATATGCGGCCCTGCTGTCGCTCTTCGCCGTGATCGACAGCGTGTCTCTGCCCGACATCGGCAACGGGTACTTCATCCACCCGCCCTCTACCGTGACTGCGCACCTGGACGAGTACGGCGCGGTTCCTCTCGAGAATGGCGATCACGGAACCGTCTTCGGGAGCGACGGCGGCGGCAGTCTCTTCGCTCTCGCGGCTGACGGCACGGTCCACAAGTCCAGGACTGCATCCTGGAACGACGAGTGCTATGCCGTGGCCACCAGTCTGCGTCACTTCCTTGAGCAACTTAGCGATGTCATTGGTCAGTTCGCCGCCACAGGGCACTCCGGGACTCTCTGAACTTCATGCACCGCCTGTCCGCACACGTCTTTCGTGGGTTCGCGGAACCGCGGCCAGAGCCTTGAAAACGGTCCTGACCGCGGCGCCGTGAACGGTCCGCTCGACGAGGTGCGGGCCGATGAAGCACCGGTCGTAGCCGTCACGGAAGGCCGCGGTCCCGGGCGGGACCAGGTGTCGTCACCGTCCTCGGGGACGTCGACGCTGATACTCGCGAGGTTCGCCTCTCGGTGCTTCGCACCGAAGCCGTCCTCGGGGATCAGGTACTTGTCCGGTGGGAAGCCCCAGGGCAGGCACCAGGTCATGGTCTTGCCGCGCATCCCGTTGTCGCGCGTGATGACGGTGATCTGACGCGGTGCGATGGCCTGCTGCAGGTGGGCCGCGCGGGCCACGGCTTCGTCGTCGTTGTTCGGCAGGCGTCGGTGCCCAAGCTCGTCGCGTAGGACCTGGACCTCGGTGCCGTCGTGCAATTCGAAGCGACCTTCGGTGGACAGCCCCTTGAGGACGTCGCCCAGCAGCTCGTAGACCCCGCGCGCCCGTTTCCTGATCTTCTCGCTGCCCTCGGAGTAGGACTTGGTGTCGATCTCTTCCGCCACCACGTGCGGGATCACCAGCGTCGCCAGGCCCTTCCCGCACACCCGAGACCACGGGATCTTGTCGAAGCGCTGACAGTGCAGCAGGGTGTTCGCGTCCACGACCAGCACACGCTGCCGGTAGCTGCGGTACTCCTCCACGGTCTGCCGCATCTGGTTCTGCAGTTCCATGAAGTACGTCGCCAGCTCGTCCAACTCCCAGTGCAGCAGCAGCGCGGTTCGGTAGGGCGTCAGGGGGCTGTGCACGATGTGGCTGTAGTGCTCGCCGCGCAGCCGCGCTGGCACCGCCGGGTCGGCGAAGACATCCGCCAGTTGCCGGGCGGTCGCCGCGGTCCACTCGGTGTACTGCCGCAGCGTCACCACCAGGTCGGGCCCGGCCAGCTTCGAGGGTTCCACGCCCGCCAGCATCGGCTGGGCGAAGTTCGGGACGGAGTCGCGGACGTCGTTGAGGCCGCCCTGGACCGGGTCGTCCAGGAACCTGATCGCCTTCTCGCAGGTGACCGCGGGCCGCAGCAACATGGACGACCTCCTTGCTTCTCGGGCTGCCGCACCGTTGCGGGCGACTTCGCCAGCCACATCGTGGCAGCCGATCCCGGCAGACGGCCACCGAGATCCGCGAGCCTTGAGAGCGATCAGGGCTGAGCTGGTTCGCTGGCCGAGCCTCTAGCCCCTCCCGCACCAAGGCTCTGCAGCGCGACGTCCTCTGCCGGCATGGTGTGAGTGCCAGTGAGGTCTTCGACCACGGCGAGGTCGAGTTCGGCGGCACGCTCCCACATGTACATCTGCTGCTCAGGGGTCAGGCCCAGCGCCTCGTCAGAGGCGATGAGTTGGAGAGCGGCGGCTAGTCCTGGCGCAGCCGCAGCCGCAGCCGCAGCCGCAGCCGCAGCCGCAGCCGCAGCCACGGCCACGGCCTGGCGCACGGCTTCGTCGGCGGCATCGGCCGCAGGCAGGTCAGCGGCGTAACGCGCGGCCATCCCGTGGACCTCGACCGCCCGAGCGCTGATCCGCTCCAGGGCGGCGTTCGCGCAGGCATCGCCTTGGTCGGCGCGCAGCACGGGGTCCACCCGGCGGTGGCCCGCGGTCGCGGCGGCCGGTCGCGGCGGTGCGTGCTCGAGACCGGATTCCTGGGCGGGCTTGGGGTGGGTGGCTGCAGCGACCCTCGATGAGCGGCTGCGCAGCTTGTCCACGCGTTGGCGCACCCAGGCGCTGACGTGAGGGCGGGCGGTGGCGAAGCCGCGGGCCGCCGCGGCATAAGCAAGGTCCCCCAAGAAGAGGGCCACCTCGCGGGCGAGGAGCTCCGCGACGTGACGGCGGAACTCGTCGTCGTGGGATCGGTGGTCGTAGCCGTCGTTGTAGCCGTCGGCTTACCGGTCGGGGGCGTCGAAGAGTTCGGCCTGGCCGATGAGCGAGTTGTCCCGGTCGTCGCGTACGTTGCCGCGCATCCCGTTGGAGGAGACGCGGGAGTAGTCGAGGTGGGTGCCAGCGGGATACACAGCCTCCACCAACCTGCGGTTCGGCGGCCGTTCGTTGTCAGACATGGAAGCACTGTACGAGGCGGCACTGACAGCACGGGGGCGAAGCCACCATCGCGTGAGTGACGCCGAAGGCGCCCTTGGCGGGGAGCCCCGGCCGGACACGGGGGAGGCGGGCGACTCCGCCACCTCAGAACACTGCCGTCTTCCGATCGGGAGCAAGAGCTCGGCAGGCCAAGCCAGAAGTCGAAGATCATTCACGAAATCGCGGCCAGAACCGCTTTCACAGATCCTCATCATTGGGGACGTCGTGCTCCCGCAGCACGGTCCGCCTCAGGTTGTCCTGGCCGAGCAGGGGGTTGCGTCCTGGGAAGTGG
>NZ_LIWB01000003.1:0-131988 GCF_001905725.1 Streptomyces sp. CB02400
CCCGCGCAACGGTGGGCGAGGTGTGCAACGCCCTGCGCGAGGTCTGGGGCACCTACGTGCCGAGCGACGCGTTCTGAACGCCCGTTCTCGCCGGCTGAGACCCCTCGGAGGAGTGTCGTACCCCCGTGCGACACTCCCTCCATGTTCGGCGTCATCGACCTTCCCACCTACCTGGCAGGACTGATCCTCATCGTCCTGCTGCCCGGCCCCAACTCCCTGTACGTCCTCTCCGTCGCCGCCCGCAAGGGTGTCCGTACCGGCTACGCGGCGGCGGCCGGTGTCTTCACCGGGGACGCCGTCCTGATGACGCTGGCGGCGCTCGGCGCGGCCTCGGTGCTCACCACGACGCCGCTGCTGTTCCTGGTGGTGAAGTACGCCGGTGCCGCGTACCTGGCGTGGATGGCGTACGGCATGCTGCGCTCGGCGTGGAGCATGTGGAAGGCGCGGGGCGAGTCGACGGGCCCGGCCGAGGTGCCCGCCGTCACGTCCGCCGACGAGCGCCCCTACCGTCGCGCGCTGGTCGTGTCGCTGCTCAACCCGAAGGCGATCCTCTTCCTGATCTCCTTCTTCGTGCAGTTCGTCGACTCCGGTTACGCCTACCCCGCGCTCTCCTTCGTCGTCCTCGGCGCTCTGCTCCAGACGGCCAGCTTCCTCTACCTGTCGCTGCTGATATTCGGCGGCACCCGCCTGGCCGACGCGTTCCGGCGCAGGCGGCGGCTGGCGGCCGGTGCCACCTCGGCGGCCGGCGCCCTGTTCCTGGGCTTCGCGGCGAAGCTGTCCCTGGCGAGCGCGTAGCGGTCAGCGCCCGCCGAACCGGGCCAGGTACTCCGGAAGCCCGGTCGGCGTGTCCCCGGCCCAGCCCACGTAACCGTCCGGGCGGACGAGGAACAGTCCCGTCCCGTAGGTCTCGTGCGCCGGGCCGTGCACCAGTCGTACGGCGGCGGGCGGCGCGGGGGCGTCCGTGCCCAGTGCCAGCAGGGTCCAGTGCGGCCCCCGGAACGCGTCGAAGAGGCGTACGCCGTTCACCGTGGCGTCCGGGGCCCGGTCGCCCGCGCGGACCGGGCCGGGCGCCGTGCGCGTCTCCTTGGTGAGCGTCGACGCGGGATAGCCGAGGTCCAGTTGCCGGGTGGCCCCGCCCCGCTGCGCCTCACCCCGGTGGATGCTGGTGGACAGGCCCAGCATCTGCGCGGCGATCGGGCGCCGCTCCTCCTCGTACGTGTCCAGCAGCGCCGCCTCCGCCCCGTCGCCCAGGACCGCGCCCAGCTTCCAGCCCAGGTTGTAGGCGTCCTGGACGCTGGTGTTGAGGCCCTGGCCGCCGGCCGGGGAGTGCACGTGCGCCGCGTCGCCCGCGAGGAAGACCCGGCCCACCCGGAACCGGTCGGCGAGCGCGGCCCGCGGACGGAAGTCCGAGGCCCAGCGGACCTCCGTGACGTCCTCGGCGGCGAGATGCGAGCGGGTGGCGACGACCTGTCGTACGCCCTCCAGGGAGAGGTCCACCTCCGTGCCCTCCGCGAACCGGGCGATCAGCTGGAAGTCCTGCGTCCCGGCCAGCGGGCAGATGGCCAGGAGGTCCTCGGGTTCCTCGCCCTGGGGGAAGAAGTGCCAGTTGTCCCGGTCCAGGCCGGTGATCCGCACGTCCGCCACCAGCGTGGGGAACGGATCCACCTCCTCCCCGGTCATGCCGACGCCCACCGCCCGGCGCACCACGGAACGTCCGCCGTCCGCCGCGACGAGATACCGGGCGCGCACCGGCCCACCGGAGGCGAAGTGCGCGATCACGCCCTCCGGGTCCTGGACCACGCCGGTGACCTCCCGGCCGAAGGCGACCTTGCCGCCGAGCTCCTCCAGGCGCTCCAGCAGGATCCGCTGGGTGCGCCACTGCGGGACCATCCACGGCTCGTCGTACGGCGAGTCCTCGCTCGGCTCGGCCGGTTCGAACATGTGGTGTTCGCCGAGCCGCTCGCCGTTCCGCCAGATCATGCCGACCGGGTAGCCGCCGCCCACCGCGTGGATCGCGTCCAGCACGCCCAGGTCGTCGAAGACCTCCATGGTGCGCGGCTGGAACCCCTTGCCGCGCGAGCCGGGGAACAGCTCGTCCGCCCGCTCCACCACCAGTGCGGGGATCCCGCGCCGGGCCAGGTCGATGCCGAGGGTGAGGCCGGTCGGTCCGGCGCCCACGATCAGCACATGGGTGTCGCTCATGATCAAGTCTCCTTAACGCTGTTAAGTAGCCTGCCCTGTGAGCGTGTCCCTAACGGTGTTAACTTGTCAAGCGTGAGTTCGGAACGACGTGCCCCCCTGGACCGCCGACGGGTCGCCGACACGGCGCTGAAACTGCTGAACGAGGTCGGCCTGGACGGCCTGACGCTGCGCGCGATCGCCAGGGAACTGGACGTCAAGGCGCCCGCCCTCTACTGGCACTTCAAGGACAAGCAGGCGCTGCTCGACGAGATGGCGACGGAGATGATGCGGCAGATGGCCGCCGAGCTGACCGCCCGGCCGGCCGGCGACTGGCGGGAGGCGCTCCGCCTGATGATGGGCGGCCTGCGCGAGCACCTGCTCCGCTACCGCGACGGGGCCAAGGTCTACGCGGGCACCCGATTCACCGACATGTCGTACGCCGAGCCGATGGAGGCCGGCCTGCGGGTGCTCACCGACGCGGGGTTCACCCCGGCCGCCGCCGCCCGCGCCTGGTTCACGGCGTACAGCTACACCATCGGATACGTCATCGAGGAGCAGGCGATGGGGCCCGACCCCGCCACCGGGGCCGACGGCTACGACCTGGACGCCCGCGGGGAGCGCCTGGCCGCCCAGCCGCTCGCCGCGCAGGCCGGGTACGAGATGTTCCAGGACCACCAGGCCGGTTTCGAGGCGGGACTCGGCGCGGTCGTCGAAGGCATCGCGCTCACCCTCCGGGAGCGCTGACGACGTCCGGACCCGTCGCCACCGGGGGCCGCCGCGCGCGCCCCGCACGGCGTCGAAGCGCCCCGGGAACGGCCCGCCGCGCGCCCTCCTCCGAAGGCCGTGATCTTCCGGGCGGGCGTGTCCGCCGATGCGGTGCGGGCGTCCGCCACGCCGGCGACTTCCGTGTCAGCGGCCCCGGCTCCGGCCCGGCACGGAACGGAGGGGCCTTGAGCCGTGGCCGTGCCGACTGCCGTCCGGGCCGTTGCTCAGGAGGCCCGCAGGTACGCCGAGTGGGCGGCCTTGCCCAGGAACGTGAAGCGGGTTTCGCCCTTCAGGTGGGCGTCCAAGGCCTCCTTGACGCCCTGCCAGTTGGGGTCGCCGTAGTCGTCCAGGACGACGATCGCGCCGGGCGCGGCGATCTGCTCGGCCCACTCCAGGTCCTGGGCGACGCCCTTGGCCGAGTGGTCGCCGTCGATGACGATCACGCCGTAGCGGCGGTCCGAGACGGCCGCCCGGGTCTCGGGGTCCTCGGAGAATCCCCGCTGGATCCGTGCCGCCGTACCCGCCGGGCCGGCGAGGGCGAGGTTGGTGCGTACGGCGTGCTCGTCGACCGGTGACCCGCTGGGGTCGGGGCGCTGGGCGGTGCCGGGCTGGAGCTGTACGCCGGCGAAGGGGTCGACGATGGTCAGGCTCGGGCTGCGGCCGTCGCGTTCCATCATGCGGACCAGTCCGGCGGAGAACAGCCCGTACAGCGTGCCGATCTCCAGGATGTCGTCGTTCGGCGGATCGAGCAGCGGGACCGTCCCGAGCTTGCCGCAGATGTTCATGGTGCCGCCCGCGATCCGGCCCACGCCCAGCGACTCCAGCGAGACGAGCAGCCGGAAGGCGGTGGCGACGTTGCGCACGGCCGCGTCACGGTCACCGGACAGGGCCGTGACCTCGGCGTGCAACTGCTGCAGGGGCCCCTGGGACACGATGCGTGAGATGCCCCGCCCGCGGGGGCCGAGGAGCAGCTCGAAGGTGAGCTGGCGGTGCCGGAGCAACTCGACGTCGCGCACGAGCTGCTCGGTCCTGGCGAGGTCCGGCGTCTGCCGGTCGGCCGTGCGCCGGACCTCGGAGCGGACCCGCCGCTCGATGCGCTGGTCGATGACGTCGGCGACCGGGCGCAGCAGACGCCGGGAGACCGAACTGCGGAGCATGGAGCGGCTGTTCATGGACCTAAGACCTCAATCCGTCATGGAGCTGATGCAGTACCAGGAACACGGGGAACGTCGGTCGGAGGCTGACGTCTGAGGGGGCCGGGCGGGGGAGCGGCCGGCAGGGCTGGTGCCGTCCCGGCCGGACGCCCCGGCTCAGTCCCCCTTGCGCAGCCGCGCCGAGTGGTGGGTCACCTGCGCCCGGACCGATTCCTTGCGGGCCAGCTGCCGGATGGCCCGTCCGCGCGGGCCGAGCAGGGCCGCCACGCGGGAGATCTCCGACCACACCCTGCCCCGGTCGCCACCGACGACGGCCGCGGCGGCCAGCAGCCGGCACGCCTCCTTGGCCTGGCCCCGGGCGGCGCGCAGCTCGGCCATGCCGATCAGCACGTCCACCGGCTGCCGGCGGCGCAGGATCTCGGTCCCCACGCGCAGGGCGTCCTCGACGTTGCCCGCGCCGACGTGACGCTTGAAGTCCTCGTTGAGGTGCCGGAGCTGCTGCGGGATCACCGCCCGCGGATTCTCGGGACCGTCGCCGTCCGCGGTTTCCTCGCTCTCCGCGCTCTCCGCGCTTTCCGCGGACGCGGCGGACGCGGCGGACGAGACGGACAGCGGATACCGCGCGGGCCCGGGCCCGGGCAGCCCCAGCGCGGTTGTCATCCGCGCGGTGAACGCGGGGATGTCGAACAGTTCCTCGACCTCCCGGTAGTCGTCTTCCGAGACCCGCTCGGCGAGCACCGACCGCAGGGCGTCGAACGCCGCCTGCGGCGTGTACTCGGAGAACGACCGGTAGCCCGGAACCCCGTCGAGCACCTCGCGGGAGCCCACCCGCCCGTAGGTGATCACCCGCAGCCGCTGCTGGACCGCCTCGACCACCGACAGCGGCATCGGGTCGTCGACGGAGGAGAGGAAGAAGACGTCCGACGCGGCGAGTTCCTCCCGTACCCGCGCCCGCGACAGCGCCCCCATCCAGGTCACCCGGTCGGAGACCAGGGTCGAGGAGGCGATCCGCGGGGTGCGGTGGCCGATCCACGCGAACCGCCACGGCAGTCCCTTGGCGTGCGCGAGTTCCGCGACCCGGGAGAAGAGGTCCAGGCCCTTGCGGTCCTGCATCGAGCCGACCATCACGATCCGCGGCTGCCCGCCCGGCGTGGGCCGGGCCCGGACCCGGTGGCTGTCCTGCGGGACGGTGTTGTAGACGACGACGGGGGCGGTCACCCCGAGCCCGCGGAACATGTCGGCCTGGGCCGAGGACACGCACAGCACGCGCACCCGGGGCAGGAGCCGGAGCATCTCCTTGTGGCGCAGGGTGTGGTGCTCCGCCTCGTAGGCCATGACGTGTTCGGTCTCGTGGGCGTAGAGGAAGACCTTCCGGCCGGCGGACACCAGTTCGTCGACCAGTTCGTTGCCGAGGGCGGAGCGCCACAGCGGGGCGAGGCTGTTGACGAGCACGACATCGGTGTCCCCGAGCGCGTCGAGGACGTCCTCGGTACGGCAGTAGGCGCTCAGGTCGAGGTAGCGGACGTCCACGGGCGACTGGGCGAGCAGGGCCTGGGTGTAGGTCAGGACGGGGATCGCCACGCCGGTGGTGTAGCCGAAGCCGAGGCCGACGACGGCCATCGAGCGCGGGGGCGCCTGCTGGTCCCGTACGGCCCGCAGGGCGCGCTCGGCGCGGGTGCCGACGGGGGCGGGGGACGTCTCGCCGGGCCCGGGGGCGACGCGCGGCGCGCGCACCTTCGCCTCCTCGACCACCGTCAGGATCCGCTCGGCCACGTCGTCGTGGAAGGTGAGGAAGTGGGTCAGCGGCTCGCCGGTGTTGTTGCCGGCGAACTTGCCCGTACGGTGCAACTGGCCGACGACGTCCGCGAGTTCCCCGACGCTGCCGACGTTGCGCAGCAGCGCGTGGTTGACGGCGGGGAAGACGATGTTCAGCGGCGGCGGGCTGAACAGCACCAGCGGGACGCCGGCCCGCAGGGTCTGGAGATAGGTCGTGGAGAAGAAGGTGACGGCCAGGTCGAAGGCTTCCAGGCCGGCCGCGTCCACGAGCGTCGACTCGTCCAGGACGGTGATCCCCGGCAGGGTGGCCAGCCAGTCCAGGTGCCCGGAGAGGGTCGAGGGGTGCGGTTTGACGGAGACCTCGCCGAACTCGGCGAGCGCCTCGCAGGCCGTCCGGAGGTACTCGCGGTGCTGGTTGGCGGGCAGTTTGCGCTGGTCGCCCAGGGGCTGGTCGAGGAGGATGATCCGCAGCGGTTCCCGGGAGGGGCGCGCGGTGGGCGGTGCGGGCTGGTGGGCGGCGCGCACCAGGTCCGGGTCGTCGCTGTGCCCGAGCGCGCCGGTGACGTGGACGACCGGGTCCGCGTCCGCCGTGCGGTACAGCAGGTGGTGGGCGGTGGCCGGGCCCCACACGCACACGGCGGCGGGGCCGGAGGAGCCGTAGTACCAGTTCTGGTCGCGCAGGCCGGGGCCGAGCTTCTTGTAGTGGAAGTCGAGGTGGCCGTCCTGGACGAGGACCACCGGCAGCGTCCCGGAGAGGGCGTCGGCGACCCTGCTGCCGCGCTGCGACCGGTCGTTGAAGAGGATCAGCCGGTCGACGGACTCGCTCCGCGCGAACTCGGAGATCCGGGGGCCCGTCTCCTCGAGGAACTGCGCGTGGGTGAGGGCCTCCCCCTCCCGGAACAGATTGTGGACCCGCCGGCCGCCGAGCCGGGAGGAGGCCTCCTCGTCGATCCACCGTCCCACGTCTCCGTCGAGGTCGGCGGTGACCGGCAGGAAGGTGTGCTCCCCGGCGCCCGTGGCGCTCATGATCCGCGAGGTCAGACCGACACCGTTGCGGTTTTCGACGAAGACAGCGATACGCATAGACAACCAGCCCAGTCCACAGGGTCCGTGAGGCACAGAGATGTGATTATGTAATGAAAAAGCTGAGGGGATCATTGCACGAGGAGTGACGACCGGTGGGTTAAGGAAAAACAAATGCGGGGTGAAGCCGAGCAATTAACTCCTCGTTCACCTCGTGGACGCGAAAGTGTCGCCACCCGGGTTCGGGCACCTCCTAGATTCACGGGAACCCCGTTGAGAGAACTCAGGTGCAGCGTGACCAAGAGTCCCCCGAAACTGTCCGTGATCGTCCCCTGCTTCAACATCGAGGCGTACGTCCCGTCCACCGTGACCAGCCTCGTCAACAACGCGCGGGACGATTTCGAGTTCGTGTTCGTCGAGGACCGGTCGACCGAGGACGAGACCTACGAGGCGCTGCTGGAACTGACCGGACGCCTGCCGAACAGCCGGGTCGTCCGGCACGAGCACAACGGCGGACTGGCCACCGCGCGCAACACCGGGATCGACCTCGCGGAGGGCCGCTACCTCACCTTCCTCGACGGCGACGACTGGCTGGCCCCGGGCCATCTGAGCAGCCTGGTGGACGCCATCGAGCGCCTCGACGTCGACTTCGTGCGCACCGACCACGTCCAGGTCACCGGCATCGAACGGACCGTCCGACGGGCACCGGAGGGCCGCCGCCACACCCCGCTCGACCCGCGGACCTCCATCCTCCCCGTCGACGCCACCACCATGGTCGACTACCCGTACGCCTGGGCGGGCATCTACCACCGGCGCCTGCTCGACCGCGGGCTGCTGCGCTTCCACGACGGGCTGCGCACCGCCGAGGACCGCCCCTGGATCTGGGGCCTGCACCGCGAGGCCGACTCCTACGCCGTGGCCAGTCTGCACGGCGTCTTCTACCGCCGGGGCGTGACGACCTCGCTCACCCAGATCGGCGACGCGCGCCAGCTCGACTTCTTCCGCTCCTTCGACCTGGTCCTCGCCGAACTCGCCGGCGACCGCGACGAAAAGCGGCTGCGCGCCAAGGCACTGCGCGACTACTGCGTCGTCATCGCCCACCAACTGCTCGACCGCGCACGCTTCGAACGCGACGCGGCCACCAGGCTGAAGCGGCTGAGCGCCGAGGCGCTGGGCCGGATGACGGAGACGGAACTGAACGACGCCCTGATCGGCATGGGCACCGAACGCGTGCACCTGCTGCGCCGGATACGCGGGGGCATGAAGGGAGTCGCGGCATGATCCAGATCTTCTTCTCGGCCACGCAGTACGCGGCCGCGACCGTCACCGCCGCGATCCGCGCCGGCCTGTTCGGCCCGCGCGAACACCGCCGCATCCTCGTGGTCAGCAACACCGCCGCCGTCCCCGAGGTCGGCACCCCGCTGGACCGGATGGCCGGCTTCGAGACGCTGCGCCCGGAGTTCGACGAGGTGCGCTCCTGGAACGAGTTCATCGCCCCGCACCACCCGGCCGGCTGGTCGCCCCGCGACCAGGACGTCCGGCTCTGGGAGAAGGCCGTACGCCTCGCCTGGGACCTGGGCGACGAGCCGGTCGAGATCGCCTGCGAGTCCATCCAGGCCAACCCCTCCCGCGCGGTCGCGGAGATCTTCGCGGACAGCCCCGTCCACGTCTACGCGGACGGCCTGATGAGCTACGGCCCCACCCGCAACCGCCTCCCGCACGAACTGAGCAGCCGTATCGCCCGGGTCCTCCACCTCGACCTGGTGCCCGGACTGCGGCCGATGCTGCTGTCCGAGTACGGAGTGGAACCCGAGGCCGTGCCCGGCGAGGCCATGGTCGAGGTGCTCGCCGGGATCGGCGAGGCCGGCGCGGACCTCCTCGCCCGGCGCGTCACCGCGGACGACCGCCCCACCGCCGTACTCATCGGCCAGTACCTCTCCGCCATCGACCTGATCACCCAGGACGAGGAGGAACGGCTGCACGTGCGGATGCTGCGGGCCGCCGCCCGCGCAGGACACGAACACGTGCTGTTCAAGCCGCACCCCAGCGCACCCGCCGTGTACAGCACGTCGCTGGAGACGGCCGCCGCCGAACTGGGCGTACGGCTGACCGCGCTGACCGAACCCGTGCTCGCCGAGACCGTCTTCGCGTTCCTGCGGCCGAGGCTCGTCATCGGCTGCTTCTCCACGGCGCTGATGACGGCCGCCGCCTTCTACGGCATCCCCGTCGCCCGCGTCGGCACGGAGCTGCTGCTGGAGCGGATCACGCCGTACGAGAACAGCAACCGCGTCCCGCTCACCATCATCGACGCGGCCCTGCCCGACGCGGAGCACGCGGAGCTCGGCCGGCCGCTCGAACTGGACGCGCTCGCCGGGGAACTGGCGCCGCTGGTGCGGACGGTCGGGTACTGCATGCAGTCCCGCAAGTACCACGGGTCGCGGGAGGAGGCGGTGGCATGGCTCGCCGTCCACCTCTCCACGCACCAGAAGTACTTCCAGCGCCGCCGTCTCACCAGCCTGCGCCTGCCGGGCGGCAGCCCGGTCCGCGCGGAGGCGCTGCGCCGCCATCCGGCCGTGCGCCGCGCGGTACGGCGGATGCGGTCGGCCGCCCGGCAGAAGTGACGGGGCCCGGGGGCGGGGCGTCCTACGCCGCTCCGCCCTTCCCGGGCCCGCCGGGCCGCACGGCCAGCGCCCGCTTCAGCCGCGGCCCGAACGGCTTCTCCACGAATCGGTGCATCAGCCAGGCGACGCCCAGCAGCCCCAGCACCGAGACGGCGAACGTCGGATACGCGCCCAGCCCGAAGTAGCGGTACAGCACCCGGATGAAGAACCAGCCCAGGTGCTCGTGGATCAGGTAGAAGGGGTACGTCAGCGCCCCGGCCACCGTCAGCCAGCGCCAGTTCGCCCAGCGGGTCCAGCCCAGCGCCACGGCCGCGACGGCGGCGAAGGCGAGGAGCACGATCGCCTGGATGACGTACGGGTCGCGGTGGAAGTCGCCCTCCGCACCGGGATTCCACAGCGCCGTGACCGAGTAGCGCTGGCCGAGCAGGAAACTGAAGCCCACGATGCCCCACAGCAGCAGGCTGCCGCCGAAACGGTGGATCAGGTACAGGGCGAGGCCGCCGACGAAGTACGGCGCGTGGTCCCGCATCACCAGTTCGTCGGTCAGCGGGTGGTCCGCCACCCGCGCGAAGACGCCGGCCAGCGTCCACAGGCAGCAGAACACCACGACCTTGCGGTAGGTCACGCCCCGCCAGACCACCAGCAGCGCGAACAGCGCGTAGAAGCGCACCTCGACCCAGAGCGTCCAGCACACGCCCAGCACCCGGGGCACCCCCATCGGCTGCTGCAGCATGGTCAGGTTGACCAGGATCTCGTTCAGCCGCAGCGGGTGGGCGACGACCGGCAGCAGGCACCCGGCCGCGGTGATCAGGACGATCGCCGCCCAGTACGCCGGATACAGCCGGGCCACCCGGGAACGGAAGAAGTCGCCCGGACCACGGCCCCAGCTGCTCATGCAGATCACGAAGCCGCTGATGAGGAAGAAGAACTGCACCCCGAGAGAGCCGTACGTCGCCACCTGCGACAGCGTCGGGAACTTCTGGCCGGGGGACTGGTCCCAGGACGCGGCGACCTCGCCGTTCTTGCCCGCGAAGTGGTACAGGCAGACCATCAGAGCGGCCAGCAGCCGCAGGCCGTCCAGGGCACGGAGACGGTCGCCCCCCGGCCGGCGGGGAGACGTGTCGGGGTCCCCCGGGCGCCCGGAGGGTATCGGCGCAGGCGCCGTGATCGTCGGGACCAGGACCTGGTCGGCCGCTTTCACCATGAGGCCTTTCGGTGGATGTCCGGGACGCCGGACGGTCAGCGCCTGGTCAGCGCACGGGCGCGTCGGGCGAGTCGTCGGACGGTCGCGTTGCGCGGGAGGAACGACAACTGGGCCGGGACCCCGCCCGGCAGCGCGAGCGAGGTCAGGCGGCGGCGCTTGAAGTAGCGCCACGTACGGGTGTCGAGGTGCCGGGACAGATGGTGCTCGGCATCCGCCCGCAGCTCCGGATGGATCCTGGGCTGCATCACGTAGCTCACGGCCTTGAGCAGGTCGGCCAGGTCCGCCGACCGCTCCGGCGCGGGCATCCGCCGGTCGGTCACCGCCGCCGCGTCCTCCAGGTCGGGCAACAGGGCGTCCGCGATGGTCAGCGGTACACGATCGCCGTTCTGGTAGGGCGCGAGCCGGGCCAGCAGCGTGTCGGTGCCCACCCGCGCGACCGGAAGGCCGTACAGACCGGCCGCGGTGAACAGCGCGGCCGGGAAACAGCCGACGACGAGGGCGGGACGCACCCGCTGGAACACCGCCTCGGCCAGGACGGGACCCTCCGGCACGGTCAGCCGGGCGCCGAGCCGCCCGGCCTCCTCCGACAGCCGGCCCGGCCGGCACGCGGGCGCCGCCGGATGCGGTACGAAGAGCAGCCTGCGGTGGCCCAGCGCCACCGCGCCGCGCACCATGCGCAGGTACAGCTCCTCCTCCTCGCGGCCGGTGAGGAGGCCGGGCGCGGACAGACACTGGCCCAGCAGCAGCGCCGGCCGCTCGGCCCCGTCCTCCACGTCGGCGAGAGCGTCCCCGTCACGGGCGAGTTCGCTCAGGACCTTCACCAACGCCTCGGCCGGGACCTCCTCGGACGGCACGCCGAACTCCGTGAGCAGCAGCGGAGCGAGCCCCGGTACGAGACCGGGGTGCAGCAGCCGGTCGACGCGGGTGCCCACCAGCGGGTCGATCTTGCCGGGGGTGGGGCCGTAGCCCATGAGGCCGTCCGCGTAGACGTCGACGGGGGCGTCCGTGAACAGCCGGCACACGGCGAGCGCCGGGTCCGCGTGGACGGACTCCACCACCAGCCGGACCCCGTCGTCGCCGAGCCCCCACAGCAGCCGTACGTACCGCTCCCACATCGGGACGTCGTCGGCGCGGGGGCTCCAGCCGCCGGGATGGAAGGGAGCGATGGTCTCGTTCCAGGACAGCACCTCGTCGAAACGCTCCCGGATCCGGGCGAAGCCCGGCATGGTGTCGACGGCGGGGGCGGTCTCGGGGATGGCCGCGCCGTTGCTGACCAGCAGCAGGCGCCGGTCGGCGGGCTCGAAGAGCCCGGCGTCCAGGGCGGCCGCCAGCGTGGCGGCTCCGTACAGGGTCGACGCGCAGAAGATCTGCGTGGTGCGGGGCATCAGGCGGCCACCGCCCGGCCGGCCGCCGGCCGCCGGCGCAGCCGCCTCAGCGGGGTCGCCCGCTGGGTGTTCATGGAGTCCAGGACCTCCGTGAGGACGGGCTGCGGCAGGCGTTTGAGGGCGGCGGACGTCAGGGAACGCAGTCTCCTCGCCACGGCGGGTTCGAACCTCTCGATCGATCCGAGGTGATGGGCCATGACGGCGCAGTACGTGCGCACGGCCTTCGGCAGCAGGGTGCCGGCGTCCGGGTCCGCGGCCGTCTCGGCGATCACCTGGTCGAACGCCCGCAGGAAGTCCAGTTGCCGCACGTCCCCGATCTGGGTGAGCGACGAGGCGACCCCCCGGCGGTAGTGGACGCCCAGCAGCCCGACGACGGCGAAGGACTCCGCCTCCCGGTGCAGCTTCCAGATCCACGGCCGGTCCTCCGCGGTGCGCAGCCCGTCCGTGAAGTGCAGCAGCCCCCGGTCCACCAGCCGGCGGTGGTAGACACCGGCCCACGCGTAGGCGTAGTCGACGCAGGTCGTCCGGTCGGCGGGCAGGATCGCCTCCCGCGGGGACATCACCACTCCCCGGCGGCCGTGCGGGACGCGGTGGATGCTGCGGGCCCGCCCCGTGCACTGGACGTGGTCGGTCCGCAGGAAGTCGCAGTCCAGCCGCTCGGCCGCGGCGACGAGTTGCGGGTAGTAGCCGGGCGCGAGCCAGTCGTCGCCGTCGAGGAACGTCAGGAACCGGCCGCGCGCCCGGTCGATCCCGGTGTTGCGCGCGGTGGCCAGCCCGCCGTTGTGCTCGTGCCTGACATACACGGCACCCGGCAGCTCACGCGCCGCGCGCGCGAGGATCTCCGGGGTCTCGTCCCGCGAACAGTCGTCCACGAGTATGAACTCGAAGTCGTCGCGCGCGTTCGCACGCAGGCTCTTCAGGGTGTCCGGGGCGTATTGCTGCACGTTGTAGAACGGCACGATGACGGAGAGCTTCAGCACGCGGGCGACGTTAGGCGGCGGCCCGGCATTCGGTTCGACCGCCCACTGGATACCGGATGAACTACGTGTGGCGAATCCGTGAACCACGATTTCCATCGGCCCGATACGGGCTCGAATCGCCATTCGGCGGTGTGCTGTTAACCGTTTGTTGTGTTCGGGTTGGGCGGTTCCTAGGAATCGATTCCTAGCGTCTTCGACGTGCCAGCAAGTGCAACGAAGCCTCTCAGGGTCGCGGTCCTCGCGGATTCCGACACCCGGTGGAAATGGGGCGCGCTCACCGCGAACCGCGTCGCGCCGCGGGACGTCCGCCTCGACGGATTCCTGCTGCGGGGCCGCGCCACCCCCACCGCCCGCCAGCTCGGCGAGGTCGGCGTCACCGCGGACTCGCTCCGCGAGGTCACCGCCGTCGAGTTCCTGCGCGCGATGCGCGAGGAGTCGTACGACCTCCTCGTGCTCGCCCTGGTCGGCGGCGGTGTGCAGGCGATGCTGCACGGACTCAAGCGCGCCTGGGAGGACCGGCCGCGGCGGCCCGTCGTCGTCACCGGATACGTCGGTGTCGTCTACGAGAAGCTCGCCGACGGCCTCCTGCTGCGCCACGGCGCCGACCTGGTGCTCGCCAACTCCCGCCAGGACGCGGACCGCTTCCGCGCCGTGTACGAAGGGGTGGGCGCCGACGCCTCGTCGGTGACCGAGGTCGCGCTGCCGTTCCTCGGCGGGGCCGCGTACGAGGGCGAACACGATCCCTACACGGTCGTCTTCGCCGCCCAGCCCTCCGTCCCGGACAGCCGCAGGGACCGTACGTACCTGCTGAACCGGCTGGTGCGGCACGCCCGCCGGCACCCCGAGCGCGAGGTGCTGCTGAAGCTGCGCTCCAAGCCCGGCGAACACACCACGCACATCGAGGAACTGCCCTACCAGAAGCTCGCCCAGCGGCAGGACCTGCCGCCCAACTTCCGCCTGGTCTACGGACACATGGGCGAGGTCCTCGACCGGACCGACCTCCTCGTCACGGTCAGCTCCACGGCCGCCCTGGAGTCGCTGCACCGCCGCGTCCCCACCGTGGTCCTCACCGACCTCGGCATCCGGGAAGCCCTCGGCAACCACCACTTCGTCGGCTCCGGCTGCCTCGCCTCCTGGGACCAGCTCGACGCGGGACACCGCCCGGAGCCGGACCCGGAGTGGGTGGCACGGCAGGGGGTCGCGGTGGGCGGCTCGTACGAGACGGCCTTCGACGCGGCCCGCGAACGCATCGCCGAACTGCTCGGCCGGCCCGGCGGACTGCCGCCCCTCACCCCGTACTACACGCCCGTCACCGCGCCCGGCTATCTGCCCGGCATCCTCGCCCGCCACCACCTCGGCCCGGACGGCACCCCGCTGCCCGGCGCGCCCGCCGCCGACAGGGAGCCCGGACCGGTCCGGCAGATCGTGCGCCGGGCGGCGCGCGGCGCCTACCGGCACGGCGTGCAGCGCGTGGCCCCGGTGATCCGACGGATGGGCGAACTGTGACCGGCCCGACCCCCGCTCGAGGAGCTGATCCCATGCCCACCTCCCCTGCCGTACGCCGGGTACTCGCCGTGATCCCCGCGCGCGGCGGCTCCAAGGGCGTACCCGCGAAGAACCTCGCCCCCGTCGGCGGCGTCCCCCTGGTGGCACGCGCCGTGCGCGAGTGCCGCGCCTCCCGGTACGTCACGGACGTCGTCGTCTCCACCGACGACCAGGCCATCGCGGCCGCCGCCCGGCAGGCCGGCGCCGAGGTCGTGCTGCGGCCCGCCGCCATCGCCGGCGACACCGCCACCTCCGAGGCCGCCGTCCTGCACGCCATGGACACCCACGAGACCCTGCACGGCGCCCCCGTGGACGTCGTCCTGCTCGTACAGTGCACCAGCCCCTTCCTGCTCCGCGAGGACATCGACGGGGTGGCCGCCGCGATCACCGACCAGGGCGCCGACACCGCGGTGACGGTCGCTCCGTTCCACGGCTTCATCTGGCGCGACGGGGTGGACGGGGCAGCCCCGTCCACCCCGGCCGGCGAAGCGACCGCTCACGGCACCGACCGGGCCGCCGCCCCCGTCGGCCGGACCACCGCGCCGACCTCAGCCGGGAGCGCGGACACCGTCTCGGCCGCCTCCGGCGGCGACCGACGTCCCTCGGCCGCCGCCGACCTCGCGGGCGACGGAACCGGCGCGACCGCCTCCACCGGCGCCGGACGAGCCGCCTCCGCCGACACGGCTGCCGACGGTGGCCGGAGCGCCGCCCCGACTGCCATCGGCACCGGTGGGGGTGCGGACGCCGACCCGTCCGCCGACGCCGACCCGTCCGCCGACGGCCCGGTCGCCGCCGGAGGCCACGGAGTCAATCACGACAAGTCCTTCCGCCCCCGCCGCCAGGACCGCCCCCAGGACCTCCTGGAGACCGGTGCCGCCTACGCCATGGACGCGGCAGGTTTCCGCGTGCACAAGCACCGCTTCTTCGGCCGTACCGAACTCGTACGCACCGACCCGGCCCGCGTGCTGGAGATCGACGACCCGCACGACCTCGCACGGGCCCGCGCCCTCGCCCCGCTCTTCGACGCGGAGCGGCCCGGCGCCCTCCCGACCGCCGACGACATCGACGCGGTCGTCCTCGACTTCGACGGCACCCAGACCGACGACCGGGTGCTGATCGACTCCGACGGACGGGAGTTCGTCTCCGTGCACCGCGGGGACGGACTCGGCATCGCGGCCCTGCGCCGCAGCGGCCTGAAGCTGCTCATCCTGTCCACGGAGCAGAACCCGGTCGTCGCCGCCCGCGCACGCAAGCTCAAGCTCCCCGTGCTGCACGGCATCGACCGCAAGGACCTCGCACTCAAGCAGTGGTGCGAGGAACAGGGCACCGCGCCCGAGCGCGTGCTCTACGTCGGCAACGACGTCAACGACCTCCCGTGCTTCGCCCTCGTCGGCTGGCCCGTGGCGGTCGCGAGCGCCCACGACGTCGTACGCGGCGCCGCACGCGCGGTCACCACCCTCCCCGGCGGTGACGGCGCGATCCGGGAGATCGCCGGCTGGATCCTCGGTCCCTCTCTCGATTCCCTCCCCAAGTAAGGAAACGCCAGGTCATGAGCACCAACTCCCGCATCCGCACCTTCGGTACCCGCGAGGCCGGCCCCGGCCGCCCCGTCTACGTCACCGGCGAGATCGGCATCAACCACAACGGCGACATCGAGAACGCCTTCAAGCTGATCGACGCCGCCGCCGAGGCCGGCTGCGACGCGGTCAAGTTCCAGAAGCGCACCCCCGAGATCTGCACCCCGCGCGACCAGTGGGACATCGAGCGCGACACCCCCTGGGGCCGGATGACGTACATCGACTACCGCCACCGCGTGGAGTTCGGCGAGGACGAGTACCGCCAGATCGACGCCTACTGCAAGAAGAAGGGCATCGACTGGTTCGCCTCCCCGTGGGACACCGAGGCCGTCGCCTTCCTGGAGAAGTTCGACGTCCCCGCCCACAAGGTGGCCTCCGCCTCCCTCACCGACGACGAGCTGCTGCGCGCCCTGCGCGCCACCGGCCGTACGGTCATCCTCTCCACCGGCATGTCCACCCCGAAGCAGATCCGCCACGCGGTCGAGGTCCTGGGCAGCGACAACATCCTCATGTGCCACGCCACGTCGACGTACCCGGCGCAGGCCGAGGAGCTCAACCTCCGCGTCATCAACACCCTCCAGCAGGAGTACCCGAACGTCCCGATCGGCTACTCCGGCCACGAGACCGGCCTGCAGACCACCCTCGCCGCCGTCGCCCTCGGCGCCGTCTTCGTCGAGCGGCACATCACCCTCGACCGTGCCATGTGGGGCTCCGACCAGGCCGCCTCCGTCGAGCCGCAGGGCCTGACCCGCCTGGTGCGCGACATCCGCACCATCGAGGCCTCCCTCGGTGACGGCGTCAAGAAGGTCTACGACTCCGAGCTGGGCCCGATGAAGAAGCTGCGCCGCGTCACCGGCGTGGTCGCCGAGGCGGAGATCGCCACCGCCGCCGGCGAGCCCGTGGCCGTCTGACCCCGCACCCCACCCACCCCACCCTTACGACGACGGGAACGGTCGTACGTCGATGAGCCCCCGCGCCGGCCGGTCCGGACCCCACACTCTCGCCTTCGTCGAGAGCCCGGTACAACTGCTCAACGTGCTGGAGTGGGCGCACGCGCATGCGCCCGGCGTGGGGCTCACCCTCGTGGTGCTGTCCCCGGTCGACCCCATGACCCGCGGCCAGTTGCGCCGCATGGCGGAGCTGGCCCGCGAGGAGGGTCACGAGGTCCGCTGGGAGGAGGCACGCGGGGGAGCGGGCGCCCCGCTGCAGACGGTCGGCGGCCTCACCGGGCCGCTCCGCCGGGCCGCCCGCGTCGTCCTCGGCGACCCCTTCTCCCGCTACGTCCAGCTGCTGCTGACGATCACCCGCGCCCGTGAGGTCGTCGTCGTCGACGACGGCACCGCGACCATGGAGTTCGTCGGCCAACTGGCCCGCGGCGAACGCCTGGTGCGCTGGCACCGCAAGGGCGGCCGGCCCGGCCCCCGCGAACTCGTCCTCGCCCCCGTGTCCGCCGCCGCCCGGCGCCGGCTCACCCCCGGTGAGAAGCGCACGGTGGAGGTCTTCACCTCCATGCCCATGGAGGACACCCCGCCCGGCGTCACCGTCAGCTCCCACACCTTCGCCTGGACCCGGGACCGCTTCGGCCCGCCCCGTGTCACCCGGGGCGCCGACATGGTCGGCACGTCCCTGGTGGAGACCGGCGTGGTGGACGCCGACGCCTACCTGGAGGCCGTACGCGCCCTGGCCGCCACGCACGGCGCCAAGCGCTACTTCGCCCACCGCCGCGAGAGCACGGAGAAACTCCACCGGCTCGCCGTCGAGACGGGACTGGAGATCGTCCGCCCCGAGCTCCCGCTGGAGCTCATCGCCCGGCGCGGCCCCATCGGCGCCACCGTCCTCAGCTTCCCCTCCACGGTCGTCCACACCCTCCCGCTGGCCCTAGCCGGCACCGGCGTCCGCGTCGTGGTGTGCGACATAGACCCCGCCTGGCTGACCAAGCACGCCTCCCCCCGGGCCCAGGGCTTCCTGGCCAACGTCACCGACACGGCCAGGTCCGCCCACCACCTGCGGACGGCTCCGGCGGTCTGAGTCCCCGACACCGGAAGGGAGCGGATGTCCGGGTGCTCGCTCGTGTCGGCGAAACCCGATGCCACCAGGTGAGAGCGCCCGTACGCTGGCCGTGGAGCCGGTTCTCGCCCCGCTGGAGGTCCTGATGAGTGTGCCCGCGTCCGAGGGCTTCAGCCACCCGCAGCCGAGGCCGCGCCTGTCGGTCGAGGAGTTGCTGGCGGCGAAGAACACCCAGCCGATCCGTTCCCTGGACGACCTCGCCGCCGACACCTTCGAGTCGGACGAGGAGCTGGAAGAGTTCCTCGCCTTCACCTACGCCGGGCGCCGTCGCGACGCCGCCTGATCCCGCCGCATGCAACCCGTCATCCTCGACACCGATGTCGCCTCCCTGCTGCACAAGCGCAAGCTGACCGGAGCACTGGCGGACCCGCCTGATCGGCCGCGAACCGCTGATCACCTTCGTGACCTACGGTGAACTCACGAAGTGGATGGAGATCCGTCACCGGGGCACCCGAAGCCGCCGGGAACTCGCCGACTGGCTCGCCGATGTCCCCGTCCTTCCGGGTGATGAAGCCGTCGCCACCACTTGGGGACGACCGTCTGCCGCCGGGACACAGCGCGGCCGGCCCCGCCCCACCAACGACATGTGGATCGCCGCCAGCGCCCTCACCTACGACCTGCCGCTGGCCACCCTCAACCTCAAGGACTACGAGGACTTCCGCCTTCACCACGGCCTTCGCGTGCCCGGTGCCGAATAGCAGCCGTCGCCTGCCGGCATCCGCCGAATGAACCCGCCCGCGTGCCTTCGGCCGATCGTGGTAACCGTGAGGAGTGGACGGGTGCCGGAACCATGTCCCGGATTGTGATCGACCTCATGGACCGGCAGGCCATCGGCCTATACCCTCGCAAAAAGGCGGTGAGTGTACCCACCTCCATATACGGCTATGCGTAGGGCAGCCAGATTTTCTCCCCCCAACGGGCTGATTTTTCTTGATCGGGGGTCAGTGGACGGCTCCGGCGCCCTACTCTTCAAAGGGTGAAACCACTGATGTCACTGGAGTCCGAGATCGATCTCCCCGGGGGAGCGGTGCTCCCCGGCGCGCTGCCCGAGACCCTGCGCGCCGAACTCGTGGCCTTCCGACGCGACCTGCACATGCACCCGGAACTCGGTCACCAGGAGTTCCGCACCACCGCGGCGATCAAGGAACGCCTCGAGCAGGCCGGTCTGAAGCCGCGCGTCCTCTCCGGCGGCACCGGCGTGATCTGTGACATCGGAACCGACGACGAGGCCGGCACGGACTCGGCGATGCTCGCCCTGCGCGCCGACATCGACGGCCTGCCCATCCCCGACATGAAGGCCGACTGCCCCTACCGCTCCACCGTGCCCGACCGGGCCCACGCCTGCGGCCACGACGTGCACACCACCGTCGTGCTCGGCACCGGCCTGGTCCTCGCCGAACTGCACCGCCAGGGCCTGCTGCCCCGTCCCGTGCGGCTGATCTTCCAGCCCGCCGAGGAGGTGCTGCCCGGCGGCGCCGCCGAGGTCATCGAGGACGGCGGACTCGACGGCATCGGCCGGATCCTCGCCGTGCACTGCGACCCCCGCGTCGACGCCGGGAAGATCGGGCTGCGCGAGGGCGCCATCACCTCCGCCTGCGACCGGCTGGAGATCGCCCTCGACGGCCCCGGCGGCCACACCGCCCGCCCGCACCTGACCACCGACCTGGTCACCGCCGCCGCCCGGGTCGTCACCGACGTGCCCGCGCTGGTCGGCCGGCGGGTCGACAGCCGCAGCGGACTCGCCGTGACCTGGGGCCGGGTCGAGTCGGGCCACGCGCCCAACGTCATCCCGCAGCACGCCGAGCTGTCCGGCACCGTGCGCTGCCTGGACCTGGAGACCTGGCGGCAGGCCCCCGACATCGTGGTCGCCGCCATCGACGAGGTGGCCAACCTGCACCGCGCCAAGTCGGAGATCACCTACGTGCGCGGCGTCCCGCCGGTCGTCAACGAGGCCGGCGCCACCGAGCTGCTGCGCGACGCCATGATCGCCCGGCGCGGAGCCGACTCCGTCGAGGGCACCGAACAGAGCCTCGGCGGCGAGGACTTCTCCTGGTACCTGGAGCGCGTCCCCGGCGCCATGGCCCGCCTCGGCGTCCGCCCCCCGGGCGAGCGCACCGTGCGCGACCTGCACCAGGGCGACTTCGACGTGGACGAACACGCCATCACCGTAGGAGTGGAACTCTTCACCGGCGCCGCGCTCCTGGACGCCCTGCGCTAGGCATACCAGCCCCTCCGGTACAACTCAGCCCCTCCGGCGTTTGAGGAGCGGGGTCCGGGGCGGAGCCCCGGGTTCGGGACGGGACGGGAAGGGGCGGCGGGGGCGAAAACCCCTGTCCGGCCCCACCCCACCACTCCCCACCGCGTCACCTCTCCCGCCCACTCCGCTTGCGCGCCCCGCACACCAGAGGCAGCGTGGGCCGCGTGCACCCGCGCCCCCCGCACCGATCGCCCGCTTCGGACCCGTACGGCCCCCTGGTTCACAAGGACGTAACCGGCCATCGGCACGAATGGATAACGGCCCCGCTCGACCCCGTTCCCAGGAGTGTCTACGCGCGTTAATGTGCGCCGAACCGAGCGCCCGCTGCGGGGCTTTGGAGAATGGGGAACTTCAGATGCGTCGGATATCCAAACTGACCCGCGTCGCGGTGGGGGTCGCCTCGCTCGCACTCGCCGCCACCGCCTGCGGCGGCACCAGCGGTGACAACGGCGACAGCGGCGGCTCCAAGGAAGACCTCGGCCTCGCCATCGCCTACGACATCGGCGGCAAGGGCGACCAGTCCTTCAACGACGCGGCCTTCGCCGGCCTCACCAAGGCCAAGGACGAGTTCGGCTACAAGACCGCCGACGTCGAGCCCACCGAGGGCGAGACCGACGCGGACAAGGAGCAGCGCCTGGCCTCGCTGGCCCGCCAGGGCTACAACCCGGTCATCGGCGTCGGCTTCGCCTACGGCCCCGCGATGAAGGCCGTCGCCGAGAAGTACCCGAAGACCACCTTCGGCATCGTCGACTCCGTGGTCGAGGGCGACAACGTCGCCTCCCTCGTCTTCGCCGAGGAGCAGGCCTCCTACCTCGCCGGTGTCGCCGCCGCCAAGGCCACCAAGACCAAGATCGTCGGCTTCGTGGGCGGTGTGGACATCCCGCTGATCCACAAGTTCCAGGCCGGCTACGAGCAGGGCGTCAAGGCGACCGACCCCGGCGTCAAGGTGATCCCGCAGTACCTGACGCAGACCGCGGAGGAGGGCGGCTTCTCCAGCCCCGACAAGGGCAAGGCCGCCGCCGAGGGCCAGATCGAGAAGAAGGCCGACGTCATCTACCAGGCGGCCGGTCTCTCCGGTCAGGGCGTCATCGAGGCCGCCGCCAAGGCGAAGGTCTGGGCGATCGGTGTCGACTCCGACCAGTACCAGCAGGAAGCCCTCGCCGCGTACAAGGACTACATCCTCACCTCCGCCCTCAAGGACGTCGGCGGCGCGGTGTACGCCCTGGCCGAGTCCGTCGAGGACGGCAAGCCGCTGACCGGCACCCAGGTCTTCGACCTCAAGGTGGACGGCGTCGGCCTGTCCGAGAGCAACCCGAAGATGGCCGAGATCCCCGGCCTGACGGACGCCGTGAACAAGGCCAAGGAAGGCATCATCGACGGCTCCATCCAGGTCAAGACGGATTGACATGCTCCTCGCCCTGAAGGGCGAGAATTCTGGCCTTCCCGACTGGTTGCTGTGCCGCTATGCGGCACAGCAACCAGTCGGGAATCCGTGACTTCCTGTTTCTTCGCGCTGTGCCAGAACGGATTCTGGTCTTACCGGCGCTCCGCAGGCCGATACCGCCAGTCCGGCGGCCTGGTGGACGTTGATCGTGGCATTGTGGTCGCGATCGTGGACCGTGCCGCAGGCGCTGCAGGTCCATTCCCGTACGTTCAGGGGTTTGGGCCCGTCCTTGGCCCCGCACGTGGAACAGACCTGACTCGTCGGCTTGAACCGGCCGATCTTCACCAGGGTGCACCCGTACCGTTGCGCCTTGTACTCCAGCATGTTCACGAACGACGCCCAGCCCGCGTCATGGACGGACTTGGCCAGCCTGGTGCGGGCCAGTCCCGCCACCGACAGGTCCTCCACGGCGATCCCTTGGTTCTCGGAGACCAGCTTCGTGGAGAGCTGGTGGTGGAACTCACGGCGCGCGTCGGCGACCTTCGCGTGGGCGCGGGCGACCTTCAGGCGGGCCTTGGCGCGGTTCCTGGATCCCTTCTGCTTGCGGGACAGCTCCCGCTGGGCCTTCTTCAACTTCTTCTCCGCGCGCCGCAGGAAACGCGGGGAGTCGATCTTCGTGCCGTCGGACAGGACCGCGAAGTGCGTGAGGCCGAGATCGATACCGACGGTGCGGTCGGTGGCGGGCATCCGGGCGGCGTCGGCGGCGGGGTCGGTGTCGATGACGAAGGACGCGAAGAACCGGCCGGCCGCGTCCCTGACGACGGTGACGGAGGTCGGGGTGGCGGGCAGCGTGCGGGACCACTTCACCTTCACCGCCCCGATCTTCGGCAGGTCCAGACGGCCTGCGACGGTGATCTTCCAGCGGGCATTCGCGGTGAACCGGACCGACTGCCGGTGATCCTTGCGGGACTTGAAACGCGGTGCGCCCAGCTGCGCGCCCTTGAGGGAGGCGAAGAAGTTGCGGTACGCGGTTTCGGCGTCCCGTAGGGACTGCTGGAGCACCACCGCGGACACCTCACCCAGCCAGGCACGCCCGGCTGTCCGCTTCGCCTCGGTGATCAGCTTCCGGGACAGCTCCCCGCCCGTCGGGAACGGCCGCCCGGCCCGACGGGCGTCCTCACGGGCACGGACCGCGTCGTTGAACACCACGCGGGCGCACCCGAACGCCTTGGCCAACGCGGCTTCCTGGACGGCGTTCGGGTACAGGCGGAAGCCGTACCTGAGCTGCATGACGATCACCCTAGGCACGTCGAACCCATGTCTTCACCGGGAACATGTGAGCGACCCGTCACCATGACGAAGCAGCGTCCGGATCCGCCGGAACGTCACCGCGACGCTCCGCGTCGCGACCACACGATTCGCTTCACCTCCGGCCCGAAGGCCGGAGCACTGCGAATGGCTCCCGGTAGCCGAACCCGGTACACACGCACGGAGAGGGCCCGCACACCGGGCGCCGGCCCTCTCCGTCGTTCCCGCGCCCCTTCGAGGGGCGCGGGCCGTGCCGGTACGCGGCTTTGCCGCGTGGGCGCGAAGAGGGTCCGGGAGCGAAGCCCCCAGGGCGTCCGCTCACCCACCGCCACCCTCCGTTCGCGCCCGGCGACGCCCTGGCCACCGCTCGACGTTGCGTTGGCCACGGCCGCATAACAAGGTGGACAGAAGGGGTTTTCAGGCAGGTCTACGCGCGTTAATCTGCGGCAAAGCCAGCGCCGCAGCTGAACACGTCCCGGCGCTTGTACGACTAGGAGCACCACACATGCGCCGGATTTCCCGGATCACGGTCGCAGGCGCAGCGACCGCCTCCCTGGCCCTCGCCCTCTCCGCCTGCGGCGGCACCTCCACCTCCTCGAGCTCCTCGGAGTCGAAGGGTGACAAGGGCCTCGCCATCGCGTACGACGTCGGCGGCAAGGGCGACCAGTCCTTCAACGACGCCGCGTACGCGGGTCTGGAGAAGGCGAAGAAGGAGTTCGGCTACGAGACCGCCGACGTCGAGCCCACCGACGGTGAGACCGACGCCGACAAGGAACAGCGCCTGGTCTCGCTGGCGAAGCAGGGCTACAACCCGGTCGTCGGTGTCGGCTACGCGTACGCCGCCGCCGTGAAGGGTGCCGCGGAGAAGTTCCCGGACACCACCTTCGGCATCGTCGACGACGCCACGATCGAGGCGAAGAACGTCGCCGACCTGGTCTTCTCCGAGGAGCAGGCCTCCTACCTCGCCGGTGTCGCCGCCGCCAAGACCACCGAGACCGACGTCGTCGGCTTCGTGGGCGGTGTGAACATCCCGCTGATCCACAAGTTCCGCGCGGGCTTCGAGCAGGGCGTGAAGGACACCGACCCCAAGGTCAAGGTCATCTCGCAGTTCCTGACGCAGACCGCGGAGGAGGGCGGCTTCTCCAGCCCCGACAAGGGCAAGTCCGCCGCCGAGGGCCAGATCGAGAAGAAGGCCGACGTCGTCTACGCGGCCGCCGGCCTGTCCGGCCAGGGCGTCATCGAGGCCGCCGCCGCCAACAAGGTGTGGGCGATCGGTGTCGACTCCGACCAGTACAAGCAGGAAGCCCTCGCCAAGTACAAGGACTCGATCCTGACCTCGGCGATGAAGGACGTCGCCAAGGCGGTGTACAACCTGGCGAAGTCGGTCGAGGACGGCACGCCCACGACCGGTATCGTCAAGGGCGATCTGAAGACGGGTGAGGTGAGCCTGTCGAACTCCAACCCGAAGTTCGCGGACGACGCCGAGCTCCAGGAAGCCATCGAGACGGCCAAGGAGAAGATCATCAGCGGCGAGATCAAGGTCAAGTCGAGCTGAGCTGAGACACCCCTGTACCACCGCGGGGTCGCGTCCGCTCGACGGGGTACGAGGAGCCAGGCTCCTCGTACCCCGTCGGTCAGGTGCGCCACCCCTTTGCATGCCGTAGGGGCGCTACGCGCGTAGACGGCCCCCGTCCCCAGGAGAGTGCGTCATCAACGCGTCCAGCAGCCCTCCGGCCGGAGCGGCGGTCAACGATTCGGTGACCGCCGTCGAACTCGCCGGCATCACCAAGCGCTTCCCCGGTGTCGTCGCCAACCACGACATCCACCTCACGGTCCGCAAGGGCACCGTCCACGCCCTCGTCGGCGAGAACGGCGCCGGCAAGTCGACCCTGATGAAGATCCTCTACGGCATGCAGAAGCCGGACGAGGGCACCATCACGATCCACGGCGAACAGGTGAGCTTCTCCTCGCCCGCCGACGCCATCGTCCGCGGCATCGGCATGGTGCACCAGCACTTCATGCTCGCCGACAACCTCACCGTCCTCGAGAACGTCGTCCTCGGCAGCGAGAAGCTCCACGGCATCGGCGGCAAGGCCCGCCGCAGGATCAAGGAGCTCTCCGACCGCTACGGCCTCGGCGTCCGCCCCGACGTCCTGGTCGAGGAGCTCGGCGTCGCCGCCCGCCAGCGCGTGGAGATCCTCAAGGTCCTCTACCGCGGCGCCACCACCCTGATCCTCGACGAGCCCACCGCCGTCCTCGTGCCGCAGGAGGTCGACGCCCTCTTCGACAACCTGCGCGAGCTGAAGGCCGAGGGCCTGTCGGTCATCTTCATCTCCCACAAGCTGGGCGAGGTCCTCTCCGTCGCCGACGAGATCACCGTCATCCGCCGCGGCACCACGGTCGGCACGGCCGTCCCCGCCGAGACGACCCCGCGCCAGCTCGCCGAGCTGATGGTCGGCAGCGAGCTGCCCACCCCCGAGACGGCCGAGTCCACGGTCACCGACCGCCCCGTCATCACCGTCGACAAGCTGCGCCTGGCGGCCCCCGGCGGCAAGGCCCTGCTCGACGACATCAGCTTCACCATCCACGCGGGCGAGGTCCTCGGCATCGCCGGTGTGGAGGGCAACGGCCAGACCGAGCTGGTCGACGCGCTCATCGGCCTGAAGCACGCCGACTCCGGCGTCATCCGGCTGGCCGACGAGGAGATCACCTCCTGGGCCACCCGCAGGCGCCGCGAGCAGGGCATCGGCTACATCCCCGAGGACCGCCACCGCCACGGCCTGCTCCTGGAGGCCCCCCTCTGGGAGAACCGCATCCTCGGCCACGTCACCGAGAAGCCCAACGCCAAGGGCGTCTGGCTCGACCCGAAGGCCGCCCAGGAGGACACCCGCCGGATCGTCACCGAGTACGACGTCCGCACCCCCGGCATCGACGTCACCGCCGCCTCCCTGTCCGGCGGCAACCAGCAGAAGCTGATCGTCGGCCGCGAGATGAGCCACAAGCCGCGCTTCCTGATCGCCGCCCACCCCACCCGCGGTGTGGACGTCGGCGCGCAGGCCGCCATCTGGGACCACATCCGCGAGGCCCGCCGCGAGGGCCTGGCCGTCCTGCTGATCTCCGCCGACCTGGACGAGCTCATCGGCCTGTCCGACACCCTCCGGGTGATCTACGACGGCAAGCTGGTCGCGGACGCCGACCCGGCCACCATCACCCCGGAGGAACTCGGCACCGCCATGACCGGCGCCGCCGAGGGCCACCTGGAGCACGAAGAGACCCCGGCCGACGGCGGCCAGGGTGCGGAAGACGAGGCCCGCTGATGAAGAAGTTCGACAAGGAGCGCGTACTCCTCGCGGTGGCCGGGCCGGTCATCGCGCTCGCCGTGGCCTTCGTGCTCAGCGCGATCGTCCTGATCGCCTCGGGCAAGAACCCGGTCGAACCGTTCGCCCTGATGTTCGAGCAGGCCGGTTTCTCCGACATCCAGGTCCTGATCATCAACCAGGCCTCGATGTACTACATCGCCGCCCTCGCGGTCGCCATCGGCTTCCGCATGAACCTGTTCAACATCGGCGTCGACGGCCAGTACCAGCTCGGCGCCATGATGGCCGCCGTCGTCGGCGCGCACGCCGCCCTCCCGGCGTTCCTCCAGGTCCCGCTGCTGCTGCTGACCGCCTTGCTCACCGGCGCCTTCTGGGCCGGCATCGCCGGTGTCCTCAAGGTCACCCGCGGCGTCAGCGAGGTCGTCGCCACGATCATGCTCAACGCGATCGCCACCTCGCTCATCGTCTACATGTGGAAGCCGGACGTCTTCGGCGTCAAGATCGGCAACAACAGCACCACCGGCGAGATGCACGAGTCCGGCTGGATCCCCGGCATCGACATGGGCGCGGCCGGCGAGATCTACGGCCTGGTGGTCCTCGCCGTCCTGCTCGGCATCGGCTACTGGGTCACCCTCAACCGCACCCGCTTCGGCTTCGACCTGCGCGCCTCCGGCGCCTCCGAGTCCGCCGCCTCCGCCAGCGGCGTCGACCCCAAGCGCATGGTCCTCACCGCCATGCTGCTCTCCGGCGCCATCGCCGGCCTCGCGGGCCTGCCGATCCTCCTCGGCGACTCCCACACCTACAACCTCAACTTCCCCACCGGCATCGGCTTCCTCGGCATCGGCATCGCCCTGCTCGGCCGCAACAGCCCGGTCGGCATCGCCTTCGCCGCCCTGCTGTGGGCCTGGCTCGACAAGGCCTCGCCCGAGCTGGACTTCCACGGCTACGACAAGGAGATCGCGGTCATCATGCAGGGCCTGATCGTCCTCTCGGTGGTCGTCTCCTACGAGGCCGTCCGCGAGTGGGGCCTGCGCCGCCAGCAGCGCCGGGTCGGCGCGGAGCTCGCCGCAGGGCACGTCCTGGGCGCCGACAACAACACCACGAAGGAGGTGGCCGGCCGATGACCGCTCCGACCACAGCGACCGACGTCAACCAGCCGTCGCTGGAGCACGCACCGCCGACCGGCCGCCGCATGTCGTGGCCCGTACTGCTCCTGGTCATCGCCGGGGCCCTGGCACTGGTCTCGATCGTCCGCCTGATCACCGGCGCGGACGGCATCACCAACGTCAGCCAGATGTCCACCGCCCTCCAGCTCGCCGTCCCGATCGGCCTCGCCGGTCTCGGCGGCCTGTGGGCCGAGCGCGCGGGCGTCGTCAACATCGGCCTCGAGGGCATGCTGATCCTGGGCACCTGGTTCGGCGCCTGGGCCGGATTCCAGTGGGGTCCGTGGACCGGCGTCCTCGTCGGCATCATCGGCGGCTGCCTCGGCGGCCTGCTGCACGCCATCGTCACGATCACCTTCAACGTCAACCACATCGTCTCCGGTGTGGCCATCAACATCCTCGCCCTCGGCGCCACCCGCTACCTCGCCCCGCTCGCCTTCGAGGGCCACCAGGGCGGCTCCGCCAAGCAGTCCCCGGCGGTCGACTCCCTCGGCCACTTCACCGTGCCGGGACTCTCCGACGCGCTGAGCGACCTCAACGACAAGGGCTGGTTCTTCGTCTCCGACATCGCCGGCCTGCTCGGCGGACTGGTCACCGACGTCTCCTGGCTGACCCTGATCGCCGTCGCGCTCATCCCCGCCACCTGGTGGATCCTGTGGCGCACGGCCTTCGGCCTCCGCCTGCGCTCCTGCGGCGAGAACCCGATCGCCGCCGAGTCCCTCGGCGTCAACGTGTACAAGTACAAGTACCTCGCCGTGATCATCTCCGGCGGTCTGGCCGGCCTCGGCGGCGTCTTCCTCTCCATCGTGGCCAACCCCTTCTACCTGGAGGGCCAGACCTCGGGCCGCGGCTACATCGGCCTCGCCGCGATGATCTTCGGCAACTGGATGCCCGGCGGCCTCGCCATCGGCGCCGGCCTCTTCGGCTACACCGACAGCCTCAACCTGCGCGGCGGCTCCGCCAACGTGCACGCCCTGCTGCTGCTCGGCGCGCTGCTGCTGGTCATCGGCGCGATCTGGCTGGCCATCCGCAAGAAGTACGTCAACGCGGTGATCACCCTGGTCATCGGCGCCCTCGTCTGGACCTGGTACGCCACCACCAACGAGGTCCCCAACCAGGTCGTCTCCGCCACGCCGTACGTCATCACCCTCGTCGTCCTCGCGCTCTCCGCCCAGCGGCTGCGCATGCCGAAGGCGGACGGGATGCCGTACCGGAAGGGACAGGGCAAGTGACCTCCGCCGGGTCCACCGCGGCCGACACCGACTGGGATGCGCTGCGCGCCGTGGCGCGGGACGCCATGTCCCACGCCTACGCCCCCTACTCGGGCTACCCGGTCGGAGTGGCGGCCCTGGTCGACGACGGACGCACGGTGTCCGGCTGCAACGTCGAGAACGCCTCGTACGGACTCGGCCTGTGCGCCGAGTGCGGACTGGTCTCCGAACTCCAGCGCACCGGGGGCGGCCGGCTCACGCACTTCACCTGCGTGGACGGCGACGGCGAGATCCTCGTCCCGTGCGGCCGCTGCCGCCAGCTCCTGTACGAGTTCGGCGGCCCCGGTCTGCTCCTGGAGACCCCGGCGGGGATCCTGCCGCTGTCGGAGATGCTGCCGCAGGCCTTCGGCCCGCAGCACCTCACCAAGTAATTCCCGTACGGCCCCTCCGAGCGACCGTCGACACCCGTCGATACCGTCGACCGGAGGGGCCGCACCCTTCGCACCTTCGGAAGGAACGCCAGCCATGGCCATGGACGCCATCTCCGTCATCCGCACCAAGCGGGACCGCGGCGAACTCAGCGACGAGCAGATCGACTGGGTGATCGACGCGTACACCCGCGGGGAGGTGGCCGACGAGCAGATGTCGGCCCTCGCCATGGCGATCCTCCTCAACGGCATGAACCGGAGCGAGATCGCCCGCTGGACGGCCGCGATGATCGCCTCCGGCGAGCGCATGGACTTCTCGTCCCTGTCCCGCCCCACCGCCGACAAGCACTCCACCGGCGGCGTCGGCGACAAGATCACCCTCCCGCTGGCCCCGCTGGTCGCCGCCTGCGGCGCGGCCGTCCCCCAGCTCTCCGGCCGCGGCCTCGGCCACACCGGCGGCACGCTCGACAAGCTGGAGTCGATCCCCGGCTGGCGCGCGCTGCTCTCCAACGAGGAGATGCTGTCGGTGCTCGACGGCACCGGCGCCGTGATCTGCGCGGCGGGCGACGGACTGGCCCCGGCGGACAAGAAGCTGTACGCCCTCCGGGACGTCACGGGCACGGTCGAGGCGATCCCGCTCATCGCCTCCTCGATCATGTCGAAGAAGATCGCGGAGGGCACCGGCTCCCTGGTCCTGGACGTGAAGGTCGGCACCGGCGCCTTCATGAAGACGATCGACGACGCCCGCGAACTGGCCCGCACCATGGTCGGCCTGGGCACCGACTCCGGCGTGAAGACGGTCGCCCTCCTCACCGACATGTCCACCCCGCTCGGCCTGACCGCCGGCAACGCCCTCGAGGTCCGCGAGTCGGTCGAGGTCCTGGCGGGCGGCGGCCCCTCGGACGTCGTCGAGCTGACCCTCGCCCTGGCCCGCGAGATGCTGGACGCGGCGGGCCTGCGCGACGCCGACCCGGCGAAGGCCCTCGCCGACGGCTCCGCGATGGACGTCTGGCGCCGCATGATCGCGGCCCAGGGCGGCGACCCGGACGCGGAGCTGCCGGTCGCCCGGGAACAGCACGTCATCAAGGCCCCGGCCTCCGGCGTCCTGACCCGCCTCGACGCCTACGGCATCGGCGTCGCCGCCTGGCGCCTCGGCGCGGGCCGCGCCCGCAAGGAGGACCCGGTCCAGGCGGGCGCGGGCGTCGAACTCCACGCCAAGCCCGGCGACCGGATCACCGAGGGCCAGCCCCTCCTGACCCTCCACACGGACACCCCGGACCGCTTCGACTACGCGCTCCGGTCGATCGAGGGCTCCTACGACATCGAGGCCTCCGGCACGGACTTCTCCGCCACGCCGGTGGTGCTGGAACGCATCGCCTGACCTGGAGTCTCCTCACTCGGGTGAACGGGACCGGTGGACCCCCACCGGTCCCGTTCGCAGTCACCCCAGCAACGCCGCCACCACGACCAGAACCGGCACCGACAGCACCGTCGACACCAGGATCGCCTCACGGGCCAGCTTCTCGCCCACCCGGTAGCTGCTGGCGTAGGTGAAGAGGTTCTGGGCGGCCGGGAGGGCCGAGGTCACCACCACGTCGAGCAGGTGTGCGCCGCGCAGGCCGAAGACGCCGACCGCCAGGGCCCAGGCGGCCAGGGGCTGGCCCACCGCCTTCAGCGCCACGGCGAGGAGGACGGCGCCTCGGTCACCGCCCCGCAGGGGCAGTGCGCTGCCGCGCAGTGAGATGCCGAAGGCGAGGAGTACGGCGGGGACCGCCATGTTGCCGATCAGGGTCACCGGGTCCCAGACCGGCCCCGGTATCTCGACCCCGGCCGCCGACACCGCCACCCCCGCCAGCGACCCCACCGCGATCGGATTGCGCAACGGGGTCAGCAGCCGCCGCCACAGCGGCTGCTTCTCGCCCGCCGTCGACAGGTCGAGGATCGTCAGCGCGATCGGCGTGACCCCGACCAGCTGGAACAGCAGCACCGGCGCCACGAGCGAGGCGTCGCCCAGCACGTACACCGCGATAGGGATTCCCAGGTTCCCGGAGTTGACGTAGCTGGAGCACAGGGCGCCGATGGTGGTGCGGCCCACGCCCCAGCCGCGTACGACACCCACGGCGACGAAGACGCCCGCCACCGCCGCCGTGCTCAGCGCGGTGACCAGGAGGCGGCTGGAGAAGACCACCGACAGGTCGGCTTGCGCGAGCGTGGTGAACAGCAGCGCCGGGGACGCCACATGGAACGCCAGCTTCGTCAGGACCTCGCGGCCCTGTGCGCCGAGATGCCCCCGGCGGCCGATGACATAGCCGACGCCGATGACGACGGCGATCACCAGGAACCCGCTCAGCACCCCCTGCACGGCAGCTCCTCGCGGATGCGAAGGGCACCGGACACCGCGGGCGAGGATGATCTATGGCACATACAGCCAACCCTCCGGGGAGGGCCGCGCCCAGGTCAATGTGATCCTCACGGCGCCGGCCGCTCGCGATGAGTTACGTGCTGCCGCCCGGTCTACCGGTCGTGGATGCCATGACACCGCCCGTACTCGTGCTCAACGGCCCTCTCGTCCCGGACGAGGTGAGCGGGCCCTGCGACGCGCTGCGGGCGCTGATGGACAGCGGCGGCGGTGGCTCGGGCCGGGTGGTCGTGTGCGATGTCGCCGGGCTGGGGCCGGCCGGTCTCGCCGCCGTGAACCTGCTCGCGCGGCTCCAGCTCACCGCCCGCCGGGCCGGGGGCCGGATACGGCTGCGCGATCCCTCCCCGGCGCTATGCGCCCTGCTCGACCTGGTCGGCCTCCGCTTCGAGACGGAGGGGCAGGTCGAACAGCGGGAACCACCGCTTGGTGTCGAGGAAGCAGTGGAACCCGGTGATCCGGCCGTCTGAGATCTCCAGCACCTGGACCGCCCACGGTGTGAAGCCGCCGGCCTCCGGGTCGGGCTTGTACTGCGCGAACCCCGGCAGGCCGTTGACCTCCACCGGTATCAGCCGCGAACCCGCGCAGGCGGCGCCCAGCGTCGTCATGAAGCCCGTGATGTCCTCGGTGCCGGTCAGCCACAGGTCGAACGGCGGCATCGTCATGACGGCGTCCTCGTGCAGCAGCGCGGTCAGGGCCGACATGTCGTACCCCTCGAACGCCGCGACATAGCGGTCGAGCAGCTTCTGCTGCTCCTCGTCCAGCGGGTCGGAGACCGACGCGTCGGCGCCCGGCTGCTGCCGCTCCGCGAGCGTCGCCCGGGCCCGCTGGAGCGCGCTGTTGACCGACGCGACCGAGGTGCCCAGCAGCTCGGCGACCTCGCTCGCCTTCCAGGCCAGCACCTCGCGCAGGATCAGCACCGCCCGCTGCTTGGCCGGCAGCTGCTGCAGCGCGGCCATGAAGGCGAGCCGCACCGACTCCTTGGCGACCGCCGCCTCCGCCGGGTCGGCGGGGGTGGGCAGCACCCGGGAGTCGGGCATCGGCTCCAGCCACGTGTTGTCCGGGCGGGGGGACAGCGCCGCCTGCGCCAGCGGGGTGGACTCGGTCAGGTCCATCGGCCTCGCCCGCTTGTTGCCCGCCGTCAGCATGTCCAGGCAGACGTTGGTCGCGATGCGGTACAGCCACGAGCGCAGGCTGGAGCGGCCCTCGAACTTGTCGAAGCTGCGCCAGGCGCGGATCATCGTGTCCTGCGTCGCGTCCTCCGCCTCGAAGGAGGAGCCCAGCATCCGGTAGCAGTACCCGGTCAGTTCGACCCGGTACGCCTCCAGCCTGGCGTCCAGGTCGGTTGTCGTCGCGGTGCCGTTCGTCATCGTCCACCCACCCCATGTGGTGTCGTCTTGGTCCACCACTTCGGAAGCTACCGCAGCCCACTGACAACGGCCCGCCGTGCGGACGAACGTGCAGGTCAGGGGGGGAGAGAGGGCTGGCGCAGGAGTGTTTCGCCCCCGCCGCCCCCACCCGTTCCGAACCTGGGGTTCCGCTCCGGACCCCGCTCCTCGAACGCCGGAGAGGCTGAAATTCAGCCTCTCCGGCGTTCGAGGAGCGAAAGCCCGGGGGCAGCGCCCCCGGAGGACGGGACGGGTGGGGGCGGCGGGGGCGAGGAAAATCAGGCCGGGCGGACCACAGCCGCCCGCGCCGCCGCCCGCGTCCCGGCCAGGGTGATCGCCGCGACTCCGGCCACCGCCACCAGCCCGACCCCCACCGTCCCGCCCCAACCCCCCGCGTGGAACGCGAGCGCCCCCACCGTGCTCCCCACGCTGGACCCGACGTAGTACGCGGACTGATACAGAGCCGACGCCTGCGCCCGCCCCACCGTCGCCGTCTTCCCGACCGCCGACGACGCCACCGCGTGCCCCGCGAAGAACCCCGCCGTGATCAGCACCAGCCCCAGCAGCACCACCGGCAACGACCCCGCCAGCGACAGCAGCAGCCCCGCCGCGGTCGTCCCGCCACCCGCGTACAGCGCGCCCCGGCGGCCCAGCCGCCCCACCAGCCGCCCCGCCGCCGACGCCGAGACCGTGCCGACCAGGTACACCAGGAAGATCGAGCCCACGATGCCCTGCGGCAGTGAGAACGGCGCCTCGGTCAGCCGGTAGCCGATCACCGTGTAGACACCGCCGAACACCGTCATGAACAGCGCGCCGATCGCGTACAGCCGCCGCAGCAGCGGATCGGCGAGATGCCCCCGGACCGTGCGCACCAGCACACCCGGCCGCAGCGAGCCCGCCCGGAAGTGCCTCGGCGCCGGCAGCAGCAGCCGGAACGCCACCGCGCACGCCACCGCGACCACGCCGATCACCCCGACGGCGACCCGCCAGCCCCACTCCTGCGCCACCCAGCCGGTGATCACCCGGCCGCTCATCCCGCCGACACTGTTACCGGCGACGAACAGCCCGATCGCGGTCACCAGCGCCTTCGGCGTGACCTCCTCCGCGAGATACGCCGTCGCCGACGCCGGCAGTCCGGCCAGCGCCGCACCCTGCAGCGCGCGCAGCGCCACCAGCGCGCCCAGTGACGGCGCGAACGGCACCAGCAGTCCGAGGGTCACCGCGACGGCCAGGGACGCCGTCATGACCGTACGCCGTCCGTAGCGTTCCGACAGCGCGCTCATCGGCAGCACGAACAGCGCCAGCCCACCGGTGGCCGCCGCCACCGTCCAGCTCGCGTCCCCCGCGCTCACCGCGAAGTCGCCGGAGATCAGCGGCAGCAGGGCCTGGGTGGAGTACAGCAGCGCGAAGGTCGCGACGCCCGCGAGGAACAGGGCGAGACTCATCCGGCGGTAACCGGGTCCGCCCGGAGACATCCGGGACTCGGAGACAGGCGGCTGGGCGGAGGGAACGGATGCGACGGCGCCCACGCTGGTGGACGCCCCGGTACTGGCGGGAGTCATGCCTCGAAGCTACGTACGCCCCCGCTCATCCGTCCAATGCACGGAATCGCCATAATCGTTCCCATGGTGCATCAGCAGAGGTCACGGAGGAGACTGTCACAGACCAGTGACACACAAGACACGGACGACATGTCGAGACTGCTCGCACCCCGCCTCGCCTACTTCGCCGGCGTCGCCCGCACCGAGCACGTCACCCGCGCCGCCCAGGAGATGCAGGTCCCGCAGTCCACCCTCTCCCGCGCGATGGTCCGCCTCGAACAGGACCTGGGCGTCGAACTGTTCGCCCGCCACGGCCGCACCGTCTCCCTCACCCCGGCCGGCCGCACCTTCCTCACCTCCGTCGAACGCGCCCTCGCCGAGATCGAGCGCGCCGCCGACGAGGTACGCGCCGACGCCGACCCCGCCACCGGCAAGGTCGCCTTCGGCTTCCTGCACACCATGGGTGCCGAGACCGTCCCCGGCCTGCTGCACGCCTTCCGCGCCGACCACCCGCGCATCCGCTTCAGCCTGGTCCAGAACTACGGCGAGGCCATGCTGGAACGCCTCCGCGCGGGCGAACTCGACCTGTGCCTGACCTCCCCGGTGCCCGACGCCCCCGACCTGGTCGCCCGCCGCCTCGACGAGCAGAAGCTGCGCCTGGTCGTCCCCGCCGACCACCGCCTCGCCGGCCGCCGCCGCATCCGCCTGGCCGAGGCCGCCGACGAGACCTTCGTGACCCTGGAACCCGGTTACGGCCTCCGCCGCATCACCGACGACCTCTGCGCCCAGGCCGGCTTCAGACCCCGCATCGCCTTCGAGGGCGAGGAGGCCGAAACCCTGCGCGGCCTGGTGGCAGCGGGCCTGGGCGTGGCCCTCCTCCCCCCGCCGGCCTTCCCCCGCCCCGGAGTGGTCGAACTGACGGTCACGGCCCCCAGGGCAGCAAGAGAAATCGGCGTGGCCTGGCTCGCCGGCCACCCGGACACACCCCCCGTGGCAGCCTTCAAGAAGTTCCTGCTCAGCAAGAGGGGCACCTTGCTGCCGACCTGAGGGGGCAGCTCGTTCCCGACCCAAGGAGGAGTAACTTGCTGTCGGCGCAGGGGCAACTCACCCAGGGGCGCGGGGCTGTATCGATACGGGGCTTCGCCGCGTGGGCGCGACCAGCCACTGACGGCCCGCAGTCGCGCCACGACATGAACCCCACCGGCGCTACCGCCGCAAGGACTTGCCGAACCCCGCAGCAAGCGGCATCCGCAACCCCAACGGCGGAGGCGCAGCCAAAGCATCCTGCACGGGCCGCGAGAACGCCCGCCCGAACAACACCCCCATCACAAAGTCCTCGGACAGCGCCAGCACTTCATCCCGGTACTGACTCAACCCGTGCCCGTCCGAGTGGACTTCGAACCGGCACACCTCCCGGTTCGCCTTCTTCGCCCGCGCCGCCAGCCGGAACGACAACTCGGGATCGCTGCGCGCGTCATTCGTGCCGTGCACGATCAGCACCCGCCGCCCGGCGAGCTGTTTCACCGGTTCGGGTGGCGCCGCCACGTCCTCCTCCGGCAGCCAGGGTGCCAGCGTCAGCACGGAGTTGACGGCCTCGTGGCCCCCCGCGCGGAGCGCGGCCCTGCCGCCCATGCCGAGTCCGGCGAGGCAGACGGGGACGTCCCCGTAGCGCCGTACGGCCTCGTCGGCGGCCCACACGGCGTCGCGCGCGAGATGCGCCTCGCTGCCGTTCCAGCCCCGGTAGCGGTAGTGGACGACATGGGCGGCGAGACTCTCGTCGCGGCCCGCGCGGGTGAGACGGCGCCCCAGAGCGCGTACGGAGGCGGCCGCCAGCACGGCGGACGGTCTGCGGCCGGACACCTCCTCGCCGCCGGGGAGCAGCAGCACCACTCCGCCCACCGCCGTCGGCTCCGGGCCGAGCGCCCTCCCCAGCCGGGCCGTGCGAACCGGCATCGCTTCCTGTGCCATGACAGAACATTCTCAGAAGTGCGGGTGTACTCCACCCGGCCGTGCGATCACTGTTACGTATCGGCGCTTTCACCCACCCGGTGATCTACGCGCGTAGGAGTTAGAGTGCGGAAATGACGAGCCAGACCATCGCGAACACCCCGACCACGGAGCAGATCCGCCGGGCGCCCAAGGTTCTGCTGCACGACCACCTCGACGGCGGGCTGCGCCCCGGCACCGTCGTGGACCTGGCCCGCGAGAGCGGGTACCTCCAGCTCCCCGAGACCGATCCCGACAAGCTCGGCCTGTGGTTCAGGGAGGCCGCCGACTCCGGCTCCCTGGAGCGGTACCTGGAGACGTTCTCGCACACCGTCGGCGTCATGCAGACCCGTGACGCCCTCGTCCGGGTCGCCGCCGAGTGCGCCGAGGACCTCGCCGAGGACGGTGTCGTCTACGCCGAGGTGCGCTACGCGCCCGAGCAGCACCTCGAAGGCGGACTGACCCTCGAAGAGGTAGTCGAGGCGGTCAACGAGGGCTTCCGGGAGGGCGAGCGGCGCGCGCGGGAGAACGGCCGGCGCATCCGGGTCGGCGCCCTGCTCACCGCGATGCGGCACGCCGCCCGCGCCCTGGAGATCGCCGAACTCGCCAACCGCTACCGGGACCTGGGCGTCGTCGGCTTCGACATCGCGGGCGCCGAGGCCGGCTACCCGCCCACCCGGCACCTCGACGCCTTCGAGTACCTGAAGCGGGAGAACAACCACTTCACCATCCACGCCGGCGAGGCGTTCGGGCTGCCGTCCATCTGGCAGGCCCTCCAGTGGTGCGGCGCCGACCGGCTGGGACACGGGGTGCGCATCATCGACGACATCCAGGTCCGCGGCGACGGCACGGTCGAGCTCGGCCGGCTGGCCTCCTACGTCCGCGACAAGCGCATCCCGCTGGAGCTGTGCCCCAGCTCCAACCTCCAGACCGGGGCCGCCGCCTCGTACGCGGAGCACCCCATCGGCCTGCTGCGCCGGCTGCACTTCCGGGCCACGGTGAACACCGACAACCGTCTGATGTCCCACACCACCATGAGCCGGGAATTCGAGCACCTGGTCGAGGCATTCGGTTACACGCTCGACGACATGCAGTGGTTCTCCGTCAATGCGATGAAGTCGGCTTTCATTCCTTTCGACGAACGACTGGCCATGATCAATGACGTCGTCAAGCCCGGATACGCCGAGCTGAAGTCCGAATGGCTGTTCCGCCAGGCGGCCTCCACCAGCGGTTCTCCGGAAAAGGAAAGCTGAGAGCGGCGTCCGCGGGAAACGTGAACACCGTCGACGTTCACCATCCGTCCGCATTTCGATGTTTGCGGCGGGAGGGGCCCCGTGTTTACGGTCTCAGCACCGCTCACTCCCCGTATCCCATTTCGAGGACGCATTTACATGAAGCAGTCTGCTGCCAAGACCCTCGGTGTCGCCGTGCTGGGTGCCGCCTTCGCCGCCGCCGGTGCCGGCGCCGCCAACGCGGCCCCGGCCGTCCCGGACGCCGCCCCGGCGCTGGACACCGTCAACCGGGCCGTACCGGCGGAGAAGCTGTCCACCGCGCTGCCCGGCTCGGACCGGGCGCTGGCGACGGGCCAGGAGCTGGTCGGCACCGGCGTGGCGGCGCAGCCGGCCGCCCGGCAGGTGGGCCCCGAGGCCGCGACCTCCGGTCTCCTCGGCGGCATGCCGCTGCAGGAGCTGCCCACCAAGGTCGCCACCCTCAACGGGACGCCGATCGGGGTCTGACCCGCCAGGCGGAAACGCACCGATGGGGCGCGACCCGGAACCGGGTCGCGCCCCATCGGCGTACTCGCGGGAGACGGCGCCGCGGAGCTACCAGGCCGCCCGGGCCTTGTCCTCCGACGGCAACAGGATCCACAGCGCTATGTACAGCAGGAACTGCGGGCCCGGAAGCAGGCACGACAGCAGGAAGATCACCCGCATCGTGGTCGCGGAGGTACCGAAGCGCCGGGCCAGCGCGGCGCACACTCCGCCGATCATGCGGTCGTTGGTGGGGCGGGCGAGGCGGCTCATCGCGGCTCCTTCGTGAGTGGTGCGAGGCCTCCCGACCGGCTGCCTCTGTGCACTCCACGCTACGGAGACGAAGGGGGCAAAGCGTCGCTCCATGGGGCGATCCCGACCCTGGGAATCGTCGGGGTCCTACCCTGAGCCGGCTCCTCCGGGAGGAGGGGCGTGACGGAGTGCCGTGCCGCCCGGCGGCGCAGCCAGGCGCGGCCCGCCGGCACCACCGCCGCATGCGCGAGTGCCGCGCCCGCCGTGTTCAGCAGCAGCGAGTCGACGTCCACGACCTGGCCCGGCACCGCCGTCTGCAGCATCTCGATGGCCAGCGACACCAGCGCGGTCGCCGCCATGGCGCGGATCAGCGAACCCAGCCGCGAGACGGCCAGCCGGCCCCCGGCCATCGGCAGCAGCACACCCAGCGGCGCGAGCAGCGCCAGCCCCTCGCAGATCCGGCGGACCCCCGTCGCCCAGCCCAGCGCGAAGTCGCCCCGGATGCCGTCCAGCGGCCGCAGATTGGCGGGCATCACCCAGGGGACGTCCAGGGGGCGCAGCGTGTACCAGGCGACGAACGCGAGATACGCGCCCAGGAGGAGACCCCCTGTCACACGGATACGGGTCGCGGCGGAGCCGCCGATGAGGCCTTGACGCTGCACGACCCCCTAGACGCGGCCTTCGGCACGATCGGTTCCGGGATGTCACCCGTTCACCGGATGAGGCGTGCGCCACAGCCGCGGGCTCACCCGCCGGTGGCCTCCGAGGACGGCGGTTCCTCCTCGTCCGGACGGGACCGGACCTCGTCCGTGCACTCGTAGCGGCGCGGCCGGGCGTCGTCGGGGCCGCCCAGGATCACCGAGCCGTCGCCCTCGGCCGCCGCCGAGTCGGAGAAGGTGCACACGATCTGCGCGAGCCCGGCGGAGGTGAGGTCCGCGGGCGCGGCGCTCAGCCGCAGCGTGTCCTTGGGATCGCCGGGCCGCGGACTGCCCACGGTCATGCCGCGCCGTACCCGCGTGCTGTACCCGGCCTGCTGCTCGGCGGACGACGGCTCCCGCGACAACTCGTCCAGCAGCCCCTGCGCCACCAGCACACGCCGTGAGTCCGCCGCCCCGTCCGGCACCCGCACCGTCCGGTCGACGGCCACCAGCGACGACCCGCACAGCAGGAACACCTGCACCGGCAGCCCCCGCTCCGCCTGCGTCGACGCCTCCGGCCCGGCCGGCGAGCAGCGCACCCGCGACGGCGCGGGACCGAAGTCGGTCGGCACCTCCGTGGCCCGTATCCCGCACCCGGCGAGCAGCACCGCGAGCGCCCCCGCCGCGAGCAGTCCCCGCGTACGCCGCGGGGCAGTCCGTACGTTCATCAGGCGTCCCCCCCGGCGCCCTCGTCCTCGACGTCGCCGTCCTTCTCCGAAGGGCTCTGCGCGGACACGTCCCGCGGCAGCCGCAGGGTGAACACGGCACCTCCCTCGGGGGAGTTGGCCGCGGTGATCTCGCCGCCGTGGATGTGGGCGTTCTCCAGCGCGATGGACAGACCCAGGCCGCTTCCCTCGGAACGCGGACGCGAGGCGCTCGCCTTGTAGAAGCGGTCGAAGACGTGCGGCAGGACCTCCTCCGGGATGCCAGGACCGTGGTCCCGCACCTCGATGACCACCGCGCCCCCGTCCCCGGCGCCCTCCGCGCCGTCCTCCCGCACCGAGACCCGCACCGGCGACCCGCCGTGCTTGAGCGCGTTCCCGATCAGATTCGCCAGGATCACGTCCAGCCGGCGCGGGTCGATCCGGGCGTGGATGCCGCGCTCGGCGTCCAGGTCGACCGCGTCCAGCCAGGCACGCGCGTCGATGCAGGCGGTGATCTGGTCGGACATGTCGACGTCGTCGAGGACCAGCCGGGCGGTGCCCGCGTCGAAGCGGGTCACCTCCATCAGGTTCTCCACCAGGTCGTTCAGCCGCCGGGTCTCGCTCACCACCAGCCGTACCGCGGGCTCGATCATCGGGTCGATGCCGCCGCCCTCGGACTCCAGCTCCTCCTCCAGGACCTCCGTCACCGCCGTGATCGCGGTCAGCGGCGTACGCAGCTCATGGCTCATGTCCGCCACGAACCGCCGGGACGCCTCGTCGCGCCCCGCCATGTCCGCCACCCGCTTCTCCAGCGCCTCGGCCGCCTTGTTGAACGTCCGGGAGAGATCCGCCAGTTCATCGGTGCCCGACACCCGCAGCCGGGTGTCCAGCTTCCCCTCACCGAGCCGCCGCGCGGCGACACCGAGCCGCTGCACCGGCTTCAGCACCGTCGTGGCCGCCGCGTGCGCGAGCAGCGCGGAACCTATCAGCGCCAGCCCCGTGGCGATCCCCAGCGACCAGGCCAGCGAGTTGAGGTCCTTCGCCTCCGGCTCCAGCGACTTCAGCATGTAGCCGGTCGGCCCGCCGCCGATCACCCGCGTCCCCGCCACCAGGTACGGGGTGTCGCCGTCGACGATCCGCTGCCAGTACAGGTGGTGCGGGTACTTGTTGTTCGACGTGATCTCCTGCTGCTCGGTCACCGCCTCGCGCAGCGAGACCGGCACGTCCTGCAGCGAGAAGCCGTTCAGCCCGCCCGAACTGCCGTACACGGTCCGCCCGTCGGGGTTCTCGGCGACCAGCAGCACGGTGAAGCGCTGGCTGCTGGTCGCCATCTGCCCGGCGGTGTGCTGCAGTTCGTCCTGCGTCGGACGCTCGGGCAGCGAGCCCGCCCGGTTGCGCATCTCCTGCTCGAAGTCGCGCAGCACCGCGTCCTGGGTACGGGTCAGCACCGACTCACGGTTCAGCCAGTACGCGATGCCGGACGCGGACACCGCAGCGGTGAGCGCGACCAGCCCGAACACCACGACCAGCCGCAGCCGCAGGCTGGTGAACCGCAGCCGTGACCAGACTCCCTTGCGCGCCGCGGACCAGCCGCGGGTCTCCCCGTCGTGCTCCTGTGTCACTGAGGCGGATCCAGTCGGTAGCCGACACCGCGCACGGTACGGATCAGGGTCGGGGACGACGGCACGTCCTCGACCTTGGCGCGCAGCCGCTGGACACACGCGTCCACCAGACGCGAGTCGCCCAGGTAGTCGTGCTCCCACACCAGCCGCAGCAACTGCTGGCGGGACAGCGCCTGCCCCGGCCGCCGGCTCAGCTCGAGGAGCAGCCGCAGCTCGGTCGGCGTGAGCTGGAGGTCCTCGCCGTTCTTCGTCACCGTCATCGCCGAACGGTCGATGACCAGACTGCCGAAGGTCGCCGAGTCGGTGGACTCCCGCTCCCCGCGCCGCAGCACCGCCCGGATCCGGGCGTCCAGCACCCGGCCCTGGACCGGTTTGACGACATAGTCGTCGGCGCCGGACTCCAGCCCGACCACCACGTCGATGTCGTCGTTGCGCGCGGTCAGCAGGATGATCGGCAACTGGTCCGTGCGCCGGATGCGCCGGCACACCTCGAACCCGTCGATGCCGGGCAGCATCACATCCAGCACGATCAGATCCGGCCGCTGCTCACGCAGCAGCTTCAGACCGTCCTCACCACTGGCAGCGGTCGCCACCCGGTGACCCTGGCGCGTCAGTGAGAGCTCCAGGGCCGTACGGATGGCGTCGTCGTCCTCGATCAGCAACAGGGAAGGCACGGGCTCATTCTGGCCCATGGAGGGCCCCCTGTTCGACCCGTGGACGGCAGATGCCCATTGAGCCCGCATACGTGCCGCTACGTGCACGGACACCTGTGAAGGATCCGTGGACCCACCGTGACCGACCTCTGTGACACGCCTGTGACAGTCGGCTGACACGGCCATGAAGGTCCCCGGGCAAGCTTTTCGGCACAAGCACAACAGCAGGACAGAACACCGGAAGTCCACGACGGGGGGCGCGAGATGAACACGCTGCACGGCACCAGCACCAGCGCAGTGATCACGCGTCTGCACGACGTGCACCGGGGTTCCGAGAAGTCCGGTGCGGCGGGCATGCGGGGGTGCGCCCGCGGCACCGGGCGTCAGCACACCACGATCATGACGGTGGTTGACGCACCCACGGGGGACACGAACGGGGGGAACGCGTACAGGGAGGGCTCGGGGGAGCGCCGCTCGCTGTCGGAGGCGGAGTTCACCGCCTACGTCCAGGAGCGCCGCGCCTCCCTGTACGCCACCGCCTACCACCTGACCGGCGACCGCTTCGAGGCCGAGGACCTGCTGCAGAGCGCGCTGTTCTCGACCTACCGGGCGTGGGACCGGATCAGCGACAAGGCGGCGGTCGGCGGATACCTCCGCCGCACCATGACCAACCTGCACATCAGCGCGTGGCGCCGCCGCAAGCTGAACGAGTACCCGACCGAGGAACTGCCGGAGACGGCCGGTGACACGGACGCGATGCGCGGCACCGAGCTGCGCGCCGTGCTGTGGCAGGCGCTGGCCCGGCTGCCCGAGCTCCAGCGCACCATGCTGGTCCTGCGTTACTACGAGGGCCGCACGGACCCGGAGATCGCGGACATCCTCGGCATCAGTGTCGGCACGGTGAAGTCCAGCATCTGGCGGTCGCTCCGCCGGTTGCGCGAGGACGAGGTCCTCAGCTTCGGCCGTGACGAGGAGGACGCCTTCGGGGAGCTTGTCGCCTGAAGGTACGGGGGAGTCATGGGGACGCCGGGGGGCGTCGCCGTGACAAGCGGGGGACCGCGGGGATGCCGGGGGGCATCGCCGTGACGAGTGGGGGGACGCGGGGGCGACGGGGGACGTCGCCGTGACAAGCGGGGGACCGAAGGGGGAAGCACGAGGGGGTCACGGGGGACCTCTGCGGATCCGGGGGACCAAGAGGGATCCGGGGAGAACACGGGGGATCACGGGGGAGTGCGAAACAGCGGGACTGGAGGGCCGGGGGGCCCGCCCAGTCCCGCCTTTCGTATGCGCCCGGTGGGGCGGGCGTCCCGCTAGGCCGGCGTGCTCGTCCCCGTCGCCGTACGCCCGGCGACCGCCGCCCTCGCGAGGCGGCCCAGCGCCTCGTCCCGGTCGCAGGCGTACGCGCCCAGCGCCGTCTGACGGGCCACGATCGACCGCTCCAGCCGCATCAGCCGCCAGCCGCGGCGCAGCAGGAACGGCACCGACTTGCGGCCCTCCTTCAGGTCCCGCAGGAACCGCCGCCGGAACGTCCGCACCGGGCCGCGGTTCAGACACAGCGCGTCGGCCAGCAGGCCGAGTTCACGGCAGCGCTCGACGATCTCCGCGGCGAAGATGCCCTCGGCGATGAACAGCGGGGTCCCGCCGATGTCGACGGCCGTCTCGCCGGTACGGGCGCTCAGCGAGATGTCGTAGACGGGAACCGGCGTACGACGCGTGCGGCACAGCCGCTCGATCGCGGCGACGGCGGTGTCCGCGTCCCAGGAGCTCGGGTGGTCCCAGTCGATGTCCGTGCTGCCCGTCACGAGGGGGAGGGTCGGGTCGCCGGCCTCCTTGTAGAAGTCGTCGAGGCGCAGCACGGGAAGACCGGAACGGGCCGCGATGAGGGACTTGCCGGAGCCGGAGGGGCCGCAGAGCAGCACGACTCGCGCGGATATGGGCGACTGGGAACTCACGGGACACCAGTCTGAGGCATCACCCGGGCGGCGTACGCCCCGCGGTACGGCTTTGAAGCGCGCGTCACACCTCGACTACTCTTCGCGTCGACCCGATCACCCAGTGAGACGACAGGTGGTAGAGCGATGGCCCGTCACAAGGCACCCAAGACGCCGACCGTCCGACGCGCCCTGGCCGTGCTCGCGACCGCATCGGTGGCGCTCGGGGCCGGCGCGGCGACGGCGGCGGCCGCGGACTCCGACTCGCTCCTCGACGACACCGGCCGGGCCGTGGGCACGGTCGCGGACCTCAAGCCCAACCCGCTCGCCGGCACGGGCGTGGACCCGCTCGACAACGGCGTCGGCACACAGGTGGCCGACTTCCGGCCGGTGGACTCACGGGAGGTGACCGGGCCGGTCGCCCAGGCGCCGTCGGTCGGCAGCGTTCCGGTGGCGGGGCAGGCGACGGACGCGCTGAGGGGCTGAGCGTCGACCGGGGTGAGGCGCGTGCTCTGCGAGGTGGAGGGCAGCCCTTGTCCCGGAACGGGTCTCGGCACGTCACCGGGGCCCGTTCTGCGTAACCGCCCTCCAGGGAACCGCCCTTGACGCAGTCGGCGAAGGGCTGCCGGGCCGCCCCGTCCAGCACCGTCACAGGGCCGGTCGGGTTCTTGCCGTCGCGGACGGGGACCATGCCGGGGAGGTCGTCGCGGACTTCGACGCGGACGCCGTCCTCCCGGCCGCCGCTCGAGGGCGGAAGCCCCAGGGCCGAATCCCGGCGGGAGGCGCCTCGTCGGCGGCTGGGCGGGGGAGCCGGCCCGGGCGGCCCCCGCGCCGTGACCGGCATGGGGACGCCGTCGCCACGCCCCGGACACCCCGCCACGGATCGTCGCCGCCTTCGCCGGTCCGGCACGGCGCGACCGTGTGCACGCGCCCGCCGTCCCGCTGCCGCGTACTCCCCATGGGGTGCCGGGCCACCGCGTGCCCCGGCGCCCGTTTCTTCCGCGACGTCATTCCGGGGCATCCCCGAAGAGTTTCCCCGCGGTACCCCTTCCGTTGGCCGTGCCTGGCTACCTTCGCCTCACCCCGTCCGGCCGCAGGAGAAGTATGTCCATGAGCACCCCGGCCCACCGCGCCTCGGCACGGCAGTCCGCGGCCGTCCTGACGTCGGTCCGGCAGCGTCAGGAAGGGAACCGGGCCGGGAGCCCGCCCCGAAACCCGGTGGGGCAGGCCCTCCTCCAGATGCAGTCCAGCGCCGGCAACCGGGCCACGGCCGCGGTGGTGCAGCGTGCCAGGAGCGCGGACAAGGGGAAGGCGCCGGAGAACGGTGACGCGTCCGCCGGAGCGAAGAAGAGCTGTCGCGACCGGATCGCCGGGCTCCTGGACAGGTTCAAGAAGAACCTCGAGCCCATCGACACCTTCATCAAGGGAGTGCAGACCCCCGTCAACGCGGGCTTCACCCAGCAGGCCGCCGCCACGGCCAACGAGGGCCTCAAGCACTCCTCCGCCGCCTCGGGGACCTCCGCCGCGTCGGGGAACCTCCTCACGGAGGCCGCCGGCACCGTGGTCAGTGGCATGGACGCGTACAAGAACATGAAGGACGCCAAGACGCACGAGACCGGGGCCAAGCACCACACGGCGCAGAAGAAGGCCAGGACCAAGGGAACCGACGCGGTCATCGGCGCCGCCGGTTCGGGAAGCTACAGCGCCGCCATCGCCAAGGAAGCGACCAAGGTCCAGAAGGCGGCGGACGCCGCGGTGGCGTCCGAGGCGAGCGGTATCGCCGGCGCTTCCGTCGGTGCGATCAAGGGCGTACGGGCGGCCTTCCGGGTCGGGGGAGCGGCCCGCAAGTACAAGAGGGTGAAGGAGCTCGAAGACCCCCACCTCGTTCAGCCGGTTGCGCTGACCCGGTTGAACGAGTCACGGGAACAGGCCGAATGGGCCGCGGCGGAGGCGTACGTAGCGCTGGACGCCTACTGGGACCACGAGGGCGAGGAACGGCTGGAGCTCGTTTCCGAGGCCATCGACGCCGCCTGGGAGGCGATGGGTGAGGTCCGTGACACCGCCGAGACCATCCAGCGCACGGAGAGGAAGTGGGAGGGGGAGGCGGACAGGCTGACCAGGGCGCAGGAGTACGCGAAGAAAAAGCAGCTTACCAAGATCGGCAAGGAGGCGATCGGCGGCGCGGTGGGCGAGTCCACCAAGGCCGCGGCCGGCGTCGTGACGGCGGTCGCGGCGGGAACGGCCGGGCTGGCGAGCAACCCGGTCGGGTGGGGCCTCGCCGGGGCCGGCGCCGGCCTCGTCCTCGGCGTCACCCTGTACAAGGCGCTCCGCGCCGCCACGAAGCGCTACGAGGAGAAACGCCACCCCGAACGCTGGGCGCCGGAGGGCGAGACCCCGGAGAAGGCCGCATCCCGCGGTGACTCGCTGAAGCACGCCCTGACGTTCTGGAAGAAGGTGTCGAAGGGTGAACGCCAGGCCATGGCGCGCGAGATCTACGCCCTGGCGGCGGGTCCCGGCGTCCCCGGCAGCGGCGACACGACGCCCGAGATGAGGGAATCCGCGAGGGCCCTCCTCATCGCTCTCAAAGCGGGCCCCACCGACCACAAGCTGGATCCTGAAGCGTGGGCGCAGACCCTCGACGACCCGGCGAAGACCGCAGGCTGGATCAGTGAGATAGCGGAACAGCTGGCCTCGGGGTGACGGGGAGGCGGGGAGCGGGACGGTTCACCGCGCGGGCGGCTGGCGTGTGTCTCCTGGTGGACGAGTACGTCGTCCGTGCAGGGCCGGGTCCAGGTCCTGACGGCCTGTGTCAGCTGGTGCGAGGGGAGCCTGCACCGCTTCTCCGGCCCGGACCTTGGGGCTACAGGGCGCCCGGCGTCAAAGGCGGCTCTGAAAGCCGAGGTGACCAGGGCGTATCCCGCGCTCCCGCGAAGTCCGGCGCCTGCTCGGGGCGTCTTCCGGTCTCTCCTCGCCACCCTCCGTCGCCGTGTATCGGGCCGCCTTCGAGGTCCCGTTCACCGAGGTCGGCCGGATCACCGAGGCCACCGAGCTCAGCGACGGTCCCACGGGACGCCGAGCGCCGTGACGCGTACCCTCCGAACGGGTTGGTCGCCGGTGACGGACGCCGTGTCCCACCCGGCCGGCGGTGCCCGAAGACGGCCGCGGCTCATCTGGACGGAGATGAGCCGCGGCCGTCTTCGAGGAGGCCGGAGGGCCGTCAGTGCAGGGTGGTCGGTCAGTAGGCGGAGCCCGACGCGCCCAGCGAACCCGTCGGGTGCCAGACCGTCTTGGTCTCAAGGAACGCCGTCATGCGGTCCGTGCCGGGCGTCGCCGACCAGTCGTCCACAGGCTGTGGACGCAGGACGCGCTTGAGGTTGTCCGCCGCCGCGATCTCCAGCTCCTTCGCCAGCACCTCGTCGGCGCCCGCGAGGTCGATCGCGTTGACGTCCTGGTGCGCGGCGAGCGGGGCGGCGATCTCCGCCGTACGGCCGGAGAGGACGTTGACCACACCGCCGGGGAGGTCGGAGGTGGCCAGGACCTCACCGAGGGAGAGGGCGGGGAGCGGGGACTTCTCGGACGCCACCACGACCGCCGTGTTGCCCGTCGCGATCACCGGGGCCACCACCGAGACCAGGCCCAGGAAGGACGACTCCTGCGGGGCCAGTACGGCGACCACGCCCGTCGGTTCGGGGGAGGAGAGGTTGAAGAACGGGCCCGCGACCGGGTTGCCGCCGCCGACCACCTGGGCGATCTTGTCGGTCCAGCCCGCGTACCAGACCCAGCGGTCGATCGCCGCGTCCACCTGGAGGCCCGCCTTGGACTTCGACAGCCCCTCGGCGTCGGCGACCTCCGCGACGTACTGGTCACGGCGGCCTTCGAGCATCTCGGCGATCCGGTACAGGATCTGGCCGCGGTTGTACGCCGTCGCGCCGGACCAGCCGCCGAACGCCTTGCGCGCGGCGACCACCGCGTCACGGGCGTCCTTGCGGGAGGAGAGCGGGGCGTTCGCCAGCCACTTGCCCTTCGCGTCTGTCACCTCGTACACCCGGCCGCTCTCGGAACGCGGGAACTTCCCGCCCACGTACAGCTTGTAGGTCTTGAAGACACTGAGTCGCGTGTCAGACATCGAGGTACGCCTCCAGGCCGTGGCGACCGCCCTCGCGGCCGAAGCCCGACTCCTTGTAGCCGCCGAACGGCGAGGTCGGGTCGAACTTGTTGAACGTGTTGGACCAGATGACGCCCGCGCGGAGCTTGTTCGCGACCGCCAGGATGCGCGAACCCTTCTCCGTCCAGATGCCCGCCGACAGGCCGTACGGCGTGTTGTTGGCCTTGGCGACGGCCTCGTCGGGCGTACGGAAGGTCAGCACCGACAGCACCGGGCCGAAGATCTCGTCGCGGGCGACCGTGTGCGCCTGGGTGACCTTCGTGAACAGCGTCGGCGCGAACCAGTAGCCGGACGACGGCAGTTCGCAGGCCGGGGACCAGCGCTCGGCGCCCTCCGCCTCGCCCTGGTCGGCCAGCGCGGTGATCCGGGCGAGCTGCTCGGCGGAGTTGATCGCGCCGATGTCGGTGTTCTTGTCCAGCGGGTCGCCGAGGCGGAGAGTGGACAGGCGGCGCTTGAGGGAGTCCAGCAGCTCGTCGTGGATCGACTCCTGGACCAGCAGGCGGGAGCCCGCGCAGCAGACCTGGCCCTGGTTGAAGAAGATGCCGTTGACGATGCCCTCGACGGCCTGGTCGATGGGCGCGTCGTCGAAGACGATGTTGGCGCCCTTGCCGCCCAGTTCGAGGGTGACCTTCTTGCGGGTGCCCGCGACCGTGCGCGCGATCTCCTTGCCGACGGCGGTCGAGCCGGTGAAGGCGACCTTGTCCACGTCGGGGTGGGCGATCAGCGCGGCGCCGGTGCGGCCGTCGCCGGTGATGATGTTGACGACGCCCTTGGGCAGGCCCGCCTGGCGGCAGATGTCCGCGAAGAAGAGCGCGGAGAGGGGCGTCGTCTCGGCGGGCTTCAGGACCACCGTGTTGCCGGTCGCCAGCGCCGGGGCGATCTTCCACGCCAGCATCAGGAGGGGGAAGTTCCAGGGGATGACCTGGCCGGCGACGCCGAGGGGACGCGGGTTCGCGCCGTAGCCGGCGTGGTCGAGCTTGTCGGCCCAGCCCGCGTAGTAGAAGAAGTGCGCGGCGACCAGGGGGAGGTCCGCGTCGCGGGTCTCCTTGATCGGCTTGCCGTTGTCGAGGGTCTCGAGGACGGCGAGCTCGCGGCTGCGTTCCTGGATGATGCGGGCGATGCGGAAGAGGTACTTCGCGCGCTCGGAGCCGGGGAGCGCCGACCACTTCTCGAAGGCCTTGCGGGCGGCCTTCACGGCGCGGTCGACGTCTTCCTCGGTGGCCTCGGCGACCTCGGAGAGGACCTCCTCCGAGGAGGGGGAGACGGTCTTGAAGACCTTGCCGCCGGCCGCCTCGGTGAACTCGCCGTCGATGAACAGGCCGTACGACGGGGCGAGGTCGACGATCGAGCGGGACTCGGGCGCCGGTGCGTAGTCGAAAACAGGTGCCATGGTGATCAGTCCACCGTCACGTAGTCGGGGCCGGAGTAACGGCCGGTGGCCAGCTTCTGACGCTGCATCAGCAGGTCGTTCAGCAGCGAGGAGGCGCCGAAGCGGAACCAGTGGTTGTCCAGCCAGTCCTCGCCCGCGGTCTCGTTGACCAGGACCAGGAACTTGACGGCGTCCTTCGACGTACGGATGCCGCCGGCCGGCTTCACGCCGACCTGGACGCCGGTCTGGGCGCGGAAGTCGCGGACCGCCTCCAGCATCAGGAGCGTGTTCGCGGGGGTCGCGTTGACGGCGACCTTGCCGGTCGAGGTCTTGATGAAGTCGGCCCCGGCCAGCATGCCGAGCCAGCTCGCCCGGCGGATGTTGTCGTACGTCGACAGCTCGCCGGTCTCGAAGATGACCTTGAGGCGGGCGTTCGTCCCGCAGGCCTCCTTCACGGCGGTGATCTCGTCGTACACCTTCATGTAGTTCCCCGCGAGGAACGCCCCGCGGTCGATGACCATGTCGATCTCGTCCGCACCGGCGGCGACGGCCTCGCGGACGTCCGCCAGCTTCACGGCGATCGGGGCGCGGCCGGCCGGGAAGGCGGTGGCGACGGAGGCGACCTTGACGCCGGAGCCGGCGACGGCCTCCTTCGCCGTGGCCACCATGTCGGGGTAGACGCAGACCGCGGCCGTGGCGGGCGTGGTGCGGTCGGTCGGGTCGGGGCGGACCGCCTTCGCGCCGAGCGCCCGGACCTTGCCCGGGGTGTCCGCGCCTTCCAGCGTCGTCAGGTCGACCATCGAGATGGCGAGGTCGATGGCGTACGCCTTCGCGGTCGTCTTGATCGAACGGGTGCCGAGGGAGGCGGCGCGCGCCTCCAGGCCGACCGCGTCGACGCCGGGCAGCCCGTGGAGGAAACGGCGCAGCGTGCTGTCGGACGCGGTGACGTCGCTGAGAGCGTTTGGTGCAGTGGTGGGCATGGTCACCAGACGAGCATATCTACGCGCGTAGCGGCTGTACAGCCCCGTGCGGGATCGCGTACGGCTTCCACCGCGTACGAGGTCCCCGGAGGCGTCGTGCAGAATCGGGAGCATGACGTCCCCCGAGCACCAGTCGCCCGACCCGGAGCCCACGAAGCCGACCGGGTCTGCGGCACCCCAGTACCAGGACCGCATCTACCGCTCACTCGCGGGCATCGTCGGCGGTGTGCTGCTGCTCGCCGTCATCGGATGGCTCGGCGTCGACGCGGTGTTCGCCGGCGAGGGCCGCACCCCCTGGCTGGCCCTCGCCGCGATGCTCTTCCTCGTACCGCTGATCGTCGCCTACACCCTGCGCCCCGCCGTGTACGTGAACGACGACCGGCTGCGCGTCCGCAACCCGTTCCGCGTGATCGTGCTGCCCTGGGGACAGGTCGCCTCGCTGCGGTCCGGTTTCACCAACGAGGTCTTCGCCGAGTCCGGTGCGAAGTACCAGCTGTGGGCCCTTCCGGTGTCGCTGCGGGCCCGCAGCAAGGCGAACCGGCAGGAGGCGCGGGCCGCGGCGCAGGCCGCGCGCGAGGGCGGCCGCGGTGCGGGGGGTGCCGTCGAGGGGCCTCGGCGGCATGAGAGCGACCGGGCCATGGCCGAGATGCGTGAGCTGCACGAGCGGCGGCAGGGTGCCGAGGCCGCGCAGGGTGAGATGACCGTGCGGTGGGCCTACGAGATCGCGGCGCCCGCCGTCGCGGGGGCCGTGCTGCTGGCGGTGCTGCTGGCCGTGGGGTGAGGGGGTGACGTGGGGCGAGCGGGCTCGCCCCACGTGGGGTCCCCTCAGATGCCGGCGGCCTCGGACAGGTCCTGCTTGATCCTCGCGAGGAGTGCCGTCGCCTTCGTACGGGCCTCGGGGAGGCCGGTCCTCGTGGCGACCGGGACCACCACCTCCAGGTAGCACTTCAGCTTCGGTTCCGTGCCGCTGGGGCGGACGACGACCCTCGCACCGTCCAGGGTGTAGCGGAGGCCGTCGGTGGGCGGGAGGGTCTCCGTGCCCCGGGTCAGGTCCTCGGCCTTGGTGATGCGCAGGCCGGCCAGCTCCGTGGGCGGCCGGTCGCGCAGGCGGCGCATCGCGGATGCGATCAGGCCGAGGTCCTGGACGCGGACCGAGAGCTGGTCGGTGGCGTGCAGGCCGTGCTCGACGGCGAGGTCGTCGAGGAGGTCGAGGAGGGTGCGGCCCTCGGCCTTCAGTTCGGAGGCCAGTTCCGTGAGGAGGAGGGCCGCTGTGATGCCGTCCTTGTCGCGTACGCCGTCCGGGTCCACGCAGTAGCCGAGGGCCTCCTCGTAGCCGTAGCGCAGGCCCTCCACCCTGGCGATCCACTTGAAGCCGGTCAGGGTCTCCTCGTACGGGAGGCCCGCCTTCTCGGCGATGCGACCGAGGAGGGAGGAGGAGACGATCGACTCCGCGAAGGTGCCTTGCGCTCCGCGGCGGACCAGGTGGGCGGCGAGCAGCGCGCCTACCTCGTCGCCGCGCAGCATGCGCCAGTCCGCGCCGTCCTTGACCGCCGCGGCGCAGCGGTCGGCGTCCGGGTCGTTGGCGATGACCAGGTCGGGGCCGGTCTCCCGGGCCTTCGCGAAGGCCAGGTCCATCGCGCCGGGCTCCTCCGGGTTGGGGAACGCGACGGTCGGGAACTCCGGGTCGGGGTCGGCCTGCTCGGCGACGAGGACGGGCTGCGGGAAGCCGGCCCGTGCGAAGGCGGCGAGGAGGACGTCCTTGCCGACGCCGTGCATCGCCGTGTAGACCGTGCGGGCGGTGCGGGGGGAGTCCTTGGCCAGGACCGCGTCCGTGCGGGCGAGGTAGGCGTCCAGGACGGTGTCGTCGAGGGTCTCCCAGCCTTCGGTGGGGCGGGGGACCGTGGTGAGCGAGGCCACGGCCTCGATCTCGGCGGCGATCTCCGCGTCGGCCGGGGGGACGATCTGGGAACCGTCGCCCAGGTACACCTTGTAGCCGTTGTCGCGGGGCGGGTTGTGGCTGGCGGTGACCTCCACTCCGGCGACGGCGCCGAGGTGCCTTATGGCGAAGGCGAGGACGGGGGTGGGGAGGGGGCGGTCGAGGACGGCCGCGCGCAGTCCGGCGCCGGTCATGACGGCGGCGGTGTCCTCGGCGAAGTCGCGGGACTTGTGGCGGGCGTCGTAGCCGATGACGACGAGGCCGTCGGTGTGGTCGTTCTTCTTGAGGTACGCGGCGAGGCCGGCGGCCGCGCGGATGACGACGGAGCGGTTCATGCGCATCGGGCCCGCGCCCAGTTCGCCCCGGAGGCCGGCGGTGCCGAACTGGAGGGTGCCGCTGAAGCGGGCGGCGATCTCGGTGTGGTCGCCGGTGTCGATGAGGCGGGCGAGTTCCTCGCGGGTGTCCGGGTCGGGGTCCTCGGCGAGCCACGCCTGGGCCTGTGCGATGAGGGCGTCGTCTTGCACGGTCGGTCGGCCTCTCTCGTTGGTCGTCTGTCAGGTTTTCATGCTTGCGGAGGGTACGGGTACGGGTGCGCGTTGACGCCTGCGGCGCTGCTTTCGCCCCGGTGGGGGTGTGGGTCTTGTGCCTGTGGTGCTGCTTTCGCCCCGGTGGGGGTGCGGGTCTTGTGCCTGCGGCGCAGCTTTCGGTTCGGTGGGGGCTTGGGTAGCGCCTGCGGTCGGTGGGTGGGTCGGGGCCGCGTCGGGGGTGTCCGTCCTCGGACTGGCGCGGATCACGTTGTTCGGAGGGGTGCGGGGTGCGGACGCGCCAGCCACTGCGGGCGGCCACCCCCGCCCCGTCCCCTTCCCGCCGTAGGCGCCTGTGGCTCGCCCGCCGCGGCACGCGCTCCGGACCGTACGCGCCTGCGACCCGCCGTACCTACGGGCAGCCGCATGCCGCCGCGATCCGCGGGCAGTCGTGCCTCCCCCAGTGCCTCAAGGGCCTGGGAGGTACCCCCAGGGGGCGGCACGGGTGGGCGGTGGGGGTACCTCCCGCTCGAGCGAAGCCGAGAGTGGGGGAGGCACCCCGCACACGCCGGGCCGCGCAACCCCACCCCCGGCCCACACCGACGCGGAGCGCCCGTACGGTGCCGGGTTCCGGGAGCCACCCCCGGTCGGCACCGAAGCGGGGCACCCCGCAAGGCACCGGAACGGCGTGAGCCGGGACGCATCGACGCACCGCACCCCGAGAAAGCGGGCCTCCGTGCCTACAGGCGGCCGAGGACCTGCCCCAGCAGGGAGCCCATCCGCGTCGCGGAGTCCCGGCCCGCCTGGAGGACCTCCTCGTGGTTCAGCGGCTCACCCGTCATCCCCGCGGCCAGGTTGGTGACCAGGGAGATGCCCAGAACCTCCGCCCCCGCCTCACGCGCGGCGATGGCCTCGAGGACCGTCGACATGCCGACCAGGTCCGCCCCGATCACCCGGGCCATCCGGATCTCCGCCGGGGTCTCGTAGTGCGGGCCGGGGAACTGCGCGTAGACCCCCTCCTCCAGCGTGGGGTCGATCTCCTTGCACAGCGCCCGCAGGCGGGGCGAGTAGAGATCGGTGAGGTCGACGAAGTTCGCGCCGACGATCGGGGAGGTCGCCGTCAGGTTGATGTGGTCGCTGATCAGCACCGGCTGACCGGGGCGCATGCCCGCGCGCAGACCCCCGCAGCCGTTCGTCAGGACGATCGTCTTCGCCCCCGCGGCCACGGCCGTACGGACACCGTGGGCCACCGAGGCGACCCCGCGTCCCTCGTAGTAGTGCGTACGGCCCAGGAACACCAGGGCCCGCTTCGCGCCGATGGCGTACGAGCGGATCTTGCCACCGTGGCCCTCCACCGCCGGCGGCGGGAAACCGGGCAGCTCGGTGACCTGGAGCTCGGCCTCGGGCGTGCCGAGGGCGTCCACGGCCGGGGCCCAGCCGGAGCCCATCACGAGGGCGACGTCGTGGGTCTCGGCGCCGGTGAGTTCGCGCAGGCGCGCGGCGGCGGCGTCGGCTGCGGCGTACGGGTCGCCCTGGATGTCGTCCGGAAGAAGAGAAGCGTTCACGCGATGAGGGTAGCCGGTAATCGCCTACGCGCGTAGATGTCGGAGTGAACGGGTTGCCGATCGTTGTCTTGTCGTTTCCCCCGAAGGGGTCAGCAGGGACGCTTGCGGAGTTCCATCACATAGTCGTGGGGCGCGCCTGCGGACTCCGCCGCGTCGGCGATCTCGCCCAGGTAGCGGGCCGCGGGAAGGCCGCCCTCGTAACTGTTGAGGACGTACGTCCAGGCCGGCTCCTCGCCGTCCAGGGTGTGCACGCGCACCCGGGTGCGGCGGTAGAGGTCCAGGCCGCCCGCGCCCTCCCAGCGGTCCAGGGACTCCTCGTCCATCGGGGCGATGTCGTAGAGGGCGACGAAGACCGCCGAGATCGGGTCCTCGACCAGCGTGGCCAGCGCGCCCTCCCAGCCCATGTGCTCGCCCCCGAACGTCAGTCTCCACCCGTTCAGCCAGCCGGTGGCGCGCAGCGGCGAGTGCGGGGCGCGGCGGGACATCAGCCGCGCGTCGAGATTGCCGGCGTACGCGGCGTAGAGCGACATGGGGGAAGGGTACGGCAGCGGGAACGGGCGCCACTTCCGGTAACGGGGGAGCCACGGCTGAGGCCCCCGGGCGGTCGCACGGTGAAGTGTGCGGGACAATGGAGTACGTGACTCGGATCGTGATCATCGGTGGCGGACCCGGCGGATACGAAGCGGCGCTGGTCGCCGCACAGCTCGGCGCGGAGGTGACCGTCGTCGACTGCGACGGCCTGGGCGGGGCGTCGGTGCTCACCGACTGCGTGCCGTCCAAGACCTTGATCGCCACGGCCGAGGTGATGACCACCTTCGACTCCTCGTACGAGGAACTGGGCATCATCGTCGCCGACGACACCCCGCCCATGGAGCAGGCCGCCCGGGTGGTGGGCGTGGACCTCGGCAAGGTCAACCGGCGTGTGAAGCGGCTCGCACTGGCCCAGTCCCACGACATCACCGCCTCCGTGACCCGGGCCGGCGCGCGCGTGCTGCGCGGGCGCGGCCGGCTGGAGGGCATGCAGGCGCTCGACGGATCGCGGAAGGTCGTCGTCCGCGCCGCGGACGGGACCGAGGAGACGCTCACCGCCGACGCCGTACTGATCGCGACCGGCGGGCACCCGCGCGAACTGCCGGACGCCCGCCCCGACGGCGAGCGGATCCTGAACTGGACCCAGGTGTACGACCTGAACGAGCTCCCCGAGGAGCTCATCGTGGTCGGATCCGGTGTCACGGGCGCCGAGTTCGCCGGCGCCTACCAGGCGCTCGGGTCGAAGGTGACGCTCGTCTCCTCGCGCGACCGGGTGCTGCCGGGCGAGGACCCGGACGCCGCCGCCGTGCTGGAGGACGTCTTCCGCCGCCGCGGGATGAACGTCATGGCGCGCTCGCGGGCCCAGTCCGCGAAGCGGGTCGGGGACCGGGTGGAGGTGACGCTCGCCGACGGCCGCGTCATCACCGGCTCGCACTGTCTGATGGCCGTGGGCGCCATCCCGAACTCCGAGGGCATGGGCCTGGAGGAGGCCGGGGTCAGGCTGCGGGAGTCCGGCCACATCTGGACCGACAAGGTGTCGCGGACGACGGCTCCCGGCGTCTACGCCGCCGGCGACGTCACCGGCGTCTTCGCGCTCGCCTCCGTGGCGGCGATGCAGGGCCGTATCGCCATGTACCACTTCCTGGGCGACGCGGTGGCCCCGCTGAACCTGAAGACGGTCTCGTCGAACGTCTTCACCGACCCCGAGATCGCCACCGTCGGCTACTCCCAGGCCGACGTCGACGCCGGCAAGATCGACGCCCGCGTGGTGAAGCTGCCGCTGCTGCGCAACCCGCGCGCGAAGATGCAGGGCATCCGCGACGGCTTCGTCAAGATCTTCTGCCGCCCGGGCACCGGCATCGTGGTGGGCGGCGTGGTCGTCGCGCCGCGCGCCTCGGAACTCATCCACCCCATCTCGATCGCGGTCGACAACAATCTGACGGTGGAACAGATCGCGAACGCCTTCACGGTCTACCCCTCGCTGTCGGGCTCGATCGCCGAGGTGGCACGGCAGTTGCACACGCGGAAGGCGGGCGCGGAGGCCTGACGACCGGAAAGGGCGGCCCTATACCACTTGGTGCGGGGCCGTGCGAACAACTTCTGCTATTCAGCGCAAACTGCTGAAAGCAGACGGTCGCTGGCGTTACTGTCAGTTTCGTGTTCGCTGCAGAACGTCGCCAATTGATCCTCGAAATGGTGCGAGCGAACGGGGCCGTGTCGCTCCGTGAGCTCGCCCGCGTCGTCCAGACCTCCGAAGTGACCGTACGGCGGGACGTGCGCGCGCTGGAGGCAGAAGGACTCCTCGACCGCCGGCACGGCGGTGCGGTACTGCCGGGCGGTTTTACGCGAGAGTCCGGTTTTCCGCAGAAGTCACATCTCGCGACCGCCGAGAAGACCGCCATCGCCGACCTCGCCGCGAATTTCGTGGAAGAGGGCGAAGCGATCGTGGTCGGCGCGGGTACCACCACACAGGAGCTGGCCCGCCGGCTGGCCCGGGTGCCGGGCCTCACGGTCGTCACCAACTCCCTGCTGGTCGCCCAGGCGTTGGCCCACGCCAACCGGGTGGAGGTGGTGATGACCGGCGGTACGCTCCGCGGCTCGAACTACGCCCTGGTGGGCAGTGGTGCCGAGCAGTCCCTGCAGGGGTTGCGGGTGTCCCGGGCGTTCCTCTCCGGGAGCGGCCTCACCGCTGAGCGCGGGCTGTCCACCTCCAACATGCTGTCGGCGTCGGTCGACCGGGCATTGGTGCAGGCCGCGGCGGAGGTGGTGGTCCTCGCGGACCACACCAAGCTCGGTACGGACACGATGTTCCAGACGGTGCCCACGGATCTGATCACGCGGCTGGTGACCGATGAGCCGGCCGGGCACGACGACCGGGCGGCGACGGAGTTGCAGGCGCTGGCCGATCAGGGTGTGCAGATCGCTGTCGCGGGGGCGGGGGGCGAGGAGGGCTCGGCGGGTCGTCAGCGCCGGGATGTTCCTCTTCCCGGGCCGCGGCGGCAGGGGCCCGGCGGGCTGCGTACGGCTGTGGCGCTTGGGGCGGCGGAGTCGGCGCAGGGGGCTGAGCGGGCGCGGGTGGCGGATCTGCGGAGGCGCTGACGCGGTCTGCACGGGGGCTTTGCAAGGCACCCTGCGCTGTTGCGGGCCGGGGTGGGTTTGCGCCCCCCTGCGCTTGTCGGGTGCCCCGCGTCGGTGTCTTGCGGGATGCTCTGCGCTGGTGTTGGCCTGTGGGGCGCGTGACCCGGTGTTGGTGTGGGCCGGGGGTGTTCGCGCAGCCCGGCGCTCACGGGGTGCCTCCCCCACTCTCGGCTTCTCCCCCACTCTCGGCTTCGCTCGAGCGGGAGGTACCCCCATGAGCGGGAGGTACCCCCACCGCCCACCCGTGCCGCCCCTGGGGGTACCTCCCAGGCCCTTGAGGCACTGGGGGAGGCACGACTGCCCGCGGAGAGCGGCGGCAGCGGCTGCCTGCGGGAACGCGGGGCGGCGGCAGGGGCTGCCCGCGGCTGACGCGGCATGCGGCTGTCCGCGGAGGGCGGTGCCACGCGGCCGATCGTGGAGGGCAGGCGCGTACGGCGCGGCGTGTGTATCGCGGTGGGTGGAGGCCGGGCGTCTGCGGCGGGGTGTGTGTATCGCGGTGGGCGGAGACCGGGCGCGTACGGCGGGAAGGGGACGGGGCGGGGGTGGCCGCCCGCAGTGGCTGGCGCGTCCGCGCCCCGCACCTCTCCGAGGAACCCCATCGCGCCAGTCCGAGGACGGACACCCCCGACGCGGCCCCGACCCCCCCACCGGCCGTGGGCGCTACGCACGCCCCCACCGAACCGAAAGTGGCGCCGCAGGCACAAGACCCGAGCCCCCACCGAACCGAAAGCGGCGCCGCAGGCACAAGACCCGCGCCCCCACCGGGGGCGAACAGCGGCGCCGCAGGCGTCAGACGTGTCAGTCCTTGATCTCGCAGATCGCCGCACCGGAGGTGATGGAGGCGCCGACCTCCGCGCTCAGGCCCTTGATCGTGCCGGACCGGTGGGCGTTGATGGGCTGCTCCATCTTCATCGCCTCCAGGACGACGACCAGGTCGCCCTCCTTGACCTCCTGCCCCTCCTCCACGGCGAGCTTGACGATCGTGCCCTGCATCGGAGAGGCGAGGGTGTCGCCCGAGGCCACCGGGCCCGACTTCTTCGCCGCCCGCCGCTTCGGCTTCGCGCCCGCCGCCAGCCCCGTACGGGCCAGGGACATGCCCAGCGAGGCCGGGAGCGAGACCTCCAGACGCTTGCCGCCGACCTCGACGACGACCGTCTCGCGGTCGACCTCTTCCTCCGCCCCCGCGTCGACCGCGGCGGCGAACGGCTTGATCTCGTTGACGAACTCCGTCTCGATCCACCGCGTGTGCACCGTGAACGGTTCGGCCGAACCGGTGAGCTCGGGTGCGAACGCCGGGTCCCTCACCACCGCACGGTGGAACGGGATGGCCGTGGCCATGCCCTCGACCTGGAACTCCTCCAGCGCACGGGCGGCCCGCTCCAGCGCCTCCTTGCGCGTACGCCCGGTGACGATCAGCTTCGCCAGCAGCGAGTCCCACGCCGGGCCGATGACCGACCCCGACTCCACGCCCGCGTCCAGCCGCACACCCGGCCCCGACGGTGCGTCGAAACGGGTGACGGTACCGGGCGCCGGGAGGAAGTTACGCCCCGGGTCCTCACCGTTGATGCGGAACTCGAAGGAGTGACCCCGCAGCACCGGATCGCCGTACCCCAGCTCCTCACCGTCGGCGATGCGGAACATCTCCCGCACCAGGTCGATCCCCGCGACCTCCTCGGTCACCGGGTGCTCCACCTGCAGACGCGTGTTGACCTCCAGGAAGGAGATCGTGCCGTCCAGGCCGACGAGGAACTCCACCGTGCCCGCGCCGACGTAGCCGGCCTCCTTCAGGATCGCCTTGGAGGCGGAGTACAGCTCCTCCATCTGGGCGTCCGACAGGAAGGGGGCGGGAGCCTCCTCGACCAGCTTCTGGTGCCGCCGCTGCAGCGAGCAGTCACGGGTGGAGACCACGACCACGTTGCCGTGCTGGTCCGCCAGGCACTGCGTCTCCACGTGGCGGGGCTTGTCCAGGTAGCGCTCGACGAAGCATTCACCGCGACCGAAGGCGGCGACCGCCTCGCGCACCGCGGAGTCGTACAGCTCCGGCACTTCTTCCAGCGTCCGCGCGACCTTCAGACCGCGTCCGCCACCACCGAACGCCGCCTTGATCGCGATCGGCAGCCCGTGCTCCTCCGCGAAGGCGACGACCTCCTCCGCACCGCTCACCGGATCGGGCGTACCCGCCACCAGCGGAGCACCCGCGCGCTGCGCGATGTGCCGGGCGGCGACCTTGTCACCGAGGTCACGGATGGCCTGCGGCGGCGGGCCGATCCAGATCAGGTCCGCGTCCAGCACCGCCTGGGCGAACTCCGCGTTCTCGGAGAGGAAGCCGTAGCCGGGATGGATGGCGTCCGCGCCCGACTCACGCGCGGCCTTCAGCACCTTGTCGATGTCGAGGTAACTGGTGGCCGGAGTGTCACCGCCCAGGGCGAACGCCTCATCCGCGGCGCGGACATGCAGAGCGTCCCGGTCCGGGTCGGCATAGACGGCAACGCTCGCGATTCCGGCATCCCGGCAGGCCCGGGCAACGCGGACAGCGATTTCGCCACGGTTGGCGATGAGCACCTTGCGCACGATTGAGGCTCCCTCCTTGAAACAAGCCGAGTTTAGGGACTGCCGACACGGCACTTCGACCCGTCCCCACTGGTGAGCTTGCCCACACGGAGCGTGATACGAGGCTCGCTCGACCCGCGAAAGCCCTTGTCGCACCTCGGTACGCAGGACTCCTCCCGGAAACCCTAGCCGTCCTGTGTGGTCAAGGTCTCTGTGAGAGCGTGCTGCGGCCCACTCCGTTTCTTTGTGGAGTCCCTACGAATGGCCCAATGATTCTTTGCCCTCCGCAGAACCCTTGTACCGAGGTTTACCCGTTAGTAGCCTTCGCGTCGGCCCGAACATACTCGGGGTAACCACAAGCGTGCTCGAAAGTGGGTGGGGGCCGGTGGTGCGCAGACCGGTGGCGTGGGTCGTGGCGCTCGTACTGTTCGCCGAGGCGCTCGGCATAGCGGCGCTGAACTGGTTCCTGGGCGTCGTCGTCGACCGGCAGGACATGTCGCTGGCCGGTCTCGACCCGGACATGATGTCGACGTCCTCGAAGATCGGCGGAATCGTCTTCGGGCTCTACTTCGCGCTGTGCGGCCTGGTGGCCCTGCTGGTCGCCCTGCGCGACCGGGCGCCCGCCGGGCTCGGCCGGGTGCTGCTGATCAGCGCGGCGGTGGTGCACGCGCTGCTGGGCGCGGCCACATGGGGCCTGGTCGGCCCGGCCGCGTTCCTCTACATGGTGGTCGTACTCGCGCTCATCGTGCTGCTGCTGATGACGTACGACGGCCGTCCGGAGCAGCCGGCCGACGCCGGGTCCGGCGCCGCTCCCGAGAGCGGCGCCGGCGGTGACGGCTCGCCGGTCACGCCTCCGGCTGCGCCCACAGCTCCGTGATGCCGACGCCGAGGTCGGCGAGGAGGCGCCGGACCAGGGGCAGGCTGATGCCGATGACGTTGCCGTGGTCGCCGTCGATGCCGTCGATGAACGGGGCCGAGCGGCCGTCCAGGGTGAACGCCCCGGCGACGTGGAGCGGTTCGCCGGAGGCCACGTAGGCGGCGATCTCCTCGTCGGTGGGGTCGCCGAAGCGGACCACGGTGGAGGCGGTGGCGGAGACATAACGGCCGCTGACGGTGTCGTACACGCAGTGGCCGGTCTGCAGCGTCCCCGCGCGGCCCCGCATGGACTTCCAGCGGGCGGTGGCCTCCTCGGCGTCCGCGGGCTTGCCGAGGGCCTGGCCGTCCAGTTCCAGGACCGAGTCGCAGCCGATCACCAGCGCGCCCTTGACCTCGGGCTTCGCGGCGACGACGGACGCCTTGGCCTCGGCCAGGGCGAGCGCGAGATCGGCGGGGGTGGGGGCGGTGACGGCGTCCTCGTCGACCCCGCTGACGATCACCTCGGGGTCCAGCCCGGCCTGGCGGAGCAGCCCGAGCCGGGCGGGGGACTGGGAGGCGAGCACGAATCGCCTGCGGCGCTGAGCAGTCATGTCCTCAGGTTAGTCACCTGAGCCGGGCCGCATCACCGCACGCCGATCACGAGCATCGCCAGCACCATGGCCATGGCCAGGAGAACGCTCAGCCTCCGCAGCATGTCCTGCGTGTCCCGCAGTTCTTCGGGCGGCTCGTTCTCGGGGTCGGACCACAGCATGCCACCAGCGTGGGGCTGGAGTCGGGGAGGGCGCCTGAGTACGGGTACTTAAGTTGGGGCGCGGCGTTGTTCCTCTGTGCGCGGTTCCCCGCGCCCCTGAGCTGGTTGTCGCTAGCCAGGCCAATATGTGCGGGTCCAGGACACCGGGCCCGGGCGCGGGACGCTGTGGGCCGCGATCCGGGACGGGTCGGACCAGGAGTCGCGGGGGGTGGGCGCGCCGGGCGGTACGGCTGACGCCGCCGCGGCGCGCGCCCGGACCACCGCCAGTGCGGCGGCCAGCTCCTCGGGGGTGGGGTTGCCCCGTACGACCTTGATCACGTCGGCTCCTTACAGGGGGATGTTGCCGTGCTTCTTCGGGGGCAGGGATTCCCGCTTCGTACGCAGCTGACGCAGGCCTCGGACGATGTGCCGGCGGGTGTCGGACGGCATGATCACCGCGTCGACGTAGCCGCGCTCGGCCGCGACGTAGGGGTTGAGGAGGGCGTCCTCGTACTCCCGCATCAGGCGGGCGCGGGTCTCCTCCGCGTCCTCCGACTCGGCGATGGTGCGGCGGTGCAGGATGTTGACCGCGCCCTGCGCGCCCATCACGGCGATCTGGGCGGTGGGCCAGGCGAGGTTGAGGTCGGCGCCCAGGTGCTTGGAGCCCATGACGTCGTACGCGCCGCCGAACGCCTTGCGGGTGATGACCGTGATGAGGGGGACGGTGGCCTCCGCGTAGGCGAAGATCAGCTTGGCACCGCGGCGGATGATGCCGTCGTGCTCCTGGTCCACGCCGGGCAGGAAGCCGGGGACGTCGACGAAGGTGATCACCGGGATGTTGAAGGCGTCGCAGGTGCGCACGAAGCGGGCCGCCTTCTCGGAGGCGGTGATGTCCAGGCAGCCGGCGAACTGCATCGGCTGGTTGGCGACGATGCCGACGGGGTGGCCCTCGACGCGGCCGTAGCCGGTGAGGATGTTCGGCGCGAACAGCGGCTGGGTCTCGAAGAACTCGGCGTCGTCGAGGACGTGCTCGATGACGGTGTGCATGTCGTAGGGCTGGTTCGCCGAGTCCGGGACGAGCGTGTCGAGTTCGCGGTCCTCGTCGGTGACCGTCAGGTCCGCCTCCTCCGGGAACGCCGGGGGGTCGGAGAGGTTGTTGGAGGGGAGGTAGGACAGGAGCTGCTTGACGTACTCGATCGCGTCCTTCTCGTCGCCGGCCATGTGGTGGGCCACGCCGGACGCGGTGTTGTGGGTGCGGGCGCCGCCGAGCTCCTCGAAGCCGACGTCCTCACCGGTGACCGTCTTGATGACGTCCGGTCCGGTGATGAACATGTGGGACGTCTGGTCGACCATGATCGTGAAGTCGGTGATCGCGGGGGAGTAGACCGCGCCGCCCGCGCACGGGCCGACGACCAGGCTGATCTGCGGGATCACGCCGGAGGCGTGGGTGTTGCGGCGGAAGATCTCACCGTACGCTCCGAGAGAGGCGACGCCCTCCTGGATGCGGGCGCCGCCGGAGTCGTTGATGCCGATGACCGGGCAGCCGGTCTTCAGCGCGAAGTCCATCACCTTGACGATCTTCTGGCCGTAGACCTCGCCGAGGGCGCCGCCGAAGACGGTGAAGTCCTGGGAGAAGACGGCTACCGGGCGGCCGTCGACGGTGCCGTAGCCCGTGACGACGCCGTCGCCGTAGGGGCGGTTGGCGTCGAGGCCGAAGTTGGTGGAGCGGTGCCGGGCGAACTCGTCGAGTTCGACGAAGGACCCCTCGTCGAGCAGGAGGTCGATCCGCTCACGGGCCGTCAGCTTGCCCTTGGCGTGCTGCTTTTCGACGGCGCGTGCGGAGCCGGCGTGCGTCGCCTCTTCGATACGACGCCTCAGATCCGCGAGCTTGCCCGCGGTCGTGTGAATGTCAGGCTGCTGCTCTTCCGGCTCGGACATCGGGATGCGGCTCCCTGCCTGCTCAAAAGGGGGGACGGTTACTCATCCGTAGCGTAGTAGGGGGTCTTCCGATCGGCAGTGCGGTGTTTCCCACACCGCTTTCCCCTTCACAGACGAGGGAAGGAGATCCTCGAAGGGGCGACCGTGAGCCTCGGTCCCCGGGGCTGGGATTCGTCCCCTGTGCGGGGCGGAGGGTGCCGAACCTAGTGTGGGTCGCATGACACCCCATGCTGAAGGTACGCCCGACGGGCACAGTGAGCCGGGTTCGGGACGTTGGTCCGACCTCGGCCGTCCGCCGTTGAACGCCGTTGGTCTGCGCCGAGGGCTGGTGCGCGCGGGCGGATTGTGGACGCAGGTGGACGTGGTGCAGCGCACCGGTTCCACCAACTCCGACCTCGTGGCCCGTGCCGATGCGGGCGGGCTGGAGGAGGGCGCCGTCCTGGTCGCCGAGGAGCAGACCGCCGCGCGGGGCCGTCTGGACCGGCGGTGGACCGCGCCGGCTCGGTCGGGGTTGTTCTTCTCCGTGCTGTTGCGGCCTGTCGAGGTGCCGGTGGCTCGGTGGGGGTGGCTGCCGCTGCTCACGGGTGTGGCGGTGGCGACCGGGCTGTCGCGGGCCGCGGGTGTCGATACGGCGTTGAAGTGGCCCAACGATCTGCTGGTCACGGTGGGGGGAGAGGAACGCAAGGCCGGGGGGATCCTGGCGGAGCGGGCCGGTGACGACGGGGTGGTGATCGGCGTCGGGATCAATGTGAGCCTTCGGGGCGATGAGCTGCCGGTGCCGACCGCGGGGTCGCTGGCGTTGGCGGGGGCGGTGAGCACGGATCGGGATCCGTTGCTGCGGGGGGTGCTGCGGTCGCTGGAGGACTGGTACGGGCGGTGGCGTGCGGCGGGGGGTGACCCGGGGGTGAGCGGCCTGCAGGAGACGTATGCGGCGGGGTGCGCGACGTTGGGGCGGGTGGTGCGGGCGGAGCTGCCGGGGGATCGGGAGCTGGTGGGGGAGGCGGTCGCGGTGGACGGCGACGGGCGGCTGGTGCTGGCCACGGGGGAGGGCGTGCAGGAACCGGTGGGCGCGGGCGACATCGTGCACTTGCGGCCTGCGGGGGGTGCGCGTTGACGCCTGCGGTGCGGCGTTCGGTCCGGTGGGGGTGCGGGTCTTGTGCCTGCGGCGCAGCTTTCGGTTCGGTGGGGGCTTGGGTAGCGCCTGCGGTCGGTGGGTGGGTCGGGGCCGCGTCGGGGGTGTCCGTCCTCGGACTGGCGCGGATCACGCTGTTCGGAGGGGTGCGGGGTGCGGACGCGCCGGCCACTGCGGGCGGCCACCCCCGCCCCGTCCCCTCCCCGCCGTAGGCGACTACCTGCCGCCGTCCCCGCGTCCCGTGCCCCGCGGTCCGTGCCCCGTGCCCCGCGATCCGTGACCCGTGCCCTGCACCCCGCGATCCGCGATCCGCGCGCCGCGATCCGTGATCCGCATTCCGTGCCCTGCGCGCCGCGATCCGCGGGCAGTCGTGCCGCCGCCCCGCGTTCCCGCGGGCGGCCGCATGCCGCCGCGATCCGCGGGCAGTCGTGCCTCCCCCAGTGCCTCAAGGGCCTGGGAGGTACCCCCAGGGGGCGGCACGGGTGGGCGGTGGGGGTACCTCCCGCTCATGGGGGTACCTCCCGCTCGAGCGAAGCCGGGAGTGGGGGAGAAGCCGAGAGCGGGGGAGGCACCCCACAAGCGCCGGGCCGCGCAACCCCACTCCCGGACCACACCAACGCGGGGCACCCCGCAAAGCGCGCCGGGTTGTGCGAACACCCACGCCGGTGACCATGGAAACGCCGATCACCGCAACCCCCGGCCCAACCTGACGGAGTGAGCTGGCGCACACCTGCCGTAGAGTTGAGCCCGGTCGATACCTGGCCATGTCAGATCGGAAGGGCACGCGTGACCGTCGACGACTCGGGTTCCACGGACGCGCAGGGCGCCGGCGAGGATCCGCTTGCCCTGCGCCTCGAACAGCTCATCCTGGGCGCCGAGCGCCGTTACACACCGTTTCAGGCGGCCCGCAGCGCCGGCGTCACCATGGAGCTGGCCACCCGCTTCTGGCGGGCGATGGGTTTCGCCGATGTGGGCCAGGCCAAGGCCCTCACCGAGGCGGACGTACTCGCCCTGCGCCGGCTCGCCGGTCTGGTGGAGGCGGGCCTGCTGAGCGAGGCCATGGCGGTGCAGGTGGCGCGGTCCACCGGACAGACCACCGCCCGGCTGGCCGAATGGCAGATCGACTCCTTCCTGGAGGGGCTGACCGAGCCACCCGAGCCGGGCATGACCCGTACCGAGGTGACGTATCCGATCGTCGAGCTGCTCCTGCCCGAGCTGGAGGAGTTCCTCGTCTACGTCTGGCGGCGGCAGCTCGCCGCATCGGCCGGGCGGGTCGTGCAGGGTGCCGATGACGAGGAGATGGTCGACCGACGGCTCGCCGTCGCCTTCGCGGACCTCGTGGGGTTCACGCGGCTGACCCGGCGGATGGAGGAGGAGGAGCTCGGCGAGCTCGTCGAGGCCTTCGAGACCACCGCCGCCGATCTGGTCGCCGCGCGTGGCGGGCGGCTCATCAAGACGCTGGGCGACGAGGTGCTCTACGCCGCCGACGACGCCGGTACGGCCGCGGACATCGCGATGCGGCTGATCGAGACGATGGCGAACGACGAGACCATGCCGGAGCTGCGGGTCGGCATGGCGTTCGGCACGGTGACCACCCGGATGGGTGATGTGTTCGGTACGACCGTGAACCTGGCCTCCCGGCTCACGTCCATAGCGCCGCGCGATGCCGTGCTCGTCGACAGCGCCTTCGCCGAGGAGCTGATCCGTACCGGTGACGCGCCCGCCTCCGAGGCGGCGGCGGCCGAGGCGGTGGCCGCGGCGGAGAAGGAGGGCGAGGAGCCGCCGAGTTATCGGTTCGCGCTCCAGCCGATGTGGCAGCGGCCCGTGCGTGGTCTGGGCGTGGTGGAGCCCTGGCTGCTCACGCGCCGGAACGGGGCTTCCGTCCCGTCTTAGATCCCCTTATGCGTCAGTCCTGCTGTCGTACGCCCGTCGGCAGTTCTGGATTTCCTCGCCGTGCTCGACGGTCCAGCGGTAAAGGTGACCGAAAGGCTCGCGCAGGGACTCGCCCAGCGCCGTGAGCGAGTATTCGACGCCGACCGGTGAGGTCGGTAGTACTTTCCGCTGGATCATGCCGTTCCGCTCAAGACGGCGCAGTGTTTGGGTGAGGACGCGCTGCGTCACACCTTCCAGGCGGCGCTTCAGTTCATTGAACCGCATGGGCCGTTCCAGAAGCGCCATGACCATCATCGACCACTTGTCCGCTATCTGGTCGAGGATCGGCCGGCTGGGGCAGTCCGCCCGGAAAACGATGTGCGTTCCCGCGTCGACGCCGTACGGGTCGGTATCCCTCATGATCCTTGGTTCTCCCGAAGTGCGTTATTGACGGTCCCGGAGGCGTCGCCGACGGTAGGTATGCATCGCAAACCTACATGCCTGTCGGTAACTTACGGAGAGTCTCTTGAACGCCAATTCCTACTCGACTCTGCACGTGAGCATCGAAGACGGAGTCGCCCGGATCGTCCTCGACAACCCGCCGGTGAACCTGCTCGACGTGACGATGATGCGTGAGCTCCGCACGGTGCTGGACGCCTTGAGGGGTGACTCATCGGTCCGGGTGATCGTCTTCTCCAGCGCCGACCCGGAGTTCTTCCTCGCTCATGTGGACATGCGGATCGGGGAGAGGATGGACGTTCTGGAACAGCTCGCCGCGTCGGCGCCGGCGGACGTCAACGTGTTCCAGGCCGTGGGCGAGCTCCTCCGCCATCAGCCCCAGGTGACCATCGTGAAGCTCGCCGGGAAGGCCCGCGGAGGCGGGGCGGAATTCGTGGCCGCGGCGGACATGGCATTCGCCGCTGCCGGGACCGCCGGAATCGGCCAGATCGAAGCGCTCATGGGCATCGTCCCCGGTGGGGGTGGAACGCAGTACCTCCGTGACCGGGTGGGCCGCAATCGTGCGCTGGAGGTGGTGCTCACCGCAGATCTGTTCGATGCCGAGACCGCAGCGTCTTACGGCTGGATCAACCGGGCTCTGCCGGACGACCGGCTCGATGAATACGTCGACCGTATCGCCCGCAATATCGCTGCCCTGCCCGATGGCGTCATCGAAGCGGCCAAGCGCGCATTGCCCGCCGAGCACATCACGGACGGGCTCCTCCGCGAGGACGAGGCGTGGGCCGCTCAGATCGCTTTGCCCGCTGTGCGGCAGTTGATGGGCCGAGGACTGCGCGACGGGGCGCAGACGCCCACGGGCGAACGCGACCTCGAGGAGCTGATGCGCGGTGCCATGCTGCGCCGATGAGCCGGGAGCAGTGGTCGGCGCCGAGACAGCCGCGCGGGCCGGTGGCGCGATCCCGCAGGTCGTCTAACCCTGACCGCCGAGACCCAGGCCGCCGCCCACGCAGAGACCGATGATCGGTACGCACAGGCCGGGACGAGGGTTCGGGGCGGGGTCGTCCGGCTGTGGTGGCGTCGGGGCGTGGGGGGCTGGTGGGGGCGGACCCGGAGTGTCGCGTGGGGGCTGCTGGGGTGTGGGTGAGTGCGGTCGGCGGGTTGCCGGGGGCGGCCCGGTGGTGGGGGTGGTCGTTGCGTTCGGGACGGGTGTCCGGGCCGGGGACGATCGCTCGGGTGTTGTGAGCGGGGCCGGGTTCTTGCCGCCCAGGGCCGTGGGGGAGGACGGGCTTGCCTCGGGGGCGGGGGCGACGGTCTCGGGTGGGGTCGGGGAACCGGTGGGTGTGCCGATGTTCGTGTGAGGGGCGGGGCGGGGGCCCGCCTCCGTGCCGATGTCCGTGCCGCCGCCCTGGGTGGTGGCCAGGCGGGCCAGGGTCACGGCGCTCGCGGCCACGGCCAGGCTTCCCGCGGCCAGCAAGACCTTGCGGGGGCGGGGCTTGCGGTGGCGGCCCCGGAGGCGGGGGGTGCGTGCTGGTGGTTCACCGGTGGGTGCTGTCGGTGTCATTGCGATCCCCTCCCCTGCGTGCGCGCCCCGGCGCGTCGCGGTGTGCGCACGCTATGCACTCCTGTGCGGGGGCGGGCCGGAGTCGGGGCGATGTCACTCGAACGGGTGGGCGGGGGGTGGCAAGGGAACCGGGCGTGCGCCCTTTTCCCCGGTGGGCGTGGGCTGCGATGATCGGGGCGAGCGAAAGTTAACCCGCGTTAACCGGAGGATGTCGATGAGTGAGGAACGGTTCGGGGAGTTCGTGCTGGTGCGCCGGCATGAGCGGGGGCATGTCGCGGAGCTCGTCCTCGACCGGCCCAAGGCCATGAACGCCGTGTCGACCGGGATGGCCCGCTCCATCGCCGGTGCCTGTGCGGCGCTGGGGGAGGACCGGAGCGTACGGGTGGTGGTGCTGAGCTCCTCGCACGAGCGGGCGTTCTGTGTGGGGGCCGATCTGAAGGAGCGCAATTCCTTCAGTGACGCCGATCTGGTGCGGCAGCGGCCCGTGGCGCGCGGGGCGTACACCGGGGTGCTCGAACTGCCCGTGCCGACGGTGGCGGCGGTGCACGGGTTCGCGCTCGGCGGAGGGTTCGAGCTGGCCCTGTCGTGTGACGTGATCGTCGCCGACCGTACGGCGGTCGTGGGGCTGCCCGAGGTGTCGGTCGGGGTGATTCCGGGCGGGGGCGGTACGCAGTTGCTGCCCCGGCGGGTGGGGGCGGCCAGAGCCGCCGAGCTGATCTTCACGGCGCGGCGGGTGGAGGCCGCCGAGGCCCGGGAGCTGGGGCTGGTCGACGAGCTGGTGGAGGAGGGACGGGACCGGGAGGAGGCGCTCGCCATGGCGTCCCGGATCGCCGGGAACTCGCCGGTGGGGCTGCGGGCGGCCAAGCGGGCGCTGCGGCTCGGGCACGGGCTGGATCTGTCCGCCGGGCTGGAGGTCGAGGACGCCGCCTGGCGGTCGGTGGCGTTCTCGGGGGACCGGGCGGAGGGGGTCGCCGCCTTCAACGAGAAGCGCAGGCCGGAGTGGCCCGGGGAGTAGGGATCCGGTGAGCCCCGTTCGCTTCTTTAATGTCCCGGTTGGTCCTGAACCTTCCTAACCTGGAGAGATGGGTGAGGAGAGCCGGCTGGCGGCCGTGGTGGCGCTGGCCCAGGGCATGGCCGCCGCGCACGGTTCGCGGGACGCCTGGCGGGCCGCGGCCGGCGGGGCCTGCCGGGCGCTGGGCGGGAGCTTCGCCGCCCTGTCGGTGTGGGAGCGGGAGCTCGGGCGGCTGCGGGTCCTGGTGAACGTCGGCGAGCTGGCCGAGGGCGAGGAGGAGTTCCCGGAGAACGAGTCCTATCCGGTGCACCAGTTCGCCGAGATCACCGAGTTCCTGCACGAGCGGTGGGCGGGGGGCGGTGAGCCCGACGCGTGGGTGGAGACCGCCGAGGGGCCCTCGGCGGGGCGCGCCGGGTACTGCCATCAGCGGGTGGCCGCGCTCAGGCGGCGGGGGCGCGGGTGCTGTGTGGTGGCGCCGATCGTGCTGCACGGGCGGGCCTGGGGCGAGCTGTATGTGGCCCGGCCGGCCGGTGTGCCCGTCTTCGGGCGGGGCGACGCCGACTTCGCGACGGTCCTGGCCGCCGTCGTGGCCGCCGGGATCGCGCAGACCGAGCGGCTGGAGGAGGCCCGGCGGCTGGCGTACACGGACTCGCTGACCGGGCTGGCCAACCGGCGTGCCGTGGACGCGCGGCTCGACGAGGCCGTGGAGCGGCACCGGCGCGACGGGGCCGTCGTCAGCCTCGTGGTGTGCGATCTGAACGGGCTGAAGCGGGTCAACGACACGCTGGGGCATGCCGTGGGGGACCGGCTGCTGGAGCGGTTCGGGACCGTGCTGTCGCTGTGCGGGGCCATGCTGCCGGGGGCCCTGGCGGCGCGGCTCGGCGGGGACGAGTTCTGTCTGCTGGTGGTGGGACCGCCGGCCGACGAGGTCGTCAAGGCGGCCGACGAGGTGTGCCGGCGGGCCGTGGAGCTGGGGATCGGGGACGGTGTCGCGTGCGGGGTGGCGTCCACCGAGGATCCCGTCGGGCCGGTGCACTCCGCCCGGCGGCTGTTCCGGCTGGCCGACGCGGCGCAGTACCGGGCCAAGGCCGAGCGCGCCGCGCATCCCGTCGTCGCCGGACGGGAGGGGCCGGACGATCCCGTCGTACGGCTGGCGGACGAGCCGTCGCGGACGGCGGACGGGGAGCGGCGCCGGTTCCGGGGGAGGCATTCGCCGTAGCGCGTGGCCTGTCGGTGAGGCGCGTGACCCGCCGGCGTGAGCTGTCGCGCGTGACCTGTCGGTAAGGGGTGCAGCGGGAATCCGGTGGTGACATCATTGAATTCAGTGCGTACGCTCCTGAATATGGATATGCACACTGTGGTGGTGGGGACGTCCGGCGTGACCGCGTCCGACGTGCTCGCCGTGGCGCGCGGCGGTGCCCGCGTCGAACTGTCCGCGGAGGCGGTGGCCGCCCTCACCGCGTCCCGCGGGATCGTGGACGCCCTGGCCGCCAAGCCGGACCCCGTGTACGGGGTGAGCACCGGCTTCGGCGCCCTGGCGACCCGGCACATCAGCCCCGAGCTCCGTGCCCAGTTGCAGCGCAACATCGTCCGCTCGCACGCCGCCGGGATGGGGCCGCGCGTGGAGCGGGAGGTCGTGCGGGCGCTGATGTTCCTGCGGCTGAAGACCGTCTGCTCCGGACGCACCGGTGTCCGGCCCGAGGTCGCGCAGACGATGGCCGACGTGCTGAACGCCGGGATCACCCCGGTCGTGCACGAGTACGGCTCCCTCGGCTGCTCCGGCGACCTCGCCCCGCTGTCCCACTGCGCCCTCGCGCTGATGGGCGAGGGGGAGGCGGAGGGCCCCGACGGCAGCGTGCGGCCGGCCGGTGAACTGCTCGCCGAGCACGGCATCCAGCCCGTCGAACTGCGCGAGAAGGAAGGGCTCGCCCTCCTCAACGGCACCGACGGCATGCTCGGCATGCTGGTCATGGCCCTCGCCGACCTGGACCTCCTGTACAAGTCCGCCGACGTCACGGCCGCCCTGAGCCTGGAGGCGCTGCTCGGCACCGACAAGGTGCTCGCCCCCGAGCTGCACGCCATCCGCCCGCACCCCGGCCAGGCCGCCAGCGCCGCCAACATGCTGGCCGTACTCAAGGGTTCGGGGCTGACGGGGCATCACCAGGACGACGCGCCCCGCGTCCAGGACGCCTACTCGGTGCGCTGCGCCCCGCAGGTCGCCGGCGCCGGACGGGACACCCTGGCGCACGCCCGGCTGGTCGCCGAGCGCGAACTCGCGTCGGCCGTCGACAATCCGGTGGTGCTGCCCGACGGGCGGGTGGAGTCCAACGGCAACTTCCACGGGGCCCCGGTCGCCTACGTGCTGGACTTCCTCGCCATCGCCGTCGCCGACCTCGCCTCCATCGCCGAGCGCCGCACCGACCGGCTGCTGGACAAGAACCGCAGCCACGGGCTGCCGCCCTTCCTCGCCGACGACGCCGGCGTGGACTCCGGGCTGATGATCGCCCAGTACACGCAGGCCGCCCTGGTCAGCGAGCTGAAGCGGCTCGCCGTACCGGCGTCGGCGGACTCCATCCCGTCCTCCGCGATGCAGGAGGACCACGTCTCCATGGGCTGGTCGGCGGCGCGGAAACTGCGTACGGCCGTCGACAACCTCACCCGGGTCGTCGCCGTCGAGCTGTACGCCGCCACCCGGGCCGTGGAACTGCGCGAGGGGCTGACCCCGGCGCCGGCCACGAGGGCGGTCGTCACGGCCGTACGGGAGGCGGGTGTGGGCGGGCCCGGTGCGGACCGCTATCTCGCTCCCGACCTCGCGGCGGCGGACGCGTTCGTGCGGGACGGGCGGCTGGTCGCGGCCGTGGAGACGGTCACCGGACCGCTGAGCTGAACCGTCCGGGGCCCGGTGGCCGTTCCGCCGGGCCCCGGTGCATACGTCAGAGACCCAGCCGCTCCCGGCGCACCGAGTAGACGACGAAACCGGCGCCGAGGGCGAGGCAGGCCGTGCCGCCGGCGATGTACGGGGTGCTGTCGAAGCTGCCGGTGTCCGCGAGGCGGACGTCCTCGCCCCCGCCGCCGACGGACGTCGACACGACTCTCGCCTGCTGCGTGACCTGCGGAGACGGACTCGCCGAGACCGTGTCCGCCACCGGTGTGTTCGAGGTCGCGTTGGCGGACGGGACGAACCACAGGGCGCACAGCAGGGTGCCCGCGGCGGTGGCGGTCAGCAACGGACGGAGCGCGGAAGACACGGAATATCGATCCCCTTGTGGCGCTGGCGAATTGGCCGTGTGGGCAGATGTTAGTGAAAGTCGCGGGTCACAGGAAAGTCACGGGGGCCCGGGGCCGTACGCTCCGGGCATGAGCACCCCAGAGACATCACGGTTTGTACGGATTCGCGTGGAACTCGTCCTCGAAATCGACGACGAGGAGGCGGTGACCGGGGCCGCGCTGAGCAGGATCGCGGAGGACGGCGCCATGCCGGACGAGGAACGGGTACACGCCGAGAGCGCCGTGACGGAGGACACAGCGGAGGCCCTCGCCCAGCTCGTCGACCCGTTCGCCCTGCTCGGCGAAGTGCCGGGCGTGGAGCTGCTCCAGGCCTCCTGGAGCGGTGAGGAGATCGACTACGACCCCGACTCGCCGGAGTGGGACCTCGACGAGGACGATGACGACGGGCCCCACGACGACGAGGACGGGGCGGACCGGGCCGGCTGAGGCGTTTTGGGGAAATCGTGACCCCGGGCGGCAACCGCCACCGGGGTCCTGTCGTCTCAAGCGACGGAGCGCCGACCGGAAACCCTCGCCGCCCGTCGACGGACGTGGCGAGCCCCACACTCGCGGGCCGTGGGGAACGGGAGGGCGCGGTCGTAGCGTTGAAGGTTGTGGACGAGGTCCCTCACCTTCGCGGCGAGGCCTCGTGGGGTTGGGATTCGGCAACGATGGAGAAGCGTGTGATGACGGTCGGTAAGCGGCGCAGGGGTCTGGCGGCTGCGTCCGCCCTGCTCGGCGGAGTGCTGGTGCTCTCGGCGTGTTCCGGTGGTGACGACAGTGCCTCGGGCGACAGCGACAAGGGCGGTTCACAGGCCCAGGTCGACGAGGCGGCGGCGAAGAAGTCCTCCGAGGCGCAGATCGAGATCACGCCGAAGGACGGTTCCGACAACGCCTCCATCAACAACTCCGCCGCCGTGACCGTGGCCAAGGGCACGCTCACCGAGGTGAAGATGACCACCGGCGACGGCACCGCCGTCGCCGGTGAGATATCCGCCGACAAGAAGAGCTGGAAGCCCAGCGCCCAGCTCGAGCGCGCCACCACCTACAAGCTGTCGGTCGTCGCCGAGGACTCCGAGGGCCGCGCCGCCCACGAGAACGCCTCGTTCACCACGGTCGCCCCGGACAACAGCTTCATCGGCACCTTCACCCCGGACGACGGCACCACCGTCGGCGTCGGTATGCCGGTCTCGATCAAATTCGACAAGGCGATCACCAACAAGGCCGAGGTGCAGAAGGGCGTCACCGTCACCAGCAGCAGCGGCCAGGAGGTCGCCTGTCACTGGTTCAACGCCAACCGCATGGACTGCCGGCCCGACGAGTACTGGCAGGAGGAGTCCACCGTCACGCTGAAGCTGGCCCTCGACGGGGTCGAGGGCGCCGAGGGCGTCTACGGTGTCCAGCAGAAGACGGTCACCTTCAAGATCGGCCGCAACCAGGTGACGTACGTCGACGCCAAGACCAAGCAGATGAAGGTCACGCAGGACGGCAAGACCGTTCGCACCATCCCGATCTCCGCCGGGGCGCCCGAGACCAAGACCTACGAGGGTCAGATGGTGATCTCCGAGAAGTTCAAGGAGACCCGGATGAACGGCGCGACGGTCGGCTTCACCGACGCCGACGGCAAGGGCGAGTACGACATCGACGACGTGCCGCACGCCATGCGGCTGAGCACCTCCGGCACCTTCATCCACGGCAACTACTGGGGCGCCAAGTCCATCTTCGGCAGCGCCAACACCAGCCACGGCTGCGTGGGCCTGTCCGACACCAAGGGCGCGAACGACCCGAGCACGCCGGGCGCCTGGTTCTACGACAACTCGATCATCGGCGACGTGGTCGTCGTCCAGAACACCGGCGACAAGACCATCGCCCCGGACAACGGCCTCAACGGCTGGAACATGAGCTGGGAGCAGTGGAAGGCGGGCTCGGCGGTCTGACGCCGGCCGCGCACGCGGCGCCCCGTCCCACCACCTGACCGATGCCGCCGTCCGCCCCTCACGGGGAGCGGGCGGCGGCATCGGTCTTCTTCTCATGGGGCTCTTATGGAGCGCTTATCGCTTCATCACCCACCGTCCCTAGCTTGCGGCCATGTTCTTCACCTACCTGAGGCGCGAACTGCGCCGCCGCAGAAAGGCGGCCCTCGTCGTCGCCTCCGGGCTCGCGCTCGGCATCGCGCTGGTCATCGTGGTCAACTCCGTGTCCTCCGGCATGAGCAAGGCGCAGGAGAAGGTCCTGGAGTCCCTGTACGGGCTCGGCACGGACATGACGGTCACCAAGGCCGCGGAGGCCCAGTCCGGGACCAGCGGCGAACGCCCCCGGTTCCGGTTCGACGCCCAGGACGACGGCTCCGGCGAGGAGCAGAGCAGCGACCGCGTCATGGTGCAGGGCTTCCAGACCCTGGCGAGCTCCACCGTGACAGAGGTCGGCGAGCAGGACGGCGTCGCCGACGCGGTGGGCGGACTGAGCCTCCAAGTCATGAAGGTGAGCGGTGAGTTCACCCGGGGCCAGTTCCAGCAGGACGGCCAGGGCGGCCAGGGTGCTGAGGGCGGCCAGGGCGGTCCCGGTGGCGGCCAGTCCTCCCCGCAGGGCCGGGTCGAGGGCGGCGGCGCCGACTTCGACGTCAACAGCTACTCCGTCTACGGCACCGACGTCACCGAGCCCGCCCTCGGCCCGCTGACCTCCTCCGAGATCACCGACGGACGCACCTTCAAGACGACCGAGACCGATGCGAAGGTCGCCGTCGTCGACTCCGCCTACGCCAAGGAGAAGGAGCTCGAGACCGGTGACACCGTCACGGTCAAGGGCACCGAGTACAAGGTCATCGGCATCGCCACCGCCACCAGCGGGGACGCCGCGGCCAACCTCTACCTGCCGTTGAAGCAGGCGCAGGCCCTAGCCGACGCCAAGGACAAGGTCACCACGATCTACGTCCAGGCGACCGACTCCCAGCAGATCGACAGCGTCAAGTCCGGGATCCAGAAGAACATCTCCGGTACGACCGTCACGACCTCCGCCGACCTCGCGGACACCGTCTCCGGCTCCCTTTCCACCGCCTCCTCGCTCGCCGCCGGCGTCGGCAAGTGGCTGTCGGTCGTGGTGCTCGTGGCCGCGTTCCTCGTCGCCGGTCTGCTCACCTCCTCCGCCGTCTCCCGCCGGGTGCGCGAGTTCGGCACCCTCAAGGCGCTGGGCTGGAAGTCCGGCCGGGTGACCCGGCAGGTGGTCGGCGAGTCCATGGTCCAGGGCCTGATCGGCGGCGCCCTCGGCATCGCGCTCGGCCTGGCGGGCGCGTACGCCGTCACCGCCGTCAGCCCCACCCTGCAGGCCCAGCTCGGCGGCGGCAGCGGTGGCGGTGGCGGCATGGGCGGACCCGGCGGTGGCGGCGGCATGGGCGGCCCCGGCCGGCAGGCCGCCGCCAAGACCCTCGACGTCGCGCTCACCGCGCCGGTCAGCCTCACCACCCTCGCCCTCGCGGTCGGCCTCGCCGTGGCCGGCGGTCTCGTCGCCGGCGCCTTCGGCGGCTGGCGCGCCTCCCGGCTGCGGCCGGCCGACGCGCTCCGCCGCGTCGAGTAGCACCCACCCGGCACCGGCAACCGGGGCCCGCCCGCAGTGGACGGGCCCCCACCCCCGTACGCGATCCAGGAGCAGACCCATGTACGAACTCAGAGGCGTCACCCGGCGCTACACACGCGGCAAGGAGACCGTCAACGCCCTCGACGGAATCGACCTGACCATCCCCGACGGCGACCGGCTCGTCATCCAGGGCCCCACCGGCGGCGGCAAGTCCACGCTGCTGCAGATGCTCGGCGGCCTCGACCGGCCCACCTCCGGCGAGATCGTCCTCGACGGCACCGACCTGGCCAAGCTGCCCGAGGCCCGGCTCACCCGGGTCCGCAGCGAGAACATCGGCTTCGTCTTCCAGTCGTTCAACCTGATCCCCACGCTCACCGCGCAGGAGAACGTCGAGACCGCGCTCGTCCCGCTCGGCGTGAAGGCCAAGGAGCGCCGGGAGAAGGCCGCCGAGGCGCTGGCGTCGGTCGGTCTGGGCGAGCGGCTGGGCCATCTGCCCAGCGAGATGTCCGGCGGCCAGCAGCAGCGCGTGGCCATCGCGCGGGCGCTGGTGAAGGAGCCGAAGGTGCTGCTCGCCGACGAACCCACCGGAAACCTCGACGAGTCGATGCGCGACGAGATCATGGACGTACTCATCCGCATGTGGAAGGAGCTGGGGCTGACCTTCGTCATGGTCACCCACGACTCGGCCATCGCGAAGGCGGCCCCGCGCCTGGCGACGATCCGCAAGGGGCGGATCACCGTGAAGGAGAACACGAAAGCCTGACCGGAAGGGCGTCAACCGCGCGGTTGTGTAACGGAGTTCCGGCAGTGGCGTTACAGCCACCCGGCGACTTCCGCACCCTTCCCGGCGTCCCTTGAGGTGCTTGATCACCCCTCGGCATACTGCGAGATCCGGGGGGTGCGCGCATGCGTACGAGACCACCCCCGGCCGGGTGACACCGAGTTCACCCGGCGATCTCGCTAGGGGGAACCTTGCGCAGACAAGTGAAGAGGGCGTGCGCGGCCACGGTCGCCACGGCGACCGCCGTGGCGCTCGCGGCGGGCATGGCCGGCCCGGCGTCGGCCGACGGGGAGCGCACGACCGCCGCCTCCTCGACGGGGGCGTCCGCGGTGAAGTCCAAGCACCGGATCACGCTGATCACGGGGGACCGGGTCGCCGTGGACGCCAAGGGCCGCGTGGTCGGCCTGGAGCGGGCCGAGGGCCGGGAGCACATACCCGTGCAGGTCCGCCGCACCGGCGGACACACCCTCGTGCTGCCGGCCGACGCCGCCCGGCTGGTCGCGAGCGGCAAGCTGGACCAGCGGCTGTTCGACGTCACCGAACTGAACGGAGCCACGACCCGCGGCTCCCAGAAGCGGGGCCTGAAGGTCATCGTCGGCTACAAGGGCGGCGCACAGGCCGCCAAGGCCGACGTCCGTGACGCGGGCACGGTCCGCCGGACCCTGAAGTCCCTGAACGCGGACGCGGTGCAGACCCCGCACGAGGACACGCCCGAGCTGTGGGACGCCCTCACCGACGGCGACCGTACCGCCTCCGGCATCGCCCACGTCTGGCTCGACGGAGTCCGTAAGGCCTCCCTCGACACGTCGGTGGCGCAGATCGGCACCCCGAAGGCCTGGGCGGCCGGCTACGACGGCAAGGGCGTGAAGATCGCCGTCCTCGACACCGGCGTCGACGCCACCCACCCGGACCTCAAGGGCCAGGTGACCGCGTCCAAGAACTTCACCTCCGCGGACAGCGCCGGCGACAAGGTCGGCCACGGCACCCATGTCGCCTCCATCGCGGCCGGTACGGGCGCCCGGTCCAAGGGCAAGTACAAGGGTGTCGCGCCCGGCGCCACGATCCTCAACGGCAAGGTCCTCGACGACGCCGGCTTCGGTGACGACTCCGGCATCCTCGCCGGCATGGAGTGGGCGGCCGCGCAGGGCGCCGACATCGTCAACATGAGCCTGGGCGGCGGGGACACGCCCGAGGTGGATCCGCTGGAGGCGGCGGTCAACAAGCTCTCCGCCGAGAAGGGCGTTTTGTTCGCCATCGCGGCCGGCAACGAGGGCCCGCAGTCGATCGGTTCGCCCGGCAGCGCGGACGCCGCCCTCACCGTCGGCGCCGTCGACGACAAGGACGCGCTCGCCGACTTCTCCTCCACCGGCCCGCGCGTCGGCGACGGCGCCATCAAGCCGGACGTCACCGCTCCCGGCGTCGACATCACGGCCGCCTCGGCGAAGGGCAACGCCATCGCCGAGGAGGTCGGCGAGAAGCCGGCCGGGTACATGACCATCTCCGGTACGTCGATGGCGACCCCGCACGTCGCGGGCGCGGCGGCGATCCTCAAGCAGCAGCACCCCGAGTGGACCTCGGCGGAGCTGAAGGGCGCGCTCACCGGCTCCACCAAGGGCGGTAAGTACACGCCGTTCGAGCAGGGTTCGGGCCGCGTCCAGGTCGACCAGGCGGTCAAGCAGACCGTGATCGCCGACCCGGTGTCGCTGAGCTTCGGCGTCCAGCAGTGGCCGCACACCGACGACAAGCCCGTCACCAAGCAGCTCACCTACCGCAACCTCGGCACCCAGGACGTCACCCTCGAGCTGACGTCGACCGCCACGAACCCCAAGGGCAAGGCGGCCCCGGCCGGCTTCTTCACCCTGGGCGCCACGACGGTCACGGTCCCCGCGGGCGGCAAGGCCTCCGTGGACGTCACCGTCGACACGAAGCTCGGCGGCACGACCGACGGCGCGTACTCGGCGTACGTGGTCGCCACCGGCGGCGGGCAGACCGTACGCACGGCCGCCGCGGTGCAGCGCGAGGTCGAGTCGTACGACGTGACGCTGAAGTTCCTCGACCGCGCGGGCAAGCCGGCCGCCAACTACGTCGCCGGCCTGAACGGCGTCTCCGGCCTCGGCACCGACCGGTGGTACCAGCCCTACGACGCCGACGGCACCGTCACCGTCCGCGTACCCAGGGGCGGTTACGTCCTGGACACCAGCATCCTCGTCGGCTCCGACCCGGAGACGTACAAGGGCGCCGACTGGATCGCCCAGCCCAAGCTGGACGTCACCAAGAACACCACGATCACCCTGGACGCCCGCAAGGCCAAGCCGGTGAAGATCACCGTGCCGGCCAAGGGGGTCAAGCCGGAGTTCGCCTCCGCCGACTACACCGTCGAGACGAACGACTCCTCCTACGGCTTCGGCTGGTGGCTGGACTCGTACGACAACTTCCGCTCCGCCCACCTCGGCCCGCAGATCACCGACGGCTCGCTGAGCCAGCAGTGGGACGCCCACTTCAGCAAGGGCGCCAAGGAGCAGTACAGCACCGTCACCGGCGCCAAGGTGAAGAACCTCGCCACCGGATACACCCGGAACTACAAGGCCGGCGAACTCGCCACGGTAAAGGTCGGCATGGGCGCCGCGGCGAGCGGCAAGAAGGGCACCGTCAGCCCCGCGGGCTGGCTGCCCGGTGGCAGCGGAGCCTCCTCGTTCGGCAACGAGCAGAGCCTGCCCGGCACCCGCACGCTGCACCTTTCCACCGTGGCCGGGGTGAAGTGGGACCTCGACTTCGAGCAGATGGGCGGTGTCGACGCGGACGGCTGGCCCGTCTCCGAGGCCAGGTACGTCATCGGTTACGCGAAGGGCTACAAGGGCGGCAAGACGTACGCGGAGACCGTGAACACGGCCGTCTTCGGGCCGCGCCTCACCTCCGACTACGGCGTCTTCCGTGACGGCAACAGCATCTCCGGGCTGATCCCGCTGTTCGCCGACGGCAAGGGCCACGACGGCTCCTCGGTGTTCACCTCCGTCACCACCAGCCTCTACCGCAACGGCAAGAAGGTCGGCTCGAACGACGACCCGCTGTTCGGCGAGAAGGAGTTCAAGGTCCCGGCCGGGGACGCCTCCTACAAGCTGACCACCTCGGTCAAGCGCAGCGCCAAGGTCGCCGCCGCCTCCACGCGGATCGACGCGAGCTGGACCTTCCGCTCCAAGAAGACCGCCGAGCTCAAGCAGCTGCCCGCCTCCACGGTCCGCTTCCAGGCGGCCACGGGTCTGGACAGCAAGGTGACGGCCGGCAAGAAGGTCACGATCCCGGTCACCGTCGAGGGCGCCGCCAAGGGCAAGAACCTCAAGTCCCTGTCGGTGTACGTGTCGTACGACCACGGCAAGACCTGGAAGAAGACCACGGTCAAGAAGGGGAAGATCACCGTCAAGAACCCGGCGAAGGGGAAGGCCGTCTCCTTCCACGCCAAGATCGCCGACAAGAAGGGCAACACGTCGACGATCTCGATCTACAACGCGTACTACGGCAAGTAGTCCGTGAGCGGACGGCCCGCCGGAGGACTTCTCTTCCGGCGGGCCGTTTCGTGGCTGACGCGGGAGAACCCGGGCGTCGCGGGCTGAGAGCCGCCGTCCGTCTCGGGGAGTCGTGGCGGTCCGGGCTCAGGGAGCCGTGGCGTCCGCCCCGGCCCGCCTGGCGTCCGTGCCCCAGCTGCACAGCAGCTTCAGGGCCTCCGCCGACGGTGAACCCGGCTCCGCGAAGTACGTGACCAGCGACTGCCCGGTGTCGTCACCGGCCGGACGGAACGACTCCCACAGCAGCGTCAGCTCACCGACCAGCGGATGCCGGACGTGCTTGACGCCGTGGCTCTTCTCCTTGACGTCGTGCGCCGCCCACAGCCTGCGGAACTCCTCGCTCTTCACCGACAACTCGCCCACCAGCGAGGAAAGCTGCGGGTCGTCCGGGTGACAGCCCGCGTTCATGCGCAGATAGCCGACCATGTCGTGCGCCTTCTGCTCCCACTCCACGAACAGCTCACGGTAGTCCGGGTTCAGGAACACCAGCCGCGCCCAGTTCCGCTCCTGCGCCGGAAGCCGCCCCCAGTCCCCGAAGACCGCCGCCGCCATCCGGTTCCAGGCGAGGATCTCCGAGCGCCGGCCCACGACGTACGCCGGGACCGCGTCCATCGACTCCAGCAGGTGCCGCAGCGCGGGGCGGGCCTGCTGGGTGCGGGCCGCCGGCTTCCGCTTCTGCCGCTTCGGCTTCGCCAGATGTGTGAGGTGGGACCGCTCGGCGTCGGTGAGGCGCAGGGCGCGCGCGATCGAGTCCAGCACCTCCGCCGACACGTTCTGCCCGTTGCCCTGCTCCAGGCGCGTGTAGTACGCCACGGACACCCCGGCGAGCTGGGCCAGCTCCTCGCGGCGCAGGCCCGGCACCCGGCGGTGCCGTCCGAAGTCCGGCAGGCCCACGTCCTCCGGCTTCAGCCGGGCCCGCCGGGTGCGCAGGAACTCGCTGAGTTCCGCTCGCGGGTCGAGGCCGCCGTTCGCGGGGCCGGCCGGGTGGGTGCGCTGCTCGTCCATGACTCCAGTATTCCCGGTCGTACGCACAGCATCCTGTCCCCGTCAGTGGTACGCACAGCCAACGTAGGCAGAACCGTGGTCTGGGTAAGTACGTGACGTCGTCGCAGGCTGGAGGCCGTGCCCGGCCGGACGGAAAGACAGCCGGGCGTACGACCTCACGAGGAGAACCCCCGGCATGACCACTGTTGCCGCATACGCCGTACCCGCCGCCAAGGCCCCGCTGGAGCGGACGACCGTCGAGCGGCGCGCGGTCGGCGAGCACGACGTCCTGATCGACATCAAGTTCGCGGGCATCTGCCACTCCGACATCCACCAGGCCCGTGAGGGCTGGGGCGAGGCGATCTTCCCGATGGTCCCCGGCCACGAGATCGCAGGCGTGGTGTCCGAGGTCGGCCCCGGCGTCACCCGCTACCGGGTGGGTGACCGCGTGGGCGTCGGCTGCATGGTCGACTCCTGCCACGAGTGCGAGAACTGCAGGGCCGGCCGGGAGCAGTACTGCACCGGCAGCGGCATGGTCGGCACGTACAACGCCCTCGACAAGAACGGCGAGCCCACCTACGGCGGCTACTCGGAGAAGATCGTCGTCGACGAGAACTACGTCGTCCGCATCCCCGACGGGCTGGCCCTCGATGTCGCCGCGCCCCTGCTGTGCGCCGGCATCACCCTGTACTCCCCGCTGAAGCGCTGGGGCGCCGGCCCCGGCAAGAAGGTCGCGGTCCTCGGCATGGGCGGCCTCGGCCACATGGGCGTCAAGATCGCGCACGCGCTGGGCGCCGAGGTGACGGTGCTGTCGCAGTCCCTGCGCAAGAAGGACGACGGCCTCAAGCTGGGCGCCGACCACTACCACGCCACCAGCGACCCGAAGACCTTCGAGGAGCTGCGGGGCACCTTCGACCTGATCGTGTCGACGGTGTCGGCCCCGCTGGACTTCAACGCCTACCTGTCCCTGCTGAAGACGGAGGGCACGCTGGCGAACGTGGGCGCTCCCGAGGAGCCGGTCGCCCTCAACCTCTTCTCACTGCTCGGAGGCGGCAAGACCCTCGCCGGTTCGATGATCGGCGGCATCGCCGAGACCCAGGAGATGCTGGACTTCTGCGCCGCGCACGGCATCGGCGCGGAGATCGAGCTGATCGGCGCGGCCGAGATCAACGAGGCGTACGAGCGCGTCCTGAACAGCGACGTCCGCTACCGCTTCGTGATCGACACGGCGACGATCTGACGCCTGGCGCCGTGTCTCCGGGCCGTCGGGCCCGGAGACACGCGGGGGCCGCTGCCTCTGGCGGGACGGCACGGTCAGTGCGGGAGTGTCGCCGGGCTGCCGCCGTTCGCCTCGTAGCCGGCCACCGCCAGGGCGCGGTAGACGGTGAACTCGGCGGCCGGGTCGGGGGAGAGGGTCCAGGGGAGGGCGCCCACGTGGCCGTCGATGTGTATGAGCTGGCTCATGGCCTCCGCCCAGCGCTCGCCGCGGACCAGGAAGAAGACCAGCAGGTGCCGTACGTGCGCCGACATCGGGTCGTCGGGCCGGGCCGAGTGCACCGCGTGCAGCGCGCCGTGCATCGCCTTGGTGACGGTCTCACTCCGGTAGAAACCGGCGACCAGGTTCACCTCGGGCAGGTGCTCGAACACCGCGAAGAGCGGCATGGCGGCGAGGAGGGAGCCCTGGGGCGCCCGCGCCGCCGCGGCCTCCGCGAACGCGTACGCCTGCTGCCGCGAGCCGTGCCACTTCTCGCACCAGTAGTGCAGCGCGGCCAGGTGCGCCCCCATGTGGGCCGGGGCGCGGTCCAGGATCTTCAGCCAGACCTGCTCGAACTCCTGCTGCGAATAACCGAGTCCACGCGCCACCGACAGCTCCACGATGTACGGGACCGGGTCACCGGGAGCCAGCAGCGCGGCCTCGCCGCACGCCGCCTTCGCCTCCTCCATGATGATCCGGAACTCGTCCGTCCCGGGCGCCGCCGTACGCCACGCCTGCTGCACCAGGAACTCGGCGTGCACCGCGGCGCCGCCCGCGTCCTTGGGCATCTCGGTCCGCCACACCCGCAGCCACTGCCCGCCCGGCGCCTCGCTCACCCCGCCGGGCCGCTGCTTCAGCTCCAGCGAGGCCGCGCCCGCGAACGCCTGGACGCGCTGCCAGCGAGACTCGCCCTCCGCGTCCGTGCCGGCCAGCAGCTGCTGCGCCGCGCGGTAGTCCTGGGTGCGCTGCACCAGGTCCAGGACGTCCAGCAGGTCCTGGTCGGGGCCGGGCATGCGGATGTCCAGCTCCTCCTCGCGGGCGAAGCCGTAGTTCGCCGGGTCCGCCGCGTCCGGGTGGCCGGCGGGGACCTGCGTGATCGTCCCGCGCCCGCGCCTCACGAACGGCAGCACCACGAAGCCGAGCATGACGAGCGCGATCAGGACCCAGAGAATCTCCATGTCACAAGCGAACCAGACCGCGCCGACAATTGGCCAACCCGGTACCGGGCCCTGTGGAAAACCCCCGGCATCCGCCCCGCCGCCCGCCCCGCCCGCTCCGCGTCCGTCATCCGCACCGTACGCGCACTACCCTCGGGCCCATGAGCGACAGGCACATCAGTCAGCACTTCGAGACACTCGCGATCCACGCGGGCAACACCGCCGACCCCCTGACGGGCGCGGTCGTCCCGCCGATCTACCAGGTGTCCACCTACAAGCAGGACGGTGTCGGCGGCCTGCGCGGCGGCTACGAGTACAGCCGCAGCGCCAATCCGACCAGGACCGCGCTGGAGGAGAACCTCGCCGCCCTGGAGGGCGGCCGTCGCGGCCTCGCGTTCGCGTCCGGACTGGCGGCCGAGGACTGCCTGTTGCGTACGCTGCTCAGCCCCGGCGACCACGTGGTGATCCCGAACGACGCGTACGGCGGCACGTTCCGCCTCTTCGCCAAGGTCGTCGCACGCTGGGGCGTGGAGTGGTCGGTGGCCGACACGAGCGACCCGGCCGCCGTGCGGGCCGCCCTCACCCCGAAGACCAAGGCCGTCTGGGTGGAGACCCCCTCCAACCCGCTGCTCGGCGTCACCGACATCGCCGCCGTGGCCCAGGTCGCCCGGGACGCGGGCGCCCGGCTCGTCGTCGACAACACCTTCGCCACGCCGTACCTCCAGCAGCCGCTCGCGCTCGGCGCGGACGTCGTCGTGCACTCCCTGACCAAGTACATGGGCGGTCACTCCGACGTCGTCGGCGGCGCCCTGATCACCGGCGACGCGGAGCTGGGCGAGGAGCTCGCCTACCACCAGAACGCGATGGGCGCGGTCGCCGGCCCCTTCGACTCCTGGCTGGTGCTGCGCGGCACCAAGACCCTCTCGGTCCGTATGGACCGGCACAGCGAGAACGCGACGAAGGTCGCCGACATGCTCACCCGCCACGCGCGCGTGACGAGCGTCCTGTACCCGGGGCTGCCCGACCACCCCGGTCACGAGGTCGCCGCCAAGCAGATGCGGGCCTTCGGCGGCATGGTCTCCTTCCGTGTGGAGGGCGGCGAGGAGGCGGCCGTCGAGGTCTGCAACCGGGCCCAGGTGTTCACGCTCGGCGAGTCCCTGGGCGGCGTCGAGTCGCTGATCGAGCACCCCGGACGGATGACGCACGCGTCCGCGGCCGGTTCCGCGCTCGAGGTCCCCGCCGACCTGGTGCGCCTCTCCGTGGGCATCGAGAACGTCGACGACCTGCTCGAAGACCTCCAGCAGGCGCTCGGCCGGTAGACCCCGGTCACCAGCCCGTGAGCGGTGGAGTCGTCTCCGACGGCGGCTCCACCCACGGGCGGACCGTCAGCGCCCACACCACGAACGCCACGGTCACCGCCAACAACAGCAGCCACATCGCGCGGCGGGCGAGCGTCCTGCGGCGCAGGACGCGGGCCCCGCGGCGGACCGCGTCCGCGTGGAGCCCGTGCGGCACACGCGGCGGCGACTGCTCCAGCATCCGCCGCACGGTCGCCTCACGCCTCATCCGGGTCACGACGGCACCGTCTTGACGCCGCCCACCGCGGGGGCCGGTCTCGGGGGCGGGCGCAGCACGGTGGCCATCGCGCGGTGGAAGACGGTCCGCACGCGCTCCGCGGACAGGCCGAGCAGAGCCGCCGTCTGCTCCTCGGCGACCCCTTCCTGCAGCCGCAGGACCAGGATCAGGCGTTCCTGCGGGGAGAGCCGGGCCAGCGGGCCCTCCGGGCGGGCGCGGGGGCGGAGCAGTCCGCCGAGCCGGTGCCAGGCGCCGTTCGCGAAGCGGGTCGCCAGGTACTGGCGGGTGTGGACGTAGGGGTCCGCGCCGTGCAGCCGGTCCCAGCTCGCGTACGTGTGGGCCAGCGCCAGGGTCAGCAGGCGCCGGGCGTGCGGGTTGGCGTCCGGCGGTTCGGCGGTGAGCAGGGTCGCGGTGTGCAGCAGGCGGGGGCCTGCGCCCGCGACGTATGCCTCGAACTCGCGGGCGCGGTGGATGTCCTGGGACGTGTGCCGTTGTCGCAACCGCGCCTCCCCACCGCTCCTGAGAGCCCTTGGCTCTCATATCAGGCCAGGGGGCGTCCCTCGGTCAAGAGACGTGCACGCGCGGCGCTCCGGGTTTTTCGCCCCCGCCGCCCCTTCCCGTCCCGACCTGGGGCTCCGCCCCGGACCCCGCTCCTCAAACGCCGGAGGGGCTGAATTAGCCCGTCCGGCGTTTGAGGACGAGGCCCGTTCAGGGCCGAAGGGGGGGTTCGGGGGCGCAGCCCCCGGAGAGTCAGGAGTCCACCCGCTCAGGGGTGGACATCCGAGCCGACAACGCTCCGTTGAAGCGCGTCAGGAGCGCGCAGAACGCCTCGCGCTCCTCCGGGTCCCAGTCCTGCGTCAGCTCGGCCATCAACTGGCGCCGCGAGGAGCGCACTTCCTCCAGGCGCGACTGTCCGCGCGGGGAGAGCTGGAGCACGACCGCGCGGCCGTCCTCGGGGTGCGAGGTCCGTTTGACCAGGCCGGTGTCCACGAGCGGGGCGACCTGCCGGGTGACCGTCGAGGAGTCGATGCCCATGCTCGCGGCGAGCGCCTTGACGCCCATGGGACCTTCCTTGTCGAGGCGGTTGAGCAGCAGGTACGCGGCACGGTCCATCGAGTTGCGCACCTGGCCGACCCCGCCCAGACGCGTCTGTTCGGCACGGCGGGCGAACAACGCCACCTCATGCTGCAGCGTGTCGAGAAGACCGGTGTCGCCGACGGCCGTCAGGTCCGTCCTCATGTCCATCGACATATCAGGTGTTGTGGGCATGGCCGGGGGCTCACTTCGTGGAGGGCTGCTAATTGGGGGACAGGGTACGCGGCCGGACGTCGGCCCGTACCGGCGCTGCGCAAAGCCGGGTCCGCGGATTGGTCACTCCGGTCGCCGCCACCGGCGAACTGCGATGCTGGAGTCATGAGCTACAGCACGGCCGAATCCCTGCGGACCGTCACTCTCGACGATGTGCGCGGCGCCCAGAAGATGCTCTCGGGCGTGGCACGGACGACCGCGCTGGAGGGCAGCAGGCACCTGTCGCGACGGGTGGGCGCGCCGGTGCACCTGAAGTGCGAGAACCTGCAGCGGACGGGGTCGTTCAAGCTGCGCGGCGCGTACGTCCGGATCGCCGGGCTGCTGCCCGAGGAGCGGGCCGCCGGTGTCGTCGCGGCGAGCGCCGGCAACCACGCGCAGGGTGTCGCGCTGGCGTCGTCGCTGCTCGGGGTGCGGTCCACGGTCTTCATGCCGAAGGGCGCCCCGCTGCCGAAGATCAGCGCGACCCGGGAGTACGGCGCCGAGGTGCGCCTGCAGGGCCAGGTGGTCGACGAGACGCTGGCCGCGGCGATGGAGTACGCGCACGAGACGGGCGCCGTGTTCATCCACCCCTTCGACCACCCGGACGTCATCGCGGGCCAGGGCACGGTGGGCCTGGAGATCCTGGAGCAGTGCCCCGAGGTGCGCACGATCGTCGTCGGGGTCGGCGGGGGCGGGCTGGCCGCCGGGATCGCGGTCGCGGTGAAGGAGCTGCGGCCCGATGTGCGGATCGTCGGCGTGCAGGCGGCGGGCGCGGCGGCGTATCCGCCCTCGCTGGCGGCCGGGCGTCCGGTGTCGGTGCGCGACCCGGTGACGATGGCCGACGGGATCAAGGTGGGGCGGCCGGGTGACGTGCCGTTCGGGATCGTCGGCGAGCTGGTGGACGAGGTGCGCACGGTCACCGAGGACGAGCTGTCGGCCGCGCTGCTGCTCTGTCTGGAGCGGGCCAAGCTGGTCGTCGAGCCGGCCGGGGCGAGCCCGGTCGCGGCGCTGCTGAGCCGGCCCGGCGCCTTCGAGGGGCCGGTCGTCGCGGTGCTGTCCGGCGGCAACGTGGACCCGGTGCTGATGGAGCGGGTGCTGCGGCACGGCATGGCCGCGCAGGGCCGCTACCTGGCCGTACGGCTGCGGCTGACGGACCGGCCGGGCGCCCTCGCCTCGCTTCTGGGGGCGTTGTCAGTGGCGGACGCTAACGTCCTCGATGTGAGCCACGTACGGACCGATCCACGGCTCGGGCTCACGGAGGCGGAGGTCGAGCTGCACCTGGAGACCAAGGGCCCGGAGCACTGCGCGGAGGTCAACAGGGCTCTGCGCGAGGCGGGTTACACGGTCATGGACTGACGCCCGACCGGGTGTCACTCCTTCGGGCAATTCCATTGTGAGACGCGATACATCGCGTTATGGTGTGTGTCTCGCCGCCGGGTGGCCACCGTCCGTCCCGCCACCCGTGCCCGACGAAAAACCTCAGCACACCAAAGCGCGCAAACCTAGGCTTTCCGAAGAATCACGACGACGTGGAGACTCATATGCCAGGCGCCATCTATGCCGAAGGTCTGGTGAAGACCTTCGGGAACGTAAGGGCACTGGACGGCGTCGACCTGGAGGTCCCCGAGGGCACCGTCCTGGGCCTGCTCGGGCCGAACGGCGCGGGGAAGACCACCACCGTCCGCTGCCTGACCACCCTGCTGCGGCCCGACAGCGGCAAGGCGGTCGTCGCCGGCCTCGACGTGCTGAAACAGCCCGACGCCGTACGCCGCTCCATCGGCCTGTCCGGCCAGTTCGCCGCCGTCGACGAGTATCTGACCGGCCGCGAGAACCTGCAGATGGTCGGACAGCTCTACCAGATGAAGGCGAAGGCGGCGAAGGCCCGCGCGGACGAGCTGCTGGAGCAGTTCAACCTCGCGGACGCCGCCGACCGCACCGCCAAGACCTACTCCGGAGGCATGCGCCGCCGCCTCGACCTCGCCGCCGCCCTGGTCGTCTCGCCGCCCGTGATGTTCATGGACGAGCCGACCACCGGCCTCGACCCGCGCAACCGCCAGCAACTGTGGGAGGTGATCAAACAGCTCGTCTCCGGAGGTACGACACTGCTGCTCACCACCCAGTACCTGGAGGAGGCCGACCACCTCGCGCACGACATCGCGGTCGTCGACCACGGCAAGGTCATCGCCCAGGGCACCTCCGACCAGCTCAAGGCCCGCACCGGCGGCGAACGCGTCGAGGTAGTGGTGCACGAACGCGAGCACATCCAGTCGGCGTCCGCCCTCCTCGACAAGTACAGCCTGCGCGGCGCCGGCCAGGGCGACACCACGGTCGAGGACCACATGCGCAAGATCACCACACCGGTCTCCGGCGGCGCGAAGCTCCTCGCCGAGATCATCCGCGACCTCGACACCAACGGCATCGAGATCGACGACATCGGCCTGCGCCGCCCCACCCTCGACGACGTCTTCCTCTCCCTCACCGGCCATGTCGCGGAGGCCAAGGACGACGAGGACACCAAGGAGACCGCGAAATGAGCGCCGTCACCGACACCGTCCGGGTCACGGCCCCCGGGAACCCCGTCGGCCGGTCGATCAGGGACTCCCTGGTCGTCGCCCGCAGAAATCTGATCCGCATGGCCCGGATTCCCGAGATGCTCATTTTCGGGCTGTTCCAGCCGATCATGTTCGTGGTGCTGTTCACCTACGTGTTCGGCGGCTCGATCCAGGTCGGCTCGTCCAGCTCCACCCAGGCCTACCGCGAGTTCCTGATGGCCGGCATCTTCGCCCAGACCGTCACGTTCGCCACGGCGGGCGCGGGGGCGGGCATCGCCGACGACATGCACAAGGGCCTCATCGATCGCTTCCGCTCCCTGCCGATGTCACGTGGCGCGGTACTGACCGGCCGCACCATGGCCGACCTGGTACAGACGGCGCTCACCCTCGTCGTGCTGGCGGTCGTCGCCGTACTCGTCGGCTGGCGCACGCACGAGAACTTCGGCAAGGTGCTCGTCGGATTCGGCCTGCTCCTGCTGCTCGGATACGCGTTCTCATGGATCGGCGCGCTCATCGGCCTGTCCGTGCGCACTCCCGAAGCGGCGACCTCGGGCGGCCTGATCTGGCTGTTCCCGCTGACGTTCATCTCGAACGCGTTCGTGGACGCGAACCAGATGCCGTCCTTCCTTCGGCACATCGCGGAGTGGAACCCCTTCAGCGCCACCGTTCAGGCATGCCGTGAGATGTTCGGCAACCTTCCCCCGGGCTTCCAGACACCCGACGCGTGGCCCATGCAGCACCCCGTCTGGGCCTCGTTGATCTGGTCGGTCCTGATCATCGCGTTCTTCCGGACGCTCGCCGTGCGCAAGTACCGCTCGGCGGCATGACGAAGCCCCCGGCACCGCAGGGGTGCCGGGGGCCCGTCGGGGACTCGCGGGGGCGGGTCAGCCGTTGTACGGCTTCGCCTCCAGGATCTTCACCGAGGCCTTCTTGCCGTTCGGCAGCTCGTACTCCGCGTCCTCGCCGACCTTGTGGCCGATGACGCCCGAGCCGAGCGGGGACTGCGGCGAGTAGGTCTCGATGTCGGCGCTCGCGTACTCGCGGGAGGCGAGCAGGAAGGACAGCGTGTCGTCCTCGTCACCGTCGAAGGCGATCGTCACGACCATGCCGGGCGCCACGGCGCCGTCGGCCGCCGGGGCCTCGCCAACCTTGGCGCTCTCGAGGAGCTGGGTGAGCTGGCGCACACGGAGCTCCTGCTTGCCCTGCTCCTCCTTGGCCGCGTGGTACCCGCCGTTCTCCCGCAGGTCGCCCTCCTCGCGCGCGGCGGCGATCTTCGCGGAGATCTCCGTGCGCGCGGGACCAGTAAGGTACGCAAGCTCTTCCTTGAGCTTGTTGTACGCCTCCTGGGTCAGCCAGGTGACGTTCTCGCTGGTCTGGGTCACAGGTGCTCCTCGTAGGTACTGGGAATACAAAGCATCGCCCTACCCAGAAGGATGTTCCTCCAGGGATGGGCGAAACCACGAGCCTAACAATTGAGTGCCCGCAGGGGGAGGACATAAGCCACCGGACTCATGTCAGCGCAGGTCAGCGGCCAGGTATTCCCCGCGGTGTCAGCCCGTGTGACAGCCGACGAGCTCGGCCGAGGTGCCCCGGGAGGTGGTGCGGAGCGTGACGACCTCGTCGACGCGCGTGGCGTCCTTGTCGAAGCGGAAGTCGGCGCGGCCCACCTCGGCGCCGTCCTCGGACTGGGAGCGGACCGTGCAGTAGCCGGCGACGCCCGCGTCCTTGTGCACCTCCAGGTGCACCTTCACGGAGTCCTCGGCGGTCTCGAAACCGATCACCTCGGCGCTGATCTCGTTCTGGGCGACGTAGTGGTAGCCGAACCAGCCGATCAGCCCGAGCATCAGCACCGACAGCACGGCGCCGACGACCTTGAGGGTGCGGTCGGCACGCTGGTCCGAGGAGCGGCCGTAGCGGCCCTCGGGCAGCCGCGTGCTCGACGTACTCATGATCGTCTCCTCGGCAGGAGGGGACCGGTGTCCCCAGGCGGGTCCCGGAGCGCGGACTCCGGAATTTTTCGTCCCCCGATTCGGTCACTATAGAAGCCTGCGACTGCGCCGCCGCACTGAGGGCGCCTACCGACTTGAGGATTGAGTCTTGACTGACCAGCTGCGACTGATGGCCGTGCACGCCCACCCCGACGACGAGTCGAGCAAGGGCGCGGCCACCATGGCGAAGTACGTGTCCGAGGGGGTGGACGTGCTGGTGGTGACCTGCACGGGCGGGGAGCGCGGCTCCATCCTCAACCCGAAGCTGCAGGGCGACGCGTACATCGAGGAGCACATCCACGAGGTGCGCAAGAAGGAGATGGACGAGGCCCGGGAGATCCTGGGGGTGAAGCAGGAGTGGCTCGGGTTCGTCGACTCCGGGCTGCCCGAGGGCGACCCGCTGCCGCCGCTGCCGGAGGGCTGCTTCGCCCTGGAGGACGTCGACAAGGCGGCCGGTGAGCTGGTGCGGAAGATCCGTTCCTTCCGCCCCCAGGTGATCACCACCTATGACGAGAACGGCGGCTACCCGCACCCCGACCACATCATGACCCACAAGATCACGATGGTGGCGTTCGAGGGCGCGGCGGACACCGCGAAGTACCCGGAGGGCGAGTACGGACCGGCGTACCAGCCGCTGAAGGTGTACTACAACCAGGGGTTCAACCGCCCCCGCACCGAGGCGCTGCACCAGGCGATGCTGGACCGCGGCCTGGAGTCGCCGTACGGGGACTGGCTGAAGCGCTGGAGCGAGTTCGAGCGCAAGGAGCGCACGCTCACCACGCACGTGCCGTGCGCCGACTTCTTCGAGATCCGTGACAAGGCGCTGATCGCGCACGCGACGCAGATCGACCCCGACGGGGGCTGGTTCCGGGTGCCGATGGACCTCCAGCGGGAGGTCTGGCCGACGGAGGAGTACGAGCTGGCGAAGTCCCTCGTCGATACCTCCCTCCCCGAGGACGACCTCTTCGCGGGCATCCGGGACAATGCCTGACATGAGCGCAAGCGCAAGCCTGGCAATGACCCACCTGGTGCCTCTGGCCAAGGAACTCGACGAGGACAAGGTGACCCCTGGTGTTCTCGGGTTCATCGTGTTCGCGGTGATGGCTCTGGCGGTGTGGGCCCTGATGAAGTCGATGAACCGGCATATGGGGCGGGTGGACTTCCAGGAGGCACCCGAGGACGCCGCGGCACCCACCGGGGGCACCGGTCCCGCGGGTGCCGAGAAGCGCGCCTGAGGACTCCCGCCCTCCGGTGGCCGCGCCCGGGCGGCACGTGCCCTCAGCGGGCGTGGTCGGCCAGGGACAGCAACAGGTGCGCCGACTCGGGCCGCAGATGGTCCGAGTGGGCGCCCGCGGGTCCCCGGCCCCGGACGAAGACCCCGCCGGCGTCCACGCTGACGAAACGGTGGTCCAGGGCCTCGACCGGGTACGGCTGCCCGGGCGGGAGCATGTCGATCGCGGAGACCGGAGCCGGCGCCGTGCCGATGCCCGCGTATCCGATGCCCGCCCGTTTCTCCGCGCGCAGGTGCCAGAAGCCGGTGGCACGGTCGTACTGCGAGTAGGTCGCGACCAGCGGCCCGCGCAGGGGTGCCCCGGCCAGCGCGGTGAACCGGGTGGCGAAGGCGTCGCGCGGCGCCGCCATCTGGAACAGCAGCATGCTGTCGACGGTGAACGGCCGTCCCGGAACCGACGGCATGCTCCAGCCGAGCGTTCCCCCGGGCCGGTCGCCCGCCGCCCACTGCACCGCCTCGCACAGGAAGCGGCAGCCGAACGAGTGCCCCACCAGGTGCAGGTACTGCCCGTTCCGCGTCCGCAGGACCGGTGTCCGGTCGCCGCGCTGCGCGTCCAGGTAGCCGAGCAGCCGGCCGATGACCCGCGCGGCGTGACCGCGCGTCGACATGGAGTGCGCACGCTCCCGGATCGTCCGGTAACCGGCCAGGGAGGGCAGCGACCGGGACGGCCAGGCCACCAGTACCGGCCACGGGGCGAAGACCCGGGGACCGGACGCCAGCCGGGGGTAGAGCTCCGGGCGGGTGTCGAGTTGCCGCGCGGCCAGACCGAGCAGGGACCCGAAGGCGGCGACCGCCGAGTCCGGCGAGGTCTGCCACCCGTGGACGTACACGACGATGTCGGTGGCCCAGGGCGGCGGAGTGAGAAGGTCCGCGAAGTGCTCGTCGAGCCGGGCCGCGGGCACCGGGCGCGGGCCGTTCGCGGTGCGTCGGGCCGGCCAGCCGCGCTCGTCCAGGTGCACGGTGCGTACGGATGCCGGGCCGGTCACCAGGCACGCTCCAGCCGGTGGTCCATGCCGCAGTGCAGCGCGTAGGCGAAGCCCAGCGGATTGCGGAAGACGTCCGCGAAGTGCCGGCCCAGCCCGTGCATGATCTCCCCTGTCGTCTCGGTGCCCGGAAGGTAGCGGGTGACGAAGGCGTGGGCGTACTCGGCGGCGAACACCTGCGGCATCTCGATCTGCGGTCCGAGGACGCCGCCGGCACCGGCCCGGATCAGCGCCCCGCCGATGTGCGTCACGTCGGCGGAGCCGGTCAGTCCCGCGTAACAGGCGTTGAAGACCACCAGGGGGCGGTACGGGAAGAGGTCGCCCGGGCCGCGTCGCGCGAGCACCGTGTGCGCGTCGATGTCCTGGTGATCGCTCAGCTGCACCACGAACCGCGACGCACCGGGCTCCTCGGTGGGCCGGAAGTGACCGTGGCACCAGAAGTACATCAGCTGCTCCTCGAGGGGCCCGGACCGCAGGGCGTGGAGCAGTTCCGGGCGCCGGGTGCGCTCGATGCGCCGGGTGCCGACGGCGAGGGCGGCGGCGACCTCGGCCGCGCGGGTCCGGCCCTCGGCGTCCAGGCAGGTGTCGTGGTTGAGGCTCACCACCGGGACCGGGGGAGGTTCGGGAGACTCCTCCTCGTCGGGGAAGTCCGTGTGCAGTCCGCCGGTCTGCTCGATCTGGTGCCGGTAGCCGAGGAAACGCCGCAGCAGCTCGTCGGGAGGCCCCAGGCACGGGTCGCCCGCCGATCCGTACTCGGCGGGAAGGCACAGCATCGGCCAGGGCAGGAAGAGCGGGGAATCGACCCGGACGCGCAGCGGGTGGTCACCGCCGAGCGCGGCCAGGAGCACCTTCCGCAGCCGCTCGGCGCCTCTCCCTCCGGCCCCGAGCAGCTCCTCCCACAGCAGATACGCGCCCTGCTCGACGAGTTCGTCGAGGATGACGCACAGCTCCGTCTCGGGTTCGGTGGTGAAGTCCAGGAGCGTCGAATAGGGCAGCGGGGTGCGGTCCGGCACGGGGACGCCGTGCTCGTCGACGGGTTCGTACGACACCAGCTCCCGCTTCCACACGGCCCGCAGGCGGGCCGCCGAGGCGCGCAGCGCGGCGGGGGCCACCTCCAGCCTCGCCGTGTACTCGCCGATGGCCGCGGGGACGGCCGTGCCGTACACCCGGGCCCTGACGTGATCGTCCGCGTAGGCGTCCAGGGCCAGTACCAGATCGGGGTGGCGGACGGTGGCCGCCGGACGCCGGGTGAAGCCGCGTCCCGGGTCCTGGACGATGCGTACGGGAAGGTCCCGTGCCATCGAGGTCACCTCCCGCGCAGCGGCTCGACGAGCGGCGCGGTCGCCGAGGGGCGGCCGTCGCCGAGGGAGTCCGCGATGTCGATCTCGGTCTCCACCTCCTGGAGGACGGTGCCGGTCTCCTGGTACGTGACCGTGAAACGGATGCGGTGGTGGCCGGGGCGCAGGGGAGTGAAACGGAACTCGGCGCCCGCGTCCGGATCGCCCGGGGGAGACGGCCGGATGGTGACGGAGTGCTCCGGCTGGACGTCGGCGGCGGTGACCGGGACGGCGTGTGCCGAAAGCCAGGGCAGTGCGTCGACCGGCGCGGACGACCAGGGGTGGTGCACCCCGGGTACGAGATGCAGGGCGATGCGGGACACGCGGTCGGCGGCCGGGGAGTCGTCGAGCAGGGTGAGACGGATGCGGGACTCCAGGGTCGGGAAGCGGAACAGGTCCTCGTGACGCGGCTCCGGGACGGTGAGGCGCGCGGCGCGGGGAATGCCGAGCGGGCCGCGTCCCTGCGGCCACTCGATGAGGGCGAGAACGGCGGGCGGATACCGCCGGGAGAGTTCCCGCAGCGCCGCGGACGGCGGGGCCGCGCCGTCCAGGGCCGCCCGGCAGACGTCGACCCAGGCTTTGCCGGCCTCGTCGCCGATGGAGTCGAACAGGTCCCGGGCCCGGTCGAGCAGTTCGGCGCGCCGTGTGCCGTGCGGCCGGTTGGCCAGCCTGAACAGCGCCCAGGCCTCCCCGTGCGGGCAGCCGATCCGGGCGAAGACGTCCGCCGCGCGGAGCCGGGCGTTCAGGGCCACGATGTCCGCTGCCCTCCCGTCACGCGGGTCGATGACGAACTCGCGGTCCAGCCATGCCAGGCCCAGCATGTCCCCGGCGAAGGCGAACCCTTGGCGCAGGTGGGCCACCGTGGACCGCCGGTGGGACATCCTGAGTGCGCCCAGCATGGCCAGGTACAGATCGCGCCACGCCGCGGCGCGAGGGTCCCGGGTGATGTGCCGGGCGGCGCGGGCGGACGAGATCGTCTCCTCGGCGACCAGGACGTCGGTCTCCGACAGCACCAGGGCGATGTGCAGCAGCTCGACGTCCGCCCAGTCCCTTCCGAACGCGTCGTCGATGTCGAGGAACATCGTCTGTGCCGCGGTGACCCGCTTCTCCGCCTGGTCGGGGTCCCCGCGCAGCAGGCACCACCGGCCGTACTCCAGCATTGCCCAGGCCTCGCCCCGCAGATCCCCTGCCACCTGGTGCGCCTCGACGGCACGCCGCAGCAGCGGGCCCACCCCCCGCAGGTCTCCCCGGTCGCAGGAGACCCCGGCCTTGGTGTGCAGCACCCAGCCGTTGGTGCCGCGCTCCAACGGCAGGCGCGCGAGCAGCAGTTCGGCGTCCGCCAGCATCCCGCGCTCCCGGGACGCCTGCGCGCGCTGCAGCACCACCGCCGGATCGTCACCGCCGGCCGCCAGGACCTCGCCCACCGGCATGTTCTCCCCGCACCGCCGCAGGGCCAGCCCCAGGAACGCCGCGTACGCCGGGTGTCCGCCAGCCGTGCCCGCCGCGGCCTCCCGCAGCGCGAGCAGGTGCGGCACCCTTCCCCGATGGGCGAGTTCCCCCGCGAGGTACGCCGCGAAGTCCTCTGCGCCCGGACTCCCGGCACACAAGGAGCGAACAGCGAGCAGCAAGTAGGTGGTGGGGTGCTCACCGACCAGCGCGGGGGAGTACCGGGCCGCGCGCGTGAGCCTGTCCACCACCTCGGTCGCGCCATGGCGCGTCTCTTCACCGGGCAGGCCGTCCACGATGTCCGTGACGACGTCCCGGTGCAGTCGCACCGCCGCCCCGGTGTACTGCAGCAGCCCCAGGTCCTGCAGCAGCGCCGCCGCGCCGAACGCCACCGCGTCGTCGTCCGGCGTACCGGTGCCGGACGTCAGGTACCGGATCAGCCCGTCCGGCAGCCACAGGTCGTCCGAGGCGGTCAGCGCGGCCAGCGCGTCGCACAGACGCGCCGCCTCAGGGCTCATGCGCTCACGGGCCCCGGCCACCGGCCCGGCCGCCGCCGTCGGTTCGCTCACATCGGCCCGTATGACCCGGGACGGCAGGGTCTCGCCCGGTCCCACGAGGGCGAGGACCCGGCAGCCGGTGGTTCCGACGGCCCGCTGGAGAGCGTGCAGGAGGGGGGACCGGGCACCGTCCACCACGACGAGCACGGGCCCGGCCCGCTCCGCCTGCTCGGCCAGTTCCCGTGCGCAGGCATCGACCACCGGGCCGAGCAGCCGCCCGGGCGGGGCGGTCACGGCGTCCGCCAGCCGGCCCGGCGCCGCACTCAGGAGGTCCAGGAGCCGCAGCAGTGTCACCACGGGGGGCTCGAGGGCACTCACGTGGTCAAGCCAGCGCACCGTGGCGGACCGGTCGGCCGACAACCACCTGTCGGTCAACCGATCCGCCACCGCGTCCCTGCCGCGTCCCGGAGCCACGCCGGCCACCACCACCGGCTGGGACTCCAGCGCGGCCCACAGCTCCTCGTCCCCCGCCAACGGCACGTCACTCATCCAGCGTCCCCCTCCGTACGGCCCGGGACATACCCCGTTCCTACGCCTTCGAGCCCACCGCCACCCCCATGACCTCCCGTGCGTGGCGACTGGGGACCATGCCCAGGTGCCAGGCCTGCCAGCCCGCCTCCAGGCTGACGCCCCGTTCCAGGAGGAGCTGGTACGCCTCCACGCAGTCGGACAGTTTTCCGTCGCGGGAGTCGTGGCCGGACCGGCCCAGCCGGGACAGCTCCTCCTGGGCCACCGCCGTACCGACCTCCGTACCGCCCGGTGCCGCGTACGGCAGCAGCGTGCAGCGCAGGAAGCGTGCCCAGTCCTCGCCGCGCCGGTCGCCGTAGGACACGAACAGGGACACCGCCTCGTCGCACAGCGCCAGCGCCTGCTGCGTGCGCGCGTTGCCCGCGTCGACGACCGCCAGCTCCAGGCAGGTCCACGCCTCCCCGTGCGCGACCCCGATGCGCTGGAAGTCGGCGCGGGCGTCCACCAGGAGCTGCCGGGCGAACCCGGAGTTCCGCAGCGACCCCGTCCGGGCGGCCCGCTGGTCCCGGGTCACCCGCGCCGAGTGGTGCCGGGCGCAGGCCAGGCCGTACACGTCCCGCATCCGGGAGAACATCGTGCGGGCGCGTTCCAGCTCACGCACCGCCCGGTCCAGGTCACCGGTCTCCTCCAGCGCCTGGCCCAGGTAGTACAGCGTCCACGCCTCGCCCCGCGCGTCCTCGTTGTCCCGGTGCCGGGCGGCGGCCCGGCGCAGGTCCTCCACCGCCGGTGAGGCGTCCCCGTCGACCAGCCGGGCCCGCGCCAGTTCGGTCAGCGCCCACGCCTCACCGCGGGCGTCGCGGGTGCGGCCGTACAGCTCCAGGGCCGTGCGCAGCTCGGCCTCCGCGCGCGGCACGTCACCCATCCGCAGGTTCAGCTGGCCGAGCTGGAAGTGCGCCCACGCCTGCCCGTGCACGGACTCGCCCGCGCGGTGCAGCACCAGCGACTCGGTGAGCAGGTCCAGCGCCTCGGACAGCCGGGCCCGGTCCCGCTCCACCGCGGCGAGCGCGTGCATCGTCCAGGCGCGGTCGGTGGCCAGCCCGGGCGCGGCCTGCAGATTCAGCGCCTCCCGCAGCTTCGCCGACGCCTCCGTCAGATTGCCCTGGTGGTGCAGCGTGATGCCCAGCGAGGTCAGCGCCCGCGCCGCGCCCGCGTCGTGCTGCGCCTCCCGGTACAGGTCCACCACCGACGTCAGCGTGGTCCGCGCCTTGTCCAGCTCGCCGAGCTGCCGTGCCGCGATACCGGTGCGCCACTGCACGGAGCGCACCAGCAGCCCTTCGTCCACGGCCTGCGCCAGCTCGTTGATCTCACCGAGGCGGTACAGGTCGCCGCGCAGCAGGCAGTAGTCGCACAGCGCGCCGAGCAGGTTCAGCACCGCCCTCCGGTCCACGCCCTCCGCGTGCCGCAGCGCCGCCGTGATGAAGCTCGACTCGTCGTCGAGCCAGCGCAGCGCCTCGTCCAGCGAGGTGAAGCCGTACGGGCTGAAGCGGTCCGAGCGGGTCGACATGTTGCCGTCGACCAGCCGCAGCACCGAGTCGGCCAGCTCGGCGTAGTTCACGATCAGCCGTTCCTGCGCGGCCGTGCGCTCGGCGGGTTCCTCCTCGTCGAGGAGCCGGGCCAGGGCGAAGGCGCGGACGAGGTCGTGCAGCCGGTAGCGGCTGTGCCGTACGCGGTCGATCAGACCGGCGCGGTGCAGCGCGACCAGGTGCCGGGTGGCCTCGGCCTCGTCGGTGGCGAGGAGGGCCGCCGCCGCGGCGGCACCCAGGGAGGCCCGGCCGGCCAGGGCGAGCCGCCGCAGCAGCCGCCGCAGGATCTCCGGCTGGTCGGTGTAGCGCAGCCACAGCGCCCGCTCGACCGGCTCGACGGGCCCGTAGGCGCCCAGGTCGGTGGCGAGCGCGAGGGGCGAGCGGGGGCCGAGGGCCGCCCCGGCGATGCGCAGCGCCAGCGGCAGGCCCCCGCACAGCTCCCGCACCCGCTCGGCGGAGTCGGCGTCGTAGGGCCCCGAGGAGTCCTGCGCGGCGACCGCGAGCAGCTCCTCCGCACCGGCCGCGTCCAGCGGCTCCACCGGCAGCTGGTGGACCCGGGCCGGCAGATCGTCCGGCAGCCCGAGCGGCGCGCGGGAGGTGACGAGGACGAGGCTGTCGGACCGTTCCGGTATCAGCGTGCGCACCTGCTGCGGATCGGAGGCGTCGTCCAGCACCACCGTCACCGGCATCCCGGTCAGGTGCTGGTGGTACAGCTCGCTCAGCCGCTTGACCTGCTGGTCGGGGGAGGACCGCTCACGGAACAGCAACTGCTCGCGGGGCGCCCCGAGCCGGTTCAGCAGGTGCAGCAGCGCGTCCCGGGTGGACAGCGGGGGCTCGCCGGGGCTGTCGCCGCGCAGGTCGACGACGCAGGCGCCGCGGAAGTGGTCCTTCAGGTCGTGCGCGGCGCGCACCGCGAGCGTCGTGCGGCCGCTGCCGGACGCCCCGTGCAGCACGACCACCGTCGGCTGGGTCTCCGTGGTCGCGCGGGCCGCCTGCACCCACTGCCGGATGCGCGCCATCTCCTGCCGCCGTCCCGCGAACGGGCCCAGCGGCTCCGGGAGTTGCCCGAACGACTGCTCCAGCACGCTCCGTCCGCGGGCCGCCGCGCTCTTGTCCGTGCCGCGCAGCCGGGGCCCCGCCTTCTTCGGCCCGGTGGACGCGGCCAGCACCCGCTGCTGGTCCAGGAACGGACGGATCCCCCGTACCTCCAGCGCCGTCAGCCACTGCAGCCGCAACTGCTGCGGCCCGCCCGGCTGGCTCACCGCGCCGGCCCGGTGGTGCGCGGCGGGCACATGCGTGCCGGCCACCTTCACCACCGTCGCCGCCGCGCCGACGACCCCGACGGTCACGCCCGCGCCCAGCGCCGTCCCGGTGCCCGTCCCGAGCGCCATGTCGGCGACCACGGCCGCGACCCCCGCCACCCCGGCCACCAGCAGCGGCGTCCCGGCGCCCTCGCGGGCGTAACGCTGCCGGAAGGTGAGCTGCCCGGCCTCCGCCTCGTCCAGGGCGCGCGTGTACGCCTCGTACTCCTCGGCCGCCGCCTGCGCCATCGTGTCCAGCGCCCCGCGCGCCCGCGCGAGCAGCACCTTGCCGTCGGTGCGCCCGCCCGACCTGCGCACCTCCTCCTCCACGGCCCGCGCCAACAGCCGCTCGGCGTCCGCCCGCTGACTGTCCCGCATGACATGTCCCCCTCCGGCGGCAACTCCTTCGCTCACGAGTGTCCTTCGTACGGGCCGTCAGCGCGAGGGGGCGACGATCAACGGCTGCGCCGGCGCTACCTCTTCACCCGGCTGCGGACCGCGAGGGCCGCGAGTCCGAGCAGGGCCGGTTCGACGACGCGGGAGGTCATCTCGACGTAGGTGCCCGCGGTGGTCAGTTCCTGCCCGGAGGAGCGGAAGACCACGGAGTTGATGACGACCCGCAGCGACTTCTCGAACCGCTCGGTCGACAGCCGACTGCCGTACAGGCCCCGGCGGTCGACCGGGTCGGGGGCGTCCTGGGGCGGGCCCCACGGCATCGGCACCGGCACGGTGGCGACGGCGGCCAGGAGCAGCCACCCGAGGGCCCGTACCACCCGCAGGCCGTACCCGGACACGGCGCATGTGTCACGGCAGGCGGAAATCAGCCGACCTGTACTGCCCGTTCCGCCGTGCTCACACGCTCGCCGCAAAGGCTTCACGGTCGTGCCGCCGAGGGGAACCAGGGACGGTTTTCGGCTATTGCGTGATCAAGTCTTGCCTGACATGTACGCGCGGTACCTACTATGGCCGCCGCTCGAAGGAGTGGACCAGACCACTCCTTCGCTCACGGGGCGATTCGCGGGCGGAGGGCTTCGGTGTACGAGGGCGCCGCGCTTGCCCGTTGTCACCTTGGGGCGGTTCTGCGCGGCTGACAGGCGGACACGTCCACGTGTCCGCCTTGCCGGCGGAGTCTGTTCGGTCAGATGCACCACCGGACCCTGGAGAACTCTTGAGACGAAGAAGCAGAAGCAGATGGGCTGCCGTCACAGCCGCGGCCATGGCCGCGGCGCTGCTGCCGTCGGCCTACGCCTGGGCGGGCCCCGACGGGCAGGACACGGCGGCGACAGCGAGAAGTACGGAACAGCCCCCGACTCCGGAGCCCTCCGCGAACCCCTCCGCGGATGCCGGTGACCGGTCCGGCCCCGTCGACAGCGGTCCGTCGAAGGTGGAGAAGCCGGACGGAACGCTTCCGCAGGGCTGGCGCACCTCGGACGACCGGGCCGTCACCGTGGTCGGTGACCCGCAGGGGCTGCACCTGCTGGTCGCGGAGAGTTCCGAAGCGTACCAGTGGCGTGAGGTCGCGACCCTGCGTGAGGACGGCTTCGACGCCGACGCCTGGATCGGCAACGTGTGCGTCACGGGCTCGGGGAAGCGTGCGGTCGTCGCCTACGCGCCCCGGACCTTCACCAACGAGCCGGCGCTGTTCGACCGGGGCGGCTTCGCGGCCGTGGTGGACCTGGCGGACGGCAAGGTGACCAAGTTGCGGGAGCAGGTCTCCCTGGCCTACTTCAACCCCGGCTGCGGCACGGACGAGACCGTGGTGCTCAGTCAGTTCGGCGACGAGTCGGTGGGCAGGACCCGGCTGCTGCGGCTCGACGCCTCCACCGGCAAGGTCACCCGTACTCAGATCGTGCCGGGCGAGGCGACGTCGGCCGTGCCGGTCGAGGACGGCATCGTCGCGGCCTTCGGCGACAAGCTGACCCGGGTCGCCGCCGACGGGCGCAGGAAAGTGATCGGCGAGACGTCGGGTCCCGCGTTCCGCCTGCACCCGGACGCCGACGGCGGAGTCGGCTTCCTCGACCGCGAGGGCGACCGGGTCAACGTTCGCCGTACGACGTCCGACGGCAAGGTCGGTACCCTCGCTCACGGCCGGCTCGGCCGGGTCGGTCTCGTCGGCGGCACCGGCGGCAGGCTCTTCCTCACCGGCGATGCCGAGGACGTGACCGCCCTGCCGGCGAGCATCAAGCGCCTGGACGTCGCGGCCGACGCCCAGGTCTCCTCGCACGGACGTCTGGCCGTGCGCAAGGCCGTCTCCGCCGGCCTGCGCACGCACGGGTCACCGGACCCGCTGGCCGATCGGGCGGACGAAGGCATCGCGCTGCCGTACCGGGTCGAGGCCGAGGTGCCGCAGACCGACAAGAAGGTCGAGTTCACCGTCCCCGGCAAGACGGCCTCCACCCCGGAGAAGCCCTCACCGGCCCTGCGGACCGCCTCCCCGGCGGATGCGGGCGGCTCCGGGAAGCAGGAGCAGGGCACGCGGACCCAGGCGGCCGGGCCCCGCCTGCTGGCCGCGGTCGACTCCTCCTCCACCACGTACGATCCGGAAGCCACGTGCGGCGTCCCTCGTAACCACCCCAACTACCAGGCGCTGCAACCCACCCCCAACCAGGTCGAGTGGGCGGTGGACATGGCGATCCGGGGCAACCTCACCAGCGGCTGGGTCGCCCAGGGCGGCTGGCGCTCCCAGGCCGGACTCGGCTCGTCGGTGTCGCCGTCCTCCATGTTCCCGCTGCCGGAACTCAAGGACGCGCCGGCGGGCTCCCGGATACCGGCCCAGGTGCTGCTGGGCGTTCTCGCCCAGGAGTCCAACCTCTGGCAGTCGACCCATCACGTGCTGCCGGGCCAGACCGGCAGCCCGCTGATCGGGAACTTCTACGGCACCAACATCTACCCCGGCACGCCCGGTTACGACCCCGACAAGTACTGGACCGTCAACTGGGCCGAGGCGGACTGCGGCTACGGCATGGGCCAGCAGACCGACGGCATGAGCAGCGCCTCCCGTCAGCAGCCGGGCAAGCCCGCGGCGTTCCCCGCGGACCAGCAGCGCGCGATCGCCCTCGACTACGCGGCCAACGTCGCCGTCGCGGCGCAGACCCTGTCGAAGAAGTGGAACGAGCTGCACACCGACGGCCAGCGCGTCGAGATCAACGACGACGACCCGCGCAACATCGAGAACTGGTTCGCCGCGGTGTGGAACTACAACCTGGGCTTCAACACCCCTGACTCCGAGGGCAAGTGGGGTCTCGGCTGGCTGAACAACCCCGCCAACCCGAAGTACCCGGCGGACCGCAACGCCTTCCTCGACAACAACAGCTACGCGGACGCCGCCCATCCGCAGGACTGGCCCTACCCCGAGAAGGTGATGGGCTGGGCCGCGTTCCCCATCGACACCGGACGCGCCTACAGCGACTCCGGCGAGCAGAACGACAGCAACACGCACGGCTACCAGGCGGCCTGGTGGAACAGCGCCCTCTACCGTACGACCGGCATCAAGCCGCCGCTCAACGCCTTCTGCAACGACACCAACGGCTGCGACGACACCAGCCCGCCGGACTGCACCACCCTGGACTGCTTCGAAGCGCGCTGGTACGACGGAAACGCCAAGTGGAAGACGTGCTCCGGCGACTGCGGCTTCGAGACCCTCACCTACAAGACCCTGCGCTCGGAACTCGGCCGGGGCAACAGCGGCACACCCACGTGCAGCACCGGTGGTCTGCCTTCCAACGCGCTGATCATCGACGACGTCGCCGACAGCGTGCCGACCATGCGCACGGACTGCGGCAAGTCCTGGACCAACGCGGGCAGACTGGAGTGGGAGTTCGCTCCGACCGCCCCCAACGGGACCGACAGCACAGTCACCACGTATGAGGGCAAGGAGGACTTCCACCAGGTCGGCGGCGGGTTCGGGTCCCACTTCTGGTTCGCCCACACCCGCAACGGACAGAAGAGCATCGACAAGATGCGGGTCACGGGCACCTGGAAACTGGACAGGAACATGGACCAGTGGGCCCGTGTGCTCGTGCATCTGCCCGACACCGGTGCCCACACCCAGCAGGCGCGCTACCGCATCGACCTGGGCGACGGCAGCGCGCCGCGGGAGCGTTACGTGAACACCAACGTCCGTACGAACAAGTGGGTGTCGCTGGGCGTGTACCGCTTCGACGGCGTACCCAGCGTCGTCCTGGACAACGAGACGGAGGACGGCACCGCCGACAACGACATCGCCTGGGACGCCGTCGCCTTCCAGCCGCTCGCCGCCAAGCCCCAGCACGTCGTCGCCGTGCTGGGCGACTCCTACACCTCCGGTGAGGGCGCCGGCGACTATTCCCCCGAGTCCGACAAGCACCACGGCATCGCGGACTGGAACGGCTGCCGGCGCAGCGACAACGCCTGGGCGCGCAAGATCGTCCTCCCGGGCCAGTCCGCGCCGCTCGGCGAACTGAGCGACGACTGGTCCACGAACGCGGAACTCGGATTCGTCGCGTGCTCGGGCGCGATGACCAAGAACGTGGCCTACGTGCCCTCGGGAAACAGCCCGCAGAATCACAACGAGGGCCAGTTCCGCGAGGTGCGCCAGGTGGATTCCGGGGTTCTGGACGACAGCACCACGCTGGTGATGCTCACTCTGGGAGGCAATGACGAGAACGGTTTCGCCAACGCCATGCAGGAGTGCGGCAACATCACCGACTGCAGTGACGACTCGGGCTTCCTGACCGAGAAGAAGGCCATCGTGGACCGCATGGTCGCCGACCTGGAGTACGTCATGACGGACATCGCCGGGAAGGCGCCCAACGCGACGGTGATGCTCATGGGGTACCCCGAGCTCCTCAGCCGTACCGTCAAGTGTGCGGGCTCGTGGTACTACGACATGCCCGAGGTGGCCGCTCTCGCGGAGCTCGTGAACTACGCCAACGCGGAGCAGCGGGAGATGGTGGACCGTCTCCGCACGGGCCCGCAGAAGTACAGGATCCAGTATGCCGACCCGGTCAGCGCCTTCGTCGGTCACGGAGGCTGTGACGACCCGGAGTGGATCAACAAGATCGTCATCGGCCCCAATGGCGAGGGCGACTTCCACGCCGGAGACCCCGCGTCGCAGGCATGCACCTGGGAATGGCTCGGTGGGGACTGCCTCAGCCGCGAGTCCTTCCACCCGAAGAGCGCCGGCACGACGGGCTATGCCGCGGTGATGCGTCAGCGTCTGGACGACATCGGGTACGTGGGTTCGTGAAGTGACGCCGCACCGGGAGCCGCGCACCCGCCCAGTCACCGTGACGAGGTGGCTGGGCGGGTGCGCGGGCCTGACCGCCGGTGCGGCGGTCCTGGCCTTCGTGGCTGTCGCCCTGTGGGTCGCGTATGCCGTGCCGGCGTTCTTCGACCGCGCGGAGGTGCCGACGGACGAATCGTTCGGCAAGCAGTCGGGGCTGACCCGGTCCCGCATCGCACGGGCTCTCGGCGACGGAGTGCTGACCGACCAGGAGATCTCCCATGCCGCGACGAGGAACGAGTGGCAGGCACGGCTCACGGACTCGACGCCGCGCGTCGTGGTGAAGTACCGGGCGAACGGTTCCCACCGATGCTATTCGTTCCTTTTCCCCGACGGACTCACCGAGCGGGGGGCCGTCAGAAGCACGCCACTCGACCGGTGCCCCTTTTGACGAGCGGGTGGCGGCTTCGGTGTCCGCGACGCGCGAGGCATCCGTAGGATTCTGCGGTTGCGGCACGTCGCACTGTCCGCTCCCGGCGCGCCCGCACATGATCCGCCGGACCCGCCCCGACCCCGTGGGACCGCATGACGAGGGCGAGGCATCCAGGAGCTCCGGCACGGCTCCGTCGATGCCGGCGAGCAGGCCGACATGGGCATCGCAAGCTGGGCCGGACGGGCCCGGGCGTGCGACGATGCTGGTATGAATCGCCTGGCTGACTCCCAGTCGCCTTATCTGCTCCAGCACGCCTCCAACCCGGTGGATTGGTGGCCATGGGGAGAGGAGGCGATGGCGGAAGCCAAGCGGCGGAACGTGCCCATCCTCTTGAGTGTGGGCTATTCGAGCTGCCACTGGTGCCATGTCATGGCGCACGAGTCCTTCGAGGACCGGGCCACCGCCGACGAGATGAACGCGCACTTCGTCAGCGTCAAGGTGGACCGTGAGGAGCGCCCGGATGTAGACGCCGTCTACATGGAGGCGGTGCAGGCGGCGACCGGGCAGGGCGGCTGGCCCATGACCGTGTTCCTCACCCCGGACGCCGAGCCGTTCTACTTCGGTACGTACTTCCCGCCCGCCCCCCGGCACGGCATGCCCTCCTTCCGGCAGGTGCTCCAGGGCGTCCACCAGGCGTGGGACGAGCGGCGCGGAGAGGTCGACGAGGTGGCCGGGAAGATCGCCCGGGATCTGGCCGGCCGGGAGCTGTCCTACGGCGACGACCAGGTGCCCGGCGAGCAGGAGCTCGCCCAGGCGCTGCTCGGGCTGACCAGGGAGTACGACCCGCAGCGCGGCGGGTTCGGCGGGGCGCCGAAGTTCCCGCCGTCCATGGTGCTGGAGTTCCTGCTGCGCCACCACGCCCGCACCGGCGCCGAGGGCGCGCTGCAGATGGCGGCGGACACCTGCGAGCGCATGGCGCGCGGCGGGATCTACGACCAGCTCGGCGGCGGCTTCGCCCGGTACTCCGTCGACCGCGACTGGATCGTGCCGCACTTCGAGAAGATGCTCTACGACAACGCCCTGCTGTGCCGGGTCTACGCCCACCTGTGGCGGGCCACCGGTTCGGAGCTCGCCCGCCGCGTCGCGCTGGAGACCGCCGACTTCATGGTCCGCGAACTGCGCACCACCGAGGGCGGTTTCGCGTCCGCGCTGGACGCCGACAGCGAAGAGGTGGTGTCGCCCGAAGGGCGTCGTCAGAAGGGTGGTGGCGGGCGACGGGAGGGCGGCACGGGCCGGCACGTCGAGGGCGCGTACTACGTCTGGACGCCCGCGCAACTGCGCGAGGTCCTCGGGGACGACGACGCGGAACTCGCCGCACGGTACTTCGGCGTGACCGTGGAGGGCACCTTCGAGGAAGGCGCCTCGGTGCTGCAACTCCCGCAGCAGGAAGGGGTGTTCGACGCCGGGCGGATCGACGGCATCAGGGAGCGGCTGCTCGCGGCGCGCTCCGCCCGGCCCGCGCCCGGCCGGGACGACAAGGTGGTCGCCGCCTGGAACGGCCTCGCGATCGCCGCGCTCGCCGAGACCGGCGCCTACTTCGACCGGCCGGACCTCGTCGAGGCCGCCGTCGCCGCCGGTGACCTGCTGGTCCGGCTGCACCTGGACGACCAGGCCCGGATCGCCCGCACCAGCAAGGACGGCCGCACCGGGGCCAACGCCGGGGTGCTGGAGGACTACGCCGATGTCGCGGAGGGCTTCCTGGCACTCGCCTCGGTGACCGGCGAGGGCGTCTGGCTGGAGTTCGCCGGACTGCTCCTCGACCATGTCCTGGCCCGCTTCACCGACCCCGACTCGGGCGCCCTGTACGACACGGCGTCCGACGCGGAGCGCCTCATCCGGCGTCCGCAGGACCCGACCGACAACGCCGCCCCGTCCGGCTGGACCGCCGCCGCGGGCGCTCTGCTCGGCTATGCCGCGCACACCGGTTCCGAGCCCCATCGCACCGCCGCCGAACGGGCGCTGGGCGTGGTGAAGGCGCTCGGCCCGCGGGTCCCGCGGTTCATCGGGTGGGGGCTCGCGGTCGCCGAGGCCGTACTGGACGGGCCGCGGGAGATCGCGGTGGTCGGCCCGGCGCTCGACGACCCGGCCACGACCGCCCTGCACCGCACGGCACTCCTGGGTTCCGCGCCCGGCGCGGTGGTCGCCGTCGGAACCCCGGAGAGCGACGAGTTCCCGCTGCTGGCCGACCGCCCACTGGTCCGGGGCGAACCGGCCGCCTACGTCTGCCGCAACTTCACCTGCGACACCCCGACGACCGACCCCGACCGGTTGCGAGCGGCACTGGACGGCCGCGTCTAACAGCCCGCCTCACCGCCGCTGCCCACGAAGGAGTCGACGCCGACCGAGTAGCCGGCCCCGGCGATGAGGTCGGGGCGGTCCCCGTAGCCGTATTCCTCAAGGCGCTCGGCGGTGAGGAAGACGACCCGCAGGGCCATGTCGTCCTTGACGAAGCACAGGCCGCCGGGCGGGGCTTCGGGGTCCGGGTCCCACCCGTCGCGTACCGCCGCCGCCCGGTAGTGCGCGGTGACCTCGGTCCTCGTGCCGGGGAAGGCGTAGGTCCGCTCGGCGTACACCGAGACGTCGCCGCTGTCCGCCCAGCAGCCGGCGTCGACCTCCTCGAAGCCCCGGGCGACGGTGGCTCCGGTGGGCCGGGAGTCGAGGATGCCGAGCGCGGCCGTCTCCTTCACCCGGTCGTCGGTTCCGTCGCAGTCCCTGGTGAGGTCCCGCAGCGCGCAGCCGGTGAGCGTTCCGGCCGCGAGCACGGCGGACAGGGGCAGGAGCATCGAGCGGATGATCGTCCGTAGGGACACGGTGGGCTCCAGGGCGAGGGCCGGGACGGAGGGGGTGCGTCGGTTCTGTTCAGGAACCGTCGTCCCGGTATTCCCCCCGGGGGGAGGCCGGTTCCCCGACGACGGCTCCCAGCGCGCGTTCCACGATAGCCTCCAGCTGTTCGTGGTGCGCGCCCTTCCAGTACGCCCGCCCGCACTCACCGCACTGCGCGAACACGTCGTACGTCCGATGCGTCCCGCCCTTCAACTGGTCGGCGACCTCGTCCTTGGTGGCCCGGCGCAGCAGCCCGTTGCAGGCGGTGCACCGGCTCCACGGCCGCAGCTCGGGCTGGAACCGGTCGAGCACGTAGGTGAGTTGCTCCTCGGGCCGGGTGCTGTAGACGAACGCCCCCGCCCACAGCTCCCGCCGCCGCAGCAGCCCCCGGTCCCGGCTGAGCATCACCCGCTGCTCCGCCGCAGACCGCGCGGCCAGCGCCGGATCGCCGATGTCGGTCGACTCGTACGCCGTGTCCACGCCCAGCAGCCGCAGCCGGCGCGCGAGCGTGCCGAGGTGCACGTCGAGCAGGAACCGCAACGGCGCGCCCGGCACCCGCTGCGGATGTGCGACGGCGCGTACGGTCACCGACTCGCCCGCGGTCGGCACGTGGCCGACCGGTACCTCGCGGCCGTCCACGAGCAGCGCGCCCACCTCGGTCAGCGGGACTCCGAGGGACTCGACGACATGGCCGAGGCTGGAGACGCCGTCGGTGGCGGCCTTCGTGGCACCGGTGGGCCGTGCCCTGGGGACGAAGAGCAGCAGCTCGGGAGCGAACTCGACGTGGATCTCGGGACCGTTCACCCGCCCAAGGATGTCATGTCCGGTGTCCGCCGCTCCGGGATTTCGCGGTGGGCAGGCCGTGCTCGACCACGTCGAGGGCCCGGTCGAGGAGGGCGGCGAGGTCGTCGGTGTGGTCGCGTTCGGCCCAGTACGTCGCGGCCTCCAGCAGGCCGCCGAGCAGGGACGTCGTGGCGACCCGCACCTCCAGGCCGTCCGGGTCGAGCCCGGTGCGCGCGGCGATCGCGTCGGCGAGGAGCCGTCCGGTGGCCGACAGGCTCTCCCGCGTCCGGGAGCGCACCGCCGGGACCTCGGCCAGCAGCCGGGCCCGCAGCAGTGTCACCTCGGGCTGCTCGGCCATCGCGCGGCGCACGGCCCCGCGCAGCACGTGCCGGACGGAGGCCGGCCAGGGCTCGCCGGCGGGCCGTGCGGCGAGTGCCGCGGCCATCGGACGGTCGTACTCGTCCGTGAGGACGATGTCCTCCTTGGCCGGGAAGTAGCGGATGACGGTCGACGGCGACACCTCGGCGCGCTCGGCGATCCGCTCGATCGTCGTGGCGGCGTAGCCCTGTTCCCCGATCAGTGCGAAGGCCGCGCCGCGGATCGCCTCACGGGTCTTGATCTTCTTCCGCTCGCGCAGCCCCGGTCGGGGCGGGTCGGCGGGGGTGAGGGGGGAGGGTGCGGCCTTCATGACGGCCATTGTCGGCGATTGTCGGCCACCACGGCCGGTACCGGTCACTACGGTCGGTACCAGTCACTACGCGTGCTGGTACGCCACCAGGGAGATCCCCACGTAGTGGGCGATGAACGCGGCCAGGGTGAAGGAGTGGAAGACCTCGTGGAAGCCGAACCAGCGCGGTGACGGGTTGGGCTTCTTGATGCCGTAGATCACTCCGCCCGCGCTGTAGAGCAGACCGCCCACGACCACCAGGACGAGTACGGCGATGCCGCCGGTGCGCATGAAGTCCGGGAGGAAGAAGACGGCCGCCCAGCCCATCGCGATGTAGCAGGGCGTGTAGAGCCAGCGGGGCGCGCCGACCCAGAAGACCCGGAAGACGATCCCGGCGGCGGCCGCCGCCCAGATGCCCCACAGCAGCCACTGCCCCTTGGAGTGCGGCAGCAGCAGGATGGTCAGTGGGGTGTAGGTGCCCGCGATGATCAGGAAGATGTTGGCGTGGTCGAGGCGGCGCAGCACCCCGTCCATGCGGGGGCTCCAGTCGCCCCGGTGGTAGAGCGCGCTGACGCCGAACAGCAGGCAGGCGGTCAGGGCGTAGACCCCGCAGGCCAGGCGGCCTCGGGTCGAGTCGGCGAAGGCGGTCAGGGCCAGTCCGGCGACCAGGGCGGCGGGGAACATGCCGAGGTGGAGCCAGCCGCGGAGCTTGGGCTTGACCGGATGCGGCAGGGAGGTCGCGACCGGACCAGGGCCGTCGGCCGCCGGGTTCTCGGGCGCGTCGGGGGCGAGCGCAGTCATGTCCGGCATCGTACCTACGGAACCGTAAGTTATGCCTCGGGGTGCCGAATTGACCCGCGCCGAGTGGCCATCATCTCACGGCGCCCCGTCGCGTTGTCACGCAAAGAAACAGTCTGGTGAACCCAACGTGCACGCAAAGTGCCACGAGAAACCGTGGCCATCGTCACGTTGCTCACCTGTGCGGCCCTCTGGACAGATGGGCGCTCTCGTCGGATGATCAAATGAGTGCGGTCGACACCGGATGAGCGCCCAAGCTCCAACCGTGAAGCATCCGGGTCGCAGCCCCCACGGGGCCTCCCAACAAAAAACCCCTCATTTAGGAGCAATCGTGGCGCGCGACATCGCGGCTCCCAGCGTCCCCACCACCCACCAGGGACTGATTTCCTGGGTCAACGAGATCGCAGACCTGACGCAGCCGGACCGGGTGGTCTGGTGCGACGGCTCGGAGGCTGAGTACGAACGCCTGTGCGAGGAGCTCGTCGCCAAGGGCACCTTCCGCAAACTCGACCCGATCAAGCGCCCCAACTCCTACTACGCGGCCTCCGACCCCACCGACGTCGCCCGCGTCGAGGACCGGACCTTCATCTGCTCCGAGAAGGAGGAGGACGCCGGCCCGACCAACCACTGGAAGGCCCCCGCCGAGATGCGGGAGATCTTCCGGGGCGACAAGGGCGTCTTCCGCGGCTCGATGAAGGGCCGCACCATGTACGTCGTGCCCTTCTGCATGGGCCCGCTCGGCTCGCCGCTGTCCGCCATCGGAGTCGAGATCACCGACTCGGCGTACGTCGCCGTCTCCATGCGCACCATGACCCGGATGGGTCAGCCGGTCCTGGACGAGCTCGGCTCCGACGGCTTCTTCGTCAAGGCCGTGCACTCGGTCGGCGCCCCGCTGGAGCCCGGCCAGGAGGACGTCCCCTGGCCCTGCAACAGCACCAAGTACATCTCCCACTTCCCCGAGGACCGCGAGATCTGGTCCTACGGCTCCGGCTACGGCGGCAACGCCCTGCTCGGCAAGAAGTGCTACGCCCTGCGCATCGCCTCCGTCATGGCCCGCGACGAGGGCTGGCTGGCCGAGCACATGCTCATCCTGAAGCTGACCCCGCCGCAGGGCGAGTCCAAGTACGTCGCCGCCGCCTTCCCGTCCGCCTGCGGCAAGACCAACCTCGCCATGCTGGAGCCCACGATCTCCGGCTGGACGGTCGAGACGATCGGCGACGACATCGCCTGGATGCGCTTCGGCGAGGACGGCCGCCTGTACGCCATCAACCCCGAGGCCGGCTTCTTCGGCGTCGCCCCCGGTACGGGTGAGCACACCAACGCCAACGCGATGAAGACCCTGTGGGGCAACTCCGTCTTCACCAACGTGGCGCTGACGGACGACGGCGACGTGTGGTGGGAGGGCATGACCGAGGAGACCCCCGCCCACCTCACCGACTGGAAGGGCAACGACTGGACCCCCGAGTCCGGTACGCCCGCCGCGCACCCCAACGCCCGCTTCACCACCCCCGCCGCGCAGTGCCCGATCATCGCGCCCGAGTGGGAGGACCCCAAGGGCGTGCCGATCTCCGCGATCCTCTTCGGCGGGCGCCGCGCCAGCGCCGTACCGCTGGTGACGGAGTCCTTCGACTGGAACCACGGCGTCTTCCTCGGCGCCAACGTGGCCAGTGAGAAGACCGCCGCCGCCGAGGGCAAGGTCGGCGAGCTGCGCCGCGACCCGTTCGCCATGCTGCCGTTCTGCGGCTACAACATGGGCGACTACATGGGTCACTGGATCGAGGTCGGCAAGGACAAGGACCAGTCCAGGCTGCCGAAGATCTACTACGTCAACTGGTTCCGCAAGAACGACGACGGCAAGTTCGTCTGGCCCGGCTTCGGCGAGAACTCCCGCGTCCTGAAGTGGATCGTGGAGCGCCTGGACGGCAAGGCGGAGGGCGTCGAGACCCCGATCGGCGTGCTCCCGGCCAAGGCCGCCCTGGACACCGAAGGCCTGGACCTCTCCGACGCCGACCTGGACTTCCTGCTCACCGTCGACAAGGACGTGTGGCGCGAGGAGGCCGCCCTGGTCCCCGACCACCTCAACACCTTCGGCGACCACACGCCCAAGGAGCTGTGGGACCAGTACCACGCGCTGGTGAAGCGCCTGGGCTGACGCCCGCACAGACCCCGCGGCCGGTCACTTCTCGGTTTGAGGATGCCCTGACCAGCGATCGTCACGCCACGACCGGCCGCGGAACACACCGGCGAGGCCCGCACAACGGCGTGCGGGCCATGGGGCCTGTCGTCTCCTCCCCGCCCGCCCCGGCGGGGAGGCCGACGACAGGCCCTCGCCCATTCCGGTCCTACGAGGACATGCCGGGCTCACGGAGACCGGTCCTCCAGGTACCGGGTGTGCGACTCCTGCCGCCGCGCCTCCGTCTCCCGCAGGCCCTGCGCCAGCCGCTCCGCCTCCGCGTGCAGCAGCTCGAGCTGACGCACCAGGTGCTGCTCCGGAGGCACCTGCCCGGGTGTCAGCCGCGTCCACCAGCGGGTCCGTGCGTAGACGTCGACGGCCTCCGGCACGTCCTGCCGCACGGCCCGGGACAGGGTGTGCACGGCGTCCGGGTCCTGGGCGAGGATCTCGGTCACCCACCCGGGATCCAGCAGCGCGGCCAGCAGTTCCGTCAGCATGGTGAGCCGGTCCGTCGCGGTGGGCGGCAGGTCGACGTCCCCCAGGTACTCCCGCAGCCGCCCGAAGTCGGCCCGCACCTCGTCGAGCTGCGCGGACGGGTCCGGGAAGGCGGGCGGCGCGGGCCGCTCGGGCGGGGCGACCAGCGCGCCCGCCCCGTACAGCCCGGCCACCACGACCGGCCAGTACGGTCCCGCCACGCCCGTGAACGTCAGTACCAGCCCCGCCAGCCCGCCCACACACCCGGCGATGTTCTTGCGGGACTCCACGTACCTACTGATAACCACGGATCTCCTCGAACGCCCCGTCCAGCGAACCCTGCCCGTCGAACAGCCGGCCGCCGGTCAGCTCGGCGATGTGCTCCAGCTCGGCCCGGTCGGAGTCGCCGAACAGGATGGGGAAGACGGGGATGTCCTGCCGCTCGCGGGCCAGCCCCGCGTAGAAGGCGTCGAAGTCACCGGCCCCGTCGCCCGCCGTGTTCTCGCCGTCCGTCATCAGCACGATCGACGTGAACGTGTCCTCACCGCCGCCCAGATGGTCGTACGCCTTCCGCAGGGACGTGTAGATCGCGGTGTCGCCCTCGGCCCGCAGCTCTTCCGTGTCCCGGCGGATCGCGGCGATCCCCCGCCGCGGATCGTCGGGGCGCACGACATGGGTGCGCACGCTCTTCACGTCCGTGCCGAACGGCATCAGGGTGATCTCCTCCCGGTCGCGGAAGTCGCCGGTGAGGCCGGTGAGGGCCTGCTTCAGCCGGCCGATCCGCTCGCCCTCCATCGAGCCGGAGGTGTCGAGGACGTACACCGTCCGGGAGGGGCGGCGCAGCTGGTTCTCGTACGCGTCGAGCAGCCCGTCGGCGACGGAACGACTGCCGGGGAAGGGCAGTTCGCGCCTGCGGCCGGTGTCCAGTCCGGCCGCGGGTTCCACCGAGGCGACGACCGGGCGGCGCAGCGTGCGGTCGGTGATCAGCCGCTGCACGGCGTCCGAGCGCAGCGCCTCCGTTACCCGGCGCACGTCGTCGCGGGTGGCCGCGTCGGTGGAGGCGAGGGAGGAGAGCGGATAGTCGGCGGTGACCACCCCGTCCTTCGGGCGGATCACCGTCAGGCCCTTGAAGCCCTTGAGGACGGACTCGTAGTTGAGGAGCGCGTCGACGTCACCGCGGCGGTCGTACGCGCCCGCCAGCCAGCCCGACGAACCCGAGGTGAGCTTCTGCCCCTCGAAGAACTCCTTCAGCCGTGGCGTCGCCTTCGTCACGTCGGCGTCGGTGAGCGCGGACTGCGCGCCGGAGAGCGCCGAGGCGACGGAGACCAGCGTGGAGAAACCGGAGTTGGAGCGGGTCGGGTCGGTCATGCCGTAGGTGAGCCCGCCGTCCCGGACGGCCCGCTCGATCGCGGACCAGGTGACCTCCTCCGGCTTCCAGCCCAGCCGTTCCACGGTGGCCGTCCTGACACCGATGGCGACGGGGCTCGTCATCACGGGCGTCTCCGAGACGACCTTCTCGGCCGCCTCCGGGCGCAGCCGCAGATAGTCGTTGGAGGACAGCCACACGGCGTCGTACCGGCCGTCCGTCTTCCCCGTGGCCAGCATGTCCACGGCGTCGAGCGTTCCCATGTAGGTCGGCCGGACGGTGACGCCGGTGTCCTTCTCGACCCGTTCGAGGACCGGGGTCATGTCGCTGAGTTCGCTGGAGGCCAGCACCCGCAGCGTGCCCGGCGCGGCGGCGTGCGGGTCCTCGTCGTCCCGCGAGTCCGGCCCGGCGGTGCACGCGCTCAGCAGGATTGTGCCGGCGGCGAGCAGCGCGGCCAGGGACCGTCGTCTCATCCGAGGCCGCCTTCCAGCACACCCTGCGACCGGCTGCGCTCCAAGTAGGTGCTCGCGTGCTGGAGTTCGGAGGTCAGGTTCTCCACCGTCGCCGCCATGGCCTCGGTCGCCCGCACCTTGTAGGTGTCGATGGCGTCGAGGGTGCGGTAGATCTGCTGGAACGCGGTGCGCAGGGTCTCGGCCCCGACCGCCGGGTCGGCGGCGATGCGCCGGCTCTCCCCGCTCTGCGTCGCCAGCATCTCCGCGTTGCCCCGGATCAGCTCCTCGGTGGTCCCGCGCAGCGCGTCGACCTGCTCGACGACCTTCTTCTGGTGGTCGAGCGCGGACGCCAGCATCACGGAGATCCGCAGCGCCGACACGGTCGTCGTGGCCGCCCGGTCCACGCCCTTGATCAGCTCGTCGTTGTTGCGCCGTACGACGTCCATGGCGAGGTAGCCCTGCGCGCACACGGCGAGCTGGGTGAGCAGGTCCTGGTGCTTCTGCCGGACGGGGAAGAGGACGTCGGCGCGGAGCGAGTCGGCCTGTACGGGATCGGTGGTCCCGACGCCCGCGATGTGCCGCTCCACGGCCGAGTCCAGGGCCTCCGTCAGGACGACGTACTCCTGGAGCTTGCCCATGGTCTCCCACAGGCGGACCCGCTCCGTCTGCAACGCGGCGTTGTCGCGGCGCAGTTCGTCCTGTCCGCCGCGCAGCGCGCCCACGATGCCGTTCAGGGTGCCCTGCGCGGAGGCGTACTTGGCGACGTGGTCGCGCAGCCGGTTGCCGCCGGGCAGCCGGGAGAGGAACTTGCGGCCCCTGTTCGCGGGCAGGTCGCGCGGGTCCAGGTCCTCGACCACGCGCCGCAGCTCCACGAGCGACCCGGCGACCTTGGACTGGGCGTCGCCGCCCTTGCCGGGCAGGCTCCGGACCGTGCGTTCCAGCATGCGGTTGGACTGCGCGGTGGCGGTACGCATCTCACCGGCACCCAGTGCGGTGATCTCACCGACCTTGCCCGCGAACTCGGGGGAGCGGGCGTCCAGGACGGCCAGCCCCTCGACGTACGCGGCGGCCTTGGCCGCCATGTCGGCGCGTACGCCGTCGTCGACGGGCACGAGTCCGCCGGCCCTCTCCCGGGGCACGGGCGCGACGGCCTCGGGCGGTGTGAGGACGAAGTCCCCGTCGGTGCTGCTCATCTGTCGCTGTTCCCCCTTATCCGCGCGCCCGTCGCGCCAGCTCGTGCAGCACCGCGGAGGTGGGCACGGGCGCCTGGCGGACGCCGGTCAGTCGCTGCTTGAGGTAGGCGGTGCGGCCCACGGCGGCCGCCGCGAACTCGGTGACGTCGCCCTGCGGGCGGAAACCGTGCCGGACGGCCAGTTTGCGCAGAGCCGGGTCGTCGCCGAGGAGTTCGGCGACCTTCCGGCCGTTCTCGGTGAGCGGTACGACGGTGTGGTCGCTGTTGACCGTGGTGTCCGGGTAGAGGACGGCGAGGTCGTCCGCGTTCTGCTGCTCGTTGAGGAGCGCGGCCACCTGGGACTCGTAGACGAGGACGAGCGGGTTGCCGGCCCCGCTGACGAAGTCCCGGAACGCCGCGTCCGTGCCGGCCTGCTGGGCGCCCTGGACGCCGACCAGCTTGCGCAGCAGGGGAGCGGTGCGCCCGATCTCGGCGTCGCTCGCGACCACCTTGCCGCCGTTGGCGACGTAGGAGGCGGCGGCCAGGTACAGCGCACCGGAGTTGGAGGTCTCCGGGTCGGTGCTGGAGATGTAGAGGGTGCCGGTCAGCTCCCCGTACTTCCCGGCCCCCTCGAGCTGCTGCCAGGTGCGGTCGTGCTCGGCCGCGTCGAGGTAGGCGGCCATCTTCAGCGTGCCCGGGTTCTTCCCGTCGAGCACGGCCAGCCCGTTGGCGGCCAGCACCTCGGCGGCACCGCGACGGGACACGACGACGAGGGGCGAGTAGAACGGGCGCGGGAGCATTCCCCGTACCCCGTGCTTCTCGGCCAGCTCGGCGGCGGGCGCCCGGCTGGACGGGAACGCCAGGTCGTACCCCTTGAGGTCCAGCCCTTCCATGGCCCAGGACCCGGAGGTCTCGGCCTCGACGGTGTAGCCCTTGGCGGCGAGGGCCTCCACCACGTCCGGATCGGCGAAGAACCCCGCCTTCTCCGATCCGATCACCATGCGCACGGTCTTCGTTGCCGTGCCCGTCTCCCCGCTGTCCCGGCCCGCGACGACGGCGGCCACCACACCGGCCGTCAGCAGCACCGCGAGGACGATTCCCGTAATCCGTCTCACGCCCGGAGCATCCCGCCGGAATCCAACGTTCCCCGGCGGCCCCGGTGAACGGCCGGTGTCCGGGTGATACCGGTACGCAACAGGAACCGGCCAATCCGGCCGGCGGGCGCGGGACGTCACTCGTCCGCGCCCGCCGGCCGGTGGTTCCGTGGCTCGGATCAGCAGGCGCTCCTCGCCCGGTCGGCGGACCTCTCGAAGACGGCCCGGGCACCGCGCGGTTCCTCGCCGGGTATCGCGACGGGACGCAGGCCAGGAGCGGCAGTACCCGGCCGGATGTGAACCACGGGTGAAGGACCTGGGGTTGTTCGCCCACAGGGCCCGGTTCCCGTCCGTCCGGGTACAACCCCTGCCCCACCCGGACCGTCGTGCGTATGGCCCCCCACGCCTCACTGCTGTCCTTCGAGACTGGAGCAATCTTGCGCACACGCACCCTGGCCGTCGCCCTGGCGGTCGCCACGGCAGCCGCGGGCCTGTCCCTGACCCTCGCCCCCACAGCGAGCGCGGCGACCTCCGCGGCCGACGACTTCAACGGCGACGGCGTCGCCGACCTCGTCGTGGCCACCCCCGGTGCTCCCGTCGACGGCCGTACCGACGCCGGCTCGGTCACCGTCCTGTACGGGTCCGCCGACGGCGTCTCGCCCGCCCGCTCGACCACCCTCACCCAGAACTCCGCGGGCGTCCCCGGCGACGCCGGCTCGTACCAGCTGTTCGGCGCCACGCACGCCAGTGGCGACCTGGACGCCGACGGTTACACCGACCTCGTCGTCGGAGCGCCGGGCGAAGCGGTGCGGTACAGCAGCTCCTACGGCACGCTCACCGTGCTGTGGGGCGGCCCGGACGGCCTGAGCGGCGACGGCATGACGATGGTCAGCCCGTACGCCACCAGCGAGTGGTCCGCGGAGAAGGACTACGGCAAGAAGGTCGTCGTCGCCGACCTGGACGGCGACGGCGTCCCGCAGATCGCCACCCTCAGCCGCACCAACCTGTGGGCGTACGACGACCTGGCGGGCCGCACGGCGCCCACCGATGTGGCGCGCTTCCACAACTACAACGCCTACATACAGCCGCGCACCCTCACCGCCGGCGACTTCACCGGCGCCGGACGCGCCCAGCTCGTCGTCACCGGCCCGGAGAACTGCGGCGGGACGGCGGGCGGCTGCCGGCACACCGGCGTCTACACGTGGAGCGACAGCGGGCTGGAGGCGGTCTCCGTGCCGTCCCCGGGCACCGACGCCTCCGGTACGGGCGAGGCACCCACCGTCTCCGTCGCGGCCGGGGACATCGACGGCGACGGCCACGCCGACCTCGTCACCGGCCACGTTCCCGCCTCGGCGACGACCACGGGCGAGTACTCGGACGCCGCGGGCCTCCTCCACGTCCGCTACGGCAGCGCGGACGGCCTCGGCGCCCACCGCACCGCCACGCTCGACGCCCCGGGCGGCAGCCGGGCCGGCGACAACTTCGGCGCCTCCGTCGCGGTCGGCGACGTCACGGGCGACGGCTACGACGACGTGGCGGTCGGGGCGCCGGGCGCGACGGTCCGGGGCGTGTCGGGGACCGGCGCGACGGTGCTGCTCCGGGGCACGGCCACCGGCCTGACCGACACCGGCGCCCAGGTGTTCCACCAGGCCGCCGACGGCGTGCCCGACACGGCGGAGACGGACGACTGGTTCGGCTCCGCCGTGGACATCGCCGACCTCGACGGTGACGGCGCGGCGGACCTCACGGTCGCGGCGAAGGGCGAGGACGTCTTCGCCGGATCGGTGCGCGACGGCGCCGACTGGGTGCTGCGCGGCTCGGCGACCGGCCTGACGACGGCCGGCGCGACCTCGTTCGGCCCGCGGGACTTCGGCCTCACCCACCCGAACGCCGAGTTCGGCTCGGTCCTGGGCGGCTGATCCCCGGCCGCACGGCATGAGGGACGACTACCGCGGGCCGCGGCCCGCCCGGACCGCGGTGGTCGGCCGTCGGGCGGCCATCATGTGACGGCCGTGTCGCCGAGGTTCTCCAGCACCTGCCGGAGGCCCTCGGCGGTCTTCTCGACCAGGCCGCGGTCCACGCCGACGAGCAGTTGCGCGTAGTCCGCCAGATGGTCGGCGAAGGCGGCCCGGGTGACCTCGTGTCCGTGCTCGGTGAGGCGGATCTTGACGGTGCGCCGGTCGCCGCCTTCGCGCACCCGCTCGACGAGGCCCTTGGCCTCCATCCTGTCGATGCGGTTGGTGATCGCTCCGGAGGTCACCATGGACGCTTTGAGGAAGGCCCCGGCGGTGAGGGCATAGGGAGGCCCGGAGCGCTGCAGCGTGGTGAGCACGTCGAACTCGCCGTGTTCCACTCCGTGCGCGGCGGCCGTGGCCCTGGCGGACTTGTCGATCACCCGGGCCAGCCGCTGGATCCGTGCGAAGAGTTCCACCGGCCAGAGATCCCCCACCACATCGGGACGCTCCTTCGCCCACTGGTCGATGATCGCGTCCACGGCATCGCTCATCTCCGTCGCTCCTCTCCACCAACATCTTCTCAACGTTAAGAGACTTGACGTTGAGACGCCTGTGCTGCTTTTATCTTAACGTTGAGATTATCAAGGTTGAAGGAGGAGCCGCCATGCCCGCGACCGACACTCCGCCCGCGGTGGTGCTGACCCGTCATGCGGACGCCGAGACCTGTTCCGACCCGAGCAGCGTGATGACCCTCCTGGCCGATTCGGACGGCAGCGCGGGTGGCTTCACGAGCTACCGGTCCACCTTCGCGAAGGGCGCGGCAGGAGCGCCGGCCCACTTCCACACCCGGGCATCGGAGCTGTTCTTCGTGATCAGCGGATCTCTGCGGGTGCTGGTGGGTGAGGAAGTCACCGTCCTGGAGGAAGGCGACTTCCTCGCGGTCCCGCCCCGCACCCCGCACGCCTTCGCGGCCGCCCCGGGCTGTGAAGCGGACGTCCTGTTCGTCTTCACCCCCGGCATGGGCAGGTTCGACTACCTGCGCCTGCTCGGCCGGGTGATGCGTGGCGAGGCCGACCCGAAGGAGATCGCCGAGTCGTCGGAGCGCTTCGACAACCACTACGTCGACAGCCCCGTATGGCGTGCCGCCCTGGAGGGTTCCGCGTGATCGGCCCCACGACCCGGATCCGGGTGGCCCGGCCCTCGAGGGACCTGGTCGCCGCCGAACGCTTCTACGTGGAGGGCCTCGGGCTCGAAGTGCTATGGCGGACCACCGAACGGGTCCCCGGCGAGCACGACTTGCTCATGGTCGGGCCGCCGGGCGCCGCCTGGCACTTCGAACTCACCCGTGACCCCGAACGGCCGATCGAGCCCACTCCGACAGTGGACGACCTGTTCGTGGTCTACCTCGGCGCCCCGGTCGCCGCATCGCTGGTCGAACGCCTGGAGGCACACGGGGGCACCAGGACTCCCGCGCACAACCCCTACTGGGACGAGTACGGCGTGACCGTCGCGGATCCCGACGGATACCTCCTCGTCCTGTGCTCACGCGACTGGACCGCCTGAACCCGGGGTCCGCCCATCGGGTGTCCCCGGCCGGGCCCGGTGTCAGGTCCAGGGCCGGCCGGCCGCCGCCGTTGTCGCCGAAGGCGATCCGTCCGGGCCGGCCGACCAGGCCCTGCACGGCGTCGTCCGGCGCGGTGGTGACCGCCCCCGTGGCGGCGAACTGCCGGAGGGGAAGCGGCTGCTCGTGGCAGGGCGGCTCCCGGTCCCAGGGCCGGCCACCGACAGCGCCGTTTCGGCGTAGCCGGCGCGACGCCACACCGCCGGAAACCTGCCGCGATGCGCGGTGCGCCGGTGTACGCTCCCGATCTCGTACGACCCGAACAGCTGTTCCCTGTTCCATGGTTGGGGGCGGCTTTCCAGTACGGGTCGTCAATACAGCCTGTGGGGGGCACAGTTGAATACAGCACGCCGTCCCGGACGCCTCGCGGCCACCGTTCTCGCCGCCGCACTCGCCGGGACCGGACTCACCGTCGCCGTCGCGCCCGCGGCGCACGCGGCCACCGCCGACGTCGTCGCCAAGTTGCCGTTCACCACGTACTCGGCGCTGGCCGTCGACAGCGTCCACCAGCGCGTCTTCCTCGCCGACGCCGCCGTGGGCTCCAGCTCCAACTACGGCCGGATCGCCGTCTACACCTTCCAGGGCGAGCGGATCTCCACCATCAACACCAACTACCACGTCTCCGGCCTGGCGCTCAGCGCCGACGCGGGCACGCTCTACGTCGGTGAGCGCTTCCGGATCTCCGCGTACGACACCATCACGCTGGCCCTCAAGAGCGTGCCCAACGCGCCGAGCGACAACTGCGGGCGCGAGGTCGTCGTCGCCGGCGGCAAGCCGTACTACACCTCGCAGTACACCGACTACCTGTCCCAGTGCGCCACGGCGACGACGACCGTGGACACGATCGTCAACGGCGGCTGGCAGCGCACCGGCTGGAACGACTCCGGCAAGCTGCTGCTGGAGGGCGGCCCGAACGACACGTTCGTGATGGGCCAGGCGCTCAACGCCTCGGCGCCCGACCCGTTCCTCAGCGTCTTCGACGGCAGCGGCGAGACCCCCGTACGGAACGCCACCCGCCGGTTCACCGACGAGAGCGGCGCCGGCGCGCTGAACCTCAAGGACGTCGCCGTCTCCCCGGACGGCGCGAAGATCGCCCTGGCCGACGCCTCCGCCGGCACCCGGCTGCTGAACACGGGCGACCTGTCGGACGCGGCCGACGGCTACCAGTCCCTGCCCGCGGGCGCCACCGCCAGCTCGGTCGCCTTCAGCGGCGACGGAAAGTACGTGGCACGCGGCGCCTCGGCCACCGGCGCCACCCCCGACCTGCTGGTCCAGCCCGCCGACCCGACCGACTCGACCGCGCCGCTGGAGTTCGTCTTCGAGGGCAGCCAGGACGGCGACCGCGTCGTGCCGCGCGGCACGGAATGGTCCGCCGACGGCTCCCGGCTCTTCACGGTCACCACCAACGCGGCCGGCAACCAGTTCTGGCTGCACATCATCCAGCCCCCCGCAGTCCAATACGACGTCCGCCTCGGTGAAACGCTGACCCACAGCCCCGCCCAGGCCGTCGCGGGCGAGCCGCTGTCGGTGCGGGGCCGGCTGGAGCACGACGGACCGGCGCCCGCCGAGCCGCTGAAGGTCAAGGCGACCCGCACGGACGCGGCCGGCACCCACGACCTGGGCACCTTCACCGTCAAGGAGGACGGCTCCTACACCGTCCTCGACGAGCCCGGCCTGGTCGGCGACGCCACCTACACCGTCTCCTGCCTCGGCGACCTCACCCACCGCCCGGCCGCCGACGTCACCCACACGGTGTCCGTCGGCAAGGCGGCCAGCTCGATCACGCTCACCGCCCCGGCGGAGGCGTCGATGAGCACGGGCGTCCACATCACCGGGACGTTCACCGCACAGGGGAAGGCGCTGCCGGAGCGGGCCACGCTCAAGGTGGAGCGCACCGACCGGAAGGGGACCGGCACGCTGTCGTCGGTGACGGTCGCCGCCGACGGCACCTTCACCATCGACGACCTGCCGCGCACCCGCAAGGACACGACCTACACGGTGAGCTGGCCCGGCGACGACCTGCACGAGGCGTCCACGGCGTCGGCGACGGTCGACGTCACCCGCTGATCCCGTCGTTCTCGGGGAAGGCACTCCTGAGAGGACCTGCGTCGGCCCGGGATGCCGGACCGACGCAGGTCATCCCGGCGGGCGACGAGCGCCTGGAGAGACGAGCGCCTGGAAATCGGCGATCAGCGGTGTCGGTTCCTCGCCGGCCCGGTTCGCGTCGGCGATCCGGGCCGGTCCCTCGTCCTTCGGCCGGCCGCCGGATCGCAAGCGCGCAGGGCAAGCCAGTACACGCCTCGCACTTGGGTACCAGCCGGGCACGTTCAGCCGGCGGCGTTGCCGCGGATGAACGTCGACACCGCGTCGGACACGAGTGAGTCCGTCACCTCGGGTTCGAGGCCGCCGCCGGCGATCAGGCTCGCGAGGCCTTGGGCCCACGCATAGAGCAGCAGCCCGTAACGCTCGGGATCACCCGGGGCGAGCGCGCCCTCGGTCACGCCGTCGCCGATCAGGTCGTACACCACCGCCAGGGCTTCGGCGGCCGCAGGCAGTCGCGCCTTGTCCCCGTACGGCTTCGCGGAGAACATCAGGTCCAGCAGCACGGGCCTGCTGTTCGCGAAGGTGATGAACCCGGCTATCACCGCCCGCAACCGCTCGCCGAAACCCGGACCGGCACCGTCGCGTGCCGCCTTCAACTGCGCGCCCAGGCGGTCGAAACCCCGCTCCGCCAACGCGACCAGCAACGCCTGGCGATCGGTGAAGTGCGCGCGCGGCGCCGCGTGGCTGACCCCGACGACCCGTGCCAGTTCCCGCAGCGACAGCCGCTCCGTCCCGGATTTCTCGATGGTGCGCTCGGCCGCGTCGAGCAGCGCGGCGCGCAGGTTGCCGTGGTGGTACGGGCGGGCTTCATCGGGCACAGGCAGATCCTACCCTCATCTTGTCATTGCCAAGTTTCTTGACAGTGTCTAGATTGGCGGCATGAGCGAATCCCACGCCACTCACCTTCCTGATCTCTCCGGCAGGACCGCGATCGTCACCGGTGCGAGCGGCGGCCTCGGGCGCGAGACCGCGCGAGCGCTCGCCGCCGCCGGGGCCCGCGTCGTGCTCGCGGTGCGCCACGTCGACAAAGGGCGAGCCGTCGCCGCGGAACTGCCCGGACGGACCGAGGTCCGCGCGCTCGATCTCGCCGACCTCGCTTCCGTCCGGCGCTTCGCCGACGACTGGCAGGGCGACGTCTCCTTGCTGGTCAACAACGCCGCCGCCATCTACCCGCCCGAGCTGACCCGCACCAAGGACGGGTTCGAGGCGCAGTTCGGCGTCAACCACCTCGGTCACTTCGCCCTGACGCAGCTCCTGCGCGAGCACCTCACCGGCCGCGTCGTCTCGATTTCGTCCGCCGCTCATGCGGCTCGCCTCGACCTCGACGATCCGAACTGGGAACGCAGGCGCTACAACGCTTTCCGCGCCTACAACGAGTCGAAGCTCGCCGTGCTGCTGTTCACCCTCGAACTGCAGCGACGGCTCACGGCGGCGGGTTCGGCGGTCCTCGCCACCGCCGCGCACCCGGGCTGGGCGGCGACCGGCGCGCTGTCGGACGCGCGCGGCTTCGTGCCTTCGCTGATGCGGCTGACCACTCCCCTGTTCGCCTCGTCGGCGGAGGCCGGCGCGCGGCCGACCCTGTACGCCGCCACGGCCGACATCCCCGGCGGTACCTACGTGGGGCCGGGAGTGCTGCAGATGTACGGCGCGCCCAAACCGGCGCAGCTCTCGAAAGCGGCCCGCGACCCCGAGCCGGCGCGCCGTCTCTGGGAGGTCTCCGAGCGGCTCACCAAGGTGTCGGTGCGCGACTGAGGTTTCACCGTCCCGACGTGTCGTGCGGCTCGACGGGGCCGCAGCGGTGCCGGAGGCGCACCGCGTGCACCCGGCGCACATGCCCCGGTGCCCGCCCGTGCGTACCGCACACCGGCTCGCCCGCTCGCCGAGCGGTCAGCCGGTGCACGGCCGTCATCCAAACGGACGCCACCGACACCGCACTCCGGCCCGGGACGGCGCTGTCCTCCGGTGACCCGGTCGCCAGCTCGCACCACACGGTCTTGCCGTTGCCGGGTCCGTACGCCACACCCCACCTCGACGCCAGTGCGTCCAGCAGTGCGAGCCCTCGTCCCGGCTCCTCGTCGGCGCTCACCGCCGCCCGTAGGACGGGCAGCGCGCGCGGGAACGGGCGGCGACTGCCTCGAGGTCTGCGACGCCCACACCACCATCGTCCCCGTCCGCGACTCCAAGGTCCCCCACGGCCCGGTCCTCACCATCACGGCCCCGGCCTGGACGTCGTTCGTCACGTCCCTCAAGTGACGCGGGGTCAGCCCTGGTTCACCGGCAGGACGGCCGCCGGATCGCAGCGGAGCGGGCAGGCCAGCAGATAGACCTCGCTGCCGAGGAACAGGGTGTAGGCGTCGTCCCGGATGCCGTGGGGCTGCACCGGGGCTCCGGGGCGGACGTCGAACTCCGGGGACTCCGGTACCTGGCAGACGAACGCCAACTCCGCTCCGCACGCGCACCGGTAGGACTCGGGGTACAGCGCCCAGGCCGCCGTACCACCCACCTTGAAGAACATGGTGAACGGCCCGTGCGCGTCCACGAAGGGCCGCAGGGCCAGCGGCAGGGCGCGTACGGCCGGTTCGGGCTCCGCTTCCGGGATCCCCGGGTCACGCTGGAGCAGCACCCGCCAGAACGAGCCCGGGAACGGCGGCTGCGGAGCCTCCCAGAACCGAGGCACGAGACGGTCGTCGACCGCCACCGGGTTCGACCTGTCGTTGTGGTGGGCGCACTGGAACACCGACAGGTGTTCTCCGCCGAAGAACTCGATGTCGTCGGGCAGATCCAGCTGGAAGAACAGCGCCATGCGCGCGCCGCAGAAGCACCGCGGCCACTCCTGGCCGTCATCGAGGTAGGGCCACCCGCCCACCGAGTTCCGGGCCGGCCGGTCCAGCGGCTCGGTACCGACCTCGATCTCGTACTCGCGCGGCGGCGCCCACTCCTCCTCCAGTCCGTCCGCGTTCACCGGTCGGTGTCCAGGCGGGCTTCGAGGACGGTCCGGCTGATGAGGGGGCGGTCCCACAGGGCGAGGAGTTCGTCGGCGAGGTCGAGGATCGGCAGCGGGTGCTGTTCGCCCTGCACCTCGATGTGGGCCGCCGACAGGCTCCGGGGGACGGCACCGGCGTCGAGCAGGACGCGCCAGTCCTCGGGGCCGAGGCTCAGGTACTCCAGACCCGTCAGCCCGGCGATCTCCAGGGGGTCGGCGAGCGTGCCCGGAACGGCGGTGAGGGTCCGCAGGCGGGGAAGCCCGACGACCGGGGCGAGGCTGACCGGATCGCCCTTCCGCCAGCCGATGCCGAGCACCTCCAGCTCGGGACGGGCGGCGGCCTCCACACTGTCCAGGTAGTGGATGTTCACCCGGGCCACCACCGGCGGGTTGTCCGCGTCACGGCGCTGGTGCCAGCCGTCGGGGCGGTTGACCACCATGTCGGTGAGGGAGTCGGCGCGCAGTCCGGCGCCGATGGTCCGCTCGTGGTCGATCACGATGACCTGTCCCTTGTGTCCGCCGGGGCCCGGCGTCAGGTCGAGGGCCAGCCGGTCGCCGCCGCCGTTGTCGCCGAAGACGATCCAGCCGGGCGAGCCGACGAGGCCCTGCACGGCGGCGTCCGGGGCGGTGACGACGGCGTCGTCGGCAGCGAACTGCCAAGGGCAGGGACGGGACCGCGCGTCCGCGACGTAGAGCCCGTCCAGGGAGAAGAGCTCACAGCCGACCGCGTCGCTGACACGTTCCTCCGCCTCGTAGTCGCCACCCCAGTCCTCCCATCGCGCCCGGGTCACCCGGTAGAGCGCCTTGAGTTCGTCGGGCAGTGTGACGCCGAGGCGCGCTTCCGCTTCGGCGATCTCCCCCTCGGTGGCACCGATGGCGTCGGGCAGCCGCTCGCGAAGGGTCCGCTCCAGCAACGCCGGGTCCGCCGACGGCGCCGGCACCGCCCCCGGGACCTCCTCGGGCAGGCGCCGCCAGGGCTCGGGGACGGCGCCCTCGACCAGGAGCAGGGCACCCACGAAGGGGCTCATGAGGCCGGGCTCCACGGCGGGGCCCGGCTCGACGACGTGGAGCAGGGTCCTCCCGTCCGGCGCCGTCTCCACCACGAAGGAGACGCTGTTCGCGCCGTCGGCCCGGAGGGCGTCCTGCACCCGTTCCACGGCGGTGAACTCGTCCTGCATGTCCTCCACCTGGACGGCACGCCCCGGCACAGGGCGCGGTCGCTGCACCGGCACGCTCCAACCGCCGAGGCTGATCCGACCCGTCAGGCGACCACCGGGCGCGGCGAGCCGCTCCGCGTTGGACGCCCGCACGACCCGCAGCAGCGGCTCCCAGACAGTGAGGTCACGTATCGAGGACAACGGTGTTCTCCGGTCGGTCGGCGGTTGAGGGCAGGGAGGCGACGGGTCGCGGCGGGACAACTCAGTCGCCCGAGTATCCGAAGATGCCCAGGTGGGTCGGCTCGGGCTGGTCACCGGCGTAGAGGAGGACGTACACACCCGTCCACCGCATACGGCACTCGTCCAGCAGCGTCTCCCCGGGGTCGGGCGGGAGCCGGTCGGCCGTGCGGGCGTGGTCGAGGAGTTCCGCGAACCGAACCGGTGTCGGCCGGCTGGTGCCGAAGTGGTGCAGGACGCGTTCGTGCGTCAGGGGCCGCAGCGTCCCGTAGTCCTCGACGGCGAGCGGCGTCGGCGGTGCGGTGGAGTGGACGACACACTGGATGTCGAGGACGGAGTGCGTTCCCTCCTCGCCCATGAGCTCTTCGTCGGCCCAGAGGTCGTCCAGAGAGCCGTACATGTCGTCGTGGCCGTACAACTCGTCGAAGACCCGCCGGTGCAAAGCTTCCAGCGACTCCTCGACGCTGCCTTCGTATGCGGTGACGTACTCCCACCCACTGGCGCCCACGGCCGCCCCTCTCCGTCATGGATCCGGCGTGATCATAGGGCCGCCCACTGACACGGGGGCGGCGCAGCCGCTGGGCGGGGAACCGATCGGCCGGGGCGTGAGCGATGAGTTCGGGCGGCGGACGGAGTCTGCCGTGGCATGACTCGAATCACCACCACCGTCAACGCCAATGAGGTCGCCCTGGGCATCGAGTCGTTCGGTGACGACGACGCGCCGCTCGTCCTGCTCGTGGGCGGGACGACGATGCTCTCCTGGCCCGACGCGCTGTGCGAGCGTCTCGCCGCCGGGGGGCGTCGTGTGGTGCGCTACGACCTGCGCGACAGCGGGGAGTCGACGACGGCGGATCCGGAGGCGCCCGCCTACACCCTGCGCGACCTCGCCGCCGACGCGGCGGCCCTCGCCGGCGTGCTCGGCGGCGGGCCCGCTCACCTCGCAGGGATCGGCGTCGGCGGGATGGTCTCCCAGGTGGCCGCGCTCGATCATCCGGGCGCGTTCTCGGCGCTCACGCTCGTCGGCACCCGCGCGGTCGCGCCCGGGCCGACCGACGACGACCTCCCCGACCACGACCGGGCGACGATGAGCCGGTTGTTCGCGCACGCGATGCCTGATTGGAGCGACCGCGAGGCGGTCGCGGACTTCGCCGCTGCCGGCGCGGAGATCCTCGGCGATGATCCCGTCGCCGCGCGAGCGGTCGCCGCGCGCATCTGGGACCGCACACCCAGCACCGCACCAGCGGTCCAGATGGCCAACCAACTGGGCATGGTGTTCTCCAGGCTCGACTGCACACCCCGCTGGCGCGAGCACCTGCCCGAGATCAAGGTTCCCACGCTCGTGGTCCACGGCCGCCGCGACCGGTTCTTCCCCGTCGGCAACGGCGAGGCGATCGCACGCGAGATCCCCGGAGCACGGCTGCTCATCCTGGAGGAGGCCGCTACCGCGATCCCTGATGCGGCGGTCGGCGAGATCACCGAGGCGATGCTCACGCTCGGATAGAGGACGGCACTGACACTGCCGCTCCACCTGACCTGCTTCCTCCCGACCTACGGAGACCGGGAGGGAAGCGATGGGTGTTCTGACCGACTGCTTCCGCGCACCGGACGCCGCGGCGGTGGTGCAGTCGCTGGAGGAGACGGACGGCGGATCCCCGCTCTTCGCGGAACCCCCGCTGCTCGACGGAGTCGACGCCAAGGGCGTGGATCCGGCCGTGGTCCTGGGGCGGCCGATCGCCGTCATCCTCCGGACCGAGTGGCGGGTGGACCTGGTGGAGCAGACGACCGTCCGGCCGCCCTCCCCGCGCTCCCAAGGGCGTGCAACCGCCTCACCGGCGAGGCCGCCGTTTCCGTGCGCGACCCCGTGAATCGGCGTCAACTGCGGACCCCTGGACGGGACAACGAGTGAAGGCGACCTTCAAGTCCCCTTTCCCTTCAGCCGGTTGTTCGCAGGCGGACGGCCGGAGGCCGGTTCTCGATCATTCCCCGGAAGGATGTGAGGACCGTCCGTCTCCCTTGACGATGATCCCGATCGGTCATCCATCGATCCCGAAGGCAATTGAAAGGACAGGAAGTTGCGCATTGCCCGACTTCTCGGAACCATCCTGGGCACCACGTTGTTGACGACCACCGTCGTACTCACCCAACCGGCTCTCGCCGGCCCCAGAGGCTCCACGTCCCTGGACGGAACGGCACTGCGCGACGCACTGGACGCCGTCCACGAGGCGGGCATGTACGGCGTCTTCTCGTCCGTCCGGGACGGTGGCGAGCGGTGGACCGGGGCGGCGGGTGTCGCAGACGTGGGTACCGGCCGCCCGGTCACGCCGGGCATGCGGCAGCGGGTGGGCAGCATCAGCAAGACCTTCACCGCCGTGGGCCTGCTCCAGCAGGCGGAGCGCGGCCGGATCCGGCTCGACGCGCCCGTCTCCGACTACCTGCCGGACCTGATACCCGGGGAGCGTGGACGGCAGATCACCGTACGCATGCTCCTCAACCACACCAGCGGGATCGGCGACTACGTCGCGGGCGCCTTCCCCTCCCTCACCCGGGGCTCGACGGCCAGCCTCGACGAGGAGCGCTTCCGCTCCGTCCGCCCACAGGAACTGGTCCGGCTGGGCCTCACGGCCCCCGCGACCGGACGCCCCGGCTCGGTGCCGGGCACGTACTCCAACACCAACTACGTCATCGCCGGGCTCCTTCTGGAGGAGGTCACCGGTCAGAAGGCCTACACGTACCTCACTCGCAACGTCATCGACCGGGCCGGGCTGCGTCACACGTACCTGCCGCGCACCCCGTTCCTCAAGGGCCCGCACCCGCGGATGTACGAGTCGTTCCACGGTCTGATCGACCCGCCCCGCGACTACAGCGTCTACGACATGTCGTGGGCCTACACGGCGGGATCGGTCGTCTCCACCACCGACGACCTCAACCGCTTCTACCGCGCCCTGCTCGGCGGGGAGCTCGTCGGCGCGGCGTCCCTCGACGAGATGACGCGCACGGTCCCCGTCTCCGGCATGGACTACGGCCTCGGCATCTACGCCCTGGACCTGCCCTGCGGACGCTTCTGGGGCCACGACGGCGCGGTGTTCGGAGCCGGCACGATCGCGCTGTCCAGCCGGGACGGCGAGCGCCAGATGGCCGTCGCGCAGAACCTGATGAAGTACCAGGAGATCGACGAGAACGGCGTACCGCAGGCACATCCGATCGACAACGCCCTCGGCACGTACGTCGTCCGCGCGCTCTGTCCGGCCGCCCCCGAGGCAGGGGCGGCGAGCCCGGAGGCCCGCCGGGAGGGGCTCACGCGGCTGCCCCGCATCGACGACTCCCTGTTGACCGGCGGTGCCCCGGCCGGTCGGCCGTCTGCCTAGTCCCGCTCGCGAGCCGGCCGGCGCGTCACGGCGGTGGTGTGCCTCTCGTCGAGCCGCCCGGCC
>NZ_LIWB01000003.1:131994-147539 GCF_001905725.1 Streptomyces sp. CB02400
GGCCGGGCGGCTCGACGAGAGGAAGTGTGGCGCCCGGTCCGCGCGTCGCTGCGGGTGCACGCGGACCGGGGCCGTCGGGGGGAGCCCCCGTGGGGGCTCAGTGGGAGGACGCGAGGGTGCGCGGCTGCAGGGCCGCGGTGTGCGCGTCCATCCGCTCGGCGGCGAGGATCGCCGCCGCCGTGTCGGCGCGGGAGGCGGCGACGACCAGGGCGCGGCCGGCGAGCGCGTGCGCCCGCCGGTGCAGGGCCGCCGCGTTCGGCTCGCGGCCCGTCGTGGTCGCCGACGCGCGGGCCGGCGTACGTCCTCCCCGCAGGCGGGCCACCTGCCCGGCGAGCCGCTCGGCCGCGGTGTCCAGATCGGCCGAGGGCGCCGCCACGCGCAGCTCGTCGGTGACGGCGAGCAGCGCGGCGAGGTGCCCCGCGAGCTGGATGTCCAGCTCTTCCTCACGGGACCGGTGGGGGAAGTCGTGGGGGGTGCCGGCCATCGTGCTGTGGACCGACTTGGCACGGATCGGCTCGTACATGGATGGCCTCCTGTGGTGTAACAGGAAACCATCCTAGCTTAGATTCAGTCTAAAGTTGAGTCGTTCGTAAAAAGGCCCTTCGCGAAAAGGCTGTTCGTGAAAAGGCCGCCCGCGCGCAGACGCCCGCGCGCGTAGGCCTCAGGGCTGGCTGTAACCGTCCAGGAAGCGGGCGATCCGCCCGACCGCGTCCCGCAGGTCGGTGACCGACGGCAGGGTCACCACCCGGAAGTGGTCCGGTTCCGGCCAGTTGAAGCCGGTGCCCTGCACGACCATGATCTTCTCGCGGCGCAGCAGGTCCAGGACCATCCGCCGGTCGTCCTTGATCTTGAAGACGTCCGGGTCGAGCCGCGGGAAGAGGTACAGCGCCCCCTTCGGCTTCACACAGCTCACGCCGGGGATCTGGGTCAGCAGCTCGTACGCCGTGTCCCGCTGCTCGCGCAGCCGTCCGCCCGGCAGCACCAGCTCGTTGATCGTCTGGCGTCCGCTGAGCGCCGCGACCACCCCGTGCTGCCCCGGCATGTTCGCGCACAGGCGCATGTTCGCCAGGATCGTCAGGCCCTCGATGTAGGAGTCGGCGTGGGCGCGCGGCCCCGAGACCGACATCCAGCCCACCCGGTAGCCGGCCACCCGGTACGCCTTCGACATGCCGTTGAAGGTGAGGGTGAGCAGATCGGGGGCGACGGAGGCGGTCGGGATGTGCTTCGCGTCGTCGTAGAGGATCTTGTCGTAGATCTCGTCCGAGCAGACCAGCAGGTTGTGGCGGCGGGCGATGTCGGTGAGGCCCTTGATGACCGCCTCGTCGTAGACCGCGCCGGTCGGGTTGTTCGGGTTGATGATCACGATCGCCTTGGTGCGGTCGGTGACCTTGCGCTCCACGTCGGCGAGGTCCGGCATCCAGTCCGACTGCTCGTCGCAGCGGTAGTGCACCGCCGTACCGCCGGAGAGGGAGACGGCAGCCGTCCACAGCGGGTAGTCGGGCGCGGGGACGAGCACCTCGTCGCCGTCGTCCAGCAGCCCCTGCATCGCCATCACGATCAGCTCGGAGACGCCGTTGCCGATGAAGACGTGCTCGACGTCGGTCTCGATGCCGAGGGTCTGGTTGTGCATGACCACCGCCCGGCGCGCGGCCAGCAGGCCCTTGGCGTCGCCGTAGCCGTGCGCCGTCGACACGTTGCGGAGGATGTCCTCCAGGATCTCGGGCGGGCACTCGAAGCCGAACGCCGCCGGGTTGCCGGTGTTCAGCTTGAGGATGCGGTGACCGGCCGCTTCCAGCCGCATCGCCTCCTCGAGCACCGGGCCCCGGATCTCGTAACAGACGTTGGCGAGCTTGGTCGACTGGATCACCTGCATGCTGGGAGCTTACGGCCCGGTATGGCCCTCCGGGCCGTGTTTTCCGCCACGTGAGACGCGTCGTTTCGAGCGATATGTCCGCCGACTGTCCCGGCGCACCCTCACGTCCCTGCAATGCGCCGCCATGTCCAGCCCTCCTCCGTACGCCGACGGTGGGTACGACGATCGGGCCCCCCAGGGCCCGCCGGTCGTGTACCTCCCGCAGACCGCTCCGGCCCCGGCGTACGACGCCTGCACCGACCCCGCGACCGCCCACGGCTGGCAGAACGCGTACGACGAGACACGCGAGCTGCCGCCCGTGGCGGGCGCCGGACCGGGCTCGCCGGAAGGAGGCGCGGCGCCCCCTCCGGGGGGCGGGGGGACGGACCCGGTGTACGACACCGGGATGCCTTTGCCGGAGGACGGCACGGTCCGTCCCGCGGGAGACGGCGCGGGAAGTGCCCCCGGGCGGTCCCGTGCCGGCGGTTCGCGCCATGGACCGGGCCGGCGCGGGCGCCGCAAGGCCGCGCCCCGGCGCTCGCGCCGCGCCGTGGTGGCGGCGGGAGCGGTGGGCGTGGTGTCGGTGGCGGCGCTGATCGCCGGGTTCGCCTTCTCGGGTTCGCCGTCCGGCGGCGCCGAGGGCGGGGACGGCCGCACGGGGCCGACGGCGGGGGAGTCCGGGGCGGCTTCCTCGGGGCCGGACGCGTCCGGCCCCGCCGAGGGGCCGGCCGACGCCGGCGGCCCCTCCGCCGGTCAGGGCTCCCCGAGTGCGAGCGGTTCCGGCGAGGACCGCGAGGCCGACGGGGCCTCGTCCGGGGCGTCGGCCGACGCCTCCACCACCTCCACACCGACCCTCCCCACGGCGGCCCCCTCCGCCTCCACGGGCTCGGGCCAGTCTGGTCCGGGCAACGCCGAAGAGGGGCGGGGCCGGGGCCGAGGGCCGAAGAAGACCAGGTAGGAGCGGGGTTCGGGCGGGAGTCCGGACGCGGGCGGGTGTGTCGGCGCCCGGTGGACCGGCCGGCCCGCCGGGCGCGCATGCCCGGCGCCGTCGGCGCGGGCCGGGACCGCGGCGTCCGTTCCGCCGTGACGGAGTTACCGGCTGGAAACAAGTGCTTGCCCCCTCGTCGTCCGCATGCTGACAATGCGCATGACAAATACGTGGGCGGCCGGAAGTCCTCCGGCCGCCCGACGCCGCAAGAGGGGACCCCCATGAGAAAACCTCTCGTCGTCGCGCTCTGTGCCCTGGCCCTCGCCGGGGCGGGCGCGATCCCCGCGGTCGCCGCCGAGCCTTCCCCCACGGGCGCGGACACGACCACGGACGCGGCCCCGACCACGCTGACGGATGTCGTCAACGGCGTGGTCGGGACCGCGGCGGACACCCTGTCCGGACTCACCGCGCCCGAGGAGGGCGCGGTGGACTTCGCCGGCACCGTCTCGCTCAGCAACTGTTCCGGCTCCGTCGTCCGCATGCCCGGCTCGGCGGACGACGACCCGGCGCTCGTCCTCACCAACGGCCACTGCCTGGAGAGCGGCTTCCCCGCACCCGGCCAGGTCCTCGTCGACCGGGCGTCCAGCCGCACCTTCGGACTGCTGAACTCCGCCGGCTCCAGGGTCGCCACCCTGCGCGCCGACCGGCTCGTCTACGCGACCATGACCGACACGGACGCCGCGATCTACCGGCTGAGCACGACGTACGCGCGGATCAAGAGCGCGTACGGCATCGACGCACTGCCCCTGAGCGCCACCCGCCCGGCGGCCGGCACGTCCATCAGCGTGGTGTCCGGCTACTGGAAGCGGATCTACAACTGCTCCGTCGACGGGTTCGCGTACCGCATGAAGGAGGGGAACTGGACCTGGAAGGACTCGGTCCGTTACACCTCCGCCTGTAACACCATCGGCGGCACCTCCGGCTCACCGGTCGTCGACAGCGCCACCGGCCAGGTGGTCGCCGTCAACAACACCGGCAACGAGGACGGCGAGCGCTGCACGGTCAACAACCCGTGCGAGGTCGACGAGAACGGGCAGGTCACGGTCCGCCAGGGCATCAACTACGCCCAGCAGACCTACCTGTTCCCCGCCTGCTTCGGCGCGGACAACAGGCTCGACCTGAGCGCGAGCGGCTGCGCGGTCCCCAAGCCGTAAGCGGCCGGTGGGGAGGGCGGGCGGTCAGCGGGGAGTCCTGCGGACCGCCCGCCCCGCCAGTACGTCCGTGCGCCGCCCGTCCTCGATCACGAACCGCCCGTCGACCAGCACGTACGGAATGCCCGTCGGAAGCGTCCGCGGCGCGGCGAAGGTCGACCCCGCGGCCACCGTCCCCGGATCGAACAGCACCAGGTCCGCCTTGTACCCCTCGCGGACCAGCCCCCGGTCCGGCAGCCGCAGCCGCGCCGCCGGGCGCGAGGTCAGGTGCGCGACGCACTCCTCCAGCGACAGCACCCCCAACTCCCGTACGTAGTGCCCGAGGTAGTGCGGGAACGTCCCGTACGCGCGCGGGTGCGGCTTCGCACCCTGCAGGATGCCGTCCGAGCCGCCGGTGTGCACCCGGTGCCGCATGATCGCCCGTACGTTCTCCTCGTGGCCGACGTGCTGGAGGATCGTCGGGGCGAGCCTGTCCTTCAGCAGCAGCTCCCGCGCCACCACCCACGGCGACTCGCCGCGCGCCCGCGCCGACTCCAGGACCGTACGGCCCACGTACTCGCCCAGCGCCGGGTCGCCGACGCCCGAGATCTCGATGGTCTCCCACTCCACCGGCACCCCGTGGCAGCCGTCCGAGCCGGTGACCTCCATGTGGTGCCGGATCCGCTCGGCGGTCCCGTCGTCCGCGAGCCGCCGCAGGATCTCCTCCGGCCCGCCCTCGCTCGCCCAGCTCGGCAGCAGCGCCACGAGGGTGGTGCAGCCGGGGGTGTACGGGTAGGTGTCGAGGGTGATGTCGGCGCCGGCGTCGAGCGCGTCGTCGAGGAGGGACAGCAACTCGGGCGCCCGGCCCTTGTTCACGCCGAAGTTCATCGTGGCGTGCGCGAGGTGCAGCGGGCAGTCCGCCTCCCGCGTCAGCGCCACCATCTCCTCGTACGCCTCCAGCGCCCCGGCGCCGTAGGAGCGGTGGTGCGGGCAGTAGTAGCCGCCGTACGACGCCACCACCCGGCACAGCTCGGTGAGTTCGGCGTCCTTGGCGTACATGCCCGGCGTGTACGTCAGCCCCGACGACATGCCGACCGCGCCCTGTTCCATGCCCTCCGCGACCAACCGCCGCATCCGGTCCAGCTCTTCGGGCGTCGCCTCCCGGTCCTCCCAGCCGACGGCGAGTGCGCGGACCGTGCCCTGCGGGATCAGATACGCGGCGTTGACCGCGATGCCCCGGTCGAGCCGGTCCAGGTACTCGCCCACCGACCGCCAGTCGAAGTCGATGTCGTCGCCCGAGCCGTTCCACCCGGCGATCGCCCGGCGTACCTCGCCCAGCGTCCGGTCGTCGACCGGCGCGTACGACAGCCCGTCCTGGCCCAGGACTTCGAGGGTGACGCCCTGCGCGGCCTTGGCACTGTGGTCGGGGTCGCGCAGCAGCGCCAGGTCGCTGTGGGCGTGCATGTCGATGAAGCCGGGCGCCAGCACCAGCCCCTCGGCGTCCAGTTCACGGCGGGCCTTCGGGCGCTGACAGCCCGCGTCCGCCGCCTCCTTCACGATCGAGACGATGCGACCGCCGTCCACGACCACGTCCGCGCGGTACGAATGGTCACCGGAGCCGTCGACGACGTCCGCGTCCCGGATGACGAGCTCTTCCATGCGGGCCTCCTAGAAGAACGTACGGATGTAGTCGACCACCGTGCCGTCCGCCTCCGCCACGGGGATGAGCACCCACTTGTCGAACGACGTGCACGGGTGGGACAGCCCGAGCCCCACCCAGTCTCCCACCTCCAGATCGGCCTCCCCGGTGGTACGCAGCCACGCGTGCTGGTCGGACAGCCCGGTCACGGAGATCCCGGTGGCCGGGCGCTCGCTCCCGTCCCGGCGGACCACCTGGGCGAACGGCAGATCGAGGTCGTAGGCCGCGTCCCGCTTGCCCGCGTTGGCGAACGCCTGCTCGGCGGACGGCCGCGACACCACCTGCGTCCACAGCCGGAACGCCGGCTCCAGCGCACCCTCCTCCGGGACCCGGTTGAAGGGGGTCAGCTTGCGGTAGTGGCCGTCGTCGTGCGAGACGTACGCCCCCGAGCGCAGCAGCTTCAGCACGGGCGCGGACAGCTCCGGGACCTCGGCGAAGACGTCCGCCACCGCGTCGAACCAGGCGCTGCCGCCCGCGCTCACCACGATCTCGTCGAGCCCCGCGAACCGCCCCGCCTTGTCGAAGTCCACGGCGAGCGACACCAGCCGCCGCAGCCAGGCGTGCACCCGCTCCGGGTCCGCCCGCGGGACCTCGCCCTCGTAGCCGGCGACCCCGACCAGCCGCAGTCCCCGGGCACCGGCCACGGCGTCGGCGACGGCGGAGCACTCGGCCTCCGTCCGCACACCGGTGCGGGCCCCCTCACCGGCGGCGAGCTCGACGACGACGTCCACGGGGCGTGAGGCGTCGCTCGCGGTGAGCGCCGCGTCCATCAGCTCCACCCCGCGCACGGAGTCGACGTAGCAGATGAACCGGAAGTCCGGATCGGCGTCCAGCTCGGCCGCGACCCAGCGCAGGGCCGCCGCGTCGACCAGCTCATTGGCGAGGAAGACCCGCCGGATCCCGTACGCCCGCGCCACCCGCACCTGATGCGGAACCGCGAGCGTGATGCCCCACGCCCCGTGCTCGATCTGCCGCTGGAAGAGCTGCGGGGCCATGGACGTCTTGCCGTGCGGCGCGAAGGCGAGTCCGTGCCGGGCGGAGTACGTCTCCATCAGCTTCAGGTTGTGCTCCAGGCGCTCGGCGGAGAGCGCGAGCACGGGCGTGGTGAAGCCGCCGGTGAAGAGGTTGCGGCGCTGCGCGGCCAGCTCGCCGACGGTCAGCCCCTCGGCGTCCGGCGGGAGGCCCTTGAAGCGGTGGTCGACCCGTTCCTCGGTGAGGCGGGCGAGAGCGTCGAGGACCATCGGAACCTCCCTGATCAGCAGTGTTGCATTTCTTGCAACACTCGTTGCGTATATCGCTTACCGCTGTCTAACATCTCGGCCACGTGCGGTCAACGGAGACCGCCTCACCCGCAGAAGAGAAGGAGCCACGCCGTGGACGTTGTCGCGCTCGGCGAGTCCATGGTGACGTTCCTGCCCTCCCGGCCGGGCCGCCTCGCCGACGTGCCGTCCTTCGACCGGGGCATCGGCGGCGCGGAGTCGAACGTGGCGTGCGTGCTCGCGGCGGCGGGCCACAGCACCCGGTGGATCAGCCGGGTGGGCGCCGACGGCTTCGGCGACCACCTCGTCGAGGCGATCGGCGGATACGGCGTCGACGTGTCGCACGTCCGCCGCGACCCGACCCGCCCGACCGGCATCTACTTCCGCACGGCCGGCGACCGCGCCACGGACGCCCACGAGGTCGCGTACTACCGCGCGGGCTCGGCGGCCTCCGCGATGACGGCCGCGGACCTCGACCTGGAGGCGGTCCGCGCGGGACGCGTCCTGCACCTGTCAGGCATCACACCGGCACTCTCCACCGACTGCCTGACCCTGATCCGGGAACTGACCGCCCCCCACCCCGACCGCCCCCTGATCTCCTTCGACGTGAACCACCGCCCGGCCCTGTGGCGCGACACCCACGGCCCCGAGGTCCTCCTGGACCTGGCACGCGGCGCGGACATCGTCTTCGTGGGAGAGGACGAGGCAGAGGAGGCCTGGGGCATCACGGGCGGCCCGTCCCACATCCGCGAAGTCCTCCCGGAACCGGACACCCTGGTGGTCAAACAGGGAGCGCGCGGGGCCGTGGCCTTTGGCCCGACTGCGGGCAGTCGTACCCGCCTCCCCGCGGGCAGTCGTGCCGCTGGGGCGATGGGGGTCCCCCCGCTCGAGCGAAGCCGAGAGTGGGGGAGGGCGGGCGCGGACGGCACCCCGCAAGCGCCGGGCAGCGCGACCACCCCCCGCCCGGCCACAACCGCCCCCGCCCTCAAAGTCGACGTAGTCGCAACCACCGGCGCCGGCGACGCCTTCGCCGCAGGCTTCCTCTCCGCAACCCTCCGGGACCTCCCCCTGCGCGACCGCCTGCGCCACGGCCACCTCATGGCCGCAGCCACCCTCACCACCCCCGGCGACCTCGCCCCACCCCCGCCCCGCGCCCTCGCCGACCGCCTGGTCGCCCTGGACGACACCGCGTGGGGGAGACTGCGACTCGGCCCCGGCTGGACACAAGCCGATGAAGACGAGAGGGCCGAGAAGGAGGCACGCACCCCATGAGCCAGACCGTAGACCGAGCCCTGAGCATCCTCCCCCTGCTCGCAGAAGGCCCCGCCGACCTCGGCCAGGTCGCCGACCGCCTGGGCGTGCACAAATCCACCGCCCTCCGCCTCCTCCGCACCCTCCACGAGCACGGCCTGGTCTACCGCCAGTCCGACCAGCGCTACCGCCTCGGCGCCCGCCTCTTCGCCCTCGCCCAGGAGGCGATGGAGAACCTCGACGTCCGCGAGATCGCCCACGCCCACCTCGTACGCCTCAACGAGAAGTGCGGACACACCGTCCACCTCGCCGTGTACGAGGAGAACGAGGTCCTCTACATCGACAAGGTCGAGAGCCGCTACCCGGTCCGCATGTACTCACGCATCGGCAAACCCGTGGCCATCACCGTCGCGGCCGTCGCCAAGCTCCTCCTCGCCGACCTGCCCGACCACGAGCGCCGCCCCCTCGCGGAGAAGCTCGACTACCCCATGTACACGTCCCGTTCGACACCCAACGCCACCGCGTTCCTCCAGGAACTGGCCAAGGTGCGCGAACAGGGCTGGGCCACCGACCTCGGCGGCCACGAGGAGTCCATCAACTGCGTCGCCGCGCCGATCCGCGGCGCCGACGGCAAGGTGGTCGCCGCGATGTCGGTCTCCGCGCCGAACGTCGTCGTCACCGCCGACGAACTCCTCACCCTGCTCCCGCTGGTGCGCCGTACGGCGGACGCGATCAGCGGCGAGTACTCCGGCAGAACCCCAGTGAAGGACACCCCCGCATGACCGAGAAGACCGCGCTCACCCCCACGACCCACACCACCCCGCCCGCGAAGTTCTCCCACGGAGTCCGCAAGGGCAACATCCTCCAGGTCGCCGGCCAGGTCGGGTTCCTGCCCGCCGAGGAGGGCAAGCCGCCCACGCCCGCCGGTCCCACCCTGCGCGAGCAGACCCTCCAGACCCTCGCCAACGTCAAGGCGATCCTCGAAGAGGGCGGCGCGAGCTGGGACGACGTGATGATGATCCGCGTCTACCTCACCGACGTGGACCACTTCGCGGAGATGAACGACCTCTACAACACCTACTTCGAGGAGCAGGGCCTCACCCAGCCGCCCGCCGCCCGCACGACCGTCTACGTCGGTCTCCCGGCCGGCCTCCTCATCGAGATCGACGCGCTCGCCGTCCTCGGCTGACCCGCGCCCTTCCCTCCCCCCTCCCCCTCACCGCCGTACGTCGCCACGGCACGGCGTCCCGTACCCCCTGGGACGCCGTGCCGCGATCCCCCCTGCCCGAAAGCACCGTGCACTTAGCCAGAGGACCCCCGCATGTCCCACCCGCTCCTCCCGCTCGCCGCCTCCGCACCGGCGGAGACACCACCGCACACCGGAGGACTGCTCCTCCTCCTCGACGGCACGGCGGGTCTGCTGACCGTCGCCGCCATCGGCATCGCGCTGCTCCTCTTCCTGATCATCAAGGTCCGGCTCCAGCCGTTCGTCGCGCTGCTCGCCGTCTCCATAGCCGTCGGCCTGATGGCGGGTCTGTCGGTCACCGAACTCTTCGGCACGGTCCAGCGTTCGGACGCGGTGTCCACCATCGAGTCGGGGATGGGCGGCATCCTCGGCCATGTCGCGATCATCATCGGCCTGGGCACCATGCTCGGCGCGATCCTCGAAGTCAGCGGCGGCGCGGAGGTCCTGGCGGGCCGGCTGCTCGGCCTGTTCGGCGAGAAGCGAGCCCCGCTCGCGATGGGCCTCACCGGTCTGATCTTCGGCATCCCGGTCTTCTTCGACGTCGGCATCTTCGTCCTCGCGCCGATCGTGTACGCCGCCGCCAAGCGCTCCGGCAAGTCGATCCTGCTCTACTGCCTCCCCCTGCTCGCCGGCCTCTCGGTCACCCACGCCTTCCTGCCCCCGCACCCCGGCCCGGTGGCCGCCGCCGGACTGCTCCACGTCGACCTCGGCTGGGTCATCCTCATGGGCGTCGTCTGCGGCCTGCCGGCCGTCGCCGCCGCCTGGGTCTACTCCGCCTGGATCGGCAAGCGCATCTTCGTCGCCGTACCGCAGGACATGGTCGAGGCCGCCCAGGAGGCCAAGGACGCCGTCGTCGCCGAGCAGCGCGCCTCCGGGGTCGAACCGCGGGAGGCGCCGGTGCCGCTCGGCACGGTCCTCGGCATCATCGGTACGCCCCTCCTGCTGATCCTCGCGGCCACCTTCTCCTCGATCGCGCTGGACCCCTCCACCCTCCGCTCGGTGATCGAGTTCTTCGGCCACCCGTTCGTGGCGCTCACCCTCGCCCTGTTCCTCGCGTACTACCTGCTGGGCATCCGGCGCGGCTGGTCCCGCAAGTCCCTGGAGACCGTCTCCACGTCCTCCCTCAAGCCGGTCGGCAACATCCTGCTGGTGGTCGGCGCGGGCGGCGTCTTCGGCGCCGTCCTCAAGGCCAGCGGGGTCGCCCAGGCCCTCTCGGACACCTTCAACGACGTCGGCCTGCCGGTGATCGTCCTCTCGTACCTGATCTCCGTGGTGCTGCGGGTCGCGCAGGGCTCGGCGACCGTGGCGATCGTGACGACGGCGGGCATCGTGGCCCCGCTGCTGGCCGAGGGGGACCACTCGCAGGCGTTCGTCGCGCTGGTCATCATGGCCATCTCGGCGGGCTCGATCTTCGCCTCGCACGTCAACGACGGAGGCTTCTGGATGGTCGCCAAGTACTTCGGCATCAGCGAGCGGGACACGCTCAAGACGTGGACGGTGCTGGAGAGCGTGCTGTCGGTGGCCGGGTTCGTGGTCGCCGCCGCGCTCAGTCTCGTCGTGTGAGCCGTGGTGCCCGTGTAGGCGTCTTATAACGAAGTTGGGGGCTGGCTGTGTCCGACACAGGTTTGTCGACCATACTCCTGCGGTGTGGAGCAGCGCATAGGTTCGAGCAGCCAGCCCCTGGAAGGCGCCGGATTCGATCCGGCATTCATCCCCGGGCTCACCTCGCCCGCGTCCGGCCGGGAGGAGGACGCGACGGCGAAGCCGGAGGAACCGGAGGACACGGTCCCGGAGCCGGAACCGGAGGTGGAGGAGGATTCCGCCCCCGAGGAACCGGCGGCCCCCGACGGCCCCGTCTTCGAGGCGTCCGACCGTCGTGCCCGGGTCGTCGCCGACCACAGCGGCGTACGACTGCGCCTGGACGACCAGGAGTGCGAGTTCCGCTGGGACGAGATCGGCGCGGTGGAGACGGAGACCGCCCGCTTCGGCAAGCGCTACACGCTCACCGTCCACACCCCTGACAGCCGCTGGTACCCGATCGAGGTCGAGGCCCCGTCCCGCAGCAGCTTCGCGGAATGGGACACCGCACTGGACGCGGTCCTGGACACGTACTTCGAGGACGGCGAGGCGCAGTCCGAGAAGGACGACCAGCCGGACGATGCGAAGGACGACGAGAAGGACGAAGAGAAGGACAGCGCGAAGGACAGCGCGAAGGACCGCGAGGACGACGGCGACGGAACCGGAACCGACGCCGACTAGGCGCATCGGGTGAAGATCCGCGCACGCCCTCTTGTCCCACCGGCCGCCATGGGCTTTCTTGACCCCCATGGCGGACACCACGGGCAACACCAGAGACGTAGGCGTACCGGGCGGGGTCGACTCGGCTCCCCGTAAGTCCAGTTGGCGCTACATCGGTCCCGGCATCGTCGTCGCCGCGACCGGTGTCGGCGCCGGCGACCTCGTCGCCACCCTCATCGCGGGCAGCAACTTCGGCTACACCCTGCTGTGGGCGGCGATCCTCGGCTGCCTGGTGAAGATCTCCCTCGCGGAGGCGTGCGGCCGCTGGCACCTGTCCACCGGCCGCACCCTCTTCGACGGCTGGGCGAGCCTCGGCCGCTGGACGACCTGGTTCTTCGCGGTCTACGCCGTGATCTGGGGCTTCGTCTACGGCGCGGCGGCGATGTCGTCGAGCGCCCTGCCGCTCCAGGCCCTCTTCCCGGACGTGATGGACCTCGAATGGTGGGGCATCGCCTGCGGCCTCGTCGGCCTGGTCTTCGTCTGGTTCAACAAGTACGACGTGTTCGAGAAGGTCATGACGGTCCTGGTGGGCGTCATGTTCGTCGTGACCGTCTACCTGGCGGTCCGCGTCACCCCCAACCTCGGCGACGCCTTCGCCGGCCTCCTCCCGGTCCTCCCGGACGAGAAGGACTCGGTCCTCAACACCCTCGGCCTGATCGGCGGCGTGGGCGGCACCATCACGCTGGCCGCGTACGGCTACTGGGTCAACGCCAAGGGCTGGACGAACACCGGCTGGATGAAGGTGATGCGCCTGGACAACCGGGTCGCCTACGCCACCACCGGCATCTTCGTCATCGCGATGCTCCTCGTCGGCGCCGAGCTGCTGCACTCGGCGAACATCGCGATCGCGAGCGGCGACAAGGGCCTGATGCAGCTCGGCGACATCCTGGAGGAGGAGTACGGCACGGCCACCGGCAAGCTCTTCCTGATCGGCTTCTTCGCCACCTCCTTCACCTCCCTGATCGGCGTGTGGCACGGCGTGAGCCTGATGTTCGCCGACTTCCTGGCCCGGCAGCGGGGCGAGCGCGAGGCGCGCGGCGACGAGCTGGCCTCCGGGCGCCGCGAACGCTCCTGGGCCTTCCGCGCCTACCTGCTCTGGCTCACCTTCCCGCCCATGATCCTGCTCTTCCAGGACGAGCCCTTCCGCCTGATCATCGTCTACGGCGTCCTGGGCGCCGCCTTCATGCCCTTCCTCGCCCTCACCCTGATGTGGCTCCTCAACTCCTCCCGCACGCCCCGCGAATGGCGCAACGGTCCCCTCAGCAACACCATGCTCGCCGTCGCCGGCCTGCTGTTCCTGGTCCTCTGCGTCAAGCAGGTCTGGGACCAGCCGTGGTCGGAGTTCTTCTGACGCCCACGGCGGTCCCACCGAGCCGGATGTGCGCTCAGTCCCCGCGACGGTAGGTCGACGGGGGCTGGTCGTCGCCGAGCACGGTCACGGTCATCCGGTCGGTGCTCTTGAGCCGCAACGTCTCCGTGTTGCCGTTCTCGCACTGGTCCTCCGGTTCCGCGACCGTGACGACCGCAGGGCCGAGCCGCACCCCCGTGCTGGTGGCGTCCACCACGACGCTCTCCCACTCGCAGTGGTACGCGGAGCCGTCACCGGTCCACTTGGCCACCACCTCACCGTAGGCCCCTTGCTCCAGCACGAGGGACATGCTCTCGCCGGAGTCGGTGCCCTCGCGCTTCCAGGTGCCGAGGAAGGAGTCCGGGATGGGGGTGTCGGACGGTTCGGTCCTCGTGAGGATCGCGGTCTCGCCGCCGTCGCCGCTGGTCCAGGTGATCGAGCCGTCGTCGCCCAGGCGCAGGGTCTGCTCGCCGCCGTCGGTGCAGCCGGACTCGGGGATGCTGGTGACCGCGCGGGACTCCAGCACCATCAGGCTGCCGAACGAGACGAGCTTCCCGGCGCCGGTGCACAGCACGTCCTCGAAGGAGTTGAACGTCGTCGCGACGTCCTCGCCCTCTACGCCCTGGGTGATCGTGATGCGCCGGAGCGACCGTACGTTCCCCTCGGAGTCCTTGCCCTGGCCCTGCCAGGTGCCCAGGTACTCGTCGGCGATCGAGCCCTCGATGGAGGCCTCGGGCGCCGGGCCCGAGGAGGAGGTGTCCTCCTCGTCCTGCGCGGGGTCGCCCGCGGGCTCTTCGGTGCTGTCGTCGGCGGGCTGCTCGGAGCCGCCCGTCTCCCCGGCGCTGGTGTTCTTGCCGTCGTCCTTGTCGCCGCCCAGGTTCATGGCGGCGTACGTGATGCCGCCGGCGAGCAGGGCGACGACCAGGGCGACGGAGCCGACGACCAGCCGGGTCCGCCTGCGGGCCGCCGGAGCGGGCGCGGGGGCCGGTGCCGGCACCGGAACGGGGTCCCCGAACACACCGAGCGGCGGCGCGACCGGCGTCGGCGCGGGGGTCTGGGCCGGGGTGGGGGCCGGTGCCGGGTTCACGGCGGCCTGGCTCGGGTCCACGGCGGGAGGGCCGGGGTTCACGGCGGGCGGGGCCGGGCTCATGGCGGCCGGCCTCGGGGCCACGGCGGCCGGGTCCGCAGCGGGCGGGACCGGGTCCGCCGTGGGTGGCGGTACCGGATCCGGCGTGGGCTGCGGGGTGGCCGGAGCGCTCGCCGGCAGCGGCGGGGTCGCGGGAGGCGTCGCGGGCGGGGTGGAGGGCGGCGGCGAGGACGGAGCCGCCGACGGGACCGGCGGCGCCCCGGGCGGCGGCGGGGTGGCCGCGGGCGGCCCGGTGACGGGCATCGGCGGCACGGTCGGCGGTGCGGCCGGAGGCGCGGGGACGGCCCGGGTGCCCGGTGCCTCCGAGTCCAGCAACCGGGCCGCCCTGCGGCCCAGTTCCGCGATCAGACCGGCCGGCAGCCACGGCTCGGTGTCCGCGCTCGCCGCGTCGGCGGCCGTGCGCTCCACCAGACCGGCGGGCGTCGGCCGGGCGGCGGGATCCTTGGCCAGGCAGTCGCGCACGAGTTCCGACAGGCCCTCGGGCAGGCCGGACAGGTCCGGCGGCTCCTGCGCGATCCGGTACATCACCGCGTGCATCCCGCTGTCCGACGAGCTGAACGGCTGGCGCCGGGTCGCCGCGAAGGCCAGCACCGAGCCGAGCGAGAAGACGTCGCTGGCCTCGGTGAGCGGTTCGCCGCGGACCTGCTCGGGGGACATGTAGCCGGGCGAGCCGATCACCGCCCCGGTGCGGGTCAGCTTGCCGTCGGCGGTCACCGCGTCGAGCGCGCGGGCGATGCCGAAGTCGATGACGCGCGGCCCGTCGATCGTCACCAGGATGTTCGCCGGCTTGAGGTCGCGGTGGACGAGGCCCGCCTCGTGGACGGCCGTGAGCGCCCGGGCGAGCCGGTTGGCGAGGATCCGCACCGACCGCTCGGGCAGCGGCTCCGGACGCCCGGCGATCACCTCGTGCAGCGAGGGCCCCGGCACGTACCCGGTGGCGACCCACGGCGCGGCCGCGTCGGTGTCCGCGTCCAGCACGGGCGCGGTCCACTCGCCGCCCACGCGCCGCGCGGACGCGATCTCCTGCGCGAACCGCCTGCGGAACTCGGGCTCCGACGCCAGCTCGGAACGGACCAGTTTCACGGCGACGGTGCGGCCACCGGTCGAGCGGGCCAGATAGACCTCGCCCATGCCGCCCGCGCCGAGGCGGGCGAGAAGCCGGTAGGGGCCGATACGTGACGGGTCGTCGGGTCTCAGCTCATCCACGGCCCGATCCTCGCACAGCAGTCACGCCGGGTGGCGTCCGAAGACGCATCGGTTACTTCTGTATCCCGGTCGTGACCTGCGGTCTCCGTCCGGGGCGCCGAGCCCCGAACGGCACCGCCCC
>NZ_LIWB01000003.1:147574-581470 GCF_001905725.1 Streptomyces sp. CB02400
GGGGCGGTGCCGTTCGGGCCGTGCCGGTTACGGCAGCGCGTGGACGTGCGGGCCCACCGCGTTGGACCAGGCGTTTCCTGCCGTGGCGTCCCAGTTCGTGGACCAGGTCATCGCGCCCCGCAGGTCCGGGTAGGTCCTCGACGGCTTGAAGGAGCCGCAGCTGGTGCCCTTGGTGAGGCAGTCCAGGGCGTTGTTCACGACCGACGGGGAGACGTAGCCGCTGCCCGCGCCCCGCGTCGAGGCGGGCAGGCCCAGGCCGACCTGGGACGGGTCGAGACCACCCTCGAGCTGGATGCAGGCGAGCGCGGTCAGGAAGTCCACCGAGCCCTGGCTGTAGACCTTGCCGTCACAGCCCAGCATGGAACCGCTGTTGTAGTACTGCATGTTGACGACCGTGAGGATGTCCTTCACGTTCAGCGCGGTACGGAAGTACGAGCCGGACGTCGACTGCATGTCGATGGTCTGCGGCGCCATCGTCAGGATCATGTCCGGGCCCGCCTTCGCCGACAGCGAGCGCAGCGCCTGCGTCATGTAGGTCGCGTTGAGGCCGTTCTCCAGGTCGATGTCGACGCCGTCGAAGCCGTACTCCTGCATCAGCGCGTACACCGAGTTGGCGAAGTTCGTCGCGGAGGCGGAGTCGTTCACCGAGACGGTGCCCTTCTCGCCGCCGACCGAGATGATGACCTTCTTCCCGGCCGCCTGCTTGGTCCGGATGTCCGCCTTGAACTGGTCGACGGTGTAGCCGTTCAGGCCCGCCGAGTCCAGGTTGAAGGTGACGGCGCCCGGTGTGCCGGTGGCGTCCGCGAAGGCGACCGCGATGATGTCGTAGGCGTTCTGGACGTCGGAGACGCGCTGCACCGCCGCGCCGTTGTCGAAGTTCTGCCAGTAGCCGGTCACGGCGTGCTTGGGCAGGTCACCGCTCCCGCCGCCGTCGTCCTTCTGCTTCGTGCGGGCCGTCACCGCCGTCGACTTCGGCGACTCGCCCGCCGCGTTGGTCGCGGTGACCTGGAAGGAGTACGAGGTGTCGGCCGCGAGGCCGGTCACCGTCGCCGACGTGCCCGACACGGCCGTCACCTTCGTACCGTCGCGGTAGACGGTGTACCCGGTCGCCCCCGACACCGTGTTCCAGGCCAGCGACACCGACGACGACGTCGTACCGGAGACGGAAAGGCCGCCCGGTGTGCCCGGGACCGTCGGCTCCTCTTCACCGCCGCCGCCCCCGTCGGGGCCGAACACCGACAGGTCGTCCACGTGGTAGGCGGCCTGGCCGTACCAGCCGTGGGTGTAGACCGTCACCGAGGTGGTGGAGGAACCGGTGGAGAAGCTGGTCGAGAGCTGCTTCCAGCTGCCGGAGTCGGGGGTCCAGGTGGACACGTCCGTCGTGCCGGTGCCGGTGACGCCCAGGTAGGCGTACCCGCCCTGCACCCAGCCGCTCAGCCTGTACGTGGAGTTGGGCTGCACCGCGACCGTCTGGGAGCAGCGGGCGTTGTCCTGCCCGGCGGGCGTGGCCTTGAGCGCGGCCGTGCCGCCGTGCACCGGGGAGGAGACGGTCGTGCCGCTGTTCGCCGAACAGGTCCAGTTGCTCAGGCCCGCCTCGAAGCCGGCGTTCTTGGCGTTGTTGACGTCCGCCGCGGACGCCTGGCCCGCGCCGGCGAGGGGAAGGGCGAGGGCGAGGGCGGAGACGAAGGCTCCGGCCCAGAGACGTCTGCTGCGAACGGGCGTTCCTGGTGCGCGGTTCATGGGGCCTCCGGTGGGGGAGAAAGGGGCGGGGGAGAAGGGGAGACGAGGGGAAGAGGGAAGGGGAACGACGGTGGCCACCGTGTGCAGCACAAGGTGGTCCAGACCAATCACGTTGTCAATAGGTCCAGACCAGAATCGACCAGTGAACCGACCCCAGGGCGACGTCCGGCGTCAAGGCGGTGCACGAGATCCACACCTACGGGGCCCGATCGAGACCGGCAAGATGCTCAACGTGTCCCGTTTTGACGCACCTTGTGCACCGGCAGTTGCTGTTCGGCTGCCCAAACGCTGTTCTCCGGCCACAGGCCCGCGGATACAGTGCTGACGTAGTCACGCAGTGAAGTCACCAGGGTGCATCGGAGTGACGCCCGATGGGCCGAGGGGCCTGGGGAGAACGGGGAGCCGCGCGTGCCAACTGCCATTGCCGTGACCGGCGCCGACATGGCGCTGCCGGCCCAGGACGAACGAACCCTGCCCGCCGTGGTGCTGCGGGACATCGACACCCGCCCGCTCGAACAGGTCCTGACCGAACTGCAGTTGATCATCGAGCACCACGGGCACGTCATCGTCGTCTGCTCCCAGGCCACCCCCACCGCCGTCCAGCGACGCCTGCACACCCTGCGCTCCCTGCTGGAGAGCGACCGGATAGCCCTCTTCCGCCCCGACCTCCCACCGCTCGGACTGGCCGTCCTGGCCCGCCAGTTACGGCAGCTCGCCTCCTGCGACCTCAGCCCCGGCGTCCTCGCCTCCGCCGGCCGGCTGCTGATCCACTACATCCACTCCGGGGCCCTGCTCGGCTCCGTCGCCCGCCTCGACCGCGTCCCCGTCGACCTGAGGCAGCACGCCAAGTCCTGGATGCCCGGCAGCCAGTTCGCCGTACTCGCCCACCCGCAGCCGCAACTCGTCCGCCTCGGCCCCGAAGCCTCCCTCGACGGGCCCGAGTTCGGCACCTGGATGCTCGTCGCCAAGGGCCAGCTCCAGTCCGACTGGGTCACCACCACCCTGGCCCCCTCCTGGAAGGTCCAGGGCCTGCGCGAGACACCGCTCCCCGCCGATTCCCCGGACTGGTGGGGAACCGGCAAGCTCGTCGAGTTCTGCACCTACCTGCCCGACCTGTCCGTCCTGTACCAGCTCGTCACCTCCGTACGGCGCGGCGTCTGCCACTGGTGCGGCATCGACGTCATCGGCGACCGGTGCGTGTTCTGCTCCGCCGTACCACCCGCCCCCGAGGGCACGCCGGCCCTCACCCGAGGCCGCACCTGACCCGTTCGTCCACCGCACGCCCCGTCACGACCCCGCCCGATTCCGCTCGACCGATATCCCCGATGAGGTTGCACGGTTCATGAACTCCCGTCAGCGCCGCGGCGTGATACTCCTGCTTCTGTCGGTCCTGTGCGCCCTCGGCGCGTTCGCCGGCGTGCTCTCCGTCATCAGCGACGTGGAGTCCAAGGTCGGCCCCGAGGTCACCGCGTACCGGCTGAAGACGGACGTGGCGCCCTACACCCCCCTCAGCACGGGTCAGTTCGAGAAGATCGAGATGCCCGAGCGGTGGCTGTCGAAGAACGCCGTCACCGACCTGGACGAGATCCGGGGCAAGATCGCCGTGACCGATCTGCAGGAGGGCTCCCTGCTGCAGAGCGACATGATCGTGAACCAGCCCGCCCTGCAGCCGGGACAGCAGGAGGTCGCCATCATGATCGACGCGGCGACCGGCGTCGCCGGCAAGATCACACCGGGCTCCTCGGTCAACGTCTACGCCACCTTCGAGGGCGAGCGCGAGGGCGACCCCGACCAGTCCAGAATCATCGTGACCAACGCCAAGGTCCTCGACGTCGGCAAGCTCACCGCCCTCCAGCCCGACGAGAACGACCGCGGCCGGGAGCCCACCGACGCCGTCCCGATCACCTTCGCGCTGTCCGCCATCGACGCCCAGCGCATCACCTACGCCGAGTCGTTCGCCCAGCGGGTCCGCCTCGCGCTGGTCGCGCCCGGAACCGACAGCACCGTCCCGGACTCGCAGCGGACGTACGAACTCGCGAAGGACAAGTGAGAGGCCCGCATGCCCACGAGGATCCTGCCGGCAGTCGGCGACGCGGACGCGGTCCGGTCCCTCACCACACTGCTCAGCCAGCTCCCGGACGCCGAGCCGGTGGCCCCGGTGGTCGACTCCACCCAGCTCATCGACACCCTCGCCCGCCTGGCCGCCGAGTCCGTCGACGAACTGCCCGAGGTCGTGGTCGTGCACGAGCGGATCGGCCCCGTCCCCGCCCTGGAGCTGATCCGCGAAGTCGCCCTGCGCTTCCCCGCCGTCGGCGTCATCCTCGTCACCTCCGACGCGAGCCCCGGCCTCTTCCAGGCCGCCATGGACTACGGCGCCCGCGGCCTGGTCGCCCTCCCGCTCGGCTACGAGGAACTCGCCAGCCGCGTCCAGGCCGTCGCCCAGTGGTCCGCCGGCGTACGGCGCCACCTCGGCTCCGGCGGTGACGTGTTCACCGGTGTCGGCGGCACCGTCGTCACCGTCAGCGGCGCCAAGGGCGGCGTCGGCGCGACCCTGACCGCCATCCAGCTCGCCCTCGCCGCCCAGGCCTCCGGCCGCACCACCGCCCTCGTCGACATGGACCTCCAGACCGGCGACATCGCCGCCTACCTGGACGTCCAGTTCCGCCGCTCCGTCGTCGACCTCGCCGCCGTCAACGACATCTCCCCGCGCGTCCTCGCCGACGCCGTCTTCCGCCACGACACCGGCCTCGCCCTGCTGCTCGCCCCCGGCGAGGGCGAGCGCGGCGAGGACGTCACCGACCGCGCCACCCGCCAGATCGTCAGCGCCCTGCGCTCCCGCTACGAGGTCGTCGTCATCGACTGCGGCGCCCAGCTCGGCGGCGCCGGCGCGGCGGCCGTGGAGATGGCCGACACGGCCCTGCTGGTCACCACCCCCGACGTGGTCGCCGTACGGGGCGCCAAGCGGGCGGTGCGGATGTGGGACCGGCTGCAGATCCGCAAGGCGGAGGAGACCACCGTGGTCGTCAACCGGCACACCCGGTCCACGGAGATCCAGCCCCCGCTCATCCGGAAGATCACCGGCACCGCGGTCGCGGCCACCGTGATCCCCGCCCACTTCAAGGAACTCCAGGCCGTCGTGGACGCCGGCCGCGTCCACGAACTGGAGAACAAGAGCACGGTGAAGCAGGCCCTGTGGGGCCTGGCCGGCGAACTCGGCCTGGTCAAGGCCGCCGAGGGCGCCCACAAGGGCGGCAGGCCGCGCGGCGACCGGGGGTCGGTGAGCTTCCGGCGGCGCAGGGACGGAGGGGGACGACCATGAAGGCGGCATTACCCGCGCGTGGCCGCGACCGGGGTCAGGTGACCATCGAGTTCCTCGGCATGACCCCCACGATCCTCGTGACGCTGGTGGTGCTGTGGCAGCTCGTACTGGTGGGGTACGCGTTCACGCTCGCGGGGAATGCTGCGGACGAGGCCGTACGGGCGGGCACGGCGGCGGCACCGGGCGCACGCCAGGGCGCCTGCCGGGCGGCAGGGCTGGACAAGCTGTCGGGAGCGTGGGCGGAGGGAGCGACCGTGAACTGCACGACCTCGGGCGGCTTCGTCACCGCCGACGTGAAGCTGAACGTCCCCCTCCTCTTCCCCGGCGCCATCTCCCTCCCCCTCGACGTGGAGGGACACGCGGGCGCGGTCGAGGAGGAGACGGACTGACATGCCGTACAAGCCGCACAGGACGTACAAGCCGCACGGGACGTACAAGCCGCACGGGCCGTACCAGCCGTACAGGCCGCACGGGCCGTACAAGCCGCACAAGACATATAAGCCGCACGGGCCGACCGCACACCGGCTCCGCGACCGCGGCCAGGTCGCCATCGAATACCTCGGCTTCCTCCCGATCCTGCTCATCGTCGCCATGGCCGCCGTACAGCTCGGCCTGGTCGCCTACACCGCCCAGCAGGCCGGCACGGCGGCCCGCGCGGCGGCGCGCAGCGCGTCGCTGGGCGAGGCGTACGGCCACACCTGCAGGGCCGCCATCAGCGACTGGCTCGCCGACGGCACCTCCTGCGAGGGCTATCCGGGAGGCGACGAGGTCACCGTCACCGCCACGGTCGACATCCCCTCGATCGTGCCGGGCTGGGACTTCGGCCCCGCCCGCAAGTCCGCCACGATGCCGCGAGACCACTGAGGAGCGAGCGACCCATGAGCCTGCGGGCACGCATCAACTCCCCCGAGGAGACGGCCGGACGGGGCGAGGACGGCCACCTGGTCGCCTCCTACCGCGCCAAGCTCCTGGAGGAGATCGACCTCGCGGAGATGAGTTCGCTGGCGGCGGCCGAGCGCCGGGCCCGGCTGGAACGCGTCCTCGGCCACATCATCAGCCGCGAGGGCCCGGTCCTGTCGACCGTCGAACGCTCCCAGCTCATCCGCCGGGTCGTCGACGAGGCATTGGGCCTCGGCATCCTGGAACCCCTGCTGGAGGACGCGTCCATCACCGAGATCATGGTGAACGGCCCGGACGCCATCTTCGTGGAGCGCGGCGGCCGCGTGGAACAACTCCCGCTCCGCTTCGCCTCCAACGACCAGCTCATGCAGACGATCGAACGCATCGTCTCCACCGTCAACCGCCGCGTCGACGAGTCGAACCCCATGGTCGACGCCCGCCTCCCCTCCGGCGAGCGCGTCAACGTCATCATCCCGCCGCTCTCCCTGACCGGCGCCACCCTCACCATCCGCCGCTTCCCCCGCTCCTTCACCCTCCAGGAACTGATCGGCCTCGGTTCGCTGGACGACCACATGCTGTACCTGCTGGCCGGCCTGGTGCAGGCGCGCTTCAACGTCATCGTGTCCGGCGCGACGGGCACCGGGAAGACGACCCTCCTGAACGCCCTCTCCGGCCTGATCCCCGAGGGCGAACGCATCATCACCATCGAGGACTCCGCCGAACTCCAGCTCCAGCAGCCGCACGTCATCCGCCTGGAGTCCCGCCCGCCGAACGTCGAGGGCAAGGGCCAGGTCACCATCCGCGACCTGGTCCGCAACTCACTCCGTATGCGCCCCGACCGCATCGTCGTCGGTGAGGTCCGCGGCGGCGAGTCCCTGGACATGCTCCAGGCGATGTCGACGGGTCACGACGGCTCCCTCGCCACGGTCCACGCCAACAGTGCCGAGGACGCGCTGATGCGGCTCCAGACCCTCGCCTCCATGTCGGACGTGGAGATCCCCTTCGTCGCGCTCCACGACCAGATCAACAGCGCTGTCGACGTCATCGTCCAGCTCACCCGCTTCGCCGACGGCGCCCGCCGCATCACCGAGGTCGCCCTGCTGGAGAGCCACGGCTCGGAGCCGTACCGGCTGGCCACGGTCGCCCGCTTCCACGCACAGCCCATGACCGCCGACGGCCGCGTCCACGGCGTCTACGAGCACCACCCCCTCCCGCGCCGTACCGCCGACCGCCTCTACATGGCGAGCCAGCCCGTCCCCCAGGCGTTCGGCATCGCCCAGTCCTACGACCAGCTCGCCACCCGAGAAGCCAGGTAGGAACCGTCCCCATGGATCTGCAGAACCTGATCACGCTGACCACCGGCATCACGCTGCTGACCTGCGTCCTCGCGGTCGTCGGCGTGCACTCGTACGCCACCGGCAGGGCACAGCGGCAGGCGCTGGTGGACCGGCTGTCGGCCACCGGCCAGATCCCCGTCACCGGCCGCCGGCGCCACTTCCCCGCCCTGGACCGCCGCCTGCGCCGCACCGGACTCGGCAAGAAGCTCGAACTGCGCCTGACGGCCACCGGCCTGGACATCACCCCCGGCGAGTTCTTCGTCTACATGCTCGCCACGGTCGCCGGCCTGTGGCTCATCGGCCAGGCGACCCTCGCCCCCTTCTTCGGCCCCATCGCCGGCCTGCTCGGCGTCTGGGTGGCGCTGCAGTTCCTCAACTGGCAGCGGCAGAAACGCATCGAGAAGTTCATCAACCAGCTCCCGGAACTGGCCCGCATCCTCGCCAACGCCACCCAGGCCGGCCTCGCCCTCCGTACGGCCATCGGCATGGCGGCGGAGGAGCTGGAGGCCCCGGCGGGCGAGGAACTGTCCAAGGTGGCCAACCAGTTGGCGGTGGGCGCGTCGATGGACGACGCCCTCGGTGAACTCGCCGACCGCCTCCCGTCCCGCGAGCTGGTCGTCCTGGTCACCACCCTCGTGCTGTCCAACCGGGCGGGCGGCCAGGTGGTGAGCGCCCTGCGGAACCTGACCGAGACGCTGGAGGAGAGAAAAGAGACCCGCCGGGAGGTCCGTACGCAGCTCTCCCAGGTCAGCATGACGTCGTACGCCGTCCCCGTGCTCGGCGTCGGATCCCTCTTCCTGATGAACGGGGTGAAGGACGGAGCCCTGGAGCGCATGACCGGCTCCCCGGCCGGACAGGCCGCGGTGGTCATCGCGTTCGGCCTGTACGCCATCGGCTTCGTCCTCATCCGCCGCCTGTCCCGCATCGACGTCTGAGCGGCGAGGAGGCCGACCGACATGGCACTTCTGCTGGCCCTCCTGATGGGCCTCGCCGTCTACGGCGTCTTCGCCGGCGTCCGCATGTACCGGGCGGAGGCGAAACTCCCCAGCGACCTGGCCCTGGCCCTGGAGGTCGGCTCCACCCGCACGGGCGCGGTCGACTCCCTCGTCGACCGCATGGGCATGCGCTACGCCCCCGCCGTGCTGCGCGTCATGGGCCCCAAGCAGGTCGCCAAGTACCGCCGCAAGATCGACCTGGCGGGCAACCCCGGCGGTCTGACCATCGACCGCTACGCCGCCCGCCGAGCGGTGTACGGGGCGCTCGGCGGGCTGGGCTTCCTGGTGTTCCTGATGCGCGGCCAGCTCTTCATGGCCCTGTTGCTCCTGGCGTTCGGCGCGTTCTGGACGGAGGTCGGCATCTGGTCGGCGATCCGCGTCCGCAGGGACGTCATCGAGCGGACGCTGCCGGACTTCCTGGACGTGCTGGCGGTGGTGGTGAGCGCGGGTCTGGGCTTCCGGCAGGCCCTGGACCGGGTGTCGTCGAAGTACGAGGGTCCGTGGGCGGACGAACTGCGCATCACCCTGCGCCAGATGGACCTGGGCATGAGCCGCCGCCAGGCGTTCGCGGAACTGCGGCGCCGCAACGACTCGGAGCAGGTGGCGATGTTCGTCACGGCGTTGCAGCAGGGCGAGGAACTGGGTGCGCCGATCGTGGACACGCTGGTGTCCCTGGCGAAGGACATGCGCCGTACGGATTCCCAGAACGCCCGCCGCAAGGCGGCCCGCGCGGTTCCGAAGGCCACCATGATGATCACCACGTTCATGGTCCCGGCCACGATGATCCTCCTCGGCGCCGGCCTGATCCTCGGTTCCGGCATCGACTTCGGCGCGGTCACGGGCGAGTAGGGCAGGGGGCAGGGGGCGATGACGACGACCAGGGAACGCACGGGGCTGTTCCGCCGCGCGGCCAGACTGTCGGAGATCACCACCCCACCGGCAGGCACGGTCCTCCCACCCCACGCGAGAACGGGCGCCCCGGACATCCCGGTGACATCGGTGACCCCGGCACTGCCACCGGGCTGGGAACCGGCGGGGGGCACACAGCCGCGACTGCCCGAACCGTCAGCCGCGGAGGCCGCTGGACCCTCGCAGGGCCATGGTGCGTCAGCCGCCGAGGCCGCTGGGCTCCCACGGGACCATGAAGCGTCAGCCGCCGAGGCCGCTGGGCCACCACAGGACCACGGAGTGTCAGCCGCCGACGGTGCCGGGCCCCCACAGGGGCCACCCGTACCCGACAACGAAAGCCGCACGGGTGGTGCGGGTGGGAACCCGCATCCGGCCGAAGGCCGGACGCACCCCCCACAACCCGCACCGCGCCCAGACGTCCAAATCCAGATCAACGCCCTCCAAGCCCTGTGCCGGCAGGCATTCGGCTTCCGCCTGGCGATGATCGCGCTGGCGACCCCCTCCGCCCTCCTCAACGCCGCCCCCGGCTGGAGCACCCGCCTCGTCGCCATAGCGGTAGTGGCCACCTTCATGGCCTCCTACGTCCTCTTCAGGGACTGGGAACGCTTCGGCCCCCTCCTCCTCCGCCACCCCACCCTCCTCGCGGCGGACACCCTCTTCGGAGCCCTGCTCCTGATCTCGGCGGGCCCCGACACCACCCTCGCCTACGTCAGCGTCTGCACCCCCCTCCTCGCGGGCCTGATCTACGGCTGGCGCGGCGCGGCGGTCTTCGCCTCCCTCCAGGGCCTGATCCTCCTCCTGGTCCACGCGGCCCTGGACAACCCCCAGACGGACCCGGCGGAATCACTCCTCCTCCCCGGCCTCTGCGTGATCGCCGGCGCGGTCGGTTCCAGCCTCCGCAACCTCATGCTCCGCCTGGGCACGGCAACCCGGGCCTTGACCACGGTCCAGGCCCGCCTGGCCGTCACGGAAGCAGTCAGCGCCGAACGAGCCCGCCTCGCCCGCGAGATGCACGACTCGGTGGCCAAGACCCTCCACGGAGTGGCCCTGGCGGCGGACGGCCTGGCCGGCACGGCGGGCGCACGGCACATGGACACGGCCCTGGTGAAACAACAGGCGGAACTGGTGGCCCGCTCGGCCCGCAGAGCCGCCGCCGAGTCCCGCGAACTCCTGGCGGACCTGCGCAGGGAGTCGGACCCCGACCAGGGCACGGACGTACTGGTGGAACTGGCCGCCCGCACCCGCGACTTCACCACCCGCACCGGCGTCCCCGCGACCTACCGCCCCACCGGCGAGCACGCGGTCCCGCCCGTCCCGCCCGCCGTGGCCCGCCAACTCCTCACCATCGCCTCGGAGGCCATGGAGAACGCCCACCGCCACGGGAAACCGACCAAGGTCGACGTCCACGCCGGCGTCCACGGCGACCTGCTCCGCATCAGCGTGTACGACGACGGCACCGGCCTCCCGCCCGGCACCGACCTCGAACAACTCCGTCGCGCCGGTCACTTCGGCCTCGTCGGCATGGTCGAGCGGGCGGCCTCGGTCGGCGCCCGCATCCGTATAGGCCGGGGCGCGCACACACAAGGCACCGAAGTCCGCCTGGAACTGCCACTGGCGGCCGTGACGACCCCCACGGAGGCCACCCCATGACGACACCACCGAACCCCTTCGCGAACGTCCCGCCCCCGGCCCCGCTCCGAGTGGTCGTGGCGGACGACAACCCGGTGGTCCGCGCCGGCCTGACCGCCCTCCTCACCGGCCGCGAGGACATCACGGTGGTGGCGGAGGCGGCCGACGGCCGCGAGGCCTACGAGGCGGCCCACACCCACCGCCCCGACGTGGTCCTCCTGGACGTCCGAATGCCCGGCGTGGACGGCATCTCGGCACTCCCGTACCTGGTACGGATCGCCCCTGTGGTGATGCTGACGTACAGCAGGGAGTCGGAGATCGTCGAAGAGGCCCTGCGCAGGGGAGCGGGCGGCTACCTGGTCCACGGCGAGTTCACGGCGGACCAGTTGGTGTCGGCGATCCGGGACATCAAAGAGGGCAGGCCCCACTTCACCCCCACAGCGGCGGGAGCGTTGCTCTCGCAACTACGTCAGGATTCGCGACCGCCCAGGCCGCTACCAGAGGGACTGGGGACTACACGTACAACTAACCCCATCACAAACGGACTCGACCTGCCCCACATCCCGCCCCCACCTACTTCTGCGGAAAACCTTTCGCAACTGCAACCGGATATGGCACGATCGTCGTCTGGGTGGACAGGCGGCCGCCCGGCCGCTCCCGACAGGTCGAGGTACCAACTGAGCGCGAGGGAGGCGGAGATCATGGACCTCATCGCATCCGGCATGAACAACCAGCAGATCGCCGCCACGTGCTTCATCAGCGAGAAGACGGTCAAGAACCACATCAACCGCATCTTCGCGAAGCTCCATAGCACGAGCCGTTCCGAGGCCGCGGCGAAGTGGCTCGGCACGACAGGGGCGGGGTGACCTCCGGTGACGGCAAGGGGGACGAGGAGTTGGGCCCGCGATTGGGCCCGGGATTGGGCCCTGGGGCCCTCTGACGGACAGGTCACCCGCCCGTACGTTGCAGATGCCGAAAGCGGCCCCATGAAGCAGGCCGCTGTTGCGTCAGCCGGAGGGGAACACCATGAGCGACCTGATGATGAAGACCGCCGTCGCGACCAAGGTCCGTGTCAACGGCTGGAAGAACACGACGGTCGAGGCCATGCAGCGCCGCAACGCCGACAAGGGGCAGACCGCGGTCGAGTACCTGGGCATCATCGCGGTGGTCGTGCTGATCGTGCTCGCGATCACCGGCACCAGCATCGGTCAGACCATCCTCACCAAGATCAACGCGCAGATCGCCAAGGTCGCTCCTTGAGGCGATTCCGCCGGTACGGTGACGCAGGGCAGGCCTTCCCCATCTACATCACGGTGGTGGGAGGCCTGCTCTTTCTCGCGTTCGCGTACTTCGCGGTCGGCCAGGCCGCGGCGAATCGGAACGGTGCGCAGACCGCCGCTGACGCGGCGGCACTCGCGGCGGCACAGGACACGCGGGACGCCCTTGCGGACCGGTGGGTTCAGGACCTGCTCGACCCGGCGAAGTGGCAGGCCATCTTCAACGGCAACGTCGACGGCATCGGTCTCACCTGCGGGCGGGCGTACGAGCTTGCCGCGAGGAACGACGCCAGCGTGGTCGGATGCGGTCTGGAGGGCCTCCTCGGTTACAAGGTCGAGGTCGAGACCAACAAGACCGTTGGAGACTCAGTGGTCCCCGGCACGGAAAACCGCCGCTCCAACGCGACCGCCACCGCTGTGATCGAACCCCGCTGCACTTTCCAGCTCCCGTCCGAGGACGCTGGAGAAGACGTACTGCCGCTGCTCACCTGCGAGGGCGAGGAATGGGACCTGGACCCGAAGGGGCCCGTCGAACTCCTCCCCAAGCCCGAGGACCTGTTCGAAGTCCACCTGGCCGACTGACAAGCGAACGACGAGTGATGAAGGAAGCAGAGAGATGAGCATTCGGATCACTGCGCAGGCCCGCAGGGGGATGGTCGCGTTGGCCATCGCGGCCGGACTGGCCGTGGGCGCCGTGGGCTGTGGCGGTGGAGGCGGTGACGACAAGCCGAGCCCTTCGACGTCGGCCTCCAAGGACAGTGGTTCCAAGCCGAGTGCCCAGGAGGGGCAGACGGAGACTCCTCTGGCCGAGCTCAAAGGCACAGACGGGCTGCTCCTTCAGATCACCTCTGCCGTACGGGATTCCGGCGGTTTCGTCACCGTGAGCGGGAATCTCAAGAACGACGGCGCGGAATCGGTGGCCATCCCGGCCCAGACGAGCGGGGACGAGACCGAGGTCGTCAAGCACGGTCAATCGCTGGGCGGGGCGACGCTTGTGGATTCCAAGGGGAAGAAGCGCTACTACGTGCTGCGGGACACGGACGGCCGCCCGCTGACGACGACGGGTCTCACCACCCTCAACGCAGGTCAGACCCTTCCTGTGTTCATGCAGTTCCCCGCCCCACCGGCCGACACGACTGACGTGAGCCTTCAGATGCCGACGTTCTCCAGCGGCACGATCAAGATCTCCGGGTGAGGCCGGCCATGACTCGCACCCCGACCCGCCTGGCGCCGTCGCGCCTGGCCCTGGTCCTCTCGGCCGCCACGGTCATGGTCACCACCAACCTGTACGGCGCGGCGCCGGCCCACGCGGACGACGGCCCCAGCGTTCCACCGGGAACCGAGGCGTCCGCGTCCGCCCCCGTCGAAGTCGACCCGAACGACCCCGACCTCAAGCTCCCGGAGGGCGCCACCCTCACCGAGCCCAAGGTCCTGGACATCAAACAGATCGTGGAGGACAAGAGCGGCGACGAACGCCGTGAGGACACCAACTCCGACGTGACGTTCGCGCTCCAGGCCGAGGTGCTGTTCGGCAAGGACAGCGCGAAGCTCGGCGCGGAGGCGAAGGCCCGTATCGCCACGATCGCGGGCGAGATCAAGACGCAGAACGCGACGAAGGTCCGCGTCTTCGGCTTCACCGACAACCTGGGCTCGTCCGCGCACGGCGACGTCCTGTCCCGTCAGCGCGCCAACGCCGTACAGGCCGTCCTCGGCCAGGAGCTGAGCGACGCGAACATCACCTACGAGGTGCGCGGATACGGCGAGCAGTACCCGATCGCCGACAACTCCACGGAGGCCGGCCGCAAGAAGAACCGCAGGGTCGAGATCACCTTCCCGCGCACGGGGAGCTGAGCCGGAACCGCAGGCACACCAGCGGCGTGTCCTCGTCCACCGGAGTGCCGATGCCTTCCCAGAAGCGCCTGTGTCCGGTCCGCCACTCGTCCAGCGACCGGTCGCCCTCTCCTTCGGCGGTGGCGTGTTCCCACGTGACACCGCCGAAGGAAGTCAGCTCGACGCCGGTGATCTCGATCGTGGCGACGCGGTCTCCGTCGTTCCCGAGAAGCGCCAGGCGCTCACCCTCGAACTCCAGGCCCTCCGTCTCCTCGACGTACTCGGCCAGCAGCCCGGTGGTGGCGGTCTTCCTCCCGGCCAGGACGAGAGCGTTGAGTCGCTCCCGCATCTCACCGATGGTGCCGAGCTCCAGTGCCCGCATGCCGTTCACCCGTGGCCACACGGTTCCACTTCCCTTCCGGCGCCTGTCTCCGCACCGATCATCCCTCAGCTCCCGGAGCAGGTGGTCGGCCCTACCCGCTTTGATCTCCGGGATGAGGGTGCGCAGGGCTTCTCCGCTGTCGGTGAGGGGGTGTCCTCCTGCCCGGCGGCGGCGCCCTAAAGGCCCACTTCCACCCGGGCCCCGACCCGCAGCCCCCACCCCTCCATCGCCCCGGCCTCGGCTTCGAGCACATGCCGTGCCCGGAGCCGGGGCAGACCGAGCCGCCCCGGCGGCATGGTGCGTACGGCGACGACCCGGAGCCGCCGGTCGAGGTAGGCGACGTCGATGGGCATGCGCATACGGAAGGTGTGCACGCTGTTGGCGGGGGAGAGCAGCAGGGCCCCGTCGAGGGAGTCACGCCCGAGCAGCCCTTTGGTGCGGGCCCGGTAGGAGGTGGCGATCTCCAGGGGGACGCGCACCGGCACCCCCGCACCGTCCCCCCGTACGACGGTCAACTCCCCCCGCCCGTCCCGCCAGCGCGCCATCCCGACCGACCCCCTCGACCCCGACCGACGAACCGTCCGCCCCGAACGTATCTCCGCGGTCCCCTCGAAATCAGTGCTTGCGGAGTTGTGCGGCCAGGGCGGCGAGGGTCTGGGCGGTCTCGGACAGGCTCGCGACGGCGGCCTGGAGCTCCGAGGCGACGCGGGGAGCGGCGGGAAGGGCGGCGGACGTGGCGGCGACCGGCGTGCCGCGGTAGCCGATGGGACCCTCGTTCCAGCGCTGGTAGTAGCCGGTGAACGCCTGCCCGGCGGGCGCTTCCGCGAACCGGACCTGGGCGAGCTGGACCTCGGTCCCGCCGGAGTTGCGGGTGATGTCGAGACGGTAGTGGCGGTAGGCCCGGGCGTGGGAGCGGAGGTGGAACTCGCGGGTCTGGAACCGCTCGGTGAACTTCTCACCGCTCCGCGTGTCCAGCGGCGTCCACGTCCGGCCGTCGTGGGAGCCGAGGAGGGTCCAGTCGCGGGGGTCGCGCTCGGCGAAGTCGTTCGCCGACGTCAGGGAGTACGAGGCGACGGCGGTGGGACGGGCGAGGGTGAAGTCGAGGTGGGCGGTCTCCTCGAACGTCAGCCACTTGCTCCGCCGGTCCTCGAGGAGGTTGTCGGCCCCCTCGCCCCCTTCGTCGTACTCGTCGCTCGCCTCGACGTCGGTCACCTCGACCTCGGCGGCGGCGGTGTGCAGCACGGCCACCCCGGAGTTGCCCCGCTGGTCGCGCCAGGTGAACCGCTCGACGGGCGCCCCGCCGTCGTCGACCAGCAGCCGCAGTTCGTGGGAGGTGTGCCAGCGACCGCCCCACCCCTCCTCCGTGCGGAAGCGGTGCAGGGGGGACGCCGAGAGGTTCCGGGTGTCGTCCGAGAACGGCCGGCGGTCGGTGAGCCGCCCCCGGTACTCGTACGCCGTACCGTCCGCGGCGCGGTACACGCCGTGGAAGTCGGACATGTTGGACTGGAAACTGATGGCGGCCTCGGCGCCGTCCTCGCCGCGCCAGCCGAGCTGGGCGGGCAGGGAGTGCTCGTCCCGGTCGATGTGGAAGAGCAGCCGCGGGGCCGCCTGCCAGGAAGCGGAGGAGGAGTGGGCGGGGCGCAGCTCCGTACGGTAGGCGAAGACCGAGTCGCGGGCGGCCTCGGCGGTCCGCGCACGCTCGGAGCGGCCACGCTCCCGGACGGGGTCCAGGGTGATCCGGTAGAGCCAGAGCATGCTGCCGGCCTTGGCCGAGGAACGTATCTCCAGGGTGTTGGTGCCGGGCTTCAGCAGACGCCCCGGCACGGCGAAGACGTTGTCCTGCGGGAGGTCACCGCCGCCGGGCACGGTGAGGTCCTCGGCCACCACCTCACCCTGGACCAGTACGTCCATCGGCGCGTACCCGAGGTCGGAGCCGAGCTTGGAGACGAGGGCCGTGACGGTGAGCGTCACCTGGGGGACGTCCTCCGGGTCCGCCACCTCGAAGTCCAGCGTCACACTCCCGCCCGCGCTCAACGCCAGGTGCGACCCGGCGAACCGGGCCCGCTGATACCTGACATCGGCGTTGGCCAGCCGAGCCGGATCGACGGAGAAGTCGGCGTAGGTGGGCTCAAACCCCATGGCTGCTCCAGAGTGTGACGGTGCGTCAGTAGTCGTCGCCACGCGATGGCGACTGTGATCAGGACCCTAGTGGGCCGGACTGACAACGCCGGGTGGCACGCGTGATGGTTGGGTGCCGCTTTGGGCCCACGGGCCCATGTCCCGACCACCTGACCCTCCCTACCCTCGGGGCCTGCCGCGAACCAAACACGGTTGCGAACCGGGGGACTTGAGGAGGGGCGGTATGGCCTCGAACGGGGGAGGAGCGGGGGCGGGGGTGGCGCGGGGCGCGCCCGGGTACGGGGGAGGGCGGCGGGACATGCCCCGGTCCCTGTCCCGGGCCCTGCTGCTCGTGCACGCGCTGTTCGCGCTCACGGTGCTCGGGGGCCTGGGGCTGTTCCTCACAGCGGCGTCGTTCGACGCGGTGGACGGCACACTGCTCGCCCACGTGGCGTACGCCGCCGCTCCCGGAGTCCTCGGCTGGTGGCTGGCCCGCCGCACCCGGCAGGGCGGAGCCGGCGTCTGGGCCGGGCTGATCGTCGTACAGGCATGGCTGATCCTCGGCTCCGTATCCAACCTCGCCGACGGATCGGCCCGCGGTCTCACCCAGCTCCTCCTCCCCCTCCTGATCCTCTGCCTCCTGACCCGCCCCGAGAGCCGCGACTGGTACCGCCTCGCGGAATCGGACCGGCGTGAGCACCGCCCCTTCTCCCTGCCCCGGATGATCCGGTGGCGCCGGGACGACGGCCAGACGGCGGTGGAGTACGCGGGCCTGGTCGCGGTCGTCGCGGCGATCATCGCCGCGCTGGTCGTCAGCGGCCTGGGCACCCAGATCCTCACCGGCATCCAGGCCCAGGTCTGCCGCGTCACCGGCACGGCGTGTCCGGCACCCGGTGGGACCGACGACCGCCAGGTCACGGCGGAGGGCGACGGCGAGGGCACCGACGGTCCCGGCGGCACGGGGAACCCCGGCACGGGAAACCCCGGCGGCGACCCGGACGGTACGGGGAACCCCGGCGGCGACCCGGACGGCACGGGCCCCGGCCCCCGGGACTCCGACGGCACGCCCGCCGAGCCGGAGGACGCCCCCTCCGTCGTGGACCCGGTGGCCGCCGAGGACGAGATCGACGAGCCACCGTACGAGGACCCGACCACCGAAGACGAGGACGGCGGCGGCGACGGCGGCGACGAGGGCTGCTTCTCCGGCTTCGGCGCCTTCTTCGGCTGTGCCGGCGACCAGCTCGGCCAAGTGGGCGGAGGCCTCTTCGTCGACGGCGTCTGGGGCGACGTCACCGGCATCTGGGACGTCGTCACCAGCCCCGTCGACACCTGGAACGGCCTGATGGACTACGGCGGTTCCCTCGGCGGCGAGTGGTGGGACGACACCGCCGACGCCCGCGAGATGTGGGACGACGGCGACTACCTCGGCGCGATCCTGGACTGGGGCGGCGCCTCGCTCGGCACCGGCGGCACGGTCCTGTTCGACTCGTTCATCGGCGACGACGTCGTGGACCAGTGGAACAGCGGCAACGAGACCCGGGCCGTCACCACCGTCATCTGGAACATCGGCTCCCTCTTCATCCCCGGCTACGGCGAGGCGAAGATAGTCGAGAAGGTCGGCTCGCTCGGCCGGCTCAGCCGGGTCGTCGACGACGCCACCGAGGCCGCCCAGGACGCACGGCGCGCGGCCGAGGCCGGCGACCTCGACGCGCTGGAGGACGCCGCCCGGCGCGCCGACGAGGCGGCGGACGAGGCCGAGGACGCGGCCCGCCGCACCGGCTGCACCATCTCCGCACCGCCCCGCAGGACCCCGTACGGCGAGGTCCCGCACGGCGGACCCGGCACCGGCACCACCGTGCTCGCGGCGGTCGGCAGCCCGTACGTCGTCCTGGCGGAGGGCGGCTGTGACGAGGAAGCCCGCGAACAGGCCGAGGAGGCCCGCGCGGCCGAACGCCAGGCCTACCTGGAACGCAAACGCGCCGAGGAACCGGAACGCGCCCGGCAGGCCCTGGAGAACAGGAAGCAGTGGCCGGACCCCGAGCGCAACGCCACCAGCGACCCGCGCAACTACAACCCGCCGGACTGGGCCGACGACCTCGACAGCCGCACGTACGGCGACGCCGACAAGGGCGACGGCTTCTGGGCGAGCCGCGACCGCAACCCCCAGCCCAACTGGCGCAACGAGTCCTGGCTGCGCTACCAGGAACAGGTCACCGGCACGCAGCGCGGTCACGAGTACGTCGTCCCGCACACCGACCCGGACGTACCGGACGTCGAGTTCGACGGCTGGGACTCCTCCCGCCAGACCTACCTGGAGGCCAAGAACGGCTACGACAGCTTCCTGGGCGCCGACCGCACGGAACTCACCCCGTCGGGCCGGGAACGGCTGCTGACCGAGGCCCGCAGGCAGGTCACGGCGGCGCGGGGCAAGGACATCGAGTGGCACTTCTCCAACGAGGAGGTCGCCGACGCGGCCCGCGACGCCTTCGAGGACGCGGGCCTGGACATCGAGGTCGTCCACACGGCGCCCGAACCGGTCGCGGGCGACCGCCGCCCCGAGGCCTTCGACTGACGGGGCGGCAGACCGCGTACGACCTAGGGTGTGAAGCCGGACACGGGAAGAGAGGGAACGGGACATGCGACGCGTGGTGCGGGGCTTCTGGGGCCCCCGGCAGGAGTCGGCGGAGGAACTCGCCGCACGGTGGAGCACGATGCTGGACCGGTTCGCCCGACTGCTGCCACAGGTGACGGGAACATGGCGCACCGCTCCCGCCTCCGGACCGGCCGAGGTACTCCAGCCGGACGAGTCGTCCCTGCTCACCGCCCTGCGCACGGCCCGGACGGCCGACGACTGGTCGGCGGCGAACGGCACCTCACTCCGACTGCTCGCCGAGAACGCCGCCCCCGGCTGGAAGGTGGAGATCGCCGCACTCGCGGGCGGAACCCCGGAGTACCTGCTCCAGTCACTGGTGGCCACGATCGTGTCCCCCGACGAGGCGTCGGACCTCCCGGACGCCGAACTCCTCGCGGCAGTGGCGGAGTCATGGGTTCCGGACTACGGAGACGTGAGCGACCGGGCGGTGACGTCCGCGCTGAAGAAGGAAGCGGGCTTCAGGATCGGTACGCCGTCGGTCGGCTGGGTGGGCTACCTGTCCGCCGGCCGCGCGGCCCGCACCCCCACCGCCTCATTCCCCGACAGCAGGACACTCCCCACCGGTGGCACACTCCTGACCCTCGCACCCCCCGGAGACACGGCGACCGTGGTCAAGGCGTACCAGGCCCTCAGGGACTCAGGCGCACTGGACCCACTGCCCCACCCCATGACCAGGCCGGCACTGTGACGCCCCGCGCAGACGCCGCCTTCGACCTGCCCTCCGCCGTATCCACCATCGAGACCGCCCTGTCGTCTCCCCTCCCGACCTCCGGCCCCACCACCGACCAGGGCGAACCACTGACCGGCGAATGGACGTCGACGCGCGGCGAAGGCTTCCTGCTCCTCCCTCTTTGGCAGAGCGAAACCCTCACGGGTGTGTACGGCCGCGAATGGAACGAGGCGGAGGCGAGGGCGGAGTCGCACCTGGCCGCACTGACTTCGCACCTGGACGCCCACTGGGGCCCCCACCGCACGCTGAACATGCGAGCCCCCCTGCTCCGACGAGGCTCCGACGAACGGTTCCCCGAACCCTTCCGCACCCTCTTCGCCAAGGACTGCTACGGCGACCTGACGCTCTGGGGCCCGCTGCCCACCCGGCTCCCGTCCCCCCGCTGGGCCGCCCTCGCCCTCAACCAGTCCGACGGCGACGCCCCCTTGATCCTCACGGCCCTGATCACCGACCACCCGCTCACGGAACCGTCGAGCCCCGCAAGTTGACCCCGTTCACTCTGGTGCCTCGACTTACGCACCGGATAGCTTTGACTTCGCTGAAGCCAAGCCTCGCGCCACTGGGAGCCGACTGTGACCCGCCGCCCACCCTGCTCGCAGCGCTCGCGCTGACCGCCACCGCGGCCCTGACGCTGTCCGCATGCGGAAGCGACGACGACAGCCCGACGAAGGACAACGACAAGATCGCGGGCGCGGACACGGGCACCGAGAAGTCGGCCTCCCCGAGCGAATCGGCCCCCGCCTCGGCAGACCGCCCGAAGATCTAGCTGCCGTCCGACCTCAAGCTGACCTTTGAGGATTCCGAGACGGGGGATCCTGTTAAGGACGCGGTCCTGTCCGACAGCGCTGAACGGATGCGCGCTGTCGACGCCGCCATCACGGAAACAGATCCCAAGGGCGAGGCGATCGCCTACTACAACACGGGCAAGGCTCTGGAAGCCGCGCTGAACTGGGTTGCTCAGTTCGAGAAGGCCGGAGCCACCCTGACGGGTGAAGCTCGCTATTACGACCGCGAGGTGACGCTCAAGAGGAAGACCTCCGCCATTCTCATCTTCTGCGCGGATGAGAGTAAGGGGTTCAGCAAGGACAAGAAGACCAACGAGGTACACAAGACCCCGGTCACCAAGAACAGCTACGTGCTGTACAACACCAGGCTCGACAAGAACTCCGAAGGCGTTTGGCAGACATCTCAGATCGTCTCCACCAGGGGGGCTGCTCAGTGCCAGCCGTAACGAGGGTCTGGGCGGGTGCGACATGCATGCCTGCTATTGCGGTGCTGGCCTCCAGTCCGGTAGCACGAGCCGACTTTGTGCCAGGAGGTAAGGGCACGGGATCCGAGACCCAGGTGGAAGGCAGCCAGAGCGATGGGGGAATCTCGGCAACGGCGGGAGCAGTGGTGTTCAACCGGTCCAATAACGGCTCAGGCCCGAAGGCCGGCCCCGTAGCCTCCGCCACCAACTGGACCCCGCCCGCCTGCTATTACGCGCCCAAGTACACCCCGGAGCAATTGCAGAAGCACCTGGAGCCGATCTGGGAGGCCGGGTCCACGGGATATGAGTGGGACGCCGAGCAGCGCGACCGGTATGTCGAGGGCCACCCCTACAAGGACTTCAACAAGGACAAGACCGGCGAAGGCTACTGGTGGGACTCCTATGTCACGCCCGGTCGGGAGGGCGATCCGAGCGCGCTGGATTGTGACAAGCCCACCTTCTGGGTGGACGAGAACGACGATCCGCCGGCCGATATCCCGCAGGCGATCACCGCGGAGGTCCTCGCGCAACTCGCCTACGCGGAGATCCGTGTTCCCACGACGGAAGTGGATCTCGCTCCGAACGGGACAACCAAGGTGAATCTCCCCACCTGGGCGTGGTTGGATGCGGTGGATTTCAAACCGGTGTCGGTCACGGCTTCCGTTCCGCTGCTGGGCATCGAGGCGACTACGACGGCCGAACCGGTGTCCGTTCAGATAGACCCGGGCACGCCGGATGCCGAGACCTACCCCGCTTCCGGAGTCTGTGAGATCCAGAACGGACGCATCGGCGAGCCGTACGCCAAGGGCAAGGCGGACGAGACGCCTCCGTGCGGGGTGAAGTACCTGCGCTCCTCGGGCGGTGACCCGTATCAGCTCGAGGCCACGGTCACCTGGAAAATCCACTGGACGGGTACCGGCGTCGCCGGCGAACAGGGCTTGCCGGACGGCACGTTCGGTGGAGAGCAGGAAGTCGTGGTCCAGGAGATCCAGGCCATCAACCGCTGACCCCGAGCTTCGCCCCGCCGGGAGCCGACTGTGAACCGTCACCCGGCGGGAACGGGACCGGGGGCGCTGCGTACGTTCCGCTCGCCGACGTCCGGCAGGAAACGGGCGACGGTGACGAAATCGGCGTAGTCATGCCGCACGCCCAGACGTTCGAGGTCAAGACCGACTACCCGGCGAATCACGTTTCCCCGCCCACTCCCCGGTGGGTAGGAACACCCCCATGACCACACTTGGCGCAGTCTTCCGCCCCCAGCTCGCCCCCGAGCGTCTCCGTGCCGTTGCCGAGCTCGCCGATGAGGTGGGGCTCGAGGAGCTCTGGTTGTGGGAGGACTGTTTCCGGGAGGGTGGGATTTCGACCGCCGCTGCCGCGTTGGCGTGGACCGAGCGGGTCCGGGTGGGGGTCGGGCTGCTGCCGGTGCCGTTGCGGAACGTCGCCATGACGGCGATGGAGGCCGCCAGTCTGCACCGGATGTTCCCGGGGCGCGCGATCCTCGGTGTCGGGCACGGGGTGCAGGACTGGATGGGGCAGGTCGGGGCGCGGGCCGAGTCGCCGCTCACCCTGCTGCGGGAGCATCTCGTCGCGCTGCGGGCGTTGTTGGGAGGGGAGAGGGTCACCACCGAGGGGCGGTACGTCAGGCTCGACGACGTCGCCCTCGACTGGCCGCCGCAGGGGCCGGTGGAGGTGCTCGCCGGTGCCACCGGGCCCCGTACCGTGCGGCTCACCGGGGAGGCCGCCGACGGGACCGTCCTCACCGCCGACACCTCACCCGAGGGGGTGCGGCGGGCGCGCCGGCTCATCGATGAGGGGCGGGCCGCGGCGGGGCGTACCGGCGAATCCCACCAGGTCGTCGTCTATCTGCTCGCCGCCACGGGGGTCGGGGCCGGTGAGCGGGTGCGGGCCGATCTGGTCGCCGAGGGGGTGGGCGGGGAAGCGGAAGTCGGGGTCGCCGGGGACGCGGGGGCCGTCGCCAAGGCCGTACAGCGGCTCGCCGAGGCCGGGGCCGACTCGGTGATTCTCCAGCCGACCAGTGATGAACCGGACCCGGAGGGCTTCGTGCGGTTCGTGGCGGAGGAGGTGCGGCCGTTGGTGCCGTAAAGCCGGAGGACAGGTGATGGTTCCTTTGTGCATGATCGGTGCATGACGGACAAGGCAGCCCGCCGTACCTTCGACGACCTGATCGCGGAAGGCGCCTCCGTGCCCACCGAGGGGTGGGACTTCTCCTGGTTCGAGGGGCGGGCCAGCGAGGCCCGGCCCTCGTGGGGGTACGCCAAGGCGATGGCCGGCCGGCTGGGCGGGGCCGGTGCCGTGCTCGACATCCAGACCGGGGGAGGGGAGGTCCTGGACTTCGCCCTCGACAACGCTCCCCGGCGGCCCCGGCTCGCCGTCGCCACCGAGGGCTGGCCGCCCAACGTGGCCAAGGCCACCGCCCTGCTCCGGCCGCGCGGTGTCGCCGTCGTCGCCTCGCCCGAGGACGCGCCGCTGCCCTTCGCGGACGGAGCCTTCGACCTCGTCGTCAGCCGGCACCCCGTCGAGGCCCGCTGGGAGGAGATCGCGCGGGTCCTCGAGCCCGGTGGCGTCTACTTCGCCCAGCATGTCGGGCCCGGCAGCGTCCACGAGCTCGTCGAGTACTTCCTCGGGGCGCAGCCGGACGAGCGGCGCAACGTGCGGCATCCGGACCGTGAGCGGCGCGCGGCCGAGGCCGCCGGGTTGGAGATCGTCGAACTGCGGGCCGAACGGCTGCGCGTGGAGTTCTACGACGTCGCCGCCGTCGTTCATTTCCTGCGGAAAGTGATCTGGATGGTCCCCGGATTCACCGTCGAGGCATATCTGCCGCGGCTGCGCGCCCTGCACGAGCGGATCGAGAGCGAGGGGGCCTTCGTGGCCCACAGCACCCGGCATCTCTTCCGCGCCCGCAAGGGCGGAGCCGGCCGCACCTCGCGTCCGTGAGTTTCCTCATCGTTATGGGGTGCGGCTGGTTCGCGGAGCAGGGGATCACATAGGTTCGGACCAAGATGATTCGCGTCGGCAAAGCTGCGCGGGGCGGCGGTACCGCGCAGCGGAGGGGGCTGCGCGGTGCCCGATCCGGCCTTCCCGGGTCGATCCGGCCTCCTCAGGTCAATCCGGCGTCCGCGCCCGGGTCACCCGTCGGAGGGATGGCCGGAAGTGTGGTCATCCTGTCGGCGGGTGGTGTCACATCCGGCACAGGGTCCCCTCACCGCTCGATTTTCGCACGATTTCGCCGGTTTTCAGCCACCTCGGGGCCCTGAACGGAGCCTTCCAGGGCCGTCTGCGCGTTGTCGGGCGGTTTCGGAGAGTAGTTGTGGCGCGCCGATGTACGCAGCATCACTTACGAAGGGTTATGGTGGAAACCCCCCCTCGGGCCGGTCCGTCTCCCCCCCCACGGACCGGCCCGTTTTTTCTTGGCCCCGGCACGGGCGGGGCGAGCGGCCGACGGGACGGTGGTCCGGGACGGCGGTCCGGACGGTGGTCCGGGACGGCGGGCAAACGCAATCACCCCGGAAAACGCAACCACCCGAACTTCAAACCCGGACTTTGGGGGCCTCCGCCCCGGCAGGGGTACGCTTCGCCTTCGGGGACCGCCATACGGACAGGGGTCGCCCGCGGCCGAGACCGGGCCGCTTGCCGCGCCACGCGGCGGGGAGCGCCGCGCCTGTCCGATCCGTACGGAGGGGCTGACGATCACGTGAACCTGCGCGACAAGCTGCGGGGCCTGCTGGTCAGGCTGTACGCACGCCGGGTGGAAGGTCACCTGGACACCGCTCAGGTGCCCAAGCACATCGGCGTCATCATGGATGGCAACCGCCGCTGGGCGAAGGCCGCGGGTTCCAGCACCGTCCACGGCCACCGGGCCGGCGCGGACAAGATCGGGGAGTTCCTCGGCTGGTGCAGCGAGACGGACGTCGAGGTCGTCACCCTCTGGCTGCTGTCGACGGACAACTTCGACCGGCCGAAGGAGGAGCTCGTCCCGCTCCTCGGCATCATCGAGGACGTGGTGCGCACCCTCGCCGCCGACGGACGCTGGCGCGTCCATCACGTCGGCACGCGCGACCTGCTGCCGTCCGGGATGCAGACCACCCTGAAGGAGGCCGAGCAGGCCACCGCGGACGTCGACGGGATAGTGGTCAACGTCGCCATCGGATACGGCGGCCGCCAGGAGATCGCCGACGCGGTGCGGTCCATGCTGCTGGACGCCCACGAGCAGGGCACGTCGATGGACGAGCTCGCCGAGGCCGTCGACATCGACATGATCGGGCGTCACCTCTACACCCGCGCCCAGCCCGACCCGGACCTCGTCATCCGCACCAGCGGTGAGCAGCGGCTGTCCGGATTCATGCTCTGGCAGACCGCGCATTCGGAGTACTACTTCTGCGACGTGTTCTGGCCGGCCTTCCGCAAGGTCGACTTCCTGCGCGCGATGCGCGACTACGCCGCCCGCCACCGGCGCTACGGCGGCTGAGCACCCCGCACATCCTCCGCAGGTCACACGGAGTTCACCGGCACGCCGTCATATGCCGTGGCATGGCGGCGCTCGTTCGAGGGCATAAGCCAGACAGGTCGACACCCGAACCACGGGTGTCGGATCTCAGCGGGCGGCGCGGAGCCGTCCGCCCGGGAGGCCCTTTTGCAGCAGCCCGACCGTGCGGTCACGGCACGGAAGAAGCGGCGGAGGGCCGGTTTCCGGCCCGCTGCGCATGAGGGCCGTCGACCGGTCCAGTCTCGCCTCGTCGCTCCCCGACCTCATCCGAGGGGGTACGTCCTTCCGTGGTGACCAGCGCAAAGCGCCACAAGCCCGACCGGCGCACCTATGTTCTCGACACCAGTGTCCTGCTGGCCGATCCCAACGCCCTGAGCCGCTTCGACGAGCACGAGGTCGTGCTCCCCGTCGTCGTGGTGACAGAGCTGGAGGCCAAGCGGAACCATCCCGAACTCGGCTATTTCGCCCGGCAGGCGCTGCGCCTGCTGGACGACTACCGGGTGCGGTACGGCCGTCTCGACGCCCCCATTCCGACCGGGGACCTCGGCGGGACCGTGCGGGTCGAGCTCAACCACTCGGACCCCAGCGTGCTGCCCAGTGGCTACCGCCTGGGGGACAACGACTCCCGCATCCTCGCGGTCGCCCGCAATCTGCAGGCCGAGGGGTTCGACGTCACCGTCGTGTCGAAGGACCTTCCGCTCAGGATCAAGGCGTCCTCCGTGGGCCTCCTCGCCGAGGAGTACCGCGCGGAGCTCGCCATCACGGACTCCTCCGGCTGGACCGGAATGTCCGAACTGACCCTGCCCGGAGAGCAGGTGGACGTCCTCTTCGAAGAGGGGCACGTGTATGTGCCCGAGGCCTCCCGCCTGCCCGTGCACACGGGGCTGACCATCCAGTCGGAGCGCGGCAAGGCGCTGGGGCGGGTCACGCCCGAGGGCAACGTCCGGCTGGTGCGCGGCGACCGGGAGGCGTTCGGCATCAAGGGCCGCAGCGCCGAGCAGCGGATCGCGCTCGACCTGCTGCTCGACCCGGACGTCGGGATCGTCTCCATGGGCGGTCGGGCCGGCACCGGCAAGTCGGCGCTGGCCCTGTGCGCCGGCCTGGAGGCGGTGCTGGAGCGCCGTCAGCACCAGAAGGTGATGGTCTTCCGCCCGCTGTACGCGGTGGGCGGGCAGGAGCTCGGCTATCTGCCGGGTTCCGAGGCGGAGAAGATGAGCCCCTGGGCGCAGGCGGTGTTCGACACGCTGTCGGCGGTCACCAGCCGGGAGGTCATCGAGGAGGTCACCGCGCGCGGCATGCTGGAGGTCCTGCCGCTCACCCACATCCGGGGCCGCTCGCTGCACGACGCGTTCGTGATCGTGGACGAGGCCCAGTCGCTGGAACGGAACGTGCTGCTGACCGTTCTGTCCCGTATCGGCGCCAACTCGCGGGTCGTTCTGACCCATGATGTCGCCCAGCGGGACAATCTGAGGGTCGGTCGGTACGACGGTGTGGTCGCCGTCGTCGAGAAGCTGAAGGGGCATCCGCTGTTCGCGCACGTCACCCTGACGCGGTCCGAGAGGTCCCAGATCGCCGCGCTTGTGACCGAAATGCTCGAAGACGGGCAGATCTGACCCACACGCTCCAACAAGGGTCGGTTACCCAGTAGTTGGCGCCGTCCGGAAAGGCGTAGAGCCTAGCCGGGCGGCGTCGGCGTGTGTGCGGATTTCCGGGATTCCCCGGGGCCAAACGGGATGTGAGCTTTCACACGCAACGGAGAATTGCCTTGCGGCGTCGGGTTACGGCAGAGTCTCACTCCTGTCAGGCCCCGCATACGACACACCTGTATCCCCAGCGGTGCAGAACCCCAGTCTTAACTCCATAGCGTCGTCGTATGCCGCCCGAAGCACCACGCGGCGCTCCTTCCGTAGGAGTTGCCCACCGGGCCCGTGCCTCCCGTGACCCGTAGTTGGGGAGGCCAGTGCCAGGGGCACGATTGCGTCCGCGAGGGTCACCGAAGCGGGCGATGCTGGAAGGAAACCGTGTGAGCCGGATCTCGGTCCGGGGATTCGCAGTGGCCTCGGCCACGGCGGTCACCGCTGTCGGAAGTGTCGTCGGCGTTGCCTCGGGCAGCACCGCGCAGAACAACGACGCCGAAGCGACGGCAAGCGGCACCACGCTGCTCGCGGACATCCCCGCGGGCCAGCAGGCCCAGGTGCAGACCGCGTCCCTGACGCAGCAGGCCGAAACGATGGCCATCGCGGCGGACGCGAGCGCCAAGAAGGACGCCGAGGAGGCCGCCCGCAAGGCCGCCGCCGCGACCGCGGTCGCGAAGAAGGAAGCGGCCGAGAAGGCGGAGCAGGAGGCCAAGGAGGAGCGCGCGGAGGCCAAGGCCGCCGCCAGCCGCTCCGCGACCCGCGACGCGTCCAGCTTCCCGGTCCAGTCGTCCTACACGATCGCCGAAGTGCAGGCGATGGCCCGGCAGATCGTCCCGGCGGACCAGTTCCAGTGCTTCAGCACCATCGTGCAGCGCGAGTCGAGCTGGAACTACATGGCCGACAATCCGACCTCCGACGCCTACGGCCTGATGCAGGCGCTCCCGGGCTCCAAGATGTCCTCCGCCGGAGCCGACTGGGCGACGAACCCGGCCACCCAGATCAAGTGGGGTCTGGGCTACATGAACGAACGCTACGGCAGCCCGTGCGAGGCCTGGACGTTCTGGCAGGCCAACCACTACTACTAGAAGCACCGGGCGACCGTCGCCCCGGCCCCGCTCAACCACGGCACAGCCCCACACCGTCCTACGGTGCGGGGCTTTCGCCATGTACGGTCTGACCGACGACTCCAGGGGTGAGTGGTGGGGAGAAACGGGGGAAGAGGACGGATCATGTCGCGAGTGCCAGGATGGCTCGGCCGGGTCGGAGCCGGGCTGACCGAGGTCAGCAAGCGGTTGGAGGAGCGCCGCGCCGAGGTGGAGCGGGACCGTCCGTCGGACGCCGACCCCGACCCCGAGCCCGGACGGGTGAAGACCCCGAACCCCGCCCCCGAGCCGCCGCTCGAGTTCACGGCCGCCGTCGTCCCGGCCCGCCCCGACCCGGCGCAGGCCGTGCCCTGGGGGGTACGGGTCGCGGCCGAGGCCGGCTGGCGGCTGCTGGTGCTGGCCGGCACGGTCTGGGTGCTCATGCGGGTCATCAGCGCCGTACAGCTCGTGGTGCTGGCGTTCGTGGCCTCGCTGCTGATCACCGCGCTGCTGCAGCCTACGGTGGCGCGGCTGAAGCGGATCGGTGTGCCGCGCGGGCCGGCCACCGCGCTGACGGCGCTGTTCGGGTTCGTCGTGATCGGCCTCATCGGCTGGTTCGTGACCTGGCAGGTCATGGAGAACATCGACCACCTCTCCGACCAGATCCAGGACGGCATCGACGAGCTGCGCAACTGGCTGCTGAACAGTCCCTTCCACGTCACCGACAAGCAGATCAACGAGATCGCCAAGAACCTGCGGGAGGCGGTCGGCGCCAACACCGAGCAGATCACCTCGGCGGGCCTGGAGGGCGTGACCGTCGTGGTCGAGGCGCTCACCGGCATCCTGCTGGCGGTCTTCTCGACGCTGTTCCTGCTCTACGACGGCAAGCGGATCTGGCAGTGGTCGCTGAAGCTCGTTCCGGCCGCGGCCCGTCCGGGTGTCGCCGGGGCGGGTCCTGCGGCGTGGCGGACGCTGACGGCGTATGTGCGCGGCACGGTGATAGTGGCTCTGATCGACGCGATCTTCATCGGTCTCGGGATCTACTTCCTCGATGTGCCGATGGCGGTGCCGCTCGCCGTGTTCATCTTCCTGTTCTCGTTCATCCCGCTCGTGGGTGCGGTGGTGTCGGGAGCGCTCGCGGTGGTCGTCGCGCTCGTCACCCAGGGGGTGTTCACGGGCGTCATGACGCTGGTGGTGGTGCTGGCGGTGCAGCAGATCGAGGGGCACATCCTCCAGCCGTTCATCCTGGGGCGCGCGGTCCGGGTCCATCCGCTCGCGGTGGTGCTGGCGGTCGCCTCGGGCGGGATGGTGGCCGGTATCGGGGGAGCGGTGGTGGCTGTGCCGCTGGTCGCGGTCACCAATACCGTCGTCGGCTATCTGCGTGCGTACACGCACGAGACGGCCGTGGTCCAGGCTCCCCGGCCGCGGGGGGCGACGGCGATGTCCGAACCGGACGCCCCGCTGCCGGCGGTGTCGGAGGCCCGGCCTCCGACACCGGATACGGAGAGGCGGCCGGGGGGTGCCGACGAGGAGTAGGCGCGGCTGCACGCGGTGGGCGGGGTGCGCGGAACGTGGGGTGTCGGGTGTGCCGGGCACGTGGGGTGTATGGGTCGGGCCCGGCCACCGGGTGGGGTGGGCGGGCCCGAGAGGTGGGGGCGGAGTCAGTCCGCGAGGGCCGCTTCCGCGTCCAGCGTCGCGGCGACCGCCTGGATCACCGCGGCGATCTTGAACGCCTCCTGGACGACCTCACGCTCCACGCCGGCCTTGCGCAGCACCTGCTCGTGCGAGTCGAGGCACATGCCGCAGCCGTTGATCGCGGAGACCGCGAAGGACCAGAACTCGAAGTCGACCTTGTCGACGCCCGGGTTGCCGATGACGTTCATCCGCAGGCCGGCGCGCAGGTTGCCGTACTCGTGGTCCGACAGCAGATGACGCGTCCGGTAGAAGACGTTGTTCATCGCCATCACCGCGGCGGCGGCCTTCGCGGCCGTGTACGCCTCCGGCGACAGGTTCGCCTTCGCCTCCGGCTCCAGCTCGCGCAGCACGATGGCCGAGCGCGAGGCGATCGCCGTCGACAGCACCGTGCCCCAGAGCTGCTGGGCCGGCAGGTCGGAGTTGCCGATGACCGAGCCCAGGTTGAGCTTCAGGTCCTTGGCGTAGTCCGGTATGCGGGACTTCAGGGAGTCGAGGGACATGTCAGCTCACTCCCCGGACAGCAGCGCGACCGGGTCCAGGGTCTCGTCGCCCTTGGACCAGTTGCACGGGCAGAGCTCGTCGGTCTGCAGGGCGTCCAGGACCCGCAGGACCTCCTTGGGGTTACGGCCGACGGAGCCGGCGGTCACCATGGAGAACTGGATCTCGTTGTTCTGGTCCACGATGAACACGGCGCGCTTGGCGAAGCCGTCCTCGCCCTCGATGCCGAGGTCGCGCATCAGCTCGTGCTTGGAGTCCGCCATCATCGGGAACGGCAGGTCGCGCAGGTCGTCGTGGTCCTTGCGCCAGGCGTGGTGGACGAACTCGGAGTCGCCGGAGAAGCCGAGGACCTGGGCGTCACGGTCGGCGAACTCGTCGTTCAGCTTGCCGAAGGCGGCGATCTCGGTCGGGCACACGAAGGTGAAGTCCTTGGGCCACGCGAACACGATCTTCCACTTGCCCTCGTAGGTCTTGTGGTCGATCGTCTCGAACTCCTTGCCCTTCTCCAGCGAGACGCAGGCGGTCAGTTCGAAATCGGGGAACTTGTCACCGACAGTGAGCACAGGCTCTCCTTGCAGCGAGGAAACGCCCGGATTACGGGCATTTCCCATGGGTTGGACCTTGTTGATGTTGGCACATCGCGCATTGATTAGTGAAATAGCTACACTCGGTCGTGTTGATCGGAGGTAGCTATCAGTGACCGTGGGCAAGAGGCGCAGGCAGCCCAGTTTCGCTCAGCTCCGCGCGTTCGCCGCGGTGGCCGAGCATCTGCACTTCCGGGACGCCGCCTCGGCGATCGGGATGAGCCAGCCGGCGCTGTCGGGCGCCGTGTCGACGCTGGAGGAGACGCTCGGTGTCACCCTCGTGGAGCGTACGACGCGCAAGGTGCTGCTCTCACCGGCCGGTGAGCGGCTCGCCGCCCGCGCCAAGGCCGTACTCGGGGAAGTCGACGCGCTGATGGAGGAGGCGGACGCGCTGCGGGCGCCGTTCACCGGGGTGCTGCGGCTCGGCGTCATCCCGACCGTCGCGCCCTATCTGCTGCCGACGATCCTGCGGCTGGTCCGCGGCCGCTATCCGCTCCTCGACCTCCAGGTGCACGAGGAGCAGACCGCGAACCTGCTGGACGGACTGGCCGGCGGCCGGCTCGACCTGCTGCTGCTCGCGGTGCCCCTCGGTGTCCCCGGCGTGACCGAGATCCCCCTCTTCGACGAGGACTTCGTGCTGGTCACCCCGCTCGGCCACCGGCTCGGCGGCCGGGAGGGCATCCCCCGCGCGGTGCTGCGCGAGCTGAACCTGCTGCTGCTCGACGAGGGTCACTGCCTGCGCGACCAGGCCCTGGACATCTGCCGGGAGGCCGGGCGGGCCGACGTCCCGGCCACGACGACGGCGGCCGGACTGGCCACACTCGTCCAGCTGGTCGCGGGCGGCCTCGGGGTGACCCTGCTGCCGCGCACCGCCGTCCAGGTCGAGACCGCCCGCTCCAACCGGCTGCTCACCGCCCGCTTCACCGATCCGGCTCCCAGCCGCCGCATCGCCCTCGCCATGCGCACGGGCACGGTGAGGGCGGCGGAGCACAAGGAACTGGCGGCGGCCCTGCGCGCGGCGATGCGGGACCTTCCGGTGCGGATAGTGGGGAACTGAGCGCCCCCGCGGCCCGTACGGTTCGCTCACTCCGTCCGGAGGCCGTCCGGGCGCATCATGCGCAGCAGCGGGGGCAGGCTCAGCAGCGTCACCGCGAGGACCACGCCCGCGCCCATGCCGGTCATCCGCAACACGCTCGGCCAGTCCACACCGACCGGTGTCGAGGTCATCTTCAGCAGCACCGTGCCCAGGGCCACGCCCACCACCGAGGCCAGCAGCAGACCCAGGCCGATCGGGATCGCCGTCTGCCACAGCACCGACAGGCTCAGCGTGCGGCGCCGGGTGCCGAAGGCGACCAGGGCCGACAGCAGCTTGCGGCGTTCCCGCAACTGCTCAAGCTGGGAGACCAGCAGACTCGCCCCGATCAGCGCCAGTACGGCGGCGGCGCCGACGAACAGGCCCGTACGGATGGAGTCGTAGCGCTCGGAACGCTCGACGGAGTTCCACGTCATCGGATAGGCCAGCGGGTCGACCGCGGCCGCCGTGTTGCGTATGTACTCGTCGGCGTACGGCACCGAGTCGTCGACCGACAGATACAGCTGGCCGGTGACCGCCTCCGCCATGTCCGCGGGCACCGCGGCCGGGGTCACGAGGAAGCCGCCGCGCCTGGTCCCGGTCGGATCCTCGACGGAGTCGGCCTGCTTCAGGCCCTCGGGGAGGGTCCAGACGACGTTCTCCCTGCTGCTGTCGCTGATGGACTTCTCCAGGTACAGCTTCTGGCCCGGCCTGCTCAGCGACGGGGTGTCGGTGTCGTACTCGCCGCCCCGGACCGCGAACACGTCGCCGTCCGCGCACGAGGGCAGCTTCGCCACCTCGCGCAGGGTCGCGCAGTCACCGATGGTCAGCTGGGCGGTGCGCTGCGGATCCTTGTTCCAGGGCCGGTCGCCGAAGTACCCCTCGGACAGCGGGTAGACCTTGCGGACGCCCTTGGTCTCCTCGAACTTCGCGGTGGCCGCGGCGAGTTCGGAGCCCTCCGGCACCCGTACCTGCATCTGCGCCAGCGACATGTCGTAGCCGGTCTCCTCGGTGTAGTCGCCCTCCACCCCGGCGAACAGCATCTGCAGCGCGATCGCGCCGGCCACGGCCACCGCGATGCCGTTGACCATGCGGGCCGCCGCACCGCTGCTCAACTGAAGGCGGCGCACCGCCAGTTGCCAGGAGACGCTGCCCGGTCCGAGCCGGGCGACGACCGTCTCCACGATCCACGGCAGCAGCGCGGTGACCCCGACGAGCAGACAGATGACACCGCCGGTGACCAGGTACTGGTTGAAGTCCCCGTTCTCCCGGCCCTGGCCGAGCATGGGGAACAGCATGCCGATCCCGGCCAGCGGCAGCAGCAGCCGCCACCACAGCCGGCGGCGGGCGGGCCGCGCCGTGCGCACCACGCCCAGCGGTTCGATGACCACCCCGCGCAGCGCCAGCAGCGTCACCAGCACCGCGGCCCCCGGAACCGCCACCGCGACCAGCAGCGCCAGCAGCGGCGAGGGGTTCAGGTAGCTCGGGAAGACACTGATGTGGAACACCTCGACGGACGCCGCGAACTCGCGCCCCGCCAGGAAGAACCCGGCGCCGAACACCAGCCCGAGCAGTGCCCCGGCGAGCGCCTCGCCCGCGGCGATCCGCCGGGTCATGCCACCGTCGGAGCCGACCAGCCGCAGCGCGGCCAGCCTGCGGTCGCGCCGCTCGCCGCCGAACCGTACGGCCGCGGCGATGAACACGGCGACCGGCATCAGCAGCACCACGAAGACGACCAGGACCAGCAGCATGAGGACCGGGTCCATCTCCTCGACCACCGGGTCGGGGTTCCCGAAGGAGTCGATACGGCCCACCATCCCGTCGCCGGCCCGCCCCGCGAGGCCCTCGGCGCCCGCGTAGTAGGCGAGCTCCTGCGAGCCGATCAGCCCCTGCTCACCGATCGTCCCCACGATGTCGTACGACAGCCGCTCCCGCAGCAGCTCGCCGCCGTCCGAGTCGAGGAGTTCCCTCAGCGCGGGGGAGACCACCATGTCGCCCGGCGCCGGGAACTCCCGCAGGCCGGGCGGCAGCGGGGCCTTGTCGCCCTCCGGCTCCAGCAGCCGGCCGCGGACGTCCCGGCCGTCGAACTCGGTGTCGGTGTCCGCGGTCATCAGGGTGTCGTCGGCGCGCTCGATCTGCTCGCCGAAGGTGTAGTTGAGCCGTGCCTCCTCCCGCCGGTCCCGCTCCGCCAGCGCGCCGGGCAGGGCGGTGGTGAGCAGCAGCAGCGCCACCCCCAGCCCGACGCCGACGGCGGTGAGCAGAGCCCGGATCCACCCCTCGCGTCCGCCGGCGAAGGCGAACCGGGTTCCCATGGTCAGATCGCGGGCCCACTGCTTGGCGGTACTCATACGACGCGCTCCATGTCCCGGGACTTCCCGTCGCGCACGACGACCTCGCGGTCGGAGTACGCGGCCACCCGCGCCTCGTGCGTGACCAGGACGACGGCGGCGTTGGTGGACCGGGCGGCGTCGGTGAGCAGCTCCATCACCCGCTCGCCGTTGAGGGAGTCCAGCGCGCCGGTCGGCTCGTCGGCGAACAGCACCCGCGGGCCGGTGACCAGCGACCGGGCCACGGCGACCCGCTGCCCCTGACCGCCGGACACCTCGCCGGGCCGCTTCTTGCGGACGTCGTCCACCTCGAGCCGCTCCATCCAGGTCAGCGCGGCCCGCTCGGCCTCCTTGCGGGACGTGCCGTTCAGCCGCAGCGGCAGGGCGACGTTCTCCACACAGGTGAGCTCCGGGACGAGCTGCCCGAACTGGAAGACGAAGCCGAACTCCGAGCGCCTGAGCGCACTGCGCTCGGCGTCGCTCATGGCGGTCAGCTCGCGCCCGTCGTACGTGATCGACCCGGAGTCGGGGGTGACGATCCCGGCGAGGCAGTGCAGCAGCGTCGACTTGCCCGACCCGGAGGGCCCCATCACGGCGACGACCTCGCCGGGGTGGATGGAGAAGGCGGCGCCGTCGAGCGCGGTGGTGGGGCCGTAGGCCTTGCGCAGGTCCTGGGCGGTGAGCAGCGAACCGGGAGGAACGGGCGCGGTCATCGGGTCACCGCCGCACGGAGCTTGTCGAGACGCGCCGCGGTCAGCTCCAGCCAGCGCAGATCGGCCTCGAGGTGGAACAGGGCGTGGTCGCAGATGAGCTGGTCGGCGAGGTCGCCCTTGCGCTTGCGGTCGGTGAGGATCCGCATGCCGCGCAGATGCTCCGAGCGCTGGGTGTCGAGGATGTCGGCGGCGTCCCGGCTGGTGAGGAGAGCGAGGACGACCTTGGTGTAGAGCGTCGACTGGAGGTACGGCTCCGGCTTCTCCGGCGTGGCGAGCCAGCGCTCGACATCGGTGATGCCGGCCTCGGTGATCGCGTACCGCTTCCGCTCGGGGCCGCCGCCGGCCTCGATGCCGTCGACCTCGACGAGCCCGTTCTTCAGCAGCCGGGACATCGTCGAATAGACCTGGCCGTAGTGCAGCGGCCGATCGTGACCGAACTTCTCGTCGAAGGCCCGCTTCAGGTCGTAACCGTGACGCGGACCGGACTCCAGGAGCCCCAGGAGGGTGTGACCGATGGACATGCGGAGCACTCTACACACGGTGTATACGCGGTATGTATACACGGAGTGTGCAGGTCGTGCCGGGGCGTACGGAGACGCAGGTGGGGGCCGATTGTCACGGTTCTGCTACCAGCCAGCCCGTCTGGGGGCGCCCCCTCCGGGAGGGTTTGAGGACGAGGCCGTTCAGGCCGACGGGGGTCTGGGGGCGGAGCCCCCGGGCGGCCGACCACGACGAGGCAGAGGCCCCGCCTCACCGGGCAACCGCCCCGCCTCCGCGAGAGCACGTCGCAGCAGAAACTCGATCTGCGCATTGGCCGAGCGCAGCTCATCGTTCGCCCACCGCGCCAGCGCCTCGTACACCGACGGGTCCAGCCGCAGCAGCACCTGCTTGCGCTGCGGCCGGCCCTGGGGGGCCGGGCCCCCGGACGGAGTCGTCACTGGTAGAGCGTCCCGGTGTTGAGGACCGGCTGCGCGGAGCGGTCACCGCACAGCACCACCATCAGGTTGGACACCATCGCCGCCTTCCGTTCGGGGTCCAGCTCCACGATGTCCTGCTCGGCGATCCGGGCCAGCGCCGACTCCACCATGCCCACGGCACCCTCCACGATCTTCTGCCGAGCCGCCACGACGGCACCCGCCTGCTGCCGCTGGAGCATCGCCGAGGCGATCTCGGGAGCGTACGCGAGGTGCGTGAACCGGGACTCGATGATCTGCACCCCGGCCGCCTCCACGCGCGCGTGCAGTTCGACGGCGAGCTTCTCGGTGATCTCCTCGGCGTTGCCGCGCAGCGAGAGGCCGTCCTCGTCGTGGGCGTCGTAGGGGTACTCGATGGCGATGTGCCGCACGGCCGCCTCGGTCTGGGTGGAGACGAACTCGATGTAGTCGTCGACCTCGAAGGTGGCCTGGGCGGTGTCCTCCACCCGCCACACCACGACCGCGGCCAGCTCGATCGGGTTGCCGTAGGCGTCGTTCACCTTCAGGACGGCGGTCTCGTGGTTGCGTACCCGCGTCGAGATCTTGGTGCGTGAGGTGAGGGGGTTCACCCAGCGCAGTCCGTCCTGCCGGATCGTGCCCCGGTAGCGGCCGAAGAGCTGCACCACCCGCGCCTCGCCCGGCGCCACCATGTTCAGCCCGCACATCGCGAGGAACGCGGCGATGGCGACCAGGATGCCGCCGATGATCAGTACGGCCTTGGCCCCGGCCCCGCTGACCGCCGTGGCGACGACGATCATCCCAATGCCGACCAGCAGGCCGACGAGGCCGAGCAGCAGCGCCAGTCCGCCGCCGATGCTGTGCGCCGCGAACTCCCGCACGCGCGGGGCCGGCATCTCGGGCACATCGGCCGTGACCTGCGTGTCGTGTGTGGACATGGGTGATCCCCCGTTTCTCCGGGCGCCCGCCGAGCGGCTAGCGCCTGTCTAGCTAAGTGATATCACTTTACCCCGCCCCGGCAACCTCACACCCCTCTCGAACGTCGGTTCCGTTGGAGCGGGTGCTGATTGTCACGCCCGTAAAGGCCGGATCGGCGGCTCTTTGTCATAGCTCCCGGTGTTAGCTTTCTGAGCTGACCCGAGCGGCGAACTGGTGTGGCTGAAGAGCACACACGAACGAAGCGGAGCGGAACGGACGCATGGGACGAGCGGAAGAAAGACGCGCACGACAGCGCGGTGGGCGCCGTGCGGCACCCAAGGGCCGCCGTTCGTCGGGCGCGGCCGGACGCGGCGGCATACGCCGCCTCTTCACCTGGAAGAAGATCCTCGGCACGTTCTTCGGCCTCTGCCTGCTCGGCATGGGCGCCTTCATCGTGCTGTACATGGTGATCGACATCCCCGAGGGGAACGCCGACGCCGAACTGCAGGGCAACGTCTACGAGTACAGCGACGGCTCGATCATGGCCCGCCGGGGCTACAACCGTGAGATCGTCGACCTCGCCAAGGTGCCCAAGGACGTCCAGCGCACCTTCGTCGCCGCCGAGAACAAGTCCTTCTACAAGGACTCCGGCGTCGACCTCAAGGGCACCGCGCGCGGTCTGCTCAACACGGTCTCCGGCAAGGGCGCGCAGGGCGGTTCGACGATCACCCAGCAGTACGTCAAGAACTACTACCTGACCCAGGAACAGACGGTCACCCGCAAGCTGAAGGAACTGGTCATCTCCCTGAAGCTGGACCGGGAGAAGTCCAAGGACTACATCCTCGCCGGCTACATCAACACCAGCTACTACGGCCGCGGCGCCTACGGGATCCAGGCCGCCGCGCAGGCCTACTACCGCGTCGACGCCGAGGACCTCACCGTCGAGCAGGGCGCGTACCTCGCCGCGCTGCTCCAGGCGCCGAACCAGTACGACTGGGCGATCGCCAGCGACACCGGCAAGAAGCTCGCCCAGGAGCGCTGGAACTACGTCCTGGACAACATGGTCGAGGAGAAGTGGCTGGACCGGGCCGACCGCCAGGGCATGAAGTTCCCGGTCCCCAAGGAACCCAAGGCCGTTCCCGGGATGGAGGGCCAGACCGGGTACCTGGTCGAGGCGGCCAACGCCGCGCTCAAGCAGCAGCTCGTCGCCCAGGGCGTCGCCGAGGACACGAAGCAGGCCGACGCCATGCTGGACCTCGGCGGCTACACCATCACGCTGAACATCGACAAGAAGAAGCAGAAGGCGCTGGAAGAGGCGGTCAAGACCAAGCTCACCAGCAGGCTCGACCCCGACAAGCGCGAGGTCGACGCCGACGTCCAGGCCGGAGCCGCCTCCGTCGACCCGAAGACGGGCGCGGTCCTGGCGATGTACGGCGGCGTGGACTACGTGAAGCACTTCAGGAACAACGCCACCCGCGACGACTACCAGGCCGCCTCCACCTTCAAGCCGGTGATCCTCGCCGCGGCCGTGGACCAGGACGCCGAGACCCAGGACGGCGTGCCGATCACGGCGAACACCATCTACGACGGCACGAGCGAGCGCCCCGTGATGGACGGCGACAAGGAGGTCGGCTTCGCGCCGCCCAACGAGGACGACCGGAGTTACGGCGACATCACCGTCCAGGAGGCGATGAACAAGTCCGTCAACTCGGTCTTCGCGCAGATGGGCATCGACGTCGGCATGACCGAGGTGGTCGAGACCGCGGGCGAACTCGGCATGGAGACCGAGGGCATGGACCCCGTGCCCGCGCAGACGCTGGGCAGTATGGGCGCGAGCCCGCTGGAGATGTCCGGCGTCTACGCCACCCTCGCCAACCACGGCAAGAAGGTCACCCCGGCGATCGTGAAGTCGGTCGAGCACAAGGACCGCGCGGTCGAGTTCCCGGACCCGATCGGTGAGCAGGTCATCAGCCGCGAGGCCGCCGACACGGTGACCTCCGTGCTCACCGGCGTGGTCGACGACGGTACGGCCCGGGTGTCCGTGAAGGAGAACCCGCTGCGCGACGGCCAGGACGTCGCCGGCAAGACGGGTACGTCCGACAACAACAAGTCGGCCTGGTTCACCGGGTTCACCCCCGAGCTGGTCACCTCGGTCGGCCTGTTCGGCGAGGACGACAAGAGCGGCAAGCAGGTCCCGATGTACCGGGCGGCCGGCGTCGACTACCGCGTCAACGGCGGTGGCCCCCCGGCGGAGATCTGGGCCGCGTACACCTTCGGCGTCATGGACGAGGTCACCGAGTTCGACCTGGACACCAAGCAGGGCAACGCGGTGAAGAAGCCGAGCAGCTCGCCGTCGGTCTCGCAGTCGCCCTCGCAGAGCCCGAGCGACGAGCCGACGAGCGAGGCGCCGACCACCGAGGCGCCGCCGGAGACCTCCGCGCCGCCGTCGTCCGCGCCGCCGAGCAGCCGGCCGCCGACGTCGGAGCCGCCGACGCTCCCGACCACCTCCACATCGCCGACGTTCGAGCTTCCGGGGGGCCCGGAGGACCCGGGAGGCGACGAGGAGCAGCAGTAGACGGAGAACAGAGGGGCGCCCGGTGACCGCACCGGGCGCCCCTCGTCATGTCGTACGACGGTTCAACTGCGGTTCAGTTCGAACCACACCACCTTGCCGGTGCTCAGCCGGGTCGCGCCCCAGCGCCGGGCCAGCCGGTTCACCAGGTACAGCCCGCGCCCGCCCTCGTCGGTGGCCCGCGCCTGCCGCAGCCGCGGGAGCTGCGGCACGTCGTCACCGACCTCGCAGCGCAGCACGTCGGTGCGCAGCAGCCGCAGGGTGACCGGCCGCGTGGCATAGCGCACGGCGTTGGTCACCACCTCGCTGACCAGCAGCTCGACGGAGTCGCTCAGCTCCTCCATGCCCCAGCGGGACAGCGCCCGCCGGGCCAGCCGGCGGGCCCGGCCGGGGGCCGCGTCCTCCGGCTCCAGGAACCAGTACGCCACGTCGCTCGGCGCGATCCCGTCGAAGCGGGCGGCGAGCAGCGCGATGTCGTCGTCCCGGTCGCCCGGGCCGAGCATGTCCAGCACCTCGTCGCAGAGCGCCTCCAGCGGCGGCGGATGGTCAGGACCGGTGAGCTGCGCGGTCGCGGCGAGCTTCTCCCGCAGCTGCTCGATGCCGGTCCACACGTCCCGCAGCCGGGACTCCACCAGGCCGTCGGTGTACAGCAGGAGGGTCGCCCCGGCGGGTGCGTCCAGCTCGACGGCCTCGAAGTCCACCCCGCCCACGCCGATCGGGGCGCCGGCCGGCACCCGCAGCACCTCGGCGCGTCCGCCCAGCTCCAGCAGGACGGGCGGCGGGTGGCCGGCGTTGGCGATGGTGATGCGGTGCGCCACCGGGTCGTACACCGCGTAGAGGCAGGTCGCCATGCGGTCCACGCCGAGCCGCTGGGCCTGCTCGTCGAGGTGGTGCAGCACCTCCTGCGGGGGCAGGTCGAGCCCGGCGAGGGTCTGCGCGGTGGTACGGAGCTGGCCCATGATCGCCGCCGAGGTCATGGAGTGGCCCATGACGTCACCGACGACCAGCGCGACCCGGCTGCCGGGCAGCGGGATGGCGTCGTACCAGTCACCGCCGACCCGCGCGGTCTCCGCGGCCGGGAGGTAACGCGAGGCGAGCCGTACGCCGGTGCAGCGCGGCAGGTTCTCCGGCAGCATCGTGCGCTGCAGCTCGTCGGCGATGTACGCCTCCCGCCCGTACAGCACCGCCTTGTCGATGCCGAGGGCGCTGTGCGTGGCGAGCTGGGCTGCGACCAGCAGGTCGTCGGCCTCGAACGGGATGCGTTCCGGGCGGCGCAGGAACAGGGCCGCGCCGATCACCCGCCGTCGGCCGCGCAGCGGCGCGAGGACCGCCCGCTGCCCGTCCGGTACGGCCGACGCGCCCTCCTCGCCGAGGAGTTCGGGCAGCGCGGCGCGGGCCGCCGGCGCGTCCGTGAACACCGGCCGTACGCCGCGCAGCACCTCGGCGAGCGCGCTGCCGGGCCGTACGGTGCACAGCTCCGCGCCGACCGAGTCCAGCTCGGACGGCTCCGGCGGGGCGACCGGGGTGAACCCGCCCTCGGTGTCCCGCTCGGCCGGGATCCGGTCGGTGCGGCGCAGCCGCAGCACCAGCGGGCCGGTGGGCCGCTCGTCGCCGACCGGCAGGGGATCGCGCAGATAGACCAGGATCGCGTCGGAGAAGGTGGGCACGGTGGCCCGGCACAGCCCCATCACGATCTCGTCCAGGTCGATGCCGCGGGCGATCCGCCGGGTCGCGGCACCGACGAACCGCAGCCGGTCGCCGTCCCTGCGCATCGGCGTGGGCCGTCCGGGCTGCGCCTGCTGCCCGGTACGGCGCTCCGTGCCGTCGGGCCCCTGGACCGGCCGGCCGTGGTCCGCGGCCGGCTGCACCGGGATGCCCTCGGGCGCGGGACGCGGCCGGTGCGTGTCCGGCTCGGCGACCTGCCCGGCACCCGGCTGGGAGTGCTCGGAGCCGGACCCGGCGGCCGGGTCCTGGCCGGTGCCGTCCGGCGTCACCGTGCTGCCCGGCGACGTGGCTTCCGACGCTCCCGGGGACGCGGCCCCGGACGCGGGAGGCTCACCGCCGGAGCGGCTCTGTACGGGTAAGGCGGCCCCCGTGCCCGGCACACGCGCCGGTGGCGGGGTACGCAGGAGCGCCCCGCGGGGATCCGCGGGGTCGACGCCCGGCTGCGGGCGTTCGAAGGAGGTCGGCTGCTCCGTCACGCGTGTCGAGTCCATCCGTCCGGCGCACGCCGTGCGCGCGGTTCGTCCCGCCGAAACTCCGATACCCGGAATACGTGCCCCCGGAACGGATTTCCCGCGTGGTCAGAGGTTGTTCCTGTGCCGCAGGCCGGCCGTTCCCGGCCGGTGCCGGTGTTTCCGTACCCCTCGCTCACGTCCTGCCGCCCCTCGGTGACGATCGGTCAAGCCCGGCGCGTACTCCGGTGGTTGCTGCCCCGCGCCCTTGCGGAGGACGATCCTACGTTTCCCGACCGGGGGCGCAGCAAGGGTCTCACGAGGACAGATGCGCGGGAGTGCGGTCCCAGTCCTGTGGCAGTGACGGTACCGTCCACGACGGATCGGGGCGCCAGTTCTCCCACCCGTCCGCGAACGGCGATCCCCAGGCCTCGATCACCTCCACCGCGGCCCGCCCGGCCCCCCGCACCCTCTTGGCCAGCGCGGAGTCCACCAGACCGTCCCGCCGGGCCTGTGCGAACTCGTCCTCGTCCCGCCAGTACCAGGTGCGGTCCGGGTGCACGGAGATGTCCAGGAAGTGATCCTCGGAGTCCACCCCGCCGGCCCAGCGGGCCAGCGGCTCCTCCAGGTTCACGTACCAGTTCTTGAACCGCCAGCCCGGATCCCAGAACAGCCACACCGACCAGGGTTCGCCGGGCCGGGCGAGCTTCAGCACACCGGTGCCGAACCAGTGGTCCCGCTGCACCGTGCGCGGCCTGGTGTACCGGGTGCCGAGCGGCTCCTGGTGCACGGGCGTGCCGTCGGCGAGCACCGGCTTCACGCACTCGGTACCGGGCGCCATCCACACCGCGAGCAGCTCCGGGTCGTCGCGTACGACCGTGACGGGGCGCGCGATGTGGATGCGCGCGCCGCCGTTCTCCCGGTACCGCCACAGGACCCGTGTCCCGGGCGCCCAGTGTCCGGCCGTCCCGCCCGCTTCCTCGCGCATCGTCGCTCCGCCCTCCGCCATGGCCAGATATGAGAGTGTCATGGGCATACGACGCCGCGGCCCCCGGTACGGTTCACGCTCCCGGCGCGATGTCCTGCGGCCGTGTCGTCACGGCCTTGTCATCCGCAGGACGTCCAGCGCCGCGTCGAGCTGCTCGACGGTGAGGTCGCCGCGCTCGACGTAACCGCCCTCCAGCACGACCTCCCGGATGGTCTTCCGCTCGGCCAGGGACCTCTTGGCGACCTTGGCGGCCTCCTCGTAGCCGATGTACTTGTTGAGCGGGGTGACCACGGACGGCGAGGACTCGGCGTACTCGCGGGCCCGTTCGCGGTGGGCGACGATCCCGTCGACCGTGCGGTCGGCGAGCAGCCGGGAGACGTTCGCGAGCAGCCGCACCGACTCCAGGACGTTCTTCGCGATGACCGGCAGCATGACGTTGAGCTCGAAGTTGCCGGAGGCGCCGGCGGTGGCGACGGTCGCGTCGTTGCCGGTGACCTGCGCGCACACCATGAGCACGGCCTCCGGGATCACCGGGTTGACCTTGCCGGGCATGATCGAGGAGCCGGGCTGGAGGTCGGGCAGGCTGATCTCCGCGAGGCCGGTACGGGGGCCCGACGCCATCCACCGCAGATCGTTCGCGATCTTCGTCAGTCCGACGGCGATGGTCCGCAGCTGCCCGCTGGTCTCCACGATGCCGTCGCGGGCGCCCTGTGCCTCGAAGTGGTCGCGCGCCTCGGTCAGCGGCAGTCCGGTCGCGCGGGCTACCTCCTCGATGACGGCGGCGGAGAAACCGGGCGGGGTGTTGATGCCGGTGCCGACGGCGGTCCCGCCCAGCGGCAGCTCGGCCAGGCGCGGCAGGGAGGCGTTCAGCCGCTCGATGCCGTACCGCACCTGGGCCGCGTACCCGCCGAACTCCTGGCCCAGCGTCACCGGCGTGGCGTCCATCAGGTGCGTCCGCCCGGACTTCACCACGTCGGCGAACTCATCGGCCTTGCGCTCCAGGGCGGTGGCGAGGTGGTCGAGCGCCGGGACCAGATCGCGGGTGACGGCGGCCGTGGCGGCGATGTGGATCGACGACGGGAAGACGTCGTTGGACGACTGCGAGGCGTTGACGTGGTCGTTGGGGTGCACGTCCCGCCCCAGCCGCTCGCCGGCGAGCGTGGCGACGACCTCGTTGGTGTTCATGTTGGAGGAGGTCCCGGACCCGGTCTGGAACACGTCCACCGGGAAGTGCTCGTCCCACCGTCCCTCGGCGACCTCGTCGGCCGCCTCCTGGATCGCCTCGGCGATGTCCTCGTCCAGCACCCCGAGCCGGGCGTTCACCTTGGCCGCGGCGCCCTTGATCCGGGCCAGCGCCTCGATGTGGGCGCGCTCCAGCCGCTGCCCGGAGACCGGGAAGTTCTCCACGGCGCGCTGGGTCTGGGCGCGCCACTTGGCGTCGGCCGGTACCTTCACCTCCCCCATGGAGTCGTGCTCGATGCGGTAGTGCCGGTCGTCGTCCGTGGTCGTCATCGTCGTACCTCCGAGCATGCACAGCAGCGGTGTCCGACGAGCGTATTCCCGTGAACGGCCTCCGCCCCGCCGCAGAAGGAGCGCGGCAGGGCGGAGTACCCGTGGGGGGTGGTCTCAGTCGCTCAGCAGGGTCACGTCGTCCACGACGAAGCTCGTCTGCAGCGAGGAGTCCTCACTTCCGGTGAACGTCAGGGTCACCGTCTGCCCCGCGTACGCCGACAGGTCGACCGAGCGCTGCACGTAGCCGCTGCCGGCGTCGGCGTTGGACAGCGTGGCGAGCGTGGTGCCGCCGGCCTTCACCGTGAACCGGTCGTACGGCGTCGAGCCGGACTCGTCGGTGTCGATGTGCAGCCAGTAGCTCAGCGCGGCCCGGGTGCACCCGGCCGGCACGGTCACCGACTGGCTGATCGACTCGGTGCGGGTGGAGCCGTACCCCGACAGCCAGGCGAACCGGGTGCCGGTGTGGGCGGACCGGCCCGAGTGGGCGCCGATGGTCCCGGTGTTCCCGGTCCACGGCGAGGTGCCGCTCTCGAACCCGCCGTTGGCGACGACGCCGGTGGTGTCGCAGTCGCCGCCGTCGTCGCCGGTGTCCACGGCCCGCTGCCAGATCGTGTACGCGATGCCGTCGGACGCGCGGTCCAGGCCGGTGGTGTTGATGTTGGTGAGGGTGTCGCAGGAGGAGTGGTAACAGGGGTCGTACGCCCTGCTCGCGGTGCCGCCCCACTTGGCGGCCTGCGCGGAGGTCTTGCGGGCGCTGGCGCCCATCGCGTAGCCGGAGGTGGGGATGGAGTACTGCTCGAAGGAGTAGTCGTCGCTGCGCCCCGCGCCCTCGGTGTTCTCCTCCGGCTGGAGTCCGAGCGAGTCCCAGTACGCCTTCATCGGGGCGGCGGCCGAGGAGGTGATGTGGTTGATGAAGTAGCCGCCGTTGACGGAGGCGACCATGTCGAAGTTGTAGTACGCCTTGATCCTCGCGCGCTCGGTCGACGACAGGGAACGCACGTAGAAGTCGGACCCGTTGAGGCCCTGCTCCTCGTCGGTCCACCAGGCGAAGCGGACCCGGTTGCGCATGGTGGGGTTCTGCTGGGCGAGCGTCAGGGCGTTCTCGAGGAGGGCGGCGGAGCCGGAGCCGTTGTCGTTCATGCCGGGTCCGGCCGAGACGCCGTCCAGGTGGGCGCCGAACATGTACACGTTGTTGGCGTCGCCCTTGGGCCACTCGGCGATCAGGTTGGGCCCGGCCCCGCTGGAGCAGCCGGAGGTGCACGGCTGCTCGGTGACGGTGTATCCGGCGGCCTGGAGCCTGCCCTTCACATAGGCGACGGAGTCGTCGTAACCCTGGCCGGTGGAGCGGCGGTTGCCGCCGTTCCGGCCGGCGATGGCGCTGAACTCGTTCAGATGCGCCTTCACCTTGGTCACGTCGACGTCGGGTGCGGCGCTGAGGGTGGTGTCCGCGGTGGGTACGGAGTCGGCGGCCACGGCGGGGAGTGTTCCGCAGCCGAGCACGACGGCGAGCGAGATACCCGCCACGGCGAATCTTCGTTTCACCTTGTCTCCTCCGGGAGGTGGCTGTGGGGTGAGCCACACAGGATTGACATGGCATGAGCATGTCGGAGTGGCGAGAAGACTCACAGTGATGGTTGAGCCAGTCAACGGAACGGGCAGGGCTGAGGCTTGATTGTCCGAAAGAAGTACGCAGGGTCCGCTATCCGGACGGCAATGATCCGCCCCCGCCACCCCTTCCCGTCCCGACCCCGGGGGGCGCTGCCCCCGGACCCCCGCTCCTCAAACGCCGGACGGGCCGACTCGGCCCGTCCGGCGTTTGAGGACGAGGCCCGTTCAGGGCCGAAAGGGGGTCTGGGGGCGCAGCCCCCAGGGATGGGGCGGGAAGGGGCGTCGGGGGCGAAAACCCACTCACGCCGCACCGGAGGGGCTACGCCAGCCCGGGCCCCCGCACCGGAATCGACGTGAACGTCGGCTGCTGCGGCGAAGGATCCTGGAAGAAGTCATTCCCCTTGTCGTCGACGACGATGAACGCCGGGAAGTCCTCCACCTCGATCTTCCACACCGCCTCCATCCCGAGCTCCTCGTACTCGACGACCTCGACCTTCTTGATGCAGTCCTGCGCGAGCCGCGCCGCCGGCCCACCGATGGACCCGAGATAGAACCCACCGTGCGCGTCACACGCGTCGGTGACCTGCTTCGACCGGTTCCCCTTCGCCAGCATCACCTTCGACCCGCCCGCAGCCTGGAACTGCTCCACGTACGAGTCCATGCGCCCGGCCGTCGTAGGCCCGAACGACCCCGACGCATACCCCTCCGGCGTCTTCGCGGGCCCGGCGTAGTACACCGGGTGGTCCTTCAGGTACTGCGGCATCTCCTCACCCGCGTCCAGCCTCTCCTTGATCTTGGCGTGCGCGATGTCGCGCGCCACGACCAGCGGACCGGTCAGGGAGAGCCGGGTCTTGACCGGGTGCTTGGTCAGCTCGGCGAGGATGTCGTCCATCGGCTGGTTGAGGTCGACCTTGACGACGTCGCCCTCGGACTCCAGCTGCTCGTCCGTCGTCTCCGGCAGGAACCGCGCCGGATCCGTCTCCAGCTGCTCCAGGAACACACCCTCAGCGGTGATCTTCGCGACGGCCTGCCGGTCGGCGGAGCAGGACACGGCGATCGCGACCGGACACGACGCCCCGTGCCGCGGCAGCCGCACCACCCGCACGTCGTGGCAGAAGTACTTGCCCCCGAACTGCGCCCCGATCCCGATCTTCTGCGTCAGCTCGAAGACCTTCTCCTCCAGCTCCTTGTCCCGGAAGCCGTGCCCGAGCGCCGACCCCTCGGAGGGGATCTCGTCCAGGTAGTGCGCGGAGGCGTACTTCGCGGTCTTCAGCGCGTACTCGGCCGACGTACCGCCGACGACGATCGCCAGGTGGTACGGCGGACAGGCGGCCGTACCCAGCGAACGGATCTTCTCCTCCAGGAACTTCATCATGGAGGCCTCGTTCAGGACGGCCTTGGTCTCCTGGTAGAGGAACGACTTGTTGGCCGAGCCGCCGCCCTTGGCCATGAACAGGAACTTGTACGCGCCGCCGTCCGTCGCGTACAGCTCGATCTGCGCCGGGAGGTTCGAACCGGTGTTCTTCTCCTCCCACATGGTGAGCGGAGCCATCTGCGAGTAGCGCAGGTTCAGGTTCTTGTAGGCGTCGTAGATGCCCTTGCTCAGGGCCTCCTCGTCACGCCCCGACGTCAGCACGTTCTGCCCGCGCTTGCCCATGACGATCGCCGTACCGGTGTCCTGGCACATCGGCAGCACGCCCGCCGCCGCGATGTTCGCGTTCTTCAGCAGGTCCAGCGCGACGAACTTGTCGTTGCCCGACGCCTCGGGGTCGTCGATGATGCGGCGCAGCTGCGCCAGGTGGGCGGGGCGCAGATAGTGCTGGATGTCGTGAACGGCCTCCTCGGCGAGCCTGCGCAGCGCCTCCGGCTCCACCTTGAGGAACGTCCGCCCGTCGGCCTCGAAGGTGGAGACACCTTCGGAGGTCACCAGCCGGTAGGGGGTGGTGTCCTCTCCCATGGGGAGCAGATCGGCGTACTCGAACTCAGGCATCTCGCCCATTCCTCACTCGACAGGAAGTCTTCCGGGGCGGCTCGCCTTCGGCTCGCTCGCCGGCCGCCCGCCGACGTCGGCGGGCGCTCACCAGCGTAGGACCTGCTCCTCGTGGCGAGCCTGTGAGGTTGTCCTCAGTTGTTCCCGTCAGGGGGTAGTCGCGATCTATCGCGTTTCGGTACGCTGCTGCCGTGGACCTTCAGAAGCACGCCCAGCAGCCGGACACGGCACCGCGGACGGCCGAGCTGCGCGCCTCCGACGCCGACCGGGACCGTACCGCCGACCTCCTGCGCGAGGCCCTCGCCGAGGGCCGCCTCACCGCCGACGAGCACGCGGAGCGCGTCGAGGGCGTGCTGGCCGCCAAGACGGTCGGGGAGCTGGAGGTGTTCATCCAGGACCTGCCGATAGCCCACCAGCGGCGCGCGGCACACGCCTCCGCCCCCAGCCGCCCCACCACCGGCGCGATCCCGATGGACCCCGATGACAACGTGGTCGCGGTGTTCAGCGCCGCCGCCCGCAAGGGCCGCTGGCGCACCGGCCGCCGCATCCACGCCTACGCGATCTTCGGGAGCGTGGAGATCGACCTCAGCGAGGCGCTGTTCGACCACCAGCAGGTCATGATCAAGGCGTTCTCCGTCTTCGGCAGCGTCGAGATCAGCGTCCCGGAGAACGTGTCGCTGCGCGGCATGGGCGGCGGCGTGCTCGGCGCCTTCGAGGTGGACACGCTCGACGCGACCGACGACGAGGCCCCGGTGGTCTACGTCGACGGCTGGGCGGTGCTGGGCAGCGTCGAGGCGCGGCCCAAGCGCGGCAAGCTCGTGGCGGACATCCTCGACCGGGTGCAGCGCAAGGTCGACAGGAGCATGCGCAGGCACCTGGGCCACTGACGGGCTGCCGGGCGGTTCGGAACTCAGTGCATAGGCTCGCGCACATCGGGTAAGCCTTGCTGCATCGTGTCTCGCTTGCGAAGCCGTCGTCAGGAGTAGACCGTGCTGCAACCGCCGCATTCGTCCCTGCAGATAGCCGCTGTCCCGGCCCAGCGAGCGGCAGCGCGGGACAGGGACCAGGACGCCCCCTGGCACACCGAGGCGGTGTGCCGGCGCGACGAGGCGGGGCTGTTCTTCGCACCCTCGAAGGAACCCACCGCCGCCCGGCTCTCCCGCGAGGAGGCGGCCAAGCGCGTCTGCGCCCGCTGCCCGGTGATGGTCGAGTGCCGCGAGCACGCCCTGCTCCAGCCCGAGCCCTACGGCGTCTGGGGCGGCCTCACCGCCGCCGAACGCCGAGTGGTCCTGGCCCGCCGCAGGCGCCGCGAAATGGAACTGAAGAAGACCCCCCGCCCGGGCCGCATCGCGGCAGCGGGCTGAAACCCGCACAAGCAATAAGAAAGGGCGCCCCCTCCGCACAGGGGGCGCCCTTTCACGCGCCGGGCAGGACTACACGCTCAGGAGCCGCGGGGCTGTGACACGTGCGGCTCCGCCGCGTGGGCGCTCCCTTCGCACAGGGGGCGCCCTTTCACGCCGGGCAGGGCAGCTCACCCAGGGGCGCGGGGCTGTGACATGTGCGGCTCCGCCGCGTGGGCGCTCCCTTCGCACAGGGGGCGCCTTTTCACGCCGGGCAGGGCAGCTCACCCAGGGGCGCGGGGCTGTGACATGTGCGGCTCCGCCGCGTGGGCGCTCCCTTCGCACAGGGGGCGCCTTTTCACGCCGGGCAGGGCAGCTCACCCAGGGGCGCGGGGAACTGCGCGATCAACCACCACGCACCCGCACTCGCCCACGCGCCGCGGGCAGCCCCACGCACCGGCGTTTCACTTGGCGCGATCAAAGTCAATCGCGCTATAGGCCCGCAGCTTCGAGAGCCGGTGCTCGGAGTCGATCCGACGAACCGTCCCCGACTTCGACCGCATCACGATCGAATCGGTCGTGGCCGTCTCCGGCCGGTACCGCACCCCGCGCAGCAACTCACCGTCGGTGATCCCGGTCGCCACGAAGAACACGTTCTCCCCGGCGACGAGGTCGTCGGTCGTCAGCACCCGGTCCAGATCGTGCCCCGCGTCGACCGCCCGCTGCCGCTCCTCGTCGTCCTTGGGCCACAGCTTGCCCTGAATGGTCCCGCCCAGGCACTTCACCGCGCACGCCGAGATGATGCCCTCGGGGGTACCGCCGACGCCGAGCAGCAGATCGATGCCCGTGCCCTCGCGCAGCGCGAGGATCGAGCCGGCCACGTCGCCGTCGGAGATCAGCTTGATGCGCGCCCCGGTCTCCCGGATCTCCTTGATGATGCCCTCGTGCCGCGGCCGGTCGAGGATCACCACGGTGACGTCCTCGGGGGTGACCCGCTTGGCCTTGGCGACCCGCCGGATGTTCACGCTCACCGGCGCGTTGATGTCGACGAAGTCGGCGGCCTCCGGCCCGGTGACCAGCTTGTCCATGTAGAACACGGCCGACGGGTCGAACATCGAGCCGCGCTCGGCGGCGGCCAGCACCGCGATGGCGTTCGTCATGCCCTTGGCGGTCAACGTCGTACCGTCGATCGGGTCGACGGCGATGTCGCACTCCGGGCCGGTCCCGTCGCCCACGCGCTCCCCGTTGAAGAGCATCGGGGCCTCGTCCTTCTCGCCCTCGCCGATGACGACGACGCCGTTCATCGAGACGGTGGAGACGAGGGTGCGCATGGCGCGCACCGCGGCGCCGTCGGCGCCGTTCTTGTCACCGCGCCCTACCCAGCGGCCGGCGGCCATGGCCGCGGCCTCGGTCACCCGTACGAGCTCCAGGGCGAGGTTGCGGTCGGGGGCCTCGGACGGGACATCGAGCTCGGACGGCAAGTGATGGTGTTCGGTCATCGGAGCGCACCTTTCTGTACGACGACGGCCGGATGAGGGTGTGGGGCACGACTCTATCGTCAGTCCGACAAAATGAGCAGGGCCCCCCACGGATGAGCGCACCGGGCACCTGCGACGATAGGGGGCGTGGCAGGAACGAAGAGCGTGCAGAAAACGGCCCGGGACATGATCCTTTCCCTGGCCCTCATCATGCTCGTGGCGGGAGTGGTCTGGCTGTTCATCCCGCACGAGGACGGTGAACCCGACCTCAAGCGGGTCGACTACCGGGTCGACCTGCTCACGGCCCGCCGGGCCGCCTCCTACCCCGTCGCCGCGCCGGAGGGCCTGTCCGAGGCGTGGAAGCCCACCTCCGTCCGCTACCGGGGCACCGAGTCCGAGGCCTGGCACCTCGGCTTCCGCGCCCCCGACGGGGAGTACGTGGCGGTCGAGCAGTCCACGGGCAAGCGGTCGGAGTTCATCGAGGACAGGACGCAGGGTGCCGCGAAGACGGAGACCACGCGGCAGATCGACGGCAGGACCTGGACGCGCTACGAGGGCGACCACTACGACGCGCTGGTGCTGGAGGAGACCGAGGGCTCGACCACGGTGGTGACCGGCACGGCGTCGTTCGGCCAGCTGGAGAAGATGGCCGGGGCGCTGCGCACGGAGTGAGCGGGACGTGGATGTGCACGGGGCGGGGCCCTGCCGGATCGGCCGATCCGGCAGGGCCCCGCCCCGTGCACGCCGTACTGATGCTCAGACGGTGGTGACGACCTGCTCGTACTCCAGCCGCGGGGAGCGCGGGAACCACGCGTCCGGCCCGGGGCGGCCGATGTTGACGACCATCAGCGGGGTGTGGTCGTCGTCCAGGAACTCCTTGCGGAGGCCCTCGAAGTCGAGGCCGGTCATCGGGCCGGCGGCCAGGCCCGCGGCGCGCACGCCGACGATGAAGTAGGCGGCCTGGAGGGCGGCGTTCACCGCGGCGGAGCCCTCGCGCACCGGGCGCTCGCTGAAGAAGGCGTCCTTGGCCTGCGGGAAGTGCGGGAGCAGGGCGGGGAGCTCCTCGTGGAACTCGTTGTCCGCGGACAGGATGGCGACCAGCGGGGCGGCGGCCGTCTTCGCCTGGTTGCCTTCCGCCATGTGCCGGACGAGACGCTCGCGGGCCTCGGGGGAGCGGACCAGGGTGACGCGCAGGGGGCTCTGGTTGAAGGCGGTGGGGCCGTACTTGACCAGGTCGTAGATCGCCCGCACCTGCTCGTCGGTCACCGGTTCGTCGGTGAACGTGTTGGCGGTGCGCGCCTCACGGAACAGCAGGTCCTGGGCGGCGGGGTCAAGGGCGAGTGACATGCGTGAACCTTCTCGGGGGGTACGTCGGCCCGTCTGTCCGTGTGGGAACCACGGATGTCCGTGCAGGAACCACGGACCGGTTGACGGGTTCGACCGTACGCCTGTGAAGTTCAACGCTCAACTAAATCCGGAGCCCGGTGATCCACTTCACACCTCAGACCTCCCCGGAGTCCTCCGCCCCGCCCTCCTCCTTCTGCTCCTCCTCCGCGAGCGCCGCGTCCAGCCGGGCCCGCGCCCCCTCCAGCCGGCTCCGGCACACCCCGGCCAGCTCCTCGCCCCGCTCCCAGAGCGCGAGGGACTCCTCCAGCGTCGTACCGCCCGCCTCCAGCCGTCGTACGACCTCGATCAGCTCGTCCCGCGCCTGCTCGTACCCGAGCGCCTCGGCCGTCGCCGCCGCCGTCTGCTCCGTCTTGCCGGTCATCCGTCCACCCTCTGTGTATCGACTCGAACTGTGAACTCGCCCTCGGACACCCGCGCCCGCAGGGTCTCACCGGCCTCCACCTCGGCCGGATCCCGCACCGCGTGCCCGTCCGCCCGCTGGAGCACGGCGTACCCGCGCTTCAGTGTCGCGGCGGGGGACAGGGCCACCACGCGCGCGTGCGTGTGCGTCAGCTCGGAGTCGGCCCGGTCCAGCCGGTACCGCAGACTGCGCCGGCTCCGCTCCAGCAGCGCCGTGACCTCCTCCGCGCGCGCGTCGACCATCCGGTGCGGATCCTGCAGCGAGGGGCGGGCCAGCGCGTGCGCCAGCCCGCGCTCCTCCCGGTCCAGCAGCGCCCGGACGGAGCGCCGCGCGCGGTCGCGCAGCATCCGTACCCGCTCGTACTCCTCGCCCACGTCCGGCACCACCTTCTTGGCGGCGTCGGTCGGCGTGGAGGCGCGCAGGTCGGCCACGTGGTCGAGCAGCGGGTTGTCCGGCTCGTGCCCGATCGCGGAGACGACCGGCGTACGGCACGCCGCCACCGCCCGCACCAGCTGCTCGTCGGAGAACGGCAGCAGGTCCTCCACGCTGCCGCCGCCCCGCGCCACGATGATCACGTCCACGTCGTCGACCGCGTCCAGCTCCTTCACGGCCTGGACGACCTGGGGCACCGCGTGCACCCCCTGCACGGGCACATTGCGCACCTCGAAACGGACGGCCGGCCACCGCAGCCGCGCGTTCTCCAGCACGTCCCGCTCGGCCGCCGAGGCGCGCCCGCACACCAGCCCGATCAGCCGCGGCAGGAACGGCAGCGGCTTCTTCCGCTCCGGCGCGAACAGCCCCTCCCGCGCGAGCGACTTCTTCAGCTGCTCAAGGCGCGCCAGCAGCTCACCCACCCCCACCGGCTTGATCTCGGCGGCCCTGAGCGACAACTGCCCGCGCGGCGCGTACCACTCCGGCTTGCAGTGCACCACCACCCGCGCGCCCTCGCCCACCACGTCCGCGACGGCGTCGAACACCTGCCGGTAGCAGGTCACGCCCACCGAGATGTCGTGCGACGGGTCGCGCAGCGTCAGGAACACCACCCCGGCGCCCGGCCGCCGCGACAACTGGGTGATCTGCCCCTCGACCCACACCGCGCCGAGCCGGTCGATCCACCCCCCGATCAGCCGCGACACCTCACCGACGGGCAACGGCGCTTCCGCAGACGTGTTGAGAGCCATGTCCGCGAGAGTAGTGCGCCCCACCGACAACGCACCGTGACCGCGCCCCCGAGCGCGGCCTTACGATGGGACGCATGACCGCTTCGCCTGGCCGCCGTGTCCTGCTCGCCGCCCCCCGTGGCTACTGCGCGGGGGTGGACCGCGCCGTGATCGCCGTCGAGAAGGCCCTGGAGCAGTACGGGGCCCCCGTCTACGTCCGGCACGAGATCGTGCACAACAAGTACGTCGTGCAGACCCTGGAGAAGAAGGGCGCGATCTTCGTCGAACGGACGGAGGAGGTGCCCCCGGGCAACATCGTCATGTTCTCCGCGCACGGCGTCGCCCCCGTCGTCCACGAGGAGGCCGAGCGCGGCCGGCTCGCCACCATCGACGCCACCTGCCCGCTGGTCACCAAGGTCCACAAGGAAGCCGTCCGCTTCGCAGGCGACGACTACGACATCCTCCTGATCGGCCACGAGGGCCACGAGGAGGTCATCGGCACCTCCGGCGAGGCCCCCGACCACATCCAGCTCGTCGACGGGCCGGGCGACGTCGCGAAGGTCGAGGTCCGCGACCCCTCCAAGGTCGTCTGGCTCTCCCAGACCACGTTGAGCGTCGACGAGACCATGGAGACCGTCGACGCCCTCAAGGAGAAGTTCCCCCAGCTGATCTCCCCGCCCAGCGACGACATCTGCTACGCCACGCAGAACCGCCAGCTCGCGGTCAAGCAGATGGGCGCCGAGGCGGACCTGGTGATCGTGGTCGGCTCGCGCAACTCCTCCAACTCCAAGCGGCTGGTGGAGGTCGCCAAGCTGGCCGGCGCCCGCGCGGCGTACCTGGTGGACTTCGCCGACGAGATCGACGAGGCCTGGCTGGAGGGCGTGACCACGGTCGGCGTCACCTCGGGCGCCTCGGTGCCGGAGATCCTGGTCGAGCAGGTCCTCGAATGGCTGTCGGGGCGCGGCTTCGAGGACGTCGAGCTCGTCAAGGCGGCCGAGGAGTCCATCATCTTCTCCCTGCCGAAGGAGCTCCGCCGCGACCTGCGCGAGGAGGCGGCGGCCCTGGTGGCCGAGCGCGGCGGCTCCGGGGCGGACTCCGCGCGGTGACGGCGGAACGGGGGTGACGGTCACGGAGGCCGGCTGACGTGACTGTCCGTCGTACGTCGTAACGTAGGGCCATGCAGATCTTCGGCGTGGACATCGGCGGTTCCGGGATCAAGGGTGCCCCGGTCGACCTGGACAAGGGGGACCTGGCGCAGGAGCGCTGCAAGGTCCTCACCCCGCACCCGGCCACACCGGACGCGGTGGCCGACGGCGTGAAGCAGGTCGTCGACCACTTCGGCTGGACCGGACCGGTCGGGGTCACCTTCCCGGGTGTCGTCACCGGCGGCACCACGATCCGTACGGCGGCCAACGTCGACAAGAGCTGGATCGACACCGACGCGCGCGTGCTGCTCGGCGACCGCCTGGGCGGCCTGCCGGTGACGGTGGTCAACGACGCGGACGCGGCCGGCGTCGCCGAGATGCACTTCGGCGCCGGACGCCACCACCGGGGCACGGTGATCCTGCTGACCTTCGGCACCGGCATCGGCAGCGCCCTGTTCGTGGACGGCGTCCTCGTCCCCAACACCGAGCTGGGCCACCTGGAGCTGCACGGCCACGACGCGGAGAAGCGGGCCTCCAGCAAGGCCAAGGAGGACCACGACCTGTCGTGGGAGGACTGGGCGCACCGGGTGCAGAAGTACCTGGCCCACGTGGAGATGCTGTTCTCGCCCGAGCTGTTCATCATCGGCGGCGGCGTCAGCCGCAAGTCCCACAAGTTCCTGGACCGCATCCAGGGCATCAAGGCGGAGATCGTCCCGGCCCAGCTCCAGAACAACGCGGGCATCGTGGGAGCGGCGATGCGGGCGGCGACGGGCGCCTGAGGGACATCAGGGGCGGGGGCGGTTCCGCGCGGCGCGCCGGTTGATCCCGCGCACCCGGCGCACCCTGCGGCCGAGCACGAGCAGGCTCGCGACCAGCGTCCCGCCGTAGAGCCACCCGGCCTGGGTGGCGAGGCCCGTCACCATCCCCATCAGCCGGTCGGCGGTGCCGCCGCCACCCTCGTCGGCGAGCGGGACCAGCCCCACGGCGAAGGCGATCGGCACCACGACGGGCGCGATGAGCAGGTCCCCCTCGCGCACCCACAGCGCGGTCAGCACGCACACCGGCAGGAAGAGCACGCCGTACACGGTCCCTGACGCCCCGAACAGCGCCTCGGCCAGCAGACCGAGTACGAGCATCACCAGCCCGCAGAACAGGGTCGAGCCCAGCCCGGTGAGCCGCGGGTTGGGCAGCCGCCGGACCGCGGGCGGGGGAGCGGGCCGGCCCTCCGGCGCACGGGCGGGCCGCGCGACCTTTCCTCCCGAGGCCCGCCCCGCCTGCGGAGGCAGCGGCGGCTCGGCCGGCCCGGCAGGCCTGTCACGTCGCGGTCCGTACCGTCCGTACCGCGCGGGTCGCGTCCTGTGTTGCTCCACTGCACCAACGTAGGTCGTTTTATGTGCCGAACCGCCCGTCAGACACGCCGGGATCGCGGTCCGGCCGGACGTTCGACATGTCGCCGGGTCGCGGGCGGGCACGCCGTAGACTGGTGGATCGGCCCGCACAGCCCAGTCGGCCGGTCCTCGCCCCTCATCCTCACGTACGGGAAGTCGCAACGTGTCGCTCACGATCGGAATCGTCGGTCTGCCGAATGTCGGCAAGTCGACCCTGTTCAACGCCCTGACCAAGAACGACGTGCTGGCGGCCAACTACCCGTTCGCCACGATCGAGCCGAACGTCGGCGTCGTCGGCGTCCCCGACCCCCGCCTCACCAAGCTGGCGGAGATCTTCGGCTCCCAGCGGATCCTCCCGGCCACCGTCGACTTCGTCGACATCGCCGGCATCGTGCGCGGCGCGTCGGAGGGCGAGGGCCTCGGCAACAAGTTCCTCGCGAACATCCGCGAGTCCGACGCGATCTGCCAGGTCATCCGCGCCTTCAAGGACGAGAACGTCGTGCACGTCGACGGCAAGGTCTCGCCGAAGGACGACATCGAGACGATCAACACCGAGCTGATCCTCGCCGACCTCCAGACCATCGAGAAGGTCCTTCCCCGCCTCCAGAAGGAGTCGCGGATCAAGAAGGACATCGCGCCGAAGGTCAAGGCGGTCGAGGAGGCCAAGGAGATCCTGGAGAAGGGCGACACCCTCTTCTCCCAGGGCATCGTCCAGGGCAGCGAGCGCGCGGAACTCCTCCACGACCTGCACCTCCTCACGACGAAGCCCTTCCTCTACGTCTTCAACGTCGACGAGGACGAGCTGACCGACGAGGACTTCAAGAACGAGCAGCGCGCCCTGGTCGCCCCCGCCGAGGCGATCTTCCTCAACGCCAAGCTGGAGGCGGACCTCGCCGAGCTGGACGAGGAGGACGCGATGGAGCTGCTGGAGTCCGTCGGCGCCGAGGAGCCCGGCCTCGCCACCCTCGCCCACGTCGGCTTCCGCACCCTCGGCCTGCAGACCTACCTCACGGCCGGCCCGAAGGAATCCCGCGCCTGGACCATCAAGAAGGGCGCCACCGCCCCCGAGGCCGCCGGTGTCATCCACACCGACTTCCAGAAGGGCTTCATCAAGGCGGAGGTCATCTCCTTCGACGACCTGGTCGAAACCGGCTCGGTCACCGAGGCCCGCGCCAAGGGCAAGGCCCGCATGGAGGGCAAGGACTACGTGATGCAGGACGGGGACGTGGTGGAGTTCCGCTTCAACGTCTGACGTCCCGTCAAGAGGTGTGCCCGGCCAGCTCGCCGGCGTCCGGGCGTGAGCTTCTGTTCGCAGGGAGACGTAGCCCCGTGACGAGGGGGCGGTGGCAAGCCGGGCCGGCGGAGCCGGCGTGACAGTGACGCCGCCTCGGTCCTTGACGACCTCCGCAGAAGGGTCGCACAGGAGTGTCAGATCCTCGGGGTCGGACGTGCCGGTGGTCGTGAACCTTTGGTGGTGGACAGCTCCTACGGCCCCGGCTGTTCCGCGCCGCCTTCTCCCGCATCCGGGAAATCCGCGCACAGGGGCGCCTGACCTGCGGCAGCGCAGGCCAGGCGCCCCGTCCGATGGGACATCGGCACCTTGCCAGGACTGGACGGGCACCCCCTCCGGGGCCGGAGCGGGGTGGCAGGATGCGGGGACTGCGGGAGAGGGGCGGGACGCGTGGGGCGTGGCGAGCGTGGCACGGTCGCGAGGGGAGCGCGGCTGTACGAGGCGGCGCAGGCGTTGGCCGGTGATCACGGCAGGGCGGTCGGGACGGTACGGGCGGCGCTCAAGCCGATTCACGACGCGGCGGTCGCGCGGGAGCTCGACGCCATCCCCGTCGCCCGGCTGCAGGACGTGACCGAAGGACGCCTGCGGCTGGGAAGCGTCGAGAAGAACGGCCTTGGCACGGTGGGCCGTGTTCTCGAAGCGGGTCCCTATCGGTTGCGGCAGATTCCCGGTGTCGGGCAGCGCACTGTCGACCAGGTCCTCGCCGCCGCTCGCCGGCTGTCCGAAGCGGTGCACGAGACGGTGGCCGTCCACATCGACGTGGACCGGCCGGAGCCGAGCACCACCGCGCTCGTCATGGCTCTGCACGTACTGGTGGAAGCCGGCCCGGACGCCCGGCGCGCGGTCGACCGAGCCGCAGCCCTGTCGGAACGGCTCGGCCCGTTGCTGGCCGACGCGAGGCCCGCCACCGGGCGTTTCAGAATGCTGCTGGCCGGCCGGGAGAAGAAGGCACGTGCCCTGGCGGCGGTCACCGAGATCCGCTCACTGGTGGACGAAGCGGAGCAGGCCGGTCTGCCCGAGCTGCTCGCCCAGGCCTCGGTGGACCTGCTGCGTGGGCCTTCGTCCGACATCGCGGCATGGGTGGACTTCGAACTCCGCTCCGCGGAGTACTACAGCCTGCTCGCCGAGATCTCCGGGCGGCTGCCGGATGCGGCAGCCGCCGAGGGGTTCCTGCCGGAGGAGATCGCCGAGCGGGTACGGACGCAACAGCTCGACGACTCGCGCCGGAGGGTCTCCCTGCGCGGTTACCAGGCGTTCGGCGCGCGATTCGTCCTTGCGCAGCGCAAGGTGATACTCGGCGACGAGATGGGTCTCGGGAAGACCATCCAGGCGATTGCCGTGCTGGCACACCTGGCCGCCGAGGGGCAGAGCCATTTCATGGTCGTCTGCCCGGCGAGCGTTCTCGTGAACTGGACCCGGGAGATCGAGGCCCGCAGCGCGCTTCGAGTCATGGTGCTCCACGGCCCCGACCGGCACCACGCGTTCGCCGACTGGAAGGGGCGGGGCGGGGTGGGGGTGACCACGTTCGACGCCCTGCGCGGCTTTCCGGCGCCGGGCGGTGGGGAGGTCGGACTGCTCGTCGTCGACGAGGCGCACTCCGTGAAGAACCCGAAGACCAAGCGGTCCCAGACGGTCGCCCTGTGGACGGAGCGTTGTGAGCGCGGCCTCTTCATGACCGGAACCCCGATGGAAAACCGGGTCGCGGAGTTCCGCAACTTGGTCCGGATGCTCGACGAAGAGGTGGCGGACTCCCTCGGCGAGCGGGACGCCCTGGCCGGATCGGTCGCCTTCCGCAAGGCCGTCGCCCCGGTCTACCTGAGGCGCAATCAGGAAGACGTGCTGACGGAACTCCCGAGTCTTCAGCAGACCGACGAGTGGGAGGAACTGAGCGCGTCGGACGAGGAGGCATACCGCGAAGCCGTGCGTGCGGGCAACTTCATGGCGATGCGCAGGGCCGCGTACACGCGCCCCGAGAAGTCGGCCAAGCTGGACCGGCTCCGCGAGCTCGTTCAGGAGGCGGGTGAGAACGGGCAGAAGACAGTGGTCTTCTCCAATTTCAAGGACGTGCTGGGCGTGGTGCGGGCGGCGCTCGCTGTGGGCCCCACTGCCGGTGTCCCGGTGCTCGGTCCGCTCACCGGCAGCGTCCCGGCCGGGCGGAGGCAGCAGATCGTCGACGACTTCACCGGGGTCTCGGGGCCGGCGGTGCTCTTGGCACAGATCCAGGCGGCCGGCGTCGGCCTCAATATGCAGGCTGCCTCCGTCGTCATCATCTGTGAACCGCAGATCAAGCCGACCATCGAACACCAGGCGGTGGCCCGGGCCCACCGCATGGGCCAGGTCAGGTCGGTCCACGTGCATCGTCTTCTCGCCACCGGGGGAGTGGACGAACGCATGGTGAGGATGCTGGAGGAGAAGACCCGCCTGTTCGATGCCTACGCCCGCCGCAGCGCCGTGGCCGAAGCCACCCCGGACGCGGTCGACGTGTCGGACACCGAGCTGGCCCGCCGGATCGTCGAGGAGGAGCAGGCGCGTCTGGGGATGACTAACGGGAGGTCCACGGCAGCCGAGTGAGGGGCCCTCCGGTCCGCGACCAGTCCACAGGTCGGGTTCAGGCCGCGGGCGTTCCGTTTCGACGTGTGGCGGGCGCTCTGTCCCCTCCCGTCGATCACCGATGATCAGGAAAGGGCTTCCTTGCCGTGATGTGAGGTGAAGGAAAGCCCGGAGAGCCGACCGCCTGACGGATCAGCTCGCGTACTCGTCGTCCCCATCCCATGCGGGAGGCGCGGCGGGCCGGCGCCCACCCGGGACGGATGGCACGCGGGCCCTGCCCAGCCGCAGGTGATGACGTAGAGGCGGTGGAGAACGGCCGTACGGCCATGCGCTGCCCACCAGCAGGTTCCAGAGCTTCGTCGGCGGCAGCGGGTGCCTGACCGCTGAGTTTCAGGCCGAGGTCGATCAGCGCTCCTGTGCCCGCCGAGAGAACTGCCCGGCGCCCGACGAGCCAGATGGTCGGGGTGGCGGGGGTTTCGGCGGTGTCCGAGTCGCTCCCAGGGCGGACGGCCAGGCGCCACAGCTCGCCGTTCGCGCCGAGGAAGGCGTTGTACCGCCGGGCCAGTTCGGGGGACGCGGAGCGCTCCCCGCGCTCGACCTTGCTCATCATCACCCTCCCCCTTGAACAGTGACCGTGAGAACCGCGTGCCCTCACGGGAACTCTCGTTCAGCGGTCATCGGCTGACGCGAAGACCGATGACAGGCACCCGTTGTGAAGGGCCCGTTTCGCTTCGCGTCCGAGAGAGTCTGGCGCGAGGTGCGCCTCGGGAATCGGGGTTCGGCGGGGTTGCCTGTCGCCTCTTCCTTTCTCCGTCCGTTCCTCCTCACAAGCCGCTTCGGCCACGCTCGGGAGAGGGTGATCGAGAACGGCAGGGTGAGACTTTGCCGACCGCACCTGGAGTGATGGCCTCCTGTTGCTCGACGAGGTCATTCACTAACATGCATGTTGCTAACATTCTGGTTAGTTACATACGTGGAGGTGGGGGCATGGTGGACTTCGTGGGTCGTCGGCAGGAACTGGCGGCGTTGGAGCGAGAGCTGCGGAAGGTGGCGGCAGGGGTCGGCGGGGAGCGGCCCGGTCGGTGCGTGATGTTGCGTGGGCGGCGCCGGGTGGGCAAGTCGCGGCTGGTCGAGCGGTTCGCGGAGCGCTCTGGGGCCCCGTTCTTGTTTTATGCGGCGACCGGTGCGTCCCCTGATGATGATCTTGCACGGCTCGCCCGGGACGCCCAGGCATCGACGCTGCCGATGGCGCGGCTCGTGGCCGCCGCGCGGCCGGAGAGCTGGGACGCCGCGTTCGATGTGCTGGCAGCGGCGCTGCCCGCCGACCGGGCGAGCGTGCTGGTCATCGACGAGGTGCCGTACCTGATGGACACCGGCGGTGCCTTTGAGGGGATGCTGCAACGGGCCTGGGACCGGGTGCTGGAGGCCAAGCCGGTGCTGCTGGTCCTCATCGGTTCCGATCTGTCGATGATGGAGGCCCTGAACAGCTACGGGCGTCCCTTCCATCAGCGCGGCCGGGAGATGGTGCTGGGACCCCTGAACCCCGCCGAGGTGGGGCAGATGCTCGGGTTGGAACCGGCGGAAGCCTTCGATGCCGCGCTGGTCACCGGCGGGCTGCCGCTGGTCTGCGCGGAGTGGCCGCGAGGCGCGGGACTGTGGGACTTCCTCGGAGAGGCGCTGAGCGACCCGGTCTCGGCCCTGCTGGTGTCGGCCGAGCGCTCGCTGGCTGCCGAATTCCCCCCGCAGGCTCAGGCACGTACGGTGCTGGCGGCCATCGGCAGTGGCGAGCGGACTTTCACCAACATCGCCCGTGCGGCCGGGGGAATCGGGGCCACGCCGCTGCAGCGAGCCCTGGAACTGCTCACGAACAAGCGGATCATCGCTGCGGAGCTGCCCGTGTCGCCGCGTCCGTCGAAGGATCGCCGCTACCGGGTGGCAGATCCCTACCTGCGCTTCTGGCTGCACCTGCTCGGCCCGTCCATGGAAGAGATCGAGCGTGGGCGGGGCGACCTGGCCTTGGCCCGCATCCGGGAGAACTGGACCAGTTGGCGCGGTCGGGCCGTCGAGCCCCTTGTCCGCGAGGCCCTGGCGCGGATGCTGCCCGATGACAGGCTGCCCGCGGCCCCCGCAGTGGGCGGCTACTGGACCCGCACCAACGACGTCGAGATCGACATCGTCGGGGCGGACCGCGCCCCCATCGCCAAGGAACTGCTTTTCGTCGGCTCCATCAAGTGGCTGGAGCAGTCGCCCTTCGACCGGCATGACCTGGCAGCCCTCCATCGGCACCGGGCCGCCCTCACCGGCGAACCCGTTCCAGTCGTGGCGGTCTCGCGCAGCGGTGTCGACTGTCCGGGGCTCGACACCTCCTACGGCCCCGGCGATTTGCTGACCGCCTGGCCGCTGTGAGCGGCGAACGGCAGGTGAGGAGCGGGAACTGGTGAGTGCGATCAGGCTGCGAAAGCCGGAGACGCCTCGCGGACCTCGGCCCGTAGCCGGCGTTCCTGAGGCCTCTCGTACTTCGTCGCGGATCCCCTTCCGGGAAGACTTCGTGTTTCCGCAGGTCACATGAGTCATGGTGGAGCGGTCTTCTCGCTACTGCTTCCTTCCGCTCGAGGTCGTGATGTCCGTCGACGTATGTACGCCGGGCTTCTCCTCTCGGCAGGACCCGCAGTGGTTCTTTCACCGCGGTGACGGCACGGCGTTCATGGGGGTGGTCTGCCGAGGCGGTGGAGAGCTTTCTGGGTGCTCTGGACAGGTACGGCCAGCCCACCGGCTACCTCTTCATGTGCCGCGTGTGCGGTCGATGTGCGGCCGCCCCGGCCGTAGGACGCGCTGTTCAGTTCGCGACAGCGCGGGTGGCCCGAGTCCTTCCTCGTCACGTAGCGCTCGATTACGTAGCCGTAGCCGATCTCCTCGGGGTGCTGGAACGCCATCGGTCACCTCTCCGAGTACAGGTCGGTACGGTCGATCCAGGTGGGGGCGACGAAGATGCTGTCGCCGGCGGGGGCTTCGGAGGCTTCCAGCAGGGACCAGGTGCGGGACTCTTCGACCAGGTGCTCCCAGGGCGCGGTCCAGTCGAGTTCCCAGTCCAGGTTGGGGCCGGAGACGCCGTATGTGCCGCTGGCGTCCACCCGCCAGAACTGGGAGTAGAGGATCACCTGGGCGTGGTCGGCCAGGTCGTCGATGATCTCGGTGAAGTGGGCCGAGGGCCAGCCAGGGGCGTTGTCCGCGGCGGTGGCTCGTAGGCGCGCGGTGAGCGGTGGGACGACGGGGGTGCGTGCGCCGAGTTCGGTCAGGGCCCAGCGGATGCCGCCCGGCTCGCTCCAGTCCGGTGGCGTCGCCCGTTCCAGGCAGGCGCGGTAGGCGCGGCGCAAGGGCTCGACCGCGCCGTCGATCTTCAGGCTCGCCAGGGTCATCGCCGCCCATTCCCGGACGGTGGACTCGTCGCTGTCCAGGAGGGCGATCAGGGCGGGGCCGCAGCGTGGGTCCGCCACCTCTTCGAAGATCTCGATGGCGGTCAGCTGCCCGAAGCCGCCGAGGGAGGGCAGTCCGTCGATGATGGCGGGGATGGCCTCGGAGCCGATGTCGATCAGTTCTGCGCGGGCGTCGTACGACGGGCCGGTCGAGTCGTCGAGCTGCTGGATGAGTCTCTCGATGTGGGTGGTCATGGGTGGTCCCGGCGCCAGCATGCAGGTCAGAAGGGGCCCAGCTCTTCGGAATCGGGCCCCTGGGTTTTCCCGTGCCGGATCGGTGCCGGGTCTCCCACGGTGGGCTCCGGCGGGCCTGCCGAGTGCCTGACGATGCGTCGGGAACGGATCTGCTTCACTTCCTGGTCGAGGGCCCAGGCGTCGGCGACCGGGCCGAGGTGGCCGAGCTTGTCGGGATTGATGACGGAGGGCATCGGCGTCGATCATCATACGGACGACCCTAGAAGGTGACCTGAGCCGGAAAACGGGAACGAGCTCCTGCCGAAGAGCCTCCGGCTCAGGTCACCGGGACGTGTCCGGGCGATCCTCGACGGCACGTGCTACGAGGTCGTGGATCATGAAATCCCCTGGTCCGCAGTTCTCCTTGAGGCGGGCGAGATCGCCGGGGCCGAACCAGTCGTAGGCGGAATGCCTGGACCATTCCAGCCTGGGGTGGTCCAGGTCGCCGTCGACCTCGACCAGGTAGTCGGCCTCGTGCCGCAGGCCACCGCCGTCGTTCCCCGTCCAGGTCGTGGTGCCGAGCAACCGCCGCACGTGGGTCGGGCGCCAGCCGGTCTCCTCCTCGATTTCGCGTGCGAGAGCCGCCAGGAGCGTTTCCCCCTCCTCGACATGACCGCCCACGATGTCCCAGGCACCGGGAAACAGGCGACGGTCCGAACTCCGCTTCTGGGCGAAGGCGTGACCCTCCCGGTTGAGGATGACAGCACCGACGGTCCAGACCTCGTCCGCGCCGGGGGCGGGCACCTCGACATCATCGCTGACGGTGAACGACCGTTTGTGAGTGGGCATGACCGGTAGCGTAGAGCCGGCCCTTGCGCGGCTTGCCGGTTTCGGCGTGGTCGGTGGCAGCGAGCAGCCGCCGGAGAGCGGGCCGCCAACGACGCGGACGTCAGCCGCCGCACCGCACCAACCGATCACGAACCAGGAGCGACACCATGGGGTGGGACAACCGCCGCGTCGTCATCACGGCCGCCGGACGGGACTTCGGGCGAACCCTGGCCATCCGCCTCGCGGACCTCGGCGCCGAGGTCTTCCTCTCGGCACGCCACCTCGCCGCCGCCCGACGAGTCCGCGACGAGATCCGCGACCGCGGCCATCAGCGGGTGCACGCCTTCGCCTGCGACCTGACGGACCCCGCCTCCATCCGCGACTTCGCTACCGGCGTCGCGGAACACACGGACCGTATCGACGTACTCGTCAACAACGGCTCGCGCTACCTCGAAGGGCCGGACCTGCTGTCCGCGACCGACGCCGACGTCGTCGACACCATCGCCTCCGGCGCCACCGGCACCGTCCTGACCACGAAGAGCTTCCTCCCCCTCCTGCTCAACTCGGAGACACCGGATGTCGTGACGATGGTCTCCGCATGCGGAACACCGGGCCACCACCGGTCGGACGCGCACGACGCCTTCTACGCGGCCAAGAGCGCCCAGGCAGGGTTCACCGACATCCTCTCCAAGCGCCTGCGTCCTCAAGGAGTCCGGGTGATCTCGCTCTACCCGCCCGACTTCGTCAACCCCGACCCGCTCTCCGAGGAGTGGGAGACCACACCACGCGAGGCCGAGAGCGCCCTCACCGCGCACTCGCTCGTGGAGTGCGTCCTCTTCGCCGTCGCCCAGCCCCGCGACTGCTTCATCAAGGCGTTCCACTTCGAACAGGTCTGACCCGTGCACCCGCATGCCGACGCACGACAACCGGCGTCAGGTCCGAAAAGTCCACCGCCGATGGCTTCCGGCCACGAGGGCGTGCTCTTCTGCCTCCTCCTGCCGCCGGGCGCCGGCCCACCCGAGTCGTTTCAGCGTAGGTGAAGGCGCCGGCCGACCGCCTCGACCAGTGTGTGATGGTTGCCGTCGGCGGCCGGTCCCATGACCCGGCAGCGCAGTTCCAGTTCCCGTACGCCGTCGAGCTGTCCGGTCCCGACGCGCAGGCGGACCTCGAAGGTGCGACTCGAGCCCGGCGGGAGAGTCCCCGTCGGTACGTTCATCTCTCGGGACGTGTCCAGCGCATGCCATGTGCCGCTGTCGCGCCACTGGGCCCGGAATGCCGACAGGACGTGCCGGAGGCCGGTTCCGGCGGGACAGCGCTCCGGATCCGGCTCGCACGTGAGTTCCAGTCGCATGCGGGTGGCGGGGACATCACTGCGCGCGTGATTGGTGATCGTGTACTTGACCGACTTCCACTCGCCGTCGCGCCGCATCGTGGGAACGTCGTCCGCCGGCTGGTCGGCAGCGGTCGCCACGATGGTGAGAGCGGTCATGCCGACGCGCAGGTGCTCGCGGCCGAGGGTGTGGCTGCCGTCGCGCACTGTGATGTCCACGGGGATGGCGGTGCCCTGCTCGGCAGGGCGTGCGTGCGGATCCATCCGCAGCGACGCCAGATTTTGACCAGGGAGGACATCCAGGGGGAAGGAGCCGGTGGCGTCGTGTGCGTGTGTGGTCAGCGTGACCGGACGCCAGGTGTGGATGCCGGACCTCTGCTCCAGTGTCGGCGGAGGGTCTTGGGGATCGGCGCGGCCGACACGGACGTGCACCACGACGTCGCGTTCTGCCCGGCTGGTGATGTCCAGGCTCACCGTGGGGCGGGTTTCGGCGTCGTTGGACAGTGAGCTGTCGGGGCCGGCCGAGAACCGCCATGAGGGTGTGGCCGTCACGTTCTCCGGCACGGCAGGGCCGCCTCCCTGACCGGTGCAGGCCGCTGTGCAGATGAGTGCGGTGGTGACGCCCGCCCAACGCCGACTTCTCACTGTTCCCCCTTCGGCACGCCCTTGCAGGAACGAGTCTCCGACACTGTCCGGGGGCGCGTTGCGCCACCCGACCGGCACAGGGCTCCCCGCGCCCCTCGCCATGCCCTCGGCCGAACGCGAGTTGACCCTCCCCCTACGTCAGGCTTGAGGCTGTGTACCGGCGAAAGGGCAGGTGGATGAGCTACTCCGTGGGGCAGGTCGCGGCCATGGCCGGTGTGACGGTGCGGACGCTGCACCACTACGACAAGGCGGGACTGCTCTCACCCGGCGAGCGCAGCCACGCCGGTTACCGGCTCTACAGTGAGGCCGACCTGGTCCGTCTCCAGCAGATCCTCTTCTACCGTGAGCTCGGCTTCCCGCTTGAGGAGATCGCCGCGATCTTCGAGGATCCGCAGGCCAACGCCCTGGAGCGGCTGCTTGCCCGGCAGCGGCAGCTGAACCAGGAGATCGCCAGACTGCAGCGGCTGGCCAAGGTGGCGGAACGGGCGATAGAGGTCCAGAAGACCGGGGTGCCCCTGACACCCGAGGAACGCTCCGAGGTCTTCGGTGAGGTCGCCTTCGACCTGAGCTATGCCACCGAGGCAGAGCTGAAGTGGGCGCACTCGCAAGGACAGCGCGAGGCGATGGCGCGCGCGACCGCCCACACCAAGGAGGACTGGCGCCGGCTCATGGGCGAGGCCGCTGCCTGGCGCGCGGAGTTGCTCGCGGCCTTCGACGAGGGGGAGCCGAGCGATGGCGAGCGGGCCATGGACCTCGCCGAGGAACACCGCTTGCACATCACACGCTGGTTCACCTCCTGCCCGCCCGACATGCACCGGCGCATCGCGGACGATTTCGTCGCCGACTCGCGCGCGTTCGCTCTGGTCGTTCCGCCCTCGCAGCAACGGCCGGGCCTGGCCGCCTACACGCGTGACGCCGTCTACGCCAACGCGGCCCGTCACGTAGGTGACGGCACCGATTCCGGGGAGGACCGATGAGGATCATGATCGCCGCGGCCGGATCGCGCGGCGACGTCGCGCCCTACACCGGCCTGGGCGCCGAACTGCGCCGGGCCGGGTACGACGTCGCCCTCGCCGCCACCGACACCTTCGCGCCCCTCGCACGCGACGCGGGGCTGGAATTCCGCAGCCTGCCCGCCGACACACGCATGCGCGGCGGCGGCACCGGCAGGCGTGAACTGATGCGCACCGCCGCCGCGTTCATCACCGAACTGGGTCAGGGCTTCGCCGACATGGTGGACAAAGGCACGGACCTGCTCCTGCTGTCGACCACCACGGCCCCGCTCGGCTGGCACCTCGCCGAGGCCACAGGCACACCGAGCCTCGGCGTGTACCTCCAGCCCACCGCGCCGACAGGCGACTTCCCACCCGTCGTGACCGGTTCTCGCTCACTGGGCCGACTCGCCAACCGGGCAACCGGACGCTTCGCACTGCGGATGGCCGACCGCGTCTACGAACAGGCGGTCGCACAGCTGCGCCACCGCCTCCAGCTGCCCCCGGCCTCCCCCTCCGAGACGCGCCGACGACAGGAACAGGCGAACTGGCCCATCCTGCACGGCTTCAGCACGGCCCTGGTGCCCCGTCCCTCCGACTGGCGCCCCGGCCTGGAGGTCGTGGGCAACTGGTGGCCCCATCACGATCCGGCCGAGCGGCTGCCGTCCGGCCTCGAGGACTTCCTGTCCGCCGGACCCCGGCCCGTCCTCGTCGGCTTCGGGAGCATGGCGTCCGGCGACGGGGAACGGCTGAGCGAGATCGCTGTGCGAGCCCTGCGCCGTGCCGGGCTGCGCGGCATCCTCCAGGCCGGCAGCGCCGGACTCACCGCCGACGGGGACGACGTGCTCACCATCGGGGACGTACCGCACGCCCTGCTGTTTCCACGGCTGGCCGCGGTGGTCCACCATGGCGGGGCCGGCACCTCCGCCGCCGCGCTGCGTGCCGGAGTGCCCGCGGTCCCCGTGCCGGTCACCGCGGACCAGCCGTTCTGGGCGAGGCGACTCGCCGCCCTCGGAGCCGCCACCGCCCCCATCCCCTTCCGGTCCCTCACCGCCGAACGGCTGGCCGACTCCCTCGGCCAAGCGGTGAAGCAGCAGGCACACAGCCGAGCCGCCGCAAGAGCGTCACAACATCTGGCGACCGAGAACGGAGCACGGCAGACACTCGACGCCGTCCGGCGACTGACCGAGGGATGACACCCCGGGCTTCCGGACCGCCCGACGCCGGCGGGCAGGAACCGGCGGTGCCGGGCGACCTACCGTACGCGCAGCTCACGAGGGAGGCCGACCCGTTCAGGGTCGACCCCCCTTGCCGCGGCGGTGCTGACCTGTGAGCACCTCTCAGCACCTCTTGCCGCCCGTGCGCCGGACGGATGTCAGCCGCTGACGGTGATGTTCGAGCTGCCGCTGCTCTGGTAGCCCTCGGTCGCCATGACCATGTAGTACCTGAACTGGCCGAGGTTCATGCCCGCGCGGGCCCAGGCGTCGAAGTGGTTGCCGGTGGTGATGGTGCCGGAGCCGCTGGTCACCTTCGACTGGCGGACGCTCCAGTACTGGTCGAAGGTGCGGGTGCCCTCGACGGAGGGGGCGTTGTACCGCGTCGTCTTGTAGATGTCGTACGTGCCGCCGTCGCTGCGGACGGTGCCCCTGTGCTCGCCGGTGGGCCGGTAGCTGCCCCAGTTGTCGACGATGTAGTACTCGACCAGCGGGTTCGAGGTCCAGCCGTAGAGACAGCCGTAGCCGTTGCCCGACGGGTTGAAGTACCCGGTGTAACGGACCGTCCTGCGCCCGCCGTTGGCCCAGCCCTTGCCCGCGACGAAGTTGCCGCAGTTGGTCCACCTGGTGCTGTAGCTGCCGCCGCCGTTGAGGGTCATGGAGACCGAGCCGCCGCCGTCGGTCCAGAACGTGTAGTACATCCCGTCGGTACCGGTCTGGTTGGTGGTGATGGTGGTGGCGGCGTGGGCGGTGCCGGGCAGCAGGAGCCCGGACGCGGTGGCCAGCGTGGCGGCGCCGGCGCCACCGAGGAAGCCCCGACGGCTCAGGCCGGGGGGAATGATCGCCTGCTGGGTCTGGTCCTGCTGCGTGCCGTCCTGGTGCATGCTGTTTCCTTCCGATCAAGGCAGGTGGGGGCCGCGCGGCCTTCTGCCGCCCGGCGGCCTTGCATGGAACGCGGCGGGGGGCGCCCACCGTTGTGCGGTACCGAGCGACCAGGCCCTCGTCGCGGGACGCGAGGGGAACGCGGTCTTCTGCTTCGGCGGCCTCAGTTTTCTGAGAGCTTCATGTTCCTGTCAATACTTTCGGCGTTCTTTCGGAAACATGTTCGCGCTCGAAGAGATGCTTGATGAATGCGTCTTACCTGTTCAAGTCGCCGATACCGTGAATCGACGGGCAGGGTGGAGAAGGGTTCGAGTGGGGATGGGGCGCAAGCGCGTGAGGTCGATCCGAAAGTTTCGAAGGTGAGGGGGAAGCTCCGGCGCTCCGTCGGCGTGCCGGCGTCGGCAGGTGGCGGCGTTGTCGTGGACGGTTCCGCTTCCGTAGTTCCGTCAGACGGAGACCCCGAGGTCTCGACGGGAGCGGATGTCCCGGAGACACGCCATCGGCGTGCCGTTCCACCGGGACATCCGCTCCCGTCGACGTCCTGGAGCCGGATTCGCCGACCGCATCCCTGAAGGGGCGGGCCCCACCGCCGTGCCCGTGCCGCCCCGGTGCTAACCCGCGACCGCCCGCAGGGCCGCCTCCCGCACACGGGCGGTCGCGTGTTCGGGCAGGTACCGGCCGGCGTGCAGCCGGCTCGCGGCGATGGTCGTCGCGTCCCTGCGGGCCCGGTCGGTGAGCAGGTCCGCGCAGTGCCGGGCCAGGTCCTCGGCGGTGTCGGCGAGGGCCAGGTGCTCACCGGGGACCACGTCGAGGCCCTCGGCGCCGATCGTGGTGCTGACCACCGGCACGCCGTGCGCGAACGCCTCGAGGATCTTGATGCGGGTGCCGCTGCCCACGCGCAGCGGGACCACGACCAGGTCGGCGGCGCGCAGGTGGGGCGCCATGCTCGGGACCGCGCCGGTGACCTCGACGTGCGGGCCCGCCAGCGCGGCGACGTCCGGGGTGGACGCGCCCACCAGCACGACCGTCGCGTCCGGCACCCGCTCGCGGATCAGCGGCAGGATCTCACCGGTCAGCCAGGCGGCGGCGTCCGCGTTGGGCGCCCAGTCGAAGGAACCCTGGAACAGGATGGTCGCGCCGCGGCCGGTGCGCGGCGGCCCCGGCGGGCGGGCGGGGTAGGTGTTCGGCACCACCACCGTCCGCCCCGTGCCCAGCCGGGCGGCGTCGGGGGCGCAGGCGACCACGGCCACGTCCGCCTCCCGCGCCACCCGCCGGTGGACGCGGCCCCACCAGGCGATCGAACGCCGTGCCTGCACGCGCTGCCACGGCGTCAGCGGCACGCCCCACACGCCCTGACCGAGCCGCGACCAGCGGCGGATCAGCACGTCCTCGAAGTCGTCCACGTCGACGACGGTGCGGCCGGTGAACCGTCCGCGCAGCGGCAGCCAGGCGCGTTCCCGGTTGAACCACACCAGGTCGTAGCGGGTGCCGGTCGACCAGCCGGGCAGGACGGGCGCGAGCGTGCGCCGCTGGTGACCGGCGTAGGCGGCGGACGGCCCGCGCGCGGCGATCTCCAGGAAGGCGCGGGCGCCCGTGTACGGCGGTACGGCGGCGACCCCGGTGCGGGCGAAGCGGACGGTCTCGTCCGGCGGCGGTACGGTGTCCGGCGGCGCGAGGAAGAGCGCGTCCACGGGACCCAGTGCGGCCAGCGCCCCGGTGACCAGGTCCATCCGCTGCACCGCGCCGCCGGCGGGGCGGCGGGGCAGGACGTCGCTGACGAACAACGACCGGATCACCGGACGGCCCTCCCGTCCGGCCGCGCCACCGGGCCGGCGTCCCCGTCGGGGCCGGCCCGCGGCGCGGTCACCGCGTGCCGGGTGGCCAGCAGCGTGTAGCCCAGTCCCACGGCCCAGCCGATCACCGTCGCCCACATGATGCCGTCGACCCCCCACGCGTGGCCCAGCGCGTACGACAACGGCAGCCGGACCGCGCCCAGCGACGCCACCGTGCAGATCAGCGGCACGACGGTGCGGGCGATGCCGTTGAACCAGCCGTGCAGCACGACCGTCAGCGTGTAGCACAGGAAGAACGGCGCCGTGATGAGGATGTACCGCTCGGTCACCAGCCGGGTCTCGGCGCTGCCGGAGAACAGCGCGGCGATCGGCCCGCGTCCGACGAGCAGCAGCAGGGACACCGCCGCGGTGAGCGCGACGCCCAGCCACACGGAGCGACGGACCCCCTCGCGGACCCGCGCGGCCCGGCCGGCGCCGGTGTTCTGCGCGGTGAACACCATCAGCGCGCCGGACAGGTTGAGGAAGAGCACGCTGGTCAGCAGCTCCAGCCGGGCGACGACGGTCAGCGCCGCGAGGGCCTCCTCGCCGAACGGCGTGATGATCCACACCAGCACCAGCACGCCGACGCCGATCAGCAGGTACTGCACGGCCATCGGGGTGCCGATCCGCAGACCGCGCCGCACCTCGGCGCGCACCGAGGCGGCCGTGACCGCGGTCGGCCCGGCTGTCCCGTCCGCCCCGGCCGGCCGCGGCCGGCGCTGCTCGCGCACCAGGCGGGTCAGGCCGACCACCGCGGTCAGCGCGTTGGAGGCCACCACGGCCAGCGCCGCACCCGCCATCCCGAGCCGCCAGGGACCCACGAACAGCCAGGCGAACACCGCGTTCAGCACGCTCGCGGCGATCATCAAGGCGGTGGCCCGGCGGACGTCGCCACGGCCGGTCAGCACCGCGCACACCGCGCCGAGCGCGTAGACCGCGACCATGCCCGAGCACAGCGTCACCACGAAGGCGCGGGCCTCGGCGGCGACCTCGCCGGTCACGCCCGTCAGCGCCAGCAGCGGCTCCGCGGCCAGGACCGCGACCGCGGCGCAGAGCGCCGACCACACCGCGGTGCAGGCCGCCAGCGCCAGCAGCGCGCTCGGATCGTCGCGCCGCCCGGCGCCGGCGAGGTGCCCGAGCCGTACGGTGAACGCGCCGGAGACACCGGTGAACAGCGAGGTCAGGATCGCGTACAGCGGCTGTGCCGCGCCCAGCGCGGCCAGCCCGGTGACGCCCACGTACCGGCCGACGACCGCGCTGTCGACCAGCAGGTAGCCCTGCTGGAGCAGATTGGCCAGGGCCAGCGGGGCCGCGATGCCGACGATGCCGGTCAGGACCGGGCCCCGCGTCAGGTCCGGCACGTCAGTCTCCGGGCGCGGTCAGCAGCTCGTCGAGCCACGCGTCGTCGTCGCCGTCGTCGTCGTCCGGCGTGCCCGTGTCGTACTTGTTCTCGATGAGCCGGGCGACGGCGGCCACGGTGCGCTCGCTCATCAGGTCGACGGCGTCGAACTGACGGCCCAGGCAGGCGGAGATGCTGTTGCCGACGGTCAGCGCCATGATCGAGTCGGCGCCCAGGTCCCGGAAGTCGGCGTGGACGTCGATCACCGGGTGACCGAGGGTGTGCGCCAGGCAGCGGCCCACCATCCGTTCCCGGTCGGTGTACCCGTCGTCCGGACGCCCGGTGAGCCGCACCTCGGTGGACTCCACGGCCTCGCGTACGCGGGCGAGGCTCTGCCTGGACCGCTCCTCGAGCGCCGCCAGCCCCGTCTCGATCTTGCCCTCGATGTCCGCGGACAGGGCGACGTGGTACGTCGGCAGTACGCTCATCAGGTCGCTGCCGTAGTTGATCTCACCGGCGAAGAACCCCGTCCGGTCCCCGCGCAGCGCCGCGTCGATCAGGCCGAGGCCGGTACGGGTGCGCAGCGACCGGAACACCAGGTCCTCGCTGACGCCGGTGGCGACCGCCATGCCGACCTCCCGCCAGGCCACCCAGTCGACGCTGACCACGCGGTGCTCCGGTGTGTTCAGCGTGCGGGCCAGGTGGTCCAGGTAGAAGTTGGCGGCCGCGTAGTCGGCCTGCCCGAGGGCCGGGAACACCGCGGCCACCGAGGACATGTGCAGCACGAAGTCGGGCCGGTCGTCCCGGGTCAGGTGGTGCAGCAGGAACGCGCCGCGCAGCTTCGGCCGCAGGACGGACGCGAACCCGTCGGCGTCCCGGTACGCGATGAGGTTGTCGCCGGGCACGCCGGCGGCGTGCACGATGCCGTCCACCCGGCCGTGCGCGGCGCGGATCGTGGCCAGCACGTCCGCCAGCGCGGCCTCGTCGGCGACGTCGGCGGCCACCGGGTGCACGCCGGCGCCGAGCGCGGCGATCTCGCGGACCGCCGTGACGCGCGCCGCGGCGGGGTGCTGCGGGTCGGCGGCGACCGCGTCCCACTCGGCCTCGGGCGGCAGGGCGGTGCGGCCGAGGAGGTACAGGTGGACGCCGGGGGCGCCGGCCGCGAAGTGCCGGGCCGTCTCCAGGCCGATGCCGCCGAGACCGCCGGTGATCAGGTACGCGCCGCCGGGCCGCAGGTACGCGTCGCGGACCGCCGGGATCTCCGGCAGCTCGGCGAAGGACTCGCGGTACTTGTCCGTGCCGCGCAGCGCGTACACGCCGGCCTGCGCGGCGAGGATCTCCGTGCGCAGCAGCGCGGCCGGCACCGCGTCGTCGACGTCGAGCAGCCGGACGGTCACGTACGGGTACTCCCGGCCGATCGCCTTGGCCAGTCCGGCGAGCGCCGCGTGTTCCGCGACCGCACCCGTCTCGCCGGGCACGACCGCCAGCGCCCGCCGGGTCAGCACCACGAGGTCGACCGCCGCGCTCGCGTGCATCAGCGCCTTCGCCAGCCGGAAGAGGCCGGTCAGGTGCTCGTCGACGCGGCGGTCCAGTTCCGCGGGACCGTCCGCCGGTTCGGCGTCGAAGGCGAGCGCGTACACCAGGTGGGTGTAGCCCTCGTCGACGAGCTCCTCGGCGAGCCGGTCCGGGTCGGCGTCCGCGGCGCCCGGCGTGCGCAGCACCGCGTCCGGCGGCAGGGCGGCGGCCACGGTGCCGGCCGCGTCCGGACCCACCAGCGCCATCACGCGGGCCGACGGGTCGCCGGACCCGGCGAGCGGCGCCGGCGCGAATCCCACCTCGTGCGTCAGCGGGTGCTCGGTCCGCGGCGCGGCCAGCGCGAACCGGTCGCGCCAGGTGTCGGGGAAGTCGACCCAGGCGCGGGTCTCGTCGAACTCGTACGGCGGCAGGTGCACGGTCCGCGGACCCGGCCCGTGGTACTGCGCCCGCAGGTCGAGGTCGGCGCCGGCGGTCCAGGCGCGGGCGGCGTCGGTGCCGGCGGCGTCCGGCACCTCGCCGGCCTCGGTGGCCGCCAGCGCCGCCCGCAGCGCGGCCAGGTCGGCGACCGTGTAGGCGAGCCGGTGCCGGTGTCCGGCGCGGGAGACGTTCGACGTCCAGCACACGTCCCGGACGCTCCCGTCGATCCGGCCGTCGTCGATCGCCTCGCGGTAGCGGGTGACCAGCCGGCCGAGCGACGCCGGGCTCTGCGCGCTGAGCGTGAACAGGTAGGGCGGCCGGCCCTCGCCGGACTGGGCCGGCGCCGCGGTGAACTCCTCCAGCACGACGTGCGCGTTGGTCCCGCCGAGGCCGAAGGCGCTGACCCCGGCGCGGCGGGGCCCGTCCCCTTCCGGCCACGCGTGTGCTTCCCGCGGTACGTACACCGGGCCGTCGTCGAGGTCGATCGCGGTGTTCGGCCGTTCGTAGTTGGCCAGGGGCGGGATCACGCGGTGCCGCAGCGCGAGCGCGGCCTTGATCACGCCCATCACGCCCGAGCCCTCGAAGAGGTGGCCGATGTTCGCCTTCACCGTGCCCACAGCGCAGAAGCGCCGGTCGTCGGTCCGGGCGGCGAACGCCCGCCGCAGCCCCTCGAACTCGATCGGGTCGCCGACCTTGGTGGCGGTGCCGTGCACCTCCAGGTAGCCGATCGTGCGGGGATCCACGCCCGCGTCCCGCCACGCGGCCTCCAGCAGGTCGGCCTGGGCGCGGGAGTCCGGCGCGGTCATCATCTCGGACCTGCCGTCGTGGTTGACCGCGCTGCCCTTGACGACCGCGTACACCTGGTCGCCGTCGGCCAGCGCCCGGTCCAGCCGCTTGAGCACGACCGCCCCGGACCCCTCGCCGAAGCCGGTGCCGTCCGCGCCCTCGTCGAACGTACGGGTCACGCCGTCGGACGACTCGATGCCGATCCGGGTGTGCGGGTGCCGCACCGGCGCCATCACGATCCGGGTGCCGGCGACCACGGCCATCTCGCAGTCGCCCAGCAGCAGCGCGGACCTGGCCTGGTGCAGCGCCAGCAGCGACGCCGAGCAGGCACTGTCGATCACCATGCTGGGGCCGCGCAGGTCGAGCAGGTACGAGAGCCGGTTGGCCAGCATCGTGACGATGTTGCCGGTGATGCCGAGCTGTCCCAGCGCGGGGTCGATGCGGCAGAAGTAGTCCAGGTACGACCCGCCGGGGTTGCCGGCGTAGCCGACGTACACGCCGGTGCGGCTGCCGGCCAGCCGCTCGCCGGTGTAGCCGGCGTCCTCCAGCGCGCGGTACATCGTGCGCAGGACCAGCCGCTGGTGCGGGTCGGTGACCGCGGCCTGCTTCGGGGTCATGCCGAAGAAGGCGTGGTCGAACAGGTCCACCCGGTCCAGGAAGCTGCCGTCGTGGAACTCGACCCGCTCCTCGGCGTCCGGCACCAGCGCCGACTCCCAGTGGTAGCGCAGGTACTCCTCGATCTCCCGGCGCCGGTGCGCCGGGAACGGCCGGGTGAGGCTGCGGCCGGTGCGGACGATGTCCCAGAACGCGTGCTGGTCCGGTGCGTCCGGCACTTCGACGGACAGTCCGACGACAGCGATGTCCGTGGTCATACGAGTTCCTCCGTCGGCTGTGCGGCGATCCGTGCGATGAAGGCGGTGAGGGTGGTGCCGTTGACCTCGTCGAAGTGGTCGACGCCGGCCGCGCGCAGGGCCCGGACCGTGCGCACCCACTCCACCGGGCGGTGGATCTGCCCGCTGAGCAGCCGGACCGCCTGGTCCGGGGCGAACTCCGTGCCGGTGACGCTGGACATCACCGGCGTGTGCCCGGCGCGGAATTCGTACTCGCGCAGGACCGTCGCGAACGCCCGGCCGGCCGAGGCCATGAGGGGCGTGTGGAACGGGCCGCTGACGGACACCGGCAGGACCCGGGCGCCCTGGCCGCGCAGTGCCTTGACCGCGAGCGCCAGCTGCGGCCGGTCCCCGGCCACCGTCACCTGCCGGTCGCTGTTGCGGTTGGCGACGTGCACCAGGTTGAGCCCGGCGCCGTGCAGGGTCGCCTCGACCCGCGCCGGGCTCGGCCCGACCACCGCGACCATCGCGCCGCGGGTGACGCCGGCCATCAGCTCGGCGCGGCGCCGGACCAGCGCCAGGCCGTCCATCAGGTCGATGACGCCGGCGGCCACCAGCGCGTTGAGCTCGCCCAGGCTGTGCCCGGCGAAGTAGCCGTACCGCCGGCCGGCGCGTTCGAGGTCCATCCAGGACAGCGCGTTGACGAGGAAGACGGCCGGCTGCGCGTAGCGGGTGTCGGCGAGCCGGTCGTCGGGGTCGTCGCGGCACAGGTCCGCCACGGAGTAGCCGAGTAACTCGGTCGCGGCCGCGGTCTCCCGCGGATATCGCTCGAACAGTTCCCCTCCCATCCCTCTGCGCTGTACGCCTTGGCCGGGGAAGACCAGACAGTGCATGCGTGGACGCTCCTTCACTCAAGCGGTCGGTGCGGGGACGCTGCGGTAGCGCAGGCCGTGGTGGCCGCCGCGCAGGGTCTCCCGGGTGAACACCCGGGCCGACGGGCCCGGTCCGAAGTCGACGATCTGGTCGGGCCGGCAGTCCTCGATCGCGGCGCGGACCGTGCCGGGCCAGTCCAGCGGGCGGCACACCGCGTGGGCGAGGACGTCCGGCAACAGGTCACCGCGGTGCTGGAGGTTGACCGGCGCGTCGGCGACGTACACCGGTACGGCCAGCCGGTCGCCGGTGAGCGGGAACGTCATGAAGTGCCGCTCCTCCAGCGTCGCGCGCACCGCCGGCTCCAGGAGCGGAGTGTGGAACGGCGCGGTGCTGCGCAGGTGGGTCCACCGCACCCCCGGCTCGGCCAGTCGCCGCGCGTGCCTCGCCCGGAAGCCGGCGAGGTCGGCCGGGTCCCCGGCCAGCACGTGCGAGCGGCCGGAGTTCGCGAGGGCCAGGTGCACCGGGGAGTCCGTCACCAGCGCGCGCAGCTCCTCGGCCGGCACGCCCGTCACGGCCGCCATCGGTGTGGCCGCACCCTTCCGCGGCGGTGTCAGCTGATGGCAGCGGATCAGCGTCAGCGCGGTCATCGCGATCACGTCGTGGCAGAGCGCCGTGTACTGCCGGCGGTCGGTCACCCTCAGTCCCGCGACCATCGCGCCGATCAGGCCCAGGCTGTGGCCGATGGCGGCCACCGGCGCGGACCGGTCGCCGTCCGCGCGGCCGACGGCGGGTTGCAGCAGGCACAGTTGGTAGATGTGGGCGCACAGACCGTCCACGATGGAGTGTTCCAGGGCGCCCGCGTCCGGTGGGTCGCCGCGCAGCCAGGCGGTCAGCGGGATGCCGCCGGGCAGCTCCCGGCGGCAGGTGTCCGGGCCGACGTGGTCGAGCACGCGCGCCACCGCCTCGGCCGCGGCGGTGAAGTATCGCGCGTTCTCCGGCCGCGCGTACAGCGCCCGCAGTGCGGCGAGCGGCGGGCCCTGCACGCCCGCCATGCCGCTGAACAGGTATAACCGTCGCACTTCTCTTCCCCGTGTGAGGCGATTACCGGCCACTGGCCGGGACCGGCAGGATCTGCGGGAGGGCGGCCGCCTCGTCGACGAGGAGCCGCGCCGCCCGCTGTTCGTGCAGTCGCAGCTGCGTGAGGCCGCGGCGGATCCGGTCCGCCGGCAGGGCGGGCAGCCCGGCCTGGAAGGCGGTGACCCGGTCCGACAGCACGGTGGCCAGTTGCGCGACGCGGGCGTAGGCGGCGCGGACCCGCTCGCTGTGCTCGGTGAGCGCCAGGAACCGGCAGAACAGGGTCCGCGAACCGGCCAGCAGCGCCATGCTGTTGACGCCGGGCGCGCGATAGGTGGCGGCGACCGACGTGCGTTCCACGACGAGGTTGTCACCGATGACGTCGTAGAGCTCGAAGCCGTCGCGGAAGCCGGCCAGGAACGCGCGGTAGGCGTCCTCGAACCCGTCCCGGTCGGGCTCGGCCACCTGCCGGACGGTGGCGCAGCCGGTGAACCAGCGTTCGGGTTCCCGGGCGTAGCCGTCGCGCAGCACGTCCCATCCCACGGTCAGCGGGAAGTACTCGTGGTCGTCGGCGGTGTTGTCGACCAGCAGGACGTCGGTGCCGCTCGCCCCGCAGACGAGGAACGAGTGCAGGAGCCGGTACTCCTCGGGGAGCGTGCCGGCCCGGCGCATGAACTCCACCCAGTGGGGGAAGTGGTGCCGGGGCGCGTAGAAGAACACCGGCTGTCCCGCGGCGAGGAGGTCGGTCAGGCCGGACTCGAAGCGGGCCAGGTCCACGGTCCCGGCCGAGAGCACCTCGAACCCGAGCAGGCGCAGGTCGTCGTCGTTCACGTACGGAGTGTCGAACGCCCAGCGGTCCCCGCCGCGCAGGTGGCAGTGGCGGTGGACGGCCGAAGTGGAGCCCAGGGCCCGGTACATCAGAAGGTCGGACCAGGGGGTGCGGCCGCCGACATACGCGAGGAGCTGGGTCTTGCGGCAGTGCAGGTGGTTGTTGGGGTCCCGGGTGCGGATCCGGTCCAGGCCCGGTAACTCGATCATCTGGTCGACGGACAACAGCGTAAACCTCCGTTCGGCGACGCCTTCGCCGCGGATGCCGGAGCGAGGAGTGCCGTACTCCGGCGGGTTCGATCCGTCACGCGGGACGGCGGCGCCGTGGTGGGCGATGGGCTCAGTTGGGCCGTGCACGACGATGTGCGGATGCCCTTCGCGGCGCGCGCCGGGGATTCCCGCCATTGGGCGATCTCCGGCGAGGCGCGCGGAAACAACGAGCAGACGGGTCCTGCGGGACCCGGTAGGCGAAACATTCGAGGTCGATGCGGATGACATTCGACTGTTCGCCTGGCATTCAGCATCATGCCAGTCCCCCCGGTACCGGTCAATAAAAGTCATATGATTTGGCTTGTACCGGAGTTGAGCCCAGGTCAACCTGGTGGAGATGTCGATGCGGGTGCCGCGCCGGAGGGTGAGGGATGGCCATCTCCCCGGACGTGCGCCCGGGTGGAGCGGGAACTCGCGCGCCGTTTCAATCGAAAGTTTTGTTGGTCCTTACGAATGTGTCGAGTCGTCCTCGGTTCCACCGAGCCGCAGGCGCTCTCCGTCCGGTCGGCCACCTGACGGACGGCCCGCTCCACGAGGGCCGAGCGGCCCGGTCGGAAACAGAGAAGCCAGGACGTGGATTCCGGGGCCGGGGTCCTCCCCGTACAGGGCGTCGAACGTGCCGTACTGGACCGGGACGCGGAGTTCGTCGGCGGACGTCGCGAGAGGTACGGCGAGTTCGGGGAGGCCGTGGGTCAACCGGCCCCGGCTGCCGCCCGCTTCGACGTCGTGCGGGGAGCACTGGAGGAACGGCCGTACTTCGTCGGTTCGACGCCCTCGCTCGGCGCGGTGCCGTCCGGGTCCAGGCACAGGATGAAGTCCCGGATGACGAGGGCGGGGTCGGTCGCCGGGGACGGCCGGTCGCCGCGTGCCACCTGCTCCGCCGGCGCCGGCGCGGTCACGGCGCCGACCGGTTCGTCGGGGTGCGGGCGGGCGACCACCAGGACGTGGCGCGGCCCGTGTCCCACGGACGGCGTCCGGATCGGGCGGCCCGCGCGGGACGTCCGATCCGGCGCAGGCGGCAGGTCTTTGGGAACCGGGCAGTCAGCCGTCGCGCCGACCCGGTGACCTCCGGGACCGTGAGGCAGCGGTCCGTCATGCGCGTCGGCGTTCGCTCACCGGGCCAGTGCTGTCGACGCCGACCGGTGTCCGACGTCACGTCACGCCGCTCAGGCGAGTTCCGGTTGTGGTTTCCGTTGCCGCTCCGGTGCGGTCGTCGCCTCCCACAGCGCGGTGGTGCGCGCATAGCCGTAGACCACCGAGGTCATCGCCAGGACGAGAAGGGGGCCGAACGCCCACGGGTACTCGGCCATCCGCTGCGGCAGCCAGCGGTACGACACCAGGAGCACGGTGAAGACCGTCGTGCCGTAGGCGACCAGCCAGGTGGCCGACCGGTCCCAGCCGCGTGCGAGCGAGCGCATCGCCGCCTCGATCGTGAGGGCGAACACCACACCGGCGACGAGGTCCACGCCGTAGTGGTAGCCGAAGCCCAGCGTCGCCGAGAGGGTGGCGACCAGCCAGAACGTGCCCGCGTACCGCATCGCCCGCGAGCCCTTGCGGGTATGGACGAAGAGGGTGACGGCCCACGCGGTGTGCAGGCTGGGCATGCAGTTGCGCGGGGTGATCTCGTCGAACGGGATCGGGTGCGGGGTGCCGATGGACGGCAGGGTGTCCGGCCACAGGTGCCCCACCGCCCACTGGCCGCCGTCGGCGCCGTAGGCGTAGACCGGCCCGACGACCGGGAAGATCATGTAGATGGCCGGTCCGAGCAGGCCGATGACCAGGAAGGTGCGCACCAGGTGGTGGGCCGGGAAGCGGCGCTCCACCGCCACGTGGCGCAGCTGGTACAGCCCGACGAGCGCCGCCGCCAGCGGGAGCTGGCCGTAGACCACGTGGAGAAGGAAGGGGCCGATCGGTTCCGTCGCCTCGACGATCCGGCCGGCCAGCCACGACGGGTCGCCCAGCGCGCGGTCGGCGAGCGCGACGTACGGGTCGAGCACCGTCGGGCGGGTCTTCGAGGTGATGAGCAGCCAGGTGTCGCCCGTCTTGTGGCCGGCCACCAGGAGCAGGCCGAGACCGGTGCCCTTCAGCAGCAGCAGGCGTTCCGGCCCGGTACGGCGGGTGACGGCGACGACCGCGATGCCCAGGACCACCCACAGCGCGCCGTTGCCGAAGTTCATCTCGGCGTCGGCCGCCCACCGCACCAGGAAGAAGACGACGTCGATGCCGATCGCCGCTGCCGCCGCGACGAGCCGCTGCCGCCAGGTGAGCACCACCATCGCCAGCGCGAGACCGGCGTACAGCAGCGGTCCCGAATCGGGGGCGAAGATCACCTCGCGTGCGTGGTGGGTGATCGGCCCCGGCAGGCCGTAGCGGCGCGCGGTGAATTCCAGCGCTATGAGGAATCCGAGGGTCGCGACACCCGCGGCCGCCCACAGCATCGCCCGCGGCTGACGTATGTGCGCCGGTATTCGGCTTGGTTCCGTTTTCACTGCCTGGTCTATGGGTGAAGATCGGGTGATCGTGTGATCGTCCTGAGTCCGCACATGCTAACGGCACCCTGTGGGCTCGATGTGGGTCAGGGCCGTCCTCGCCCGGACCGCGGCTGCCCCGTCGCCCGGCGGCACGCCTCCGCGTACCCCCGGACCAGGGGACGGGAGCCGTCCTCCACCCGCCAGGCCAGGACGTACCGGCTCGGGGAGAGGCCGTGGACCGGGCGGGTCGTGACGCCGCCGAGGGAGATCAGGGGGGCGTTGCCCGCGGCCACCAGGCAGATGCCGAGGCCGGCCACCAGGGCCTCGTAGGTCTCCTCCGTGCCGGCGATCTCCGCGCCGACGCGGGGCGGGCCGCCGGGGCGTTCGTCGAGGGCGAGCCAGTGGTCGCGCAGGACGCCCGCGCTCGGGGGCAACGCCAGGAACGGTTCGCCGGCGAGGTCCGCGAGCGTGAGGTCCGTACGGGCGGCCAGGGGGTGCGTCTCGGGGAGGGCGACCAGGCGCGGCTCCTCGGCGACCACCGTCCAGCCGTAGCGGCCGGCGTCGGGCAGCGGCAGCCAGACGAACGCCACGTCCGCCTCGCCGCCCGCGAGCCCCGCCGTCGGGTCCTCCCAGCCGACCTGCCGCAGCCGGACCGCGGCGTCCGGGTGCGCGGCGGTGAAGCGGGAGCGGATCGCCGGGAGCAGGCCACCGCGGCCGGGGCTGGTGCTCATGCCCACGACCAGCGTGCTGCGCTGGGCCGCCCGCGCCCGCTCCACCGCCGTGGCCGCCTCCTCCCAGCCCTCCAGTACGCGCCGGGCGTGCGGCAGCAGTGCCGTACCGGCGGTGGTGAGCGCCACGCCCCGCCGGTCGCGCCGGAACAGCTCGACGCCCAGTTGCCGCTCCAGCGCGCGTATCTGCTTGCTCAGCGCGGGCTGTGACACGTACATGCGCTCGGCCGCACGGGTGAAGTGCAGCTCCTCCGCCACGGCCAGGAAGTAGCGCAGATCCCGCAGGTGAACGTCCGTCCTCATAACCATCGGTTGTCAGCGTAGGTCTTGGACGGGCAACCCGCCCCGGCGGCAGGGTGGTTCACACAAACCGAAGGGCAGTCGAGGCACGAGGAGCCGGGATGAACAAGGTGTGGCTGATCACGGGGGCCAGCAGCGGGTTCGGGCGGGCGATCGCCGAGGCGGCCCTCGCCGACGGCGATGTGGTGATCGGCGCGGTCCGCCGGCCCGAGCTGCTGGACGACCTCGTCGCCGCCCACCCCGACCAGGTGGAGTCGCTGCGCCTGGACGTCGCCGACGTCGAGGACGCCGAGGCCGCGGTGCGGGACGTGGTGGCGCGGCACGGCCGGATCGACGTCCTGGTCAACAACGCGGGCCGGACCCATGTCGGGGCGTTCGAGGAGACCGCCGACGACGAGCTGCGCGAGCTGTTCGACGTGCACGTCCTCGGCCCCGCCGCGCTGGTGCGGGCCGTGCTGCCGAGCATGCGGGAGCGGCGCTCGGGGGTGATCGTGCAGATGAGCAGCATGGGCGGGCAGTTGTCCTTCGCCGGTTTCGCGGCGTACAGCGGGACCAAGTTCGCGCTGGAGGGCATGTCGGAGGCGCTCGCGGACGAGGTGCGGGAGTTCGGCATCAAGGTGCTGATCGTCGAGCCGGGGTCGTTCCGGACCGGTCTGTTCGAGACGAGCCGGGCCGGGGTCAGCCCGGACAGTGGCCTTTACGCCAAGGTCGGCGAGACCCGTTCCGCCGTCGCCGGCGGTGACGGCACCCAGCCCGGCGATCCCGCGAGGGCGGCGGACGTGATCCTGGCCGCCCTGGAGGCGCCGGACACCCCCCTGCGGCTGCCGCTCGGCGCCGACGGCGTCGACGGGGTCCTCGCGCACCTCGACCAGGTCCGCGCGGAGGTCCTGGCCTGGGAGAAGCTCGCCCGCGCCACGGCCTTCGACGGCTGACGGAAGCCCGCGCGGAACCGGGCGGCCCGCCCGCGGGAGGCGGGCCGCCCGTCGCCGTGCCGTCGGGGGCGCGGCCATGACGTCGGTGCAGGGCCCTTGTGTTATTCCTGTGGAACCCTCAATCTTTCGGCTGACGCACGGACTTGGCCACCACGTTTGACATGATCCTGTCAGTGGCTGGTTTGCTTCGCCACCCGCGCGGCAGTGCGTCGACCGCACGACACCCCCACAGCACACGCACCACCGACTGAGGAGGAACCCTCACATGGCAGTGATGCGTCACCCCCGGCGAAGACTGGCCGCCCTCGGCGCCGCGACCACCGCGGCCCTCGTCACGAGTCTCGTCTCCGCCCTCCCCGCGGGCGCGGCCCCGGCCGCCCCCGAAGGCCGCATCCAGTACGCGGGCGCCGCGAACGCCGTCGCCGGCAGCTACATCGTGACCCTGAAGGCGGACGAGGCCCGCTCCGGCTCCGCCGAGGGCCGCGCCCTGGCGAAGAAGTACGGCGCCGACATCGAGCGCACGTACACCAAGGCCCTGAACGGCTACGAGGTCGAGGCGTCCGAGACCGAGGCGAAACGTCTCGCCGCCGACCCGGCCGTCGCCTCCGTGGTCCAGAACCGCACCTTCCACATCACCGGCACCCAGCCGAACCCGCCGTCCTGGGGCCTGGACCGGATCGACCAGCGGAACCTCCCGCTGAACGGCTCGTACACCTACCCCGACTCCGCCGGGGAGGGCGTGACCGCGTACGTCATCGACACCGGCGTCCGCATCACCCACGACGACTTCGGCGGCCGCGCCTCCTACGGCTACGACGCCATCGACGACGACAACACCGCCCAGGACGGCCACGGCCACGGCACCCACGTCGCCGGCACGGTCGCGGGCGGCTCCTACGGCGTGGCCAAGCAGGCGGAGATCGTCGCCGTCCGGGTGCTGAACAACTCCGGCTCGGGCACCACCGCCCAGGTCGTCGCCGGCATCGACTGGGTGACGCAGAACGCGGTCAAGCCGGCCGTCGCCAACATGTCCCTCGGCGGCGGCGCCGACAGCGCCCTCGACGCGGCCGTGCGCAATGCCGTCGCCTCCGGCATCACCTTCGTCGTCGCGGCCGGCAACGAGTCCACCAACGCCTCCACCAAGTCCCCGGCCCGGGTGACCGAGGCGATCACCGTCGGCGCCACCACGTCCGGCGACTCGCGCGCCAGCTACTCCAACTACGGCTCCGTCCTGGACATCTTCGCGCCGGGCTCCTCCATCACCTCCGCCTGGCGCACCAGCGACACGGCCACCAACACCATCTCCGGCACGTCCATGGCGAGCCCGCACGTCGCCGGGGCCGCCGCCCTCCACCTGGCCGACAACCCCTCGGCCACCCCCGCCCAGGTCTCCTCCGCCCTGACCTCCGCCGCCACCACCGGCGTCGTCGGCAGCCCGGGCAGCGGATCACCCAACCGCCTGCTGTACGTCGGCGAGGGGGACACCACCCCGCCCCCGACCGGTGACCGTTTCGAGAACACCGATGACGTCACCATCTCCGACAACTCCACCGTCGAGTCCCCGGTGACCGTCTCCGGCGTCTCGGGCAACGCGCCCTCGAACCTGGCCGTCGACGTCGACATCACCCACACCTACATCGGCGACCTCCAGGTCCAGCTGATCGCCCCCGACGGCACGGCGTACACGCTGAAGTCGTACGGCACCGGCGGCAGCGCGAACGACATCGACACCACCTACACCGTCGACGCCTCCGCGGAGCCGGCCAACGGCACCTGGAAGCTGCGCGTCAGCGACAACGCGTGGTGGGACAGCGGGCGGCTGAACGGCTGGGCGCTGCAGTTCTAGCACCGGGCGACACCGCTCACCGCGCATGACCCTCGTCCCCGGGGAAGGGGCTCCCCGGGGACGAGGCCTGCCGTCCCGCGCCTACGATGCGGCTCGTGTCCATACCTCCGCCCTACGGGCCCCCGCAGGAACCTCAGGGCCCCCAGGGTCAGCACCCCGCTCCCCAGGGCCAGGTCCCGTATCCGCCGCCGCAGTTCACCTACGGCGGCGGGCCCGGTCTCGCGCCGTACGGGCTCTACGGGCCGTACGGTCCCCGGCCGCCGGCCGTCGTCAACGGTGTCGCCGTCGCCGCCCTGGTGTTCGGCGTGCTGTGCCTGGTGCCGGCCGTCGGGCTGGTGCTGGGGCTGGTCGCGCTGCGGCAGATCAAGCGGCGGGGGGAGCGGGGGCGGGGGATGGCGATCGCCGGAACCGCGCTGTCGTCGCTCGGGCTCGCGCTGTGGGTGGCGGCCCTCGCCTCCGGTGTCCTGACCGACGTCTGGGAGGGCATCAAGGACGGGGCGCGCGACAACAGCGTCCTCGCCCTGGCCAAGGGCGAGTGCTTCGACTCGCCCGGTGGGCTGGAGGGCTGGGCCGCCGACGCCGACCGGGTGTCCTGCGCGCGGGAGCACGACGGTGAGGTCTTCGCCGTCGTCCGCCTCCCCGGCGACCGCTATCCGGGCGACGGCGGTCTCACCGACACCGCCGACGAGCGGTGCTACGACCTCCGGGACGCCTACGTCATGGACGGCTGGGCGCTGCCCGCCACCGTGAGCGTGTACTACCTCGTCCCGTCCCGGGAGAGCTGGCGCTACGGCGACCGCGAGATCACCTGCGTCTTCGGCAATCAGGACCCGCAGAAGACCCTCACAGGGTCGCTGCGCCGGGACGGGACCACCCTCGACGCGCACCAACTGGCCTATCTGGAGGCCGAGGCGGTCCTCGACGCGGCGCTGGACGAGACCCCCGAGTCGGAGTACCCCGAGGACGACCTGCCGGAACACACGAAGTGGGCGGCGAAGGTCGCGGACGCGCTCGCCGAGGAGGCCCGGATGCTGCGTGCGCACGAGTGGCCCGCCGCCGCCGAACAGGCGGTGGGGGACCTCGCCGCCGACCTGGAGGAGGCGGAAGGGGCGTGGGCGAAGGCCGCCGAGGCCGACGACGCGGACACGTACGTCGAGCACGCCGACGCGGGCTGGGAGGTGACCGACCCTTACGTCTCGGTCACCGCGCGCCATGCCCTGGGGCTGACCTCCACGCCGCCCGAGTACGACGAGGAGGTCGAGCGCGACACCGGCGACGGCGGAATGAAGGTGTGAGAGCCGCCATAGCGGGGAGAAAGTGCCTGCGTAAAGCCCTCACCCGGCAGATGTCATCACATCGAGTGATTCTCTGGCCTTTGCTTGCCTGGGACAACCTACGGTTGCCACGCTGTTGCTGTCTGTACAAGCTGATGGGAGCGGCCCGTGACATTCGGTGAGCAGCCGGCGTACCTGCGTGTCGCGGGTGATCTCCGCAAGAAGATCGTCGACGGCCGGCTGCCGCCGCACACGCGGCTCCCCTCCCAGGCGAGGATCCGCGAGGAGTACGGCGTCTCGGACACGGTCGCGCTGGAGGCGCGCAAGGTCCTCATGGCGGAGGGGCTCGTCGAGGGCCGCTCCGGCTCGGGGACGTACGTGCGCGAGCGTCCGGTGCCCCGGCGGGTGGCCCGCTCCGGGTTCCGTCCGGAGCGGGGGGCCACGCCGTTCCGTCAGGAGCAGGCCGACGCGGGCGTCCGGGGCACCTGGGAGTCCAGCAGCGAGCAGGCCGAGGCCCCCGGCGCCGTCGCCGAGCGGCTCGGCATCGAGCCCGGCGACCGCGTGATGCGCACCAAGTACCTCTTCCGGGAGGCCGGTGAGCCGATGATGCTCTCCACCTCCTGGGAGCCGCTCGCCCTCACCGGCCGGACCCCCGTGATGCTGCCCGAGGAGGGGCCGCTCGGCGGCATGGGCGTCGTCGAGCGCATGCGCGCCATCGACGTGATCGTGGACAACGTCACCGAGGAGGTCGGCGCGCGTCCCGGCCTCGCCGAGGAACTGGTGCTGCTGGGCGGCGTCCCCGGGCATGTCGTCCTGGTCATCGAGCGCACCTACTTCGCCTCGGGCCGGCCGGTCGAGACCGCCGATGTGATCATCCCGGCCGACCGCTACCGGGCCGCCTACCACCTCCCGGTGAAGTAGCGAACCCGACGGGGACGGGGACGGGCTCGCCCGCCCCCGCCGCTTTTCCTTCTCTGGGGGCGATCCGCCGTGCCCCTGGCCCTCGGCGCCCCCGCGGAGACTCCCCGTACCCCGAGGGAGGCGGCCTACCACCACCCCGCCCCTCGGCCCTCTGCGCTCCCGGCGGGCTTTCCGAGGGGTGATCCTCGGCCGTCGGTTCTCCGTGCTTCCGGTGAAGCCCCTTACGCCCTCGGGGACCTGGTCCTCGGCCCTCCGTGCTCCTGTCGAGGCCCTCTCCGGGTGATCCTCGCGCGCCTTCGCGCGCCCTTCCGCGCCCCCGGTTCGTCTCCGCTCCGGCGTGCCGCCCGTGGCGTCGTCGCCCCCGTGCCGTAGCAATCTGGCCGTTCTCCCAGGTCGCCCCGGAGCGCGGCGTGCCGGGTGTCGTGCCGCTGACCGGACGTGTCGGCCTTCCCGCACGGCGCGTCCGCCGCCGTGCGCCCCCTGCGTTCTGGCTGGTTGCGTGCCTCTTTGTGAAAAGGCGTATTCGCTCAGTGAAGGTAAGGCGTAGGCTCGGGCATATGCGGACTGGGGTTTCCTTATCGGGCGGGGCGCGGCACCGGCCGCGGACGGGAAGTGGAGGGGAGCGATGAACGACGGCACGGTGACTCTTCCCTGGCTCGTCGTACGTCAGGACGACAACGGCAATCGCTACCGAGTGGGCAGGTACGCGACCCGCGCCGAGGCCGAGAGGATCGCGGACAGCCTCGACGGGCGCGGACACAAGCAGCTCTACTGGGTCGAGCGGATCAGTCAGAACGGAACGTCCGCCGACTGACCCGGACCGCCGGCGGGCCCCTGCCCGCACCTCCCGTAGGCTCCGGCGCATGAGCGAGCGGATCGTGGTGGTCGGTGCGGCCCTGTGGCACGAGGGGCGGCTGCTCGCCGCCCGCCGGAGCGCACCCGCCGAACTGGCCGGGCGCTGGGAGCTGCCCGGCGGCAAGGTCGAACCGGGCGAGACCCCCGAGGCGGCCGTCGTACGGGAGCTGCGCGAGGAACTCGGGATCGACGCCGAGGCCGTGGAGCGCGTCCCGGGGGAGTGGCCGCTGCGGACGCCGTACGTGATGCGGGTGTGGACCGCGCGCCTGCGCCCCGGCTCCGCCGCGCCCCGGCCCCTGGAGGACCACGACGAGCTGCGCTGGCTCACCCCCGACCGGATCTGGGACGTCGACTGGCTCGACCACGACGTGCCCGCCGTCGGCGACACCCTCACGCACCTCGGCCTCCGGGAGGGCGTGTGAAGCGTGAGTCCGGCGTGCGGAGGCAGGGGTGACGGTGCGTGGGCGCCTTTCCGCGCCGCTCGTGCCACGATGCGCCGTCGGGCGCGGTACTCCGTCCGGGATATCGGGTATGTGCCCATTAACCCCATGAAACCGGACATGGGTGGACTCCCTCGGCGGGGAAGTGATCCGCGTGAGCGACACCGACGGCGACCACGCCGCGTGGACCTTCTCCGCGGACCTGGGAACCGTACGCGCCGCCCGCCGCGCCGTCCGTGACCAACTGCGCCTCTGGGACCTCGACAGCGTCGGCGACCTCGCGGCCCTGCTGGTCAGCGAACTGGTCACCAACGCCCTGCGGCACGCCACCGCCCCCGTCGGCGTACGCCTGACACGCCCCACGGACCGCGCCGGTGTCCTCCTGGTGGAGGTCTCCGACCCCCTCCCCGAGCCCCCGCACGAACGCGCCGCCCGACCCGAGGACGAGGGCGGACGCGGGCTGCAACTGCTGGCCTCCGCCTCCCACCGCTGGGGCACCCGGCCGGGTGCCGCCGGCAAGACCGTGTGGTTCGAACTCGCGGTGCCGAGATGAGGGATCGCACGCCCGTTCACGGTGTACGCGCCCGCCACTTCCGTCGAGTGACCGGTTCGGGGCTGTGGAGGTTGTCGAAGAGGGGGGTTCGACGACGTGTCCGCTGGTTAGAAGACTGGAAGTGTTCTCACGGCGCGGACCGAAAAGCATCGGGACCGTGCTGTGATCGTGAACACCGTGTTGTGCGGCGCCGTAGTGCTGGATACTGCGGGCAGCCGCCCCCGGTGACCGGTGCCGGACGCGGTGAGCTGGAGGGGACGGTTCGCGTGAGCGAGATACCAGCGAAGGCCACGGAGTCCGAGGACTCGTCGGGCGGCGCGAGGAGCGGGGCCGCGGACGGCCCCGTCTTCGGCGATGCTCCGTCCGCCGACGCGATGTGGCAGAGCAGTCCGCCCGGCTCCATCTACGACTACATCAAGGTCGCCTCGTTCTCCATCGGCCCGGACGGGCTGGTCGACCAGTGGAGCCTGCGCGCCGAGCAGATCTTCGGCATCCCCGCCGAGCGTGCCGTCGGCACGGACCCCATCGAGGCGTTCATCGAGCCCGTCCGGCGGGAGCGCGGCCAGCGCAAGATGGCCGAGATCCTCGACGGCCGGGAGTGGACCGGAGTGGTGCCCTTCCGGCTGCCGGCCACCATGGTGGCGGACGAGCGCGACCGGGAGGGCCTCGCCGAGGTCTACGTCATGCCGACGCGGACCGAGGAGGGGGAGAAGGCCGCCGTCTGCATCGTCGTCGACGTCCGCACCCTGCGCCGTATCGAGACCGACCTCGCCGCCTCGCAGGCCATATTCGGCCAATCTCCGTTCGGCTTCCTGCTGATCGACCCCGACCTGCGGGTACGCCGCGCCAACCAGCGGTTCGCGTCCATCTTCGGCGGCACCCCCGCCGACCACCGCGGCAAGGGCGTGCACGACTACCTGCCGCGCGGGGAGGCCGAGCGGGTCGCCGCGACCCTGCGCCGGGTCCTGGAGTCCGGCGACTCCATCACGGACATGCACGTCACGGGCTTCGTGCCGGGCTCCGACGAGCGCCGCCACTGGTCCGTCAACCTCTACCGCGTGCACAGCGGCAGCGGCCGGCCCATCGGCGTCGCCTGGCTCGGAACCGACATCACCGCCCGTCGCGCGGCCGCCCGGGAGGCCGCCGCCGCACGGCGCAATCTCGCCCTCCTCAACGAGGCGGGCGCCCGGATCGGCAACTCCCTGGACCTGGAGACGACCGCCCGCGAACTCCTCGACGTCGTCGTCCCCGGCTTCTGCGACCTGGCCACCGTCGACCTGTACCAGGGCCTGCTGGCCGGTGACGAGACCCCGCCGGGGCTCGCCGACGGCAGCGCGGAGGTGCGTCGCGTCGCCTTCGCCAGCGCCGTGTCCGACGCGCCGTTCAGCGTCACCGGGGAGCCGGTGAAGCTGGGCGCCGTCCACCACTACCCGTTCAACTCGCCCTGCGCGGACGCCCTGCGCACCGCCCGACCGCAGAGCGTCCCCGGCGGGGACGGCGGCCTGGTGCAGTCCACGCTCGCCGTGCCGATGGTCGCCCACGACACGGTCGTGGGACTCGCGCAGTTCGCCCGCACCAAGGGCAGCGAGCCGTTCGGCGACCGCGACCGCGAACTCGCGGTGGAGCTGGCCGCCCGTGCCGCCGTCTGCATCGACAACGCCCGCCTCTACCGGCGTGAGCACGAACGCGCGTTGATACTGCAACGCTCGCTGCTCCCGCCCGGCGACCCGGAGGCGTCCGGCCTCGACATCGCCTGCCGCTACCTGCCCGGCAGCGTGGCCACCGGCCGGCCCAGCGAGGTCGGCGGCGACTGGTTCGACGTCATCGAACTGCCCGGCCACCGCACCGCGCTGGTCGTCGGCGACGTCATGGGGCGCGGTCTGCGCGCGGCCGTCGCGATGGGCGAACTGCGCACCGCCGTACGGACCCTGGCCCAGCTCGACCTGGAACCCGCCGAGGTGCTCTCCCAGTTGGACGAGATCGCCCGGGGCCTCGGTGCCCCCGGAGGCGTCCAGCAGGCCACCCGGGCCGCCCGCCGCCCCCGCGAGGCCGACCTCTCCGAGGTCTACCTGGCGACCTGCGTCTACGCCGTCTACGACTCGGTGACCAGGCGCTGCACCTTCGCCAACGCGGGCCATCTGCCGCCCGTCCTGGTCGAACCCGGCGAGCCCGCGCTGATGCTGGACGTGCCGCCCGGGATGCCGCTCGGCGTCGGCGGCGAACCCTTCGAGGAGGTGGAGGTCGAACTGCCCGAAGGCGCCCTTCTCGCGCTCTACACGGATGGACTGGTCGAAAGCCGCGACCACCCCCTCGACGAGGGCCTCCAGGCCTTCGTGCACGCCCTGAGGGACCCCTCCGCACCCCTGGAGGACGTCTGCGACCACGTCCTCAACACCCTCGACACCCACCACGGCGAGGACGACATCGCCCTGCTGATGGCCCGCGTCCAGGGACTGCCCGCCGAGTCCGTCGGCGACTGGACCCTGCCCCGCGAGCCCCGCAGCGTGGGCCGCGCCCGCGAGTACGCCCGCGCGCAGCTGCTCGGCTGGGACATGGAGCCCCTGGTCGACACCACGGAACTCCTGGTCAGCGAGCTGGTCACCAACGCCCTGCGGTACGGCGAGGGGGAGATCAGACTCCGTCTCCTCCTCGACCGCACCCTGGTCTGCGAGGTCTGGGACGCGGGCCTGGTCCAGCCCCGCCGCCGCCGCGCCCGCGACACCGACGAGGGCGGCCGGGGCCTCCAGCTCGTCGGCCTGCTCAGCGCGGCCTGGGGCTCCCGCCGCACCCCCCGAGGCAAGACGGTCTGGTTCGAACTCCCCCTCCCCGGCACCGACACCACCCTCACCGACCCGGCGGAGGCGCTGCTGAGCCTGTTCTGACGGCCCGTCGGCGCGGCGCGTACGCTCGCGCCATGCACATCACCCCGACCGCCCCGGTACGCCTGACGGCCGGTCCCCTCACCCTGCGCCCCTGGGCGCCCGAGGACGTGGCCGTCCTGGCCGGGCTGTACGAGGACGAGGCGATGCGCCGTTGGGCGAGCGCGCCCGTGCACGACGTGGCGAGCGCGGCGCGCTGGGTGGCCGAGCAGCGGCGCGGCTGGGAGACCGGCGAACGCCTCGCGTTCGCCGTGGAGGAGACGGAGGCGTCCGACGCCCGGCCGGCGGGCCATGTCGTACTCAAACGGCCGGCCGCGACCGCCGCCACGGCCGAGGTCGGTTACTGGACGGCGGCCCACGCGCGGGGCAGGGGAGTGGCCCCGCGAGCCCTGGCGGCCCTGGCCGACTGGGCCTTCACCACCTTCGCCCGGGAGGGCCTGACCCGCCTGGACCTGCTGCACCAGGTCGACAACACGGCCTCCTGCCGGGTCGCCGAGAAGAGCGGCTTCGTCCTGTCCGGCCTGCTCCCCGCCGCCCCGCCGGCCTTCCCCCTCGACGGCCACCAGCACATACGGCGGGCGCCCCGCGCCACATGATCGCAACCGGAACACCCGTTCCCCTCGTCCTCCCCCTCAACATCAACCACGCGGCTGCCCAACGGGAGTCGACAGTCGAAGGGGAGCCGGCATGGACCGCACAGAGCCGCAGAAACCGGCGACCACGGCGGACGACCCGTCCCAGGAACCGACCCCCGACGCCGCACCGGAAGCCACGGAGGGCGGGATTCCCTCACCGGAGCCGGTCGGCGTGAGCACCCCGGACGACGCGGGCGACGAGGCTCCCCGGCGGAACACGGCCGAGGGCGGCTCACCACCTGGCGTGCCCTCGCGTGCCGAGCCGACGGGCGCACCGGGTGAGGCTTCCCCGTCGGGGCCGGTCGGAGCGGGCGATGCGGGCTCCCCGCGGGAGTCGGCCGACGGCGACTCCGCGGCAGCCCCCGACGGGCGGACCGGTACACGCCGCAGACCCTGGGTCCGCTGGGTCAGGCGTACCGTCCTCGCGGTCGCGCTCCTCCTGATCGTCCCCCTTCTCGCCGCCGAGACCGCCCTGCGCGTCAACTACATGGGAGACCCTGCGGACGGCACGTACACCCGCGACCGGGACGCCATGTGGCTGGGGCACGCCTGGGTCGACGGGCGGAAGAAGGACGCCGACGTCACCGCGCTGGCCCGCCGCCTCGAGGACACCGGGATCCGTGACCTGTACGTCCACTCCGGGCCGTTGGAGCACGACGGAACCCTGCCGAAGTCCAAGTACCCCCGCGCCCGTTGGCTGATCGACGCCGTGCACCGCGAGCTGCCCGGTGTCCGCGTCCAGGCCTTCCTCGGGGACGTCCTCGCCAACGGGGGCCCCGACGGCCTGCACCTGGACCGTGCCGCCACCCGCGCGGAAGTCGTCCGCAGCGCCGGTCAGGTCCTGGACGTGGGCTACGACGGCGTCCACCTCGACCTGGAGCCGCTGCACTCCGACGACCGGGACTACCTCTCCCTCCTGGACGACCTGCGCGCCGTCACCCGTGCCCGGGACGCCCAACTGTCCGTGGCCGCCCACCAGATCGACCCGCTCCCCGCCCTCCACTCCGTCTTCGGCGTCTTCACCGAACACCCCAAGTGGTGGTCGCAGGAGTTCTTCGGCCAGGTAGCCCGGCGCGTCGACCAGATCGCCGTGATGACGTACGACACCGCGCAGCCCCTGGAGGGCACCTACGGCGGCTTCGTGGCCCAGCAGACCTCCCTCGCCCTGGAGGTCACCCCGCCCACCACCCACCTGCTGATCGGCCTGCCCTTCTACCACGAGAGCAACTTCGACCACTGGGGCCACGCCGAGACCGTCGCCGCCGCCGTCCGCGGCGCCCGCCTCGGCCTCTCCCGGACGGACCCCGACCGGGAGCTCTTCGGCGTCGCCCCGTACATCGACTTCGCGGCGACGGAGACGAACTGGAAGGAGTACCGGGAGGGCTGGCTGCGCCCTAACGCCTCCTGATCTTCGACCCCAGCCACACCAGCGGGTCGTACTTGCGGTCCACCGCCCGTTCCTTCAGGGGGATCAGCGCGTTGTCCGTGATCCTGATGCCCTCGGGGCAGACCTCCGTACAGCACTTGGTGATGTTGCAGTAGCCGAGGCCGTGTTCGTCCTGGGCCGTGCGGCCCCGGTCCAGGCCGATGTCCTCGGCCGCGTCCAGCGGGTGCATGTCGAGTTCCGCGACCCGCATCAGGAAGCGCGGCCCGGCGAACGCCGGTTTGTTCTCCTCGTGGTCGCGGACCACATGACAGGTGTCCTGGCACAGGAAGCACTCGATGCACTTGCGGAACTCCTGCGACCGGTCCACGTCCTCCTGCATCATCCGGTACTCGCCCGGACCGACCCCGGCCGGCGGTACGAAGGCCGGGACCTCCCTGGCCTTGGTGTAGTTGAAACCGACGTCCGTCACCAGGTCCCGGATCACCGGGAAGGCCCGCAGCGGCGTCACGGTGATCGTCTCGTCCCGCTCGAACACCGACATCCGGGTCATGCACAGCAGCCGGGGCCGCCCGTTGATCTCCGCCGAGCACGAACCGCACTTGCCGGCCTTGCAGTTCCAGCGCACGGCGAGGTCGGGGGCCTGGGTGGCCTGGAGGCGGTGGATGATGTCGAGGACCACCTCGCCGTCGTTCACCTCGACCGCGAAGTCCTCCAGGCCACCGCCCTCGACGTCCCCGCGCCACACCTTGAAGCGGGCCTCGTAGCTGCTCACTCGTAGAGCTCCTCTTCGGCGAGGTACTTGACCAGCTCCTCCTTCTCGAAGAGGGCGAGCAGGTCGGGGCGGATGGGTTCGGTGGTCTCACGGGTGAGGGCGATCCGGCCGCGCGCCGCGTCGGCGGCGTCCGTGAGACCGTCCGTGGGGTCGCTGAGCGCGCACAGCAGGTTCACGTTGCGCCAGGACCGGTCCATCCCGGAGTGGTCCTCACGGGTGTGCCCGCCGCGCGACTCGGTGCGCTCCAGCGCCGCCCGGGCCACGCACTCGCTGACCAGCAGCATGTTCCTCAGGTCCAGGGCGAGGTGCCAGCCCGGGTTGAACTGCCGGTGCCCCTCGACGCCGGCCCGGCGGGCCCGTGCCCGCAGCTCGGCGAGCTTCTCCAGGGCCTGCTCCATCTCGTGCTCGCGGCGGATGATGCCGACCAGGTCGTTCATCGTCTGCTGGAGTTCCTGGTGCAGGGTGTACGGGTTCTCCGGCGGCCCCCCGTCCGGCTCCGCGCCCTCCGCGGAGAACGGGCGCAGGGCCTCCGCGGCGGCCGCGGCGACCTGTGCGTCGTCCACGCGGGGCCGCGCGGACCCGGCCCCGCTCGCGTACTCGGCCGCGTGCAGGCCCGCCCGGCGTCCGAAGACCAGCAGGTCGGACAGGGAGTTCCCGCCGAGCCGGTTGGAGCCGTGCATCCCGCCGGCCACCTCACCGGCCGCGAACAGCCCCGGCACCCCGCGCGCCGCCGCCGAGTCGGAGTCGACGGCGATGCCGCCCATCACGTAGTGACAGGTCGGCCCGACCTCCATCGCCTCCGCCGTGATGTCGACGTCCGCCAGCTCCTTGAACTGGTGGTACATCGACGGCAGCCGCCGCTTGATGACGTCGGCCGGCATCCGCGTGGACACGTCCAGGAAGACCCCGCCGTGCGGGGAGCCGCGCCCCGCCTTCACCTCGGCGTTGATCGCGCGGGCCACCTCGTCGCGGGGGAGCAGTTCGGGCGGGCGCCGGTTGTGGTCCGGGTCGTCGTACCAGCGGTCGCCCTCGTCCTCGGACTCGGCGTACTTCTCCTTGAAGACGTCCGGGATGTAGTCGAACATGAACCGCTTGCCCTCGGAGTTGCGCAGCACCCCGCCGTCCCCGCGCACCGACTCGGTGACGAGGATGCCCTTCACCGACGGCGGCCAGACCATCCCGGTCGGGTGGAACTGCACGAACTCCATGTTCAGCAGCGGGGCCCCGGCCAGCAGCGCCAGCGCGTGCCCGTCGCCGGTGTACTCCCACGAGTTCGACGTCACCTTGAACGACTTGCCGATGCCGCCGGTCGCGATCACCACGGCGGGCGCTTCCAGGACGAAGAAGCGGCCGGACTCACGCTCGTACCCGAAGACGCCGCTGACCCTCCCCCAGCCTTCGGCCGGGGGGACCCCCATCTCGCTTCGCTCGCCGTCCTTCAGCACGCGCGTGACCGTGCACTCCTGGAAGACCTTCAGCCGGGACTCGTACTCCCCGGTCTCGCGGAAGTCCTCCTGCTGGAGGGCGACGATCTTCTGCTGGAGGGTGCGGATCAGCTCCAGGCCGGTGCGGTCGCCCACATGCGCCAGGCGCGGGTACTCGTGGCCGCCGAAGTTGCGCTGTGAGATCCGGCCGTCCTTCGTACGGTCGAACAGCGCGCCCCAGGTCTCCAGCTCCCACACCCGCTGCGGCGCCTCCTGGGCGTGCAGCTCGGCCATCCGCCACTGGTTGAGGAACTTCCCGCCGCGCATGGTGTCGCGGAAGTGGACCTGCCAGTCGTCCCCGGCGTTGGCGTTGCCCATCGCCGCCGCGATGCCGCCCTCGGCCATCACGGTGTGCGCCTTGCCGAACAGCGACTTGCAGATCACCGCCGTACGGGCGCCCCGCTCGCGCGCCTCGATGGCGGCGCGCAGGCCCGCGCCGCCGGCACCGACCACGACGACGTCCCACTCCTGTCGGTCGACCACGGACATCAGTCACAGCCCCCAGCTAGAAGAAGCGCGGATCGTCGAAGACACCGGACGCGACGAGGTAGACGTAGAAGTCGGCGAGCGCCACGCTCAGCAGCGACGCCCAGGCGAGCTGCATGTGCCGGGCGTTCAGCCGGCCCACCACCTGCCACATCCGGTAGCGCACCGGATGCTTGGAGAAGTGCTTCAGCTTCCCGCCGACGATGTGCCGGCAGGAGTGGCAGGAGATGGTGTACGCCCAGATCAGCGCGATGTTGACCAGGAACACCAGGGTGCCCAGACCCATGTGGCCCCAGTTGTAGTGCTCGTCGCGGAAGGCGAGCACGGTGTCGTAGGTCAGGATGCCGGCGACCAGGATCGCCGCGTAGAAGAAGTACCGGTGGATGTTCTGCAGGATCAGCGGGAAGCGGGTCTCCCCGGTGTACCTGGCGTGCGGTTCGGCCACCGCGCAGGCCGGCGGGGACGCCCAGAAGCCCCGGTAGTAGGCCTTGCGGTAGTAGTAGCAGGTCAGCCGGAAGCCGAGCGGGAAGATCAGGATGATGATCGCCGGCGAGATGCCCCACCAGCTTCCGAACAGTTCCCAGTTCGGCCCGGCCCTCATCGGCTCGCAGTTCTCCGCGAGGCACGGCGAGTAGAACGGCGAGACGTACGGCGCCGCGTAGTAGTCGGCGTTGGCGAAGGCCCGCCAGGTCGAGTAGACGACGAAGGCGAGCAGCCCGGCCGCGGTGGCGGCCGGGGCCAGCCACCAGCGGTCGGTCCGCAGGTGCGGTGCGGCGATCGCGGCACGCGTACCGGTTCTCACACCGCCGCTTCGGGGATGGGGTTCGGTGGCAGGAGGTTCCGTGCCAGTGGCCACTTGTCCGCTCCGGTAGGGGTCAGGGGGGCGCCGCGATCGGCGGGGGGTCAGGGGGCGCGACGATCGCGGGCGCCGAGACCCTCGTCGTCCGTGTCCACCCACAGCGAGGGGTCGTACGGCGTGTCGGAGATGGTCACGAGATCGGGGCGCTTCTGCGCGGCCGCGACGGCGGGGGCCGTCTCCCGCAGCAGCGCGACGCTCTCGCGCAGGTGATTGGTGTCGGCGCGGACGCGGCGCATCTCCAGGCCGCCGCTGCCCATTTCCTTCTCCAGGCGCCCCACCGACCGGATCAGGTCGTCGAGACAGCGCTGGACCGATGTCAGTTCGTCGTGCACGGACATGACTTGCCCTCACTTCCGCGGGTCCTTCAGGCCCAAGGCGGCAACGTTCATGCGCCTGCGAGTGTTGCGCGTCACACCTTGCGCTGTGAAGGGATGTGCATCGATTGGCCGAGGCGCACGGGTGCACTCTTCGGTGCTTTGCGCCGCACGGGTGGGCTTGACACCCGTGGCCGCCGTGTCGCCCTGAGTTGCCGAACCCTTTCCTCTTCAGTGGGCCGCGTACATCGGATGAGCTCCAAATACCACCAAAAGTGATCGTAACGCCCGCGGCTTCCCGGAGGTACCCAGAGATGTCCCACGACGGCGTCGGCCCGCGCGCGGCTCTGCGCTCGCTGGCCTTCCTCACCGTTGGCGTGCTCGCGGTGCCCGCGCTGGCCGGATGCGGCTCCGACGACCCGGCGGGCAAGCCTCTCGCGGGAGCGGACATCGCACGCGCCGACCGGTCCGGGATCGCCGACGGGGGCACCCTGCGCTGGGCCGTGGACACCGTCCCGGACACCCTGAACACCTTCCAGTCGGACGCCGACGCCACCACCACCCGGATCGCCCAGGCCGTCCTGCCCTCGATGTACCGGATGGACGGCCGGGGCCGGCCGGTGCGCAACCCCGACTACCTGGAGTCCGCCGAGGTCGTCGACACCGAGCCCAGACAGGTGGTGCTCTACCGGCTCAACCAGCAGGCCGTCTGGAGCGACGGCCGCGAGATCGGCGCCGCCGACTTCGCCGCCCAGTGGCGCGCCCTGTCCGGCAAGGACACCGCCTACTGGACCGCCCGCAACGCCGGCTACGACCGCATCGAGAAGATCGAGCGGGGCAAGAACGACCTGGAGGTCAAGGTCACCTTCAGCCGTCCCTACGCCGACTGGAAGTCGCTGTTCACGCCGCTGTACCCGAAGGAGGTCATGGGCACCCCGGACTCCTTCAACGACGGGGCCCGCAAGAAGCTGAAGGTCACCGCCGGGCCCTTCACGGTGAAGAAGGTCGACACCGAGGAGGACGAGGTCACCCTCACCCGCAGCACGCGCTGGTGGGGCGACCCGGCGAGGCTCTCCACGATCGTGCTGCGGGCCGTGCCCCGCGACGAGCGGATCTCCGCGCTCAGTGCCGGCACCGTCGACCTGGCCGAGATCGACCCGGCCGCCGTCCGCCGCATCACCGCCGCCGCGCTGCCGCGGAGCGCGAGCAGCCCCCTGATGGGCCCCGGCGCCGAACAGTCCGCCGCGGACGCGCTGCGCTCCTGGGCCATCGCCAACGGCTCCGACGAGGAGGCCGCCGACGAGGAGATCTCCGCCCGCAAGAAGCTGCGCAAGAAGGCCGCGAAGTACGCCCGTCAGCAGAAGGCCCTCACCGGCTTCGAGGTGCGCAAGTCACTGGAGCCCGCCTACACCCAGCTCGCCCTCAACGGCGCCGACGGCCCCCTCGCCGACGAGCGGGTCCGCCGTGCCGTGGCCCGCGCACTGGACCGGAAGGCCATCGCCGAGGCGGTCCTGAAACCGCTCGGCCTGCCCGCCGAGCCCCTCGGCAGCCACCTCGCGCTGTCCGGCCAGGCCGCCTACGCCGACGGCAGCGGCGCCCTCGGCGAGCAGGACGCCAAGGAGGCACGGGCACTGCTCGCGGACGCCGGCTGGGTGCCGGGCGGCCCGGTGAAGAAGGAGAAGGACGAGGAGGAGGAGGCGGCCGGCTCGGAGGGCGAGAAGGGCGGGGACTCGGAGGAGGACACCGAGTCCGAGGGCGGCGACGACGGCACGTACATCGTCGGGGAGGACAACAAGGCCCCGCGGGACTCCGGCACGGGTGCCGGGCGTCTGGAGCGGGGTGGTGGCGACGACAAGGCCCCGCAGGGCTCAGGCACCGGTGCCGGGCGCCTGGAGCGGGGCGGCGACGGGGAGGACGACAAGGCCCCGCGGGACTCCGGTACCAGTACCAAGCAGCTGAAGCAGGGCGGGGCCCCCGGCGCCTACGCCCCCAAGGGCACCGCCGCCCCGGCCCGGGCCGAGAACGTCCGTGTCGCCAAGGACGGCAAGGCGCTCACCCTCCGCTTCGTCCTGCCTTCAGGGCCGGGCTCGGACACGCTGCGCACCGTGGCCGGCCGGATCTCGGAGATGCTGGAGCGGATCGGCATCGGCACGAAGATCACCAAGGTCGACGACGAGAGCTACTTCAAGGACCACATCGCGTCCGGCGAGTACGACCTCGCCCTGTACTCCTGGCCCGCGACCGCCTACCCCGCCACCGACGCCCGCCCCGTCCACGCCAAACCGGTCCCGGCCGCCGACGGCTCCCTGAACGTGGAACAGAACTACACCCGCGTCGGCACCGACCAGGTCGACCAGCTCTTCGACCAGGCCGTCACCACGCTCGACGCCGCCGAACGCCGCGCCCTGCTCCGCAAGGCGGACTCCCGCATCTGGGCGGCGGCCGGCTCCATCCCCCTCTACCAGCGCCCCCAGCTCACCGCCGCCCGCAAGAACCTGGCCAACGCCGGCGCGTTCGGATTCCGTACACCGGTGTACGAGGACATGGGCTTCCTGAAGAAGCCGGCGCGGGGGCCGGGCGCGGAGAGCGCCGGGCCGTCGGCCGGCGACTGACGCCGCACGGACGAGAAGCGGCACACCCCGTCGGGGGTGTGCCGCTTCTCGTGTGCGTCAGGCTCAGCCGTGCTTGGCGCGGCTCGCGGCGCGGGCGCGCTCGCGGGCGTCCAGGTTCACCTTGCGGATGCGGACCGCCTCCGGGGTGACCTCCACGCACTCGTCGTCGCGGCAGAACTCCAGGGACTGCTCCAGCGACAGCTTGCGCGGCGGCACGATCGACTCGGCCACATCGGCCGTGGACGACCGCATGTTGGTGAGCTTCTTCTCCTTGGTGATGTTGACGTCCATGTCGTCGGAGCGCGAGTTCTCGCCGACGATCATGCCCTCGTACACCTCGGTGCCGGGCTCGGTGAACAGCACGCCGCGCTCCTGGAGGTTGGTCATCGCGAACGCGGTGACCGCGCCGGCGCGGTCGGCGACCAGGGAGCCGTTGTTACGGGTGGTGAGCGTGCCGAACCAGGGCTCGTGGCCCTCGTGGATGGAGTGGCCGATGCCCGTGCCACGGGTCTGGGTCAGGAACTCCGTACGGAAGCCGATCAGACCGCGGGAGGGCACCACGAACTCCATGCGCACCCAGCCCGAGCCGTGGTTGGACATGTTGTCCATCCGGCCCTTGCGGACGCCCATGAGCTGCGTGACCGCGCCCATGTGCTCCTCGGGGACGTCGATCGTCATGCGCTCGACCGGCTCGTGGACCTTGCCGTCGATCTCCTTGGTGACGACCTGCGGCTTGCCGATGGTGAGCTCGAAGCCCTCGCGGCGCATCTGCTCGACCAGGATGGCCAGCGCCAGCTCGCCGCGGCCCTGCACCTCCCAGGCGTCGGGGCGGTCGGTGTCCAGGACGCGCAGCGAGACGTTGCCGATCAGCTCGCGGTCCAGGCGGTCCTTGACCTGGCGGGCGGTGACCTTGCGGTCCTTGACGGCCGCCTTGTTGTCGGCGCCCTTGCCGGTGCCGCCGCGGCCGACCAGCGGGGAGGTGTTGGTGCCGATGGTCATGGAGATCGCCGGCTCGTCCACCGTGATCAGCGGCAGCGGGACGGGGTTCTCGGTGTCCGCGAGGGTCTCGCCGATCATGATCTCCGGGATGCCGGCGACGGCGCAGATGTCACCGGGGCCGGCCTTCTCGGCGGGCTTGCGGGTGAGCGCCTCGGTCATCATCAGCTCGGAGATGCGCACGTTGGAGACGGACCCGTCGCGCTTCATCCAGGCGACCGTCTGCCCCTTCTTCAGCTCGCCCTGGTGGACGCGGAGCAGGGCGATACGGCCGAGGAAGTTGTCGGCGTCGAGGTTGGTGACGTGGGCCTGGAGCGGGGCGCCCTCGTCGTAGGTCGGGGCCGGGATGTGCTCCAGGATCGTGGAGAAGAACGGCTCCAGCGAGTCGGAGTCCGCCGGGACCGTGCCGTCCTCGGGCTTGGTGAGGGAGGCCACACCGTCCCGGCCGCAGGCGTAGACGATCGGAAACTCGATCTGCTCCTCGTCGGCGTCCAGGTCGAGGAAGAGGTCGTAGGTCTCGTTGACCACCTCGTCGATGCGGGCGTCCGGACGGTCCGTCTTGTTGATGCAGAGGATGATCGGCAGCCGCTGCTGGAGCGCCTTGCGCAGCACGAAGCGGGTCTGCGGCAGCGGGCCCTCGGAGGCGTCCACCAGCAGCACCACACCGTCGACCATCGACAGACCGCGCTCGACCTCGCCGCCGAAGTCGGCGTGGCCGGGGGTGTCGATGATGTTGATGGTGATGGGCTCCCCGCCGTCCTTGGGGTGGTACTTCACCGCCGTGTTCTTGGCGAGGATCGTGATGCCCTTCTCACGCTCCAGGTCGTTCGAGTCCATCATGCGGTCGTCGACCGAGTCGAGCTGGTGCGCGGCGAAGGCGCCGGCCTGCTTGAGCATGCCGTCCACGATGGTGGTCTTGCCGTGGTCGACGTGGGCGACGATGGCGACGTTGCGGATGTCGTGGCGCGTGGCCATAAAAGGCGTACTCCCGGAGTGCTGAGGAATGCCCCGCACGAGCGTCTGTGGTGTGCGGGCCCTGCCGGGCTGAACACGCCTCGGCCTCACCCCATGGTACGGGGCCGCCGGAGGGTCCGCCTTCGCGAGCCCGTGGGCCCTCTGTTACTCCTGGGAGCCGGGAGGACGCGTTCGGATATCGGAGTGCGCGCGAACACGTTTCGGACATGTAAAGAAAAAGCTGTACCTAATTGTCCGAATTGCCGTTTTCTCTCCAGAGGTGTCAAGCGCGCGTAGGTGTCAATCTTTGCAATTTTCGCTCAAAATATGAACGGTAGGGAGATCCCTATGCCTTCCGCCCTTGACGCGCGTTGACTGTCTTGGCGAAAGTTCCCCCAAACCACAGAACCTGCCGGTATCTGTGCTGCGCTCGACTCTCCAACCCCCCGGGGGACGAACACGATGACCAGTCCAATCAAGGCCGAGGACTCCGGGTCCGCGGCTGTCTTGGACCCTGAGCTCGCGGCGACCACCGAAAACGCGGTCGCCAAGAGTGAAAAGCAGCCCGAGGGTCGTTCCCCCGGCCAGTTGATGTGGCAGCGCTTCAAGCGCGACCGTACCGGAGTCGTCTCCGCGTGTGTGGTGATTTTCTTCTTCGTGGCCGCCGCGTGCGCCCCGCTGATCTCGAAGGTGTACGGCAAGGACCCGTACACCCTCTACGGTCAGGAGAACCCGGAGCTCCTCGACATGTTCACCATGCCGGCGAAGCCCTTCGGCGGCATGGACGGGGAGTTCTGGTTCGGCGTCGAGCCCGGTCTGGGCCGTGACGTGTTCACGCAGCTGCTGTACGGCATCCGGACCTCGCTCGCCACGGCGCTGGCCGCGACGATCCTGATGACGGTGCTGGGTGTGCTGATCGGCCTCGCCGGCGGCTACTTCGGCGGGAAGATCGACTACTGGCTCGGCCGGATCACCGACTTCTTCATGGCCCTGCCCAGCCAGCTCTTCTTCGTCGCCGCGATGCCCGTCATCACCACGGTGTTCGTCGCCCCGGACAAGGAGACGCCCACCTATGTGCGCACCTGCGCGATCATCATCGTGCTGTCCTTCCTGGGCTGGATGAGCATGGCGCGGATCGTCCGTGGCGCCACGCTCTCCCTGCGGGACCGGGAGTTCATCGAGGCGGCGCGGATCTCCGGGGCCTCGCCCTGGCGCATCATCCGCAAGGAGCTGCTGCCCAACATCGTCACGCCGACGCTGGTGCAGGCGACGCTCATGCTGCCCGCCACCATCCTCAGTATCGCGTTCCTCTCCTTCGTGGGTGTGGGCTACGTCGAACCCACGCCCGACTGGGGGCGGATGTTCGCCATCGGCGCCAACACCGTGGAGCAGGACCCGTACTACATGCTCTTCCCCGGAGTGGCCATGGTGATCTTCGTCGTGGCCTTCAACCTCCTCGGCGACTCGGTGCGGGACGCCTTCGATCCCAAGACGGGGCGCTGAGCCCACAGGGGAAATCCCCCCACACTCTCGCCCGGCCGGTCCCCGGCGCCGTACGGCCCGGTTCCGGCCATGTACCAGCAGTGCTCACTACTACAGGCAGGTGGATCCGTCCCCATGAGCATCTTCCGTAACCGTGCCGCCACGGCCGCGATCGTCGCGGTCGCCGCCGGCGCCCTGACCCTCACCGCCTGCGGTGGCGGCGGCAGCGACAGTCCGGCCAAGGACAACAGCAAGAAGAAAGAGGACGCCAAGTCGCAGTCGAAGCCGGTGCAGATCGGTGACGTGAAGGCGTCGACCGGTCCGGCTCCCGAGGTCCCGGGCGCCCAGCCGGGCGGCACCATGGCCGTCTACCAGGAGGACGACTTCTCCCACCTGGACCCGGGGCAGATCTACGTCTCGGACGGAAAGCTGCTCAGCCGCCTCATCTTCCGCGGTCTGACCCAGTACTCCGAGGACGACCAGGGCAACCTGACCGTCGTGGGCGACCTCGCCACCGACGCGGGCAAGGTCTCGGACGGCGGCAAGACCTGGACCTACACCCTCAAGGACAACCTGAAGGACGAGAACGGCAACCCGATCAACTCGGCGGACATCCGCCACACGATCGAGCGCCTGTACGCCACCTTCATCACCGACGGTCCGACCTACCTGCAGCAGTGGCTGTCCGGCGCCGGCACCACCTACCGCGACGCGTACGAGGGTCCGTTCAAGGGCAAGCACCTGCCGAACGACGTCCTGGAGACGCCGGACGACAAGACGGTCGTCTTCCACTTCAAGGACGCGCAGCCCGACCTCCCGCAGATGCTGACCATGCCCGGTTACAGCGTCGTCCCGGAGGAGACGGACACCAAGGAGAAGTACGACTCCGACCCGGTCGCCACGGGTCCGTACAAGATCGCCGACTTCAAGCCCGGCAAGTCCATGCAGCTGGTCAAGAACGCCGAGTGGGACGCGAAGTCCGACTCCGTGCGTCACCAGTACGTCGACGGTTTCAACATCTCGATGAACCACGACGACGAGGACCAGACCAAGACGCTCCTGGCCGACCAGGGCGAGGCCAAGAACGCGATGATGTTCACGGGCCAGGTCGCCACCACCCAGCTCCAGAAGGTGGTGAGCAACAAGGAGGCCATGAAGCGCACGGTCCAGGGCTACGCGCCCTACGTGTGGCAGCTGAACTTCAACATGGACCGCGTCAAGGACAAGAAGCTCCGTGACGCCATCACCCTCGCCATGCCCTCCACCTCGGTCTTCAAGGCCGACGGCGGCGCCTACGGCGGTGAGGTCGCCAACTCCCTGATGTCGCCGACGACTCCGGGTTACGACGAGTCCTTCGACCCGTTCAACCGTTCGAAGAAGCCCAACGGTGACATCGAGGCCGCCAAGAAGCTGATCAAGGAAGGCGGCTTCGAGGGCAAGAGCCTCGTCTACGCCTACGCCAACACGCCGGTCCGCCAGCAGCAGGCCGTCCTGATCACCGACGCCCTGGAGAAGATCGGTCTCGACATCCAGAAGAAGGAGATCGACGGCGCCACCTGGTACGAGCAGGTCGGCAAGGTCAAGAACGGCTACGACCTGTACATGACCGGCTGGGGCCAGGACTGGCCGTCCGCCTCCACGGTCGTCCCGCCGCTCTACGACGGCACGCAGATCCAGGACGGTTCGTCGAACTACTCGCACATCAACGACGACCACGTCAACTCGGAGATCCAGCGCATCCTGAAGATCACCGACACCACCGAGGCCACCAAGGCGTGGACCGAGCTGAGCGAGTACATCGCCAAGGAGATCAACCCGGCCGCCCCGATCTACTACACCAAGGTCTTCCAGATCTTCGGTTCGAACGTCGGCGGCATCCGCTACAGCTCCGACTCGAGCTACGTGGACGTCACCCGGGTCTTCCTCAAGAAGTAACCGCCGGCCCGGGATCCCGGTGGTGGGCGCGCGGCGGAGCGCCCACCACCGGGCCCCGGACGTCTCCAGACTCACCCTCCGAATTGCCGCCGTCCTGAGAGCAGCTTCCTGCCATGCTTCCATTCCTCATTCGCCGGACATTCGGCGCGGCGCTGATCCTGGTGTTGATCAGTGCGTTCACCTTCTTCATGTTCTTCGCGATCCCGCAGGACCCGGCGCTGCTGGCCTGTGGCAAGAACTGCACTCCGGACGCGCTGGAGATCATCCACAAGAACCTCGGCCTCGACCAGCCGGTCACCGTCCAGTACTGGAACTTCCTGATCGGCATCTTCGCCGGCCGTGACTTCGCCGTCGGCCACTGCGACGCCCCCTGCTTCGGTGTCTCCTTCGCCAACAACCAGAACGTCTGGGACACCATCGTCGACCGCTTCCCGCTGACGCTCTCGCTGACCGTCGGCAGCCTGCTGGTCTTCCTCGTCGTCGGCCTCGGCGCCGGCATGCTCGCCGCGAAGTACCGCGGCACCTGGGTGGACAAGACCTTCAGCTCCGGCTCGCTGGTCATCAGCTCCATGCAGATCTACTTCCTCGGCCCGCTGGTGCTGCTCGCCCTGGTCTACAGCACCGGATGGCTCGACAAGCCGAAGTACGTCCCCTTCTCCGAGGACCTCGGCGGCTGGTTCATGGGCCTGCTGATCCCCTGGGTCGTCATGGCGACCATCTTCACCGCCAACTACACTCGTATGAGCCGTTCCTCGATGATCGAGCAGCTCCAGGAAGAGCACGTGAAGGCGGCCCGAGCCAAGGGCATGTCGGGCAACTTCGTCTTCTTCCGCTACGCCTGGCGCGGCTCCCTCATCCCCATCGTCACCATCCTCGGCATCGACCTGTCCGCGCTGCTGTCGGGCGGCATGGTGACGGAGCTGACGTTCGGTCTGGCCGGTCTCGGCCGGCTCGCGCTGGACTCCGTCGTCGACAAGGACCTGCCGATGCTGATGGGCGTCATGCTGGTCAGCGCCGCGCTCATCATCCTCTTCAACCTGATCGTGGACGCTCTGTACGCCGTCATCGACCCGCGCGTGCGTCTGTCCTAGGAGAACCCACCGTGACCACTCAGACCAAGCCCGAAGAGGCTCCGGCCGCCGCCGCGGGGGAAGCCTTCCTCTCGGTGCGCGACCTCAAGGTCCACTTCTCCACCGACGACGGCATCGTCAAGGCGGTGGACGGGCTCTCCTTCGACCTGGAGCGCGGCAAGACCCTCGGCATCGTGGGCGAGTCCGGCTCCGGCAAGTCGGTGACCAACCTGGCCGTGCTCGGCCTGCACAACCGCAAGAAGACCGCCGTCGACGGAACGATCACGCTGGACGGCCAGGAGCTGACCACGGCCGGCGAGAAGCAGCTCGAGACGCTGCGCGGCAAGAAGATGGCGATGATCTTCCAGGACGCGCTGACCGCGCTGTCGCCGTACTACACGGTCGGCCGGCAGATCGGTGAGCCGTTCATGAAGCACACCGGCGCCTCCAAGAGGGACGCCCGGGTGCGCGCCATCGACCTGCTGGAGAAGGTCGGCATCCCGCACCCGCAGCAGCGGGTCGACGACTACCCGCACCAGTTCTCCGGCGGTATGCGCCAGCGCGCCATGATCGCCATGGCGCTCTCCTGCGACCCGGACCTGCTCATCGCCGACGAGCCGACCACGGCGCTCGACGTGACGGTGCAGGCGCAGATCCTCGACCTGCTCAAGGACCTGCAGCAGGAGTTCGGCTCCGCGATCATCATGATCACCCACGACCTCGGCGTGGTCGCCAACATGGCCGACGACATCCTGGTGATGTACGCCGGCCGTGCCGTGGAGCGCGGCTCGGTGCGCGAGGTGCTCAAGGCGCCTCAGCACCCGTACACCTGGGGCCTGCTGAGCTCGATGCCGAGGCTCTCCGGCTCCGTCGACGAGCCGCTGACGCCGATCCCGGGATCGCCGCCCTCCCTGCTCAACCCGCCCTCGGGCTGCCCGTTCCACCCGCGGTGCGGCTTCACCGACAAGGTCTCGGGGGACCGTTGTTCGGGCGAGCGCCCGCTGCTCGCCCAGGGGCGTGCCGCCGCCTGTCACCTGACGGCGGAGCAGCGGCAGCAGGTGTTCATCGAGAAGATTCAGCCCCGGCTGGGCTGAGCGGAAACCGGCGACTGGGGCATCACCATGAGCGACAACAGCAAGACGACCACGGCGGTCGCCGACACCGTCCCGCAGCAGCGGGACGGTGACAGCGCACCGCTGCTGAAGGTCAGCGGTCTGACGAAGCACTTCCCGATCAAGGGCGGCTTCCCGATCAAGCGCACCGTCGGCGCGGTCAAGGCCGTCGACGGCCTCGACTTCGAGGTCTTCCCGGGGGAGAGCCTCGGCCTCGTCGGCGAGTCCGGCTGCGGCAAGTCGACGACCGGCCGGCTGCTGACCCGGCTGTACGAGCCGACCACGGGCAGCATCGAGTACAAGGGCAAGGACATCAGCCGGGCCGGCCGCCGGGAGCTGGCGCCGATCAGGTCCGAGATCCAGATGATCTTCCAGGACCCGTACACGGCGCTGAACCCGCGGCAGACCGTGGGCACGATCATCTCGGGCCCGATGGAGATCAACGGGATCAACCCGCCGGGCGGCCGTGAGAAGCGGGTCCGGGAGCTCCTGGAGATCGTCGGTCTCAACCCGGAGCACTACAACCGCTTCCCGCACGAGTTCTCCGGCGGCCAGCGCCAGCGCATCGGTGTCGCGCGTGCCATCGCGCTGGAGCCGAAGCTGATCATCGCCGACGAGCCGGTCTCGGCCCTCGACGTGTCGATCCAGGCCCAGGTGGTGAACCTGCTGCAGGAGGTGCAGCGGGAGATGGGGATCGCCTTCGTCTTCATCGCCCACGACCTGGCGATCGTGCGGCACTTCTCGCAGCGTGTCGCGGTGATGTACCTCGGCAAGATCGTGGAGATCGCGGACCGCGACTCGATCTACAACGGCCCCCGTCACCCGTACACGCACGCGCTGCTGTCCGCCGTCCCGGACGCCGACATCGACGCGGAGAAGAGGGAGCGCATCCGTCTCGAGGGAGACGTGCCCTCGCCGATCTCCCCGCCGTCCGGCTGCCGCTTCCGCACCCGCTGCTGGAAGGCGCAGGACAAGTGCGCGACCGAGGAGCCGCCGCTGCTCCGGATCGAGGGCAGCAAGCCGGGGCACCTGACGGCCTGCCACTTCCCGGAGGAGCCCACGACCGAGGCCCGCGCCGAGGACGTGGTGATGGACCCGGGGCTGAAGGCGCTGGAGAAGAACGACGTGGCCAAGGCCTGACGTCGGTTCCCCGAAGGGACCCGGGGCACGGGTGCGGGAGCGCAGGACTCCCGCACCCGTGCCCTTTCGGCTGCCCTACTGCTGCCTTTTTGCCGCCTCTTCGGGCGTCTCATACGTACATACGGCTGGAGTCCCCCTCGTTCAGGCGCCGTACGTGTGCGTGATGAACCTTTTGTGCCGATATTGGCGTAAAGGGTCGGCGCACGTACGAGGAGGCACCCCATGCGCGGAGCCACGCACGCCCGATGGGCCGTCTGCGCGGTGGCGGTCGCCCTCGCCGCGACCGCCTGCGGAGGCGAGAGCAGCGCCGACGACGCCGGTGCCGTACTGAGCGCCTCCTGGGGCGACCCGCAGAACCCGCTGGAGCCGGCCAACACCAACGAGGTCCAGGGCGGCAAGGTCCTCGACATGATCTTCCGGGGGCTGAAGCGGTACGACCCGGTCACCGGCGAGGCGAAGGACATGCTCGCCGAGAGGATCGAGACCTCCGACTCGCAGAACTTCACCATCACGGTCAAGGACGGCTGGACCTTCAGCAACGGCGAGAAGGTCACCGCCCGGTCCTTCGTCGACGCCTGGAACTACGGCGCGAGCCTGAGGAACAACCAGCGCAACGCGTACTTCTTCGGCTACATCGAGGGCTACGACGAGGTCCACCCGGAGGACGGCGGCAAACAGACCGCCGACACCCTGTCCGGCCTGAAGGTCACGGGCGACCGCACCTTCACCGTCGCGCTCACCCAGAAGTTCTCGACCTTCCCCGACACCCTCGGCTACAACGCCTTCGCCCCGCTGCCCCGCGCCTTCTTCGACGACCACGACGCCTGGGTGAAGAAGCCCATCGGCAACGGCCCGTACCTGGTCGACTCGTACACGCGCGGCTCGCAGATGTCCCTGCGCACCCGGTCCGACTACCCCGGCCCCGACAAGGCCCGCAACGGCGGCGTCGACCTCAAGGTCTACACCGACAGCAACACCGCCTACACCGACCTGATGGCCGGCAACCTCGACCTGGTCGACGACGTCCCCGCCGCCCAGCTCAAGAACGTGAAGAGCGACCTCGGCGACCGCTACCTCAACACCCCCGCCGGCATCCTCCAGACCCTCGCCTTCCCCTACTACGACGACGCCTGGAACAGGCCCGGCGCGGAGAAGGTCCGCAAGGGCCTGTCCATGGCCATCGACCGCGAGCAGATCACCGACACGCTCTTCCACAGGACCCGCACCCCCGCCACCGACTGGACCTCCCCGGTCCTCGGCGAGGACGGCGGCTACCAGGCCGGCCTGTGCGGGGAGTTCTGCGAGTACGACCCGGACGAGGCCAAGAAGCTCATCCGGGAGGGCGGCGGGCTGCCCGGCGGCAAGGTGACCATCACCTACAACGCGGACACCGGCTCCCACCGCGCCTGGGTCGACGCCGTCTGCAACTCCATCAACAACGCGCTGGACGACGAGCGCGCCTGCGTCGCCGCACCGGTCGGCACCTTCGCCGACTACCGCAACCGGATCACCGGCCGCAAGATGAGCGGCCCGTTCCGCGCCGGCTGGCAGATGGACTACCCGCTCATCCAGAACTTCCTCCAGCCGCTCTACTACACGGGCGCCTCCTCCAACGACGGCAAGTGGTCCGACGAGCGGTTCGACGACCTCGTCGACCAGGCCAACCGGGAGACCGACCCCGCCAAGGCCGTCGGCCTGTTCCAGCAGGCCGAGAAGGTGGTCCGCGACAACATGGCCGCCATCCCGCTCTGGTACCAGAACGGCAGCGCCGGCTGGTCCGAACGGCTCTCCGACGTCAAGCTCAACCCCTTCAGCGTCCCCGTCTACGACCAGATCAAGGTGAGCTGAACCGCCATGGGACGCTACGTCGTCCAGCGGCTGCTCCAGATGATCCCGGTCTTCGTCGGGGCCACGCTGCTGATCTTCCTGATGGTCAACGTGATGGGCGACCCCGTCGCGGGCCTCTGTGGCGAACGCCGGTGCGACCCGGCGACGGCGGGACGGCTGCGGCAGGAGTTCGGCCTCGACCGGCCGGTCTGGCAGCAGTACCTGACCTACATGGGGAACGTCTTCACCGGCGACTTCGGCACCGCCTTCAACGGCCAGGAGGTCACCGAGCTGATGTCGACGGCGTTCCCCGTCACCATCCGCCTCACCCTGATCGCGATCGTCTTCGAGGTCGTCGTCGGCGTCACCCTCGGCGTGGTCACCGGACTGCGCCGGGGCCGCCCCGTCGACACCGGCGTCCTGCTGTTCACCCTCGTCGTCATCTCCGTGCCCACCTTCGTCACCGGTCTGCTGCTCCAACTGCTGCTCGGCGTGAAGTGGGACTGGATCCGGCCCTCGGTCTCCACCGAGGCGCCCTTCGCCGAACTGCTCCTGCCCGGCCTGGTCCTGGCCTCCGTCTCCCTCGCCTACGTCACCCGGCTGACCCGCACCTCCATCGCCGAGAACCGGCGTTCCGACTACGTCCGCACCGCCGTCGCCAAGGGCCTGCCCCGCCGCCGGGTGGTCGTGAGGCACCTGCTGCGCAACTCCCTCATCCCCGTGGTCACCTTCATCGGCGCGGACATCGGCTTCCTCATGGGCGGCGCGATCGTCACCGAGCGGATCTTCAACATCCACGGCGTCGGCTACCAGCTCTACCAGGGCATCCTGCGGCAGAGCACCCAGACCGTCGTCGGCTTCGTCACCGTGCTCGTGCTGGTCTTCCTGGTCGCCAACCTCGTCGTCGACCTCCTCTACGCCGTACTGGACCCGAGGATCCGCTATGCCTGAGCAGCACTACGAACCCGAGCCCGCCGTCGCGGGCGCCGCCATCGGCGGCACCGTGGACGTGGGCGTCGAGGAGGCCGAGACCCTGGAGAAGCGGCCGAAGGGCCGGGGCGGCCCCGGACCGCGGGACAGGCCCCGCTCCCTGTGGTCCGACGCCTGGCGCGACCTGCGCCGCAACCCCGTCTTCATCATCTCGGGTCTGGTCATCCTCTTCCTGGTCCTCATCTCCCTGTGGCCCTCGGCGATCGCCTCCGGCAGCCCCCTCAAGTGCGACCTGGCCAGGGCCCAGGAGGGTTCCCGGCCGGGCCACCCCTTCGGCTTCGACGGCCAGGGCTGCGACGTCTACACCCGCACCGTCCACGGCGCCCGTACGTCCGTCACGGTCGGCGTCCTGGCCACCCTGGGCGTCGCGGTCCTGGGCAGCGTCCTGGGCGCCCTGGCGGGCTTCTTCGGGGGCGTCTGGGACTCGGTCCTCTCCCGCGTCACCGACGTCTTCTTCGCCATCCCCGTCGTCCTCGGCGGACTGGTGCTGCTGTCGGTCATCACCAGCAACACCGTCTGGCCCGTCATCGGGTTCATCGTGCTGCTGGGCTGGCCGCAGATCTTCCGCATCGCCCGCGGCTCCGTCATCACCGTCAAACAGAACGACTACGTCCAGGCCGCGCGGGCCCTCGGCGCCTCCCCCTCCCGCCTGATGCTGCGGCACATCGCGCCCAACGCCGTCGCCCCGGTCATCGTCGTCGCGACCATCGCGCTCGGCACGTACATCGCCCTGGAGGCCACCCTGTCCTACCTCGGCGTCGGCCTGAAGCCGCCCAGCGTCTCCTGGGGCATCGACATCTCCGCCGCCTCCCCGTACGTCCGCAACGCCCCGCACGCGCTGCTGTGGCCCTCCGGGGCCCTCGCGATCACCGTCCTGGCGTTCATCATGCTCGGCGACGCGGTGCGCGACGCCCTCGACCCGAAGCTGAGGTGAGCGACCGTGCTGCTCGAAGTGCGCGACCTGCACGTGGAGTTCCACACCCGCGACGGGGTCGCCAAGGCCGTCGACGGAGTCGGCTACGGCGTGGACGCGGGCGAGACCCTGGCCGTGCTCGGCGAGTCCGGCTCCGGCAAGTCCGTGACCGCGCAGGCCGTCATGGGCATCCTCGACACGCCGCCCGGCCGGATCACCGGCGGCGAGGTGCTGTTCCAGGGCCGGGACCTGCTGAAACTGAAGGAGGAGGAACGCCGCAGGGTCCGGGGTGCCGAGATGGCGATGATCTTCCAGGACGCGCTGTCCTCCCTGAACCCCGTGCTCTCCGTCGGCGACCAGCTCGCCGAGATGTTCACCGTGCACCGGGGCATGTCCCGCAGGGACGCACGGGCGAAGGCGGTCGAGCTGATGGACCGGGTGCGCATCCCCGCCGCCCGGGAGCGGGTCGGGCAGTACCCGCACCAGTTCTCCGGCGGCATGCGCCAGCGCATCATGATCGCGATGGCGCTGGCCCTGGAACCCGCCCTGATCATCGCCGACGAACCCACCACCGCCCTCGACGTCACCGTCCAGGCCCAGGTCATGGAGCTGCTCTCGGAGCTTCAGCGCGAGTACGACATGGGCCTGATCCTCATCACCCACGACCTGGGCGTGGTCGCCGACGTCGCCGACCGCATCGCCGTGATGTACGCGGGCCGGATCGTCGAATCGGCCCCCGTGCACGACATCTACAAGGCCCCGGCGCACCCGTACACGCGCGGCCTGCTGGACTCCGTCCCCCGCCTGGACCTCAAGGGCCGGGAGCTCTACGCCATCAAGGGCCTGCCGCCCAACCTCACGCACGTCCCGCCGGGCTGCGCCTTCCACCCCCGCTGCCCGCTGGCCCGCGACGTCTGCCGCACCGACGAGCCACCGCTGTACGAGGTCTCGCCGACACGGGGGAGCGCCTGCCACTTCTGGAGGGAGTGCCTGAATGGCTGAGCCGGTCCTGGAGGTCAGCGACCTGGTCAAGCACTACCCGCTGACGCGGGGCGTCGTCTTCCGCAAGCAGGTCGGCGCCGTGCGGGCGGTCGACGGCGTGGACTTCGCGCTCGGCCGGGGCGAGACGCTGGGCATCGTCGGCGAGTCCGGCTGCGGCAAGTCCACGGTCGCGAAGATGCTGGTCAACCTCGAACGTCCGACGGCCGGTTCGATCCGCTACAAGGGCGAGGACATCACCAGGCTGTCGGGCCGGGCGCTGAAGGCCGTACGCCGCAACATCCAGATGGTGTTCCAGGATCCGTACACCTCCCTCAACCCCCGCATGACGGTGGGCGACATCGTCGGGGAGCCGTACGACATCCATCCCGAGGCGGCACCGAAGGGCGACCGGCGGAGGAGGGTCCAGGACCTGCTGGACGTCGTCGGCCTCGACCCGGAGTACGTCAACCGCTATCCGCACCAGTTCTCCGGCGGCCAGCGCCAGCGCATCGGCATCGCACGGGGCCTGGCGCTGCGCCCCGAGGTGATCGTCGCCGACGAACCGGTCTCCGCGCTGGACGTGTCGGTGCAGGCCCAGGTCGTCAACCTGATGGACCGGCTGCAGAGCGAGTTCGGTCTGGCGTACGTGTTCATCGCGCACGACCTGTCGATCGTCCGGCACATCTCCGACCGGGTCGGGGTGATGTACCTGGGCCGGATCGTGGAGACCGGCACGGACACCGAGATCTACGAACACCCCACGCACCCGTACACCCAGGCCCTGCTCTCCGCCGTGCCCGTGCCGGATCCGGAGGCGAGGGAACACCGCGAGCGGATCATCCTCAGCGGTGACGTCCCGTCGCCGACGGACATCCCCTCCGGCTGCCGCTTCCGCACCCGCTGCTGGAAGGCGCGGGAACGCTGCGCGCTGGAGGTGCCGGCGCTCGCGGTGCCCGAGTGGTTCCGCCCGGCAGGGGGGCCGGTGGCGCACGACTCGGCCTGCCACTTCGCGGAGGCCGTATCGATCAGGCGCTCCGCGCCGGGGGTCTCGGTCCCCGTGGAGGGGCACGGCAACGGGCCGGGATGACATGGCGCACCCCGGCCCGCTTACGGCACCCGCACGGCCGTACGCTGATCAGCGTGCCGTGTCCGTATATCGGTACCGCTTCCGTGAAGTTGCGTGTGTGTTAACGCGGTTCGTCCCCGTTTGCGAGACCCAGCGAGCGCTTGAGGAAGCCGAGCTGGAGCCGGAGCAGGTTCTCGGCGACCTCCTCCTGCGGGGTCATGTGGGTGACGCCGGACAGGGGCAGCACCTCGTGCGGCCGGCCGGCCGCCAGCAGCGCGGAGGAGAGCCGCAGGGAGTGGGCGACCACCACGTTGTCGTCCGCGAGGCCGTGGATGATCATCATCGAGCGGTGCGGTCCGGCGGCGTCGACCAGGCCCGCGTCGTCGATCACCGAGTTGCGGCGGTAGACCTCCGGCTGTTCGTCCGGGTGGCCGATGTAGCGCTCCTGGTAGTGGGTGTCGTACAGGCGCAGATCGGTGACCGGGGCGCCCACCACGGCCGCGTGGAAGACGTCGGGCCGGCGCAGGGCGGCGAGGGCCGCCAGGTAGCCGCCGAAGGACCAGCCCCGGATGGCGACCCGGTCCAGGTCGAGCGGGAAGTCGGCGGCGAGCGCCTGGAGGGCGTCCACCTGGTCCTGGACGACGAGGGCGGCGATGTCGTCCCGGACGGACTTCTCCCAGGCGGGCGAGCGGCCCGGCGTCCCGCGCCCGTCGGCGACGATCACCGCGAACCCCTGGTCGGCGAACCACTGCGAGGTCAGATGCGGATTGTGGGCGGCGAGCACCCGCTGCCCGTGCGGACCGCCATAGGGGTCCATGAGCACCGGCAGGGCGGTGTCACCGGCGTAGTCCCGGGGCATAAGCACGGCGCACGGAATTCGGCGTGCGCCCCCCTGGGTCAGGGTCACGCGGGGGGACATACCGGGGTCTTCGGCGTACGACGGGACAGTCGCCGTCGGTTTCCCGTCACGCAGCACCTGGACCCGCGAACCTGGCCGGTCCGGGACCGCCGAGACGAGCACGGTCACGCCCCCGGCGCGTACCGCCGAGTGCACACCGGGCTCCCGCGAGACGCGCTCCACGCCGAGTTCGTTCACCCGGTAGACGTGCACCTCGCCGATCTCGGGGTCGGCCGCCTCCTCGCCCGCCGACGCCGAGACCAGCACGTCGTCGTCGGAGACGTCCAGTACGGCACGGATGTGCAACTGCGCTCCGGTGAGCGGTCGTTCACCGACGGCGAGCCGTCGCGCACCCCCCTCGTCCGCGATCCGGACGAGCTGCCCGGAGGGGCTCCAGCACGGCACTCCGGGGAACAGTTCAAGCCAAATTGGATCTTCGTCGGCGTGCACCATCCGGGTCGCCCCCGAGCCCGGGTCCACGGCCAGGATCAGCGCGGCGCGCTGGTCGCGCGCCTGGACGAGCAGCAGCGGGGCACCCGCCGCTGACCAGTGCACATGTGCCAGATACGGGTAGCGCGCCCGGTCCCAGGAGACCTCGGTGCGCGTTCCGTCGAGGCCGATCACGAACAGCCGGACGTCCGCGTTCGGGGTGCCCGCCGCCGGGTACGCCACCCGCTGCGGCTCCCGCTCCGGATGCGCCGGGTCGGAGATCCACCAGCGCCGTACCGGCGTGTCGTCCACGCGCGCCACCAGCAGCCGGTCCGACTCCGGAGCCCACCAGAAGCCCCGCGAGCGGCCCATCTCCTCGGCCGCGACGAACTCGGCCAGACCGTAGGTGACACCCTCCGACTCCGGGGTGGCGAGGGCCCGTTCGTCCGCCCCCTCGGCCCCCACGACGCGCAGCGCGCCCCGGGAGGCGTAGGCGACGTACCGCCCGTCGGGTGACGGGCGCGGGTCGATCACCGGCCCCGGCACGCGCAGTTCACGTGCCGTCCCGGCCCGCAGTTCGGCCGTGAAAAGCCGCCCTGACAAGGCGAAAGACGCCAACTCGACGGCCGCGTCGGTGGCGTAGCCGACGATGCCGGCGCCGCCTTCGCGGCTCCGCTCGCGCCGTGCGCGCTCCTCGGCGGAGAGGTTCTCCGAGGCCCCGCCCAGGAGGGCGCGCGGGTCGGCCGCCACGCGCTCCCCGCCCCCTTCCGTATCGAGGACCCAGAGCGAATTGGCCCGGTCCGTACCGGAACCGGAGCGCAGGAACACGACACGTGAGCCGTCGGGAGCCACGCTGAACGAACGCGGCGCGCCGAGCGTGAAGCGCAGGGTACGGGCGTGCCGTCGGGGGAAGGAGTCAGCCTCGGTCGTCATGCCTTGACCATATTGGCCATGCGCCCCCTTGTGCGGCCGTGCGCCGACCGATGCGCACGTACGGATAGTTATGATCGTTAGCGCATAGTGGGTATGAACCTGCTGGCTGCTGTGTCGCTTTACCTGCCCCCATGTTCCTACGTCCCCCTACCCCGCGCCCTGGGACCTTTGGAGGTGAACCGCCGTGGCACTCTCGATTTCGGCGGTGGTGCTGCTGGCGATCATCGTCTTCCTGCTGATCAAGAAGTCGGGTCTGAAGGCGGGGCATGCCGTGGTGTGCATGCTGCTCGGCTTCTACCTCGCCTCGTCGACGATCGCCCCGACCATCAGCGAGCTGACGACGAACATCGCGGGGATGATCGGCAGCATCAACTTCTGAGCGCCGCCCCCTCGCGTGTTACCCGCCGGTAGGGAATGATGGCGGGCGATCATCCACGCGTTCAGGGGCGGAGCCGACGGTGACGACTTCCGAAGAACAGAGCGAGGCACGGACCAGGGTCCACGTCTTCCGGGACGACGCCCTGGGCGACCACGACGCGGTCGGCCTCGCCGCGGCGATCCGCCGGCGCGAGGTCGGCGCCGCCGAGGCCGCCCGGGACGCGGCGGCCCGGGTCAGGGCCGTCGAGCCACGGCTCAACGCGGTCCAGACGCACCTCGACGTCCCGGCCCACGGCTCCGGTGGCCTCCTGGCCGGTGTGCCGACCTTCGTCAAGGACAACACCGACTACCAGGGGCTGCCCACGGGCCACGGAAGCGCCGCGTTCGCGCCCCGCGCCGCCCGTCGGCACGCCCCGTTCGCCCGCCAGTTGCTGAGCACCGGTGTCACGGTGCTCGGCAAGACCCGGCTGCCCGAGTTCGGGTTCAGCCCCACCACGGAGTACGAGGGCGCCGAACCGGTCCGCAACCCGTGGCACACGGACCACTCGGCGGGCGGCTCGTCCGGCGGCAGCGCGGCGCTCGTCGCCGCCGGCGCGGTACCGATCGCGCACGCCAACGACGGCGGCGGTTCGATCCGCATCCCCGCCGCCTGCTGCGGCCTCGTCGGCCTGAAGCCCACCCGCGGCCGGATGGTGGCGAACGCGCAGGGCCGCCAGTTGCCGATCGACCTCGTCGTCGACGGCGTCCTGAGCCGATCGGTACGCGACAGCGCGGCGTTCCTGGCGGCAGCGGAGAAGCACTGGCGCAACCCGAAGCTGCCGCCCGTGGGCCTGGTCGAGGGCCCTTCGGACCGCCGCCTGCGCATCGGATTCCTGGTGGACTCCCCGAACGGCGTCCGCTCCGACGCGGACACCCGGGCGGCGGTGACGGAGACGGCCGAGCGCCTGGAACGGCTCGGCCACACCGTGGAACCGGTGGAACTCTCCATCGACCCGCACTTCACGGACGACTTCCTCACCTACTGGGGCCTGCTGTCGTTCCTGATCGGCGCCACCGGCAGGACGCTGGGCACGGACTTCGACCGTCGCCGCATGGACGGGCTGAGCCGGGGCCTGCGCGAGACGTACATGAGGGCCTGGCGGACCACACCGGCCGTACTGCGCCGGCTGAAGCGCACACGCGAGGCGTACGCGGCCGGGTTCCGGGGCCTCGACCTGCTCCTCTCCCCGGTCCTGGCCCACACCACCCCGCCGATCGGCCACCTCAGCCCGACCGTCCCCTACGCCACGCTGATCGAACGGCTGCTGAACTACGTGGCGTTCACCCCGGTCGACAATGTCGTCGGCACACCGTCGATCTCCGTACCGTCCGCGAGCGCGACACCGGACGGGCTGCCCATCGGCGTCATGTTCTCGGCCCGCCCGGGAGCGGAACGCACGCTGCTGGAGCTGGCGTTCGCCCTGGAGGCGGACCGGCCGTTCCGGCGCCTCCAGGACGTCTGAGGGGGTTCGGGTCAGCCCTCGACCGCGTACGGCAGGAAGCCGACCCATGCGGCGGGGGCGAAGGCCAGGTGGGGGCCTTCGGTGACCTTCGAGTCGCGGACGTGGACCGTGCCGGGCTCAGTGGCGATCTCAACGCAGGAGTCGCCCTCGCTGCTGCTGCTGTAGCTGCTCTTGAACCACGTTCCTGCCACTTCGACACACGAGTCGCCTTCGTTACCGTCGCTGTAGCTGCTCTTGAACCACGTGAGGCCCGAAGTGTGGTGATCGAAGACCTTGCGGATCATGTTTCCCCCAGCAGTTCCTCGATGAATGCCAGCGACTCCCGAGGTGGGAGAGCCTGCGCGCGGATGCTGCCATATCGTAGTTCGGCGATGCGGAGTTGCCGGACGTCCGAGACCGGGCGGCCGTTGAACGCTCCCTCGCAGCGTGCCACTGCTGAACCGTCCTCGAACTTCAGCAACTCGATCTTCCCGTCGAGGCCGGGGTGAGCCTCGCAGCGCGTCGGCATCACTTGAAGCGTTACACAACGCAGCCTGCCTACCTCAAGCAGGTGCTCCAGCTGTCCGCGCCACACCATTGTGCCTCCGAGTGGACGTCGTAGAGGGGCCTCTTCCAGGACGAAACTGAGCGTGGGTGCCGGATTTTTCTGGAAGATGGCTTGGCGATCCACGCGGGCAGCCACCATCCGCTCGATCTCGTCCTGGCTGTAAGCGGGTTGCCGTGACTCGAATGCTGCTCGTGCGTGATCGGGTGTCTGGAGAAGCCCGCTGATGCTGTGGCACACGTAGAGGCCGATCTCAACCGCTCGCCCCTCCAACTGTGCGAGATCCCGCACCTTCTTCGGGTACCGGACCTTCTTCACGTCCTCCTTCATCGCGGCGATGAGCCCACCGGCGTTCAACACCTCGTCCGCCGTGTCCAAGTACTCGGGCCTCGGGATCCGCTTCCCCGTCTCGATCTTGTACACGAGGTCCGCGCCGTATCCGGCCGCCACCGCGAAGTCGTTGACCCGCATCCCCGCCGCTTCCCGGCGAAGCCTCAACTGCCGTCCCACCGTGGCGACCACGGCGAGTGCCCAGTCGTCATCCGGGTCCACCTCCCACCCCGGCTCGTCCGTCTGCTCCGTCTCCGTTCCGACCCGCACCGCCTCATCGCTCACCGACATGTGTGCCCCTCCGTGATGCTGCGACGTACTGTTCCGACCTGTTCGCAGGAGCTACTTCGACAGTCTGGACAGAGCCCGTTGAATCTTGGACCGTAGCTCTACGTAACAGCGCAATTACACATCTCAGTATCTCCGGTCGGCCACGCTCGGTGATGTGAATCAGCAAACTCAGGGAATTGCCGAGCACGGGTCAGGACCCGAACCCGACGGCAGTGTCCGCAACTTCAGCATGCTGCTGTCGTCCACCCCGCGCGGTGCGCGGCTCGCCCGCCTGCTCGCGGTGGACACGCTCCGGAGCTGGGGGCTTCCGCACGAACGGGCGAGCCATGTCATCGCGGAACTGGCGGCCAACGCGGCCACCCACGGCCGCCTCCCCGGCCGCAGCTTCCGGCTCACGCTCTACGTGATCGGCGCCACGCTCCGTATCGAGGTCACCGACACGCGCGGTGACCGGATGCCCGCGCCGCAAGCGCCGGACGCTGCAGCCGAGTCGGGACGTGGCCTGATGCTCGTCGACGCGCTGGCGGATCGCTGGGGAGTGACCGAGGGGCGGTTCCCGCGCAAGACCGTGTGGGCCGAACTGAGCTTCACGCCACCGGAACCCGCACCTTCGTGCTCCGGTGTCGTCGACACCTGAAAGACAAAGAATCTCGGGGGAAAGCACCCCACCAAACCCCACCCATCCCGCCCGTGGTCGCGCTCACTCGGGCGGGTGAACATATCCGGTTCGGCTGGATTTCCGGGCCGCCCAGGCCCGACGCTCAGCGCAACGCACCACCGCAACCACAGACATGAGACGGCCCCCGCCGGGAGTGCAATCCCAATGCGAGGGCCTGACCACCAAGGAAGCTGGAACCTTCCCGATGGATACGCAAAACCCTAGCGTGCCCCCGCACGCCCAGGCCCGCCCTGCGGGCAACAAGCACCCGAACCGGGCCCACCGCACCACCGGCGGGCTCCGGCACGACAACACCCGCCACACCACCCGCTTCACGGTGATCGGCAACCACCTCGCCCAGCACCGGGAGCTCTCGCTCCTCGCCATCGGGCTCGGCACGCACCTCCAGTCACTGCCCGAGGGCGCCCCGGCCGACATCAAGAGCCTCGCCGCACGCTTCCCCGAGGGAGCCGCTCGTATCGCCGCCGCCCTGCGCGAACTGGAGACTCACGGCTACCTGCGCCGCGAACGCGTCCGCACCCCCACCGGCCGCATCGTGACCCGCACGACCTCGTGCAACCAGCCGATGGCGGCCCGGCACCCCGTCGAGGTTCCCTCCCGCACGGCAGCGGAACCGCAGAAGCAGGAGACGTGCGAGGAGAGCACGCCGCACAGGACGCGCGAGAAGCGAGCGCCCCGCAAGCCCCTCCCCGCCGTGCCGAGCCCTGCCCACCCCGCCCCCGCGCTCCTCCAGGCCGCCGCCGACCTCCTCGCGGACCTCCACCGCCACGACTCCCGGCTGCTCCTCTCCGCCTGCGACACGGCCCACCTGGCCCCCGGCGTCGCCGCCTGGCTGGAGCGGGACGTCACGCCCGCCGCAGTGCGCCGCACCCTGACCGCCGACCTGCCGCCCGAGGGCGTACGACGGCCCGCCGCCCTCCTGGCCCACCGCCTCGCCGACCAGCTCCCGCCCCCACCCCCGTTCCGTGCGCCGGCCGCCCCGCCACACGTACGGCACCCCCTGCAGAACTGCGACGGCTGCGACCACGCGTTCCGCGCACCCCACCCCGGCCTTTGCCGCGCCCCTGCACCTGCGTAAACGCCTTGAGAAGGTGATGCCGGAGGAGGTCGTCGCTCACACGGGGGAGCCCGACGTCGAAGACGAGTACGAGGGCATCATGCGACGCCCTGATGTGATGGTGATCGCGTGGACGGACATGGAGGTGCCAGGCAGCTTCGATCCCCGGACCCTCATCGCCGCCATCGAGGTCGTCTCCAGGTCCAACCCGGAGAACGACTGGGTGGGCAAGATGGGCGACTATCCGTTGATGGGCGTGCCGGTCTACGCGGTCTTCGATCCCCGCACCGGCACCGGCGCCGTCCTCACCGACATCCATGCCACCCCCGAAGGCCCTCGCTACGCGGTGCGCAAGGACTTCGTCCACGGCGAGGACGTCACCATCGGTGAGTGGACCATCGCCACGAGTGGCCTCCCGCGTTACCAGGACGGCGGCGCGGACGGGACCGGGTCCTGAAGGACGTGCTCAAGAGCAGGTGATCAATTCCAGGGGGCCGGCGGACACCCGGGAAGATCCTGCGCCCGCCGGCCCGTTCCGGCCGGTCCGGGCCGGCGCCTACGCGTCGGCCCCGTACGTCCCGTACTCCGGAAGGCCCGTCGACTCGTAGACGTGCACCGCGATTCCGCTCGGCGTCGTCTCGCTGTGCAGCAGGCGCAGGCCGGCCGGGGCGCCACCGTCCGGGAACAGACGTCGTCCGCTGCCCACGACCACCGGGGCGATCGCGAGCCGCAGTTCGTCGATCAGACCGGCGGCCAGCAGGGACTGGCCGAGCCGGGCGCTGCCGTGGATCTGGAGCTCGCGGCCGGGCTGCCGCTTCACTTCGGCCACCTGGGCGGGGATGTCGCCGGACAGGATCGTGGTCGGCTCCCACCCGGCCTCGGTCAGGCTCCGGGAGGCGACGTATTTCGGCGAGCCGTTCAGAATGCGGGCGCTCGGGTGGTCGGTCATCTGCGGCCAGTCCCGGGCGAAGTTCTCGTACGTACGGCGGCCGAACAGGAACGCGTCCGCTTCGGCGAGCCAGGCGGCGGCCATCCGGTCGAATGCCTCGTCCAGGTGCGGCACGAACCAGCCGCCCCGGGCGAACCCGTCGCTGGTGTCCTCGTCCGGGGAGCCGGGCCCCTGGGAGACGCCGTCCAGGGACAGGAACTCCTGCAGTACCAACCTCATAGCACACCGCTTTCTCTCGAACGGGAAACCTCCGTCCCCGCCCTTTCGGACTTCGGGCCGGGCGGAAACTCATCGGTCGTTCCGCGGCGTGTTCCCGGACGATCAAGAGGTGTCCGCGGAGGCGCGGACGCGGGCGTCCGAGATCATTCTGTGGCGAACAGCCCGGACCACCGCCGCACCGGACGAGCCGGTGCGGCAGGACGGGCCCGCGCGCCGCCCGGGAAGCCGGGTGACGGGAGCGCCCGGGGCGCGGACGATGAGGGCCCCGCGCCTCATAGGGTGGACCCCATGACGGAACTCCCCGACCGGCGTCTGCTGCTGGTGCACGCCCACCCGGACGACGAGTCGATCAACAACGGCGCGACCATGGCGCGGTACGCCGCCGAGGGCGCCCACGTGACGCTGGTCACCTGCACGCTCGGTGAGCGGGGCGAGGTCATTCCGCCCGAGCTGGGGCATCTGGGCGGGGCCGCCCTCGGCGGGCACCGGCTCGGGGAGCTGAAGGAAGCGATGCGGGCGCTGGGGGTCGAGGACTTCCGGCTGCTCGGCGGGGCCGGGCGGTACTGCGACTCCGGGATGATGGGGCTGCCCGACAACGACGACCCCGGCTGCTTCTGGCAGGCCGACGTCGATCAGGCGGCGGGGCTGCTCGCCGAGGTGATCCTCGAGATCCGACCCCAGGTCCTCGTCACCTACGACGACAACGGCGGCTACGGCCACCCCGACCACATCCAGGCCCACCGCGTCGCCATGCGCGCCGTCGAGCTCGCCGCCGAGCAGGGCTGGGACGTCCCCAAGGTCTACTGGAACCGGGTGCCCCGGTCCGTCGCCGAGCAGGCCTTCGCCCGCCTCGACGGCGATCTGCCCGGCCTGCCCTTCGAGAAGGCGGGCGTCCTCGACGACGTACCGGGTGTCGTCGACGACGGGCAGGTCACCACCGCGATCGACGGCACCGCGTACGCCGCCGCCAAGGCCGCCGCGATGCGCGCCCACGTCACCCAGATCACCGTGGCCGAACCGTACTTCGTGCTCTCCAACGAACTCGCCCAGCCGCTCTTCACCACCGAGTACTACGAGTTGGTGCGCGGCGAACGTCCCGAGGAGCGGGAGGGCGACCTGTTCGCCGGGACCGGGGAGGCGTCGTGAGCGACCGGTCGCCCTCCGCGCTCGCCCAGCCGCTGCGGCCGCCCTCCGCCGGACGGGTCGTCGCCTGTCTGGGACTGTTCCTGCTCGGCGCCGTGGTCGGTGCGGCCGGGGCGCTGGTGCAGCCCGCGTGGTTCCCCGGCGGGCTGCTGCTCGCCCTCGCCGGTGAGGCCGGGCTGGTCCTGGGGGCCACCCGCCTCCTCCGCAGCCGGGCCGGGGGCGCCTGGGCCGCCGGTGGCTGGATGCTCGTCGTCATCCTGCTCACCACCAGCCGCCCGGAAGGCGACTTCCTGTTCGCCGCGGGCGGCGGCTCCTATCTCTTCCTCCTCGGCGGCATCGCCGTGGCTGTGATCTGCGCCACCCTCGTCTCCGGGCGGCAACCGGACGGCCCTCCCGCCCGACTTGGCAAGTGACGTACCACTTCGCCGTGTCATGGGCGTGCGGGTCCGGTGTGGGTTTCCCCGGCGGTACTGGGATACGGGCCGGACATGGCCAGTAAGGTGGTGCGCGCCGCCGAGCCTCCCTCGAACCCTCGGCTTCGCCCGAGCTGGGAGGATCCCCACCGTGAGGTCGTGACGGGCGGCGGAGCCAACCGGGAGAACCTGCCTTGAGTCGTGAAACTGACACTCCGTCCTCCGGGCCCAACGGGCGCGGCGGAGCCGCCTACCCGTCGGGCACGCCGCCCTACGGGATTCCGGCGATTCCGGACGAGGGTACGGACGCGGGCCGTTCGGCCGCGCGGCCGGAGGAACGCAAGACCGAGACCACGCTGACGACGCGGATCCGCATCAACATCCCCGGATCGCGGCCCATTCCGCCGGTCGTCGTGCGCAAGCCCGTCATGGACGCGGAGGGCAAGGGCGGTACCACCGACGCCGAGGCGGCGGCGCCGTCCCCGGCTCCGGCCGCCGACGCGGCCGAGCCTCCCGCCCAGCCCGACCGGCCCGCGCAGGCCGACCGGCCGACGGCCGAGGAGAAGCCGGCCAGCGACTGGTTCGCGCCGCGCAAGTCGGGCGGGGGCAAGGGCGGTCCGGCCGGCGGCTCCGCCAACGGGGCCGGTGCCCCGAGCGGTTCGGGTCCCGCCGCGGGCGGTGCCCCGAAGGCCCCTTCCGCGCCCGGTGGCGCGCGGCCGGGTGGCGTCGTCGGCTCCATGGGCGCGCCGGGCGGTCCCCGTCCCGGCGGCGCGCAGGGTTCCGGACCCACCGGCGCGACCGGTGCGACCGGCGGGCCCGTGGCCCCCGGGCACGGCGGCGGCACCGGCTCCTTCGACGTGACCGAGGCGCTGGCCGCCGGGCCGGCGGGCCCCGGCACGCGTCCGGGTACGGGGCACAGTGACGAGCCGCGCCGCGACGACCTGCCGTTCTTCACGGACGAGGCTCCCCGGACTCCCCAGTCCGGCCGGCCCGGTCAGCGCGGCCCGCAGGGTCCCGCGGGCCCGACCACCGGACCGGCGACCGGCTCGAGCCCGGTCGCCCGCCAGGCGGGCAAGGGCTCCGGCGCTCCCGCCGTTCCCGGTGGTCCGGGCCTCCCTGCCCTCCCGGTCCGCCCCGGTGCCCAGTCGGGACAGGCGGGTCAGTCGGGTCAGGCGGGTCAGCCGGGCCAGGGGGCCCCCGGGCGCCCCGGTGCCCAGGCGTCCCAGGGCGCCCCCGCCGGCTTCGCCGGACAGGGCGGCAGCCCCGGCGTCCCCGGCGGCGGTCTGAGCGACGACACCGCGATCCTCACCCCGCAGAAGCCGGCCGAACCCGGCACCCCGGGCTACGGCCCCCGCCACGACAACGTCTCCGGGCACACCGTCACCAGCGGCATCCCGGTCGTCCCGCCGGGCGCGGACTTCAACGCCCCCGGCGGTCCGGCCGACGGCCCGCGGCCGCACACGCCCCCGAAGCTGCCCGAGCCGGTCTCCACGCCCCCGGCGAGCTCCTCGAAGCCGGCGAAGAAGAAGGGGCGCAACAAGCTCGTCCTGCTCTGCGGCTGCGTGGTCTTCCTCGCCGGTGTCGCCTACGGCGCCGGACTGCTGATGAACCGCTCCGACGTGCCCAAGGGCACCACCGTGCTCGGCGTCGACATCGGCGGCGGCACCCGGGACGAGGCCGTGAAGAAGCTCGACGCGGCCCTCGACGACCGGCTGAACCAGCCGCTGAAGCTGTCGGTCGACGGCAAGACCGTCGAGCTGGAGCCGGACAACGCGGGCCTGCAGTTCGACACCGACGCCACCGTCGGCGGGGCCGCGGGCAGCGACTACAACCCGGTCAACGTCATCGGCTCCCTCATCGGCAACGAGCGCGTCGTCGAGCCGGTCATGCCCGTCGACGAGGAGAAGCTGCACGCCGCCCTGGAGGAGGCCGCCGGCGGCTCCGGCTCGGTGACCGAGGGCTCGATCAAGTTCGAGTCCGGCAAGGCCGTCCCGGTGTACCCCAAGGGCGGCCAGGGCATCGACGTAGCCAAGGCGACCGACGTGGTGACGGAGGCGTACCGCACCCAGGTCGAGACCGGGAAGTCCGCCACGGTGAACGTCCCGACGACCGCCCAGCAGCCGAAGGTCACCAAGGCCGAGATCGACCGGATGATGAAGGAGTTCGCCGAGCCGGCGATGTCGGCCAACGTGATCGTGCGGACGGACGCCGCCCACTCCATCGAGTTCAGCCCGGAGAACTCCCTGTGGAAGTTCCTCGGGGTGAAGGCCGTCAACGGCAAGCTGGCGGAGAAGCCCGACCTGAAGGCCCTGCAGGAGCTGTACGGCCAGACGTTCGACGGTGTGCTCATCGCCCGGGGCAACGGCGAGAAGACGGCCGTCACCCCCCAAGACGTCTACGGCGCCCTCCGCCTGGCGCTGACCAGCAAGACCGACCGCGTCGCCGTCATCGAGACGAACCCGAGCTGACGCGATGCCCGGAGGCGGGCGCCCGGTGGATCACCGGGCGCCCGCGTTCCTGGTTGAGCAGTGCCCGCGTTCCTAGTTGAGCAGAGCCCGCGCCGCCTGTGCCTGGCCCCGGATCCGTTCCGCCGCCGGCCCGTCCACCGCCGCCACCAGCTCCGCGTACGCCTCCAGCTCCCGCGCGCCGTCCCGGAAGTCACCGCGCTGCACCAGAAGCTGCGCCCGCTCGTAGCGCAGCCGCGCCGGGTGCGAGGGGAGGAGCAGGGACAGGTCCACCGCCCACAGCCCCACACCCGAGTGCTCGGGACGCGCCGCCGACCACGCCCGGATGTTGTTCAGGATCCGCAGGACGACGTCCAGCGTCCCCGCCGGCGTCAGCATCGACGCGTCCAGCGGTGCCCCCGTCGCCCCGGTGACCAGCAGCTCCGCGTCGGCGCCGGTCAGCACCCGGCCCCCGTCGAAGGGGTCGGCGAGCACCTGCCCCTCGCCCGCCCCCGCCTCCCCGAAGCCGACGACGAAGTGCCCGGGGAGTGCCACCCCGTACACCGGCGCCCCCGCCCGCCGGGCCACCTCCATCCACACCACCGACAGCAGGATCGGCAGCCCGCGCCGCCGCCGCAGCACCTCGTGCAGCAGCGAGGACTCCAGCCGCTGGTAGTCGTCCGGAACGCCGTGGAAGCCGTACCGCTCGCCCAGCAGCTCCCGCAGCGCCAGCGCCCACGCGCGCGGCGAGCCGGGCCGGTAGGGCAGCTCACCGGCCAGCCGGTCCAGCTCCACCTCCACGGCGTCCATGCCCGCCTCGTCCAGCGCGCCGTCCGCCTCCGCGCCGACCAGCAGGCACAGCGTGGACAGGTCCGGCCGCTCGCAGCGGGCCTCCTCGGCGAACCGCCGGCGCAGTTCGGCGGAGCGCTCGGGCGATGGGGGGCGTGGAGCGCGCATACCCGGTTCGTGCCCGCTCACAGCGCTCCCTCACCCGCCGGAGCCGACGATTCCGGCGCGCGGTAGTGGTGGTACGCGTGGTGCGCGGAGAAACCCATGCGGTCGTACAGCGCCCGCGCCCCCGCGTTGTCGTCCTCGACCTGGAGCCAGGCCGCCGAGGCGCCCTCGTCCAGCGCCCGCCGGGCCAGCGCGGCCATCACGGCGGTCGCCAGCCCCCGCCGCCGCTGCGCCGGGTCCACCTCGACCGCCGCGAACCCGGCCCACCGCCCGTCCACGACACACCGTCCGATGGCGGCCGGCGCGTCCGCGTCGCCCGGCACGGTGGCGAACCACACCGAGGGCCCTCCTCCCAGCACCCGCAGCGCCACCTCGCTCACCCCCTTGCGCTGATACCGGGCCAGCCACGCCTCGTCGGCCTCCCGCGACAGCACGACCCCGGACGGCTCCCCGCCCAGGTCGGCGACCGGCGCCAGCGGACCCGTCCACAGCTCGGCGGTCACCTCCCGCACCCAGCCCCGCTGCTCCAGCTCCGCGCACAGCAGCTCCTGCGCCCCCTCGGCGCCGGTCGCGGTCTGCACGTACGCGGGCAGCCCCCGCGCGGCGTACCAGCGGCGTACGGCCGTCAGCGCGTCGTCGAGCGGCACGCCCGGGTCGCCGAGCGGCAGGACGGAGTTGGCCCGCCGCGTGAACCCCTCGGCGGCCCGCAGCTCCCACTCGCCCAGCCGCTCGCTCTCCACGGGCCGCCACGCCCGCGCGGAGACCCGCGCCAACTCCTCGTACGAGGCCGCGGGACCACGCCGACGCGCCGGTGCGGACGGCACGACCTTGCCCGCGACCAGCGCGGACTCCGCGATGCGGACGCTTTCCCCGCTCTTCTTTGTGATCCGCAGCACACCGTTGTCCCATGATGTGAGAACGCCGACCGTGTCGGTGAACTTCTCACCCGGGGGACCATGTTCGATCAAGCTCCGTACGGAGACCCGTTTTCCCACGTCAGCAGTGGTGATACGGACCTCGAGGCGCCCGGCGGCAGAGATTTCCACAGGTCAGTTCACCCCTCCTGTTCGGATCATGCCCAGGAACGGAGATACTAGGGGCGGGCATCGACGACGCCGCGCTCCCGCGCGCCAGGCGGCGGAGCCTGAGGAGGCCCGCCAGCGCCCTATCGAGGAGGAACGACAGCGTGACCTACGTCATCGCGCAGCCTTGTGTCGACGTGAAGGACAAGGCGTGCATCGAGGAGTGCCCGGTCGACTGCATCTACGAGGGCCAGCGGTCCTTGTACATCCACCCGGACGAATGCGTCGACTGTGGTGCCTGTGAGCCGGTCTGCCCGGTCGAGGCGATCTTCTACGAGGACGACACTCCGGAGGAGTGGAAGGACTACTACAAGGCGAACGTCGAGTTCTTCGACGAGCTCGGCTCGCCCGGCGGCGCCAGCAAGCTGGGTCTGATCGAGCGGGACCACCCGTTCATCGCCGCGCTGCCGCCGCAGGCGTAGCCCGTCCCGGTCCCGTACGGCCCGATCCCCGCGATCGCCGTACGGGGCCGAGGTGTTCGCCGGACCAGAAAGTGAGCCCGTACCCGTGTCCGCAGTCTCCGACCGGCTGCCCACCTTCCCCTGGGACAAGCTGGAGCCGTACAAGAAGACGGCCGCCGCGCACCCCGACGGCATCGTCGACCTCTCGGTCGGCACACCCGTCGACCCGGTGCCCGAGCCGATCCAGAAGGCCCTGATCGCCGCGGCGGACTCACCGGGCTATCCCACGGTCTGGGGCACCCCGGAACTGCGCGACGCGCTCACCCGCTGGACGGAGCGCCGGCTGGGCGCCCGCGGGGTCACCCACCACCACGTCCTGCCGATCGTCGGCTCCAAGGAACTGGTCGCCTGGCTCCCCACCCAGCTCGGACTCGGCCCCGGCGACAAGGTCGCCTTCCCGCGCCTGGCCTACCCGACGTACGAGGTCGGCGCCCGCCTCGCCCGCGCGGAGCACGTGGCGTACGACGACCCGACCGAGCTGGACCCGACGGGCCTGAAGCTGCTCTGGCTGAACTCCCCGTCCAACCCGACGGGCCGGGTGCTGTCCAAGGAGGAGCTGACCCGGATCGTCGCCTGGGCCCGTGAGCACGGCGTCCTCGTCTTCTCCGACGAGTGCTACATCGAGCTGGGCTGGGAGGCGGACCCGGTCTCGGTGCTGCACCCCGACGTCAACGGCGGGTCGTACGACGGCATCGTCTCGGTCCACTCCCTGTCCAAGCGGTCCAACCTCGCCGGTTACCGCGCCGCGTTCCTGGCCGGTGACCCGGCGGTCCTCGGTCCGCTGCTGCAGATCCGCAAGCACGGCGGGATGATGACCTCCGCGCCGACCCAGGCGGCCGTGGTCGCGGCCCTGGGCGACGACGAGCACGTCCGCGTCCAGCGGGAGCGCTACGCGGCCCGCCGCACCGTCCTGCGCGAGGCCCTGCTGGGCCACGGCTTCCGCATTGAGCACAGCGAGGCCAGCCTCTACCTGTGGGCGACCCGCGACGAGTCGTGCTGGACCACGGTCGCCCACCTCGCCGACCGGGGCATCCTGGTCGCCCCCGGCGACTTCTACGGCCCGGCGGGCGAGAACTTCGTCCGCGTGGCGCTCACCGCGACGGACGAACGCGTCCAAGCAGCGGTAACCCGCCTGACCACCTGAGCCACCCCGCCCCAGGCCCGCCCGGCTTGCCAGGCCCGCCAGGCCCGCCAGGCCCGCCATGCCTGTCCGGCCCGCCCCCTGGCCTGCCATGCCTGTCCGGCTCGCCAGGCCCGCCCGGCCTGGCGAGCCTGGCGGACCGCTCCCTGGCCTGCCCGCCCCGCCCCGGTTGTGGGCCTGCTCCCCACCCGCCCCGCCCCGGCCTGGCTGTGGGCAGTCGTTCCGCAGGGCGGAACGGGTGGGCACAGCCACCAACGCCGGGTACCGGTCGACACACGGTCACCGCACCGACGTGAACGACGGGGCCTGGGAACCCCCAGACCCCGTCGTCGTGACAAGCCGGCCGCAGGCCAGGCCTCAGCCGACCGGCAGCCCCTTCACGGGCGCACCCTTGGTGAGGGACCCGGCAGCCTTCTTCACGGTCTTACCGGCAGTCGGCGCCACCTTGTCGGCGTCACCCGTGGTCTTCGTGACGTCCTGCGTCACGTTGTCCACGGTGTCGCCGGCGGCCCCGTCCACAGCGGTCAGCCCGCCGAGGTTCGGCGCGGCCGGCAGCTCCGGGGCCGCACTGGCGGAACCGGCCGCGCCGACCCCGGCGGCCGCTCCCGCAGCAACGAGCAGCGCGGCACGGGCGATCCGACGGGTCAGGGGGAGGGACATGGTGCTCCTTCGACGGGAGAGAACGCTGACGCCGTGACTACCGTCCGACCGCCGGGAAGGTTGCGGCGGGGCAACGCAAAGAGTTGGTAATGCGTCGCATTATCGGCCGTACATGACGCCTGCGGGTGACTCCCCGCACGCCTGCGCGGTCGTACTCCCGCGCGGTCGCGCTACGGCATCGTCGTGATGGTCACGACCCCCGCACCGTCCGTGGACCCCGAGCCCTCCGCGTTCTTGCCGTCCACCGGCCGCCACTGGCTGTCGGAGTGCCCGGCCGTCCACTCCCGCCCCGCGTACGACACCCGCTTTATGCGCAGCTCGGAGGCGTTGGCCACGGCCCAGTGGGCCAGCTGCCAGCCACGCGCCCCGGCATCGGCGCCCTCCTCGGCGGTGACCGGAAGCCGCACGGTCCCCCCGCCGGAGGTGCCGGAGTCCACCGGAGCGCTCTCCGAGGGCGAGGGGGAGGGCGAGGGCGCAGCCCCCACCTCCGCCCCGGCCGGCTCCAGCGCGTCCCGCCCGAAGTCCCGCGCCAGCGCCGCCCGCACCGCGTCCGCACCCGCCGCCCGCGTCGCCGCCGGACGGCCCTCGCAGGTCAGCGTCGCCGCCGAGCGCCCGGTGAGGGCGGCGGCCAGCAGCGCGGCGTCCGGCTCGTGCTTGGCGTACGCCTGCGGGAAGCCGCTGCGCTGCACCCGCTGCGCGGCGACGGTGAGCGGCAGCCGGGTGTAGCCCGGCACCTCCTCCAGGTGCTCGTAGAACTTCCCCGCCGCGTACGTCGGGTCCATGATCTCCTTCGGCGTGCCCCAGCCCTGCGAGGGACGCTGCTGGAACAGGCCCAGCGAGTCACGGTCGCCGTGGTCGATGTTGCGCAGCGCCGACTCCTGCAGCGCGGTCGCCAGCGCGATCGTCACCGCCCGCTCGGGCAGCTCGCGCGCGGTGCCCACGGCGGTGATCGTCGCGGCGTTCACCGCCTGCTCGGGCGTGAACTCGTACGTCGCCCCGTCGCCCTTGCTCGATACGACCTTGCAGCCCGGAGCGCCTGTGCGGCCGGTGTCGTACTGCACCACGACGTATCCGGCGACCGCGGACAGCACCGTGAGGCCCGCACTCCAGCGGAGAAAACGGCCGCGACGTGTGCGCTTTGAAGGAAGGGACGGCTCTGGCACGCGTACAAGGTACTGGAGAGTACGGTTTCTTGTACGCCGGGTGCGGACAGTGGGTCGAAGCCCGCCGGGTTAGGGTCGACGGCATGGCCGACACCCCGCTTGACCTCACGCTGGACGCCGCGCGCCTGACCGCGCAGCTCGTCGACTTCCCCTCCGTCAGCGGCACCGAGAAGCCGCTCGCGGACGCGATCGAGAACGCGCTGCGCGCCCTGCCGCACCTCACGGTCGACCGCTACGGCAACAACGTCGTGGCCCGTACGCGGCTGGGGCGTCCGGAGCGGGTGATCCTCGCCGGCCACATCGACACGGTCCCGATCGCGGACAACGTCCCCTCCCGGCTCGACGCCGACGGCACGCTGTGGGGCTGCGGCACCTGCGACATGAAGTCCGGCGTGGCCGTCCAGCTGCGCATCGCGGCCACGGTCCCCGCGCCCAACCGCGACCTGACCTTCGTCTTCTACGACAACGAGGAGGTCGCCGCCGACCTCAACGGCCTGAAGCACGTGGCCGAGGCGCACCCCGAGTGGCTGGAGGGCGACTTCGCGGTGCTCCTCGAACCCTCCGACGGGCAGGTGGAGGGCGGCTGCCAGGGCACGCTGCGGGTGCTGCTGAAGACCACCGGTGAGCGCGCCCACTCCGCGCGGAGCTGGATGGGCTCCAACGCGATCCACGCCGCCGCCCCGATCCTCGCCCGCCTGGCCGCCTACGAACCGCGCTACCCGGTGATCGACGGACTGGAGTACCGCGAGGGCCTGAACGCGGTCGGCATCTCCGGGGGAGTGGCCGGCAACGTCATCCCGGACGAGTGCGTGGTCACCGTGAACTTCCGCTACGCCCCCGACCGCAGCGAGGAGGAGGCCCTCGCCCATGTCCGCGAGGTCTTCGCGGACTGCGGGGTGACGGACTTCGTCGTCGACGACCACAGCGGCGCGGCGCTGCCCGGCCTGTCCCACCCGGCCGCGGCGGCCTTCATCGAGGCGGTGGGCGGCACCCCGCAGCCCAAGTACGGCTGGACGGACGTCTCCCGCTTCTCGTCGCTGGGCGTCCCGGCGGTCAACTACGGTCCCGGCAACCCCCACTTGGCGCACAAGCGGGACGAGCGCGTGGACACCGCGAAGATCCTCGCGGGGGAGGAGCGGCTGCGGTCCTGGCTGACGGCGTGACGCGGACCGGGTTTGCGCCGCTGTGTTCCGGACATGCTCAGGTCCCTCGTACGTAACCCGTGTGGATCTACGCTGAGGTGGAACGACTGGCACGACGGAGGGAGCGCACATGGCTACCGGCAACCCCGAGGGGAAGCAGCAGCCGCCGGAGGAGAAGCGTCTGGGGCCGGTCCTCCGCCGGCGGGGCCAGGTGCAGGCGAGCACCACCGACCAGCGGCTGCTGGACGAGCGGGCGCCCACGGACTGGGTCCACACCGACCCCTGGCGGGTGCTGCGCATCCAGTCGGAGTTCATCGAGGGCTTCGGCACGCTCGCCGAACTCCCGCCCGCCATCAGCGTCTTCGGCTCGGCGCGCACACCGGTGGACTCGGCGGAGTACGAGGCGGGTGTCCGGCTGGGCCGGGGCCTGGTCGACGCGGGCTTCGCGGTGATCACCGGTGGCGGTCCGGGTGCCATGGAGGCGGCCAACAAGGGCGCGTGCGACGCGAAGGGCGTCTCGGTCGGCCTGGGCATCGAACTGCCCTTCGAGCAGGGGCTGAACCCCTATGTCGACATCGGCCTGAACTTCCGGTACTTCTTCGTCCGCAAGATGATGTTCGTCAAGTACGCCCAGGGCTTCGTGGTCCTGCCCGGCGGCCTCGGCACCCTGGACGAACTCTTCGAGGCCCTGACCCTCGTCCAGACCCAGAAGGTCACCCGCTTCCCCATCGTCCTGTTCGGCACGGACTACTGGGGCGGCCTGGTCGACTGGCTCCGCCACACGGTCATCGCCCAGGGCAAGGCGGCGGAGAAGGACCTGCTGCTGTTCCACGTCACGGACGACGTGGAGGAGGCGGTGGCCCTGGTCTCGAAGGAGGCGGGCCGCTAGAGGTCTTTTGAGGGGCGTCTTTCTGACGTACCGAGTCGGGTGGCCGGGTGGGCAAGGGCCGGAGGTCCGGGGGCGGAGCCCCCGGGACGGGACGGGAAGGGGCGGCGGGGGCGAAGAACCCCTACGCCAGCCCCCTCCGAGCAACAGCCGGCTCCCGCTCCCCGGCAATCGCCGACACCATGTCCAACACCTGCCGGGTCTCGGCAACCTCATGCACCCGGTACACCTGCGCCCCCAACCACGCGGACACCGCCGTAGTGGCCAACGTCCCCACCACCCGCTCCTTCACCGGCCGGTCCAGCGTCTCCCCCACGAAGTCCTTGTTGGACAAAGAAACAAGCACCGACCACCCGGTGGAGACCATCTCCCCCAACCGACGGGTCGCCTCGAGACTGTGCCGCGTGTTCTTCCCGAAGTCGTGCCCCGGATCGATCATCACCGACTCCCGGGGCACCCCCAGCGACACCGCCCGCTCCGCCAGCCCCACGGTCACGTCGAGAATGTCGGCCATGACGTCGTCGTACGTCACCCGGTGCGGCCGGGTCCGCGGCCGAGCGCCACCCGCGTGGGTGCACACCAGCCCCGCCCCGTACCGCGCGGCGACCTCCGCGAGCCGCGGATCGACCCCGCCCCACGCGTCGTTCAGTACGTCCGCGCCCGCCTCGCACACGGCCTCGCCGACCTCGTGCCGCCAGGTGTCCACGCTGATCACGACGTCCGGGAAGCGCCGCCGCACCTCGGCGACGAAGCCGACCGTCCGCCGCGCCTCCTCCTCGGCCGTGACCTCCTCGCCCGGCCCGGCCTTCACCCCGCCGATGTCGATGATCGCGGCACCCTCCGCCACCGCCTGCTCCACCCGCATCAGCGCCGGCTCGTCGCGGAACGTGGCGCCCTGGTCGTAGAAGGAGTCCGGGGTCCGGTTCACGATCGCCATGATGACCCGCTCGTGCGGTGCGAATTCCCGCCTGCCCAGCCTGAGCATCCCCTGTGACCTCTTCCTCGTACGATCCCGTCCGGGACAGCCTCCGAACGCCCGGCGGTCCCGACTGTCAGACTCGCATGGCACGATCGGAGCCACACATCCGACTCCGACCCGATCCGACTCATCCGACCGTGGGGGCCCCGGCGATGGTTATGTTCCTGTTCCTGGTCGTCGCGCTCGCCGTCGTGGTCGCCGCGGTGACCCTCGCCGTGGTGGGCGGCGGCGACAACGCCCCGCTGCCCGAGGCGGCCCCCGAGCGCCTGCGGGACGCCCTGCCGCCCGACCGGCCGGTCAACCGCGCGGACGTGGACGGCCTGCGCTTCCCGCTCGCCGCCCGCGGCTACCGCATGGCCGACGTGGACGACGCCCTCGGCCGCCTCGGCGCGGAGCTCGCCGAGCGCGACGACCGGATCGCCGACCTGGAGTCCGCGCTGGCCGGCGCCCGCGCCGCCGCGTCCCGCGTCTCCATGGACAAACCCACCCCGCACCACGAGGACGAACAGCCTTGAGCGATGAGGCGATCGTGAGCGACGAAGCGGCCGTGAGTGAGGGGGCGGCCGCCCCCGCCGGCCCGGACGGCCTCCCGCGCTGCCCGTGGGCGCTGTCCACCGCGGACTACGTGACGTACCACGACGAGGAGTGGGGCCGCCCGGTCCACGGCGACGACGCCCTCTTCGAGCGCCTCAGCCTGGAGGCGTTCCAGTCGGGCCTGTCCTGGATCACCATCCTGCGGCGCCGCCCCGGCTTCCGCGCCGCCTTCGCCGACTTCGAGATCGCCACGGTCGCGGAGTTCACCGACACCGACCGCGAGCGCCTGCTGGCCGACACGGGCATCATCCGCAACCGCGCCAAGATCGACGCGACCCTCGCCAACGCGCGCGAGCTGGCCGGGTGGGCGCCCGGCGAGCTGGACGCCCTGATCTGGTCCCACGCCCCCGACCCGGCCGGCCGCCCGGTACCGAGGACCCTGGCCGACGTCCCCGCGGTGACCCCGGAGTCGACGGCCCTGTCCAAGGCCCTGAAGAAGAGGGGCCTGCGTTTCGTAGGCCCGACCACGGCGTACGCCCTGATGCAGGCCTGCGGCCTGGTCAACGACCACTTGGAGACATGCGTGACGAGAAGCGCCCCTCAAGGGGCGCGGGGCCCTGTCGATCAGCGGCTCCGCCGCGGGGCGCGATCAACCACAACGAAGCCGCAGCCCCCGACGCAGCTGTAGCCCCGAGCTCACCGGAAACTCACCGGCCCAGGTACCGAGGCTTCTCCTTGTTCACGAACGCCCGCACCGCGATCGCGTGGTCCTCCGAGGACCCCGCCCGCGTCTGGAGCTCGTCCTCCTTCTCCAGCGCCTCCGCCAGCGAGTGGCTCAGCCCGTACGCCACGGACTCCTTCAGCGCCGCGTACGCCACCGTCGGCCCCTCGGCCAGCGCCCGCGCCACCTTCTCCGCCTCCGCGCGCAGCTCCGCCGCCGGGACCAGCCGGTTGGCGATGCCCAGTTCGTACGCCTCCTGCGCGGAGACGCTGCGCGGGAAGAGCAGCAGGTCGGTGGCGCGCCCGGGGCCGATCACGCGCGGCAGCGTCCAGGAGATCCCGGAGTCCGCGGTCAGCGCGACCCCGGCGAACGAGGTGTTGAACGCCGCCGTGTCCGCGACGATCCGGTAGTCCGCGGCCAGCGCGAAGCCGAAGCCGGCGCCCGCCGCGACCCCGTTCACCGCCGCGACCACCGGCTTCGCGGCCCCGGCGATCGCCTTCACGATCGGGTTGTAGTGCTCGCGCACCGTGCTCATCGTCTGCCCCGAACCGGTCTCCCGGTCCTCGACCAGCAGCCCGATGTGCTCCTTGAGGTCCTGGCCGACGCAGAACGCCCGGTCCCCGGCCGCGGTCAGCAGCACGGCCCGTACGGCGTCGTCGTCCGCGGCGGACCGGACCGCGTCCCGGAGGGCGACCTTCGCCGCGACGTTCAGCGCGTTCATCGCCTCCGGACGGTTGAGCGTGATCGTCGCGAGTCCGTCGCTCACCTCGTAGAGCACGGTGTCGGCCATGGCGTATCCCTCCGTGTGGCGGCTCGGGACCTACCGGCCGGTACGTCCCCGTCTGCAGGACAGCATGACGGAGATCACCGGCCGTGGCGGGCGACCGACGTGTGACCTGCGTCAAACAATTCCTGTCCGTTTCCGATCGGTGGACGTGTGTGCGGTGGCGCAGTATCGCAGTCACATCGCCGAATTGAGTGGTTTTGCTCGCGCGCGTTGCTCAAGCGATGCCGACCGATGTTGGTCATCGGGTCCCGCCATGCGGGATAATGGCCTGGAAGCAATGTGTTCGATGCCGGTGGCGTGTGTCCTGCTTCAAGGACCGCAGGTGCCCTTCAGTGGGCCGTCGGCTCAGACGGTTTAGCTGGGTTTCAGGAAGGGGAACGAGCATGGCGGCCATGAAGCCGCGGACGGGTGATGGCCCGCTCGAGGTGACCAAGGAGGGGCGGGGCATCGTCATGCGCGTTCCGCTCGAAGGCGGCGGTCGGCTCGTCGTCGAGCTGACCCCGGACGAGGCCGACGCGCTCGGCGACGCCCTCAAGAAGGTCGTCGGCTGACGCGCAAGCGACCATACCCTTTCAGCCGCCCCGGCGCCGCACGCGGTGCCGGGGCGGCTGTTTCGCGTACGGGCGGAAGGGCGCGGACCGTGTCCGCCGGTCACCGTCCGCCGGTCACCGTTTGACGGCGCAGAGCAGCCCGTCCCCCACCGGCAGCAGCGACGACACCAGTTCCGTGCTCTCGCGTACGGTCCGCACCAGCTCCCGCAGTCGCAGCACCTCCGTGGGCTGCGGTCCGGAGTCCACCGTGCGTCCGTTCGCGAAGAGCCCTTCGAAGGCGACCAGGCCTCCCGGGCGCAGCAGACGCAACGATTCGGCGAGATAGTCCTGGTACTCCTGCCGGTCGCCGTCGCAGAAGACCAGGTCGTAACCGGCGTCCGCGAGACGGGGCAGGACGTCCAGCGCGCGGCCCGGGATGAAGCGGGCCCTGTTCCCGGCGAAACCGGCGTCGCGGAACGCCTGGCGGGCGGACTGCTGGTGCTCCGGCTCCTGGTCGACCGTGGTCAGCACCCCGTCCGGCCGCATCCCGTGCAGCAGGTGGATCCCGGAGACTCCGCAGCCGGTGCCGATCTCCGCGACCGCCTTGGCGTCCACGCTGGCGGCGAGCAACCGCAGCGCCGCGCCCGTGCCGGGCGACACCGAGCGCAGCCCCGCGTCACGGGCCCGGTCACGGGCCCAGTGCAGCGCTTCGTCCTCGGCGACATAGGCGTCGGCGAACGCCCAGCTCGTCTGCCGGTTGGCGGTAATGACCCTCTCCTGTCCCCGTGGAAGCCTCGGCGTGACTGTATCCGTTGGCGTCGGGAACCCGCAGATGGGACCGGTCGTTTAAAGGGATGAGCAAGTGGCGTGTGCCGTGACGGGGGGCAGGCAGTGGACGAGGACGCCGAGCAAGTGCTGACGCAGCCGTACGAGCCGTGGCAGCCCAGATCAAATTCTCGTAAAACCGCTTATCCGGAGCTAACGGGCGAGGTGGCTATGGTAGGGGCTCCACTGGACACCACCAGAGCCGATAGGGGAGGTGCGGCTGCGCCTGTGGATCGCGCAGGAGTGCTGCGGCGCTTCCTCGGATCGGCGGGCAGGCCGAAATCCGTGAACAACACCGCTGCTGACCACGACCGCGCCGGCGACCCGGCCCAGACCGCGACTTTCTCCACCGACGCGGACGGGCAGGCGTGGACTCCGCCCACCTGGGAGGAGATCGTCAGCATGCACAGCGGCCGGGTCTACCGGCTCGCCTACCGCCTCACCGGCAACCAGCACGACGCCGAGGACCTCACCCAGGAGGTCTTCGTCCGCGTCTTCCGCTCCCTGTCGACGTACACGCCGGGCACCTTCGAGGGCTGGCTGCACCGCATCACCACCAACCTCTTCCTGGACATGGTCCGCCGCAAGCAGCGCATCCGCTTCGACGCGCTGGGCGACGACGCGGCCGAGCGGCTGCCCAGCAAGGAGCCCACGCCGCAGCAGGTGTTCAACGACGCCCACTTCGACGCGGACGTCCAGCAGGCCCTCGACACCCTCGCCCCCGAGTTCCGCGCCGCCGTCGTCCTGTGCGACATCGAAGGACTGTCGTACGAGGAGATCGCGGCCACCCTGGGCGTCAAGCTCGGCACCGTCCGGTCCCGGATCCACCGCGGCCGTTCCCAGCTGCGCAAGGCCCTCGCGCACCGCTCGCCCAAGGCGCGCGCGGAGCGCCGCTCCTTCGTGCCGCGTGTTCCCGCACTGGGAGGAGGGGGCGCGAGCGCGTGAGCGGTTCACAGCCGAAGTCTTCCGAGGGACACCTCGCAGAGCAGCACCTGGGAGACCGACTCTCCGCCCTGGTGGACGGAGAGCTCGGTCATGACGCGCGTGAGCGCGTACTGGCGCACGTCGCCACCTGCGCGAAGTGCAAGGCGGAGGTGGACGCGCAGCGCCGTCTGAAGAACGTGTTCGCGCAGGCGGCACCCCCGCCGCCCTCCGAGAGCTTCCTGGCCCGCCTCCAGGGACTGCCGGCCGGGGGCGACCCCGGCGACGGCGGCTCGCCGCTGGGCGGCGGAGGGCTGCCGGGTGGTACGTCGGGACGGTTCGGCGGGGGCTCCGGGGTCTTCGGGACCAGGCGGGGCGAGCGCTTCGAGTTCGCCTACGAGCCCGTCCGGCGGCACGGGTCCGCGCTGCCGGCCGCCGCGGGCGGCCGGGGCTTCGCCGTCCATGACGTCAGCCGCCACGAGACCGACCGGCCGTCCTCCCGCGGGCTGCGGTTCGCGTTCGTCGCCGCCGGGGCGGTGTCGCTGGCCGCGATCGCGCTCGGCGGGGTCACCGCCACGGGCACGCCCACCGACACGGAGGCGCGCGGCGCGGGCAAGGGCAGCAACGTCACGCCGATGCGCACACAGGGCACGGGCGCGGCGGTGCCCGAGTCCCAGCGGCGCCGCGGCGTGGGACCGCTGCTGGGCCAGGTGACGGGCCAGAGCGCGCCCGCAAACACCCCGGTCGCCCCGACCGCGGTCTCCGCGCCGCTGCTGCCCGGCATCCCGGCGCCGACGGAGCGCCACCCCACGCCGGGCACGCCGATGACGGGCGGTGCGACGGCCGTGTCCCCGCTGATACGACCGCTCAGCTCGACCCCGCCGCTCACCCTGACCACGTGGGCCGTCTCCGCCGGGCTCAGGGACCCCGGCCTCCTCACCGCGGGCACGACACCGGCTCCCACGCCCACGTCCCGCTGAACCGTTCGGTGCGCGGGGGCGCGCGAACCTGGTTGAATCCAGGGGGCGCGCCCAGGCCCAGCCGGGTGCCGAGCCTGTAGTTTCGCGGCCACCGCCGTCGCGCGGTGCCGTGTCCAGCCGTGGGGAGAGCATGAACGAGGGGAAGCCGGGCCCACCGGGGGAGGAGCCGACCACGCGTCCCGAGGGACACGACGGCGACTTCGAACTGGCCCGCCCGCACCGTGAGCCGGCCGCCGCCGGCGACGACCACGAGGGCGACTACGAACTGGACCGCCCCCTACGGCCCGAGGGCTCCGAGGGCCGACCTCCCGAGCCCGCTCCCGAAGCCCCCGAGCCTGTGGCCTCCGAGTCTGTGGCCCCCGACACACCGGTCCCGGCGCCCGGTGCCTCCGCCGCCGGACCCGTTGTCCCCGACGAGCCCGTCGGGGAGACGTCCTCGGCCGCTCCGGCCCGTGGGGCGTCCGGCACTTCGGTCGGGTCCGCGTCCCCGGCCGTCCCGGCTCCCGGTGCCTCCCTCGCGGAGACCGACACCTCCGTCGGCTCCTCGTTCTCGGCCGTCCCGGCCCGTGGGGCGTCCGGCACTTCGGTCGGGTCCGCGTCCCCGGCCGTCCCGGCTCCCGGTGCCTCCCTCGCGGAGACCGACACCTCCGTCGACTCCCCGTCCTCGGCCGTCCCCGCACCCGCGGTCTCCGATCCGCCGCCGGTGGCTTTCGAGCCCTCCGCCCCCGGGCAGCAGACGCCCCTGCACGACCCCGATCCCTACAGCACTCCGCCGTACGGCGAACCGGGCCCCTGGGCACCCGCCCCGCCCGTACAGCACCCGGCGACGACACCCGCGCACGGCATGGCGCTCGCGGCGCCTCCGCCGCCCCCGGACACGACGCCCCACACCGGCCCCGTACCGCAGGGCGCACCCCCGGCACCTCCCTCGGGCCTGGGCACAGCACCACACGGCACGCCCGCACCGCAGGGCACGTCCGCACCGCAGGACGCACCCCCGGCGTCTCCTTCGGGCCTGGACACAGCGCCGTACGGCACCCCCGCGCCGCACGCTGCCCCCACCATGACGGACATGGCGCCGCACGGTGCCCCCACGGCCCCCGTCATCCCCGCGCAAGCGCACCCGGACGCCCAGGTGCCCCCGGCCCAGGACACCCCGGCCGCCGACCCCTGGGGGCGTTACGACCCCTGGGCCGCTGCCGCCGCTGCCGCGCCGTTGCAGCAGGCCGGGCCCACCGTGGTCAGTGAGAAGCAGAAGCGCCGGCGGGCCCGACGGGTGCTCATCGGGGCCGCGTTGCTGCTCGCGCTCGTGTCCGGCGGCGTCGGCGGGATCATCGGCACGTATCTGGAGCGCAACGGCGGCGTGGGCACCGTGGAGCTGCCGCAGGCCGGCAAGGAGGCGTCGGGGCGCGACCCCGGCAGCGTCGCCGGAATCGCCGCACAGGCACTGCCCAGCGTCGTCACCCTGCACGTCAGCGGCGCCGGCGAAGCGGGCACCGGCACCGGCTTCGTGCTCGACGGGCGCGGCCACATCCTCACCAACGACCACGTCGTCGAACCCGCCGGGGACGACGGCGAGATCACCGTCACCTTCCACAGCGGCGACACCGCCGAAGCCACCGTCGTGGGCCGGGACAGCGGCTACGACCTCGCCGTCGTGAAGGTGAAGGGCGTCAGCGGCCTCACCCCCCTGCCGCTGGGCAACTCCGACAACGTGCGGGTCGGCGACCCCGTCGTCGCCATCGGCGCCCCCTTCGACCTGGCCGGCACCGTCACCTCCGGCATCATCAGCGCCAGGGAGCGGCCCATCACCGCCGGCGGCGAGGAGGGCGACGGCAGCGACGTGTCGTACGTCGACGCCCTGCAGACCGACGCGCCGATCAACCCCGGCAACTCCGGCGGCCCCCTGCTCGACGCCAAGGCCCGGGTGATCGGCATCAACTCGGCCATCCGCTCCGCCGGCGGCGGCGCCGACCCGGACGCCGGTCAGGCCGGCTCCATAGGACTCGGCTTCGCCATCCCCATCAACCAGGGCAAGCGCGTCGCCGAGGAGCTGATCAACACCGGGAAGGCGACCCACCCGGTGATCGGCATCACCCTCGACATGCAGTACGGCGGCGACGGCGCCCGTGTCGCGGAGAAGGGCAGCGACGGCGGACCCCCGGTCAGCACCGGCGGCCCCGGCGCCCGGGCCGGGATCAAGGCCGGCGACGTCATCACCGAGGTCGACGGCCGGCGCGTCCACTCCGGCGAGGAACTCATCGTCAAGACCCGTGCCCACCGCCCCGGCGACCGCCTCGAACTCACCCTGGAGCGGGACGGCGAGGAGCGGACGGTCACCCTGACGCTCGGTTCCTCGGAGGGCGACTGAGGCGGATGAGCCCCGGGACGGTACCGGACGCACGGGGTGGCCGGGTACCGTGGACCCGGCCCGGACCACGGAAGACCGCAGGCCGCCCCGGGGACCGAGGACCGAAGGCATCGCGAGGAGCTTCAGGTGTTCAATGACATAGGACCGCTCGAGCTGGTGACGCTCATCGTCCTCGCCGTGCTCGTCTTCGGTCCGGACAAGCTCCCCAAGGTCATCCAGGACGTGACGCGCACGATCCGGAAGATCCGGGACTTCTCGGAGAGCGCCAAGCAGGACATCCGGCAGGAACTCGGCCCGGAGTTCAAGGACTTCGAGTTCGAGGACCTCAACCCCAAGACGTTCATCCGCAAGCAGCTGGACAACGACGACCTAGGGCTCAAGGAGATCCGTAACGGCTTCGACCTGAAGAAGGAGATGGCCGAGGTCGCGGACGCCGTCCACGGCCGCGACACCGACTCCTCGTCCTCCGCCCCGTCCTCCTCCGGTGGCCGTGTGGACATGACCAAGAAGCCCGAGACGCCGTCGGCGGACGACCGCCCGCCCTTCGACGCGGACGCCACCTGAACCGTCCGGCGCCGGGGCGTACGCCCCCGCGTACGTGACGTGTCTCATACTCCACCCGGGCTGCGCACGGCCTGATCAGGGCGTCCGCACGGCCCACGCGCCGGGCTGTTTCCCAGCCCGTGCCGTCAAGGTGGCTATGCTGCCGAGTTGTTGTGTGGAACGGACGAGTACGCCCGAAGGGGGGCGGGCCGCCCGGTCCGACGAGAGCGAGGAGGCGTCCGGCCACATGGAGACGACGAGTTCGGCAGTCGCGCAGGCGCCGGCCGCGGAGGACGGAGAACCCGTTCCCTCCGCCCGGCGTACCGTCGACGGCTACCTGCGTGCGCCCTTCCCCTGGTACGGCCTCGACGAGGCCTTCACGGGGCAGCGCTGGCTGATGCAGGTCGGACTGGCGGCCGACGGAGCCGTCGAGCACGGATCGGTCGGGCACGGCGACGAGCCCTCGGTGCGCAGCGAGTACACGGCCGGGACCGACCAGGAGACCAAGGAGAAGTTCGCGGTCGTGGTGACCGTGGCCGCCAACCCGGTGCGCCGCAGCGCCGACGGCACCGGTCTGCTGGAGGCCACCTCGGTCTCCTCCGCCGCCTGGCTCGCCGGGGTGGGGCTGCTGTCCTTCACCTGGCCCGGCCAGATGGACCACTCCCTGCGCGACGACTGGCTGGACCAGCAGACGGAGACCGCCTGGGTCCTCGCGGACGACCTGGAGGGTGAGGACTGGTCGACGCTGTCCCTGCCCGTGGACGGGGTGCCGACGCCGTTCCACTACCGGGAGTCCGAGTTCGGCTGGGTGCTCGCGGGCTCCACGCAGGCGGGGGTGCACGTGGGCGCGTACGGCAGGGGCATGAGCGCGTACGGCCTCGGCTTCGCCGTGGTCAAGGACATCACCGCGTACGACGCCTGAGCGGGTACGTGTACGGAAGGGCGCCGCCCGGTACCGGACGGCGCCCTTGCGCGTGAGAGTCCTCAGAACTTGTTGCGCGGGGTGATCCCCAGGGACATGCCCGACAGGCCCCGCTGCCGCCCGCCCAGCTTGCCGGCGATCGAGCGGAGGGCCGAGCCCGCGGGGGAGTCCGGGTCGGACAGCACCACGGGCCTGCCCTCGTCGCCGCCCTCGCGCAGCCGGACGTCGATCGGGATGGCGCCGAGCACCGGCACGGTCGCACCGGTCGTCCGGGTCAGGCCGTCGGCGACCGTCTGGCCGCCGCCCGTGCCGAACACGTCGACCATCTCGCCGCAGTGCGGGCAGGGCAGCCCGGACATGTTCTCGACCACGCCGACGATCTTCTGGTGCGTCTGCACGGCGATGGACCCGGCCCGCTCGGCCACCTCGGCCGCCGCCTGCTGGGGCGTGGTGACGACGAGGATCTCGGCGTTCGGCACGAGCTGGGCCACGGAGATCGCGATGTCACCGGTGCCGGGCGGCAGGTCCAGCAGCAGCACGTCCAGGTCGCCCCAGTACACGTCCGCCAGGAACTGCTGGAGCGCGCGGTGCAGCATCGGGCCGCGCCACACCACCGGCGCGTTGCCCGGGGTGAACATGCCGATGGAGATGACCTTCACGCCGTTCGCCGACGGCGGCATGATCATGTTCTCGACCTGGGTGGGACGCCCGTCCGCGCCCAGCATGCGCGGCACCGAGTGGCCGTAGATGTCGGCGTCCACGACACCGACCTTCAGCCCGTCGGCCGCCATCGCCGCCGCCAGGTTCACCGTCACCGAGGACTTGCCGACGCCGCCCTTGCCGGACGCGACCGCGTAGACCCGGGTCAGGCTGCCCGGCTTGGCGAAGGGCACCTCGCGCTCGGTCTGGCCGCCGCGCAGCGCGGTCGCCAGTTCCTTGCGCTGCTCGTCGCTCATGACGTCCAGCGTCACGTCGACCCGGGTGACACCCTCGACCCGGGAGACCGCGTCCGTCACGCGCTGCGTGATCGTGTCCCGCATGGGACAGCCGGAGACCGTCAGGTACACGGTGACCGCGACCGCCCCGTCCGCCCCGATCTCCACCGATTTGACCATGCCGAGTTCGGTGATGGGCCGGTTGATCTCGGGGTCGTTCACCGTCGCCAGTGCCTCGCGCACCGCGTCTTCCGTAGCCATGAGAACGATGGTACGGCGCCGGGTACACCCGTCGGTAAGTACGTCAGTGGTCGTCTGCGTCACGTCCCGGCGGGTGTTCCGCCCGCATCGCCGGGAAAGAACCCTGATGGTCCTTGTGCCCGTTCTGCCGTCCCTCCAGCTCCTTGACCATGTCCTGGAGCTCGGAGCGGATCCAGTCCCGCGTGGCCACCTCCCCGAGTCCGATCCGCAGGGCGGCGATCTCCCGGGTCAGATACTCGGTGTCCGCGATCGACCGCTCGTTCTGCTTGCGGTCCTGCTCCAGGTTGACCCGGTCCCGGTCGTCCTGCCTGTTCTGCGCGAGCAGGATCAGGGGAGCGGCGTAGGAGGCCTGCAGGGACAGCATCAGCGTCAGGAAGATGAACGGGTACTCGTCGAAGCGCAGCTCCTTCGGCGCGGACACGTTCCACACCACCCACAGGATGATGACGAACGTCATCCAGACGATGAACCGCCCGGTGCCCAGGAACCGCGCGACGCTCTCCGAGAGCCGCCCGAAGGCCTCCGGGTCCCACTCGGGCAGGATGCGGCGCCTGGGAGGGCGCGGCTGGTCCAGACGGGGCGTGCGCGGCCGACCGGCGGCCGTGGCGCCCGCCGGTACGCGCTCGCGCACGCCGTCGCGCTCAGGAGCCATCGGTCACCACCCCCTCGTCCTCGTCGAGGTGGAACTCGGTCTCCCGCCAGTCGTCGGGCAGCATGTGGTCCAGTACGTCGTCCACCGTCACCGCGCCCAGCAGCGACCCCGACTCGTCGACCACGGGCGCCGCCACCATGTCGTACGTGGCGAAGAACCCGGCGACCACGGGCAGCGCCGCGTCCGGGTCCAGGGGCTGGAGGTCGTCGTCGAGGATCGAGCCGACCAGCGTGTACGGGGGGTCGCGCAGCAGGCGCTGGAAGTGGACCGTGCCCAGGTACTTGCCGGTGGGCGTCTCCTCCGGCGGGCGGCAGACGTAGACCTGCGCGGCGTGCGCGGGGGAGAGGTCCGGCTCGCGGATCCGGGCGAGGGCGTCCGCGACGGTCGCGTCGGGCCGCAGCACGATCGGCTCGGTCGTCATCAGACCGCCCGCCGTGTGCTCCTCGTACGACATCAGGCGCCGCATGTCGGCCGCGTCGGAGGGCTGCATCAGGCTCAGCAGCCGCTCCTTGTCCGCCTCAGGCAGCTCGCCCAGCAGGTCGGCCGCGTCGTCGGGGTCCATGGCCTCCAGGACGTCGGCGGCGCGCTCCTCCTTCAGCTTGCCGAGGATCTCGATCTGGTCGTCCTCGGGCAGCTCCTCCAGTACGTCGGCGAGCCGGTCGTCGTCGAGGGCGGCGGCCACCTCCGCGCGCCGTTTGGGGGAGAGGTGGTGCAGGACGTTGGCGAGGTCGGCGGGGCGGAGCTGTTCGAAGGTGGCGAGCAGGTTCTCGGCGCCCTGCCCCTGCTCCTCCAGGGAGAACCCGGTGACCGCGGACCACTCGACGGTCAGCGCCTCGCCCTTGCCGCGCCGGAACGCGCCGCCCTTCTTCCCCTTGCGCACGAAGACCCGGTCGATCTCCCACTCGCGGCGGGCCGGGAGCTGGTGCACCGAGAGGTCGAGGACGGTGACCTCCTCGCCGCTCTCCACGAGCGTCACCCGCCGGTCGAGCAGCTCACCGAAGACGAGCCGCTCGGTGGGCCGCTGCTCGAAGCGCCGCACGTTGAGCACCCCGGTCGTGATGACCTGGCCGGACTGCACGGCGGTCACCCGGTTCATGGGCAGGAAGATGCGGCGGCGGGTGGAGAGTTCGACCACCAGGCCGAGCAGCCTCGGCGGACGCCGGCCGGGCCGCAGGATGACGACCAGATCGCGCACGCGCCCCACCTGGTCGCCGGCCGGATCGAAGACGGCGACACCGGAGACGTGCGAGACGAAGAACCGGGGGGCGCCCCCTGCCATGGCCGCCACTCCTTTCCGTGCGGGGTCTTTCGTTGCCGTGTACTGCCTGCCGCGTCTGTTATCCGGATTGCCCGCTCGGGTGGGCTTCAGGCTAGCCCGTACCGATCATCCGTGCGCCGGCGGCCGGTCCGGACGGACTGGCTCCGTTCGGCCCGTCCGGCCCCGGTACTCTGCGGTACGCCGTTCAGGTCCCCCGTCAGAGAGGCAGCCCACCTGTGATTCCGATCTACCGGGGCCGTTCCCGCAGGGCCGCGCTGGCCGGCGCCGTGTGCGCGCTGCTCGTGACGGGGACGGCGCTCACGGGATGCTCCGAGGATCCGAACGAGGGCACCAACGGTGTCGGCAGACTGCCCGCCGACCAGATCCGGAGCAGATCCCAGAAGGCCGCCGAGTCGGTCGCCGCCGTACGGCTGCACGGCACCGTGGTCACCAGCGGACGCACGTACACGCTGGACATGCGGCTGAAGGAGCAGGGCGGCGTCGGCTCGGTCACCACCGAGGGCGAGACGTTTCGCCTGCTGCGGGTCGACGACGAGCTGTACCTGAAGGCCGGTGCCGAGTTCTGGGGTCACGAGGACGGCAAGGAGGACGACGGCGAGGCGGACGCGGCGGCGGCCGACACGCTCGCCGAGAAGTACGTGAAGGTGCCGCAGGACGATCCGTCGTACAAGAAGTTCATCGGCTTCACGGACAAGAACGTCCTCCTCGACGGCCTGCTGACCCTGCACGGCGAACTGGCCACGGACGGCCACCACGAGCAGTCGGGCGTACGCACCATCCGCGTCACCGGCGACGAGGGCTCCGGCGGCACCCTGGACGTCTCACTGGAGGGCAAGCCGTACCCGGTGCGCCTGGTACGCGCCGGCAAGGCGGGCACCCTCACGTTCTCCTCCTGGGGCACCGACTTCGACCTGAAGAAACCGTCCAAGGACGAGACCCTCGACTACGGCAAGCAGCTCCCGACGTCCTGAGGGGCGTCGTCCGGATCAGGCCGGCTCCGGGCGACGGCGCCTTGTGGCCGAGCCGCGCGGGGGTGGTGGGGACCCCTCCGGGGAGTGCGTGTCAGGGCCCGCGCCCCCGGCAAGACCCGAACGACGCCCCCTAGGCCCGCCGCTTCCTCTTCTTGAGCAGCAGCCGGGGGAGTCCCGCCGGGACGGGGTGCCGGGTCGTCGCCGGGGTCGGCAGGGGGGTCTCGGCCAGGGAGCCGTCGGGGAGCGGGGCCGTCGCCCCGGTCGGTTCCAGGCGCAGGACGCGGCACTCGCGGGCCCAGCGCCCGGTCATCGCCTCGCCGTCGGGCGCGTTGAGCCGCTTGCCCTTGAGCTCGGCGACCGCCGCCTCCCACTCCTCGGAGCCCGACGGCAGTTCCACGACCGTCGCCGTCCAGGAGACCAACCGGCCGCCCTTGTCCTTGCTGCGGACCGTCACCTCGGCGGACACACCGTCGGCCAGCCCCGGCAGCGGCTGCTCCCCGGGCCCGTCGCCGACCACGCACGCGGCACCCTCGTGCCACACGTGCCACAGCGCACGGGCCGCGGCGCCGGGTCCCTTGACCCAGACGAGGCCGGACTTCTTCGTGGCCTCCTCGATGAGGGCCCGGTCGAGCAGCGCACTTGTCATGGGGCCAGCCTATCCAGGCGCTCCCGGGGTGCTCAGAGCCAGCCGTTGCGCTTCAGCGTGCGGTGGATGCCCAGACAGATGGCCACCGTGACACTGAGGATCACCGGGTAGCCGTACCTCCAGTGGGTCTCCGGCATGTAGTCGAAGTTCATCCCGTACACCCCGCACACCATCGTCGGTACGGCGATGATCGCGGCCCACGAGGTGATCTTCCGCATGTCCTCGTTCTGCGCCACGGACGCCTGGGCGAGGTTGGCCTGGAGGATGGAGTTCAGCAGTTCGTCGAAGCCGATGACCTGCTCCTGCACCCGGGCCAGGTGGTCGGCCACGTCCCGGAAGTACTTCTGGATGTCCGGGTCGATCAGCCGCATCGGCCGCTCGCTCAGCAGCTGCATCGGCCGCAGCAGCGGCGACACGGCCCGCTTGAACTCCAGTACCTCACGCTTGAGTTGGTAGATCCGCCCGGCGTCGGTGCCGCGCGGGGTGCCCTTGCGGCCCGGCGAGAACACCTCCGTCTCGACCTCGTCGATGTCGTCCTGCACCGCGTCGGCCACCGCGATGTAGCCGTCCACCACATGGTCGGCGATGGCGTGCAGCACCGCCGAGGGGCCCTTGGCCAGCAGCTCGGGGTCGTCCTGGAGGCGGTGCCGCAGGGCCCGCAGGGAGCCCTGCCCGCCGTGCCGGACGGTGATGAAGAAGTCCCGGCCGGTGAAGCACATCACCTCACCGGTCTCGACGACCTCACTGCTGGCGGAGAGCTCGTCGTGGTCGACGTAGTGGACGGTCTTGAAGACCGTGAACAGGGAGTCGTCGTAGCGCTCCAGCTTGGGCCGCTGATGGGCCTGGACGGCGTCCTCCACGGCCAGCGGGTGCAGCCCGAACTCCCGGGCGATCCCGGCGAATTCGGCCTCGTTCGGCTCGTGCAGACCGATCCACACGAAGCCTCCGTCGCGGCGCACCAGCCGCATCGCCTCGTGCGGGGTGAGCGGGCCGCCCTCGGTGATGAGGCGGCGGCCGTCGCGGTAGACGGCGCAGTCGACGACGGCGGTGGTCGTCGCGGGGTCACGGGTGGCGTCGTACGGGCCGCTCTCCTTGCGCAGCGAGACACGGGAGGAGGGACGGACCACGGCGCGCAGGTCGCGGATCATCGACATGGCGGGCTCCTTCGCATACATGCAACGAAAGGCGCCGGAACGACGGGTGGAACAACCCGGAATGAGGACGTCCTGGACTGCGGATGTTTGGCGCGTCCACAAAGCGGGGAGCACCGCACCGTCGCGGTGGCGGGCTTCGTCGCTGATACAGCTACTGGGGCAGATCAGGCAGAACGAAACAAAGTGCTCTTCCGATGAAGACGCGCGGACGAAAGGCGGGAGCCAGACAGGAGCAGCTACATCAGCGGGCGGAAGAGCGGGTGCTACTGCACGGTCGACTTCGGTCCATGCCAGCCCCACCTCCTCCGGCCGGTCCCCCGTGAGGGACGATCCACGATCCCCTTGGGGGATTCCCCCCTCTGAACGGGGAGCGTCAAGGCGTTCGGGACGATCGGACGCTTCTGCGTGCTGCCCGAACCACCGGCCAAGCGTATCAGCCGACTGCCATGTCAAGGCTCTGCTTTGCCCGGTACTGACGAGTTCTATGCTCGCCGCATGGCTGATGTTCTTCCTCTGGTCGAGGCCCGGTTGCGTACGACGCTGGGCGAACCGGACGCCCGCGCGGCGGTCACCTTCCTGGGCACGGACCGCATCGAGGTGCTGCGCTTCCACGAGGGCGACCTCGTGCGCTACGCCACCCTCGGCATGTCCGCGCAGCCCATGACCGACCCCACGGCGGTGATCGCGGACCCGGTCAAGGGGCCGCGCGTCGAGCTGGTGCTGTCCGTCCGGGGCGGTGTCGCCGACACCGACAAGGTGCTCCGACCGCTCGCCGTGCTCGCCGCGTCCCCGCAGGTCGAGGGGGTGGTCGTGGCCCCCGGCGCCTCGCTGGACGTGGGTGAACCGCTGTGGCCCGGCGCCCCGTTCACCTCGGTGCTGGTCGCCGAGCCGGGCGGCCTGGTGGAGGACCTGGAGCTCGACGAACCCCTGGACCCCGTACGGTTCCTGCCGCTGCTGCCGATGACCCCGAACGAGGCCGCCTGGAAGCGGGTGCACGGCGCCCAGGCCCTCCAGGAGCGCTGGCTGAACCAGGGCACGGACCTGCGGGATCCGTCCCGCAGGTCCGTGCCGCTGGAGTGAGCGAGGTCACCAACCCGCGCCGGAAGCCGGTCAGTTGGCGAAGACGGTGACGCCGTCCTCGGTGGCGTGGCGCGGTTGCGGTTCCTCTGCTTCATGGCTGAGCGCCCGGCGCCGTACGACGACCACCAGCGCGCCCAGCACCGCCGTGACCGCCGCGACCACGAACGGGATGTGGACGTCGGTCCACTCCTCGATCCTCGGTGCGAAGAAGGGCGCGGCGGCCGCCGCGAACCAGCGCACGAAGTTGTAGCCGGCGCTCGCCACCGGCCGGGGCGCGTCCGACACCCCGAGCGCCAGCTCGGTGTAGACCGTGTTGTTCGCACCGATGAGGGCGCCGGACAGGACGGTGCAGACGACGGCCGTGGTGTGGTCGCCGTAGCCGAGGACGAGCACGTCCACCGCGAGCAGCACCAGCGAGCCGCCCAGCACCTTCAGCGAGCCGAACCGCTTCTGCAGCCGGGGCGCCACGAGCACCGAGAAGACGGCGAGCAGCACGCCCCAGGCGAAGAACACCGCGCCCGACCGGTACGGGGACATGTTCAGCACGAACGGCGTGAAGGCCAGCACGGTGAAGAAGGTGTAGTTGTAGAAGAACGCCGAGACCGCCACGGACGCCAGTCCGCCGTGCCCGAGCGCCCTGAGCGGGTCGAGCAGCGAGGTCCTGCGGGCCGGCCTCGGCCGCTCCTTCAGGAACACCGCGATGCACAGGAAGCCGACCGCCATCAGAGCGGCCGTACCGAAGAACGGGTAGCGCCAGCTCGCGTCGCCGAGCAGCGCGCCCACCAGCGGCCCGCAGGCCATGCCGAGGCCGAGGGCGGACTCGTACAGCAGGATGGCCGCCGCGCTGCCGCCGGCCGCCGCGCCGACGATGACCGCGAGGGCCGTGGAGACGAACAGCGCGTTGCCGAGGCCCCAGCCCGCCCGGAAGCCGACCAGCTCGCCGACCGATCCCGAGGTCCCGGACAGTCCGGCGAAGACCACGACGAGCGCGAGTCCGAGCAGCAGGGTCTTCCGCCCGCCGATGCGGCTGGAGACGAAGCCGGTCACCAGCATCGCGAGCGCGGTGATGAGGAAGTACGAGGTGAAGAGCAGGGAGACCTGCCCGGCGGTGGCGTCGAGGCCCTTGGCGATGGAGGGCAGGATCGGGTCGACGAGCCCGATCCCCATGAAGGCGACGACGGACGCGCCGGCCGTCGCCCACACGGACTTCGGCTGGCGGAGGATGCCGCCCGATCCCGTGTCGAAGGGGTCGTTGGGGTCGTCCATGGGTGCTCCAATCCCGGACATGGGGCGGTTGGCTGACTCGCACACACGATAGATTAGCTAAGCTAATTAATGCAACATACATCTAGTTTCTCGCGTGGCCGGTTCCGCCCGGACGGGTGATCGTCCTTGACGTGGCGCGGCCGGGGTAGGACCGTGGGGCCCTATGAGGGGCGAACCCAGTTGCCCGAAGTGTGGTGGCCGGGTCAGGGCTCCCGGCCTCTTCTCGGATGCCTGGCAGTGCGCTGTGCACGGCACCGTGCACCCGCTGCAGCCCGTGATACCGCCGAGCGTCGAGGCCCTCGAAGTCGCCGTGCACCGCACGAAGGTGCCGGTGTGGATGCCGTGGCCGCTGCCGGTGGGCTGGCTGTTCACGGGCGTGGCCAGCGCGGGCGACGACCGAGGCGGGGGCCGGGCGACCGCCGTCGCGTGCACCGGTCCTGGACCGCTCGGCGGCATGGGTGAGCTCATCCTGGTCGCCGAGGAACTCGGCGTGGGCCTCGGCGCGCGGTACGCGGGCGTCGACGGTCCGGACCCGGGGCCGTACATGAACGTCGAGAAACCGCCCCAGGCCAAGGTGCTGGCCGCCGGCCGCCCGACCCCGCTCTGGCACGTCGCCAAGACGCCGGACGACCGCGCCGTCTTCGCGGGCGAGGCGCTCGGGATGTGGCTGTGGGCGGTGGTGTGGCCGGAGCAGTCCGGGCTGCTGATGTACGACGAGCTGGTCCTCGCCGACCTGCGGGACGCGGGAGCCGAGGTGGAACTGGTGCCCTGCGGCGCGCTGTCACCGCGCCTGCTGGAGGCATAGGTGCCTGGAGGCGCGGACGCCTGGAGGCATAGGCGCCTGGAGGCGTGGACGCCGCACAGCGGGCCGGTAGGGGGTGCACAGTGGGTTCGGGTGTGACAGGGGGCGTGCGGAAATCCGGTTATCCTGGAGCGTCCCCGTCCGCCCGTCACCGCTTGGAGTAATGCGTCGTGCGTATCGATCTGCACACCCACTCCACCGCGTCCGACGGTACGGACACGCCGGCCGAGCTGGTCCGCAAGGCGGCGGCCGCCGGTCTCGACGTCATCGCGCTGACCGACCACGACACCACCCGCGGGCACGCGGAGGCGCTCTCCGTGCTCCCGGAGGGGCTCACACTGGTCCCCGGAGCGGAACTTTCTTGCCGGCTCGACGGCATCGGCATGCACATGCTGGCCTACCTCTTCGACCCCGAGGAGCCCGCGCTGCTCGCCGAGCGCGAGCTGGTCCGGGACGACCGGGTGCCGCGGGCCCAGGGCATGATCGCCAAGCTGAACGCGCTGGGCGTGCCGGTCACCTGGGAGCAGGTGGCGCGGATCGCCGGCGACGGCTCGGTGGGCCGCCCGCACGTGGCCAGCGCACTCGTCGAGCTGGGTGTCGTGCCCACCGTGAGCGACGCGTTCACCCAGGAGTGGCTGGCCGACGGCGGCCGGGCCTACATGGAGAAGCACGAGACCGACCCCTTCGAGGCCCTGCGGCTGGTCAAGAACGCGGGCGGGGTCGCCGTCTTCGCGCACCCCGCCGCGAGCAAGCGGGGCAGGACCGTGCCGGAGTCCGCGATCGCCGAGCTGGCCGGGGCCGGCCTCGACGGCATCGAGGTCGACCACATGGACCACGACCCCGAGACCCGGGCGCGGCTGCGCGGCCTCGCCAAGGAACTGGGGCTCCTGGTGACCGGCTCCAGTGACTACCACGGCAGCCGGAAGACCTGTGTCCTCGGCGAGTTCATGACGGACCCCGAGGTGTACGGCGAGATCACGCGGCGCGCGACCGGGGCGTTCCCGGTGCCGGGGACCGGCGGAGCCTGAGGCTTCCCCCCTCCTCCCCGCACCCTTTACCCACTCGTTCCTCAGCAAGGCTGTCATGCTCGACATCGCCGTCTTCGGCTCTCTCTTCCTGACCCTTTTTGTCATCATGGATCCCCCTGGGATCACCCCGATCTTCCTCGCCCTGACCGCAGGCCGGCCGGCCAAGATGCAGAAGCGGATGGCCTTCCAGGCCGTCTGTGTGGCCGGTGGGGTGATCACCGTGTTCGGGCTGCTCGGCCACCAGATCCTCGCCTACCTGCACGTGTCGGTGCCCGCGCTGATGATCGCGGGCGGGCTGCTCCTCCTGCTGATCGCGCTGGACCTGCTCACCGGCAAGACCGACGAACCCAAGCAGACCAAGGACGTCAACGTCGCGCTGGTCCCGCTGGGCATGCCGCTGCTGGCGGGGCCCGGTGCGATCGTGTCGGTCATCCTCGCCGTGCAGAAGGCCGACGGCGTCGGCGGGCAGGTCTCGGTGTGGTCGGCGATCCTCGCCATCCACGTCGTGCTGTGGCTGGTGATGCGGTACTCGCTGCTGATCATCCGGGTCATCAAGGACGGCGGCGTGGTGCTGGTGACGCGCCTGGCCGGCATGATGCTCTCCGCGATCGCCGTGCAGCAGATCATCAACGGCGTCACCCAGGTGATCCAGGGCGGCTGAACCCGGCGCCGGACGCGCGGAGCCCCCGTACCGATGGCGGTACGGGGGCTCCGTGGCGTACGTCCTCGAGGGGCCGGCCCGTGCGGCCGGTGTCCCGTGTGCTGCGCGTTATGAGGCCGGGGTGTCGGCCGGGCGGATCCACAGGCGCTGTCCGATGGCGGCGGCCTGCTGAACGATGCGGTTGACGGAGGCGGCGTCCACGACGGTGGTGTCCACGGGCGTGCCGTCGACGTCGTCGAGTCGCATGATTTCGAAGCGCATGGGGCTTCTCCCTTCGTCTGGTCATCCTCCTGGAGGAGAACTACTCGGTGGGGCGGCGCACGGGCCGGTCGGGCCCGTGTTCCATGAAGGGTTCAACGGGATGCGTGATGCAAACATTCCCTACGCTAAAGAAATTTTTCGATCGACTAAATACTGACCGGTAAGGGTTTCGAAGGAGACCGACCGGGACCGGTTGTGTTCGTAGCGTGACCACCGGGACAATGGAGGCGATGAACGAAGACCTAGCGGCTCTGCACGCCCGTATCGACCGCACCAACGAGCTGCTCCAGCGCATGCTCGCCGAGGTGGCGAAGACGCCCTCGACCCACGCCATCTTCGTCGACGCGGGCTACCTGTACGCCGCCGCGGGACGGCTCGTGGCCGGGACGGAGGACCGCCGGGCCTTCGACCTCGACGCCGAGGGACTCATCGACGCGCTCATCGACCGCGCCCGCACCATCTTCGCGGACAGCAGGCTGCTGCGGGTCTACTGGTACGACGGGGCCAGACGCCGCATCCACACCGCCGAACAGCAGTCCATCGCCGAACTCCCGGACGTCAAGGTCCGCCTCGGCAACCTCAACGCCAACAACCAGCAGAAGGGCGTCGACTCCCTGATCCGCAGCGACCTGGAGTCACTGGCCCGGCACCGCGCCATCAGCGACGCGGCCCTGCTCGGCGGCGACGAGGACCTCGTCTCCGCGGTCGAGGCGGCCCAGGGGTACGGCGCCCGGGTGCACCTCTGGGGCATCGAGGCGCCCGAGGGCCGCAACCAGGCCGAGCCGCTGCTCTGGGAGGTCGACAGCCAGCGCACGCTCGACCTGGACTTCTTCAAGCCGTACGTCTCCCGGCGCACGGCACAGGCGTACGAACCCGCGACGGGCCGGCCCGCCCGCGAGGACGTCCGGTTCGTCGGCGCGCAGATCGCCGCGAAGTGGCTGGTCGCGCGGGGCCGGGACACGCTGGTGGAACTGCTTCCCGGCCACCCCTACCTGCCCGGATCCGTCGACCAGGACCTGCTGGTGGAGGCGGAGGGGCTGCTGCAGTACTCCCTGCGCGGCCAGGCGGACCTGCGACGCGCCCTGCGCGACGGGTTCTGGGACCACTTGCAGGCGCAGTACTGAGCAGTGCTAAGGGGTGGCCGCGAGCCCGTCCCAGAAGTCGGCGAGGGCGCGGGCGGTCGGCGCGGGACGGTCGGCGGCGGGTGAGTGCTCGGCCCCGTCGACGACGGTGCGGTGCGCCTTGAGGCGCAGGGCCATCTCGTCGAGGTCCGGCACCGGCCAGGTGTCGTCGCGCGCCCCCGAGAGGACGTGGAACGGCAGGGGCACGGCGGCCAGCTCCGCGACCCGGTCCGGTTCGGCACACAACTGGCGGCCGGTGGCGAGCAGTTGTGCGGGCTTGGTACGCAACCAGCGGCTGCGCAGGTGCTCCTGACCGCCGAGCCCGCGCGCCGGACCGCCCACCTCCTCGGGCGGGCCCATGGCCAGGATCGCCTCCCAGCACTCCTCCATCGACATCACCGCGAGCGCGTCCCGCAGCAGCTTCACGCGCTGCTCCTGGGAGACGGAGATCCGTGCGGGGCCGGAGGAGACGAGCGTGAGCGAGCGGAAGGGGGAGCGGTCGAGGAGGACGGCGGCACGGGCGATCTGGCCGCCGAACGAGTGCCCGACGAGGTGCACGGGCGCACCGACCGCGTTCGCCTGCGCGAGGACGTCCCGCGCCAACTCCTCCTGCGCGTACGCGGATTCGTCGTCCGCGGGTCCGTCCGACTCGTACTGGCCCCGTCCGTCCACGGCGACGGTGCGGTAGCCGCGCGCGGCGAGCGGCTCGTGCACCGGCGTGAAGTCCTCCTTGCTGCCGGTGTATCCGGGCAGCAGCAACGCGACCCCCCGCGCCGTGACTCCGGCGGCCGGTGGCACGTCCACGACGGCGAACTCCCCGCGTGGGGTACGGAGTCGGTGGGCGCGGGCGGAGGGGGAGTGGCTGGTCACGGGGGTGAGGGTAGCGGGTGGCGGACACGCCGACGGCCCGGCCCCACGGGTGTGGGACCGGGCCGTCGGTTCGTCGCGTCAGCCTTCCGCGGACTCCGCGGCGGCTGCCGTCTTGCGGGTCCGCCGGACCTTGGGCTTCGCCTCGTCCGCGGCCTGCGCCGGAATCTCGGCGACCTTGCGGGTACGACGCTGAGGCTTGGCCTCGGTGTCCTCGGCGACGGCCTCGGCCTTCTTGGCCGTGGCCTTCCGCGTACGGCGCGGCTCGGCCTCCGCCGCCTCGGCCTCGGCCTCCGGAACCGCCTGCGCCGGAATCCCGACGGCGACGGCCGGCTCCGACTCGGCGACCTTACGGGTCCGACGACGCGGCTTGGCCTCGACGGCTTCCACGGTGTCGACGGCGGCTTCGGCCTTCTTGGCCGCGGTCTTGCGGGTGCGGCGGGGCTTGGCCTCTTCGACTGCCTCGGTTGCCTCGGTGGTGCCCTCGGCGGTGTCGACCGCGGTCTCGGCCTTGGCTGCCGTCTTGCGCGTGCGGCGGGGCTTGGCCTCCTCGACCGTCTCGGCGCCACCCTCGACCGCGTCGACCGCGGTCTCGGCCTTCTTGGCCGCGGTCTTGCGGGTGCGGCGGGGCTTGGTTTCCGTCGCCTCGGCCGACTCGGTGCTGCCTTCGGCGGTGTCGACGGCGGCTTCGGCCTTCTTGGCCGTGGCCTTGCGGGTGCGGCGGGGCTTGGTCTCGGTCGCCTCGACCGGCTCGGTGGTGCCTTCGGCGGTGTCGACGGCGGCTTCGGCCTTCTTGGCCGCGGTCTTGCGGGTGCGGCGGGGCTTGGTTTCCGTCGCCTCGGCCGACTCGGCGCCACCCTCGACCGCGTCGACCGCGGTCTCGGCCTTCTTGGCCGCTGCCTTGCGCGTGCGGCGCGGCTTGGTCTCGGTCGCCTCGACCGGCTCGGTGGTGCCCTCGGCGGTGTCGACCGCGGTCTCGGCCTTGGCTGCCGTCTTGCGCGTGCGGCGCGGCTTGCTCTCCGTCGCCTCGGCCGGCTCGGTGGTCGCCTCCGCCGTGTCCACCGCTGCGGTGTCCGCGGTCTTGCGGGTGCGGCGGCGGCGCGGTTCGGTGGCCGGAGCCTCGGGCTCCGTGACGACCGGCGCTTCCGTGACGACCGGGGTCGCCACGGCTGCCGTGGTCTCCTCGGCCACCGGGGTGACGACGGCCGTCGCCGTGTCCGCCGCGCCTCGGCGCGTCCGGCGGCGGCGCGGCTTCGCGGGAGCCGTGTCGGCCTCCGCCGCCGTGCTCTCCGCCGTGTCGACGGCGGACCCCGCCGTCTCCACCGCGGTCGCCGCCCCGGCCGTGACCCCGCCGCGCGTACGGCGACGGCGGCGCGGGGTGCGGGCGGCCGTGTCGGCCTCCGCTGCCTCGCCGGCGCCTTCGGCGGCCGGGCCCGCAGGCTGCTGCGCCGCCTCGTCCAGCGCCGCACCGCCCCGCGTACGGCGGCGGCGTCGCGGCGTACGGGTCGAGGTCTCGCGCTCGGCGGGACGGGAGCCGTCGTGCCCGCCCCGGCCACCGCGTCCGCGCGGTGCACGCCCGCCCGGCTCGCCCAGGTCCTCCAGCTCCTCCGCGTCCAGCCCGGCGCGCGTACGCTCCGAGCGCGGCAGGATGCCCTTGGTGCCCTCGGGGATGCCGAGGTCCGCGAACAGGTGCGGGGAGGTGGAGTACGTCTCCGCCGGGTCGCCGAAGCCCAGGTCCAGCGCCTTGTTGATCAGCTGCCAGCGCGGGATGTCGTCCCAGTCGACCAGCGTGATCGCCGTACCCTTCGCCCCCGCGCGGCCGGTGCGGCCGATGCGGTGCAGATACGTCTTCTCGTCCTCGGGGGACTGGTAGTTGATGACGTGCGTCACGCCCTCGACGTCGATGCCGCGGGCGGCGACGTCGGTGCAGACCAGCACGTCCACCTTGCCGTTGCGGAACGCGCGCAGCGCCTGCTCGCGGGCGCCCTGGCCGAGGTCGCCGTGGACCGCGCCGGAGGCGAAGCCGCGCTGCTTGAGCTGGTCGGCGAGGTCGGCGGCGGTGCGCTTGGTGCGGCAGAAGACCATGGCCAGGCCGCGACCGTCGGCCTGCAGCATCCGCGCGACCATCTCGGGCTTGTCCATGTTGTGCGCGCGGTAGACGAACTGCGTGGTGTTCGCGACCGTCGCGCCCTCGTCGTCCGGCGCGGTGGCGCGGATGTGCGTCGGCTGCGACATGTAGCGCCGGGCCAGACCGATCACCGCGCCCGGCATGGTGGCCGAGAACAGCATGGTCTGGCGCTTGACCGGAAGGAAGTTGATGATCTTCTCGACGTCGGGCAGGAAGCCGAGGTCGAGCATCTCGTCGGCCTCGTCGAGGACGAGGGCCTTCACGTGCTTGAGGTCGAGCTTCTTCTGCCCGGCGAGGTCGAGCAGCCGGCCCGGGGTGCCGACGACCACGTCGACGCCCTTCTTCAGCGCCTCTACCTGCGGCTCGTAGGCCCGGCCGCCGTAGATCGCGGTGACGCGCACATTGCGCACCTTGCCGGCGGTGAGCAGGTCGTTGGTGACCTGCGTGCACAGCTCGCGCGTGGGGACGACGACCAGCGCCTGCGGCGCGTCGGTGAGGTCCTCGGGCTTCGCGCGGCCGGCCTCGACATCCGCGGGGACGGTGACGCGCTCGAGGAGCGGAAGGCCGAAGCCGAGCGTCTTTCCGGTGCCGGTCTTGGCCTGGCCGATGACGTCCGTGCCCGACAGGGCCACGGGGAGCGTCATCTCCTGGATGGGGAAGGGGGTGATGATGCCGACGGCCTCCAGGGCCTCGGCGGTCTCGGGGAGGATTCCGAGCTCTCGGAACGTCGTAGTCAGGGTGCTGCCTCTTCTGTGTGCGCGGTGCGAGGCGAGCGCGGGGGTCGTGTCGGGACCGTGCCGGGGACGTCGGCTGCCTTACGGGCGATGCCGTAGGGCACGGGACCACTGCCGACGCTCGAGCGCTCGTACCGCTGAGGGTCCCCCTCCGGAATCCGCACGCAGTGTGGCGTACGGCAAGGAGGGCTGTCGGGTCGGAGCCGATCGGGCCTCCGACCGGGCATCCTCATACATGCGGCCTGTCGAGTACGTCAGAGTGCTCAGCAGGCGCATTACCACCATACCCCGGATTCGCGCACACGCCATGGCCGATTTGGTCACGTAGTCGTCGTCACACTGATTGGGCGGGGCCCTCCGGGGCGTGGCAAGCGGGCTATTGTGCGCTTCATGACGAGCTCTGACAAGCCTGACAACGCCGCGGACACCCCCGACACCTCCGCCGCCGGACCCACCGGCGTCGCCGCCATGGACTGGGCGGCCGCCTCCGCCGACCCCCAGTACCGGGCCGCCGTCGTGGATCTGCTCGGCGCGCTCGCGTACGGCGAGCTGGCGGCGTTCGAGCGGCTCGCGGAGGACGCCAAGCTGGCGCCCACGCTGGCGGACAAGGCGGAGCTGGCGAAGATGGCGTCGGCCGAGTTCCACCACTTCGAGCGGTTGCGCGACCGGCTCGCCGGGATCGGCGAGGAGCCGACGCTCGCGATGGAGCCGTTCGTCGCCGCGTACGACGGTTTCCACAAGCAGACGGCGCCCTCCGACTGGCTGGAGGGGCTGGTCAAGGCGTACGTCGGCGACTCCATCGCCAGCGACTTCTACCGCGAGGTCGCGGCCCGCCTGGACTCCGACACCCGCGCCCTGGTGCTGGCCGTGCTCGACGACACCGGCCACGGCGGCTTCGCCGTCGAGAAGGTGCGCGCCGCGATCGACGCGGACCCGCGCGTGGGCGGACGGCTCGCGCTGTGGGCGCGGCGGCTGATGGGCGAGGCGCTGTCGCAGTCCCAGCGGGTGGTCGCCGACCGGGACGCGCTGTCGACCATGCTCGTGGGCGGCGTCGCGGACGGGTTCGACCTCGCCGAGGTCGGCAAGATGTTCTCCCGGATCACCGAGGCGCACACCAAGCGCATGGCGGCACTGGGGCTGGCGGCGTAGGCCTGACCCGACGGCGTGGGCGCCCATGAGGGACGCGGGGCCGCGTCGACATGCGGCTCCGCCGTGTGGGCGCGAAGGAGGCCTGGGCCTGAAGGGACGCGGGGAACTGCGCGAAGGGGGTCTGGGGGCGGAGCCCTCAGGAACGAAGGGGGTGCCTCCCGCTCGCGCGAAGTCGAGAGTGGGGGAGGGGAGGGGCGGCGGGGGCGAGAGAACGTTCAGCCGCCCGGGCAGCACGCGGCGCCACGGTCAAGCCGAGCGGGTTCCGGTGCCGTGCACCGCAGTGTCGGGGCTCGCGAGCCTGGCAGGGGCTGAACGACGCCTCTGGGTGCCGCACCCGGCCGGTTCACCCCCGCTGCCGCCAACGGCGGCCGGTCAGACGGTCGCCGACCGGCGCAGTCTTCCCGCCGGGCGCAGCAGCAGCGACAGGGACGCCACGGACACGATCACCGCGCCGAGCAGGACCGTCAGCATGTTCCCGGCGTCCAGCGCGGTGTGGATGAGGAAGGCGCCGAACAGCGCCCCGGCCACACCGGTCGGCAGGACCAGGGCGCGGGCGGGAAGACGATGCGGCAGGCGGCGGGTGGCCGCCCACGCCAGAGCCAGGCCGAGGATCGCGGAGCTGAGCGCTTCCAAGAGCATGTCGGGGTCCCTCCCACATGGCCGGCCTGCTCACATCGGTCGTAGCCCGGTTTACCCCTGACCTGCGGAATCCAATCCTCCCCTGTGGAGGACCTGTGCGCCGTCCGTGAACACGCGAAGGGCCCGGCGGTCTCGCACCGCCGGGCCCTTCACACGACCACTCGACTGCCGGGCACGCCTACAGCGCGCCGAAGCCCACCTTGCGCGGGGCCGGCTCGCCGATCTCGACGTAGGCGAGACGGTCGGCCGGGACCAGGATCTTGCGGCCGTGCTCGTCCACGAGGCTCAGCAGCTGCGACTTCCCGGCCAGCGCCTCGGCCACCACGCGCTCGACCTCCTCGGCGCTCTGACCGCTCTCCAGAACGATCTCGCGGGGCGCGTGCTGCACGCCGATCTTGACCTCCACGGCTATGTCCCTCCGACGGTCAGTGAAGTGCGCGACCTTCCGCGCCGTACCAGCACACATTAGCCCGGTGAGGGGACGTACACGCTGCGCCCGGCAACGCCAGGAGCGAACAGCCGACGGGAACAAACGGCCGCCGGCGTCCGCCCGCCCTCCTCAGTGGTGCTGTTCGCTGCCGTGCAGCGGGAATCCCGCGATGCCCCGCCAGGCCAGCGAGGCCAGCAGCTGCACCGCCTGGTCGCGCGGCACGCTGCGGTCGCTGTGCAGCCAGGAGCGCGCCACCACCTGGGCGAGACCGCCGAGCCCCGAGGCGAGCAGCATCGACTCCGCCCGCGACAGCCCGGTGTCCTCGGCGATCACGTCGCAGATCGCCTCCGCGCACTCGTTGGTCACCTTGTCGACGCGCTCGCGCACGGCGGGCTCGTTCGTCAGGTCCGACTCGAAGACCAGACGGAACGCGCCGCCGTCGTCCTCGACGTACGTGAAGTAGGCGTCCATGGTCGCCCGTACGCGCTGCTTGTTGTCCGACGTCGACGCCAGCGCGTGGCGCACCGACTGGATCAGGGCCTCGCAGTGCTGGTCCAGCAGGGCGAGATACAGATCGAGCTTGCCCGGGAAGTGCTGGTAGAGCACCGGCTTGCTGACGCCCGCGCGCTCGGCGATGTCGTCCATCGCGGCCGCGTGGTAGCCCTGCGCGACGAAGACTTCCTGGGCGGCGCCCAGCAGCTGGTTCCGTCGGGCACGGCGTGGCAGGCGTGTACCCCTCGGGCGTACCGCGTCTGTCTGCTCGATGGCTGTCACGCCGCCTCCCATTGTCGTCCACGTGCGGTGTGAGCCGCGCCGCCATCGTACTTTTCGGTAACCGTGGTGTGCGCGGTGAGAGCGCAGAATTTCACGGACCGGACGGCGGTGAAAGCCATACGGACGGTTTCAAAAGCTGTCAGAGCGGGCAAGAAGTTTCCTCCTCACTGCTCGACGACGGTCCTTGTCGGTGCGCTCGTCACCGGTAGTCGTCCTCGTCGAGAGAGACGACCCTGGCCTGTTCCATCAGGTCCGCCTCACTGGCGCGGCCGGGATCGACGCCGGTCATCGGGTCGTCGCGGTCCGGCTTCACCTCCGCGTGCTGCTCGGCCGCGTCGACCTCGGGTGCCTCGACGTCGAACTCCTCGCCCTCGCGGGCGTCCTCGTCCTCCGCGAACGTCTCGGGGTCGGTCGGATCTACGGCCATGCCGGGCTCCCTTCCTGCGAACATCTGCTGCGAACGCCCCCGAGGACTGCGGGGGCGATATGCGGGTGCCCTCCCTACGAGCCTAGGAGACACCCGATTCGGACGCTATGCGATCCGCGACCGGGACGTGACAGGGAGCGCACGGCGGGGCCCGCTCCTCGCGGCGGTGTGGAACCCGTCCCTCGCGACGGCTTGTGACGGCGAACACATGAACCAGTACGTGATCGTCTCGTAACATTGCCGCATGTCTTCGACCGAGCTGCCGTCCGTGCCGCCCGCAAACGTGCTTCCCGAGGCGGCGGCGGTCAGGGTCGCCGAGGGCGAGCGGCTCAGGTCGGTGGAGCTGCCCGGGGTCACCCTGTCGGTACGGTCCCGGCCGCCCGCGCGGGAGGGGCTGCCCCCCGCCCTCCACGTCCACGGACTCGGCGGTTCCTCGCTGAACTGGTCGGCGCTCATGCCGCTGCTGGACGACGTCGTCGACAGCGAGGCCGTCGACCTGCCGGGCTTCGGGGACTCACCGCCCCCGGACGACGGCGACTACTCCATCACCGCGCACGCACGCGCGGTGATCCGTTATCTCGACGCGACCGGCCGCGGCCCGGTGCACCTCTTCGGCAACTCGCTCGGCGGCGCGGTCGCGACCCGCGTCGCCGCCGTACGCCCCGATCTCGTCCGCACCCTCACGCTCGTGTCACCGGCCCTGCCGGAACTGCGGGTGCAGCGCACCGCCGTCCCCACGGGACTGCTGGCGGTGCCCGGCATCGCACCGCTGTTCACCCGGCTCACCCGTGAGTGGACGGCGGAACAGCGCGTCCGGGGCGTGCTGCGGCTCTGCTACGGCGACCCCGCGCGGGTGTCGCCGGAAGGGTTCCGCAACGCCGTACAGGAGATGGAGCGGCGGCTGCGGCTGCCGTACTTCTGGGACGCGATGGCGCGCTCCGCGCGGGGGCTCGTCAACGCGTACACGCTGGGCGGCCAGCACGGACTGTGGCGCCAGGCCGAGCGGGTGCTCGCGCCGACCCTGCTCGTCTACGGCGGCCGGGACCAGCTCGTCGGCTTCCGCATGGCCCAGCGGTCGGCACGCGCCTTCCGGGACTGCCGGCTGGTGACGATCCCGGACGCGGGGCACGTCGCGATGATGGAGTATCCCGAGACGGTGGCCCTCGCCTTCCGTGAACTCCTCGCGGACACAAAGGATTCGGCGGATCAGGTGGATACTGGTGAGCCGGGCGCGCAGGGCGCTCCGGGTTCACCCGCCGGCACCGGTGGGGGAACCACCGCCGAGAACATGAGGGGCTGAGGCGCGACGTGGGACGCCACAGCCGCCGTGGACCCGCCCCGAAGGGCGACGCCGCGGACAAGAGCGCCGTACGGGAAGGCCGTTCGGCGCCGGACGGTTCGTCAGGGCCCGGACAGGCGGGCAGACCGCGGCAGCCGAGCGGTCCGGCCCCGCGCCGAACGCCCTCGCCTCCACCGCAGCAGGGCCCGACCCAGGGTTACGGGACTCCTCCGGCGTACGGAACGGCGGGATACGGAACACCGGCCGGCGGAGCACCACGCTTCCCGGACGGGACGCCCGCGCACGGCGTCTCGGGTTTCCCGAACGGGGCACCTGCGCACGGTGCCCCGCGCTTCCCGGACGGAACGCCGGCCGGTGGTGCCCCGCGCTTCCCGGACGGGACGCCCGCACATGGCGTCCCGCGCTTCTCGGACGGCACGCCCGCGCACGGTGTCCCGAGCCTGCCGGACGGATGGCTCCCGGACGGCGCGCCCGCGCAGGGCGGCGTCCCGCGCCTGCCGGACGGAACCCCGGCGCACGGCTTTTCCCGGCTTCCCGACGGGACTCCCGCGCACGGGGTTTCCCGGCTTCCCGACGGAACCCCCGCGCACGGCGTCACCCAGGCCCGTGGTGGGCATCCGGAGCAGCGGGAACCCGGGGGCGGCTGGGGGACGTCGGACGGCCGTACGGCGGCCGGGGCCGGGTACGGCGTGCCGGCGGGGCCGGGTGCGTCCCTCCCACGGCAGCGGCAGGCGCCTCCCGGAGGACCGCGCCAGGACTACCTCGACGCCTTCGGCGAGGCCACCGACCGCTTCTCACCGAGCCCGTCCGCCTCCGCGCCCCGCACGCCGGACCCTTACGCCGCCGTCACCGACTGGAGCGCCGCCCCGGCCACCGGCATCCCCGCCGACCCCGATGACGACGACGCGCCGCCGACCGGGCAGCCCGCGCCGGCCAAGGGCGGCAAGGGGCGGACGTTCACCGGGATCGCGGCCGCCGCCGTCACGACCGTGCTGGCCGTCGTCGTGGCCGGGCAGGTCGCCGACGAACGCGACAGCACCGGCGGCGTACAGACGCAGGCCACCGGCGAACAGGCGCGCGACGTCCGGGACTCCGCCTCGCGCGGGGACGACCGGGAGACACCCTCCGCACCCAGCGCCGAACCGCTGACGTACGAGCAGAAGATGGACAAGAAGTACCCGTTGAGCGCCGCGCGCGGAGGCACGGGGAAGTTCGACGCGATCCCCGGCATCGACAAGGCTCCGGGCAAGGGGCAGAAGGTCACCTACCGCGTCGACGTGGAGCAGGGACTCGGCCTCGACGGCGAACTCTTCGCCGAGGCGGTCCAGAAGACGCTCAACGACGACCGCAGCTGGGCGCACAACGGCGCGCGCACCTTCGAGCGCGTCCACTCCGGCGAGGTCGATTTCGTGATCACCCTCGCCGGTCCCGACACGACCGCCGACTGGTGCGCCAAGTCCGGCCTGGACACCACCGTGGACAACGTCTCCTGCGACTCGGCGGCCACCGAACGCGTGATGATCAACGCGGACCGCTGGGCGCAGGGAGCGGACACCTACGGCGACGAGATCCACGCCTATCGCCAGATGCTGATCAACCACGAGATCGGCCACCGCCTGGGCTTCAACCACGTCACCTGTGACAAGGACGGCGACCTGGCCCCGGTCATGCAGCAGCAGACCAAGTTCCTCGACCACGACGGAATCAGCTGCCGCCCGAACGCATGGGCGTACCCGAAGAGCTGATCGCCTAGCGCGGCGAAACGCGCCCCGCGCGGGAAAGTTACGCCCGTTCACCCCTTTTGGTGGCGTGATGGACAACCGTCCATCACGCCACCTCCTTGTCCGCATACGTTCGTCCCGCTGCGAGCCGCCGGACCAACGTCGGCTCCTCATACGGGAGATCGGGGGTGCACACGTGCGCATCGGACTGCTTACGGAGGGTGGGTATCCGTACGTGGGCGGTGAGGGCGGACTCTGGTGCGACCGCTTGGTACGCGGACTCGACCGACACGAGTTCGACGTCTACGCGTTCAGCAGCGGCGAAGCCCAGGAGGACGCGGGCTGGGTCCCGCTGCCGCCCCAGGTCGGCCGGGTCCGCACCGCACCACTGTGGACGGCCGAGGACGACGGGGTGGTGTACGGCCGCCGCGCACGCCGGCGCTTCTCGGAGCACTACGGCGAACTGGCCGCCGCCCTCTGCGCCGCGACGGACCCCACCGCCCCCGACCCGGGGCCCGCGACACCTGAGGCGGACCGTTTCGCCACCGCTCTCCGGGGCCTCGCCGAACTCGCCCGCGACGAAGGCGGTCTGGTGGCCGCACTCCGCTCCGAGACGGCCGTACGCGCCCTGGAGCGCGCCTGTCGTGCGCCCGGCGCCCTGCGTACGGCGCGAGAGGCCCGCGTACCCGATCTGCTGGCCGTCGCCGCACACCTGGAGCGCGCCCTGCGCCCCCTCTCGCTCGACTGGTACGAGGAGGACGGGCTGGGCGCGGTGGACCTGTGCCACGCCGCCGCCGGCGGAGTGACGGCCCTTCCCGGCCTGCTCGCCCACCACTTCTTCGGCGTCCCCCTCCTCGTCACCGAGTACGGCGTACGCCTGCGGACGCACTACCTCACCCGCCCGGACGCCTCACCCGCGGTCCGCTCCCTGCTCGCCGCCTTCCACGGCAGGCTCGCCGCCGAGACCTACCGCCGGGCCGCGTTCATCACACCGGGCAACACGCACGCCCGCCGCTGGCAGGAGCGCTGCGGCGCCGACCGGGCGAAGCTCCGCACGGTGTACCCCGGCATGGACGCCGCGCCCTTCGCGGAGGCGGGGGAGTCCCCGGAGAGCGCGGACCCGCACACCCTCGTCTGGGTCGGCCGGGTGGAGCCCGCCAAGGACCTGGTCTCGCTGCTGCACGCCTTCGCGGAGATCCGCAAGAAGGAGCCGAAGACCCGGCTGCGGATCATCGGCGGTCCGGCGGACCCGGAGGGCGCCGCCTACCTCGGCCACTGCGAGGCACTGGCCGCGCAGCTCTTCCCTGACGAGGCCGAGGGTCCGCACTCCGTGGGCGCCAACCCGGTGTCCTTCGAGCGGATCGGCGGCCCGGAGCTGTCCACCCCCGCCGACGCGTACGCCTCGGGCGCCGTGACCGTCCTCTCCAGCGTCGTCGAGGGCTTCCCGGCCGGCCTCGTCGAGGCGATGCTCTGCGGGCGCGCGACGGTCTCCACGGACGTCGGCGCGGTCGTGGAGGCCATCGGCGGCACCGGTCTCGTCGTACCACCGCGCAATCCGCGGGCGCTCGCCGAGGCGTGCGTCTCCCTGCTGCGCGACCCCGAGCGCCGCGTACGCCTCGGCGCCGCCGCGCGCGCCCGCGCACTCGAGTTGTTCACCGTCGACCAGAACATCTCCGCCTTCCACGGCATCTACCTGGAGATCGTCGCGCGCACACCGGTCCGCCGTCCCCTCCTCGACGGCACCGGTGACCCCCTGCCCTTCGCCACCCCTGCCGAGGCCCACGTCCCCGGCCACTGGACCGACCCCGCCCCCCGCGCCGTCCCCACGTGGGCCATGGACACCCCGGTACCCGCGACGGAGACAGCCCGATGACCGACCTCGGCGAACTGAACCGCAGCACTCCGCCCGGCGCGGCCGACCCGGTCAAGGCGTTGTTGCACCGCCACCGCGACCTGTGCGAGCAGGCGGTGGACCCCCTGGAGATCGCGGCGGGCCTGGAGGCCCACGGCATCACCGACCGGACCGCCGCCCGCTTCCGCCACCGCGACGTCTTCTCCCTCGCGGAGGAGCTCTACGCCAGGGTCCCCCGCGACGACGCGCCACCCCGGCCCGCCCCGGCCACCACGAGTCCGAGGCCACGCGCCGGCTGGACCGTCCTCACCCTGCTCCCCGGCGCCCTGTGCGTGGCGACGGTGACCGCCCTGCGCCTCACCCACGGTCAGACCCGCCTCTACGTGGCGGCCACCGGCATCCTGGCCGTCACCCTCGCCCTGCGCGCGGCACTGCGCCGGGGCCCGCTGAGCGCCCGGTCCGACATCCCGCCCCGCTCCGCCACGGCGTCCTGGACCTGCTGGCTCCTCGGCTACGCCCTCCTGGGCGACGGACTGCTCGGTACGGCGGTCACCGGCGGCCCCGACGGCCTGCCCGACGGCACGGCGGAGGGGGACTGGCCGCTCACCGTCGCCCCGGTCGTGGCGCTCGCCCTGTCCTGCGCGCCCGCCGCCTGGACGGCCCACCTCTTCGCCGCCCGGGTCCGCCGCAGGCTGGCGTCGAGCCGTGGTCTGGAGGACTTCTCGGCTTCCGTACGGCCCGCACTCATCGGCGTGTTCGCCCTGTTCCTGGGCGCGGTGGCCGTTCTGCTCACGGTGACGTCCGAGCTCCTCGACGAGCCCCTCGCCCTGCCCCCGACGCTCGCCCTGGGCGGCCTCCTCTTCCTGGCCCGCCTCCTCACGGTCCACGGCTTCACCCACGCGCCGAGGGTGATCCTCACGGTCACGGCGACCGCTCAGGCGACGGCCCTGGCCACGCTCTTCGCGGCCCGGCTCCCCGGCTGCGACGCCCTGGCCACCCCGCTCCAGACCCTGACCACGGCCTGGAACCCCGCCGCCCTCCCCACCCTCACCTGTGGGACAGCGGCACTGACCCTGCTGATCCACGCCTCCCGCAAACTCACCCGGGCCTCGGCGCACATCAGCCCGGAGCCACGACGGTGACGTTGCGCGCGTTGATGTGGTCCGGTGCCGTACGGGGCGCCCCGTGTCGGTGTGGTCCGGGGTGGATCGCGCTGCCCGGCGCTTGCGGGGCGCCGTCGCGCCCACCAGTGCCGCCCCAGCGGCACGACTGCCCGTGGAGGGCGGGGCATGTGGCTGCCCGCGGGAACGGCGGGTGGCGGCACGACTGCCCGCGGTCCACGCGACGGGTGGCCGCGTACGGCGCGGAGGGGACGGTGCGGAGGCGGCCGCCCGCAGCGGCTGGCGCGTCCGCACCCCGCACCCCCTCCAGCAGGCCGATTCCGCGCCAGTCCGAGGACGGACACCCCCGACGCGGCCCCGCCCCACCCACCGCCCGTAGGCGCCCGCGCCGCAGCGACAACGCACTCGCGCTCACACCCGCACCCGCACCCGCACTCACACCCGCATCTGAAGGAGAACCCCACATGACCACCCCGGACGCCGAAGGAGTCGCCCGATGAGAGTCCTCCTGATCGGAGCCAACGGCTACATCGGCCGCTTCGTGGCCGACCGCCTCCTCGCCGACCCCGCCGTCCAGCTCACCGCCCTCGGCCGCGGCGACGACGCCGACGTCCGCTTCGACCTCGCCACCGGCAGTCCCGGCGCCCTCACCCGCTTCCTCGACGCCGTCCACCCCGGCGTGGTCGTCAACTGCGCCGGCACCACGAGAGGCGGCGCCCGCGAACTCACCCGGCACAACACCGTCGCCGTGGCCACCGTCTGCGAGGCCCTCCGCCGCAGCGGCTGCGGCGCACGGCTCGTACAGATCGGCTGCGGCTCGGAGTACGGCCCCAGCCAGCCCGGCTCGTCCACGGCGGAGGACGCCGTCCCCCGCCCCGGCGGCCCCTACGGCGTCAGCAAACTCGCCGCCACCGAGCTGGTCCTCGGCTCCGGCCTGGACGCCGTGGTCCTCCGGGTCTTCTCACCCGTCGGCCCCGGCACCCCCGCCGGCTCCCCCCTCGGCCGCCTCGCCGAGGCGATGCGCCGCGCCATGCAGTCCGGCGACAGCGAGCTGAAGCTCGGCGGTCTCGGCGCACAACGGGACTTCATTGACGTCCGCGACGTGGCCCGCGCCGTCCACGCCGCCTCCCTCTCCGCCGCGCAGGGCGTCATCAACATCGGCTCGGGCCGCGCCGTCCGCCTCCGCGACGCCGCCGGAATCCTCGCCAGGGTGGCCGGCTACGGCGGCGCCCTCAACGAACTGGACACCCCCCCGGGCCCGCACCCACCGCACGTACCCCACCTCACCCACACACCCCACCCCACCACCCCCATCCGCACCACGATCGGCCATCCCCGCCCCGACCCCGACCACCACACCGCCACCCCCGTCGCCTTCCCGTACCCCGACGGCTGCGGCAGCTGGCAGCAGGCCGACGTCCGCACCGCCCGCGACCGCCTCGGCTGGCGCCCCCGGATCAACCTCGAGGAGTCCCTCGCCGACATCTGGATGGAGGCGGCATGCCGTATCTGACCAGCGTCAAAGCCGGTACGGCGAGTACCGACGTCCGCACGGGCTTCGGTGTCCCCGGCCTCGCGCACCCCCTCGTCGCCCCGACCGAGTGGAGCGAACTCACCCGCCCGGGCATCCCCCTGCACTGGGTCGTCCTCGACGTGGCCGAAGGCCCCGGCACCCGACCCGACCCGCGGTGCCTGGAGGCGGCCGGCCGCCTCCGCAACGCCGGTGTCCGCGTCCTCGGCCACCTCGACACGGCGTACGGCCTCCGTACGTTCGGCGAGGTGCTCTCGGACGCCCACCGCTTCATGGACTGGTACCAGGTCGACGGCTTCCTGCTGGACCGCTGTCCCGCCGACCGAGCCGCACTCCCCGAGGTCCGGCGCACGATCACCACACTCCGGGCGCTCCATGACGCCCACATCGTCCTCGGCCACGGCACCCACCCGTACCCGGGATACGCCGAGCACGCCGACCAGCTGGTCACCTTCTCCGGCCCCTGGAACGACTACCGCTGGTCGCAGGTGGCGGAGTGGACCGCCGACCACCCGCCCGAACGCTTCTGCCACTTCGTGCACGGAGTGCCCCGCCCGCACCTGGACGAGGCCCTGCGCATCGCCCGCTGGCAGGGCGCCGCGACGATCTACTTCACGGACCACACCCACCACGCGGGTCACCGTGCCCGCGCTGCCCCCTGGGAGCCCCTGCCCGGCTACTGGGACGACATCGTCTCGCTTATCGGAACGGGTGTCTCGGAATGAAAAAGGCCATGGCACTGTTAGGCGAAGAACAACCGTAGTGATTGACCGACCAACGGAGTCCCCGTGTCGCTGCCACCCCTGGTCGAGCCGGCCCCCGAGCTCACCGTAGACGAGGTCCGCAGGTACTCCCGCCACCTGATCATCCCCGATGTGGGGATGGACGGGCAGAAGCGGCTGAAGAACGCCAAGGTGCTCTTTGTGGGCGCTGGTGGCCTGGGTTCGCCGGGTCTGATGTACATGGCCGCGGCGGGCGTGGGCACGCTCGGCATCGTGGAGTTCGACGAGGTCGACGAGTCGAACCTGCAGCGCCAGGTCATCCACAGCCAGTCCGACATCGGGCGCCCCAAGGCCGAGTCCGCGCGTGACACGATCAAGGGCATCAACCCGTACGTGAACGTGGTCCTCCACGAGGAGCGGCTCGAGGCCGACAACGTGAAGGACATCTTCAGCCAGTACGACCTGATCGTCGACGGCACGGACAACTTCGCGACCCGCTACCTGGTCAACGACGCCTGCGTGCTGCTGAACAAGCCGTACGTGTGGGGCTCGATCTACCGTTTCGACGGCCAGGCGTCGGTCTTCTGGTCCGAGCACGGCCCCTGCTACCGCTGCCTCTACCCGGAGCCCCCGCCCCCCGGCATGGTCCCCTCCTGCGCCGAGGGCGGCGTCCTGGGCGTGCTGTGCGCGTCCATCGGCTCCATCCAGGCCAACGAGGCGATCAAGCTGCTCGCCGGCATCGGTGAGCCGCTGGTCGGCCGGCTCATGATCTACGACGCCCTGGAGATGCAGTACCGCCAGGTCAAGGTCCGCAAGGACCCCGACTGCGCGATCTGCGGCGACAACCCGACCGTCACCGAGCTGATCGACTACGAAGCCTTCTGCGGCGTCGTCTCCGAGGAGGCCCAGGCGGCGGCCGCCGACTCCACGATCACTCCCAAGCAGCTCAAGGAGTGGATCGACGACGGCGAGAGCATCGAGCTCATCGACGTCCGCGAGCCGAACGAGTTCGAGATCGTGTCCATCCCGGGCGCCCGCCTGATCCCCAAGAACGAGTTCCTCATGGGCAACGCCCTGGAGAGCCTCCCGCAGGACAAGAAGATCGTCTTGAACTGCAAGACGGGTGTCCGCAGTGCGGAAGTCCTCGCCGTCCTGAAGTCCGCGGGCTTCGCCGACGCCGTCCACGTGGGCGGCGGCGTGATCGGCTGGGTCAACCAGATCGAGCCGGAGAAGCCGGTCTACTGACCGACCCCGGTACGAACACGAGCCGACGCGGGGGCTCCGGGCACCACGAGTGCGCGGAGCCCCCGTCGTCGTCATGAGCAGATCTTGCCGTCCTCGGGCACCGTGCCGTCCAGCAGGTACGCGTCCACCGTGGAGTCGACGCAGTCGCTCCCGCTGCCGTACGCGCCATGGCCCTCGCCCTTCCAGGTGAGCACCACACCGACGTCCTCGCCCAGCTCGTCCGCCATCTTCCGGGCGCCCTCGTACGGCGTGGCCGGGTCGCCGGTGTTGCCCACGACCAGGACCGGTGCCGCGCCCGGCGCGCTCACCTCCGGGGTGTCGAACTGGCCGGGAACCGGCCAGTCGTGGCACCAGCCGGCCGTGTCCCAGCCGAGGAAGGGCCCGAACACGGGCGAGAGCTCCTCGAACTCGGGCAGCAGCTCCTTCGCTTCCTCCAGGGTCGGCCGCTGCTTGTCGTCCAGGCACGATATGACCCGCTGGGAGTGGGTCGTCGTGCCGTAGCTTCCCGAGGCGTCACGTTCGTTGTAGCCGTCGGCCAGCGCCAGCAGCTCCGTGCCGTCGCCCTCCTCGGCCGCCTCCAGCGCGCTGGTCAGCACCGGCCAGCTGGTCTTGCTGTACAGGGGCAGGATGATGCCGGTCAGTGCCAGTGTCTGCGTCAGCTCGCGCCCGGACGACGACGTCGGCAGCGGGTCGGAGTCGATCCGCTCCAGCAGCTCCGCGATCTCCCGCGAACCCTCCTCGGGGTCCCGCCCGGTGGACTTCAGGTAGTTGTCGAGGGCCGTCTGGAAGCCCCGGGTCTGGTTCTTGGCGTGGCCCACGGTGTCGGCGCTCGGGTCGACCACCGCGTCGAGCGTCATCCGTCCCACCTTCTTCGGGAAGAGATGGGCGTAGACGCCGCCGAGTTCGGTGCCGTAGGAGATGCCGAAGTAGTTCAGCCGCTCGTCGCCGAGGGCCTGCCGGATGCGGTCCATGTCGCGAGCGGTGTCGGTGGTCGAGACGTGGGCCATCAGCTTCCCGGCGGTGTCCTGGCAGCCCTTGCCGAAGTCGGTGGCGTCCTGGAGGAACGTCCGCTCCTCGGCCGGTGTGTCCGGGGTGCCGTCCACCGACGACTCGGCGGCCTGGATGCTCTTGTCGTCGCGGCAGCGGATGCCCTCGCTGGCGGCGACCCCGCGCGGATCGAAGCTCACCAGGTCGTACCGCTCGCGCAGCTCGGAGGCCGTGGCGGCGTAGGACGGCATCATCGACACGCCGGACCCGCCCGGCCCGCCGAAGTTGAACAGCAGTGAGCCCAGGCGGTCGTCGCCCGTGGCCTCGGCCCGGATCAGCGCGAGCCCGATCGTGGAGCCGTCCGGCTTCGACCAGTCCAGCGGTACCCGGAGGGTGGCGCACTGCCACTCCTCGTCCGGTGCGGGGGCGTCCTCGGAGGCCTGGCAGCGCCCCCAGTCGAGTGCCGCCCCGCCGCTCTTGTTGTCGTCGTTGCCGGAGTCGTCGTCCGACGAGCCGCTGCCGCTGCAGCCGGCCGTCAGCAGCGCGGCGGCGACCGTCAGGGCCGTCCACCGTGTGAAACGGGTCATGTGCCATTTCCCCCCTCGCTGGCCGTCCGCACCGTGCCGCGGATGGCGGTCAGGCCATGGTAGGCAGATCCACCGCTCGCCGGGGCGACCTGTAGATAACGCTCTGACCTGCGGTTATGTGCTGGACCGCGGGTCCGCTCACGAACAGACGGTCCCGGACGCCGGTACCTTCCCGTCCAGGAGATAGCCGTGCACCACGTCCTGCACGCACGCGTTCTCGCTGTTGTAGGCCCCGTGCCCCTGCCCTTTGTACGTCAGCTCCACACCCACGCCCTCACCGAGCGCCCGCACCATCCTGCGCGCCCCCTCGTACGGGGTGGCCGGGTCGCCGGTGTTGCCGATCACCAGGATCGGAGCCGCGCCGGGGGCGTGGACATCCGGATGCTCGGCGGCCCCGGGCACCGCCCAGTCGGTGCAGCCGACCATTCCCCACGCCAGATACTCCCCGAACAGCGGGGACGCGGCCCGGAACTCGGACAGCCGGCGCTCCACGTCCTCAGGGGTGTAGCGGGGTTTGTCGTCGGCGCAGTTGATGGCCACGTTGGCCGGGACGAGGTTGCTGTACTCGCCGTTCTCGCCGCGCCCGTTCATCGAGTCGGAGAGCACCATCAGAATCGTCCCGTCACCGTCGTACGCCTGCTCGAGGCCGTCGGTGAGGAACTCCCAGAAGTCCTGGGAGTACAGGGCCTGCACGATCCCGTTGGTCGCGGCGGTCTGGGTCAGTTCGCGCGGGAAGACGCCGGGAATGGGCGTGCGGTCGAGGTCCTTCAGCAGTTCGGCGATACGGTCCTTCACGTCCTGCGCGCTGTCGCCGACGGGGCACTCCTCGGTCCTCGAGACGCAGTCCTCGGCGTAGTTGTCGAGTGCGAGCTGGAACCCCCGCGCCTGTGCGAGCGAGCCCTGTTCCGCGGTCTCCGTGGGGTCGACGACCGCGTCGAACACCGCGCGCCCCACCTTCTCCGGGAACAGGTGGGCGTAGACGCCGCCGAGTTCGGTGCCGTAGGAGATGCCGAAGTAGTGCAGTTTCTCGTCGCCGAGGACCTGGCGCAGCAGGTCCAGGTCGCGGGCGGCGTCCGTGGTGCGTACATGCGGCAGCACCCGCTCGGAGTTCTTCTCGCAAGCCGCGTTGAACTCCTCGGTGTCGTCCAGGAGTTCCGTGCGCTCGGCGGCGTCGTCGGGGGTGGCGTCCTGCTGGAAGTACGCGTCGAGTCGCTGGTCGTCCAGGCAGGTCACGGGTGCGCTGCGGCCGACCCCGCGGGGATCGAAGCTCACCAGGTCGTAGCGGGTGCGCAGGGTCGCGTAGTCGTCGCCGAACGCGGGCAGGGTGGTGACGCCGGAGCCGCCCGGGCCACCGAAGTTGAAGATCAGCGAGCCGATCCGTTCGCTCGCCGAGCCGCTCGACCTGACCCGGATCAGCGCGATGCCGATGGTGTCGCCCTCGGGGTCGTCCCAGTCCAGCGGCGCCTTCATGGTGGCGCAGCTCCACTCGCCCCGGCCGCCCGGCAGGGGCGACGGGGAGGAGCCCCCGCCCTGCGCCTCGGACGGAGCCGGGCAGTCCTTCCAGCTGAGCTGCTGCTCCGTCAGGTCCTCGGCCTTGTCGTCGTCCTCACCGCAGCCCGCCAGCAGCGCGGGCAGCAGTGCGGCGCAGACGGTCAGAGCGACGGCACGCAGACGGAAGGGGCGGGGCATGGTCCCATCCTGCGGTCGCCCGGAGCGGGACGCGCGGGACACGGGCCGTACGAGGTAAGGGGCCCTCGCTCACAAGGCCGCCTTGCGCGTGAGGTGGTTGAAGGCCAGCCAGCCCGGCAGCACCGGCAGCCAGAGCGTCAGGAGCCGGAAGAGCAGCACCGCCGGCGCGGCGACCTCCTTGGGAAGCCCGACCGCGATGAGACCGACCGTGAGGGTCGCCTCGACCGCGCCGACACCGCCCGGCGTCGGGGCCGCCGACCCCAGTGCGTTGCCGGCGAGGAAGACGACGGCGACACTGGCGATGCTGACCGAGGTCGTCTCGTCGCCGAACGCCCGGATCGAGGCGTCCAGGCACATCACGAAGCAGGCCGTCAGCAGCAGCATGCCGCCGATGCCGGTGATCAGCTTCTGCGGCCGCTGCAGCACGTCGAGCATGCGCGGCACGACACCCGCGAAGAGCGACCGCACGCGCGTGACGACGAATTTCCGCAGGAACGGCACCGAGGTCACCACGAGCACCAGCACCGCCACCGTCAGCAGGCCCCCGATCACCGCGCGGGACGGCGAGAGGGAGGGCGTCTTCTCGGTTCCGGTGAGATAGCCGAAGGCCAGCAGCATCAGGATGTGGCAGCCGAGCCCGAAGAGCTGCGACGCGCCGACGCTCGCCACCGCGAGCCCCGGCCGCACCCCCGCGCGCTGGAGGAACCGCGTGTTCAGGGCGACCCCGCCCACCGCGGCCGGAGCGACGATCTTCACGAACGACCCGGCGACCTGTGCCACCACGGTCCGCACGAACGGCACCCGCTCGGGTACGAACCCGAGGAGGGCCATGGCCGCCGCGACGTAACTGGCCGCCGAGAACAGCACCGCCGCGACCACCCAGCCCCATTCCGCGTTCTCGATCAGCGGGCCGAACTCGATGTGGGTGAGCTGCGTCAGCAGGAAGTACGCGCCGATCGCACCGGCGATGAAACTGATCAGGGTCCGTGGCCGGACCCGCTCCAGGCGGGCGGGTTCCACCGGGGCCTGCGGCCTGATCCGCAGCACCTCGTGCCGGATCTGGGTGAGCAGGTCCTCCTCGCGCGCCTCCTCCATGGCTTCGTCGACGGCCCGCTTCTCGGCCCGCTGCTCCGCGCGTACGGCCTTCTTGTCGGGCTTGTCGAGCACGACCTGGTGGGCGCCGTGCTCCGCGCGGGCCGGCTTGGACTGCCGGTAGGCCTCCAGGACCGCCTCGCGTTCGCGTTCCGCCCGCTCCCGGGCCAGCTGCCGCAGCGTCCCGCGCGTGGAGCGGCTCAGCGCGATGGGCTGGAGCATCGGCAGGCAGTCCGCCACGGTGTCGGGGCCGAGGACGCTCAGCGCGGAGGCCACCGCGCGTTCGGCACCCACCCTGAGACCCAGGGTCACCAGCAGCTGGGAGGTGTCCATGCGCAGCAGCAGATCGCCGGCCGCGATCTCGCCGCCGCGCAGATCGGTGAGGATCACCGTGCCGGAACGATCCACCAGGATGGCGTCGCCCACCAGCCGGCGGTGCGCGATACGGCGGGACTGCAGGGCCCGTACCTGGTGCCAGGTGTCGCGCAGCAGTTCGTCGGTGATCTCCTCGTCCGGCAGCGAGTCGAGGGTGCGCCCGCCGCTGTGCTCGTAGACGAGCATCACCGCGTCGGGGCCGAGTTCGGAGGTCGCGATCAGCTTGGGCGCGTTGGCGCCGGCCGCGATGGCCGCGTAGGCCAGCAGCGCCTCCTGCTCCAGTGCCTGGCGCAGCGACTGCAGGCTGCTGCGGGTGGCGAAGCCCCGCAGGGCCAGGTTGCGCCACGCGCGGTAGAAGAATCCCTGTGCCTGCTGTTCACGGTCGACCACCGTGACGTCCAGCGGCGGACCGTCCTCCAGGGTGACGAAGTACCGGCGCCCCCGGTCCCCGGCCTCGGAGGCGTCGCCGGACTCCACCCGGGACGCGGTCACGGGGCGGAAGCCGACGGTGCGCAGGCCCGCCATCAGGGTGCGGCCGGTGGGGCGCACATTGGGCGAACCGACCGCGTAGAGGGTGCCGTAGGCGACGGTCCAGCCGATCAGGACCGTCAGGATGATCGAGAACGGTGTGGTGTACCCGGTGACGAGCATCGAGAAGGCGTCGAGGAGCAGCACCACCCACAGCACCGCGCGCCACCGGGGTCTGCGGGACATCCCGACGGCCGTCATGTACGCGATCACCGGGGCCAGATAGCCGTGCACCGGGTCGGTCAGGGCGTGGATGTCGCCGGGGGAGGGCTGGGTGAGAGCCTCCTGGATCGAGTCCGGAGCGGCACGCGCGACCCACAGGTCGGTGGCGAGTGTCACACCGTGCGCGAGGACGGCGGCGAGCACGCCGTCGGCGATCCGCAGCCCGTCCCGTTTGATCAGCCGCTCGATGGCGAAGGCCACCGGCACCAGGAGGATCGCGATGCTGGAGGCCAGACCCGCGATCTTGATGAGCAGGTCGGGCGCCTGCCCGGTGCCCTTGTTGATGTCCTGCTCCAGGCCCGAGGTGGTGCCGTGGGCGAACGCGGCGATCGCCAGCAGCACCACGACGGCGAGCACGCCCGCCAGGAGCCGCATGAGGTCGGACGGGCGGTGCACCCGCGCGGGGAGCAGCGGCTCGTCGCCCTCCACCTCGTCGATGTGCGCCGTCTCGGGGGCCGTGGTGTCCGGGCGCGACGAGGCGTCAGGGGTGCCCTCCGTGTCCTCGGGGTGCGCGCCCTGCTGCTTCATCGTCTCTTCTCGATCTTGTATCACCAGTCACCGCCCGCACGATGGTGGCATGCCGTACCGGCACAAGGGGGCATCAGGGTCGGAACGCGGGCCGCACAGTCTGCCCGAAGCGCCGCTCCGGGGCGAGCCGTGCGCACGCGCGCGAACGCGTCACGTTGTCGGTGGGGTGGGGCAGGATGGGCCGGATGAGCCAGGAGAGCCTTCCGTCCGACGGCGGCCCGGAGCACCCGGACGCCCTGCCCGAGTACGCCGAGCGGGTCCTCGAGGTGACCGAGCTGATCCCACCGGGACGTGTCATGACATACGGGGACGTGGCCGAGTGGCTGGGGGAGGGCGGTCCCCGGCAGGTCGGGCGTGTGATGGCCCTGTACGGGGGAGCGGTGCCGTGGTGGCGTGTCGTCCGCGCGGACGGCGTGCTGCTGCCGGGCCACGAGCTGAGAGCCCTCGGCCACTACCGCGTGGAGGGCACGCCCCTGAAGGAGGCGGGCCGGGCCGCGGAGGGCCATGTGCCGCGCCTCGACATGAGGCGCGCGCGGTGGGACGGCGGCGGGTACACCGAAGGTCACACCTGACAGCTTCCGCCCTCGCGCACGCCGCCGTGCGACCTCTGATCCCTCGAGGTGATACAGGGCACATTCGTGGCATGACGTACGTTCGTGAGGCAAGGGACATGTGCGGCCGGAGTGCCCGGAGGGAAGAAGCGGAAAGCCTGCTTCCGCACTTTTCACCGGCGTAGCGTCGGCTGCGCGTGCCCCCTTCACCTCACGCCCACCGCCCCGCACGCGCGGCGAACGGCCCCCCAGCACACCCACCAGGACCGGCGAACCACGTGAGCTCCTCTTCCTCCACCAGCGGCCTGTCGCACCCCCAGGTGCGGCGGGGGAACCGTGGCGCTTATCGACTGGTGCGTACCCCGCCCGCTCGGGTGAATCCCCCTCGCATGGACGCCGCACAGCGCTCCGTGGTTGAGCACACGACCGGCCCGCTGCTCGTTCTCGCAGGTCCGGGCACCGGCAAGACCACCACCCTGGTCGAGTCCGTGGCCGCGCGGATCGCCCGTGGCGGGGACCCCGAGCGGATCCTGGTGCTGACGTTCAGCCGCAGGGCGGCCGTCGAGCTGCGCGACCGCATGGCCCTGCGCATCGGGGCCGCGCGCGCCCCGCAGGCGACCACCTTCCACTCGTTCTGCTACGCCCTGATCCGCGCCCACCAGGACAGTGACCTCTTCGTGGAGCCGCTGCGGCTGCTGTCGGGCCCCGAGCAGGACGTCACCGTCCGCGAGCTGCTCGCCGGCCAGGTGGACCTGGAGCGGCTCGGGCTCGCCCATGTGCGCTGGCCGGACGAGCTGCGCGCCTGCCTGACCACCCGCGGCTTCGCCGACGAGGTCCGCGCGGTGCTCGCCCGCAGCCGCGAGCTGGGGCTCGGCCCCGGGGCCCTGGACGCCTTCGCCCGCCGCATCGGGCGCCCCGACTGGCGCGCCGCCTCCGCCTTCCTCGCCGAGTACCTCGACGTCCTCGACCTGCAGGGCGTCCTCGACTACGCCGAACTGGTCCACCGCGCGGTGCTCCTCGCCGGCCGCCCGGAGACCGCCGGACAGCTGGCCGCGCGGTACGACGCCGTCTACGTCGACGAGTACCAGGACACCGATCCCGCCCAGGTACGGCTGCTGCGCGCCCTGGCCGGCGGACGCACCCTCGTCGCCTTCGGCGACCCCGACCAGTCGATCTACGCCTTCCGGGGCGCGGACGTGGGCGGCATCCTGGAGTTCCCGCACACCTTCCCCCGCGCGGACGGCCGCCCGGCCCCGGTCGAGGTGCTGCGCACCTCCCGGCGCTCCGGCGCCGCCCTGCTGGAGGCCACCCGGCGGGTGACCCGGCGCATGCCGCTGCCCCGCCTGCCCGCCGAGAAGGTCCGCGCCCACCGGGAGCTGACCCCGGACCGGGACGGCGGCCGGGTCGAGGTGTACACCTACCCGACGTCCGGCACGGAGCTGGACAACATCGCCGACATCCTGCGCCGGGCGCACCTGGAGGACGGCGTTCCCTGGAAGGACATGGCCGTCCTGGTCCGGGCCGGCGCCCGCACCCTCCCCGCCGTCCGCCGCGCGCTCACCTCGGCGGGCGTCCCCGTGGACGTCGACGGCAACGACCTGCCCCTGCGCCACGAACCCGCGGTGGCCCCGCTGCTGACGGCCCTGCGCGCGGTGGCGACGGCGGAGGCGGACGACCGGGAGGACGCGGGGGCCGGCCCCGAAGCGGAACCGTGCTGGCTCGACACCGAAACCGCCCTCGCCCTGCTCACCTCCCCCCTCGCCGGCATGGACGCCGCCGATCTGCGCCGCCTCGGACGGGCCCTGCGCGAGGAGGAGCGGGCCGGGGGCAACCCGCTGCCGCCGCCCTCGGACGAGCTGCTCGCGCGTGCGCTGGCCGAACCGGAGCGGCTCGCCGTGCACGACCCCGCCTACGCGCGGGGCGCCCAGCGTCTCGGCGGCCTGCTGCGCCGGGCCCGCGAGCGCCTGGCGGGCGGCGGTACGGCCGAGGAGGCCCTGTGGGACCTGTGGGACGGCACACCGTGGCCCGGGCGCCTGGAGCGCGCCGTCCGGCGCGGCGGCGCGGCCGGCCGCAACGCCGACCGGGACCTCGACGCCGTGTGCGCGCTGTTCGCGACCGCCGCCCGCGCGGAGGAACGCACCGGCGGCCGGGGCACCCTGAACTTCCTGGAGGAGATCGAGGCCCAGGACATCGCCGCCGACACCCTCACCCGGCGTGCCGCCCGCCCCGACGCCGTGCGCCTGATGACCGCGCACCGCTCCAAGGGCCTGGAGTGGCGCCTGGTCGTCGTGGCCGGCGTCCAGGAGGGCCTGTGGCCGGACCTGCGCCGCCGCGGCTCCCTGCTGGAGGCCGACCGGATCGGCCGCGACGGACTCGCCGAACCGCTCACTCCCGGCGCGCTGCTCGCCGAGGAGCGCCGCCTGTTCTACGTCGCGGCCACGCGCGCGCGTGAACGGCTCGTCGTGACGGCCGTGAAGGCGCCCGCCGACGACGGCGACCAGCCCTCCCGCTTCCTGACCGAACTCGGCGTCGAGCCCAAGGACGTCACCGGGCGCCCCCGCCGCCCCCTGGCCGTCGCCGCGCTCGTCGCCGAACTGCGCGCCACGACGGTCGACCCCCGGGTCTCCGGCACCCTGCGGGAGGCCGCCGCCCAGCGGCTGGCCCGGCTCGCCGCGCTCGCCGACGAGGACGGCCGCCCCCTGGTGCCGTCCGCGCACCCCTACCGCTGGTGGGGAATGTTCGAACCGACGGCGAGCAAGGTGCCGCTGCGCAACCGCGACCAGCCCGTCGTGCTCTCCGGCAGCGCCCTCGACCAGCTCGCCAACACCTGCGCCCTGCAGTGGTTCCTGGGCCGTGAGGTGAAGGCCGACGCGCCCGCGACCGCCGCCCAGGGCTTCGGCAACGTGGTGCACGTCCTCGCCGACGAGGTGGCCTCCGGGCACACCCCGGCCGACCTCGACGTCCTCATGGAGCGCCTCGACTCGGTGTGGAACGCGCTCGCCTTCGACGCGCCGTGGAAGTCGGCGCAGGAGAAGGAGCACGCGCGCGTGGCGCTCGAACGCTTCCTCGAGTGGCACGTCATGGACCGCGCCGGACGCACCCCGGTGGCCAGCGAGCACGACTTCGACGTCACCCTCGAAGCGGGCGACTACGAGGTCCGCATCCGCGGCCAGATGGACCGCGTCGAGACCGACGGCGAGGGACGCGCGTACGTCGTCGACTTCAAGACCGGCAAACAGGCGCCCAGCGCCAAGGAGGTGCAGCGCCACCCCCAGCTCGCCGTCTACCAGCTCGCCGTCGGGGAGGGCGCCGTCGACGACGTCTTCGACGGCGCGCGTCCCGAACCGGGCGGCGCCGAACTCGTCCAGCTGCGCCAGGGAGCCGCCAAGCGGGACGGCGGCGAGACCCTGCCCAAGGTCCAGGCCCAGGAGCCGCTCGAAGGGGAGTGGATCGGCGACCTGCTGGCCACGGCCGCCGGGAAGGTCCTCGACGAACGGTTCGGCCCGACCGCGGGCCAGCACTGCGCCCACTGCGCGTTCCGGGCCTCGTGCAGCGCCCGGCCCGAGGGCCGGCACGTGGTCGAGTGACCGGAGTGACGCATCGCACCACCCGCGCCGACCTGCGGTTCTCCGCTCCCGGAGCGCTCTGACGGCCCCCGCTGTCAGTACTCGCCGCTAGATTCTGCGTGTGCCCGCTCGAATCACCGATGCCGATCAGCTCAAGGAGCTCCTCGGCATCCCGTTCACCCCGGAGCAGACGGCCTGCATCATCGCGCCGCCCGCCCCGCAGGTGATCGTGGCCGGAGCCGGATCGGGCAAGACGACGGTGATGGCGGCCCGCGTGGTGTGGCTGGTCGGCACCGGCCAGGTCGCCCCCGAACAGGTACTCGGCCTCACCTTCACCAACAAGGCCGCCGGTGAACTCGCCGAACGCGTCCGCAAGGCACTGATCAAGGCCGGCGTCACCGACCCCGACGCCATCGACCCGGACAACCCCCCGGGCGAGCCCGTGATCTCCACGTACCACGCCTTCGCGGGCCGCCTCCTGACCGACCACGGACTGCGCGTCGGCCTCGAACCGACCTCCCGCCTCCTCGCCGACGCCACCCGTTACCAGCTCGCCGCGCGGGTCCTGCGCGAGGCCCCCGGCCTCTACCCGGCGCTCACCCGCTCCTTCCCCGACCTGGTCGGCGACCTCCTCACCCTCGACGCCGAGCTCGCCGAACACCTCGTACGGCCCGAGGACCTGCGCGCCCACGACGCCGAGCTGCTGCGCACCCTGGAGAACACCAGGCTCACCAACGCCGACCTGCGCAAGGTCCCCGAGGCGGCCGCCGCGCGGCGCGAACTCGCCGACCTCGTGCTGCGCTACCGGGCCGCCAAACGCGAACGCGACCTGCTCGACTTCGGCGACCAGATCGCCCTGTCCGCCCGGCTCGCCGCCCTCCCCGAGGTGGGCCGCGTCCTGCGCGACGAGTTCCGCGTGGTCCTCCTCGACGAGTACCAGGACACCTCCGTCGCCCAGCGCGTCCTGCTGGCCGGACTGTTCGGCGGCGGCACCGGCCACCCCGTGACCGCCGTCGGCGACCCCTGCCAGGCGATCTACGGCTGGCGCGGCGCCTCCGTCGCCAACCTCGACGACTTCCCCGAGCACTTCGCCCACGCCGACGGCCGCCCCGCCACCCGCCAGTCGCTCAGCGAGAACCGCCGCAGCGGCGGACGCCTCCTCGACCTCGCCAACGGCCTCGCCGAGCCGCTGCGCGCCATGCACGCGGGCGTGGAGGCCCTCCGCCCGGCGCCCGGCGCCGAACGCGACGGCACCGTCCGCTGCGCCCTGCTGCCCACCCACGCGGAGGAGATCGACTGGATCGCCGACTCCGTCGCCCACCTCGTGAACACCGGCAAGGCACCCGGCGAGATCGCCGTGCTGTGCCGCACGGCCGGCGACTTCGCCGAGATCCAGGGCGCCCTGGTCGCCAGGGACGTCCCCGTCGAGGTGGTCGGCCTGTCCGGGCTGCTGCACCTGCCCGAGATCGCCGACCTCGTCGCCGTCTGCGAGGTCCTCCAGGACCCCGGAGCCAACGCCTCCCTCGTACGGCTGCTGACCGGCCCGCGCTGGCGCATCGGCCCCCGTGACCTCGCCCTGCTGGGGCGGCGCGCACGACGGCTCGTCTCCCACGCGCGCGTGGACGGCGACGACGACCCCGACCGGCGGCTCGCCGAAGCCGTCGAGGGCGTCGACCCGGCCGAGGTGATCTCGCTCGCCGACGCCCTCGACACCTTCCTGGAGACACCGCTGGACGGCCGAGGGGACGACGACGGCCTGCCCTTCTCACCGGACGCCCGCGTACGCTTCGCCCGCCTGGCCACCGAACTGCGCGACCTGCGCCGCTCCCTCGCCGACCCCCTCATGGACGTCCTGCACCGCGTCCTCGCCGTCACCGGCCTGGAGGTCGAACTCTCCGCGTCCCCGCACGCCCTGGCCGCCCGCCGGCGCGAGACCCTCTCCAACTTCCTCGACATCGCCGCGTCCTTCGCCGCCGGCGACAACGAGGCCACCCTGCTCGCCTTCCTCGCCTTCCTGCGCACCGCCGCCCAGTACGAGAAGGGCCTCGACAACGCGCTGCCCGGCGGCGAGAACACCGTCAAGGTCCTCACCGCGCACAAGTCCAAGGGCCTCGAATGGGACGTCGTCGCCGTCCCCGGACTGGTCACCGGCACCTTCCCCAGCAGCCAGGGCCGCGAGAAGTGGACCGCGCAGGGCAAGGTGCTGCCGCACGGACTGCGCGGCGACGCCGACACCCTGCCCGACGTCGAGTCCTGGGACTCCCGTGGCCTGAAGGCCTTCCACGAGGCCATGAAGGAACACCAGCACACCGAGGAACTCCGCCTCGGCTACGTCACCTTCACCCGCCCCCGCTCCCTGCTCCTCGGCTCCGGCCACTGGTGGGGGCCCAGCCAGAAGAAACCGCGCGGCCCCTCCGACTTCCTCCACGCCCTCTACGCGCACTGCGCCGCCGGACACGGCGAGATCGAGGCGTGGGCCGACGAGCCCGCCGAGGGCGAGGAGAACCCCGCCCTGCACCGGGCCGGCGACGACCAGGTGTGGCCCCTGCCCCTCGACGCCGCCGCCCTCACCCGCCGCCGCGCGGCCGCCGACACCGTCCTCGCCCACCTCCACCGCCTCGCCGCCCACCCGGACGGCCCCGCCACGGCCGTACACGACCCCGACACCCACGACGACCCGGACTGGCCGCCACCGCCCGACGACGAGGACCCCCTCCCCGAGGAGGACCCCTTCGCGGACGCCGGCCCGGACGACTGGGACTCCTGGAGCACCGACCGCCCCACCGTCCCGCACCAGGCGACGGCCCCGGAACCCGCCGTACACCCCGGCCCGGCGGAGCCGGCCCACTCGCCGAGACCCCGTCTCACCCCCGAAGAGGCCCGCACCGTCGCCTCCTGGGACCGCGACCTCGACGCCCTCACCGGAGAGCTCCTGCACCTTCGTGAGAGCGTCACCGAGGTGCGGCTGCCCGCCTCGCTGACCGCCTCCGAGCTGCTGCGCCTGGCCGCCGACCCGGACGGCTTCGCCCAGGAACTGGCCCGCCCCATGCCCCGCCCACCGCGGCCCGCCGCGCGCCGCGGCACCCGCTTCCACGCCTGGGTCGAGGCACGCTTCGAGGAACTGACCCTGCCCATGCTCGACCCGGACGAGCTGCCCGGCGGCGACGCCGAGATCTCCGACGAACGCGACCTGGAGGCACTCAAGGAGGCCTTCGAACGCACCGAGTACGCCCACCGCACCCCCCACCGCGTGGAAGCCCCCTTCCAGCTGTCGATCGCCGGCCGCGTCGTCCGCGGCCGCATCGACGCCGTCTACCGGAAGGACGACGGGGACGGGACGACGTACGAGATCGTCGACTGGAAGACCGGCCGCGACCGCACCGCCGACCCGCTCCAGCTCGCCGTCTACCGGCTCGCCTGGGCCGAACAGCAGGGCGTCCCCCCGGAGACCGTCACGACCGCGTTCCTGTACGTACGCACCGGTGAGATCGTCCGCCCCGGCCCCCTGCCCGGCCGCGCGGAGCTGGAGCGGCTGCTGCTCGGGGAGCCGTCCGGTGAGATACCGCACTCCGAGGACACCGGCGCGGGCCGATAGGCTCGAGGACATGAGCCAGCCCGTTGACACTGCCGTCAGCGCCGTCCGTACGTACATCGCACAGCACCGCGTCGCCTTCCTCGACGACCTCACCGAGTGGCTGCGCATCCCGTCCGTCTCGGCCCAGCCCGACCACGCGCCCGACGTGCGCCACAGCGCCGACTGGCTCGCCGCCAAACTCAAGGAGACCGGCTTCCCGACCGCCGAGGTCTGGCCCACCCCCGGCGCCCCGGCCGTCTACGCCGAATGGCCCTCCGCCGACCCGGAGGCGCCCACCGTGCTGGTCTACGGCCACCACGACGTGCAGCCCGCGGCCCGCGAGGACGGCTGGGACAGCGAGCCCTTCGAACCCGTCGTCCGGGACGGCCGCCTCTACGCGCGCGGCGCGGCCGACGACAAGGGCCAGGTGTTCTTTCACACCCTCGGCGTCCGGGCCCACCTCGCCGCCACCGGCCGCACCACCCCGGCCGTCCACCTGAAACTGCTGATCGAGGGCGAGGAGGAATCCGGCTCCCCGCACTTCCGCGCGCTCGTCGAAGAGCACGCGGACCGGCTCACCGCCGACGCCGTGATCGTCTCCGACACCGGCATGTGGTCCGAGGACACCCCCACCGTGTGCACCGGCATGCGTGGCCTCGCCGAGTGCGAGATCCGGCTGTACGGCCCCGACCAGGACGTCCACTCCGGTTCCTTCGGGGGCGCGGTGCCCAACCCGGCCACCGCCGTCGCCCGTCTGGTGGCCGCCCTGCACGACGAGCACGCGCGCGTGGCGATCCCCGGCTTCTACGACGGTGTCGTCGAGCTCACCGACCGAGAACGCGAACTCTTCGCCGAGCTGCCCTTCGACGAAGACCAGTGGCTGCGCACCGCCAAGTCCCACGGCACCCGCGGCGAAGCCGGATACAGCACCCTGGAACGCGTCTGGGCCCGCCCCACCGCCGAGGTCAACGGCATCGGCGGCGGCTACCAGGGCCCCGGAAGCAAGACGATCATCCCGTCCTCCGCCATGGTGAAGCTGTCCTTCCGGCTCGTCGCCGGCCAGGACCCCGAGCACGTGCGCGAGGCCGTCGGCGCCTGGGTGCCCGGAGAGCTCCCCGACGGCATCCGCCACGAGATCACCTTCAGCCCCGCCACCCGTCCCTGCCTGACGCCACTGGACCACCCGGCCCTGCAGTCCGTGGTCCGCGCGATGGGCCGCGCCTTCGGCACACCCGTCCGCTTCACCCGCGAGGGCGGCTCCGGACCGGCCGCCGACCTCCAGGACGTCCTCGGCGCACCGGTGCTGTTCCTCGGCATCTCCGTCCCGTCCGACGGCTGGCACGCCCCCGACGAGAAGGTCGACCTGGACCTGCTCCTCAAAGGCGTCGAGACCAGCGCGTACCTGTGGGGCGACCTCGCCGAGCACTGGCGGCACGCCCCCTGACCTCGCACACCGTCCGAACCGGACGCCCGCGCGGGGCACACTGGAAGGGACCCGCCGCGCCCCGCAGGACCCGGTCCCTCCCGCCGCACGTCCCGCCGAACCGCCCGCCGACCCAATCCGTTCCACCGGGGGAGTTGGAAGCACCCGTGACCACCTGGACCGACCACACCGCCGACCGACCCATCTCGCTCACCGCCCCGAGCGGCATCGACCGCGCCGCCCACCACCGGCTCGACGAGGCATGGCTCGCGGCGGCGTGGAGCCACCCCTCGACCCGCTGCTTCGTGGTCTCCGGCGGCCAGGTCCTCATCGACGAGGCGGCGGACGGGCGTACCGAACTCGTCATGACCCCGTCCTTCGAGGCCCCGCTCACCGAGGCCCACCGCTACTTCCTGGGCATCGACGACGAGGGCGTCAGCTACTTCGCCCTCCAGAAGGACTCCCTTCCCGGCCGCATGGACGACTCCGCCCGCCCGGCGGGCCTGCGCGAGGCGGGACTGCTCCTGTCGCAGCGCGAGGCCGGCCTGATGGTGCACGCGGTCGCCCTGGAGAACTGGCAGCGGCTGCACCGCTTCTGCTCCCGCTGCGGCGAGCGCACCGTCATCGCCGCCGCCGGCCACATCCGCCGCTGCCCCGCCTGCGGCGCCGAGCACTACCCGCGCACCGACCCCGCGGTGATCATGGCCGTGGTCGACGACCAGGACCGCATCCTGCTCGGCCGCCAGGTCCACTGGCCCGAGGGCCGCTTCTCCACGCTCGCCGGATTCGTCGAACCGGGGGAGTCCATCGAGCAGTCGGTGCGCCGTGAGGTCCACGAGGAGGTCGGCATCGGCGTCGGCGAGGTCGAGTACGTCGCCAGCCAGCCCTGGCCCTTCCCGTCCAGCCTCATGCTGGGCTTCACCGCCCGGGCCACCTCGACCGAGATCGACGTCGACGGCGACGAGATCCACGAGGCCCGCTGGTTCTCCCGCGACGAACTCGGCGCCGCCTTCGAGTCCGGCGAGGTGCTCCCGCCGTACGGCATCTCGATCGCGGCCCGTCTGATCGAACGCTGGTACGGCAAGGACCTGCCGACCCGCAGCGCCTTCTGACCGGACGCCCAGCGCTCCGACGGGGCCCCGACGCCAAGCCGTCGGGGCCCCGTCCCGTGCACCGGCTACGCTGTCGGGCCGGGCGGAGCCCGTAGCGCAGAGGTCGTCGCGCGCGGTCTCCAAAACCGCGAGGACGCCGGTTCGAATCCGGCCGGTTCCGCCTTCCCCGCACCCCCGAAGACACGTCGGCCCCCTCCGGTGACCTCGACCGGAGGGGGCGCGGCGCCGGGGAACGTCAGACCGCGAGAGCCTGCTTCACCTGGGCGAGACTCGGGTTCGTCATCACGACCTCGTCGCCACCGGCGGAGGGAACCACTCGTACCGTGGGCACCGTCTGGTTTCCGCCGTTCGCCTTCTCCACGAAGGCCGCGGAGTCCGGGTCCTGCTCGATGTTGATCTCGGTGTACGCGATGCCCTCACGGTCCAGCTGGCTCTTCAGCCGACGGCAGTAGCCGCACCACGTGGTGCTGTACATCGTCACAGTGCCCTGCATGCCTCTCGCGCTCCTTCGGCGGTTCGGGGAAGTCCTCGTCGTGGGAGGAACGTACGGGAGAGCACCGGCATTCCCGCCGGGTGGCCGCACGAGCCCCACGTGATGCCTGCCGCATTAGTACGACTACGGGGGCCTCCCTGTGGACAACCGGCTCGCCTGTCTCCGGCGACCTGGCAGCATGGCTGTGTGACAGCAGCAACGCACTCCACTCTCTTCCCGCAGGTACCGGACTCGGCCGACGCGGTGCTCGAAGGGCTCGACCCCGAGCAGCGCGCCGTGGCCACCGCCCTGCAGGGTCCGGTGTGCGTGCTGGCGGGCGCCGGCACCGGCAAGACCCGGGCGATCACCCACCGGATCGCCTACGGGGTGCGCGCGGGCGTCCTCCAGCCCTCCAGCGTGCTCGCCGTCACCTTCACCAACCGCGCCGCCGGAGAGATGCGCGGCCGGCTGCGCCAGCTCGGTGCCGTCGGTGTCCAGGCCCGCACCTTCCACTCCGCGGCACTGCGCCAGTTGCAGTACTTCTGGCCGAAAGCGATCGGCGGTTCCCTGCCCCGGCTCGTCGACCGCAAGATCCAGCTGGTCGCCGACGCGGCCGCCGCCTGCCGTATCCGGCTCGACCGGGGCGAGCTGCGGGACGTCACCGCGGAGATCGAATGGTCCAAGGTCACCCAGACCGTCCCGGCCGACTACGCGGCCGCCGCCGCCAAGGCCGGCCGGGAGTCCCCCCGTGACCCCGCCGAGATCGCCCAGCTCTACTCCGCCTACGAGGACCTCAAGCGCGAGCGTGCCGTCATCGACTTCGAGGACGTGCTGCTGCTGACCGTCGCCGTCCTGCAGGACCGGCACGACATCGCCGAGCAGGTCCGCGCCCAGTACCAGCACTTCGTCGTCGACGAGTACCAGGACGTCAGCCCGCTCCAGCAGCGGCTGCTGGAACTGTGGCTCGGCGAGCGGGAGAACCTGTGCGTGGTCGGCGACGCCAGCCAGACGATCTATTCATTCACGGGCGCAACCCCCGACCATCTGCTCGACTTCCGCACCCGCCACCCCGGGGCCACCGTCGTCAAGCTGGTCCGCGACTACCGCTCGACCCCCCAGGTCGTCCGCCTGGCGAACGGCCTGCTCGCCCAGGCCCGTGGCCGGGCCGCCGACCACCGGCTGGAACTGGTCTCCCAGCGCGCCGCGGGGACCGAGCCGGTCTTCACCGAGTACCCCGACGAGCCCGCCGAGGCGGAGGGCGCCGCCCGTCGCATCCGTGAGCTGATCGACGCCGGGGTCCCGGCGAGCGAGATCGCCGTCCTGTTCCGGACGAACGCCCAGTCCGAGACCTACGAGCAGGCCCTCGCCGATGTCGGCGTGCCCTACCAGCTACGGGGTGCCGAGCGGTTCTTCGACCGTCCCGAGGTGCGCAAGGCCGGCATCGCCCTGCGCGGCGCGGCCCGCTTCGGCGGCAACGACACCCTCCTCGACGACGCCCCCGACCTGCCCTCCCAGGTGCGCGCCGTGCTCTCGGGCGAGGGCTGGACGACCCAGCCCCCGGCCGGCTCCGGAGCGGTCCGGGAACGCTGGGAGTCACTGGCCGCGCTGGTGCATCTCGCCCAGGACTTCGCCGCCGCCAGACCCGGCGCCACCCTCGCCGACCTCGTCGCCGAACTCGACGAGCGGGCCGGCGCCCAGCACGCCCCGACCGTGCAGGGCGTCACCCTCGCCTCGCTGCACTCGGCCAAGGGCCTGGAGTGGGACGTCGTCTTCCTGGTCGGTGTCGCCGAGGGCATGATGCCGATCACCTACGCAAAGACCGACGAGCAGATCGAGGAGGAGCGCCGCCTCCTCTACGTCGGTGTCACCCGCGCCCGTGAGCGTCTCCAGCTCTCCTGGGCGCTCTCCCGTTCACCCGGCAGCCGGCCGAACCGTCGCCCCAGCCGCTTCCTCCACGGACTGCGCCCCGGCTCGAACGCCGCCGGGGGCCGGGGCGGCGCGGCCGGCGCGGGAGGTGTGGAGCGCGGCTCGTTCGGGACGGCGTCCGCCTCGGTCGTCCCGGGTCCGAGACGCGGACAGCGCAGCCCCGCCCGCTGCCGGGTGTGCGGCCGCACGCTGACCGACGCGGGCGAGATGAAGCTGATGCGCTGCGAGGACTGCCCCACGGACATGGACGAGGGCCTGTACGAGCGGCTCCGTGAGTGGCGCGCCGGCCAGGCGGGGCGCAGCGGGCAGCCGGCCTTCTGCGTCTTCACCGACAAGACGCTGATGGCCATCGCCGAGACGGTCCCCGACGACGAGCACGCACTGGCCAGGATCCCCGGGGTGGGGATGCGCAAGCTGGGCCGCTACGGAGCCGATGTTCTGGCCATCTGCGCAGGTCGCGACATCGACGAGGAACGGGATCAGGACTGATCCGAACTCGTCGGAAAAATAGTTTGCGCATGCCCCGGCAATCCCCATAGGTTCTTAGGCACGGGAACGGCGGCCTTCTCCAAGGCCCCGATTCCGTGTTGTACTTGCATATCCGCGGACTGGTTCACCCCGGTCCCCTAGACGCCGAGAGGAGGCGAGTCCAGTGATCAGCATCAACATCAGCTCCATCGTCAAACTGACCGATCGCTCGGCCGTCTCCCTGTGCATGCTCGGCGCCTCGAACCAGGGCACCGGTCTGTCCGGCATCCATGCCGCACGTCTGGTGTCCTCCCTCGCTCCCGCGGCTCCTGCCGTCCGTGAGCGCGATGAGCGACCGACCGAGGCACTGGAAGCGGTAGTGGCACAGGCGAAGGCCTATGCCTTTGCGGCAGCCGGTGCCGGATTCCGGAAGCAGACGACGCAGCACCACCTGATGTGGGCCTTCCGTGGGCCAGAACCCTGGAGTGATCCAGCCTGATGCGATCAGGCCGGCGCCTTCAGGGCCGCGGAACCCCATCCGGGATCCGCGGCCCTTCTGTTTTCCCTCAAGCGGGGAGAGCGAAGCGCCTCGGGGCAAGAAAAGAACCCGGTACCAGCCGCCACCCGGCCAACAGGCCGGAAACGACCAGACGAGGAAGACGAACCGTGCAACTCGAAGCGCACGTCCCGTCCGTACCGCCTTCCGACACGATCCCCAAGCCCGGCTCCACGGAGGACCCGACCTTGACTCCGCTCACCGCGCTCACCGCGCTCGACGACGCCATCGAGAACCTCGGCGTGCCCGTCCCGTGCCGCTCCTACGACCCGGAGGTCTTCTTCGCCGAGTCGCCGGCGGACGTCGAGTACGCCAAGTCCCTCTGCCGCACCTGCCCGCTGATCGAGGCCTGCCTCGCCGGCGCCAAGGAGCGGCGTGAGCCCTGGGGCGTCTGGGGCGGCGAGCTGTTCGTCCAGGGAGTTGTCGTCGCCCGCAAGCGGCCGCGTGGCCGCCCGCGCAAGAACCCGGTCACGGCATGAACACCCCAGGAACGATCGACCGCCCCCTCACGCACGACCCCCAGAAGCAGGCCCCGATGATGCCGTCCGCTCACGAGCCCGCGGGCTCCGCGACCGAAGACTTCACCACCAGCGGTGCGAACGACTCGCGCCAGAACAGGACCCGAGAGATGCAACTCATCCCAGAAGCCCTGGCCCGTGCGCATATGCACGAGCGACTGCAGGAGGCGCAGCGGGAGCGCCAGGCCACCAGCCTGGTGACCGCTCGCCGGATGCAGCGCCGGGCCGAGCGCGCCTCCCGGCGCGCCCGCCGCGCGCTCGCCATGGCGGTCATGCAGTAACCGATCCCACCTGAAGCGGTGGCCTCCCCAGCCGGAGGCACAGCTCTCCCCGCGGGGGCCGGTCCGTGCGAACGGACCGGCCCCCGCTGCGCGTTCGTGCCGGGCGGGCCGTCGGGAACGGCGTTATCGTCGCCGGGTGACGAGTCATCCCGATGGCAGCGACGACGACGGCTCCGCGGCGGAGCCGGAGCCGCTGGTGTGCGCGCGCTGCGGCACCCGCGCCGAGGGGCCGCGGCCGACCTGGACCTTCTCCGTGGAGGACGGCGCCCGCCGTCACTACTGCGAGGCGTGCTCCCGCGACAACCTGCGGGCGATCGAGGGCCGCCTGGACTCGCAGTGGTGGTAGAGGCCGGCAGGCGAAGCGCCCGCCGCGTCCGTCATGCCTGGGCGGCCGGTTCCTCCGCCGCCGGTTCCTCCGGGACGAAACCCGGCAGCCACTCCTCCAGCTCCTCCCGTAGCCGCACCGTCGCACCGAGCTGACAGAGCACGCCGATCGTGCTCAGGGTCACCCGGTGGATCAACAGGTAGGCCGGGGGAAGGTTGAGCTGCTTGGCCAGCTGGGAGGCGGGGGAGCGGGGGTCGGCTATCCGGGCCGCCTGGCTCCGCATCCAGCCGCGGGTGAAGGTGAACTCGTCGGCCGCGGCCGGCTCGATGATCGGCAGGAGGTAGTCGAGGACGGTGTCGGGGTCCAGCTCGATCGACTCCTTGACGAAGCCCTCGGCGCAGAGCATCTCGTAGACGGCCTCCGCCTCTCCGTCCAGCGTCATCCGCAGGGCCTCGCCGATGGGCTCGGGCAGCCCGCCCGGGAGCCGGTCGACGGTGCCGAAGTCCAGCACGCCCAGACGCCAGTCGTCCTCGCCCTGCGGCCCGCCGGGCAGCAGACGGAAGTTGCCGGGATGCGGATCGGCGTGCAGCAGACCGGTGCGCGCGGGACCGGAGAACAGGAAGCGGGCCAGGAGCTGGCCGGCCCGGTCGCGCTGTGCCTCCGTGCCGTCCGAGATGATCTCCGACAGCGGTATGCCGTCCATCCACTCGGTGATCAGCACCTGCTCGCACTGGTGGACCACATCCGGCACGACGACGTCGGGGTCGTCCGTGAACTCCTCGGCGTGGGCCCGCTGGGCCTGGGCCTCCAGGCCGTAGTCCAGCTCTTCGGAGACCCGGTCCTTGAGCTCCGTGATCAGCGGCTTGACGTCCATGCCGGGGATGAGCGGACCCAGCAGACGGGCGAAGCGGCTCAGCTGGTTCAGGTCGGACAGCAGGGCCTCGCCGGCGCCCGGGTACTGCACCTTGACCGCCACCTCGCGGCCGTCGTGCCACACCGCCCGGTGCACCTGGCCGATCGAGGCCGCGGCGGACGGCTTGTCCTCGAACTCCAGGAACAGCTCCTGCCAGCCTTCGCCCAGCCGCTCCGCCAGCACCGCGTGGACGGTACGGGTGGGCATCGGCGGGGCTGCCTCCTGCAGCTTGGTCAGCGCCGCCCGGTAGGGACCGGCGACCTCCTCCGGCAGGGCCGACTCGAAGACCGACAGGGCCTGGCCGAACTTCATCGCGCCGCCCTTGAGCTCGCCGAGCACCTTGAAGAGCTGCTCGGCGGTGCGCTGCTGGAGCTCGCGGCCGACAAGCTCCGCGGACTCGCCCACGATCCGCTTGCCGAGTCCCCAGGTAGCCCGCCCGGCGAAGCCGAGCGGGAGCGCGGCCAGTTTGGCGGTCCGGGTGACCGCCTTCCGGGGAAGATCAGACATGCGCCCTCCAAGTCCCTGCCGGCCGTTTCGCGTCCGCCTCGCGGCGCCACTCCTCCGACGGCCCGTGCACGGCCATTGTCTCGTGCGACCCCCCGTCCCCGGGGGTGTGTTCTCCCTTACCTTTTTCCGGACCTTTGCGTGCGGCTCCGCACGAGCAGGCCGGGTGAGGCCGGACCGGACGCGCATGCCAGCGCAGAGCGGGGAGGGAGACCTCCCAGCGTGCGCCGGCGCTGGACGGGACCCGGCCGTCCAGGAAGGCGAGCGCGTGGGCGGCCGCCAGCCCGGCCACCGTCGTGGCCAGCGTCAGGTCGCAGGCGCCCACCCGGCGCTGCCGCCCGGAGCGCCACTGGGCGGCCAGGCGCGGCCAGGTCGGGTCCCGGTCGGTGCGGTCCTGCTGGAGACAGCCCGCACAGCTCGTCTCGCCGGGCAGGACCAGCGGGCCGACCACACCGGTCCCCTCCACGACACCGGCGTAGAGATGGGGTGTGCCCGAGGACACGAGGGTTTCGGCGGCCGCCGGGTCGGGTGCGTGCACGGCGACGTCGTCCCGCGGGGCGAGGACGACCAGACCGAAACCGGGGTCGCCCCCTTCGAGGGGAGACCGGGCGGTCCGGCGCGGCGGGCGGTCCGGGGCGGCCCGGCGTACCGCGCGGCGGGCCGCCTCGTCCCTGCGGTCGCCGACGGCCTCGGCGGGCAGCCCGCCCGGCACGACGTCCCACGGCTCGACCTGCCCGACGTCGCGCACGTCGACCTCGCCCACTCCGGCCCCCGACAGCAGCGCCGCGAGGGCGGTGCCCACCCGGCCCGCGCCTCTCACCTGCACCCGCACACTGCGGCGTGCCGCCAGCCGGCGCAGCGGATCGCCCGGTCCGGAGGTGGTCAGGGCGAGGGCCGCCAGGTCCGGACGGAGCCGGTCGAGGACCTCCGGTTTCTCCCGCAGGGTCTCGGCGGCCGGCCCGCCGCCGCGCGAGTCGTCCAGCAGCCCGGCCCGCGACAGCCGGCGTACCAGCCGGTCGACATGGCCCTCGGGCAGGTCCATGCGCCGTGCCTCCTCCCGCAGGAGCTCCAGCCCGCGGGTGCCGTCGAGCAGGTCGAGGAAGCTGCCCGTGGCCGTGTCCACCGGGCCCAGCGTCAACGCGTGTGCCGGCGTCATCCCGAACTGCACGGTGTTGAGATCGCGCCATCCGCGCCGCAGCGCGGGCTTGACCATCGGATGCATGACAGACCCCCCGTATGTCCTGGATCGTCCCCGTTGGGCGGTCGAGCCCTTCGCGGCTCGTCCGACGCATGCCAGCATGCCGGGACGGGCCGGAGGCCGCCGAAAGTTGTCCACAGGCGGCGGGATTCATCGTACAAATCCGGCGCCCGGTGGGGGATCGCCGTGGAACCGTCCCGGAGCCAAGACTTCCCCGTGTGCAGCGGGTACCGTCGGGGCGTGCCCGCCGACCCACTGCACCGCGCCGGAAAGTCACAGCGCAGCACGACGAGCCAGCCGACGAACGGCTCACGGGCGAGCGCGATCGAGGTCCGCAGGAGCGCCCGCCGCCGCAGAACGGTCTCCGCGTACCGCGAGGGCGATCGCACCGTCGTGCTCATCCCCGCCCGGATGTCCGAGGCGGAGGAGCAGCGCTGGGTGACCGTCATGCTCGACAAGCTGGCCGCACAGGAGAGCAGGCGGACACTCGGGGACACGGAGCTGGCCGAGCGCGCCCGGCGGCTGTCCGAACAGTACTTCGACGGGCGGGCCCGGCCCGACTCGGTGCGCTGGGTCACCAACCAGAACACGCGCTGGGGCTCGTGCACCCCGTCCGACGGAAGCATCCGGCTGTCGCACCGGCTGCAGGGCATGCCCGAGTACGTCGTCGACTACGTCCTCTGCCATGAGCTGGCGCACCTGCTGGTGCCCGGGCACGGCCCGCGTTTCTGGCGGCTGCTGGAGGCGTATCCGAAGACCGAGCGGGCCCGTGGCTATCTCGAAGGGGTGGTCGCGGCCGAGCGGCTGCCGCATGTGCCGGGTGCGCGCAATGCGTGAGCGCCTGCCCGAGGTGAGCGCAGGGTAGGCCCGCGCGCGCGCGTTGTGTACCGGGTCTGTACCGACTTCACCCGGTGTCCGAATTTGCCGTTAGCCTGGCGCGACGCACTCACATTCGGGATGGGGGACGGTCGTACGTATGGCCAGGGAATTCCAACGCGGCCACAAGGCCAGGATCAGTGACCTCACGGCGGGGACGGATCTGTACGTAGGCGTGCAGATCTCCGGCCCGGGGCTGACCTTCGACATCAGCTGCTTCGGTCTCGACGCCGACGAACGGCTCTCCGACGACCGTTACTTCATCTTCTACAACCAGCCGAAGTCCCCCGAGGAGTCCGTTCAGCTCCTGGGTGCCCAGGCGGGCGACACCGAGTCGTTCCGCGTGACGCTGGACCGGATCCCGCAGCAGATCAGGAAGCTGTCCTTCACGGCGACCCTCGACGGCGCCGGGCAGATGTCACAGGTCGGTCCCGGGTACATCCGTATCGTCGCGGGCGGCGAGGAAGTGGCCCGGTACCCGTTCAGCGGCTCGGAGTTCTCCACCGAGCGGGCCGTGATGCTGGGTGACTTCTACTTCAAGGACGTCTGGCGGTTCGCCGCCGTCGGACAGGGCTTCGACGGCGGGCTCGACGCGCTGCTGCGGAACTTCGGCGGCGAGGTGGCCGAGGACGAGCCGGCCGCCCCCCAGCAGCAGCCGGGGGTCGACGGAGCCGCGCCCGGTTTCGCCCCGCCCGCCCAGGCCGCCGCGCCGCCCGCGTTCGGCGTACCCGGCGGAGCCGCGCCCGCCCCGGCCCCGGCTCCCGCCCCGGCCCCGGCTCCCGCGCCTGCTCCGGCCCCCGCGCCCCAGCCCGCCGCACAGGGCTTCGCGCCGCCGCCGGCCCCCGCACCTTCCGCGCCGCCGGTGCACACCGCGCCGACCATCGTCGCCCCCATGCACACCCCGCCCGGCGGCTCCCCGGTGCCGCCCCCGGCGCCGGCGCCCGCGCCCTACGGCCAGCCGGGCCAGCAGCCGCCGCCGTACGGCCAGCCCGCTCCGCCGCCCCAGGGCTACGGACAGCCCCAGGCACCGCAGGCACCCGCCCCGCCGCCCGGCTACGGACAGCCCACGCCCCCTCCGGGCTACGGCCAGCAGCCCCCGCCCGGACAACCGCCGGGTCAGCAGGCCCCGTACGGGGCGCCCCAGGGCGCACCGCAGAGCCCCGGCGTGCTCGGCGCGCTCCAGAAGTTCAAGGAGACACCCACCGGGCAGCGCTGGACCCAGCAGAACAAGAAGCTGGTCCGCGTCGACCTGGGCATCGGCGGACAGCCCGTGCTGGCCCGGCAGGGCAGCATGGTGCTCTACCAGGGCAAGGTCGACTTCAGCTACAAGGGCGCCGGCTTCTCCGGCCGCATCGTCGGCAACGCCACCGGCCAGGAGATGCAGCTGATGCGCTGCACCGGCCAGGGCCAGGTGTTCTTCGCCGAGAACTCCACGATGCTGCACCCGATCGAGCTCCAGGGCGACGCCGTGTGCGTCTCCGCCGAGAACGTCCTCGCCTTCGACGAGAGCCTGCAGTACGAGGTCCGCCGCATCGAGGGGCACGGCATCCCCGGCGGCGCGCTGTTCACGATGCAGTTCCAGGGGACCGGCACCATCGTCGTCAAGACCCACGGCACGCCCGTGGTGCTGCCGGTCACGCCCACCACGTTCGCCGACTGCAACGCCGTGGTCGCCTGGTCGGCCGCCTCCCAGGTGGTCGTCTCCAGCCAGGTGCGGATGCGCCGCAACTCCTACCCGGGCGACACCGGGGAGAGCGTGAACCTCCAGTTCAGGGGCGCACCCGGCAACTTCATCGTCGTCCAGCCGTACGAGATCTAAAGGGAGCCCGTCATGAACCAGCCACTCGCGGGCTACGCCCCCGCCCCCGTCACCGCTCGCATGGAGAACCACGGCAACCACATGGCGAAGATCGCCATGCAGACCGGGAACGATCTCCTCGCGCGTGTCGGATCGATGGTCGCCTACGAAGGGTTCGTCCAGTACGAGCCCAACCCGCCCGCCGTGCGCCAGATCGCCAAGGACTGGCTCACCGGTGAGGGCGCGCCGCTGATGAAGTGCTCCGGCGACGGCCTGCTCTACCTCGCCGACTACGGCGCCAACGTCGTCGTGATCAACCTCAACGGCGACGGCATCTCCGTCAACGCCACCAACCTGCTCGCCTTCGACGCCCACCTCACCTGGGGCGTGGAGCGGGTCAAGGGCCTGGCGAAGTTCGCCGGACAGGGCCTGTGGAACACCAAGATCTCCGGGCAGGGCTGGGTCGCGCTGACCTCGCGCGGCAAGCCGATCGTCGTGGACTGCGGTGGCGGCGACGACGAGACGTACGTCGACCCGGACGCCCTGGTCGCCTGGTCCCCGAACCTCAAGGTGAAGGGCAAGCGCAGCTTCCGGGCCCAGTCGCTGATCGGCCGCGGCAGCGGAGAGGCCTACCAGATGGCCTTCTCCGGTCAGGGCATCGTCGTCGTCCAGCCCAGTGAGGACAGCACCGACCGTCTCCGGGTCCGGGGCTGAGGGGGAGCAACAACACCATGCAGAGCCCGCTTTTCGCCTTCAACGACCAGCAGACCCAGGAGCGCTGGAGCCTGCAGAACCAGCAGATGCTCCGCGTCGCCCTGGAGGGCCACGACGACATCCTCGCCCGCAAGGGCACCATGGTCGCCTACCAGGGACTCGTCGAGTTCGACGCCGAGTTCCAGGGCAACAGCGCGTCACGCGCGCGTGCGCAGACCGGTGAGGGACTCGACCTGATGCGCTGCCACGGGCAGGGCACGGTCTACCTCGCCAACCTCGCCCAGCGCATCCACGTCATGGAGGTGGAGCAGGACGGGCTGACGGTCGACAGCAGCTATGTGCTCGCGATGGACTCCTCGCTGCACCACGAGGTGATCGCCGTCGACAGCCTGTACGGCATCTCCGGCTCCGGGAAGTACCAGCTCAACATCACCGGCAACGGCAGGGTCGCCCTGATGACCTCGGGCATGCCGCTGCTGATGCAGGTGACGCCGGACAAGTACGTCAACTGCGACGCCGACGCGATCGTCGCCTGGTCCACGTCCCTGCGCGTGCAGATGCAGGCCCAGACCCACTCCTCCGGGGTGTGGCGACGCCGCGGCAACACCGGTGAGGGCTGGGAGCTCAGCTTCATGGGCAGCGGCTTCGCGCTCGTCCAGCCCAGCGAGCTGCTGCCGCCGCAGAACGCCCAGATCGGCTCGGGCGTCGCCGCCCAGTACGGCATGGGACAGCAGGGGGCCCGCGGCCAGAACCAGGGCAACGTCTGGAGTTGAACGCACAGGTGAGGGGCGGCCGCAAGGCGGCCGCCCCTCACCCCTGTGTCAGACGCCCAGTCTCGTCCGGGTCGCTTCCACCAAACGGGTGACCGAGGTGTCGGCCACGTCCGGCACCTCGTCGTACGGGAACCAGCGCAGGTCGAGGGACTCGTCGCTGATCGCCTCGACGGCTCCGGACGGAGCCAGCGCCGCGTACTGGACGTCCAGATGCCAGGCACACGGCGTGTGATGACGGTCCAGACGCACGGGGCCACCGGGGACCAGGGACAGTCCCGCGATGCCGGACTCCTCCGTCGCCTCCCGCAGGGCCGCCGCCGCGAGCGAGACGTCACCCGGCTCGCAGTGCCCGCCCATCTGGAGCCACATCCGCAGCTTCCGGTGCAGGGTCAGCAGTACCCGGCCCCGCTCGGGATCGATCACCAGGCCGCTCGCCGTGATGTGACCGTCCGTACAGGCCTTCCACATGCCGTCCGGATGCGCCGCGAGATGGTCCAGATAGGTCTGGCGCAGCTCGGGCTGGTCCTCGTACTCCTTGAGCACGAGGACCGCGTCGTCGTGAAGGCTCACTCGGCGTCGTCGCCCTTGCTCTCGCCCTCGTCCTCGGCCTCGTCCTTCTTCTTGAGGTCGGGCTTGCCGGCGGCCTCGCCGAGCATCTTGTCCAGCTCGGAGAAGTCGATCTGCTCGCGGTGCACGAAACCGTCCGGGTCGTCCAGGTCGGTCGCCGTCGGCAGCATGTCCGGGTGCGCCCACAGGGCGTCCCGGCCGTCGACCCCGCGCGCGTCGGTGAGCGAGGCCCACAGGCGCGAGGCGTCGCGCAGCCGGCGCGGGCGCAGCTCCAGACCGATCAGCGTGGCGAACGTCTGCTCCGCCGGGCCACCCGAGGCGCGGCGGCGGCGCAGCGTCTCGCGCAGCGCGTCGGCCGACGACAGCCGCGGCTTGGCCGCGGCGTGCACCACGGCGTCCACCCAGCCCTCGACGAGCGCCAGTGCCGTCTCCAGACGGGCCAGGGCGGCCTTCTGCTCCGGTGTGTCCTCCGGCTGGAACATGCCCTGCTGGAGGGCCTCCTGCAGCTGCTCGGGGTTCTGCGGGTCGAACTGGCCGACGACGTCCTCGAGCTTGCCGGTGTCGACCTTGATGCCGCGCGCGTAGCCGTCCACGGCACCGAACAGGTGCGAGCGCAGCCACGGGACGTGCGCGAACAGGCGGTGGTGGGCGGCCTCGCGCAGGGCGAGATACAGCCGCACCTCCTCCTGGGGGACGCCCAGGTCCTTGCCGAACGTCTCGATGTTCAGCGGCAGCAGCGCGGCCCGCCCGGCCGGGCCCAGCGGCAGGCCGATGTCGGACGAGCCGACGACCTCACCGGCGAGCACACCGACGGCCTGCCCGATCTGCGTGCCGAACATGGCGCCGCCCATGGAGCGCATCATGCCGATCAGCGGGCCGGCCATGGCCTGCATCTCCTCCGGCAGCACATCGCCCATCGCGTTCCCGACGCGCTCGGCCACCGGGTCGACCAGTTCCCGCCACGCCGGAAGGGTGGCCTCCACCCACTCCGCGCGGCTCCAGGCCACGGCGGAGCCGGCGCCCGAGGGCAGGGAGGTCGCGTCGTCCAGCCACAGGTCGGCCAGACGGACCGCTTCCTCCACGGCCCTGCGGTCGGCGGGCCCGACGCTCGCGTCCTTCGAGCCCTCCGCGGTGCCCTGCGAGACGGTCTGCCGGGCGATCTGCTTGGCCATGTCCCAGTTCACCGGCCCGCCCTCGTAGGAGAGCATCTGGCCGAGCTGCTGGAACGCCGCGCCCAGGTCGTTGGGGTTCAGCGACCCGAACATCGCGGCGAACGGATTGTCCGCGCCAGGGCCGCCAAAGCCTCCGGCTCCGGGCATGCCGAAGCCGAACGGGTTGGCCGGGCCCTGACCACCACCGCTCTGCGGGTCCTTCTTCTTGCCCTCGTCGCCGTCGTCCGGCTCCTCCGGCGGAAGGCCGAATCCGAATGGGGTGTCACTCACGGGTTTCCTCGGCTGGTAGGGCCACCGGTTCTTTCCGGCGGCACGGCTGCCCGACAACACCACCCAGCGTAGACACCTGAAGCGGTTCGGGCCTCGGTGCTTCGCCGACAGAAGGCCTGCGGCAGGATGGATGCCACCTGGTACGTACGCGTCGCTCGCGCCCGTACTGAAGACAACCGCTGGAGACGCCCGGTGAGTTCCCCAGATCCACAGGTTCGCGCAGCGCGAAACAAGTCAACCGGTGCCGCGGCACGCGGCCCCGTCGTCGCGGTCACCGGTGCCGCGTCCGGCATCGGCGCGCTGCTCACCGCGCGGCTCGCCGCCTCGGAGGAGGTCAAGCAGGTCATCGCCATCGACGAGCGGCGCGGCGAGTGCGCCGAGGCGCGCTGGCACATCCTGGACGTACGGGACCCGGCCATCGCGGACAAGCTGCGCGGGGCCGACGCGGTGGTCCATCTCGCGCTCGACCTCGATCTGGAGACCGATGCCGCCGCCCGGACGGCCTACAACGTGCGGGGCACGCAGACGGTGCTGACGGCCGCCGCGGCCGCCGGGGTGCACCGAGTGGTGCTGTGCACGTCGACGATGGTCTACGGGGCGCTGCCGGACAACGAGCTGCCGCTGTCCGAGGACGCGGAGCTGCGGGCCACGGCGGAGGCCACGGGGGTCGGCGACCTCCTGGAGATCGAGCGGCTCGCGCGCCGGGCGCCCAGGGCGCACCCGGGGCTCAATGTCACGGTCGTGCGCCCCGCCGTGCTGGTGGGAGGCACCGACACCGCGCTGACCAGGTACTTCGAGTCGCCCAGGCTGCTCGTGGTGGCCGGGTCGCGGCCCGCGTGGCAGTTCTGTCACGTCCAGGATCTGTGCAGCGCCCTGGAGTACGCCGTCCTGGAGAAGGTCGACGGTGAGCTGGCCGTCGGCTGCGACGGATGGCTGGAGCAGGAGGAGGTCGAGGAGCTCAGCGGGATCCGGCGGATGGAGCTGCCGTCGGCGGTCGCGCTCGGCGCGGCGGCCCGGCTGCACCGGATCGGGCTCACCCCGTCCCCGGCCGGGGACCTGGCCTACACGATGTACCCCTGGGTGGTGAGCGGGAGCCGGCTGCACGACGTCGGGTGGCGGCCCGCGCACACCAACGAGGAGGTGCTCGCGGAGCTGCTGGAGGAGGTGTCCGGCAGGCACACGGTCGCCGGCCGGCGACTGGGGCGCAAGGACGCGACGGCGGCGGGCGCCGCGGGAGCGACGGTGGCCCTGCTGGGCGCGGCCGCGGTGGTACGACGGGCGCGCAAGGCCCGGCGCCGGATCTGACGGGCCTCCTGCGGGAAGCCGCCTCCTGTAGGAAGCTCCGAACGGGCACGCGCGCGTGCCGGGCGATGACGCTGTTCCGCGTTGTCGCCGGGGTGGGGCACGATGGAGACATGGCATCCACGCACGATCACCCGGGTGAGCAGGCCGCACAGGACCCGATCAAGCTGATCTCGATCCGCGACACGCCGCTGTCCGTGGACGAGGTCCTCCACGCGGTCGGGGACGACGCGGCCGGCGGGACGGCGCTGTTCGTCGGGACCGTGCGCAACCACGACGGGGGCGCCGACGTCGACGAACTCGGCTATTCGTGCCACCCCGGCGCCGAGGACGAGATGCGGCGGATCGCCGAGAAGGTCGCCGCCGAGTACCCCGTCCGGGCACTGGCCGCCGTGCACCGGGTGGGAGACCTCCGGGTCGGTGACCTCGCCGTGGTCGTCGGCGTGTCGTGCCCGCACCGGGGGGAGGCCTTCGAGGCCTGCCGGAAGCTGATCGACGACCTCAAGCACGAGGTGCCCATCTGGAAGCACCAGCGGTTCTCGGACGGCACAGAGGAATGGGTCGGCGCATAGCGCCGTCGTTGAGGGGTGGTGGTCGGGCGACGGGAGGGCGGGTGGGCGCCTGCTGAGGCGACCATGACAGACCCCCGGACCTCCGGTTGCGTAACCCCACCCCTGGCGTGAGCGTTGTCACTGCGGATGGTTAATCTGCTGATCAGTCAGTGTTGCGGACGCTCATGGGGTTGGGAGGTCGGCATGGCGGCACTCGCCTGGTTGCTGATTCCGCTGGTGGCCGCGATCGGAGCGGGACTGTGGGGCAGTTGGGCCAATCGCACCCGCAAGGTGCGGAGCGACGGCCCCGAACTCATCGGTTACGCCCGGTTCCGCGAGGCCATGGAAAAGCCGCGCTCGGGTAGCTGAAGGCCAAAGAACAGCAGGTCACGGCGTACGGAGTGAGCAGGGCCGCCCGTCCGGGCGGCCCTGACGGTGCGCTGACAGGCCTGTCCCGTACTGTCGAGGCATGCCACGCCGCACCGCGACGATGCTCGCCTCCACCCTGATGCTGATCGCGCTCCTGTGCGCGGGAGTGTTCATCCCCGTGCCCTACTCGGAGATGTCCCCGGGGCCGACGGTGAACACGCTGGGCGAGCACGACGGCGAGCCGGTGCTGCGGATCTCCGGGCACAAGACCTATCCGACGGACGGTCACCTCAACATGACCACGGTGCGGGTCACCAGCGCCGACTACCGGATGAACCTCGTCGAGGCCGTCTACGGATGGCTCGCGCACGACAACAAGGTCGTCCCGCACGAGACCCTCTACCCCGACGGCAAGACGGAGGAGGAGTCCACCCAGGAGAACGCCGAGGAGTTCAGCCAGTCCCAGGAGAGCGCCAAGGTCGCGGCCCTGAAGGAACTCGACGTCCCGGTGAAGTCCTGGGTGATCGTCTCCACGGTGGTCAAGGGGTCCCCGTCCGAGGGCAAGCTGCACGCGGGCGACGTGATCAAGACCGTCGACGGCGAGGCGGTGAAGGAACCGGCCGACGTCGCCGAGCGGGTGACCGAGCACAAGCCGGGCGAGGACGTCGTCTTCACCATCGTGCCGGCCGAGGAGCAGGCCGCCGCCGAGAAGGAGAACCGGACGGCGACGAAGACCAAGAAGGTGACGATCACCACCACGACCTCCGAGGACGGCGGCGAGAAGCGCGCCATCGTCGGGATCTCCGCCGGGACCGACCACACCTTCCCGTTCAGCATCGACATCAAGCTCGCCGACGTCGGCGGGCCGAGCGCGGGCCTGATGTTCGCGCTCGGCATCTACGACAAGCTCACCCCGGGCAGCCTGACCGGCGGCGAGTTCGTCGCCGGCACCGGCACCATCGACGACGACGGCAAGGTGGGGCCGATCGGCGGGATCCAGATGAAGACGGTCGGCGCGCGCGACAAGGGCGCCGAGTACTTCCTCACGCCCGCCGACAACTGCGCGTCCGCCGCCAAGGACACCCCCGAGGGCCTCACCCTCGTGAAGGTCGACACCATCGACGACGCCCTGGGCGCCCTGGAGGACATCCGCTCCGGCGACACCGCGGACCTGCCGAAGTGCACGGCCTCCTGACCGGCCCCGCTACTCCTCGAACGTCGCCGTCAGCGCCTGAGCCAGGCCCGGCACCAGCTCGGAGCCGGTGAGGACCTCCGTGGCGGAGTCCTTCTCACGCAGCCGCAGGGCCGACTCGCGGGCCCCGTCGCGCAGCACCGCGACCGTCATCCGGACCTCCTGACGCTCCGGGTGCCGCGCCACCCACTTCGTCAGCGCGGCCTCGTCCAGGTCCTTGGGGACCTGGGCCTCGGCCGACGGCGGCAGCATCAGCCGCTCCACGGTCAGGGCACAGCCGGTCACCGCGTCGGGCCAGGCGATGGTGCCCAGGAACTCGTCGAGCGGCTTGCCCGTTGGAATCTCGTCCTGCTCGATCGGGGTGAGAGCGGTTGTCTCCTGTTCGTCGCCCAGACCGAGCCGGTCCGCGAGCGAGGGCTGTTCGGCCCGCAGCCGGGCGGTGTCGACGAGGGCGAACAGGCGGGCGGGCTGGTCCCAGCCGAGGCCGGAGACGTACTCGTCGATCTCGAGCACGGCCCGGGTGAGCGGGTTGGCCGCCATGGGTGTGTTGGACATGGTCACAATCCTCTCTCGTTCCTGGCCGGAATCGGGAACCGAGTAAAGCGTGAGTAAGTTGCATAGGTGTGGGCCTGCGATCACGGGGGACCACACACGGTCCGTGAAGACGCGGGCCTGACGAATCAACAGCGAACTTCGAGGTGCCTACCTTGGCTTTCCAGATGCCGGACCGCGGCGGAGGCCCGACGGGGCCACGGATCAGAGTGGGCCGCCCGTCCCGGCGGGTCCGGACCCTGCTCATGACACTGGGCGTCCTGGCCGTCCTCGGCATGGTGTTCACCATGTTCGCGGGCTTCTGGACCGACTGGCTGTGGTATCGCTCGGTCAACTACTCGTCGGTGTTCACGACGACCCTGTGGACCAAGATCGGGCTGTTCTTCGTCTTCGGTCTGCTGATGGCCCTCGCGGTCGGCTTCAACATCTGGCTGGCACACCGCATGCGGCCGCCGCTGAGCGCCATGTCGATGGAGCAGCAGAACCTAGACCGGTACCGGATGGGCATCGCCCCGTACAAGAAGTGGCTGCTGCTCGGCATCACCGCGCTGGTGGGCCTGATCGCCGGCGCCTCGGCGTCGAGCCAGTGGCGGACCTGGCTGATGTGGGTCAACGGCGTGTCCTTCGGCCAGAAGGACCCGCAGTTCAAGCTCGACGTCTCCTTCTACGCCTTCGACCTGCCCTGGTACCGGTTCCTGCTCGGCTTCGGCTTCGCCGCCACGATCCTGGCGCTGATCGCCGCCGCGCTCACCCACTACCTGTACGGCGGACTGCGCGTCACCAGCCCGGGCGCGCGCGCCACGGCCGCGGCCACCGGACACCTGTCGGTGCTCCTCGGTGTCTTCGTCGCCCTGAAGGCGGTCGCCTACTGGCTCGACCGGTACGGACTGGCGGTGAAGTCCAGCGACTTCAAGGCCACCGACAACTGGACGGGCCTCAGGTACGTCGACGCCAACGCCTACCTGCCGGCCAAGACGATCCTGTTCTGCATCGCCGTGATCTGCGCGCTGCTGTTCTTCGCCACCCTGTGGCGGCGCACCTGGCAGCTGCCCGTGATCGGCTTCGGCCTGATGGTGCTGTCGGCGATCCTCATCGGCGGTCTGTACCCGGCGATCGTGCAGAAGTTCCAGGTCCAGCCGAACGAGCAGGCCAAGGAAGCGCCGTACGTCGAGAAGAACCTCAAGGCCACGCGTGAGGCCTACGGCATCGACGACTCCAAGGTCACCGACTACCCGGGCACGAGCCAGACCGAGGACAAGACCCAGCTGCGGGACGACGTCACCGACACGGCGAGCATCCGGATCATGGACCCGAACATCGTCTCGCCGACGTTCCAGCAGCTCCAGCAGATCAGGAACTACTACGCGTTCCCGACCAACCTGGACGTCGACCGGTACGCCGTCGACGGCGAGGAGCAGGACACGGTCATCGGTCTGCGCGAGCTGAACCTGGACGGCATCCCCAAGCGGAACTGGATCAACGACCACTTCCGCTACACCCACGGATACGGTGTCGTCGCGGCCGAGGGCACCAGCGTGGACTCCGGCGGCCGTCCGAACTTCATCGAGTCCGACCTGCCCTCCAAGGGCGAACTCCCGGAGTACGAGCAGCGCGTCTACTACGGCGAGCGCACCACCACGTACTCGATCGTCGGCGGTCCCCAGAAGGAGATCGACTACTCCGACGACAGCGGCGAGAAGACGTACAGCTACAAGGGCGACAGCGGGATCGACCTCGAGAACCCGATCAACCGGGCCGCCTACGCGGTCGCGTTCAGCGAGCCGCAGATCCTGTACTCCGGGGCGATCGGCGAGGGATCGCGGATCCTGTACAACCGCACGCCCAAGGAGCGCGTCGAGGCGATCGCCCCGTGGCTGACCATCGACGGCGACGCCTACCCGGCGGTCGTGGACGGCCGTATCCAGTGGATCGTCGACGCCTACACCACCACCAACGGCTATCCGTACGCGTCGCGGACGACCCTCGGCGACACCACGGCCGACTCGCTGACCGCCACCAACGACCAGCGCGCGGTGGTGGCCCAGCAGAACCAGGTCAACTACATCCGCAACTCGGTGAAGGCGACCGTCGACGCGTACAGCGGCGAGGTCAAGCTCTACCAGTGGGACACCCAGGACCCCGTCCTGAAGACCTGGATGAAGGCCTTCCCGGACACGGTGCAGCCGAAGACCGAGATCTCCAGCGCGCTGATGGCCCATCTGCGGTATCCGCAGGACCTGTTCAAGGTGCAGCGCGAACTGCTGACCCGCTACCACGTGAAGGACGCCACCACGTTCCTCTCGGGCAGCGAGGTGTGGGAAGTACCGGACGACCCGACCAACAAGACGGGCGACGCGGTGCCTCCGTACTACCTGAGCATGAAGATGCCCGACCAGCAGGAGCAGACCTTCTCGCTCACCACGACGTTCACACCGAACGGCCGTGACAACCTCAGTGCCTTCATGGCGGTGAACGCCGATCCGGGCACCGAGGACTACGGCAAGATCAGAGTGCTGAAACTGCCGACCAGCACCACGGCCGCCGGACCCAAACAGGTCCAGAGCCAGTTCAACTCCGAACAGAACATCGCCGAGTCCATCAGGCTGCTGAGAGGCGGCGACTCCGAGGTCGAGTACGGCAACCTGCTGGCCGTCCCCCTCGACGGCGGACTGCTCTACGTGGAGCCGGTCTACGTACGCGGTGGTGGGCTGAAGTACCCGCTGCTGCGGAAGGTGCTGGTGACCTACGGAGGCCAGACCGCCTTCGAGGACACCCTCGACCAGGCCCTCAACAAGATCTTCGGGGGTGAGGGCACGACCACCGAGCCACCACCGGGCGAGGACGAGGGAACCGGCGAGGAGGAAGGCACGACGCCGCCGCCGACGTCCGACAACCCCACGGTCCAGGAGGCGCTGAACGACGCCCAGAAGGCCTTCGAGGCCGGCCAGGAAGCCCTGAAGAAGAACGACTGGGAGGCCTACGGCAAGGCACAGAAGGACCTGGAGGACGCGCTGCGCAAGGCCGAGGAGGCCCAGTCGGCCGAAGGAGGTGGCGGCGCCGGCGGCGGGGAGAGCAGCCCCAGTCCCGACGCGAGTCCGAGCAGTTAGCGAGCAGGCTGGTCAAACGCCCGTCCCGCGCCGTGCTACGGTTGCAACACAACGGCGCGGGGTGGAGCAGCTCGGTAGCTCGCTGGGCTCATAACCCAGAGGTCGCAGGTTCAAATCCTGTCCCCGCTACTCACGTCGCGAAGTCGGCGACATCAAAGGCCCGGATTCCTCAAGGAATCCGGGCCTTTGTGATGGGCGAACGCATGTGCCTGGGCGGTTGACGGCCGTGCCGCCGACGGGAGTTGGCCGATCTGTGTTTGACTTGTCTCTCTGTGGGCATGTCGACAAAACGCTGTAGTGACCTCACTGACTGCGGTATACCAGGTGTACCCAGGTTGCAGGTGGTGCGACGATGGATGTTATGGGGGACAAGGCAACTCTGTTCGAGACAGGGCGTTTTGTGAAGTCCTCCTCTCAGGAGGAACCCCGAGACGAGACGGGGGAGGCCGCCGACGAGGCGGCCGAGGAGCTGCGTCAGCGGCTCGCCGCCGAGGCCGGCGACGTCGAGGCGATGAGCGTCCTCGGCGCCATGCTGCTGCGCCGCGGTGATCTCGACGGAGCCGAACCCCATCTGCGTGCCGCCACCACCGCGGGCGACCGCGCCGCCGCCAACAACCTGGGTGTCCTGCTGCACCAGCGGGGCTACGCCGACGAGGCCGCCGGCTGGTGGCGGATCGCCGCCGTGGCCGGCTCCACCGCGGCGGCCCACGCGCTCGGCCGCCACCACCGGGAGCGCGGGGACGAACCCGCCGCCGAGTACTGGCTGCGCCAGTCCGCCGAGCAGGGCCACACCCTCGGCGCGTACGCCCTCGCCGACCTGCTGGAACACCGTGGGGACACGGCCGGGGCCGAGCGCTGGATGCGGGCCGCCGCCGAGCGTGGGCACCGGGAAGGGGCGTACCGGCTGGCCCGCGCGCTGGACCGTGGGGCCGCGCGGGAGAGCGACGACGGCGCCGCCGCGCTGGTACGGGAGGCCGAGCAGTGGTACCGGCAGGCCGCCGCGCGGGGACACCGCCGGGCCGCGCTGCACCTCGGGGCGATCCTGGAGCGGCGCGGCGAGCTCAAGGAGGCCGGCCGCTGGTACCTGACCTCCGCCAAGGACGGCGAGACCCGGGCCGCCTGCGCGCTCGGCTTCCTGCTGCGCGACGCCGGGGACACCGAGAACGCCGCCGTGTGGTGGCTGCGGGCCGCGCAGGACGGCGACGGCAACGCCGCCAACGCGCTGGGCGCGCTGCACGCCGAGCGGGGCGAGACCCAGACCGCCGAGCGCTGGTACCGGGCCGCGATGGACGCCGGTGACATCAACGGCGCGTACAACCTCGGGCTGCTCTGCGCCGACCAGGGCCGGACCGGCCCGGCCGAGCAGTGGTACCGCCGGGCCGCGTACGCCGGTCACCGCGAGGCGGCGAACGCGCTGGCGATCCTGCTGCTGCGGGCCGGGGACGAGACCGGCGCGGAGCCGTGGTTCTCCAAGGCCGCGGAGACCGGCAGCGTGGACGCCGCCTTCAACCTCGGCATCCTGCACGCGGGCCGGGGCGAGGAGCGGTCCGCGCTGCGCTGGTACGAGCGGGCGGCCGCCGCCGGGCACATGGAGGCGGCGCTCCAGGTCGGGATGGCGCGGCTGCGGGAGGGCGAGGAGGGCGAGGCGGAGCGGTTCCTGCGGTGTGCGGCGGGCGGGGGGAGCGCCGAGGCGGCGTACCGGCTGGCGACGGTGCTGGATGCCCGTAGGCCGCCGGAGCCGGCGCACGAGCTGGGGGAGCCGGTGAACCGGCGCAGCGAGTGCGAGGAGTGGTACGAGCGGGCGGCCTCGCAGGGGCACCGGCGGGCGCAGGTGCGGGTCGGGATGCTCGCGGCGGCACGGGGGGATGTCGTCGAGGCGGCGCGGTGGTACCGGGAGGCGGCGGAGGCCGGGTCGCGGAACGGGGCGTTCAATCTGGGGTTGCTGCTGGCTCGTGAGGGGAGTGAGCCGGAGGCGGTCGTGTGGTGGACCCGGGCGGCCGATGCGGGGCACGGTCGGGCGGCGTTGCGGCTCGCGCTGGTCTGTGCGCGGCGGGGGGAGCTTGCGGAGGGGCAGCGGTGGGCGGAGCGGGCGGCTGCGCTGGGGCCTCCGGCGGTTACGGAGCGGGCGGCGCGGTTGCGGGACGCGTTGCGGGAGGAACTGTCCGCCTGAGGGCTGGGCGGGGTGGGTCGCGCGGCCCGGCGTGTGCGGGGTGCCTCCCCCGCTCTCGGCTTCTCCCCCACTCTCGGCTTCTCCCCCGCTCTCGGCTTCTCCCCCGCTCTCGGCTTCTCCCCCGCTCTCGGCTTCGCTCGAGCGGGAGGTACCCCCATGAGCGGGAGGTACCCCCACCGCCCACCCGTGCCGCCCTGGGGGTGCCTCCCAGGCCCTTGAGGCATTGGGGGAGGCACGACTGCCCGCGGATGGCGGGGCATGCGACTGCCGGGGCGGGGAGCCGCCCCAGCGGTGCGACTGTCCGCAGTGGAGGGGTGTCCTGCGCGGCCCCAGGGGCCGCGTCGTCGTCGGCGACGACGAACCGCACCTGGCGTACCGCCGCCCGACGCGACTGCCCGCAGTTACGGGCGGGAACGGATTTGCTTCTGTTGGATGTCTTGACGTAGTGTTCCATTCATCGACGCGGGGTGGAGCAGCTCGGTAGCTCGCTGGGCTCATAACCCAGAGGTCGCAGGTTCAAATCCTGTCCCCGCTACTGAAGGCCGAGGGCCGGAATCCGACAGGGTTCCGGCCCTCGGCTTTTAGCCCCGGCATCCATCGGATGCCGGGGCTTTCGTTCAAGCGTGTGTGTGCCGCCTACGCCGCCGCGCAGTTCGGGCAGACTCCGCGGTACGTCACCTCGACGTCGGAGACCGTGAAGCCGAAGCGCTCCGTGTCGGGGAGGTCGGCCAGCGGGTTGCCGGTCGGGTGGACGTCGCGGATCGCGCCGCACTGCGCGCACACCAGGTGGTGGTGCGGGCGGTGCGCGTTGGGGTCGTACCGCTTGGCCCGCTTGTCCGTGGCGACCTCCAGCACCTCACCGAGCGAGACCAGCTCGCCCAGGGTGTTGTAGACGGTCGCCCGGGAGATCTCGGGCAGCTTGGCGACAGCCCTGGAGTGCACCTCGTCGGCCGTCAGGTGGACGTGTTCGCCGTCGAGGACCTCGGCTACGACACGGCGCTGCGCGGTCATCCGCCATCCACGTCCACGGAGCCGTTCCAAAAGGTCACTCATAGGCACCAGCCTAACAGCAGGGGGACAAAGATCCCGAACGGGTGTGACTTTGGAGCTTTACTTGACTTAGACATTGTCCATTGTAGGATCGGGATCGGATTTGGCCAAGGCACAGGTTGGTCAGTGATGACGCAGGAGGCGTACGTGACGCAGGGACCGCTTACTACGGAGGCCGGTGCTCCGGTTGCCGACAACCAGAACAGCGAGACCGCGGGCGTCGGTGGCCCGGTCCTCGTTCAGGACCAGCTCCTTCTGGAGAAGCTGGCCCACTTCAACCGTGAGCGCATCCCGGAGCGTGTGGTGCACGCCCGCGGCGCCGGTGCCTACGGCACCTTCACGGTGACCGCCGACGTCACGCGGTACACGCGGGCCGCGTTCCTCTCCGAGGTCGGCAAGGAGACGGAGACCTTCCTCCGCTTCTCGACGGTGGCCGGCAACCTGGGCGCCGCGGACGCCGTGCGCGACCCGCGCGGTTTCGCGCTGAAGTTCTACACCGAGGAGGGCAACTACGACCTCGTCGGCAACAACACCCCGGTGTTCTTCATCCGGGACGCGATCAAGTTCCCGGACTTCATCCACACCCAGAAGCGCGACCCGTACACGGGCTCGACGGAGGCGGACAACGTCTTCGACTTCTGGGGTCTGTCGCCCGAGTCCACGCACCAGGTGACCTGGCTGTTCGGTGACCGCGGCATCCCGGCGTCGTACCGCCACATGGACGGCTTCGGTTCGCACACCTACCAGTGGAACAACGAGGCCGGCGAGGTCTTCTGGGTCAAGTACCACTTCAAGACGGACCAGGGCATCAAGAACCTGACCGCCGAGGAGGCCGAGATCCTCGCGGGCAAGGACCCCGACTCCCACCAGCGGGACCTGCGCGAGGCCATCGAGCGCGGCGAGTTCCCGTCCTGGACCGTCTACGTCCAGGTGATGCCGGCGGCCGAGGCGGCCACGTACCGCTTCAACCCGTTCGACCTGACCAAGGTCTGGCCGCACGCGGACTACCCGCTGATCGAGTTCGGCAAGCTGGAGCTCAACCGCAACCCGCAGAACATCTTCGCCGAGGTCGAGCAGTCCATCTTCAGCCCCGCCCACTTCGTGCCGGGCATCGGCCCCTCCCCGGACAAGATGCTCCAGGGCCGCCTCTTCGGGTACGGCGACGCCCACCGCTACCGCGTCGGCATCAACGCCGACCACCTGCCGGTGAACCGCCCGCACGCCACCGAGGCGCGCACCAACTCCCGTGACGGCTACCTGTACGACGGCCGCCACGGGGGCGCGAAGAACTACGAGCCGAACAGCTTCGGCGGTCCGACCCAGACGGGCCGCTCGCCGTGGCAGCCCATCGCGGTCACCGGTGTCACCGGTGAGACGGTCACGCCCGTCCACGCCGAGGACAACGACTTCGTCCAGGCGGGCAACCTGTACCGGCTGATGACGGAGGAGGAGAAGGAGCGCCTGGTGAACAACCTGGCGAACGCCATCTCCGGGGTCACGCGCGACGACATCGCCGAGCGCGCGATCAACAACTTCCGTCAGGCGGACGAGGACTTCGGCAAGCGGCTGGAGGCCGCGGTCCAGGCCCTGCGCGGCTGATTCCAGCGCTGGACCGCTTGTCGAAACACGGGCCGGACTCCCTCGCGGGGTCCGGCCCGTCCCGCATGCCACTACGCCGGTACCCGCTGGGCCGGCGGCCGCTGAGGTGCCCAGCAGCGGATGATGTCGCGGACCGAGACGATGCCGGCCGGCTCGTCCCGGTCGAGGACGATCAGATGGCGGAAACCGCCGTGGGCCATGGTGACGGCGGCCTCCTCCAGGGTCCAGGACGGAGCGGCGAACACGACGTCGGTGGTGGTGTGGGCGTGGGCGCGCTCGGTGTCGGGGTCCTGGCCGAGCCCGACGGAGTTGAGGACGTCCCGCTCGGTGAGGATGCCGATGCCGGTGCCGTCGGGATCGAGGACCACGGCCGCGCCCACCCGGCGGGCGGACATCAGGGCGGCGGCCTGGCGCAGGGTGTGGGCGGGGCCGATGGTGAGGACCAAGGTGCTCATGGCGTCACGGACGAGCATGGATGGAGCCACCTCCTACCGGAAAACGCGAGGTCGTGGGCGTGGGAGCCCGTTCGTTCGCGATTTCACAAGTTCACAAGTGGGGGAACTCTCAGAGTGGCAGGCAAAGCGGGGGTCAACAAGAGGGCGCGTGCGGCCGATCGGGGGCGCGCACGCTCGGCCCGTGCTGCTCAGTAACGCTGGTTGAGGTACCCCAGCAACTCGTCGTGCAGCAGCCCGTTCGACGCGGCCGCGTTGCCGCTGTGCGGTCCGGGGCGGCCGTCGAGCCCGGTGAAACTGCCGCCCGCCTCCGTGACCACGATCGCGGTGGCCGCCATGTCCCACAGGGACAGCTCCGGCTCGGCGCACAGGTCCACCGACCCCTCGGCGACCATCATGTACGGCCAGAAGTCGCCGTACGCGCGCGTGCGCCACACCTCGCGGGTCAGGTCGAGGAAGCCGTCCAGACGCCCCTGCTCCTCCCAGCCGCTGAGCGAGGAGTACGCGAAGGAGGCGTCGGAGAGCCGGGAGACGCGGGAGACGTGCAGCCGGGAGGCCGACGACAGACTGCGGCCGGCGAAGGCGCCGTGCCCCTGCGCGGCCCACCAGCGGCGGCCGAGGGCTGGGGCGGAGACGACCCCGACGACCGGCTGGAAGCCCCCCTCACCGGCCTCCATCAGGGAGATCAGCGTGGCCCACACGGGCACCCCGCGCACGTAGTTCTTGGTGCCGTCGATCGGGTCGATCACCCAGCGCCGGGGTCCCGTGCCCTCCACCCCGTACTCCTCGCCCAGCACCGCGTCCCTCGGGCGGGCGCGCTTGAGGTGGCCGCGGATGAGTTCCTCGGCGGCCTTGTCCGCCTCACTCACCGGCGTCATGTCCGGTTTGGTCTCCACCTTGAGGTCGAGAGCCTTGAACCGTTCCATCGTCGCGGCGTCGGCGGCGTCCGCCAGGACATGGGCGAGACGCAGGTCGTCGAGGTAGTCGGGCATGCAACGAACGGTATCTGCCGTGATCGGTGCGGGGCCACCGGGGGCGGCTCCCGCGGACCCTTGACAGTGCCCGACGGCGCGTCAAATCTAACCGCAGGGTCGGCCGCTCGCCCCGAGGGAGGCGAAGATGCCTGCAGCGCGGGAATCTCTGCTGGACGCCGCTTACACGGCACTGGCGCGTCGCCCGTGGTCCGCGGTGCGGATGGTGGACGTGGCCGCCGCGGCCGGGGTCTCCCGCCAGACGCTGTACAACGAGTTCGGCAGCAAGGACGGCCTCGCCCGGGCCCTCGTCCGCAGGGAGGCCGACGGCTACCTCGCCGGCGTCGACCGCGCCCTCACCGGCCCCGCGGACCCGCGCGACCGGCTGACCGCGACCGCCGAGTGGACCACCGCGAGCGCCCGTGAGAACACCCTGGTCCGCGCCATGCTCACCGGCTGCTGGGGCGAACGCCTGCCCGCCCCGGGCCTCGCGGCCGTGACGTCCGGATCCGCCGCGCCCGCGCAGCGCCGCGCCGACGGCCCGCTGCCCTCACCCGCCGACCTCGTCGCCCTCGTCCGCGACCGTGCCGTCGCAGTCCTGGCCGGCCCCGGCGTCCCCCGGTCCGACACCGCCGACCTGGCCCGCTCCTGCGAGCTGGTGATCCGCCTCGCCCTGTCCTGCGTCACCGCGCCCCCGGCCGACACCGGCGTCGCCGACCTGGTGCGCGGCGCCCTGCACCGCCAGCCGGTGGTGCCGTAGCGGGGCGGTCAGTGCGCGGACCCCGACAACTGCAGCCCGATCACGCCGACGATCACGAACGTGATCGACACGATCTTCAGCGTCGACACCAGGTCCCCGAGGAACACCATCCCGTAGATGGCCGTCCCCGCCGCGCCGATGCCCGTCCACACCGCGTACGCGGGCCCCACGTCCAGCTTCTTCAGCGCCAGGGTCAGCAGCCCGAAGCTGCCCAGCGCGAACGCGCAGAACGCGATGGTCGGCCACAGCCGGGTGAAGCCGTGCGACAGCTTCAGACACACGGCGAAGCCGGTCTCGAGCAACCCGGCCACTATGACCAGCAGCCACGCCATGTGTCGTCCTCCCGCATTCCCCACGTACAGTGACCGCTTCGTCAGGTTCGACAGGTTCGGGTCCGGCTCGGTGCGATTATGCACTTACCGTCCGGAGGCCACGACAAACAACGCGGAGGTCAGTCGCCCTCCGTGCGCTCCCGCGTCGAGAGCAGCCGCCGCAGCGAGTACAACCGCGCCGGGTCCGCGTGCCCCTCGGCCACCCACGCGTCCAGCGCGCAGTCCGGCTCGTCGTGACTGCACGCGCGCGGACATCCCTCCGTGCCCGGCTCGAGATCGGGGAAGGCGTGGATCACCCGGGACGGGTCGACGTGGTGGAGCCCGAAGGACCGCACCCCCGGCGTGTCGATCACCCAGCCCTCGGCGCCCGACAACGGCAGCGCCAGCGCGGACGTCGTCGTGTGCCGACCCCGCCCGGTCACCGCGTTGACATGTCCGGTCGTACGCCGTCGTTCCTCCGGCACCAGCGCGTTGACCAGCGTCGTCTTGCCGACTCCGGAGTGCCCCACGAACGCGGTGATCCGGCCGTCCAGCTGCTCCCGCACCCGGTCCGCCGCCTCGCCGCTCTCCAGCTCCGCGCGGCTGGTCACGACGTACGGGATGTCGAGGTCGCCGTACAGCTCCAGCAGCTTGTCCGGCGGCGCGAGGTCCGACTTGGTCAGCACCAGCAGCGGCTCCAGGCCACCGTCGTACGCCGCGACCAGGCAGCGGTCGATCAGCCGCGGACGGGGTTCGGGGTCGGCGAGGGCGGTGACGACGGCGAGCTGGTCGGCGTTGGCGACGACGACCCGCTCGTAGGGGTCGTCGTCGTCCGCGGTACGGCGCAGCACCGACGCGCGCTCCTCGATCCGTACGATCCGCGCGAGCGTGTCCTTCTTCCCGGACAGGTCGCCCACGAGCGCCACCCGGTCACCGACCACCGCCGCCTTGCGGCCCAGCTCACGGGCCTTCATCGCCAGTACGACCCGGTCCTCGACGAGGCAGGTCAGCCGGCCCCGGTCGACGGTGAGGACCAGGCCCGGGGCCGCGTCCTCGTGCTTGGGCCGGATGTGGGTGCGCGGCCGGTTGCCCTTGCGGTTGGGGCGGGAGCGGATGTCGTCCTCGTCGGTGTGCTTGCCGTAGCGGCGCATGGTGAACCCCTACGCCCCGAGCATCCCGGTCCACAGCTCGGGGAAGTCCGGCAGGGTCTTCGCCGTGGTGGCCACGTTCTCGATCTGCACGCCCTCGACCGCGAGGCCGATGATCGCGCCGGCGGTGGCCATGCGGTGGTCCTCGTAGGTGTGGAAGACACCGCCGTGCAGCCGGCGCGGGCGGATGTGCAGACCGTCGGCGGTCTCGGTGACGTCGCCGCCGAGTTCGTTGATCTCCTTGGTCAGCGCGGCCAGCCGGTCCGTCTCGTGCAGCCGGAGGTGGGCCACGCCCCGCAGGGTCGACGGTGAGTCCGCGAGCGCCGCCACGGCCGCGATCCCGGGCGTCAGCTCGCCGACCTCGCCGAGGTCCACGTCGATGCCGTGGACCGCCCCGGAGCCGGTGAAGACCAGCCCGATCTCGGTCAGCTCGCAGGAACCGCCCATCTCGGTGAAGATCTCCCGCAGCCGGTCACCGGGCTGGGTGGTACGGGCCGGCCAGTCCGGGATCACGACCTTGCCGCCGGTCACCAGCGCCGCCGCCAGGAACGGCTGGGCGTTGGACAGGTCCGGCTCGACGGTCAGGTCCCGGCCCAGCAGGGCGCCCGGCGTGACCCGCCAGACGTTCGGCTCGCCGCCCGACTCGGGGGTGTCCACCTGGGCACCCACCGCGCGGAGCATGTCGACGGTCATCCGGATGTGCGGCAGGGACGGCAGCGTCGCCCCGGTGTGGCGGACCTCGACGCCCTGGTTGAAGCGCGGCGCGGACAGCAGCAGGGCGCTGACGAACTGGGAGGACGAGGACGCGTCGACCTCCACGGTGCCGCCGTCCAGGGCGCCGCCGCCGTGCACGGTCATCGGCAGCGCGCCGCGGTCCTCGTCGTCGATCCGGGCACCCAGGTGGCGCAGCGCGTCGATGGCGCCGTTCAGGGGACGCTCGTACGAGCGGGGGTCGCCGTCGAAGCGGACGGGGCCGTCGGCGAGGGTGGCGACCGGGGGCAGGAACCGCATCACCGTGCCGGCGTTGCCGACGTCGACGGTGGCCGGGCCGCGCAGGCCCGTGGGGAGCACCCGCCAGGCCTCGCCGGTGCCGTCCGGGCCGACGCCCTCCTCGATCTCCACGCCCATCGCGCGCAGGGCGCCGGCCATCAGCAGGGTGTCGCGGGAACGCAGCGGGCGGCGCAGCCAGCCCGGCTCGGAGGCGAGGGCGGCGAGGACGAGGGCACGGTTGGTGACCGACTTGGACCCGGGCACGTGGACCGTCGCGTCGACGGCTCCGCTCGCGTGCGGGGCGGGCCAGAGGGCGGTGTGTGCGGGGTTTCGGGCCATGGGGCCCACTCTATAAGGAGGGGGGCTGTGCAGGCCGCTTGTCGGCTGCGGGTCCGTTCTGGCTGGTCGCGCAGTTCCCCGCGCCCCTTCGGGGAGCTGTCCGCGGCCTGGCCGACAGGCGCTGTGGCCTACAGCTCCAGGAGCCACCGACCGCCGCCCAGCAACGCGCACAGTGACACCGCGTGGAACAGGAACAGCCACAGGCCCGCCGGGACGTGGGTCAGCCTCGACAGTTGGTCCGCGTCCGAGTCGGGTGCGCCGCCGTGGGAGCGTTTGGCCTGGAGTTCGAAGGCCGGGCGCACTCCGCCGAGGAGCAGGAACCAGACCACGGCGTACGCGAACGCCGCCTGCACCTGGGGTCCGGTCAGCCAGGACACCAGGACGAAGGTGCCGCCGGTGACGACCACGGTCAGCGCGCCGTACGCGTTGCGGATCATCACCAGCATCGCCAGCAGCAGCACCGTGGCCAGCCACAGCAGCAGCGTGATGCGGCCGGCGCCGAGCAGTGCGGCGCCGCCCAGGCCCAGCAGCGGGGGAGCGGTGTAGCCGGCGGCGGCCGTGAGGATCATGCCGATGCCGTGCGGCTTTCCGCGGCTGACGGTCAGACCGCTGGTGTCCGAGTGCAGACGTATCCCCGTCAGCGTGCGGCCGGTGAGCAGCGCCACCAGACCGTGCCCGCCCTCGTGGGCGATCGTGACGGCGTTCCGGGACAGCCGCCACAGCCCCTGCGGTACGACGACGGCGGCCGCGGCGACCAGTGTGGCGACGACCACCCACACATCCGGGTCGGGCTGGGTGCCGGAGACCTCGTCCCAGAGGGAGGCGAGTGAGGCGGACGCGGTACTGACCATGCTTTCCATCTGTTTCCGATTGCTCCCTCTACGCGTACGGAGTCTGGCAGTGTTGCACGTATGTGCGGACGTTATGCAGCGAGTCGCAGGCCCGAGGATCTCGCGGGAATCTTTGAAATCGACAAGTGGGAGCCGGAGGAGACTCTGGAGCCCGACTACAACGTGGCGCCGACCAAGGAGGTCTACGCCGTCCTCGACCGTGCTCTGAAAGACGTGGCGGACCCGCGCCCGGTTCGGCAGCTCCGGAAGCTGAAGTGGGGCCTGGTGCCCTCCTGGTCCAAGACGCCCGAGGGCGCCGCCCGGATGATCAACGCCCGCGCGGAGACCGTCCACGAGAAGCCGTCCTACCGCCGCGCCTTCTCCTCCCGGCGCTGCATCCTGCCCGCCGACGGCTACTACGAGTGGGTCACCGGCAAGCAGGAGCGGGACCTGGAGGTCGAGGGGAAGAAGAAGCGGCCCCGCAAGCAGCCCTACTTCGTGACGCCGGCCGACGGCTCGGTGTTCGCCATGGCCGGGCTGTACGAGTTCTGGCGGGACAAGACGCTGCCGGACGACCACCCCCGGGCCTGGTGGGTGACGTGCTCCGTCATCACCACCGAGGCGGAGACCGACCCGCTCGCCGTGTCACCGGCGGACGGCCCGCACACCCTCGCCGGGATCCACCCGCGGATGCCGCTGATGCTCACACCGGACCGCTGGGACGCCTGGCTCGATCCCGCCCGCACCGACGTCGGCGAACTGCGCGAGCTGCTCGCCCCGCCGCCCTCCGGCCTGATGCGCGCCTACCCGGTCCCCACGGCCGTCAGCAACGTCCGCAACAACGGACCGGAGCTGCTGGAAGAGCTGGCCGCGCCGGAAGAGGGCACACTCTTCTGACGTGACCCCCGACACGGCAGACACGACCGACGCGACCGATACGACCGGCACGACCGAGACCGTCGAGACGGACGCCGGCACCGCCCGCATCACCTGGCACCCCGCCCGGCGCCGCGCCCGCCTCGTCCTCGCGGTGAGCCACGGCGCCGGCGGCGGCATCGAGGCCCGGGACCTGAAGGCGCTCGCCGCCGGGCTGCCCGCACACGGCGTGACCGTCGCCCTGGTCGAACAGCCCTGGCGGGTGGCCGGCAAGAAGATGGCCCCCGCGCCGAAGACCCTCGACACCGGCTGGCGCGGCATCTGGCCCGCGCTGGCGAAGCCGGGCCTGCCGGTGATCTCGGGCGGACGCAGCGCCGGCGCCCGCGTCGCCTGCCGCACCGCCACGGAGCTCGGCGCCCACGCCGTACTCGCCCTGAGCTTCCCCCTGCATCCGCCGGGCAGGCCCGAGAAGTCCCGCGCCGACGAACTGCTCGGCGCGGGGGTGCCCACCCTCGTCGTCCAGGGCGGCAACGACCCGTTCGGCAGGCCCGGGGAGTTCCCCGAGTACGGGAGGGGCCGCGCGCAGCGCGTCGGTGCAAGGGCGGTGGTGGGAGACGGGTGGGCGTACGAACTGGTCGAGGTGCCCCACGGCGATCACGGCTTCGCCGTGCCCAAGCGGGCGGACCTCACGCAGGAGGAGGCCGTGACGGTGATCACGGACGCGGTCGTGCGGTGGACCGGCACACTCGGGTGAGGCCCGGGAATGCCCGGACGGCTCCCGCTGTTGGGACGGACGTACATGCCGGTCAACGGCATCACCGTCGTAGGAGAGGAAGTCCGCCGCATGGGTTCGACCTTCTGCCCGAGCCGCAGCAGCAGCCGCCCCGACCTGGACTGGACGGTGCTGCACGCGGCCAAGACCGCCCCTATTCGGGCGGCGGGTGGACCGGATCGTCGTCTATCCTCCGATTCGGGTGAGACCGCCTTCGGTCTCACGACAACTCTGGAGGAGGTGGGTCCGGTTCCCGGTACCGACGCAGGGACCGAACACGGCCAGGCGGAGCAGCCCGAGGGCCAGGGCAGCACGGGCGCGGAGTCGACCGCGGAGCGCAGCGCGCGCTTCGAGCGGGACGCGCTCGAGTTCCTCGACCAGATGTACTCGGCCGCCCTGCGCATGACGCGCAACCCGGCCGACGCGGAGGACCTGGTGCAGGAGACGTACGCCAAGGCGTACGCGTCCTTCCACCAGTTCCGTGAGGGCACCAACCTCAAGGCGTGGCTGTACCGGATCCTCACCAACACCTTCATCAACTCGTACCGCAAGAAGCAGCGCGAACCCCAGCGCAGCGCGGCCGAGGAGATCGAGGACTGGCAGCTCGCGCGCGCCGAGTCGCACATGTCCACGGGTCTGCGCTCCGCGGAGTCGCAGGCGCTGGACCACCTGCCCGACTCGGACGTCAAGGAAGCGCTCCAGGCGATCCCGGAGGAGTTCCGCATCGCGGTGTACCTCGCCGATGTGGAGGGCTTTGCCTACAAGGAGATCGCGGACATCATGGGGACACCCATCGGTACGGTGATGTCCCGGCTGCACCGTGGCCGCCGTCAGCTGCGCGGCATGCTGGAGGACTACGCGCGTGAGCGCGGACTGGTCCCGGCCGGCGTCGGAGAGTCGAACGAAGCGAAAGGCTCGGGGTCATGAGCTGCGGAGAGCCGCACGAGACGGATTGCAGCGAAATCCTCGATCATCTCTACGAGTTCCTCGACCGTGAGATGCCGGATTCCGACTGTGTGAAGTTCGAGCACCACTTCGAGGAATGCTCGCCGTGCCTGGAGAAGTACGGGCTCGAGCAGGCGGTGAAGAAGCTGGTCAAGCGCTGCTGCGGACAGGACGACGTGCCGGGCGACCTGCGCTCCAAGGTCATGGGCCGGCTCGACCTGATCCGCTCCGGCCAGGCCGTCCCCGACCAGGACATCACGGCCTCGCCGGCCGCACCGCAGGAGTCCTGACACTCCGCGGTCCCCCGGCCCCTGTGTCACTCGAACGTGCTAATCCGCGGGTTATCGGCCCGTGGAGGCACCCCCCGCCGTCCTAGGCTCCAGAGCCTGGCAGGTAGCAGGTCGGGTGTCGGCGGGCACGGTCGGGGAGGGGCACATGGAGGCGTTACCGGCACGGGTCCGCGCGTATGTCGCCTGTGTCACCGTGCTGGGCCTGCTCTGTCCGCTGTCGCTGGTTCCCTCCGTCCCGGTGTCCCCGCCGGGCGGTGCCCGCTTCTCCTGGTGGGCGGTAGCCCTGCTCGCCGTGCTGTACGCGGGCTGCGAGCGCCTCGCCCGATCGCGTCTGGTCGCCGCCCCGCACCCGGGCGGAACCTTTCACCCCGTCCTGCTCGCCGGGGCCTTCCTGCTGCCACCGCCCGCCGCGGCGCTGGTCGCGCTCCTCGGGGCGCTGCTGCTCCCCGTGGAACAACGCCCGTACCTGGCGCGCAGGCTCTGGCGGGCCGGCAGGCTGGTGCTCGCCGTATGGGCCGCGAGCCGGGTCCATCTGGCGGTCGGCGGCCGGGACGCGGTGGCGGACTGCGACGTCCCGGCCGCGCTCGGCACGGCCGGGGTCGCGGTGCTGGTGTTCTGCCTGGTGCTCACCCTGCTGGACGGCGGCATTCCCGCGTCGGCGCCCGGCGTGCTCCCGCGCGGGAGGCGGATCCCGGCGCCGGCCGCCTGGTGGCGGCTGTTCCTCGGGTCGCTGGCCCCGATCACCGTGCACGGCCTCGCCGGGCTCATGATGGCGCTGCTGTGGCGCAGCCCCTACGGTCCCGTGGCCGCGCTGCTGGTGCTGCTGCCGATGGGCGTCTCCTGGTGGGCGTTCGCCCAGTACCACCGGGAGCGGGCCGCCCATCAGGCGACGATCCGCGCCCTCGTCCAGGCCGTCGACATCAAGGACGGCTACACGCGCGGGCACAGCGAACGCGTCGGACGGGCGTCCATGATGATCGCGCGGGAACTCGGCATGGACGACGAGCGCGTCGAGGTGCTCCGCTTCGCGGGCATCCTGCACGACGTCGGCAAGCTCGGCGTGCCCACCCGGCTGCTCACCAAGAACGGCCCGCTGACCCCCGAGGAGCGCCGGGTGATCGAACTGCACCCCGAGTACGGGCACGAGATGGTGCGGGGCATCTCCTTCCTCGGCGAGGCCCGCGCGGCGGTGCTGCACCACCACGAACGGCTGGACGGCACCGGCTACCCCTACGGGCTGGCGGGCGGTCAGATCCCGGAGTCCGCGCGGGTGGTCGCCGTCGCCGACGCCTTCGACGCGATGACCTCCACCCGCTCCTACAGCAGGGCACGGCCCGTGCCCGTGGCGCTGGAGGAACTCCGGCGGTGCGCCGGCGCCCACTTCGACCCACGGATGGTGACCGCGCTGGTCCGGGCGATCGGCCGATCCGGCTGGCACCCGGCGGTGACCGCCGACGAAACACGACCCGCCCCCGGTGACACCCGGCCCGCCCCCGACGGCCCCCGGCCCATCGCCGGTACCCCCGGACCCGCTACGGGCGACATCCGATCGGCCCCCGACGGCACGCGGCCCACCTCCGGTGGCACGCGGCCGATCGCCGATGCCTTCCGGCCCGCCACGGGCGACATCCGGTCGGCCTCCGACGGCACGCGGCCCGCCGACGGCGGCACGCCGTCCGCCGCCGATGGCACTCGGTCCGCCACCGGTGGCATACGGCCCGCGGCCGTGCCCGGACCCGCCGCACCGGTCGCCGGCCGGCCCGGAGCGCGTCGATGAGGCCCCGGCTCCACACCGTCGTGCACCTGTGCGCCGCCGTCCTCGCCGCCGGTTCCCTGGGCAGCACGCTCTACAACGGCGTCGAGGACCGCGGTACGGCCCTCGCCTTCGGGGTGCTCATCGCCTTCGGCGAGCTCACCCGGCGCAACGGGACGCGGATCAGGGAGGCCGCGCCGCTCGCCGCCGCGGGTTCACTGGCGTACGCGCTGCTCGGTGAGACCGCGGGCCGGCCCACCCACCACGGCGCCGCCCAGGTCGTCACCGTGGTGCTCGCCGCGTCCCTGCTCGGCAGCGTGCCGCACGTCGGGCGCGGTGAAGGACCCGCCCTCGACCCGTCGGCCCGCAGGGTACTGACCGTCGGGTTCGTCGCCGTGTGCTTCCAGCCGCTGTACAACCGGGGCACCTTCGACGGCTGGGGCGGCCCCGCCCACGCGCTGCTCCTGCTCGCCCTGCTCTCCCTCACCGCGCTGTGCGACGCCGTGCTCGCCGCCGCGCCGGCCCACTCCCGCACCGGGTGGCCCTTCCTGCCGACGCTGCGCGACGAGTTGCGGGCCGTGCCCGGCATCGGGGCCGCGGTCATCGCCACGGGCGCGGTGATGGCGCTCGGAGTCGCGGTCGTGGGGCTGTGGGCACTGCCCGTCTTCTCCGTGCCCCTGCTGCTCGCACAGCTCTCCTACCGGCGGTACGCCGCCGTGCGCGCCACCTACCGGCAGACCATCACCTCCCTCGCGCGGGCCACCGAGATCGCCGGATACACCCCGGCCGGGCACGCCCGCCGGGTCGCCGCGCTCAGCCGGGCGGTGGGCCGGGACCTCGGGCTGACCGAACCCGAACTGACCGTGCTGGAGTACGCCGCCCTGATGCACGACATCGGTCAGCTCAGCCTCGTCGACCCGGTCCCCGACGGCGCCACCGCCGTCCTGCCGGTCACCGAACAGCGGCGGATCGCGCTGCTCGGCGGCGCCGTGGTGCGCCAGACCGGGGTGGACCCGCGCGTGGCCGCGATCGTCGAACGCCAGGCAGACCCGCACCGGGAACAGCCACTCGCCGCACGTATCGTCCGGGTGGTCAACGCGTACGAGGAGAAGTCCCGGGAAGGAGGACCCGGCGGGCCGCTGACCGCGCTGGAGGAACTGCGCCTGGGAACCGCCGGGGAGTACGCGCCGGAGGTGGTCGAAGCACTGGCCCGGGTGCTGTCACGGAACACGGAGGGGACGCGTGAACACCAGGGCCGAGCGTGGCGAGGGCCACGAACGGGACTGTCTGACCCCGGCCGAGGCTGGGTAACCCATGGGTAATGAGCGCCCTCGCGGCCGTACGTGGTTGGATGCGAAGGAGAGGGTGTCCGGGGGCGCGGACAGGTACGGCCAGCCCACCGACGGAACTGGCAGGCGGGAATCGTGAGGATCTTCGGCAAGGGACGGCACCGGCCCTCCGCCTCCTGGCGGCAGGCCACGGACCGTGCGTTCACGCTCATCGGCGACGGCCGGTACGAGGACGCGGGCGCGCTGCTGACCCGTGCCGCCGACCTGGAGCCCTGGTTGTCGGAGTCCTGGTTCAACCTCGCGCTGCTGCACAAGTTCCGGCACGACTGGGAGCAGGCGCGGTCGGCCGGTCTGCGGGCCGTGGCGCTGCTCGACCGCGACACGGGCGCTCCCGACTGGTGGAACGTCGGCATCGCCGCCACCGCCCTGCAGGACTGGCCGCTGGCCCGGCGGGCCTGGCAGGCCTACGGGCTCAAGGTGCCCGGCCCGGCCACCGACTCCGGCGAGCCCCTCGGCATGGAGCTGGGCAGCGCGGCCGTACGGCTGTCCCCGGAGGGGGAGGCGGAGGTGGTGTGGGGGCGGCGCCTGGACCCCGCCCGGATCGAGGTGCTGTCCATTCCGCTGCCGTCCTCCGGGCGCCGCTGGGGCGAGGTCGTCCTGCACGACGGCGTGCCGCACGGGGAGCGGAGCACCGCCGCCGGGCACACCTACCCGGTGTTCGACGAGATCGAGTTGTGGGCGCCCTCGCCGGTGCCGACCTGGGTGGTGCTGCTGGAGGCCGCGACCGAGGCCGACCGGGACGCGCTGGAGCAGCTGGCCTCCGACGCCGGGTTCGCGGCCGAGGACTGGTCGTCCTCCGTACGGCTGCTGTGCCGGATGTGCTCGGAGTCGCGGATGCCGTCGGACGAGGGGGAGGGCGAGCATCTGGATCCGCACGATCACAGTGAGCCGGGGCATCCGGGGCCGCTGGGGCATCGTACGGACGGGCAGTTGTGGGTGCCGGAGCGGGAATGTGGCGTGGCCGCCCCTGCCTCTCTTGTACGGGGGTTGCTGGACGGGTGGGTTGCGGACAGTCCGGACTCGCGGGACTGGCGGGATCTTGAAGAGGTTTGCTGAGCTCGTTGACCGAGTGCGGGTCCGTTGTGGTTGATCGCGCCCACGCGGCGGAGCCGCATACCGATACAGTCCCGCGCCCCTGAGGGGGCGCTTCACCGTACCCTTGTTCAGATCACAACCCCGGTTTTACTCAGGAAGGCACACGTCGGTCATGGCTCAGCAGGACACCGATCAGCAGCACGCGGGCGTGCTCCCCGTCGACGGCGAGGGGTACGTCATCGACACGGAGGACTGCGAGGAGCGCGAGACGGCGTGGCGGGAGCGCGGTACCTCGCGCCCGATCACCGTGGTCGGCAACCCGGTGCTGCACCAGGAGTGCGAGGACGTCACGGACTTCGGCGACGAGTTCCAGCAGCTGGTCGCCGACATGTTCGCCAGCCAGCGCACCGCCGAGGGCGTGGGCCTGGCCGCCAACCAGATCGGCGTGGGCAAGAAGGTCTTCGTCTACGACTGCCCGGACGACGAGGGCGTGCGGCACGTCGGTGTGATCTGCAACCCCAAGCTGGTCGAACTGCCCGCCGAGCAGCGCCGGCTGGACGACAGCAACGAGGGCTGCCTGTCGGTGCCCACGGCGTACATGCCGCTGGCCCGCCCCGACTACGCCGAAGTGACCGGCCAGGACGAGAAGGGCAACCCCGTCCACGTACGCGGCACCGGCTACTTCGCACGGTGTTTGCAGCACGAGACCGACCACCTCTACGGCTACCTCTACATCGACCGGCTGTCCAAGCGTGAACGCAAGGACGCACTGCGGCAGATGGCCGAGAACGAGCCGCGTTACCCCGTGGTGGCCAACGACTGACCGGCCCTCGGGGGCCCTCGGGGCCTCTCCCTCTCCTCGCGAACGGCGTCCGATCGAGCACCTTTTCGATCGGACGCCGTTCGTCTGTGCGACCTCCGTAGTAGCGAAAGAAGCAAATCCGTTCCCAGAACGGTCAGTTGTGGTGCTGAATGGAGGTGCGGGGATACGCACGGCGTGCGCCCGGCTCGGGGGCGGGCGCACGCCGACTGGCGGCAGAGAGGGGATTGTTCGTGCATGCTTTGTCACACGGCACCACATCGACACCGACCACCATCGCAGTTCCACCGGCGCTGTCTCTTCCGGTGATCGAGGCGGCGTTTCCCCGGCGACTCCACCCGTATTGGCCCCGACTTCAACAGGCGACCAGGGCGTGGCTGCTCGAAAAGCGGCTCATGCCGGCGGACAAGGTGGAGGAATATGCCGATGGCCTGTGCTACACCGATCTTATGGCGGGCTACTACATAGGCGCCCCCGACGACGTCCTGCAGGCGATAGCGGACTACAGCGCGTGGTTCTTCGTCTGGGACGACCGGCACGACCGCGACATCGTGCACGGCCGCTCCGCCGCCTGGCTGAGGCTGAAGGACCGGCTGCACAGGGCCCTCGACAGCCCCGGTGACCACCTGGACCACGAGGATCCGGTGGTGGCGGGGCTCGCGGACAGCGTGGAGCGGCTGTACGCGTTCCTGCCGGGCGGCTGGAACGACCGGTTCGCCCGGCACTTCCACGAGGTGATCGAGGCGTACGACCGGGAGTTCCACAACCGTACGGAGGGGATCGTCCCCACCGTCGAGGAATACCTGGAACTGCGCCGGCTCACCTTCGCGCACTGGATCTGGACGGATCTCCTGGAGCCGAGCGCGGGAAGTGAACTGCCGGACGGGATAAGGAAATACCCCGCCTACCGGAAGGCGGCACTGCTCAGTCAGGAATTCGCCGCCTGGTACAACGACCTCTGTTCCCTGCCGAAGGAAATAGCGGGCAGCGAGGTGCACAACCTCGGCATCAGCCTCATCATCCACGAGAAACTCACACTCGAAGAGGCGATCACGGAAGTGAGGCGCCGCGTCGAGGAATGCATCAGCGAATTCCAGGACGCCGAACGGGAAGCCCTGCACTTCGCGGACACCCTCGACGACGGCACGGTGGGAGGAAAGGAAACGAGTGCCGCCGTACGCGCCTGCGTCGGCAATATGCGGAACTGGTTCAGCTCCGTCTACTGGTTCCACCACGAGTCCGGCCGGTACCGGGTCGAGAGCTGGGACGACCGGTCCACACCCCCGTACGTCGACAACGAAACGGCAGGTGAGTCATGACCGTCGAGTCGGTGAACCCCGAAACGGCCGGGGAGACCGGACTGCGCGAGCCTCCCGTGGCCGGCGGAGGCGTCCCCGTCCTGGGCCACGGCTGGAAACTGGCGCGCGATCCGCTGTCCTTCATGTCCCGGCTGCGCGACCACGGCGACGTCGTGCGCCTCAAGCTGGGACCGAAGACGGTGTACGCCGTCACCACCCCCGCCCTCACCGGGGCGGTGGCGCTGAGCCCCGACTACATCATCGCCGGACCGCTCTGGGAGTCCCTGGAGGACCTGCTCGGCAAGGAGGGCGTCGCCACCTCCAACGGCCCGCTGCACCGGCGCCAGCGCCGCACCATCCAGCCCGCGTTCAGGCTCGACGCCATCCCCGCGTACGGGCCGGTCATGGCGGAGGAGGCGTACGCGCTCGTGGAGCGCTGGAGCCGCGGCGAGACGCTGGACGTCACGACGGAGTCCTTCCGCGCGGCCGTCCGGGTCGCCGCGCGCTGCCTGATGCGCGGCAGTTACATGGACGCCCGGGCGGAGCGCATCTGCGCCGACCTCACCACGCTGTTCGGCGGGATGTACCAGCGCATGGTGGTACCGCTCGGACCGCTCTACAAGGTGCCGCTTCCGGCCAACCGGGAATTCAACCGCGCGCTGGCCGATTTGCATGTCCTGGTCGACGAGATCGTCGCCGACCGACGGGCAGGCGGTCAAAAACCGAACGATTTGCTGACGGCTTTGCTGGAGGCGGAGGACGAGAATGGCGAGCCCATAGGGGAGCAGGAGATCCACGACCAGGTCCTCGCCATAATCACCGCCGGCAGCGAAACCGTCGGATCCACGATCATGTCGCTCCTCCTGGTTCTCACCGAGCACCCGGAACTCGGCGACAAGATCCGCGACGAGGTGAAATCCGTCGTGGGTGACCGACCGGTCGCATTCGAAGACGTCCGGAAGCTGACGTACACCGCGAATGTCGTCACCGAGACCCTGCGGTTGTATCCGGCCGTATGGATATTGACGCGCCGCGCGGTGACCGACACGGAACTCGGCGGATACCGCATTCCCGAGGGCGCGGACCTCATCTACAGTCCGTACGCGATCCAGCGCGACCGGCGGTCGTACGGGCGGCACGAGGAGTTCGACCCCGACCGCTGGCTCCCCGAGCGGGCGGGGGACGTGCCCAAGTACGCGATGAGTCCGTTCAGCGTGGGCAACCGCAAGTGCCCCAGCGACCACTTCTCGATGGCCGAGCTCACGCTCATCACCGCGGTGGTCGCCTCCGCGTACCGCTTCGACCACGCGCCCGGCTCCGACGCCAAGCCCCGGATCGGCATCACGCTCCGGCCGCGCCGCCTGATGCTGCGGGCGGTGCCCCGCTGACCCCACGCCCGGCCGCGCGTTCAGGCGGCCTGAGGGCCCCTGAACGCGCGCCGGTAGGCCTGGGGCGTCGTACCGACGGTGCGGACGAAGTGGTGGCGCAGCGCCGCCGCGTTGCCGAAGCCGGTACGGCCCGCGATCGCGTCCACCGTCTCGTCCGTCGCCTCCAGCAGACGCTGGGCCAGCAGCACCCGCTGACGCAGGATCCAGCGGTAGGGCGTGGTGCCGGTCTCCTGCTGGAAGCGGCGGGCGAAGGTGCGCGGCGACATGTGGGCGCGGGCGGCGAGCTGCTCGACGGTGGTCTCCTCGTCGAGATGCCGCTCCATCCACACCAGCACCTCGGAGACGGTGTCGCCCCCGGACCGCGGCAGCGGGCGCTCGATGTACTGGGCCTGCCCGCCGTCGCGGTGCGGGGGCACCACCATGCGCCGGGCGATCTTGTTGGCGACCTCCGGACCCTGCTCCTTGCGCACCAGATGCAGACAGGCGTCGATGCCGGCGGCGGTGCCCGCGGAGGTGATCACCGGGTCCTCGTCGACGTAGAGCACATCCGGCTCGACCGTCAGATGGGGATACTTCCTGGTCAGCGCCTCCACGTGCTTCCAGTGGGCGGCGGCACGCCGGCCGTCGAGGAGTCCGGCGGCGGCGAGCACGAACACCCCGGAGCAGACGCTGAGCACCCGCGCACCCCGGTCCACCCCTCTGCGCAGGGCGCCCAGCAGCTCGGGCGGGAACTCCCGGGACACATAGGAGGAACCGGCGGGCACGGCGATGAGGTCCGCCGTCTCCAGACGTTCCAGACCGTGCTCGACCTGGAGGGAGAAGCCCGTGTTGGTGCGCACCGCCGGGCCGTCGGCCGAGGCGACGGCGAAGTCGTAGACCGGCAGGTCGTCGTCGCTGCGGTCGACGCCGAAGACCTCGCAGACGACACCGAGTTCGAAGGGGTTCACACCGTCGAGGAGGACGGCGGCCACGTTCTGGAGCATGGCTCCAGTGTGCCGCGCCCTTGGCAGTAAATCGAGGGTGTACGGCAGTCCTGCCACTGCCGGTAAGGAGCATCAGGCGCGACAGTGGTGTCCATGGATACGACGCGGATACAAGCACTGACCTCGATGGTGGCCGTCCTCGGCCTGTTCGTCTTCATGACCCTGCCCGCCCTGATCGGCATCGCGCGCGAGCGGCGGATCGACCGGCAGATCAAGCGGGCCGAGGCCGCCCGCGCCGCCACCGGGCGCCGCGAGGAGCCGGTGGCCTCGCGCCCGGCGGCCTCACGTCCGGCGACGGGTGCCGCCCCGCACCGCACCGCACGAGCGGCGTGACGGCGAGGCGGCACCCGGGCGCACGGCTGTCTAGAAGTCCTCGTCCAGGTCGACCGTGCCTTCCACGGCGACCTGGTACGCGGACGGCCGCCGCTCGAAGAAGTTCGTCAGCTCCTGGACGCCCTGGAGCTCCATGAAGGAGAACGGGTTCTCCGAGCCGTACACCGGCGCGAAGCCCAGCCGGACCAGCCGCTGGTCGGCGACGCACTCCAGGTACTGCCGCATCGACTCGGTGTTCATGCCCGGCAGCCCGTCCCCGCACAGGTCCCGCGCGAACTGGAGTTCCGCCTCGACCGCCTCGCGCAGCATGTCGGTGACCTGCTGCCCGAGCTGCTCGTCGAACAGCTCCGGCTCCTCCTTGCGCACGGTGTCGACCACGTCGAAGGCGAAGGACATGTGCATCGTCTCGTCCCGGAACACCCAGTTGGTGCCGGTCGCCAGCCCGTGCAGCAGACCCCGGCCGCGGAACCAGTAGACGTAGGCGAACGCCCCGTAGAAGAACAGGCCCTCGATGCACGCGGCGAAGCAGATGAGGTTCAGCAGGAAGCGGCGGCGGTCGGCCCGCGTCTCCAGCCGGTCGATCTGCTCCACCGAGTCCATCCACTTGAAGCAGAACTCGGCCTTCTCCCGGATGGACGGGATGTTCTCCACGGCCGCGAAGGCCGCCGCCCGGTCCTCCGGGTCGGGCAGATAGGTGTCAAGGAGCGTCAGATAGAACTGGACGTGCACCGCCTCCTCGAAGAGCTGCCGCGACAGGTACAGCCGCGCCTCCGGGGAGTTGATGTGCTTGTAGAGCGTCAGCACCAGGTTGTTCGCCACGATCGAGTCGCCCGTCGCGAAGAACGCGACCAGCCGGCCGATCAGGTGCTGTTCCTCCGGGCTGAGCTTCGCCAGGTCGGCGACGTCCGAGTGGAGGTCGACCTCCTCCACGTGCCAGGTGTTCTTGATGGCGTCCCGGTAGCGCTCGTAGAAGTCGGGGTAGCGCATGGGGCGGAGAGTCAGCTCGAAGCCCGGGTCGAGCAGGTTCTTCGTTGTGCTGGTCATTACTGGCAGGCCTCGCAGGACTCGGGGTTTTCCAGGGAGCAGGCGACGGCCTCGGGGTCGGCCGTCTGCTGGACGGGGGCGGTGGCGCGCGCCGCGCGGGCGATCCGGGTCGCCGGGCGGGAGCGCAGGTAGTACGTGGTCTTCAGGCCCTGCTTCCAGGCGTAGGCGTACATCGAGGAGAGCTTCCCGATGGTCGGCGTCTCCAGGAACAGGTTGAGCGACTGCGCCTGGTCCAGGAACGGGGTGCGGGCGGCGGCCATGTCGATCAGACCGCGCTGCGGAATCTCCCAGGCGGTGCGGTACAGCCGCCGCACGTCCCCGGGGATCCACGCGAAGTCCTGCACCGAGCCGTTGGCTTCGCGCAGCGCCTCACGGGTCCGCGCGTCCCACACGCCCAGCCGCTTCAGGTCGTCCACCAGGTACGAGTTGACCTGGAGGAACTCCCCGGACAGCGTCTCGCGCTTGAACAGGTTGGACACCTGCGGCTCGATGCACTCGTACACGCCCGCGATCGACGCGATGGTGGCGGTGGGCGCGATCGCCAGGAGCAGCGAGTTGCGCATCCCGGTGGCCGCGATCCGCGTCCGCAGCGCCGCCCAGCGCTCCGGCCAGGAGAGCTCGGCGTCGTAGTGGTCGGGGTGCAGCACGCCCCGGGCGGTACGGGTCTTCTCCCACGCCGGGAGCGGGCCGCTGCGCTCGGCGAGGTCGGCGGAGGTCTCGTACGCGGCGAGCATGATCCGCTCGGCGATCCTCGTGGACAGTGCCTTCGCCTCCGGGGAGTCGAAGGGCAGCCGCAGCTTGAAGAAGACGTCCTGCAGGCCCATGGCGCCGAGACCGACGGGGCGCCACTTGGCGTTGGAGCGGCCCGCCTGCTCGGTCGGATAGAAGTTGATGTCGACGACCCGGTCGAGGAACGTCACGGCGGTGCGCACCGTCTCGTCGAGGCGCTCCCAGTCGATGTCCCCCCGGTCCACGAAGGCGCCGAGGTTGACCGATCCCAGGTTGCAGACCGCCGTCTCCCCGTCGTCGGTGACCTCCAGGATCTCCGTGCAGAGGTTCGAGGAGTGGATGACGTGGCCCGGCTCGGCGGTCTGGTTCGCCGTGCGGTTGGCGGCGTCCTTGAAGGTCATCCAGCCGTTGCCGGTCTGCGCGAGGGTGCGCATCATGCGGCCGTACAGCTCGCGGGCCGGGAGGGTCTTCCTCGCCAGGCCCTTCGCCTCGGCGGCCCGGTACGCCGCGTCGAACTCCTCGCCCCACAGGTCGACCAGTCCGGGCACGTCCGCCGGCGAGAACAGCGACCAGGGCGCGTCGGCGTTCACCCGGCGCATGAACTCGTCCGGCACCCAGTGCGCGAGGTTCAGGTTGTGCGTACGGCGGGCGTCCTCGCCGGTGTTGTCACGCAGCTCCAGGAACTCCTCGATGTCGGAGTGCCAGGTCTCCAGGTAGACCGCCGCGGCGCCCTTGCGCCGGCCGCCCTGGTTCACGGCGGCGACCGAGGCGTCCAGCGTCTTCAGGAACGGGACGATGCCGTTGGAGTGCCCGTTGGTCCCGCGGATCAGCGAACCCCGGGCGCGGACGCGGGAGTAGGACAGGCCGATGCCGCCGGCGTGCTTCGAGAGGCGGGCGACCTGGTGGTAGCGGTCGTAGATGGAGTCCAGCTCGTCCTTGGGGGAGTCGAGGAGGTAGCAGGACGACATCTGCGGGTGGCGCGTGCCGGAGTTGAACAGCGTGGGGGAGGAGGGCAGGTAGTCCAGGCGGCTCATCAGCCCGTACAGCGCGGCGACCTCGTCCACGGAGCGGGCGCTGTCGTCCTCGGCGAGACCGCTGGCGACCCGCAGCAGGAAGTGCTGGGGCGTCTCGACGACCTTGCGGGTGACCGGGTGCCGCAGCAGGTAGCGGCTGTGCAGGGTGCGCAGGCCGAAGTAGCCGAAGCGGTCGTCGGCCCCGCTGTCGATCAGCGCGTCCAGGCGGGCGGCGTGCAGCCGGACGAACGCGGCGGTCCGGTCGGCGATCAGCCCCTCGCGGTGCCCGGTCGCGACGGACCCGGTGAACGAGGTGACGCCCTGCGAGGCGGCCTCGGCGCGGATGGAGATGGTCAGCAGCCGGGCGGCGAGCCGGGAGTAGGCCGGGTCCTCGGAGATGAGCCCGGCCGCCGCCTCGGTGGCCAGCTCCCGCAGCTCCGCCGCGTCGGCGGAAGCGGACCGGCCGCGCAGCGCGGCGGCGGCGACCCGGCCGGGGTCGGCGTCGGGCAGGTCGGCGGTCAGCTCGGTCAGGGTCCGCAGCAGCGCGGCACCGGGGCCGCCGCTCTCCTCGGGCACGTCGATCGCTGAGGCCGGATCGGCTGGCGCGATGGTCACGTGGGGCTCTCCCTCGCTCGGCACGGGGGCCTCGAAGAGCGCAGGGGGCAGTACACGAGCGCACGCGGCGTCGCGTCCACCGGCCCATTCCGCGAGGCCCGGACGTCAGGGCACCCGGACCGGACGGCCGGGCGCACTGTCGGCAGGTCCTCGGACTGACGCCCATGCGCACGCGTACGCGGGCATGGGTACACCGTTGCGGGACAGTTCCGGATTCGCACCGGATTCCCCTGCGGCGACAGCGAGCATGAGCATACATCTTGTGCCGGGTGTCGCCGACAACCCCATATGTTGTGTCGCGGAGGTGTCAGAGCGTCAACTCGTAGGTGAGGAGGGTGAGGTCCGCGTGCTCCGGCAGGGGGCCCCAGTCGCGCTCGGGGGTGCGGGTGAATCCCAGCCGCTCGTAGATGCGGTGGGCGGAGTGCATGGTGCGCTGGGTCGACAGCAGGATCCGTACGCAGCCCTCGGTGGCCCGCGCCCGGTCGACGCAGGCACGCACCAGGGCCTCCCCGGCGCCCCGGCCCCGGCCCGCGCGGGCGACCGCGAGCATCCGGATCTCCGCCTCGCCCGGCCCTGCTATGTCGGCCATCGGACCGGGGCCCGGCACGAAGGTCACCCCGCCCAGCACCGCCCCGTTCTCCACGGCGACCAGCACCTCGGCGGCGGCTGCCCGCTTCCCCACGTTCCGCAGCTCACCGAGGTACGCGTCGCTCTCCCCGAAGTCGAGCAGCCCGTCCAGCAGGTAGGCCTGCGCGGTGATCTCACCGAGTTCCGCGTGCTCGCCGGGCTCCACCGGCCGGATGACGATGTCCATGAGGGGAGTGTGCCGGACGGGTACGACAACGGGCCGCCGGATTTCTCCGGCGGCCCGTCGCTCACGGTGTGTACGGCGTCAGTGCGCACTGCCCGCCGTGGCCGGCGGAAGCTCCACCTGGACACCGGGGTCGCCCGCGTCCGCCGTGTAGTCCTGCGGCTTGGTCTCGTCGATGCCCTCGGGGGCCTTGACGGCCCGGAAGACGAAGGTCAGGACGACCGTGACCAGGACGTTGAGCACGAACGCGGTGAGGCCGATGTAGCCGATCTCGCCGATGCCCGGGATCTCCTTCGACGACCCGCCGAAGTGCTTCTGCGTCGGCGAGGCCACCCCGTACGCGGCGGCCGTGCCGTAGACCATGCCGACCGCCCAGCCGCCGATCAGCGCCCAGCGGTGGAACCAGCGGGTGAACAGGCCGCCCACCAGCGCCGGGAAGGTCTGCAGGATCCAGATGCCGCCGAGGAGCTGGAAGTTGATCGCGACCGTCTTGTCCATGGTCAGGACGAAGGCCAGCGCGCCCACCTTCACCAGCAGGGACACCAGCTTGGAGACCTTGGTCTCCTGCGCCGGGGTGGCGTCCGGCTTGATGAAGTCCTTGTAGATGTTGCGGGTGAAGAGGTTCGCCGCCGCGATCGACATGATCGCCGCCGGCACCAGCGCGCCGATGCCGATCGCCGCGAAGGCCACGCCCGCGAACCAGTCCGGGAACATGTTCTCGAACAGCTGCGGGATCGCCAGCTGGCCGTTGCTGACCTTGACCCCGGCCGCGATCGCCATGAAGCCCAGCAGCGCCAGCAGGCCCAGCATCAGGGAGTACAGCGGCAGGATCGTGGTGTTGCGGCGGATCACCTCACGGCTGCGCGAGGACAGCGTCGCGGTGATCGAGTGCGGGTACATGAACAGCGCGAGCGCCGAGCCCAGTGCCAGCGTGGCGTACGTCCACTGGCTCGTCCCGGCCGGTACCAGACCGCCCGCGCCCGCTTCGGTGAACTTGTCGTTCGCCGAGGCGAAGATCTCGTCGAAGCCGCCCAGCTTGATCGGGATGTAGATGATCGCCACCGCGATCACGATGTAGATCAGCGTGTCCTTGACGAACGCGATCAGCGCGGGGGCCCGCAGACCCGACGAGTACGTGTACGCCGCCAGCACACCGAAGGCGATCAGCAGCGGCAGGTCCTTGACGAACCAGTTGGTGTCCTCGCCGCCGCCGACGCCCATCACGTCCAGCACGGCCTGGATGCCGACCAGCTGGAGCGCGATGTACGGCATCGTGGCCAGGATGCCGGTGACCGCGACGGCCAGCGACAGCCCCTTCGAGCCGAACCGGCCGCGCACGAAGTCGGACGTCGTGACGTAGCCGTGTTTGTGCGACACCGACCACAGCCGGGGCAGGAAGGTGAAGATCAGCGGGTAGACCAGGATCGTGTACGGCACCGCGAAGAAGCCGGCCGCGCCCGCCGCGTAGATCGCCGCCGGTACGGCCACGAACGTGTACGCGGTGTACAGGTCGCCGCCGAGCAGGAACCAGGTGACCCAGGTCCCGAAGGACCGGCCGCCCAGGCCCCACTCGTCGAGGCTGTGCTCGTTCTCGGCCTTGCGCCAGCGCGCGGCCATGAAGCCCATCGCCGTGACCAGCAGGAAGAAGAAGATGAAGACGGCGAGTGCCACGCCGTTCACGCCGTCGTTCACTGCGACGCACCGCCCTTCGCGGCCGAGCGGGCGCGCTGGTCACGCTGCCAGAGCTTGTACGCGATCATCGTCAGGACGGTGGAGACCAGCACCCACAGCATCTGGTACCAGTAGAAGAACGGGATGCCGATGAACAGCGGGTCGGTCTTCGCGTAGGACCCGACCCACAGCATGGCCACGAACGGTGCGACGAGACAGAGGGCGATGACGACGCGCATGGGCGTCACCACCGGCCCTCCGCTGGTTTCTGGGGCTTGTGACATCAGACGGTTCCCGTCCCCTCACTGATCACCGGCGTCAATGCGCGGAAATGTAGGTCAGGGCGCGGCGCGGTCGTAACCCCTCGTCCGCATAGCGGTACCCAGGCGCCGCTCAACCGAGAGGCAACAGCAACGAAAACCTTGTCAACCGCCCGCTTCGTCGGGTTTTGCGGGCCCGCTCAGGACCACCCAGGACCCACCCAGGGCCCGCTCAGGGCCTGGTCCGAGTCTGCCGCGGGCCTGCTGCGGGTTCAGTCCTGGGGGCGCTTCAGGCGTGCGACGAACTTGTACCGGTCGCCCCGGTACACCGACCGCACCCACTCCACCGGCTGTCCGTCCCGGTCCCGCGAGTGCCGGGACAGCATCAGCATCGGCAGACCGACGTCGGTGCCGAGCAGGCCGGCCTCGCGCGGGGTGGCCAGGGACGTCTCGATGGTCTCCTCGGCCTCCGCGAGATGGACGTCGTACACCTCGGCCAGGGCGGTGTAGAGGGAGGTGTACTTCGTCAGGCTGCGGCGCAGCGCGGGGAAGCGCTTGGCGCTCAGGTGGGTGGTCTCGATGGCCATCGGCTCGCCGTTGGCCATGCGCAGCCGCTCGATGCGCAGCACCCGCCCGCCGGCCGTGATGTCGAGCAGCTCGGCGAGCCGGTCGTCGGCGGTGATGTAGCCGAGGTCCAGCAGCTGCGAGGTGGGCTCCAGGCCCTGGGCGCGCATGTCCTCGGTGTACGACGTGAGCTGGAGCGCCTGGGAGACCTTGGGCTTGGCGACGAAGGTCCCCTTGCCCTGGATGCGTTCGAGGCGCCCCTCGACGACCAGCTCCGAGAGCGCCTGGCGCACGGTGGTGCGCGAGGTGTCGAACTCCGCCGCCAGGGTGCGCTCGGGCGGGACCGGAGTGCCGGGCGGCGCCGTCTCGGTCATGTCGAGCAGGTGCTTCTTCAGCCGGTAGTACTTGGGCACACGCGCGGTACGGACCGTGGTCCCACCCTCGTTCTCCGCACTGCTGACGTCGGTGCTCATGCTCTGCCTTCCCGGCTCCGGGTGCCGAAACGACCGACATCCCCATCGGCCGCGGCTGACATCGTGGCACGGCTCGGGGCGGGGGTGTGCCCCGCACGCTCCGTGATCCCCTTTGTATACCCCTGGGGCGGGGGCTGGTCCAGACCACGGAGGGCGGTCAGATCCCCTGCCACTCCGGCTTGTTGGCGTAGGTGTGCCGGAAGTAGTCGGCGAGCTTCAGCTTGGCGGCGGCGGCCTCGTCGACTACCACCGTGGCGTGCGGGTGCAGCTGGAGCGCGGACGCCGGGCACACCGCCGCCACCGGCCCCTCGACGGTCGCGGCGACCGCGTCCGCCTTGCCCTCGCCGGTGGCGAGCAGGACCAGGTGGCGGGCCTCCAGGATGGTGCCGATGCCCTGGGTGATGACGTGGTGCGGGACCTGGTCGATGTCGCCGTCGAAGAAGCGGGCGTTGTCCACCCGGGTCTGCTCGGTCAACGTCTTGATCCGGGTGCGGGAGGCGAGCGAGGAGCACGGTTCGTTGAACCCGATGTGCCCGTCCGTGCCGATCCCGAGGAGCTGGAGGTCCACGCCGCCGGCCCCGGCCAGCTCCCTGTCGTACGCCTCGCACGCGCCCTGCACGTCCTCGGCGGTGCCGTCGGGGCCCATGAAGGCGTCCATCCCGATCCCGAGCGGCTCCAGCACCTCGCGCCGCAGCACCGAGCGGTAGGACTCGGGGTGGTCGGCGGGCAGTCCCACGTACTCGTCGAGCTGGGCGATCCGGGCCCGGGAGGTGTCCACCGCGCCGGAGTCCACCTGGGCCGCCAGCGCCTGGTAGACGGGCAGCGGCGTCGAACCGGTCGCCACGCCCAGCAGGGCGTCGGGCTTGCGTCGCAGGAGCTGTGCCATGGCCCCGGCGATGAGCTCGCCGCCCGCCTTGGCGTCCGCAACGATGACAACTTCCACGGTGGGCCTGCCGATCTTGAGGAGGACTCGACTGGGACCGGATCCGCGAGCACGGATCCGTAAGGTGGTGCAATGTGGTTTAGACCAATCTCAATCTAACAGAGCGGGTGCGGTGGCCGCGCGCCGAAATTGCCATGTCCGACCGGCCCCGTGCGGGAACCCCACGGGTTAGGCTGCGTGACGGACGCCCGTGCGGCACCGATGAGATGAACGGCGTCCGACGCGATTGGTCCGACGCATTTACAGGGACAGTGGTCTAGTCCACAATGCGTAGCAGGGCACACCAAGCCTGCCTTCCCCGCACAGGAAGGCGGAACCGAGGAACCGGAGCTCTCTGCCCTGACTGCCCCGGCTCCTCATCCCTCGGCCGACCGGGACCGCACACCCCACGGCCGATGTTGCTCCGGGCTGCGGTGCCGGGAGGGTTGAGGGTCCCTCTCAGGCGCCGCGGCCCGCGGGTGCTCCGCGGCCCCGCAGACCGCCGGGTACGCTCGCTGACGTGCCCTCCATGAACGAACTCGTACGCCAGCACACCGCCCTCGACGACACCGATCTCGAGTGGCTCCATCTGCTGGTCTCGGAGTGGCAGCTGCTCTCCGACCTCTCCTTCGCCGACCTGGTCCTGTGGGTCCCCACCCGCGACGGCACCCGCTATGTCTCCGTCGCCCAGATGCGGCCCAACACCGGCCCGACCTCCTACCAGGACGACATGGTCGGCCACCTCGTCCCGCGCGGACGCCGCCCCATGCTGGACGCGGCCCTGGACGAGGGCCGGATCGTGCGCGAGGGGGACCCGGAGTGGCGCGAGGAGGTTCCCGTACGGGTCGAGTCCATCCCCGTACGGCGTGAGGGGCGCGTCCTCGGGGTCATCGCGCGCAACACCAACCTGCTCACCGTGCGCACCCCGAGCCGGCTGGAGCTCACCTACCTCCAGAGCGCCTCGGACCTCGCGCAGATGATCGCGGCCGGCTCCTTCCCGTTCGCGAACCAGCAGCTCGAGATGGACGCCTCGCCCCGCGTCGGCGACGGGCTGATCCGGCTCGACGCCGACGGCATCGTCCAGTACGCCTCCCCGAACGCCCTGTCCGCGTACCACCGCATGGGTCTCGCCGCCGACCTGGTGGGTCATCACCTCGGACGGACCACCGCCGAACTGGCCCCCTCCCGCGGTCCTGTGGACGAGGCGCTGGCCAAGGTCGCCAGCGGCTGGGCGCCGCGCGAGTTCGAGATCGAGGCGCACGACGGGGTGATCCAGTTCCGGGCGATCCCGCTCAAACCGAAGGGGACGCGCATCGGTTCGCTGGTGCTGCTCCGTGACGTCACGGAACTTCGCCGCCGCGAACGCGAGTTGATCACCAAGGACGCGACCATCCGGGAGATCCACCACCGGGTGAAGAACAACCTCCAGACGGTGGCGGCGCTGCTGCGCCTCCAGGCACGGCGCATCGGGTCCGAGCGCGGCCGTGCGGCCCTGGAGGAGGCGGTGCGCCGGGTGGGATCCATCGCGATCGTGCACGAGACGCTGTCCCAGAACCTGGACGAGCGGGTGGAGTTCGACGAGATCGCCGACCGCGTCCTCGCGATGGTCGCCGAGATCTCCCCGGGCAAGGTCACCGGCCGGCGCACGGGCCGCTTCGGCATACTCGACGCCGAGGTCGCCACCCCGCTGTCGATGGTGCTGACCGAGGTGCTGCAGAACGCCCTGGAGCACGGCTTCTGCGAGGGCGAGACCGGCACCGTGGAGGTGTCGGCGGTGCGCGGCGGCACCACGAAGGAGACCCGTCTGCTGGTCACCGTGCAGGACGACGGCGTGGGCCTGCCCGAGGGCTTCGACCCGCACACCGCGGGCAACCTCGGTCTGCAGATCGTACGGACCCTGGTGGAGGGCGAGTTGGGCGGCACCTTCGACATGGTGCCGGCGCCGGAGCGGGGGACCAGGGTGATCCTGGACATCCCGGTGCAGTCGGACAAGTAACGGGAGCGGACGGGCGCGGGCGGCGCGGACCTGCACGGACGTGTACGGACGGCAAAGAGCCCCGGACCGCTGAAAGCGGCCGGGGCTCTTGCTCAACTGCGCGCTGCGGCTCGGGGGCGGGAGATGCGTACGCGCCGTACGCGCCGCCAAGCTCAGGCTGTCAGCAGGGGTGGGTTGTCAGGCGGAGGCCTGACGGGCCCGGTTGCGGGCGGCACGGCGCTTCATCGCGCGACGCTCGTCCTCGCTGAGACCACCCCAGACGCCGCTGTCCTGACCGGACTCGAGTGCCCACTGCAGGCAGCTCTCGATCACCGGGCAGCGACGGCAGACGGCCTTGGCTTCCTCGATCTGCAGCAGCGCAGGACCGGTGTTGCCGATGGGGAAGAAGAGCTCGGGGTCTTCCTCGCGGCAAACGGCGTTGTGACGCCAGTCCATGGCTGCTACCTCTCCTGGGTATGTAATGCGATTGCTTGTGAATGTGAACGCTTTCACGAATCCCCCGACAAGGGAAGGGCCGACCGCCAGGTTCCCCGGCGTTGGGTCCTTGGATTTGAAGAGGGGTTCCGGTGATCTGTGGAGGCCGGTGTTGCGGGCCGTCCCGATCGCCAAGAAGAGACTCGCAAACCTCGGCGACGGATACAACCCCTTCCGGAAAGTTTTTTTTGATTCTTCGGTGTCGACTAGGTCACAGCCGTACTTCCATGGGGTGGATCCTGGCCTAAACGTTCGACTGAAAGGACTTTGGCCCTTTCTGCTCACACAATCACACGCAGTGCACGGCGTACGCCTGTGAACGTCACGCTGGTTCGTAGCCCCAGGTGGTCACCGTCCATCTGGAGGGGCAGCGGCACCTTCGAATGCAAGGTGAAGCGCGTCAGATCGTGCCGGGAGACCGCATGCCTGCCGCGGGGGCCGCGCTCCGGGGACGAAGTGAGCAACTGGGTGCCATACCGGGCAACCGCGGCGGTGGACAGCCGGCTCAGACCGAAGAGATCGAGGCCCGTATCGAACGAGGCCTTAGGTGACGCGTAGATCGGGCGATTGCCGAGAAACGTCCACGGCGAGGTGTTCGAGACTATGGAGAGCACCAGATCGGTGACCGGTTCCTCGCCCGGGTGCTCCAGGGTGATCACCCCGCGCCGCCGGTGCGGCTCGCCGAGGAGCTGACGGACCACCTGGCGCATGTACAGCGCGTGGGTCGACTTCCTGCCGCGCTCCCGCTGCTGCTCCACCCGGCCGACCACGCCGGCGTCGAAGCCCAGCCCCGCGTTGAAGGTGAACCAGCGGGCCGGTACGGCCTCGTCGTCCGAGCCCGGCGTGCCCGAGGTCAGACCCAGGCCGACGGTGCGCTCGCGGCCCTCGCGCAGCGCGTCCAGCAGGACGCCGGTGGCCTCCACGGGCTGGTTCGGCAGGCCCAGCGCGCGGGCGAAGACATTGGTGGAGCCGCCGGGGACCACGGCGAGACCGGGCAGGTGCTCCGGGTCGGGCCCCGCGTGCAGCAGACCGTTGACGACCTCGTTGACCGTGCCGTCCCCGCCGAGGGCCACCACCAGGTCGATGTCGTCGCTCTGCGCGGCCTGCCGGCCGAGGTCGCGCGCGTGCCCGCGGTACTCGGTGGTGACCGCCTCCAGCTTCATCTCGCTGGCGAGCGCGTGGATCAGCACATCGCGCGTGCGCGCACTGGTGGTGGTTGCCGCCGGGTTGACCACGAGAAGTGCACGCATGACGTGCAGGGTACCTACTGAGCGGTACCGGGCCCAGACCGAGTCGGGGGCGGAGGGGGAGACGGGGCGTGAACCTCGACACGGGGGCGCGCACGGCGAGGGCTACCCTTCAGGGGTGAGCAGCGAGCAGACCCCCACCACCACCCCGGACGCCACCGGCCCCCGCCCGCGCCGTCTGACGTACGCCGCGGCGCTGGCCGCCCTGGAGGGGCTCGCGCTGGTGGCCGGCGGGGTGTGGATGTCGGTCCTCGCCCTCACCGGCGAACCGGACGACCGTCAACAGGCGATCACCGGCGGGGTGACGCTGATCGTGCTCGCGCTGCTCCCGCTGCTCGCCGCGCGGGGACTGTTCGCCCGGCGGAGCTGGAGCCGCGGCCCCGCCGTCATCACGCAGATCATCGCGCTGCCGGTGGCCTACAACCTGCTGCGCTCCGACAGCGTGGCCATCCCCGCCGGAATCGCGCTCGCCGTCGTGGCCGGCACCGCGCTCGTCCTGCTGGTCAACCCCGAGACGACCCAGGCCCTCGGCATCCGGGGGCCCGGGAACGCCGAGAAGTAGCGCCCGCTCCCGGACCCTGCCGGGGTCGCGGGATCCGGCGCGCACCCTCCCGGAGAGGGACCCCAGCGGCGTTGTCGTCGGGTGCCGACTTCCTCACGCTCGACTGCTCCCCACTCTCGGCTTCGCTCGAGCGGGGGGACCCCATGCGCGGGAGGGAGCCCCACAGCCCCCGCTCGGCCCGGCTGCGAGGCGCCGTCACCTGGGGCCGGCCTGATCCGGTGGGCAGGCCCCGGCGCCCCGGCGCCCGCAGCGGGTCACTCCTCCACGAGCAGCTTCTCCCGGAGCTGGGCCAGGGTGCGGGCCAGCAGCCGGGAGACGTGCATCTGCGAGATGCCGACCTCCTGCGCGATCTGCGACTGGGTCATGTTGCCGAAGAAGCGCAGCAGCAGGATCCGCTTCTCGCGCGGCGGAAGGTCCTCCAGCAGCGGCTTGAGCGACTCCCGGTACTCCACGCCCTCCAGCGCCTCGTCCTCGGCACCGAGGGTGTCGGCGACCGCCGGGGACTCGTCGTCGGTGTCGGGGACGTCCAGGGACAGCGTGGAGTACGCGTTCGCGGACTCCAGGCCCTCCAGGACCTCCTCCTCGGAGATGGCCAGCTTCTCGGCCAGCTCGTGCACCGTGGGGGAGCGGCCGTGGAGCTGGGACAGCTCCGCCGTGGCCGTGGTGAGCGCCAGCCGCAGCTCCTGCAGCCGGCGCGGCACGCGCACCGCCCAGCCCTTGTCGCGGAAGTGCCGCTTGATCTCGCCGACGACCGTCGGGGTCGCGTACGTCGAGAACTCCACGCCCCGGTCGGGGTCGAAGCGGTCGACCGACTTGATCAGCCCGATGGTGGCGACCTGGGTGAGGTCGTCCAGCGGCTCACCGCGGTTGCGGAAGCGGCGCGCGAGGTGCTCGACGAGCGGCAGATGCATGCGCACCAGGCGGTTGCGCAGCTCCGCGTACTCGGGAGTGCCGTCCTGCAGCGTGCGCAGCTCGAGGAACATGGCGCGCGCCCCGCTGCGGTCCTGCGGGTTGTGGTGCGCGTGCCCGCCCTGGGTGCCCGGAGCACCGGGGGTGCTCCGCGCGCCCCGGGCGGCGGGCGCCCGCGGCGCCTCGTCCTCGGCGTGTCGCTCGTGCTCGCTCATCGTCCCGCCCGTCGCCCTTCCCCGAGCGCTCGCCTCGTCCCCCGCTGCCGGCCTGGCCCTGGCGGGGGCGCCCCCCTGGCCCGGAGCGACCCCGGCCGGCCCGGCCGCGGGCGTGCCCCGCGCGGCACCGCCGGACTGCCCGCCGCCCGGGGCGACGGTCTCCGTGGAGTCGTCCTCCGGATGCGGCCGGGCCTGCTCGGGGATGCCGTCGATGCCGTCCGGCACGCGCTCGGCCGGCAGCTCCCGTGTGCCGCGTTCTTCGTCCCGCACCGGCCCGTCCTCGCTCCTCACGCCGGCCCGGGTCCCGCGCCGCGCTGTTTGTAGAGGCTGATCGACACGGTCTTGTCCTCGTCCACGGCGGAGGAGACCTTGCCCGCGAGCGCGGACAGGACGGTCCAGGCGAAGGTGTCCCGCGAAGGGGCGTGACCGTCCGTGGTCGGCGCCGAGACGGTCACCTCGAGCGAGTCGTCGACGAGCCGGAAGACACAGCTGAGCACCGAACCCGGCACGGCCTGCTGGAGCAGGATCGCGCAGGCCTCGTCGACCGCGATGCGCAGGTCCTCGATCTCGTCGAGGGTGAAGTCCAAACGGGCCGCGAGGCCGGCCGTGGCCGTACGCAGCACCGACAGGTAGGCCCCCGCGGCCGGCAGCCGGACTTCCACGAAGTCCTGGGTCGCGGGCTCGCCTGCGATCTGGGACACCCTCACCTCCAAGGTGGTACAAGCGTTTCAGGGCCTGGTTCGCCCCCGGGTAACGCGCTACGTGGTTCAGCGGTGACGCTATCGCGCTCTCGACGGTCCTGTCCCCGGGACCCCGACCCGTATGCTGTCACTCATAGTAAAACTATGAATACGCTCCGTGGCTAGGGGTCTGCGGCTCCCAAATGGGAAGAGCGCGCGCCGCATTGACGTACCCAGACGTCAGACGGTCGAACCGTCCGGCACCGGGGTCACTCCGGGTCACACCAGTACGTGGTCCACGAAGCACCAGCGCCAGTCCTCGCCGGGCTCATGGGTCCGCATCACGGGGTGGCCGGTTTCCCTGTGGTGTTCCGTGGCGTGCCGGTTCGGCGAGGAGTCGCAGCACCCGACGTGGCCGCAGGTGAGGCAGAGGCGCAGCTGCACCGGATCAGTGCCGTCCCGCAGGCACTCCGGACACGTCTCACCGAGCGGGACGGGTTCCGGATGCGGCAGCGCGTCGGCGTGCGTGCACTGTTTCATGATTGCCAGATTACGACGCCCGCGCGGGGAGCCGCGCGGAAAAACGAGGGTGGGCCGGACATGGATGTGATGCCGCTGCTGTTGCTGGTGGCGGGCAGCGCCGCGATCGCCGCGGCCGCCCGGCGCACCCCGGTGCCGCCACCGCTGCTGCTGGTCGCCGCCGGACTGGCGGTCAGCTACCTCCCCGGCGTGCCCGAGTACACGCTCGATCCGCACATCGTCCTGCCGCTCATCCTGCCCCCGCTGCTGCACACGGCGGCCACCGACAGCTCCTACCTCGACCTGCGGGCGCAACTGCGGCCGGTGGCGCTGCTGTCGGTGGGGTACGTGCTGTTCGCGACGTTCGCCGTCGGCTGGCTCCTGTACCTGATCGTGCCGGGCCTGCCGCTGACCGCGGCGCTGGTGTTCGGCGCCGTGGTGGCTCCGCCGGACGCGGTCGCGGCGACGGCGGTGGCACGCCGGGTGGGCCTGCCGTCCCGGATCACCACCATCCTCCAGGGCGAGTCCCTGCTGAACGACGCCACCGCGATCACCGCGTTCCGGGTGGCCGTGGCGGCCGCGGTCGGCGAGGGCGCCACCTGGGCCGGGGGAGTCGGCGAGTTCCTGCTCGCCGCGGTCGGCGGGCTGGCGGTCGGCCTGGTGCTGATGGCACCGCTGCACTGGCTGCGCACCCACGTGAAGGAGGCGCTGCTGCAGAACACGCTCTCCCTGCTGATCCCGTTCGTCGCCTACGCCGCCGCCGAGCAGGTGCACGCCTCCGGAGTCATCGCCGTGGTGGTCGTCGCCCTCTACCTGGGGCACCGCGCGTGGGAGGTCGACTTCGCCACCCGCCTCCAGGAGGACGCGGTGTGGAAGATGGTCGCGTTCGTCCTGGAGTCCGCGGTGTTCGCGCTGATCGGACTGCAACTGCCCGTCGTCCTGAGAGGACTCGGCGAGTACGAGGGCGTCGACGCCGCCTGGTACGCGGTCGCCGTCTTCGTGGTGGTTGTCGTGATCCGGTTCCTCTGGGTGTACCCGGCGACCTGGCTGCCGCCGATGCTGTCGGCGAAGATCAGGGAACGCGAGGGGAGCCCCGGCTGGAAGGCGCCGTTCGTCATCGCCTGGGCCGGAATGCGGGGCGTGGTCTCGCTGGCCATCGCCTTCTCGATCCCGGTCGCCGCCGAGGGCGAGGACTTCCCGCAGCGCAACCTGCTGCTCTTCCTGACCTTCACCACCGTCATCGGCACCCTGGTCGTGCAAGGGCTGACGCTGCCCCCGCTGATCCGGGTGCTCAAGCTCCCCGGACGCGACGCGCAGGCCGAGACCCTGGCCGAGGCCAACGCCCAGGCGCAGGCCTCCCGGATCGCCGAGCAGCGCCTGGACGAGCTCCTCGCCGACGAGCGCAACGCCCTGCCCGCACCGCTCGCCGAACGTCTGCGCACCGTCCTGGAGCGCCGCCGCAACGCCGTCTGGGAACGGCTCGGGCAGGTCAACCCGGTCACCGGGGAGTCGGTGGACGACACCTACCGGAGGCTGTCACGGGAGATGATCAGCGCGGAGCGCGAGGTGTTCGTCCGACTGCGCGACGGCCGTTACATCGACGACGAGATGCTGCGCACGCTGCTGCGCCGACTGGACCTGGAGGAGGCGGCGGCGTTCCGGGAGACGACCTAGCCGCCTGGGGCCCGTCCGGCGGATCGAGCCGGAGGGAACCGGCGGCGCCTTGCGGCCCAGGTGAGTGGGGTCCGGCGCGCCGCAGACGGACGTGCCGGACTGCGCGTCTCCGGCATGATCCGCCGGACCGGCCCTAGAGGAAGGGCCGTCCGGTGATCACCGCGGCGACCGTGCTCCCGCGCGGGAACGCGTCCTCCTCCGCCAGGGCGACAAGGGCGTAAAGCAACTTGGCGACATAGAGACGTTCGACCGGGATGCCGTGGCGGTGCTCGAAGTCCTCGGCGAACGCGTCGAGTTCCGGGGGGACACGGGCGTAGCCGCCGAAGTGGAAGCGGTCGTCGAGGCTCCAGTCGCCGCGCGGGCCGTCGAACGCCTCGCTCTGCAGGGCCCGTATGTCATCGGTCAGGAAGCCGCCCTTGAGCACGGGTATGCCCAGTGCGCGCGTCCCGTCGCCGAGCCCGGCGGCCAGTCCGGCCAGCGTGCCGCCGGTGCCGCAGGCCACCGCCGCCACGTCCGCCCGGCCGGCCAGCTCCTCCCCGAGCGCCCGGCAGCCGCGCACGGCGGCGGGGTTGCTGCCGCCCTCGGGCACGACGTACGCGTCCTCGGCGTCCGCCGCGCGGAGCACGGCCGCCAGGGTCTCCGGCTCGGTCTTGCGGCGGTACGTCGACCGGTCGACGAAGTGCAGCCGCATCCCGTCGGCCGCGCACCGGGCCAGCGAGGGATTGAGGGGGCGGCCGGCGAGTTCCTGCCCGCGCACCACGCCGACCGTGCGCAGGCCGAGCAGCCGGCCGGCGGCGGCCGTGGCGCGCAGGTGGTTGGAGTACGCGCCGCCGAAGGTGAGCACGGTCCGTCCGGCCGCCTCGTCGAGGTTCGGCGCGAGCTTGCGCCACTTGTTGCCGACCAGTTCGGGGTGGATCAGATCGTCCCGCTTCAGCAGGAGCCGCACCCCGTGCCGCTCGAACCGCTGGTCCGTGACCTCCCGCAGCGGGGAGGGCAGCCGTGGGCGCAGGCCCGCGAGGGCGTCGCGGGGGTCGGGGTCGTCGGAGCCGGTCACCGGGCCATTGTCGCCTGCGGCTCCTCGCGGCCTCGGCGGCGCCTGCCGCCGCGGTCGCGGAGCACGTCGATCAGGGAGGGGCCGCCCCGCAGGCACCACAGCGCGATCACCGGGTCGCAGATCGCGCAGCCCAGGGACGACGTGTGGGCGAACGGGATGATGGGGTTGCCCTTGATGTGGTGGACGACGTCCCACGCGGTGTGCAGCAGCCAGCCGACGCCGATGAACGTCCAGGAGTCCAGGCCGCGGAACGCGACATAGGTGACCAGCGCCGTGAAGGCGAACTCCCAGCCGCCCAGCCCGCCGCCGCTGAGGTAGGCGGCGCCCGCACCGGCGACCATGAGGGCGTTCAGGCGCCGCCGGTGCGGTTCACGGACGAGGGACATCAGCAGGGCGTAGAGGACACCGATGCCGACCGGGGCGACGTACTGCATGGCGAGGCCTTTTCCTGGGACCGTCAGGGACGTTTCACCACGCTAGGAGCGGGCCGCCACGGGCCCCAGGGGAGCGAGCGACAGGTTCCAACGGGTTGTCGCCAGCCAGGCCGTGCGCCGTCGCGCCCGTGCGCCCGCACGTCACTTCAGCCGGTCGCCGATCCGTTTCCTCATCGAGCCCATCGTGAACCCGCGCGGGTCCACCTTCCCCGGCTGCCACTCCCTGTGCCCGATCACCGACCGTTCGTTCCAGCCGTGATGACGGCACACGGCGGCCGCGGCCCTCTCGATGGCCTCCAGCTGGGCCGCCGGCCAGGGGTCCTCGCCGTCGCCGAGGTTCTCGCACTCGAAGCCGTAGAAGTGCCGGTTGCCGTCGGTGTTCGCCTCGTTGTCCTTCGGCAGCTCCCTTTCGGCGATCACCGCGCGGAGCACGTCGTCGTCGCCGAGCCCGGCGTGGTTGGCCCTGCCGTAGCCGACGAGGTGGACCCGGCCGTCCTTGGTGATGACGCCGTGGCACAGGGGCCCGGGCAGACCCTCGTAGCCCTTGCGGCAGATGTCGACCGTGCGGGCGCTGCCCTTGGTCACGGTGTGGTGGATCATCACGCCGTGCACCGGGCCCCAGGGGCCCTTGTGGTTGCGGTTGTGGTCGCGCCAGTCGCCGACCTCGACGACCGTGAGACCTTCCGCCTTCAGAGCGCGCAGGAACGCGCTCGCGGACATGGGTGGGGCCATGACCGCCCTCCTTCGTGCCGGGCGGCGGCCGCCCTTCGCAACCGCTCGCTACCGGGCCTATACCTAAAAGGAGCGAGTTCAACTACTCGTCCGTCTCCTGTGCGAGCCGATCCGGACAATTTCCTTCCGGTACGGTGCCGTCGAACGAGTGCTCATGCCTGCCCAGTCCTCCCAAGATCCAATCCCGCTCGATCGGGTAATGGTGCGCGCACGCTGCGTAAGGAAGGCTTGATCGCGCAATGCCACGCCCGGCGCGGCCGGGTGCGGGATCACCATTGGGGAGGGCAATTCTCTATGTCGGTAGGCGAAGAGGTCCGCACGGAGCAGGCCAGGCAGCAGCAGAGCCTCGGTACGGCGGCCGCGCGGAACCTGGCCACCACGACCAAGTCCGTGCCGCAGATGCAGGAGATCAGCTCACGCTGGCTGCTGCGCATGCTGCCCTGGGCCGACGTGCAGGGCGGTACATACCGTGTCAACCGGCGGCTGACGTACGCCGTGGGTGATGGCCGGATCACGTTCGTGAAGACCGGCGACCGCGTCGAGATCATCCCCGCGGAGCTGGGCGAGCTTCCGGTGCTGCGGTCGTACGAGGACGAGGAGGTGCTGACCGAGCTGGCCGCCCGCTGCCGGCAGCAGGAGATCGAGGCCGGTCAGGTCATCGCCTCCTTCGGCAGCCCGGCCGACGAGGTGTACCTGCTGGCGCACGGCAGGGTGGAGCGGGTCGGCACCGGCCCCTACGGCGACGACGAGTCCCTCGGAGTCCTCGCCGACGGCGCCTACTTCGGCGAACAGGCGCTGCTGGGCGAGGACGCCATCTGGGAGTACACCGCCCGCGCCCTCACCGCCTGCACCGTGCTCGTGCTGCCGCGCGAGGCCGTCGAACAGGTCGCCGAGCGGTCGGACACCCTGCGCGAACACCTCAGCCGGCGGCTCACGGTCCCCGGGCAGCGCACCAACAAATACGGCGAGAAGGAGATCGACCTCTCGGCCGGTCACAGCGGAGAGCCGGACATCCCGCACACCTTCGTCGACTACGAGGCCAGGCCGCGCGAGTACGAACTCAGCGTCGCCCAGACCGTGCTGCGCATCCACACCCGCGTGGCCGACCTCTACAACCAGCCCATGAACCAGACGGAGCAGCAGATCCGGCTGACCGTCGAGGCACTGAAGGAGCGCCAGGAGCACGAACTCGTCAACAACCGCGACTTCGGCCTGCTCCACAACTGCGAGTACGACCAGCGGATCCAGCCGCACAACGGCGTGCCGAGCCCCGACGACATGGACGAACTGCTCAGCAGGCGGCGCGGGACCAGGCTGCTGCTCGCCCACCCGCGCGCGATCGCCGCGTTCGGCCGCGAGCTCAACAAGCGGGGACTCGTCCCCGAGACCATCGACATGGGCGGCAACCGCATCCCCACCTGGCGGGGGGTGCCGATCTTCCCGTGCAACAAGATCCCGGTGACCGAGGCCCGGACGACCTCCATCATCGCCCTGCGTACCGGTGAGGAGGAGCAGGGCGTCATCGGACTGCGGGCCGCCGGCATCCCCGACGAGATCGAGCCGAGTCTGTCCGTGCGGTTCATGGGCATCAACGAACAGGCCATCATCAAGTACCTGGTCACGGCCTACTACTCGGCCGCGGTCCTGGTGCCGGACGCGCTCGGCGTCCTGGAGAACGTCGAGATCGGCCGTTGGTGACGACCTGCCGCCGGCTCCCGCCCCGCACGCCGTGTCCCCGCCCGCCCGGGCGGGTACACCTCGGAGGTACGCGCTCGACGGGTGCGGAAGCGCCACACCTCCGCTCCTTCACCGAGCCGGTCCCAGGGGGAAGCCGATGACGGAGTCCATCACGGAGCCGAAGACGGGGCTCACGGCGGAGAGCACGGCCGAGATGCCGGCGGTGCCAGAGCAACGGCCCGGTGACGGGCACGAGGCGACGATGCTGCTGGAGCGGGCGCGGGCCGCGGTCGACCCGGTGCTGCGGGCCGCCCTCGGCTCGCTGCCCGGCCCGATGCGCCGCGTCGCGCTCTACCACTTCGGCTGGGAACAGGCGGACGGCACCCCTGCCGGGGGCGGTTCGGGCAAGGCGATCCGCCCCGCCCTGGTGCTCGCCGCGGCCTCCGCCCTGGGCGGGCCCGTGGCCCGGGCGTCCGCTGTACGGGCGGCTGCCGCCGTGGAACTGATCCACAACTTCACGCTGTTGCACGACGACGTGATGGACCGGGACACCACCCGTCGCCACCGGCCCACCGCCTGGACGGTGTTCGGGGACGCCGACGCGATCCTCGCCGGGGACGCCCTCCAGGCGCTCGCCCTGCGGCTGCTCGCCGTGGATCCCCATCCGGCGGCCTCGGCGGCGGCGGCCCGGCTCGCGGACTGCGTGGTCGAGCTGTGCGCGGGGCAGCACGCCGACACGGCCATGGAGCAGCGGGGCCCCGACGAGGTCACCCTCGCCGAGACGCTCGCCATGGCCGAGGCCAAGACCGGCGCCCTGCTCGGCTGCGCCTGTGCGATCGGGGCGCTGTACGCGGACGCCCAGGACGCGGACGTGGTGGCGCTGGACGGGTTCGGCCGGGAGGCGGGACTGGCCTTCCAGCTCATCGACGACGTGATCGGCATATGGGGCGATCCGCGCCGCACCGGCAAGCCGGCCGGCGCGGATCTGGCCGCCCGCAAGAAGTCGTTGCCGGTGGTCGCCGCGCTCACCTCCGGCACTCCGGAGGCCGCCGAACTCGCCGCCGTGTACGCGACCCCGCATCACAAGGAGGACGACCTGGAGGAGATCGCGCTGGCCGTGGAGCGGGCGGGCGGCCGGGACTGGGCGCAGACCCAGGCGGCCGACCGGATGGCCCGGGCGATGCAGGAAGTGGCCCGCGCGGTCCCCGATCCGGAGGCGGCGGGCGGGCTGCTGGCCCTGGCCGAGTTCGTGACACGGCGCACCACCTGACGGCCCTTCGGCCGTCTCCCCGGCCCCGGAGCCACGGTGCCGTGCGGCTCCTGACCCCGCACGGCACCGTGGTCCCGGCCCGGCGGGTCCCGCACTTCCCCACGATGTGCGGGGCCCGCCCTCCCCGCGCCCGTCCCGCACTAGGCTCAACGCCCGTACGTTCAGCGACGGTTGAGACGAAGGGGCGGACATGGGTGTGGCGATCCGGACGGCTGGGGGCGGAGACCGGGAGCTGATCGTCCGGCTCCTGGACGAGGCGTTCCAGGACGACCCGGTCAGTGGCTGGGTCTTCCCCGGCGACGAGTACCGCCGTACGACGCACCACAGGCTCATGGCGGCCTTCACCGACGTCGTGCTCGCCGAGGGGCGTGTCGACCTCGCCGAGGACGGCTCGGCGTGCGCGCTGTGGATGTCCGTACCGGCGGACGACCCCGGGCACGGCGAGGAACAGCCGGACGACGACGGTTTCGCGCGGATGCGGCAGGCCGTCGACCCGGACAACGAGCGGGTGGAGCTGATCGGCCGGCTCACCGCGGGCATCCACCCCTCGGGACGGGCCCACGCGTACCTGTGGATGATCGGCGTGGCACCCGGCCGCCAGGGCGAGGGGCTCGGCACCGCGCTGATCGGCTCCGTCCTCGACCGCTGCGACCGGGAGGGGCTGGCGGCGTACCTGGAGGCGAGCAGCGAGCGCAGTGTCCGGCTGTACCGGCGCCTCGGCTTCGAGCCGGCCGGTGAGCCCCTGGCCCTCCCGGACGGCCCGTACATGTGGCCCATGTGGCGCGAACCCCGCACCACCGGCTGACGGACCGGCCGGTCCGGGGCCGGGGAGCCGGCGGTCGGCGGGTCCGGGACCCCGAAAGGGACGTTCGGCCCTGGCCGCCGGCGCGCGTCAGGACTTCACTGGCTCGCGGGTAGCGCCCGCCGGCCGTACCGAGGGATCCGGCGGGTGTCGGACGACGAGGCCGGCGGGGGCGTGACGATGACAACGACGGGCGACGACGGCACGACGGGCGGGAACATCGCGGTGGTGGGGCACGCCGACCTGACCCCGGACACGCTCCTGCTGGTGGAGTCCGCGTTGCGGACCCGGCTGGCGCGGCGGCCCGCCCCGGCCGTGGCCATGGTGCGCACCGGCGCGGGAACGCCGCTGGCGTCCGGCCGGGCCGCGCGGGCGTCGGGGTGCCCGCTGGCCGTGGTGCTCCCCACACGTATCGGGGTGCCCGCCCTGCCGCCCCGGCGGGACCGGATGGCGGCCGGTGAACTGCTCACCCTCGCCGACGAGGTGCGCCTGCTGACCTACGACCCGGTGGACCGCGACTCCTGCATCGGCGCGGACGAACGGCTCGTCGCCTCCAGCGGTCTCCTCCTGGCCGTCTGGGACGGTTCCCCGTCCAACGGCCGCGACGCCACCGCCCACCTGGTGACCTACGCCCGCGCCCGGGGCGTCCCCGTGGAGATCGTGTGGCCCGCGGGGGCCGCCCGGGAAGCGCCGTCAGCCCTCCGCGCGGAGGGCTGACGGCGGCAACAGGGACCATTGGCCCCTGCCCGGAGACCCTCGCAGGGACCCTTCGACCCATGTGGACCCCTCTCCCCGCCGCCGATCATGGGCGCGCGAAACAGCCTGGGGAGGAAGACGTCCGGTGGACGAGATACGCATGGAGAAGGTCAAAGCCGCGGAGGACGGACGGCCCCGTCCGGTGCCGCCGCCCGAAGGGACCGCCGCCGGGGCACCCGCGGTGCGCCGGGCCGCGTGGGTGGACTGGCTGACCACCACCGACCACAAGAAGATCGGCACGCTGTACCTGGTCAGCGCGTTCGTGTTCTTCATCGTCGGCGGGGTCATGGCGCTGATGATGCGCGCGGAACTCGCCCGGCCGGGCCTGCAGATCATGTCGAACGAGCAGTTCAACCAGGCGTTCACGATGCACGGCTCGATCATGCTGCTGATGTTCGCGATGCCGCTGTTCACGGGCTTCGCCAACTGGATCATGCCGCTGCAGATCGGCGCGCCCGACGTGGCGTTCCCCCGGCTGAACATGCTGGCCTTCTGGCTGTTCCTGTTCGGCTCCTCGATCGCCGCCGCCGGTTTCCTCACCCCGGGAGGAGCCGCCGACTTCGGCTGGTTCCTGTACGCCCCGCTGTCGAACGCGGTCTACTCACCGGGCATCGGCGCCGACCTGTGGATCATGGGCGTGGCCCTCTCCGGCTTCGGCTCGATCCTGGGCGCGGTCAACTTCATCACCACGATCATCTGCATGCGCGCACCCGGCATGACGATGTTCCGCATGCCGATCTTCACCTGGAACGTGCTGCTGACGGCGCTGCTGGTGCTGATCGTGTTCCCGGTGCTGGCGGCGGCGCTGTTCGCGCTGGAGTGCGACCGGAAGTTCGGCAGCCACATCTTCGACTCGGCCAACGGCGGGGCGCTGCTGTGGCAGCACCTGTTCTGGTTCTTCGGCCATCCCGAGGTGTACATCCTGGCGCTGCCGTTCTTCGGCATCATCTCCGAGGTGATCCCGGTCTTCTCGCGCAAGCCGATGTTCGGCTACATGGGCCTGATCGGCGCGACCATCGCCATCGCCGGCCTCTCGGTGACCGTGTGGGCCCACCACATGTACGTCACCGGCGGTGTGCTGCTGCCGTTCTTCGCCTTCATGACGATGCTGATCGCGGTGCCGACGGGCGTGAAGTTCTTCAACTGGATCGGCACCATGTGGAAGGGGTCGTTGAGTTTCGAGACCCCGATGCTGTGGACGCTGGGCTTCCTGATCACCTTCACCTTCGGTGGTCTGACCGGTGTCATCCTGGCCTCGCCGCCGCTGGACTTCCACGTCTCCGACAGCTACTTCGTGGTGGCGCACTTCCACTACGTGGTCTTCGGCACGGTCGTCTTCGCGATGTTCGCCGGATTCCACTTCTGGTGGCCGAAGTTCACCGGCAAGATGCTCGACGAACGCCTCGGCAAGATCACCTTCTGGACCCTCACGGCCGGTTTCCACCTGACCTTCCTGGTCCAGCACTGGCTGGGCGTCGAGGGCATGCCCCGCCGCTACGCCGACTACCTCGCCGCCGACGGCTTCACCGCCCTGAACACCCTGTCCTCCATCGGGTCGTTCCTGCTCGGCCTGTCGATCCTGCCGTTCTTCTACAACATCTGGAAGACGGCCAAGTGCGGCGAGCCGGTCGGCGTCGACGACCCCTGGGGTTACAGCCGCTCCCTGGAGTGGGCGACCTCCTGCCCGCCCCCGCGCCACAACTTCACCACCCTGCCCAAGATCCGCAGCGAGTCCCCGGCGTTCGACCTGCACCACCCCGAGATCGCCGCGCTCGAATCGGCGAGGTGAGTCATGCCGCAGCCCGTACTGGCGCTGGGGTGCGCGGTGGTGACGGCCGCCGGATCGGTCTGGTACCTGCCGGCCCTCACCGACCTGCGCGCCGGAGCCGACCGGCCGCTGTCCCGCCGTACGGCGGCGCTCGCCTGCCTGACCGGCTGGGGCACCCTCGGGACGGTCGCCTCGGTGCTGCTCGTGGCCACGGCGTGGTGGGTGCCGGTGGGGGTGGCGGTCGTGGGTGGTACGGCCGCTGCCGCCCTGTGGACCGATGCCGCCGTGCGGCGCGCCGGTGAGCAGCGGGAGGCGGCCCGGCAGTGGGCACAGCTGCCGCACGCCCCGCTGCCCGCCGACGCCCACCGCTCCCGCGGAGCGGTCGCCGCCCTGGCCGTCGCCGGTCCGGTCGCGGGAGCGGCGGCCGTCGCCGTCCCCGGAGTGTTCGTCACGGTCCCGGCCCTGGTCGTGGGCCTCTTCCTGGTGATCGCCGTACGACACACCCGTATGGTCCGCCGTACGACGGCGAGCCGCGGACACCCCAGGTCCTAGGCGTCCAGGTCACCCATATGCGGAATCCCTCCACCCACTTGCCCCTGATCCGGTGAACCTCCTTGCACCACTACGACTGAAGTACTACAACTGAAGTTGTACAGACGAAGGCAGTCCACGGAAAGAGGCCGCGTTGCGAAAGCTCACGTACTACATCGCCTGCTCCATCGACGGCTTCATCGGGGACCCGGAGGGCGACGCGTCGGCGATGTACGCCTTCGTCGACGAGGAGTTCCTCGGCTTCCTCGTGTCGGAGTACCCGGAGACCATCGCGAGCCCTGTCCGTCGGCAGATGAACATCGACGACCTGCCGAACAAGCGGTTCGACACGATCGTCCAGGGCAGGGGCAGCTACGACCTGGCCCTGAAGGAAGGCATCACCAGCCCCTACGCCCACCTGCGTGAATACGTCGCCTCCCGCACGCTGGGGGAGTCGCCCGACCCCAACGTCGAGATCATCGCGGACGACCTGGTCGGCCGGGTGCGCGCGCTGAAGGCGGAGGACGGCGCGTACGACATCTACCTGTGCGGCGGGGCCAGGATCGCCGGCGAACTGGCCGACGAGATCGACGAGTTGGTCATCAAGACGTACCCCGTCGTGCAGGGCTCCGGCATGCCGATGTTCGACTCCGGCTTCGCGATCACGCAGTTCGCGCTGGAGTCGGTGCGCTCGTTCGGCAACGGTGCGCTGGTGCGGACGTACAGCAGGAAGCGCTGAACCCGCTCCTGGCCTACCCTGGGGGCATGGACAGCGAACAACCCGTCTGTCCCGTCTGCGGGCAGCCGGTGGAGACGGTGGTCCGGCGCCACAAGACGCTGGGCGCGTGGGTCCCGGTGTGGACGCACGGCCCGTGCCGCAACCCGGGGTGCCGGGAATCCCGCTCCCACGAAGCAGAAGCAGGGGAAGCCCGGAAGGAATCCGTGAACCGGGCACCCACCAAGCGCTAGCGTTGCGGCATGGGCGTGGTGTGGCGGTGGGGCGTGGGCGTCTGGACGGCCGTCGTGATCGTCGGGGGCGGACTGACCCTGTGGCTGCAGGACGAGACCGAACCGCCGCCTCCGGTCGGCTGGGAAAGGACGGAGCCGGACCCGAGCCCCCACTTCCCGGAGTGCCCGGTACCCGAGCTGCCGCCGGACGCCGAGGACGGCCTGGTGGCCGTCGTCTGCCCCCTCACCACCGACTAGTCCGACCGGCGGGCCAGTCCCCCCGTCTCCGGATCACGGCCGGTCAGGCAGTACGTACCGCCCGCCGGGTCCCTCATCACCGTCCAGTGGCCGAACGCGGCCACGCACACCGCACCCAGCTCCTCGTGCCGCGCCCGGCTCGCCCCGATGTCGGCACAGGCGAGGTCCGGATGGGCGGAGACCGGCCGTTCCTCCTCCAGTCGCTGGAGGAGGATGCGCACGGGCAGCCCGGCCGGCGGCCTGACCACATGGAACTCCGGGAGCGAACCGGGCACCGCGTCCCAGCCGGGCAACAGCCCGCTCCAGAAGGCGACTTCCGTGTCGTAGGCGGACGGCGGGAGATCGAGGCACACCTGGTCCAGACGGCTGCCGTGCACGACGGGCGGTCGTACCGACTCCCCGTGCCAGGGCACCGCGCAGAACAACTGCCCCGCGGGCGACCGCAGTACGGCCCACCCCTCGTGCTCACCGACCGTCTCCGCGCCCAGCCGCGACGCGTGCGCCACGAACTCCGGCACGTCGTCCACGGAGAAGTCGAGATGGGCGCCGCCCCCGCCCGAGACGACTCCCTGAAGCTTGACGCAGGCGTCGGCGCCGTCCGCCAGCAGGGTCACGAACTCCCCGTCCTCCCCGCGGACTTCGGACAGCCGTGTGCCCGTGACCGCCGTCCAGAACTCGGCGGCCGGGCCGGCCTGAAGGGCGGGTCGGTCGATGAAGGCGTACGTCCAGCGGATGCTCATCGCCCGATCGTAGAGCGCTACGCCACTACCTGGGCCTGGGCCGTTCCATGAACCGCAGCATGTTCCCCGCCGGGTCACGGAACGCGCAGTCACGCACCCCGTACGGCTGGTCCACCGGCTCCTGGAGCACATCCACACCGGCGGCGCGGACGCGCTCGAAGAGGGCGTCGCAGTCGGTGGTGGTGAAGTTGACCCCGCGCAGCATGCCCTTGGCCAACAGTTCGGCCATCGCCTGCTTGTCACCGGGGGAGGCGTCCGGGTTCGCGGCGGGCGGCTCCAGCACGATCTCCACGTCCGGCTGCTCCGGCGAGGCGACCGTCACCCAGCGCATCCCCTCGAACCCCACGTCGTTGCGGACCTCGAGACCGAGCACGTCACGGTAGAAGACCAGAGCCTTGTCGTGGTCGTCGACGGCGATGAAGCACTGGGCGAGCCGTACGTCGTTTCCTGTGTCCATGCGCCCACGTTAAAAGGTTTCGCTCGGATCGACCCGCGCCCGGCCCCGGACCGGCCGGGTGTACATCCGCGCCACGCACGGCGGAATGACCGCGCTCTCCTCGTGCGACCGGGCCCGGTACGCGCTCGGCGTCTCCCCGACCAGCTCGGTGAACCGCGAGCTGAACGACCCGAGCGAGGTGCAGCCGACCGCCATGCACACCTCCGTCACCGTGAGATCGCCCCGCCGCAGCAGCGCCTTGGCACGCTCGACGCGCCGGGTCATGAGATAGGCGTACGGCGTCTGCCCGTACGCCTCGCGGAAGCTGCGCTGGAAGTGCCCGGCCGACATCAGCGCGGTCCGCGCCAGCTCCGGGACGTCGAGCGGCTCGGCGTACTCCCGGTCCATCCGGTCCCGGGCCCGCCGCAGCCGCACCAGATCCTCCAGCTCCATCCGCCCAGCATCCCACGTCCCGCGTGACCGCGGCAGCCGTCCCGCGTACGCCGAAGGGCCCCGGCCGCACAGAAACGGCACAGGACCCTTCGAGTTGTCCGCGAACCCGCGATGGTGCACCGATCGCCGGTCGTCACGCGGGTCGGGCCGGGTCAGGCCTTCTTCGTCTCCCAGAAGATCTTGTCGATCTGGGCGATGTAGTCCAGCGCCTTCTGGCCGGTGGCCGGGTCCGTCGACGCCTTGGCGGCCGAGAGGGCCTTCAGGGTGTCGTTGACCAGCTGGTGCAGCTCCGGGTACTTCTCGAAGTGCGGGGGCTTGAAGTAGTCGCTCCACAGCACGGAGACGTGGTGCTTCGCCAGCTCGGCGCGCTGCTCCTTGATGACCGTGGCGCGGGCCTGGAAGTGCGGGTCGTCGTTGCCGGCCATCTTCTCCTGGACGGCCTTCACCGACTCCGCCTCGATGCGGGCCTGGGCCGGGTCGTACACGCCGCAGGGCAGGTCGCAGTGGGCGCTGACCTTGACCTTGGGGGCAAACAGGCGGGAAAGCATGGAGCGTTTCCTTCCTCGTGATCGTCTTCTCACACTGGACATTACTCCGTGACGGACGGCTTTTCGCGGGTGCCCCCGCGGGCTTAGGACAAAAGTCCGGGGTCACACTGAGACTGGTGGAGGAAGAACCGGGGAGGTGCCGGGTGATGCCGGAGCTGTCGCAGGACGCCGAGCGGGCGAGGGCGCCGCTGCCCTTCGGGGTGGCCGAGGTGACCGGGCCGTCCATGGTGCCCACGCTGCACCACGGGGACCGGCTCCTGGTGCACTACGGCGCCCGGGTCAAACGCGGGGACGTGATCGTGCTGCGGCATCCGTTCCAGCAGGACCTGCTCGTCGTCAAGCGGGCCGCCGAGCGGCGTGGCGGCGGCTGGTGGGTGCTCGGGGACAACGCGTTCGCGGGCGGCGACAGCACCGACTACGGGGTGGTGCCCGACGAGCTGGTGCTGGGCCGGGTCCGGTTCCGTTACCGGCCGCGCGGCTCCGAGCGGCGTTCGCCGCTGGCCGTGGTGGGCTGGGCGCTGTCGTCGGCCCGGCCCGTGCTCTCCGGCCGGTCGGCCTCCAGGCGTTTGCGGGCGCGGTAGGCGGCCACGTTGGCGCGGGTGGCGCAGCGGTCGGAGCAGTAGCGGCGGGAGCGGTTGGTGGAGGTGTCCAGGTAGGCGTTGCGGCAGGGCGACGCCTCGCACAGGCCGAGGCGGTCCACGCCGTACTCGGTGAGGTGGAAGGCCAGGCCCATCGCGGCGATGGCGGCGTAGCCGGCGGTGGCGTTGGACGGGTGGTCGGCCAGGTGCATGTGCCACAGCGGGCGGCCGTCGTCGTCGCGGAAGTCGTGGCCGGAGATCTGCGGGCTGACCGGGAACTCCAGCAGCAGTGAGTTCAGCAGGTCGACGGCGAGGGTCTCGTCGCCGCCGTCCGCCGCCTCGAAGACCGAGCGGAGCCTGGCACGGACCGAGCGGAACCGCGTCACATCGGCGTCGGTGGTGCGCCGGGCGGCCGACTGGTTGGCGCCGAACAGATCGCGGACGGCCTCGACGGAGGTGAGCGTGTCCTTGCCCCGGGCCGGTTCCTCGGTGTTGACGAGGCGTACGGCGTAATCCGAGTAATAGGCCAGTTCCACTTGTAGTCCTTACGCAGGGGATCTATCGTCAGGAGCGCGGTCTTGTAATGGACGATTCCGCACCCAGGGTATTACGGGACGTATGCGAGGGAGGCGTTCGATGACGGACGCGGACACCACCACGGCCGCCGCCGACTGGCGGGCCTGGCAGGAGAGCTGGGACCGGCAGCAGGAGTGGTACATGCCGGACCGTGAGGAACGCTTCCGGGTCATGCTCGACATGGTGGAGGCCCTCGTCGGCACCGCACCGCGCGTGCTCGACCTCGCCTGCGGCACGGGCAGCATCACCGCCCGGCTGTTCGACCGGTTCCCGGACGCCACCAGCACCGGCGTCGACCTGGACCCGGCGCTGCTCGCCATCGCGGAGGGCACGTTCGAGGGGGACGAGCGGGTCTCCTTCGTGACGGCCGACCTCAAGGACCCCGAGTGGCCGGCGGAACTGCCGTACGACTCCTACGACGCCGTGCTGACCGCGACCGCCCTCCACTGGCTGCACCGGGAACCCCTCGCGGATCTCTACGGGCACATCGCGGGGCTCGTCCGCGACGGCGGTGTCTTCATGAACGCGGACCACATGATCGACGACACGACGCCCCGGATCAACGCGGCCGAGCGCGCCCTGCGCCACGCCCGCATGGATCAGGCCAAGCGGGACGGCGCCCTCGACTGGACCCAGTGGTGGCAGCTCGCGGCGGAGGACCCGGTCCTCGCCGGACCGACGGCCCGCCGCTTCGAGATCTACGGTGAGCACGCCGACGGTGACATGCCGCCGGCCGCGTGGCACGCGCGCGTGCTGCGCGAGAAGGGGTTCGGCGAGGCGCGGGCGGTGTGGTGCTCGCCGTCGGACACCCTGCTGCTGGCGCTGAAGTAGCCGGAGGGGAACGCGAAGGGGCGGTACGGAAGTCCGTACCGCCCCTTCGCCGTGCGCGCTCGTCCGCGGTCAGAGCACCTTGGACAGGAACGACTTGGTGCGGTCGTGCTGCGGGTTCGTCAGCACCTCGCGCGGGTGGCCGGACTCGACGACCACGCCGTCGTCCATGAACACCAGCGAGTCGCCCACCTCCCGGGCGAAGCCCATCTCGTGGGTGACGACGATCATCGTCATGCCGTCCTCGGCGAGGTCGCGCATGACGTCGAGGACCTCGCCGACGAGCTCCGGGTCGAGCGCCGACGTGGGCTCGTCGAAGAGCATCAGCTTGGGCTGCATCGCCAGCGCGCGGGCGATGGCGACGCGCTGCTGCTGACCGCCGGAGAGCTGGGCGGGGTAGTGGCCCTTGCGGTCGCCGAGGCCGACCCGGTCGAGCAGCCGCTCCGCGCGCTCCCGGGCCACGGCCCTGGTCTCGCGCTTGACCTGGACCGGGGCCTCCATGACGTTCTCCAGCGCCGTCATGTGGGGGAAGAGGTTGAAGCGCTGGAACACCATGCCGATGTCCCGTCGCTGCGCCGCGACCTCCTTCTCCTTGAGCTCGTAGAGCTTGTCGCCCTTCTGCCGGTAGCCGACCAGCTCGCCGTCGACGGACAGCCGGCCGGCGCTGATCTTCTCCAGGTGGTTGATGCACCGCAGGAAGGTGGACTTGCCGGAGCCGGACGGGCCGATCAGGCAGAACACCTCCCGCGCGTTCACCTCCAGGTCGATGCCCTTGAGGATGTGCGCGAGGCCGAAGGACTTGTGCACGCCCTCCGCCTTGACCATCGGGTGACCGCTCGGGCCGCTCACCACGTCCTTGCCGATCTTGCTCATCGGGTCACCTCCGGGCGGCCGAAGGAGTTGAACAGGCGGAGGTTCTTCTTCAGGCGCTGCAGCGGCGTCGGCGGCAGATTACGCGTCGAGCCACGGGCGTAGCGGCGCTCCAGGTAGTACTGGCCGACGCTGAAGACGCTGGTGAGGGCCAGGTACCAGATGGACGCCACGAAGTACATCTCGACCACCGCCAGCGAGGTGCTGGAGACGTCGGTGGACCGCTTGATGAGTTCGTTGAACTGCACCGCGTAGGCGAGCGACGAGGTCTTCAGCATGTTGATGAACTCGTTGCCCGTCGGCGGCACGATCACCCGCATCGCCTGTGGGAGCACCACCCGGCGCAGCGTCTTGGACTGGGTCATGCCCAGCGCGTGGGACGCCTCCGTCTGTCCCTCGTCGACGGACTGGATGCCCGCGCGGACGATCTCGGACATGTACGCGGCCTCGTTGAGGCCGAGACCCAGCAGTGCCGCCAGGAACGGCGTCATCACCTGGTTCATCTCGTCCTTGTAGAACCCCAGGTTGAGCACGGGGAACACCAGCGCGATGTTGTACCAGATGAGCAGCTGGACCAGGACCGGCGTGCCGCGGAAGAACCAGACGTAGAAGTAGGCCACCGTGCTGGTGACCGGGTTCGACGACATCCGCATGACCGCGAGGATCACGCCCAGGACGAGGCCGAGCACCATGGCGAGCACGGAGATGTACAGCGTGTGCCAGGCGCCGGACAGGATCGTGCCGTCCGTGAGGTAGTCGGGGATGATGCCGTAGTTGATGTTCGCGTTGGAGAAGGCGATCCCGATCAGCACCAGGATGGCGACGACCACCGCGCCGGCCACCCAGCGGCCGTAGTGGCGCACCGGGATAGCCTTGATCTGCTCCGGCGGCACCGATGACGCCGGAACCTTGTCAACCGTGTCTGTCACAGCGACTGCCCTTCAGTGTTGCCGAGGTTCAGGAACCGCCGTTGATCTTCGCCTCGGTCACCGCACCGTCCGTGACGTTCCACTTCTCCAGGATCTTCGTGTACTCGCCGTTCTCGATGATGGCGTTCATGGCCGCCTGGAGGGCGTCCCGGAGCTGGGTGTCCTCCTTGCTGACGCCGATGCCGTACGGACCGGCCTCGATCTGCTCGCCGACGACCTCGAAGTCCTTGCCGCCGCCCGACGTCTTCGCGTTGTACGCCGCGACCGGGAAGTCGTTCAGGTCGGCGACGGACGCGCCCTGCTTCAGCCGGAGCAGCGCCTCGGGGTCGGTGTCGTAGGTCTGGAGCTTGATCGCCTTGTTGCCGTCCTCGGTGCACTTCTTGTTCTGCGCGTTCGCGATGCCCTCGGAGGTGGTGCCGCGCTGCAGCGCCACCACCTGGCCGCACAGGTCGTCCAGGGACTTGATGCCCTTGGGGTTGCCCTTCTGGACGAGGATCGACGTACCGGCGGTGAAGTAGTCGACGAAGTCGATGCCGTCGCCGGCCTTCTTGCCGGTGTCCGAGTCGATGCCGTTCTGGCGGTCCGCGGTGTCGTTCATCGCGGACATGATCACGTTGAAGCGGTCGGACTGCAGACCGACGATGAGCTGGTCGAACTTGCCGTTCTGGAAGTCGAACTCCACCCCGAGCTGCTTGCCCAGGGCCTCCGCGATGTCGGGGTCGATACCGACGGCCTTGCCGTCCTTCATGAACTCGACCGGCGGGTACGCGATGTCGGAGCCCACCTTGATGACGCCCGCCTTGCGGATGTCGGCCGGGAGCTTGTCGGCGAGCGGCGCGTTGGACGAGTCGGCGGTGTTGCTGTCGCTGCTCTTGTCCGTCTGGTCACCGCAGCCGGTGAGAATCAGTGCGCCTGCGACCGCGATCGCGCCGACCGCTGCAAGACGGGAACGCGCGGCGGTGGTACGACGGGTGGTGCTTGCGGTCATGGTGGGTTCCTCCGGCGGATGGGTGGAGATGCCGATGGGTGGGCCACTGCCGATGGGTACCGACAGCGCCGCAGGTCGACGAGAACACACGTCTTCGAGTGTCGCGACCTCGTGCGATTACGGCATCTTGCCATTCGGTCTGAGCCATTCAGGGGGCCCGCGATGTCAAAATCGGATAACGGGTGACACCCGAACCACACCACTCCGGGACATCTGACCGGACAGTCTGCGGGAATCATTCGTTCCGACCGGAAGATCTTCGGCTCATCCCAGGATTCGGACTCGCCCGCCGAGGTTTTTGTCGTGATTGTGGGCTTGCTCGTAGACCGTCCCGACCTTGTCCTGATATGGAGCGACAATTCGGAGCGGCGGCATGTGACCTTCGCGTTATGGACTCGTCGCCGACGGCGTCCGTCCGGTAAGAAGGTTCTTTACACCCCTCATCCGGGGCTCAGGGCGCGTGTGCGGCGCGCCCGTCGTGTTCGGCCCGTACGCATCAACCCTCCGGGCCTTGCGCGGTCCCGCCCACCCCTCACCAGGAGTGGCAACCCTCAAACCGTGAACAATTAAGGGGTAAAACCAAGTGGCAGCGGAGATTGTCAATCCTCGCAGCGACAGCGAAAGCCGGAACGGTCATACGGAGCAGGGCAACGGGGCCGAGCCCCTTGACTCCTTCGACCCGGCGTTCGCGCTGCACCGCGGCGGCAAGATGGCTGTGCAGGCCACCGTGCCGATCCGCGACAAGGACGATCTGTCCCTGGCTTACACGCCCGGCGTCGCGAAGGTGTGCAGCGCGATCGCCGAGCAGCCGGACCTCGTCCACGACTACACGTGGAAGTCGCAGGTCGTCGCCGTCGTGACGGACGGTACGGCCGTGCTGGGACTCGGTGACATCGGTCCCGAGGCCTCCCTCCCGGTGATGGAGGGCAAAGCCATCCTCTTCAAGCAGTTCGGTGGTGTGGACGCGGTCCCGATCGCCCTGAACTGCACCGACGTGGACGAGATCGTCGAGACCGTGGTCCGGCTCGCCCCGTCCTTCGGCGGGGTGAACCTGGAGGACATCTCCGCGCCCCGCTGCTTCGAGATCGAGAAGCGGCTGCAGGAGCGGCTGGACATCCCGGTCTTCCACGACGACCAGCACGGCACGGCGGTCGTGTCCCTGGCGGCGCTGCGGAACGCGGCGCGGCTGAGCGGACGGACGCTCGGTGAGCTGCGGGCCGTGATCTCGGGCGCGGGCGCCGCGGGTGTCGCGATCGCCAAGATGCTGATCGAGGCCGGTATCGGCGATGTCGCCGTGGCCGACCGCAAGGGCGTCGTGTCGCGGGACCGCGAGGACCTCACGCCGATCAAGGCGGAGCTGGCGTCGTTCACCAACAAGGCCGGCCTCTCCGGATCGCTGGAGTCGGCGCTGGCCGGTGCCGACGTCTTCATCGGCGTCTCCGGCGGCACGGTGCCGGAGCCGGCGGTGGCGTCGATGGCCGAGGGCGCGTTCGTCTTCGCCATGGCCAACCCCGACCCGGAGGTGCACCCGGAGGTCGCGCACAAGTACGCGGCGGTCGTGGCCACCGGGCGGTCGGACTTCCCGAACCAGATCAACAACGTGCTCGCGTTCCCCGGCATCTTCGCGGGGGCGCTCCAGGTGCGGGCCTCCCGGATCACCGAGGGGATGAAGCTGGCGGCGGCCGAGGCGCTGGCCTCGGTGGTCGGTGACGATCTCGCCGCCGACTACGTCATCCCGTCCCCGTTCGACGAGCGGGTCGCCCCCGCGGTGACGGCGGCGGTGGCCGCGGCCGCCCGGGCGGAGGGTGTCGCCCGCCGCTGAAGCGCGCGGATCGTCGGCCGGCCCCGTCCCCGAGTGGACGGGGCCGGTTTCTTTTTCCGGAGGCTTGGGCCGCCCGGGTGGCGGATCCCACCGTGTGGCAAGAGGGCGTGTCTCACAGCGGGGCCTGGTTCCTTCGGCGGGGCGGGGAACCTATCGTCAAGGTCATGTTCGCTGTCTACGCCGCCCGAATCGACCGCGACCAGCCGCTCGCGGGTCTGGAGACGGGAGAGCGTCCCGCTCCCGAGCCCCGGCCCGGCTGGAGCACCGTCACGGTCAAGGCCGCCTCCCTCAACCACCATGACCTCTGGTCCCTGCGGGGCGTGGGCCTCGCGGAGGACAAGCTGCCGATGATCCTCGGCTGCGACGCCGCCGGCGTCGACGAGGACGGCAACGAGGTCGTCCTGCACTCGGTGATCGGACAGAGCGGCCACGGGGTGGGTCCCCGCGAGCCCCGGTCCATCCTGACCGAGCGCTACCAGGGCACGTTCGCCGAACAGGTCGCCGTGCCCACCTGGAACGTCCTGCCCAAGCCGAAGGAGCTCTCCTTCGAGGAGGCCGCCTGTCTGCCGACCGCCTGGCTGACCGCGTACCGGATGCTGTTCACCAACGCCGGGGTGCGGCCCGGGGATTCCGTACTGGTGCAGGGGGCCGGGGGTGGCGTCGCCACCGCCGCGATCGTGCTCGGCAAGGCCGCGGGGCTGCGGGTCTTCGCCACCAGCCGGGACGAGGCCAAGCGGAAGCGGGCCCTGGAACTCGGGGCCGTGGAGGCCGTGGAGACCGGGGCGCGGCTGCCGCAGCGGGTCGACGCGGTGATCGAGACCGTGGGGGCGGCCACCTGGTCCCACTCGGTGAAGTCGCTGCGGCCCGGCGGCACGGTGGTCATCTCCGGTGCCACCAGTGGTGACCGACCCTCGCACGCCGAGCTGACCCGGATCTTCTTCCTGGAGCTCAAGGTCGTCGGGTCGACCATGGGCACCAAGGACGAGCTGGAGGACCTGCTCTCCTTCTGCGCCGCCACGGGGGTGCGTCCCGTCATCGACGAGGTGCTGCCCATGGACCGGGCCCGGGAGGGCTTCGAGCGGATGGATTCCGGCGGGCAGTTCGGCAAGATCGTGCTCACGAACCCCTGAGGGGGAGGCTCGCCTCGACGGCCGGCCCGGGTCTCCGGGCCGGCCGTCGGCATGTCAACCGGGGTTGACGGAGGCGGAGTGTCAACGTATGTTGACACCATGACTGAGGCAACCGACCTCGCCGAGCGGGCGGGCGATCGCGACCCACGGGTCGGCCTGCGGGCCGTCGCCGCCCTGCGCCGGCTGCTGGAGCAACTGGAGACCGTGCAGGTGCGCAACGCGCGCCATCAGGGCTGGTCGTGGCAGGAGATCGCCACCGAACTCGGAGTCAGCAGGCAGGCCGTGCACAAGAAGTACGGGAGGCATTGATGTTCGAGCGGTTCACCAAGGACGCCCGCGATGTGGTGAAGGGGGCGGTCGGGCACGCGGAGGAGGCGGGGGCCGAGCGGGTCGGTGCCGAGCATCTGCTGCTGGCCCTGCTCGACCGGGAAGGGAGCCGGGCCTCGTTCGCGCTGGCCGCCCTCGGTGCCGGTGAGCGACGGGAGTCGGTGCGGGCGGCGCTGGGGGAGGCGCGGCGGCGGGCCGGGCTGACGCAGGCCGAGACCGACGCCCTCGCCGGGCTCGGCATCGACGTGTCGGAGATCGTGGCCCGGGTGGAGGAGGTGCACGGGGCCGGGGCGATGTCCGGCGACCGGAAGGCCGGGGGCCGGAGGTCGGGACACCGGCCCTTCGACCGCGCGGCCAAGGACGTCCTCACGGGCGCCCTGCGCGCCGCCACCGCCCTGCGCGACCGCCGTATCGGCGACGAGCACCTTCTGCTCGCCCTGACGACCCGCCCCGGCGTCCCCGCCGAGGTCCTCGCCGACCACGGCGTGACGCACGAGTCCGTGACCCGGGTCCTCCACGGGGGCGGCGAGGCCAAGGCGGGCTGACCCCGGCGCAGACCCAGCCCGAGGCGGAGTGACCCGAGCCGGTCCGGTCGGGGCCGGGGTGTCCCGCCGGGCCTGGGTTCGTCGGGGGGTGGGTGGGCCCGGAGGGCTTCGGCCTGGTCTGGGCGGGCGGGTCGGTCTTGCGGCCACGGCCGGGCTTTATCGGGCCTGGTGTGTTTCCGTCGGGCCGGGCTTTCGCCGAGGTGGGTGGGCCCGGAGGGCTTCGGCTCTGTTCGGGTGGGCAGGGCGGTTGTGGGGCCATGGTCGGGTTCGGTGCGTTCCTGCCGGGATCGTCAGAGGGGCACCGGTCAGATCAGCGATCCGTAGTGGTTCTGCGGCAGATTGTCACGCGCACGCCCGGCGCCCAGGCGACGTCGGGCACCCTCCTCGGTGAGGTCGCGAGAGCTCACCGACCAGCGTCCGGAGGGACGTGTCACGAGGGCTGACGACTCCCGCTGTTCAGCACCGGGGCACGAAGGCGATCGGCTTGTGTCCCTGAGCGACACAGGGGATCACTGAGCCGACCAGAGACGCTTACCGCTTCGGCGTGCGCAGGATCACCCCGATGTGGGCCGCTGCCGTGGACAGGTGGCGGCGGGCGTCGCGGAGTTGGTCCGGGGTGACTCCGTGGTCGCGGGCCGCGTCGCGGATGTCGTCCCGGAAGCGGTCCAGCAGGCGGTCGAGGTCGCGGGCCGGGTCGCCGGTGGAGTCCGCGGTGTCCTCGTGCGCCCAGGCCGGGGTGTAGTCGGCGGGGAAGTCCTCGGGTGTCTCGGAGTACGACGGCTCCGAGGTCTTGCCGGAGGTTCCCGCGCCGGTGCGGCCGAAGGCGAAGTCCTTGCCGAATCCGCTCATCTCCTTGGCCAGTTCACCGAGGCCCTCCCGCAGGCCCGTCGGCCAGTCGCCCCGGGCGAAGTGGTCCTGCACCTGCTCCTGGACCTGGCGCACGATGCGCTGCACCTCCTCCTGGGCCCTGTCCTGGGCCTCCTTGGCCTGGCGGCGGGCGCGCTGGGCCTCCTCGCGGGAGCGGCGGCTCTCGTCCTTGGCGCGGCGGGCCTGTTCCTTCCACTCCTGCTTGGCGCGGCGCATCTCCTCCTTGGCCGCCTGCCAGGCGTCCTTGTTGCCGAAGACCCCGAAGTCGCCGAAAGCGCCTTCCTCCTCGGTGGACGCCCCGCCCGTACGGTTCTGGCGGGCCTTGCCGGCCGCGGCCCGCATCTCGCGGCGCAGATCGCCCGCCGCGCCGCTGACGTCGGCCCGGATCTCGGCGGCCAGCTCGGCGACCGACTCCCGGATCTCCAGTTCCAGATCGGCCAGTTCGCCGCTGCGGTCGGCCAGTTCGGCGCGGCCGGCGTCCGTGATGGAGTACACCTTGCGGCCGCCCTCGGTGGTGTGGGTGACCAGGCCCTCCGCCTCCAGCTTGGCCAGGCGAGGGTAGACCGTGCCCGCCGACGGCGCGTACAGCCCCTGGAAGCGCTCTTCGAGGAGGCGGATCACCTCGTAGCCGTGGCGCGGGGCCTCGTCCAGCAGCTTCAGCAGGTAGAGGCGGAGGCGTCCGTGGGCGAAGACGGGGGGCATGTCAGAGCACCTTCTTGTCGGTCGTACCGGCATTGTCTCCCGTGCCGTCCCGCGGTTCGGGCTCGTCCTCCGCGGCCGGGCGGCGCAGCAGGGCGATGGAGCCGGAGACGGTGGTGGCGCGCAGTTTGCCGCTGCCCGCGCCCAGACGGCCGGTGAGCTTGTGGGCGCCCCACATGCCCTGTACCCGGAGGTCGTCGAAGGCGTTGGAGATCGCGCCGCTCGCGGTGTTGGCCTCCACCTCGGCGTCCGCCGGGTCCGGCAGCCGGATGGCGATCTCGCCCGAGACGCTGGTCAGCTTGACGTCGGTGGGGCCGTCGGGGTCGAGGTCCACGATCATGGAGCCGCTGACCGTGTCCGCCCGTACGGAGGAGCCGGAGCCCTCGACGACGGTGAGGTCGCCGGAGACGGAGGCGAAGCGGAGGTCGCCGGTGACGGACTGGGCCTCCACGTTCCCCGAGACGGTGTCCGCGTGGACCGGGCCGGACAGGGCGACCAGGGTGGTGTCGCCGGCGACGCCCTTCACCGCGGCGGGGCCGTGGATGCCGGAGACCACGGCGCCGGCGCCGACCACGCCCACCTCGACCCGGGTCCGGGCCGGGACGGCCAGGGAGACCACCGCGCTGCGGCGCCAGCCCTTGGGGTCCAGCCACTTGAGGAAGCCCTTCCAGGGGAGGTCGTCGTAGGCGACCGTGAGGGTGCCGTCCCGCTGGGTGACCACGAGGGGTGGGCCGTCGATCTCGGAGACCTGGAGGTGGGCGGAGGGGTCGTCGGTGCCGACGATGTTCACGGTGCCGTTGACGATGCGGACGTGCAGGTTGCTCACGGGGGTGTCGAAGGTGAGCTTTGTGGGTTCCGCGACGGACCATTCGGGCATGGAGGGACCTCCTGGGAACGTAGCGGTCGACGGCGACGCGGCATATCGCGTCTTACGTGATTCACGATATATCGCGGCAGGGGAAAGTCAAGACACTCGTCCCGGTGATCCGTCGGCTTGTGAGTCGTGGGTGTGCCGAGGGTGATGTGGCGCCGGTGCTGGTGCGGGGGCGGGGAGTGTTCGCGCAGCCCGGCGCTTGCGGGGTGCCGTCGCGTCCACCCGTGCCGCCCCAGCGGCACGACTGCCCGCGGAGCGCGGGGCGACGGCAGCGACTGCCCGAGGGTCGCGGGGCGGCGGCAGCGACTGCCCGAGGGTCGCGGGGCGACGGCAGCGACTGCCCGAGGGAGCGCGAATGCCTGCGGGAACGCGGCTGCTCGCGGCCGATGCGGTGTGGGGGTGGGTGTGGTCAGGGTGACGGGGCACTGCCCCCGATGGGGACTACTCCTCGTCCTCGTCGTCCAGGCGGGCCAGCCAGGTGGCCAGGCGTTCCACCGGGACCTCGAAGTCGGGGTTGAGGTCGACGAAGGTGCGGAGCTGTTCGGCCAGCCACTCGAAGGTGACCTCCTCCTCCCCGCGCCGCTTCTCCAGTTCCTCGATGCCACGGTCCGTGAAGTACATGAGGTCAAGGATATGTGCGGGAAAACGGGCGGGCCGCACCCCCCGTGAGAGGGGTGCGGCCCGCGCGCGTACCGCTGCCGGTTACGCCTCGAAGACCTCGCGCACCAGCTGCTCCTGCTCGGCCTGGTGGCGCTTCGCGGAGCCGACCGCCGGGGACGAGCCGTGCGGCCGCGAGATGCGGCGCAGACGCTCGTCGTGCGGGACGTCGGCGCCGACCGCCAGGTCGAGGTGGTCGATCAGGTTGAGCGCGATGAACGGCCAGGCACCCTGGTTCGCCGGCTCCTCCTGGGCCCACAGGTACTTCTCGGCGTTCGGGTACTTCTTGATCTCCGCCTGGAGCTCCGCACCCGGCAGCGGGTACAGGCGCTCGATGCGGATGATCGCGGTGTCCGTCGCGCCGCGCTTCTGCCGCTCGGCCTCCAGGTCGTAGTAGACCTTGCCGGCGGTGAAGACGACCTTCTTGACCGCGGCCGGGTCGACCGAGGCGTCGCCGATGACCGGGCGGAACTGGCCGGTGGTGAACTCCTCCGCCTTCGAGGCCGCGGCCTTCAGGCGCAGCATCGACTTCGGGGTGAAGACGACCAGCGGCTTGTGGTGCGGGTTGTGCACCTGCCACCGCAGGAGGTGGAAGTAGTTCGACGGCGAGGTCGGCATCGCGACCGTCATGTTGTTCTGGGCGCAGAGCTGCAGGAACCGCTCCGGGCGGGCCGAGGAGTGGTCCGGTCCCTGGCCCTCGTAGCCGTGCGGGAGGAGCAGGACCACACCGGAGGTCTGGCTCCACTTCTGCTCCGCCGACGAGATGAACTCGTCCACGACCGTCTGCGCGCCGTTGACGAAGTCGCCGAACTGCGCCTCCCACAGCACGAGCGCGTCGGGGCGGGCCAGCGAGTAGCCGTACTCGAAGCCCATCGCCGCGTACTCGGACAGCAGGGAGTTGTAGACGTTGAGCCGCGACTGGTCCTCGGAGAGGTACTGCAGCGGCGTGTACTCCTCGCCCGTGCTGCGGTCGATGATGACCGCGTGGCGCTGGCCGAAGGTGCCGCGCTGGGAGTCCTGGCCGGCGAGCCGGACCGGGACGCCCTCGAGGAGCAGGGAGCCGAAGGCGAGGGTCTCGCCCATGCCCCAGTCGATCGTGCCGTCCTCGACCATCGCCGCCCGGCGCTGGAGCTGCGGCAGCAGACGCGGGTGGACGGTGATGTGGTCGGGGATGTTGACCTGGGACTCGGCGATCCGCTTGACGGTCTCCGTGGTCACCGCGGTGTTCACGGCGACCGGGAACTCGGCCTGCGGGTCCGAGGGCTCGACCGTGGCCGGCTGCGAGGTGGCCTCGCGGACCTCCGTGAAGACCTTCTCGAGCTGGCCCTGGTAGTCCTGGAGCGCCTGCTCGGCCTCTTCCAGGGTGATGTCGCCGCGACCGATGAGGGACTCGGTGTAGAGCTTGCGCACCGAGCGCTTCTTGTCGATCAGGTCGTACATCAGCGGCTGAGTGAAGGCCGGGTTGTCCGACTCGTTGTGACCGCGGCGGCGGTAGCAGATGAGGTCGATCACCACGTCCTTGTTGAACGCCTGGCGGAACTCGAAGGCCAGCCGCGCGACGCGGACCACGGCCTCCGGGTCGTCGCCGTTCACGTGGAAGATCGGGGCCTCGATCATGCGGGCCACGTCCGTCGCGTACATCGACGAGCGCGACGACTCCGGGGCGGCGGTGAAGCCGACCTGGTTGTTGATGACGACGTGGACCGTGCCGCCGGTGCGGTAGCCGCGCAGCTGCGACATGTTCAGGGTCTCGGCCACCACGCCCTGGCCCGCGAAGGCCGCGTCGCCGTGGATCGCCACCGGCAGGACGGTGAAGTCCGTGCCGCCCTTGCCGATGATGTCCTGCTTGGCGCGGGAGACGCCCTCCAGGACCGGGTCGACCGCCTCCAGGTGCGAGGGGTTCGCGACCAGGGAGACCTTGATCTGCTCGCCGTCCAGGCCGGTGAAGGTGCCCTCGGCGCCCAGGTGGTACTTCACGTCGCCGGAGCCGTGCATCGACTTCGGGTCGAGGTTGCCCTCGAACTCGCGGAAGATCTGCGCGTACGACTTGCCGACGATGTTCGCCAGCACGTTCAGCCGGCCGCGGTGGGCCATGCCGATGACGACCTCGTCCAGGCGGGACTCGGCGGCCGAGTCCAGCACCGCGTCGAGCAGCGGGATGACGGACTCGCCGCCCTCCAGCGAGAAGCGCTTCTGGCCGACGTACTTCGTCTGCAGGAAGGTCTCGAAGGCCTCCGCCGCGTTCAGCCGGCGCAGGATGCGCAGCTGCTCCTCGCGCTCCGGCTTGGTGTGCGAGCGCTCGATGCGGTCCTGGATCCACTTGCGCTGCTTGGGGTCCTGGATGTGCATGAACTCGACGCCGGTGGTGCGGCAGTACGAGTCGCGCAGCACGCCGAGGATGTCGCGCAGCTTCATCAGGGACTTGCCGGCGAAGCCGCCGACGGCGAACTCGCGCTCCAGGTCCCACAGGGTGAGGCCGTGCTCGACGATGTCCAGGTCGGGGTGCTTGCGCTGGCGGTACTCCAGCGGGTCGGTGTCGGCCATGACGTGGCCGCGGACCCGGTAGGAGTGGATCAGCTCGAAGACGCGGGCGGCCTTGGTGACGTCGTCGTCGTGGGAGGCGTCGATGTCCTTGAGCCAGCGGACCGGCTCGTAGGGGATGCGCAGCGCCTCGAAGATCTCGTCGTAGAAGTTCTTCTCGCCGAGCAGGAGGTTGGCGACCGCGCGCAGGAACTCGCCGGAGGCGGCGCCCTGGATCACCCGGTGGTCGTAGGTCGACGTGAGCGTCATGACCTTGGAGATGCCGAGCTTGTTCAGGGTGTCCTGGGAGGTGCCCTGGAACTCCGCCGGGTAGTCCATGGAGCCGACGCCCATGATCACCGACTGGCCGGGCATCAGGCGCGGCACGGAGTGGACGGTGCCGAGGCCGCCGGGGTTGGTCAGGGAGACCGTGACACCGGTGAAGTCGTCCATCGTCAGCTTGTTGTCGCGGGCGCGACGGACGATGTCCTCGTAGGCCTGCCAGAACTCGAAGAAGTTCAGCGTCTCGGCCTTCTTGATGGCCGCGACGACCAGCTGGCGGTCGCCGTTGGGCTTCACCAGGTCGATGGCCAGACCGAGGTTGACGTGCTCCGGCTTCACCAGGGTCGGCTTGCCGTCCACCCGCGCGAACGAGTGGTTCATCGCCGGCATGGCCTTGATGGCCTGCACCATCGCGTAGCCGATGAGGTGCGTGAAGGAGATCTTCCCGCCCCGGGCCCGCTTGAGGTGGTTGTTGATGACGATGCGGTTGTCGAACAGCAGCTTCACCGGGACCGCGCGCACGGACGTGGCCGTGGGCAGCTCCAGCGAGGCGTCCATGTTCTTCGCCACGGCGGCGGACGGGCCGCGCAGGGTGACCTGCTCGGGGCCGGCCTTGGCCTCGGTGGCAGACGTTCGCGCGGCGTCAGCCGCTCCGGTGGAGCCGGTGCTCGCACCGGGCTTCGGCTTCGCGGCGGCGGGCGCGGCAGGCGCGGCGGCCTTCGCCGGGGCGGGGGCCGGAGCCTGGGCCGGGGCGGCGGGCGCCTTGGCGGCCGGCTGAGCGGCGGGTGCGGCGGCGGGCCGCGCGGCCGCCGGAGCGGGCGCGGCGGGCTGGGCCGGGGCGGCCGGCTGAGCCGGGGTGGTGGTGGTTCCCGCGGCCCCCGCGGCCGCGGTACCCGCCGGAGCCGAGGTCGCAGGCGCGCCCGGCTTGTAGTCGGCGAAGAAGTCCCACCAGGCTCGGTCCACCGAGTTCGGGTCCTGGAGGTACTGCTGGTAGATCTCGTCGACGAGCCATTCGTTGGCACCGAAGGCCGCAGCGGGGTTCTTACCCGCTTGGTCGGTGTCGGTCGAGATGCTCGAGTTACTGGGGGACTGTGGCGACACGGCGTCAACCGCCCTCTTCCGCTTCGCAAGATGATGGACAGCGGAAATAAAGGCTACGCCCCCGAGAGCGAGAAGGTCAGGCCGGGCCCGTCCATCGTCGTGTAAGTCACATCGCGGCGGGTGTTTCGGCGCGGGAAATGGCGGGAAACAACCCTGGTTCCGAGTCTCCGGGCCGCTTCAGGGATCGCTCGGACGGGCCCCGGCGCGCAGCTCGCGCGGGCCTCTGCCTGATCACACGTGTCCGTCAGGACGAACGCCGGTGGATCTTGCGGCTCCGCTTCGAACTTTACGTCAACTCGGTACGGATGACGCTCCCGGAAGAGTGATGAGAATCCGGCAGCCCCGCTCGGATTCGGCCACTCCGATCCGGCCGCCGTGCAGATCGACGGCCCAGCGGGCGATCGCCAGGCCGAGACCGGTGCCGCCGTCGCTGCCCGGACCGTGCGGCCGGTTGACGTTGCCCCGGTTGAACCGCTCGAAGACGCGGTGCCACTCGGTCCGCGGAATGCCGGGCCCCTCGTCCAGCACCTCCAGCTCCAGCGACTCCGGCTGGTCCCCGCGCCGCGCCCGGACCGTCACCCGGCCGTGCGGCGGGCTGTGCTTGACCGCGTTGTCGATGAGGTTGGCGACGACCTGGTGGATGCGCTCGGGGTCGGCGTGCGCGACGAGCTCCAGCGGCGACACGTCGAGGTGCAGATGGACGTCCGTACGGGTGTGGCTGCCCGATCCTGAGGCCATGCCCGCGCGGGCCGTGGAGACCATGTTGGCCTCCTTCAGCACCCCGGACAGGTACGGCCACACCTCGAACCGCCGCTTCCTCAGCGGCACCACGCCGTTGTCCAGGCGGGACAGGTCGAGGAGCGTCTCCACGAGGCGGCCCAGCCGCTCGGTCTGCTTCAGGGCCGTGCGCATCGTCTCGGGGTCGGCCTCGGTGATGCCGTCGACGATGTTCTCCAGCACCGCGCGCAGACCCGCGATGGGCGTGCGCAGCTCGTGCGAGACGTTGGCGACCAGCTCCTTGCGCTGGCGGTCCTGGGCCTCCAGCTCGTCGGCCATGACGTTGATCGTCCGGGCCAGGTCGCCGAGCTCGTCCCAGCGGTTCTCGCGCACCCGGCGGGTGTAGTCGCCGTGCGAGATGGAACGGGCCACGGCGTTCATGTCGTCCAGCGGCGCGGTGAGCGAGTGCGCCACGAACTGCGTGATGAGCAGCGTCGCGATCATCGAGAAGATCGTGATGAAGCGCAGCTCCGTCTTGGTGTGCACGGCGATCACCGACAGTCCCGTGGTGATCAGGACCGAGACGACGACCAGCGCACCCAGCTTGGTCTTGATCGAGAACGGGCGTACACCACCCCAGGGCTGCCGCGCCCCGGGGCCTCTGCGTCCGGCCGGACCGTCGCTCATGGCGTCGGCGTCTCCAGGGCGTAGCCCACGCCGTGCACGGTGCGGATGCGCTCGGCGCCGATCTTCCGGCGCAGCGCCTTGATGTGGCTGTCGACCGTGCGGGTGCCGGAGGCGTCCGCCCAGTCCCACACCTCGGCCAGCAGCTGCTCACGGGAGAGCACCGCGCGGGGCGTGTTCGCCAGGCACACCAGGAGGTCGAACTCGGTGGGCGTCAGATGGACGTCCTCGCTGCGCACCCGCACCCTGCGCTGCGCGTGGTCGATCTCCAGCTCGCCCAGGCGCAGGATGCCGCTGCGCGGGGTCGTCGCCGCGAGGGCGGCCCGCTCCATGCGGCGCAGCAGTACGTGCACGCGGGCCGCCAGCTCCCGCATGGAGAAGGGCTTCGTCATGTAGTCGTCGGCGCCGACGCCCAGCCCGACCAGCATGTCGGTCTCGTCGTCACGCGCGGTGAGCATCAGCACCGGCACCGGCCGCTGGGCCTGTACGCGCCGGCAGACCTCCAGGCCGTCGAAGCCGGGCAGCATGATGTCGAGGATCAGCAGGTCGGGCTGCCAGGCCTCCGCCGTGTCCACCGCGGACGGGCCGTCGCCCGCCGTTTGCACCAGGAATCCCTCGGCGCGCAGGCGAGTCGCGATGGCGTCCACGATCGTCGCGTCGTCCTCGACCACCAGGACCCGGCGCTGGGCGCCGGGGGTGGTCGTGGCCGTGCCGTTGTGGGAGGTCTGTGTCTGCTCCATCGCCCGCCCCTGAGGTGTGCTTTTTCCGGAATCCGTGGGGTGATCCGTCGTCTGCGCATCACTGCGATTGACGCTTGAATGACCGCGTCAGGGCAGCAGCGTACGGGGATTCACCGCGGCTTTGCTATCCAGGGCGGACGCCGAGGTGCACGACGTCCGGAACGCCCCGGGCAACGGGGATCTCTTCGGTACGCACCTGTTGGAACCCGGCATTCCGCAAGGTTCCCTCGAATTCCGGGGACGGCTTCGCCGACCATACGGCGAGTACCCCGCCCGGCCTCAACACCCTTGCGCAGGCGGCCAGTCCGGCCGCCGAGTAGAGCCCGTCGTTGTCCTCGGTGACGGTCCAGTCGGGCCCGTTGTCGATGTCGAGGCAGAGCGCGTCGAACGTGTCCGATGTCTCATCGAGGTAACGGACGAGGTCCGCCTCGACGATCTCCGTACGCGGGTCGGCGAGGGCCCGCGCGGAGAGCCCGGACAGCGGTCCCGCGCGGTGCCACTCGATGATCGCCGGTTCGCGTTCCACCACGGCGATCCGTCCCCAGCGGGGCTGCCCGGTGGCGTGTGCGAGCGAGAAGCCGACCCCGAGGCCGCCGATCAGGACGTGCGGGCCGGTCCCCGGTCTGTGCCCCGCGCGGGCGTCGAGGGCGGCCAGGGCGGCGTCGACGAGCCGCCGCTCCGAACGGCCGTCGGAGGTGTCCATCAGGAAGCAGCCGTTGGCGATGATCTGCAGCAGGTCACCGTGTCTGCGCAGCACGACCTCGCCGTACGGGCCCTCGCGGCGGTCCAGGACTTCGGGGGGTTCGGGAATGTCGTACGGGGTGGACATGCGTTCATCCTGACAGCTCCCTTTCCGCGGCGGTCAGGGGCTTCGGCGCCCCGGAACGGTGATCGCTCAGAGCGAACGCGACTCCGGGAACATTCGGCGGCTCACAAGCATTGAGTCGGCATAGCTCAACTTGACTGCCGAAGGGGAGATCATGGCTGCTGAGTCCACACCGCTCGCCCTGCCTGTGTTGCCGCTCGACGACGAGGTCGTGCTGCCCGGGATGGTGGTTCCGCTGGACCTGAGCGATTCCGAGGTGCGCGCCGCGGTGGAGGCCGCCCAGGCCGCCGCCCGCACCGCACCGGGAAAGCCCAAGGTGCTCCTGGTGCCACGCGTCGACGGGACCTACGCCGGCACCGGCGTGCTGGGCACGGTCGAGCAGGTCGGCCGGCTGGCCGACGGCGATCCCGGCGCCCTGATCCGCGGCCGGGGCCGCGTGCGCATCGGCGCCGGGACCACCGGGCCGGGCGCGGCGCTGTGGGTGGAGGGCACCCGCATCGACGAGAGCGTGCCCGAGCCGCTGCCGGGGCACGTGACCGAGCTGGTCAAGGAGTACAAGGCGCTCGCCACCGCCTGGCTGCGCAAGCGTGGCGCCTGGCAGGTCGTCGACCGGGTCCAGGCCATCGACGACGTCTCCGCGCTCGCCGACAACTCCGGCTACTCGCCGTTCCTGACCACCGAGCAGAAGACCGCCCTGCTGGAGACCACCGACCCGGTGGCCCGCCTGAAGCTCGCCACGCAGCAGCTGCGCGACCACCTCGCCGAGCAGGACGTCGCCGAGACCATCGCCAAGGACGTCCAGGAGGGCGTCGACAAGCAGCAGCGCGAGTTCCTGCTGCGCCGCCAGCTCGAAGCCGTACGCAAGGAGCTGCGCGAGCTCAACGGCGAGCAGGAGGGCGAGGAGTCCGACGACTACCGGGCCCGCGTCGAGGCCGCCGACCTGCCGGAGAAGGTCCGTGAGGCCGCGCTCAAGGAGGTCGACAAGCTGGAGCGCTCCTCCGACCAGTCGCCCGAGGGCTCCTGGATCCGCACCTGGCTCGACACGGTCCTGGAGATGCCGTGGAGCGAGCGCACCGAGGACGCGTACGACATCCAGGGCGCCCAGGCGGTCCTCGACGCCGAGCACGCGGGCCTGGAGGACGTGAAGGAGCGGATCACCGAGTACCTGGCGGTGCGCAAGCGGCGCAGCGACCGGGGCCTGGGCGTCGTCGGCGGACGGCGCGGCGGTGCCGTGCTGGCCCTGGTGGGTCCGCCCGGCGTCGGCAAGACGTCCCTCGGCGAGTCCGTCGCCCACGCGATGGGCCGCAAGTTCGTCCGCGTCGCCCTCGGCGGCGTCCGCGACGAGGCCGAGATCCGCGGCCACCGCCGTACGTACGTCGGTGCCCTGCCCGGCCGGATCGTGCGGGCGATCAAGGAGGCCGGGTCGATGAACCCGGTCGTGCTCCTCGACGAGATCGACAAGGTGGGCTCCGACTTCCGGGGCGACCCGGCCGCGGCCCTGCTCGAAGTCCTCGACCCGGCGCAGAACCACACCTTCCGGGACCACTACCTGGAGGTCGAGCTCGACCTGTCCGACGTGGTCTTCCTCGCGACGGCCAACGTCCTGGAGGCCATCCCGGAGGCCCTGCTCGACCGCATGGAGCTGGTCCGCCTCGACGGCTACACCGAGGACGAGAAGGTCGTCATCGCCCGCGACCACCTGCTCCCGCGCCAGCTCGAGCGCGCCGGACTGGCCGAGGACGAGGTGACGCTCGACGAGGGCGCGCTGCGCAAGCTGGCCGGCGAGTACACGCGCGAGGCGGGCGTGCGCACCCTGGAGCGGTCCATCGCGCGGCTGCTGCGCAAGGTCGCAGCCCAGCATGAACTGGGTGAGCGGAAGCTGCCCTTCACCGTGACCGGGGACGATCTGCGGGGCCTGATCGGCCGGCCGCACCACGTGCCCGAGTCCGCCCAGGACCCGGCCGAGCGCCGTACCGCCGTCCCCGGTGTCGCCACCGGGCTCGCGGTGACCGGCGCCGGCGGAGACGTCCTCTACGTGGAGGCGTCCCTGGCCGACCCGGAGACGGGCGCGGCGGGGTTGACCCTGACCGGCCAGCTCGGTGACGTGATGAAGGAGTCCGCGCAGATCGCGCTGAGCTTCCTGCGCAGCCACGGCGCCGAACTGGAACTGCCGGTGGGCGACCTGAAGGACCGGGGCGCGCACATCCACTTCCCGGCGGGCGCGGTGCCCAAGGACGGCCCGAGCGCGGGCGTCACCATGACCACCGCCCTGGCCTCGCTGCTCTCCGGCCGGCTGGTCCGCACCGACGTGGCGATGACCGGTGAGGTCTCGCTGACCGGGCGGGTGCTGCCGATCGGCGGGGTGAAGCAGAAGCTGCTCGCCGCGCACCGCGCGGGGATCACCACCGTCATCATCCCCAAGCGCAACGAGCCCGACCTGGACGACGTCCCGGCGGAGGTGCTGGACAAGCTCGACGTCCACGCCGTCACCGACGTCCGCCAGGTCCTGGAACTGGCGCTGTCGCCCGCGACGAACGGGGCGGTGCCGGAGGTTCCGGTCGCGGCGTGACGGACGCGGCCGGATGAGGGAAGGCCCGGGTCCCGTGAGGGAGGCCCGGGCCTTCACCGCGCCCGGCCGCTGTCGGCGAATCCGCAGACCACTCCCGGACGCGGGCCCTGGAGCCACGACGGGAGCGGATCTCCCGGCGACGCGCCGCAGGCGGGCCGTTCCGGTGGGAGATCCGCTCCCCTCGGCGTCCTGCCGCCGGATTCGCCGACGGCTTCCGTGCCGCCCGGCAGGGACCGGCCGGGTCAGCCCAGGGCGAAGGTCCGCACCCGGTCCAGGGTGCCGTTGAAGAGGTCGTGGTCCCCGACGGTCGGGCCGGTCGAGGTGTACTGCCACATCGTGTACGTGCTCCAGCCCGCGGGCAGTTCGCCCACGGTGGAGGCGTACCGGGCGATCCACAGCGGAGTGGTGGCGGCGAAGCCGGCGTAGTTGCCGGTGCACTGCTTCCACCAGCTGGTGGCCGTGTAGATGACGGCGTCCCGGCCGGTGCGGTACCGGTACTGGTCCAGGAAGTCGCGGATCCAGCTCACCATCGCGCTCTGCGACTTGCCGTAGCAGGCGTCGCCGTACGGGTTCCACTCGATGTCGAGCACGCCCGGCAGGGTCCGCCCGTCCGCCGACCAGCCGCCGCCGCGGTTGACGAAGTAGTCGGCCTGGGCGGCGCCGCTCGCCGTGTCGGGCGTGCCGAAGTGGTAGGCGCCGCGGACCATGCCGACGTCGTACGAGCCGTCGTACTGCTGCGGGTGGTACGGGTTGGTGTAGTACGTCCCCTCCGTGGCCTTGGCGTAGGCCCAGCGGACCCCGCTGTTCCACAGGGTCGTCCAGGCGACGTCGCCCTGGTGGCTGGAGACGTCCACGCCCTCCGTCCGGGTGGAGCGGACGGTGGGGAGGCCGCCGCTGCCGTCGTGGGCGGCGACGCCCATGCCCATGTGGGCGGAGCCGCGCGGAGGCGCGGTGGGGGCGGATCCGGCCGCGGCGGCCGGGCGGGGGAGGGAGAGCACCGCGAGCAGGACCGCGCCGGCGGTCGCGAGCGCGCGTATGCGGAGGAGGCCGGATCTGTGCACAGGCATGACGCATCTCCGAAAGGTCGGTGTGGGGTGAACCCGGAATGTGACCCATGTCCCATGTGGTGGGTATGCCACGCAATCCTCCGGTAAGGAGACTGCGCACGTGGACCACGACGGGGGCGGGCGTCCTCCCCCACTGTCCGGAAGGCGTGGGAGGTGCCCCCGGCCGCCGTTGGTCTACGCCTGCGAAATACTGGTGGAGCTGCGGCGACGTCGCCACTTGGCGGGAAACTTTCAGAACCGGAAAACCGAAGCAGGGGCAGACGTGCACGAACAAGGACACCGCGGCGAAGAGCGCGCCGCCTCCCCGGAGCCCGCGCCGGGTGTGGACCAGCCGGGATTCCTCGCGCTGGAACGCGAGTTGACGGTGCTGCTGCGGCGTGCCCGGGCCAGCCAGGGGGAGATGGCCCGCGCGGTCCATCCCGACCTGGAGCCGTCCGCGTACGGGCTGCTGGTCCGTCTGGATGAGTGCGGCCGGCAGCGGGCCACCGAGCTCGCCGCCTACATCGGCGTCGGCAAGGCGACGATGTCGCGCCAGCTTCGCGCGCTGGAGCAGCTCGGCCTCGTCGCCCGCGAGCCGGACCCCGCCGACGGCCGCGCCTGGCTGATCGCCCTCACGCGGGAGGGCCACGAACGGGTCCGCAGGGTCCGCGAGGCCCGCCGCGCGCGCTACGCCGGCCGGCTCGCCGACTGGGACCCCGACGAGGTCACGGAACTCGCCCGGCTGCTGAACCAGCTCAACCGGGGCATGGAGAAGTGACCCCGTACGGGCTACCGCCAACGGGGTGACAGCTCGGCGTACACCACCGTCGCGTCGTCGTGCGTCTTGCCGCGGCGCGGCGGTACCCGGTCCGCGTCCGCCCGCTCCAGGGCCCGTACGCGCTCCACCAGGGACCGGGCGCCCTCCTTGCGGACCAGGGTGAGGCAGTCCGCCCAGTCGCCCTCGTGGAACCTCTCCACCCAGCGCGCCGCGCCGTCCGTCAGGGCGGCCAGGGCGCGCACCCCGTCGCGCGGCAGCGAACCGGTGACCGCGCGGGAGGCCACCGAGGGATCCGCCGCCGCCGTGAAGAAGCCGCCCTCCTTGTTGCGCAGCGTGGTGTCCACCAGGGTGTGGGAGGCCAGGGCCGAGCGGGGCAGCCGGTCCAGCCGGTCGTCCAGGAACGGGGTGACCGCCCCGTCGGGGGACTCGACGAGCAGGGCCGAGTCGGACAGCACCAGGTAGTCCACCGAGGCCGGTGACCAGCGGGCCAGCACCACGGTCGCCTGCGGCGTACGGGGGTGAGAAAGGTCACAGGTTGCCGCGTGGTCGGCAGCGGTACGCGCGAGGGCGCGGGAGAGCAGCTCGGCCAGCGGAACATCCGGGAGGGAAACGGTCAGTTCGGTCAGCGCCCCGCCCAGCCGCGCGGTGAACCAGGGCACGGAATGCAGGCATCCGCCGCCGTCCCCCGGTGGCGTGACCCCGTCCAGCACCACGAGCGAACCGCCCTGTCCGGAGGCCGGAAGCCCGACGCTCGCGAAGTCCTCGTTGGGGCGGCCGGGATCACCGGGCTCCGAAACAAGCTCCGTACGCATCCCGCCAGTCTGCACGACCCCTTCACGAGGGTCGCGAAAGGCCCTCGCCGGTCGCCGGATCCGCGCAGCCGCGCAGGTCAGGCGCCTGGTTTGGGAGGGAATACAGTGCTCCGGGAAGACGTGGCGGCGAATATTGCCACCGCCCGCCGCAGACGTCCAACCGGCGTGCCGCGCGGGGCCGCTGCGGGAGCCGGCGGAACTTGCCCCTCAACTCACCTCCGGGGTTCACTCCTTCGAGTGGCGGGTCAGGTGATGCGCATCCACTGTCCACGCTCACTGGGAGGGTCGGGGAGCGATGGGGGCGCCTCGCTGTCCGAGCACGGTCAAGAGCTCGGGGTGAACGCCCGCACCCGTTGACGGAGCGTCACCCGGATCCACGGGTACACGAGTCAGGAATGCGAGCACCGGTGCAGAAGTCGCGGCCTCGTCGCACAGGCAAGCAGACGGCCCCCACGGGGGACGCGGAGCAGAAGCCCACCGTCGGCAGGGGTCGCCCCACCCATGTACGCAACCGGCTCATCGTCGCCGTGGCCGTGGTGGCCGCCGCGATCGCCGCGGCCGGGGCACCCTCCGTACTCACGGCCTCCGGGCAGCTCAAGGACTCGCAGGACCTGGTGACGCTCGCCGAGCAGACCCAGGACGCCCTCACCCTGGCGCACTCCCTCGCCGACGAGCGCGACGAGGTCGTCCCCTACATCGCGGCTGGCCGCCCCGAGTCGAAGGCGCCCTCCGAGGAGCACAGCGCCCGCGTCGACCGGCAGGTCGAGGAGCTGCGCACCGACACCGACATGCCGCAGGAGCTGCGCGACGGCCTCGACGCCGTCGCCACCGTGCGCAGAGCGGCGCTCACGGGCAAGAGCAGCGCTCTCGAAGCGCATCAGGCGTACTCCACCGCCATCACGCGACTGCACCGGCTCGCCGAACAGCTCGCGGAGCAGATCCCGCCCCGCGCCGGCTCCGGAGCCTACGCGCTCACCGAGCTGGACTCCGCCGTCCAGCAGGCCGCCGCCACCCGCGGACTGCTGCTCGCCGCGCTGAACGTACCGACCACCACCCAGACCGTGATCGACCCGATCACCGGCCTGCCGTCCACCGTCACCAGCTCCTCGGACGCCGACACGAAGCGGCGCGACGCGCTGACCGCCGCCGCGCTCCAGGCCCGGCTGCGCTCCGACGCGGCCCTCGCCGACTTCCGCGAGACCGCGCCCAGGACCGCCCGCGGCTCCTACGACTCCACGGTCACCGGCCCCGAGGTCGAGACCGCGGAGAAGTACCTGGCACGCCTCACCGACGAGCCCACGCTCTCCGACGACGATCTCGACACCAGCGTCAAGAAGCTGCGGGCCGCGCTCACCGCGCGGATCGACACGATGCGCGGCGTCGAGTCCGCGCTCTTCGACCAGCGCACCAAGGACCTCGCCCAGCTCCGCGACGACGACGTCACCGCGCTGGAGATCCGGATCGCCGCCCTCGGCGTCCTGATGCTGCTCGCGATCGGCATCGCCACGGCGATGGCCCGCACCCTGACGCGCCCGCTGTCGGTGCTGCGCCGGGGCTCCGCCCGCCTCGCCGAGGCGGAGGACCCCACCGGCCAGGAGCCGGTCGCCTTCACCGGCCGCAACGACGAGTTCGCCCAGGTCGTCCGCTCCGTCAACGCCCTGCACGCGCACGCCGCCGCCCTCGCCGAGCGGATCGCCACACTGGAGGCCGACCGCAAGCACCTCGTGGGCCAGCGGCAGAAGATGGCCGACGCCCGCGAGGAACTGCGCACCGAACTCGCCGAGTCCGCCGCCCACCTGGAGCGGCTGCGCGCCGGCATCGGCGGTACGTTCGTCAACCTCGCCCTGCGCACCCTCGGACTGGTCGAGCGTCAGCTCGGCGTCATCGAGGGGCTGGAGGAGCGCGAGGACGACCCGGACCGGCTGGCCACCCTCTTCAAGCTGGACCACTTCGCCACGGTCATGCGCCGGCACAGCGAGAACCTCCTCGTCCTCGCCGGCACCGAGCAGGGCCGGCACACGGCGGGCCCGGTTCCGCTGGTGGACGTCGTACGGGCCGCGGTCAGCGAGATCGAGCGGTACGAGCGGGTCCGGATCGCCGCGCTGCCGCCGCACGCGCACATCGCCGGGTTCGCCGCGGACGACCTGTCCCACCTGCTGGCCGAGCTCATGGAGAACGCCACCTCGTTCTCCCCGCCCGACCTGCCCGTCGAGGTCTCCGGCTGGCTGCTGGAGAACGGCGAGGTCATGCTCTCCGTCCAGGACGAGGGCATCGGCATGACCGGGGAGCGGCTGGAGCGGCTCAACTCCCGGCTGTCCGACTTCGACCCGGAGGTCACGTACGACGCGGAGGCCGAGGACGGTCTCGGGCTCGGCCTGTACGTCGTGGCCCGGCTCGCCCACCGGCACGGGGTGCGGGTCCGGCTGCGCGAGCAGAAGCAGGGCGGCATCGCCGCGGTCGTCGTCCTCCCCGACCCCCTGCTGGCACCCGCCACCCCCGGAGCGGTCCCCGCCTCCGTCACCGGCGCCGCGTACGCCCTCCCGGGCGCCGACGCCGAGGCCAACTCCAACGTCCTCCACGGCCGCACGGAGCAGGACGACCCGCTGGTCGCCCTGGCGGAGAAGGCGGTACGCCACCAGGGCTCGCCCGGTGGCGAGACACCGGGCGAGCCGACGGAGTCGCCGGCGGCGGGCGACGCGGGTGGGTCCTCGCGGGGCCCTGCGGAGACCCCTGCGGGGGGCTCGGCCGGGCAGTCCGCGCAGGCTCGTGCGGGGGATGCCGTATCGGGTGGTGTGGAGTCGCCGGTAGCGGATGGCGCGGACGAGTCCTCGCCAGTCCCTGCGGGGAACCTGGCCCGGCAGTCCGCGCAGGCCACTGCGGAGGATGCCCAGCCGGACGGTGGCGACGATCCGGCGGAGACGGAGGCGGAGGCCCCTGCCGGGGAGGCGGAGGAGTCCGCACCCGGCCACGGGGACGAGTCCGCGAGTGATCTCGCGGGGCATGAGGGCGGCGACGCGCCGGTCGAGCGGCCCGCCGAGGTCACGATGGAGCTGCTGATCCCGGTGCAGCCGGAGGCGGCCGACGTGCCGGCGCCCTCGCCGGAGGCCGCCCGGGACCACGGCGCCGACGCCGACCGCACGGCCGTTCCCGGCGCCCGGGGAGCCGAGACCGGCAACACCGCCGAAGCCGGTGCCGGAGCGGCAGCCGAAACCGGTACCGACGCCGTCGGCCGACCGGAGGGCGAGAGCGTTCGCCCGGGGGCGGGTCACGCGGGCGGAAGCGATGCCGCGGGCGCTGCTGCGCAGCCGTTCGGCGGGGGTGCGGACGACGCCGTCCGCCCGGGCGCCGGTCACACGGCCGGAGACGAGGAGTCCCCGTCCGGTGCCGCGAGCCGACCGGTCGGCGAGGCCCCGGAGGACGCCGCTTACCCGGCCGCCTCCCACAGGGACGTACCCGGCGCGGACGCCGGGCCCAAGAGCTACGCCGGGCCGGGCCTCGGGCCCGAGGCCCGGCCCGGAGTCGGCGCCGGGCCCGAGACTCGCCCCGGAGCCGGGACCAGCGTCGGAGCCGGAGTCGGCGCCGGGACCAGCGTCGGGTCCGAGGCCCGGCCCGGAGTCGGCGCCGGCCCCGAGGTCCGCCCCGCAGCGGGCGGCGCCCCCGAGGGCGACCCCGTAGCCGACGCCGAAAACACCGCACCGCTTCCGCGGCGGCCGGTCGCCGCGGGCGGTGGTGACACGGAGCACGCGCGTGTCGCCGACGGGGACGGGGACGGGGACGGAGCCGAGGAACCGGTCACGGCCAAGGGGCTGCCCAAGCGCACGCCCAGGATCACCGCGCCCGTCGCGGCCCCGCGCCCGCGTACCGGGGCCGTGGACGCCGAGGCCCTGCGTCGCCGGCTCGGCGGTTTCCGCCGGGGGGCGGACGCCGGGCGCAGGGACGTCGAGGCGGAACTCGCCGAGCGGACCGGTGGCCACCAGGCGCCGTCCGGTCCGGCCGGCACATCCGAAGAGACCACGGGGGGCACAGTCGAGGAGGCAAGCAGTTGACCGCGTCGCCCAGTACTGTCGGACTGAGCAGTGAGGCCCGCAACCTGCACTGGCTGTTGAGCAACCTCGTCGAGGAGGTGCCCGGCATCCTCTCCGTCGCGGTGGTCTCCTCAGACGGCCTGCTCCTGCTGTCGTCCGACGACTCCCGGAACACCGAGGCCCGCGACGCGCGGAGCGCGAGACGCACCGGCCCCCGCGGCTCCGCCGCCGACCTGGCCACCGTCGTCTCCGGCATCGGCAGTCTGACCGTCGGTGCCTCGAAGCTGATGGACTTCGGTCCGGTCAAGCACACGATGGTGGCGATGGACGAGGGCAGCCTGTTCGTGATGTCCATCAGCGACGGCTCCCTGCTCGGCGTGCACGGCTCCGCGGACTGCGACATGAGCGTGGTGGCGTACCACATGGCCCTGTTCGTCGGCCGCGCCGGCCATGTCCTGACCCCGGAGCTCCGCAGCGAGCTGCGCCAGTCCCTGGAGACCGACGAGTCCACCGGGAGTCGCCGATGAGCAGGTCCAGGAAACACCTTCCGGTCCGCGGCGGCGATCGCAGACCCGCCCGGGTCCGTCCCTACTCGCTCACCGGCGGCCGCACCCGCTTCGGCCACGTCCTGCTCGTCGAGACGTTCGTAGGCGCCACCGCCGCGCTCGAAGCCGCGGGAGAGCGCAAGGAGTTGTCGAACAGCCCGTCCGGCTTCCGGGGCATGCCGGAGATGCGGGCCATCGTCGAACTGTGCCGCCGTATGCGAACGGTGGCCGAGATCGCCGCGCTGCTGAGGATGCCGCTCGGCGTGGTCCGCGTCCTCCTCAGCGACCTCGCGGACCAGGGAAAGATCCGTGTCTACGGAACGGGAACCGGCCACGGCACGGGCCGCCCGGACCGCGCGCTGCTGGAAAGGGTGCTGAGTGGACTCCGTCGTCTCTGACGTCGCTCACGGCGTCTCCCCGCTCACGGAAGAGGGCGACGAGCCGCTGCTGCCCTGGCAGACGGACCGCACCCGCGCGCCCGTCGCCACGAAGATAGTGGTGGCGGGCGGTTTCGCCGTCGGCAAGACCACGCTGGTCACCTCCGTCTCGGAGATCACGCCCCTGCAGACCGAGGCGCTGATGACCGAGGCGAGCGAGGGCACCGACGACCTCACCGCCACGCCCGGCAAGCTGACCACCACCGTGGCCATGGACTTCGGCCGCATCACGCTCGACGACGACCTGGTGCTCTACCTGTTCGGCACGCCGGGCCAGCAGCGGTTCTGGTTCATGTGGGACGACCTGGTGCGCGGCGCGATCGGTGCCGTCGTGATGGCCGACACCCGTCGCCTGAAGGACTGCTGGCCGGCGCTGGACTACTTCGAGAGCTGCGGGCTGCCGTACGTCGTCGCGGTCAACCACTTCGACGGCAGTGAGCGGTTCGACGCCGAGGACGTGCGGGAGGCGTTGACGATCCCCGCGCACATACCCGTAATGATCATGGATGCGCGCCGCCGGATCTCGGTCATCGAGACCCTCTTGTCCCTCGTGGGCCACGCGCTCGACGAAACCCCCGAGTGACCCCCGAGTCATCCCCGAGCAGCCCTCTTAGGAGCGTCCCCCGTATGCGGAAGATACTCGTCGTCGGAGCCGGCCAGTCCGGTCTCCAGCTCGCCCTCGGCCTCCAGTCGCACGGGTACGAGGTCACCCTGATGTCCAACCGGACCGCCGACGAGATCCGTACCGGACGGGTCATGTCGACGCAGTGCATGTTCCACACGGCACTCCAGCACGAGCGCGACCTCCAGCTCAACTTCTGGGAGTCCCAGGCCCCGAAGATCGAGGGACTCGGCGTCTCGGTCGCGGCCCCCGGCTCCTTCGACCCGGGCCCCTCGCAGCGCGCGATCGACTGGCTGGGCAGGCTCGACGGGTTCGCACAGTCGGTGGACCAGCGGGTGAAGATGGCCGGCTGGATGGAGACCTTCGCCCAGCGCGGCGGCCAGCTCGTCATCCACGGCGCGGCGGTCGGCGACCTCGACTACTTCTCCCGTACGTACGACCTCGTGCTCGTCTCGGCGGGCAAGGGCGAGCTCGTGCAGATGTTCGCCCGCGACCCGGAGCGCTCCCCGTACAGCGAGCCGCAGCGCGCCCTGGCCGTCGCCTACGTCCACGGCCTCGGCCCGCGCCCGGAGCACCCGGACACGGAAGCCGTCCGCTGCAACCTGGTCCCCGGTGTCGGCGAGATGTTCGTCATGCCGACCCTCACCACCTCGGGCCGCGCCGACATCCTGTTCTGGGAGGGCATACCCGGCGGTCCGCTGGACGCCTTCAAGGACGTCAAGGACCCCTCGGAACACCTCTCCCTGACCCTGGAACTCATGGAGAAGTTCCTGCCCTGGGAGTACGCGCGGGCCACCAAGGTCGAACTGACCGACGCCGGCGGCACCCTCGCCGGCCGCTACGCCCCCACCGTCCGCAACCCGATCGGCCGGCTGCCCTCCGGCGGCCTCGTCCTCGGCGTGGCCGACGTGGTCGTCGCCAACGACCCGATCACCGGCCAGGGCTCCAACTCCGCCTCCAAGTGCGCCGCCTCCTACCTCGCCTCGATCCTGGAGCACGGCGAGAAGGAGTTCGACGAGACCTGGATGCAGGGGACCTTCGACCGCTACTGGGAGACGGCCCAGCACGTCACCAAGTGGACGAACGCCATGCTCGCCCCGCCGCCGGAGCACATCCTGAACCTCCTCGGCGCCGCCGGACAGCTCCAGCCCGTCGCCGACCGCTTCGCCAACGGCTTCGACGACCCGGCCGACTTCGAGAACTTCTTCTACGACCCGAAGAAGGCCGAGGGCTACCTGATGGAGGTCTCGGGCGCGGCCGGCGCGTAACCCTCGTCAGGTCCCTCCATCGCCCCGTCGGGGAGCTCCGGCGGCACGTACCGCCGTACGGGCTCCCCGTCCGGGTCGGGGCGTACGGCGCCCAGCACCGGGTTGGCCGCGATCGGGGAGACCTTGATCCGCGCGCCGGGGCGGGGCGCCTGCACCACCATGCCGTCGCCGAGGTAGAGGGCGACGTGCGTGGCCTCCGGGAAGTACACGACGAGGTCACCCGGCCGCAGCTCGTCCAGCGGCACCCGCTCCAGCCGCGCCCACTGCTCCTGGCTGGTCCGGGGGACCGGCGTCCCGGCGGCGCCCCACGCCTCGGAGGTCAGCCCCGAGCAGTCGTACGTGTCGGGCCCCTCCGCGCCCCACTCGTACGGCTTCCCGAGCTGCTCCACGGCGTACCGCACGGCCCGTTCGCCCGCCGCCGAGGGAGGAGTGCCGCCGCTGCCCAGCGCGCCGGAGGCCACCAACTCCTCCTGCGCCTCGGCCGTGTTGCCCCGCTCCAGCTCGGCCAGCGCGGCGAGCTGCTCGGCGGTGAGCGAGGCGAGGAGCTCCTCGACCGCGCGGAGCCGTTCGCGGACCTCGTCCCGCTCCTTCCCGCGCCGCTCGGTGAGGGCGAGCCGGGCGTCGAGGGCCTTGCGCGCCCGGCGGGCCAGCGCGTCGGCCTCCTTCTCGTCGCCGGTCAGCCGGCCCACCGTTTCCGCCCGCTCCCGCGCCAGCCGCCCGATAACATGCCCCTGGTCGAGCGCGCGCTGCGGATCGCGCGCCAGCAGCAGCCGTAGGTAGGGGGAGAGGCCGGTGACGCTCTGGTACTGCCGGCGGGCCAGCAGTCCGGCCGCGCCCCGGCTGTCGCGCAGGGAGAGCCGGGTGCGGGCGAGGGCCCTCTCCAGCCGCTCGGTCTCGGCGCGCTGCCTCTTCAGCCGTTCCTCGGTGGCGTTGTAGGTCTCGGTGGCCTTCTCGGCCTCCCGGTACAGGGTCTGAAGCTCCGTCAGCAGCTCGGAGACGGAACGCTCGCCGGAGCCGGCTCCGGCGCCGCCCGGTTCCGGGACGGCCACCGCGGGCACGGGCGCGAGGACGGCCCCGGCCGCCAGTACCGCCGTACACACCAGACGCAGCAACTTTCCTGACACTCCATCACCTCCGACGCGGGGCGGCTCGTCCGCTCCGCATCGCGAGCATCAGACGGGTGTCCGCGGTCCGCTCGCCGAGCGTGCGCGGTTCGGCGCAACCCGGTCACCCGTCGGCGTCGTCCGGCTTGCCCTTCGGCGTGGCGTCTGGATCGGGCGCGGGCCTCGACCACGGCCACTTCCGGCCGTCGCCGGCCCGCCCCGTGGGGTCGTACAGGTACTTCCAGCCCCGCGTCAGCCCGGTCCGCGCGCTCCGCGCCCGGGGCACCCGCCGGTAGACCAGCACGGTGGGCGGGCCGCCGTCCGGGGCCGGGACGGGGATGCGGTACGTCTTCGGCGGGTGCCCGGTGATGCCCAGCAGCACGGGCAGCACGCGCCCGTCCATGGGCCCGCCCTCGAACGGGGTGTCTTCGCTCTTCACGCCCCCAGTGTCGGCGATGCGCGGGCCGTCAGAGGTCCGCGGCCAGCTCCCGCACCAGTGCGTCGGCCTGCGCGTCGCGCCGCGCGGTCACCGCCAGCACCGCCACGAACTGCTCCACGAGCCAGTCCCGCAGTTCGTCCAGGGGCGGCTGTTTGTCCTCGTCGAGCCAGATCAGCGAGGCCGCCTCCACGGCGGTGATCCACATCCGGATCGTCATCCGGAGCCGGCGTCCGGGCTCGGCGACCCCGAGATGGGTGAGGACGTGCTCGGCGGCGGCCCGCCGTACGCCGTCCACTATGGCGGTCGTACGGGAGGTCTCCACGACGCTCCCGCCCTGGAGCAGCGCGCTGAACCCGGTGTCGTGCTGGTCGACGAAGGCGAGGTAGCGGTCGAGGGCGCGGGACAGCCGGGGCAGCAGCGGGCCCTCGTGCGGTTCGTCGAAGCAGTGCCGCAGCTCGTCGGCGGCGGAGCGGAGGGCGGCCTCGTAGAGCTGCTGCTTGCCGCCCGGGAAGTACCGGTACACCAGGGGACGCGACACGCCGGCCGCCTCCGCCACGTCGTCCAGGGAGACGTCCTCCGGGGCGCGGTGGGCGAAGAGGGAGAGCGCGGCCTCGAGCAGCTGGCTGCGGCGTTCCTCGACACTGAGCCGCCGGTAGGCGGGGGTGGGGGCCTGCGAGGTCATGCCCGCAGGGTATCCGTCCGTCCGTCCACGCGAGCAGCCCCGACGACCGCCAGAGCTTCCGTCCGACGCCGCGCAGCACGCCGATGTCGTCCAGGCTGTGCTCGATGTGCGGCTGCGCCGCGTGGCGGTGAGCCGTCCGGGGGGTGTGGTGGTCGGGTGCGGGCGCCCGTCTACGCGAGCAGTCCCGACGACCGCCAGAGCTTCCGTCCGACGCCGCGCAGCACGCCGATGTCGTCCAGGAAGTCCGTGAGCCGCTTCGAGCCCTGTTGCATCACGTCCCGGCGGTGGGCGCTCGCCTTGACCTGGGCGACGGCCGCGCGCCGGTCCAGGCCGACGTTCGTGTAGACCTCGGGGTTCACGAAGGCCACGGAGAACACCCGGGCGAACTCTCCGGAGGTGACCCGGGTGAACTCCTGCGACCACTTCGGCGCGGTCACCATCTGGCGCCGCAGCTCCTCACGGGCGTAGCGCACGTGCCGGGCCTCCTCGACGACGTGGATGCGCGTGACGCCGCGGATCAGCGGCTGGACCCGCTCGTCCGGGAAGGTCAGCCGCTGCATCCAGTCCAGGACCTCCTCGCCGAGCAGGGTCGCGGTGAAGGAGCCGGGGGTGGTGGAGACCGTCTTGAAGAGCCGGCCGAGGTTCTGGTGGACGCGGCTCACCGGGTACCAGGGCGTACCGCCGCGCGAGATCACGCGGGCGAACATCTTGGAGTGCCGGCACTCGTCCTCGATCTCGGTGAGGGCGTACCGCACGTGCGCGCTGGTGGCGGACTTGTCGTAGATGTGCCGGACCAGGAGCTGCATCAGGATCAGCTCGAACCAGATGCCGAGGGAGGCGAGCGCGGCGGCCTCGTGCTGCGAGAGCAGGAGGCGCTGCTCCTCGCTCATCCGCTTCCACATCGGGGTGCCGTACAGCGACACCAGCTCCGGCGGCCAGAACCACTTGCCCTCCTCGAAGGGCGCCTCCCAGTCCAGCTCCTTGTCCGGGTCGAAGGAGTGCCTGGCGGACGACTCGAGCAGCCGCTGGGCCACCTGCTCCCGGTCCTTGAGCAGCCCGAGCGCGTCCCGCAGACCATCGAGCGCGTCGGCTTCCGACAGGGTCGTCATGACGGTTCCACCTCGGGGGCGTCTCGGGTTACCGGCGGGTCACCCACTTATGAGACTGCCTGTCAGCAAGCCCGTCAATCCCTCGCGCACGACTTGTCGACGATCGCCGGCCGTCAGGCCGGGCAGCCCAGCCCCTCCGGCACCTCGCCGGCCAGCGGCTCCGCACCGCCCGGCGGGAACGACGTGCGCAGGGTGAAGGCGTACGGGGTCGGGCCGTTGGTGCGCAGGTGGAGGAGGCGGGATTCCGCCTCCGCGACCGTGGGGCGGTGGCCCTTCGGGACCCACCACATGGTGACCATCGCCTCCTCGACGCGCTCGAACCACTCCCTGCGCCGCGCCAGCATCTCCCGGTGGCGGCCCTGGTACATGAACGCCGTCAGGGCGTCGGTGTCCCGCCACACCGACATGTTGACGATCAGCCAGGAGTCGCCGAAGACGGCGATGTCCGTCGCGTCGCCCCCGTCGCTCTGCAGGCGCCAGACGAAGCCGTCGGCGGCGTCGGCGTCCGCGTTCACCGGGTCGAGACCGTCGACGAAGTCCTTCAACTGCGGGGAGTCCAGCGGAGCCTTGAGGCGGGCGATGTTCACCTGGGCGAGTTCGTACGCGGTGTCGGTCATGTACCGAACGTTAGGTCGGGAACGTGCCGCTCCGGCACCCCCGTCTCATCAAGTGGGCCTCCTCGCCTACGAGTTCAATACCGCCTCCATCACCGCCCGCGCGATCGGCGCCGCCGTCCCGCCGCCGCTGATCTCCCGCCGGTTCGCCGCCGCGTCCTCGACCACCACCGCGACCGCCACCTTCGCCTCCATGTCCGCACCGCCCCGCGCCCAGGAGATGAACCAGGCGTACGGCGTACCGGAGTTGCCCAGCCCGTGCTGGGCGGTACCGGTCTTGCCGCCCACGATCGCACCGGGGATCGCGGCCTTCGTGCCGGTGCCGTCCTCCACCACACCCCGCATCAGCTCCCGCAGCCGCGTCGCCGTCGCCGGGTACATGGCCCGCCGTACCGGACGGGACCCCGCCGTCGACACCGTGCTGCCGCCCGCCCGCGTGGTCCGCTCCACCAGATACGGCTCCCGCACCTGCCCGCCGCCCGCCACGGCCGCCGCGACCATCGCCATCTGCAGGGGCGTCGCCCGGGTGTTGTACTGCCCGATCGACGACAGCGCGAGCTGCGCCCGGTCCACCGTGGTGTCGAAGGTGCTGCGCGCCACCCGGAACGGGATCCGTACGTCCGGGTCGTTGAAACCGAAGGCCTCGGCCGTCGCCCTCATCCTCTCCACCCCCGTGGTCACCCCCAGCTTGGCGAACACCGTGTTGCAGGACCAGACGAACGCCTCCCGCACCGAGGCGTCCTCGCACCCCTCGGACCCGTTGGTCAGCCGGGTCCTCGTCCCCGGCAGGATGTACGGGTCGGGGGAGTCGGTCGGCCTGTCCAGGTTCCTCACCACCCCGGCGTCCAGCGCCGCCGCCGCGGTGACCACCTTGAACGTCGAACCCGGCGGATACGTCCGCCGCACCGCCCGGTTCAGCATCGGCCGGTCCGGATCGGCGTTCAGCCGCGCCCAGGCGTCCCGCGCCACCGCGCCGTTCCCGGACAGCAGCGCGGGGTCGTACGACGGGACCGACACCAGCGCCAGAATCCGGCCGGTCGACGGCTCCACCGCCGCCACCGCGCCCTTCCGCGAGCGCAGCCCCTCGTACGCCGCCCGCTGCGCCGCCGGGTCGATCGTCGTCACGACGTGACCGCCCGCGTTGCGACCGCGCGTGAACTCGTTCCACAGCGGCAGCGGCGCGAGCACCGGGGCGGCCCCGGACAGCAGCCCGTCCTCCGTGTGCTCCAGCAGTGTCGTGCCGTACTCCTGCGAGGCGAAGCCGGTCACCGGGGCGTACAACGGTCCGTCGCGGTAAGTCCGTTCGTAGCGCAGGTGCTCCCCGGTGTCCCGTGAGCCGGTGACCGGCCGCCCGTCGACCAGGATGTCGCCGCGCGGCTGCTGGTAGCGGGCGATGGTGTCCCGGCGGTTGGCCGGGTTGGTCTCGTAGTCCTCGGCGTGCAGGACCTGCACACGGGTGGCGTTCACCAGCAGTGCCACCAGCAGCAGGGCGCAGAACAGCGCCGCGTGCCGGATGTGCCGGGTCACCGGGGCGCACCCCCGCCGCCCTGCCGCCGCGCGGAGTCGCTCAGCCGGACCAGCAGCGCCACGATCGCCCAGTTGGTCACCACCGACGAGCCGCCCTGCGCCAGGAACGGCATCGCCATCCCGGTCAGCGGGATCAGCCCGGTCACCCCGCCCGCGATCACGAACACCTGGAGCGCCACGAGCGAGGCGAGCCCCACCGCGAGCAGCCGTCCGAAGGGGTCGCGCAGGGCCAGCCCCGCCCGGTAGCCGCGCTCCACCAGCAGCCCGTAGAGCAGGAAGATCGCGGACAGCCCGGCCAGGCCCAGCTCCTCACCGGCCGTCGCCAGGATGAAGTCGGACTTGACCGCGAAGCCGATGAGCACCGAGTGCCCGAGCCCGAGCCCGGTGCCGAGCGTCCCGCCCTCCGCGAAGGCGAACAGGGACTGGGCGATCTGGTTCGGGCCCTCGCCCGCCTCGATGGAGCCGAACGGATGCAGCCAGGTCTCGATCCTGTGGTGCACGTGCGGCTCCAGCCGGCCCACCGCCACCGCCCCCAGCGAGGCCAGCAGCAGCCCCACCGCGATCCAGCCCGTGCGGCCGGTGGCGACGTACAGCAGGACCACGAACAGACCGAAGAACAGCAGCGAGGTGCCGAGGTCCCGCTCCAGCACCAGTACGCCCACACTGACCAGCCAGACGGCGACGATCGGGCCGAGCACCCGCCCGGTGGGCAGCCGCAGCCGCAGCCACCGGACGCGGCGGCCGGCGTAGGTGAGGGCGCCCCGGTTCGCGGCGAGGTAGGCGGCGAAGAAGACCGCCAGCAGCACCTTCGCGAACTCGCCGGGCTGGATGGAGAATCCGGCGACCCGGATCCAGATCCGGGCCCCGTTCACCGCGGGGAAGAGGATCGGGACCGTCAGCAGGACCAGCGCGACGGTGACGCAGACGTAGGTGTAGTTCTGGAGCACCCGGTGGTCGCGCAGCACCAGGACGACCATGATGAACAGCGCCACGCCCAGCGTCGACCAGATGAGCTGGGTCGGGGCCGCCGGATCGCCCGGCGTCTCCAGGTCGAGCCGGTAGATCAGCACCAGGCCGAGGCCGTTGAGCAGCACCCCGATGGGGAGCAGCACCGGGTCGGCGCACGGGGCGCGCCAGCGCACCGCCAGATGGGCGACCAGCGCGAGCACGCCGAGCCCGGCGCCGTAACCGGCGGCGCCGGGCGGGACGGTGCCGTTCCTGGCGAGGCCGACGGCGCAGTATCCGTACACCGACAGCAGGACGGCCAGGACGATCAGGGCGAGTTCGACGCCGCGGCGCCCGGTGAGGCGGACGGTGGGCGCGGGCGGATCCGCCGTCGCCAGGGTGATACCGGCCTTGCTCATGTCCGGAACTTACCCAAATAGGGCGCCTCGCGTGCTTCGCTCATCAGCACCAGCGTGGCGCGGGACCGAGGTTGTCGATGTGGGCGGCCGGGCCCCAGGCCCAGGTGCCGTCCGTGAGGAGGTACCAGAGGGGGTTGTGGTCCACCTTGTCGCCCGGGACCTTGCAGAAGATCGAGACGACGTCGCCCTTGTGGGCGTACCGGATGATCTGCGAACCCCGGTTCGGGGCGCTGCGCAGGGCCAGGGAGTTCGCCGTGACGACACCCTTGTACTGGCCCTGGTCGCCCTGGTTGCCAAGGTTTCCTTGGCCGCCCTGGTGGTGGCCGCCGGCCTGGTTGCCCTGGTTGTTGTTGCCGCCCTGCTGGTTGCCTTGGTTGCCGCCACCGCCTTGCTGGTTGCCGTTGCCGCCACCGCCTTGCTGGTGGCTGCCGCCCTGCTGGTTGCCGCCACCGCCTTGCTGGTTGCCGTTGCCGTTACCGCCCTGCTGGTTGCCTTGGTTGTTGTTGCCGCCCTGCTGGTTGCCGTTGCCGCCACCGCCTTGCTGGTGGCCGCCGCCCTGCTGGTCGGCGTTGCCGTTGCCGCCCTGCTGGTTGTTGTTGCCGTTGCCATTGCCGCCCTGCTGGCTCCAGTTCCCCTGGCCGCCGCCCTGGTTCGGGTCGTCGGCGGCGACGGCGGGGGTGACGGCGGTCGCGACCGCGAGGGCCCCGGCGGCGAGAGCTATGGGCAGGCGGCGGGTGAGCGGGGGACGTGGGGACATGGGGTACCTCCACATGCGGGGAAAACGGGTCGAAGGTGACTTATCGCCACACTAGGAGCGGCCCTCCGCACCCGCCCGCCCTGCTGCGCCATCGGGGACGGCGCCACCCGCCCCGCCTACTCCGCCAGCTCCTCCAGCAGCCGCGCCGTGGGCAGCCCGGCACGGAGGTAGTCGACGAACAGGTCGTTGTGCAGGGCCCAGGACGAGCGGCGGGAGCGGATCAGCCGGATCGCCGCCTCGGCGGTCCTGCCCTGCCGTACCAGCGCGTGCGCGACCACCAGACCCGAGCGGTTGTACCCGTGGTAACAGCGCACGAGGACCGTACGGCCGCCGTCCAGTGCCTCGCACGCCGCCTCGGCCAGCCGGATCACGCCCGCGAGCTGTGTCCCGTCCAGCGGTCCGTCGGGGATCGGCCACACCTGGTGCTCGACCCCGGGATCCGGCCCGTGCCCGGGCAGCCGCAGCAGCGTCTGCACGAGATCGAACTGCCGGTTCACCACGGCGAACTCCAGCCGGCCGGAAAGACCCCGGAACTCGTGCCCGCCCATCCACAGGCCGGGCACGACCTCGTTCCACGGACTGTCCGGAGCCGGTACGTCGGGTTGTCTCCTGCGGGTACGCAACGGCGCCTCCCCACCCTCACCGCCCAACTCCTCTCCAAGGTAACCGCCTTCTTGCCCCCGGAGCACCCGCCTGTTCCCATGGACGTGAGGTGATGATGCATGGACGGACTGCGCGTCATACCGACCTGGTGGCACGGCCGGGAAAGGCTGTACGTCTGCCTCCCGGACGGCCGGAACCTCGCCTGGTACGACCGTGAGACGGCCAGGGTCAACCTGCTCGGCGAGGACCACGAGGAGGACGTGCTCACCGCGCTGGGCCCCTTCCTCGCCGGCCCGGTCTCGGTCGGCCCGCCCCCGGTCCCCACCCCCGCCGAGCTGGCACGTCTGTCCCTGCACCCCGACGACGACCTCGCGCCGAACCGCCCCGGCGAGGCCCTGCTGATCGACCTCGACCGCGCTCCCGGCCCGGCCCGCCGCCTCCGCCCGGACCCGCGCCGCAGGGCGCTCACCGCGGAGCGGACGGTGGGCGAGGCCCTGGACCGCATGGACGGCGCCGGCTGGCACACCCTGCACTCGATCCCGCTGCCCGGCGGCGACCGCATCCACCACCTGCTGATCGGCCCCGGCGGGCTGTACGCCGTCCACGCCCTGTACGCCCACCGGCAGCGGGTGACGGTCGCCGACCCCCGGGTCGCCCTGGGCCGCCGCGAGCCGCGCCCTCTGCTGCACAGGGTCCGGGCCGACGCCGACCATGCCTCCCACGCCCTGACGGCCGAGGTCCGCCCCGTGCTGGTCCTGGTCGGCGCGTCGGCCGTGACGGTCCCGGTCCCGCCCCGCGAGGTGCGCGTCCTGACGGACGCCGACGTGGAGACCCTGACCCGCACGGGCGGAGTCCTGAAACCGGCCGACACGGAGGCCCTGCACGCGATGGCCCGGGACCGGAACACCTGGTCCCGGCTGTGACCGGCCGCCCCCGCCGCCCTCTCGGCGAGGAACGCCATAAGATGAGAATCTCGTGCAAAGTATGACAAACGCTCCGACTGTGATCGGCGGACGGCCGGACCGGAAAGGTGCTGCACATGAGATCCATCTGGAACGGCGTGATCTCGTTCGGCCTGGTCAGGATCCCGATCAAGCTCGTGAACGCCACCGAGAGCCATGCGGTCCCCTTCCGTGAGATCCACACGGAGGACGGTGGCCGGATCCGTCACCGCAAGTTCTGCGAGCTGGAGGACCGCGAGGTCACCGCCCAGGAGATCAGCAGGGGCTACGAGGAGGCGGACGGCACGATCATCCCGATCACCGACGAGGACCTGGCCCACCTGCCGATCCCCACCGCCAGGACGATCGAGATCGTCACCTTCGTCCCCGAGGACAGCATCGACCCGCTCCAGATGAGCGCCGCGTACTACCTGGCGGCGGGCAGGGCACCGGCCGCCAGGCCGTACACGCTCCTGCGGGAGGCCCTGAAGCGCGGCAACAGGGTGGCCATCGCGAAGTTCGCGCTGCGGGGCAGGGAGCGCCTGGGCATGCTCCGCGTGGTCGGCGAGGCGATCGCCCTGCACGGTCTGCTCTGGCCGGACGAGGTCCGCGCCCCCGAAGGGATCGCCCCCGACGCGGACGTCACCCTCCACGACAAGGAGCTGAACCTCGCGGACGACCTGGTGGACGCCCTCAGCGAGGTCGGCCTGGAGGACCTGCGCGACGAGTACCGCGAGGCGGTGGAGCAGGTCGTCGCCGCCAAGATCTCCGGCGAGGCCCTGCCCGAGGCGCCCGAACCGGAGCGCGGTGTCGAGGTCCTGGACCTGACGACGGCCCTGGAGCGGAGCGTCCGCGCGGTCCGCGGCGAGCCGGACGAGGCCGAGGTCAAGCGGTTGCCGCAGCGCAGGACGTCCCGCTCGTCCCCGAAGGAGACCGGCGGCAGGAAGTCCACGTCGAAGGCGGAGAAGAAGACGGCGTCCCCGGCGCGCAAGTCGACGTCGAAGACGAGCCAGGCCGAGAAGAAGAAGACGGCGGCGAAGAGCACGGCCGGGAGTACGGCCGGGAAGACCTCCTCGAAGAAAGCCCCCTCGAAGAAGACCCCGGAGACGGGGACACCGTCCCGCAAGCGCTCGGCCTGACCCACCGCGGATCCGGCGGCCCGCACGCCGGCGTCACGTCGGCGCCGCGAGGGCGCTACGAGGCCGCCCGCGCGGGCGGCACGCGGGCGCCGCGAAGGCGCCGTATGGACGCCATGAGGGCACCGTGAGGATGGCTGTGTGGGCGGCGTGTGGGCGCTACGAGGCCGCCCGCGCGGGGCGGCGCGAGGGTGCCATATGGGCGCCATGAGGGCGGCGTGTGCGGGCGGCGCGCAGGCGCCGCACCCGGCCGCCGGCGCCGCACCCGGCCACCGGCTCCGCGCTACGCCACCCGCCTCAGCGCCAGCACCGCGTTGTGCCCACCGAACCCGAACGAGTTGCTCAGCACCAGATCACCGCCGTCCGACAGTGCCCGCGGTTCCCCCCGCACCACGTCCAGGTCGATCGCGTCGTCGACCTCCCCGCAGCCCACCGTCGCCGGTACCACCCGGTGGTGCAGCGTGAGCACCGCGGCGACCGCCTCCACCCCGCCCGCGGCCCCCTGAAGGTGCCCCAGGTGCCCCTTCAGAGCCGTGACCGGCACGTTCTGCCGCCCGAGCACGCCCCGCAGCGCCCGGGCCTCCGCGAGATCGCCGTCGACCGTGGCGGTGGCGTGCGCGTTGACGTGGACCACGTCCGCCACCTGGCCCCCCGCGTCCCGCACGGCCCGCCGCAGCGCGAGCGCGATGCCGTCGCCGGACGGATCCGGCGCCGCGACGTGGTGGGCGTCGGCGGACAGCCCCCACCCGGCGGCCTCGCAGTAGACACGGGCCCCACGGGCGCGCGCGTGCTCCTCGGACTCCAGGACGAGCACCCCCGCCCCCTCCCCGTTGACGAACCCGTCACGGTCCTTGGCGAACGGGTGCGACGGCGAGCCCCCGGCCGGGTCACCCTCGGCCAGCGCCCGCATCGCCGCGAAGGACGCCATGATCGCCGGCGTCACGACCGCCTCGGCACCGCCCGCGAGGGCGACGTCGACCCGCCCGTACCGGATGCGGTCGACCGCCTGCCCGATCGCCTCGGTCCCGGAGGCGCACGCGCTGGTCACGGTGCGCGCCTCACCGGTGATGTGCAGGTCGAGGGAGACCTGCGAGGCCGCCTGCGAGGGCACCGTCATCGGCGTGGTCAGCGGTGAGACACCGCGCGGCCCCTTCTCCCGCAGCCTCCGGTCCCCGCCGACCAGCACCGACGCGTCCCCGAGGATGGCGCCGAGGCTCACCCCGACCCGCTCCGGATCGAGCCCGCTCTCGCGCGTACCGCCGTCCGCGTACCCCGCGTCGGCCCACGCCTCCCGCGCCGCCAGCACGGCGAACTGCGCGGCCCGGTTCATCCGCCGCGCCGCCTGCCGGGGCAGCAGCCCGGCCGGGTCCACCGGCACGGTCCCGGCGATCCGCACCGGCAGCCCGTCGAACTCCTCGCCCGCCAACTCCCGTATGCCGTGCCGTCCTTCGAGCAGTCCCTGCCACAACTCGCCCGCACCGACGCCCAGCGGGGTGACGGCACCGAGCCCGGTGACGACCACCCGCCGCGCCCCGGCCGCCTCCGCCGCCCGCACGGGGCGCGGTTCGTGCCGTACGACGTCGCCCTCCCGGTCGGCCCCGGCGGCCCACCGGCGCACCTCGGCGTCGGACACGGGCCCGGCCGCGCCCTCACCGTCGGCGTGCCAGGCGCCCCAGCGGCGGACGTACGTCACCTCCTCGGCCTCCGGATCGACGGCGCGCAGGGTGCGCACCCGGTCCCCGTCCCGGAACTCCACGTCGTCGAGGACCGGCGAGCTCACCCGCGGGACCGCGGCCACGTCCAACCGCCGCCCGGCGACGGTCACCCGCTGGTCGCGGCGCAGCGCCTCCTCGTGGTCCGCCCCGCCGAGCGGCGGCCGCAGCGTGACCCGGATCACCTCCGGGCCCTCGGGCAGCGTGTGCGTCACGACGTGCCACCGGTGCCGCACCGCGTCCTCGCGGGACAGGGCGAACAGGTCACCGGGAACGACCTCGGCGGCGGTGACCGCGTACGGGCGTATGGGTACTTCAGGCGTTTCGGGGGAGTGGGTCATGGCCGCGCATGCTCTCTTTGGTCCGAACTGTCGTACTGGGGGCGGTTACGAGTGTTCTGTACGACATGCGAACGGACCATTGTTGAATCACGGGCATGTCCGTTTTGCCATGTTCTACCAGGAGGGTGACGGGAGACACACCCGGCAACGCGCGGGCGGGGCCGGTGAGTTACCCGGCCGTAGCCCGTATGTGCAAAACGTCACGAATCGCCCGACACTCCCGCTCGCCGACGGGGAACGGTGTGCTTCGATGTGTGCGACACCTGTACGCAGCGGGGACGGCCGGGTTGCACGGGGCATCCGAGACACCGGTGGAGGGCATGACCGAGGAAGAGTTCGACGCTTTCTACGCGACCGCGTTCCCCCGTCTGACCGGGCAGTTGTACGCCTTCACCGGGGACCTCGGCGAGGCCCAGGACGTGGTCCAGGAGGCGTTCGTACGGGCCTGGGACCGGCGTCGGAAGCTGCTCGCCGACGAGGCGCCCGAGGCGTGGGTGCGCACCGTCGCCATGCGCCTCGCGGTGAGCCGCTGGCGCCGTACGAGACGCTGGCTGGAACTGGTGCGGCGCACCCCGCCGCAGGAGACGACCCCCGGACCGGGCCCCGACCGCACCGCCCTGGTCGCCGCGCTGCGCCAACTGCCGGAGCAGCAGCGCATGGCCGTCGTCCTGCACCACCTGTGCGACCTCAGTGTCGAACAGGTAGCCTCCGAAACAGGTGCACCCGTGGGCACGGTCAAGGCCAGGCTGTCCCGCGGACGGGCGGCACTGGCCAGACACCTGACGGTGGACGAGGCCGAGGAGCCGGCCTGGAGGGAGAGTGGCCGTGTCGGATGAACTCGCCGGTGCCTTGCGCGAGTTGGCCGCACGGCACGAGACCCCGCCGCGCGTCGGTGCCGCGGAGATCCGCGACCGCGCCCGGCGCCGCTCCCGCCGCCGCAGGGCGACCGCCGCGCTCGGCACGGCGGCCACGGCGGCCTGCGTGCTGACGGCCGTCGCGTTCACCCTGCACACCGGGGAACCCGCCCGGAACGGCCGTACCCCGGCCGCGGCATCGGACGCCCGCACCCCCGCCCCCACCACGGCGACCCCGGTCCCCGCCTCCGCCGGCGTCCTGGACCTGGGCCGCCACACCCTCACGCTCGGCGAGCGCGTCATGCGCGTCGACTCGCACTCCTTCCGCCGGTTCCCGCCCGGCAGCCGGATGACGGTGACGGCCAAGACCGACCTCAAGACGCTGCCGCTCGAAGGCATCACCAGGTCCGGCAAGGCGGTCAAGGTCCCCTACCTGGTGGAGCTGCGCACCCCCGACCGGCAGCCGGTCTACGCGGGCGCCCTCGCCTTCGACACCAAGGCGCTCGCCGCCCTCTCCGCCGAGACGGGCTGGCTGGGCATGAGCCCCACGGACGCGGAGTGGTTCTACACCCGGGCACGGACGGGCGACCACATCGAGATCACGTCGACGGCCACCCCGGACGAGAGGGCGACGACCTCCGCACCGACTTCGGGAAGCACGGGAGGCACGGGAGGCATGGGAGACGCGGGAGGCTGACCCCCGCCCGCCGGCCGGCCCCCTGCCCTCGGCGGCCACCTGCGATTTCTCCCTCCGGCGACCAATCCGCGACGCCCGCAGGACCGGATTACGCCCGGAGATGTCCCGACCGCGGAGGGCCCACGCGAAAGAAGCAGTCCACATCGGCGGAAACCCCTCGTGGGAGCCGGATCTCCAGGAACTGGTGGGCCGCGTCGCGCTCGGGGACGAGGAGGCGTTCGCCTCGGTCTACGACCGGGTGGTGAGCCCGGTCCTCGGAGTCGTCCGCTCCGTACTGCGGGACCAGGCCCAGTCGGAGGAGGTGGCCCAGGAGGTCCTGGTCGAGGTGTGGCGCACGTCCCCCGCGTACCGCCCCGACCGCGGCACCGCCATCAACTGGATCCTCACCCTGGCCCACCGCCGCGCCGTGGACCGGGTGCGGTCCGCGGAGGCCCCGACCACAAGGCCGCCGCCCTGGCCCGGATGCCCGAGTACGACGAGGTCGTCGAACAGATCGAGGCCCGCATCGAACGCGAACAGGTACGCCGCTGCCTGCCACCCTCACCGAGATCCAGCACCAGGCCGTCACTCTGGCCTACTGCCGCGGCCTGACCTACCGCCAGGTGGCGGAAGCGCTGACGCTCCCGCTGGACACGGTCAAGACCCGGCTGCGCGACGGCCTCATCCGGCTCCGCGACTGCCTGGGGGTGACCGCGTGACCACCGCCGACCTGCACCGGATGACCGGCGCCTACGCCCTGCACGCCCTGCCCGACGACGAACGCGAGACCTTCGAACGCCACCTCGCCGACTGCGAACCGTGCGCGCGGGAGACCGCCGAACTCGCCGCCACCGCCGCCCGCCTGGGCCTCGCCCTCTCCGCCCCGCCCCGCGATGCGGGAACAGGTGCTGCGCCGCGTCACCACCGTCCGCCAGCAGCCGCCCGGCCCGCCGGCCACTCCCCGCCCGGCCCGTACGGCCGTACGGGCACACCGGCTGTCCCGCTGGGCGCTGGCCGCCTGTCTGGCGGCGGCCGCCGCGCTCGGCGGCACGGCCGTCTGGCAGTACGAACGCGCCGAGGACGCCCGGGAGCAGGCCCGCCGCGCCGAACAGGGCACGGAGGAGATCGCCGCCGTACTGGCCGCCCCGGACGCCACGACCCGGGCCGCGTCCCTGGGCGACGGCGCCACCGGCACCGTCGTCGTCTCCCGGGACCGGGACAGGGCGGTGTTCGTCGTCTCCGGCATGGCACGCCCGCCCGGTGGCAAGGTCTACCAGCTCTGGTTCGACGACGGTGGCACCATGCGGTCCGCGGGCCTGATGGACCCCGGCCGCACCGACCAGGCCGTCCTGATGAAGGGCGCCTTCGACGGCGCGTCCGCCATGGGCATCACCGTCGAACCAGAGGGCGGCTCCCGCCGGCCCACCTCCGACCCGCTCGCCCTGATGGAACTCCCCACCTGAATCCGTTGCGGGAACGCGTGCGGATTGATGCGGACCGGCCGTTGAAAAAAGATTCACCGAATCGGGTGAGAGACCAATCCGCCGGCCTTTCGGGGCCGGATTCCCCACGTGACCGACGACGAGAAGAAAACGCGATACCCCCTGGGTGCGCTGAGCGGAGCACTGGCCGGGTTCTCCGCGCTCGCCGTCGCCGAACCGGTGGCGGCATGGCCGAGGACCCGGTGGCCACCGCCGCGTCCAACAACCCGGCCCTGTCCACCCTGGTGACGGCGGTGAAGAAGGCCGGCCTGGTCGACACCCTCAACAACGCCGAGGACATCACGGTGTTCGCGCCCACCAATGACGCCTTCGCGAAGATCCCGAAGGACACCCTGGACAAGGTGCTGGCCGACAAGGAGCAGCTCGCGAACATCCTCACCTACCACGTGGTGGGCCAGAAGCTCACCCCCGAGGACCTGGGGAACGGCTCCTTCGAAACCCTGCAGAAGTCGAAGCTGACGACGTCCGGCGCGGACGGGGACTACACCGTCAACGACTCCGCGAAGGTGGTCTGCGGCAACGTCAAGACCGCCAACGCGAACGTCTACATCATCGACACGGTCCTGATGCCGGCCTCCTGACACCACACCGGGCACGTCCCGGGCGCCACGCGGCAAGGCGCCCGGGACGTGCTTCCGCGCCGGACAGGACGGTCCCCGGCGTCAGACCTTGATGACGGTGGCGAGTGTTCCGCAGAACGCGGTGATGTCCTCCGGGTCCGAGGTGAGCACGGTGACGGGCCCGGGAGCGGCCAGGGCGGTCGCGCTGAGCATCGCGTCGATGGCGTACTTGTGGCCGTGCAGTCCGGCGTCGGCGAGCAGGGCGGCGGCGTGGCGGGCGATCGGCTCGGTGACGGGTTCGACGACGAGGCGGGAAAGGGTCCATTCCAGGGCGGGGCGGTTGATGCGAGGGTGGACGACCTCCACGAGCGTGGCCGTGGACGTGATCACCCGCAGGTCGTCGGCGCGGGCGAGGGCGAGCCAGGCGGTGACCGCGCGGTCGCGGAGGACGGCCTTGGCGAGCCCTTCGCTGTCCAGCACCAGCGTGCCGCCCGGGACGGCGGGGGAGCGGCTCACGCGGCGTTCGCTCCGCCCGGCGTCTGCTGCTGCCGGGCCTGGTGGAGCTGATCGCGCAGGGCCAGGATCTCGTCCTCGGTGACGGGCCCGTGCTCGGCTTCGGCAACGGCGATGAGCTCGTTGAGATTGTCGCGTTCGATCTGGCGGGCGACAGCGGCGGCGACATAGGCGGACAGCCCCGACGGACCACTGCGGGCCTTGGCCGCTTCGGCGATGTCACGCGGCATGGTGATCGAATACTTGCCGGTAGGCTCACTCATGCCACTCATCCTACCTCTCATCCTCCCACCTGAGCCGGGATGTCAAGCGGGCTGATCCTTCGCCCACCACAGAAAGCCCGCCGAAGGCCGCCGGTCGGCGAAACCTTCGCCGACCGTTGAGAACCCCGTTCCACCGCGGCGGCCGTGCCACCGCCCTACCCCTTGACCGCCCCCGACGTCAGCCCCCGGATGAACGACCGCTGCAGCGCAAGGAAGGCGAGCACCGACGGCAGCATCGCCAGGAAGGCCCCCACCAGCAGCACCCCGATGCCCACCTGGTCGTCCGAGCGCAGGGAGCGCAGCGCCAGCGGCAGGGTGTACTGGGCCGGGTCGGTGGCGACCAGCAGCGGCAGCATGTACTGGTCCCAGATCATCGTGAACCCGAAGATGCCGATCACCCCCAGCGCGGGCCGGCACAGCGGCAGCACGACCTGCCAGAAGACCCGCAGCTCACCCGCGCCGTCCAGCCGCGCCGACTCCTCCAGCTCCTTGGGGATCTCCTTCATGAACTCGGTCATCACCAGGATCGAGAAGCCCCACGCCGCCACCGGCACGATCATGCCGACCAGCGAGCCGACCAGACTGACGTGCAGCACCGGCAGATCCGCCAGCAGCACCGACAGCGGTACGGCCAGCACCTCCTCCGGCAGCATCATCGTCGCCAGGACGAGCACCAGCACCACCGCCGAACCGCGGAACCGCTTGCGGGCCAGCGCGTACCCGGCGAAGACGCTGACCAGCACCTGGAGGGCCAGCCCCCCGCCCACCACGAGGAAGGAGTTGAGGAGATAGTCCAGAACATTCCGGTCGATCGCCCGTTCCAGGTTGTCCAGGGACAGCCGGTCGGGAAGCAGGGTGAACTGCGTCGGGTCCACGGTCGGTGTGAAGGCGCCGATCATCAGCGCCAGCAGCGGCCCCGCGAAGACCGCGAAGAGAACGGTGTACAGGACGAACCGCAGCACCCGGGCCCACGGCCCGCGCGCCTCCTGCAGTCCGAGCGCGGTGTCGTTCCTCATCGGACCTCCTTACGGCGCAGGCGCGAGGCCACGGTCAGCACCAGCAGAACCAGGAACAGCAGTACGGTCCCGGCCGCCGCGACCCCCAGCTCGTTGCGTTCGAGACCGAGCTTGTACGTCAGTGTCAGCAGCACCTCGGTCGAGCCGTCGGGCCCGCCGTTGGTGAGCAGGAACACCTCGGTGAAGATCCGCAGGCCCCGGATCGCGGCCAGGGTCAGCAGGATCGCGAACACCGGCCGCAGTCCGGGCAGCGTGACGTGCCAGATCCGGCGGAAGCGCGAGGCCCCGTCGACCGCCGACGCCTCGTAGAGCACCCGGTCCACCCCGGCCAGCCCCGCCAGGAAGATCATCATGTCGTACGGGGCGCCCCGCCAGATGCCGACGAAGGCGATGGACGCCAGCGAACTGTCCGGCGAGTTGAGGAACTCGCTGGGCCCCATGCCGAAGACGGACAGCACCGAGTTCAGCGCGCCGCCCTCGGCCGGGTAGTACATGACCCGCCACACCTCGGCCACCACCGCCATGGCCGTGACCACCGGCAGGAAGATCGCCGACCGGATGAACCACAGCGACCGGGTCTGCCCCTCCAGCAGCAGGGCCAGCGCCAGCCCGAGCACGATCGAGCCGGCGGTCGTGGCCACGGCCAGGACCACCGTGTGCCACACCGCCGCCCCGAAGTCGGAACTTCCGGCGATCTCGGAGTAGTTGGCCCCGCCGACATAGGTGTTCCCGAGGAACGGCCGTACTTCCTCGAAGCTCATCCGCACGGCCTGCGCCATGGGGATGAACTTGAAGTACAGGAACAGCAGCAGGGCCGGCGCGAGGAAGAGACAGGGCGTCGCGGCCCGCCGCAACCGCGTCGTCATCGGCGGCGCCGTACGGGGCGGACGCCGGACACCGCCCGTCCCGCGCGACGACGTCCGCGCCTCCGTCACCGCCATCAGCCCTTGGCCCCCTGCTTCTCGAGCTCCTCGTCGATCTCGCCGGCCAGCTTGCCCATCGCCCCGGCCACGTCGCGCGAGCAGTCGGAGACGACGCCGTTGAGGCCCTCGGAGGAGATCTGCCGGACGGTGGACCAGTTGGGCAGGGCCGGCGCGTTGCGGCCGGACGTGTCGTAGGCCTTCTGGAAGACGTCCCAGCGCGGGTCGCCGCGCTCGGCGGCCCCGTCCACCGTGGTGTTGACCGGCAGCCGGACGATGATGCCGCCGTTGTCGACCCCGAGGCCGATCTTCTGCCCGGCGGGGGAGGCGGCGAACTCGGCGAACTCCTGCTGGCCCTTCTCGTTGGCCGAACCGGCCATCATGTAGACGTTCTCGCCCTCGGCCAGGGCGGTCGCCGTCCCGCCGGCGCCCGGAGGGGCCGCGACGACCTCGTACTTGTCCTTGCCGAGCGACCCGTCGAAGCGCGGCAGCATGTACGGCCCGGTGAGGTAGATGCCGCCCTTGCCGCTCTCGAAGACGGTGTGCGTGGTGGAGGAGTCGGCGGTACTGGCGCCCGGCTGGACGACCTTGGAGTCGCAGAACATCGCCTGCAGCTTCTCCACGGCCTCGACGGACGCGGCCCCGTCGATCGCGGGCGCGTAGCCGTCGCCCTGCTTCTCGACGAACCCGCCGCCCTCCGACCACAGCATGGTGGAGAACCACCAGGTCAGATAGCCGCGGGTGGTGGTCCCCGGCACCACCATCCCGGCGGTGTCGTCCTTCCCGTTGCCGTCCGGGTCCTCCTCGGTGAACTTGACGGCCAGCTCGGTCAGTTCGTCCCACGACTTCGGTACGTCCGCCCCCACCTCCTCCCGCCAGTCCTTGCGTATCAGCAGCGCGAAGGCCTGCGAGTTGAAGGGCACCCCGTAGTACTTGCCGTCGTACCCCCGTGCCGCCTCCCAGGCCCGGTCGGCGATGTCGGCGCTCCCGGCGACACCCTCGCGGTCGACCTCACGGACCAGCCCCTGGGTCACCAGGTTCCCCAGCTGGCCGGTGTCGTTGATGACGATGTCCGGCAGGTCCTTCTGCGCCGTGCGCTGCTGGAGCTTGGTCTCGAAGTCCGTCACGCCGACGGCGACCAGCTTCGCCTCGATGCCGCTCTTCTTGCTGAACGCCTCGGTGAGCGCCTGAGCCGACTCCGCGGCCGGACTGCCGGCGTCCTGCCGGATCCACACCTCCAACGGAGCCGACTCGTCCTGCTGTTGACCTGATCCACCCGAGGAGCACCCGGTGGCGGCGACGGCGGCTACGGCGAGAACGGCGGCGAGCGCGCCGAACCGCCGCCCTCCTTCTTGCTTACGGAGTTGCTTGGACACGAGGGTCTCCGTCCAGTCCGTACGGGCGAGGTGACCGGACTCTACGCACAGACTCTCTCCCACATCTAGACTGTAAGATGGAATTTATATACGTGAACGCCGATGAGTGATGCAGCGGTACGGGCGGGCCGACAGGGCACCATGGGACGTATGGCCGACAACCGGATCGTGAACACCCACCAGTCCGAGGCGTGGAACGGCTACGAAGGCCGGCACTGGGCCGACCACCAGTCGCGCTACGACGCCCTCAACGACCCCACCAACGCCCCGCTCCTGTCCGCCGCCCACATCCGGGACACGGACGGCGTCCTCGACATCGGCTGCGGCAACGGACACCTGACCCGGCTGGCCGCCCGCACCGCGGACCACGCCGTGGGCGTCGACCTGTCGGCCCCCATGCTGGAACGGGCCCGCGCGAGCACCGCCGCGGACCACCTCACCAACGTCACCTACCTCCGGGCCGACGCCCAGGTGCACCCGTTCGAGCCCGCCTCCTTCGACGTCGCCCTGAGCCGCTTCGGCATCATGTTCTTCGCCGACCCGGTCGCCGCGTTCACCAACATCGGACGCGCCCTGCGACCGGGCGGGCGGCTGGCCTTCGTCTGCCCGCAGTCCGTCGACCGCATGGACCAGTCAGTGATCTTCGCGGCGGTGGCCGAGCACGTGACCCTGCCCGACTTCTCCGAGAAGACGGAGACGGGCCCCGCCGCCTTCGCCGACCCGGCACGCACCCGGCACGTGCTGGGCGAAGCCGGTTACGACGCGATCACCGTCACCCCGCTCGAAGTGCCGCAAGGATGGGGCACGGACGCGACCGACGCCACCGAGTTCCTCTTCGGCTGGGGCCCGATGCGCCACTGGCTGCGCGACGCGGCTCCCGAGGACGTCGCCCGCGCCCGCCAGGCCGCCACCGACGCCTTCCGCACGTACGAGACGAAGGAGGGCGTACGCCTCACGGCCCGCCACTGGCTGGTGACGGCGACCTGGCCGGGCGTCCCGAGCACACCGGGACCCGCGTGACCTCACCGGGCCGTACCCCTGCGTCTCCGACCGGTCGTCCTTCCCGCACACACCCACAGTGGCCCGGGGCAACGACGGTGTCGTTCCGCGCCTCGGCCGGAGGCTGCCAGGACATCCAGCACAGGGAGCCCACCTTCCCGGCCTCACTCTGCGCGTCGCTGGCGCCGCTGTCCCCCTCACTGCACCCGAGCCGTCCCCCGGCGACGACCACCCCGTGAGTCGCTCGCGCCCCGGACGTCACCGACACGTGACCGGGCTCACCCGCTTTCCAGTGGGTGAGCCCGGTCACGTCCGGCACCGCCGGACCACTGTCACGAACGGCGGCCGGCCGCCTTGGGCCGCGCCACACCCGCGTCCGGGAAGGACCCCGGACCGTCGTCCGGGCCGAAGGACCAGTCGTCCCCGAAGTCCGGGGCGTGGAAGGGACGTGTCGTCGGAGGCGGCGCTGTCGCGGAAGCAGGGCGTGGCGCCCCTTCCAGGGCGGAGAACTGCGAGGTCAGATCGATGAGGGAACTCCCATTCGTTACGGGTCCCGGTGGGACCCGGCGTGCCGTGACCGGGCACGGCGGTCCTACAGCTTGGTCATCTTGGAGTACGGGCTCAGGATCCGTCGTTCCTCCGAACCGAAGTTCACGACCGCGGCGATCCCCTCCTCGATACCGACGACCCGGCCGAGGCCGTACATGTCGTGTGTGACCTGGTCGCCCACGGCGAACTCCTTGGGAGGCAGCGTGACCGGGGCCTTGAAGGGGCTCGTGGGCAAATGGCGCTTGGGTGCAGCAGACTTTGTCATTGCCCCCAGTATGCGCCTGCCGTCCCCGGCTGGCTGCGGTCCTGCGACGCCCGAACCGTCACACTTCCACGGCGCCGCCACCCGGCCGACCTCCGCGATCCGGCGAGTGCGAGCGGCGTCGGGCGCACTGACCTGCGGGAAGAGCACGCAGAGACACGAGGAACGGACCCCTTCCGGCGTCATCACCCTGAACCGTTCCGGGTTCGGCAGGGACTCGAAGCGGCCGTCGAACCGGACCCCGGTGGTCGGTCAGCCGCGTGCGTCCGGATTCCCCGACAGGCCGGCCACCTCGTCGACCAGGGGCTGGACCCGGTAGGGGATGACCGGGCTCAGCGCGATGACCGTCGTGCTGCGGCGGACGCCCGGTACCTCGAGGACCTGGTCGATCACCTGTTGCACGTGCTGGTTGCTCGTGCCCGCGATGCGGCACCAGATGTCGCCGGGGCCCGTCACGACATGGGCCTCGAGGATCTGCGGCACGGCCCGCAGGCGCGCGACGATGGCCGCGCGGGCCGGCTGGTCCACCTCGAACGTGGTGAACGCCTGGACCACGTGGCCGAGGGCGGCGACGTCCATGTCCGGTCCGTAGCCGGTCACCACACCGGAGGCGGTCAGCCGGTCGAGCCGCGCCTGCAGTGTGCCGCGCGCGACGCCGAGTCGGCGGGCGATCTCCAGCAGACCCTCACGCGGACGCTCCCGGAGCAGCCGCAGCATCCGACCGTCGAGCGGGTCGAGCCCCTGTCGTGCCACAGCACCTGCCGATCTGCCACCCCGAAGGCACCATCACGCCTCATTCTCTGCCACATTAACAAGCAAGAACTGAGTCTGTTGCCTAATCGACTGCCCATGGCCCACGCTGTGGCTCCCCGTCCACGAGGAGCAGGCGTGAGGCAGCACACCCACCCGTTCGTCCCGTACCGGCCCGACCGGTACGACGAGGCCGAGATGGTCCGGCGGGGGAAGGACTTCGTGTCGTTCCTCAACCGCCGGCGCAGCGTGCGGTTCTTCAGCGACGAGCCGGTCCCGCGCGCGTGCGTCGACCTCGCCGTCGCCGCGGCGAACACCGCCCCCTCCGGGGCCCACTTCCAGCCGTGGAAGTTCGCCGTGATCGGCGACGCCGAGACCAAGCACCGCATCCGGGTCGCCGCCGAGGAGGAGGAACGGGTCAACTACGAGGGCGGCCGAATCCCACCCGAGTGGCGCGCCGCGCTCGCCCGCCTCGAAACGGACTCGGACAAGAGCTTCCTCGACGTCGTGCCGTGGATCGTCGTCTGCTTCGCCGAGAAGAGCACCGCGATGCCGGACGGTTCGCTGCGCAAGAACTACTACGTGAACGAGAGCGTGGGCATCGCGTGCGGCCTCTTCATCGCCGCCCTGCACGCGATGGGGCTGAGCACCCTGACCCACACCCCCAACCCCATGGGCTTCCTCACCGAGATCTGCGAACGCCCCGGCAACGAACGCCCCTACATCCTCTTCCCCGTCGGCTACGCCGCGGCCGACTGCGAGGTCCCGGACCTGACGCGCAAGCCGCTGACGGAGGCGATCGCGGAGACCCCGGGCCAGCACCGGCCAGTGTGATCACGCGGCCCCGCGCCCCTGATCCTGCTGTCCGGGACCACACCCGCTGGATTGTCATACTGTCCGACTAGCTTTCGGGGTATGGGGCTTGGCGACATCAGGTACGAAGACGTCATCGCGGCGACCGAAGAGTTCCGCCGCCTGGGCCGGGACGACTTCCTTCAGACGTACGGCTTCGGGCGAGCCAGGTCGTACGAGATGGTCCTGGACGGTCTCCGCTACGACTCGAAGGCCATCGCCGGTGTCGCCCATGGGTACGCCACGGGCGACTTCTTGACCGCGGGGGACTTCAGCGGAGGTGCGGCCACGGTGGCACGACGTCTGCACGAGCTCGGCTTCGTGGTGGAGACCGGAGAGACATTCCACAGCCCTGCCGCCCTGCTGGAGCGCCTCCGGAAACTCAAGGTCTCCCGCGGTCCCGGGAACCCGGCCCCCAGCCGCCACCAGCCGTTGAGCCTCCTGTGGGCGATATCCCGCGAAGCCGACGAACGGCCCCGCATGACCCCGTGGCCACAGTTCCGGGACGAGGTCGGCCCGCTCCTGGTCGAGTTCGGCCTCCCCAACGCGAAGGCCACACCGGAGTACCCGTTCTGGCATCTCCGGGGCAGCGGACTGTGGGAGGTCCAGGGCATACCGGCCGATTCGGCCAAGGGGATGCCGAAGGTGAGCATCCTCGACGCGCACCACCCGCAGGCCGGCTTCACGGAAGAGACCGCCGACCTCCTCCGAGACCCGGTGACCCGCCTCGACGCCATCGCCACGATCTGCGAGACGTATCTCCAGGACGCCGACCGTCAGGCCCTCTTCGAGCGAATAGGCCTGGCCGGATACACCACAGCGGGCAGCCTGCTGAGCCCGTCGGAGGGCGAGAGCAGCGGTACCGACACGGATGACGAGCACGAGCGGGCGACCGGCCCCGCACCACGCCGTGACGCGACCCGCTCCGTCATCGTCCGCGACGAAGCCCTGGCCAGGAAGGTCAAAGAGCTGGAGGGCGACCGGTGCCAGATCTGCGACACGGCACTCCGCCGCCTGAACCGCCCCTACAGCGAGGCCGCGCACATAAGAGGCCTGGGCAGGCCCCACCACGGCCCCGACGAACTCCAGAACCTCCTGTGCCTGTGCGCCAACTGCCACGTCCTCTTCGACGGCTTGGAGATCTACGTCGACCCTGACGGCCTGGTCAGGGGAACGAGAGGCGACAGAGAACCCCGCCCGCTCCGCCGCGACCCCGGACACCCGATGGACGAGGCACACATCGGCTATCACCGCGATCTCTGCAACCTCAACGCTCGTAAGCCCGCCATCGGCTGACCTGGCCCAGGGCCGGGGCGCTGCGGGCCCTACAGCAGGTGGTCGGCCTTACCGGCTTTGATGTCGGTGATGAGGGTGCGCAGGGCTTCGAGGGAATCGGTGAGAGGGTTCTCCTCCTGACCGGCGACAGCTATGTACCCGTTGCCGTCGGCATCGGTACCGAGACGGAAGCAGGAGCTGCCCTCGGCGCAGAACGGGGCTTCCCAGGTGATGTCGGGCATTGACACTCCTCATAGTTGGCGTGAGATGTCGCGGACGAAGTCTCTGGACTGCTCTGGCGACAGAGCCAGACTTTCCAACAGATCGAGCTGCGCCCGGTATTTCGCCAACTGACCTTCGGCGTGGAGGAAGGTGGGCCCGTGGGAGCTGTCCATCTGCACCGTATCGAGCTGCGGGACGGGCCCTCCGATGTGGACGACCGTCTGCCCGGCACCAGGAAAGGCACCGTGGGCGAAGGGCAGAACAAGCACGGTGACGTTGTCCCGCTCGGACACCTCCAGCAAGTACTCCAATTGGGCACGGGCCACGTCGGCACCGCCGAACTGCATCCGGAGCGCGGCCTCGTGGATGACCGCCACGTACGGGACCGCCCTATCTCCGGTGATCACCTGTTGGCGTTCGGCACGCAACGCAAGTCGCAGAGCAACCTCGTGCTCGGGCAAGGCGGGAACCGCAGCCCGGAAGATGGCCATCGCCTGTTCCGAGGTCTGAAGTACGCCAGGCACATGCACGGTGTTGGCGCCGCGCATGCGCACCGCGTGGTTTTCCGTCTCCGCGATGTCCAGCAAGCCTTGGGGCAGGATGCCCCGGTAGCGCTCCCACCAACCCGTACTCGCCTGGGCCATCTCGACGAGCGCCTCGATGTACGTCTCATCGGTCACGTCACAGTTGCAGGCCAGTGTGCGCAGGCGGTCGGCGCTGATACCCCGGACTCCGGACTCGATGTTGGAGATCTTGCCCCGGTCCACACCCAGCAGGCCCGCGGCGAACTCTGCGGACATCCCTGCCGCAGTTCGGATCCGACGTAGCTCACTTCCCAGTCGCTTCTGCCGTTCTGTGGGGGTCGTCCTCGGGGGCATCGGGGTTCCTTCCATCCGGCAGAGGTTGCTCAGCGGCACTCGGAGGCCGCCGTACCTCTCCGTGGTGAATTCTCTTGAGCGCGTGGGAAATTTACCACCGACTGCTCTACTGTCAGTATCGCGCAAGCTACACACCGCAATGCCGGAAGCGCACCGCGCGAGCATGCCCGCCTGCCCTGGGGCGGGTGTGCCGCGACCAGGGCGGTAGGCCACCGGCGAGCCCCAAACCCCTCACACAACACTGGAGTTCGTCATGCCCGAAATCCCCCTGGTACCTATCCACTGGCACTTCCCCGCCCACCCCGCCTCCGTACGGAGGGCCCGCCACGCCGTCGCCGAATCGCTACCGCACGTCCTCCGCCCGCACCTGGGAGACGACTTGGGCCTGTTGACCTCCGAGCTGGTCACCAACGCCATCCGCCACGGGGCCTGCCAAGAGGACGAGGACCTGATCGAACTCGTTCTGTGGCCCGCCGACGGCCACTACTGGCTCGCCGTCTCCGACCCCGGCACCGGCAAGCCCGTGCTGGCCCACCCGGACACGGACTCCGAGAACGGCCGGGGCCTACTCCTCGTCGACCGCCTCGCCACCGCCTGGACCGTACGCCCCCGCCCCACACGCGGAACATCCGTGGTCGCGGGCCTCTCTTTCCACCAAGGCGGCTGACTCGGCGGAGCAGTCAGCCGAGCCGTTCGGACAGCACGGCCCTGCCTGTGCTGTCCGAACGGCTGCCCCAACTCGGCTGGAAAGGGCAGGCCCCTCGCCGACCGAGGCCCGCGCACCCAAAAGTGCCCCTATTGCGTCGCGTCGCAGCTCTCGCAGCGGCTCACAGCCGCCCGCTCGGTGTTGCCCTGGGTGGCACGGAGCGGGCTGGAGGGAGCGAGACGACGCCATGCTCCGGGGGAGGGGGCGAGCACCCAGCCGTAGCGGGGCGGTCGGATGTCGGCCGGGGTGATGTGCGTGCAGCCCGGAAGGTGGGCCTTGCCGCTGGCGTGGATGATGATCGAGGCTGCCGGCCAGTCGTCCCATTCGCTGGTGACAGGTGCGCTGCCGTGAGGCGTGCGCGGAGCGCAGTCGGCGCAGTTGTGCATTTCATGGCGTTCGCAGTACTGCATCGTCCTCACCCTGCCAGGTCTCGAGCTGTCGCTCGGTGCGCTCGAGCCACCTTCGGTACCAGTACGCGAAGTCATGCCCGGTCGGCTCGATTCCTCGGTCCATAGGCCTCAGATCCTCCCAGATGGCACCTCGGTGCGGGCCCGTCATCACCAACAGCGACGCGTAGCCGCATCCCTGCTCGCTGAGGAACACCGCCCCCGCCTCCTGGGCGTCGTACAGCTCCTCGTAGCGTGCATCCCAGGCCGCGTGCGCGCGACTGAACTCCTCGTCGGTCGCAAAGGCGTCCGGCGTGGGCTCCTGTGTCTCGACCGCGGCGAGCTCGTTTTGCAGTGCCTCGGCCACGAAGGGGCGTCCGGCGAACTCGGCGGTGGTCGACTGCGCGGGGAAGGCAAGCCCGATGCCGAGCCACTGCCACCCACCGTCGCCCATGGCCGGTGTCATCAGGCCGTAGTCGGGGCCGGCTCCCCCTGCTCCGACGCGGAGCAGGAAACTCCGATACTGCGCCGGCAGACTGACGCCCAGGTCCGCTTCCAGGGCTCGGACCTGTTCTTCGCTCATGACTGGACCGAGGCGAAAGCCATGCCCCCGTGCCCCGAAGATCTTTCCTGCTCCGGGGTGTTCGGCAAACCGAAGCACCCGCTCCCGCACTCCCACCCACGTGTCTTCGCTCACGGGCTCACGCTAGTGAGACGCGCACCGTACCGGCACGGGATTTTCCCGTGGAGCAACGACGAAGCCCCAGGCCGCTGAGCTTGGGGGTCTGCCGGGCTTGCCTGACCGGACCTGTCCACGAGTGGTCCGCAGGACTTCCCTCAAGGGCCTGCGAGATGACCTCTGAACTGCCGCTCGACCCTCCAGGAACAACACGCTGTCACAGCACGATCACTGACAAACGGCTGCTTCCGGCGGCATCCGCCCGCACATACGCGAAGACCCCGCCCTCAGCGTTTCCGCTGGTGACGGGGTTCAGGTCACACTTACACAGTGTGCCCCCGGCAGGATTCGAACCTGCGCACACGGCTCCGGAGGCCGGTTGACAGGGGGGCAAAGCGGCTGGTCACGACTCTGCGTAGATCGCGATGGACTCAACCCGTCCACAGATAGTCCACGATGCCACTAGTGTTGCTCGGCAAGCTCAGAGCAGTGGCAATAGATCGCGAAATGGGTCAACTGTGACGATGGTGACGGTAGTGGACGTGTTCCTCTCCTGCTACGAGGCTATGCAGCGTGGTGACTTGATTCACCGGAGAAATAGGCGAGACAAGGAGTTTCACTTCCAGGATTGGGTTGGCCATCGCATTACCGAGACGGGTTTTCCATGGGAAGTAACTAAGCGGAATAAGTACCCTGACTACATCATGACCAATCACCCGGAAGGGTACGAGGTTAAAGGGCTAGAAACCCCGGGGCGACAGCTAGATTTCGACTGCAATAGCCAACTCGCTACTGGAATGCATGAAGGGAGGTCAGTCTACTATGTTTTTGGCCGCTATCCGAAGAAGCCTGATGCGGACCGCTTCCCCGTTCTCGATCTAGTCATCTGCCATGGCGACTTCTTGAACGCTCATCATGATTACATCCATAAGAATGATAGTTTTCGCGACTTTGGGTCCTATGGCGACATCCTGGTACGTGATCGAAAAATGTACGTTGCCCCTACCCCTTACGCCTTGGCGGACGGCCTTACTTCCAACTGCACGCTGATCGCTCCCGAAGAAGAAGTACTTGACGGAGTTGACCGCTTGCGCCAGGTTGGTCGCCTCACCCGCACCGATGCTGATAGAATCGCCACGAAGTATAGCTTTGACTTTCGCGACAACACCTTGTGCACCGAACTGGCGGATAATCCCACAGCGGGAACTACTCGTAACTTCGCCGCTTACAGAGAAGTAGGTGATTCGGCTGGTGATGTCGTTATGAAACCCGCGCGACGACTTCCGCGACAGCTCCCACTGGATGAGACGACCGATGAACTATCCAATCCCTGACTTCCCGGCTCTCTCTGGTGTTGGCGCGCCAGGCCGTAAAGGTATCCCGATCTCATCTGCCCTGGAAACTTGCTTTCCTGCAGTCGAGCTTAGCGCAATCGCAGAGAATGAATCGTGGCGTAAGGAAGTTCATAGGCCGGCTACGAGCACGCATAAGTGGTGGGCCAAGCGCTTGGGTAGTGTATTTCGTGGAATCATGACGGCTGCAGTCACTGAGTCGGGAGATGACGCCATGAAGGCGTATAGTAACCCTACTGATCTGAGTGGCTTGGTAGTTTTTGATCCTTTCGCAGGATCTGGCACTACGCTCGTTGAGGCGGCGAAACTCGGCGCGAGTGCTATCGGCTCGGACATTAACCCGGTTGCGACGCTCGTCCAGCGGCAAGCGGTACAGCGTTGGGAGCAGTCTGAACTGCAGCGGGCCTTTAAGCTAGTTGAAGCAAGGTGCCGTGAAGAGATTGACCGCGTGCACCGCAGTGACACCGGCGAGACGGTCCTTTACTACTTCTGGGTTTCGTTGGCCCTTTGCCCGGGATGCCAAGAAACAACTCGACTCTTCTCAACCCACGTCTTCTCGCAGCATGCGTACCCCAAAAGGGTGCCCGAGGCTCAGATCGTTTGCCCGACGTGTCTAGATATTCAAACCGGACGATATGACTTCGAGGCGACGAAGTGTCGTAATGGGCACGAGTTCGGACGCGCCGGCGCAGTCAATCGTAGCCAGATGACGTGCCCTAACGGACATGTCTCCAAGGTTCTTGATGCCCTGGGAGGTAAAACTCCCAAGCGGCAGATGTTCGCCAAGCTTGTCTTGGGTAAAGACGGTGTGAAGCGGTACGAGCCGATTACTGCATTCGACGTCTCCCTGTATGAAGAATGTGTTGAGCTACTCAGGGAAAAAGAGAACAGTCTTGTTCTGCCAGTCGGGCGACTCGATCCCGGAGAGAATACTCGTCAAGCGATGCGATGGGGTTTCTCGGAGTGGCGACAATTTTTCAATGAGCGGCAACTCTATTCGCTAGGCTTGCTTGGTGCAGCGATTCGCGATGTTCAGGCAGGAGATGCCGAGCGCGAAGCCTTGGTTGCCCTATTCTCGGGGACCCTTGAATTCAACAACATGTTTTGCTCGTTCAAGGGAGAGGGGACTGGCGCAGTCAGGCACATGTTCAGTCATCACATTCTGAAGCCTGAACGCATCCCGCTCGAAGCGCATCCTTGGGGCACGCCAGCCTCATCCGGGTCGTTCTCTACTCTTTTCCGAAGCCGCATCCTTCGGGCGCACGAATACAAGGCTGAACCCGTTGATCAGTTGCTGGTCGATGGTGAGGTGAAGAGGGTGGCGGGCGTATCGCTACCTATCGACGGCCAACTGGTTCGCACATGGCCGGATCAGGGACTCGGGCCCGGTCAAATCTATATTCGGAATGGCGACTCATCTCGTACTGACATCCCTTCTGAATCTGTAGACCTGATCATCACCGATCCTCCATACATGGATAATGTCCATTATTCGGAGCTTGCCGATTTCTTTCATGCATGGCTCCTCAAAATGAGGCCGTTCTCGGACTACCCTGCGTCTGGGGAAACGACGAGGAGCTCGGACGAAGTGCAGAGCGCCGATCCTTGGCAGTTCGGTGACGCAATCTCGCGAGTATGGAAAGAGTGTGAGCGAGTGCTAAAGCCGGACGGCTTGCTCGCCTTCACTTTCCACCAAGCTCGACTGTCGGGGTGGGTTAGCCTCGTCAAGGCTCTAGCTGATGCTGGTCTTTTTGTTACGGCCATTCAACCGATCAAGGGTGAGATGAGTACCAGCGTCACAAAGGGAGGTAAGGAGCCCTCTAACCTCGACTCAATCGTCGTCTGCCGGAGACGAGGAGCATGCCGTCCGGGTCAGGTATCGCCGGAAGCTGCGGTTACACAGGGGGAGAGGCTCCTCACTGAATTGAAGAGATCCGGAATTCAAGTTGGCATTGGTGATGTTAGGTCGGTGATCCGTGGTCACGTCCTTGCAACCCACACGCTCGACCAGAGTCTGGAGCTTGCTGCACTAGCAGAGTTGGCTGACTCTCTGGCTGAGGTGAGCGTGGCACGTCTTTGCGATGCTGCGTCAGTGTGAGATTCAGCCGGACGTGTTAGACGAAGGTGCACTGGTTCATTGGCGCGGCTGACCAGAGAGCCTGACAAATCTCACGACTTCTGGCGAGCCCAGGTGCCGTGGGCTTCTGGCATGGTCAGTCGGCAGCGGCTGACCTTGGAGGGCGCAAGGTCTTACCGGCGCCTACGCTAGAAGGCGCCATTTCGTCGACGATAGTAGCTTCGACACGACAGGTTCCCGCAGGTTTGTCCGGTTGGTTGGCCTAGCGCCAGAGCGACCTGAGCGTGAGGCCGGCCGATAGATGCCAACTCAGCCGCAACTGATCACCGACGGCCGTGAATCGCGGCCTCCTAATCGAGCAAACTTCTGACCTGCTGCTGCGTTGTCAGTAGCTGTCGACGTTGGTCAACGTTGAGCGCCCTCCCGCGGCCCTAGGATGACCTGGGAGGGCGCTCGTGCGTGTGCACCTGCACTAAGGATTTCGTTCAGGCAGTGGCCACAGGGCCCAAGCGACAGGGAGACAAACTGCGGTGTGCCCAGGGCCCTTGTTACCTGCGGCTATTGGGTTCAGCGGTGAACATCAATGTCACACTGTGGGGGAGATGCAATCAGGCATCGGCGAGTCGCCAAAGAACGTACCGATATTCGTCTACGAATTGATCGACAGCATTGTCTATGTCGTAGAATTCTCGACTGCTGCCGAGCTCGTGTAGACCCAATTGCTGACGGATACGCTTAATTTCAGAGACAGCCACGTCGAAGTTGCTCCGTGGGTAGCCGGTCTTTACGACCTGCGCCCCTCGTCTGATCTTGATGAAGTTACTGTCTGGTTGATCAAAGGTGCAACCGTGGGCGCTGAGGATCTTCCTTAGGTCCTTGAAGGTCATCGTGCGATCACCGAATGTCTGTCGAAGCATGCGGCTTCGGAACCAGCTGGCTAGCGCGCGTACCTCGGCGTCGGGGTCTCGTCTCTCATTCTTGAGTAGGGGGAAGTTGCCTGCCACGATGGAAGTAGCCATCGTGTACAGGTCGTCCTCTGATGTGTTACACAGGTCAAATCCATTGCGTTCAAGTGCAACCAGGCTGGAGACCAGTGCTGTGCGCTTATTTCCGTTTTCGAAGGCGTGACTCTTTGCGATCCCGTAAAAGAGGGTGGCGACCTTTTCGTGAGGTCGTTCGTATTTTTCCCTGAACACCCCTGATGCGTCACTCATCCCAGTGTTCTGGCGCTCCACTGCCGAAGATAGCTTGTTGGCGTCCAATGGGCGGTTTCCGCCGAAGTCGTGAGAGCCGAGATTGCTTTCTGCGAGTCGTTTGCGAACCGTCAATACTTCTTCGACGGTAAGTGCAATGTAATAGCCAGAGTATGCAGTTCGGGCCATTAGTTAACCACCCCCTGTGATCAGCGTCACGCCTAGTCTGCCATGTTGCTTCACAGCGCGGATGGATGTTGTCGGTCTGCGCGCTACGCAAGGTCGGCGGAGCGGCTTTGGGCTGGAGCTGCTTTGGGGCGAGTGATCATGGCCCCGTAAGCTTCCGGCGCGTCGGGCAGTCTGTGGACCTGCCCGTTGAAGCACGACGTTGGGGCCATGATCTTGGAGGCTCGCCCCAAAGTGGCTGCCTAAAGCCGTGGAGCCGGCCGCCCCAGCCACAGAGGGTGTCTCCCCACTTCTGCCCGCAGCCGCCGAGCGCGCCGCCGGGCGCGGCCAGCCGGGGCGAAGACAGGAGGCAGGCCGCGCCGCAGAGGCGGCGCGCGCCCGCGCCGTGCGCGGGCCTTGAACCAGTAGAGAAAGTTTGAATCACGCTCGGGGCGCTCGGTGATCACTGAGGCTCATGTACCCGGTCACCGCTGTCTCGTGGTGTAGAACCCTGAGTATGGGGAGTGAGCGGCGGGAGCGGATGAAGGCGCTCGGGGTGCGTCTTCGAGGGCTGCGTACTGAGGCCGGCCTGACGGGTGCCGTGCTGGCGCAACGGGCCGGTGTAGGGCAACCGACCGTTTCCAAGGTCGAGACCGGGCGCATGGTGCCGAGTCCTGACGTACTGGATCGGCTCTCGCGTGCCCTCGGCCTCGACGACTCGACCGCGCGTGAGGTGCGTGACCTCCTGGTCGCCGTGGAGGCTGCCACGGACTCCGGTCCGATATCCGGTGAGGAAGCTCCCGCTGGGGCTGTCCTCGATGAAGCGGTGCGGTCCGCTCGGCTGGTGCGGTCGTTCCAGTGCGTTGTTCTGCCGGCCATGCTCCAGAGTGCGGAGTACGCCCGGCACGTCTTCGAGAGTGCGCCCAACTCCACTCCTGAGGCGGTCGGTCGGGCTGTCGCTGCCCGCGTGGAGCGGCAGAGCGTCCTGTACGAGCCGGGGCGTAAGTCGGTGTTCGTGCTGACGGAAGCGGTGTTGCGGACCTGGCCGGGGACTCCCGCGCTGATGCTTGCCCAGCTCGACCGGCTGCTGGCCGTCGAGAGTCTGAGCACGGTACGGCTCGGGGTCGTCCCTTGGCGTCGGCCGGTGCCGCTTCTGCCTCCTCACGGGTTCACGTTGTGCGACCAACGGGCGGTCGTGATCGAGGCGTTCGCCGGGGAGCGGGTGTCGGTCGACCCCGCCGAGCTGGCCGCGTGCGAGGAAGCGTTCGGTCGTTTCGAGCGGGCTGCCGTCTTCGGGGGCGAGGTGCGGGAGCTGCTGTTGCGGGTGATGAAGGAGTTCCGCGAGCTGGGAGACATCGTCACCCCTTAGAGGAATAATTCCTCTGCATGCCTGGCCTGTTGGTCGCGCATAGGAATACTCTGCCGCTGCGCTGTCTAGACCCCTAGACGCAGACAAGGAGCTTGCCATGCGTACCAAGTGGTGCCGTGCCTTCCCCGGCCTGGCTGAGCAAGTGGTCCAGGCCCGTCACTTCGTGGCCGCCATGATCGCCGAGGAGGGTCCGGTCGATGACGCCGTCCTGGTCGTCAGCGAGCTGGCGACCAATGCCGTGCGGCACTCGCGGAGCGGTTCGGCCGGCGGCTGGTTCCTCGTGATCGTCGGCTTCGGTGGCGGCCTCGTGCGCATCGAGGTGGTCGACCAGGGCGGCGAGCGTGTGCCGCACCTGTGCGACGTGACCAGTCAGGAGGAGGGCGGGCGCGGGCTGCTGCTGATTGCGTCCTGCGCCAAGGACTGGGGCGTGAAGAACTGGCCCGACGGGCGTTCCGTATGGGCCGAGCTGGCATGGGAGGGCGCGTGACCGCGCTCCGCTCGTCGATAGCCGGCGGTTGCCTTGCGGGCGGTGGCGGGTGAGTCCGCGGGGTGTGCCCCGGCGGCGGTCCCGGTTCTTCGTGGTCGGCGGTCGTACGGGACGGCGCCTGCCGCCCATTCCGTCTAGGGCCCTAGACTCCTGGGTACTTCTGGGAGGTGTGGTCATGTCGGACGAGTTGCAGCGGATCATGGCGATCGATGATCCGTACCTGCTCCTGCGTGAGGTCACGACAAGGTTGGCCGACGCGCAGCAGGAGGTGACCGAACTTGCCCGGCTCCGTCGCCGTGTGGTCCAGGACCTCCACGCGCAGGGACTGTCCTATGCGCAGATCGCCGAGAAGGCCGGCCTGAGCCGCGGGCGGATTCATCAGATCCGGCATACAGGGCCGGCACCTGAGGGGGCCTTCCTCGGCACGGGTGCCGTCACGGTCGTGACTCCGCTGCGGTGGGACGACGTGAAGAAGCGCCCGGTCGTTGCCATGGCCGACGTGAACTCCGGGAAGCGCTTGGAGGAGCTGGCGAAGACGTACGGGCTCAGTGTCAGCTCCGGCCACGTACTCGTGAGTGGTGAAGTCGACCTCAACCGTGACGGCCTGGTCGTCGTCTGCGGGCCGGGCATGTCCCAGGTCATGAGTGACCTGTACGCCCAGGACCCGGTACTCGGCTGGGAGCATCCGGAGGGCGAACCGTGGGCCCTGGTGGACCGGCGCACTGGCACGGCGTACCACGCGGGAGCGGACATCGAACCGCGCCGCCCGCACGATGTGGGATACCTCGGCAGGCTGCCCCGCCCGGACGGCAACGGCTCGGTGCTCGCCATCGCCGGCATTCACACGGCGGGCTCCCTCGGTGTCGTGCACCTGCTTGCCTCGGACCTCGGGGCGCTGTGGGGGCAGGTGGGGGAGCGGCACTTCTCCACGCTGGTGAGCGTCGAGTACGACCCCGAGACCGACGAACCGCAGTCCGTCGAACTGCTCTGCCCCCTCTACCTGCACGACGAGGAGACGACGGCGTGAACGTCGCCCTCGGCTCCCTGCCTGCCGAACCGGGCCAGCAGAACGAGGACTTCGCGGCCGTCGCCCCCGGCGTGGCCGTCCTCCTCGACGGTGCCAGTGTGGCTGGGGCGGAGACCGGTTGTGTGCACGGTGTCGCCTGGTTCTCCTCGACGCTGGGCGGGCTGCTGCTGAGCAGCATCACGGCACACCCCGCCCGGCCGCTCATTGACTGCCTCGCCGACGCGATCCGGGACGTCCGTTCGCTGCACGAGGACACCTGTGACCTGGCCTATCGGGCCAGCCCGACCAGTACGGTCGTCGCGGTCCGGGCCGGTGGGGGAGCTCTGGAGTACCTCGTCCTCGGTGACTCGACTCTCCTCCTCGCCGACAGGGACGGGAAGACGACTGCCGTCACCGACCAGCGCCTGGACGAGGTCGGTGAACGGCTGCGCGCGCCGGTCGACGAACTGCCCACCGGCTCACCTGAACACGCTGCCGCCCTGGCCGAGTACCGCGACGCCCTGACTGGGCTCCGTAACCGGCCGGGCGGCTTCTGGATCGCCGGCCCCGAACCGCGGGCGGCCGAACACGCCCTCACGGGAACGGTGTTGCTGGAGTCGCTGGCGTCCGTGACGCTGATGAGCGACGGCGTCACACGCCTCGTCGACCAATTCGCCCTCGTCGACTGGCGAGAGGTGCTGGCCGTCCTAGGCTCCTCCGGCCCGGACGAACTGATCCGCCACGTACGGGAGGCGGAGAACGGCGACCTCGACGGGCAGCGCTGGCCGCGCGGCAAGGCAAGCGACGACGCGACGGTCCTTCACTGGGTGCTCCCGTAGCGCGTCCGGGTGGCCTTCAAGGGCTGCTCGTATACCCCTCTAGACAGTTGACGGAGCGTCGGGTTACGGTAGCCGTCAACCCCCCTAGACAGTTGGGGCGGCTTCCTCCCTGTGCTGTCTAGGGGGGTATTCAACGGCTCGGCGTCCGTGACGGACGCCCGATCAAGTGAGGTTCACACAATGCGCGTCATCCCCGTGGACACCTCGTCCGCCACTCTGCTGGTTACGAAGCTGCCCGAGGTCAAGGTGAGGGACCGGCAGACCGGTGAGGTGGCCGTGGACCCGGTCACCAACGACCGGCTCATGGTCCTGGAGCTGGTGTTCATCGCCCAGGGCGGCTCGGACATGATCAAGGTCACCGTTCCCGAGAAGGGCATCGGCGAGGGCCTGGTCATGGGCGCGCCGGTCTTCCTGTCCGGGCTGGTGGCCCGGCCCTGGGAGAGCGAGTTCGGCGGCCGTGCCCGGCACGGCATCGCCTACCGGGCGGACGCTGTCATGGTCGGCACTCCGGCCGCGGCGCAGGGCTGAGCGTCATGACCGATGCCCTGTGGGTTCTGGTGCCGGCACTGCCGGCGGTGGCCGCGCTGGTCGCGGTGCGCCGTCGGCTGCCGGTCCTGTTCTGGTGGCTGGTCGGGTATCCGGTCGTCGCGCTGCGGGTGCTCGCCACATACCGGGCCACCATGGACGCCTGCGGCCTGACAGTGCCTGCCTCGGCCATGCGCCGGGCCACCGCCCGGATGATCGGGCGGCAGGCTGCTCCCGTACCGCCTCGCCGGTCGCTGCCGCTGCCGACTGGGTCCGGGCTCGTGATGCGGCTGCGCATGGCGGCCGGGCAGGCGCCCGAGGACTTCACCGCTTCGGCCGACCGGCTGCGGCACGCCTGGGGCGCGCACGCCGTGCACGTCCGTCCCACCAAGCCGGGTCGGCTGGAGCTGCGGTTGATCGGCTGGGACGTCCTGGCCGACGTCCGACCTCCTCGGCGGTGGCTGCGGACCGAACCGCTGTCCCTGCCGCTGGCGCTGCGCGAGGACGGGCACTGGCACGTCCGGGACTTCCGCACCGTGCCGCACGAACTGATCCTCGGCGCCACGCAGTCGGGCAAGTCCGTGTACCTGCGCAACTTGCTGTGCGGGCTGGCCCGGCAACCCGTCGCACTCGTCGGCATTGACTGCAAATGGGGCGTCGAACTGGCGCCGTTCGCACCCCGGTTGTCGGCGCTCGCCGACACGCCGGACCGTGCGAACGACCTTCTTGACGTCCTGGTGGAGGAGATGGAGGCACGGTTCCGCCTGATCGGCATGACGGGCGGGACCGGTCCGGACGCCGTGCTCACCTCGGACGTCTGGGGCCTGCCGGAGAAGGTGCAGCCGGTGCCGGTCGTGGTCGTTGTCGACGAGGTCGCCGAACTCTTCCTCGCCGCGAGCAAGGACGACGAGAAGCGGCGGGACGCCATGGTCACCAAGCTCATCCGCCTTGCCCAGCTCGGCCGCGCGGCCGGCATCTACCTGGAGGTGTGCGGGCAGCGCTTCGGCGCCGAACTCGGCAAGGGCGCCACCATGCTCCGCGCCCAGCTCACCGGACGGGTCTGCCACCGCGTCAACGACGAGACATCCGCCAACATGGCGCTCGGCGACATCGCGCCGGAAGCGGCACTGGCCGCGACCTCCATCCCGGCCGAACGGCCCGGCGTCGCGGTCGTCGGCGACTCCTCCGGCGGCTGGTCCCGCGTCCGCTCACCCCACCTCACCCTCGACGACGCGGCGGCAGTCTGCCGCGACACCTCGGGCCTGGTCCCGGAACTGCCCCGCCTCGACGCCTTCCGGCCCGTCGTCGCCGAACCGGCCGGGCCACCCTCGCTCCCCGCCGCGGTGCCCACCGCTCGTCCGGCCACCGAGTAACCGCACTCCCTCTCCCACGGCCGGCGTGACCGCCTCGCGCCATGTCCCTACCCCTCCCATGCCCGAAACCGGAAGGAAGCCCTGTGTCACGCCCCTCCATCGCCGAGGTCAGCGCGCTCATCGCGGACCTGGCCGCGCTCCGGCAGGACCGGACCTCCGCCGAGTACGCCGCGCTCATGGACCGCAAGGCGGATCTGCTGGAGCGCATCGCCGACCACACGCCCGGCGACACCGAGGCCGCCGAGGTGGCCCGCCTCGCCCGCGAGCACGCCGACTCCCTCAAGTCCACCGACTGACCACGCCGGAAGGAGACCGAGCCGATGCGTGCCCACCTGGCCCGCGTAGACGCCGTGATCGTTCAGGCCGTCATCGCCGGTGCCCTGTCCTTCGCCCACCTGCACGACCTCGCCGAAGCGGCCGGACAGTCCGGCTGGAAGGCGTGGGCCTACCCCGTGAGCGTCGATCTGCTACTGGTCGCCGCCTGGCGCCGGATGCGCCAGTTGCAGCGGGCAGGACAGGCGGCCGGTGGCCCACGGCTGTGGTTCCTGGTGGCCCTGGCCGCGTCCCTCGGCGCCAACGTCGCCACGGCCGGGCTCCTCGACCTGGACGACGTACCGGCCTGGCTCCGCGTGACGGTTGCCGGCTGGCCCGCCATCGCCTTCTTCGGCGGCACGCTGCTGGCCCACGCTCCGCACACCCCGGAAACACCAGCGGCCCCGGCCCCCTCGGCAGCGGACACCCCTGCGGAGCCGCGCGCCGTTCCGTCTGCCGTCGACCGGCCCGACCGTGAGGCGCTGCCGGCGTCCTCCATCGACCCCGGCCCGGCTCCGAAGCCCACTGCCGAACCGGTTCCTACTCCGGCCCCCGCCGTCGCCCTGCCGCCCGCCCTCGTCGACCGCGTCCGGGCCCTGGCCGACGAGCACCGCTCGACCACCGGTCACCCCGCCGACCCGGACGCCGTGCGCGCCCGGCTCGGCCTGCCCCCGTCCATGACCGCATCCGTCGCCGCCCACCTCTGAGAGAGGAGCACCACCATGAACCCCCGTTTCCGCAACGTCCGCCGCATCGGCCCCGTCAACGTCGCTTCGTACGTCGACCGCGGCCGGAACCGCCACCTGGCCGCCTGCACCGCGCCCCGCTGCGACTTCTCCGCCGAGTACGACAGCCGCGCCGCCGCTGAACTGGCCGCCCGTACCCACCGCTGCTCCGCCTGACAGGAGGCCACCGAAGTGGACGTTCCGCTCTGGCTCGCCCTGCTCGTCGTCGGCGTCCTCGGCGTCAAGCTCATCCGCCCGCCCTGGTGGCTCATCGCCGTGCTGCTCCTCGGCGGCTACCTCCTCGCCGACAGCCTGCTCGCCCCCGTCATAGACCCCGCCCTCAAATGACCCGCGAAGGGAGAACGCTCATGTTCCGACCGAAGGTCCCAACCATGCCGCAGCCCACCGGCCCGGCCGCCCCGCCCGCCGTCGTCGAAACGACCACCATCACGCCGGGCACCCCGGCTCCGCCGCCGGCCCACGTCACCCCGGCCCCGAACCGCCCGGCCGTCCGGCTCACGCCCGGCACCGCGCTCGCCCTCGTCGGCGGCGGCACCGCCGTGGTCCTGGTCGTCGGCGCCGTCCTGGTCTCCATGCTCCTCGCCGTCGCCCTCACCGCCACGTCCGTGGCCGTGTGCGCCGTCGTCATCCGCTCCGTCCTCACCCGCCGCTGACCTCATTGCTCCGCCCGCCCGGCCTGCCCATGCTGTCTAGCCCCCTCGACAGGCCGGGCGCTCACACCGCACGTCCGCTCTCTTCAAGGAGGAACCCGCACATGCGTCCTGCGGCTCCGACCGCAGCCATCCGCCAGCTGGCAGCACTCGCCCTGCACGGCGACCTCAGCGCCTACGCCCACCAGATCCAGCGCCTCGGCGGCTGCGAGCGGCCCGTACGGATGGAGGGTCACCGGCTCGACGTCCACGCCGCCACTGGCGAGATCGTCCGCGAGCTCGCCGACCGTGACCTCCCGGCCGGACAGCTCCTCATCCGCTGCAACAACCGCCGTGCTACCCGGTGCGCTTCCTGCGCCGAGATCTACCGCAAAGACACTTTCCACCTCGTCACCGCCGGGCTGAGCGGCGGCAAGGGCATCGGCCCGTCCGTCGCCCAGCACCCGCGGGTCTTCGCCACCTTCACCGCCCCATCCTTCGGCCCCGTCCACAACCGCCCCGGCGGCGGCCGGTGCCGCTGCGGACGCCTCCACTCGGACGACGACCCCGCCCTCGGCACGCCCCTGGACCCGGACCGCTACGACTACCGCGAGGCCGTCCTGTGGAACGCGCACGCCGGGGCCCTGTGGGGCCGCTTCACCACCTACCTGCGCCAGCAACTCGCCTCCCGCGCGGGCCTCAGCCGCTCGGCGCTGCGCCACTGCCTCAAGCTCTCGTACGCCAAGGTCGCCGAGTACCAGCGGCGCGGCGCCATCCACTTCCACGCCGTCATCCGCCTCGACGGGCCGGACGGCGCCGAGGACGCCCCGCCGGCCTGGGCCACGACCGAACTGCTCACCGACGCGATCCGCTCCGCGGCGCGGACGGCCGAGACACCCGGCCCGGTCCTCGACGGACGTGCGTACGCCTTCCGCTTCGGTGAACAGCTCGACATCCGCCCCATCCGCTCGGCCGACTTCGCGGGCACCTCGGAACTGTCCAGCCGCGCCGTGGCGGCCTACATCGCCAAGTACGCCACCAAGGGCGCCGAGACCGCGGGCACCCTCGACCGGCCCATCCGCAACCCCATCACGGACCTGATCGGCTCCGGCGTCACCGACCACGCCCGGCGCATGATCCTCACCTGCTGGCACCTCGGCGCCCTGCCCGAACTCGAAGACCTGCGCCTGCGCAAGTGGGCCCACATGCTCGGCTTCCGCGGCCACTTCTCCACCAAGTCCCGCGCCTACTCCGTCACCCTCGGCGCCCTCCGCCAGGAACGCGCCGACCACAACGAAGCCCTGGCCCGCGAACGCGCGGCCGAGGCCGGCCACCCGCTGCCCGACCCGGACACCGTGCTCGTCCTCTCGCACTGGCGTTTCGCCGGCACCGGACTGACCGCTGCAGAACACCTCATCGCTCACGGCATCCCTTCTCCCGCAGCCCTGACAGACGACGACACGGAAGGAGAACCGGCGTGGACCACCGACGTGACGAATTGATGACCGTCCCGCAGATCCTCGCAGAGCTGGGTGGTGTGTCCCGCCGTACTTTCTACCGGTGGCGAGAGCTGGGGCAGGGCCCCGCTGCGTTCAAGCTGCCCAACGGGGAGCTCCGGGTGTGGCGGAGTGACTTCACCGCCTGGTTGCGGCAGTTGGAGGCGGCGGCATGAAGTCTCTCGACGTAAAGGTGTGGGGTGTTCGGAAGAGGAACACCAAGAAGTCGTCCTATGACGTCCGGTGGACCGTTGCCGGGAGCGTGTTCTCCGAACAGTTCCGCACTAAGGGGCTTGCGGACCATTACCGTTCCAAGTTGCTTCGCGCCGCTCATGCCGGCGAAGAGTTCGACACAGATACAGGGCTGCCCGATTCGATGGTCGAAAAGGCAGCCTCGATGACCTGGTACGCCTTCGCTCAGAAGTACCTCGCCATGAAGTGGCCGCACGCGGCGCCGAACACGCGCAACGGGATCAACGAGGCCCTGACCGCCGTGACGATGGCCCTTCTTGACGATCGTCCGGGACAGCCGTCCGAGGAACTGATCAGGAGGGCGCTCCGTAACTGGGCCTTCGTCCTTCCCGGACCGGACGAGCGTGAATTGCCGACTGAGATCGCGAACACCTTGCACTGGGTGGCCAAGGCGTCGCGTCCGCTCTCGGACCTCGGTGACGCCGCGATCGGCAGGGCCGTCCTGGATTCGCTCAAGCTGAAGCTCGACGGGACGGCGGCAGCCGCGGAGACCGTCCGGCGCAAGCGTCGGACACTCGTCAACGCGTTGCACTATGCAGTGGACCTCGGGGAGTTCAAAGAGAACCCGATCACGGGCATCCGCTGGAAGAAACCGAAGGTGGCCGGGGAAGTTGATCCCCGGGTCGTCGCCAATCCCGCGCAGGCCCGTTCCCTGCTGACTGCGGTCTCGTACGTCGGTGGGTACGGCCGGGCGCGTGGTCGCCGACTCGTCGGCCTGTTCGCCTGCATGTACTACGGCGCCTTGCGTCCGGCTGAGGCCGTCGGCCTCACCGATGCGGACCTGAAACTGCCCGAGGTCGGCTGGGGGACGGTGCTGTTGAACCGGACGCGTCCCAGCGTCGGCAAGCAGTGGACGGACTCCGGTGAGACCCATGACGACCGGGGCCTCAAGAACCGCCCGGCGGAAGAGGTCCGGCTCGTCCCGATCCCACCCCAGCTCGTCGCCATCCTCCGGCAGCACCTCGACACGTTCGGCACCGCCGAGGACGGACGGCTGTTCACCAACGAGCGTGGGGGAGTGGTCGGCTCCTCGACGTACTACCGCGTCTGGCAGGAGGCTCGTGCGCTGGCGCTTCCGCCGGCCGCGGTCGCCTCACCGCTCGCGGCTCGCCCGTATGACCTCCGGCACTCGGCACTGTCGACCTGGCTCAACTCCGGGGTGGACCCGACGGAGGTCGCCGAGCGTGCGGGCAACAGCGTTGAGGTCCTGCTGAGCCGCTATGCCAAGTGCATCGACGGACGACAGGAGATCGTCAACCGCAAGATCGAGGAGTTGTTGCGCGAGTACGAGTGATCACTGTTGCGACAGATGTGGGCCCTTGGAACCTCCGAGGGCCCACATTTTTGGCAACGCAGCTGTAGATCGTCAGGAGCTGATCTGCTGGTGTGTCGCCAGCCCGAGATCGGGGTTGTACCAGTTCGGAAGCTCTTGGGTGGCACGTACCTCCAGACGCATGAGCGCTCGCACGTGCCCCTGCTGCGGGGTGAGCGAGTCCAAGAGACCAATGACCTGGGCGAGCTTCGCCTGACGATCGGGTGAGTCTGGCTTACCCGCTAGCTCCATCAGGTTCCTGTAGGCGACCGTGAGCTGAGCGTTCACTTTGCTCTCAAGCTCAAGAACCGCGTCGCTTGCCACCAACTGAGCTTCAGCACGGGTATCTCGTTGGGTACGCCGCGCACTGCTCACTTCCGCTGCTTCCGCGTCGGCAGGTCCAGATCTCAGTGCGTACGCGTACGCCAGCATCGCGTCTCTGTAGTGACGATCATGGGCGTTGAGCAGAACGTAGCAGCTCCGGAGCTGATCGATCCTGCGTTCATCTTCAGAAGCTTGCTGCTCTGTGACACGGACCCGTTCTTCTTGCTCCAGCCTCCGCAACTCCGCCCGCTGAGCGAGGACCTGAGTGATCACTGCCGAAGCCAACGTGCCACCTACACCAACGATTGCGACGATCACAGAGATGGTCGCGCCGGACATCTCCACCCCCTGGGCTCAGATGAGTTCCCTTGATGTGCAGACGGTAGCCAACGCACCCGCGTCGCTCGCTCCAGTCGCTGATGATCGGCAGGGGGAGTTGCTGCCGGCATGGCACCGCCGACGGCCCACCCCGTGTGGCGCTTGCTGCCCGGTCTCTTGACCCGCTCAGGGGGCCCGCCATTTGTCGGGGCTGACCTGGGCAGACGCCTCAAGATCCTGTCCACGAATAGTCCACAGACCCCGACATGCGGCCGCTCCGGGCTGCACCCGCCTGCACATACGCGAAGACCCCGCTCGCAGCGTTTCCGCTGGTGACGGGGTCTTTAGGCACCTAATCCAAGGTGCCCCCGGCAGGATTCGAACCTGCGCACACGGCTCCGGAGGCCGTTGCTCTATCCCCTGAGCTACGGGGGCGTGTCCGTCGCGGTGATCGCGGCGACGGGTAGAACATTACCAGCTCCCGGGGGGTGGTCATGAACCCGTTTTCGCAGCAGGCGACAGCCGGCCGGGGTCGGTCCGGAGTGCGGGGTGTCGCCCGTGCGGGGCGGAAGTGGGGAAACGCCGGACGTGGTGGCCGGGTCCGACCTACTCTCGAGTTGTGCCAGGCGCATCGGGCCGGGTTCTTGTTGTGGACGACAACAAGGTCATCCGGCAGTTGATCAGGGTCAACCTCGAGCTGGAGGGCATCGAGGTCGTGACCGCGGCCGATGGTGCCGAGTGTCTGGAAGTCGTCCATCAGGTGCGGCCCGACCTCGTCACCCTCGATGTCGTCATGCCGCGGCTCGACGGACTCCGGACCGCGGCCCGGTTGCGTACGGACCCTCGGACCAGTCATCTCCCGCTCGTCATCGTCAGTGCCTGTACCCAGTACGAGATCGAGAGCGGGCTCGATGTGGGAGTGGACGCCTTCCTCGCCAAGCCCTTCGAGCCCGGGGAGCTCGTCCGGCTCGTCCAGCGGTTGATCCTCGGTCCCCTCGGGCGGGTTCGTGGGCCCGGTGACGCCGAGCCGGCCGCCGGTCATGCCGGAGGGTGAGATCCGGCGGTCGTCCACATCTCGGAATCGCGACCTAACTCATTCGTCTACCCACCCCCTTCCTCCCCTACGCTTGTCCCGTGACCCCCGTCGAGCTCTCCCGCACCGTGCTGCACGCGGTGCGCCGTGCCGTCGATGAGGGGGAGCTGAGGGTGGTGGCTCTGCCTGAGAAGGTTCGTGTCGCGCCTCCCGGGCCCGGAGGGTGCGGGGACTACGCGACCAATGTCGCCCTTCAGCTCGCGCGGCCGGCCGGGCAGCCGGCTCAGAGGGTCGCCGAGATTCTCAGGCCTCGTCTTCTGCGCTCCGACGGCATCGATGACGTCGTCGTCACCGGACCCGGGTTCATCAACATCAGCCTCGCCGACGCAGGAGAACCCGCCGGGCTTGTTCGCGAGGTTCTGCGGTGCGGATCCCGGTACGGGCACAGTGACGTCCTGAGTGATCACACCGTCCGGCTGCGGTCGGCCCGTGATGTGCGTGCCGTCGTCCAGGTCGAGGCTCTCGTTCGTGTTCTTCGGTCGCAGGGTGCCGTGGTTCGCGTCGACGACCACGACGGCATCGTCGTCCGGCCCGTTCCCGCGCCCGCCGACCCCTTCCGCCTCGGTACCGACGCCGGCCGCTGGGCCCTGCTGTACCCCGCCCCGCACGACCGGCCCCGGATCGGTGACGAGCATCTGGTGCAGCGGGAGAGCAATCCGCTGTTCCGGGTGCGGTACGCCCATGCCCGGACCCGGGCGCTCCTGCGGAACGCCGCCGACCTCGGATTCGGTCCCGAGCCCGGTGCCGTGGACGGAGCCCAGCCGCTGCTCCAGGTCCTCGTCGACCACCCCCGTGTCCTCGTCGCCGCCGCCACCCACCGTGCGCCCGACCGGCTCGCCCGGCAGCTCGTCGCCGTCGCCGACGCCGTGACGCCGCTGTTTCCCGCCGTGCTGCCGCTCGGCGAGGAGAAACCCTCGGCCGCCCACCGTGCCCGGCTCGCGCTCGCCGACGCCGCCGGGGCGGTGCTGGCCGGTGGCCTGTCCCTGCTCGGCATCGACGCACCCGATCACCTCTGAGAGAGTCCAGAGAGACACTGACATGAGCCGTTCCGCACACCCCGCCGGGCCCCGTCACGCCGACGTCCTTCCCGAGGGGCACTACTCCGCACCGCCCACCGACCTGAACGCCCTCGACTCCAAGGTGTGGGCCGAGACCGTCACGCGTGACACGGACGGTGTGCTCACCGTCGGCGGGATCGACGTCAAGCGGCTGGCCGAGGAGTACGGCACGCCCGCCTACGTCCTCGACGAGGACGACTTCCGAGCCCGGGCGCGGGCCTGGCGTACCGCCTTCGGCAGTGACGCCGACGTGTTCTACGCCGGCAAGGCATTCCTCTCCCGGGCCGTCGTGCGGTGGCTGGACGAGGAGGGGCTGAATCTCGACGTCTGTTCCGGGGGCGAGCTCGCCACCGCGCTCTCCGCCGGGATGTCCCCCGACCGCATCGCCTTTCACGGCAACAACAAGTCCGTGGCGGAGATCCGGCGGGCCGTGGAGGCCGGGGTCGGGCGGATCGTGCTCGACTCGTTCCAGGAGATCGTCCGGGTCGCGCACATCGCGCAGGAGCTGGGCACGCGGCAGCGGGTGCAGATCCGTATCACCGTGGGTGTCGAGGCGCACACGCACGAGTTCATCGCCACCGCCCACGAGGACCAGAAGTTCGGCATCCCGCTGGCCGGCGGGCAGGCCGCGGAGGCCGTGCGGCGGGCGCTGAAGCTGGACGGTCTCGAGCTCATCGGGATCCACTCCCACATCGGGTCGCAGATCTTCGACATGTCCGGGTTCGAGGTGGCCGCGCACCGGGTGGTGGGGCTGCTCAAGGACATCCGGGACGAGCACGGCGTGGAGTTGCCCGAGATCGACCTCGGGGGTGGGCTCGGGATCGCGTACACCAGTGACGACGACCCGCGCGAGCCGCACGAGATCGCCAAGGCGCTGACCGAGATCGTCACCCGGGAGTGCGAGGCCGCGCGGCTGACGACGCCCCGGATCTCCGTCGAGCCGGGGCGGGCCATCGTCGGGCCCACCGCCTTCACGCTCTACGAGGTCGGCACCGTCAAGCCGCTCGACGGGCTGCGGACGTACGTCTCCGTGGACGGCGGGATGTCGGACAACATCCGGACCGCGCTGTACGACGCCGAGTACAGCGTCTCCCTCGCCTCCCGTGTCTCCGACGCCGAGCCGATGCTGTGCCGGGTCGTCGGCAAGCACTGCGAGAGCGGTGACATCGTGGTGAAGGACGCCTTCCTGCCGGGGGACCTGGCACCCGGGGACCTCATCGCCGTCCCCGCGACCGGGGCGTACTGCCGGTCGATGGCCAGCAACTACAACCATGTGCTGCGTCCGCCCGTCGTCGCCGTCAGGGACGGCGAGGCGCGCGTGATCGTGCGGCGGGAGACGGAGGAGGATCTCCTCCGGCTCGACGTCGGATGAGCGGCGACGACAAGAACACCGGCCGGGTGGCGGAAGATCTTCTGTCACCCCGGTCGTGAAAATGAAATAGATGTCTCACGATCCGGACATAGCGCAGAAAGTCCCGTCCGGTGAGTGAGACTGGTGCAACCGAGACGGTAATCAGGAAACGAGGTCGGATGATGCGTACGCGTCCGCTGAAGGTGGCGCTGCTGGGCTGTGGAGTGGTCGGCTCAGAGGTGGCGCGCATCATGACGACGCACGCCGACGACCTCGCCGCCCGGATCGGGGCCCCGGTGGAGCTCGCCGGCGTGGCCGTGCGGCGGCCCGACAAGGTGCGCGAGGGGATCGACCCCGCCCTGGTCACCACCGACGCCACCGCGCTCGTCAAACGCGGCGACCTCGACATCGTCGTGGAGGTCATCGGCGGGATCGAGCCCGCCCGTACGCTCATCACCACCGCCTTCGAGCACGGCGCGTCCGTCGTCTCCGCGAACAAGGCGCTGCTCGCCCAGGACGGCGCCGCGCTGCACGCCGCCGCCGAGGAGCACGGCAAGGACCTCTACTACGAGGCCGCCGTCGCCGGCGCCATCCCGCTGATCCGGCCGTTGAGGGAGTCCCTCGCGGGTGACAAGGTCAACCGGGTGCTCGGCATCGTCAACGGGACCACCAACTTCATCCTCGACAAGATGGACTCCACGGGCGCCGGCTATCAGGAGGCGCTCGACGAGGCCACCGCGCTCGGGTACGCCGAGGCCGACCCCACCGCCGACGTCGAGGGGTTCGACGCCGCCGCCAAGGCCGCCATCCTCGCCGGGATCGCCTTCCACACGCGGGTGCGGCTCGACGACGTGCACCGCGAGGGCATGACCGAGGTCACCGCCGGCGACTTCGCCTCCGCCAGGGAGATGGGCTGCACCATCAAGCTGCTCGCCATCTGCGAGCGGGCCGAGGACGGGGCGTCGGTCACCGCGCGGGTGCATCCGGCGATGATTCCGCTCAGCCATCCGCTGGCCTCCGTGCGCGGCGCCTACAACGCGGTGTTCGTCGAGTCGGACGCCTCCGGCCAGCTCATGTTCTACGGGCCCGGTGCCGGTGGTGCGCCGACCGCTTCCGCCGTGCTCGGTGACCTCGTCGCCGTGGGGCGCAACCGGATCAGCGGGACGACCGGGCCCGGTGAGTCCGCGTACGCCGCGCTGCCCGTCTCGTCGATGGGCGAGGTCGTCACGCGGTACCACATCAGCCTCGACGTGGCCGACAAACCGGGTGTTCTCGCCCAGGTCGCGACCGTGTTCGCCGAGCACGGTGTCTCGATCGATACGGTTCGCCAGCAGGGCAAGGACGGTGAGGCCTCCCTCGTCGTCGTCACGCACCGTGCGTCCGACGCGGCCCTCGGCGGGACCGTCGAGGCGTTGCGCAAGCTCGACACCGTGCGCGGTGTCGCCAGCATCATGCGGGTTGAAGGAGAGTAACCAGCAATGACCCACCAGTGGCGCGGAATCATCGAGGAGTACCGGGACCGGCTGCCGGTATCCGACACCACGCCGGTCGTGACGCTCCGCGAGGGCGGCACGCCGCTCGTGCCCGCGCAGGTGCTCTCCGAGCGCACGGGCTGCGAGGTGCACCTCAAGGTCGAGGGCGCGAACCCGACCGGGTCCTTCAAGGACCGGGGCATGACCATGGCCATCTCCAAGGCGAAGGAGGAGGGGGCCAAGGCGGTCATCTGCGCCTCCACCGGCAACACCTCCGCCTCCGCCGCCGCGTACGGGGTGCGCGCGGGCATGGTGTCCGCCGTCCTCGTGCCGCAGGGCAAGATCGCGCTCGGCAAGATGGGGCAGGCGCTGGTCCACGGGGCGAAGATCCTCCAGGTCGACGGCAACTTCGACGACTGCCTCACGCTGGCCCGCGCGCTGAGCGACAACTACCCGGTGGCGCTGGTCAATTCGGTCAATCCGGTACGGATAGAAGGCCAGAAGACGGCCGCCTTCGAGATCGTGGACATGCTGGGCGACGCGCCCGACATCCACGTCCTGCCGGTGGGCAACGCGGGCAACATCACCGCGTACTGGAAGGGGTACAAGGAGTACGCCGCCGATCGGGTCAGCACGAAGAAGCCGCGCATGTGGGGGTTCCAGGCCTCCGGCAGCGCGCCGATCGTGCGCGGCGAGGTCGTCAAGGACCCGTCGACCATCGCCACCGCCATCCGCATCGGCAACCCCGCCTCCTGGGACTTCGCGCTCGCCGCGCGGGACGAGTCGGGCGGCGCCATAGACGAGGTGACGGACCGTGAGATCCTGCGCGCCTACCGGCTGTTGGCCTCGCAGGAGGGCGTCTTCGTCGAGCCCGCGTCCGCCGCGTCGGTCGCCGGTCTGCTGAAGGCCGCCGAGCAGGGCAAGGTCGATCCGGGGCAGAAGATCGTGTGCACCGTCACCGGCAACGGTCTGAAGGACCCGGACTGGGCCGTCGCCGGCGCCCCGCAGCCGGTCACCGTCCCCGTGGACGCCGCGACCGCCGCCGAGCGGCTCGGCCTGGTCTAGCACGGGCGGCCGGACGCGACCGGGCCCGCAAAGCGGGCGTAAGAGCGCGTCCACCTGGGGAAGTTCTCCACAGGGGGTGCACAGGGGGCTTGCGACACGCATCGTGCGCCTCCTGTGCGCCCTATGTCGCCACTGAACCTTCCTTCGATAGGCTGTACCGGACCCGCCCGCCGCATATGCCGCGGTATCGCGGCGTCTCCGTGGTCCGGAAAGCGGCCCGGAGCGGCCCGGAAAGCGGCCGGCCACCCCGGTCGGCGGCGATCCCAGGGGGTTTCGTACGCCCCCGCACGTCCCCACACGTCCCCTCACGTCCCTCGAATGTCATTCGACAGTCACGCAGCTCAAGGAGAGTCTTCGAGCGATGGCCGGTCCCGCGTTCCGCGCCGCCGCCGTCCGGGTGCGCGTCCCCGCCACCAGCGCCAACCTCGGCCCGGGCTTCGACGCCCTCGGCCTCGCGCTGGGTCTCTACGACGACGTGGTCGTCCGGGTGGCCGACTCCGGACTGCACATCGACATCGCCGGTGAGGGCGGCGAGACCCTCCCGCGCGACGAGCGCCATCTCCTCGTACGCTCCCTGCGCACCGCCTTCGACCTGCTCGGCGGACAGCCGCGCGGCCTGGAGATCGTCTGCGCCAACCGCATCCCGCACGGCCGCGGCCTGGGCTCCTCCTCCGCCGCCATCTGCGCCGGCATCGTCGCCGCCCGCGCCGTGACCATAGGCGCCGAGGCCAGGCTCGACGACACCGCGCTCCTCGAACTCGCCACCGAGATCGAGGGCCACCCCGACAACGTCGCGGCCTGCCTGCTGGGAGGTTTCACCCTGTCCTGGATGGAGCGCGGCGCGGCCCGGGCGATCAGGATGGAGCCCGCCGATTCCATCGTTCCGGTGGTTTTCGTGCCCGGGAAGCCGGTTCTCACCGAGACCGCGCGGGGTCTGCTCCCGCGCACCGTGCCGCATGTCGACGCCGCCACCAACGCGGGCCGTGCCGCCCTGCTCGTCGAGGCCCTGACCAGGCGCCCCGAGCTGCTGCTGCCCGCCACCGAGGACCGGCTGCACCAGGAGTACCGCGCCCCGGCCATGCCCGAGAGCGCCGCCCTGGTGGAGCGGCTGCGGGGGGACGGGATCCCCGCGGTGATCTCCGGCGCCGGACCCACGGTCATGGCGCTGGCGGACGCGGAAACGGCCGACAAGGTCGAAGCACTGGCCGGCAACGACTGGGCCGCCAACCGGCTCGGTCTCGACGCGCAGGGCGCGAGCGTGCTTCCGCTCGCCACCTGACACACGGTTGCCGGATTTGGAGAGGGGGAATGTTTGTTGGATCCGGTAGTGTTAACCTCAAGTCTGCACCCGACCCCACCATGGCGAGGTGCCTCGTGTCCCCGTCCGGGACAGACATTCTTCCGGGAGCCCCCCAAGCCGCACTGTGTTCTCTGCTACGTACGCGGGCAGTACGTCGCACGCGGACACTGAACGGCTCGACGATGGGGGTACCCCCTCTGGGGGAGCTTCGGAACAGGTGCGACCACGCCACGTGACACTGGGTGCCACGGCTCGGGGAAGCGCCATCACCAGATATCTCTTCCGCCGTTCAGGCGGACAACCGCCCCGGCACGGTTCACACAGCAAGGACCGATGCCGGACAGCACAACCGGTCGCCGAGCCAGACAGGCCGACGTCCGCTCCAGGGAAGGACCCTTCGTGAGCGACACCACCGATCTGATGGGCGCACGTGTCGAGGAGACCGCTGCCGCGCCCGCCACGGACGCTTCCGCGCCTGCCACCGGTGCCGGCTCCCGGCGGCGCCGCGGTACCGGCCTCGAGGGCATGGTGCTGGCCGAACTGCAGCAGGTCGCGTCCGGCCTCGGAATCAGGGGCACCGCGCGGATGCGCAAGAGCCAGCTGATCGAGGTCATCAAGGAGGCGCAGGCCGCCGGTGGGGGTGCCCCCTCTGGGGGAGCGGCCCCGGCCAAGGCCGAGTCCGCCGCCGAGACCAAGCCCAAGCGCCGTGCCACCTCCCGGACCCGTACCGGCGAGGCCGCCGAGAAGAAGGCCGACGCCAAGGCCGAGCAGGCCCCCGCCGAGAAGGCCGCGGCCCAGCAGCAGATCGAGATCCCGGGCCAGCCCTCCCCGAAGGCCTCCGGCCAGTCCGAGCAGGCCGAGGAGGCCGCTCCCGTCGAGCGCCGCCGCCGTCGCGCCACCGCCGAGGCGGGCGCCCCGGCCGCCGCCGCGACCGAGACGGTCACCGCCGAGGCGAAGGCCGAGCCCAAGGCCGAGGCCCCGGCCCAGCAGCAGTCGCAGCAGCAGGGCGACGCCAAGGGCGACCACGACGGCGGCGAGGGCCGCCGCCGCGACCGCCGTGAGCGCGGCCGCGACCGTGACCGTGGTGAGCGCGGCGACCGTGGTGAGCGCGGCGACCGCGGGGACCGTCGTGGCAAGGGCGACGACCAGCAGCAGGGCCAGGGCGGCCAGGGCCGTCAGCAGAACCAGCAGGGCGGCGGCGGCCGACAGGACCGTCAGCAGCACGACGACGACGACTTCGAGGGCGGCCGTCGTGGCCGTCGCGGGCGCTACCGCGACCGCCGTGGCCGTCGTGGCCGCGACGAGATGGGCCAGGAGCCGCAGATCACCGAGGACGACGTCCTGATCCCGGTCGCGGGCATCCTCGACATCCTCGACAACTACGCGTTCATCCGGACCTCCGGCTACCTGCCCGGTCCGAACGACGTGTACGTCTCCCTCGCCCAGGTCCGCAAGAACGGCCTGCGCAAGGGCGACCACGTCACCGGCGCCGTGCGCCAGCCCAAGGAGGGCGAGCGCCGCGAGAAGTTCAACGCGCTGGTCCGCCTGGACTCCGTCAACGGCATGGCGCCCGAACACGGCCGTGGCCGCCCGGAGTTCAACAAGCTCACCCCGCTGTACCCGCAGGACCGCCTCCGCCTGGAGACGGACCCCGGCGTCCTCACCACCCGGATCATCGACCTCGTGTCGCCGATCGGTAAGGGCCAGCGCGGTCTGATCGTGGCCCCGCCGAAGACCGGCAAGACCATGATCATGCAGGCGATCGCCAACGCGATCACCCACAACAACCCCGAGTGCCACCTGATGGTCGTCCTCGTCGACGAGCGTCCGGAAGAGGTCACCGACATGCAGCGGTCGGTGAAGGGCGAGGTCATCTCCTCGACCTTCGACCGTCCCGCCGAGGACCACACCACGGTCGCCGAGCTCGCCATCGAGCGCGCCAAGCGCCTGGTGGAGCTGGGTCACGACGTCGTCGTGCTGCTCGACTCGATCACGCGTCTGGGCCGTGCGTACAACCTCGCCGCCCCGGCCTCCGGCCGCATCCTGTCCGGTGGTGTCGACTCGACCGCCCTGTACCCGCCGAAGCGCTTCTTCGGTGCGGCCCGCAACATCGAGGACGGCGGTTCGCTGACCATCCTCGCCACCGCCCTGGTGGACACCGGGTCCCGCATGGACGAGGTGATCTTCGAGGAGTTCAAGGGCACCGGCAACATGGAGCTCAAGCTCGACCGGAAGCTCGCCGACAAGCGCATCTTCCCCGCGGTGGACGTCGACGCGTCCGGCACCCGCAAGGAGGAGATCCTGCTCGGCAACGAGGAACTGGCCGTCGTCTGGAAGCTGCGCCGGGTGCTGCACGCGCTCGACCAGCAGCAGGCGATCGAGCTGCTCCTCGACAAGATGAAGCAGACCAAGTCGAACGCCGAGTTCCTGATGCAGATCCAGAAGACGACGCCGGGCAACGGCGACTGACGTCGCGCTTTCCCGTCGCGCTTTCCACCGGAAGGGCCGCTCCCGCGAGGGGGCGGCCCTTCCGCGTGCGGCGAGGGCTCCGCCGGCGGGACGATGGATGCCGTACGGCTGTGAGGGCCGGGTCTGACACCGGGTGCAGGGGGTAACCGACCGGGGACGAGCCGAGGAGCACATGTCTGCCGAGAGCACACCGGGCCACCGGGGCAAGGGGCGCCGGGGCCTGAAGGTCGCGGCCTGGACCGCCGCCGGCGTCGTCGCCCTCGGCGGCACCGGCGCCGGATACGTGTACTTAAAGCTCAACGGCAACATCGAGAGCCTCGACATCGACCGGGCCCTCGGCACCGACCGGCCCGAGAAGGCCGGCAACGGCTCCGAGAACATCCTCGTCCTCGGCTCCGACACCCGCTCCGGCGGCAACAAGGAGCTCGGCGGCGGCACCGACGACGGAAGCGCCCGCTCCGACACCGCGATGATCGTGCACGTCCACGAGGGCCACAAGAAGGCGAGCGTGGTCTCCGTCCCGCGCGACACCGTCGTCGACCGTCCCGAGTGCACCGACACCGACGGCGGCACCCACCCCGCGGCGAGCGGTGTGATGTTCAACTCCGCCTACGCCACGGGCGGGGCGGCCTGCGCGGTGAAGACCGTCGAGTCGATCACCGACCTGCGCATGGACCACTACCTGGAGATCGACTTCACCGGCTTCCGGAAGATCGTCGACGAACTCGGCGGCGTCGAGGTCACCACCGGCGAGGACATCCACGACCCCGACAGCCACCTCGACCTGGAGGCCGGCACCCACCGGCTCGACGGCGAACAGGCCCTCGCCCTGGTACGCACCCGGCACGGCGTCGGCGACGGCTCCGACCTCGGTCGCATCCAGCTCCAGCAGGCCTTCGTCAAGGCCCTGGTACGGCAGGTCGGGGAGATCGGCGTCCTCACCGGCCCCAAGAAGCTGTACGACCTCGCCGACACCGCCACCAGGACCGTCACCACCGACTCCGACCTGGGCTCGGTCAACGCCCTGATGTCCTTCGCGTCCGGCCTGAAGAACATCACCCCCGCCGGCCTGCACATGATCACCCTGCCGGTTACCTACGACCCGGCCGACGCCAACCGGGTCCTGATCGAGAAGACCAAGGCCCAGCAGGTCTGGAACGCCCTGAAGAACGACCAGCCGATCCCGGCGACGGCCACAGAGGAAACGGCCACCGGTGAAGCAAAGGGCTTGGTGAGAGGCTTTTAAGGGGCGCGGGTCTGTATCGATATGCGGCTCCGCCGCGTGGGCGCGAGAAACCACAGACGGCCCGCAGGGAACAAACAACGGCAACCCCCGGTTTTGGGAGAGGACGCCAGTCCTGGCAGACTGGTGAGTCGGCCCCGGTTCACGCCCCCGCACCCCGCGGCAGCGACCCGGTGCCCTCCCGAACCTAGGAGACACCTTGAAGCGCGACATCCACCCCGAGTACGTCGAGACGCAGGTCAGCTGCACCTGTGGCGCGTCGTTCACCACCCGCAGCACGCTCCCCGGCGGCACCATCCGCGCCGAGGTCTGCTCCGAGTGCCACCCGTTCTACACGGGCAAGCAGAAGATCCTCGACACCGGTGGCCGTGTGGCCCGCTTCGAGGCCCGCTTCGGCAAGGCCGCCGGCTCCAAGAAGTAGCGAGCCCCATACCGCCGGTCCACGGCCGCGCCCCCGCCCGGGGGCAGGCCGGGACCGGCGTTTTTGGTCGCCCGCCCTTCACCCACGTAATCGCAGGAGCCCAAGATGTTCGAGGCCGTCGAGGAACTCGTCGCCGAGCACGCCGACCTGGAGAAGAAGCTCGCCGACCCGTCGGTCCACGCCGACCAGGCCAACGCGCGCAAGCTGAACAAGCGCTACGCCGAGCTCACCCCGATCGTCGCCACGTACCGCTCCTGGAAGCAGACGGGCGACGACATCGAGACCGCGCGCGAACTGGCCGCCGACGACCCCGACTTCGCCGCCGAGGTCAAGGACCTGGAGAAGCAGCGCGAGGAGTTCACCGAGAAGCTCCGCCTGCTGCTGGTCCCGCGCGACCCCAGCGACGACAAGGACGTCATCCTCGAGATCAAGGCGGGCGCGGGCGGCGACGAGTCCGCCCTGTTCGCCGGCGACCTGCTGCGCATGTACCTGCGGTACGCCGAGCGCGTCGGCTGGAAGACCGAGATCATCGACGCCACCGAGTCCGAGCTGGGCGGCTACAAGGACGTCCAGGTGGCCGTGAAGGCCCGCGGGCAGACCGAGCCCGGCCAGGGCGTGTGGGCCCGGCTGAAGTACGAGGGCGGCGTGCACCGCGTGCAGCGCGTGCCGGCCACCGAGTCGCAGGGCCGCATCCACACCTCCGCCGCCGGTGTCCTGGTGACCCCCGAGGCGGAGGAGGTCGACGTCGAGATCAACCCGAACGACCTGCGCATCGACGTCTACCGGTCCTCCGGCCCCGGCGGGCAGTCCGTCAACACCACCGACTCCGCCGTGCGCATCACGCACATCCCGACCGGAGTCGTCGCCTCCTGCCAGAACGAGAAGAGCCAGCTCCAGAACAAGGAGCAGGCACTGCGTATCCTGCGCTCCAGGCTGCTCGCGGCGGCGCAGGAGGAGGCGGAGCGGGAGGCCGCCGACGCCCGTCGCAGCCAGGTCCGTACCGTCGACCGCTCCGAGAAGATCCGTACGTACAACTTCCCGGAGAACCGCATCTCGGACCACCGCGTCGGCTTCAAGGCGTACAACCTCGACCAGGTCCTGGACGGCGAGCTCGCCGCGGTGATCCAGGCCTGTGTCGACGCGGACTCCGCCGCCAAGCTCGCCGCCGCGTAAATCCCGTAGACAGCCCGGAGGACCGTCGTGAACCTGCTGCTCGCCGAGGTGGCCCAGGCCACCCAGCGGCTCGCCGACGCCGGCGTGCCCTCTCCGCGCACCGACGCGGAGGAGCTCGCCGCGTTCGTGCACGGCGTCAAGCGCGGCGAGCTGCACACCGTGAAGGACTCCGACTTCGACGCCCGGTACTGGGAGGTCATCGCCCGCCGTGAGGCGCGCGAGCCGCTCCAGCACATCACCGGGCGGGCGTACTTCCGCTACCTGGAGCTCCAGGTGGGTCCCGGAGTGTTCGTGCCGCGGCCCGAGACCGAGTCGGTGGTCGGCTGGGCGATAGACGCCGTCCGCGCGATGGACGTCGTCGAGCCCTGCATCGTCGACCTGTGCACCGGCTCGGGCGCCATCGCGCTCGCGCTCGCGCAGGAGGTGCCGCGCTCGCGCGTGTACGCCGTGGAGCTGTCCGAGGACGCCCTGAGGTGGACCCGCAAGAACATGGAGGGGTCCAGGGTCGAGCTGCGCCAGGGAGACGCCCTGACGGCCTTCCCGGACCTCGACGGACAGGTCGACCTGGTCGTCTCCAACCCGCCGTACATCCCGCTCACCGAGTGGGAGTACGTCGCCCCGGAGGCCCGCGACTACGACCCCGACCTCGCGCTGTTCTCCGGTGAGGACGGCCTCGACCTGATCCGCGGCCTGGAGCGCACCGCGCACCGGCTGCTGCGGCCCGGCGGGGTGGTCGTCGTCGAGCACGCCGACACCCAGGGCGGACAGGTGCCGTGGATCTTCGCCGAGGAACGAGGGTGGGCCGACGCGGCCGACCATCCCGACCTGAACAGGCGCCCCCGGTTCGCCACCGCCCGCAAGGCGCTGCCGTGAGCACCCCGCATACTTCATTCCCCCAGCAGCACCCGTACGAGGAGGCCCGCTAGATGGCTCGGCGATACGACACCAACGACGCGACCGACCGCACGACCGGTCTGCGCGAGGCCGCGTCCGCCGTCCGCCGGGGCGAGCTCGTGGTGCTGCCGACGGACACCGTGTACGGGATCGGCGCCGACGCGTTCACCTCGGAGGCCGTCGCCGATCTGCTGGACGCCAAGGGCCGGGGCCGCAACATGCCCACGCCCGTCCTCATCGGCTCCCCGAACACCCTGCACGGCCTGGTCACCGACTTCTCCGAGCTGGCCTGGGAGCTGGTCGACGCGTTCTGGCCGGGCGCGCTGACGCTGGTCGCCAGGCACCAGCCGTCGCTCCAGTGGGACCTCGGGGACACCCGGGGCACGGTCGCCGTGCGGATGCCGCTGCACCCGGTCGCCATCGAGCTGCTCACCGAGGTCGGGCCCATGGCCGTCTCGTCCGCGAACCTCACCGGGCACCCGGCGCCGGAGAACTGCGACGCCGCGCAGGAGATGCTCGGCGACTCCGTCTCCGTGTACCTGGACGGCGGGCCCACCCCCGGGAACGTGCCCTCCTCCATCGTCGACGTCACCCGGCCCGTGCCCGTGCTGCTGCGCGAGGGCGCGATCTCGCCGGAGGAGCTGCGCAAGGTGGTACCCGACCTCGAGGTGGCGAATTGACGGCCCCTGAGTCGGGGCGTGGCATAGGCAACGGGGAATCCAGCGCGGAGATCACGACGACCTTCGGTTTCCCGCGCGACACCTTCCGCATCCTCCACGTCAGTACCGGAAACGTGTGCCGCTCGCCCGTCACCGAGCGGCTGACCCGGCATTTCGTGAGCCAGCGGCTGGGGATCCTGGGCGGCGGGCTGATCGTGGAGAGCGCGGGGACCTGGGGGCACGAGGGTGCGCCCATGGAGGCCCATGCGGAGACCGTGCTGGCGGAGTTCGGGGCGGACGCCTCGGGGTTCGTGGGGCGGGAGCTGCTGGACGAGCATGTGATCCGGGCGGATCTCGTGCTGACCGCTACGCGGGACCACCGGGCGCAGGTCATTTCCATGGGGCATTCCGCGGGGCTGCGGACGTTCACGTTGAAGGAGTTCACCCGGCTGGTCAACGCGATCGATCCGGCGACTCTGCCGTCGTTGGACGAGGGGCTGGTCATGCGGGCGCGTGCGCTGGTGCGGGCTGCCGCGGCTCTACGCGGGTGGCTGTTGGCGCCGACGGCTGAGGCGGATGAGGTGTACGACCCGTACGGGGCGCCGCTGACGTTCTTCCGGTCGATCGGGGACGAGATATTCGAGGCGCTGGACCCTGTGGTGACCGCGCTGACCGGGGTGCCTGCTCGGGCGTAGGCGTCCGGCTGCCGGGGTGGGTTCGCAGGGCCTCTGGTGTTGTTCCGCTGTGCCCACCCGTTCCGCCTTGCGGAACGACTGCCCACAGCGGCGGCGGGGGTGGGTGATCGCCCACAGCGACGCGGGTGCCCACATCGAGGCGGGCGGGGTGACTGGTCGCGGCGGGGCGGGGGCGATTTCTGGGGGTTCGGCATACATTGGGCGGTATGACGGTCGGGCATGTCCTTGAGGTCGATGTGGTGCGGCGGCAGGATCCCGAGCTGGCCGATGTGCTGCTCGGGGAGTGGGAGCGGCAGTCGAGCTCGCTCCAGCTGATCGCCGCCGAGAACTTCATGTCGCCGGCCGTGCTGGCCGCGCTCGGGTCGCCGCTGGCCAACAAGTACGCCGAGGGGTACCCCGGCAACCGGCACCACGGCGGCTGCGAGGTCGTCGACGTCGCCGAGCGCCTCGCCGTGGAGCGGGCGAAGGCGCTGTTCGGCGCCGAGCACGCCAACGTGCAGGCGCACTCCGGCTCGTCCGCCGTGCTCGCCGCGTACGCCGCCCTGCTGCGCCCCGGCGACACCGTCCTCGCCCTCGGCCTGCCCCACGGCGGTCACCTCACCCACGGCTCGCCCGCCAACTTCTCCGGCCGCTGGTTCGACTTCGTCGGCTACGGCGTGGACGCGGAGAGCGGGCTCATCGACCACGACCAGGTCCGCGCCCTCGCGCACACGCGCCGCCCCAAGGCGATCGTCTGCGGCTCCATCGCCTACCCCCGCCACATCGACTACGCGTTCTTCCGCGAGGTCGCCGACGAGGTGGGCGCGTATCTGATCGCCGACGCCGCGCACCCCATGGGTCTCGTCGCCGGGGGAGCGGCGCCCAGCCCGGTGCCGTACGCGGACATCGTGTGCGCGACGACGCACAAGGTGCTGCGGGGACCGCGCGGCGGGATGATCCTGTGCGGCGGCGAGCTGGCCGAGCGCCTCGACCGGGCCGTCTTCCCCTTCACCCAGGGCGGCGCCCCGATGAACACCGTCGCGGCCAAGGCCGTCGCGTTCGGGGAGGCGGCGACACCGGCGTTCGCCGCGTACGCGCACCAGGTGGTCGCCAACGCGCGGGCCCTGGCCGCCGCCCTGGCCGCCGAGGGGCTGGCCGTCACCACCGGCGGCACCGACACCCACCTGATCACCGCCGACCCGGCGCCGCTCGGCGTCGACGGACGCGCCGCGCGCGGCCGGCTCGCGGCGGCCGGGCTCGTCCTGGACTGCTGTGCGCTCCCGCACGACGACGACCGCGGGCTGCGCCTGGGCACGGCGGCGGTGACCACGCAGGGCATGGGGGCGAGGGAGATGACGTTCGTCGCGGGACTGCTGGCGAGCGTCCTGCGGGGCGGCACCGAGCCCGCGCGGGCCCGGGAGGACGTACGGGAACTGGCCGCGGCGTTCCCGCCGTACCCCCGCTGAACGGGCCGGTTCCGGGGTAGGCGGCACGGATGCACAGTCACGCGTGCAACCATCGTCGCTACCCGGAAGTCCCCACTCATATGCGTGCCTCGCTAGGGTGTGGGGCTGTGATGGCCAGCGAGACCTGTGGGGAAGCCCGTGCGTGAATACCTGCTGACGCTCTGCATCACGGCCGCGGTGACGTACCTGCTGACAGGGCCGGTACGGAAGTTCGCGATCGTGGCGGGGGCGATGCCGGAGATCCGGGCACGTGACGTGCACCGGGAACCCACTCCGCGGCTCGGCGGTATCGCCATGTTCTTCGGCCTGTGCGCGGGCCTGCTGACCGCCGGCCACCTCACCAACCTGGGCCAGCTCTTCGAGAAGTCCAACGAGCCGCGGGCGCTGCTCTCCGGGGCCGCGCTGATCTGGCTGATCGGTGTGCTGGACGACAAGTTCGAGATCGACGCGCTGATCAAGCTGGGCGGTCAGATGATCGCCGCGGGCGTGATGGTCATGCAGGGTCTGACGATCCTGTGGCTGCCCATCCCGGGCGTCGGCACGGTCGCGCTGACCCAGTGGCAGGGCACCCTGCTCACGGTGGCGCTGGTCGTCATCACCATCAACGCGGTCAACTTCGTGGACGGCCTCGACGGCCTCGCCGCCGGCATGGTGTGCATCGCGGCGGCCGCGTTCTTCATGTACGCCTACCGCATCTGGTACTCGTACGGCATCGAGGCCGCCGCCCCCGCGACGCTGTTCGCGGCCATCCTGATGGGCATGTGCCTGGGCTTCCTGCCGCACAACATGCACCCCGCGCGGATCTTCATGGGCGACTCGGGCTCGATGCTGATCGGTCTGGTCCTGGCGGCGGGCGCGATCTCCATCACGGGACAGGTGGACCCGGACAGCCTGTTCGGCGGGTCCGAGCGCAGCACGGTGCACCAGATGGTGCCGGTCTACATCCCGCTGGTGATGCCGCTGACGATCATCGCGATCCCGGCCGCCGACCTGATCCTGGCGATCGTGCGGCGCACCTGGCGCGGCCAGTCGCCGTTCGCGGCGGACCGGGGGCACCTGCACCACCGGCTGCTGGAGATCGGCCACTCGCACAGCCGGGCGGTGCTGATCATGTACTTCTGGTCGGCGCTGATCGCCTTCGGCGCGCTGACCTACTCCGTGAACTCGGCGTCGATGTGGATCGTGCTGGGCGTCGTCATCCTCTCCACGCTCGGCCTCGTCCTGCTTCTGCTGCCGCGCTTCACGCCGCGCGCCCCGCGCTGGGCGGAGGCCTTCGTCCCGCCGCGCTACCGGCGCCGCCGTCGGACGGCCCTGGCCGCCGCCCCGGACACGTCGGTCCCGGCGGACCCCGGGTCCACCGACGACGACCACCGCACCCCGGTCGCCGCGGGTGTCTCCGGCGTCAACGGCGCGACCGCCGTCGGCCCCCGCGCACGCCTGGCCGACCGATCACGGGCAAGGTAAGAATCCGACTAGAGCATTGCCAAGTCGTGGGGCCCCGATGGGTCCCCGTTGGGTCCCTGTTGGGTGTGCAAACTGCCCCAATACCAGACAAAGAGGCCGCGTTCTCGCTCAGACGCGCAGATTCACTCTCATGTGTGACAGTGAGCACACCAGGCAGGTAAAGACTGCATCAAATAGTTTGTGATACCGTTCACGAGAACCCCGGATAGAGCCGAAGGACCGCAGTGCGACGGTTCACCGGCGCGAGGAATTCACCCTCGGCCCGGGGGTCTACGCTCGTCCATGACGACACCCTGCCCCCTGTGAAAAGCGGAGTTGCCGCCATGCCGTCCAATGACGTCCGGATCCTGGCCCAGGCCGCCGTGCCCACGGCTGCCGCCGGCGCTGTCGCCGCCGTCGTCAGCGCGGTGGTCGCCGGTGGCAAGGGTGCGATCGGGGCGCTCGTCGCGACCGTGGTGGTGATCCTCTTCATGGGGATCGGCCTCTACGTACTGCAGCGGACCGCCAAATCGCTTCCGCACCTGTTCCAGGCCATGGGGCTGATGCTGTACGCGGCACAGATCCTGCTGCTGTTCATCTTCGTCGCCCTGTTCCGGGACACCACCCTGTTCCACCCCAAGGCCTTCGCCCTCACGCTTCTCGGCACCACGCTCGTGTGGATCGCCGCACAGACGCGCGCGCACATGAAAGCCAAGATCCTGTACGTCGAACCCGAGTCGACGACGAGCGGAAAGCCCGGAAACCCGGGGCACTCGTCGTGAGGGGTAGGCCCGGGATAAAGAGGCCCCGGAACTCCTGCTATCGTCCGGTGCCAACTGCGGCATCGCGGGCGCGGGCATCCGAGCTGACGCCTGCTCAATGGCGAGGCGAGATGCCCCCCAGCCGCCCCCACATCCGAACCACCAGTCCCGTGCCGAACCGCGGCCGTGCGCCGCGCCGACACAACGAGGTTGCCGTACCTATGCGCCACGATGAAGGAGCCCGCGGTGAGTGCTGACCCGACGCAGGTGCTCGCCTTCGAGACCGACTGCCACCTGTTCGACGGTTGTGGCTTCCCGGCTCCGGGCCTGCACTCGTTCCTCTTCGAGCCGCTCTGGGGCGACGCAGACGGCAACGGCCTGTACTTCAACAAGCCGATGCTGCTCGCGCTGCTCGGTTCCATCATCGTGGTGGGCTTCTTCTGGGCCGCGTTCGCCAAGCCCAAGCTCGTCCCGGGCAAGCTCCAGATGGTCGCCGAGGCCGGCTACGACTTCGTCCGTACCGGCATCGTGTACCAGACGCTCGGCAAGCGCGAGGGCGAGAAGTACGTCCCGCTCGCCGTCTCCCTGTTCTTCTTCGTCTGGATGATGAACCTCTGGTCGATCATCCCCGTCGCCGCCTTCCCGGTGACGTCGATCATCGCCTACCCGCTGGTGCTGGCCCTGATCGTCTACATCACCTGGGTCTCCCTCACCTTCAAGCGGCACGGTTTCGTCGGCTTCTTCAAGAACGTCACGGGCTACGACAAGTCGCTCGGCGCGGTGCTGCCGCTGTCGATGACCATCGAGTTCTTCTCGAACCTGCTGGTCCGCCCCTTCACGCACGCCGTGCGACTCTTCGCGAACATGTTCGCCGGTCACACCCTGCTGCTGCTCTTCACGATCGCCAGCTGGTACATGCTCAACGGCATCGGCATCGCCTTCTCCGCCGTGTCGTTCGGCATGGTCCTCGTGATGACGCTCTTCGAGCTCTTCATCCAGGCCGTGCAGGCGTACGTCTTCGTCCTGCTGACCTGCACGTACATCCAGGGCGCGCTCGCCGAGCACCACTGAGCGCCCCAGGTTCCCACCCCCAAGTCGTCCGGTGGCCAACCCCCACCGGTCCGTAAAGAGAAGGAAGAACTGGCATGTCCCAGACCCTCGCTGCTGTCGAAGGCCACATCGGCTCCATCGGTTACGGTCTCGCGGCCATCGGCCCGGGCGTCGGCGTCGGCATCATCTTCGGTAACGGCACCCAGGCCCTGGCCCGTCAGCCCGAGGCTGCCGGCCTGATCCGCGCCAACCAGATCCTGGGCTTCGCCTTCTGTGAGGCGCTCGCCCTGATCGGTCTCGTCATGCCGTTCGTCTACTAAGACGAACCCTGACGACCGACCCTTTCGACGAAAGGCACTGATGTGACATCCGCCCTGGTTTTCCTGGCGGCCGAGGGTGAGAAGGAGAATCCCCTCGTTCCGCCGTGGCCGGAAGTTGTCATCGGCCTCATCGCTTTCGTCATCGTCTTCGGTTTCCTCGCCAAGAAGCTCCTCCCGACCATCAACAAGGTCCTGGAAGAGCGTCGCGAGGCCATCGAGGGCGGTATCGAGAAGGCCGAGGCCGCTCAGACCGAGGCCCAGAGCGTCCTTGAGCAGTACAAGGCTCAGCTCGCCGAAGCCCGGCACGAGGCCGCGCGTCTGCGCCAGGAGGCGCAGGAGCAGGGCGCGACGCTCATCGCCGAGATGCGGGCCGAGGGCCAGCGTCAGCGCGAGGAGATCATCGCCGCCGGCCACGCGCAGATCGAGGCCGACCGCAAGGCCGCCGCGTCCGCGCTGCGCCAGGACGTCGGCAAGCTCGCCACCGACCTGGCCGGCAAGCTCGTCGGCGAGTCCCTCGAGGACCACGCCCGGCAGAGCCGCGTGATCGACCGCTTCCTCGACGAGCTCGACCAGAAGGCCGAGGCCACGCGATGAACGGAGCGAGCCGCGAGGCCCTGGCAGCCGCACGTGAGCGTCTCGACGCGCTGACGGACTCCACGTCCGTGGACGCCGGCTCGCTCGCCGGTGAGCTGGCCGCCGTCACCGCGCTGCTCCACCGCGAGGTGTCGCTGCGTCGGGTCCTCACCGACCCGGCGCAGGCCGGTGAGGCCAAGGCCGACCTGGCCCGGCGCCTGCTCGGCTCGCAGGTCAGCGGTCCGGCCGCGGACCTGGTGTCCGGCATGGTGCGTTCCCGCTGGTCGCAGTCGCGCGACCTGGTGGACGCGCTGGAGGAGCTGGCCGATGTGGCCGACCTCACCGCCGCCCAGAAGGCCGGCGCGCTCGACGACGTCGAGGACGAGCTGTTCCGGTTCGGCCGGATCGTCTCCTCCAGCACCGAGCTGCGCGCCGCGCTGACCAACCGGAGCGCCACCGCCTCCGCCAAGGGCGAGCTGCTGCGCAGCCTGCTCGGGGGCAGGGCGAACGCGGCCACCGAGCGTCTGGTCACGCGTCTTGTGACCGCGCCGCGGGGACGTAGCCTGGAATCGGGACTGGAGTCCCTGTCCAAGCTCGCCGCCGAGCGCCGCGACCGCATGGTGGCCGTCGTCACCTCCGCGGTGCCGCTGAGCGACCAGCAGAAGCAGCGCCTGGGCAACGCCCTCGCGAAGCTCTACGGCCGCCGGATGCACCTCAACCTCGACGTCGACCCCGAGGTCGTCGGCGGGATCCGGGTGCAGGTCGGTGACGAGGTCATCAACGGCTCCCTCGCGGACCGGCTCGAGGACGCCGGCCGTCGGCTGGCCGGCTGAGCAGCACATTTCTTCATAGCAGTACGTAAGCAATTACGGCCCTGGTTGGGCCGTGCAGAGGATTCACCTCGTATCGGGGGGAGTCCCCATACCCCCCAAGTGAAACTTCGGGCCCAACAAGGAGAGCAGGGAACTCAGATGGCGGAGCTCACGATCCGGCCGGAGGAGATCCGGGACGCGCTGGAGAACTTCGTCCAGTCGTACAAGCCGGACGCGGCCTCGCGCGAGGAGGTCGGTACGGTCACCCTTGCCGGCGACGGCATCGCCAAGGTCGAGGGCCTTCCCTCGGCCATGGCCAACGAGCTGCTGAAGTTCGAGGACGGCACCCTCGGCCTCGCCCTCAACCTCGAGGAGCGCGAGATCGGTGCCATCGTCCTCGGTGAGTTCAGCGGCATCGAGGAGGGCCAGCCGGTCACCCGTACCGGCGAGGTGCTGTCCGTCGCCGTGGGCGAGGGCTACCTCGGCCGCGTGGTCGACCCGCTCGGCAACCCGATCGACGGCCTCGGCGAGATCGAGACCGAGGGCCGCCGCGCCCTCGAACTGCAGGCCCCCACGGTCATGCAGCGCAAGTCGGTGCACGAGCCGATGGAGACGGGCTACAAGGCCGTCGACGCCATGACCCCGATCGGCCGTGGTCAGCGCCAGCTGATCATCGGCGACCGCCAGACCGGCAAGACCGCCCTGGCCGTCGACACGATCATCAACCAGCGTGACAACTGGCGCACCGGCGACCCGAAGAAGCAGGTCCGCTGCATCTACGTCGCCATCGGCCAGAAGGGCTCCACCATCGCGTCGGTCCGCCGCGCGCTGGAGGAGAACGGCGCGCTGGAGTACACGACCATCGTCGCCGCCCCGGCGTCCGACCCGGCCGGCTTCAAGTACCTGGCGCCGTACACCGGTTCGGCCATCGGCCAGCAGTGGATGTACGAGGGCAAGCACGTCCTGATCATCTTCGACGACCTGTCGAAGCAGGCCGACGCCTACCGCGCCGTCTCCCTGCTGCTGCGCCGCCCGCCGGGCCGTGAGGCCTACCCGGGTGACGTCTTCTACCTGCACTCCCGTCTGCTGGAGCGCTGCGCCAAGCTCTCCGACGACATGGGCGCGGGCTCGATGACCGGTCTGCCGATCGTCGAGACCAAGGCCAATGACGTGTCGGCGTTCATCCCGACCAACGTCATCTCCATCACCGACGGCCAGTGCTTCCTGGAGTCGGACCTGTTCAACGCCGGTCAGCGCCCCGCGCTGAACGTCGGTATCTCCGTCTCCCGAGTCGGTGGTTCCGCGCAGCACAAGGCGATGAAGCAGGTCTCCGGCCGTCTGCGCGTGGACCTCGCCCAGTTCCGTGAGCTGGAGGCGTTCGCCGCCTTCGGTTCCGACCTGGACGCCGCGTCGAAGGCGCAGCTGGAGCGCGGTCAGCGCATGGTCGAGCTGCTGAAGCAGGACCAGTACCAGCCGATGTCCACCGAGGACCAGGTCGTCTCCGTCTGGGCCGGCACCACCGGCAAGATGGACGAGGTCCCGGTCGCCGACATCCGCCGCTTCGAGAAGGAGCTCCTGGAGCACCTGCACCGCAACGAGCAGGGCCTCATGACCTCCATCCGCGAGGGCGGCAAGATGTCCGACGACACCCTGCAGGCCGTGGCCGACGCGATCGTGGACTTCAAGAAGCAGTTCGAGACGAGCGACGGCAAGCTGCTCGGCGAGGACGCGCCGAAGGCGACCAGCGCCTCCAAGTGACGTAAGGAAGGGACCTGACTCATGGGAGCCCAGCTCCGGGTCTACAAGCGTCGCATCCGATCCGTCACCGCGACCAAGAAGATCACGAAGGCGATGGAGATGATCGCCGCCTCGCGCGTCGTCAAGGCGCAGCGCAAGGTGGCGGCCTCCACGCCGTACGCGCGGGAGCTCACCCGCGCGGTCACGGCGGTCGGTACCGGCTCGAACACCAAGCACCCGCTGACCACGGAGGCGGAGAACCCGACCCGTGCCGCGGTCCTGCTCCTCACGAGCGACCGCGGCCTGGCCGGCGCCTTCAACTCCAACGCCATCAAGGCGGCGGAGCAGCTGACCGAGCGCCTGGAGCGCGAGGGCAAGCAGGTCGACACGTACATCGTCGGCCGGCGCGGTGTCGCCCACTACAACTTCCGTGAGCGCAAGATCGCGGAGACGTTCACCGGCTTCACCGACGAGCCCTCGTACGCGGACGCCAAGAAGATCGCGGCCCCGCTGATCGAGGCGCTCGAGACGGAGACGGCGGACGGCGGCGTGGACGAACTCCACATCGTCTACACCGAGTTCGTGTCGATGATGACGCAGACGGCGGTCGACTCCCGGATGCTTCCGCTGCGCCTCGAAGAGGTCGCGCAGGAGAGCACCACCAAGGGCGAGATCCTGCCGCTGTTCGACTTCGAGCCCTCGGCGGAGGACGTCCTCGACGCGCTGCTGCCGCGGTACGTCGAGAGCCGGATCTACAACGCGCTGCTCCAGTCGGCCGCTTCGAAGCACGCCGCCACGCGGCGCGCGATGAAGTCGGCCACCGACAACGCGGGCGAGCTGATCAACACGCTCTCCCGTCTTGCCAACGCGGCCCGCCAGGCCGAAATCACCCAGGAAATCAGCGAGATCGTCGGTGGCGCCAGTGCCCTGGCCGACGCGAACGCGGGGAGTGACAACTAATGACCACCACTGTTGAGACCGCGACGGCCACGGGCCGCGTCGCCCGGGTCATCGGCCCGGTCGTCGACGTGGAGTTCCCCGTCGACGCGATGCCGGAGATCTACAACGCCCTCCACGTCGAGGTCGCCGACCCGGCCCAGGAGGGTGCGCTCAAGACGCTGACCCTCGAGGTCGCGCAGCACCTCGGTGACGGCCTGGTCCGCACCATCTCCATGCAGCCCACCGACGGTCTGGTCCGCCAGGCCCCGGTGACCGACACGGGCTCCTCCATCTCGGTGCCGGTCGGCGACTTCACCACCGGCAAGGTGTTCAACACCCTCGGTGAGGTGCTGAACGTCGACGAGCAGTACACGGGTGAGCGCTGGCCGATCCACCGCAAGGCGCCCAACTTCGACGAGCTCGAGTCGAAGACCGAGATGTTCGAGACCGGCGTCAAGGTCATCGACCTTCTCACCCCGTACGTCAAGGGTGGAAAGATCGGTCTGTTCGGCGGTGCCGGCGTCGGCAAGACGGTGCTCATCCAGGAGATGATCTACCGCGTCGCCAACAACCACGACGGTGTGTCGGTGTTCGCCGGTGTCGGTGAGCGCACCCGTGAGGGCAACGACCTCATCGACGAGATGAGCGAGTCGGGCGTCATCGACAAGACCGCCCTGGTCTTCGGCCAGATGGACGAGCCCCCGGGCACCCGTCTGCGCGTGGCCCTCGCCGGTCTGACCATGGCGGAGTACTTCCGCGATGTGCAGAAGCAGGACGTGCTGTTCTTCATCGACAACATCTTCCGCTTCACCCAGGCCGGCTCCGAGGTGTCGACCCTGCTCGGCCGCATGCCCTCCGCGGTGGGCTACCAGCCGAACCTGGCCGACGAGATGGGTCTCCTCCAGGAGCGCATCACCTCGACCCGTGGTCACTCGATCACCTCGATGCAGGCGATCTACGTCCCCGCGGACGACCTGACCGACCCGGCCCCGGCCACCACCTTCGCCCACCTCGACGCGACGACGGTGCTCTCCCGTCCGATCTCGGAGAAGGGCATCTACCCGGCCGTGGACCCGCTGGACTCCACGTCCCGGATCCTGGACCCGCGCTACATCGCGCAGGACCACTACCAGGCCGCGATGCGCGTGAAGAACATCCTGCAGAAGTACAAGGACCTGCAGGACATCATCGCGATCCTCGGTATCGACGAGCTCGGCGAGGAGGACAAGCTCGTCGTCCACCGCGCCCGTCGCGTGGAGCGCTTCCTGTCCCAGAACACCCACGTCGCCAAGCAGTTCACCGGCGTCGACGGGTCGGACGTCCCGCTGGACGAGTCGATCGCGGCCTTCAACGCGATCTGCGACGGCGAGTACGACCACTTCCCGGAGCAGGCGTTCTTCATGTGCGGTGGCATCGAGGACCTGAAGAACAACGCCAAGGAGCTGGGCGTCTCCTGAGCATCAGGCTCACCGTGAACCCCTGAGGTTCACACCTGAGGGGGCGGGTGCGTCCCGCCCCCTCGTTCACGCCCCTTAGACTTGTAACCAACACCCGGCACAACCGCCGGGTGGTGACCCGAGGAGCCACCTTGGCTGCTGAGCTGCACGTCGCGCTGGTCGCGGCCGACCGAGAGGTCTGGTCCGGCGAGGCCACCCTGGTCGTCGCGCGCACCACGTCCGGCGACATCGGCGTCATGCCCGGTCACCAGCCGCTGCTCGGTGTGCTGGAGTCGGGCCCGGTGACCATTCGTACGCGTGAGGGCGGGACGGTCGTCGCCGCGGTGCACGGCGGTTTCATCTCGTTCGCGGACGACAAGCTGTCGCTGCTGGCCGAGATCGCCGAGCTGTCGGACGAGATCGACGTCCAGAGCGCGGAGCAGGAACTCGCCCGTGCGAAGGCGGAGGACGATGCGGAGGCCCAGCGCCGCGCGGACGTCCGTCTGCGGGCGGCGTCGGCAGGGCGCTGATACCGGCGCGGTGGGATGACGTCACTCAGCCGCGGCCGGCACCGGAGCGATCCGGAGCCGGTCGCGGCTGAGGCAGATCTGGATGATTTTTCCGTTCCGTTACCTAGGAGACGAGGAGGTCGGTGTCGATGGTCCTCGCTCTGACTGTGTGCGGAATCGTGGTGGCCCTCGTGGTGGTGGGGCTCTTCGTCTTCGGCCTGCGCCGCCGCCTCATCCAGCGTTCCGGTGGAACGTTCGACTGCAGCCTGCGCTGGGACGCGCCCGAGTCGGGCGACTCCGGCGGCAAGGGCTGGGCGTACGGGGTGGCACGTTACAACGGTGACCGGGTCGAGTGGTTCCGGGTCTTCTCCTACGCTCCCCGCCCGCGCCGCCTCCTGGAGCGTTCCGCGATCGAGGTGGCCGGCCGTCGGCTGCCCGAGGGCGAGGAGGAGCTGGCACTGCTGTCGGACTCGGTGGTTCTCGCCTGTCTGCACCGGGGCACGCGTCTTGAGCTCGCCATGAGCGAAGACGCGCTGACCGGATTCCTCGCGTGGCTCGAGGCAGCCCCGCCCGGTCAGCGCGTCAATGTCGCCTAGTACTGCTTGTACTGCTTGTACTGCTTGAGAGTTACTTCAGGCCGTTGTTGATGGCGCTGACCAGCTCACCGTTGGCGGTGTCGCCGCTGAACTCCCAGAAGAAGGCTCCGCCCAGGCCCTGGTTCTTGGCCCAGGCCATCTTCGTGTTGATGGTGGCCGGGGTGTCGTACGACCACCAGTTCTGACCGCAGTGGGCGTACGCCGTGCCGGCGATGGTGCCGGTGGCCGGGCAGGAGTTCTTCAGGACCTTGTAGTCCTCGATGCCGGCCTCGTAGGTGCCGGCCGCCGGGCCGGTCGCCGTTCCGCCCGGGGTGGACTGGGTGACGCCGGTCCAGCCGCGGCCGTAGAAGCCGATGCCGAGCAGCAGCTTGCTCGCCGGGACGCCCGCCGCCTTGAACTTCGCGATCGCCTCGGCGGAGTTGAAGCCCTGCTGCGGGATGCCGTCGTACGAGGTCAGCGGCGAGTGCGGAGCGGTCGGGCCGTTCTTCGCCCAGGCGCCGAAGAAGTCGTACGTCATGACGTTGTACCAGTCGATGTACTGCGCGGCCGTGCCGTAGTCGGCGGCCTCGATCTTGCCGCCGTCGGAGGCGTCGGCGGTGGTGGCCGCGGTGACCAGGTCGTCGCCGAACTCGGCGCGCATGGCCTTCATCATGTTGCTGAAGGCGTTCGGGGCGCTGGTCGTGTCACAGCTCAGACCGCAGGCGTTCGGGTACTCCCAGTCCAGGTCGATGCCGTCGAAGACATCGGCCCAGCGCGGGTCCTCGACCAGGTCGTGGCAGGACTTGGCGAAGGCCGCCGGGTTCTTGACCGCGTCGGGGAAGCCGCCGGACCAGGTCCAGCCGCCGAAGGACCAGATGACCTTGATGTGCGGGTACTTGGCCTTCAGCTTGCGGAGCTGGTTGAAGTTGCCGCGCAGCGGCTGGTCCCAGGTGTCGGCGACGCCGTCGACGGACTGGTCGGCGGTGTACGCCTTGTCGTAGTCGGCGTAGGCGTCACCGATGGTGCACTTGCCGCCCTGGACGTTGCCGAAGGCGTAGTTGATGTGCGTGATCTTCTCGGCGGAGCCGGAGGTGACCAGGTTCTTCACGTGGTAGTTGCGCCCGTAGACGCCCCAGTTGGTGAAGTAGCCGAGGTTGACCTTCTCGCCCGGGTCGGGCTGGCCGCCGTCGCCGCCGGTGGTGGTGACCTTCACGGCGCCGCTCACCGGACCGGTCTGGTCGGCGGTGTCACGGGCCTGCACGGTGTACGAGTAGTCCGTGCCCTTGCTGAGGCCGGTGTTCGTGTACGAGGTGCCCGTCACGGTGGCGACCTTGGCGCCGTCGCGCAGGACGTCGTAGTTCTTGACGCCCTTGTCGTCGGTCGCCGCCGACCAGGACAGCTTCACCGAGGTGTCGGTGATGTCCGAGGCGGTCGGGGTGCCGGGTGCGGAGGGGGCCGCGTCGCCGGGGACCTCCGGGCCGCCGTCGCAGCTGCCGCCGTTGAGCGTACAGCCGGAGGGGGCGCCGGAGCCGCTGCCGTTGAAGCCGAAGGAGACCGACGCCCCGGGGGCGAGGGTGCCGTTCCAGCCGAGGTTCTTGGCGGTCCAGTGGTCACCGGAGTTGGTGACCGTGGCGTCCCAGGCGGAGGTGACCTTGGTGCCGGAGGGGAAGTCCCACTCGATGGTCCAGGAGCTGAGGCTCGTGGTGCCGGTGTTCTTCACCGTCCACTTGCCCTCGAAGCCGGAGCCCCAGTCCTGGGTCTTGGCGTAGGTGGCGGTCGCCGAGGTCGCGGCCTGGGCGGGGCTCGCGAGGGCGACGAGGCCGGAGAAGGGGAGCAGCAGGGTCGCGAACCCTGCGGCGGCTTTATGTCTGAAGCGCATGCTGCGCCTCCTTATGGGGAGAAGCCGTCGTGGGCGTGACTGAGCCATCACGCCCGCAGTGCCGCGAGAATAGAAAGGTCTGGACCACAGGTCAATAGGTCTGGACCACTTGCCCCGGCTGTCCCTCTGTGCTTCCGCTAGAGCCCCAACTCTTGTGCCAGCACGGCCGCTTGCACCCGGCTGCGCAGCTCCAGCTTGCCCAGCAGACGGCTGACGTGCGTCTTCACCGTCGCCTCCGCCATGTCGAGACGGGCCGCGATGTCGGCGTTGGACAGCCCTTCGCCGACACAGGACAGCACCTCGCGCTCGCGCCGGGTGAGGGAGTCCAGCACCGCCGGATCGGCGGTCGCCCGGCGGGCGGGCTTCGCGGCGAACTCCGCGATCAGCCGCCGGGTGACGGCCGGGGCGACGATGCCCTCCCCGCGCGCCACCGTGCGCACCGACGCGATGAGGTCCTTCGCGTCCGTGTTCTTCAGCAGGAACCCGGCCGCCCCGGCGCGCAGCGCCCCGAACACGTACTCGTCGAGGTCGAAGGTGGTCAGCACCAGCACATCGGCGAGCCCCTCCCCGACCACCTGCCGGGTCGCCGACACCCCGTCCAGGCGCGGCATCTGTACGTCCATCAGCACCAGGTCGGGGCGGAGTTCACGGGCGAGGGCCACCGCCTGCTCGCCGTCGCCCGCCTCGCCGACCACCTCGATGTCGGGCGCGCTGCGCAGGATGAGGACCAGTCCGGCACGGACGGCGGACTGGTCCTCGGCGACCAGGACCCGGATCATTGCGTCTCTCCTTGGGCGATGTCGGTGACGGGAAGACATGCGCGTACGACCCACAGCTTGCCGTCCGGGCCGCTCTCGGGCGCCGCCTCGAACGTGCCGTCCAGCAGGGCCGCCCGCTCCCGCATCCCGACGAGCCCGGCCCCGGACCCCGGTGCGCGCGGGGTGTCCCGGCCGCCGTACGGGCTGGCCACCCGGATGTCGAGGCCGCCGTCGAGGCGGCGCAGCAGCACGGTGACCTTCCCCGGCGCGGCGTGTTTCAGCGCGTTCGTCAGCGACTCCTGCACGATCCTGTACGCGGCGAGCTCGACCGGTGCGGGAACGGAGCCGTAGGTGGCGTCGAGGGTGACGTCCAGACCGTTGGCGCGGGCGCCCTCGACCAGTGCGCCGAGGCCGTCGAGAGTGGGGGTCGCGGCCGGTTCCCGGTCGTCGGCCCCGTCGCGCAGGATGCCGATGAGCCGTCGCATCTCGGACAGTCCCTGGACGCTGTTCTCCCGGATCACGGTGAGCGCGTCGCGGGAGGTCCTCTCGTCGTCCAGGGAGAGCGCGGCCGTGGAGTGGATGGCGATCGCGGAGAGGTGGTTGGCGACCATGTCGTGCAACTCCCGTGCCATCCGGGCACGTTCCGCGGTCACCGCCTGGGTGCGGTCCATCTCGGCGAGCAGCGCGGTCTGTTCGGCCCGCAGCCGGGCCGCCTCGGCGGCGTCGCGGTGGTTGCGCACGATGAGGCCGGTCGACGCGGGCGCGAACGAGACGACACCGACCGCCACCCCGATCAGCAGTGCCTGGGGCACCCGCCACACGGCGTACGGCACCAGCGATGCGGCGATGCTGAACAGCCCGGTGATCCACGGAATGCGGCGGGCGGAGGCGGGAGAGCCGTACAGGACGGCCGCGTACATCAGGTCGGTGTACATCAGGAGTGTGGCGATGCTGCCCTGGGTGAGGGTGTCCACGGTCAGGGCGGCCGTGCCGGTCAGCACGGCGGTGCGTGGGGCGGTCCTGCGCAGCAGCTCGCAGCAGGCCGTCACCAGCAGCGGCAGCAGGACCGGCCAGCGGCCGTCGAGCAGCACGATCGGCTCGTCGGCCGGCCGGGTGCCCAGCCCTGTGCCCCACAGCAGCAGTCCGCCGAGCAGTCCGGCGAGCGCGACCCACACGTCGAAGCGGCAGGGGCGGGGCAGTCGTACGGCCATGGCACCATCCAACACGCTGCGCGCACCCGGCGCCTGATCCCCGCGGACGGTCCTGGACTGCATCTTTCGATGTACCGCGAGTTCATCGGCGGCGACGACGAAACGGGCCGCTTCGCACGGGAGCCTGAAGGGGTGAACGAAGGGAGTGCGTCGTGGTCGTCGCTTTGATCATCGCCTGCGAGGTCGGATTCTGGGTCCTGCTGGCCCTCGGGCTGGCCGCCCGCTACCTGCTGAAGTGGCGCCGCACCAGTGTGTTCCTGCTGCTGTGCGAGCCCGTCCTGGAACTGGTGCTGTTCGCCGTGACGGCGATCGACCTGAGGAACGGAGCCGAGCCGGGCTGGGAGCACGGCCTGGCCGCGCTGTACATCGGCTACACGGTCGCGTACGGCCACTACACGATCCGCTGGCTCGACGGCCACGCCGCCCACCGCCTGGGCGGCGGCCCGCCGCCGGTGAAGCCCCCGCGCTACGGCAGGGCCCGGGCCGCGCACGAGGGCCGGCTGTGGCTGCGCACGCTGCTGGGCGCGGCCGTGGCGTGCGCACTGCTCCAGGGAGCGGTCTGGTACGTCGGCGACGAGGGCGACGTCTCCTCCCTGCGTGCCTTCCAGTGGGTGGCGATCAGGGTCGCCGCCATCCACGGCCTGGTGGCCCTCGGCTACCTGATCTGGCCGAAGAAGGCCCCGGCCGGGACGCAGGAGGTCACGGCCGGACGGCAGAAGGAGGAGGCACACCGGTGAACCGGGCGTCGAAGAACCTGCTGGAGGGTGTGGTCACCCTGCTCGTCGGGCTGGCCCTGTGGCTCTTCACCGGGGACGTGGAGGTCCCCGTGGTCACCCCGGCCAAGGTCGGCATCGTGCTGATGTGTGTCGGCGGCGCGCAGACCGCGTGGGGCCTGTACGGGGCCGCGCGCCGGTCGGCCTAGCGCTCCCCGCCCGGCACCCACAGCACGTCACCGGTCTCCTTGTTCGCGATGCGGGCGAGGATGAACAGCAGGTCGGAGAGGCGGTTGAGGTAGGTCGCGGTGAGCGGGTTCATGGTGTCGCCGTGGGCCTCCAGCGCCGCCCAGGTGGAGCGCTCGGCGCGGCGTACGACCGTGCAGGCCTGGTGGAGCAGGGCCGCGCCGGGCGTGCCGCCGGGCAGGATGAAGGAGCGGAGCTTCTCCAGCCGCTCGTTGAAGCGGTCGCAGTCCGCCTCCAGCCGGTCGACGTAGAACTGCTCGACCCGCAGCGGCGGGTACTCCGGGTTCTCCACCACCGGCGTCGACAGGTCGGCGCCCACGTCGAACAGGTCGTTCTGCACGCGGGTGAGGACCTGTACGACCTCCTCCTCGAGACCGCCCAGCGCGATCGCCGTACCGATCACCGCGTTCGCCTCGTTGGCGTCGGCGTAGGCGGAGATCCGCAGGTCGGTCTTGGCGACCCGGCTCATGTCACCGAGAGCGGTGGTGCCCTTGTCGCCGGTCCGGGTGTAGATACGCGTCAGGTTGACCATGAGGTCAATCTAGACGCTTGCTTTGTGGGAGCCGAGACCGGCCAGTACCCGGATGGAGTCCGGGGTCCAGGTTCTGAGCTCGTACATTCGCACCTGTTTCGCACCCGTGTCCTGAAGCCCGGCGCGTCGTCCACAAAGCAGATCGTTCGAGTCGGAGGGGGGGAGGGAAGTCGTGCTGGTCGGCAGGAAGTACCGGCTCGCGCTCACGCCGGAACGGAGGGATCAGGCGGAGGAGTACGGCAGCGTCTGCCGAACTGTGTGGAACATCGGCCTGGAGCGGCGACGTGAGTACCGTCGGCGGGGCAAGCTGATCGGATATGTGCAGCAGGCCCGTGAGCTGGCCGAGGCGAAAGCGGATCATCCGTGGCTGGCCGCACCGTCCCACGTTCTGCGGGTCACAGGGCGTGGAGGCCTCGGTGCAAGCCGGTCCGCGAAGCGCCAACCAGCGTGAAGCCGCAAGGAATTACCGCTTCGACCGCTGAGGTCGGAATCCCGTCGGCTCCCGCCGCCGGGAGGATCGCCAAGCCCGTCATGCGAGACGTGACAGGGGTCTCACTCCGTGAGACGTGAAACGCGTTACTAAGTCAGTCACAGGGGCGCCGGCGCCCGCTAATGTCCGCTCCTGGAGAACAAGACAGCGCGTATCAGGGGAGTCGCACAGTGGCACGCAAGCTCGCCGTCATCGGGGCCGGTCTCATGGGGTCCGGCATCGCCCAGGTATCCGCCCAGGCGGGCTGGGACGTCGTCCTGCGGGACGTCACCGACGAGGCGCTCACGCGCGGCACCGACGGGATCAAGGCGTCGTACGACAAGTTCGTGAGCAAGGGCAGACTGGAGGCGCACGACGCCGACGCCGCCCTCGCCCGGATCACCGCGACCACCGACCTGGACGCCTGCGCGGACGCGGACGTCGTGGTCGAGGCGGTGTTCGAGAAGCTCGAGGTCAAGCACGAGATCTTCCGCACGCTCGACAAGATCGTGCGTGAGGACGCCGTACTCGCCTCCAACACCTCCGCCATCCCGATCACCAAGATCGCGGCCGTGACGGAGCGCCCGGAGCGGGTCGTCGGCACCCACTTCTTCTCGCCGGTGCCGATGATGCAGCTCTGCGAACTGGTCCGCGGCTACAAGACCAGCGACGAAACCCTCGCCAGGGCGCGGGAGTTCGCCGAGTCGGTCGGCAAGACCTGCATCGTCGTCAACCGCGACGTCGCCGGCTTCGTCACCACCCGCCTCATCTGCGCCCTCGTCGTCGAGGCCGCCAAGCTCTACGAGTCGGGCGTGGCGAGCGCCGAGGACATCGACCTCGCCTGCAAGCTGGGCTTCGGCCACGCGATGGGACCGCTGGCCACCGCCGACCTCACCGGCGTGGACATCCTGCTGCACGCCACCGGCAACATCTACACCGAGTCCCAGGACGAGAAGTTCGCCGCTCCCGAGCTGATGCGCCGGATGGTTGACGCCGGTGACATCGGCCGCAAGAGCGGGCAGGGCTTCTACGAGCACTGACACCGCGCACTCGCCCCGGCACGCATCACACGCCGGGGTGAATTCGGTATCGGTTCGCTTACAGGTAGCAACCTCGGACGCCGCCACGCAGTCAGAGGTTGCATCACCGGCCATCAGAAAACGCGGAGCACGAGACGCATATCGGGGAGCGCATATGTACATCAAGGGCGACCACGCCGGGCTGGTCGTCGGGGGCCGCCTCGACGTCCGCAGCGCGGCGGACGCCCGTACGGTCCTGCACTCGGCCGTCGACGACGGAGTCGGCGACCTGGTGCTGGACCTGTCCGACCTGGACTCCTGGGACGCCACCGGACTCGGCGTGATCATGGGGGCCCACCGACGGGCCGGCCGCTGCGGCCGGCGCCTGGTGCTGCGGGACGTGCCGCCGCAGATGCAGCGCCTGTTGGTGGCCACCCGGCTGCACCGGATCCTGGCGATCGAGGGAGGCATCGGGGTGGACACGCTGCCCCGCGTATGAGGGCGTACGGGTACGGGACGGACGCCCCCCGAGAACCCGGACCGACCTCGACGAACCCTTCGACGCGCGCACAATCCTCACGAGACCGTGACCTCTCGGACCGCGCGGTACCCCGGACTGTCGTAGATACTGAGCGAAGGTTTAGGGTTCGGCTGCCTGCTGCCCTGCAAACCCTGAGCGGGCCCGGACCAGAAGCGACAGCGCGGTGTGCGGCGAGGTCGGGAGGGGCTTCCACCACACGACGCTTTTGGGGGGCTAGGACCTATGGACCCGAACAACCCGGGACCCGAGGAGTACGGCCACGAGGGTGACGGCCGCGCGCCGCGCCAGCGTCCGCCCCGGGAATCCCTCACTTCCGACTTCGGACAGCACGCGCCCGCGCTCGCCCGCACGGTGCAGCTCGTCTCCGGCGACTTCCTGCTGACCGTCAACCCCGTCGACGGCAGCGAGATCGAGCCCTGCCCGCCCGCCGAACGGCCGGCCCGCCCCGCGAAGCTGACCGAGGCCGAGCGCGCCGAGGTCGAGCGCGCCGCCAGGCCGTCCGTCCCGCCGGGACCCGCGCAGCTCCCGCTGCCGCTGCTGGCCCGCCAGGACGAGCGCGAGAAGCTGGTCCGGCTGCTGGCCCGCGGCCGCTCCGTACGCCTCACCGGCCCGGCCGGCTCCGGCCGCACCCGGCTCCTCGACACCGTCGCCGAGGACTGCGCGGACCTCGCCCCCGACGGCGTCGTCCGGCTCAACGGCCACCGCCGCTCCGCAGACGACCTGCTGCACGACCTCTTCTACGCCGTCCACGACGCCCCGCTGCACCGCCCGGACCGGGACGAACTCACCGACCACGTCCGTGAGATCGGCGCCGTCGTCGTCCTCGACGACCTGGAGTTCGGCGGCGCCGCCCTCGACGAGCTGCTGGACGCCACCCCCGAGTGCGCCTTCCTGCTCGGCGCCACCCCGGACGTGCCCGAGCCGTCCGCCGGCGCCGGCATCGAGGAGGTCGCCCTCCCCGGCCTCGACCGCGCGGCCAGTCTCGACCTGCTCAGGCACGCCGTCGGCCGGGACCTCACCGAGGACGAGTCGAACTGGGCCGGCGACCTCTGGTTCGAGTCCGAGGGCCTGCCGCTGCGCTTCGTCCAGGCCGGTGCCCTGCTGCGGCAGCGCGACCGGCTGCGGGCCGGCACCGACGCCGTCGACGAGTTCGGCGTCTTCGAGGACGTACGGCCCGACGAGACGTCCTACGATCCCGCGGACGGCGACGAGGTGCCGCTGCCCTCGCTCGGCGAGGCCGCCGCGCCCGCCCCGCTGCTCGCCTCCCGGCTCAGCGCCTCCGCCCGCGCCACCCTGCGGTTCGCCGTCGCGCTCGGCGGCGAGGTGCCCCACCAGGCACATCTGCCCGCCCTGGTGGGCGACACCCACGCCGACGCCGCGCTCGGCGAGCTGGCCGCCTGCGGACTGGTCTCCGCGGCCGGCGCCCGCTACCGGCTCGCCGCCGGGGTGCCGGCCCAGCTCGAGGCCGCCGGATACGCCGACGAGGCCGAGGACCGGGCCCGCGCCGCCGCCCAGCACTACACCTGGTGGACCGGGCACCCCTCGGTCACCCCGGAGCGGGTGTGCGCCGAGGCCGACGCGGTGCTCGCCGCGCTCGCCGTGCTGTCGCCGCTCACCACGGCCGTCGCCGAGGGCGAGCAGAGCACGGCCGTACAGCTCGCCCGTACCGCCGCGCCCGCGTTCGCCTCGGGCCTGCACTGGAGCGCCTGGGAGAAGGCGCTGCGGGCCGGCGCGGAGGCCGCCCGGCTCGCGGGGGACGTGGCGGAACAGGCCTACTTCCACCACGAACTCGGCATCCACGCGCTGTGCGCCGGACAGCTCGACCGGGCGCGCGCCGAACTGGAGGCGTCCATCGGGCTGCGCGGCGCCCTCGCCGACAAGCGCGGCACCGTCGCCGGACGCAGGGCACTGGCCCTCGTCGCGGACCGCTCCGGAACCCCGCTCGCGCTCATGCCGACCGCGGGGGAGGAGGTGCCCGAGGCCCGCTACGAGGAGTCGGCCTCGCCGCCCCGCGGGGTACCGACGGCCTTCCCGGAGCTCCAGCCGCCCTCCGACACCGGCCTGGTCGTCAACCGCGCGGTGCCGTCGCCGTCCAGGCCGTCCACGCCGTCGGCCAAGCCGGGCGGCGGCCTCAAGGGGCTGGCCAAGCGCAACCTGGTGGCGGCCGGCGCGGGCGCGCTGCTCGTCGCCGTGCTGGGCACGGTGGTCACCCTGGGCGCCACGTCGGAGAACGACGCCGGCACCCCCTCCGAGAACGTCGGCGTCAACCCCTCCGCCAGCCAGGGCGTCGACGACGGCAGCCTCGGCGCCGATCCGGCGACCGGGGACGAGGGCGACACCGGCGAGGCCACCAGCCGGCCGACCGACCCGGGCCCGGACGGCACCGTGGGCACGTCCGACGACCCGACGCCGACGGCCAGTTCGTCGGGGGAGCCGTCGGACGGTCCGAGCGGCACCAAGAAGCCGGACGATCCGTCGAGGTCCCCGTCGAAGTCCCCGTCGAAGACGCCGCCGCCCGAGCCGTCCGACAGCGGGTCTCCCACGCCGACCGAGACGGAGACGGAGGAGGAAACGCCGACGGGATCGCCGACGCCGACGGGTTCGGGAACGCCGACGGACACCACGCCCACCACCACCAACTCCGCGAGCGATTCCGCCCCGTCCACCCCCGTGGAGACGAACGCGAGCGCCCCCCAGAGCAGCGGCGCGAACACGCCCGGAGACCCGGAACGGGTGATCTGACCCGCAGGACACACACGAGGGCCGGGTTCCCCGCGGAACCCGGCCCTCGGTCCGTACCGGCGCGGCTCAGAACAGCCGCAGCTTGTCGTCCTCGATGCCGCGCATCGCGTCGTAGTCGAGGACCTGGCAGCCGATGCCCCGGTCGGTCGCGAGGACCCGGGCCTGCGGCTTGATCTCCTGCGCGGCGAAGACGCCCCGCACCGGGGCGAGATGGGGATCGCGGTTCAGCAGCTCCAGATAGCGCGTGAGCTGCTCCACGCCGTCGATCTCGCCGCGCCGCTTGATCTCCACCGCGACGGTCCGCCCCTCGGCGTCCCGGCACAGGATGTCGACGGGGCCGATCGCCGTCATGTACTCGCGGCGGATGAGGGTGTAGCCCTCGCCGAGGATCTCGATGCGGTCGGCGAGCAGTTCCTGGAGGTGCGCTTCCACGCCGTCCTTGATCAGGCCGGGGTCGACGCCCAGTTCGTGCGAGGAGTCGTGGAGGATCTCCTCCATCGTGATGATGAGCTTCTCGCCCGCCTTGTTGACGACGGTCCAGACGCCCTCTTCGTCGCCGGTCCCCTCCTTCAGGGTGCAGGGCGGCGACATCCAGTTCAGGGGTTTGTAGGCCCGGTCGTCGGCGTGGATCGAGACGCTGCCGTCCGCCTTGACCAGGATGAGACGGGGTGCCGACGGCAGGTGCGCGGTGAGCCGCCCGGCGTAGTCCACGGAGCAGCGGGCAATGACGAGACGCATGGTCGGCAACGCTACTCGACCGGCCGGGGTCGACGCGATTCGCCGTCACACACGACCCTCGGGACCCACCTGACGCGTCCTGAATCTCCGGGAAAACGCTTGTTTCGGCGATGGCCGATTACCGGCCCACAGGAAGTTCCGCATCCGGGCATTCGCCTGGTGCCGTCACCGTCCGTTGCTTACGGTATTGAACGGGAGGTCGCGAACTGTGTACGCAGCGTGTCCGATACCGCGCACTCCCTTATCTGTCAGGCAACCCCTGTTCGTTGGGGGTGCGAGAGGAGAACCCATGTCGCTCGACGTCTCACCGGCCCTACTCGAACAGGCCGAGCGAGGCGAGGTCGACGAAGCTGAATTCGTCGACTGCGTCCGGACCTCCCTGCCCTTCGCGTGGGAGATGATCAGCTCCCTGGTGGCACAGCTGAAGGTGGACGGCGGAGCCTTCGCCGACAACCAGACGCCCCCGCCGGACGAGCAGGCACGCGGTCAGCTGCTGCGTGCACTCGCGAGTGACGCGATACGCGGCGCGCTGCAACGGCACTTCGGTGTACGGCTGGCCTTCCAGAACTGCCACCGGGTGGCGGTGTTCCCGCTCGACCCCTCGGTCGACGAGAGGCACGCCCGCTTCACCTCGGTGCGCGCTCAGATACTGAACCAGTCGCCGGAACTGCGCGACTGCTGACGCGCTCCACCGTTCGCTTGCCGCTCCGTACGCGGGAGGTGCAGTTGTACCGGGGCGGCAAGCCTGTGTGAACCCCGCTCGCTCAGCCGAGCCGGGGCAGTACCTCGGCTCCGAGCCGCCGCACGTTCTCCTCGGTCGCCGCGAGGTCGCCGGAGCCCTCGACGAGCAGGGCGAAGCGGGAGATGCCGGTCCGCTCGCTGGTCGCGGCGAGCCGGTCGGCGCACAGTTGCGGGGGCCCCACCGGGTGCAGTCCGCAGAGGAGTTCGGTGTACGCCAGCGGGTCGCGCATCCGCCGCTGCCGCCCGTCCACCGTGACATGGGCCTCAAGCCCCTGTTTCAGCCAGCCGGGCATCGCCTTCATCAGGGTCTCCGCCGCGTCCGTGCGCCGGTCCGCGATCTGGCAGACGCCGGCCGAGACATGGGCCGCGCGGTGGATCTCCCGGGCCGGCCGCCCGCAGGCACGGGCGTGGTTGCGCCACAGGGCGACCATCTCGGCCTTCTCCTCGTCCCCGACGTGCATGCCGAGCAGCATCGGCAGCCCGCGCTCGGCGGCCAGCCGTACGCTCGCCGGGGAGGTGCAGGCGACCACGACCTCCGGGCCCTCCGCCTCGTCCAGGGACTCCGACGGGCGCGGCACGACGGGCACCTCGCGGAAGCGGTAACGCTCGCCGTCGGCCCCGACGGACGGTTCACGCAGCCAGCGCACCAGCAGATCGAGTGATTCCGGGAACCCTTTCTCGTACGCGTCCAGTCCGGCCCCGAACACCTCCAGGTCGACCCACGGCCCGCCGCGCCCGAGGCCCAGCGAGAACCGGCCGCCGCTCGTGATGTGCAGCAGCGCGGCCTGTTCGCCGAGGGCGACGGGGTGGACGGTGGGCAGCACGCTGACCGCCGTACCGACCCGCAGCCGGCGGGTGCGGCCGAGCAGTAACGCGGCCAGGGTGACGGCCGACGGGCAGGTGCCGTAGGGCACGAAGTGGTGCTCGGCCAGCCAGACCGTGTCGAGCCCCGCCTCCTCGGCGACCTCGGCCGAGCGGACCGCGCGGTGCAGCGCCTCTCCCTCGCCCTGCCCGGGGAACTGGGCGGCCAACACGAAACTTCCAACGCGCATTGCTTTCCTGCTTCCTTGGCTCCGACGCGGAGCTCCCCCGCAGGGCATAACCGCCCGACACGTGCCGAGGACACGGCCGGGCGGGGGATTTTGCGGATTGTCTGCAGAATCAGCCGCTCAGGAGGGGGTGCCGCATGACCACGGAGGGGACTTGTGACGTTTGGTTCCGTACGCGTACCCCTGCGCGCGCCGCGTAGGCTGGTAGCGGCCCCAGCATCCTGTATAGCCCCGTGAGGTGTTCTGTGTCCCCGCGTCGCAACCGACCCAAGGGAGCCGGTTCGTCCGGCCGGAGCGCCGAGGACGACCGCTCCGGCCGCTACGGCGGCTGGCAGTCCACGGAGAGCTGGCAGGGCGAGGAGTGGAGCGTACGGCACGTGGCGGGCGCCAGTGCCCAGGGCAAGGCCTACCGCTGCCCCGGTTGCGACCAGTTGATCCCGGACGGGGTGCCGCACGTGGTGGCCTGGCCGGAGCACTCGGGCGTCGACGAGCGCCGGCACTGGCACAAGGCGTGCTGGAACGCGAAGGACCGCCGCACCACGCGGGTGCGGCGGTCCCGTGACGCGCCGAAGTTCTGAACCTCGTTACACGTCCCGCTTCTGCAGCAGGGCGAAGGCGCCGCCGAGCGCGGCCGCCGTGGCGACCAGCATGATCCACAGCGGGTCCCAGCCCGACGGGCCGGAATCGCTCAATGAGTTGGCGTAGAAGATGCTCATCTGGTTCGGGATGGAGTACTCGAACAGCGCCTGCTGCACGTCCGCCAGCGAGGACGAGAACATGAACAGCGCGATCACCAGCGGGGCGAGCACGGCACCGATCATGATGGTGATGGCGCCCGCCGAGTGCCGGATGATCGACCCGATCGCCAGCGACAGCGTGCCGAGCAGCGCCACGTAGAGCGAGACGCCGACCGTGCCCTTCAGCCACTCCTCACCCGAGGGGCTGCTCGCGCCGTCGCCCTCCAGCAGCGCCACGTGCAGGAAGCCGACCAGCGACGCGCACACCAGGGTCACCACGAAGGCGATCAGGAAGAACACCATGGCCTTCGCCGCGAGCACCCGTCCGCGCGAGGGGCAGGCGACCATCGTGGTGCGGACCATGCCGGTGCCGTACTCCGACGCCGTGGTGAGCACGCCCAGCGTGATGATGCACATGTTGCCGAGGAGCAGCCCGAAGAAGCCGAGGGCCAGCGGGCTCTCGCCGCCCATGTCGGGTTCGGCGCTCGACACCACCAGGCCGGTCAGCAGACCGATGCCGACCACGAGCAGCACGAACACGCCCAGCGTCCACATCGTGGAGCGCACGGACTTGATCTTCGTCCACTCGGAGGCGAGCGCGTGCCCGAGGTGCGTACGGACCACGGGGATCGGCGAGGTGTAGCCGGGATACGGGGAGCCGGGCGCCGCCTGCCAGTCGGGTGCGGCGGTCTGCGGCATCGGGGGCGGGGGCGTGCTCATCGGGCGTCCTCGGGCTTGGTCAGGTCGGCGGCGGGAGCGGTCGGGGGCGCGGCGGGCACGGCGGGCGGCGCCGCCGGAGCCTGGGCGGGCGGCGCCTGGGGCGCCTGCGGGGCGGGCTGCGCGTACGGGTTGGGCGCGGGGGCGCCCGGGGCCGCTCCAGGGGCGCCCGGGGCGCCGTAGGGGCCCGCGGGGGCCTGTCCGGGTACGCCCTGCGGCGCGGCGAAGGGCTGCCCGCCCTGCTGGGGCGGCGGCGGGGCGTACCAGCCGGGCTGGCCCTGTCCCGGAACCGGCACCGGCGGCTGCGCGCCGGGCGGCAGCGGCTGCTGGAGCCCGGCCTTCTGGTCGGTGGTCGAGCGGTAGTCGACGGCGCCCTGCGTCATCCGCATGTACGCCTCCTCCAGCGACGCCTGGTGCGGCGACAGCTCCCACAGCCGTACGTCGGAGTCGTGGGCGATGTCGCTGATGCGCGGCAGCGCCAGTCCCGTCACCCGCAGCGCGCCGTCCTGCTCGGGCAGCACATGGCCGCCGGCCTCGGTGATCGCGGCGGACAGCTTCTCGCGCTGCTGCGGCTCGGTGTCGGGGGTGCGCACGCGCGCGAAGTCGGCGGAATTGGCGGAGATGAAGTCCGTCACGCTCATGTCGGCGAGGAGCTGTCCGCGCCCGATGACGATGAGGTGGTCGGCGGTCAGCGCCATCTCGCTCATCAGGTGCGAGGAGACGAAGACCGTACGGCCCTCGGCGGCCAGCGCCTTCATCAGGTTGCGCACCCAGAGGATGCCCTCGGGGTCGAGGCCGTTGACCGGCTCGTCGAACAGCAGCACCTGGGGGTCACCGAGCAGCGCGGCGGCGATGCCGAGCCGCTGGCCCATGCCCAGGGAGAAGCCCTTGGACCGCCTGCGCGCCACCTCGTGCAGGCCCACCACGCCCAGCACCTCGTCCACCCGCCGGGCCGGGATGCCCGAGAGCTGGGCCAGGCTCAGCAGGTGGTTGCGGGCGGACCGGCCGCCGTGCACCGCCTTCGCGTCCAGCAGCGCGCCGACCTGACGGGGGGCGTTGGGCAGCCTGCGGTAGGGGTAGCCGCCGATCGTGACCTGACCCGCGGTGGGGTTGTCCAGACCGAGGATCATCCGCATCGTCGTCGACTTGCCCGAGCCGTTGGGACCCAGGAACCCGGTGACGGCGCCGGGCCGCACCTGGAAGGAAAGGTTGTACACAGCGGTCTTGTCGCCGTACCGCTTGGTCAGGCCGACTGCCTCGATCATGCTCCGCACCCATCGAAAGGTTCAGGACAGCGGGGCACACGCCCCCGTAAGGGTTAGGAGCTTATCGAGGCGCTGACGGTTCCGCTCAAGCCGAGGTAAAAACCGGTCCCGCGCGGTCACCCACCGGGCGTCGCGCCCCCTTCACTGCGCGTCGCGCCGCTTCAGCAGCACGTAGCCGCCGACGACCGCCGCGATCACCCAGAGCGCCATGATCCCGAGGCCGCCCCAGGGCCCGTATGGGGTGTCGTCGTCCAGGGGCGTCACCACCTGCATGATCCTGCTGCCGGCCTGGTCGGGCAGGAACTGTCCGACCTTCTTCGTGGCGTCGACGTTGCCGAGGATGTTGGAGATCAGGAAGAAGAACGGCATCAGGATGCCCAGCGACAGCATGGGGGAGCGCAGCATCGCGGCGACGCCCATAGAGAACAGCGCGATCAGCGTCATGTAGAGGCCGCCGCCGATCACCGCCCGCAGCACCCCGTCGTCCCCGAGGGACGCCTTGTGCTCGCCGAGCATCGCCTGGCCCAGGAAGAACGTGGCGAAGCTGGTCGCCATGGAGACGACCAGGGCGAGCGCGGTGGCGACCGCCAGCTTGCTCAGCAGGAACGTGCCGCGCCGCGGTACGGCCGCCAGCGAGGCGCGGATCATGCCGGTGCTGTACTCGTTCGACACCACCAGCACCCCGAACACGATCATCGCGAGCTGCCCGAGGCTCATCCCGGCGAAGCTGATGAACGTCGGGTCGAAGGAGAGCCGGTCCCGTGCGCTCATGGTCTCGAACTCGTTCTTCGACAGCGCCGAGATCAGCATGCCGAGCGCGATGGTGACGACCACCGCCAGGGAGAGCGTCCACACCGTGGACGCCACCGACCGGATCTTGGTCCACTCGGACCGTACGACCTGCGTCGCCGCCATGCCGCTCAGCCCTTCTTCCAGCTCTCGCCCCACTGCTGCCGCGGGGGCGCGGGCGTACCGGTGCCGGTGTGCGCGTGGTACTCCACCGACTCCGCGGTCAACCGCATGAACGCCTCCTCCAGGGAGGCCTGCTGCGGGCTCAGCTCGTGCAGCACCAGCTGCTGCCGGGCCGCCAGCTCCCCGATGTACTCGGCCTTGGAGCCGTCCACCTCCAGCGCCCCGTCGCCGCTCTCCACGGCGGTGACCCCGGCCTGGCGCAGCGCGTCGAGCAGCCGCTCGCGCTGGGGGCTGCGGACACGGACGTACGAGCGGGAGTTGCGCTCGATGAACTCGGCCATGGAGGTGTCGGCGAGCAGCCGGCCCTGGCCGATGACGACGAGGTGGTCGGCGGTCAGCGCCATCTCGCTCATCAGATGGGAGGAGACGAAGACCGTACGGCCCTGGGCGGCGAGCGATTTCATCAGTGTGCGGATCCAGTGGATGCCCTCGGGGTCGAGCCCGTTGACCGGCTCGTCGAACATCAGGATCCGCGGGTCGCCGAGCAGCGCGGCGGCGATGCCGAGCCGTTGGCCCATGCCGAGCGAGAACCCCTTGGCCTTCTTCCGCGCCACCGCCGTCAGCCCGACCGTGTCCAGCACCTCGTGCACCCGCTGCCGCGGGATGCCGTTGCTCTGCGCGAGGCACAGCAGATGGTTGTAGGCGCTGCGGCCCGGGTGCACGCCCTTGGCCTCCAGCAGGGCGCCGATGCAGGTCAGCGGGTCCTTGAGCCGGTCGTAGCGCGTGCCGTCGATCCGTACGTCCCCGGCGGTCGGGTGGTCCAGGCCCAGGATCATCCGCATGGTGGTCGACTTGCCGGCGCCGTTCGGGCCGAGGAAGCCCGTGATGATGCCCGGTCTGACGGTGAAGGTCAGATCCTTGACCGCCACCTTCTCGCCGTACCGCTTGGTCAGCCCCTCGAGCTCGATCATGCGGCCACGCTAGAACGGGACAAAGCCCTCTGCCACCTCAGTGGCAGAGGGCTTCGCCGATACGTCGGTCGCCGTTACCGGGACTGCTGGGCCGGAACCCCGCGGGAGATCGGCTCGTCCTCGGTGGCGGGCGCGCCGGTCGCCGCCACCGCGGCACCGGTGAGCGTCGCCAGCATCTCGCGCACGTTCGTCAGCTGGGCGTTGATCGAGTCGCGGCGGTTGGTCAGCGCCGCGAGCTCACGCTCGGATTCCGAACGGATCCGGTCGGCCTTGGCGTTGGCGTCGGCCACGATGTCCTCCGCCTGACGCTGAGCCGTCTCCACCGTCTGGCGGGCACGGCGCTCGGCGTCGGTGCGCAGCTTCTCGGCCTCCAGCCGGAGCTGCTCCGCGCGGTGCTCGATCTCCGCGAGGCGCTTCTCGGCCTTCTGCTGGCGCGAGGCCAGGTCGCGCTCGGACTGCTCACGCCGCTTGGCGAGGTTCGTCTCGAAGTCGGCGGCGGCCTGCGCGGCCTTGGCGCGGGTCTCCTCGAAGAGGGCGTCCGCCTCCTCCCGCTTGGACTGCGCGTCCTTCTGCGCCTCGGAACGCAGCTGGGCGGCGTCGCCCTGGGCCTTCTCGACGATCCGCGCGCCCTCGTCCTCCGCCTTCGACTTGCGCTCGGCGGCGTACGACTCGGCGTCGTTGCGCACCTGCTGGGCGGCCGACTCGGCGAGCTCGCGGTGCTGCTCCGCCGCGCGCCGGGCCTCCTCGCGCAGGTCCTTCGCCTCCTCCTCGGCGAGGCGGAGGATCTTCTCCACGCGCGCGCCGAGACCGGCGTACGACGGCTCGGCGTCGTTGACCTGGGCCTGGGCGTTCTGCGTCTCGAGATGGAGCTCTTCGATGCGCTTTTCCAGAGCGGTGATGCGGGCGAGAGCGCTGTCACGGTCGGAGACGAGCTTGGAGATACGTTCGTCCACCTGAGCGCGGTCGTACCCACGCCGCACAAGCTCGAAGCCGTAGGGGGAAGTGTCGCTCATGGGGTTCCTGTCGAATGAGACCGGTGAGGTGATAGGTGGAATCCTAGGGGCGAAAGCGCTGTGTCATCGAGCGGATGCACGTTTGATACGGAGAATGACACCCCTTTTGAGTGGCTCGCCGCCGCAATGCTTGCCAAAAGCATGATCAAAGCCCTCACCCTACAAGGGATTTCGTCCGCTTTGCCAGCTATTCCGCTGACTTGCCACCCGTACGGGTACCACCCGCGGCGGCCCCCGCCTTGACCCCGTTGTCCTTCGCGCCCCCCGGCGCCTCGAAGGACTCCAGCGCCTCCAGCACGTCCTGCACGCGGGAGATCTCCGCGTTGATGTCCTCGCGGCGCCGCACCAGCACCTCCAGCTCGCGCTTGCCCTCCTCGACCGTGCGCCGCGCCTCCCGGACCGCCTCGGCCTTCAGCTCCTCGGCCTCCTTCACCAGGCGGGCCTTCTTCTGCTCCGCCTCCTTCAGCAGACCCTCGGCCTTCTTCACGGCGGCGATACGCACCTTGCCGGCCTCGGAGTTGGCCTCGGAGACGATCTCCTTGGCCTTCGCCTCCGCCTTGGCGAGCTGTTCCTCGGCGGCCTTGATGAGCGCGTCGCAGCGGTCGCCCGTCGACTTCATCGTCTCCGCCGCCTCACGGCGGGCCCGCCCGTGCAGCTCCTCGATCTCACTGGTGATCCGGTCGCGCAGCTCCTCCGCGCGCTCCCTGATCTGCGTGGCGTCCCGGCGCGCGCCGACCAGCAGCTCGTCCGCGTCCGTACGGGCCTTCTCCACCCGCGAGTTGCCCTCGACGGTCGCCTCGGCGACCAGCCGGTCGGCCTCGCTGCGGGCCGCGCCGACCATCGTGTCCGCCTGCGCCTCGGCCTCCGCCGTCGTCTTCAGCGCCTGCTGCTGCGCCTCGGTGAGCAGCTTGTCCGCCTCGGCGGTGGTCTCCGTGATGAGCGTGTCCACCTGCTCGGCCGCCTCGGAACGCCGCTTGTTGGCGTCCTTGCGGGCCTCGTCCAGCGTCCGCTCCGCCTCCTCGCGCGCGGCGGACACCATCCGCTCGGCCTCCGACTCCGCGTCGGACCTGACCCGCTCGGCCTCCTGGCGCATCCGCTCCGCGTGCGCCTGCGCCGACCCGACCGTCTCCGCGGCCTCGGCCCGCAGCCGCTCCGCGTCCCCGGTGGCGTCCGCGATCAGCTTCTCCGCCTTGGACACCGACTCCGACCGCACCCGCTCGGCCTCGGCGGCCGTCTCCGCGCGCACCCGCTCGCTCTCCGCGAGGGTCTCGTCGGTGAGCCGCTCCGCCTCGCTGCGGGCCTCGGTGATGAGGGTGTCCGCCTGCGTCGCCGCGTCCGAACGGATCCGGTTGGCGTCCTCACGGGCGTCCGCCCGGGTGCGCGCCGCGGCCTGCTCCGCCTCGGCGATCGCGTCCGACGCCTCCGTACGCACCCGCTGGGCGTGCTCGGACACGTCCGTACGGATCCGGTCGGCCTCCGTGATGGCCTCGGACACCGTCCGCTCGGCCAGCGCCTTCGCGGCCTCCGTCTCCTCCTGCGCCTCGCGCCGCAGCCGGCCTGCGTCCTCGCTCGCCCGCTCCCGCTCCGCGTAGGCGTCGGAACGGACCCGGTCCGCCTCCTCCTCGGCCTCACGGCGGGTGCGCTCCGCCACGTGCTCGGCGGCGCTGCGCAGCCCGGCGATCTCCTCCTGCGCCTGCTCGTGCAGCCCCGCCACGGAGTCCCGCACCTGCTGGGCGTGCTGTTCGGCCGCCGACACCATCTCGGTGGCACGCCGGTCGGCCTCCTCGACCAGCCGTACGGCCTCGGCCTGCGCCTCCTCCACGCGGGTGCGCGCCGACGCCAGCAGCTCCTCGCTCTGCTCGCGGGCCCGCTCGCGCTCCTGGTCGGCCTCCTGCCGGGCCGCGCCGAGGAGTTCCTCGGCCTCGCGGCGGCGCCGGGCGGCCTCCTCCTGCGCGGCGGCCAGCGTCTCCGAGGCCTCCGCGCCGATCCGCTCGGCGGCGGCCTGCGCCTCCGCGCGCATCCGGTCGGCGCTGTCCTGCGCCTCCGACTTCAGCCGCTCCGCCTCGGCCGCGGCCTCCGACCGCAGCCGCACGGCGACGGACTCGCCCTCCGCGCGGGACGCCGACGCGTCCGCGGCGGCCTCGTCACGCAGCCGCTCGGCCTCCGCCTCCGCCTGCTGCCGCAGCGTCCGGATCCGCTCGGCGGCCTCCGCGCGCAGCCGCTCGGTCTCCTCGGACGCCTCCCGGCGGATCCGGCCGGCCTCCTCACGCGCGTCGCTCAGCGCCTGCTCGGCCGATGCGAGCCGCTCCTCGGCCTCCGTGTGCAGCCGCGTCAGCTCCCCGGCGGCCTCCGCGCGGCGCGCCTCCACGGCCAGCTCGGTCTCCTCGCGCAGCTCGCGCGCGGCCCGCTCGGCGTCCTCCTTGAGCGCGTCGGCCTGCTCGACGACCTCCGCGCGGTGCCGCTCGGCCTCCTGGCGGGTGCGCTCCAGCGTCTCCTCGGCCTGCCGGCGCAGCGTCGTGGCGCGCTCGATGGCCTCGGTGCGGACCTTCTCGCTGTCGCTCTGCGCGGTGGAGCGCAGTTCGTCGGCGTCCGCCTTCGCCTTGGCGAGCAGCTCCTCGGCGGACTTCGCCGCCTCCTCGATCTGCGCCACGGCCTCCTTGCGGGCCTCCGCGCGGATCTTCTCGCCCTCGGCGACCGCGTCGGCGCGCAGCTGCTCGGCCTCGCCGCGCAGCCGGCGGGCCTCCTCCTGCAGCTCGACCGTCTTGGCGCGGTACTCCTTGGTGTCGTCCTTCGCCGCGCCCTTGAGCTGCTCGGCGATGTCGTGCGCCTCGGCGCGCAGCCGGTCCGCCTCGGCCTCGGCCTCGCTGCGGATCCGCTCGGCCTCCTCGGCCGCCGCCCTGGTGGTCTGCTTGGCCTCCTCGGACGCCTTGTTGAGCACGTCCTCGGCGGTCTTGGCCGCCTTGGAGAGCTGGGTGGCGGTTTCTTCGGCGGTGAGCGTGCGGGCCTTCTCGGAGGCCTCGGCGACGATCTTCTCGGCCTCCGCGCGGGCGTCCGCGACCAGTTGCTCGGCGTCCGCCTTGGTGGTCTCCGCCTCCTTGGTGGCCTCGCTGACCAGCCGCGCCACCTGCTCCTTGGCGGTGCGCGTACGGGTCTCGTTGGCGGACTCGGCGGAGGCGAGCGCCTTCGAGGCGGCCTCCTTCGCCTCGGCGAGCACCTTCTCCGCCTCCGCGCGGGCCTCGCGCAGCGCGGAGTCGGCCTGGGACATCCGCTCCTCGGCGGCCCTGCTGAGCTCCTGCGCCTGACGGCGCGCGGACTCCGACTCGCTGGCCGTCGACGTCCGCAGCTGCTCGGCGTGGTCGGTGGCCTCCTGGGCCTGCGTCGAGGCGGCGTTCAGCAGCCGCTCGGCGTCCGCGCGGGCCCGGCGCAGGATCTGCTCCGCCTCCGCGCGGGCCGACTCCGCCTCGCTCTGCAGCCGCTGCCGGGCCTCGGCCGTCAGCCGCTCGGCCTCCGCGCGGGCGGCGGCCATCGCCTGCTCGGTCTCCGCGCGGGTCTCGTCGAGGAGCCGGCGGGCCTGCTGCTCGGTGCGGGCACGGAGCTGCTCCGCCCACGCCACGTTCTCGTTGACGTGCGACTCGACGGTCTGCCGGCGCTCCGCCAGCTCCTGGTCGAGCTGCTGGCGCCGCGTCACCGCCTCCTGGTGCAGCTCCGCCTGGAGCCGGGCCGCCTGCTCCGCGTGCTCCTGGAGGATCCGCTGGGTCTGCGCCCGCGCCTGGCTCAGCTCCCGCTCGGCGTCCGCGCGGAGCTGGTCGGCCTGCACCTGCGCGTTGCGCAGCAACTGCTCGGCCTGGTAGCCGATGTCACCGCCGTCGTACGCGGGCCGGGACATGATGGTGCGCCGCGCCTCGTGCAGCTTGGCGCGCAGCACCTCGACCTGGTAGCCGAGGTCCTCGGCGTGCTGGATCGCCTTTTCCCGCTCGGTCTTCAGCCGCTTCATCTCGGCTTCGAACCGAGAGAGGTGGTCGACGTCAGCCGCCGGCTCTCGCTCCTGGCTCTCGTAGCCCCGCACTGCGCGGTCCCATCCGTCCCCTGGTCGCAAGTCTGGCCGAGCTCCGTCCATCCGCCGAACGGGGCCCCCGGGGAATGGTGTCAGATCAACGGCGGAGCATGGGCTGCCGCCCCGCGCTCGCCCCCCGAAAACCGGACCCCGGCGATCCCGCCGCCAAAGACGACGGGACTGGGTCACCACGCATCGAGCGGCGACCAGACCCAACCCTACCGGCCCTTATGTACGTGGGTCAGTGCCCGGACGACTCAACGGGCGCCGAAGTGACCAGTTCTGTCAGTACGCCATGGCAGTCCTTGGGGTGCAGGAAGGTGATTCGTGACCCCATGGAGCCGCGCCGGGGCTCTTCGTAGAGAACGCGTACGCCCTTGTCCTTGATGTCCGCGGCCTCCGTGTCCACGTCCGCCGTACCGAAAGCGATGTGGTGGACGCCCTCGCCGTTCTTCGCCAGCCACTTGGCGACGGTGGAGTCCTCCCGGATCGGCTCGAGGAGCTGCAGATAGGAGGCCCCGCCGTCGGAGGTGTCGTTGATCTTGAGCATGGCCTCGCGCACGCCCTGCTCCTCGTTGACCTCGGAGTGGAACACCTCGAAGCCGTAGGTGGCCCGGTAGAACTCCACGGTCTTGTCCAGGTCGAAACAGGCGATCCCGATGTGGTCGATTCGCGTCAGCATGGATTCAGTGCAGCGCTCCCGCGACGGTTACGCAACGTGCGCGCGATCACACCGAAAGGACGATGACGTGGTCCACCGCACGTCAGTACATTCGAAGTAAACCCTCGTTCACTCCTCGGCTGTGCAGCCGGAAGGGGATCGCAGCTCATGTCTTCCGAAACTTCCGCACCATCCGCAACGAACGGCACGACCTCCGTCATCGTCGCGGGCGCCCGCACCCCCATGGGTCGGCTGCTCGGCTCACTCAAGTCCTTCTCGGGAGCCGACCTCGGCGGCTTCGCGATCAAGGCCGCCCTCGACCGTGCGGGGATCGGCGGCGACCAGGTCCAGTACGTGATCATGGGCCAGGTGCTCCAGGCCGGGGCGGGGCAGATCCCGGCCCGCCAGGCCGCCGTCAAGGCCGGCATCCCGATGAACGTCCCGGCGCTCACCGTCAACAAGGTGTGCCTCTCCGGCCTCGACGCCATCGCGCTGGCCGACCAGCTCATCCGCGCCGGCGAGTTCGACGTGATCGTCGCCGGCGGCCAGGAGTCCATGACCAACGCCCCGCACCTGCTCCCGAAGTCCCGCGAGGGCTTCAAGTACGGCGCGGTGCAGATGCTCGACGCCATGGCGTACGACGGTCTGACCGACTCCTTCGAGAACATCGCCATGGGCGAGTCCACGGAGAAGCACAACACCCGCCTCGGCATCGCCCGCCCCGAGCAGGACGAGATCGCGGCCCTGTCCCACCAGCGGGCCGCCGCCGCGCAGAAGAACGGCATCTACGAGGCCGAGATCACCCCGGTCGAGATCCCGCAGCGCAAGGGCGACCCGGTCCTGTTCAGCAAGGACGAGGGCATCCGCGGCGACACCACGGTCGAGTCGCTCGGCAAGCTGCGCCCGGCCTTCTCGAAGGACGGCACGATCACCGCGGGCACCTCCTCGCAGATCTCGGACGGTGCGGCGGCCGTGGTCGTGATGAGCAAGGCCAAGGCGCAGGAGCTGGGCCTGGACTGGATCGCCGAGATCGGCGCCCACGGCAACGTGGCCGGTCCCGACAACTCCCTCCAGTCGCAGCCGTCCAACGCGATCCGGCACGCCCTCAAGAAAGAGGGCCTGGAGGTCTCCGACCTCGACCTCATCGAGATCAACGAGGCCTTCGCCGCGGTCGCCGTGCAGTCAATGAAGGACCTGGGCGTTTCCACCGAAAAGGTGAACGTCAACGGCGGCGCCATCGCGCTGGGTCACCCGATCGGGATGTCCGGCGCCCGGCTCGTACTGCACCTGGCGCTGGAGCTGAAGCGGCGCGGCGGCGGTGTCGGCGCGGCGGCGCTGTGCGGCGGTGGCGGCCAGGGTGACGCGCTGATCGTGCGGGTACCCAAGGCCTGAGCCGGTTTCTTTACAGGTTTTCTTCTCGTGAACGGAGCTGTGATGCAGGACGTCTCCTCGCTGGTCGCCCAGGCCAGGGAAGGCAGGCCACGGGCCGTGGCCCGGCTGATCTCCCTGGTGGAGGGGGCGTCCCCGCAGCTCAGGGAGGTCATGGCGGCCCTGGCGCCGCTGACCGGGAACGCGTACGTGGTCGGCCTCACCGGCTCCCCGGGCGTAGGCAAGTCCACGTCCACCTCCGCCCTGGTGACCGCGTACCGCAAACAGGGCAAGCGGGTAGGCGTCCTTGCCGTCGACCCGTCCTCCCCCTTCTCCGGCGGAGCCCTGCTCGGCGACCGCGTCCGCATGTCGGAGCACGCCTCCGACCCGGGCGTCTACATCCGCTCGATGGCCACGCGAGGCCACCTGGGCGGCCTGGCGTGGGCGGCCCCGCAGGCCATCCGCGTCCTGGACGCGGCCGGCTGCGACGTGATCCTGGTCGAGACGGTGGGCGTGGGACAGTCGGAGGTCGAGATCGCCTCCCAGGCCGACACGTCGGTGGTGCTCCTGGCCCCCGGCATGGGCGACGGCATCCAGGCGGCGAAGGCCGGAATCCTGGAGATCGGCGACGTCTACGTCGTCAACAAGGCCGACCGCGACGGCGCCGACGCCACCGCCCGCGAACTGAACCACATGCTGGGCCTCGGCGAGTCCCGCGCCCCCGGCGACTGGCGCCCCCCGATCGTGAAGACGGTCGCCGCGCGGGGCGAGGGCGTCGACGAGGTCGTCGAGGCCCTGGAGAAGCACCGCGCCTGGATGGAGGAGGGGGGCGTCCTGACGACCCGCCGCCTGGCCCGAGCCTCCCGAGAGGTCGAGACCATCGCGGTGACGGCCCTCCGCGAACGCATCGGCGACCTCCACGGCGACCGCCGCCTGGACGCCCTGGCGGAACGCATCATCGCGGGGGATCTGGACCCGTACCGGGCGGCGGACGAACTGGTGGAGGGCCTGACTGCTGCCGGCCCGTCCGGTACCGACTAGCCCGTCCGGCACCGACCGGCCCGTCCGGCGTTTGAGGACAAAGGGGGGCCTGGGGGCACAGCCCCCAGGGACGGGACGGGAAGGGGCGGCGGGGGCGAAAACAATCAGTCGTCGTCCGAGTCGCCCCCGTCGTCGTCCCGGTCAGCCGTGACAGAGCCGCTGCCCAGATCGACCCGCCAGTCCCGCTCACCCCCGGAGGAGGCCCGCGTCTCGGCCTCCCACCCCTTGTCATCGTCGTCGTCCAGATCCACCGACGTCACCGTCCCCTTGGCGGCAGCCGCCTTCGCGGCCTCCCCGGCCGTCACCGACGCCCCCTTCAACGCGGCCCGCACCTCGTCGGCGTCGTCCTCGTCGTCCTTCGAGGCGCCCAGGACCTTCCCGTTGCCCGGATCGACGCGCACGCTGTACCAGCCGTCCCCACCACCGAGGACGTCGACCTCCCAGACCGCCTTGCCGCCGTTGTCGTCATCGTCGTCGTCCAGCTCGGCGGAGACGGCCGTACCCGGCGTGTGCTTCAGCGCGGCGGCGATGGCGTCGGCGGCGGTCACGTCACCGGAGACGGCACGCTCGTCACGGTCGTCGTCACGACTGTCGTCGTCGTTACGACTGTCGTCGTCGTCCCGCCCGTCGTCGTCCCGCCCGTCGTCATCCCCCACCCGGCTCTCCGTCTGCGCCACCGACGCCGCCCCGTCGTCGCTCCCCGAGACCGCGAGGGCCGTAGCCGTACCGCCCCCGACCAGGGCCGCGGCCGTGACGACGGCGATCACGATGTTGCGCTTCATGCTGTTTCCTCCCGAGTCGCTTCGTTTTCGACGTCTTCAATCTCGCCGACCGACGCTGAGGAGAACCTGAAACCGCCTGAAGGGATCTTCAGGTTCGCTTTGCGACCCTTGACCCATGCGCCCGCCCGTCTCCCACCACCACCCTGCCGGAGGCGCTTCGCGCCGCCCCTTTCGACTCCTGATCGTGGAGGACGAAAAACGCCTCGCCCTCTCCCTCGCCAAGGGCCTCACCGCCGAGGGCTACGCCGTGGACGTCGTCCACGACGGCCGGGAGGGCCTGCACCGGGCCACGGAGGGGACGTACGACCTCCTGATCCTCGACATCATGCTGCCCGGCCTGAACGGCTACCGGGTCTGCGCCGCCCTGCGCGCCGCCGGCCACGACGTGCCGATCCTGATGCTCACGGCGAAGGACGGCGAGTACGACGAGGCCGAGGGCCTCGACACCGGCGCCGACGACTACCTCACCAAGCCGTTCTCGTACGTCGTCCTCGTCGCCAGGATCAAGGCGCTGCTGCGCCGCCGGCAGGGCGCCGGGGCCTCCCCGGTCCATGTGCACGGCGACCTCAAGGTGGACACCGCCGCCCGCCGGGTCTTCCTGGGCGAGGACGAAGTGACCCTGACCGCGAAGGAGTTCTCGGTCCTCGAACACCTGGTGCTGCGGGCCGGCGAGGTGGTCTCCAAGGCCGACATCCTCGAACACGTCTGGGACTTCGCCTACGAGGGCGACCCCAACATCGTCGAGGTCTACGTCAGCGCCCTGCGCCGCAAACTGCGCGCCGGTCTCATCCGTACCGTGCGCGGCGCCGGTTACCGCCTGGAGACGGCTTCGTGAGCCGCCTGTTCGGCTCGGTCCGCGCGCGGGCGACGCTCGGCGCCACCCTCGTGGTCGCGGTCGCCCTCGTCGCGGCCGGCACCGCCGTGCTGCTGTCGCTGCGCTCCAACCTGATCGGCGAGGCGGGCACCCAGGCGGAACGCTCCGCGCGGGCGGTCGCCTCCGAACTCGCCGCCCGGACGCCGTACGACAAACTGTCGGGGCTGGACGGCGACGACAGCCCGGTGCAGATCGTCGACGCGGACGGACGACTGGTCGCGGTGAGCGAGGACCTGCGACGGATCACCGGCACGGCGACGACCGACGTGACCCCGCAGTCGCCGAAGCCGGACGATGACGACGACTCCGGCGACGACTCCGACGACTCCGACGACGATTCCGGTGAGTCCCTCGCCCCCGGCGAGATCTCCGCCGAGACCACCTTCAGCAACGGCTCGGCGACCATCGACGGCGACACCGAGGACTACCGCTTCGCCGCCGTGGAGGTGGAGACCGACGACCGGGGCCGCCTCACCGTCCACGCGGGCGCCCCCCTCGCCGCCGAACACAGCGCCGTGCGGACCGCGCTGACCGTGATGCTCATCGGCTTCCCGCTGCTCCTGACGGTCGTCGGTGCGGTGACCTGGCTGGTCACCGGCCGGGCGTTGCGCCCGGTGGAGGGCATCCGGAGCGAGATGGCCGCGATCACCGCCTCCGAGGACCTCGCCCGCCGCGTCCCCGAACCGGCCACGCACGACGAGATCGCCCGTCTCGCCCGCACCACCAACGAGACACTGGCCGCGCTGGAGGCGTCCGTGGAGCGGCAGCGGAGGTTCGTCGCCGACGCCTCGCACGAGCTGCGCAGCCCGATCGCGTCCCTGCGCACCCAGTTGGAGGTGGCCGCCGCCCACCCCGAGCTGCTGGACCTGGACGGTGCCGTCGAGGACACCGTGCGGCTCCAGCACCTCGCCGCCGACCTGCTGCTGCTTGCCCGGCTGGACGCGGGGGAGCGGCCCGCCGACGCCCGGGTCGACCTGTCCGCGCTGGCCCGCGAGGAGGCCGCGGGCCGTACGGGCGTGACGGTGGACGCGGAGCCGGCGGAGGTGACCGGATCGCGGGGACAGTTGGGGCGAGTGCTCGCCAATCTGCTGGACAACGGCCGGCGGCACGCCCGCGAGCGGGTCACCGTGACCGTACGGCGGGAGGGTGACTGGGCGGTCCTGGGTGTGGCCGACGACGGCGAGGGTGTGGCCGAGGCCGACCGGGAGCGGATCTTCGAGCGGTTCGTACGGCTGGACGCCGCCCGCAGCCGCGACGACGGTGGCGCGGGGCTGGGGCTGGCGATCGCGCGGGATGTCGCCGTACGGCACGGCGGGACGCTCACGGCGTCCGCGGCGCCGACCGGCGGAGCCCTGTTCGAACTCCGCCTGCCGCTCGCCCGCTGAGCCCGAGGGCCGTCAGTGACGCCCCCGCTGCCCCCGCAGATGCTCGGCGATGGGCTTGAGGGCCTTGTCGAGCTCGGTGAGGGCCTCGGGGGAGAGCAGGTCGATGAAGTGCCGGCGCACGGACGCCACATGGTGCGGGGCGACCTTCTGCATGGTCTCCATGCCGTGGTCGGTGAGGACCGCGTACAGCCCGCGGCGGTCGGACTCGCAGTTCTCCCGCCGGACCAGGTTCGCGTTCTCCATGCGGGTGATCTGGTGCGAGAGGCGGCTCTTGGACTGCATGGTGGCGGAGGCGAGGTCGCTCATCCGCATCCGCCGGTCCTCCGACTCGGACAGGTTCACCAGGATCTCGTAATCGTTCATCGTCAGGCCGAACGGCTGCAGATCCTTCTCGAGCTGGTACGTCAACAGCCTGTTGACCTCCAGGTGGGTGCGCCAGGCGCACTGCTCCGCATTGGTCAGCCAGCGGGTGGCCGTCTCGGTCTCCATGAATGAAGTCTACCTAAGAAAGTTGAATGGCGAACTAATAAGGCTTCCGTGTGACACCGCGCGCAGGCGTTCGATGTCACACCCCGCACACTACCGCTCACAGCCCGAAGCGACGCTGGAGGTCTCCCAGCTGTCCGGGAAGACGCGGTGTGCCCGCCCCCTGCCCGTGGCCACCCGGAACCCCGCCCCCGGGCACCCCCGGCTCGTTCGGAGTCACCCCCGTGGCCTGCTCCGCCATCAGCGTCTCGGACGACTGGAGCAGCACCGTGCCCGCCCCCACGAACTCGAACTGGTGCTCCTCGCCGGAGGCCCCGCCGAGGCCCGTCATCGCACGTAGACCGCCCATCAGGCCGGTCATGTAACCGTGGTCGTAGTGGTGGCACGGGGAGGGGCAGTCCGCCCATCCGACCAGCGCCTGCGGATCCACCCGGATGGGAGGTTCCATGAACACCACCGGACCGTTGGAGGCGGCCACGAACTTTCCGGTTCCGATCAGCGTCAGAAAACCCGGCACGATCGACTGCTTGAGCGCGAGACTTGGCTGAAAAGCGAGGAGGTTGCCCGAGCGAATGGTCAGGTTGCCGTCCTCGAGGTCGTACGAATTCACATCGAAGGCCCGGTCGGCGAGGAGCATCTTGCCCGAGCCCTCCGCCACGACCCAGTCGCTCGCGTGCAGTGGCGAATGGAACGACGTACGGACAAGTCGGTCGAGTCGCCCGTGCCCGATCCCGTTGAACTCGATCGAACCGTAGTAGGCGATCATCTTCCCCTTCTGCATGAACCACTGGGTGCCCTTGAGCTCCACGCAGAAGGTGTAGTGATCGACGTTGTCGTCGGACGGCAGCGTCGCCGGGTCGTGGACGGTGTTGCTCACAGCTTCTCCTCCGACGCCTGGACGTACACGGCACCGCTGCCGCTCAGCTCCAACTGGAACGCCTCGCCGGAGCCGCGGCCCACCATGTCCCGCCAGCCGAGGGCGGTCGACAGCTTGTTGCGGACGTCACCGTGGTGGGCGACGTAGGCCTGCGGGTCGACGTGCACCGGCCGCTGCGGGGTGATCGGGACCTCGATGACCCCTCCGTGGGCCATCACGGCGACGGAGCCGTGTCCCTTCAGCGAGGTGGTGAACAGCCCCTGCCCGGAGACCTGCCCCCGCACCATGCCCATCACCCCGCCCTGCGAGCCGAGGAACACCGTGCCCTGCTCCAGCGTGCCCTCGAAGGCCAGCAGCCGGTCGGCCTCGACGTACAGGGTGTCCCCGGCGAGGTCGATCACTTGCACGTGATGGCCGCCGTGCCCGAACAGGACGGTGCCGCTGCCCTCGACGGACATCAGGGGCGTGTCCTCGTTGGCGACCCGCCGCCCGATCATCGACATCACCCCGCCCTGACCGCCGGCCATGTTCGGGGTGAAGCTGACCTCCCCCTTGTACGCGAGCATCGCGCCGCGCTGACTGAACAGCCGCTGACCGGGCGACACGGTCGCCTCGATCATCTTCGCGTTGATCTCCCGGAAGCCCATGTCAGACGTCCCCCGCGATCGTGTTCCGCTCACTGGGCTGCACGTAGACCAGCCCGTCGCCCTCGAACCGGATCTGGAAGGCCTCGCCGCCGCCCTCGCCCATCAGCGTGCGGAAGGTCACACCCGACTGGAAGGACTGCCGCAGGTTCCCCTGGTGGGCCACATAGGCGCCGGGGTCGACCGTCAGCGGGTACTGCGGGCTGACCCGGAGCAGCACCGCCGGCCCGTCCGACAGGAGCGCCGCCTGGCCGTGCCCCTCGACCGTGGTCGTGAACAGCCCGTTGCCCTGCGAGGCCCCGCGCATCCCCGTGAAACTCGTCCCCGTGCGCAGCCCGCCGTCGGTCGCCAGCAGGTTGCTGGACTCCACGTACAGCTTGTCGCCCTGCAGGCCCACCAGATTGATCTCGGAGGCCCGGTCCGCGAAAAAGCAGGTCCCGTGCCCCTTCACCTCCATCAGGGTCATCTGCTCGCCCGTGAGCCTGCGGGTCACCATCCCCCTCAGCCCCTCACCACCACCGCTGAGCTTCTTGAAGGCCATCTCACCGTCGTACGCGACCATGGAGCCGTTCTTCGCCTTCACGGCGTCCCCGGTCATGTCGACGGCGAGCACCTTGCTGCTCTGAAGTCGGAACATCGCCACGCTTGCGACGGTAGCCGCACCTTCGCCCCCACCGACAGATCCCGAAGGTGGAGTCGCACCCTGACCGCCCCCTTACGGGATGCGTGGCCCCCCTCCGGTGATCGCGGACGGCGTTTGCCACAATGGCGGGGCGCTTGTGCGTGCGTTCACAAGCCGTCCGACCCGTAGACGCCGACGTCTCTCCCACCGAAGGTGACCCGTGGACATCAAGACCGCCTCCGCCCTCCGCCGCCTCCGCCTGGTCTCGGGCCCCGAAGCGATCTCGTTCCTGCTGCTGCTCGTCTGCTCGGTCCTCAAGCGGACCACGGACTTCAACGCCGTCCCGGTGATGGGCGCGGTCCACGGCTTCCTCTTCGTCCTCTACGTGCTCTTCTGGGCCGACGCCTGGAACCGCGCCAAGTGGTCGCTGGGGACCGCCGCCTTCTACTTCCTGATGTCGGTCCTGCCCACCGGCGGCTTCTTCGCCGACCGCCGCCTCAAGCGCGAGGCCGAGGACGCGGTGATCGCCTCCCGCGCCCGTAACGAAGGGGTCGTGGGCGCGTGATCGTCGCCTTCTCCGTGACACCGCTCGGTGTCGGCGAGGACGTGGGGGAGTACGTCGCCGACGCCGTGCGCGTGGTCCGCGAATCCGGTCTCCCGAACCGCACCGACGCGATGTTCACCTCGATCGAGGGTGAGTGGGACGAGGTCATGGACGTGGTCAGGCGCGCCGTGGCCGCGGTGGAGGCGCGCGCACCGCGCGTCTCCCTCGTCCTCAAGGCGGACGTCCGCCCGGGTGTGGAGGACGGTCTCACGTCCAAGGTGGAGACCGTCGAAAGGCATCTGGCGCAACGCGACGGCTGACCGACGGGACCGATGAGTGAGACAGGGCTGACCGACATATGACCGGCCGGTAGGGTCTGGTCCGTGCCGAAGCCGCTCAGTCTCTCGTTCGATCCCATCGCCCGCGCCGACGAGCTCTGGAAGCAGCGCTGGGGAAACGTGCCGTCGATGGCCGCGATCACCTCGATCATGCGGGCACAGCAGATCCTGCTGGCCGAGGTGGACGCGGTCGTCAAGCCGTACGGGCTCACGTTCGCGCGGTACGAGGCGCTGGTGCTGCTGACCTTCTCCAAGTCGGGCGAGCTGCCGATGTCCAAGATCGGCGAGCGGCTCATGGTGCACCCCACGTCGGTGACGAACACCGTGGACCGCCTGGTGCGCTCGGGCCTGGTCGCCAAGCGTCCCAACCCCAACGACGGCCGAGGCACCCTCGCGACCATCACCGACAAGGGCCGCGAGGTCGTCGAGTCCGCCACCCGCGACCTGATGGCCATGGACTTCGGCCTGGGCGCGTACGACGCCGAGGAGTGCGGCGAACTCTTCGCGATGCTCCGGCCACTGCGGCTGGCGGCGGGGGACTTCGAGGGGGAGTAGCCTTCCCGTGGGTCAGCACGTTGTTCCCCGCCGTCGCGGGGGTGTTCCGAGCGTCCTGACGCGCTGGCGCATGATGGCTTACCGCTCCCCGCCGACGCGGGGATTTTTCGGACGGTTACGCTCGTATCCATGAAACGAAGCGTGCTGACCCGCTACCGGATCATGGCCTACGTCACCGGTGTCCTCCTCGTCGCGCTGACCCTCGGCATGATCGGCAAGTACGCGCTCGACATGGGCGGGGCGGCCGACTTCACACAGGTGGTCAGCATCGCCCACGGATGGCTGTACGTCGTCTACCTGATCTTCGCCTTCGACCTCGGTTCCAAGGCGAAGTGGCCGGTCAAGAAGCAGCTCTGGGTACTCCTCGCCGGCACCGTCCCCACCGCCGCGTTCTTCGTGGAGCGCAGGATCAGCCGCGAGCTGGAGGGCAAGGTCGCGGACGAGGCCCCCGCGGTCGCGTAACGCGTCTCACCGCCGTACGGAGCAGCGTGCGGCGGTCTCCCATCGACATTTACTAGGACGTCCTAGTAAATTCGAAGGCATGGACGCTGACGCCATCGAGGAGGGCCGCCGACGCTGGCAGGCCCGGTACGACGCCGCTCGCAAGCGCGACGCGGATTTCACCACGCTCTCCGGCGATCCCGTGGAGCCGGTGTACGGGCCCCGGACCGGGGACAGCTACGAAGGGTTCGAGCGGATCGGCTGGCCGGGGGAGTACCCCTTCACCCGCGGGCTGTATCCGACCGGCTACCGGGGGCGTACGTGGACCATCCGGCAGTTCGCCGGGTTCGGTAACGCCGAGCAGACCAACGAGCGGTACAAGATGATCCTCGGCAACGGCGGAGGCGGGCTCTCCGTCGCCTTCGACATGCCGACGCTCATGGGCCGCGACTCCGACGACCCGCGCTCCCTGGGCGAGGTCGGCCACTGCGGGGTGGCGATCGACTCGGCCGCCGACATGGAGGTCCTGTTCCGGGACATCCCGCTCGGGGACGTGACGACCTCCATGACGATCAGCGGGCCCGCCGTGCCCGTCTTCTGCATGTACCTCGTCGCCGCCGAGCGCCAGGGCGTCGACCCCGGCGTGCTCAACGGCACGCTGCAGACGGACATCTTCAAGGAGTACATCGCGCAGAAGGAGTGGCTCTTCCAGCCCGAGCCGCACCTGCGCCTCATCGGCGACCTGATGGAGCACTGCGCGGCCGGCATCCCCGCCTACAAGCCGCTGTCGGTCTCCGGCTACCACATCCGCGAGGCCGGGGCGACGGCCGCGCAGGAGCTGGCGTACACGCTCGCGGACGGCTTCGGGTACGTGGAGCTGGGCCTCAGCCGCGGCCTGGACGTCGACGTCTTCGCGCCCGGCCTCTCCTTCTTCTTCGACGCGCACGTCGACTTCTTCGAGGAGATCGCCAAGTTCCGTGCGGCCAGGCGCATCTGGGCGCGCTGGATGCGGGACGTCTACGGCGCGAAGAGCGACAAGGCGCAGTGGCTGCGCTTCCACACCCAGACCGCCGGTGTCTCGCTGACCGCGCAGCAGCCGTACAACAACGTCGTACGGACGGCCGTGGAGGCCCTGGCCGCCGTGCTCGGCGGGACCAACTCCCTCCACACCAACGCCCTCGACGAGACCCTCGCGCTGCCCAGCGAACAGGCCGCCGAGATCGCCCTGCGCACCCAGCAGGTGCTGATGGAGGAGACCGGCGTCGGCAACGTCGCCGACCCGCTGGGCGGTTCCTGGTACGTCGAGCAGCTCACCGACCGCATCGAGGCGGACGCCGAGAAGATCTTCGAGCAGATCAAGGAGCGGGGCCTGCGGGCCCACCCGGACGGGCGGCACCCGATCGGGCCGATCACCTCCGGCATCCTGCGCGGCATCGAGGACGGCTGGTTCACCGGCGAGATCGCCGAGTCGGCGTTCCGCTACCAGCAGGCGCTGGAGAAGGGCGACAAGCGGGTCGTCGGCGTCAACGTCCACACCGGTTCCGTCACCGGCGACCTGGAGATCCTGCGGGTCAGCCACGAGGTGGAGCGCGAGCAGGTGCGGCTCCTCGGCGAGCGCAAGGCCGCCCGCGACGACGCGAAGGTGCGCGGCGCGCTCGACGCCATGGTCGCGGCCGCGCGCTCCGGCGCCAACATGATCGAGCCGATGCTGGACGCCGTCCGCGCGGAGGCGACCCTCGGCGAGATCTGCGGTGTCCTGCGCGACGAGTGGGGCGTGTACACGGAGCCCGCCGGGTTCTAGACCCGACGCCACTCCGTCACGACGGCGGGGGAGCCGCCGACGCGGCCGCCCCCGCCGTCGTGACGCCGGTCGGAGGCGTTCCGGGCGTGGAGCCGGTGTCCTGCGCCGGGACCGCGCGGAAGGGAGATCGCCGTGGTCCGCGGTCCTGATCCGGGCCACGGCGACCTCCGTGCCGGAGGCCACGTCAGCGGCGGGTGATCTCCACGGTCACCTCGGCGGAGGCCGCGGTGTGCCAGGAGTCACCGGCGTACGTCACGCCGTACCTCGCCTGACCGAGCCTGCTCGGCGTGTCGGTCACGGCGAAGGTGCCGTCGGCCGACACCGTGACGGTGCCCAGCGAGGTGCCTTCCGGAGCGGCGGCGTCGTAGCGCTTCACCGCGACGGTGGTGCCGGGAGCGAAGCCGGCGGCCGGTGCCAGGGTGCCGGTGACGGTCAGTTCCCGGTACCTCCTGCTGGTCGGGGGCGCATCGAGGGTGAGGGTGGTCTGCACGGTGGTGGCGACCTGCCGCGCATGGAAACGGAGTCCGAGGACGCGGGGCTGCTGCGTCACGGCGAAGATCCGGCTCCCGTCCGGCGCCCAGGCCAGCCCCTCGGCCACCAGGCCCTCGGTGTCACCGCCCAGCTCGACCGTGGTCAGCGGAGCGGGAGCGCCCGGCGCGTAGAAGGACAGGTCCGGCACGTCGACGCTGTTGTTGGAGGTTCCTCCGGCCACCGTGCCGTCGGGTGCGACGGCGACGGCCAGGGGGGAGGGCGACGCGTGAGTTCCCTGGTCCGAGAGGTCGTCGAGGCGGAAGACCTGGTACCCGGGCGAGATCAGGGCGGCCACGACGACGCTCCGGCCGTCGGGCGTCACGGCCAGGTCCCGCAGACCGTTCATCTCCGTCCCGGAGAGGACCCGTCGGGCGGCCACCTCGGGCGTTCCGCTGCTCACGTCGTACACCGTGAGGGTGTTGGCGTTGGTGCCGCCCGTGCCGGTCACCAGCACGTTGGGGTCGGTGGGAGAGGTGACGAGATCCGCACCCCAGTCCAGTGAACCGTCCAGACCGAGTTCGATCACCGGCTCGGCAGTGGCCACGTCGACCGACCCCAGGTCCCCGGTGATGCCGTACCCGAACCACAGCTTCCCGCCCGCGAAGGCCAGGCTCCACGGGGCGGTGTCCTCGCCCACGAAGTACCGTGCGGTCTCCGTCAGTGTCGCGGTGTCGTACGCGACGATGGTGTCGATGTCCCGCGCGGCCACGTAAAGGGTCCGGGAGTCGGGCGAGAGGGCCAGCCCGCCGGCGCCCGGCAGGCCGCTCAGCCAGGTGCTGTTCCCGCCGTCGTAGTCCGTCACCACGACTCGGCCGTCGATCCCCGCGGGCATGCTGAGGAAGACCTGCCGGTTGCTCCCGTCGACCTCCATGTCGGCGAGGGAGTACATCGGCAGCGGCACGGGGTCCGCCGCGAACGCCGGGGCGGCTCCCGGAACGGTCAGCAGCAGCGAGCCGAGGGCTGCGGTGAGCGTGGTGCCCAGCGCCCGTCTGAGTATGCGCAAGGTAGTGCCCTTCTGTGTCCCATGAATCACGTCGGCACACCGGTTGGACGACCGGAGGGGACGGCGCGGGACGCCGCCCGCCAGGATTCTGCGGCGCGGAGTCCCTTGGATCACGGCGGCACACCGGTTGGACGACCGGAGGGGAAGGCGCGCGGCAGGGGAGACGGCTCCCCACCTCGTCCCGGGAGACGCTCAGTCGAGACAGAACTCGTTGCCCTCGATGTCCCGCATCACGATGCACGACTCGTTGTCCTCGTCGGCGTACAGCGTCCGCTCGTGTACCGCGCCGAGCGCGACCAGTCGTGCGCACTCGGCTTCGAGCGTGGCGAGGCGCTCCTCACCCACGAGCCCGGTACCGGCCCGCACGTCGAGATGCACCCGGTTCTTGACGACCTTCCCTTCGGGGACGCGCTGGAAGAACAGTCGCGGGCCCGCGCCTGAGGGATCGACGCACGCGAACCACACGACCTGATGGTCGGACGGCAGCGAGCGGTGGTAATCGTCCCAAGTGGCGAATCCCTCCGGAGGAGGCGGTACGACGTACCCCAACACCTCGCACCAGAAACGGGCGAGGCGCTCGGGGTCCGCGCAGTCGAAGGTGACCTGGAACTTCTTGACCGATGCCATCGAGGCACCGTAGCAAGGGCTTTGTCGCTCGTTTCCCGGTGGGGATCCGGCGGCCGACGGAACGTGCTCGATATGAGTGGCCCCGCCGCGCGATCGTGTCACGGCTTGCGGGCCACCGCGCCGTACAGCGAGATCACGGCGTTCTCGTCGGTGCTCTCCCCGACGGCGAGCTCGGGGTGCCAGTCGGTCAGCTGGACCAGGCCCGGCTCCACGGGCTCCAGGCCCTCGAAGAAGCGGGCGATCTCCGCGCGGCTGCGCGGCGCGAGCGTGACGCCGCCCGCCTTGTACATCTCGACCCCGCGGCCGACCGCCTCGGGGTCGAAATCCGCCGTGAGCTGCGACAGGACCAGATGACTGCCGGAGGGCAGCGCCTCGACGAGCCGCGCCACCAGCCCGTACGGATCGTCCTCGTCGCCGAGGAAGTGCGTCAGCGCGACGAGGGACAATGCCACCGGCCGCTCGAAGTCCAGCTTCTCGCGGGCCTGTTCCAGGATGCGGCCGGGTTCGCGCACATCGGCCTGGACGTAGTCGGTGACGCCCTCGGGGGTGCTGCGCAGCAGCGCCTCGGCGTGCTTCAGCACGATGGGATCGTTGTCCGTGTAGACCACGCGGGACTCGGGCGCGATGCCCTGGGCCACCTGGTGCAGATTGGGCTCGGTGGGGATGCCGGTGCCGATGTCCAGGTACTGGCGGACGCCCGCCTCACCGGCCAGCCATCGGGTGACCCGCTGCATGAACCAGCGGTTGGTGCGGGCGACGTGCCGGGCCGTGCCGTCGACGCCCATGATCTGCCGACCCAGCTCCTCGTCGACCGGGTAGTTGTCCTTGCCGCCGAGGAACCAGTCGTAGACCCGGGCCGGGTGCGGCCTGGAGGTGTCGATCCGTGCGGTGGCGGGTTCGGTCCCTGTCCCGGTCATGTGCGCCTCCCTGGCTGCTCGGCGTCCCGCGCGTTCCGGCGCGGGGTGATCATCGATCCTCGCAGCGCGCCGGGGGCGGTGACAGGCGACTACCGGCCGACCGTGGCCGGTTCAGGGCCCTGGGGCGGAGAGACCCGACAGCAGGACCCGGGTGAAGCCGTGCACCCATTCCTCGTCGGCCGGTTCCGCGCTCACCAGGGTGCGGTGCACCACCGCGCCGGCCACCATGTCGAAGATCAGGTCGACCGTACGCTCCGCCTCCCGCGCGTCGGACTCCGGCGGTAGTTCGCCCCGCGCCTGCGCCCGCGCCCGGCCGGCGAGGACGAGACGCTTCTGCCGGTCCACGATCGAGGCGCGGATGCGCTCGCGCAGGGCGTCGTCGCGGGTGGACTCGGCGACCACCGCCATCAGTCCGTTCCGGGCCTCCGGGCGGGCCAGGATCGCGGCGAACTGGAGTACCACGCCCTCGATGTCGGCGGCGAGTGAGCCGCGGTCGGGCAGGGTCAGCTCGTCGAAGAGTTCCGCGACGGCGTCCACGACCAGTTCGTTCTTGCCCGCCCAGCGCCGGTAGAGGGTGGTCTTGGCGACCCCGGCGCGGACCGCCACGTCTCCCAAGGTGAGCTTGGACCAGCCCAGTTCGACCAGAGCCGCACGGGTCGCGGCCAGGATCGCGGCATCCGCGGCGGCACTGCGCGGGCGCCCGGTGCGACTGACGGGGGTGCGGCTCTGCATGGCACGACGATAACGGCGGATTCCGTGCGGTCGTGCGTGAGGGAGATCACCGGGGCACCCTGTTCAGCAGGCCCCGGTCGGTATTACGCTACGACCCGTAGCGAAAGCGCGCACGACCGGCGTGCCCGAGCGACGACCACCGGCGCGGGGTGGGGACCCGGCGTCAACAACACGCGTACGCCTGGCTTTCCCGGGCGTTTTCACACACACGCACCGTACGGGGGAGGATAGACGCATGCAGCCACGGAACATGTCCATGAGCGGAGTCGTCGACCTCGCCGCGGTGAAGGCGGCCCAGGAGGCCAAGGCGAAGGCGGAGCAGGCGCGCGCGGAAGCGGCCCGGCAGGGCGGCGGGGGCGCCATCTCCCCGGCCGATCTCGTCATCGACGTCGACGAGGCCGGCTTCGAGCGCGACGTCCTGCAGCGGTCCACCGAGGTCCCGGTCGTCATCGACTTCTGGGCCGAGTGGTGCGAGCCCTGCAAGCAGCTGAGCCCGCTGCTTGAGCGGCTCACCGTCGAGTACAACGGCCGCGTCCTGCTCGCCAAGATCGACGTCGACGCCAACCAGATGCTGATGCAGCAGTTCGGGATCCAGGGGATCCCGGCGGTCTTCGCGGTGGTCGCCGGGCAGGCGCTGCCGCTCTTCCAGGGGGCCGCGGGCGAGGCGCAGATCCGCCAGACCCTGGACCAGCTGGTGCAGGTCGGCGAGCAGCGCTTCGGCCTGACCGGCCTCGACGTCGACCCCGACGCCGTACCGGGCGGTGGCGCCCCGGCGGAGACCCCGGGCGAGGCCGTCGGTCCGTACGACGCCCTGCTGGAGGCCGCCGTACGGGCGCTGGACAGCGGCGACCTCGCCGGTGCCGTCCAGGCGTACAAGAACGTGCTCACCGACGACCCGACCAACCCCGAGGCCACGCTGGGTCTCGCCCAGGCCGAACTGCTCCAGCGGGTGCAGGGCCTGGACCCGGCGAAGGTGCGCGGGGACGCCGCCGAGAAGCCGGGGGACGCCGCCGCGCAGATCGCCGCCGCCGACCTGGACCTGGTGGGCGGTCATGTCGAGGACGCCTTCGGCCGGCTCATCGAGACGGTGGGGCGCACCGCGGGCGACGACCGCAATGCCGTACGGGTGCGGCTGCTGGAGCTGTTCGAGGTGGTCGGCGCCGACGACCCGCGGGTGATCGCCGCGCGCCGGGCGCTGGCGCGGGCCCTGTTCTGAGCCACCCGGGCGCCGTTGCCCGATTCCGGTCGGTTTGCCGGGGGTTCGGGCGCGTGGGGCCCGAGTTGCCGTTCGGTTCACGGATGCCGGTGCGGCCGCGCTTTACCAAAACTTGGTAATCGCGGCCGCTGTTACTGCCAGTAAGTCACAGGCTTTGGTCTGTCGTGTTCTGTCCGCCGATCAATGGTTTTGTACGGCACGTGCGGTGAACCCAGCGTCGCCGCGTGGCGTCGGCGGGTCGTTACGGGGTTACCCGGCCGTTACTAGCGAGTAACGAACCCCCTTGTGTCGACGGCGAGAATGGACCACGATCGGCGACGCTCGGTCCATCACCCGTATCCCGACAGCCGGTCGGGCCGCGGGAACTCCTGGGTCCCCACCGAGCAGAACCGGCGGCAGTGACGCCGGTTCTTGGACAGGGGGGTCTTCGCCCACCCGGCGAAGCCTGTCCAGCAGGGTTGTGCGTGATGCGTGTCAGGCGCGACCAGTGGTTGTCGCTCGGGGGTGATCGCCGGTGATCGGGCGCGTCGTACGCGCCGTCGAGCTCGGGCGCTCTCCTTCCCGAGGACGTAGCACTTCTCCCATCCCTGCCCGGCCGGGCCGCCGTTCATGGCGACGGGCCGGGGCAGGAGATGTACGTCCGAGAAGGAGGAAATATGGAGTCCCAGGTGCGTGGCGGGACCAGATGGAAGCGGTTCGCTGTGGTCATGGTGCCCAGCGTGCTCGCTACGGCGGCGGTGGGTGTCGGCCTGGCGCAGGGCGCGCTCGCCGCGTCGTTCAGCGTGTCCGGCCAGCAGTTCAAGGTGAAGGCCGGTCACCTGTACGGTGAGGGTTTCGCCCAGTACGGCGGTATGGACGAGGGTTACACGTCGGTCGCCGGCGATGAGAAGACGAAGCGCCCGGTCGCGATCTCGTCGTTCAAGACCGCCGAGATCACCAAGATGTGCCAATCGGTCAAGACGACGATCCCGGTCCTCAACAAGACGGTCTACCTCCGTCTTGAGGCGGGCAACGACGCGAAGAACCCGGTCACGGCCGAGAACCTCTACATCGACGTCGCCCAGCTGGACGCCGACGCCACGTTCAAGAACATCGACATCGGTGTGGCGGTCCAGGACCAGCACCGCGGGCCGGCTGTGAAGCAGGACGGCACCTCGCTGCCGGGCGGCTTCGCCCAGCAGGCCGAGTCTGCCGATCTCTACAACGTCGAGCAGACGGCGTGGGCGACCACGGCCGGCACGTTCAAGCTCAGCGGCCTGAAGATGCGTCTCGGCGCAGACCCGAAGATGGAGTGCTTCTGACGGTTCCGTCATCGGGATGACCTCGGCTGGCTGAGTGGCCGAGGAGGGGTGGGGAGGGTTCGCCTCCCCACCCGCCCGGCTCGCCGCCCGACGGCGGGCACTCGCTGATAGTCAGACACTTCCGGCTTCTCCGTGCCTAGGCCGAGCCGATACGTACGTTCACCGGACCAGGGAGCTGTTTTCCATGAGTGCCGAGACTCCGGTCCAGAGCGCCGGTACCTTCACCCGGCTGCGTCTGCGATTCCGCAACTGGCGGGGCACCCGGCCGTTCTGGGCCGGTCTGCTCACGCTGCTGGGTGGCATCCCCATCGCGTACTTCCCCTACGCCACGCTCAAGCTGGGCCACATGTCGATCGCCATGGCGACGACGGCCGGCGCGGGGTCGCTGATCATCGGCGTGCTGCTGGTCACGCTGGGCCTGACCATGTGGTTCCAGTCCGCCACCCGAATTTTCGCCGGTGTCGCGGCGATCCTGCTGGCCCTGGTGTCGCTGGTGATCTCCAACATAGGCGGCTTCCTGATCGGCTTCCTGCTCTCGCTGGTCGGCGGTGCGCTCGCCCTATCCTGGGCGCCGGGCGAGCCGCCGGTCGAGGCGGCGGGGGAGCACGACGGTGCCGAGGCGCCCACGGGTGAGGCGGCGCCGGACGACGTGTCCCAGGACCCCGCCATGGCGCCGCAGTTCCCGGCCGTTTCCTTCGAGAAGGGGGAAGACGGTGAGGCGGACGGCGTCCGGGCCGCAGGGGGGCACCGTGTCGGCTGACGAGGTGCGCGGACCGCGTCACGCGGCCCCGAAGAAGCCGCTGTTCACCAGGTTCCACGTGCCGAGCGGCAAGGCGATCGCCCTGGCGGCGATGCCCACGGCGGTCCTCATGGGGATGGGGTTCACGCCGACGCTGGCCCTCGCCGACGGCAACGACGGGACGCCGACGGCGAACAGCCTGACCGTCGACGAGTACCAGGCCTGCCTGGAGGTCGTCGAGGACGCCAAGAAGGACGACGCCTCCGCGTCGCCCACGCCGTCCGCGTCGGCGAGCGAGAGCGCGTCCTCGGACGGGGAGCCCTCGGCGGAGACCTCCGAGGAGCAGAAGGCCCCCGAGGCGGACAAGGGCACTGACAAGGAGACGTCCTCTTCGTCGGATTCAGGTTCCGACGACAAGGACGAGCCGGCGCCCGCCACCTCCGCCCCCGCCGCCGAGGACACGACCGAGCCCGAGCCGGAGCCCTCGGAGACCGACCGCAACCTCCTGGAGGGCCTCGGGGACGCCTTCAAGGACGTCTTCACCCCGAAGGAGAAGGAGGCCGAGGCGAGTCCCACCCCGTCCGCCTCCGCCACGGAGGACGACGAGGCCGGGGACGCGGCCGGAACCGCCAAGGAGACCACCGAGAAGGTCACCGAAACGGCGAAGGACACCGCCGAGGACGCCGGCGACAAGGCGACGAAGGCCGCCGAGGACACCAAGAAGACGGTCGAGGAAGCCACCGAGGAGGCCACCGAGACCCCCGAGGCCACCGCCTCCCCCAGCCCCTCCGAGTCGGCCAAGATCGACCCCGAGGACTGCCCGATCGCCACCGACGCCGAGGGCGGCGTCGACAACCAGCTCCTGCTGCCCGACGACCCCTGGACCCTCAACGCCAGCTCGCTGCTGCTGAAGGGCGCCTCGTACGAGGGCATCGTCGAGGTGCGGACGGCGAGCGGCGGCACCAAGAGGGTGCTGAAGTACGTCATCTCCGGCGGCACAGACATCGGGGACCTGCACCAGACGGTCGAGGACAAACGGTCCGGCGCGACCCACCACGTGCAGGCGGCCAAGGGGTCGACGTCCACCATCCGCGACGGCGACACCGTGATGTACACCGAGAGCATCTCCGGCAACCTGCTCGGCCTGATCCCGGTCACGTTCGACCCGGAGCACCCGCCGCCGCTCGACATCCCGCTGATCTACTTCACCAAGGTGACGGTGAAGCAGGCCGGCCAGTTCGGCGGCACCCTGCACGTCCCCGGGCTGCAGCAGTACATCACCACCGGCTGAACGCCACCAAGACCCCCCCCGGGAGCCGCAACACACCGAGGGCGCCCCCTGTGAGACCACAGGGGGCGCCCTCGGTGCCGTACAGGCCCCTTACGGTCAGCCGGTCGCCTCGCCCAGGTGGTGGACGCGGACCATGTTGGTGGTACCGGGGACGCCGGGGGGCGAGCCGGCCGTGATGATCACGATGTCGCCCTCGCTGAAGCGGTTCAGCTTGAGCAGCTCCTGCTCCACCAGCTCGACCATCTCGTCGGTGCTGTTCACGAACGGCGCGACGTACGGCTCCACGCCCCAGCTCAGCGCGAGCTGGTTGCGGGTGGACTCGTCCGTGGTGAACGCCAGGATCGGCTGGGCGGCGCGGTAGCGGCACAGCCGCCGGGCCGTGTCACCGGACTGGGTGAAGGCCACCAGGCCCTTGCCGCCGAGGAAGTCGGCGATCTCGCAGGCGGCGCGGGCCACCGAGCCGCCCTGGGTGCGCGGCTTCTTGCCCGGCACCAGCGGCTGCAGGCCCTTGGAGAGCAGCTCCTGCTCGGCCGCCTGGACGATCTTCGACATCGTCCGCACGGTCTCGATCGGGTACGCGCCCACGCTCGACTCGGCCGACAGCATGACCGCGTCGGCGCCGTCCAGGATCGCGTTGGCCACGTCGGAGGCCTCGGCGCGGGTCGGCCGGGAGTTGGTGATCATCGACTCCATCATCTGGGTCGCCACGATCACCGGCTTGGCGTTGCGCCGGCAGAGCTCGATCAGGCGCTTCTGCACCATGGGGACCTTCTCGAGCGGGTACTCGACGGCCAGGTCGCCGCGCGCGACCATGACGGCGTCGAAGGCCGCCACGACGGACTCCATGTTCTCCACCGCCTGCGGCTTCTCCACCTTGGCGATGACGGGGACCCGGCGGCCCTCCTCGTCCATCACGCGGTGGACGTCGGCGACGTCCTTGGCGTCCCGGACGAAGGACAGCGCGACCAGGTCGCAGCCCATCCGCAGGGCGAACCGCAGGTCCTCGATGTCCTTCTCGGACAGCGCGGGCACGTTCACCGCCGCGCCGGGCAGGTTGATGCCCTTGTGGTCGGAGATGACACCGCCCTCGATGACGATCGACTTCACGCGGGAGCCGTCGACCTCGGTGACCTTCAGCTCGACGTTGCCGTCGTTGATCAGGATCTGGTCGCCCTTGGCCACGTCACCGGGCAGGCCCTTGTAGGTCGTTCCGCAGATCGTCTTGTCGCCCGGGACGTCCTCGGTGGTGATGGTGAACTCGTCACCGCGCACCAGCTCGACGGGACCCTCGGCGAAGGTCTCCAGGCGGATCTTCGGGCCCTGGAGGTCGGCGAGGACACCGATGGCCCTGCCCGTCTCCTTGGCGGCGGCACGGACCCGGTCGTACCGGCCCTGGTGCTCGGCGTGCGAGCCGTGGCTGAAGTTGAAGCGGGCCACGTTCATGCCGGCTTCGATCAGAGCGACGAGCTGCTCGTGGGAGTCGACCGCGGGGCCGAGAGTACAGACGATTTTCGAACGGCGCATGGGGCGATCCTATCGGTTTGTTTCGCAGCGGAATATTCCGTCTGACGGAAAGTACAAATGAGGAAGTCCCTGCTCAGTTGTTCTTTCCGACCAGTGCGTATGTCTGCTGAGCGATCTCCATTTCCTCGTCCGTCGGTACCACCGCGACCGCGACCCGCGCGCCCTCGGGCGAGATCAGCCGCGGCCCGCCACCGCGTACGGCGTTGCGCCCGCCGTCCACCGCCAGGCCCAGCCCCTCCAGGCCCGCCACGGCCGCCTCCCGCACCGGGGCGGCGTTCTCGCCGACCCCGGCGGTGAAGGCCACCGCGTCCACCCGCCCGAGAACGGCGTAATAGGCGCCGATGTACTTCTTCAGACGGTGAATGTAGATGTCGAACGCCAGCTCCGCCTGTTCGTCGCCCTCGTCGATCCGGCGCCGGATCTCCCTCATGTCGTTGTCACCGCACAGTCCGACCAGACCGCTCTTCTTGTTGAGGAGAGTGTCGATCTCGTCGGCGGACATTCCGCCAACACGCATCAAATGGAAGATGACGGCCGGGTCCATGTCTCCGGACCGCGTACCCATCACGAGCCCCTCCAAGGGCGTCAGCCCCATGGAGGTGTCCACGCAACGACCGCCCCGTACGGCCGAGGCGGACGCCCCGTTGCCCAGGTGCAGCACGATGACGTTCACCTCCTCGGGCGCCTTGCCCAGCAGCTCGGCCGTCGCCCGGGAGACGTACGCGTGCGAGGTGCCGTGGAAGCCGTAGCGGCGGACGCGGTGCGCGTCGGCGGTCTCGACGTCGATCGCGTAGCGGGCCGCCGACTCCGGCATCGTGGTGTGGAAGGCGGTGTCGAAGACGGCGACCTGCGGCAGGTCCGGGCGCAGCGCCATGGCGGTGCGGATGCCGGTCAGGTTGGCCGGGTTGTGCAGCGGCGCCACCGGGATCAGCCGCTCGATCTCGGCCAGCACCCGGTCGTCGATCACCGTCGGCTCGGTGAAGCGCTTCCCGCCGTGCACCACCCGGTGGCCGATCGCGGCCAGCTCGGGGGAGTCGAGGCCGAGACCGTCGGCGGCCAGCTCCTCGGCCATCGTCTTCAGGGCGGCGTCGTGGTCGGCGACCTGCCCGGTCCGCTCCCGGGTCCCGCCGCCCGCCGCGAGCGGGGTGTGCCGGACGAGGGAGGTCCGCTCACCGATCCGCTCGACCAGACCGGAGGCCAGCCGGCTGCTGTCGCGCATGTCCAGCAGCTGGTACTTCACCGACGAGGAGCCGGAGTTGAGGACGAGGACGCGCGTGGAACTCACTGGGCCGCCTTCTCGGTCGGGGACTGGGCCGGGGACTGGGCCTGGATCGCCGTGATGGCGACGGTGTTGACGATGTCCTGGACGAGGGCGCCCCGGGACAGGTCGTTGACCGGCTTGCGCAGACCCTGGAGCACCGGGCCGACGGCGATGGCGCCGGCCGAGCGCTGCACGGCCTTGTAGGTGTTGTTGCCGGTGTTCAGGTCGGGGAAGATCAGCACGGTCGCCTGCCCGGCCACCTCCGAGCCCGGCAGCTTGGTCGCCGCGACCGACGGTTCCACGGCCGCGTCGTACTGGATCGGACCCTCGATCCGCAGATCGGGCCGGCGCGAGCGCACCAGCTCGGTGGCGGCGCGCACCTTGTCGACGTCGGCGCCCGTACCGGACGTACCGGTCGAGTACGACAGCATCGCGATCCGCGGCTCCACCCCGAACCGCGCCGCCGTGACCGCCGACTGCACGGCGATGTCGGCGAGCTGCTCGGCGTCCGGGTCCGGGTTGACCGCGCAGTCGCCGTAGACCAGCACCTTGTCGGCCAGGCACATGAAGAAGACGGAGGAGACGATGCCCGCGTCCGGCTTGGTCTTGATGATCTCGAAGGCGGGCCGGATGGTCGCGGCCGTGGAGTGCACCGAGCCCGACACCATGCCGTCGGCGAGCCCCTCCTGCACCATCAGCGTGCCGAAGTAGTTCACGTCGGAGACGACGTCGTAGGCCAGCTCCACGGTGACGCCCCGGTGGGCGCGCAGGGCCGCGTACTGCTCGGCGAAGGAGTCCCGCAGCTCGGAGGTGGCCGGGTCGATCAGCCGGCTGTCACCGAGGTCGACGCCCAGGTCGGCGGCCTTCTTGCGGATCTGGTCGACGTCCCCGAGCAGGGTCAGCTCGCACACGCCCCGGCGCAGCAGCACCTCGGCCGCGTGCAGCACCCGCTCCTCGGTGCCCTCGGGGAGCACGACCCGGCGCAGGTCGGAGCGGGCCTGCTCCAGCAGCTTGTGCTCGAACATCATCGGGGTGACGCGGTCGCTGCTGGGTGCGGAGACTCGCTTGGTGAGGTCCGCGGTGTCGGCGTACCGCTCGAACAGGCCGAGCGCCCGCTCCGCCTTGCGCGGGGTGGCCGCGTTCAGCTTGCCCTCCAGGGAGAAGAGCTGCTCGGCGGTGGGGAAGCTGGTGCTCGGCACCGACAGCACCGGCGTGCCGGGGGCGAGCCGGTCGGCGAGGGTGAGGATGTGCTCGGCCGGGACCTCGTCCAGGGTGAGCAGCACCCCGGCTATCGGCGGGGTGCCGGCGCTGTGCGCGGCCAGCGCGCCGACGACCAGGTCGGCACGGTCACCCGGCGTCACGACCAGGCAGCCCGGCGTCAGGGCGGCGAGGAAGTTCGGCAGCATGGCACCGCCGAACACGAAGTCCAGGGCGTCGCGGGCCAGCCCGGAGTCGTCGCCGAGCACCACCTTCGCGCCGAGGGTGTGCGCGATCTGGGAGACGGTCGGGGCGGACAGCGCCGGCTCGTCCGGCAGCACGTAGCAGGGCACCGGCAGCCGGCTGGCGAGCCGCTCGGCGAGCTCGTCCCGGTCCTCGCGGGCGACCCGGTTGACCACCATGGCGAGCACGTCGCAGCCCAGCGTGTCGTAGGCGCGGTAGGCGTTGGTGGTCTCGGCGCGCACCGACTCGGCGGTCTGCTTGCGGCCGCCGACGACCGGGATCACGGAGGCGCCGAACTCGTTGGCGAGCCGGGCGTTCAGGCTGAGCTCGTCCGGGAACTGGGTGTCGGCGTAGTCGGTGCCGAGGACGAGGACGACGTCGTAGTCGCGGGCGACCCGGTGGAACCGGTCGACGAGGGTCGACACCAGCTCGTCCGTGCCCTGCTCGGCCTGGAGGGCGGACGCCTCGTGGTAGTCCAGGCCGTAGACGGTCGACGGGTCCTGGGTGAGCCGGTACCGGGCGCGCAGCAGTTCGAAGAGGCGGTCGGGCCCGTCGTGCACCAGGGGACGGAAGACACCCACCCGGTCGACCTGCCTGGTCAGGAGCTCCATGACCCCGAGTTCGACGACCTGGCGGCCGTCGCCGCGGTCGATACCGGTCACGTACACGCTGCGGGTCACGCGCGCTCTCCGTTTCGTCGAGGGCCGCAAGGGTCTTCGGCAAGGTTTTCGGCGGGCCACAAAAATCGCCCACCCAGGTGAGCGGACCCCTCTTGACAATACCTCCGGCACTGGCTAGGGCGCCCGCCCGTACGGCGTCGGCGGCGCCCGGGGGGACGTGAAACAATCGGGACTGACTCACCGGTATCGACAGCGACCAGGAGACTCGGCACGATGCGCATAGGAGTACTCACCGCAGGCGGCGACTGCCCTGGACTGAACGCAGTGATCCGGTCGGTCGTGCACCGGGCGGTCGACAACTACGGCGACGAGGTCATCGGCTTCGAGGACGGCTACTCCGGCCTGCTCGACGGCCGCTACCGCACGCTCGACCTCGACGCGGTCAGCGGCATCCTGGCCCGCGGCGGCACCATACTGGGCTCGTCCCGGCTGGAGCGGGACCGGCTCCGCGAGGCCTGCGAGAACGCCTCCGACATGATCCGCGACTTCGGCATCGACGCGCTGATCCCGATCGGCGGCGAGGGCACGCTCACCGCGGCGCACATGCTGTCGGACGCGGGCCTGCCGGTGGTCGGCGTCCCGAAGACGATCGACAACGACATCTCCTCCACCGACCGCACCTTCGGCTTCGACACGGCGGTCGGTGTGGCGACGGAGGCGATGGACCGCCTCAAGACCACCGCCGAGTCCCACCAGCGCGTGATGGTCGTCGAGGTCATGGGCCGGCACGCGGGCTGGATCGCCCTGGAGTCCGGCATGGCCGCCGGCGCCCACGGCATCTGCCTGCCCGAGCGCCCCTTCGACCCGGCCCAGCTGGTCAAGATGGTGGAGGAACGCTTCGCCCGCGGCAAGAAGTTCGCGGTGATCTGCGTCGCCGAGGGCGCGCACCCGGCCGACGGCACCATGGACTACGGCAAGGGCGAGATCGACAAGTTCGGCCACGAGCGCTTCCAGGGCATCGGCACGGCCCTGGCGTACGAGCTGGAGCGCCGACTCGGCAAGGAGGCCAAGCCGGTCATCCTCGGTCACGTCCAGCGCGGCGGCGTGCCCACGGCGTACGACCGCGTCCTCGCCACCCGCTTCGGCTGGCACGCGGTGGAGGCGGCGCACCGGGGCGAGTTCGGCAAGATGACGTCCCTGCGGGGGACCGACATCGTGATGGTGCCGCTGGCGGAGGCGGTCACCGAACTGAAGACGGTCCCGAAGGACCGGATGGACGAGGCGGAGTCGGTCTTCTAGGAGCACCGCCCGAGGGGTGGCCCCGAGCCGTTGAGCGGTGGAGCGGTGGGGCCACCCGTGCGCTCACTCACACCGTGATGACGCCGATCGAGGGCTGCCCTGGCAGGTCCAGAGCGGCGGCACACAGCTTCGGTATGTGTGATCTGTCGGACGTCACGAGGACTGTCGTCGGCGGACTTGATCCGGGCTCGCATCCCGTCGTCACCATCGACATGCAGGGACAGGCCCTGGGCGTCCAGCACGAGAGTGCCTCCAGCTTGCACCCTGGCCTTGAGGCGTTTGCTCACCACTCGGATTCCGCCCGCCTCATCGCCTCGTCGCCGACCGGCCCGACCTCGCGCTCGTCGGCCTCGACGACCTCGCGCAGCTTGGCCATGGCAAGCCACTGCTCCAGCGCCTCGGAGACGACGGCCGAGAACCCGGACTTCCCGGTCCGGACCTCGATTTCCTTCATCAATGACTGCGGCAGAGAGACGGACCGCTTACCAGCCCGCTCCGGTGTGGGGGAGGCGCCGTGAGTGCTCATACCCGGAACGTAGCGCCGCTGGTAGGAAAATTCCTCTTGCGAACTCTTGCAGGTGAGGGGAGCGGTGTGTGGTGAGGTGGAGGGGCGGTGGTCAGAGCAGGTGGTCGGCCTTGCCGGACTTGATGTCGCGGATGAGGGCCTGAAGGGCTTCGCGGGTGTCGGTGAGGTAGTGGTCCTCCTGTCCGGCGACGGCGATGTAGGCGTTGCCTCGGGGGTCGGTGCCTATGCGGAAGCAGTTGGCGCCCTCTCCGCAGAACGGTTCTTCCCAGCTGATGTCGTTCATGGTGACTCTCCTAGAGGTCGTGTGCCAGGGCGTGGATGAAGTCGCGTGAGGCGGGCGGGGCGAGCGCGAGCGCCTGCGCGGCGTCCAGCTGGGCGCGGTACTTGGCAAGTTGGACTTCGTTGTCGATGAACTCCGGGCCGTGGGTGCTGTCGAGCTCCACGGTGTCGAGACGGGGGACAGTCGCATCGGCGTAGATGACGGACTGTCCGGCTCCTGGGAAGCCACCCGCCTTGAACGGGATGACCCGCAGGGTCACGTTCTCGCGCTCAGACATGCGCAGCAGGTGCTCCAACTGCCGTCGCGCGACCGCAGGACCGCCGAACTCCATGCGGAGGGCGGCCTCGTGGAGGATCACGTCGAGTGTCGGCGGGCTCGGACGGTCCAGCACCTGGTGCCGGTCGATCCGGTGGGCGACGCGGACGTCGATGTCGTCCGACGGCAGGCGGGGGATCACGGCCTCGAAGACGGCGCGGGCGTGGTCTTCGGTCTGGAGCAGCCCCGGTAGGTGCATGGTGACGGCGATACGTAGCCGGGTGGCGTGCCACTCCATCTCGGCGATGTCCAGAAAACTGTCCCGGAGTTGTCCCCGGTACGCCTCCCACCAGCCCTTCTCGCGCCCGGCGGCCATGGCGGCGAGAGCCTCGACGAGGGCCTGGTCCGTGCAGCCGTAGTTTCCCGCGAGGGTGCGTACGCGTTCCGCGCTGATGCCGGAACGTCCGGACTCCATGTTGGGCACATTCGTGCGCGGGACGTTCAGCAGGGCGGCGGCGTGCTCCGTGGTCATCCCGGCCGCGACGCGCAACTTGCGCAACTCGGCACCGAGTCGTCGCTGACGCTCCGTCGGAGCGCTCCTCGGCGGCATTCGTCCTCCCGTTCAGCGGTGTGACGGGGACAGTCTGCCGCCGGTGTGACGGGCCGGTCCACCGGGGACTTCGGTGAAGAGTAGTACGTGTACTCCGCTATTGCTCTACAGTCGGTGATGAGCCGCTTACGGTCCGACGCCGTTGGAAGTGCATCGCGCGAGCCTGCCCACATGCTCCTTCCCTGGGAGGGGCGGGCCCGCGCCAGGGAAACAGGCCACCACTGGTCGGGGCGTCGGCGCGTCATCGAATGTCCGCAGTCAATAAGGGAGTTGCCCATGCCCGCGTCCGCAGTCGGGGCCGTCTTCGCCTGTCCCGTGTTCGCCGAGAGGGCGGACTTCGTGCCGTCCTCGCCCGACATGCTCACCTACAGCCTCACGCTGCCCGCCAAGCCGACCAGCTCGCGGATCGCACGGGTCGCGACACGGGCCGTGCTCCAGGGGCACGGGCTGGAGGTCATGGCGGACGCGGTGGTGCAGGTGGTGGGAGAACTCATTGCTTGCGCTTGCCGGTTCACGCCCGGAGGTGAGATGTACGTGTCGCTGCGGTACCGGGAGGGAGCGCTGCGGGTGGTGCTCTACGACGGGCACCGTCGGCACGAGCACCCCCGGCTGGTCGCGGCCTGCGATGCGCGGAGGCGGGCGGCGCTGCGGGTGCTGGGGTGCGTGGTGCGGGAGTGCGACGGGGAGTGGGGGTTCGGGGAGGCGCGGGAGCCCGGGGGCGGGACGCGGATGTGGGCGGTGGTGCCTTGGCGGGGGCTCGGAGGTATGCGGGGGGTGGGGTGAGGCGGGAGCTAATCCAGTAGTTCGGCGGCGTAGGCGCGGGCCTCGGAGGCTTCGGTGAGGGCGTTGGCGCGGGTGAAGGCGTCGGCGGCCTGGAGGTGGGCGGCGCGGGCCTCAGCAGGGCGGTGGGCTGTCTTGTGGGCGAGGGCCAGGTTGCTCAGGGTCTGTCCCTCGCCGTACCAGTCCCTGAACTCCCGGCAGATCTCCAGGTCCTTGCCGTACGCCTTGATCGCCTCCTCCACCCGGCCTGCCTCGCGCAGGATGATGCCGAGGTTGTGCCAGGCCCTGCCCTCGCCGTGGCGGTCTTCGGCGGCCTGGTACAGGTCACGGGCCCGGGTGTAGGCGTCGATTGCCTCCTCCTCTCGCTCCGCCTCTCGCAGGGCACTGCCGAGGTTGTCCCACGCCATGGCCTCGCCGACGCGGTCTTTGGCGGCCTGGTACAGGTTGCGGGCCCGGCGGTGGGCGCCAATTGCCTCCCCTGCCCTGCCCGCCTCCCGCAGAGCGCTGCCGAGGTTGTTCCACGCGGTGGCCTCGCCAACGCGGTGTTCGATGGCCTGATACAAGCCGATGGCACGGACGTGGGCGTCGATTGCCTCCTCCTCCCGGCCTGCTCTCTGCAGGGCGATGCCGAGGTGGTCCCATGCGATGGCCTCATCCAGCCGATACCTGGCAAGTTGCGCGGCCTCCCGCGCGGCTTTCGCGACGGCGATCCAGTCGTCGAAATACCGCCGCCAGTCCAGGTACTCCCCCAGACACTGGGCCAGCCGCACCGCCGCGCCCGCGAACCGCTCCTCCTGTCCCCACCCCACCGCCGCGACCAGACCGGATCGTTCCGCGTCCAGCCACGCCAACGCCTGCCCCCGGTCTCCGAACCGCTCCGGCACCGGCTTCCCCGGCAGCCACCGCAACCGGTCATCGGCCGCGTCCGCCCACCGCAGGTAGAACTTCAGCACCCGCTCCCGCGCCGCGTCCCCCTCCTCCCGCAACCCCGCGTCCCTCGCCACCACACCCGCCCCGAACGCCCGCACCAGGTCATGCAGCCGCCACCGCATGGCGGAAGGTGCCCCGTTGACGCGCCGAACCGGCGTGACGAGATGTCTGGCGGCTAGGTCCTCCAGCAGCAACACCACGGACTCCGGGTCGAGGTCGGCGAGAGGGGTGATCGCCTCCGTGTCGGTCTCCGTGCCTGGCGCGAGGCAGAGCAGGCGCAGCAGCCGGGCCTGCTCGGGTGGCAACCGGCGATAGGAGGTCTCCAGAACAGGCCGCAGGACGAGCGAGCGTCCGTACAGGTCGGTTCCGGGACTGCCGTGGTCGAGGACGGTGGTCGCGTCCCCGGCCTCCCGGATCTCGGCCACCAGGGAGGCGATGTCCCGGTGGCGGCGCCGACGCAACATGCCTGCCGCGATTTGGAGGGCCAGGGGCAGGTGCCCGCACAGATCAGCCAGCTCGCGCAGGGCTCCGGACTCACGCGCCGGGCGGTCGTCGCGTTCGTCGGTGTCGTGCAGGGCACGGGTCAGGAGGGCGACGGAATCGTCTGGAGCGAGTGTTTCCAGGTTGATCAAGCGTACCGGAAGGGCGTCGGGGCGGTCCCGGGAGGTGATGAGCACCCGATGGTGGTCTGTGCCGGGCAGAAGCGGCAGGTACTGGGACGGGTCCGAGGCGTTGTCCAGAATCAGCAGCATCCTGTCCCGTCGTTCGGCGAGGAGCGTGCGGTATGCGTCGTACTGGCGGTCGGCCGTCGGCGGCAGGTCCCCGTCTCGTACGCCGAGCGCGTCGAGTAGGGCCAGGACCGCCTGATCAGCCGTAACCGGGTCATCGTCGTACCCGCGTAGGTCCACGAAGAGCGTTCCGCCCGGGAACCAGCCCCGCGCACGGGCCCGGTGCGCTGCCTCCACCGCCAGCGCGGTCTTGCCGACGCCGCCCATACCCGTGACGGCGAAGATGAGGAGCGGCAGCGCAGCCGTGTCGTCCTCGTCGGGGGAGAGGTGCGGAAGCAGGCGGTCCAGGTCCTCCGATCGACCGGTGAAGCCCAGGGGCCGGGGTGGGAGGGTGGCGGTCGCTCGCGGGACCGGGCCGTGGACGGTGCCCCTATCGCTGCCCTCCGCTCTGCTTGCCGGTGACGGGGCCGCAGAAGGTGCCGCCCCGGAAGTCGATGTGGTCTCCGCCGTACGTCGCTCCGCCGTCCCCGCGCCGTTGGGGACTCTCCTCGGAGTCGGAGGAACCCTCGCGCGGCCGGTGCTTGTGCAGCACCGCCACCGTCACCGCAGCCGCCTGCTCGGCAGCGCGCTTCTGCGAACCCGAGGCGTCGGCCTTGTGCTTCTTGGCGTCGGCCCGGTCGCTGATGCCCCGGATCACCAGGGCGTTCAACTGGCCGTTCAGGTGGGCCGCGTGAGCTGCTCCGGAGCCCTCCATCTCGATCGCGCCGGCGTCGTTGTAGTTCTTGCGGAGGGAGCGGGCGATCTCGGACTTGGCGTCCGCCAGGACCACGTCGCCCGTGGCGATCGGCAGGAAGTGCGCCCGCACGTCGGGCATGTCCCGCACAGCGGAACGGGCCGCCTGTACGAGCGCGTGCGAGCCCGGCAGGGATTCCGGCCGGACCTGGAAGCCGTCCGGCGTCTGCTTGCCGCCATGGATCTCGTACACCTTCGTGCCCACGACGACGTCGCCGATCCCGACGTCGTCCTTCAGGCTGCCGGCGACACCGACGAAGAACACGGCCTCGGGACGCAGCCAGTTGATGAGCTGCGTGGTGAGAGCCGCGGCCCGCTCGGCGCCCATGCCCAGCTCGGCGAGGGCGACGTTCCAGGAGGTACCGAGTAGTTGACCCTTCTCGACTCGGGTCCCGTCACGGTGCACCAACTCCTCCCGCTCCTCGATGTGCGCGCGAACAGCGGCATATTCGAGCGGAAGTGCGGTCAGGACCAGAACAGTGGGCCGGGTCTCCTGCATAGTCATAAGTTACAACTGGGGGGAAGGGAATCGAGTGCCGGAACAGGACCTCACCGTCGGGCAGTTGCTGCTCGCCGAGTACCAGACCGTGAAGGACGAGCAGAAGGCGAGGATCGGGTTCCGGGACAACCTCCTCTACGTGACGCTGGCCGTCGTGGCCGCCGTCATCGCCGCCGCGGCCCAGGCGAAGCAGCCCTCGATGCTCCTGGCGTTGCCGCCGGTGTGCCTCGTCCTCGGCTGGACCTACCTCGTCAACGACGAGAAGATCTCGGCGATCGGCCGCTACGTCCGGGACGATCTGGGGCCCCGGCTGGCCGCCCTCGCGGCGAACGGGAGCGGCTTCACGACCTTCGGGTGGGAGGCGTACCACCGGAGCGACACCCGGCGCCGGTCCCGCAAGACGATCCAGACCGTGATCGACCTGACGGCGTTCTGCGCGGTACCGCTGGCCGCCCTGGTCGTGTTCTGGGTGAACGGCGACGGCGGCGGGCTGCTGGTCACGCTGTCGGTGCTGGAGGCGCTCGCCGTGGCGGGGCTCGGCTCGCAGGTCGTGTGGTACGCGAAGGTGGCATGAACGTACGTTCCATTCACTAGCTTTGACGCACAGTCGGGAGTTGTTGACGGGGGCGAGTACGGCGTATGGAAGCGGCACTGCTGGCGGCCTTGGTCGAGGGCGCGGGCGGGGACAGTGGACGCCGGGCGGTGGACAGGCTGGCGCGGGCGGTGGGGCTCGACGCCGGCGCGACCGCCCGGGACATCGCCGAGGCGGCACAGGACCCGGCACGGCGGGAGGTCGTACGGGAGTGGGGCGAGACGGTGGCCGACCTGCTCGCCGCCGATCCGCGGGGCGTCGCCGGTGCCGTCGCGCGGGCCATGGAACGGTCCGCGCCGGGAAGCGGGACGCCCTGGTACGACGGCGACCACACCGACTTCCGGGGCGGGGTCTTCCTGCGCGAGGTGGTCGGTGCGCAGGTCGTTGTCCAGCAGGGCGGGGCCGCCGTCCCCGAGGCGATGGCCGGTCTGCCGCCGAGGCCCGGCGGGTTCACAGGCCGGGAGCGCGAGACGGAGGAGCTGCTGCGTGCGCTGGACCCGGCCGGGACGCAGTCGGCGGCGACCCTCGTCGCCGCCGTGTCCGGTCTCGGCGGCATCGGCAAGACCGCGCTCGCCGTCGAGACCACGCACCTGGCTCGTGAACGGGGCTGGTTCCCCGGCGGTGTTCTCTTCATCGACCTGCACGGCTACGACCGGGAGCCCGTCACCGCCGACCGTGCTCTCCAAGCCCTGCTGCGCGCCCTCGGCACCCTGCCGGAACACATCCCGACCACAACGGACGAGCGGGCGGCGCTCTACCGCTCGACGCTGGCCGCTCGGGCTGACGAGCGCGGCGCGGTGCTGGTCCTGGCCGACAACGCCTCCTCGCCGGACCAGGTACGGCCCCTCCTGCCGGGCGACTCCCGGCACCACGTCCTGGTCACGTCACGCGACCGGCTGTCCCAATTGGGCGCGCGGCTCATTCCCCTGGACCAGCTCAGTCCGAGGGAGGCGTACGAACTCCTCGACCGTGCCCTGCGGATCGCCGACCCGTGCGACAGCCGGGTGGCCGACGACCCCGACACGGCCGAGCGACTCGCCGACCTCTGCGGGCACCTCCCGCTGGCCCTGCAGATCGCGGCCGCCCTGCTGGTGGAGGACCCGGGCAAGCCGGTGACCGAACTCGTGGCGGAGTTGGCCGAGTCCCGCGACCGGCTCGACCACCTCGACGACGGCGAGCGCAGCGTCCGCGCCGCCTTCGAACTCTCCTACCGCCGGCTGTTGCCCGAGCACGCGCGGCTGCTGCGCCTGCTCGCTCTCGCGCCGGGGCCCGAGGTGAGTGATGAGGTCATCGCCGCGCTGGTCGGTGCCGAGGGACCTCCGGTGCGGGCTCAGAAGGCCCTGGCCCGTGCCCACCTCGTGGAGAGGGGGAGCGAGCGCGGATGGTGGCGGTTGCACGACTTGGTGCGGGTGTTCGGGGCGGGTGTGGTGGCGGGGGACGCGGGGTCGCGGGAGGAGGGGGAGGCTGCGCGGGAGCGGGTGCTGGGGTTCTACGTGCGGTGGGCGTATGCGGCTGATGACCGGTTGCGGTGGTTGCCGGGGATGGCGGAGCCGGAGCGGTTCGGGGATCGAGGGCAGGCGTTGGCGTGGCTGGACGGTGAGCGGGCGGGTCTGGTGGCGGCGGTGGGTTGGGGGCGGGAGGAGCGGTTCGCGGGCGCGGCGGTGTGGCTGGCCACATGTCTGGGGGAGTATCTGTCCTGGCGCCGGTATTTCGATGACTGGATCGCCGTCGCGGAGGCCGCGCGGGAGGCCGCGCAGCGTGCCGGGAACCGACTGGGCGAGGCCGCCGCGTTGGACCATCTCGGCATCGCCCTGCAGAGGGCGGGCCAGGCCGAGAAGGCGATCGGCGCCCACACCCGGGCCCGCGACCTGTACCGGGCCGGGGGAGACCGTGACGGCGAGGCCGGCGCGTGGGACAACCTCGGCCTCGCCATGGGGGAGGCGGGCCGGGAGGGGGAGGCGATCGAGGCCCACAGCCGGGCCCGCGACCTGTACCGGGTCGCGGGAGACCGCCACCACGAGGGCGGGGCGTGGAACAACCTCGGCGTCGCCCTGCGGATGGCGGGTCGGGAGGGGGAGGCGATCGAGGCCCACAGCCGGGCCCGCGACCTGTACCGGGTTGCGGGAGACCGCCACCGCGAGGGCGGGGCGTGGAACAACCTCGGCAGTGCCCTGAGGGAAGTGGGCCGGGCGGGAGAGGCGATCGAGGCGTACGGCAAGTCTCTGGAGATCTTCAGGGAGTTCGAGGACTGGTACGGCGAGGGGCAGACCCTCCACAATCTGGCCATCGCTCACGAGGCAGCCCACCGCCCCGCCGAGGCCCGCACCGCCTACCTCCAGTCCGCCGACGCCTATGCCCGCGCCAACGCCCCCACCGAAGCCACCCAGTCCCGCGCCTACGCCGCCATCCTGGACACCCCCACCCCCTAACGCCCCTTCTCCACCCCCCGAACCCACCGATAAACCAACTCAGGCCGCCCTACCTGCCCATAAACCGGCGCCCGCCCGGCCCTCCCCGCCTCCACCAGATGCTCCAGATACCGCCGAGCCGTGATCCGGGAGATCCCCACCACCTCGGCGACCCCCGCCGCAGTCAGCCCCTCCTCCACCTCCCGCAGCGCCCCCGTCACCCGCTCCAGCGTCGGCCCGCTCAACCCCTTCGGCAGCGCGGCCGGCCCCGGCGCCCGCAGCACCGCCAGCGCCCTGTCCACCTCGTCCTGCCCGCTCGCCTCGCCCACCGCCGCGTGGAACTCGGCGTACCGAACCAGCCGGTCCCGCAGGGTCGCGAACGTGAACGGCTTCAGTACGTACTGCACGACCCCGAGCGACACCCCCTCCCGCACCACCGCCAGATCCCGCGCCGACGTCACCGCGATCACGTCGGCGTGGTGACCGGCCGCCCGCAGCGAGCGCGCGAGCTGGAGCCCGTGCACATCGGGCAGGTGCAGGTCGAGGAGGAGCAGGTCGACAGGCGTCCGGTCCAGGACCCGTCGTGCCTCCGCCCCACTCTGCGCCTTCCCGACGGCGACGAACCCGGGCACCCGCCCGACGTACATCACATGGGCGTCGGCGGCCACCGGGTCGTCCTCGACCACCAGCACTCTGATGGGCTCCCCGGCCACCCCGGTCATACGGCGCCTCCCGCGCTCTCCACGACAGTGGAGCCCCTCAGCGGCAGCCGCGCCTCGAACACCGCGCCGCCCTCGTCCCCGGACGTCACCGACAGCACCCCGCCGTGCCGGCCCGCCGCCTGCCGTACGAGTGCCAGCCCCAGCCCCCGCCCGCCCGGCCCGGCCGGCTTGGTCGTGAAGCCCCGCTGGAAGACCGCCTCCGTGTGGTCCGGGTCCACGCCGGGGCCGGTGTCGGAGACCCGCAGGACCAGCTCCGAGCCGTCCCCGTCCTCTTCCGTCAGTGCCGTCACCGTCACCCGCGGGTGCAGCCCGCCCTGTGCCGCGTCCACGGCGTTGTCGATCAGGTTGCCGAGGATGGTGACCAGGTCCCGGGCGGGCAGGGTGTCGGGGAGGAGGCCGTCGTCCAGGCGGCTGTCGTCCGACACCACCAGTTCCACACCCCGCTCGTTGGCCTGGGCGGTCTTGCCGAGGAGCAGCGCCGCGAGGACCGGCTCGCCCACCGCCGCCACCACCTGGTCGGTGAGGGCCTGCGCCAGCTCCAGCTCGGCGGTGGCGAAGTCGACCGCCTCCTCCGCCCGGCCCAGCTCGATCAGCGAGACCACGGTGTGCAGCCGGTTCGCCGCCTCGTGCGCCTGTGACCTGAGCGCCTGCGTGAAGCCGCGCTCGGAGTCCAGCTCGCCCATCAGCGACTGGAGCTCGGTCACGTCCCGCAGCGTCACCACCGAGCCGCGCTGCTGGCCGCCGGTGACCGGCGAGGTGTTCACCACCAGCACCCGGTCCGCCGTCAGGTGCACCTCGTCCACCCGGGGCTCGGAGGAGAGCAGCGCACCCGTCAGCGGTGTGGGCAGCCCCAGCTCCGCCACCGACCTGCCCACCACGTCCTCCTCCTGGCCCACGCCCAGCAGATCCCGGCCGCCGTCGTTGATCAGCGCCACCCTGTACTGCCCGTCCAGCATCAGCAGCCCCTCGCGCACGGCGTGCAGCGCGGCCTGATGGTAGTCGTGCATGTGGCTGAGCTCGGCCGCGTTCATGCCGTGGGTGTGCCGGCGCAGCCGCGCGTTGATGACGTACGTGCCGATCGCGCCGAGCCCGAGGGCGCCGGCCGCGACCACGAGCAGCGCCGTGAGCTGGCCCTGGGCGCGCTGGCTGATCTCCTCGACCCTTATGCCGGCGCTGACCAGGCCGGTGATCCGGTCGCCGTCCCGGATCGGGGTGACCGCCCGGACCGACGGGCCGAGGGTACCGGTGTAGGTCTCGGTGAAGGTGCGGCCCCGGAGTGCCGGACCGGTGTGGCCCTGGAAGACCAGGCCGATCTGGTCGGGGTCGGGGTGGGTCCAGCGGATGCCCCGCGGATCCATGATCGTGACGAAGTCGACGTCGGTGTCCCGCACCACCGCCAGCGCGTACGGCTGGAGCTCCGCCGACGGGTCGGACGTACGGATCGCCTCCCGCACGGACGGCGAGTCGGCGACCGAACGGGCCACCGCGGTGGCCTGGCGGCCCGCCGCCTGTTCGGCCTGGCTGCGGTCACTGACGTAGGTGAACAGCGCGTATCCGGCCACGACGACCGCGATGAGCACGGCCTGCATGGCGAAGAGCTGGCCCGCGAGGCTGCGGGGGCGGGGCAGGGGGATACGCATTCAGCCAGTCTGCCTCTCGGTTCCACGGTGAACTAAATGAACGGAAGGGTGACCGCGCTCACAAGGCACGACATAGTCACGGCATTCCCCGAAAACCCATCCCCCGGACGTGAGCCGCACGCCGGTGATGCCGACGACGTCGTCAAGGAGGGCCGCCGTGACCAGCACAGCCGCTACGGCACCTGCCGCACCCAAGGCCAAGCGGGACCGCACGCACTATCTCTACATCGCGGTGATCATCGCGGTCGCCCTCGGTATCGCCGTCGGTCTGATCGCGCCCGACTTCGCGACCGAGCTGAAGCCGCTCGGCACCGGCTTCGTGAACCTGATCAAGATGATGATCTCGCCGATCATCTTCTGCACCATCGTGCTGGGCATCGGCTCCGTGCGGAAGGCCGCCAAGGTCGGCGCGGTCGGCGGTATCGCGCTCGGCTACTTCATGGTGATGTCGGTCGTCGCGCTCGCCATCGGTCTGATCGTCGGCAACATCCTGGACCCGGGTACGGGCCTCGCGGTCACCGACGCCGTCAAGGAGACCGGTCAGGCGCAGGTCGACGCGGAGGCCAAGAGCACCGTCGACTTCCTGATGGGCATCATCCCGACCACGATCGTCTCCGCGTTCACCGCCGGCGAGGTCCTGCAGACCCTGCTGGTCGCCCTGCTCTGCGGCTTCGCCCTCCAGGCCATGGGGTCCGCCGGACAGCCCGTCCTGCGCGGCATCGAGCACATCCAGCGGCTGGTCTTCCGCGTCCTGGCGATGATCATGTGGGCGGCCCCGATCGGTGCCTTCGGCGCCATCGCCGCGGTCACCGGCTCGGCCGGCGTCGACGCGCTCAAGAGCCTGGCCGTGCTGATGCTCGGCTTCTACGTCACCTGCGTCCTGTTCATCTTCCTGGTGCTGGGCACGATGCTGCGCCTCATCGCCGGTGTGAACGTCTTCTCGCTCTTCAAGTACCTGGGCCGCGAGTTCCTGCTGATCCTCTCCACCTCCTCGTCGGAGTCGGCGCTGCCGCGCCTCATCGCGAAGATGGAGCACCTGGGAGTCAGCAAGCCGGTGGTCGGCATCACCGTCCCGACCGGCTACTCCTTCAACCTCGACGGCACCATGATCTACATGACCATGGCCTCGCTGTTCATCGCCGACGCCATGGGCACGCCGATGTCGATCGGCGAGCAGATCCCGCTGCTGCTCTTCCTGCTGGTGGCCTCCAAGGGCGCGGCCGGTGTCTCCGGTGCCGGTCTCGCCACGCTGGCCGGTGGCCTCCAGTCGCACAAGCCGGCCCTGGTGGACGGCATCGGCCTCATCGTCGGCATCGACCGCTTCATGAGCGAGGCCCGCGCCCTCACCAACTTCGCGGGCAACGCCGTCGCCACCGTCCTGATCGGCACCTGGACCAAGGAGATCGACCGGGCCCGGGTGGACGAGGTCCTGGCCGGCCGCGCCCCCTTCGACGAGAAGACGCTGCTGGACGACGACCACGGCACCGGCGGCGACGCCGACGAGCCCCGCGCCGAGCTGCCCGAGCCGGGCGGCGAGAAGGAGCTGGCCAAGGCCTGACGGCCACCGGCGCAGCACACAGCACACCCCACAGACCCGGGCGGCTGGGACACTCCCCCGTTGCTCAGCCGCCCGGTCGCTGGAGGCCCGCCGCCCGTATCCGGGCCTCCACAGCCGCCGAGCGGCCAGGCTCCGCCCCCGTGAGCCCGGCCGCTCGGCTTCTTCCGTTCCGCCCGACCCGTACGGCCCCGCCCGTCCCGTACGTCCTTGCCTTGACGCCGACGTCAAGGCTTACGTTCGTCCGTATGCGAATCGGCGAGCTGGCCGCACGGGCCGGGACCACCACGCGGACGCTGCGGTACTACGAGTCACGCGGGCTGCTGTCCGCGCGGCGTACCGGCAACGGATACCGGACCTACGACGAGAGCGATCTGAAGCTGCTGCGGCAGATCCGCACGCTCCAGGACTTCGGGTTCGACCTGGAGGAGACCCGGCCCTTCGTGGAGTGTCTGCGGGCCGGGCACCCCGAGGGCGACTCGTGCCCCGCCTCGCTCCAGGTCTACCGGCGCAAGCTGGACGAGCTCGACGCCCTGATCGGCGAGCTGCGTGCGGTACGGGCGAAGGTCGGCGAGCAGCTCGCGCGGGCGGAGTCGGCACGGGACGGGCTGGCCGCCGACGCGGCGGCTCCGGGCGGTCCGGAGCCGGTGTGCGAACTGGGAGGGGAACCAAGGTGAGCAAGGCGAGTGGTGTGCCCGAGGTGACCGACGCGGACTTCGAGGAAGAGGTGATCGGGGCGGAGCTGCCGGTGCTGGTGGAGTTCACCGCCGACTGGTGCCCGCCGTGCCGGCAGATGGCGCCGGTGCTGAGCGCGCTGGCCGCCGAGGAGGACGGCCGGCTGAAGGTCGTCCAGCTGAATGTGGACGCCAATCCCGGTACGACCAACGCCTACAAGGTGCTGTCGATGCCGACCTTCATGGTGTTCCGCGACGGGGAGCCGCTGCGGTCGATGGTGGGGGCCAGGCCCAAGCGGCGGCTCCTGGAGGAGCTGGCGGACGTGCTCTGACCTGGTACGACGGCCTGGGATGACCTGGTACGCGGCACAAGAAAACCCCCGGGCAATTGCGCCCGGGGGTTTTCTTTGCGTATATTCATTGATTCGCGACTTCGTTTTCGTGGAAGCCGCAGTGAAGTTCAGTGACCACAGTGTATCCGGGCGGGAGCGGAATTGTCAAACACCGAATTTCCGGACGAGGAATTGCGGCAGGAACAGCAATTCATCGACGGACTGTACGCACGCGTGGACGTCCTGCGCGGCGACGCCGAGGTGTCCGTCACGGAGGCGCTCGCCCAGGGCCACACCCCCCGGCAGGCCCGGCTGGAGCGGGACATCCTGGTCGCCGAGCGCTCCGGGCTGCTCGCCGCGCTGAACGCCGTGGACGGCTCCCTCTGCTTCGGCCGCATCGACCTCGCCTCCGGCGACACCCACCACATCGGCCGGATCGGCCTGCGCGCCGACGACGCCGAACGCACGCCCGTCCTCATCGACTGGCGCGCCGACGTCGCCCGCCCGTTCTACCTGGCCACCGGCCACACCACGATGGGGCTCAGGCGCCGCCGGCACATCTCCACCGAGGGCCGCCGGGTCACCGCCCTGCACGACGAGGTCCTCGACCTCGGCGACGACACCCGTACCGGCCACGAGGACCCGACCGGCGACGCCGTCCTGCTCGCCGCGCTCAACTCCGCGCGCACCGGCCGCATGGGCGACATCGTGCGCACCATCCAGGCCGACCAGGACCGCATCATCCGCGCCCCGCACCGCGGGGTCATGGTCGTCGAGGGCGGCCCCGGCACCGGCAAGACCGCCGTCGCCCTGCACCGCGCCGCCTACCTGCTCTACGAGCACCGTGAGCTGCTGGCCCGCCGCGCCGTCCTGATCGTCGGCCCCAACCCGGCGTTCCTCGGCTACATCGGCGAGGTGCTGCCCAGCCTCGGCGAGACCGGTGTGCTGCTCGCGACCGTCGGCGAGCTGTTCCCCGGCGTGAAGACCACCCGGACCGACACTCCCGAGGCCGCCGCCGTCAAGGGCCGCGCGGAGATGGCCGGCGTCCTCGCCGACGTCGTGCGCGACCGGCAGGCGCTGCCCGACCCGGTGATCGCGATCGAGCACGACCGCGAGGTCCTCATGCTCGACGACGGCCTGGTGAACGTCGCCCGTGAACGCACCCGCGCCGCGAAACTGCCGCACAACGTGGCCCGCGAGCACTTCGAGGGCCACATCCTCAACGCGCTCACCGACATGGTCGCCGAACGCATCGGCACCGACCCCTACGACGGCTCCAACCTGCTCGACCCCAGCGACATCACCCAGATCCGCGACGAACTCGCCGAGAACCCCGAGGTCTGGTCCGCGATCGACCGGCTCTGGCCCCGGATCACCCCGCAGCGCCTGGTCGCCGACTTCCTCGCCGCACCCGAGGGCCACCTCCCCGACGAGGACGCCGCCGCGATCCGCCGCCCGGTCACCCGGCACTGGACCGTCTCCGACGTGCCCCTGCTCGACGAGGCCGCCGAACTCCTCGGCGAGGACGACCGCCTCGAACGCGAGCGCGCCGAACGCGAACGGCAGACCCAGATCGCCTTCGCACAGGGCGTGCTGGACGTCTCGTACGCCTCCCGGACCTACGAGTTCGAGGACAAGGAGGACGACGACCCGGACTCCTCCGAGGTGCTGTCCGCGCACGACATCATCGACGCCGAACGCTTCGCCGAACGGCACGAGGAGGACGACCACCGCAGCGCCGCCGAACGCGCCGCCGCCGACCGCACCTGGGCGTTCGGGCACATCATCGTCGACGAGGCGCAGGAGCTGTCCCCGATGGCGTGGCGGCTGCTGATGCGGCGCAGCCCCACCCGCTCGATGACCCTGGTCGGCGACCCGGCACAGACCTCCGAGGCGGGCGGTGTCGGCTCCTGGGCGGACATCCTCACCCCGTTCGTCGAGGACCGCTGGGAGCACACCCGGCTCGGCGTCAACTACCGCACCCCCGCCGAGATCATGGACGTCGCCGCGGCCGTGGTGCGCGCCGAGCACCCCGGTTTCGAGCCGCCCGGCTCGGTCCGCTCCACGGGCGTACGGCCCTGGGCCCGCGCCACCGACGACCTGCCCGGCGCGGTCGCCAAGGCCGTCGCGGAACTCACCCCCGACGAGGGCCGCCTCGCGGTCATCGCCCCGCGCGAGCTGCACCGCGCCCTGGCCGCCCGCCTCGACGGGGTGACGGCGGGCGCCGAGCCCGACCTGGCGCACGCCGTCGTGCTGCTCGACCCGCGCCAGGCCAAGGGGCTGGAGTTCGACTCCGTCCTCGTGGTCGAACCGGGCCGCTACGGCACCAGCGACCTGTACGTGGCCCTCACCCGCGCCACCCAGCGGCTCGGCGTCCTGCACACCGAGCCGCTGCCGAAGCCGCTGGCCGAGGCCATGAACTGAGCGGAAGAGCTCAGGCCGGACGCAGCCACACCGTCGCCAGGGGCGGCAGGGTCAGCCGGATGCTCGCCGGGAACCCGTGCCGTCCCTGCGGCTCCGGCTTGACCGGGTCGGGGCGGGTGACGTCACCGCCGCCGTAGCGGCCGGCGTCGGTGTTCACCACCTCGTGCCAGGCGGGCACGTCGTCGGGGACGCCGATCCGGTAGTCCTGCCGGACCACGGGCGCGAAGTGGGACACCGCGAGCAGCGGGGAGCCGTCGGAGTCGTACCGCAGGAACGCGAACACGTTGTCCTCGGCAGCGTCCCCGGTCACCCACCGGAAACCGGACGGCTCGGTGTCGCCCCGCCACAGCGCCGGGGTGCGCCCGTACACGGTGTTGAGGTCACGCACCAGATCGCGCACCCCGCGATGGTCGGCCTCCGCGCCGTAGTTCGGGTCGAGGAGCCACCAGTCCGGGCCGTGCGCCTCCGACCACTCCGCTCCCTGCGCGAACTCCTGCCCCATGAAGAGGAGCTGCTTGCCCGGATGGGCCCACATGAAGCCCAGGTAGGCCCGCAGGTTGGCGCGCTGCTGCCACCAGTCGCCGGGCATCTTCGACACCAGGGAACGCTTGCCGTGCACCACCTCGTCGTGGGAGATCGGCAGCACGTAGTTCTCGCTGTAGGCGTACACCATCGAGAACGTCATCTCGCCGTGGTGGTAGCGGCGGTGGACCGGCTCGTGGCTCATGTACTGGAGCGAGTCGTGCATCCAGCCCATGTTCCACTTCAGCCCGAACCCGAGCCCGCCGAAGCCGCTCGGCCCCTTGTGGTGGGTGGCCCGGGTGACGCCGTCCCAGGCCGTGGACTCCTCCGCGATCGTCACGACCCCCGGCACCCTGCGGTACACGGTCGCGTTCATCTCCTGGAGGAACGCCACCGCGTCCAGGTTCTCCCGGCCGCCGTGCTCGTTCGGCGTCCACTGGCCCGGCTCGCGCGAGTAGTCGAGGTAGAGCATCGAGGCGACCGCGTCCACGCGCAGCCCGTCGATGTGGAACTCCTCGCACCAGTAAAGGGCGTTGGCGACGAGGAAGTTGCGCACCTCGCGCCGCCCGAAGTCGAACTCCAGGGTGCCCCAGTCGGGATGGGCGGCCCGCAGCGGATCCTCGTGCTCGTACAGCGGCCGCCCGTCGAACTCCGCCAGCGCCCACTCGTCGCGCGGGAAGTGCGCCGGCACCCAGTCCATCAGCACCCCGATCCCGGCCCGGTGCAGGGCGTCGACCAGGTACCGGAAGTCGTCCGGGGTGCCGAGGCGGGCCGTGGGCGCGTAGAACCCGGTGACCTGGTAACCCCACGAGCCGCCGAAGGGGTGCTCGGCGACCGGCATCAGCTCCACGTGGGTGAAGCCGAGGTCCTTGACGTACGCGGGGAGCTGCTCGGCGAGCTGCCGGTACGTCAGTCCCGGCCGCCAGGACGGCAGGTGCACCTCGTAGACGGAGAACGGCGCCCGGTGCGCGGGCACGGCCGCCCGGCGCTCCAGCCATTCCGCGTCGCCCCACTCGTACGCCGACGACGTGACGATCGACGACGTGGCCGGCGGGACCTCCGTACGGCGGGCCAGCGGGTCGGCGCGCAGGGTCTTCGAACCGTCGGGGCGAGTGATCTCGAACTTGTACAGCTCGCCCTCGCCGATCCCCGGCACGAACAGCTCCCACACCCCCGTCGAGCCCAGCGACCGCATGGGGAAGCCGGTGCCGTCCCAGAAGTTGAAGGTGCCGGACACCCGCACCCCGCGCGCGTTCGGCGCCCACACCGTGAAGCGGGTACCGGTGACGCCCTGGTGGGTCATGGGGTGCGCGCCGAGGACCGTCCACAGCTCCTCGTGCCGGCCCTCGCCGATCAGATGCAGGTCGAGCTCGCCGAGCGTGGGCAGGAAGCGGTACGCGTCCTCCGTCTCCTGCACCGTCCCCTCGTACGTCACGAGCAGCCGGTACGCCGGGACCTCGCCCAGCGGCAGCAGTCCCGAGAAGAAGCCGTCACCGTCGTCGTGCAGCTCGACGGTGAGGCCCCCGGAGACGACGGTCACCGCGAGGGCGTACGGCCGGAACGCCCGGAAGACGACCCCGCCGGGCACCGGATGCGCGCCGAGCACGGAGTGCGGGGCGTGATGCGTCCCGCTCAGCAGCCGCTCCCGGTCGGCGGCGTCCACGGCGGGGGAGACGGCGATCTCCATCTCGGGCGGGGCGGGCTGTGCGGCGGGGGTGGCCTTCAACGCCGTCTTCTTCGCCGCGGCCTTCTTGGCGGGGGTCTTCTCGGCGGGGGTCTTCTCGGCCACGGCCCTCTTCGTCACGGCCTTCTTCGCCGGGCTCTTGGCAGCAGCAGCCTTCTTCACCGCGGCCTTCTTCACCGCGGCCTTCTTCACCGCCGCTTTCTCGGTCGCCGCCTTCTTGGCCGTGGCCTTCGCCGCCGCGGCGGTCTTCTTCGCAGCGGTCTTCTTCCCGGCGGTCTTCTTCGCGGTGGCCTTCTTCACCGGCTCGGCTGCCGCGGGCTGGCGCTCGGCCGGCTGTTCCGGATGCGAACCGCTGGACTCGGGGCGGGGGGTCACGGGCGAGGCCTCCTGGACGCGGGTCGGATGGGTCAGATCAGGTCGGACGAGGCGAGCCGGTGCACGGCGGCCAGCGGTACGGGCAGCCACTCAGGACGGTGCCGGGCCTCGTAGACCACTTCGTAGACCGCCTTGTCGGTCTCGTACGCGCGCAGCAGCACCGGATCGGTGCGCGGATCCCGGCCGGCCGCCTCCGCGTAGCCGGAGCAGTACGCCGCCCGGCACCGCACGGCCCAGTCCGGCTGCGGCGGGTCCACCGAACGCGCCGCGTAGTCGAAGGACCGCAGCATGCCGGCCACGTCCCGCACCGCCGGCTGCGGCATCCGGCGCTCGGCCAGCGGACGGGCCGGCTCCCCCTCGAAGTCGATCAGCGACCACTCCCCGGTCGGGGAGCGCAGGCACTGCCCGAGGTGCAGATCGCCGTGCACCCGCTGGGCGGTCCAGACGTGCCCCTCGACGGCCAGACCGTCCAGCGCCGTGAACGCCGAGCGCAGCCCGTCCGCGTACGGCCGCAGCGCGGGCACCGCGTGCACGGCAGCCTCCAGCCGCTCGGTCATGCCGGCGACCAGGGAACGGAGCTGGGCGTGCCCCAGCGTGACCGTGGGCAGCGCGCGGGCCAGCGCGGTGTGCACCTCGGCGGTGGCCCGCCCGAGGGCCCGTGACTCGGCGACGAAGTCCTCCCCCTTGGCCAGCTCCCGCAGCGCCAGCTCCCAGCCGTCCGTCGCACCCTGCACGAACGGCTGGAGCACCCCCAGGACGTACGGCTCGGCCGGGGGCGGCGGGCCGGGCGCCTCATCGGGCTCCGCGACCAGCCAGGCCGTCGGCGGGGGCACCCGGGGGCAGCCCACGCGGGCCAGCGCCAGCGGCAGCTCCAGATCGGGGTTGATCCCGGGCACGATCCGGCGCAACAGCTTCAGGATGAACGTATCTCCGTAGACGACCGAAGAGTTCGACTGCTCGGCGGTCACCAGGCGCGGCACCAGACCGGACCGGATCTCCTGGCGCGGGTCCCGATCGAAGCGAAGCCCGCCGATCCGGGCCTGGGTGCGCAGCGCCTCCAGGAGCAGTTCGGCGGGCCGGGTGTCGTGCAGGGCCTCGTAGACCGTCCGTCCGGCCAGCGGGCCCCGCGTCACATGGCCGATCAGCGCGGGCGCGAGCCGGGGCGGCAACGCCTCGCGCACGCCTATGAGCAGCTGGTAGCAGTCGCCGGGCTGCTCGGGGCCGTCGTGGCCCGGCTGGAGCGGCTGGTGCGCGCGTACGAGCAGGTGGTACAGGCCCAGCTTGGCCGTGGGCGGCAGCAGCTCGGTGGCCGCGACCAGGGAGAACCCGGTGACGGGGCGGCCCTTGCCAGCGAACCAGCGCTGCCGCGGCAGCCATTCCCTCAGCAGTGGATCCAGTGACGCAAGGAGGCCGGGCGGGGTCGTGACGGTGCGTGTGACGGCTTCCGACATGGCGTCGCGTCCTTTCCCCTCTTTCGGCGCGCCCACGGGGGCGCCGCCGGTGGGCGGGGTGTTACTCATGCGTGCCCCGGGCGGAGCGGCGGAAACCGCGCCGCCCCGGGTTCTACGCGGCGTCCTTGCGGAGCCGGAACCAGTAGAAGCCGTGGCCCCCGAGGGTCAGGAGATACGGCAGTTCGCCGACGGCGGGGAAACGCACCCCGCCGAACAGCTCGACCGGGTGCCGTCCTCCGAAGGCGCTGAGATCGAGCTCGGTGGGCTGTGCGAAGCGTGAGAAGTTGTTCACGCAGAGCACCAGGTCGTCCTCGTACTCGCGAAGGAAGGCGAGGACGGCCGGGTTGGAGGACGGCAGCTCGGTGTACGAGCCGAGGCCGAACGCCGGGTTCTGCTTGCGGATCTCGATCATCCGGCGGGTCCAGTGCAGCAGCGAGGAGGGGGAGGCCATGGAGGCCTCGACGTTGGTGACCTGGTAGCCGTAGACCGGGTCCATGATGGTCGGCAGGAACAGCCGGCCGGGGTCGGAGGACGAGAATCCGGCGTTCCGGTCCGGGGTCCACTGCATCGGCGTGCGGACGGCGTCGCGGTCGCCGAGCCAGATGTTGTCGCCCATGCCGATCTCGTCGCCGTAGTAGATGATCGGCGAACCGGGGAGCGACAGCAGCAGGGCGGTGAAGAGTTCGATCTGGTTGCGGTCGTTGTCCAGCAGCGGGGCGAGCCGGCGGCGGATGCCGATGTTGGCGCGCATGCGGGGGTCCTTGGCGTACTCCGCCCACATGTAGTCGCGTTCCTCGTCGGTGACCATCTCCAGGGTCAGCTCGTCGTGGTTGCGCAGGAAGATGCCCCACTGGCAGCCGGACGGGATGGCCGGGGTCTTGGCGAGGATCTCGGAGACGGGGTAGCGGGACTCGCGGCGGACGGCCATGAAGATGCGGGGCATGACCGGGAAGTGGAAGGCCATGTGGCACTCGTCGCCCCCGGCGGCGTAGTCGCCGAAGTAGTCGACGACGTCCTCCGGCCACTGGTTGGCCTCCGCCAGCAGCACCGTGTCCGGGTACTGGGTGTCGATCTCCTTGCGCACCCGCTTCAGGAAGGCGTGGGTCTCCGGGAGGTTCTCGCAGTTCGTCCCCTCCTGCTGGTACAGGTACGGCACCGCGTCGAGGCGGAAGCCGTCGATCCCCAGGTCCAGCCAGAACTTCAGCGCGGAGATCATCTCCTCCTGGACCGCCGGGTTCTCGTAGTTGAGGTCCGGCTGGTGGGAGAAGAAGCGGTGCCAGTAGTACTGCTTGCGCACCGGGTCGTACGTCCAGTTGGAGGCCTCGGTGTCGACGAAGATGATCCGGGCGTCCTGGAACTGCTTGTCGTCGTCCGCCCACACGTAGTAGTCGCCGTACGGTCCGTCGGGGTCCTTGCGCGACTCCTGGAACCACGGGTGCTGGTCGCTGGTGTGGTTCATGACGAAGTCGATGATCACGCGCATCCCGCGCTGGTGGGCGGCGTCGACGAACTCCACGAAGTCGGCGAGGTCACCGAAGTCGGGGAGGACGGCGGTGTAGTCGGCCACGTCGTAACCGCCGTCGCGCAGCGGCGACTTGAAGAAGGGCGGCAGCCAGAGGCAGTCGACGCCCAGCCATTGCAGGTAGTCCAGTTTGGCGGTCAGGCCCTTCAGGTCGCCGATGCCGTCACCGTTGCTGTCCTGGAAGGAGCGGACCAGGACCTCGTAGAAGACGGCTCGCTTGAACCAGTCCGGGTCCCGGTCCTTGGCGGGGGTGTCCTCGAAGGTGTCCGGGACGGGTTCGTTGACGATCATGCTGTGGGTGACCCTCCGATCGACGGGCTGGACGGTCGCAGGACACGGCTGTGCTCACCCGGCGGCTCACTCCCGGATGCCCGGCCGACGACGAGCACATGCGCTCCCCCCGGCTCCAGGCGCACATAGTTGGCCCTGCCCCATTGATAGGTCTCGCCGGTGAGCTCGTCGCGCACCGGTACCGACTCGTGCCAGTCCAGGCCGAGTTGCGGCATGTCCAACGAGACCGTGGCCTCCTGGGTGTGGTGGGGGTCGAGGTTGGCGACCACCAGAACCGTGTTCGAACCCCGCCGCTTCGAGTACGCGATGACCTCCTCCTTGTCGGCGTGGTGGAAGTGGAGGTCGCGCAGTTGCCGCAGGGCCGGGTTCTCGCGCCGGATGGTGTTGAGCCGGGTGATGAGGGGGGTGATGGTGCGGCCCTCGCGTTCGGCGGTCTCCCAGTCGCGGTGCCTGAGCTGGTACTTCTCGCTGTCGAGGTATTCCTCGCCGCCGTCGCGCAGGGGGGTGTTCTCGCAGAGTTCGTAGCCGCTGTAGATGCCCCAGGTGGGGGAGAGGGTG
>NZ_LIWB01000003.1:582257-606010 GCF_001905725.1 Streptomyces sp. CB02400
TGGTGACCAGCTCCCGCAGCGGGTGCCGGGCCAGCACCGCGTCCACCTCCGGCGTCAACGCCGCCGCCAGCCGGGACGCCGCCGGACGGCTCTCGTCGCGCAGGGCGTCCACGGCGGCGAGGAGGACGCTCCTGGACCCGGAGTCGGGCACCTGGGCCGCCGCCCGCTCGTGCAGCCGGGCGCCCTCCTCCAGGACGACCCCGGTGTCCATGCCCGCCGGGATCTTGATCTGCGCGTGGTGCCGCCAGGTGGTGACCGGATCGCCCCACGCCTCCACGGTGTACGTCCACAGCCCCGGCTCCCCGGCGGTGACGGTCGCCCCCCACCTGTCCGTGCCGGGCGCGAGCTCCCGCATCGGTGTGAACGGCCCCGGACGTCCCTCGGGGTCCTTCAGCACCACATCGGCGGCCACCGCGTCGTGCCCCTCCCGGAACACGGTCGCCGAGATCTCGAACGTCTCACCGGTCACGGCCTTCGTCGGCCGGCGCCCCTGCCGGACCATCGGCCGGACGTCGAGGACGGGAATGCGCCCCACGGCGGTCGCGGGGACCGGTGTCACAGAGGCGGGCGGCGGCGGGGGACCGGTCTCGGCCGGGCGGACCGGAGAGGATCCGGCGCCGCGCTTCACGGGTGTCCGGGCGGCGCCTGGTGTCGGAGGGGATGACGAGTGGTGCTTGGCGGGCATGACCGCTCCTGTCCGCGTCAACGTGGGTGGGCGGATGACTGTGGGGAGGTGGGTCCTGCGTGGTGTTGCTGAGGGGGTACCCGCAGGAGCCTTCCCACACTGTTCGGGTGGGCAATCCGGCACGTTGCTAACTACTCGCGCGTATGTCGACACACAAGACCGGCCCCGTCCGCACGGGACGGGGCCGGTCGTCGGTGGGCCCGCTCCCACGGCCGCCGATGTCGTCCGGTGCCGTCCCGGGCGGACGGTGTCCGGCATCCCGCGCGGGCGCCGCTACGCGCGCGGAACCTGGAGCAGCCGGTTCGGCGAACCGAGCCCGCGCCCGGCCACCTTCCCGCTCGCCGCGCCCTTGACCAGCGCGTTCGCCACCTGGGCCGGGGTCGCCCGCCGGTGCTCGGCGAGATACAGCGCCGCCGCGCCCGCCACGTGCGGGGACGCCATCGACGTACCCGAGTAGGTGACCCGCGCGGTGTCGCTCGCGGCGGAGGCCGAGGTGATCGACACCCCCGGGGCGAACAGATCGAGCGCCGAGCCGTGGTTGGAAAAGGCCGGTTTCTTGTCCTGCCGGTCGGTCGCGCCGACCGTGACGGCCTGTTTCACGCCCGCCGGCGAGTACAGCGCGGCCGGCCCGCCTTCGTTGCCCGCGGCGACCGTATAGGTGACACCGGAGGCGATGGAGGTGCGGACGGCGGCGTTCAGCTGTGCGTTGTGGAAGCCGCCCAGGCTGAGGTTGGCGACCGCGGGCTTCCTCGCGTTCCGGGTGACCCAGTCGATGCCGGCGATCACCTGGGCGGTGGTGCCGGCGCCGGCGTCGTCCAGGACGCGCACGGAGACGACGCCCGCCTTCTCGGCGACCCCGTACGAGGTGCCCGCGACGATCCCGGCGACGTGCGTGCCGTGTCCGTTGCCGTCCTGCGCGGTCCGGTCGTTCTGCACGAAGTCCCAGCCGTGGCGGGCCCGTCCGGCGAACTCCTCGTGCGTGGTCCGTACGCCGGTGTCGATCACGTAGACCGTCACCCCGGCGCCCGCCGACTCCGGCCGGGTGTAGTGCTCGTCCAGCGGGAGGTTCCGCTGGTCGATGCGGTCCAGGCCCCAGGACGGCGGGTTCTTCCTGGAGTGGTCCAGCGTCACGCGGGTGTCCTGGACGACCGAGGCGACCCTCGGATCGGCGGCCAGACGCCCGGCCTGTCTCGCGTCCGCCCGTACGGCGTACCCGTTGAGCACCGTGCCGTAAGCGTGGCTGATTCTCGCCCCGTACCGTTCGGCGAGGGCCTTGCCTGCCGCCGAGCCGGCCGTCGTCCCCTCCTCCAGCGTCACCAGGTAACTGCCGGTCACGGAGCCGGGTGCCCCGGCGCCGAGTATGCGTCCCTGTGGTGCGGCGTGCGCGGGCAGGGTGGCGGCCGAGACCGCCGCGGTGCACAGCACCGCCGTCATGACCCCCGCCCGGCGCGCACGCCGTCCGCGCGTCCGTGCCATGGTCCGGGTTCCCCTCCTCCACTCGGCGCGTCCGGCGCGGGCCGGCACGCCAAAGGGGAAGCGTCTCGTGTGGGGTGAACCGCGACAAGAACGCCTATGGGGGCGGAATCGGCCATATCCGCCGTGAAGTGAATCGTTTGGCCGGGGGTGCGAAGGTGCCCGTGTCCCCCGGCTTCCCACGCGGACCGTGTCCGCGCCGGTACTGTCGGCAACGATGCCCGGACGCACACCGCGTCTCTCACGAACGCGCCGAGGTGACTTGTGAAGGCGATCCGTCGATTCACCGTCCGACCCGTGCTCCCCGAACCCCTGCGCCCCCTGAGCGACCTGGCCCGCAACCTGCGCTGGTCCTGGCACGCCGGGACCCGTGACCTGTTCCGCTCCGTCGACCCCGAACGCTGGGCCGCCGCCGGCTGCGACCCCGTACGGCTGCTCGGCAGCGTGGCGGCCGAGCGGCTCACCGAGCTGGCCGGTGACCGTGACTTCCTGGACCGCCTCGACGCGGTCGCCGCCGATCTGGACGCCTATATGACCGGCGACCGCTGGTACCAGGCGCAGACCGACCGGCTGCCCGCCGCCGTCGCCTACTTCTCCCCGGAGTTCGGCATCACGGCCGCCCTGCCGCAGTACTCCGGAGGACTCGGCATCCTCGCCGGTGACCACCTCAAGGCCGCCAGCGACCTCGGCGTCCCCCTCATCGGCGTCGGCCTGCTCTACCGGCACGGCTACTTCCGCCAGTCCCTGTCCCGGGACGGCTGGCAGCAGGAGCACTACCCCGTGCTCGACCCCAACGAGCTGCCCCTGGACCAGCTCGAGGAGCCCGACGGCACCCCCGCCCAGGTCACCCTCGCCCTGCCCGGCGACCGCTCCCTGCGCGCCCGGATCTGGCTGGCCCAGGTCGGCAGGATCCCGTTGCTCCTGCTGGACTCCGACGTCGAGGAGAACGACCTCGGCGAACGCGGGGTGACCGACCGGCTCTACGGCGGCGGCAGCGAACACCGGCTGCTCCAGGAGATGCTGCTCGGCATAGGAGGGGTCCGGGCGGTACGTGCGTACTGCGAGCTGACCGGGCACGCCGCGCCCGAGGTGTTCCACACCAACGAGGGCCACGCCGGCTTCCTCGGCCTGGAGCGCATCGCCGAACTGCGCGCGGACGGGCTGGACTTCGACGCGGCGTTGGAGGCGGTCCGCGCGGGGACCGTGTTCACCACCCACACGCCCGTCCCGGCCGGCATCGACCGCTTCGACCGCGAACTGGTCGCCCGGCACTTCGGCCCGCACGCCGAACTGCCGAACATGGAGGTCGACCGCGTCCTCCGGCTCGGCATGGAGAGCTACCCCGGCGGTGAGCCCAACCTGTTCAACATGGCCGTGATGGGCCTGCGCCTGGCCCAGCGCGCCAACGGCGTCTCCCTGCTGCACGGCAACGTCAGCCGCGAGATGTTCGCCGGACTCTGGCCGGGCTTCGACCCCGAGGAGGTGCCCATCACCTCCGTGACGAACGGGGTGCACGCGCCCACCTGGGTCGCCCCCGAGGTGTTCCGGCTCGGCGCCCGGCAGATCGGCGCCCAGCGCACCGAGGAGGCGCTGAGCGTCGGCGACTCCGACCGCTGGGACTCCGTCGCGGACATCGCCGACCAGGACATCTGGGAGCTGCGCCGCTCCCTGCGGGAACTGCTGGTGCTGGAGGTGCGCGAGCGGCTGCGCGCCTCCTGGCGGCAGCGCGGTGCCGGCACGGCCGAGCTGGGCTGGATCGACGGGGTGCTCGACCCGGACGTGCTGACCATCGGCTTCGCCCGGCGCGTCCCGTCGTACAAGCGGCTGACGCTGATGCTGCGCGACCGGGACCGGCTGATGGACCTGCTGCTGCACCCCGAGCGGCCGGTGCAGATCGTGGTCGCGGGCAAGGCGCACCCGGCGGACGACGGCGGCAAGCGGCTCATCCAGGAACTGGTCCGCTTCGCCGACGACCCGCGCGTACGGCACCGGATCGTGTTCCTGCCCGACTACGGCATGGCGATGGCGCAGAAGCTCTACCCCGGCTGCGACATCTGGCTGAACAATCCGCTCAGGCCGCTGGAGGCGTGCGGCACCAGCGGGATGAAGGCGGCGCTCAACGGCTGCCTCAACCTGTCCGTCCTCGACGGCTGGTGGGACGAGTGGTTCCAGCCCGACTTCGGCTGGGCCGTCCCCACGGCCGACGGGGCCGGGACCGATCCGGACCGGCGCGACGCCATAGAGGCCGCGGCGCTGTACGACCTGCTGGAGCAGCGGATCACCCCGTGCTTCTACGGCCGGGGGCACGGCGGGCTGCCGGACCGGTGGATCGAGATGGTGCGGCGGACGCTGAGCCTGCTCGGGCCGAAGGTGCTGGCCGGGCGGATGGTCCGGGAGTACGTGGAGCGGCTGTACGTGCCTGCCGCGCACGCCCATCGTGCGATGGACGCGGAGTCCGCGCGTGCGCTCGCCGGGTGGAAGGCGCGGGTGCGTGCCGCCTGGCACGGGGTGACCGTCGATCATGTCGAGACGTCCGTGACGGCGGCCACCGCGGAGCTCGGCAGCACGCTCGCGCTGCGGGTGCGGGTGGGGCTGGGCGGTCTGAAACCGGAGGACGTCGAGGTGCAGGCGGTGTCCGGGCGGGTGGACGGGGAGGACCGGATCACCGGTGCGACGGCTGTGCCGCTGAAGCCGGTGGGTGCGCCGGACGGGGAGGGGCGCTGGGTGTACGAGGGTCCGCTCGCCCTGGACCGTACGGGGCCCTTCGGGTACACGGTGCGGATTCTGCCCAGCCATCGCCTGCTGGCGTCGGGTGCCGAGCTGGGGCTGGTCGCGGTGCCCTCGGAGGACGTGGTGGAGGCTGCGGGGCTGCTGATGCGGTGAGGTCTCCCCGGGCGGGCGACGGCGCGGTGCCGAGGGGCACCGCGCCGAGGCGTGGGGGGAGTGGGACGCCGGATCAGCCCGCGCCGCAGCTGCCGACCGACGGCGCCGGGCTGGAGGGCCCGTTGACGGTGAAGCCGAACGACGTCGACTGTCCCGCGCCCAGGGTGCGGTTGTGGCCGGCCGGGGTCACGGTCACCACGTTCCCGTTCCTGCTGGCGGTGCCGTTCCAGAGCGAGGCGATCGTCTGGTTGCCGGCCAGCGTCAGCGGCACGCTCCAGTTGGTGACGCCGCCGTTGCCCGCGGTGATGGTCACCTCACCGTTGAAGCCGTTGTTCCACGCGTTGGTGGTGCGGTAGGTGGCGCTGCAGGCGCCCGGCGGCGGTGTCGTGGGAGTGCCCCCGTCGCCGCCACCACCGAGGGTGATGTTGGAGCTGCCGGTGCTCTGGTAGCCCTCGGTGGCCATGATCATGTAGTAGTTGAAGGCCCCCATCGGCATCCCGGCCGCTTCCCAGGCGTCGAAGTGCGTGCCGGTGTTGATGGTGCCGCTGGACCGCTTGCTGTTCCGGACGCTCCAGTACTGCTGGAAGGTCTTGGTGCCCTCCACCGACGGCGCGTTGGTCCGCGTGGACTCGTAGATCGTGTACGTGCCGCCGTCGGCGTTGACCGTGCCGCGCCGCTGGCCGGCCGACCCGGGGTTGTACGGGCCGTGGTTCTCGACGATGTAGTACTCCACCAGCGGGTTCGCGGTCCACCCGTACAGCGCCAGGTAGCCGTTGCTGCCCGGGTTGAACGTGCCGGAGTAGGTGACGTTCCGGCGGCTGCCGTTGCTCCAGCCGAGGCCGCCGACCCAGTTGTTGGTGTTGCTCCACTGGCTGCTGTACTGCCCGGCGGCTCCCAGCGTCATGGTGACGGAGCCGGGGTCGTCGGTCCAGAAGGAGTAGTAGTACCCGTTGTACGTACCGGTCGAGTTGCTGGTGAGGACCTGGTCGGCCCGTGCCGTGCCGGGCAGCAGCAGTCCGGACCCCGCCGCTGCCACCAGTGCCCCGGCACCGCCGAGGACGAACCTTCTGCGGCTGACCGTCCGTGGGTCGGAGCTGTGGGGGGATTCGCTCATAGAACTGTTCCTCCTCGTGAAGGGCACGTCAGTGACGGGGAGACACGCCGAGCACACCTCGGCGCTCACCGACGAGGCGACAGGGGACCGGTCCTACGTCCGTGACGTAGGACCGGGGAGCGCCACAACGGTCTTCCGCGGCAGAGGAGTTGTCAATGGTTTCGTAATGCTCCCGAAAGTATTCGGTGTTGTGGGCCGTTGCGGTAGCTGGGGCGAGACGAGTGCGTCGAGCGCTGGGGGAGGGGGTTTCGGGGGACTCGTCGATGCGGTGGTTCGAAACTTTCGAACCCTTTCCGACGTCGCCGTCCGGGTGTCAGTACTCCTCGAGGCCCTGCGTGGCCAGGCGGCGCAGCACCTTGCCGCAGCGGCGGGCGTAAGCGTGCTGCATCGCGCGGGTGGCCGGGCCGCCCGCGCGGGAGTACCAGCGGGCCGGCCGGCTGAACGCCTCCACCGTCAGCCACACCGTTCCGTCGCCGGTGCGGTCCACGACGAAGGACTCCTCGCCGCACTCGGGGTGCCCGGCCAGGGTGCCGTACGCCCAGCCGGCCCTGCGGTGCTCCTCCACCGTCCACACCACGCGGCAGGGCGCCTTCACGACCCCGGCGAGGGTGATGGTGACGTCGACGTCCGGGGCCGCGCGGTCGGCGGCGGCCTCGACACCGACCCCCAGCTCCCGGTGCAGCTCCCAGGTGAGCAGCGCCCGAGCCGCCTGCCGGAAGACGGCCTCGCCCTCGCCGAGGCGGGTGCGGACGTGCATCGGGTGGAAGCCGGGAGGGCAGAAGCCGGGTTCCCGGGTCGCGCCGACGTGGTCGTAGGTGAAGTCCGCCGAAGACATGGGACCCAAGAGTAGGGCGGCGCCCACGCCTTGGAGAAAGGCGGGGCGCCGCTCGTGGCACTCGTTCCCGGTTTACGGGAAGGTGAGCTTCCAGCCGCTGATGTAGCCGGTGTCGTACCGTGCCCGGTCCTGCACCCGCAGCCGCCAGGTGCCGTTGGCGGCCTCGGAGGAGGCGTTGACCGTGAAGGTCTCCTTGATGTCGTCCGCGGAGCCGCCGCTGCGGTTGCGCAGGTTGTACGCGGTGCCGTCCGGGGCCAGCAGGTCGACGACCAGGTCACCGCTCCAGGTGTGCTCGATGTCGGTCGTGACCTGGAGGTTGGAGGGCGCGTTGCCCGTCCGCCCGGAGACGGTGATCGAGGACGTCACCGCGGAGCCGTAGTCCGGGATGGTCACGTCGGTGTTGTTCTCGAAGGTCGTACCGTCACCGCCGCCGCCGTCGTCGGAGCGCGAGCCGACGTTGATGCCCGCCCACGCGTCCTGCACCGCCTTGTACTCGGCGCTGTCCGTGCCGTACAGCTCACCGGTCGCCGCCAGGGTGCCGGTGCGGGCGCCCGCGTAGTTGGTGGTGGAGGTGAACTTGGTGGTCAGCGCGCGGAACCAGATCTTCTCCGCCTTGGCGCGGCCGATGCCGGTGACCGGGAGGCCGTCCGAGGTGGGCGAGTCGTAGGTGACACCGTTGATGGTCTTGGTGCCGCTGCCCTCGCTCAGCAGGTAGAAGAAGTGGTTCGCGGGGCCGGACGAGTAGTGCACGTCGACGTTGCCGATACCGGAGTACCAGTAGTCCTTGGACGCGCCGTCCTTGCTCGGCTCGTCCATGTAGCGCAACGGGGTGCCGTCGCCGTTGATGTCGATCTCCTCGCCGATGAGGTAGTCACCGACGTCGGAGGAGTTGTTGGCGTAGAACTCGACGGTCGAGCCGAAGATGTCGCTGGTCGCCTCGTTCAGGCCGCCGGACTCGCCGCTGTAGTTGAGGCCCGCGGTGTTCGAGGTGAGACCGTGGGTCATCTCGTGCGCGGCCACGTCGATCGAGGTGAGCGGGTTGGCGTTGCCGGAGCCGTCGCCGTAGGTCATGCAGAAGCAGCTGTCGGACCAGAAGGCGTTGACGTAGTTGTTGCCGTAGTGGACCCGGGAGTAGGCGCCCACGCCGTCGCCGCGGATGCCGCTGCGGCCGTGCACGTTCTTGTAGTAGTCCCAGGTCAGCGCGGCCCCGTAGTGGGCGTCGGCGGCGGCCGACTCCAGGTTGGACGGGCTGCCGTTGCCCCAGACGTCGTCGGAGCCGGAGAACAGCGTGCCGGTGCCGGAGGTGCCGCGGTTGAGGTTGTACGTGCGGTGGTTGCCGCGCGCCCCGTCGGTGAGGTTGTACGACGACCCGGACTGGGTGGTGGTCAGGTCGACGGTGCCGCTGTAGACGGTGTGGCCGGTTCCGTTCTGGATGGCCTCCCACTCGTACAGCTTCTCGCCCGTGGTGGCGTCGGTGACGACGTGCAGCTCCTGCGGGGTGCCGTCGTGCTGGAGGCCGCCGACGACCGTCTCGTACGCCACGACCGGCTTGCCCTCGGCGGCCCAGATCACCTTGCGCGGGGCCCGGTCGACGTCGGCGCCCTCGGCCTTCTCGGCCTTCGCGGCGGACAGGGCCTGCTGCTCGGCCTCGGCGGCCGGCACCTTGGCGGTGGTGGTCGCGGGCTTCACCGCGGTCCGGGTGGCCTTGACGACGGAGTCGGCCGCGCCGGGCGCGTCGCCCTGGACGACCAGGTCGCCGCCGAGGACGGGCAGACCGTCGTAGGTGCGCTCGTAGCGGACGTGCACGGTGCCGTCGCGGTCCTTGAGGACGTCACGGACGACGAGCTTCTCCTTCGCGCCCAGGCCGAGGTCCTTGGCGGTCTCCGCCTTGGTGGCGTTCGCCTCCCGGATCAGCGCGGCGCGCTGGGCGGGGGTGAGCTTGACCGACTCGGAACCGGGCTTCGCCTTGCTCGCCGCCGCCGGTGCCTGCTCGGGGGCGGCGGTGGCGCTGCCGGACTGCACGGCCGTGGCGATCAGCGCGGCCACCCCGGCGAGGGCGACGGCGGCGGCACGGCGGTGCGTGGCGTGGGGGGTGCGTCTGTGGGACGACCTGCTTCTCAACGCTGACTCCTTCTGCGTGGCCGCGGATCGCGCGGCCTGGGGAGAACCGGGCGGCGGGTGGGCCGGCCGGGCAGAACGGAAGTGCATTTCGCTGTGACCGCGGGGCAGCGGTGGGGTGTGCTGTGGGGTTGCTGTTGAGCGGCCGTGGGAAGAGTGGCAGGTGATCGGGGTTTCTGTCAGGGGCGCGTCAAGGATTTGGCTGGAAATCGTTCGTTGTCCGGGAGTTCACGTTCGGTATACGAACAGTTGAGGGGGTGGCGTGTCTGCGGCGGGTCGGAGGGGTGCGGGGTTTTGGGATTCGCCCCCGCTGCCCCTTCCCGTCCCGTCCCCGGGGGCTGTGCCCCCGGACCCCCTTCGGCCCTGGACGGGCCTTGTCCTCAAACGCCGGACGGGCTGGTTGTGCCGGACGGGCTGGTTGTGTTGGGTGGGCGGTCGCCGTGCCAGGAGTGCCACAGAGCCGCGTAGACCCCGTCGGCCGTCACCAGGGCGTCGTGTGTGCCGAGTTCGGTCAGTCGGCCGTTCTCCATGACGGCCACGCGGTCGGCGTCGTGGGCGGTGTGGAGGCGGTGGGCGACGGCGATGACCGTACGGCCCTCCAGGACGGCCGCCAGCGCGCGCTCGGTGTGCCGGGCGGTGGCCGGGTCGAGCAGGGCGGTGGCCTCGTCGAGGATCAGCGTGTGCGGATCGGCCAGCACCACCCGCGCCAGCGCGAGCTGCTGCGCCTGCGAACCGTCGGTGGCGTGACCGCCCTCGCCCAGCTCCGTGTCCAGCCCCTCCGGCAGCTCCCGCACCCACGCCTCGGCGCCGACCACGGCCAGCGCCGCCCACAACTCGCCCTCCCCGGCGCCCGGTTCGGCGATGCGCAGATTGTCACGGACCGATCCGAGGAACACGTGGTGCTCCTGGGTGACCAGCACCACCTGCCGCCGCAGCCGCTCCGGGTCCAGGCCGGCCACCGGCACCCCGCCCACCGTCACGCTCCCCGAGGCCGGCGCGTCCACGCCCGCGAGCAGCCGGCTCAGCGTGGTCTTGCCCGCCCCGGACGGCCCCACCACCGCGAGCCGCTCGCCCGGCTTCACCGTCAGATCGACCCCGCGCAGCACCTCGACGCCCCCGTCGTAGGCGTAGCGCACCCCGGTCACGTCGATGCGGTCACCGGCCGGATCCGGACTGTCGCCCGGCTCCGCCGCGCGCGGCGCCCGGGCCAGCCCCTCCACCCGGGCGAACGACGCCCCGCTGCTCTGCAACTGCTCGACCCGCATCAGCACCTCGTCCAGCGGCCCGCTCAACTGGAGCAGATACAGGGACGCGCTCACCACCGCCCCGAGGCTCACCGCGCCCCGCTCGTGCAGCACCCCGCCGATCAGCAGCACCCCGGCCACCGGCACGGCGTACGACACCTCGACCACCGGGAAGAACACCGTGCGCAGGAACAGCGTGTGGAAGCGGGCGCGGCGGGAGGTCTCCAGCGCCTCCCGGCCGGCCCGGACCCGCCGCTCCTGAAGCCGGAACGCCTCCACGGTGCGGGCCCCCGCCGCCGTCGCCGCGACGATCTCCGCCACGTCCGAGTTGGCCGCGCCCTCGGCGAGGTAGGCGTCGCGCGCCCGGCGCAGATACCAGCGCACCGCGAGCCAGATCGGCGTGAGACACAGCAGCCCGAGGGCGCCGAGCAGCGGATCCACCACCACGACCGCCGCCATCACGAACAGCGACTGCACCCCGTTGACCAGCAGTGAGGGCCCGGCGTCGCGCAGGGTCGTACCGACGGCGGTCACATCGGCCGTCCCCCGCGCGGTCAGATCACCGGTGCCGGCCCGCTCCACCACCGACGAGGGCAGCCCCAGCGCCCGGTCCACGAACCGCTCCCGCACCCGCGCCAGCGTCCGTTCCCCGAAGCGGTGCCCCACGTACCGGGCCCAGCGGGACAGCAGCAACTGGGTGACGGCGCACGCCACGATGACCGGCGCCAGCCGGTCCACCACCGCCACCCCGCCCCCGTCGCGCACCTCGTCGACGATCCGCCCCAGCAGCCAGGGCCCGGCCAGCCCCGCCACGGCCGCCAGCGCGTTCAGGACCAGTACGCCGGCGAAGGCCCGCCCGTCCGCCCGCACCAGCCCCGCGGCGGCCCGGCGCACGTCGGCGGGCCCGGCCAGGGGAAGTCGTTCCCCGCTCATCGCACGACCTCCTCGGCGGCGCTCTCGCCGGCGTCCCTGGCCACCAGCTCCCGGTATCCGGGCTCGGTGCCGAGCAGTTCACGGTGGCTGCCGCTCGCCACCATCTTCCCGTCGGCCAGGAAGAGCACCTGGTCGGCCCGGTCCAGCACCAGCGGCGAGGTGGTGGCCAGCAGCGTCGTACGTCCCTTCCGGGCCGCGCGCAGCCGGTCGGCGACCGTGGCCTCGGTGTGCGCGTCGAGCGCCGAGGTGGGCTCCACCGCCAGCAGCACCTCCGGGTCGGCCAGCAACGCCCGCGCCAGCCGCACCCGTTGCCGCTGACCGCCGGAGAGGCTGCGGCCCTGCGCGGACACCGTCGAGCCCAGCCCCTCGGGCAGCCCTTGCACGATGTCCTCGGCGGCGGTCGCGTGCAGCGCCCGCAGCACGTCCTCGTCGGACGGGTCCCCGCGCCCGGCCACCACCTCCCGCAGCGGACCGGCGAACAGATCGGCCTCCGGGTCGGCGACCAGGATCCGCTCCCGCACCCGCGCGAGCGCGATCCCGTCCAGCCGGACCCCGCCCCAGGTGACCGCCGACGGCGTGTACCGCCCGAGCCGGTCCACCACGGCGAGCGCGTCGGCGGGGCGTACGGCGGTGAGCGCGGTCAGCCGCCCCGGCGGCACCCGCACCCCCGACTCCGGATCCTCCAGCACGGACGGCTCGGCCGGCGGGTCGGCGGTGGCGGCGTCGGCCGGCGGATCGAGCCGCAGCAGCGCCGTCACCCGCCGGGCGGCCACCACACCCCGGCTCAGCTGGTATCCGCACTCGATGAGGAACATCACCGGCCACACCAGGACGGCCACATAGCCGTACACCGACACCAGCTCGCCCACACTGATCTGCCCCTGCGCGGCCAGCCGGGCCGCGATCCAGGTCACCCCCGCGAGGAACAGCGTCGGCAGTCCCGCGGCGAGCGCCTGCATCCAGCTCGTCACGGCCCCGACCCGGTACCCCTGCTCCCGCAGTCGCCCCGAGTCCCGGCGGAACGCGTCGGAGACCAGGTTCTTCCCGCCCAGCCCGCTCAGCACCCGCAGCCCGCCCGCCAGATCCCCGATCCGCGCGGTCAGCACGCCCTGCCGCTCCCGGTACTCCGTCTCCATGCCCTGCAACCGCCCCGCCAGCGGCCCGACGGCCAGCCCGATCACCGGCACCCCGAGCAGCACCACCACGGCCAGCAGCGGCGACACCGACAGCAGCAGCCCCGCCACCACCCCGTACGCCACGACCGCGCCGATCCCCGGCCCGACGGCCGTGAGCGACTGGGCGATCATCTGCACATCACCCACCCCGATGGTGACGACCTCCCCGGCCCCGGCCCGCCGTTCCAGCGAGGCCCCCAGCCGCACCGTCTGCCCCACGACCACCTTCACCGTGCGGAAGTTGGCGTCCATCCGCACCCGCGTCATCGTGCGGTGCCGCATGATGCTCAGCCAGGAGTTGACCCCGTTCACCACGAACAGGGCCCCGGTCCAGAGCACCAGCGCCCCCATGTCGCCCGCCCCCAGCCCGTCGTCCACGGCCCGCGACATCGCGTACGGCGTCGCCGCCAGCAGCACCATCCACACACTGCCGAACACCGCCCCCGCCGCACACCGCCCCGGCTGCCGCATGACCAGCCACCACAGATACCGGGCCCCGCCCCGGCGGTCGGGCGTGCCGGGGTCCTCGTAGGCGTCGATCACCGCTCGTCCTCCCCCTGTGTGCCGTCGCGGCTACGCCAGACTGTCCCGCCAGGCCCGGTGCAGATCGGCGAACCTGCCCGTCCCGGCGATGAGTCCGGCCGGACTGCCGTCCTCCACGATCCGTCCGTGCTCCATGACCAGGACCCGGTCGGCGATCTCCACCGTCGACAGCCGGTGGGCGATCACCACCGCCGTACGCCCCTTCAGCACCGTCGCCATCGCCCGCTGCACCGCCCGCTCGCCGGGGATGTCCAGCGAGCTGGTCGCCTCGTCGAGGATGAGGACCGCCGGGTCCGCGAGCAGCGCCCGCGCGAAGGCGACCAACTGGCGCTGACCGGCCGAGATACGGCCGCCCCGCTTGCGTACGTCGGTGTCGTAGCCGTCGGGGAGCGCGGCGATGAAGTCGTGCGCGCCGATCTCCTTCGCCGCCTGCTCGATCTCCTGACGGGTGGCGTCCGGCCGGCCGATCGAGATGTTCTCGGCGACCGTGCCGGAGAACAGGAACGCCTCCTGCGTCACCATCACCACCTCGCGCCGCAGATCGCGTCCCGTGAGGTCGCGCAGGTCCGTCCCGTCGAGCAGCACCCGGCCGTCGGTGGGGTCGTAGAAGCGGGCGAGCAGCTTCGCCAGCGTCGACTTGCCCGCCCCGGTCGAGCCGACGACCGCGACCGTCTGCCCGGCCGGGAGGGTGAGGCCGAAGCGGGGCAGCACCTCGCCGCCGGTGCGGTACGCGAACCGGACGTCGTCGAAGACGACCTCGCGGCCGGGGAGCCCGGAGCGCCGCTCCGGCAGCTCGCGGGGGGCCGACGGCTCGGGCACGGACGGGGTCTGCGCCAGCAGGCCGGCGATCTTCTCCAGCGAGGCCGCCGCCGACTGGTAGGAGTTCAGGAACATGCCGAGCCGGTCGATCGGGTCGTACAGCCGCCGCAGGTACAGCACCGCCGCCGCCAGCACACCGAGTTCCAGCGTGTCGTCCGCGACCCGGTAGGCGCCCCACAGCACGATCAGCGCGACCGTGGTGTTGGCGGTGATCCGGGAGCCGACGACGTAGCGGGCCATCTCAAGGAGCGCGTCGCCGTTGGTCCGCTCGTGCCGCCGGTTCAGCACCGCGAACTCGGCGTCGTTGACGGCCTCCCGGCGGAAGGCACGCACCGGCCGGATGCCGTTCATCGTCTCGACGAACTTCACGATCACCGCCGCGATGGCCGTCGACCGCTTCCGGTACACCCGCCCCGCCCGCCGCTGGTACGACCGTACGAGCAGGTACAGCGGCACGAACGACACCACCGCGACGGCACCGAGCCCCAGGTCCAGCCAGAGCAGCAGCACCGAGATGTAGACGGCCGACAGGATGACCATCACCAGTTCCTGCAGGCCCTCCTCCAGCAGCTCGCGCAGCGACTCGACGTCGGTGGTGGAGCGGGAGATCAGCCGGCCCGAGGTGTAGCGCTCGTGGAAGTCGACGCTGAGCGCCTGCGCGTGCCGGAAGATACGGCCGCGCAGATCGAGCAGCACGTCCTGGCTGACCCGCGCGGAGGCGGTGACGAAGGCGTACTGCAGCGCGCCGGCCGCCACCGCGCACAGCAGGTAGCCCACCGCCACCGCGATCAGCGGCCCGTTGTCGTCGCCGCGGAACGCGGGCACGGCCCGGTCGATGGCGTACGCCACCAGCAGCGGGCCGGCCTGCACGGCGGCCTGCTGGAGCAGCAGCAACAGGGCGGTGACGGCGACCCTGCCGCGCATGGGGGAGAGCAGGGAACGCAGCAGTACGCCGGTGGCGCCCGGGGGAGTGGGCAGCTGGTCCTGGTCGAAGGGGTCGTCGGAGGGCGGGGTCCGGTCGTCGTCCTCGTCCCGGGCGGGTGCGGTGGTGGTCGCCGTCATCGCTCGTCGTCCTCCTGGTTCCCCGCGGGGGCGCCGGACATGAGGTGCGCGTACTCGGGGTTGTCGCGCAGCAGTTCGTGGTGGGTGCCGACCGCGGTGATCCGGCCGCCGGAGAGCAGGGCCACGCGGTCGGCGAGGAGGACCGTGGAGGGGCGGTGGGCCACGATGAGGGCGGTGGTGTCCGCGAGCACCCGGCGCAGGGCGGCCTCGACGGCGGCCTCGGTGTGCACGTCGAGCGCGGACAGGGGGTCGTCGAGGACCAGGAAGTCGGGGCGTCCGACGACGGCGCGGGCCAGCGCGAGGCGCTGGCGCTGGCCGCCGGAGAGGCTGAGGCCCTGTTCGCCGACCTGGGTGTCCGTGCCCTGGGGCAGCGCGTGCGCGAAGTCGGCCTGGGCGACGGCGAGGGCGCGCTCCAGGTCTTCCTCGCCGTCCCCGCCGCCCATCAGTACGTTCTCGCCGACGCTGGCCGAGAAGAGGGTGGGTTCCTCGAAGGCGACGGCGACGCGGGAGCGCAGTTCCTCGCGGGACATCTCGGTGATGTCCGTGCCGTTGAGGGTGATGCGGCCCTCGGTGACTTCGTGGAGGCGCGGGACGAGGGCGGTGAGGGTGGTTTTGCCGCTGCCGGTGGCGCCGACGAGGGCGAGGGATTCGCCGGGGTGGATGCGCAGGTCGATGCGGTCGAGTACGGGTGCCGTGTCAGCGGGCGCGTCCGGGTAGCGGAAGGTGACGCCGTGGAAAATCAGACCGTCCCCGCCGTCCCCGCCCTCCCGCGGGCAGTCGTGCCGCTTGGGCTGGGGGTGCCCCCTCTGGGGGAGGCACCCCGTGAGCGCCGGGTTGCGCGACTCGCCCGGGGGTTGGACACGCCGCTCGGCGCTACGAGGTGCCGCTGCGCCCACCCTCCCCCACTCTCGGCTTCGCTCGAGCGAGGGGACCCCCATCGCCCCAGCGGCACGACTGCCCGCAGCTCCGGAGGATTCCGGCTCGGCGTCCATGACCTCGAAGTAGCGTTCCGTGGCCGTTGCCGCCTCCTGGCTCATGGCCAGCAGGAAGCCGATCGAGTCCACCGGCCAGCGCAGTGCCAACGCCGTCGACAAGAACGCCACCAGCGTTCCCGCGGACAGTGACCCGTCCGCCACCCGCACGGCCCCCAGCACCAACGCCGCCCCGATGGCGAGTTCCGGCAGCGTCACTATGACGCCCAGGATCGTCGCCAGCAGCCGCGCCTTGCGCAGCTCCGTCCCCCGCAGCTTCCCCGCCAGCTCCCGGAACGCCCGCGCCTGACTGCGGTGCCGTCCGAACCCCTTGATGATCCGGATGCCGAGCACGCCCTCCTCGACGACCGTCGTCAGATCACCCACCTGGTCCTGCGCCAGCCGCGCCGCGCCCGAGTACCGCTTCTCGAACACCACGCACGTGACCATCACCGGCACGGCCGGCACCAGGATGACCAGCCCCAGCGTCCAGTCCTGGACCAGCATGATGATCACGCCGACGAGGATCGTCACCCCGTTGACCAGCAAGAACGTCAGTGGGAAGGCCAGGAACATCCGCAGCAGCATCAGATCCGTCGTGGCCCGCGACAGCAGCTGCCCCGACGGCCACCGGTCGTGGAACGCGACCGGCAGCCGCTGCAGATGCCGGTACAGCCCCGCCCGCATCTCCGCCTCGACGTGCGACAGCGGACGCGCCACCAGCCACCGCCGGAACCCGAACAGCAGCGCCTCCGCCAGCCCGAGCAGCAGCAGGTACAGCGCGCCCAGCCACACCCCCGCCGGATCCCGGTCGGCGATGGGGCCGTCCACCATCCACTTCAGGACGAGCGGGATGACAAGGCCGATGCAGGAGGCGACGATCGCGACGAACGCGGCGGTGAACAGCCGCGCCCGCACGGGCCGCACATACGGCCACAGCCGCAGCAACGTACGCACGGTGGAGCGGGATTCCGGGGGAGAAGGTGTAGTGGGCATCAGCAGCGAGCCTACGGATCGCCACTGACACTGCCCACCGAGTTTTGGCCGGACCGTCCTCCGCCGCTGGTCCTACGACCTGCGGCTACGGCAAAGTCGTACGTACCGCATCAGCCGTTCGGCCGATACCCGTTCGTGTGTCGCGGACGGTCAGGTCCGCACCCGCAGCAGCAGCACCGACCGCCCCGGCACCGTGATCCGCCTCCCCGCGGGGTGCTCCACGTCCGGCGCCCGGTCCTGCTCCTCCCGCGCGGTGTCCACGACCACCTCGTACCGCTGGGCCCACGGCGGCCCCGGCAGCTCGAACTCCACCGGCGCCTCCCCCGCGTGCAGGACGGCCAGGAAGCTGTCGTCGAGGATCTGGTCCCCGTGCTCGTCGCGTCCCGGGATGTCCCGTCCGGAGAGGTACATGCCGAGCGTGGCGGCCGGCGCGTACCAGTCGTCCTCGGTCATCTCCGTGCCGCGCGGGGTGAACCAGGCCAGGTCGCGCAGCCCGTCCGCGGAGTGCGCGCGGCCGGAGAAGAAGGCCCGGCGGCGCAGCACCGGGTGCCGGTGGCGCAGGGCGATCAGCCGGGAGGTCAGCTCCAGCAGGGGCCGCCAGTCCGGGTCGTCCACGAGCGCCCAGTCCACCCAGCCGATCTCGTTGTCCTGGCAGTAGGCGTTGTTGTTGCCGCGCTGGGTGCGGCCCATCTCGTCACCCGCGACCAGCATCGGTACGCCCGTCGACAGCAGCAGCGTGGTCAGCAGGTTCCGCAGCTGCCGCCGTCGTAGCGCCCGTACGCCGGTGTCCTCCGTCTCCCCCTCCGCGCCGCAGTTCCAGGCGCGGTTGTTTTCCGTGCCGTCCCGGTTGCCCTCGCCGTTCGCCTCGTTGTGCTTGCGGTCGTACGACACGAGGTCGCGCAGGGTGAAACCGTCGTGCGCGGTGACGTAGTTGACCGAGGCGTACGGCCGCCGCCCGCCCCAGGCGTACAGGTCGCTGGAGCCGGACAGCCGGTAGCCCATCTCCCGTACGTCCGGCAGCGCGTGCCGCCAGAAGTCCCGTACGGCGTCGCGGTAGCGGTCGTTCCACTCCGTCCACAGCGGCGGGAACGCGCCCACCTGGTAGCCCCCGGACCCGACGTCCCACGGCTCGGCGATCAGCTTCACCCGGCGCAGCACCGGGTCCTGGGCGATCACCGCGAGGAACGGGGAGAGCATGTCGACGTCGTGCATCGAGCGGGCCAGCGCCGCCGCCAGGTCGAAGCGGAAGCCGTCGACGCCCATCTCGGTCACCCAGTAGCGCAGGGAGTCCGTGATCAGGCGGAGGACGTGCGGCTGGACGACGTGGAGGGTGTTGCCGCAGCCCGTGTAGTCGGCGTAGCGGCGGGCGTCGGGCTGGAGGCGGTAGTAGCCGCGGTTGTCGACGCCTTTCAGGGAGAGCGTGGGGCCCAGCTCGCCCGCCTCCGCCGTGTGGTTGTAGACCACGTCGAGGATCACCTCGATGCCGGCCGCGTGCAGGGCCCGCACCATCCGCTTGAACTCGCCGACCTGCTGCCCCCTCGTCCCGGAGGCCGCGTACCCGGCGTGCGGGGCGAAGTAGCCGATGGAGTTGTAGCCCCAGTAGTTGCGCAGCCCCCGCCGCAGCAGATGGTCCTCGTGCGCGAACTGGTGCACCGGCAGCAGCTCCACGGCCGTGACGCCGAGCCGGACCAGGTGCTCGATCGCGGCGGGGTGCGCCAGCCCCGCGTACGTGCCGCGCAGCTCCTCGGGGATGCCGGGGTGCCGCCGCGTGAAGCCCTTGACGTGCAGCTCGTAGATCACCGAGTCCGCCCACGGCGTCTTCGGCCGGCGGTCGTCCGCCCAGTCGTCGTCATCGTGGACGACCACACCCTTGGGGACGTACGGCGCGGAGTCCCGGTCGTCGCGCACGGTGTCCGCGACATGCTGCTCCGGCCAGTCGCGGACGTGCCCGTACACCTCGGGCGGCAGCCGGAAGTCCCCGTCCACCGCACGCGCGTACGGGTCGAGGAGCAGTTTCGCCGGATTCCAGCGGGCGCCGGTCCACGGGTCCCAGCGGCCGTGCACCCGGTAGCCGTACCGCTGTCCGGGCAGCACACCCGGCACGAAGCCGTGCCAGATCCCGTGCGTCAGCTCGGTGAGCCGGGCCCTGTTCTCCCTGCCCCGCTCGTCGAACAGACACAGCTCGACCCCCTCCGCCCCGCCCGCCCACAGCGCGAAGTTGGTCCCCGCCACCCCGTCCGGGCCGACCCGGAACCGGGCGCCCAGCGGCGTCGGCCGGCCCGGCCGCACGGGCACCGTGGGCACGGGCGGCGCCGGCCGCGCGCCGTTCACGACGGCGGCCGGGCGCCCGTCCCCGGTGGCCCGCTCCGAGGCCACCGCCTCCTGCTCGGCTGCGCTGGACACCTGTCAGCCTCCCGCGGCTCGTGGGGGACGACGGCGGACAGGGGTGTACGGCCCGTTTCATCGGCTCCGGCCGCGGCTCCCGGCGCGTCGTCCTCCCCCTGTTCTGCCCAGAGCGTGCCTCGCACTCACGTTTCCCCGGGGGGCGGCATGGTCGTTTCCCGGAGGCGAGGACCGTCGTTGGGCACCGCGTGAGGTACGTACAAGGGCGCGCACGGCGCGCGAGGGCCGTGCTGGCCGCCGTAGTGACATGGGCAGGACTGCTGACCGGAGCCGCCGGCTGCACCGCGGACGGCACCGTCGGCGGGGCGTTCGGGCCCCCGGCCGCCGAGGACGTCATCCGGGTGTCGCCCGACGACGGCAGCAAGGACGTACGCCCCGACTCGGCGCTGCGGGTGCGCGTGCCGGACGGGCGGCTGGAGTCGGTGGAGGTCGTCGTGGAGCAGGACGCGCGGGAGTCGCCGGTCCCCGGGCGGATCTCCGCCGACGGGCTGACCTGGAAGCCCGACGACGCGCGGCTGGCGCTGGCCGCGAAGTACACCGTCGACGCGGTGGCCGTGGACGGCGACGGCCGCCGCTCCGCCCGGCACACCACCTTCACCACCTTTGTCCCGGAGGAACGCTTCATCGGCTACGTCGCGCCCGAGGACCGCTCCACGGTCGGCACCGGAATGATCGTCTCCCTGGAGTTCAACCGGAAGATCGTCCACCGCGCGGCCGTCGAGCGCGCCGTCCGCGTCACCGCCCGCCCGGCCGTCGAGATCCGCCCGCACTGGTTCGGCGACTCCCGCCTCGACTTCCGCCCCGAGCGGTACTGGAAGCCCGGCACCGAGGTCACCGTCGACCTGAACCTGCGCGACGTCGAGGGAGCGCCGGGTGTCTACGGCCTCCAGCACCGCACCTTCACCTTCACCGTCGGCCGCAGCCAGGTGTCGGTGGTCGACGCCGCCGCGCACACCATGCGGGTGCGCCGGGACGGGGAGCTGCTGGCCACCGTGCCGATCACGGCGGGGGCGCGGAAGACGCCCACGTACAACGGCCGGATGGTGATCACCGAGATGCTCGAGGTGACCCGCATGAACGGCGCGACGGTCGGCTTCACCGACGACGACGGCAAGGGCGAGTACGACATCCCCGACGTCCCGCACGCCATCCGCCTGACCAGCTCCGGGACCTTCCTGCACGGCAACTACTGGGCCGGCACCGACGTCTTCGGCGACTCCAACGTCAGCCACGGCTGCATCGGACTGCGCGACGTGAAGGGCGGCGGGGCGGACACCCCGGCGGGCTGGTTCTTCGACCGCAGTCTCATCGGCGACGTCGTCGAGGTCGTCAACAGCAAGGACAAGGAGGTCGCCCCCGACAACGGCCTCGGCGGCTGGAACATGAACTGGAAGAAGTGGAAGGCGGGCAGCGCGGTGAAGTGACTCCCTCGGCGGGCCGTTGAACTTGGAACGGAACGGTGACAAACCCGCCGCCTCGAACCCCTCTGGCCTGTGGTTACTATGCCCGAGCGCGCGAGGGGCGCGCGGGGGCGCGGGTCCGGCAGGGACTGGGCCCGCCGAGGGGAGAAACAAGTGAACGTGGGGCCCATATCGGGGGCGGCGCCGGTCGGCGCTCGGGGGCGCGGCGGCCGGAGGCTGGCGGCACTGGCGCTCGGCGTGATGCTGGCGGTGACCGCCTGCGGCGGCGGAGGCCCGGAGCAGAACTCCGGCTCGGGCGACGGCAAGGGCAAGGGCAAGGACTCCACCGCGGCGCAGAGCAAGCAGTCCGAGGCCGTGGTCGGCATCGCGCCCGAGGACGGCGCGAAGTCCGTCGAGACCAGCGGCGCGCTGAAGGTGAACGCGAGCAAGGGCAAGCTGACCGAGGTCGTCGTCAAGAACCCGGACGGCGACAAGATCGACGGAGAGATATCCAGCGACGGCGCCACCTGGACGCCGTCCACCCACCTGGCCGCCTCCACCAAGTACACGGTGCACGCGGTCGCCAAGGACTCCGAGGGCCGCACCGCGGCCGAGGACTCCAGCTTCACCACGCTGACGCCGAAGAACACCTTCATCGGGCACTTCACCCCCGAGGACGGCTCCAAGGTCGGCGTCGGCATGCCGTTCTCGCTCCGCTTCACCCGGGGCATCACCAACCCCGAGGACGTCGAGAAGGCCATCCGGATCACCACCGAGCCGGCCGTCGAGGTCGAGGGCCACTGGTTCGGCAACGACCGCCTCGACTTCCGCCCGGAGAAGTACTGGAAGGCCGGCACCAAGGTCACCGTCGACCTCAACCTCGACGGCGTCGAGGGCCGCGACGGCGTCTACGGCAAGCAGTCCAAGAAGGTCTCCTTCACCATCGGCCGCGAGCAGGTCTCCGTCGTCGACGCCAAGAAGCTCACGATGAAGGTCATGCGGGACGGCAAGCTCCTCAAGACCGTCCCGGTCACCACCGGCGCGCCCGGCTACGAGACCTGGAACGGCAAGATGGTCATCAGCGAGAAGCTGACGGTGACCCGGATGAACGGCGACACGGTCGGCTACGGCGGCGAGTACGACATCAAGGACGTCCCGCACGCCATGCGCCTGTCCACCTCCGGCACCTTCCTGCACGGCAACTACTGGGGCGGCGACGCCTTCGGCAACCGCAACTCCAGCCACGGCTGCGTCGGCCTGCGCGACGTCCGCGGCGGCTGGGACAAGGAGGCCCCGGCCGCCTGGTTCTTCAACAACTCCCTGATCGGCGACGTGGTGGAGGTCAAGAACTCCAACGACGCCACCATCGCCCCGGACAACGGCCTCAACGGCTGGAACATGTCCTGGGAGAAGTGGAAGGCGTAAGCACACGAAAGCACACGAACAGCCCCGCGCCCCGCCAGGGGTGCGGGGCTGTTCCGGCATACGGCTCCGCCCGGAGCGTCAGCCGTCCGCGTCCCGCCGACTCGGCCCGTAACAGGCGCTCGCCGCTCCCATGATCACTGCCCAGTAGCGGTCGCCGCCACCGCCTTGCAGACCTCCAGGACTCAGCACGCCACGCTGCCGGGCCAGGATGTCGCCGCCGGCATCGTCGCGGACATCGCCACACAGGCCCTCGCCCTGGACGACCGGCTCAAGCACATCGACCAGCAGATCCGACAGATCTTCCGCACCCACCCCCAGGCCCACATCATCGAGTCCCTGCCGGGCATGGGCCCCATCCTGGGAGCCGAGTTCATCGTCGCCGCCGGTGACCTGAGCGCCTACGCCGACGCAGGCCGCCTCGCCTCCGCCGCTGGTCTCGTGCCCGTTCCACGCGACTCCGGACGCCGCACCGGCAACCTCCACCGTCCCAAGCACTACAGCCGACGCCTCCGCCGTGTCTTCTATCTGTCCGCCCAGACCAGCACCATCCGCGAAGACCCCAACCGCGACTACTACGTGAAGAAGCGGAGCGAGGGCTACAAGCACGTCCAGGCCGTCATCGCCCTCGCCCGCCGACGTGTCGATGTTCTATGGGCCCTCCTGCGCGACGGCAGACCCTTCACCCTCCATCCACCCGTCACCCAGGCCGCTTGACGGGCCCAGCGCACCCCGCCTACCTGGCGATAGCCTGCGGGCCACACCAGAAAGGCGGGTCCAGTGGGCTTCGACGCAGAACGATCAGCGCGCATCGCTGTCATGCGGGAAACCGCCCGGCCCGTCTGGGAGGCAACCAGTGACAGGGACGCACTTCAGCAGTTCCTCAAGGACAACGGGTGTCACGGGGTGGAAGTCGTGTTCGTGACCATGGGCCTACTGGACTGCGATCTTGCCGAAGCTCAACGAGCCTTCTTCAACGCCCCATGCCGCGACGCCGAGCGCCGCTTCCACAACCGCGCCATGGACCTGCTCGAAGAGGCCGCCGACACCGACGCCTGACAGCGCCAACGGCCGGCGGAGCCTCTTGACTCAGCCATTAAGGCTCCACCGACCTCAACGTCACCGGTCCCCATATGCTCGCGGGAGGCCGCAGCGCACTTCTGTGAACATGGGATGAGATGACGGAGTTCAGCAGTACAGGTTGGATAGCTCTGTTCGCGCATCGTCAGGCAAACGTCGAGGGCTGGGATCTAGTGACACACACGGCCCTTGTCGTCGACCCCGAGCGTGGCGTCATGCGACCCGTGACCGATTACCCGGACTTCTCTCGCCTCATCCCGGCCCACAAGGTGGTCGGCGTCCTGCCCGGCCGAGGCCACCGAGCGCACTGGCGCAACTTCGAGGACGGCGTTCCGAACACGGAAGAGATCATCGGCTGGCTCGTGACCCAGCACGGTGATGCCCTGCCGTTCACCTCGGACGGAGCCACGGCGGAAGACGCCGACCTGATCCTTGCGCCTGGCGACGACGCGCCCACGGAAGCCTGAGGAGCCCAGTTCGCAGGGGAGTGCACGCAGAGCGGCGCTGTGCCCCTCACGTGCCCGATCAGCAGGAGACGAGCGGGGAACCACAGGGAACCACGGATGGATGCCCGCTCCCCGTTATCTTCTTCGCGGT
>NZ_LIWB01000030.1 GCF_001905725.1 Streptomyces sp. CB02400
ACGGGAGAAAACGACCTCTAAGTGCAGCCGTCCACGAGTACGCGCCGGGAGCCGAGATCGTGGCGGGGGGCCGCCTGTGGGCGTCCGCGGGCGTCTACCGCCTGCCCGACCGTGAACTGGTCAGTCGTCACTACACCGTGTGCGACGCCTGTGGCCGTTACGGTGAGGCCACCGAGCCCGTCGATCCCATCTGTACCGCCTGCGGCACGCTGTCCACCTCCGCGCCGCGCCGTTACGTCGAGCCGGTCTACGGGTTCGTCGCCGCGCGCGGACCCCAGCGCAGCCCGGGACAGACACCGCCGCGCCGCTCCTGGTACGGCGACGTCCACATGTCCACCGACACCGCGGACGTCCACGAGGGAACCGCTGTCTTCGAGTTCGGACACACCACGGCCTGGTCGGCGGGTGCCCGGGGCGAGATGGTCGTCGTCTCGGAAGGGCCGGGCGGCGCCGGGTACGAGATCTGCGACTGGTGCGGCTGGGGCCGCCTGCACGCGCGAGCGGCGTCCCGGGGCGCGGCACACCCTCATCTGCTGAAGGACGCGCAGTGCACCGGCCCGCTCCGGGTCGTCTCCCTCGCGCACCGATACCAGACGGACTTCCTCTAGATCCACCTCGACCCGCTCACCGCCCTCAGCGCGACGCAGGAAACCCTGCGTTCCGGCCTCTACGCACTGCTGGAAGGCGCGGCCACCCACCTGGAGATCAGCCGGGACGACATCGACGGCACGGTCCACACCGGAACCGACGGCATGCCGTCGCTGCTCTTCGATACCACGCCAGGCGGCGCGGGTAACACGATCCGTATCGGCGAGCATCTCGAAGCCGTCGTAGAAGCGGCGGTCGACCGGGTGGACGGCTGTGAATGCGGCCCCGAGAGCAGTTGCTACGCATGCCTGCGGACCTTCCGCAACGAGCGCTTCCACGAACTGCTGAGCCGCCGCGAAGCCATGGTGCTCCTAGGCGCCCTGTCAAGAGTTAGCAACTGACCGCATGAAGGTGAAATATGAAATAGGGGACAGCTTGTGAAGTGAGTTTATAGATCACATACTGGTGCCGAAAATGATCAGTGTGACGTCGCCCCCGGTGGGCGCGGACGGTCCCCGGGGGAAGCAGTGAGCGGTCCGGACAGCAGACTCGTGCAGACCGCGGTGATAGGGAGCCCGAACTCGGGACGCGCGATCATTCTGCCGACGGACGCCGACGAACTGCTGCGGTGGCGCCGCGGTCACCGTGCCTGCACATACTGGTGCGGAACTCAGCTCGGTGGCTGTGGCAACGAGCTTTCCGACCGCCTGTACCGGGACAAGGTCTGTCACTTCGCGCACCGGCCGCACACCTCCTGCCACCGCACGGCCACGGGCGCCAACAGCGCCGACCACCTCTTCATCAAGGACGACCTCGCCGCCTGGACCAGCGGACTCGGGATCAAAGGACGTGCCACCTCACGCGATCTCGGGTCCGGACCCGGCGACGCCGTCGACTTCCGTGCCGGGAACGGCGGGCAGCAGCACGTACGCTTCCAGTTCAGCGAGCTCTCTCATGCCGAGTGGACCAGCACGCGTGATCGGCTGACGCGTGAGGCGGCCACCCTCGACTGGGTCTTCGGGCCGAGCACAGTGCAACCGGAAACCATGGAAGAACTGTGCGACGAGTACGGACATCTGCTTCGTTTCCGCTTCGAGACGCACGGCGCGGCCCGGCACATCCGTCTCCGGGCGGAGGACCCCCGGAACAGCACCGAATGGGTGCCACTCCGGGCCTGCGTCATGACTCCCGAAGGGCTGCGCGTGCCAGGAGCCGAGCTGCGACGCCGCACCTCCGGCTCGCGACCTCTCGATGCGGCAGGCACCGCGGCGGCGCCGAGGTCGCGTGACGACCAGGTCCGTGCGCTGAGGGAAGCGTTGACCAGCGCCGCACGCTTCCGGACCCGGCCCACCTGGGAGGCGCTGTGCCGCACGGCTGGTAGTGACCTGCTGAGGGTCTCTCCGCAGGACCGGGTCGGCCTGCTCATCGCCGTGGAACAGGCCGGTGAAGAGGGCACACCGCTACTGTCGGCCCTTCTGAGAACCGGCGCGGGCGAACCGCCGCCCTACATCAGGGAAGCCGTCGCCGCTGTCGGGGGCGGGACACCGGCCACGGCACAGGTGTTGAAGCGCTGGTGTCAGCGGGAGGCCGACCGGGCGTTCGCCGTGTACGGAATGCCGTCCCGCACCGCTCCGGCGCGTCTGGCGCTCACCGCCGACGGACGGATCGCCACGCAGAGAGCCGAGCCGGCGACGCGGCGAACCATCGTCCATGTCGAGGCCCGCGCCTCGGTATTGGAGGTCACACCACTTTCTGAGGCTCTGCGCGGTGCACGAGAGAGGCGGGACAGAAGGCTCGTGGTGGGTCTTCTCGAACAGGCGGAGGACTCGATAGTCACCCTGCCGAAACCCGAACGCACCAAGCTGCTGCAGGAGATGAGGACGGCACGCGACTGGCTGAACAGCGGGGTGACGAAACGCAAGCGGAAGCGCCAGGCGCTGGTGAATCCGGGGAAGAAGGCGCCGGCGAAGAAGAAGGGCGGCACACTGAGGGACGCCCGTCCGCTGCCGGGCCTCGGGGAGAAGCCCAAGAAGAGGAAGCCGTCACAGTGAACCCACGCTCCGTCCGGCATCCGCGGGAGGCTGCGGCGCACCCGCCGGAGCGTCAGAGGACTTCGGGCGACGCGGGCCCTCGGAATCCCGGAGACGATACTTTCTGATGGCGCATCAGTGGATGGGCGGCCACTTCGATGTCGCGGTGTGCGGGGCGTGCGTGGAGTTCGCCCGTTGCCGATGCCTTCCGAGGGCTGCCCTGCCGGGTAGGTGGTTCACGTCGAGGCAGCGTCGCCCGCCTTCGTCAGGGTGCAGACGCCGTCCGCGCAACTGCGTTCCAGACGGCCGCGGGAGATGGTCTGCGCCAGGCCGATCACCCAGCAGGCCGGGCAGCCGCGGAGGGCGACCAGGCCCAGGGGAGCGGCCAGCAGGACGGCGGGGCCGGCGAAGGGCACCAGGGCGATCGAGCCGATGATCAGACCGAAGCCCAGAACACCGCGCAGCAGGTGCCGGGGGACGGAGGAGCCGGCGAAGTCCGCCTCCGCACGGACGGGCCTGCCGGTTTCGGCTGTCTTCACGGTAGTGCCTCTCCTTCGGCTGCTTCATCGGTCGCCAGGGCTTGCCGCAGGGCGGCCCGGGCCCGGTGGAGCCTCGATTTCATGGCCGCGTTGCTCAGGCCGAGCGACTGCGCGACGAGACGGCCCGGATATCCCTGGACGTCCCTCATGATCAGCACCTGCCGCTGGTCGCGGGGGAGACCGCTGACCGCGAGAGCGATCCGCTCGGCGTCCAGCCGCCGCAGCACCGAGGTCTCCGCGGAGGGCGCCGGCTCGCTGCCGGCCTCTTCGGCGACGGAGGCGGAGGCGGATGCGGAGGCGAGCAGCCGTAGGTGCCGCAGGCATTCGTTGCGCACGATGCGGAACATCCAGGAGGCCAGGGCGCCGGATGCGCGGAGCGTGCCGATCTTCCGGTAGAGGATGATCAGCGCTTCCTGAGCCGCGTCCTCGGCGTCCTGCGGTGTGGCGCACAGCGACAGCGCGAACCTGCGCACATGGGGCTGCGACTCCACGATCACCGCGGTCAGCGAACTGATGTTGCCGTCCTGGGCGGCTTTGACGAGCCGTTCGTCGGGCCAGGGGGAGTTCCGGCTCATGTGTCCTGCTCGTGTCCGTCGATCCGCCGTCGTGACCAACGCGGATCAACCACGGCTCCGGTTCCTCCGCTTGAGCAACGTCACGCTGCACATGCAGACCAGCAGTACACCGGCCACGGCGATGATCGCGATCGTCATGCTTCGTTCCTCCTGGTGTCCGCCGGCCCGCTCGGCCGGTTCACGGATAAGAGGCGGTCGGGGCGGAAAAGGATTCAGCGCCGCTGCGGCCGACGTGAGGACGGACCGCACGGAGCGGTCAGCCCGTCTGTACGGGACCGTCGGCGAACGCGACCGCCAGGTCCGACTCGATGCGGGCCGCGCAGGCGCGCAGCGCGGGGAGGAGGGTTTCCCTGGTGTGTTCGGGCGGCTCGGGGCCGGCGTGCAGGGCGATGTTCACGGCTCCGACGGCCCGTCCGTCCCGGTCCCGGACCGGTACGGCCAGGGAGCGCAGTCCCGCCTCCAACTCCTGTTCGACCAGGGCGTGTCCCTCACGGGCGACCCGGTCCAGGGCGGCGGCGAGCGCGTCGGGCGAGGTGAGCGTGTGCGGGGTCAGGGGCCGGGGGCGTGAGGCGTCGACGCGTTCCCGCCGGTCCGCCTCGGGCAGGTCCGCGAGCAGGACCCGGCCCATCGAGGTGGCGTACGCGGGCAGTCGTGTGCCGGGCATGATCCGGGCGCTGGTGATCTGCTGGGCGGCGGCCCGGGCCACGTAGTGGACCTCGGTGCCGTCGAGGACCGCCAGTGAGGCCGACTCCCGTACGCGTACGGCCAGTTCGGTCAGATGGGGCTGGGCGATGTCGGCGAGGGTGAGGGTGGACAGCCGTGCGTAACCGAGCTCCAGGACGCGCGGGGACGGCAGGAAGCGACGGCCGAGCTGATCCACGTAACCCAGTTGACGGAGTGTCAGCAGGTTGCGGCGGGTGCTGGGGTACGAGAGTCCGGCGGCCTCGGCGGCCTCGGCGAGGGTGAGGCCGCCGCGCTGCCGGCCGAGCGCGGTCAGGACGGCGAGGCCCCTGGCCAGTGCCTGGAGGAAGGACGGCCCCAGTTCCGGCTTGGCGTCGGCGTAGGCGGGGGCGGCGGGTGGCACAGCGGTCGTCTTCGAGGTGTCGTACAGCTCGCCCGCTATGCGCAGGGCCTCCTCCGTCATCGTGGCCAGCGCGTGCTCGCGCAGTTCGTCGCCGCTGTGGCGGCTGGTGTGCGCCAGCACGCTGATCGCGCAGACGGGCCGGCCGTCGGGGTCGCGTACCGGGACCGCCAGTGCGACCAGGCCCGGGGCGACCAACTGGTCGTCCAGCGCCCAGCCGTCCGCGTCGGCCGCCGCGGTCCAGGCGGCGAAGTCGGCCTCCGTCCGCTCGGGGGCGGGAGCGGCGAGGCGCGCGGGAACGGCCGGGAAGGTCTCGTCCAGGGGGTCGGCGGCGCGGCGGGCCCGCCACGCCTCGTACGTGTCGGGCCCCCATCCGGTGGCGAGTACGGCACCGGCCGCGCAGCGCTCGGCGGGCAGCAAGTCGCCGACGCGGAAACCCAGGGGGATCACCCGGCCGGGCGGGACGGCCTTGCCGACGATGCGTGCGTCGCAGTCGTCGAGGACGATCGCCGAGACCGACTCGTCGAGGGCGCGGGCCAGCCGGTCGAGGCTCGGCCGCAGCGCGCGGGACATGCCGCTCGCGTGCAGGTAGGCGTTGCCGAACTCCATCAGGCGCGGGGCGGGCACGAGGTCGCGTCCCACGGTGCGCAGATGGTCGAGGTGGGTCAGGGTCGCGGCTATCCGGTCGACGGTCGAACGCGCCAGGCCGGTCGCGCGCGTGAGGTCGCCCGGGCGCACGGAGTGGGGGGCGTCCGCCACGATCCGCAGCACGGCCAGCCCGCGCTCCAGCGGCCCGGCGGCTTCCGCGGGGGAGTCGGCCGGCGCGGACGCCGCCGGCGCCGCCACCCTCGAAACGCCCGGCGCCATGGCACTTCCTCCTGTATGTCGGCTTCCCGGCGCATGCGGCCGTACCCGTCTCCAGGAGAACGCTACCGGCCATTGACAGCCGTCTCGGCGATCACACACACTCAGCGCACTCGGTCAATGAAAGTAAGTTCACTCAGCGAAAAAACAGTGGCCCGGTGTGCTGCGGGACGCATCCCGCCGGGCCGCCCCTTCCCCTGATGAGGACTCCCATGAGCACTTCCGCCCGGAGCCGCGCGGATCTCGTCCGGCACAGCGCGTACGAGTTCGCGCTGACCACGGTGCTTCTCTTCGCCGTGGTGAGCCTGATCCGCTGGCTGGCCCACCCCGCCTCGCCGCTGGCGATCGGCGACCCGGGGACCCTGTTCGCCGTCGCGGGAGTCGCGGTCGCCGCGCTCATCGCGGGCCTGATGTACTCGCCGCCCGGCCGCAGATCCGGGGGCCACATGCACCCCGGCGTCACCGTCTTCCTGTGGTCGAGCGGTCTCTTCCCGTCCCGCGCCGTCCTCCCGTACGTCACCGCGCAGCTCGCCGGGTCCGCGGCCGGCACCGCGCTGGCCGGGCTGGTGTGGGGCGGGGCCGTGCGCCAGGTCGGGCACGGGGCCGTGCACCCCGCACCCGGGACGGGTACGGTCGAACTGTTCCTCGTCGAGGGCGCCGCGCTCGCCGCGGTGTTCACCGCGGTGGCGCTGGTGATGACCAGGCCCGCCCTGGGGGCGCTGATCCCGGCGGCCATCGGTGTCGGCGTGGGCGTGGTCGTCGCGACCCTGGGCACCGTGACCGGCGCGAGCATCAACCCGGCGCGTGCCTTCGGCCCGGCCCTGCTCTCCGGTACGTACGAACACTTCTGGAACTACATGATCGCGCCGGTGGTCGCCCCGGCCCTCGTCGGCCTCGCCCACCGCGCCCTGCGCACCCGCCGGGCCGCCGCCCCCGCCCCCACGCCCGCCGAGGCCTGAGCCCTCACATCCACTGTCAGGAGCACCCCGTGTCCATCTCCCGAGGACTGATCATCAACGGCCAGGAGGTCCCCGCCTCCTCCGGCCGCACCGCGACCGACACCAACCCCTGGACCGGCGCCGTCTGCGCGGAGGTCGCCGCGGGCACCCCGGACGACGTACGCCGTGCCGTGGACGCCGCCGACGCCGCGTTCGAGGCGTGGGCCGCGACCAAGCCGGCCGAACGCCGCCGGATCCTCCTGCGCGCCGCGCAGCTGATGGCCGAGCGCGCCGAGGAGGTCGTACGGCTGATGGCCACGGAGGTCGGCGGCGCCGCCCCCTGGGCGGGCTTCAACGCCCACCTGGCCGCCGACATCCTGCTGGAGGCGGCGGCCGAGGTCAGCCGCCCGACCGGCGAGATCCTCGCCACCGACGCCGACGGCGTCCACTCCACGCAGGTGCGGGTGCCCAAGGGGGTGATCGCCGCGATCTCGCCGTGGAACGCGCCGGTCATCCTCGGTGTCCGCGCGGTGGCGTTGCCGATCGCGATGGGCAACACCGTGGTGATGAAGCCCAGCGAGGACGCGCCGATCGCCTGCGGCCTGCTGATCTCCGACGTCCTGCACGAGGCGGGGCTGCCGGCGGGCGTGCTCAACGTCGTCACCAACGACCGCGCCGACGCCGCCGAGGTGGTCTCCGCGCTGATCGCCGACCCCCGGGTGCGGATGGTCAACTTCACCGGCTCCACGGAGGTCGGCCGCACCATCGGCGTCCAGGCCGCCCGGCACCTCAAGCCCGCCGTCCTCGAACTCGGCGGCAAGAACCCCCTGCTGGTACTGGAGGACGCGGACGTCGACTACGCGGTGGACGCCGCGGTCTTCGGTTCCTTCATGAACGCGGGCCAGATCTGCATGTGCGTGGACCGGGTCATCGTCCACCGTTCGGTCGCCGACGAGTTCACCGCCAAGTTCGCCGCCCGCGTCCGGGCACTGCCCTGCGGCGACCCGAGCGACCCGGGCACGGCGGTCGGCCCGGTCGTGAACGAGGCCGCCGCCCGCCGGGTCGCGTCACTCGTCGCGGACGCGGTCTCCCGGGGCGCCGAACTGGCCGCGGGCACCGGCGAGATCGAGGAACCGGGCACACTGATCCGTCCGGTCGTCCTCACCGGGGTCACCAAGGACATGAAGATCTACTACGACGAGATCTTCGGCCCGGCGACCGTCGTCCACGCCGTCGACAGCACCGACGAGGCCGTCGCGCTCGCCAACGACACCCCGTACGGGCTCACCGCGGGCGTCATCACCGAGGACCTGGCCAAGGGACTGGAGGTCGCCGGCCGGCTGCGTACCGGCATCGTCCACGTCAACGACCAGTCCATCGCCGACGAACCGCAGGCCCCCTTCGGCGGCGTGAAGAGCTCCGGCTACGGCCGCTTCGGCGGCCAGGCCGGCGCCGAGGCCTTCACCGACACCCGCTGGGTCACGGCGCAGGTCAGGGGACACGCGCACTTCCCGATCTGACGGACGGGCGCCCGGCCGGCCGGACGGCGGACCACCGGCCGGCCGGGCGCGTACGTCGTGACGTGGTGGGGGAGGGTCCGGGCGCCCGAATTCGGTCGAGATCCCGGCCGGTCGCCGCCTACTCTGACGGCATGGGCCACGCGAAGACCTCCTATGTCTGTCTGCCCTGCCGGGCCTCGTACAAGCAGCCCTACGACGGGGACAGGCCACACCGGGCCTGTCCCCGCTGTGCGGAGCCGCTGGTCCACGTGGGGTCGGCCTTCGCACCTCCTGCGCGCCGGGACACCGAGGCCTGGAGGGTGCTGTCCGTCCTCCTGCACGCGGGGGTCCACTTCCACAAGAGCTGCTGCGGCGGGCCCGGGTACCGTCCACGCACACTGCGGGAGGTGCGTGAGCGGATGGCGTACGCCCGCCGTACCGGTGAGCCCTTCGCCGAGGCGCTCGTGCGCCACGAGGTGCCGTGACGGGAGATCCGCACGTGGTGCGGCTCGTGCGGCCACCGACGAGGACGGACGGGCGTCGCGCGTCCCGCGGCGGGCCGACCGGGCGACCGGCCCGGGGCACACGCTCCCGGACCGGTCCGAGGCGTCCTCCGGTCAGCTCTTGACCGCCGCCGCGAACATGCCCGCCTCGTACGAGCCGCCCTTCTGGTGGGTGATCACCGCGAGCCGGTTGGCCGCGTTGATCAGGGCGACCAGGGTGACCAGCGCGGCGGTCTGGTCGTCGTCGTAGTGCTTGCGTACCCGGGCCCAGGTCTCGTCGGAGACGCCCTCGGAGGCGTCGGCGAGGCGGGTGCCCTCCTCGGCGAGGGCCAGTGCCGCCTGCTCGGCCTCGGTGAACACGGTGGACTCGCGCCAGGTGGCGACCAGGTGGAGCCGGACCGCGCTCTCACCGGCGGCCGCGGCCTCCTTGACGTGCATGTCGACGCAGTGGCCGCAGCCGTTGATCTGGCTGGCGCGCAGTGACACCAGCTCCTGGGTGGACTTCGGCAGCGGCGAGTCGTGGATCACCAGGGCCGCGCCGGCGAACCGCTTGGCGAACCTGGCGGCGAGCTCGTTCTCGAACAGGTTGAATCGGGTATCCATGGCTTCGTCCTCACTCGTGCTCATTCGCGGTGTTGAGCTGGGCTGAACACGAGATGCCGGCCACCCGCTCCCTGTGACAGGAGGGAGGTGTGACGTGCGCCACCGTTCACGTCGACGGGTCCGGACGCCTCCGTGTGAGCGGCAGTCGCCCACGGCGCAGCATTCTTCGGCCGTCACATGGCTACCGCGCGTCGACGCGTCGGTGTACGGTCTCGGGCCGATGGGTTTTGGGAGCGCTCCCATCGCGCTGCACCACGCTGTGCTCGCATGGCGCGAGTTATCGCACGAGTTCGCATCGCACGAGGAGGAACGCTTTGAAACGCTTTTTGGCCTTACTGGCGACCTGTGCGACGGTCCTGGGCCTCACGGCACTGTCCGGTCCGCAGGCGGCGGCCGCCACCGGCTGCAGGGTCGACTACACGGTGGCCAGTCAGTGGCAGGGCGGCTTCCAGGCCGGAGTGAAGATCACCAACCTGGGCGACCCCGTCTCCGGGTGGACGCTCGGGTTCACCATGCCGGACGCCGGGCAGAAGGTCGCCCAGGGCTGGAACGCCACCTGGTCGCAGTCCGGCTCCACGGTCACCGCCACCGCTGTCGACTGGAACCGCACACTGGCCACCGGCGCGACCGTCGACGTGGGATTCACCGGCTCCTTCACGGGCGCCAACCCTCGGCCCACGGCGTTCACGCTCAACGGCGTCGCCTGTACGGGCTCCGTCGAAGAGCCCCCGCCCACCCCGGACGACGGCACCCCCGTGGACATCAACGGACAGCTGCACGTCTGCGGAGTGAACCTGTGCAATCAGTACGACCGCCCCATCCAGCTGCGCGGCATGAGCACCCACGGCATCCAGTGGTTCAGCCAGTGCTACAACACCGCGTCCCTGGACGCGCTCGCGGAGGACTGGCGGTCGGACCTGCTGCGCATCGCCATGTACGTGCAGGAGGACGGTTACGAGACCGACCCCGCGGGCTTCACCGGCCGCGTGAACGGCCTCGTGGACATGGCCGAGGCCCGTGGCATGTACGCCGTGATCGACTTCCACACCCTCACGCCGGGCGACCCGAACTTCAACCTCGACCGCGCGAAGACGTTCTTCGCCTCCGTCGCCGCCCGCAACGCCGACAAGAACAACGTGATCTACGAGATCGCCAATGAGCCCAACGGTGTGAGCTGGGGGGCCGTCAAGAGCTACGCCGAGCAGGTCATCCCGGTGATCCGGGCCGCCGACCCGGACGCCGTCGTCATCGTCGGCACCCGCGGCTGGTCCTCGCTGGGAGTCTCGGACGGCTCCAATGAGAGCGAGGTCGTCGACAACCCCGTCAACGCCACCAACATCATGTACGCGTTCCACTTCTACGCCGCGAGCCACAAGGACAACTACCGTGCCACGGTGAGCCGGGCGGCCTCCCGACTGCCGTTGTTCGTCTCCGAGTTCGGCACGGTGAGCGCCACCGGCGGTGGAGCGGTGGACCGGGCGAGCAGCACGGCCTGGCTGGACCTGCTCGACCAGCTGAAGATCAGCTACGCGAACTGGACCTACTCCGACGCCGACGAGGGCAGTGCGGCGTTCAGGCCCGGCACCTGTGACGGCACCGACTACAGCGGCAGCGGCGTGCTGACCGAGTCCGGTGCGCTGCTCAAGAGCCGGATCAGCACTCCTGACGCCTTCCCCACGGGCTGACCTTCGACGGGGGTCCGGCCGACCGGACCCCCGTCCCGTCGGCCGGACCCCCGTCCCACCGATTGGGAGCGCTCCCATCACGCTTTCGCACCTCGTACGTCCCACCCCCACCCCTCACCCCCTGCCCCGGAGGCACAAGTGCGCTCCCTTCTCGCCCGATTACCGCGTCGGCCCTGGACCGCGGTCCTCACCGCGGCCGTGCTGTCGGCGTCCGCCCTCACGGTGCTGCCCGCGAGCGGTGCGGAGACCGGCTGCCGGGTCGACTACACCGTGAACAAGTGGGCCGACGGCTACACCGCACAGATCAAGGTCACCAACCTCGGTCCGGCGCTCGACGGCTGGCGGCTGAGCTGGACCTACACCGGCGACCAGCAGGTGACCTCGGCGTGGAACGCGACCGTCACCCAGACCGGCGGGTCCGTCGTCGCCACCAGTACGAGCTGGAACGGCGCACTGCCCACGGGAGGCGCCGCCGAGTTCGGCCTGCAGGGGACCTGGCGTTCGGCCGACCCCGCACCGAGCGACTTCGCCCTCAACGGCGTGCCGTGCGGAGGTGACGGCACCACGCCGCCGACCACGCCCCCCACCACCCCACCGCCCACGACCCCGCCGCCGAGCGCCGACTGCGGCAGCGCGGTGATCTGCTCGGACTTCGAGGACCAGACCGGCTCCGCCCCGTCCGGCGACTGGCGCTTCACCGCACCCGACTGCCAGGGCACCGGGACGGCCGCCGTGGACACCGCCGTCGCGCACAGCGGCAGCCGGTCGCTGCGGGTCGACGGCCGGGCCGGCTACTGCAACCACGCCTTCGTCGCCGCCACCGCGGACCTGTCCTCGGTCGGTCCGGTGATGCACGTACGCATGTGGGTGAGGCACACCACCGCGCTCCCCTCCGCCCACGTCACCTTCGTGTCCCTGCCCGACTCCTCCCAGAGCGGGCGGAGCCTGCGCGTCGGCGGCCAGAACGGCGCCCTGCAGTGGAACCGGGAGAGCGACGACGCCACCCTGCCGGCGCAGAGCCCGGCCGGCGTGGCGCTGAGCAGGCCGCTGCCGACGGGAAGCTGGCAGTGCCTGCGTTTCGCGATCGACACGACGGCCCCCGGACTCGACACCTGGCTCGGCGACGAGCAGATTCCGGGCCTGCACGCCGACGGTGTGCCGACGCAGGACATCGACCGGCAATGGCTCGCCCGTACCACCCCGCCCCGTCCCACCGCCCTGCGACTGGGCTGGGAGAGCTACGGGACGGGCGACGACACGCTGTGGTTCGACGACGTGGCCGTCGGCTCCGCCCCCATCGGCTGCTGACAGCCCCTCGGCCGGGACTCCCGGCCGGCGCCCGCCCCGGCGTCCCGGTCGGAACACGGCCGGACACCGGGCGGACGGCCGTGTTCCGGGCGGGCCCTTTCCGCACATGTCACAGAACCGCGGCGGCCGGCGTCCTGTGTGCAGGGGACCGTGGAGGACGAGCAGGCGGGAGCAGCCGGTGAAGAGCGCGCGGACAGAGGAACCGACAGGGGACGTGGACGCCGCGACCGAGGCGTTCGTCGCCCACCGCAACCTGCTGTTCACCGTCGCCTACGAGATGCTCGGCTCGGCCGCCGACGCGGAGGACGTGCTGCAGGAGACCTGGCTGCGCTGGGCGGGCGTCGACCTCGCCGCGGTGCGGGACCGGCGGGCGTACCTCGTACGGATCACCACCCGGCAGGCGCTGAGCAGACTGCGCACGCTCGGCCGCCGCAAGGAGTCCTACGTCGGCTCCTGGCTCCCCGAACCGCTGCTCACCGCACCCGATGTGGCCGAGGACGTCGAGCTCGCCGACAGCGTCTCGATGGCGATGCTGCTGGTGCTGGAGACGCTCGCCCCCACCGAGCGGGCGGTGTTCGTGCTGCGCGAGGTGTTCGGCCTCGAGTACGACGAGATCGCCGAAGCCGTCGACAAGAGCCCGGCCGCGGTGCGCCAGATCGCGCACCGGGCACGGGCGCACGTCGCGGCACGCCGGCCGCGCGGGGCCGTGTCACCGGCCGAGACACGGGACGCCCTCGACGCCTTCCGGCGGGCGGTCGAGACGGGCGATCTGCAGGGCCTGCTCGACGTCCTCGCGCCGGATGTCGTCCTCCTGGGCGACGGCGGCGGCGTCAAGCAGGCCGTCCTCAAGCCCGTCGTGGGAGCCGACAAGGTGGCCCGCCTGCTGCGGGCCGGACTGGGCAGGCTCACCGCCGAGGTGTCGCTGCGGCCGGCGGAGGTCAACGGCCGCCCCGCGCTGATCGTCGGGCTCGACGGCGTGCTCGACACCGTTCTCGCGGTGCGCGTCGACGACGGCCGCATCACCGGCCTCTACGCCGTCCGCAACCCCGAGAAGCTGTCGCACATGGAGAGCGAGACCGCCCTGCGCCGCTGAGCGCGCGGGCACCGGGACGGGCCGGCGACGGCGGGTTCAGGACGAGCCGTGGGACGCGGATCTCTCGAGCTCGCCGGCGAGCGTCTCCGCGTCGTACGGCCCGGTGTGCCGCCGGTCGCCGACGAAGAAGGTCGGTGTGCCGCGGGCACCACTGGCCTCGGCGCCGGCCGCGTCGGCCCGTACCCGCTCGGCGGTCTCCTCGTCGTCGATGTCCTCGAGGAAGCGCTCCACGTCGAGTCCGATCTCGATGGCGTACGCGGCGATGTCCTCGAACTCCAGCCGGTCCTGGTGCTCGTACAGCAGGTCGTGCATCTGCCAGAAGCGCCCCTGCGCGCCGGCGGCGACGGCCGCCCGTGCGGCGAGCACGGCATGCGGGTGGACATCGGGGAGCGGCAGATGCCGGAAGACATAACGGAACCGGTCGCCGAAGCGCTCCCGCAGCTCCTTGGTGACGCCGGTGGCGCGGGCACAGTAGGGGCATTCGAAGTCGCCGTACTCCACCAGGGTGAGGGGCGCGTCCGCGGGGCCGGTGATGTGGTCCGTGGCCGGGTCGACCGGGCGGGCGAGGGTACGGGGCAGGTCGGCGTCCGTCTCGCCGCGCAGGACGGCGGCGAGGTGGAACGCGAGCCACCCCAGGGCGGTGGCGAGCACGGCGGCCAGCAGGACACCGACGACCGCCTGGTCGCGCAGGACCGGGTCGTCGAAGGCGAGACCGGCGATCAGCAGGGAGACGGTGAAGCCGATCCCGGACAGCACGGCACCGCCCACGACGTGTCCCGGCCCCACCCCCTGGGGGAGCTTTCCCAGGCGGAGGCGGGTGCCGAGCCAGGTTCCGCCCCACACGCCCAGGAGTTTTCCGGCCACGAGGCCGGCGACGACGGCCCAGGTGAGCCGGGAGGACAGGGCACTCCCCAGGACGCCCCCGCGCAGGTCGATACCGGCGTTGGCCAGGGCGAACAGCGGGACGACCACATAGCTCGCCCAGGGGTGCAGCATCAGCTGCAGCCGCTCGTTGACCGAGACCGCCCGTTGCAGTCCCACGCGTGCCGACAGCCCCACATCGGCGCGGGGCGACTGGCGGAAGGCGCGGGCGAGCCGGGTGGCGCGGTCCACGGCCTCGGGCGCGGGGGCGTGGGCGGGGATGAGGAGACCGCCGAGCATGCCGGCGATGGAGGCGTGGAGACCGGATGCGAGGGTGGCGAGCCACAGCACGAGAACGACGAGGAGGTACGGTGCCGCGCGCCAGGCACCCAGCGGGGTCAGCGCGGCGAGGACCGCGCAGAGGGCGAGTGCCACCAGCAGGGGCAGCAGGCGGACCGTGTCCGAGTAGACCAGGCCGATCACACTGACCGCCACGATGTCGTCGATGACGGTGACGGCCAGCAGGAAGACCCGCAGTTGGGTGACGAACCGGGGCCCCACCACGGCGAGCGCCCCGAGCATGAAGGCCGTGTCGGTGCCGATGACCGTGCCCCAGCCGCCGCCGGCCTCGCCCCAGGGAGCGATCGCCAGGTAGAACAGCACCGGAACGACCATGCCACCGATACCGGCCGCGGCCGGGAGCAGCACGCGGCGGCGGCCGGCCAGCGAGCCGACCGAGGACTCGTAGCGGACCTCCAGGCCGACGACGAAGAAGAAGAGGGCCATCAGGCCGTCGCTCACCCAGTGCCCCAGGTCCATGGAGAGTCCGGCGTCGCCGAGCGACATGGACGCCTCGGTCGCCCAGAGCGACTCGTACCCCCCGGACCAGGGCGAGTTGGCCCACCCCAGGGCCACCACGACAGCCGCCAGGAGCAGCCCGGCGCTGCCCGCTTCGGTGGTCAGGTAGGTGCGTACCGGATCGGCGAGCTGGGCCGCCAGCGAACGCCGCCGGGCCCTGGTCTGGGAGGGCGGGGCGTTCTCCGCGCGTGTCACAGGTGTCCCCCTTCCTGGCCGCCTGCTCCGCCCGGGCGGGGGCTTTTCAGCGGGAGAACGCGCCGGAGGCGGGTCGGGCGGCGTCGACGGGAAGTGACGCGCCGAGGACCGGGGCGATCACAGCGGCCAGGGACCCGCGCGGTGCGTGGTGCATGGGTGTCCTTCCTGTCTCTCCTCACTCGATCGTCGCGTTCCGTTGGCCTCTGGGCACCTGGAGTAACCGACTGTTGCGCCGTTCGGCTCATGAAGGGAGGCCGGAGGCGGCTCAGCCGCCGGGCCAGGCCAGGGCGGCCACCGTCAGCGCGGCGATTCCGGTGTCCAGGGTCGGCTGGACGACGGGCGCGAAGCCGGCGCTGTGGTCGACCGGGACGTCCTCGGCGACGGTCCCGTTCCTCGCGGCCTCGGCGTAGCGCTCCGGGTCGGTGCCGCCGATCACCCAGTAGGTGAACGGCGCCCCGGACGCCCGGGGGATCCCGCTCATGTCCTCGCCGGCGGTCTGCGGTTCGACGGTGTGCGCGTCGTCGCCGAAGTACGCGGCGAAGGCGTCCGCGACGCGCCGGGCCGGCTCCTCGTCGTTGGCGGTGGGCGGGAAGGAGGCGGTGCGTTCGATCTCGGGGGGCTGGGGGAGCGGGACGCCTCGCACTCGGCCCCGACGATCCGCTCGATCGCGCCCAGGACGTGCGTGTGCGCGGCGTCGTCGTAGGTGCGGACGTCGAGCTCGACGACGGCCCGGTCCGGGATGACGTCGGGGCCGCTGCCGGCGCGGACGCTGCCCACCGTCACCACGGCGGGGGTGGCGGCGGTCGGCTCCCGGCGGACGACGGTCCGCAGACGTACGACGATCATGGCCGCCGCCACCACGGGGTCGACCACCGCCTGCGGCATCGAGCCGTGCGCCCCGCGTCCGTGGACGGTGACGCGCGGACTGTCCGCGGCGGACAGGAAGGCCCCGTACGGGTGCCGACACAACCGGTGGGACAGGGCAGGACGCGCCGGTCAGGCCGAGCGCGAGCAGCGGCGCGGGCTGGGAACTCATACCGGCCTCCCTGCCCCGTGCCGCGCCGTCTCAGCTCGGGGCGCCGGCGCGCGGCCCCCGATGGCGTCGCACCACCTCCGCGTACGCCCTCGCGCTCGGCTTCGGACGGCGCTCGAAGGTGTCGCGGTCGACCTCGTGGAGCCCGAGCCGGGCGCCGTATCCGAAGATCCACTCGAAGTTGTCCATGAGCGTCCAGTGGCAGTACCCGAGGACGGGCGTCCCCGCGCGCACCTCGGCCGCGAGGTGTTCGACGGCGGCGGGGACGAAGGCGGCGCGCTGTGCGTCGTCCGGGGTCTGGATGCCGTGTTCGGTGACGAGGACCGGCACCCCGGACATCTCATGGGCGTAGCGCACGGCGCCCGCGAGGGATGCCGGCTCGATGACGGTGCCCATCCCGTTGCGTTCGCCGTCGGGCGTCACCTCGCCGTCGGGGCCGTGGACGATCCGCTCGTAGTTCTGCACGCCGATGAAGTCGTCGTGGCGTGCCTCGCGCAGCCAGTGGTCGTAGACGGCGGCGCGCTTGGCGTCCCGGCGTTCCTCACCGCCGGGGAGGGCCACTTCGTCGGCGATGGCGATGGAGACGCCGACGGGCAGGTCGCCGCGGCGGGCCTTGACCGCGTCGCGGGCGGCCCGGTGCGCCCGGGTGAACGCGGCCTGGAACTCGTCCTGCCGGTGGGCGGGGATGACGTTCGCACTGGCGTAGGTGGCGCTCCCGGCGGCGTGTGCGGCGGCTTCGAGCATCCGGGTCTTGAGCGTCTCGGCCTCGGCCGGGAGCTTCGCGCCCGCCTGGAGCAACTGTTCCAGGTTGGGTTCGTTCAGGGTGACGGCGTGGGAGACACGGTCGCCGAAGCGCGCCATGACGCGGTCGCACTGCTCGGCGAAGCGGGCGGGGGCGTCGGCGGCGGTCCAGGAACCGGCCGCGGCGAACCAGTGCGGGGCGGTGAAGTGGCTGAACGTCACGACGGGGGCGAGACCGCGTTCGAGACAGCCGTCGACCTTGCGCTCGTAGTGGTCGAGGGCCTCGGCGGAGACGACTCCGCGTTCGGGTTCGACGCGGGCCCATTCGACGGAGAACCGGAAGGCGTTGAGCCCGAGTCCGGCGGCCAGGTCGAGGTCCGTCTCCCACCGCTGGTAACCGCGGCACGCCGGACCGCTCGGTTCACGGAACAGGGAGGGCGTCGTGTGCTCCAGGAACCAGGTGTCACTGGCGCTGTTGTCGCCTTCGTTCTGGTGTCCCGCGGTGGCGACGCCCCACAGGAAGGTGTCGGGCAGGCTGGTGTGGGTCATGTGTGTGTTCCTTGCACTGGTTCAGGGACGGCGGTGGGAGGGGCGTACGGGCGTCACCGCGTGGTCGCGGGGAACGGCGCGTAGAAGGTGTGCCGGCCGGAACCGGCCTCCACGGGCTCCGCACCCGGCAGCTCGACCAGCGCGGTGACGTCGGGCGGTACGACGACGTCGACGCGCAGCCTGTCGCCCTCCCGGCTCCACCCGGCCTCGGCCCGGCCGTACGGCGTCTCGTGCTCGGCCCGCGCCCAGGTCAGGCCGCCGCCGGGACGGGGACGGATCAGCAGCCGCCGGTAGCCCGGCTCGGCGGGGGCCAGACCGGCCACGGTGCGGTGCATCCAGTCGGCGACCGCGCCGAGCGCGTAGTGGTTGAACGAGGTCATCTCGCCGGGATGGACGCTGCCGTCGGGAAGCATGCTGTCCCAGCGTTCCCACACGGTGGTGGCGCCCATGTCGACCTGGTACAGCCATGACGGGCACGCCCGCTGGGTCAGCAGCCGGTAGGCGGTGTCCACGTGTCCGGTGCCGGTCAGCGCGTCGCACACCAGGGGAGTGCCGAGGAAACCGGTGCCGATGCGGTGGCCGCGCCCGGCCACCAGGGCGGCCAGCCGGCGTCCGGCCTCGGCGCGCTCGGCGTCGTCCTCGAGCAGCCGGAAGCACAGGGCGAGGGCGTAGGCGGTCTGCGTCTCCTCCGTCAGGCGTCCGCCGCCGGTGTGGAAGCGGGCGCGGAAGGCGTCCCGGACCGCGTCGGCCAGGGCGTGGTGGCGGACGGCGTCGTCGTGGTCGTCCAGGACCTCCGCGGTCCGCGCCAGCAGCCGCGCGGAGTGCGCGAAGTACGCCGTGGCGACCAGGGCGGACGACGTCATCGCGCGGCCGGGGTCGTCCGCCGGGGCGGTCGGGTCCAGCCAGTCGCCGAACTGGAACCCCTCGCCCCAGGTCCGGTCGGGTCCGGCCAGGCGGCCGACGGCGTCGACCCAGGCGCGCATCGACGGGTACTGGGCGCGCAGCACCTCCGTGTCGCCGTAGCGCTCGTACAGCACCCAGGGCACGACGACGGCCGCGTCGCACCAGCCGGCCATGGGCGGGTTGCCCGCCGGCAGGGGCACCGGGGTGATCACCGGGATGTCGGGGCTGAACACCGGCGGCACCCCGCGCTCGTCGTCGCCCTGGTCGGCGGCGAGGTCGCGCAGCCAGGAGCGCAGGAAGTCACGGACGTCGTGGAGGAAGGCGGCGGTGGGGGCGAAGACCTGGACGTCTCCGGTCCAGCCGAGCCGCTCGTCGCGCTGCGGGCAGTCGGTGGGCACGTCGACGAAGTTGCCGCGCATCCCCCACACCACGTTCTCGTGCAGCCGGTTCAGGGAGGCGTCCGAGCAGGAGAACCAGCCCGTGCGGCGCAGGTCGCTGTGGACGACCACGGCCGTGACGTCGGCCGGGTCGAGGTCACCGGGCCAGCCCTCGACGTCGGCGTAACGGAAGCCGTGGAAGGTGAAGCGGGGCTCCCACTCCTCGCCCGCCGGGTCGCCGCGCAGGACGTAGCGGTCGGTGGCGAGCGCGTGCCGCAGCGGGCGCGTGCAGAGTTCGCCCTCCTCCAGGACCTCCGCGTGGCGGAGCGTCACCGTGCGGCCGGCCTCGCCGCGGACCCGGATGCGCAGCCGCCCGACGAGGTTTTGGCCGAAGTCGAGGACCGTACGCCCGGTGGGCGAGGTGGTGACCGCGACGGGCGCGAGGTGTTCGACGCGGCGCACGGGCGGGCTGTCGGCCGGGAAGAGGACGGTGGTGTCGAAGTCGATGACGTCGGCCGGCTGCCACGCCGAGTCGTCGAAGCCGGCTTCGCTGAAGCCCGCCCGTTCCCGGCGGGCGTCGTACTCCTCGCCCTCGTACAGGCCGGCGGCGAGGACGGGCCCGGCGCTCCAGCGCCAGCCGTCCCCGGTGGTGACGGTCTCGGTGGTGCCGTCGGCGTACTCCAGGCGCAGTTCGGCGAGGAGCCCGGTGCGCTCGCCGTAGATGTCCCGGGTGCCGCCGTTGAACCCGAGCAGGCCCCGGTACCAGCCGTCGGCCAGGTGGGCGCCCCAGGCGTTGCGGCCCGCACGGACCAGGGAGGTGACGTCGAAGGACTGGTAGCGGTGCCGGTGGCGGTAGCTCGTCCAGCCGGGGGCCAGTACGTGGTCGCCCACCGTGGTGCCGTTGAGTTCCAGTTCGTAGACGCCTAGGGCGGTGACCCGGAGCCGGGCCGACCGCACGGCGGTCCGCGCGGTGAACTCGCCCCGCAGCAGCGCGGCCGGGCGGGCCCCCTCGGCGGGCGCGGACATGGGCGGGCTGACGACACGTGCGGTCCAGTGGTGATTCATGGCGCCCTTTCTCAGCAGCGGCGGGGAGCAGGCACGATCATGCAGCCAACACCTAGTGATTACTAGGTTTTGGCGTGTGTGACGTGCGGCACACGCAGGGGCTGCCCGGTTCGGCAAGTCATGGCCATGACAATAAGAAGGGACCGCCGGCACCCTGTGGCTCCGCAAAGGGTGCCTACAACCCCTGCCCGTCCGTGGAGATGCCCCGCAGCAGGCGGTCGAGGTGGGCGCGCATGACCGCGACCAGGTCGAAGGACCGCCCTGAGGCCAGCCACTGCTGCTGCAGACCCGCGTCCACGGCGACGCACTCGCGGGCGATGCCTTCGTGGTCCAGTCCGGGAAGCAGCTCCCCGCTGCGGCTGCCGGCCCGCAGCCGGTCGGCGAGCTCCGCGACGCCCTTCTCCTGCCAGGTGGTGAAGTGGTCGTGGGCCGGATGGTCGGGCGCGGTGGCCTCGGCGGTCAGGACGACCGCCAGCTCCACCATGCCGGGCATGCCGAGCGTCTCGGCCGTGTCCTCCAGGTGGCAGCGGAAGGCGTCCCGCACCGAGTCGGAGACGCGCTCCCACCGCACGTCCATGCGTTCGTGCCAGTACTCGACGACCGCGAGCAGCAGTTGCTGCTTGTCGCGGAAGTGGTGCAGCAGCCCGGCGTCGGTGATCTCGGCGTCCCGCGCGACGCGGGCGAGGGAGGTCTTGCGGTAGCCGTCCCTGCCGAAGCGCAGCAGGGCGGCCTCCAGGATCTGCGTACGCCGTGCCCGGCCCGCCGTGTAGTGGCCGCGAGGTCCCCTGGGTGTCGCCATGCCAGAACAGTACCGGCGGGGTGCGGGGTGACGGCCGGCCGCGCCCGCCGCGGACGTGCTGTGTGAGGTGGGCCACACTCTCGAAACCTAGCGGTCACTAGGTGTTCGGGTCATCATCGACGTCACGCGACGACGGGCTGCCGCGCCGTCACCTTCCCGTGAGCGCCGCGCCACGGCAGCCCGTTCTCCGCTCTTCCCCCACATGCTCCCTCTTCCCTCGGCACCTCCGTGAAAGGAGGGCTGGCATGACGACGCCGTCATCAAGCCCCACGGTCGACCTCGCACCCCGCGACCCCGCGGACGGGCGGTGGACACCCCGCCTGGTCCTGATCCTCATCGCGCTCGCCTGGCCGACCCAGTTGCTCGCCGCGGGCGGCATCCTCGGCGCCAACGCCACCGCGGGCGTCGCCCAGGCGTTCCACACCACCCAGGTGGTGTGGTTCGGCCTGACCCTCACCCTGGTGTCGACCCTGCTCACCCCCTTCGTGATCAAGCTGGGCGACCTGTACGGCAAGCGGCGCGTCATGCTCGCGATGACGGCCCTGGGCGCCCTCGGCGAGCTGCTGGCGGCGCTGGCCGGCAGCTTCTGGCTGGTCCTCGCGGGCCGGGCGGTCGCCGGGTGCTACGGGCCCTTCGGCGCCCTGTCGTTCGCCGCCGTACGGGACGTCTTCCCGTCCCGGCTGGTGAAGCAGGCGAGCGGCATCATGGGCAGCAGCGTAGGTCTGGTGGCCCTCGGCTCCCCGTTCCTCGCGGGACGGCTGATCGACACCTGGGGGTACCGCGGGGTCCTGTGGTTCCTCGCCGCCGCCACCGCGGTCGCCTTCGCGCTGATCGCGCTGCTGGTCCCGGAGACTCCCCGGCACGCCTTCGGGTCCCGTCTCGACTGGCCGGGCGGCCTGGTCCTCGGCGGCGGTCTGACGGCCGTGGTCTACGCCCTCGGCCAGGGGCAGAGCTGGGGCTGGGCGGACGTACGGACCCTGGGCTGGCTCGGCGCGGGAACCACCGCGCTGATCACCTTCCTGTTCGTCGAGCGCTCCAGCGCCCACCCCATCCTGGACCTGCGGGTCCTGCGCCGCCGCCCGGTCGCCCTGGCGCTGACGGCCGGCGGGCTCGGCCAGACCGTCGCCTTCACCATGCCGGGCCTCGCCATCCTGCTCGCCCTGTACCCCGCCATTCCGGGCGTGTCGGACGGGCTCGGCTGGACCGCCCACCACAACGCCGTCGTCAGCGTGAGCTGGAACCTGGTGATGTTCGGCACCGGCATGCTGGTCAGCCGGTACCTGCGCCGCTTCGACGCGCGCCGGGTGTGGTGCGTGGGTCTGGCGGTCATGGCCGTCGGCTACGCCCTCGTGGGCTTCCACCACGGCGACGAACTCCAGCTCGTCGTCACCTCCTGCGTCGCCAACGTCGGCGCCGGCGTCGTCGTCTCGACGGCACCGGTCCTGGTGATCGGCGTGGTCTCGCGCGACGAACAGGGGCTGGGCAGCGGCATGCTCAACATGCTCATCAGCCTGTTCGGTGCCGTCGTGACCGCCGGCGCCTACGCCGTCCTCGGCGCGCACAGTATCACCGTCGACGGCACCGCCTTCTACCTCGACGCCGGCTACTCCGGGATCTTCTGGCTCGGTGCCGCGGTCACGGCCGTGGCCCTGCTGCTCTCCGTGTTCATCCCGCCGCTGCGCGACCCCGACGAAGAACCCGCCGACGGCTGACCCCCGCCTTCAGGGACTCGTCAGCGACCGGAACTCGGTCGGCGTCATGCCGGTGTGCTGACGGAAGAAGGCGCTGAAGACCGTCGGGTAGGTGAACCCGATCTGTTCGCTGATGGCGGCGGGCGGCAGCGAGCTGTGGATCAGCAGACGTTTGGCCTCCAGCAGCACCCGGTCGTCGATGTAGCGCTTGGCGCCGCAGCCGAGGGCGGCCAGGGTGGCCCGGGTCAGGGTGCGCGGACTGTAGCCGAGCCGGGCGGCGTAGTCCTCGACCCGGTGGGTCCGGCGGAAGTCCTCCTCGACGGCCTCGCGGAACAGCCGGAACGGCTCGCCGCCGCCGGAACGCCCCTGCCGTCGCGGGTCGGCGAGGTGGACGAGCCGGATCAGGATCACCGACAGCAGGTGCCGCACCGTCTCGATGTACGCCTCCAGCGGCAGGTCGGACAGTGCGGTGTGCTCCTCGACCAGGGCGTCCAGGAGCCGCAGCAGGGCCGTCTGCCGCGGCCCGTCCGGCGTGACGAGGCGGTACGGGACGTGCGCGCCGTCCCGGATGAGCGCGTCCGTCGCGGCGCTGGGGAAGACCAGGACGGTGGCGTCGCAGCCCCGGTGCCCGTCGGGGAACCGGAGCACCTGCCCGGGCCACACCCACAGCCAGTCGCCCGGCGCGAGCGGGTACGAGGTGAAGTCCACCGAGCACGCGAGCCGCCCGCCGCGGACCGCGACGACCACGTGGAACGCCGGACGTCCGGGCACCGTGAGGGGCAGCCCCCGCTCGACGGCGCGGGCGGCGAGTCCGGGCAGGTCGAGGACCTCCAGACCCGGTGGCCTGCCGGGCGTCGGCCGGTACGACACGGCCGGGATGCCGGCCGCACCACGGCCCACGGGGAACTGTCCGTTTTCCTTCATCGCGTGCCCGAGTGTACGTAAGGCCGTCCCTCCCGGCCGGTCTAGCTTGAGGAGCACGGGCCGCGACGGGCGCGGGGCGAGCCGCCGACGCCCCGGCCGGGTCCCTTTTCCTTCTTCCATCGACTTCTTCTTCAACGGGAAGGATCACCATGACCATCGAGTTCGCCACCCGCTACCGCGAGCGCTCCCACATCCCGCCCGAGCCGGGCAAGCCGTACTTCATCGAGAAGGGCAAGGGCGACCGCGCCCACCTGTTCACCGACCTGTTCACCGTCTACGCCGGCGGCGAGCAGACCGAGAACACCTTCAACTTCTTCACCTGCGAGGGCCCGAAGGGCGACATCATCCCCGCCCACTCCCACCCGGACACCTACGAGGTCTTCTACATCACCGACGGCGCGGTACGGCTGTTCGTCGAGGACCTCGAGGGCGAGCAGTACGAGAAGCTGCTCACCGCGGGCGACTTCGGGTTCGTGCCCAAGAACTGCCCGCACGCCTACCGCATCGAACGTCACCACAGCCGGATCGTCGGCGTGGCCGCGGGACCCGGCGGCACCTTCGAGCGGTTCTTCGAGAACCTCGGCACCCCCACCGACGAACTCGGCCTGCCTCGGAAGCCGTTCGTTCCCGAGCCGCACAAGTTCGGCACCGTGCCGCAGCGGTACGACGTGAACTTCCTGCCCGACCACAAGTGGCGCACCGGAAGCTGAGCGCCCCATGCCGTACCTGAAGGCACTGCTCGCCGGAGCGCTGGTCGGCGTGGCCTACGTACTGGTGCGGGTCGAGTCGCCCGCACCGCCCCCCGTCGCGCTGGCCGGACTGCTGGGCATGCTGCTGGGCCAGGCAGTGCTGGAGACCCTGTGAGCGCCGCCGGTGCCACGCGCGGCTTCCTCCGCAAGGCCGGCCTCTCCTTCGCCGCCGGTCTGCTCATGGGCGCGCTGTACTGGGCGCTGGACCTCACCTCACCCGCCCCGCCGCTCCTCGGCCTGACCGGGCTGGCCGGCATCGTGCTCGGCGAACGCGCCGCCACCGCCGTACGCCACCGCCCGACCCGGCGCCGTCCCGCTCCTCCTTTGTCCGCCGCAGAAGAAGGAACCCCCCGTGTCCCCTGACACCCCCGGATACCTCGACGTCCACGCCCACTTCCTCACCGACTCCTACGTCCGCCGGGCCCGCGAGGCCGGACACGAACTCCCCGACGGGGTCCCCGCCTGGCCCACCTGGTCGGCGGCCGCGCACCTGGAGCTGATGGACCGCTGCGGTATCGGGACCTCGATGCTCTCGATCTCCTCGCCGGGCGTCCACTTCGGCGACGACACCGTCGCCCGCCGCCTGGCCCGCGAGGTCAACGAGGCCGGCGCCGAGACCGTACGCGACCACCCGGGCCGCTTCGGCCTGTTCGCCTCGCTGCCCCTCCCGGACGTCGACGGCGCCCTGGAGGAGATCGCGTACGCCTACGACACCCTGCACGCCGACGGGGTGGTCCTGGAGACCAACACCCACGGCACCTACCTCGGCGACCCGGACCTGGAGCCCGTATGGGCCGAACTCGGCCGGCGCCGCGCCGTCGTCTTCCTGCACCCCACGTCCCCGGTGTGCTGGGAGCGGTCCGCCCTCGGACGCCCCCGCCCGATGATCGAGTTCGTCTTCGACACCGCCCGCACCGTCACCGACCTGCTCATGGCCGGGACGCTGGACCGCCACCGCGACCTCACGGTGATCGTGCCGCACTGCGGTGGCGCCCTGCCGGTGCTGGCCGACCGCATCGACGGCTTCATGAGGATGTTCATGCCCGAGGGCACCGAGGCCCCCGGCGCCGTCGAACAGCTCGGCCGCCTCCACTACGACCTCGCGGGACCCGCGCTGCCCCGCCAGCTCCCCGCCCTGCTGAACCTCGTCGGCAGCGACCGCCTCCTGTACGGCAGCGACCACTGCTGGACCCCCGCCGCCGGGGTGGAGGCCCATGTCGCCGCCCTGGACGCCGCCCCGGCACCCGACGGCGCGACCGGCTGGCGCGCGCTCACCACCGCCAACGCCCGCCGCATCCTGCCCCGTACGGCCCGCTGACGTAAGGCACCCACCGTGACGTTCCCCCTCCACCTGCTCGCCCCGCCCGACCCGGCCGTGCTGCCCCTGCCGCACCCCGCGCACCCCGCCGACGGCGTACGGCTGCTGCGCGGCGCCGTCTACGCGGTCCCCGAGGGCAGCCGCCCGCTGACCGCCGACCTGTGGCTGCCGCAGGCTGCCGCAGGACCCGTCCCGGTCGTGGTCTTCGTCCACGGCGGCGCCTGGCGCACGGGCCTGCGCGACGACCTCGGCCCCCGCTTCCGCCACTGGGACCCCGGACCCTTCGCCCGGCTCGTCCGGGCCGGGTTCGCCGTCGCCTGCCCCGACTACCGCCTCAGCGGCGAGGCCCCCCACCCCGCCCAGACCGACGACCTGGCCGCCTGCCTCAGCTGGCTGCGCACCCGCGCCGCCGACCTCGGCCTGGACACCGCGCGGACCGTCCTGTGGGGCGAGTCGGCCGGCGGACACCTCGCCGCCCTGACCGCCCTCACCAGGCCCGCCGGCACCGTCGCCGGCTGCGTCACCTGGTACGCCCCCACCGACCTGCCCGCACTCGCCGAGGACCACCCCGAGGGCGCCTACGACGCCCACGACCCGGCCGGCTTCGAGGCACTGCTGCTCGGCGGCGCCCCGGCGGAGCGGACCGGCGCGGCCCGCGACGCCAGCCCGGTCACCCACGTCGGCCCCCAGGCGCCGCCCTTCCTGATCCTGCACGGCACCGACGACGCCCTGGTCCCCGCCCGGCAGTCCGTCCGCCTCGCCGGAGCCCTGCGGGCGGCGGGCCACGACCCCGACCTGCGCCTCCTCGACGGCGGCAACCACCTCTGGGTGGGCCTGACCGACACGGACGTCGAGGACTGCTTCACCCGCACCGTGGACTTCGCCCGCCGCCGCACGGGAGACGACCGGACCTGAGCCGGGGGAGCGGTCACCCGGCGGCGGCCAGGCGTCGCCGCAGCTCCTCCTCCGAGACGTCCTCCAGGTGAGTCAGGAAGACCCACATGTGGCCCGAGGGATCCTTGAGGATGACGGTGCGGTCACCGTGGAACATGTCGGTCGGCGGCTGGAGGATCTCGGCGCCGGCCGCCTCCGCGCGCTCCGCCAGGCTGTCGACGTCCGGCACGAAGACGTGCAGCGTGACGGAGGTGCCCCCGCCGAGCGCGGCCGGCGCGGCGAAGGAGCCGGCCTCCGCCTCGTCCACGCTCGCGTCGCCCAGCATCAGCACCGACCGCCCGACGGTGATCTCGGCGTGCAGGATCCCGCCGCCGGGAGCGTCGATCCTGAAGTCCTCATGGGCGCCGAACGCCCGCCGGTAGAAGTCGATCGCCGTGGCGGCGTCGTCGACCATGATGTGCGGGACCACGGCACAGCGATAGCGGTCGGGAATCTCGATGTCGGCTGTGTCGACTGTGCGCTCGGTCATGACGGACCTCCTCGAAAAGCACCGCCGGTCGGTTCCCGCGGCTGCGAACGAACGTAGAAGCTCAAGTCCGGTTCAGGTCAAGCGCGCGGCGCCCCGGCCTCACCCGGCGAGGACCGGTCGGCCACCTCGGTCCACGGCAGTCCGCGTACCTCGCGTCCGTCCTCCGCGCGCACGGTTGCGAGCGTCACCTCATGTTGATCCGGTGGCGTGGCACCGGAATGTGCGCGTCAGATGGTTCCGCCCGGTTGCCAGGCGCCGACGAGCGCCGACGGGGTGAGGATCCGGTCGGGATGTCCCTGTCCCGCCAGGCGCCCTTCGCGCAGCAGGAGGCAGGCGTCGGCCGCGCGGGCGGCGTCCAGGTCGTGTGTGGCGTGGACGACGGTCACGCCGTCGGCGGCCAGTTCCGTCAGCAGTGTCGCGATGCGTTCCCTGGCCTCGGGGTCGAGTCCGGTGGTCGGCTCGTCGAGCAGGAGCAGGTCCGACTCCTGGGCGAGCCCCTGGGCGATGAGGGCGCGCTGCCTCTGTCCGCCGGACAGGTCCCCGAGCTGACGGGCGGCCAGATCGGCGATGCCCATGCGGTCCATGGCCGCGTCCACGGTGGCGCGGTCCCGCCGGGTCAGCCGGCGCCACGGGCCGCGTTCGCCCCAGCGTCCCATCTCCACGGTCTGCCGGACCGTCAACGGCAGTGCGTCACCGACCGCGCCGCGCTGGGGGACGAACGCCGGTGGCCGGCTGCCGGTGTGGTGCAGCTCGCCCGCTGTGGGCCGGATCACTCCGGCCAGGACACCGAGCAGGGTGGACTTCCCGCTGCCGTTCGGACCGACGAGTGCGGTGGTGGCCGACGCCGGTATGCCGGCGGTGAGTTGATGGAGCACCGGATGACCGGTGTAGCCCGCGGACAGCTCGGTGAAGCGGATGCGGAACGTCGTGTCCTCGGGGGCGGTGGAGGGGAGGCCGGATTTTTTGAACATGATTTTCATTGTAGTGTGCTCGCATGGAGTGGTTGACAGCCCCTTTCGAGGCGACCTTCGTGCAACGCGCCTTGTGGGGCGGAATCCTGGTGTCGGCGATCTGCGCCCTGGCGGGCACATGGGTGGTGCTGAGGGGGATGGCCTTCCTCGGTGACGCCATGTCGCACGGGCTGCTGCCCGGAGTGGCACTCGCCGCGCTGCTGGGCGGCAACCCGATGGTGGGGGCGCTGTTGAGCGCGGCGGTCATGACGGCCGGTGTCACCGCCCTCGGCCGCACCCCGCGGCTGTCCCAGGACACCGGTATCGGGCTGCTGTTCGTGGGGATGCTGTCGCTCGGCGTCATCATCGTGTCGCGGTCGCAGTCCTTCGCGGTGGACCTGACCGGTTTCCTCTTCGGCGACGTCCTCGCCGTGCGCGAACGGGACCTGGCGCTGCTGGGCGTGGCCCTCGTGCTGGCCCTGGCCGTCTCGGTCCTCGGCCACCGCGCCTTTCTGGCCCTGGCGTTCGACCCGCGCAAGGCCCGGACGCTCGGGCTGCGTCCGCGCCTGGCCCATGCCGTGCTGCTCGGCCTGCTGACGCTGGCCATCGTCGCCTCCTTCCACATCGTGGGGACGCTGCTGGTGCTGGGCCTGCTCATCGCTCCGCCGGCGGCCGCGCTGCCCTGGGCGCGCGGCGTGCGGGGCGTGATGGTCCTCGCGGCGCTGCTCGGTGTGACCGCCACCTTCTTCGGCCTGCTGCTGTCCTGGCACCTGGGCACCGCCGCCGGCGCGACCGTCTCAGCCCTGGCCGTGAGCCTGTTCTTCCTCTCCCACCTGGCATCCGGCATCCGCCACCGCCGCACACACCCGGCCGGCATCCGTCCGTCGGCGACCGACTGAGAAAGACCTGAGAGGCGATGTCCTTGTTCGTCCGAAAAAACGTCACTGCCGGGGCGCCGGCCGCGCTCGTGGCCCTCGCGCTGCTCACCGCGGGCTGCGCGGAGCAGGACGACGACACGTCCTCCCCGAAAGCCGGTTCCACGGCCTCCGCCACCCCGCACGGGTACGTCGAAGGGGCACAGGAGGCAGCCGAGCAGCAGTCACGACTGGTGCTCAACGACCCGGGCGCCGGAGACACCCGGGTACTGGACCTGATCACCGGCAAAACACACGAGGAGTCCCGGACGACGGGCACCACGGAACTCACCACGGACGGCCGGTTCGGCTACTTCCACACCCCGGACGGCACCCGCGTCCTCGACGCCGGCACCTGGACGGTGGACCACGGCGACCACGTGCACTACTACCGCGCCGCGATACGCGACGCCGGCAGGTTCCCGGCGGGCTCGGGCGCGCGGGTGCGCGGCGACGCGGCCGTGACCGCGGTGACCGGTGAGGACGGCAGGGCCACGATCCACCGCCGGGCCGACCTGGAGGAGGGCCGCGTCGGCTCCCCCCGCACGCTCCCCGGAACCCACGCCGGGGCGGTGGTGCCGTACGCGGAGCACCTGCTGACCCTCACCGGCGACGGGAAGGGCAACACACCGAAGGTCGCGGTGTACGACCGTGAGGGCGGGCGCGTGGCGTCCCCGGACGCCACCTGCGAGGACCCGGCGGGCGACGCCGTCACCCGGCGCGGCGTCGTCTTCGGCTGCGCCGACGGCGCCCTGCTGATCCGCGAGGACGACGGAGACTTCACGGCCGAGAGGATCCCGTACGACCGCGACCTGCCCGCGGGGGAACGGGCGTCGTCCTTCCGTCACCGCGCGGGCAGCGACACCCTCACCGCACCGGCCGGGGACCGGGCCGTGTGGGTGCTGGACGTCACCGAACGCACGTGGACCCGCGTGGGGACCGGCCCGGTCGTCGCCGCCAACACCGCCGGAGAGGGCTCCCCGCTGCTCGTCCTGGAGACCGACGGGGCGCTGCACGGTTACGACATCGCCACCGGCGAGCCGGTCGCCCGGACCGAGCGGCTCCTCACCGGAGACCTGCGGGCGGGCACCGACGGACACGGACCCGTGATCGAGGTCGACCGCAGCCGTGCCTACCTCAACGACCCGGAAGGCAGCCGCGTGTACGAGATCGACTACAACGACAGCCTGCGCGTCGCCCGCACCTTCGACCTGGACATGAAGCCGGCGCTGATGGTGGAGACCGGACGATGACGACACCGAGGCGAACCGTTCTGCGGCTGCGCCGCCTGCCGGCGGCCCTGATCGCCCTCGTCTGCGCGAGTACGGCCACCGCCTGCACGAGCGGCGACGAGCGGCCCCAGGTCGTGGTGACGACCAACATCCTCGGCGACATCACCCGCGAGGTCGTCGGCGACGAGGCCGACGTCACCGTACTGATGAAGCCCGATGCCGACCCGCACTCCTTCGGCCTGTCGGCCGTGCAGGCCGCCGAACTGGAACACGCCGACCTGGTGGTCTTCAACGGCCTGGGCCTGGAGGAGAACGTACTGCGGCACGTGGAGGCCGCCCACGAGTCCGGGGTCACCACCTTCGAGGCCGGCAGGGCGGTGGACCCCCTCACCTTCCGGAAGCAGGCCGACGGAGGCCCCGAGGAGGAGGCCGGGCAGCCCGATCCGCACTTCTGGACCGACCCCGACCGTGTGCGCAGGGCCGCCGGTCTGATCGCCGACCAGGTGATCGAGAACGTGGACGGCGTGGACGAGGAGGCGGTCCGGGACAACGCCGAACGCTACGACGCACAACTCGCCGACCTCACCACCTGGATGGAGAAGTCCTTCGACGGCATACCCGAGGACCGGCGCGCCCTGGTGACCAACCACCATGTCTTCGGCTACCTCGCCGACCGCTTCGGCTTCCGGGTGATCGGCGCGGTCATCCCCAGCGGCACCACCCTGGCCTCACCCAGCTCCTCCGACCTGCGCTCACTCACCGAGGCCATGCGCGAAGCGGGCGTGCGCACCGTCTTCGCCGACTCCTCCCGGCCCACCCGCCTGGCCGAGGTCCTGCGCACGGAACTCGGCGGCGAGGTGCGCGTCGTCGAGCTCTACTCCGAGTCGCTGACCGGGAAGGGCGGGGGCGCCGACACCTACCTGCGGATGATGCGCGCCAACACCGAGGCCGTGACCGACGGCCTGACCACCGGCTGAACCCGCGCCACCGTGCCGGGCCGGCGCGACCGGCCGACACCACCCACCACTCACCACCCACCACCACACCGACGCCGCGCCCGCGCGGCCGGAAGGAAACACACACAGTGAACAAGTCGATACGCAACAGATTCGTCTCCGGTACGGCCCTCGCCCTCGCGGTGTCCGCGGTCCTGACCGCCTGCGGGGGAGGGGAGAGTGCCTCGTCCGACACGAAGGCGGCGAAGGCGACGCCCGGCGCCACACCCGCCGGCGACGTCAAGGACCCGCTGGTCGCCACCTTCGACGGGGGCCTGTACATCCTGGACGGCGAGAGCCTCGAACTCACCGGGACCATCGAGCTGCCCGGCTTCAACCGGGTCAACCCCGCCGGAGACGACGACCACGTCATCGTCTCCACCGACGCGGGCTTCCGCGTCCTCGACGCCACCGGGCAGACCCTCACCGGCATCACCTACGAGGGAGCCAAGCCCGGACACGTCGTACGGCACGCCGGCAAGACGGTGCTCTTCACCGACGGCACCGGAGAGGTCAACGTCTTCGACCCCGCCGACCTCGCCGGCGGCGAGAAGCCGGAAGGACGCACCTACACCACCGCCGAGGCGCACCACGGCGTCGCCATCGAACTGGGCAACGGTGAACTCCTCACCACCCTCGGCACCGAGGAGAAGCGTACCGGCGCCCTCGTCCTCGACAAGAACGACAAGGAGATCGCGCGCAGCGAGAACTGCCCCGGCGTCCACGGCGAGGCCGCGGCCCAGGGCGAGGCCGTCGCCGTCGGCTGCGAGGACGGCGTCCTCATCTACAAGGACGGCGAGTTCACCAAGGTCGACGCCCCCGACGACTACGGCCGCATCGGCAACCAGGCGGGCAGCGACGCGTCACCGGTCCTCCTGGGCGACTACAAGACCGACCCGGACGCCGAGCTGGAGCGGCCGACCCGCATCTCCCTCATCGACACCGGGACCGCGAAGCTGCGCCTGGTCGACCTCGGCACCAGCTACTCCTTCCGCTCACTCGGACGCGGACCGCACGGCGAGGCACTCGTCCTCGGCACGAACGGCACCCTCCACGTCATCGACCCCGGGACCGGCAAGGTGGAGAAGGAGATCCCCGTCGCCGACGCGTGGCAGGAACCGCTGGACTGGCAGCAGCCCCGGCCCACCCTCTTCGTCCGCGACCACACCGCGTACGTCTCCGAACCGGGCGAGCGGAAGCTCCACGCCGTCGACATCGAGACCGGCGAGAAACTGGCGTCGGTGACCCTGCCGAAGAGCACGAACGAACTCTCCGGCGTCACCGCCGGCCACTGACGGCCCACTCGGCGAGGCGACAGCGCCCCCGGCCCGCCGGCCCGACCCGGCGCGGCCGGGGCGCCGCTGCCGCCGGACGCCTTTCACCTGCCGGTGGGCCGCCCCGTCACCTGCAAGATCTACCGCGACGCCGCACACGCCTCCCGTCTCGTGCCGCCGTTCACGACGGCTCGCCGTACCGGGCCCTGACTCACGGAACCCGGCTACGGCTCTCGGGGCCCGGAGACACCGGATGCGTGGACCCGGCGGATGAACCGCCGTTGCCAGGGGACCTCGACGGCCCGTGAACGATAGCGCTGCCGGACCCACTTGACCGCTTGACCGGGTTCCATGCCCTCCATCACGCACATCGCGGCCAGTGCCGTTCCGGTGCGTCCGGCACCGCCGCCGCAGGCGACCTCGACCCGCTCGCCGAGTCCGCGCTCATGGACGAGCCGGAGCGTGCGCAACGCGTCGTCGGGGTCGGAGGGCAGCCGGAAGCCCCGCCACCGGATCCACCGGCTCTCCCACGGTTGCGTCGCGGGCCGGTGATCCGTCAGGTATACGGCCAGCGTCGGTACCTGGCCCTCCGGAAGTCCGTTTCTCAGCCCCCGCCCGCGGACGAGTCGTCCTGACGGGAGCCGGACGACTCCGGGGGTTCCGTCGTTGATGCCGGCTGGCCCGGCGGAAAAAACGCTAGGTCGGTCGCCTTGCCGTGAGTACGAGGAAAACCGCCGTACGTCCTGTGGTTTCCCGCAGTACCGGCCCTGCGGGAAACCACAGGGGGGAGGGAGGCCGCGACTGGAGTGCCCCTCGAAACCCCGGCACCGGGAGGCCGGTTGTTCCGTCGTCCGGGGGAAGCGATCCACGGCGGCAGAGCGGAAGAACCGCCCTGAAGAGCCAAAGGGGGACGCGGTGGGCCCGGTGCGCTTCCCGACGGACCGTCCTCGCTGTCGGCGGCCATGTCCGGGTGACCTGTCCGGTGCCCGTCGGAAACCGCTGGAACCGACCCCGACGGCCTGGCGGGTGAAGGGAGAGGAAGGAGCCTGGACATCGGCCGGCCACTTGAACACGACCCGCGCCGGAGCACGGGCACGATCCTCCGCGTCGACCGCACCGGACTTTCCCGACGCCCTTTCCCGCACGACTGCGCACCGTGGGAACCGGCTACGGGCACTTCGCCGCCCGGCATGCGCGGGTTCCCGCGTCGGCCGCCCACTCCGGTCCGGGGGACGCTATCGGCGCGGTGCCGTACGGCTCCTCCTGACGTCGCGTCGGAGAGGGACCGGCGGGCCGTGGGCCGACATCGGCGACGAGCCTTCTGTCATGACCATTGCCGACAGCGACACGCCTCGCTATGTTAATCGAAAATCACATCTGTGCTGCGAGGCCCATCACGTATTGGTCGCGCAACAGGCAAGCCCGCGAAGGTATCTGGAACCATCTGGCCCATCAGGGAAGCAGGTAAGTCAATGGAGAACCTCAGCAGGCGAAAGGCCCTGTCACTAGGTGTCGCACTCGGCCTCGTGGGCGTGGCGAACCCCGTCCGGGCGTGGGCGTCGGAGGGCTCGGTGACGGGGGCCGCCGCGGGAACCGGTCCGGAGTGGATCTGGGACGACGCGGCGGACCCTCTGATGGCTTCGATGCTCGAGAACGGACACGTTCCGGCGATCAACACCGCATGGGCGTCGTGGGTGAACAACGACGACCCGCTGCCCGGCGGCCTGCCGGCCGAATTCGCCGCGTACCTGCGGCAGGTCAACCAGTTGCCCTCCTGGGCCGACCCCGCCAAGCTGGCCCGCGCCGCCGACTTCAACCGGCGCAGGGACACGTACCTCTTCATGCTGTACGGCCTCGGCAGCGGCATCATGAGCACCGTGATCCCGCGCGAGGCCAAGAGCGTCTACTGGTCCGCGGGCGGCGCCGACATGCAGGACCGCGCGGCCAAGACGTTCACGTTCGGCTACGACCTGTCCGAGCTGGGAGCCTTCGAGCCGACGGGACAGTTCGTCGTCACCGCCAACAAGACACGCGTGGTGCACGCCGCGGTACGTCACCTGCTGCCGCAGTCGCCGCACTGGCGGGCGGTCGCCGACGAGACCATCCCGATCAGCGCCGCCGACATCCTCGTCACCTTCCACAGCCTGGGCACCTACGTGCACCGGAAGCTGCTCGACTGGAGGATCCCGTACCCGGCAGCGGACCAGGAGGCGTTCCTGCACTCGTGGCAGGTCGCCATTCACCTGCTCGGTGTGCCGTACGAGCACATCCCCAGGACCTGGGCGGCCGCCGAGAAGCAGTCGGCGCAGGTGCTCACCCCGATCCTCACCCCGTCGACCGAGGGCATCGAACTGGCCGAGGAACTGCTCGGCCTGACCGCGCAGATCGACCTCGGCGTCACGCGCGGGTTCCTGAACGAGTTCGTGCGCTACGTCCTCAGCAACGAGGTCGGCGACTGGCTGGGGCTGAAGCGCGACTACGCGGCGGCGGCCCTGGTCCGCACCGCATGGCCTGCGTTCATCCTGTTCCGCGAGGGGCTGTCGCCCGTCATGCCCGGCACCTTCTACATGTTCGACCAGTTCGTGCGCGCCCTGGCCATGCTGTTCCTCAACAAGGGCTCCTCCGGGACCACCACCCCCATCACGATCCCCACCGGAAACAGGCCGGGCTGAGCCGCCGATCCGGTCCCGCACGTGCCCGCCCCGCGGCAGACGGAACGAGGGGCGGGCGCCGGGGTGACTCCCGCACGAGGCGCACGAGGCGCACGAGGCGCCTCCCGGCAGCGGCGCCCCGCCGCTGCCGGGTTCCGGCGGCCGTTCAGAGACCCAGAGCGCCCACGACCAGAGCGGTCACGGCCGCACGATGGCCGGGGCTGTCCCGCCACCGCAGTCTGCGTCCCGCCTCGACCACCACACCGAACCCCGCGTGCACCAGCACCCGGGCCTGGCGCGGGTCCAGTTCCGGACGGGCCAGCCGCAACTGCTGCTCCCAGACGGCGATGTGTTCCCGCTGGGCGAGGAGCAGGGGCCGCCGCAGGTCGGCCGGCAAGCCGGCGAGCTCGGCCTCGGCGACACTGTTGAGTTCGGTGTACTCGAAGCTGTAGGCCACGTACGTCGCCGCCAGCATGACGACGGCGTCGTGCGGACCGGCCACCTCGTGCAGACTCCGCTCCACGCCCTGGGCCAGCAGTCCCGCCGCCTGGAGACATGCCGCCGCCAGGATGTCGATCTTGCCGGGGTAGTGCCGGTAGAGCGCGGACGGGGTCAGTCCCACCGCCTGGGCGATCTGTCCGTTCGTGACGTTGGCGAATCCGTCCCGGGCGAACAGCGGGACGGAGGCCGCGAGGATCTCCGCGCGCCGTGTGCGCGGCACCGGCCGGGCGGGCAGCTCGACGGGGCGCGTGCCCGGCCGGCCCGCCGCCGGATCGGTCGCGGCCACGCGCAGCGCGGACGCCAGCAGCAGCTCCTCGGCCCGGCGCCCGGCGATGGAGGTGCGGTGCATCGTGATGGACCCGATCGCACCGAGGGCCGCCATGGCCCGCAGGCGCTCGTCGGGCAGCGGGCGCTCGTGCTGCACCGCCTCGTCGACCCGCCCGACGAGACGGCCGAACTTCACCGCGAGACGCCGGCGGTCCTCGCGGTCGAGGTACCGGGCCTCCCACCGGTACACGCCGCCCGACGCGCGATGGGCGACGGTGACCCGGGTGACGGCGGTGAGCACATCCGTCAAGGGCGCCCCGGGCGGCACCTCTTCGAGCGCGGCGACCAGTCCGTCCACCATGACGTGGGCGCACGCGGCGAACAGCGCGTACTTGTTCGGGAAGTGCCGGTACAGGGCGGTCGCGGTGATCCCCACGCCGGCGGCGACCTCCTCCATGGACGCCTTGTGGTAGCCGCGCTCGCTGAAGACCCGCCCGGCCGCGTCGACGATGAGCTGCTTGCGGTTGCGGGGCCGGGTGGCCGCGGCCGGGGCGGTCGCGGCCGGACGGGCGGGCGGGGAGGCGGGAGCCATGCGGATCAGTCAATCACACGCCGTCAGGAGGCCGGACTCCCTCGGCGCGGACCGACAGGACGCGGGCGGACACGCCGTCCGGCACCGCCGTTCCCGGTGCCGGAGCGGCCGGCCAGGTGAAGGTTCAGGTGAAGGTGAGCACCGGCTTGACCACGCTGCCGTCCCCCATGGCGGCCACGGCCACGCCGATGTCCTCGAACGGGAACGTGGTGACCAGCCGCTCGACCGGGAAGAGGCCACGCCCGTGCAGGCCGATCAGTTCGGGGACGAAGCGACCGGGGTCGGAGTCCCCCTCGATCACCCCGTGGACGCGGACGCCCTTGGCGAGCAGGACCGTCACGTCGAACGTCACCTCACCGCCGAGGCCGAGGAGGGCGAGTTCGCCGCGCGGGCGCAGCGCGCCGACGGCCCGGCGGGCCATCTCCGGACGGCCGGTGGTCTCGACGACATGGTGCGCGCCGCCGCCGGTGAGGTCGCGCAGCGCCGCCGTCAGACCGTCCCCGGGGGGGCAGGGCCGCCTTTGCGCCCAGTCCGATGGCCAGGGCACGGCGGGAGGCGACCGGGTCGACGGCCACCACCGGGTCGCAGCCCACGGCCACCGCGGCCATCAGCGCGCTCAGCCCGACCCCGCCCGCGCCCAGGACGACCAGCGAGGATCCCGGTTCGGGGCGCAGCCGGTTGAGCACGGTGCCCGCGCCCGTCTGGCCGCCGCAGCCCAGCGGCGCGGCGACCGCGGCCGGCAGGTCGGAGGGCACCTTGACCACGCCGCGTTCGTGGACGACGGCGTGCGTGGCGAAGCTGGACTGGCCGAAGAAACCGGCGTGCAGCGGTGCGCCGTCGAGGGAGAGCGGAGTGGTGCCGTCGCCGCGTCCACCGGAGAAGTTCCGGGCCCGCGCGGCGTGGCAGTAGGCCGGATGGCCCGCCGCGCACTGCTCGCAGGCGCCGCAACTGGCGAAGGTGAGGCAGACATGGTCCCCCGGTACGACGCCGGTCACCTCCGTGCCCACCGCCTCGACCCGGCCGGCGCCCTCGTGGCCGAAGACCATCGGGGTGAGGTGCCGGGGCCAGGTGTCCCGCATCCCCAGGTCGGTGTGGCAGACGCCGGCCGCGGTCATCCGCACCAGCACCTCGTGCGGCCGCGGGTCCTCGAGGTCCGCGTCCCGGACGGTGAACGGGGCGCCCGGCGCCTCGGTGACCGCGGCGCGGATACGCCTCACGAGCCCTCTTCGGCACGGGCAGCCTCGTGCGGGGCGTCGGGGGCGCGATGGAGGAAGAAGTAGTAGAAGGGGCCTTCGGCGGGGACGCCCTTGGCGTTCATGATCCCCATCAGGGTGGTGTCGTCCACCCGCTTGAAGTGGTCGAGGACCGGCCGGCCGTCGTAGATCATGGTGGCCGTCGACTCGCCGCGGAACTCGACGGTCCACAGGCTGGCCTCGCCCATGCCGAGCTCGCGGTTGGAGTACAGCTCGCCCTTCTCGTTCCGGCAGATCAGCGGCTTGGCGTCGTGGACGGCGGCGAACGTCTTGCCGTACCAGCCGGCCTTCGCCAGCGTGCCGTTGAGGGGGTGGCCGGTGTCGAACTCGCCGCCCTTCCACTCACCGAGGATCTCCTCGGGGCGGACGGTCGCCAACTCCGCCCAGATCCGGTCGAGTTCGGAGGGGTCGACCGGGCCGTCCTTCTCCCGGAGTTCCTGGAACCGGGCGCGGGCCTCGAGCACGTCCATGCGGGCTGTCCTCTCGTCGGTGCGGGACCATGAGGGTGAAACGTCAAGGTGTCCCCGGTGGGGCCGTACGGCGGTGCCGTGCCGCGTCACCGGGAGGCGCGCGGAGCCGGACCCCGGGAGGCCTGGGTCCGCGCGGGGGAGAAGTGCCGTGGGAGTGCGAGGGCGAGGTCGCCGGTGACCACGCCGGGGTGGCCCACGGTGCCGAGGCTCAGCAGCACATGGCGTTCGGCGACCTCCTCCGCGGTGAGCGGGCCGTCCTCGCGGAACCAGTTGGCGACCCCCTGGCACATGATGAGCACCGCACGCACCGCGTCGGCCGGGACCGGCGTGGTGAACACGCCCCGGGCGCGGCCGGCCTCGACCGTGTCCAGCAGCATGTGCTGGAGGTAGTCGCGCAGGGCGACGTAGCGGGCCCGGTTCTGCGGCTCCAGGCTGCGGATCTCGGTGTCCAGGAAGGCCAGTTGCTGACGGTGGGTCATGTAGAGCACGATCGACTCGACCATGCCGCAGAACCGCGCCAGAGGATCGTCCCCGGCCTCCCCGGCCGCGGTCCGGCAGCGGTCCAGGACGTCCTTGATGGAGGTCTCGAGGAGCGTGGCCAGCAACGCCTGCTTGTTCTCGTAGTGGTAGTACAGCGCGGGCACGGTGACGCCGACCCGGCCGGCGATGTCCCGGACCGAAGTGCCGTGGTAGCCGTGCTCGTTGAAGGCCTCCATGGCGTGGACCAGGATCGGGTGCAGGTCGAGCGGCCCGTAGGAGCGCCAGTGCTCCGTCGAGGGCGTGGTGTCCTGGCTCGGCTCGGTGCTCAACGACTCTCCTCAAGACGGGCGGCGATCGGCGACATCGTACGGCCGTGAGTCCGCGTCATCTCCTTCCGGCAGCTTAGCGATCGATCAGGGGAACGGGGAGACCGGCGTCCGGCTCGATGTCACTTCCCCGGTACGAGGGCGCAAAAACTCCCGCAGCTCAGGTAGTTGACCGACCGTCCGCGCTCTCCTACGTTCTTAGCGAACGCTCAGTAAGGTCCCGGTCGAGCGGCGGCGAGCCCACCGCGCACCGAGAGAGGAACCCATGAGCCATCACTCTCCCGACCCACCACCCGGCCGCCGTACGACGGGCCCGCTGGACGGCGTGCGCGTGGTCGAACTGGCGGGGATCGGCCCCGGTCCGTTCGCCGCGATGCTCCTCGCCGACCTGGGCGCCGACGTGGTGCGCGTGGACCGCCCCGGCCCCTCGCCGCTCGGCGGCGATCCCGCCCGTGACGTGACCAACCGCAACAAGCGCTCCGTCCTGGTCGACCTCAAGTCACCCGAAGGGCCGGGAACGGTACGGGCGTTGGCGGCGCGCGCCGAAATCCTGGTGGAGGGATACCGGCCCGGTGTCGCGGAGCGGCTCGGGGTCGGCCCCGAGGAGTGCATGGCCGGCAACCCCGCCCTGGTGTACGGCCGGATGACCGGCTGGGGCCAGCGAGGACCCCTCTCCTCCCTGGCCGGACACGACATCGGCTACATCGCCACCGCCGGCGCCCTGTCCATGATCGGCACGCCGGACGGACCACCCGTCGTCCCCGTCAACCTGCTCGGCGACTACGCGGGCGGCTCCCTCTACCTGACCACCGGCGTCCTCGCCGCGCTGCTCACCGCCCGCGCCACCGGCCGCGGCCAGGTGGTGGACGCCGCGATCGTGGACGGCACCGCACACCTCACCGCCATGTTCTGGGGCATGCTCGCCGAGGGCACCTGGCAGGACGCCCGCGGCCGCAACCTGCTCGACGGCGGCTGCCCCCACTACGGCGTCTACGAGACCGCCGACGGCGGCTGGATGGCGGTCGGCGCCCTGGAACCGCAGTTCTACACGGTGTTCGTCTCCCTGCTCGGCCTGGACGGCGAGGAGCTGCCGGACCGCGCCGACCCGCGCAACTGGCCCGAGCTGCGGGCCGTGTTCACCGCCCGGTTCAAGAACGCCACCCGTGCGGAGTGGACGGCCCTCTTCGAGGACACCGACGCCTGCGTCGCGCCCGTGCTCTCGCTGCACGAGGCGGCCGGCCACCGGCACCTGACCGGACGCGGCACCTACACGCAGGCGTACGGCATCACCCAGCCCGCCCCCGCCCCCCGCTTCTCCGACACCCCCGGCACCCTCCGCCTCCCTCCGGCCGCCCCCGGCGCGCACACCCCCGACGTGGCCCGTGACTGGGACGTACCCGAACTGATCGAGGACCACCGCTGATGGAACTCTCCTCACCTCTGACGTACGCCGGCGACCCGCGCGCCGCCGCGGACCGGGCCGCCGCCCTGGAGTCCGCGGGACTCGACGCCGTCTGGGTGGCCGAGGCCTACGGCTTCGACTCCCCGACGGTCATGGGATACCTCGCCGCGAAGACCGAGCGGATGCGGATCGGCTCGGCCATCCTCAACGTCTACTCCCGCAGCCCCGCGCTGATCGCCCAGACCGCGGCCGGACTCGACGCCCTCACCGGCGGACGCGCCCTCCTCGGCGTCGGCGCCTCCGGACCCCAGGTCGTCGAGGGCTGGCACGGCCGCCGTTACGACCGCCCGCTGGGCCGCACCCGCGAGGTGATCGAGCTGTCCCGGCGGATCTGGCGGCGCGAGGTGATCGAGCACCACGGCATCACCGACCTGCCCCTGCCGGCCGAGAAGGGCGGCACCCTCGGCAAACCGCTGAAACTGCTGAACCACCCGGTCCGCGACACCGTCCCCGTGTACGTCGCCGCGCTCGGCCCGGCCAACGTCCGCATGACCGCCGAACTCGCCGACGGCTGGCTGCCGTTCCTCTACGTCCCCGAACACGCCGCCAAGGTCTGGGGCGGACCGCTCGCCGAGGGCACCGCACGGCGCGACCCCGCGCTCGGCCCGCTCTCGGTGGTGGCGGGCGGCCTGCTGGCCATCGGCGACGACGCCGAGGCCGTCCGCGACCTGATGCGCCCCACCGTCGCCCTCTACGTCGGCGGCATGGGCGCGCCCGGCCGCAACTTCTACCACGACCTGGTCTGCTCCTACGGCTACGAGTCCGCCGCCGCCACGATCCAGGAGCACTACCTCGCGGGCCGCAAGAGGGACGCGGAGGCCGCCGTACCGGCCGAACTGCTGGAACTCCTCTGCCTGGCCGGCCCCGAGGGCCATGTCCGCGACCGCGTCGAGGCCTTCCGCGAAACGGGCGTGACCATGCTCAACGTCACCCCCGTCGGCCCCGATCCCGCCCGGCTGATCGAGCACGTGAGGAGTTGGCTGTGACCTTGGAACGCGACCTGTACGGCCCCGACCACGAGGCCTTCCGCGAGACCGTCCGCACCTTCCTCGCCAAGGAGGTGGCCCCGCACCACGAACGCTGGGAGAAGGACGGCGTCGTCGACCGCGAGGTGTGGCGCTCGGCGGGCCGCCAGGGCCTGCTGGGCATGGCCGTCGACGAGGAGTACGGCGGCGGCGGAACCGACGACTTCCGGTACAGCGCCGTCCTCATCGAGGAGTTCGCCCGCGCGGGTGCCTCCGGGCTCGCCCTGAGCCTGCACAACGACATCGTCGGCCCCTATCTGACCCGGCTCGCCACCGAGGAGCAGAAACGCCGCTGGCTGCCCGGATTCGTCTCCGGCGACCTCGTCACCGCCATCGCCATGACGGAACCCGGTGCCGGCTCCGACCTCCAGGGCATCCGCACCACCGCCACCGACCGGGGCGACCACTACCTGCTCAACGGCGCGAAGACCTTCATCTCCAACGGCATCCTCGCCGACCTCGTCGTCGTGGTCGCCCGCACCACCCCCGAGGGCGGCAGCGGCGGGCAGAGCCTGCTCGTCGTCGAGCGCGGCACGGAAGGTTTCGAACGGGGCCGCAACCTCGACAAGATCGGCCAGAAGGCCCAGGACACCGCCGAGTTGTTCTTCGAAGACGTACGCGTCCCCAAGGAGAACCTGCTGGGCGAGGAGAACCGGGCCTTCACCTACCTCATGGGCAACCTCGCCCAGGAGCGGCTGGCCATCGCGGTCGGCGCCGCCGCCGCGGCCGAGGAGATCCTGGACGTCACCACGCGGTACGTGAAGGAACGCGAGGCGTTCGGGAGGCCGCTGGCCAAGTTTCAGCACATCCGCTTCGAGATCGCCGAGATGGCCACCGAGACCGCGGTCACCCGCACCTTCCTCGATCGCTGCGTCGCCGAGCACAGCCGGGGCGAACTCGACGCCGTACACGCCTCGATGGCCAAGTGGTGGGCCACCGAACTGCAGAAGCGGATCGCCGACCGCTGTCTGCAACTCCACGGCGGATACGGCTACATGACCGAGTACCGGGTCGCCAAGGCGTTCGTCGACGGCCGCATCCAGACCATCTACGGCGGCACCACCGAGATCATGAAGGAGATCATCGGCCGCTCCCTGCTCGCTTGAGCGCCGGCCGACCTCCCCCGACCACACCCGTGTCGCGTTCGCGGCCTCCCTCAGACCCGACCCGGAAGGCACCCAAGGTGAGCACCGAAGCGTACGTGTACGACGCGATCCGCACCCCGCGCGGGCGCGGCAAGGCAGGCGGGGCCCTGCACGGCACCAAGCCGATCGACCTGGTCGTCGGCCTGATCCACGAGACCCTCCGCCGCTTCCCGGACCTCGACCCGGCGGCGATCGACGACATCGTGCTCGGTGTGGTCAGCCCCCTGGGCGACCAGGGCGCGGACCTCGCCCGCACCGCCGCCGTCCTCGCGGGGCTGCCGGAGACGGTGGCGGGCGTGCAGGAGAACCGCTTCTGCGCGTCCGGTCTCGAAGCCGTCAACATGGCGGCGGCAAAGGTCCGTTCGGGCTGGGAGGACCTGGCCCTGGCGGGCGGCGTGGAGTCCATGTCGCGGGTCCCGATGGGCAGTGACGGCGGTGCCTGGGCACTGGACCCGCGTACCAACCACGACACCGGCTTCGTCCCGCAGGGCATCGGCGCCGACCTGATCGCCACCCTGGAGGGCTTCTCCCGGCACGACGTGGACTCCTACGCCGCGCTCTCCCAGGAGCGGGCCGCCGCGGCCTGGAAGGAAGGGCGCTTCGACCGCTCCGTCGTCCCCGTGCGGGACCGGGGCGGGCGGCTGGTCCTCGACCGGGACGAGCACATGCGGCCCGGCACGACGGCCGAATCGCTGGGCAAGCTGAAGCCGTCCTTCGCCGACATCGGCGAACTGGCCGGCTTCGACGCGGTGGCGCTGCAGAAGTACCACTGGGTGGAGCGGATCGACCACGTCCACCACGCGGGCAACTCCTCCGGCATCGTCGACGGCGCCGCCCTGGTCGCCATCGGCAGCGAGGAGGCCGGCGAGCGTCACGGCCTGGCCCCGCGGGCCCGGATCGTCTCCGCCGCGGTCTCCGGGGCCGACCCCACCATCATGCTGACCGGGCCCGCGCCCGCCTCCCGCAAGGCGCTCGCCATGGCCGGCCTGACCGTCGACGACATCGACCTGGTCGAGATCAACGAGGCGTTCGCCGCCGTCGTCCTGCGCTACGTCAGGGACATGGGGCTGAGCCTGGACCGGGTCAACGTCAACGGCGGCGCCATCGCCATGGGACACCCGCTCGGCGCGACCGGCGCGATGATCCTCGGCACCCTCGTCGACGAACTCGAGCGCCAAGGCAAGCGCTACGGCCTCGCCACGCTGTGCGTGGGCGGCGGCATGGGCATCGCCACCGTCGTCGAACGCCTCTGAACCCCAGCGACCGCGCGCGACCACTACGGAGACCCCCTCATGACCGAGAGCACCACCATCCGCTGGGAAGAGTCCGACGACCACGTGGTCACCCTCGTCCTCGACGATCCGGACCAGTCCGCCAACACCATGAACGCCGCGTTCGTCGACTCGCTGGACGCCGTCGCGGCGCGGCTGGCGGAACGCCGCGACACCGTCCGGGGCGTCATCGTCACCTCCGCCAAGAAGAGCTTCTTCGCCGGCGGTGACCTGCGCGACCTGATATCCGTCACCCCCGAGACCGCGGAGGCCTCCTTCGAGGCCGGGATGCGTGTCAAGCGCTCGCTGCGCGTCCTGGAGACACTGGGCAAGCCGGTCGTCGCCGCGATCAACGGCGCGGCACTGGGCGGCGGTTACGAGATCGCCCTGGCCTGTCACCACCGCGTGCTGCTGGACAGCCCGGCCGCCCGCGTCGGGCTCCCCGAGGTCACCCTGGGGCTGCTGCCAGGCGGCGGGGGAGTGACCCGCACGGTCCGTATGTTCGGTGTGGCGGACGCCCTGCGGAAGGTCCTCCTGGAGGGTACCCGGTACGGACCGGCACGCGCCCTGGAGGCCGGCCTGGTCGACGAGATCGCCGCCGACCCGGACGGACTCCTCGCCAAGGCACGGGCGTTCGTCGACGCCCACCCCGAGTCCGCGCAGCGCTGGGACGCCGCCGGGTACCGCATCCCCGGCGGCACCCCCTCGAATCCGCAGCTGGCCGCTCAACTCCCAGCACTTCCAGCGATGTTGAAGAAGAAGACGGGTGGCGCCCCCTACCCGGCCCCGCGCAACATCCTCGCGGCGGCCGTGGAGAGCTCCCAGGTCGACGTGGACACGGCCTTCGTGGTGGAGGCCAGGTACCTGACGGAACTGGTCACCGGGCAGATCACCAAGAACATGATCCAGGCGTACTTCTTCGACCTGGGGGCGGTGAACTCCGGCGCCGGTCGTCCCCAGGGCGTCGAGCCGCGCAGGGTGACCAAGGTGGCCGTGCTCGGCGCGGGCATGATGGGCGCGGGCATCGCCCACTCCTGCGCGCTGGCGGGGATCGACGTCGTGCTGAAGGACGTGTCGGCGGAGGCGGCGGCCAGGGGCAAGGGCTACTCGGAGAAGCTGTGCGCCAAGGCCGTATCGCGCGGCAGCACCACGCGGGAGAAGGCCGACGCCCTGCTGGCCCGCATCACCCCGACCGCCGACGTCCGGGACCTGGCCGGCTGCGACGCGGTGATCGAGGCGGTCTTCGAGGACACCGGCCTCAAGCACAAGGTGTTCCAGGAGATACAGGAGGTCGTCGCCCCCGACGCGCTGCTGTGCTCCAACACCTCCACCCTGCCCATCACCGTCCTCGCCAAGGGGGTGCAGCGACCGCGGGACTTCGTCGGCCTGCACTTCTTCTCGCCGGTCGACAGGATGCCGCTGGTGGAGATCGTCAAGGGCGAGAAGACGGGGGACGAGGCGCTGGCGCGCGCCTTCGACCTGGTGCGGCAGATCCGCAAGACGCCGATCGTGGTCAACGACTCGCGCGGCTTCTTCACCTCCCGGGTCATCGGCCGCTTCATCGACGAGGGCGTCGCCATGGTCGGCGAGGGCATCGAACCCGCCTCCGTCGAGCAGGCCGCCGCCCGGGCCGGCTACCCGGCCAAGGTCCTCAACCTGATGGACGAACTCACCCTCACCCTCCCGCGCAGGATCCGCGAGGAGACCCGCCGCGCGGCCGAGACGTCGGGCCACCGCTGGGAGCCGCACCCCGCGGACGCGGTGGTGGACCGCATGATCGACGAGTTCGGCCGCCCCGGACGGTCCGGCGGCGCGGGCTTCTACGACTACGTCGACGGCAGGCGCGCCGGGCTCTGGCCGGGGCTGCGCGAGCACTTCACGGACCCCGCGAAGCAGCCCGCCGACCTGACCGAGATGGTGGAGCGGATGCTCTTCGTCGAGGCGCTGGACTCGGTGCGCTGCCTGGAGGAGGGCGTGCTGGCCTCGGTGGCGGACGCCAACATCGGCTCGCTGCTCGGCATCGGCTTCCCGCCGTGGACGGGCGGAGTGCTGCAGTACATCAACGGCTACGACGGCGGCGCCGGGGGCGGTACCGGGCTGCCCGGCTTCGTGGCCCGCGCGCGTGAGCTGGCCGCGAAGCACGGCGAGCGCTTCACCCCGCCCGAGCTGCTGCTGCGCAAGGCCGAGCGGGGCGAGACCTTCACCGACTCCTGATCCGCTCCGAGGGCCTGTGACGCCCCGTGCTTCCTGATCCGCTCCGAGGGCCTGCGGCGTCCCGTATCTCCTGAGCACCGACCGGCTCCGTGGGCAGGGCCGCCCGTCCCCGGCCGACCGGACCCACGGGCGGCCCCCACCTCCCCCAGCTCCACCAGGCACGCCGGCAGGGGCACCCCAGCGCCCCGGTCTCCCCAGATGTTCCCTTCCGACCCGCAAGGAGGCCCCGATGACATCCGCACCCCGCACCACCGGCGACCTGCCCGACGACCCGGTCGGCCGGACCCTGCCGCAGCTACTGGCCCGAAACGCACGCGAGTACCCGCAACTCCCCGGCCTCTCCTGGCAGTCGGCGGACCCGGACGGCGACGGCGACTGGACGACGCTCGGCTGGGCGGAGATCCACGAGCACACCCGGAGCCTCGCCGCCGGCTACCGGGCCCTCGGCGTCGGCCGCGGCGACCACGTGCTGATGATGATGTCCAACCGGCCCGAACACTGGCTGTCGGACCTGGCGCTGGTCCGCCTCGGCGCGGTCCCGGTCAGTGTCTACGGCACCGCGGCCCCCGAGCAGATCACCCACATCGCCCGCAACTGCCGGGCCCGCCTCGCCGTCGTCGAGGGGGCGGCGCAGGTCGCCGTGTGGGAGCCGTTGCTGGCCGACGCCGCCACCCCGCTGGAGCGGCTGGTGGTGGCCGAGGCGGGTGCGGAGGGCGCCCACGTCCCGTACGCCGCCCTGCTCCGCGAGCCGGCGCCGGAGCAGTTCGCCAAGGAGCTGGACGCCGCCCGCCCCGAGGATCCGCTGACCGTCGTCTACACCTCCGGCACCACCGGTGAGCCCAAGGGCGTCGTCCTCACCCACCGCGAGGTGATGTCCAACGCCCTGGCGCTGGACGCCGTGGTGGAGCTTCCCCCGCACGTCGAGCACATCTGCTACCTGCCGTTCGCCCACATCGCCGAGCGGATGCTGGGCATCTACCTGCCCTGTCACCGTGCCTCGCACGTCCACCTCTGCGCCGACCCGGCGCGCGTCGGCGAGGTGGTGCGCAAGGTGCGCCCCGCGCAGTTCTTCGGCGTGCCGAGGATCTGGGAGAAGCTGTCCGCCGCCGTGCGGGCCGTCCTCTCGCTGATGCCGGCCGAGCAACGGACGGTCATCGACCGGGCGTTCGAGGTCGCCCGCGAGCACGTCGGGTACCGCGAGCGGGGCGAGACACCGCCCGCCGAGCTCGAGGAGCGCTATGTCCGTGCCCGTGAGGACGTGCTGCTGCCGCTGCTGGCCGCGGGCGGTCTGGACCGGGTGACCTGGGCGGCCAGCGCGTCGGCGCCGATGTCGGTCGACGTGGTGAGGTTCTGGGCCGGGTTCGGCATCGTCATCATGGACGCCTGGGGGCTGACCGAGACCACCGGCGTGGCCACCAGCAACAGCCCGAAGACCGGTTTCCGGCTCGGCTCGGTGGGACGCCCGGTGGAGTCCGTGGAGATCCGTGTCGCCGAGGACGGCGAGATCCTGGTGCGGGGCCCGTCCGTGTTCTCCGGCTACCTCCGGCCGGACGGCTCGGTGCGGTCCGCCCTGGACGCCGACGGCTGGCTGGCCACCGGCGACATCGGCCGGACCGACGAGGACGGCTACCTCTGGCTCACCGACCGGAAGAAGGAGATGATCATCACCTCCACCGGCAAGAACGTCTCCCCGGCGCTGGTGGAGAACGCGCTCAAGGAACACCCGTTGATCGGCCAGGCGATGGTGCACGGCGACAACCGCTCCTACCTCGTCGCCCTGCTGGTGCTCGACGCGGAGGCCGCCCCCGCCTGGGCCGCGGCCAACGGCGTCCAGGCGGACGGGGGACCGGCCGGGCTGGCGCGGCACCCCGCCGTCCGGGCGGAGGTGGACCGCGCGGTGGCCGCCGCCAACACCCGGCTCAACCGCACCGAGCAGGTCAAGCGGTACGAGCTGCTGGCGGAGGAGTGGGGCCCGGCGACCGGCGAGCTGACGCCGTCGCTGAAGATGCGGCGCCGGGTCATCCGGGACAAGTACGCCGACGCGCTGTCCGGGCTCTACGAGGACTGACCCGGGCCGCGTTCCCCTCGCACGAAAGACGGCCGCCCGCCCCTCTTCCGGGGGCGGGCGGCCGTCGCGTACGGCCGTCTCAGAGGCCGTAGGTCTTGCCGATGACGTCCCGCTGGATCTCGCTGGTCCCGCCGTAGACCGTGGAGACGACCGCGGCCCGCAGATGGCGCTCCATGTCGAACTCGGTGGTGTAGCCGTAGCCGCCCATCATCTGCATGCCCTCCAGGGCGGCCCGCTTGGCGATCTCGGTGGCCTTCAGCTTGGCCATGGACGCCTCGCGCGGGAACAGCCGGTCCGGCTGCGCGTCGCAGTCCAGCGCCACCTCGCGCACCAGCAGCCGGGTGCACTCGATCTCCGTGGCGAGATCGGCGATCCGGTGCCGCAGGGCCTGGAAGGAGCCGACGGGCCGCCCGAACTGCTCGCGCTCGCGGACGTAGGCGACGGTGTCGTCGAAGGCGCGGCGGGCCAGGCCCAGCATGTTCGCGGCCAGGAAGAGCCGCTCGTAGTTCAGGCCGGCCATCAACTGCCGCCATCCACCGTCCACTTCACCGACGACGGCGTCTGCGGGCAGCCGTACGCCGGTGAGGAAGACGTCGTTGACCTCCCGGCCGCGCATGGTCTCGATGCCCCGCACCTCCACGCCTGGGGCGTCGGTGGGCAGATGGAACATGGTCAGACCGCCGTGCTTGTCCTCACCGGTGCGGGCCACCAGCAGAACGCTCTTCGCGCAGTGCGCGTTGGAGATCCAGGTCTTCTGACCGTCGATCACCCACGTGCCGTCCTCCTCCCGCCGGGCGCGGCAGCGCAGCGCGCCGACGTCGGACCCGGCGCCGGGCTCCGACATGGCGATGGCCAGGACATCGCCGCGCACCGCCCCGGTGAGCACCTCGCGCCGCTGGCGCTCCGTGCCGAACCGCTCGTACGCCTTCGCGGTGATGACGGTGGTGACGAAACCCCCGCACGGGACCATCCCGTACGAGGTCTCCTCCAGGAAGAGGCAGGCGTCGGCCAGTCCGCCGCCGGAGCCGCCGTACTCCTCGGGCAGACACACACCGAGCCAGCCCAGCTCGGCGAGCCTTCCGTACAACTCGGGGTGGTGGGCCTCGCGGCCGTCCCCTGCCAGCGCGTCGCGCTGTTCTCGGGTACCGCACTCGCGCTTGGCGAAATCGCGCACGGCCGCGGCGAAAGCGGCCTGTTCTTCGGTGAGTCGACTGCCCATCAGGTCCTCCGGGATCCGGGTGCCGGTCGGCGGCTCGGTCAGGGTCGGGCACACAAGTGGGTTACAGAGAAACGATAGATGTTTCTTCGCATCTCGGGGAAGTGTTCGCCGGTATCGTGAGGAGCACCATGAGAACTGACACGAACGACTCGTGGCTCGCCCGGGCTCTCGACCGGCCGGAGCCGGAGGACCGCATGGCGCTGCGGATCCTCGACGCGGCACTGGAGCAGTTCACCCTGCTGGGTCTGCGCCGCTCCTCCGTGGACGACGTCGCCAAGCGGGCCGGGGTCTCCCGGGTCACCGTCTACCGGCGTTTCCAGACCAAGGACAAGCTGGTCGAGGACACCCTGCTGCGTGAACTCAGCCGGTTCTTCCAGCGGCTGGACGCGGCGGTGGCGGCGCTGCCGACCATGAAGGAGCGGGTCGTCGAGGGGTTCGTGGTGGCCCTGCGCCACACCCGCGCCCATCCGCTCTTCGGCGGCCTGCTGCGCCTCGAACCCGAGGTGGTGCTGCCCTACCTGACCGTGCAGGGCAGCTCCTCGCTCTCCGCCACCGTCGAGTACCTGACGGTCCATCTGCGCCGCGCGCAACAGGCCGAGGGCCGCCTTGACGAGGACCCGCGTCCGGTCGCCGAGCTGATGGTGCGGGTCGCCGTGTCCTTCCTGCTCAACCCCGCGAGCTGCATCGAGATGGAGGACGAGGACCAGGCCCGGGCCTTCGCCCGTCGCTACCTGGCCCCGCTGCTGGACGCCTGACCGGCAGGGACCGTCCGCTCGGACGGTCCCTGCCGGCGGGACGCCGTCCGGCCGTTCAGCGGCGCCGGTGCAGTGCCCGCGCCAGCCGCACCGCGCGCTCCCGCGTGGCGGCCGGAACCCCGAAGGAGGTCAGCGCGATCGGCGGGGTGAACCGCTGCACCGTCGTCGACTGCACGGAGGTGAAGGCGCGCAGCCCTTCCTCCCCGTGGATCCGCCCGAAGCCGGAGTCCCGCGAACCGCCGAACGGCAGCGCCGGCACCGCCGCGAAGCCCAGCACCGAGTTCACCGACACCGCCCCCGCGCGCAGCCGCGCCGCGATCGCCGCACCGGCGCGCCCGCCGCGGCAGAACACCGCGGCCCCCAGGGCGTAACGCGAGGCGTTGGCCCGCTCCACCGCCTCGTCCACGTCGGCCACCGGGTTGATCGCCACGACCGGCCCGAAGGTCTCCTCCGCCATCGCCGCCGCGTCCTCCGGAACGCTGGTCAGCACCACCGGCGCGACGTACGGAGCGCGTACCGACTCGGGCCCGCCCAGCAGGGCCCGCGCCCCCGCCGCGACCGCACCGGTCACATGCCGCTCGACGACCGCGACCTGGCCCGGCAGTGTCATCGGGCCGTAGGAGGCGTCCGCCCCGGCACCCGGACGCAGCGCCCCGGCCCGCTCGACCACCCGTTCGCACAGCGCCGCGTGGATCTCACGCACCGCGTAGACGCGCTCCACCCCCGCGCAGGTCTGCCCCGCGTTGCTCAGCGCGCCCCACACGATCGCGTCGGCCGCCGCGTCCAGGTCCGCGTCCGCGGTGACGATCACCGCGTCCTTCCCGCCGCACTCGGCGAGGAACGGCGTCAGCGTCCCGGCGCACACCGCCATCACCTTGCGGGCCGTGCCCGGCGAACCGGTGAACGCCAGCTTGTCGACCCCGGACCGGGCCAGGGCGTCCCCGGTGGACGCCGCACCGGTGACGGTGGTGAGCAGCCCGGCGTGCCCGGGCACGGCGGAGTCGAAGAGCCCGGCCAGCAGGGCCCCGGTGCCCGGGGTCAGTTCGGACGGCTTGAAGACCACGGCGTTCCCCGCGGCCAGGGCGTAACCGATGGAGCCCATCGGCGTGTACAGGGGGTAGTTCCAGGGGCCGATCACGCCGACCACGCCCAGCGGCCGGTGCACCAGCGAGGCCCGCTGGTGGACGGTGAACAGCCCCGTGCCCACCTTCCGCCGGCGCAGCACGCGTCCGGCGTTGCGGGCGGCCCAGCCCAGGTGCTCCAGCGTGAGGACGACCTCCAGCGCGGCGTCACCGGCCGGCTTGCCGGTCTCCTCGGCGATGGTGCGGGCCACGGCGTCCAGGTCGGTGGCGAGCGCCTTCTTCCAGCGCAGCAGGTGGTCACGGCGCCGGGACGCGGGCAGCGCGGCCCAGCCGACCTGGACGGTCCGGGCCCGGGCCACGGCGCGGGAGACCTCCTCCGGCCCGTCCACCGGGTGATCGGCGATCGGCTCGCCGGTCGCGGGGGAGTACGTGGTGAAGGTCGCGGCGCGTGGTGCGGTGGCCGGGGTGGTGTCGGTCATCGGGTCTCCTGACGGGGAGCGCGGGAGGCGGACGGCTGCGCCGGAACGGGGTCCCCCTCCGGCGGTGTCTCGTCCTGGAGCGGGATCGTCGGACGGGAGTGCGCCCAGTGCGGGCCCAGGTCGTCCAGGGTCCAGCCGAAGGGGTAGGTGCGCGCCTTGGGCTTGCGCGGGAACCACTCCGGCCGTCCGGGCAGCAGGCGGATCAGCGCGGCCCGTACGCGGAAGCCGCGGTGGACGGCGGCCCGCACCCAGCGCGGCTCCGGGCGGAAGCCGAGCGCCGTCAGCAGCGGTTCGTCCAGGACGGCGAGTACGATCCGGGACGCCGGCCGCCGTAACGGGGCCGGGTACCAGGAGGCCAGAATCCGCAGGGTGGCCGCGGCGACCCTGCGGTTGGCGGGGTCGTAGGCGTACATCTCCCGCTCGTAGTCGTCGTGGAGCCGCTCGAACGCGGCATAGGTGCCGGGCACGCCGGAGATGCCCATCATCTCGCCCATCCGCCGGCCCACCAGCGCCAGGCTCTCGGTCTCCTGCTCGGACAGGCGCCGCCAGCCGAACCGGTCGATCCACCGCTTCGGCCCCACCACCGTGGTGGCGAGGACGTAGAGGAAGTCCTCGTTGGGGATCCGGTAACGGCCGTGGATGCGGTTCAGGTGACGGGCGGCTGCCCGGCCGTGCTCCGAGTCCATCCCCTCGCGGACCATCTCGTACGTGATCAGCACCGTGTCGTCGTACCGCTTCTGACCGGCACGTTCGAACTCCTGGGTGCGGTCCAGGAGCCGGGAGACGCGTGGGACGCCGAAGTCGCGCAGGAACGCGATCGACGTCCCGTGGAGATAGTCGCGGGGGAACTCGTAGTGGACGATCCACCGGTAGATCTGCTCGAAGTCCCGCTGCGGATCCATCTGCTGGATGCGGCGGAGCCGGTTGTAGCGGCCCATGGGTGATCCCTCCTGTCGGAATCGTGGCCACCGGCTCGCGGCACGAGCGGTCGGACCGGAGAAGCGGACGGTCTCCGCGTCGACCGGCCCCTGCCGTACGGGTGGGGATGACGATGCCGCCGGTGAGCCGGATGACGTGGCTGCGCGGTGCCGTGCGGGTCGTGGGCGGTGAGTCGAAGATACTGAAACTATTGACTTGTTTCACAGGCGTCAAGACTCCGGAGGCGCGGATGCGCCCGTGACCGCGCCCGGTTTCGGCACGTGTCACCAACTTCCGTGTGCGGCAGAGTGGTCGACGGAGCGTCGACCCGAGCTCTCGCCCGTCGTCGATGTCCGCTTCCACCGTCTTCCGGACGTCCGTCGATCCGCTCTCGTCGCGGAGCTGTGGGCAAGCGGAACCGCGTCATGAGAAGCCGGCAGAACAACACCCGGTCATCCACGGTCACTTCGAGAGGAAGTCGCGCAGTGCGGTGCCGACCTCGTCGGCGTGGGTCCGGAGCAGGCCGTGGGGCGCTCCTTCGACCTCGGCGTAGTCGGCCTCGGGGAGCGCTTTGCGGAAGCGGCGCGCAGTGGCGTCGAGTCGCTCACGGCCGGGGGTTCGTGCGGTGCCACCGGGGGCGGACGTCGCTTCCGCGGCGTCCCGCGACAGAGGCACAGCGGGGGCACACACGCCGGACGCGGTCCGCCGCGCCTCCGGATTCGGGGAAGGTGTCCTGCCAGACCACATGCGAGAAACGGATCAGCTCCGAGCGGCTCAGGGACAACCCGCAAACGGTCTGGTTCAGGCCCGGTTCCCAGGCGTGCACCTCACCCGCGGGCAGTCGGCGGCGGCCCTCTTCCTGGTCCGTCCACTGTCCGGTGGCGGCCACGGCGTACTGCTTCACGCGCGTCATGATGTTCCCTCCTGACCGTCCGTGGTACCCGCACCGCCGGGCGTCACGCCGAACGCACGCCGTCCACCCGCGACGGCCCGTGGCCGGTTCCGGCCGTCCCGCTCCGGCCCCGTCGGCACGCGGTCGTCCGCCGCGCGGACGGGCCGGGTCAGCTCCCGCCCCGGCGGGCCGCCGTACGGATCGCCAGTTCGGCCTCTGCCAGACCGTCGACCGGGGCCGGGTCCTCGAGCCCCGGTACACACACCACCTCGCCGGTGTCCAGTGCGGCCAGGGACGCGTCGACGACCTGGTCCACGGGCATGCCGCCGTCCTCGTGCACGGACTGGTTCCGTCCCGGGACGGGCTCGTCGCCACGCGACCGGTGGAACTCGGTGGCGGTCAGCCCGGGGCACAGCACCTGGATCCGCAGCGGGGTGCCGGCCAGTTCGGCGGCGAGCGTGCGGGTGAAGGTGACCACATAGCCCTTGGTGCCGCCGTACACCGCGCGCTCGGGCAGCGGATGCGGCGGCAGCGCGCCCGCGAAGGCCAGCTGTGAGGCCACGTTGACCAGGGTGCCGCGCCCGCGTTCCAGCATGCCCGGGACCGCGGCCCGCGTGAGCGCGGTGACGGCGAGGACGTTGAGGTCGAGGATCTTCGTCATGAGTTCCGGTTCGAGTCCGGCGAACGGACCGTAGCCGTTGATCCCCGCGTTGTTGAGGAGGAACCCGATGTCGTCGCCCGCCGCACGCCGCGTCACCCGTGCCAGGTCGCCGGATTCGGACAGATCGGCCACGAGGGTCTCCACCACGGTGCCCGTCCCCTCGCGCAGTCGCTGCGCGAGGTCGTCGAGCCGCTGCCCCCTTCTGGCCACGAGGACGGTGTCCCACCCGTGGGAGGCCAACCGCCCGGCGTAGGCCGCGCCGATGCCGGAGGAGGCTCCCGTCACCAGGGCCGTGCCGTGTCGTGTGCTCACTGGTGTGCCGCCTTTCACGCCGACGGTCCGCGGATGCCGTGATCGGGGACGGGTGTCCCGGGCGAAAGTCCCGTACGTGAAGGAAACCGAAGGTCACGAGCGAGTACCCGCCGCTTCGGGTGCCGGAACACGGCACCCGGAGGAAACTCCTGACGAGCGAGGTCGTCTCCGGCACCGGTGACGAGCCGGCGGTGCCCCGTCCCCGTTATCTTCTTCGCGGT
>NZ_LIWB01000031.1 GCF_001905725.1 Streptomyces sp. CB02400
GTTCGATGGGCAGACCGGACTCGGATGTTCTGACTTCGCGCATCTGTCATGGCCCCCGGGAACGTCATGGCGGTCGTCGCGCCGCGCCCGTACAGCCTTGGAGACGTCTCTCGAGCACCGCTAGCGCGCCACTGAGGCCGACCGGGCCCCGATGCGGCGTGCCCGGGGCCACGGACATGCCGGACCGAGGCCGGCTGCTGATGACCCGCGGGTGAATCGTCACGGTTCCCCGGACCGCACCTCATGTACGTCACGTCAATGAGGTGCGGTCGTCAGGACGTCATGTTGCGCGGCGAAGGGGAACGACGACGTTCTCGCCCATGCGCTTGGGATCCAGGCGGTAGTACTTGATGTGCCCGATCCTCTCCGTCTCCTCCAGCCAGCCGGCTTCGATGACCTGCTTGCGGGTGCGGGAGAAGACAGGAGGGGCCATGCCGACGAGCTTCGCCAAGGTGGCGGCCGTCTCGAGGATGGCGCCGGACCGGTCGGTCGGATGCAGGGCGTACAACATGACGACGAGGCGCTGGTTGGCGGTCATGCCTGCGGTCTTCTCGAGCAGCTCGAGGTTCTTCTGCTTGTCGTCGTTGCTGATCACTGGGCCTCCCACCGTGCAGGGGCGTTCTCGTTGAATCCGGGGATATCCGGTGGGTTGCATGTCTTCACCGCTTCGCGCTGCTCGAGCCCTGTCCCGTGGAAGGCGATGTAAGGGCTGATCCGGTAGAAGTTGTAGTTGCCGATGCGACCCCGGACGATCAGGATGCGGTGCTTGGCCAGCTTACGGTTGATCTTCCCGACCGCATCCGTGGACATCCCCACTCGTTGGGCGATGTCCGCGCCAGTAGCTCTCAGTGGGTCCATACCCTCCGGCGAGACCCCGATCCACCACAGGACGAGGAACTTCTGGCTGGGCGTGAAAGCCTTCGATTCGGTGATTGCCTCGACGCGCGCCTTGTCGACCTGTGTGTGTCGGCCTGCGAAGGCGTACGGCGCATAAGGGACCGGCTCACCGGTATCGGCGTCGACCAGTCTGCGTAATGCTCCCAACGGGCCCTCCGTACGCGGGGAAATGTTTGCTGGCTGGTTCGCGAGGGACGGCTGCTAGGCCGACCAGATGAACTTAACGTACATGAGCAGGAAGTCAATCAACCCCGCCTGCAGGCCGTGTCACCTGTCCCCGTGTTCATGGCTCGAACCCCCGAGAAGACGGTCTCCAGGAACCGTCCTCATGTACGTCACGTCAATTTGCCGCTGCCACAGGATCGTGGTGCCCGGTTCCTGGGAACCGGGCACCCGGTCCACAGGATCGCCCTGTGCTGTTGCAGGAACTGCCTGGCAGTTCCTGCGATCGTGGTGGTTCGAGGTATCTATGCAGGTCAGCGGCACATCGGGGGGCGCGCTCTCTTACTTCAACAGGAAGCGCCGTCCTCACCCCGCACAAACCCCCGGGGTGAGCCTTGTCCGCTCCGCCGATGCCGCTCTCACCTTGCTGCCACTTCACGACGACGGTCATCGGGCACCAGCGGACCTCAGCCCCATGGCGGAACCCCACGACGACCTCCGGCCCGCCTCGAAGCCGAGTGGGGCCGGGACGCGCCTCGCCTTGCAGGACACCGCACCCCGTACCCGCCGTTTCCTGGCGCGCACGGTCCGCACCACGACGAAAGGGCTTCGCGCCAGGAAGCGGCGGGGCAGCGGGGTCCAGGGGCCGGCGAAGGCCCCTGGTACCACGCTGCTCAGCCACCAGGGGATCCACGGTCGTTCCGGTACTCCCGGAACGGACCGGAGTGAAATCGACCTGCGGCTCAGTGACCCGCAGCCGTGTACCTGCCGGACCCCGCAGGAGACTTCTGGGCCGCAGCCTCGAGCAGACGGACACCGTGCGGGTCACGCCTGGAATCACCCTGTGGTGAGGCTGGAGCCCTCAACTCCCGACTGCTCGCAGTGCACACGTCGGTCTCACAGGCCCGCCAGGCTGAGGAGCCGTTGCATGTGTTCGGGCGGCAGGCCGGGGTGGCCGGCTGCGGCGGCCGCGACCCATCCCGATGGGTCGGCCAGCAACTGCGTCAGCTCGCGGTCCGGAAGCCGGGGATGCGTCGCGATCGCGCGGCGCACCGTGGGATCGGGGTCAGCGACCAGACGACGGACGAGTTCCACCGGCAGGTCGGGGTCGCGCGGCGCCAGCTCCCGCATCCTCGGGTCGGGATCAACGGCCAGACGCCGCAGGACGTCCACCGGGAGGGGGAAGTCATCCGCCGGACGCCACCGGGTCTTCTTCGCCGGGCGGTAGGTGCGGTCGATGCGTTCGGCGGTGGCCGCGTCGATCCGCTCCCGGGCGTGCAGGGCCATGGTCGTACGGACGCTGCTGTCCTCGTCGTCGAGCAGCCGGGCCACGACCGGTGCGGGAAGGTCGTCGGACCTCGCTGCCGAGGCGCGGAAGCAGGCGTAGGGCGAGTCCACGTACGGCAGGGGGTCCGCGGTCACCCACGGCAGGCGCAGTGTCCGTAGCTGCAGACGCGCCATCTCGCTCATGATCTGGTGTTCGAGCGCGTCGTCGTCCAGGTCGGCGTGGAGATCGGTGAGCCAGTCCCGCGGGGGCACGTCGGACAGGAGTCGTGCGTGGATCGTGGCGCGGGTCGGCTCAGGGGTGTCCTGGCGTGCGAAAACGCGGAGTCCGACCTGCGGGTTGAGGTCTTCGGCAAGGACGTCGCGCAGCGGCGGTGGGAGGCGGGGGTGCCCAGCGAGTTCCTCCCGCACCTCAGGGATCGGGTCGTCGGCCAGTCGGCGGGCCGTGTCGGTGTCGAGGGTGCAGTGGCGCACCGCCCCGGCGCGCGTGACCGGGTCGGCCAGCAGTGCCGGGAGCAGGTCGGCGGGCGGGACGGGATGGGGATGCTGTGGGTAGTAGGTCGCGCAGGCTCCCGCGCGCACCGTGTCCTCAGGGTCCGTCAGCAGCAGCCTGCGTACCGGTTCCGGGGCCCGCGTCCACCACTGGGCGAGCGTCGCTCTGACCTTCGGCTCCGGGTCGGCTGCCAGCCGGGCGCGCAGATCCGCCGGCACGTGCTTGTTCTGCGCCAGGTACTCGCGAGCCATCGGGTCGGCGTCGTTGAGCAGCCGCTCGAACAGCTCGCGCGGTCCGCCGCCGTCCGCGCCGACCGCCACGGCCGCACGTATCGCCGGATCCGGGTGCTCGGCGAGCACCATCCGGAAGGCGTCCGGCAGGCTGCGGTTGAGCGCGAGCGAGTGTGTGAGCCAGTGTTCGTCCAGGGCGATGATCTCGGCGATCATGTCGTCGCTCAGATCCGGGCGCCTGGCGACGCTGCGATGGCTCTTGCGGTGGGCGAAGAGACGGCGGGCGAACTCGGGCGGCAGCGCGGAGTTTCCCGCGAGTCCTTCCAGCACCTTGTCGAGGTGGACCGGCGGTGGTGCGGCGTCCGACACGGCGCATGACCCTTCTGGCTCGGCGAGCTGACCGCCGAGTCTCCCATGTACGGTGCCCGCCGTCCCTGGTCCGAGGGGCCAGGCGCCCGGCAGGGCCCGTATCGCTCCGGCTCCGCTCACCGCCGCCGCCGTGCGGGCCGGTGGGCCAGCCGGCCCGAGGGCTCGGTTGGTACGGCCTACCGAGCGGCTCCGCCCATGAGTACGGACCGTGCTTCGACAGCGTTTCGGGAGGCGTTCGGCCGTCTCCGCCTGGTGAGAGGCTCATGGTTCAGCAGTGCTGGGCTCCGTCCTGGCAGTGCTGTCGGGGCGTGGATCCGCGCTGTCGAGCACGAGCTCAATCGGATGCCGTGACCGGGGACCACTCGCCGAACCACTGCTCGGCGCCGTAGGCCTCGAACCGCTCCACCTCGATGAAGCCCAGCTTCGCCGCGAGGCGCATCGAGCGGACGTTGGCGGTCTGGGTGGCGAGTACCACCGGTTCACCGGGAAGCGCGCCGGCGAACCAGTCGAGTGCCGCTGCGCACGCCTCGGCGGCGTACCCGTATCCCCATGCCTGCGGCAGGAACAGGTAGCCCAGCTCGGCCTTCCCGGCGGCCTGGGGAAGGTGTCCGGTTTCTCTGGTGAGCGTGATCCGGCCGATCATCGCTCCGTCGAGAGCGACGGTGAAGAGGCCGGGGCGCCGGCCGGACGCCCTGGGCATCTCGCGCTCGAGCTCGGCACGCGGTCGAGGGCCGCCGAGGTAGGTGCCCACCTCCGGCGAGGCCAGCAGCTCGATGACCGCCGCACGGTCCCGGTCCTCGGGCTCACGGAGCACGAGCCGCTCGGTCCTGATCGGGGCAGGTGGCCAGGCGACGGGTCCGAGGTCAGTCATGCCGGCCAGCCAATCAGCGGGCTCGGCAGCGATCAAGACTCGCGGACCCGATCGACTCACTGGTCCGGAAACCACCTTCACCGACGAGGTCGGACCCTACGAACCACGCCCACCGGGGCGAGGTGCCTCCCTTTCTCGCGGGCATCGGCTTCGGCAACGGCGGACCGCCTCCCGAAGTGCCTGTCCGTTCTCATCACGCCCGACCATCGCAGGTCAGATGACCGGCCACAGCGGGGCAGCGTGGAGGCTCGCCTCGGTTCGAACCGCTGCTGGAGAAGGTCCGCGTGCCCCGCATCGGGCCGGGCCGGCCGCGCAACGGGCCACGGCGTTCGGGGCCTCGACAGTCGGTGAAGACGCCCCGCCCTGAAGACAGACAGCAGTCACCCGGTCTCTGCGGAACAACCCCTGGGGTGCCGCCGGACTACAGCGCCACTGGGACCGCCTGCTCCCCCTCCTCGACCGCACACTGGCCAACAGTGGTCGTTGTCCGAGTCCGTAGGGGATGCTGCACGCGTGATTGAGCGAGACACCGCCGTCCGGATCGTCGAGGAAGAGCTGGAACGCGACTATCAGAGGGAGTTGTCGGCGGGGCTGGACCCCATGCGCACGGCTGTGGCTCATGTAGAGCGACACGAGCTGGTGTGGATCGTCTCCTGGACGTCCGAGGAGTATCTACGCACCCGGAATCCCAGCTTCATGCTGATCGGGAATGGGCCGTACCTGGTTGACCGCCTCGACGGGAGTCTGCACCGGATCGGTGTCGTCTCCGCGGTGACCGGCGCGTGGGAGGCGGACTACCGAGTCCGTATCCGAGGGCGGGCCGTACGGACTGCCGTGGACGATCTGCACGATGAAGTCCGGGCGGTGGCGGACGCTCGCGGGAGGATTCATGCCATGCACATCCTGCGTCAAAGGGTCCCCGCACTCCCCCACGCCCAGGTCATCGAGTACGTGACCGCCCTGAAAGACGGGGATGTTGTTCCCGCACACCTCGTAGAGGTCTCCACCGCAGAGCTGGTGCCACCTGTCGATCCGGTTCTGTCGGTGCGAACCATCCGCGGAGCCGGGCACCACCGAGCACCCTGAGCTTGACGACGGCCTTTCAGATCTGCTCGCGGGACGCGACACAGGCGAACCCGTTCCGCTTCATCACTGGTCTTGGAGCAGCGCAGGAGGGGTCGGCGAAGCGGTGGGACCGTTGGGGGTCTTCGGGATTATCACGGCGTGATAATCAAGTGGAGGTCGACCTGGCCATGGATGTCCACGGCTCCTGCAACGGCACGGTGGGCGACTCTCTGGGCACCGTGGCCATCGTCAAGAAGGGTTCCCTCGTCTACGTCAAGGCCGAGGAGGACTACTGGCGGGCCACCTTCAGCCGCGGGATGACAGCCGAGCAGACCGAGGAAATGGTCGGCCACTTCACGGGCCGTTGGATCAAGCCCCCCAAGATGATGTCGGAGATTTTCGGGCGCACGTGTGACGGTCTCGACGTCCTGCTCGAGGGACTGGACCCGGTGTCCGACGGAAACTCCACCCGCGAGGCCGATGCCACCGTGGGCGGCCGACCGGTCGCCGTGCTCACCGAAAGGACCACGACCGAGACCACGACCGTCCACATCGCCGAGGAGGGCAAGCCCTACCTCCTGAGGGGCACGGTCGCAGGCGGCGACGAGCCCGTGGACCTCACCTTCACCGACCACGACAAGCCTGTCGACACCACCCCGCCGCCGCCCGACCAGATCCTCGACCCCACCACACTCCGCTGATCCATACGGAGCAGAGCACGCCGGACGGGTGCGCACTGGATCCGGCTGCCCGCTTCGCAGGAACCGGCACGGCCCCGCTCCCCTCCGCAGAGGAAGGCGAGCGGGGCCGGCAGGCGGCTCTGTTATCAGGTTCCCAGTTCGGCCAGCAGGGCCTTGTACTCGTCCGGGTGCTGCTCCCGCAGGACGTCCATCCACACCCGGGCCCCTTGAGCGAACGTCTCGGGCTTCATCTTCTGGTGGAGATGGTGCACGCAGTAGAAGGCGTCGTCGTAGGGGAGTCGCTTCGGCTGCTTCGGCTGTTCTGCTTCTGCGTTCGCTGTCCCGAGTTCTCCTGCGCCGGCGCGCGGTTCCGGGATGGACTCGGAAGCCTGCTCGCGCTCGGCGGACGGCGTGGCCGCACCGGGCCGGACCGGAGGGGACGGCGGAGCGGCCGGCACGACAGGCGCGACAGGCGCCTCCGGGATTATCACGCCGTGATAATCGGCGGGGTCTGCCGAGCGCTCGACGACCTCCTGCGGCCGGGCCTCCGCCTTCCTGCGGGCTGCCTCCGCCCGTTCGTCCGCCTTGCTCTTCTGCTCCTCAGGGGACAGCTTGCCGAGGTTGCGGACGTGCTCGACCTTCCGCGTCCCGGTCACCAGGTCCTTCTGGAGCTCGGGGGTGAGCTTCAGAAGGGACAGCTTGCTGGAGATGGTGTTCTGCGGAATGCCCAGCCGTTTGGACGCCTTGGTCTGGGAGCCGTAGTAGTCGACCAGGGCCTTGAGGGCGTGGGCCTCCTCCAGGTCCGTCATGTCGTCGCGGTGGTAGTTCGCGACGAACGCGGCCTCGAGGAGGGTTTCGTCGGTGGCGACCCGTCCGTTGTCGACGCGGACCGGGATGGTGGCCATTCCGACGCGGCGAGCGGCCTCGAGGCGGCGGTGGCCGTCGACGACGATGTACTGCGTCCCAGGGTCCAGCTCGTCGGCGCGGTCCGGCCGGGTGCGTAGGTAGGCCTCGTTCGTCGCCACGGCGATGGGGATGATGATGCCGACCTCGCGGACGGTCTGCACCGTCTCGTCGAGGTTGCGCAGGTGGTTGCGCGGGTTGTCGGGGTTGTCGCTGATGAGGGTGACCGGCAGCTCGGTGGTGGCTGCTGCGGTCGATTCCTCGCCGGCGATGGTCTTGTCGATGAGGTTGCGTCGGGAGGACCGGGCGCCGCGGGCTGCGCCGAACGCGGGTGCCGATCCCAGGGTGTCGGCCTTGCTCAACGGGTTGCTCCCTTCGCTACCTGCCTCATGGCTTCGGCCTGGTCACTGTGGGGCGCGTAGGACAACAGCGGCATCCGCTTGCGGACCGCTTCGCGCTGTTCCTTCAGATCGCCGATGACGGCGAGGACCTTCGGGTCGCCGAGCGACTTCCAGTTGTCCAGGGACGAGGTGGCGACGTAACCGCGGCGGGAGTCGTACAGGTTGACGACCAGGCCGAGGTAGTCGATCTCGAGGGAGAGGTCTTCGCAGAGGTCCTCGATCTGCTGGGCGAGCATGCCGTAGGCGGTGGCGGAGGAGTCCTCGGCGAGTACGGGGATGACGACCCCGGAGACGCCGACGGGCTCACCGCGGCGCCGGCGCCCGTAGTAGAGGGCGGCGTCCATGGCGATACCGAGGCTGGGCGGGCAGTCGACGATGATGACGTCGTAGTCGGCTTCCAGGGGGCGCAGGGCCAGCTCGAGGGCCGCTTCCTTCTGGAAGCCGCGCTTCTGCGTCGCCACGACGGCGATCTTCGCGTCGAGGAGGAACCCGTCGAAGCAGGCGGGCAGGACGTGCAGGCGCTTCTCGAACCGCGGATCGTCTATCTCCACGACGAGGTCGCGCAGATCCCCACTGCCTTCGCCGCACATGTGGGAGACCAGGCTGTCGTGGTTGGGTTCGATCTGGGGGACTCCGAGCTGTTCGCTGAGGTGTCCCTGCGGGTCGAAGTCGACGACGAGGACGCGCTTGCCCGCTTCGGCGTATGCCTCACCGATGCCGGCGGAGATGGCGGTCTTGCCGACCCCGCCCTTCTGGTTGCCGACGATCTTCCGTTCGGGGTCGGTGCCTCGGGCGCCGTGCTGGGGGGAGGGGTTCGCGTCGAGCCAGTCACGGATCGACTGGGCGAGGCCCTGGGTGTAGGAGACGCCGCGGTCGGTGCAGGTCTCCTTGAACTGCTCGTACAGCCCTGGCGGAAGCCATGTGGAGAACGACTTCGCACCGGCGGTGTCCACTTCGGCGCCGCTGCTCGTGCTGCCGCGCCAGTCGTTGATGGCCGCCTCGACGGCGTCCTGGATGTCCAGGCTGAGCTCGGCGGCGCGGACCTTGAGTGCTTGTTGGAGCGCCGAGGGCAGCTTGGACGCTACCTTTTCCCGGTCTCCATCGGGGTAAGGAGAAGCCATGACGTCAGCATACTGACCTCTGAAGGCGTAATGACACCCTCTTTGCAAGTTCTGACGCAGTTTCACCCGTTGAGCGCCCCAACGGGATTATCACGCCGTGATAGTTGCCGTCCGGCATGGCTGCGCGCCTGGGAACGGGCTTCGGCGCGTGTCCATTGGGAAGGACCAGTCCGGCCGCGCCGGGTTCGATCTCCTACGGAAGCGAGCCCTGCTCTGCACATGAGGCCACGAGTAACGCCGGTCCGACGCCGCTATAGCCTCCGCTTGTGACCAACCGCCGCAATCGGATCGAGAGTCCTCGTCCCCACAAGCTGCCTCACCATCAAGTGCTCCTGGAGGGAACGGACTGGGCGTCACTCGCCACCGTATGCGGAACGGGCGGGTCCCTGCCGACGACGCTGGCACGCGTCATCAGCCCCGACCCGGTCGTCAGGACGACCGCCATCGATGACGCGCTCAGGGAAGTGACCCACCAGAACACCATCTACGAAGCGACGGTGCCCGTAGCGTGTTACGTCGCTGCCGTCCTCCACCATCCGGTCATCGCGGCAGGTGACTCCGGCACCGATGCCGGCATGCCACCGCACCACCCGACCCTCGTGAGACTGCTCAAGTGGCTCAGTGACACCGCCTACGACGCCGACGACGAGTGCGTCGCCATCAGCGAACGCCACTTCGGCGGGGAGTTCCTCGACGAGGACAGGGCGATGCGCGCCTTCCGAGAATTGCGCCCGGCGTTCTTCTCCGCTGTCCGGCCTCTTCTCGACCACGACAACGCGGAGGTACGCGACGCCGCTTTCATCGCTGCGATCCCCCTGGCAGAGCATCCCGCGCTCATCACGCACCGGACTGAGCTGGTCGGTCACGCCCGTCGTCTGCTGGCCACCGGCACCGACCGCCACAACCGGGACCGTGCCCTGGATGCGATGAAGGCATGGGGCCACGACATCGGCGACCTGGAGAACGCGGACGACATCGCAGCCCGCGAGCGTCACGCCCGTCTCAAGGCGGAACGTGATTCCTGGTGGGCGGTCGGCGGGACGGGCGGCTACTCCGAGAGCCCACCCTTCTGACTCGGGGACACTCAGTGCCCCTGAGCATCCGCTGCATCCAGCCCTTGGGCGGTTGACCGCTCGCGTCCCCAGGCGGCCAGTGGCTGGAGTGCGTCGTTGAGGTGCTTGCCGTCCTCGGTCAGTGAGTATTCGACGCGGGGCGGCACCTCGTCGTAGGAGACGCGGTGCACGACGCCGTCCGCCTCCATCTCGCGCAAGTGGGAGGCGAGCACCTTCTCGGTGATCCCCGGGAGCAGCCGGCGCAGTTCGCCGAAGCGGCGGTGGGGGTGCTCGTGGAGCGCCCAGAGGATCAGCACCTTCCACTTGCCGCCGATCACCTCCATCGCGGTGTCGATCCCGCAGACGTGTCCGTCCCGTGTGCCCGGCCGGTTCAGTGTCGTCATGCCCCACCCCTCTGACGTGCTCGCTCACCCCGGGGTGACCACCCACTCCGAAGTACGTACTTGATCGCCTCCAGGCCTGCTCCCAGGCTAGTCGGCATGGCACAGACCACTGTCGAGAAGACGTCCGTCACGCTGCTGGGCCTCGGCGCGATGGGCACCGCGCTGGCCCGTACCTGGCTCGCCGCCGGCCACCCGGTCACCGTCTGGAACCGCACTCCGGCCTGCTCCGCACCGCTCGCCGCCGAGGGGGCAAGGGTCGCGGACGGCGCCGCCGCCGCCGTCGCGGCGAACACGCTGGTCGTCGTCTGTCTGCTGGACGACGCCTCGGTCGAGGAGACGCTGGCCGGCACCGACCTGACCGGCCGGGACCTGGTCAACCTGACCACCAGCACCCCGGCCGAGGCCCGTGCCCGCGCCGAGTGGGCCCGCGAGCGCGGCGCCCGCTACCTGGACGGCGGGATCATGGCCGTCCCTCCGATGATCGGCGTCCCCGAGGCCGGCGGCTACGTCTTCTACAGCGGCTCGCGGGAGCTGTTCGAGCGGTACGCGGAGACACTGCGCGTACCGGCCGGCACCACCTACGTCGGTGAGGACGCGGGCTTCGCGGCGCTCCACGACGTGGCTCTGCTCAGCGCCATGTACGGGATGTTCGCCGGGGCCGCGCACGCCTTCGCCCTGATCCGCAAGGAGGACATCGACCCCGCGTCACTCGCCCCGCTGCTCGCCGACTGGCTCGTCACGATGGCCCCGGCCGTTCACCAGACCGCCGACCAGCTGCGCAGCGGCGACTACACCAAGGGTGTCGTCTCCAACCTCGCGATGCAGGTGGCCGGCACACCGACCTTCCTGAGCACCGCCGAGCAGCAGGGCGTCAGCCCGGAACTGCTCACCCCTTACTTCTCGTTGATGCGCCGCCGCCTGTCCGAAAGCAGCGGCGAGGAGGACCTGACGGGCGTGATCGACCTGCTGGTGCATTGACCGGCCATTCGCCACCCCGGAGGCGGTCGTGCCGCATCAATCGGACAGTGCCGGACAGCACCAGGGGTGATGCCACGGGCCGGATTATCACGCCGTGATAAGTGCTGACGTCGGCGACAGGATCTTCTGTGGTGCCGGTGTGAGCGAGAAGGTAAGCTGTCTTCCGAAACCTAGACACATTGAGGCCCCCGCTTCGGCGGGGGCCTCAATGTTGTGCCGGTCGTGTCACGGGCGGGGCGGCCTCCGCCGTGAGCGGTCACGGGCCGTCGAGAGGCTCAGTACCTCCGCGGTTCCCTCGGGGACTGTCTTCGTCGGCTTCGGGCGGCCGGGCGAACTCCTGCGGCCCAGGCGCTTCTCCTTCTTCTCCTGCTCGGCCTGGGCGACGGAGGCCTCGTAACGCTCCTGGTAGTCGTCGACGTCGAGACGGTCCGCGGGGTCGAGTGTGTCGATGGCCTCCAGGTGCTCGGTGACGCTGCGCGCGCCACTGATCATCGGGTTGAGGAGGTAGATGCCCTTGGCCTGGCGGAACACCAGCTTGGCGAGGATCAGGGCCTGCAGGCCCCGCCCCACCATGGAGCGGTGTACGTCCAGAGCTTCGGCCAGCTCCTCTTCGGTGACCAGGCAGCGCCCTCCCGGCTCCTGGGTCCCCAGGAGCCGGAAAAGCACTCGGTAGGCGATCCCCGGCATCGCGGGCATGTAGGCGAAGCCGTTGAAGGTGCCGTATGTCAGCTCCGGCGGCTCCGGGTTCGCAGACGCTGCAGTCCTCATCCTCACGCCTCCGGCTTTTTCTCCGTACGCTTACGCTTGCGCGTCCTCGATGATGGTTTGGGTAGTTTCGCACCTGGAAGGGCCATGTCTCTGAACTCTTCCGGAACACCGGGGTCGAGCACGAGCTCGTTGAGCAGGCTCAGCTGCTCCACCTGGACCTTGACGCTCTTGGCCACCGACCCGCGAACGGGCTTCTCTATCAGTCGGTAGCCGCCGCGCAGGGTCACCGCCGGCTGGAGCTGGATCGACCCCTTCTTCGGAGAGTAGGCCAACCCCAGCCTCTTCAGCTTGGACTGGGCCCGTGACACCTGGGCCGGGTCCATGTCCAGCTCGGCAGCGATCTCGGCCTGCTTGAGCTCGACGGCCCCTCCTACTTCCTGGCTTCCCATCATGTAGAGCAGCACGCACAGGGTCACGTTGTCGTCCCTGAAGTACCTGGCGGCCCAGCGCAGGAACTCCAGGCTGTCCTGGGCGAAGTACTTGCCGACGAAGTCGCCTGCGGTGACCGGGGGCTTGACCTCTGCCGTGTGGCCGACGGGCAGTTCGACGAGGTTCTTCCTCGGGCCGAGCGCGCCCGCGTACGGGCTGCTGGGGCTCGGCCCACGGGGCGGGGACGTACCGGGGACCCGGCGGGGGTCCCCATGAGGCTGTGCGGACATGGCGCTACATGCTCCTCAAGATCGAAACCTAGACGCAGAGCACAGTAGTGATTGCGCAGATAGATAGCAACGACGCGACCTATCTGCGCGTTGCGTGCGTTAAATATGACTTCGGAGTCATGTTCGCGGCTGTTCCTCAAGTCCATCGCGAGATTGCGCAGATAAGTCGCAATGGATACGGGGCAACTTGACTTCAGCCGCAACTTCCGCAGCCTCAAAATGACGTGGGAGTCATGTTCTGAGGCTCTGTCACCCCCTCTGACCTGCGGAAACGTGATCCTCTCTATTCTCTATAAGTGCAGGTCCGTGTCTGCTTGCTCTCCTTGAGCCGATCCTGAGAGTCATGCAGTCGCCTTGACCGGGACCTCGAGCACTCCCTGCCCCTCTTGGACCCGCACCACCGAAAGTCAGCCACGACGGTGCCCGCACCCGAACGATCAGGCGCGCGTATGTCTCCAGCAACCCCGTTCCGGTCCCAGCCACGCTGCTCTGTTTCAAGGGCCGCGACAGTACTGCGAGCGCATGAGGAGAATGGGGCGGTGAACCCTCGTGACCTCGAACTGACCCTTGCCGCCGCTCGTGCGGTCGGCCCCTGTCCGCCAGGGGAGGAGGCCACCTGGACCGAGCAGGTCCGGGCCCGGGCCATCCACCTCTACACCCTCGCCGACACGGTCGGGCAGGACCTCCAGCGCCTGGACGCCGCGAAGCAGTTCACGGCCACCCTGCTCTCCGTGCGTATCGAGTCCACGAGTACCCGCGGGCTCCTGGTCGTCCGCAACACCTCCGGTGAGCTGGAGCGCCTGCGCACCGACCGTGGTGATACGGACGCGGGCCGGGCGATGATCGAGCGTGCTCGGGCGTTGGTCGGGCACCGGCTGCGTGTGTACCGCCTCAACGAGCAGATGGCCTCCAACGCCAAGTTGCAGGTCCGCACTGTCGTTCACCTGACCGACTGTGGCCTGGACACCGACCCCGTGCACGAGCACAGTGCGAAGGAGAACGTGCTGGCCGCAGCCGAGGGTGACAAGGAGTCCGCCCGCGAGGCCTGGCTGGAGGCCGGCCTTCCCGAGACCGGTTCGGTGACCGTACGCCAGCTCGCCGAGGCACTGGCCCGGCTCCCCGTCGCTGACGTGCTGTAGACCCGGCTGGGTATAGTGCGGGCAACCATCCCTTGCTCAGGCACCGGGGCCCCACCGATACGTCGGTGGGGCCCCGGTTTTTGTGCTCAGGCGACCTGTAGGTTCGGGCGGCCGTCTGCCGTGGGCGGGACAGCGGCGTAGGCGGGAAGTTTCAGGTTGGGCAGCTCGCCGGCCTTGATGTTCGCGATCGCGGCGCGGAAGGAGGCCTCCATGTCCTGGGAGCTGGGGTACTTCGCTGCCAGAGGGTGGAGGCGGTAGGAGTTGCCCTTGCCTCGGCTGCCTTCCTCGTTCTTGGGACGCAGGACGATGTTCAGCTCGCACAGAGGGGCGATGAGGTTGCTGACGGCCTGTGGGGTGACCCGGTACTCACGGGCCATGTCCTTCTGCCGTACGGGAAGATGCCCGCCGAAGTCGGAGCGGTAGAGCAGGTACTGCAGGAACTTTACGGTGGCTCCGGAGACGGGCAGGGCCCAGATGCGTTCGGACACGACCGGTGACATGACTTCAGCCATCGGTTTCCCTTCTTCCTGCCGGGCGGCGCAGCGTCAGGTGGATGTGTATCACCCCGTCCGTCTCCCCATCTCGTAGGGCGGGTGCCGGGTGGGGTCGAGGCCCTGCTCTTCCTCCTGGGGATCCGGGCCGATCCCGTGGGGGAAGGCTTCGGGGTCGCGGTCGTGCTGGACGGCTATCTGCTCCAGGACTGCGTGCTGGGCGGTGCTGTTGCCTTGGAACCACAAGCGGACGTTCAACTGGATCATGCCGTTGCCGAGCTGCTCGATCCACCGGTAGCCGACCAGCGCCTTGATCGCGCGGTTGACCGTGGAGCGGGTGATGCGCTTGCCGTTCTTCTGGGCGGCGAGCTTGTTGAGGCCGTCGGTGATCTCCTGCTGTGTGTACGGGGTGACGCCGGTGCCGTGCTGCTGGCCACCGGCGACGTAGAGGAAGACGCACAGCTGGGATTTGGTGATGGAGTTGGCTACGGCGAGCTGGGCCAGGAGCTGGGTGAACCAGTTCGACGCCAGGCTGTAGCCGGCGTCACCGGCCATGTCGTGGACGGCCGTGTGGTCGGGCTCGTACTCGAAGGTGACGTTCTTGAGCTTGCGGCGGCCACGAGGGTCGGCGCTCTGCGTCGCTTCTCCCAGTTGTTCTCCGAGGACCTGGAGAAGGTCCTCAAAGCCCTCGTCGCCCGATGGAACGTCAGCGACGACGCGTGGTCGCGGTCGTGCCGGCGGATCAGGTGTCACAGGACCTCCCTTGATACTCAGGCGGTCCAGACACTAGACCAAATATCAAGCAGTGGTTGTCTTTTGCGCCAACGGCTCACGGTGCGAGGGGCCGGGAGAGGCTTCCCCCGTTCCCGCCGCCGGAAAGTCAAACACAGCTTGATTTTTTCGGCTCGTTCGCGCCGAAAGTCAAGTGTTGGTTGATTTCCAGTGTCCCGATGGCAGCACATTCTGTTCGAGTCGACCCTCCTCCAGGCCGTGCCCCCGAGGGCAGGTCCACGTCGCTGACCTGCGGCATTGCCGCCCCTCCGAAGCTCCCGGGAGAATCAACCACAGCTTGAGTTTCCCCCTCGAATGTGTCCGCCAGGTTGACATTTCGAAACCCCGAATGTGCTCCCCAGGACAACATGGACTCGGTAAAACCGCAGGTCAGAGCGTTAAAGTTCAGCGCGCCTCTTACCAAAGAGGCGGGTACCGGCGAACGCCCCTGGTGTCTGTCCCTCATCAGCCGAGTCCCCCTGCTCATCCCTGACCGGCACCACCGAACGCCGACCCCATGGGCGAGGCACCTGACTCTCAACGGGTGGAAGCACCGGCACCACCCACATTGCTCAACCACGCTTGTTGTCTTGAAACGTCACGGGAGCAACCACCCGGGACTCGGCCCCGTCGGTGCTGTCCACTGCCCGCACGGCACCACGGTCCCGCACGCGAAGCGAGCCCAGCCGCTCCTCTGTTGTCTTCACCGTGCAAGAGCCACTTCAAGAAAGCCCGCATGTTCGGAGTGGTGAACGTACGGCGTGGATTTCTAGCGTTCTGGTCGGCACTGCTGGCCGTGCCACACCTGTCCGGAGTCGCTGAAGGAGCACCTGTGGATCACATGGATCACAAGCCCGGAACGCCTGGAGCACACGAGATGGGTGACCCCGTGTCCGCCGTGGACACCGCGGGTGCCCTCTTCTTCACCGGATGGGCCGTGGCGATGTGGGCGGCGGTCGCCGTGCTCGCCTATGCGAACCGGGGCCCGGTGCGGCCCTGGTTGTACCGGACGGCGGTGGGGTTGATCGGCCTGGGGGTCGTCGGGCAGATCGGTCACTTCCAGGAGCACGTGGCGCAGGCGATCTACTGGATCGCCAACCCGTACTCCCCGGCCTGGATGACTCCCTGGGCGAACAGTTTCGCTCAGGGGATGGGTCAGGTCGACACGTCCAAACCGGCGCTCGGCATGGAACTGCTCCACCTCGTCGGCAACCTCATCTTCCTGGCCGGTCTGGTCGGCATCGTGCAGATCACGCGGCGGGTCAGCGGCGAGCTGAAGTCCCGGAAGTGGGCCAGGATGGGTGTGTGGATGCAGGGCATCCACGGTGTGGAGCACCTGGTGCTCACCGTCTCCGTGGCGCTGGGCGCCAGCCGGGCCATCGGGCTGTCCACCTGGTTCGGTGCGATCGAACCGGGGGTCGCGCTGTCGACGTACCGGGTGTGGTGGCACTTCGTCGCCAATCTCGTCGGAACGGCCATTCTGGGGTTCGCGATGCTCCACCTGTGGCGGGAGAAGCGCATCGTCAAGGCGGCCTATCTTCTGGAGCCTGACAACGGCCTCCTGCATGTGACGGGCGAGGGGATCCGCGAGGACGTGCCGCAGGAGCCCGTGCTGGCAAGCAAGAAGTGAGGCACGGCTGTGGCAGTGCTGGAGTGATTACGGCGTAATCACTCCAGCACTGCCGACTCCTGAGCCGGTGTTGTCGGTGCGGTGCCCACGACCTCCACCCTGCATCTCCAGCACAGGCCGTGGGGGGCCCTGCGGGAGCAGGTGCCGTCACGGCCTCGGCAGCGGTCCACCAGGACGGGGCCCGACGCCTTCGGTGGTGTCCAGGCCGGACCGTCCGGCCGGCCACCGGCGGAACGGCTCGGCGGGGACGGTGGAGACGGCAGCGGGGCGGGTGCGGTTTCCCCGTTCCGTGGCGGGACGTACCGGTCCGCGATCACCTCCTGACAGGTGCGGCAGCGTCGACCCGTCGACCAGAGCGTGCCGGTCTCGCAGTCCGGGTCGGCGCAGCCCCAGCGGGGGAGGGCCACACCGAGCAGCCAGCGTCCGGGATCGCGGATGTCCTCGACGAAGGTCGCGGCGAGCCGCTGCGTGAGACGGCTCCGCAGGCGTTCGACGCCCGTGCCCGCGTCGAGCTGCCGGGCGATCTCCCGCCCCAGCCGCCGTTGCACGTAGGTGTTCAGGTCCTTGAGCAGGAAACGCACGGGTTCCAGTACGGAGTGGAGCCGCGGGCTGAAGGTCAGCTGTGGCCCCGCGTAGGGCCTGTGCCCGGTGCGTACGGGGGAGGGGCTCGTGTCCTCCGCGCGCAGCGCGAGACGGCCGCGCGGTGCGACCGCGGTGGCTGCCTCCCCACCCACCTGTCTCTCGCCTACGGCGGGTGAGGTGCGGGCGGTGTCGTCATCGTGTCGGTCAGTTCTCCGGTCTTCCTTGTACGCGAGCGATCCTTCACCAGTCCGGGTACCTGACCGGTCATCAGGGGAGGCGGGCGGGCGCCCGTCGTGGACCCCGAACAGGTGCCGCCCGTGCTCCCCGGCCCGGCGTTGGACGGTGATCCAGCCCGACGCGTCCAACTGCTCGACGATACGGGTGACGGCGCCCGTGGTGAGGGGCAGGCCCGCTCGGGGCCCCGAGTGGTGGCGGAGGACTTCGGCGAGCACGCGGAAGGTCAGCGGGTGCTTCTGCGCGACGGCGTAGGCGATCACGGCGAAGGCGCGCAGCAGGCGCGGGCGGAGGCACTCGCTGGCGGTCACCGGCAGCCAGACGAATCGTTCCGTCGATGTCATGGGTCTGACCTGTCGGCGGGCCGTCGTCCCGTATCCGCCGGGAAGGGATCTGCGCCGGCTCTCCGGTAACTCCACGAGGCCGTCGGGACCGGCCGCGCGGAGCTGGGCCAGGCCGCGTTGCACGGTCGACTCGGACAGCCGCAGGTAGGAGGCGAGCGTGGCGATCCCGGCGGTGCATCCCTCGGGGCGCTGGGCCAGCGCCTTGACCTTCACATAGACGCTGAGGGCGGCGTCCGAGTAGTGGGGCGACTCCACCAGCCGCATCGGGACCTTGACCCGCTGTCGTATATACGTACGAGAAGGGGGCAGGGCGCCGTCGGGCATCGGGAACCGGTCGGGTTCGCGGGGTGCGGAAAGTTGCCCAAAAGGGGGTGTACTTGCGGATGCGAGCTGAGAGGGCTGGTCAATGCCGCAGCTTTGCTCCATGATGAGGGGCGTCTCCTGGTAGGGGGCATGACGAAGCCGTCGCATGGCTTCGAGGTTCGTCCGGAACCGAAGAGGGCCCTGGGGAGTGGCATCCCGAGGGGCCTTCGCCCGTCGGGCAGACGGCTCGACGGGTGGCATGACACATGGCTGTGAGCCCAGTGGTGGCACACTGGGTCCAGCCCTTTCAACTCTTCTCGCGGCGTCGTGGCGTCGTGGCGGTGAAACCGCGGACGGCCCGCCCGAAGGCGGGCCGTGGCTCGTTCACGGCGCCGTGTCGACCATCTCGGTCGTCGCGGTGAAGGCGAGTTCTTCTCCCTGGAACGCGTTGACGCGGACCGTTTGGCGTCCGTCGCGCGTCGGTGCGGCCTCGGCGGCCGGAGCGGCCGGAGCCGTCTCGATCCAGCAGGGTTCGTCGAACTCGACGTACTTCTTGAAGGTCGCGTCCATCGACGCCGGTGCCGCGCCGGCCGGGAACGGCCGTATGGCGTGTGCCACCTGGCGTACGGACTCCAGGAGCAGCATTCCGGGCACGTGGTCGACGGGGTGGTCGAAGAGCACCGGGTGTCCGGTGTCGACGCGCAGTTGCCAGCGCTGTCGCTGCTGGGTGGGTGACAGGACGATGTCCCGCAGCCGGTGGCGGTTCACCGCGGTCCGTTCGACCGGCCGGGGCGCTGCGGGCGCGTTCAGGAAGGCGCCGAAGTCGCCGGCCCGTCCGGCGCGCAGCCGCCGGTAGACGGCGGGGGAGTGGCAGCCGAAGTGCGTGTCCGCCACCGCGAGGAGGGCACCGTCGCGCACCGCCTCGATGTGCATGGACATCGACGCGGGGATCGACCGGAAGAAACGGATGTCCGAGCACGTCACGTGCAGTTCGAGCTCGGCCGGGTTCAGCTCGAGGCCCATCGCGTCCATGTTGACCGAGTACTGGAAGCGGGACCAGCTCAACTGGTGGCCCAGGGGCACGTCGTAGGCGACGTGGGCCAGCAGGGGGAACGTCTGACGGACGGTCTCGCAGAGCAGCAGCGGGTCGTAGAGCCCGTTCTCGCACTCGTAGAAGCTGTGGCTGCGCGGCCACTGGGCGCTCACGGTGAACGAGGCGGGTCCCGCCTTCGTCCATTCCGTGAGGAACACTTCCGCCAGGGCTGCGCGGTGCACGTACTCCTTGGCGACTGTGGTGGTCAGGAGCGGTCTTGCAGCAGCAGGGTTCTCCGCAGTGGTGAGCATGACTATCCCCCGGAAGCAGAGTGAGTGGGCGCCTTCTGCCTACCGGCCGAAGGCGTTGCCCTGTAAAATAGGGGCGTTCGTTTTTTTTGTCGAGAGTGATCGAGGCACTGAGATGGCTGAGCCGAAGCAGGAACGGGCTGTGAAGACCCGGGAGACGATCCTGTACGCGGCTGCGGAGATCTTCGACGAGTGCGGTTACAGCGGAGCCAGCATCAGCAAGATCATGAACCGGGCCCAGGTGACCCAGGGCGGCATGTACTTCCACTTCAAGTCCAAGAGGAGTCTGGCGCAGGCCGTGCTGGCCCACCAGCAGGAGTTCGTGCACTTCTCCGTGGAGACGGCCGGCCTTCAGAAGCTGATCGACCTCACCTTCTTCCTCGCCCGCGAGCTGCAGAACAACGTGCTGTTCCGGGCCAGCGTGCGGCTCGCCGTCGAGCAGGGCGAGTTCGGGGCCCGTGACGACACGGCGTACCAGGAGTGGGTGAACGAGTTCCGCGGGCTGCTGCGTGAGGCCCGGGGACGAGGCGAACTGCTCGCCGACGTCGACGAGACGGAGTTCGCCAACGTGCTCGTCGGCGCCTACAGCGGCATCCAGGTGTTCTCCAACGTCGCCAGCGAACGCGTCGATCTGCCGGAACGCATCGTGTCGATGTGGCGTTACCTGCTCCCCGCCGTCGCCACTCCGCAGGCCAGGGCGAAGCTCTCGTTCCCGGCGGACCCCCAGCGGCTGGCCGCATGAGACCGTTGCGCGTGGTGCTGACCGGCGCCACCGGGTTCATCGGTTCGACGGTGCTCCGCGAACTCGCCGGGCACCGCACGGGGGAAGATGCCGGCCCGGGTGAACGCCTGGTCGTCCGGGCGGTCGGCAGACGGCGGCCGGAGGGCGCCGGTCCGGTCGACGAGTGGGTCCGGGCGGACATGGCGCGGCCCCGGACGCTGCGCGGCGTGTGCGAGGGGGCCGACGTGCTCCTCCACATGGCCGCCGTCATCAGCCCGGACGAGTCCGAGTGCGCCGCGGTCAACGTCGACGGGACGGCCGCTCTGATGCGGGAGGCGGCCCGGTGCGGCGTGAGCCGCGTCGTGCACCTGTCGACGGCGGCGGTGTACGGTCCCGGCCCGCACCGGGGGACCGGGGTGAACGAGGTCGCCCCCGCGCCCGTCTCCCCGGCCAGTCGCACCCGGCTGGCCGGGGAGACCCATGCCCTGGCCGCGGGCGCCACCGTGCTGCGTCCGGGACTGGTGCTCGGCAGGGGGGACCGCTGGGTCGTGCCGTTGCTCGCCCAGTGCCTGCGCGCCGTTCCCGCGGTGTGGGACGGCGGACGGGGCCTGGTGTCCGCGGTGGCCGTGGACGACCTGGCGCGGCTCGTCGCCCACCTCGCACTCGCCCCCGGGCGGGCCGACGGGAGGGCCGACGGCCCCGGCGGCATCTGGCACGCGAGCCACCCCCGGCCGGTGCGCGTGGGGGACCTGCTGCGCACCCTGGCGCGGTACGACGTACTGCCCGCCGTGACGGCGGAGCTGCCCTGGCAGGAGTGCCTGGAGCGGCTGAGAGCCGCGCGGATTCCCGTGAGCGAGCGTCAGTTCGCCCTGGTCGCCACCGACCACTGGTACCGGAGCGACGAGGTCTGGCGGGTCGCCGGGTGTTCCCCGGGGCCGTCGCCGCTGGCGCGGGTGGAAGACGCCGCTCCGTGGTACCGGTCGGCCGTGGCCGCCCGGCAGGGCGGCTGAGGAAGGTTACGACGGTTCGGGCTTCAGCGGCGACGCCGATCGCGGAGCCGGCAACGGCACTTTGGCGTTCCCGGGGTGCCGTGGATGCCCTGGGCTCTCCGGGCCGGGCGGGTCGGCCGACACCCCCGTGAGCGTGAGCCTCCAGACGGTGCGCAGGCGTGCGACGACGTTCCCGAGTTCCGACTCGTCCTCGACCCTGCCGCGCAGGTACACCTCCGCTCCGTCGGTCAGGTGCTCGACCAGCGTCATCACGTCGGCGGCCGGGGCGCTCTCCCGGAGCTGACCGGTCGCGTGCGCCTCGTCGAGGAGCTTGCGCACGGTCGGCAGCCAGGCCTGTGACCAGGAGGCCGAGCCCGGGCGTTCCCTGCTCAGCCGGATGGCGGCACGGACCGAGGCCTTCTCCTCCATGAGCCGGGCCAGTTCGAGGGTGAGGCCGACCACCTGGCACAGTGCCTGGCGGTCCGCGTAGGCATGGCCGTCCAGTGCGGCGAGGGTCACGGACCGCCCCTCCGCCTGTACGGCGTCGGCCAGTTCCTGCTTGGTCGGGAAGTGGAAGGTCAGTGCCCCGACCGACATGCCGGCCAGCTGGCTGATGCGGGACAGCGACGTGCCGTCGTAACCGGCGCGGGCGAACTCCGCGGAGGCCGCCGTGATCACGGCCGCGCGGGTGCGCAGGGCCCTCTCCTGTCTCACCATGTCGCCTCCTCGGGCATGTGACGGGGCATCGGGCGCGGGCGGAAGGCCGGCGGTCCCGCTTGCGGTGGCGGTCTTCTCCGTGTGACAGCCAGTGATCGTGACAGACCGCGGCCCGGTGGTACGCGGCCCGGCGGCAAGGGGGCCGGTGGGCGAACTGCCCGGTCAGAGGGCGGTTCGGAGGGGGGCGGGCCGGCCAACTTGGCGAAGTGCATTCGTCAACTCCCCGGAGTCGAGAAAAAAAGAGGTTGTTCGCTATTATTTTAGCGCGGTCGGCAGCCGCGGACCGATCCAGGGAGGGAACTTGCCATGGCTGGACGAGCGCTGACGCACGCGAACACCTCGATACCGGTCTTCACCGAGCAGATCTTCGAGTGCCTGCCGCGTGCCGATCAGCGCCGGTGGGCCCACGCCTATGTGCAGGGGCTGCTCACCACCCCGGGCAAGAAGTCGGTCCGGCGTCTCGCCGCGACGGTCTCGGCCTCGCCGGCCACCTCCCAGTCGCTCCACCAGTTCGTCAACGCGAGTCCCTGGGACTGGAATCCGGTCCGCACGGAGCTGGCCAGATGGGTGGAGCGGCAGGCGCCCCCCATGGCCTGGGTGGTCGACCAGGCCGTACTGCGCAAACGGGGGGAGCACTCCTGCGGGGTGCACCGCCGGTTCCTGCCCTCCACCGGACGGTCGGTCACCTGCCAGGTCGGCGTCGGCGCCTTCCTCGCCTCGGCGGGGTCGGCCGCGCCGGTCGACTGGCGTCTGCTGCTGCCGGGTTCCTGGGCCAAGGACCCCGAACGCCGCCGGCGTGCCCGCATCCCGTCCGACGCCGGACTGCGCACGGCGGAACAGCACGCCCTCGACCTGATCGACTCCCTCGCCACCAGCGCCGGGAGCGCACCCCTGCCGGTCGTCTGCAGCCTGGACCCGGCCGCCGGTTTCGGCGTCAGGACCCTGCTGCACGGACTCGCCGTGCGCGGGCGGGACTTCGTCGTCCCGGTACCCGGCAACCTGCACGTGATGGTCGGCCGGCACCTGCGGACGCAGCGTCCCCGCAGCGGTGACGGTTACGGCCTGGTCCTCACGGCGGGCAGCCTCCTGGGTGCGGGCGGCGGCATGCCGGACCGCGTCGAGACGGTGGCCCGCCGGGACGGCACCGGCCGCCCCGTGACGGTCGTCTCCAGCTTCGTCCACCTGCCCGGTCAGGGCACGTCGGGTGCCCACGCCCACCGCACCTACCGGTTGCTGGCCGTCCGGTCCGACAGTGAACGCCGCCCGCTCCAGTTCTGGCTGACCAGCCTCATCCACGCCCGTACGGAATCCGTGCTCGCGCTCGCCCAGTTGCTGCCGCGGGTGGGGGAGGCCGTGCGCGAGATGAAGGACGGCTTCGGACTGCTCGACTTCGAGGGCCGGTCGTATCCGGGCTGGCACCACCACATGACCCTCGTCTCGGCGGCCTACGCCTACGACCGGTTCACCCGGCAGGCCCCCGCGGTGCCCGAACGCCACCTCCTGGCGGCGGTGTGAACACCGCCGCCCCCTCCCGCGGTGACGGAACGCCGCCGCGGACCACCCCCGGAACCGCCGAAAGGCCCTCCCTACCGGTGTGATCAGATGCTGAGACATACGTATGAGGGGCAGGACTGCAACCTCGCCCGGACGCTCGAGGTGATCGGGGAGCGCTGGACGCTCCTGATCGTCCGTACGGCGCTGCTCGGCAGCAGCCGCTTCGAAGGTTTCCTGGAGAACCTCGACATCGCCAGGAACGTCCTGACCAACCGTCTGACCCGGCTGGTCGAGCACGGGGTCATGGAGCGCGTCCCCTACCAGGACAAGCCCGTCCGGTACGAGTACCGGCTCACCCCCGCGGGCAAGGACCTCACCTGTGCCGTCCTCGCCCTGATGCAGTGGGGCGACCGCAATCTGCCGCACGAGCTGGGACCGCCCCGCCGCGCGGACCACGTCGGCTGCGAGAGCCCCGTCCGCGTGGAGCTGCGCTGCGCGCAGTGCGGCCGTGCCGTGCACGACGAAGAGGTCCAGGTGCGCCGCATCCGCTGAACGCCGCGCTGGGCACGGCCGAAGATGCCCGGCGCGGGCCGCACCGCCCACGATGGCTCCCCCGGCCGCCGGAACGGGGCGGCTCGTCGGAGGAGGCACGCACATGCCCGTACTGGGAGCCCTGCGCAGACTGGTCATGGCCCCGTCGCTGGAGGAGGTGAGCTTCTCCGGCCGGGGGTTCGCGGTGCGGGACGACGAGCGGGCCCGGAGGCTGGAGGCCGTTCCGCAGGCCGTCGTCACCGGCTTCGAATGGGGGATCGAGGACCGCGACCTCGCGACCACCGAACGCCGCCTGAACCTGGTCGACCCCGAGCAGCGGGGCTTCGCCTACGAGGGCGCCACGATGGCGTGCGCCGTCCGCGACGCGATGGGCCGGTCCGGCCACCGCACCCGCGACCTGCTCACCGGCGGCGGCAGGCCGCACATCTTCCTGAACTACATCGGCATCGGCTTCGCCATGGCCAAGCTGCCGCGCCCCCTGTGGAAGAAGCTCGTCCCCGATCTGTCCGGGCCCGCGTACTACCCGCAGATGAGCTGGCTGTGCGTCGACGGCTACGGCTTCGACCGCGCCTACTTCGACACCGACACCTGGGTGACCCGCCAACGGCTGGACGACCCGTACGCCTGGGACGGCGACCCCTCCTACTGGCGCCGCGCCTTCGACCAGGGCGTCGGCCGCGCCCTGTGGTTCATCCACGGCGGGCACGCCGGGCACGTCGTCGCGGCCGTCCGGGCGTTCGCCGGGGACCGGCAGGCGGACCTGTGGAGCGGCGTCGGTCTCGCCGCGACCTTCGCCGGCGGGAGCACTCCGGCAGAACTGGCCCTGCTGCGCGAGGAGGCGCGCTCCGACCTCGGGCACCTGGCGCAGGGATCGGTGTTCGCCGCCAAGGCCCGCCATCACGCGGGGTTCGTGCCCGCGCACACCGAGGCCGCCGTCGAGGCGTTCACCGGACTGTCCGCCGAGGCCGCCGCCCTGCTCGCCGACGACTGCGCCCCGGCCGCCGTCCGCAGCGCCACCGCACCCGCCTACGAGGGCTGGCGCACGGGGGTGCGTGAACGGCTCACCACCCTTTCCTCCGTTGAGCACATATGAAGTAGACGTGCGGTCCCGCCCCCTGGCTCAATTTGATTTGCTGGCGAAATTCCAGGGAGCTGAGAGGGGCGGGTCATCACCGTGGCCACTGGGTTTGGAGCTATTCGACGCAAGCTGTTCACACCTCCTGTTTCGGAAACGACCATGGAGGTGCGTGGATTTCACGTGAAGAACGAGGAAGCCAAGGCACGGCTGGAGAGAATAGGCGAGACATTCCTCCAGGGCTACGCCTGCGCGATGGAGGCGTCCTCGGCCGACGAGACCGAGGCGATGCTGGAGGCCGTCCCCCGGGACGTGCGGGGCTTCGCGTACGAGGGCGCCGGCATGGGCGCCGTGGTCCACGACGCGCTCCCGGGCCACAGCGGCCGCCTGGCCGGTCTGCTGGCCGGCCAGGGGCGGCACCACGACTACATGATCCACGTCGGCATCGGCTGGGCGATGGCGCGGCTGCCCAAGCCGCTGTGGCCCGACATCAGCGCCACCGACCCCCTGCTGCGCTGGCTCGCCCTGGACGGATACGGCTTCCACCAGGCGTACTTCAAGACGGACTCCTACGTCCGCACGCCCGAGGTCCAGCACCCCTTCCGCTGGCGCGGCGGGCACAACCACTACACGCCGAACGCCATCGACCAGGGCATCGGCCGCGCCCTGTGGTTCGTCGGGGGCACCGACCCCGAGGTCGTCACCGGCCTGATCCGCGCCTACCCCGAGCACCGCCACGGCGACCTGTACGCGGGCGCCGGGCTCGCCTGCACCTACGCGGGCGGGGCGGACGAGGCCGAGCTGCGGAGCTTCGCCGAGGGGGCCGGCGAGCACCGCTGGGCGCTCGCGCAGGGCTCCGCGTTCGCCGTCGAGGCGCGCATCAAGGCGGACACCGTCATCGAGCACACCCACCTCGCGGCCCGCGTCGTGTGCGGTACGACGGCCGAGCGGGCCGCGCTCGTGTGCCGGGCGCTCAGACCGCGTACGGCGGATCCGCGGGCCGCCTCCCCGGCCTACGAGACATGGCGGCGTGACGTCTCCGCCGAACTTTCCTCTCTTTCGCTGCTCCGGAAAGGTGCCGACCTGTGACGGTCACAAAGAACTGGATGCGCAGAAATTCACCGGGAATTGTCGCCCTCGCCCTGATGGTGGGAACTTTCTACGCGGTGCGGCTTCCCGAGTCGTCGGCCTCCGAGGTCGACGCACTCGCGAAGAACTTCGCATTCGAGCCGATGTCCATATCCATGCCTGCCGGATTCGAGAAGCAGGAGGTCCGCAAGGTCAACAAGGCCTTCGAGCACATCGACGCGTGGATCTCCTCGGTCGGCGCGGGCATCGCCCTCAACGACCTCGACCGCGACGGGCTGCCGAACGACCTGTGCGTCAGCGACCCGCGCATCGACCAGGCGGTGGTCACCCCCGCGCCGACGCGGGGGGACGCCTACGCGGCCTTCGCGCTCGACCCGGCGCCGCTCGGCGTCAGCACGACCATGGCGCCGATGGGCTGTGTGCCCGGCGACTACAACGAGGACGGCGCGATGGACCTCCTCGTCTACTACTGGGGACGCACCCCCGTCATCTTCGAGAACAAGGGCGCCAAGGGCGCGCCGCTGACGGCGGACTCCTTCCGGCCCACCGAGCTGCTGCCCGGCAAGCCCGGCGCGAAGTACACCGGGCCGCTGTGGAACTCCAACACCGCCGCCGTCGCCGACTTCGACGGTGACGGCCACGACGACATCTACATCGGCAACTACTTCCCCGACAGCCCCGTCCTGGACCCCTCCAAGGACGGCGGCGTCACCATGAACGACTCCCTCTCGCAGGCCCGCAACGGCGGCGGCGGCCACTTCTTCCGCTGGACGCCGGACGGGTACGAGAAGACCGACGACGCCATCCCGCAGGGCCTGGACAAGGGCTGGTCGCTCGGCGCCTCGGCCGCCGACCTCGACGGCGACCGGCTGCCGGAGGTGTACCTCGCCCACGACTTCGGCACCTCGGCCCTGCTGCACAACGTCTCCCGCCCCGGTGAGATCGAGTTCCGCGAGGTCAAGGCCGAGCACTCCGGCACCGTCCCCAAGTCCAAGGAGCTGGGCCGCAGTTCGTTCAAGGGCATGGGTGTCGACTTCGGCGACCTGAACCACGACGGCCTGTACGACATGTTCGTCAGCAACATCACGACGTCGTTCGGCATCCAGGAGTCCAACTTCGCCTTCGTCAACCGGGCCGACAGCAAGGCCGAGCTGCGGGGCAGCTTCCTGGAGGGCGACGCCCCCTACGAGGACGAGTCCGCCCCCCTCGGGCTCGCCTGGTCCGGCTGGGGCTGGGACGTGAAGATGGGCGACTTCGACAACGACGGCAACCTGGAGATCACCCAGGCCCTCGGCTTCGTCAAGGGCAAGCACAACCGCTGGCCGCAGCTCCAGGAACTGGCCACCGCCAACGACGCCCTGGTCGCCAACCCGCAGTGGTGGCCCAACGTCCAGGTCGGCGACGACCTGGCCGGCAGCCAGCGGATGCGGTTCTTCGCCAAGGACCAGGAGAGCGGCCGGTACGCCAACCTGTCCCAGGAGCTCGGCATCGGCGAGCCCGTCCCGACCCGCGGCATCGCCACCGCCGACGTGGACGGCGACGGCCGCCTCGACATGGCCGTCGCCCGCCAGTGGGACGAGCCGGCCTTCTTCCGCAACGTCAGCGAGAACGCCGGTTCCTCCCTGGAACTGGAGCTGACCCACCCCGACGGCGCGCCCGTGGTCGGCGCCGAGGTCTGTGTCGAACTGCCCGACGGCACCATGCGCGTCGCCCGTCTCGACGGCGGGGGCGGCCACTCCGGCAAGCGCAGCACCGACGTGCACATCGGCCTGGGCAAGGGCGTCCAGGGGCCGCTGCCCACCGTGCTGACCTGGCGTGACCGCAACGGTGACGTCCACGAGCAGAAGCTGCGGATGGAGCCCGGCCGGCACGGCTTCGAGCTCGGCACCCAGGCCAAGGAGAAGTGATCATGTCCCCGTCCCAGACCGCCAACCCGCGCCACAGCACGAAGGTCGTCACGGCGCTGCGGAGATTCGCCATCTCGATCTCCGTGCTCAACGTCTTCGGTTACACCGTGCTCGGTTTCGAGCAGCCCTGGACCTGGCCCTTCATCGCCCTGGCCGTCGCCTACGCGCTGGAGATCGCCCTGGAGGCGATCGGCGCCCGGGCCGAGGGCCGCGCCCCCCGCTTCAAGGGCAACGGCTTCAAGGGCCTGGCGGAGTTCCTGCTCCCGGCCCACATCACCGCGCTCGCGGTGAACATGCTCTCCTACGTCAACGACGTCATCTGGGTCATGCTCTTCGGCGTCATCGTCGCCGTTGGCACCAAGTGGGTGCTCAGGGCCCCGCTCAAGGGCCGCATGCGGCATGTCATGAACCCGTCGAACTTCGGGATCGCCGTCATCCTGCTGCTGTTCCCGTGGGCCTCCATCGCACCGCCGTACCAGTTCACCGAGTACCTCGACGGCGGCTTCGACTGGCTCGTCCCGGCGATCATCATCACCCTCGGCACGATGCTCAACGCCAAGCTCACCGAGCGCATGTGGCTCATCCTCGCCTGGGTCGGCGGCTTCGCCCTCCAGGCCGTCGTACGCGGCCTGATGTTCGGCACCTCCATCCCGGCGGCCCTGGCGATGATGACCGGCGTCGCGTTCGTGCTCTTCACCAACTACATGATCACGGACCCCGGCACGACCCCCTCCTCCAAGTGGGGCCAGATCGCCTTCGGCGGCGGAGTCGCCGCCATGTACGGCGTCCTGACCGCCATGAGCGTGGCCTACGGCCTCTTCTTCGCCACCGCGCTCGTCTGCGCCATCCGGGGCGCCTTCCTGTGGACCGCGGACATCGTGGCCAAGCGGCGCGCCGAGGAGGCCCTGGCGCTGGCCGCCGTCGAACAGACCGTCGAACAGAACGTGGAGAAGACCGTGGACCGGGACGGCGCGACCGGACGGACCACGGACCCGAACACCGAGCCCGCCCCGGCGTGCGACTGCCCGGCGGACGCCTGCGCCTGCCCGCCCGCGGCCTCGGAGCCGACTCGTAAGGTGCCGGTGACCGCATGAGCAGAATCGCCATCGTCGGCATAGCGTGCCGCTACCCCGACGCCGACTCCCCCCAGGAACTGTGGGACAACGCCGTCGCCGGACGGCGTGCCTTCCGCCGGCTGCCCGACGTCCGGATGAACCTGGACGACTACTGGGACGCCGACCCGTCCACCCCCGACACCTTCTACGCGCGCAACGCCGCCGTCATCGAGGGCTACGCGTTCGACCGGGTCGCCCACCGCATCGCGGGCAGCACCTTCCGCTCGACGGACATGACGCACTGGCTCGCCCTCGACACCGCCGGACGGGCCCTGGCCGACGCCGGATTCCCCGGCGGCGAGGGACTGCCGCGCGAACGCACCGGAGTGGTGGTGGGCAACACGCTCACCGGCGAGTTCTCCCGCGCGAACGTCATGCGGCTGCGCTGGCCCTACGTACGGCGCGTGATGGCCTCCGCCCTCGCCGGGCAGGACGGCTGGGACGACGCCCGCATCGCGGACTTCCTCGCCGAGGTCGAGACCTCGTACAAGGAGCCGTTCCCGGCCATCGACGAGGACTCGCTCGCCGGAGGGCTCGCCAACACCATCGCGGGCCGCATCTGCAACCACTTCGACCTGGGCGGCGGCGGATACACCGTCGACGGGGCGTGCTCCTCCTCCCTGCTGTCGGTCACCACGGCCGGCACCGCCCTCCTCTCCGGCGACATCGACGTCGGTGTCGCCGGCGGCGTGGACCTGTCGATCGACCCGTTCGAGATCATCGGCTTCGCCAAGACGGGCGCCCTCGCCAAGGGCGAGATGAGGCTCTACGACCGCGGTTCCAACGGCTTCTGGCCGGGGGAGGGCTGCGGGATCGTCGTCATGATGCGCGAGGAGGACGCCCTCGCGGCAGGCCACCGCATCTACGCCACCATCGCGGGCTGGGGCGTCTCCTCGGACGGACAGGGCGGGATCACCCGCCCCGAGGTCAGCGGCTACCGGCTGGCCCTGCGACGCGCCTACGAACGGGCCGGCTTCGGCATCGAGACGGTCTGCCTCTTCGAGGGCCACGGCACCGGGACCCCCGTCGGCGACACCACCGAGCTCACCGCGCTCACCGAGGAACGCGCCGCGGCCGGACCGGACGTCCCCGTCGCCGCCATCACCTCGGTCAAGGGCATGATCGGCCACACCAAGGCCGCCGCCGGCGTGGCGGGCCTGATCAAGGCCGCCCTGGCCCTCGACAACCACACCGTCCCGCCGTCGATCGGCACCGTCGACCCGCACGACGTACTCACCGGCGACCAGGCCAACCTCAAGGCGCTGCGCCGGGCGGAACCCTGGCCCGAGGGGGTGCCGCGCCGGGCCGGCATCACCGCCATGGGCTTCGGCGGCATCAACACGCACGTGGTCCTCGACGAACCCGCCGTCCGGCGCCGGCCGCCGGCGCGCCGCCGGCCCGTCGAGCCGGCGTACGCCCCGCAGGACTGCGAACTGCTCGTCCTCGACGCCGAGTCGCCCCGGCACCTGCGCACCCGGATCACCGAGGTCGCCGACTTCGTCGCCGGTGTGTCCTACGGGCAGGTCGCCGACCTGGCCGCCACCCTCCAGCGCGAACTGCGCGGCAGGCCGCACCGCGCGGCCGTCGTCGTCTCCTCCCCGGAGGACGCCGAGCGGCGCCTGCGCCACCTGGCCGGCCTGCTGGAGAACGGCGAGAGCACCCACACCACCACCGACGCACGCGGCTTCCTGGGCAAGGTCACCGGACCCGCCCGGATCGGGTTCCTCTTCCCGGGGCAGGGCTCCGGCAAGGGCACCGGCGGAGGCGCGCTGCGCCGCCGTTTCGCGCAGGCCGCCGACGTCTTCGAGCAGGCCGGTCTGCCGAGCACCGGCGACATGGTCGCCACCGACGTGGCCCAGCCGCGCATCGCCACCGGCTCCGCCGCCGGCCTGCGCGTCCTCGACACGCTGCGCCTGGAGGCCGCCGTCGCCGTCGGGCACAGCCTCGGCGAGCTCTCGGCCCTGCACTGGGCGGGAGCCTTCGACGAGCGGACGCTGCTGGAGGCGGCGCGGGTGCGCGGCGGGGCCATGGCCCGGCACAGCGCCTCGGGCACCATGGCCTCCCTGCAGGCGTCCCCCGAGCGGGCGGAGGAGCTGATCACCGGCCTCGACGTGGTCGTCGCCGGATACAACGGCCCCGAACAGACCGTGGTCGCCGGCACCGTCGAGGCGGTCCGGGACGTCGAGCGCCGGGCCGATGAGGCCGGCGTGGACTGCACCCGGCTCGCCGTCTCCCACGCCTTCCACTCGCCCCTGGTCGCCCCGACGGCCGAGTCGTTCGGCACCTGGCTGGCCGAGGCGAGCCTCGGGCAGGTCCACGGCAGGGTCGTCTCCACCGTCACCGGCGGCGAACTGGACCGGGACACCGACATCCCCACGCTGCTGAGCCGCCAGATCACCGCTCCCGTCCGCTTCACCCAGGCGGTGCGCGAAGCGGCCCGGCACGCCGACCTGTTCGTCGAGGTCGGACCGGGCCGGGTGCTCAGCGGCATCGCGCGGGCGGCCACGGACGTCCCGGCCGTCGCGCTGGACACCGACGACGAGTCGCTGCGCGGCCTCCTGGGCGTCGCGGGCGCCGCGTTCGTCGCGGGCGCGCCCGTCGCGCTCGAGGCCCTCTTCCGGGACCGGCTGATCCGGCCGCTGAAGGTGGGCCAGGAGTTCTCCTTCCTCGCCAGCCCGTGCGAGCAGGCGCCCCACGACGGCCCGCCCGCCGTCCGCGCGCCGCGCCCGGCGGCCGCGCGGGTCCCGGCCGGCGCGACCGCGACCGCGGCACCGGCACCGGCACGCACGTCCGCCGCCCAGGCACCTCCGGCCGCCGTGCCCGCGGCCTCCACGGGCGGGGCGTCCCCCGCCGTCGAGGAGACGGCCACGGAGCGGGAGACGGCCACGGAGCGGGAACCGGCGCTTGACGTGCTGCGCGCCCTGGTCGCCGAACGCGCCGAACTCCCGGCCGAACTCGTCGACCCCGACAGCCGGCTCCTGGACGACCTGCACCTGAGCTCCATCACCGTCGGCCAGATCGTCAACCTCGCGGCGGCCCGCCTCGGGATCGCGCCGACCCAGCTCTCGACCAACTTCGCCACCGCCAGCCTCACCGAACTCGCCGAGGCCCTGGACACCCTGGTCAGCACCGGCGCCGCGGCGGCCGAGGACACCGCCGGCGCCGCCGCGGTGACGGGCGCCGCACCCTGGGCGCGGCCGTTCGCCGTGGACCTGGCGGAGGTGGCCGTGCCGCCGGCCGGCGCCGCCGAGGCGGACGGCGTGTGGGAACTGTTCGGCACCGCCGAGCAGGCTTTCTGCCAGGACCTGAAGAAGGCGCTGGAAGGCGCCGGCACCGGCGCCGGCGTCCTCGCCGTCCTGCCCCGGGGCTGCACCCCGCAGCAGGTGGACGAGGTGCTCGCCGCCGCCAGGAACGCCCTGGCGGGGGACCGGCAGCGGCGGTTCGTCCTGGTGCAGGACGGACGCGGCGCGGCGGGCCTGGCCAAGACCCTGCACCAGGAGGCCCCGCACCTGCGCACCACGATCGTCCAGACCCCGTTGAACGGGGAAGCGGTGGCACGTGTCGTTACCGAGGTCCGCGCGACCGACCGGTTCAGCGAGGCCCACTACGACACGGCCGGGGTGCGGCGCGTGCCGACCCTGCGCGCCCTGCCGGTCGAGCAGGAGAACACCGACCTCCCGCTCGGCGCCACGGACGTACTGCTGGTGACCGGCGGCGGCAAGGGCATCTCCGCCGAGTGCGCCCTGGCCGTCGCCCGGAGGACCGGGGCGAAGCTGGCCGTGCTCGGCCGGTCGGACCCGGCCGCCGACACCGAACTCGCCGAGAACCTGGCGCGGATGGCCGACAGCGGCGTCGGCGTGCACTACGCCCGCGCCGACGTCACCGACCCCGAGCGGACCGCGGCGGCCGTCGCCGAGCTGGAGAAGGCGCTGGGGAAGATCACCGGCGTACTGCACGGAGCCGGCCGCAACGAACCGGCCCCCCTGACCGAACTGGACGCGCAGGACTTCCGCCGCACCTTCGCCCCGAAGGTCGACGGCCTGCGCACCGTCCTCGACGCGGTGGGGGCCGGCGGGCTGAAGCTGCTGGTCTCCTTCGGCAGCATCATCGGCCGGGCGGGACTGCGCGGCGAGGCCCACTACGCCACCGCCAACGAGTGGCTGGCCGACCTCACCGAGGAGACCGCCCGCACCCATCCGCGGCTGCGCGCGAGGTGTGTGGAGTGGTCGGTGTGGTCCGGCGTCGGCATGGGCGAGAAGCTCTCCGTCGTCGAGTCGCTCTCCCGCGAGGGCATCACGCCCGTCTCGCCCGACCAGGGCGTGGAGATCCTGCTGCGCCTGATCTCCGACCCGGACGCCCCCGTGGTCACGGTCGTCAGCGGCCGCACCGAGGGCATCGAGACCGTACGCCGCGACCTGCCGCCGCTGCCGCTGCTGCGGTTCACCGGCAACCCGCTGGTGCGCTACCACGGCGTCGAACTCGTCACCGAGGTGGAACTGAACGCGGGCACCGACCCCTACCTGGCCGACCACCTGCTCGACGGGAACCTGCTGCTGCCCGCCGTCATGGGCATGGAGGCGATGACGCAGGTCGCGACCGCCGCGACCGGCTGGGACGGCACCCCCGTCATCGAGGGGGCGAAGTTCCTGCGGCCCATCGTCGTGCCGCCGGACGGCAGCACCCGGATCCGCGTCGCCGCCACCGTCACCGGCCGCGACACCGTCGACGTCGCCGTGCACGCCGAGGACACCGGCTTCGTGGCCGAGCACTTCCGGGCCCGGCTCGTCTTCGGCGGCGCCCAGGCCCCCGACGGACCGCCCGAGCAGGTGCCCGAGGGCACCGTCCCGGTCCCGCTCGACCCGGCCGCCGACCTGTACGGCGGGCTGCTCTTCCAGGGCGGGCGCTTCCAGCGGCTGCGCCGCTTCCACCGGGCCGCGGCCCGGCACGTCGACGCCGACGTCGACGTGCGGCGCCGGCCCGAGGGCTGGTTCGCCGGGTTCCTGCCGGGACAGCTGCTGCTGGCCGACCCGGGCATGCGCGACGCGCTCATGCACGGCAACCAGGTCTGCGTGCCCGACGCCACCCTGCTGCCGTCCGGCGTCGAGCGGATCCACCCGCTCGGCTCCGGCGACCACGTGCCGGAGCGGCTGAGGTACACGGCCGTCGAACGCAGCCGGGACGGCAACACCTACGTCTACGACATCGCCGTACGGGACGAGGACGGCACCGTCGTCGAGCGCTGGGAGGGACTGACCCTGCACGCCGTGCGCCGGACCGACGGGGCAGGACCCTGGGTCGCGCCCCTGCTCGGCCCGTACCTGGAGCGCACGCTCGAAGACGTCCTGGACGCCCGCATCGCGGTCGCCGTCGAACCGCACGGCGGACAGCCCGCCGGCTCGGTGACCCAGCGCCGCGGTTTCACCACGGACGCGGCGGCCCGCGCCCTGGGCACCCCGGTGACGGTCGGCCACCGGCCCGACGGACGCCCCGAACTCCCGCCGGACCGGCACCTGTCGATGTCCGCGGCACACGGGCTCGGGGTGACCCTCAGCGCCGTCTCCGGCTCGGAGGTGGCCTGCGACATCGAAGCGGTCAGCATGCGCTCGGAGGCCGAATGGCAGGGGCTGCTCGGCGAGCACGCCCCGGTGGCGCGGCTGGTCGCCAAGGAGACCGGTGAGGCGCCCGACACCGCCGCCACGCGGGTGTGGAGCGCCGTCGAGTGCCTCCAGAAGGCCGGGATCATGGCGGGGGCACCGCTGACCGTGCTGCCCGGACGCAGGGAGGCGTGGGTGGAGTTCGCCGTCGGCGGCATCCGCATCGCCACCTTCGTCACCGCGCTGCGCGACGCCCTGGAACCCGCGGTCTTCGCCTTCCTCGTGCACGACACGGACCGAACCGAAGGGCGGCCCTAGACCATGGCGGAAGACTACTTCGAGTACCGGCACACCGTCGGCTTCGAGGAGACCAACCTCGTCGGCAATGTCTACTACGTCAACTACCTGCGCTGGCAAGGGCGTTGCCGGGAGATGTTCCTCCAGGACAAGGCCCCGGAGATCCTGGCGGACCTCCAGGACGACCTCAAGCTGTTCACGCTGAAGGTGGACTGCGAGTTCTTCGCCGAGATCACCGCGTTCGACGAGCTGTCCATCCGGATGCGCCTGTCCGAACTGGGCCAGACACAGCTCGAGTTCGGCTTCGACTACATCAAGGTCACCGGCGGCGCCGAGGTCCTGGTGGCCCGCGGCCGCCAGCGCATCGCCTGCATGCGCGGCCCGAACACCAACACGGTGCCCTCCCTCATCCCGGAGGCCCTGGCCCGCGCGCTGCAGCCGTACGGCGCGCGGCCCGCCTCCCTGACGGGACGGACCGCATGAGCACCCTGACCGCCGCGCCGCCGTGGACCGCCTCCGCGGGCGACGCCACCCGGCTGCGGCGGGCCTTCGGGGCGTTCGCCACCGGGGTGACCGTGGTGACGGTCGGCGGCACCTCCCCGCGGGGCATGACCGCCAACTCGTTCACCTCCGTCTCCCTCGACCCGGCGCTCGTACTGCTGTGCGTCGGCAGGGACGCCGGCATGTACCGGAGCCTCGCCGAGGCCGACACGTTCGCCGTGTCGGTGCTGGCCGCGGACCAGGAGGACGTGGCCCGGTACTTCGCCAGCCGCTCGCGGCCCGCCGGCGCACGGCAGTTCGACGCCGTCGGCTGGCTGCCGGGACACGAGAGCGCCGCCCCCCTGATCGCGGGGGCGGCGGCCCACTTCGAATGCGCGAGCTGGCGGACGTACGACGGTGGCGACCACGCGGTCTTCCTGGGCCGCGTACTCGCCCTGGACCAGGCGCCGGAGCGCGAGCCGCTGGTGTTCCACGGGGGCCGCTTCCGGCAGCTCTCCGAGCGCGCACCGGAGGTGTGACATGAGCGTGCACCCCCCGGGCCCGCCGGTGTGGGCCCTGCCCGGGCTGCTGCGCAAACTCGCCGTGGACCGGCTCGGCATGATGGAGGACGCCGCCCGGCTGTCCGACGCCGTGCGGGTCGCCATGGGGCCGAAGAAGATGTACATCTTCAACCGGCCCGACTACGCCAAACACGTCCTGGCCGACAACGCCGCCAACTACCACAAGGGCATCGGCCTGGTGGAGTCCCGCAAGATCCTCGGGGACGGGCTGCTCACCAGCGAGGGCGAACTGTGGCGCGCCCAGCGCACCAACGTCCAGCCCGCGTTCCGGCCCCGGCGCATCGCCGAACAGGCGGGAGCGGTCGCCGAGGAGGCGGCCGCGCTGGTCGCCCTGCTGCGCACCAGGGCCGGGCAGGGGCCCGTCGACGTGCTCAAGGAGGTCACCGGGCTGACCCTCGGAGTGCTGGGCCGCACCCTCATGGACACGTCCCTGGACGGTCACGGCGGCATCGCCCACGCCTTCGAGGCGGTCCAGGACCAGGCGATGTTCGACATGGTGACGCAGGGGCTGGTGCCGACCTGGGTGCCGTTGGCCACCCAGCGGCGGTTCCGCAGGGCCCGCCGGGACCTGGCCCGGACCGTCGACGAACTGGTCGCCGACCGGGCCTCCCGGCTGGACGAGGCCGCTCCCGGTGACGACGCGTTCGCCCGGATGATCCTGGCCGCGCGCCGGCACGACGACCCCGCCGTGGGCCGCCGGCTGCTGCGCGAGGAACTCGTCACCCTGCTCCTGGCCGGGCACGAGACCACGGCGAGCACCCTGGGCTGGACCCTGTTCCTGCTGGCGCGTCACCCGCACGTGCGCGACCTGCTGCGGGACGAGGCCCGCGCCGTCCTGGCCGACGGCCGGACGCCGGACGCCGACGACCTGCACAAGCTGACGTACACCACCCAGGTGATCCAGGAGGCCATGCGGCTGTACCCGCCGGTGTGGATCCTGCCGCGCATCGCGCAGCAGGCCGACGAGGTGGGCGGCTTCCCGGTCCCGGCCGGAGCCGACGTCCTGGTCTGCCCCTACACCCTGCACCGCCACCCGGACCTGTGGGACGACCCCGAGCGCTTCGACCCGGGCCGCTTCGACGCGGCGCGGGCCGCCAACCGCCCCCGGTACGCCTACATCCCCTTCGGCGCGGGGCCCCGGTTCTGCGTGGGCAGCGGCCTCGGGATGATGGAGGCCGTCTTCGTCACCGCGCTGGTCACCCGGGACCTGGACCTGGACGTCGTACCGGGACACCGGGGCGTGCCGGAACCGATGATGTCGCTGCGGATGCGCGGCGGCCTGCCGATGACGGTCCGTGAGGCGGACTGACGTACGAGCGCCCCGCCGGCGGGTTCCGTCGACGCTGTTGGCGAAATCAGCCTGATCTTGTGGTGAGCCCGCGCTCGCCACGAGATCGGGCTGACTCAGTGCCGTGGGGCTGCGAGGATGCGCTGTGTGGTTACGGATGCGGAGTGGGAGCGGATTCGAGGGAATCTGCGCTTCGGGCAGGTCTTGCGGGGCACAGTCGTGAAGGTGCCCAGACCTGGGGCGATCGGGATCTTCGTAGATGTCGGCTTGGGCGTCGGAGGCTTCGTCGACGTCCTGCTGTTGCCGGAACAGGCAGAACAATGGCCCGCTGAAGGCACCATCACTGATTTCGAGGTTTGGTGGGCGGACAGCCGTCAGCAGGTCCGGCTGAAGCCGTCCGCTCTGGAGTACTTGCGGAAGGACTTCGCGGACTTCACTGCCCGTGTCAGACCCGGTTGGACAGCCGACATCGGCCAGCCCGTTCGCGACAGCGGGCCGGTCACTGCGCAGGAGCTTGCTTCGCTACTTGATCGGCAGGAGCGCCGCGAAGTGTGAGACGCGGGTGCGGGCGCGGGGCATTTGAATGATGTGGGCGTTGATACGGGCGAGGTTGATCGCGGCGCCCGTGAGTTGGTGCTGGAGGCTGGTCTTGGCCAAGCCGCGGTAGCGGGATCTGCGCAGGTCACAGCTGTGCACGCCTTGTGAAATGGTTCCTTCGATCCCAGCCCGGACCTTGTAGCGTTCTTTCCACTCGTCGGTCTGCTGGAGTGTGCGGGCCTGCTGGAGTTCGCGGTGTGCCTGCTGTGGCCGCAGTGTGATGGCCCGGCCCTTTGCCCTGAAGTTCGGCACGCAGTCGCGTACGACAGGACACGGCCGACAGTCTCGCGCGGAGAACTGTGCACGGACGACGGGCAGACCCTGTTGGGACCGGTCCTCCCGCCACCCGGTGTTGATGGTGCCATTTGGGCAGGTCACACGCTTGCTGTCCCAGTCCACGGTGAAGGCGTCCTGGCCGTAGGCGCCCGCTCGTGCCTGAGCGTTGGTGACCGACTTGAGTGGCCCGTGCAGCGCGACACCATGAGCGCGGGCGTCCGCCATGGCGCCGGCGTTGGCATAGCCCGTATCGACCCAGTGCTCTGCCGGAAGCATGGCCCGGCCGGCCAGTGCAGCGTGGATCACAGTCGTCATGCGGTCGTCCGGAACGGTGGCCGTAGTAGTCACGACGTTCGTGATCAGATTCGGTGCATCCGGCTCACAGGTCTCGGTGAAATGAACCTTGTAGCCGTTCCAGTGAAGATCCTGCTTGATGCTGCCGCGTGCCTCGGTGTCATAGGGGGTGACCAGGCGCATCGCACCCCGCGGCCGGTCTTTTGGGGCTCTGTTCCTCACCGCACCCTCGACCTGCTGGAAGCACTGGACCCAGACGTGCCGCAGCGTCTCCACCTGCTGCAATGTCCGCAGTTCTTCCGGAGCTCCGACAGACCAGACAGCCTGGAGCAGGCGCATCCCATCCCGGCCGACCCGCAGTGCCATCTCTTCCCGCCTGGCCCGGCCCTTGGGATAGCCGAACTCCGAAGCCGGAACCGAGTAGTGCCTGAACCAGTCCCGCTCCGCGATACGGCCCAGCCACTCGGGAGCTGCCTGCGCCAGAGCGTTGAGCGCGGCACGCAGTGTCTCAGTCACCATCTCGAGCCAGGAGAGTTCGCGCGCGGCGGAAAGAACGTGGGTGGAGTCGGTTCTCGCCCGGCCTGCTGTCTTGAGGAGCCCTTTGTCCCGCGCGGCCACCAGAATGCCGTCCAGGACCCGGCGCCCGGCATCTGCATGGACTAACCGGTCCCTGAACTCCGACAGCACCGAGTAATCGAAGCCGGGGTTCTCCAGGTCCAGCCCGAGGGCGTACTTGAAGTCGATCCTGGCTCGCACCGCCTCCGCGGCCTGCCGGTCGGTCAGGCCCTCAACGAACTGCAGCACCAACACCAACGCCAGCCTGCCCGGTGACCACGCCGGCCTGCCACGCGATGGAAACAGGTCTGCGAACTCCTCATCGCCGAACAGCGGCCCCAGCTCGTCCCGGACTGTGATCGCGAGGCTCCCCTTCGGAAACGCCGCTCGTGCCACCCGAACCGTCTCCGTCGGAATCTTCCCCGGCCCCATCGGCTGCATCGACACCGCACCCACCCCCAACGCACGTCGGCCTTCACGACCACAACCAGGTCGTGAAGGCCGACGTCACGCCGCGCCTTGAATTCGCCAACAGCGTCG
>NZ_LIWB01000032.1 GCF_001905725.1 Streptomyces sp. CB02400
ACAACCTAAATCACCAGTATTGGATCTAAGACGTCATCTCGATTGGCGTGTAAACGTAGGGCTCAGGCTTGCTGTGATACACATCTGACCTGCAGGTTGCGCCATACTCCACGAGTGACTACACCGATAGGCCCCGTGGTCCTCTTCGATGACGACTACTACATGTACGTCCTCCAGGACCAAGCGTCCGCCGAGGCATGGTGGGAGATGCCCGACGAGTACGCCTGCGGGTTCGACGCCCTCGCCAGACCGTTGCGTATGACGGGTGAGCCGCATCAGGTCACCCTTGAGCTCAGTGGTGATGAACCGGCCGAGGCCGACCTGCGTCGTCTCGTCGTCGACCACTACCAGCGGTTCCTGCAAGGGCGGACGCCGCCCCGAGGATCCACTCTTTCAGAGTTCATTGCGGGACTGCCTGTCGAGAGCGCGTAACGCAAATCTGTTCGTCGGATAGCACGCCAGCGGATCAGGAAACGAGCCTGCGGTAGCAGATGAGAGTGCAGGCGGTGCTGGTGAAGGCGAGAAAGTGGTCGGTCGGTCTCGCGTTCGTAGCGTCGGTGAAGGCGTCGACAGCCGGCGAGCCAGGCCATGGTGCGTTCGATGGTCCAGCGGTCGCGGCCCAGCCGCTGCGAGGGCTCGACACCCTTGCGGGCGATGCGGTGGGCGAGGCCGCGCTGGCGTAGCCAACGCCGCGGGTGGGAGTAGTCATAGCCCTTGTCGCCGTGGAGCTTGCCCGGCTTGCACCGCCTGCGTCCACGACGGGAGCGGATCGGCGGAATGCCCTTCACCAACGGGATCAGAGCCTGGCTGTCGTGCAGGTTCGCCGCCGAGATTGCGACAGAGAATCGCCCAGCTCCTGGCCGCCGTCCTAGCCCTCATCCGCAACTGGACCCCACGTGACATGAACACCACCCTCTACTGGCCCAATCACCCCACAACATCACAGCCAGCACATATTGAGCCGAAACTGGTGGGTTGCCTGCTGTCGGTGACGGCTTTGACCCAGGGTCTGAGCGGCATTGCATGACGGCTTCGATCGCCGGTGGTGTGTATCGAGGGCAGTCGAGAGCGACAGTAGTTGGACCGGCAATATGAGGGCATGGATACGAATGACCCCATGCGGAGTGCTGAGGACGAGGACGTGTGCCGTGTCTGCGGCTACACGGACGGCGATCTCTTCTTCGAGGACACCTGGCCGACCCACATCATCTGTCCCTGTTGTAGCTGGGAGTCGGGCACTCAGGCGCTGGGGCTTGAGGGAACCCGGGAGTACCGCGGCTACTGGACTGGGCAGGGCGCCCCATGGTTCTCACCCCTCGCGCGCCCGAAGGACTGGGACCTGCTCGCACAGCTGCAGAACATTCCCCCGCACTGGCGCTGACCCCACGTCCTGCAGCGATTGTGGCCGTAACCAGATTCCGTCCAGACACACGGCGCAGCCGTCGCCTGCACCTGCTCGTTGATCGGGTGTGATCGAGGGTGGGGACATGAGGCGGTTGTCGCCGGCTGCGCAGGAAGATCTGCGGTTGCGAGTAGTGGGCGCGCTGGAGTCGGGGCGGGTTCGAACTTACGGCCAGGCCGCGGAGGTGTTCGGGGTCTCCGTGCGGTCGGTGGGGACCTGGTGGCGGGCCAGCCGGACGGGTGGGCGGCAGGCGCTACTCGCGGCAGTACGAGAACCCCGGGCGGGCAAGGGCGAGCTGATCGATATGTCTGCTCGTGGGGCGGTCCTTGCGGCGATGCGGGAGTACACCCCGGCTAGCATCGGGCAGTCCGGAGTGCTGTGGACCCGCGCCTCGGTCAGGACGCTGGTCAAGCTGGTGTGCGGGGTGGCGATGACCGAGCAGGGGGTGGGCAAGTGGCTGCGCCGGCACGGCTTCACTCCGCAGCGCCCGGCCCGCCACTCCTACCGGCAGCACAACGACCAGGCCAGCCGTTGGCTTCAGGAAGAGTATCCGGCGATCCGGGCCAGGGCGAGTAAAGAGAAGGCCGAGCTGGTCTGGGCCGATCAGTGCGGACTGCGCTCGGACACCGCGCCGCCCGGCCGCTCATGGGCACCGGCCGGGCAGACACCGCTGGTGCGGGTGAACGGCCGCCGCTTCAGGATGAACATCATGTCGGCGATCGCCTCGCGGGGCGCTGTGGTTCACCGTCTTCCCGGGCAAGTTCACCGCGAAGGTGATGTGCGGGTTCCTCAATCGCCTCGGTCGCCAGACCGGGCGGAAGGTCCACGTGATCGTAGACCGGCACCCAGTCCACCGCAGCAAGGCCGTCCGTGCCTGGCTCGCCGCTAACGCCGACCGCATCGAACTGCATCTGATGCCCGGTTACAGCCCGGAACTCAACCCCGACGAGCTGCTGAACGCCGACCTGAAACACCACGTCCACGCCGCCCGCGCCACCTCCACCGACGACCTGGCCCGCGAGACCCGGCGCTTCTTGCACCGCCGCCAGCGCCAACCACGCATCATCTGCGGATACTTCGCCGCCCGGCATGTCCGCTACACCTCAGAAAGACCGCTCCTGGACATGGGCACGCTCCGAGAACTGGGCATCGAATGGGCATAGGGACGGCAGCGAGACCCCGGGGCCGCGCCGGTCCTGGGGGCTCGTGCGCGGGGACCGCTGCGGCTTCTCGACAACCGTCTCCTCATCCATCCCGCGATGACGACGTCCGGACTCGGCCACGACAACCCGCTTCACCCGGTGGTGGAACCTCATCGAGGCGGGTCACCGGCACTTCTCGCGGCCGGATGTCCCGGGTCCGGGTCGAGCCGTAGTGCCGCCACCACGGGAAATGGACTGGGACCGTCCTAGCCGAACGGGCCAACCGGACGCGGTGAGACAGTGTGAGGCATACTCGCCGGCCCCCTGTGCCACCTCCTCCGGGACCGGGGAGGCAGATAACCCCGGAAGCAGGTTCCGACAGGCCGAACTCACCGGCCGGGCGGTGGAGCCCACCTGAGCAGGCTGACTCCCTTGCTTCCCGCTCTCCTCTTACCTGTCGACAGGCATTTCTTCCTGATCGGTCCACCCGACGGCCGCGCCGGCGGCGGGATTCGCCCCCGGGCAATAAGTAACCAAACGATCAAGCAATGCTACTCTCTGTATTCGATCGCTGATCAGGGCGGTCCGGTCCCCGGTCAGCGGGTGTCCGGGAAGCCCGTTGCTTCAGGGATACAGGGCGCGAGCCCGGGTGTGCTGCGACAGCAATTCAGCTGCTCCCACAGGCTCGACCGCCGCCGCTGTCGACCTGCTGATCTGCGGAACACCATCCCTCTGGCATGGGAGGAACACAAGCATGCGCCAAATCCCCTGGGAATCGGCCGATATCGCGCCGGGGCACATTGTCCAGTGGCGTGTGAGGGTCGTGGGCCCAGCTCCTGCGGACCGCCCCCGGGAGGAATACCGCCGGAGCGCGTCGTTCAATCAGGACAAGCACTACTCACTGATCGAGGCCACCCGCAACACCGAGGACCCGCTGGCCTCATGGCTTGCTGTCACGTTCGAGGTCGAGGGAACGCTGCACCGTGGAGCGTTGGAGAAGGCGCTGCTCCATCTGGTGCGACGGCACCACTGCTTGCGCTGCGAGTTCCGGCGGCTCACCGAGGACCTCGCCCTCGCCGTGTACGGGCCGGACGACATCGAGCTGGAAGCCGTCGACATGGGCGCGTTCGACACACCGCAGGAGGTCCGCGCGTTCCTGGCGGACAGCTTTCAGAAGGACGCCGACACGCTGGTCTGGCCGCCGTACACCATGGGGGCGGTCGTTCGGGACGGCGGCTCCACCACGGTGTACCTCGCGTTCGACCACATCGTCTCCGACGGAATGTCGATGCCGAACATCGCCTACGACGTTCAGACCGCGTACGCCGCCTACTGCGCTGGCGAGGACCCCGAACTCCCGCCTGCCGGAAGCTACGTCGACTTCGCCCGGGAACAGCGGCACCGCTACGCATCCATCGAGGTCGACGACGGCAGTCTCGCCTACTGGAAGGCGTTCATCGCCCGGAACGGCGGTATCTTCCCGCGGTTCCCGCTGGACCTCGGGGCCGAGCCCGGTCGCCTGTACCCGGCGTTCAACGAATCCGCGACCCTGCTGAACGACCGAGAGGCCGAGATGCTGGAGGTCCGCTGCCGGGAAGTGGGCGGGAAACCCTTCATGGGACTCCTCGCGGCGGTTGCCGTGGCTCTGCGCGAGGAGGGCGGACCGGACCTCTACCGCGCGCTGTTGCCGGTCAGCGAGCGCGGCCGGGACACCTGGCGGCACTCCGTCGGCTGGTTCGTCAATACCCTGCCCATCGAATTCTCCGTTGCCAGGGAACTGGATTTCGCCCAGCTCATCGCAGGGGTACGGGATGGATTCAGCACGATGATGGAGAGCATCGACGTGCCCTTCGTCCGGGCATGGGAACTCCTCGCACCCGAGTACTTCACGGGCCGCAGCTGGCCGTTCCCGGTCAACTTCGTCTCCTACATCGACATGAGGAAGTGTCCGGGAGCCGAGAACCACGCACGATGGCGGCCGATGGCATACGTGTGGGTGTCGTGCGTGAACGGCACCACCTCATGGTTCCAACGGGATTCCGACGGCCTACACATCAACTCGATCTACGTCGACATCCCGCAGGCCCACCAGACCATGGCCCGCCTCCAAGACACCCTCCGCAAGACACTACGGACGATGGCCCGTTCTGCGGCGATGTGAGTGAACGCTGGGCGCTCACGCACCTGATCGGGCCCGACGCGCCCCGGCAGTGCCAGTCTGGGGTTCCGTCGCGTGGCCTGGGCGCGAGTCGGACAACGTCAGTGGCACAGGTGGTCGATGGATCAAGGAGTGCCGCTTCCTGCGCGCGCAGGCCGACCGCTGAGATGCCGGCGGTGGCGTGCTCGTCAGTGCCGTGCCACCGCCCCTGCACAGAAGCCGCTGTGGGTGGTACCAGAACCTCGGCCGCCAGGAAGGCCTCCTCACTCCCGCGGGCGCTGACACGTTGGCTGAGCCGGTGGGATGATCTTCTGGTTGATCATGCGGGAGGGGTTGTCCGTGGACAGCGCGTCGCCGTCGTGCAAGGGGCACCGGTACCCGGTCGAGGTCATCTCCCACTGCGTGTGGCTGTACTTTCGCTTCCCGCTGTCGTTCCGGGAGGTCGAGGAGCTGATGCTTGGACGCGGTGTGGTCGTCTCGTACGAGACGGTCCGGCGGTGGTGCGCCAAGTTCGGGCAGGCCTATGCGAACGGACTGCGCCGCCGCCGACCGAGGCCCTGGGATAAACGGCATCTGGATGGTGACTGCCCCATGCGTCGCTGCTGCCCGCGAGCACGGTGTGCTGTCGGCCGCAGGCCAGAACAAAAACGAGGACCTGGTCGGCGCCGCCGAAGCAGCCCGGATCCTCGGATACAGCAACGACGACAGCTTCATCAGCGCCCTCGGCCACGGACTCCTGCCCGCTCTCGAACAACCCGACGGATTCGAGTACCGCCGCGGCGGCGCCGGCCGACCACGGCCGGCGACTGGGGGCACATTGGCCTCAAGCCCGCCCCGGGCGCCTCGTCGCTGGGTGATCAATCCCGTGCCTCAGCGGTGTGGTCTTCGGCCGGCGGGTGCGGTTCCTCGATGTGGTAGCAGGGGCGTCTGGCTGGGTGGTGGGGGTGCCGACTGGAGGATGCGCGCCGCGGTCGTGCGGTTCGGGAGGGCTCAGTGCGGGGTGCGGCCGGTGATCGCGCCGCCGGGGTCGGTGAGCTGGGCGATGCGGACACAGATGCATTTGCCGACTGGCTCCCGGTGGGTTTCGAAGCTCTGGGCCACGGCCATGACGATCTCCAGGCCGTGCCGGCCGACCCGGCCCGCATCGGCGGCTCGCGCCAGGGGCAGGGCCGAGTTCGAGTCCCGCACCTGCGCCTCGACCGTATCCCCGACAATGCGAAGGCCCATCAGCACCGGGCCCGGAACGTACTTGCGGGCGTTGATGACCAGCTCACTGGCCACCAGCTGGATCAGGCCCAGCGCCCGCTGGTCAACCGGCAGGCCGTGCTCGGCCTGGACCCCGGTCAGGAGGGCTGCTGCCAGGTGGCATGCCCGCCCGCTGCTCCCAGCGGGCGAGGGCAACGGCCGCAGTCCTACAGGGCCCTGGGAGGCTGCCTCGGCTCGAAGACGCTCTGCGGGGCGCTCGGCTGGGCGGTGGCTGCCCCGCGCAGTACCTGTGCCAGGTCTCGGTGTATCCGGTCGGCTTCGCCTCGGACCTGGACGGGGATGTCGCCGCGTTCGGCGACGAGGCGGTCGTAAACAGGGGTCTGCGAGAACACGGTGAGGCGGTTTCCCTTCAGCGAGCGGTACGCCGGACCGGCGCAGCATACTGGCCCGGATACCGCCCTGCTGGAGGCGGGGCGTTCAGGCCGGAACGGCGGGGACGGAATCCTCGGTGGTCCAGTCGCCGTCGCAGAGGGCGGCGACCAGGCGGGCGTGGTCGCCGGGGAGTCAGCCGGCGCGGTGTTCGGTGCGGGCTTTGGCAAGCCAAGTGCTGATCTTGACGGTGTCGCCGCCAACCCCACATCCCCACCAGGCCCGGCCTCTCCCGCACGGACCTGCCGGGAACTGATCACCTACCCGGAAACCGTCATCCTCGCCGCAGCCCTCGACCGCCTGCCCCCTCTCCCCTGCCACGCGCCGGGTAAGCCGTCCTCCTCCTCCACCTCGCCGGCCGCCTGCACCCGCCCCGCCTCGTACCCACCGCCCACGACCTGCTCTGGACATGCCTGACCACCCACTGAAACCAGCCCCGCACCCGGCTCCCGGCGCCCCGCCGACTCCCGCACCACAGACGCGCCAACCACACTGCGCAAGAACCAACGCCCCGCTCAACTCACTGCACAGCAGAAGCAACCAACTCAGCCCACGCACCACCCGCCGCCGGGCCTTGGACACGCCGTGGGACTCACCCACGGAACAGACACGCCACATCTGCGTGGGATGGTCAGTCGACCGCGCGCGGTACCAGCCGCACAACGCTCATGACTCCGCGCCCGATCCACCCGAGCAGGCCCGTCTCCACGGCCGGCTAGGCAGCGGTGCGGTCCCGCATCCGTTGCCATTCCCGTCTCCACCTGGGCGGAGTTGGCCCGTCTCAGTTCGCTTTGACGGCTTGGACGGTGGGGGCCGTACAGGCGGCAGTTCCCACGGCTTCAGGGACCCGCTGATCAGGCCCGCCACGCACTGAACGGCACCTGCCGTGCAGTGCCACCAGCCGCCGTTCCGGGAGGCCACCGTGACAGTCCACTCGTCGGGGTCGGCCACACTGGTGGTCCAGAGGAAGTAGTCGCCCTGGAACGACGTGGCCCAGGGCAGCAGCCCTCCGGGAGCGGGAAACGGGTACAGAGGGGCGACCGTGTCGGCGTGCCGCCGGTGAGTCGCTCAGTCGTGGTAGGCGGCGGTCGCGATCTGGACGAACGAGCGGATCAGTGGATTCGTGTCGGCCTCGTTCCATGCCACCACCACGCGGCTCGGCGGCATGTCGATCAGCGGCACCACGGTGAGCCCCTCTCCCGGCTCGTGGTCCAGGAGAGTCATGCCGACCGTGCCGTTCCAGAGAACGGCTTGCCGGCATTCCTGGACGGCGCGTACCACCGGGCCCTCGCGAGGTTCCCCGCCGTTCCAGTACGACTGCCAGATGGGGTCGGTGCCCTCCGGGAACAGGAACCAGCGGCGGTCGGCCAGGTCGGCCAGCTTCAGGCTGTCGCGACGGGCCAGCGGATCGTCGGCGCGCAGCAGCGCTCCCACCGGGTCGGCGCGCAGCTCGTGCACGGTCAGGCCGGTCTCGTCGAACGGCTCGCGGGTCAGGGCGACGTCGACCAGTCCGGCGTGCAGCCCGCAGGTGGGATCGGTCAGGTCGGTCTCGCGGATGCGGACCTCGACGCACGGGTGCCGCCGGTGGTAGGCGTTGGCCAGCCGGGTTGCGCCTGGGTCGGTGCTGTCACCCAGTATGCCGACGGTGATGGTCGCGGCGCCGGCGGCCGCCGCCACGCGTACGCGTACCCGGTCGGCTTGGTCGAGCAGGGCGCGAGCCTCATCGAGCAGTACCGCCCCCACCGGAGTGAGCGTGACACCGGCGGAGGATCGGTTGAGCAGCGCGGCGCCGACCTCGGTCTCCAGCTGCTTGATCGCCCGGCTCAGTGGCGGCTGACTCATGTGCAGCCGGCCGGCGGCCCGGCCGAAGTGGAGTTCTTCGGCGACCGCCACGAAATAGCGCAGCGTGCGTAGCTCCATGCTGCGACGATACCCGTACGGTATCGAGATCTCGGAATGGGTCTTGGACAGTCGCAGTGCCCTGGCAGTGGAATCGGGGCATGACTGACGAACATGAGGCCGATGAGCCGGTCGCCGACCCCGCCGTGTCGGTGGTCGGTCCGGGCGACGGTGAGACGATCTTCCTGGGCACCACGCGACTGCGCGTCCTCGAAGACGGCAGAAACACCGGGCACCGCCTCGGGCTCGCCGAGTCCGTCCTCGCGCCGCACACGCCCGGACCGCCGCAGCATCGTCACGCCCAGCACGACGAGGGTTTCTACATCATCTCCGGCACGGTCCGGTTCACGGTCGGCGAGAAGGACTACGACGCGGCCGCCGGCACGCTCGTGATGGTCCCGCCTGGAGCCCCGCACACCTTCGCCAACATGACCGACCAACCGGCCGTCATGCTCAGCACTTTCACGCCAGATCTGTACGTGCAGTACTTCCGAGACCTCCAGGACATGATCGCCAGCGGCCAGGCATTGACGCCACAGGCGAACATCCAAGTGATGAGCCGTTACGCCACCGAACCCGCCACCGACTTCGCCCAGAAACCGGAAGGACAACGCCGTCCGGCTGCCCGGTACCGGATCCGTGCAGCCCAGGCGGCTCCCACCTCTCAAGGTCCGGGTCGCTTACGCACCCGCTCATGCATTTGTCGGTGCTCCCCTGCTGAGGATGTGGTCACCTACAACTGGTGGCCGTGGATGGGAATCATGAACGTCGCATATTGGATCGCCGCCGGCCTTCTCGCTCTCTTCTACCTCTATGGGGGCGGGGTGAAGGTGGTCCGGAGCCGGGAGCAGCTCCGACCGATGATGGCCTGGGTGGACAGCACGCCGATGCCGGCCGTCAGAGCCATCGGGGTGATCGAAGTGCTCGGCGCGTTCGGGCTGATCCTCCCGCCGCTGACCGGCATCGCTCCCTGGCTGGCCCTGGCTGCGGCCATCGGGTTCGCGGTCCTGCAGATCGGCGCGATCAGGGTTCACCTGAGCCTCGGAGACCGCCGGATCGCTCTCAACATCACGCTTGTTCTCGCTGCGGCCGTGACCATCTGGCCGGCGACAACATGGCTGTGACTTCAGACATGGCCGGCGGCCTATGAGTTCGTTCCACGATCACGACGGGCGTTCTTGAGGCGGCGCCAAGCGAAGAGGACCGTCGGCTTCTCGGACTCTGGGCTGCCGATTGCGCCGAGCGGATGTTCCCGCTGTTTCGAGGTGAAGACTCCCCCTGACGCCCTCACTCGCGAGGCGATCGAGAATACCCGGGCCTACGCACACCGCAGGGAGGCTTCAGGTTCCGGAATCGCGTGGATCGTCGGGGCTGTTCGCGGGTGGGGCTGAGCTGGGGCTTTGACGAGCTCAAACCGCCGTTCCCCATCGCGTGGAGATCATCACCCGACTGCGTGCATAGTGCAATCATGTGGGGCTCCAGGCCCTCCGAAGCGGTGCCGCTCCGCCGACCTGACCGGCCGCGGCGTCATGGGTTTTCTCGTCACTCCCCAGCGTGGCCGATGAGTTCGTGGCTCCCGGCCGGTCCAAGCTCGTGACACCCCAGGAAAGGACACCGCCATGTCGGAGCTTCTCGTCGACTTCATCACCTCCCTCGACGGCCACGCATCGGGAGAGGGATGGCCCGGGTTCTGGGGCCTGGAGGGACCGGAGTACCTCGCATGGCTCGGCGAGCAGCCCGAGGCCACCTACCTGTTGGGAGCGAACACCTACCGTCTGATGTCGGGCTTCGCCGCAGGCGAGGTCCCGAAGGGCCAGGACGAGTTCAGGCCCGAAGAGGAGGCGTCCGTCGACGAGCTCACGCAAGCGTCCAAGGTGGTGTTCTCCTCCTCCCTCGAGGAGCCGCTGACGTGGGCCAACTCCACGCTCGTCCGCGACGACGCCGTCGAGGCGGTCCGCGCCATGAAGTCGAGTGGCCCGGGGCTCCTCAGCACCATCGGCAGCCTCAGCCTGTGCCGGTCCCTGCTACGAGCCGGACTCGTCGACCGCTTCCGGGTCGTGATGTTCCCGGTGATCACCGGGGCCACGGGCGAAGAACGCATCTACGACGGCTATCCGGACGTTGCCCTCGAGATGATCGAGCACCGCACCTTCGACGGCCGCATCCAGCTGGTCGAGTACAAGCCCCGCGTGCTCGAGCACCCGCCGCTCGGCGTCCCGGCGTGACGTCACCCCGTCCGCCGGTCTGGACGGTCGCCCGCCGGCGCCGGCAGGCGCGGAACAAGACCCGATAGGGGGCGAACGGCCAACGTCAGGACGCCCGGTCCATCATCGCTGCGCGACAGGAGACGCCCGGTCCATCGTCGCTGTGCGACAGGAGTTGACGCCGCAGCAGAACAGGCACGGAGCCAGTGATCATGTCGGTGCCGAAGCCGGCTGGTCACGAAGAGGTCCCGTGCCTGCCCGCTCGTCTTCGCCCATCTCGAGCGCGTCCCTGTCCCGCACTCGCGCCGCGGCCGTTGGTATCCCCTGGTCAGCGTGCTGATGATCTGCTCGTGCGCGGTGGTCTCCGGCGCGCGGACCATCGAGAAGATCGCCGAGTGGGGCCAGCGCGCCGCCGTCGGCGATGGACGCGCTGTGCGGCTACCTGGCCGTCCTCCAAGGGCATTGCCCCGGTGCGTTTCCCGGTCCGGTGCCGCTGGGCAAGCCGGACGCCGCCGGGCGGGCGCGTGCGGCCGAGCAACTCGATGCGGCCGGGACGCCGGCGCCGGACCAGCGGCTGTTGCGCGTCCTGCTCGACGACGACAAGACCGCGTCCGAGCAGGCTCTTGAGGAACGGCTCGTGGCACATCGCGAAAGCGTCGGCACCGACCCGGCTGCCCGGAGCCTGCTGCCGGTGAAGGCCGTCACCCTGTCCGCCGCCTGTCCTGCGGCGCCGGTCTCCGTGGTGGCGCCGCGAGTGCTGAGCCTGCCGCCGCTGGACTCCAGGTGCGCTCGTCGACCAGGGCACCGGAGGTTCCCTTGGGCTCGCCGCCGAGGGTGGAGATCCGCTCGGCGAGGTCGTCGGTCATGGACCGCACCTCGTCCACCTGAGGGTCGAGCATCTCGTGGACCGCGATGAAGTGCGGACCGACCACGTTCCGGTGTATGTGCTTCAACGTCAGGTGCAGATCGTTCAGCGCGTGCAGGCACAGCTGCAGCATCGCCACGATCCGGCTGCTGTCCTGCCTGCTCATACCCGGCACGGTGTACGAGAGGTCGGAACCCTGAGAGGGCACGGCGCTACTCCTCTGTTCGTCCTATGCGGCGATGAACACAAGAGCAGGCCCGGGGCGGCACGTCGCGTGGCCGCGCACGACAGCCCGCGACTGTCACCGGAGCGGAGCACCCCGCCGGGCTGCGGGCCGTCCTCAGGCTCGGGCGGTCGCATCGTGTGTGGTGATTTATGGTGACGTAAGGAGCATGTCCCTACCGGAGGTGCAATGATGCGCGCCGCGGCAGCGATCGTCTCCGGGGCTGTCAGTATGGCGCTCATCGCCGTGACGTCGGCGTGCGACCAGGGCGGGTCGGAGCCGTCGAACGTCCGTTACGGTGACTGCCCGATCTCAGGACAATACGGGGAGTTCGACCTGTCGCCCGAGACGGCGGGCGCCCTCACGGTCAAGACGACCCTGCCCGCGCCCGGCTGGTGGAACGGCGACACGCCGGACTCCGTGACGAGCGGATACGAGTACTGCATGGCGGCCAACATCGCCTACCGGGCCGGTCTCGACCGGGTGGCGGTGAAGAACGCCCCCTTCCCGGAGGTCGTGTCCGGCCGGACCAAGGACTTCGACCTGGCCCTGGCACAGATCACGATCACCCCGGAACGGAGCAGGGCCGCCGCGTTCTCCCCGCCCTACCTCTCCTCGACCCTGGGACTGCTCATCAGGGACGGCGAGCAGATCGACGAGGACAACATCCGCGACGTCCGCATCGGGGTGGCCGAGGGCACCACGGGCGAGGAGTTCGTCGCGAACCGCCTCAAGCCGACCAAGCCCGTGACCGCGTTCGCCAACGACCCCGAGCTGGTCACGGCGCTGGAGGAAGGGCGGATCGACGCGGTCGTCCACGACACGACGATCCTGCTGGCGTATCCCCGGAAGAAGGAGGACAGGGTGCGCCTCGTGGGTCAGTACAGGACCGGGCAGAGCTACGGCGCCCTGTACCCGAAGGGGTCACCCGACAAGGAGGAGCTGGACCGGATCATCAAGCAGCTGATCGACGACGGGACGCTCGCCAAACTGTCGGCCGTCTATCTCGGGGCCGCCTTCGGCCAGGATCCGGTCAAGATCCCGTACCTCACCGTCGACGACGGCTCCTGAACACCGTCGGGCGGGCGCATCCGTGAGGGGAGCACCGGTCCCGTGACCCCGTACCCCTCACAGGTCGGCCATCAGGAGACCGCCCAGGCCCCCGGTGGTACCGGCGTCCAGCGACTGCTCAGCCCAGATGATCTTCCCCCTGTCGGTGTACCGGGTGCCCCAGCGGCGCGACAGCTGGGCCACGAGGAACAGGCCACGGCCCCCTTCGTCGGTGATGGCCGCGCGGCGCAGGTGCGGGGAGGTGCTGGTGCCGTCGCCGACCTCGCAGATCAGACTGTCGCCGTCGCGCAGCAGTCGCAGGCTGATGGGGCTCGCTCCGTAACGGATGGCGTTCGTGACCAGTTCGCTGAGGATCAGCTCGGTCGTGAAGGCGGTCTCGCCGAGCCCCCAGGACTCCAGCCTGCCGGTCGCCTCGGCCCGGATCCGGGAGACGGCGGCGGGGTCGTCGGGCACCTCCCACTCCGCGACCCGGTCCGGGTCCAGCAGCCGGGTCCGTGCGACGAGCAGGGCGATGTCGTCACTCGACCCGTCGCGCAGCATCGCGTCGAGCACCGCGCGACAGGTGTCGTCCGGGGTGGCTCCGTCCGTACGGAGCAGTGCCTCCCTCAGCATGCCGAGCCCGATGTCGATGTCACGCCCTCGGGCCTCGACCAGCCCGTCGGTGTACAGGACCAGTCGGCTGTCGGCGGCCAGCCGGAGTTCGGCCGTCTCGACCGGCAGACCCCCGCCCACGCCGAGCGGCGGGGCGACGGGGATGTCGGGGAAGGTCACGGAGCCGTCGGGCGACACCAGCGCCGGACCGGGATGGCCGGCCCGGGCCAGGACACACCGCCCGGAGACCGGATCGTAGACGGCGTAGAGGCAGGTGGCACCGGTGACGGCCTCGGTGTTCCCCTCGGCCGCCGCGTCCTGGTCGATCCGGGTGATCACATCGTCCAGGTGCGCGAGAAGCTCGTCCGGAGACAGGTCCAGCGAGGCGAAGTTGTGCACCGCGGTTCTCAGGCGGCCCATCGTCGCGGCGGCGTGCAGTCCGTGGCCGACGACGTCACCGACCACCAGGGCGACCCGGGCCCCCGGCAGCGGGATGACGTCGTACCAGTCGCCGCCCACGCCCGCCTGGGCGGGGAGGTACCGGTGCCCGACCTCCAGGGCGGACAGCTCGGGGAGCGTCCTGGGCAGCAGGCTGCGCTGGAGGGTGACAGCCGTGGTGTGCTCGCGGGTGTAGCGGCGCGCGTTGTCGATGCACACGGCCGCCCGCGTGCCGAGCTCCTCGGCGGGGAAGAGGTCGTCCGACTCGAAGGGATCCTGCTCCGAACGCCAGAACTCCACGACGCCCAGCAATTGCCCCCGAGCCTGGAGCGGCACGGAGATCATGGAATGGATCCCGTATTCGATGACCTTCCGGGTCTGCTCCGGGTCCTGGGCGCGCCATCCGTCGGCCATGGCGAGGTGCGGCACCAGGACCGGACGACCGGTGGTCATGCCTACGGACACGGGGTTGTCGGACACGTAGCGCAGGGACGTCCCGACCGGGTTGAGCGGCGCCTCCTCCCGGATGCCCGCGGCTGCGATCCGGCGCATCTCCGTACGCGCCCCCGTCGGCTCGTCACCGAGCAGCACTGACTCGACCAACTCCACGGTGGCGAAGTCGGCGAAGCGCGGGACCGCCACCTCGGTCAGTTCCTCGGCGGTGCGCTTCATGTCGAGGGTCGTCCCGATCCGTGTGCTGGCCTCGTACAGCAGCTGCAGGCGCCCGCCCGCCACCTCCGCCTGGCCCGCGAGGGCGCGCAGCTCCGTGGTGTCCCGCAGGGTGGCGACGACGCCCCCCTTCGGACCCACCGGCCGCAGGCTGACCGCGAGCAGGAGATCCCCGGCGAGGAAGACCTTGTCCGTGACCGCCCGAGCCGATTCCAGCAGCCTGACCAGGGCCGGGCTCAGCCCCAGCGCCGTGACCGGCTCGCCCTCGGCCTTCGGCGGCAGGGCGAGCAGTCGGCGTGCCTCGTCGTTGACCAGCAGCAGCTTCCCGTCGCCGTCCGTGATGATCACGCCTTCGCGCACCGCGTGCAGCACCGCGTCGTGGTGCTCGTACATGCGGGTCATCTCCACCGGCAACAGACCTCGGGTCTGGCGCCGCAATCGCCCGCTGACCAGCGCCGACCCGCCCGCGGCAAGGAGCAGCGCGACACCGCCGGCCGCGAAGAGCACCGGGAGCTGGTGCTGCACCACACTGGTCACCTTGTCCACCGTGACCCCCACGGTGACGAGGCCAACCGCGGTCCCCTCCTCGTCGAAGACGGCCACCGTCGAGTCGACCGCCTTTCCCAGACTGCTGTCGAACGTGGTCTGGTAGGGCTCACCTTCGAGCGCCTCGCCGTAGGAGGCGGAGACGTGCTCCCCGATCTGGTCCGGGTCCGGGTGGGTCCAGCGGAAGCCGTAGGGGCTCAGCGCCACGACGTAGTCGACGCCGGTCTTCTTGCGCACTGCCTCGGCATGGGGCTGAAGCGCGGCGGTCGGGTCATCGCTCTGCATCGCCTCCGCCGTGCCCGGCGCCTTCGCGAACGACTCGGCCGCCACCAGCGAGCGATCACCGGCCTCCTGGATGGCGCTGTTGCGGTCCTGGATCACGAGCGCCACCACGGCCGTGACGATGAGCAACAGCACGACCACCAGTTGCAGCAGGAAGACCTGGCCGGCGACGCTGCGCGGATTCAGCAGGGACAGGACGCGCCGGCCGGCCGAGCCGCGCTGCCCCTCCGGGCCGACTTCCGACGGCACCCGGTTGCCCCGCCGACCCACCGGGACGTATTGCCGAAGCTTGCCCATTTGTCCAGTATCAGTGACCCACCCGGTGCGCGCGGCTCAGGACGGGCCTGCCGGGCGGTGCCGCGGTGAACAGGGAGAGTGTCCGTCCGGACCCGTCGGCGGGCGAGGCGCGGCAGCCCGGCCCCGCACGCGGCGCCTGCTCCGGCGGAACCGCACTCCCGGCCCATGGGGCGGACCACCTGCGCTGCGCCGGGGCCGCACCATCCAGGCCCTTGTTGCCGCCGCTTCGGCTGCGGCGTCGCGGCGCGCGTCACCTGGCCGATGGCGCGCCGATCACTATGAGCCATTTCCAACCTCAGGTTGAGGCTGGTGAAGGACGAGAACGGTCTTCACGATGCCGGTGATCCAGTTGGTGTCGCAGCGGAGCTTTCGCAGGAAACGCTAGCTTTGGGAGGTGGCCATGGCCTACTTGCCGATGCATCAGGTCTTGGCGTGGTTGCTGTGACGGAGGCGTACTGGCCGGCAGTGGCGCCCGCGCCCGTGTGGAGACGATGGAGCCGTTCCCGGTGAGGCGCACCGGGAGAGGCCCCTCGCCCGTTCGTTCAGGAAGTCCGGATCGCCCGGTCGATCTCCGCGCCGGTACGGACCACGACGACGGGCCACCCGTCCCGGAGGGGGGCGGGCAGAAGTTCGCGGTCCGCGTCCTGCTGAATCATGGTCGGCCCGCCCGGGACGACGAGCACGGCATCCAGCCGTCGCAGCAGGGCGGCCAGGAGATCCATGATCCCGTCCCCTCCGAAGCGGTTGAAGGTGATGCCGGTCGGGTTGTTGAAGTACACACCCGCCTCCTCCCCCTCCGCCGTACTCACCAGCAGGAAGTCCGTCTCGTGGTCCTGCACCACTGCATAGGGGCTGAGGACCTCGCGTGCGGCACTCATGTCCAGCGGCGCCGGCTCACCGTTCTTGAACCGGCACACGAAGATGTCAAAACTCATGGAGTCGTTCCTCACCTCAGGTCGAGACGTGGTGAAGGACGACGACGGCCTTCACCATGTCGGTGATCCGGTCGGTACCGCAGCGGAGCTTCCACAGAAGGCACCAGCCCTTCAGGGCGGCCTTGGCCTGTTCGCCGAGACAGCGGATCTTGGCGTGGGTGCTGTTGCGTCGCCGCTTCCAGCGTTTGAGCCGACGGCCCCTGAACGGCACCCGGACGAGGCGTCCGGCACCCTGGTAAGCCTTGATGCTCCTATAGACGTCAAGCAACTGATGTCCGCCCAGCACTTCGCGTCGGCCTCGGCGAGCGCGTCGATGATGCCGTGCCGCCGTGCGGCGGTCAGGTCATGGGTCGATCCGGGCAATGCCGGCGAGGCCCACAGCAGTCGGCCGAACGGGTCCCGATCTCTCGCTGCCGGGCACGGAGCCGTGTGGTCAGGTAGCGCAGGGTGCCGCTGGACAGATCGATCGACGAGGGACGGACAAGCACGCGAAGCTCCTGGCGGAAACGGGTGATCTTGATTGAGGACCCGTCTACCAGGGGCTTCGTCGTCCCGTACGGCTGGCAACCTCCGACACCTTGCCGCCGCCGTCAAGTTGGAAAAGGCTCAATGCCGCCGAATGCTGCCCGTGCAGGGTCAGTTCGCCGGCTTATATGTCTTGGCCGCGTGATCGTGGAATCGGCTCACCGTGTCCCGTGCAGCTTCGGGCCCGATAGCCACCAGCAGGTGGATACGGCCGTCGATGTCCACAGCACGGTGGAGGACGAATCGCTCCTCGCTCTCGGCCTCCCAGGTGAACTGGCCTCGCACGCCCCAGCACCTGGGCGAGATCGAAGGCGCTACGGCCGAGCGCCACGGCTCCCACTGGCCCGACGGGCCGGGCAGCCTTCCACGACCCTCTGTCGTCACTTTCTGGAGGTAGGGCCGACGGGGCCCTGACCTTCTCGGGGTGGTGGGGTGCCGGTCGACGCCACCGGGGCGCGCCGTGGCGGTGATCACACCGGTTCCGCGCGTCAACCACCGAGGCTCGGTCGGACAAGGCCGCTCTGGTAGGCGATCACGACCAGTTGAGCCCGGTCGCGTGCGTTGAGCTTGGTCATCGCGCGGGAGATGTGGCTGCGTACCGTCAGGTGGCTGAGTACCAGGTGGTCGGCGATCTCGTGGTTCGACTTGCCCAGTGCGGCCAGTGCCATGACTTCACGTTCACGCTCGGTGAGCAGGGTGAGACGTTCCGGCGCAGTGAGAGGCACGCTGTCGGCCGGGGAGGCCAGGAAGCGGGTGATCAATGCCCGGGTGGCTGTAGGGGAGAGCAGGGAGTCTCCCGCTGCCACGGTGCGGATGCCTGCCAGCAGGATGTCGGGGCCGACGTCCTTGCCGAGGAAACCGCTCACCCCGGACCGCAGGGCGAGGGCGACGTTCTCGTCGTTCTCGAACGTGGTGAGGATCAGGACCCGGGTGCCTGACAGTTCGGTCCGGGCGCAGATGTCGGCCGTGGCGGACAGTTCGTCGGTGCCGGGCATGCGGATGTCCATAGGACGATGTCGGGACGGTGCTCGAGGGTCAGTTCCACGGCCTGCTGCCCGTCGGCTGCCTCCGCTACGACCGTCATGTCCGGGTCGGAGTCGATGAGGATGCGGAAGGTGGCGCGGAGCAGCGCCTGGTCGTCGGCGAGCAGAACGCGGATGGTCATGAGGTGCTCTCCTCGGAGCTGGGAAGGGGAGCGCGCAGGCGACTTCGAAACCGCCTCCGGGCCGAGGGCCGGCGTGGAACGTTCCGCCTACCGACAGAACCCGTTCGCGCATGCCGAGCAGCCCGAAGCCACGACTGCGACCGGAGGAGCCGGGAACGGACTTGGGACGTGAGCCGGTTTCGTTGGTGATGGTGAGTGTCAGGTAGTGGGGGGGTGTAGTCCAGCCGGACCCGCGCGGAGGGTGCGGCGGCGTGCTTGGTGACATTGGTGAGTGCCTCCTGGATGATCCGGTAGGCCGTGAGGTCCAGGCCGGGCGTGAGTGCTTGTGGCCGTCCCTCGGTGCTGACGGATACGTCCAGGCCCGCTGACGCGCAGGTCTCGACGAGCTGCGGCAGCCGGTCCAGGCCCGGTGCGGGAGCCAGCTCCTGAGAGTCGGTGTCCTGCCGCAGCAGGCCGACGGTGGCCTTGAGCTCGCGGAGAGCCGCGGCAGTCACTTCCGGCAACTTCTCGATCATGGCGACGGCCTGGTCGACGGTGCGCTGGGAGATCCGCAGCATCTGGGCAACCGCCTTGGTGCCCTTGAGCTGCTTGACCAGGTAGCGCATCTGCACGCCGGCCGACTTCGGCGCCGGGCGGGTGAATGCCTTCTACACTGCGGCGTCCAGGCCGTCCCCGAACAGGCTCGTTATGGCCTTCTCCTACTCTCCGTCGTCGACGTCGGTGACGGTGCCGTCCTTGATGTAGCGGGCGAGGTCGAACTCCGGGGCGTCGAACCGCTCGCGGCCCTCTTCGCCCCACAGGACTCTCTGGGTGCCCTCGTGCTTGGCCAGGCCCGGGTTGACGCCGAGCTTGAAGCCACCGGGCAGCGGCTTGCCGTCGCGATAGGGCAGGAAGCCCAGCGGGCTCTCCCCGTTGGCTGCGTACGCGACGCAGTCGGACAGAATCGCGATGGGGTACTGCTCGGTGAACGCCGCGTGCTTGACGATCTTGCGGTGCAGGTTGGTCCGGGTGCGGGAGATGACCGCCGCCCGGATGTTCGGCCGCCGCGTCGGGCGGGACACGGCTCGCCGGGCCGTCTGCCCTCGCCGCGCGGGCGCTCGCGGAGCTTGCCCAGGCCGCCCTTCACCGTGGTCTTGATCGCCGAGACGACGATCGCCGGCTCCGGGTCGCGGCTCTTGCAGCCGTCCATCGCCGCGAGGAAGTCAGCCGGGGGAGGTCGGCGTCGACGCCAAGGTCGGCCATCGTCGCCAGGTAGGCATCGCGCAGCCGCTGGTACCAGCCGTCCGGGTAGCGGCCGTTCTCATGCCGGATGTACGCCTCCAGCGGGCGCACCTCGTAGCCGAACTCCACCGCGTACGCCACGGTGGGCGTCGCGTACCAGGGCGGCCCTTCCGGGCGTTCGCCCTTCGTGCGTGGCAGTGGTCAGCCTTGCTGGCGCAAGTCCAGCATGTAGAAGACCTTGTCGTAGCGGCGTTCGCCGACGGCGACGAAGCCGGGCAGACGGCCGTATTCGGTGAAACCCAGCGACCGGTAGAGGCGCAGGGCATTGGTGTTGTCGCCACGGGCGTCCAGGGTGAGGACCTCGATACCCGTCTCCCGGGCATCAGCGATCAAGGCAGCGGTCAGCGCCCGACCGACACCACGACCATGGGCAGCAGCGTCTACCGCGATCTTCTCCAGGTCGGCGTGTGGCCGATGAGTCGGCCGGGCGTAGCGGAGCCAGTACCCCAACCCGACCAGCTGACGGTCGAGGTAAGCGGCACGCAGGGCCGCATCCCCGGCCTGCACCGCAGAGACGACGCGGCCGAGCAGTTCCGCCACCTCATCCCGCGAGGGTGGTTCGACCCAGCCCAGCGCGGCACCTCCACCGACCAGGTCCGCCAGGATCTGGTGGGCCGACTTCGCAAACCGGACTTCCAGCTCCGGATCGGAAGCCAGCTCCATGGCGTCAAGGATGGCGGGCTCAGTGGTCACACCGCTGGTCATGGTCGGCAGCATAGCCAGCACAGGGCCCAGCCGAGACCCCGCGCTCCAGCCTCGAGTGTCCCCGAGCCGTTACCGACCCACGCTCCTGGTCAGCACCGCGAAACGCGAGGACGGACAGCGCAGCCTCGCGCCGCATCCCCACTACAGGCCGCAAAGCGCAGGTCAGAGACCTATACGCAGGTCAAGGCAGGCGGGCAGCCGGGAGAAGTTCACCGCCTCGCACGCGCGCGCCTTGGGCCGGGCCAGAGCACACGACCGGGGCGGTGAAGAAGAAGTTCCCGAGACCGGGATGATCGGGGGATGACCGACCGCCGCCCGCTGGGCACCGGAACCGACCGCGCCGACGCCTCCCGCGTGCGAGACACCGATCCGGTGCCAGCGCCACGCGCCCAGCTCGCCGCCGAACGCCTGCCCACCGTCCCGGCCGTCGAGCCTAAGCCGCGTCCGGCAGCCGGGCGCCGCGCCCTGGGTGCCGGCCCCGGTACGCCTGTGCACTCACCCCCGGCGTGACTGGGCATCGCTTCGCCCCCGGGTGACGCCTGTCGGTGCTTGCTCTCTGGATGCCGTCGCCAGCCAGGTCCGCCAGACGTGACGCGTATTGGGCACCTCGGGACGGTCCAGGAGCCAGAGAACGTATCCGGCGTGGCGCTGCGCCCATGGGTTGTCCGAACGGGCGGCTCTTCCAAGCCTGCTGCGCAGGTCCTCACTGTCCACGGCCCGGGCCACGCGCACGTACTCGCGGTCCTTGCAGCGGTAGGGCCGCTGGACGACGGTCTCGACCAGTTCCACAAGCTTGCTCCTGACCGTCTCATCGTGGTGAGCGGCAGCCACGTCTCGGATGAGGCCCTCCTTCGTGCCCCACGACTTGGCACACCGCGTCCACTCCTGCGGATACCTCGCCTCCCACTCCAGGAAGCACAGCACGTAGGGAAGACCCGGCCATGTGCTGATGCCGGGACCGGCCGGCCGGTCCCACAACCCACCTGGCAGCGAACACCTCAGGGCCTTCAGATAGTTTCTGCGCGCCGCCTGCCGCCCCAGCGGATACCCGCGACGCCACGCCCTGTTGTACCGATCCAGAGCGTCCTGGGTGTTCCTCTCGGCGTCAGCCAGACGGACAAGCGCCGCAGCACGTTCAGCCGGATCGCTTGCTGTCAGCCCGAACGCCCACCCCAGCCGCTCGTGCCACACGTCGGCACCATCCACGCTCACGCCCGTATCCGCGTCCCTCTTCACCCGGCAGATCATGCTCTACCCCAAGCCACCATCGCCTTCATTTATCCCAGGACGCAACCGACCAGTACGGAGCCCACCGCATGCCAAAGGGCACAGAGCGCCTGAAAGCTTTCCTACGGGTCATTGAACTCGGGTACGGCGATCGCCTGACCCATTCCCATGACGTCTGCACGCGCTCGCAGTTGGCGGCGCACAGCGGTGTCGGCTACAGCCATCTGCCGCGCCGTCTGCCCGGCTGGTTCAGGGAAGCAAGGCTCGGCGAGGAAGAGATACGGCGACAACTCGCGGGGAACGCGATGCGGTTCCTGGGTCTGGACCGGCCGTTCGCGGCACCGGACGCCACGCGCACCTGTCTCCCCCTCCTGACGCGCCGAAACAGCCGGCCTGTCCGCCCGGCCGGCTCTGGCAAGCCGGCCGGGCGGCGCGCAGCCGGCTTTCAGACGATCAGGACCCGGCGTTCGTCCGCGTGCCCTGACGGACCCGCCACACGCGAGGCCTCTCCCCTTCACCCCGGGAAATGCACCCTAATGGCCCCATTGCCGTCCTTCTGCTGAGCACGTCGCCGCGGCCGCCATTAGCGTTTCCGCCAGACGGAGGGCCCGTCATGAACGAACTCGGACGAGATGCGTCACCACCAGGGTGAGCGTGACGAGGGTTCCCGGTGATTCCGCGGGTCTTCTCGTACGTTCTCGCCCACGGCCCCGGGAACCGCCCGGGTGCCCCTCCCTCCGTCAACCGACCCGACACGTCACCGTCCGGCCTCGTCGACTTCGGACGAAGCCCGGCGGCACTGGCCCTGTTCATTCCCACAAACACGGAGGCGACCATGGGCTTCGCCGGCCGACCCTTCATATTCTTCGCCGTTGCGGTTCTCGGCTGTTCTGCCGGGCTCACCCTCATCGGGCCCGCGTCGGCCGACGCGGTCCCCCCGGAGACAGCCCCGGCTGCGGCACCCCGCCCTGACGACGGCTCCTCGGCGAAGAGCCGCGCCATCCGCGTAGAAGCTCGGCTGCACGTCGGCGAAGAGCTCGATCTGGGGGCGGCGGGTCGCAGTGTCGGCGACCAGTTCGTCTTCAGCGGGAACCTGACGTCGACCGAGGGACGCGAGGAACGCGTCGTCGGGCGCATCGGTGGGTTCTGCGTCATCACCGACCTCGAACGCAACGCGGGACAGTGCGCGTCGACCGCGGTGCTGCCGGAAGGTCAGATCACCGTTCAGGGCGAGCAAGCCGGAATTCCGGTACCGGTTCCGGTCGTCAACGCGATCACCGGAGGCACCGGGGAGTTCCGTCGGGCTCATGGTCAGGTGACGCAGCGGGTGTTGACGCCGGCGACCTGGCAACTCACGTTCGAACTCTCCGACGTGCGGCCGCACCGGACCGAGGACGGTCGCGGTCCGGCCGAGGCGCCGACGCCCGTGCGTCCGTCCTTCCCCGGCAAGTAGCCGCGTCGAGTGGTACCGACGCCGCCCGGGACGCGGTGACGGGAACAACCGTTCCGACCCGCACCAGGCATCGGACAGTCCCGTCACAGGCCCTTCCTGGTCGTCTTTCCCTGAGCCACCAGGCGGAGGGGCGTCATTCGGACCGGTGCCAGCACAGCCCCGGTCGACCGTGAGGCGCGCCGGTTCGAAGACGGTGCGCAGCACCTCGGGAACACGCACCCATCACCACACGTGGAGACGTCGTGATCAAGAACTTCCGTACGCTCACAGGCTGGGGTGTCGTCGTGGCGGCCACCGCCACGGCCGTCACGGCCACGATCGGCGCAACCGCCGGTGGCCCTCCGAACCCGTCGCCGACCGACCCGCAGGCCCGCCCGACGGCCGGTCAGGGGAAGGAAACGCAGACCGAGCCCCGGCCAGCGGAGCGCCGGCGGATCGCCTCGTCGGTCCTGGACGAGGACTACAAGTTCACACTCACCGCTCTGAGGTCGCGGACCGACCCGCTCGCGGCATCCGTGCGCCTCCAGGTCTTCACCTTCGAGAACGGCGCGTGGAGGGAATCGGACCGTGCTCTGGTCGGCAAGGCGGATTCCTGGTTCTGGTTCCCGCTGACCGGCCGCCACGCGGTGTGCGAGTTCTCCACCTCCGGTGCGGAACCCGCACCGGTTGCCGTCAGCGTGCTGATCACGCCATCGATCGGCTGCTCACCGACCGAGAACTTCCGCATCGACAACGGCCGGATCGTCCCTGTCTGACAACGGCCTCGGCAGGCGACTGCTCACCCGTGCGAAGGCACTGGAGGAGCTCGCCTCCGTGCCGACCCGCGCCACGGAGATCAAGCCGGCCCGTTGATTCCCTGCGGGCGTTCGCCGAAGTCGACCGCGCCACCATGGGACCCGAACGTCTCGCCACCGAACTCGGCAGCTACGCCCGGCTCCACAGTTACGCGCCCGTACCGGCCGTGCGGCAGCGGCAGCGGCAGCGGCAGCGGCAACAGCCCTTCCCCGAACCAATGCAAGAAGGCTGGCGCCAGCGTTACCCGTTCTCTCTCCCCCGCCTCCTGTTCGTCCTCGACGGCACCGGCCCCACAGGCGTTGAAACCCGCATCCACGCCCTACGGGCAGCAGCCCGCGATGTGGCGCTGGCCGCCTTCCTGCGCGAGGTTCCCGTCCTCGCGGCCCCCATGACCGACCTCCTCCAGCATGGCCCCGCCGAACCTATCTGGCGCCCCGTCACCCACCCCGACCACCAGGTCGACTGGATGCACACACGGACCCCCTGACCGCCGTGGTCAGGACTACGGTCAGGCATTGCACAGACCCCGACCACCACTACCAGGCCCCGACCATGAGGCCTGCCACAGCAGGTCAACGCCGCGCGCAGACCATTGCGCAGCCGAGCCCACAGCAACTGCGCAGCCGCACCTCCGGCACGACCACCGGCTGCGCAACGCGTCCGCCAGATGCCGAACACTCCCGCGGGTACGGGGAACAGTCGGTGTTCACGATGCGCTGGCCGACGGGCCCGGGACCATCCCCCGCCGGTGCAGGGAGCAGCAGCCCACCCAGGTCGGCGCCTTCGGGTTGGGGGCCATCCCCGCCGCTCGGGTCGAGATCCTCGATGCCGGCAGGGCGGCCGCCGTTTAACGGCGTCGTGCCGACAGCGAACAGTGCCGACAACGGGTCCTCACCGTCCTGGCCACGATGCGCAAGAACCGCCAGGCCCTCTCCGACGCGGAGATCACCCGCCGGGCCGCCGTCAACCCGCAGTATCTTCAACGCCACCGCGACCTCAAAGCGGAAGCCGAGACCGTCCGCGCCCACTTCGCACAAGACCGACCCCGGGCGGCGGCAGCAGCCACCGCCCGACAAGCGGAGACTGCAATGAAGACGCTTCGCAACGTCAACCAGCGGCTGATAGTGGAAAACAGTCGGCTGATCTCGGCCGATTGTCCGCAGCCAACCCAGACGTCCGCAACCGTCTTCGTCCGCGCGCCGCCCACGGTTTGAAGCCAGGAGCGCCGATGTCCCCTGTCGTTCAATCGAGGGCGGGGAGGTGGCGCTTCTTCCAGCGCGGGAGACCGTGACCTCCGGCCTCACGGCATCGTACGGCACGGACATGGTGCGTCTGTCGCGGTGGTCCCTTGCTTCGGCCGCCGGGCCGGGGGGCGTGATTGCCCCTTCCGGCCCGTGGTCTCCCGGGCGGTCAGGGTTTGACGAGGACCTTGAGGCTCTTGCGGTCGGCCATGTCCTGGTAGCCGACGGGAATGCCGTCGAGGTCGGTAATGGCATCGAAGACCTTCCCGGGCTGGATGCTCCCGTTGAGGATGTCGGGCATCAGTTCCTCAATGTAGGCGCGGACCGGCGCGGGGCCTCCGGCCAAGCGGATGTTGCGGCCGAAGAGGCTGCCGAAACCGACCGATGCCTCTTCATACTGCGGGACGCCGACGCGGCTGATGACACCGCCAGGGCGGACCACGCCGAGGGCCTGCTCATAGGCGGGCATGTGGCCGACGGCTTCGATGACCACGTGCGTGCCATGCCCGCCGGTCAGCTCACGCACCGCCTCGATGCCTTCCTCGCCACGGGCGGCGACGGCGTCGGTGGCGCCGAACTCTCGGCCGAGGTCGGTGCGCGCCTGGTGGCGTCCCATGAGAATGATCTGCTCGGCGCCGAGGCGCTTGGCCGAGAGCACCGCCAGCAGGCCGACGGCGCCGTCGCCGATCACGGTGACGCGGGAGCGCTCGTTGACCCCTCCCATGAGGGCGGCGTGGTAGCCGGTGCCGAGGACGTCCGAGAGCGTCAGCAGGGAGGGGACGAGTGCGGAGTCCGCGGTGACGGGGAGTTTGACGAGGGTGCCGTCGCTGGCGGTCTCCCAGCAGGCGGTGCGTCTCGGCGGTGTCGGCCAAGGGAAGAACTGTGGAGATGCGTGGTGTCAGCCAGCCATTCTCGATGCCCTCGGTCACCGCGTTGACGCGGGCAAGCGGGTCCTCACGGATTTGCGTGAAGTGCCACAGGTCGCCGCTGGCCAGGGACAGCGAGCGTTCCATCAGTGTGTTGAGTGACGCCCCGAGGATGAGGCCGGCGCCGTGCCCGTGGGTCAGACGCGTGGGCACCTGCCTGACGGACCGCTTCTGCTTTCTCCTCGGTTGACCCCGTCCCGATCAGCGGGCGCCCAGGCGGCCTGGCAGTCCCCAGGCGGGCGGCTGTGGGGCGGGATGCCGCTCTATGGGGTGGGGGCGACGCGGACGGTCGCCGAGCGGGGCCCACGCTGGAGCATCGGCCCCAGATACGGGCTGGGGGGCGTACTTGGTGCGGTAGGCGTCATCGACCGCGTCGAGGACGGAGTCGTCGGCGGAGGCGAAGCTCACCTCGTACTCGGTGCCGGCGATACGGATGCGTCCGCCCTGCTGCGACATCGCGGCCCGGTACCAGCGGGAGCCGGGGCCGTTGTAGGGGCGGACGCAGAGGTCACCGCCCGCGACGACGGACCAGATCCAGGTCGGTGTGCCGTAGGTGGTCCCGTCCTCGCGGAACGGGGAAATGTACAGGTCGTCGGCGGATGCGAACGAGTGCAATCGCTCCTGATCCCAGGCGCTCATGGTGGTCTCCGTATCCGGTCGGGGACGGCCCGGCCCCGGGGCGCGGCGGTTCGCGCGTAACCGCACCCCGGCCGGGAGCCCGATTCGGGGCGTCGGTTTCAGTGGGTGGTGTACCCGCCGTCGACGGGCAGGGCGACACCGATCACGAAGCTCGCGCCGGGGCTGCACAGCCACAGCGCGGCGGCGGCAACTTCCTCGGCCTGGCCGAGGCGCCCGATGGGCTGCTGGCTCATGATCTCGGCCATGGCCTCGGCCTGGCCCTCGAGCATGTCGGCGACCATCGGGGTCTCGATCACGCCGGGACAGACAGCGTTGATGCGGATGCCCTTGGGCGCGTACTCGACCGCGGCGCTCTTGGTCAGACCGATCACACCGTGCTTGGACGCGTGGTACGCGGCGCGCTCGGGCAAGCCGACCAGCCCGCCCAGCGAGGAGCAGTTGACGATCGCGCCGGAGCCCTGGGTACGCATCTGGCGTAGCTCGTGCTTCTGGGCAGCCCACACACCGCGCAGGTTGACGGCATTGACGCGGTCGAACTCCTCAGCGCTCTCGTCGGCGGCGTCCGAGGGCGGGGCCTGGATACCGGCGTTGTTGAACGCCATGTCCAGGCGGCCGTAGGTGTCCACCGCGCTCTGGACCATGGCGGCGGCCTGGTCCTCGTCGGTGACGTCGCACACCACGCCGATGGCCTGGTGACCGGCGTCCGTGAGTTCCTTCGCTGCGTTCTCGACGGCGTCCTTGTTGACGTCGGCCAGCACGACGGCGGCGCCGGCCTGGGCGAAGGCACGGGCGGCAGCCAGGCCCATGCCGGAGGCGGCACCGGTGACCAGGGCGACCTGCCCCTCGAAGTTGTACTGCGGGTTCATGACGGGGTGTCCAATCTTCATGCGGGGCACGGGGGCTGGGGCCTCGTGCAGGGTGTTCGTTCAGGCTGCGGCTTCCCCCTCAGCGGGGGCACGCCCGGGCAGGTCAGGGGGTGGGGGTGGGGCGGCGCGGGCCGACGTACTCGGCGTCGGTGACGTGCTCCAGCCAGTCGGCTTCGTCGCCCTCCCACAGCGCGATGTGCGCCATGAACCGGTCCGGGGCCGCGCCGTGCCAGTGCTCCTCACCGGCCGGCGTGAAGATCACGTCCCCGGGACGGGCTTCGACTATGTCGCCGCCGCGGGACCGGATGAGGGCGATGCCCTCCACGATGTAGAGGGTCTGGCCCAGGCGTGGGAGTGCCAGGCAGTGCGGGCGCCGGGCGCGAAGCGCACCATGTTCGCCCGTGCCCGGGAGGGATCCTCACCGCGGTAGATCACATCCGCCCAGGCATCCCCGGTGAACATCTCCGCCGGAAGCTTGGCTGTCGCCGGAGGCTGGCTGATCTCCATGATGGTCTCTCTTGCACACGTTCTGTCGCGGCTCGGCCACACATGGGTGAGGGTGGAGGCGTGGGACAGGTCAGTCGTCGGCCAGGACGCTACGGGCGACCGTGAGCGCGGACACGGCCTTGGGCCATCCGGCGTAGAACACCAGGTGCGTGACCGTCGCGATCAGCTCCTCGTCGCTGAGCCCGTTCTCCCGGGCCTTGCCCAGGTGGAAGGCGAGCTGTTCGCTGCTGCCGCTGGTGATCTGCGCTCGCGCGGGGACAGGTCGGCGTCCTCCCACACCTGCCCGAACAGCACGTCCTCGCTGTATCCCGCCAGTGCGGGGACAAGATCCCCGAACTGCTGACGCGACCCCTCGGGCCGCTTGTCTTCCGCCATCACCGGCTCCTTTCCGTCTGGATGCCCCAGGTGTCTCCCTGCGACGGCGAAGAGGGGCGCCGGTCTCCGTTCCGTCCCGCCTTCCCGGTGTGCGCCACTGGAGGGGCGGGCGGCCTTTGCTGGCCTGCCACCGATGAAACGGCAGGTCACGGGCGCACGGAAGGACCCGTTGATACGTGTACTGACAGGACACCCCTCACGCGCGGGGATCGTCGTAGCCTCGAACGCATGGACAACCGAGGCGAGGTCCGCGAGTTCCTCACCAGCCGCCGCGCCAAGATCACCCCACAGCAGGCCGGCCTGCCCGCCGCCGGGCACCGGCGCGTGAAAGGGCTGCGCCGTGAAGAGGTCGCGATGCTCGCCGGAGTCAGCGCCGAGTACTACGCCCGCATGGAGCGCGGCAACCTCTCCGGAACCTCCGAAGCCGTCCTGGACTCCCTCGCCCGCGCCCTCCAGCTCGACGAATCCGAACGCGCCCACCTGATGGACCTGGCCCGCACCGCCAGCACCACCCGCCGGCCCGCCCGTCGCCGCACCGCCCAGCCCGTCCGCCCCGCCCTGCAACAGCTCCTCAACGCGATGACCGAGGCACCCGCCTTCATCCGCAACGGCCGCCTCGACATCCTCGCCACCAACCGACTCGGCAAAGCCCTGTACTGGCCCCTGTTCCAGGACCCGGCCCGACCGGTCAACATGGCCCGCTACCAGTTCCTCAACCCCGGCGCCGCCGAATACATGACCGAACTGGACCAGCAGAGGGCCGCCGCCGCGGCCCTCCTGCGAACCGAAGCAGGCCAGGACCCCCACAACCGCGAACTCAGCGACCTCATCGGTGAACTCTCCACCCGCAGCGAGGACTTCCGCACGCTATGGGCCGCACACAACGTGCGCCTGCACCACACCGGCCTCAAACGCTTCCACCACCCCGCCGTCGGCGACCTCACCCTCACCTTCGAGGCCCTGCCCGTCCCCACCGACCCCGGCCTGACCCTCACCGCACTGAGCGCCGAGCCCGGCACCCCATCGGCCGACGGCCTCAAACTACTCACCAGCTGGGCCGCCATACACGACCAGCCCTATCAGCCGGACAACGAACCCACCAGCGACCGACACGCGACACACCAGCCTGCGCCCGGTGCTTGAAACGCTGTGCCCAACGGCCGCGGGCCCAACGCATCCAATGCCGGCCCGACGCTCGCCGTCACCTCAATGAGCGGCGATGATCCACGTGATGGACACGTCTCCCACCGCCGAGCACGCCGGGCAGCTCATCGGCCATGGCCAAGCCGCCGCCACGGGACAGAGGCAGGCACGAAGGCCACCACCACTCAACACGGCCACATATTGACCACCCGGGGCACAGTCGCTGCTCCGCCCCGGGCAGATCCGCGGTTCGCTCCCCAGCCGATCAATGTTCTGCCCCACAGGTTTGACTCCACGTGGCCTGCGACGATGGCAGCACTTGGTGCGCAGAACCAGCCCTACCGGGAGAGTGCCGAGATCACGCGTCTCGTCCTCAACGAGTCGGTACTGGTTGTGTTCATGAGAACGGTCAGCAGATGTCCACCACTTCGGGAGGCACCACCGTCTGGCGCTGTTCGACTGCGGAGGCACGATCACCTGACAGGTCGGAGGCTGAGCGTCGGCGTCTTCTGCCGGCTGATCAGAAGAGACGTGCACGTGTCCTGTGTGAGGTTCTCAGGATCTCGCGCAGCCACTGGCTGCGGACGGCTGGTAGCCGGACCAGGGTGTACCAGAAAATTCCCGGGTCGGGTCTGAAGAGGCTGCAGGGGTGCGGTGCGGGCGGATCGTCGCGTAGGACGCCGTCGGGCATGACGCCCGACGCGGGGGCGGGCAGGTGCGGCTCGGGGAAAGCCAACCACCACCACACCCCGAACGGCAGGGGCACCGGGGGTGCCGAGGCGGCCGGGCCGGGCGGGGCCCAGGTCTCCCCCGTTTGCGGATGGACCGGCACGATGAGGATGTCGACGTCCGCGTCGGGGGCGGGCAGCCCCGGTCCGGCCAGAACGGCGCGCCTCGCCGGCGGACCTGCGGGCAGCAGGGTGTCGAGGACACGTTGGAACACCTCCTCGGTCAGGCCGTCCGGGACGGTCACCGACCGGCCCTCCGACGCCGTCAGCAGATGGGCGAGCGCCCGGCCGGCCGCCGCCTCCCACCGCGGGCTCCAGGACCACCAGTGGTTCAATCCCAGCCGTGGTCCGTCCCAGGCGGTGATCGGCTCGAACGGAGGCGTGCCCTTTCCCTGCGCCGCCAGCTCCGCCCAGGAAAGCGGTGCGGCGTCGGTGCCGTCGACTCGGCGGCGGCGCACGGCGTCAGGGGCGAGCCACACCGTCTGCCAGAGCGAGCAGTCGTCGATCCTGCTCGCCACGGGCAGGCCGCACGTCTCGCAGGCCAAGTTGGGGCCGTCAGCTCCGTCGAGGCCGCAGCAGTAGCCACCGCACTTCTCCGGGATCAGCACGGTGCCGCGGACATCTCCGGGCGCGATGACGATCGCGCCCGGCGGGCCGTCGGACAGGACGTGGACCGGCGCGTAGATGCCGCGCGCGGCCAGCTCGTCCGGATCGATCTCCTCCCACCTCCGCCACGGCGGCCCCGAGGGCTCCGGCTCCACGGCGAACGTGCCCGGCTCCATAAGGACCGGGAGCTGAATCGCGTTCCCGTACTTCTGATGGGCGTGGGCCGGCAGGACCACCTGGGACAGCGGGGCGGTCAGCTCGGCATCGCACCCCGCACACACGAAGACGAACACATGCCCTCCATTTGGGAAACAGCATCGTCGCAGCTCGGCGGCGGCCGAGCCATGGTGTTTCTCGTCCGCCACGGAACCGGAGCGCCGCCACGCCGTCAACGACGGGTGTCGGCGTCCGCCCTGCGGCTGCCCGCCCCCGTGAGACCTCGGCGGCCACCCCCCGGGAGCACACCTCACGCAGCGTTCAAATCCTCGGTGTGTTGTGGTGCCTCCCGAAGTGGTGGACATCTGCTGTCCGTTCTCATGAACAGAGCCAGTGGTCTCGTCATTATCCGGCCGGCGCTGGTGTCGGGTCTGTCGTTGCCGGCTCAGAAAAGCGCCAGGCCCTCGCCGCTGGTGTCCGCGATGACGGGCCGGAACTGGGCTGGGAGGCCGTCCAGGCGGTCGGGTCCGGCCTCAGCCGCCACGGCAGGGACGGTCTCGGCCAGCCAGGTGCGAAACCGCTCGGCTGCTTCACGGTAGGGAACTCGCGCCAGGACACGGTGCTCGCCGGAGGGGCACAGGTCGACGGCGACGGTGAACAGGCAGGAACCGGGCGCATGGTGGCTGCCGGTCCAGGACACGCGCAGCGCACCGCAGGGTTTACGCCCGCGGGAGCTCCTGGCATCGCGATGGGTCGGGCGCAGTGATCGGCAGGCTATGTGGGCGGTCCATGCGGCGAGGTGGGGCAGGGGCAGGGTGGTGCGTGCGCGGCAGCCGGGGCAGCGGTGCCAGTGGCGGAGCCAGTCGGCGGCGTGGGTGTGGAAGAGACGTGTGTAGTGGTCGGCCACGCGGATGTGGTTGCTGTAGAGGTGGTCGGGTCGTTCCTGTGTGTTGCAGGAGTGGCAGACGGGGGCGCGGACGTAGCCGTGTTCGTGGCAGTGGTCGAGTACGGCGGCGGGTGCGGTGCGGCAGACGGCGCACGTCCACCCGGCCACCTTGCGGGAGATGCCGGGTTTCCTGCTGAGTACCGAGTACAGGTGGCCTTTCAGTTCCTCGTTGTACGGGCGCAGTAGGGCGGTCGGACGGTCGGGACTCGTCGTCTGCGGAACGTCGACGGTTCGGGGCTGCCGGTGGCGGGAGGGCGACTCGGCGACAGTTGCGCCTGCCTGACGGGTTCGCGCGGCTCGCAGCCACCGCGTTTCGGTGTGCTCGGCCACGTCCAGCAGCCTGACCGCAGCGCGCGGCAGCCACCATGTGCTCTGCGTCCGGTCACGGGTTTTCTCCACGAGTATCCGACGCCAGTCGACCCCCGCCAGATGGCAGAGACGGCCGTCAGCCCGCTCGGGTTCGTCCGGTTCCTGCAGTTCCCGGGCGATGCGCCGACGCCACCGCAGCGGCGTTCCCTCATCGTGTTCCGGCTTCGCCCCGTCACGGAACGGACCGATACGGACCAGGTCCCGGCGGTCCATCTCCACCGCGTTCAACTCCGCTGCCGCCCGGCGCACCTCAGCCTCCACAACACTCCACCGGCCGCCGCCGGCCTTCACCGTCGCCACCACACAGCTACCGAGCAGGACGTAACCCGCCTGAGCACGGGCAGGAGAGCCGGTGAACGCCGCAGAAACCGTCGGCACCGCGCTGCCGGCCGTCAAACCGGCCCACAAAACATCCGCGGCACCCAAAGTGATCAGACCGCCCACACGGCCCGCAGTGACACGCTCCGACATACCCACAGGCTAACGACCGACCTCCGCAGCACCGCCCACAGCACCGCCACATCCGTGGCCCCGACGACCACGCGCCCGCAAACCCGCCCCGGCATGAGCAGCCGGGACCAGATCCAAGGCCACCGTCAAGCCACAACCCATACTTTCGACCGGCCCACCGCCTGACTGGCCGTTCTCTATCCGTCCGTATGGTCGGAGGGGTTCGAACAGGGGCCTGGTCCGGGTGAGTCCGCCGGTGCGGGTGCATGAAGGAAGGGCCTCTTGGTAGCTCGCGGTTGTCGAGTCCAGCGAGAGGCAAGAGGCCCTGGTGTCGAAGTGTCGCGTGGTCGTGGTCGCCGAGTCCAGTTCGTCCACTCCTGGGTGTGGCTGTCTCGCTCATCGGTTCGGGAACGCGGCCGACTGGCCGGAGCGTCGGCCCCGGTATGCCTCGGACATGAGCGACGCGGAGTGGGCCCTGGTGCGGGATCTGCTGCCGGTGCCGTCGTGGATGGCGGGCCGGGGCGGTCGGCCGGAGGGCTACTGCCACCGGCAGATGATCGACGCGGTGCGCTACCTGGTCGACAACGGCATCAAATGGAGGGCGATGCCCGCCGACTTCCCGCCGTGGGATCGGGTCTACGCCTTCTTCGCCCGCCGGCGGGACATGGGGCTGGTGGGCGAGCTGCACGACCGGCTGCGTGAGGCCGTCCGTCGGGTTGAGGGCCGCAAGGAGGAGCCGACCGCGGCGGTCGTGGACTCGCAGCCGGTGAAGGCGGACGCCACCGTCACCCATGCCTCGCGGGGTTTCGACGCCGGCAAGAAGATCAACGGACGCAAGCGCCACCTGCTCACCGATACCCTCGGACTCCTTCTGGCCGTGCCGGTCACGCCGACCTCCACGACCGACCTGGAAGCCGCCCGCATCCTGTTGCCCACGGCAAAGAATCACTTCCGGCGGCTGGCGCGGATCTGGGCCGACGGCGGTTGCACCGGCCACCTCACCGACTGGACCAGCCAGTACCTCGGAGCTGTCCTCGACATCGTCCGCCGCAGCGACGACGTCCAGGGTTTCCAGGTCCTGCCCCGCCGCTGGGTCGTCGAGAGATCCTTCGCCCGGCTCCTGCGCAGCCGGCGCCTGGTCCGTGACGACGAACGGCGCACCGACACCAGCGAGGCCGTCGTCCTGTGGTCGATGACCGTGCTCATGAGCCGCCGCCTGTCCGCCCGGCCCCAGCAACCTCTTGCTCCTCTGCGGGCAGCGTGAACCTGCCCGGCTTGTCCTCCACCAGCCAGCCGCCTTCCACCAGCCGTTTCAGCCGGGCCCGCGCCCCTTCGACACGGGAGGCGGACGCGCTGTCCCAGCCCAGCACCACCGCCGCCCGCCGGGCGCCCAGCCCGTCTCCTCCCGCCTCCAGGGCGGCGGCCATCAACGCCTGGTAGCCCACCGACAGCACCTCAATGTCGACCGCGTCCTGGCGGTGGGCACCGCCCGGCGCGGCCCCGTCGGCTTCCGCTGCGGCACGACGGCCACGGCGGGCGCCTCCTCCTCGGCCAGCGCCTCCAGATACTGTTCCAGGCCGATCACCCGGCGCCTGAGTACTTCTTCCGCCTCCGTCAGGGCGGTCCGCACCCGCTCAAGCTCGGCTTCGAGCTCCTCCACCCACACCGCCGCGGCCTTCTGCCGCGCTTCCAACACCGCCCGCATCGACGCCATCCGCCACCCCCCACGACATCTCGGTCAGCAACGGACCGAGACTCCCGCGACAGCTGGGCTCTCATGCCTGACCAGCGGAAACCACACGTGAGGTTCGGAAAGAGAACGACCTCTAGGACCGCCCCCCCGAGGCCGGATCGAGCCGGCGCACGCCATGAACGAAGCCACGAATCCCGAGGGACACAAGCGCTCCCTGCCGGGCCGACCTCCCGGCATCCGAGCGGACAACCCCGGACTCACCGACCACCAGCGCCGCGTCATCAGGCCGTCGATACGCGAGATCGGCCGGGTCGGCGCCGGACCCGCAGTCGAGGATCCACTCCGTGGAACCGTCGACGGACGGGACGAAGCAGGCGGAGACCTGCTGGAGCTACGGCGTGCCCACGGCACCGCGGAAGTACTTGCCGGTGACGATGTTGACCACGTTCAACCAGAAGTCGGGGAGCTTCACGCCGCGCTGGTCGGAGTTGACCAAGCCGTCGCGTCAGCTGGTCATGACGACGTCACGGCGCTCCCAAGCCACCTCGCCGTACGAGGGCACGCCGGGGATGGCGTGGATGCAACTCGATACGCAGTTCCTGGTTCGCCTTGGTTGCCCTTGGGGCGGGACCGCCGTGCCGGACTGCTCGCCGTCCCTGTCGGGTCGTCCGGGGTCGCTTCTCCCGCTAGCTGATCTATTCCAAGGGGTCAGTGACCGTAGGCGCTCGGTGAGCACAGGACGGTTTGTCCGGTCGCTTCGTTGTGCCAGATCGAGGCGGTCAGCGCGAGGATGCGTTGCATGAGGCGTGCTATGACACCGCCGGGTGTGCGCCCTCGGTGCCGTTCGAGGTCAAGCTGTCCCTTGAAGGTCTCGTTGATCGATTCGATGACCTGCCGCAGCGGCTCGAACAGGGCTGCGCCAGGCCGTTCCCGTTCACCTTTACGGGCAGGCCGCAGCAACTGGGCTTCGTGCTCGGACAGTTCGCGTTCGAAACCACGGCCGAAGTAGTTCTTGTCGCCGATGAGAGTCTGTCGGGAGCGCTCTCGCAGAAGCTCGCATTCGGCGGCCAGGAGGTCGAGGAGGGGCTCGCGTTCGTCGGCCTTGGCCCCGGTCAGGACGAAGGCGATGGGCAGGCTCTGAAGGGTGCACACCAGGTGCAGGCGCAGGCCCCAGAAAAAGCGGCTGTGGCTGGCGCAGTAGCCGTACTCGGCCCAGCCTGCCAGGTCGGAGCGTTTGACGGTCTCGCGGGAGTGGCCGTATTCCACCGGGGTGGAGTCCACGACATACGTCGTCGCTCCACACCGAGGTGGTGGTGGCCAGGCTTCGCATCGGACCGGCGGCCTTGCGCAGCCGCTTGTTGTAGCCGGGCTGCTGGGGCAGGCAGGGGAAGAGGTGGCGCAGGCGGGCACGGGCATGGCGGAGCCGTTTGGCCTCGGAGGTGAAGCCGAGTACCGCCTGCATCGTGGCGGGGGGGGTGACCAGTTCGGCATCACTCAGGCGGGGCGTAATGCCGACCGGCGGGCGCCACGGCGCCATGTCGGGACGCTCCTTCAGGATGTCGTCGGCCGTCGCATAGAGTGCTGTCGCGAGGGTGTCCACGTCGTTCGTCACAAAACGATCTTGGACGCCCTCGTTCTCGTCTCCGCAGGCACCCCTTGGACCACACCACCAGGAGGAACCGGTGTCGTACCCGCAACCGCTCACCCCCGAGGAGAAGCTCGCCGACGCGAAGAAGCAGCTGAGCCTCCCGCGTATCGTCGTGATCTGCGGCTCCACCCGCTTCATGACCGAGATGACCGAGGCCGATCTGCGGGAGACCAAAGCCGGAAGGATTGTCGTCAAACCGGCCTGTGACATGAAGTCGCCGCACGAACTTTGGTCCGATCCTGTCGAGGCCGAGGCGCTGAAGGTTCGACTCGACGATCTGCACCGGGCGAAGATCCGGCTCGCTGATGAGGTGCTCGTAGTCGGCGACTACATCGGAGACAGCACCCGAGCCGAAATCGCCTACGCCCGGTCGCTGGGCAAGCCCGTGCGGTTCACGCACCCCGAAGTCGACCCTGACGCCTGACCGCCCGCTGCCACCTCGACAACCAGGGCCGGCAGCCCGCCGCCTGACCGTCTCGCGGTGGCTTCGGCCGCCGCCCACCCCACACCCTCCGCAGGCGTCCCTTGGAATTGATCATCTAGGCCCAATACCGGTGATTT
>NZ_LIWB01000033.1 GCF_001905725.1 Streptomyces sp. CB02400
CCCGCGCAACGGTGGGCGAGGTATGCAACGCCCTGCGCGAGGTCTGGGGCACCTACGTGCCGAGCGACACCTACTGAGCTCGTACCCGCACCCCGTCAACACTTTCGAGGATTCAGATGCCGACCGAGACCTCTGTCGTACCGATCCGCGTGGTGGTCGCCAAGCCCGGCCTGGACGGGCACGACCGTGGCGCCAAGGTCATCGCCCGGGCGCTCCGGGACGCGGGGGTGGAGGTCATCTACACGGGTCTTCACCAGACGCCACGGCAGATCGTGGACACGGCCGTGCAGGAGGACGCCGACGCCATCGGTCTGTCCGTGCTGTCAGGCGCTCATATGACGCTGTTCGCCGATGTGCTGACGCTGCTCCGGGAGGAAGGCGCGGGGGACATCACGGTGTTCGGCGGCGGCATCATCCCCGACGCCGACGTCGCCGCGCTGCTGCGGCTGGGGGTGGCCGCTCTGTTCACGCCCGGCACGCCCACCCATGTGGTCACCGACTGGGTGCGGAACAGCCTGCGGGTCGAGAGCCGCTCGTAAGTCGCTTGAGTCTCTTCGGTCGCTGTCCGGGAGGCGACTGGTGAGTGGCTGACGGCCGGTAGGCGCGAGAGCGACTGGGGGAGAGCGACCGAGCTCTTGTTCGGTCGCTCTTTCATTTCTGGAGAAACCGCAGCTCAGAGATGGTTTCCCCGAGAGTGAGCGACTGAAGCGACCCAGGGTGGGGGTATGTCAGAGCCTTCGTGGGCGTGTGTGTGCGTCATATATGGAAGTCTTCGGTCGCTTCGGTCGCTTCTCGGGTTGCCGTGAGGCTGTGAGCTGCGGTTTTGTTCAACCGCGGGGGCAGCGACCGATGGTGTGCCGGTAGCTTCCGGTGCGCCGCCGGGTGGAGGAGGCCTCGCCTTCCCACCCGCCTCATGTGTCACAAGAAGTGGTTAGCCTGTGTCCGTCGTTGGGTCGCTTCGGTCGCTGGTGGGGGTGTGTATGGCTGCTGGGCTGCGCACAGCTCGCTGGTGCGTCGGGCGGGGGTGGCCGGTTCACCCTCTGGCGCAGGGCCGGAAGACCCCGGTGGCGAACTGCGAGGCGTGCCGCGAGCCAGGGCACTCCCGCCGGAGGTGTCCCTGCCCGGCCGCCGGCCGTTGGTGCCACGGCTTCCATGCCGCCACCCTGGATCCTGCCCGGATCGACCGGTGGTGGGGGACCCGCCCCGGCCTGGGGGTGGGAGTCGCCTGCGGTCCGGCCGGAGTGGTCGTCATCGACATCGACGCGCACGCGCGCCCGGTACCGCCCCGGGACCGGCTCCTGCCCGGCATCCCCATCCCCGAGCGGGTCGACCTGACCGGGCTGGCCGACGGATTCCACACGCTGGGTCTGCTGGCCGCTCTCAGCGGAGCGGCCAGCCCCGCGGACGACGACACCACTCTGCGGGTGCGCACTCCCTCCGGGGGACTGCACGTCTGGTACCGGGCACATCGCAGGCACCGCTGGCAGTGCTCCACGGGCTCGGGCGGCGGCCGGTCCCTCGCCTGGCAGGTCGACGTACGCGCCCACGGGGGATACATCGTCGCCCCGGGCACCGCCACCGCGGCGGGCCGGTACCTGCCCGTCGGAGCCGTGCGCGAGCCCGCGCCGCTGCCCTCCTGGCTGGCCGGCGAGCTGGAGCGCACCGGTCATCTGCCGGCTGTGCCCGCCCCGCGTCCGGTGCCGCCGCGGGCCCGTCAGGCCGTCCTCGCCGCCGGCCGTGCCGCGCACGGTGGGCAGCAGAGCCTCAGCGCCGTCCTGGCCCCGGTCGCGATGTGCGGCCGGGTGTCCGAGGGCGCCGGGTTCTCCGATGCTCTCAACCGCGCCGCGTACACCCTCGGCGGGCTCGTCGCCGCAGGTCGCGTGCTCCAGGACGAGGCCGAACTCGCCCTGCGGGAGGTCGCGCTGGCGGCCCGGCCGGGCCAGGAGCGCAGGGTCCGGCAGATCATCCGCAGCGGCATGGCAGCCGGCCTCGAGCGGCCCCTGCACGCCCGGAGGAGGTGCCTGTGAGGTCGTACGGCGATGAGGCCCTTGTCGCGTTCGATCCCGAAGCCGTCGCCGCCCAGATCCGCGGCCAGGAGCAGGTGCCCGCACCGGCGCGGGCTGTGGGGGAGCGCGACGCGGGTGGGGCGATCGCCGACGGGCTGCTGCCCGACACCCTGTCCGACCGCGGCAACGCCAAGCTGTTCGTCAGGCTGTACGCCAACGACTACCGGCATGTGCCCGGCATCGGCTGGTACCGGTGGGACACGACCCGGTGGCAGATCGACGAGGACGACACCGTGCTGTGGGCGGCGGGCGATCTGGCGGAGCACATCGCCTCCCACGACCCCCGCGGCGTCTTCACCGACCGGGCCCTGCAGCAGCACCGTCGCCGCGCCCTGTCGACCACCGGCATCAACGCCATGCTCTCGCAGGCCAGATCGGCCCCCGGCATGGTGCTGAACGCCGCGCTCCTGGACGCCGACCCCTACGCCCTGTGCACTCCGGACGGCGTGGTCGACCTGTGCACCGGCCTGATCAAGAGCCCTGACCCGAACAAGGACTTCCACTCCCGGTCCACGGCGGTCGGCCCCCGGCACGTGCCCGTTCCCCGCTGGGACCGGTTCCTGACGGACACCTTCGGCGGCGACGCCGAAGGCCGCGAGATGATCGACTACCTCCAGCTGCTGCTGGGGTACTCCGTCACCGGCGACGTCGGCGGGCAGGTCCTGCCGTTCCTGTTCGGCTCGGGCCGCAACGGCAAGTCCGTCCTGCTGGATGTGCTGATGAAGCTGCTCGGCGACTACGCCGACGCGGCCCCGCCCGGTTTCCTCATGGCGCGCCCCTACGAGGGCCACCCCACCGACCTCGCCGAACTCCACGGCCGCCGCGTCATCGTGTGCAGCGAGGTCAAGCCGGGGGACAAGTTCGACGAGGCCCGCGTCAAGCTCCTCACCGGCGGCGACCGCATCAAGGCCCGCCGTATGCGGCAGGACTTCTTCAGCTTCCAGCCCACCCACAAGCTGTGGCTGCTCGGCAATCACCGGCCCGAGGTCGGCACCGGCGGCTTCGCCTTCTGGCGCCGGATGCGGCTGATTCCCTTCGAGCGCGTCGTCCCCGACGACCGCAAGATCGAGAACCTCGCCGACATCCTCGTCACCGAGGAGGGCCCCGGCATCCTCGGATGGCTTGTCGAGGGCGCGCGCCGCTATCTCGCCGGCGACCGGGACCTGGCCGGTCCCGAGCGGGTCCGCATCGCCACCACGGCGTACGCCGAGACCGAGGACCACACCGGCCGCTTCTACGACGAGTGCTGTGCCCTCAGGCCCGGTCTGCGTGCCGAGCAGACGGCTCTCTACGCCGTGTACCGGGCGTGGTGCCAGAGCGAGGGCGCGCCCGTGGCGTCCTCGCGCGCGTTCGCCGCCCGGACCCGGGAACTGGTCGGGCTGGCGTCTCCCAAGGAGATGATCCTGTCCAACCAGCGCAAGCACTATCCGGGCATCGGACTGCTCACCGACGAGGAGAGGGACGCCCCCGTATGAGCTCCCTGATCACAGAGGACGAGATCAGCCACGAGACGGAACTCGTCTGGCTGGAGGACGTGGACCGTCTCGACTACGTGCGGCAGAGCCTCGACCGGCTGCCGACGCGTCGCGGCAGGCCCGCCTACCACCGCGACGGCCGCCTCGTCGGGTACGCCCTCCTCGGGTCCACGGCCAAACCCTCCCGGTCCTCGGGTACCTTCCGGCGCCGGGTCTTCTGGCTCCTGCCCCACGACCGCGATTCCGTGCCCGAGGGCCTGTACGCCAAGGGGGCCCCCGCCGAGGCGATCGACCCCGGTACGCTCGCCGCACGCGTGAAGGGATGCAAGACCCGGCGTTCCGAGGGCGGCCCGGCCCCGACGGCTCGGCGGGAGAACGGTCTTGCGCTGCCGCTGTGAAAGGCGGTCGTCACGCTTGCGATACGGTTGGTCACTATGCGCAAGCTCACCTACTTCGTCGCCGCGACCCTGGATGGCTTCATCGCCTCTCCCGATTCGGATCACAGCATGTTCCTGGAGGGGCAGGATCACGGAGCGTGGGTGCTCGACAATGTTCCGGAGACGCTTCCGACCGCGCTGCGGCAGCAGGTTCCCGGTCTCGCCGAAAGCGACAACCGGCGGTTCGACACCGTGCTGATGGGCCGGGGCACCTACGAGCGCGGCTTGCGTGACGGCATCACCAGCCCGTACCGGCACCTGCGGCAGTACGTCGTCTCCGCCGGCCTGGACAGCGCCTCGGACCCCGCGGTGGAGGTGGTGCCGGGGGACCCGCTCGACTTCGTCCGGACGCTGAAGAAGGAGGACGGGCTGGGTATCTGGCTGTGCGGCGGCGGGAAGGCCGCCGCGGCGCTGCGGGACGAGATCGACGAACTCATCGTCAAGATCAACCCGGTCGTGATCGGTTCGGGTGTCCCGCTGTTCGACTCCGGCTACTCGCCCCAGCGTTACGAGGTCGTCTCGGGCCGGGTCTTCGACAGCGGCGTCACGATCATGACGTACGCCAAGGCCCGGCCGTGAGGAACGTCAGGAGCTGACCGGGGCGGTCCGGGGCCGGGCGGTGTGCCGGACCCGGACCGCGTGGACGGTCTTCAGGACCGGCCCGCTCCCGCACCGGGTTCGCAGTGCTCCTGACCGATGCGCCCCCCGTCGGCGATCGGGACGGTGGCGAGGAACTCCGCCGGCAGGTCGAACGCGTCGGCCAGTGCCATGGTGTGCGGTGCCAGCCGGGCGACCAGGTCGTTGACGGTCGACCAGAGCGAGCGGACGTGCTCGGCCGTCATGTGGTCGTCGGCGAGCAGGAGACCGGTGTGCGCGCTGAGCTGCTGGAGCAGGAACAGACGGCACAGGTCCTCGAGCGTCTGCCGGGCTTCGGCGTCCTCAGCCCGGGCCGCGGCGGTCGTGAAGGCGTCGGCCGCCTGGAGGCAGGCGTACGCCGAAATCATCTCCAGGGCGGGGGCCGAGGCTTCGTTCCAGCGGCCGAGCGGGTCGCCCTTGGGGCCCTGACGCAGGGCGTCGCGTGCCCGGCTCTGCCAGCCGACGACGACCTGGGCCAGCAGCTCGCGCAGGAACGGCAGGTCGGTCAGCGGCCGGTCGCCGAGCGGGGCCTCGGCCGCGGGCCGGTCGTCGCCCTGGCTGTCGAAGAGCATCTCGGAGGCCGCCTTCAGCCAGATCACCAGGTTGTCGCCCTCGGCCGTGATGCCGCCCTCCACGTTCGACGGCAGGTCGGATATGCCGTTGACGGGGAAGAAGCCCTGGGCGCCGCACCGCTCACGGGACTCGGTGGTGATCGCGCGGGCCTGCCAGGTGATCCAGCCCTTGGCGACGGCCACCAGGCGCGCGGTGTCCTCACGGTCCTCGGGGGTGTGCTCGACCCAGCGCGTCAGCACGGACCGGTGCAGGAAGCTCATGGCGTAGGCCAGTGCCAGGGAGTGCAGTAGCCGGCCGTGATGGCTGCGGTGTGCCATCAGCGGTACGCGCAGGCCCCGTCGGTGACCGCTGATCTGACGCGAGTGGGCGTGCCGGACCGCGATGGCCAGGGAAGCGCGCGCCATGCCGAGGGTTCCGGCGCTCATGCAGAGCTTGCCGGTGGTGACGCGGTCGATGGACTGCAGGAACCGCTTGCGCGGGTTGCCCAGAGTGCTGGTGAAGGTGCCGTCGGCGTCGAGGCGGCCGTGGTCGGCCTGCAGCAGGGCCTCGCGGGGGAGCCGGACGTGGTCGAACGCGGTGAGGCAGTGGTCGACCGGGGTACCGGTCCGGTCGGGCAGCCGTCGCACGTGTACGCCGGGCAGATGGCCCGTGTCATCGCTCAGCGGTGTGAGGAAGAGGTAGACGCCCTGGTCCTCGCCGTCGATCAGCAGCCGGGCGGCCACGACGGCACTCTTGGGGCCGCCGGTGAGACTGGTGTTCGGCATGAACTTCTGGGCCCCGGACGTGGGCGTGTTCAGAACGAAACCGCCCGTCTCCCGGTCGAGTTCGGCCGTGGTCTGCAGGGCCGGCGCGTCGTTGCCGTGGTCCAGTTCCGTGCACAGGAAGGTGCCCGTGCGGCGCATGGAGGTGAACTCGGACAGGTCCCGGCCGGCGCTGTCGTGGTCGAGCAGGCTGCCGAGGAAGAGGTTGTAATGGATGCTCGCCAGCGTGCACAGGCCCCCGTCGACCACGCCGGTCCACTCGTGCAGTGCGGCGAGCCGCTCCGGGTCGCGGGCCAGCCGTTCGGGCGAGTCGATCACCTCGTTGACCTGGCGGAGACGGTCGTAGGAAAGCGCGACGCGCTGCTCGGGCGTCAGGCCCGGCCTGTGATGAAACCTTTCGTCGGTGAGCAGGCCGCGCCAGGCGGCGTGTACGGACGTCCGGCTCTCCCCGTCGAAGAGGAGCCGGGCGAGTTCCCCGCTGAGGACCTTGTGCGGCTGCTGCGGTGTCCGGACGGTCCGCTCGCTCCGGCCGGAGCCTTCGGTGAGCGGGGACACGGCGGCCCCGGAGAGAAGATGGTCAGGAAGAAGCGCAGTTGTCATGAAAATCCCCCGTGAAAGCGCGGTGCGCGACTGAGGGAAGCCGGGGGGAGCCCCCGCTTCCGTACCGCTGGTCATCGGCGCGGCCCATCTTCCCCGTTGCGACGTATTTGGGGAAGTCTTGAAAAACCGATTGATCGGTTTTAAAGTGGGGGCTCGCTTGCGCCACCAGCCGTGCAGACACAGGAATCTTCGCGGTTCACCAGCTCTTTCCCTCGAACCGGGCGGGAGTGGTGAGGTCAGTCTGCATGCGGAACAATACCGACTGGTATTTTCTGACGGAAGGAAGAACGGTGGCGCTGCAGGAACGGGCGATCCGGACACGCAGGGCGATCCTCGTAGCCGCGGCCGAAGTGTTCGACGAGGTCGGATACGAGGCCGCGACCATCACCGAGATCCTGAAGCGGTCCGGGCTGACGAGGGGCGCTCTGTACTTCCACTTCGGTTCCAAGGAGGAACTGGCCCAAGGGGTGCTGGCCGTACAGGTCGACGCCCTCCCGCCGGTCCCCAAGCAGGAGCTCAAGCTGCAGGAGTCCCTCGACGAGGCCTTGTTGCTGGCCTGTCTGCTCCGGCGGGAGACCGGCGACCCCATCGTCCGCGGCAGCGTGCGGCTGACCATCGACCAGGGGGCGGCCCAGGGGGGGCTCGACGCGCGGATGCCGATGCAGGCGTGGGTCGAGCACACCCACGCCCTGCTGAACGAGGCGAAGACGAACGGCGAGCTGTTGCCGCACGTCGACACGCTGAGCCTCGCCAAGCTCGCGGTCGGCGCGTTCACCGGGGTCCAGATGCTGTCCAACATCATGACCGACCGCGAGGACATGCAGGAGCGGGTGACCGACCTCTACCGGAACCTGATGGCGGCCGCCGCGGTGCCCTCGGTGCTCTCCCGCCTGGACTTCGGGGCCGGCCGGGGCATGCGGATCTACGAAGAGGCCATGAAACTCCGTCAGGCCGACGCGGAACCGGAGGCCGACCAGGACGCCGTGCGGTGATGCGTCCGGGGGGCCGGGTGCGACGCGTTCCTGCTGTGTGATCGGTGTGCCCGACGGGCACGAAGCAGCCAGCTACAAGGGGGAAACACAGATGGAAGCGACTGCCTGCCCATACGCGCTCGACGTTCTCGGGCGCGACCTGCCCGGCGAGGCCGCGATGCTGCAACGCACCGGCCCCGCCGTCGAGGTCGAGCTGCCCGGGGGGGTGCGGGCCTGGGCGATCACCCGGCAGCGGTACATCAAGCAGCTGCTCACGGATCCGAGGGTGTCCAAGGACGCCCGGCAGCACTGGCCGGCGTTCGTCGAGGGGCACATCTCCGACGAGTGGCCGCTGTATCCGTGGGTGGCCAACGAGAACATGCTCTTCGCCTACGGTGAGAAGCACACCCGGCTGCGCCGGCTGATCGCCAGCGCGTTCACGGTGCGGCGCACGGAGGCCCTGCGGCCCCGCGTCGAGGCGATCGCCGCCGAGCTCCTCGACGATCTGGCGCTGCTGCCGGCCGGACAGCCCGTCGACCTGCGCGCCCGGTACGCCAAGCTGCTGCCCCTGCGGGTCATATGCGAGCTCTTCGGCGTCGCGGAGGACCTCAGGCAGCCGCTGTGCACCGCGCTGGAGATGGTGTTCAGCACCTCGGCGTCCGCGGCGGAGATGGCCGCCGCGCAGCTGGAGGTCTTCGGGATGCTGGGCGAGCTGGTCCGGCAGAAGCAGGACCGGCACGGCGACGACCTGACGTCCGCCCTGATCGCCGCCCGCGACGAGGACGGCGCACTCAGCGAGGAGGAACTCCTCGGCACCCTCTACCTGATGATCGCGGCCGGTCAGGAGACGACCTGCACGCTGATCGGCAACGCCGTGGGCGCGCTGCTCGCCGACCCCGGGCAGCTGGACCACGTGCGGGCCGGGCGCGCCGACTGGGGCGACGTCATCGCCGAGACCCTGCGCAGCCGTAACCCGGCGGCCTACTCGCCCATGCGTTTCGCGGTGGACGACATCGACCTGGACGGAGTGCTGATCGGCAAGGGGGATCCGATCATCGTCTCCTTCGCCGCCGCCGGCATCGATTCCGGACAGCACGGGCCGGACGCCACCCGCTTCGACCTGATGCGGCCCGGGCGCCGTGACCACATCGGCTTCGGGCACGGCGTCCACTTCTGCATGGGGGCTCCGCTGGCCAGGCTGGAAACCGTCAGCGCCCTGGCCGGGCTCTTCGAGCGCTTTCCGCAGCTGGAGCTCGCCGTACCGGCGGACGAGATCGATCCCGTGCCGTCCTTCATCGTCAACGGATACAGCTCGCTGCCCGTGCTGCTGGGCCGCCCGGCGGGGAGTGACCCACAGAAGTAAACCAACTGTCCGGTTTTACGGGGGGCGGGGCAGGGCGGCCGACGGCCGTTCGAGCCGCCCTCCACGGATGCTCCGCCGCCACGAGACCGCCGCATGACTGGATACGGGCTGACCCGAACCAGCAATGGGGGAGAACGACATGGCGGCAAGCCTCGGTACACGCAGCCCCTACTTCACCGTCTATCGCCCGTCCCCGGACGCCTCCGTCCGCCTGGTCTGTCTGCCGCACGCGGGCGGGGCAGCCAGCTTCTACGTCCCCGTGGCCCAGGCTCTCGCCCCGCGCGTCGAGGTCCTGTCCGTGCAGTACCCGGGCCGGCACGAGCGGCACAACCACCCGCTCGTCCCGGACATCGGCACCCTCGCCGACCGGATCGCCGACGCCCTCATGGCGTGCGCCGACCGTCCCTACGCGCTGTTCGGCCACAGCATGGGCGCCATCGTCGGTTTCGAAGTGGCACGCCGGATGGAGGACGCGGGCCGCGGACCCGTCGAACTGTTCGCCTCCGGCAGCCGTGCCCCCTCCGTGGAGCGGCGCGGCGAGAGGTGGCACCAGACCTCCGACGCCGAGTTCGTCGCCCGGGTGCAGTCCATGGGCGGCGCCGGATCCGAACTGCTCGACGACCCCGACATGCGGCGGATGCTGCTGCCCGCCCTGCGCAACGACTACCGCGCCATCGAGCGGTACGAGTACCGGGCGCAGCCTCCGCTCGCCTGCCCGGTCACGGCCTTCGCCGGTGCCGACGACCCGCGGGTCACCGTCGCCGAGGTGCGCTCCTGGGCACGCCACACCACGGGACCGTTCAGCGTCGAGGTCCATCCCGGAGGGCACTTCTTCCTCGCCGACCACCGGGAAGCCGTCCTGGACACGGTCACCGGCCACCTGGGAAACCGGGCGCTGCGCCCGTGCCCTTGAGGAACGCTCGAAGTCCGTCGAGCCCAGGCCGACCGGCGTTCGAGTGGTCGTCGAGTCGTCGTCGGCACAGTCGTCAACAGCCGAGGCGCGCGTCCGGCAGGCCGGCGCGCGGCTCGTCGGCGTAGGTCCGCAGGAGCCGAAGGGGGGCTGATCCGCGTCACCATGGCCGTCGCAGCCGCCACCGCAGGGGACCTGGCCGTCGCCGGCGATCCCGTCCGTCCGGCCATTCCGTCCGCCGCCGACGCCGACCGGCGTGCCGCGCGGCTCGAAGTGCTCCTCGGCGACCCCTACGCCCCCGACAACCCGCACGGCCTGACCGCCCTGTTCGAGGCCGACGCCCGGGGACGACCGCCCGAGCGGACGGAACTGCTGCTCGAGCGGTTCGGACTGAGCGCCGAATGCGTGCCCGTCGCGGACGGAGGGCGACTGACCAGGGCCGACCTGCTCGCCAGGGTGCTGCGGCCCGTCTTCCGCCGCGACGTGGCCCTCGGAACCGCGGTGGGCACCGCCCCGGTGCTGGCCGCGGGGCCGGTGTGGGCCGCCGGCAGCACCCACCGGCGCGCGCAGACCGCCGCGCTGCTGCTGGGCGGCGGGCGGGTCGGACTGGTGCCGCACGGGCACGGGCAGACCGCCGGCACCACGCCGGGCGGCATCACCGCTCGCCCCGCACCGGGCGACGGCCTGCTGCTGGGCGGCCGGGCCGAAGCCGCCCCGGACGCGATCGGTGCCCGCCTGTACGTCGTGCAGGCCCGCACCGGCCCGGCCCGCTCCCCGCACAGCCATACCGCCGTGCTCCTGGACGGCGACCGACTCCCCCCACTGGCGGTGCGGGAGACGGGCAGGGCCGCGGCCCCCGGGCGGCTCCGTGCGCCGCGTGCCGAGATCGAGCTGCACGAGCACGCCGTACCCCACGACGCGGTCCTCGGACCCGTGGGCGAGGGCGTGCCACTGGCCCTGCGCACGCAGCAGGTCGGCCACGCTCTGGTGCCCGCGCTGCTGGTCGCCGCCGCGGACACCGCACTGCGCTCCGCCGTGCGTGCGGCCGGTGGCGGAGCGTCGCCCGCCCGCCCGCACCGGCGACTGGCCGGGGTCTTCGCCGACATCCTGGCCTGCGACAGCTTCGCCGACGTCGCCCTGCGCGCGCTGAGCCTGCTGCCCGCACAGGCCCAGGTGCCGGCCGCCGCCGTGCACTACCTGGTCCCCGCGCTGCTCCGGGAGAACCTCGAGGCACTCGCCTGTGTGCTCGGTGCGCGCCGGCACGACCGCGGCAGCGCCCACCACGGCGCCCTCGGCAGACTGATGCGGGCCCTGCCGCTCGCAGCCTCCGGACCCGCACGCACCGGCGCCGCCGCCGGCCAGGCGGTGATCGCCCCCCATCTGCGGCCGCTCGCCGAGCACTCCTGGTTCGCCGAGCCGGAGCCGCCGCTGACGTTGTTCCGGGGTGGAGCCGACCTGCCCGTCCTCGACTTCGCCTCCCTCGCCGCGGCGGGGCGCGGAGACGTCCTGGCCGCCTCGCTGTGCGGATCGGCGGCGAGGTTCGCCGAGGTCCGCGGCGTCGGCGGCCACACGGCCGTCCTCGCGGAACTCGTCCAGAGCCTCGTCACCGAACTGCACGCGCTGCGCGCCCGGTGCCGTGCGCTGCCCGGCCCCGGGGACGGACCGCTGCCCGTGGCCGCCGTGTGCGCGCTCGTCGACCGCTACGCCCTGGTGCTCGCCGCCGCGGCGGTCCTCGGCGTGTGGGAGAGCCAGGACGGCGCCGACCCCTTTCTCGCCGCACCCGCCTGGCCGGTGCTCGCCCTGTCCCGGATCGCCCGGCGCCTCGGCGCGCCCGTTCCGCCCCTGCCGGACGGGGTGGAGGAACTGGTGCACCGCGAACTCGTGCGCCGCTGTCACGAGCACCTCAGCTATGACCTGGACGCCACGGAGCTCGCCCCGTGACCGCGCACGCGGTGCACATCGCACCGCCGTTCAAGGCCAGTGGCAGCCGCGGCCCCTGGCAGGAAGTGCGCGAGAGCATCCGGCTGACCGGTAACGCCACGGTTCTCACCACCTGGGGGGAGTGGCTCAACGCCGCGCTGGCCGGGGGCGGTCTGCGCGAGATGCTCGGCCCGGACTGGCAGCGCTACCGGCGGACCCCGGACCCGGCCGTCCGCTACCGGTTCGCCGCCTCCCGGCTTGCCGTCAAGTACACGGCGGCCGCCGTCCTCGGCACCGAACCCGTCGAGCTCGACCTCGCCTACACGCCCGGCGGCCGCCCGTACCTGCGGGGATTCGGGCAGCTCGACATGAGCCTGACCCACTCCGAGGACCTGATCGCCGTGGGCATCAGCCGCACCGGCAGGATCGGCGTCGACGCCGAACCGGCCCGCACGCGGCCGCCCGCCGAGGGGTTCCTCGGCCATGTGTGCACCGCCGCCGAGCGCGCCGAGCTCGGCCTGCTGCCCGAGACGGAGCAGCACCGGGCGCGCCTGCGCCTGTGGACGCTGAAGGAGGCGTACTCCAAGGCCCTCGGCCAGGGACTGCCCCTCGGCTTCACCGAGTTCGGCTTCACCGCGTGCGGGAGATGCCGCGCCGGCCCGGACGCGGGCCGTTGCGCGTTGCTGTGCGCGCCCGACGGCACGCCCGTGGAGAGCGACACATGGACCTTCGCCACCTACCGCGTCCTCGGCGGCCGCTATCTGGTCAGCGTGGCCTGCCAGGACACCGGGGTGGTCACCGTGCCCGGCCCGGCGGTCACCGCACCGCTGGACGAGACCGTCCTGGGCACGCTCGCCGACCGCCTGTCCCGTCAACACGCCTTTTCCGATCCTCTGGAGACCCATGTCCCGTCGTCTGTTCACCTCGGAGTCCGTGACCGAGGGTCACCCCGACAAGATCGCTGACCAGATCAGCGACACCATCCTCGACGCGCTCCTGCGTGAGGACCCGTCCTCCCGGGTCGCCGTCGAGACCCTGATCACGACCGGCCTGGTGCACGTGGCCGGCGAAGTCTCCAGCACCGCGTACGCACCGATCGCGCAGCTGGTCCGCGACAAGATCCTGGAGATCGGCTACGACTCCTCGAAGAAGGGCTTCGACGGTGCCTCGTGCGGCGTGTCGGTGTCGATCGGCGCGCAGTCCCCGGACATCGCGCAGGGTGTCGACGCCGCCTACGAGGCCCGTGTCGAGGGTGACGAGGACGAGCTGGACCGGCAGGGCGCGGGCGACCAGGGTCTGATGTTCGGCTACGCGACGGACGAGACGCCGACGCTGATGCCGCTGCCGGTCTTCCTGGCGCACCGCCTGTCCAAGCGCCTGTCCGACGTGCGCAAGAACGGCACGATCCCCTACCTGCGCCCGGACGGCAAGACGCAGGTCACCATCGAGTACGACGGTGACAAGGCGGTCCGTCTGGACACGGTCGTCGTCTCCTCGCAGCACGCCTCGGACATCGACCTGGAGTCGCTGCTGGCCCCCGACATCCGCGAGTTCGTCGTGGAGCCGGAGCTGAAGGCGCTGCTGGACGAGGGCATCAAGCTCGACACGGAGAAGTACCGGCTGCTGGTGAACCCGACCGGCCGTTTCGAGATCGGCGGCCCGATGGGTGACGCCGGCCTGACCGGCCGCAAGATCATCATCGACACCTACGGCGGCATGGCCCGGCACGGCGGCGGTGCCTTCTCCGGCAAGGACCCGTCCAAGGTGGACCGCTCGGCCGCGTACGCGATGCGCTGGGTCGCCAAGAACGTGGTCGCCGCCGGTCTGGCCGCCCGCTGCGAGGTCCAGGTGGCGTACGCGATCGGCAAGGCCGAGCCGGTCGGCCTGTTCGTCGAGACCTTCGGCACCGAACGGGTCCCCGTGGCCCGCCTCCAGCAGGCGATCACCGAGGTCTTCGACCTCCGCCCGGCCGCGATCATCCGCGACCTCGACCTGCTGCGCCCGATCTACGCCCAGACCGCCGCCTACGGCCACTTCGGCCGCGAGCTGCCCGACTTCACCTGGGAGCGCGCCGACCGGGCCGAGGCCCTCGCGGTGGCCGCGGGCCTCGTGACATGACGGACGCACAGCGCGGCACCCGGCCGGTGCGCCTGTACTGCTTCGCCCACGCCGGCGCGGGCACCTCCTCGTTCGAGGGCTGGGCCGGCCGGGCCGGGCCGGACGTCGAGGTCGTACCGCTGCCGCTGCCCGGCCGGGGCAGCCGCGCCCGCGAGCCGGCCATCACCGGGCGCGAGGCTCTCCTCGCCGACCTGATGGGCCACTTCACCGCGGCAGCGCGTCCGCAGCCGTTCGCGCTGTACGGGCACAGCCTGGGCGCGATGGTCGCCTACACGGTGACGCGCGCGCTGCACGACGCCGGCCTGCCCGGGCCCGTACTGCTCGCCGTCGGGGCCTGCCCCCCGCCGACGGTGCCCTCCCCGCTGTCCGACGCCTGGGCGGCACCGGAAGCCGAACTCGTCGGCCTGCTCACCGAGATGGGCGCCGTACCGGACAGGGCGGCACCCGGCGGGTTCTGGTACCGCACCGTCCTGCCGGTGCTGCGCGACGACCTGGCTCTGGGGCACCGGCTGCGCGTCGCCGCCCGGGAACCGGCCCCGGGCGGGCTGCCGGACGTGCCGCTGCTGGCGGTCTCCGGTGATCGCGACCGCCTGGGCCGTCCCGGCGACATGGCGGGCTGGCGGGAGTGGACCGCCGGCCCCGTCACGCTGCGCACCGTGCCGGGCGACCACTACTTCGCGGGCGGCCCGGACCTTCCCGTCCTGCTCGGCCGGGCCTGCCGCACCGCGGCGGACCGTGCGCCCGACTGCTGCTCCGGTCTCGCTCAAGTCGGTGCCGCCAAGGTCGGGATGACAGCGGACACCTCGGAGGGAACGGGGCGGCAGTGGGCGCGCTCACACCTTCCGGCCGGCCGTCATCTCCAAGGAGAGGCATGAGCCCCTACACGATCACAGCCGAAGAAGAGCGCGCGGCGGCCACACCGGCCGCCGCGCGGCACCGGTGGCATCTGGCGCTTGCCGAAGCCGCGAACGGTGCATTGCTGGACGCCGGCCTCGCCGCGCTGCGCACCGGGGCGGGCGGCGCCGTCGCGTCCGCCGAACCGGTTGGCGTGGTACGCGTCGGCGGCCGGACCGGGGGGCACCGCGCGGCGGTCCTCGCGGGCCCCGACGGCGCGGTGGAACTGGGGTCGGCGCAGACCGCCGACAGCGGCGCGGCGGTGGCCTTCATGTTCCCCGGCCTGGGCGACCACTACCTCGACATGGGGCGCGACCTGTACCGCGACTTCCCCGTGTTCAAGACCACCGTGGACCGCTGCGCCGAGGCGCTCACCGCGGAGCTCGGCCTGGACATCCGGGACGTGATCTTCACCGCCGCCGGACGTCCCGAGCCGACCGCGACGGGCGACGCCCACGCCGTGGACCTGCGCCGCATGCTGGGCCTCGACACGCGTGAGCAGAGCACCGAGGAGCGGCGTCTCAACGCCACGCGCATGGCCCAGCCCGCGCTCTTCGTGGTCGAGTACGCCCTGGCGGCCCTGTGGGAGTCGTGGGGCGTCAGGCCGAGCGCGATGATCGGCTACAGCCTCGGCGAGTACGTCGCGGCCACCCTCGCCGGCGTCCTCTCGCTGGAGGACGCGCTGGTCCTGGTGGCTCGCCGGGCCGCGCTCATCGACGAGCTGCCCGAGGGCACGATGCTCGCCGTGATGCTGCCGGAGGAGCAGGTGCGGCCGCTGACGGGCGGGAACATCTCCCTGTCCGCCGTCAACGGCCCCGAGTTCTGCGTGGTGGGCGGCCCGGTGGCCGACGTCCTCGAACTCGAGCGGACGCTCGCCGGCCGCGGCGTGATCACCCGCAGGGTGACGACCACGCACGCGTTCCACTCCTCGATGATGGAGCCGATCGCCGACCGGGTCACCGACATCGCCCGCGGTCTGACGCTCAACCCGCCCCGCGTTCCCTACATCTCGAACGTCACCGGCCGGCCCATCACCGACGAGCAGGCCACCGACCCGGCGTACTGGGCCCGCCACCTGCTCAGCCCGGTCCGCTTCGCCGACGGCCTGCGCCACCTCGGCCAGGAGCGCCTGCTGCTGGAGTCCGGGCCGGGCCAGACGCTGAGCAGCCTGGCGACCGTGGTCCGAGGCGGCGACACCGGCAGCATCGTCGCTTCCATGCGCCACGCCCTGGAGCCGCACGCCGACACGGCCGTCGCCCTGAAGGCCCTGGGCCGGCTGTGGCTCGCGGACGCCGACGCGGCCTGGCACGGCCTGCCCTGCGGCGACCTGGCCACCGCCGAGGAGGCCCCCGTGGCGGAGACGGACGGAACGGACGCGGACGGCGCACCGGAGCCGACCGAGACGGAGACCGCGCTGCGGGCCGTGTGGGCCAGGATCCTGAAGAACGACGACCTCCCGCACGACGTCAGCTTCTTCGAACTGGGCGGCAACTCCCTGCTCGCCACGCGGCTGATGCTGCGCATCAGCCGGGCCTTCGGCGTCGAGCTGACGCTGCGCCAGGTGTACGAGTTCGCCACCCTCACGCGCATGGCCGCGGCCATCGACGTACTGCGCGGCGGCGGCGACCCGGAGACGGCCGGGGAGAAGGCGGGCTCCTCCCACACCGGCAGCTGCCAGGCCCGCTTCCGGCTGCCCAACGGCCTGACGGTCCACCACCAGAACGAGTCGGAGACCCGTCACTTCTACGAGGACATCTTCGACCACCGCGTCTACGCCAAGAACGGCATCTCGCTGCGCGGCGGCGACACCGTCGTGGACGTCGGCGGCAACATCGGCCTGTTCACCCTGTTCGCGCACTACGAGGCGCAGAACGTGCGGGTCTTCACCTTCGAGCCGGCCCCGCCGCTGTTCGAACTGCTGAGCAGGAACGTCGCGGAGCACGGTGTGGACGCGAAGCTGTTCAACATCGGCATCTCCGACACCGAGGCCGAAGCTAGCTTCACCTTCTACCCCCGCAGTTCCGGGATGTCCTCGTTCCACCCGGACGAGGAGGAGGAGAAGCACAACCTGCGCACGATCATCGCCAACCAGCGGAACACGGACGCGGAGGCCCGCCGGCTCACCGACTACGCCGAGGAGCTGATGGACGTCCGCTTCGAGGCCATCGAGTACACGGCCCGGCTGCGTCCGCTGAGCGCTGTCATCCGCGAGCAGGGGATCGACCGGATCGACCTCATCAAGATCGACGTGCAGAAGAGCGAACGGCAGGTCATCGACGGCATCGCCGAGGAGGACTGGCCGAAGATCCGGCAGATGGTCCTCGAAGCGCACGACGCCGACGGCGAGGTCGAACGCCTCGTGAAGCTGCTGGAGGACCGGGGCTTCACCGTCACGGCCGAGCAGGACGAGCTGTACGTCGGGACGGACATCCACAACATCTTCGCCGTACGCGGCGCACGGTAACGGAGCCGGACGAGTCATGGAATTCACCACGGTAGGAGTCGTCGGCGCCGGCGTCATGGGCGTCGGCGTGGCACAGAATCTCGCGCAGACCGGACACCAGGTGATCCTGGTCGACGTCTCGGAGGAGGTGCTCGACAACGCGAGGCGCGAACTGCGCACCAGCCTGCGCGCCTTCGCCCTCTTCAACCGCGCCGCGGCCGTCGACCCGGCGGCGGTGATCGAGAAGATCGAGTTCACCACCGACTACGAGCTGCTGGCCAAGGCCGACTTCGTCGTCGAGAACGTCACCGAGGACTGGGGCATCAAGGAGAAGGTCTACGAGCGGCTGGACCGCATCTGCCGCCCCGAGGTGCGGTTCGCCGTGAACACCTCGGCGATCTCGATCACCCGCGTCGGCTCGGTCACGGACCGCCCGCAGAACATCGTCGGCATGCACTTCATGAACCCGGTGCCGATGAAGCCGATGGTGGAGGTCATCCGAGGCCACCACACCACCCCGGAGACCATCGACACCGCCCGCAGGTTCCTCGCCGGGATGGGCAAGGAGTGCATCGTCGTCGAGGACGTGCCGGGCTTCGTCTCCAACCGCGTCCTGATGCTCACCATCAACGAGGCCGTCTTCCTGGTGCAGGACGGGGTGGCCTCGCCCGCCGACGTCGACCGCATCTTCAAGACGTGCTTCGACCACAAGATGGGGCCGCTCGAGACGGCGGACCTGATCGGTCTCGACACCATCCTGAAGTCCGTCGAGGTGCTCTACGAGAGCTTCAACGACAGCAAGTACCGGCCGGCCCCACTGCTGAAGAAGATGGTCGCCGCCGGCCTGCTGGGGCGCAAGAGCGGCGAGGGCTTCTTCAACTACCGCTGACCCGGCCGAGGCGCACACCCACCGCCAGGCCGCACACGAACAGGACGGAACACGACATGAGCATGGACAACAAGGCGAAGATCGGGGAGTACCTGTCCCGCTTCTTCCCGGTGCAGGACCTCAAGGACGACGACGACATCTTCCAGCTCGGCTTCGTCAGCTCGATGTTCGCCATCCAGCTCGTCTCCTTCGTGGAGCACGAGTTCGGCCTCACCATCGACAACGACGACCTGGAACTCGACAACTTCCGTTCCGTCGGAGCCATCGACGCGTTCGTCACCCGTAAGCTCTCCGCCTCCGTGGCGTCCTGACCCACGAGGGGACGCCACAGCGATGACCAGCACGCTCACGGCGGAGCAGGCCCAGGCCCAGAAGGAGTTCCGGGCCTTCGCCGACCGCCACATCGTTCCGCACGCCGACGCGTACCATCGCGCTCAGCGCACTCCGCCCCAGACCGTCGAACTGCTGGCGGCCGAGGGCCTGCTCGGTCTGCCGGTCGCGGCCCAGTACGGCGGGGGCGGATGCGACGCGGTGACGCTCGGGCTGCTCGCCGGTGAACTGGGGCGTGCCTGCTCGTCGCTGCGCAGCCTGCTCACCGTTCACACGATGGTGGCGCACGCCGTCGCACGGTGGGGAAGCCGCGAACTCAAGGAGACCTGGCTGCCCCGTCTCGCCCGCGGTGAGAGCATCGGCGCGCTCGCCGTGTCCGAGCCGGGCGCCGGCAGCGACGCCGCGGGCGTCGTCACCCGGCTCACCCCTGACGGGGACTCCTGGCTGCTCGACGGCCACAAGACGTGGACGACGTACGGCGAGACCGCCGACGTCTTCCTCGTCCTGGGCCGTTCCCCCGAAGGGCCCACGGCGGTGCTGGTGGAGCGCGCCACCGCCGGAGTGCGCACCGAACTGATCGAGGACCTGATCGGCATCCGCGCCTCGATGACGGCGGACGTCCACTTCGACGGCTGCCGCATTCCGGCCGGCCAGGTGCTCGCCCGGCCCGGCCTCGGCCTCTCCCACGTCGTCGGTACGGCGCTCGACCTGGGCCGCTACACCGTCGGCTGGGGCTGCGTCGGCATCGTCGACGCATGCCTGGAGGCCAGCGTCGACTACGCGGGCAGCCGGGAGACCTTCGGCACGCCCATCAAGGACCACCAGCTCGTACGGCAGATGATCAGCGGCATGTACACCGACGCCCGGGCGGCGCGGCTGCTCTGCCTGGAGGCGGGCCGGCTGCGCGACGAGGGCGATCCCGGTGCGCTCGCCCAGACGTCCATGGCGAAGTACTTCGCCTCGACCGCCGCGAGCCGGGCCGCGGCCGACGCCGTGCAGATCCACGGCGCCAACGGCTGCAGCGCCGGCTATCCGGTGCAGCGCTATCTCGGCGACTCCAGAGTCATGGAGATCATCGAGGGAAGCTCTCAGATCCATCAGATCGGCCTCGCCGAGTACGCGTTCCAGGAGCGTGCCCTCGTCCGCCGGAGGCAGGCCGGTGCGACCCCCAGGAGTGAGGGACGATGACGACCGTCAAATGTGTGGTGTGGGACCTCGACAACACCGTCTGGGAGGGGGTGCTCCTCGAGGACGGGGACGTGAAGCTGCGGCCCGGTGTCGTGGACGTCCTCAGGACCCTCGACGAGCGGGGCATCCTCCACTCCGTCGCGAGTCGCAACGACCACGACGCGGCCATGGCCAAGCTGGAGGAGCTGGGCATCGCCGAGTACTTCCTGTATCCGCAGATCAACTGGGGCAACAAGTCGGACTCCGTGAAGGCGGTCGCCGAGGCGATCAACATCGGCATCGACACGCTGGCCTTCGTCGACGACCAGCCCTTCGAGCGCGACGAGGTCCGCTTCACGCACCCGCAGGTGCTGTGCATCGACGCCCTCGACGTCGAACGCGTCCCCGGCCTGCCCGAGATGCACCCGCGGTTCGTCACCGCGGACTCCCGGGAGCGCCGTCACCTGTACCGGGCCGACGCCGAGCGCAACCAGGCCGAGGCCGGCCACGACGGCACGGCCGAGGAGTTCCTCGCCTCCCTGAACATGCGCTTCACCATCGCCCCGGCCCAGGAACGCGACCTGCAGCGCGCCGAGGAACTGACCGTCCGCACCAACCAGCTCAACGCGACCGGCTACACCTACTCGTACGAGGAACTGGACGCGTTCCGCACGTCGCCCGGCCACGACCTGCTGGTCGCGGGCCTGGAGGACAGGTACGGGACGTACGGCAAGATCGGGCTGGCGCTCGTCGAGCGCGGCGAGGACGCGTGGACCGTCAAGCTCCTCCTGATGTCCTGCCGGGTGATGTCCCGAGGCGTCGGATCGGTACTGCTCGCCCATCTCATCCGGGAAGCGGCCGCGGCCGGGGTACGGCTGCGCGCGGAGTTCGTACCGACGAACCGCAACCGGAGCATGTACGTCACCTACAAGTTCGCCGGGTTCCGGGAGACCACCACGGACGGCGGGGTCTCCGTGCTCGAGCACGACCTCGCCCGCGTTCCCGGGTTCCCGCCGTACATGGAGGTCCTGGTCGAGAGCTGACCTGGGGCTGGACACGAGTTCGAGCCGGGTTTTAGGACGCCTCGCCATACTGGCCGAGTCTGTTAGCCCCTGCCGGTCTCCGGCAGGAACGGGGAGGGAAGCAGAGAACGGATGGCCATTCAGTCACTGTGCGAAGCAGTCCATTGCCGTCACGACCGGCAGTCGGGCAGGCCCCAGCCTCGGACGGCCGCCTCGGGGCAGCGGCTCTGCCTGGTGTGCCGTGCCCGGCTGAAGGAGGACCTCGTCAGTCTTCCGGGCCTGTACGACGGCTGTGAGGAAGCGCTCGCACCGGCACGGCCCGGAATCACCGAGCGGGTCAGCTCGGGCCGTGCCCGGCAGGGCATCCGGCTCAACGAAGCGGCTCTCCAGGCCCGCGGCGACATGGTCCCGGTGCTCGCCTCGTGGGCCGGCGCCATCGTCGCGGAGCGGGGGGTGACAGGACCGCCCCGGCGCGAGGTCGGTACGCTCGCGGCCTTCCTGGCCCGCCATCTCGACTGGCTCGCCGCCCACCCGGCCGCGGGTGAGTGCGCGGCCGAGGTCCGCAGGGTCACCAACGTGGCGCGCTCGGCGCTCGCCCCCAGGCCGGCCGTCCCGCAGGAGCTCGGCTCCTGCCCGGTCACCGACTGCGAGGAAAGCGTCCGCACGTCGCGGGGCGCCGATCTGACGCACGTGGTGCGCTGCGGGGCCGGGCACGTGCTGCCGCCGGACCGCTGGCTGCTGCTGAGCGGCCGCGCGTGAGCCCGGCCGGTCCGCGCCCCGCCCCGGCCCACCCGGCCCTGACCCCACGCACTCACGGAAGGCCCCCCATGACCGCCGTCAAGAAGGCCGGCACGCGCACGGTCCCCACCCAGCTCGCCGCCCTCGCCGCGGGAGTCTCCGAGGCCACGATCCGGCAGTGGGCCACCCGAGGCAAGCTCACCCGCTACGGCCGGCCCGGTCGTCGTGAGTACTCCCTCCAGGAACTGACCGCGCTGATCGCGAAGAACGCGAAGCACGCGAAGAACGCCGAATAGGCCATCCCTCGGCCGACCCCCGGCCGGACCCCCGCTCCACGGACCCGAAGGCCCGTGGAGCGGGGAGAGCACGCCGGCGGTGCCCAGGGCGAGGTCACCAGGTGACCGGAAGCCGGTGCACGCCGAGGACACCCATGTCCTTGCGCACCGGCACCTCGGAGACCGGTACGTCCAGTCGCAGGCCGGGGAACTCGCGCAGCAGCCCGTTGATGCCGATCCGCATCTCGATACGCGCCAGCTGCTGCCCCAGGCACTGGTGGATGCCGTGCCCGAAGGCCACGTGCCCGGTGGCCGGACGGGTGATGTCCAGGTCCTCCGAGGGGCCGAACTTCTCCGGGTCCCGGTTGGCCGCCGCGACGGACACCGTGACCGTGTCGCCCTTCTCGATCACATGACCGGCCAGCTCGACGTCCTCCAGAGCGGCACGCAGCAGGCCCACGTGCATGATGCTCAGGTAGCGCAGCAACTCCTCCACCGCACCGTCGATCAGCGACGGGTCCTCGCGCAGCAGCGCCGACTGGCCGGGATGGCTCAGCAGCGCGAACGTCCCCATGGCGATCATGTTCGCGGTGGTCTCGTGCCCGGCCAGGAGCAACAGCAGGGCCATGCCGATCAGCTCGTCGTCCGTGAGACCGCCACCTGACACCAGGTCGCTCAGGATGTCGTCGGCCGGCTCCTCACGGCGCCGCCGCACCAGACCGAGCAGGTACGTCCGCAACCCCGCGTACGCCGCCGAGGCCTCCTCGGGGTCCTGCACCAGCCGGAAGATGGCCACGGCCCTGGACTGGAAGAACTCGTGGTCCTCGTACGGCACTCCGAGCAGCTCGCAGATCATCAGCGAGGGGATCGGCAGCGCGAAGTGCTCGACCAGATCCGCGCCCGGCCCCTGGGCGCGCAGACGGGCCAGCTGACGGCCGGTGACCTCCTCGACCCGTGCCTCGAGCCGCCTCATGCGGCGCACGGTGAACTGGCCGGTGAGCAGTTTGCGGTAGCGGGTGTGCTCCGGCGGATCCATGAACAGGAAGCCGCCCGGCATCGCCGGCTCGAACGCGCGGTCCGTCAGCGGTGAACTCATCAGCTCCTGACGGGCGCTGAAACGAGGATCACTGAGCACCTTCCGGGCCAGCGCGTAGTCGGTGACGAGCCAGCCGGTGGTGCCGTCCGGGTTCGCGATCCGGCTGAGGGGTTGACGCCCGCGCAGGTCGGTGAGCTCGGCGGGGGGTGTGAAAGGACAGGGCCGGGCCAACGGGAGGGGCCGCGGCTCGTGTGCCGGGCCCCCGGCGGGGCGGGACTCCCGTGTGGTCTCGGTCGTCATACGTTCTCCGATCGTGGGGGGTGGTGGGGGGAGGTGGCCGATCGTGGGCCCAGTGGCCTGCCGCCGCGGGCCGGCACACGTGGGGGTGGCCGTCCTCGGAGCCGCGCGAGGAGACGTCGCGGCGCGCTCAGTCCTCCGCCGTGGCCAGAGCGCCGGTGGGGCAGGTCGACACCGCGTCGAGGACCGCGTCCACCTCGTCGGCCGGAACCCTCGCCACCAGCAGCACGACTTCGCCGGTGGCGGGGTCCTGGTCGAAGACGGAGTCGGCAGCCATGACGCACTGGCCGGCTCCGATGCAACGACCGGCATCGGCAATGATCTTCATTCAGGATCCTTCGTTCCTTCGTGTGTCGTGTGTTCGTCGCCGGGTTCAGCGGGAGGACGCGGCAAGGACCTCGACGAGGTCCGACCGGCCCGGCCCGGAGGGGGCCTGCGGACGCCGGCCGGACGCCCACACCTCCTGCAGACGCCGCCGGTTCTCGGGGGTGTCCAGGCTGTCGAGGGGTGCCAGCAGACCGGCCACACGCTGCGCCGCCTGCCACAGACGCCCGTCGTGCTCCCCGGCCTCCATGAGGCTGAACAGGCTCACCGGCGGCATCGCCGCACCCTGCGGCAGACGGTGCCCGTCCACCGCGGCCTGCCAGAGCCGGGTGCGGGCGATGTCGGCCTGGACCGAGTCGTCGAACCAGGGCCGCACCCAGGCCTGGGCCTGTGCGGTCACGTCCCGGACGAGCCCGGGCAGACCGCCCGGCTCCCCGGCGAACGCCTCGGCGAGCAGCACGGCCTGGTGCATCGCCACCGACGCGCCGCGCCCGAAGGCCGGATCGGTCGTGCACAGCGCGTCGCCCAGGACGCCGTAGCCCACGGGGGCCTCGGGTGCCAGGCCGCGCAGGGTGTTGCGCAGCCCGGCCATGGGGACGACCTCGGTCAGCACCTCGCTGACGCCGGGACGCAGCCACGGCTCGAACTCCGGGAAGAGCGCGGTGACCTGGTCGAAGGCCTCCGCCTCACGCAGCGCCTTGAGGTCGTTGTCGTCGGGGAGGCGGCCGATGCCGATCGCGAACGTGCGGTTGTCGTGGTAGAAGAGCCCGGCGCCGAACCCGTCGCCGGCGACCATCGTCGTCACGCCGCGCTTGAGCGGCGGCCGCGGCACCCCGTCACGCAGCCGGTAGAACCGCGTGTTGTACACGACCCCGCAGTCCTCGTCCCCCTCCAGGACGGTGAAGTCCTCACGCAGCGGCGAGCGCCGGCCCGCCGCGTCGATGAGCACGTCCGCGTCGACGACGCCGCCGCGCACCCGTACGCCGCTGATCCGGCCGTCCCTCACCTCGGCCCGGCGCACCGACGTCCCGTAGTGGATCCCGACGCCCGGCTCCCGGCGCAGGGCGCGTTCCAGCGCCCACTCCACGGTCGGGCGCCGCGCCGCCAGGACCGCGAGGTCCTCGGCACCGGGCGGGGTGGTGCCGGCGGGCGTGGCGATGCTGACCTCCTCGGCGCCGTTGGCCAGCAGATCCTCGTACACATCGGGCAGATGGGTGAGCAGATGCTGCCGGAACAGCCCCAGGAAGGTGTGCAGCTGGCGGGTCTGCGGGGCACCGGGACGGTGCCAGTCGCCGATGGCGGCCAGGTCCCCGGGCGGGGCCTGGTCACGCTCCAGCACGGTCACCTCGAAGCCCCGTCGCGCCAGCAGCAGCGACACGGACAGACCTGAGATCCCCCCACCCATCACCACGGTCCGGGCACTCATCACTGTCTTCCTTTCGTGATCATCGGTAGCGGTCAGGCGGCGAAGTCGCCGAGTACGAGGTCCAGGGCCCGGTCGATGTCCGAGTCGCTGAGCGACTCGGCCGCCCGGAGGACGTCGCTCGCACCGCGCTGCTTCGGCAGGTCCATGCCCCGGGCCAGGTCGAGCAGCTGCGCGAGCAGTCCGCTCTCCCGCAGCAGCGTGGCACCGGCCTTGCCGATGGCCCACTGTGCGGCGGCCATGGGGTCCTGCGGCGGACCGTCCTGTGCCGCGCTGCCGAGCCGCAGCCTGCCGAGGAGGAACTCAGCGATCGCCCGCGGCGTCGGGTAGTCGAACGCCAGCGTGCTGGGCAGCTCGGCACCGGTCCGGGCGGCGATGCGGTTCTTCAGGTCGACGGACATCAGCGAGTCCAGGCCCAGACCCTGCAACGGCTTCTCCGCGGCCACCGCGTGCGCGCCCGGCAGACCGACGGCGGCCGCCACCTCACCACGGACGAACTCGGTGAGCGTCTCGAACCGCTCCGTCTCGCCCAGGGCGGCGAGCCGGTCGAGGAAGTCCGAGCCCTGCGGCGCGGTGGCCGCCGCCTGCCGCAGCCGCGGCCGCACCAGGGAGCGCAGCAGCGGCGCCACGTCCTCCTGCCGCGCCAGCGCCGCCAGGTCCAGCCTGACCGGCGCCAGATGCGCCTCGGGCCGGCGCAGGGCGGCATCGAACAGCGCGAGCCCCTCGTCGACACCGAGGGCCCGGGCCCCTCCACGGCGCATCCGGGCCAGTTCGGCCTCGCCGAGGTGCGCGGTCATGCCCGCTCCGCCCTGGTCCCACAGCCCCCAGGCGAGGCTGAGCCCCGGCAGCCCGCGGGTGCGGCGGTAGGCGGCGAAGGCGTCCAGGAAGGCGTTCGCGGCCGCGTAGTTGACCTGCCCGGGGGACCCGAACGTGCCCGCCACCGACGAGAACAGCGCGAACACGGCCAGATCCTGATCGGCGGTCAGCTCGTGCAGATGCACCGCCCCGTCCACCTTCGGCGCGAGGACCGCGGCCATCCGGTCCGCGTTCTGGTTGCGTGCGATGCCGTCGTCGAGAACGGCGGCCAGATGCACCACCGCGGTCAGCGGGTGGTCCGCGGCCACCGTGGAGACGGCGGCGGCGACGTCGTCGCGGCGGCTGACGTCGCAGGCGACGATGCGCACGGTGGTGGCGCCTGCGGCGGTGAGGTGGGCGATGAGGGTGTCGGCGCCGGGGGCGTCGGGGCCGCGGCGGGAGGTGAGGACGAGGTGGCGTACGCCGTGGGTGCGGACGAGGTGTTCGGCGAGGGCCCGGCCGAGTGCGCCGGTGCCGCCGGTGATGAGGGCGGTGCCGTCGGGGTCCAGGGGCCGGGGCAGGGTGAGGACCAGTTTGCCGGTGTGCCGGCCCTGCGCCATGAACCGGAACGCGCTGGGCGCCTCGCGGACGTCGTAGGCGTGCAGGGGCAGCGGACGGATCCTGCCGTCGGCCAGGAGCGCGGTGATCTCCCGGAGCATCTCCTGGATGCGGTCGGCGCCGCTGTCCATGAGGTCGAAGGCCTGGTAGCGCACGCCGGGGTGGTCGGTGGTGACCTGGTGGGCGTCGCGGATGTCGGTCTTGCCCATCTCGAGGAAGCGGCCGCCGTCGGTCAGCATCGTCAGGGTGGTGTCGACGAACTCGCGTGCGAGGGAGTTCAGGACGACGTCGAAGGGCACGCCGTTCCAGGTGTCGGCGAAGGTGGTGTCGCGAGAGGAGGCGATGCGGTCGTCGGTGAGGCCCATGGCGCGCAGGGCAGGCCATTTGCCGGCGCTGGCGGTGCCGTACACCTCGGCGCCGAAGTGCCGGGCGAGCTGGACGGCGGCCATGCCGACGCCACCGGCGGCGGCGTGCACGAGGATCTTCTCGCCCGCCCGCAGTCCGCCCAGGTCGACCAGGCCGTGGTAGGCGGTCAGGAAGGTCAGGGGGACGGTCGCGGCCTGGGCGTACGAGAGGTTGTCGGGGATGGGGGTCATGACCCGGGCGTCGGCGCGGACCTCGGTGCCGAAGGAGCCCACGGCCAGGCCCATCACCCGGTCACCGGCCCGCAGATGCCTCACCTCCGCACCCGCCTCCAGCACGACACCGGCACATTCGAGGCCGAACTTCGGGGCGTGCACCATGTCCAGGGCGTTCAGCACGTCGCGGAAGTTCAGACCGGCCGCGCGCACCTGGACCCGGACCTCGCCGGGGCCGAGCGGTTCAGCCGTGTCGAGGGGCACGGCCTCGAACGTGTCGAGCCTGCCCTTCTCCCGCACGTCCAGGGCCCACGCCCCGGCGTCCGGCACCCGCACCGTGCCGCCGGAACCGGCCCGTGCCAGACGCGAGACGAACACCATCTCGCCGCGCAGCGCCAGTTCCGGTTCGCCGGTGACGGCCAGCGCCGCCGCGAGCGGCTCCGGGACCACGGCGTCCGCGTCGACGTCGACCAGACGCCACGTCCGCTCCGGGCTCTCGGCCCGCACCGAGCGGACCAGACCCCACAGCGGAGCGGTGCCGAGCGCGGCGACCGTGTCGTCGGGGCGGGTGCTGACCGCGTCGCCGGTCACCCACACGACCTCGGTGTCGACCAGCGCCGGCGACGCCAGCAACCGCTGGACCAGAGCGAGTTCACCGGTCGCGGTGGCGTGTGCCCGCTCGGCCGCGGACGGCCCGGCGGTGCCGGACGGCCGCGGTGTGCGGTCGACCACGATGCGCCGGGGCGCCGGGTCGGCGGTGAGGAGCCCGTCGAGGTCCGCGAAGGCCGGGGCGTTCAAGGACCGTGCGACGAGCCCCTCCCCGTCGCCGAGGACCAGGGTGCCCGCCGCACCGTCGGCGCCGGACGCGGGCAGTGCCTCCGCCTCCACCGGCTGGAACTCCACCCGGTACAGATGGTCGGTGTCGCGCCCGCCGGCCCGCAGCTGCTCGGCGCTCGCACGCTGCAACCGCAGGCCGCGCGCCGACGCCACCGGCCGGCCGGTGCCGTCGGCGAGGAGCACCGACGCGCGGGTCTCGCCGCCCTCGCCCTCGCCGGACGGCTCCAGCTCGACACGCACCCGAAGCTCGGTGGCGCCCGTCGCGTACAGCGTGACGTCCGTCCAGGCGAACGGGAGCAGCACCGTGTCGCCGTCGGTGTCCTGCCCGCCGTCCGGGGTGGTGCCCGCGAGGGTGTGCAGGGCCGCGTCGAACAGCGCCGGGTGCACCCCGAACCCGCTCGTGCCGGCGGTGTCACCGTCCGGCAGCACGACGCGCCCGTAGGCGACGCCGTCCCGGCGGGACAGTTCGGTCAGGCCGCGGAAGGCCGGCCCGTACCGGACGCCCTTCGCCGCCATCCCGTCGTAGAAACCGTCCAGCTCCACGCCGTCCGCACCGGGCACGGGCCAGGCGCTCAGCTCGGCGAACGCGTCGCCGCCCGGAACCCGGACGTCGTCCAGCTCCCCCTCGGCGTGCAGGGTCCACACCTGCTGGTCGACGGCGTCCTCGGGCTGGCTGTAGACGGCGATCGTGCGCCGTCCCTCCTCCGACGGCTCGCCGACGCGCACCTGGAGCCGCGTCCGTGCGGATCCGTCGAGGACCAGGGGCCGGGCGAGCGTGAGGTGCGCGACGCGTGCGGCGCCCACGGTGTGCGCGGCCGCCCAGGCCAGGTCCAGCAGACCGGTGCCGGGCAGCAGCACGGAGTCGAACACGGCGTGGTCGGCCAGCCAGGGGTGCTCGGCCGCGGAGACGGCACCGGACAGCAGGTGTCCGTCGCCGCCCGCCAGCACCGCCGTCGCGGGCAGCCAGGGGTGGCTGCCCTGCCCCAGACCCGAGCCGCGCACATCCGCGCGCGGCGCCGGCTCCTTCCAGTGACGCGTGCGCTGGAAGGCGTACGTCGGCAGCGCGACGGGGCCGCCCGAGGCGGGCAGCGGGGTGCGGGACCAGTCCACGCGGTGGCCCGCCGTGTGCAGCCGGGCGAGCGCGGCCAGCAGCGTACGGGGCTCGTCCGCCGCGCTCTCGCCCGCCTTGGCCGCGTTGCGCATGCTCGGCGTGAAGTGACCGACGCTCAGCGTCTGCGTGCCCATGTGCGTGAGCGCGGGAGCGGGGCCGCATTCGAGGAAGCGCCGGACGCCGTGCTCCGCGAGCGTGCCGAGGGCATCGGTGAACCGGACCGCCTCACGGACCTGGAGCACCCAGTGCTCCGGCGAGCGGATCCCCTCACCCTCGGCGGTGCCGGCCGGGTGCCAGGCGCCGGTGCGCGTGTCCACCAGCGGGATCGCGGGCGCCTGGTAGTCGCAGCCGGCGGCCACGGCGGCGTACTCGTCGAGCATCGCGTCCATGTGCGCGCTGTGGAAGGCGTGCGACACGGTCAGCCGGTGGGTGCGCCGCCCCTGACCGGCGAAGTGCTCGGCGAGGGCGGTGACGGCGTCGGCATGACCGCTGACGACGGTCTGTGCCGGGGTGTTGAGGGCGGCGATGCCGACGCCCGCACGGTCGCCGATCGCGTCGAGCACCTCGGCCTCGCCGGCTTCGACGGAGACCATCGCACCGTCGGTGCGGCAGGACTGCATGAGACGCCCCCGGGCGACGACCAGCCGAGCCGCGTCCTGAAGGCTCAGCACCCCCGCGACATGAGCCGCGGCGAACTCACCGACGGAGTGCCCCGCCACGGTCGTCGCGGTGACGCCCCACGACTCCCACAGCCGGTAGAGAGCGACCTCCAGCGCGAACAGCGCGGGCTGGGTGAAGCGGGTCTCGTGGATCAGCGCGCCGGTGCCGTCACCGCCGTCACCGCCGTCACCGCCGGAGAACACCAGCTCGGCCAGGGACCTTCCCAGATGCGGGTCGACGGCCGCGCACACCGCGTCGAACGCGGCGCGGTAGGCGGGGAAGGCGTCGTACAACTGCCGCCCCATACCGCCGTACTGGCTGCCCTGCCCGGTGAACAGGACGCCGAGCCCGGCGTCACCGGTCACCTCGCCCCGGACGAGAGCGGCGTGCGAGGCGCCGCCGCCCAGCGCCCGCAGTCCGACCACGGCCTCGTCGGTTGATGCGGCGAGGACGGCGGCGCGGGTGTCGAAGTGGGTGCGGTGCAGCGCGGCCGTGGTGGCCACGTCGACGAGTGGGACCTCGTCGTGGGCCTCCAGCCAGTTGGCCCAGCGGCCTGCCTGCTCCCGCAGTGCCGCCTCGCTGCGGCCCGACACCACGATCGGCACCGGCAGTTCCGGAGCCTCCGTGGCCACGGCCGCTTCGACGGCGGGTGCTTCTTCCAGGATCACGTGTGCGTTGGTGCCGCTGAGGCCGAAGGAGGAGATGCCGGCTCGGCGGAGGCGTTCGCCGCGTTCCCAGGGGCGGGCTTCCTGGAGGAGTTCCAGGCCGGACTCGTTCCACTGGATGTGCGGGCTGGGTTCGTCCGCGTGGAGGGTCTTCGGCAGGGTGTCGTGCTGGAGGGCGAGGATCATCTTGATGACGCCTGCGACGCCGGCTGCTGCCTGGGCGTGGCCGATGTTCGACTTCGACGAACCCAGAAGCAGCGGTCGGTCGGCTGTCCGGGTGGGTCCGAAGACTTCGGCGAGGGCGCCGGCTTCGATGGGGTCGCCGAGGCTGGTGCCGGTGCCGTGGGCTTCGATGGCGTCGATGTCGTCGGGGGTGAGGCGGGCGGCGGTGAGGGCGTCCTGGAGGACGCGTTGCTGGGAGGGGCCGTTGGGGGCGGTCAGGCCCTGGCTGCGGCCGTCCTGGTTGACGGCGCTGCCGCGGATGACGGCGAGGATGTGGTCGCCGTCGCGTTGGGCGTCGGAGAGGCGCTTGAGGAGGAGGATGCCCGCGCCTTCGGCCCAGCCGGCACCGTCGGCATCGGCGGAGAAGCTCCGGCAGCGGCCGTCGGCCGACAGACCCTTGAGACGGCTGAACTCCACGAACGTCGCCGGTGTCGACATGACGGTGACGCCACCGACCAGCGCCGTCTCGCACTCGCCGTTGCGCAGGGCGGTCACGCCCAGGTGGGTGGCGACCAGCGACGACGAGCACGCCGTGTCCACGGTCAGGGCCGGGCCCTGGAGACCGAGGGTGTACGACACCCGGCCGGACAGCACACTGCTCGCGTTGCCGGTGCTCAGGTAGCCGTCGAGCCCGCCCAGGTCGTGGTTGTACAGGTTCCCGTAGTCGGAGCCCATGGTGCCCAGGTAGACGCCGGTGCGGGACTCCGAGAGCGTGTCGGGGCGGACGCCTGCCCGCTCCAGGGCCTCCCAGACGGTCTCCAGGATGATCCGCTGCTGCGGGTCCATCGACTGCGCCTCACGCGGGGTGATCCCGAAGAACTCCGCGTCGAAGCCCTCGATGTCGTCGAGGAACCCGCCCTCACGGGCGTAGCACTTGCCGTCCGCCTCCGGGTCCGGGTCGTACAGATCGAGTCCGGACCACCGGCTCGGGAACGGACCGACGGCGTCGCCACCGCTGACCAGCAGCTTCCAGTAGTCCTCGGGGGTGTCGATGCCGCCGGGCAGGCGGCAGGCCATCGACACCACGGCGATGGGTTCCTCGGCGGTGCCGCGACGGGCACGACGCGTGGTGGTCGGCTTCGACGCGCCGCCGAGTGCGAGCTTGTCGAGGAGGAGCCCGGCGATGGCGGTGGGGGTGGGGTAGTCGAAGGCGAGGGTCGCCGGCAGCGACACCCCGGTCTCGGCCGACAGTCGGCGGCGCAGCTCGACCGCCATCAGTGAGTCGATGCCCAGGTCCTTCAGCACCTGGTCCGCCCCGAGCGCCGTGGCGTCCGCGATGCCGAGCACCACGGCGGCCTCACCGCACACGAGAGCGGTCAGCTCCTTGCCCCGCTCGTCGTCGGAGAGCGGAGCGAGTCGATCGCGCAGCGTGCCGCCCTCGACGACGCCGACGGCCCGCCTGCGCGGAGCACGCAGCAGCGACCGGAGCAACGGTCGCGTCTCACCGTCACGATCGAAGTCCCGCTGCAACGTGGTGAGTTCGAGTTTCACCGGGATGGTGTGGGGGTGGTTGCCGGTGAGGGTGGTGTCGAGGAGGTGGAGGGCTTGTTGTGTGGTGAGGGCGGTGATGCCTTGGCGGCGCATGCGGGCGAGTTCGGCGTCGCCGAGGTGGGCGGTCATGCCGGTGCCGGCCTGTTCCCACAGGCCCCAGGAGAGGCTGGTGGCGACTTGGCCTTGGGTGTGGCGGTGTTCGGCGAGTGCGTCGAGGAAGGTGTTGGCGGCTGCGTAGGTGCTTTGTCCGGCGCCGCCGAGGATGCCGGCGGCTGAGGAGAAGAGGACGAAGGCGGCGAGGTTGTGGTCGGTGGTGAGGGTGTGGAGGTGGAGGGCGCCGTCGATTTTGGGGGCGAGGACCTTGGCCAGGCGTTGGGGGGTCTGGGTGGTGATGAGGCCGTCGTCGAGGGTGCCGGCGAGGTGGAAGACGGCGGTGAGGGGGCGGGGGAGGTTGTTGATGAGGGTGGCGGTCTGGTGGTGGTCGGTGATGTCGCAGGCGTGGATGTCGACGGTGTCGGCTCCGGCCTGGGTGAGGGTGGTGACGAGGTCGCTGGTGCCGGGGGCGTGGGTGCCGCGGCGTGAGGTGAGGGTGAGGTGGCGGATGCCGTGGTGCTGGACGAGGTGGGTGGCGAGCTGGCGGCCGAGTTCGCCGGTGCCGCCGGTGATCAGGACCGTGCCCTCGGGGTCGAAGCGCGGGGCTTCGATGTCGGCGGGCTGGTCGGTGCGGGTCAGGCGGGCGATCAGGATGCGGCCGTCGCGCAGGGCGATCTCGGGTTCTCCCTCGACCGCGATCGCCTGCTCCAGCAGCTCGGCGTCCACCGCACCGGCATCCAGATCCACCAGACGCACCGAACGCTCCGCGTACTCCGCCCGGGCCGCGCGGACCACGCCCCACACCGGCGCGTGCACCAGGTCGTAGGCGCCCTCACCCACAGCGCCACGCGTCACCCAGACCACCTCGGCCCCGGCAAGACGCGGCTCCGCGACGACCTCCTGAACCTGCGCCAGAACAGCCGCGGCGGCATCCCGGACGGACTCCGCGTCGACCACGCCTCCACCCGCAGCGGCGCCCGTGGCGTCCACCACGATTCGCGCGGGCGGCAGCTCGTCCTCACCGAGCCCGGCGAGCGCGGCCGCCAGGTCCGGTACGGCATCGGCACCGAGCGCGCGGGCGAGATCGCCCGACCCGCCGAGCACCCACAGGTCCTCGTGCGGCACTTCACGCAGAGCACGGGCCGGCGTGAACGCGACCCGGTACAGATGCCGGGCGGACCGGCCGCCGCGAATCTGCTCGCGCGTCGCCTCGCGCAGCGCCAGCGTCCCCGACACCACGACGTTCCCGGCCGGATCGGCGGCGAGAACCCGCGCCGACGTCTGGGCGTCGTCCAGCTCCACCCGCACCCGCAGCTCACCGGGCCCGGTCGAACGCAGCTCGGCATCGCTCCACTCGAACGGCAGGATCACGGCCTCTTCGGTGCTGCGCAGCGCCGCGAGGGTGTGCAGGGCGGCGTCGAGCAGCGCCGGGTGCACGCCGAACTCACCCGGACCGACCTCCTCGGGAAGTCGGACGAGGCCGTATCCGACGCCGTCCTTGCGCCACAGCTCCCGCAGCCCCTGGAAGGCGGGCCCGTACCCGAGGCCCTGTCCCGCCAGCCGGTCGTACAGACCGTCCAGTTCCACCCGCTCCGCTCCGGGCACCGGCCACTGCGCGAGCGCGGACGACGACCCGGAAGCGACGGCCTCAGGACCGGCGTCGGCCCCGGCGCCCCCGAGAACACCGGTGGCGTGGCACGTCCAGGTCTCCTGGCCGTCCTCCTGCTGGCTGTAGACGGCCACCTCGCAGCGGCCCGATTCGTCCGATGCGCCGACGGTGACCTGGAGTCGTATGTGGGTGCTGTTGTCGTCGGGTTCGGGCAGGAGGAGGGGTTCGGCGAGGGTGAGTTCGTCGACGCGGGTGGCTCCGGTTTCGGTGGCTGCGGTCCAGGCCAGTTCGAGGAGTCCGGTGCCGGGGAGGA
>NZ_LIWB01000034.1 GCF_001905725.1 Streptomyces sp. CB02400
CCACTCAAAGTCACCGGTATTGCCTCTAACTGATCGTTTCAAGATGAGAGTTTCCCGGCCAGGCAGTCTCATGCTGGAAGGGTCAGTCATGCCTCAGGCCGCATCCGACTCGCCCTCGTGGCGTACCTACGGCCCGTCATACCTGGTGGGACGGAGTGGTGCGGTCTCCTCCGGGTCGGCGGTCCGGTCATTTCGAGCATCCTCATGCTGTGGCGAGCATGACTCGGGAGGCGCGCTCTGCGCCGAAGCGGCGCGGCGGACTCCCCTTCGCGCGCCGGCCACCCAGGACAGGAGGAAGCCCATGCCGAGATTCCGGATGACGTTAAGCCACAGGGGCGCCAGCTCCGCGGTGTCGGACACCGCCTCCCACAGGAGCATCGGCACTACCGCGATGAAGATGCCCGAGGCCAGCGCGATCCGCCTGGCTGTCGCCAACCGCCTCCGTCCCTGGGCCGTGCTGGGCGAGAAGGCGCGGCCGCACAGCCAGCCCGCGACCACCGCCGCGACGAAAAACGGAACGATGACGGACAGGTACGGCCGCTCACCGTCCTCCGATATCAGCGAGGCGAGAATCATGACAGTGGACAGAAGGCCGAAGCATCCCCACGCGCCACAGGCCGCGCTTGCCTCCGTTGGCTTGGCCGATGTGGTCGTCGAAGCCCTCGGTGAGGGGGATCGCGTACTGTCCGACGTCGGTCGCGTCGGGATGCTGCGCGCCGATCCTGTGGAACGTTCCGGCCTGCGCACGGCGAGTGGGGGCTTCCGCCCGGTCCAGTAGGTCCGGGTGTGCCGACGTACGTACGTCGTTCTCCCGTTGGGCAGGCGGCGCTTGTGGCCGCGTACCGACACGGGGGTCCTGCGTTTTCTCGCCACTCGGTTCTCCCCGGGCCGGACCATGGTCACGGCTCCCGGTGGAGCCGTTCCTCCCGAGAGGTACTTTATATTGCAACGACTTCGGAGATATCCGCAGGTCATGCCCTGTCCAGCACGGCCGTGAGGCCGTCCGAGCCGCAGGGAGCCAGGGGTTGAGGAGCGTTTGTCCGCGCGGCCGCCTCCTGCCAACGCTCATGCCGCCGAAAGCGGGAGCATGAGCGGCTCGATGGACAACAGCAGCAGCGCACCGGGCTTCGAGGAGTTCGCCAAAGGGTGCGGCTCGAAGTTGCTGCATACCACGTGGCTGCCGACCGGCGCCGCGCACCTGGCCGAGGACCTGCGACAGACCGCTGGACCTGGCTGGTCATCGCCGCCCACACCCAGCTTCGTCTAGCCCAACCCTTTCCCCAGGGCCTTCGCAGATCCTGGGATCGGCCCGCACGCCAAGGACATCTCGGCCCCTGCACGGGTCCGCCGAGGATTTCGCTGCCTCCACACCAAGGCACCCCAACCGGCCGGTGCACCGAAACCCAGCGCAACAGGCCGGACAGGCCAATCGGCATGAAGAACAAGCACCGTGCACGCGAACGCACCGTCGGAAAACAGGGCTAATCGGACTTCATGGCAATCATCACAAGCAGCAGGGCTGGATAAACGTCAAGCTTAGATGGCGAGTCAGCGGTCTGGAAGAACGGACCTCGTGCGACTGGCGGCTCGGCCATGATCGGCGCATGGATTCTGAAGGGATCAGCACGCTCGTCGCTGCTGGAGTCGCCGTCATCGGCATCCCGATGGCGCTCGACGCGGTGAGGGCGGGCGACACCCCACGCGTCCTCGTCACACTGCGTCCGACCATCCGCTCACCCTAATGACGCGGTCCCGGATGGGATCGGCAAGGGCGGCACCGGGCCGCCTGCCGCCTGGGACACAACAGACCGGGCCAATCCGGTGCGACCTGTCCGACCGGTCCGAAAACGACTTGTCCGTCCCCAGGTCAGCCGGAAAGGATGACCGGGCAAAATCATAGATTGCGAGGCCCCATGCACGTCACCGTTCCCACCCTGGCAGGCACGATTCGCGGACAGTGGAAGGGCGAGGTGGCGGCGTTCCTGGGGATCCCCTACGCGGCCCCGCCGTTCGGCCCACGGCGCTTCATGCCACCCGAGCCGCCGCAGCCGTGGGCCGGGGTGCGTGACGCGCTCGTCCCTGGGCCCGCCGCGCCGCAGCCCGGCTACCACCCGGCGATGGCCGCCCTGCTGGAAGAAGCCGTGAGCACCGGTGAGGACTGTCTGAACCTCAACGTGTGGACGCCGGCCCCGGGCCTCACCGGAGGTCGGCTTCCGGTCATGGTGTGGATCCACGGTGGCGCCTTCCGCAACGGCTCCGCCTCACTGCCCTCCTACGACGGCACGCGGCTCGCCGCGGACGGCGCCGTCTGCGTCACCCTCAACTACCGGCTCGGTGCGGAGGGTTTCCTGCTCCTCCCCGACGGCACCGCGAACCTCGGTCTGCTGGACCAGATCGCCGCGCTGAAATGGGTTCACGACAACATCGCCCAGTTCGGCGGCGACCCGAACAACGTCACCGTCTTCGGCCAGTCCGCCGGGGCCATCGGCATTACCACGCTCATGGCCATGCCACAGGCCCGGGGCCTGTTCCGGCGGGCGATCACGCAGAGCGGAGCCGGCCATCACAGCCACCCCGAGGACATCGCCCGCCGCATCACCGAGCGGCTGGCCGCCCTCGCCGGGACGGAGCCGACGCGTGAGGGCCTGGCCGTCGTACCGCCCGAGCGGCTCGTCGCCGCCAACGCCGCCCTGGGTCAGGAGATCGCCCGGGCCACCGATCCCGCCCAGTGGGGCGAGTCGGCGGGCGGCGGCACCACCGTGCTGCCCGTCGTGGACGGAACCACCCTGCCGCAGCGCCCGGTCGACGCGATCGCCGGCGGAGCCGGTCGCGACATCGACCTGCTCACCGGCACTACCAGCGACGAGTTCCGGCTCTTCCTTGTCCCGTTGGGAATGGGACCGAGGATCACGGACGAGGTGCTGACCGGGTTCCTCGCCGGATTCGGGCTCGCCCCCGAGCGGGCCCGCGCGGTCTACTCCGCGAAGCACCCCGGCGCGACCCCGGGCGACCTGCTGTCCGCGGCCATGAGCGACCACGCCTACCGCGTCCCCGCGCTCCGGGTGGCCGAGTCCCGCGCCGCGCACGGGGCGGACACCTACATGTACGAGTTCGCCCGCCCCTCCCCCGCGCTCGACGGTGCCCTCGGCGCCTGCCACATGGCCGAGGTCGGGTACGTCTTCGGTAACCTGGACTCCCCGCTCACCGGCCCCGGCGCCCCGCCGGAGCTGTCCGACCTGATGCGCCGGGCTTGGCTCTCCTTCGCCCGTACGGGAAAGCCCACCGACGCGCCCGCGGACACACCCGCTGGCGCCCTGCCGCACTGGCCCGCGTACGGCGGACGCCGTTTCGTCATGCGCCTGGGCGACGGCGCGCCCGCCGTGCTCGACGACCCCGCGCCGGATGAACGCCGGCTCTGGACCGGCCTGCGCGACGCCGCCCCCGCACCCGCCTGACCGGCCGACGCCCTCCCCGCCCTGGACGATCCCCGAGCTGGAGCAGACCATGTCCGTCACCACCCCGCCCGCGCGGCCCACCACGCACGACGACGTACCCGCGTGCGTGGAGGTACTGACCCGCGCCTTCGCGGACTATCCGTTCACCCGGCACGTCGTCGCCGCCGACGACCACAAGTGGCGCGTCCGTCGTCTTCAGGAGCTGTTCCTAGCGCGCGTCGCGCTGCGCTACGGCCGTTCCTGGGTCACCGACGACCGTCTGGCGGTGGCCGCCTGGACGACTCCCGAGCAGGACCTCTCTCCGGCCTTCGCCGAGATCGGCTCCCTGCTCCCGGAGCTGGCGGGCGACCGCGCCGCGGCGTACGAGGCCGCCGAGGAGGCGCTCGCGCCCCACCGCCCCACGCACCCGGTGTGGTTCCTCGCCACCGTCGGGGTGGCCCCGGAGGCCCAGGGGCGGGGCCGCGGCGCGGCGGTGCTGCGGCCGGGTCTGGAGGCTGCCGAGGCGGCGGGTTTCCCGGCCTTCCTGGAGACCTCCGATGCGCGCAACGTGCGGTTCTACGAACGCCTCGGCTTCACCGTGACCGCCGAGGTCCCGCTCCCCGACGGCGGCCCGCTCACCTGGGGCATGACCCGGTCGCCGGGGCGCTGAGCGGGCGGGGCCCCACCGCACCACGGTCCCAGGTGACGACACGTCACCATGGCAGAACCCGGGTGATCGGCGTCACGGAATGTGTGCCAGAACCGAGTTTTGGAAACACTTGCCCGGCGTGTTGGCGTCAGTCGATGGCCGACGGAGGTTGCCATGCCCGCGATCGCTATGTGGGTGTCGTCCTTCAGCGTCGGGCCGCCGTCGGCGGGGTGACGGCGCCGTTCAGGCAGTGGTCGAGGAGTGCGTGCATGCGGGGGGCGGGGAGGGACGGGTTGGCCGCGGCGCCCTCTGCGGTGCGGAGGTCGGTGAGGAGGGTTTCCAGGGTTTCCGGTGTCAGGGTCGGGTTGGTGGCGGCTGCCCGGCGTACTGCATCGTCGGGGTCTTCCAGCGGGGGTTCGTGCAGAGCGGGGTCGGCCGCGGCCAGGGCGCGTACCTCGGGGTCCGGGTGGCCGATGAGGTGTGTCCGGCCGGTGCGGGGGAACGCGGGCAGGGTCAGCAGGTGCGGACGGTGGGCCGGGCGGGTGACGAAGACGTCCAGCAGGAGGTGTGGCTGGGCCAGTGGGTGGTGGCAGGCCAGCCGGATCCGTACCTGCTCGTCATCGTCCAGCGCCAAAGTCCCGACGAGTTCTGCGGGCAGGCCGGGCCAGCTCGCCGCAACCCGGCGAAGCACCGGTTCCTCGGACGCCGCGCAGGTGGCGTACCAGTCGGGCGACGGCTCGGTGGCCGGCTGCGTGATCGGGCAGGTGCAGTCGGGCCCGTGATCGACGACTTTTTGGACCTCCTGGAATTCGGCCCAGGTACGGATGGAGGGCTGGAGGCGGGCACGCATCCGCACGTCCTCGTCCGGATCCTGCCTCAGCTCCGCCGCCTCCGGTCCCAGGTCGGGCCGGGTGGCGACCAGCCTGCGGATCTCTGCATCGGGGTGGCGGGCGAGCCGGGCGAGGGCGTCGGCCGGGGTGTGGCGGTTCCGGGCCAGCGGGTGCACCTCGTCGTCCGCGAAGCACTGCTCGACGACCGCGGGTGACAAGGCGCAGGTGCCGAGCACAAACCACCTGTTGCGTGATCCGATGGGCGGCAGCTCGGCCTCCACCGCCTCCGGGTCCAGCTGCCGGCTACCCCTCCTGGCTGCTTCCCGTACGGCGGGGTCGGGATCGTCGAGCAGGGCATTGCGCTGCGCAGCGGTGAGCGACTGCCACTGGAAGGCGGCGTACAGACGGAGTGCGGGGTGGTCGTGACCGGCCATGTCCCGCGGGAAGGACGGAGGGACCTGCCGGGAGGACCAGAGCTCCCCGACGATCTCCTGTTCGGTGACCCTGCCGTCCTCGCCTCCCTCCTGGGCGGTCAGGAAGGTGACGAGGATGTCGTCCGGCAGAGGCCGGACCCACCGGGGCTGGAGCCGGGTGCCGCCGGCGAGACGTGCACGGACGAGTCCCGAAGGGTCCGATGCCAAGGGAGCGAGTCGTGCGGGGTCGACGTGCAGGTTGCGGGCGAGGGCGCGGCGGATCCGCTCGACCGGGTGGCGGAGGGCCGCGTCGATGACGGCGTCGGGCAGGTCGCGGCCCTCGCACATCAGCAAGCCGGCCTCACCGGCCGCTTCGTCAAGGAGACGTATCAGCACGTCGGCGGGCGCCGCCGCGTTGGAGGCGATGCCGCGCAACCACAGTTCACGGAGAGAGTCGGACACCACGTCATCCTGCCACCTCGCCTCCTGAACCCAGGCCGCCCGATGGCTCCCTCGTCGGCGCTGACCGGCGGCTCCGTCCGCAGGGCTTCGGACAACGTGACGAGAGCCTTGCTCATCATGCCCACCCTGACCGTACGCGGCACACCGCCAGGCTCCGCATTCACCCGCCGCCGACAGATGCACGACATCCGGGGCAAGTCAAGCAACCGGGCGTGGCTGAAACTCGGCTACATCGCCTTCCGTGCCCACGGGGTGTTCTCGCTCCTGAACAACAAACACTCTCGCTACTGACCGACAAAGCCAACGTGTACAGGTACGAGTGAACGCGCTCAGGGCGATAGCTCGAGAACCTCGCGTGCGGCGTCGCGTACGTCCGCGTCCTCATCCGTGGCAAGTCGTTCAAGCGCGGTGCGGGCCTCGGAAGCCGACCTTCGCGCCAGCGACCATGCGACCCAGTACCGGACCTTGGGATCAACGTCGTCAGCGCGGGCCACCAGGACGTCGGTGACCATGTCGTCGCGCGACGAGTGGAGGGCTGTCACGGCTGCGCTCCTGACCTCGGGCGCAGCATCGTCTGTCCCGGCGATCAGAATGGCCCGGGCCCGTGAGGGATCACCCGTGCCGAAGACGGTGCCCAGGGTGCTCATCGCATCGGCGCGTACCCGCGGCTCCGGGTCGCAGGCCGCGTCAGCGATCAGCCCGAAGTATTCGGTCCCGCCGAAGTCGATGATGCTCAGGCCCCAGAAACCGACCAGCCGCATCCCGGTGTCGTTTGAGGCGACACAGTCCAAGACCAGCTTGAGCGAGGTCTCGGGCCAGGCGTCGAACAGGGCGAGGACGTCGAGCTGCAATGTGTCCCCGTCGTCGTTTCGATCGCTCGCCATTGCGAGCAGCAGGGCGGGCAGGGCCTCTTCGCCACAGGCTCCTGCCAGGATGCGGGCCACCAGGTCGCGGGCGAGGGAATCGTCCGCGTCGACGTGACGGGTGAGTCGTTGTTCCAGCTCCGGCCGCAGGAACGCGGCTGCCGGTGTCCGCAGCTGTTCCACCAGGCGCTCAAGTCGGCGGCGTACTCCGGGCTCGCGCTCGGTGCCCGTGTCGAGCCGCGCGTCCAGCTCGCTCAACGCGTGTCTCAGCGCCGCGCGCTCCGCCTCGTTTTCCGTCTCCCCGGTTCCGGCCATGCCGCTCACCCTACGGAGGGTGCCACCGGCATTCTGGCCTGGGAGGGAATCAGACGGTCGGACGGTCGTGGCGGTGTGAGGTACGGCCGGCCATATGCGTTCAAGGATGCCCGGCTGTGCGTCTGAGCCTGTACGCCGACAACCCGCCCGGGGGCGGGCGCCTCAGCTCCGCACAGAGCACTTCTCGAGTATCTGGGTTTCCCAGTGCGGACTGCGGGCCGGCACCTCCGGATCAGTTATCGGACAGATCAGGACCACGCCTTGGCCGGGACAGACCACGAACACGGCGGCGTAATCGCCCTGCGCAAGGACGAAGGCACGGCAGGAGATTGCCGTGTTGTCGCTGCCTGGTTGCTGGGGAGATGCGGAGGAGGTGGCAAGTGGCGTGCGCTCATCGCGTCCCGCTGCGGGCGGATCACGGCGTACCTCAGCGGCCTGCTCGGATGCCTCCGTGCTGGCTGCCGCACTCGGGGAGCTGCGGACGGCAGGATCAGAAGCAGTAGTGGTGAGGACAAGAACGTAGGCGAAGAGCACCACCGCCAGCACGCTGGTGAAAACCGGCACGTGGCGAGCGATGGGCTGGACCGTCCTCACAAGCAGCCGCGTCCGCATAGGGGCGGTGGTTTGTTCAGCAGTACAAACACCGAACAGCACATGTACGTGCACCGCGTTCAGCTGGTCCCGCCACCACTGCGGATCACACAGGAGGGAGGCGGGCCGGTGGCCGCGGCGCTGCATACGGTGCACGCAGACCTCCACGAGGGCGGCGACCAGGTCCACCGAACCGTCCGGTTTACGAAACCAGCGGCGCGCCCTGGCCACTGGCTCGTGCACTTCTGCAGCCAGATCACCGATGCCGAGTCCGGCCTGCTGTGCCAGTCGGTAGAGCTCGTCTCGGAGATGCTCCAGGGCTCGCTGGCAAGCACACTGCGCCGCGGCGCCGTCGTCGTTCACGCCAGGTCCTTCTCGTTCCCTTAGAGAGCATCTGATCTAGGTAGTTGGTGTTCTGGGATGGTTTTGTGACTGGTGGCGTTGGCGGTCGTTGCACGGTGCGTGAGTGCTCGTCGTCCGTACCGCAGTGATGTGTCCGACGCCCGCTGGGCCTTGATCGAACCGGTTTTCACCGCCTGGCGGGCAAGACGAACCGGACCGGGCACGGCAGCTCGAGTGCACGATCTGCGGGAGATCGTCAACGCGATTCTCTATGTCAACCGCACCGGCATCCCGTGGGAGTATCTGCCGCACGACTTCCCGCCGTACAAGACCGTCTACGACTACTACGCGAAGTGGGAAGCCGACGGCACCACCCAACAGGTCCACGACCTGTTACGCGACAAGACCCGGCGGGCTCACGGCCGCAGTCCGGAGCCCACCGCGGCCGTGGTGGATGCGCAAAGCGTGAAAACCTCGGCAAACGTCGCCGAGACCAGCCAGGGCATCGACGCCGGCAAGAAGATCAAATGGCGCAAGCGTCATCTGATCACGGACACGCTCGGTCTGGTGCTCGCCGTCCTCGTCACCGCCGCGAACGTCCACGACACCACTGGCGGCAAGCTCCTGCTCGATGACCTGGCCGCAGCCCATCCCAGCGTGACCAAGGTCTGGGCCGACGGCGGTTACCAGAACAGCGTCTTCAACCACGGCGCCGGACTGGGCATCGACGTCGAGGTGGTACAGCGGTCACAAGCGAGGGGGTTCGAGCCGCTCCCGAAGAGGTGGGTGATCGAGCGGACCTTCGGCTGGCTGATGCAGCACCGCCGCCTGGCGCGGGACTACGAAGCTCTCCCGCAGCGATCCCGGACGATGATCCGCTGGGCGATGGCTAACAAAATGTCCCGCGAGCTGACCGGAGAATCCACACCAACCCGGTGAATCGAAACGGACATCTCGCTCACAACAGCGTGAACGTTGATCAGATGCTCTCTGAGGCCTCTCAGAGAGCACTACGAGGCGGGCTGCCTGCCCATCGGCTCGAGCCCGCGCGGGCCCGGGACGCTGAGACGCACCGTGCGTGCCGTCTGCGCGACCCGGATCGGAGACGCCTGGTGACAGCCCCGTTTCATGGCGTAGCGGCCATGCGCGGTGCGGACGAGATCCACCGGCCGGGGCACGAGGCGGTCCACGGCCCTGCCCGTGGAGTGGACAGAGCCTGAGACAGTAGAGGGATGGACATCGAACGCAGGAACAACGTCACGGTCACCGGCAACCCTCGAGGGCGGACGGTGGTGCTGGCGCATGGATTCGGCTGTGATCAGAATATGTGGCGGCTGACCGTGCCCGCTCTGGCCGATGACTACCGGGTGGTGCTGTTCGACTACGTCGGATCGGGCCGATCGGACCTGTCCGCGTTCTCGGAGGACCGCTATGCCTCGCTGGACGGTTACGCCCAGGACGTGGCCGAGGTCTGTGAGGCGCTCGATCTGCGTGATGCGGTGTTCGTGGGGCATTCCGTCAGCGCGATGATCGGCGTGCTGGCGGCTGGGATGGCACCGGAGCGGCTCGGGGCGCTGGTGATGGTCGCTCCGTCCCCGCGGTACATCGATGACGAAGGCTACCGGGGCGGATTCAGCGCCGAGGACATCGACGAACTCCTGGTCTCCTTGGAGTCGAACTATCTGGGCTGGTCGGCGGCGATGGCACCGGTGATCATGGGGAACGCGGATCGGCCCGAACTCGGTGAGGAACTGAAGAACAGCTTCTGCGCCACCGACCCGGACATGGCACGCGTCTTCGCCCGGACCACGTTCCTGTCGGACTCGCGGGACGACCTGAAGGCGGTGACGGTGCCGACGCTGATCCTGGAATGCACCCAGGACGTCATCGCCCCCCGGGAGGTCGGCGCCTTCGTCCACCAGACGATCCCCGGCTCGAAACTGGTCACGCTCGACGCGACAGGGCACTGCCCGCACCTTTCCGCACCCGAGGCCACCAACGAAGCGATCACCGACTTCCTGGCGCGTCTGCGGTGATGTGCCGCGCCGGGCAGGAGCCCGGCCCACACGACGCAGATCATGACAAGAACGACAAGACACCGCACGCGGCATTCGCCGCGCTGCTGGAGGACAGCGTCGAGGAACTCTACGAGAACGCGCCCTGCGGGTATCTGTCCACGCTCATGGACGGCACCATCGCCAAGATCAACACCACATTGCTGGACTGGCTCGGCCTGGAGGGTGAGGCGGTGGTGGGCCGGATGCGGTTCGCCGACCTGCTGACCGTGGGCGGCAAGCTGTACCACGAGACGCACTTCGCGCCCCTGCTGCGGATGCAGGGCGAGATCAGCGGCGTCGCCTTGGAGATCAAGGAAGTCGACGGCGGGCGCATACCGGTCCTGGTCTCCTCCGTCGTCAAACACGGCAGCAGCGGAGAGCCCCAGCTGATCCGCACCACCGTCTTTGACGCCCGCGAACGCCGCGCCTACGAGCAGGAGCTCCTGCGAGCCCGCAAAGCAGCCGAACAGGCGCGTAAGGAGGCGGAGGCGGACCGTACCCGGTTGCAGGACGCCCTGGCCGTGCTGCAGCAGTCGCTGCTGCCCTCCGTCCTGGCCCCGGTGCCGGGGATGGAGGCGGCCGCCCACTACCGCACCGCCTCTCCGGATCGGCTCGGCGGCGACTTCTACGATCTCTTCCCCATCAACGCCGATCGCTTCGCCTTCTTCCTCGGCGACGTGTGCGGCAAGGGCCCCCAGGCCGCCGCGGTCACTTCACTGACCCGCTACACCCTGCGTGCCGCCGCCGTGCACGACCCCGACCCCGTCTCCGCCCTGACGACCCTCAACCAGGTGCTCCATGAGCGCTACACCGGCGACGACCCGCGCTACTGCACCACGATTTTCGGCACCCTCGACCCCGATCCCACCACAGGACAAGTCACCGTCCGTCTCGCCTCCGGCGGCCACCCCCCGGCCCTCGTCCTGCGCGGGAACGGGAAGGCCGAATTCCTCCCTACTCCCGGTGGCCTCCTCGTCGGCGTCCTGCCCGCCGCCGCCTTCTCCGCCACCACGACCGTGCTAGATCCCGGGGACACTCTGGTGCTGTACACCGACGGCCTGACCGAGGCCCGCACCAGCGGCGACCGCACCGCCCTGTACGGAGAAGAAGCTCTGCTCGAATTCGCCGCCGGCCACGCCGGCCGCCCCGCCCGGCATGTGATCCAGGCCTTCACCGGCCTGCTGGACGGCTTCGGCGACGGCCTCGACGACGACACCGCCCTCCTCGCCCTCGGCGTCCCCGCCCGCACCCCTCGGACCGAAGCCCCCGCATGAACCCGCTGAAGACCACCACCCGCCACGCTCCCACCGGCCCCGTTCTGGAGATCAGCGGCGACCTCGACTACACCACCGTCGGCGAGCTCCGCGCACTGGTCACCGCGCTCACCCTCCAGCCCGGCCAGCGCCTCGTCCTGGACCTGACCGGGCTGGAGTTCTGCGACTCCAGCGGCATCACCGCCATGATCATCGCCCACAACCACGCCCAAGCCGCCCACGCCGACATCGCACTCGCCGCCGTTCCCGACCACACCCTGCGTGTACTACGGCTGGTCGGCCTCGACCGGATCTTCCCCCTCCACCCCGACAGCGACGCCGCCACACAGCCTTGACCCACGCGGAGTGGCGGATGCGCCCGATGGGCGGGCATCGGGCGCATCCGCGGTGTGTGCTCTCAGCCCCTGGGTACGCGACGGAAACACAGAACCTCCACTGAACGGCGAGCACACTGAGAGAACCCCTATGGTCATTCCGCTGAGCAAGCAGACGGCAGACGGTCCGAACGAGGAAACCCCGCTGTACTACGGCGCGACCTGGGACGAGGGCGCGGCGCAGGCTGCGGATGCCCGCCGGTCCGTGCGCGCCCTCCTCGCTCACGCCCCCCGAACCGGTCACACCGTGGTGCCGCCGGCTCTGGCCATGGACGCCGAGCTGGCCGTCAGTGAACTGATCACCAATGCGATCCGGCACGCTCCGGGCGCCTGCGGGATGACCCTGCGGATGTCCAAACAAGAGCTGACGATCACCGTGTGGGACAGCTCCACCGAGCAGCCGGCACCGAAGAAGGCGGATCCACACCGCATCGGCGGCCACGGACTGCACCTGGTCCAGACCGTCAGTGAGAAGGTCGTCGTTGCTCTGCGCGCCACAGGAAAACTGATCACCGCCTACCTGCCCGTGGCACCGCCGAATACCGGCAGCCCTCTGCTCCCCTCCGCCATCCCGCACTGAACCCGGCAGCCGCTTCGCCCGGGCAGCCTTCGAACCGGCGGGACGGCGCGACCGTCCTATGCGGTCAGGTGAAGAGACCCCACACGAGTGCGGCCATGACAGTGAGTCCCGCGACGGGCAACATCACGTCCCGGACCCGGACCAAGTGCTATCCGGCACCCCGGTCCACAGGGGCAGGAGCATCTGGCCCCGTGCCGTGCGAGTAGTGCAGCACGGCACACCACGAGCAGAGCGGTGCGACATCGCCCAGCCGGTACGCGCCGCCGGTGGACGCGGGCGAGGTCGATCACGCGCAGGTTGATGAACGCGGCCAGCTGCGCGGGGTCGCGCGGGGCGGAGAACTTCAGCAGTCCCCGGGCCGGCACCGACAGACCACGGTCGCTTCGGTCGCTCCCGGCTTCCTCACCCTCCGGTCGGCCGCGAACGCCTCGGCCTCTTTCACCTGATGGTGGAAGACGAGCGTCCAGCGGAAGCCTTCCTCCGCCGAGGCTTTCATCAGCGCCGTCTGCAGGACGGCGAGACGTGCCTCCGCGTACTTCGTCCGAGCGGCCCTCCACACCCAGGAGTTGGGTGTCGGTGATGTCCAGGTACACCACCTGGTAGGGCGCGCAGATCCCCGGTCGATCGCCTAGGACAGCGTCAGCGTGTACGGCGGCCAGGGTCTTGCCCGATCCGGTCGCCATGACCACCTGAGTGCGCAGCCCCCGCTCCGGCGCAGTAGATCTTGCAGGAAATTCAAACGCCCGAAGTGCCGCGTCCACGGCTCCCCGTTGGTGAGGGCGGATTTCCCTCACCAACATTCCAGTTCACCCTTTCCCGCAAGCCGGACGGCAGCACGCTGAGACCGAGACGCGACCAACTGACCGTATGAGAACGGCCTCTGCTTCCACGGCGCCTACACCGAAGCACCGGTCCCACGTTCTGATGTTGGAAGTAGATGACCACCCTCAAGCGGGCCACGGAAATCACACATATGGATCAATCAAATCCAGAGCTTATTGCAAGCACAGAATGAAGCAGATGTGCAGGGAATCAGCACAGACAGCAGGGGTACTCCCCGCCTGTCACTGTCCACCCTGCGGGAGAGAGTCATGACACAGACCATTGGGAACGGCGAGGGCAACCGGTTCTGCAAAGCGTGCGGCACGCCGGCCGAGGACGGCAAACTGTGCAACCACTGTGGCGCCGTTCTGGACCTACCCGACGGTGCAGGGCTGGTCGAGGACCAAGGCGCAGCAGTACGACGCGACTTCGAGGAACGCACCGAGCAGCAAGAGTAAAGACGAACGGAACGGCAGCAGCGGAACCCGCCCTGCTGAACAGCGTGCACCGGGATACACCGGCGGGCATGGCATCCAAGACCGACCCCGTCATGTCCCCGCGGGTCGTGCGGCAGCTGCGTCGGGTCCACGCCTTCTACGCGGGGAGCGTCCTGCTACAGGCGGGCATTGACCGCCTGGACGAGCTGGCATGCCCGGCAGCCGGCAGACGTGGGTGTCCGCTCTTCTCCTGGCCGTCTTTGACGGACTCCTGCTCGCAACCTCCCTGTGGCTACAACGCCTCCAGGCCGCAGGCTCACGACCTCCCGCATACCACGCCGCATCACGGAATGCTGGATCCCTCGCTCGTTTCCTGAGCCTGCGTCAGGGAACTCGAAAGTTCATGAATCATGATGTGATCATGCACGCCTCCTCCGAAGACAGCGGCACCAGCCCGGCCCTCATCTTGTTTCTGTGCCTCTTCCTGATCATGGGCCTGGTCCAGGTCATACGCCCTCAACTGCTCTGGCGGGTAAACAGCCGTCTCCAGCGCGGCTGGGTGAAGGATCCTGACGCGACCGAACCCACCAGCAAGGGATACGCGGTGCAAAGGGTCACCGGGGTGCTCTTCTTGGCAGTCGCCACGTGGATGCTCGTTCAGAACATCTGACTGCAAGTCGGCCCCTTCCCAGCCCACTCGTTGAACACCTCTGAAGCCGGGTGGAACCGTCCGTTTTCGGCCCTCTCCCAAGGACCGGGAGGCAAGGGGCGGGCAGGGGGTAGGCGGGTAGGTATGGATGACACACGATTGCGGCGGGACAAGTGGAGCCCCCAGGAAGCCCGTGCTCGGGGAACCATGGGAATCTGGCGGTGGGCCAGGTGGGTGGCGCTCGTCCTTGCGGTCAGCTGGGCGGTGAACTGGGTCGTCAATCTCGCCCGGGGTGAGGGAGGACGGGATCTGTGGTGGCCTCTGGTCAGCACCGTCATCTGGGCAGGAATGACCGCGTACGGCTTCAGGACCTACCGCCGGATCAGGACGACGACCCTGCCGGCCATCACCAACCGACCGTCTGCTTGACCACCTCGACCGGCCCGCTCTGCCGCCTTTCGGCACCTGGGCCAAAACCCCTTCCGGGCAAGAAGCCCGCACAAGCGGACGGGGCTCGAGAAGGGAGCCTCGATGCAGCGGCGTTCCAGTCCGCATGCTCCGCCGTCATGGACCATGCCGGGTGCACGATGGAGAACCTGGCTCTACTGGCCGATGCTGTGTATAGCCATCGGACTCCTGACCTGGCGGGTGACCGAGGGCGCCGACGGAGCCAGCATCGCCTTGTCCTCCTGCCATGTCCTGGTATGGGCATGCCTTCTGCTCGCCAACCGGTCCGCTCGGCGCAAACACTCACAGGCATGACAAGGGCTGCACCGGCCACGGCAGCTGGCGTCTCTGGGCTCTACTGAGTTTTTCGTTAGTTCTGTGGTGTTTCGGGGTGAATGGTCAGGCCGGTGTGGGTGAGGAAGGACCACGGGAGTTGCTCGCTGGAGCAGACTCGGTGGATGCCGCGTTCGGCTGCGTCGGCGACATCGGCGAGGTGGCCGCCGGCGAGGTTGGCCAGCTCGCGGGTCTTGATGGCCGACCACAGCAGTTCGACCGGGTTGAGTTCGGGTTCGTAGGCCGGCAGCCGCTCGAGGGTGAGCCAGTCCTGCTCAGCCGCCCAGACCCGGATGCCCCGGCTCCAGTGGGCGGACAGTCCGTCCCATATCAACACCACCGGCTCACCGGCGTGGAAGGTCTTGATCTGTTCCAGTACCTCGATCAGGGAAGTGGTGTCGTAGCTGCCCGGCTTGAGGTGGAAGCACAGCCGCGGGCCGCGTTCGGGGTCGGCGGCGTGGTGGCCCAGCAAGGAGCGGCCGGACGCCGTCGGCGCGAAGCGGCCTCCACCGGCGAGGTGGTAGCCCGCCGGCCTGGTGGACAGCAGGATCAGAGGGCCCGGACTTTGTCGGCCTGGGGACCTCGCTGCCCCTGGGTGATCTCGAATTCGACCCGCTGGTTCTCCTCCAGGTTCCGGAAACCGAATCCCTGGATCGCGCTGAAGTGCACAAAGACGTCCGCGCCGCCCTCATCGGGGGAGATGAAGCCGAATCCCTTCTCCCCGTTGAACCACTTCACAGTGCCCAGAGCCATGCCTGCCCCTTGTTACGTAGAGCCGGGGAACGGGGTTCGTGCCCGGCTGCAGCCACATCCTCCCCGCGAGGCAGTGGGCAAAACGGGCGGGGTTACTAATATCGCCCATTGTGCGGGTGAACTGCGATCAACGGTGCAGCAAAGCGCCCAGCACTCGCACCACGCCGAGGTCCCCCAGAGGCAGCCACGCCACCCGCCCCATCGGAGAACCGCCCGCCCCGGGCACGGCCCTCCCGCCATCTCCCGGCCATACCACGCTCACCGAAGCCAGAGCCGAACAAGCGGCCACCGAACTGAAGCCGACGGCGCCAATAGCGCCCCGGACGCGCTGCGCATCCCGGCGTCCGGCCCCAAAAGCGGACGGCTCGTGTCCCAACACCGCTGCATACCAACGATCATCGGAAATGCACCGCACGCAGTACAGATGACACGACCTGACCACTACGGCCCGCTACCTGACAAACCTGCAGCTCAAACCCCCAGCCCAAGACCATCGCGCACACTCGCCACGGCTACCGCCACACCAGCACCACCAGACCACAGCCGCACCTCAAACCGATCAACCCAGGCCAGAACACCCACTCCTGATCACAAACCCTGCTCCTGGACAGTCCGGCCACCTCACCCGGTCGGCACCTCGCCCGGTCGGCACCTCTCCCCCGCACCCGCCCCTTCCGCCCACCCTCGTAGCCGCCGATACCGGGCGGCTGCACGTCGATGCGCAGCCACACCCGTCAACCCTTGGCGTGGCGTGGCGTCATAACGCTGGTGGGCTCAGGGGGCACATGGACCAGTCGTTTTCCAACCAGTTCGACGTGCAGGCACTCTTGGAGGACGGGTCTCATCCAGTCCAGTTCGGGACCAACGTGCTGGCCGGTCTCATTGAGGGAATCGACAGATTCCGGCGGGATCTGGAGCAGCAGCCGCGGTCGCGGACTTTGGGGCCCGCGATGCTCGGGGCCTTCTTGTGGGTGGACGACCCTGAGCTGCTGCAGCGCATCGCCGGGTTCCCCTCCGCATGCGTGGTGGTGAGCAAGCAGCCGCGGAGCAAGTGTCACGTAGAGCGGCTACGCAAGATCGACGAGGCGGTGAAAGACGCGGCCGGATTCCCGGTTCATGCCTTCTCCGAGCTGGAGGAACTGCGTTTCCACCAGGACGGTAAAGCGCCGGTGCTAGGACCCGGTTCGCCGCGGGAGCACATCCGGTTGCCGGCGCTGCGCACCCTGGGTTACCGCAGAGCCGGGGACCATCTTGTCCCGATTCTCCATACCAAGATGCTGCTGGGTGAACTGTGGTGGCACGACGAGGACGCCCTGGGGGCGTGGCAGACATCACCGGCTTCACACCGCATCGGCTGTGGCTGGGCAGCGCCAACGCCACGGAGAGCTCACGCCGCAGCCTGGAGTTCGGGCTATGGCTGGAGGACCCCGGCCTGCTGAAGGCCGCGCGGCGGTTCCTGGTCGAGGTGCTGGCCCACTCGCAGGAACTCGACCCGGACAGTGACGGCCTCGAGCCCGACCTGGTGGTGCCGGACTACGACGATGAGGCCGTGTGGGAAGCCATGGCTGCGCTTGCCGACTATGACGACGACGGGGACGAGGTATGAGCAGCGCAGGCGAGGTCGTGGCTGTCGGCTCGCCCCGGTTCACCCTGCACACCTTGGGCTGGCGGGCCTTCCGGGACCTGTGCGCGGCTGTCCTGCGGGAGGTATGGGGACAGTCGGTGCAGGCATTCGCCGACTCCAACGACGAGGGGGGCGGGACAGCGCGTTCTACGGCACCTGGCAGCCGCCTACCGGCCCCAGTGGCGTTCGAGACATTCCACCAGGGCCGTTCGTGCTGCAGTGCAAGCACACCAAGAGAGCCGACGCCACGCTCGCTCCGTCCGAGCTCGAAGACGAATTCGATAAGGCCGGCGCGCTGGTGAAGCGCGGGGTGTGCGGAACGTACGTGCTGTTGACCAACGCGCGGGTCACCGGCACTTCCGAGGAGGAGATCCGCCGCAGACTGAGCGCGTGCGGAGTGGCACATCCGCTGGTCCTGGACGGCCAGTGGCTGAGCGACATGATCGCCACGCACCGCATGCTGCGGATGTTCGTTCCCCGCGTCTACGGGCTCGGTGATCTGTCGCAGATTCTCGACGAACGCGCCTACGCCCAGACTTCGGTGCTCATGGCGTCCGCGCCCGAGCAGGTGGCCACGTTCGTCGTCACCGGCGCCTACCGCAAGGCCTCTACTGTCCTGGCTCAAGGAGCAGGACATCACCGCCACTGCCTCCATTCCGCGTGATGTGGACGGGTCGATCGGCGGGGAAGTGCTCTTCACTCCTGACGGGCGCACCGGCCTGTGAGTGCTGCTCTCCGAGTCGGCCGGCTCTCCTGCACCGGCGGAAGCGGACTCCGCCCAGCTGGTGCTCGGCCCTGGCATGGCGTCCGACCCGGAGGTGTTGCTGCGGCAGGGATACGTCAACCGCATCCAACTCGTCCCTGACGGCACCCGCCGCAGAATCCAGGTCGGCACCGAACGCCATGGCGGCACTACCCAGTGGTACGACCTGCACGAGGTGGGGCTCACGGACTCGGGGCTGACCACCCCTGCGGTCGAAGAAATCCGCCGCCTTCGTACCACGCGGCAGCCCATCGGCGTGAGGCAGCCCAAGGCTGCGCCGCCCCTGCCCGGCAGACCGTCCGCGCCGCCAGCGAGCCGGCGTACGGAATCCCCTCGCCCGACCGGGCGGACGTCATGACAGCCCTCGAACAGGCAGTCAGTGACGGGCGCAGCCGCACGGAGATCCGCCGCTGGCTGAGCCGGGCGGAAGAGGTGACCCACGGTGGAGCCACTGCCGAGGAGAACGATCCGATCAGGGCTGCTGCCGATGCGCTGCTGAGGCTGGAACGGGCCGTCGGCGTGCCGACACCGCGGGAACCAACCTTCCGGGAGCGGAAGGCCCTCAATAAGGTCAGGCAGTTGCTGGGAGCTTTCGCGGAGCAGAAGAAGCACGGGATCTGGGCCGTCACACCCCGTCAGCACCAGCAGCTCGTCCAGGCCGCGGAGCAGGCGTCCGCCTGGCTCACCGACGAACAGCGCTCCCAGGTACAGGTGTGGCAGACGGCGCCACCAGTGCCGGTACCGGAGCCGTACGCACGGCCGACGGCGCCTGGCCGATCACCGCGCAAAGCGCCTGCGGCCTCCCGCCCGGCGCACTTCGATGCGGCCGGTCTGGCAGACGCCGTCCGGGACGTCCTGGAGCACGCAGCCCGGCTGGGGAAGACCGCGCCCTTCGCCGATCTGTGTGCCCAGGTCAAGGGCATGCGCGCTGAGGGAAGCCGATCAGGTACAGGTGCTTCGCCGGGTCAAGCCCACCGCTCGCCCGCGCAACCCGAAGCCACAGCGTCCAGCCCTGCTCACCGCCCTGATCACCACTGATGCAGGAACCATGCACCCGAGCTACCGGCAGCTGGCCGACCACGCCGGCCACCACCTGCCCCAGCAGGCCGACGGCGCGTGGACCGACACCGTCAACATCCTTCACGACCGCTACCGCAACCCGTAGCAGCACTCCGCCGGCAGCTGAGGCGCAACGGCAAGGCTGAAGGCCCTCATCCGTTGCTGAGGGCCTTCAAGCAGTCTGGGCCTGGTCACGTTGATGGGGCTCCTCGAACTTGGCTCTGGCCCCAGTTCCGTGGAGGCACAGGTCAGTGACAGGGAGGGGCCGTCCCTTCCTGGGTGTCCGTGCTGCCGCGATCAATGCGTTCAGGGACGTAGGGACAGTGGTCGGCTGTCTTGTGATGATCGACGGTTGGGTCGGTTCATGCCTGGAACTCGGTGAGGTCGATGGCGTGAACGTGCAGTGGGTAGCCGTACACCGGGTGGACCGTCTCCCGCTCGGGCACCATGCCGAGCTTGCGGATGACGTTCTCGGAGGCGTTGTCCCCCACCCGGCTGATGCTGATGACACGGTCCAGGCCGCGGTCCTGGAGTGCGAACTCCAGTGTGGCGTGCGCGGCTTCGGACGCGTATCCCTGGCCCCAGAACGGTGATCCGAGCCGCCAGCTGATCGCCACGGCGGGCATCACCTCCGGCAGGAACTCGGGCACGGACAGTCCCGTGAAGCCGATCAGCTCGCCCGAGGCCAGCAGCTCGACGGCGAAGAGTCCGAAGCCCTCCTCGTCCCACTCCTCCTCCCACCGTTCGATGTCCTCGGCCGTGTGGTCCAGGTCGCGCACCGAGCCGTCGTCGATCCAGCGCATGACCCGTGGGTCCGCGTTGATGTCCGCCATCGGCGCGAGGTCGTCGTCGTGCCAGCTACGGAGGAGAAGACGGGGTGTGCGGATCTCGGTCATGTGCCCATCCTGCCGAAGGCAAGCACCGCATCGGTAATCCGGCGCCCGCCCTGCCGCTTCGAAACCACAACGCGTCAGGCTCTTGCGCCGTACACCGTGACGGGGGAAACATCGGGCCGACGGCCGGGCGGACGACGTGCCGCTTCGACAGCGCGGCCCAGAGGCCAGACCGATTCGGTGGCAGCCTGCCGCAGCACCAAGATCATCCACGGAATCGCGGCCAGAGCCGATTTCAAAGAACGCCCTCATCCTGGCAGCTCCCATTGACCTACCTGCTCCAGCACAGCCCCGCCGCGCCCGCATGACGGCCCGTCACCCACCCCGACCACCGCGTCGACTGGATGCACACCCGGCCCCCCTGACCACCACCACGGTCAGGACCGTGGTCGGGATCCGAGCGGGCGCCACGCAGACCCCGACCACGACCATCAGGCCCCCGGCCACGAGGCCTACCACAGCGGGTCAACGCCGTGCGCAGACCATTGCGCAGCCGAACACGCAGCAACTGCGCAGCCGTCGAGCGCGCGGTAGAGGGAAGCCCGGCGGGCGGTGGGACACCACGCCGTCGCCCCGCGCAGGTATGAGGAGCTCAAGGCGGGGTAGCAGGACGGGCGGCTGGACGAAGTGGCAGACGTCCAGGTGCCGGCGGGAACACGACGGGGCGGTGGCGGACAGGACCTGGGGAGGTCACACACCACCGCCCCGGCACAGGAACAGCCCGTCCCGACCACCAGCCGCGCAGAACGGTCAGTCAAAGACGTGTCGCTACGCGGATCAGGTCGGCGACTGCGCGAAGTCGGCTCTGCGACGGCCAAGCGATCACGGTTGTCACGGGCGGGGCATCCAGGACCGGCACGGCGGCGAGATCCCGGCGCAGGTCGGTGCCGGCAGACTCGGGGATGATCGCGGTGGTGTGGCCGAGCGCGATCAGTTGGAAGAGCTGTGTCAGGTTTCGTACCTCTGGTCCTGGTCCCTCCGGGTAGCTGCCGCCGTGGCCCGGCCAGCGTGCCATCGGCAGTTCCGGCAGTGCGGTGACCTCGGCCACCCGGATCTGGGAGCGGCCGGCGAGGGGGTGAGAGGCGGGCAGGATCGCCACCTGTCCCTCGGTGTACAGAATTTCGGTGTCGAGTCCGGCCGCCGAATCGAAGGGCAGGTGCAGCAGAGCCACATCGGCTTGCCCGTTGTGCAGCAGTTCCTGTTGCTGGTGCGCTTCGCAGAGCAGCAGATCGACGGTGGCTGCGCCGGGCTCCGCGCGGTAGGCATCGAGCAGTTTGGCCAGCAGCTCGCCGGCGGTGCCGGATTTGACGGCGAGGACGAGGCGGGGGCGGCTTTGCGTGGCCTGCTGGGCACGCCGCTCGGCAGCGGCTACCGCGCTGAGGATCGAACGTGCCTCGGGCAGCAGGACGGCCCCTGCCTCGGTGAGCGTGACCCTGCGGCTGGTGCGCTCCAGCAGCGTGACCCCGAGCTGTCGTTCGAGCCGGGCGATGGCGCGGGACAGGGGCGGCTGGGCCATCTCCAGACGCTGGGCGGCCTTGCCGAAGTGCAGCTCCTCGGCGACGGCGACGAAGTACCGCAGCTCGCGTATCTCCATACATGCACGGTAACCGTGGGGAGGGCCGATTGATGCCGTCCGGGTATCGCTGCACTGCCGAGACGGTGTTGGTGCCTGGCCCAAGCGCAGCCATGCTCGGTCTCATGAGTGAGGAGACGATTGCGCTGGTCACCGGCGCGAACAAGGGAATCGGGTACGAGATCGCGGCCGGGCTGTCTGCGTTGGGCTGGAGCGTCGGTGTCGGCGCCCGGGACGAGCAGCGCAGGGCGGATGCCGTGGCGAAACTGCGCGCGGCAGGCGCCGACGCGTTCGGCGTGCCCCTGGACGTGACCGACGACGAGAGCGTGACCGCCGCCGCGCGGTTGATCGTGGAGCGGGCGGGACGCCTTGACGTGCTGGTCAACAACGCCGGCGTCGCGGGCGGCTGGCCGGAGGAGCCTTCGGCCATCGACCTGGAAACCGTGCGGCGGCTGGTGGAGACCAACGTCATGGGCGTCATCCGGGTCACCAACGCGATGCTGCCGCTGCTGCGCCGCTCGGCGCAACAGCGGATCGTCAACCAGTCCAGCCATGTCGGCTCTCTGGCGCTGCAGACCACGCCCGGCGTCGACCTCGGAGGGATCAGCGGGGCCTACGCGCCGACGAAGACCTTCCTCAACGCCGTCACCATCCAGTACGCCAAGGAGCTGAGCGGCACCAACATTCTGATCAACAACGCCTGCCCCGGCTACGTGGCCACCGACCTCAACGGGTTCAGCGGTACTCAGCCCCCTGAGCAGGGCGCGGCAATCGCCGTCAGGCTGGCGGCCCTGCCTGACGACGGCCCCGCCGGTCAGATGTTCGACGACAGCGGAGTCGTGCCCTGGTGATGTCCTGACGTGTTCCCACTCGACCGGGCTGCCGCTCGACACGCCCCGCCAGCGCCGCGTGAGCAGTCGTCTGTCACGGCCCGAGTGAACCGCTCCAGGTCTGATGGAGGCTCCGGAGTGTCCTGAGTTTGGTGGAGTCATGTCGCTCGCTCAGGGACGCTTTACCCGTGGTACGCTAGGGTTGTCATCATCCCGGACTCCGAATGGTAGATGTTGTGGCAGTGCAGCATCCACAATCCGGGGTTCTCCGCGTCGAAGTCCGCCACCAGTTTGTTGTGGGGCAGCACGATCGACGTGTCCTTGCGGGCTCCGTTCGAGTCCAGGCCGGCGAGCGAGAACGTGTGGCCGTGCAGATGCACGGGGTGCCACATGTGGGTGGCGTTGATGATGACCAGCCGCACCCTCTCACCCCGCTCGACCCTGTGGAGCGTGTCCGGGTCATAGGGCTTGTGATCGATCCCCCAGTCGTACTCCTTCATACCACCGGTCAGCTTCAGCCTGAGCAGGCGGTCGTAGCCGCGTCGGGGCATCGCGACCGACTCGTCCGGCCGCAGCCGGCGGGCGGACACCAGCACCTCACGGTCCAGTTCCACTGGATGCGCGGAAGGCTTGGGGACCGCTCCGGCGCCCGTGCGCAGGACGGCCATGGCCCGGCCCCGCTTGCCCTCGGCGAGCGCGACGAGCGGAAAGACCCCGGACTGCGCGGTGATCAGCACGTCGTACCGCTCGGCCATGCCGATGACCAGGGCGTCGGTCTTGTAGGGCTGCACAGGGAAGCCGTCGCTGTGGGTGACGGTCATCCGGTGCCCGCCGAGAGCCACCCGGAAGGCCGATTCCCCGCCGGCGTTGATGATGCGCAGCCTGATCCGGTCGCCGGGCTTGGCCCTGAATTGTGTGGGGTCGTCCGCCGTGCGCCCGTTGATCAGGTAATAGGGGTAGGCGACGTCTCCCGCGTGGCCACCGAGCAGCTTGCTGGTGGCGCCCGACATCAGTCGCCTGGGCCCTTTCCCGCGGTACGGCGACGGTTCCCGTCCGGGTCCCTTCCCGTCGTCCCTTCTCTCGGACGCGGCGTCCGCCAACGCCCCGCCGCCGGCCCCCACGGGCCCCTCCGGCCTGTTGCCGTGGCCCATCGGCGGCTTGCCCTTGCGGAGTTGGGAGAGAACGTCGTCGGGCGTGGAGCCGTCCACGCCGTCGATCCAGTCGTCCAGCATGACGATCCACTCGTGGTCGTACCTGAGTGGTTCTCTCGGGTCGTCGACGATCAGCGGCGCGTACATACCGCGGTCGATCTGCACGCCCATGTGAGGGTGGAACCAGTAGGTGCCGGGGTGCGGCGCGGTGAAGCGGTAGTCGAACGTCTCGCCTGGTTCGACCGGCGGCTGGGTCACCCCGGGCACGCCGTCCATGTCGTTGTGCAGCGCGATGCCGTGCCAGTGCACGGTCGTTGCCTCCGGCAGCTGGTTGGCCAGGGTCAGCGCCAGGGTGTCGCCCGCGGTGACCCGCATCTCCCGGCCCGGCAGCAGTCCCTCGTACGTCCATGATCTGAAGGTGCGTCCGGCGCCCAGTTCGACCGGCGACAGGGCAGCCCTGAGGATGTGCTTGCGGCCCGGTTCGGCGGGGGCCGGATGTGTCTCGTCGGCCCCTCTGCCGTTCGGCGTGGATCCGGCGGGGGTGTCCGGCGCGGGCACGCCGGGATTGCCGCGGTCACGCGAGCGGGCGGAGGAGCAGGCGGCGAGCAGCCCGGAGCCCGCGGCCGCGATCCCGGCGCCGAGTACGGCGCGACGCGTGGGGGAGATCTGACTGGTGTGGTCCGTGCGCATGACTGGGTGCACCTCGCTCGTGGGGGAAGGCAGGTGAAAGCGTGGGTCTGCCACCATCGCCTGGACCGGACCGGACCGGACCAGACGGCCGGCGACACTCCTCCTGACCAGGTGCCAACAGGGCGGTGAGCACGATCCGGCAGACAGCGGAATCAACTGTTCCGGATATCGGCGTGCTTCCCTCACCGATGCCCGGAAGGCCGCTCAGAGTGGCCGTGCGGATATCCCGACCGACAGGGCACCGGACGGCGCGCGCCGTCCGTGCGGGCCGCGCCCGCATTCGACCCTCGGATCAGTACTCACATGAGCACACTATCCCGACAAGGTGCATATTTGGGACATATGGAAATTTTCGGCGCGATCGTGTGGTCTGCCCGCCCTCCCCGTGCGACGAGCCGGCGCCCCGATGATGCCGGTGCCGCCATGGCGGATCCTTGGCGCATGGAAGAGGTTCTCGCGTATGCCGTCGTCGGCCTGGTGGGGCTGTGGGGAGTTTCGCATGTGATCCCGACCCGGGCTGTCGTCGCTGGATCGGGGAAGACCTCCGCGGTCGACCGTCGCATGCCGGTCCAGGAATGGCTGGCTGAAGCGGTGACCACGTGGTCTCTCACAGACGAGGTGGGGGGGTAGCCGTCGCTGCCGGGGACGGCCAGGGTGGGGTCTGTCAAGCGAGTTACAGTCCCCTTGGAAGAGCCGCTCGTTTGACAGACTTTGGCAGGGGTGCCTATGCCTTGCGTACGGCGTTCAGGCAGCGGGCGGCGTGGGCGTGCAGGGCGTCGGTGAGTTCGGGTGGTGCGTTGGTGAGAGTGAAATCGGCGTCGGCCGAGGTGACCATCCAGGCGAGGTCACGGGGGGTGTCGGCGCCCAGGTGCAGTGGGCAGCTGTCATCGTCGACGGGTTCGACGACGCCCATGCCGGGCCAGATGCGGTCGGTGACCGCTGCGGCGGGCTCGTGCAGGGTGATGGTGGCCTGGAACGGCCAGGTCCGCGATGACAGCTGGTGGGCCAGATAGGTGGCCACGTCGGTGTCGGGGAGTTCGCGGGGGGGGAACCGCGGTCCGGTCGGCGTGCGCGGAGTGAGTCTATCGACGCGGAAGGTACGCCAGTCGGTGCGGTCGGTGTCCCAGGCGACCAGGTACCAGTGGCGGTCGAAGCTGACGAGGCTGTGCGGGTCGACCAAGCGCGTGCTGCGGCTGCGGCAAGGGCCGGCGTAGTCGAAGCGCAGCCGTTCGCGTCGGCGGCACGCCTCTGCGATGGCCATGAGGGTGTCCGCGGAGACCTTGGGAGCCGGGGCTGCGCCGGCCCGGACAGTAGCGGTGTGCAGGGCGCTCACTCGGGTCTGACGCAGCGTTGGGTGACAAGTTCGGTCACGCGGCCTGCAGGGCCGGTGTTGTCATGACGGTCTCGAATTCGACGGGGGTCAGCCGGCCGAGTGCGGCTTGTCGGCGGCGCCGGTGGTAGGTCCGCTCGATCCAGGTCACGATCGCGATCCGCAGTTCTTCGCGGGTGGTCCAGGTCCGGCGGTCGAGGACGTTCTTCTGCAGCAGGCTGAAGAAGGACTCCATGGCGGCGTTGTCGCCGGCAGCTCCGGCCCTCCCTGTCGATCCGGCCATCCGGTGGCGGTCGAGCGCCCGGACGAATTTCCGGGAGCGGAACTGCGATCCGCGGTCGCTGTGGAGGATACATCCGTCGACCTGTCCGCGCCGGGCGACGGCGTTGTCCAGAGCGGTCACGGCCAGACGGGACTTCATCCGCGCATCGATGGCGCAACCCACGATCCTGTTGCTGAAGACGTCCTTGACCGCGCAGAGGTACAACTTCCCTTCGTTGGTGGCATGTTCGGTGATGTCGGCAAGCCAGAGCCGGTTCGGACCGTCGGCGGTGAAGTTGCGGCGGACCAGGTCGTCGTGCACCGGCGGGTCGGCCTTCTTGATCCTGCCGCCCTTCTTGCCGAACACGCTCCACCAGTGGTCGTCCCGGCAGATCCGCCATGCGGTCCGGTCGGCCATCGCGGCCCCGGGCCACGGTTCCTCGCGACCCGCACGACGTCCTCACGGAACTCTTCGGGATAAGGCTTGGGCACAGCGACATCCTTCCCACCCGCCCCACAGGGCAAGCCGGTTCAGATGTCACCCGATCGTGCGGCAGACCCCTTGTCACCAGCAGCACGCGAAGCATTGTTGTTGTCACCATCGGCTACCTGAGTCGCACGGCGACCGGCACCCCAAGTGATGAACTGCACGGCGGGCCACTCGCCCAGGATCGCCGTCCAGGGGGCTTCGCGACACGCGCCCGCCGTACGAGGCGACGGCTGCCGGAGGCCGGGGCTCGAATCGTCTCCCCAATCGCACTTGACCTGGAGCGCGCTCCAGATCTGAGGATGGGGGGCATGGATATCAACACCACTGCCCCCCAGATCGTCCTCGGGACGATGGACTTCGGCACCCGCGTCGGCCCGGAGGAAGCTTTCGCGATCCTCGATTCCTTCGTCGGCGGAGGTGGTGTCTGGCTCGACACCGCGAACTGCTACTCCTTCTGGGTCGATTCGAGTGGCGTCGGCGGTGCCAGCGAGCGTGTCATCGGCGCGTGGCTTCGATCCCGCCCCGGCGCGCGCGACTCGGTGCGGATCGCGACGAAGGTCCGGCAGAATCCGCTCGTTCCGCACTCCTGGCCACAGAGCGCCGAAGGACTTTCCGCCCCCGCCATACGAATTGGTGTTGAGGGGAGCCTGGGGCGTCTCGGAGTCGATCACGTCGATCTCCTCTGGGCTCACGCCGAGGACCGCACTGTGCCGCTGGAGGAGACCGTCGGTGCCTTCGGCGAGCTGGTCACGAAGGGAACGGCTCTGCGCGTCGGGGCGGCGAATCATGCTGCCTGGCGCGTCGAGCGCGCCCGGTCACTCGCCCGGGAGCAGGGCGTGGAACCATGGACGGCCCTGCAGCTGCGCCACTCACTTGTCCAGCCGCGCCCGCTCACCCCGCTCGCGGAGGGCGGCCATCGCCTGCTCACCGACGAGGACCTGGACTTCGCGCAGTCGGAGGGGCTCACCATGTGGTCGTACAGCTCGCTGATGTGGGGTTCCTACGTGCGCGCAGACAAGCCGCTTCCACAGACTTATGATCATCCTGGTACCACCCGGGTGCTTTCGGTTCTGGACGACGTGGCCGGCGAGCTGGCGGCCACGAGGAACCAGGTCGTCCTCGCATGGCTGATGCGCCGGGGGATCGACCCCATCGTCGGCGCGAGCCGGGTGGAGCAGATCGAGGAGGCACTCGCCGCACGCCGTGTGCGGCTGAGCGACGAGCACCTGGCGCGCTTCGCCGAAGCCCGGTAGCAACGGTCAGACAAGGAGCCCTGTGACCACCCTCCTCACCCCGGCAGCAGCGGCCGACCGCACCGGCGTCTCCCTCGACACACTGCGCTACTACGAGCGCGAAGGGCTGATCGGACCGATCCGGCGCTCCCCCGGTGGACGCAGGGAGTACACCGAGGACGACCTCTTCTGGATCGGCCTGGTCACGTGCTTTCGTGACGCCGGCCTCGGCATCGCGGACCTGCGGGAATTCGTCGCCATCCTGCGCGCCGAGCATTCTGCGCAGGACCGGGTCACCTTCCTCCGCGAGCGCCGTGCCACCCTGGAGCAGCGAGTGGCGGCGCTGCGCCGGGCCATGGAGGTCCTCGACGACAAGATCGCCTACTACAGCTGAGTGCCGCACGCCCCGCGCTCAACTCGCGCTCCGTCCACCACCCCTAACCCCTCGCCACCTGAAGCCGGCAGTGGCACAACGTCCGTGCCCTCACTCAGGCAGACAGATGGACTCACGGCGTTCCCCACTACCACCTTGGTCCAGTTGCATGACCCCACGTCGAACAACTGGGCCGAGGCGATCGGCAACGGCTCGCCCCCGCAGGAGTGATTGTCGAGACTTGTGGATCGGCCGGGGTGAGGTAGCCGATCATGCCGGTCAAGGGCGTGTGCGACGCCGGTAGTAGTGCGTGGTGACGGCAGCCAGCAGCGGCCCCCACGCCACTATCGGCACATAGCAGACGGTCATCACCCATTCCCCCCACGGTGTGATCGCCATGTCGGCGTGCAGCGTCGTCCACACGAAGAGCACGCCGTAGACCGTGCAGGCGAGTGCGCCCAGCGCCGCGGGTATGACCGCGGCGAGTACGGGGACGCGGCGCCCGTGTAGGCGCGGGATCCACCGGGGCCATACCTCACCCCAGGGCCGCACCAGTCCCAACGTCAGGAAAGCCGCTGCCTCCTGCAGCACGGACAGCAACGGCACGATGAGATACCCCCAGCCGGGAATGAGCATCGCGTCGTACTCAGACTCGGCGAGCCCCAGCGGGACACCGAGCACCACGGCGCACCGCCACAGCGCCGACGGCATGGATGTCCATAAGACCGCGGCCGCTGCGCGCCGGGCCCATGGCGGGACAGGTGCAGTGGTCACAAGACGTGTAGGGGTGGGTGGCTGCGTGCTGCTGGTCATGAGGCCGGCTCCCTGTTCGTGGACTGGTTGCGACATCCCGGAGGCTGTCACGCACCCTCGCGCGGACACATCCGTCCCCAGGGCGGGAACACGTGCGCCTCTGGGTGCATGCGCCCAAAACGGAGTCAGACCATGGAGTCAGGAACAGTCATACGCCGGTCGGAGCACTCACGCCGCACTGAGCTCGGGACGTTCGACGAGCTGACCTCGTTCGAAGCAGGCGCCAGCCCGGACGAGAGATACCAGGTGGGGCGCGTTCACCGCGCGCCAGCGGGCCTGGGCGGACTCTACGAGCTTGAAGACCGTCGCGAGGGCGGCGGTGCGGGATCCGGCGCCGCGGGTGCCCTTGGTCCGCAGCCGGACGGTGGCGAAGGCCGACTCGATCGGGTTCGTGGTCCGCAGGCGGATCCAGTGCTCGGCTGGGAAATCGAGCCGTTGCTGCCCGGGCCGGAGCCGAAGCAGGTGGAGGGCCGGCCTCGGGTGCCAGACCGGCAGGCGCTGTGCGGGATCCTGTTCGTCCTGCACACCGGGATCCAGTGGGAGTACCTGCCCCAAGAGCTCGGCTTCGGCTCGGGCATGACGTGCTGACCTGCGCAGATGGCTCTGCGGCAAGCGGATCGGCATGCGCATCGCCCGCAAGGGCATCGAGTCCAGCGAACGATTGGGGCGCCGGCGATGGGTTGTCGAGCGGACGATGCCCTGGCTGTCCGGCTACCGCGGACTCAACCCCCGCTACGAACGCGATCCCCGCAACTACCTGGCCTAATCCCAATACCGGTGACTTTGAGTGG
>NZ_LIWB01000035.1:0-18746 GCF_001905725.1 Streptomyces sp. CB02400
ATGCGTGAACGCTGACGGGCCTGGAGCTCGTGTACCTCCCTTCGAATCGAACGACACCGTCACCCTCCGGGACGGCTCCCCAAGATCTGTGCCAGAACCCACAACCCATCGACAAACACTGTTCCTAGAGATGAACGAAGCCATCTTCTCTACCCGTGCAGCGGTCCGTACGACTTTGATGGTGCGGGAGTACAGGCGCGCGCCTCCACGACAGAGGGGTTTGCATGTGCCGTAGCGGCATGTGGTCCAGTAGGCGGTGAGCACGACGTTGAGAGGTTCCCTCGCATGCCCCTTCCTGCGATTCCCCGCCGGGTCAAGATCGGCGATGCCGCCGCGTTCGCCGGGACCACACCCCGCGCCATCCGCCACTACCACGCCATCGGGCTCCTCGTCGAACCGGAACGCGGCAGCGACGGCCGTCGCCGTTACGGATACGACGACATGATCCGCCTGCTGTGGATCCACAAGATGGCCGATGCGGGTATCTCCCTGGACGACATCCGGACCGCCTTCAAGGGCACCACCGGCATCGAGCAGTCCCTGGCCCGCCTGGAGGAGTCCCTCGCTTCCAAGGCGGCCGCCATCGAAGCCCAGCGGGCCGCCGTGCACCGCCTCCGCAAGGTGGGCAGCCCCCTGGGTTTGCTCTCACCTCTGGTCACTGGCCGCCTGCGCAATCTACCGCCCGGAGCCCTGCGCTCCGCCGACCTCGATACCCTCCTGGTCACGGAGCGCATCTTCGGCCCTCTGGGCGCCGCCATCCAGGCCGACCGGTTCATCGTCCTGGCCACCCACCCCGAGCTGCGGGCCGAGGATGTCCGACTGGCCGAGGCCGAGGCGGCCCTGGACGACACCATGTCTCCCGACGACCCCCGCATCGAAAACCTGGCCGCCCAGCGATGTGATCACGAGACCGCCCTGGCAGCCGCCATCGAAAGATCCGGCCTGGACGAGGCCCTCGACGTCCTCCTGGACCAGGGGGACGAGCACGCCGACGAGGAAGAAGACGGGGCGAGGATGAGCGTGATGGAGGCCATCGGCAAGATGCCGTACGACTTCTCCCCGGCCCGCGTCCGGTACGAGGAACGTGTCATCGAACTGTTTCACTCGGCCGATCAGGACGGCGACACCCCACGGACCTGCTGACTGGCGGCGGCGCTCGGGGCGAGCCCGACAGGAGCAGCCCGGAGTGGTGCGGCGCGAGTAACCCCGTTACCCCTGGCAGCCGTTGGAATTGTGTGATGAAAACCAAAGAGTATGCCGAGGGCACCTGCCCGCTTGACTATCAGTGCCGTCTGCCGCTGTCCACGCGCACCGTCAACCACCTCGCCAACCTGCTCATGCGTCATCTATAGGCGATTCGGCCCAGGTGGCAAATCCTGCCGCCGGGAAAGGTCGCGGTGATCGTGCTGGCCGTGCTGCGCTACGACCAGCGTCTGACCGACATGGCCGGCGGAAATGACGTGTCCGAGTCCACCGTCCGCCGCTGGCGCGACGAACTTATCGGGCTGCTCGCCGCCCAGGCGCCGCGCCTGGATCGCGCCTTGAAGAAGCTCGCGAAGCAGGGCGGGGAGGTGGTCCTGATCGACGGCACCCTCATCCGCACCCAGCGTTGCACCGGCAAGGCCGACCGGCGGAACTATTCCGGAAAGCACCGCCGCCACGGCCTGTACCTCCTTGCCCTGACCGACGAAAACGGGCGCCTGATCTGGATATCTGCCGCCCGGTCCGGCCGCACCCATGACAACACCGCCGCCCGCCGCGACCGCATCCTGGCCCACCTGCGCGCCGCTGGACTCGGGGCACTGGCGGGCCTTGGCTTCCGCGGCCTGGACAACGACATCCTCGACCCCGTGATCGTCACCGGCTACACCGCCAGCCGCATCCACAAACTCACCCCGGGCCAGAAGGACGCCAACCGCGTCCTCGCCATCGGACGCGCACCGGTCGAGCACGGCTTCGCCCACCTCAAGAACTGGCGGATCCTCACCAAGCTCCGCACCGAACCCGCCCGCGCCACCCGCCTCCTGCGCGCTCTGCTCGTCCTGACTAACCTCGAAGTCAACCGCTGACTCACGGAACAGACTGGCCCACGTGCTCTCGGAAAATTCAACGGCTCTGCGCGACGTCGAGTTCCCGATGGAGATGTGACGTTTCGCCCACCCCTTTGACCTGTCGCAGCGCACCATGGCAGCCCCATACTCCAGAACCCGACAAACCAACGGGCGAAGGAGCAAGGTGAGTACGGCGGCAGCGGCAGGGACCTGGAAGCTCGGGGACCTGGAGGTGAATCGCATCGGCTACGGCGCGATGCGGCTGACGGGCAACGGCATGATGGGGAACTCCGACAGCACACCGATCGACCGCGATCTCGCCGTCGGCCTGCTGCACCGCGCGTTCGAGCAGGGTGTCAATCACATCGACACGGCCGCTTTCTACTTCTCACCGCTGCGGTCCGCAAACGAGCTGATCAACCGCGCCCTCACGTCCTGGTACGGCGACGTGGTCGTGGTGACCAAGGTCGGCCCGGCGCGCGGTCCCTCCGGCGAGTGGCTCACCATGGTCCGCCCCGACCAGCTGCGCGGCCAGGTCGAGGAAAACCTGCGCCAACTCGGCCGAGACCACCTGGACGTGGTGAACCTGCGCGCCAACGGCCCCGGCACGGCCTCGATCGCCGAGCACTTCGGCGCCCTCGCCGAACTGCGCGAGGCCGGCCTGATCCGGCACCTCGGGCTCTCCGCTGTCCTGCCTGAGCACGTGGCCGAGGCCCGAACGATCGCGCCCGTGGTCTGCGTGCAGAATTCCTACGGCCTGGACTGGCGCCGCGCTGACGAGAGCGGGCTGGTGGACCTGTGCCGGGAGCAGGACATCGCCTTCGTCCCGTTCTTCGCGGTCTCCGGTCTGCGGCGCGAGGCAGCCGCAGACCAGGAGCACGACGCGCGCGTCCACTCCGTCGCCCGCGCCCACAACGCGACGCCGGCCCAGATACGGCTCGCCTGGACCCTCCACCGCGGTCCGCACGTGCTGGCCATTCCCGGCACCACGAACCCAGCACACCTCGAAGAGAACATCGCCGCCGGAAGCTTGCGCCTGACCGAGCATGACTTGGCCGTCCTCGACAAGCCAACCAAGGGCACTGCCAGAGCCTCGACCGTCTGATCGTTTGAAGGGCCTCAACCCCGCCGACAAACGATCTACTCCACAGACTGCCGTCCACGACCGGCGTGAGCATCCCGGAAGAGCATCACACCAGCCCTTTGACCTGCAACTTCAAGTTGACGGAGGCTCACTCCGGCCGGTGGACTCCACTCGGTGGAGTGGAGCCGGGAATCGTCGGTGCGCACCATCGCACCGGGTGCGCGCCACCGGGTGCGCTCAGCAGCCGGCTTCCCGGCCGCGGTGCGGACCGGGCGCCTGCGGACGGGGCGCCTGCTGGTCGTCCGGGCGCACCGCGTCGGCGTCATCCTGGCCGCTATAGCGGTCCCCGCGGACGCAGGAGTTGTCGGCCGCCTTGGCGAACGCGTCCTGGATGCGGCGTAGCCGGTCGGCGGTGAGATCGAGGGCTTCCACGTCCTTGCGGGACTCCCGCAGGGCCCGCAGCGCCGTCATGTCGATCGCCTCCCCGCGACCGGCCCCCGGCTCTTGACCGGCGGGCTCGGGATCTGCGGCCGGGTACGCGAGCAGCTGCTCGGGCCCGCCCCTTCGGTGGGCGGCGATCGAGGGAGCAGCATGCAGGCGACTCCCTTGATCATGGTCTGGCCGCGGCTGATCGCGAGGGCGGTCAAGGGAAGATCTGGCGCGCGATCCTCGAACCGCCGTGACAGCCGCCACCAAGGCCACACGAGATCACCGACCCCACGGCACCCGCCTCATCAATTCCTTTTGCACCCTCCGAAGACGCGACCGCCGTCGAGTGGGATCCTGTGGTAGCGAATGCTCTTCCTAGGTCATGGCTGCTGGCTATGCTCTCTGCCTAGAAGCGGCGTGTGGTGGAGCTCTAAGACCGTGTCCTACATGGTCAGTTGGTCGTTGGACTGGTCATGGGGAGTGGGCGGTGGGGATGGATCGTGCCGGATGGCCTGTGGGAGATCGCCAGGCCGCTGTTGCCGCCGGCGCGAGTGCGTCCGCAGGGCGGCGGGGTTGCGAACATCGATGACGAGGCGGTGTTCGCCGCGATCATCTATGTGCTGGTCAGTGGCTGTGCCTGGCGGGCGTTGCCGCCGTGCTTTGGGGCGTCGAAGTCGACCGTGCACCGCCGGTTTCTCATCTGGTCCCGGGCCGGTGTGTGGGGACGACTGCACCAGAAGGTGCTCGAGCTCCTGGACGGCCAGAACCTCGTCGACCTGTCGCGCGCTGTCCTCGACTCCGCTCACGTCCGCGCTAAAAAAGAGGCGAACTTGCAGGTCCGAGCCCCGTGGATCGGGGTAAGCCCGGTTCCAAGATGCATGTCCTGTCCGACGCGAACGGACTGCCCCTACGCGTCGGAGTCTCCGCGGCCAACACCCACGACAGCCAGGCCCTGAAGCCGATGCTGTCCCACTTCCACATGGGACACGAATCCCACGCGACCGATTCCAAGCCTCAACGCCTTCATGCGGACAAGGCATACGACGTGCCTCACCTGCGGCGATGGCTCTGGGGCAAGCGCATCGGCGTCCGCATCGCCCGCAAGGGAGTCGAGTCCAGCGAGCGACTCGTCCGACGCAGGTGGGTCATCGAACGCACCATGTCCTGGCTGTCCGGCTACCGCGGACTCAACCCCCGCTACGGACGCGATCCCCGCAACTACCTGGCCTAATCCGGGATTAGTAGTGGTGGCTCCGTGGACGCCGAGCTGATGCCTGTGCCCGACCAAGCCTCGACGCTCGCTGATAGATCGAGCACGGTTCGGCGTCTTCGTGGCCACCACCACAGCGCGGATGTTGGTGCTCGTCGGTGCTGGGCGAACGCCTGTACCTGGCCGGGCCTTGATGCCTAGAGAAAGATCGGCGCCGTCGAGCGCCGTCGAGTGTCAACACCCGCACCTGACTCACTCGTTGGTGTTGGTGGAGCGAGCCCGCCCCGCGGCGATCTCTCCTTGGGCCCGAGCTGACCGAGCTCCCGAAGAGACCGAGGCCCGCGGGGCGAGCTGGTGCCGCGAACAGCTACTGAGGTGGCGGACCGGCCACAGGGCTGAGTCCTGGGATTAGGCCGCTGCGTGGCCCGCATGAGCTCGTGACCAGCAGGAACGGCACAACGGAGGGAAAGACCTTGATCTACTGCGGTATTGACTGGGCCGAACGCACGCATGACGTCGCCCTGGTCGACGACAGTGGCCGGTTACTGGCCAAACGGCACATCACCGACGACGCCGTCGGCTACAAGATCCTCCTGGACCTGCTCGCCGAATACGGCGACACCGAGGAGAACCCGATCCCGGTGGCCATCGAGATCTCCCGCGGCCTGCTGGTCGCCTGCCTTCGTGCGACCGGCCGCCCCATCTACGCGATCAACCCGATGGCCGCCGCCCGCTATCGCGACCGGCATTCGGTCTCACGCAAGAAGTCCGACCACCTCGACGCCATGGTCCTCGCGAACATCCTGCGGACCGACGCCGTCGCCCACCGCGAACTGCCCGCTGACTCCGAGCTCGCCCAGGCCATCGCAGTGCTCGCCCGCGCCCAGCAGGACGCCGTGTGGGACCGCACCCAGGCCGCCAACAAGCTCAGCTCGCACCTGCGAGAGTACTTCCCCGGCTTCCTGGCCGCCGTCGGCGTCCGCCGCGAGGGCGTCTGCCACCCCATCGCCCGCGTCTTGCTGGCGGCCGCCCCCACCCCAGGCCAGGCCGCCCGGCTGACCCGCGCCCAGCTGCGGTCGCTGCTGAAGAAGGCCGGCCGCAAGAACACCGTCGACGCAGAGGCCGAGCGCCTCCAGACGGCGCTGCGCGCCTCACAGATGCGCCAGCTCCCTCTGGTCGAAGAGGCCATGGGCCGCCAGACCCTCGCGCTGCTTCGGCAGCTGGACGCCGCCTGCACCAGCGCCGACGACCTCGCCGACGCCGCGATGGAGTCTTTTGAAAAGCACCCGGACGCCGAGATCATCACCGGCTTCCCAGGGCTCAGCGCGCTCAGCGGCGCCCGGGTGTTCGCCGAGATCGGAGACGACCGATCCCGCTTCGCCGACGCGAAAAGCCTCAAGGCCTACGCCGGATCGGTCCCGATCACCAGGGCCTCCGGCAAGAGCGTGGCCGTCCTGGCCCGCCGGGTCAAGAACCAGCGACTGGCCGGCGTCGGTTACGTGTGGGCCTTTGCAGCCATGGCCCACTCAGACGGCGCCAGAGCCCACTACGACCGTCGCCGCGAGGCCGGAGACCGCCACACCGCCGCCCAGCGCAACCTCTTCAACCGCATGCTCGGCTGCCTCCACCACTGCCCCACCCACCGCGTCCACTACAGCGAAGCCGTGGCCTTCCCCGCACCATCGGAAACGCAACACGACGAGGCCGCTTGACAGTTCTTCCGCATCGGATGTCTCGATGCCCGGCATCGGCGTCAGGACCGCCGCAGTCCTCCTGACCACCGTCGGCGACGGCAGCTCGTTCCTCACCGCCGCCCACCTGGCCTCCTACGCCGGACTCGCCCCGGCGACCCGGCAGTCCGGCACATCGATCCACGGCGAACACGCCCCCAGAGGCGGCAACCGGCAGCTGAAACGGGCGATGTTCCTCTCCGCGTTCGCAGCCCTCCACGATCCCGCCTCCCGGACCTACTACGACCGCTGCCGAGCCCGCGGCAGAACCCACACCCAGGCCCTCCTCCGCCTCGCCCGCCACCGCATCAGCGTCCTGTTCGCCATGCTCCGCGACGGAACCTTCTACGAACCCCGACCAGCCACAACGGGCTGATCCGCAGCGTCCTCGCCGCACACAGAACAGTCACGCTCGTCGACCGAGTCCGCCACGACCGGATGACCACAGAAGTCGCAGGGACGTATGCCCTCGCCCGCCGATTCCCGAACAGGCACGTCATCGCTCATGACCGCCACACTGCCACGCGAGCACCTTGACCAAAGACATAGAGGCACCCCCCTTGCCCCTTGCCCCTTGCCCCTTGCCCGACCGGGCTCATCCACTGCGTGCGCGGGCCGTCGCACGGACGGCGAGGACGCACTCACGGGCGTCCGGCGTCCGCGCCCGTCCGGAGCGGAACCACACACCCGGTGCACTGATCACGAGCGTTGTCGACGCCGACTGGGCTGCCGAGAGGGACATCTCGCGCGTCACGTCCACCGTTTGTCATCAGGTCTGTCCTCACTGCACGCTGCTGACGCACAACCACGGCCGTGCGCTCAGATCACCAGCGGTGCCTCCGACCAGCGGCGGACCCGGTACGGTGCCCACCACAGATGGTCGCCGAAGCGCAGGACGAGGTGCTCGGAGACAAGGTCCTCCAGGACGGGCCCCGGGATCGCGTCGGCGGGCGCGCCGTCGGCGAGGGCCGCCACGGCCTCGTGGTACTCCGGTTCGTCGATGGTGAAGCGGCGCAGCTCGCCGTAGCGCCGGTCGCGGACCTGGATGAAGCCGGGGCCGTACCGGAAGATGCATTTGCAGATGTAGTACGTGGTGCGCCAGGCGAGCGCCGTCGCGACCGGGTCCGCGGTGCCGAGGACGGCGGTCGGCGGGTGGAGGTGGCAGAAGTGGCGCCAGGCGTCGGGGTCCGAGCCGGTGCGGAGCTGCCAGTCGACCGAGACGGCCAGGCTGGTCAGGTCGCCCACGAAGCTCAGCGCTCTGACCGTCCAGGCCGCGTCGGCGGCATCCGTCAGGTCCACGGGGCGGGGCAGGATAACGTGCCGGGCCCCGGCGGCGAACAGCCGCCGGGCGGCCTCGCCGCCGGACATGTCGATCTCGTAGCGGCCCAGGGACATGGCGGGCAGGGGGCCCACCTCGGGGTCGTAGTCCCGTGAGGCGGTCACGGTGAAGGGGGCGGTGGCGGTGAGAGCAGGAGTCATCGTCGTCCCTCGGTCGGGCGGTGGCGCGGTCGTCAGGCGGTCGTCGGGGCGAGTTCGGCCTCGCGGGCGGCGGTGTGCCGCATGTGGTCGATCCGCAGAAACTCCTCGTTCAGGGCGGGCGGCGCGATCTGCACGAACTGCCCGCTGTCCTCGAACACGACGCCCAGCTCCCGCCACCGCTTCAGGACCCGGAGCAGGTCGGCCTCGCCGACGGGGTGGTCCGCGTCCAGCTTGCGCGCGGCCGCTTTCACCGTGTGCGGCTGGTCGAGCAGCCGGAACAAGGCCAGTTCGCGCGGGTCGGTCAGTTCCAGGCGGGTCCAGTCGAAGGCCCGGCGCCTGCTGACCAGGACGATCCGGTCCTCCAGGTCGCAGTGGGTGAGGCGGCTGCCGGCGTAGTTCCGCTTCCAGCGCGCGATGCCCGCGTCGAGCCGTTCGACGACGTCCTCGCCGATCCCCCGGGGCGGTACGTCGAAGACGTACGCCAGGTCGAACATCTCCTCGTCGGGGAGGTCGTAGGTGAGCCGGTACGGTTCGGCGGGGCGCAGCTCGGAGAAGCCGAGCCCGGGGTTGTCGAAGTACGGGCTGAACCGCTCGATCGCGATCCGGGAGGACGGGCCGACGGGCGGGTTCAGGTGTTCCAGCGCGGCCAGTTGGTCCACCACGTCGTCGTAGTCCTCGGCGTCCTCGCCCGGAAAGCCGTGCAGGTAGTTCCAGGCGACCGAGAGGCCCACGGTGGCGGCGTCACGGAGCATCCGCACGTTCTGGCCGCCGGTCACGCCCTTGTCCATCAGGGTCAGCACCCGGCTGTTGAGACTCTCGATGCCGGGCTGGACGAAGATCAGGCCCGCGTCCGCCAGGGCCTGGAGCTGTCCGCGCCGCATGTTGGACTTGATCTCGATGTGCATGCGCAGGTCGTAGCCGCTGTCGATGATGCGGGGCAGCACCGACTTCACGTACCCCATGTCCAGGATGTTGTCCACGACGTACATGTCCAGGACCCGGTGCCTGCGCGCCAGGTCCATGATCTCGTCGTAGAACACGTCGGGGCTCTTGCTTCGGAACTCCATGAACGAGCCGTTCAGCCCGCAGAAGGTGCAGTGGTGCTTCTCGCCCCACCAGCAGCCGCGCGCCCCCTCGACGACCAGCTTGGGCTCGACCCAGTTCCGGGCGTGGGACGAGGCGAGCCGCTCGAAGTACCCCGAGTAGTCCGGCGGCAGGATCGCGGCGGGCGGCAGCGGCTTGGTGCTCATGGCGTTCACCACGGAGGTGCCGTCCGTGTCGCGCCAGCACAGCCCGGGGACCTCGGACAGGGGCTCGCCCGCGTTCAGGGCCCTGATCAGCGCAGGGAACGACACCTCGCCCTCGCCGCGCAGCACGTGGTCCACGAAGGGGAAGTTGCGGTGGACGGCCTCGCCCTGCTTGCCGTCGCAGTTGGCGCCGCCCATGGCCGTCACGATGTGCGGGGCGAGCCGCTTGACGTATTTGGCGGCGGCCAGGGCGGCGGTGTTCTGCTGGAACGTCGAGGTGAACCCGACCACGTCCGGGGCGAGTTCCACGATGCGTTCCGCTATGTGCCGGACGAAGTCGGGTGCGGTGACGTGCAGGGCCTGTGTCATCTCCATCCGGGCCCCGGGCACCCGGTTGGCCATCGCCGCGGTGAACTCGGCGACGCGCCATTCGGGATCGTCGTAGAGAGCGGAGGAGAAGACCCAGTCGCCGCAGCCCAGGAAATACGATCCGAGTGCGTAATAGGAGTAGTCCTCCAAAGTGAATTCCGTGTTCCTGGTGATCCAGTCCACGTATTCGATGTTCGCGTGCAGAACGTCCGCTGTGCTGTTTGGTACGCGCTCGTCGACGCTGCGCTTGAGAATTCCGAGAGCCAGCGACGGGAGATCGATCGGGGCCCAGGGCATGTTCACCAGGAGTACGCGCACGGCTCGCCTCTTCTCATGTGATCAGTGCACGGCATGACGGGTCGGCCGGGCGTCGGCCGGGAAGTCGTCAGGCGCCGGGCGGGGCGCCTGACGACCTCCGTGACGGGGCACCGGCCGGGGAGTCCGGCCGGTGTCCTCCGGACGGGGCCGGCCGCGCACGGTGGCGGGACCAGCCCCTCGGCGCTACTGGTCCTCGTCCTCCATCTCCTCCGCGGAACGGAAGTAGACGACGACGCCAACGCCCGGCTTGCGGCTCTCCTCGTCACCGTCGAGCGGGTCGCCGTGGATGATGTCCTTCTGCATGGTGTTCACCTCCTCTCCGGGAGTGGTGGCGGCTCGGCCTGATCGGGCCCGGAAGGCAGCCCGCCGCCGAGAAACGCGAGGGACCGTCGTATGACGGCCAGGTGGTCGGCTCCGTCGTAGCCGTCGTGGCCCGAGTCCAGCCACATCACCTCGTGCGGGACACCACCCGCACGCAGCACGGCCAGGTACGCCTCGATCTGCTCCGGCGGACACTTGGCGTCCCGGCGCGCGGCGACGACCAGCAGCGGGGAGCGGATGGCGGCGGCGTACGAGGACGGGGAGGCGTGGGCGTAGGCGCCCGGCACCTCGTCGGGAGTGCCGCCGAACAGCGAGGTGTCCAGCGCCTGGAGGGCGGGCGTGGAGTGCCGGAAGGCGGTGGCGCAGTCGGCGAGTGGTTTGACGGCCACCCCGACATCCCACAGGCCGGGGCGGGTCCCCATCGCCAGCAGGGTCAGATAGCCGCCCCACGACGTGCCGCACAGGCCCACGGAGCCCGGGCGGCCGATGCCTCGTTCCAGCAGGTCGGCCCGGACCCGCACCAGGTCGGCGACCTGGGTGTGGCCGACGCCCTCGGAGTACGCGGAGCGCCAGCGCGGCCCGTAGCCGGTCGAGCCCCGGTAGTTGACGCGGGCCACGGCGAGGCCCGAGCCGACCAGGGTCTGCACCATGGGGTCGTAGGCGTCGCGGTCGTGGTCGGCCGGGCCGCCGTGGACGAGGAGGACCAGCGGGTAGGGTCCGGGGCGGTCCGCGGGTGTGGTGACGAAGGTGTGCACGGGGCCGTCGGGTCCCGGTGTCCACAGGTCCCGGCGGTGGCCGAAGCGGGGGACGCGCCACTGGCTCTGCCCGGGCAGCGGCGCACCCGACAGGGACATCGCGCGGGGCACGGTCACCGCGTCGGTCCAGATGTAGTGCACGTCGCCGCCGGCGGTGGGTGACGCGGCCAGGATGCTTCCCTCGGGGGTGGGCACGGGGGTCAGCTCGCCGCGTTCCAGGTCCGCGGTGAACAACCTGCTGCGGCCGTGCCGGTCCTGTCGCAGCAGGACCCTCGCGCTGCCCGGGCCGGGGTACCAGCGGGCGGTCGTCTCGGTGTCGAAGGAGCACCAGGGCAGCAGTTCCAGTCCGGCGCCGGGGCTCCAGACACCGAGGTGGTAGCGGCCGGCCCGCTCGCGCATGACCAGCAGCAGCGTATGGCCGGACGTGCCCCGGGGGCCCGGGGGCGGGGTGGGCGCGGGCGCGAAGCCGAGCGCCCAGGTGCGTTCCCGGGTGCCGGAGAGCACCGCGGCGGTGCTCCCGTCCGGGGTCAGCAGCGTCACGGCGCGGGCCGAGTGCGCGGGGCCGGTCACCGCCAGCAGGCCGCCGTCCGGCGCCAGATCGCACAGGGTGGCGGAGTCCGTCGTGCGCAGGACGGGTGTGCCCCGGCCGCCGCGCCGCCCCAGGTGCACGCTGAATCCCTCGCTCCCGCGGATGCCGACGGCCACCGTGCCCCGTTCCGTCAGCGCCAGCCCGGCGTGCCGCCCGCAGGGCACGTCGAGCAGCGCCGGGCGGTCCGGGCCGCCGTCGAAGTCCTGGGTGCGCCAGCCGCCGCTGCCGCCGCGGTCCTCGTCGAACCACCACACGGCCTCGTCGCCGTCGATGGCGCACAGCAGCGTGCCGTGGGGACGGTCGGTCAACTGCCGTCCGCCGCCGCTGGACCGGTCCCAGGTGAAGATCTCGCACCGGCCGTCGGCGTCCCCCGTGTACACCATCCGGTCCGGGTTGCGGGGACTGGTCACCGGCAGCACCGGTCGGTAGACGCCGTAGCCGCGCGTGACCGTCCGCGGGGAGAACGCCGTCACGGCACCTCCCGGACGACGAGAGCGGACCTGGCCGTCGCGTACAGGGCCAGCGCGGCGAAGGCCCCGGCGCAGCCCCACGCGACCGTGCGGCCGCCGTACGCGGCCACCAGGACCCCGGCCAGCACCGGGGCGAGCGCGGCGACGCCCTGGCCGGCGGTACCCAGCACCGTGCCCATCCGGGCCAGCAGACCGTCGGGGGTCACCAGCACCGCCCGGGTCTGGAGCACGACCGCCACCGACGGCACGATCAGCGACACCCCGCTCAGCAGCAGCCCGTAGACCCAGGTCTGGGAGGCGTACGCGAGCCCGGCTGCCGTCGGCACCATGACCCACGAGGCGCCCGTGACGATCCGGGGAGCCGCCACCCGCCGCACCAGCCAGGGCGCGGCGAGCGCGCCCAGCAGCCCGCCGACGCCCGCGAGGGTGAGGATGAGACCGATCGAGGAGGGGCTGGCGCCCTCGGCGTGCGAGGCGAAGACGGCGTGGAAGTACAGCGCTCCCAGCAGGGCGTTGACCCCGGCCGTCCACACGACCACGAAGCGCAGGAAGGGGTGCGCCCACACGAAGCACAGGCCGTCGGCCAGCTCACGGGCGAAGGACGGGGCGGTTGTCTCCCGTACGGGCGTCAGGTCCGCGCGGATCGCCCTGCTCAACACGGCCACCAGCAGGAACGATACGGCGTCCGCGAGCAGCGGTACCCACCGCGCCGCCTGGTAGAGGACCCCGCCCAGCGTCGGGCCGACGATCTGGACCGCCTGGTCCCGTGCCTGGAGGTACCCGATCGCCCGGGGGTACTCCTCGGGGGGCACGAGCCGCCGGATCGTACCGGAGGCGGCCGCCCCGTAGGTGGCGCTGGCCGCCTGCTCGACGACGGCCGCGACGAGTACGTGGAGGAGGACGACATGGCCGAGTGCCACGGTCACGAACACCGAGCCCATAGCGCCCGCGGCGACCAGGGCCGCCGTGTACATCATCGGCTTGCGCGGCAGCCGGTCGGCGAACACGCCCGCGACCGGCGAGACGACGAGCCCGCTGACCAGTGCCACCGAGGCGACGAGGCCGGCGAGCCCGGACGAGTACCCGGCGCCCAGGAGGATCAGCGGAAGGAAGAGGGCGGACGCACAGGTCCCGAGACCGTCGACGGCGCCCGCCACCCAGAAGAGGGAGTAATCCCGTCTTCGGAAAGGAGAAGAAGGCGAGCCTTTTGATAATCGCTCGCCTTCCGCTAATTCAGGGCCGGAAGGCATTGAATTCCGTTCGGCATCGCCCATCAGTCATCCCGCTCGGGGAGTAATTCTGACGCTGACGCACCCACATCGCCCCCTGCAATGAGCGGACTTACGGCCGGTGAGGGTGCGATCGTAGCGAAGGGGTTCACGGCGCACAATACCGTCCCTGAAATGGCATTTTCGATCAAGAAATGGCTCGCCCCGGCACGGCGAACGGTCCGCGTTGGTGCCACGCCACCTCGCACGGCCGTCGATTCCGGAACGGCGGGAAACGCGCAACGCGCGCCGCGGCCCTCGGTGTCGGGCGGAGGACGCGGCCCGTCGCCGCGTCCTCCGTCCGGAGGGTGATCCTGCCTGGCCGGACGCTCCTCCGCCGCCGCGGCACCGGGGCCGCCGCCGGGCGCGGGGGCCGCGGCGGACTCGGATCCGCCCGCCCCGTGGAGTACCGCAGTCCCCTTCCGGTTGCCCGCCGGGTCCTGACCGCGCACGGCGGGCCCTCATCTCCGGCCACGGTGCGGCAGCGCGGAGCGCGGGCGGTCGAAGGGCGGGCTGACCGTCGAACGGCAGCAGTGCCGCGATGAGTTACGGGTGAAGGCGGCAGAGAAGGTCGCCCGGGACGCAGGACGAGGCGGGCTCGTTGATCGCCCAGGCCGCTCGGCGTCGTCCGGTTCGCCGATCTCGGTCAGGACGAGCTGGGTGAGCGTCGGAGCCGACCGATGCCGCTCCGGTCAGCGGACGCAGGGGAACAGCCCAGCCCCCTGTCCCCCGAGCAGGACCGCCCTCCCGCCCACTGGTCGGACCGGAGGATCGCGGGGCGCCCGGCACTGCCGCCGGACGCCCCGGATGTCAGATCACCGTACGACGACCTGGGCGCTGCCCGTGACGCCGCCGGAGGTCACCGAGACGATGACGGTGCCGGAGCGAAGGGCGGTGAGGGCGCCGGTGGAGGGATCGACGGAGGCGACCTTCGGGTCGCTGGAGGACCACATGTGGGACGCGGGGTCCGCGATCGGGATGGTGAGCGGGGCAATGTTGTCGCCCTCAATCTGGTCGCCGGACGCGGTCAGCGTGAGGCGGTCGCTCCGGCCGATGGGGTCCTTGGGACCGTGGACGGTGACGGAGGCGAGCGCCGGTTCGACGGTGTACTGGAGGTCGCCGTCGTCACCGATCCGGACCGGCCCGAAGGGCGTTGTCACGTTGTTGGGTGTGTGGGTGTCTGACGGTGTGTCGAGGTGTGGTGGGGCCGGTGCTCAGGCCGTGGCAGGTCGGTCCGTGACGCCGGTGGTCTGCTCCCAGATGGTGAAGCGGACGGTCATTTCGGCTCGGTAGTGAGGTGCGGGCATCAGGTGGCGACGAGGCCGGAAGTGGGGTGCGATGCCACTGAACACGGACAGGAACCTCTGCGCCCCGCCCACGGAGCGGAAGAGCCCTTCATGACCCGTTCACGTTGCCTCGTCGGCTGGTGGCTGTTCTCTGCCCGGTTGTTCAGTCCCTTGTGCGAGCGATGCTGGACGCAAGGCATGACCTCGCGGTGGGCGGCGCTGTAGGAGCGGAGCCTGTCGGTGACGATCACCCTCGGCACTGCCCGGGTCTTCGTCATCAGCCTGCGGAGGAACCGTCTGGCCGCGGCCTTGTCGCGGCGGTTCTGCACGAGGACGTCGAGGACGTTGCCGTCCCGGTCCACAGCCCGCCACAGATACTTCTGCTCACCGTTGGTCTTGATGAAGACTTCGTCGAGATGCCATGTGCCGCCGGGCCGGGGACGCCTGCGGCAAAGCCCGTTCGCGTAGGCCTGCCCGAACTTCCGACACCACCGTCGCACGGTCTCGTACGAGACGATCACGCCGCGCTCGAGCATCAGTTCCTCGACCTCGCGGTAGGACAACGGGAAGCGGAAGTACAGCCACACACAGTGGGAGATCACCTCGACCGGGTACCGGTGCCCCTTGTACGACGGCGACGCGTCCCCCACGGACGGCCCCCTCCAGCATGGTCAATCCGGAGATCAGCCCACCCGCTCAGCCAACGTGACAGCACCCGCAGGAGAGTCTTTCCCGGGCTACGGGAGGGGAGGCACGGGCCGAAAATTCGCGTGTGACGAGCGTTGACGCTCGTACACACTGCGTGGATGGTTGCTGACACTTCCTGGTCACCTCACCACTCAGCCTTGCGGCACGTGGCAGCTCGGTCGTCCGGAGCCCCTCTCGCCCCCGGGCCGAAGCTCACCATGAACTTTCACCCCGACCGCATGGTGGGCAATCGGCTCCTTCTTCTTCGGATGGCGGAGGACGGCGTCTACTACTCACAGTTTGTGACCGGCACCAGCAACGGCGGCCTGACTGCGTACCCGGGCGGAGATCGGTGGCACTGGGAGAGCCGCATCTTCGGCGGCGCCTACGATCACGCCGCACCTCACGAGCGCCCTGTCTACGGGGCGCTCAACTATCGGAACTCGCCGGTCGGCGGGGCACCTCGATTCGGCTCCTCTCATTTCCGGCTCACCACTGACACCCTCGAACGCGCGACCTTCTGCTATCCAGACAGCTCGACGCACCCCTCGGTCTTCGCTGTGGCGTCCCGTTTCGCCCTCATCGGCATGGCCGAGGCTGACGGGCTGGACGCCCTGGACGGACACATTGAGGCTCACCTCCACGGATCCGTCAGATTCGACCGGGACGTTGAGGCATTGGTCTTGGACCCCAGCTACCGAGACACGGACGTGGAGGAGGCGGCCCACCTCCTTCCGTGCCCGATCGAGTGGCATCCGGGCTTCCGACTGACCGTGGAGCATTTACGGCGACACCCTGACTACCGGGGCCAGGAATACGTCGACCTGGGCGCCAGGATCGCGGCCGACGGATGTCTGGACCCCTGGGCGATCGGCAGGGCCGCCCGCACAGACCCTTACGACTCGCAGGCGCTCAAGAAGGTCTGGCACTGCTTGGCGCGCTTTGGTGCCCCGCCCCCGGTTGCCAGTGCAGTTTCTGGCCCGACCACAACCTGTTGCTCCGCGAAAGCAGCAGAAGGATGAACTCGGCCTGATCTTCGACAGGGCTTGGAGGACCTGTCGAAGTACCGACGACCAAAGGTGAGTCTCATCGACTCCTCCCGGAATGATCGGCATCCCCAGGGTGACCGGGGCGCGGTTGCGCGTTCGGGCCAGCCGGTCGAGTGACGAGAGTTTGCTGCGGACGGCTTCAAGGCTGATCTGGAGTCCTTGGACCTCGCCGAGCCAGCCGTTGGCGCGGGCCTCCTCGATACGGTCTCCGAGGTTGCGGATGATCTCTTGCAGACGTCGGCGCCGCGGCGGGTCGACGCGGAACATCGGGTACCAGACGCAGGCTTCTCTGAACTAAGGTCCAGCCTCTGAGTAAGGGACCGACGCTCGCACTCCGTTCATGGCGAGGTGCCCGTTTCGCTTCCGGGGCGGTCTGCTGTCAGCCCCTCTTGTTATCGTCCCCGCCGTGACTTCAGCCGATCATGTACTCGACCTGATCCGGAGCAATCCGGATGTTTCCAACCTCCTTGAAGGCGCCTACGACTTCGACATCTCGCGCGGTGATCACGGGGAGGACATCCACCTGTCCTCGGGCGCTCCGCTGAAGGGTTTCGCTGGTGATGCTGCTGGTGGAACGTACTTCCTGTGCGGCGAACCCGGCGGCCGACAGCCCGTGGTGTATGCCAGCTCCGAGGGGCAGGCCGGCCTGATAGCTGACGACCTGACAGCGGCCTTGGAGATCATCATTGGTCTTCCCTGCTGGCACGACTGCCTGAAGTTCTCGGGTGGGGGCGATGTGGAGGCCATGCAGATTGCGGCAGGGCACCTCGAACGAGACCTTGCGAAGTACGAGCCCGACATTGATGAGCACCGCGCCCGTCTGGCCGACGCCTTGTCTCTCGACTTGACGTCCACAGCAGAACTTGTCTCAAAGCTCAGAGAAGCGGTTGCGAGAACCGAGCCCGACCATGTGCTGCTCGGCGACGAAGGGGAGGACGACGCCTATGAGTCGCTGTTCGGAACCTTCCTGCCGAACGACAATCCGGGCTGGCGCTGACCAGCAACGTCATGCATCGCCTCAATGACGTCCTTCGACGTGGCGCACCCGGAGACCATCCCGGCGGACCTGGCCATGTACGACGAGGAGTTCCCGGGGCAGTTCCGCTGGGGCGGCGAACTCAACGTGGTCAAGGCGGCCCTGTTCCACAACCACCATGAGCCAGCCACGCCCGAGGACATCAACCAGTGGGCGCACTTCATGACGGTGCTGGAGGAACGGAACATCCCCCTCACCCTCCACTCGGATCTGGGCAACGACCAGCAGCCCACGAAGTACCTGCATCTACTGGAGCGTGTGCTTGACCGCTACCCGCGCAACAAGATCGTGTGGGCGCATATGGGCCTGTCGAAGGAGCTCGCGACGATGGACCCGCACTCTCACATCGCCATCACCAAGCGCCTCCTCGACGAGCACCCGAACCTGACGCTCGACCTCAGCTGGCGGGTCCTTCACGACCAGTACTTCACCAAACCGGAGGTGCGCAGACTGTACGCAAGGTTCCTCGGCGCCTACCCGTCCCGGGCCATTCCGGGCACGGACTTCGTGGCGTCGGCCAACAAGAACTACATCGTCTACAAGGAGGAGCTGGAGGTGACGAGCCGCATCAACAAAGACCTCGGTGACGAGGCGTTCCGCGGCATCGCGCTTGGGCAGAACTACTTCGACCTGCTCGGACTGAAAGACCGTGCTCCGGTCGTCTGCGCGGCTCGGCCGGCCACCAGATGAAGCTCAGTGCAGAGCCGGACGTTGCAGGGTCGACTGATACTGGACGCGGCGGACCACTGCCCGCCGTCAGCGGCTACTCAGCCACCAGGTATACGCGGCGAACAAGGCTGTACCAGTCGCTGTCGCCGCTCCACGCACCAGGGCGAACAGCGCAGTGCGTACGAGTCGCTGAAGGGTCTGGCCGGTCGTCCGGGTTCGCTTTGAGGGCATGGTGCATGCGGAGCATGCCGTTGCGGACGAGGATTCGGGGGTGTGCAAGCATCACCCACATGGCCGAGGAATCAGTGACGGGTACAGAGCAAACTGCGCAGTCCGGCGGGCTGACGGTCACGGTCACCACCACCGACAACATCCGCGTCCTGACACCGGCCGGAGAGATCGACCATCACACCGGCGACGCACCCCAGCCTGGCGGCCCCGGTCGCCGCACAACGCCAATGGAGATCACCTCATAGCACGTGAGCTACTGCTCCTCCGAGCGTCAGTTGCCTGCGGCAGGGGCCGACGTGACCGCCGGTCAATGCGGTGACCGTACGTCTCCGTCGTTCCGGTGGTTTGCCGTTCCCGGTGCCGGTGCCCGCCGTGAGCCGGCTCGGACACTGGCCGGAGCGGCACCGGGCCGCTGGAAGGGGGCCACATGCCCGACGGCAGGATTCTGATCGCGGTGCGAGAGCATTC
>NZ_LIWB01000035.1:19466-27537 GCF_001905725.1 Streptomyces sp. CB02400
CTCGACGTATGACGGCCTGTGCACTTGGTTACCCGCTTGGTCAGCTGGAGCCCGCCGGAGCGGGCTCGGTCGGCCAGCATCACGATCAACTGCTCGCCCGAGACCGCCTCCGCGGCCGACTCGACGACCGGCTTCTCTGCGGCCTCGCACTCGGTGATGGTCTCGCTCATCAGGCGTCTCCTCAATCACCGGATCCGCCGTCTATTGGACACTCCCTCAAGCTCAGGCAAGTGTGAGTGTGGTGATGCCGGTGGCGTCAGTGATACCGGTGGTCAGGCATTTGAGGGCGTTGAGTTGAGGGAGGGTGATGGTTTGAACCGCGCTGGATCCCTGGAAGGGGCCTTGGGTGACGGTGCCGGTGAAGGTGGTGATGACCTGGCCGGCGATGGCGGTGCTGCTGCCGCTGCCGGTGATGACGCTGGTATCGCCAGTGTTCCAGGTGATCGTGCGCTGGCCGGTGAAGGCGCCCAGCAGGTCGTTGCAGCCGACGAACAGTGTGAACTGTTCCCCGTAACCACCGCTGGTGACCTGGCCAGTCGCATCGAGGCATGAGGTGAAGGTGCCGGTGGTGCTGAGGCTGATCTCGCGAGCCTGGAAGAGGACGCCGGGATTATAGGTGGTGGTCTCCGTGCCCGTGCACTGGACGACCTGAAGCGGCCGCGCCAGTACCGACGCCGACGCGGTTGCCGGCATCATGAACATTCCCATGGCCGCGACGGCAGCGACGAGTGCTGCCCATGAACTGCGCCTCATACGTACGGTTCCCTTCCTGGAGGACCAGGGCTTCAGCCATGGCCCGAGCATCTGTGGGATCCCCTCCCCTGGCCGATGTGAGGCAGGCTGGGGGCCGGTCGAGCGGCGTGGCGAAGGCGACGGTCCGGAGGAACGTGGCACCGATACGGTGCCTGCCGGTGACAGTGTCGTTGGAAGCGACGACGGTCCCTCCCGGGGGCAAGGAGGATGCCGATGGCGTGCGGTGTGGTGGCGTCGCCGTTGCTAGAGTGGCTGGTTTGGCCGATCCGGCTGATGAGGCTGAGCAGGAAGCCGACGGTCGCTGTGGACACAGCTTGGACGTTGATCGCGTTGTCGCCGACGTAGGTCTGGTAAAAAAAACCTACCTCTGGAGTCGAACCACCTGCTGCCCGGGGTGAGGCCTGGGCTGTCCTGCTGGTCCGCTGTTCCTGTGCAGATGACCAGAGGCACGGCCTGAGCGGATCGTGTAGTGAACAACGGCAGGGCGCAGCCAGGGCCGTGGTGAAGGCTACGGCGGTAAGGTGCCGAAACGGTGCTCCCACGGATGCCCCCTATGAGCGGTGCAAGCCGACCGACTGATCGTGAGCCCGGTGTGAAGGAATAGCAAGGCGTGCGGGGCAGTCAATTCGGGGCGTACTGAAGCACACGCCAGGCGCCCGGAACAGAGAGTTCCATCGACTCGGGGCAGGATGACGTGAGAATGCCGGCTCACGGCCCTCCCCTCGCCTCTACTGAGCTTGTCGGTGTGATGTCGTGAGGCTGACAAGTGACGGTTGTAGCGGTATGCCGGAAGTATGAGGTATCCGCAAGGCGGCGGCCTGACCGCCGAGCGGCGGGCGTTTCGCGAACGCATCCGCATGGAGGCGGCCGAGATGTTCGCCGGGTGACAGGACAACGCGACGGTGGCGAAGGAGCTGCGGGTCAGCGTGCGCTCAGTGCAGCGCTGGCGCCGTTCCTGGCAGGAAGGCGGCCGACACACCCTGCACTCCAAGGGATCGGCCGCCCGTCCCAAGCTGAACGAGGCCCTGTTCGCGGTTCTGGAGCAGGAGCTGGCCAAGGGGCCGGTCGCCCACGGCTGGCCGGACCAGACCTGGACCCTGGCCAGGATCAAAACGCTGATCGGACGCCGGTTCCACCGGACCCTCACGCTCTCGGCCATCGCGCGGATGCTCCGGCGTCACGGGTGGAGCCACCAGGTTCCGGCCCGACGGGCACTGGAGCGCGACGAGGACACGGTCGCCGGCTGGGTGAAGGAGACATGGCCCCAGGCAAAAGGACCGCGGCGGCGCTCGGCGGCTGGATCGTCTTCGAGGACGAAGCCGGCTTCTCGATGGGCTCTGCCAAGATTTCCGTGAAGCAGTGACGGAGAGTCATGCTGGGCCGGTGTGCACGGTCTGTGCTGTGCTGCGCCGGTGACGCGCCGGTCGGGGCAGCGGGACGCTGCGATCGTGTGAGGCGATGCTGCAGCAGCTCCTCCCGTACCTGGCCGCGGTGCTGGTGGAACAGGTGCGGGTAGAGGAGGAAAAGGTACTGATCGTCGCGCGGACCCGGGACGGCACGATCGTGCCCTGTCCCGACTGCGGTACGCCGGCTCGACGAGTCCACAGCCGCTACCGGCGGCGCCTGGCCGATGTCTCCCTGGGCGACCGCCCGGTCGTCATCGACCTGCGGGTCCGGCGTATGTTCTGCGACAGTGCTCGCTGCGCTCGTCGGACCTTCGTCGAGCAAGTAGCGGGGTTGACCGTGAGATACGGGCGCCGCACGGCCGCCCTCGTCGAGATCGTGCAGGCGATCGCACTGGCGGGGCGGGCCGGTGCCCGGCTCGCGGCCGTCCTTCACGTCCCGATCAGCCGGGCCACCTTGCTCAACGTGGTGAGGGCGCTGCCGGATCCGCCCCAACCTGCATTGCACGTGCTCGGCGTTGACGATTTCGCGACCCGCCGGGGCCGGCGTTACGGGACCGTGCTCGTCGACCTGGACTCCCATCGTGTCGTGGATCTGCTGCCCGGCGGTGAGAAAGCACCCCTGGTCGCCTGGCTGGCCGATCACCCCGGCATTGAGATGGTCTGTCGGGACCGGGCTGGTGCCTACGCGGAGGCGGCAAGCGCCGGAGCACCCCAGGCCCGCCAGGTCGCCGACGCCTGGCACCTGTGGGACAACCTGGCCCACACGGTCCAGCGCACCGTGATAACCCACCGGTCCTGCCTGACGCCACCGCCACCGGAGCAGGCCGAATCCGTGTCGGCGAAGACGCCCGACCCCGCCCTCAACCCGGACACCGGCGCTGAGAAGTGGCTGGTCACCCGCACCCGGGAGCGCTACCAGGCCGTCCAGGACCTGCTGGCCCAGAGATGGACGATCAGCGCGATCGGACGTGAACTCGGACTGGCCCGCCACACCGCCCGCCGCTACGCACGCTGCGAGAACCCCGAGGCCCTCGCCGACCGCGCCATCCGCACCACCTGGCTGGACGCCTGGCGGCCTTACCTGATCAGCCGCTGGAACCAGGGCTGCACCAACGCCTCCGCCCTCTTCCGCGAAATCCAGGCCCAGGGCTATCCAGGCCGCACACCGCAAGCCGTCCGTCGCTTTCTGCGTCCACTGCGTGATACCGCAAAGGCGGCGCCTGCACCGCCACCCAAGCCTCAGGACCTCACCGGCTGGATCACTTGTCACCCCGGCCGCTTACGCGCCGAGGAGGAACGACAACTCGACGAGATCCTCTTCCGCTGCCCCGAACTGGCCGCACTGCGCACTCACGTCCACACCTTCGCCCGCATGATCTGCGACCGCGCCGGCACCGACCTCCCCGCCTGGATCTGCGCGGTCCGCGCCGACGACCTACCCCAGCTGCACGTTTTCGCCGACGGACTCGAACGCGACTGGGATGCTGTCCTGGTCGGCCTCACCCTGCCCTGGAGCAGCGGTCCGGTCGAAGGTCACGTCAACCGGATCAAAATGCTCAAGCGACAGATGTACGGACGGGCCTCGCTTCCGCTCCTACGCAAACGAGTCCTCCTCGCATGACGTTCCGTCACCGCTTCACGAAAATCTTGGCAGAACCTCTCGATGACGCCGCCCACCTCCCGAACCTGGGCATGGCGCGGGCACACGCCCGTGATCCGAGTACGGGGACGCTCCCAGCGCCGGTTCTCGATCGCCGCCCTGGCCTGCTACAAGCAGGGCTGTCGGCGTACAAGTGGACGTGCGCCACCTCGTACGGAGGAATGTGCTCCGTTTTCGGTGCGGGGGTGGGGTGGGGACCATGAGTCTGCTGCTGTCGGTTCGGGGAGGCGGCTGGCGGTGGTCCTGGATCCACATCGGTGGCTGGAGTTGAGGCGGTTTCGTCCGCTGTATGAGTCCGGGGCGATGAGCCTGCGGGAGATCGCCAAGGAGACGGGGCTGAATCGCCGGACGGTCAGCAAGTATCTGAAGAATCCGGCTTCGACCGCGCCGCCGAAGCGGGAGGTGGCCGGTCAGCGGCCTCGGCGGGTGGTGGACGAGGTCGCGCCGCTGATCGACGCGATGCTCAGGGCCGAGGTTCTGCTAAAGGCATCGGTGATCCATGAACGCCTGGTTCAGGACTATGCGGTCGGCATCAACTACCAGCGGGTGAAGCTCTATCTGCAGGAGGCCCGGCCGCGGATCGCAAAGGAACTGGGCATCAGCCCGGGCGAGCTGGCGGGCCTGCACCGGCGGTTCGAGGTCGCTCCGGGTGCTCAGGCCCAGGCGGACTGGGGCGACGAGGGCAAGATCCTCGCTCACGTGGGGATCTCGAAGGTCTACTCGTTCCACATGACGCTGTCGTACTCGCGTGATCCGTTCTGCTGCTTCACCACCAGCCAGGACCTGGCGACGTTCTTCGACTGCCACCGGCAGGCGTTCGCGCACTTCGGCGGAGTGCCGATGAGCATCGTCTACGACCGCACCAAGACGGTCGTGCGCCGGCACGCCGCCCCGGGCAAGGCGGTCCCGCTGCATCCGGGGGCGGTCGCCTTCGCCGGGCACTACGACTTCGACATCGATGTGCTGGCCGCCTACCGGCCACAGGGCAAGGGCCGGGTCGAGCGCCAGGTCGGCATCGTCCGCGACCATGTCCTGGCCGGGCGGGCGTTTGCCTCGATCGAGGAGATGAACGCCGCCTTCACTGCCTGGGTTTCGTTGCGTCGGGCGAAGGTCTACGGCACCCACGGCGAGGTCATCGGGCACCGGGCCATGCGTGATCACACGGCTCTGCGTCCGCTGCCGAAGACTCCGTATGTGGTCATGCAGCGGCATCTGCGGCACGTGGGCAAGGACTGCCTGGTGGCTTTCGACGCGAACCTCTACTCGGTGCCCGCCCGCAAGGTCCCTCCCCGCCAGCTGGTCGAGATCCGTGCCACGAAATCCCAGGTCACACTGCACTCGACGGTCGCAGACGGGAACGGTCAGACGCTGCTGGCCACCCATCCGAGGGCAGTCGGCCGAGGCGCCCGCATCGTGGATGAGACCCACTGGGACGGCCTGCCCACCGGCGCCGGCCGGCGCGTCACCACCGGGGACGATCAGCCGTCACCCCGCCGCGGCCAGCCTCTGGGGCACCGAGCGGGCCACTGCAGGCTCTGCTGTCCCGGGCCGCAGCCGCAAGCGTCGAGGTCGGCCGTCGCCCGCTGTCAGTCTATGACGAGCTGACCGGCACCCGCCCCTTCACCACCAGCGCACCGACCAAGGAAGCCCGTTGAGCGAGCTGACCAGCAACCGCATCCGTGCCACCGCCGCCAAGCTCGGCCTGCCGCACCTGGCCGAAGCCCTGAACCAGTACGTCCAGCGGGCGGACGAGACCAAGATGGGCTATCTCGATCTGATCGACCTGGTGCTGGCCGAGGAACTCGCGGTCCGTGACGACCGCCGGTTCCGCAACGGGCTGCGGCTGTCGAAACTGCCGCATCACAAGACGCTGGAGGACTACGACTTCTCTTTCCAGCCCGACCTCGACCCGCACAAGGTCAAAGACCTGGCCACCCTGTCCTTCGCCGAGGACAAGGCCAACGTCGCCCTGCTCGGGCCACCCGGGGTCGGCAAGACACACATCGCCGTCGCCCTCGCCGTCGCGGCCTGCCGGGCCGGCTACTCGATCTACTTCACCAGCCTCGAGGTCCGCCACCTCAAGGCCGCCGAGGACCAGGGCCGGCTGATCAGCAAGCTCACCAGCTACCTTCGCCCTGCGGTTCTCGTGGTCGACGAGGTGGGCTACCAGCCACTGGAGCGGACCGAGGCGAACCTGGTCTTCCAGGTTATCTCCAAGCGTTACGAGAAGGGCTCGATCATCCTGACCTCGAACAAGACCTTCGGCGAGTGGGCCAGGTCTTCGGCGACGAGGTCCTGGCCACCGCGATCCTCGACCGCCTCCTGCACCACTGCGAGGTCGTCCCGATCAACGGCAACAGCTACCGCCTCAAGAACCGACTCGCCGCTATCGAAAGAGACCGGGACGACGCAGCCTGACCGGACGTTGCCGTGTCTTCACAGGTCAGACCACAGGTATCCGTCGGAGTAGACGTGCCAGCCTCGGAAGAACCAGCCGGCCAGATCGCTGATCCGCTCCATGCAGTCTTCGTAGTAAGCCTCGGGAGTCGGCCTGGGGAAGTTCGCATGTGAGGTCCACATCGGCACCCACGTCGCGACTTCATAGAACCCATCAACGAGCCACCGATCGAGTTTCTCGTCGCCCTGGCAGTGCTCGCACGCCGTCCGCATGGCCCTCTCAAGACGGGTGAAGGCAGCCCGGTCCCACTCCAGATCCCCACGCAGTCGCAGCAGGAAGCTTCCTTCCTCTGCGTCGAACTCCCGTCTCAGAACCTCGATGGCCTCGTCCATGAACGAGATCATGGCAGGCCCTGAAGGAAACCTTGGCACGGCCCTGACCGGCATCAAGTGGTGCACCTACATCTGTACTTGGCGGAGCACTCAGAGGAGTACGCCGACAAGCACTGCCTGATCCCTTACCGTCGATGCCCGGCGCAACTCTCCCAGTGCGCTGGACACCGGACCAAGCAGGTGGGGAAATGAGGCAATCCTGATCGCTTGAAGAGCCTCAACACCACTGGCAGACGAACTACTCCACAGGCTGCGCCCCACGACCAGCGTGAGCACACCGGAAGACCGGCACACCAGCCCCTTGACCTGCGACTTCAAGTTGGCAGAGGCTCACTGCGCGTCTTCGCCCACCGCATCAGGTCGGCGACCGGTGTGGTGGCAGGCAGGTTCGATATCCAGTAGCCCGACGGAGTGTCCTGGCCGTCCGGCCACTCGACCAGGAGCGTCTGGGCGGACAGGACGCCGTCCCACCGATTGCGGCCGTCGCCCGCAACCTGGGCCTGCTTGCCCGCCGGCCGCATTGTCAGCACCGCGAACCGTGAGGTCATCGCACCTTTGCTGCCGCGGCGCCAGGTCACCTCGGCGAACCGGCCGACGCCGGCCTCGGCCGCGAGGGCGGAGACGGCCCGCGGCGGGATGCGGTAGCGGGACAGCGTCGGCGGACCGAGCCCGCCATAAGCAGGCCGGTGCGGCCGGGCACCCTCCGGATGGGCGACTTCCTTCCCGGTCAGCGCCAGGACATAGGCCGGCCCTCGCTGTTCGAGACCGAGCCGGAAGGGGGTGCTGACGCCGTAGCCGGCATCGGCGACCACCACCGGCGCCTTCAACTGCCAGGCGGTCAGGCTGTCGAGCAGGCCGAGCGCCAGCCGCCACTTCTCCTGGTGGCCGGTGCCGTCGGGGACTCCGGCCGGCGGCAGCGGTCCGGTTCCTCCGTCCACTCGCGCGGCAGGTACAACTGCCAGTCCAGCGGGCAGGACGCGGTGTCGGTGGCGGCGTGGACGTTGACCGCGACCTGGCAGTTCGCCCGCTTGCCCACCGCTCCGCAGTACTGCCGGGCCCCCCGACCGAGGCGGTGCCGCACTTGGGGAACGACACGTCGTCGATCACCCACACCTCGGGCATGATCGTCTCGGGCAGCCGCTGGGCGATCCGCCACCGGACCGGCAGCGGATCCCACGGCGACTGGTTCACGAACTGCTGCAGGGCCTGCATGTTCCCGTCCGGCAGCCGCTCGGCCATCGGCTGGACCGACTTGCACCGACCGTCCAGCATCAGACCCCGCAGATAACACGCACCCCACCGCCGCGGCACCGAGGCGAACACATCGGCAACGAACTCCGCCAACTCACCCCGGAGCCGTTCCACCTCCCCCAGCCTCATACCGGAGAAGATGCCCACCACCAGAAGAGATCACCCGACGTAACGAAGCACCACTAGAAGCAATACTGGTGATTTAGGTTGT
>NZ_LIWB01000036.1 GCF_001905725.1 Streptomyces sp. CB02400
AGGGCGTACGCGGCCTTCTTGCGCTCGGCCCGCCGGGTGCGATGTCGGGCAGTACCCCGCCAGGCTCGTCGGCGGCGAGGTGGGCGAGGTGGCGGTAGTGGCGTTGCCAGTCGAGCGGCCAGGGACAGTTCCAGTCGGGGTCGATCGCTGCCAGCTGCGTCGCGCGCGCAGCCGCCCGCTCGGGGTCCTTGCCGAGGCCGGCCTTGCGACGCAGGTTCGCCAGAAGCTGCCCGATAGACACAAGGCCCTCGGTCTCGCTCTCGTCCCAGACCGCGTCTTGGCGGGGTGCGAGGTGGCCCGTCACCCTATGGAGCTCGTAAAGTCATCGCTGCAGTTCAAACGGTGTACCGGTACTCGTTGCTGGGGTTGCGGTAGCGCTCGCGTTCGAGCACGCCAACTACCCCGGTACCATCGGCACCGGGTTCCTGACTGGAATTCCGCGACCGGACCACCCGGAATGCTGTCCAGGCTGAGGGGTGGTCCGGTCCTCGGCTGTTGAGAGTCAGCTCAGGGCTTTGCCCACCTCGCGGATGGTTGGCCGATCCTCCGGGGCATGGCTGAGCAACGCGTCGATCAGCTCGCCCAGCGGACCGGGAGCCTTCACAGGCCGGCGCTTGCCGTTCGCCACTGCCTCTCTTTGGACGGGGCGCGGAGCGTCGTCCGGATACTCCACGGCTCGCCACCCAGTGGCGGAGATGAGGAGGGACGCGCCGAGTCCGTAGATGTCGGCTTCCTGTGTGGGTTCGGCCTTTCCGGTCGCGAGCACGCTGCGCGCGATCTCCGGGGCCTCGTAGTGGACGAGGCAGCCGCGGAACGGGAAGTCGTACCCCTCGGGTACGTGCCCGCCCCGGGCAAGAGCGAGATCGATGAGGTGCGTCCGCTCCGGCCCAACGATGAAGTGGGCGGACTGTACGTCACCGTGTGCCCAGCCCTTGGCGTGGAGTTCGGCCAGCGCCTCGACACAGCCCAGGGCGACGCCGGTGTGCGGTTCGACAGGCGAGTCCTTCGCGTCTACGGTGAGTCTCCCTACGCGTACCTGATGACCCGGCGGATCGAACGGGCCATGATGCTGCTGCGCCGCGGGGGTTCGGCTGATGGACCCTGGTCGCACCGTTCTCGGGGGCACGTCGCAGTACTCCGACTGATCGTCGAGGTAGTTGGTTCCCCGGCTACGGACGATCGTCCGCCTGAGGGGGAACACACGGGAGGAACCCACTTCCTCACCTCCTGAGCCTTGTGCGACGAGTTGCGGTGGGTGGCTGAGCGGTGGTCAGGCGGGTCACACCATGGTCGACTCCTTTGTGTCCCCCCGAGCAGCTGCCGCCGATCCGGGGGCGGAGGTCGGCTTGGGGCCGCCTTCGCTGAGGCCGTACCGCGCATGGAACGTGCGCAGGAAGCCGGGCGCGTACCAGGCCGAGTTCCCCAGCAGGCGCATCGCGGCGGGGACGAGCACGCCGCGGACGGCGAGGGCGTCGATGAGGATGGCCAGTCCGCTACCGAGGCCGAACATCTGTATGAAGCTGAGTTTGGCGGTGCCGAAGGCGAAGAAGCTCACCGCGAGCAGGAAGGCGGCCGCGCTGACGATGCGCCCGGTGTGGCCGAGGCCGTTGACCACAGCGGTCTCGTTGTCCGCTCCCTGGTCGTGGAGTTCTTTGATCCGGCTGGTGACGAAGACCTCGTAGTCCATCGAGAGACCGAAGCCGATACAGAACATCAGCACGGTCATCGCCAGTTCCATCGGCTGGGCGGTGAAGCCGAGCAGTGAGGAGAGGTTGCCGTCCTGGAAGATCCAGGTCATCACACCGAGGGTGGCGCCTAGGCTGATCAGGTTGAGGATCAGCGCACGCAACGGCTGCACGACGCTGCCGGTGAACAGGAAGAGCAGCAGGAAGGTGGTGAGGACGACCAGGGTCACGGCCAGCGGGAGTTTGTCGGCGATGGATTCCTTGGCGTCGACCAGTACGGCGTCGTTCCCGCCGACCAGGGGGTCCGTCCCCGGGGGCGGAGTCACCGAGCGCACCTGCTTGACCAGGCTCTCGGCCGCCTCCGACTTCGGCGTCAGGCTGCTCACCACACTGATCCGTTGTGCGTCGGGCCGGCCGAGGGCGGAGTCGGCCGGGCCGGTCGCGGCGGGCCGTCCCGCGCTGTAGGTGCCCGCGCTGGTCTCGACACGCTCGACGCCCTTGAGCGCGGCCAGTCGCCCTGCGTACGAGGCCAGTGGGGCTTCGGCCACGGAGGTGTCGATGGTGATGAAGATGGCCGAGTCCTCGCTGCCGCTGAACTCCTCCCGCAGGACCTGCGAGACCTGGCGGCTCTCGGCGTCCTTGGGCAGCACGCGTTCGTCCGGCGTTCCGAAGGTGATGTTCAGCAGAGGGCTTGCCGCCAGCAGCAGCACGGCGAGAACGGGCACCGCTGTGAGCACGGGCCGCCGCATGGTGATGCGCGCCAGCCGTCCCCACACGGGTGCCTGAGCCTCGGAGCGCCGCGACTTCGTCCACGGCATCCGCCCGCCGTTGACCCGGTGCCCCAGAACCTTCAGCAGGGCCGGCATCACGAACAGGGTGCTCAGGGCGGCGATGGCGACGACGCCGACCCCGGCGAAGCCGAACGAGCGCAGGAAGTACTGCGGGAACACCATGAGGGCTGCCAGGGCCGCCGCGACGGTCGCTGCGGAGAAGGCGACGGTGCGGCCCGCGGTGTGCATCGTCCGTCGGACGGCGTCGTCCACGCTCACACCGACCGCGATCTGCTCCCGGAAGCGGCTGACCATCAACAGGGCGTAGTCGATGCCCAGTCCGAGACCCAGGGCGGTGGTGAGGTTGGTCGCGGTGTCGGCCACGTCGGTGACGCTGCCGAGCAGGAAGAGCTGGGCGAACGAGCCGATGATGGCGATGACGGCGATGGCGAGCGGCAACAGCGCCGCGACGACGCTGCCGAAGACGATCAGGAGCAGCACAAGGGTCAGCGGTATGGCGATCGCCTCGGCGAGGATCAGATCCTCGACCACCTGGTTCGACAGGTCGGCTCCTACAGCGGCGCCTCCTCCGGCCCGGACGGTGAGGGTGTCCTTGTAGGAGCCGCTGTAGGTGTCCAGGATCGCGATGGCGCTTTCCCGCTGCTCGGTGGTGTCTCCTTTCACGTGGGCGAGCACCGTGGCTTCACGGCCGTCCTCGGAACGCAGGTCCGGGCTGTTCGTCTCCCAGAAGGAGACGACGTTGCTGAGCCGCTCGTCCTTCTTGAGCTCGGCCACCAGGTCCTGGCCGTTCTCCTCGGCGGCGGGGGTGTCGATGCGGCCGTCGGGGGAGCGGACCAGCAGGACGAGGTTGGTCTCGCCGCCGAACTTGTCGGCGATGACGTTCGCTGCCCGCGTGGAGGGGGAGGCGGGATCGTCGAAGCCGCCTCCCTTCAGCTTGTCGAAGGCGCCCGCGCCCACTACGCCCATCAGTGCCACGGCCAAGGCGGCCACGATCAGCACCAGTCGGGACCGGCGGATCGCCAAGTCGGCCATACGTTCGAACACGAGTGGATCTCCTTCAGGGTTCTTCGAGGAAAGACGAGAGGTGGCGGCCGGGCGAGAAGCCGGCGGAACGCATCGCAGAGCCCTCTTCGCCCCGGTAGAGGGTGCGCGATGCCGCGCTCGTCGCCGCCGGGAACGACGCTAATAAGGCAGCGTGTTTTTGAGCAGAAGGAGATTTACCTGACACTGTCAGGTTTTTCGGCCGGGCGTAGTCCTCTGATGACTCGTCCCGTCAACCGCCTTAGGATCGCCGCATGTTCGCCGAAGAGCCCGCGACGGTCCTGCCGTCCCTGCGCCAGCGACGCCGAGCCGTCGCCACTCGAGAGATCGTGGACGCCGCCGAGCGCCAGATCGCCGAGCACGGGCCGCACGCCCTGTCCCTGCGAGCGGTCGCCCGCGACCTCGGCATGACCGTGCAAGGGCTCTACCACTACTTCCCGAACAGGGACGCCCTCGTCACGGCGTTGGTGGCCAAGGCGTACGACGACCTGGCCGATGCCGTGACGGCAGCCGTCGACGCAGCGGCCGACGAACCGGCTGCACGGCGGTTCCTGGCCGCCACCGAGGGCTATCGCCGTTGGGCCGTCACCCACGTCGAACGATTCCAGCTGCTGTACGGTGCACCGCTGCGCCATTACGAGGCGCCTGCCGAGGGTCCGACCACCCAGGCGATGCGCCGACTGAGCATGGTTTTCCAGCGAGAGATGTTCGATGGGTTCACCACGGCACAACTCGCCGCAGCCGACACCCGGGCGCTCTCGCCGGCTCTGCAGGCGCACCTGGAACCCCTGTTTCCGCATGGCTTGGAAACCCTGCCGCCTTCCGCAGCCGCTCTCCTCCTCGGCACCTGGGGGCACATGCACGGCATGGTCGTCCTGGAGGCCTTCGGGCACACCTCCTTCATCGGCGAACACCAAGCGGAGATCTTCCGCATGGCCATGCGTGACCTGCTGGAGGACATCCATCGGCGGATCCCCACGCAGTCCCCGGGGACATCGGCTGCTCCTTGAGGGGCGGCGCTGGAAGCGCGGCGGCCGCGTGGGCGGCTGCCCCTTGCCGCGCTCGTCGCGGTGGTCCCGGGCCACGACTTACCGCCCTCCGTAGGCCTCCTCGTCGGCGTTGGTGCCGGCGGCCTCACCGCCGCCATGCTCGTCGTGCTCGTCGTCGTCCATCCGCGCCTGTCGGGCGCCGCGCGTGGCAGCTTTCTCTACTGGTCGTTGTACACACCCCATGACCTGATGGCGGACCTCCAGACCCCGGACGACCGCGTGGCGCACGTCATCCACCTCTCGCAGATCGCCCGCCGCAAGTATGCGGGCCCGCGCCTCGCCGGGCTCATCACCGGTGCATCGCTCGTTGCCCTCGGCGCCGCACCGCTCGCCGCCCTCGTCGCCTGAACCCGCCCAAGGAGAACCGCATGGCAACCGACCTCGACCCCACCACCGCCCGCCGCGCCGGACACTGGGTGATCGGCACCTTCCACGGACACCACGGCGGCACTAACGTCCTTGCCCTCGCCACCCGCAACGACTCCGCCCCGCTCCCGTACGGCTGGGAATGCACCTGCGGTATCGGCCAGCGCCTCCCCGCCGAGAACGGCGTATGGGACAGCGCTTGGCGCCACGTCCACCCGCCCCGCTGGCGCGCGTGGGACCGTCGGGTGCCACTCCTGCGCCCCCTCGTCCAGCCCACGGCACGTCTCCAGCACCCCCGGACGGCCTGACCGGTGACCGGCCGTGCAGTGCCCGCCGACCTGTACGCCGCGCTGCAAGTCTGCTTCCGTGCCGGCCCCGGCCCCGGCCCCTCCGGCCCGCCGTGCCACCGCGCCCGGCGGCCTACCGCCGCAGTGTCTCCAGCAGGCTCCCGAGCTGCCGTACCGGCTCCGCTCCCGCCACTCGCAGGACGACCGTGTCGGCGCCGGCCGCCGCCAGTTCGCGTACGTGGCCGACGGCGTCCTCCGAGCGGCCGGAGACGGTGAACACCTCGTCCGCCGGGCGGCCGAGCCAGGCGGCCTGACCCTCCGTGTGCGGACGCAGCGCCTCGGCGGCGCGGGCGGGGTCCTCGTCCACGCAGGTGAAGGCGAGCACCGTCATCGTGTGCTCCGCGCCCGCGCCGCCCTTGGTCACCAGTTCCCGGGCCGCCGTCACCTCGGCGGGGCCGTGCCCCTCCGCGATCACCGTGCCGTCGGCGACCCGCCCGGACAGCTCCAGCGAACGCGGCCGCACCACTCCCGCGACCACCGGCGGCACCTCGGCCGGCGGGTGCACCAACCGGATCCCGTCCAGCCGCACCTCCCGGCCCTCCAGCTCGACGCGCTCCCCCCGCAGCAGCGCCCGCACGGAGGTGATCGTCTCCTCCAGCAGCGCGAGCGGGGAGCGCGGGGCGAGGCCGACCGTCGTCATCCACTCCCGCACCCCGTGCCCGACCCCGGCCACCAGCCGGCCCGGGAACACCCGCGCCAGCGTGGCCAGTTCCATCGCGAGCAGCGCAGGGCTGCGCAGCGGCGCCGGGGTGATCCCGATGCCGACCCGCAGCCGCTCGGTTGCCCCCAGCGCCACGGCCGCCGCGGACACGCCCCCGTTCCAACCGAGGTCCTCCACGACCCAGAGGTCGTCCGCGCCGAGCGCCTCGACCTCCCGCGCGAACCCGGGCAGCCCCTCGGGCGCCCAGTCCCGGTCGTACATCACGCCGATCCGAACGCCGTTCTGCGAAGTCGTCGTCATGGACCGCAACCTATGCGTCGTTTGTACCGATGATCAACGGTTGGGACACCGTCGGCCACCGTTCCCGCCCGCGCCACCGTTCCCACGCCCCGTATTCACCGTCGGCGCTCACTTTTGGCACGACATTCCGGCAGGACACGGGCACACCACACAGCGGGACGCCATCCGGGGCCGTCCGTTGGATCGGCTGCACAGTCGAATCGGTGGCCGCTCACTCGGTCAGTGCCGCTAGCTCCAGAGCACATGCAGTCTCAGGACGTCGCGGTGCCACTGCGCCTGCAACTCGACCTCCGCGGCTGGCGGGCGGTCCAGATGGTCGAGAATCCTGGCGTAGAACGGATGTACCTGGAAGTTGTCGTCGGTGACGAGGGCGGACAGTAGGGGCGCGTCCTGGGCGGTGCCGCTGTCTGCCTGGATGAGTAGTTCCACTTGGTCATCGGGGTGCAGGTCGAGGACACCTTCGTCCACCTCGGTGCCGAGTACCGACCAGGGAATGACGGCTCCCGCTCTCGCGTATGACTCAAGGGCGGAGCGGACCTTACTGCCGAGCCGCTCGAGGGCGTCCAGTGTGAGGCGTTCTGACCGTTTGGCCAGCTCGTCACCCCAGCGTCCCAGTTCGTTGAGTTCGTCGGTGGTGAGGTAGCGGTCGAGCTTGTCGGCTTCCGCTTCGGCATCGTCGACGAGGCGGCGCAGCGCGGCCAGGGGCAGGTTCTCGCCTTCGTCTTTCAGGCGCTTCAGGAGGCTGGCGAGCTGGTGACCGGAGATGGTCGGGCTTCCACCGGACCAGGCCGTCAGCAGGTCGTACTCGGCTGCGGCGGCAGCACGTACGGCTTCGACGACGGTCGGGTTGTCACGCAGCATGGAGAGGTATCTCGCGGTCTGTCGTACAGCACCCCAGTCGCCGGTGTCCCTCGCCTCGCGGCTCTGGTCGAGCAACGCCTCCAGCGCAGCCCGGGCCTCTTGCTCAGGCCCGGACCGCCCGGCGGCGGGAGAGCCGGCGACGTACGGGGCCGAGGGACTGAGCGGCAGCCCCTGGGCGGGCGCCTGGACGCGTGACGGCGGCTGTGCTGTGCCGAACGCCTGGTAGGCGCGTGCCTGCTCGCGCATGCGGATCCGTGCCAGCGCATCACTGGAGAGGTCGCCCTCCCAGCCGAGGTGTTCCAGGACGTCGCGGAAGAACGGCGGCGTGTCGTCCGCGCTGCTGGCGAGTTCGACCAGCGAGCTCAGCAGGGGAGTGGCCTCGTCGCGCGGGGAGTCGACGGCGGCGAGGAGCCGCACGCGGTGGCCGGGGGTGATGGTGGTGAGAGGGACGTCCAGGCGCTCGGCGAGTGCTTCCCAGCTGACTGGGCTCCGATGTCGGGCAGCGGTTTCCAGTGCATCACGGATCACCGCGACGGCATGTGTGTCGTCGAGGTCGGGGGCTGCAGGTGTAGGTGCGGATGGGGTGCCGGTGTTGTCCCGGACGTCCTTTGACGGCGAGGAGACCGTGGTGGGGGCCGGTGCGTTCGGTGGACGCAGGCCCTGCCATGGCTCACATGCGTTGCCCTCCAGTTGGGCGATGCTTTCCGCTGCGATGACGACACGGGAACCATGCGTGCGGCTGTCGTCGGGGACGGGCAGTCGGAGGGTTGCAGGACCGAGCAGTACCCAAAGTTGGTCGTGGTCGGGTACGGCCGCTTCGGCAGGCAGTGATATGCGGCCAGGGGTCACCGCCGACCCTATGGACTGGACCTCGGCGTCGTAAAGGCGCCGGGGGCCTTCTGCACCAGCCACGGCAACGGCAGCGGTGAACGCCACCGTGCCCGAAGCCAGTTGAAAGGCCACCGGTACAGCCTGGGATGCGGACGCGGGCGATGTGGGGGCGGGTGTTTCCGGGGCGGTGTCCGGCCTGCGTATCCGAACGCCTTCGTCCGTCTCTTCGAGGTACGGGGTGAGGATTTTGGAGTCGGTGAGACGACAGTGGTCCAGCGTGGTCCACTCAATGGTGTGCCCGGGGAGCTGCGTTCCGATCTGTACCTCGCGTGTCACTCCGACAGTGCGGCACTGCACCCGCAGAGCATAATTCGCAGCATCGACCTCGTTGTGAGCGAGCATGCTGTCCGGACCGTAGAGCCAGTCGACCCTGCCGCGGGTCGTCCGGTTCAGCTTCTTGCGACGGGCGAGCCAGGACTTCCACTCCATACGGTCCAGTTGGACTCGCACAATGCGACGGCCCCTGTCGAACGAGACGTTGACACAACCGCCGGAATCGGCACCGAACAGGTCATACGAGACGGTCACGTCACGCTGACCCTGCTGCCGAAGCCATTGTTTGAGAGCCTGCCCCACATACAGGTGATCCGCGCTGGACTCGTTGTTCGCGGTGCGCCGACACCGCACCGGCGGATGATGGGCGAAGTGGCACTTCCTGCTGGTGTAGCGCTTCGCCGACAGCTTCTTCCCGCAGCCGCCCAGGAGCGAGCCGCAGAAGAAGTCGAGGTTCGGGTACCGCGCGAGGAAATCGGGGAACTCGCCATGATCGAACGGGAGGAAAACCGGTTCGTCCGACCCGGGACGCCCTGCCACGGCGGTCTGGACCTTGCGGGTGTCCTCTTCCTCGAACGACTGCATCGGATGGATCACGGGCGGATCATATGCACACCCGAAATCCGAGCTGCCAGCCAGGTTGACCGTTCCGGGCCGGAGAAGGCCACGACGGCACCAAGCCAGTACCTATGCCTCGTCAGGCAGAGGCCTGATCGTCGGCTGATACCACCCGTCGAAGCGGGCATTGCGATCCCTTCCGGGCTGATGACGACAGTACGGCCGCCTGGACGCCCGGGGCTGGTCGGGCAGGCGGCCGCGTGTCCGGGATGACAACGAATCGTCTTGGATGAGCGCGGCGTCGCCAGCGCTGTGGCTGTGAACCTCGGGGAGCACCCCCGAGGAGTGCGATGAAGGGGCGCTCCTCGGGGCGTAACCGCTGAACAAATGCCGGGCACAGGCGGCCGGTACACCCCACCGCTGACCCCACCGGTTGACTGACGCGCGCTGCTGCCGTTGCACTGTGACTACCGGTCAGGCGATGATTCGGCTGACGAGCACCGGGAGCAGAAACACACCGGTCACGATCCCGGCTATCTGCCAGATGCGTTTTGGCGAGGGCTGCACCACGACCTTCGGCCCACTGAGCGTGGGAAAGACGTAGTAGATGCGGTGCGGGTGCTCGTCTAACGCCACCTTCGCGAACCGTACATATCTGAGTTCTGTCCGGCGCGCGATCTCCTGGTGATGTGGGCGAAGGAGCGACTTCAGGACCGACCCGAAATCTTTCTGAACGCGGGCACGCAAGGGGTCGTCGTCGGCCAGCGCCGTCGGCGCCCATGTGGCGTGCCGATCCGCCAGTTTCCGCGCCCAGCAGAGCACTCCAGGCTCCGGAAGCTTAACCTGGTCGATCTTGGGGGTTCGGGTGATGATGCCTTCTGTCCATTCGACGGTCCTGCCTGTGCCGGCGCAGTGCTCGTGTGCCACCTTGCCGTCCCCGGCACAATCGGGACACGGCCTGGACCCCTCACCCTGGCAGGTGGCGCACTGAACGCGGCCGCGACCGCGACAAACTACGCATGCGACATCAAGCTCACCGCACTCATAACACCGGGTGCGGTCGCCTGTATCTCCTGCAGCCCTGTGCACCGGCGTTCCAGCCTGCGTCTCGGCCGGCTTCAGGGCGGAGCGGCCAGCCCCGCCGCACAACAGGCAGCAGGTACTGTCTCGACAGCTTGAGCAGGGCTGACGCGGCTCGCAGCGGATCCTGCCTTCGCCTTCGCAGCGCTGACAGCGGACCCCTCCGTTACCGCATCCGCATAAGCGGTCGTCGACCGATTCCCGCCGCACTATTTTCCAAGTACGCTGCTCGGCAGGGTCCCGGGGCCGCGGAATCTGGTAGCCGCTGATCGTGTCGTAGACCGGCCGGTCGGAGAGATCGAGAGGCCCGGAGTGGAAGCGCTTTTCTTCCGAGCGCGCCTCAAGGCTCCGCACGATCTGCCCTTTTAGGAGAGAATGCCAGATGATCGCGGAGGCACCCGACAGTGGCTCTGCCAAGGATTCCCCTCGTTTCTCGATGCAGCCCTGTACAGCCTCAAGGACTTCCTCGTCGCCCAGCACCTGTCTCCCCAGCATTCTTTGCGCGGCCGGCGCGCGGCCCTCGGCTGTCGTGCTCCCAGCAGACGGACAGGACAGTACCCAACCACTGCCCACGGCACCGACCCTTCACAGAAGACCACCAGGCAGAGCTCTACGCTCCCAGCCGACGCCAACCGAATCGCCGACATGCCATACAGGGAAGGCCCCGGAAAGGCCCACCGACGGACGTCACACAGACGAGCTGCGGGAGCTGCCACGGCCTCCGGGAACGCCGCCTCATACCAGTGCCATGCCTGGAGCGCAGCACCACCTGGCCCGCGTCGGCGGAGACGGCTGCTCGAGACCCGTCCCACTTGGGCTCGCCAACCTGGTCGCAGAGCTGGTGTGGGTAGGGGCGTGCTCAACATTGGCTGCGGCGGCGTCCACGTCACACCGGATCCCTTTCACCAAGAACTCCGATGCTGTCCGGTCCGCTGTGACCCAGCATGAGGAAGGCGAACACGCCTTCCCGGATCACGCGTCGGGCTGCTGCCGTAAGAAGTCCTAACAGAAGTTGTTGATCAAGTAACCATCGTGTGCCGCTCGAAAAGTCATCGGCGCAGGTGGGTGTGATGCAGTTCGGTCCTGGGATCATGTCCGTGTGATCGTGTCTCTGCTGTACGGGGTGGTCCGGAGGTGGTTGTTTGTCCCGTCGGTGCTGCTGTGCCGTGACACCGCGGATGGCGTCGAGTTGCTCGTGCTGCGGCATGAGGACGCAGTCCTGTGCCGGCGGATTGCCGGTCTGGTCCGCTACGAGCCGGCTGACCGGTTCTGGTTCGCTGCCCTCTTTGGGCTGATGCCCCGGCGACGTTGGCGCGAGGTCTTCCCGGTCATCCCCGGCGCCTTGCTCGCCTGGCACCACGGGTTCGTCGCTGCCCAGTGGGATTACACCGCGCGCCGGCGCATCGGACGCCCGCCCGTCCGAGGGGTGATCAGGACGCTTGTTCTGCGGCCGGCCCGGGAGAACCCGCGGTGGGGGCATAGGCGGACCCAAGGGGGGCCCGGCTCGGGCATCGGGTCGCTGCCTCGACGGTCTGGGAGATCCTCGACGCTGCGTCGTGTTGGTCCGACCCGGCGCGATTTCCTGGCCGCCCAGGCCGAGAGGATCATTGCGGCAGACTTCTTCCGCCTCGACACCGCGCTCGGCACGAGGCTGTAGGCACTGGTGTTCCTCGAGCACGGCACGAGGCGCCTGCACATCACCGGAGTCACCGCCCGGCCCATCCGGGAGTGGGCCGTGTAACAGGCGCGGAATCTCGCCGCAGACCTGGGCATGCGCAGGGAGTCTGTGCGGTTCCTGCTGCGTGAGCGCGATGGCAGGTACGGTGCGGCGTTCGACACGGTCTTCGAGGCCGGGGAGCTGGAGGTGATCTTGAGTGCCCCGCGGGTTCCTCGGATGAACGCCCATGGCGTTAACGCTCTGATTCGGCTCCATTTTCCGGCTTGAGTTGGCCCCACCCCTGGGGGCGTACGGGAGCGTTCGGGGGTTGTTCCGGTCTGATTTGGCCCCACCGGGTGGCGGGTGGTGGGACGGTCGTGGTGGGCCACCGTGTGGGGGCGATGCCGGATGGAGTTGTCGAAGGAAGAGCTGTTCCTGCGGATCCGCCGTGACTCGTGGCAGGAGGGGCTGTCGATGCGGGCTCTGGCCCGCAAGTACGGCGTGCACCGCCGGCTCGTACGAGAGGCTTTGGCATCGCCGGTGCCCAGGCCGCGGAAGACCCCGGTGCGGCCCTCGCCCAGGTTGGATCCGTTTAAGAAGACGATCGACGAGTGGCTGCTGGGGGATCTGGAAGCACCGCCGAAGCAGCGGCACACGGTCCAGCGGATCTTGAACCGGCTGCGGCAGGAGTGCGGGGCGGAGATCGCCTACAGCACGGTCTGGGACTACGTCTCCCGTCGGCGTCGGGAGATCGCCGAGGCTGCGGGGGCGGCACCGGCGGCGGGGTTCGTGATTCGCCACAACCAGCCGGGCATGGATGCCGAGGTCGACTTCGGCGAGGCATGGGTGGATCTTGCGGGCGAGAGGACGAAGTGCTTCGTCTTCGCCCTGCGTCTGGCCTACTCGGGCAAGGCGGTGCACCGCATCACCACCTCGTGCGGCCAGGAGGCGTTCCTGGACGGTCATGTTCACGCTTTCCGCACGCTGGGCGGTGTTCCGGGCGGGCAGAGCCGCTATGACAACCTCTCGCCAGCGGTCTCCCGGGTGATCCACAAGAGCCGGTCGCGGGAGGAACACCCCAGGTGGACGGAGTTCCGCCAGCACTTCGGGCTGACCCCTTTCTATTGCGAGCCGGGGCTTCGCGGTGCCCATGAGAAGGGTGGAGTGGAGGGTCAGGTCGGCTACTTCCGCCGCAACTACCTCACGCCCGTGCCCCGGGTTGCCTCCCTGGACGAGCTGAACGCGTCCTTCGCCGAGTTCGAGCAGGCGGAGGAAGGCCGGCGGATCGGGATGCGGATCCGCACGATCGGCCAGGACTTCGCCCGCGAGTCCGTGCTGCTGATGCCGCTGCCGCGGGATTCCTTCGAGACCGGCGTAGTGTTCACTCCGCGGGTGGACCGCTACGGGATGATCGCGGTGAGGGTCTGCCGCTACTCGGTTCCGGCCCGGTTCATCAACCGCACCGTCCGAGTCGTGCTCCGCTCCAGCGACCTCGTTGTCTTCCACGGCCGCACCGAGATCGCCCGCCACCCCCGCCTGACGGCGAAGGGCGCCGAACGGGTCGTCCTGGACCACTTTCTCGAAGTCCTGCTGGCCAAGCCCGGCGCGATGGCCGGCTCCGAGGCCCTGGACCAGGCCCGCCGCGAGGGCACGTTCACCGCCGCCCACGAAGCGTTCTGGGCTGCAGCGAAGAAGGCCGAGGGCGACACCGAAGGCACCAAGCAACTGGTCCACGTGCTCCTGCTGCACCGCCATCTCGAACACCGCGATGTGATCGCCGGAATCCGATCCGCCCTTGCGGTCGGCGCCAACACCGCCGACATCGTCGCCCTTGAGGCCCGCAAGGCCGCTCAAAGCGATGGCCGTTCCCCCACCGTGATGGTCACCGGGCCGGCACCGGTTCTGCCCGGGCCGGAGCCCAGCGAGGTGGTCAGCCTGAACGCCCGCCGGGCCGTCCGTCTCCCCGCCGACCAGCGTCCCCTGCCCTCTCTCGACCGCTGGGACCAGCTTCTGAACCGCTCCAGGAAGGACGCGCCATGACCGGCTTGCACCACAACCTGACCGAGACCGCCTCCGATGCGGCGATCGACACAGCCTGCCGGGTCCTGCGGCTGCCCACCATGCGAGCTCAGTTCCCCGACCTCGTCGCCCGCGCCGAACGCGAACGGCTCTCCTACCGGGGGTTCCTGGCCGAGCTGCTGATGTCCGAGTGCGAGGACCGGAACCGGCGGCGCTCGGAGCGACGGATCCGGGCAGCCGGCTTTCCCCGCCAGAAGTGGCTCTCCGACTTCGACTACAGCGCCAACCCCAACGTCGTCCCGGCTGTGGTCAACAACCTCGCCACCTGCGACTGGGTCAAGAAGGGCGAGCCGCTCTGTCTGATCGGGGACTCCGGCACCGGCAAGTCCCACCTGTTGATCGGCCTCGGGACGGCCGCGGCCATGGTCGGCTGCCGCGTCCGCTATGCCCTGGCCGCCAAGCTCGTCAACGAGCTCGTCGAGGCCGCAGACGAGAAGCAGCTATCCAAGACGATCGCCCGCTACGGGCGCGTCGATCTTCTCTGCATCGATGAACTGGGATATCTCGAGCTCGACCGGCGGGGCGCCGAGATGCTGTTCCAGGTTCTGACCGAGAGGGAGGAGAAGAACAGCGTGGCCATCGCTTCCAACGAGTCGTTCGGCGGCTGGACCAAGACCTTCACCGACCCGCGGCTCTGCGCGGCCATCGTCGACCGACTCACCTTCAACGGCACCATCATCGAGACCGGCACCGAGTCCTACCGACTCGCCCAGACCAAAGCCAAGCAGCAGCGAACCTAGCGATCGCCTGGAAATCACTGCAGCCCTGGCACGCGGAGGAGCGCGCACCTGGAGGCACCTGACGGGCTGCTGGTCGGCCATTGACATGATAGGCCGCGGCAAGATTTCAGCTGTCTCTAGGGGGCGACGATGACGTTCAAGGCCGAAGCCGATTCCGGAGTCGCCGATCGGGATGAGTGGTCCTATGCTCCAGCGGTCGGCGTCGGACCGCTCCGGTTCGGGATGACCGTCGACGAAGTGGTCGAGACGTTTCAGGTTCTCGGCCAGACGAAGGTCAGCGATTGCCCGCACGTCCACGCGATCTTCTCGCCCACGTGGAAAATCGAGGTCCATCGCCGCGGGGTGGCCTCTTCACTGCCTGCCGTCACGGCCTACGTGAGCCAAGCCGCGGGGCTGTTCTGCATCGCAGCCGACGCCGTCCACGGTCCCCAGGTCGGGCACGATGGAATCCCGCTGGTCGGAAGAGACCTGTCGGAACTGGAGAGCGACGAAATCGCGCATGCCGAGGCAGTGGATGGTCACTTTCGCTACACGCCCGAGGGCTATGCAGGACCGGATGATCCCGGGGTCGTCATACGCGGGCAACGCGTCGGGCAGGTCCTGCGATCGCGCCCGTTGTTCATGGTGACGCGCGACGGCGCGAATACCGAATGGGACTCGATGCCTTCCGAGGAGTACCACCACGGTCAGTCATGACCTGACCTGGTCTGACTTGTGACGAGCGGTGAAGGAGGTCGCCGACCCACCGTCGGCTGGGGCCACGCGAGACCGGAAGCCGGGGCCGCGGCAGGCCGGAAGGCAGACCCCCAGCCACGACGACATGGAGCCACCTGAGGCCGGAAAAGTGGGGCCAGATCAGACCGTCAACGCCAGCCGGTGACGCCGAGGGCGAACCTGGACGCGGTTTTGAAGAGGAAGATCCGCAAGTCCGTCGCCGAGGCGAGACAGTTCCTGCGCGGGTACGCGTGGGTCACGGTGTGTCCCGCAGAGCTGACCGACGTACTGGGCGGCGCCGATGCATTGAAGAAGTCCGGTGCCTTCCACCGGGTCGCCTCCCTCGCCTCGGGCGGGACCGTGCTCCAGGTGACCGAGACAATCGCGGCCTTCTCCGACGAGGCGATGCACAAGACGTTCCACGCCCTGGCCCCGGTCCTTCCCCCCGGCGTCCCGCGCTTCAACCCGGCCGCTCCCTACGTACGTTTCGTCCCCGAGGACGCCGGCCAGTTCGCGGACGGTCGTCGGTAGCCGCCGAGGACGCCCTCACCCTCAAGAACCTGCTCCTGGACCCGGCCTGCACCGCCGGGAAGGTCGTCGCCCTGCTGCGCAGTGGGCCCACCGCTTTCTGAAACCCGCCTAACGGACTCACGAGAGGCGACCATGCTCGTGACAGTCGCCGACCGAACTTCCCAGCCCTGCGCCGACGGCACCACCGTGACTACAACCTGACCCTGCCCGCCCAGAACGCCCACCTTCACCTGCAGGCAGTCCACCACCTGCAACGACGGACATGACGGCTACCGGCTGGCCGCGCGCCCTCTGACGGGCACCGCCGCCAAAAACGACTGCTCCACGTCCGTTCCCGGGGGACATGACGCCTGCCCACCGCACGTACGGCGGTTGAGTCGACCAACAACGCTCGCCAAGAACGGCCCGGACGCTGCCAGATGCACGCAAAGCCTTCCCGCCCATGCGGCCGACTTCGAACGACCACTACGCGGAACACCCCGCGCCTCCTGCGCCCGCGCCCTGGCCGAGGAAGCCGACCCGGCCGCGACCGCCGCCACAAGCGGCCGGAGCGCCCAGACCGTTCCTTCTCCTGGAGAGTGCCGCACGGATGGAAGGACAAGGACGGCTCCCAGCCCCGGGTGCTGACCGGCGGGTTGGCGGAGGCCGTACGGGATGTGTGCGGCGTGCTGGGACTGCGGTAGAGTGGATCTTGAGAACGCCGCCAGGTTTATCGGCGGTGGGCTGTGCGTTGGTGGTCCAAGGAAAGACGCCCCGCTTCCTGCGGGGAAATGCAGGTGCAAGGCCTGCCCGGCGCTCCACGAGGAAGGCCCCCGACCCTGAACAACAGGGTCGGGGGCCTTCTTTGTATCCGCTTGCTGGGGTGTTCAGCCGCAGTCATTGCGGTTGATCTTCAGGGAGCGGGTCTGGTCGTTGAGGTTGTAGCCGCGCAGGTCGTGGATGGAGCCGCCGCTGCGGGTCACGCACACCCACCGGCCGGCGTGGTTGCGTTTTTCGTAGACGCGGGCGGTGCGGTCGGAGTTGTTGCGGATCGAGCTGCCGCGGTCGCGGATCGCGGAGGGCAGATCCTTCACGCTGCCGCCGACGGCGCGCCGCACCCAGGGCTGCCCGCCGAAGTTGATCTCGGGGTAGATGCACACATAGCCGGACGGGCAGTCGATCGCCGCCCGTACCGTGCCGGTCTGGGTGGTGGCGGAGGCCGGGGCAGTCAGCGGGAGCAGGGAAAGGGCGGCGACGGCCGCGGCACGCACCATATTTTTGATCACGGCACTACACACACTGGCGGCCAGACCCTCAGTGGGCAGACTTGCCCCGGGTTCACTCCGGTGGCGGAGCGCAGGAGCGGACTCGGCACGAGCACTGCAGACAGGGCAGCGGTGAAGAGGCTGCTCTCTCTTCGTCGGTGCGCGAGGAGACTTGGCGTATGCCCCGCCTGAGTGGCCGGGTCTGGTGCTGTTGCCGCGGGCCTCGCCCGGGACGGCGGACCCGGCGTGTGCGGCCGATGGGCTGACGCACGGTATCCGTGGATTTCTGCCGGCAACGGGGCAGGGACCAGAGTCAGGCGGACGGCGTCGTTACCGCTCAAGGTCTCCAGACTGTTCGTACAGAGCGTGTTTGTGCACTGGTAGCTGACCGTCACCACCGGATCGAAGCGGTTGCCGGCTGGGTTGGCCACGTGCAGCATTTCGGTTCATTCGCTGCGGGCATACCTGCACTGAAAGGTTGAGTGCACGTGAATCATCGTCTCTCCCTGAGGGAGGGCATTTTCGGTTGCCGCTCTCCCTGCTCCCTGTTGACCATGGGGGCCGAGAAGGCTCAAGGGGGGACCGGATGGGACTCATGCTCTGTCCTGCAGACGACGACGTGGCCGGCCCGGACGTCTCGTGGTCGCACTACGGGTTCCACCTGTTCAGGCAGTGGTTGGCCAGGGCCGAGGGATTCGCTCTGCTCGACATGGTCGGCTTCGGCGGCCAGCATGCGTGGAGCAGCGTCACCACGACGCTGGAACCGCTGCTTCACCATCCCGACGACGGCGGCGACCTCACCCCAGCTCAGTGCGCCGTCATGCTGCCCCGGCTGGAAGAGCTCGCCGCCGAGCGGCCCCAAGCCGCCGACGATCCCGACCTTCAACGACGCCGCATCGATGACACCCGTCAACTGATTGAGGTCATGAAGTACTGCGTCGACAAGGGCGTCCCGCTCAACTTCTGCTGACCGGGCCAGAGCTGTTCCGCCCTGGACAGATGGTGCAACGGGGTCGAGTCAGGGGGGCGTCGTGGGTATCACGGACAGCCGCAAGGGACTGCCCGCGGTGCCTTCGGGGCCAGGCGTGCTGCAGCTTGCGGGTGGAGCGGTGCATGTGGGGGCGAGTAGCTTGCCCGGCTCCTGGAGTACCTGCTCGCTGGTCAGCCACCGGATCGCGTCGAACTCATCCTCGTCGTAGGAGGTGATGGTGTGGGCAGCCGCGTGGAGCAGGTACCAGAGCGAGACGTCTGTGTGCGGGCCGTACCCCCTACCCCCAGGTGCGGGTGACGGTGAGGAAGAAGGGACGCTCGCCGGCGACCGGCGATGCCCCAGCCTCGATGCCCAGTTCCTTACGACTTTCGCGGACCACCGCGGCCCACGGATCCTCGCCCGGCTCGACATGTCCGGCCGGCAGCCACAGACCCGCCTTGCGGTGAACGACGAGCAGCAGCTGCCCATGCGTCTCCTCCAGGACGACGAAGTGGCATTGTCACGTTGGCTGACCGGCCTGAGATGATCTTGAAGTTGATCGTGCCGGGGAGGGGATCGCTCGTGTCGTCCGCGCCGCCGTCGTACAAGGGCCACCGGTACCCGGTGGGGATCATCGCGCACTGCGTGTGGCTGTACCACCGTTTCCCGCTCAGCTTCCGCGAGGTCGAGGAGCTGAAGCGCGATGTGCTCGTCTCCCACGAGACCATCCGGCGGTGGTGCCTGAAGTTCGGGCAGTCCTACGCCAACGCACTGCGCCGCCGACGCTCCCGCCCGAGGGACAAATGGCACCTGGACGAGGTCTTCATCAAAATCAACGGAGAGCAGAAGTACCTGTGGCGGGCGGTGGACGCCGACGGGACCGTGCTGGACATACTCGTGCAGAACCGCTGTGACAAGGCCGCGGCCAAGCGCTTCCTCAGGAAGCTGATGAAGGCCACCCAGTCAGCGCCACGAGTGATCGTCACCGACAAGCTCCGTTCCTACGGCGCCGCCCACCGCGAGGCGATGCCGTCGGTGGAGCACCACTGTCACAAAGGCCTGAACAACCGGGCCGAGAACTCCCACCAGCCCACCCGGCAGCGCGAACGCGCCATGAAAAGCTTTCGCAGCGTCGGCGGGGCCCAGCGGTTCCTGTCCGCGTCCAGCGGCATCTCACCGCACTTCCGGCCTCGCCGTCACCTGATGACAGCCTCCGACTACCGAGCCGAGATGACCGTCCGCTTCGCCATCTGGGAGCAGGTCACTGGCGCCGCCAGCCAGCCCACCACGGCCTGAATACAGGCCCGAGCCGTGGGCCCACCACGCCCCGAAGCCCCATCAAACAATCACGCACCCAACAACGTGACAACGCCCCAGCCGTACTTTCTGCGGGGTAGAGATACTCAACGTGCACAATCCGGCACCACCGAATGTGCGACAGACCCCGCCCGCGCGGTCGGCACCGACGTTCAGCGCCACGCCGCCGCCCAGCCGAAGAACGACGGCCGCGGCACCCTCACCGGGCGAGGATGCGGCGGAGCGGCCTCGGGGAACTTCAGCGCGCCAGTCTGAGGCGTGCCGTCTCCACGGCATGGGACGCGGCTTCGATCAGCCCGAGTTCGCCGGCGAGCGTTCCCACAAAGGCATCGACCGCCTCGATCGCGCGGCCTTCCATGGTGTCGGGCTCTGCGAAGTACGCCGCGAACTCTCCGGCGCTGATGGTCGCCATGGCGGGCTGACGGGCCTGGTAGTCGGCCCACATCGGTCTGTGGACGGCGCGCACTCGGGCGAGCTCGGTTTCGTCGATCTCCTCGTGCCGGAGGCGGCGGATCGTTTGCTGGCGGGCCTTCCACATGACGATGTGGTGCTGGACGGAGACCGGCCCGAACGGGCCGGGAAGGGCTCGTTCGATCCTCGGCATGCCCGGCTGGACTGGCCAGGGCGAATGCAACTCCGTGAGGACCGCGGTCAGTCTGTCGATGTCGATCTGCCCGGTCTTCTCGCCCTCCTCGAGGACGAGCTGGGCGGCGTGCCGTTGCTTGAGGGTGGCTGCGGGGTGGGCAAGCTGCTCGACGATGGCGCGGACGTTCTGGCTTCGGCGGACGGCGGTCGTCTGGCCGGTGGCGCGTGCATGGGTACGCCAGGCTCGGCGGGCCTGCGGAGTGAGCACGATCGCGTCGTCGATCAGCCACAGGTACAACACGACGCGGATCAGGGAGCGTTGTGGGATACGCCCCAGCGGGGAGCGCTCTCGAGCCTCAAGAAGTCTAGTGAACAACTCGCGTTGCTCGGGCGGGAAGACCCGCGGATCGCTGCCGTGCGCGCTGGTCTTGCGCGGCTCGGGGTTGGCGAGCATGCCGTCCTCGACCCAGGAGGTCACCATCCTGGGACTGGCTTTCACGCCCAGCGCGAGCGCGTCGGCGACCAGATCGGCCGAAGTTCCCTCGACCCACGTGGTGGCCCGATTCCCGTTCATGGCGCCGAACTTACATCGAGATTCGAGCCCCGGAAGATGCGTCCAGCGCACGTCAGCCATAAGGCTTGGGGCCAGCAGAAACTGCGCCCCGCACCGTATCCCTGCCAGGAACCCGCGGTGCGGGGGCAGCCGACTCATCCCCTGAACGGAGATCGCCATGTCCCACCGTACGCACCGTCCCGCCCCGAAGCGACGACGCGCCCGCCGCCGTCTTGTCGAGGGCCTTGGGCTAGCAGCGCTCTACGCTGCTTCCGCCACGTTGGCCGGCGGGTTGGTCCGCGAGCTCCTCAACCTGATCCACACGTCCGTCTCCTCGTGCTGACCTGAGCACCAGGGAGATGCCGCGTCCGGGCCTGCCGGGCGCGGCATCCCCGTAGCACTGGCTACAGGTAGAGGTCTGCAGCTTCGCGGCGAGATACTTCGCTGCTCTCCGCAGGATGGTCCGGCCACAGCGCGGGTAGACCACCATGGTCGCCCGCCTGTCAGCCGGTGGACGCGATAATGCCCTCGGCCCGGGGCTTCAGATGGGGTAACGGGCGAGGCGGCCAGGGTGTGGGGTTTCGGGTGAGTGCCAGGCAGCCTGCGCGCCAACATGTAGGCAGGTCGTCAGTGTTGGGTGGGGAGCACGGTGAACCCAGCGCAGATCGTGTACGCGGGCACGGGCGGTGTCCTCCTCGTGGTCTGTGCGAAGGGTGCGTGCGAGGATGGCGCTGTGGGGGAGAAGAGCGGTGGGGTGAAACGGTCGTCGGGGGAGGTGCCCACGCGCCTACGAGTCCCGCCGTCCGGCGGTGTGGCTCCGCCCGTGGTCACGAAGGCCGAGTACCTGCCGCTGGGCGAGCTGTCCTGGTCGGACGTGGAGCGGCTGTTCCTGCGGCTTGCCGAGCGTGACGGCCGGACCGAATATGCCGGGCTGTACGGCACTGCGGGGCAGGGGCAGGAGGGCATCGACCTGGTGGTCCGCCTGGCCCGGGAACCGGACGCGCCGAAGGATTCGCCCCGACGTTATATGACCCTGCAGTCCAAGCACGTCAAGACGCTGACCCCCGCGAGGATCACCGCCGCGGTCGACAAGTTCCTGGACGGCTCCTGGGCCGGGCGCTCGGAGTCCTTCATCTACGCCACGACGCACGATCTGCGGCCCACGGAGCTCGCCGAGGAAGTCAGCCGGCAGGCGGACCGGCTGGAGGACTTAGGGATCCGGCTGGTGCCCTGGGGACGCGAAGCGATCAGTGAGCAGCTGCGGCAGCTGCCCGAGACGGTCGATGACTTCTTCGGGCGGCCCTGGGCAAAGGCGTTCTGCGGCCCGGAAGCCGCGCAGGCCCTGGCGGGACGCCTGCCCGGCCAGGATGTGGCCCGGCTGCGCGCCGGTCTGCGCGGCCTATACCGGACGGCCTTCGCGCTGCAGGACACCGGAGCGGTGCTGCTGAGCCCGGCTGCACCCACGCAGCCGCCCGCGCCTTTGGCGTTTGTCACCCTGGACGTCACCGACGGCAGCAGCGACGTACTGAGCGACCACCGGGCGGGCACCGGCAGCAGGCGGGAGCGTACGCATGGCGGCCCTGCCCCCGGTCTCGACGGGGCAGACGAGAACACCGCGCCGACGACGGACCGCGGGGAAGGGCAGCCATCCTGGCACGAGCTGGACGATGTGCCGCCGGTGGACCGGACGCTCCAGCTCAACCGGGTCCAGGACGACCTGGGTGGTTCGGACGTTGCCCGCACGGCCTGCGATGAATGGCTGGCCGACGGCAATCTGTCGGTGGTTGCCGGGGGACCGGGAGCGGGCAAGTCGAGCCTGCTGCGGTTTGTGGTGGCCGACCTGCTCGACGAGGAGCCCAGCTCCTCCGCCCTGGCCGCGCAGTTTGGCGCGCACCTGCCGGTGTGGATGCCGTTTTCCTTCCTGTGCGAGCACCTGAAGGAGAACACCGAACGGTCGATCGAATCCGCCGCCCGGGCATGGCTCACCCGCTACTCCGCCCAACACCTGCACCAGCTTGTCACCCAGGCCCTGGCCGACGACCGCCTGCTGCTGGTCGTCGACGGCCTGGACGAATGGACCGACGAGGACAGCGCCCAACCCGCGCTGACCCTGCTGGAGAACTTCGTCCGCAGCCGGAAAGTCGCGGCCATCGTCTCCAGTCGCCCCTACGCACTGCGCCGGCTGGTGCCGGTGGCGGGCTGGCGGGTGGGACACCTGGCACCGCTGTCGGCCGACCAGCAGCAGCACATGATCCGGGCCGCCTTCGCCGCCCGCGCGCGGGCCGTGCAGGCACCGGGCCAGGACGAGACGCACCTGGCGGGCGAGACAGCCGCCCGTTTCCGGCAAGAGCTCGATGCCGTAGCCGATCTGCGGGCACTTGCCACCGTGCCGCTGTTCTTGCTGATGTTGACCGGGATGTGGTCGAGTGGTCCCCTGCCCACGCGACGGATAGAAGCCTACCGCCGACTGGTCGACGTACTGCTGGAACAGCATCCCGCCATCCGCCGACGCGACATACGCCTGCCCCACAGAGAGTTGGACGCCCGGGAGATCCGCCAGGTCCTGGCAGCCGCCGCCTATGAGCTGCGCCAGGCCGACGCGGGGCCGGTGGCCAGCACACGCCAGTGGCGCGAAACGCTGATCCGAGCACTGCAGGACGACACCCTCTTCAGCTACGACGAGCAGACCGCCCGCCGCCTGGCGTCCCAGATCATGGAAACGGCCGAAGGCGAGCTCGGTGTCCTCATTCCGCAAGGCGCCGCAACCCTCGGCTTCGCCCACCGCGCCGTCGCCGAGCAACTGGCCGCCGAACATCTGGTGGCCCAGCCCCTGGCCGAGCAGAAAGACATCGTCCGCACCCGGGCGGACAGCCGCGCGTGGCGGGACGTACTGCTGGCACTGCTGGCCGGACAGGGACGCCCGAACGAGGTCACCGACCTGCTGGAGGCCGCCATCAACACGGACCCGGATGCCTCCGTGTCGCAGATGGGCGGCTACGAACTGGCCGCAGACGTCCTGGCAGCCGGCATCCGCATGCCGCCCCGGGATGTCGCCCGCTTCGCCCAGTTGCTCTGCGACCGCATCGAGGACCACCCCTGGTTGCCCCACCGGGGCCGGCTGCTCGCCTCCCTCACCGGCGCTCTGGCCGAGACGACAGCACGCCGCATCCTGCTGCCCTGGTTCACCCGCAAGGCCACACAAGTCACCGACGCACCCGATGCCTACTGGTCCCTGCGCCGTACGGACATCGCCGCACCCGCCGCAGAGACCATCCTGCTGCGGGCCCTGCGCAACCCATCCGACCAGGTTAGGCACGCCGCGGCCCAAGCCCTCGCCCAGCGCTTCGGCGGCACCGACCAGCTGGCACACACGCTGGGCCGTCTGGCCCGCGAAGGAAGCGACGCCCGTATCCAGGCTGCAGCGCTCGAAGCACTGGTCACCGGATGGTCCCAACACCCCGCAACGGCCGATCTCATCTCCTGGGGCAGACGCCAGGGGGCGACCGGTATCCGTGCCATGGCGCTGTACGCGTACCGCGTCATGCAGCGCGAAACCGCCTCCACCACCACCGAGCCCGCCCTCGACGACAGCGACCGCCAGTGGCTGCTGAGCCTGCTCGAGCACGACAGCTGGCAGGACTCCTGGGACCGGAAGACCGCGGAACTGGTCAGCGAAGCAGCACAAGACGACACCACCGTGCGGGACCTATGCCTCGCTGTTCTGTCGGGCGCGCCCGGTAGACCGGGCGCGCCGGGCTCCCGCAGTCTCGCCTGGTGGGTCCTGCTCACCGCCTTCCCGCAAGACCCGCACGTCATCCAGTGGGCAGCCGACACGATCGGCTCCGACGAGTACCTGCCCTACAGCCTGCAGCTCGCACCGGACACCTGGGCCCGCGAGCCCGCCATCCGCAACGCCGTGCAGACCCGACTGGTACGGGAGACCGACACCACCTACATGACAGGCGAGCTCTCCCATCTGGTGCGCCTCGCCCCCACCAGTCAGGTCCGTGACCTCCTGATCACCGGCCTCGACGCCTCCTTCGGCACAGCGGCAGCGGCCCACGCCCTGATCGACCACTACAGCACCGACCCGACCGCCCGCGACGCCCTGCTGCGCAAGATCAATGCCCCCGCGGACGAAGCCGTGACCTTCGCCGACCTCGTTGCGGACCTACTGGGACCAGCGGACGGCATGGAGCGCCTCATCCAGCTGATCGGCCAGCGACCCCGGCGACACCTCCCTCACGCGATCTTCGCCCTCGCCCGCCTCTGGATCAACTGCAAGGACGCCACCCGTGGCAAGCCGTCGCCCGTCCAGCCCGACCAGGCCGCAGACGTCCTGAAGTGCCACACCGCGCACAGTCTTGCCCGCCTGTGCCTCGACGCGGTACCGGCCGAGGACTTCGGCACCGCCCGCGGCTGGATTATCGGCGCATGGCCCGAAGTTCCTGAGGTCCTGGCCTATGCCCGGCAGTGCCTGACGGGTCCCGCGCCCGAGGTCGGCGCGGTGCTCATTGGCTACGGTCCGCTGTCCGGCCCGGACGCTGCCCAGATCGTCACCGAAGCGACGGCGCTGCTCTCCCCTCTCGACCCCGCCTTGCGTGTGCTGATCGCCCAGCAACTCACCCGGCGCGGCATCGACGCGGCGGTGGTGACCGACCTGCTGCAGAACTGGCGTCGTGACACCTCCGGCTCGGTGCGGCGAGCCGCAGCGACGGCGCTGGCCCGCACGCATGCCACCACCCCCGCCCCGGTGCCCGATGCCGAGACAGCACAACCGTCCCACGCCATCCCGACCCACCTCACACGCTGGCACCAGGCCCTGCAGCGGCTGCAGGCCGAGTGCCGGCAGGAACTCGTCTCCTACGACCTCGACACCGGTGACGATCGCCGCCGCACCGCCTGGGTGATTGCGCTCCTGCTGGGTGATCTCACTTCCCTCGCCGACGCCGTCGAACGCGACGGCAGCCCGGCCGCGGCCGAAATCGACGATCCGCTGACCGACCACGATCCCCAGCTGGCCGACCTGATCGCCAGTCACTGGGCACCGCTGCAAGACCACTGCGACGGCAAACTGCCAGAGCGCCTGACCGGGCGGGTAAGCGGCCGCAAGCGGAAGTTCGCCGAGGTGTGGTCCCGTCTGGCGCCCGTGGCCTCCCGCCATCCCCACCTCCACCGCGCCCTGAGTGAAGCCGTGGACAACGAGCCCGAACTCTTGCGTGAACCGCGAATCTTCACCTGGTACGCGGACAGCAATCCGGCCGACCCGCAACTGCTGCCCCTGGCAGTCCAGGCCGTTCCCGCAAACGATCCCTGGCCGATCCTGCACGTGTGGGGCAGGCAGCCCCTGTCCGACAGGCTCAGAACGGCGCTGAGGAAGGAGCTGACCCGCACCGCAGACACCCCATCCGGACCGCGCCTGCTGGCTGACGAAGACATCGAAGCAGCCATTACGGGATGGCGTCGTATCGCCCTGGCCCGCCTGCTCCCGGACGACCCTTACGCCTCCAGCCTCTTCCGCCAGCTGCACCAGCACCTCGCCAACGGCCGACGCATGGGCTGGAGCTGGCCCGAGGCGATCGAGGTGTCCGTCGGCCTCGCCCCACCAGCTCACGTGCCCCACCTCATCTGCAGACTCGCAGACCGGCTGCAGCGCCGCGGCTTCACCGCAGGCGGACGCACCCTTCTTGAGGCCGCTGTCCACCGTCTCCGCCGGGACCCCGAAGCCGAAGAAGCCGTAATCGAAGCCATTATCCGTCCCGGCACCCCCGACGCCGACTTCCCCGCCTGGCGCCTGCAGGGTCGAACCGTGAGCCCTGCTCCCAGCGCCGGAGCTCACCAGCAGCTTCTTCTCGCCGGCGTTCTCGCCACCGCTACCCATCTGCCCGCTGCCGTTGCAACAGCCCTGGCCCCGCTCGCCGACAGCGACGCTGTGCTGCACGACAATCCCCTCATGACCTCTCGCCCGATCAGCCTCGCTGTCCTCGACCTTCTCGACACAACGCGCTAGAAACAGCCGACCCACCATGCTCACCGGATTCGAAAGCAGCCCCAACGGCAAGGACCGTCCCACCTACGCCGCGAGCTCCGGAACTCCACTTTGCTAACGGTGTATAGACGACAGCAAGGCAGCCGCTTCGTACTGGGCCGAGTCTGTGATGTGTCGGCTTTGCGTCAGTGGGGTTGTGTCAGTCACGGTTGAGCGAGGAAAGGGTGCTCCTGCTGCTCGTCGGCCCGTGACTGGAGCTTGCCACTGACACAGTGGTGGTACTTCGCGACCTTGCGGCTGTCACGGGTCGGTACATCCCCAGTTGGATCACTGCTACGAAGACGGCACATCGCAGACCAGGGCTTTGTGATCAGGCTGACGGTCAGGCGCTTCATCTGCGGGTCGGCGGACTGCCCACGCCGGACGTTCGCCGAGCCGTTCTCCCGGCTGACTGTCCCGCACGCGCGGTTCACCACGCGGCTCAACCGAGCCCTGGAACGGGTGGGGCTCGCCCTAGCGGGGCGGGCCGGCGCTCGCTGGCTGCCCAGTTGGGCTTCGGCGCGGGACGGATGACCTTGCTACGCAGGGTCATGGCGCTGCCCGATCCGCGGTTCATTACTCCGCGGGTGCTGGGGGTGGACGACTTCGCGATCCGTCGCGGCCAGACCTATTCCACTGTGCTGACCAGTGTCGAAGACCATCGCGTGGTCGATGTGCTCCCGACTCGTGAAGCCGGGCCGCTGGCCGCCTGGCTGGACCGCCATCCTGGCGTGGAGATCATCTACCGGGACCGGGCGGGTGCCTACGCTGAGGGCGCCCGGCGCGGCGCCCCCGACGCTCTGCAGGTCGCTGACCGGTTCCATCTGTGGCAGGGCCTGGGCCGAGCCGTGGAGACCTGCGTCGCCGCTCACCGCGGCTGCCTGCGCAACCCGATGCCCAGCGGCATGCAGCCGCAGCACACCCCACCGGCTTCCGATCGGCCGCAGATCGACGAGGCGCCCGTCGGCCGGCGGGCCGCGAGCAAGAAGGCCGCGTACGCCCT
>NZ_LIWB01000037.1 GCF_001905725.1 Streptomyces sp. CB02400
CACTCCAGCGGACGTGACCGAGACGGCGACGTGACCAGCCCCGACGTCTCCTGGTCCTACACCGGCTTCCACATGTTCAGACAGTGGCTGGCCGACACAGAGGGCTTCACCCTTGCTGAGATGCGCGGGTTCGGTGGACACCGCGAGTGGAGCAGTGTCTCCACCACACTGACACCACTGCTCGACCACCCAGACGATGACGGATCCCTCACAGCCGCTCAATGCGCAGCCATGTTGCCCAGACTGGAGGCGATCATCGATCAGCTCCGTCCCGAGGACGGCGACCTCGTTCTCCAGCGACGTGTCGACGACGCCCGCCAACTGGTCACCGTCATGAAGTACTGCCTGGGCAAGGGCGTTGATCTCCTCTTCGGCTGACTGTCGCAAGCGGTCCCCTGTCGGAGACGACCTGCAGTTACGGGACATCTCTTACTGGCTCTAACAAAAGCTGTTTGATCATGTGACTGTCGGCTTGATCGTTCGTTGATGTGGTCATGGGGAAGCGTCAGTCGCGGCCGTGGATCGTGTCGGACGAACTGTGGTCGCTCATCGAACCGTTGCTGCCCGAGCCACCGCCGAAGCAGGTCGAGGGCCGGCCCCGGGTGCCCGACCGGCAGGCCCTGTGCGGGATCCTGTTCGTGCTGCACACCGGCATCCAGTGGGAGTACCTGCCCCAGGAGCTCGGCTTCGGCTCGGGCATGACCTGTTGGCGCCGCCTGGCGGCCTGGAACGAAGCCGGCGTCTGGGACCAGCTGCACCAGCTGCTGCTGAACAAGCTCCGGTCGAAGAACCAGCTGGCTTCGCCGGGGGCACCCCCACCCACGTCCGGGCCGCTCGCAGGGGCCCAAAAGCGGACCCAGCCCGGTCGACCGCGCACGTCCGGGCAGCAAGCACCACGTCATCACCGACGGCCAAGGGATTCCGCTCGCGGTGTCGTTGACCGGCGGGAACCGCAATGACGTCACCCAGTTGCTGCCGTTGCTGGACAAGATCCCGCCAGTGGCCGGAGTGGTGGGCCGGCCGCGCAGGCGGCCCGACATGCTCTTTGCGGACCGCGGCTACGACCACGACAAGTACCGCCGGCTCCTGCGGCAGCGCGGCATCCGGCCCGCGATCGCGGAGCGGGGGCAACCGCACGGCACCGGTCTGGGTACCTTCCGCTGGGTCGTCGAGCGGACGATCTCCTGGCTGCACGGCTTCCGCCGCCTGCGGATCCGGTGGGAACGACGCGACGACATCCACGAGGCCTTCCTCGGACTCGCCGTCTGCCTGATCACCCACCGCCACGTCCAAAGGCTTTGTTAGGGCCAGTTAGCCCACCGTCTCGTCCGCAGCTTCGCCGAGATCCTCTCCACCCGCACCGGCCAGCATCTGAAGGACTGGGTCGTCAGCGTGCAAGTCGAGGAGCTTCCCGGCCTCCGCTCTTTCGCTACCGGCCTGGAGAAGGACTGGGACGCCGTCGTCCAGGGCCTGACCAGCCACTGGAACTCCGGTCCGGTCGAGGGCCGGGTCAACCACATCAAGATGGCCAAACGCCAAATGTTCGGCCGCGCCAAACTCCCGCTCCTTCGTAAACGGGTACTCCTCACCGCCACCCGATGACGGCCCGACTCAAGCAGGATGAAGCCGTCGAAGTACATACTCCGACGGCCGGCAGAGGGCTCGAACAACTGCGTTGGTGACGACGAAATACCCCGGGCTTACCCAACCGTCCTCTTTACTCACGAGCTCCGGACCGTCCTCGCGGTAGTAGCGGAGCAACAGACGGCGGCGCAACGGAGCCCCAGCCACCAACAGGACTGGAGCGACGACGACTGCACCGACTGTCACGGCGAGCCGGACTGTCTGGACCCCGACCACGCTCTCTGCCCGCATCGCTCCAGTCTGCCGACCGGAAGACACTCGTCCACCGCTCTCACGAAATGTGTGCCAGAACCGCCGGTGAGCAACACTTGTGCCTGGAACTCGCCTACAGAGCCACCCCGGCCGACTTCCGACCCGCGGTGTCCTGAACAGCGCAGCACTCACAGCACTCCCGGCGCTTCAGGCGCCCAGGGCCTCTTCGACACTCAGATGGCAGGAAACGAAGGTGTCCACTCCGGTCACCTGTAGCACGCGCCGGACGGCCGGCCGCGCGTCGGCAATGCGTATCCACCCTGCTGCCTGCGTCGTCTGCCGATGAGCCGCGACGAAGACGTTGATGCCTGAGGAGTCCATGAAGGTCACCCCGCTGAGATCGGCGACGATCCGTTCAGGCACCGCTCCACCCTGGTTCAGCAGGGCCCCGCGGAGCACGCCCTGGACGTCGTGATCGATTTCACCCCGCAAGGTCACGACACGGCCCCCTCCGATCACGTGATGTTCGGCGGAAAGATGATCTGGCGGGTCGGCTTGCTCGGTGGGTGCCCTGGTTTCCTCGCTGCAATTCAGGCTTACCCCCTGCGACGGGGCACGTGCGGGGGTGAGTGTGCCCCACCGACACGATCGGACACACCACCAAGCACAAGCACGATCGATGCGTCATGCACGGTGATGGCCGGATACCTGCGCGCCCAAGGGAAACGAGGAATGAAGCAGGTGGAATCGGATGCCGACGGTGACGGCTGTCCAGAGCCGGACACGCACATAATGCGCGCCGGCTACACCCTGGGCGGCGGCGTGATTACTCCTCTTCCCGCGCCGTGAGGTAGTTGGCTGCGGTGCGGCGGGCTCTTCCCAGGTTGGCGCGCACGGTTTCGGGCCGCAAACCGAGGTGGTCGGCGATTTCGGTGGGGGTGAAGCCAGCCAGGGCCCAGGCCATGACCTGGCGCTGCCTCGGCGGCAGGCTGCGTAGCAGGGGCAGTGCGTCGTGCTGGACTTCCCATTCCGCGATGTCGTCGGGACGGGGCAGAAGTGCCGTGGGTTCGGGTACCTCCTCGACGAGGTCGTCGATGGAGGTGGCCCTGCGGATCAGCGCTCGGGAGGCGGTTTTGTGGACCCACGTCTTCGGGTCTGCGATGTCGGCCCACTGCATGTAGGCGTCGGTCATGGTGTCCTGGGCAATGTCCGAGGCGGTGTGCAGGCTGGCGCCGTGGTTGATCAGGAAGCCCACGAGAAGGCGGATATTTTCGCGGTAGAAGGCGGAAAACTCTTCGTCCGCCTGCTCGTCTGCAGCAGGGGGGCTCCGATTGAGGTGATGCAATAGCCGCTCGGCGCCGGTTCCTGTGATGGGGTCGATGACGACCGGAGTGAGGGGCCTGAGGAAGGTGGGGAGATCCTTACGGGTGCTGCCGGGCAGGATCACAGGCACGATCCGCTGCCTCACCTTGGTGTCGTGGGCGAGTTCGTTCCGGAGCAGGTGGGCTTCGAAGGCCAAGCCCATAGACGGGTCGGAATCGGGATTCTCGGCGCGGCGTTGGTAGGCGGGAGAGACGATGGCCAGGACGTAGTCGGCTGCCTGAATTTCGTGTCGCATCCAGGCCGTCACGTCCTGGCCGGCCTCAATGTCGATCTGGTCGAGACGGGCGTCGATTCCTTCCTTACGCAGCAGCCGCCACAAACTGCGGACCTGTTTGGCGTGGGTACCGTCGTCGTCTTCACGGGCGTAGGAAATGAACACCCGCGGCGGTCGGCGCCCGGTCAGCCTGCCACTCGTATGGTCGTCCCCGGCTGATGTGGAAGGGGCGTCGGGCAAGGGGTGCAGGCGGGGGATGCGCCGCATGTGCGGGCTGCAGGCATTGCTGAACCCGCGGTTGTTGACCAGGGTGCTGATGGCGGCGAGAGCGAAACGAGGGCGTGCGGAACGGTCGTCTCGCATTGCGATGGCGAAGCCCAGGAGAAAGTCCTCGAAGAAGACGGGGGCCCCGGACATGCCCCTGGCGAACGGTTTCGTGCTGCGGGGCGACGGCAGGGGGTTCGTGGGTTCGAACTCGTAAGCGGCATCAGGGTGGGTGGAGGCAGGGTGCAGGATGCCGGTCAGATGGCCGCTTGGCTGTGGGGAAGCCGCGTCTGCGATGAGGACGCCGGTGATGTGGCCGGGGTTCAGCGGTCTGTCGCCGGTCAGCTGTGCCCAGCGGGGGGTGGAGAAGTGGCTGTCGGTGGCGGGCTCGGCGAGGTCTTCCTCGGCGAGGAGCAGAGCGGCGTCGTGGGTGTCGTGTGTCCACAGCACGCGGCAGTCGACCCAGCCGTCTGCGGTGATGGCGCCGCGCCTATTGCGGACCTTGATGGTCTCGTGCTGGCGGCCCGGTTGGAGGATGTGCGCGGCGGTGAGGATCAGGCGAGGGCTCAGCAGGAAACCGGTACCCAGCTGGCGGAAGCTGCTTCCGGCGAGCACCGGATCTGTGGTGCTGGCGATCATGACAATCCGCGTCGGTGAAGGCCCTCCTGGCCATCGTGGTTGCGACGTAGCGCTGTCGTGTGGAGTGGGTGGGGTGTTGTGCAGGAGATCCTCTACGGCGGTCAGGGCGGCGGTGTGAAGGGTCAGGACGTGAGCATAGGCGGGGTTTTGGTCCAGGTTGGGGGGCGGGTTGATGTGCCTGGTGCGGTCGTGGGGGAGGCCGAGGTGCGCTGCGAAGCCGTCGCGGGCACGCTGGAATAGCGCAGCCCGCGCCGAGGGTGTGTCTGCTAGTGGCTTCAGCCGGAGGGTGTCGTGCGCAGCGTCGAGCCGGTAGTCGATCCACGTGGTCAGGCGCTCCCACCAGGCTCCGGCATGGCGGGCAAGCAGGAGTACGCGGACTGGGGTGTTTTTGCGGCGTAGTAGCGGCTCCTGGAGGAAGCCGTGCAGGGTGGAGAGGGGCCAGGTGTCGGCGTAGTCCACCACGACAAGGATCCCTGCACGGCGCCCCGGAAGGTCTTCGGGCAGGGTGGCGTCCGTACTAGGCTCGCTGCTTGCCGGTGTTGATGCCTTCCCCACCAGCCATCCCGCATCCTGGCTCATTTTGCCGAACGCGATGGCCAGGCGTGTTTTTCCCTCTCCGCCGGAGCCGTGGATAAGCCGGACTGACAGACCGGCCGGGTTATCGCGCCAGCGTGTGAGGCTGGCGAGCTCGGCGTCGCGGCCGCTGAAGGGCACCACCTGGAAACGGGCAGACAGCAGTTCCGACGGCCGCTCGGCAAGGGTGCGTAGATCAGGCAGGGCAGACGAGCTGGGGAACTCCTCGATCCGGTAGGCGGGATCTCGCCAGTAGACGCTGAGCGCTGCGTCCGAACCTGTGGCCGTGGCGTCTGGAGAGGGAGCATCGGTCATGGATTGGGGCGGAGTCTGAGATTCCTCGCCATTCCTGTCGGGCTGCGGCTCTGGGGAATGCGTGGTCTCCCGCATGGATGATGACGCGTCGTGCGGGTGACCGACGGACGGTGGCGCGGGCTGGCGGTCGTGGTCCGCTGAAGAAGCGGTCGAGGTGGGTGTGATGTGTGCCGGGGTGGCTGATGGCATCGAGCCCGACGCGGCCGGTGCCGCGTTGGGCGAGCCGGTTGTTTCCGCGACGGTGCCTGCGGCGGGGACGGCGATGCCCAGGAGGCGGAGTGTGGCGGTGGCGGCTTGGGCGAAGGGCTGGAGCTGGGCGGGTAGTTCGGCTGTGGCGTGCGGGCTGTGGAGGACGGCGGCGATGCCGCGGGGAGCGTGGGGGTGGGCGGCGAGATGGCGACTGAAGGCGCGGAGGGCCTGCCAGGCGTCATGGGTGGTCAGGTGGGTGCGCAGCCGGTCTCGTGCCGCAGGGCGGAGCACCAGGACGGGGTCGTGGCCGGGGGTGGGGGTGACCGTCAGGAGGCCACTGGTGAGCAGTTCGGCGAGGTCGGTGAGCTGGGCTTCGGGGACGGCCTGGTCGCGCAGTACGTGCAGCAGGGGCAGGGTGAGTTCGGGCAGGTGGGAGCACAGGACGGCGAGACGGACTGCTGCGGCGGAGGCTGTGTGCAAGAAGGCGTCGGCGAGGACTGCGGGATTGTCAGTGGGTTTGGGGGCGGGGGAAGCGGTGCCAGGGGGGATGGCGTGGGGCAGGCGTCCGGTGGCGGGAATGAGGACGGCGTCGCAGCCGTGGGGGTCCGTGTGCATCAGGGTTCGGGTCCAGGCGCCCAGCGAGTGAGGGGTCAGAGAGGCGACCGGCAGCGCCTGCCATGGACCGAGGTTTTCGCGGTGTCCGGGGCGCGGGTGCCATCGCAGGGGTAGGCGGTAGTTCAGGGCGCTGTTACGGGTTCCGGCTTGGGGGGCGGTCGCGCGTACGGCGGGCAGGTTGAGTGCGGAGCGGCGCCACAGGCGCTGCGGCAGAGGGTTGACGAGAGCGACGGGTGCCTGCCGGCCCCAGGCGCTCAGTAGCTGCCAGGGCCGGGGGTGGTGCCAGCCGCGTGCGGCGCAGTCCGAGACGATCACAATGAGGCGTCGGCCGTGTGCTCCGCTGCCGTGGAGGGGGACGCGGTCGGCTGGAATGGCCCGCTCGCAGTGGTCGCGCACGTGAGGCTGCGCGTCCTGCCAGTTCAGTTGCCAGGTATGCACGGTGCGGAAGGCGCCCAGGCTGCCCAGCAGGCGGACCAGAGCGTGTGTGGTTTCGCCCCAGACGCTCATCGACAGCGAAGTGTCAACGATGACGACGACTTCGAACCAGCGTTCCGGCCGTGGGGCGAAGAGCGGTACCAGTGGCCCTCCGCGGGCATAGTGCTCCACGGTGGCGTCGACATCGAGGCGCATTCCGCTGCCGCGGCGCCATGTCCTTCGCAGCGGCTGGATCGCGCGTCCGACGGCCAGTGCGCCGGGCAGCGGAGCGGCCCGTCCCAGGGACAGTGGAACGCCGCGGACGCGGGTTGTTCCCCCCGGGTGGAGCGCGGATACGTCAGCGTCTTCGGCACCGTCTGCGGTGCCGGCCAGCGCTGACGCTGAGGGCTCGGAGGCTTGCGCGGGGGCGCTCTCCGCGGCAGTGGGTACCGGGGGCGTGGAAGAGGCTGAGGCACCGGGCTCGCCGGTGTCGCCGGCTGCGGCACGCGCGGCTGCCAGCCACACAGCGTCGGCGAGGAGCTGCGGGTCTGTGTCGGCCGGAACCGAGGTGCCGAGCGCGGCCAGCAGGCGGCCGAGGTCATCAGGCACGGGAGAGCTCGCGAAGAAGTAGCTCGCGCAGTTCCTGACGCTGCTGTGCCGGGAACTCGTGAACATCGGTGAGCAGTGCGACGGCGTTCAGGAGCTGGTCGATGGCCAGGTGTTCGCCGCTGCCCACCCGCTCGGCGAAAGTGTTGATCAGTTCCTGAGCGTTGGCGTCAGGTTCGCGCTTGAAGTGCGCGTGCACGATGGTCTGCAGCAGTTCGGGTGTCAGCGGGGGCATGGTGTAGCGGATGCAGCGGCGCAGGAAGGCTGGGGGGAAGTCGCGTTCCCCGTTGCTGGTCAGCACGATGAAGGGAAACTGTGTGCACTGTACACGTCCGCCGGGGATGACGTATTCATCCTGGCTGTCCCACTGGCGGACCTTGACCTTGGGGCGCCGGTAGCGCACGAGTTCGGGGATTTCGTACTCGCCGCGCTCCAATGCCTCTAGCAGGTCGCTGGGCAGGTCCAGGTCGCTCTTGTCGATCTCGTCGATGAGCAGGGCCCGTGGCCGCTTAGCAGGTAACAGTGCCGTGCCCAGCGGTCCGAGCTGCAGGAATGGGGCGATGTCATCGCCGCCGCGGTGGTGCCTGTGCTTTGTGTGCGTGCCGAGGCGGTTGCCCATGGCGGCCTGCAGGCTCTGGGCATGGATGCGGCCCAGGGCGTCGTAGCGGTACAGCGCCTCGGCCAGGGTGCTGCGGGAGGTGATGTGCCAGCGCAGCACCGGGCCGAGGTCCAGTTCGTGGGCGACCTGCTCGATCACGGTGGACTTCCCCGACCCGGCGGGCCCGGTGATCAGGAGCGGGCGGCGCAAGTGCAGGGCCGCGTTGACTGCGTCGGTCAAACCGGGCGGAGGACGGAATTCCTCGTGCTGCGGGGTGCGGGGGAAAGTCCGCCACGGCGGCGGGTCTGCCAGAGTCGTCTGTCGCGGCTCGCCGTCACCGTGGTAGTAGGGCTTCCAGGTCACAACTACTCCTCCTCGGGGGCGGCCACGATGCGGTTTTCGAACGGGCGGCAGAAATCCAGCCATGCTTCGTCGTGCCACACGGCTCGGATGTCGCCCAGGCAGACCAGGCAGTCCGCGTGAGAGCCCTTCCAGCGGCTGCGATAGGCATCAGCGAAGCCGTCGGGCAAGTGGTGCCAGTTCTTCTGTACCACGGTCTGGACTTGCCCGTTGGCGGGCCGTGCATCGGCGCGCGGCCACAGAATGATCGGCGCATAGGGCAGGAGCAATCCCAAGATCTCAGGCAGGTCCTGGGGGTGGTGGTCGAGCCCAACCGCCGCGGCGTACTGGCCGGCCACCAGTGCGTCCTCCAGGCCCGGCTGGTCGCCCAGGACAGCTTGGTCGACCCACTCCACAGGCACTTCTCTACAAGACGCCATGGCGTTGAGTGTCTTGCGGGCGGCGTCGTTGATCTCCGCGTTGTCCTCAGACGGGTCCAATCGGCCGCTCCAGCGCGCGACGACCACATGGTGGGTTCCCAGAAGATAGCGGCCAACCTTTTCCTCTTCAGGCTGCCACTGCGCCAGCAGATGGGCGGGGGCGGCCACATCGACGTGCATCAGCGGGTCCGGGACAGGAAGCCGACTGCGTGCCCAATCCAGCGCTGCCTTGATCGCTTTTCCCACACCGATGCGGTCTGCGGATTCGCAGATGAACCGCTCGCGCGCCGGCGGTGCCGATTGACCAAACAGCAGCCAGGTGTCCACCTCTTCCGGCCAGTCCGTCCAAGCGCCGACCAGGCTGACGACCAACCGCACTCCCTGCCTCTGCCTGTTCTGCGAGAACTCGGCCAGGGCATCGTTGAACTGGGGGATCACCCCATGCTGCCGCGCCCACTCCCGCATCTGGGGATACTCGCCCGCAGAATCGACCTGGTGTTCGACGGCAGCCATGAAACGGGCAAGGCCCTGCCATCGAGCCCCATCCACAGGCTGCGCGCGCAGGGCGGCATACTCCAGCAAGTCCCGCAGCGGCACCGCCCCCTCAGCCTCCGGCGGAAAACCCGCCAGACGTCCCGCAGCACGGAGCAGATCGCTGGTCAGCGCAGTGGCGAACACCCTGCTAAGCAGTTCGCCGGTCTGTGCGCATTCCACAAGTGCGCCCGCCACGTCGCCCACGCGGATACGCCAGTCAGCGCTGGTCTCGTCCTTGTCCTCGACCTGGCAGGTGCGTACGAAGTCGTGTAACTCGGTGAGCGCGGTACGGGTCAAGCGCTCAGGCAAGTGCCGCTGCACCCGCCACATCTCCACGGCCTGCTGCAACTCCTGCCGTCCCAGCGGACCCACGACATCGTCGGCAGCCCGCTGGCTGCGATAGCGGCGGTTGCGGGACAGCCACAAGCCCTCCAGGGCGAACGGGTCGTTGTCGAGTTCCATCCGCCCGATGGCCTGCCCACTGACCCGCTCGCGCAGCTCCTTGGTAAGCGTCCGGTCCACGAACACTTCGCTGCCTGCCCCGGCGAGCCCCTCAGTCAGCACCTCGACCAGGGCGAAAGTCAGTCTCATGTCCCGAGCGGCCTGGTCAGCTGCAGCAGCAGTGAGCACCGACAGCCGCGTTCGGCCCGCACGGATACCGCCCGCGATCCGGCCTGCGTCCGGCGCTGCCCCCGCAGCGTGACAGGTATCGACCAGCGCTATCACGCCGTCCACGCCGGCCTCATCGGCTGCCTCGGCCAGCAACTGCCTGACATTCACCGCCGACAAGAAACTCTCCGTCGTGGAGTCACTGACCATGAAGTACAACTCGGTCTGCTGCGGTGAGGTAAACCCGTGACCGAGCAGCGCCACCACCAGCACAGCACTATCGGCCTTGGCCTGCCGCACTGCCATCACCACGGCCTCGCGGACGTCCGCAGGCCGGAGTTCCCTGTTCACCAGCAGAGACGGGTACTCACCGGTCCGGGCCTCACAGCCCCCCAGCGCAGGATCAGTCAGCACGTCATGCAGCTCACACGCGGCCTGCTCAAGCCGCGTCAACGCTCCCATGGCCCGGCACTGTGCCCCAATCACCAGCACATGCCGCGCCAGCCCGCCCGTCACTGCTTCAGTGCCTCCACGATGGGCCCGGCCACAGCCGGCTGTCGCAAGTACTTCGTCGCCGTGTGCACCCACACACCGTCAGAGTCCACCCGATCCGTCACCGGCACCACCCCGGAGGAACTCGGCAGCATCCACTGCTGCACCCGCGGGCGGGCTACCACGATGTCGTCCCGGTCCCAGAAGTTCAGCCACCGCCCGACCGGCTCCGGCGTACGCGCGGGCTGCGGACGCACCCGCTGCAGCACCGCCGCCCCCGTTGCCAGGGGAGAGCCCAAGGTCACCAACAGCTGCACCGAGCCTGCGTAGTCATGCAAGGCCTCGAACGCCACAACCGAGCCCAGCGAATGGGCCACAACCACGAGCGGCCGCTCCAGATCTACCCCATGCAGCACCCGCTCACGGATCCGCACATCCAGCCGCTGGCCACTTCCATCCGCCCCACCGCGATCCAGGTAGCGGCCGACCTGAGCCAGCTGCCCCAGCAACGTCCTGCCGCTCGCCCACTGAGCAGCCCGCCGCAGCCCAGGTACCTGCAACAGAGTCGTCAGCACTCTCCCCAGGACTCGAACCGGCTCCCCGAGCCCCTGCCACTCCCCATCCCCGTCAGGCAGCTGGTTTCGGGCAGCCTCGATAGCTCTCAGCGCGCGTTTATCTTCTTGCTCTTGGGCCTGCAGACCGAGCTCGTCGATGACGTCCCGGACGAGTGAGTCCAGGAATGCCACCTGCTCATCGTCGTGCCCCCCGGTATCCGACCCCTGCGTGTCGCGGACCATGAACAGATCGCTGTAGTCCGCGAAGCGGGCCTCCGCCAGCCACCCCTGGGTCAGCCCGGACACCGAATCGGCATGCCCCGCCTTGCGGGCGCCCTCAGCCAGTGCTTCCAGCCACTCGCGGCGCTCTTGAACCGCATCTCGTACGCCGCCGATACCGTGTACGAATACCAGCTGCCTCCTGGCGGAATCACTCATCCCATACCCCCGTACAGCAGCCCGCGCCTTGACTTCTGAACCCTGCAGCTCGTGACAGGAAAAGCGCTCAGAGTGATCCCTATCAGATTGGAAGGCGCCCACGCTCCAAAACGTAGAAGAACGCCTTACCAGGTTTCTTCTACCATCGGCGGTGAAGCGACTGCTCGATCGCAGTGGCGGGCACGGTGGTGCCGGTGATGACGTCCTTCACGCCCATTCCGTGCCCAGCTCCTGTAGCGCGTGTCCAGGAGCGGTCTTTCTGATCAGTGGGTCATGGGGTTGGTCTGGGCTGATCAGTTTGGTGCCTGGTGGTGGTAGCGCTTCAGGCCGGGTTGCTACGGCTCGGTGATGGAGGGAACGGGGGCTTGGGCTGTGTGCTGAGCTGGCGCTTTGTCAGGTGAAGTGAGTGTTGGTCAGCTGTGGTCAGTTCCGCTGCGTGGTGATCAGGTTCGTTGAGTGTTGCTATGTGCTGGCTGTGGTGTTGGTGGGGTGGTTGAGCCAGTACAGGGCGGTGTCCATGTCGCGTGGGGTCCAGTTGCGGATCGGGGCTGGGGCGGCGGCCAGGAGCTGGTCGATCGCTTTTATGTAGCGGCTGTAGCGGCCGGGTGCGTGGCTGAGGGTGATGCCGAGGGTGCGCAGTCCGCTGTGGGCTCGCTGGTCGTAGATGGCCATGCGGGTTGGTGCGGCTGCCGTGAGGACGGCGGAGGCGAGGGCGTCGCCGGTACGGAAGCCTGGTAGGGGAACGAGTGCTGCTCGGCCGGCTTGTGCTGCTGCGCTGCGGCTGAGAGTGGTGTCCCGGGCGGCAGCCGTGGCTGTGGCGGTTGCGCGGCGTACGTCGGCGTCCGCGAGCGCCATGAGTTCGGCGGCCCAGGGGGTGTCGGCTCTGAGGCGCTTCCACATCAGTAGTGCTCCGATGTCGGCTTTGCCGATGTGCCCGCTGACGCACGTGCGTTGAGCCACGTGTTGCAGCGTCTCGTCGTAGTACGGACTGACGGTGTCGGTGTAGGCCTGGCGGGCGGAGGCGAGGCGCTGCCATTGCTCGGGTACGAGGGCGAACGGATTGTCTGTCACGGCTTGCTGCTCCGTCTTGTCTGGAGGCGTGGGTCGGGTGGTCAGCTGCTGCCCGGGGTGTTGCCGCGGCGTACGCGAAGCGCTTGGAGGATGCCTTGCTGGTGTTCTTCACGGGGGTCAGCAGGGGCTGTTGCCGGGGTGTCGAGGAGCGGCCCGAGGCGGCTGTACAGCGCTTCGAGGCCGATGAGTGCGTCGAGGCTTTGCAGAGTGGCGTCGTCGATGACCGGGAGCGGGGCCCGGTCGGGCGGTAGGAGCGTGGCGAGGAGGTCAAGCGGGTTCCACCCCTGGTCGAAACGTTGGTTGATCCAGGTCCGGCAGACCTCGGACTCGGTATGGCGCCACGCCCAGATGAGGGTGATCTCCAGCTCGGTGAGTCCGTGTACGGGCCGGCTCGCGGCGGGGGTGAGGTGCCGTGTGATCTTGTGGCTGATCAGTGAGCGGGCCTCACCTATCCAGTCGAGGGTGGCTGCTGCCTGTGAGCGGTCCGAGGCGTCGGAGTCGTCACGGCTGGTGACGCGTTGGAGGGTGCGAGCAGCCAGGACGGCTCCGTCAGGGGTCTCGGCCATGATCTTGAGGATCGAGGGCCGGTCGGGCTCGGCAAGGTCGGCCAGGAGGTCTTTCGCGAGGAAGTCCATGGCGCGGTCCGCAGTGAACAGGCCGAGGGCCCCTTGAGGAGCGGCGGTGAGGTGGCCGTAGTGCAGGGCTGCGGCTTTGAGGAGCGCGGCCGCCGGCAGGGGAGCGCCAGCGGCGCGTTTGTAGCCGATGCGGCGGGTGATGCGCTGGGTGTCGTCGCGCAGGCGTAGGAGCAGTTCGTCCGCTTCGGTGCCCGGGGTGTCGTCGGCCAGTTGCTGCAGGGCGGTGTCGAAGGTGTGCTCGGGAAGGTCGTCGTCGGGGACGCCGAAGACCATGTACCGGTCGAAGTAGTCGATGCTGCCGATGCCGCGCCGCCGCGCGATGGCCTGAAAGTTGATGCCATGGCCGAGAGCCTGCCGGACTGGTGCGAACAGCATGCCCATCAGGCCGATCACGCCGTCCAGGTGCTGTTCGGCGACGCCGGCGCCCTGCAGCCTGGTGCGCCAGCGGTCGATGCCCTGTTCGGGCCGCTCGTCGCGGCGCGAGGGCAGGTCCATGCTGGTGCCGGTGAGTTCGGCTCGGTGCTGCCACAGCAACTGGTAGGCGCGGGGTTCGTTGGTGCGCAGGAAGGTGACGATCAGGAAGTCGACGATGTCGACGTTGCCGGTGAGCTGGCCGAGGGTGGCGTCCACTTGGCCGAAGAACCGTTTGATGGCACGCGGGGTGCGCAGTCGGTCCTGCAGGTACCGGTAGTAGGCCTCGGAGAGCCTCCGCTGCTCGCCGGGGGTCAGGGTCAGTCCGTGGGAGGCGAGTACTGCGGCGAGGGAGCGGTCGACCAGGATGTCGGCGTCGCGCTCACGGAACGCGGGGAGGTCCAGCCGGACCTGGATGATCTTTTCCAGGAAGTCGCGTGCACGGGGCTCGCTGTTACCGACCAGCTCACTGCGTTGCAGGACGTCCAGCAGGGTCCGTTCGTCGAAGCTGATCAGGTAGTACACATTGGGCAGATGCCCTACCAGGCGTACCAGCTTGAAGACGACGAGGAGCTCTTCGGGGGTGAGGCGGTCCAGGTCGTCCATGACGACGAGCACTGGGTGACCCGCCTTGCGCAGGGCTTCCTCGGCTTTGTATTTGGCTGCGGATGCGCTCGTGTCGCCGCTGATGCGGTTGCTGACCTCTTGGATCAGCCCCTCGGAGTCCAGGCCGAAGAGAGCAGTGACCTTCCTCAGAGGACTGATGGCCTTGCCGAATCCGCCGATCTTCTCTCGCGCCTCGGACCACCGTCCGTCCTTCGGGAGGGCTTCGCGGATCTCGCTGAATAGCGCCAGCGTGAGCGACTCCAGGTCGGAGTACAGCCACGGGTTGAGTTCCGCGACCAACCAGCCGTCATCGTTGGCTGTCTCCCGTAGACGGCGTGTCACCTTACCCAGGACGCTGGACTTGCCCGAGCCCCAGGGGCCGATCAGCGCGAGGACTCCGGTTTCGGTTTGGGCTCGTACCCGGTCCAGCAGGCTCATCACATGCCGGGCGTACTGCCCGTGCCCGAGCAGGTCAGGTCCTTCCTCGTGGTCAAGGAAGGGCTCGTCGTTGAAGAAGCGCGCGTCGGCCATCTGCTCATTGTCGGGACAGAGCTTGGGCCGGGTACGGGTGTTGGCGAATCAGGTCGGTGAGGCGATGCCGATGAGGGTGAGGAGGTGTTGTTGGTCAGGGTGGAGGAGGAGCCAGCCCCGTCGTTGTTTCTGGAGCCAGCGGCGGGCTGCCGGGTGGCGGGAGTGGGTGCGGGCGTGGTGGTAGGCGCGTTGCCAGGCCATGCCCCAGGGCGGGTTCCACCAGGGGTCGATGGCGGTCAGGGTGCGGGCTGCGGGGGTGGGGCCTGTTTTTCTTGTCCGGTAGCGCTGCTTGTTCAGCCATTGGCCGAGTAGGAAGCCGCCCTGGATGGTGTCGCGGGGGACGGCGAGGTGGCCGTGGATCTCGGCGAAGGCCCGGGCGCGCTCGACGGCGGTGCGCCAGGGGTGCACTCGCAGGGCGCGTGCGTGGGCGACCTCAGGCGTGATGCCGATCGCGTTCAGCAGGTGCTGCTGGCCGGGGTGGAACTGCTGGTATTGCATGCAGGCCCGGGTGATCCAACTGCCGAGGACGGTGCCGGTGGAGGGAATCAGCGCGGCGGGGTCGAACGGCTTGCCTGCTTTGACGTGGTCGCGGGCGCGGTAGTAGTTGCGCTGCCAGTGCAGGTCCCAGGGCGGGTTCCACCAGGGGTCGACCGCGGCGAGTTCGCTCAGGTGGGTTGAGGGCGGCATACCGGCTCGGGCGCGTTGTTTGGCGCGGTTGCGTTGGCTGAACAGCCACACGCCCAGCGGGTATCCGTCGTGCCAGGTGTCGCGGGGGACGGCGAGGTGGCCGTATTCGGCGTGCCAGGCCCGGGCGTGTGCCAGGGCCGTCTCGAAGCCCGGCCTCAGATCGGGGCGGTGCCCGAGGCGGCTGCGGGGGCCGCGGGGACGCTTCGGCTCGGCGGCACGCCGAGTGTGGCGTCGACCGGGGGAAGCCGCGGGGTCTGCAGCCCTTCTGGCGTGACCGGCCTTGTCTTCCACGTCCGGGGCCGGGGTTGCAGCTGACGTCTTCGGGGCCGTACGTGCATGTTCCCGGGCCGTACGGGCCACCTCGGCGGTGATGCCGATCTCGGCGAGGAGTCGCTGCTGCTCGTCGTGGAGCTCGTCATACGTGCTGCACTGGCGCCGCAGCCATCGCCCGGCGAGGCAATCGTCGAGGTCGATGAAGCCGGAGTCGGGACGGAGAGGCTGACCGTCTGCGGCGTCTCGGGCGCGGTGGTAGCTGCGCTGCCATTTCAGGTTCCAGGGCGGGCACCACCAGGGGTCGACTTCCGCGAGGGCCTGGGCGCGGCCGGCGGGCAGGGGGCGATGGCCGGTGCGCTGGTAGTTGCGCTGGTTGGCGAGCCACTGTCCCAGGCGGAAGCCCTCGTGGACGGTTGCGGAGGTTACGGACGCCAGGCTTCCGTGTTCGGCGGCGTAGGAGCGGGCGTGGGCGAGGGCTTCTTCGGCGCCGGCCTTGAGGTTGCGTCGTCGGGGCCGGGCGGCGGCCGCCGCCACAGCGTCGATACCGATCTTGGTCAGGAGCCGCTGCTGTTCGGGATGGAGGGTGGGGTAGCGGGTGCACTGCAGGTACAGCCATTCGCCCAGGCTGTAGCTGGTGGCGGGGAAGCCGCGGGTCGGCTGCAGGGGGCCGCGGGCTTCGGCGTGATCGCGGGCCTGGTGCCAGGTGCGCTGCCACAGGGTGCTCCACGGCGCGTTCCACCACGGGTAAAGCGCGTTGAGAGCAGCGGCTTGGTGGGCGGGCAGGCGGGTGTGGCGGGTGCGCAGGTTGGCGAGCCATTGCCCCAGGGGGTAGCCGTCCGGGACGGCTTCTTTGGGGACGGCCAAGTGCCCGTATTGCTGGTGGAAGGCACGGGCGTGCGCGAGGCTGCTCTCAAAGGCGCGTTCGGCTTGGAGGCTGTGGCCGCGCAGCCGTTTGACCGGCCGTGGCTCCGGCTGGCCGCCGTCGGTGCGTGATTCCGGCGGGGGCAGGAGGTCGCTGAGAGGGCGGGGCCGGTGTGGTGAGTGGACCTTCCACAGTGTTTTCTGCGCCGCGGGTGTGGGAGCGGCGCGGGTGCGTACGCAGGAGTGGGCCCAGGTGAACAGCGGTCCGTGGGTGACGGCGGCGAGGTGGTGGACGAGCCACGGCCGCTGGAGCTCATGGGCGGCCTTGGCCAGTAGGGCGGGCAGCTCGCCGAGACGGTAGGGGAGATGGCCGCCCGATGCGGCGACAGTGCGTTGCTGCAGGGGGCGGCTGGCCAGCAGGCGTGCGAGGGCGACGGTCTCGGGATAGGTGATCAGGTCGCGGGCGGCGACCTTCCACCAGCTGGGATCGGCGTTGTCCGGTCGCGTGGCCTCGAGGCGGGCCAGCCACGCCCGTTCCTCGACGGGCCAGGGCTGGTCCCACCAGGAGTTGGTGACGGCGCGGGCGACGTCGAAGGCCTGCGCCCTAGCGGGGGAGCGGCGTAGCAGCCGGACATGCCGTCGCTGGGCTTCGATCACCTCCGGGCACCGGCCAAGGGGCACGGGCAGGCCGCTGGTGCCAGGCACGTACAGGAGCCAGTTCCGGTGGCGTGCGCAGACCCGCTCCTCGGGGGCCAGGTACTGGCGTGCGGGCACGCGGCGTCCGGTGCGGGCGGCGGTGCATGCGGGGCATACCGGGCCCCAGGCGGCGACGGCCTCCTCGCCGCGCATCAGCCGCCCGACCGGGCCGGCCCCGTACCTGCCGCATGGCTCTTCCCGCCTCCACGCGGGCAGGGCCCGCTCGAGCACCCGCGGTGGAACGCGGCACAGCACGGCAACGCGGGCGCGCGCCTGGGCGTTGAGGTGGATCTCACTGTCCGGGCACAGCATGCCGGTGAGGTTCTGCTGGCCGCCGATGTCGGTGGCGGCGGCGAGCAGGTCGCGGATGGCGAGGTGGTAGCGGGCGGCGAGCCTGGCCAGGAACGACAGCGTCAGCTCTCCTGGCAGCGGAGCCACCCGTCCTGCCGCGCCGCTGGCGATGGAGGGCACGGTCCCGCCGGAGACTGCCGACTTGCGTCCCGCACGCCCGCCCCCGGGCGTGCGGCTGGGCGCGGTCGTGCTGCGCTGCTGTGCCACCCCGGATGCTCCTATTTCCGCCGTGCAGGCCGGGCCGGCCGAGCCTGGGTTTCGGCGGCCGCGTCGAGCTCCACCTCGCCAAGCAGCTGTTTGGTGATCCGTTCGGTGCCTTCGGTGATGGCGATCAGGGCGGCTTCGCGGATGAGGTGGGAGAGGCTGCCGATCCGCCCTGCGGTGCGGGCATGGAGGTAGGCGGCGTGCTTGACCAGGGTTCCGGGGCGGTGCGCGCGCAGCCTCAGCAAGTTCTCCATGGCCCGCACGAGGTCGTCCCAGACCGCCCGGTCCTGCTCGGTGGCATACGCCAGCGGGCGGTGGCGGAAGATCTTGAAACGGCCGGCGATCTGCGCCCCGCGCACCCCGCTGAGCAGCGAGGAGGTCTCGATGTCGATCGCGGAGTACACGAAGGTGGCCGGGATGCGTTCGCCGAGGTACTTGAGCTGGTCGGAGGTTTCCGCGCCGGCGCGCCGCTGGGTGTCCAGGAGGTGGACGTCGTCGATGAGGACCAGCTGGGTGCCCAGTTCGCACAGCAGATCGCACACGGCGCCGGTGATCTGGGTCTGGTTGAGGCGGTCGGTGATGGGCATGCCGAGGAACCGGGCGAACTCGCTGACGAGCATCTTGGGGGTGGCGGCCGGCGGCACGCTGATGAACAGCACCGGTCGCCTGTCGCCGTGGCCGGGGTGCTGGCGGGCGTCGGCCAGCTGGAAGGAACGCCCGAGCGCCATCATCGTGGTGGTCTTACCCGTCGTGGCCGGGCCGGAGATGATCAGACCGCGGCGGGCGCCGGCTTGCTGGCGGCGGTTGACCAGCAGCAGCCGGCGTACGGCGGTGAAGACGCTGTCCATGGCGGGGGTGCGCATGACGGCGAGTTCGGAGTGGTAGTCCTCGCGCTCCGTCTGGGGCCAGGCGGGGTCGGCGGCGTCGCGTGCGGGCGCCGGGGCTCGGTGGACGAAGGCGTCCCAGCCCTGCCATACGGTCGGAGGGGCCAGCGGGGCGAACCCGACGGCATCGTGGGAGAGCGGGCTCACCATTGCAGGGATTCCTCGAAGGGGTCGTAGACCGTGACCTGGCAACGCCTCGGTGTAGGCACGCCGGCTTCCTGTACCGCGACGCTTGGGGAGTTGCCCAGTGATGTGTGTTCAGCCGGCCAGACACCCAAGGCGCCGTCGTCGGTCAAGGGCTCCTCGTCGTCCTCGCTGTCGCCGAAGACGTCCTCCCCGGGCTCATCGGCTTCCGCCTCCGGCTGCTGGCCGTACAGAATCCCCCACACCGCACCATCGGTTGCGGCGGTGCGGGCGCGGGCGGCGACGATCTTCTCCCGGCGGGTGCCATGTCCGGCGGCGGCGCGTTCCAGCAGCTCGCGCAGGGCGAGCGCCAGGTCGTGTTCGTGCTGGGCGCGGTCTGCGCGGCGGGCAACGGTGCGCCGGAGGTGCTGCCAGGTGAAGTCGGTGAACGGGGCGCTGACCAGGGTGTGGTGGATCCACGGCACCGCCTCCCACCCATATCCGCGCGGCTGGTCAGGCTTCGGCAGGCGTACCTAGACCTGGCTGGGAGCGTGCGGGTCGTAGTGGATCTCCCACAGGCCGTCCGCCGTCGGCGAGCGCTCGCCGCGGTAGGGGTTGAGGACCTTGTGGTCGTAGGTGCGGTAGTCGATGCGGATGCCGTAGTCGTTGATCTTCTGCCGCTTGACGGGCATGAGCTCGATGTAGTCCTCGTGACCCAGCGGCACCGGGACGTACCCGCACACGGCGACCAGCGCCGCCCACATCTCATTCGGCGACAGCGCACAGCGGGGCATCATCGGGTGCCGCAGCCCGTCATGCTCACGCTCCTGCCATCCGCAGATGATCCACTCCTGCAGCAGGTCGTCCAGCTGGGCCAGCGTCCACACCGCCTCTCCTTCGGCGTCCTGGCCGCGCTCGCCGGTGTGCGAGCCCGTGTAGGCGGCCACATGCTGCACGAACAGTGTGTTGATCGAGGAGAAGGTGCGCTCCACATGCCCCTTAGCCGGCCCGTTGCCCGGCGGCGCGGGCTGCACGGAAATGCCCAGCGACTCGCAGGCGGCGATGAACGAGGACGACACGAACACCTTGCCCTGATCGACCACGATGGTCTGCGGGGTGATCACCGGCCGCGCCGCCGAGCCCTCCAGCCGGGCATCCACGCTCAGCAGCCGCTCGTAGGGCACCACCGAGCGTTCCATCGCCAACGCCTCGGCCCAACCGGGCCGCATCGGCGCCGGGACCATCATCTGCGCCAGCAGCAGCGCCGCGTCGACGCTGCGGGTCCCTTTCGCATGCAGCACGGCTGCGCAGATGGTCCGGGTGGCGACATCGAGCGCGATGGTCAGCTCGGGCCGTTCCGCCACCCCGTCGTCGAGGATCACGAAGGCATCCAGCAGAGTGCTGTCCATCATCACCAGCTCACCCGGAGCCATCACCGTCGTCGGAACGAATGGGGGAGCCGGCCTCGCTGAGCGCCATCGGCGCTGCCGCGCACTGCCCAGCAGCCCGCGCCCGTCAGCCAGGGCGTGCACCAGCCGGTTGAACGTCGCACCCGAGGGCAGCCGCACCACCCCCTCCCCGTACTGCTCGGCCAGTAGCCGCTCGGTGTACACCCGCAGCCGCCCCAGCGTCCCGCTGGAGCGCTCCCGCCCTGTCTCCAGAACCTCCCGCAGAGCGGTCACCACCCGCTCGTCCGCACGCCCCAGCGCTGTCCGCGGCCGGGTGGCACGGTGGTCCACCAGCCCCCATACCCCGTCCTGCCGGTAGCGGGCCCGCATCCGCCGCACCGTCACCGCGCTGGTGGGCATGCCGGCCGCCGACAGCTCCGCCGCCTTCGCCTCCTCCCGCTGCGTCATCGTCCGCGTCTGCGGGTCGTACTCTGCCCGCCGCGGACCCGCGTCACTGGGCCCGCCCGGCTGCCCCGTCTCCACCTCCCGCACATGCCGCTCCCACGCCAGGGCCCGCTCGCGCACCGCCTCGGGCAAAGACTGCAGCAAGCCCAGCGGCGGCACCCTGGACACCTCCGGCGCGTCCAGGACTTCGAACCCCGCATCGGCGAACAGCAGCGACAGCAAAACCGCCGCTACCGCACCGTCCTCGGCGACCAGCCGTACCTGCCCGTCAGCAAGGGCCGCCACCGTCCACGTACGCCCCCCGAACCGCACCTGGCATCCCAGCCCCACTACCGGCCTGCCCGGCATCCCGCCACCCGCCCTCACTCGGCCGCCTGGGCCCACACCGGCATCCGCTCATGCATCGCCGCCCCCAGATCCGTCGCCAACCGTCCCGCCCACAGGGCATGGAACAGCGCGGGAAGCACCAGCAGCGGATCCCCGATCCTGCGTACGCCCTCCCACAGCGGCGCCGGCTCGGCGAACGACTCCTGCAGCGCGTCAGCCAGCAACCCACCACCGTGGTGCCGGGGGTGCCGGTATCCGGCCAGCCAGGTCACATTGCGCCGGTAGACCGGATCCACAGGCCCGAGCACCCAGTACCGCCAGCCCGCCGCCGTACAGATCTCCCCGACCACCGCAGCAACAGACCGCTGGCGCCGAGACAGCTCTTCTCTTGCTGTGCAGTCGGCGAGCACTCCCTGGCCATCGGCCAGCCGGAGCATCAGCTGAGGAACATGCGCCCGCACCCCACTCGGCATATGCCACCGCAATTCAAGCGGCCGGGCGGCCAGACCGCTGACACGCGGGTCGCGGTCGAGGAGTGCGATCTCTCGGTTTTGGGACAGTGGGGTGAGAGACAGTGGGGTCTGGGTGTGTTGTTGCTGG
>NZ_LIWB01000038.1 GCF_001905725.1 Streptomyces sp. CB02400
CCCGCGGAGCGGGTACCCCATCGCTGCGCGATGGGCAAGCGAACACCCGCGCTGCGCGCGGGTGTTGCGCTCCCGCTCCGCGTGAGCGCTGGCAGGATGCTACGCATCCTGCTCATTCGCCTTGCTGCGCAAGGCGAATGACGTCCCGTCCGCTGCGCTCCCGGGACTGCGGGGCCTGCGGCCCCGAGAGGCTGCTTCCGCTGCGCTCCAGCCACTGGGGGCGCTGCGCGCCCTGGGGCCGGCCCCGCTGCGCGGTGCCGGCAACGGGCCTTCGGCCCGGGCAGCTACGGGGAGGGGGTTGCTCGTTTGTGTCGGGTCCTAGTGAAGGGGCTGCATCAGATCAATGCAACATGTAACGTTGGTAGAAACGCGGGATGCCCTCTTCGGAGGTCGTGCTTACCGGGAAGGTGACGGCAGATCAGGGCGGCATACTTCGCACGCGCCAAGCCGGGCCTGGACGTCACTGCGCGGGACGGACTCGACGTCGTGGACCTCCAGGCCTTTCCACCGGGCGTACCGTTGCCCATCCTTGAGGCCCTCGCAGTTTGGGGTGCGGTGATAAACGCTTCCCCCCTTCGTGATGTACACCCTTCGGGCGAGATTCGACTGTGCCGAACGGCAGTGGTCGCACTGGGAGGATGGAAGGAACATGACTTCGCAGAAATCGTTAGTCATGGCCACGATTCTAATGTGGTGCTCGTCTCTCGACCATGCTCTTCTCAGTCAATGAACGTCCTAAACTGTAGTTCTCGTAAGCATCCTGACCACATGTCACGGCCCGTCGGAATAGGCTGTCAGGGCGGATTCTGCAAGTCACCTGGGTCATCTTCGACTCGGAAATTGGAAGGCATCTGAATGCCGGTGATTCAACTCCGGGAGCACCAGGTCGACCAGAAGTCGGCGTTCCGGAAGTGGGTGGGGTTCCCTGCAAGGTCATCCGTGCCCCCTCAGGGGGCACGGGGCACGATCGTGTCAGCGACCGGATCGGGGAAGACGATCACGGCCTCCGCGTGCGCGCTGGAGTGCTTTCCGGGCGGGCGGATCCTCGTGACCGTACCGACTCTGGACCTGCTCGTGCAGACCGCCCAGGCGTGGTGCCTGATGGGTCACCGCGCCCCGATGGTCGCGGTGTGTTCACTGGAGAACGACTTGGTGCTGAAGGAGCTGGGGGTGCGGACCACCACCAACCCGATCCAGCTCGCCCTGTGGGCCGGATCCGGGCCGGTCATCGTGTTCGCCACGTACGCCTCTCTGGTCGACCGCGAGGACATCGACGCTCCCGAGGGCCAACGGAAGGTTCGCGGGCCGCTGGAGGCCGCCCTGGCGGGCGGAGAGCGGCTGTATGGCCAGCAGATGGCCCCGTTCGACCTCGCCGTCGTGGACGAGGCCCACGGAACCGCCGGTGATCTTGGCCGTCCATGGGCCGCGATCCACGACAACCAGCGGATCCCCGCCGACTTCCGGCTCTACCTCACCGCCACCCCACGCATCCTCGCCGCGCCCCGCCCGCAGAAGGGCGCAGAGGGCCAGGAGGCGGAGATCGCGACCATGGCCGATGACCCGGAGGGCACGTACGGCGCGTGGCTCGCCGAGCTCGGGCTCTCGGAGGCGATCGAGCGCGAGATCCTCGCCGGATTCGAGATCGACGTCCTGGAAATCCGCGACCCCTCCCCCGTCTCTGGGGAGTCGGAGGAGGCGCGGCGTGGCCGGCGCCTGGCGCTCCTGCAGACCGCGCTCCTGGAGCACGCGGCGGCGTACAACCTCCGCACCGTCATGACGTTCCACCAGAAGGTGGAAGAGGCCGCGGCGTTCGCGGAGAAGCTGCCCGAGACCGCGGCCGAGCTCTACAAGAACGACGCCTCGGACGAGGACCTGGCGAAGGCGGAGGAGCTGCCGGCGTCGTCGATCGACGCGGAGTTCTACGAGCTGGAGGACGGCCGCCACATCTCCCCGGAGCGGGTGTGGTCGGCGTGGCTGTGCGGCGACCACCTCGTGACCGAGCGCCGCGAAGTGCTCCAGCAGTTCGCCAACGGCATCGACGCGGCCGGGCGCCGGGTCCACCGTGCCTTCCTCGCCAGCTGCCGCGTCCTCGGCGAAGGCGTGGACATCACCGGCGAGCGGGGAGTCGAGGCCGTCTGCTTCGCCGACACCCGCGGCTCCCAGGTGGAAATCGTGCAGAACATCGGCCGCGCGCTCCGGCTCAACAAGGACGGCAGCACGAAGGTGGCCAGGATCATCGTGCCGGTGTTCCTGGAGCCTGGCGAGGACCCGCAGGACATGGTCGCCAGCGCCTCGTTCCGCCCCCTCGTGGCCGTGCTCCAGGGACTGCGCTCGCACGATGAGCGCCTGGTCGAGCAGCTCGCCTCCCGCGCGCTCACCAGCGGCAAGCGCAAGGTCCACCTCCAGCGCGATGAGGACGGGCGGATCGTCGGGGCCAGCGGCGCGGGCGACGGCGAGGACCAGGAGCAGGACGACACCGACGCCGCTGCCGAGTCCGCGCTGCTCCACTTCTCCAGCCCGCGCGACGCCGCCACGATCGCGGCGTTCCTGCGTACCCGGGTCTACCGGCCGGAGTCTCTGGTGTGGCTGGAGGGCTACCAGGCCCTGCTCCGGTGGCGGAAGGAGAACGAGATCACCGGCCTCTACGCCGTGCCCTACGACGTAGAGGCCGAGGTGGGGACGACGAAGGCGTTCCCGCTTGGCCGATGGGTCCACCAGCAGCGCAAAGCCCTGCGGACCGGAGAGCTGGAGGAGCGGCGCAAGACGCTGCTGGACGCGCCGGAGGCCGGGATGGTCTGGGAACCGGGCGAAGAGGCGTGGGAGAGGAAACTCGCCGTGTTCCGCGCCTACCGGCGGGCCACCGGGCACCTCGCGCCCCGGCAGGACGCCGTCTGGGACGACCCGGCCGGCAGCGGCCCTGTGCCGGTCGGGCAACACATGGCCAACCTCCGGCGGAAGGGCGGGCTCGGGAAGGTCCTGCAGCGGGCCGCCGTACGCGCGGCACAGCTCGCCGCGATCGATCCGGACTGGAACTGCCCCTGGCCCCTGGACTGGCAACGCCACTACCGCGTCCTCGCCGACCTGGTCGACGCCGACGGGATGCTGCCCGACATCGCACCCGGCGTGCTGATGGACGGCGACGACATCGGACGCTGGCTGAAGCGGCAGAAACAGCCCGGCACCTGGAAGCAGCTATCGACCGAGCAGCAGGAACGGCTGACCACGCTCGGCGTCAAGCCGCTCGAGGCCCAGTCTCCCGCCCCGGCGGAGGCGGCCCCGGCGGCGGCCGGCGCGGCGAAGGGCCCGAGCAAAGCGCAGCAGGCGTTCCAGCGCGGTCTGGCAGCCCTCGCCCAGTGGGTAGAACGGGAAGGCGCCCACCGCCCGGTGCCCCGCGGGCACGCCGAGGAGATCACGGTCGGCGGCGAGACGAAGCCCGTGGCGGTGCGGCTGGGCGTATGGGTCTCCAACACCAAGACCCGGCATGACAAGCTCACGGCGGAGCAGCGGGACGCGCTGCGGGAGCTGGGCGTGGAGTGGGCGTAGCCGGTCCCGGAAACTGTCCTGGCGAATCGCTGGGCGCGTCAGGAAAAGGACCGGCCGTGGACGGGCAAAGCGAAGCCGCGAAGCAGCCCGACGAGGAGCATCGGCCAGATGGAAAAGGCCGGCACCCCGCAGAAAACCTCACGAAAGAAGGTAGCCCGCCGCAGCCCCGGCCCCACTTGAAGCTTGCTCCGTGAAGTGTGCGCAGCTCGAACGCAAAGCGTGCGGTTCGCGTACGGAAAGCGCACGCAATCCGTACGGCTGGGTCTGGTTCTTCAGCGTCGACACGTCCTGCCCGGGCGCGGAGCAGCATCGCTGCGTGACCTCCTGGGTGGCGCGTAAGTCGTTTCACGCGACTCCTCGCGATCAGCGTGGGTCGACCGGCGCTTCCTTGAACGACTCACGCACGTAGTCGTGTACGGCGGCTTCGGGGATGCGGAAGGATTTTCCGGAAGCGGTGCGGACAGCCGGCAGGTGCCCGCTGTGCACCAGCCGGTAGACGGTCTGCTTCGACACCCGCATGACAGAAGCGGTCTCCGCCACGGTGAGAAGGACGGGCGCGTCGGCCTGTAGCGCCAGGCGCGCGGCGACGACAGTGAGCGCGGCACGCAGTTCCAGCGATGTGGTTGAGTCGAGGTCGTCCCAAACCAGGAGACTGAGGGCTTCCACGGCCTCGGGCAGAGCTTCCAGCGCTTCAGGCCCTTCGTGGACACGAAGGCGATCCACGGCGTCGCGCAGCCTCTGCAGGCCTGCGTCGTCACTGGTCAGGTAGCCGAGCGCGGTGAGGATGTCGGTGACGGCCTGCTCTGTCACGGGTCCGGTTCCGTACACGATGGTGTTGCGCAGATGCGTGATGGTGCGGATGGCCTTGGCGGTGCTCTGCGGGGTCCGCTCCCTGAGGCGCCGTGCTGCGTCAGTGCCCAGCGATGACGCGTTGAGCAGCGCGTTGAACTCGTCGTCCCGGCTAGTCATCGCGGTCCCCCCTCCTGTTCTGCTTCGCTTTGGTTCTCCAGCGGTACATCAGGCCTTCGACGGCCCGGACGGTCGTGGCGTCCACCAGCTCCCGGATCTCCTCCTGTGAGTAGCCGTCCAGCGTCAGGGCCACGACCGCCTTGAGACGCGGATCGGTTATCTCTCCGAGTTCGTCCAGGACTCTCAGGTTGCCCAGGACTTCCTCGGCAACGCTGATCGTGCTGACGGGCGGGCTGTAGAGCTCCTTCTCTCGGCGCAGGGCGCGGTGCTGCCGGGCTTCGCTGGTCCGGTGCCGGCGGAACTCATTGGGGAAGTCGTACGCACACGCCCCCATGAAGTAGGTAGTGATGCTTGCTCCGCCCTCGGGAGTCCATCCCTTGTCGACCAGGGCCTGCTGACGAAAGCGCGGCAGAGCCCGGGCGATGGTCATCGTGGCCAGTTCCTCGCGCAGGTCGCTGTCGGTGGCTAGGTCTTCCAGGTCCAGTTCGTGCGGGTTGAGGCCGAATCCGCGCTGGGCGACCAGTTCGAAGATGTAGCCGGAGTGCATCCAGCCGCGCAGGACGGAGATCCCGTAGCGGACGAGCTCCTCCACGAACCGGTCGTAGAGGGGGCCCTGGAAGCCGTCCTGCTCGAGCATAGCCACCAGGCGCCCGTCGGCCAGCCTGCGGTCGATGCTCGCCTGCTGCCGGCGGGCCTCCTTGGTCTGGCGGCCGTTCATGGCGCGTAGGTCCTGCGAGGTGACGGGGGCGCCGAGCAGGCGTCGGGCGTCAGGCCGGCCGTCTTCAGGTTGTAGGTTGCGGGCGCGCGCGGCCGCGACCTCCTCGCCCGCGCCGTCGCCCTGCATGCCCTCCCCTTCCGGTTGTCGTCCACGCCCCCTTTAGCTGTGCAAGGGGACGGCTCACCACCAACCGCGCCAGCCCACTCGCAAGCTCCCGGGCCGCCGCGGCCGGCGCCGAGACGACCCCTTGTAAGTGCGCCCCCCACGGCCACCCCACGGACTTTTCCAAGATTTTTTCGCAGCCATGGGAAGCCTGGAAATCAGGCCGTGGGGTGGAGCTCGGACGGACACTTACGAGCGGGCGTCACATCATCAACCTCTGGGGAGAAATAGTGAGTTCGCCCGTGCCGACGCCGCAAGGGCCGGCCCCGTTCCTGACGATCCACACGGCCGTCGTCCTTCTGATCGCGGTCGTCATCGGCCTGATCGTCGGAGGGCTCACCTTCCTCAGCGGCGGTGCCGTAGCTGCTGCCGTTCTGGCCGGACTGACCGCAGCCGGTGTCAGCGTCCCCGGGCTCCGCTCACTCATCGGGTGAGTCCAGCCACGGTCTTCATGGATCTTCCGAAGGAAGACACCGCGGAGCGGCTCCCTGTCGGGCTTCAGGACGGGGGCTGATCCGCGGTTTCCCGCCTCACCGGGGGATGATCAGATCGGTGAGCTGCCCTGGTGTTGGCATCCGCCCGCGGTTGACAACGACTGCGACGAAGAGGACCACCACCGGCAGTAGAGGGATGAGGGCAGCATCGGGCAGCCCGAGGACGGCCGCGCCGGCCATCACCAGCACGACCGTGAGCCCCACCACGACTGCCCGCAAACGCTCCCTCGGTGCGGCCGGAGTGACGCCTGCGAGTTGGTCTGCGTCGAGAAGGTCATCGACACGGCCCTCGGCGTAGCGTTCGGCGATGGTCAGGAGCATCACGGTGAGGTCTTCCAGGGCGCGGTCCGGCTTGGAGTCCTGCTGCGCTTCGGCCCGCCGTAGCGCGCCCACCACCAGGGCGGCATGGGCCTTGAACTGCCGCTCGTTGTGCCGTCTGGCCCTGGCGCGTCGGGTGCGGTGAGCCCTCCAGATGACGTGCTCCACCGGCTGCACGGATACGCGCGGGATCTGGCAGTCCGGCTGGGTTTCCTCCCAGCGCCGCAGAACCGTGGCGCACTGGGCGGCGACCGTCAGCAGGGCAACGACCGGCCAACAGCGCCGGTCCTCCACGAGCACACTCTCCCCGTCCGCGCGGCCAGTGAGGACCTCCAAGTCGTAGGCGGCAAGTGTCGCGCCGCTGCCAGAGCTGGTCAGATTCACGCGCTTGATGAACCGCACCTCGGCGATCAGGATCAAGGCCGTGAGCAAGAGCGCCGACACTCTGCTGATCGTGGAGGAGTCCCAGGTAGCAACCGTCGTCGGCATGCCCGCCAAGCTGCTGAGCAGCGCCTGCATCACACCGGGGTGCGGTCCCGGGTCCGCACTCCACCGCAGATTCTCCCAGTCGGCCACATCGTCGATGTGCCCCACGATGTACAACAGGAGCACAAATCGGAGGAACTTGAACGGCCCGGTCAGAGGCCGGGCACGCCACCACCGCACGACATACCCAGGCGTCAAGCCGTGGCCGCCGACCCGGTCTCGTATTCGTGGTGGCAGCAGCAGCATCTGCGTCAGAAGCGGAGCAGCTCGACGCACCCCCGAGTCGGCACGCCCTCGCTCGAAGCGCTCCAAAGACGCCAAGCCCCAACGCTGAACTGGTCCAGGAAAGAGGAACAGCGCCATTCCGACCACGGCCAACCACGGGGTAACCGCGAAGAGGAAACCGATCAACACATGGGCAGTCTCACGCATCCCGCCGACAACGACACTCGAAACCGACGATGGCGCCGGCGCATCGCAGCGAACGTACAACGCGTCGCACCAGTTACGGAATTGGTGTGGCCTTGTCCGGCACGACGCCCCTCTCCGACTCCGCCTGGCCGCCCCGGCCCTCTCAGGAGCACCCGGCCTGGATGGATGCGGCATCCGGACAGTCCAGGCCTCCATCCGGCGGGACTTTTCGGCCTCATACCTTGATGGGACTCGATATCGAAGGACAGCACCGGGGTGTCGGCGACGTCCGCCCTGACGCGCGCCGCCAGCTTGTCGCCGGTGCCCCCAAGGGACTCGTAGCCTGCGTCATCCGGCGCTGTCCCGAGAATGCAAAAACTGGCAGGCAGGGGCGGGCGATGCGGGAGAACTGACGCTACCGACTGTGAGGGCGCCAGCCGTGCGGGCTGATCGCTTACTGGCTCTAACAAAAGCTGTTTGATCATGTGACTGTCGGCTTGATCGTTCGTTGATGTGGTCATGGGGAAGCGTCAGTCGCGGCCGTGGATCGTGTCGGACGAACTGTGGTCGCTCATCGAACCGTTGCTGCCCGAGCCACCACCGAAGCAGGTCGAGGGCCGGCCCCGGGTGCCCGACCGGCAGGCCCTGTGCGGGATCCTGTTCGTGCTGCACACCGGCATCCAGTGGGAGTACCTGCCCCAGGAGCTCGGCTTCGGCTCGGGCATGACCTGTTGGCGCCGCCTGGCGGCCTGGAACGAAGCCGGCGTCTGGGACCAGCTGCACCAGCTGCTGCTGAACAAGCTCCGGTCGAAGAACCAGCTGGACTGGTCCCGGGCGGTGATCGACTCTCCCCCTGGCTTCGCCGGGGGCACCCCCACCCACGTCCGGGCCGCTCGCAGGGGCCCAAAAGCGGACCCAGCCCGGTCGACCGCGCACGTCCGGGCAGCAAGCACCACGTCATCACCGACGGCCAAGGGATTCCGCTCGCGGTGTCGTTGACCGGCGGGAACCGCAATGACGTCACCCAGTTGCTGCCGTTGCTGGACAAGATCCCGCCAGTGGCCGGAGTGGTGGGCCGGCCGCGCAGGCGGCCCGACATGCTCTTTGCGGACCGCGGCTACGACCACGACAAGTACCGCCGGCTCCTGCGGCAGCGCGGCATCCGGCCCGCGATCGCGGAGCGGGGGCAACCGCACGGCACCGGTCTGGGTACCTTCCGCTGGGTCGTCGAGCGGACGATCTCCTGGCTGCACGGCTTCCGCCGCCTGCGGATCCGGTGGGAACGACGCGACGACATCCACGAGGCCTTCCTCGGACTCGCCGTCTGCCTGATCACCCACCGCCACGTCCAAAGGCTTTGTTAGGGCCAGTTAGGGAGGCGGACTTGGGACAGATCGAGCAGGGACTGGAGCGCGCGTTGCGCACCCGGCCCATTCCCTCAAGCACTGAGGCTCGCCTACGTTTTCTGCTGGCGAGGAACCGGGGTTCCACCCGGAAGGTGGCCACGATGCTGGGGGTCTCGCAGCGCACCGTGCAGCGGTGGGTGACGAAGAAGCCAGGAGCGCGTCGTCCGCCGGGTCCGCTGCAGGTCCGGGCGATCGAGGAAGCGGTTCTGGCTCGGTGGCAGCCCCGGGTACGGGCCCGTCGGCGTGCCCAGGCAGAGGCGGAGGGCTTCGTCTTCCATACCCGTGCGCGATTTGGATTCGCGGCTCCTGCGGGGTCCTCGGACGATCCGCGGGTGCGGTGGATCACTCAGGACTTGCCGGGAGAGGTAGCCCGGGAGCTGTTCGCCGCTCGGGATGCCGACGCGGGCGAGCAGCAGCAGACGGTGATACTCGCCCGTGCGCTGGGGCACGCCTACTTTCGCGAGTGGGGCCGCCGCGCCCATGGTCTGCATGTGGCTTTCAGCGACGTCGAGTTCGCCGACTTCTCGATCGGCTGAGCCTGGCCCATCGAGCGAGCACTGCAGGGCGGTCAGCGTTGCGACGGCCTGGCGCGCTTGGCCGGTATCGCTTCGCACCTCTCGGCTTCCTGCCGCTCGCGCCAGTCCCACTCCACACGGCCGACCGGGTCTTTGCGGTGAGCTGTGGGCGGCTGAGGCGGGCGCAGTCTGGCCGCCTCTGCCATGCGCAGCAGGTGCCCGCGGTCACCTGGCGCGGCGAGCAGCTCATGGTCCTCGCCGGATACCAGCCGGGTGAAGCAGGCCGCGGCCCGCAGAAAGACGCCGGCCCAGGGCGGTACGGGGTAGGCGGCGCAGCCGTCGGTGTAGCGGGCGCGGTCGTGCAGGGCGAGCGTGGCCGCGGCGTCGTCGTAGTCGCGGGGGCGTGCGGTGGCGAGTTGCTGGAGGGAGGCGCCGGTGAACAGTGCGGCAGCGACGGCCGCGGCCAGGCGAGGGTGTGCGGTCGCCGCGTGCAGCCGGTGGGCGATGCGCTGGGCGGTAAGCGCGGTGAGAGGCACGGGTGGTGGGCGGTGCCGCCAGGCGATCGGCGGTGGCGCGCACGGGTCGGCGCAGGGGCAGGGGCTGTCGTAGGAGACAAGGCGGTCCAGTGCCGGCAGGGTGAGCCACCGGCTGGCCGGCGCGGCGGGCTCAACTAGGGGCGGGGGTTCGGTGACAGGCGTGCCGTAGTAGTGGCGGCGGGCGGCCTCGATGTCGGCGGTGAGGGAGTAGTCGGCCGTCTGCAGGGCCTGGTGCAGGGCGGCGGGAAGGTGAGGGCGGTGGCAGACCAGGGTCAGGTGGATACCGGTGAGGGTCTGTAGCTGCAGCAGGCGCATCGTGCGGCGGGCAGTGAGGCGGTGAGCGCGCAGGACGGTCAGCCGGGTGACGGGCAGAGCGGTCAACCAGGCAGTGGCGGCTTCCCAAACGGGCTGACGGCCGCCGGGAAAGCGGCCCGGGAGCAGGGGCGGTTTGCCCAGGGCGACGAGAAGGTCGTGGGCGAGGCCGGTTTCGCTGGTAGTGCCCGGGCCGGGGTGCAGGGTGATCCGGCCGGACGGCGGATGGTGGGCGGCCAGAGCGGTGTGCGTGTGCAGCGTGTCGTCGTGACGGTCGAGAACCACGGTGACGGATGGCAGCGGCGGGGCGGGAGGCATGGACGGTGTGGTCAGGCGAGGCGGCTGAAGGCCCAGCGCAGCAGCTCCTGGTCCACGCGCGGGCGGCAGGTGCGGGCCAGGGCGGTGCGGGTGTGGGCGGTCAGCTGGGCCCAGGCGCGGAAGTTGCCGTGCGCGGCGTGGCTGTCGGCGAACGTGATGTCCTCGGGGTCGGCGTCGGCCCAGACCGGGTGGAACAGCGGGATCACCTCGAGGACCTCGGCGGGTGTGAGTCGGGTGAACTGCTGCCAGATGAAGACACGGGAGGACAGCATCGGTTCGCGGCGCAGCACGGTGTGGCAGCCCGCGCCACCGACGAAAATGATGGCGAGCTGGGTGGAGGGCTCGTCCCAGAGGTAGCGGAAGTATTCGAACGCCTCCCCGTTGAGCCACTGGGCCTCGTCGACGAGGAAGGTACGGGGGCGTTCGGCCAGGGCCGTCTTCAGCAGACGGTCGAACTCGCTGGGGTGGCGCGGTGGCTCGCCTGCCAGGTCGAGCGCGGTGAACAGTTCGTAGCGCACCGCGCGGGCGGTGGGCCGGGCCCGGAAGGTGATCTTACGGACGTCCTCGCCGGCGGGTTCGAGTGCGCGCAGGCAGGTGTTGACGGCGAGGGTCTTGCCGAAGCCGGCGCCGCCGTGGATGCACATCATCGCGCGGGCAGCGACCGTGTCGGTGATGTTCTCCCGGGCAGTGAGCAGGGCGCGGGTGGTGACCACGGATGCGTCAGGCAGGTCGACGTACTGGTAGGTGGCCGCGGTCACGAGGCGTCTCCGTCTTCATCGGTAGTGGGAGGTGCGGCCCGCCCGTCGCGGCCGTCCAGGGCGGAAGCGTCGTCACGGCCGGACGGGCACGGGGCGGACCGGGCCGGCGTGGTCAGCGCAGCCAGAGAAGCCGGGGTGCGCCAGTCGGCCGGGGGCGCGGCGGGCGGAACGACGTCGGGCAGCGCGAGCTGCGACAGGCCGACGTCGGCACTCTGAGCGAGTTCGGCCTCGGCCTGCGCACCGGTCAGCGCGCCGAGCCGCCGGGGAGGCTCGGCCTGGGTAGCGGCGGCGTAGCGCTCGCGCTGCGAGGCCTCCAGGTCCTTCTTCAGACGGCGTGCACGAGCGGACCGCGCCCTTCGTACGGCACTGACCTGTTCCTCGGTGGCCTGGTCGGCCAGGTCCGCGGGGCCCAGGTAGCGGCCGGTGGCCGCGTGGTAGACCTCGATGCGGTGGTCGTGGTGGGGCATGAACCGGACCCTGACCCGGATGCCGGCCTGACCGGTCATCCACGGCCCCACGTAGTCGCGTTTCCTGAAGCGGATGCCGCGGGTGGTCAGCGTGCGAGTGCCGGCGTCCTCCAGGGTGAACGTCCACAGATCCGCGGCCGACACGTCCCGCAGCGGGGTGAGATCGTCCTGCCACGCCTGAAGCGGAGTCCTGCCCCGCAACGGCGCCGGGCGGTGCTCGGTGTTCCACCAGAGCGTCCAGGCCAGAAACTGGGTGGTGAAGTCCTCGAAGCCCAGCAGCACTTCGGCCTTCGACCGGGAGGGGCGTTTGCCGGGGCGCGGCTGGCGGGCGTATCCGGGCAGCGAGGCCAGGAACATGCTCTCCACCGCCCGGTTCAGGCCCTCCACGGTGCCCTTGAGGTGGGGGGTGTAGGCGGGCAGGTCCTCCACCGCCACGTCCAGGAGATCAAACGCTGCGGTCACCGTCCTGGACAAGAAGTCCTTGCCACGGTCCACCCGTACCTTCTCCGGCACGCCGCCGAACGGGCCGTAGGGGTCCTCACGCAGGACGGCGGAGCGCAGCGCGGCCAGCACCGATTCCCGCGACGGATGCACCGGCGTGACCGCGACGCCGGTGACCGCGTTGGTGGCGCAGTCGGTGAACCAGGTGATCCACGGCCTGCGGGCCTTGCCATCGACATCGACCAGCACTGGGGCCTGCATGTGGTCGGTCTCCCACACCTGGTTGCGCCAGCCCCGCGGCCGGGCCAGGAACACATCGTGCCTACGCGCCGCCCGCTCCCCACCCGCAAGTCCGGCCCGCTCCCCCGGCGTCAGATCACGGCGGATCGCCCGGTGCAGCGTCGGGATCGACGGGGGAGACTCGCCCTCGCCCCTGGCCGCGCGAGCGGTCAGCTCACGATGCACCGCCGCGACGTTCCCCTTCCACAGCCCCAGCAGAGCCCGGACCTCATCAGTAACTGTGAACCGCCCGGGATACGCGGCCCGCTCCCCCGGTGCCCGCGCCGCAGCCTCATCCCGCTCGGCGGCCGCCAGCCACCGCCACACCGCCCGCTCCCGTACCCCCAGCACAGCAGCCGCCGACCTCACCTGCCCAGTGGTGAGCTTCCCCTCCCGCCGCAAGGCCAGCAGACGGCGCACCGCCGGCCCCCGCAACGCCCGAACCGACACAGCCGGCAAAACCCCACCCGCCGCCTCCAAGACCGGGCCCTGCTCTCCCTCATCCACACCCCCGAGCAGACCAATCACTCACCGGCCAGTGGATCAGAACTCACGAAACTGAGACAGCGTCACCCCTCATGCAATAACGCCCCAAGACAGCAATGCCCCACGGTTCTCTCACGCCCAAGACAGTGGCCCCACACCCCGAAACCGCCACCCACCAGCAACAACACACCCAGACCCCACTGTCTCTCACCCCACTGTCCCAAAACCGAGAGATCGCAC
>NZ_LIWB01000039.1 GCF_001905725.1 Streptomyces sp. CB02400
CCCGCCGCGGCGAGCGCGTCCGCACACCGGACGCGCTCCCGGCAGCAGGCGGATCAGCTGTCCAGGCTCCGCCTCGTCGACTCGCTTCCGGTCCGGACGGCGCCAGGCACCGCCGCTGACGCTGATGTACCCCGGGCTTGGTGGAGTCACCTTGCTGGACAGATGATGTCCCAGACGCCAAGGAGGCTTCAGCGCCCCGTGGTCACCCGGCCGAGTTCCGGCGCAAGGTCCTCGATCTCGTCGATTCCGGCCGGGCGATCAGGGAGATCGCTCACGGTCTCGGCATCAGCGAGCAGACGATCTACGTCCGGCGACGTCAGCACCTCGTCGACACCGGGCAGCTGCCCGGGCCGACCAGCCAGGACCGGGCTGAGCTCGTGGTCGCCCGACGACGGATTGCCGAACTGGAGGCGGAACCGGCCGCCCACCGCCAGCGGCGCCACTCCGCGCCCGGCATGCTCACACCCGTCGAGTTCGAACTGAGGTCGATCCCCGCGATCGCCCAGAATCCAGCAACTCGACTCCATGCAAGCCGGGCACATCAAACCTTCCGGGTGGGGCTGGGGGAGTTGACCCTGGCCGGGTCACTCCCCGGCCCAGAGGTCAGCAACGCCAGGACGCAGCCGCGTCCGATGCTGACTGTTCGCTGACCTCAGCCCGGTAATCATGCATCTGACCTGCGGAAATGACCAAGCGTTAGATCTTGGACTTGAACAGAGTACGCAGCACTTCGGACTCCTGGAAGACGGCTCCCTGCCTGCTTTTTGCAGGTCAAGGGCGGTCTTCACCGTACACCGGCACTCCTCGAACTCGAAGATTCCGAGGAACATCGATCCCACTCGGGCAAGGAGGCTCCTCGCCTGCGCTTCCGCAAAAAATGAGGCTGTCGCACTATCGCCGACCAAGCACCTGTCTCGGAGTGTGCAGGGGCTCATGCTGACCGGACGCTGACTTACGAGTTGGTGCGTGATAGCGGGTGAGGCGTCGCGCCTGGCCGGTGGGATGATCCGGCTTTGACGATCATGATCAATCGGGCGGTGCTGGCGCATCGACTTCTCACCGGCATCTCTCGACAGCATCTGGCTTGCCTGGTCGAGGGGTTGACCGCGTCGTGGCAGGCCAATCCCGAGGGCCGCCGTCATGCTGCGCGGGGCGGGGTCCGGAAGCGGGCCGCAGGTGCTGGCGCCCGTCACCAGCTGGTATTCGTCGACCGGCTGGTGGCCACGCTCATCCATCTGCGACACAACCTGCCGCATGCGCTTGGACGCCCCAGAAAACCCCGACCCGGAGCACTGCCCGACAGAGTCGAAGAGTGGGAGCGTGACCGCCACTGGTACTCATCCGACCGCGTCACCGTCGAACACACCCTCGCTGATCACAAACGCTGGAAACAACCGACCCGCTGGACCCACCGACGCGACCGCCTGCCCGACACCTACCGCGCCATCGCCAGCCTCGTATCCGACCGCACCATGACCGCATGAAAACAGTCCACGAACACGCCTCACCCGCTATCACGCGCCAACTCGTTATTCGCGACGGCCTGGCCGCCGGGGTCGTCGCGAACGGAGCGGTCAGTCGGCCCTGATGTCGTCCACGTACACGACACCCGTGACCGGGGCGCCGCTGCCGTGACCGAGGTACAGGTTGAACGTCGTCACCTTGGCGAGGTGCGCGGCGTCGAGCACTTCCCCGGCGTGTGCGGTGTCCCAGGGGGCGGGCTTGAACTCGCCGAACGGGGCCCGGATCTCGCGGGCGGTCGTGTCGGACAGCGGGATGTTGTACTCGAAATAGGCGCCACTGGAAACGATTTGGAGTGTCGCGCCGTTCGCCGAACCGTCGCCCTGCAGCCACAGCACCAGCGAAGAGAAGGCGGTCCAGTCCGCGTCGACCGACTTGCCGATGCCGGTGTACCCGGCACTGCTGAAGTCGTACGAGTACGCCAGCCCGTACGAGCCCGAGGCCTTGTGGTCGGCCGACAGGGTCGTGGTGTTGGCGTTGATGTGGCTGTAGGCCTCGCTGAGGGTGGCGTCGTCCCCCGCGTACCCCTCGAAGTCGTCGATCCATCCGGCGGGCAGGGGGGTGACCTCGCCGAGCAGGACCAGGGCCGAGTCGGTGAGGGTCCTGCCGCGCACCCGGGCGTCCACCGAGAGGGTCACCGACCTGTTGTCCAGCCAGGCCGGGTCGATCGACCAGTCGCCGGAGTAGAAGCCATCCGCGTCCAGGCGGAGCCGCCGGCCGCGTCCGCCGTTCACCGAGTAGGTGACCCTGCTCGCCGCCGCCTGTGTGACCCGCACCCGGACGGTGCTCTCGACGCTCGTCAGACGCTGCCGGTCCGTAGGGGTCACGAGGTGCATGAACGGGGCGTTCCGGACGGCGCGGGTGTGCGCGGCGTACACGCCTCGCAGATCACCGGCGAAGACGGTGCAGGGGTCCTGGGCGTACCGGACGAAGTCCGCGTGCAGCGCGTGGCCCGGGACCGGCACGTACTGCCGCGTGTCGTCCCCGAAGTTGGCCCACGTCTGCATGTACGTCACTCGGCGGGCCACGGGGTCGTCCTTGATGGCGCCCAGCAATTTCGTGAACCACTGCGGGTTGCGGCCCTCCTCGCCGCTCTCGCCGAACTCGGTGTAGGCCGGGACCTTGCCCTTCTCCTCGGCCAGGCGGACCACCATCGCCAGGTCCTGGACCAGGCCCTGCAGCCAGGCGTCCGAGCCGGCGGAGCTGTCGTAGGCGTCGTAGCCGAGGACGTCGACGTAGCCGTCGCCCGGGTAGGTCTTGAGGTAGCCCGCAGGGTCGCCGCCGAAGCTGGAGTTGGGCGAGTACGAGTAGAGCAGATTGCGGACGTCCTTGGTGTCGCGCAGGTACTCGACCGTGTAGCGGAAGATCTCGGTGTACTCCGCCGAGGTGGTGTGCCCGGCGCCCCACCAGAACCAGCCGCCGTTGTTCTCGTGGAACGGGCGGAAGATGACCGGGATCGGCGTGCCGTCCGGCCGCCGTGCGCCCTTGACGGCCTTGGCGATGCGGTCGAGGAAGGCGTTGTACCGGGCGTGCTTCGTGCCGCCGGGGAGGATCTGGCTGACCACACGGCCGGAGGTGTCGTAGAAGTTGTCGCCGGTGACGAAATTCGGCATGTGCGCGCTGAGAGTGTTGATGCCGCCGAGCGCGTCCGCCTGCCGGATGCACCGGCTGAGCGCGGCGATGTTCTCTGCCTCGGACGCGTCCTCTCTGCCGGGGCGTTCGTCACCGTCGAGGATGAGGGTGTCCCAGCCGAACAGCGCGGGGTGGTCGCCCACCGCCGCCTGGGTGTCGGACGACTTGCCGTCCTGCGTGGTGAAGGTGAAGCCGTAGGACAGGGCGTGCTGGTGGCCGAAGAGGATGCCGTCGCCCTGCTGCCGCATCAGGTATGCGAACAGCGCGCGCGTGGCGCTCGTCGCCTTGTCATCGACGATCCGGACGGACATCGGCGCGCCGGCCGGCGCCGCGGTGGGAGTTGCTGCCGAGGCCATGGGTGTCCCCGCGCCCGCCACGGCGGCTGTGGCGCCGAGGAGGACGAACGAACGGCGGTTCACGGCAGGCTTGTGCATGGCTGTCTCCTTGGACGCGGCCGGGTCTCACAATGAGGGAAGGTCTTGACCACAAGGCCGGGCCGGTGCGCGCCTACCACACGCCGACGGTTCGCCCGTCGGCGTCCTGGCATGCCCGAACCTGTGCCCTGGGCGGTCGTGGTGCCGACTGTGCTGGATGACGACAGCGTTGTCCATGCCGCTGCGGAAGTTAAGTAACCGGTTTAGTGGATTGGCGCGGGCTGCCCTTTCTCCACTGCCGGGATTCCTTCTCCTCTCCTCGTTGCCCTCACCGCCCCGTTGGATCCTTTTGAAGCGTCATCTCCGCAGGTCAGATGGTGATGGGGGCACATTCCGGCAGCCGGATCGCGTGGTTCACAGTCATGTCACAGCAAGGTGCTTAACCGGTTGTTGGCCGAGTGGGCGGAGTATCGCCATGAAGAACCTCTGCGAGGGATCTGACGTTGTGTGCGGAGACTCCCGGAGCGTCCTCCCGCAGCAGGTGGCGTAGGCCGTCGCGGCCCGCAGATCCCGGTCCACGGCATGCAGACCAAGCCCGTGGCCGGCCCGGCCGACGCTCCGATCGCCGCCTACCCGGCCTCTCCGCAAGAGCCCGAGACCGGCATCGACGTGGTCCACGACGGCTGGCCGATGCAGGTCCCTCAGAGGACCCGCTGGGCGCATCGACCATGGGTAGCGGTGCCGACCAGCGATGACGACCGAGCCGTCAGAGCCTGGCCGGCACCGTCTTCTTGTCCGGCGCGTCATCGCGAGTGGAGATCGACAAGGTCTCGGCACTCCGGCGGTGGGCGCATGCTGGACCCAGCCCGGGTGCGTGAGCGCCTCGGGCCGACACGGCTGTCCGGCCGGGGCAGAGGGTTCAGACGGCCTGGAGGTCGTCCAGGTGGAAGGCCCCGGCGGTGGCCGTTCCCGCGCTGTCCTGGTTGATGTAGATGTTGAACTGCGACAGATCGGCCAGGTCCTCCGCGGTGATGCGGCGCTCCGCGTCGGCGGTGTCCCACGGTGCCGGACGGAAGTCGGCGAACGGGATGGTGACCGTGCCGCCTTCCGTGCCCGGCATGGACGGATACGCCTCGTAGGCGACACCACCCGCGACGAGTCGGAGCACCAGTTTGTGCTGGGAGCCGTCCGCCTTCGGCCAGAGCGAGAGGGCGTCGAAGTCGGACCAGTCGCCATCGATCCGCCTACCGACGCCCGTGTAGCTCTGCAGGGCGAAGTCGTAACCGAAGCGCAGCGCGGTGTCGTCGACGTGTCCCTCGAAGTCGTCCACCACGCCCGGGGCCAGGGCCTGCTTCTCACCGAGGATCAGCCGGTGGTCCACCGCGAGTGTGTCATGGCCGGGCAGCACTGCCCGGACTCTCAGCCGGGCCAGGGTGTCGGCCAGGTTCTCCGCGCCGATGTCCCAGGTGCCCGTGTGGTAGCCGCTTGGGCCGCGCAGGAGATAGCCATCCTGCGTGGTGCCGTGCTTCTCCTCAAACCGCTCCATCGCTTCCCGCACCGAGCCCGGCAGAGGAACCTCGCGAAACTCCCCCGCCTTGCGATGCCTCAGCTTCGCCGGCTCGTGCGTGTTGGAGTGGATCTGCTCATGCACCCGGTAGACGTCATCTGCCACAACGTTGTTGACGTTCACCGCCCGGGCTTCCCCGTTTCGCAAGCCGCAGCCCACCGTCATGACGATCTCAAGCGCAAGGAAATCGTCAGCGGCAGTCAGCGCCTTCTTCACGTAGGCGAGGGGCGGGACGACCACCTTCCGGCGGACGTATTCCGGCTCCTGGCCCCCTTTCAAAGGATCGTCTGCCATGGCCTCCTTGCCATAGGCGTCCCGCAAGATCGTCTTCAGAGCGACGCCGTAGCAGCGGGAGGCCGCCTCGGCATGGCGCAGGAAGCCGGAGCACACCCCGCGCCCAAGGGGGCAGCGTCTCGCGGTCCTGCGGGAGGCCGGTTCCGTGTTCGGAGACAGCGCGTCCCGGCAGGTCCGCAGGCGGTCGCGGACGCCGCCCAGGGTGACGGACAGGCCGGAACGGTGCCGCCGAAACCCACTCACCGTCGGCTTCGCGCCGTCCAGACCGTGCCTCGGGCCTCGTACTCGAGCATCTCCTCCAGACCGACCGCGGCGTCCGCGCCGAGTTCCCGGCGCACCAGCCACAGGGCGAGGTCCAGTCCGGAGGTGACCCCGCCGGCGGTGACCAGGTCGCCGTCGTCGACCACGCGGGCGTTCTTCAGCACGCCGCCCTGCCGCTCCAGGTCGGCCCGCGCTCGATGATGGGTGGTGCAGGGGCGTCCCGAGGTCAGCCCGGCGGCGGAGAGCAGCATCACGCCCGTGCACAGCGCGCTGACGGTCAGGCCGGGGCGGGTCGCGGCGGCCAGGGCCCGAGGCAGGGAGCCGCGCCGGATCTCGGCCCACACTCCGGGATCCTCGCGGCGCGCGTACCCGCCACCGGGGACGACGAGGAGTTCCGCCTCCTCGGGGGCCCACCCGTGGTCGACGCGCAGCCTGGTGCCGTAGGCGGCCTCGACGGTGCGAGGGCCGTCGAGCGTGACGTAGCGGACCTCCACCTCCCGGTCGGCGAAGTAGCCGGAAGCGGAGAACACCTCGTACGGGGCGGTGAAATCGAGTTCTTCCACACCGTCGAACATGACGACGTGTACGCGTAAAGGACGGTCTCGCCCGGGAGTTCGGGAGGATGCCGCGTCGGCCCGGGTGGTGGCGCCGGCCGTCAGTGTCGCGGCCCCGAGCGCGGTGGTGGCGTGCAGGAGGGTACGGCGGTTCATCTCGGTCGGTACTCCGGTTCTCGGTCGGTCACGGGTGGGGGAGGGGCTCGTCCGCCAGGTACGGCGGTGCCGGGTCGTACTGGAGGGCGCGGCGCACGGCGCGGGCGTGCTCGCGCCCGTGCAGGCGCCCGACGAGCCACAGGGTGCTGTCGATGCCGGCGGAGACGCCCTGGCTGGTGAGCAGGTTGCCGTCGACGACATAGCGGGCGTCGCGTACGACGGTGACGTCGCCGCGTCCTTCGAGCGCGTCCTCGTACTGCCGGTGGGTGGCGACCCGGCGGGTCCGGGCCGGGCCGGCGGCGTGCAGCAGGAAGGTCCCGGTGCAGACGCCGACCACCCAGGCGGCGCGCGCGGCGGTGTCGGTGAGCCAGCCGGTGACCCGCTCGTTGTGCGGCTCGACCTCCCGGGCTCCGTGACCTCCCGGTACGAGGACGACGTCCAGCGGCGGATGGTCGCCGAGCGTGCGGTCCGGCAGTACCCGCATGCCCTGGGAACACCGGACGGGCGCGGAGCGCTCGGCGAGGAGCAGGACGTCGTCCGCGCCGTCACGCAGTCCGGAGGAGGTGGTGAACACTTCCCACGGACCGGTGAAGTCGAGTTCCTGTGCCGAGTCGAACAGCAGGATTCCGTACGTGGTCATGCTCAGTTGCCCCAGCGCGCGGCGTCGGCCATGGTCTCCATCCGGGTCCTGTGCGGCGGCATGGATCTCTCCCGCAGCAGTTCGGACGCGATGGAGAAGAGCGGGGCCTTCTCCGGACGGTGCCGTGCCTGGGCGACGATCTCGTCGGTGAGGGTGGTGGCCATGGACAGCCGCGGATAGGCGGCGTGGATCGCGGCCCCGGTGGCGTCGTCGACACAGTCCGTGTTCCAGCCGAAGTCCATGCCGGTCCCCTGGTGCACCAGGGCGCACAGGGTGCCGCGGCGCTCGGCGATGCCCGGCGTCGTGTGCAGGGCGACGGCCTCCCAGACGGCGTCGACGTCGGCGGTGGGCAGGCCCTGCGCGGTGAGGAACTCCGCGGCCGTGTCGGCGCCGTCCACCTCGAACCGCTGGTGGCGGTCACCGGCCTGCGTCAGGCCGATGTCGTGCAGGACGCAGGCCAGGAACAGCAGCTCCGGATCGTAGTCACGGCCCGGCTCCGCGCCTTGGTGGTCGGCGCGGAGCCGGGCGAACAGCGCGCTGCGGACGCTGTGGTTGGCGGTGGCGGTGGACTCCGTCTCGCGTACCAGGACCAGCGCGCGGCGGGCGAGGGGGGTGTCGGGGAGCGGCGGGACGCCGGTGGTCATCTCGTCGGTCATGACATCGATGATCGTCCGCGCCAACTGCCGGTGACAGTGGCAGACTTGCCTCCATGCGAGAGGAAACTGCCATTCCCGCCGCGCCGCACCGAGTGGCGGTACTGGTCATGGACGACGTGCTGCCCCTGGACCTGGGCATCCCGGCCCAGGTCTTCATCGCCGTGCCCGGTGCCCCCTATGAGCTGACCCTGTGCGGACGGACCGCGGGGTCGGTCCCGACCGCGGCGGGGTTCGCCGTGACGGTGACGGCCGGACTGGAAGCGGTACGCGGCGCGGACACCGTGGTGGTCCCGGGGTACGCACCGCATCTGCGGGAGCTCCCGCAGGACGTGCTCGCCGCACTGGCCGGGGCCCACGCCCGGGGCCGGCGGCTGGTGTCCATCTGCACCGGCGCGTTCGCACTGGCGGCAGCCGGGATCCTGGACGGCCGCAAGGCCACCACCCACTGGCAGTACACCGAGGAACTGGCGGCGCGGTATCCGAGGGTGTCGGTGGACCCGCGCGTGCTCTACGTGGACGAGGGACAGGTGCTGACCTCGGCGGGCGTCGCCGCCGGCATCGACCTGTGCCTGCACCTGGTGCGACGCGACCTGGGCGCACGGACGGCGAACAAGGTGGCGCGCGCCCTGGTCTCCGCTCCCCACCGCGACGGCGGGCAGGCGCAGTACATCAAACGGCCGCTGGCCCCCGACACGTACGGCGTCACCCTCGCGCCCACCCGGACGTGGGCCCTGACCCGTCTGCACGAGCCGCTGACGGTCCCACTGCTCGCCGCGCACGCTCACATGGCGCCGCGGACCTTCGCCCGGCGGTTCGTCGCCGAGACCGGCACGACTCCCCTGCGGTGGCTGCTCGCCGCCCGGCTCGACCGTGCCCGGGAGCTCCTGGAGAGCACCGGACTCGCCGTCGACCACATAGCCGACCGATGTGGTCTGGGCAGCCCCTCGAACCTCCGGCTGCACTTCCGGCGCACCCTCGGGACGACACCCACCGCCTATCGCGCGGCGTTCGCCCCGACGGCACGGCCGAACTCCGCTCAGGCGCACACCCCGACGACGGCCACCGGCCCGCCGGCCGCCTCGCCGTCCCGGACGGGAACGACGCACCGGGACCCCGCCCGCACGATGATCGTCATCGATCCGGTCCGTACGGAGACCGCCGGCCTCGCCGGCATCCACCCCCGGGTCGGGCCCGGCGCCGACGCCTGATGCCCGGCCGGTCTCCTCGGCGTCCTGGCCCAGGCGAGGCCGTCACCGTCGGCGCCGACGACGGCGCGCAGGAGATCCCGCGCACGATGAGCGCACACAAGGTGCGGCGCCTACTGGTGATCGACGGTCACGGCATGGCTGCCCCTGGGCCGGTCGGGCCCGGAAGTCATCCGAGTTCGTCCACGCCTCGCCCGCAACGCGCACAGGGGTGTGCGCACGTTGCGGGTCACTGCACGGGATGCGCGAGCGGGCAGCGCTCGGAGCACTGGTGAAGCGGCCGGCTCCCGGGACCGATCGGCTCAGCCGCCGCTCTTGCGCCTGAACGACCGCTGGCTCGCAGCCGGGCCGTGCGCCGCACGCACCTTCGACGCGTCCGGGTTGGCGGCGGCACCGGCGGCGTCCGCCTGCGCACCGCGCTTGCGTGCCAGGGCTTCGCGGAACTTGCGCTTGAGGTCGTAGTTGCCGTCGCTGTCCGGCGCCAGAGGCGACGCCTCGGGGGCAGCCGGCTCCGAACCCTCCGTCGACACGGGCTCTGCGGTCATGGTGACCTCCTGGATTCGGGGGATGGGCAAGCACAGCTTGTCATGCCGGGCGCGGCACGGGGCGCCGACGCCATCATCCTGCTCCGTTCCAACGGGCATCCCTCTCGCGGTCGAGGGCGTTCGCTCGGTGGGTGAAGCGCACAGGACGGCTGCGGGCCGGGCCGGCGCGGCGCCGCCGGCCGGACGTCCGCGGTCCGGGCATCGGCCGGCGCCTGCGACACGCTCGTACGCCACGCCCCGGCAGACGCTCCCGGTCCTTTACGCGGAGCCATCGGCCGTGCACGGCGTCTTCCGCCGCCCACCGCACCGGATCAGCCCTTCCGCGCTCATGACCTGCATGAAGGGAGGAAAAACGGGGCAGACGAGCCGCCTGGACATACGGAGGATGCCATGACCATGACGGAGCAGCCAGTCGAGACGGCGGGGGAGGAAACCGCCTGCTGCGCGCGCCACGACAGCCACGGTCCGGGGGCCGGTGCCGAAACGCCGGAGACACCGCGTGAGCGGGTCAACCGCCGCTGGAACGAGATCCTGCAGGAGACGCGGGTCACCCAGACCGGCGTGCAGATCCTCTTCGGCTTCCTGCTCAGTGTGGCCTTCACCCCGCTGTTCCGGGAGCTGGGGACACTGGACCACGCCATCTACGTCACCACCGTGGTGCTCGGCGCCGCCGCCACCGGATCGCTCATAGCGCCCGTCTCCATCCACCGCTTCCTGTCCGGACAGCGCATGAAGGACGAGGTGGTGGAAGCCGCCGGCCGCTTGATGATGTGCGGCATGGTCCTCCTCGCGCTGACCATCGGCTGCACGCTGCTGCTGATCCTCCGTTTCGTGGTCCCCGGCGTCCTCGCCGAAGTGCTCGTCGGCGCGGTCATGCTGTGGTTCGGCCTGTGCTGGTACGTACTGCCGCTACGCCTGCGGCACCGCGCCGCTCGGCGCTCGCGCACCGACGGCGCATGACGCTCCGGGGGGGGTGCCTCTATGTT
>NZ_LIWB01000004.1 GCF_001905725.1 Streptomyces sp. CB02400
GTTCGATGGGCAGACCGGACTCCGACTCGCGCGCCATGGTGTGATGCCTCCCGCTGAGCAGCGTTGCTCGATTCGCTCGCCCGGTACCCGTCAGTTACTCGTCAGTACAGGCCGACCCTTCGACGGACTGTAGCGGTGCGCGTGCGGCCCGGTGGAGGGGCACACGCTGGGACCTTCCTCACAGCCTCGGTGGGACCCCGCTCACAGCACCACCTCGGCGGTCGTCTTCCGGTCACTCACCACCATGCCCCTTTGTTCGTCGGGGGTCACGTCCGGGAAACATCTCCGGTGACGGCCGGGCGCGGCCGGTGAGACGACGGGGGGCTGGTGTGCGTAGTACGGGCATGGGGAGGAAGGGAATCGCGGCCGTCGCGGCGCTGACGGCCCTGGCCGCGCTGGCGGGCGGTACGGCCGGCTGTACGGTGCAGCCCGCCGGGGCGGGCGGGGAGCACAAGTCGCCGGTGCGGATAGAGGTGCCGAGCCGGACGCCGTCCGCGTCGCCGTCGCCGCCCGCGTCACCGTCGCCGTCGCGGACTCCGGACGGCGAGAAGTCCTCTCCCTCCCCCGGCGCCCCGGCGCCGCGCGTGCTGTGGTCCCCCGGTGACTCCGGGCGCGACATACGGGAACTCCAGGCCCGGCTGCGGCAGGTCGCCTGGATCTTCCACGGGCCGACGGGGACGTACGACGACCTGACGGCGGAGGCGGTCCGGGGCTTCCAGGGCAAGCGCGGACTGCCGAGGACCGGGGTGACCGACTCCGTCACCTGGCAGCGGCTGCTCGGCATGACGCGCGAGCCGGGCAAGTGGGAGCTGTATCTGATGGGCGGCCAGCCGGCCGACGCGCCCGACGCGCGCTGCCGGACCGGCCGGGTGCTGTGCATCAGCAAGACCAGCCGCACCCTGCGCTGGATGATCGACGGGCGGACGGTGTCGACGATGCCGGTGCGCTTCGGCTCCGAGTACACGCCGACCCGTGAGGGTGTCTTCCACGTCTACTGGAAGTCCCGGCACCATGTGTCCACGCTCTACGACTCGCCCATGCCGTACGCCATGTTCTTCAGCGGCGGCCAGGCCGTGCACTTCTCGGCCGACTTCGCCGCGCGGGGATACGCCGGCGCCTCGCACGGCTGCGTCAACGTACGGGACGAGGCGGCGATCGCACGGCTGTACGACCAGGTGCGGAACGGCGACAAGGTCGTCGTGCACTGGTGAGACGGGGCGCGGGCGGGACCGGGGGAACGTGTCCCGCCCGCGCCGAGGTGCACGAGCCGTGGGTACGGGGGGAACCCCGGCTCCGTGCGACAGCCGATGACCAGTCGGCTCACTCATTACTGCGCCACGAGGGCCGAAAGTGTCACACCTGCCGGGGAGGAAAGTTCAGCGGTCAACAAAAGGGCAGGTCAGGGGCGGTGTCATGGGTTCTTCTTGCCGCCGTTGCCGTTGTTGCCGCCGTTGCCGTTGTTGCCACCGTTTCCGCTGTCGTCCTTCCTGACGCTGTTGCCGCCGTTGCCGTTGTCGGCACCGTTGCCCTGTCCCTGATCCTGACCATGCCCATGCCCCTGCCCCTGGCTCTGCCCCTGGCCCTGGCCATTGCTCTGACTGTCGGCCTTCCCGTTCCCGTTGCCGCTGTGGGCTCCCCCGTCGGCGCCGGTCGTACCGGACGCGCCGGAGGTGTCCGACGTGGACAGCACGTCCTCGCAGTACGTGCCGACGTGGGAGGAGCCGCCCGCCGCCTCCTCGAGGAGGTGCTCGCGCTCGCCGTTCAGTGCCTTGCCGTCGCGCCACGCGCGACAGGCCGCGGCGATCTGCTTCCCGCCGCGGCCGGAACGGACCGCGCCGTCACCGGTGTCCGCATCGGGCTTCCCCGGCGCACGGGACCCGTCGGCGTCCCCGGCGGCATCCACGCCGTCCTCGGCCGTACCGGCGGCACTCCCGGGATGCCGGCCCTCGGGCGTGGCTCCGCCCGGTGCGGCGCCCTCCGGCGGAGGGGACACCAGGGGGCGTTCGGGGTGCGTGCCGGTGGCCGTGACGGAGGCGGCCGGGTCGGAGCGGGAGCCGTCGGGCGGGGAGAGGACTCCGGTTCCGGCCAGGACCGCGACGCCCCCGGCCATGCCGGCGACCAGCGCGGCGGCCAGCCCGAGGCTCAGGGGACGCCCCCGCCGGGGTCCGTCCGCGGTTCCGGAACGATCACCGTGCGGGACGCCGATACGGACCGCTCCGATGTCGGAGGGACGCGTTCCGGCCGGCCGGTCCCCACCCTGGGCCGCCTCGGTCCGCCCCTCCCGCTCCTCGCGCGCCTTGCAAAAGGCGGCCAGGGCAGCCGCCTCTCCGGGGAGTTCCCCGCCGTCCGAAGGGGGTGGCGCGGAGAGTGCGCGCAGTGTTCCGGCGAGCCGTCCGGCCTGGTCACGGGCGGCGGGATCGGCAGTTTCCAGGGGCTCTCCGCTCAGTAAGCGCTCCGCGGTCCCGCGGTCCAGCCACCTGTGCTGCTCATCGGCCATCACATGTCCTTCTGTGTCCGCGTTCGCATCTGCGTCACACTCGCGGACGTCACCGTACGACGGCGTGGTTCTCTCTGGGGAGGGAGGGCGTCGAGCACCCCGGCGGATTCCGGTTGGGCTTCCGGATCGCCGCCGAGCAGCTCGGCCAGACGTCTCAGACCCCGGTGCGCGGCCGTCCGTACGGCACCCGGTCGTTTGCCCAGTGTCTCGGCGGCGGACTTGGCGTCGAGGCCCACGACCACGCGCAGCACGACGGCTTCGGCCTGGTCCTGCGGCAGCCGGGATATGAGGGAGAACGCGCCGTCGGTGGCCAGCGCCTCGATGGCCTCGCCGGCGGTGTCGGACTCGGCGGCCCGCCCGGTGAGCTCGGTCTCGTCGCCGCCGATCGCGGGGCGGCGTCCGCGCATGCGTATGTGGTCCAGCGCGCGGTTGCGGGCGATACGGGCGGCCCAGCCGCGGAACCGGTCCGCGTCGCCGGTGAAACGCTCCAGGTCACGGGCGATCTGCAGCCACGCCTCGGACGTCACGTCCTCGGCGTCGGGCTCGCCGACCAATGTCCGTACGTATCCCAGCAGCCGCGGGTGCACGACGCGGTACACAGTCCGGAACGCGGTCTCGTCCCCGTCCTGTGCCGCACGCACCGCGGCGGTCAGCTCCGCGTCGTCCCCCAGCACGCGCGCGCCCTTCTGCGCTCTCAGCCGGCACCGCTCTCGCGGACCGGGTTCTCGGCGTCGTGGTCGATCAATCAGTGGTTGCGGGCTCCAGGTCGCGGGCGGTTCGTGGTCATGTGTCCGTCGCGGCCTGGCGCGAAAGGCACGTTACGGCCTGATTCCTCTGCCCGTCCATGTCCGTCCAAGATGCAACTAACCCGTGACACAGGGGGTGTGACAGAAAACGCACCCACGGCGCTGTAGGAAGTACGGGTCGCCGCGCGGCCCGTGCCGCGCGACGGCCGGGGCCTCTCCTGTGGGGGGTGGCGGCTCCGGCCGTTGCCTCGGCGGCAGCGGCGCGAGCGCGCCGAGCCCCGCGGACTCCGCGTTTTCCCTGGTCACAAGAATCGTATGAGATGCGTTACGGGTGCTTGGCGCCCGGGTTCCCGGGCTTCCCCGTGCTGTTGTCCGCACTGCCGCCCGAGCCGTTGCCCGCAGTTCCGGAGCCGTTGCCCGAGCCGTTGTCCGCGCCGCGCGTGGCGTTGTCGCTCGCGTTGCCCGAGGAGCCGTTTCCGGACCGGTCGGCCGAATTGTTGTCCTTCTTCTCGGGCGCCCCGGTGTTGACGGACGGCGCCCCGGCCCCGGTCCCCGCCAGTTGCCCGGCGCAGTAGGCATCGACGTTCGCCGCGCCGCCCGCCGCCTGTGTCAGCCGCTTCCAGGCCGCCGAGTCCAGCGCCTTGCCGCGCTCTCCCACCTGCTCGTAGGCGCGGCAGTTGGCCTCTGTGTCCCGGGCGGTCCCCGGACGGTCCGGGTCCGGCCGGTCACGGCCGGCGTCCGGGTCGGCCGAGCCGCCGGTGGACGGGCCGCCGGTGGACGGGCCGGTGGCGCCGGACGACGGGGCGTGGGTGCCCTTGTCGTCCTCCGCCGGGCTGTCCGTGGGGGAGTCCGTCACGCCGATGCCGGCGACCGCGACCCCGCTCAGGGTGAGACCGGCGACCAGCACGGAGAGCGTGGCCTTCAGCGAGTGGCGGCCGAACCGGCTCCGACGGGTCCGCCAGTCGTCCCGGCGCCGGGTGCGCGCGCCGTGCGCCCCCGCCTCCCGGGCGGCCAGGAACGCGGCGACGGCCCGCTGCTCGGCCCCGGCGTCCACGCCGCGGCGGATCAGCGCGGCGGCGAGCAGCGCCTCCAGGTCGGCGGCGTCGACGACCCGGCGCCCGCCCGTGACGGAGTCCGGACCGCCGGACCAGGGCGGCGCGCCCCTCTCAGGGTGCACACGCCGACGGCCGGCCGGCCCGCCGTCGTTCTGCCGTTCACCCATGTCCGTTCCCGTTCCTGCTCGTTCCACTTGATACCCACGCTCGGCCCGCCACGACCGTGCGGACCGGCCGCACAAGCGGCACCGCCCGGACCGACGGATACGTTCCGCATGTCCGGCCTGTTCAGCCTGCGGCCCTCGGGGGCCGTCGTGGGCCGCCGGGTGCGGCCGGCCCGGGGCGGACGCCGTCGCGCCGCCCGCCGTGTCCGCCGTCCCGGCCGACGTTCATGTCGACTCACCCAGCGTCCGCGAGGCCTCATCCGTCACACTCTCGACGCCGAGCTGCTTCGCCAAACGTTTCAGCCCCCGGTACGCGGCCGTCCGTACCGCGCCCGGCCGCTTGCCGAGGACGCGGGCGGCGGCGGGACCGTCGAGGCCGACGACCACCCGCAGCAGCACGGCCTCGGCCTGGTCGCGCGGCAGCCCGCCGACCAGTTCGAGGGCGTGCTCGGTGGACATGGCCTCCATGGCCTGGTCGTAGGTGCTGTGCGGTCCGGGCAGGTCCAGGACGTCCTGTTCCAGCGTGGAGGGCCGGGGCCGTACCCGCTGCCGGCGCAGGTGGTCCAGCGCCCGGTGCCGGGCGATGGTCGCCGTCCAGCCGCGGAACCCGGCCCCGTCGCCCTTGAACCTCCCCAGGTCGCGGGCTATCTCCAGCCAGGCGTCCGACATCACGTCCTCGGCGTCGTCCCCGACGAGCCCGCGCACATAGGCGAGCAGGCCGGGCTGTATGAGCCGGTAGGCCACGGCGAAGGCGGCCTCGTCGCCCTTCTGGGCCCGCGCGACGGCCGCGCCCAGTTCCCCGTCGTACGCCTGTGCGCGGCGGGGTTCCCCTCCGTGGCCCAAGAACTGTCCTCGTCCGTACCGAGCGCGTAGCGCACCGCTATCGCTTGGCGTGAGCACGTCTGGCAGCGCCCACACCCCCACGGTCATCAGCGTCCGGCGCCACGAAAGTGTCACAGCTCGTCACACGCCTCGTGCGGCACACGCGAGCGCGCCGGTCCGCCCCTGGCCCCGACATCAAGGAACGGCGGGGCCGCCCAGATAGGTGCCGTCCCGGCCGTACGGCCAGGCGTTGGCGACACAGCCCTTCAGTCCCTTGATCTGCTGCATCATCGCGGGGGCCGGGCGTCCGGGCCCCGGGCAGGTCTCGTGGCCGTGTCCGATGCGGTGGCCGACCTCGTGGTTGACGATCAGCGCGCGGTACTCGCCGATGGGTCCGTCGAACTGGGGCGAGCCCAGCACCCACCGCTTGAGGTTGACCACCACGTCCGTGCCCACGCTGCAGTTGACCTCACCGCGCGTCAGCAGGCCCGCGGCACCGCAGATGTTGTCCGTGGTGCCCGGCGTGGCGATCTTCACGACGAAGTCGTACGAGCCCGAGCTGACGAGCTGGAAGGAGTTCACCCCGTCGCGGGTCCAGCCCCTGCGGTCGGCGAGGACGTCGGAGATCTCGGCCGCGGCCGCGCTCGCCGACACGTCGATGCCGTCCTCGACCAGCACCTTGTAGCGCCGCATCCGGCTGCCCGTACCGACGACGCTGCCGTCCGCCTGTGCGGTGGTGAAGGTGCCGGGTCCGGTGGCCGGGATGTCGATGACGGTGGACGAGGGGGAGGCGGAGGCGGACGCGGACGCGGATGTGCTGGGGGACGGGGAGGTGGAGGGGTCGGGGCTTTCGGAGACGCGGGGAGTCCGTTCCGCGCGGGGCTGCGCGGTGCCGCCCTCCAGCATGTCCCCCGCGTCCACGGACGCGTCGCCCGCCGCGGGCGCTTGCCGGTCCTGGTAGTAGGCCACGGCGGCGCCCGAGGCGACCATCACGACGGCGAAGGCCAGCCCGGCCGGCGCGGTCCGGGTCCAGCGCGGCCCGCCGGCGCGGGACCGGCCCCGGCCGGACCGGCGCCCCGGTCCGCTGCTTGCCCGTACGGACCGCTCTCCACGTACGGACCGTTCCCCTCGTCCGGACCGCTCCCCGTGCCCGTGCCGCTCTCCCCGCTCGGACCGCTCCCCGTGCCCGTGGCGTTCCCCCCGTCCGGACCGTTCCCCTCGTCCGGACCGTTCCCCCCGTCCATGTCGTTCCTCGCGTCCATCGCGCTTCCTTACGATGGGAATCCCCCCATGTCTTTCTGTGTCAATGGTCAGGCGGCGGTCCCCCGGGCCCGCCCGTGCAGCACCAGGTAGAAGGTCCCCAGCGACTCCTGCGGGCCGCCCGCCTCGAACCGGTTGTGCACCTTGCCGACCGGATTCCAGATCCGGCCGTCGGGCATCCGGACCCCGACCGGCTGCCCGAAGTACGCGCGCTGCCGCTCGTCGAGGTCCACCCACACCCCGCCCGCGCGGCGCACGAGCACCTCTCCGACGTAGGCACCGAGGCCGAACAGCGTGTCGTGCGCCCGCTCGCGGTCCGCCCCGCCCTTGCGGAGCCCGTCGACCAGGGCGTCGACCAGGCGCAGGCTGGCCACGGAGTAGTCCAGCGGAAGCCGGCCGCGGGCGGTCGCACGGGCGACGAAGGCCGCCGCGTACGACCGCATCCGTCCCGCACCCGGTATCCACTCGTCCGTCGCCTCCATACGACACCGCCCCTCAACTCGCCCCACTGGGGCAGTCGTTCGAATTCTCCTGGAAACCAAGCGGACGTCAGGCCGTGATCATCACGTGTCGCGGACGTGGCGATCACCACACAGTCAACTCACAGGGCGCATACAACCTTTCCGCTTCTCGTACGTCCGCGAGGCTCCTCGGGGGATGTGCGGGTCCGGTGACGCCACGTGTGACGTTTGGCCCGCGCTCGGCGCTGGATGAGTGCCACCTGTGGGACAGGTGGTGTCCATGTGCTTTTTCTAGGGGTGGGTTAGTTGAGTCCACGCAGGACCCATGCGTACAAGCCGCTCGGCCTGAAACGGCGGGCCTGGCTGACCGTCGGCGCCGTCGTGCTCAGTGGCGCGGGTGTCGTCACGTACGCGGTGGCCGATCCGTCGTCCGCGCCGGCCGACCCGCGGGAGGAGGCCCGCGAGCCGAGCGTCCACACGCTGGAGCTGGAGAACCGGGGCGGGGGCCGCCGGGGTCTCGACCGGCAGGACACGGAGCGCTTCAGCGCGGTGCTGGTGACCTGGGACAACCCGGAGGCGGACGCCAAGGGCACGCCCGAGGTGCGCACCCGGGACCTGGAGACCGGCAAGTGGTCCGGCTGGCAGGAGCTGGAGGACGAGCCGAACCAGGCCGACGGCGCGGAGGGCGAGCGGGCGGCGACCCGCGGCGGCACGGCGTCGCTGTGGACCGACGACGCCGACGGCGTCGAGGTGCGCGTGGTGAACGCCGACGGCACCCAGGTGGGCGGTCAGCCGGCCGGTATGGACGTCAAGCTCCTCGACCCGGGCACGGACCCCGAGGGCGCGCCGACGGTCGCGAGCATGGAGCCGGCCGCGTTCCTGGCGGAGACCACGGCGCCGGTGACCACGGAGCCGGCGCCGACGCAGACCACCGGGACGCCGTCGGAGCCGGCCGCCACGGAGACGGCCTCCCCCACGGACACCACGTCCGCGGAGCCGACCGGCACCCCGTCGGAGACGGCGGCCACGGACACCGCGTCCCCCGAGCCGACGCCCACCGTCCCCGAGCCCCGCCCGTCGACGGTCGTGAAGCCGCCGATCATCACGCAGGCCGAGTGGGGCGCGTCCACGGACTACGACGGCACGCCGAGCTACGGCACCGACATCAAGGCCGCCGTCATCCACCACACCGGCGTCGACAGCGACAACAGCGTCTCCTGCGCCGACTCGCGGGCCCGGATGCGCTCCATCCAGCAGGAGCACTTCGCCCGCGGCTACTACGACATCGGCTACAACTTCGTCGTCGACCGCTGCGGTCAGATCTTCGAGGGCCGCAGCGGCGGCATGGACCTGCCGGTGGTCGGCGCGCACGACATCGGCTTCAACACCGACACGCTCGGCATCTCGTACATAGGCAACTTCGAGAGCGCCCACCCGAGCCGGGCCGCGCTGGACTCGATCGCGCGGGTCGTCGCCTGGAAGTTCGGCATGTACGGCATCGACCCGACCGGCAAGGTCACGCTGACCTCCGGTTCGGCGGCCGGCGACAGCGGCAACAAGATCGACGAGGGTGAGTCGGTCACCCTGCCGCGGGTCTTCGGCCACCGGGACACCAACTACACGGCCTGCCCCGGCAAGAACCTGTACCCGAAGCTGTCCCGGATCGCCTCGCTCGCCAGGACCCCGGGCATCTCGCACGCCCTGGCCACCTCGGACCACAACCGGGACGGCCTCGCCGACCTGGTCGCCGGCACCCCGAAGGCCTCGGGCGGCGGCAGCGTGACCGTGATCCCCGGCGGGCTGAACGGCCCGGTCACCGGCGCCAAGAAGACGATCACCCAGAGCAGCGCCGGCGTCCCCGGCTCCAACGAGTCCGGTGACGGCTTCGGCACCTCCACCGCGTGGGGCGACGTCAACGGCGACGGGTACGCCGACCTCGTGATCGGCATCCCCGGCGAGGACGACACCACCGGTGACGCCGACCGCGGCGGCGTCGCGGTGATGTACGGCCCGGAGCTGGACACCGGCTTCTCGTACGGCACGACGGGTGTCACGGAGACCGGCGCCAGGTTCGGCACCACGGTCGCCGTCGGCGACTTCGACGGTGACGGCAAGGCGGACGTGTTCGCGGCCGGCACCGGCGGGGGCGGCAACTGGAACGCCCGTCACACCGACGGCGCCACCGAGTACGGCACGCTCACCAGCGCCACGGGCGCCGTCTCCTACCTGGACGCCGCGAGCGGCGACTTCAACCGGGACGGCTACGCGGACATCGCCCTCAACTACCGCGACACCGGCGGCACCAGCCGTGTCGTCCGCTTCGCGGGCTCCGCGTCCGGCCTGACCAAGGCGGGCGTCATCTCCGTCAAGGGCGGGCGTTCCATCGCCGTGGGCGACTTCAACGACAACGGCTACGACGACATCGTCATCGGCCAGCCGGCGGCCGCCGAGTCCGGCGGCACCACGCCGGGCGGGCGGATCACCATGGTGCTGGGCACGTCGTCCGGGTTCACCACCACCGGCATGAGGACGATCCACCAGGACACCTCCGGCGTTCCCGGCGCCAACGAGTCCGGTGACGGGCTGGGCACCTCGGTCTCGGCCGGCGACTACAACCGCGACGGCTACGCGGACGTCCTGGCCGGCGCCCCCGGCGAGGACCTCTCCCGCAGCGGCACCCGCAGGGACGCGGGCCAGGCGATCCTGTTCCGCGGCGGCTCCTCCGGCCTCACCGGTTCCGGCGCGACCGGCGTCTCCCAGGACACCTCCGGCGTCCCCGGCTCCACGGAGTCCGGTGACCGGTTCGGTTCCGCGGTGTCCCTGACGGACCTGTCCGGCTACGGCCGCGCGGACCTGACGGTCGGGGCCGACGGCGAGGACACGTCGGACGGCGTGCTCCTGTACCTGCCGAGCAACAGCTCGGGCCTCGGCTTCGGCGACTCGTACGTCTTCGGCAAGGGCACCCTCGGCCTGGCGGCGGACGTGCGGATCGGGCAGACGCTGACGCCGTAACGCCGCACCACCGCATCACCGGTACGACGACGGCCGGGGCCCCGCGCGCCATGCGGGACCCCGGCCGCCGTCGTACCGGACGGCACGGTCGTCAGGTCCGTGCCGTCCCGTCCGACGCGTCGCGGCACAGCAGGCGGAGGGAGCCGTCGCCCGTGTAGCAGCGGCGGGCCTCGTCGATGGGGTCCCAGAGGCGGCCGTCGGGGGTGCGGACCCAGTGGTCGCCGCCGGAGGACCACCACTCGCCGCCGGTCTGACGGGCTATCACCTCGCCGGCGTAGGCGCCGAACCCGCGCAGCACCAGTTCCACGGCGGCGAACGGGGCCGCCTCCTGGCGTATGTCCTCGATCATCCGGTCGACGCTCCACAGACTGCGCGCCGAGTAGTCGAGGCGCAGCCGTGCCCCTTCGCGCATCGCCGCCACCGCGTCCGCCGCCCAGCGGACCGGCTTGGTCGCGGCCGAGGGCCTGGTCTCCTGCTGTGTGGTCACAGTCGTCGCAGTCGTCACATCCTGGTAAGCGCTCCGACGAACCGTTTCGTCACTGCTGTTCGGATCTTGCTCCGGATCTTGTCGGGGTCGCGGACCCAGGGGGTGTCGTTCGGATCCTGCCGGGGTCGCGGGGTCTGGCACCGCACCTCGCCGCGTTGTCGTCGGTCGCCAGGGCTCCGCCCTGGCGCCCTCCTCCGCCTTGCGATGCCCCCCCCACTGCCTGAAGGGCGTGGGAGGTACCCCCGCCACCGGACCCCGCTCGGCTCGACTGCAAGGCACCGCCCACTGGAGCGCCTGATCCGAACGACACCCCCCTAGGTGTCCCTGCGGCTGCGGCGGGACACCGCGGCGCGCAGTACCCGGCGCCCCTCCGTCGAGACCTCGAGGGCTCCGCGCAGGCCCCCCGGGCCGTGGGCGGCGAGCAGTTCCAGGACCGTGAGCTGACGGCGCAGTTCGGCGGCGAGCAGCGGTGACAGGCCGTCGGTGCGGCCGTCACGGCGGGCGTCGGCGAGACCGGAGTCGTCGGCGGCGCCGTCCAGCAGCCGGTGGATCCGCAGTGCGGCGACGGAGCATTCGTCGGCCCACTCCCGCAGCCCGGCGGCGGACCGCTCGGCGGGGGCGCCGGCCAGCATCCGGTGCGCGAGCGTGACGGCCTCGTCCGCGCCGCCGGCCGCCGCGTCCAGCGTGCCGCGGGCCTGCTCCAGCCGCTGCGCCCAGTCACCGGCGGGCGCGGCCTGAGCGAGGCTCGCCCACAGCGGCCGCAGCACCTCGTCGCCGCCACCCAGCAGCGGCACGCACCGATCCAAACAAGCCAACCCGCTCACGGCCAGCCCGCGCTCGTCGGCCTGTGCGATCAGTTCCACCAGGCTCATCCACGCCTCCTCAAGGAATGTTCGCGGGCCCCGGCGAGGCCCTCACGTGCCCCATCCCTCACGGAGCCCGCATTTCCCCTTACTGCGTGCGACGGGCCCGGAGTGTCACAGGGGCACCACGCCGAGCCGGTCGAGCAGGCGGAAGAAGAGGTTTTCGGCCATCGGGTCGGGGTCGGCGGTCAGCACCTCGGCCAGGTCCTCGGCGGAGGCGGTGCGCCCCGCCTCCTCGGCCCAGAAGACGGCCCGTTCGGCGGCGTCGGAGGGCTCCAGGAAGTAGTCCTCCAGCGTGAGCCCCTCCCGCTGTCCCTCCAGGTAACCGGCCATGCGGGCCCGCGCCAGACAGGTCGTCCACGCCCCGCTCTCCGGTGACGCCGCCTCCACCACCACGCAGTCGCTGTCCATGACGTATCCGAACAGCGCGGGCGCCCCGGTCTCCCGGGCCAGATCGTTCATGTTCCCGATGTCGCCCTGGCCGCCCGGGTACTCCCACACCTGCCAGCCGTCGGGCGCCGAGGTGTGCAGGGTCATGCCCCCGGCCGCGCCGGCCAGCGTGTCCAGCTCGGCGAGCGGCCGCTCCCCGCGGCCCACGACGAAATACCCCCAGTAGCCCATGTGCCGGTGTTCCCCCGCTGTGTCGGTTCTCCGTCCTGTCCAGAACACCACCACAGTCGTACGGGGGTTCGCAGCTGTATGCGGCAATCCACCCCCTGACGGGGAGTCGTCAGTCCAGCTCGCCCGCCAGGTCCCGGAACTCCGCCCACGACAGCTCCGGCTCGTCCGGGTCCCAGAGCTTCTGGACGGTCGCCGCCAGCGGCAGCCGGATCCCGTCCGCGACCTGGTCCTGGGTCTGGGCCCCGGGGATGTCGCCCCAGACGGCGAAGGACCCGCCGAGGATCCGGTCGTCGTACCGCTCGGGGACGGCGGTGGTGCCGCGCAGCACCAGCGGCGTCCACTGCTCGTAGATCCGCTCCCCCGTCGGATAGACGAAGGTCAGGGGCTCCCCGAGCACGTAGTAGAGGAACTCGTCGTTGTAGTTGACGACCTCGCGGCCCTCGCTCAGGTACTCCGCCGGCTGCCGGGCGCCGATCTCCTTGCCGGTCCAGTAGGCGACCTGGATGTCCTCGGCCGCCTGCACCGAGCCGCCCCGGAAGAAGCCGTCGTTCCACGCGCGGGGCGTGCGGTCGTGGGCGCGGACCGTGGCCGCCCGGTCGTTGAGCCAGCCGGTGGTCAGGTCCTCCACGGTCGCGCCGGAGCCGTACTTCTCCCGCGCGGCGGCGGCGAGGCCCGGGAACGACGCCTCGGGGTCGGACACCACCAGCGCCTGGTACTCGTCGCCGCCCAGGTGCCACTGCCCGCCAGGGAAGAGCCCTGCGTACTCGTTCAGCAGGTCGTCGACGATCTCGGCGGACCCGGCCTCGGAGATGTCGATCGCGCCGCGCACCGCGCTGCCGCTCGCGTCACGCAGTTGCAGGTCCGGATGGGCGGCGATGACCGCGCCGAGGTGTCCGGGTGAGTCGATCTCGGGGACGACGGTGATGTGCCGGCTCTCCGCGAGGTCGACGATCCTCTTGACCTGCGCCTTGGTGAGGTGGTCCGCCGAGACGATCTCCGGGTGCGAGTCGGACTCGATGCGGAAGCCCTGGTCGTCGGAGAAGTGCAGGCCGATCTCGTTGAACTTCAGATCGCCCAGCTCACGGATCCGGTCCTCGATCCAGCCGGCGTCGTAATGCTTGCGCGCGATGTCCAGCATCAGTCCGCGCCGCTGCTTGGCGGGCTCGTCGCGCACCACGCCCTCGGGGGCGGTCCCGGTGCCGCGTATCGCCTGCTTGAGCGTGCGGGTGCCGTAGAACACGCCCGGCTCACCGGGGGCGCTCACGGTCACGCTCCCGCCCCGCACGGTCATCGTGTACGACTCAGGGTTCGCGCCCCCGGCCCGGTTCAGCTCCAGCCTCAGGTCCCCGGCCCGCCGGTCGCCCTTCTCCCCCGCGTACGCCAGTCCCAGCTCGCCGGCTATCAGGCGCCCCTCGTCGGCCAGCGCGGGGTCGTCCACGACCACCCGGTGGTCCTTCGCGGGGCGCCAGCCCGGACCGCGCTCCGCGGTGTGGTCGCGTACGGCGGGTATGGTGCGCGGCGCCTCGGACAAGGGGTAGGTGCGGCTGGGGCTCGGGCTCCCGCCCGGTGTCGTCCCGGCGGCCTCGTCGGAACCGGCGGGGGTCTCGGCGGAGGACGCCGCCGTCGAGCCCGCGGGCGAGCCGTCGTCGTCCGAGGTCGCCCAGAGTCCGAGGCTCACGCCGGACGCGGCCACCAGCGCGCCCGCGGCGACGGCCGTGATCAGCACCCGTCGCCGGTGCTGCCTGGGTTGCCGGTGCTGCCCGTGCTGCCTGTGCTGACTCACTCAGCCAACGTACGACCCGAACGAGTGAAGGGCATCGACGAGCCGTTCTCAAACTCTGCCGTCCGGGTGAATTCGGGGTACCGATCGGACACGTCTCGGACTCACTCGATAACGTGACGTCACAACTCTCACAGCATCTTCCACCGACACACACGCGACGCCCACGAGGACCCACGCTGCCTGCGCACCGTCTCCCAGACCTCCCCGGCCGAGTCGCCATACCCGGACAGTCCCGCGGCGCGCCCGGCATCCCGCCCGCGCTGGAGCGGTTCAACACCGCTCCCGCCGAGGACGCCGAGCGCGCCCTCCTGACCTGCCTGCGCAGCCTGCGCTGGGCCCTGCGCCTCTCCGGCCACCGCCCCTACCCCGACCTGCCGTCCCTCCTGGCGGCCTCCGACGAGGCGACGTACGACCTCTCCTCCAAAGAACTGGCGGAGGCCCTGGCCGCGGAACCCCGCCCCACCCTCCCCGACGACACCTACTCCGCCGCCCACACGGCCCTGACCGCGGCCCACACGGCGTACGAGACCAAGTTCGGCCATGTCTTCGTCATCTGCCTGGACGACGTCCCCGAGGAGGAGACCCTGGACCGGGTCCTGGAGAACATCCGGTCACGATTGGCGAACGATCCGGAGGACGAGCGGGTGGTGGCAGCCGAGCAACTCCGGCGCCTGGCCAGGGGGCGGTTGATCGACATCCTGGGGGCGCGGGGAACTGCGCGACCGGCCACCGACGGGCCCGCACCCGGCAAACGCGACAAAGCCCCACCCCGGTAGCCGCCAAGGCCCGCCCCGCACCCCTTTGAGTGCAAGTTTGATCACACCGGCAGGCCCCCTGTAAGCACCACAGGCATCCGTCGCTAACATGCTGGGGGCCGGTGGACCGTACCCGGCCGGGCCCGACCGACAAGGAAAGCCGGCGCGGCCCCGAACCCCGCTCCCGGAGGAAACTTCCGTGCCGGCTGGAACGCTGTACCGCGGCCGGGAAGGAATGTGGTCCTGGGTGGCTCACCGAGTCACCGGCGTCCTCATCTTCTTCTTCCTGTTCGTTCACGTGCTGGACACCGCTCTCGTGCGGGTGTCCCCCGAGGCCTACGACACCGTCGTGGCCACGTACAAGACGCCGATCGTCGCGCTGCTGGAGTACGGCCTCGTCGCCGCCATCCTGTTCCACGCGCTCAACGGCCTGCGTGTCATCGCCGTCGACTTCTGGGCCAAGGGCGCCCGCTACCAGAAGCAGATGCTCTGGACCGTCGTCGCCATCTGGGTCGTGCTGATGCTCGGGGCGATCTACCCCGTCCTCGGCCACGCCGCTCGTGAACTGTTCGGGAGCTGACGCCCATGTCCACGACTGACACCACCGCCTCGGGCATCGGCCCCGTCGAGGGCACCTCGCTCTACTCCGTCGACAACCCGGCGCCGGTCATCGAGCCCCCGCGCAAGCGGACGAAGAAGACCCCGAAGTCCACCCGGGGCAACTTCGAGCTGGCCGCCTGGCTGTTCATGCGCCTGTCCGGCGTCGTCCTGGTCGTCCTCGTCATCGGCCACCTGCTGATCCAGCTCGTGCTCGACGGCGGCGTCTCCAAGATCGGCTTCGCCTTCGTGGCCGGCCGCTGGGCCTCGCCGTTCTGGCAGGTCTGGGACCTGCTGATGCTGTGGCTGGCGATGCTGCACGGCGCCAACGGCCTGCGCACGGTCATCAACGACTACGCGGAGCGGCCGAACACCCGGCTGTGGCTCAAGGGCCTGCTCTACACCGCCACGGTGTTCACCATCCTGCTGGGCACGCTGGTGATCTTCACCTTCGACCCGAACATCCGCTAGGCACGGGGCTGCGAAAATCATGAAGGTACACAAGTACGACACCGTCATCGTCGGCGCCGGTGGCGCCGGCATGCGCGCGGCCATCGAGTCGACCAAGCGCAGCCGCACCGCCGTGCTGACGAAGCTCTACCCCACCCGCTCCCACACGGGCGCCGCGCAGGGCGGCATGGCCGCCGCGCTGGCCAACGTGGAGGAGGACAACTGGGAGTGGCACACCTTCGACACGGTCAAGGGCGGTGACTACCTGGTCGACCAGGACGCCGCCGAGATCCTGGCGAAGGAGGCCATCGACTCGGTCCTCGACCTGGAGAAGATGGGCCTGCCGTTCAACCGGACGCCGAACGGCACGATCGACCAGCGGCGCTTCGGCGGTCACTCCCGCAACCACGGCGAGGCCCCGGTCCGCCGCTCCTGCTACGCGGCCGACCGCACCGGTCACATGATCCTCCAGACGCTGTACCAGAACTGCGTCAAGGAGGGCGTGGAGTTCTTCAACGAGTTCTACGTCCTGGACCAGCTCATCACCGAGGTCGACGGCGTCAAGAAGTCGGCCGGTGTGGTCGCGTACGAGCTGGCGACCGGCGAGATCCACGTCTTCCAGGCGAAGTCCGTGATCTACGCCTCCGGCGGCACCGGCAAGTTCTTCAAGGTGACGTCGAACGCGCACACGCTGACCGGTGACGGCCAGGCGGCCGTGTACCGGCGCGGGCTGCCGCTGGAGGACATGGAGTTCTTCCAGTTCCACCCGACCGGCATCTGGCGCATGGGCATCCTGCTGACGGAGGGCGCCCGCGGTGAGGGCGGCATCCTCCGCAACAAGGACGGCGAGCGCTTCATGGAGAAGTACGCGCCGGTCATGAAGGACCTCGCCTCGCGTGACGTCGTCTCGCGCTCCATCTACACGGAGATCCGCGAGGGCCGCGGCTGCGGTCCCGAGGGCGACCACGTCTACCTGGACCTCACGCACCTCCCGCCGGAGCAGCTCGACGCCAAGCTGCCCGACATCACGGAGTTCGCGCGGACGTACCTCGGCATCGAGCCGTACACGGACCCGATCCCGATCCAGCCGACCGCGCACTACGCGATGGGCGGCATCCCGACCAACGTCGAGGGCGAGGTCCTGTCGGACAACACCACCGTCGTGCCGGGCCTGTACGCGGCCGGCGAGGTCGCCTGTGTGTCCGTGCACGGCGCCAACCGGCTGGGCACCAACTCGCTGCTGGACATCAACGTGTTCGGCAAGCGGGCCGGTATCGCGGCGGCCGACTACTCCCAGAAGGCCGACTTCGTCGAGCTGCCGGAGAACCCGGAGTCCTTCGTCGTCGAGCAGATCGAGCGGCTGCGGTCCTCCACCGGTAACGAGCGGGTGGCCACCATCCGCCGTGAGCTGCAGGAGACCATGGACGCCAACGTCATGGTGTTCCGCACCGAGCAGACGATCAAGACGGCGGTCGAGAAGATCGCCGAGCTGCGCGAGCGCTACAAGAACGTCGCCATCCAGGACAAGGGCAAGCGGTTCAACACGGACCTGCTGGAAGCGATCGAGCTGGGCAACCTGCTGGACCTCGCCGAGGTCATGGCGGTGTCCGCCCTCGCCCGCAAGGAGTCCCGCGGCGGTCACTACCGCGAGGACTACCCGAACCGCGACGACGTCAACTTCATGCGCCACACGATGGCGTACCGCGAGGTCGGCGCCGACGGCACCGAGACCGTCCGTCTGGACTACAAGCCGGTCGTCCAGACCCGCTACCAGCCGATGGAGCGTAAGTACTGATGGCTACCCCTGTTCTGGACAAGGCGGACGCGGCCGGTTCCCCCGAGCCCGGTTTCGCCGACTCCCCGTACATCACCGTCACGATGCGGATCCGCCGGTTCAACCCGGAGGTCTCGGCCGAGGCGGTCTGGGAAGACTTCCAGCTGGAGATCGACCCGAAGGAGCGTGTCCTCGACGCGCTGCACAAGATCAAGTGGGACCTGGACGGCACGCTGACCTTCCGCCGTTCCTGCGCCCACGGCATCTGCGGCTCCGACGCCATGCGGATCAACGGCAAGAACCGCCTGGCGTGCAAGACGCTGATCAAGGACATCAACCCCGAGAAGCCGATCACGGTCGAGGCCATCAAGGGCCTGACGGTCCTGAAGGACCTGGTCGTGGACATGGAGCCGTTCTTCCAGGCGTACCGGGACGTGATGCCCTTCCTGATCACGAAGGACACCAACGAGCCGACGCGCGAGCGTCTGCAGTCCGCCGAGGACCGCGAGCGCTTCGACGACACGACGAAGTGCATCCTGTGCGCCGCCTGCACGTCCTCGTGCCCGGTGTTCTGGAACGACGGGCAGTACTTCGGCCCGGCGGCCATCGTCAACGCGCACCGCTTCATCTTCGACTCGCGTGACGAGGCCGGCGAGCAGCGCCTGGAGATCCTCAACGACCGCGACGGCGTGTGGCGCTGCCGCACGACCTTCAACTGCACGGACGCCTGCCCGCGCGGCATCGAGGTCACGAAGGCGATCGCCGAGGTGAAGCGTGCGCTGATCACGCGCCGCTACTGAGGCACGCCGCAGTACGTCCCTGAGGGCCCCGTCTCCGCCGGAGACGGGGCCCTTCGGCGATCCGTGACGCAGCCCACCGCACCCTTGAGTTGAACACGTTCAAAAGAAGGGTCTAGAGTCTCTCCCGTCAGCGTTTTGAACGTGTTCAAGAAGGGCTGGGGGACATGGACCGTACGGTCATCGCCTACGTCATCTACCTGGTGGTCAGCATCGGGCTGACCGTCTGGGTCGCTCGTACGCTCAGCAGCAACGGGCGGATCTTCCTCTCCGACGTGCTGCACGGCAACGAGAAGCTCGCCGACGCCGTCAACCACCTCCTGGTGGTCGGCTTCTACCTCGTCAACCTCGGGTTCGTCGCGCTGTACCTGAGCGACGACGAGACGATCACCGACACGCGCGGCATCTTCGAGGCCCTGTCGACCAAGCTCGGCGTGGTGCTGCTGGTACTGGGCGTGATGCACCTGGGCAACGTGTACGTGCTCAACAAGATCCGGCGCCGCGGGGTGATGGAGCGGGAGCAGGTCCCGCCGGTGCCGCCGCAGGGCTGGGCGGCCCCTCAGGCCGGGGCGTGAGCGGCGTGACGGCCACGCATGAGGACCGGGGCGCCGCGCGCGTCCCGGTCCGCCGGCTCACCGTGCTGTACGACGCCGAGTGCTCCCTGTGCGCCTTCGTACGGGACTGGCTGGTGCGCCAGCCCCAACTGGTGCCCCTGGAGCTGGTCCCGGCGGCCTCGGAGGCGGCGCGGGCCCGGTTCCCCGGCCTCGACCACGGGTCCACCCTGGAGGAGATCACCGTGGTGGGTGACGCCGGGCAGGTGTACCGGGGCGCCGCCGCCTGGGTCGTCACCCTGTGGGCGCTGCGGGAGCACCGGCGGCTGGCCCACCGGCTGAGCACCCCGGCCGGCGCCCGGCTCGCCAAGGGCGCGGTGCTGGCCGCCGCCAAGTGGCGCGGAATGGCGTCCGGGTGGGGCGGCGGCGTGTACCGCCGGGGTGACGGGTGGACGTACGATCCGCGCGACGGCTGGAGCTACACCGCGCCGAGCTGCGAGGCGGGCACCTGCACCGCCCCGTAGGGCGGCCCCTCCCTGGCGTTAGGCTCCTTCCGTGCCCGCGAAGAACGACGGCCCCGACGACGGCGCCACCCTCAGCAAGTCCGAGCAGACCCGCGCCCTGATCCTCGAGACCGCCATGCGGCTGTTCCAGGAGCGCGGGTACGACAAGACGACCATGCGGGCCATCGCCAAGGAGGCGGGCGTCTCCGTCGGCAACGCGTACTACTACTTCGAGGGCAAGGAACACCTGATCCAGGGCTTCTACGACCGGATCGCCGCCGAGCACCAGGTGGCCGTCCGGGAGGTCCTGCGCCGGGAGACCGACCTGGAGGCCCGGCTCGCGGGCGTGCTGAAGGCGTGGCTGGACATCGCCACGCCGTACCACGAGTTCGCGGTGCAGTTCTTCAAGAACGCCGCCGACCCGGACAGCCCGCTCAGCCCCTTCTCCCCCGAGTCGGAGCACGCGCGCGTGGAGGCGATCAGCGTCCACCGCGCGGTGCTCGCCGGGACGAAGAGCAAGGTGCCGGAGGAGCTGCGGGACATCCTGCCCGAGTTGATGTGGCTGTCCCAGATGGGGCTCGTCCTGTACTGGATCTTCGACCGCACCGAGGGCCGGGAGCGCAGCTACCGGCTGGCCGAGCGCGGCGCCCGGATCACCGCGCGGGGCATCGCCCTGGCCCGTTTCCGGGTGCTGCGGCCCCTGGTGCGCGAGGTGCACGAGCTGTTCACGGAGTTCCTGCCCGGCATGACGAAGGCGCTTCCGAACCCGGCGAAGAGGGAGAAGGGGGCGCCCGCCGACGACGGGCGCCCCGGCACCGTCAGTTGACGGCGTCCACCTCACCGGGCACGAGTTCCACGTCGTGCACCAGTGGACCGTCCGTCACGGTCACGTGGGCCGCGCGGGAGCCGAGCGGGGTCGCCGTGGCCGCGAGCAGATAGGTGCCCGGGGCCGGTACGGAGACGATGTACGCGCCGTCGGCGAGGGAGACCACACGGTCCAGCTGGCGGCCCCCCGAGGTCAGCAGGGTGACGGCGGCGCCCTCGACGGGTTCGCCGTCGGCCGTGCGGACGAAGCCGTGGACCACCGAGGAGGGGCCCTCGTGCCGGGCGGGGCCCTGCTCGGCCGCCACGGCCTCCTCCTTCGGTTCGACCGCCAGATGCGGCAGCCGCTTCTCCAGACCGGCCGGCAGCCACCAGTTGGACTTCCCGAGCAGGTGCATCACGGCCGGCACCAGTGCCGTACGCAGGATGAACGCGTCCAGGGCGACCGCTGCGGCCAGCCCCACGCCCGCCATGGCGGCGCCGTAGTCACCGCTGAGCACGAAGGCGAGGAAGACGCAGACCATGATCAGGGCCGCGGAGTTGATGACGCGGCTGGTCTCCGCGAGGCCGACGCGCACCGCGCGGGCGTTGTCCCGGGTGTGCACCCACTCCTCGTGCATCCGGCTCACCAGGAACACCTGGTAGTCCATGGAGAGCCCGAACAGCAGCGACAGCATGATGATCGGCAGGAAGGACGCGATGGGGCCCTCCTTGCCGAGGCCCAGCAGGTCCAGGCCGTAACCCCACTGGAAGATCATCACCAGGACGCCGAAGGAGGCCGCCGCCGCGAGCAGGTTCATCACGGCGGCCGTCAGCGGCACCACCAGGGAACGGAACGCGAGCAGCAGGAGCAGGAAGCCCAGGCCGATGATCGTGCCGATGAACAGCGGCAGCCGTTCGCCGGTCACCGTCGCGAAGTCCTTGGACACCGCGGTCACCCCGCCGACATGGGCCTCCACGCCCGCGTCCGGGATGACGTCGTCGCGCAGGGTGTCGATGAGCCGGTCCGTCTCCGCGTCCTGCGGGGACGTGGTGGGGACGACCTGGATGACGCTGACACCGTTCGCGGGCGGTACGGCGGCGACCTGGGCGACGCCCTCGGTCTTCTCCAGGACCGTCACCAGGCTGTCGGACGCCTCGCCGTCCACGACCACCTGGAGCGGCCCGTTGAAGCCGGGTCCGAAGCCCTCGGCGAGCAGGTCGTAGGCCTTCCTGGTGGTCATGGAGGCGTCGTCGTTGCCCTGGTCCACGGTGCCCAGGCGCAGCGACAGCAGCGGGACCGCGAGCGCCGCCATCAGGACCACGGCCAGGACGGCCACGGACCGCGGGCGGCGCTGGACGCCCGCGGACCAGCGGGCGGCGAGACCGCTCGCCGTCTCGGTCTCCGGACCCTTCGCCGCGAGCCTGCGGCGCTGGCGGCGGCTGAGCACCCGGTGGCCGAGCAGGCCGAGCAGCGCGGGCAGCAGGGTGACGGCGGCGAGCACGCTCAGCACGACGGTGAGCGTGGTGCCGATGACCACGCCGTCCAGGAACCGCAGGTTCGTCACCAGCATCCCGGCGAGCGCGATGCACACCGTGCCGCCCGCGAACAGCACCGCCCGGCCGGAGGTGTTGAGGGCGGTGACCGCCGCCTCCTCCGGGTCGGCGCCGCGCAGGATGCCGCGCCGGTGCCGGGTGACGATGAACAGGGCGTAGTCGATGCCGACGCCGAGACCGATCAGCGTGGAGAGCAGCGTGGCGAGTTCGGGAACGTTGGTGACATGGCTGAGGAGCTGGGTGCCGAACATGCCGGTGCCGACGCCGAAGACGGCGACCACGATCGGCAGCAGCATCGCGAAGAGCGACCCGAAGGCCACGAACAGCACGACCGCGGCGGCCAGGATGCCGACCAGCTCGGCGATGCCCGTCGGCGGTTCCTGGACGCGTGTGATGGCCTGGCCGCCCAGCTCCACCTGGAGCCCGTCGCGCGCGGCGCCCTGCGCGGTGTCGACGACGTCCTGGACCAGTTCCTTCGGCACGGCGTCCGCCTGCTCGGCGAACGTGACCTGCGCGTAGGCGATCCGCCCGTCCTCGCTGATCTGCGCCGCGCCCTGGGCGCCGTAGGGATCCGTGACGGCGCCCACGCCCTCCATCCGCCCGATCTCCTTGAGCGCCGGCTCGATCCGGGACCGTACGGAGTCGTCCCGCACGGAGCCCTCGTCGACCTTCCACACCACGGTGTCGGTGTCGCCGGCGCGTTCCGGGAACGCCCGCTCCATCAGGTCGATCGCCCGCTTGGAGTCCGTGTCCGGCAGCGAGAAGACCTCCGCGTAGTTCGTGCCCGCGCTGCTCGCCGAAACCCCCAGTCCGAGCAGCGCCCCCACCCACAGCAACAGGACCACCAGCCGATGCCGATAGCACCAGCGTGCCAATACCGCCACGTTTCCGCTCCTTCGTCGCTCGGTCGGTCCCCCAGGTCCTGGGCAGCAGAATCGACGGCGGCACCCGCGCGGGGACACGACTCGGGCGGGACTCTCAAGGAACTCCAAAGCGAACACCGGTACGACCGGCGGGGGTTTTGCCGATACTGGGGGCATGACGACAGCTCCCGGCACCGTGCTGGTCGTGGAGGACGAGGAGAGCATCGCGGACGTCCTCGCCATCGCCCTGCGCTACCACCGCTTCGAGGTCATGACCGCGGGCACGGTCCGCGAGGCGCTCGCGCTGACCGAGCACACCCGCCCCGACTGCGCCCTGCTCGACGTGATGCTGCCGGACGGCGACGGCCGCGCCCTGGGCCGTGAACTGCGGTCCCGGCGGCCGGAGCTGGCGCTGGTGTTCCTCACCGCGCGGGACGCGCCCGCCGAGGTCGTCGGCGCGCTCGGCTTCGGCGACGACTACATCACCAAGCCGTTCAACATCGACGAGGTCGTCGCCCGGGTCACCGCCGTACTGCGCCGCACCCGCCCCGCCGACGTGCTCCCGCAGCGGGCGCCGCTGCGCCACGGCGACCTGGAGCTGGACGAGACGACGTACTCGGTGCGCCGCGCGGGCCGCTCGGTCGAGCTCACCCCCACCGAGTACGCGCTGCTGCGCTTCCTGGTGCGCAACGGCGGCCGGATCGTGCCCAAGGAGCAACTGCTGCGCCACGTCTGGCAGTACGAGCACACCCCGGCCGAGTCGACCGTCGTCGAGACCTACATCAGCTATCTGCGGCGCAAACTCGACGCCCTGGGCCCGCCGGTGATCACCACCCGGCGCGGGGTCGGGTACGGCCTGACGTGAGGCTCCCGATCCGGAAACCGGGCCCCCGACGGGGTATTCACTCACTCCGCGGCGCACTGACCCTGGCCAACGTGGTGCTGCTGGCCCTCGGCATCGTGGCGGCCACCGCGGTGAGCGTGATGGGCATGCGCTACTACCTGCTGGACCAGATCGACACGGAGCTGACCCGGACCCGTGAGTCGCTGGGCGGCTCGGAGCTGACGCTGCGGCAGATCGACTCGCTGAACGTGCTGAGCTTCTTCCGCGACCGGGTGGATCCGGACTGGAACCGGGAGGACGACCCGGACTCGATCTTCGCCGCCGTGGACGGCCGGGGCGAGCCCGTCGGCATCCTCGGTTTCGAACCGACGAAGGCCCAGCGCGACCTGGTGGACACCGTGGGCGACGCGCGCACCCTGTTCCAGGACCCGGAGCCGCACGACGTCACCGTGCGCGGCGCCGCCTACCGCGTCACCGCCACCCGGCTCGCGGACGGCACGTACATCCTGATCGCCGGCTCCACCGAGGCGGTGCACGACGGTGTCACCAAGGCGGTCAAGTTCGACCTGGCCATAGGGACGCTGCTGTTGCTGCTGCTGGCCTGTCTGACCATGTTCAGCGTGCGGCGGCGGATGCGGCCGCTGGAGGACATGGTGGAGACCTCGTCGGCGATCGCGGAGGGTGATCTGACCCGGCGCGTGCCCTCCAGCCGGGAGACGATCCTGGAGGTGGAGCAGTTGCGGCTCGCCCTCAACTCGATGCTCCAGCAGGTGGAGTCGGCGTACCGCACGCGCGAGCGCAGCGCGGCCCAGCTCCGGCGGTTCGTCGCGGACGCCTCGCACGAGCTGCGGACGCCGCTGGCCGCGATACGCGGCTACCTCCAGCTCTACGACCGGGGGATGCTGCGGGAGCCGACGGAGCGCAGGCGGGCCTGGGACAGGATGCTGGCCGAGTCCGACCGCATGGGGCGACTCGTCGACGAACTGCTGGTGCTGGCCCGCCTCGACCAGCGTCCCGAACTGCGGCTGCGGAACGTGGACGTGTGCCGGCTGGTGCGGGACGCGGCGGAGGACCTGCGGGTGCAGCAGCCGGAGCGGGCGGTGACCGTGGACGCGGACGGTGCGGTGCTGGTGCGCGCGGACGAGTCGGGGCTGCGGCAGGTCCTGGGCAACCTGCTGGGCAATGTACGGACGCACACTCCGGCGGACGTCGCGGTACGGCTCGGGGTGGTCCGCGCGGACGGGGTGGTGCGGCTGTCCGTGGCGGACGACGGGCCGGGCCTCGCGGCGGAGGACGCGGCGCGCGTCTTCGACCGCTTCTTCCGCGCGGGCGGGGGCGCGGGGAGCGGTCTCGGCATGGCGATCGTGCAGGGCGTGGTGCGGGCGCACGGGGGTGAGGTGGCGGTACGGACGGCGCCGGGCGAGGGGCTGGCGGTGACGGTGACACTGCCGGCCCGGCCGGGAACGTGCCCGGAACCCGACGAGGCGCCCGCACGGGTGCCGTCCGGTCGGGGAAGGCCGTCGGAGGACCAAGCCGGGCGGCCGGTTTCCTCGTCCGGCTGAAAGCCTCCCGGACACGCGTCCGGCGTGCGTACCGTGGCGCACCAGCAGGGACGCCCACGCAGTACGGGCACGACCGACCGGAGAAGAAAGCGCAGGCACCCACGGCATGAGTCTCATTCCGGAAAGCCACCGGGATCTGCTGGAACGGCCGCTCTTCGGCCACCTCGCCACGATCCGCCCGGCCGGCGGCCCGCAGGTGAACCCCATGTGGTTCTCCTGGGACGGCGAGTACATCCGCTTCACCAACACCACGGTCCGCCACAAGTACAAGAACATCACGGCCAACCCGATGGTCGCGGTGTCCGTCAGCGACCCCGAACAGCCCTACCGCTACCTGGAGATCCGCGGCGAGGTGGTGCGGATCGACGACGACTCCTCGGCCGAGTTCTTCACACAACTCGCCGAGCGGTACGGCAAGAAGCTGGACGGCCCGCCGGCGGACGCCGAGCACCGGATCGTGTACGTGGTCAGGCCGACGGCGGTCAGCTGTCAGTGACGGACGACGTGGCCGTGAGGTCCGCGACCCGGGCGGTGCGTGCGCCGAGCGCGGTCAGCCGGTCGAGGGCCTCACGGTGCTGTGCCTCGTCGGGGCTCGCGGTGGCGTCCTCGGCCGCGACGACGCCGTAGCCCAGCCGCAGCGCGGTCGCGGCCGTCGCGGCGACGCCGTGCGCGGTGGACAGCCCGGCGACCACGATCCCGGTGACCCCTTCGCGGCGCAGTACGTCGTCCAGCCCGGTGCCCTCGAAGGCGTCGAGGCCGTGCTTGGTCACGAGGTGGTCGCCGGGGCGCGGCGCACAGCCGGGCACGAGCCGATTGGGTACGGCGTCCGGCCCGCCGTCCGCCCCGTCGGCACGCACGTGCCGGACCAGGACGACCGTCGGGAAACGGTCACGCAGCCGCCCGCACGCCTCGACGACGACGTCCCCGCCGACCGGCTCCCACGCCATGTCGACGATCCACCGCTGCAGATCAACCAGCACGAGCGCTGTACGAACGTGACTCATCGGCTCCCCCTCCCCCACTGCGGGCAATCGTGCCTCCCCCAGTGCCTTAAAGGCCTGGGAGGTGCCCCAGGACGGCACGGGTGGGCACAGCGGCGCCCCTTTCCCCCCACTGCGGGCAGTCGTGCCGCTGGGGCGGCACGGGTGGGCGCAGCGGCACCCCGCAAGCGCGGGTGAGCAGAACCCGCCCCCGGCCCACCCCAACGCACCGTCAGGCCTGCCTGGAGGCCAGCTCGATCACCGTGACGTCCGACGGCGCCCCCACCCGCGTAGGCGGCCCCCACGCACCGGCCCCCCGGCTGACGTACAACTGGGTGTCCCCGTACCGATCGAGCCCCGCCAGCGTGGGGTTGGCCAGACCGGCCACGAGGTTGCCGGGAAACAGCTGCCCCCCGTGGGTGTGCCCGGACAGCTGAAGGTCGACACCATGGTCGACGGCATCATGGATCTGCACCGGCTGGTGTGCGAGCAACACGCACGCCCGCCCCCGATCCCGGTCCCCGAGCGCCTTCGCGTAGTCCGGGCCCTGCCCCTCGTCCTCACCGGCCACGTCGTTGACCCCCGCCAGATCGAAGTGCGGCAGCTCCGTGCGGGCGTTCTCCAGCGGGTTCAGCCCGAGCCGCCGCACCTCCTCGACCCACTGCTCGGCACCGGAGAAGTACTCGTGGTTGCCGGTGACGAAGAACGACCCGTGACGTGCCCTCAGCTGCGCCAGGGGAGCCGCGGCCGGGCCGAGGTCCTTCACGCTCCCGTCCACCAGGTCGCCGACGACCGCGATCAGATCCGGCTGGGTCGAGTTGACCGTGTCGACGACCTTCTGCGCGAAGCCCCGCCCGAGCACCGGCCCGAGGTGGATGTCGCTGACCACCGCGATGCGGTAACCGTGCGCCGCGCGGGGAAGCTTGGCGAGCGGCACGGTGACCCGCTTCACGCGCGGACCGCGCAGCACGCCGTACGTCCCGTAGCCGACGGTCCCCACGGCCGCCGCGGCGGCTGCCCCGCCGACGACACGGGAGACGAACAGCCGCCGGGAGGGGGCGGCAAGCGTCTCCTGCGGGCCGGAGACGGCGCCGTCGGCCGCCGGGTCGCCCCCGTCCGCCTCGCCGTCCGTCCCACCACCAGCACCGCGCCCCGCGCCCTGCCCGGCCGCTATCGGCTCCGGCCGCGCGGATATGGGTGCCGCCGCCTCCGACTCCCGCGCCCTCGCCCGCCGCTCCAGGATCCGCCGCAGCACCGGCCGTACCAGTTCGCCCGCGAGCACCGCCAGCAGCAGGTACAGGGCCAGGGCCAGCCACAGGAAGCCGGGCCAGGCCAGGACCTGCTGGAGCCAGAACGGGGCGCCGGCACGCTCGGCGACGAGGGCGCCGACGGTCAGCGCCCAGCCGCCGGCGATCACCACGGCGCCCGCGCGGCGCACCGCGCCCGGGCCCTCCGTGGTGTCCCGGAACAGGCGCCGCCACACATACCAGTTGCCCGTCACCAGGACGGCCACGACCAGCAGCGCGATGAGTACGAAGACGATGACCACGAGGTGCGGTTCCCCTGTTCCCGGTCAGGACGTCCGTGACGTCCGGCTCAGTGCGCGCAGTCCGCGCAACCCGATGCCCCCGATGACCGTCCCCAGTACGAAGGAGACGACGGCGAGCGTCAGGTGAACGAAGAAGTACGCCGTCGGGTGCCCGTCCTCGAACGCGAGTCCGCTGCTGTCCTTGACCAGGTTCTTGACGAAAGTGACCCAGATGACCCAGCTCCACACCCCGAAGGCGAGCAGGAACCAGGAGACGGGGCGGCTGAGCTTCACCAGAAGAGACCTTTCCTCACAGCGCCGGGCACCCTCGGTCGGCCGGGGGTCCGGGGGTTGTCCCCCGGAAGAGCACGGCATGAGTCCAGTATCACCGGGCGGTGTCCGGATCCTTGCCCGGGGTGGGGACCTGCCCGGGACTTCGTCAGGTATGGCATGTACGTTTCCGGTCGTGCCCGCACCCAAGAACACCGTCCGGCGATCGCTGCTGGTCGCCTCCGCCGTCCTGCTGTCCACCGCGCTGACCGCGCCCGTCGCGCTCGCGGCCCCCGAGCCGTCGACGAGTCCGTCGGCCACACCCCCGGCGAACATGTCCAAGGTGGGCGGCGCCCGGCTCGGCCAGGCGGGGACGCAGGTCAACCTCGCGAGCGGGGTGCCGGTGCTGCCGAAGGAGCTGTCGGCCCGCTCCTGGATCGTCGCCGACGCCGAGTCGGGCGAGGTGCTCGCCGCGCACAACGCGCACTGGCGGCTGGCCCCGGCGAGCACGCTGAAGATGCTGTTCGCCGACACGCTGCTGCCGAAGTGGCCGAGGACCACGGAGCACAAGGTCGAGCCGTCCGACCTGGCCGGCATCGGCTCCGGTTCCAGCATGGTCGGCGTCAAGGAGGACGAGACGTACACCGTGCACGACCTGTGGCTGGGTGTCTTCCTCCGCTCCGGCAACGACGCGGTGCACGTGCTGTCGGCGATGAACGGCGGCGTCGAGAACACCGTCAAGGAGATGAACGCGCACGCCGAGGAGCTCCAGGCGCTCGACACGTACGTGGTCAGCCCCGACGGCTACGACGCCCCGAAGCAGGTGTCGTCCGCGTACGACCTGACGCTGATCGCCCGTTCCGGGCTGCAGAAGAAGGACTTCCGGGAGTACGCCTCGACGGTCAGGGCGCAGTTCCCCGGCGAGACGAAGAAGAACAAGAAGGGCAAGAAGGTCCGCGGGTCCTTCGAGATCCAGAACACCAACCGGCTGCTGGCCGGTGACACCGACGTGCCGGTCTACCAGGGCATAGCCGGTGTGAAGAACGGCAACACCACCAACGCCGGCGCCACCTTCACCGGTGTCGCCGAGCGGAACGGCAAGGTGCTGCTGGTCACCGTGATGAACCCGCAGAAGAACGCGAGCAACGAGGTCTACAAGGAGACCGCGAAGCTCTTCGACTGGGGTTTCAAGGCGGTCGGCAAGGTCGAGCCGGTGGGTGAGCTGGTGGGGCCGAGGAGCGCGACGCAGGCCAGCCCCCAGCCGGGCCCGTCCGCCTCCCCGGGTGAGGCCGGGGGCACCGGGGACGGTGCCGTCGCGGCCGGTTCGAAGCCGGTGGCGAGTGCCGCGCCGGGCGGCGGCACCGACGGCATCGGGGTCGCGCTGGGCATCGCCGGCGGAGTGGTCGTGCTGCTCGCGGGCGGCGCCTTCCTGGTCAACCGGCGCTGGCCGCTGCCGGACCTGGTGCGTCGCCGCTCGCGTCCGTGACCCCGGGAACCTCGTCCCGCTTGCTCCGCGTCGCCGTCCAGGCGGCGCAGAACAGGACCAGTTTCGAGGTGAAGTTGATCCACAGCAGCAGGGCCACCGGGACGCCGAACGCGCCGTACATGCTCTTCGTGGCCACGCCCTGCATATAGCCGCTGAGCAGCAGCTTCAGCAGTTCGAAGCCGACCGCGCCGGTGAGTGCGGCGACGATCAGACGGTGCCGGGTGGGTTCGACGCCGGGCAGCAGGGTGAGGACGTACAGCAGGAGCAGGAAGTCGGCGCCGACGGCGACGGCGAACGCGGCGATGTGCAGGACGATCCCGCCCCAGCCGCCCTTCTCCAGCCCGATGGCGTCGCTGATCCGGCCGACCATCGCGGAGGCGACGGTGGAGGCGCCCAGGGTGATCAGGACCGCGCCGCCCAGGCCGACGAGGATGCCCAGGTCCTTGCCCTTGCGCAGGAGGGGGTTCTCCTCCTCGTCGGGCAGCTCCCACACCGCGCGGAGACATTCGCGCATGGAACCGGCCCAGCTGATGCCGGTGAACAGCAGCACGGCACCGGCGATGAGTCCGACGGTGCCGGCGTTCTCCACCAGGTCCCCGATGTCCAGCTGGTCGGAGATGCCGGGCACCTGGTCGGTGATCTTGTCCTGGAGGGTGTCCCGCTGGTCCTGGCTGAGCGTGGCTGCGCCGATCGCGGCGGCCACGGTGAGCAGCGGGAAGAGCGCGACGAAACTCCTGAAGGTCATCGCGGCGGCCAGTCGCGCCCAGTGCACCCGGTCCAGACGCTCGTACGACCGCCACGCGTGCGTGAGCATCAGCCGGGCCATCCACGGCCCGACGACCGGAAGCCTTTTCAGCCAGTCCATGATCCGACTCTGCCCCCATCGCGGAAGACCCATGTCCTGGTACCCCGGAACCGGACCTCCGTGACCGGTGGCGGAGCGGACGGTTCCGCACCGGTCGGTCTCTCACCGGATGGTTCCTCACCGGTCGGTCCCTCACCGGATGGTTCCTCACCGGCCGGTCCCTCACCAGTCGGCCACCGCCAGGGCGTACATCGCCGCCCAGACCAGGCCGATGACGGCGAGCGCGCGGTCGCCCAGCACCACGTCCTCGGGTTCGCCGGCGGCCCCGCGGTCGGCGAAGACGGCGTAGCGGAGGACGGCGAGGACGAAGGCGACCACGGAAAGCTGCCGCCAGGGCAGCACGCTGGTGTGCGGCACGCCGCCCTCCTCCAGGGCCCACAGGCAGTAGCCGAGGACGGCGACGCCGGCGGCGAGCTGCCAGACGAAGCGGAGGTAGCCGGTGGTGTACTCGGTGAGCAACGCGCGCGTGGCGCCCGCTTTCCCGGTCATCTGCACGGCTTCGGAGTAGCGCTTGGCGGCGACCATGAACAGTGCGCCGAACCCGGTGGTGATGAGGAACCAGCGGGACAGGGGGATGCCGAGGGCGAGGCCGCCGATCACCGCGCGCATCACGAAGCCGGTGGTGACGACGACGAGGTCGACGACGAGGACGTGCTTGAGGCTGACGCAGTACGCCAGTTGCACGGCGAGGTAGGCGGTCAGCAGCGCGGCGGCCTCCGGGGGGCACAACCGGACCGCGACGGCGGGCGCGAGGACGCCGAGGGCGATCCCGGCGGCGTAGGCGACCGGCACGGGGACCTGCCCGGCGGCGACCGGGCGGCGGCACTTGACGGGGTGGGCGCGGTCGGCGTCCGCGTCGCGCGCGTCGTTGACGAGGTAGACGGCGGCGGCGCAGGCGGTGAACAGGACGAAGACCAGGGCGAGCCGGGTCAGGGCGCGGACGGAGAACAGTTCGCCGGCGGCGGCCGGGGCGGCGATCACCAGGACGTTCTTGACCCACTGCTTGGGCCGCGCGGTCAGCAGCAGGCCCTTGAGGAGGCCGCCCCTGTCGGGCGGTGCGGTCTGCCGTCGGCCGGAGCGCTCGCGCAGGAGGGTCACGCGGGGCCTCCCGTCATCCAGCGGGCGCCCAGGCGGGCCGTGAGCGCGCCGAGGACGGCGCCGGCCGCCACGTCCGACGGGTAGTGGACGCCGGCCACCAGGCGGGACACGCAGACGGCGGCGGCGAGCGGGGGCACCGCGCGGGCGCCCAGCGCGCCGAAGGCGACGGCGGCGGCCGCCGCGGAGGTGGCGTGCGCGCTGGGGAAGGAGTGCCGGCCGACCGTGCCGACCAGGGGTTCGACGTGCGCGGGGCGCGGACGGCGCACGACCCGTTTCACGACCGAACCGGCGGCGTGGGCGCCCGCGGTGAGCGCGGTGCCGCGCAGCCAGGCGCCGCGCCGGGGACGGTCCACGACGGCTCCGGCGAGCCCCGCCACGAGCCACACCGCCCCGTGCTCCCCCGCCAGGGACAGCGCCCGCGCGGCACCGGCCACGCGCGGGTCCGCGCCGCACGCTCTGAGCGCCGAGACGATCCGGTGGTCCATGCCGTGGAGACCGCGGGGGCGGGGGAAGTCGTGGGAGTCGTGGAGCTCGTCCATGAGGACTCACTGTTCACGCCCGGCGGGCCGGAATTCCCGTCACCAGGGAGCGACATCCCATTAATCACCCGTTTCAGGGACGGGGATGACGTTTCAAAACCAACCAGTCACATAAGGGCGATACGGTCACCGTCATGCCTGCCGAGACCGTTCCCGTCACGGGATGGGGCCGAACCGCTCCCACCGCCGCCCGGCTGATCCGCCCACGGACGTACGAGGAGGCCGCCCGGGCCGTACGGGAGTGCGGGGCCCGCGGAGGCATCGCGCGGGGGCTGGGACGGGCGTACGGGGACGCGGCGCAGAACGCGGGCGGTGCCGTGCTCGACATGACGGGCCTGGACCGCGTGCACGCGATCGACGCCGACGGCGGCACCGTGCTGTGCGACGCGGGCGTCTCCCTGCACCGGCTGATGGAGGTGCTGCTGCCGCTCGGCTGGTTCGTGCCGGTCACTCCCGGCACGCGCTACGTGACCGTCGGCGGGGCGGTCGGCGCCGACATCCACGGCAAGAACCACCACGTCTCCGGCTCCTTCTCCCGCCATGTGCTCTCCCTGGAGCTGCTCACCGCCGACGGTCGGGTCCGTACGGTCGTGCCGGGCACGCCGCTGTTCGAGGCGACCGCGGGCGGCATGGGCCTGACCGGGGTGATCCTCACCGCGACGATCCGGCTCCAGCCGGTCGAGACCTCGCTGATGTCCGTCGACACCGAGCGCGCGAACGACCTCGACGACCTGATGGCCCGCCTCGCCGACACCGACCACCGCTACCGCTACTCGGTCGCCTGGATCGATCTGCTGGCCCGCGGCGCCGCCACCGGCCGCGCGGTGCTCACGCGCGGCGACCACGCCCCCCTGGACGCGCTGCCCCGGAACGCACGCGCGCGCGGGGAGCCCCTTTCCTTCCGCACCTCCCGCCTCCCGGCCGCCCCCTCCTTCGTCCCCGAGGGCCTGCTCAGCCGCACCACCGTGGGGCTGTTCAACGAGCTCTGGTACCGCAAGGCGCCCCGCGCGCGGATGGGACGGCTCCAGCGGATCCCCGCGTTCTTCCACCCCCTGGACGGCGTACCGCACTGGAACCGGGTCTACGGCCGGGGCGGCTTCGTGCAGTACCAGTTCGTCGTCGGGCACGGCCGGGAGGACGCCCTGCGCCGGATCGTGCGCCGGATCTCCGAGCGCCGCTGCCCGTCCTTCCTCGCCGTCCTCAAGCGGTTCGGGGAGGCCGACCCGGGCTGGCTCTCCTTCCCGGTGCCCGGTTGGACCCTGGCCCTGGACATCCCGGCCTCGCTGCCCGGCCTCGGCGGCTTCCTCGACGAACTCGACGAGGAGGTCGTCGGCGCCGGCGGGCGCGTCTACCTCGCCAAGGACTCCCGGCTGCGCCCGGAGCTGCTCGCGGCCATGTACCCCCGCCTGGACGACTTCCGCGCACTGCGCGCCGCACTGGACCCGCGCGGGGTGTTCGTCTCCGACCTGGCCCGCCGCCTCCACCTCTAGGCCACATCCAGCTAGGAGCTGTCATGAAGGACGCCTTCGGCCTCCCCCAGTCCCTGCTCGTCCTCGGCGGCACGTCCGAGATCGCGCTGGCCACCGCGCGGCGGCTGATCGCCCGCCGCACCCGCACGGTGTGGCTGGCCGGCCGCCCCTCCTCCGGCCTGGACGAGGCCGCCGAGAAGCTGCGCGGCCTCGGCGCCGAGGTCCGCACCGTCGCCTTCGACGCGCTCGACCCGGCCGCCCACGAGGACACGCTCGGCAAGGTCTTCGCCGAGGGCGACGTCGACATGGTGCTGCTCGCCTTCGGCACCCTGGGCGACCAGGCCCACGACGAACGGGACCCCCAGGCCGCGGTGCGGGTCGCGCAGACCAACTACACCGGCGCGGTCTCGGCGGGCCTGGTGTGCGCGAGCGCCCTCCAGGCGCAGGGCCACGGCTCCCTGGTGGTGCTGTCCTCCGTCGCGGGCGAGCGGGCCCGCCGCGCGAACTTCATCTACGGCTCCAGCAAGGCCGGCCTGGACGCCTTCGCCCAGGGCCTCGGCGACGCGCTGTACGGCACGGGGGTGCACGTCATGGTCGTACGCCCCGGATTCGTCCGTACGCGGATGACCGCCGGACTCCCCGAGGCGCCGCTGGCCACCACGCCGGAGGCGGTCGCGGCGGCCGTCGAGCTGGGGCTGCGGCGCCGCGCGGAGACCGTGTGGGTGCCGGGCACGCTGCGGATGGTGATGTCGGCGCTACGGCACCTGCCGCGCGGAGTGTTCCGCCGGCTGCCGGTCTGAGCACCGGGCCGGGGGTGTTCAGTGGGCGGAGACGGATCCCCGGTCCACGCTCCCGGACTGCGGGGGCACCACCGCGGTGCCGAAGGGGAACTCGCGCAGCTTGCGCCACACCCCGTCGGCGCCCTGCTCGTAGAGCGCGAAGCCGGTGCAGGGCCACTCGGCCTCGTAGTCGGCGAGCTCCTCGAAGGCGCGGTCCATGGCCGCCTCCTCGATGCCGTGCGCCACGGTGACGTGCGGGTGGTACGGGAACTGCAGCTCGCGGGCGACCGGGCCGGAGGCGTCACGGACCTGCTTCTGCAGCCAGGTGCAGGCCTCGCCGCCGTCGACGACCCGCACGTACACCACCGGCGACAGCGGCCGGAAGGTGCCGGTGCCGGACAGCCGCATCGGGAACGGGCGGCCGGCCGCGGCGACCTCGCCGAGATGCGCCTCGACGGCCGGCAGGTCGGCGTCGTCTATCTCGGTCGGCGGCAGCAGGGTGACGTGCGTGGGGATACCGTGAGCCGCGGCGTCGCCGAAACCCGCGCGCAGCTGCTGAAGCCGGCTGCCGTGAGGCTCCGGGACCGCGATCGACACGCCGATCGTTACGGTCCCCACGTCGTCTCCTGTCGTTGTGGTGGTGAAGCGTGGCGGTGAAGCTGCGGTGAGCACCGGATGACCGCGGAAACGGTCACCCGGTTATCGACTGTACGACCACGACCCGGATGCGGGCAGGCGCAACCGGAGTGATGTGCAGCGCTGTGCGGTGGTACGGATCGCCGCCGCGGGCCGGTTCAGCGCCGGTTCAGTGCTCGGCGGTCGGTACTCGGCGGGTCGGTACTCGGCAGGTCAGTGCTTGGCGGGCAGGAAGCCGACCCGGTCGTACGCCTGGGAGAGGGTCTCCGCGGCGACGGCACGCGCCTTCTCCGCGCCCTTGGCCAGGATCGAGTCCAGCGTCTCGGGGTCGTCCAGGTACTGCTGGGTGCGCTCCTTGAAGGGGGTCACGAATTCGACCATGACCTCGGCGAGGTCCGTCTTGAGCGCACCGTAGCCCTTGCCGGCGTACTTCTCCTCCAGTTCGGGGATGTCCGCTCCGGTGAGGGTCGAGTAGATCGTGAGGAGATTGCTCACACCGGGCTTCTCCACGACGTCGTAGCGGATGACCGTGTCGGTGTCGGTGACCGCGCTCTTCACCTTCTTGGCGGTGGCCTTCGGCTCGTCCAGGAGGTTGATGAGGCCCTTCGGCGTGGACGCCGACTTGCTCATCTTGACCGTCGGGTCCTGGAGGTCGTAGATCTTCGCCGTCTCCTTGAGGATGTACGGCTTCGGCATCGTGAACGTCTCGCCGAACCGGCCGTTGAAACGGTCGGCGAGGTCGCGCGTGAGCTCGATGTGCTGGCGCTGGTCCTCGCCCACCGGCACCTCGTTGGCCTGGTAGAGCAGGATGTCCGCGACCTGCAGGACCGGGTACGTGAACAGGCCGACGGAGGCGCGGTCGGCGCCCTGCTTGGCGGACTTGTCCTTGAACTGGGTCATGCGGGATGCCTCGCCGAAGCCGGTGAGGCAGTTCATGACCCAGGCGAGCTGGGCGTGCTCGGGCACGTGGCTCTGCACGAAGAGCGTGCAGCGGTCCGGGTCGAGACCGGCCGCCAGCAGCTGGGCGACGGCCAGCCGGGTGTTGGCGCGCAGCTCCTTCGGGTCCTGCGGGACCGTGATCGCGTGCAGGTCGACGACCATGTAGAACGCGTCGTGGGTCTCCTGCAGGGCCACCCACTGGCGGACGGCGCCGAGGTAGTTGCCGAGGTGGAACGAGCCTGCGGTGGGCTGGATTCCGGAGAGCACGCGGGGTCGGTCAGTCGCCATGCCCACCATTCTCTCAGGTCTCGCGGAGCGGTCCGGAACGGACCGGAAACAGGTGGGAACCGATCCGTCCCCGGCGGTGTAACAAAGACGTGAGGACGCGGGAGGGGGGCCGCATCGTCGATGAGGCCGCGGTGATCGCACGCGTACGCGCCGGGGAGCCGGAGGCGTACGCGGAGCTGGTGCGGTCCCATACGGGCATCGCGCTCAGGGCGGCCGCCGCGCTCGGGGCGGGGGCGGACGCGGAGGACGTGGTGCAGCAGGCCTTCGTCAAGGCGTACTGCGCGCTGGGCCGGTTCCGGGACGGCATGGCGTTCCGGCCGTGGCTGCTGTCGATCGTGGCCAATGAGACGAGGAACACAGTGCGCGCCGCCGTGCGCCGGAGCGGCCTCGCCGACCGGGAGGCGGCGTTCATGGAGGCGGAGCCGGTGATACCGGAGTCGACGGACCCGGCGGTCGCGACGCTGGAGACGGAGCGCCGCGGGGCGCTGGTGTCCGCCCTGGAGAAGCTGAGCGAGGAGCACCGTCTGGTCGTCACCTACCGCTATCTGCTCGAGATGGACGAGCGGGAGACCGCCCAGGCCCTGGGCTGGCCACGGGGCACGGTGAAGTCGCGGCTGAACCGCGCCCTGCGCAAGCTGGAGCGCCTGCTGCCGGACTTCCGGCCCCGGGGAGGGGGTGAGAGGCGTGAGTGAGCGGTACGACGGCGAGGCCGAGCGGCTGCGGGAGGAGCTGCGGGCCCTCGGCCGGTCCCTGGACGGGCCGGGTGGGCCCGAGCAGTCCGAGTCGATGGTCGAGCGGGTGCTGGGGCGGATACTCGCCGAGGAACTGCCGGTTCCGGCGGCCGGGCCGACGGGCCCCGGCGCGCGGCTGCGGGCGGCCCGGAGCTGGACGCGCGCGCGGTGGCGGTCGCTGGTCGCGGCCCTGTGCGGTCTGCTGACGGTGCTGACGCTGACGCCTCCGGTGCGGGCTGCGGTGGCCGACTGGTTCGGCTTCGGCGGGGTCGAGGTGCGGTACGACCCGTCGGCGGTGCCCTCCCCGGGCGCGGAGGTGCCGGGCTGCGGGCGGTCGCTGTCGCTCGGCGAGGCGGAGCGGCGGGCCGGGTTCGCGCCGCTGGTGCCGAAGGCGCTGGGCGCTCCGGACGCGGTGACGGTGAGCGGGCTGCCGCGGGGGCGGTTCCTGGTGAGTCTGTGCTGGCGGGAGCAAGGGCGGACGATCCGTCTCGACGAGTTCCCGGCCCACCTGGACGTCACCTTCGTCAAGAGCGTGCGCGAGCAGCCGGAATGGCTGTCGCTGGGCGAGGAGGACGGGGTACCGGAGCCGGTCCTGTGGTTCCCCCGGCCGCACGTGTTGAGCTTCTGGCTGGTGGACACGGACGGTCACCGGTTCACCCGGGAGGAGCGCACGGCGGGGCCGACGCTGCTGTGGCCGCACGGCGGCGGAGCCGGTGAGGGGGTGACGCTGCGGCTGGAAGGGGTGGCGTCGAAGGCGCGGGCACTGGAGATCGCGGAGGCGGTCGAGGAGGCGGGCCGGTGGCCCGGTGTCCCCGCGTCGTGAAATTCGTGGTGCGCCGACTGGGAACCCCGGCGGGGCGGCCGGTGTACCAGAAGTGACAGGCGGCTCGTGGGCGGGTCGCAGGGGGATCGACCGGCCGAGTGGGGGTCCGGATGCGCGGGTGGAAGGGCAGGATTCGACAACTGACGGCGGGCATGGGTGCGCTCACAGCGGCGCTGGCCCTGATGGTGTGGGGAGCGGCGCCGGCCTCCGCCGGGGGGCCGACGAGCGTGCTGGTGGTCTCGCCGGGGAGCGAGGAGACCGCCTCGCTGTACTACTCCGACGCGGAGTACGGACAGTTGGAGCGGCTGCTCGGCCCGTCCGACAAGGGCACCCGGGACAAGCCGCCGGAGGCCGACCTGGCCTCGGTCCGGTTGATCAACGTGTCGTGGATGCTGCACGACGTGACGCCCTGGCGGGTGGACCGGGTCTTCCTCGGGAGCATCGAGGAGGATGTGTGGATACACACAGCGGCGAAACTCCCGGAGACGCCGAACGGCGTCTGGCACCGCGCCGAGGACCCGTCCGACCTGCACAAGCTGCTGTACGGGCTGGGCGTGATGGGCCACACGACAGGGACCGACCCGGCCCCCGACATCTACCCGGTGCCCTGGGAGACCGAGACCGCCGGCGCCACCGCGGGATCCGGCACACCGGGCTCCGGTGCGGAGCAGGACACGGCGGCGGATTCGCGGACACGGGCCGCGTCGGGTGCGGGCGACGGCACCGACTGGTGGTGGGCGATACCGGGGATGGTGGCCGGAGCGGCGCTGGCCCTGGTGCTGCGCCCGTATGTGACGCGGTGGCCGCCGATCCGCCGGCGGAAGGATGATCCGGGGCCACGGCAGGAGCTGCTGGACGCCTGATGACGGGCGCGCGGCGGCCCGGTACATGACCGGACCGCCGCGGGGCGCGTCGAGCGGGGCCGGGCCGCCTCAGCCGAGGTCGATCTCCGGGTAGAGCGGGAAGCCGGCGACGAGGTCGGTGGCGCGGCGGGAGATCTCGTCGGCGACCTTCGCGTCGAGGACGTGGGCGGCCTTGGAGGGGGCGCCGGACTTGGTGGTGCCGGGCTCGGTCGTCGTCAGGACCCGGTCGATCAGGCCCGCGACCTCGTCCATCTCCGCCGTGCCCAGGCCGCGCGTGGTCAGCGCGGGGGTGCCGATGCGGATGCCGGAGGTGTACCAGGCACCGTTGGGGTCGGCCGGGATGGCGTTGCGGTTGGTGACGATGCCCGAGTCGAGCAGGGCGGCCTCGGCCTGGCGGCCGGTGAGGCCGTAGGAGGTGGCGACGTCGATCAGGTTGAGGTGGTTGTCGGTGCCGCCGGTGACCAGGGTGGCGCCGCGGCGCATCAGGCCCTCGGCGAGGGCGCGGGAGTTGTCGACGATGCGCTGGGCGTAGTCCTGGAAGGCGGGCTGCCGGGCCTCGGCGAGGGCGACGGCCTTGGCTGCCATGACGTGCGGGAGCGGGCCGCCGAGGACCATCGGGCAGCCGCGGTCGACCTGGTCCTTGAGGGAGTCGTCGCACAGCACCATGCCGCCGCGCGGGCCGCGCAGCGACTTGTGGGTGGTGGTGGTGACGATCTGGGCGTGCGGGACCGGGTCGAAGTCGCCGGTGAGGACCTTGCCGGCGACGAGACCGGCGAAGTGCGCCATGTCCACCATGAGCGTGGCGCCGACCTCGTCGGCGATCTCGCGCATGATCCGGAAGTTCACCAGACGGGGGTAGGCGGAGTAGCCGGCGACGATGATCAGCGGCTTGAACTCGCGGGCCGAGGTGCGCAGGGCCTCGTAGTCGATGAGACCGGTGGCCGGGTCGGTGCCGTAGGAGCGCTGGTCGAACATCTTGCCGGAGATGTTCGGGCGGAAGCCGTGGGTGAGGTGGCCGCCGGCGTCCAGGGACATGCCGAGCATGCGCTGGTTGCCGAAGGCCTGGCGCAGCTCGGCCCAGTCGGCCTCGGAGAGGTCGTTGACCTGGCGGGCGCCGGTCTTCTCCAGGAAGGGGGCCTCGACGCGGTCGGCGAGTACGGACCAGAAGGCGACCAGGTTGGCGTCGATGCCGGAGTGCGGCTGGACGTAGGCGTGGCGGGCGCCGAAGAGCTCCTTGGCGTGCTCGGCGGCGAGCGACTCGACGGCGTCGACGTTGCGGCAGCCGGCGTAGAAGCGGCGGCCGATGGTGCCCTCGGCGTACTTGTCGCTGAACCAGTTGCCCATCGCGAGGAGGGTGGCCGGGGAGGCGTAGTTCTCGGAGGCGATCAGCTTGAGCATCTCGCGCTGGTCGGCGACCTCCTGGCCGATGGCGTCGGCGACGCGCGGCTCGACGGTGCGGATGACGTCGAGCGCGGCTCGGTAGGCCTTGGAGGCGGGGGTGGGCTCGGCTGACATGGGGACCTCCGGACGTTGTGGTCGGCGTTCGGGTCGGCCCAGGCGCACGGCACATGTTTCCGGACCCGAAGGGTCCGGGGCCGCTTCCCGATGGTTGCTCCCATCCCAGCGCGCCAGTCACGGCCCGGTGCCAGCCTAGCGGGCGGCGTCTTGGCATTGGCGCCGGCGTCCACCATGCGGGCGACAGCGTCTGCGTGGTTCCTGCCGGCGGTTGTCCGCGAGTGCGTGGGGGCTGGTCGCGCCCACGCGGCGGAGCCGCATATGTCACAGCCCCGCGCCCCTTCAGGGGCGCTCCCCGTGAGCTCCGCTTACAAGATCACGTGTGGCAGGAAGCGGGCGTACCCGTCCGTCACCAGGCCCGACGACTCGCGGATGCCCAGGCCCGCCGACTCGTTCTCCACCACCCAGGTGCCCAGGACGACGTGGTTGCCGTCGAAGGTGGGGAGGGGGGCGAGTTGCTGGTAGCAGCAGGGTTCCTCGCGGAGGGTGGGGGTGGTGCCGGGTTCGTGGATGGTCACGCCGGCGCCCTCGCGGCCGAGGAGGGGCTTGGCGACCCAGCCGGTGGTGTCCGCCAGGTCCCGTGGGCCGTCGAGGTGGGCGGGGAGGAGGTTGGGGTGGCCGGGGTAGAGCTCCCAGAGGATCGCCAGGAGGGCCTTGTTGCTGAGGAGCATCTTCCAGGCGGGTTCGATCCACAGGGTGGTGCCGGTGCCGCCGCCGTTGTCGAGGGTGTCGAGGACGTGGTCGGCGAAGCGGTCGGTGGTGAGCCACTCCCAGGGGTACAGCTTGAAGATGCTGCGGATGAACCGGAGCCCGTTGTCGACGAAGCGGCCGGAGAGGCGGTCCCAGCCGATCTCCTCCATGGAGAGCCAGTCGGTGTCGAGGCCGGCCTGTTCGGCGGTCTCCTTGAGGTAGGCGACGGTCATGAGGTCCTCGCCTAGTTCGTCGGCGGAGGAGTGGGCGAAGTACAGGGGGCTGCCCGGCGGGAGGAGGGGGGCCTGTTTCCTCCAGGCGTCGATGAGGCGTTCGTGGAGGGAGTTCCACTGGTCGGCGCCGGGGAAGCGTTCCTCCATCCAGAACCACTGGGGGGAGGCGGCCTCCACCAGGGAGGTGGGGGTGTCGGCGTTGTACTCCAGGAGCTTCGCCGGGCCGGTGCCGTCGTAGCGGAGGTCGAAGCGGCCGTAGACGGAGGGGAGTTCGGCGCGCCGGTGCCAGGCCTCGGCGACCACGCGGGCGATGCGCGGGTCGGTGATGCCGAGGTCGGCGAAGCGGTCGGCGGTGACGATGTGCTCGGCGGCGGCGAGGCACATGCCGTGCAGTTCCTCGACGACCTCCTCCAGCGCCTCGATCTCCTCCAGGCTGAAGACGTAGTAGGCGCTCTCGTCCCAGTAGGGGCGCAGGGAGCCGTCCGGGTAGCGGGTGAGCGGATAGATGAGCCCCTGCTCCTCGACGGTCTCCTGCCAGCCGGGACGGGGCTCGGTCGTACGCCGTTCCATGATCTGTCAGCCGCCGCCGCTGCCGGAGCCCGAGCAGCCGAAGCCGCCCCGGTCGACGGCCTCGCTGCGGCTGAAGGTGCCGTAGTCGGCGTAGCCGTTGCTGACGTCGGCGTCGTAGTACCAGTCGGCGTTGGTGCGGGACTTGCCGATCGAAGCGGAGGTGCTTCCGGAGGACTTGCAGTTCTTGTCGGCGACGACCTTGTAGCCGTTGATGTAGTCGTAGCTGTCCCGGTCCACGCACCGCCGGTCCGGGTCCGACCCGCACGCCGACAGCGCCGCCGCGAGCACACCCATTCCCCCGAGCACCACCGTGCTGGACCGCAGCCGCCGCCGTGTCTCCGCCATGCCCTTCACTCCCCCTCGCATACCCCCGGGTCACCTCTCCCGGCTCGCGGCGGACAGCCTAGAGACCGCCCGGACGGCACGCACAGGAGCCCCCCGCCGGCAGCGCTCCCCCGCCGTCCATTTGTAACTCTTGGTGCGTTATACCGGCTTGATGCGTCAGGGCAGTGCCCGGCACAGGGCGTCCAGGGTGCCGGTCCAGGCGTGGTCCGGCGGGGTGGCGTAGCCGACGACCAGGGCGTCGCCCGCCGTGGTGGCGGTGGCGGGGTGACGGAAGCGGGAGAGGCCGTGGACGGCGAGGTTCTGCCAGGTGGCGGCCTGGACCACGGACCGTTCGGTGCCGGGCGGGAGTTGGAGGACGGCGTGCAGGCCGGCCGCGATGCCGGTGATCCGGACGTCGGGCGCCCGGGTGGCGAGGGACTCGACCAGGGAGTCGCGGCGGCGGCGGTAGCGCAGACGGGCGGCGCGGACGTGGCGGTCGTAGGCACCGGAGGTGAGGAACTCGGCGAGGGTGAGCTGTTCGAGGACGCTCACGGAGCGGCCGCCGCCGTGGGCGACGACGTCCGGGAGCAGGGACGGGGGCAGGACCATCCAGCCGAGGCGGAGGCCGGGCGCGAGGGACTTGCTGGCGGTGCCGAGGTAGGCCACGTGGTCGGGGTCGAGGTTCTGGAGCGCGCCGACGGCCTGGCGGTCGTAGCGGAACTCGCCGTCGTAGTCGTCCTCCAGGATCAGTCCGCCGGTGCGGCGCGCCCAGTCGACGACGGCGGCGCGGCGCTCGGGCAGCAGGGCGCCGCCGAGGGGGAACTGGTGGGCCGGGCTGAGCAGGACCGCGTCGGCGGAGCCCGGGTCCTGGGCGCGGGTGCCGAGCGCGTCGAAGGGGAGCGGGGTGGTGGTCAGGCCGGCGCGGGCGGCCAGGTCCCAGTGGGCGTCCAGTCCGTAGGACTCCACGGCGAGGGTGCGGGCGCCGCGGGCGCGCAGGACCTCGCAGAGGAGGCGGAGGCCGTCGGCGAAACCGGAGCAGACGACGGTCCGTTCGGGGTCGGCGCGTACGCCCCGGACGCGCGCCAGGTAGTCGGCGAGGGCCGTGCGCAGTTCGGGGCGGCCTCGCGGGTCGCCGTAGCCGAGGGCGTCGTGCGGGGCGGCGGCGAGGGCGCGGCGGGCGGCCTTGAGCCACTCGGCGCGGGGGAAGGAGGCGAGGTCGGGGGTGCCCGGGACGAGGTCGTACGGAAGCCGGCCGGGGGTTCGGCGAGGGGAGGGCGGGCGGATCGGCGGGCTGGGCACCGTGCGGGGGGCGACCTGGGTGCCGGAGCCCTGCCGGGCGGTGAGCCAGCCCTCGGCGATCAGGTCGGCGTAGGCGTCGGCGACGGTGTTGCGGGCGATGCCCAGGTCGGCGGCGAGGGAGCGGGAGGAGGGCAGCCGGGTGCCGGGGGCGAGCCGGCCGGTGCGGACGGCCTCGCGGAGTGCGTCGGTCAGGCCGCGGCGCAGGCCGGGCCCGGTCGGTTCGAGGTGGAGGTCGATGCCGAAAGTGGCCCATCGTTCTGCCATGGAAGTGGACCATACTCCTGGGCTGCCTCGCTCCTAGGGTCGAGGCATGACCACTGCTGAGACGAACACCGAGTACGCCGCCGAACTGCCCGTCCGGCTGGAGTGGGCCCGGCACGCCCCCGAGGTCTACAAGGCGATGATCCGGCTGGACTCCGCCGCCAAGAAGGGACTCGACGCCAAGCTGTACGAGCTGGTGAAGATCCGCGCCTCCCAGCTCAACCACTGCGCCTTCTGCCTGGACATGCACACCAAGGACGCGCTCGCGGCGGGCGAGAGCGTCGAGCGGATCATCCAGCTCGGCGCGTGGGAGGAGTCGCGGCACTTCTACACGGAGAAGGAGCTCGCGGCGATCGAGCTGACGGAGGCGGTCACCGTGCTGACGGACGGCTTCGTGCCGGACGAGGTGTACGAGCGGGCCGCCAAGCAGTTCGAGGAGGCCGAGCTGGCGCAGCTCATCGCCGCGATCACGGTGATCAACGCGTGGAACCGGTTCGGTGTGACCTGCCGGATGACCCCGGGCCACTACACGCCGGGACAGCACGGGTGACGGCTCGTACCACCCACCTCGACGCCGGTGTCCGCAGCGCGCTGCGGGCGGTGAGCGCCGCCGCCAAGAAGGGCCTCGGCGATCCCGGGCTGGCCGAGCTGGTGCAGATCCGTGCCTCGCAGCTCAACCACTGCGCGTTCTGCCTCGACATGCACCTCGCCCTCGCCCGCAGGGACGGGGCGGTGCGCGAGGCGCAGCTCGATCTCCTGGATGCCTGGGAGGAGGCCGGGGACGACGTCTTCGACGCGCGGGAGCGGGCCGCGCTGGAGCTGACCGAGGCGGTCACGGTGCTGACCGGGGGCACCTCCCGGACGAAGTCCGGGGGAGGCTTCGTGCCCGACGAGGTGTACGAGCGGGCGGCCGGGCACTTCGACGCCGCCCGGCTCGCCCACCTCGTCGCGCTGATCACCGCCATCAACAGCTGGAACCGGCTGATGGTCGGCCGCCGGATCCCGCCGGGCTCCACCGAGTGGTGAGCCAGGAGGTCAGGACAGCCACGCCTGCCATGTGGACTCGTGGCTGTCCACCCACTTCTTCGCCGCCTCCTGGGGCGACAGCTTCTGCTCGGCGATCATCAGGGAGACCTCGTTCTGGTCCTCGGTCGTCCACTTGAACTTCTTGAGCAGTTCCGCCGCCTCCCCGCCGTGCTGCGCGAAGTCCGCGTTGAGGTACTTCTGCAGCGGGGTGACCGGGTAGGCGCAGGCGACCTTCGCCGGGTCGGCGTCGCAGCCCTCCTCGTACGCGGGCAGCTTCACCTCGGTCATCGGCACCTTCGCGGACAGCCACTGGGGTGTGTACCAGTAGGTGAGGAAGGGCTTCTTCTCCTTGGCGAACTGTTTGATCTGGGTGATCTGCGCGGCCTCGGAGCCGGCGAACACCACCCGGTAGTCCAGCTTCAGGTTCTTCACCAGCGCCTTGTCGTTGGTGACGTAGGACGGGGAGCCGTCCATGAGCTGGCCCTTGCCGCCGCTCTCCGGGGTGCGGAATTGGTCGGCGTACTTGTTGAGGTTCTTCCAGTCGGTGACGTCGGGGTGCTGCTTGGCGAAGTACGTCGGCACGAACCAGCCGATGTGCCCGGTGACGCCGAGGTCGCCGCCGTTCACGATCGTCTTCTTGTCCTCGACGTACCGCTGCTCCTGCTCGGGGTGGCCCCAGTCCTCCAGGATCGCGTCGACGCGGCCCTGGCTGAGCGCGTCCCAGGCGGGCACCTCGTCGACCTGGACGGTGTCGACGCGGTAGCCCAGTTCGTGTTCCAGCAGGTACTGGGCGACGGCCACGTTGGCCTGCGCGCCGACCCAGGACTGCACGGACAGGGTGACCGTCCGGGCGCCCCGGGCGTTCGCGAAGGGCGACGCCTGCTTGGTCATGTCGGCGGCGCCGCAGCCGGTGGCCAGCACCAGCACGGCGACGGCCGCCGTGATACGCGTGCGGGACATCTCAGGCTCCCTTCGCCGTACGGCGTTCGGTCGGCTGCGTCACCCGGTCGAGCATCAGACCCAGGCAGACGATCGCGGCCCCGGCGACCAGGCCGGTCGCCAGGTCGCCCTGGGCGAGGCCGAAGACGACGTCGTAGCCGAGCGCTCCACCGCCGACCAGGCCGCCGATGATGACGACGGCGAGGACCAGGACCACGCCCTGGTTGACGGCGAGCAGCAGCGCCGGGCGGGCCAGCGGGAGCTGGACCTGGCGCAACTGCTGGGCGCTGGTCGCGCCGAGGGAGCGGGCCGATTCCAGGGCGGCCGGGTCGACCTGGCGCAGCCCCTGGGTGGTGATGCGGACGACGGCGGGGAGCGCGTAGACGATCGCGGCGGCGACGGCCGGGGCGCGGCCGACGCCGAACAGGGCGACGACCGGGATCAGGTACACGAACTGCGGCATCGTCTGGAACACGTCGAGCACCGGGCGCAGGAGTCGTTCGAAGCGGTCGCTGCGGGCGGCGGCGATGCCGGTCGCGAAGCCGATGACGAGGGTGACGGCGACGGCCGCGAGGACCTGGGAGAGGGTGTCCAGCGACGGCTTCCACACGCCGAGCACCCCGATGGCGGCCATGGCGAGGACGGCGGTGAGCGCGGTGCGCCAGGTGCCGATCAGCCAGGCCAGGGCGGCGACGATCAGGAGCACCGACCACCAGGGCAGCCACTGCAGGCCGTCGCGGAGGGGGTCGAGGACCCAGGTGGTGAAGCGGCCCGCCCAGTCGGCGGTGCCGCCGATGACGGGCACGCCCGAGTAGAGGTGGCCGGTCATCCACTCGACGGCCCGGTTGACCGGCTCGGCGATGCTCAGGACCCACCCGTCGGGCCACTCCAGGCGGTCCGCGAGACGTCCGGCGACCGCGACGGCCACGGCGGCGATCCCGGCGTACGCCCACAGCGCGCGGGCGTTCGGCGGGGGCGCCTGTCCGAGCCGCGCGCCGGCCGCGCCGGTCACCCGGTCGAGGACGACGGCGAGCAGCACGATCGGGATGCCGGCGGCGAGCGCGGCGCCGACGTCGACCGAGGCCAGCGCCTGGTAGACGCGGTCGCCGAGACCGCCGGCGCCGATCACGGAGGCGATGACGGCCATGGACAGCGCCATCATGATCGTCTGGTTGAGGCCGAGGAGGAGTTCCTTGCGGGCCAGCGGGATGCGGGCGGTCAGCAGGCGCTGGTGGGCGGTGGTCCCGAGCGACTCGACCGCCTCCAGCACCTCCTTGTCGGCGCCGCGCAGCCCGAGCGCGGTGAGGCGGGCCATGGGCGGGGCGGCGTAGACGACGGTGGCCAGGACGGCCGCGGGGACGCCGATGCCGAAGACCAGGACGACGGGGAGGAGGTAGGCGAAGGCCGGGAGGACCTGCATGGTGTCGAGGACCGGGCGCAGGACGCGGTCCATGCGGCCGGAGAGGCCGGCGGCCAGGCCGAGGAGGACACCGACCGCGACGGACGCGGCTACCGCTACGACCATCAGGGCGAGCGTCTGCATCGTCGGCACCCACATGCCGAGCAGGCCGCAGGCGAGGAACGCGGTGGCGGTGCCGAGGGCGAGGCGGAGGCCGGCCGCGCGCCAGGCGATCAGGGCGGATACGGCGGTCACTCCCGCCCAGCCGACGGCGAGGAGGGCGAGGTAGACGGCGCGTACGGCGATGACCACGGCGTTGCTGACGTGGCCGAGGAAGTGGAGGAACAGGGGGTGGGTGTCCCTGTTGTCGATGATCCAGTCGCTGGTTCCGGCGAGGGGGTCGGAGACGTCGATGGTGAGGGCCTCGGGCCAGGTGCCGTTTGCCCAGCGGGCGGCTGCCAGGGGGACGAGGACGGCTGCGAGTACGCCCAGTGTGAGGAGCTTGCGGGCGGCCGGGGTGGTCAGGATGCCCGGCGGTGCGGTTTTACGGGGAGTTGCTGTGAGCGTTGCCATCACACCGGCTCCTCGGTGGTGGTGGCGGGGGTGGGTTTTGGCTCGCGGCGCTTTGCCGGTGCCTCCCCCGCTCTCGGCTTCGCTCGAGCGGGGGGACCCCCATCGCCCACCCGTGCCGCCCCAGCGGCACGACTGCCCGCAGCTGCGGCGGTGCCCGCTACTACGTCCAGCAGTGTGGTCGAGTCGACTATGCCCAGGCAGCGGCCGTCGTCCATGACTCGGGCCGGGGTGCCTGCGCGGGCTACCGCCTCTATGGCTTCCGAGACCGTGGCGTCGGGGCGGAGCGCCGGGCCTGTGGTGGCCTCGTCCGTGGAGGTCGTGGGGCGCATCGCCGTGCGGGCCGTCAGGACCTGTTCGCGGGGGACGTCCCGGACGAAGGCGCGGACGTAGTCGTCGGCGGGTGAGCCGACGATCTCCTCGGGGGTGCCGAGCTGGACCACGCGGCCGTCGCGCATCAGGGCGATGCGGTCGCCGAGCTTCAGGGCTTCCTGGAGGTCGTGGGTGATGAAGACCATCGTGCGGCCCTCCTCGCGGTGCAGCCGCACCACCTCCTCCTGCATGTCCCGCCGGATGAGCGGGTCGAGCGCGCTGAACGGCTCGTCGAAGAGGAGGACTTCGGGGTCCACCGCCAATGCCCGTGCCAGGCCGACGCGCTGGCGCTGGCCGCCGGAGAGCTGGGCGGGTCTGCGCTGCTCCATGCCCTCCAGGCCGACCTTGGCGACCACCTCGGCGGCCCGCTCCCGGCGCTCCGCCTTGCCCATGCCCTGGATCTCCAGGCCGTAGGCCACGTTGTCGAGGACGGTGCGGTGCGGCAGCAGGCCGAAGTGCTGGAAGACCATCGCGGCGCGGTGCCGGCGCAGTTCGCGCAGCCGGGCCTTGTCCATGGCACGGACGTCCTCGCCGTCGATGGCGATGGTGCCGGCGGTCGGCTCGATCAGCCGGGTCAGACAGCGCACCAGTGTGGACTTGCCCGAGCCGGACAGGCCCATGACGACGAAGACCTCGCCCTTGCGGACGTCGAAGCTCACGTCCCGCACGGCGGCGGTGCAGCCGGTGCGGGAGCGCAGCTCGGCCGGGTCCAGGGCGGTGAGTCCGGGGTCGCCGGGGACGCGGTCGGCCTTCGGTCCGAAGACCTTCCACAGGCCGTCGACGGAGAAGACGGGGGTGCCGGTGGCGGTACTCATCACGCGTCACCGCCGATCAGGTCGACGGCGCGCTCACCGACCATCAGGACCCCGATCATCGGGTTCACGGCGGTCATGGTCGGGAAGACGGAGGCGTCCGCGATCCGGATGCCCTCCAGGCCACGGACCTTCAGCTCGGGGTCGACGACGGCCTGTTCGTCGTTCACCGCGCCCATGCGGCAGGTGCCCGCCGGGTGGTAGACGGTGTGCGCGACCTTGCGGGCGTACTCGCCGAGCTCCTCGTCGCCGGTGACGTCCGGTCCGGGGGCGACCTCGCGCCTGAGCCAGTTGGCGAGGGGTTCGGTCCTGGCGATCTCGCGGGCGATGCGGATGCCGTCGACGAGGGTGCGGCCGTCGTAGTCGTCCTCGTCGGTGAAGTACCGGAAGTCCAGGGCCGGCTTCACGGACGGGTCGGCGCTGGTGAGGTACAGCCGGCCCCGGCTCTTCGGCTTGGGGATGTTGGGGGTCATCGACACGCCGTACGGCGGACGCTCGTACCCCAGTCGCTCCGGGTTGTCCGTGAACGGGATCTGGTAGAAGTGGAACATCAGGTCGGGGCCCGCGTGTTCGGGGTCGCGGCGCACGAACAGGCCGGCGTCGGAGTCCATCGCGGAGTTCTCCGGGATGGGCCCGTTCGTCTCCCAGACGATCACCGACTCGGGGTGGTCGAGCAGGTTCTCGCCGACGCCGGGCAGGTCGTGCGCCACGGGTATGCCGAGTGCCTCCAGGTCGGCCCTCGGACCGATGCCGGAGTGCAGCAGCAGCCGGGGCGAGTCGACGGCGCCGGCGCACAGCACGACCTCGTTCCGCGCCCTGACGAGGATCTCCTCGCCGTCCTTGGTGCGCACGTGGACGCCCTCGGCGCGGGTGCCGTTCAGCTCCAGCCGGTACGCCCAGGTCTCCAGCATGATCGTGAGGTTGGGGCGCTCGTCCATCACCGGGTGCAGATACGCCACCGACGCCGACGAGCGCTTGTTGTTCTCCGGGTGGTAGGCGAGGTCGAAGAAGCCGACGCCCTCGTCGAACGGCTTCTTGTTGAAGCCCTCGACCCGGGGGACCTCGAGGGCCGTCCGCGCCGCGTCGACGAAGTCGCGGGCGATGGCGTTCCGGTCCTTCTCGTCGACCGGGACGATGTTGTTCTTGAGCCGGGCGTAGTACGCCTCCATCGGCACCGCGCCCCAGCCCTTGGCTCCCGCCCGCTCCCACTCGTCCCAGTCGGACGGCAGCGGTTTGAACGCGATGAGCGTGTTGTGCGAGGAGCAGCCGCCCAGGACGCGGGCGCGGCTGTGCCGGATGTGCGAGTTGCCGCGCGGCTGTTCGGTGGTCGGGTAGTCGTAGTCCAGCTCGCCGCCGAGCAGGCCCATCCAGCGGCGCAGGGTCAGCACGTCGTCGCGGCCGACGTCGCTGGGGCCGCCCTCGATGACGGCGACGGTGACGTCCGGGTTCTCGGTCAGCCGGGAGGCGATGACGGAGCCTGCGGTGCCGCCGCCTATGACGACGTAGTCGTATGCGTGATCGTGTTCGTGGGTGTGAGCGGGCATCCGGGTGGTACTCCTCCGGGGATCGGGGACAGGTGGGTGGAGTGCGGCTTCGGGGAAGGGCGGCGGGGTGCGGGCACCGCCCGGTGGTCCGTGGTTCAGCCCGCGAACCAGCGCACCGGCCTGGGCGCCAGGTTCTGGTAGACGTGCTTGGTCTCGCGGTACTCGGCGAGGCCGGCCGGGCCGAGTTCGCGGCCCACTCCGCTCTTGCCGAAGCCGCCCCACTCCGCCTGCGGGAGGTAGGGGTGGAAGTCGTTGATCCACACGGTGCCGTGGCGCAGCCGTCCGGCCACCCGGCGGGCGCGGCCCGCGTCGGCGGTCCACACGGCGCCGGCCAGCCCGTACTCGGTGTCGTTGGCGAGCGCGACGGCCTCCTCCTCGGTGCGGAAGGTCTCGACGGTGAGGACCGGTCCGAAGACCTCCTCGCGTACGACCTTCATCTCGCGGTGGCAGCGGTCGAGGACGGTCGGCTCGTAGAAGTAGCCGTTCCCGGGGCGCTCGGCGGACGGCGCGGGCCGCTTGCCGCCGGAGCGGAGCACCGCGCCCTCCTTGAGCGCGGACTCGACGTACGCCTCGACCTTCGCGCGCTGCTGCTCGGAGACGAGCGGGCCGCACTCGACGCCGTCCTCGGTGCCCCGGCCGAGCCTGATCCGCTCGGCGCGGCGGGCGAGTTCGGTGACGAAGCGGTCCCTGACCGACTCCTCGACGATGAGCCGCGCGCCCGCCGAGCAGACCTGGCCGCTGTGGATGAAGGCGGCGTTGAGGGCCTGGTCGACGGCGGTGTCGAAGCCCTCGTCGGTGGCGCAGGCGTCGGCGAAGACGACGTTGGGGTTCTTGCCGCCGAGTTCGAGGGCGACCTTCTTGACGCCGGGGGCGGCGGCCTGGGCGACCTTGGTGCCGCTGACCAGGCCGCCGGTGAAGGAGACCAGGTCGACGTCGGGGTGCTCGGCGAGCCGGGCGCCGACGGTGTGGCCGGGGCCGGTGACGAGGTTGGCGGCCCCGGCGGGCAGTCCGGCCTCGGTCAGCAGGTCGATGAGGGCGATCGTGGTCAGCGGGGTGATCTCACTGGGCTTGACCACGAAGGTGTTGCCGGCCGCGAGCGCGGGGGCGATCTTCCAACTGGCCTGGAGCAGCGGGTAGTTCCAGGGTGTGATCAGCGCGCAGACGCCGACCGGCTCGTGCACGACGACGCTGTGGATGTCGGGCGAGCCCGCGTCGACGACCCGTCCGGGGGCCTCGGCGGCGACCAGGTCGGCGAAGTAGCGGAAGGCGTCGGCGACACAGTCGATGTCGACGCGCCCCTCCTCCACGGTCTTGCCCGCGTCCCGGCTCTCCAGCAGACCGAGCTTCTCCCGGTCCCGTACGAGCAGGTCGGCGACGCGGCGCAGCAGCGCGGCCCGTTCGGCGACGGGGGTGTGCGGCCACGGGCCCTCGTCGAAGGCGCGGCGGGCGGCGGCCACCGCGAGGTCGGTGTCCTTCTCGTCGCCCTCCGCGACCACGGCGAACGGCAGGGCGTCCGCGGGGTCGAGGATCTCGCGCGTGGCCCCCGAGACGGCCGCCCGCCACTCGCCCCCCGCGTGGATGGTGTCGCGCACCCGAAGTTCTGTACTGTCCGCCATGATCGGTCCGTTGCCTTCCGTTCCTGTTCAGCACCCGTGAGTCGCACAGGTGTCGTCCACGGGACCGGGTGCTCCTGCCCTTGAGTCCCGTATGCATGCGGAATCGAAGGCCGGAAGTGCGCCGCGTCACTGAAAGCAAGGGCGGAACGGAAGAAATCGCCCACCTTGTGGGCGGGCGGTCACTGTGTGTCGGTGCCGCAGGGGGCGTCCGGCGGGCAGAAGTGGCCGAGGGCCGTCCGCAGCAGCTCGCGCTCGTCGTCACGGCCGTCCGCGTCGGCCCCGTACGCGGCGAACGTGCAGATCCCGCCGCTCAGCGGCACGCCCACCGCCCAGAGCCCGATGACGGCGGTGGACCACAGCAGTTCCTGGCGCCGGGCCCGCAGGGCGTGGGCGAGGAAGCGGGCCGCGTCGAAGCCGGACGACGGGGCGACGACCCGCTGTTCGTCGAGGTGCAGCTCCTCGATGACGCGGTCCCGGTACTCGGAGTCCTGGTAGGTCCCCGCGCACAGCAGCCGGGTGGCCTCGCTGGCGTGCGGCGGTACGGGCGGCGGTTCCGGAGGTGGAGGCGCCGGGGCGTTGGTGCGGTGCGGCTGTGGCGGCACGTAGGCGGTACTCATGCCGATCCCCCGAGTGCGTATGGGTCTGTGGTGACCACTGAGCCGAAAGGGCATCAGCATAGAGGGCGCTTTACAGGGAGGGAAACCGGAATGTCAATATCCCGATCATGTGAAATGCGTCAATCTTTGGCCATGGACCGCCGGGTTCCCGGCCGGACGAACGCGGCGGGCCCCGCACCGGCACAACCGGTACGGGGCCCGAAACCCTGGAGCGGGTCGGATCAGATGAGGCCGAGGCCGCGGACCGCCTCGCGCTCCTCCTCGAGCTCCTTGACGGAGGCGTCGATGCGGGCGCGGGAGAACTCGTTGATCTCCAGGCCCTGGACGATCTCGTACTTGCCGTCCTTCACGGTGACCGGGAAGGACGAGATCAGGCCCTCCGGTACGCCGTAGGAGCCGTCCGACGGGATGCCCATGGAGGCCCAGTCGCCGTCGGCGGTGCCGTTGACCCAGGTGTACACGTGGTCGATGGCGGCGTTGGCGGCGGAGGCGGCCGACGAGGCGCCACGGGCCTCGATGATCGCGGCGCCGCGCTTGGCGACGGTCGGGATGAAGTCCTCGGCCAGCCACTTCTCGTCGTTCACGACCTCGGCGGCGTTCTTGCCGGCGACCGTGGCGTGGAAGATGTCGGGGTACTGGGTGGCGGAGTGGTTGCCCCAGATCGTCAGCTTCTTGATCTCGGAGACCGGGACGCCGGTCTTCTTCGAGAGCTGGGTCAGCGCGCGGTTGTGGTCCAGGCGGGTCATGGCGGTGAACCGCTCGGCGGGTACGTCCGGGGCGGCGGCCTGGGCGATCAGGGCGTTGGTGTTGGCCGGGTTGCCGACGACCAGGACCTTGATGTCGTCCGCGGCGTGGGCGTTGATGGCCTGGCCCTGCGGCTTGAAGATGCCGCCGTTGGCCTCGAGGAGGTCACCGCGCTCCATGCCCTTGGTGCGCGGGCGGGCGCCCACGAGGAGGCCGACGTTGGCGCCGTCGAAGGCCACGTTCGGGTCGTCCGTGATGTCGATGCCCTGGAGGAGCGGGAACGCGCAGTCGTCCAGCTCCATGGCCGTGCCCTCGGCGGCCTTGAGCGCCGGGGTGATCTCCAGCAGGCGCAGCTTGACCGGCACGTCCGCGCCGAGCAGCTGGCCGGAGGCGATGCGGAAGAGCAGGGCGTAACCGATCTGGCCGGCCGCGCCGGTGACGGTGACGTTCACGGGAGTGCGGGTCATGGCGTTCTCCGTATGACAGCTGGCGGTGGGGCGGTCCCTGCCCCGGGGTGCGGGATCCCGCTCCGGCTCGTGACCGGCGTCCACCACGATGATCGATCATCGGTTCGGATGATCGATCTCTTGGCGTCAAGAGAGATCCAGCGGTCAGGCTATCGCGCATCCACGGGCGCGGACGGCCGGGCTCCCTGTGGCCCGCCCCACAGAGTGACGGCCCGGGTACGCGGGTAGCCGAGCGGGCACGAGAAGGGCGGCCGCTCCGTCCGGGAGAGGTGGGGGCGGGGCGGCCGCCGTCGGGGACCGATCGTGCCGGACTCCCGTGGGGGTACTTTCCGCGTGCCCGCCTTTCGTCACACCATGCACATCCCCACATTTCCCCCACATATACGAACCCGTATGGACCCGTACGGGCCCGTACATGTGGCGTGCCGAGCCATGTGCGGGTACTGGCGGGTGCTACTCGGTGCAGCCCTTCTCACCGGTGGCGGCCAGTACGGCACAGGCCTTCGCGTCCGTCGCGTCCTTCACCGGCACCATCGGGGTGTACGTGACCGTGTCGCCGGCCGCGGTGATGCTGTCGCTCTGCTTCGACGCGCCCGCGCTGATCTCGACCTTGTCCCCCTGCGTGCCCTGCGTGATGCGTCCCCAGGCCGCGGCGCAGGTCTTGCTGTAGCGGACCTCCACCGTGGTGGCGCCGACGGCCGCGGTCCGCGTGGTGGTCACCAGGTCGCCGCTGCACCCCATGGCCTCGGCGTCCTTGCCCGCGCAACTGTCGCCGCTGCACTTCACGCCGGGGGGCAGGTCGACACTGGCGGTGGCGGTGGGCGAGGGGGACTTCTGGGTCTCGTCCTTCTTCTTGTCGCCCTCGGTGCTGGTGACGTAGAACGCGGCGGCGACCACCACCAGCGCTCCCACCGCTCCGGCGATGAACGTCGACGTCCGCCGCTTGCCGCCGGAACGGCCCGGTCCGCCCTGACCGCCCTGGCCGGACGCGCCCGGGGGCGGTGCGCCGTACGTCCCGGAGGCGCCCGGCGTGCGCCCGCCCGTCGCGGGCCCGGAGCCGCGGTGGCCCGCCCGCGGTGAGTCGGCCGGTGCGGCGACCCCCCAGGAGTTCGTCCCGGCCGAACCGCCCCGCGCGCCGTTCTCCCGTACGCCGCCGGTGGCGTCGCGCACCTCCGAGGCGGTCGGCTGCGGCGGCACGCTCGGCGCGACCCCGGCCGGTCCCGCGACACCCGGACGGACCGCGGCTCCACCCTTGCGGGCGGATCCGCCGCCCGAACCGGAGGACGGACCGGCGAACTCGCTGAGCGCGGCGCGCGCCTGCGAGATCCTGATCGCCTCCATCGTCATGTCGTGACGCATCTCCGAGCGGCTCCAGGCGCGCTCGGCGAGCTCCCACATGGTGGTGAGGTGCATCGGGTTGGTCCCGGTGACCTCGGCCAGAGCCACGATCGCGCCCTTGGGCGCGAGCAGCCGGCCGTTCAGATAACGCTCCCAGGACGTCTTGCTGTAGCCCGTGCGGTCGGAGACCGACGCGACGCTCAGGCCACTGCGGTCCACGACTCGCCTGAGCTGGCTCGTGAACTCCCTGATCTGCGGATCGAGTTCATCCGGCAAGGCCTTCCAACGAGGCATTGCTTCCCCCCTCTTCCCCCCGGTTGGTGCTGGTTGTTCCCTCGCGCATGGTGCCCCTTGCCGAGTCCCCGTTGTGGATACCCACGAGGATGCTGCCAGGCAGGGTCTCAGTTCCCGGGGCGGGGGCGCACGGGAGCGTCGGGGCCGCGGGCAGGCATCGTCGCGCGCCTACTCACTCGCGGTCCAGTGTCCCATCGGTCGCCCCCTCGACCGAACGGAACCCGGCACAAGCGCACGGAGCGTCCGGCCCGCCCCGTTGCCTTCACGCTAGCCCGCCGTCCCCCCACTTCGACGCACAACGACAAACTTGTCAATACATCGACACACTCCGCGATCCGCGGGCAGTCGTGCCTCCCCCAGTGCCTCAAGGGCCTGGGAGGCACCCCCAGGGCGGCACGGGTGGGCGGTGGGGGTACCTCCCGCTCATGGGGGTACCTCCCGCTCATGGGGGCACCTCCCGCTCGAGCGAAGCCGAGAGTGGGGGAGAAGCCGAGAGTGGGGGAGGCACCCCTCGAACGCCGGGCCGCGCAAACACCCCCCGCCCAGCACCGACGCCGGCCGCCCGCGCAGCGACATCGCAAGCCTGTACGGGGATTCCGGAGACCGTAGCGGAACGGTCACTTCCGTGCCACAGCCCCCGGACAGCCGTTGAACAGGCCCTTCACGGTGCAGGAACGTAGTTCCCGGCGGCGGCCCGTCCTCTCACGGGGGTGCGGACGGGCCGCCGCTCACAAAACTCGGACTAACTGTCGACCGTGAAGTGCAGCGTGTCCTTCAGGAACGGAATCTCCAGCAGCGGTTTCGGCTGCACCATCAGCGCCAGCATCACGATCACCAGCCCCAGCCCCCCGTACGTCACGATGTCCGTGAAACGGGAACGCACCGCGAGCATCCCCACGTCCCGCACCAGCCACCGCAGCACGGCCCCGGCCACCAGCGCCACGCCGACCAGCAGCGTGCCCAGCCGGAACTGGTCCAGCGCGGTCAGCAGCAGCCCCGCTCCGACCGCGAGCAGCACGGAGAGGATCGGCCACTGACGGGCGGGCGCGGGCGCGTCGCCGGGGGCGGCCCTGCCCCCGCCCTCGGGCCGCGCGGTGTCCCTGGTGAACAGGGGGAACCGCCGGGTGGTGCGGCGCGGCCTGCCCTCGGCGTCGGGCGCGCTGACGGGATCACGGACCGTGATGTCCTCGGTCCGCTCCTCGGCTCGTTCCTCGGCCTGCCCCTCGGCCCGCTCCTCGGAGACGTCCGGGGTCTTCCGCTCAGCCGACACTGCGCTCCGCCGCCTCGACCACGTTGACCAGCAGCTGGGCCCGGGTCATCGGGCCGACACCGCCGGGGTTCGGAGCGACCCAGCCCGCCACCTCGGCCACGCCCGGGTGGACGTCGCCCAGGATCTTGCCCTCGGCGCTGCGGGAGACACCGACGTCGAGGACGGCCGCGCCCGGCTTGACGTCCTCGGGACGGATCAGATGGGCGCTGCCCGCGGCGGCCACGATGATGTCCGCGCGCCGGAGGTGGGCCGAAAGATCACGCGTGCCGGTGTGGCACTGGGTCACCGTGGCGTTCTCGCTGCGCCGGGTCAGCAGCAGGGGCATCGGGCGGCCGATGGTCACACCGCGCCCGACGACCACGACCTCGGCGCCCTTGATCTCCACGCCGTGGCGGCGCAGCAGGGTGATGATGCCGTTGGGGGTGCAGGGCAGGGGGGCCGGCTCGTTGAGGACGAGACGGCCGAGGTTCATCGGGTGGAGGCCGTCGGCGTCCTTGCCCGGGTCCATCAGTTCGAGGATGCGGTTCTCGTCGATGCCCTTGGGCAGCGGAAGCTGGACGATGTAACCGGTGCAGGCGGGGTCCTCGTTCAGCTCGCGGACGACCGCCTCGATCTCCTCCTGCGTGGCCGTGCCCGGCAGTTCGCGCTGGATGGAGGCGATGCCCACCTGGGCGCAGTCGCGGTGCTTTCCGGCGACGTACTTCTGGCTGCCGGGGTCCTCCCCGACGAGGATCGTGCCGAGGCCGGGCGTGACGCCCTTCTCCTTCAGCGCCGCCACGCGGGCGGTCAGATCGGACTTGATCTCGGCTGCGGTGGCCTTGCCATCGAGAATCTGGGCGGTCATGCCCCCATCCTCGCGGATGACCGGGCCCCGGTTCCAATCCGCCCGCATTGCGGGCGGCCACGGCACCCTCTCACCACGTATCACCCGTTTCCGGCCAAGATCGTGATGTTGCACTTGCACAACACATACGGCTTACGCCTGGACAAGGAAAGGAACGGTCAAGAACGATGAGGACACAGTGCCGCGGGCAGAACCGGGGGGACGGACCGCATCTGTAGAACTTCCTCCGCGCCGAGTCTCGCGTCGTCCCCGCACCTGAAGCGCAACGGAGGAAGAACCGCCATGAGTTTCGGCGACCCGAACAACCCCTATGGTGCCCCGCAGGGTCAGCCGCCCGGCTACGGCCACCCTCAGCAGCAGCCCGGCCAGCCCGCCTACGGCTACCCCTCGGCCCCGCCCATGCAGCCCTACGGCCAGCCCGCCCCGCCGGTGATCATGCCCGGCAGCGTCAAGGCCGCGCGCGTGATGCTGTACGTACTCGGCGGCTTCCAGGCGCTCGGCGGCGTGCTGATGGTGGCCGCCAGTGCCTGGTTCGCGGACTACTTCGAGGACATCCTCTCCTCCGAACCGAACGTCTCCGCCGAGGACGTGGACACCGCCGCCAGCATCGGCGCCGGCATCATGATCGCGCTCGGTGTCATCGTGCTGGCGTTCGCGTTCTGGGCGATCTTCACGGCCGCCAAGTTCTCCAAGGGCCGCGGCGGCGTGCGCGTCTCCGCCATCATCTACGCCTCGCTGGTCACGCTGTTCAGCGTCATCAGCCTGCTCGGCGCCAACGTCTTCGCGCTGATCAGCCTGGTGCTCGGCATCCTGATCATCGTGTTCTGCGCCAACAAGAACGGCGGCTTCTGGTTCAACCGCCCGCAGTACTGAGCCGGCTCCGACCGCCGCGCACCAGGGCCGTGTCCCACCCGCACGAGGGGGACACGGCCCTGGTGCGTCCGGGGCCACCGGCTCAGACCGGCGTGCCCGCGGAGTCCTCGTCCGCCTTCCGCAGGGCGGCACGCAGCACGGAGGCGCCCGTGGGGGTGAGGGTGTGCAGGACGGACGGGCCGTTGCGGACCGTGGTGACGAGTCCCGCGTCGCGCAGCGCGGTGGCGTGTCTGCTGGCGGCGGAGGCCGAGACCCCGGCGGCGCGGGCGATCTCACCGGTCGTGGCGCCGCCGGACGCGGCGTGCAGGGCGACCGCGCGGGCCCGCCCGAGCAGGTTCGTCAGGGACCGCCCGGGGTCGTCGGCGCTCGGGGAGCGGGCCCCGGGCTCGTGCAGCAGCGAGTACCAGAGCACGGGCGGCAGCCCCGGGTCGGCGTAGGCGACCGGCTCGCCCCAGTTGAAGTACGAGGGGACCAGCGTGAGCCCACGGCCGTTCAGGTACAGGTCCCGGTCCGCCGTCTGCCGGGGGTAGGTGACCTCCAGGACGGGCGGACGCCAGCGCAGCAGGGGCCCGAGTCCGGCGAGCATGCCCTCCACCCCGCCGTCGAGCAGTCCCCGGCAGCGTGCGGCCCGCTCGGCCTCGATACGTGCCTGGACCTGCTCCCGGTGGGGGACGATGACGGTCTCGTGGTACGCGCGCAGCGCCCCCACCAACTCCTTGCGCGCCCTGTGCTCGGCCAGTCGCCCGCTCCACGCGGGTGCTCCGACGGTCCGGTCGAGGATGCCCATCTCCGCCATGACCCGTTCCGGGGGCGTGGCCAGTATCGACTCCAGTCCCGCGTCCAGACCGTTCACGGCGTCGACCGGGGTGAGGAAGTCCGGGAAGTACGCGGCCCTCGGGTACAGGGGCAGCAGGACACTCCGCAGGGTCCGCTCCAGCCCCTTCTCCCGCATCTGTTCCCGTGCGCTGCGGTACCACCCGGCGTAGGCCCACCGCCCCCTCCGGGACTGGAACCGGTGCAGACTCGCGGCGATCTCGAAGAGCGGGTCGGGAGCGGAGGCGAGCCGGGTCCTGGCCAGATCCACGTCGGTGAAGTGAATGCGGAGCATGTCGTTCCCCCAGTCGAGTCCGGATCCTGCTCTACGGCGCACCAGCGGTCGCCCGGCGCGGGTCGGCCGGACGATCGTAGGAAGCCGGGATCAGGATCCGATAAACGGGGGATGAACGGGCGTGCGGCCGGGACGCGGGCGCGTTGTCCTTGCCCGCATTCCCTGGACAAAGAGTGCGACTCTCCGAGATTCGGCACCCTTCTCCCAGAAGAAAGGTCCTCTTCGTTTTCCGGAGAGAACGAAAGGGCCACCTGTGCAGTGGAGAGCACACCCTGTCGAATTCATGCTCGCAGTCCGCCCGCGACCAATCAACACACTTGACACTCACCGCAAAAGCCCAGCTCACAAGGCATACGCGGGGGTACGGACGGGAAAGTCAGGCCGCCGAACGCCCCTGGCATCGCTTACCCTTCCTTCCAATGGACTGGGGAAAGTCGACCCCGAGAAATCGGGGAAGGGGGAACGACTCCATGTACAGCGTCATTGTCGTGCCGCCGTCGAACGGCATCGGGGACGGACAGATAAGACTGGGCGCGGGTGAACGCGTCGAGTTCGGTCGGGCCCGGCGGCGGAACGGCCTCGCCATCGCGCACGAGGGAGTGCCCCGGATCGCCGGGGAGATCACCGCGCACCGCACGTTCTGGCTGCTGAGCAACCTCAGCGAGGACCAGACCTATGTGGTGGAGAATCCGGAGGGCGCCGGTGAGCACATCAAGGTCGCACCGGGCCGTGTGGACGCGCCCGTGCCGTTCGAATTCTCCCGGGTGACCCTGCCCGCCGCGGGCGACCTGCTCTCCTTCGACGTCTGGGCACCGCGGCACACCTTCCGCAGCGTGGAGCGCAGCGGGCTCGCGGGATCCGCCACCGTGCCGGCGTTCGCCCTGGACCGCACCAAACGGTACTTCGCGGTGCTGGCCGTCCTGTGCGAGCGCCGCCTGCGGGGTGAACCGAGTGCCCCGCTGCCCGCGGTCGAGGAGATCGTGGAGCGGCTGCGCCCCAGCTGGCCCAAGGTCACCCGCTCCGCCGTCTACTGGAACATCGACTACCTGGCCGTCAAACTGCGCCTGCGGCCCGGCCCCGACGAGGCCGAGCCCGGACGTCGCGTGCACGGCAAGAAGGAGTCGCTGGTCTCCCTGGCGCTCCGCTTCGACCTCGTCCGCGAGGACGACCTCGTGGTGCTCACCCCGGTCCCGAGCGGGGCACCGCGGTGACCGGGCGGCCGTACGCGACTCCGGTCCCCAAGGGCTACCGCCTCGGCGCGTGGGAGGTGCGCGAACCGCTCGCGTCCGGCGCGTTCGCCACGGTCTACCACGCGGTCCGGCACACCGCGGACGGGGGCGGACTACCGCGCCGGGCGGCGCTGAAGTTCCTCCCGACCGGCACCCGCGCCCCCCGCCAACCGCACCACCTGCGCGATCTGGCCGAACGCGAGGTGCGGTTGCTGCGCCGGCTCCGCTCCCCGCGGCTGATCCGGATGTACGACACCCTGACGGTCGACGACCCAGGCCGGCCGGAGCTGGACGGCGCCACGGTCCTGGTCCTGGAGCGGGCCGAGGAGTCCCTGGACGCCGTGCTGGACCGGAGCCCGGTCCCGGAGGCCGGAGCCGCCCTGCTGGCCCAGATCTGCGAGGGCCTGCACCAGCTCCATCACGCGGGCTGGGTGCACGGGGACCTGAAACCGGCCAACGTCCTGCTGATGGCGGACGGTTCGGCACGGCTCGCCGACTTCAACACGGCCGCCGAACTGGAGGGCACCCACGCCTACGCCCCCGCGTTCGCCACCCCGGACTACACCCCGCCCGAACTCCTCTGGCCCGAGATCGACGAGCGGGGCACACGGGTCCGTCCGTCGGCCGACATCTGGGCCTTCGGTGTGCTGGCCCACGTCGTCCTCACGGGTTCGTTCCCGTTCCCTGGCGGCACCACGGAGGCGCGCGACGACGCGGCGCTGCGCTACGTCCGCGGCACGGAGGAGCTGCGGCTGTCTCCCGGACTCCCGGAGAAGTGGCGGGAGATCGTACGGGACTGTCTGGCCCCCACCCACGAAGGCCGCGCCGCGGACACCGCGGCGCTGCTGCGTCGCGTGGAGCGGGCCGCGGGCACCGCACACCCGCCCCGCCCTCCCCGGCTGAAGCTCCGGCGGTGGCGGCGCCTCGCGGCACTGGTGACGGTCCTCTCCGCGCTGGAACTCGCGGGCTCCGGCGTGGCGTACACGGCCCTGCGGGACGAGGCCCCGGCGGCCCACACCCCGCCCACCTGCGAGAAGCCGGCGGTGTTCAAGGACCCCGCCCACGGCCTCGGCTACACGGCGGGCCAGAACGGCACCTGGGACTTCACCATCGAGCAGGGCGACGGTGGCGGCCAGGTCCGAGAGGTCCAGTGCCTCCTCGGACACCTGCACGGCTTCACGGAAGCCGGTGACGTCCACGGCGACTTCGGACCGCGGACCCACCGAGCCGTCGTCACCTTCCAGGAGCGGGCCGGGCTGGCAGCGGACGGAACGGTGGACCCGGCCACGTGGCGCGCCCTGCGCAAGGCGCGCTAGTTCCCGAGGGACGCGACGAAGCGGTTCCAGGCGTCCGCCGTGAAGAGCAGGGCGGGGCCCTGGGGGTTCTTGGAGTCGCGGACGGGGGTGAGGCCGGGGAGATCGTCGGCGACTTCGAGGCAGTCGGCACCATCGCTGTTGCTGTAACTGCTCTTACGCCAAGAGACGGAGCTCAGATCAGGCTTGCTGCTGGGCTTCATGTCCGTAGGTCCTCGCTGCTTGTTCGATCAACGCCAGGGACGCGTCAGGTGGGAGTGCAACGGCCCTGAGCCGATCGTACGACCTTCGGTAACCCTTCACGGAGGCCGGATAGTCGACGATCTGCCCGTCGTGATTCCCCTCCGTCCACACGACGGGCGGAGCATCTGCAAAGGTCATGATCTTCGCCATGCCGTGGATGAGCGGATGCCAGGCCCTGGTTTCCGGGACGACCTGCAGAACGCTCTGGGTAGTCCGCATCACGTCGAGGATGTGCTCCAATTGCTCGGCCATCTCCGCAGGTGACAGCGACGTCCTCTGGATGACCGACTCGCGCACGATTCCCCAGTAGTCCGGCCGGTCCGGGCGTTTCCACAGCTCCGCACGTGCAATCCGCGCGCGAACCCGTTCTTCGACCGTCGCGGGCGGCAGATGTGGCGCCTCATGCCGAAGCAGCCCTCTGAAGTACGCCTCGGTCTGGAGCAAACCGGGGATGACGTTGGGAGCCCACTCCTCGAGTGTCTCCGCCTGCTTCTCCAGTTCGGGCACATCGGCGAAGTACAGCGGGTGCCCGATGCCTCGCGCCCTGGCCGCGTCTTCACACCGACGCTGGAAGAACCCATCCGTGCCCAGCCGTTCGTCCACATGCCTGGCGAGGTCCATCGGCATCCGCCGCTCACCCCGCTCGATCTGGCTCAGGAACGAGAGACCCCGGAAACTGTCCCTCGCCAACTGCTCCAGCGTCAGCCCCGCCTGCTCCCGCTTGTAGCGCAACTCGGCGCCGTAGAAGCAGGGGACGCTCGTCGACGCGTCGGGATCCTTGCGTGCGGGCACAACCCACCACCCCCGTTTGCCGGTTACCGTGCGCAACCCGAACACCTTTCACGGTACGCGGCGTGACGTCACTCTGTGAGTGGTTCATCACAGAACGCACAGGTCGCAGAAAGGCGCACGGCATGCACCACCACCACGACGACGGCACGGAAACCCGTGTCGAACAACTCCGCACCGCGCTGGAAGCGCACGGCATCACACTCCCCTCCCCCACCGTGGACCTGCCGACCTTCGCAGGCGCGTACGCCGGACAGACGCTCATCCCCCTCGGCAACTGCAACGAGGAGACCGCCCGCGCCCTGACCGCCGCCCTGCGCAAGGCGGCCGGCCGGTGACCGAACCGCTCACGCTCGAACTGCTCGCGCTGCCCAAGGCCGTACCCGAGGTTCGTCGGGTGGTCCGCGAACACCTCGGCGCACCCTGCCCCGAGGTCCAGCTCTGCGTCAGCGAGCTGCTGACCAACGTGATCGACCACGTCGGCGAGGGCACGCCGGTGATCCTCCGTCTGATCCGCACGGCGGACGGCCGTACCCGCGTGGAACTCACCGATTCCGACCAGCACGCCTGGCTCGTCGCACGCAGACCGGACGAGGACGACGAGACCGGCCGCGGTCTGCTGCTGCTCGACGCGCTCGCACGGCGCTGGGGTGTGTGGCTGACGCCTGTGGGCAAGACGGTGTGGTGCGAGTTGCGGGGAGACGCGCCCGGATACACGGGTGGTTCCGCCCCGCACACCTGAAACTTTGCAGGTACCTCCGATCGCCTGTTCCGCCCAGCATGGTCACGGCGAAACACCAGTGCCACCGGACCAACGGGGAAGGAACCTCCATGAACCTCCGTACGACACGCACTCGCCTGGGCGCCGCGGCCGTCGCCGCGCTCGCCGCCGGTGCTCTGGCCGTGGGCGCCTCGCCCGCCTCCGCCTCGGCCTCCAGCGGATACGTCAGCGGCGCCGGTACGTACACCGACGACTTCGGCGACGAGGGCCTCCTGTCCACGTCCTCGCACAACAGCTCGAACGCCACCTGCCTGTGGCAGATCATTCTCCTGGCGGAGGGCGCCAACGAGTCGGACGGCACCGACTTCGACATGTCGGACATCGACGGCCACTTCGGCCCCAACACGCAGCACGCCACCAAGCGGCTGCAGGTGAGCTGGGGACTCGCCGACTCGTTCAGCGACGCGGACGGCAAGGTCGGCCCGAACACCTTCGGCTACGCCGACAGCAAGCTGCGCTACCTGGGGGGCAGCACGGCCTCGGGCGGGAACCTGCACGTCCGTTACCAGGGGGCGAAGTACTACTTCGACGTCTACCGGACAGACGGAAAGTACCGGATCTACCACAACGGCGCGTGGCACACCACGAGCTACACCTCCAACACCTGCGACTGATCCGGGCGGACGGCCCTGTGCGGCCCGGCCCGACGGTCCGGCGGCACGGAGACATCCAGTACGGCGGGGCCCGGCATCAGCCGATCGGCTGATGCCGGGCCCCGCCGTGTCCCCCGACGGCAAGCGTCACGGTCCGAGGGTGTTCCGGCAATGACGGTGCGTCAGGACTGCCTGTATCCGGCAGTGATCTCCGGTCCGGGGTGGTGAAAGGATGTTCGGGACGGCAGTCGCCGTCTTCCGTGAAAGCCCTTACCGAACAGGCAGGTTCACGCATGAGACTGACCCGCGGTGTTCTGGCGGTGGCCGCCACTGCGCTCACGCCGGCCCTCCTTCTCACCGGTCCGGCGTTCGCCGCGGACTCGGTGCCGGCTCCTGTCGCCGCCACAGCGGCGGCCGGCACCGACGACCCCGGTACGCCGGTGGACGAGATGTCAGAGCACGAGCTCCGCGCCGCCATCCTCACGATCCTCGGCAAGCCCTACGCGGGCAAGCGCGTCACACGGGACGCCAACGCGGCCCTGGACGGCACCCTGGAGGACATGCGGACGTTCCTGAAGACCGGCTACCGGCTCGCGCAGTACGAAGACGACAAGGTCGCCCTCTTCACCATCCTCGGCAAGCCCTACGCCGGAAAGCGCGTCAAGCAGGAGATCTACGCACTCCTCGACGCACCCACCCCCGAAAAGCTCCGCACCTGGCTGGACACCGGCTACCGGCTCGCGCAGTACGAAGACGACAAGGTCGCCCTCTTCACCATCCTCGGCAAGCCCTACGCCGGAAAGCGCGTCAAGCAGGAGATCTACGCACTCCTCGACGCACCCACCCCCGAAAAGCTCCGCACCTGGCTGGAGACCGGCTACCGGCTCGCGCAGGCCGAGGACGACCGCGTGGCCGTCGCGCGGATGCTGGCCGATCCGGACATCAGCGACGCCCTCCGCGCGGCCGCGGAAGAGGTCATCGACGGTACGCCGGAGGAGCTGCGGTACTTCCTGGAGACCGGCCAGTACGAGGTGGACGAGTAGGACACCTCCGCCCGGCCGCTCGCACGAGCGGCCGGGCGGACGGAGCCTCAGTGGAAGAAGTGGCGCGTGCCCGTGAAGTACATCGTCACGCCCGCCTTCTTCGCGGCCTCGACGACCAGTTCGTCGCGGACCGAGCCGCCGGGCTGGACCACGGCCTTCACTCCGGCCTCGGTGAGGATCTCCAGGCCGTCGGGGAACGGGAAGAACGCGTCCGAGGCGGCGTAGGAACCGGCCGCGCGCTCGGCGCCCGCCCGCTCCACCGCCAGCTTCGCGGAGTCGACGCGGTTGACCTGGCCCATGCCGACGCCGACGGAGGCGCCGTCCTTGGCGAGCAGGATCGCGTTGGACTTCACCGCGCGGCACGCCTTCCAGGCGAAGGCGAGGTCGGCCAGCTCCGCCTCGGTCAGGGCCTCGCCGGTGGCCAGCGTCCAGGTGGCGGGGTCGTCGCCCTCGGCCTGGAGGCGGTCGGTGACCTGGAGCAGGGCGCCGCCGTCGATCGGCTTGACCTCGACCGGGGCGGAGGGGGCCTCGGGGGCGCGCAGGACGCGGATGTTCTTCTTCTTGGTGAGGGCGTCGAGGGCGCCCTCCTCGTAGTCCGGCGCGACGATGACCTCGGTGAAGATCTCCGCGACCTGCTCGGCCATCTCCTTGGACACCGGACGGTTGACCGCGATCACACCGCCGTACGCGGAGACCGGGTCGCAGGCGTGCGCCTTGCGGTGCGCCTCGGCGACGTCCGCGCCGGTCGCGATGCCGCAGGGGTTGGCGTGCTTGATGATCGCGACGGCCGGGATGTCGTGGTCGTACGCGGCACGGAGGGCGGCGTCCGTGTCCGTGTAGTTGTTGTACGACATCTCCTTGCCGTGCAGCTGCTCCGCCTCGGCGAGGCCGCCCGTGCCCGAGACGTAGAGCGCTGCGGGCTGGTGCGGGTTCTCTCCGTAGCGCAGGGTGTTCTTGCGCTCCCAGGTGGCGCCGAGGAAGTCGGGGAACTGCGAGTCGTCCACCGGGGCGTAGGACGAGGCGAACCAGGATGCCACCGCCACGTCGTACGCGGCCGTGTGCTGGAAGGCCTCCGCGGCGAGCCGCTTGCGGGTGGTGAGGTCGAAGCCGCCGTCCTGGACCGCGGCGAGGACGTCGCCGTAGCGGGCGGGGCTGGTCACGACGGCGACCGAGGGGTGGTTCTTGGCGGCGGCGCGCACCATCGACGGGCCGCCGATGTCGATCTGCTCCACGCACTCGTCGGGCGTGGCGCCCGAGGCGACGGTCTCGCGGAACGGGTAGAGGTTCACGACGACGAGGTCGAACGGCTCCACGCCCAGCTCGGCGAGCTGCCGCTGGTGGTCCTCCAGGCGCAGGTCGGCGAGGATGCCGGCGTGGACCTTCGGGTGCAGGGTCTTGACGCGGCCGTCTAGGCACTCGGGGAAGCCGGTGAGCTCCTCGACCTTGGTGACGGGGACGCCCGCGGCGGCGATCTTCGCGGCGGTGGACCCGGTGGAGACGAGCTCCACGCCGGCCTCGTGCAGGCCGCGCGCGAGGTCCTCGAGGCCGGTCTTGTCGTAGACGGAGACGAGCGCCCGTCGGATGGCCCGCTTGTTGCTCTCGGCGGTCACTGGATAACTACCTTTCGTCCCTCAATGCGGTAGCCGTTGCGGGCGAGGAGCCCCACGACCTCGACGAGCAGCCTTCGCTCGACGTCCTTGATGCGCTCGTGCAGAGCGCTCTCGTCGTCCTCGTCCCGGACCTCCACCACGCCCTGCGCGATGATCGGTCCGGTGTCGACGCCGTCGTCGACGAAGTGGACGGTGCAGCCGGTGACCTTGGCGCCGTACGCGAGTGCGTCCCGTACGCCGTGGGCTCCGGGGAAACTGGGCAGCAGGGCGGGGTGGGTGTTGACGAACCGCCCGCCGAAGCGCGCGAGGAACTCCTTCCCCACGATCTTCATGAACCCCGCGGACACCACGAGGTCGGGTTCGTGGGCGGCGACGGCCTCGGCGAGCGCCGCGTCCCACTCCTCGCGGGTCGGGTGGTCCTTGACCTTGCACACGAAGGTCGGCAGCCCGGCGCGCTCGGCGCGGGCCAGCCCCTCGATGCCCTCGCGGTCGGCGCCGACGGCCACGACCTCGGCCCCGTACGCCTCGGCGCCGGTGGCGGCGATCTCGTCGAGGAGCGCCTGGAGGTTGGTGCCGGATCCGGAGACCAGCACGACGAGACGCCTGGCGCGCTCGGCCACGGGCTTGGCGGCCACGGTGGGGCCCTTTCTCGGGGAGCGTCTGTACGGTCGGCGGCACAGCGCTTTGTATATTCCTACGAATGCTTCGCGTCCCCGGATACGGGGAAGCCTACGAAGCGGCCGACCGTCAGCAACGATACCGGCACACCGGGCGGCCCCCACGGGACGGGGGCGTGGCCGGAAGGTAGCGTCTGGGAAGAGCCGGTCCTGGAACGTCGGGGCGCGTGGGAACGCGAACCGTGCACCGGGCGTTCACAGGATGACGGACCCGGGCAGCGGAGAGCCGACGGGAACGCACCGGTTCACCAGCCCAGTCGTAGTCGAATACGTCGTGCCAGGCGGTCACGCCGGACCACGCCGTGCTTCATTAAGGGGAAGACGCTCACTTGATGCCGGACCGCAGCCTGCGACTTCTCACGTTCCCCCAGCAGTCCGCCCAGGGAGGGCAGCGGAGCGCCGTGCTGCTGCGGGAGCGCCCCGCCTCGCCGCCCGACGCGCCCCGGGGCGAGGGCGGCGACGACGGGCGCCGTGGGGCCCAGGGCTCCCAGGACGACAATCCGTTCGCGCCGCCGCCGGAGGGGACTCCCGACCAGCCCTGGCAGCCGAGGCACCCGTCCGGCGGGGAGGGCGGCGACCGCTCTTCCTGGGGCCGGAACTGGAGCGACCGGCAGCCCGGCCGCTCCCCCGGCGGTTTCGGCGAGCGCCCGCGCGGCCCCGAGGGGCAGGGCGGCGGCCCCCAGGGACCCGGCATGCGCTGGGACCCCACGGACCCGGCCCAGCGCCGTGCGCGCCTCGCCCTGCTGTCCGGCATGTGGGCCTTCTTCTTCGGCCTGTTCAGCTGGCCGTACGTCGCGCTGCTGCTGGGCGCGCTCGCCCTGTACTGGGGCATCAGCGCCCTGCGCGGCAAGCCCCGCGCGCAGGACCCGGACACCCCGGCGCCCGAGCCGAAGGGCCGCCCGCAGACCACGGCCGCGGTGAGCGGACTGGTCACGGGGTCGCTGGCGCTCGCCCTGGTCGCCGCGTCCTTCACGGCCCAGCTGGTCTACAGCGACTACTACACCTGCACCAACGACGCCCTCACCCAGGAGGCCCGCCAGTCCTGCAGCGATCTCCTCCCGGAGCAGCTCCGCGACCTCCTGGGGGACGGCGGCTGACACCCGCTCTCACTCCCGTGCGCCGGACGTGGGGCCCTCCTCGCCGGGGGCGGTGACCGCGTCCCGCACGCCGAACGGCATGTCCCAGTCCCACAGGTCGGACGCGGGTTCCCGGGTGTGGTGGAGCAGGTACGGCTCGTCGGGGTCGTCGCACGGGAAGGGCGGGACCGGCCTGCCACGTACGGGCGGCGCCGACTTCGCCCCCTCCGGGGTGCGGTGGTCCCGTGGTGCACCGGGCTCCGGGAGCCGGTCCCCTGGGATCCGTCGGTCCCGTGACGACCCGATCCCCAGAAGCCGGTTCCCCGGGATTCGGCGGTTCCCCGGGATTCGGCGGTTCCGTGACGATCCGGGACTCAACATCCGGTCCCCCGGGATCCGGCGGCCCCGTGACGACCCGATCCCCAGAAACCGGCTCCTCAGGCCCCGACGGTCCCGTGACGATCCGGGACTCGGGAGCTGCTCCCCCGGGATCCGGCGGCCCCGTGACGACCCGATCCCCAGAAACCGGCTCCTCAGGCCCCGACGGTCCCGTGACGATCCGGAACTCAACATCCGGTCCCCCAGGCCCCGACGGTCCCGTGACGATCCGGGACTCGGGAGCTGCTCCCCCGGGACCCGGCGGCTCCGTGGTGATCCCGGCCCCGGGGGCCGGTCCCCCGCCTCTCCTCCGGGTGGGCGGCGGCGCCAGGCTCGTACCACCAGGGCCGTGGGGACCGCCACCAGCGTGAGCCAGGCCAGTGTCGCGGCTCCCACCTGCCACCACACCGGACCGAACCGGGAGAGCGCGGCCACTCCCAGCGGCCCGCCCGCGAGCGCGGCGAGCACGGACAGCAGGGCCGCGCACAGCACGGCCGCCAGTCCCGCCGCACCGGCGGTCCGGCCGCTGGTCCAGGCCGGGGCGGGCGCCGGTCCGCTCCGCGCGGCGCCCCGGCCCACGAACCATCCCGCCACCAGTCCGGCCGCCACCGGCAGCGCCGCCGCCGCCCAGTTCGGCGCGGTCCCCGTTCCCGCGTCCGGCACCGCAGCGAGCAGCGGGAACGGCGGCAGCGGTGGAGTGGACGGCGAGAACAGCGGGGTCACCCGGGTGCCGGTCCCGAGGAGGAAGCCGGGGCCGAGGGCGTACGCCGCCGCCCACACCGCGGCGTTCGGCGCCAGCGTGACGCAGAGCAGCAGCACCGCCAGCCATCCCGACCAGCCCTCCGTCAGCCGCAGGAACGCCTGCCGGGTCTCCCCGCCGTGCCATCCCAGCGACACCACGAGGAGCAGCGCCCCGCCGCCGGCCAGCACCGTCACCCCGGCCGCCGCCGCCCGCACCACGACTCCGGGACGGCCTTCCGGTCCGAGGACCAGGTGGCGTGCGCCCCTCGGCAGCACCGCGCCCAGCACCCGCTCCAGCGGTCCGCTCGGACGGCCGTACGCCGTCCACACCCCCGCCCCCGCGGCCAGTCCGGCGACCAGCGGCACGCACACGACGGTCCCCTCCCACGCCGGCCGCAGCCCGCCGCCCGCGCAGTAGAGCGCGGCGGGCACGCCGACGGCGAGGTAGCCGAGGAGGACGCCCGCCCACGCCGTACGGCCGGGGACGAGCGGGGCCTCGCCGCCGGCGCCGCCCGCGCCGCCCTCCGCCGCGTCACGGGCCGCCCGGTGCAGCAGCCACACCGGCAGCGCGAGCAGCAGCAGCGGCGGGACGCCCACGGGTGCGGGGACGCCGGAGAGGGTGTCGGTGCGGATCAGTTCGGCGCCGTGGGCGAGCAGCCACAGCGCCGCCGCGATGTGCAGGGCGCCGCCGGGTCCGCTGTCGGGGTAGGGCGAGCTGATCCACAGCAGGATCACGAGGACGGCGAACGCCGCGAGCCCCAGTCCGGCCGCGAGGGCGCCGCCGAGGAGGGCGGAGGCGAGCCCCGGCGAGCGGTCGCGCACGCGGGTGAGCAGGGCGGCCGGCGTCGTACGGCGAGTGGTCATCTGGGTCACGTCCGCCATGCTCCCAACGACACGCGCTTTCCCGGTGTAACGGGCGAAGCGCGGCTGTGTCGCTCAATATACGTTTATGTACTTTTCTGGACGGAGGGGCGCCCAGTGACACGGAGCCCCGTCACCCCGCTCCCCTCACCCGACGAACGCCGACGCCTGCGCGCGGCGGCCTCGCTGACGCGGCGTCAGCTCGCGGAACGTGTGGGCGTCCGGCCCGAGACGGTGCGTGCGTGGGAGTCCGGCCGCAGCACACCGCGCGGCCGGAACCGGGAGGCGTACGCGAAGCTGCTGGCCGGCTTGGCGGAAGGGGCCGCCGCCGACGGGACCCGGGAGTCCGTCCCCGTTCGTCAGGAGGAGGCCGCGGCGGTGGTGACGACGATGCGCCTGGAGAAACCGGGCGGCGACGGCCGTCTCGGCGCGGTCGCGCCGGAACCCTCCGCGTTCGCGCAGGCGCCCCCGCCGTCGTCCGCCTCCCGTGCGGAACGCCTGACGCCCGCTCAGGCCTTCGACGCCCTGTACTCCTTCTGCGCCCCCGCCCTCGTCCGGCAGACCTATCTGCTCACCGGCCGCCGCGCACTCGCCCGCGAGTCCGTGGAGCGGGCCTTCCAGCTCGCCTGGGACCGCTGGCCCGAGGTGGCCCGGGACCCGGACCCGGCCGGCTGGGTGCGCGCGGCGGCGTACGAGTGGGCGCTCTCCCCGTGGCACCGGTACCGCCGCCGCCACCGGCAGCCCGAACCGCCGCCCCCCGACGAGGACGACCGGGCGCTCCTGGAGACGCTGCTGCGCCTGCCGCCGCCGTACCGCCGCACGCTCCTGCTGTACGACGGCCTCGGCCTCGGCCTGCCCGAGACGGCGGCGGAGACGGAGGCCAGCACCCGGGCGACGGCCGGCCGGCTGACGTACGCGCGCGAGACCGTCGCCGCCCGGCTCCCGGAACTGTCGGACCCGGACGAGCTGCACCGGCGGCTGGCCGAGCTGGCCTTCACCGGGCGGCTGCGGGCGGCCGAGCCGCCGGTGGTGCGCGGCGGCAGCGAGCGCCGGGCCCGGTTCTGGGCCCGGGCCGCCGTCGCGTTCACGGTCGCGCTGATCGGCACCACGGCGCTCACCCTGCGCACGGCCCCGACCGGCTACGAGCCACCGGTGCCGCCGGGCGAGACGGTGCGGGGCGTTCCGCCGCGGGTGGCACCCGGGCCCCTCTCGGAGGACGATCGGGAGCTGCGCGACCGGCTGCGGGAGGAGCTGCCGCGGGGACCGGAACGGCTGGCGCCGCAGGCGCGGTGACCCGGGGCGGAGACGACGGTGGGCCCGTCCCCCACTGCGGGGAACGGGCCCACCCGTACGGTGTCGCTCGGTGTCGCTCCGCGCCGGTGACCCGGCTGCGGCTCAACCGTGGTTGAGCTGTGGATCAGCCGTGACTCAGCCGGCGAGGATCGCGCGCGCCAGCTTCGCCGTCTCGGTCGGGGTCTTGCCGACCTTGACGCCGGCGGCCTCGAGGGCCTCCTTCTTCGCGGCGGCCGTGCCGGAGGAGCCGGAGACGATGGCGCCGGCGTGGCCCATGGTCTTGCCCTCGGGCGCGGTGAAGCCCGCGACGTAGCCGACGACCGGCTTCTTCACGTTCTCCTTGATGAACGCCGCGGCCCGCTCCTCGGCGTCGCCGCCGATCTCACCGATCATCACGATCAGGTCGGTGTCGGGGTCGGCCTCGAACGCGGCGAGCGCGTCGATGTGCGTGGTGCCGATGACCGGGTCGCCGCCGATGCCCACGGCGGAGGAGAAGCCGATGTCACGCAGCTCGTACATCATCTGGTACGTCAGCGTGCCGGACTTCGAGACCAGGCCGATACGGCCCGGCTTGGTGATGTCGCCCGGGATGATGCCGGCGTTCGACTGACCGGGGGTGATCAGACCCGGGCAGTTCGGGCCGATGATCCGGGTCTTGTCGCCCTTCTCCACGGCGTACGCGTAGAAGGCGGCGGAGTCGTGCACCGCGATGCCCTCGGTGATGACGACCGCGAGCGGGATCTCGGCGTCGATGGCCTCGACCACGGCGGCCTTGGCGAAGGCCGGCGGCACGAAGAGGACGGACACGTTGGCGCCCGTCTTCTCCATCGCCTCGGCGACCGTGCCGAAGACCGGGATCTCGTTGCCGTCGATGTCGACCGACGTGCCCGCCTTGCGCGGGTTCACGCCACCGACGATGTTCGTGCCGTCGGCCAGCATGAGCTTGGTGTGCTTCATGCCCGTGGCACCGGTCATGCCCTGGACGATGACCTTGCTGTCCTTGTTGAGGAAGATAGCCATGGCTGTCTTAGTCCCTCTTCCCTTACTTCGCAGCCGCGAGCTCGGCGGCCTTGTCGGCCGCGCCGTCCATGGTGTCCACGCGCTGCACCAGCGGGTGGTTGGCGTCGGAGAGGATCTTGCGACCCAGCTCGGCGTTGTTGCCGTCGAGGCGGACGACGAGGGGCTTGGTGACTTCCTCGCCCTTGTCCGCGAGCAGCTGCAGCGCCTGCACGATGCCGTTGGCGACCTCGTCGCACGCGGTGATGCCGCCGAAGACGTTGACGAAGACGGACTTGACGTCCGGGTCGCCGAGGATGATCTCCAGGCCGTTCGCCATGACGGCGGCGGAGGCGCCACCACCGATGTCGAGGAAGTTGGCGGGCTTGACGCCGCCGTGCGCCTCACCGGCGTAGGCGACGACGTCCAGGGTGCTCATGACGAGACCCGCGCCGTTGCCGATGATGCCGACCTCGCCGTCGAGCTTGACGTAGTTGAGGTTCTTCTCCTTGGCGGCCGCCTCGAGCGGGTTGGCCGAGGCCTTGTCCTGGAGGGCCTCGTGCTCCGGCTGGCGGAACTCGGCGTTCTCGTCCAGGGAGACCTTGCCGTCCAGGGCGATGACGTCACCGGAGGCGACCTTGGCCAGCGGGTTGACCTCGACGAGGAGCGCGTCCTCGGCGACGAAGGTCTTCCACAGGGTGACCAGGATGTCGGCGACCTTGTCGGCGACCTCGGCCGGGAAGTTCGCGGCCTCGACGATCTCGCGGGCCTTGGCGGGGGTCACGCCCTCGTTGGCGTCGATCGGCGTCTTGGCAACGGCCTCCGGACGGGTGGCCGCCACCTCCTCGATCTCCATGCCGCCCTCGACGGACGCGATGGAGAGGAAGGTGCGGTTGGCACGGTCGAGGAGGAAGGAGACGTAGTACTCCTCCAGGATCTCCGGGGCCGTCTCGGCGATCATCACCTTGTGGACCGTGTGGCCCTTGATGTCCATGCCGAGGATGTTGGTCGCGTGCTCGACCGCCTCGTCGGTGGTGGCGGCGAGCTTGACGCCGCCGGCCTTGCCGCGGCCGCCGACCTTCACCTGGGCCTTGACGACGGACTTGCCACCGAGACGCTCGGTGGCTGCGCGGGCCGCCTCAGGCGTGTCGATGACTTCACCGGCCAGCACCGGTACATCGTGCTTGGCGAAGAGGTCCCTCGCCTGGTACTCGAACAGGTCCACGCGCTTCCGTCCCTATCAGTGATCTCGCGGTTCGTTGGATGCGTGGGCGTGCCGCGAAGGGCAACGTGACGTCCGCTGTGTCACAAGGGAGGCGCACACGGTGTCCGAGCGCGCGGCATGTCCGTCTCGCAGGTTATCTCCGCTTGGGGGACCTCTCTAAATCGCGGCTCACACGTGAGCGGTGATACCTGTCACATGATGCCTCCATCTCTGGCACGGCGTGCCGGGCGTGAGGGGCCTCACCGGGCTGGGGTTGGCCCGGTGAGGCCCTTTCGAACAGCCCGGAGGGGCGGTGAACGCCCTGTTTCTCCGGGATGCGGGGTGGCCGGCCCCCACCCCAATGGGGGCCGGCCATCCCTCCACGAGGTTCCGACCGGACAGACCGACGGCTTTCGGCTGTCCGGGTCCTGATGCCCCGCGGAGCCTTTGTCACCCGTGGGTCGGGCACGGGTGGGACACGGAGGGTGCCCGGACGGGCAGGCTGCCGTGCCGCCCTCGCACGCACGTGTCCGCGGCGAGGGGGGCCGGCCCTAAGCGGGTGAGACCGGAACGTCCCGGTACGGGGCCCGCGCACCGGTCACCTCGGCGCGCTCGGCGGCGTCGGGTACGGGCCGGAGCGGCGGCCGGTGATGCGCGGTGACGGCGCAGGCGTCACCGTGCCGCGGCGTGCCGTGGTCCACGGCCGAGCGGCTGCCCGTCGTACCGTCCGGCTGACCGGCGGGAGCGCCGGGAGCGTGCGGTGCGGGGGCCGGGGTGGGGCCCCCGGCCCGCACGGCTTCCTGTACGGCGTCCCGCGCGGGCCGGTGTCCGTGGTCGTCGTGCGTCGCGCCGACGGCACGGGCCGGCTCCGGGCCGTGGGCGACGGGGCCGGCGACCGGTCCCGGGGTCCCGGACGGTCTGTCCGGCCCCTTCGGCTCGTCCGGGGCGTCCTGCACCGGCGCGTCGGGCGGCGGTGTCGAGGTGTCCGGCTGCGGGTCGGGCGTGCTCGGCTCGGGGAGCGGCCGCTCCGGTGCGTCGGGCAGGTGCGGGAGCTCCGGCAGCGGCGCGGGCTGCTCCAGGCCGGGGAGCGTGGGCAGGGCGGGCAGGGTCGGCAGCGCGGGCAGGGCGGGGAGCTGTCCCGGCGTCGCCTCGTCCAGTCGGCCGGTCACCGTGCCGACCAGTTCCCCGACCGGCCGTACGACCCGCTCGTCCACGGACCGGACCACGGTCTCGGTCAGCGGGAGGATCGGATCGGCCACGTCCGGGCGCGGCACGGTGAGGGCCTCGATGACCGACGCTGGACCGTTCGAGTCGGGCGCGGTGTCCGAGCCGGTCGGCACCACGGACCCGACGGTGACGGACCCGATGGTGGAGGCCCCGACGGCGGAGGCCCCGACGGCGGAGGAGGTTCCCTCGACCGGCCCGCCGTCCGCCGCCCGTGCCCGCTCCCCGCACAGCACGCCGAGCACGAACACCGCGCCCACCAGCAGTGCCAACCGGACCGCACGCCACCCGGCCGCCGTGCGCATCGCGCGCAGAGCGGCACCGGGCACGGCTGCTGACCAGGTCAAGGGGGGCGGGTCCTCCCGGACGGCGGGACGGCTGAAGACACTTCACGGGTCCCTGTAATCGAACAGCGCCGATCCTTGCACGCGACTCCCGAGGTTGCGCAAGCCCTCCGTTACCGATGGGTACTCATGTCCGTTTTCACCGGCCCGAGTTTGCTCCTCATCCCGCGTCCGGTATCGGCAACGGCCGCTTCTCGACCGCCGCCGCCATCACCTCCGGGAACAGATCGGGTGTGCAGGCGAACGCCGGTGCGCCCAGCGCGGCGAGTGCCGCCGCGTGCTCCCTGTCGTACGCGGGCGCCCCCTCGTCGGACAGCGCGAGCAGCGTCACGAACCGCACCCCCGACGCCTGCATCGCCGCCACCCGCTTGAGCATCTCGTCGCGTATCCCCCCTTCGTAGAGGTCGCTGATCAGCACGACCACCGTCTCCGCCGGCCGGGTGATCCGCGACTGGCAGTACGCCAGCGCCCGGTTGATGTCCGTGCCCCCGCCCAACTGCGTGCCGAAGAGCACGTCGACGGGGTCGTCGAGCTGGTCGGTGAGGTCGGTGACCGCCGTGTCGAACACGACGAGCCGGGTGTCGATCGACCGCATGGAGGCGAGCACCGCCCCGAACACCGACGCGTACACGACGGACGCGGCCATCGACCCGGACTGGTCGACGCAGAGGACGACCTCCTTCTTCACCGACCGCGAGGCACGCCCGTAGCCGACGATCCGCTCGGGCACGACCGTCCGGTGCTCCGGGAGGTAGTGCTTGAGGTTGGCGGCGATCGTGCGGTTCCAGTCGATGTCGTGGTGGCGTGGCCGGCTGACGCGGGCGCTGCGGTCGAGGGCGCCGGTGAGGGTGGCCCGGGTGCGGGTGGCGAGCCGCTTCTCCAGGTCCTCGACGACCTTGCGCACGACCGCGCGTGCCGTCTCCTTCGTCGTCTCCGGCATCGCCTTGTTCAGCGACAGCAGTGTGCCGACCAGGTGGACGTCGGCCTCGACGGCCTCCAGCATCTCCGGTTCCAGCAGGAGCGTGGCGAGGCCGAGCCGGTCGATGGCGTCGCGCTGCATGACCTGGACGACGGAGGACGGGAAGTAGGTCCGGATGTCCCCGAGCCAGCGGGCCACCGAGGGTGCCGACGCGCCGAGCCCCGCCGAGCGGTCCCGGCCCGCCTGCGGTTTGTCCCCCTTGCCGTAGAGCGCGGCGAGCGCTCCGTCCATCGCGGCGTCCTGCCCGGACAGGGCGTGTCCGGTCCCGTCGGCCGGGTCCCCGCCGAGCACGAGCCGCCAGCGCCGCAGCCGCTCCCGCGCCGGGTCCGTCGTCGTGGCCGCATCGCCCTGTGTGTCCGTCATGCCGTCACCCCCGCCGGTTCGTCGCGCGCTCCCTCGTCGTCCCCGCCGTCCCCGTCCAGCCCGAGCAGCAGCCGCAGGACCGGCAGCACGGCGTCCGCGCGGGCGGTGTCGGGATCGGGGGCGAAGCCGGGGGTGCCGGACACCGCGGTCGCCGTGCTCCCGCGTGTCCCCGGTCCGCGCCGGACCAGTTCACCGAGGGTGCGCCGCACCCCCGGCTCGTACGCCGAGAACGTCCGTCGCAGCAGTGGCAGTACGTCCGTGAACGCCTCCGCCGGTACGCCCGTCAGCCAGGTGTCGACCAGCCCGAGCAGCCGCTCGTCGTGGACCAGGAGCAGTCCGCCGCCCGAGCCGCCGCCGACGAAGCCCTCGATCCAGGCGGCCGCGTCCGCCGGCGGCGTGCCCGGCGACAGCACGAGCCCCATGAGCCGCGCCGCCTCGTCCTGCGCCAGCTCCCCGTCGTCCAGCAGCAGCCGCACGGACCGCCCTCGTATGACGCCGGGCACGGTGTCCCGTGCGGACAGGGCCCGCAGCACCGACTGCCAGCGGGCGCGCAGCTTCCCGTGGCCCGGTGCGGGGGCGTCGCCGAGGAGACCCACCGCGCCGTGCACCGCGTCGACATGGCGCCGCATCTCCTCGGCGGCGTCCGCGTCCAGCGCCGCGCAGGCCGGGGGTAGTCCGACGAAGACCCGCTCGGCGAGACCGGCGGCGACCTCGGCCAGCGCCGCGGTGTCGGTGCCGCGTACGTCGCCGTAGCGCAGCGAGCGGACCAGGGCGGGCAGCGCCTGGGCGAGATGGCCGACGTCCGTGTCGAGGGCCGCGCGGTCGGTGAGGATCCGCATCACCGTGGGCAGCGCCTCGGGCAGTGCGGCCAGCAGGCAGTGCTCGGCGAGCCCGGTGACCTCGGCGAGGCCCCGCGCGCCGACGGCGTCCGCCTCCGCCCTGGCGGTCGCGGCGGCGAGTACGGTCGTCCCCCAGACCCCGGCCTCGGCGACCCGCACGGACAGCTCGGGCTCCCAGCGCAGCCGCCAGGTCTCCCGGAAGGTCCCCGTGCCGCCGCGTGCGGCGGCCGGCTCCCCCCAGCCGATGCCGAGCAGCCGCAGCCGGTGCAGCAGTCTGCCGCGCTCCGCGTCGGTCTCCTTGCGCAGGTCGAGCTCCAGCTCCCGCTCCCCGGCCTCGGGTTTCAGCCGCAGCCGGCGCTGGATCCGCGCGAGGTCCCGCTGCAACGGCACGGCGGGGGCCGTCGCCGGTACCTCCCCGAGCACGTCGCCGACGACCAGCCGGTCGTGCACCAGTGCCAGCGGCACGTCGGAGCCCTCGCACATCACCGCCCGTACGGCGTCGGTCGTCTCGCTCAGGCCGGGCAGCGGACGTCCGCGCAGCACGGCGAGGGTCTCCGCCAGCCGTACGGCCTCGATGACGTGCGCGGGGGAGACGATCCGGTCCTCGGCCCGCAGCAGCCCGGCCACCTCGGTCAGCCACCGCTCGACCGGCCGGTCGGGGGCGCCGAACAGATGCCCGTACCAGCCCGGGGAGTCGATGCCCGCGCCGTAGCCGCTCGTCCGGGAGAGTCTGCGGTGGGTCCAGGGCACCCAGGTCATGTCCGTCTTCACCTTGGGCAGCCCTTTCAGCAGGGCACGGTCGGCGGCGACGGTGGCCTTCCGCCGCAGCGCCGGCACGTGCCAGGCCCCGCAGACCACGGCCACGCCGTCCTCGAACTCCCGCCGCGCCGCCCGGATCCGCAGCCGCATGTGCGCCTCGCGCACGAGGTCCCGCCGGTGTCCCCCGTTTCCGTACTCCTCCCGCAGCGCGGTCATGGCCTCCTCGAGCGCGGTGAACGACGCCATCGCGTCCCCCTCGCCCACGCCCCGGTGCTCGACGACGTCCTCCCACCACCGCTCGGCGTCGTCGTACCCGGCGGCTTCGGCGAGTGCCCCCAGGGGGTCGACCCGCACGTCGTCGCCCGCGCCGGGGTCGGGGCCCTCGTCGTCCTCCCAGGCCAGGGTGTGCGTGGCCGGCAGGTCGATGAACCGGGCCGGGACCTTGTGCTCCAGCGCCCAGCGGAGCGCGACCCACTCCGGGGAGAACTCGGCCAGCGGCCAGAAGGCCGAGCGGCCGGGTTCGTCCACCGCGTGGGCGAGCAGCGCGACGGGCGGTCGCATGTCCTCCTCGGCGGCGAGCGGGACCAGCGCGTCCGCCTCCGGCGGGCCTTCGATCAGCACGGCGTCCGGCCGGGCCTCCTCCAGCACCGCCCGCACGGCCCGCGCGGACCCCGGCCCGTGATGCCGCACGCCGAGCAGCAGCGGCCCCGCGGTGTCCGCCTTCCCGCCGTTCATCCACTGACCTCCCGGCAGGCCCGGTAGAAGTCCTTCCAGCCGTCGCGCTCGCGGACCACGGTCTCCAGGTACTCCTGCCAGACGACGCGGTCCGCCGCCGGGTCGCGGACGACCGCGCCGAGGATGCCCGCGGCGACGTCCCCGGCCCGCAGCACGCCGTCGCCGAAGTGGGCGGCGAGCGCCAGCCCGCCCGTGACGACGGAGATCGCCTCGGCGGTCGACAGGGTGCCGCTGGGCGACTTGAGCTTCGTACGGCCGTCGGCGGTGACCCCGTCGCGCAGCTCGCGGAAGACGGTGACGACCCGGCGGATCTCGTCGATGCCGTCGGGCACGGCCGGCAGGTCGAGGGAGCGGCCGATCTGGTCGACCCGGCGCGAGACGATGTCGACCTCCGCCTCCGGGGTCTCCGGCAGCGGCAGCACCACGGTGTTGAAGCGGCGGCGCAGGGCGCTGGACAGGTCGTTGACCCCGCGGTCGCGGTCGTTGGCCGTGGCGATCAGGTTGAAGCCGCGGACCGCCTGCACCTCCTGGCCCAGCTCCGGTATCGGCAGCGTCTTCTCCGACAGGAGGGTGATCAGCGAGTCCTGGACGTCGGCCGGGATGCGGGTCAGCTCCTCGACGCGGGCCGTCGTGCCCTCCGCCATGGCCCGCATCACCGGGCTGGGCACGAGGGCGTCGCGGCTGGGGCCGTGGGCGAGCAGCCGGGCGTAGTTCCAGCCGTAGCGGATGGCCTCCTCCGGGGTGCCGGCCGTGCCTTGCACGAGCAGGGTGGAGTCGCCGCTGACCGCGGCGGCCAGGTGCTCGGAGACCCAGGTCTTGGCGGTGCCGGGCACGCCGAGCAGGAGCAGGGCGCGGTCGGTGGCGAGGGTGGACACCGCGACCTCGACGATGCGGCGCGGACCGATGTACTTCGGCGTGATGACCGTGCCGTCCGGCAGCGTGCCGCCGAGCAGGTAGGTGGCGACGGCCCACGGTGACAGCCGCCAGCGGGCGGGGCGGGGACGGTCGTCCTGCGCCGCCAGCGCGGCGAGTTCGGCGGCGAAGGCGTCCTCGGCGTGCGGGCGCAGCGTCTGCGCGGGCGACGCGGTCGCGGGTACGGCGTTCGCGGGCGCGGAGCCGTTCCGCGTCGGGTCGACGGGCGTCGGTCCAACGGACACAGTCATGGCGGAGTCCCCCTCCAGCTCGGCCGGTTCGGATCTGCCACCAACCGTGCACCACGCCACTGACAATCGCTCTGACCTGCACGAACGCGCTCGCCGGGGCGATTGTCAGTGCCGGGATCTAGTTTCGGTGGCATGACTCAGCAGGGGGTGCGCTGGACCGCGGACCAGGTACTGGCACTGGCGCCTGACCCCGCGTCACGCACGGCGGGGAGCAGACTCGGCGCGGCCGGTCCGTGGTCCGGGACCGGCAGTTCGGGCGAGGGGACGGTGTGGGGGCTGTGCGAAGGCGGTGGGAGCACTCCGTACCGGACGGTCGTCGACATCGCGGACGCCTCCGGGCCCGCCTGCCACTGCAGTTGTCCGAGCCGTAAGTTCCCGTGCAAGCACGCGCTCGGTCTGCTGCTGCTCTGGTCGGGCGGGGACGGGGCGGTGCCGCGGGGAGAAGCGCCGGAATGGGCCGAGCAGTGGATCGCGGGCCGGCGCACACGTACGGAAGAGAAGCGGACCGCGGGCACCTCGGGCTCCTCGGGTTCCGCCGGTCCGGAGGCGGCGCGGCGCAGGGCGGAGCGCCGGGCCGAGCGGGTGACGGCGGGCGCGGTGGAGCTGGAGCAGCGCCTGGCGGATCTGCTCCGCGGCGGCCTGGCGGCGGCCGAGCAGTCGGGGTACGGGCTGTGGGAGGAGACCGCGGCCCGCATGGTCGACGCCCAGGCGCCGGGGCTGGCCGCCCGGGTGCGGGAGCTGGGGGCGCTCGCGGGCACCGGGCCGGACCGGCCGGTGCGGCTGCTGGAGGAGTGCGCGCTGCTCCACCTCCTCGGCCGGGGCTGGCTGCGCCGGGAGCGGCTGCCGGAGGGCCTGGCCGCGACGGTCCGGTCCCGTGTCGGTCTGCCCGCGTCGGCGGACGGCCCGGCGATACGGGACCGCTGGCTGGTCCTCGCCCAGTACGACACGGCGGACAGCCGTCTGACGACCCGCCGTATCTGGCTGTACGGCACGGACTCGGGGCGTACGGCGCTGCTCCTCTCCTACGGTGCGGCGGGCCGCGCCCCGGAGCTCTCGCTGCCGGTCGGGCCGGCCCTCGACGCGGAGCTGTCCGCGTACCCGGGCGCGGGACAGCCGCGGATGGCCCTGGGCGAGCGGTTCGCGCCGCCCACGCCGACGGACGTACGGCCACCGGGGACGACGACGGCCCGGGCGGTCGCCCGCTACGGCGAGGCGCTGCGCGACGACCCCTGGCTGGACTCGGTCCCGGTGACGCTGGACCGGGTGATACCGGCTCCGGACGGTGACGGCTGGCAGCTGGCCGACGCCGACGAGGACGCGGCCCTGCCGCTCACTCCGGCCGCGCGGTCCCGCCCCGGTCTGTGGCGTCTGGTCGCCTTGTCCGGCGGCGCCCCGGTCAGGGTCTTCGGCGAGTGCGGCCACCAGGGATTCACTCCGTTGGCGGTATGGCCGGAGGGGCCCGGTGAGGCGGTGCCGCTGTGCTGAGCGGGGCGCTCATCCCCGTTCCCGTCCACCCCAGGAATCTTTCGGACATCACTGGACACTCGGCGCGTGTGAGTCTTCGACCGTGCCGGGACGCCCGTCGGAAAGGAAGCTCATGAGCAGGACGACCACCGCCGTGGACGCGCCTCTCCCGGATTCCTGGGAGGAGCTGGTGACCACGGCCCTGCTGGGCACGGACCGGCGCACACCGGCGGGCTCCGCGCCCGGGCCGGACGCGCCGTCGGCCCTGCTGGACGCGGCGGCCGTGGCGACCGTACGGCGACGCGCCGGGCTGCGGCCCGCGCCGGCCGCGGAGCGTCCGCGGCCGGCCCCCGAGGACCCGCGCCCTCCACTGCCGTCCGCCGCCGCGCGCCGGCTCACGATGCTGCTCGCCGACCGTCCCGGCGCCGCGGGCGGTGGCCGCCGGGGCGCGGCTCCGGACCTCATCGAGCTGCTGCCCCAGTGGCTGGCGGCGGCGAACGCCCGCGGTTTCGCGGCGCCCCCGGCCGCGCTGCCCGCCCTGCTCGACGCCGCGCGGGGACGGACCGACCTGCGTCCGGCGGCGCTGCGGTTCGCGGGGCCGCGCGCCCTGTGGCTGGCCCGGTTCAACCCGGACTGGCGGTTCGCCCTGCGTTCCACACCGGGCGGGGGCACGTCCGTGCCCCGCCTCCACGACACGGAGGGCATACGGCGGTTCTGGCAGGAGGGCCTCTTCGCCGAACGGGTCGCCCTCCTCACCGCCCTCCGCTCCCGCAAGCCGGCCACCGCGCGGGAACTCCTCGCGGAGAGCTGGGCGACGGAGCGGGCGGAGGACCGCCTGATGTTCCTGGACTCGCTGCGCACCGGACTCGGCCCGGACGACGAGCCCTTCCTGGAGCAGGCCCTGGCCGACCGCAGCCGCAACGTACGGGCGACGGCCGCGGAGCTGCTGTCGGCGCTGCCCGGCTCCGCGCTGGCGGAACGCATGGCGGTCCGGGCCGGGTCGTGTGTGGCCGTCGACCATACGCGGGACACGCCGACGATCGCCGTCGAGGCGCCGCACGAGTGCGACGCGGGCATGGAACGCGACGGCGTGGTGGCCAGAGCCCCGGCGGGCCGGGGCGAACGGTCCTGGTGGCTCGGCCAGTTGGTGGAGGCGGCGCCCCTGGGAAGCTGGTCGCGGCGGCTCGGCGGGCGTACGCCGCGGGAGATCGTGGCGCTGCCGGTGGCGGACGACTGGCAGGGCGAACTGCACGCGGCCTGGTGCCGGGCGGCGGTGCGGCAGCGCGACGCGGCGTGGTCCCGGGCGCTGCTCGGGGAGCCCTCCGCGCCGGAGGCGGGCGGTCCGGGGGCGGTGTCCCTGGCCGAACGCGCCAAGCTGCTCGGCACGCTGGGCGCCGCCGAACGGGCCGAGTGGGTGGCCGGATTCATCGAGACGCACGGCCTGTCCGAGGCGTTCCAGCTGCTCGGGGTGTGTGCCGTGCCCTGGGCGGCGCCGGTCGGACGGGCGGTGGTCGACGCGCTCGACATCGCGCGTGACGCAGGGAGTTATCCATGGAGTTTCAGCGGAGTCATGGGCCTGGCCGAACGCTGCCTCGACCCGTCCGAGGCCGGCCGCCTCGACGCGCTCCTGGCGATACCGGACGAGCCGGAGAACGCGTCACCCGGAGCCGGAGGCTACTGGTCGGAAGCCTTCCAACGCCTGGTCACCACCCTGCACCTACGCGCGACCATCCTCACAGAACTGACCCCACCCACTCCGTGACCGCCCCCGGTCACACCTCCGCGGGCAGCCGCACCGCGTCGTCCACCGCGGGCAGTCGTGCCGCTGGGGCGATGGGGGTCCCCCCGCTCGAGCGGAGCCGAGAGTGGGGGAGGGTGGGCGCGACGGCACCCCGCCGGCGCCGGGCAGCGCGACCCACCCCCGCCCCGCGCCAACTCCGGGGCGTCGGAGCTGAGGTCCCGGCGAGGCGCCACGAACGCGACCTACGCCTCCGCAGGCTGCCGCACGTTCGCCCGCACCCAGTCCACGATGGACGCCGTGGTCGCCCCCGGCGTGAAGATCTCCGCGACACCCTTCTCCTTCAGCGGAGCGATGTCCGCCTCGGGAATGATCCCGCCCCCGAAGACCAGGATGTCCGCCGCGTCCCGCTGCGCCAGCAGCTCGATCACCGCCGCGAAAAGCGTGTTGTGCGCCCCGGAGAGGATGGACAGACCGATCGCGTCGGCGTCCTCCTGGATCGCGGTGTCGACGATCTGCTCGGGGGTCTGGTGAAGCCCGGTGTAGATCACCTCCATACCGGCATCGCGCAGCGCCCGCGCGATCACCTTGGCCCCGCGATCGTGGCCGTCGAGCCCCGGCTTGGCCACCACCACGCGGATCGGACCGGCTGCCACACCCATCACTGCCTCCATGAAGCGACTACATCCATCCCTGCCGACAAGTACCGCACACATCCGTCATGCCGTACACATCGCCCGGGCACCCCGGCCCGAACCGGCCGGGGAAGTGAACGAACGTTATCTCCAGCATCCCGCAACCGGCAGTTTCACGGTGCACAGCGAGGGGCAAATCACACGGAGGGACACGTTCACCGCGCAGCGTTCCCGGGCTCCGGGCCCCGCGCACCGCACGCCCGTGCACCACTCGGGCAGCGGTGGGAACATGCGCACAAGGGATTCGCACCGAGGCCGCCGTACCGCCGCGCCCCCTCCACGCATCGCACGCGCGCACCGTCGACCGCTCTCACAGCGATTTCCCATGAGGGCACACGGGGGACAGGGCTGTCCTCCCGCGTGCCGACAGGAGGTCGGCCATGAAGGTCACCGAGACAGCTCTCCCCTTCCTGCCGCTCTGCCGGCGTCTTCTGCCGACCCGGCTGGCGGATCTCTCCCTGACCCTGCTGAAGGCGACCGCCCTGGAGCTGGCGATCCTGGCGGGCCACCTCCTGCTCTATCCCGCCGGCATCGTCCAGGAGCGCCGGGGCGCGCGCCCCGCGCTGCCCTCCCCGGACGGCACCGCACAGCTACCGGCGGAGGCCAAGCCCCCGGTGGTGCTGCTGCACGGCTTCATCGACAACCGGTCGGTCTTCGTCCTGCTGCGCCGCAGCCTCGCCCAGCACGGCAGGCAGCAGATCGAGTCGCTCAACTACTCGCCGCTGACCTGCGACATCCGCATCGCGGCCGAACTGCTCGGCCGCCACATAGAGCAGGTGTGCGAACGCACGGGCAGCCGCCGGGTCGATGTGGTCGGGCACAGCCTCGGCGGGCTCATCGCGCGGTACTACGTGCAGCGACTGGGCGGTGACACCCGCGTGCGGACGCTCGTCACGCTCGGCACCCCGCACTCCGGCACACGCGTCGCACCGCTGGCAAACGCGCACCCCATCGTGCGCCAGATGCGCCCCGGCTCACCGGTGCTCGAGGAGCTCACCCAGCCCGCGCCGGGCTGCCGCACGCGCTTCGTCGCCTTCTGGAGCGACCTCGACCACATCATGGACCCGCTGGAGTCGGCGTGCGTCGAGCACCCCGACCTGACGTCGGTGAACGTACGGGTGAGCGGCGTGGGCCATCTCGCCCTGCCCGTGCACCCGGCCGTGGCGACCCGCATACGGCAGGCCCTGGACACGGCGCACCCCGGGGAGCCGTCCACCGGCCGCCCGGAAGGCCTGACGGTGGCTTGACGACCGGCCGCCCGGAAGGCCTGACGGTGGCCTGACCGCGACCTGGCCGCCGCCCGAGCGCGACACGCCCGGCACCGGCGCCACAGGACAACCGGAACCGCGCGCCCCCCTCGACAGCAATCCGAACAACAACGGTCCGAGACGGCCCACTTATCGCCGTCGACCACCCATCGCCTCGAACAAAACTCGAACAAAAAGCCAAGACCGCGCCCGCCGTCCGCCAAAAGGCATCCGATTGCCCGTTTCCTGCGCGCGCGAAACCTGCGGAAGATTGTCGTGCCCGCATACCGCCGGGTACAGTCGCCGCACTGCTCTGGCAGCCCCTGTTGTCGAGGCGAAAGAGAAGTTGGTGAACGACCGTCACCCGTCGGGGACCATGGACCCGGCTCCGGCTTCCGATGCCACTTCGGCGCCCTATGCGTCGTACAGCACCCAGGAAGCCCAGTACGGCGACTTCACCACGTACGGCGGCTACGACGCCACCGGTTATGCCGCCACCCACTTCGGCACGGGCGGCCACACCACCGGGGGCTTCGCCACGGATCCCCTCTTCGGCGACCTCCCTGGCGGCGGTCAGGACACGGGCGCGTACGAGACCACCGGACACTGGCCCACGGACGGCCAGGACACCGGCCACTACGACCTGTACGCGGCCCAGCACGTGTCCTCGTACGACACCGGCGGCTATGACACGACCGCCTGGACCACCGGTCATCACCCGATGACGGTGATCCCGCCGCAGGCCGCCTCGCCGGAGACCAGCGGTCAGTGGGACGCCGGTGAGTGGCTCCAGCCCGATCAGGCCGGGAACCCCGCCGACCGGACCCAGCAGTGGGACTGGGGCACACAGACCTTCGACAGCGGTGTCTACGACGCCACGCAGTGGAACTCCGACGGCGGCGACGCCGCCGCCCCGGCGCCCGCGTCCGACGCCTACGAGCCGCAGGCCGAGTCCTTCGACCAGGAACCCCACGAGGAGCCCACCGCCCAGGAGCCGGCCGACACCGGTGAGCTGCCCGCGGTGCACCTGCTCGAAGGGCAGGAGGAGACCGTTCCCGCCCCGTCGCCGCGCGCGGCCTCGCGCGCCGGGTCGCGTTCCCGCCGCCGTACGCCCGCCAAGCGCTCCGCGCTGCTGACGGTGGCCGTGCCCTCGGCGTGCGTGATGGGCGTCGCCGGTATCGCCGCGGCCTCGGTCGGCAACCTGACCGACGACGGCGGCCAGGAAACGGCGACGGCCGCGGCGGACGCCCAGCCGGTGAAACCGTCGGCCGCCAACGTCAAGCTGGACACCCAGCTGGAGAGCCTCGCCGCCGGCGCCGACGACTTCGCCGACCGGGCCAGCCGCACCCAGGAACGCATCGACCTCAAGGCGCAGCAGGACGCCGAGCGCAAGGCGGCCGCCCAGGAGGCGGCCCGCAAGGAGCGGCTGCGACCGAAGTTCGCGCTCCCGGTCGCGCAGCACGGACTCAGCGCCTACTACGGCCAGTCCGGCATCAACTGGATGTCCGTCCACACCGGCATCGACTTCCCCGTCCTGTACGGCGCGACGGTGATGGCCGCCACCGACGGCACGGTGCGCACGCAGCTCAACCCCGCCTACGGCAACATGATGATCGTGACGGCGAAGGACGGCACGGAGACGTGGTACTGCCACCTCTCCAGCTACCAGGTCGCCTCCGGTACGACCGTGAAGGCCGGCGACCCGATCGCCTTCTCCGGAGACTCCGGCAACTCGACCGGCCCGCACCTGCACTTCGAGGTCCGTCCCGGCGGCGGTTCGGCGATCGACCCGCTCGCCTGGTTCCGCAGCCACGGCCTCGACCCGTCGTAGGACCAACCCCCGACGGGTCGTGGCCCGCGGCTACAGCTTCTCCACCGGCGCGTACCGCAGCAGCAGCCGCTTGGGCTTGGTGTCCCCGAAGTCGATCGTCGCCTCCGTGTTGGCACCCGTGCCCTTCACCGCGACCACGGTGCCGAGGCCGAACTGGTCGTGCGTGACCCGGTCCCCGATCGCCAGCGACACCACGGGCTTGTCCGCGGTCCGCCGGGTGGCGAAGCCGGAGCCGCCCGACGCCGACGAGCGCGAGCGGGACGACGACAGCGAGGCCGCCACTCCCGACGCCGGACCGGAGGACACGGGCGTGCTCGCCCCCGTCCGCTTCCACTCCAGGTGGGCGGCCGGGATCTCCTCCAGGAACCGCGAGGGCGGGTTGTAGGACGGCTGGCCCCACGCGCTGCGCAGCGTCGACCGGGTCAGGTACAGCCGCTCCCGGGCGCGCGTGATGCCGACGTACGCCAGGCGCCGCTCCTCCTCCAGCTCCTTGGTCTCGCCGAGGGCGCGCATGTGCGGGAAGACGCCGTCCTCCATGCCGGTGAGGAAGACGACCGGGAACTCCAGGCCCTTGGCGGTGTGCAGGGTCATCAGCGTGATGACGCCGGAGCCGTCCTCGTCCTCGTCGGGGATCTGGTCGGAGTCGGCGACCAGGGCGACCTGCTCCAGGAAGTCGGACAGGGCGACCGACTCGCCCTCGCCGCGCTCCTGCTCGAACTCCAGGGCGACGGCCGCGAGTTCCTGGAGGTTCTCGATGCGGGTCTCGTCCTGTGGGTCGGTGGACGCCTGCAACTCGGCGAGGTAGCCGGTGCGTTCCAGGATCGCCTCCAGGACCGTCGCCGGGCCCGCCCCGGACTCGACGACCGTACGCAGGTCCTCCATCAGCGTGTTGAACCGCTTCACGGCGTTCGACGAGCGCGCGGCCATGCCGTACGCCTCGTCGACGCGCCTCAGCGCCTGCGGGAAGCTGATCTTCTCGCGCTGCGCGAGGGCGTCGATCATGGCCTCCGCGCGGTCGCCGATGCCCCGCTTGGGGACGTTGAGGATGCGGCGCAGCGGCACCGAGTCCTCGGGGTTGGCGAGCACCCGCAGGTAGGCCAGGACGTCCCGGACCTCCTTGCGCTCGTAGAAGCGGACGCCGCCGACGACCTTGTAGGGCAGGCCGACGCGGATGAAGATCTCCTCGAAGACGCGGGACTGGGCGTTGGTGCGGTAGAAGACGGCGACGTCGCCCGCCTTCGCCTCGCCCGCGTCGGTGAGACGGTCTATCTCCTCGGCGACGAACTGCGCCTCGTCGTGCTCGGTGTCCGCGACGTACCCGGTGATCCGCGCGCCCGTGCCGGCGTTGGTCCACAGGTTCTTGGGGCGGCGCGACTCGTTGCGCTCGATGACGGCGTTGGCGGCGCTCAGGATGGTCTGCGTGGAGCGGTAGTTCTGCTCCAGCAGGATCGTGGTCGCGTCCGGGTAGTCCTCCTCGAACTGGAGGATGTTGCGGATCGTCGCACCGCGGAAGGCGTAGATCGACTGGTCGGCGTCGCCCACCACGCACAGCTCGGCCGGCGGCACCTCGGGCTCGGACGGTGCGCCGGCGGGGCGCTCGGAGGTGCCGACGAGCTCGCGGACCAGCGCGTACTGGGCGTGGTTGGTGTCCTGGTACTCGTCGACCATGACGTGCCGGAAGCGGCGGCGGTAGTGCTCGGCGACGTCCGGGAAGGCGCGCAGCAGATTGACCGTCGTCATGATCAGGTCGTCGAAGTCGAGGGCGTTGGCCTCCCGCAGGCGCGACTGGTAGAGCGCGTAGGCCTGGGCGAGGGTCTTCTCGAAACCGTCGGCGGCCCGGGCGGCGAAGTCCTCCTCGTCGATCAGCTCGTTCTTCAGGTTGCTGATCTTGGCGCTGAAGGACTTCGGCGGGAAGCGCTTGGGGTCGAGCTCCAGGTCGCGGCAGACCAGGGCCATCAGACGCTTGGAGTCGGCGGCGTCGTAGATCGAGAACGACGACGTGAAGCCGAGCTTCTTGCTCTCGCGGCGCAGGATGCGCACGCACGCGCTGTGGAACGTCATGACCCACATGGCGCCCGCGCGCGGGCCGACGAGCTGCTCGACGCGTTCCTTCATCTCGCCCGCGGCCTTGTTGGTGAAGGTGATCGCGAGGATCTGGCCCGGGTGGACGTGCCGCTCGGCCAGCAGGTGGGCGATGCGGTGGGTGAGCACGCGGGTCTTGCCGGAGCCGGCGCCGGCCACGATGAGCAGCGGGGAGCCGGAGTGCACGACGGCGGCGCGCTGGTTGTCGTTCAGCCCCTCCAGCAGCGCGGCGGCGTCGATCACCGGGCGCGGGGCGCCGTCGCGGTAGTAGGTGTCCCGGTCCGGCGGCACGTCGAACTTCCCGCCGAACAGGTCGTCCGGGATCTGCTCCGGTACGTGCTCGTCCTCGGGCGGTGGCGGGGGCTCGCCCTCGGGGCCCCGCTGGGCCTGGAGGTCCGCCAGGAAGCTGTCGTCAAAGAGGCTGCTCATCGCTCTCCGAGTCTAGGGCGCCCCACCGACAACCCGGGGCCACCCCGGGAACATCCCCGGAATCCGGCGGCCGGGACGGGACGCGCACCCTCCAGAACCACCGCCTCACCCTGAGTGACACCACGCGCAAGGTCACGAAAATGTATCGGGCATATCACCCATCAACCTTCACAGGGGCCACACCAGTTGGCTACGGTGCGGGCGGGCCGTACGACCCCCACCGGCGAACCTCGCCGGGCCGCGCGGCCTCCGCCGAGTCCGTCACTGCCCTCGCGGCAGCCGGAGCCGGGGACCCACCGAGACCATGGGGTGAATCGGCCCACTCCCTCACGGAGCGGCCGTAGGGCAACCCTTCCGAACCACCCGCCCGAACCCGACAGCTAACCCGGTAGGCGGAGCTTTGGAAGGAGTCGCCTCCCTTGGCGTCGCACCGCAAGTCGCGCACCCCCGGCACGCGCGTGGCAGGCATACGGACCCCGGCCTTCGCCACGGCCGCGCTGACCTCCGTGGCCCTGCTGTCCCAGACGGCCACCGCCGCCCCCTCCGCCCCCTCCGCCGACGGCAAGCCGAGCCTGGAGGAGGTCGAGAAGAAGGTCGACGACCTCTACCGCCAGGCGGAGTCGGCGACCGAGAAGTACAACGCGGCCAAGGAGAAGACCGCGAAGCAGCGCAAGCAGGTGGACACGCTCCTCGACGACGTGGCCGAGCGCACCCAGAAGCTCAACGAGGCGCGGGCGGAGCTGGGTTCCTTCGCCGCCGCCCAGTACCGGACCGGCGCCGGCATCCCCGACACCGCGACCTTCCTGCTCGCGGACACGCCGCAGGACATCTTCGACCAGCGCCAGGTGATGGACCGGATGACCGGCCGCCAGAAGGAAGCGGTCGACGACTACGTCACCCGGCAGTCCGAGACGATGAAGAAGCGCCAGGAGGCCACCGAGAGCCTTCAGACGCTCACCGAGACCCAGGGCGACCTGAAGACGGCCAAGGCCACCGTCCAGAAGAAGCTCACCGACGCGCGCGAGCTGATGTCGAAGCTGACCGCCGAGGAGAAGGCGCGGCTCGCGGCGATCGAGAAGGAGAAGCAGAAGGAGGCCGCCCGCAAGGCCGCCGAGCTCGCCCGGCAGCAGGCGGAGCAGCAGAAGGCCCAGGAGGAGGCCGCCGCCCAGCAGGACAGCGGCACCTCGGGCAGCACCTCCGGGTCCTCCGGCTCGACCACCACGCCGTCGACGGACTCCTCGTACGCCACCAAGGCCGAGAAGGCCCTCGCCTTCGCCCGCGCGCAGATCGGCAAGCCGTACGTCTGGGGCGCCACCGGCCCCGGCTCCTACGACTGCTCCGGCCTCACCCAGGCCGCCTGGAAGGCCGCCGGCGTCACCGTTCCGCGCACCACCTACGACCAGGTGAACGCGGGCACGACGGTCCCCGTCTCCCAGGCCCAACCCGGTGACCTGGTCTTCTTCTACGACGACGTCACCCACGTGGGCATCTACATCGGCAACGGGATGATGATCCACGCGCCGAAGCCCGGCACGTACGTCCGCGAGGAGTCGATCTACTACGACGGCGAGTCCTCGATCCACAGCGTGGTGCGCCCCGCCTGATCCGCCCGGGAGGGGAAGGGGACGGAGCACGGGGGGGTTCCTCCGGCACCGTCCCCTTTCCGTGCAGGCCCGCGCCACGGCACGCGGTGCCGGGCGGCCGTGTTCCCCCTGGAAATGCCGACGGCGGTGACGCTGTCCGCGTCCACCGCCGCCGGCATCCCCTGGCTCGGGGGCCCGGGGCATGTCCTGTCGCGGGCCGCGGTCACGTCCGGGCCCGTGGAGCAGGGGGTCAGGTCCACAGCACCGCGATGAAGATGTTCGTCACGGTCAGCAGCCCGACCAGACCGAACAGGCCCTTCTCCACCTTCTCGTCGTCCCGCTTCACGTACACCAGGCCGAGGATCACGATCAGCAGGGCCAGCTTCACGCCGATCTTGATGTTGTCGACGGAGTAGTCCTGGGCCTGGTTGAGGCCGACCAGGACCACACCGGTGACCAGCATCGTCAGCGCACCGTGCAGCATCGCGGGGACGAACCGGGCGGTGCCCGCGCCCATCGCCTTCATCTGGGTGAGGAAGCCGCCGAGGAGCGACGCGATGCCGATGATGTGCAGACCGACGAAGAGGTGGATGAGTACGTCCATGAGGCCGGAGCCTAGCCATAGCCGCCTCGTAGCACTCCGGCGCCCTCATCCGTCCTTCCTCCGCCATATCGGTCATCACCCTGAGTGAAGACGACGAAGCCGGAACGGGATCCTGGTCACTTACGGTCACCCGGCGGTCCGCTCACGCCACTTCCGCACAACCCGTTACCGGGGCCGCGCGGCCGGGCCTAGCGTCCTCCTCCAGGTGACCGGCTCCCCACCGCCGCCCGGTCCAGGGGCGGCAACCGGACACCACCGCCGAGAAGGTCCGGCGGCGGACGGCTCCCCCTGTGCACCCCCGCCGCCGGACCACCGGACGGCAGTCCGCTCCGCGCGGTCGTCGGAAAGGACGGAACTCCAGGTGGCAGCGCACCGCAGGACCCGACAGCGCGTCGCGGGCGGCACCACGGCCCGCGCGGCCACCGCCGTCGCCCTCGCCGGCGCGGCCACCGCGACCGGCTTCGACGGAACGGGACACGCCGAACCACGGCTGACACCGGGCCAGGTCAAGGCCGAGGTCGACAGGCTCTACCGGGAGGCGGAGACCGCCACCGAGAAGTACAACGGCGCCAAGGAGAAGGCCGAGTCGGCCCAGCGGCGGCTGCACGACCTGCAGGACGAGGCGGCCCGCAGGAAGGACCGGCTCAACTCCGCACAGGACGCCCTGGGCACGGTCGCCGCGGCGCAGTACCGCGGCAGCGGCCTCGACCCCGCCCTGCAGCTCTTCCTCTCCGAGGACCCCGACGGCTATCTGGACGGCGCCGCGCTCGCCGAACGGGCGGGCAGCCGCCGCCAGGCGGCGGTGGGGCGCGTACGCACACAGCTCCGGGAGATCGAGCAGTTGCGCGGCGCCGCACGCGTCGAGGTGACATCGCTGACGTCCCGCCGCGCCGAACTCGAACGGCACAAGAAGACGATCAACACCAAGCTGACCGCCGCCCGCCGGCTGCTGTCCCGGCTGACTCCCGAGCAGCGCGCGGGACTCACCGACGGCACCGGCCGCGCCCCACACTCCTCGACGGACGCCCGGGACGCCGCCCTGGCAGCCCCCGGCCCTCGCGCGGCGGAGGCCGTCTCCTACGCCTACGCCAAGCTCGGCAGCCCCTACGTCTGGGGCGCGACCGGCCCGGACGCCTTCGACTGCTCGGGCCTCGTCCAGGCCGCGTACCGCTCCGCCGGTGTCTCCCTGCCCCGCACCACCTACGCCCAGATCGACGCCGGCCGCCGCGTCCCCCGCTCCGGACTCCGTCCCGGGGACCTGGTCTTCTTCTACTCCGGCATCAGCCACGTCGGCATCTACGTCGGCGACGGCCGCATGATCCACGCCCCGAACCCCTCGGCCCCGGTCCGCGTGGCCCCCATCGACGAGATGCCCTTCGCGGGCGCCACGCGCGTGGTCTGAACGGCCCGCTCAGACCAGTCGCCGCGCCGTCGCCCAGCGGGTCAGTTCGTGGCGGTTGGAGAGCTGGAGCTTGCGCAGGACCGCCGAGACGTGGGACTCGACCGTCTTCACCGAGATGAAAAGCTGCTTGGCGATCTCCTTGTAGGCGTAGCCGCGGGCGATCAGCCGCAGCACCTCCCGCTCGCGCTGGGTGAGGCGGTCGAGGTCCTCGTCGACCGGCGGGGCGTCGGTCGAGGCGAAGGCGTCCAGGACGAAGCCGGCCAGGCGGGGGGAGAAGACGGCGTCCCCCTCCTGGACCCGGAAGATCGAGTCGACCAGGTCGGTGCCGGTGATCGTCTTGGTCACGTAGCCGCGGGCTCCGCCCCGGATCACCCCGATCACGTCCTCCGCCGCGTCCGACACGGACAGGGCGAGGAAACGGACCGGCTGCTCGGCGTCACCCATCAACGGGGTGCAGCGGCGCAGCACTTCGACGCCGCCGCCACCGGGCAGGTGCACGTCGAGCAGGACCACCTCGGGCCGGGTCGCGGTGATGACCGTGACCGCCTGGTCGACGTCGGCGGCCTCGCCGACCACCTCGACACCCGTCTGCGCGGTCTGCCCTATCTCCGCCTGGACGCCCGTGCGGAACATGCGGTGGTCGTCGACGAGGACCACCCGCACATGACGCCCGGCGCTCTCCGCCGGTCCCGTCGTTCCGTTCGCCTCGGTCGGCTCGCTCATGACGTCCTCTCCGCCCTCTCCATCTCCAGCTCGACCTCCGTGCCGCCGTCCGGCACCGCGCGCAGCCGCGCCGTGCCGCCGTTACGCTCCATGCGGCCGATGATCGATTCTCTGACGCCCATGCGGTCGGCGGGTATCGAGTCCAGGTCGAAGCCGGGGCCGCGGTCCCGGACGGACACGAAGACCGTCCTTCCCTCGACTTCGGCGTAGACCTGCACCGCGCCTCCCTCGCCACCGTACTTGGCGGCGTTGACCATCGCTTCGCGCGCGGCCTGCATCTGTGCGCCGATTCTCTCGTCGAGCGGGCAGTCGCCGACGACCACCACCTCGAGGGGGACTCCGTGCTTGTCCTCCACCTCGGCGGCATTGCGCTTCACCGCCTCGGCGAGGGTGGTGGGTTCGTCGTCCTCGTCCTTGCCGTTGCCCTCCGGCTTGTAGAGCCAGGCGCGCAGGTCGCGTTCCTGGGCCCGGGCCAGGCGGCGCACCTCGCCCGCGTTGTCCGCGTTGCGCTGGATCAGGGTGAGGGTGTGCAGCACCGAGTCGTGGACATGGGCGGCGACCTCCGCACGCTCCTGCGCACGGATGCGCATCAGGCGCTCCTCGGAGAGGTCCTGGGTCATGCGCACGAGGTAGGGGCCGGCGAGGAGGGTGATGCCGACGAGGACCGCGAGGGCCGCCTGGAGCACCGAGCCGAGGTGGCTGCCGGAGCCCCGCAGGACGAAGATGCCCGAGGCGCCCGCCGTCACCAGGAGCACACCGGCCCCGGCCCGCAGCAGCGTGACCGTGCGCCGGCGGCGGCCGACCTCCATCCAGCGGGCCCGGCGGGCGTTGTCCGCCTGCCGCCAGACCAGGGCGACGCCCGCGCCGACCAGCACGGTCGGCCAGAGGTAGGCCCTGGCCCCGTTGGTCAGGTTCACGTTGCCCACGAAGATCATGGCCACGACGACCATGAGGAGCAGGGCGACGATCTGCCCCTTGTCCGGTTTCCGGGTGACGAGTCTGCGCCGGCCGTCCGGCGAGGTCTCCGTCGTCACCAGCGAGGGCGGTTTCTGCGCGTCCACGCCGCCGACGCCCAGCGGTACGAAGAACCAGAACGCGGCGTACAGCAGCGCGCCGAGGCCGTCGGCCATGAACAGGCCGACGAAGACGAGACGTACCCAGATCACGGGCAGCCCGAGGTGTCCGGCGAGCCCCCGCGCCACACCACCGAGCCAGCGTCCGTCACTGCTGCGGTAGAGCTTGCGCGGCGGCCGCGGCTCGGCTACGGGCGCTGCTGCGGCTTCCGACATGCCAATGATGGTCACACGCCCGGAGTACCGGAGCATCAGGGTCGGTCCCGGAGACTCCCCTGATCTCCGCGGGCCGGGTCCGTCGAACGCTCCCCCGGTCCCACTCGGGGACCGATATCAGGGTCCGGCCAGGGTCGTACCGACTGCCGCCACGGCGGCTCGCCCGTCACCATGGACCCATGACCGATCACCAGCACGCCACGACGGGTCCGGGACCCGTCTCGGGCCCGGAGGGAGCGACCGCCCCGCCACCGGAGCCGGCCGACGAGAGCGGGCACTTCCGGCGCGACCGCCGGCACCAGATGCTCGGCGGGGTGTGCGCGGGGCTCGGCCGGCAGTGCGACATGGACCCGGTGATCTTCCGGATCACGCTCGCGGTCCTGTCCGCCACCGGCGGCATCGGCCTCATCTTCTACGGCTTCGCCTGGCTCTTCGTCCCGTACGAGGACGAGGAGGAGAACGAGATCCGCCGGCTGCTGACCGGCCGGGTCGACGGCCACACCCTGACGGCCGTGCTGTTCGCGCTGGTCGGCTGCGGCGTCTTCCTCACCATGCTGAGCAACGACGGAGTGCTGAGCTTCGCCGTCATACTGTCCCTGCTGCTCGCCGGCGCCGGGTACTGGTCACGGCGGCGCGGTGCGCCCAGCCCCGACCACATCGCCGCCCAGGCCGTGGCCGACGCCCCGCCGGAGCCCCAGGCACCACCGGCCCCCTCCGCCTTCCCGTCGTGGTGGCGTGACCCCATCGTCAAGGACGGCACCCATGTCGGGGGCACGGGCTATCTGTGGGGCCCCCGGGACTCCCGCGACATGGACATCGCCGCCGCCGTCGACGTCGACACCGGCTTCGACCCCCGCACCGGCACCCGCGGGAAGGTGTACGCACCGCCCCTCCGTCCCCCGCTCCCGCGCGGCCCCCGTGGCGGGATCGGCGGCCGGGTCTTCCTGCTCGCCCTGCTCGCGGGCGGCCTCGGCACCGGGCTGACGTGGGAGAACCACCCCCTCGGCACCAGCCTGCAGACAGGTCTCGCCTGCGCGCTCGCCGTCTTCGGCCTCGGTGTGGCCGTCAGCGCGTTCCTCGGCCGCACCGGGGTGGGATCGATCATCCTGGCGGTCGTCACGGCGGGTCTGCTCGCCGGCTCGGCCGCCCTGCCCAAGGACATCGGCACCGACTGGAAGCAGACGACCTGGGAGCCCGCCTCGGTCGCGCAGATACGCCCGGCCTACGACCTGGGCGCCGGCGAGGGCGAACTGGACCTGTCCACGATACGTATCCCCGAGGACCGCACCGTCTCGACACGGGCCGATGTCGGCCTGGGCCGGATCCATGTGATCGTGCCCAGGGACGTGACCGTGAGGCTGAGCGTCGATGTGGGAGTGGGTGACATCCAGTTGCCGGGCGACAGGCAGAAGGACGTGGACGTGGCACCGGGCAAGCACAAGGAGGTGACCCTGGAGCCGCCGGCCGGCGTCGAGGAGGCGGGCACGCTCGTCCTCGATCTCCAGGTCGGCGCGGGACAGGCGGAGGTGAGCCGTGCTGCGTCATGAGTTCCAGCCGGGCAGGCTGGTGGCCGGCGCCTTCCTCATCCTCGCCGCGGTGATCTACGCCGGTGACGCGGGCGGTGCCTGGGACACCCCGTGGTTCGTGGTGATCCCCGTGGTCACCGGCGGGCTCTGTCTGGCCGGCGCGGTGGGTTCCCTGACCGGCCTCGTACGGCGGCGCCGGGGCCGGACGGTTCCCCGGAGGACCGACGCGGAGACGGCGCCCTGAGCGGGGGTTACCGGTACTCCCCCGCCCGCTGCCGCCGCCGCGCGCGAAGAGCGGCGTCCACGGACAGCAGCGGGGCGCCCGCCAGCACCAGCGGGGTCCAGGCCATCAGATACGGGAGGTCGTTGCCGTAGTAGTACGGATCGGCGGCCCAGCTCACGGTCAGCCACAGACTGAGGGAGATCAGCGCGCCGCCCAGGGCGGCCAGGCGGGTGAGCAGGCCGAGCAGGGCGCCGATGCCGACGGCCAGCTCTCCGAGGGCGATGGCGTAACCGAAGGCGACCGGGCTCTCCAGCGCCATGTCGACCAGGGCGGGGAGGGCGGAGGAGTCGCGGACGCCGCGCATCATGTCGCCGATCGAGCCGGCGCCGGAGTCCTTCATGAACGCGCTGTCCGTGAGTTTGTCGAGGCCGGCGTAGATGAAGGTGATGCCGAGGAAGAGGCGTAGGGGGACGAGGGCGTAGCGGGTGGCGGTGTCCCGCCAGTCTCTGTCGCCGTCGAGGTGTGGGGAGTGCGTTTCCGTGCGCATACCGTGAGTCATCGCTGTCCGCCGCCTCTCACTGCCGTGCCGGCACTCCTCGACACGAGGATACGTATGACGAATGAGGGCGGCTCAATCCTGTGGACGGGGTTTTTCTTCGGAGCGCGGTGCTTGTGGGTGTCCCTCGTTGGTGTGGGCCGGGGGGTGTCCGCGCAGCCCGGCGCTTGCGGGGTGCCGTCGCGCCCACCCGTGCCGCCCCAGCGGCACGACTGCCCGCGGGAACGCGGGAACGGCGGCACGCGGGAACGGCGGCACGCGGGAACGGCGGCACGCGGGAACGGCGGCACGCGGGAACGGCGGCACGCGGGAACGGCGGCACGCGGGAACGGCGGCACGCGGGAACGGCGGCACGCGGGAACGGCGGCACGCGGCTGCCCGCGGGGAGCGGTTGTCTGCGGGCGTGCCGCAGGCCAGCACCTAGTCCGTCACGTCGATCGTGTAGCGGTTTGTTTCTGCTCCTGCTGCTGTGATGACCTGGACCTCCACCCGTCCCGGTTCCACCTCTGCCGGGACCGGGACGGTCAGGAGTGTGTCTGTCGGGTTGTCGAAGCCGCCTGTGACCGGGACCAGCGGCACGTGCACGTTGACCGGTCCGACCCGGACCACCATCCGGGACAGCCGGTCCGCCCCCTGGGCGCCCACCGGAACGAACCCGGCCCCCCGGATCTCGATGTCGTCCCCCGTCCGGATCGGCGCGTCCAGGTCACCGGCCTCGCGCGCCCGCACCACCGAAAGGATCACCGGACGGCCGCCCTCCGCGTACTTCCCCGCGAGATACGTCGCCGCCGACACCAGCACCACCACCGCGAGCCCCCACGGCAGATCCGGCAACTGGTCCGGCCGCCGGGCCAGCCGCACCGCCGCGAACACCAGGGCGACACCGCTGATCACGACGTACTGGATGTCGGCGAAGCTCCCCCGCCCCGAGTCGTCGGTCAGCAGGTCCGCCGCCCTGGGCCGGTACGCGCGTACCTTCTGCAGCCGCTGCCCCAGCACCCGCAGCCCGACCACCCGCCGCACCAGCACGGCGATCCCGCACACCACCGCCAGCACGGTCACCACACCGGCACCGCGGGCGAGTTCCAGCCCGTCGATCAGCGCGTCCCGCTCCCGGTTCCCGGAGGCGGCCGCGAGCCGCCCCACCAGGACGAGCACCGCGAACGCCAGGAACAGCACCCAGCACGCGGCCACCGCACGGGACGTGGAGAGCCGGTTGTCCTCCCCGATCACCGGCGCCAGCGCACCCCCGCGCGCCCGGTGGAACCACGACGCGGCGGTCAGCGCCCCGGCCACCACCAGCGCGGCCAGCAGCCCGGCGGTGCGCGCGGCGGTCCACCCCGCACCGATCGCCGTGAGCGCCTGCCCCAGGAGCAGCAGCACGACGCCCGCCCACACCACACCCGCGGTCCGCCGCCACAGCCGTACCAGCCATGCCGCGCCCTCGGCCCGCCCCCGTTCGGCGACGACCTCCGCGGCCTGCGTCAGCTCCTCCGACACCCACTGCCGGGAGGCGGAGGCGGAGTGGGCCACCGCGGCCGGCACCCCCTGTCCGGCCGCGAACTCGTCCCGCTTCAGCAGGAACGCGGCGACCGCCCGCCGATGCCCCTCACGCGCCCCGTGCGGACAGTCCCCGCAGGTGCAGCCCCCCTCGTGGGCGCCCATGTCGGGGCCGCCCCGCCTAGCCTCCTGCACCGCCACGCCCGAAGCCCGCCTTCCCCACCGTCAAAGCCATCGAAATCATCGAAGCCGTCAAGAAAACACGACACAAGTCCCCCACGACGAAAGCGAATTGTGCCCTACCTCGCCCTCTCCCCGTCCGGCAGGTCCGGTCCGGACGAGTGAATTTCGCGGCGCCGGGTTGACCCTGCCGGCTAGCCCAGCAGATCCGGCTCGCTCCGGCTGATGTCCTGCCACATCGGCTGGTAGTTGATCCACGCCACCAGGTCCCCGCCCAGCTGCTCCCTCGTCGCCACCGCCTGCCGGTGGTCGATGAGGACGGGCCGGCCCGCCGCCCTCGCGGTGAGCTGCACCTGGCAGGACCGCTCCATCGTCACGAACCACCAGGCCGCCGCGTCCACCGAGTCGCCCACGGTGAGCAGCCCGTGGTTGCGCAGCACCAGTGCCTTGTGGGAGCCGAGCACATCCGCGATCCGCCTCCCCTCCTCGGCGTCGACGGTGACGCCGCTGTAGGCGTCGTAGAGGGCGTGGTCCTCGTAGAAGGCGCAGCTCTCCTGGGTGATCGGGTCGAGCAGGTCGCCGAGGGCGGCGAGGGCGCGGCCGTGCACCGAGTGGCAGTGGGCGACGGCGACGACGTCGGGCCGGGCCGCGTGCACCTGGACGTGCACGGTGAACGCGGCCTGGTTGACGTGGTGGCCGCCCTCGACGACCTGGCCGTCCCGGTTGGCGAGCACCAGGTCGCTCACGGTGACCTGCCGGAAGGGCATCCCGAACGGGTTGACCCAGAAGCAGTCGCTGAACTCCGGGTCGCGTGCGGTGATGTGCCCCGAGACACCGTCCTCGTAGCCGAGCCGCCCGAAGAGCCGCAGCGCGCCCGCGAGCCGCTCCTTGCGGTGCCGGCGCTCGTCGTCGACCGACTCGTGCATGGGCGGCATGGCGAAGCGCAGTTTGTCGGTGGGCAGCGGCAGGGGCGGCGTGGGCCCGTGCATGAGTCCTCCCGCGGGGGGTGTGCGTACGGGGCGGAAGTTACCGGCGGGACGCGCCGGACGACAGCTCTGTTCCGTAACACCGGATACCCGACACAAGATGTCCGGTATCCCCGTCACACTCGGTCCATGCACACGAACTGGGCGGCCTTCACCGCCGCCGAACCGGAGCTCGCCAAGACCGTGGAGGAGCGCTTCGCCGCGTACACCCACCACGTTCTCGCGACCCTGCGCAAGGACGGCTCACCGCGTACCACGGGCCTGGAGGTCCGCTTCCTGAACGGGGAGCTGTGGTTCGGCATGATGCCGGACTCGCTCAAGGCGCTCGATCTGCGCCGCGACCCGCGCTTCGCGCTCCAGGCGAACCCGGGCGACGGCACCGGCATGGGCGGCGGCGACGTCCGTATCGGCGGCCGGGCGGTCGAGATCGCCGACGACGACACGGAGACCCGGCGCCGGTACGCCGAAGAGGTGGAACCGCCGGAGCCGTTCCACCTCTTCCGCACCGAGCTGACGGAGGTCGTGAGGACCTACGTGGAGGACGAGAAGTACCTCGTCGTCCAGGTCTGGAAGCCCGGAGAGCCGGTGCGCGCTCTCAAACGGACATGACCGTGGGGACTACTCCCACTCGATGGTGCCCGGCGGCTTGGAGGTCACGTCGAGGACGACGCGGTTGACGTCCCGCACCTCGTTGGTGATCCGGGTCGAGATCTTCGCGAGGACGTCGTACGGCAGCCGCGACCAGTCGGCGGTCATGGCGTCCTCGCTGGAGACGGGGCGCAGCACGATCGGGTGACCGTAGGTGCGGCCGTCGCCCTGGACGCCCACCGAGCGCACGTCCGCGAGCAGGACGACCGGGCACTGCCAGATGTCCCGGTCGAGACCGGCCGCGGTCAGCTCCTCGCGGGCGATGGCGTCGGCCTCGCGGAGCAGGTCGAGCCGCTCCTTGGTGACCTCGCCGACGATGCGGATGCCCAGGCCGGGGCCGGGGAACGGCTGGCGCTGGACGATCTCCTCGGGCAGGCCGAGCTCCTGGCCGACCATCCGGACCTCGTCCTTGAACAGCTTGCGCAGCGGCTCGATCAGCTTGAACTCGAGGTCCTCGGGCAGGCCGCCCACGTTGTGGTGGGACTTGATGTTGGCGGTGCCGGTGCCGCCGCCGGACTCGACGACGTCCGGGTAGAGCGTGCCCTGGACCAGGAACTCCACCGCCGGACCCTCGTCCGCGATGATCTCTGCCTGGGCCTGCTCGAAGACCCGGATGAACTCCCGGCCGATGATCTTCCGCTTCTCCTCTGGGTCGGAGACGCCCTTCAGAGCCGTGAGGAACCGCTCCTGCGCGTCCACGACCTTGAGCTGTACGCCGGTCGCGGCCACGAAGTCCTTCTCGACCTGCTCGGTCTCGCCCTTGCGCATCAGGCCGTGATCGACGTACACGCAGGTCAGCTGGGAGCCGATGGCCTTCTGGACGAGGGCTGCGGCGACGGCGGAGTCCACGCCGCCGGACAGGCCGCAGATGGCGCGCTTGTCGCCGACCAGCTCGCGGATGGCGTCGACCTGCTCGTCGATGACGTTGCCGGTGGTCCAGTCCGGGGTGAGGCCCGCGCCCCGGTACAGGAAGTGCTCCAGCACCTGCTGCCCGTGCGTGGAGTGCATCACCTCGGGGTGGTACTGGACTCCGTAGAGCTTCTTGTCGTCGTTCTCGAACGCGGCGACCGGGACGATGTCCGTCGAGGCGGTGACGGTGAAGCCCTCGGGGGCGGCGGAGCAGGCGTCGCCGTGCGACATCCAGACGTCCTGCTCGTCCGGGGTGCCCTCGAAGAGGGTGGAGGAGTTCTTGGCGACGTGCAGGTCCGTACGGCCGTACTCACGGGCGCCGGTGTTGTCCACCTGGCCGCCCAGGCTCTGAGCCATGAGCTGGAAGCCGTAGCACATGCCGAAGACGGGGACGCCGGCCTCGAAGATCTCGCGGTCGAGACTCGGGGCGCCCTCCTCGTACACGGACGAGGGGCCGCCGGACAGGATGATCGCCGCGGGGTTCTTGGCGAGGATCTCCTCGACCGGCATGGTGCTCGGCACGATCTCGCTGTAGACCCGCGCCTCGCGGACGCGACGGGCGATGAGCTGGGCGTACTGCGCGCCGAAGTCGACGACCAGGACGGTGTCGGGCGCGTTGGCAGCGGGAGACGCTGATGACACGAGGTGCCTTCCGGCGGTGGGGCGGGGGTCTTGTGCCTCCCAATTCTACCGAGGCGGCGGCGGACCACGTCCCGCCACCGGAACCGGGCCCCGTCTCACTATGCGATCCGTGTTGGACAGCCGCGGCCGGCCGGGCATACTTGCCCCATGCTCACGCACCCGACCTTCCTCTTTACCTATGGCGACCGGCCCGCCGGCTGCCATGGTCGTGCTGCTTGAGCAACTGACAAGCGACTTCCCAGGCGCCCCGGGCCGACAAGGTCCGGGGCGCCTGGCGTTTTCCTCCGGACCCTGTCGCTCCGGGGCACCGCACCCACCCACGAGGAGCCCCGGCATGACCGCCACCACGACGGAGTCGACCGAGAAGACCGGCGCCCGCACCACCGAGGCCGCCGAGCTGATCACCGGCGCCCGCGAGCGGATCGACGCGCTCGACGACCGGATCATCGGCCTGATGCAGGAACGGATGGCCGTGTCGGCCGTCATCCAGAAGGAACGGATCGCCTCCGGCGGGCGGCGGGTGAACCTGTCCCGCGAGATGGAGGTCCTCGCCCACTACCGGGACGCCCTGGGCAAGCCGGGCACCACGCTCGCGATGACCCTGCTGGAGCTGTGCCGCGGCAGGATCTGAATCCGCGTTCGCGGTACAGACGTACGCACACCCCTCACCCGTACGCACACTCCTCACCCGTACGGCGCGTGACCGGCACCGCAACCGCTTCGTTGGTACCGGTGTCCGCGTCGGCCAGGGGCGGGCCCGAGCAGAACCACGCGTGGCTCGCCGGAGCGATGAGACGTGCGGATCATGCCGTACGTCGTGGGACCTCGCTCCGGAGAAGTGACCGGACGGCAGGGGACAGCGGCCCGGTCACCCCAGAGAACGGCCGGTCCCGGGGACGCCCGGGACCGGCCGGCGGAGAGCGCGCGGAAACCCGCCGTACGTCTCAGGTGCGGGACACGACGCCGCAGTCCTCGTCGTCCTCGGCCGGCTTCAGCTCCTTGCTGCGGTCGTACGGGTCATGTGCCTTCCCGGACGGCTCGGGGCCGGTCTCCCGGTGGGTGAAGAACCCCGGGCGGATGAGGCCGTCGCCCTCCCGGCAGTCGTCGTTGGATATCTCGCTGTTGAGGTCGGTGATCCAGATGTGTCCCTCGCCGGCCTGGAACCTGGCCGGGTCCACGGCCTCCACCTCGACCGACCGGCGGACGATGGACCGGCTCACCTCGTCACCGCCACCGACGCGGGCCATCGGGTACACGAAGGTGTAGTCGGCCTTGATCACGGCCTTCCCGGCCGTTCCCTTCACGGCCTCGACCGTCATACGGCCACGCACCCGCACGTCGCCCGCGAGTTCGACCTCCTCGGGGTCGAACCGGGTGAACGTCCACACCGGGTCGTTCTTCACCGTGGGCTCGCGCAGGGCGGCGCGCAGCTCGGCGAGGTACTCCTTCTCCGCCGGGTCCACGAGGTCCAGCGCCTTCTTCGGGTGTTCGCCCCTCAGTACCGCGGGATCGAGGTTGGAGGCGACCAGGAACTCCTTCGTCCCCTTCAGCACGGCCCGGATCCGGGCGGCGGGGACCCCGTTGACGGCCTTCGCCTCGGGCAGCCGGATGGCGTCCGCCCCCGCCTCCCACCGGGCGGCCGGGGACCCGGCGAACGGCTTCTCCCTCGTCGGGATGCCCGCGGGGGCGTCGGAGGGCGCGGCGCTGGGACGGGCCGTCTCGGGCGCCAGCGGCGTGGCGTCGGCCGCCTGCGCCCCGTCCGACGTGCCGGACCCCTCACCGAGGCCGCCGGGCGGCCAGGACAGCGCGGCGGACGGATTGACGGCGACCACCGCAAGCGCCGCGGCCACCACCACTCCCACCGCGCTCCACACCCGGCGCCGGCGCGAGGAGCGGCCGCCCGTCTCCTGCAGGGCCGGCCCCGTACGCCATCCCTCGGGCCGAGTCGGCTGCGCGGGCCGCCGCTTCCCGTTCCAACGGCGCTTCCCGGCCGCCTCGGCCTGCGCCTCGTCCATGGCCCGCAGCCGCTCGGTCACCATGCGCGCCCGCGCCGACGGCTCCTTGGGGGCGGAGGCACGGATGTCGCGCTCACTGTCCTGGACGAACTTCTCCCAGACGTCATCAGGGAGGGACGAGGACTCCGGTCTGTTCTCTTCGGACGGCTGCTCGGCCACGGGGTCGCGGACTTTCTCTCGATGGCGGTCGTAGGCGGCCGAGCGTACGCCAGCGATGATCACCCCTCACGTGTGATCCAACTCACATGGAAATTCCCTGAACGGCAGGACAACCATCTGCGTGCCCTGTTGATCACACTCACTGAGATCCTCACGGACCACACGGACAAGGGAGAAGGACCTGAGCTCGGAGGGGGGCACAGGTCCTTTTTCCTTGGCCGTCTTTCCCTGGCTTTCCTTGGCAGTCTTTCCCTGGCGCCGTCTTTCCTCGGCCGTCTCAGTTCTGCTTCGGCGGCACCGCCGGCATCCCCAGGAACGGCAGCCGCAGCGCGCCGAACGCCTCCGCCGGGACCGCCGGGGACTTCGGCTCGACCGGCTCCAGACGCCGGTAGGCCTCCCCCTGCGCGGGGCGCGGATCGGCCTCGCCCTTGTTGGGCCAGTACGACATCGCCCGCTCGGCCTGTGCCGTGATGGTCAGGGAGGGGTTGACGCCCAGGTTCGCCGAGACCGCCGCCCCGTCCACGACCGAGATGCCGGGGTGGCCGTAGAGACGGTGGTACGGGTCGATCACACCGGTCTCGCGGGACGCGCCGATCGGGCAGCCACCCAGGAAGTGGGCGGTCAGCGGCATCCCCGTCAGCTCGCCGACGTTGGAGCCGGCGAAGCCGTTGATCTCGGCCGCCAGCGCCGACGCGCCGTCCGTGGCCGCCTTGATCTGCTTGGGGTTGGGGGCGCCGTGGCCCTGCCGGGCGGTGAGCAGCCCGCGGCCGGCCCCGGACGGCTTGAGGTACGTCGTCAGGGAGTTGTCCAGCGACTGCATCACCAGCCCGATGATGGTCCGCTCCGACCAGCGCCGGTTGGACAGGGAACGCAGCAGCAGCCAGGGGTGCTTCGCCGCGCTGCCCAGCCAGCCGAGCACCCGGGCCGCACCCGAGCCGCCGCCCGCGTACGGCACCTGGAGGATGGACAGCCCGCCCATCGAGTTGGAGCCGCGGCCGTAGCGGACCGGCTCGATGTGGGTGTTCTCGTCGGGGTGGATCGACGACGTGATGGCCACACCGCGGGTGAAGTCGGCCTTCGGCGCGCCGGTGGCCCTGCGGTAGCGGCGGTCGTCGGTCTGCGCGCCGACGAGGGCCTCGGAGTTGGTACGGGTCAGCTCGCCCAGCCGCTCCGAGAGGTGCGGCAGCTGACCGCCCGCCTTCATGCGGTGCAGCAGCGTCTGGGTGCCGTAGGTGCCGGCGGCCAGGACGACCCGGCGGGCGCGGAAGGTACGGCCCTCGCCCTTGCGGCGGTCGTCGGTCGGGAGCGTGGCGACCGCGTACCCGCCTCGGGAGTCCTCCGTCACCGACACGGCCGTCGTCATGGGGTGCACGATCGCGCCCGCCTTCTCGGCGAGGTGGAGGTAGTTCTCGTTGAGGGTGTTCTTCGCGCCGTGCCGGCAGCCGGTCATGCACTCGCCGCACTCGGCACAGGCCCGGCGCGAGGGCCCCGCCCCGCCGAAGTACGGGTCGGGCACCTCCTGCCCCGGCTTCACCTTCGCCTTCCCGTCGGCGTCCTCGCCGTCGCCGAAGAAGACGCCGACCGGGGCCATGTGGAAGGTGTCGCCCACCCCCATCCGCTCGGCCGCCGCCTTCAGGTGCACGTCCGACGGGGTCATCGTCGGGTTGAGCCGTACGCCGAGCATGCGCTTCGCCTGGTCGTAGTACGGGCCCAGCTCCTCCTGCCAGTCGGTGATGTGTCCCCACTGCGGGTCGTCGAAGAACGGCTTCGGCGGTACGTAGAGGGTGTTGGCGTAGTTGAGCGAGCCGCCGCCGACGCCTGCGCCGGCCAGCACCATGACGTTGCCCAGCAGGTGGATGCGTTGGATGCCGTACATGCCGAGTTTCGGCGCCCAGAGGTAGTTCTTCAGGTCCCAGGAGTTTTTCGGCAGGGTTTGCCGCGTGAAGCGGCGGCCGGCTTCCAGGACGCCGACGGTGTATCCCTTCTCCGTCAGGCGGAGGGCCGAGACGGAGCCGCCGAAGCCGGAGCCGATGACGAGGACGTCGTAGTCGTAAGCGTCTTTAGGCACGGAGGGCTCCCCTTTGAGTTCGCGTGCGGGTCGTCTTTGGCCGAGCGCGCAGTTCCCCGCGCCCCTTTGAGGTCGGTCACCTGAACCGGAGTGCCTTCATCACCCTCAGGCTGCGGCTCATGAAGGCCGCGTACTTCTCGTCGTCCATGCCCAGTGACGGGGCCATCGGGAGGAGGCGCTGGTGGGCGACCGTCTGGGCCTCGGTGTACTTGAGGATGCCCTCGGAGCCGTGGCGGCGGCCGAGGCCGGAGTCCTTCATGCCGCCCATCGGTGACTGGACGCTGCCGTACGCGGGGGCGTAGCCCTCGTTGATGTTCACCGTGCCGGTGCGCAGGCGTGCGGCGACCTCGCGGCCGCGCCGGGTGTCCTTCGTCCAGACGGAGGAGTTCAGGCCGTACGGGGTGGCGTTGGCGCGTTCGACCGCCTCGTCGTCGGAGGAGAAGCGGTAGACCGAGACGACCGGGCCGAAGGTCTCCTCGGAGCAGACGCTCATCGGGGCCTCGACTCCGTCGAGGATGGTCGGCTCGTAGAAGTAGGGGCCGATGTCCGGGCGGGCCGTGCCGCCCGCGAGCACCTCGGCGCCCTTGGCGACGGCGTCGTCGACGTGCCGGGTGACGGCGTCGAGCTGGCGCTGCCCGACCAGGGAGCCCATGTCGGCGCCGTAGGCGAGGGAGGTGCCGAGGCGGATCGCCTTGGTGCGGGCGGCGAAGCGCTCCAGGAAGGCGTCCGCGACCGACTCGTGGACGTACAGCCGCTCGATGGAGATGCACAGCTGGCCGGCGGAGGAGAAGCAGGCGCGGACGGCGCCCGCGGCGGCCTTGTCGAGGTCGGCGTCCTGAAGGACCAGCATGGCGTTCTTGCCGCCGAGTTCGAGGGAGACGCCGACCAGGCGGGCGGCGGCGCCCTGGGCGACCTCGCGGCCGGTGCGGGTGGAGCCGGTGAAGGAGACGTAGTCGGCGTGCCGGACGACCTCGGGGCCGACGACCGGGCCCTCGCCGAGGACGACCTGGAAGACGTCGGCGGGCAGTCCGGCCTCGATCAGCAGGTCACGGGCCCACAGCGCGGTGAGGCAGGTCTCCGTGTCGGGCTTCATGACGACCGCGTTGCCCGCGACGAACGCCGGGAGCGCGTCGCCGACGGAGAGTTCGAGGGGGTAGTTCCAGGGGGCGATCTGGCCGACGACACCGCGCGGGTGGCGCAGTTCGGTGACCTTCGTGAGGGTCGGCATGGCGCCCGCGTGCCGCTTGGGGCGCAGGTAGGCGGCGGCCCGGCGGCCGTAGTGGCGGGCGGCGACGGCGACGGCCTGCACCTCCTCGTGGGCGTGCAGCCGGGCCTTGCCGGTCTCGAGCTGGATCAGGTCGAGCACCTCGGCCTGGCGGCTCAGCACCAGGTCGTGGAAGCGCAGCAGGACGGCGGCGCGCTCCCGTACCGGGATCCTCGCCCAGACGGCCTGGGCGGCGCGGGCCGCCGCGAAGGCCTTCTCGACGTCCTCGGGCGTCGACTCGGGCAGGTCGGCCAGCTTCTCGCCGGTGAACGGCGTGTGGTTGGCGGTCCGGCCGGAGCCGGCCACGCCCTTGGTGAGCTGGGCGACCAGCTCGGGCGTGACCACGTCGGCGGCGGTGCGGGCACCCGCCGGCGCGGGGGCGAGGGGGTTGGTGCCGGTCGTTTCCCGGGTCTGCGCGTCCGTCATGAGCCGCAGGGTATGCCCGGGAGAACACTTTGTGTACCCGGCGGTAACAGATTCACCCACCGCTCACACATCACGCCAGTGAGCGCTGGCAACAAAGCCCCTGATCAGGGCGTTGGCGGACATCTGCCCGTTCAGAGCTGGTGGATGTCCCACGAGTCGATGACCGTACGGGCGATCTCCCGGCCGTCCTCGGCGAAGTAGCCCTTGCCCGGGTACACGATCCAGAGCCGGTACATGTCGCCGTCCTTGTTCCGGTAGTACATGACCTGCGCCTCGCGCACCAACGCCGGAGTGGTGGTCGTCGTGTAGACGATGGTGTTCGTGGCCGCCTCGTGGTCCTGGTACGTCGTCTCGCGCGGCTGGCCCTTCGGGGCCGGCGTGTCGGCGATGCCCCAGCCGTACTCGCCGTCCCTCAGGTCCTCCCAGTGCGCGAACGCCCGTTCCGAGGCCGATGCCTCGATGTCGCCGTTCTTGTCCTCGGCCTTGATGTCGCGGTCGACCTCGACCCGCACCAGTCCGCTCGGATCGGTGAAGGAGGCGACGGTCCCGTCCGAGTCCTCGGCCTGCTCGTCCTGTACGAAGCCCTCGGGCACCGCGATCCCGGCGCCCACCTTGCTCCCGAGATCGTGCTTCTTCCAACCGTCCGGCAGCGGCCCCGCGAACGGGTCGGCGATCACCAGGTACGCGGCCACCGCTCCCGCGACGACCGCCGCGCCCAGCCCCGTCAGCGTCTTGCGGCCGATCCGGATGCCCTTGCCGCCGGAGCCCCCGTCCGGGAACCGGGCGACCTGCGTGGGCTGCGGGGCGGGCGGGTTCGCGGCCGTCTCCAGTGCGGCACGGACCCGGGCGGCGTCCGGACGGCGCGCCGGGTCCTTCTGAAGCAGGCCGGTGATGACCTCGGCCAGCGGTCCCTGCGCGGAGGCGGGCGGTGCCGGGGTGGCGTTGAGGACCGACTGGAGGGTGGCGGGGGTGTTGCTGCGGCGGAACGGCGAGACGCCCTCCGTCGCCGCGTACAGCACCACGCCGAGCGACCACAGGTCGGAGGCGGGACCGGGGCGCTGGCCCAGCACCCGTTCCGGGGCGATGTACTCGGGCGAACCGACGAAGCCGCCGGTGTCGGTCAGATTGGTCTCGCCCTCGATCTGGGCGATGCCGAAGTCGGTGAGGACGACCCGGCCGTGCCGGCCGAGCAGCACGTTGTCCGGTTTGACGTCCCGGTGCAGGATGCCCGCCGCGTGGGCGGCCTCCAGCGCGCCGAGCACCTCCAGGCCGACCCTGGCCGCCTCGCGCGCGGAGAGGGTGCCCTCCTCCTGGAGCACGGCACCCAGCGAACGGCCCTGGACCAGTTCCATCACGATCCACGGCCGGCCGTCGACCACCGCGACGTCATGGACGTTGACCACCGCGGGATGGTCGAGCCGGGCGGCGGCGCGGGCCTCGCGACGCATCCGCTCGGAGGCGTTGGCGCGTTCGCGTTCGGGAAGGTGGTCCGGGAAGCGGGGCTCCTTGACGGCGACCTCGCGGTCCACGGTCTCGTCCTTGGCCCGCCACACCGTGCCCATGCCGCCGTGCCCGAGCTTGGCGAGCAGCCGGTAACGGCCGGCGATCAGCCGCCCTGCGCCCGGGTCGTTCTGCGGCTGCGTCTGTGCCGGAACCACCTTGGTCGGTACCGCGTACGGGTTGTCGGGGAGCGGCACGGACGTGGGCGGGTTCGGGTTCGGCGGTTGCAGACCAAAACTGGTTGGCTCGTCGGCCCCGTGGCGGGCTCCCCCGTTGTTGCTCATGGTTCATCCATATCGCGCCAAGCCCTCCCGTATCCACTGCGGATGCCGACCGGTCACAGACCCGTGACTCTCGTCGGGACTTATCTCCCGTTTACGGGGTTATGCGGCCGGATCGGGGAGTCGGTCGCCGTGGGAGTGGGCGAGGGCGTCGGGGTCCCGGTGGGTGATTCGCTCGCGGGTGTCTCCGGCGCCGTGCTCGTCGGCGTACCGCCCCCGTCGCCGCCCCGGTCCTGCAGGAGCAGTGCCGCCGCGGACACCCCCGCTCCCGCCATGGCGGCGACGGCCAGGGCCGCGACGAGCGCGCCCCTCGTGGGTTGCCGCCGGATCCGCCGCGCCTCGGGCCCCCCTCCCGCCTCCTCCCGCCGCACCGGGGGCCGTCGGCGGGGCGCGTCCCGGTGCGGGGGCAGCAGTCCGGGGGGCGCCGATTCCGGCGTACGGCCCGTCTCCCGGAACGCCCGCAGCATCCGTTCGGCCCGGTCCGCGTCCAGCCTGCGGTCGGGGTCGCGCTCCAGCAGGCCGCGCACCACGGGAAGAATCGGTTCTGCCTCGATGGGCGGCCGGATCTCGTCGACCACGACCGCGTGCAGGACCCCGCCGAGGGAGTCCCGCCGGAACGGCGACTCGCCGCTGAGCGCCGTGCACAGCAGCGCGCCCAGCGACCACAGGTCGGACTCCGGTCCCGTCCTGGCGCCGGACATCCGCTCGGGGGCGGTGTACTCGGGCGAGCCGACGAAGGAACCGGTCTCGGTGAGCGTGGTGGCGCCCGACACCCGGGCGATGCCGAAGTCGGTGAGGACGACCCGGTCGGTGCCGTTCTCCAGCAGGACGTTGGCGGGCTTGAGGTCGCGGTGCAGTACGCCCGCCGTGTGCGCGGCCCGTAACGCCCCGAGCAGGTCGACGCCGATCCGCGCGGCCTCCGCGGCGTCGACCGGGCCCCGCTCGGCGACCCGGTCGGCGAGGGACGGCCCGTCGATCAGCTCCAGGACGATGTACGGGCGTTCGTCGTCCTCGACGACGTCGTGGACGACGATGATGTGCGGGTGGCTCAACTGGGCCAGGGCACGCGCCTCGCGCAGGGTGCGGTCCCGCTGCCGCCGGGCGTCCGCCGCGGAGAGCGTCTCGTCGAGGGGGAGCTCCTTGACGGCGACACCCCGTCCGAGCAGTTGGTCGGTGGCCCGCCAGACCACGCCCATGCCACCGCGTCCGAGCCTCGCCTCCAAACGGTAACGGCCCGCTATGACACGTCCGTTGGTCCTGGCGGTCGCGTTCTCGGCGTCCCCGTCGGTCCCCATGGGCCCATCATGCCCCACCGGATGTGTGCCCTCCGGTACGGCGATTCGGCCAAGCGGCGCGCCTCCGCGCCCGCCACGGGGGTCAGGGCTCGCGCCACCCCTTCAGCACCGTCTCGAACTGCGCGCTGGTCGTGGCCCAGTCCTCGGCCGGTCCGGACATGTAGACCGCGTACTCGACGCCGTCCCGTGAGAGGTACATCTGGTCGACCGCCCGGCGCGGACCCGGGAAGTCGGTGTCCTTGGCCAGCGCGGTCCAGGTGTACTCCAGCCGGGCGCTCTGGCGGTCCCGGTAGACGCGGCGGTCCAGACCGATCCGCTGGTAGCCGACCAGGCGCTGCCCTATCTGCCGGTCCAGGTCCCTCAGGTGCTCGTACGGGTCGTCGAAGTCGGGCGAGTCGTCGATGGCGATGCGGATGAAGTGCTTGCCGCCGTCGGGCGTGTAGTCGACCTGCCGGGTCTCCTCGTCGAAGACCGCGCGCTCCCAGTCGTCGCCGGGCAGGACGATGCTGAAGCCCCAGGGGTCGCTGCGGCGCACCCAGCCCTCCGGGAGGTTTCCCCGTGACTCGGTCTTCCCCGTCTCCGTGGGGCTGGGCGTCGGGGTCGGGGACGGACCGGCCGTGGTGCCGCCCCGGTCCTCCTGCTGGAGCATCACCGCGGTTCCTCCGCCGATGATCGCCGCCAGGACGACGACCAGGGCGATCACCCGCCCGCGCACCCGCCGGCGGGGCGCGGCGGGCGGCATGTACGGCTGCTGAGCGGTCGTGGGACCGCCCTGCGGGTACGGCTGCTGACCCGTGGTGGGACCGGCCTGCGGGTACGGCTGCCGACCCGTGGTGGGACCGGCCTGCGGGTACGGCGGGACCGCCTCGGGCCTGGTCTCGTACGGCAGGGGAGCACGGGCGTCGACCGCCTGGGTCGGCACGTACTCCTGCGCCGCCTGCGGCCGGCGCCCCTCGGCGGCCTCGGCGAGCAGTTGCTCGGCCCGGTCCGCGTCGGGCCGGGTGGCCGGATCCTTGCGCAGAAGTGCGCTGATGACGGGCCCGAGCGGGCCGGCGTGCTCCGGCTCGTCGGCTTCCTCCTCGACGACCGCCTGCATGGTGGTCAGCGGTGACGTGCGGCGGAACGGTGATCTGCCCTCCACCGCCGTGTACAGCGTCGCGCCGAGCGCCCACAGGTCGGAGGAGGGGCCGGGGTCGTGGCCGCGGACCCGCTCGGGCGCGAGGTAGTCGACCGAGCCGACGACCTCACCGGTGCGGGTGATGGCCGTGTCGCCGTCGATCTGCGCGATGCCGAAGTCGGTGAGCAGGACCCGGCCGTCGTCGCCGAGGAGGACGTTGCCGGGCTTGACGTCACGGTGCAGTACGCCGGCGGCGTGCGCGGCGCGCAGGGCGCGCAGCACCCACAGGCCTATGCGCGCGGCCTCGCGGGGGTCGACGCGTTCCCGTTCCTTCACCGCGTCGGCCAGCGAATGGCCCTCGATCAACTCCATCACGATCCACGGCCGGCCGTCGTGCTCCAGCACGTCGTGCACCGTGACGACGGCGGAGTGGTTGATCCGCGCGGCGGCCCGTGCCTCCGCGCGGGTGCGTGCCAGCAGCATGGCCTGTTCGCTGTCGGAGACGTAGAGCGCCGCGGTCAGTTCCTTGATGGCGACGACCCGGTGCAGCACCTCGTCATGGGCGCGCCACACCCGGCCCATGCCACCGCTCCCGATGGATTCACCGAGCCGGTAGCGGCCCGCGACGAGCGAGCCCTGCATCTGATTCACGTTGCCCCGCAATGGTCTTGACAGGGTCAGCGTAAGTACCCCGGCGCGTCCTGGGAACCGAGGGGGTGCCATGGAGACCGCACTGTGACAGTTGTCGCCGTATGGGGCGTCAGGCAACCAAAACCCCTGTGACCGCGTGGAGTCGGTGGTTCAGCCGGTGAACCGGTAGGTCGCCGCCGCCTGCTCGTAGAGCCGGGTCACCTCGTCCCGTTCGGCCTCCGGTCCGCGTACCTGCACCACGTGGTAACGGCCGTCGATCAGCGCCGCGAGATTGCGGACGTACAGTTCGCCGCCGTCGCCGGTCCAGGTGAACTGGCCCTCGGCCATGGTCCGCCCGCCCACCTCGATGGTCTTCAGGCCGGTGGAGGTGGCCCAGCTGGAGTCGCGGTAGGGCTGGAGTTCGCGCTCGTCGTCCCGCTGGTAGGCCATGGGATCACTGCCGTACCGCTGCGCGCTGTCCCGGCCCGGTACGACGATGAGCTCGAAGTCCCCCTCGGAGTAGACGACCTGGCCGCTGCCGTTCTTCGCGGTGCGCTGCCAGCCCTCGGCGACGGCGACCCGGAAACCCTCCGGGTCCTTGGCCAGGGTGAAGCCGTCGGCGACCTCGGGGCCGGTGGTCTGCGTCTCGGTGGAGGCGGCCGACTCCTTGGGGCCGTTCTTGGGACTGTCCTCGGGCTTCGGCGATTTCTGCTCGGCGTCCGGTGGGCTCGGCGCGGGGCTCACCTCACCGGCGGCTCCGGTACGGTCGGCCGAACCCGAGTCGCCCTCACCGGACTTCGGCATGAACAGCATGGCGTACGCGATCGCCGCCGCCATGGCGAGCAGCACCAGCAGGAGCAGGGTGCGGCCGAGCCGGCGCGGGGAACCGGCGTCCCGCCTGGCCCGCTTGTGCCGCCCGTGGTGCGCGGGGAGCCCGGCGCGGCGCCTGCGCACCAGCTCGCCCCGGCGCCGTATGACGGGCAGCTTGCTCGCGTCGGCGGGCGGTGCCGCTATGACGTGCACACCCGCCTCGGGCTCGGGCGCGGAGCGCACCAGCGAACGCAGCCAGCCGCGCAGCTCCTCGAAGTCGAGGCGCTCGGTGGGGTCCTGACGCAGCAGCGACTCCACGACCGGCCGCAGCGGCCCGCACTCCTCGGCGAACGCGGGCGGCTCGGCGCACACCATCTGCACCAGCTCGGCCGTCGACTCCTCCGGGTAGGGCGCGTGTCCCTGTACGGCCCGGAACAGCAGGGAACCCAGCGCCCAGAGGTCGGTGGCGGGGCCGATCGGGGCGGCAAGCTGCCAGTTCTCGTGCACGGGTCCGGCCTGCTCCGGCGCCCACCGCTCGGTCACGGGCCCGACGACGGCCATGCGCGCCTGCCGCGCCCGCTCGGCGGCCAGCGCGGTGGTCGGGCCGCGGCGCGCGGGGGCGTGGGCCACCAGGTCGTCCCAGCGTGCGGGCGGGGCGGGGGCGGCCGCCGGTTCGAGGGCCGCGGGGGCCGCGGGGGTTTCGGGTGTTCCCGGGGCGGTGCGTCCGCTGCCGCCCCCGCTGCCCGCACGGGGCGCGGCCCCGTGCCAGCCGGTGGCGCCCACACCGTAGGGGTCGGCTATCTGTCCCGGCGGAATCGCGGCGGCCGTCGTGCCCGCGCCCTCGTCCCCCGGCCGGGAGACGTACGGCGGCTGCGCGGAGCCGCTGCCGTGCTGCGGGACGGAGGCCGGGCCCCCGCCGTCCTCGGGGGCGGGCCGGGCGCCGGGCAGGGCGGCACGGCCGCTCTGCTGGGCCTCCTGCACCCGGGCGGCGGCCCGGGCACCCGCCCGGTACGCGGCGATCGCCCCCGCGCGGGCCGCCCGCACGTCGCCCGCGCTGTCGAGGGCCTTGGGGGCCGCCACGGGCGAAAGACCACCCGCCGTGTCCGCCCCACCGCCGGACATCCGGCCGGCCCGAGCCTCGATGGCGGCCCGGCGCGCGGCATCGGGGTCGGCGTCGGGCTCGCGGGTGAACCCGGGCGGCCAGGACGGGCCGCGCCCGGCGTCCGGCGCGCCCGCGGGTGCCGCCGGTCCCAGGGCCTCGATCGCCCCCGCTGTCCGCCCCGGTTCCTCGTCCGGAGCGGGCACCGGGTCGTACCCGCACAGTGCCTCCTCCGCCGCACCGACCGCGAGACCGGTGAGCATCACCCGGCCGTCGTCGCAGACGAGCACCGTGCGCGCGGTGATGTTGCGGTGCACCCAGCCGTGGGAGTGCAGTACCCGCAGCGCGGTCAGGACGTCGGAGGCGACCTCCGCCGCCCGGTACGGGGACAGCGGCTTCTCGGCGAGCAGGGCGGCGAGCGGACGCGCGGACACGAGTTCACTGACGATCCACAGCGAACCGCCCTCCGCGAACACGTCGAAGACCTGGTCCAGGCGTGGGTGGTCGGGGATGGCGGCCGCCGCCTGCGCGGCCTCGACCGCGCGCCGCACGACCGGGTCGGCGGGCCGTCGCGTGCCCCCGCGCGCGGACGCGGGCCCGGGTCCGCCACGCCGCGCACCCCTGTCACGGGCGGTGAAACCGTCGGGCAGCCCCTCCGCGTCCAGCACCTCGGCCTCGACGACCTCCGGCAACGGGACCTGTCTGACCAGGACTTCCTGCCCGCTGTAGGTGTCGAAGGCGCGGGTCTCGGTCAGTTCGTACTCGTCGGAGGGCGGCAGCGGCAGGCGGTAGCGGTCGGCGAGAACCCGTCCCGCATAGTCGTCCACGTTGCCTCCCCCGGCACTACGGTCGATCGGTTCCGTTCGCCCGGCGGGCCGTTCCGGCTGCGTACGGTCCGCAAGCATTCACGATACGTGCCGGAGGCAACCCGCAGAGAGGGGATGCCACATCTGCCTCCCCATTCCGCGGGCCGGTCATGCTCAGGACTTCGGCCGGAACGTCTTCGTCAGCGTCCGCCAGGTGTCCTTGCGCTGGTCGCTGCCCCAGTCGGCGGCCTTGGCCGTGTACATCAGCCCGTACCCGAGCCGGTCGCCGACGACGGTCCCCCGGTCGATGGACCGGTACTTGGTCCCGCTCTCCACATAGGTGAACTCCCAGTCGGCCGTGTTCCAACCGCGGTAGTCCACCGCCTCGATACGGATCCGCTGGTACTGGGAACGCACCATGCTGCGTTCCTGGTTCTTCCAGTCCGCGACCGGGTCGTCCTTCGGCGTGGTCGTCCAGCCGATGAGCAGCTTCTGTCCGTTCGGCCCGGTGAACCGGTCCCCGGCGGCCCCCGTCGACTGGAACTTCCATCCCTCGGGCAGCCCGATCGAGTACCCCTGGTTCCCTTCGTACGTCTCCGCCGCCGACGTACCGCCGCCGTCCTCTTCTCCGGCCTCTTCCCCGGCCTCGTCCTCGTCCCCGGCCGATCCGCCGGTGCCGGTGCCCGCGGTGGTGGTCGCCGAACCCGTTCCCGTGCCCGTCGGCTCGGTCGCCGTGCCGTCGGTGCGGGTGCCGTCCCCTTCGTCACCCTTGGTGTCGGCGCTCGGGGTCCCGCTGACGACGGTCCCGCCGCCGCTGCCCTTGGCTCCCTTGTCGCCCTCGTCGTCGCCGCCGAGCGTGAGGGCCAGCACGGCGCCGAGCACGGCGAGCACCACGACCACCGCGATGATGATCAGCGTCCGGCGCGGCACCACATCGGTGAGCGGCGCCCGCGGCACGGCCCTGGCCGGCAGGTCCGGCGGCGTCATCACCGGCCAGCCCGAACTGCGGCCACCGGCGTCCGGCTTCTGCCGCGCGGTCCCCTGCGCACCCGGGCCGGACGCCTGGGCCGGCCTCGCGGCGGGCTTCGCGGCCGGAGCGGAGGGCGATGCCGCGCCGGGCCTCGTCCCGGAGGCACCCGCCGACGTGCTCCTGGTTCCCGCGGCCGGCTCGGCGGCCGAAGCGGTGCCGCCACCGCCGGACTTGGCGCGGGTCGCCGCGGCGGCACCGGCCGAGCCGGCCGCCACCGCCGCCTTCCGCACGGAACGCAGCGCGCCCCGCAGCTTCTCCCCGGCCTCCTCGCCGCGCCTGCCCCCGGCGCCCGCCCGCTCGTCCGGCTGCTCGGGCAGCGGCACGACCTTCGTCGCGTCCGCCGGCTCCCCGGCCTCCTTGGGCGCGGGCGCGTCGAGGACCGCGTTCAGCATGGCCCGGGCGCCGCGGTCGTCGAGCCGCTGGGCGGGGTCCTTGTTGAGCAGCCCGTAGATGACGTCCCTGAGCGGCCCCGCGTTCTTCGGCTCGTCGAGCGGCTCGGTCATCACCGCCGTGAGCGTCGCGATCGCGGACCCCTTGTCGTACGGCGGAGTGCCCTCCACCGCCGCGTACAGCAGCCCGCCGAGCGACCACAGGTCGGCCGCCGGCCCCGGCTTGTGCCCGCGGGCCCGCTCCGGGGAGATGTAGGAGGGGGCGCCGACCAGCATGCCGGTCGAGGTGATGGACGGGTCGCCCTCGACCTGGGCGATGCCGAAGTCCGTGAGCACGACCCGGCCGTCCTCGGCGATCAGCACGTTCGACGGCTTCACGTCACGGTGCAGGATGCCCTCGCGGTGCGCGGAGCGCAGGACGTCCAGGATGGCGAGGCCGACCTCCGCCGCGCGCCGCGGCTCCAGCAGGCCGTCCTCTCGGATGGCCTCGGCGAGCGACTTGCCCTCGACGAGTTCCATCACGATCCAGGGCCGGTCGTCCTCCTCGACCACGTCGAAGACCGTCACAGCGCTGTTGTTGCGGATCCGCGCGATCGCCTTGGCCTCGCGCAGGGTCCGCGTGATCAGCCGCCGCTTCTCGTCCTCGTCGATGTTCGACGGGAAGCGGAGCTCCTTGACGGCGACGGTCCGCCCCAGAGTCTCGTCCTGGGCCCGCCACACCGTGCCCATGCCGCCGCGGCCGAGCACATCTCCCAGCCGGTACCGCCCGGCGAGGAGACGTGCGCTCTTGTCCTGACGGGATGTCCCCGCCCGCTCCGCCTCCGACATGCGTCCCCTCATGCAACCCGCCCTGACAGAGCCTTCATTGTCCCTCACCCGACAAGTGGTCGACGCCCAGGGTGCCTCTGGCCGCACACCGGGCCCGGCGGCACGGCACCCGGGTGACGGACACGTCCCCCCGCCCTGCATGATGGGCCTCCGACATGGGAGGAGCAGGGATGCCGCCGCTTCGGACACTATTGGCCGTTCCTGTGTCCCTGGCCCTGCTCGCCCTGGCCCCGACCGCCTCCCCGGCCCCGGCCGTCCCGCCTACGGACGCGCTCCTTCCGCTGCTGGTCACACGGGGCGGCGCCCCGGCCGCGGCCCTGCTGGCCCTGGAGGAGACCGGCGCCCGCTACGCCGACACCGGCCCGGGCATCGAGCGTGCCGACCACTTCCGCGCCGGCAGCATCACCAAGACGTTCGTCGCCACGGTCGTCCTGCAACTGGCCGACGAAGGCCGCCTGTCACTGTCCGGCACCGTGGAGGAACATCTGCCCGGCCTGGTGCGGGGAGCGGGCAACGACGGCCGCGCGCTGACCCTGCGTTCCCTGCTCACCCACACCAGCGGCCTGTACGACTTCTCCGTGGACACGCGAGGCACCGTGCCGGTCACCCCTCTTCAGGCCGTACGCATCGCGCTCACCCACCCCCCGGCCGACCCCGGCCGCTTCTCCTACTCGAACACCAACTACGTCCTGCTCGGCCTGGTCGTCGAACAGGTCACCGGCCGCTCGTACGCCGCCGAGGTCGAGCGCCGCATCATCGCTCCGCTGCGTCTGACGGGCACCTCCTTCCCGGGTTCCCTGACCTCTCTGCCCTCGCCGCACGGCCGCTCCTACGCGACCGACGGAACCGACGTCACCCGGCTCGACCCGCGGGTGGCCGGCGCCGCGGGCGAGTTGGTGACCACGCTCGCCGACCTGGACCGCTTCTACGCGGCCCTGCTCGGCGGTGAACTGCTGCCCCCGCGCCGGCTGCGCGAGATGCTCGACACCCGCACCGCACACGGCTCGTACGGCATGGGCCTGTTTCCTGTGACGCTTCCGTGCGGCACCACGGTGTGGGGACACAACGGGCGCATCTCCGGCAGCTACGTGCGCACCGCGGCCACGGTCGACGGCCGGCGTGTCCTCACCTTCCGCGTGAACACGGAGTCGATGGCGGACCCCGGTCTCGAACCCGCGGTGCTCGCGGCCGAGTTCTGCCCTCGCACCTCCTAGAACGACCGGGTTCCGAACGGAGATCCCGGATCCCGCCACCCGTTCGAGTGATTCGGGCCGGTGGCCAGCGGCCCACGACTCGCGGCCCACGGCCCACGACCTGCGGCCTTCGGCTACAACGGCACGATGTCCGGGGCACCCAGCCGTGCCGCGTCCGCCGTCAGGTCGTCGGGCTGCCGCTGCGACTCCCGCTCGGCCTCCACCCGCTTCTCGTAGTGCCGTACCTCGCGCTCGATCTGGTCCTTGTCCCAGCCCAGCACCGGCGCCATCAGCTCGGCCGCCTCACGGGCGCTGCGCGTCCCCCGGTCGAACGTCTCGATCGAGATACGGGTGCGCCTGGTCAGCACGTCGTCCAGGTGCCGCGCACCCTCGTGCGAGGCGGCATAGGTGATCTCGGCACGCAGATAGTCGTCGGCGGCCCGGAGCGGCTCGCCCAGCGAGGGGTCCGAGGCGATGAGGTCCAGGACCTCCTCCGCCAACGCGCCGTACCGGTGCAGCAGGTGCTCCACCCGTACCGTGTGCAGGCCGGTGCGCGCGGCTGTGCGCGCCCGCGCGTTCCACAGCGCGTGGTAGCCCTCGGCGCCGACCAGCGGCGTGTCCTCGGTGACGCAGTCGGCGACACGCACGTCGAGTCCGTGCACCGCCGCGTCCACCGCGTCCTTGGCCATGACCCGGTACGTCGTGTACTTGCCGCCCGCCACCACGACGAGTCCGGGTACCGGATGTGCCACGGTGTGCTCGCGGGACAGCTTGCTCGTGGCGTCCGACTCACCGGCGAGCAGCGGCCGCAGACCGGCGTACACGCCCTCCACGTCGTCCCGCGTCAGCGGCACCGCGAGCACCGAGTTCACGTGCTCCAGCAGGTAGTCGATGTCCGCGCTGGACGCGGCCGGGTGCGCCTTGTCGAGGTCCCAGTCGGTGTCCGTGGTGCCCACGATCCAGTGCCGGCCCCAGGGTATGACGAACAGCACGGACTTCTCGGTGCGCAGGATGAGCCCGGTCGTGGAGTGGATGCGGTCCTTGGGGACGACCAGGTGGATGCCCTTCGAGGCCCGTACGTGGAACTGTCCGCGTTCGCCGACCATCGCCTGGGTGTCGTCGGTCCACACCCCGGTGGCGTTGACGACCTGCTTGGCGTGGATCTCGTACTCGCCGCCGCCCTCGACGTCCTGCACCCGGGCGCCCACGACGCGTTCGCCCTCGCGCAGGAACCCCGTGACCCTCGCGCGGTTGGCGGCTTTCGCGCCGTACGCCGCCGCCGTGCGCACCAGCGTCGCCACGAACCGGGCGTCGTCCATCTGGGCGTCGTAGTACTGCAGGGCTCCGACCAGCGCGTCCTTCTTCAGACAGGGTGCCACCCGCAGCGCGTGACGGCGGGTCAGGTGGCGGTGCACGGGCAGGCCGCGCCCGTGTCCCCGGGCCATCGCCATGGTGTCGTACAGCGCGACGCCCGATCCGGCGTACAACCGCTCCCAGCCCTTGTGCTGCAGCGGGTACAGGAACGGCACCGGGCGCACCAGATGCGGAGCGAGCCGCTCCAGCAGCAGGCCGCGCTCCTTCAACGCCTCCCGTACGAGCACGAAGTCGAGCATCTCCAGATAGCGCAGGCCACCGTGGATCAGCTTGCTGGACCGGCTGGAGGTGCCCGACGCCCAGTCACGCGCCTCGACCAGGCCCGTGGACAGGCCGCGCGTCGCGGCGTCGAGCGCCGTACCCGCGCCGACCACGCCGCCGCCCACCACCAGCACGTCCAGCTCGTGCTCGGCCATGGACGCGAGTGATTCGGCGCGCTGCGCCGGCCCCAGTGTCGCTGTCCTCACCGCTGCCTCCCGCTCATCGGTCGCATCGGCCGCACCCGTCGGGCGAAGCCCGGTCCCCCACCCTCATGCCCAAATTCTGACCGGCTTGCCCGACTTCGGCCACCACGGACCCCGGCTTGTGGACAACCCTGCGGAACGACTCACCGAAACTCAGCCGACCAATCCCATATATCGGTCATATTTACTCCTAGTCTGACATTGCGCTCGCCTGTCCAGTCCACAGGGCTTGCGCACCTGTCGCACTCCGGTTATTGGGAAGGACGGCCCACGCCATGCCCGCAGATCTCGCCGTCATCGGACTCGGCCCGTACGGCCTGCCCCTGGCCCAGGCCGCCGTCGCCGCCGGCATCTCCACCATCGGTTACCGGACCGGCCCCGAGCCGGGCTCCCTCAGCGCCGCCGAACAGCGACGCATGCTCGCGCAGGGCTTCCGCACGACCGCCAACGCCGCCGAGCTCGGCCGGGTGCGCACCGCCGTCATCTGCTCACCTACTCCGCGTGGTGCGGACGGCGGGCTGGATCTGGGCCAGGTGGAGACGGCCGCCCGCACCCTCGCCGCGCGGCTGCGCCCGCACACCACGGTGATCCTCGAGTCCCCGGTACCCCCCGGGACGACGGAGGGGCCCCTGCTGCGCCTGCTCGAATCGGGTTCGGGCCTGCGCGCGGGGCACGATTTCCACCTCGCCTACTCCCCGAGCCGGGTCGACCCCGGCAACCGCGACCACACCCCCGCTAACACCCCGAAGGTCATCGGCGGCCTCACTTCCGCCTGCACGGAGTCGGCCGCCGCCTTCTACGGACGCATCACCGACAAGGTGGTACGCGCGCGTGGCCTGCGCGAGGCGGAGACCGTACAGCTCCTGGAGACCAACTTCCGGCACGTCAACATCGCCCTCGTCAACGAGATGGCCGCCCTCTGTCATGACCTGGGCATCGACCTGTGGGACGTCCTCAGATGCGCGGAGACCAAGCCCTTCGGCTTCCAGGCGTTCCGCCCCGGCCCCGGCGTCGGCGGCCACGCCGTCCCCCAGGACCTGACCGCCCACGCGGGCCGCACCCTGCGCATGGCGGAACTGGCCGGGGAGGTCAACGGCCGTATGCCGCGCTACGTCGTGCAGCGCGCCGCCGCGCTCCTCAACGAGCACGGCAAGTCCGCGCGCGGCGCGCGCGTGCTGCTTCTCGGCGTCACCTACAAGCCCGATCTCGCCGACCAGCAGGGCTCCCCGGCCCAGGAGATCGCGGCCCGGCTGATGGAGCTGGGCGCCTCCGTCAGCTACCACGACCCGCACGTACCGTCCTGGAACGTCCTCGACCACCCCGTCCCCCGCGCGGACTCCCTCTACGAGGCCGCCGCCGACGCCGACCTGACGATCCTCCTCCAGCAGCACCGCACGTACGACCTCCAGGGCCTGTCGGTGAAGGCCCAGCTGATGCTGGACACGCGGGGGGCTACGCCTACGGGGGCGGCGCACCGGTTGTGAGGGGGCGCCGGGTGGCCGGCGGGTTGGTAATGCCTACCAGGGAGTGCGCGGAGGACGAGTTGACTCGATCGAGTGAAGGCGTACCCGCGGGCTTGCGGTGCACTGGGCCGACCGGGCTAGCGTGATCGTGCGATCTGGGCGCTGGTACGGCGCCGGGCGTGCGGGGCCCCCGCTCCACCAGAGTGATGGTTCGGGGCCTCCTCGTCGCCTCCGACCGTACGTGCGTAGCAGGTCGCGCAGGGAACTGGCCTCCTGGGACCGGACCACGCACACGATGCGTGTCGCCGCCCTGGGGTTGAGTATGCCGGGGACCAGTGCGCTCAAGATCGTTCGGGGCGTGCGGCTGGATGGGCTCACTCCTGCTCAGTTCGAAGGAACGGTGGCCGCTCACTTCCCGCAGAGCCACACGACACGCCTCCTCCGGAACTTCACCATCCGCAGATGGATCCGGTCCCAGGTGGTGGGCCTTGCGGAGACGGCCCATAGCGCGCCCTCGGATATGGGGCGCCTCGTCCGCGCACGCGGACACGCGAAAGGGGCCGATCACCCCACCCAGGTGATCGGCCCCTTCGCGCGCCGTGAGAAGGACTACCGCCGGTGCTGCGAGTCCGCCACCGTCACCTCGACGCGCTGGAACTCCTTCAGCTCGCTGTAGCCGGTCGTGGCCATCGCGCGGCGCAGGGCGCCGAAGAGGTTCATCGAGCCGTCGGGGGTGTGGGACGGGCCGGTGAGGATCTCCTCCAGCGTGCCGACCGTGCCGAGGTCGACCTTCTGGCCGCGCGGCAGCTCCTCGTTGACGGCCTCCATGCCCCAGTGGTTGCCCTTGCCCGGGCCGTCCGTCGCGCGGGCCAGCGGGGAGCCCATCATCACGGAGTCGGCGCCGCAGGCGATCGCCTTGGGCAGGTCGCCGGACCAGCCGACACCGCCGTCCGCGATGACGTGCACGTACCGGCCGCCGGACTCGTCCATGTAGTCGCGGCGGGCGGCGGCCACGTCGGCGACCGCGGTGGCCATGGGCACCTGGATGCCGAGCACGTTGCGCGTGGTGTGCGCGGCGCCGCCGCCGAAGCCGACGAGGACGCCCGCCGCGCCGGTGCGCATCAGGTGCAGGGCGGCCGTGTACGTGGCGCAGCCGCCGACGATCACCGGGACGTCGAGCTCGTAGATGAACTGCTTCAGGTTCAGCGGCTCGTGCGCGCCGGAGACGTGCTCCGCCGACACCGTCGTACCGCGGATGACGAAGATGTCCACGCCCGCGTCGACGACGGCCTTGGAGAACTGGGCGGTGCGCTGCGGGGAGAGCGCGGCGGCGGTGACGACGCCCGAGTCGCGCACCTCCTTGATGCGCTGCCCGATCAGCTCCTCCTTGATGGGGGCGGCGTAGATCTCCTGGAGGCGGCGGGTGGCCGTCTCGGCGGGCAGGCCGACGATCTCGTCCAGCAGGGACTGCGGGTCCTCGTAGCGGGTCCACAGGCCCTCGAGGTTCAGCACGCCGAGGCCGCCGAGCTCGCCGATGCGGATCGCGGTGGCCGGCGAGACGACCGAGTCCATGGGAGCGGCCAGGAACGGCAGCTCGAAGCGGTAGGCGTCGATCTGCCAGGCGATCGAGACCTCCTTCGGGTCCCGCGTACGGCGGCTGGGGACGACGGCGATGTCGTCGAAGGCGTACGCCCGGCGGCCGCGCTTGCCGCGCCCGATCTCGATCTCAGTCACGTCTGTGGCCTTTCCCTGATGCGTTGCAGCGCCTTCCAGTATCCCCGACGGCCGCGGCGCCCACCGCCCCGGACGTACGGCGAGGGCGGCCCCGGATGTTCCGGGACCGCCCTGGAAGGCCTTCTGTCTACTTGCGGCTGTAGTTCGGTGCCTCGACCGTCATCTGGATGTCGTGCGGGTGGCTCTCCTTGAGGCCCGCGGAGGTGATCCGTACGAAGCGGCCGTTGTCCTGGAGCTCGGGCACGGTGCGTCCGCCGACGTAGAACATCGACTGGCGCAGGCCGCCGACCAGCTGGTGGACGACCGAGGAGAGCGGGCCGCGGTAGGGCACCTGGCCCTCGATGCCCTCGGGCACGAGCTGCTCGTCGGAGGCGACGCCCTCCTGGAAGTAGCGGTCCTTGGAGAACGACTTGCGGTCGCCGCGCGTCTGCATGGCGCCCAGCGAGCCCATGCCGCGGTACGACTTGAACTGCTTGCCGTTGATGAACAGCAGCTCGCCCGGGGACTCCTCGCAGCCCGCGAGCAGCGAGCCCAGCATCACCGTGTCGGCGCCCGCGACGAGAGCCTTGGCGATGTCGCCGGAGTACTGCAGGCCGCCGTCGCCGATGACCGGGACACCGGCCTCCTTGGCGGCCAGCGCGGCCTCGTAGATCGCCGTGACCTGCGGGACGCCGACGCCGGCGACGACACGCGTGGTGCAGATGGAACCGGGGCCGACACCGACCTTGATGCCGTCGCAGCCCGCGTCGACGAGGGCCTTGGCGCCGTCGCGCGTGGCGATGTTGCCGCCGATGACGTCGACGCCGGAGGAGTTCGACTTGATCTTGGCGACCATGTCGCCGACCAGGCGGGAGTGGCCGTGCGCGGTGTCGACGACGATGAAGTCGACACCCGCCTCGATCAGGGCCTGGGCGCGCTCGAAGGCGTCACCGGCGACACCGACCGCGGCACCGACCAGGAGGCGTCCCTCGGCGTCCTTGGCGGCGTTGGGGTACTTCTCGGCCTTCACGAAGTCCTTGACCGTGATCAGGCCCTTGAGGACGCCGCTGTCGTCGACCAGTGGAAGCTTCTCGATCTTGTGGCGGCGCAGCAGCTCCATGGCGTCCGGGCCGGAGATGCCGACCTTGCCGGTGACCAGCGGCATCGGCGTCATGACCTCGCGCACCTGACGGGAGCGGTCGGTCTCGAAGGCCATGTCGCGGTTGGTGACGATGCCGAGCAGCTTCTTGTTGCCGTCGGTGACCGGGACGCCGCTGATGCGGAACTTGGCGCACAGGGCGTCGGCCTCGGCGAGCGTGGCGTCCGGGTGGATGGTGATCGGGTCGGTCACCATGCCGGACTCGGAGCGCTTCACCAGGTCGACCTGGTTGGCCTGGCCCTCGATGGACAGGTTCCGGTGCAGTACGCCGACGCCGCCCTGGCGGGCCATCGCGATCGCCATGCGCGACTCGGTGACCTTGTCCATGGCGGCGGACAGCAGCGGGATGTTGACCCGCACGTTCTTGGAGACGTACGAGGCGGTGTCGATCTGGTCGGGCGCCATGTCCGACGCGCCCGGCAGCAGCAGCACGTCGTCGTAGGTCAGCCCGAGTGTCGCGAATTTACCGGGCACTCCGTCGACGTTGGCAGTCATGACACCTTCCCCAAATGGCCTTGATCGGTGCGGATGTCCATGCTAACGGGAAGCGCGGGTGTCTCATTCCACGGTTTCGCACGGCTCCAGGCTTCGTATGTTCGTACGGGAACGGCTGATCTTCCGTTCATATTCCGTTCGTACGCCGAAGGGGCGGCGCGGTGGCGGGGGTTACTGCTCCGCCAGGGCGCGCAGCCGGCTCAGCGCGCGGTGCTGGGCCACCCGGACGGCGCCGGGTGACATTCCCAACATCTGTCCAGTCTCCTCCGCCGTGAGGCCCACGGCGATCCGCAGCAGAAGCAGCTCGCGCTGGTTCTCGGGCAGGTTGGCCAGCAGTTTCTTGGCCCATTCCGCGTCGCTGCTGAGCAGGGCGCGCTCCTCCGGGCCGAGGGAGTCGTCGGGGCGTTCGGGCATCTCGTCGGAGGGCACGGCCGTCGAGCCGGGGTGCCGCATCGCCGCGCGCTGCAGGTCGGCGACCTTGTGGGAGGCGATGGCGAAGATGAACGCCTCGAAGGGCCGGCCGGTGTCCTTGTAGCGGGGCAGCGCGAGGAGCACCGCGACGCAGACTTCCTGGGCGAGGTCCTCGACGAAGTGCCGGGCGTCGCCGGGCAGCCGCGACAGCCGGGTGCGGCAGTAGCGCAGTGCCAGGGGGTGGACATGGGCGAGCAGATCGTGCGTGGCCTGCTCGTCTCCGTCGACCGCGCGATGGACGAGCGCACCGATCGCCCCTTGGGCAGTGCCCGCCTCGTCGTCGCGCATCGGTCCATGGTGCCTTGCGGACGTCTGGTCCGCGGCACCGTGTCCCTGGTTGTGCACCGAAGCGTTATGAGCAGGTGCGCCGGAACTCATCCCTTGCGCCCTCCCCTTCCGCTCGACCGACTCGTCCCCGAGGAACTCCACACCTCAAGGATGCGGCATCCGCGGCGAAACGAGCAGTGGGCACCGGGCGGCTGCCGCCGAGGCGCTGGTGGACGGGGGTTTTCGCACCCCGGGCGCGGTAGACGGCGGGGCTTCCACGCCCCGCGCGACGGACGACGGGCGTGCCCGCACCCCAGGCACAGCCGACGACAAGGGGCTCGCGCCCCAGGCCAGGCTGACGGGGCTTCCACACCCCGCACGGCGGACGACAGGCATGCCCACACTCCGGGCACAGCCGACGACGAGGGCTTGCACACCCCGGGCCCGGCGGATCCGGCCGGCTCTGCCGACTCGGCGTGCTCCAGGGCCGGCGCGGCCTGCTCCGGGACCCGCCCGGTCGGCTCCATGGTCTGCCGTGCGGCTCGGTTCGGGTCCGTGGGGCCGTGTTGCGCCGCGCGGGACCACGGGCTTCACCCCACCGGCAGCACGCCACCGCAGCCACGGACTTTCCGTGCGCCGACAGCACACCGCGCGAGGCCACGAACCCCGTGCCCATTGACAGCACACCGCGCGAGGCCACGAACCCCGCGCCCACCGACAGCACACCGCGCGAGGCCGCAGACCCCGTGCCCACCGACAGCACACCGCGCGAGGCCGCAGACCCCGTGCCCACCGGAAGCGCACCGCGCGGAGCCACACCCCGCGCACCGAAAAACACACCGCCCGGAGCCACAACCCGCATACCCACCGCCACCGGAAGCGCACCGCGCACCCTGTGCAGCCGCAGGCTCCGTGTCCCGCCGGAACCACGTCCCCTCAGGGCGCGGAACCTCGTGGCCGGCGGGTTTCGCTCGGGCCCGGAGCGTGCGCGGCCGGTCGCACGGGTGTGTCGCGCTGGTCCCGGTGGCCGGGGGACCGGGCAGGAGCGTTCACAGGCGCCGCTCGGCGAGGTGGACCGGTCCGGGGCGGAAGGGGCCCAGGGCCTCTCGTTCGGACCGTGTCGAACCCGGGGCTCCCGGTTCCGCGCCGGCCGCGCCCCGGCTGCCCCGCCGGTCCACGTCGCCGGGCACGTGGCCCCGAATCCCCGTCAGGCCACACACGCCCAGGCACCAGGGCCCGCCACCGTCCCGCGGTGCAGGGCCCGGGGCCCTGCTCGCTGCCCGGCGTGATCCCGACGTAAGTCGGCCCTAGCGCACCAGGCCCCACCGGAAGCCGAGCGCCACCGCGTGGGCCCGGTCCGACGCGCCGAGCTTCTTGAAGAGCCGCCGCGCGTGCGTCTTGACGGTGTCCTCGGAGAGGAACAGCTCGCGGCCGATCTCGGCGTTGGAGCGGCCGTGGCTCATGCCTTCGAGGACCTGGATCTCCCGCGCGGTGAGCGTGGGCGCCGCGCCCATCTCGGCGGAGCGCAGCCGGCGCGGGGCGAGCCGCCAGGTCGGGTCGGCGAGCGCCTGCGTGACCGTGGCCCGCAGCTCCGCGCGGGAGGCGTCCTTGTGCAGATAGCCGCGCGCGCCGGCCGCCACCGCGAGCGCCACACCGTCGAGGTCCTCGGCGACCGTGAGCATGATGATGCGCGCTCCGGGGTCGGCGGACAGCAGTCGCCGGACCGTCTCGACGCCGCCCAATCCGGGCATGCGTACGTCCATCAGAATCAGGTCCGAGCGGTCGGCACCCCAGCGGCGGAGGACTTCCTCGCCGTTGGCAGCCGTCGTCACGCGCTCGACGCCGGGCACGGTCGCAACCGCGCGGCGGAGCGCCTCTCGGGCAAGCGGGGAGTCGTCGCAGACGAGGACGGAAGTCATGGCCGCCCTCCGCAGCTGATGCGCGTCACCTTGAGCCTCCAGGCTGGTACGAAATCGTCACCTGTGCGGTCGACCGTCTCGGACGCCCGCCCGAGCGCTTGTCCCTTCAACCGCCTCGCACTCTCAACGACGGTCACTCGAAAGAGTTACGGGGCCGTCTGCCACCTTCGGCACTCTACGTGAGGAGGCGGACACGATGGAGATACGCGCGACGGACCTCCGAACTTTCACCACAAGCCATGCCCCATTCAGCCCCTTTTCTTCCCCTTTGTTGGTGTCCGGGGCTAGATTCGCAATGAGTCATATTTTCATCTCCTTGGATCGTAGTTGTACGGTCGTGGACACCGGATCCGCCCAGAACGGCTACAAGGGGTCACGCAATGGCAGATTTCTCCCGCCTTCCCGGACCGAACGCGGACCTGTGGGACTGGCAGCTCCTGGCTGCCTGCCGCGGGGTGGACAGCTCGCTCTTCTTCCACCCGGAGGGCGAGCGTGGTGCGGCTCGAAGCGCTCGCGAGAACTCGGCCAAAGAGGTCTGCATGAGGTGCCCGGTGCGCGCCGAGTGCGCCGCACACGCGCTGGCGGTACGCGAACCGTACGGCGTGTGGGGCGGACTGACCGAGGACGAGCGCGAAGAGCTGATGGGGCGGGCGCGCAACCGGCTGGTGTCGGCATCGGCCGCCGGCGGGCACACCGCTTCGAACAATTGAAGGAACGTTTCTTCAAGCACACCGACACACCGAGAACACGGGGCACGCACCCGTACCCTTGCTTCGTCACTGGGGGTGATCAACCGCTCCTCACACGCGGTGACCACGTACCCTGAACCCCCTTACCGGGCGGCCGCCCCGGCCAGCTTCTCCAGCGTCGCGGTGACCGCCGGCACCTGGGCGAGGTCCGGGAGGGTGAGCGCGACGATCTCCCGGCGCACGGCGGGCTCCAGCGCCACGGTGCGCACTCCCCTGGGCCGTACCGACTCGATGGCGAGCTGGGGCAGCACCGCCACCCCGAGTCCGGCGCCGACCAGTCCGGCGACGGCCGGGTAGTCGTCGGTCGCGAAGTCGATGCGCGGGGTGAAGCCGGCCGTCTCGCACACCTCGACCAGCTGGCCCCGGCAGCGCGGGCAGCCGGCGATCCAGGGCTCGTCGGCGAGTTCGCCGATGGCGACGGACTCCGCGCGGGCGAGCCGGTGCCGTTCGGGCACGAGCCCCACCAGCCGGTCCGACAGCAGCGGCCGTACGACGAGGTCGTCCCACTCCTCGGCGCCCGCCGCCCCTTCGTACCGGAAGGCGAGGGCCACGTCGCAGTCGCCCTCGCGCAGCATCTCCACGGAGCGGGGCGGTTCGGCCTCCTCCAGGGAGACCCGGGTGCCGGGGTGGGCGGCGCGCAGGGCGGCGAGGGCCGTGGGGACGAGTGTGGAGCTGCCGCTGGGGAAGGAGACGAGCCGGACCCGGCCCGCGCGGAGCCCGGCGATGGCGGCGACCTCCTCCTCGGCGGCGGTCAGTCCGGCGATGATCCCGGCCGCGTGCCGCACCAGCGCCTCTCCGGCCTGCGTCAGGCGCATCTCGCGGCCGCTGCGTATGAGCAGGGGCGTCCCTACGGACGCCTCCAGGGCCTTCATCTGCTGGCTGACGGCGGGCTGGGTGCAGCCCAGTTCGCGGGCCGCGGCGGAGAAGGAACCGGAGGTGGCCACGGCACGCAGCACGCGGAGATGACGGGCTTCGATCACACCTCAAGGATAAGCCGAACTTTGACACGGCGCCGGATAATGCGTCGACGCTTTGATGTTCATCGCTTACCGTGCGACTCATGAAGCTTCTGTCTGTGAACCTGGGGCGACCCAAGGCCGTGCCCTACACGGACCACCGCGAGGGTGTGACCGGCATCGACAAGCAGCCCGTGGACGGGCCGGTGCGGGTGGCCGCGCCGGGGCCGAAGGGGATCGGCGCGAGCGGCCTGGCCGGGGACGCCGTGTGCGAGACCCGGCACCACGGCGGGGACGACCAGGCGGTGTACGCCATGGCCCGCGAGGACCTCGACGAGTGGGAGCGCACGCTGGGGCGCCCGCTGACGAACGGCATGTTCGGCGAGAACCTCACCACCGAGGGGATCGACGTGTCCGGCGCCCTGATCGGTGAGCGCTGGGCCGTCGGTCCCGAGGTGGTGCTGGAGGTCACCTCCGGGCGTATCCCCTGCCGCACCTTCCAGGGCCATCTGGGTGAGAAGGGCTGGGTGAAGCGGTTCACGCGGCGGGGTGCGCCGGGGGCGTACTTCCGGGTGATCCGGCCCGGTGAGATACGCGCGGGTGACGCCGTACGGATCGTGCACCGGCCGGATCACGAGGTGACGGTCGCGCTGCAGTTCCGCGCGGTGACGACCGAGCGGGCGCTGCTGCCCCGGCTGCTGGCGGCGGGCGGGGCGCTGCATCCGGAGGCTTTGGCGACGGCACGGACGTACGTGGAGAAGCACGGGACGGAGCCGACGGCCTGACGGCATGTCCATGGGATGACACGAAGCGGACGCCCCTCCTCCGGGTAACTACTCTTGCGCCATGACAACGGCTCTGATTACGGGATCGACGGCTGGGATCGGTGCCGCGTTCGCGCGGCGGCTGGCGGCCGACGGACACGATCTGGTGCTGGTCGCCCGCGACACCGTCCGGCTGCGCGAACAGGCGACCGAGCTGCACGACCGCCACGGCATCGAGGCGGAGGTGCTGACCGCCGACCTGGCCGAGGACAAGGGCATCGAGGCGGTGGCCGACCGTCTCGGCGACCGCAAGAACCCCGTCGACCTGCTGGTCAACAACGCCGGCTTCGGCCACCGGGGCCGTTACCTCGAGGTCCCCATGGCCGACGAGCTGAGGATGCTCAAGGTGCACTGCGAGGCGGTGCTCCGGCTGACGTCGGCGGCGGTGGAGGCGATGCGCGAGCGCGGGCGCGGAGGTGTCGTGAACGTCGCCTCGACCGCCGCGTTCGTGCCGCGCGGGACCTACGGGGCGTCCAAGGCGTGGGTCGTGCAGTTCACCCAGGGCGCGGCACAGGACCTGGCGGGCCACGGCGTACGGCTGATGGCGCTGTGCCCCGGTTTCGTGCGCACCGAGTTCCACGCGCGGGCCGGGATGGGCACGGACAACATCCCGAACTGGATGTGGCTGGACGCGGACAAGGTCGCCGCGGCGGCGCTCGCGGACCTGGCCCGGGGCAAGACTCTGTCGATCCCGGATCCGCGCTACAAGGCGCTGATGGGGGCGGCGAAGCTGGTCCCGCGCGGGTTGCTGGGCGGGATCTCGTCGCGGACGGGACGGAAGTACGGGCCTCGGTAGGCCCCGGCAGGCCCCGGCAGGCCCCGGCAGGCCCCGGCAGACCTTGTACGGGTGACCCGACGGCCGCCCCGCCACAGCGGGACGGAGCCCGCTCCCCGGGAGAAAATGGGTGCTGACGGAACCGACCCGGACGCAGGGGGACCGGAGGCGAGAGCCATGACCTTCCTACAGCTCATCGACTGCAGGACCAGCCGGTTCGAGGAGATGGACCGGCTCCTGGACCAGTGGGCCGAGCAGACCAGGGGGAAGCGGACGGCGACGCACGCGGTGGTCGGCAAGGACCGCGCGGACACGTCGCACGTCGTCGAGATCGTGGAGTTCCCGTCGTACGAGGAGGCGATGCGGAACTCCAAGCTGCCGGAGACCGACCGGATCTTCCGGGAGATGGTGGCCCTGTGTGACGGTATGCCGACTTTCACGGACCTGGACGTGGTGCGCGACGCGCGGCTGAACGCGGACTCCGCGCGGCGCTTCTTCGAGATCCTGGCCACCGAGGACGACCTCTCCCCGATGACGGGTCTGATCGAGGAGCACTACCACGACCACGATCCGGCCAACGAGCAGGACGTCATCGGCCTCGACCACCTCCGGCGCGAGATGGACGTGTGGCGCGGTGGCTTCGACTTCGCGTTCCGGATCGAAGACCAGCTCGCCGAGGGGGACCGGGTGTGCACCCGGTGGAGCTGGGAGGGCACCCACAAGGGCGACTTCCTCGGCATCCCGGCGACGGGGAGGAAGGCCACCATGACGGGCACGACCATCTTCCGCTTCGGCGACAACGGGAAGATCGTCGAGGGCTGGTGGCAGTACGACCGGCTGGGGCTGATGGCGCGGCTGGGGGCGCTGGAGCCGACGGATCTCTGAGCCGACGGATCTCTGAGCCGGCGCCGACGGACGACCGCCTCGGTCCCACGCCTCTTGCCGCCCCCTCGTGATACCTGGGGCGGACGGGGTCAGACCGAAGCGGTACGCCCAAGCGCGCCTGCGGGGCGATGTGTTGAGAACATCCCGGGACCTAGCGTCGGCCGCATGATCACCAGACCCCGCAGAGCCGCCCCGGCCACCCTGCTCGCCCTCGCCCTGTCCGTCCCTCTCCTGGGTGCCGCACCGGCCGCACCGGTCGCCGTGGCCGACGTGGCCGCCGACGTCCGGACCTCACCCCGGTCCTTCCACCCGGACGGGCTGGAACTGCCGTACCCCACCGGCCCGTACCCGGTGGGCCGGCGCACCCTGCACCTGGTCGACCGGCACCGCACCGACCCGTGGGTACCGGCGGCCGGCGACCGGGAGCTGATGGTGTCGGTGTCCTACCCGTCCCGCCGGGCCGGCGGCCCCCGCGCGGCGTACATGACCACCGACGAGGCACGGCTCCTCCTGGAGGCGCGGGGACTCGGTGGCATCGTGCCCGCCGAGACGGTGTCCGGGGCGCGGACGCATGCCCGGGAGGGGGCGCTCCCGGCAGCGGGGCGCTTCCCCTTGGTGCTGCTCTCCCCCGGCTTCTCGATGCCGCGCGCCACGCTCACCTCGCTCGCCGACGACCTGGCCAGTCGCGGCTATGTCGTCGCCCTGGTGGACCACGCGTACGAATCCGTCGGCACCGCCTTTCCCGGCGGCCGGGTGCTGACCTGCGCGGCCTGTGAACAGGTCGGCACGGCCGGGGAGGCGTCGGTCGTGCGCGGCCGGGCCGAGGACATGTCGTTCGTGATCGACGAGCTGACCGGCCGGCGACGCACGGGGGCGCTGTCCCGCGCCATCGACCCGGACCGGATCGGCGTCGCCGGGCACTCGATCGGAGGCGCGACCGCCGCGGCGACCATGGCCGCCGACCACCGCGTGCGGGCCGGGGCCGACCTGGACGGCAACTTCTTCCTGAGCCCCGCCGCGGCGGGGCTCGGCCGGCGCCCGTTCATGATGCTCGGCAGCGAGTCCACGCACGGTCCCGGCAGCGCGGTGAGCGACTGGTCCGAGGCATGGCGGCACCTGGACGGCTGGAAGCGCTGGCTGACCGTGACCGGCGCCGGGCACTTCTCCTTCACGGACCTGCCCCACCTCGCCGACCGGTTGGGGCTGGCGGACCCCGCCGTACCGCTCTCCGCGGAACGCGGATGGCGCATCACCCGTGACTACGTGGCAGCCTTCTTCGACCTCCACCTGCGGGGCCTGCCGCAGCCGCTCCTGGACGGCTCCGCGAACACATATCCCGACGTCGTGTCCCGGCAGCCGTGACCGGGCGATGTCGCTGAGTGCCGCCGAGTACCGCCGAGTGCCGCGTCCGGGGCACCGGTCGTGGCTTTCAGCGGTTGACCGCGGAGGCGGGTGCGCGCTCGTGTTCCTCGTGCCGGACGAGGAGCGTGGCGATCACGAGAGTGACCGGGTGGCCTGGTCACCTGCTACCGGGCGGCTCGGGGCTCGGGTGCCGCCGCCCGCGCCCAGCGGTGGAGCGTCTCGCTCTTGTCGTCGTACGTGAGCCAGGTCCCGTCGCCGAGCGGGCGTACGTAGCTGTCGACGGGGCCCGTCGGGTACGTGACCACCCCGCGTATGCGCAACGTGTGCGCGTCGAGCAGCCAGTGGCGGGCCCCCTCCGGGTCCTCGTCGGATTCGACCGTCGAGGCGATGACGGTGTCGGCGTCGACGAAGCCGCAGGAGTAGTCCCAGTAAGTCTCGTCGTCGTCTTCGTCGTCGTCGGCCGATTCGGGTTCCTGCTCGGCGATCACCGTGCCGTCCAGGGCGTGGAGTTGCAGGTCCGCCCCGTAGTGCTCGACCGTCAGGAAGCCGGGGTGTCCCGCGTGGACGTCCGTCAGGATGCGGTCCAGGCCCTCGTTCACGTCCCAGCCGGTCAGCTTCTCGCCGTCCCGGCGCGCCCAGTACAGCAGGATGCCGTCCTGGCCCATGCCGATACTCAGCCCCATGTGGACACCGTCCGGATGGGAGAGGTGGTGCGAACCGGCCGTCCCGCCGTCCAGCGGCAGCCACCCCAACTCCCGTCCGTCGCGGGCGTCCAGGACCACCCAGCGCTCCTGCCAGTCGCCCGGTTCCGGCTCTGCCACGACATGCGCCCATACGAGCCTGCCGTCGTCCGAGATCCGGCAGGAGCCGTGCTCCGAACCACGGCACACCTCCTGCTCGTCGCCCGTGTGCGGGTGATCGAGCTCGGGACCCCAGCAGTTGTGCCGGTACTCCCACAGCGTCTTCCCGTCCGTCCCCATGGCCCGTACCGCGCGCTGCCCCGAGAAGACCGCGAAGGTGCCGTCCGGGCTCACCGAGTGAACGCCGTGGTCCCACCGGGGCCAGGGCAGGGGGAAGACGGCCGTCGGCGCGCGCTCCCCCGCGAACAACTCCCGGAGGTCGTAGACCTCCAGCTCGTGCCCGTTCCGGAGCAAGGCGCGGCAGGGACCGTCCCTGCGGCTTTCCAGCGCGAAGCCGTTGACCAGTGCGCGCCCACCCGGCAGCCTCACCGAGTCGCGCAGTTGTGCGGTGATCGACATGACCCGAAGGTAACGGGCCCCACTGACAGGGTGGACCGCCCTTCGCGCTCACCGAGGACCGTGGGGCGTCCCCGCGGCCCGGCACCACCGTGTGGACGGTGGTCACGGCACCGCGAACGCACAGGGTGGGGACGGCCGTTCCGTGACGGCGACGCGCCGCGCCACGTCCTCGGGGCACGGCCGAGGGTCTCTTCCCGGTACCGGACGGCAGCAATACCACCGTCCATGTGATCACCGCCTGGAACCCCCGCGGCCGTACCGCGTCGGACGACGCCAACGCCCGTGACCAGCGTCTGCTGCTCGACGAGGTCCGTCGCCGTGGTCTCACCTCGTGGCCCGCGGCGGGAGGCGACGTGAGCGGCACGCACCGGGAGGAGAGCGCCGCCGTCGGACTGAGCGATGCGGCGGCGCGTGCTCTGGGGCGCCGCTTCGGCCAGGACGCGGTGTTCGCCTGGTCCCCCGACGCCTGGCGGGTCCTGGCGTGCGGAAGCGGCGCCGTGGCGGTGAGCGGATGGGTGGTGAGCGGATGGGCGGCGTCCGGACGGGCGTAGGCGTAGGCGTAGGCAGGAGCAGAGCGATGGGCATGTATCCCGTGCGTGCCCCGGATCACTGTCCCCGCTGCGCCGCCCGGCCCGCCCTCATTGGATGAGCTTGATGAGTTCCGCGCCGGCTTTGTAGAAGGCGAAGAGGCCGGGGGCCACTGACAGGAGGGGACGGAGTCGGCCTCTCAGGGGGTACCAGCGGGGCGCCTCGTACAGCAGTTTCCCCTGGACGGAGAGGTAGGAGAAGTCCCTTTCGCCGGCGGAGGGGCCGCGCGACACGACCGCACCGTCTCCACGCTCCAGCAGGCGCCTTTTCACTTCGGCTCTTTTCCGAATGATGATCTTCCGGTGATTTTTGACCATCACCCAGAGGAGCGCCAGCACGATACCCAGGTTCGCCCAGATTCCCACCAGCGCCATGACGCCGATGACCGTGTTGCCCGATTTCCCGGGGGCACCCTGCAAGATGTAGGCCACGGCGAAAAGGGAGACGGTGAAGTTCAGGAAGCCGAGATAAACCATCGCGTTGACGTCACCGACCGGCTTCCAGCCGAAGTCGTCGTCGCGGTCCCTCGGTACGTACTGGAACACCCAGTGTTTCCTGGACCTGATCGAGAACATCAGGATCTTCTGATAGATGTAGGCCTGCTTCGCCGCGAAGTAGACCCCGATCGTCCCCACGGCGATCCAGGTGGCGGCCAGCAGCGGATGCTCCGTGTAGTTCGCCCACCAGGAGGCGCGCAGGACGTCTTCGCTCGGATGGTCCCTCGATATCTCGGAGAGATCGGAGAAGGCGCGGCCGCCCTTGTAGGCCGCCCAGTACAGGTAGCCGCTCCCGATGGCGCTGACGGCGAGCAGCACCACTTTGACCAGGCGCCCGAGGCGGATCTCCCCGTTGAGGCGTTCGAGCTTCTCGGCGAGCTTCCCCACCTTGAACTTCTCCGGCCGCACGAGCCCGGAGGCGACGAGGTCCCTCTGGAGCCGGGAGAGTCTTCTGACCAGGGTGAGATAGAGCGTCACCGCGAGTGTGGAGGTGACGCCGAGGGCGACGCTCGGCAGGTCGGCGACGAGAGGCAGTTCGCGGCACTCCGAAGGGTGCTCCCGGAAGGCGGGGACGGCCAGGTGCAGAAGAGTGGAAGGAGGACATTCCCGCGACGATTCCACCCCGACCGCGGCACATGCGGCGAACACGGCGAGCATGACCACGAACGGGAAGGACGGAATGAAGAAAGCCTGCTTCACCTTGCTCTTCGGAGTGATCTTCTCCGAATAGACATCCAGGGCACTGCGGACCCTGACGGATGCGCGCCTGATTTTCGATATGAGTGACTTCAGGAATTTCACGGCACGCTTCCCCACTGTCGTACACGTGTCGCACACGCGCGGGGATGCAGCCGATCGACACCCCCGTGGAGATTAGCCGATTCCCTTACTTCACCGCCATACACCCTCCCCGTCACTTTCCCGTCGCCTGAACGGAGCTCGAACTGAAATCGATAAACAGAGCGAAAGGAAAGTGCGATCATCCGATCAGATATGAGCAGACGGAGGGAATCAGCCGGTGGGGACGGCCAGCTCGTCGTGTGGGTGCTGACCGTGGGCAACCGCTGCGAGGTCTACCGTCAGGTTCCCTGAGGCGTCAGCGCCTCACACGGTCCGCACCGGGCTGCCCGGAAGTCACCTCCGACAGGCCCGACACTGTCGCCCGCCGCCCCGACAGACAGCCGCCGTGGGGGCGTCGTACCTGGTGGGCGGGGTGTCGGCACGGGATCTTCGGGGCATGACCACTTTCCCCCCGCCAGGAGCGGCGGTCCGCGCTGCCGCTCCCGCTCGCCGGCCAGACGGTGCTCTCGTTCCGCTTCACCCGTCCCCGCGCGGTGCCCGGCTCGCCCGTCGGCTCGCGTCCTGCCGGATGGACGCCTGGGGGTGGCGCCACGACGCACCCGTGCACGACGCCGTGGAGCTGATCGTCGCCGAGCTGGCGGACAACGCCGTGTCCCACGGGCGCGTGCCCGGACGGGACGCCCGGCTGCGTCTGGCGAGGTTCGGTGCCACCGGCCGTGTCCGCGTCGAGGTCAGTGACGCGCGCGGGGAACGGCATCCCGCCACCGCCCCGGGCGGCCTGCCCGAGGACGAGGACGAGGGCGGACGTGGTCTCGTCCTCGTCGCGGCGCCGGCCGAGGAGTGGGGTGTCGCCCCGCGGCCCGGTGCGCCGGGCAAGACCGTCCGAGCGGTGGTCGCGGTGCCCGGTGCGCCGTAGCCGCGGCGGCTCGGCCGCCCGTTCCGGCACTTCGGCGCGATGACCTTCCAGATCGCCATCGACCCGAACTTCCCGCGCCCGCTGTACTACGGCGTCCTCGACGGGCCGTTCCTCGTGGTCACGAGTGTGCTCAGCAGCGTCGTCCTGGTCGCGATGCGCCAGCCGGCCGGTCAGTCGCCGCCTCCGCCTCCGCCCCCGTCACCACCACCGCCGTCACCAACACCGCCGTCGCCGCCGTCTCCTCCGTCGCTGCCCCAGCCGTCACCGCCGCCGGGTTCGTTGTCGTCGCGGCCGGTGCCGAGGTTGCTGAACCAGGGAAGGTCCCAGGTGCCGGTGTCCGTCTCTCCTCCGGAGCGGGAGCGGGGGCGGAACCTGGCCAGGCCCGTCGTGTCCCCGAGGCCGAAGGACACGGCGACCGCGTGGGCCATGACGGCGTCCAGGGGATCGGGGCTCTCGTGGTGCACGGCGGCCAGCGGCAGCAGCACCGTGCCGGGTACGGGGTCCGGCCTGCGTGGTGGACGGGTCAGCAGCGCGACCCGGCGGTCGTCGCGCAGCAGCCACGAGCTCTCGGCGTTCTCGCGCCGCAGTGTCCAGTGCCGGTCGGGCAGGCGTATCTCCACGCTGCTCTTGGACTTGCGGAACTTCTTCTGGAGGACGAGCCGGGCCGTTGTGTCACCGACGGTCATGACCAGGCCGCTGCCCGGGACGGTGGAGTCGCCGCGGAAGCCGTACGGTGCCCGCAGGCGTACGGCCGGGGCGTGCGGGCCCCACGCGTCCACGCGGACCAGGCGCCGGTCCACGGCGACGGCGACCGGTCCGGCGGGGCCGTGCGCGTAGCGCCGCGCGATCCACAGCGGTACGCCCTCCGCGTGCGCCCGCGCGGCGAGCGCGGCCACCTGGTCCGCCCCGCCGCACCTGTGGACCGCCCATTCGCCCAGGGCGCGGGCGAAGTCGGCGGCTTGGCGCACCTTCAGAGGCGTGGTCGTACCGGTCACGCGGGTGACCGGTACGGCGCCGGGGCCCTGCGCCAGCGAGGCCAGGGGGCGTTCCGTGCCGGCGCCGCCGAGCCAGCACCCCCGTAGAAACGCTTCCGCCATGGCGCCGAGGTTCAGCTCGGCCGGCGGTGTCGTCCGGCCGCCTCTGCGCAGTCCGTCCTCGGTGAGTTCCACGGTCCGCGCCAACGGGTTCCGGGACCGTTCCCCGTAGAGCACCTGGCTCATCACATCCCCCTCCTGCTCCCCGGCCTCACGCACCTGGCCGCCGTCAAAAAATATCGCGGCCGCGCGGCAACCCCCTGACGTGCGGCGGCGACTTCAGGGCGGTGGACAACGAGGGCCATCGCACATCGAACGAAAGCCGTGACATGCGCAGTACTGGTAACACCGCCCCGCGCGCGGGGCACCGGAGAAAGAACGGCCGGCGCCGCACCGTCCTGATCGGCGCTCTCACCACGTCGCTCGTGGGCGGCGCCGTGGTCGGCGGCGTGCTGATGTCGGCGTCCGCGGCGGAACCGGGCGCGGGCACCTACCGCCTGGTGAACGCGGCGAGCGACACCTGTCTGGAGGTTCCGTCGGGAGGCACGGGCGCCGGCGTGCAGCTGGCCCTGGCCGACTGTGACGGGGGCGCGGACCAGAGCTGGGAACTGGCCGACTCCGGCGACGGTTTCACCGTGACGTCGTCCGCCACCGGGCTGTGCGCGGGCGTCAAGGGCGACTCGACCTCCGCCGGGAAGGCCGTGCAGCAGCAGGACTGCGGCGAGGGCTCCTCCCAGGTCTGGAAGGTGAGCGCCGTCGGTGACGCCTACCACCTGGTCAACGCGCACAGCGAGAAGTGCCTGAACCCCAAGAACGGCCTGGTGCAGCAGAACTCCTGCGACAGCGCCGCCGGCAAGACCTGGACCCTGCGGGAGGTGGACGGATCGACGCCCCCGCCGTCCACTCCGACGGCGAGCGCGACCCCGACGGCGAGCGCCCCCGCCTCTCCCTCTCCCTCCCCCTCCGCTGACGACGAGCCGGCCGGTGACACCGCGTTCGCCTCCTGGCCCACCGCCACCGACGAGCAGCCCGTCTCCTCGACCATCGAGGTGAGCGGCGTGTACGACGGTTCCCTGAAGCGCTTCCACGGCTCGGGCGACCTCGGCGGCAGCGGCCAGGACGAGGGCCAGGACCCGATGTTCAAGCTCGCCGACGGCGCGACGCTGAAGAACGTGATCCTGGGTTCGCCCGCCGCCGACGGAGTGCACTGCTCGGGCAGCTGCACCCTGGTCAACGTGTGGTGGGAGGACGTCGGCGAGGACGCCGCCAGCTTCAAGGGCAAGTCCGCCTCGGCGGCCTACACCGTCGACGGCGGCGGTGCCCGCAAGGCCGACGACAAGGTCTTCCAGCACAACGGTGCCGGCACCCTGACCATCAAGAACTTCCAGGTGTCCGACTTCGGCAAGCTCTACCGCTCCTGCGGCAACTGCGGGACCCAGTACGAGCGCCACGTCGTGATCGACAACGTCCTGGTCACGAGCCCCGGCAAGGTCATCGCCGGTGTCAACTCCAACTACGGTGACACCGCGACCCTCTCCGACGTGACGATCGTCGGTGACAGCAAGAAGAAGATCATCGTCTGCGAGCGCTTCGAGGGCAACGACAGCGGCGACGAGCCGACCGCCCTCGGCAGCGGTCCCGACGGCACGTCGTGCGTCTACGAGAGTTCCGACGTGACGCACAAGTAGGGCACACGGGGCGAGGGCCCGGCACCGCCGAACAGCGGCGGTACCGGGCCCTCGTGGCGCTGTGAGCGGGTCGCTCAGTGGGCGTGGCCGTGGCCGTGGCCCGCGGCGGCCGGCTCTTCCTCTTCCTTCTTCTCGACGACCAGGGTCTCGGTCGTCAGGAGCAGGGAGGCGATGGAGGCGGCGTTCTCCAGGGCGGAGCGGGTGACCTTGACCGGGTCGATGACGCCGGCCTTGACCAGGTCGCCGTACTCGCCGGTGGCGGCGTTGTAGCCGCTGCCCTTCTCCAGCTCGGCGACCTTGGAGACGATGACGTAGCCCTCCAGGCCGGCGTTCTCGGCGATCCAGCGCAGCGGCTCGACGGCGGCCTTGCGGACCACGGAGACACCGGTGGCCTCGTCGCCGGTCTTGTCGAGGTTGCCCTCGAGGACCTTGACGGCGTGGACCAGCGCGGAGCCACCACCGGAGACGATGCCCTCCTCGACCGCGGCGCGGGTCGCGGAGATGGCGTCCTCCAGACGGTGCTTCTTCTCCTTCAGCTCCACCTCGGTGGCGGCGCCGACCTTGATGACGCACACGCCGCCGGCGAGCTTCGCGAGGCGCTCCTGGAGCTTCTCGCGGTCCCAGTCGGAGTCGGTGGTCTCGATCTCGGCCTTGATCTGGCCGACGCGACCGGTCACGTCCTCCTTGTTGCCGCCGCCGTCGACGATCGTGGTGTCGTCCTTGGTGACGGTGACGCGGCGGGCGGAGCCCAGCACGTCCAGGCCGACCTGGTCGAGCTTGAGGCCGACCTCCTCGGAGACGACCGTGGCGCCGGTGAGGACGGCCATGTCCTGCAGCATCGCCTTGCGGCGGTCACCGAAGCCGGGGGCCTTGACGGCGACCGCGTTGAACGTGCCGCGGATCTTGTTGACGACCAGGGTCGACAGGGCCTCGCCCTCGACGTCCTCGGCGATGATCAGCAGCGGCTTGGAGGCGTTGGCCTGGATGACCTTCTCCAGCAGCGGCAGCAGCTCCGCGATGGAGGCGATCTTGCCCTGGGTGATCAGGATGTACGGGTCGTCGAGGACGGCCTCCATACGCTCCTGGTCCGTGACGAAGTACGGCGACAGGTAGCCCTTGTCGAAGGCCATGCCCTCGGTGAAGTCCAGCTCCAGGCCGAAGGTGTTGGACTCCTCGACGGTGATGACACCGTCCTTGCCGACCTTGTCCATCGCCTCGGCGATGAGCTCGCCGACCTGCTGGTCCTGGGCGGACAGCGCGGCGACGGCGGCGATGTCGGACTTCTCGTCGATCGGGCGGGCCGAGGCGAGCAGGTCCTCGGAGACCGCGGCGACGGCGGCGTCGATGCCCTTCTTCAGGGCGGCCGGGGAAGCACCGGCGGCGACGTTCTTCAGGCCCTCGCGGACCAGCGCCTGGGCCAGCACGGTGGCGGTGGTCGTACCGTCACCCGCGATGTCGTTGGTCTTGGTCGCCACCTCCTTCACCAGCTGCGCGCCGAGGTTCTCGTACGGGTCCTCGATCTCGACCTCGCGGGCGATCGTGACACCGTCGTTGGTGATGGTGGGGGCGCCGAACTTCTTGTCGATGACGACGTTGCGGCCCTTCGGACCGATCGTCACCTTCACCGTGTCGGCAAGCTTGTTGACGCCGCGCTCGAGGGCGCGACGGGCGTCCTCGTCGAACTTCAGGATCTTCGCCATGGCAGCGGGAGCCCTCTCGGAAATCTAGGTGAAATCACCGCGCCCCCGGTCACCCGGCTCCTTGTCGGATGCTGGGGCCAGGGGCGCAGTGGTTCGAGCAAAAGTGCTTGCTTCGAGGTCGGGTCGTCCGGGGGGTTGACCCCGGGTTCCCCTTACTTCTCGACGATCGCGAGGACGTCGCGGGCCGAGAGGACGAGGTACTCCTCGCCGTTGTACTTGACCTCGGTGCCGCCGTACTTGCTGTACAGAACGACGTCGCCGACCTTCACGTCGAGCTCGACGCGCTTGCCGTCCTCGATGCGGCCCGGACCGATGGCCAGGACGACGCCCTCCTGGGGCTTCTCCTTGGCGGTGTCCGGAATGACCAGGCCCGAAGCCGTGGTCTGCTCGGCGTCGAGCGGCTGGACCACGATGCGGTCCTCGAGCGGCTTGATGGCAACCTTGGAGCTGGCGGTCGTCACGATCCGACCTCCCCCTTCGGAGATCTCACGGGGTTAACTGTCTGAGGTGGCGACCAGGTGGATCCGTCGTCGCGGGTGCCGGACCTGCCCGTCGCGTGTGTTGGCACTCTCCAGGGGGGAGTGCCAGACCTGAGACTATGACTGTGGTTAGCACTCGGTCAAGCGGAGTGCCAATTGCCTGCGGCGCGTCGTGGAGTGGGGGCGTTGTTCACACCGGGGTGCGCGGCTTGCCGGTGCTGCGGTGACCGTCCACCGGGGGCTGCCGCCCCCAGGCCCCCGCTTCGGCCTGAACGGCCTCGTCCTCAAACGCCTGACGGGCTGAGAGGTGAGCGGTGCCCGCCGGGGACCGCCGCCGGGCTGAGAGGTGAGCGGTGCCCGCCGGGGACCGCCGACGGGCTGACTTCAGCCGGCGTAGTCCTCCAACTTGCCCACCCTCAGGCCCCGCTCCTCCAACTCGGCCAGCAGCCGTGTCGTCCGTTCCGTCAACGACAACGACGGGGCCTCGCCCGACGGTACGGCGATGATGTCGCCGGGGGTCAGGTGGTGGGGGGCGTCGGTGTACGTCAGGTGGCCGTCGGGTTCCAGGGTGGCTCTCCACAGGACCACCGTCTCGATGCCGCAGTCGGCGGCGGCTCGCAGGGTGGTGGTGTCGTACGTGCCGTAGGGCGGGCGGAAGAGGTGGGGGCGGACGCCGAAGCGGGACTTGAGTTTGCGCTGCTGGCCGCAGATCTCGGCGCGCTGGCCGGCGTACGGCAGACCGCGCAGGGCGGGATGGTCGAGGGTGTGGTTCTGCAGGCTCGCGCCGACCGAGCGCAGGCGGGCGAAGTGGGCGTATCCGGGGCCGGCCACCGTGTCCGTGAGGAACAGGCTGACGGGGAGCCGGTGCTCGCGCACCAGGTCGATGAAGCGGGGGTCGCGCTCGGCGCCGTCGTCGTAGGTGAGGAAGACGACCTTGTCGCGGGTGGGGATGTGGTCGACGACGGGCGGGAGGGCACCGGCCTCCGGTGCCGGACCGGCTCCGGGGGACCGTCCCGCACCGGCTCCCGGGGACCGTCCCGCACCGTCCTCCGCCCTCTCCCCCGTCCCGCCCGACGGACCGCATCCGGCGATCACGGCCAGCAGGGCGGCGGCGCCCGCCAGGAGACGGACCCTCACAGGTAGTCCTCCAGACGGGCCACCGCGTACCCCTCCGCCGTGACCTTGTCCATGAAGCGGCGGACCATGTCCGGCATCGTGCCTTCCCAGTCCTCGCGGCCCCGGAAGTGGGTGAGGACGATGTCGCCCGGGTGCAGGTCGCGGTCCCACTCGCGGTACTCCCAGTGGTCGACGAAGACCTCCTCGTTCCACAGGGGGACGTGGGTGATCCCGCAGGCCTTCGCGGCGCGCAGGGTGGCCTTGTCGTAGTTGCCGTAGGGCGGGCGGAAGAGGACGGGGCGCTCGCCGTAGCGCTTCTCGATGACCTTCTGCATGCCGCAGATCTCGCGCTTCTGGCGGGCGTAGGACAGGGCAGGCAGGTAGGGGTGGTGGAGGGTGTGGTTGTGCAGGGCGACGTCCCGGTCCTGCATCTCCTTGAAGTAGCCGTAGTCCTCCTTGACGAGGTAGTCGCTGAGGAAGGCGCTGTACGGGATCTTCAGCTCGCTCATCATCCGCAGGAACGCCGGGTCCTTCTCGGCGCCGTCGTCGATGGTGAGGAAGAGGATCTTCTCGTCGGTGGGGACGGTGGTGAAGACCGGGGGGAGTTCCAGGCGGCGGTGGCCGTCGACCTCGAAGCCGTCGCGGGTGGTGATCCTCGGTTTCCTCGCCGGGGGCGGCGGGGCGGTCAGGGGCACCTTCTTCAGGCCCCAGCGTTTCGCGGCGGCGACCCGCGCGGTGTGCGCCGCGCGCAGTCGGGTGGCGTAGGCGTCGAGCGCGCGGGCCGGGGGCGCCTTCAGGGGCTGCTGGCCGCCCGCCGGTTCGACCTGGGCGCCATCGCCGCCGCCCGCTCCGCAGCCGGAGGCGATGGAGGCGAGAGCGAGTACCGCGAGGCCGATCCGCACACCACCGAACGGCCACTTTTTATCGTTTTGTCCTACTGCTCGCATGGTGCCGGATCCTCGCAGTCCGCCACCGGGAACCCGGCCCGACACCGCGGCCGGAGGCACACGGTCCACCGACTGGCCCACAATGACCCGGTGAACGACCTCGCTCCCCTCCTCACCCCCGAAGGCCGCGCCCTCCTCGACGAGGTGCGCGACACCGATCCGGCGCACGAACTCGCCGTCGCGACCCGGCTGCGCCGCGAGCACCCCGCCGAACTGGTGTCGGCGGCGCTGGGCCAGGCGCGGCTGCGGCAGCGGGCGGTGGCCAAGTTCGGGGCGGAGGACGCGCGGCGCATGTTCTTCACGCCCAACGGGGTGGAGCAGTCGACGCGGGCGAGTGTGGCGACGTACCGGGCCGAGTGCCTCCGGGCGCTCGGGGTGCGGTCCGTCGCCGACCTGTGCTGCGGGATCGGCGGCGACGCGATCGCGTTCGCCCGCGCCGGGATCCGGGTCCTGGCCGTCGACCGGTCCCCGCTGACCTGCGAGGCGGCCCGCGCCAACGCCGACGCGCTCGGTCTCGCCGGCCTGATCGAGGTGCGCGAGGCCGACGTGACGGAGGTGGACACGGCCGGTTACGACGCCGTGTTCGTCGACCCCGCCCGGCGTTCCTCCAAACGCGGCCGGATCTTCGACCCGGAGGCCTACTCCCCTCCCCTGTCCTGGGCCGTGTCCGCCGCGCTCGGGGCGCCGCTCGGCCTGCTGAAGATCGCGCCCGGCATTCCGCACGAGGCGATCCCCGCGGAAGCGACGGCCGAGTGGGTCTCGGACGGCGGGGACGTGAAGGAGGCCATGCTGTGGTTCGGTCAGGACGTGACGCCGGGGGCGCGGCGGGCGACGCTGCTGCCCGCCGTCGCCGGCATCTACGTGACGCCCAAGACCATGCGCCCGGACCCCGGGGTCCGGGCGGTCGGGCGGTACCTGTACGAGCCGGACGGCGCCGTCATCCGCGCCCACCTGGTCGCCGAGGTGGCCGAGGAGGTGGAGGGTGGGCTGATCGACCCGACCATCGCCTACGTCACCGCCGACGAAGCGCACCGCACGCCGTACGCCACCGCCTACGAGATCACCGACCGGCTCCCCTTCAACGTCAAGAAGCTGAAGGCACTGCTGCGCGAGCGCCGGGTCGGCGTCCTGACCGTCAAGAAGCGCGGCTCGGCGGTGGAACCGGAGGAGCTGCGCCGCAAGGTCCTGCCCAAGCCACACGGCCCCGAGTCCGTCACGGTCTTCCTGACCCGCGTCGCCGGCGCCCCGACGATGCTGCTGGGGCACCCGGTGCGGTGAGGTCCGCCGGGACGTTCACTTCAGGGACTCCCACAGCTCCCCCGCCTCCGGCTCGTCCGCGATCACGCGGTTGCGGTCCCAGGGGGCCGGGACGACCGGCATGGTGAGGGTCGTGACGCCGTCGGACGGGAGGTCCCGCAGGCTCTGGGCGAGGCGGGTGAGTTCGCCGAGCGAGTCCAGGCCGGTGTCGGTGGTGAGGCTGTCGGTGACGGTGTCGGCGATCCGGTACAGCCGGGTGGGGCCGGCCAGCAGGTCCTCCTCCGCGATCTGTTCCAGCAGCGCCTTCACCAGCTGGTGCTGGAGCCCGATGCGGCCGAGGTCGCTGCCGTCGCCGATGTCGTACCGGGTGCGGGCCAGGGCGAGGGCGTCCTTACCGTCGAGGTGGTGGGTGCCGGCGTCCAGGGTGAGGTGGCTGCGGTCGTCGTCGATGTCCTCCTCGGTGGTGACGGTGACCCCGCCGAGCGCGTCGACCAGGCGGGCGAAGCCGGAGAAGTCGATCTCGATGTAGTGGTCCATGCGGACGTCCGTGAGCGACTCGACGGTCTTCACGGCGCACACCGGCCCGCCCACCTCGTACGCGGTGTTGAACATCACCCCGGAGGCCGGACGGGTCGACTCCCCGTCCTGAAGCGGGCAGGAGGGCCGGTCGACGAGGGTGTCGCGGGGGATGCTGACCACCGTCGCGGCGGTCCGGCCGGCGTCGAGGTGGACGACCATGGCGGTGTCGGAGCGGGCGCCGCCGCTGTCGCCACCGCCGAGCGCCTGGTTCTCCTCGCCGCTGCGCGAGTCGGAGCCCAGCACCAGGATGTTCAGGGACCCGGTCGGCAGGGGCGTGGCCGTGGCGGACGCGTCCGGGGACGGTGCGGTCACGGCCCTGGCGGGGCGGTCGTCGCCCAGGGCGCTGTCGATGTCGACGCTGTCGATGTTGTCGTTGAGCTGCCAGTACGCCCAGCCGGCCGCTCCGGCGCCCAGGACCAGCAGGCCGGCCAGCGTCAGCCCCGTGATCTTCAGTGCTTTCGCCCGCCGGCCCGTTCGTATGCCCGAGCCCTCGGCCTCGCCCCCGGCTTCGTCCCCGTCGTCCCCGGTCCCGCCGCTCTTCTCGTGTCCCCTCACGGGCAGGAACATAAGTCCGAATTATGTTGAGCGGCGACCCCCGGACAGTTTTCTTGTGAAATTCTCAGACTTCCGGTGCGGCGTCCGACGGCCCGAAACTTTCGGACCGGCTCACGCCCCCGCGGGCGCCGCCGTACTGCTCCGCACCACCAGGCTCGTCGCCAGTTCCACCCGGGTCGCCGCCGCCGAGTCCTCGTCCCTGCCCAGATCGAGGACCAGCTTGGCCGCCGCCTCGGCCATCTCCGTCAGCGGCTGCCGTACGGTCGTCAGCGGCGGCCCCACCCAGCGGGCCACCGGCAGATCGTCGAACCCGACCACGCTCAGGTCCTCCGGGATCCGCAGCCCCAGCTCGCGCGCGGCCTCGTACAGCCCGAGGGCCTGGAGATCGTTGCCGGCGAAGACCGCGGTGGGCCGGTCCTCGCGGCGCAGCAGGGCGAGACCCTGCCGGTAGCCGGCCTCGTGGTGGAAGTCCCCGGTCATGATCAGCCCCGGGTCGACCGGCAGCCCGGCGGTCTCCAGGGCGGCCCGGTAGCCGTCGACGCGGGCGCGGCTGCACATCATCTGCGTGGGTCCGCTGATCGCACCGATCCGGGTGTGGCCCAGGTCCACCAGGTGCCGGGTCGCGGCGAGCCCGCCCTGCCAGTTGGTCGCCCCGATGGAGGGCACGTCGGTGCCCGGGTCGCCGGCCGGGTCCATCACCACGAACGGGATGGAGCGGCTGGTCAGCAGCGCCCGCCCGGACTCGTCGAGGCCGGACAGCACGAGGATCACGCCGTGCGGGCGGCGCGCGGCGACCTGGTCGGCCCAGGTGCGTCCGGGCGTGAGCCGGCCCGCGCTCTCGGAGAGGACGACGCTCAGGCCCTCGTCCCGGGCCACGTTCTCCACGCCCCGGATGACCTCCATCGCCCAGGCGCTCTCCAGTTCGTGGAAGACCAGGTCGATCAGGGGCGAGCGGGTGGCCTCGGCGCGGCGGCGCCGGTAGCCGTGGGCGCGCAGCAGCCCCTCGACCCGGCTCCGGGTGCCGGGGGCGACGTCGGCACGGCCGTTGAGGACCTTCGAAACAGTCGGGGCGGAGACACCGGCCTCGCGGGCGATCTCAGCGAGGGTCGCCGTCTGGGCTCTGCGCCCTTGCGTCCGTGTTTCAGCGGGCTGCGGGGAAGTCATGGCCGCGATCGTAACCCTGCGGGCCCTCTTGACGAACCCTCACGGGAGCCATAAGTTCCCGGAACATTCGGCTTTGAAGTCGAAACATTCGCCGAGAACCGTACGTGTGAGGGCCGTCCGTCCACCCGACAGGAGCTCCATGACCACCGCGCCCTGGCGTGACCCCGACCTGCCCGCCGCCGCCCGCGTCGACGACCTGCTCTCCCGGATGACCCTGGAGGAGAAGACCGCCCAGTTGTACGGGGTGTGGGTGGGCGCCGACACCGGCGGCGAGGGCGTCGCCCCGCACCAGCACGACATGACCGCCACCTACGACTGGGACGAGCTGATCACCCTCGGCCTCGGCCAGCTCACCCGCTCCTACGGCACCGCCCCCGTCGACCCCGGACTCGGCGCGCGGGCGCTGGCCCGCGCGCAGCGGCAGATCGCCGCGGCCGGCCGCTTCGGCATCCCCGCGGTCGCGCACGAGGAGTGCCTGGCCGGATTCACCGCCTGGCAGGCCACCGCCTACCCCGTCCCCCTGGCCTGGGGCGCGAGCTTCGACCCCGATCTGGTGGAGGACATGGCCCGCCGCATCGGCCACGACCTGCGCGCGGCGGGCGTCCACCAGGGACTCGCGCCCGTCCTGGACGTCGTACGGGATCTGCGCTGGGGCCGGGTGGAGGAGACCATCGGGGAGGACCCGTACCTGGTCGGCACGATCGGCGCCGCCTACGTACGCGGGCTGGAGTCCGCCGGGGTCGTCGCCACGCTCAAGCACTTCGCCGGGTACGCCGCCTCCGCCGGGGCGCGCAACCTCGCGCCGGTGCGGGCCGGGACGCGGGAGTTCGCGGACATCACCCTGCCGCCGTTCGAGATGGCGCTGCGCGAGGGCGGGGCGCGCTCGGTGATGGCCGCGTACACCGAGACCGACGGCGTGCCCGCGTCGGCCGATCCGGCGCTGCTCACCCGACTCCTGCGCGGCGAATGGGGCTTCACCGGCACCGTCGTCTCCGACTACTTCGGCATCGGCTTCCTGGAGAGCCTGCACCGGGTGGCGGGCACCCCGGCCCAGGCGGCGCACGCGGCACTGCTGGCCGGCATCGACGTCGAACTGCCCACGCTCAAGTGCTACGGCGAACCGCTCCGGGACGCGGTCCGCGCCGGCGAGGTCCCGGAGGAACTGGTCGACCGCGCGGCCCGCCGGGTCCTGCTCCAGAAGTGCGAACTGGGCCTCCTCGACGAGGACTGGACCCCGGAGCCGGCCGCACCGATCGACCTCGACTCCACCGGGAACCGCGCCCTGGCCCGCCGCCTGGCCGAGGAGTCCGTGGTCCTCCTCGACAACCCCGACGGCCTGCTCCCCCTCTCCCCCGACACCCGGATCGCGGTCGTCGGCCCCCGCGCGGACGACGCCCTCGCCATGCTGGGCTGCTACTCCTTCCCGTCCCACGTCCTCCCCCACCACCCCGGCGTCCCGACCGGCATGGAGATCCCGACCGTGCTGGAGTCGCTGCGCACCGAACTCCCCGACGCCAAGGTGACGTTCGCGCCGGGCTGCGACACCTCCGACCCGGACACGACGGGCTTCGCGGAGGCGGTCGCTCGGACGGCGGAGGCGGACGTGTGCGTGGCGGTGCTCGGCGACCGGGCGGGCCTGTTCGGCCGCGGCACGTCCGGCGAGGGCTGCGACGCGACGGACCTGAACCTGCCCGGCGTCCAGGCGGAACTGCTGGACGCGCTCGTCGCGACCGGCGTACCGGTCGTCCTGGTACTGCTCACCGGCCGCCCGTACGCGCTCGGCCGCTGGCACGGCCGCCTGGGCGCCGTCGTCCAGGCATTCTTCCCGGGGGAGGAGGGCGGCCCGGCGGTGGCGGGAGCGCTGTCGGGCCGCGTCAACCCGTCCGGCCGCCTCCCGGTCGGCGTCCCGCGCCTGCCCGGCGGCCAGCCCTGGACCTACCTCCAGCCCCCGCTGGGCCTGGCCGGCGAGGTCAGCAACCTCGACCCGACCCCGCTGTACCCCTTCGGTCACGGCGGCTCGTACACGACGTTCGACTGGACCCCCGACGACCACGCGGCGGACGGGGAGACCGGCACGGACGGCTCGTACGACGTCTCACTGACCGTCCGCAACACCGGTGACCGGTCCGGCGCCGAGGTCGTCCAGCTCTACCTGCACGACCCGGTGGCGTCGGTGACCCGCCCCGACGTCCGCCTGATCGGCTACCGGCGGGTCGAACTGGCGCCGGGCGAGGCGTCCCGGGTGACGTTCCGCTTCCACCCGGACCTGTCGTCGTTCACCGACCGCTCCGGACGCCGGGTGGTCGAACCGGGCGAGCTGGAGCTGCGGCTGGCGGCCTCCAGCGCGGACGTCCGCCACACGGCTCGGCTGCGCCTCACGGGCCCGGTACGCGAGTTGGGCCCGGACCGGCGGCTGCGGTGCGAGACGGAGGTGTCACCGGCGGGCGCGTGAAGGTGCCCGGTCAGACGCTCCCGAGCGACTCGAACCGCCACCGGTGCACCGGTCGGGCGGTCAAGTCGTCTCCTGGCTCCGGGAGTTCGGGGAGGTCCGCGTCGTACGGGGCGTCCCACCAGGTGACGACCAGGACGCGGTCCTGCGGGGCGCGGAAGGTCTCGCGGCGCAGGGGGCGCTCCGTCAGCTCCCGTGCCCGCTCCTCGGTCCAGGCCAGCAGCTCCGCGGCCCGGCCGGGGACCGCGCGGGCCTCCCACATCAGTGCGACGGTCACGAGTACAGGTTCTCCTCGCCGACCTCGTGGACGTGGTCGTGGGAGTGGGCGGTGCCGGGCACGTGCGGGTCCGTCACCGGGAGGGAGGAGTCCGCCGACAGGTCCCAGTCGGAGGCGGGGCGGTTGCGGGCGACCATCTCCGCGCCCAGCGCCGCGACCATCGCGCCGTTGTCCGTGCACAGCTTGGGGCGCGGCACGCGCAGCCGGATGCCGGCCGCCTCGCAGCGCTCCTGGGCCAGCGCCCGCAGCCGGGAGTTGGCGGCCACGCCACCGCCGATCATCAGGTGGTCGACGCCCTCGTCCTTGCAGGCCCGTACGGCCTTTCGGGTGAGGACGTCCACGACCGCCTCCTGGAAGGACGCCGACACGTCGCGCACGGGGACCTCCTCGCCCGCCGCCCGCTTCGCCTCGATCCAGCGGGCCACGGCCGTCTTCAGCCCGGAGAAGGAGAAGTCGTACGCCGGGTCGCGCGGGCCGGTCAGTCCGCGCGGGAAGGCGATCGCCTCCGGGTCGCCCTCGCGCGCGTACCGGTCGATGACCGGGCCGCCGGGGAAGCCGAGGTTCAGCACACGGGCGATCTTGTCGAAGGCCTCGCCGGCCGCGTCGTCGATGGTCGCGCCGAGGGGACGGACGTCGGAGGTGATGTCCGTGGAGAGCAGGAGCGAGGAGTGGCCGCCGGAGACCAGCAGCGCCATCGTCGGCTCGGGCAGCGCGCCGTGCTCCAGCTGGTCGACGCAGATGTGCGAGGCGAGGTGGTTGACGCCGTAGAGCGGCTTGCCGAGGGCGTAGGCGTACGCCTTGGCCGCCGACACGCCGACCAGCAGCGCACCCGCGAGTCCGGGTCCTGCGGTGACGGCGATGCCGTCGAGGTCGCGGGCGCTGACGCCCGCCTCCTTCAGCGCGCGTTCGATGGTGGGGACCATCGCCTCCAGGTGGGCGCGGCTCGCCACCTCCGGGACGACGCCGCCGAAGCGGGCGTGCTCGTCGACGCTGGAGGCGACGGCGTCCGCCAGCAGGGTGGTCCCGCGCACGACGCCGACACCGGTCTCGTCGCAGGAGGTCTCGATCCCCAGGACCAGGGGTTCGTCAGCCATTGGTTTCGGTTCCTTGTACGCCGTTCCCGTCGACGGGATTCGCCGGGTTCACAGAGGTGGACGGATCGGTCAGTCGCATCACCAGGGCGTCCACGTTCCCCGGCTGGTAGTAGCCGCGCCGGACGCCGATGATCTCGAAGCCGAAGCGCTCGTAGAGCTTCTGGGCGCGCACGTTGTCGACCCGGCACTCCAGCAGCACCTCGGCGCATTCGAAGGCGGTCGCCGCCCGCAGCAGCTCGGTCAGCAGCCGTGAGCCGAGGCCGGTGCCCCAGTGGTCCCGGGTGACGGCGATGGTCTGCACGTCGGCCGCCTGGACGCTGTCGCCGTCGCCGGCCTCGCCGCCCTCGGACTCCGCGCCGGAGATGGTGAGGCCCGCGTAGCCGACGATCCGGTCGCCCTCCTGGGCGACGACGTAGCACCGGGTCGCCCCGGGTCCGCGCGCGTGGGCCAGCTCGGACCAGAACATCCCGCGCGACCAGGCGTCCTCGGGGAACAGGTCACGCTCCAGCTCCAGTACGGAGTCGATGTCCCACCAGCGCATCTCGCGCAGCACGGCAGTATCGGTTCCCGTCACTTGGGGGTGACCACCTTGTAGTTCTTGGGGACCTGGGCATCGGGCCGGCGCAGGTACAGCGGCCGGGGCGCGGGCAGTTCCTCGCCCGCCGCCAGCCGCTCGGCGGCCAGCCGGGCCAGGGCGGCGGCGGACACGTGCTCGGGCTCGTGCGCCTTGGGGAAGGTGTCCGGGTAGAGCAGCGCGCCGGCGCCGACCGCGGGCAGACCCGCGACCTGCTCGGCGATGTCGGCGGGCCGGTCCACGGCGGGCTCGGTGAGGCGGGTGCGGGAGTCGGCGTAGCGCGCCCAGTAGACCTCCTTGCGGCGGGCGTCGGTCGCCACGACGAAGGGGCCTTCCAGGTCGGCCGCGTAGGCGAGGCCGTCCAGCGTGCACACACCGTGCACGGGCACGCCGAGCGCGAGCCCGAAGGTGTCCGCGGTCATCAGGCCGACGCGCAGCCCGGTGTACGGGCCGGGGCCGACGCCGACGACGATCCCGGTGACGGCGTCCAGCCGGGAACCCGCCTCGGCGAGCACCCGGTCGATCGTCGGGAGCAGCAGCTCGCCGTGGCGGCGGGCGTCCACCTGGCTCGACGAGGCGATGACGTCGTGGCCGTCGTGCAGCGCGACGGTGACGGCGGGGGTGGCGGTATCCAGAGCGAGCAAGAGCACGCAAACAGCCTACGGCTCCCGAGCCCCGGCCACGGCCGCACGGGGCGGCCGGTCACGTGCTGCTACGGTCACGACGGCGTACGTGAATAACGGGGCAGAACGGGACAGAGGTGACGACGGTGGCAGGCACCAGCTCGGCGATCGTGGCGGGGCTGACCGCGGCGGCCCTCGCGACGATCGGCTACCTCGGCCACCGGGCGGCGGTGACCGCCCCGGCCGAGCTGCGCCATCCGGCGCCCGGCACCGTGGCGGCCGTCCAGAAGACCCTCCGGGACAACGGCCACCCCGCCGCCCTGCCCGCACGGTCGGGGACGGGCGAACGGGTCGTGTACGCGCTGGACAGGGACCGGGTGTGGCTGGTCGAGGAGAGCGGCAAGGTGCGGCGCACCTACGGGGTCAGCCCCAGCACGGTGGACCCGGAGCCGGGCACCTACCGGGTCACGTCCCGGTCCAAGGCGGTCACCGGATCGGATGGCGTCCCGGTCGAACACGTGGTGCGGTTCGCCTCCGTCGAGGGCACGGCGATCGGGTTCAGCGCGGCGATCGACGGCTCGGCACCGCGGCTCGACCCGGAGCAGCGGACGGGCGGCATCCGGGAGACGCGCGCGGACGGCGAGGCGATGTGGGGGTTCGCGACGATCGGGCGGACGGTCGTCGTCGTTCGGTGAGTCCCGGGGTGCCCGGGGTGCCGGTGAGTCCCGGTGCGTCGGCGTGCCGATGAGTCCCGGTGCATCGGCATGCCGGTGGGTTCCGGGATACCCGGGGTGCCGGTGAGTCCCGGTGTCCCGGCGAGTCCCGGTGTGCGCGTTCCGGCCGGATCGTGTGAACGGGGCCCGTGTATTCCGACAAGGCGTCGGCAAGATGTTGCGTTCGGTGTCCCGGGCGTGGTCACATGGTATCCAGCTCGTGGTTAGGTCTACCTAACCACGCCCGCCCCCGTCCTTCAGGAGGCGTCCATGCCGGCCCACCAGAGCGCCCGCCGAACCACGGCGCAGTCACGGCCACAGCCGGTCTCCGGCCTCTCCGGAATCCCGATGCGCGACCTGCTGGCGTCCTGCGCCGCGGCCGCCGCGGTCTCCACCCCGCCCCGCGCACCGGAACCCCGGCCCTGCGAACCGGCCAAGGGGCACCGCGAGGCCGCGTAGGCGCGCGTGGGCGTACGTACGGAACCGGTCAGGCCGACAGCACGGTCAGGTCGGTCGCCGCCCAGCGTCCGCCCAGGCCGGTCACGGTCACCTGGCGCACCTCGTCGGTGGTGTCGCCGACCGCCCGGTGGATGACGAGCTGGAGACGGTCCTCGGTCAGCTCCTCGACCTTGCCCTCGCCCCACTCCACGACGATCACCGACTCCGGCAGCGAGACGTCGAGATCGAGGTCCTCCATCTCGTCCAGACCGCCGGAGAGCCGGTACGCGTCGACGTGGACCAGCGGCGGACCGTCCCCCAGGGACGGGTGCACCCGGGCGATCACGAACGTCGGCGAGGTGACCGCGCCCCGCACGCCGAGCCCTTCACCCAGGCCCCGGGCCAGGGTCGTCTTGCCCGCGCCCAGCTCGCCCGAGAGCAGGACCAGGTCACCGGCGCGCAACAGCTTGGCGAGCCTGCGGCCCAGTTCGCGCATCTGCTCGGGGGAGGTGACGGTCAGCCCGACGGTGTTCGCGGTCGGCGTCGGCTCAGCCGGGTTGTGCGGTGCTGCTGCTTCCATAGCGACCAACGGTAGCCCCTGCGGGCACCGCACCCGCGCGGACGAGCAGGTCGGCGAGGCGGTCGGTGACCGCCTCCGGGTGCTCCAGCATCACCAGGTGCCCCGCGTCCGGGACCAGCACCAGTTCCGCGTCGGGCAGCAGACCGGCGATCGCCTCGCTGTGCTCGCTGGGCGTGACCAGGTCGTCCACCCCGGCCAGCACCAGCACCGGCAGGCCGGCGAAGTGGGCGAGGGCCTCGGTCTTGTCGTGGTCGTTGAACGCCGGGTAGTACTCGGCGACCACGTCGATCGGCGTGCCCTCGATCATCCGCTCGGCGAACCGGGCGACCGCCGGATCCACGTCCCGCGACGCGAACGAGTACCGCTTGATGACCCCCGCGAACAGGTCCGCGGTGGCCCGGCGCCCCCGCTCCACCAGCTCGGCCCGCTGCCCCAGCGCCTTCAGCACCCCCGGCAGCACCCGCCGCACCGCGTTGACGCCGGCCACCGGCAGCCCGAAGTTGACCTCCCCGAGCCGCCCCGACGACGTGCCGACCAGGGCGACGCCCACGACCCGTTCCCGGATCAGCTCCGGGTACTGGTCGGCGAGGGCCATCACCGTCATCCCGCCCATGGAGTGACCGACCAGCACCAGCGGCCCCTCGGGCGCCGCCGCGTCGATGACGGCCTTCAGGTCCCGCCCCAGCTGCTCGATGGTGACCGGCTCGTCCCGCTCCACCTGCGCCGCGCCCCGCGCCGACCGGCCGTGGCTGCGCTGGTCCCAGTGCACGGTCCGTACGACGCCCCGCAGCGCGGCCCGCTGGAAGTGCCAGGAGTCCTGGTTGAGGCAGTAGCCGTGGCTGAAGACGACGGTGACCGGGGCCGGGGCCTTGCGCCCGAACAGCCGGCGCCGCCGCTCGGGGGTCGGGGCGGGGTCGACGTCGTCGGCCTCGTAGTACAGCTCGGTGCCGTCATCGGCGTACGCCTTGCCGGGCGTGCCCCGCAGCGCGCCGTACGGTCCCGCGGAGTCGAGGGCGAGCCGGGCCTTCTTGCGCATGCCCCGGCCGACCGTCATCCGCTCTATCGCGACGCCCGCGGCGGCCCCGGTGGCGAGCACGCCTATCGCGACACCCGCGACACCGGTGGCGCGGCGCCAGCCCCCGCCGGACGCGGAGGCGACGGCCGCGACGGCCTCCGCGCTGCTCTCGCTCACGTACCGCTCCCCCCGTCTCCGTCGTTCCCGTCATTGACGTAGACGCGCGGGACGCGGGTTCCGATGCGGGTGACGATCTCGTACGCGATGGTCCCGGCCGCCTGTGCCCAGTCCTCGGCGGTGGGCTCACCGCGGTCGCCGGGCCCGAAGAGGACGGCCTCGGCGCCCGGCCCCGGCTCGTCCCCGCCCAGGTCGACGACGAACTGGTCCATCGCGACCCGCCCCGCGACCGTGCGCCACTTGCCCTCGACCAGCACCGGACCGGTGGAGGAGGCGTGGCGCGGGATGCCGTCCGCGTAGCCGAGCGGGACGAGGCCGAGGGTGGTGGCGCCCGGGGTGACGTAGTGGTGGCCGTAGCTGACGCCGTGCCCGCCGGGGACGTGCTTCACCAGGGCCATCGAGGCGGACAGGGTCATCGCCGGGCGCAGCCCCAGGTCGGCGGGGGTGCCGATCTCGGGGCTGGGCGAGACGCCGTACATCGCGATGCCGGGGCGGACGAGGTCGAAGTGGCTCTCGGGGAGGGTGAGGGCGGCGGGCGAGTTGGCGATGTGCCGGACCTCGGGGTCGACGCCCTGTCCCTCCGCGTACGCGACCATCTCCCGGAACCGGGTGAGCTGGGCGGCGATGGAGGGGTGGCCCGGCTCGTCGGCGCAGGCGAAGTGCGACCACAGGCCGGTGACCCGCAGCAGCCCCTCGGCCTCGGCGCGCAGCGCGGCGGCGACCAGCTCCGTCCAGTCGTCGCCGGGCTGGCAGCCGCCCCGCCCGAGCCCGGTGTCGGCCTTGAGCTGCACCCGCGCGGGCCGCCCGGCGAGGCGGGCCGCCCTGGTGACCTCGTCCAACGCCCACATGCCGCTCAGGGACACGTCGAGGCCGGCCTCGACCGCCTCCTGCCAGGGCCCGCCGGGCGTCCACAGCCAGCACATGATCCGTACGTCGTCCGGCACCCCGGCACCGGGCGCGCGCAGCGCGAGCGCCTCCTGCGGGGTGGCGGTGCCCAGCCAGGTCGCCCCGGCCTCGACGGCCGCCCGGGCGCAGGGGGCCGCGCCGTGCCCGTACCCGTCGGCCTTGACCACGGCCATGAAGGCAGCGCCGGGCGCCCGCCCGCGCAGGGCCCGCACATTGGCCCGCACGGCGGCAAGGTCGATCTCGGCACGGGCCCGCAGCTCCGCACCACCCGGGGCAACTGTCTCGTTCATCCGCCCCAGTCTCTCAGAGCCCCGTCTCCGCAAACCGCGGGCAGTCACCCCGCAAACCGCGGGCAATCGTGCCGCAGGGCGGCACGGGTGGGCGCGACGGCACCCCGCAAGCGCCGGGCTGCGCAACCCACCCCCGCCCCACCCCCACGCCGAGCCCCCGGTCACCCCCGCACCACATCCCGCCACGCCCCCGCGATCCCCTCCGCCACATCGTGCGCCCCCATCGGCGCCCCGTCCGCCGCGAACCGCCCCGCCAGCCCGTGCAGATACGCCCCCGCACTCGCCGCGTCCACCGCCGACAGCCCCGCCGCCAGCAGCGACCCGGCCAGCCCCGACAACACGTCCCCACTCCCCGCCGTGGCCAGCCACGACGTCCCCGTCGGATTCACCCGCACCACACCCCCACCCGAGGAGGCGATCAGGGTCGTGGACCCCTTCAACAACACCGTCGCCCCGTACCGTCCCGCCAACTCCCGCACAGCCGCCAGCCGACCCCCCTCGACCTCCTCCCGCTCGACCCCGAGCAGCGCCGCCGCCTCCCCCGCATGCGGAGTCATCAACGTCGGCGCCCGCCGCCCCCGCACCGCCGACGCCTCCGCCAGCCGCAGCCCGTCCGCGTCGATCAGCACCGGCACATCCGCCGCCAGCACCTCCGCGACCGTCCCCGCGTCGTCCCCGGCCCCCGGCCCGACCACCCACGCCTGCACCCGCCCCGCGCGCCTCGGCCCCCCGTCCGACACCAGCGTCTCGGGAAAGCGGGCGATCACGGCCTGCCCGGCGGGACCGACGTACCGTACGGCCCCCGCCCCGCCCCGCAACGCCCCCGCCACCGCGAGCACCGCCGCCCCCGGATACCGGGCGGACCCGGCCGCGATCCCGACGACGCCCCGCCGGTACTTGTCGCTCTCCACGGCCGGCACCGGCAGCAGCCGGGCCACGTCCGCGTGCTGCAACGCCTCCAGTTCCGGCTCCTCCGGGAGCGACAGCCCGATGTCGACCAGCCGCACCGACCCCGCGTACTCCCGCGCCGGATCGATCAGCAGCCCCGGTTTGTGCGTCCCGAAGGTCACCGTGAGGTCGGCCCGGACCGCCGCCCCCCGCACCTCCCCGGTGTCGGCGTCGACCCCGCTCGGCAGATCGACGGCGACCACGGCCGCCCGCGCCCGCCCGGCCGCGTCGGCGAGCGGTACCGCCTCCGGACGCAGCCCGCCCTTGCCGCCGATCCCGACGATGCCGTCGACGACGAGATCGGCCCGCTCGATCAGCCCTTCGGCGCCGTCCGTGTCCGTGGTCCGCCCGCCCGCCCGGCGCAACGCCGCGAGCCCCCCGCCATGGGCGCGTTCCGGCGCGAGCAGCACCGCGCTCACGCCCGCCCCACGCCGGGCGAGCCGCGCACCGGCGTACAGGGCGTCACCGCCGTTGTCCCCGCTGCCGACCAGCAGGACGACCCTGCTGCCGTACACCCGCCCCAGCACATCCGCGCAGGCAGCGGCAAGACCGGCGGCGGCGCGCCGCATCAGCGCCCCCTCCGGCAGCCGTGCCATCAGTTCCCGTTCCGCCGTCCTGACCGTCTCCACGCTGTACGCAGTACGCATGCGTCCGAGTCTCCCGCAGACGGCCCGTCAACTCCCGTAACAGAGAGGCGGACCGCTTGACTCCTTGCCATGCCCTTGCCAAACTCTCGGCCCCCCACAGGATGAATCGATTCAGTCGAATCGGTTCGACGACAGAAGCAGAGGACCCATGGGACGCAGAGCCGCACTTCTCGCCGCAGCCGGCGCCACCGCACTCCTCACCACGGCCGGCGTCATGACGGCCCCGGCAACCGCTGCCACGACCCCCACGGCCACCGCAGCCCCGGCCCCCGCCCGCGCCGCGGCCTGCGGCGACGGCTCCTACCAGGCCGAGGCCGTGCTCAACGGCGGCACCTGGACCGCCAGGCGCGGCGGCAGCACGGTCTACACCGGCGGCGACATGCGCGCGGCCGTACAGGCGGCGATCAGCAGCCTGTCCTCCGGCCGCACCAGCAAGGAACGGGTGGTGGTCCGCGGCTCGGGCTCCATCTCCGCCGGTTCCCGCATCTCCCTGCCGAGCTACACGACCCTCGACGTCTGCGGCACCATCAACGTCACCGGCAGCGGCTCCGGCGACCAGGCCCCGGTCTACTCCCGCGGCACCCGCGACATCGAGGTGCAGCACCTCAACGTCACCGGTGCCCCGCTGTACGGCATCTTCATGCGCAACGTGCAGAACGTCGTCCTCGGCCAGATCGACATGCGCCTCTCGCGCGGCCTCGGCGTCCGCATCGACAACCGCGGCGACACCAGCCAGTGGACGCGCAACGTGCGCATCGACAACGTGTACGTCTCCGGCGCGTCCAGCCACGCCGTGGAGACGTACGGCGTCGACGGCCTCACCATCGGCACGGTGACCGCCCGCAACGTCGGCGAGTCGGGCCTGCTGCTGAACCAGACCGTCAACGCCACCGTCTCCAAGGTGGACGCGGAGAACGCGGGCACCGGCACCGGGTACGCCGCCTTCCGCATGGCCAACCGCAACGGCCGGATCGGCAGCTCCTACCCCACCAACATCCGCGTCGGCGAGGTCGTCGCACGCGGCGGCGGACGGGGCGTGTTCTGCGTCTCGGAGAGCGGCGGCGCGACGATCGACAGGATCACGCTCTCGGACACGGGCAACAACGCGATCCTCATCGAGAACTGTTACAACGTGAACCTCGCCGCCCAGAGCGGCACGGTCACCGGCGGCGGCGAGATCCGGCTGGCGGCGCGCTCGGAGTTCGCGAACAACAGGGACGTCACCGTCCAGAACCTCACGGTGACGAACTCGTCGATCCGTGAGAGCCCCTGCGGCGAGAACACGACGTTCCGCAACAACCGTCTGGTGAACAGCAGCCAGTCGATCTGCTGACACACGCGGGGTGCGGCTCACCGAGCCGCACCCCGTACGTACGCCCTGCGCGCGTCGCCTCAGCTCGTGGTGAGCATCCCCGCCCTCAGCCGCTTCAGCGTGCGGGACAGCAGCCGCGAGACATGCATCTGGGAGCAGCCGAGCCGCTCGCCGATCTCCGCCTGCGTCAGCTCCTCCACGAACCGCCAGTGCACGATCTTGCGCTCGCGCTCGTCGAGATCGGCGATCATCGGGGCGAGTGCGTGGAAGTCCTCGACCAGTTCCAGCGCGGCGTCCTCGGTGCCGATGAAGTCCGCGAGCACGCTCTCGCCGTCGGGCTCGCTGCCGATGGCGGCGTCCAGGGAGGCGGAGTTGTAGCCGTTGGAGGCGATCCGGGCCTCGTTGACCTCTTCCTCGGTCAGGCTCATGAGCTGCGCGAGTTCGGCGGTCGTGGGCGTGCGGCCCAGCCGGCTGCGCAGTTCCTCGGTGGCGCGGGCGAGCTGCACCCGGGCCTCCTGGAGCCGGCGCGGCACGTGCACGGACCACGAGGTGTCCCGGAAGAACCGCTTGATCTCGCCGACGATGTAGGGGATCGCGAAGGAGGTGAACTCCACCTCGCGGGACAGCTCGAACCGGTCGATCGCCTTGATCAGCCCGATCATGCCGACCTGGACGATGTCCTCCATCTCCTCCGGCCCGCGGCTGCGGAACCGGCCGGCCGCGAAGCGGACCAGGGACATGTTCATCTCGATGAGGGTGTTGCGCGCGTACTGGTACTCGTGCGTGCCCTCCTCCAGCTCCGTCAGCCGGCGGAAGAACTGCTTGGACAGCTCCCGGGCGTCCTTCGGCGCGACCTGACCGGGATCGGCGACCTCCGGCAGCTCGGTCACCGTCTGAGCTCGGTCGGTCCGCGCCATCGTCGACGTCACTGTTCGCCCTCCCTGTTCGTTCGGCCCGGCTTCGGGCGCCGGCTCCACGCGTCTACCCCGGTCCACTCGAAGCACGCATCCGGGTTAACGACGGCGGTGGCGCAGCAGCCGTACGAGGGCGAAGACGACGGTGAGGACGGCGGCGGCGACGAGGAACGCGTCCCCCCAGACCGGCAGGTCGACCCCGACCCCGGGGAAGGAGAGCACGGGCCTCACCCCTCCGCGATCACGACCGCCGAGGCGACCCCGGCGTCATGGCTGAGCGAGACGTGCCAGGACCGCACGCCCAGCTCGGCGGCGCGGGCGGCCACCGTCCCCTTCACCCGCAGCCGCGGCTGCCCACTGTCCTCGCACCACACCTCGGCGTCGGTCCAGTACAGCCCCGCGGGCGCCCCGAGCGCCTTGGCGAGCGCTTCCTTGGCCGCGAACCGCGCGGCGAGCGAGGCGACACCGCGCCGCTCACCACTGGGCAGCAGCAGCTCGCTCTCCAGGAAGAGCCGCTGAGCCAGCGCGGGCGTCCGCTCCAACGACTCCGCGAACCGCTCGATCTCGGCCACGTCGATCCCGACTCCGATGATGCTCATGCGCAGCACCTTACGAGCCCGCGCCGGGGGGACGTCGGACGCCGGCGTGGAGGCCGCCGGTTCCCGTGCGCACCGGCGCCCGACGGGCGGGCGGGTGCCCGTCGCTCCACCCGTCACGCCCCATTTCACCCTTTCCACGCACATGCGGAGGGCTCCGACGGAATCGCCGGAGCCCTCCGCACACATTCCGCCGCCCTACCAGCGGTACCAGCGGCCCCGCGCGCCACCCGTGCCCGCCGGGCGGACGAAGAAGCCCACCAGCCACAGCACGAGCACGATGGCCGCGACCCACCACAGCACCTTGAGTGCGAAGCCAGCACCGAACAGGATCAGCGCCAGGAGAAGAACCAGAAGCAGGGGAACCATGTGTATCAACCTCCGGTCCCGCGAGTGCCCCGGCATCCCACGCACAAGCTCTCCGACTCCACGTTAGTTTCACAGCCTCGGGGGAATTTACGCGGGACGGCCGCCCCCGCAGCGGGTCGGATCAGCAGGAGCGAGTGGCCCGGCGGCCACCTGCGAACCCCGTCAAGCCGCGCCGAGTTCGCACCACACGAACTTCCCCTTGTTGCCGTCCCGGGACAGCGGCTGCCAGCCCCACAGGTCGGAACACGCCCGCACCAGCGCCAGTCCGCGCCCGTCCTCCAGGCCGAGGTCCGCGGACCGTTCGAAGGGCAGCGGCGCGTCGGGCGGCGCGGGGTCGGTGTCCCACGCCCCGATCCGCAGCACGCCGGCCGTCCAGTGCACCCGCAGGGTCGCGGGCCCCTTGGTGTGCCGTACGGCGTTGGCGACCAGCTCCGTGGCGAGGAGTTCGGCCACGTCCACGAGCCCGATCAGCCCGTGCATCGTGAGGATGAGACGGAGGGTGCGGCGGCTGACGGTGACCGCGCGGGGGTCGTTGGGGATGGAGAGGGAGTACTCCCAGGACTCGTTTTCGGGCATGCGTGAACTCCGTTCAGCGGGGGTGGGGTTGGTTCACGGGCGGTGGCAGTGCCGCAGCCGTCACGGCAGGACGGAACGGTGCGCTTCCGCTGCGCTTACGTCATGTCACTGACGGTAGACCTTGGTTTTAAGACCAAGCAAGCCGTTCCCGTAATCTGAACCTGAAAGAGTCGCCGCAAAAGGCGTGTTGAACCGAGGGGCAACCGATGGGAACCAGGCGCGAGCCAACGGCGCGACAAAGGCGACTGGGGGTCGAGCTGCGCAGACTTCGCGAGGCGGCGGGATTCAGCGCACGCGAGGCAGCGGCACTGCTCGGCGTGAACTCCGTACAGATCAGCCAGATCGAGTCGGGCATCGCAGGAGTGAGCGAGGAGCGCCTGCGTCGACTCGCATCCCATTACGCCTGCACGGACCAGGAGTTCATCGACGCGCTGGTGGCTATGGCCACCGACCGAATGCGCGGCTGGTGGGAGGAGTACCGGTGGCGTCTGCCCACCTCGTTCCTCGACCTCGCCGAACTGGATCACCACGCCACATTCCGCCACGAGGTCGCGATCCTCTACGTACCTGGCCCGTTGCAGACCGAGGACTACGCCCGAGCCGTCTTCTCCGCCAGGGTGCCCGAACTGACCGCTGACGAGCTGGAAATGCGCGTACGGCACCGGATGGCACGCAAGCAAGCCGACTTCCCGTACAAACTGGTGATCCATGAAGCGGCCCTGCGCATCAGGGTCGGTGACCGCACGACATCCCGCGCTCAGCTCACCGCGCTCCTGAACTCGTCGGAAGCGGACGGCATCACCGTGCGCGTCATCCCCTTCGACCTGGATGGATTCGGCCTGGCCGCAGGCACCATGACCTACGTGGGCGGTCCCGTTGCCAAGCTGGACACGGTCGTGCGCGACGCACCCCACGGCTCGGCCTTTGTCGACGCCGAGGCACAGCTCGGCGCCTATCGAATGCGCTTCCGTAAAATTGAAGCCGCGTCACTGGAACCGGAACGCTCACGTGACTTCATCAACCGTCTGACGAAAGAGCTGTGAGGCACTCGATGGACAACTGGCGCAAGTCTTCTTACTCAGGCCCCGATGACGGCAACGACTGCGTCGAGATCGCGAACACTCCCGCCCACGTGGGCATCCGCGACTCAAAAGCCCCGGCCAGGGCAACCCTCACCTTCCCGGCCGGAGCCTTCGCCGCATTCCTGGACGGTGTGAAGACCTACTCCACCGTCACCGACTTCGCCAGGTTCCGAGGCTGATCCACCTCGTTCCCCCGCGCCGTCGCCAGCTCGCAGGCGAAGACCTGGAGCGGCACCGTCGCCACCAAGGGCTGGAGCAGTGTCGGGGTGGCCGGGATGCGGATCAGGTGGTCGGCGTACTCGGCGACCGCCTCGTCCCCCTTCTCCGCGATGACGATCGTCCGCGCACCCCGTGCCCGGATCTCCTGGATGTTGGAGACGATCTTGTCGTGGAGGACGGAGCGGCCGCGCGGTGACGGTACGACCACGACCACCGGCAGGTCGTCCTCGATCAGCGCGATCGGGCCGTGCTTCAGCTCGCCCGCCGCGAAGCCCTCCGCGTGCATGTAGGCGAGTTCCTTCAGCTTCAGCGCGCCCTCCAGCGCGACCGGGTAGCCCACGTGCCGGCCCAGGAACAGCACCGTGTTCTTCGCGGCCAGCGATCGCGCCAGCTCCCGTACCGGCTCCATCGTCTCCAGGACGCGTTCCACCGCACCGGAGATCGACGACAGGTCCCGCACCACCGCACGGATCTCGTCCGCCCACTTGGTGCCCCGCACCTGGCCCAGGTACAGCGCGACCAGGTAGCAGGCGACGAGCTGGGTCAGGAACGCCTTGGTCGAGGCGACCGCGACCTCCGGGCCGGCGTGGGTGTACAGCACGGCGTCGGACTCGCGCGGGATCGTGGAGCCGTTGGTGTTGCAGATCGCCAGCACGTGCGCGCCCTGCTCGCGGGCGTGGCGCAGGGCCATCAGCGTGTCCATGGTCTCGCCGGACTGGGAGATGGCGATGACGAGGGTCTGCTGGTCGAGGATCGGGTCCCGGTAGCGGAACTCGCTCGCGAGTTCCACCTCGCAGGGGAGCCGGGTCCAGTGCTCGATGGCGTACTTGGCGATCATCCCGGCGTGGAAGGCCGTACCGCAGGCGACGATGACGACCTTGTCGACCTCGCGCAGCACGCCCGCCGGGATGCGGACCTCGTCCAGGGTCAGTGAGCCCGACCCGTCGATACGGCCCAGCAGGGTGTCGGCGACCGCCTTCGGCTGCTCGGCGATCTCCTTGAGCATGAAGTAGTCGTAGCCGCCCTTCTCGGCGGCGGAGGCGTCCCAGTCGACGTGGTACTCGCGGACGTCGGCCGCGCCCCCGTCGAAGTCGGTGACCGTCACCGCGTCCCGGCGCAGCTCGACCACCTGGTCCTGCCCCAGCTCGACGGCGTCCCGCGTGTGCGCGATGAACGCGGCCACGTCGGAGGCGAGGAAGGCCTCCCCCTCCCCCACGCCCACCACCAGCGGGGAGTTGCGGCGCGCGCCGACCACCACGTCCGGCTCGTCCGCGTGGACGGCGACCAGGGTGAACGCGCCCTCCAGGCGCCGGCAGACCAGCCGCATCGCCTCCGCGAGGTCGGCGCAGGCGGAGAACTCCTCGGCGAGGAGGTGGGCGACGACCTCGGTGTCCGTCTCGGAGGTGAGGTCGTGACCGCGCTCGGCCAGCTCGGCACGGAGGGCGGCGAAGTTCTCGATGATGCCGTTGTGGACGACGGCGACCCGGCCCGCGTTGTCGAGGTGCGGGTGGGCGTTGGCGTCCGTCGGGCCGCCGTGGGTGGCCCAGCGGGTGTGCCCGATGCCGGTGGTCCCGGTCGGCAGCGGCCGTTCGGCCAGCTCCTTCTCCAGGTTGACGAGTTTCCCGGCCCGCTTGGCGGTGGCCAGACCGCCGTCGGCCAGCACGGCGACGCCCGCCGAGTCGTATCCCCGGTACTCCAGCCGCTTCAGTCCGGCCGTCACGACGCCCAGCGCCGACTGCGGCCCCACGTATCCCACGATTCCGCACATGCCCGGCAGCCTACGGTCCGTCAGCCGCCGGAAAAGGCCTTTCCCTGCCCGAAATCGGAAATTCCCACCGGTGCACGAAAGCGTACGGGCACCGGTGGGAACGGAACGCGGGATCCGGGATGCGTCAGGCGAGCTTGCCGAGCTGGGCGTCGGAGACCGCCGTCGGGAAGTCGAAGTCCTCGCCGGTGACGGCGGAGGCGAAGTTGGTGACGGTGAAGGAGGCGACGGTGGCGCCCTTGCGCGCGACGACCAGCTTCATGGGCGTCTTCACGTCCTCGTCCGCGGCCAGGAGCGCCGTGATCGCGACCGCCTCGTCGGCACCGCCGGGCGCCTCGGTCTTCTCGGCCGACAGGATCTTGAACGGCTCGCCCATGGCGTCGTAGGTGAAGCCTCCGGCGCACTTGCCGGCAGCGGCGTCCACGTCCTTGATGACCTGCTCGGCGCCGCCGTCCTCGTAGGAGGCGAGCGTGACGATCATCTTCTCCGCGCCGAGTCCGGCGAGCAGGGCGTCCTCGGGGCTGGCGTCCGCGGCCGGCTTCTGCGGCTCGCCCGTCCAGGAACGCTTCACCGTGGCGGCCGGCGAGCCGACGGGCACGCCCATCTGAAGGTGGGCGAGCGGCTGGCAGGCCGCGTCCTCCGCCTTGACCTTGTCGGCGGCGATGTCGTCCGTGGCGGGCACCTTCGTCACCTTGCCGTCCTTGACGTCCGCCTGCGCCAGCGCGGCCTTCTCCAGCTCGGCGGCGGTGAGCGCCTTGGCCGCCGGCGCGGCGGAGGCGGAGGCGCTCGACTCCGCCTTGCCCTTGCTGTCGCCGGCCTTGTCCTCGTCGCCGGAGCCACCGCAGGCGGTGGCGAGCAGGGCGAGCGCGGCGGCGGAGGCGGCGAGCACGGTACGGCGGACGGCGATGGTTCTCACGGAGGAACTCTTTCTCGAAGGCGCGGAGGGATCCGCAGCGCATTGCGCGCAATTTAAACGGATCTCGCACACAGCCGCCGCACAGATGATCACCGGACGATCACCCGGTATGCGACCGTGACAACCACGTGATCTCGGAGGACCGCGGCCCCCTCCGCTCCCCTCGCCCGGCTCGAGACGGGCAAGGGCGGCGAGGCCATCGCCGGTGGATCCGGTGTCAGCCGAGCTTGGCGACCTGTGCGTCGATGACGGCCGTGGGAACCTCGAAGTCCGCGCCGGTCATCATGGCGGAGAGGTTGACGGCGCTGAAGGAGGCGAGCGTGGAGCCCTTGCGGACCACGACGATCTTCATGAGACCGTTGGCGTCCTTGCCGATGTCCACACCGAGGGTGACGGCGACCGCCTCGTCGCCGCCGTCGGGGGCGGCGGTCGTGGTGACCTCGGCGATCCGCAGCTCGTCGCTGCCCACGGTCGCGGTGAAGCCGCCGGCGCACTTCTCGGCGGCCGCGCTCAGCGCCGTCAGCGCCTGCTCGGCGCCGCCGGCCTCGTAGGAGGCGAGGTTCAGCATGATCTTGTTCACGTCGATGGTGGTCATGTCCTGACCGTCCGGGCCCGAGCTCTCGGACTGCGACTCCGTCTGACCCGTCCAGGAGCGCTTCACGTTCGCCGCCGGCTCGCCCTGGGCGATCGCGGCCTGGGCGTGGGCGAGCGGCAGACAGGCCTCGTCGTCCGTCGAGACCTGGTCCTTGGCGATGTCGTCCTTCGCCGGGACCTTGGTGGTGACCTCGCCGTTCTCGACGTCGGCCTGGGCGAGGGCGACCTTCTCCAGCTCGGCGGCGGTCAGCGCCTTGCCCTCCGGTGCGGACTCGTCGGCCTTGCCCGCCGGGGCGGACCGGTCCGCCTTGGCCTTGGCGTCACCGGCCGCGCCGTCGTCGTCGGACGACCCGCCGCAGGCGGTGGCGAGCAGGGTCAGCGCGGCGGCGGAGGCCGTGAGGGCGGCGCGGCGGACAACGGTCGATTTCACGTCGGCACTCTTTCGTTGTATTGCGTCGGAGTCTGTTGAGGCATGTCGGGACCGGAGCCCGGCCCCGTTCGATCTTGAACGCACCGTACACACAGCAATCGCACAGACGATCGATAATCGGCGGCCCGAGACCCGACCGTGACCTCGACGGGATCGCCGGCCACTACGGACCGGCCGGCGTGACACACCCCACCTGTCACCTCGTTCAAACTCCGTTAACAATGGACTGTGATCTCTCCGGTCTCCTCGATGCCCCGGAGCGCCCACCGGCAGCGGCCGGAGGCGACTCCCTACGTGGACCTCACCCGCGCCGAGTGGAGCGCGCTGCGCGACAAGACTCCGCTGCCCCTGTCGGCGGCGGAGGTCGAACAGCTGCGCGGCCTCGGTGACGTCATCGACCTCGACGAGGTGCGGGACATCTACCTCCCGCTGTCCCGGCTGCTCAACCTCTACGTCGGCGCCACCGACGGACTGCGGGGCGCGCTGAACACGTTCCTCGGCGAGCAGGGCTCCCAGTCGGGCACGCCCTTCGTCATAGGGGTCGCCGGTTCCGTGGCAGTCGGCAAGTCCACGGTCGCCCGTCTCCTGCGGGCCCTGCTGTCCCGCTGGCCCGAGCACCCGCGCGTGGAGCTGGTGACGACGGACGGGTTCCTGCTGCCGACGAAGGAGCTCCAGGAGCGGGGCCTGATGTCGCGGAAAGGTTTCCCCGAGTCGTACGACCGCCGCGCGCTGACCCGTTTCGTCGCCGACGTCAAGGCGGGCAAGGAGGAGGTCTCCGCCCCCGTCTACTCCCACCTGATCTACGACATCGTGCCCGGCGAGAAGCTCACCGTGCGCCGCCCGGACATCCTGATCGTCGAGGGACTCAACGTCCTCCAGCCGGCCCTGCCCGGCCAGGACGGCCGCACGCGCGTGGGCCTCGCCGACTACTTCGACTTCAGCGTGTACGTCGATGCCCGCACGGAGGACATCGAGCGCTGGTACCTCAACCGCTTCAAGCGGCTGCGCGAGACCGCGTTCCAGGACCCGTCGTCGTACTTCCGCAAGTACACCCAGGTCTCCGAGGAGGAGGCCCTCGACTACGCCCGCACGATGTGGCGCACCATCAACAAGCCCAACCTCGTGGAGAACATCGCCCCGACCCGGGGCCGGGCCACGCTGGTCCTGCGCAAGGGCCCCGACCACAAGGTGCAACGCCTCAGCCTGCGCAAGCTGTGAACAGCGGGGTGGTCAGGGGGCGGGCTCGTACGTGAGGTCCTTGACCGGGTCGGTGTAGGCGTCCTCCACCCGCTGCTGGTGCTCCGGGTCCGTGCCGGGCGTGGACTCGGGGCGCGGGTGGGGCGTTTCGAGGGCTTCCTTGATCCTGGCGCCCCAGTCCGTCCCCTGGGCCTGACCCGATCCGTGGTCGGCCGTCGCTTCCCGGCCCTGGTCCTGGACCTGGTCCTGGTCCTGGTCCTGGTCCTGGGCCGCCGACGACTGACCGCCCGCCCCGGAACCGGTACTCGCCCCCGCTGCCGCTGTCGCTGCCGCCGCCCGCCACTTCTCCGCGTCGGACACGGCCTTCCGCACCGCCGCCTCGTACGCGGCGTCCTGCCCCGCCTCCCAGGCGGCCAGCTCCTGCGCCGCCGCCTGCGACGCCACGGCGGTCGCCGCCCGGCCCCCGCCCCAGGGCAGCACGGCGCCGGTACCGGTACCGGTCCCCGCCACGGCCGTACCGCCCGCCGCCGCCCAGGCCAGCGCCACCGTCAGCGCCGTCCGCGCCCGCTTCCCGTTCCTGCTCATCACTGGGGCACCTCTCGCCTCGGCTCACGTGCCCTGAACGGTAGTGATCGCAGGTCTCCCGGTGATCACGGGACGATGGCATCAGGGAATCACCCGACGACTACGCTGCCGCCATGCTGCACCTGCGACTGATCACACCGGCCGAGAAGACCGATGACGTGGTCCGACTGATCGAGGGGACGATCGGCACCGCGCATCTGTGCGTGCTGCCGGGTGCGGCCCGCGATCCCGCCGGGGACGTGGTGATGTGCGACGTGGCGCGGGAGGCGGGCGACGACCTGCTGAGCAGGCTCCAGCGGCTGGGGCTGGACACGAGCGGTTCCATCGCGGTGGAGAACATCGGTCTGTCGCTGTCGAAGCGGGCCGAGAAGGCGGAGGAGGAAGCGCCGGGCGAGCCGGCGGACGCGGTGCTGTGGGAGGAACTGACCGAGGCCACCCACGAGGAGTCGACGCTCTCGGTCACCTATCTCGCGTTCCTCACGCTGGCCACGATGATCGCGGCCTGCGGTGTGGTACTGGACAACGCGATCCTGATCGTGGGCGCGATGGCGGTGGGCCCGGAGTTCGGACCGCTGGCCGGCATCTGCACGGCGGCGGCGCAGCGCCGACCGCGTCTCGCGCTGCGCTCGGTGGTCGCCCTGCTGGTGGGCTTCGCGGTGGCGATGGTGGTGACGGTGGCCTTCAGCCTCTTCATGGACGCGGTCGGGCTGTTCACCGAGGAGCAGTTAAAGGGCGAACGGCCGCAGACCGGCTTCGTGTACGCCCCCGACTGGTTCTCCTTCGTGGTGGCGGTACTGGCCGGAGCGGCCGGCACGCTCTCGCTGACCTCCGCGAAGTCCGGCGCGCTGGTGGGCGTCGCCATCTCGGTGACTACGGTCCCGGCCGCCGCGAACGCCGCCGTGGCTCTGAGCTACGGCGACACGGTGCAGACCTGGGGGTCGACCGAGCAGCTCCTGCTCAACCTCCTCGGCATCACCCTGGCGGGCACCGCCACCCTGCTGGCCCAGAAGTACTTCTGGGCCAGACAGCACGAGCGGCTGCGCGGGCGCGGGGCCTGACCGGCGCTTCAGTGGTTGCCCGGCGTTGGGGGGGGGCCGGGGGTGGGTTGCACAGCCCGGCGCCGGCGGGGTGCCGTCGCGCCCACCCGTGCCGCCCCAGCGGCACGACTGCCCGCGGGAACGGCGACAGGCACGACTGCCCGCGGGAACAGCGACAGGCACGACTGCCCGCGGGAACAGCGACAGGCACGACTGCCCGCGGGAACAGCGACAGGCGCGGGTACCCGCGGGAACAGCGACAGGCACGACTGCCCGCGGGAACGGCGACAGGCGCGGGTACCCGCGGGAACGGCGGCGGCATCCGCGTTGGGCTAGCCCAGCGCCGACTTCACCGCGTCCGCCAGGCGGCTCGCGACCGAGCGGGCCTGGTCGATGTCCGCCGCCTCGACCATGACGCGGACCAGGGGTTCCGTGCCCGAGGGGCGGAGGAGTACGCGGCCCGTCTCGCCGAGTTCGCGTTCGGCCTCGGTGACGGCCGTGGCGAGTTCCGCGGAGGTCTTCACGCGGGACTTGTCGACGTCCGGGACGTTGATCAGGACCTGCGGGAGGCGTTCCATCACCGAGGCCAGGTCCCGCAGCGTACGGCCGGTGCCGGCGACCCGTGCCGCGAGCAGCAGGCCGGTGAGCGTGCCGTCGCCGGTCGTCGCGTGGTCGAGGATGATGACGTGGCCGGACTGCTCGCCGCCGAGGGCGTAGTCCTTCTCCTTCATCTCCTCCAGCACGTACCGGTCGCCGACCGCGGTCTGCACGAACCGGATGCCCTCGCGCTCCATGGCGAGCTTGAAGCCGAGGTTGGACATCACGGTCGCGACGACGGTGTCGGAGCGCAGTGCGGAGCGCTCCCGCATCGCCAGCGCGAGCACGGCGAGGATCTGGTCGCCGTCGACCTCCTCGCCGGTGTGGTCCACGGCCAGGCACCGGTCGGCGTCGCCGTCGTGGGCGATGCCCAGCGCGGCCCCGTGCTCGACGACCGCGGCCTTCAGCTGGTCGAGGTGGGTCGAGCCGCAGCCGTCGTTGATGTTGAGCCCGTCCGGGTCGGCGCCGATGGTGACGACCTCGGCCCCGGCCCGGGTGAACGCCTCCGGGGAGACCTTCGCGGCGGCGCCGTGCGCCTCGTCGAGGACGATCTTCAGACCGTCCAGCCGGTTCGGGAGGGCGCCGACGAGGTGGTCGACGTAACGGGCGATCCCCTCCTCGTAGTCCCGTACTCGGCCGACGCCGGCGCCGGTCGGGCGGTCCCAGGGGGCGCCGGTGCGGTGCTCCTCGTACACGGACTCGATGCGGTCCTCCAGCTCGTCGGCGAGCTTGTGGCCGCCGCGGGCGAAGAACTTGATGCCGTTGTCCGGCATGGCGTTGTGGCTGGCGGAGAGCATGACGCCGAGGTCGGCGCCGAGCGCGCCGGTGAGGTGCGCCACGGCCGGTGTCGGCAGCACGCCGACCCGCAGGACGTCCACGCCCGCGCTGGCGAGGCCCGCGACGACGGCGGCCTCCAGGAACTCTCCGGACGCGCGTGGGTCACGTCCGACCACGGCGGTGGGCCGGTGTCCTTCGAACGTGCCCGCCTCGGCCAGTACGTGCGCGGCGGCGACGGACAGGCCGAGCGCCATCTCCGCTGTCAGGTCCGCGTTGGCGACACCGCGCACGCCGTCCGTGCCGAAGAGTCGTCCCACTTGTCCTCCTGAGGAAGCGTCAGTATCGAAAGCCGTCGCCGAGGCCGTGCCGGGGCGTTGGACCCGTCCGCGCGGTCGCCGGTCGGACCGCTGACGGAGCTTGTGATGTGTTCGACGGTCGTGATGCGTATGCGGCTCCGCATCGTCATCCGGCAGGCGCGCCATAACGACATGCCCGACCATCCGATCACATTAGCCTTTGAGCGCCTTGTGCCGTTATACGCCCACGGCAATGAATAAACGAACGCCCCGACAGCACTGTGGCGTGCCGCCGGGGCGTTCGGAGTACGCGCGAGCGCCTGCGATTTAGCGCTTGCTGTACTGCGGGGCCTTACGGGCCTTCTTCAGACCGGCCTTCTTGCGCTCGACCGCGCGGTCGTCGCGCTTGAGGAAGCCGGCCTTCTTCAGCGGGCCGCGGTTGTTGTCGACGTCCGCCTCGTTCAGCGCGCGGGCGACACCGAGACGGAGCGCACCGGCCTGACCGGAGACGCCGCCACCCGCGATGCGGGCGATGACGTCGTAGCGGCCCTCGAGCTCGAGCACCTTGAAGGGCTCGTTGACTTCCTGCTGGTGCACCTTGTTCGGGAAGTAGTCCTCGAGGGTGCGACCGTTGATCTTCCACTTGCCGGTGCCCGGGACGATCCGGACGCGGGCGATGGCGTTCTTGCGGCGGCCCAGGCCGGCGGCCGGCTGGGGCTCACCGAAGCGGGAGGCCATGGACTCCGAGGTGTACTCGCCCTCGACGGGCACCTCGGACTCGGTGGTGTAGCTGTCGATGTCAAGCTCTTCGAGCGGCTGCTCGGCAGTGGTCTCGGCCACGATTCTCCTCAGATTCTGTTCAGTCTTAGGGGGTGGCCGGACTTACTGCGCGACCTGGGTGATCTCGAACGGCACCGGCTGCTGGGCAGCGTGCGGGTGCTGGTCGCCCGAGTAGACCTTCAGCTTCGAGAGCATCTGACGGCCCAGGGTGTTCTTGGGGAGCATGCCCTTGACGGCCTTCTCGATGGCCTTCTCGGGGTTCTTGTCGAGCAGCTCGTCGTAACGGACGGAGCGCAGACCACCCGGGTAGCCCGAGTGGCGGTACGCCATCTTCTGGGTCCGCTTGTTGCCGGACAGGTGCACCTTGTCGGCGTTGATGATGATGACGAAGTCACCGGTGTCGACGTGGGGCGCGTAGATCGGCTTGTGCTTGCCGCGCAGGATGGAGGCCGCAGTGGAGGCCAGACGACCCAGGACGACGTCCTGAGCGTCGATGACGTGCCACTGGCGCGTCACATCGCCGGGCTTGGGGCTGTACGTACGCACGGTTCGTAGCCTTCGCTTCTTCAGTGAATGGTCCTGACAAGGTCACCGAAGACGATCACGACAGCCTTGACCGCATCACGGTGACGCAAACCGCATGCTGGTCGCTGGTCATCGGTCCGGTGGACCGGTGTAAGGGCCCCTCACGTGAGAATGAGCAAGCCACTACACACAACGAACACGCAGAATACCCGCCCCCGGCCGGGCGGGTCAAAACGGCTCCGCCCCCGGCGGGCTACGCCGGTTCCACGGCCGTACGCCGCTCCCCCGGCGCACCGCTCGGGCCGTCCGCGTCCCGTGTCCTCCGCACGCAGTGGTACGCGACCGTCACCGCCAGGACGCACAGCGTGAAGGCGTCCCGGAAGGCCCGGCGCCTGCCCGACTCCAGCCACGGCCAGGTCACCCCCGGAAGCTGCGGCACCAGGGCGAGCCAGAACCAGGGCCGCCGCGCCACCGCCCCGGCGTACGGCAGACCGGCGAGCAGCAGCGGCAGGACGACCAGGAGGTAGTGGTTGTAGGAGGGGCGGGAGACCAGGAACGCGGAGAGCATCAGCCCCGCGGACGTCTCCGCCAGCCGCGGCTCCGCCGGGCCCGGCCCGCGCCAGCGCCGGTACGCGCACACCACTCCCGCGGCGGCCGCGAGCAGCGCGAGCAGCGCGGCCGGGACCCTGGGCACGCCGAGCCGGGGCAGCACGGCCGCCGGCGAGGCCTCGTAGAGCCGCACGAAGGCGTCGTCCCCGCTCAGCAGGAAGGGCAGGGTCCGGGTGAGGAAGCCGGTGGGGTCGGGCAGGAACAGCGCCGCCACCGCCGAGGCGACCGCCGGGACCAGCACCAGCACCGCCAGCGCCCGCCACCGGCGCGCGAACAGGAACAGCAGCGCCATCGGGGCCAGCAGCGGCTTCAGCGCCACCGCCACCCCGACGACGGCGCCCGCCGCGACCCACCGGCCCCGGCTCGCCAGCAGCAGGCACAGCGGCAGCGCCAGTACGGCCGTCACCGTCCAGTTGCCCAGCCGCACGAGCTGCCCGAACGGCGCGAAGCCGGCCGCGAGGCCCAGCAGCCCGAGGACGGCGAGCCTGCTGCGCAGCGGCACCCGGTGCAGCAGCAGGGCGCAGGCCCAGCCCAGCGCGAGGGCGAGGACCACCGCCACCGGCACGGCCACGTCGAGCACGGACCGCGGCAGCAGCGCCTGCGGGGCGGCGGCCACGACCGCGCTCGGAAAATAGAGGAAGTGCCGGTCGTCATACGGCGAACCGCCGTCCAGCCAGGTCCGCCCGGCGTCCACGACGATCGCGTTGTCCATCCCTCCGTCCGAGGTCACCAGCACCGTATGCACCGTCAGCGCCCCCAGCACCGCCACGAGTCCGGCCCACAGGGGGCCGCTCGCGGGTCGCACCAACCACCCGGAGATGTCGCTTTTGCCCGTCGCCATGCGGGCAACGCTAGGGCCCCCGAGGCCCGTTGACGGGGACCAGCACGCCCGGCGCCCCGTCTAAGATGCGCCCCATGAGTTTTGGGCAGGGGGGACCTCAACAGCAGTGGGATCCCTGGAAACCGAATTCCCAGCAGCCCTGGAGCGGCGGCGGCTCCGGTGAGTCACCCGACTGGGCCGCGCTCGCCGACGCCTCCGAGGCCCGCGCCAAGCGGCGCCGGCTGCTGTTCATAGGCGGCGGGGCGCTCGCCACCGTCGCGATAGGCACGGCAGTGGCGGTCGCCGTCGTCTCGGCGAACGGCAGCGACGAGGCCTCGCCGGGCACCTCCTCCCAAGTGCCCGGGGCCACCGACTTCGACATCCCGAGCCCGACGGGCACGGTCCCGTCGTTCGCCCCGACGAGCGCCCCGCCGCCGCTGGACCCGAAGGACTTCATCGCCAGCGCGAAGAAGGACAAGGCCCCGCTGAGCCCCGACATCCTCTTCCCCGGCACCCAGCTCACCATGGGCGAGACGGTGTACAAGAAGGGCCCGACGGCGGACACCGGGAACTGCGCCTCGGCCGCGAAGTCCACGCTCCCGAAGGTCCTGAACGACAACGACTGCACCCGCCTGATCCGGGTCACCTACACCAAGGACGACATGGCGGTGACGGTCGGCGTGGCCGTCTTCGACACCGAGGCGCAGGCGACCAAGGCGAAGCAGCAGGCCGACAAGAAGAGCATCGTCAAGTCGCTGTCGGGCGGCGGCATCAAGGACTTCTGCTCCGGCGCGGTCTGCCGCTCCACCACCAACTCCTACGGCCGCTACGCCTACTTCACCATCGCCGGCTTCACGGCCGGCAAGGACGTGACGACGAAGGACACGGCCGTCTTCGCCACGGGCGACGACCTCCAGGAGTTCACGTTCCGCCAGATCCGCCGCAGGGGCGAGGCCCAGGCGTCGGCGGCGGCCGACGAGTAGCCGCCGCCCGGCGCTCAGGAGGTCTTGATCCAGATCCGGTACTCGCCGGTGCCGGCGGAGTTGCGGAACGGCAGGTCCGCCAGGAGCCGGTAGTGCGGGTTGCCCCTGACCGCTTCCGCGATGATGTCGTCCACACGCGGGTTGGTGAGCCCGTCGAGGACGATCAGGTCGAACTCGCCGTCGCGCAGCGCCGCCCGGTAGGCGTCGTCCCCGGAGAGGTACGTGCCCTTCTCGTCCGTGTACTCCATGCCGAAGACGCTCTGCCACTGGCGGTGCGTGGTCTCCTCGCGGAAGTAGTAGAGGGGCACCTCGGGTGTGGAACTGAGGTAGTGGTCCCGGGAGTTCATGTAGGGCTCGATGGCCCGGACCATCTTCGAGGAGTCGGGCCAGAGGGCGAACCGCCAGTCCGCCTGCGCGATGCCCAGGCAGAGCATCGCCGTCCACAGCATGATGCCGAGCTGCGGGTACCGGAAGTGCGCGCCCACCAGGCGGGTCACGCCGACACCGGCCATGGGCGCGGCGAAGAGCAGCCCGAAGCCGATGTGCTTGAACAGCGACACCTGGGTGGCCAGGTGGACCTGGTAGGCGGGCGCGAGCACCGCCGTGCCGCACAGCACCAGCCCGAGCAGGGCCCGCCGGCGCCAGCCGGGGTCGTCCAGCCGCCGCGCGAGGGGTGACTCGTGCATGCGGCTGCGCCGGACGTAGGAGACGGCGCCGCCGACGGCGGTGAGGAACATCAGGCCGCCCCACTCCGCCGACCGCCGCAGCAGGAAGCCGGCGCCGTCGGTGCCGTGCTCCCGGTCGGTGGTGGTCTGCCGTACGCCGGCCATCAGGTCGGTGGCGTACACGCCGGCCGCGAGGAGCGCCCCGATGCCCAGGCCGAGCAGCACCATCCGCCCGACCGCCGACCTGGCGCCCCGACGGGGCCAGGCGGTGAGCAGGGCCAGCACGACGACGGTCGGCAGGTACAGCGCGGCCGCGTACTTCACGCCGACGGCCAGGACCGCCACGGGCGCGGCGAGCAGGACGGCCGCGGCGGGCGCCCGGTCGGTGCGGACGACGATCCAGGTGGCGAGCGCCAGCAGGAACACGGCGGCGGCGTCGTAGGTGGCGTAGTACCCCATGACGACGGTCGAGTGCAGTACCGCGAACAGCGCCGCCGCGGCCAGTGCCGCCCGCTCGTTGAACAGGCGGCGGGTGAGGGAGTACAGCAGCCCGGTGGTGGCGAGCATGAACACCAGGCTCAGTGACCGCGCCCCCGCGAGCCCGAACCACCCGTCCACGAGCGCGGCGAGCACCGGGTAGAGCTGCGGCGAGCCGGAGAAGTACGCCGCGTAGTCCTTCGGGAGCGGGGTGCCGTGCAGCAGCTGGTCGAGCTGGGCGTGTCCGGCCGCCAGGTACAGGGCCTCGTCCTGGAAGGCGGTGTTGGACAGCCGCAGCGAGAGCACGGCCTGGACGGTCAGGACGCACAGCAGCACGGCCCGGCTGACCCAGGCCCGCCGTCTGCTGGCGGCCATGTCCCAGCTCACCTCGGGGGTGTCGGGCACGTGGTAGCCCGGCTCGGCCGGCGCCTGTTCCGCCACGGTCCGCAGCGCGTGGGTCGGCCGGTCGTCGCGGCCGCCCTGCGGCTGCTCCGGGATGCCGGGCTGGTACGACTGCTGCTGGTACGGGTAGGTCTGGGCGTCGTAGCTGTAGCCGTGACCGTGGCCGTAGTCGTATCCGTCCTGCGGACGGCTCGGCTGCCGCGGTACGAACCCGTCGGAGTTGAACCAGCCGCCGGCCGTGTCCTCCTCGGCGTACGGGTCGTGGGGCCCCGGCGTGTGGTGGTCGTGTCGGGTCATCACGGCTTCCGTACGTCGAAGCCGAACCGGTCGTCGGCGGCCAGGCGCCTGAACTCCTCCAGCGCCAGAGGGCTCGCCTCCAGCCGCCAGTCGGCGCGCTTCTTGTGGTTGAACCAGACGAAGCCGAGCATGTCGTCGTCGGCCGTGACGCCTTCGAAGAGGTTGCGGATGTCGTCCCGCCGCCGCTCACCGGCCATGGCCGCCGTCTCCAGCAGCAGCATCGGCTTCCCGGTGAAGGCGCGGACCTGGTCCCGGGTCGGTCCGAAGACGCTGTCGAAGGCGCTGTCCTCCTCCAGCGTCCAGTAGCCGATCAGGCCGATCCAGTCGACGTAGCCGTCGCCCGGGTAGTACGGCTCGAGCTCGACCTCGCTGACCGGGTTGACGATGTTCGGCGACCAGGCCCAGATGACGTTCGAGGCGCCGACGTCGACGAAGGTGTCGTGGACGCGCCGCCAGGCGGCCACGTACTCCTCGGGGGTGGTGTGCTCGGTGCCCCACTTCTCCCAGTGGCCGTTGAACTCGTCCGCGAAGGAGATCACGACGGGCAGGTTCAGCTCGCGCACCGCCGTCGCGTACTCCTCGGTGTAGGCGTCCGACCCGCCGGCCGCGATGTCGGCCAGCGGGGTGTCGAAGGGCTCCCAGGACATCAGCGTCAGGGCGCCCTCCGCCCAGGCGTTGCGCACACCGGTGGCGTCGAAACCGTCGCCCCAGGCGGCGTAGTACTCGATCAGGTTCGGCTGTTTGCCGACCATCTCGGTGTAGGCGTCGACGCCCTTCATCGAGTGCGGTGAGCCCTCGACGGCGGCGCCGAAGTACTTCCTCGACGGCTTCAGCAGCGGTACGACGTCGTAGGGGACGCTCGCCTCGGAGCCCCCGGCGCTCCCGGCGTTCGGGCCGCCGCCTGCCGCGTCCGGTCCGGCCGGCTCGTCGCCGGGCGACGAGCAGCCGCCGAGCAGCAGTGTCGCGAGCAGGCAGGAGGACAGCACCGTACGGGTGCGGGAGAGGAGGCGCATCAGGCCGTCACCTCCGCCCGGGGCTGCACCAGGGCGCGGGCCACCACCAGGGCGTAGAAGAGTCCGGAGGACAGGATCAGCGCGAAGTCCGGGGCGTTCATGGTGAACGTGCGGTACACCGCGGCGACCACCCACACCACGGCGGTGCCACCGCTCCACACCCACAGGCCGATCCAGAAGCGCCGGGTCTTGTTCTTCTTGGCGCCGGACGAGCCGGTGGGCTGCCAGCCCATGCGGTTCTTGCGCAGGATGTCCCAGATGGCGAAGACGTGCGCCCAGCCGTACATCATGCGGGTCGCCCAGGCCTCCAGGCGGTAGGGCGCCTTGTGCCACATCGGGAAGACGATCGTGGTGTAGATGATGCTGGGGAGCACCAGGAACAGGTGCTCGACCAGGAGCTTCTCCGGCATCGCCAGCAGCAGCACGATCGGGATCACGGGGGCCGCGAAGGTGAACAGCGCCGTGTGGATGTAGTAGAAGAAGCCGGACATGTAGCACAGGCGGCTCGCCGGCCTGATCTTCATCTGCCAGAACTTCCTGCTGCCCAGCAGACTCATGGAGCCGGAGCACCAGCGGTACTGCTGGTTGAAGAAGGCGCCCGCGCTGTCCGGGCACACGCCCGTCGACACCGCGACCGGTATGTAGCGCAGGTCCCAGCCGAGACCACGCAGGTCGAAGCCGGTGTGCACGTCCTCGGAGTGTTCGATCAGCGTGGTGCCGCCGTTGGTGTCCAGGGCCGCGCGCCGGTAGACGGCGCAACTGCCCACGCAGATGGCGCCGTCACTGCCCTGCCGGGAGACCTGCACGGACCGGTAGAACAGCTCCTGCACGGCGCCCGCGCCGCGCTCGATCCAGTTCTGCGAGTCCAGGACACGGAAGTACTGCGGCGACTGGACGATGCCGATGCGCGGATCCGCCTCCATGTACGGCAGCAGTTCCTGGAGCAGGTCGGCGCGCGGCGTGAAGTCGGCGTCGAGGATCAGGATGTACTCGCCGTCGGACCGGCCGAACCCGAAGTGCAGGTTGCCCGCCTTCTTGAACCAGCCGCGGTTCTCGCGGGTCCCGTAGCGGAAGCCGAAGTCGCGGGCCATCGCCTCTAGTTCGGGGCCGGCACCGTCGTCCAGCACGAACGGGACGCAGACGCCCGGATAGTGGTCGGCCATCGCCCGCACGTGCTTCCAGGTGTTGTGCAGGACCTCGATGGGCTCACCGCACACGGGCAGGAACACGTCGACGGTGGGGTACACCTCCGGCCGCCAGTCGTGGACCAGCCGCTTGTGGCGGGCGATGTCGAAGTCACGGCTGAAACCGTTCACCCGGAGCGACACCAGGTAGTAGACGACCGTGAAGACGAGCAGCGGCGTGTACGCCCACAGCAGCGGCGCGGCCTGCGCCAGCTTGAACTGACTGACCACCAGGCAGCAGAAGCTGATCAGCGAACTGACCGTCAGGATCCATAAGTGCCGGCGCGCGTAGGCGTACTTCTCCCTGTCCGTCGGCGGCAGCGGCAACAGCCCCAGCGGGGCTCCGCCACCGCGTGACGCCCTGCGTCGTCCGCCGCTCCGGCGCGGATCACGACGCCCCCCGGCCCGCACCGGGCCCACTGAACCCATATGAAACTCCCCGGACCCCGACCGGCCCGTCGACCCCCGCCCTCGCCCGGCCTCCCCTACCCCATGGCCGAGCGCCCCAAGGCTATACGAGAGACAAGAGGACGGTAAGGGGATGACTGGAGTACTACGTTCCGAATGTGCCAGGAGGGACGCAAGGACGGGAACGGGACAGAACCAGCAGGTCGCACATCCTGAACCCCCGGGCAAGGACCGCTTGTTGCGGGCCTCCCTGCTGCGGCCGACGAGTAGCCGCCGCGGGGCGGGCGCGTCACAGCCGCTTGGCGCTGCGCAGCGTCTTGGCGTAGTAGCCGTTGCCGTCCAGGCGGGAGACGCCGCCGATGTCGCCCACCGCGAGGACAGTGCCTTCCACGCCATCGTCGTGGAGCTGCAGGAGCGCGGCGTGCCCGGTGTCCAGTTGCACGGCTTCGCCGAGTCCACCACGGACCGCTATGACGCCGTCGTGTCCACCGGTGCCGCGGAGAGCGCGCCCGGGGAGGTCTCCGCCCTGGCCGACCGCATGGAGTCGGACGGGCTGCGGGTCTGCCGGGGCTGGTCGGCGCGCTGCCCGCTGGAGGGCACGACGAACGTCCAGGGCCGGGCCGCCGAACGGCAGCACGCGACCTTCGTCCACCTGGAGCTGGCCCCCGGCGCCCGGGGTGACGGCCGCGACTCCGACGAGGCAGCGGCTGCCGTGGCCGGCCTGCTCACCGCCTGGGCGGAGGACTGAGCGGCCCGTCCCGGTTCAGCAGCAGCCGGCCGTCGGGAGGGACCGCTTGTTGCGGGCCTCCTTGCTGCGGGCCGCGAGGAGTTCGTCGGCCGGGTAACCGACCTCCTCCAGGGTCAGGCCGTGCGGGCGTACGACATGGACGGCCGAATCCCGTACGCCCGCCGCCAGCACCTTGCCCGGCCAGTCCGGCGGGCGGTGGCCGTCACCGACGAACAGCAGCGCGCCGATCAGCGAGCGGACCATGTTGTGGCAGAAGGCGTCGGCCCGGACGGTGGCGGTGATGATCCCGTCCTCGCCGCGCACCAGGCTCAGCTCCTGGAGGGTCCGGATGGTCGTGGCCCCCTCCCGCTTCTTGCAGTACGCGGCGAAGTCGTGCTCCCCCAGCAGATCGCGGGCCGCCTCGTTCATGGCGTCGACGTCGAGCGGCCAGTCGTGCCACAGCACGTGGCCGCGCAGCAGCGGGTCCACCCCGCCCGGGTTGTCGGTGACGCGGTAGGCGTAGCGCCGCCAGATCGCGGAGAACCGGGCGTTGAATCCGTCGGGCGCCTCCCTGAGCGCCCACACCCGTACGTCCCTCGGCAGCCGCCCGGCGAGCCGCTTGAGCAGCTTCGTGTGGTGCTCGACCCAGACCTCCCGCGGCAGATCGACATGCGCGACCTGCCCCCGCGCGTGCACCCCTGCGTCGGTACGGCCGGCCACGGTCAGCTCGTACGTCGTCCCCCCGGACCGCGTCACGGTCCGCAGCGCGTCCTCGATCTCCCCCTGCACGGTCCGCCGCCCACCAGCCTGCTTGGCCCACCCGGAGAACTCGGCCCCGTCGTAGGAAAGGTCCAGCCGCACCCGTACGAACCCGGCCTGCACTTCGTCACTCACACAGAGATCCTCTCACCCACACGAAAACGGGCCCGCCCCTCGAAAGGAACGGACCCGCCAACGCCTTAAGGGGCGCGGGGAACTGCGCGACCAGCCACGACGCAGCCGCAGCCGCCGACGCACAGTCCCCCGGCAGAACGCTTACGCGTCCTTCGACTCCTCGGCGGCAGCCTCGTCGTCGGCCTTGGTCGTGTCGACCTTGGTCTCGGCGGCCTCGGCGTCCTTGGCCGCACGCTTCGTCGCGGCCTCGGCCTCGCCGGTGGCCTCCTGCGCCACCGTCAGCGCCTCGACCAGCTCGATGACGGCCATGGGCGCGTTGTCGCCACGGCGGTTACCGATCTTGGTGATGCGGGTGTAGCCACCGGGACGGTTCTCGTACCGCGGGCCGATCTCGGTGAAGAGCGTGTGGACGATGCTCTTGTCCGTGATGACCTGGAGCACCTGACGGCGGTTGTGAAGGTCGCCCTTCTTCGCCTTGGTGACCAGACGCTCGGCGTACGGACGCAGCTTGCGCGCCTTCGCCTCGGTGGTGGTGATGCGGCCGTGCTCGAACAGCGCCTTCGCGAGGTTCGCGAGGAGCAGCTTCTCGTGCGCGGCGCTGCCGCCCATACGGGCACCCTTGGTGGGCCTCGGCATGGTGTTTCTCCTAGGTGTCTGCCCCGGCCGTATCAGGTACCGGGGTCAGTATCCGAGCAGACGGTCGTCTGTCGGAGACCCCGCGCCCCAAAGGGGCGCGGGGAGGTGTCGATATGCGACTCCGTCGCGTGGGCGCGACCAGCCACAGCCGGTCGGCAGCCAAGTACGGACCGAAAGTCCCGAGCTTTAGTACTGCTCGGTCTCGACGAAGCCCGCGTCCGCGTCGTCGTCCGCACCAAAGGCGTCCGCGGCAGCGGTCGGGTCGAACCCGGGAGGCGAGTCCTTGAGCGCGAGGCCCATACCCGCCAGCTTCGCCTTGACCTCGTCAATGGACTTCGCACCGAAGTTGCGGATGTCGAGCAGGTCCGCCTCGGAGCGGGCGACGAGCTCACCCACGGAGTGGATGCCCTCACGCTTGAGGCAGTTGTACGACCGAACGGTGAGCTCCAGCTCCTCGATCGGCAGCGCCAGGTCGGCGGCGAGGGCGGCGTCCGTGGGGGACGGGCCCATGTCGATGCCCTCGGCGTCGATGTTCAGCTCGCGGGCGAGACCGAACAGCTCGACCAGGGTCTTACCGGCGGAGGCCATGGCGTCGCGCGGACGCATCGCCTGCTTGGTCTCGACGTCGACGATCAGCTTGTCGAAGTCGGTGCGCTGCTCGACACGGGTCGCCTCGACCTTGTAGGTGACCTTGAGGACCGGCGAGTAGATCGAGTCGACCGGGATACGGCCGATCTCCTGGCCGACCTGCTTGTTCTGCACGGCGGAGACGTAGCCGCGACCGCGCTCGACGGTCAGCTCCATCTCCAGCTTGCCCTTGCCGTTGAGCGTGGCGAGGACGAGGTCGGGGTTGTGCACCTCGACACCGGCCGGCGGGGCGATGTCGGCGGCGGTGACCAGACCCGGGCCCTGCTTGCGCAGGTACATCACGACGGGCTCGTCGTGCTCCGAGGAGACGACCAGCTGCTTGATGTTGAGGATCAGGTCGGTGACGTCCTCCTTGACGCCCGGCACGGTGGTGAACTCGTGCAGGACGCCGTCGATGCGGATGCTGGTGACGGCGGCACCGGGGATCGACGACAGGAGGGTACGGCGGAGCGAGTTGCCGAGGGTGTAGCCGAAGCCCGGCTCCAGCGGCTCGATCACGAACCGGGAGCGGAATTCGTCGACGACCTCTTCGGTCAACGAGGGACGCTGAGCGATCAGCATGTGGTGATCCTTCAGTCAGGGGCGCCCGCTATTTGACGCCCGACCAGTACTGCAAGGGTACGGGCGATACGACCCGAAAGAGTCGTACCGCCCGTGAAAACCCTGGTGAAGCAAGATCAGACGCGTCGGGAACGACGCGACGGATCAGACGCGACGACGCTTCGGCGGACGGCAGCCGTTGTGCGGGGTGGGCGTGACGTCCTGGATGGAGCCGACCTCAAGACCGGTCGCCTGAAGCGAACGGATGGCGGTCTCGCGACCCGAACCCGGGCCCTTGACGAACACGTCGACCTTGCGCATGCCGTGCTCCTGGGCGCGACGGGCAGCCGACTCGGCGGCCATCTGCGCGGCGAACGGCGTGGACTTCCGGGAGCCCTTGAAGCCGACGTGGCCGGCGGAGGCCCAGGAGATCACGTTGCCGGACGGGTCCGTGATCGACACGATCGTGTTGTTGAACGTGCTCTTGATGTGCGCGTGGCCGTGAGCGACGTTCTTCTTTTCCTTGCGGCGCACCTTCTTGGCAGCGCCCTGACGACCCTTGGGGGGCATCTGTAACTCCTACGGGAGGTGGTCGGTCCTACAGCGAAGACCGCTGGACGGCGAAGTCCGCTGCGGACTACTTCTTGCCCGGCTTCTTCTTGCCGGCGATGGCGCGACGCGGGCCCTTGCGGGTACGCGCGTTGGTGCTGGTGCGCTGACCGCGGACGGGCAGACCGCGACGGTGACGCAGACCCTGGTAGGTGCCGATCTCGACCTTGCGGCGGATGTCGGCCTGGATCTCGCGACGGAGGTCACCCTCGGTCTTGATGTTGTTGTCGACGTACTCGCGGATCGCGACGAGCTGCTCCTCGGAGAGGTCGCGAACGCGGGTGTTCGGGTCGACGCCGGTGGCGGCCAGCGTCTGCTGCGAAAGGGTCCGGCCGATGCCGAACACGTAGGTGAGGGCGATCTCCACGCGCTTTTCGCGCGGGATGTCAACACCGGAAACGCGTGCCATTCAATGGCTCCAGTTGATTGTCGGAGGTCTTCCACAGGACCGGATCCCGGCCCGCCGTACCAGGTACGGACCAGGTCCCCGGCCTCCGAGCCGGGGGTGTCGAGCCGTGCGGCTCGGGACCTGCGTATGAACGTGTGTTGCTCGCGTCGCGCGAATTTCTGCGGAAGTCGCAGAGGGTCGATCGTGCTGCGGTCAGCCCTGGCGCTGCTTGTGGCGCGGGTTCTCGCAGATGACCATGACCCGGCCGTGACGGCGGATCACCCTGCACTTGTCGCAGATCTTCTTGACGCTCGGCTTGACCTTCATGGGTGTGAGGTTCTCCGGGTCAGTGCCATCACCCCGGCGGGCCGGGGAGCGGGCAAGATCTACTTGTACCGGTAGACGATCCGGCCACGCGTCAGGTCGTACGGAGACAGCTCCACCACGACCCGGTCGTCAGGGAGGATGCGGATGTAGTGCATGCGCATCTTGCCGCTGATGTGTGCCAGGACCTGGTGGCCGTTCTGGAGCTCGACCTTGAACATGGCGTTCGGAAGAGACTCGACGACAGTGCCCTCGATCTCGATGGCACCTTGCTTCTTGGCCACGCTTCGCCCTTCGAATCGACTACCTTGATCGACTCTGGCGTGCACCGTGTGTAGTACATGCAGACATGCGGGTGCACAAGAGCCGACGAGTCAGTCTACGTCAGCGCACCCGGAAACACGAATCGGGGAAGTCTGCCCCACGAAGCTGATCCTTAACCGAGCGCATCCGGAGCCGCCGTGATGCCCATCTCCGCGAGCTCGGCCTTGCCGCCGACCCGATCCTTGACGCCACTCTCGCGGGCTCGGCGCCGGGGCGCCTCACAGGCTTCGAGCGGCTGCGCCGGCCTCCGACCGGCGGACCGCCCGGGGCCGACGACCTCAGCCGAGCGGATCCGGAGCCGCCGTGATGCCCATCTCCGCGAGCTTGGCCTTGCCGCCGTCGGGGGCCGTCAGGACCAGGGGGCCCTGCTCGGTGAGGGCGACGGAGTGCTCCCAGTGGGAGGACCAGGTGCCGTCGGTGGTGATGACCGTCCAGTCGTCGGAGAGGACCTTCGTCTTCGGGGTGCCCAGGGAGACCATCGGCTCGATGGCGAGGCAGAAGCCCGGGACCAGCTTGGGGCCCTTGCCCCGCTTGCGCTCGACGTAGTTCAGCAGGTGCGGGTCCATGTGCATCTCGGTGCCGATGCCGTGGCCGCCGTAGTCCTCGATGATCCCGTACTTGCCGCCGCCCGGCTTGGGCTGGCGGCGGATGTACGTCTCGACCGCGCGGGAGATGTCGACGAGCCGGTTGCCCTGCTTCATGGCCGCGATGCCGGCCCACATCGACTCCTCGGTCACCCGGGACAGCTCGACCAGCTCCGGGGAGTGGCCGGACCCGACGAACGCGGTGTACGCGGCGTCGCCGTGCCAGCCGTCGATGATCGCGCCGCAGTCGATGGAGATGATGTCGCCGTCCTTGAGGACGACGTCGTCGGAGGGGATGCCGTGGACGACGACGTCGTTCACCGAGGTGCAGATCGTCGCGGGGAAGCCGCCGTAGCCGAGGAAGTTCGGCTTGGCGTCGTGCTCCGCGAGCACCTTGCGGGCGACCTGGTCCAGATCCTTGGTCGTGGCCCCGGGTACGGCGGCCTCACGGGTGGCCGCGTGAATGGCGGCGACCACCAACCCCGCCTCACGCATCTTGGCGATCTGCTCAGGGCTCTTGATCTGCACCATGGGGAGGACGGCCTTTCTGGACCAGGAAGGGATACGAACGCTATCCACGATAACCGCGGGCAATCGTGCCGCAGCACCGCGCCAGCCGCGGACGATCGTGCCTCCCCCAGCGCCTTAAGGGCCTGGGAGGTACTCCAGGGCGGCACGGGTGGGCGATGGGGGCACCTCCCGGTCATGGGGGTCCCTCCCGCTCGAGCAAAGCCGAGAGTGGGGGAGAAGCCGAGAGTGAGGAGGCGCCCCGCAAGCGCCGGGCTGCGCGAACCCACCCCCGCCAAGCCACAGCCGCGGCCCCTTACCCAGAGGAACCGCGGCTGCGACCGACGTACAGAAAACTACTTACCGCTCTTCAGCGCCTCCAGCGCCCGCCCCGTGACCTCGTCGACGGGACCCAGCGCGGAGATGGTCACGACCAGCCCCTGCGCCCGGTAGTAGTCGATGATCGGCTCGGTCTGCGTGTGGTAGACCTCCAGCCGCGTCCGCACGGTCTCCTCGGAGTCGTCGTCCCGCTGGTACAGCTCACCACCACAGACGTCGCACACACCCTCCTGCTTCGGCGGGCTGTACGTCACGTGGAACACGTGCGCGGAGTCGTTGCGGCAGGTCCGCCGGCCGGCGATCCGCTTGACGACCTCGTCCTCGGGGGCCTCCAGATCGAGGACCGCGTCCAGCTTGACGCCCTCGGTCTGCAGCAGCTCGTCCAGCGCCCCGGCCTGCGACACGTTGCGCGGGAAGCCGTCCAGCAGGAAGCCGCCCTCGGCGTCGGGCTGCTCCATACGGTCCTTGGCCATGGCGATGGTGACCTCGTCGGGGACGAGATTGCCCGCGTCCATGTAGGACTTGGCGAGCTTCCCCAGCTCGGTCTGCCGGCTGATGTTGGCGCGGAACAGGTCGCCTGTCGAAATGTGCGGGATGCGCAGTTTCTCGGCAAGGCGGGTGGCCTGCGTACCCTTACCGGCACCCGGCGGCCCGACGAGGACGATTCGCATCAGCGGAGGAACCCTTCGTAATTGCGCTGCTGGAGCTGGCTCTCGATCTGCCTCACCGTCTCGAGACCGACACCCACGATGATCAGGATGCTGGTCCCGCCGAACGGGAAGTTCTGGTTCGCCCCGAAACCAGCCAACGCCATTGTCGGCACGAGAGAGATCAGACCCAAGTACAGCGAACCCGGCCAGGTGATCCGGTTGAGTACGTAGCTGAGGTACTCAGCGGTCGGTCGGCCAGCCCGGATGCCCGGGATGAAGCCACCATACTTCTTCATGTTGTCGGCGACTTCCTCGGGGTTGAAGGAGATCGCCACGTAGAAGAAGGCGAAGAACACGATCAGGAGGAAGTACAGAACGATGTGCGCCGTGGCCGCGGGGTCGGCGAGATTCGCCTCGACCCACGTCGCCCAGCCCGCCGTCGAGCTGGAGAACTGGACGATCAGCGCCGGGATGTACAGCAGCGACGCGGCGAAGATGACGGGGATGACGCCCGCCTGGTTCACCTTGAGCGGGATGTACGTCGACGTGCCGCCGTAGGAACGGCGGCCGACCATGCGCTTGGCGTACTGCACGGGGATCCGGCGCTGGGCCTGCTCCACGAAGACGACCAGGCCGACCATGACGAACCCGACGAGCATCACGGTGCCGAACTCGATCCAGCCGCCCGCGAGGGTGCCCCCCTGCTTGATGGCCCACAGGGCGGAGGGGAACGTCGCGGCGATCGAGATGAACATCAGGATCGACATGCCGTTGCCGATGCCGCGGTCGGTGATGAGCTCACCGAGCCACATGACGACGGCCGTACCGGCGGTCATGGTGACGACCATGGTGACGGTCACGAAGATCGACTGGTCCGGGACGATCTGGCTCGCGACCGGGCAGCCCTGGAACAGGGCACCGCTGCGGGCGGTGGCCACCAGGCCGGTGCCCTGGAGGATGGCCAGCGCCACCGTCAGATAACGGGTGTACTGCGTGATCTTCGCCGTACCGGCCTGGCCCTCCTTCTTGAGGGCTTCCAGACGCGGGATCACCACGGTCAGCAGCTGCAGGATGATCGACGCGGTGATGTAGGGCATGATGCCCAGCGCGAAGATCGTGATCTGGAGCAGCGCCCCGCCGCTGAACATGTTGACCAGACCGAACAGACCCGAATTGGCTTCGGCGTTGTCGATGCAGGTCTGGACGTTGCGGTAGTCGACGCCCGGAATGGGAACGTTGGTACCGATGCGGTACACCACGATGATGCCGAGCGTGAAGAGCAGCTTCTTGCGCAGGTCGGGCGTCTTGAACGCCCGGGCGAACGCGGTGAGCACGGTGCCTCCTGCGACCCCCCGCGCAACTGCGTCAAGGGTGACGGTCTTGAGATTCCGACTAAGGACGAATACGTAACGGTCAACTGCCGCCCTGAGTGCCCGCTTGGGGCGCCCGAGGTCAGTGGGCAGCGCAGGCCACCTTACCGGCGACCATGCCGCCCTAGGAACGACCAACCGGGGATACCCCAAATGTGGGGTATCCCCGGTCGGGATCGCTCTACGTCATCGAGACACCTGAAAGGGTCAGACGAGCTCGGTGACGGTACCGCCGGCGGCGGTGATCTTCTCCTTGGCGGAGCCGGAGACGGCGTCGACCGTCACCTGCAGCGCCACGGAGACCTCGCCCTGGCCGAGGACCTTGACGAGGCTGTTCTTGCGAACGGCACCCTTGGCCACCAGGCCCTCGACGGTGACCTCGCCACCCTCGGGGTACAGCGCGGCCAGCTTGTCGAGGTTCACGACCTGGTACTCGGTCTTGAACGGGTTCTTGAAGCCCTTCAGCTTCGGGAGGCGCATGTGGAGCGGCATCTGGCCACCCTCGAAGCGCTCCGGAACCTGGTAACGGGCCTTGGTGCCCTTCGTACCACGACCGGCCGTCTTACCCTTCGACGCCTCACCACGACCGACACGGGTCTTGGCGGTCTTGGCGCCGGGGGCGGGACGGAGGTTGTGGATCTTGAGCGGGTTCTGCTCCGCCATGATCAGTCGACCTCCTCGACCGTCACGAGGTGGCGGACGGTGTGCACCATGCCGCGGAACTCGGGGCGGTCCTCCTTGACGACCACGTCGTTGACCTTCTTCAGGCCAAGCGAACGCAGGGTGTCACGGTGGTTCTGCTTGCTGCCGATGTAGGACTTGACCTGCGTGATCTTGAGCTGCGCCATGATCACACACCCGCCCCGGCACGTGCGCGGAGAAGAGCCGCGGGGGCGACGTCCTCGAGCGGCAGACCACGGCGGGCCGCGATCTCCTCGGGACGCTGCAGGCCCTTGAGGGCCGCCACGGTCGCGTGCACGATGTTGATCGCGTTGTCGGAGCCGAGCGACTTCGACAGCACGTCGTGGATACCGGCGCACTCGAGCACGGCGCGCACCGGACCACCGGCGATCACACCGGTACCGGGCGACGCGGGCTTGAGCAGCACGACGCCGGCAGCCTTCTCACCCTGGATGGGGTGCGGGATGGTGCCCTGGATGCGGGGGACCTTGAAGAAGTGCTTCTTGGCCTCCTCAACGCCCTTGGCGATGGCGGCCGGCACCTCCTTGGCCTTGCCGTATCCGACACCCACGGTGCCGTCACCGTCGCCCACCACGACCAGCGCGGTGAAGCTGAAGCGACGACCACCCTTCACAACCTTGGCGACGCGGTTGATCGCGACGACGCGCTCAACGTACGCGGTCTTCTCGGCGGCAGCTGCGCCGCCGTCACGGCCCTTCCGGTCCCGCCGCTCGCCGCCACCGGCACCGCCACCGCGGCGCTGGGGTCCAGCCATTGGAATTACCTCTCTCTGTTTCCGCTAGCTCGGAACCGGCTCAGAACTTCAGGCCGGCTTCGCGGGCGGCGTCCGCCAGAGCGGCGATGCGCCCGGCGTACTGGTTACCACCACGGTCGAACACGACGGCCTCGACACCGGCGGCCTTGGCACGCTCGGCGACCAGGGCGCCGACCTGCTTGGCCTGCGCGGACTTGTCGCCCTCGCCACCGCGGACCGACGCGTCCAGGGTGGACGCCGACGCCAGGGTGTGACCCTTCAGGTCGTCGATCACCTGCGCCACGATGTGGCGGTTGGAGCGGGTCACGACCAGACGGGGACGCTCCGCGGTACCCGCGATCCGCTTGCGGATCCGGATGTGACGGCGCTTGATCGCGGCGCGCTTGTAGGCGTCGCCCTTGAGGATCTTCTGCCCGTATGCCATGGCTTACTTACCCGCCTTTCCGACCTTGCGGCGGATGACTTCGCCCTCGTACTTGACACCCTTGGCCTTGTACGGGTCGGGCTTGCGCAGCTTGCGGATGTTGGCCGCAACCTCGCCGACCTTCTGCTTGTCGATGCCCTCGACCGAGAAACGGGTCGGAGCCTCGACCTTGAAGGTGATGCCCTCGGGCGCCTCGACGGTGATCGAGTGGCTGTAGCCGAGGGAGAACTCCAGGTTCGAACCCTTGGCGACAACGCGGTAACCGACACCGCTGATCTCGAGCTTCTTCACGTAACCCTGGGTCACGCCGGTGATCATGTTCGCCACCAGCGTGCGGGACAGGCCGTGAAGGGCCTTGTTCTGACGCTCGTCGTTGGGGCGGGTGACGTTCAGCACGCCGTCCTCACCCTTGACGATCTCGATCGGCGCCACGACGGTGTGGGTCAGCGTGCCCTTGGGGCCCTTGACCGAGACCGTACGGCCGTCGATGGTGACGTCCACGCCGGCGGGAACCGCGATGGGGAGCTTGCCGATGCGCGACATAGCTGTTTCCTCCGTTCCCTTCCGCTACCAGACGTAGGCGAGGACTTCCCCACCCACGCCCTTCTTGCCGGCCTGCTTGTCGGTGAGGAGCCCGTGCGACGTGGAGATGATCGCCACGCCGAGGCCGCCCAGCACCTTCGGCAGGTTGGTGGACTTCGCGTACACCCGGAGACCGGGCTTGGAGATCCGCTTGATGCCCGCGATGGAGCGCTCACGGTTCGGGCCGAACTTCAGCTCGAGGACGAGGTTCTTGCCGACCTCGGCGTCCTCGGTCTTCCAGCCCGTGATGAAGCCCTCCTGCTGGAGGATCTCCGCGATGTGCGACTTGATCTTCGAGTGCGGCATCGCCACGGAGTCGTGGTACGCCGAGTTCGCGTTCCGCAGACGCGTAAGCATGTCTGCGATCGGATCAGTCATGGTCATGAATTGGCCTTCGGCCTCTCTCGCCGGGGTTTCCTGGTGCGCCATCCCTCTCCCCGATCCGAGACGGGACGGGTGCGGCGCGGTGGACCTACGGCGTAGTAAGTCGTCTGGGGCACGGCAGGTGCCCAACCCCGCAAGCCTAAGCCATACGGAGCGGGCCTCCCGCCGTTCCCAATGCTTACCGAGAGCCCTGGGAGTCCGGAACTACCGGATTACCAGGAGCTCTTGGTCACGCCCGGCAGCTCGCCACGGTGAGCCATCTCACGAAGGCACACGCGGCACAGGCCGAACTTGCGGTACACGGAGTGCGGGCGGCCACAGCGCTGGCAGCGGGTGTAGCCACGCACACCGAACTTGGGCTTGCGAGCAGCCTTCGCGATCAGAGCCTTCTTCGCCATCTCGCTCACGCCTCCTTGAAGGGGAAGCCGAGGTGACGGAGAAGGGCGCGGCCCTCTTCGTCGTTGGTCGCCGTGGTCACCACGGTGATGTCCATACCCCGGGTGCGGTCGATCTTGTCCTGGTCGATCTCGTGGAACATGACCTGCTCCGTGAGACCGAAGGTGTAGTTGCCACGGCCGTCGAACTGCTTGGGGGACAGGCCGCGGAAGTCGCGGATGCGCGGCAGCGCGAGCGACAGGGTGCGGTCCAGGAACTCCCACATGCGGTCGCCACGGAGCGTGACGTGGGCACCGATCGGCTGGCCCTCACGCAGCTTGAACTGCGCGATGGACTTGCGGGCCTTGGTGACGGCCGGCTTCTGACCGGTGATCGTGGTGAGGTCGCGGATGGCGCCCTCGATCAGCTTGGAGTCGCGGGCGGCGTCGCCCACACCCATGTTGACCACGATCTTGACGAGGCCGGGAACCTGCATGACGTTCTCGTAGGAGAACTGCTCGCGCAGCTTGCCCGCGATCTCCTCGCGGTACTTCGTCTTCAGACGCGGAGTGGTGGTGGTCGTCATCAGATGTCCTCACCCGTCCGCTTGGCAACGCGGATCTTGTTGCCTTCGTCGTCGAAGCGGTAACCGACGCGCGTGACGACCTTCTTGCCGTCCTTCTCCACGACCAGCTGGACGTTGGAGACGTGGACCGGGGCCTCGGTGGTCACGATGCCGCCGGCCTGCGAGCCACCGGCGGTCGGGCCGGCCTTGGTGTGCTTCTTGACCCGGTTGACACCCTCGACCAGGACACGGTCCTCGCGGGGGTAGGCCGCGATGACCTTGCCCTGCTTGCCCTTGTCCTTACCGGTGATGACCTGGACCAGGTCGCCCTTCTTGATCTTCATGCTCACAGCACCTCCGGCGCGAGGGAGATGATCTTCATGAACTTCTTCTCGCGCAGCTCACGGCCGACGGGGCCGAAGATACGGGTGCCGCGAGGGTCGCCGTCGTTCTTCAGAATGACGGCGGCGTTCTCGTCGAAGCGGATGTACGAGCCGTCCGGACGGCGGCGCTCCTTGACGGTGCGAACGATGACCGCCTTGACGACGTCACCCTTCTTCACGTTGCCACCGGGGATCGCGTCCTTGACGGTGGCGACGATGACGTCACCGATGCCCGCGTAGCGGCGACCGGAGCCACCGAGCACACGGATGCAGAGGACTTCCTTCGCACCCGTGTTGTCGGCGACACGCAGTCGCGACTCCTGCTGGATCACGTCTATCTCCTGTTTGTCTGCCGGTTCCCCGGGGGCCGTTCGGCTGAACGGCCCCCGGAGCCTGGCGGAACTGCCCTGCGAGGGATGCCCCGCAGGAACGTACTTTTGGGAATTCCCTTGCGGGAATTACCTACTTGGCCTTCTCGAGGATCTCGACGATGCGCCAGTGCTTCGTGGCGGACAGCGGCCGGGTCTCCATCAGGAGGACGCGGTCGCCGACGCCGGCGGCGTTCTGCTCGTCGTGGGCCTTGAGCTTGCTCGTGCTGCGGATGACCTTGCCGTACAGCGCGTGCTTCTTGCGGTCCTCGACGGCGACGACGACGGTCTTGTCCATCTTGTCGCTGACGACGATGCCCTCACGGGTCTTGCGGTCGCCCCGAGCCTCGGTGTTCGTCTCAGTCACGTTGTTCTCGCTCATGCGTTCTCCACCGTTTCGATGCCCAGCTCGCGCTCGCGCATCAGGGTGTAGATCCGCGCGATGTCCTTACGGACGGCCTTCAGCCGACCGTGGTTCTCGAGCTGACCGGTCGCCGCCTGGAAACGGAGGTTGAACAGCTCTTCCTTGGCCTCGCGGAGCTTCGCGAGAAGCTCCTCGTTGCCCAGCTCGCGCAGCTCGGACGCCTTGGTACCGGCCGACATCACGCTTCACCTGCCTCGCGCTTGACGATCCGGCACTTCATCGGCAGCTTGTGGGCCGCACGGGTCAGCGCCTCACGGGCGATCTTCTCGTTGGGGTAGGACAGCTCGAACATGACCCGACCCGGGTGCACGTTCGCGATCCACCACTCCGGCGAACCCTTACCGGAACCCATGCGGGTCTCGGCCGGCTTCTTCGTGAGCGGGCGGTCCGGGTAGATGTTGATCCAGACCTTGCCGCCACGCTTGATGTGGCGGGTCATCGCGATACGGGCCGCCTCGATCTGGCGGTTGGTCACGTACGCCGGCGTGAGGGCCTGGATGCCGTACTCGCCGAACGCGACGGTCGTACCGCCCTTGGCCATACCGCGGCGCTTCGGGTGGTGCTGCTTGCGGTGCTTGACCCTACGGGGGATCAGCATGTCGGTCAGGCCTCCGTTCCGGTGCTCTCAGCCGGAGCGGCAGCCGGAGCCTCGGCCTTGGGGGCCTCGGCAGCGGGAGCCTGCTGCGGCTTACGGCCGCGACCGCCACGCTCGCCACCGCGGCCACCACGGGCCGGGCGGTCGGCGCCACCGCGGGCCGGGCGGTTACCCGCACGGGCAGCGGCGTTCTCGGCGCGGACCTCGGCGATGTTCTTGACGTCGCCCTTGTAGATCCAGACCTTCACACCGATGCGGCCGAAGGTCGTCTTGGCCTCGAAGAAGCCGTAGTCCACGTTCGCGCGGAGCGTGTGCAGGGGCACACGGCCCTCGCGGTAGAACTCCGAGCGGGACATCTCGGCGCCACCGAGGCGGCCACCGCACTGGATCTTGATGCCCTTGGCGCCGGCCTTCATCGTGCCCTGCATGCTCTTGCGCATGGCACGACGGAAGGAGACGCGGGAGGAGAGCTGCTCGGCGACGGCCTGGGCCACCAGCTGAGCGTCCGTCTCGGGGCTCTTGACCTCGAGGATGTTGAGCTGGACCTGCTTGCCGGTCAGCTTCTCCAGGTCACCGCGGATGCGGTCGGCCTCGGCGCCGCGGCGGCCGATGACGATGCCGGGACGGGCGGTGTGGATGTCCACACGCACGCGGTCACGGGTGCGCTCGATCTCCACCTTCGAGATGCCGGCGCGCTCCATGCCGGACGTCATCATCCGACGGATGGCGACGTCTTCCTTGACGTAGTCCTTGTACAGCTTGTCGGCGTACCAACGCGACTTGAAGTCGGTCGTGACACCGAGCCGGAACCCGTGCGGGTTTACCTTCTGGCCCATTACCGGGTTCCTTCCTTGCTGCTGACGACCACGGTGATGTGGCTGGTCCGCTTGCGGATCCGGTAGGCACGGCCCTGGGCGCGCGGACGGAACCGCTTCAGGGTCGGGCCCTCGTCGACGTACGCCTCGGAGATGTAGAGGCTGTCGGCGTCGGTGTGGTCGTAGTTGTGCGCGGCGTTGGCGATGGCGCTGTCCAGCACCTTGCCGACCGGCACGCTCGCGGCCTGCGGGGCGAAACGCAGGACCGCCTGAGCCTCCGTGGCGTCCATGCCACGGATGAGGTCCACCACGCGGCGGGCCTTCATGGGCGTGACGCGGATGTACCGCGCCTGGGCCCTGGCTTCCATGGTTGTCCCTTCAGTGTTTGTCATGGTCAATCCACCCCGCTGACTAGCGGCGCTTCGACTTCCGGTCGTCCTTGACGTGACCCCGGAAGGTGCGCGTCGGCGAGAACTCGCCGAGCTTGTGGCCGACCATGGACTCGGTGACAAACACCGGGATGTGGGTCTTGCCGTTGTGCACCGCGATCGTGTGGCCCAGCATCGCCGGGACGATCATCGAGCGACGGGACCAGGTCTTGATGACGTTCTTGGTACCGGCTTCGTTCTGGACGTCCACCTTCTTGATCAGGTGGTCGTCGACGAAGGGTCCCTTCTTCAAGCTACGAGGCATCTCAACCCGTCCTTAGCGCTTCTTGTTCGTCTTGCGGCGGCGGACGATGTACTTGTTCGACGCCTTCTTGGGCGAACGAGTACGGCCTTCCTTCTTGCCCCACGGGGACACGGGGTGGCGGCCACCGGAGGTACGGCCCTCACCACCACCGTGCGGGTGGTCGACCGGGTTCATGACGACACCACGGACGGTCGGGCGGACGCCCAGCCACCGCTTGCGGCCGGCCTTGCCCCAGTTGATGTTCGACTGCTCGGCGTTGCCGACCTCGCCGACCGTGGCGCGGCAGCGCTGGTCGACCAGGCGGATCTCTCCGGACGGCATGCGCAGGTGGGCCATCGAGCCCTCCTTCGCGAGCAGCTGCACGGAGGCACCGGCGGAGCGGGCGAACTTGGCGCCGCCACCGGGACGGAGCTCGATCGCGTGGATCGTGGTACCGACCGGGATGTTGCGGAGGGCCAGGTTGTTGCCCGGCTTGATGTCGGCCCCGGGACCGTTCTCGACGCGGTCGCCCTGCTGCAGGTTGCGCGGGGCGAGGATGTAGCGCTTCTCGCCGTCGGCGTAGTGCAGCAGCGCGATGCGCGCGGTGCGGTTGGGGTCGTACTCGATGTGCGCGACCTTCGCCGGCACGCCGTCCTTGTCGTGACGACGGAAGTCGATCACTCGGTAGGCGCGCTTGTGGCCACCGCCCTGGTGGCGGACGGTCACACGACCGGAATTGTTACGGCCGCCCTTGCTGTGCAGGGGACGGACCAGCGACTTCTCCGGCGTGGACCGCGTGACCTCGACGAAGTCGGCGACGCTGGAGCCACGACGGCCCGGAGTCGTCGGCTTGTACTTGCGGATACCCATTTCTCAGTCCTCGTCCGATATCGAACGATCCTGACCGCTTACGCGGTCGGACCGCCGAAGATGTCGATACGGTCGCCCTCGGCGAGGGTCACGATCGCGCGCTTGGTCGCCGCGCGCTGGCCGAAGCCGGTGCGGGTGCGCTTGCGCTTGCCGATGCGGTTGATCGTGTTGACCCCGGTGACCTTGACCTCGAAGACCGCCTGGACGGCCTGCTTGATCTGGGTCTTGTTCGCGTTGGGGTCGACGATGAACGTGTACTTGTTCTCGTCGATGAGCGCGTAGCTCTTCTCCGACACGACCGGCTTCAGCAGGACGTCACGGGGGTCCGTGTACGCCTTGCTCGCCGGGGTGACGACGGTGTTCTTGCCTTCGGCCTCGTGGCGGCGCGCCTTGGCGACGCGCGCGGCCTTGGCCTTCTTGGCCGCCTTGGAGGCGATGGAGGGGTGACGGGCAGCCATCAGACCTCGCTCCCTTCGTTGTCGTTGGCCTTGTTCGGGCCGGCGACGAAGGACTCGAAAGCGGCCTTGGTGAAGACCACGTCGTCCGAGACGAGAACGTCGTACGTGTTCAGCTGGCCCGGCTCCAGGATGTGGACCTGGGGCAGGTTGCGGGCGGACAGCCACGCGGCCTCGTCGGCGCGGTCGACGACCAGGAGCAGGTTCTTGCGCTCCGAGATCTTGCCGAACAGCGACCTGGCGGCCTTCGTGGAGGGGGTCTCGCCCTCGATCACGCCAGAGACGACGTGAATGCGGTTGTGGCGCGCCCGGTCGGTGAGGGCGTGACGCAGGGCGGCAGCCTTCATCTTCTTGGGGGTGCGCTGGGAGTAGTCGCGCGGCACGGGACCGTGCACGACGCCACCACCGGCGAACTGCGGCGCGCGGGTCGAGCCCTGACGGGCGCGGCCGGTGCCCTTCTGGCGGTACGGCTTCTTGCCGCCACCACGGACCTCGCCACGGGTCTTGGTCTTGTGGGTGCCCTGGCGGGCAGCGGCCAGCTGCGCGACGACGACCTGGTGGATCAGCGGGATGCTGACCTTCTCGACGTCGAAGATCTCCGCGGGGAGCTCGACGGTACCGGCCTTGTCGCCCGCCGGCGAAAGGATGTCAACAGTGCTCATCGGTTACCTCAGGCCCCCTTGGCCGCGGTGCGGACCAGGACGAGGCCGCCGTTCGGACCGGGAACCGCGCCCTTGATGAGCAGCAGACCCTTCTCCGCGTCAACGGCGTGGACGGTCAGGTTCTGGGTGGTGACCCGCTCGTTGCCCATACGGCCCGCCATGCGCAGGCCCTTGAACACGCGACCCGGGGTGGCGCAGCCACCGATGGAACCGGGCGAGCGGTGCTTGCGCTGGGTGCCGTGTCCGGCGCCGAGGCCCTTGAAGTTGTGACGCTTCATGACACCGGCGAAGCCCTTGCCCTTGCTCTTGCCGGTGACGTCGACCTTCACGCCCGACTCGAAGACCTCAGCGGTGACTTCCTGGCCCAGCGTGTACTCGGAGGCGTCCGCGGTGCGGATCTCGACGAGGTGACGACGGGGGGTGACGTCGGCCTTGGCGAAGTGGCCCTTGAGGGGCTTGTTCACCTTGCGCGGGTCGATCTCGCCGAAGGCGATCTGGACCGACTCGTAGCCGTCGACGTCGTTCGTGCGGACCTGGGTGACGACGTTGGGGCCGGCCTTGACGACGGTGACCGGAACAACACGGTTGTTCTCGTCCCACACCTGCGTCATGCCGAGCTTCTCGCCCAGGATGCCCTTGATCTGCTTAGCCATTCTCAGATCACCGGCCTTCAGAGCTTGATCTCGATGTCGACACCGGCCGGGAGGTCGAGTCGCATCAGAGAGTCAACGGTCTTGGGGGTCGGGTCGAGGATGTCGATCAGGCGCTTGTGCGTGCGCATCTCGAAGTGCTCGCGCGAGTCCTTGTACTTGTGCGGCGACTTGATGACGCAGTACACGTTCTTCTCAGTGGGCAGCGGCACCGGGCCCGCGACCGACGCACCAGTGCGGGTCACCGTCTCGACGATCTTCTTCGCCGAGGAGTCGATGACCTCGTGGTCGTAGGCCTTGAGCCGGATGCGGATCTTCTGTCCCGCCATGGCTACTTCGTAGTCCTGTCTCTCTTTACGCTCCGGAACCCGATGTTCCAGGTTTCGTCCTCCGACCCACGCGGTCGGGCGTGTCGCACTCCCGCTGACATGAATGTCCCTTGTTCGAACATCCCCGCGGGATTGACACGGCCCTACCAGAACCGCGGACCGGGGGCGAAAGACCCACCGGGCGCCTGGCCGGTGCCGCGCCCCGCTTCCCGAAAGATTCCCGTACGTCCGCCCCTACACCTTTCGATGTAATACGTGGGACGACGAGTACTGTGGGACTCGCTTCCGGTCCTCCCGGCGGGAGGCGCGCAGCATCAACACTCGACCGAGCAACTCCGACAGTTTGCCATACGGGGACCGGGGCTGGCCAATCGGGCGGAAGAGATTACCCCGGAGGTGACGGGAATCAAACGCGCACCCGCCCCGCCGGTCAGATCACGCGGAAGAGGTCGGCGGTGGTGTGGACGTCGGTGAGGTCCTCGACGAGGCGGAGGTTGTCGCACAGGGCCTGAAGGACCGAGTCGGCCGCGGCGGCGCGTGGGGCGCCGATGACCAGGCCGAAGACCCGGAAGCCCAGCCGGCGCCTGGTGTCGTTCCAGGCACGCGTCCACTGCTCGGTGACGCCGCAGTCGTCGTCGGTGATCATCACGATGTCGCCGCGCATGCGGGCGGTGTCGTCGAATTCCGCCTCCAGCAGCTCGCCCGCCGCCGACAGCGGGGTCTGGTAGCTGGTGCCGCCGCCGAGGAAGGTCTCGGCGAAGTCGACGGTCCGGTCGACGGGGGCCGGCTCGTCCGCCGGGAAGCGGAAGACCTGGAGTCTGCCGGGGGCGGAGAACAGGATGCCGACGAAGTCGCGTCCCGCGGCGCGGGCCTGGTCGAGCAGGGCCAGGGCGCACGCCTTGGACCAGGCCTCCCGGGTGATCCCGTCGGGCCCCTCCTCGTACATGGAGTGCGAGGTGTCCACGCAGGCGATGATCGCGCCCCGGCCGGTGGTCTGCTCGCCCTGGCTGTCGTAGAGCATCAGTTCCCCGGCGGCGTAGCGGGCGGCGAACACCGCGCGCAGTTCGGGCAGGCCGAGGTGGGCCAGTTCGGAGGGGATGACGCGGGAGAGGTCGTCGCCGAGGGTGACGCCGACCAGCTCCCCGGTGGCGTTCTCCACCCTGCGGGCGCGCTCGCCGTCGGCCATCTGCCGGAACCGGCCGATCAGGTCGGCCCACCGGGCGAGGCGGCCGGTGCGCAGCCGTTCGGCGAGGCGGGCACGCTCGGCGAACGGCATCCGCTCCAGTTCGCCGGATCCGACTCCCCACGCCCGCATCAGCGCGGCCTCCTGCCGGACGGTCTCCGCGGCCTTCGCCGTCGCGCCGCGTGCGGTGGCGCGGATTCCGGGGACGGCCGTCGCGGCGGCCAGGGCGGCCTGCCGTGCCGCGGCCTCGGCCGCCTCGGCCGCTTCGGCGGCCTCGATCGCCCGGCGTACGGCGTCGGCGGCCTGCGCGGCGCCGGCCTCGTCGGCCTCCTCGGCGGCCTCCTGGAGCGTCTCGTCCACGGCGGCCTCCGCCGCTGCGGCGGCCCGCTGGGCCCGCTTCGCCCGCTCGCCCCGCTCCTGAGCGTCCCGGGCGCGCTCCAGCAGCCCGCGCAGCGCGCCGGCCTGGGCGAGTACGGCCATGGCGGCGGCGTAGGGGTCGCCGGCCGTCTCCCGGCGCAGCCCGACGGACTCCGGTGACTCCATCAGCGCGGTCATGATCTGGTGGTTGACCAGCCGGGAGGGGTCCATCGCGGCCGGTTCGCGCAGCCGGGGGCCGGCCTTGTACGCGGCGAGGAACACGTCGGTGAGGAGGTCGGCGGTGTGGTGGCCGTGGCGGTCGCCCAGCTCCGCCGCCAGCTCGCGCAGTGCGGCCGACTGCTCGTAGGTGTCGTGCCAGGTGACGCGGTCGAACCGGTCCGCGATCACGGCGCCGGTGTGCCGTTCGAGGGGGGAGGCGGAGGCGGTCCGGGCGAGCCATGCCCCGGCCCTGGTCGCGAGCTCGTCCATGGCGCCGCTCAGAGCTGCGCCTGCACCGTGCTCGCGTCCACGCCGAGGGCCTCGGTGAGGACGCGGGCGCGGACGGCGCGCTGGCGGCCGGCGACCCGGTCGATGGCGGTGGTCGAGCGGCCGGCGCCCACCGCTTCGGCCCTCAGCCTCTCCAGCCGTCTGCCCGCCGTGGCGAGCTGGTGGTGCGCCTTCTTGATGACCCACTCGCTCAGCGCCTCGCGGGACTGCCCGGCCATGGCGTCGAGCTGGGCCTCCAGCTCCTCGATGGTGTCGGCCAGGTCGAGCGCCTCCTTGGCGTCGGGGTTGACCAGGTGCAGCACCTCGCGTTCGACGGTCGGGCGCTGGGCCGGGGAGTCCCACAGCACATGGGTCAGCACCGGCAGGTCGGTCTCGGCGACCGTCGTACGGCCGTCGAGGTACGCGGAGGCCTGGAGCAGGCCCACCGCCTGCCGCCAGCGGCGGTCGGAGGCGACGAGTTCCTTGCGGCGCAGGGCGGCCCGCAGTGTGCACACCGCGTCGACGATCGCGTCGGGGACGTCCACGGCCGGGACGGCCTCGGTCACGGCGTGCCGCAGCGCGGTCAGCTCGATGGTCGTCCGGGCCGGGGCGGCCGGGCGGTGGACGGCGGAGCGGACGAGCGCGGCGAAGTTCGAGGGGTCCTCCAGGTAGCCGACCTCGATCCGCACCAGCAGCCGGTCGTAGATCGCGGCCGAGTCCTCCCCACCGGGGAGTTCGTTGCTGGCGGTGATGGCCCCGATGAGGGGGCAGCGGATCGGTTCGCCGCCGTTCTCGGGGTGGTAGATCCGCTCGTTGAGGTAGCCCAGGGTCTCGTTCAGGGCCGCCGTGGAGCATTTGAAGATCTCGTCGATGAACGCGACGTGGGCGGTGGTGGCGCGGCCTTCGTAGACCTGGCGGTACTCGCCCCGGGCGAGCGCGGCGACGTCGATGGGGCCGAACATCCGCGTCGGCGCGGTGAACTTCGACAGCAGGATCTCCCAGTAGGCGGCGCCCTCGATCCGGCCCGTGAGCTCCCGCGCCATCTCGGACTTCGCCGTTCCGGGCGGTCCGAGCAGCAGCGAGTGCTGTCCGGCCAGCAGGGTCACCAGCAACGTCCGTACGACGTCGGCGCGTTCGTAGAACCGCTCCGACAACTCGTCACCGATCGCCCGCAGCCTCCCGGCCGTGTCCTCCGCGCCCATGGCCCCTCCCCTTTCCTCGCGTACGCCCCGCGGCCCTCGGTCCACGATGCCGTACGTCCGGTCCGACGACCGGACGGCTCAGCGGCAGTCCAGCGTCTTCACCGCGGCGGGGAAGTAGGCGCGCATGAACTTCTCCACTTTTGCACGGTTGGCTTCGTCCAGGATGCTCGCCTGCGGCAAGTGCAACTTGAGCGTGAAATATCGCCCGCGATCAGTGATGCATGAGACACTCACGATGGCACCATTTCTGCCGATGACCGCCTCGTCGCCGATGTCCGCTTTGCGGAACTGTGAGACGCCTTCGAGCACTGGATCGAATTCTGACCGTTGAGCCAATCCGGGCGCGTCCGAGGTCCAGTAGAAGTTGAACTCCATCTCTCGGTCATCACCGGAGAAAAGCGTACACGGGGCGGATATCGCTTTCGAACGGTCCACCCGGCTGTACTCATGAAGATCTTCCGCAGACTCGACAAGCGGTTCGGCGAGTTCCCAATCGACCGGCGTACCACAGATCTTCTCAGGAGGCTGGGGCTTGTCACCTCGCCCGCAGGACACTACGAGGCAGGTGAGGATCAGGCCGAGGGCTGCGGTCCGTCTCGTCAGGCTGCCCACTCTCACTTCGGCTCCACCCCGGACACATCCCTGCCCTTTGCTTCACCCCGGCCGGCTGCCGTGTCGATGGTGTTCTGCGCATCGTAGGCGCCATCGAATTCGCCTTCGCGCGCATCCTTCCATTCGTCCACAAGCGCCATGAGTTGCCTGTTTCTCGATTCGGCAACCTCGATGTTGCTCTCGACTCTCTGATCGTCGATCCTCTTCTGCTCGTCCTCCAGCCACATGCCCGTGACGTAATCGAATCCTTGCTGCACCTTGTCACTGACCACAGGGATATAACTGATCGCTTCGTCGATGAGTGACTTGGCCGCGAATTCCGCAACCTCGGGATCGCCTTGTGCCTGGGTGCGTGCCTCCTCCAGGAAACCCACTGTCCGCCCGGCACGTACTAGGGACTCCGTCGAGTCGGGCCGGGTGTCGGCATGGAAGTCCGTGACCATCGCCTGGTTCAGCCCGCCGTTCAGCGTGCCGTAGGCGTCCTGGTCCTTGGAGATCTGCTTGGTGACCTCGAAGAGATCGGTCTGGTCCAGGGGGGCTCCTGCGACGGCGACCTCACTCATCGCCCTGTGCACGGTGTCCCCGTGGTTGACGAGAATGTTGGCCACGGGCTCCCGCAGGGACGGCGGGAAGTCGTCGCCCTGGCCGGCCAGAGTCGTCAGGGCCGACCTGAGAACCGCCTCGTTCTGTTCGGTGTGCTCGACGTAGCGGGCGTTCTCGTCCGACGGGTCAATACCGGTCGCCGCGGCCTGCAGGGCGGCGCCGAAGCCCGCGCGGCTGTCACCGTCCACACCGCGTGTGTACGTGGTCACCTTCATCCCCTCCCGCTCGTGCAGGGTGACCTCCCAGTCCCGCTCCTTCATGAGGTACTTCATGTGGTCGTCGGAGCTGAGATAGTCCGCCGCCGCCGCGGGGTTCCGGCTCATGAGGCCGAGCATGCCGTCCACCGGGTCGTTGGCGAACCAGCCGCCCCGCTCTCCGCTGTACTCGTGCTTCAGGCGCCAGATGCCCGGGGCCTTCTTCTCGGCCGCGATCATGTCGTCGGTCAGGTGCCCGAGCATGTCCGGCGCGTACCCCTCGCCCTTCTGCATGAGGGTGACCAGTGACTGGTAGCCGACCGCCTTGTCGAGGCGGGCGCCCTGGGCGTCGGTGCCGTAGCGTGCCACACCCGCCTCCCGCATGTCCTCGCGCCAGCCCTCGTACCACGACGAGCCGGTGTCCCGGGTCGCCGAGGCGAGGGCATGGGCCAGGCCTGTCTCGATCTTCGTGTAGTGGTCCACGCGGCCGTCACCCCATACGTGGATGAGGTCGTTCAGCTCGTTCGTCAGCCTGATGGTGCCCTCGGCGCCCAGGCCGTCCAGGAGCGTGCGGGAGAACGCGGGGTCGTCGTCGTTGTCGCGGAACGTCCGCTCGAGCTCGGCGAGTTCCTCGTCGGACAGGCGCTCGCCCTTGCGGAGCCGCTCCAGTGCCTCCTCGGCCGCCTCACCCTCGTACTTCTCGATGTCGCCCTTCGCTTCGCCGTTGAAGCCCTTGCCGCCGGCGATGGCACTGGAGTCGGTCACGACGGCCTGCAGGGCGATCCGGACGCCCGTGTCCGCGTCCGTGACGTCCCGCACCGCCTTGTCGATGCGCTCCTGCCACGACTGGACGGCCTCCAGGTATCCCGGATCCTGGCGCACCGCCCTGCGTGACTCCTCCGGTAATCGCTCGATGTCGAAGCTCACACGTCCGCTCTCGGACACTTTCATGCCCGCGTCGACGGCGTCCTGCCGGGCCGACTTCAGTCGGCCGCGCAATTCGACGAACTGCGTGTACGCGTCACGCAGCAGCGCGGCCACCGCCTTGGCCTCCGTCTGCGCGTACTGGAACTGCTGGAGGGTGATGTCGAAACGCCTGTTGGCCGCGTCGGCGCTCAGTCCCGCCCAGCCGGTGTCCATGGAGATGCCGTGCACGTCCCGGCGGTAGGCCTTCTCCTGCTCGGCGAACTCACCTGCCATGCCGTCCCATCGTTCGGCAGCCGCGGTGAGTGCGCCGAGGTCCGTGGTCATGATCTCGTGGTAGGTCGGCATCTCGGTCCCCCGGGGTGTCTCGGCAGGGCTCGTCGTCTGCGGTCAACAGCGGTCGGGCGGGGAGGTCCGCCTGGCTTCGGCGCCCATCGCGAGATCCGTGCCCCGCAGCACGGTGTTGGCGCTGCGCAGCGCGCCCTTCTCCGCGTCGAGCCGGTCCTTCGGGTTCTCCACCTGCCCGCCCCAGGCCTCGTGGGCCTTCTTCAGCGCCGTCGATGTGGCCCAGCCGTCCCCGGCCTCCGCCCGGGACGCCTTGACCGCGCTGTGCCGGTGTCCTCGTCCGCCCATCGTCCGGCTTTCGCCGTGTCGGGTTCGATGTGCTCCTCGATCACCCTCGCGGCGGCCTTCTTCTGCGCGGGCGACGAGGCCAGGTCCTTCCGACCGCCCGTCGACGCTCCCCCGCCCCGCTCCGCCGGGAGCCGGTTCGGCCCCGTCCCGACCGTCTGCTCCGTTTCAGCGGTGCCCGTCGCCACGAACCGTCCTCCCCGTTCCGGTGGCCCTCCCGCGCGACCACACCGGTGTCAGAGGCGTGATCGCCGTCGCAAACGCTACGGTATCGCGGAATCACGGAACGTGACACCGTGCCTGACCGGCCTGTGCGGTACGTCGCCGGGCGTCCGTCTGCTGCCGGTCGTCCTCTGCACCGCCGTGGTCGGCTGCGCCCTGCCCGGCACGGCAAGCCACCTCACGGGCTGTCTGCCACTCATTGCGGCCGGGGCGGCAGCGGTCGTCGTCGGGTACCCGGTGACGCGTCCGCCGCCACGGACGTCCTGCCGGTCTGAGAACGGCGCAGAAGCCGGTACCGGAGAACCGGAGAAGTGAGGGCCTAGCCCTGTTTGGCGACCGTGAGGAGCACCGCCGCGTCCTCCAGTGCCTCCAGGCCGTGCCGGGCGGGAGGGATGACGATGAGGTCCCCGGTGCGGCCCTCCCGGTCGGTGTCACCACTGGTGAGGCGGACGCGTCCGCGCAGGACCAGCAGGGTGGCCTCGCCGGGACTGTCGTGCTCGGCGAGGGACGTGCCGGCGGTCAGCGCGAGGAGGGTCTGGCGCAGGGTGTGCTCATGGCCGCCGTGGACGGTGGTGGCGCTGCGGCCGTTGGAGGAGGCGGCGGCGCGTTCCAGGTGTTCGCGGGCGAGGGCGTCGAGGGAGAGCTTCTGCATGGCACCGAGCTTTCCCGAGGGCCCTTGACGGTCACCAGGGCCATGTGGGGTACATCGTGGTGTCCGTGGCGTCCGCCACGTTCACTCGTGCTGCCGTACGACTGCCGGCGCCCTCCGCGATACTGGCACGGTGCCGCAGCCGATCACGCCCGACCCGCCGGAGGCGATCGCGCGTCCGCTGCTCACCCAGTCGTGGCTGGACCTGACGTTCGTCCACTGGGCGGTGGACCCGGCCGACGTGGCCCCGCTGCTGCCGCCGGGCACCGTGCCGGACACCCTGGACGGGGTCACGTACGTCGGCCTCGTCGCGTTCCGGATGCACAGGGTGGGGTGGCTGCGGCTGCCCGGTGTCCCCTATCTCGGGAACTTCCCGGAGACCAACGTCCGCCTGTACTCGGTGGACGCGCACGGGCGGCGCGGGGTCGTCTTCCTCTCCCTGGACGCCTCCCGGCTGATCCCGGTGGCGGTCGGCCGGCTGGGGTTCCGGATGCCGTACCTCTGGTCCCGGATGCGCGTGGAGCACCTCGACGGCGGCACGGTGACGTACACCGCTTCCCGGCGCTGGCCCGGACCGCGGGGCGCCGGTGGCCGTATCACCGTGCGCAGGGGCGAGCTGATCGCGGAGCCGACCGAGCTGGAGCACTTCCTGACCGCCCGCTGGGGCATGCACGGCGCCTTCTTCGGGCGGTCGACGTACCTGCCCAACGCGCATCCGCGCTGGCCCCTGCACCGGGCCGAGCTGCTGGAGTGCGAGGAGGACCTGGTCACCGCGGCCGGGCTGCCGGGACCGGCCGGGGAGCCGGTGAGCGTGCTGTACTCACCGGGCGTCCCCGCCCGCTTCGGACGCCCGGCCCGTCCGGCCGGCATCCCCACTCCGTGATGCCTCGACGTATGCGTCAGATGACGCCCTGCGCGAGCATCGCGTCCGCCACCCGCTCGAAGCCGGCGATGTTCGCGCCGGTCACGTAGTCGCCGGGGGCGCCGTAGCGCTCGGCGGTCTCCGCGCAGGTGGTGTGGATGTCGGTCATGATGCGGGCCAGCTCGTTCTCGACCTGGTCGGCCTTCCACGACGTACGCGACGCGTTCTGCGTCATCTCCAGCGCGCTGACCGCGACACCGCCCGCGTTGGCCGCCTTGCCGGGGCCGAAGGCGACACCGGCCCGCTGGAAGAGCTGCACGGCCTCCGGCGTGGTCGGCATGTTCGCGCCCTCGGAGACCGCCTTCACGCCGTTGCGGATGAGGGCGTCGGCGTCGACGGCGTTCAGTTCGTTCTGGGTCGCCGACGGCAGGGCGACGTCCGCCGGGACCTCCCAGACCCGCCCGCCGGGCACGAACCGCGCGGAGGCGCCCCGGCGCTCCGCGTAGTCGCTCACCCGGCCGCGCTCGACCTCCTTGATCTGGCGCAGCAGCTCCAGGTCGATGCCCTTCTCGTCGACGACGTAGCCGCTGGAGTCGGAGCAGGTCACCGGGTTGGCGCCGAGGGCGGTCAGCTTCTGGATGGTGTAGATCGCGACGTTGCCGGAGCCGGAGACGACCGCGGTCTGCCCCTCCAGGTCCTCGCCGCGGGCGCGCAGCATGGCCTCCGCGAACAGCACGTTGCCGTATCCGGTCGCCTCCGGGCGGATCAGCGAGCCGCCCCAGCCGGCGCTCTTGCCGGTGAGCACGCCGCCCTCCCAGCGGTTGGTGATCCGCCGGTACTGGCCGAACAGGTAGCCGATCTCGCGGGCGCCGACGCCGATGTCACCGGCCGGGATGTCGGTGTACTCGCCGATGTGCCGGTACAGCTCGGTCATGAAGGACTGGCAGAAGCGCATGACCTCGGCGTCGCTGCGGCCCTGCGGGTCGAAGTCGCTGCCGCCCTTGCCGCCGCCGATGCCGAGACCGGTCAGGGCGTTCTTGAAGATCTGCTCGAAGCCCAGGAACTTGATGATTCCGAGGTTCACGGAGGGGTGGAAGCGCAGGCCGCCCTTGTAGGGGCCGAGGGCGCTGTTGTATTCGATCCGGAAGCCCCGGTTGACGTGGACCCGGCCCTGGTCGTCCTGCCACGGCACCCGGAACATGATCTGCCGCTCCGGCTCGACCAGCCGCGCGACGAGCCCCGGCTCGGCGTACTCGGGGCGCGCCGTGAGCACCGGGGCGAGGGTCTCCAGCACCTCGCGCGCTGCCTGGTGGAACTCGGGCTCCGCCGGGTTACGGCGCTCTATCTCGGCGCGCAGCAGGTCGAGCGAGGTCTTGGGGTCGGGTCGTGAGGTCACGAGGTCCCTTTCTGGCGCGGCTGACACCGGTATGGAAACCGGTGATGGGCGCTCGGCGCCGTTGCCGCGCGCAGGAAAGCGGCCGGTTGGGGGACGTTGCCCAAGGCGGCCAGCTTTCCAGTGTTACCTCTGTGTAAACCGGAACGGCAAGAAGCTCGCCCGATTGTCCGCTATTTGAGACTTGGCATGCGGAAAACGGGACGGCGGACCGGTGTCCGATCACCTCCGCCGGCCGTAGCATCCCGCGATGACCCTGTCTCGCTCACGGCCGTCGCCGACCGACGCCGTCGTCGCCCTCGGTTTCGCGGCGGTCGGCTGCCTCGCGGGCGCCTACTACCGGCCGCCCGGCTGGCACGCGTTCGACGGACTCGGCTACGTCCTGGCCTGCCTGACCGCGCTGCCCCTGGCGTTACGACGACGGCTGCCGGTTTCGACGGTGCTGGCGTCGGCGGGCGCGTACGCCGTCTATCTCGGCTGCGGCTACCAGCCGTCCGTGAACGTCTGGACGCCGGTCGTCGGCCTGCTCAGTCTGGCCGGATGCCGTCCGCTCCCCGTCGCCTGGGCCGGGAGCGTCCCCGTGGCCGCGGTCATGGCGCTGAGCGGCCTCACCGGTCGGCTGCACCCCGCGCTGGTGGCCGCCCAGGCCGTCCTCGTCCCCGTGGTGGCCATCGCCTTCGGCCATACCCGCTATCTCCTCGTCCGCGCCAACGCCAGGCTCCGCGTCGTCACCGCGGACCTGGTGGCCGAGCAGGAGGCACGCGCCCGCAACGCCGTCACGCTGGAACGCATGGCGATCGCGAGGGAACTGCACGATGTGGTGGCCCACCACATGTCGGTGATCACCATTCAGGCCGGGCTCGCGGAGACGGTGCTCACCTCGGACGCCCCGGCGGCCCGCAGCGCCCTGCGGGCCGTCGCGGAGACCGGGCGCGGCGCGCTCGACGAGTTGCGGCGCCTGCTCACCGTTCTGCGCGTCCAGTCCGACGACGACGGGCAGGAGGCCCCGTACGAGGCGGCGCCCCGCCTCGACCGGCTGCCCGAGCTGGTCAGCAGTGCCACCGCGGCCGGCCTGGACATACGGTTCACGGCAGCGGGTGAGCCGGTCCCCCTGCCGCCCGTGGTCGACGTGTGCGTCTACCGGGTCGCCCAGGAGGCGCTCACCAACGTCATCAAGCACGCCCCCGGCGCACGGGTGGCCCTCACCCTCGACTACACCCCGGACGAGGTCGTCCTCATGGTCCGGAACGACGGCGGCCCGGACGGCCGCGCTCGCACAGGCGAGCGACCTGAAACCGTCCCCGGCTCGGGACTCGGCTTGATCGGCATGCGTGAACGGGCCAGGATCTGCGGTGGACACCTGTCCGCAGCACCCCACGACGGAGGCGGGTTCGAGGTCGAAGTGGTCCTCCCGCTGCACGCGTCCCGTCGTGCGCGCCCGGAGGAGTCGGAGGGGCAAGGACCATGACACGCGTACTGGTGGTGGACGACCAGGAGCTCGTCAGAGCCGGCCTGGCCTCCCTGCTCCGGACGGCGCCGGACATCACCGACGTGCGGGAGATCTCCGACGGCGAGGCGGCCGTCGAGGCGGCGTGCCGCGAGCGGTGGGACGTGGTCCTGATGGACATCCGGCTGCCGGGCATGAGCGGCATCACCGCCACCGAGGAGATCCTGGAGAAGGCACCGGACCCGCCCCATGTGATCGTGCTGACGACCTTCGACGTGGACGAGTACGTGTACGCGGCGTTACGCGCCGGCGCCAGCGGCTTCCTGCTCAAGGACACGTCGCCGCGGCGGCTCGTCGAGGCGGTCGAGGTCGTGACCCGCGGCGAGATGCTCTTCGCCCCGGCCGTGACCCGACGCCTGGTGGAGGCCTATACCCGGCAGTCCGCCTCGACGGTCGAGCTGGAGGCGGTGTCGGAGCTGACCGCACGGGAGAGGGAGGTCCTGCGGCTGGTCGGCCTGGGCATCGACAACGAGGCCATCGCCCAGCAGCTGCACGTCACCGAGGGCACGGTCAAGACGCACCTGTACCGGATCATGGGCAAGCTCTCCCTCAACAGCCGCGCCCAGGCGGTCGTCATGGCGTACGAGAGCGGGCTGGTCGTCCCCGGACAGGCCCGGTGACCGCGTGGCGCACCACTCCCCCTTGGTGGTGCGCCACGTGTTCGGCCTCAGCCGTCCGCGCTCACCCGCGACGCCTCGGCGCACCGACTGAGCGTGTTGTTGCTGTCGAAGAGGCACACCTTGATGCCCACCTTCTGACCACCGGTGACGTTGCCGAAGGGATCCCAGACGACGGCGGAGCCGGCCAGCCCGTTGGTGTTGTTCTTGGCCCCGAGGTATGTGCTGCCGATCCAGGCGTACGCCCTGACGCCCTTGCCGTCCCCGCAGTAGTCGTGGATGACGAGGTAGTCGTCGTTGTTGCCGCCGCCCGGGGCGCCCGCACCGTAGTCGACGAAGTTGACCACGCCGCATCCGCCGCTCGTCGTGCCCACCGCGAAGCTGTCGTTCGTGGCGGCGACGGCGGCCTGGGCGCCGAACAGCATCGTCGCGGCGGCGACCGCCGTGGTGGTGAACGCCGCACGGGCGGCAATGGCACGGAAGTTCATGGTGCATCCCCCATTTCGGTGTCGTCGGCCGCCGCGTTCCTTGCCGCGACGGCCTCACGCTGACAGGTCGTCGTTCGACCTGCGCATGACACTACGAGCGCCGCACCGGCCCGTCGTCCGGCCCAGACCTGAGATACGCCGGCCACCGTGCGCTCTCCGCCGTATGCCTGTGGTTGACACCGCCCCCGGGGCCCCGCACGCCGACGCGCCCCACTCCCGGCGACAACCGGGCGTGGGGCGCGTGGTGTCGGGGTGTCAGCGCTCCGAGGCGTACGTCACGAAGTCCGCCCACGCGCCCTGGGTGACCGCGAGTCGAGGACCGCCCAGGTTCTTGGAGTCACGGACGTGGACGGTGCGGGGTGCTATCGCGATCTCCCCGCAGGAGTTGCCATCGGGGCCGTCGCTGTAGCTGCTCTTGAACCAGACCAGTTCAGCAGCGTCCCCGGCAGAAGCCTCGCGGATCATGTCTCTCCCAGCACTTGCTCGATGAAGGCCAGCGACTCCCGAGGGGTGAGAGCCTGCGCCCGGATCGCCCCATACCGCAGCTCAAGGATCCTTAGCTGCTTCGGATCGAAAGTCGGCCGACCGCTGAACGCGCCGTCGGAACGACCTGCCGCCGTACCGTCGGCGAACTTCAGCACCTCGATCCTGCCGTCCAGCCCAGGGTGACCCCCCGCGCTGGTAGGCATCACCTGCAACGTGACGTTACGCAACCGCCCCACCTCCAGCAGGTGTTCGAGCTGCTGTCGCCACACCATTGTGCCTCCAACAGGTCGACGCGGCGTGGCCTCTTCCAGGACGAAGCTGAGAGCCGGAGCAGGAGACCGTTCGAAGATCGACTTGCGCGCCATGCGAGCAGCGACCAGACGCTCCGCCTCCTCCTCCGAGTACGGCGGCTGCCATCGATAACGACTTCTGGGCGATCGACTCTTCGACGCCCCCGAAGTGGGCTGCCTGGTGTGCAGGTTCGTCGCGACCCCGAGTCGCGAAACTCCACCCTCATCATCTCGGAGGCTGACCTTGCTCCACCGCGGGGCGGACGCGGGGCGGGACAAGGCCGGCCTCCGAGTTGATCCGCGTCGCCGTGCCTCACGGCAGGGTGGATGCATGACGACGACAAGGCACTCCCACCCGGACTCCGAAGCGACGGGCCCCGCACAGCACAGCGTGCCCGCCTGGGCAGAGCGCGTCGCGCACGCCATCCCTCTGGTCGTACTGCCCGTCGGCATCTGGCGATTACCGATTGGCTTCGGGTACGGCATGGGCGGAGAGCCCATGCCCCCTGCCTGGTACAACGCCCCTTACGTCATCGGGCTGACGATCCTCACCGAAATCCTCGCGCTGCTCAGCTTCGGATTGGTCCGCCGCTGGGGTGAGGTCGTTCCCCACTGGGTGCCGAGGCTGGGCGGGCGACGCGTCCCGCCGGCCGCCGCGATCATCCCCGCAACCCTAGGCGGCCTCTTCCTCACCGCGCTCTGCATCCACTGGCTGTACGAAGCCGCTACCGCCGGCACGGCGGCCTGGCCGTACGACGAGGGCTGGGATGTCCTCGCGATGGCGATGAGCGGGCTGATGAACCTGTGGGGTCCACTGCTTCTGGTCCTCACGTATGCGTACTACCGACGCCGCCGGACCTGATCCCAGTCTTCGGTGAGAACGCTCGACCTTCGCAGCGAGAGATCATTCATGCCTGAATTGCGGCTTGCCGCCGGTAGGTGAGGTCGATGACGGCCCGGTCGTAGTAGCGGTGCCCCTTCGCGCCGCGTCGGGCGGACAGTTTCTGCCGGGCCCGCTGCGGGAGTTTCCTGGCCAGCGCGTCGGCGCGGAACTTTCCTGCACCGGTGGTCACATCGGCCGAGCAGGCCACCGCGAGGACATAGCCCAGGCCACGTTCCTCCAGGGCCGCCCGCAGTTTCGGGTTGCCGCCGTAGACCTCGTCGCCGGTCACCCAGCCAATGCGGTGCCCGGCGTCCAGAAACCGCTCGATCACCGTGCGGGCCAGCTCCGGCTTGGTCGCGAAGGCGGTACCCTCGCCCAGCCCCGCCGCCCTCCTCGCCCACCGCCTGGCGGCGCAACTGCCACCCCCACCCCCGTACCGCGCCCCGGCCACCCCACCACCGGCCCACCACCGGCTGCGCAACTGCGACGGCTGCGACCACGCCTTCCGCGCCCCCGAAACCGAAACCCACTGCCGCGCCCGCCGCACAGCCGCCTCACCCACTCACTGAGCGGAGGAAGGACACCGTGACGTTCGCGCGCACGGCGGGGACGACCCGAAGGGCGGCGACATCACCGTCTGCGGCGGGATGTTCACCTACCAGGTCGTCGTACGCAGCGAACGCGTCTGCATCGTCCAGATCACCTACCTGGGCTGGTGACCCTCGTACCTTGACCACCGGTGACACGGGAGTTCAACGCCGTCCTGGAGCCCGGTAGGTGTCCCGGGGCGGCAGGGCGACGGGTGCCCGGCGCATCGGGTCGACCAAGGGCCGGTTATCGTGTCGATCACGACCGAAAAGGTCAACTGCCCGTGCGACAAGGGGAATCGACGTGGATCAGCAGAACTCCGGCATGCACGCTCCCCCGCGGATCGACACCGGCAAGCCGCATCCCGCGCGGATGTACGACTGGTTCCTCGGCGGCAAGGACAACTACCCGGTGGACGAGGCGCTGGGCAGGCAGCTCGTGGGGTTCGCGCCGGGTATCCCGGTCATGGCGCGGATGAACCGGGCGTTCATGCACCGTGCCACCCGCTGGACGGCCGGCCAGGGTGTGCGGCAGTTCCTCGACATCGGGACGGGTATCCCGACGGAGCCGAACCTGCACCAGGTCGCTCAGGGGATCGCCGCCGACGCGCGGGTCGTGTACTGCGACAACGACCCGATCGTCCTGGTCCACGCCGAGGCGCTGCTGCGCGGCACTCCCGAGGGGGTCGTCGACTACGTGCAGGCGGACGCCCGTGACACCGCCGCGATCGTCGAACGGGCCCGCGGGACACTGGACTTCGAGCGGCCGGTCGCGCTCTCCCTGATCGCGCTGCTGCACTTCATCGGCGACGGGGACGGGGCGTACGAGCTGGTGGAGCGGCTCAAGGACGCGCTGGCGCCGGGAAGTTACCTGGTCATGTCGCACCTCACGCCCGACTTCCACCCGGAGGAGGCGTCGAAGAAGGTGACCGACCTGTACCGGGCGGGCGGGCTCACCATGGACATGCGCAGCCGGGACCGGTTCACCCGCTTCTTCGAGGGGCTGGAGATCGTCGCCCCCGGCATCGTGGCGGCCGAGGAGTGGCACCCGGAGCTCGGTGAGCCGGTTCCCGGGCAGGAGGGCGTCCACAGCGGGGCGTACGTGGCGGTGGCCCGCAAGGTGTGAGCCCTCGCGGAGCAAGACGGCGGGGCCGCCCCTGTCAGGGGCGGCCCCGCCGGGCGTTCTCAGCCCTTCCGGTGCTTGTGGCCCTTCTTGCAGTCGTCCTCCCGGGCCGCCTCCTTCAGCGTGTCCCGCAGGGCGTAGAAGGCGGGCTTGCGCTTGTAGTCGTCGGTCATGACGTTCGCGAAGCCCTCGCCCTCGAAGAACACCGGCACCCATGAGTACTTGTCGGTGAAGCCCCAGATGGTGAACGAGTTGCAGCCGTCGACGGCCAGGCAGGCCTCGAGCGTCCGCTGGTAGTAGTCGGCCTGCTTCTGCTCCTGCGCCTCGGTGGGCACACCGCTCTCCGGCAGGTCCATGCGGACGTCCAGTTCGGTGACGGCGGTCTCCAGGCCGAGCGCGTCGAACCGGCGCAGGTTGTCCTCCAGGTCGCCCGGGAAGCCGTACCGCGTGCTCAGGTGCCCCTGCACGGAGAAGCCGTCCACGGGTACGCCCTGCTCCAGCAGGTCCTGGATGAGCGCGTAGTAGGCGTCGCTCTTGGCGTTGACGCCCTCGACGTTGTAGTCGTTGAAGAACAGCTTGGCCTTCGGGTCGGCCTCGTGGGCCCACCGGAAGGCGTCGGCGACGATGCCCGGTCCCAGCTCGCGGATCCAGATGTTGTCCTGGGTGCGCAGCTTGCCCTGGTCGTCGAAGATCTCGTTGGCGACGTCCCACTGCTGGATCTTGCCGGCGTAGCGGCCGACGACGGTGGTGATGTGCTCGCGCAGGATCTCGCGCAGCTCCTCCTGGGAGAAGTCGCCCTGCTCCAGCCACGCCGGGTTCTGGCTGTGCCACAGCAGGGTGTGGCCGCGCACGACCTGCTTGTTGCGCCCGGCGAACTCGACGATGGCGTCGGCCTGTCCGAAGTCGTAGCGGTCCCGCTCGGGGTGGATGTAGTCCCACTTCATCTGGTTCTCGGGGGAGACCGAGCTGAACTGGCGCCCCAGGACCTTCCGGTACTCCCTGTCGTACGTGAAGGGGTCCGGGTAGTCCTGCTCCAGGTGGTGGCCGCCGCCTGCCACGGCGGTGCCCACGACGAAGCCCTCGGGAGCGGCCGAGCGCAGCCGGTCGAACCTGGCGTTGGAGTGCGGCGCCGCCTCCTTGCCGGCCGACGGGTCGGCGGCGGCCGAGCCCGTCGCGAGCGGCAGGGCCAGGGCGGCGGTGGCGAGGGCCACGGTGGCGAAACGAATGGATCTCATGCGGGGAGTCTCATTCCCATCGTCATTCTCGAAAGTTTCGAACCTGAATCCGAAACATTAGGGATGGGCGGACGCTAAGCTCTGGCGGAGCCGCGCGTCAATACCTGTGCGCAGGTCATGTCCGCACCCGTGCGCAGTTCACGTCCGCTCCGACGACCGGTCGGACAGCAGGTCCGTACCAACCCCTTGCTCCCGCACCCATCACGTCGCAAGCTCCCCTCATGGAGCTGGAGTTGCGGCATCTGAAGACGATCCGGGCGATTGCCGACGCCGGCAGCCTGACCAGGGCGGCGACGGCCCTCGGGCTCGCGCAGCCCGCGCTGAGCGCACAGCTCAAGCGGATCGAACGCGCCTTGGGCGGTGAGCTGTTCGAACGCGGGCGGCACGGAGTACGGGCGACCCCGCTGGGCGAACTCGTGCTGGAGCGCAGCCGGATCGTGCTGCCCGCGGTGACCGAACTGCAGCAGGAGGCGGCGCGGTTCGCCCGCACCTCGCGCGCGACCGCCTGCTTCCGGCTGGGCGGCACCCACGGTCCGCTGCTGGGCGCCCTGGTGGACCGGCTGGCGGACGCGACGCCGGACGCCCGCGTCACCACCTGCACGTCCTGGTCCGAGCGGGAGCTGGCCGCACTGCTCGTCGAAGGCCGACTGGACTTCGCCCTCGCCGGGACCTGCGGCTCGGCCGAACCGCCCGGCGCGGAGGGCCTGGTCTGGCGGGAGGTCGCGGTCGACCCGGTGTTCGTCATGGTGCCGGAGGGCCATCCGCTCGCCCACCCCGGCGAGGTGGACCTGACCGAGCTGGCCGGCGAGCAGTGGGCCTGCGTCCCCGGCGACGGCTGCTTCGGGGACTGCTTCACGGCGGCCTGCGCCCGCGCCGGCTTCACCCCGCGCCGGATGTACGAGACGGACACCTCGTCCCTGGTCCACCTGGTGCAGGTCGGCCGGGCGGTCGGGCTGTGCCGGGCGACCTTCCCGACCACGCCCGGAATCACCACCCGGCCGCTCACGGGCACTCCACTGACCTGGCGGCACCTGCTGGGCTGGCACGCCGTGACACAGCGGGCGGAGACCGCCGCCACCGTCCTCGAACAGGCCCGGCTGGCCCACGCGGGCGTGGCGGCGCGCAGCGACAGCTATACGGAGTGGCTCGCCGCCCAGCCCGTTCCATAACACCGGGGGGAGGGCCGGCCGGGCTCTTACGCCCGCCGCTCGGCCCTCCCTACGGTTTCGGCACCTCCCCACCGAACCGAGGAGTTGCCCCATGCTCCACCGACACCTCCCCCGACGCACCAGATCCGTGGGTGCCGCCGCCGCGGCGACGGCCGCCCTGCTCGTGGCCGGGCTCAGCGGCTCCGCGAGCGCGGAGCCGACCACCTCGGCGGCGGCGCAGGCGCTGCGCACGGACGCCGCCCCGCCCGCCCTCCTCAAGGCCATGGAACGCGACCTCGGTCTGGACCGGGCGCAGGCCGAGCGGCGCCTGGCCAACGAGGCGGAGGCCGGAGCGACGGCGGGCCGCCTGCGCGCGGCGCTCGGCGCCGACTTCGCGGGCGCCTGGGTGCGCGGCGCCGAATCCGGCACCCTGACCGTGGCGACGACCGACGCCCGCGACGTCCCGGCCATCGAGGCGCAGGGCGCGAAGGCCACCGTCGTACGCCACTCCCTGACCGACCTGGACGCGGCCAAGTCCCGCCTGGACCGGGCGGCTCAGCGCAACGACACCACCGACGCCCCCGTCTGGTACGTGGACGTCCGCACGAACACGGTGGTCGTCCAGGCGGTACGCCCCTCCGCCGCCCGCGCCCTCCTGTCGGCGGCCGGCATCGACCACTCCCTCACCCGGATCGAGAAGTCGGCCGACCGGCCCCGCGCGCTGTACGACCTGCGGGGCGGCGAGGCGTACTACATCAACAACAGCGGCCGCTGCTCGATCGGCTTCCCCGTCACCAAGGGCACCCAGCAGGGCTACGCCACCGCCGGTCACTGCGGGCGGACCGGTAGCAGCACGAGCGGACACAACCGGGTGGCCCAGGGCACCTTCCAGGGCTCGATCTTCCCGGGCCGGGACATGGCGTGGGTGGCCACCAACTCCCAGTGGACGGCGACTCCTTACGTGAAGGGCCAGGGCGGCCAGAACGTCCAGGTCACCGGCTCCACGCAGGCCCCGGTCGGCGCCTCGGTCTGCCGCTCCGGCTCCACCACCGGCTGGCACTGCGGCACCATCCAGGTGCTGAACACCAGCGTGACCTACCCCGAGGGCACCATCACCGGCGTGACCCAGACCACGGTGTGCGCGGAGCCCGGTGACTCGGGCGGCTCGTACATCTCCGGCAGCCAGGCGCAGGGCGTCACCTCGGGCGGCTCGGGCAACTGCAGCAGCGGCGGTACGACGTTCTTCCAGCCGCTCAACCCGCTGCTGCAGAACTACGGCCTCACCCTGAAGACGACCGGCGACGACGAGCAGCCGCCCGGGGAGGAGGAGCCGGGAGGCACCTGGTCCGCGGGCACCGTCTACCAGCCGGGCGACACGGTGACGTACGGCGGCGCCACCTACCGCTGCCTCCAGGGCCACCAGGCCCAGACCGGCTGGGAGCCGTCGAACGTCCCGGCGCTGTGGCAGCGCGTCTGACCCCGACCCGCACCTGACCATCCCGACGGGGGACCGGACCGGCCCCGGACGCGCACCTGACCGCGCGCCCGGGGCCGGTCCCATGGGAGGCGAAGGACGGCGACATCACCGTTCGGTGCGGGATGATCACCTACCCGGCGTGTCCTACGGGCCGGCCAGGAGGCAGCCGGGGTGCCCGGCACTGCGGGGGACCATTTCCGGCTGGACGGTCCTCAGGGCCGGGCCCAGCGCGCCGGAGGCCGCCGAGACCCTGACCGAGCCGGCTCAGTCTGTCGCGCCCTCGAAGACTTCGGCCGCCGACGTCGCGGTGATGGCCCGGATGAACCAGACGTGCAGTGTGTCGAGGTCCCGGCAGCCTGCGATGCGTTCCCGGTTCTCCTCGCTGACCTCGACACCCCGGTGCCCCAGCAGAACCAGAACGGCCTTCGCCTCGCCCTCCGCCCGGCCCTCGGCCCGAAGCTGCTGGGCGGTCTGCGACTGGAACCAGGAAAGGTCCATCAGTCCACGCGCCCCGCCTCACCGGCCGACGCGAAGACCTCCGCCGTCGACGTCGCTGTGAGGGCCCTCGTGAACCACAGGTCCAGTACGTCAGGGTCACCACAGCCGACGATCCGCTCCCGGTCCCCTTCACTGACCTCGACGCTCCGATGAGCCAGCAGACGCAGAAGAGCCTTCGCCTCCCCCTCGGCCCGAAGCTGCTGGGCGGTCTGCGACTGGAAGAACGAGAGGTCGACGGCCATGAGATGCCTCCAGAGATCCGCGGCCTGCGTCGTGCCGAGGCCTTGTTCCATGAGTTCGATGAAGGTGCCTGCGGTGCTCTCGTCGTCGGCCGACAGGCCTTTCAGTGCCTTTGCCAGCGCATTCAGTATGGCATCGGCTTCCGGCTCGCAGCGGTGAAGAGCCGCCGACAGGATCGTGAGCGGGATGTCACGAGCCGCTTCGGCAGGGCTGTCGATCACCGGCAGGTCGTTGGGCCCCAGGACCAGTGGCCGCAGCGTGAGCGAGGGCCACTGGCGTGGGCCGATGTCGAACTGCTGGGCTGCCCAGGCCGCCGTCTTCCGGTCCGGGCACACGACGAGCAGTACCGGCGGGACGCGGTACTTGGCGTACACGTGGGACAAGTAGTAGGCCCAACTGGCCGGCTTGTGCGAGCTCGGCTTGCTCTGCGATTCCACGGCCAGGACGAAACTGCCATCCTCCGTGTCCATGCGCAGCAACGTGTCCACCCGCCGCTCCAGCGGCCGGGTCTCCGTAAGGTCGGTGGAGAGTTCGGAGGCGGACACGGGTGGGGGGGAAGGCGACGCCGAGGTTCCTGGCGACGCGGGCGAAGAGGCCCGGTTCCTGCTGGAAGATCCGGTGCAGGGCCTCATGGGATGAGCTGACCATGAGGCGAAGCTATGGGCGGAACGGCATGTGCCATACGCAAATGCACCACCGTTCCCGCGATCGAGTGACCACTACGGCGGCGAAGTTGACGCCCACAAGCCCCGCACAAGCACCGCACAAACGAAAGGGCCCGCACGACCGAAGTCGTACGGGCCCTCTCAGGTGCTCGCGGCAGGAGCTACCAGGTCAGATCAGCAAGCTCACTTGTTGATCTTGGTGACCTGGCCGGCGCCCACGGTCCGGCCACCCTCACGGATGGCGAACTTCAGGCCCTCCTCCATGGCGACGGGCTGGATGAGCTCCACCTTCATCTCGGTGTTGTCACCCGGCATGACCATCTCGGTGCCCTCGGGGAGGGTCACGACGCCGGTCACGTCCGTCGTACGGAAGTAGAACTGCGGGCGGTAGTTGTTGAAGAAGGGGGTGTGACGGCCACCCTCGTCCTTCGACAGGATGTAGGCCTGGGCCTCGAACTCGGTGTGCGGGGTGACCGAACCGGGCTTGATGATGACCTGGCCGCGCTCGACGTCCTCGCGCTTGATGCCACGGAGCAGCAGACCGACGTTCTCACCGGCCTGGCCCTCGTCGAGCAGCTTGCGGAACATCTCGATGCCGGTGACCGTGGTGGTGGTCTTCTCCGGCTTGATGCCCACGATGTCGACGGTCTCGTTGACCTTGAGGACACCACGCTCGATACGACCGGTGACGACGGTGCCACGACCGGTGATCGTGAAGACGTCCTCGATCGGCATCAGGAACGGCTTGTCGACGTCACGCTCGGGCTGCGGGATGTTCTCGTCCACGGCCTTCATCAGCTCGAGGACGGAGTTGCCCCACTCCTTGTCACCCTCGAGGGCCTTGAGCGCGGAGACCTTGACGACCGGCAGGTCGTCGCCCGGGAACTCGTACTCGGAGAGCAGCTCACGGACCTCGAGCTCGACGAGCTCCAGGATCTCCTCGTCGTCCACCATGTCGGCCTTGTTCAGGGCGACGACGATGTACGGAACGCCGACCTGGCGGGCCAGGAGCACGTGCTCCTTGGTCTGCGGCATCGGGCCGTCGGTGGCGGCGACCACGAGGATGGCGCCGTCCATCTGCGCCGCACCCGTGATCATGTTCTTGATGTAGTCCGCGTGACCGGGGCAGTCGACGTGGGCGTAGTGACGCGTCTCGGTCTGGTACTCGACGTGCGCGATGGAGATGGTGATACCGCGCTGGCGCTCTTCGGGAGCCTTGTCGATCTGGTCGAAGGCCGAGGCCTCGTTCAGGTCCGGGTACGCGTCGTGCAGCACCTTGGTAATGGCGGCCGTGAGGGTCGTCTTACCGTGGTCGATGTGACCGATGGTGCCGATGTTGACGTGCGGCTTAGTCCGCTCGAACTTCGCCTTCGCCACTGGGGTCCTCCTGTGGAGTGGTTCTGTACGCCTTACTTCATCGGCGCCAGGTGATCTTTGCTGGGAAACCCGGGCCCGGGGCATTCCGCCGGGTTGGCGGTGGAATGCCCCTTGCAGGCTCCGGGGTCAAGCCTAAAGCGTGTGAACGGGGTCCGTTAAACGGAGTCCGTTACTCGCCCTTGGCCTTCGCGATGATCTCCTCGGCGACGTTCCGCGGAACCTCGGCGTAGGAGTCGAACTGCATGGAGTAGCTGGCACGGCCGGACGTCTTGCTGCGCAGGTCGCCGACGTAGCCGAACATCTCCGAGAGGGGCACGAGACCCTTCACGACGCGGGCACCGGCCCGCTCCTCCATGGCCTGGATCTGGCCACGGCGGGAGTTGATGTCGCCGATGACCTCACCCATGTAGTCCTCGGGCGTGGTGACCTCGACGGCCATCATCGGCTCCAGGAGCACGGGCGAAGCCTTGCGCGCGGCCTCCTTGAAGGCCTGCGAACCGGCGATCTTGAACGCGAGCTCGGAGGAGTCGACCTCGTGGTAGCCACCGTCGATGAGCGTGACGCGGACGCCCGTCATCTCGTAGCCGGCCAGGATGCCGAACTGCATGGCCTCCTGCGCACCGGCGTCCACCGAAGGGATGTACTCCTTCGGGATGCGGCCACCGGTCACCTTGTTCACGAACTCGTACGAGGCGTCGCCGCCCTCGATCGGCTCGATCGCGATCTGCACCTTGGCGAACTGACCGGTACCACCGGTCTGCTTCTTGTGGGTGTAGTCCACGCGCTCGACGGCCTTGCGGATCGTCTCGCGGTAGGCGACCTGGGGCTTGCCGACGTTGGCCTCGACCTTGAACTCACGGCGCATACGGTCGACCAGCACCTCGAGGTGCAGCTCGCCCATACCACCGATGATGGTCTGGCCCGTCTCCTCGTCCGAGTGGACCTGGAAGGACGGGTCCTCCTCGGCCAGACGCTGGATCGCGACGCCCAGCTTCTCCTGGTCGCCCTTCGACTTGGGCTCGATGGCGACCTGGATGACCGGCGCCGGGAAGTCCATGGACTCCAGGATGACCGGGTTCTTGTCGTCGGACAGCGTCTCACCGGTGGTGGTCTGCTTCAGGCCCATGACGGCGACGATGTCGCCGGCGCCCACCGACTCGATCTCCTCACGCTTGTTGGCGTGCATGCGGTAGATCTTGCCGATGCGCTCCTTCTTGCCCTTGACGGAGTTCAGCACGGCGGTGCCGGACTCCAGGCGGCCCGAGTAGACCCGGACGAAGGTGAGCTTGCCGAGGTGCGGGTCGCTCATGATCTTGAACGCGAGCGCGGCCAGCGGCTCGTCCTCGGACGGCTTGCGCTTGACGACGGTCTCGGCGTCCTTCGGGTCGTGGCCCTCGATGGCCTCGACGTCGAGCGGGGTCGGCAGGTAGCGCACGACCGCGTCGAGCAGGGGCTGGACGCCCTTGTTCTTGAACGCGGTGCCGCAGAACACCGGGGTGACCGTGGTCTCGCTGGACTTGCCGGAGGCGATGGTGATGCGACGGATCGCGGCGTACAGCTGCTCCTCGGTGGGCTCCTGGCCCTCCAGGTACAGCTCCATGATCTCTTCGTCGTTCTCGGCGACGGCCTCGACCAGCTTGCCGCGCCACTCCTCGGCGGCCTCGGTGTGCGTGGCCGGGATGTCGACGGTGTCGTACATCTCGCCCTTGGCCGCGTCGGCGGACCACACGAGCGCCTTCATGCGGACCAGGTCCACGACGCCCTGGAAGTCGGCCTCGGCACCGATCGGGAGCTGCATGACGAGCGGCTGGGCGCCCAGGCGGTCCGAGATCATGTCCACGCAGCGGTGGAACTCGGCGCCGGTACGGTCCAGCTTGTTGACGAAGCAGATGCGCGGGACGCCGTAACGGTCGGCCTGACGCCACACCGTCTCGGACTGCGGCTCGACACCGGCGACACCGTCGAACACGGTCACGGCACCGTCGAGCACACGCAGGGAGCGCTCCACCTCGACGGTGAAGTCGACGTGCCCCGGGGTGTCGATGATGTTGATCGTGTAGTCGTTGTCCTCGAGCGGCCAGTGACAGGTGGTGGCAGCGGACGTGATCGTGATGCCACGCTCCTGCTCCTGCTCCATCCAGTCCATGGTGGCGGCGCCGTCGTGGACCTCACCGATCTTGTACGACACACCGGTGTAGAACAGGATCCGCTCGGTGGTGGTCGTCTTGCCCGCGTCGATGTGGGCCATGATCCCGATGTTGCGGACCTTGGCCAGGTCAAGTGAAGTGGTAGCCATAAGGCTTCAGTCTTCTCTCGGTCTCGATGTGGGTAGCGACTACCAGCGGTAGTGCGCGAAGGCCTTGTTGGACTCGGCCATCTTGTGCGTGTCCTCGCGCTTCTTCACAGCGGCACCCAGGCCGTTGGAGGCGTCGAGAAGCTCGTTGAGCAGACGCTCGGTCATGGTCTTCTCGCGACGGGCGCGGGAGTAACCGACCAGCCAGCGCAGCGCGAGCGTGTTGGCGCGACCGGGCTTGACCTCGATCGGAACCTGGTACGTCGCACCACCGACACGGCGGGACTTGACCTCGAGGGTCGGCTTGATGTTCTCCAGCGCGCGCTTCAGCGTGATGATCGGGTCGTTGCCCGTCTTCTCACGCAGACCCTCCATGGCGCCGTAGACGATGCGCTCGGCGGTGGAGCGCTTGCCGTTGAGCAGCACCTTGTTGATCAGGGAGGTCACCAGAGGAGAACCGTAGACCGGGTCGATGATGACCGGGCGCTTCGGGGCGGGGCCCTTACGAGGCATTCTTACTTCTCCTTCTTGGCGCCGTAACGGCTGCGAGCCTGCTTGCGGTTCTTGACACCCTGGGTGTCGAGGGAACCGCGGATGATCTTGTAGCGAACACCCGGCAGGTCCTTCACACGGCCGCCGCGCACGAGCACGATGGAGTGCTCCTGCAGGTTGTGTCCCTCACCCGGAATGTAGGCCGTGACCTCGATGCCGCTGGTCAGACGCACACGCGCGACCTTACGCAGGGCCGAGTTCGGCTTCTTCGGGGTGGTCGTGAACACACGCGTGCAGACGCCACGACGCTGAGGGGAACCCTCGAGTGCGGGCGTCTTGTTCTTCTCGACCTTGTCCTGCCGGCCCTTGCGGACCAGCTGCTGGATCGTAGGCACTACTTCTCCGGTTTCTGTGTGCCGAATGGTGAAGCTAACCTGGAACGTCACCGACCCACGCGGTCGGGTGTGTCGAATCCCGCGGCCTTCCGCAGCAAGACGGAAAGAACGTGTGGATTGCGGTGGCCGTTCATCGGCCCCCGGTGCGGTGTGATGGCACGCACGAAGGCCAGGGCACACCCCAGGCACAAGGTCTGAGCGTACCTATCGCATTCGCTGCGGTCAAAACAAATGGCGTGCGGCCCGGCACGCCGGACTTCTCCCGCTTCGTCCAGCGAACTCTCCGTGAGCACTCCCGGCCGGTCCGTGGCCGACCCCGGCCGGTCCGTGGCCGGTATCCCGTGTTGGCCGAATCGCGCCCTTTACATGTGCGGCGGCCAGTACTTTGATCCGTCCGCCGCAGAGGAACGGGGGGTCAGCCTGATGACATCGGCGCCGCAGGGACCGGATGACGGCGGTCTGGAGGACCGGGTACCGTTCCTGGCCCGTCTGGAGGGCCAGGAACGGACCGCGCTGCTCTCACTCGGCCGTGAGCTGCGCTTCGCTCCCCGGGTCGTCCTGCTGCACCAGCGTGAGCCCTCCTCTCACGTCCTCTTCCTGGTCCAGGGCTGGACGAAGGTCACGGCCGCGGCGGCCAACGGCTACGAGGCGCTGCTCGCCCTGCGCGGCGCCGGCGACGTCGTCGGCGAGTCGGCGGCGCTGACCGGGCGCCCCCGGTCGGCGACGGTGACCGCACTGGAGCCGGTGCGGGCAGTGGCTGTGGAGCACGGGCGCTTCAAGGACTTCCTGGGCCACTCCCCCGCGGTGTCCTTCGCTCTCCTCGGCCTCACGGCGGACCGCACCCGGGCGGCCGACCGGCGGCGCCTGGAGTTCGCGTCGATGAGCGTCCGCCAGCGTTTCGCGGTGCTCCTGCTGGATCTAGCCCGCAGCCACGGCCGCCGCACCGCCGAGGGCATCGAGATCGCCGTACCGCTCAGCAAACAGGAACTCGCGGGCTCGGTCGGCGCGTCGCGGGAGATGGTCCAGCGCCTGCTGCGGGAACTGCGCGAGAAGGAAGCCGTCTCGACCGGCCGCCGCACACTGCTGATCCTCCGCCCCGGCGTCCTCCGCAGAATCGCCTCCGCGGACCAGTCCGCCCCCGGCATCCCGTCCGCACAGCGCCCGCCCGACGCGGCCCCGTCGGCACGTCGGAGGGCGGTGGCCAAGGGGGGCTCGACAGCACCGGACGGCCCGGTCGGCACACCCAGTGGGGCGACGGGCCCCGTCGCATAACTGCGGGCAGTCTCTGCCTCCCCAGTGCCTCGAGGGCCTGGGAGGTGCCTCAAGGGCGGCACGGGCGGGCGATGGGGGTCCTCCCGCTCATGGGTCCCTCCGGCTCGAGCGAAGCCGAGAGCGGGGGGAGGCACCCCGCCGACCTCCGGCTGCGCGACACCTCCACCCAGCACCCGCACCGTGGTGTCGGGGTTTTGTGTACACAGTCACAGTTCCAGTGGGTCATACGCCCTCACGCCCCACCCCCCGCTCGAACCACTCTGCTGCCCTGCACGGCCATCCTCACCGTTCGAAGGGCGACCATGACCGACCCCGTGAGCCGCACGATCCTGTTGCTGGACATCGAGAGGTTCAGCGACCGGGACGACGTGGAACAGGCGTATCTGCGGCGCATGCTCTACGACGTCACCGACCGCGCACTGGAGACCGCCGGCATCGACGAGACCCTGCGCATGCGGGCCGACCGCGGGGACTCCGTGATGGAGCTGATCGACGCGAACGCCCCGGTCACGGCGCTGCTGCGGGCCCTGCTCACCGCGGTGCCCGAGCAGCTGCGGGCGGTCAACCGCATGGCGTCCCGATCCGCGCAGATCCGGCTGCGCGGTGTCGTCGCCGGCGGATACGTGGCCGTCGACCGCCACGACGGCTGGGTCGGCTCCGATCTGAACCACGCCTGCCGGCTGCTGGACGCCGCCCTGCTCCGCGCGGCCCTGCGCGAACGCGCCGACGACTTCGCCCTCTGTGTCTCGGACGCCGTGTACACCGGCGTCGTACGGCACGACCACCCGGGCGTCCCGGCCGCCGACTTCCACCGCGTGACGGTCGACAGCAAGAACGGCCCGCTGACGGCATGGCTGCACGGTCCCGTACCGGAGGGCCCCGGCACGCGGAGCGGGGATTCCCAGGACCACGGTGGCCGGGGGGCGGGGGAGACGCCGGGCGGATCGGGGGACCGCCCGGCGCCGGCCGCGTCCGCTCCGGAGGCGGGTCCTCACCAGAACCGCCCGGCGCCGGCCGGACATCGGGGAGCCCCGGCGCCGGGCCCGGTCCTCGACATCAGCGGCGGCACGGTGAGCTTCGGCGGTGGTTACGTCGCCGGCGACCAGCACGGCGTCTCCGGCGGCCAGGTCACCGGCGATGTCGTCATGGGCGGCAAGACGGAGCGGGGTGAGCGGCCGTGAGCGGCCAGGAGCCCCCGGTCGGCGGTGGGATGGCGGACGGTGGTCCCGGGGCCGCCTCCACGCCCGGCGAGACCGCCCCCGACGAGGCCCTCAAGGACGGCTCCACCGAGGAGCCGGAGGAGCGTGACCAGCCGCAGAACGCCTGGTCGGCCCGGCGTGACCTGGTCGACCACAGCCCGCGCACCATGAAGGTCGGCTCGCACTCCCGCTTCGGCGGCGGCTACGTCGCCGGCGACCAGCACGGCGTCTCCGGCGGCCAGGTCACCGGCGATGTGGTCATGGGCACCAAGACGGTGCATCACTGGTCGCTCTCCGGGCTGTCCACGGCCGCCTCCGCCTCGGGTGAGATTCCGCGCCGCACCCTGGAACGGCTCGCTGCCTCCTTCGTCACGGTCGGCGACACCTTCGACGACCTCGTGGACCGGCTGCGCCGCGACCGTGTCCTGGTGCTGTCCGGGGCCCGCTTCACCGGCCGCCGCACGGCCGCCCTGATGCTGCTGCACCGGCTCGGCGCCACCCCCGTGCTCGCGCTGGACCGCGACACCACACCCGGCTCCCTCGCCGACCGGTTCACCGCCCGCGACGACGACACGGGCACCGGCGCGGACACGGGCAGCGGCCGCGCCCGCGGATACGTCCTGTGCGACCTCGCGACCCGCCGCGGCAACGCCCTGCGCGAGACCCATCTGCTCGGCGCCGCGGACCGGCTCGCCGAGCAGGACGCGTACGCGGTGATCACCGTCGGCCCCACCGCCGTCCTGGAGGACGACGTGTCCCCCGCCGACTGGCGGCCACCCACGGCCGAGGACGTGCTGGCCGCACACCTGCGTGCCCGCACCACCGAGGAGACCGCCGAACGCCTGCTCGGCCTCCCGGACGTCAAGGAGTTCCTGCACCACGGCCACCAGCTGCGCGAGGTCGCCGCGTTCGCCCAGCTCCTCGGCTGGTACGCCGCGGGCGAGGTCACCGAGCAGGCGGTCGCCGACTTCTCACTCGTATCGCTGGAGAACCAGGTCCAGGAGTGGTTCGAAGAGGACGAGAACACCGTCCACCTTCGCGACAAGGCGTTCCTCATCGCCCTCGCCGCCTTCGACGACGGCCCTTACGCGCTCACGGCCGAACTCAGCGACCTGCTCTACGGCTTCCTGCAGCAGACCGAGAACCGGGCCCGCGTCCCCGAGATCCCCGTCTTCGGCACCCACATCGGCAAGCGCCTCCAGCTCGCCCGCGCCCGTCGCCACGAGGACGAGGAGCACACCGAGTGGGGCCCGGTGATCCAGACGAAGGCCGCGTTCCACGACGAGCGGGCCTCCCTGGTGCTGCTGCGGGAGGTGTGGACGGGGCACCCGTCCGCCCGGCCCGCGCTGATCGCCTGGCTGCGCCACCTCGCCGACGACGGCCGGCCCCTCGTCCGTACCCGAGCCGCGTCCACCGTCGCCGTCCTCGCCCGTACCGACCTGCCCTCCGCGATGGCGCTGGTCATCGAGCCGTGGGCGACCTCCAGCCGGTTCCGCCACCGGCTCGTCGCTGTCAACGCGCTCACCCTGGCCCACCACATCGGCACACCCAACATCCCACGCATCCTCGACGCCTGGTCCACGGCCGAGGACCGCCGGCTGCACTGGGTGGCCGTCCGGGCGTACGCACTGATCGGGCCCGAACGGCCGGCCCAGGCGCTCGCCGCGCTGCGCGACGCCACTCGCGCGCTGTACCGGCACTCCGGCGATCCGGACGACTTCGACGTGGAGATGGCCCGGGAACTGGCCCAGGCCGTGGAACTGCTGCTGCTGTCACCGGCCGACGCCGAGGTCCTCACCGACCTGCTCTCCCGCCTCGACGACGAGCCGGCCGTTCGCGACCTGTCCCTCGGCGGCTTCGTCAACGCCTGCCGCCGCACCGAGGGCGACGAGCGGTACGGCGCCCCGCTGGTCCTGCGGTGGTACGCCCGCGCCGCGACCGACGACGACCGGGACGTGGCCGAGGGCATCGCACACCTGTGGCGGGAAGCCCTCGGTGACCCCCGGCACACCCGGTTCGCGCTCGACTCACTGCGTGACTGGGTGCTCGCCGCGAGCCGCTCCACGACCACCGAATGGGCCCTCGCCGCGCTCCTGCCGAGGCTCGTCACCACCTCGACCGAGTACCAGCGGCTGAGCCATCTGCTGCGCACCATGCCCGGCGAGGACGGCAACCCTCCCCCGGAGGTGGCCGCCCGGCTGCTGAGCACGCTCCCGCCCCGCTGACGAAAGACGTCCCATGCCTTCCTTCCACCACCCACCCGAGTGGCAGCAGCCCGCCGACCGGCATACACGGCTGATCGACCCGGTGCTCACCGTGCGGCAGCTGTCCCGCTTCGAGCTGTCCCTGAAGCACGTGATCCGCATCGACCACGCGCTGGTCTTCTCCAACCCGAAGGGCGGGTACGAGGCCTACCCCCCGCCGACCCGCCCGAGCCGCAGCGAGATCGCGGCCCGCCGGTACACCGCGGTGTACGAGGTGGACATGGGCGTCCATCCCTTCACCGACACCCTCGCCCTGCCCAGCGACAACGACGCGTTCGAATTCACGGCGGAGGTGGACGTCTCCTGGCAGGTGCTGGACGCGGCGCGGTTCGTGGCGAGCGGCATCCGGGACGTGCCCGCGCTGCTGACCGGTGAGTTGCAGCAGGCGGCCAGGCCGGTCACCCGCGGCTTCGCCATCGCCGACAGCGGGGCGGCCGAGCGGGAACTGCTACGGGCGGTCACGCTCCTCGGCCCGCTCGGCGCGACGGCAGGGCTCCAGGTCACCTGGACCCTGCGGCTACGCCGTGACCAGGCGAACATCGACCACCAGCAGCGACTCCAGGCGATCGACCACTCCGCGGCCGAACAGATCCGCACGGCGCAGCAGGGCATGCAGGTCGATGTGGAGATGGACCAACGCCACCGGCAGCTGGACGAGCTGCAGCTCGAACGGGCCATGGAGTACGGGCGCCGGCAGCAGGAACTGGTCCTGCAACAGCAGCGCTGGCAGCACGAGCAGATGATGCTCCAGGGCCGGCACGCGCTGGAGCTGCAGCAGATCGAGACGCAGAAGATCGAGTTCTACCAGTGGCATCTGTCGCAGGGCGGTGTGCACTCCTGGGCGCTCCATCTCGCCCAGCACCCGGAGGACTCGCAGCTCGTGATGAACAGCATGCGCGAGGACCAACTACGCATGATCCAGGCGCAGATGGAGCTGGTGAAGGAACTGCTGGGAAGCGAGGGCGCGGAGAAGTTCGAGCTGGAGGGGCCCAAACAGCTGGCGCTGCGCACCGTCAGCGACATCCTCAACCAGCGCCTCCCGGGCGTCCCCCAGAACCCTCCCCTGCTCCCCCCGGCGGACCATGCCGGCCCTGCCGCGCCACCGCCCCCGGGGACAGGACCGAGTGCGGGGACGGGGACGGCACCGGACGTGAGACCGGAGGCAGGATCAGGCGCGGGCCCAGGGACAGGGACGAGTCCGCCACCCCCGCCGGCAGCCCCGCACACACCGCCCGCCGCTCCGACCGGCCTGCCGTACGTCCCACCTGCGGGACACACTCCCCCTACGCCGTACCCGGCGGCCCCCGGCCCGTACATGCCGGGAACACCGCCGACCATGCCGCCGAGCCACACACCGGCGCCGCCCCACACGTTCCCGGACCCCTCATCGCCGTACACACCGGGAGCACCACCCGTCACACCGGCAGCCCCCTCACCCGCGTGGCAGCCGCCGCCGGGTTACGGCACCACGCCCACCGCACCGGTGCAGGCCGCCCCTCACACACCGCCCGCCGCGGCCACCGGTCACACCGAGGCCGATGGGCTCGCGAGGCAGCCGGAGAGCACCCTGCAGGGCGACACAGCCGAGGGGGAAGGCTCGTGACGGCCGACCCGGTACCCGCCCCGACAACGACGGCCAGGCACGCCCCCGCCCCCGCCCCGGCGCCCCCGCGCCTCCCGTCACCGCCCACGGCGGCCCGTACACAGCTGTGCGAGCGACTGCTGGCGGACCTGCGTACCGAGATCGCCCGCGCCGACAGCAAGGCGGCCGTCCTGGTCGCCGCGCTCGGCATCACCGCAGGCGTTTTCAGCGGACTGCTGGCCGGCCAGGACTGGTCGCCGGACGTCCTGTCGGCGTCCGGCTCGACGGTGTGGTGGGCCGGTACCTCGTCCCTCGTCCTCTCCCTGTTCGCGCTGCTCCTGGCGGTACTGCCCCGCTACCGCAACGGGGCGTGGGTCGCGGGGCAGCCACTGTCGTACTTCGGGGACATCCAGCGGGCCGTGCGGGCGGGCCGGCTGGACACCGCGCTCGCCGACACCGAGGCCGACCCGGTGGCCGGTCTGACGGCGGCACTCACGGAGACGAGCCGGATCGCCTGGCGCAAGCACCAGTGGATCCGCACCGGTCTGATCGCCTTCTGCACCGGGACGCTCCTGCTGCCCGCCTCCCTGCTGATCGGCTGACCCACGGGTCGGCCACTGCTCACGTCAAGTGAAGGAAGCACCATGACCCAGCCCCCGCCGGTCCCACCGGAGTACCCGGAGCCGACCGGCCGTCCCCACCAGCCGCAGGTCCCGCCGCCGCCCTACCCCCAGCAGCCCGCACCACAGACCCCACCCGGAACCCGGCCCCACGTCCCACCGCAGTACCCGCACGTGGGCGCGCAGGCCCCCCGGTACCCGCAGGCCCCGCAGTACCCGGATACAAGCGCGCAGGCCCCTCAGTACCCGTCCCCGCCCCCGTACCCGCAGGCCGCTCCGCCTCCCGCGCCCGACTCCCCGCTGCACCCGCACCACATCAACACCGACCGTGGCCGGGTCCACGTCTCCGGCCGGCAGCGCCACACCGACGCCACCGCCTTCAGCAACCTGCTCCTCCATCTGCCGAACTTCCTGTGCAGCCTCGTCGTCGTCGGCCTGGTCTCGGCCCTCTTCGGCGGCTTCGGCGTCCTGGTGGTCCTGGCCTGGCTGGCCAGCGGCGCACTCGTGTTCCACCGCCCGACGGAAAGCGCCCTCGCACGCCATCTGCTCCGGTTGCGCTACCCCACTCCGCAGGAGAGGGCCAAACTCGAACCGGTCTGGCGCGAAGTCACCGCCCGTGCCGGCGTCGAGGGCCGGAACTACGAGCTGTGGGTCGAGGACAGCGACGGTCTCAACGCGGTCGCCGCGGCCGGGCACATCGTCGGTGTCACCCGTTTCGCCATGAACCAGCTGCCCAACGGCGAGCTGGCCGCCGTCATGGCCCACGAGCTGGGCCACCACGTCGGCGGCCACGCCTGGTCCTCGCTGCTCGGCTACTGGTACGCGCTGCCCGGCCGGATCGCCTGGCGGGTGCTGCGCGCGGTCACCGGTTTCATGTTCCGGGTGTCACAGGTGTTCTCCTGCTTCGGCGTGCTGTTCTTCGGCCTGTTCGTCGGCGGCCTCGCACTCGCCACGATCAGCACCCTGTACGGGCTGCCGCTGCTGCTCCTCGCCGTGCCGTACGCGCTCGCCGCTGTCGGACGCCGCTCCGAACTGCGCGCCGACCAGCACGCCGCCGCGCTCGGCTTCGCCCCGATGCTGGCCGCCGTACTGCAGAAGCTGCACCATCAGGAACAGCAGGCCGCCGCGCTCACCGCGGCCGACGGGGGCGCGCCGGTGACCGAGACGCCGGTGAGCAAGCTGCTGTCCTCCCACCCGGACTACTACACCCGGCTGCACCACCTGCAGCCGTACCTCCAGCCGACCCGCTGAGCCCGCCACCCCGCCCGGCGCCCCGAGGAAGGCCGCGTCGGGCCGGTCAGCCCGAACCCGCCAGCGCGAGGGCGAACGACAGCAGCATCAGGACCACCCACGCCCCGTTCGCCAGCCAGCCGAGCGCCAGACCGGTCAGCGCCAGTCCGTCGCCCTCCTCCCCCGTGCGCGCCATCTCGGCCCGCGCCGTGTGCCCCAGGATCACCGCCGGGATGCCGGTGAGCCCGAAGGTGACCAGGCAGAGCCCGCCGCAGACGGCGGAGGCGACCGCCTTGCCGTTCACCCGCGCCCGGGGCACCGGCCGGAACACCGCCGGCACGGCGGGCACCACAGGCACCGCATGCGGTACGGGCCCCTGCGGCAGGTCGGCCACCAGCAGCGCCAGCTCCCCCACCGTACGGGCGGCGCACGCCCGCGCGACCCTCCGGTCGAACTCGGGCTTCTCCAGCCGCCCCTCCCCGTACCCGGCTCTCAGGACGTCCACGGCGCGCTCGCGGTCGGCGTGTGAGGCGAGCATCGCGGCGGCACCGGCGCCGGCCCACGGCTGCGGAACTCCGCTCCCCTGCCACGGCTGCCACGGCTGCCACGATGGATGGGTCATGGAGCACCTCCCCCGTAATGGTCGGGCTCCCTCCATGATGCGCCCCACCACCGTTCCCGACATCAGGGCGTCTCCCGGATCCCCGACCGCTGCCGAACACCGGCAAGTTACGGCCGTACAAAACAGCCGACGTCGACACCTGTCTGCCCGGACCGCCCTCCTGCACTCTGGCACCGGTACAGCCGTTCGACACAACGAGTTCGACGGGGGACTTCACCATGACACCGAACCCGAGCATCCGGCCCGGCGGCCTCGACACAGTCGACGTCGACGTCCGTCTGGCCGTCATCGAGTACGACGACTGCCTCGCCGCCTACGGTCCGCGCGCCGACGACACCACCGTCCCGGGGCATGTCCTCGACGACTACGCGATCGCCCTGGACGTCCTCGCCCTGGCCCGCCGCGTGCCCACCGGCGACGTACCCGCGCTGCTCGCCGTGGGCACCAGAGCGCTGCTCCGCGTCCACCGCGCTCTCCACCGCTGAGCGGGACCGCCGACAGGACCGAACGGGGGGACCATGAACCGCACACCCGACGACAGCACGCTCGCCCGCACCGGCGCCGGCCACACCCGCCGCTGGCCGAAGGCCCTGCTGCACGGCTGGATCGGCGGCACCGCCACCATGCTGTTCCTGCTGGTCGTCATCGGCGCGCTCCCGCTCGGCGACGGCACCGCGTTCCTGGTGCTCTACCTGGCCTTGACGGTGTCGCCGACGGTCGTCTCGTACCGCCTGCTGCCCCGCACCCGGCCACACCCCGGCATCCGGCCGAAGCGCGAGGCGCCGAAGGCCACGGCCGAAGCCGCCGCGGAAGCCGAGCGGGCCATCACCCGGTACGGCGAGTTGCTGCACGCCCACCCCTACTCCCCCGGCGAGGCGGCCAACGCCGACGAGCTGGCGGACTACCGCACGGCGCTCGACGCGTACGAGCAGGCCAAGCAGGTCGCGCCCGGACAGGTGCCGACGGTCCTGGCCGGCGGCCGGGCGGCGCTCGACCGGCTGAGCGCCGGCAACCGCAGCGCCTCGGACATCGCCTGGAGCCGAGGGCGGGGCACGATGAAGCTGGCCCTGCCCAGGCCCGCTCCAGGCGTGCCCGCGGTGCTGGTCTTCGAGACCGACGTGAAGCAGCCCTTCTCCGTGCACACCCGCTCGGGCCGCGGGGGCCGCCGGCAGATCCTGCTGGACGGCGGGATGGGCCCGACGAGCGCGCACGTGGGTGTGCCCGCGCAGGACACCGACGTCCTGTTCGTGGAGGTCACCGCGTCCGGGCCCTGGCGCATCGCGCTGCGCCGCATCGGCGAGGCCCGGCAGCTGACCGACGGTGGATGGCTGCGCGGCCACGGCACGGAGACCGTGCTGAGGCGTGGCGGGTCCAGGGTGGTGGAGTTCGAGCACCGGGGCGACACGGATTTCACCGTCCGCCGGCTCAACCGTTCGTTCCGCCCGGCCGGCGTGCTCGCCGAGGGCCGGGGCGGCGCGAGGCTGAACATCCCGGTTCCGGGCCGCTGCGTCCTGCGGATCGACACGATCGGGGACTGGAAGCTACGCGACCCGGCCGCCTGAGCGGTTCCGCGCGCGGGCGCCCGAGCGGCGCCGTACGGACGCGGCGGCGTCGTCGCCGTACGAACGCCGAGGGGCGGCCACCCCTTACGGAGTGACCGCCCCTCAGTGCTTCAGACGTACGCCTTACTGGTTGTACGGACCGTAGTCGTAGTCCTCCAGCGGAACGGCCTGGCCGGAGCCCGTGCCGAACGGCGAGTAGTCGATGTCGTCGTAGCCGACGGCCGAGTACATCGCGGCCTTGGCCTCCTCGGTCGGCTCGACCCGGATGTTGCGGTAACGGGACAGACCCGTACCGGCCGGGATGAGCTTACCGATGATGACGTTCTCCTTGAGGCCGATGAGGCTGTCGGACTTGGCGTTGATCGCCGCGTCCGTCAGAACTCGGGTCGTCTCCTGGAAGGAGGCGGCCGACAGCCAGGACTCCGTCGCCAGCGAGGCCTTGGTGATACCCATCAGCTGCGGACGACCGGAGGCCGGGTGACCGCCCTCCTGGACCACACGACGGTTCTCGGTCTCGAACTTCGAGCGCTCGACCAGCTCGCCGGGCAGCAGCTCGGCGTCGCCCGACTCGATGATCGTCACACGGCGCAGCATCTGCCGGATGATGATCTCGATGTGCTTGTCGTGGATCGACACACCCTGCGAGTTGTAGACCTTCTGGACCTCGCCGACCAGGTGGACCTGGACGGCACGCTGACCCAGGATGCGCAGCACGTCGTGCGGGTTGGTGGCACCCACGGTGAGCTGCTGGCCCACCTCGACGTGGTCGCCCTCGCCGACCAGGACCTTGGCACGCTTCGAGATCGGGAACGCCGTCTCGTCGCTGCCGTCGTCCGGGGTGACGACGAGCTTCTTGGTCTTCTCGGTCTCCTCGATCCGCACGCGGCCGGAGGCCTCGGAGATCGGGGCGACACCCTTGGGCGTACGGGCCTCGAAGAGCTCGACGACACGGGGCAGACCCTGGGTGATGTCGTCACCGGCCACACCACCGGTGTGGAAGGTACGCATCGTCAGCTGGGTACCGGGCTCACCGATGGACTGGGCGGCGATGATGCCGACCGCCTCACCGATGTCGACCAGCTTGCCGGTGGCCAGCGAACGGCCGTAGCACATCGCGCAGGTGCCGACGGCGGACTCGCAGGTCAGGACCGAGCGGGTCTTGACCTCCTCGACGCCGCGGGAGACGAGCTCCTCGATGAGGACGTCGCCCAGGTCGGTGCCGGCCGGGGCCAGCACCTGTCCGTCGACCACGATGTCCTCGGCGAGGCAGCGCGCGTACACGGAGGTCTCGACGTCGCCCTCCTTGCGGAGCACGCCCGTCTCGTCCCGGCTCGCGATCTTGAGGCGCAGACCGCGGTCGGTGCCGCAGTCCTCCTCGCGGATGATGACGTCCTGGGAGACGTCGACCAGACGACGGGTGAGGTAACCCGAGTCGGCGGTACGCAGAGCGGTGTCCGCCAGACCCTTACGGGCACCGTGCGTGGAGATGAAGTACTCCAGCACGGACAGGCCCTCACGGAACGACGCCTTGATCGGACGCGGGATCGTCTCGTTCTTCGCGTTCGACACCAGACCACGCATACCGGCGATCTGACGCATCTGCATCATGTTGCCTCGTGCGCCCGAGTTCACCATCATGAAGATCGGGTTGGTCTTCGGGAAGTTGTCGTTCATCGCCTCGGCGACCTCGTTGGTCGCCTTGGTCCAGATGTTGATGAGCTCCTGCGTGCGCTCGTCCTTGGTGATCAGACCGCGCTCGTACTGCTTCTGGACCTTCTCGTCCTGCGCCTCGTAGCCGCGGACGATCTCCTTCTTCGCCTCGGGAACGACGACGTCGGAGATGGCGACGGTGACGCCGGAGCGGGTGGCCCAGAAGAAGCCGGACGCCTTCAGGTTGTCGAGCGTCGCCGCCACGATGACCTTCGGGTAGCGCTCGGCGAGGTCGTTGACGATCTCGGAGAGCTGCTTCTTGCCGACCTCGTAGTCGACGAACGGGTAGTCCTCGGGCAGCAGCTCGTTGAAGAGCGCACGGCCCAGGGTGGTGTTCAGCCGGAAGCTGTCACCCTGCTGCCACTCGGGCTCGCCCTCCTCGCGCGCCGGCGGGGTCCAGCCGCGCGGCGGGATGGTGCCGACCGGGAAGCGGACGTCGATCTTCGACTGGAGCGACAGCTCGCCCGCGTCGAAGGCCATGATCGCCTCCGCGACCGAGGCGAAGGAACGGCCCTCGCCCTTGAGGTCGCGCATCTCGCCGTCGGTGGTGAGGAAGAACAGACCGAGGACCATGTCCTGGGTCGGCATCGTCACCGGACGGCCGTCGGCCGGCTTGAGGATGTTGTTCGAGGACAGCATCAGGATGCGGGCCTCGGCCTGCGCCTCCGCGGACAGCGGCAGGTGCACGGCCATCTGGTCACCGTCGAAGTCCGCGTTGAACGCGGTGCAGACGAGCGGGTGGATCTGGATGGCCTTGCCCTCGACGAGCTGCGGCTCGAAGGCCTGGATGCCGAGGCGGTGCAGCGTGGGCGCACGGTTCAGCAGAACCGGGTGCTCCGCGATGACCTCTTCCAGCACGTCGTACACGACCGTGCGGCCGCGCTCGACCATGCGCTTGGCCGACTTGATGTTCTGCGCGTGGTTCAGGTCGACCAGGCGCTTCATCACGAACGGCTTGAAGAGCTCCAGCGCCATGGCCTTGGGCAGACCGCACTGGTGCAGCTTGAGCTGCGGGCCGACGACGATCACGGAACGCGCCGAGTAGTCGACTCGCTTGCCGAGCAGGTTCTGACGGAAGCGGCCCTGCTTGCCCTTGAGCATGTCGGACAGCGACTTCAGCGGACGGTTGCCGGGGCCCGTCACCGGGCGGCCACGACGGCCGTTGTCGAAGAGCGCGTCGACGGCCTCCTGGAGCATGCGCTTCTCGTTGTTCACGATGATCTCGGGCGCGCCGAGGTCGAGAAGCCGCTTCAGGCGGTTGTTGCGGTTGATGACACGGCGGTACAGGTCGTTCAGGTCGGAGGTCGCGAAGCGGCCACCGTCGAGCTGCACCATCGGACGCAGGTCCGGCGGGATGACCGGCACGCAGTCGAGCACCATGCCCTTGGGGCTGTTGGACGTCTGCAGGAACGCGGAGACGACCTTCAGCCGCTTGAGCGCACGGGTCTTCTTCTGGCCCTTGCCGGTGCGGATGATCTCGCGGAGACGCTCGGCCTCCTCCTCGAGGTCGAAGGACTCCAGGCGCTTCTGCAGCGCCGCGGCACCCATCGAGCCGTCGAAGTACGTGCCGAAGCGGTCACGCAGCTCGCGGTAGAGCAGCTCGTCGCCCTCGAGGTCCTGGACCTTGAGGTTCTTGAACCGGGTCCACACCTCGTCGAGGCGGTCGATCTCGCGCTGCGCGCGGTCGCGCAGCTGCTTCATCTCGCGCTCGGCGCCCTCGCGCACCTTGCGGCGCACGTCGGCCTTGGCGCCCTCGGCCTCCAGCTCGGCCAGGTCGGTCTCGAGCTTCTTGGCGCGGGCCTCGAGGTCGGCGTCGCGGCGGTTCTCGACCTGCTGGCGCTCGACGGAGACGTGGGCCTCCAGCGAGGGCAGGTCGCGGGTGCGGCGCTCCTCGTCGACGTACGTGATCATGTACGCCGCGAAGTAGATGACCTTCTCCAGGTCCTTCGGGGCGAGGTCGAGCAGGTAGCCGAGGCGCGACGGAACGCCCTTGAAGTACCAGATGTGCGTGACGGGCGCGGCCAGCTCGATGTGGCCCATCCGCTCGCGGCGCACCTTGGCGCGCGTGACCTCGACGCCACAGCGCTCACAGATGATGCCCTTGAAGCGGACGCGCTTGTACTTGCCGCAGTAGCACTCCCAGTCCCGGGTCGGACCGAAGATCTTCTCGCAGAAGAGTCCGTCCTTCTCGGGCTTGAGGGTGCGGTAGTTGATGGTCTCGGGCTTCTTGACCTCGCCGTGGCTCCACTGACGGATGTCGTCAGCGGTGGCCAGGCCGATCCGGAGCTCGTCGAAGAAGTTGACGTCGAGCACTATGCGTCAATCCCTCTCAGGGTCGTGAGTCTTGGGGTCTGATACGGGGGTCCTGGGGCGGGCGGCCCGTTGTTCGGCGGGCCGCCCAACTCCCGTCAGACCTCTTCGACGCTGCTCGGCTCGCGCCGGGACAGGTCGATGCCGAGCTCCTCCGCAGCGCGGAAGACGTCCTCGTCGGTGTCACGCATCTCGATGGACATACCGTCGCTGGACAGCACCTCCACGTTCAGGCACAGGGACTGCATCTCCTTGATGAGGACCTTGAAGGACTCGGGGATGCCGGGCTCGGGGATGTTCTCGCCCTTGACGATGGCCTCGTAGACCTTCACGCGGCCGGTGACGTCGTCGGACTTGATGGTCAGCAGCTCCTGGAGCGCGTAGGCGGCGCCGTACGCCTCGAGTGCCCACACCTCCATCTCGCCGAACCGCTGGCCACCGAACTGAGCCTTACCACCCAGCGGCTGCTGGGTGATCATGGAGTACGGGCCGGTCGAACGCGCGTGCAGCTTGTCGTCGACCAGGTGGTGCAGCTTCAGGATGTACATGTAGCCGACCGAGATCGGCTCCGGGAACGGCTCGCCCGAGCGGCCGTCGTACAGCCGTGCCTTGCCGGACGGGAGCACCATGCGCTCGCCGTCGCGGTTCGGGATGGTGTGCTGGAGCAGACCCGCGAGCTCGTCCTCACGCGCACCGTCGAAGACCGGGGTGGCGACGTTGGTGCCGGGCTCGACCTTGTCGGCGCCGATGACCTGGAGCCGCTCGGCCCACTCCTCCGCGAGGCCGGAGACGTCCCAGCCGCGGCTGGCGAGCCAGCCGAGGTGGATCTCCAGGACCTGTCCCGGGTTCATTCGGGACGGGACACCCAGCGGGTTGAGGATGATGTCGACCGGGGTGCCGTCCTCCAGGAACGGCATGTCCTCGATCGGGTTGATCTTGGAGATGACGCCCTTGTTGCCGTGGCGGCCGGCGAGCTTGTCACCGTCGGTGATCTTGCGCTTCTGCGCGACGTAGACGCGCACCAGCTGGTTGACACCGGGGGGAAGCTCGTCGCCCTCCTCGCGGTCGAAGACGCGCACGCCGATGACCTTGCCGGTCTCGCCGTGCGGCACCTTCAGCGAGGTGTCACGGACCTCACGGGCCTTCTCACCGAAGATCGCGCGCAGCAGGCGCTCCTCGGGGGTCAGCTCGGTCTCGCCCTTGGGCGTGACCTTGCCGACGAGGATGTCACCGGCGATGACCTCGGCACCGATGCGGATGATGCCGCGCTCGTCGAGGTCGGCGAGGACCTCCTCGGAGACGTTCGGGATGTCCCGGGTGATCTCCTCGGGGCCGAGCTTGGTGTCACGGGCGTCGACCTCGTGCTCCTCGATGTGGATCGAGGAGAGGACGTCGTCCTGCACGAGGCGCTGCGACAGGATGATCGCGTCCTCGTAGTTGTGACCCTCCCACGGCATGAACGCGACCAGCAGGTTCTTGCCGAGCGCCATCTCGCCGTTCTGGGTGGCCGGGCCGTCGGCGAGGACCTGGCCGGTGATGATCCGGTCGCCCTCGTTGACGATGACCTTCTGGTTGACCGAGGTGCCCTGGTTGGAGCGGGAGAACTTGGCCAGGCGGTACGTGATGTACGTGCCGTCGTCGTTGGCGGTGGTGATGTAGTCCGCGGAGACCTCCTGGACCACACCGTCCTTCTCGGCCTTGACCACGTCGCCGGCGTCGACGGCGGAGCGGTACTCCATGCCGGTGCCGACGAGCGGGGACTCGCTCTTGATCAGCGGCACGGCCTGGCGCATCATGTTCGCGCCCATGAGGGCACGGTTGGCGTCGTCGTGCTCGAGGAACGGGATCATGGCGGTCGCGACCGACACCATCTGGCGCGGCGAGACGTCCATGTAGTCGACGTCGTCACCGGGGACGTAGTCGACCTCGCCGCCACGGCGGCGGACCAGGATCCGGTTCTCCACGAACCGCATCTCGTCGTTGAGCGGCGCGTTGGCCTGCGCGATGACGAAGCGGTCCTCCTCGTCGGCGGTCAGGTAGTCGACCTCGTCGGTGACCTGGCCCTCGACGACCTTGCGGTACGGCGTCTCGATGAAACCGAACGGGTTGATCCGGCCGTACGAGGCGAGCGAACCGATCAGACCGATGTTCGGGCCTTCGGGCGTCTCGATCGGGCACATGCGGCCGTAGTGCGACGGGTGCACGTCACGGACCTCGAAGCCGGCCCGCTCACGGGAGAGACCACCCGGGCCGAGGGCGTTCAGACGACGCTTGTGCGTCAGCCCCGACAGCGGGTTGTTCTGGTCCATGAACTGCGAGAGCTGGCTGGTGCCGAAGAACTCCTTGATGGAGGCGACGACCGGCCGGATGTTGATCAGGGTCTGCGGCGTGATCGCCTCGACGTCCTGGGTGGTCATGCGCTCGCGCACGACGCGCTCCATACGGGCGAGACCCGTACGGACCTGGTTCTGGATCAGCTCGCCGACGTTGCGGATACGACGGTTGCCGAAGTGGTCGATGTCGTCGGTCTCGACCATGATCGAGCGACCGGACTCGCCGACCGTCTCGGTCTCACCGGCGTGCAGCTTCACCAGGTACTTGATGGTGGCGATGATGTCGTCGGTGGTGAGCACGCCGGCGTCCAGCGGCTCGTCCCCGCCGAGCTTCTTGTTCACCTTGTAGCGGCCGACCTTCGCGAGGTCGTAGCGCTTGGGGTTGAAGTACAGGTTCTCGAGCAGCGTCTGCGCGGCCTCACGCGTGGGGGGCTCGCCCGGACGCAGCTTGCGGTAGATGTCGAGCAGCGCGTCGTCCTGGCCCTGGGTGTGGTCCTTCTCCAGGGTGGCGCGCATGGACTCGTACTCGCCGAACTCCTCGAGGATCTGCTCGGTGGTCCAGCCGAGCGCCTTCAGGAGGACGGTGACGGACTGCTTGCGCTTGCGGTCGATACGCACACCGACCATGTCGCGCTTGTCGATCTCCATCTCCAGCCAGGCACCCCGGGACGGGATGATCTTGGCGGAGAAGATGTCCTTGTCGGACGTCTTGTCGATGGAGGAGTCGAAGTAGACGCCGGGCGAACGGACGAGCTGCGACACCACGACACGCTCGGTGCCGTTGATGACGAACGTGCCCTTGTTCGTCATGAGCGGGAAGTCGCCCATGAAGACGGTCTGGGACTTGATCTCGCCGGTCTCGTTGTTGGTGAACTCGGCGGTGACGAAGAGCGGGGCCGCGTACGTGAAGTCGCGCTCCTTGCACTCGTCGATGGAGTTCTTCGGCGGCTCGAAGCGGTGGTCGCGGAAGGTCAGCGACATCGACCCGGAGAAGTCCTCGATCGGGGAGATCTCTTCGAAGATCTCCTCCAGACCGGACTTGGTGGGGACGTCGTGCCCGTTCTCGAGAGCCTCCTCGACCCGACTCTGCCAAGCGGTGTTCCCGAGCAGCCAGTCGAAGCTTTCGGTCTGCAGCGCGAGCAGGTTCGGAACCTCGAGAGGCTCCTTGATCTTTGCAAAGGAGATGCGCAGCGGGGCGGTGCTGGCACCGTTGTTCGTATTCGCGGTCGAGGCGTTGCGCGAGGCGGCCAAGAGGGGGTCCTTCCGAGGGCTCGGACTCACTACGCGCGTACCGGCCCCCCACTGGGCAGAGAGACAGACATCCCAGGTCAGAGATGATCTAGTCGTCGGTGCTCGAGCGAGGGCATGCCCCTGGTGACGGGCAGGGGACAGCTAACAGGCAGCGCAAAGGGTCAGTGTAGCCATTTGGCACACTGATGTCCAATGCCGGTTTACAGAACCGGTGGAGGCCCTCGTTCTTCTCAACTCCTGCGACAAGGCGCTGCCCTCAACGCACGTTCATACTGCCCTCTTTGCCGCCGATCCATGCCTCGGATCCGGATCCTTGTGGCGACGCGTCCTGAGAATTGCGCGCTGCGTGCGGTTCGTCAAGGCCCCCCTTGCCGGGACCGCCTGCCACCAGGCAGATCCTCGCGGTCCCCGGAGGCACAACGAAGATCACCTTACTCCCCGCCGTCACGGGTGCAAGGCAGCCGCCGCCGGACCCCTCATACGCCGAGGAGCGACCACCCGGATGGATGATCGCTCCTCAGCGCTTGAGCGTTACACGTCCCTGAGGACGCGCAGGGGACCCGTGGGGACCCCGAAGGTGTTACTTGACCTCGACGGAGGCGCCGGCGCCCTTGAGGGACTCGGCGGCCTTCTCGGCGGCGTCCTTGGCGACCTTCTCGAGGACGGGCTTCGGGGCGCCGTCCACGAGGTCCTTGGCCTCCTTCAGACCCAGGGAGGTCAGCTCACGCACGACCTTGATGACCTGGATCTTCTTGTCGCCGGCACCGGTGAGGATGACGTCGAACTCGTCCTTCTCCTCGGCCTGCTCGGTCGGGGCGGCCGGACCGGCGGTGCCGGCGACGGCGACCGCGGCGGCGGCGGTGACGTCGAACTTCTCCTCGAAGGCCTTCACGAACTCGGAGAGCTCGATGAGGGTCATCTCCTCGAACTGCGCGAGCAGGTCTTCCTGGCTGAGCTTCGCCATGATGGCGGTCCTTCCACTAAATCGGCAGGTGCCGGGTGTACGGGGTGAGGCGGGCGTACGTCGGGCCCGCGTCGACCCTCACCTCACGCGGCGCGTGCGGCGAGGATCGGAAAGCGAGCCGAATTACTCGGCACCGCCCTGCTCGTCCTGCTTGGCACGGAGCGCGTCCACGGTGCGGACGAGCTTCGAGGGGAGCGCCTGGAAGAGCTGAGCAGTCTGCGTCTGCTTGCCCTTGAAAGCGCCCGCCAGCTTGGCGAGCAGAACCTCGCGGGACTCGAGGTCCGCAAGCTTCTTGATCTCGTCGGCGGACAGCGCCTTGCCGTCAAGGACACCGCCCTTGATGACGAGATTCGGGTTGTCCTTGGCGAAGTCACGAAGACCCTTCGCCGACTCCACCGGGTCACCGGTGACGAAGGCGACTGCCGTCGGACCGTTGAACAGGTCGTCCAGCGTCGAGATCCCGGCCTCGTTGGCCGCAATCTTGGTCAGCGTGTTCTTCACCACGGCGTACTGGGCGTTCTCACCGAGCGAACGGCGCAGCTGCTTGAGCTGGGCCACGGTGAGACCGCGGTACTCGGTCAGCACGGCAGCGTTGGAGTTGCGGAACTGGTCCGTCAACTCGGCAACCGCGGCAGCCTTGTCGGGCCTCGCCATAGAGCCTCGGCCTCCTTCCGGGTGATTCGGACCGCGCGGACCCGAAGGAGGACTGGGGAAAACGAAACGCCCCGGGCGCAGGCGCACGGGGCGTAGCTCAACCGGTCACTCGCTTCCTTGCGGCAGCGAACTCCGGGAACTCTTCCACTGACACCTGCGCGGGTCGTCCGCAGTTCAGCGGATCCTTCGGCCACCGTGAACTCTGACGAGCACACGGCAACGACCAGCGGTCTTTGGCTTCCGTGGAAGAGTACGCGAACGGATCGGCGTCAAGCAAATCGGCTGATCGGGGGCATCGGGAGCGTCGGGGGCATCAAGGCCTCCGGGGCCCTTGATGCCTCCGGGACCCTCGGGACCTCCAGGACCTCCGGGATCCGGGGCCTTCAGAGCCTTCAGGCGCCGAGACCGGCCTCGGAGTCCGCGCCCAGCTCCCCCAGCATCTCCATGAGGTCGAAGGTCTCCTCCGCCGCCGGCGCCTCGACCTCGGCCGCGGCACCGTAGTCGGAGTAGTCGGCCGTCATCTTCATCGTGCCCTGCGGCGACTTCATGCCGACGACCATCCGGACCGGGTAGTTGTCCTCGTTGACCCAGACCTCGGTGTCGTAGCCCTCAAGGCCCGTCTTCTCGACGTTGGCGATCAGCTCCTCGCGCTCCTTCGCGGAGAGCAGGCCGTCCGTCGCCTTGTTGGCGTCGAGCATCTCCTCGAAGCTCAGCGTGCCCTTGTAGCGCTGCGTCTGGACGCCGTCGATCTTCTCCGGGCCCACGTGCTTCAGGTTCGGCGACTCCAGCAGCAGGGCGAGCTGCTGCGCCGGGTCCTGGTTCATGTTCTCCAGGCTGCCGGTCATCTGCTTCTGCAGTTCCGCGTCACCGGACTCCTCGGCCATGGCGGCGAAGTCCATCTTCATCCAGCGCTTGCCGTCCATCTCGGCGGCCTGCTTCGCGCCCATGTCCATGTACATGACGTTGTCGAGCATGATCATGCGGATCCGCTCGGGCGCGTCCGGGTCGCCCGCCGTGAACGCGGAGCCCTTCATGGTGACGTCCATGACGGCCGGGTCCCAGCCCTGCACGCCGGAGATCTCCATGGTGCCGCCGCCGTCCACCGCGGCCGGCATCGTCATGGTCATCCGGACCTTGGAGGACTTGGCCTCCGAGGTGTTCTTGAAGGCCGCCTGGAGGACCTTCGTCATCTCGTTCTGCGTCTGGATCTCGGGCTCCGCCGAGTCGGCGGCCTTCTTCTTCGTCCCGCCCCCGTCACCGTCCTGACAGCCCGCGACGCCCGCGACGACGGCCACGGCCGTCAGACAGACACCCACGCGCTTCCATGCGGCCATGCCCATGAATCCCACCCCTGGTTGTTTCGCTGTGTCACACCTGTGAAGTCAGAAGAAAGGTAACCCACGCCACTGACACTGTCGTACGAAAAAACCCGTCCCCGCGCCTCGGACGAGACGCGGGGACGGGTTTTCCGCGGTGTGCACGGGCCGGTCATCCGGCCCGCCCGGCTCAGACGGCGGCCGGGTCCTCCTCGACGAGGAGGTTGCGGGTGCGGTTGGAGTCGAGCGGAATGCCGGGGCCCATCGTGGTGGTGATGGCGGCCTTCTTGATGTAGCGACCCTTGGCGGCGGACGGCTTCAGACGGAGGATCTCCTCCAGCGCCGCGGCGTAGTTCTCCACCAGCTTGGTGTCGTCGAACGACGTCTTGCCGATGATGAAGTGCAGGTTCGAGTGCTTGTCGACGCGGAACTCGATCTTGCCGCCCTTGATGTCGTTGACGGCCTTGGTGACGTCCGGGGTCACGGTGCCGGTCTTCGGGTTCGGCATCAGGCCACGGGGACCGAGCACGCGGCCGAGGCGGCCGACCTTGCCCATGAGGTCCGGGGTGGCGACGACGGCGTCGAAGTCCAGACGGCCCTTCGACACCTCGTCGATCAGCTCGTCGGCGCCGACGATGTCGGCGCCCGCGGCACGCGCGGCCTCGGCACGGTCACCGGTCGCGAAGACCAGGACCCGGGCGGTCTTACCGGTGCCGTGCGGGAGGTTCACGGTGCCACGGACCATCTGGTCGGCCTTGCGCGGGTCGACACCCAGACGGAAGGCGACCTCGACGGTGCCGTCGAACTTGGTCGTGGACGTCTCCTTGGCGAGACGGACGGCCTCGAGCGGGGCGTACAGCTTCTCCCGGTCGATCTTGGCGTCCGCAGCGCGGAGAGACTTGCTGCGCTTGCTCACTGAAAGCTCCTGTGAATTGTCGAGGAGTCGTGGTCCGGGCCGAGCCGGCCCTTCCACTACTGCTTGGCTTACGGGGGTGGAGGTCAGCCCTCGACCGTGATGCCCATGGAACGGGCGGTGCCGGCGATGATCTTCGACGCGGCGTCCAGGTCGTTGGCGTTGAGGTCGGGCATCTTGGTCGTGGCGATCTCACGGACCTGGTCGGCGGTGATCTTCGCGACCTTGGTCTTGTGCGGCTCGCCGGAGCCCTTCTCCACGCCCGCGGCCTTGAGGATCATCTTGGCGGCCGGCGGGGTCTTGGTGACGAAGGTGAAGGAACGGTCCTCGTAGACCGTGATCTCCACCGGGATGACCCAGCCGCGCTGCGACTCGGTCGCGGCGTTGTAGGCCTTGCAGAACTCCATGATGTTCACGCCGTGCTGACCCAGCGCGGGGCCGACCGGCGGAGCCGGGTTCGCGGCACCGGCCTGGATCTGGAGCTTGATGAGCCCCGTGACCTTCTTCTTCTTGGGAGGCATGGCTCTCCGGGTCCTTTCGATTCGGGTCCTGCCCACGTCATGGGGACAACCCGGACGCAGGCATACCGCACAACGATAACGGGTATAGATGCGCGGCCAAAAACCGAGCAGGTCAGACGGGCGCTCGCACGCCCGTCTGACCTGCTCGGAAGCTGTGTGCCAGAAGGACTGTCCTGGACTAGTTCTTCTGGATCTGGTCGAAGGAGAGCTCGACCGGAGTCTCGCGGCCGAAGATCTCCACCAGGCCCTTGACCTTCTTGGAGTCGGCGTTGATCTCGTTGATGGTCGCCTGCAGCGTGGCGAACGGGCCGTCGGTGACGGTGACCGAGTCGCCGACCTCGAAGTCCAGCACCTGGACCTCGACCTTGCGCTGCGGGGCCGGCTTGCCCTCGGCCTCGGCGGCCTCGCGGGCGGCCTTCTCCTCGGCCTCCGGGGCGAGCATCTTGACGATCTCGTCCAGCGTCAGCGGGTACGGGTCGTAGGCGTTGCCCACGAAGCCGGTGACACCGGGGGTGTTGCGGACGACGCCCCAGGACTCGTTCGTCAGGTCCATGCGGACCAGGACGTAACCCGGGAGCTTGTTCTGCTTGATCGTCTTGCGGTCGCCGTTCTTGATCTGGACGACCTCTTCCTGCGGCACCTCGGCCTGGAAGATGTAGTCCTCGACGTTCAGCGAGACGGCGCGCTGCTCCAGGTTGGTCTTCACCCGGTTCTCGTAACCCGCGTACGTGTGGATGACGTACCACTCGCCGGGCAGCGTCCGCAGTTCCTCACGGAGCTTCTCGACCGGGTCACGGTCGTCCTCGGGCTCTTCGGCCTCCTCGGCCGCTTTCTCGGCCTCGGTGGTCTCGTCCGCGGTGGTCTCGTCCGCCTCGGCGCTCTCGTCCGCGGTGGTGTCGGCAGCCTCGGCCTCGGCGGAGGCCTCGGTGTCCTCGACGTCCGCGCCCTCGACGGCGGCGAGCGCGTCCTCGGCGGACTCGGCCCCTTCGCCGTAAGGCTCAACGGCGTCGTTCACGTTCGGGTCAGACACGGTGGCTGCTTCTTCCTGGATACAAGGGGTGGAACATGCGAAAAGGAGCGCCGGATACCTCGGCGCTCTTCGCTCTCGGCTCAGCCGAAGACGTACTTGGCGGCGTGGCTGAGGCCATAGTCGATCAGGGTGATCAGACCGATCATCACGACGACGAAAATGATCACGGCGGTCGTGTACGACGTCAGCTGGTTGCGGGTCGGCCAGACGACCTTGCGGAGCTCCGCGACGATCTGGCGGTAGAAGAGCGCGAGGCGCTTCAGCGGACCCTTCTTGGCCCGCTTGCCGCCCTTGCGGGTCTTCTTCTGGGAGTCCGGCGCCTCATCCTGGGCATCAGGCATGTCGATGGAGCCCACGGCGTCCGTCACTCGTCCTCACCTGATTCCGGGTCGTGGCCGTGCCGCGCCCGGTCCGAGCCCGCACGGCGGTGCATTGCTGTACGTACATGCGCACACATCCTGGCGAAGGTGTGTGTAGCAGGGCCGGAGGGACTTGAACCCCCAACCGCTGGTTTTGGAGACCAGTGCTCTACCAATTGAGCTACGACCCTTTGTGTGTTCCCCAACGTACCGCATCCGACCGGATGCTTGGTGTGCACCGGTTGAGCGCGGGCCGCTGAAGGCCAACGAGGTGAGAGTGTACGTGTTCCTGGGCCGGGCGTCGAACAGAAAGTGCCCGGGAGGCGCCGTTCCGGCGGAAGATCGTCCCGGCAGTGGTGGACCGGCGGCGTCGATCCGGACTGGTGTTCAGGGGTTTGCCCGGTGTTGTTCAGTACGTGAAACCCCCGTGCCGCGTGGGTTTCCGGTCTGGAACGATGGGCCCCATGAGCGCTGCAACCCCTCCCACCGAGCGCCGGGTCTCCGCCCGAGTCGGCGCGATCTCCGAGTCCGCCACCCTCGCCGTGGACGCCAAGGCCAAGGCCCTCAAGGCCGCCGGGCGACCGGTGATCGGCTTCGGCGCCGGTGAGCCCGACTTCCCGACGCCGGACTACATCGTCGAGGCCGCGATCGAGGCCTGCAAGAACCCGAAGTACCACCGGTACACGCCGGCCGGCGGTCTGCCGGAGCTGAAGGCCGCGATCGCCGCGAAGACGCTGCGCGACTCCGGCTACGAGGTCGACCCGTCGCAGATCCTGGTCACCAACGGCGGCAAGCAGGCCATCTACGAGGCCTTCGCCGCGATCCTCGACCCGGGCGACGAGGTCATCGTCCCGGCGCCGTACTGGACGACGTACCCGGAGTCGATCCGGCTGGCCGGCGGCGTCCCGGTCGAGGTGGTCGCCGACGAGACGACCGGCTACCGGGTGAGCGTTGAGCAGCTGGAGGCGGCCCGCACCGAGAAGACGAAGGTCGTCCTCTTCGTCTCCCCGTCGAACCCGACCGGCGCGGTCTACAGCGAGGCCGAGACCGAGGCGATCGGCCGCTGGGCCGTCGAGCACGGCCTGTGGGTGCTGACGGACGAGATCTATGAGCACCTGGTCTACGGCGACGCCTCGTCGGTGTCGCTGCCCGCGCTCCTGCCCGAGCTGCGCGACAAGTGCATCGTGGTCAACGGTGTCGCGAAGACGTACGCGATGACGGGCTGGCGGGTCGGCTGGATCATCGGCCCGAAGGACGTGGTGAAGGCCGCGACCAACCTCCAGTCGCACGCCACGTCGAACGTCTCCAACGTCGCCCAGGTGGCGGCGCTCGCCGCCGTCTCCGGCGACCTGGACGCCGTCGCGACCATGCGCGAGGCCTTCGACCGCCGGCGGAAGACCATCGTGCGGATGCTCGACGAGATCGACGGCGTGGTCTGCCCGGAGCCCGAGGGCGCGTTCTACGCCTACCCCTCGGTGAAGGCGCTGATCGGCAAGGAGATCCGGGGCAAGCGGCCGCAGAGCTCGGTCGAGCTGGCGGCGCTCATCCTGGAGGAGGCCGAGGTCGCGGTGGTGCCGGGTGAGGCGTTCGGCACGCCGGGCTACCTGCGGCTGTCGTACGCGCTGGGCGACGAGGACCTCGTCGAGGGCGTGAGCCGGATCCAGAAGCTGCTGGCGGAGGCGCGCGACTGACGTCGTCCTTCGCCACAGGGGCGCCCGGGTCTCCTCCCGTGCGCCCCTGTTTGTTTGTGCGAGCAAGACCACGAAAGGGGAAAGCCCTACCGGGACGGCGGAGACGTACGGCAGGATCGGCGAATGCTGAGCTCTTCAGGGGGGCACCCCCCGAACCCCCCGCGTGTACGTGATCTATCTGAACTGCCGAAAGCCCATCTGCACCTGCACTTCACCGGGTCCATGCGGCCCGCCACCCTGCTGGAGCTGGCCGACAAGTACGGCGTGCGCCTGCCCGAGGCGCTGACCGACGCGCTGACCAGCGGGGAGCCGCCGAGACTGCGCGCCACGGACGAGCGCGGCTGGTTCCGCTTCCAGCGGCTGTACGACGCGGCGCGCTCGTGTCTCAGGGAGCCGGACGACATCCGGCGCCTTGTGCGGGAGGCGGCGGAGGAGGAGGTGCGGGACGGCTCGGGCTGGCTGGAGATCCAGGTGGACCCGACGTCGTACGCGCCCCGGCTGGGCGGGCTGATCCCGGCGCTGGAGATCATCCTGGACGCGGTGGACGCGGCGACGCGGGACACCGGGATCGGGATGCGGGTGCTGGTGGCGGCCAACCGGATGAAGCATCCCCTGGACGCGCGCACGCTGGCCCGGCTGGCGGTGCGGTACGCGGACCGGGGGATCGTGGGGTTCGGCCTCTCCAACGACGAGCGGCGCGGGATGGCCCGCGACTTCGACCGCGCGTTCGCGATCGCGCGCGAGGGCGGGCTGCTGTCGGCGCCGCACGGCGGCGAGCTGGCGGGTCCGGCGTCGGTACGGGACTGCCTGGACGACCTGGAGGCGGACCGCATCGGGCACGGGGTGCGGGCGGCGGAGGACCCGCGGCTGCTGCGGCGGCTCGCGGACCGCCAGGTGACGTGCGAGGTGTGCCCGGCGTCGAACGTGGCGCTGGGCGTCTACGACAAGCCCGAGGACGTACCTCTGCGGACCCTGTTCGAGGCGGGCGTACCGCTGGCGCTGGGCGCGGACGACCCGCTGCTGTTCGGCTCCCGCCTGGCAGCCCAGTACGAGATCGCGCGGAACCACCACGGCTTCACGGACACGGAGCTGGCCGAACTGGCCCGCCAGTCGGTACGAGGCTCAACGGCCCCGGAGGACACGAAGGCAAAGCTGCTGTCGGGTGTGGACGACTGGCTGACCGCCCCGGCGTGACTGTGGGCGATCGTGCCTCCCCCAGTGCCTCAAGGGCCTGGGCGGTGCCCCCAGGGCGGCACGGGTGGGCACAGCGGCACCCCGCAAACGCCGGGCCGCGTCACACCCCCCGGCCCACCCCCGCTCCGGGCCGCTTGAAGTGGGCGTAAGGCGGATACGGCTTGAAGCAGACCAGCACCTCGTGGGGATGCCCGCCGCCGGACTTCTGCGTGAGCCCCCGGATACCCGACACCAGAGCCGCCCGTCCCTTCACGACGCCCTTCTGACGCGGCCCCCACCCCGCCGCGTACGCGAAGGACATGGCCGCCTCGGCGAAGACGTCCCGGCTCCCGAAGAGAAAGAACGTACGAGCATGGTCGGCGTGCCGCAGCTCGTCCCGGCAGTCCGCGCGCCATGAGCGCCGTCGCCAGTCCGCGGCATCCCGATCCGTACGCGCCTCGTCGGTACGTACGGACAGCGGCGTACCCGGACCGAGCGAGCGACGCAGCTCCGGCCACTTGCTGGGCCGCAGCCCGTAGGAGTGGTGGACCAGCACGAGGTCGACCAGTTCCCCGAGTCCCTCGTCCGGCGGAACGCCACCCCGCAGCGGCACATGGACGATCGTGCGGCGCGAGTACGCGGCGAAGGAGAACAGGCCGGCGAGCCGGTTCAGCCCGTCGTGGTCGCCGAGGAGCATTCCGATCGGTTCCGGGGCGCGCAGCGAGGTGTGGCGCAGGGTGTGCCGGGGCTGGACGACGCGGTGCTCGCGCGGGCCGGTCCGGGGACGGAACTCGCGCAGTCTCAGGTGCATGGGGTCGGCCTCACGCGCCCAGGATCGCGGGCCCGTGCGCCGGACGGCAACGGAGATTCGGCTACAGGCTGACGCCCACCGTGACCGGTTCGTTGACCAGGGTGACGCCGAACGCGCTGTGGACGCCCGCGACGACTTCCCGGGCCAGGGCGAGGAGGTCCTCGGTCGTCGCCTCGCCCCGGTTGGTGAGGGCGAGGGTGTGCTTGGTGGAGATGCGGGCCGGGCCTTGACCGTAGCCCTTGGTGAAGCCGGCCTTGTCGATCAGCCAGGCCGCGGAGGTCTTGGTGTGTCCCTCGCCCGCGGGGTACGCGGGGGGCTCCACGCCGTCGCCGAGCCGCTCCCGCACGCGCGCGTGGAAGGCCGCGAACGCCTCGTCGTCGAGGATCGGGTTGGTGAAGAAGGAGCCGGCCGACCAGGTGTCGTGGTCCTCGGGGTCCAGGACCATGCCCTTGCCCGCGCGGAGCTTCAGCACCGTCTCGCGGGCCGTGGCCAGCGGTACCCGGTCGCCCGGCGCGACGCCGAGGACGCGGGCCGTCTCGGCGTACTTGACGGGCCCGGAGAGGCCGCCCGCGTCCTCCAGCTCGAAGCGCACCCGCAGGACGACGTAGCGCTCGGGGTCGGCCTTGAAGCGGCTGTGGCGGTACGAGAAGGCGCACTCCTCGTTGCCGAGGGTGACGGTCTCGCGGGTACGGCGGTCGTAGGCGACGACCTCGGTGATGGTGGAGGAGACCTCCTGGCCGTACGCCCCGACGTTCTGGATCGGGGTGGCCCCCGCCGAGCCGGGGATGCCGGCCAGGCATTCGATGCCGGCGAGGCCCGCCTCCACGGTGCGGGCGACGGCGTCGGTCCACACCTCGCCGGCGGCCAGCTCCAGCCGCGTGCCGTCCAGGGTGAAGCCCTCGGTCGCGACGACGAGGGCGGTGCCGTCGAAGCCCTTGTCGCCGATGACCAGGTTGGAGCCGCCGCCGATGACCAGCAGCGGCGTACCGCTGTCGTCGGCCTCGCGGACGACGGCGATCACCTCGTCGTCGGTCGTCGCGGTGACCAGCCGGGTCGCGGGGCCGCCCAGCCGGAAGGTGGTCAGCGGGGCGAGGGGGGCGTCGTGGAGTTCCTGCACGGGCCCAAGACTACGAGACGGCACCGACAAGCCCTCGTCCCCGCCGCGTCCGGCTCTGCTCAGCTCAGCCGGACGACCGCCCGCGACATGCCCAGCACCTTCTGTCCGGCGCTGGTCGCGGTGAGGTCGACGCGGACCGTGTGGTCGTCGAGCTTGGCGGCCACCTTGCCGCTGACCTCGATCGTGGCGCCCTGGTCGTCGTTCGGGACGACGACCGGCCGGGTGAAGCGGACGCCGTACTCGACGACCGCGCCCGGGTCGCCCGCCCAGTCGGTCACCACGCGGATCGCCTCGGCCATGGTGAACATGCCGTGCGCGATGACGTCGGGGAGGCCGACCTCCTTGGCGAACTTCTCGTTCCAGTGGATCGGGTTGAAGTCGCCGGAGGCGCCCGCGTACTGGACGAGGGTGGCGCGGGTCACGGGGAACGTCTGTGCGGGCAGCTCGGTGCCGACCTCGACGTCGGCGTAGGAGATCTTCGCCGTCATGGTGTGGGTCACGCCTCCTCGGCCGCGCGGGCCACCAGCTTGGTCCAGGCGGTCACGACGTGTTCGCCGTCCTGGTCGTGCACCTCGCCCCGGATGTCCAGTATGTCGTTGCCGGCCATCGACTTGACCGCCTCGATGGTCGAGGTGACCGTGAGCCGGTCACCGGCGCGCACGGGACGGACGTAGGCGAACTTCTGGTCGCCGTGCACCACCCGGCTGTAGTCCAGGCCGAGCTGCGGGTCGGCGATGACCTGCCCGGCGGCCTTGAAGGTGATCGCGAACACGAAGGTGGGCGGGGCGATCACATCGGGGTGGCCGAGCGCCTTGGCGGCCTCCGCGTCCGTGTACGCCGGGTTGGCGTCCCCCACCGCCTCGGCGAACTCGCGGATCTTCTCCCGGCCCACCTCGTAGGGCTCGGTGGGCGGGTAGCTCCGCCCCACGAAGGACTGGTCGAGCGCCATGCGCGCGGCACCTCCTGTGTCTGACTGTGTCCGACTGGTCTGCCTGGTCTGCCTGCGGTCGGCCGGTCTGACCGTGTCCGGCCGACGGGAAAACGACACGAGGCCGCCCCCCTGGCTGGGGGGACGGCCTCGTGTACGAGCCTGATTTATCGCGTTTCGCGGTGCGCGGTGTGCGCGTTGCAACGCGGGCAGTGCTTCTTCATCTCAAGACGGTCCGGGTTGTTACGCCGGTTCTTCTTGGTGATGTAGTTCCGCTCCTTGCACTCCACGCAGGCCAGCGTGATCTTCGGGCGGACGTCGGTGGCAGCCACGTGAGTGCTCCTTGACGAACGGATTGACTGTATTTACGCAATAAAGAGTAGCCGATCGAAGGACCGACCCCGCAATCGGCTACTGTCTGTAGCGGTGACCGGACTTGAACCGGTGACACAGCGATTATGAGCCGCTTGCTCTACCGACTGAGCTACACCGCTTTGATGCGATCGGGCCCCGCCTCGCGGCGGGAACCTCTCACACCAGAGCCCCAAAACGGAATCGAACCGTTGACCTTCTCCTTACCATGGAGACGCTCTGCCGACTGAGCTATTGGGGCGAGCGATGAAGACATTACACGGTCCGCCGCCGTTCGCCCAAATCCGTTTCGGCCCCCCTCTCCCGGGCGGACCACGCCGGTACGACTATTGGGCTCCTCCCGGCGAGGGACGGGCCCCCGGCCTAGGCTCGGACTCACTCTGCGTGATCTTGCCTGCGTGACCTTGCCCTCCGTGCGCAGCCCGAGCCCCTGGAACGCGATGCCCGACAGCCGGCCGCAGCCACCGTCCCGTCCGCCCTCGTCCACGGGTCCGGCTCCGGGGCCGGCTGCGGCCGATCCGGCCCCGCTGCTGCTGTGCGGCGCGCGTCTCACCGACGGCCGGACCGTGGACGTACGACTGGGCGGCGGGCGCATCGAGGCGGTCGGTACGGCCGGCAGCCTGGCGGCGGACGGCGCGCGCGCGTGCGGCACAACACAGGTCGACCTCACCGGCTATCTGCTCCTGCCGGCCCCCGCGGAGCCCCACGCCCACGCGGACACCGCCCTGTCCGCCGACGCCGGCGGCCCCGTCTCGTACGACCCCCGGGACGTCCAGTGCCGCGCGACGGAGGCGGCACTGCTCCAGCTCGGGCACGGCGCGACGGCGCTGCGGGCGCATGTGCGCGTGGGCGACGTGGCCGGGCTCGGCGCGCTGACCGCCGTGCTGCGGGCGGAGCGCTCGCTGCGCGGACTGGCCGAACTGACGGCGGTGGCGGTGCCGCGGGTGCTGACCGGGGTGGCCGGGGCGGACGGGCTCGCGGTGCTGCGGGACGCGGTGAAGATGGGTGCGTCCGTGGTGGGCGGCTGCCCCGATCTCGACCCCGATCCCACGGGGTACGTGGAGGCGGTCCTGGAGGTCGCCGCCGAACACGGTTGCCCCGTCGACCTGCACACGGACGCCGCCGACCCCGCCCGGCTGGCCCGGTTCGCGGCCATGGCGGGCGGGCTGCGGCCGGGGGTCGCCCTCGGCCCGTGCGGGGGTCTCGCCCGGCTGCCCGCCGAGCCGGCCGCGCGGACCGCGGACCGGCTCGCGGCGGCCGGGGTGACGGTGGTGTGCCTGCCGCAGGGCGGCTGCGGCGCCGTGGACCGCCGGGGCGCGGCACCGGTACGGCTGCTGCGGTCGGCGGGGGTACGGGTGGCCGCCGGGAGCGGTGCCCTGCGGGACGTGTCGAACCCGGTGGGCCGCGGCGACCCGCTGGAGGCGGCGTACCTGCTGGCCTCCCGCCACGGGCTGTCCGCCGAGGACGCCTACGCCGCGGTGAGCACGTCGGCGCGGGCTGCCCTGGGGCTGCCCGAGGTGCGCGTGGAGGCCGGTTTCCCGGCCGAGCTGCTGGCGGTCCGCGGGGACGGGCTCCCAGGGGCGCTGTCGCTGGGGTACAGCCGCATCGTGGTGCACGGGGGGCGGGTGGTGGCGCGGACGAGCGCGGTGCGGGAGTACTGCGGTCCGGCGGCGTCGTCGGCATCGGCGTCGGCGGAGGAGGAACCGGGACTGCCCCGGCAGGGCCGGGGCACCGCGTAGAGCCGGACGGGTCCCTGGTGCGTTGCGCGGCGGATGGGGTGGCCCCGGCGTACGGTCGGAGGCATGCGCATTGTCATCGCTGGTGGTCATGGTCAGATCGCGCTGCGGCTGGAGCGGCTGCTCGCCGCGCGCGGGGACGAGGCGGCGGGCATCATCCGTAAACCCGAACAGGCGGACGAACTGCGGCAGCTGGGTGCCGAACCGGTCGTGCTCGACCTGGAGTCGGCGTCGGTGGAGGAGGTCGCGGAGCGGCTGGAGGGCGCGGACGCGGCGGTGTTCGCGGCGGGCGCCGGGCCGGGCAGCGGTGCGGGCCGCAAGGAGACGGTGGACAAGGCGGCGGCGGTCCTCTTCGCCGACGCGGCCGTCCGCGCGGGCGTACGGCGTTTCGTGATCGTGTCGTCCATGGGCGCGGACCCGGCCCACGAGGGCGACGAGGTCTTCGACGTGTACCTGCGCGCCAAGGGCGAGGCGGACGCGTACGTGCGCGGTCTGGACGCCCTGGACTGGACGGTCCTGCGCCCTGGTCAGCTCACCAACGACGCCGGGACCGGCCTGGTCCGCCTGGAGGCCCACACGGGCCGCGGCCCGGTCCCGCGCGACGACGTGGCCGCCGTGCTGGCGGAGCTGGTGGACACCCCCGCGACGGCCGGTCTGACCCTGGAGCTGATCAGCGGCCCCGCGCCGGTGTCGGTGGCCGTGAAGTCGGTGGCCGGCAACTGAGCCGACCGGGCTAGAAGAGAGGCATCTGCCCCGGGAACTCCGGCACCACGTAGCCGTCCAGCGAGGGCTGTTCCGCACCGAGCCGGGCGTGCCTGCGCGACCCGGGACACGAGGTCAGTTCCCCGCTCCCCCGGGCGCCGGGCGGATCGTGCCGCGCGTACCGCCCGGCGACGACGGCGATCTCACGGCGGCACTCGGGACAGGAACGGCGACGGGACGACATGGGGCCAGTGTGCCCCGATGCCTCCGCCCGCGGACAGAAGGCGCCCGCGCACACGAAGAGACCCCCTCCGGACTGCGTTTCCGCAGTCCGGAGGGGGTCTTCCCCAGTGTGGCGGCGCCAGGATTCGAACCTGGGAAGGCTGAGCCGGCAGATTTACAGTCTGCTCCCTTTGGCCGCTCGGGCACACCGCCTGGGTCGCTGCCGTCGAACCGCTTTTCGGCGGTGCTCCGTGGCAACGACGTAAACAATACCCGATGGACAGGGGTGCTTCGCCACCCGATTGATCGCCACCCGGAGGCCGGGGGGTGACTAGGCTGGTCCGGATGCGGCCGGGGACCGATGCCGGGCTCGGGGGCCGCTTCACGTACGCCGGTACGCATCCGGTGCGCAGCCCGGTACGCACCCCGATACAAGGAGCCACAGGACATGGCCGACTCCAGTTTCGACATCGTCTCGAAGGTCGAGCGGCAGGAGGTCGACAACGCCCTCAACCAGACCGCCAAGGAGATCTCGCAGCGCTACGACTTCAAGGGCGTGGGTGCCTCGATCTCGTGGTCCGGGGAGAAGATCCTCATGGAGGCGAACTCCGAGGACCGGGTGAAGGCCGTCCTCGACGTCTTCCAGTCCAAGCTGATCAAGCGGGGCATCTCCCTGAAGGCCCTGGACGCGGGTGAGCCCCAGCTCTCGGGCAAGGAGTACAAGATCTTCGCGTCGATCGAGGAGGGCATCTCCCAGGACAACGCGAAGAAGGTCGCGAAGATCATCCGCGATGAGGGCCCGAAGGGCGTGAAGGCCCAGGTGCAGGGCGACGAGCTGCGGGTCAGCTCCAAGAGCCGCGACGACCTGCAGACCGTCATCGCGCTGCTCAAGGGCAAGGACTTCGACTTCGCCCTGCAGTTCGTGAACTACCGGTAGGTCCGGTCGGCCGGCCGGACCGGGGCCGGTGGCGTTCGCACACCGCATGGGCACGAGGCACGAGGAAGGGTGGGCACCTGCGTGGTGACCACCCTTCTCGCCTGCCGGCTGCGGCTCAGGGGCCGCCGCGCGCGGTGCGCGGTCAGTCGCGTGAGTGGCCGAACAGGATGCGGTAGGCGATCAGGAGGACCAGCGAGCCGCCGATCGCGGCGGCCCAGGTGGTGCCGTCGTAGAAGTCCTTGGTGATCGGGTGGTCGAGCCAACGCGCCGAGATCCAGCCGCCGATGAAGGCACCGGCGACGCCGATCAGCGTCGTGCCGATGAGGCCACCCGGGTCACGGCCGGGCAGCAGGAACTTCGCTATGGCTCCGGCCAACAGTCCCAGGATGATCCAGCCGATGATCGTCATGCCGTACACCTGCCCCTTTCCCGCTGTTCTCGCACCTTGAAAGACGCCGCGCGTGCACGCGCCGGTTGCGTGTGATCAGTAGGGTGCGGCCTCGTGACAGACACGTCCGGTCCCGCGCTGCGGCGCACGCTCGGCGTCGGCGATGCCGTGGTCATCGGTCTCGGCTCGATGGTGGGAGCCGGGATCTTCGCCGCCCTGGCTCCCGCCGCGCACACGGCCGGTTCCGGGCTGCTCCTCGGGCTGGCGGTCGCCGCCGTGGTCGCCTACTGCAACGCCATGTCGTCTGCGCGCCTCGCCGCCCGCTACCCGGCCTCGGGCGGCACGTACGTGTACGGGCGCGAGCGGCTCGGGGACTTCTGGGGGTACCTCGCGGGCTGGGCGTTCGTGGTCGGGAAGACGGCCTCCTGCGCGGCGATGGCCCTCACCGTGGGCGCGTACGTCTGGCCGGGGCAGGCGCACGCCGTGGCGGTGGCCGCCGTGGTGGCGTTGACCGCGGTGAACTACGGCGGTGTCCAGAAGTCCGCGTGGCTGACGCGGGCGATCGTAGGTGTGGTCCTGGCTGTCCTCGCTTCCGTGATGGTGGTGTGCCTGACGTCGGGGGAAGCCGAAGCCGGGCGGCTGGGCATCGGGGTCTCCGACGGTGCCGGCGGGGTGCTGCAGGCGGCCGGTCTGCTGTTCTTCGCCTTCGCCGGGTACGCCCGTATCGCGACCCTCGGCGAGGAGGTCCGGGACCCGGCGCGCACCATCCCCCGGGCGATCCCGCTGGCCCTGGGCATCGCGCTGGTCGTGTACGTGGCTGTCGCTGTGGCCGTCCTCTCGGTGCTGGGGTCGAAGGGGCTGGGCGACGCCACCGCGCCGCTCGCCGACGCGGTGCGGGCCGCCGGTGTTCCCGGGCTGGTGCCGGTGGTGCGGGTGGGGGCGGCGGTGGCCGCGCTGGGTTCGCTGCTCGCCCTGATCCTGGGGGTCTCGCGGACGACGCTGGCCATGGCCCGGGACCGGCATCTGCCGGGTGCCCTCGCCGCCGTGCATCCACGGTTCCAGGTGCCGCACCGGGCGGAACTGGCCGTGGGCGCGGTGGTCGCCGTCCTGGCCGCCACGGTGGATGTACGGGGCGCGATCGGGTTCTCCTCCTTCGGTGTGCTGACGTACTACGCGGTGGCCAACGCATCGGCCTGGACACTCGATCCACGGCCGGCGACGCGGGTGGTGCCGGCGGTGGGGCTCGCCGGGTGCCTGGTGCTGGCGTTCTCGCTGCCGTGGGTTTCGGTGGCCGTGGGCGCGGGGGTGCTGGTGGTGGGGGTGGCGGCTTACGGCGTGCGGCGGGGGTCGGGGGCGGGCGGTAGCAAGTAGCCGTGGCGGGAAACGGGTGGCCAGTAGCCGTGGCGAGCAGCGGGTGGGCGATAGCCGTGGCGAGCAGCGGGTGGGCGATAGCCGTGGCGAGCAGCGGGTGGGCGATAGCCGTGGCGGGTTCCGGGTGCGAGGTGAGGCGTGTTCGCAGGTGCGGCGGGTTCCCGGATGTGTCCGGTCCTTTCGAGCCTTGAGTTCCGGGGTGTTTTCCGGGGCGCCGCGGCGGCCTTCGCGGAGTCCGGTCAGGACACCGGCGCCGACGTCCCTCGGCCCGCGGAACCGGTCCAGGGGGCCAGGTCCGCCCCCTCGTTCTCCTCCTCGTACCAGCCCGTGCCCTGGATCCAGGAGCGGAGCCAGTCCGTGAGGCCGGGCGCGTCGAGGAACCAGGCGTGGTCGGGGTCGCCCGGGTTGGGTTCGAAGAGGAGGACGGTGGCCTGGGGCGAGCGGCAGTCGACACAGGCGTACATGCCGCAGCCCCAGTGGGATATGGGCAGCATTCCCTCGGGCCAGGGCCAGTCGGGGTCCTCGCGGCCGCTCTCTCGGTTGGCGAGGTACTGGGCCACGGCGGCGGGTTCACCGGAGGACGCGCTGTCCAGCAGGGGCAGCAATCCGTACTCGGGGCCGAATCCGCCGTCCGCTATGCGCAGATAGAGCTCGGCGAGCAGCGGGGGCAGGGTGAAGCCCAGCGTGGCCTCGGCGCGTGCCAGTGTGGCCGCGTCGATGGGCTCGGGGAGGGAAGGCCAGCCCCATGGGCGTGTGTTGCGGGCCTTTTCCGCCACCTGTGTCAGCAACAGCTCGTGCTCGGTCATGGGTTCATCATGCGGGCCGCCACTGACATCCGTGCGGGCCTGTGGACAACCTCCGGCTTGTGGACAACGCCCGGGTCATGACGTGACCGGCGGGGCGCCTCCCACCTCACCCGCGCTGTGTGAACGGCTGGTCCGTCCGCACGATTTCGCGGCCCAGCGGGAGCAGTGAGACCGGGATCAGCTTGAAGTTGGCGATGCCGAGCGGGATTCCGATGATCGTCACGCACAGGGCGATGCCGGTGACGATGTGGCCGAGCGCCAGCCACCAGCCCGCGAGGAGCAGCCACAGCACGTTGACGAGGAAGGACGGGGCCCCCGCGTCCCGGCGCTCGACCGTCGTGTACCCGAAGGGCCACAGGGCGTAGACGCCGATACGGAAGGCGGCGACACCGAAGGGGATGCCGATGACCGTGATGCAGAGCAGCACGCCCGCGAGCAGGTAGCCGAGGAACAGCCAGAAGCCGCTGAAGACGAGCCATATGAGATTCAGGATGGTCTTCACTGGTGACCTGCCATCTTCTCGAGCCGGGCGATGCGTTCCGCCATCGGCGGGTGGGTGGAGAACATCTTCGAGAGCCCCTGGCCCGGGCGGAACGGGTTGGCGATCATCATGTGGCTGGCCGTCTCGATGCGGGGCTCGGGGGGCAAGGGGAGCTGTCTGGTGCCGTGTTCCAGTTTGCGCAGGGCGCCGGCGAGGGCGAGGGGGTCGCCGGTGAGCTGGGCGCCGGAGGCGTCGGCCTCGTACTCCCGGGAGCGGCTGATGGCCAGCTGGATGAGGGACGCGGCGAGCGGGCCGAGGATCATGATCAGCAGCATGCCGAGGAGACCGGGGCCGTCGTCGTCGTCCGAGCGGCCGATCGGGATCAGCCAGGCGAAGTTGACCAGGAACATGATCACGGAGGCGAGGGCGCCGGCGACCGAGGAGATCAGGATGTCGCGGTTGTAGACATGGCTGAGCTCGTGGCCGATGACGCCGCGCAGCTCCCGCTCGTCGAGCAGGCGCAGGATGCCTTCGGTGCAGCACACGGCCGCGTTGCGCGGGTTGCGGCCGGTGGCGAAGGCGTTGGGGGCCTCGGTCGGGGAGATGTACAGGCGCGGCATGGGCTGGCGGGCCTGGGTGGAGAGGTCGCGGACCATGCGGTACAGCCCGGGGGCCTCGAACTCGCTCACCGGGCGGGCGCGCATCGCGCGCAGGGCCAGCTTGTCGCTGTTCCAGTACGCGTACGCGTTGGTGCCCAGTGCGATCAGGACGGCGACGACGAGCCCCATGCGGCCGAAGAAGCTGCCGATGACGATGATGAGTGCGGACAGTCCCCCGAGGAGGACTGCTGTCCTGAGCCCGTTGTGCCGGCGGTGCACGGTACGCCCTCCAAGTCGTGCGGCAGGGGGACCCTTGCTTGCTGATCTTCCTTCTGACCTGCGCTGCCCACTGGTCTCGTGGTGTCACGTCCAGTGGACCCTCCCGTACCGGTCAACGCCAGGCGAAGGGCACTAGTTCCCTTGTGCGCGCGGTGGCGCGTGTCAACCGTCCGGGTGACGGCCGTCCGGAGCGTCCCGGGTGGCACGCGCGCGTGCCCGAATGGGCGGTTTCTCAGAAGAGCCCGGTGCCGGTGAAGCGCAGGACCAGCTGGGGTGCGCCGGACAGGGCGATGCCGAGGACGCCGGTCAGGGCGAGGGCGGCGGTGAGGGGGGCGGGGAGCCGGTGTTTGACCGGTTCGCCCTCGGGGGCGCGGAACAGCAGGGCCGTCCACTGGAGGTAGTAGACCAGCGCGATGACGACGTTGACGGCCATGACGACGGCGAGCCAGCCGAGTCCGGCGTCGACGGCCGCGGAGAACACTGTGACCTTGGCGAAGAGGCCGATGACGCCCGGCGGGAGTCCGGCGAGGCAGAGCAGGAAGAAGCCCAGGAGGAGCGCTGTGAGGGGGTTGGAGGCGTAGAGGCCGCGGTAGTCGGCGACGCGGTTGAGGCGGTGCGCGCGGCCGACGAGGGCGGCCACGGCGAACGCGCCGAGGTTCACGGCGCCGTACATGAGGGCGTAGGCGACGGTGGAGCCGATCGACTTCTCGGCGTCGCCGGAGTACGCGGCGGCGGCGATCGGCACCAGGAGGTAGCCGGCCTGGCCGACGGACGACCAGGCGAGGAGGCGTACCGCGCTGTACGCGCGCGTGGCCTGCTGTCTGAGGGCGCCCACGTTGCCGACGGTCATGGTGAGGGCGGCCAGCGCGGCGAGCGCCGGACCCCAGACGTCGGCGTACGACGGGAGGGCGACGACGGTGACGAGGATCAGGCCGGAGAAACCGACCGCTTTGCCGATGACCGACAGGTAGGCGGCGATCGGCAGGGGGGCGCCCACGTAGGTGTCGGGGACCCAGAAGTGGAAGGGGACGGCGGCGGTCTTGAAGGCGAAGCCGATGAGGGTGAGGACGACACCGGTCTGGGTGAGGGTGTGGAGCTGCCCGTCGACGTTCTGGATGCGTTCGGCGACCAGGGTGAGGTGGAGGGTTCCGGTGGCGGCGTAGACGAAGCTGATGCCCAGCAGGCTGACGGCGGTGGCGGTGACGGAGGACAGGAAGAACTTCAGGGCCGCTTCGGAGGACTTCCGGTCGCCGTGCCTGAGGCCGACCAGGGCGAAGGCGGGCAGGGAGGCGACCTCCAGGGCGACGACGAGGGTCGCGAGGTCGCGGGAGGCGGGCAGGAGGGCGGCGCCGGCCGCGGAGGAGAGGAACAGGAACCAGTACTCGCCCTCGGGGAGCCGTTTGCCTTCGTCCTTCAGGGCGGTGACGGACAGGAGGGCGGTCAGGAGGGCGCCGCCGAGGACCAGGAACTGGATGACGAGGGTGAAACGGTCCGCGGTGTAGCTGCACACGCCTTCGTCGCCGACCAGGCAGAAGGTGCTGCGGTCCGCGTCGAGGAGGGGCAGCAGCAACAGTGTGGCGGCGGCGAGTCCGGCCACCGAGAGCCAGCCCAGGAGCGGTTTCCGCCTCTCGTCGACGAACAGGTCGGCGACGAGGACGACGAGTCCGACGACCGCCGTGATGGTGGGCGGCGCGATGGCCAGCCAGTCGACGGACTGGACGAGGGAGCTCATCGGGTGCCTCCTGCGAGGAGCTGCTGCACGGCCGGGTCGGTCAGTCCGAGGAGGGCCTTGGGCCAGAGGCCGGCGACGACGGTGAGGACGACGAGCGGGGTCCAGGCCGCGAATTCGTAGGAGCGCACGTCGGTGAGTTCCGGGGCGTCCTGGGGTGCGGCGCCCATGCAGACCCTGCGGACCACGACCAGCAGGTACGCGGCCGTCAGCAGGGTGCCGAAGGCGCCGATGGCCATGAAGGTGAGGAAGGCGGGGCGGCTGAGGCCTTCGGCGGGGTCGAAGGCGCCGAACAGGGCGAGCATCTCGCCCCAGAATCCGGCGAGGCCGGGCAGGCCGAGGGAGGCGACGGCGGCGAAGGCGAGCAGGCCGCCGAGGCGCGGGGCCTTGCCGTAGAGGGCGGCGCCGGTCTCCTTCGCGAGGGTGTCGAGGTCGGTGCTGCCGGTGCGGTCCTTGAGGGCGCCGACCAGGAAGAACAGCAGGCCGGTGATGAGGCCGTGGGCGATGTTGGCGAACAGGGCGCCGTTGACGCCGGTCGGGGTCATGGTCGCGACGCCGAGGAGGACGAAGCCCATGTGGCCGACGGAGGAGTAGGCGATGAGGCGTTTGAGGTCGCCCTTCGCGCCCCGCTTGGCGAGGGCCAGGCAGGCGAGGGATCCGTAGATGATGCCGACGACGGCGAACGCGGCGAGGTACGGCGCGAAGGTGCGGAAGCCGTCCGGCGCGGCGGGCAGCAGGATCCGTACGAACCCGTACGTGCCCATCTTCAGCAGGACACCGGCCAGCAGGACCGAGCCGACGGTCGGCGCGGCGGTGTGGGCGTCGGGCAGCCAGCTGTGCAGCGGCCACATCGGGGTCTTCACCGCGAGCCCGATCCCGACCGCCAGTACGGCGATGACCTGCACGGATGTGGTCAGGGACCGGCCGTTGTCAGTGGCGAGTGCCACCATGTCGAATGTGCCCGCCTTGATTCCGATCAGGAGCAGGCCGAGCAGCATGACCACGGAGCCGAGCAGCGTGTAGAGGATGAACTTCCAGGCGGCCTCGGCCCGGCCCTCGCCGCCCCAGCGGGCGATGAGGAAGTACATCGGGATGAGGACCGTCTCGAAGGCGAGGAAGAAGAGGATCAGGTCGAGGACGGCGAAGGTCGCGAGGGTGCCGGACTCGAGGACGAGCAGCAGGGCGACGAAGGCCTTCGGGGACGGGCCCGTGGGCGGCTTGAAGTACGAGTGGAGCGCGCAGAGGAAGGTCAGCAGCGCGGTCAGGACCAGGAGGGGGAGGGAGATGCCGTCGGTGCCGAGGTGGATGCGCACGTCCAGTGCGGGGATCCAGCTGATGTCGGTCGTGGCCTGCATCTTCGACGGCTGGTCGTGGTCGAAGCCGAGCGCGAGGACGATCGCCGCGATGAGGATCGCGCCGGTGACGGTCACGCCGTGGCGGAGCACCGCCTGGTCGGGTGACTTCCCCTTCAGTCCGGGCGGGGCCGGCAGGAGAGCGGCGGCGGCGCCGAGGAGCGGGCCGACGACGATCAATGCCAGAAGGAACTGCATCACGGACTCGTTGATATCGATCACGCCTGCTCACGCTCCCGTGGCGACGAGGACGACGGCGACCGCGAGGACGACGGTGCCGGCGAGCAGCGCGCTCACATAGGTCTGCAGATTGCCCGTCTGGGCCCGTCGTACGGCGGCGCCGAGCCAGCGGGGCAGCGTGCCCGCACCGCGTACGTAGGTCTCGACGACCTCGCGGTCGAGGAACCGCACGAGGCTCGCGCCGGCCCGGACCGGGCGGACGAAGAGGGTCGTGTACACGGCGTCCAGATGGAAGCCGGCGGCCGCGTGGCGGTGCAGCGGGCCGAGCAGCAGCCGTCCGGGGTCCGACGGATCGGGTGCGTACGCGATGTCTCCGTAGGCCGGTTCGTGGGTGGCGATGGCCTCCGCCTCGACCAGTCCGGCGTCGCCCTCGGGGTGGGCGGCGACGGCACCGAGGGGGACGCGGGCGGCAGCGTGTGCGGTGGTGTGCCGCCAGGTGGCGTAGGTGATGATGCCGCCGACCAGGGCCACGCCCGTGCCGAGCACGGAGGTGGTGAGCGTCGGGGTCAGGTCGTGGCCGTCGAACCAGTCGGGCAGTACGCGGAAGGCGAACCCGCCGAGCGCGAGGGACGGTACGGCGAGCACCCACAGCACCATGGTCATCGTCAGCGGCTGCCTGCCGTGGTCGGGCGCCTCGGTTCCGTACCCGCGGAAGGCCAGCAGCCACAGCCGCATCGCGTACGCGGCGGTCAGCAGGGCCATGACGAGGCCGGCGAGGAGGACGATCCAGCCCGCCGCGGCGGGAGCGTGTTCGGTGTGGCCGGTGACGACGTGTTCGGCGACGCCGAGGACGGCCTCCTTGGAGAAGAAGCCGCTGAACGGCGGGATCGCGGCGAGCGCGAGGAGCGCCACGGTCATCGTCCAGTAGGCGTCGGGGACCCGGTCCCGCAGATGGCCCATGCGGGTCATGGCGGCCAGTGAGTTGGTGCCGGCGGCGTGGATGATCACGCCGGCCGCGAGGAACAGCAGCGCCTTGAAGGCGCCGTGGGACAGGAGGTGGAAGACGGCGGCGCCGCGGTCGGCGACGGCGAGGGCGCCGGTCATGTAGCCGAGCTGGCCGATCGTCGAGTAGGCGAGGACACGTTTGATGTCGTCCTGGGCGAGCGCGGCGAGCGCCGAGCCGGCCATGGTCACGGCGGCCATGACGGCGAGGACGACCATCGCGGCCTGCGAGGCCTCGAAGAGCGGGAGGAGACGGGCGATGAAGTAGACACCGGCGGCGACCATGGTCGCGGCGTGGATCAGCGCGGAGACGGGGGTCGGGCCCGCCATCGCGTCGGGGAGCCAGGTGTGCAGCGGGAACTGCGCCGACTTGCCGGCCACGCCCGCCAGGAGCAGCAGGGCGATCAGCGTGGGGTGTTCGATGCCGCCGTTCGCGACGGCGCCGAGGATCCGGGTGATGCGGAAGGACCCGGCTTCGGTGGCCAGGGCGAACAGGCCGATGAGGAAGGGGACGTCGCCGAGCTTGGTGACCAGGAAGGCCTTGAGGGAGGCGGCGCGGGCCTCGGGGGTCTCCCAGTAGTGGCCGACGAGGAAGTAGGAGCAGATGCCCATGACTTCCCAGCCGACCAGCAGCACCATCAGGTCGCCGGAGTAGACGACCAGGAGCATCGCGGAGGTGAACAGGGAGACGAGGGCGGCGTAGGAGGGGTAGCGCGGGTCGTCGCGCAGGTAGCCCGTCGAGTAGATCTGCACGCAGCCGGCGACGACGGTGACCAGGACGGCGGTCAGCGCGGCGAAGCCGTCGATGTGCAGGGCGAGTTCGATCGGGACCGAGCCGGTGGGGGTGAGCTCGGTCGCGGCGTCGACGGCCTGGTCTCCGCCCTGGCGCCAGGCGACCGTGGCGGCCAGTGCGAGGGAGGTGAGCGTCGGCAGGACGGCGAGCGGGCGGACGAAGCCGGGGGCCGTGCGGCCCAGGAGCAGCCCGGCGAGCGCGCCGAGGAACGGGAGGAGGGGGACGAGGACGGCGAGGGTGGTCGTGGTCACGCGGTGGCCTCGGCCTTCTCGCCGGCCGCCCGGGGCGCGGGGGCTTCGCGGCCGGTGGCGTCGCTGTCGGGGCCGTCGGGTTCGTGGCCCTCGGCGGTGTCGCGGAGTTTGTCGATGTCCGAGGTGCCGCGGTTGCGGTACACGGCGAGGACGATCGCCAGACCGATGCCGATCTCGGCGGCGGCGATGGCGATGGTGAACAGGGTGAGGGCCTGGCCGGAGTGCAGGGTCTCCTCGGCGGTCCGGCTGAGCCAGACGTCGAAGGCGACCAGGTTCAGGTTGACGGCGTTGAGCATCAGCTCGACCGACATCAGGACGAGGATCGCGTTGCGGCGGGCGAGGACGCCGTACAGGCCGGTGCAGAAGAGGAGGGCGGACAGGACGGCGGGATAGGCGAGGTGCATCAGCGGGCCCCTTCCGTGTCGCGCCGGGTGTCCGTCGCGCCGGACGCGGCGTCGGCCTTCGCCTTGCGGGACAGGACGATCGCGCCGACGAGGGCGGCGAGGAGGAGGACGGAGAGGGCCTCGAAGGGGAGGACCCAGTGCTGGAAGAGACTCGCGCCGGTGACGTCCGTGGAGCCGGCGGGGGCGCCGTCCAGGTCGATCCAAGTGGTGCGGAAGGCGTCGACGACGACCCACACCAGGGCGGCCGCGGCGGCGACGGCCACGGCGAGGGCGACCCAGCGGTTGCCGGAGTCGGCGTCCGGTGAGCGGCCGATGGGGGCCCTGGTGAGCATCAGCCCGAACAGGAGGAGGACGACGACGGAACCGACATAGATGAGGACCTGCACCCAGGCGATGAACTCGGCGGTGAGCAGGAGGTATTCGACGGCGAGGCCGCCGAGGGCCACCACCAGCCACAGGGCGGCGTGCACCAGCTGCCGGGTGGTGACGGTGATGACGGCGGCCCCGAAGGTGACCAGGCCGACGAGGAGGAAGGCGATCTCCACGCCGGTCGGGGAGAGGAAGCCGTGCGTCCCGGCGGCGGTGGTGGTGGTCGTGGCGTGCGCGGCCGTTCCCGCCGCTGCGGCGAGGATCACGACTCCTCCTCCTGCGGTTCGGCCTGGGCGGCGGCGAGCTTGTCGGCGGTCTTGCGGGCGGCGGCGAGTTCCTTCGGCTCCTCGGCGCCGGGGTCGAGGGCGGGCGGGGCCGGGACGGTCCACATCCACTCGCGGAGCTTGTCGCGCTCGTGGGTGAGGTCGCGGATGTCGGTCTCGGCGTACTCGAACTCCGGGGACCAGAACAGGGCGTCGAAGGGACAGACCTCGATGCAGATACCGCAGTACATGCACAGGGAGAAGTCGATGGCGAAGCGGTCGAGGACGTTGCGGCTGCGTTCGCGGCCGCCGGGGGTCGCCGCCGGGACCGTCTCCTTGTGGGAGTCGATGTAGATGCACCAGTCCGGGCACTCGCGGGCGCACAGCATGCAGACCGTGCAGTTCTCCTCGAACAGGCCGATCACACCGCGGGTGCGGGGCGGGAGGTCGGGCTGGGTGTCCGGGTAGGGGGCGGTGACGGACTTCTTCGTCATCGTCCGCAGGGTGACGGCCAGGCCCTTGGCCAGGCCGGAGCCGGGGATGGGAGCCATGGTTACCGGATCACCACCTTCACGATGCCGGTGAGGGCGATCTGGGCGAGGGAGAGGGGGACGAGGAGGGTCCAGGAGAGCTTCTGGAGCTGGTCCTCGCGCAGTCGGGGGTAGGTGACGCGGAGCCAGATGACGACGAAGGCGAGGACCGCGGTCTTCAGCAGGGTCCAGACCCAGCCGAGCCCGTCGGCGCCCCAGGGGCCGTGCCAGCCGCCCAGGAACAGGACGGTGGTCAGACCGCACAGGACGACGATCCCGGCGTACTCGGCGAGGAGGAACAGGGCGAAGCGCAGGCCGGTGTACTCGGTGTACGCGCCGAAGATGATCTCCGAGTCGGCGACCGGCATGTCGAAGGGCGGGCGCTGGAGTTCGGCGAGGCCGGCGACGAAGAAGACGAGCGCGCCGGTGATCTGCCAGGGCAGCCACCACCACTCGAACGCGTCGAGGATGCCGACGAGGGAGACGGTGCCGGCCGCCATCGCCACGGAGGCGGCGGTGAGCAGCATCGGGAGTTCGTAGGCGAGGAGCTGGGCGGCGGTGCGCAGGCCGCCGAGGAGGGAGAACTTGTTGGCGGAGGCCCAGCCGGCCATGAGCGAGCCGAGGACGCCGACGCCCATGACGGCGAGGACGAAGAACACGCCCGCGTCGATCACCTGGCCGACCGCGCCCTCGCCCGGGCCGATCGGGATGGCCAGCAGGACGAGGAGGTACGGCAGGAGGGCGACGGCGGGGGCGAGCTGGAAGATACGGCGGTCCGCGCCGGCCGGGACCACGTCCTCCTTCTGCGCGAACTTCACGCCGTCGGCGATGAGCTGGGCCCAGCCGTGGAAACCGCCTGCGTACATCGGGCCGAGGCGGCCCTGCATGTGGGCCATCACCTTGTGCTCGGTCTGACCCACGATCAGGGGGAAGGTGAGGAAGACGACGAACACGACCAGGAGTCGCAGGGCGACGTCGAGCACGTCGTTCACCGCGGGCCTCCTGAGGGGTCTTCGGGGGTGGGGGTCCCGGGGCCGCTTCCGGTCTCGGGGCCGGTCTCGGGGCCGGGCTCGGGGTCCGCGTCGGCACCGGCCTCGGGGGCAGGTTCTCGGACCGGCCCGGTTCCCGACTTGGCGGTGCCTTCGGGTTCCGAGCCGGTCTCGGGAACCGCCTCGGCCTCGCGGGCCGGTCCGCGAGCCGACTCGGGCTCGCCTTCGGGTTCCGAGCCGGTCTCGGGGACCGACCTGGAGCCGGTGTCGGCGTCGGCTTCGGCTTCGGGCTCCGATCCGGTGTCCGGAGCCACGTCCCCTCGGGCCTCGCGGCCCGGGCCGGCATCGGGCTTCGCCTCCGCTTCTGCCTCCGCCTCGGGCTGGGCGAAGGCGGGGCGGGCGTGGTGCCAGGGGGCGTCCGGGCTGCGGGGAGCGGCGGGAAGCTTCTGGTCCCGGCGGTCATCGGTGGGCACGGGGGCGGATTCGTCGCCCGCTGCCGCGGGTTCGCCGGACGACTCCGGAGCCCCCGACGCGGCGCGCAGGCTCGCGGACCCCTCGGACGCGGTACGCGCCCGGCGGGGGCCGCCGGCCGCGGAGGCACCGGAACGCTGCGACGCCGACCCTTCACTCGCGCTCCGCGCACGTCGTGCGGGGGCAGCGCTCGTCTCGGACGGAGCAGCCGGCTCGGGACGCACCTCCGCCGCCTGGCTCGTGGAGCCTTCCGCCGCCGTGCGGGTGCGGCGGGGTGGGGTCGCGGGCTGGGCAGGCGCCTCCGGGGTGGCCGACTGGCTCGCGGAACCCTCCGCCGCCGTACGGGTACGGCGCGGGCGGTCTCCTGTTGCTCGTGTCGCGCCTGCCGCCGTTCTGCCCGTGCCTCGGGCCGGGCGGGCCGGGGCCGGGGGGAGCTGGCCCTTGAGGGGGCCCCATTCGTTGGGGTCGGGGACGCCGGGAGGGAGCATCTGGCGGCGCTTGGGGCCGCCGTGCTCGGATTCGCCGGGCTCCTTGGCGCCGGGCCAGGCCTTGGCGACCCGGGCCGCGAGGACGAAGTCCTTGCGCAGGGGGTGGCCCTCGAAACCGTCCGGCAGGAGCAGGTGGTCCAGGCCCGGGTGGCCCGTGAAGTCGACGCCGAACATCTCGTGCGTCTCGCGTTCGTGCCACGCGGCACCCGCGTAGACGTCCACGGCGGAGGGCAGCGTGGGGGCCTCGTGCGGCACCGTGGTGCGCAGCAGCAGGCGCCGTACCGGGGCCAGGGCGGCGACGTGCGCGGTGACGCGGAACCCGGTGCCGGGTTCGTCGACCGCGCTCAGCCAGTCGAAGAAGGTGCAGCCGACCCGGTCGCGCGCGGCCTCCAGCGCGGTGATCCAGGAGGCGGGCGGTACGTCGACGGTCAGGACGCCGTACGACTCCTCCGCCGTGGCCTCCGTACCGAACAGTTCCTCGGCGTCGGCGGGGAGCCAGCCGACCGCGGTCATCGGCCCTCCCCCTCACCGGACGGCGCCGGAGGCCGGACCAGCCCGCTCTGCAGCGCCGCCGCCGACGGCCGCCCCCCGCCGGAAGCGGACCCGTACCGCTCCCCCAGCGACTCCCGTGCGATCTTCTCCTGGAGTTTCAGGATCCCCTGGAGCAGCGCCTCGGGCCGGGGCGGGCAGCCGGGGACGTAGACGTCGACCGGGATGATCTGGTCCACGCCCTTGGTGACGGAGTAGGAGTCCCAGTACGGGCCGCCGCAGTTGCTGCACGCGCCGAAGGAGATGACGTACTTGGGCTCGGGCATCTGCTCGTACAGGCGCTTCACCGCGGGCGCCATCTTGTCCGTGACCGTGCCGGAGACGACCATCAGGTCGGCCTGGCGCGGCCCCGGCGCGAAGGGGATGACGCCGAGGCGGATGAAGTCGTGGCGGGCCATCGACGCGGCGATGAACTCGATCGCGCAGCAGGCGAGGCCGAAGTTGAAGACCCACAGCGAGTAGCGGCGGCCCCAGTTGAGGACCACCTTCATCGGCTCGGGTGCCAGCCGGGCGAGCGCGCCGAGCCTCTTCGGTTCCGGAAGCAGGACGGGCTCGGGGGCGGCAGGGTTCACGTCCATGTCAGGACGCCCTTCTTGTATGCGTACAGCAGTCCCACGGCGAGGAAGCCGAGGAAGATGAACATCTCCACGAGGGTGGTCGCGCCGTAGCCGTCGGCGGCGAAGACGGTCGCCCAGGGGAAGAGGAAGATCGAGTCGACGGCGAAGATCACGTAGAGGAAGGCGTAGACGTAGTAGCGGACCTGGGTGTGGGCCCAGCCCTCGCCGACGGGGTCGACTCCGCACTCGTACGTCAGGAGCTTCTCGGGGGTGGGGACCACCGGCCGCAGCAGGCGTCCCGCCCCGAAGGCGACGGCGACGAACAGCAGGCCGACGACGGCGAGCAGTCCGACGACCGAGTAGGACTGGAAGTAGTCCGCCGCGACGACGGTCGTTTCCCGCACGTCCGCCCCTCACTCCCTTGATCGGCGCCCTGGCTCATGCCTGTGCCGTGCCCTTGATCCGTGCCGGTGAACGTCACGGTTCGACGATCTGTACGCACGGGAGTCTAGGCCCTTATAAATGCACCGTAAGCAGCCCGTCACCGCTCGGCATGCGGGGGTGGGGTTTTCCTCAGTGCATCCTGGCGGTCCACCTCATGGCGCCCGCCCCTCGGCTCCGGGCACGCTTGTGCCCATGACCGAACCATTCCCGAATCCGGGCACGCCCGTGACGGCACTCCCGGAGCCGGCCGAGCGCGGCGACCGCCCGCCACCGGCCCGTTTCGCGTACGACGCGCACACCTGGAAGGAGATCGCCCACCTCCTGGCGAACCTGCCGGTGTCGCTGGCCGGTTTCGTCTACACGGTGACCATGCTGTTCACCGGCGTGGGGCTGACCGTCACGGTGATCGGGTTCCCGCTGCTCGCGCTCGGGCTGATGGGTTCCCGGCTGCTGGGCAGGATGGAGCGGGCGCGGGCCAGGAAGCTGCTCGGGGTGCGGGTGGAGGAGCCGAGCCGGCTGCCGGTGCGCGGCCCCGACGGGTTCTGGCCGCAGTTGTGGATGGCGGTCAAGGACCCGGTGGGCTGGCGCACCGTCCTGTACGAGCTCATACGGCTGCCGTGGGGCATCCTCACCTTCGTCGTCACGCTGACCGGTCTGTTCGTGCTGTGGCCGGTGCTGCCGTTCATCGTGCGGGGCCTGGCCAACGCCGACCGGGCGATGGTGCGCGGCCTGCTGTCGCCCTCCGACGAACTGGAGCGGCGCATCGCCGAACTGGAGTCGGACCGCGGGGTCGTGGTGGACACGGCGGCGGCGGACCTGCGGCGCATCGAGCGCGATCTGCACGACGGGGCGCAGGCCCGGCTGGTCAATCTGGCGATGGGGCTGGGTCTGGCCAAGGAGAAGCTGCTGGAGGATCCCGACGCCGCGGCGTCGATGGTCGACGAGGCGCACGGCGAGGTGAAGCTGGCGTTGCAGGAGCTGAGGGATCTCGCCCGGGGCATCCATCCCGCGGTCCTGACCGACCGGGGTCTGGACGCGGCGCTGTCCTCGGTCGCCTCGCGCTGCACGGTGCCGGTGAAGGTGACGGTCGACCTGGACGAGCGGCCGGCCGCCGCCATCGAGGGCATCGCCTACTTCACCGTCTCGGAGCTGCTGCAGAACGTCAGCAAGCACAGCCGGGCCCGGTCGGCCGCAGTGGACGTGTGGCGGTCGGAGGGGCGGCTGCTCATACAGGTGTGGGACGACGGGCGCGGGGGCGCGAGCCTCGACGGCGGGACGGGTATGCGGGGTCTCGCCGACCGGTTGGGCGCGGTGGACGGTCTGTTCGTCGTGGAGTCGCCGGAGGGCGGTCCGACGACGGTGACGGCCGAGCTGCCGTGGCGGGACCGTTCCGGTGCCCTGGCCGAGGGCCCGGGCAGGGCCAAGAGGGCGTCCAAGGAGGCGTCCGTCCGCGGCCGGGGGTAGGGAAAACCCCCCGCCCAAGACTGCGACGGACTCCATGGTCCGCCGACCTGCGGCGGACCAGTCTGGAGGTACGACAGCACAGCCGCCGGACGAGGAGAAGGACGACGCCGATGAGCACGGAGTACGGACAGGGCTACGGGCTCCCCACGGAGTCCGGGTATCCCGGGCACACCGAGGGACGGCGGCACCGGCTGCCGGCCGCGCTGCGGGCGCCGGTCGAGGGGCGCACCTGGCGCGAGCTGGGGTATGTGCTGCTGAGCCTGCCGATCAGCGTTCTGCTGTTCACCTACGCGATCACGATGGTGTCGCTGGGGGCGGGCCTGCTGGTGACGTTCCTCGGCGTCCCGGTGCTGGCGGCGGCGCTCGCCGGCTGCCGCGGGTTCGGGGCGGTGGAGCGGGCGCGGGCACGAGGGCTGCTGGGGCTGGAGGTGGCCGAGCCGGAGCCGCTGCGGATGAAGCGGCAGGGGTTCATGGCGTGGACCGGGGCCGTGCTCAAGAGCGGCGCCTCCTGGCGGGCCCTGCTGTACGCGGTGCTGCAGCTGCCGTGGGCGGTGCTCTCCTTCGTCGTCACCGTGACCGTCTGGTCGGTGGGCTGGTCGCTGCTGACGTATCCGCTGTGGTTCTGGGTCTTCCCGATGCACGCCGGGCAGGACGGCATACAGCTGTACGGCGACGAGCATCACCGGATCTACCTGGACAACCCGTTCGAGATCACGGTGACCGCGGGAGTGGGTCTGCTGTTCACCCTCGCCACGCCGTGGATCGTGCGGGCGCTGACGATGGTGGACCGGGTGATGGTGCACGGACTGCTCGGACCGTCCCGGCTGGCCACGCGGGTGGTGGAGCTGGAGTCGGACCGCGGGGTCGTGGTGGACACGGCGGCGGCGGACCTGCGGCGCATCGAGCGCGATCTGCACGACGGGGCGCAGGCCCGGCTGGTGGCTCTGGCCATGGATCTGGGGCTGGCGAAGGAGAAGCTGCGGGAGGATCCGCAGGTCGCGGCGCGGATGGTGGACGAGGCGCACGGCGAGGTGAAGACGGCGCTGCAGGAGTTGCGGGACCTGGCCCGCGGCATCCACCCGGCGGTCCTCACCGACCGGGGGCTGGACGCGGCGCTGTCCTCGGTCGCCTCGCGGTGCACGGTGCCGGTGCAGGTGGAGGTGGACCTGACGGAGCGGCCCGCGCCGGCCATCGAGGGCATCGCCTACTTCACGGTCTCGGAGCTGCTGCAGAACATCAGCAAGCACTCGCGGGCGACCTGGGCGGCCGTGGAGGTGTGGCGGACGGAGAACCGGCTGATGCTCCAGGTCGTGGACAACGGCGTGGGCGGCGCCGATGTGTCCGGGGGTTCCGGACTGGCCGGGCTGGCGGAGCGGCTGGACGCGGTGGACGGGATCCTGGTGGTGGACTCCCCCGCGGGCGGCCCGACGCGGGTGACCGCCGAACTGCCCTGGCGGGCGGAGCGGACACGATGAGAACGGGCTGAGACCGGCAGGTCGGCGGACCGGCGGACCGGCTCCACAGGAGAAACCGGCGGAAACGGCAGAACCGGCAGAACAGACATAACCAGCGGGTGGGTGCGAGCCGTGGGCTCGCGCCCACCCGCCTCGACGGCACCCCCCGATCGCGTTGCCCCGCCCCATCCCCCACCGGATGCTGGGATGCTGGACCTGACGACCGGGCCCGCCACGAGGGCGGGCCCGGATCAGGGGCATGGGGGGCCGAGGAACGTGGAGGACAGGGTGCGGGTGGTCATCGCCGAGGATTCGGTGCTGCTGCGGGAGGGCCTGACCCGGCTGCTGACCGACCGTGGGCACGAGGTCGTGGCCGGTGTCGGTGACGGTGACGCGTTGATCAAGACCATCACCGAGCTGGACGGGGAGAACCAGCTCCCGGACGTCGTGGTGGCCGACGTGCGGATGCCGCCGACGCACACGGACGAGGGGGTGCGGGCCGCGGTACAGCTACGCAAGACGCATCCGGGCGTCGGCGTGCTGGTGCTGTCGCAGTACGTGGAGGAGCGCTACGCCACGGAGCTGCTCGCCGGTTCCAGCCGTGGCGTCGGTTATCTGCTCAAGGACCGGGTGGCCGAGGTCCGTGAGTTCGTGGACGCGGTGGTGCGCGTGGCCCAGGGCGGTACGGCACTGGATCCCGAGGTGGTCGCGCAGCTGCTGGGGCGCAGCCGTAAGCAGGACGTGCTCGCGGGGCTCACCCCGCGGGAGCGGGAGGTCCTGGGACTGATGGCGGAGGGCAGGACGAACTCGGCGATCGCCAGGCAGCTGGTGGTCAGCGACGGTGCCGTGGAGAAGCACGTCAGCAACATCTTCCTGAAGCTGGGGCTGTCCCCGAGCGACGGCGATCACCGGCGGGTGCTGGCCGTTCTCACCTACCTCAACTCCTGATCGAGGACGTCTCGAAGTCGTGTCCAACATGCGAATGACCCAGGGAAGGCGACCCTTACGGACGTAGGGTTTATGCGGGGAAGGCCTGTGGGAAGGCCGTCCCGGACAGCCGCCCTCGAGGAGGTCCAGTTCAGTGACCAGCCAGGTCAGCAGCACAGCGGAGCAGGCCGACGGAGCAGTCGTAGGGGAGCAGCGCACAGCGGCGGGGGCGAAGGACGTCCGCCGGCTCGACCGAGTGATCATCAGGTTCGCGGGGGACTCGGGTGACGGTATGCAGCTCACCGGTGACCGTTTCACCTCGGAGACCGCGTCCTTCGGCAACGACCTCTCCACGCTGCCGAACTTCCCGGCCGAGATCCGCGCGCCCGCCGGCACCCTGCCCGGTGTCTCGTCCTTCCAGCTCCACTTCGCCGACCACGACATCCTCACCCCCGGTGACGCGCCGAACGTGCTGGTGGCGATGAACCCGGCCGCACTGAAGGCCAACATCGGGGACCTGCCGCGCGGCGCGGAGGTCATCGTCAACACGGACGAGTTCACCAAGCGGGCGATGCAGAAGGTCGGCTACGACAGCAGCCCGCTGGAGGACGGCTCGCTGGACGGCTACAGCCTGCACCCGGTGCCGCTGACCACGCTGACCGTGGAGGCGCTCAAGGAGTTCGACCTCACCCGCAAGGAGGCCGAGCGCAGCAAGAACATGTTCGCCCTCGGGCTGCTGAGCTGGATGTACCACCGGCCCACCGAGGGCACGGAGAGGTTCCTGCGGTCGAAGTTCGCCAAGAAGCCCGACATCGCCGCCGCCAACATCGCGGCCTACCGGGCCGGCTGGAACTTCGGCGAGACGACGGAGGACTTCGCGGTCTCCTACGAGGTGGCCCCGGCGGCGAAGGCGTTCCCGCCCGGCGTCTACCGCAACATCTCCGGGAACCTGGCCCTGTCCTACGGACTGATCGCCGCGTCCCGCCAGGCGGACCTGCCGCTCTACCTCGGCTCCTACCCGATCACCCCCGCCTCGGACATCCTGCACGAGCTGAGCCGGCACAAGAACTTCGGTGTGCGGACCTTCCAGGCCGAGGACGAGATCGCCGGCATCGGCGCGGCACTGGGAGCGGCCTTCGGCGGCTCCCTCGCGGTCACCACCACCTCCGGTCCCGGTGTGGCGCTGAAGTCCGAGACCATCGGCCTGGCGGTCTCCCTCGAACTGCCGCTGCTGATCGTGGACATCCAGCGCGGCGGCCCGTCCACCGGCCTGCCGACCAAGACCGAGCAGGCGGACCTGCTCCAGGCCATGTACGGCCGCAACGGCGAGGCACCGGTCCCGGTGGTCGCGCCCCGCACGCCGGCCGACTGCTTCGACGCCGCCCTGGAGGCGGCCCGTATCGCCCTGACCTACCGCACGCCGGTGTTCCTCCTCTCCGACGGCTACCTCGCCAACGGCAGCGAGCCCTGGCGCATCCCGGACCTGGAGGAGCTGCCGGATCTGACCGTGCAGTTCGCGCAGGGGCCGAACCACGCGCTGGACGACGGCACCGAGGTGTTCTGGCCGTACAAGCGGGACCCGCAGACACTGGCCCGCCCCTGGGCCGTCCCCGGCACCCCGGGTCTTGAGCACCGCATCGGCGGCATCGAGAAGCAGGACGGCACGGGCAACATCTCCTACGACCCCGCCAACCACGACTTCATGGTCCGCACCCGGCAGGCGAAGGTCGACGGCATCGACGTACCGGACATCGAGGTCGACGACCCGGACGGGGCGAAGGCCCTGGTGCTGGGCTGGGGGTCGACGTACGGGCCGATCACGGCCGCCGTGCGCCGTATCCGCAAGGAGGGCGGCCGGATCGCGCAGGCGCATCTGCGCCACCTCAACCCGTTCCCGCACAACCTCGGTGACGTGCTCGCCCGTTACGAGCGCGTCGTGGTCCCCGAGATGAACCTGGGGCAGCTCGCCACCCTCATCCGGGCGAAGTACCTGGTCGACGCCGACTCGTACAACCAGGTCAACGGCATGCCGTTCAAGGCGGAGCAGCTCGCCACGGCGCTGAAGGAGGCCATCGATGACTGATCCCAACGCCCTTCTCCAGCTGGTGCCCAAGGCCGAGGGCCGGCAGTCGATGAAGGACTTCAAGTCCGACCAGGAAGTGCGCTGGTGCCCCGGCTGCGGCGACTACGCCGTGCTCGCCGCCGTGCAGGGCTTCATGCCCCAGCTCGGCCTGGCGAAGGAGAACATCGTCTTCGTCTCCGGCATCGGCTGCTCCTCCCGCTTCCCGTACTACATGAACACCTACGGGATGCACTCCATCCACGGCCGCGCCCCCGCCATCGCCACCGGCCTGGCCACCTCCCGCCGCGACCTGTCCGTCTGGGTCGTCACCGGTGACGGCGACGCCCTCTCCATCGGCGGCAACCACCTCATCCACGCCCTGCGCCGCAACGTCAACCTCAAGATCCTGCTGTTCAACAACCGGATCTACGGTCTGACCAAGGGCCAGTACTCCCCCACCTCCGAGGTCGGCAAGATCACCAAGTCGACGCCGATGGGCTCGCTGGACGCGCCCTTCAACCCGGTGTCGCTGGCGATCGGCGCGGAGGCGTCCTTCGTGGCGCGTACGGTCGACTCCGACCGCAAGCACCTCACCGAGGTGCTGCGCCAGGCCGCCGACCATCCCGGCACGGCGCTGGTGGAGATCTACCAGAACTGCAACATCTTCAACGACGGCGCCTTCGAGGTCCTCAAGGACCGGCAGCAGGCCGAGGAGGCCGTGATCCGTCTGGAGCACGGTGAGCCGGTCCGCTTCGGCGCCGACGGTTCCAAGGGCGTCGTACGCGACCGGGCCACCGGTGACCTGAGGGTCGTCACCGTGACGGCGGACAACGAGGCCGACGTCCTCGTCCACGACGCCCACTCCGCGTCCCCGACCACCGCGTTCGCGCTGTCCCGGCTCGCGGACCCCAGCACCCTGCACAACACCCCGATCGGCGTCTTCCGCTCCGTCGACCGGCCCGTCTACGACACCCTCATGGCCGACCAGCTCGACACCGCCGTCGAACAGCACGGCAAGGGCGACCTCGCCACCCTGCTCACCGGCGGCGACACCTGGACCGTCGTGGGCTGACCCCTGCCAAAGGCCGAGACGAGGCCCGGGTGCCCTACGGCGCCCGGGTCTCGTCGTACGCCTGCCGGGCGACGAGGACGTCGGCCATGCGCTTCTCGGTCCACAGCGCCAGGTCGCGCACCTGCTCGGCCGCCTCGCGGCCCAGGCCGGTGAGGGAGTAGTCGACGCGGGGCGGGATGACCGGTTTGGCGTCGCGGTGGACCAGGCCGTCGCGCTCCAGGGTCTGGAGGGTCTGGGTGAGCATCTTCTCGCTGACCCTGCCGATCGCCCGGCGCAGTTCGCTGAAGCGGTACGAGCGCTCCAGGAGCTGGATCAGCACGAGCACGCCCCAGCGACTGGTCACATGCTCCAGGACCAGCCGGTGCGGGCACATCTCCTCGCCGTCGGTCCACCGGACACCATCACTTACCGCCATGCCAGTACCTTACTTCAAAGTGGGTACTTTCCATTAGTTAGCGTAACTCCTAGGGTGGGTGACATACCCGCACACGCACCCCACAGGAGTTCCGAACCATGAGCATCGTCGTCACCGGCGCCACCGGACACCTCGGCCGTCACGTCGTGGACCAGCTGCTGGACAAGGTCCCGGCCGAGCAGGTCACCGCCGTCGTCCGCAGCGCGGAGAAGGCCGCGGACCTCGCCGGGCGCGGAGTGCGGATCGCGGTCGCCGACTACAACACCCCCGAGACCTTCGACGGCCTGTTCGCGGCCGGCGACAAGGTGCTGCTGATCTCGGGCAACGAGTTCGACAGGGGCCGGGTGGGCCAGCACCGGGTCGTCATCGACGCCGCCGAGGCCGCCGGTGTCGCCCTGCTCGCCTACACCAGCGCGCCCGGCTCCCTGACCGCCGCGCTCGCCGACGACCACCGCGGCACCGAGGAGGCGCTGCTGGGTTCGGGCGTGCCGTACGTGCTGCTGCGCAACGGCTGGTACCACGAGAACTACACCGAGAACCTCGCCCCGGTGCTGGAGCACGACGCGGTCCTCGCCGCCGCCGGGGAGGGCCGGGTCTCCTCCGCCTCACGGGCCGACTACGCGGCCGCCGCCGTCGCCGTGCTCACCGGCGAGGGGCACGAGAACAAGACGTACGAGCTGGGCGGCGACGAGGCGTGGAGCTTCGCCGAGTACGCGGCCGAGCTGAGCCGGCAGACCGGCAAGGAGATCGTCTACAACCCGGTCACGCCCGAGGCGCTCACCGGCATCCTGACCGGCGCCGGGGTGCCCGAGCCGATGGCCGCCGTGCTGGCGGGCGTGGACGTCTCGATCGAGAAGGGGGAGCTGGTCGTCGACAGCGGCGACCTGTCCCGGCTGGCCGGCCGCCCGACCACCCCGCTCGCCGAGGCCGTCACCGCCGCGCTCAGGGGCTGACCTGGAGGGCCGCCGCCCCTGCCACCCCCGCGCGTCATGACCGTATGCCGGTACGGGCATGACACGCGGGGGTGTCCGGCGTTACCGTCGTCCGGCGAGCACCGCGCGCGCGTGCGCGGGCATCGCGGGAGACAGGACACGCGTCGGACACGAAGGAGGGGCCCGTGACCGGGAAGTCGGCCGCAGAGCGGCGCATAGGACTGCTGAACGGCTTCGCGGCGTACGGGATGTGGGGGCTCGTCCCGCTGTTCTGGCCCCTGCTCAAGCCCGCCGGGGCGGTGGAGATCCTGGCCCACCGGATGGTGTGGTCACTGTTCTTCGTGGCCGCCGCCCTGCTCTTCATACGCCGCTGGGCCTGGCTCGGCGAGCTGCTGCGGCAGCCGCGCAGGCTGGCGCTGATCACGGTCGCCGCGGCGGTCATCACCGTGAACTGGGGCGTCTACATCTGGTCCGTGAACTCCGGGCACGTCGTCGAGGCCTCCCTCGGCTACTTCATCAACCCGCTGGTCACGATCGCGATGGGCGTGCTGCTGCTGAAGGAGCGGCTGCGGCCCGTGCAGTGGGCGGCGGTCGGGGTGGGCGCCGCGGCGGTGCTCGTCCTCACCGTCGGTTACGGCCAGCCGCCGTGGATCTCGCTCTGTCTCGCCTTCTCCTTCGCCACGTACGGACTGGTGAAGAAGAAGGTCAACCTCGGCGGCGTCGAGTCGCTCGCCGCCGAGACCGCGGTCCAGTTCCTGCCCGCGCTCGGCTACCTGCTGTGGCTGAGCGCCCAGGGCGATTCCACGTTCGCCGCCGAAGGAGCCGGGCACGCCGCGCTGCTCGCCGCGACCGGGATCGTCACCGCGCTCCCCCTGGTCTGCTTCGGCGCCGCCGCGATCCGCGTGCCGCTGTCCACGCTGGGCCTGCTGCAGTACCTGGCGCCGGTCTTCCAGTTCCTGCTCGGGGTCCTCTACTTCAAGGAGGCCATGCCGCCCGAGCGCTGGGCCGGTTTCGCCCTGGTGTGGCTGGCGCTCATCCTCCTCACCTGGGACGCGCTGCGCACCGCCCGCCGGGCCGCCCGCGCGCTCGCCGGGGAGACCGGCGTGCGCGGGAGCAGCGTCCCGGCCGGCGCGGCGGACGCGGCTCCGACCGCCGGGAGCGTGCCCGCCGCGGCCGAGGCGGGCCGGCTGGAGGCCAGGCCGTAGAGCAACGCGTGTCAGTGCCGAGCCCTATAACTGAGGGCATGACGCAGACACCGACACCGGCCACCCCCGTGCACTGGAAGGTCGTCATCGACGCGGCCGACCCGCACGCGCAGGCCGACTTCTGGGCCGCCGCCCTCCGGTACGTGGTGGAGGACAACAGCGCGCTCATCGAGAAACTGCTGGCCGCGGGCGCCGTCCCGGCCGAGCTGACCGTCGAGTCCCACGACCGCCGGGCCTGGCGCGACCTGGCCGCGGTACGGCACCCCGACGACCCGTACGACGAGGAGAGCGGCACCGGCCGTGGACGGCGGCTGCTGTTCCAGCGCGTACCGGAGGAGAAGACGGTCAAGAACCGGCTCCACCTCGACCTGCACCCCGGCGCGGGACGCCGCGAGGAGGAGCTCGCACGGCTGGAGGGGCTCGGCGCGCGGGTGCTGCGGCGGGTGGAGGAGCCTTCCGGGGGATGGCTCCTGATGGCCGACCCGGAAGGCAATGAGTTCTGCCTGCATTAGGGGTTTCGGCCGATTTCCCCCCGATGTCCCCTGAGGCAGAGGCTTCTCAGGACTGCTGGGTGCGGGCGCGTTCGGTCAGCCGGCCCATGCGGGCACGGGCGGACTCCAGTTCCTCGATCTCGTCGGCGGCGGGCCCGTCCTCGGCGGTGAGCTCGGTCCACTGGGCGATCAGCTCGTGCCCGAGCTCCAGTCCGAGCAGCGGGTCGCGCACCGCGCGCCATGCGGTCGCCGCGCTGCGGACGTTGCCGTAGGCGGCCTCCGCGTCCCCCGCGCGGCGGCAGATCACGGCGAGGTCGAGGGAGATCCGGAAGGCGCGCAGCGGCTCACCGGCCAGGTAGGCGATGTACGCGGCGAGTTCGCGCAGCCGCAGCACCTCCGGGTGTTCCGGTCCCAGGGTGCCCGAGGCCTCCGCGACGGTCTCCTCGGCCAGCCGGGCCGCCGTGTCGATCCTGCCCGTCCGGACGGCGTCGTTGACCCGGGCCATGGGTTCGGCGAGGTGGCTCTCGTCGGTGGCGAGGGGCTCGTCACCGAGCACCGCCTCCGCCACGGCGTCGAAACCGCGGGGCGGGGTGGGCTTGGGATCGGGGTCGAGCACGGGCTCGGGCTCGGGGGACGGCGCGGTCTCGTGCGCCCGGGGCCGGTCGGTCCCGGGGTCGGGGTGCGGCCTCGCGTCCATGGCCGGGGGCGGGCCGAACTCGCCCGTCGGGGGCGCGACCGTGCCGGGCGGCGTGACCTCCGCCGACCCGGGTACGGCCCGCAGTTCGAACGTCGGTACGGCGTCCCGGGGAGCCTCCGACTCGGGTACGGGGCGCAGCTCGAAGGTGGGAGTGGCGTCCCGTACGGGATCCGGTCCGGACGTCCCTTCCGGCGCCGGCTCGGGCACGGAGCGCAGCAGGTGCGTCGGCCGGTCCGCGTCGGACTCCCGCGCCGGCGCCGTCAGGACCGGCTGCGCCGTGAAGTGGCTGGAGCCGTCCGGGTCGACCCGGAGCGGGACGACGCAGCCGATGCGTTCGTCGTGCACGGTGGCGAGGACGGCGTGTCCGGAGGCGATGGCGATGCGGTGGAGGCGGTTCAGCACCGCCTGCTGGATCTCCTCGCCGGGCCCGGCGATCACCGTCACCCCGCCGACCGACGCCCCGCGCGTGCCCGCCCCGCCCACGGGGACATGGACGTCGATCGGCGCTGCCGCAAGGTTCGCCGCATGTGCGGCCTGCTGCTGTTCCCGCTTCTTCTCGCGGCTGAGTCGAGACATCGTTCCCTCATTCGGGTCGTACACCTACCGTCGAGTCTGTCCGCTCGCTCGCGCTTCTCACGTCACCGCGTTGTCACAGGCTCGTCCCAACGGCCGCCCGCGCGGGTTTACCCGTCCGCCCGGCGGCATGAAGATCGAGGTGGCGAGCAGAAGAGGGGACATGGGACAGGGACCGGAGATCTGGATCCGAGGACCGGTGGCGGTACCGGAGACGGCCCCTCCGGAGCCCGCCCCCGCGCGGGCGACGGCCCGCCGCTTCTCCTGGGTCGGCCTGCACGGCGGCGCGGGCGTCTCCACGCTCGCCGCGGTCTACGGCGGTCATGACAGCGGACGTTCCTGGCCCGGCCCCGCCGGTCCGCCGTCGGTGCTGCTCGTCGCCCGGACCCACGCGGCCGGCCTGGACGCCGTGCTCCCGGCGGTGGACATGGTCCGGCGCGGCGAGGCGCCGCAGGGGCTCGACCTGGACGCCGTGGTCCTGGTGGCGGACGCGCCGGGACGGCTGCCGCGTCCCCTCGCCCACCGGATCCGGCTCATCGAGTCGGTGATCGACGTGTACCGCGTGCCCTGGGTGAACGAGTGGCGCCTGGGCGACCTGACCGGCCGGCCGCCCCGCGAGACGGAGCCACTGGCCCGCCTGGCGGACGCGACGCGTTGAGCGGCCGGGAGGACGGCCCTCGTACGCCCGCCTCGGTCGCGGGGATCGCCTCCGCCGTGCGCGGGCGGCGGAGGCGGGCCGTGGACGTGGTCGCGGAGGCGCTGGAGCGGATCGGGCGGGCCGATCCGGCGCTGTGCGCGTTCCTCGAGGTGTGGGGCGAGGAGGCGCTGCGGCGGGCGGACGAGGTGGACACGCGGGTCGCCGCCGGTGAGCGGCTGCCGCTGGCCGGGGTGCCGGTCGCGGTCAAGGGGCGGCACGGGCTGCGTGCGGCGGAGCCGCTGCTCGCGGCCGGTGGTGTCGCCGTGGGTGCCACGTCGGTGCCCGGTCCGGGAACGCCCTGGCAGACCTGGGGGCTCGGGGCGCACGGCCGTACCGTCAATCCGTGGCGGGCGGACCGTACGCCGGGCGGCTCCTCGGCCGGGGCGGCGGTGGCGGTGGCGGCCGGGCTGGTGCCGCTGGCGACGGGCAGCGACGGCGCGGGCTCGGTGCGGATCCCGGCGGCGTGGTGCGGGACCGTCGGGCTGAAGGTCACGAACGGCCGCCTCCCCTCGGCCGACCGTACGGGCCTCGCGGCGCCCGGAGTCCTCACCCGCACGGCCTCGGACGCGGCGGCCTGGTGGCGGGTGGTGTCGGGGCGGCCCATCGCCGACGAGGCCCCGGCGCCCCTTCCCGTCTCCGCCTGCTGGTCCCCCGGCCTCGGCTTCGCCGCCCCCGACCCGGAACCCGTCGCCCTGGCCCGTACGGCGGCCGACCGGCTGGTCGACACCGGGGTCGTACGGCTCGTACGCCCCTCGTCGCCACCGCGGCTCCTCGACCCCGCCCCGGCCTGGCTCGCCCTGCGCACCCCCGGTGCCGATCCCACCGACGCCCACCGGGTCCGGGCGGAGAACGACCGGCGCCTGAACGACCTCTTCGCCCGTGCCGACCTGCTGCTCACCCCCACGGCGCCCACCGCACCGCACGGTCACGACGGCCCCGGCGAGGTCTACTCGACCGCCCTCACCTGGGCGTTCAACCTCAGCGGGCACCCCGCGCTGAGCTTCCCGGCCGGGTTCGGCGCCGACGGCTGCCCGGCGGGGCTCCAGTTGGTGGCACCGCGCGGGCGGGAGGATCTGCTGCTCGCGGTGGCGGCGGAGGCGGAGCGGCGCGGGGGCGCCCCCACCGGCTGAGCGGCCCGTGGAGCCACGCCGCCCCTTTGACATATAGATGCACGCGCATATGATGCAGATGCCTGTATTTGACGCACGCCGAGCATCTGAGGATGATCATGACTCGTCGTTTCCTCTTCGTCCTGGGCAGCGCCCGCCCCGACGGCAACACCGAACTGCTGGCCCGCCGGGCCGCCGAACAGCTGCCCCCGGACGTGGAACAGCAGTGGATCGACCTCGCCGCCCACCCCCTGCCCGACTTCGAGGACCTGCGCCACGACAGCGACCACACCCGCCCCACCGAGGGCGATGTGGCCGCGCTGCTGGACGCCACCCTCGCGGCGACGGACCTCGTGATCGCCTCGCCGCTGTACTGGTACTCGGTGTCCGCCCAGACCAAGCGCTACCTGGACCACTGGTCGGGCTGGCTGCGCACCCCGGGGCTGGACTTCAAGGCGACCCTGGCGGGGCGCACCCTGTGGGGCGTCACCGCGCTCGCGCACGAGGAGCCGGAGGTCGCCGATCCGCTGGTCGGCACGCTGAACAACTCGGCCGCGTACATGGGGATGCGCTTCGGCGGGGTCCTGCTCGGCAACGGCAGCAAGCCGGGCGACGTGCTGAAGGACACGGAGGCGCTGGCACGGGCCAAGACGTTCTTCGCCCAGGAGGCGCCCCTCGCCCGCTTCCCGTACGAGGCCGGCTGACACCGGCGCCGCCTCACCAGCCGAGCTGTTCCTCGCCCAGGACCTCGCTGCCGATGTGGGCGGCGAGCTTCTGGGCGCGCTCGAGATCGCCGTACTTGGTCACATGGACGAAGACGGTGTGGTCCTCGGTCCATGTGTCGCCGTACTGCGCCTCGTCGCCGTGGAACACGATCTGGACCCCGTCGTAGTTCCAGTGTCCGTGGGAGTCGATCTCCGGGTCGTCCGGCCAGCGGCCGTGCCACTCGATGGACGCCGTTCCCTCGCCCAGAGCGGTCAGGAACCGTTCCTCGACGTCCCCGCGCCCGACGTCCTCCATGAACTGCAGCGGCAGATGCGCCTGGAGTCCGGCGTCGTCCAGTCGCGTCACGTCGAGGTCGAAGAAGAGGAAGTCACCGGTTGCCGGATCGGTGCGGGCGTCCACGTAGTCGAAATCGGCCCCGGGAACGATCCCGGCCATCCGCCGCGCGTCCCCGGGCGTCCGTATCTCGGCGGACAGCCATACCTTGTCCCCGATGTGTTCCAGCAACGCGCACAACCGCCTGGCCTGCCGGTACGCCTCGCCCGCGTCGGTGGTCCGCAGGACGGGATACGCCCGTGAATTGCCCATGGACCGAACCGTCACACGCCCCGGCCCGCCAGTGCCAGCGCATTTCCCTACGCGGTGATGTCCTTCGCCGTGAACCGCGCCCACGCCGCCGAGCCGAACACGGCCGCGTAGAGGGCCTGGAGGCCGAGGTTCTTCGTCAGGTCGTCCCAGTAGACCGGTTCGCGCATCAGGTCGGCGAAGGACAGCCAGTAGTGGGAGAAGAGGTAGGGGTGCAGGGCGTGCAGCTGGGGGATCTGGTCGACGATCTGGACCGTGATCAGCAGCCCTACCGTGGTCGCCATCGCCGCGATGCCGCTGTTGGTCAGCGTCGAGACGAACAGGCCGAGCGCCGCCACCCCGATCAGTGACACGGCGACGACCAGGGCGATCAGCAGGGCTCTGGCCAGTCCCTCGGAGAAGCTGATCCGGGTGCCCGAGATGGTCGTGAGGTCGCCCAGTGGGAACAGCAGCGCGCCGGTGACCAGCGCCGACACGGCGACCACGAGCGTGGCGACCAGGCAGAAGGTCATGACCGTCGCGTACTTGGTGAGCAGCAGGCGGCTCCGCCCGGCGGGGGCGACCAGGAGGTAGCGCAGGGTGCCGGCGTTCGCCTCGCCGGCGACGGCGTCGCCCGCGACGACCCCGATCGCCATGGGCAGGAAGAACGGCAGGGTGGCGGCGAGCGCGGTGAAGACCAGGAACAGTCCGTTGTTGGTGATCTGCGAGATGAACGCCGGCCCTCCCCCGCCGCCCCCGCCACCGGCCGACGAGCCGTTACCGGTCTCGATCCGTACGGCGATGCCGACCAGGACCGGTACGGCCGCCAGCACCCCGAGCAGGGCGAGGGTGCGCCACCGCCGGAAGGTGGTGAGCAGCTCGCTGCGGAACAGGCCGAGGGTCCACAGCGGGTTCACCCTCCGCACCGCTTCAGCCTGCGACATCGAAGCCCTCCCCGGTCAGCGCCACGAACGCGTCCTCCAGCGAGGCCCGTTCCGCCCCGAAGCCGCGTACCCGGACGCCTGCCGTCACCAGCGCCGCGTTCACCTCGGCGAGGTCGCGCTCGGGCACCTCGCCGGTCACCCGCTCCCCGTCCACGACGACATCGGCGACCCCCTGCTCCTTGAGCACCCGGGCGGCGTCCGCCGGGTCGGGTGTGGTCACCACCAGCCGGCCGCGGGCGCCCGCGGCCAGGTCGGCGACCGGGCCCTGGGTGATCAGCCGGCCCTGGGCCATCACGGCGGCGTGCGTGCACACCTGCTCGATCTCGTCGAGGAGGTGGGAGGAGAGGAAGACGGTGGTGCCGTCCGAGGCCAGTTCGCGCACCAGCGTGCGGATCTCCCGCATGCCCTGCGGGTCGAGGCCGTTGGTCGGCTCGTCCAGGACGAGCAGCCGGCGCGGCTGGAGCAGGGCGGCCGCGAGGCCGAGGCGCTGCTTCATGCCGAGGGAGTACGCCTTCGCCTTCTTGCCGGCGGCGGCCGTGAGGCCCACCCGGTCCAGGGCGGCGGCGACGCGGGCGCGCCGGGTGCGCGGGTCCGCGGTCGGGTCGGCGGCGTCGTAGCGCAGGAGGTTGTCCCGGCCGGAGAGGAAGCCGTACAGGGCCGGGCCCTCGATGAGGGCGCCGACGTGGGGCAGCACGGCGCGCGCGGAGCGCGGCATGGGGCGCCCCAGGACGTGCGCCGTGCCGGAGGTCGGCTCGATCAGGCCCATCAGCATGCGGATGGTGGTGGTCTTGCCGGAGCCGTTGGGGCCGAGGAAGCCGAAGACGCTGCCCGCCGGGACGGTCAGGTGCAGACCGTCGACGGCGAGCTGTCCGCCGCGGTAGCGCTTGGTGAGCGCGCGGGTGGTGATGACTCCCTCACCCGCGCGCACCCCGTCCGGCTCGCTGGCGGACGCCTCGCCCATCGGCTCCCTCGTTCCTTGACTACGTCACTGGCCCCGGTGCTTTACTTCCCCGCGTCGGCCGCCTTCACGAGCGCGTCCTTGGTGACGGTGCCCACGTAGACCTTGCCGTCCTCGGTGATCAGGGCGTTCACCAGGCGGGTGCTGAACACCGTGCCGGTGCCGAACTCGCCCTCGACCTGGTCTCCGAGGGAGCCGAGGAAGCCGTCGAGGTCGCCGCCGGCCCCGCCGGTGGGCAGGTCGGTGGGCAGGCCGCCCTCGGTGCCGGTGTCGAAGGTGGCGACGGTGTTCCAGCCCTCGCCGAGCATCTTCAGCCCGTCGAGGCCCTTGGCCAGGTCCTCCTCGGACTTCGGGGCGTTCTCCGGCTTCCCGGAGTGCTCCCGGCCGTGGTCGAGTTCGCCGTCCTCGGTCACCTCGGCGCCCTTGGGCGGGGTGAAGTCGAACGTCGAGGCGGCCGGCCTGTCGAAGCTCACCTTGGTGAAGCCGACGTCCACGACGGCCGCGCCACCGCTGGACGGGGTGAGCGTGAACTTCAGCGGCATACCGGTCTTGTGATCGACCGCGATGCTGATCGCGCCGACCGTGGAGCCGGACTGCCGGGGCTTGACGACCAGCTTGTACGCGTCCCGGCCGGCCACCTGGGCGGTGCCGTCGACGGTCACGGACGTGGTGTCGTCGACCGACTTCAGCGCCTCCTCGGCGAAGTCCTTCGGGGTGGCCGGGGGCTGCTGCTCCCGGTCCTCGCCGGAGGCGTCGACGGTGCCGTGGTAGACCTCGTTGGAGCCGCTGTCGTAGCCCCAGACGTCCTTGCCGTTGTGGATCAGGCTGTACTCGGCGGCGTTCTCCAGGAGCGACACCTTCTGCCGGTCCGGGCCGTCGGCCGCGACGCGCAGGGTGTGCGTGCCGGAGGCCAGTTCGGTGAGCTTGGCGGACGGGTCGGCCGAGGAGCCGCCGTCCTCGCCCTGCCCCATGGCGCCGGACGCGAGGCTGTTCTCCAGGCCGCCGAGGTCCGGCAGACCGAGGTCCGTGGTGATCTTCACGGTGCCGGACAGCCGCTCGACGTCCGACTTCGCGATCTTCTCTATGAGCTGCGCGGCGGTGATCTCCGGCAGGTCGGGGTCGCCGGAGTCGGCGATCGCGGGGACGAGCCCGATGGTCGCGGCCGCCACTCCCATCACCGTGACCGGGACGACGTACCGCGCGGCCCTGCGCCGCCTCGCGCGCGGCTCGTCGGCCTCCCGCGCGGTCGTCATGTCGTCGGATTCGTACGGTGCCATGTGTGCCCTACCTCCGTGGTCGGCGGCGGCTTTCGTCTCGTGACCTCGCACCAGTCTCACCCTGAGCCGCCATTCTCACCCGAATCGGTGAGAAGTGGTGTTGTCCGTCGTGGTCCATCTGACCAAATCCGGCAGGCGGATTCGTCAGACCCCGGACGCAACTCCACGTACTGCTGGGGTATGACACGGAGGGCGGTTCCCTCCCCCGACCAGTAGGGGTCAGGGGGGAGTTCGGGCCGGCTCAGCCCGCGCGGTGCACCACCGCGTCGCACAGTTGCACGAGTGCCGTCCTCGCCTCGCACTCCTGTAGCGGGGCGAGCGCCGCGCGCGCCTCCTCGGCGTAGCGCACGGTGTCCCGGCGGGCCTGCTCCAGCGCGGGGTGGGCGCGCAGCAGTCGCAGCGCCTCGGCGTGCCGGGCGTCGTCGGTGAGGTCGGAGTCGAGCAGCTCGCACAGGGCGATGTCGTCGGCGAGACCCAGCCGGGCCGCCCGTTCGCGCAGCCGCAGCACCGGCAGGGTGGCGATGCCCTCGCGCAGGTCGGTGCCGGGGGTCTTGCCGGACTCGTGGGAGTCGGAGGCGATGTCCAGGACGTCGTCGGCGAGCTGGAAGGCGACGCCGAGCCGCTCGCCGTACTGGGTCAGCACGTCCACGACCGTCTCGTCGGCGCCGGACATCATCGCGCCGAACCGGCAGGCGACGGCGACCAGCGAGCCGGTCTTGCCGCCGAGCACGTCCAGGTAGTGGTCGACCGGGTCGCGGCCGTCCTGGGGTCCCGCGGTCTCCAGGATCTGCCCGGTGACCAGCCGCTCGAACGCCTCGGCCTGCACCCGCACGGCCTCAGGACCGAGGTCGGCCAGGATGTGCGAGGCCCGCGCGAAGAGGAAGTCGCCGGTGAGGACCGCGACGGAGTTGCCCCAGCGGGCGTTCGCGCTGTCGACGCCGCGCCGCACCTCGGCCTCGTCCATCACGTCGTCGTGGTACAGCGTGGCCAGATGGGTGAGTTCCACGACCACGGCCGAGGGCACGACACCGGGCGCGTAGGGGTCGCCGAACTGGGCGGCGAGCATCACGAGCAGCGGGCGGAACCGCTTGCCGCCGGCCCGCACCAGGTGCTGGGCGGCTCCCGTGATGAAGGGGACCTCACTCTTGGTGGCCTCGAGCAGCCCTTCCTCGACAGCCGTCATTCCGGCCTGGACATCGGCTTCCAGAGCCTGGTCCCGCACGCTCAGCCCGAACGGCCCGACGACGGTCACGAGGGGTCTCCTGTCTGCTGGTGTCCACTGGCGGTTACACGGAATGTCGATAGGTCGCTGCCATCACTCAAGTCAGCGTATCCGGTCACGTTTCGATCACCGCCAGCGCCCAGGGTTACGGGCAGGGCGATACGGGATCAGGAGCGGAGTGCTTTTGATCGGTTGATAACAACGGACATTCTTCGGCTTTCCCGGACGTAGCAATCCACTCCTCGACCCGGCTCCCGGCCCGCCTCCCGGGCCCCGCCTCGCCACGCGGACCATCCTGCCCGCCCCGACGTCCGATTTGCCGCAAATACCGAGCTAATTCCCCTTGGCGAAAAATGCGCTCACAGGCGATCCCCAGTGAAGTGAGTCACGCGCGATCCGGCACCCCCGCCACCGGCCGCCACTCGCCTTTCCCCTTCCCCCGGCGCCGAGTTGACCCTTGGCAGTAGCAAAGGATCAAGCACCCCAAAACCCCCATCGCAAGATCAAACGGCATCTTCTGTGATGCCCGCACTTGTTCCCGACATGTGCTCTCGCATACGTTCCGGGCCTGCCGGGTGGACGCCTAATCCTGCCGCCGCCCGCATCACACCCGACGACGAACTCAAGACGGCAGGAGTGGGGGACCCAGGTAGGTCGCCGCACCGGACATCGCACCGGGACGGCTAGGGGTGAAGCCATGCCCGCAGGGGCACGGCCGGGCACTCTCCCGCCCGAACCCGACAGCTCACCTCGCAGGCGTAGGAGAGGAACCCAGACATGCCTGCTTTCGGTCAGCTCAGCCGCTTCGGCAACCGCCGCCTCGCCCGCTCCCTCGCCGTCGCCGGCACCGGCGTCGCCATGGTCGCCCTGCCGCTGTTCGGCGCGACCAGCGCCTCCGCCGCCACCACCACCGAGCCGACGACGACCGCCGCCTCCGTGACGGCGTACCCGGACAACCTCGACGGCTGGATCCGCGAGTCGCTGGACATCATGGCGCAGCACGGCATCCCGGGCAGCTACGACGCCATCCACCGCAACATCATGCGCGAGTCCTCCGGCAACCCGTACGCCATCAACAACTGGGACTCCAACGCCGCCGCCGGCACCCCGTCGAAGGGTCTGCTGCAGGTCATCGACCCGACCTTCGCGGCCTACCACGTGCCCGGCACCGCCTTCGACCCGTACGACCCGGTCGCCAACATCACGGCGGCCTGCAACTACGCGGCCGACCGCTACGGCTCCATCGACAACGTCTTCGGCGCGTACTGAGCCACCCGCTGACGGGCGAGCTTCATCGCCCCACCGAACAGTCGCTCGAGGACGACGGCCACGCCGTCGTCCTCGTTCGACGTGGTGACCTCGTCCGCCACCGCCTTCAGTTCGGGATGCGCGTTGGCCATGGCGACGCCGTGGGCCGCCCAGTCGAACATGGGGACGTCGTTCGGCATGTCGCCGAAGGCGATCGTCCGCGCCGGGCTCAGCCCCAGGTGCTCGGCGGCCAGCGCCAGCCCGGTCGCCTTGGTCACCCCGCACGGCTGGAGCTCCACGGTGCCCGGCCCCGACATGGTGACCGTGGCCAGTGACCCCACCACCGACCGGGCCGCCGCCGCCAGCGCGTCGTCGGACAGGTCCGGGTGGCGCAGCAGCACCTTGCTGATCGGCCGGTCCCACAGCTCGGCCCGCCGCTCGACCCGCACCGCGGGCAGGGTCGGGTGCGGCATCAGATAGCCGGGCTCGATCAGCGTCAGCCCGTCGACCCCGTCCTGGTCGACCGCGGCGTACACCTCCCCCACCTCGGCCTCGATCTTGCCGAGCGCCGTCTCCGCCAGTTCCCGGTCCAGGGTCACGGACCACAGCAGCCGGTGCGCGCCGGCGTCGTACACCTGCGCGCCCTGTCCGCACACCGCGAGCCCCGCGCAGCCGAGGTCGTCCAGGAGCGGCCGCACTCTGGGGGCCGGTCGCCCCGTCACCACGAGATGCCGCGCGCCGGCCCGCTCCGCCCGTGCGAGCGCGGCGAGGGACCGGTCGGAGAGGGTGTCGTCGCCGCGCAGCAGCGTCCCGTCCAGGTCGGTGGCGATGAGTGAGTACGCGGTGGGTGCGGCCATGATCAGAGAATACGGACAACCCGACGGTCCGATTCACCGTGCCCGTTTGCGTTCGCTTTCGGTGCGGTTCCCCTTCTCTCGACGCCGGGTAAGGACCGGTTCAGGTCTCTTTCCCCGTTTGGCAAGAACATGGTCCGCTATCTACCGTCCGCCCGGTCCGGGGCGGTACCTTCCAAGGGTCCAGGGGGGACTTGATCGGGGGGTCAGGTGAGCAGTGGACGCATGCGTGTGCTGGGGCCCGGGGAGCTCGGCGAGGGGGAGCGGGAGCGCTGGCGGGAACTGCGCGCCGCGACGGACGCACCGCGCAACCCGTTCATGGAACCGGAGTTCAGCGTCGCCGTGGCCCGGGTGCGCCCGCGGGCCCGGGTCGCCGTGCTGTACGAGGGTGCGCAGCCGGTGGGTTTCCTGCCGTACGAGCGGGGTGCGCTGGGGCAGGGCCGGGCGATCGGGCTCGGGGTGTCGGACTGCCAGGGCGCGGTCCTGGGTCCCGGTGTCGCCCTGGAGACGGACGAACTGCTGCGGGGCTGCTCGGTGTCGAGCTTCGCCTTCGACAACCTGGAGGCGGACCAGGGGCTGTTCGTGCCGTACGCGGCCGAGGAGCACGCCACCTACGTCATCGACGTGGAGAAGGGCTACGAGACGTACGAGTCGGTGCTGCGCACCCAGTCGCCGAAGTTCCTGAAGACCACGCTGGCCAAGGAGCGCAGGCTGGGCCGCCAGGCCGGAGCCGTGCGGTTCGTCTTCGACGAGCGCGACCCGGCCGCGCTGCGCACGCTCATGGAGTGGAAGTCGGCGCAGTACCGCAGGACCGGGCGGCGCGACCGGTTCGCGCAGGAGTGGATCGCCCGGCTCGTGGGCCGGCTCGCCGGGACCCGCGCCGCCCAGTGCACGGGCACGCTGTCGGTCCTGTACGCAGGTGACCGCCCCGTCGCCGCGCACTTCGGGCTGCGCTCGGCGTCCGTCCTGGCCTGCTGGTTCCCGGCGTACGACCCGGAGTTCGCGAAGTACTCGCCGGGTCTGGTGCTGCATCTGCGGATGGCCGAGGCGGCGGCGGCCGAGGGCATCGGGATGCTCGACATGGGGCGCGGTCCGGCCGAGTACAAGGACTCGCTGAAGACCGGCGAACTCGCCGTCTACGAGGGGGCGGTGACCCGTCCGGGCGTGGGCGCCGCGCTGCACCGGCTGAGCCGCGAGCCCGCGCGCCGCGCGCACGGCTTCGTCCGCACCCGTCCGCGCCTGGCGGCGCTGGCGGCACGGACCCTGAAGGGCGCGGCACGGCTGCGCCGGTCGTGAGAAGGGGGAGGACGGGTGTCCCGAAGAGCACGTACGCAGGAGGAGATACGACGGTTCCTGGCCATCGGCGCGGTGCAGGTCGCCGAGATCGACCTGGACGGTGACGAGGCCGCGCCGAGACCCGGACCGGGCAGCCCACCGATCACCCACGGTGAGGTGTTCCTGCTGGTCAGACGGGCGGGCCGCCCGGTGGGGACGCTGCTGACCCGGGTACCGGAGGGCGCGGACCCGCAGGCGGCCCTGACGGAGGCCGCCTCCGCGGTGGCGGGGAAGGCCGTGGAGGTGACGGGCGGCGGGAAGCCGCCGTACGCCTCGGTCGTCGTGGCCACCAGGGAGCGGGCCGGACAGCTCGCCCGGGCGCTGGACTCGCTGCTCGCGCAGGAGCACCCGCGGTTCGAGGTGGTCGTCGTCGACAACGCGCCGGTGACCGACGAGACCCGTGAACTGGTGGAACGCAAGTACGGCGAGCGGGTGCGGTACGTGTGCGAGCCGGTGCCCGGACTCGCCGTCGCGCACAACAGGGGGCTGGCGGAGGCGCGGGGCGAGGTGATCGCGTTCACCGACGACGACGTGGTCGCCGATCCCCGCTGGCTCACCGAACTGACCGCCCCGTTCGCAGCCGACCCGCGGCTCGGCTGCGCCACCGGCCTGATCCTGCCCGCCCGGCTGCGCACCCCGGCCCAGGTCCTGCTGGAGAGCCACGGCGGCTTCGCGAAGGGCTTCACTCCGACGACGTACGACCCCCAGGACCCGCCCCGCGACGAGCCGCTGTTCCCCTTCACCGCGGGCCGCTTCGGCTCCGGCGCGAACATGGCCTTCCGTACGGAGGTGCTGCGTGCCGTCGGCGGCTTCGACCCGGCCACTGGCGCCGGAACACCCGCGCGGGGCGGCGACGACCTGTACGGCTTCGTCCGCGTCCTCGCCCAGGGGCACCGGCTGCGCTACACGCCGTACGCGCTGGTGTGGCACCACCACCGGGAGACCTGGGCCGACCTGGAGACCCAGGCGTACGGCTACGGCGCCGGCCTCACCGCCTACCTCACCGCGGTCCTGGTCAACCGGCCCGCGCTGCTGCCGGCGTTCCTCGCCCGGCTGCCGCGCGGTCTCGCGCACGCCCGCGCGCTGACCGAGGTGCGCGACACGGACGGCGACGGTGGTGCGCCGGGGGCGCACGACACCCGCACGCACCCCTGGCCACGCCGACTGTCGCGGCTGCAGCGCAGGGGAATGCTGTACGGGCCGCTCGGATACCTGCGGGCGCGGCGAGCACCGGGGAGGGGGAGGTGATGACCGCGGCCATACCCGTCTTCCTCTACCACGCCGTGATGGACGATCCGCCGGACTGGATCGCCGAGTTCACCGTCACGCCCAAGGAGTTCACGGCCCACCTCGACGCCGTCGTGGACAGCGGCCGCACACCCGTCACCATCAGCGTCCTCGCCGACCACCTCGCCGGGCGGGCCCCCTTGCCGCCCCGGCCGGTGCTGCTCACCTTCGACGACGGCTTCGCCGACCTGCCCGGCCCCACCGCCGATGCCCTGGCCGGGCGCGCGCTGCCCGCGACCGCGTACCTCACCACCGGCGCCATCGCCCCGGGCGGCCACAGTCTGCTGCCGCCCGCCCCGATGATGACCCTGGACCGGGCGGTGGAGCTGGAACGTTCCGGCATGGAGATCGGCAGCCACACGGTCACCCACGCCCAGCTCGACACCCTGACCACCCCACAGCTCCGCGCCGAACTGCTGGACTCCAAGGCCGTGCTGGAGGACACCCTCGGCCATCCCGTCCCCCACCTCGCCTATCCGCACGGCTACAACAGCCCCCGGGTGCGCGCCATGGCCGCCCGCGCCGGCTACCGGACGGCGACCGCCGTGCGGCACGCGCTCAGCTCGGAGCGGGACGAGCGCTACCGCATCGCCCGCCTGATCGTCCGGCGCGGCCACACCGTCGCCGACGTCGAGGCCTGGCTGGCGGGCGACGGCGCGCGGATCGCCCCGTACCGGGACGGCCCGAAGACCGTCGGCTGGCGGTGGTACCGCCGGACCCGCACCGTCCTACGGGGCCGGCCCGCGTTCGCCGGCTGAGGAGGGACGAGCGGACGTGATCACGGGACGGGTCGCGCGGGAGGTACCGGACAGCTTTCGCTTCGCAGGCGAGTCCGACGTTTTTGGTGTGAAAAGCAGAGGTAATTCCTATACTCGTTGCGGGGGAGGGGAGTCTCGGCGTGCAACAACATGTGCCCGTACCGACCACTGAGAGCAGCGCGCTGCCCAGCCCCGAGCCGGCCGGCGGCCCGACGGAGCCGGGAGGGAACTCCGGCGGTGGCCGCAGATCCTGGCCGGTCCCGAGCGGTCCGCCCGACGCCGGGCTGCTGACGCTGCTGCTCGCCGCCGGACTGTGGTTCTACGCGCTGCCCCGCATCGGCTTCCGGGAGATGGGCGACTACGGCCTGCTGGACCGCCTCCCGGCCGCCTACTACCTGTCGCTGCTGGTCCTCACCGCCGGCTTCGTCCTCAGCCTGCGGCGCGCGGGCACCGCGCCCTGGTGGCCGGCCGCGCACTGCGCCGCGCTGCTGTTCGCGCTCAAGGCGCCGCCGGCGATGCTGTACGACGCCGTGCGCTACCCGTGGGCCTCCAAGCACGACGCCGTCGTCGACACGATGCTCGCCAACGGTGAACTGCGGCCCGGCGCGGCGCTGTCCGGCAACATGTCCGCGTACGACCAGTGGCCGGGCTTCTTCACGCTCAACTCCGGGCTGGTGCGCGCCTTCGGCGTGGAGAGCGCCGCCGCGTACGCCAACTGGGCGCCGATCGTCTTCGGCCTGCTGATGATGCCGGTGCTCGTCCTGATCTACCGCACCTTCTGCCAGGACTGGCGGCTGGTGTGGACCGCCGTGTGGATCTTCCAGCTCGCCAACTGGGTGGGCCAGGACTACTTCGCCCCGCAAGGGCTCGCGTACCTGCTGCACCTGACGGTCATCGCGGTGGTGCTGCGTCACTTCGTGCGCCCCGGCTCCGCCGGGCGGCTGCGCGACCGCACCGTCCTCGACCCGGCCGCCGCCGGCGTGCCGGCGCCCACGGGCACCCGGCAGCGCGCGGTCTGCGTGGTGATCCTCGCCCCGCTGATCGCCGCGATCAACGCCACGCACCAGCTCACCCCGGTGATGCTCTGCATCTGCCTGTTCGCGCTCAGCCTCACGCGCCGCTACCGCAATCACGGGCTGCTGGCCGTCGCCGTGCTGCTGATGCTCACCTGGGACCTGACCATGGGGCGGCCGCTGTTCGTCGAGACGCTGTCCACGCTCAAGGAGTCGATAGGCGAACTGACGCAGAACTCCCGCGCGGGGTACGCGGGTGAACTGACCGGGCCCGGACCCGAACTCGCCGGGACCGCCAACGTGCTGATGGTGCTCGCGGTCGCCGCACTCGCCGGGATCGCCCTCGTGCTGCGGCGCCGGCTGGTCCGCAGCGCGCTGCCGCTGCTGCTGGTCTCCGCCGCCCCGGTTCCGCTCTTCGCCGTCAACGACTACGGCGGCGAGATGCTGTTCCGCGTCTACCTGTTCGGCCTGCCGGGCGCGGCGTTCTTCGCCGCCGCCGCGCTCGTGCCCGCCGCGGGCACCCGCAGCGGCCGGGCGCGGGCACTGCAGCGCGGAGCCGCGGCCGTCGCCCTGCCGGCCGTTCTGCTGGTGCTCCTGGCCGGCTTCCTGCCGTCGTACTACGGCAAGGAGAAGATGTACTACACACCGCCCGAGGAGACCGCGCTGGTCACCCGCGCCCTCGACAACGCCCCCGACGGCTCGCTGATCCTCTCCACCAGCGGTTCCTTCCCGCAGGCACTGCACCGGTACGACCGCCTGGAGCACTGGTTCTTCGCCGAGCAGGAACTGCCCGAGAACGAGCGGATGCTGAAGGACCCGGCCCGCTACCTCGCCGACGGGATCCCGCCGGGCACCAGGACGTACGTCGTCCTCACCCGCACCCAGGACGTCTACACCGCCGGCGAGGGCCTGCTGCCGGCCGGCGGCTTCGAGACGCTGCGCACGAGACTCTCCGCCTCACCTCTCTTCCGGACCGTCGAAAGCCATGCGTACGGGGTCGTGCTGGAGTACCGTCCGGCCGCCCGAGGAACGACCACAAGGTGATCGAAGTGACGTCGAAGGTCAGCCCATGAGCAGCATCGACTCCTCGCACTCCACCGACTCCACTGGTTCCACGGGCTCCTCCGGAGCCAGTGCGGCCCGTGGTCTCAGAAGCCCACGGGTGACCGAGACGCACGTCAGAGTCCTCATAGGCGCCTCGGGCTGGCTCGCGCTGGCCGCCACCGCCGTCCCCGGCCCCTCGCCGCTGCGCTGGATCCCGGTGCTGGTGTTCACCCTGTTCGGTCCGGGCTGGGCGGCGCTGTATCCGCAGCCGGGCGGGCTGGCCACCGGCGCCAGGCTGGAGGCCGTCGCGCTCGCCGCGCCGATCAGCCTGGCGCTCGGTGTGCTCACCGCCACCTCGCTGTTCCTGGTGGAGGGGTTCTCGGCGACCTCCTTCCTCGTCTCGCTCGCCGTCTTCACCACGGTCGTCGCGGCCCTGCCGGGGCTGCCGCTGCCCGCCGCCCGGCGCGGCGCGGTGGAGCGCGTCAGGCACAGGCCCGCGGACGGCGGTGGCACATGACAGGGCTGCACCGGCTGCGCGAGCCACACAAGCGGTCCAGGTGGCGCGGGCTGAAGGAGGCGGTGCGCGCGAGGCGCGGTTACACGGCGGTCGTCCTGGTGACGGTCGCCGCGCTGCTGACCGGGCTCGGATTCTGGGCCGGCCGCCCCGACGACATGGACCCCTCCGGTCAGGGCCTGCCCGGCAACGCGGCCTCCGGCGAACTGCCCACCGGCCCCTGCGCCCCCACCGGCACACTGGTTCCGCCCTGCGGCGCCTGGTGGGGGGCGTATGTGCCGTACGCGGCGAACGGCTCGCTCAAGGACGCCGTGCTCGGTTTCGAGGAGCGGATCGGCCGCAGGCTCGACCTCGTCTACAACTACCACGACATGTCGGGCACCGAGCTCGACGGACAACTGCTCACCCCCGACGAGCAGGAGCTCGGCAAGGACCGGCTGCTCATGCTGGCCTGGGAGTCCACCGTCTGGACCGAGCCGCACCACGAGAACTGGACGGAGACCCAGCTCGGCTGGAAGAACATCGCCTCGGGGAAGTACGACGAGGAGATCATCGACCCGCAGATCCGGCGCCTCAAGGCCTACGGCAAACGTGTCTTCTTCTCCTTCGACCAGGAGACCGACGCCCGCATCAAGGAGGGCGCCGGCACCCCGGAGGAGTTCGTCGCGGCGTACCGCCATCTCCACGACCGGTTCCGGGAACTGGGCGCCGACAACGTCGTGTGGGTGTGGACCGTCTCCGGTTACCTCGGCAGCGCGAAGGAGATGAAGGCCCTCTACCCCGGGGACGAGTACGTCGACTGGATCGCGATGGACCAGTACAACTACTACGGCTGCCACGACACCACCGACTGGAAGGACTTCCTGCGCAGCCAGCGGCCCAGTTACGAATGGCTGCGCGCGAACATCACCGACGACAAACCGGTGATGCTCGCGGAGTTCGCCACCGCGCCCGACACCGACGACCCGGGGCGCCAGCGCGACTGGTACACCGAGATCCCCGGCGCCGTGAAGAAGCTTCCTGAGGTGAAGGCCCTGGTGCACTGGAACCGGCCGACCTCGGAGAAGCCCGAGTGCGATCTGACCGTCAACGCCGGCCCGGGGCTGGAGGGCTACCGGGAAGCGGGGCGGAGCGAGTACTTCCAGCAGCCCGTGCCGCCCCGTTGAGCGGTGGCCGGTGCCCGGTCCGCCCGGCCGCTCAGTGGCCGGGCGGGCCGTTCCGTCCGCCGCGGAGCGCGAGCCGTGCCGCCGGCACCGCGCGGCTGAGCAGCAGCAGCCCGAGGAGCGCGACCAGCAGGGGCAGCGCGACCGGTGCGAGTGCCTCCCGGAACACCCAGCCGGCCACCCCGGCGAGATACAGCACGCCCCAGCGGGCCGGCCACGTCAGCCGCCCGCCCGCGCGTGCGAGCAGCAGCCACAGCGGTACGAGGCACAGCAGCTGGAACACCAAGGGGGCCCACCGCAGCACGGCACCGGGGCCATCGAGCCCCACCGCCTCCGCGAGGGAGCGGGCCGCGTCGGCGTACAGCGCCCCGTCCACCGGCTCGGGCCGCCGCCCGAGGGCGACGGGCGCGGTGTGCAGGGCGAGCAGGGCGGAGGTCAGCGAGAGGCCGGAGAGCCAGGGGACCGGCCGTCCGAACAAGGTCACCGAGGCGACGAAGACGAGGAGCAGCACTCCTCCCGTGGCCGACGCGGGCAACGGGAGGCCTTCCAGTACCTGACGTCCCGTGGGCTCGCCCGCGCCGTCGGACCAGGGGAGCCCGCGTATCGAGAACCAGAAGACGAGGGCCGCGAGCGCGAGCAGGGCCCACAGGATCCCGACGACCCGCCGGTCGGGGTCGGTGCCGGGTGCCGACGGCCCGGCGGGGTCCGGGTGGCCGGTCCGCGCCGAGGTACCGGCGGATGCCTCACCGGTCCGCGCCGAGGTACCGGCGGGCGCCTCACCGACCCACGCCGAGGTACCGGCGGATGCCTCACCGACCCACGCCGAGGTACCGGCGGGCGCCTCACCGACCCACGCCGAGGTACCGGCGGATGCCTCACCGACCCACGGCGTCCCGCTCGCCTCCGCCGGTGCCCGTCTCTCCCACGAGGCCACGGCCGGGGGTGCGCCGGCACCCCTCACGGGCGGAGGGGGCTGCTCTTCGCCGGCGTCCGGCCCCTCGTCGTCGGGCTTCCCGATGTGGTCCGACGTCGCGGCTCCCACCGGGTCCTCGCCCCGGTCCGGCTCCCCCCGCGCCGCCCGCGCCGCCCACGACGCCCCCGGCGCGTCCTTCCGGAGGCCGCTCTCCTCGTGAGGCGACCGCTCTTCGCCGTCGGCGTCGTCCCCCCGCTCGTCCGGGACCGGCGGCCGCACGATGAACGCCACCGTGTCCGCCTGGAGGGCCTCCCGCTCGTAGCCGGGGCGGCCGATGAACAGCGTGACGGTCTCCTCGTCGTCCTCGTCGCCCTCCGCGTCCTTGTGCTCGTACGCCGCCCGGCGCGCCCAGTTCGTGCCGTATCCGGCGGTGGCGTTGAGCCGGGCCCAGCGCGTGCCGTAGTCGGGGACGGCGGCGGACCGCTCCACGGGCCCGCCGGTCTTCTCGCGCAGCGCCGCACGCAGCCCGAACACCGAGACGACCGCGATCAGCGTCATGCTGACCAGCACCGCCCATCCGGCCCCCGCGATCCCCGCCGGGGTGAACAGCACGGCCGCACTGCCCAGCACCAGCGTGCACATCGCGCCCTGGAGCGCGGCGAGCACACCGGTGCGCCCCTGCACCCGCAGCACCCCGATGTACAGCTCCACGACCACGCGGGGCAGCGCGCCGAGCGCGAGCAGCCGCAGCACGGTCGAGCCGTGCTCGGCGTAGTCCGCGTCGAACGGCGTGAGGATCCGGGGCGCGAAGACGACCAGCACCGCGACCACCGGCACCAGCAGCAGCGTCATCCTGCGCAGCGCCCCGCGCACGCCCTCGGCGAGCTGACGCGGATCGTGCGAGGCGTGGGCGGTGAGCGACGAGGCCATGTTGATGGCCATGAACTCCATCGTGCCGCCGACGGTGTACGCCACGTAGAAGTAGCCGTTCTCCGCCGCGCTGAAGCGGACCGCGACCATCACGGGCAGCAGATTGATCATGGCGAGGCTGAACAGCGCGCCGAGCGAGTCGCCGGCCAGGAAGCGGCCCATGGAGCGCAGGCCGGGCGGTTCCACGTCGTGGTCGGCGGCGGCCTGGCGCGGGATGAGCCGGCGGAAGATCAGCCAGCCGAGCGGCAGGGTGGAGAACGCGATGGCCACGGCCCAGGACACGAAGATGCCCAGCACGGGCAGTGTGCTCGCGAAGACGGCCAGCAGGGCCAGTTTCCCGACGGAGAACACCGCGTTCCCGGCCGGCACCCACTCGGCCTTGCGCAGCCCCGTGAGCACGCCGTCCTGGAGGGTGAGCAGCGCCCACGCCACGCACGCCGCGACGAACAGCGCCCCGGCCAGTGGTGTGCCGAGGGGCGCGTAGGAGGGGCCCCACTGGTCGAGCGTGAGCAGGAAGACGCCCGCGGCCAGGGTGACGACCACCGAACTCGCCAGGTACACGCCCCACACCAGGCGCCCGGTCTCGCGGCCGGCCCGCGGTACGAAGCGGACCACGGCGCCGATCATCGTGGTCGCGGTGATGCTGGCGAGCAGCCGCATCGCGGCGATCGCGGCGGAGCCCTGGCCGACGGCGTCCTCGGAGTAGTAGCGGGCGGCCACGAGCCAGAACCCCAGGCCGAGGACGGCGGACACGCCCGTGCTGAGCATCAGGAAGTAGGCGTTCTTGAACAGGGAGTCGGAGCCGGACGGGCTCCCGGCGGGCCGGGACCCGCCGTCGGCGCGCGCCGCGGCGGGCTCGTGCACCTGGGTGTCAGTCACGGGCCGGCCCCGGCCCGTCGGCCGGTGTCCCCGGCCGTGTCAGGTCCTCCGGCGGTTCGGCCGGCCGCGCGCCGGACCGCTCCAGCACGTCGACGGCCTCCCTCGCCCGCAGCGGGTCCACCGGCAGCGCGTGCCGCGCGAACCAGCGGGCCGCCTCCGGCGCGGGCGACGGGTCCGTGAAGGCCTTCCCCGCGTAGTCGTCGAGGGGCGGGTCGTAGAGGTAGCCGACGACGATCCCGCGCCGGGCCAGTGCCGCGATCGCCGCGTCCCGGTCCGCCACCAGCAGCGGCACCCGGAACAGCGGCTGCGCCCGGCTCCCCTCCCCCGGCCGGGCCCACCGGGTCGACAGCAGCAGTTCGGTGCCGTCCCGGCAGGCCTGGAGCACCTCGTCCAGCCGTCCGAGCCTGCGCCGGATCCGCCGCAGCCGCAGCGGTCCCGACCGCAGGCGGTAGGTGTGCATGTCGACGCGGACCCAGGGGTCGTGCGCGGTCAGGTCCGGGGCCGCGCCGACGGCCGCGGCCAGCGCGTCCGGACGCAGCGGCATCCTGATCCCGTCGCGCTCCGTCAGCCCCAGCAGTCCCAGCGCCGCCCAGGCGGCCCGTCGCAGCCCCAGCCCCCGTACGGCGGCCTCGGCGTACGGCCGTAAGGCATAGGCGAGTTCGGACGCCGCCCTGGGCGGGGCGAGCAGCTCGTCACAGCCGGCCCGCATGGTCTCAGCCAGGCTCGGGTCGGCGAGCGAGAGCATGCCGCCCGCCTGGGCGCCGGCATGCTTGGAAAGGCTGAAAACGGAGGCCTCGCCCCAGGCGCCGACCGGCCGCCCGCCGACCTCGCTGCCGATCGCGTGCGCCCCGTCCTCCAGCAGCGGAATGCCCAACGCGTCGCAACGCGCCCGCAGTTCCGGCGCCGGGTCCGGGTTTCCGTACAGGTTCGTCGTCAGCACGGCGGACAGCGAGCCCCACGTCTCCTCGGGCACGGCGTCGATGTCGATGGACCCGTCGAACGGGTTCAACGGCGCCTGCACCGGCCGCAGTCCCGCCGCCAGCACCACGAAGAAGATCACGTCGTCGTTGACCGGCGACATCAGCACCCTGCCGCCCGGCGGGCACCAGTGGCGCAACGCCACGAACAGCCCGAACCTGCATGACGGCACGTACACGCATTCCCGGCCGAGCCGGCCGCGCATGGTCTCTTCCAGCCGTTTCGACTGCGATCCCGAGCGCGCCGAGCGCGGTCCGGCCTCCCCAATGGCCATCCGCCCCCCAGTGTGCCTTCGGAAACGCCCCCTCCCCGAGGCCTTCCGGCACCCGCCCAGAGTCGCCCCGTTCGCACCGCTCCGTCAAGATTGCCTCCCCTCCTGTGGATAACTTCCGGTACGCAAGGGAAAGCGGGGGGCGCCACCACGTCGGCTCTGCCCAAGACCGCCGTGTCACCCGTAACGTGTGGCACGGCCACGGACACGTGGAGCACCTGCGCACACGAAAGCGAGGCAGCACCCGATGCCCCCCTTCGATGTCCCCGAGGGCGATCCCTTCGGCCCGCACAACCTGCCGTACGGCGTCTTCTCGCCCCCCGGCTCGTCGGAGCGGACCGTGGGCGTCCGGCTCGGCGACCACGTCCTCGACGCCGGCGCGGCGGCGCACGCCCTGGGCTCGCCGTACGCCTCCCTGCTCGCCCGTCAGACCCTCAACCCGCTGCTGGCGGCGGGCCGCACGGCCTGGTCGGACGTGCGGCGGGCGCTCACGGCGTGGGTGACCGTCCCGGCGCACCGGGAGACCGTCGAGCCGCTGTTCCACCCGCTGTCCGAGGTGACCCTGCACCTCCCCTTCGAGGTCGCGGACTACGTCGACTTCTACGCCTCCGAGAACCACGCCCGGAACGTCGGCAGGATGTTCCGCCCCGACGCCGCCGACTCCCTGACCCCCAACTGGAAGCACCTGCCGATCGGCTACCACGGCCGCGCCGGCACGGTCGTGGTGTCCGGCACCGACGTCGTACGCCCCTCGGGCCAGCGCAAAGCGCCCACGGACGCCGTCCCGGTCTACGGGCCGTCCGTCCGGCTGGACATCGAGGCCGAGGTCGGCTTCGTGGTCGGCGTGCCGTCCGAGCTGGGCCGGCCGGTGCCGCTCGGCGACTTCCGCGACCACGTCTTCGGCCTCTGCCTCCTCAACGACTGGTCCGCCCGCGACGTCCAGGCCTGGGAGTACGTCCCCCTCGGCCCGTTCCTCGGCAAGTCCTTCACCACCTCGGTGTCGGCCTGGATCACCCCGCTGGACGCCCTGGACGAGGCCCGCGTCGCGCCGCCGGAGCGCACGCACGAACTGCTGCCCTACCTGGACGACGCGGCCGAGGAACCCGGCGGCTACGACCTGCGGATCACCGTCACCGTCAACGGTCATGTCGTCTCCGAACCCCCCTTCTCCACCATGTACTGGACGGCCGCCCAGCAGCTCGCCCACATGACCGTCAACGGCGCCTCCCTGCGCACCGGCGACCTGTACGGCTCCGGCACGGTGAGCGGCCCCGCCGAGCGGGAACGCGGGTCGCTGCTGGAACTGACCTGGAACGGCCGCGACCCCCTCGAACTCCCCGACGGCAAGCGGACGTTCCTGGAGGACGGTGACGTGGTGACGCTGTCGGCCTGGGCGCCGGGCCCGGACGGCGTCCGCGTGGGCCTCGGCGAGGTCACGGGACGGGTGGTCCCCACGGTCTGACCCGCCCGGCCCTCACCGATCTTCGACGACCCCTGACTCACACCGCCCTTCGCCGTCATACTTGGCGTCGGGTGGTGTGTGCGTTCGCGCCGCGCTCCCTTCGTACTTCCCGCACGCCCCCAGCACGACCCGAAGCCGCCCTCTTCCGACAGGATCCGGAGCCCGTGGCATGACCGTCTGCCTGCTCCTGCTGAGCGTTGTCGCCGTGACGGCCGCCGTGCCCGTCCCCCGGGCGCTGACCCGGGCGAAATGGCCGGAACGGGAACCGGTGGTCGCCCTGTGGGTGTGGCAGTGCCTGGTCGCCACCGTCCTGCTGTGCTGCGTCACGGCGCTCGCCCTGGGCGCCGCCGCCGTCTTCGGCACCGTCCGCGCCCAGCTCTTCGCCCCGGCCCCGCCCGCGGTCACCGCGGCGTACGACCTGTCCGCCGCCTCGCCCTGGACCATCGCCCTCACCGTGCTGCTGGCGTCCGGGGCGGCCTGGACGACGGCCATGCTCGGGCGGGAGCTGGTCGAGGCCCGCCGCCGGCGCGCCCGGTCCCGGGCGCATCTGCGGGAACGCGCCCCCGACCTGCCCGCCGGACTCCCCGAGGCCCGCGGTCCCCTGCTGGTGCTGGAGGACGAGTACCCCGACGCCTGGTGGATGCCGGGCAGCCCGCCCCAGCTCATCGTCACCACCGGCGCCCTGCAGCGGCTCACCGACCACCAGCTCGACGCCGTCCTCACCCACGAGCGGGGCCACGCCCGCGCCCGCCACGACTGGCTGCTGCACCTGTCCACCGCGCTGGCCACCGGTTTCCCCCGCATCCCGCTGTTCGCGCACTTCTGCGACCAGACCCACCGCCTGGTAGAACTGTCCGCCGACGACACGGCCTCCCGCCGCTGCGGCCACCTGACCACGGCGCTGGCGCTGATCGAGCTCAACCAGCACCGGGGCGTCCTCTCCTGCGCCTCCAGCCACCGCCTCCTCGGCGAACGCGTCGACCGCCTCCTGGAACCCCCACCCCGCCTCGACCGCCACCACCGCGCCCTCACGACGGCCGCGGCCGCCCTGGTCCCCCTCGTCCCCCTCCTGATCACCTTCGCGCCGGGCCTGACGGCCCTGCCGTAGCCCAGACGCCCCATGCGGGCAGTCGTGCCGCAGGGCGGCACGGGTGGGCGCACCGGCACCCCGCAAGCGCCGGGCTGCGCGACACCCCCGCCCAGCCCGATCACGCGGCGCTCATGTCCAGTCGGGCTCCGGCTCGGCGTCCACGTCGGGCCAGTCGTCCGGGCCGCCGGGGTCCTCGGCCCCGGCACCGGCGCCGGCGTCCCCCGGCGCCGTCAGCCCGGCCAGCACCGCCACCACCCCCTCCCCGTACGTCGCCAGCTTCTTCTCCCCCACCCCGCTGATCCCACCGAGCTCGCCCACCGACGTCGGCCACACCGTGGCGATCTCCCGCAGCGTGGCGTCGTGGAAGATGACATACGCCGGAACCCCCTGCTCCCGCGCCTGCTCCGCACGCCAGGCGCGCAGCGCCTCGAACGCGGGGACGAGCTCCGAGGGCAGCTCGGCAGCGGCGGCCTTGGCCTTGCGCTCCCCCCGCCCCGAACCCGAGCCACCCGACCGGGAGGTCACCGGCTTCTTCGGCTCCTTGCGCAGCGGCACCTCCCGCTCCCGCCGCAGCACCGCCCCGCTCGCCTCGGTCAGCACCAGCGTGCCGTACTCCCCCTCGACGGCGAGCAGCCCCTGGGCGAGCAACTGGCGCACCACGCCCCGCCATTCCGCCTCGGTCAGCTCCTCGCCGATGCCGAACACGGAGAGCTGGTCGTGGTCGAACTGGATGACCTTGGCCGTGCGCCGCCCCAGCAGGATGTCGACGATCTGCACCGCGCCGAACTTCTGCCCGCGCTCCCGCTGCAGCCGCACCACCGTGGACAGCACCTTCTGCGCCGCGACGGTCCCGTTCCAGGTCTCCGGCGGGGTGAGGCAGGTGTCGCAGTTGCCGCAGCCCGCCGGGTCGGGGTCCTGGCCGAAGTAGGCGAGGAGCTGGCCGCGCCGGCACCGGACGGTCTCGCACAGACCGAGCATCGCGTCCAGGTGCTGGCCCGCCCGCCGCCGGAACGCCTCGTCGCCCTCACCGGACTGGATCAGCTTGCGCTGCTGTATGACGTCGTTGAGCCCGTACGCCATCCAGGCCGTGGACGGCAGCCCGTCGCGCCCCGCGCGGCCCGTCTCCTGGTAGTAGCCCTCGACGGACTTGGGCAGGTCCAGGTGGGCGACGAAGCGGACGTCCGGCTTGTCGATGCCCATGCCGAACGCGATGGTCGCCACCACGACCAGGCCCTCCTCCCGCAGGAACCGCGCCTGGTGCGCGGCGCGCGTCCCCGCGTCGAGGCCCGCGTGGTACGGCACCGCCTCGACGCCGTTGCGGGAGAGGAACTCGGCGGTCTTCTCCACCGAGTTGCGCGACAGGCAGTAGACGATGCCCGCGTCCCCGGCGTGCTCCCCGCGCAGGAAGCTCAGGAGCTGCTTCTTGGGGTCCGCCTTGGGCACGATCCGGTACTGGATGTTGGGCCGGTCGAAGCTCGCCACGAAGTGCCGGGCGTCCGGCATGCCGAGACGCTCGGTGATCTCCCGGTGCGTGGCGTGCGTGGCCGTCGCCGTGAGCGCGATGCGGGGCACGTCCGGCCACCGCCGGCCGAGCAGCGACAGCATGAGGTAGTCCGGCCGGAAGTCGTGCCCCCACTGGGACACGCAGTGCGCCTCGTCGATCGCGAAGACGGAGATCTTGCCGCGCGAGAGCAGGTCCTGTGTGCTGTCCAGCCGCAGCCGCTCCGGTGCGAGGTACAGCAGGTCCAGCTCGCCGGCGAGGAACTCCGCCTCGACGACGCGCCGCTCGTCGAAGTCCTGCGTGGAGTTCATGAACCCGGCCCGCACGCCCAGCGCCCGCAGCGCGTCCACCTGGTCCTGCATCAGCGCGATGAGCGGGGAGACGACGACTCCCGTACCCGGCCTGACCAGGGCCGGAATCTGGTAGCAGAGCGACTTTCCGCCACCGGTCGGCATGAGCACGACGGCGTCGCCGCCCGTGATCACATGCTCGATGACCGCTTCCTGCTCACCACGGAAGGCGTCGTACCCGAACACCCGGTGCAGCGCGGCCAGCGCCTCGCTCTCCGTCACTGCCATCCCGCCACTACCGTCCGTCACCGTGCCCCCGTAAGCCGTCCCTCGACCACTGCCTCCACGATAGGGGTCCGCACCGACAGCCCCGGAGTTATCCACAGGCCGCTCACCCGACGACTTCGGCCCGGCACCCCCCGAAGGGTGCCGGGCCGCCGTCGACGTGCCGGTGAGGGCCGTGTCAGCGCACGAACACTCCCGCGTCCCCCGCCAGCTCCAGGAAGTACTGGGGTGCGACGCCCAGCACCACCGTGACGGCCACGCCGACCCCGATCGCCGTCATCGTCAGCGGTGACGGCACCGCGACGGTCGGGCCCTCGGGGCGCGGCTCGCTGAAGAACATCAGGACGATCACGCGGATGTAGAAGAACGCCGCGATGGCCGACGCGATCACACCGACCACGACCAGCGGGGCCGCCCCGCCCTCCGCCGCCGCCTTGAACACGGCGAACTTCCCGGCGAAGCCGGAGGTCAGCGGGATGCCCGCGAAGGCCAGCAGGAACACCGCGAACACCGCCGCCACCAGCGGGGAGCGACGGCCGAGCCCAGCCCACTTCGACAGGTGCGTCGCCTCGCCGCCGGCGTCCCTCACCAGCGTGACCACCGCGAACGCGCCGATCGTCACGAACGAGTACGCCGCCAGATAGAAGAGGACGGACGAGATGCCCGACGGCGTGGTCGCGATGACACCCGCGAGGATGAAGCCCGCGTGCGAGATCGCCGAGTACGCCAGCAGCCGCTTGATGTCGGTCTGGGTGATCGCCACGATCGCGCCGACCAGCATGGTGACGATGGCGACGGCCCACATGACCGGCCGCCAGTCCCAGCGCAGGCCCGGCAGCACGACGTACAGGATCCGCAGCAGCGCGCCGAACGCGGCCACCTTGGTCGCCGCCGCCATGAAACCGGTCACCGGCGTCGGGGCGCCCTGGTACACGTCGGGCGTCCACATGTGGAAGGGGACGGCGCCGACCTTGAACAGCAGGCCCATGACCAGCAGCGCGGCGCCGACCAGCAGCAGCGCGTCGTTGCCCATGGTGTCGGCGAGCGCCGGGGTGACCTCCGGGACGGTGCCGTCGACGACCTGGGCGATCGTGGCGTACGACATCGAGCCCGAGTAGCCGTACAGCAGCGCGATGCCGAACAGCGTGAACGCGGAGGCGAACGCGCCGAGCAGGAAGTACTTGACCGCCGCCTCCTGCGACATCAGCCGCTTGCGGCGGGCCAGCGCGCACATCAGGTACAGCGGGAGCGAGAGGACTTCCAGCGCCACGAACAGCGTCAGCAGGTCGTTGGCCGCCGGGAAGACCAGCATGCCGGCGACCGCGAAGAGCAGCAGCGGGAACACCTCGGTGGTGGTGAACCCGGCCTTGACCGCCTTCTTCTCGCTGTCGCTGCCCGGTACGGACGCGGCCTGCGCGGCGAAGGAGTCCACCCGGTTGCCGTGCGCCTCCGGGTCGAGCCGGCGCTCGGCGAAGGTGAACAGGCCGACCAGGGCCGTCAGCAGGATCGTGCCCTGCAGGAACAGGGCCGGCCCGTCGACGGCGATGGCGCCCATCGCCGCGATGCCCGCCTTGGTCGTGCCGTAGCCGTCCGCGGCGAGCGCCACGACGGCGGCGAAGGCGGCGACGAGCGCGACCACGGCGACGAACATCTGTGCGTAGTAGCGGGTCTTGCGCGGTACGAACGCCTCGACCAGCACCCCGACGATCGCCGCGCCGACGATGATCAGGGTGGGTGCGAGCTGCCCGTATTCGATCTTCGGCGCGTCGATCTTCGAGATCGGGTCGGCCGCCGTTGTCCACAGGCTGTGGACGGCTGTTGCGCTCACTTGGCCGCCTCCACCTCGGGCCGGGGGTCCTTCTTCTCAACATCGGACATGGTGTGCTTCACCGCCGGGTTCACGACGTCCGTGACGGGCTTCGGGTAGACGCCCAGGAAGACCAGCAGCACGACCAGGGGCGCCACCACCGCGATCTCCCGCGCCCGCAGGTCGGGCATCGCGGAGACCTCGGGCTTCACCGGGCCGGTCATCGTCCGCTGGTACAGGACGAGGGTGTAGAGCGCGGCGAGGACGATGCCGAAGGTGGCGATGATGCCGATCACCGGATAGCGCGTGAACGTGCCGACCAGGACCAGGAACTCACTGACGAAGGGCGCGAGCCCCGGCAGCGAGAGGGTCGCGAGCCCGCCGATCAGGAAGGTGCCGGCGAGCACCGGGGCCACCTTCTGCACACCGCCGAAGTCGGCGATGAGCCGCGAGCCGCGCCGCGAGATCAGGAACCCGGCGATCAGCATCAGCACGGCGGTCGAGATGCCGTGGTTGACCATGTAGAGCGTCGCCCCGGACTGGCCCTGGCTGGTCATCGCGAAGATGCCCATGATGATGAAGCCGAAGTGCGAGATCGACGCGTACGCGATCAGCCGCTTGATGTCGCGCTGGCCGACCGCGAGCAGCGCGCCGTAGATGATGCTGATGACCGCCAGTACGAGGATGGCGGGCGTCGCCCACTTGCTGGCCTCCGGGAACAGCCCGAGGCAGAAGCGGAGCATCGCGAAGGTGCCCACCTTGTCGACGACCGCCGTGATCAGCACGGCCACCGGGGCGGTGGACTCCTGCATGGCGTTGGGCAGCCAGGTGTGCAGCGGCCACAGCGGCGCCTTCACCGCGAAGGCGAAGAAGAAGCCGAGGAACAGCCAGCGCTCGGTGTTCGTCGCCATGTCGAGCGAGCCGTTGGCCCGCGCCTCGGCGATCTCGGTGAGCGAGAAGTTCCCGGCGACCACGTACAGCCCGATCACCGCGGCCAGCATGACCAGACCGCCGGCCAGGTTGTAGAGCAGGAACTTCACCGCCGCGTACGACCGTTGCGTCGCCGCCGTCTCCTCGCCGTGCTCGTGGGCACGGTCCCCGAAGCCGCCGATGAGGAAGTACAGCGGGATGAGCATGGCTTCGAAGAAGATGTAGAAGAGGAAGACGTCGGTGGCCTCGAAGGAGAGGATCACCATCGCCTCGACGGCCAGGATCAGGGCGAAGAAGCCCTGCGTCGGCCGCCACCTCTTGCTACCGGTCTCCAGCGGGTCGGCGTCGTGCCAGCCCGCGAGGACGATGAACGGGATCAGCAGGGCGGTCAGCGCGATCAGCGCCACCGCGATGCCGTCCACGCCCAGCTCGTACCGCACGCCGAAGTCCGCGATCCAGGCGTGGGACTCGGTGAGCTGGTAGCGGTCGCCGTCCGGGTCGAACCGCACCAGGACGACGACCGCCAGGACGAGCGTGGCGAGCGAGAACAGCAGGGCCAGCCATTTGGCGGCCGTGCGCTTCGCGGCCGGTACGGCGGCCGTGGCGATCGCCCCGATGGCCGGGAGCGCCGCCGTCGCTGTCAGCAGAGGAAAGGACATCGGTATCAGACCGCCCTCATCAGCAGGGTCGCGGCGACGAGGACCGCCGCGCCGCCGAACATCGAGACCGCGTAGGACCGCGCGAAGCCGTTCTGCAGCCTGCGCATCCGCCCGGACAGGCCGCCCATGGAGGCCGCCGTGCCGTTGACGACCCCGTCGACCAGGGTGTGGTCGACGTACACCAGCGAGCGGGTGAGGTGCTCACCGCCGCGGACCAGGACCACGTGGTTGAAGTCGTCCTGGAGCAGGTCGCGCCGGGCGGCCCGGGTGAGCAGCGACCCGCGCGGGGCGACGGCCGGCACCGGACGGCGCCCGTACTGGGCCCAGGCGACCGCCACGCCGATGACCATCACGGCGACCGTGGAGGCGGTCACCGTCATCGCGCTGATCGGCGCGTGACCGTGGTCGTGGCCGGTGACGGGCTCCAGCCAGTGCATGAAGCGGTCGCCGATGCTGAAGAAGGCACCGCCCGCGACCGATCCGACGGCCAGCACGATCATCGGGATCGTCATGACCTTCGGGGACTCGTGCGGGTGCGGCGGCGTGTACTCGCCGCGCGTCTCGGCGGCGGGCTCCACGTCCGGCTCGGCCGGGGACGGCGTCGGGGCGTTGCGCCAGCGCTCCTCGCCGAAGAACGTCATCAGCATCACGCGCGTCATGTAGTACGCGGTGATGGCCGCGCCCAGCAGGGCGCAGGCGCCGAGGATCCAGCCCTCGGTGCCGCCCTTGGCGAAAGCGGACTCGATGATCTTGTCCTTGGAGAAGAAGCCGGACAGGCCCGGGAAGCCGATGATGGCGAGGTAGCCGAGGCCGAAGGTGACGAACGTGACCGGCATGTACCTACGAAGGCCGCCGTAGCGTCGCATGTCGACCTCGTCGTTCATGCCGTGCATCACGGAACCGGCGCCGAGGAACAGTCCGGCCTTGAAGAAGCCGTGCGTCACCAGGTGCATGATCGCGAAGACGTAGCCGATGGGGCCGAGGCCGGCGGCGAGCACCATGTAGCCGATCTGCGACATGGTCGAGCCGGCCAGCGCCTTCTTGATGTCGTCCTTCGCGCAACCGACGATCGCACCGAACAGCAGCGTGACCGCGCCGACGATGGTGACGACCAGTTGGGCGTCCGGGGCGCCGTTGAAGACGGCCGCCGAGCGGACGATCAGGTACACGCCCGCCGTCACCATGGTCGCGGCGTGGATCAGGGCCGAGACGGGGGTCGGGCCCTCCATCGCGTCCCCGAGCCAGGACTGCAGCGGCACCTGGGCGGACTTGCCGCAGGCGGCGAGCAGCAGCATCAGCGCGATCGCGGTGAGCTTGCCCTCACCGGCCTGCCCGGCGAGACCGGGCTCCTCCAGGGTGCCGAGCACCGGCCCGAAGGCGAAGGTGCCGAACCACAGGAACATCAGCATGATCGCGATGGACAGGCCCATGTCGCCGACGCGGTTGACCAGGAAGGCCTTCTTCGCCGCCGTCGCCGCGCTGGGCTTGTGCTGCCAGAAGCCGATCAGCAGGTAGGAGGCGAGTCCGACGCCCTCCCAGCCGACGTACAGCAGCAGGTAGTTGTCGGCGAGGACGAGGATCAGCATCGCCGCGAGGAACAGGTTCAGATAGCCGAAGAAGCGGCGGCGCCGCTCGTCGTGCTCCATGTACCCGACGGAGTACAGGTGGATCAGCGAGCCGACGCCGGTGATCAGCAGGACGAACGTCATCGACAGCTGGTCGAGCCGGAAGGCGACGTCGGCCTGGAAGCCCTCCACCGGGATCCAGCTGAACAGGTGCTGCGTGACGGTGCGTTCCTCGGCGCCCTTGCCCAGCAGGTCGGTGAACAGCACCAGGCCGAGCACGAAGGAGACGGCCGCGAGCAGCGTGCCGATCCAGTGGCCGACGGCGTCCAGCCGGCGTCCGCCGCACAGCAGGACCGCCGCTCCGAGCAGGGGCGCCGCCACCAGCAGCGCAATCAGGTTCTCCACGATTCAGCAGCCCCTCACAGCTTCATCAGGCTGGCGTCGTCGACCGAGGCCGAGTGGCGGGAACGGAACAGGGACACGATGATCGCCAGCCCGACCACGACCTCCGCGGCGGCGACGACCATCGTGAAGAACGCGATGATCTGACCGTCGAGGTTGCCGTGCATCCGGGAGAAGGCGACGAACGCGAGGTTGCAGGCGTTGAGCATGAGCTCGACGCACATGAACACGACGATCGCGTTGCGCCTGATCAGTACGCCGGTGGCGCCGATCGTGAACAGCAGCGCGGCCAGGTACAGGTAGTTCACGGGGTTCACTTCGACGCCTCCTCGGCCCGCTTGAAGGTCGGCGCGTCGATCGCGGTGCGCTCCAGGCGCTCCTCCGCGCGCTGCTCCATCGCCCGCAGGTCGTTGATCGCCTCCTGCGACACGTCACGGATCTGGCCGCGCTCCCGCAGCGTCTTGCTGACGGTGAGGTCCGACGGGGTGCCGTCGGGCAGCAGGCCCGCGATGTCCACGGCGTTGTGCCGGGCGTACACACCGGGCGCCGGCAGCGGCGGCAGGTACTTGCCCTCGCGCACGCGCTGCTCGGCCAGCTCCCGCTGCGTCTTGGCGCGCTCGGTGCGCTCCCGGTGGGTGAGCACCATGGCGCCGACGGCGGCCGTGATGAGCAGGGCGCCGGTGATCTCGAAGGCGAAGACGTACTTGGTGAAGAGGAGGGCCGCCAGGCCCTCCACGTTGCCGCCCGCGTTCGCCTCGCCGATGCCGTTGAACTCGCTGAGCGAGGCGTTCCCGATCCCGCCGATCAGCAGGATGCCGAAGCCGAGCCCGCACAGCAGGGCCAGCCAGCGCTGGCCCTTGATGGTCTCCTTCAGGGAGTCCGCCGCGGTGACGCCGACGAGCATCACCACGAACAGGAACAGCATCATGATCGCGCCGGTGTAGACGATGATCTGGACGACGCCCAGGAAGTAGGCGCCGTTGGCCAGGTAGAACACCGCCAGGATGATCATGGTGCCGGCGAGGCAGAGCGCGCTGTGCACGGCCCGCTTCATGAAGACGGTGCACAGGGCGCCGATCACGGCGACCGTGCCGAGGATCCAGAACTGGAAGGCCTCTCCGGTGGAGGTGCCGGCAGAGAGAGTCGCCGCGGCGGCGAGCTGCCCGGTCATCGCCCGATCACCTTCTCCGACGCCGGTTCCTCCGGGCCGAAGGTGGAGGCGGCCTCCTGCACGACCTCGCCCTTGGAGTGGGCTGCCTGCTGCTCCGTACCGGGCGCGGCCTCGGTCACCAGGCCCCGGTAGTAGTCCTGTTCGTCGGTGCCCGGGTACATGGCGTGCGGGGAGTCGACCATGCCCTCCTCCAGACCGGCGAGCAGCTGCTCCTTGGTGTAGATGAGGTTGGCGCGGCTGGAGTCCGCCAGCTCGAACTCGTTGGTCATCGTCAGCGCGCGTGTGGGGCACGCCTCGATGCACAGCCCGCACAGGATGCAGCGGGCGTAGTTGATCTGGTAGACGCGGCCGTACCGCTCGCCGGGCGAGTAGCGCTCCTCGTCGGTGTTGTCCGCGCCCTCGACGTAGATCGCGTCGGCGGGACAGGCCCAGGCGCACAGCTCGCAGCCGACGCACTTCTCCAGGCCGTCCGGATGGCGGTTGAGCTGGTGCCGTCCGTGGAAACGCGGAGCGGTGGTCTTCTGCTGCTCCGGGTACTGCTCGGTCAGCCGCTTCTTGAACATGGCCTTGAAGGTCACGCCGAAGCCGGCCACGGGGTTCAGGAAACCGGGCTCGGTCTCCTTGGGCTCCTCAGCCATCGGACGCCTCCTTTCCATCCGTGGATCCGACCGGAGATCCGTCACTCTGAGTATCGGGGGCACCACTGACAATCAGCTCCCGCTCCCGGCGCGGACGGCGTCGCGGCACCGGCGGCGACTCCTGTCCCGGCAGCGGTGGTACGGGGAATCCGCCGCCCATGGGGTCGAAGGCGGGCGGGCCCCCGGCGGGCTGCCCGGCCTCCTTCCCCTTGCCGCGGAACAGGTCGGCGACGAAGGACAGCAGCAGGAGGGCGAGGACGGCACCGCCGATGTAGAGGGCGATGTCGGCGAAGTCGTAGTTCTCGTTCCGCAGCGCCCGCACGGTGGCGACGAGCATCAGCCACACCAGGGAGACCGGGATGAGGACCTTCCAGCCGAGCTTCATCAGCTGGTCGTAGCGCACGCGCGGGAGCGTGCCGCGCAGCCACACGAAGCCGAACAGCAGGGAGAGGAGCTTGCCGGTGAACCAGAGCATCGGCCACCAGCCGTGGTTCGCGCCCTCCCAGAAGGTGCTGATCGGCCACGGGGCCCGCCAGCCGCCCAGGAAGAGGGTCACGGCGACGGCCGAGACGGTCACCATGTTGATGTACTCGGCGAGCATGAACATCGCGAACTTGATCGACGAGTACTCGGTGTTGAAGCCGCCGACCAGGTCGCCCTCGGACTCCGGCATGTCGAAGGGGGCGCGGTTGGTCTCGCCGACCATCGTCACGATGTAGATGAGGAAGGACACCGGCAGCAGCAGGATGTACCAGCGGTCGGTCTGCTGCTCGACGATCGTCGACGTCGACATCGACCCCGAGTACAGGAACACGGAGGCGAACGCGGCGCCCATGGCGATCTCGTACGAGATCATCTGCGCGCAGGAGCGCAGGCCGCCGAGGAGCGGATAGGTGGAGCCGGAGCTCCAGCCCGCCAGGACGATGCCGTAGATGCCGACCGAGGCGACCGCGAGGATGTACAGCATCGCGATCGGCAGGTCGGTGAGCTGCATGGTGGTGCGCTGGCCGAAGATCGAGACCTCGTTGCCGGCCGGGCCGAAGGGGATCACCGCGAACGCCATGAAGGCCGGGATGGCCGCGACGATCGGCGCGAGGACGTAGACGGCCTTGTCCGCGCGTTTGACGATGACGTCTTCCTTGAGCATCAGCTTCACGCCGTCGGCGAGCGACTGGAGCATGCCCCAGGGGCCGTGCCGGTTGGGGCCGATGCGCAGCTGCATCCAGGCGACGACCTTGCGCTCCATGACGATGGAGATCAGCACGGTCACCATCAGGAAGGCGAAGCAGAACACCGCCTTGACGACGACCAGCCACCAGGGGTCTGTGCCGAACATCGAGAGGTCTTCAGCGGCGAGGTACGGGCTCATGCCTCCACCTCCTCGGTGGCCTCGTCGGCGGGCGTCGCCGGGCCGATACGGACGAGTGAGCCGGGCAGTGCCCCGGTGCCGGAGGCGACGCCGCCGCCGACGGAGTTCAGCGGGAGCCACACCACGCGGTCGGGCATCTCGGTGACGGCCAGGGGCAGCCGGACCGTTCCGGCGGTGCCGGTCACCGCGAGCAGGTCGCCGTCCTTGACGCCGGCCTCGGCGGCCGTGGCGGCCGACACGCGCGCGTGGGCGGCGTGCCGGGTGCCGGCGAGCGCCTCGTCGCCGAGTTGCAGGAGGCCGTGGTCGAGCAGCAGCCGGTGCCCGGCGAGCACGGCCTCCCCGGCGGCCGGCCGGGGCAGCGCGCCCGCGGTCTCCAGCGGGTCGGTGGCCCGGGGGCCGTCCCAGGCGCCGAGCCGGTCGAGCTCCGCGCGGATGGTGCGCAGGTCCGGCAGTCCCAGGTGGACGTCCATGGCGTCGGCCAGCATCTGCAGCACGCGCGCGTCGGTGGGCGCGAGCCGCCGGGTCATCTGGTCGGGCTTGAGCGCCGCCTCGAACATGCGGACCCTGCCTTCCCAGTTGAGGAAGGTGCCGGTCTTCTCCGCGACCGCGGCGACCGGCAGGACGACGTCGGCGAGTTCGGTGACCTCGCTGGGCCGCAGCTCCAGCGACACCACGAACCCGGCCTCGGCGAGCGCCGCACGCGCGCGTGCCGGGTCGGGCAGGTCGGCGACCTCCACGCCCGCGACCAGCAGCGCCTGGAGCTCGCCGCGGGCCGCCGCCTCGACGATCTGCCCGGTGTCGCGGCCGTAGCGGTGCGGCAGTTCGGCGACGCCCCACGCGGCGGCGATCTCCTCACGCGCGCGCGGATCGGTCGACGGGCGGCCGCCGGGCAGCAGCGCCGGCAGCGCACCCGCCTCCACGGCGCCCCGCTCCCCGGCCCGGCGCGGGATCCACACCAGCCGGGCGCCGGTGGCGGCGGCGAACCGGACGGCCGCGGTCAGGCCGCCCCGTACGGCCGCCAGCCGCTCGCCGACGACGATGACCGCGCCCTCGCCCCGCAGCGCCTCGGCGGCCCCGGCCCCGTCGCCCTGCAGGCCGACGCCGCCGGCCAGGGCGTCCAGCCACTCGGTCTCGGTGCCGGGAGCCGCCGGCAGCAGCGTGCCGCCGGCCTTCTCCAGCCCGCGCGTGGCGTGCGTGGCCAGGGCGAACGTCTTCTGTCCGTGCTTGCGCCAGGCCTTGCGCAGCCGCAGGAAGACGCCGGGCGCCTCCTCCTCGGACTCGAACCCGACCAGCAGAACCGCGGGCGCCTTCTCCAGGTGCGTGTACGTGACGCCCGTACCGTCGAGATCACGGCCGCGGCCCGCCACCCGCGCGGCGAGGAAGTCGGCCTCCTCGGCGCTGTGCACGCGCGCGCGGAAGTCGATGTCGTTGGTGGCGAGCGCCACCCGCGCGAACTTGCTGTACGCGTAGGCGTCCTCGACGGTGAGCCGGCCGCCGGTCAGGACACCGGTGCGACCGCGCGAGGCCAGCAGTCCCTGTGCCGCGATCCGCAGCGCGTCCGGCCAGGACGCCGGCTCCAGCTCACCCTCCGGGTTGCGCACCAGCGGCGTGTCGAGGCGGTCCCGCAGCTGCGCGTACCGGAACCCGAAGCGCCCCTTGTCGCACATCCACTCCTCGTTGACCTCGGGGTCGTGGGCGGCGAGCCGCCGCATGACCTTGCCGCGCCGGTGGTCGGTGCGGGTGGCGCAGCCGCCGGAGCAGTGCTCGCACACCGACGGCGACGAGATCAGGTCGAAGGGGCGGGAGCGGAACCGGTACGCCGCCGAGGTGAGCGCGCCGACCGGGCAGATCTGGATGGTGTTGCCGGAGAAGTACGACTCGAAGGGGTCGCCCTCGCCGGTGCCGACCTGCTGGAGAGCGCCCCGCTCGATCAGTTCGATCATCGGGTCGCCGGCGACCTGGTTGGAGAACCGGGTGCAGCGGGCGCACAGCACGCACCGCTCGCGGTCGAGCAGCACCTGCGTGGAGATCGGGACGGGCTTCTCGTAGGTGCGCTTCTTGCCCTCGAAGCGGGACTCGGCCTGGCCGTGCGACATGGCCTGGTTCTGCAGCGGGCACTCGCCGCCCTTGTCGCAGACCGGGCAGTCCAGCGGGTGGTTGATGAGCAGCAGCTCCATCACACCCTTCTGGGCCTTCTCCGCGACCGGCGAGGAGAGCTGGGTCTTCACCACCATCCCGTCGGTGCAGGTGATGGTGCAGGACGCCATGGGCTTGCGCTGGCCCTCGACCTCGACGATGCACTGGCGGCAGGCGCCCGCCGGGTCGAGGAGCGGGTGGTCGCAGAACCGGGGGATCTCGATGCCGAGCTGCTCGGCGGCCCGGATGACCAGGGTGCCCTTGGGCACGCTGATCTCGGCGCCGTCGATGGTCAGCGTCACGAGGTCCTCGGGCGGGACCGCCGCCTCTCCGCCTCCGGAGGGAGCGCTGGTGGTCACAGTCATGCGTTCACCTCCGTACGGTGGTCGGCCCAGGCCGTCGACCTGGCCGGGTCGAAGGGGCAGCCGCGGCCCGTGATGTGCTCCTCGTACTCCTCGCGGAAGTACTTGAGCGAGGAGAAGATCGGCGAGGCGGCGCCGTCGCCGAGGGCGCAGAAGGACTTGCCGTTGATGTTGTCGGCGATGTCGTTCAGCTTGTCGAGGTCGGCCATCTGTCCCTTGCCGGCCTCGATGTCCCGCATCAGCTGGACCAGCCAGTACGTGCCCTCGCGGCAGGGCGTGCACTTGCCGCAGGACTCGTGGGCGTAGAACTCGGTCCAGCGGGTGACGGCGCGGACGACGCAGGTCGTCTCGTCGAAGCACTGCAGGGCTTTCGTGCCGAGCATGGAACCCGCGGCGCCCACTCCTTCGTAGTCGAGAGGGACGTCGAGGTGCTCGTCGGTGAACATCGGCGTCGAGGAGCCGCCCGGCGTCCAGAACTTCAGCCGGTGGCCCGGGCGCATCCCGCCGCTCATCTCCAGCAGCTGGCGCAGCGTGATGCCGAGGGGCGCCTCGTACTGTCCGGGGCTGGCGACGTGGCCGCTGAGGGAATAGAGAGTGAAGCCGGGGGACTTCTCGCTTCCCATCGAGCGGAACCATTCCTTGCCCCGGTTCATGATGGCGGGAACCGACGCGATCGACTCGACGTTGTTCACCACAGTCGGGCACGCGTAGAGGCCCGCGACGGCAGGAAAGGGGGGACGGAGCCGCGGTTGACCCCGGCGGCCTTCGAGCGAGTCGAGCAGTGCGGTCTCCTCACCGCAGATGTACGCGCCCGCGCCCGCGTGCACGGTGAGTTCGAGGTCGAGTCCGCTGCCCAGGATGTTCTCGCCGAGGAAGCCGGCCGCGTAGGCCTCGCGCACGGCCTCGTGCAACCGCCGCAGCACCGGTACGACTTCACCACGCAGATAGATGAAGGCATGAGACGACCTGATGGCATGACAGGCGATGACAATGCCCTCGATGAGGCTGTGCGGGTTCGCGAAGAGGAGCGGAATGTCCTTGCACGTTCCGGGCTCCGACTCGTCGGCGTTGACAACTAGATAGTGGGGTTTTCCATCCCCCTGGGGAATGAACTGCCATTTCATTCCCGTCGGGAAGCCGGCGCCGCCGCGCCCGCGCAGACCGGACTCCTTGACGTACGCGATGACGTCGTCCGGTGACATGGCGAGCGCCTTTCGAAGCCCCTCGTACCCCTCGTGCCTCTTGTAGACGTCCAGCGTCCAGGACTCGTCCTCGTCCCAGAAGGCCGACAGCACGGGTGCGAGCAGCTTCTCCGGGCTCATGTCCTTGAGTTCGGGTGCCAAGGTCATCACTCCCCCTCCTCGGCGACGGGACCCGACGGGTTGGAGGGGCGAGGCGAAGCCTCTCCATCACGGGTGGTGGCGGGTGACGGGTGGGCGGGATCGGAGGCCGACGTGTCCTGCGGCGCGTCGTGCGAGCTGAGGTGCTCCGTCGGCGACGGCTCGTGCGGCGGGGTGTCCCGGGGTGCCTCACCGCGCGGGTGCACCACACGCGCGGGTGCGGCCTCTCCCTTGGCCAGCTTCAGGCCGATCAGGGAAGCGGGGCCCGCACTGCCGGTGGCCTCGACGGCTCCCTCGCGCGTGTCGGGGAAGCCGGCCAGGATGCGGGCGGTCTCCTTGAAGGTGCACAGGGGCGCCCCGCGCGTGGGCTCGACCGGGCGGCCGGCGCGCAGGTCGTCGACCATGCGCTTGGCGCTCTCGGGGGTCTGGTTGTCGAAGAACTCCCAGTTCACCATCACCACGGGCGCGAAGTCGCAGGCCGCGTTGCACTCGATGTGCTCCAGGGTGACCTTGCCGTCGTCGGTGGTCTGGCCGTTGCCGACGCCCAGGTGCTCCTGGAGCTCCTCGAAGATCGCGTCGCCGCCCATGACGGCGCACAGGGTGTTGGTGCACACCCCGACCTGGTAGTCACCGCTCGGCCGACGCCGGTACATGGTGTAGAAGGTGGCGACCGCGGTCACCTCCGCGGTGGTCAGGTCCAGCATCTCCGCGCAGAACCGCATCCCGGTGCGCGTGACGTGGCCCTCCTCCGACTGCACGAGGTGCAGCAGAGGCAGGAGGGCGGACCGGGAGTCCGGGTAGCGGGCGATGACCTCGCGCGCGTCGGTCTCCAGCCGGGCCCGGACGTCGTCCGGGTAGGCGGGTGCGGGCAGTTCGGGCATGCCCAGGCTGACGCCCCGCTCGGACCGCTCCGAAGAAGAGGTGGTCACCGGTCGACGCCTCCCATCACGGGGTCGATGGACGCGACGGCTACGATGACGTCGGCGACCTGGCCGCCCTCGCACATCGCCGCCATGGCCTGCAGGTTGGTGAAGGACGGGTCGCGGAAGTGGACCCGGTAGGGGCGGGTGCCGCCGTCGGAAACGACATGCGCCCCGAGCTCGCCCTTGGGCGACTCGACCGCCGCGTACGCCTGTCCCGGCGGGACGCGGAAACCCTCGGTGACCAGCTTGAAGTGGTGGATCAGGGCCTCCATGGAGGTGCCCATGATCTTCTTGATGTGGTCGAGGGAGTTGCCCAGTCCGTCCGGTCCCAGGGCGAGCTGGGCGGGCCAGGCGATCTTCTTGTCGGCGACCATGACCGGTCCGGGCTGGAGCCGGTCCAGGCACTGCTCGACGATGTGCAGCGACTGGCGCATCTCCTCCAGCCGGATCAGGAAGCGGCCGTAGGAGTCACAGGTGTCGGCGGTCGGGATCTCGAAGTCGTAGGTCTCGTATCCGCAGTACGGCTGTGCCTTGCGCAGGTCGTGCGGCAGGCCGGTGGAGCGCAGGATCGGGCCGGTGGCGCCGAGGGCCATGCAGCCGGCCAGGTCGAGGTAGCCGACGTCCTGCATGCGGGCCTTGAAGATGGGGTTCCCGGTGGCGAGCTTGTCGTACTCCGGGAGGTTCTTCCGCATCTTCTTCACGAACTCGCGGATCTGGTCCACCGCGCCGGGCGGCAGGTCCTGGGCGAGTCCGCCGGGGCGGATGTACGCGTGGTTCATCCGCAGGCCGGTGATCAGCTCGTAGATGTCGAGAATCAGTTCACGATCACGGAATCCGTAGATCATGATCGTGGTGGCGCCGAGTTCCATGCCGCCGGTGGCGATGCACACCAGGTGGGAGGAGAGCCGGTTCAGCTCCATCAGGAGCACCCGGATGACGGTGGCCCGGTCCGGGATCTGGTCCTCGATGCCGAGGAGCTTCTCGACGCCCAGGCAGTACGCCGTCTCGTTGAAGAACGACGTCAGGTAGTCCATGCGCGTCACGAACGTGGTGCCCTGGGTCCACGTGCGGTACTCGAGGTTCTTCTCGATGCCGGTGTGGAGGTAGCCGATGCCGCAGCGGGCCTCGGTGACCGTCTCGCCGTCGATCTCCAGGATCAGACGGAGCACTCCGTGGGTGGATGGGTGCTGCGGACCCATGTTGACGACGATGCGCTCGTCGTCGGCGCGGGCCGCGGTCTCGACGACCTCGTCCCAGTCTCCGCCGGTGACCGTGTACACGGTGCCCTCGGTGGTCTCCCGAGGGGAGGCGTGCGAAGTGCTCATGAGTACGACCTCCGCTGGTCCGGAGCCGGGATCTGGGCGCCCTTGTACTCGACGGGGATGCCGCCGAGGGGATAGTCCTTGCGCTGCGGATGGCCCTGCCAGTCGTCCGGCATCATGATCCGCGTGAGGGCCGGGTGACCGTCGAAGACGATGCCGTAGAAGTCGTACGTCTCGCGCTCGTGCCAGTCGTTCGTCGGATAGACGGAGAACAGCGACGGGATGTGCGGGTCGCTGTCGGGAGCGCTGACTTCGAGACGGATCAGCCGGTTGTGGGTGATCGAGCGCAGGTGGTAGACGGCGTGCAGCTCGCGTCCCTTGTCGTTCGGGTAGTGCACGCCGCTGACGCCGGTGCACAGCTCGAAGCGCAGGGCGGGGTCGTCGCGCAGGGTGCGGGCGACCCGGACCAGGTGCTCGCGCTCGATGTGGAAGGTGAGTTCGCCGCGGTCGACGACCGTCTTCTCGATGGCGTTCTCCGGGAGCAGGTCCTGCTCCTCCAGCGCGCCCTCCAGCTCGTCGGCGACCTCGTCGAACCAGCCGCCGTAGGGGCGGGACGCCGGTCCCGGGAGCCGGACGGAGCGGACGAGTCCGCCGTAGCCGGAGGTGTCACCGCCGTTGTCGGCGCCGAACATGCCGCGCTGGACGCGGATCTCCTCGCCGCCCTGTCCGCGCTGGCCGGGGAGGTTCTCGGCGGAGAGGTCCTTCTCGGGGTTGGTCCCGTTCGACCCGTTCGCGTCGCTCATCGCAGCAGCCCCTTCATCTCGATCGTGGGCAGGGCCTTGAGCGCCGCCTCCTCCGCCTCGCGGGCGGCCTCCTCGGCGTTCACGCCGAGCTTGGAGGTCTGGATCTTCTGGTGGAGCTTGAGGATGGCGTCCATCAGCATCTCGGGGCGGGGCGGGCAGCCGGGGAGATAGATGTCGACCGGGACGACGTGGTCGACGCCCTGCACGATCGCGTAGTTGTTGAACATGCCGCCCGAGGAGGCGCAGACCCCCATGGAGATCACCCACTTGGGGTTCGGCATCTGGTCGTAGACCTGCCGCAGCACCGGCGCCATCTTCTGGCTGACCCGCCCGGCGACGATCATGAGGTCCGCCTGCCGCGGTGATCCGCGGAAGACCTCCATGCCGAAGCGCGCCAGGTCGTAGCGGCCGGCGCCGGTGGTCATCATCTCGATGGCACAGCAGGCGAGGCCGAACGTGGCGGGGAAGACGGACGACTTGCGCACCCAGCCCGCGGCCTGCTCGACGGTGGTCAGCAGGAATCCGCTCGGCAGCTTTTCTTCGAGTCCCATGACTAGTGGCCCCTCAGTCCCATTCCAGGCCGCCGCGCCGCCATACGTACGCGTACGCGACGAAGACGGTGAGCACGAAGAGCAGCATCTCCACGAGCCCGAAAATCCCCAGGGCGTCGAAGGTGACGGCCCAGGGGTAGAGGAAGACGATCTCGATATCGAAAATGATGAAGAGCATCGCCGTCAGGTAGTACTTGATGGGGAAGCGCCCGCCGCCGGCCGGCGTGGGGGTCGGTTCGATACCGCACTCGTAGGCCTCGAGCTTGGCGCGGTTGTACCGCTTCGGACCGATCAGCGTGGCCATGACCACGGAGAAGATCGCAAAGCCTGCCCCGAGGGCTCCCAGTACGAGGATGGGCGCATACGCGTTCACCGCTCCTCGCTCCTCTCAGTCGGCATTGACTGCTGGCGGTTGTGCATCGGGCTCGCCCCGCCTCAACAGCCCCACGAACCACGCCCGCCCCGGCGAAGATCGAGAACATGTGAAGCAGGTCACAAGCCCAACCGCTCCGCATCCTATGCCCGTGAGTCTGTGATCTGCGACACGGGGTATTGCACAAGCTTTGTGATCTCCACCACCTGACGAACGATCATGAAGTCGGATGAGCGGTGATCTTCACACGCCAAGCATCCAGGCGATCACCAAAGGTGACATTTTGCCTCGTCAGTGCAGCTCAGGGCGTCCGTCTCCATATCAAGAGGCTTCCCGCGCATGCAAATTGGTGCTGGACTTGATCTCTTGATAGAGGCGCGTTCACACATCAGAGGGGATCGGGAGCGGGATGTGGACGTGTGCACGCGTTCACGAAGTCCCGGCGACGCGATCCGGCCATCGGCCCGGCCGCCACCCCGGCCGCCGGCCCAGCCACCGTCTCGACTGTCGATCCGGCCACCGCCCCGGCCACCGTCCGGCCGTCGGGTCCGGCCACCACCCCGGCTGTCGATCCGACCCTCGCTCCAGTCGCCGATCCGACCGTCACCCCCCGCATCGATCCCCGCATCGATCCCCGCGGGCGGCCGGGGCCCGGTCGGCACTCCCTGACGCGACGGCACGGGTAATCGTTCCGTGACCTCCGCCACATTCATGAGAGGCGCATGAGAGGAGGGATTGGCCAACCAGTCCAACCAGTGGTAAGCGCGGGGCAATTCGGACGTAACGATGAAAGTACGTGATCACGGGCCGATCACGGGCGCCCGCAATGTCCGTTAGGGCGTCAATAAAAAGCGACACGCCCGGGATTCGGAGTCCCGATTGAACAACTGTGGCGCAGCACACGTTTCTTGAAGATATGAAGCAGCGCCTGGTACCGGTTGTCCCTATGTCCCACACCGCTCACATACGCAGCCACCGGAAGCCCCGCCGCACCGCCCAGTCCACGATGGCGATGCGGGCCGGAGTTGCCGGTGGCGTCCTCAGCACCCTGGCAGTGGCCGGGGCGTCGGGTTCGGCGAACGCTGCCGAGCCGGTGACGCAGACCCTCGAACTGCCCACCCTGACGGCGGACCTGGCCGCTCAGATCGCCCAGTCCGCGGACGCCACCCAGCAGGCCGCCGCGAACTACCAGCTGCAGGCCGAGCGTGACGCGGCCGCGGAGCAGGCCGCCAAGGAGGCCAAGGCCGACCTCGCCGTGGCCAAGAAGAAGGCCGAGGCGAAGAAGAAGGCCGCCGAGGAGGCCCGCAAGGCCGCCGCCGAGCGCGCCGCCCGCAGCGCCGAGCGCACCACCCTCACCACCACCGCCACCACCACGACCGCCTCCGCGCCGGCCAGCGGCAGCGTCGCGACGGTCATCGCCTTCCTCAAGGCGCAGGTGGGCGACGCCTACGTCATGGGTGCCTCGGGCCCCAACGCCTGGGACTGCTCCAGCCTGGTCCAGGCCGCGTTCAAGCAGGTCGGCGTCGACCTGCCGCGCGTCTCGCAGGACCAGTCGATGTCCGGCACCGATGTCTCGCTGTCCAACCTCCAGGTCGGCGACATCCTCTACTGGGGCGGCAAGGGTTCCGCGTACCACGTGGGTGTCTACATCGGCGGCGGCCAGTACCTGGACGCGGCCAACCCCTCCAAGGGCGTCGTCATCCAGGACCTTTCCGGCTACCCCGCGTCGGGTGCCGTGCGCGTGCTCTGAGCCGCGCCCCGTCGTGGGCCGGAGGGCCGCTGCCGCTCGGGGGCAGCGGCCCTCCGGTGTTCCCGCACACCGGGCCGAGATCGCCCGATTGCCCGAATCATCCCGCCGCTCGGGCGGGTTGGTGGCGTCGATGCGCACCCACCGGGCGCCGTACAGCCCCGTGACGGCCCTTCACGGCGCCCCGGTACGGACGCCGACGGCCGGAGTCCTTCCTCCGGACCCCGGCCGTCCACAGCGCCGCTCACGGCTTCGTGCCGCGCGGGCGCTCACTCACGCCTCTCAGGCGATGGCCCCGCCCGTCTGCCGTGCCCGGCGACGCAGCAGCACGGTCACGCCCGCGCCGAGGCCCAGCGCCAGCAGCGCCGCCCCGCCGATCAGCGCCACCCCGCCCTTGGCGAGGGTGGTCCCCCGGCACTTCTCCGGGGCCTTGGTGACGGTCGCCCCTTCGGGAACCTCCACCGTGAAGGGGAAGGGATCACCGCCGGACCGCAGGGCGCTGAGCGGTCCAGGCCCCGTTTTGCCTGCTGTGTCGTGACTCCACCCACGACTGAAGTTGCGGGCTTCCTGTGTTGGTGGCTAAGCCACGTCGCAGAGGACCAGCCCGGCCCTGCTGAGCACATTGAGCGCGCCGACGTGGTCCGCGTTGGCGGTGAAGCCGCACGCGGTGCACTCGAAGTCGGCTTGGGTGAGGCGGTTCTCCTTGGCGACGTGCCCGCAGTCGGGGCAAATGCGGGAGGTGTTGCGGGCGTCCACCGGGATCACGCGGCGAGCGGCACTCTCAGCCTTCTGCGCCAGGATCGACAGGAACAACCCCCAACCCGCGTCGAGGATGCTGCGGTTCAAGCCCGCTTTGGCGGCGGCCCCGTTCGGCAGGAAGCCGCCGGGAGTCTCGGGGTCGGGCCTGGCTGCCGGGCTCTTGGTCATCCCGGCGGTGTTCAGTTTCTCGTGCGCGATCACGTCATGCCCGGTGACGAGCGTGTTCGCGGCCTTGTGGTGGTGGTCGAGCCGCTGCCTGCGGATCTTCGCGTGGAGTTTGGCGACCTTCCGGGCTGCGGCCCGGTGCTTCTTCGTGCGGCGCCGGGTGCGGCGGGGGAACGTCGCGAGGTGCTGCTGGGCGGCGGCCAACTCCTTCGCCATCGTCTCCACAAAGCGCGGGTTGGCCACGTGCTCACCGTCGGACGTGGTGAAAAAGTGTGTCACGCCCATGTCGATGCCGACGGTGCTTCCCGTCGCGGGCAGCGGCTCGGCCGGCACCTCGTCGCAGGCCAGGACCACGTACCAGCGGCGGCCCTCCCGCTTGACACCGATCGTCTTGACCCGGCCGCGTACGGGCCGGTGCCGGTGCACCCGCACGTGCCCGACACCCTGCAGCCGCACCCGGGTCTGCCCGTCGTGCGGGGTGGAGTCCCAGCGGCAGCCGTCCCCGTCCTTCGGGAAGACCACCGTGTCGAAGTGCCCGACCCCCTTGAACCTGGGGTATCCCGGCGTGAGACCGGCCTTCACCCGGCGGAAGAACGCGGCGAACGCCCTGTCCAGACGGCGCAGCGTGGCCTGCTGGGAGGAGAACGACCAGCGGCCCTGCCGCCCCGGATCGAACGCCCGGATCTCCTTCAGCTGCGCGGACTGACCGCCGTAACGAACGGTGGTCTTCGAGGCGTGCCGGTAGGCATCCCGGCGTTCCTGGAGCGCGCCGTTGTACAGCGAACAGTGATCGGCCAGCATCCCGGCAAGCGCCTGCTCCTGGCGCACCGTGGGCCGCAGAAGGAACTTGTAGGCACGCACCACCCCCACCACCCCCCTGTCGCCATCGCACGGTCACAGCCAGTACAGACAACCTAGCGGGCCCCACTGACAACAGCGCGGATCCATACAGAAAGACGAGGTCAGAGCAGTGAGAGAAGCCATTCCCCACCCCGCTGAAGCGGGACGTCCCCTGGCCAGGTTCTGATGGAAGGCTCTTTCATCGTACGGGACGTGCCTGAGTGGTTACGTCCCGTACGACACCGGCCGCGGCCGATCAGTTGTCCACCGGCGCATTACGCGATGATCACGATCGGACGCCCCGTCAGAACCGTCAGAACCGTCCGACCGGTCACGCCTTCGGCGCCACCTTGCTCAGGCCGTTGATGATGCGGTCCATCGCGTCGCCGCCCGTCGGGTCGGTCAGGTTGGCGAGCAGCTTCAGGGTGAACTTCATCAGCATCGGGTGCGTCAGTCCGCGCTGGGCGGCGATCTGCATGATCTTCGGGTTGCCGATGAGCTTCACGAAGGCCCGGCCGAGCGTGTAGTAGCCGCCGTAGGTGTCCTTCAGCACGCGCGGGTAGCGCTGGAGGGCGATCTCCCGCTGGGCCGGGGTGGCCCGCGCGTGGGCCTGGACGATCACGTCGGCGGCGATCTGCCCGGACTCCATGGCGTAGGCGATGCCCTCGCCGTTGAAGGGGTTCACCAGTCCGCCCGCGTCACCGACCAGCAGCAGACCGCGCGTGTAGTGCGGCTGACGGTTGAAGGCCATGGGGAGCGCGGCGCCGCGGATCGGGCCGGTCATGTTGTCCGGGGTGTAGCCCCAGTCCTCCGGCATCGAGGCGCACCAGGCCTTGAGGACCTCGCGCCAGTCCAGCTCCTTGAAGGAGTCGGAGGTGTTGAGCACGCCGAGACCGACGTTGCTCGTCCCGTCGCCCATGCCGAAGATCCAGCCGTAGCCGGGCAGCAGCCGGTCCTGCGGGCCTCGGCGGTCCCACAGCTCCAGCCAGGACTCCAGGTAGTCGTCGTCGTGGCGGGGCGAGGTGAAGTACGTACGGACCGCGACACCCATCGGGCGGTCCTCGCGGCGGTGCAGGCCCATCGCCAGGGACAGCCGGGTGGAGTTGCCGTCGGCGGCCACCACCAGCGGGGCGTGGAAGGTGACCTCCCGCTTCTCCTCGCCGAGCTTGGCCTTCACACCGGTGATGCGCCCGGTGCGGTCGTCGATGACGGGCGCGCTCACGTTGCAGCGCTCGTACAGCCGGGCGCCCGCCTTCTGGGCCTGCCGGGCGAGCTGCTCGTCGAAGTCGTCGCGCTTGCGGACCAGGCCGTAGTCGGGGAAGGAGGCGAGTTCCGGCCAGTCGAGCTGGAGGCGGACCCCGCCGCCGATGATGCGCAGGCCCTTGTTGCGCAGCCAGCCGGCCTCCTCGGAGATGTCGATGCCCATGGCGACGAGCTGCTTCGTGGCGCGCGGGGTGAGGCCGTCGCCGCAGACCTTCTCCCGCGGGAACTCGGTCTTCTCCAGCAGGAGCACGTCGAGTCCGGACCGGGCCAGGTGGTACGCGGTGGCGGAGCCGGCTGGCCCCGCGCCCACGACGATCACATCGGCGGTGTTGTCGGAGAGGGGCTCGGTCACGGCGGGATCTCCCCAAGTTCGAAATCTGCGTGCCGACCGGCACTGGACACGGGCAGTCTATTCAGCACGAGTGATCACCCGGCTGAAGGGCTGCCCCCGTGAACCGAGCTCTCCCCGCTGTACGGCTGCGCGTCCCCACCCACGAGGACGCCTTCGCCTGGCACCGGATCTTCGACGACCCGGACGTCATGGAGTTCCACGGCGGCGCGTCGGCGGAACTGTCGGTCTACGAGGAGCTCACCGCCCGCCAGCGCCGGCACGACGCCCAACTCGGCTTCTGCCTGTGGACCATGCTCGACGAGTCCGGCCGGGTCATCGGCTTCACCGGCGCCCAGCCGTGGGAGCGCGACTGGGGCCCCACGGGCGAGATCGAGATCGGCTGGCGGCTCGCGCGGGAACACTGGGGCAAGGGGTACGTCACCGCGGCGGCCCGGCAGACACTGGAGCGGGTGACGGCGGCGGGCCTGACGGGCGTGGTGGCGATGGTGGACGCCCGCAACTCCCGTTCCATAGCGGTCACCAGGCGGCTCGGGATGCGCCTCGCCGAGACGTTCACGATCCCGCCCTCCCGGCGGGAGGGCCACTGCTACCGGCTGGACCTGTGAACCCGACACCCGATCGTCACTCATGGTGACCAATTGTCACGGAAAGCCACTTGATGCTTCCGGCGGGCACGGACCCGGGTCTACTCTGCCGGTACCGCTTGGGGGGTGACGTCCGTGCGTATGACACCCAGGACACCGACGCCCGAAGTGCGCGTGCCGCGCCTGGTCGGACTGATGGCCGTGGACGCGCGCGAGTCGGCCCGGGCCCGGGGCCTGTCCGTGAACGCCCCGGACCGGGCGGACTTCCAGTTCGTCGTCGTCGACTACGTCGTACGGCAGTATCCGCAGCCCGGCACGGAGGTGCCGCGGGACTCCGTGGTCCACGTGTGGTTCGACTTCGGTGAGGGCGAGGGCGGCGGAGGGGTGCGCGAGCCACGCGGACCGGTGCCGCCGACGGGCGGGCTCCAGCGGGAACTGGAGGAGCCCGCCCTGCCCCGCGCGGTGCTGCTCAGCTCTCCTTGAACCCCCGGTGCAGCGCCACCACGCCGCCCGTGAGGTCGCGCCACGCCACCTTCGACCAGCCGGCGCCCTGGAGCCGTCCGGCCAGCGCGGGCTGGTCGGGCCAGTCGCGGATGGACTCGGCGAGATAGACGTACGCGTCCGGGTTGGACGACACCGACCGGGCGACCGGCGGCAGCGCGCGCATCAGGTACTCGGTGTAGACGGTGCGGAACGGCGCCCACGTCGGGTGCGAGAACTCGCAGATGACGATCCGCCCGCCGGGCCGGGTCACCCGGTGCATCTCGCGCAGCGCCGCGTCCGTGTCCTGCACGTTGCGCAGCCCGAAGGAGATGGTGACGGCGTCGAAGACGTCGTCCTTGAAGGGCAGCCGGGTCGCGTCGCCGGCCGTGTACGGCAGCCAGGCGTTGTTCCGCTTGCCGACCCGGAGCATGCCCTGGGAGAAGTCGCAGGGCACGACGTAGGCGCCGGCGCGGGCGAAGGGCATCGACGAGGTGCCCGTGCCGGCCGCCAGGTCCAGGATCTTCTGCGCGGGCCGGGCGTCGACGGCCTTCGCGACCTCCTTGCGCCATCGCCGGTCCTGGCCGAGGGACAGCACGTCGTTCGTCAGGTCGTATCGTTCCGCGACGTCGTCGAACATCGAGGCGACTTCGTGCGGCTGCTTGTCCAGGGATGCGCGGGTCACGCGCCCATTCTTGCAGCCCGCCCGCCGGGCAGGAGCGTCGGCTTCCGGCGGGCGGCGACGTCCTCGACCCAGCCGCACGCGAGCACGAAGCCCCCGATCAGGACCCAGCCGACGCCGAACAGGAACCACTGGCTCTCCAGCGGCAGATGCGCCTCGAACGCGGGCACCTCCCAGAACCGGTCGATCAGCGGCACGGCCAGGACCAGCGCCACCTCGTGCCAGAGGTAGATCGTCACGGCGCGCGCGTTGAACACGGTGACCAGCCGGGAGCGGGACGGTCCCACGAGGCCCGCGTACTCCTTGGCGTACATCAGCAGCGTCACGAACCCGGCCGACCAGAAGGCCTGCGCGAGCGGGTTGTCGTCCAGGTCGTAGGTGCCGCCGTACGCGGACCGGTGGGCGAGGGCGTACCAGCCGCCGTAGGCGAGCGCGGCGAGTGACGCCACGGCGACGGCGAGGGGGCGCAGCCGCCCGAGCACCCCCTCGTGGTGGGCGAAGCCGAGGAGCCAGCAGAACAGGAACGTCGCGAGGTCGGTGAGGGCGCTGCCGAGCCGCCCCTCCGGCGGCTGCCACACGTACGTGAGGACGACGACCGGGACGAGCGACAGCACCAGCACCACGACCGGCGACAGCCGGAACACCCGCAGCAGCAGCGGGGAGAGCAGCACGAACCACAGGTACGTCCGCAGGTACCAGACGACCTCCCAGGACTGCTCGGCCCAGGCGCTGCCCGGCGGATCGCCGAGCGGCACGATCCAGTACACGATCCGCCACCCCGGCATCCAGCCGTGCACCAGCATCGCGGTGACCACGAAGAAGCCCCAGAACCAGAACGGCGGCAGCAGGCGGCGGACCCGGCCCCGGATCACCGTGAGCGCGGGACGCCGCAGCGACCTGGCCATCAGGGTGCCGGCCAGCCCGAACATCACCCCCATCGACGGGAAGACCATCCCCGCCCAGGCCCAGCCGAAGGTGTGGTACGCCACGACCCGGACGAGGGCCACCGCGCGCAGGAGGTCGAAGTACCCGTCACGGCCCGCCGGGGCCGTGGCCCGCCGGCGCACGGCCCCCTTGCGGTGCGCCCCCATCAGCCGCCCGTCCCCGCCGACGGCATCCCGACCTCGCCCGTCCGCTTCAGCTTCTGCCAGCGCAGCCGGCCGCCGGTCAGGGCGGTGACACAGGAGTGGATGAGGACGAGATACATCATCTGCCGGTACGCGAACTGCTGCAGCGGCATCATCAGCAGATACCGGTACTTCTCCCGGTCGAGCCGGAAGGCGTACGCGGCGCACACCAGCTGCACGCCCAGGACGGCCAGCCAGGCCAGCAGGGCGGCCTCGAAGTCGACGAAGAGCATCGAGTACACGGTGAACACGTCGATGAGCGGCGCGAACACCGGCGTGACGATCTGGAAGAGCACCACCAGCGGCATGCCGACCCGCCCGAACCGCCCCGAGGGCCCCTTGTCGGTGAGGGACCTGCGGTGCTTCCACAGCGCCTGCATGGTGCCGTACGACCAGCGGTAACGCTGTGACCAGAGCTGCCGCAGCGACCGGGGGGCCTCGGTCCACGCGCGGGCGTGCTCCTCGTAGACGACCCGCCATCCCTCGCGGTGCAGCGCGATGGTGATGTCGGTGTCCTCGGCGAGGGTGTCCTCGCTCATCCCGCCCACCTGGAGCACCGCCTCGCGGCGGAACGCGCCGATCGCGCCGGGGATGGTCGGCATGCAGCGCAGCAGATCGTACATGCGCCGGTCGAGGTTGAAGCCCATCACGTACTCGATGTGCTGCCAGGCGCCGATGAGCGTGGAGCGGTTGCCGACCTTGGCGTTGCCCGCGACGGCGCCCACCGACGGGTCGGCGAAGGGCTGCACCAGGCGGCCCACGGTGTCCGGTTCGAAGACGGTGTCGCCGTCCATCATCACGACGATGTCGTGCCGGGCGCTGCGGATGCCGTTGTTCAGGGCGGCCGGCTTGCCCGCGTTCTCCTGCCGGATCACCCGGACGTTGGGCAGTCCGAGTCCTTCGGCGAGCTCCGCCGTGCCGTCCGTGGAGCCGTCGTCGACGACGACGATCTCGATCGGATGGGTGCTCCCGGCCAGCGACCGCAGGGTGTTCTCGATGCACTCCTTCTCGTTGTACGCCGGGACGATCACGCTGACCGGCCGGGTGACGGGCGGGCCCCAGCTGAAACGGCGTCTGTTGCGCTGCCGGTAATGACGCCGGGCGAGGACGAGCATCAGACCGAACCGCCCCATGACGGCCACGCCCACGATCACCAGGCCGGCCGAGAGCGCGGGCACCGTCCACTCGGCGACGGTGACGGCCGCGATGAGCGCCTTGCCCTCGTAGAGGGTCGTGCCGGTGGCGGTGCGGTGGGAGGCCTGGAGCTGGTCGCCGGTGCCGGACGGAGCGCCGGCGGCGGGTCCGCCCGCTCCGGATCCGTCGGCCCCGGCGGGCTGCTGCTGTTGCTGCTGCTCGGCCATGGCACCGCTGACGGTGGTGAAGGTGTAGCCCTCCGCCTGCATGTTCTCGATGTACTCCGCCAGCGCCTCGACGGTCTGCGTACGATCGCCGCCGGAGTCGTGGAAGAGCACCGAGGCGCCCTCCCCGTCCTCCGGGGTGGCCCCCTCGACGATCTTCGAGACGCCCGGTTCCTTCCAGTCCTCGCTGTCGGTGTCGATGAAGACGCTGGTGTACCCGTCCTCGCCGAGCTGCTGGTAGACCTGCCAGCTGTAGTTGTCGATGGCGTCCGTCTTGGAGGAGTACGGCGCCCGGAACAGCGTGGAGGTGATCCCCGCCGCGCCCGCGAGCGCGAGCTGGGTCTGCTCCATCTCGCGGGTGACGCGGGAGGAGCTCTGGTACGACAGGTCGACGTGGGTGAAGGTGTGAACGCCGATCTCGTTGCCCTGCTCGACCAGGTCCTCCACGATGTCGGGGTAGCGCGACACCATCGAGCCGACCACGAAGAACGTGCCGGGTACGTCGTGCTCCTCCAGGACCTCCATGACCTTCGGCGTCCAGGTGGGGTCCGGTCCGTCGTCGAAGGTGAGCACGATCGTCTTGTCCGGGACGGAGGTGGTCTCGGCCTGCCCGCCGGGGAAGCTGAGGATCGGGCCGCCGTCGAGGATGTCGTCGGGCACCTCGGAGGACGAGGCCCCGGTGCGGACCCGCTGGTCGTCGCCGACCTCGGCGCGCAGATAGCCGTCGAGGAGCATCACGCAGGTCAGGGCGAGCAGGAGCAGCAGCGCGAGGAGGACCCGCGGCCGGTGCAGGGCGGCGGCCCGCCCTGCGGCGCGCTCGATACGGGTGGGGGCGCGGCGCCGGCCGCGCGCGGGGGGCGCCTCGGTCATGACGTCGCCGAGGGGGTGGGTACGGCGGTGGCGCTCGGAGTGCCGGCCGGCGGGGACGGCGGTGCGCCGGTCGGGGCCATCCCGCCGCGCGGGCCCGCGCCGCCACCTGGTCCCGCCTCCCCCTGTCCGCCTCCGAACGGCAGCAGCGAGGCCGGGGTGACCGAGGTGCCGATGCCCATGAAGGCCAGACCCAGCACGACCGCGTACCCGGCGCAGACGGTTCCCAGGAGCAGGCCGATCCGGCGCAGCAGCCTGGCCCGGCGTCCGGAGGAGTCGACGAAGACGGGCCCTTCGCCGGACCCGTTGCGGCGTTTGCGGCGACGGCCGCGCGTCTCGGCGCGGCTCTCGATGGCGGGATCGGAATGCATGGCCCGGACGGTAAGGGCCGTTGTGTGGGGAAAACCCGGCGTTCCCTGTGAGTCTCCCGTGGGAAGGCCGCGAACCTCTCCGTCCCCTGAGAATCGTCCGGGAACCGGGCGTACATCCTCAGAAAGCACACAGACCCGTGTGCCACGTTGGCCGTCCACCCGACGTCTCACGAATGGAACGAGCACGATGCGCGGTCCACTGAAGTCCGTTGCCGGGCTCGCCCTCCTCCCGGCCCTGGCCCTGGTCGCGGCCACCGCCGGCTGTTCCGCCGGGGACACCACGACGGACGCGGCCCCGGCGGACCCCGTCCCCTCGGCCTCGTCGTCGTCCGCGCCGGTCACCGCGTACGCCCCGTACGTCAGTGCCTCGGCGGCCTCCGGCACCGACTCTGCGGGCTCCCCCACGACATACAACCTGGCGTTCGTGATCTCCTCCGGCAGCGGCTGCACCCCGTACTGGAACGGTACCCAGGACATCGACGACGAGAGCGTGACGTCCCGGATCGCGGGGCTCACCGGGTCCGGCGCCGACGTCCGGGTCTCCTTCGGCGGCGCCTCCGGGGACGAACTGGCGGCCACCTGCGACACCGCGGCGGAACTGGCGGACGCGTACGGCACCGCGCTGGACGCGGCCGGCGCCACCCGCGCCGACTTCGACATCGAGGGCGACGAACTCACCGACTCCGCCTCCGTGGACCTGCGTTCGGAGGCGATCGCGCTGCTCCAGGAGGAACGTACGGATCTGGAGGTGTCGTTCACCCTCCCGGTCATGCCGTCCGGGCTCGACGAGGACGGGCTGGCCCTGCTGGAGTCCGCGAACGATCACGGCGCCCGGGTCGCCACCGTCAACCTCATGACGATGAACTACGGCGAGTCCTACGACGGTGACATGGGCGAGTACGCCCTCGCCTCCGCCGAGGCGGCGAACGCCCAGCTCCAGGAGGTCTTCGGGCTGTCGGAGGCCGATGCCTGGCGGGGCATGGCGCTCACCTCGATGATCGGCGTCAACGACGTGGAGGGGGAGACGTTCACGCTCGCGGACGCGGCGGAGGTGCGGGCGTTCGCGGAGGAGAAGGGGATCGCGTGGGTGTCGATGTGGTCGACGTTCCGGGACACGGAGTGTGGGGAGGGCGCCTCCGCAGACGACGCGTTGACCAATTGCAGCGGGGTGGAGCAGGAGGACGGGGCGTTCGGTGAGGCGTTCGCGGGGTGACGGCCGGCGCCGCCACGGGTCAGCGCCGCCGGTACACCAGGCGGCCGCCCACGACGGTGGCCACGCACGTGGACGCGCCGTCCCGCACGAGGGCGTCCCGGTCGGGCACGTCGAACACCGCGAACCGCGCGGGTTTCCCGGCGCCGAGGCCCGGCAGCAGCACGAGGGGAACCGGGGAGAGCGCCGCGGGCCCGGGCAGTGCGGCCGGACGCCCCGCCAGGGCGAGCCCGGCCCTGCGCACCGCGTCCAGGGCCTCGCGGCCGCGCAGCTCACCGGCGACCGCGACCGTTCCGTGCGCCAGCATGCGCTGTACTCCGCGGCGTGCGCTGGCGCCCCGCGCGGACGGTCCGGCGGCCAGGAGTGCCCGCGCGCGCTCCCCGAACACCGGCTCGGTACCGAGCCGGTCCGCCTCGCGCGGGTCGGGGTGGTACGCCTGCTCCAGCAGTTCCGGACCGTAGGGGTTGAGCAGACCGGGCGTCAGGATGCCGGGCCACCGCCGCACCCGGGCGCCCGGATGACCGGCGGCCAGCTGTTCGTACGGGCCGACGGCGGCGATGTGCCCGCCGTCGACCACGACGGCGGCCTCGGGCGAGGCGTCGGCGGTGTGAAGGGTCAGCACGGGGACGTCAGTTGGCGGACAGGAGCTTCAGCTCCGGGTGGGCCGTGCCGCCCTCGATGGCGGTGGAGGAGATGTGGGAGACCACGCGCTCGTCGACGGGGTCGTTCGCCGGGTCGTCGTGGACGACGATGTGCTCGTACGTCGTCGACCGCTGGGCCGGGACCCGTCCCGCCTTGCGGATCAGGTCGATGATCTCCAGCCGGTTGGAGCGGTGCTTGGCGCCGGCGGAGGAGACGACGTTCTCCTCCAGCATGATGGAGCCCAGGTCGTCCGCTCCGTAGTGCAGGGAGAGCTGGCCGACCTCCTTGCCGGTGGTCAGCCAGGAGCCCTGGATGTGGGCCACGTTGTCGAGGAACACGCGGGCGATGGCGATCATCCGCAGGTACTCGAAGAGGGTGGCCTGGGTGCGGCCCTTCAGGTGGTTGTTCTCGGGCTGGTAGGTGTACGGGATGAACGCGCGGAAGCCGCCCGTGCGGTCCTGTACGTCACGGATCATCCGCAGGTGCTCGATCCGCTCGGCGTTGGTCTCGCCGGTCCCCATCAGCATGGTGGACGTGGACTCGACGCCGAGGTTGTGCGCGATCTCCATGATCTCCAGCCAGCGCTCGCCGGACTCCTTGAGCGGCGCGATGGCCTTGCGGGGACGGGCGGGGAGCAGTTCGGCGCCCGCGCCGGCGAAGGAGTCGAGGCCGGCCGCGTGGATGCGGGTGATCGCCTCGTCGACGCTCACCTTGCTGATCCGCGCCATGTGCTCGACCTCGCTCGCCCCCAGGCTGTGGATGACGAGCTGCGGGAACTCCTTCTTGATGGCGGCGAAGTGCTTCTCGTAGTACTCGACGCCGTAGTCCGGGTGGTGACCGCCCTGGAACATGATCTGCGTGCCGCCGAGCTCGACGGTCTCGGCGCAGCGCCGCAGGATGTCGTCGAGGTCGCGGGTCCAGCCCTTGGCGGTGTCCTTGGGGGCCGCGTAGAAGGCGCAGAACTTGCACGCCGTGACGCACACGTTCGTGTAGTTGATGTTCCGCTCGATGATGTACGTCGCGATGTGCTCCGTACCGGCGTACCGGCGCCTGCGCACGGCGTCGGCGGCGGCGCCCAGCGCGTGCAGCGGGGCGTCGCGGTAGAGGTCGAGGGCCTCCTCGGGGGTGATCCGCCCACCGGCGGCGGCACGGTCGAGGATGGGCTGGAGGTCGGCCTTCTCGGTCACCGGTGTCCCTTTCGCGAAAGGTGTGAACGGACCGATCCAGCGTACGTCAGCCGGTTGTGCCGGTTGACGTCAGGCCGCGTACGCGCCGATCAGCAGCCCCGCGAAGGCCCCGCTGATCAGGAAGGGACCGAACGGGATCGCCGTCTTGCGTCCCGCCTTCCGGGTGACGACGAGGGCGCCCCCGTACAGCGCCCCGAACACGAACCCGGCGAGGGTGCCGAGCATCACGGTCGGCCAGCCGTACCAGCCGAGGACGGCGCCCGCGCCGAGTGCGAGCTTGACGTCGCCGAAGCCCATGCCGCCCGGGTTGACGAGGAACAGCACGAAGTAGCCGGCGCCCAGCGCGAGCGCGCCCAGCAGGGCGGTGGTCCACTCCCCCGCGTGCTCGGGGGCGAGGGCGGCGAGGCCGAGCAGGACGAGGGCGGCCCCGGCGAAGGGGAGGGTGAGCGGGTCGGGCAGCCGCTGCACCCGGAAGTCGACCACCGCCAGCAGCACGCCGACGGGTGCGAGCAGCAGCCAGACGAACAGCTCGGGCCTGGTCCCGGTGGCGGCGGCGAGGGCGGCGCAGACGAGGGCGGTGACGACGACGGGAGCGGCGCCGGGTCCGTACGACGGTCCCGCGCACGGCCCGCACCGGGCCCGCCCGAGCCAGCCGCCGACCGGGTGCCCCGCCGGGCACGCCGTCCGCCACGCCTCCCCGGCCGGGACGGAGAACCGGTAGGCCGCGCGGGGCAGCACCCGGCCGGCCGACGCGCCCCACAGCGCGGCGACGGCGATCAGCAGGGCGTCGAGGTGCTCGCTGTACTCGCTCATCTCGCCGCCGCGACCGTGTCACGCCGGACCGGCAGCGGCGTCCTGTTCCTCGGAGCCGTCGAGCTGGACGGGCCGGGACTGCGGCGTCGCGGCATGACAGGTCTCCTGGGTGTGTGGGAGGAGGATCTGCTGAACCTCCGGAGATCCTATGGACTCGAACGGTCCCAGTCGAAGGCCTCCTCCCGCCGCGACTTCCCCGACGGCACTGGCAGATCGGTCGGCCAACCGCTGAGGCCGGCACCTCAGCGGTACATCAGCCGGTCCGATCGGCGAACGAAGCGTCCGGATCGGTCACCTGCATGGCCCGGCTCGCCCAGACCCTGAGCTGCTCCGGGTCGGAGCAGGCATTCACCCTTACGCGAATGTCGTCCGTAATCTCAAGGGGCCCAGTGTCCGCGAGAGCCAGGACGAGCTCTGCGAGTGAAGCCGGTGACCAGTTCGCCTCAGCGGTCATCTCCAAGTAAGCCCGCAGGAAGACGGGGTGCTCGAAAAGAAGCGTCAGCGTGCACCCTGCTCTCGTCATGGCAGTCGCGGTGCTCAGCAGCCGACCCGTGCGACGAACTGGCCATCAGCTCTCCTTCCTGGCCGGCGTGATCAACGCGTCAAGCCGCGACGAGGTCACACCACACGTACTTGCCCCGGCTGCCGTCCCTCGCGTGGGGCTGCCAGCCCCAGAGGTCCGCGCAGGCCCGCACCAGGGCCAGCCCCCGTCCCTCCTCCGCCTCGGCGAGCTGCTCCCAGCGTCCCGGCGGCTCGGGCGGTTCCGGGTCCGTGTCCCACGCGCCGATGCGCAGCACGCCGTCCGACCAGCGCACGCGCAGCGCCGCCGGCCCCTTCGTGTGCCGTACGGAGTTGGCGACCAGCTCCGTCGCCAGCAGCTCGGCGGTGTCGACGAGACCGATCAGGCCGTGCATCGTGAGGATCAGCCGCAGCGTGCGGCGGCAGATGGTCACGGCGCGTGGGTCGTTGGGGATGGGCAGGGTGTGCTCCCAGGAGGCGGCGGCCTCTTCGACGCCGGTTTCGGGCATGCGTGGACTCCTGTCAGGGATGGGAGATGGCCGGGCGGTGGCTCCGCCGCGTCCGTCATGGCATGACGGAGCGGTGCGCTCTCGGGACCCCGGATGCCGCAGAGTATGCGTTGCATCACTGACGGTAGGGACAAAATTTGGGCCCATGCAAGCCGTTGTCATACCCTCCACCCCGAACGTGTCACTGCCAGTCGGCAGTTGAAGGCGAGGAGCACGCCATGCCGCGCAGGCAGCAGGCCACCGCACGCCAGGAGCGACTGGGCGCTGAACTGCGGAAACTACGGGAGGCCGCAGGGCTCAAGGGGCGCGAAGCCGCCGCGCTGCTCGGTACCGACTCGGCACAGGTGAGTCAAATCGAGGCCGGCGTGGCGGGCGTCAGCGAAACGCGCGTACGACAACTCGCCGCCCACTACTCCTGCATCGACGAGAAGTTGGTCGAGGCACTGGTCGCCATGGCCACCGACCGGACACGCGGGTGGTGGGAGCGGTACAAGGGCCTGCTGCCCCCTTCGTTCCTGGATCTCGCCGAGTTGGAGCACCACTGCATCCGCCGACAGGACATCGAGTTCCTGCACGTACCCGGCCTCTTCCAGACAGAGGACTACGCTCGCGCGATCTTCTCCTACCGGGTCCCCGAACTGCCCCGTGACGACCTCGAACTGCGGGTGAACCACCGGATGGAACGCAGGCGGATCATCGAGGAACCCCGGTCCGTCCCGTACACAGCCGTCATCCACGAGGCGGCTCTGCGCATCCGTGTGGGCGACCGGACCGCAGCGCGTGCTCAACTCCTTCGCGTCCTGGAACTCTCCGAAGCGCACCACATCACCGTGCGGGTCATCCCCTTCGACCTGGACGGCTTCGCGGGAGCCACCAACGACATGATGTACGTGAGCGGTGCCGTACCCAGGCTGGACACTGCCGTACGGGACGCACCGCAAGGTGCCGCCTTCATCGACTCCGAAGCCCAACTCAGCGCTTTTCAAACGTTGTTCCATATGGTGGAGTCCGCGTCTCTCGAACCTGCATGCTCACGCGATTTCATCCACCGTCTGGCGAAGGAGCTGTAAGGCAACCGTGACCACACCCGAAACCTGGCAAAGGTCGTCCTACTCCGGAAGCGGCGACGGCAACAACTGCGTGGAAATAGCGCGTTCCCCCACCCGCACAGCCATACGCGACTCCAAACACCCCACCCACGCCCCCCTCTCCTTCCCGTCCCCCGCTTTCAACACCTTCGTCGAAGCCCTCAAGACAGGCAGCGGGAACGGGCTCGGAGACGAATGAGCCGGGTCCCGGTCTGCGAACAGACCGGGACCCGGCTCACGTCGGAAGCGACGCTCAGAGCATCGTGGTGCGCACCGCACCCTCGTGGGCCACCGAGCCGCCAAGACCGGCGGAGACGCTGAAGGGGCCCGCCTCGGCGTACACACCCACGCCGAAGGAATCGTGGTCCGCGACGACGGCCACACCGGCGTCGAGGCTGGCGGAGACGGCCTGACCGCCGGATACGTCGTCCAGTTCCGCGTCGGAGATCTCGGCCGTTTCTACCTGCGGGGCGAAAGTCATGGCTGGCCTTTCCGTTCGTATCAAGGATCGCGACGGCGGGGAATTCGCCGGAAGCCCGGAACCGGGACCGATCACCGGCGAGCCGCGCGCACCGATCAAAGCACGCCGGACAACAGCCGACCACTGGCGTGCTGTCGGCGGACGTGCGACCGGCGTCACCGGATTCACCAGTGTGGCCGTACCGTCACGGAATCGGCCTTCGCCTTCACGTCTTCCGCCGGTTCGCGCACCGAACGGGCCGCCGCGAACCGGGTTTTTCCGGGCGGCTTCCCGCCCTCGGCTCCCGGCTCCCCCGAATCCCTCACGTTCCGTGCGACCTCCCGGTGAACGGCGTGCAGGTCCGAGGAATGTTTCGAGGCGGACGCAACCACGGGGCAGGCGCGGGCCTCAGCCCACCTCGTTCTCCGACACTGCCACCCCGTGCATCCTGGCTCACCTCCCGGTCGGCCCCAGTCCCGCCATGGTCGCGGCGGCTCGACGGGCTGGGCGGGCACGACCGGCTCGCGGCGCGACCGCTCGGAGGACCACTCCCACACCTGCAGGACCATCACCGTGAGGGAAGGACCGCCGAACACCAGGGCCAGGCGTCCGGCTCGGCCACCGCTTCCTCGCGCCGCCCCTCGCAGAAGGCGGACCACCAATACCGGGCGCTCCATCACACGAGCAGATATGTGGAGACGACCCCTGCGCCGAACCCCAGCCGGGTCGGCCGCCCGACGCGAGCCCCCGCCGTCGTTGCCGCTGCCGAGCGACGAACTGTTCGCCGTGCTCGAGAGGGAACTGCTCAAGGGTCCGGTCGCGCACGGCTGGCCGGACCAGACCTGGACCCTGTCGCGGATCAATACGCTGATCGGGCGCCGGTTCCACAAGAGCTACACCGTGCAAGGGGTGGCAGCCCTGCTCAGGGAGCATGGCTGAAGCTGCCAGGTTCCTGCCCGCCGCGCGATCGAGCGGGACGAGAACGTGGTGGCCGGCTGGGTGAAGGAGACCTGGCCCCAGGTGGAAGGACCGTGGCGGCGCTCGACGCGGCCTACGCCAGCTCCAGTACCGACACGACGTCCTCGACGGCTGCCTGACCGGCACCGGTCTACGCAAATCATCATGACGACATCACGCTTTGAAGGTCAGTAACCGTCAGCCTTGGCCTGTCCCACTTCCTCCAACGACACCTGAGGGGCAAATGCGCGCAGAGCATTCACGAGACGTTCACGGTCAAGGGTCCACAGATTGATGTGCCTGCTCGCCAGGAACAGGTCGTGATCAATGTGCGGCGCGAGCCGGGTCGTCTGGTCTCGGCTGAGCGATGCGTTCGGGCCGGGGAGCGCCGGAGCCCCCGGTCGACGACGCAGCCCCACGTAGCACATGGGTGTCAGCGCGGCCGTTTCTTGCTGCCAGAGAACCACGGCAGAGACGTCGTGCCACGGTACGAATGCAGTCTGGCCGGCATGGCGTGCGGGTGCTCCGCCCAAGGTGACACCCCGGTCGTCGACGCAGAACGCGACAAGTCGCCTCGCCCAAGCTCCGCTGAGAAGTTGAAAAGGTGTCCAGGGGTATCGAGCTTCGTACACGGAGGATTCAGGTCCGGGCATGCAGCGGTCACCTCTCCTTTACGTTGGGCTTTCTCCGCCTTTCATCGCGATATGCACCGCATCCTCATACCGCCGGCAGAGCGTAGATCTCCGGTCCGTGGGTGACCAGCAGCAGGTTGCCGGAGACGGTCACCTGCCACGGTTCGCCGTTGTCCTTGTTGTCGTCGTAGACCCAGCGGACCTTGCCGGTCCGGGCTTCCAGTGCGACGACGCCGCCGCCGGACAGGCCGCCGGTCGCCCCGTACAAGGAGGAGCCGGCGCGCAGGAACGTCTCCGGTCCGTTGGCTTCCAGGTCGTCGCAGAGCCAGATCCGCTTGCCCGTCTTGACGTCCACCGCCCAGACGCCGTCGTCGTAGTCGCTGACGTACAGTACGCCGTCGATCACCGAGGGGTTGCGGAAGGCCCGGCGGCCGTTGGAGGACAGGGTCCAGCGGGTGTCGCCCGTGTCGGCGTCGAGGGCCGTGAGCTTGTCGCCCGGCAGGAAGACGAGGCCGCCCGCGACCGTGGGCTGCCAGGTCCAGTCCTCGCCGATCTTCCTGGTCCACAACTGCGCACCCGTGGCGGTGTCCCGCACCGTGAGGTTGTAGTTGGAGTCGGCGTACACCAGGTGCTTGCCGGAGACGCTGCCCTGGACGTCGTAGTCCTTGGTACCCCAGTCCCGTCTCTGCAGCCACGTCTTCTTGCCGGTGGTGTGGCTGACGGCGGCCACGGCCGTGCGGTGTTCCGTGGCGCTCCTGGACTCGCCGAAGTCCTTGGCCGTGACGTAGACGTTCTTGTCGTCGACGGCGATGGCGGAATCGACCGACAGGGACTTGCCCAGCCGGCTCCGCCAGACCTCCTCGCCGGTCTTCACGTCGAGGGCGACGAGCACTCCGTCGTAGCCGCCGTCGGCCAGGAACACCTTGCCGTCGTGGAAGAGAAGGGGCTCTCCCGGACGGCACGCCTCCTTCTTCGACCAACGGGCCCTGCCCGTCCTCACGTCGTAGGCCACGAGCGGATCGCCACTGATCAGCAGGAGGCCTTCGTGGGTGAGCAGCGGCACGAGCGCACTGGTGCTGTCCTCCGCCACCGACTTGTGCCACAGGGGCTGGGGCGCGACGCCGGGGGGCGGCGTGGTGAACCGCTCCCCGGCCGCTTCGGCCGCTCCGCCCCGGCCCGCCGCGTCCGTCGTGGGGGTGTCGTCCTCGTTCTGCGTGAGCCACCAGGCTGCTCCGCCTCCGACCACGGCGACACCGGCGGCGGCGCCGAGCGCCAGGCCGAGTACGCGGCGACGGGACCGGCCGGTGGGCTGCCCGCCGAGTTGCACCGTGCCGGGGAGGGGCGTGCCCGGATCACCTCCGTGAGCCGGGGTGCTGTATCCCGGCGCCGGCGCGCTGCCGTATCCCGGGGGCGGCGGACCGCCGTACGCCTGGGCCGGGGCAGCCGCCCCCGCCGTCATGGTCGGCGCCGGGCCGAAGGACGCTCCGGCCGGAGCCGGGTCGGGGGCTTCCAGGTCGAGGATCCCCGCCGCGTGTGTCGCGATCGTCGACGCCACGGCCGACGGCAGCCAGTCGGTCAGGACTGGCTCAACGCCCTGTGGAGCAAGGGACGTCACGATCTGCGCCGGTGCGGGACGCTGTGCGGGATCCTTCATCAGGCAGGCACGGACCAGGCCCAGCAGCGACTGCGGTACGCCGGTGAGGTCGGGCTCGCCGTGCACGATCTGATAGAGCAGCGCGGCGTGCGAGGCGGCCCCGTCGCCGAAGGCCCCCCGGCCGGTCGCCGCGAACGCGAGCACGGCACCCAGGGAGAAGACGTCGCCCGCCGTGCCGATGTCCTTGCCCTGGGCCTGCTCCGGGGACATGTAGCCGGGCGATCCGACCACGACTCCGGTCTGTGTCATACGGCTTCCGTCGACCGCCCGTGCGATGCCGAAGTCGATGACACGTGGGCCGTCGGCGGCCAGCAGGACGTTGGACGGCTTGAGGTCGCGGTGGATCAGGCCGGCCGCGTGCACCTCCTGCAGTGCCGCGGCGAGGCCGGCGGCCAGGGCACGGACCGTGCGCTCCGGCAGCGCGCCGTGCGCGGCGACCACGTCCGTGAGGTCCGGACCGAGCACGTACGACGTCGCCAGCCACGGCAGTGCCGCCTCCGGGTCGGCGTCCACGACCGGCGCGGTGTAGCGGCCGGACACCGCCTTGGCGATCTCCACCTCGTGCCGGAAGCGCTCCCGGAAGCCGGCGTCCGCCGCGAGATCCGGGCGCACCACCTTCACGGCGACGGTACGGCCACCGGGCGAACGCGCGAGGTACACACGTCCCATGCCGCCGGCGCCGAGTCTTCGCAGCAGGCGGTAACCGCCCAGCTCGCGAGGGTCGTCCGACTGCAACGTCTCCATGGTGGCCTTCCCCGTCGTGATGCCCGTGCGGCGTGTGCTGCGCCTGGTGTCGTTCGCCGACGCAGACACATTAGTGAGTGGCGGGGGACGGACAGCGACCGGGAGGAGCCGAAAGACAGTTACTCGATCTTCGACAACCGGGCCTTCGGCGACCCCGACTCCTTGCTGTCCGACTCGTAGACCAGGTCGTCGCCGACCGGGGTGAGGCGGACCGTGTGCTCGGCCTGGTTGCAGACGTCGCGGTTGGACTTCGCGCCGACGGACACCGTGACGAGCTGCTTCTTCGTGACCTGCTTCAGGGTGAGGACGTCGTCGCAGACGCCGCCGAAGATGTCCGTGTGGCGGAGGGTGCCCACCTGCTCGCCGACCTTCGCCTGTTCGAGGGTGACGCGGAACGTGCCGAGCGGAATGGCGATGCTCTCGCGGGAGTTGGCCTGGCCCTCCCAGGTGCCCAGGTAGGCGGCGGGGACGGTGGTGGGGGAGGCCGGTTCTTCGGACTTGCCCCCGCCGTCGGACTGTGCGGCACCGCCCTCGGAACCGCCCGGCAGCAGGTCGAGCACGAACACGGAGCCGACGGTCACCGCGGCCAGCGCGCCCGCCACCGCGAGGGCGACCGTGCAGCTGACGCGCCGGCCCCGGCCGTCGGGTTGGGCGGAGGAGGTGGCCGCCATGGAGACGGAGAGTTTCCCGGGGCCGCCCCGGCCGTCCCGGTCCACCGGCTGGGTGGGCGGGTGCGGGGTCGCGGGGGCGTGGGGCGGTGCGTCGCGCGGCTCGGGGACGGCGGCTGTGCCCGGCCCCTGTGTCACCGGCATCACGGGCGGCGGGCCGAAGGCCCCGGACACCGAGCCGGCCGACGGGGAGCCACCCGCGGACAGACCACCGAGGCCTCCGACCGACGCGGAGCCACCCGCACTCGGATCACCGAAGCCCCCGGCCACCGACGCACCGCCGAAACCCCCGACCGACGGAGACCCGCCTGCCGCCGCACCACCAAGCCCATCACCCGACGGAGCCCCACCTGCCGCCGCACCACCGAGGCCCTCGGCTGACGCGGAGCCACCCGCACTCGGATCACCGAAGCCCCCGGCCGACGGAGCCCCACCCGCCGACGCCCCACCGACCCCATCGCCCGCCGCCCCCTCCCCCACCGACGGCCTGCTGAACCCCACCGGCCCCGACGGACCCTCCCCCGTCGCCTCCAGGTTCAGGAGTCGTACCGCGGCCCGGCTCACCTGCTCCACCAGGGCTCCCGGCAGCCAGCCGGCCGTCACCAGGCGGGCCGCGCCGCCCTCGGGGGCCAGGCGGTGGGCCAGTTCGGCGGGGGTCGGGCGGGCCGACGGGGTCTTGTCGAGGCATGCCTCGACGAGTTCGCGCAGTTCGCCGTCCAGTTCGCCCAGTTCGGGCGGCTCGTGCACGACCTTGTACAGCAGGGCCGCCGAGGAGTCGCCGGGGAACGGGGGGCTGCCCGTCGCCGCGTACGCCAGTACCGCGCCGAGGGAGAAGACGTCCGCCGCGCCCGTCACGCCCTTGCCGAGGATCTGCTCGGGGGACATGTAGCCGGGGGAGCCGATCGACACGCCCGTCGACGTCAGGGACGCCGTGCCGTCCGTGGCGCGGGCGATGCCGAAGTCGATCAGGAGGGGTCCGTCGAGGGTGAGGAGGACGTTCGACGGCTTCACGTCCCTGTGCACCAGGCCCAGTGCGTGTACGGCCGTCAGCGCCTCGGCCAGCCCCGCGCCCAGCGCCCGTACGGTGGGCGCGGGCAGCGGGCCGGTGTCGGTGACCGCCGCGGCGAGGGACGGGCCGGCCGCGTAGGCGGTGGCGACCCAGGGGACACGGGCGCCGGGGTCGGCGTCCAGGACGGGGGCCGTCCAGGCGCCGCCGACCCGGCGGGCGGCGTCGACCTCGCGCCGGAAGCGGGCGCGGAACTCCTCGTCCAGCGCGAAGTGGGGGTGCACGATCTTCACCGCGACCGTGCGGCCCCCGGCGCTGCGGCCCAGATAGACCCGGCCCATGCCGCCGGAGCCGAGCCGGCCGAGCAGCCGGTAGGGGCCCACGACCGTGGGCTCGTCCGCTTCGAGCGGCCGCATGGCGTCCACCCCTCCCCCGTCACGCCCGTACGCCGGAACCTTCCAGCAGGGTAGTGGGCGGGTCGCCCGCAGCCTCAGGGCTGGAGCAGATCGACCTTCACGTCGGCCGGGAAGCCCGTCGTCGGTCCCACCCTGCGGGCGAACTCGGCGACCGCCTCCAGCTGCGGGGGACCGAAACTGAAGTCGAGGGTGGTGAAGTACTGCGCCAGGGTCGCCTCGTCGAAGGCCTCCCAGCGGGCCGCCTGCTCGGCGACCTTGCCGACCTCCTCCAGGGAGAGGTTGCGGGAGGCGAGGAAGGCCTCGTGCACCTTGCGGGTGATGACCGGCTCGCGCTCCAGGTAGTCGCGGCGCACCGCCCACACCGCGAAGACGAACGGCAGGCCCGTCCACTGCTTCCACAGCGCGCCCAGGTCGTGCACGTCGAGCCCGTAGCGGGGGCCGTCGAGCATGTTGGCGCGCAGGGCCGCGTCCCCGATGAGGACGGCCGCCTCGGCCTCCTGCATCATCAGGCTCAGGTCGGGCGGGCAGGTGTAGTAGTCGGGCCGTACGCCGTACTGCTCGGCGAGGAGGAGCTGGGCGAGGCGTACGGAGGTGCGGGAGGTCGACCCGAGGGCGACCCGCGCTCCGTCCAGCCGGTCCAGCGGGACCTGCGAGGCGATCACGCAGGACATCACATCGCCGTCGCAGCCGACGGCGATGTCCGGGAAGGCGACGAGCTGGTCCGCGTGCTTGAGGAACTCGACGAGGGTGACGGGCCCGATGTCGAGGTCGCCCTGCACCAGCTTCTCACTGAGCTTTTCCGGGGTGTCCTTCGTCAGCTCGAAGTCGAGGAGCGTGCCCGTTCTCGCGAGCCCCCAGTACAGGGGCAGGCAGTTCAGGAACTGGATGTGGCCGACGCGCGGCCGGGTGCGAGGATTGTCCACAACGTGAGGCTAGTCCTCGTCCCCGGTGGGCCGACTCCCACCCCCCGATCGCCCAAACGTTCGACCGGACGCCCGTGACGGACGGGGCGTTCAAACATTCGGGTGACGTGATCTTGACCTCTATTGCATTCGGGGACCTGCGTGCTAGGCTCTTCCGCAAGTTGCAGTTTGGTTTCCCTTGCAGTACAGAGCCTGCGGAGCATGTGACCGCGGGCTCTCGTCGTTCTCAGACGGATGCACTTGTGCGGAATTGGTCTTCACACTTGCTGGTTCTGGAGCAGGGCAACCCTTTGGGCCCAAGGAGGGCTTATGGCTACCGGAACCGTGAAGTGGTTCAACGCCGAAAAGGGCTTTGGTTTCATCGCCCAGGAAGGCGGCGGCCCCGACGTCTTCGTCCACTACTCCGCGATCAACGCGAGCGGTTTCCGCTCCCTTGAGGAGAACCAGCAGGTGTCCTTCGACGTCACGCAGGGTCCGAAGGGCCCGCAGGCGGAGAACGTCACCCCGGTCTGATCCTCGCCGATCCGGGAACGACTAGCAGTACCCAAGGAGCCCCGCGCCGTCAGGCGACGGGGCTCCTGCCTTTTCCCCTCCCCTCACCGATCCCGCCGCCGAAAGGCCTCGGTGAACATTCGGGGAATTCCCCTCATACGTGCTGCATGATCAGTACGAATTTCGTACCGGCCTCCAGTGCCTCGTACGCATGCGGCACATCCCCGCGGTACGTCATGTAGTCCCCCGGACCGAGTTCCGCGCTCTCTCCGCCGGGCCCCGCCTTCACCCGCCCCGCGCTGACCACGATGTGCTCCACGGTCCCCGGAATGTGCGGCTCGGAGGCGCGTACGGTCCCCGGTTCCAGTCCGACGGCGTAGATGTCGCGCCGCGCGCCCGGCGGGCTCGCCGACAGCAGGGTGGCGACGTAACTGGACTGCTCGGAGTGCACGGTCGGCCCCTCTCCCGCCCTGATCACCCGCACGGACGGCACCGGGGACTCCACCAGCGCGCTGAACGGCACCCCGAGCTCCACCGCCAGCGCCCAGATCGTCTCCATGCTCGGATTTCCGCTCGCCGCCTCCAGCTGGGACAGCGTGGACTTGGCGATTCCGGCGCGTTTGGCCAGTTCGGAGAGGGAGAGGCCGACGCGGGTGCGTTCGCGGCGCAGGGCGGCGGCGATCCGGTCGAGGGGGAGGCGGGGCGGGGGGCCATCGGTCATGTCGTTCGCTCCAGCGGTACGGTCGTTCGCCTTGACGAACGGCGTCTCTTCTGTCCATGGTAGGAAACATGCGTTCGGCACAACGAACAACTCCCGCCTTTCTCGACCCCGGTCTGCTCCGGGACGTGTCCCTGGTCTGTCTGGCCGGGGGCGTCGTCGGCGTGTCGTTCGGGGCGATCGCCGTCGCCGGCGGGCTGCCGGTGTGGGTGCCGGTGGTGATGTCGCTGGTGGTGTACGCGGGCTCCGCCCAGTTCAGCGCGGTGGGCGTGCTGCTGGCCGGGGGCGGTCCGGTCGCGGCGGCGGTCACGGGGCTGCTGCTCAACACCCGTACGGCCGCCTTCAGCCTCGCCGTCGCCGAGCACATCGGCCCGGGACGGCTCGCCCTCCTGGTCGGGGCGCACCTGGTGACCGACGAGACGGTGGCCTTCACCCTGGCCCAGCGGGACCCGGCACGGCGACGGGCGGCGTTCTGGATCTCGGGGCTCGGGATGTTCGCCGTGTGGAACACCGGGGTGCTGGCGGGCGCGCTGGCCGGCAGCGCGCTGGGGGACACGGCGCGCTACGGACTGGACGCGGCCTTCCCCGCGGTACTGGTCGCCCTCGTCCTGCCCGCCCTGCGCGAGGACGCCGGCGTCCGCCGGGCCGCGCTGCCCGGAGCGGCGCTGGCGCTGGCGGTCACACCGGCGGCACCGGCGGGCGTGCCGGTACTGGTGGCACTGGCGGGGCTGGCACTGCACGGGGGCGGACGAGAGCGCGGGCATGGGCGCGGGCGAGGGCGGTCGGTGTGAGCGCGACGGTCGCGGTGATCCTGGCGCTGGCGGTCGGGACGTACGCCTTCCGGCTGGTCGGGCCGGCGCTGCACGGGCGGGTGGAGCTGCCGGTCCGGGTGCGGGAGCTGCTGTCCGCCGGTGCGGTGGTCCTGCTGGTGGCACTGCTGGCGACGGGGGCGCTCACCGAGGGCGGCGGGTTCGCGGGGTGGGCACGTCCGGCCGGGGTGCTGGTGGGCGGCGTACTGGCGTGGCGGCGCGCGCCGTTCGCGGTGGTCGTCCTCGGGGCGGCGGCCACGACGGCGGTGCTGCGGGGCATGGGGATCGGGTAGCCGTCCCCCGTGCCGAGCGGGTACGGCAGTCACGTGACCGTCGCCCATACCGAGCGGGTACGGAAATCGCGTGGCCGTCCCCCATGCCGAGCGGGTACGGCAGTCACGTGACCGTCCCCCATACCCAGCGGGTACGAAAGCCGCGTGGCCATCCCCCAGACCGAACAGGTACGAAAGCCGCGTGGCCATCCCCCAGACCGAACAGGTACGAAAGCCGCGTGGCCATCCCCCAGACCAAGCGGGTACGAAAGCCGCACAGCCGCCCCGGACCGAGCAGGCACAACGGTGTGTCCGGTGCGTGCCCGCCCGGTCGCGAAGAGCGCGAGGCCGGTTTCACCCCCATGCCCCCGGAGCTGTCAGTGGGCGTGGGTAGGGTCCTCACCCATGACCGCCACCGACGCCGATCACGTAGTCGCCACCCGCACCTTCTACGACGCCATCGCCGAGGACTACGCCACCCTGTTCCGTGACTCCCTCTCCGTCATGCCGCTGGACCGGGCGGTGATGGCCGGTTTCGCCGAACTGGTCGGCGAGGGCGGCCAGGTGGCCGACCTGGGGTGTGGTCCCGGCCGGGTGACCGCGCATCTCGCCTCCCTCGGGCTCTCCGTCTTCGGCCTCGACCTGTCGGAGGGGATGCTCGCGATCGCCCGCCGCGAGAATCCCGGCCTGCGCTTCGAACAGGGCTCGATGCGGAACCTGGACCTTCCTGACGGCGCCCTCGCCGGCGTGGTCTCCTGGTACTCCACCATCCACACCCCGCAGGACGAACTGCCCGCCGTATACGCCGAGTTCCGCCGGGTCCTGGCACCCGGAGGCCATCTGCTGCTCGCGTTCCAGTGCGGCGACGAACCCCGCCGCCACGAGCACCCCTGGGGCCACCCGGTCACCCTCGACTTCCGGCGCATGCGCCCGGAACGCGTCGTCGCGCTCCTGGAGGCGGCCGGTTTCACCCTCGTCCAGCACACGGTGCGCACCGCCGACACGGACCAGGGCGAGTCGACCCCCCAGGCGTTCCTGATCGCCCGCGCGGCGACGGGGTGACCTACCCCGCGTACAGCCCCTCCACCTCCGCCGCGAAGTCCCGCAGGATCTCCTCGCGCCGCAGCTTCATCGACGGGGTCAGGTGGCCCGCCTCCTCCGTGAAGTCCACCGGGAGGACGGTGAAGCGGCGGATCGACTCCGGGCGGGAGAGCATCTTGTTGGCCTCGTCGATCGCGCGCTGGAGGATCGCGTGCAACTCCTCGTCGTCGAGGACGAGTTCCGGCGGGACCGGGTGCTTGCCGTTCATGCGGCGCCAGTGGGTGATGCCGTCGGGATCGAGGGTGATCAGGGCGGAGACGTAGGGGCGGTTGTCGCCGACCACCATGACCTGGGAGATCAGCGGGTGCGATCGGAGCCAGTTCTCCAGCGGGGCCGGGGCGACGCTCTTGCCGCCGGAGGTGATGATCAGCTCCTTCTTGCGGCCCGTGATGGTCAGGTAGCCCTCGTCGTCCAGTTCGCCGAGGTCGCCGGTGGGCAGCCAGCCGTCGGGCGCGGCGGGCACGACCCCGCCCGCCTGCGGGTCCCAGTAGCCGCGCAGCACATGGTCGCCGCCGACGAGGATCTCGCCGTCCGCCGCTATGCGGATCCTCGTCCCCGGCAGCGGCCAGCCCACCGTGCCCAGACGGGGTTTCAGCGGGGGTGTCACCGTCGAGGCGCCGGTGGTCTCCGTCAGGCCGTAGCCCTCGAAGATCTCGATGCCGGCACCGGCGTAGAACGCGGCGAGGCGGGGGCCGAGCGGGGAGCCGCCGCAGATGGCGTAGCGCACCTTGCCGCCCATGGCGTTGCGGATCTTGCGGTAGACCAGCGGGTCGTAGAAGGCGCGGGCCGTCTTCAGGGAGCGGGACGGTCCGGCCCCCGCCCCCGTCTGGCGGGCCTCGACGGCCTCGCCGTAGCGGCGGGCCACCGACTCCGCGCGGTCGAAGGCCGAGAGCCGTCCGCCCGCCTCCGCCTTCGCCCGAGCGGTGTTGAAGACCTTCTCCAGCATGTACGGGATGGTCAGCAGGCAGGTGGGCCGGAAGCTCGCCAGGTCCGGCAGCAGGTCCGCGGGCGCCAGGCTCGGCGCGTGACCGAGGCGCACCCGGGCGCGCACACAGGCGACGGCGACCATCCGGCCGAAGACGTGGGACATCGGCAGGAAGAGGAGGACGGAGGCCTCTTCGCTGGTCCGGGCCTTGAAGATGGGGTAGAGCAGCTCGATGGCGTTGTCCACCTCGGCGAAGAAGTTGCCGTGGGTGAGGGCACAGCCCTTGGGGCGGCCGGTGGTGCCCGAGGTGTAGACGAGGGTGGCGAGGGTGTCGGGGCCCAGGACGCCGCGGCGCACCTCGACTTCCTGGTCGGGTACGTGCGCACCGGCTTCCGCGAGCGCGTCGACGTGGCCCTTCTCCACGACCCACACCCGCCGCAGGTCGGGGAGGTGCACAAGCTCGGGGCCGAGGGCGGCGGCCTGGCCGGCCGTCTCCGTGACCAGGGCGACCGCGCCGGAGTCGTGCAGGATCCAGCGGGCCTGGAAGACTGAGGAGGTGGGGTAGACGGGAACGGTGACCAGTCCGGCGGCCCACGCGGCGAAGTCGAGCACCGTCCACTCGTAGCGGGTGCGGGCCATGACGGCGATCCGGTCGCCCGGCATCAGGCCCTCGGCGATCAGGCCCTTCGCGACGGCCAGGACCTCGGCGGCGAATCGCTGCGCCGTCACGTCCCGCCAACTGCCGTCCGCCGTCTTCCGGCTGAGCACCACCGCGTCCGGTGCCGTGCCCGCGTTCTCGAACGGCAGGTCGGCGAGCGATCCGTGCCGCACCTGCCGGGCGAACGGCGGTACGGACGCTTCCCGTACGACGCCGTCCAGCCGCCGGGTCTCCGGCTCGACCAGGACGGGTGCTCCGTAGACGTCGTCGTCGAGAGCGGAGGAATAGGCGGTGGACACGGGCGGCTCCTGGGCGTGCAGGGGAACTGCGTGATGCAACGACGTACGTGCCCCGCACGCCGAGGCGCTCACCGGCGGCCGTCGGGGAAAGGGGTCACCACCGGTCGGTGCGGAGATCGTACGGCCCTGACGTGGAAGGTCTGTGCGGGTCCGGGGATGGTCCCGGGCCGGGGGTGTGCAATCTTGCGGGTTACGTGAGGGTCACTCACGTACGTCCCCGGAAACGCCCGGTCGTTCCAGGATCGCCGTCACACCCTGGCCGCCCGCCGCGCAGACCGAGATCAGCCCGCGTGCGGGGGCGTCCCGTTCGGCGAGGAGTTTCGCCAGGGTGGCCACGATGCGGGCGCCGGTGGCGGCGAAGGGGTGGCCGGTGGCCAGGGACGAGCCCGCCACGTTCAGCCGGGCGCGGTCGACGGGCGCCAGCCCGCGCTTCTCCCAGGCGGCCAGCGTGGCCAGCACCTGGGAGGCGAACGCCTCGTGCACCTCGATCAGGTCGAAGTCCGCCATGCCGAGACCGGCCCGCTCCAGCATGCGCGGGACCGCGTACGCGGGTGCCATCAGCAGGCCGTCCTCGCCGTCGGCGACGTCCCCGTGCACGAAGTCCACGGCGGCCGTCTCGTACGCGGTCAGGTAGGCGAGGGGTTCCAGGCCCCGCTCCGCCGCCCACTCCTCGCTCGCCAGCAGCACCAGCGCGGCACCGTCCGTGAGCGGGGTCGAATTGCCCGCCGTCATGGTCGGGTCGGGGTCGTCGAGGCCGAACACCGGCTTCAGCGCGGCGAGTTTCTCCACCGTCGAGCCGGGGCGCAGGTTCTGGTCGCGGGCCAGGCCCCGGAAGGGCACCACCAGGTCCTGGAACAGACCGCGTTCGTACGCCGCCGCCAGCCGCTGGTGACTGGTCGCCGCCAGTTCGTCCTGGTCCTCGCGGCTGACGCCCCAGGCGCGTGCGGTGACCGCGGCGTGCTCGCCCATGGACAGACCCGTGCGCGGTTCGGCGTTGCGCGGGATGTCGGGGACGAGGTGGCCGGGGCGCACCTTCGCCAGGGCCTTCAGCCGGCCGCCGAGCGACTTGGCGCGCCGCGCCTCCAACAGCACCTTGCGCAGAGTGTCGTTGACGCCGAGGGGCGCGTCGCTCGCGGTGTCGGCGCCACCGGCGATCGCGGCCTCCGTCTGGCCGAGGGCGATCTTGTTGGCGGCGGCGACGACCGCCTGGAGCCCGGTGCCGCAGGCCTGCTGGATGTCGTAGGCGGGGGTGCGGGCGTCGAGCGCCGAGCCGAGGACGGTCTCGCGGGCGAGGTTGAAGTCACGGCTGTGCTTGAGGACCGCCCCGGCGACCAACTCCCCCACCGCGCCCGGCGCTCGCAGTCCGTACCGCTCCACGAGTCCGTTCAGCGCGGCGGTGAGCATCTCCTGGTTGGAGGCGGTGGCGTAGGGGCCGTCGGAGCGGGCGAAGGGGACGCGGCTGCCGCCGATGACCGCGACGCGCCGGACGGCGGCCGGCCCCGGGGGGCTCGGCTTGAGGGTGCTCATCTCGACCTGCTCCTCACTGTGACATACCCTTACCTCCAGTAACCTTACTCCAGAGTAAGCAAAGCGAGACCACACCGGGAGTCCCCCATGGCCGACCGCTATCTGAGCTTCACCGGCACCGCGCCCGGCCGCTTCCTCACGCGCCGCCTGGGACTCCCCCGGCCGGCGCCGCTGCGGCGCCGGTCACCGGAGCGGCCGGACCTGGACGGCGGCCTGCTCCACCTCACGGCCGGCAAGTCCGACCTCGACCTCGCCCCCGTCCTGGCCCGTACCGGACCCGCCCCGGACGACGCCACGGGCCGGCCCGCCGCCGTCGTCCTGGACGCCAGCGGGATACGGGACGTGGAGGGGCTCGCAGAGGTGCACGCGGCCCTGCATCCCGTCGTGCGGTCGGTCGCCGCGAGCGGCCGGATCGTGGTGCTCGGTGCCCCGCTCGACCCCGCCGACCACCATCAGGCCGCCGCCCAGCAGGCGTTGGAGGGCTTCACCCGCTCCCTCGGCAAGGAGACCGGGCGGGGCATCACCGTGAACCTGGTCCGCCTCACCGACGCCCCCGCCGCCGAGTCCACCCTCCGCTTCCTGCTCTCCCCCGGATCGGCCTACGTCAGCGGCCAGGTGATCGGGGTCGGCGCGCACGAGACCGCCGCCCCGTACGACGTGGACCGTCCCCTGTCCGGCCGTACCGCCCTGGTGACCGGCGCCGCGCGCGGCATCGGCGAGGCGGTCGCCGAGACGCTGGCGCGGGACGGCGCCAAGGTGGTCGTCCTCGACGTACCGGGGGCCGAGGCGGACGCCCGGCGCGTCGCCGAGCGGCTCGGCGGGACCGCGCTCCCCCTCGACATCACCGCCGCCGACGCGGGCGCCCGCATCGCCGAAGCCCTCCCCGACGGCCTCGACGTGCTCGTCCACAACGCGGGCATCACCCGTGACCGGCGGCTGGTCAACATGCCGGCCGAGCTCTGGAGCCCGGTGCTGGAGGTGAACCTGGCGAGCGTGCTGCGCACCACCGACGCGCTGCTCGCCGCCGGGACCCTGAGGCGCGGCGGGCGGATCGTCGCCACGGCGTCCATCGCGGGGATCGCCGGGAACGCCGGCCAGACCAACTACGGGGCGAGCAAGGCGGGCGTCACCGGCCTGGTCCGCGCCCTCGCGCCGCACGCGCTCGACGGGCACGGGGTGACGGTGAACGCGGTCGCGCCCGGCTTCATCGAGACGAAGATGACGGCCGCCGTTCCGCTGTTCATCCGGGAGGCGGGCCGCCGGATGAACTCCCTCGCCCAGGGCGGCCTGCCCATCGACGTCGCCGAGACCACCGCCTGGCTCGCCCACCCGGCCTCCGGCGCGGTGAACGGGCAGGTCGTACGGGTCTGCGGCCAGAGCCTGCTGGGGGCGTGAACGCTCCATGACGTCCGCACCCGCGCCCACCGTGGAGCTCTCCGACGCCCCCGCCCTCGCGCCGCTCCTCGCCCGCGGCGCCCTGCTGTCCCCCTTCAAGCGCCCCCGTCCCGACGCCGCCCACCCCCGCACCCGGCTGGTGCTGCCCGCCCTGCGCGCCGACACCGCCCGGCTCGTCGCGTACGAGCGGGTGTGCGGCTTCCCGACCGGTTCCGCAAGCCACGAAGACGCGCTGCCGGTGACGTATCCGCACGTGCTGGGCTTCCCGCTCGCCATGCGCCTGATGAGCGGGCCGGACTTCCCGCTCCCGCTCCTCGGCCTCGTCCACACGTCGATACGGATCACCCGGCACCGGGCGGCACCGGCCACGGGCGCGTACGAGCTGACGGTGTACGTCGAAGGACTGGCCCCGCACCGGCGCGGCACGGAGGCCGCCGTGGTCACCGAGATGCGGGACGGCGGGGACGTCGTATGGGAGTCGCGGAGCACGTATCTGGCCCGCCACCGGACCACCTCCGGACACCGGAAGGGCCAGGAGGAAGAACGCGAGCCGCTGCCCGCCGTCGACGAGTGGCGGCTGGCCGGGGACGTCGGACGGCGCTACGGTGCCGCGTCCGGCGACCGCAACCCGATCCATCTGCACCCGCTCACCGCCCGGCTCTTCGGCTTCCCCCGCGCCATCGCGCACGGCATGTGGACCGTGGCCCGCTGCCTCGCCGCCCACGGCACCCCGGACGCGGCGGAGGTCCGCGCGGACTTCCGGGCGCCGGTGCTGCTGCCGGGGACGGTGACGTACGCGGCGGAGGGCGGACGCTTCGAACTACGCGGCGACGGCGGCCGGGTTCACGTGACCGGGGAGGTCGGCCCGCTCTGAGCCGTCTCCGGGCCGGGCTCGTCGTCCGGCGGGGTCCAGCGGCGGCCGGCCATCAGGTCGCCGAGCCCCGCCCAGGCGAAGTTCATCAGGGTCCCCGCCGACTGCCGGGCCGTGACACCGGGGGTGGCGTTGGCCCAGTCCGCGAGGGACTCGGCGGCCCCGACCAGGGCCTCCGCGAGCCCCGAGACCTCACGCTCGGGCAGATCCGGGTCCCGGTGGGCGTCGCGGGCGGCGACCAGGATGAGCTGCGTCACGAACGCCACGATCTCCGCGCGCATCGCGGCGACCTCGGCGGCGAACACCTCACCGTGGGTGCGGGCCTGGATGTGCAGCACCGCCCAGCCGTCCGGACGCCGGGCGGTGTGCGTGAAGAACGCCGTCAGACCCGACCAGAGCTGCCGGTCGGCCGGCAGCTCCGGGCGGGCACCGGCGCGCACGGCCTCGGTGAGGGCCTTCGCCTCACGCCGGATGCACGCGGTGAACAGGTCCTCCTTGGAGTTCAGATACAGGTACACCAACGGCTTGGACACGCCCGCCAGTTCGGCGATCTCGTCCATCGACGCGGCCATGTACCCCCGTTGACCGAAGGTCCGTACGGCGGCGTCCAGCATCTGCTGTTCACGGACCGCACGCGGCATCCGCTTCGTCTTCACGGCACCCATGGGACACAGCGTACGGTCCGTCCCTCACTCGGAGTCCCGGCCGCCGTGGCTCCGGTCACCGAGGACGGGCCGTTCGCCCGCCGTCAGCCGCGGCAGGAGCTGCGCGGTGAACAGCGTGGACAGCGCCGAGGTGTCGGTGCCGCCGTCGGTACGGACCACCACCGGCTGCGGGGCCTTCCCGGCCGGCCCGGCGCCCACCTCCAGGCGCCTGCGGGCCAGTTCGTACTGGAGCACCGCCCGGTTGTCACGGTAGGCCTTGGCCAGGGCGCGCTGGGCGCGGGCCTCGTTCTCGGCGGCGATGAGCCCGCTGCGGCCGCGCGTCTCGATCTCGAACCGCACCCGCTGGGCCTCGGTCTCCTGCCGCTCCAGCAACTGGGCGGCCTCCTCGCGGGCCCGGTTCAGCGCGGCCTTCACCTCGACGATCCGGGCGTCGCGCACCTTCTTGGCCCGCTCGATGTCCATGCCCAGGCTGTCGATGCGCCGCTTGCGGGTCAGGCCCCACTCCTGCTCGTAGGCGGTGCGCTCCTTGGCGATCCGCTCCCGGGTGGCCAGGTGGTGCTGGTACTGCGTCGGAAGCCGCACGTCGGGGATGTTGCAGCCGGTGATGCGCACGCCGTGGCCGGAGAGCTGCCGGTTGAGCAGTTCCTGCATGTCGGCCACGTCCGAGCCGCGCAGGTCGTAGGCGCGCTGGGTGCGCATCCGGCGGGCCCGCTGCCGGATCGCGTCCTGTACGGCGCTGGACAGCACCCGTTCGGGATGTCCGCAGCGAGCAGCAACGGGTCCAGGACCCACTCCTGCTCACTGACCAGGAACGGTGCCACAGGTAGTGTCGGCCGGCGTCCAGGGTGCGGGTGACGGCGCCGTAGCGGGTCAGCACACCGTTGGTGCCCTGCTCGACAGGGGGACAGGAGTAAGGGGCGCCTCCAGCAACGGTCACCTGTCGGTGGTTGCCGGGAAGCGCCCCTCACACCCGGGGACGGGGACGGTCAGGCCACCGCGGGGACCCGCCGGGGCTCGTCGGCCGGGTTCTCGTCGACCGGCGAGGCGTGGACCGAGTCGTACGCCTTCCGGTCGAGCAGTCCCTCACGGGCGGAGACGATGACCGGGACCAGGGCCTGGCCCGCGACGTTGGTCGCGGTGCGGATCATGTCCAGGATCGGGTCGATGGCGAGGAGCAGGCCCACGCCCTCCATGGGCAGGCCCAGGGTGGAGAGGGTGAGGGTGAGCATGACCGTGGCGCCGGTGAGGCCGGCCGTGGCGGCGGAGCCCACCACCGAGACGAACGCGATCAGCAGGTAGTCGCCGACGCCGAGCTGGATGTCGAAGATCTGGGCGACGAAGATCGCGGCGATGGCCGGGTAGATGGCGGCGCAGCCGTCCATCTTCGTCGTCGCGCCGAACGGGACGGCGAAGGAGGCGTACTCCTTCGGTACGCCGAGGCGCTCGGTGACCTTCTGGGTGAGCGGCATGGTGCCGACGGAGGAGCGGGAGACGAAGGCGAGCTGGATCGCGGGCCAGGCGCCCTTGAAGAACTGCACCGGGCTGACCTTGGCCACGGTCGCCAGCAGCGCCGGGTAGACGCCGAAGAGGACGAGCGCGCAGCCGACGTAGATGTCGGCGGTGAAGGTGGCGTACTTGCCGATCAGGTCCCAGCCGTAGGTGGCGATGGCGTTGCCGATGAGGCCGACGGTGCCGAGCGGGGCGAGGCGGATGACCCACCACAGGGCCTTCTGGAGGAGTTCGAGGACGGACTCGCTCAGGTTGAGGATCGGCTGGGCCTTCTCGCCGAGCTGGAGGGCGGCGATACCGGCGACGGCGGCCATGAAGACGATCTGGAGGACGTTCAGCTCGGTGAACGGCGTGATCACGTCGGTCGGCACGATGCCGGTCAGGAAGTCGATCCAGGAGCCGGACTTCTCCGGTGCGGCGCCGTCCGCCGGGGTGAGGCCGGTGCCGGCGCCCGGGTTGGTGACCAGGCCGATGACCAGGCCGATCGCCACCGCGATCAGCGAGGTGATCATGAACCAGAGGAGGGTGCGCGAGGCCAGCCGGGCCGCGTTGTTGACCTTCCGCAGGTTGGTGATGGAGACCAGGATCGCGAAGAAGACGAGCGGGGCGACGGCCAGCTTCAGCAGGCCGATGAAGGTGCCGCCGACCTTCTCCAGGGTGGTGACCAGCCAGGAGACGTCCTGGCTGCGGGCGAGCCAGCCGAGCAGGACGCCCAGGACGAGGCCGGCGAGTATCTGGGCCCAGAAGGGCGCGCGTATGGGCAGCTTGAACTGCGTGTTCGTGGACACGGACATGCTCCGTTGAGGGGGGACGCGTAAGGAAGGTGACGTGGGACCGGGTGACGCGGGTGGCGGCGGAACGTCAGGGACGACAGTTCGCGGCGGTGACCCGGCAGAGGTCCACGTGCAGGCGCGCCACGAGCGGAACACTCCGGGGCGTGGGGAACACGGCTGCTGACTTCACCCGAAGACCGTAACACCTGAGCTTTGGGATCCTCAAAGCCTTGCTTTGAGAGGTGGGGAACCAAAGGCACCCATACAACGCAAAGCGCCCCGGTTTCCAGGGAAGTTCGGAAACCGGGGCGACCGAGTGCGGTGCGCGGGTGTGACGTACGTTACGAGGCCTGGCCCTGCGCCTGCCCCTGCGTGCGGGCGGCCTCGTCGGCCGTGTCCTCCATGTTGCGGTTGGCCTCCAGGTTGGCCTTGGCCCGGTCCACCCGCTGCACGATCCGCTCGGAGGCCCGGTCCCGCTCCTTGCGGAGCACGACGAAGCTGATCGGGGCCGAGATCAGCAGCGCGAGCAGTACGATCCACAGGCCGTTGGAGTCGCCGAGGCCGCGCGGGGCGAGGCCGGAGTAGACGAGGCCCCAGACGACCACGAGGCAGCCCACGAAGATCCCGAGGCGCATCAGTGTGTAGCGGAGCATCTCATCCACTCTTCCCTGCGTACGGTCAGAACGTCCCAAAGGGACGACGTCCAGTGAAGCACGACCGGGCACGGATCTTTCAGCGGGGTACGGGGCTCAGGTCAGCGGCAGCAGCATGACGACGTCGTCGCGGTCGTCGCCCGGGGCCACGCGGATGGCGTCCGGGACCCGGCCGACCTCCTTGTAGCCGCAGGAGGCGTAGAAGCGCTCCAGGCCGAGGCCGCCGCGGCAGGTGAGCCGTATCGCCTCGATGCCGTCGACGGTGCGGGCGGACTCCTCGGCGGCGGCGAGCAGGTCACGGCCGTAGCCCTTGCCCTGGTGGCGGGGGTGGACCATCACCGTGTAGAGCCAGAGCCAGTGGGTCATCAGGTGGTGGGTGTTGAAGGTGAGGAACGCCGTCGCGGCCACCCTGCCCTCCTCGTCGTGCCCGACGAGGAGGCGCGAGCGCTCCTCCGCCATCGACACGAACTGGCGCACCAGGCCGGGGCGGATGTCCTCACGGGTCACGGGCGGTACGAAGCCGACGGCTCCGCCGGCGTTGGTGACATCGGTCCACAGGTCGAGGACGCCGTCGCGGAGTTCGGGGGTGACGACGGGATCGAAGGTAAAAGTAAGGGGCATGCGGCGATACTAACCATTACCCCAGGGCTTGTGCAGCTACTTTCAGGTCGGCGACCAGTCCGCGGTACGCCGCCTCCCTGTCGTCCGCCCGCAGCACCGCCGAGGGGTGGACCGTGGGCACCAGCCGCTCGGGGCGCCCGTGGATCTCCTCCTCCAGCACCGTGCCGCGCACCCGGGTGACCCGGAACGAGGAGCCGAGCAGCGCCTTTCCGGCGGTGGCGCCCAGTACGACGACGATCTCGGGCTCGACGAGGGCCAGCTCGGCGGCGAGCCAAGGGGCGCAGGCGGTCGCCTCGCGCCGGGTGGGGGACTTGTGGATGCGGCGCTTGTGGGGATCGGCCCGGGTGAACTTGAAGTGTTTGACGGCGTTGGTGACGTACGCGTCCGCCGGGTTCAGGCCGGCTTCTTCGAGCGCCCGGTCGAGCAGTTTGCCCGCGGGGCCGACGAAGGGTTCGCCCTGGCGGTCCTCCTGGTCACCGGGCTGCTCGCCGATGAGCATGACGCGGGCGTGGGGGTTTCCGGTGCCGAACACGGTCTGCGTGGCGTCCCTGTGCAGGGGGCAGCCTCGGCAGTCGGCGGCTGCCTTGCGCAGGGCGGGGAGGCCGCCGCGGGACGGCACGAAGGGTTCCGCCGTGTAGGCGTCTTCGGAGGCCATGGCGGCCGGGTACCCGCCGCGGGGCTTCGGACCCGTGCCGGCTGCGGCTGAGTGGGGGCTGGTCGCGCAGTCCCCCGCTCCCCTTATAGGTGGGACCAGGCACCCCGCGCTGTTCACTTGCCGAGCGCCGGGCCTCGCTTTTCGAGGTGCCGAGTCGGGTGGTGGGTGGGCGCAGGCCGGGGGTCCAGGGGGCGGGGGCCCCCTGGCGGGGTCGAAGGGGCGGAGCCCCTTCGCCTCACACCCGCATCGGCTGGGGGGACTCCCGACGCGCCGGGTCGGGACCGTCGTACTCCCGGATCACCTCGTACCGGGTGTTCCGTTCCACCGGCTGGAACCCCGCGTCACGGATGAGGTCCAGCAGATCCTCACGGGTGAGCTTGTTCGGCGTACCGAAGTCGTCCGCGTCATGCGTGATCTTGTACTCGACCACCGACCCGTCCATGTCGTCCGCCCCGTGCTGCAGCGCGAGCTGCGCCGTCTGCACGCCGTGCATCACCCAGAACACCTTGACGTGCGGAACGTTGTCGAACAGCAGCCGCGACACCGCGAACGTCTTCAGCGCCTCCGCCCCGGTCGCCATCTGCGTCCGCGCCTGGAGCCGGTTGCGTACCTTGCCGTCCTTCATGTCCACGAAGTCGTGCTGGTAGCGCAGCGGGATGAAGACCTGGAAACCGCCGGTCTCGTCCTGGAGTTCACGCAGCCGCAGCACGTGGTCCACGCGGTGGCGGGGCTCCTCGATGTGGCCGTACAGCATGGTGCACGGCGTCTTGAGCCCCTTCTCGTGCGCCAGCCGGTGGATCCTCGACCAGTCCTCCCAGTGGGTCCGGTGGTCGACGATGTGCTGCCGCACCTCCCAGTCGAAGATCTCCGCGCCACCGCCGGTGAGGGACTCCAGACCGGCGTCGATCAGCTCGTCCAGGATGTCGGAGGCGGACATCCCGGAGATCGTCTCGAAGTGATGGATCTCCGTCGCCGTGAACGCCTTCAGCGAGACCTCCGGCAGCGCGGCCTTCAACTCCCTGAGCGAGCGCGGGTAGTAGCGCCACGGCAGGTTGGGGTGCAGCCCGTTGACGATGTGCAGCTCGGTGAGGTTCTCCGACTCCATCGCCTTGGCGAGCTTCACCGCCTCCTCGATGCGCATCGTGTACGCGTCCTTCTCCCCCGGCTTGCGCTGGAAGGAGCAGTACGCGCAGGAGGCGGTGCACACGTTCGTCATGTTGAGGTGACGGTTGACGTTGAAGTGCACGACGTCGCCGTTCAGCCGCGTCCGCACCTCGTGCGCCAGCCCGCCCAGCCAGGCCAGGTCGTCCGACTCGTACAGCGCGATGCCGTCCTCACGGGTCAGGCGTTCGCCCGCCCTGACCTTCTCCTCCAGCTCGCGCTTGAGCCCGACGTCCATGCCGATCCCTCTTTCCCTCTTAGGCAGACCTGGTCAACCGTACGCCCCGGCTACTCCACTTCTTCCGGCAGCTCACCGACGCGGTTCTCCCACTTGGTGGAGAGCACGATGGTCGTACGGGTCCGGGAGACGCCCTTGGTGCCGGACAGCCGGCGGATGATCTTCTCCAGGCCGTCCACGTCGGTCGCCCGCACCTTGAGCATGAAGGAGTCGTCGCCGGCGATGAACCAGCAGTCCTCGATCTCCTGCAGGTCCTTCAGCCGCTGCGCCACGTCCTCGTGGTCGGCGGCGTCGGAGAGCGAGATGCCGATCAGGGCGGTGACGCCGAGGCCGAGCGAGGCGGCGTCCACGGTGGCGCGGTAGCCGGTGATGACACCGGCCGCCTCCAGCCGGTTGATGCGGTCGGTGACGCTGGGGCCCGACAGTCCGACGAGGCGTCCCAGCTCCGCGTAGGAGGCCCGGCCGTTCTCTCTCAGGGCCTGGATGAGCTGCCTGTCCACCGCGTCCATCGAATCGAAGCCTTCCACTGGAACTGAAGAGGTCTGAAAGTTCTGCACGTGCCGGGGTGTTGCGGGAAGTGCTCAGTCCGTGCGGGATCCGCCGCCGAGTTCGCCCTTCCAGCGACGGTAGAGCCGGTGCTCGACACCCGCCGCGTCGAGTACGCGTCCGGCGACGAAGTCCACCAGGTCCTGGATGTGCGTCGCGCCCGCGTAGAAGGCCGGCGAGGCGGGCACCACGGTCGCGCCCGCGTCGTCCAGCGTCACCAGGTGCCGCAGGGTCTGGCCGTTCAGCGGGGTCTCCCGTACGGCCACGATCAGCGTGCGCCCCTCCTTCAGGGTGACGCTCGCCGCCCGCTGCAACAGGTCCTTGGACAGCCCGAGCGCCACCCCGGCCACACAGGCCGTGGAGGCGGGCACGATCAGCATGCCCTTGCTCGGATACGACCCCGAGGACGGCCCGGCCGCGAGGTCACCGGCGGCCCAGTGCCGTACGCCGTCGAGGTCGACGGTGAACGTGTCCGGCTTGCCGTCCGCGCCTCGGGACAGCCATTCCCGCAGGTCGTCCCGCCAGTGGGCGTCCCGGAAGGCGAGGCCGGTCTCGTCCAGCAGGGTGAGCCGGGAGGCCCGGCTGACGACGAGGTCGACACTCTCGCCCGCCGCCAGAAGCGCACGCAGCACAGCGGCTGCGTAGGGCGTCCCGGATGCCCCGGACACCCCCACGATCCAAGGCATGCGCCGCGTTTCTCCTGCGTTCACATCTTGAGCCTACCGGCGGACGGCAGGCAGCCGCGCTCAGGACCGGTCGGAGGCCCCACCGGCGGTACATGGCCACCGGTCGGGCCTCGATCTCGTACCGCCGTGCCCCGGGTGGATAGAGTGCCGGTGCGACGCGATGAGGGGGACACGGTGGCCAAGGTCAATATCAGTCTCGACGCCGAACTCGTGGTGGAAGTGATGGTCCTGGCGGGGGTCGGCTCGCCCCAGGACGCGATCGAGGTGGTCGTACGGGACTACATCGCCCGCGGCCACCGCACCGAGGCGCGCACCGAACTCAGGGACCAGGGCCTGCGCGAGGTCGACGCCAAGCCGCAGGAGCCCCAGGGCTGAGTCCCCGGCCGCGCACCGGCGCCCTACACCGTCAGCCCCCTCACCAGCAGGTCCAGCAGCGCGCACACGAACAGGGCGATGCCGATGAAGCCGTTGACGCTGAAGAACGCCCGGTTCAGGCGGGAGAGGTCGGTCGGGCGGACGATGGTGTGCTCGTAGACGAAGGCCCCGGCCACGATCAGCAGGCCGAGCCAGAAGAAGGCGCCGGCGTCGGTGAGGATCGCGTACCAGACGAAGAGGGCCGTCGTCACGGTGTGGCAGGCGCGGGCGCCCCAGATCGCGGCCGGGATGCCGAAGCGGGCCGGGACCGACTTCACGCCGATCTCGCGGTCGGTGTCGACGTCCTGGCAGGCGTAGATCAGGTCGAAGCCGCCGATCCAGACGCCGACCGCGAGGCCGAGGACCACCGCGTCCCAGGACCACGACCCGGTGATCGCCAGCCAGCCGCCGACCGGGCCCATCGCCTGCGCGAGTCCGAGGATGGCCTGCGGGAAGTTGGTGAACCGCTTGCCGTACGGATACACCACCATCGGGATCACGGCGACGGGCGCGAGGGCGAGGCAGAGCGGGTTGAGCAGGGCCGCCGCGCCCAGGAAGACGGCGAGGGCGACGAGCGCGCCCGTCCAGGCGTGCTTGACCGACATCGCGCCGGTGACCAGCTCGCGGTGGGCGGTGCGCGGGTTACGGGCGTCGATCTCGCGGTCGATGATCCGGTTGGCGGCCATGGCGAAGGTGCGCAGGCCGACCATGGCGACGGTGACCAGGAGCAGCCTGCCCCAGTGGATGTTCTCGTCCCACTCGTACATCGCGGTGAGGGCGGCGATGTAGGCGAAGGGGAGGGCGAAGACCGAGTGCTCGATCATCACCAGGCGCAGGAAGGCTTTCGTGCGTCCCGGCTGCTGCGGAAGCGCGGCGGAGGCCGAGGTCACAGTCCGTACTCCTTCCAGCGGCGGTCGACGAGCGCGGCCGTGTCCGGGTCGGACTCGACCATGTCGGGCCAGCCGCCGTCGCGCGTGTACCCCTCCTCGGGCCACTTCTTCGTCGCGTCGATGCCCGCCTTGCCTCCCCAGAACTGCTGGTACGAGGAGTGGTCGAGGTGGTCGACGGGGCCTTCGACGACGGTGAGGTCACGGGCGTAGTCGGTGTTGCCGAGGGCCCGCCAGGACACCTCGTGCAGGTCGTGGACGTCGCAGTCGGAGTCGACGACCACGATCAGCTTGGTCAGCGACATCATGTGGGCGCCCCAGATGGCGTGCATGACCTTCTGCGCGTGCTTGGGGTACTTCTTGTCGATCGAGACGATCGCGCAGTTGTGGAAGCCGCCGGACTCGGGGAGGTGGTAGTCCACGATGTCCGGGACGATGATCTTGAGGAGGGGGAGGAAGAAGCGTTCCGTCGCCCGTCCCAGCGGCCCGTCCTCCGTCGGGGGCCTGCCGACCACGATCGACTGGAGCAGCGGGCGCTTCCGCATCGTCACGCAGTCGATCTTCAGCGCGGGGAACGGCTCCTGCGGGGTGTAGAACCCGGTGTGGTCGCCGAACGGCCCCTCGGGCAGCATCTCGCCGGGCTCCAGCCAGCCCTCGATGACGACCTCCGCCTGCGCCGGGACCTGGAGCGGGACCGTCTTGCAGTCGACCATCTCGATCCGCTTGCCCTGCACGAACCCGGCGAACAGGTACTCGTCGATGTCGCCGGGGAGGGGGGCGGTGGAGGCGTACGTCACTGCGGGCGGGCAGCCGAAGGCGATGGCGACGGGCAGGCGCTCACCGCGCCGGGCGGCCACCTGGTAGTGGTTGCGGCTGTCCTTGTGGATCTGCCAGTGCATGCCGATGGTGCGCTTGTCGTGGCGCTGGAGCCGGTACAGGCCGAGGTTGCGGATGCCCGTCTCCGGGTCCTTGGTGTGGGTCAGCCCCAGGTTGAAGAAGGAGCCGCCGTCCTTGGGCCAGGTGAACAGCGCGGGGAGCCGGTCGAGGTCCACGTCGTCGCCGGTGAGCACGACCTCGTGCACGGGCGCGTCCTTCACCTTCCTCGGCGGTACGTGCGTCATCGCGCCGAGCTTCCCGAACGCCTCGCGCACCCCGACGAACCCGTGCGGCAGCTCGGGCTTCAGCAGCCCGCCGATCTTCTCGGAGATGTCCGCGTACGACTTCAGGCCGAGCGCCTTCAGCAGGCGGCGGTCGGTGCCGTACACGTTCATCGCGAGGGGCATGTCCGAGCCGCGCACGTTCTCGAAGAGCAGGGCGGGACCGCCGGCCTTCTGCACCCGGTCGACGATCTCACCGACCTCCAGATACGGGTCGACCTCGGCCTTGATGCGCTTGAGGTCACCCTCGCGCTCCAGCGCCCTGAGCAGGGAGCGAAGATCGTCGTAAGCCATGCGGTCAAGTATCCCCGAGCGGTTACGCTGGCCCTGTACCGCCCACCGCTTTCGCTTGCTTTCGCTGGAGAGGCCCATGCTGCGGGTGCTGATGTTCCTCGTGCCACTGGCCCTGAGCGTGTACGCGTTCATCGACTGCATCAGCACGAAGGACGACGACATCCGGCACATGCCCAAGCCCCTGTGGGCGATCCTCGTCCTGCTGTTCCCGCTGGTCGGCTCGATCTCCTGGCTGATCGCCGGCAAGAAGCGGCACCCCGCGGGCCCGGGTGGTGCCGTCGGCTCCGCCTGGAGCCGGGGCGGCGGCCGACAGCAATGGGTCGCGCCGGACGACAACCCCGAGTTCCTCAAGTCACTGGACGAGGAGAAGGACAAGGACGACAGGCCGGGGGACGGCGAGCGGGGCGGACCCGCCTGACCGCCCCCGCGTCAGTCCTGCGTCAGCCCCGCGTCAGCCCCGGGTCCAGCTCTGGGCGGCCGAGCCGGTGCACGTCCGCCGCATGACCATGCCGCTCGGGGTGGCGTGCTCCAGACACAGGCCCTTGTTCGTGAGGATCACGGTGCCGCCCGAACCGAGACGCCACTCCTGGGCGTTGTCCGCACCGCAGGTCGCGCTGTGCATCGAACCGTAGCCGGACAGGCAGGTGCCGGACGCCTGGTGGACGATCCGGTAGGTGCCGGAGGAGACGCTCCGCAGGCTCTAGCGGGCCGTCGCGGCGGTGCAGCCGCCCCCGCCGACATTGCCGTACGAGGCGGTGTCGGAGGCGGTGAGGCACTGTCCGCTCGACGCGTTGCGCAGGGTGAAGCCGCCCGTCGACGGGGCTTCGACCTCCGTGTCCGTGTCCGAGGAGGAGCCGTCCCCGTCACTGCCGCTGCCCTTCGCGGCTCCGTCGTCCGCGTCCGAGCCGGCGCCCGCGCCCTCCGCCCCGGCCGCGGCCGGTGACTCCTGGGAGCCGGATCCCGGCTTGTCCGAGTCCTTCGAGTCCTTCGAGTCCTTGGGGTTCTTCGAGTCCTTCACGGAGGACGCGCCGGTGGACGGCGACGGCTTCGCGGACCCGCCGGCCGTCCCCGACGGCGTCGCGGTGGCGGAGACCGTGACCGACGCGGAGGGGGTGGGTCCCGCCTCGTCGTCGGTGTCGAAGGTGTACGGCAGGAGCGTGAAGGCGAGGGTGGCGCCCGTCGTGACGACAACGACGGGGACGACCACGGGGATCACCCGGGTCCGGCGACCGTGCTTCTCCCGCGCCGGCCCGGACGCCCCGGACTCTTCCGGTTCCTGGGGCTTCGCCGGTTCTTCCGGCTCTTCCGGTTCCTCCGGGACCTCTGGAACGGTCGGCGTCCGCTCCGTGAACGCGGCCCGTTCGGTCAGCTGCGCCGTGATGGCCTCGGGCCACAGGGGCGGGCTGAACGGGCCGTGCCGGTCGGCGAGTTCGACCAGTTCGGCGGCGGTGGGCCGGCCCTCGTAGTCCTTGTCCAGGCAGGCCGCGACGACCTCGGCGAGTTCGGGGTCGAGGGCCCGTACGGCGTCGAGGTCGGGTTCCTCGTGCACGATCCGGTACAGCACGCCGTGCCCGGACTCGTCGCCGAAGGGCGGCCGGCCGCTCGCCGCGTACGCGAGGACGGAACCGAGCGCGAAGATGTCGACGGCCCCGGTCGAGCTGCGCGCCCCCGAGGCCTGTTCGGGGGACATGTAGGCGGGGGTGCCCACCACCATGCCGGTCCGGGTGAGCTGGCTCTGCTCGGCGGCACGGGCCACACCGAAGTCGATGAGGGTGAGGCCGTCGAGGGTGAGCATGACGTTGGACGGCTTGATGTCCCGGTGCACCATGTCCAGCGCGTGCACCTCGGCGAGCCCCGCGGCGGCCTCCCGCAGCAGCAGCCACAGCGCGGCGGCGGGCAGCGGCCCCTCGTGGGCTTCGAGGGCCTCCCGCAGGGTGAGGCCGGGGACGTAGGCGGTGGCGAACCACGGGGGCCGGGCGGTGCGGTCGCCCGCGAGCAGCGGGGCCGTGGCGTGTTCGGGTAAGCGGGCCAGGTTGTCCAGCTCGTGTCCGAAGCGGCGCAGGAAGTCCTTGTCCTCCGCGACGACCGACGGCAGCAACTGCTTGACCGCGGCGTACCGCCCCTCGTGCACGCCCAGATAGACACGGCCCATGCCGCCGGCCCCGAGCCGTCCGACGAGCGGGATCGGTCCGATCCGTCGCGGGTCCTCGTCCTCCAGCGGCTCGGCGCCGCTTCCGCCCAGCTCGATCACGCCTGCCCCGTCGTCGTGTTCCGTCACCGCGCCACTGATGGCGGCCCGCCCGTTCCCCCGTGGCGGGCGGACCGCACGTCGGCACGGGTCAGTCTGAACCAGCGCGGACTAGAATTGGAAGGGAATTCTAGAAATTCGCTCCAGAAGCACCTGGAAGGTACAGCGACCCTGCGATGAGCCCCAAGCAGCACCGTGGTGAGGTCACCGCCGACCAGCTTCTGGACGCGACGCTGCGCGTCTACGGGGAAGCGGGTGAGCAGGGCCTCACCGTCAGCGCGGTGACCGCGGCGAGCGGCGTCAGTCCGGGCAGCCTCTACCACCACTTCGGCAGCATGGACGGCCTGCTGACCGCCCTGCTGATGCGCTGGCTGGAACGGCTGCTGGTCCGGATGGTCACGGCCCTGGAGCAGTCGGACTCCGCCCGGGCCGGCGTCCACGCCCTCGTGGACGCGTATCTCGCGTTCATCCGCGACCACCGGGACGCGGGCCTCCTCCTGCACTCCTCCCGCGCCGACGAGATCGGGATGCGCCAGGCGAAGCAGTTGCGGGACGCCCAGGAGGCCCGGCTGTCACCGCTGTCCGCGTGGGTGAGCCGGCACGTCGAGTCGGGCGAGGTCGCACCCCTGTCGGTGCCCCTGCTCGAGTCCCTGATCCTGGGGCCGGTCATCGGCGTCAGCCGCCGCTGGCTGACCCTCGGCGACGTCGACCTCGACGAGGCGGCCCGCGTCCTGCCGGACCGGATCTGGCGGTCGATCAGCGCGGATCCGGGGTGAGTGCGAGTGAGCGCGGGCGGGGCGCCGGGGCGGGTCAGCCGACGAGGTTCTTGATCCGGGCGGCGGTGAGGGCCCGGTCGAAGACCCGTACGTCCCGGACGGCACCGGGGAAGAAGTCGACGGCCTGACCGCCGTACGACGCCCGGCCGATGATGAAGGGGCCGGTGGCGGACATCGGGTTGGTGTCCTCGGCCTCCGCCTCCTGTACGCCGTTGACGTACAGCCGCAGTGTGCGCGCCTGGCCGGCGCAGACGCCGACGAGGTGGGTCCAGACGTTCACGGCGGGCTCGCTGCGGCCGACGGCGCGCTGACCGGGGCGGGAGAGGGCCCAGCGGTTCTCTCCGACGGCGTACTGGAGGTAGAAGGCGCTGGCGTCCTCGGCGTCCTGGCTGACGGCGGTGGCCCAGTTCCCCGGCGCGGTGGAGAGCCGGACCCAGGCGGCGACCGTGAAACTCCGGCCCTCCCCGGTCTCCAGCACCGGTCCCCCGGTCACGATCTGGCTGCCCCGCCCGTCGAAGACGGCTCCGCCTCCGCCGGGCCCCCAGGTGACGCCGGTCGCGGTGCCGTGGTGGCCGCCCGCGGTGTCCCTCGCGACCGTGCCCGAGGTCTCGTCGAGGGGCCAGTGCCCGACGGGCTGAGGGGCGGTGGCGGAGGGTGAGGACGAAGGGGAGGCCGAGGAGGGGGACGTGGCCCGGTCCCGGTCCGCGGCGGCCGACCGGTTGAGCCAGAACCCCGTCCCGACACCGGCCGCGGCGACCGCGCCCCCGCCGATGCCGAGGAACAGGAAGGCCCGCCGGCTGCCGCCACGTTCCCGGCCCGCCCGGCGGCCGGGGGGCTCCGTCGCGGCGGGGGCGGGCTCCGGGGTGGCGCCCACGCGGGTGGCCTGGTCGTGGAACCGCGGCGCCACCGTGGTCGCCTGCTGCGGGAGGGCACCGGGTCCGGCGTCGCGCGGCAGTACGTTCGTCGGGGCCCCCGGATCCGTGGCACGGGCACCCGGGAAGGGCGTACCGGCCGGAGTCGGGGACCCGGGACCGTTGCCCTGCTGCGACCAGGGGCCGAGGTGCCGCAGGGCCATCGTGCTCTCGTCGCCCAGTGCGCCGACCCGGGCGAGGATCTCCTGCGGGGTGGGGCGACGGGCCGGGTCCTTGGCGAGGCAGTCGCCGATGAGGGCGTGCAGGGCGGGGTCGGTGACGGCGCCGATGTCGGGGGTGTTGTGCACCACGCGGTAGAGCAGCGCGGGGGTCGGTCCCTCGCCGAAGGGATTGGCGCCGGTCGCCGCGAAGGCCAGCACCGCGCCCAGGCAGAAGACGTCGCTGGCCGGAGTGATCGCATCGCCGTTGACCTGTTCGGGCGACATGAATCCGGGCGAGCCGGCGACGAGGCCGGTGCCGGTGATCGAGTCGGCCTCGACGCTGCGGACGATCCCGAAGTCGATGACGCGCGGCCCGTCCTCGGCGAGCAGCACGTTGGAGGGCTTGAGGTCGCGGTGGACGAGGTTCGCGGCGTGGATCGACACCAGCGCCTCGGCCAGCCCGGCCGCCAGCGCGAGAACCGCCCCCGCCTCGAACGGCCCCCGCTCGACGACCGCCTGCTCCAGCGAAGGACCGGCGATGTAGCTGGTGACCAGCCACGGCAGGGGCGCGTCCGGGTCGGCGTCGATGACCGGTGCGGTGAAGGCACCGCTGACCAGCCGGGCCGCCTGGACCTCCCGCCGGAACCGGTCGCGGAACTCGGGCCGACGCACCAGCTCGGCGTGCACCACCTTGACCGCGACGAGCCGCCCGCCCGGGGAGCGACCGAGGAAGACCCTGCCCATGCCGCCCGCGCCCAGTCGACTGATCAACCGGTATCCCCCGACGGAGCCCGGGTCGTCCGGCTCCAGCGCTGACACAAATGCCTCCCGGCGTGCGATCTCGGCCCGTGCGGGCAGGGCCAAGCATAAAGCCAATCGCACCCGTGTTCGCCGAAGTACCGTACGCCGTACGGCACTTCGGCCATCGTTCCCCTCCTGGACGCCGCGCGGTGCCTCTACACGGAGTCGGGCGCCCAGGAAGTCACCGTCATTCGAAGGTCTCTTCGACCTTCGGGGCGGTGACGGCGCGCCGGAGCCAGAGGCTCAGGGTCTGAGGATCATCACAGCCGGTGATGCGCTCACGGGCGTCCTCGGGTACGTCGATGCCACGTTCCGCGAGTACCGCCAGGACGTCCTCGGCGGCGCGTCGCGCCTCAGCTTCGACGCGGGCTTCCGCGCGGGCTTCGTCTCGGATCTCTTCGACGAGGTAGGACTTGCAGAAGGAGAGGTCCACGGCCACCAGGCTCCTCCGGAGGTGCTTGGCCGGGTGCTTGCCCAGGCCCTGTGCGGTGAATTCGACGATGGGGTCCGCGATGTCTTCGGGCACGTCCCGCAGTGCGGTGGACAGGGTCTTCAGTATTCCGGCAAGAGCAGTCGGGGGCACGCACGCCGTCCCACGGCGTGCGCACGTCCTTGGAAAGTGCTCACCCGATTTCGACAGGGGTGGCTCCGCGGGCGGGGCGGCGCACCGCTCCCGGGGCGGGATCAGCGCAGGCGGGACGACGACAGGATCGACAGCAGGTGGGCCGGGACCATCACCCAGGTGATGACGGCGAGTGCGCCCAGGGCCCAGCGGGTCGGTTCGATGCTGTCGACCACTACGTCGGCTGCTGCCGCGACGAGGAGGACCAGGGACGCCTCGATTCCGTTGGTGACCCGGTGGATCTTGAACGCGGCGGCGATGCGGCGCACGGTCGCGACGCCCTCCGAGCGCGGGCGGGTGGACTCGTCGTCGGCGACGGTCAGACCGCGGCGGGCGCGGGCGACGTCCACCAGGTCGGTGGAGGCCTTGAGGAGGACGACGCCGAGGGCGGTGGCGATGCCGATCGACAGCCAGCCGCCGACGCCCGACTCGGCGGCGCGGTAGCCGGCGCCCGCCATCAGCGCCGCGTCCGCGAGATACGCGCCGAGGCGGTCGACGTAGATGCCGGCCGCGCTGTTCTGGCCCTTCCAGCGGGCGACCTCGCCGTCCACGCAGTCGAAGAGCAGGAACAGCTGCATGAGGATCACGGCGAGGACCGCGCCGGTCAGGCCGGGGATCATCAGCGCGGCGCCGGAGGCCACTCCGCACACCACCATGGTCCAGGTGAGCTGGTCGGGGGTGACGGGGGTGCGGACCAGGTGGCGGGTGGTGCGCAGGGAGATCTTCCGCATGTAGAGGCGGCCGGCCCAGTGTTCGCCGTTGCGGCTGTCCATCTTGGCCTGCGGCTGGCAGACCTCCCGCAGCTCCTCCAGTACCGGAGCACCCATGACGTTCCTCCCCAGGCCCGACCACCGCGCGTGCGGCGATGATCGGGCCAGGGTACAGAGCACGTACGACGGGCCAGCGACAGGGGACACTGACCCCATGGAGCCGATCGATCCGGTCACCGCCCGCGCCTGGCTCGCCCCCGCCCTCGCGGAGGCCCGCGCCGGGCTGGAGGAGGGCGGCATCCCCGTCGGCGCCGCGCTGTACGGCGCCGACGGGACCCTGCTCGGCCGTGGCCGCAACCGTCGCGTACAGGACGACGACCCGTCGACGCACGCGGAGACCGCCGCCTTCCGCGCGGCGGGACGGCAGCGGTCGTACCGCGGTACGACGATGGTGACGACGCTCTCCCCGTGCTGGTACTGCTCGGGGCTCGTCCGGCAGTTCGGCATCTCCCGGGTGGTGATCGGCGAGGCGGTCACCTTCCACGGCGGGCACGACTGGCTGGCCGGGCACGGCGTGGAGATCGTGCTGCTGGACGATCCGGAGTGCGCCGCGATGATGCGGGAGTTCGTCGCCCGTCATCCACGGCTGTGGAGCGAGGACATCGGGGACTGAAGAACGGCGAAGGCCGGTTCTCGTGACTCAGGTCACGAGAACCGGCCTTCGTGGGGCGTGGGTTCAGAAGCCCACGGACTGGAGCGCGCCCAGGCCCACATCCGCGTACGAGTGCTTGCCGGAGACGAAGATGTTGACGCCGTAGTAGTTGAACAGCCAGCAGCCGAAGGCGAGCAGGGCCAGGTAGGCGGCCTTGCGGCCCTTCCAGCCGGCCGTCGCGCGGGCGTGCAGGTAGCAGGCGTAGGCGACCCAGGTGATGAAGGACCAGACCTCCTTGGGGTCCCAGCCCCAGTAGCGGCCCCAGGCGTCGCCGGCCCAGATGGCGCCCGCGATGATCGTGAACGTCCACAGCGGGAAGACGGCCGCGTTGACCCGGTAGGAGAACTTGTCCAGCGAGGCGGCGGCGGGCAGGCGCTCCAGGACGGAGGTGGCGAAGCTGCCGGGCTTGCCGCCGCTCGCGAGCTTGTTCTCGTACGCGTCCTTGAACAGGTAGAGGATCACGCCGACCGCGCCGACGTAGAAGACCGCGCCGCACAGGATCGCCGTGGAGACGTGGATGTACAGCCAGTACGAGTGGAGGGCGGGGACGAGCTGGTCGCTCTCGGTGTAGAGCCAGGTGACGGCGATACCGAGGTCGAGGAGGACCGAGGTGGTGAGGAACAGGCCGAGCCAGCGGACGTTCTTCTTCAGCGCCAGCAGCAGGAGGTACACGCCGACCGCGGTGGTGGAGAAGGTGATGTTGAACTCGTACATGTTGCCCCACGGCGCCCGCTCCACGGACAGCGCGCGGGTGAGCACGCCGCCGAAGGCGAGGAGGAACGCGAGCACGGTGAGGGAGATGGCGATCCGTCCGTAGAGGTCGCCCTTCTCGTCGCCGCCGTGCGCTCCGGGCCCGTCGGGCACGTCGCGGGAGCCGGTCGCGGCGCGTACGACGACCTTCGGCCGCTCCAGTACGGCGGTGCCGCCGGCCTGGTTGACGGTGACGGCCGGTGCCTTCTTCTCCTGGGCCGCCGTCTTCGGGGTGAGGGCGGAGGCGGTACGGGCGACCTTGCTGCGGCTGCCGAAGGACCACTCCGCGATGTACGCGAAGAAGGCGAGGGTGTAGACCGCCATCGCGGAGTAGATCAGCACGTTGCTGATCTCCGCGAGGTTCTCGTTGGCCGCGGCGGCCAGATCTGTTGCGGCGGCGAGAGTCATTTCTCAGCCCCTTCGGCAGGTACGGCTTCGGGATCGGTGTCGGTGTCTGGGTCTGTGTCCGTGTCCGTGGAATCGGACGGGGCCGGTGCCTGGTCGTAGAGGATTCCGGCGAGGTCGCCGAGTTCCTCGGGCACCTTCGCGGACTCGCTGCGGCCGAGGCCGGCCATCTCGACGACGGTCACGCCGTCGTCGCCGCGCACCGCGCGCACCCACACGCGGCGGCGCTGGATGAACAGGGAGCCGGCGAGGCCCGCGATCGCTGCGACGGCACCGCCGAGCGCCCAGCCTTCGCCCGACTCCTGGACGACCTGGAAGCCGGCCCACTCCTTGACGTCCTTCTCGAAGGTGACCGAACCGGCGCCGTCCGGGAGCGTCATGGTCTCGCCGGGCATGAGCAGCTTCTTGAACAGCTCGCCCTCGGCGTCCTTGAACTCCTTCATCTTGGTCTTGTCCATCTGGTACACGCTCTGCGGAATGCCGGAGTCGGCCTTCAGGTCGCCGTGGTAGGCGGAGAGCGCGAGCACCGGATAGTCCAGCGCGGGGAACTGGGAGAGCATCGTGCCGGTGGCGGAGCCGCCGAAGGTGGGCACGAAGAAGGCGTTGAAGCCGAGCTGCTCCTTCTTGCCCTCGGAGTTGCGGTAGCCGTCGAGGACCTTGACCACGCCGGAGGAGGTGACGTTGGAGTCGAGCGGCAGCAGCGGCACGGCGTCCTGGTAGACGATCTCGCCCTTGCCGTCGCGGACGGTGACGACGGGTGCGTAGCCGTGGCTGACGAGGTAGACCTTGGCGTCGCCGATCTTCAGCGGCTCGTTCACCTTGATGAGGGCCGTCTTCTCCTCGCCGTCGGCTCCCTCGGCGTAGGTGACCTCGGTCTGGTACGTGCGCGGGGTGCCCTTGTTGGGTCCGGTGCGCTCGTAGGTGCCGGTGAACTCCTTGACGTCGAAGCTGAACGGCACCAGGTCGTCGTTGGTGAAGAGGTTGCCGGACTTGAAGTCGTCGTACTGGGTGAGCGTGTTGGCGAAGCCGTCGCCCTCGACGATCAGCTTGTTGCCCTCGGACTTGAAGAGCTGGCCCCAGCCGAAGGCGATCAGCATCACGATCAGCGCGATGTGGAAGAGCAGGTTGCCGACCTCGCGCAGATAGCCCTTCTCGGCGGCGACGGCGTCACCGGCGGCGTGGGCGCGGAAGCGGCGCTTCTTCAGCAGGGCGAGCGCGGCCTCGCGGACGGCTTCGGGCTCGGCCTCGGTGCGCCACGTGGTGTGGGCGGGCAGCCGGGTCAGCCGGCGGGGCGCGCCCGGTGGGCGGCCGCGCAACTGGCCCACGAACTGCCAGGTGCGGGGCACGATGCAGCCGATGAGGGAGACGAACAGCAGGATGTAGATCGCGGAGAACCACACCGAGCTGTAGACGTTGAAGAGCCCGAGCTTGTCGTAGATCGGCGCGAGGACGTCGTGACGCTCGCGGAAGTCGGCGACCGCCGTCTCGTCGATCCCGGTCTGCGGGATGAGCGAGCCGGGGATCGCGCCGAGCGACAGCAGCAGGAGCAGCAGCAGCGCGACCCGCATGGAGGTGAGCTGCCGCCAGAACCAGCGGGCCCAGCCGATGACTCCGAGGGAGGGCAGGTTCGGCGCGTCCTCCCTGGGCGCGGTGGACAGCTGGGAGCCGGCGGCGCCGAGCTCCTGGTCGTCGGTGGCCTTGGGGGTGTCGTCGTCGGTCGTCGTCTTGCTCATCGGGTCAGATCCCCACAGTGAAGCCGTTGGACCAGGTCTGCATCTCCGCCACGAGACTGTTCCACGCGCCGGTCAGCAGGAGCACGCCGGTCACGATCATCATCGTGCCGCCGATGCGCATCACCCAGGTGTAGTGGCGCTTGACCCAGGCGAACGCGCCGAGCGCCTTGCGGAAGGCGACGGCGGCGAGCACGAAGGGCACGCCCAGTCCCAGGCAGTACGCGATGGTCAGTATGGCGCCGCGTCCGGCGCTCTCCTGCTGGGCGGAGAGAGTGAGTACGGAGGCGAGCGTCGGGCCGATGCAGGGGGTCCAGCCGATGCCGAACAGGGCGCCGAGGACGGGGGCGCCGACCAGTCCGGTCGCCGGGCGCTTGTGGAAGCGGAACTCGCGCTGGGTGAGCCAGGGCATCAGGCCCATGAAGAAGACGCCCATGAGGATCATGAGGACGCCGAGCACCTTGGACAGGACGCCCGACTGTTCCTGGAGCGTCTGTCCGAAGTAGCCGAAGAAGGCGCCGCCGGAGACGAACACGGCGGTGAAGCCGAGTACGAACAGGGAGGCGCCGGCGACCATGCGTCCGCGCCGGGCCTCGGCCAGGTCGGTGCCGGAGACGCCGGTGACGTAGGAGAGGTAGCCGGGGACCAGCGGCAGCACGCAGGGCGAGAAGAAGGAGACCAGTCCGCCGAGCAGGGCGATGGGCAGGGCGACCAGCAGGGCTCCGTTGAGCACCGTGCCGTTGTAGCCCGTCTCTGCGGCGAGCGTGTGCAGGGCCGTCACGTCACTTCTCCGCGACGACCGGCTTGAGCATCTTCAGCAGGCGTTCCTCGCTGAGCGAGGTCAGCGAGCGGGCCGCGATCTTCCCCTCCCGGTCCAGGACCAGGGTGGAGGGGACGGCCTGCGGGTTGAGGGTGCCCTTCTCGAAGCGGAGCATCAGCTTGCCCGTGGGGTCGTACAGGCTCGGGTAGGGGATGCCGAAGTCCTCTTCGAAGGCGAGGGCGGCCGTGGTGCTGCCGTCCCGCGTGTTGATGCCGACGAACTGCACGCCCTGGTCGGCGTACTCCTTCGACACCTTGGCGAAGTACTTGGCCTCCGCGCGGCACGGGTTGCACCAGGAGCCCCAGACGTTGAGGACGACGACCTTGCCCTTGTAGTCGGCGACGTCGAGCTGCTCGCCGGCGATGGTCTCCCCGGACAGCTCGGGTGCGGCGACCCGCTTGCCCTCGGGGACCGTGGAGATGCCGTCGGTGCCGGCGACGAAGTTGGTGTTGCCGCCCCCGCCGGACGTTCCGCCCGAGCCGCACGCGGAGACGAGCAGCGCGGCCGCGGCGGCACCGGCGGCGGCCAGGGTGGCGCGACGGCGGACGCGGAGGGCGCGGTTCGGGCGGGGAACGGCCCGGTTCGAGCGCTGGGGGGCGCGGCTGGCGGCACTCATGTGAAAAGTTTCGCATGCCCGTTCCGGGGATCTTGAGCACCCCCCTTGCGGGCGGAAACCCGCATATCAGGCGGCGTTGCCAGTACCTGTTCCGGTGGTGGTGCCGGTGTCCTTGGCGAACGCCTTCCAGCCACCGGCCGGTTCCTGGCCGACGTCCAGGGTGCGGAACTGCTCCAGCACCTCCGGCTTCTGCACGTCCAGCCAGTCGGTGAACTGCCGGAAGGAGACGAGCCTCACGTCGCCGCCCTTCTCCTTCTCCCGCGCGATGTGCTTGAGCGCTTCCTCCACGGCGTCCATGTAGATGCCGCCGTTCCACTGCTCGAAGTGGTTGCCGACGAAGAAGGGTGCGCGATTCGACTCGTATGCCCGCTTGAAGCCGGATATGTACGCCTGGGTCGCCTGCCGTCGCCAGCCGGGGTGGTTGTGGGCGGGCGCGTTGGTCGAGTTGACCGACTGGTTGGCGAGGATGTTGTAGTCCATCGACAGGACCTCGAAGGAGTGGCCGGGGAACGGTATCTGCTGGAGGGGAAGGTCCCATATGCCCTGCTTCTTCGTCGGCCAGACCTGGCGTCCGCCGGGCGAGGAGGCGTCGTAGCGCCAGCCGAGCTCGCGGGCGGTGGGCAGCAGCCTGTCCTGGCCGAGCAGACAGGGCGTACGGGCGCCGACGAGCTCCTTGTCGTAGTCGAAGGGGAGCGGCTCCAGGTCGGTCCAGCCGGAGTTGGTCCGCCACTCCTTGACGAAGGACTTGGCCTGCTCGATCTCGCTGCGCCACTGCTGCGGGGTCCAGTTGCCGACGCTGCCGGAGCCGCCGCAGAAGTGGCCGTTGAAGTGGGTGCCGATCTCGTGCCCTTCGAGCCAGGCACGGCGGACGTTCTTCAGCGTGTCCTTGATGTGGCCGTCGGTGAGGTAGCCGATGTCGGAGGCGCCGCGCGGGTTGTTCGGGGGGTCGTAGAGCCGCTTCTTCGACTCGGGGAGCAGGTAGAGGCCCGAGAGGAAGAAGGTCATGGACGCGCCGTGTTCCTCGGCGAGGTCCAGGAAGCGCGGGAAGAGGCCGTTGCCGACCTCGCCGGCCCCGTCCCAGGAGAAGACGACGAACTGCGGCGGGGTCTGCCCCGGCTCCAGCGGCACCGGCGCCTCGGGCTGGTGGGGCTGCTCGCCGGTGAAGGAGGTGGAGCCGTCACCGATCGGGCGGGCCGTCCTCGTCGGCTTCGGGTCCGGCTTCGGTGTGTCGGGCCGGTCCCCGGAAGGACCGGAACCGCCGGGTCCGTCCGAGTCCTTGTGGCCGCCGCAGCCGGCCAGCGAGGCGGCGGCAGCGGCTCCCGCCCCGAGCCCGAGCATTCCCCTACGGGTGAGACTGCGCATGGCAACCCCGTTCGTCACGTCCTCTGGTGGTCACTCACTCAGAGGACGCGACGGAGCCGGGGGTTCCCGGCCGGATGCGAGGGTTTCGCAACGGTTTTCGAAAGCGTGGTTCCCGTCGGGCGCCGCGCCGGTCCCGGACGGGCTTTACGCCGGTCCCGGACGGGCTTTACGCCCCGAAGGCCTTGCTCTTCCCCTTCACCGGCTTGGCGCCGGCCAGCAGATGCGCGGGGACGAGATCGCGGGCCGGCTCGCTGTAGCCGACGGAGACGATCCTGTCGCCCTGGTAGGTGAAGGTGGTCAGCGAGGCGAGCGTGCACTGCCGCTTGCGCGGGTCGTGCCACAGCCGCCGCTTCTCGACGTAGGACCGCACGATCCAGATCGGGAGCTGGTGGCTGACCAGCACCGCCTCGTGTCCGCGGGCCGCGTCCTTGGCCGCGTTCAGCGCGCCCATCATGCGGATGACCTGCTCGATGTACGGCTCGCCCCAGGACGGCCTGAACGGGTTGACGACGTGCTTCCAGTTGGCCGGGCGGCGCAGCGCGCCGTCGCCGATGCCGAAGGTCTTGCCCTGGAAGACGTTCTCCGCCTCGATCAGCCGCTCGTCGGCGGCGATGTCCAGGCCGTGCGCCTTGGCGATGGGCTCGGCCGTCTCCTGCGCCCGCTCCAGCGGGGAGGCGACGACGTACGTGATGTCGCGGGAGGCGAGGTGCTCGCCGACCCGGTCGGCCATGCGCCGGCCCAGCTCGGAGAGGTGGTAGCCGGCGAGACGGCCGTACAGCACACCGTCCGGGTTCTCGACCTCGCCGTGCCGCATGAGGTGGACGACGGTGACGTCGCCGTCCTTCTTCACGGTGCTCACGCGGTCGCCTCCGCTGCCGCTCGGGCCGCCGCCGGGAGGGCGTCGGCGATCCGCTGGACGGCCCGCTCGTCGTGCGCGGTGGACACGAACCAGGACTCGAAGGACGACGGCGGGAGGTAGACGCCGTTCTCGAGGAGGGAGTGGAAGAAGGCGGTGAAGCGGAACGACTCCTGCGTCTTCGCCTCCTCGTAGTTGCGCACCGGACGGTCGGTGAAGAACACCGAGAACATGTTGGAGGCGTTCTGCAGCGTGTGCGCGACACCCTCCTTGCCGAGCGCCTCGGTGACGAGCGACTGGATCTGCCCGGAGACGGCGTTCACCTTCTCGTACGCGGCGTCGTCGAGCAGCCGGAGCTGGGCGAGCCCGGCGGCGGTGGCGACGGGGTTCCCGGAGAGGGTGCCGGCCTGGTAGACGGGTCCGGCGGGGGCGAGGTGGCCCATCACGTCGGCGCGCCCGCCGAAGGCCGCGGCCGGGAAGCCGCCGCCCATCACCTTTCCGAAGGTCATCAGGTCGGGCCGGACGCCGTCGACGCCGTACCACCCTTCCCGGCTGGTACGGAACCCCGTCATGACCTCGTCGGAGATGTACAGCGCGCCGTTCGCGGCGCACGCGTCCTTCAGCCCCTGGTTGAACCCGGGCAGCGGCGGTACGACGCCCATGTTGCCCGGCGACGCCTCGGTGATCACGCAGGCGATCTCACCGGGGTGCGCGGCGAAGGCGGCGTGCACGGCGTCGAGGTCGTTGTACGGCAGGACGATGGTGTCGCCGGCCTGGGCGCCGGTCACGCCGGGCGTGTCGGGGAGCGCGAACGTGGCCACCCCGGAGCCGGCGGAGGCGAGCAGCGAGTCGACGTGCCCGTGGTAGCAGCCGGCGAACTTGACCACCTTGGTGCGCCGGGTGAACCCGCGGGCGAGCCGGATCGCGGACATGGTGGCCTCGGTCCCGCTGGAGACGAGCCGCACCTGCTCCAGCGGCTCGATCCGGGCGGTCATCTCCTCGGCGAGCGCGACCTCGCCCTCACCGGGCGTGCCGAAGGACGTACCGCGCGCGACGGCCTCCTGTACGGCGGCGATCACCTCGGGGTGCGCGTGTCCGAGGATCATGGGCCCCCAGGAGCAGACCAGGTCGACGTACTCGCGTCCGTCGGCGTCGGTCAGGTACGGGCCGGTGCCCGACACCATGAAACGGGGCGTGCCGCCGACGGCGCGGAAGGCGCGCACCGGCGAGTTCACGCCGCCGGGCGTGACGGCCGCGGCACGGTCGAACAGCGCCTGCGAGGCTGGGGCTTCGTATGAATATGGCAGTTCGCTCATGACCTGCGACTTCTCCGACCTTCTCCGACATTCCGGGGGCTTCCCGGCTCCGGGTGCGTATGACGTGTCCAGGGTAGGCCAGGGGCGGCCTGCGGCATCCGGCCCCCGTTCGGCCGTGATCTGCGAAACTGGCGTCTGATACACACAGCTCACACGGCCGGGGCCGGCCGGAGGCTGCGGACATCCCGCGGGCAGATGTTTCACCGCACGTTTCGGCGGGCGGCCGTGGGGGAGGTCACTGACACGATGATCGGGTTGCGCGGCGGGGGCCACGCGTCCTAGAAAAGCAGTCGGGTGGAGATATGCATCGCGGTGGCGGACTGGGCGAGGGGACTGATGACCTGGGTCCTCGACGTGCCCGGCGGGGAAGGCACCGGCGCGAGGCGGAGGACACGGACGAGACGCGTCAGGCACGCGGCGAGCCGGAGCGGATCGGCCCTCTGAAGGGGGCGGGGAGCAGGAATGGTGGTCGGGTGGGGGTGACGTACAAGTACTTCGGCGCGCCGGACGGCGCCACCGCGGCCCGCGTCCCGATATCGATGCGCCCCGAGGAACTCGGCGGCGACGAACTCGGCATGAACGGCATGTTCACCAAGATCAAGCCGGAGACCATGGCCGCGATGGTCCTCACGGGCATCGAGGGCGTCCCCCTGCACAAGGTCCCACCCCTGGAACTGGTCGTCCTGCACCCCGACTACGCGGTCGTGAAACTCCCCATGACGGTCGTCGACCCCCTGCGCGGCATAGGCGAGGAGGCGGTCGGCGCGGCGGCCTTCATCTGGTCGACGGTCCCGGACCGCGGCGGCCCGCGGGACGCGTTCAACGTGTACCAGCTGCTGCACGAGTGGCAGGACTTCTCGCACCGGCTGCACGAGGCGGGGCATCAGGCTTATTGCCTGGTGTGGCCCTGAGCTGGGGTTTCGTAGGGGTCGGGCGGGGTCTTCGGGCCTCGCCCTTTTGCTTGCCGGGGAGGGGCCGTCAGACGGCCAGGGCACATTGGTTTTCACTGTGCCGCACGGCCCGGCCGCGTCCCGTGGTCGGGATCGCCTGCTCCGGGCGGGCGGGCCACGCCACAGTGGGGACGGCAAACGCACGGCCGCCCGTCGGGTTCACCTGTCTCGGTGATCCCGAACGGACGGCCGCGGTCCGCAGGCCGCCGAGCGGCCTGCGTTCAAGTTCACTTCCTGAGGAAGCTGAGGAGCGCGGCGTTGACCTCTTCCGCGTGGGTCCACAGCAGTCCGTGCGGGGCGCCCTCGATCTCCACGTACTCGGCGGACGGCAGCGCCTTGTGGAACGGCCGCCCCGTGGCCTCGACCGGCAGGATGCGGTCGCCCGTGCCGTGCAGGATCAGCGCCGGCACGTCGACGGCCGGGATGTCGGCGCGGAAGTCGGTGTACCAGGTGGAAGGCGCGGCGGCCGCGGCGTAGAAGCCGCCACCCGCCGCGACGTTCCAGCTGTTGCGCACGGCCTCCTCGCTGATCCGGGAGCCGAGGTTCTCGTCCAGGTTGTAGAAGTCCTTGTAGAAGTCCGTGTAGTACGCGTAGCGGTCGGCCTTGACGGCCGCGACGACGCCGTCGAAGAACTCCTGCGGAGCGGCCCCGTCGGGGTTGTCGTCGGTCTTCAGCAGGCAGGGCTCCAGCGAGGCCAGGAAGGCGACCTTGGCGACCCGGGCGGAGCCGAAGGTGGACACGTACCGCGCGACTTCACCGGTGCCCATGGAGAAACCGACCAGGACGGCGTCCCGGAGATCGAGGGTCTCCAGCACGGTGTTCAGGTCGGCCGCGAAGGTGTCGTAGTCGTACCCGGTCGTCGGCTGGCTCGACTGCCCGAACCCGCGGCGGTCGTACGTGATCACGCGGTAGCCCGCCTGCAGCAGCACCGCACTCTGCCGTTCCCAGGAGTGTCCGTCGAGCGGGAACCCGTGGATGAGGACGACCGGCTGGCCGGAGCCGTGGTCCTCGTAATACAGGTCGATGGTGGTGGAGTTCTCCTGACCCACGGTGATGTAAGGCAAGGTCTTTTCCTTCGTTCGATGTGTCTGGTGCGCGGTCGGATGCGCGGCCGGGACGGGACAGAACGACGCTAGGACGGCCACCTCCCCCGCGTTGTCCGTGAGCGCATCGCTTCTTGCCGGGGAGCGCCGGAAGGCGGATGTACCGGGGGGCCCTGTGCGCAACCCCCTCGTCCTTCGCCGCTGGACCGCCGAGCGGCGCCGAAAGCCCGCGGGGGCGGTGAACGACGATGCCGCGGATCTTCCGGCATCGTCCGGGATACCTTCGTGTCCCCCTGCGGCAGCCTCCTGACCTGGACAGGCGCCCCACGGTGCACGCAGGGACCAGTTACAGTGCACGGACAGGCAAGGGCTCACCAACGCACCGCCTCCCCCGTAGTCGGACCGCGCTCGTCACCGGCTTCGGGATCCACGCACACCCACTGCGACAGGTAGCGGTCTCGACGGAAGAGCGCGGACGGAAAGGGTCATCCATGGCAGGGGCGGGCGGTCCGCTGTCCCGCAGCGGTCTACGCGGCCGAGAGCACGAACTGGGCGAGCTCGAGGCACTGGTCGCCTCTGTGGTCCGCACGGGAAGCAGCGGACTGGCCCTCATCCGGGGCGAGCCGGGTATCGGCAAGACGACGCTGCTCGCGGCAGCCGTCTCCATGGCCCGGCAGTCGGGGTACTCCGTCGGCGTCGGCAAGGCCGACGAACTGCACCACATCGTGCCGCTCTCGTCCTTGGCCGCGTGTGTCCTGCACGGTGATCGACCGCTGCTGTCCGCCGACACGTTCGCCGATATCGCCCGCAACCACGACCAGCGGATCTGGCTGCTGGAACGCCTGGCGGAGGCGATCGAAGCCCGGGCGGGCAACATGCCGGTCCTGATCGGCCTGGACGACGTGCAGTGGGCCGATCCGCTGAGCCGTTTCGCACTGCGGCAGCTTCCGGTACGCCTGCGCACCTCGCCGGTGCTGTGGCTGCTGGCCGGGCGCCGGGAGCCCGCGGGCCCGGCCGAGGAGATCGTCGAGGCTGCACGTGGCAGCCTCCCGGTGGCCACCGTGGCCCTGGGCCCCCTGTCCGGCGCCGCGATCGCCCAACTGGCCGGAGACACCCTCGGTACGGCGGCCGACGAGCGGGTACGGGACCTGCTCGACGGAGCGGGCGGGAACCCGTTCCTGGCAGTCGAGATGCTCGCAGCCCTGCGCGACGCCCAATCCTCGGATGACCTCGTCCCCCGCGGACTCGTGGTGGGGGTGCGCGGCAGACTCAGGTCCCTGCAGGCCGACACCCTCCGCTTCCTTCAGATGGGCGCCGTACTGGGACGCAGGTTCGGCTTCCACGACGCCGCCGCCCTCTGTGGCCGACCGGCCGCTGCCCTGATCAACGCCCTCGAGGAGGCCGTGGGCGCCGGCATTCTGGACGATGACGGTGATCACCTGGTCTTCCGGCACGACCTGCTGCGCCAGGCGGTGTACGTCGACATATCACCCTCGGCCCGGAAAGCCCTCCACAGGGAGGCCGCTCGGGGTCTTGTCGCCGCGGGACGTCCCCCGGTGGACGCGGTGTCGCACATCCTCAGGGGGGCGGCTCCCGGAGACGAGGAAGCCGTGTCGCTCCTGCGGCGCGCGGCCGAGGACGTGCTGCCGGTCACACCGGGACTCGCGGCCGACCTGATGACTCACGCGTTGGAGCTGGTGCCGCCCGCCCGGCCCCTCAGGTACGCCGTGGGAGAGCAGACGATCCTCTTCCTGACCCGGGCCGGCCGGAACGGCGAAGCCCTGTCGACGGGAGACCGGCTGCTGGCGGAGAGACCGCCCCTGGAGGAGTTCAGCCGGCTCCAGGCCGGCCTCGGCGGGGCGCTGTGGAACATGGACCGCGCAGCGGAACTGCGGCGAAGGGCCGAAGCGGCCCTCGCCACGGCAGGTGCCGTCCCTCGGATCACCGCGAGGCTGACCGCCCTGCGAACCCTGGCTCTGTCCCGGGACCACGATCTGGTGGCCGCGCGCGAGGCCGGTGAGGCCGCGCTGCGGGCCGCGGTCCAGGCCGGTGACCGGGACGCGCACACCCTGGCCCTTTCCGGGCTGGGCGAGATCGCTCAGAACGCCGGGGAGAACGCGCTCGCGCTGGACCGTTTCGCCGCGCTGAGCGCCCTCGACTCCGCCTTCCTGCCCGAAGAGATCATCGCGCACCTGCACGTGGACGACTTCGACGCCGGTGGACGGCTGCTCCTGCAGGCGACGGAGGCCGGCACGACGCGTCAGGCGATGCTGTCGTGGGCCCAGGGCCAGCACGACCTGGGTCTGGGCCGACTCGACGACGCCGACGCCGCCTTCGCGACCATGGAGCACCTGGAGAACGAGGTCAACGCACCGGTCCAGCAGGTGAACGGCCGGGTGATCCGCTCCTGGATCGCACTGCTGTGCGGTGACCGGGATGCCGCGCGGCTGCATCTGGCCGCGGCTCGGGAGGGGCTGGAGGCCAAACCCAATCCGGGCAACACGGCCGCGGTGCGCTTCCTCGAAGCGCTTCACGCCGACGCCGACGGGGACACCGGCCTTACCGTCGACAGGATTCGCCAAGTGGAACGGGTAGGCCCCTTCATGCGCTGGCGTGTCCTGCGCGACTGGGCGGGCCCCGCGATACGTATGGCCCTGAACGGTGCCGACGAGGAGTTGGCCGGGAAACTGGCCGCACAGGCCGCGGCCCACGCCGAACGCAACCCCTCCGTGCCGACCGCCACGGGCGTCGCGGCGCACGCCCGTGGACTCGTGGAGAACGATCTCACCGCGCTCCAGCGCGCCGTGGAAGTGCTCGACTCAGGCCCCCGCCCTCTCGTCAGGGCCGCTGCGGCAGCGGATCTCGGACGCACCTTCCTGGCGGCGGGCCGGACACACCGGGCCGTGCCCGCGCTGACTCACGCCCGCGACACCCTCGCCGCGACGGGCGCTCGCGCCGCGGCGACGCTGGTGCAGCGCGACCTGGAGAAGGCCGGGGGCGGCAGTCGCAGGCCGGCGGCCGTCCAGCGCCCCGTGCAGGGGTGGGAGGCCCTCACCGCGTCGGAGAGGAAGATCGCGCGGCTCGTGGCCCAGGGCCACACCAACCGGTCGGCCGCCGACCTGCTCGTCATCTCCCCGCACACGGTCAACACCCACCTGACGTCCGTGTTCCGCAAGCTGTCGATCAACTCCCGGGTGCAGCTCGCCAATCTGGTCACGGCCCTGCCCGGGGACTGACGACAAGGTTGGTACGTTCACGCGATGCGACGCCGTGACCGGACACGCTTGGTTGAGGGATCCCCCCAGCCCGTCGGAGGACACCGGCATGCACGGACCCAGCCACCCATCGCCGACCATCGTGCTCGTGCACGGTGCGTTCACGGACGCGTCGTCGTGGGCGGAGGTCATAGCCCTCCTTCACATTGACGGACGGACGGTACTCGCCCCGGCGAACCCACTGCGTGATCTGGCACAGGATGCCGCCTGGATCAGAAGCGTGGTCCAGGGCATCGACGTCCCCGTCGTGCTGGTCGGCCACGACTACGGCGGCGCGGTCATCACACAGGCCGCCACCGACACCGACAACGTCGTGGCCCTGTGCTACGTCGCAGCCTTCGGTCTCGACACGGGCGAGTGCGTCCTGGACGTCGTGAACCGCTTCGCCCCCGCGCCGGGGGCCGGTGCGATCGTCACCGCGGACCTCCCCGCGCGCACTTCCGGTCGCCCTGAACGCGGCATCCACCTTCGCGAGGACCTGTTCCCCCAGGCGTACGCGGCCGACCTCCCGCCCCTCGTCACAGAGGCACTGGCCGTCACCCAACGCCCGATCGCCTGCGACGCACTGACCGGCAGATCGGGCAGGCCCGCCTGGGCCTCCACACCGTCCTGGTACGCGATCGCGACCGCCGACCGGATACTCAACCCCACCGCCCAGCGCTTCATGGCCCAGCGCATGGCAGCAGCCGAGCACATGCTGGACGGATCTCACGCCGTGCTTCTGTCCCAGCCCGACGCCGTGGTGGCGATGATCCTCGAAGCCGCCGAGCAGAGCCGGTGTCTCTGACGACCACGACGACCACCGCCCGAAATCCCGCCTCGGGAACGCCCCGCGTAGTGAGCCCTCCGGGACCATTTAGGATGCCTTCGAACAGAATCACCGGTCCGGGCGAGCCCGACGGCCCTTGGAGCCCCACCTCCGCGGTACGGCCTCAGTCTCGAACAGTCACTCGGTAAGGGCACCAGCATGATCTCACCGGCCGGACGGCGGGCATGGCGCGTCTCCACCCACTTGGCCGCCATTCTGGCGCTCACTTCGGCCATCACCGGATGCGTCGACGGGTCCGGCGTCGAGTCCGCCGGGGACGAGGTCACCTCCATCACCGTGCTCGACTACTACACCGACACGTCCGAGCACGCCCAATGGAACGACATGCTGGTGACCTGCGGCAAGGCGGCCGGCGTCAAGGTGGAGCACACGAGCGTCCCACCGGCCTCACTCGTTCCCAGAGTGCTGCGGCAAGCCTCTTCGCGGACCCTTCCCGACCTGTTGATGCTGGACAACGCCGACCTCCAGCAGATCGCCCAGACCGGCGCGCTGACCCCGCTGGAGCCGTACGGCATCGACACCTCCGGCATCTCCGAGGGCATCCTGTCAGCGGGTACGTACGAAGGAGAGGTGTACGGGCTGGCTCCCTATGTCAGCACAGTCGCCCTCTTCTACAACAAGGACATGCTCGCCGAAGCCGGTGTCACCGTGCCGAGAACCTGGGACGACCTGAAGAGGGCGGCGGCCGCGCTGACCCGCTCGGGAAGATATGGCATGGCGGTCGACGCGAGCGCCACCTTCGAAAGCAGCTGGCAGTTCCTGCCCTTCCTGTGGTCCAACGGCGGGCACGAGAGACAACTGGACACCCCGCAGGCCGCGCAGGCGCTTCAGCTGTGGGTTGATCTGGTGTCTAGCGGGTCCATGTCGAAGTCGGTGCTGAACTGGACTCAGGCCGAGGTCCACGACCAGTTCGCCGCCGGGCGGACGGCCATGATGATCAATGGTCCGTGGCGGATCCCCGCTTTGAACGCGGACAAGGACCTGAACTGGGGAGTAGCCCCCGTCCCTGTTCCCCGAACGGGGCAGAACCTGATCACCCCTCTGGGCGGTGAGGTGTGGACCGTCCCGCAAGGCCCCTCCAAGGCCCGGCAGCAGAAGGCCGCCCAGGTACTCGCCTGCCTCAACGACTCCGCCAACATGCTCGCTCTGGCCGAGCAGCACTTCACGGTCCCCTCCCGCACCGAGGTAGCCGCCCGGTACGCCGAACAGAACCCCTCATCGGCCGTCTTCGTCGAGAGTGTGGAACGAGCACGCTCCCGCACCGAGGAGCTCGGCGTCAGGTGGCCCAAGGCGGCGACCGGGATCTACACCGCGATCCAGTCCGCGCTGACAGGGGAGCAGACACCGGAGCAGGCCCTGAGACACGCCCAGCAGATCGCGACCGGTGACTGACCTGTCCGGCCCCGGGCGTCTCGCCCGGTGGATGTTCGTCCTGCCCGCCGCGGCCTGTCTGCTGCTCTTCTTCGGCTATCCGCTCGTCAAGAACGTCGTGATGAGCTTTCAGCAGTACACGACCACCACGTTCTACACGGGCGCCGCCCCGTTCGTAGGGCTGCTGAACTACTCGAGGATCCTTTCGTCCGAGCTGTTCTCCGAAGCCCTGGCGAACACCGTCCTGTTCACCGCGGCCTCAGTCCTCGGGCAGTTCGTCATCGGCCTGTTCCTCGCGCTGTTCTTTCAGCGCCGCTTCCCGCTCAGTGGCATCCTGCGTGGACTTCTGCTGCTGCCCTGGCTCATGCCCCTGGTCGTCACCGGTACGACCTGGAGGCGGATGCTCGATCCCGAGACGGGTGCCGTCAACGCACTGCTGCGCGGTCTGCACCTCTCCGCGTCCGGTGTCCCCTGGCTCACCAGCACCTCACACGCCCTGGTGTCGGTGATCGTCGTCAGCGTCTGGGTCGGCATCCCCTTCAACACGGTGATCCTCCACAGCGGCCTGCAGAGCCTCCCCGGGCACCTGTTCGAGGCAGCGAAGCTGGACGGTGCCGGACCGGTCAGGTCCTTCCGCCACGTGACCTGGCCACTGCTGCGGCCTGTGGTGAGCGTCGTGCTCGTACTGGACGTGGTCTACACGGTCAAGGTGCTGGACATCGTCCTCGTGGTCACGGGAGGGGGCCCGGCGGACGCCACGGAGACCGCCGCCACCCGCGCGTACGAGCTCTCCTTCCAGCAGTTCGAGTTCGGGCGCGGTGCCGTGCTGGGCAACGTGCTCATCGCGCTCTCGCTCCTCTTCGCCCTCGTCTACCTGCGCGTCGACCGCCGCGCCCGGAACGTGTGAGACGGAGCGCCCATGAAGCGGGTCCCGCGCCGCGGTCTCCTGTCCACCCTGGTCGGGATCGTCCTCCTCGCGCTGATGCTGTTCCCGGTCTACTGGGTGGTGAACGCCTCCCTCCAGCCGAACGGGAACACGCTGCGAGGAGGCTGGTTCCCCCTCCGGCCCGACTTCAGCGGATATGCCGTCGCACTGCGCGCTCAGGGACGCGCTCTCCTCACCAGCATCATCGTGTCCCTCGGCAGCGTGGTGCTCAGCCTCGGGCTCGCCGCGCCGGCGGCCCACGCGCTGGCACGGTTCTCCCTGCCCGGTACCGACCTCATGCTCCTGGGGGTCCTGATCACGAAGATGGTGCCCGGCATCGTCGTGGCGAACGCGCTCTACAGCGCCTACACCGACCTCGGTCTGCTGAACTCCCACCTCGGTCTGATCCTCGCCGACTCCACCGCCGGCACCCCTCTCGCCATCGTCATCCTGTACTCGTTCATGCGGACCATCCCCGAAGAGATCATCGACGCCGCTCGCGTGGACGGCGCCGGCCCGCTGCGTGTCTTCCGCTCTGTGGTGCTGCCGCTGAGCGTCAACGCGTTGATCACCGCTGCGGTCTTCACCTTCCTCTTCGCCTGGAGCGACTTCCTCTTCGCCCTCACCCTGACCACCACGCAGACCGTTCAGCCGATCACTCTCGGCGTCTACCAGTACCTCGGTGCCCACACGGACCAGTGGAACGCCGCCATGGCCACCGCGGTCCTGGCCTCCGCCCCCGCCGCCCTGTTGCTGGTCGTCGCCCAGCGCCACATCGCCGCCGGCGCCACCGAGGGAGCCGTCAGGTGACACCACGTCGCTTCAGAGCGGGGACCTGATCTAGCGGGTTCACGCGATGTGCCGGTCCGGTCCCGCTGGCACGGTGGTGAGGAAGGCACACACCGGCCGAAGGACAGAGAACAGTGGCCCCAGACGTCCAGGAACCCAGCCCTCTCCACGACCGCCACACCCCCGACTCGCGCTCCGCCCCACACCGGCGTGCGTACTGGCGCGCGACCTTGTCCCGGATGCTCGGCGTCGTGGACCTGACCGCCCCGGACGACGCAGGCACCGGCACGGTCAGTGCCACACCGCTCGGGCGCCTCCAGGCCGTCACCGTGGTCGGCGACGCCCTGACCGCCGTGCGAACGCACCGACTCGTCGCGAGGGACAGCCGGAGTGGGTACATCGTGGTCACGTTGCTGGACAGCGGGTCCGGCCGCGTGGAGCAATACGGCCGCGTGGCGCTCCTGGCCGCCGGAGACGTCTTCGTCCACGACGTGGCACGCCCCCTCCGGTTGTCCTTCCTCGAGCCCTTTCGGACCAAGTCCCTTGTTCTGCCGAAAGACGTCCTGAGTCTGAGCGAGTCCGACCTGGCCCAAGTGACCGCCCGTCCACTCGGCCCCGACACGTCTCTCGGCGGTCTGCTCGCGCCCTTCCTGGCCGGACTAGTGGACGGTGCCGGAAACTGCGCGCCGCGCACCGGAGAGCTGATGGCACGCAACGTGGTGGATCTGCTCGACGTGCTGGCCGACGACGTCCTGGGCCGAGCGACCGAGGACACGCCCCGTGGGAACCGGGCACTGCTGCTGCGGATCCAGGCGTTCATCGACCGGCACCTCGCGGATCCCGATCTGACCCCGCAGGCCATCGCCGAGGCCCACCACATATCCCTGCGTTATCTGCACAAGCTGTTCGAGAGTGAGGACGCAACAGTCGGCCGATGGATTCAGCGCCGTCGCCTGGAGACATGCCGACGCGACCTGACGCTGCACAGGAACACCGCGATCGCCGCGGTGGCACACCGGTGGGGCTTCACCAGCGCCGCGCACTTCAGCCGGGTGTTCCGGACCGCTTACGGCATGGCACCTCGTGAGTGGCGGGCGACTCAACAACTGACGCCGCAGCGCGTCTCGTCCGCACAGCTCACGGATGTCTGAGAAACCCGCCGCTCCTCCGGGGGGAAAGTAAGTGAACGATCCGCGGAAACCGTCGGTCGCCCACAGGACGACGGTGCACGTCAGCGTCCCGGGCGGGATGCCGGCCCCGCTCCCCGCGGTGCTGCTCTACGATCCGGATGACCCATACGCCGTCCGCCTCTCCTTCGGCGCGCCGGCAACCGACCCCGTGGACTGGGTGTTCGCCCGCTCGTTGCTCATCGAGGGCCTGCGTCGCCCCGTCGGTATCGGGGACGTGCTGGTGATCCCCCGGCACGGTCGCCATCCGCGGTCCATGCGGATCGTCCTGAGGTCCCCGGCCGGCGTGGCGCTGATCGACGTGGCGGAGTCACCGGTCACCGCGTTCCTGCGGCGGTCCGTCTCTCTCGTACCGCCTGGAACGGAGAGCTTCCACATCGACTTGGACCGAACCCTGGACGCGCTCACCGGCCGATGGGACTGACCCGCGCGGTACAGCCCGCCGGGTTGCCGGGTGGACATCAACCCGATGTGCGGGCCCCGTCGGCCGGCCGCGTCGCGTCGCGCACCACGGGCCCGGCGGTGACGTCGAACGAATGCGTCACCTCGGGTGCGGTACCCGGCACCAACAAGCGACGGGCGAGCTCCTCGTGTCCGCGGTCGGTGGCCGTGAGCCGGTCGTGGTGCTGGGCGAGATGCTCGGACCACGAGGCGACCAGGTAGTTCTCGATGAACCTTCCCGGATCGTTGCCGTCCTGGTAGAGCCCCCAGGCGTAGGCTCCCGTACGCCGACGCGAACGAGCCACGTGGGCCATGTGGCCGGTGAACGCGGACCTGCTCTCGGAGCCGACCCGGTAGGACACCGAGACCAGAACCGGGCCGTCGGTCGGGCCCGGCACGAACACCAGCGGCGGGGCGGGCCAGTGGTCGGACGGCGTCGGGTCGACCGCGTCCGCGTTCAGCGGCCAGCGGCGCGTGCTCGCCGCACAGGCCAGGAGCGACGCGGCGGCTGTCAGGAGGGAGACGGTCAGTCCCGCTCCGGCGGCCAGCGCACCCCACACGGGCGCCGCCAGGGCTTGCCCGCCCTGGAAGACCAGGAGGTACACCGCGAGCCCCCGTGCCCGCACCCAGCCGGGGAGCCTCGCCTGGAGAACCGCGTTGAGGGTGGACAGCACGCCGATCCAGGCCAGCCCGGCGGGGAGCAGTACGACCACCGTCAGCCAGGGAACCCGCACCGTCGCCAGGACGGCCAGCACCGCCGCGAACACGACGGCACCGGCGGCGAGTGTGCCGCTGGCACCGAGGGCGCGTCGCACGGCCGGCAGGACGAAGGCACCGCCCACGGCACCGACCCCGACCGCGCCGAGCAGCAGACCGTACCCGCCCGAGCCCAGTTCCAGGGAGCGGCTCGCGACCAGGGGGAGCAGCGACCACAGCGCGGCGCCGCCCGGTATGAACAGCACCGTGCGGAGCAGGATCCGGCGGACCCCGGGCGCGTTGCACACGTACCGGCGACCGATGCCCAGAGCCGTCAGGACGCTCTCGTTCCCGGCCGTGGGTGCCTGGGGCTGCGGCCGCCTCCAGGACAGGAGTACGGCGGCGATACCCAGGTAGGACACCGCGTTGAAGGCGAAGACCCAGCCGGCGCCCGCCGCCGCGACGACCGCGCCGCCGAGGGCCGGACCGAGCGCACGGGCCAGGTTCATGTTCACGGCGCCGAGCGCGGCGGCCTCGCCGAGCATGTCCCGCTCCACCAGCTCCGGTTGGACCGCCTGCCAGGCCGGACCCATCAGGGCGGTTCCGCACCCCATCAGGAAGGTGAGGCCGAGCAGGACACCGGGCGTGAGCTTCCCGGCGAACGCGAGGACGGCCAGCCCGGAGGAGACGGAGAGCATGGCGATCTGAGCGGCCAGCAGCACTCTGCGACGGTCGTAACGGTCGGCCAGCGCCCCCGAGGGCAGGGCCAGCAGCATGACGGGCAGGCTGGACGCGGTCTGGACGAGCGTCACCAGTTCGGCACTGTGCCCGATCAGCAGCCATTGCGCGCCCACCGTCTGCATCCAGCTGCCGACGTTGGAGACGAGCTGTGCGATCCACAGGGCGCGGAAGACGCGCGCTGTGAGCGGAGACCAGGCCGAAGCCCGCCGTCGACGCGTCGTCGTTGACACCGGGGCACCCACGGCTCAGGACGGCGACCGGGTCCAGGCCGGTTCGGCGGCCGAGAGACGGTGCGTGATCACGGTCGTGAGGGCGAGGAACAGGAGGATCAGGGCGAGGGTGAGCACGAGGTGGTCGTGCAGCACCAGCTGTGCGCCCGCGTAGGCGCCGAGGAACATGATCAGCACCGACAGGATCCGGCGGCCGGGCCGCGGTCCCTCGCCGCCGGCCCGGCCGGAGTCCGCGGCCAGGCCCGTCAATGTCAGGGTCAGCACGGTCGTGGTGAGGTCGGGGACTCCGAGTCGCCGGGCGGCGGCGTTCTGCAGGCCCATGGCGAGTCCGAGAAAGACGATCAGTGTGTACCGGACGGCCGTGGTGACCTGCCCGTCGGTGGCCGCCGCGGCGGCCACGGTGACAGCGACCAGCACCGTCTGTACGGCTGTGGCCGCCTTCAGCAGCTTTCCTCGGTGGGTCGCGAACCGGTCGGCGAGTCGGCCGCCGGCGAGCGCTCCCGTGAGGAAGGCCGCCAACGCCACGACGGAGGCGACCGCGGACAGGTCCGCGGCGCCGACCAGGGCGAACCCCAGGAACACCACGTTGCCCGTCATGTTGGCGACGAAGACATGCCCGAGCGCCAGATAGCTCACCGCGTCGACCAGGCCGGTCACCAGCGTCAGCGTGAGCATCAGGGGAGGCAGCGGGCCGTGGCGGTCCTGCCTGGGCGGCGCGAGAGTGCGGACCATGTCATTCAGCAGCCTGCGCACTGTGCTTCCTTTCCGTATCGGTGGCCGGGCGGTGCAGCACGGCGCGCGTGAGCAGTCCACTGACCGGGCCGGCCAGGAGCGCGCAAAGGACGACCCACAGCGGCCAGGGGTCGAGGTCCAGCGCACGGTCGAGCGACCACCGGCCGGGCCCGGTGAGGGCCAGCGCAGCGAAGACGGCGACGAGGACCGTCGGGTATTCGTATCCGTCGTTCTGCACCCACAGGCCCTTGTGCCGCTTGACGGTGCCCGCGACCGTCATCACTCCCATGGCCGCCATCGCGGCCAACGGGGTGAGCAGGCCGGCGGCCAGGAACAGGCCGGCGCCGATCTGACTGGCGCCCGCGACGACCGCGGTGATCCGGCCACCGCGGAACCCGTCGCGGCGGAACTCCTCGGCTCCGCCCGCGAGGCCGTTGCCCCCCAGCCGGAAGCTCACCTTCTGGACTCCGTGACCGGCGAGGAGCAATCCCGTCACCAGCCGGAGGGCCAGCAGTCCAGCATCCATGGTTTCCCTGCCTGTTCCTGACTCGGTTTCCGTGACCGCGGCGTGCGTGAGCGGAATCAGCCGGCGGCGTGGGCTCCGATGACGGCCTGCGCGTAGACGACGCCGAGGCCGTAGGTACCGGCGTGCTCCTTCACGACGTCCATGACCGACATGTACGTCTCGCCGCGCGCCCAGTCACGCTGCAGTTCGAGCAGTACCTGGACCCAGGTGACCGGGACCACGCCAGCCTGGACCATGCGCTGGACGGCGTGCTCGTGGGCCTGCGGGCTGACGCCGCCGGACGCGTCGGTGACCACGTAGACCTCGTAGCCCTGGGCCAGGGCGGAGAGGGCGGGCAGGACGACGCAGACCTCGGTCCACAGCCCGGCAATGACGAGCTTCTTGCGGCCGGTGGCCTTGACCGCGTCGACGAAGGCGGCGTCCTCCCAGGCGTTCATCGTGGTCCGGTCGACGATCTCCTGCTCGGGGAAGACCCCGGCCAGCTGCGGCATGAGCGGTCCGGAGAAGGACTCGGCGGCCACGGTGCTCAGCACGACCGGTACGTCGAAGACCTTGGCGGCCTTCGCCAGCCCGACGGTCGCGTTGATGATCGCCGTGCGGTCACCGCTGCCGGTGCCGAAGAACATCTGCGGCTGGTGATCGACGAACAGAACGGCACAGTTGTCCGGGGTGAGCAGGTCGGGGCTGGGGGCCGCGGTGACCTCGGAGACGTTGACCATGGAAAAGCCTTTCCTGATGGGATGGACGCGGACAGTTGTCCGCGGGTGAGTACGGCCGCGCCGTGCGCGGTGTGCCGCTATGCGGTGGAACACCCGGGAGGGACGGCTCGTGACCGGCGGTTCCCGGGAGATCAGAGGGAGAAGCAGGGGTCGAAGAACGCGCTCGACGGCTGAGGGTCGAGAGTGCGCCGGGCCCGCCACTGGCGGTGCTGCTCGGACTCGGTGACGGCCTGGCCCAGCAGTTCCGCCTGGCGAGCGCCGGACAATCCCGTGGCGGGCGTGGCCTGGTAGCCGCCGAAGTGAGCCACCGGGCTCCATGCGGGGCTGACCGGCGGCAGTTCCTCCTCGAGGCCCTCGTACTCGGCGGCCGCGTGGACGATCCGGCCACCGACTACCGTCAGCAGGGACTCGATGTGCGCGATGTCCTGGTCGGGGACGTTGAAGTAGTCCTCGGAAAGGACTGCCAGATCGGCGAGGAAACCCCTGCGCAGGACGCCCTTGACCCCTTCCTCCCCGGTCAGTGCGGCGCCCGCCTCGGTGAACATCGCCAGCGCGGTCCGGCGGTCGACCCGGTTGTGCGGTGGGCGCAGGACCAGGTCGCCCGCGGTGCGGCCGGTGACCAGCCAGTGCAGGGCGATCCACGGGTTGTAGGTGGAGACCCGGGTGGCGTCGGTGCCGGCACCGACGGTCAGTCCACGCTCCAGCATGGCCCGCAGCGGCGGGGCGTCCGCAGCAGCTCCAGGGCCGTAGCGGCTGAGGAACGCCTCGCCCTGGAAGGAAAGGCGGTTCTGCACGGACATGGCGCCGCCGAGGGCCGCGATGCGGTCCAGGCTGTCCGCGGAGACGGTTTCCGCATGGTCGAACAGCCATCGGTTGTCGGCCGGAAAGAGTCCGTCCGCCGCTATCTTCTCGAAAACCGCGAGGTCCCGGCGAATGGTCTCGTCATAGGTGGCGTGCAGCCGGAAACCCCAACCGTTCTCCATCAGGAGACGTACGGCCTTCTCGAACTCCGTCTCGTAATCGCTCAGTTCCGGCCGGGGCTCGGTGAAGTTCTCGAAGTCCGCCGCCGCCCACGTCAGATTCTCGCCCGCTCCGTTGAGACGGAGCCATTCGTCTCCGTCCTCGGGCCGGGCCACTTCGATCCAGCGCCTCAGGTCGTCGATCTCCTGGCCGGCGGTTTGCGGGAACAGGTGATAGGCGATGCGCAAGGACAGTTGTCCCGCCTGCGCCAGTTCGACGACCGTGCTGTAGTTGTCCGGGAAGTTCTGGAACCCTCCGGCTGCGTCGATCGCCGATGTCAGGCCGAACCTGTTCAGCTCCCGCAGGAAGTGCCGGGTGGAGGTCTTCCTGTCCTCCCCCTCCAGCATCGGGGCCTTCGCGAGAGTCGAGTAGAGGACGAGCGCGCTGGGAGCCGCCAGCAGCATGCCCGTCGGCTCGCCGTTCCGCCCCCGTATGATCTGGCCGCCTTGGGGGTCGGGCGTCTCCCGAGTGAATCCGGCGGCCTTGACGGCTGCCCGGTTGAGTACCGCGGCCTGGTAGAGGTGCAGGACGAAGACCGGAGTGTCGGGCGCGGCGGCGTTCAGCTCGGCGACGGTCGGCAGCCGCCGTTCGGCGAACTGCTCGGCGGACCATCCGCCCACGACCCGTACCCACTGGCCCTTGGGCGTGCGTGCCGCCTGCTCGCGCAGCATCGCCAGCCCCTGGCGAAGCGTGCGGACGCCGTCCCAGCGCAGTTCGAGTACGTAATTGAGACCGCCACGAATGACGTGCAGGTGCGCGTCGTTCAGGCCCGGGATCATCCGGCGGCCGAGCGCGTCGACCACCTTCGTGTCTGGACCGACGTGCGGGGCGACGTCGTTGTCGTCACCGACCACGGTGATGACGCCGTCGCGAATGGCGATCGCCTCGGCCTGCGGACGGATCGCATCTCCGGTGTGGATTTTGGCGTTGCGAACGACCAGGTCTGCGGCGTTGTCGGTGGCGCGGTGAGTAAGCCCACCGACCGGCATCGTAGACACCTTTTCGTCCTCCTTCTTACAGAACTGGAAACGCCGATGCCGTCCGCACCGACTTCAACGCACGCCACGATCAGCGGACGGGGGAGCAATCTGCCTGCGTGTGCATTCGGTCGTCACTTGTTTCCTGCACCGCAAACCTAGGCCGCACCCCAGGAACCGTTTTTTCCAGTAGTGCACGGGATGCGTTCCCAGAGTGCACCGAGCCTTCATCCTGTGCCGGAGGGGCCCATTGCAGCCGATTGTGCGCACGCGGAGAACACATCGACAGCGCTTTCGGACAAGCATCATCTACACGGACCCATAACCTCAGCGCTCAAGGGGCCTGTCTGCAACTGACGGCCCACGAACTGTTTCAAGGGAGTGATCCATGAGCGCTCAAGTGAAGGCATTCGGGTTCGACATGCCGTGGGAATCGTTGTACGGGTACAGCCAAGCCATTCAGGTCGGTGACACGGTTTACGTGTCGGGGCAGCTGTCTCACGACCGTCACGGCCATTTCGTGGGGGCCGACGACTTCGAACTGCAGGTCCGGACCACGCTGGAGAATCTCGATCTGGTGCTGAGGCAGTTCGGGGCCGAGCGTAGCCAGGTAGTAGAGACCACGGTTCTGGTGAGAAACCTGCGCGAGAACTTCGACACGACGGCACGCCTCCACGCCGAGCACTTCGGGGAGCACCGGCCCACCAGCACGGTCATGGGTGTTTCCGACTTGGCACTGCCGGACCAACTCGTCGAGATCGGCGCGCTCGTGCGTCTCGATGTGAAGCCATAGGTGGAGAAGCCGCTCCGCCTCCTTCAGTGAGCACTTTCATCCGGTACCGGCGGGCGACGTGGGCGGGTCATCGGGGGCGGTGACGAGGCAGGGCCCCTTACGTCGTCGGCGTGGTGATTTCGCTCAGCACGCCGGCGGCCGAAGGGGCCCTGTTGGTTCCGCGCGCCCCTCTGTGTACATCGGCGCAGGCCACCCACCGGAAAGGAGTGGATCAGCGGCGCCGCGCCCCGGCCACCACGGCCGCAGCCGCCAGGAGCAGCCCGGAGACCAGCGCGGGTGCGGCGGTCCAGGAAGCCGCCAGGACCCCGACCGCCGCCACAGGGAACAGAAGGCGTTCGGCCGGGCTCTTCTGGTGCGGGCGCAGTTGCACCGCCCAGACCGTCAGCAGGAACACGGCTGCCGGGACGGTGATCGCGGCGGCCGACGTGGCCGTGGTGTGGCGCGTGACGTGGTCGGCGTAGGAGGCAAGGCCGGCGCCCTCCGCAGTCGCCGAGGCGAACACGAGGTAGTGGCCGTAGGCCCAGGGGAACCTCCTGCGGTGGTCCTGGTGGGTTGTCGCGAGCAGGGCGTGCGCGGGGCGGGCGAAGTACAACCACCACATGGCGAAGGCCATGAGCAGGCCGCCCGCCGCCAGCGCCCAGAGTGGGCCGGTACCGTGGTGCCGGTTGAAGGCACCACGGACTGCGACGGTGGCCGCCGCCACGGATTCGCCCAGCACGATGAGGGTGAACAGCCCGTAGCGCTCCGCGATGTGGCCCGGATGCCAGGGTGTCATTCCGGCGGACTGGGCCCACACGGGAACGGACAACTCGGCCAGGATCATCACCACTATGCCCGGAAGCATCAAGCTCGTCGGGACGAGAAGCAGTCCCACCCAGCCGAGTTGGCACAGAGCCACACCGGAGGCGAAACGCAGCGCGGTCCTGCGCCGAACGGGGTCGGCCAGCGCGGCACGCAGCCAGAGTGCGGCCAGAGCCGTGCGCAGTACGACGTACCCGACGGTGATGACGGTCAGGTCACCGGCTTCGAAGGCGCGGTCCACGCCTGCTGCGAGCACGAGTGATCCCGTTATCTGCAGGAGCACCGAGAGACGGTACGGAACGTCGTCCGGGTCGTAGGCGGAAGCGAACCAGGTGAAGTTCATCCACGCCCACCAGATGGTGAAGAACACCAGCGCGAAGCGCAGCACGCCGGTGACGGGATCGCCGGTCTCCAGGGCTGCGTGCAGGCTCCCGGACGCCTGCGCCACCGCGACGACGAAGCACAGGTCGAAGAAGAGCTCCAGAGGGGTGGAGGTCCGGTGCGGCTCACCGGAATCGCGGCCGGCCATCGTGCGCCACCGCCTGGTGTCCCGCGGTGTCAGCGAGGCGAGTCGGCGGTTCAGCGGAGAGCTCCCAGAGCCGCCCCGACCGTCCGATGGAACGTGGGGTACGTGTAGAGCATGTGCCGCAGCCGGTCGACCGGTACCTCCGCGTGGACGGCCACGTTGAGCCCGTAGAGCACCTCGCCGCCCACCGGTCCCGCCGAGGTCGCGCCGATCAGCACCTCCCGGTCGGCGTCCTCGACGAGTTTGACGAACCCTTCGTTGCCCGGCCCGTGGATCCAGCCACGTGTGGAGGAGGACAGAGGCACCACGCTGGTGCGGATCCGCAGCCCTCGGTCCCGGGCCTGCCGCTCCGTCAGTCCCACGGCCCCGATCTCCGGATCGGTGAACGTGACTCGGGGCAAAGCCCGGTAGTCGGCGTCGGGACCGGGCTGCCCGAGGATGTCCCGTACGGCGATCTCGGCTTGGTACATCGACACATGAGTGAAGGAGCCCCGCCCGGTGATGTCGCCGACCGCCCACAGCCTCGTACCGGCGCGCATCCGCCCGTCCGTGGGGACCACTCCCGCCTCCGGATCGAGCCCCACCGTGTCGACCCCTAGGGCGGCCAGGTCGGCGTACCGTCCGGTGGCGACCAGGACCCGTTCGGCCCTCAACAGCCTGCCATCGCCGTCGAGGCGCACGGTGAACCCGGTGCCCTCATGGCTCACCTCCCGTACTCGCACACCTGTGAGAACGGTGACACCATCGGCACGAAGCGCCCGCGCGACCAACTCCCCCGCATCCGGTTCTTCCTGCGGCAGCAACCGGTCCCGCTCCTCGATCACCGTGACATCGCTGGTGAAACGGGCGAAGACCTGGGCGAGTTCGGCGCCGATGGCACCACCGCCCAGTACGACCAGGGATGCCGGCAGTTCCCCGGCAGCCATGGCGTCGCGGCTGGTCCAGTACGGCGTCCGCTCCAGGCCAGGCACCGGAGGGATGTGGGGCCGGGTGCCGGTGGCGAGCACCACACCGCACCGGGCCTCGAGGGTGCGGCCCTCCACCGTCACCCGGCCGGGCCCGGCGAGCCGCCCAGTTCCCCGGACAAGTCTTCCGCCCTTCGCCGTGAAGCGGCCCGCGGCGGCATCGTCCTTCCAGTCGTCAGTGGCCTCGTCGCGGACCCGTCCCGCCACGATCGTCCAGTCCGGAGTCACAGCGGCCGCTCCGGCCAGGACGGGCGCCCGGCCTGCCTCGGCGAGCACGTTCCCGGCCCGGATCATCATCTTGCTCGGCACGCACGCCCAGTACGGACACTCGCCGCCCACGAGTTCCGCCTCGACGCCGACCACGTCCAGCCCTGCTTCGGCCAGCGTGCCGGCGACGTATTCGCCGCCCGGTCCCAGTCCGACGACCACAACGTCGGCCTGCTCGTTCCCGCTCATACCTCTCCTCGTTCCGCCGGCTCACAGGGCACAGGCTCTTCGGCCGACGCTAGAGCGGCCGGAAGGCGGGCCGAGTCCGCCGACGCACGCGTACTTGCCCGAGAGTGAAAGGCCGGCACGGGGGCAGGGCACAGTGCGCCGTCAGTCGCCACCGCGTGCGCTGCCGGTCAAGGCGGCACCGGACCAGGAACCTAACGTCCCCGAGGTACACGCAGCACCACACGCGGGAGACGCGCATGACCATCAACTCGTCCGGCCACCATGGAAGTCAGCCTTGGCTGCATCAGGAGGGGGCGGTGATCCAGGAGTTCGGGACCGTCAAGCAGTTCCCGGTCGCCCTCTCGTACGAGACGCGGATGTACTCCTGCCAGCGCCTGAACAAGGTCCTCGCCGACACGCAGATCCTCCACGGCCTCTACAAGAAGCACCACTGGTTGATGCGGGGTGCCACCTTCTACCAGTTGCACCTGGTTCTGGACCAACACGCGGGGGAACAGCTGGAGATCATCGACGCCCTCGCCGAGCGGGTCCAGTCGCTGGGCGGTGTCGCGGTGGGAGATTCCCGACACGTCGCTGAGATCACGTCGATCCCGAGGCCGCCGAACGGGGCGGAGGAAGTGCCCGCCATGCTCTCCCGTTTGCTGGAGGCACACGAGACGATCCTCGTGGACGCCCATGACGCCGCAGCCCGGGCGACCGGAAACGGCGACGACGGCACCAACGATCTGCTGGTCTCCCAAGTGATCAGGACCGGTGAGCGACAGGCGTGGTTCCTGGCCGAGCACCTGGTCGACACACCCCTGGTCCGTACCTGACCAGCCTGCTGCGGTTTCGGATCACTGGAGGGGGATCCAGCGCATCCCATACGACGCGCAACCGTCCGCCTGCCTGCTCTGGCGAGCGCGGGCGGTCGCTGCTACGACGCGGTGGCCACACAGTGGGACCCACCGTGCAACGAGGCCCGTGCCGCAGAACTGGACGCTTTCCGGTTCTGGCGCATCACGCACCGTGTCGCCCCTAGCCCTGACGAGAGCATTCGTCTCCACCTCTCGCGCGACGCTCCGCGCCGCCGGATCGGCCCGGGAGTCCGCCGGCCTCGCGCGAGTGGGCCACCGCGCGGGCGTGGGCGAGCGGCACGTCGACTGGCGGTCGCAGGCGCCTCCTCGTTGCCGATCCCACGGATCGGAGGTCGAAGCCCGAGCAAGAGCACTGCGAGGCCACTTCCTGTGCACGTAGAGGCATCTCGCACGCCCTGGGGTCTCATACCTTCAGAAAGTACCCGATCAGTATAAAGACTGGAGGACCAGTGCAGTTCGGTATTTTCACGGTCGGCGACGTCACGCCGGACCCGACCACGGGGCGTACGCCGACCGAGCGTGAGCGGATCAAGGCCATGGTCGCCATCGCGCTGAAGGCCGAGGAGGTGGGCCTGGACGTGTTCGCGACCGGGGAGCACCACAACCCGCCGTTCGTGCCCTCGTCCCCGACCACCATGCTCGGCTACGTCGCGGCCCGCACCGAGCGGCTGGTCCTGTCCACCTCCACCACCCTGATCACCACCAACGACCCGGTGAAGATCGCCGAGGACTTCGCGATGCTCCAGCACCTGGCCGACGGCCGGGTGGACCTGATGATGGGGCGCGGCAACACCGGCCCGGTCTATCCCTGGTTCGGGCAGGACATCCGCCAGGGCATCAACCTCGCGGTCGAGAACTACGCCCTGCTGCACCGCCTGTGGCGCGAGGACGTCGTCGACTGGGAGGGGAAGTTCCGCACCCCGCTGCAGGGCTTCACCTCCACGCCCCGCCCGCTGGACGGCGTCGCGCCGTTCGTCTGGCACGGCTCGATCCGCTCGCCGGAGATCGCCGAGCAGGCCGCGTACTACGGCGACGGCTTCTTCCACAACAACATCTTCTGGCCGGCCGACCACACCAAGCGGATGGTCGAGCTGTACCGGGCCCGGTACGCCCACTACGGGCACGGCACCCCCGAGCAGGCGATCGTCGGGCTCGGCGGGCAGGTGTTCATGCGGAAGAACAGCCAGGACGCGGTGCGCGAGTTCCGGCCGTACTTCGACGTCGCGCCGGTCTACGGGCACGGGCCCTCGCTGGAGGAGTTCACCGAGCAGACCCCGCTGACCGTGGGCTCCCCGCAGCAGGTGATCGAGAAGACGCTCGCCTTCCGCGAGTACGCCGGTGACTACCAGCGCCAGCTCTTCCTGATGGACCACGCCGGGCTGCCGCTGAAGACCGTCCTCGAGCAGCTCGACCTGCTCGGCGAGGAGGTCGTGCCGGTGCTACGGAAGGAGTTCGCCAAGAACCGCCCGGCGAACGTGCCGGACGCCCCCACCCACGCCTCCCTGCTGGCCACCGCAGAAGCAGCCTCCAAGGAGGCGACCGCCGCATGAAGCTGGTCGCTGTGTCCGCGGGATTGAGCACCCCCTCATCCACCCGCTTGCTGGCCGACCGTCTTACAGAGGCGGTCCGCGACGAGGTCGCTGCTCAAGGCCACAAGACGGAGGTGGAGGTCATCGAACTGCGCCCCCTGTCAGGCGCCATCGCCAACAACCTCGTCACCGGGTTTCCCCCACCGCCGCTGGCCGCCGCGATCGGGGCGGTGACCAACGCCCATGGTCTCGTGACTGTGACGCCAGTGTTTTCAGCGTCCTACAGCGGACTGTTCAAGTCCTTCTTCGACCTGATCGACCCAGTTGCCCTCACAAGCAAGCCGGTCCTCATAGGTGCGACCGGTGGTACGCCCCGGCACTCTCTGGTTCTGGACCATGCCATGCGTCCCCTCTTCTCCTATCTGAAAGCCGTGGTCCTCCCCACCGGCGTATACGCGGCGTCGGAGGACTGGGGATCCGGCAGCGGCGCGCATGCGGAAGGTCTGTCCGCCCGCGTACGCAGGGCGGGCCGGGAGATGGCGTCAGTTCTCATCACCAGAGCGACCGATCCCCTCCCCTACGACGACGCCACTCTGGTCGGCAAGCAGTTGTCCGATCTTCGCTTCGACTGAGCACGCTCCCACTGCCACACGCGAAACAGGCAGTCGTGTGAAGGCCTGTTGTGCCGCAAGTGGCATCCGGGCCGACTGGTGGTCCAGGGCATACTGTTCGTGCTGCACACCGGATCAGCCTTGGAGCACCTGCCGCAGGACCTCGGCTTCGGCTCGAGTATGGCCTGCTGGCGCCGCCGGCGGATGAGCCGAAGCCTGAGTATGGCCCGACTGCCCGGGCCCTCCTCACCAAGCTCCGTAGTGCGAACGCCCTGAACGTTTCCCGGCGGGCGGTCGATGACGCCGCCGACCGGGCGCTACAGGGGACACCAAATACGGAGCCCCGTCGACCGGGGCAGAGCGGTAAACCCCCACCTGATCACCGACGTCACTGCATGCTGGTCGCCGCCACCCTCACCGGTGGTGGTCGCAACGGCGTCACCCAACTCGTCCCGTTGCTGCGGGCCGTGTCGTCGTCGCCCCTCAGACGGGGGAAGGTGGTCAGTTCTTAGTACTCCAGCAGCGGATCGTGTTCTGAGCTGCGTTTTCGGTAGTGGCAGCGGCGGGCGACGGCCTGGCGGTGTCTTCTCCAGGCCGACCACTTCAGTGCGTGGGTGACGGGGTCGCGGTCGGCTCATGGGTGGGGCAGGAGAGCGTCCAGGAGCCGCCGGATCTCTGCCACGGTGAGCGGGACGAGGGCTGATCCGTTTCTGCAGCCCCCTTTGCGGCCTCGCTGGCCTGGGCGGCGAGTGCCGTCAGGACCGCGTGGGCGAGCAGGGCCAGGGTGATGTGCCGATACCAGCCGGGATAGCGGCGGACCTCGTACTCGTCCAGGCCGCATTCGTTCTTCGCGGCCTGGAAGCACTCCTCGATCGCCCAGCGGGAGCCGGCCACCTGGGCCAGCTCGGCGATCTCGACGCCGACGGGGGCGTAGGCCAGGTAGGAGGCCACCTCTTCGGGATCGGACAGGCTGCGGCGGGCCATCACCCAGCGGTGATGGGTCGGCGGGTCGGGGTCGAAGACGAGGTTGGCGGGCAGCTTGGCTGCGGCCCAGCCGTAGACACGCGGGCCCTTGGCGCCGTCGCCGCAGGAGAGTCTCTGCCAGGCATCGGCAGGGGCGTCCTCGATGAGCTGGTCGATGCGCCAGATGCCGGCCAGGGACTTGGTCTGCTGCGACTTGGGCACCGCCACCACATAGCCGACGTCGAGTTGCTCGAGCAGGCGGCGGAAGTGCCAGTCCTGCCCGTAGGCCTCGTCCGCGGTGACCCACGGGGCGGGCAGGCCGGCGGCCAGGCAGCGGCGGACGATGTCCCGGGCCAGCTCTCCCTTGGTCGCGAAGCCGCGTTCGTCGGGGATCTTCGCCGCCCGGCAGCGGTCGCGGTCGGACGTCCAGGCCTTGGGCAGGTAGAGCTCCCGGTCCACCAGGGCCCGGCCCGAACGGGTGGCATAGGCAGCGAATACGCCGATCTGGCAGTTGTCGATCTTTCCTGAGGTGCCGGTGTACTGCCGGCCGGCCCCGGCCGAGGTGGTGCCCTTCTTGATGAACCCGGTGTCGTCAATGATCAACACTCCATGGGGGCCAAGGGACTCACCGACGTAGGCACGGACGTCGTCACGCAGGGCGTCCGCGTCCCAGACGCTGCTGTTCAGCAGCCGCTGGAAGCCGTCCGGTGTGCGGTGGCCTGCCCATTCCGCGAGCTGCCAGCCGTTCTTCCGTGCCGCCCGCCCCAGCAGACCGCGGACGTAGTCCCGCATCCGCCACCGCAGATCCGCCCGAGCGAACCGGCCCGCCACCCGGGCGAACACCGACTCCAACTCCGCAGCCCAGCAACCGACTTCAGTCATGCCCTCCATACCAGGACAACGACAATCACCAGCTCAGGACACGAACCGCTGCTGGAGTACAGCGCAGCATCCGCCGCCTTCGGTCTGCTGGGCGTCCGGGGTGTCGAACAGGCCCGCACCGCCGCAGACCCCGGTCTCAGGGAGGGTGAGTTCCACGCGGTCGGCGGACTCGAGGTCGCCGGCGATGGCGGCGGCGACGGAGCGGACCTGCTCGTAGCCGGTCATGGCCAGGAAGGTGGGGGCGCGGCCGTAGGACTTCATGCCGACCAGGTAGACGCCCTGCTCGGGGTGGGAGAGCTCGCGGTGGCCGTGCGGGTAGACGGTGCCGCAGGAGTGCTGGTTCGGGTCGATCAGCGGGGCCAGGGCGAGCGGGGCCTGGAGGCGTTCGTCCAGGCCCAGGCGCAGCTCGTCCAAGAACGAGAGGTCGGGGCGGAAGCCGGTCAGCACGATCACCTCGTCCACCGGGTCGAGGCGACGTCCGTCCTCACCCACCAGGACCAGGCGGCCGTCACGGTCGCGTTCGAACGCCTCGGTACGGAAGCCCGTGACCGCGTCCGCGTGCCCCTTGTCGACAGCGGCCTTCGCGGCGAGGCCGAGGGCTCCTCGGGCAGGCAGTTGGTCGGCGGTGCCGCCGCCGAAGGTGGAGCCGGAGATGCCGCGGCGCAGGATCCACACCGCGTGCGTGCCCGTACCGCCCTCGGACTCGGCCAGCTCGGCGAGGTACGCGAGCGCGGTGAAGGCGGAGGCACCTGAGCCGATGACGGCCGTGCGCTTACCCGCGTACCGGGCGCGGACGGCCGGGTCCTTCAGATCCGGTACGCGGTAGGTGATCCGGTCGGCCGCCGCCCTCTCGCCGAGCGCGGGCAGACCGCTGCCGCCGGCCGGGCCGGCCGTGGCCCAGGTACCGGAGGCGTCGATCACGGCGCGGGCGAAGACGCGCTGCTCGCGGCCGTCGGCGTACTCGACGTGCACCACGAACGGCTGCTGCTCCCGGTCGGCGTCGACAATCCGGTCGCGGCCGGTCCTGGAGACACCGGTGACGGTGGCCCCGGTGCGCACCCGGTCGCCGAGGGCGTCCGCGAGGGGCTGCAGATACTGCTCGGCCCAGTCTCCGCCGGTCGGGTACGTCGCCGGGTCGGGGCGGGTCCAGCCCGTGGGGGCGAGGAGCTTCTCGGCGGCCGGGTCGACGACCTCGCCCCAGGTGGAGAACAGGCGCACGTGGCTCCACTCACGCACGGCTGCACCGGCACGGCTGCCCGTTTCCAGGACGAGGGGCTCGATGCCGCGCTCAACGAGGTGGGTGGCGACGGCGAGCCCGACGGGGCCGGCCCCGATGACGACGACAGGGAGCTGCTGGGTGCTCATGATGCTCGATCTCCTTGAAGGGCGAAGGGGGTCAGCGCGCGTGCGTGAGGGCGGTCAGCTGGACGTGCTGCCGGCGTTCGGCCGCCCGGGTGGCGCTGTCGCTGACCTGAGCGCAGCTGTCGCAGAAGCTGACGCCGGCCAGGTGGCGGGCGGTGCGACGGGCTCGGGCCGCGGTGAGCGCAGTACGGAGGGTGGTGGCCACGACGACTCCTTATTTCGATGTCTGTCGATACCTGTCTACGCCTCGGAGCTTGCCACCCGTATCGACGAGTGTCAACATAGACACATGTCGAAATCAGAGGTCGTGGAACTGCCCGTCCTGCAGGACAGTGACGTCGTGCCGTGCTGCCCGCCGATCACCGCCGGTGAGCTGTCCCCGGCGGACGCGGAGAAGATGGCCGCTATGTTCAAGGCGCTGTCGGACCCGGTGCGCCTGCGCCTGTTCTCCAAGATCGCCTCGCATCCGGGCGGGGAGGCGTGCGTATGCGACATCGCCGATGTCGGCGTCTCCCAGCCGACCGTCTCCCACCACCTCAAGAAGCTCCGCGAGGCCGGCCTGCTGACCTCCGAGCGGCGTGGCACCTGGGTCTACTACCAGGTCGCCCCGTCCGTGGTGGCGGCCATGGCCGCCCTGCTCGACCTGCGCGACTGACCGCCGCCCGAGCCGGGCTACCGTCAGGCGCCGCAGCCGGGCGGACAACAGCGCAGCAGGTATGCCTTGAGGGCGTCCAGGTGGTCAGCCATGGTGGCGCCGTCGGCGCGGTAGAAGACCTGTTTACCTTCCTTGCGGGAGAGGACCAGGCCGCTGCGGCGCAGGAGGCTCAGATGCTCGGAGGCCGTTGACGGCTTGAGGCCGCACCGCTCGGCGATCTCTCCGACGGTCAGTTCGCGACTGCCCGCGAACTGTTGCATGACCAGTTGACGGGTCTCGCTCGCCAGGGCCTTGAGGAAGTCGGCCGTCGCCGGGTCGACCCCCTCGCCCGCACCGCCACCCGCCACTTCCTCGGCTGATCCGCGACTCATACTTCGTCACTTCCCGAAACGACGACGTTTACAGGAGAAGGTTCTCATGGAGCACCACGCCGACCTCATCGTTCTCGGCGCCGGCCAGTCCGGTCTGGCCACCGCCGCGCTCGCGCCCCGCCACGGCTTCGCCCGTGCGCTCGTCCTGGAGTCCGCCGACCAGGTGGGCGGGTCTTGGCCGCGCTACTACGACAGCCTCACCCTGTTCTCCCCCGCCCGGTACTCCTCGCTGCCCGGCATGCGCTTCTCCGGTGACGGCGACCGCTACCCGACCAGGGACGAGGTGGTCGACTACCTGCGCGCCTACGTCCGTCGGCTCGACGCCGACATCCGCACCTCCACCACCGTCACCTCGGTACAACCGCGCGACGGTGCCTGGGTGATTCGCGCGGAGGACGGTGCCGCGTTCACGGCGCGTGCGGTCGTGGCCGCGACCGGCGCCTTCCGCAGTCCCTACACGCCGGCCGTGCCCGGCTGTGAGGAGTTCGCCGGGCAGTCGCTCCACGCCGCCGACTACCGCGCCCCCGAGCCGTTCACCGGCCAGCGCGTCGTGGTCGTGGGCGGTGGCAACTCGGCCGTCCAGATTGCCGCCGAACTCGGCGCAGTCGCCGAGACCACGCTGGCCAGCCGCCGGCCGATCGGCTGGGTGAAGCAGCGCCCGCTGGGCCGGGACATCCACTGGTGGCTCCGGCGCACCGGGTTCGACATCGCCCCGCTGAGCCGGATGCTGGAGAAGGTGCCGGTGTCCGTCCTCGACGACGGGCGCTACCGCAGGGCTCTCGACACCCACGGCGTCGAGCGGCGCGAGATGTTCGCCCGTCTCACGCCGGACGGTGTCGTGTGGGCCGACGGTGCCAAGGAACCTGTCGACACGGTCATCTGGGCCACCGGGTACCGCCTCGCCTATCCCTACCTGAACGGAAGCGGTGTCCTGGGCACTGATGGCCGGCCCCGCCACCACGGCGGCATCGCCACCGTTCCCGGGCTCGGGTTCGTCGGCATCGAGTTCCAGCGCAGCTTCTCTTCCAACACCTTGCGTGGCGTGGGCCGCGATGCCGCGCACGTGTTGTCCCGGCTCAGTCGCTCACGCTGACTCAGCGTCCTCGGCCGCACGGTTCCATGCCTCGCTGTAGACCTGGATCTCTTCTTCGGACAGGTCCAGGTCGCCGTGGACGCGCACCACGTTGGTATCCCACGGGCGCACGCCGTCGTGGCGTGGAGTGAGCAGGACTCCGAGCGTGGAAGATTCCTCTGCCATGCCAGTGCGCGCGGTGACCTCATGGTGGCGCAGTTGCACGTACGCGGAGAACGAAGCCTGGACGATGGGATCGAAGCGGGTGGCCGCGCCCACGATCAGCTGACGGGCTCCGTCCTCTTCGAGAAGACGCCGGAAGCGCCACTTGCAGTGCTCATCCGGTACCTCCGGCACGTCACGGAGCATGTCCAACAGCAGGTGACCCCATTCAGCCCGGGCCGGCACCGGCAGCCGGTCGAAGTCGGACAGCACCGTGAAGCGGTCTGCCTCAGCCACCGAATCGCGCAGGAAGCTGGTGGCAACGTCTTCCAGCATGATGCGGATCATGAGGTGGGCATGGGTACCGTCGGCCCCCGCCGGAGCCTGCGGCAGCCGCGGTGTGGAGAACAGCGTGCCACCCGGACCGACCAGCTCTGTGTCGATGTCCTTGGCCGGCGCGGCGGCATCGGCGGCGGCCAGCTCGTAGAAGCGGACCGGCTCCTCGCCCAGCGGAACGGGCTCTTCGTCGGCTGCGCGGAAGAGGTAATCGAGTACGGCGGTGGTGGAGCGCAACTGGTCGAACAGGAAATCCCCGTCGCGGCGGGTCAGCGCGATGGCGGGTATGCCGATCGGCTTCAAGCTGATCTGAGTTTCTTCCGGGACCTGGGGATGGTCCAGCAGGAACACCGCGACCCACTCGTACGCGTTGCCGTCGACCTGCAGTGCCCGCCCCCGGCCGTTGATCATTTCGGCGGGCAGCATGCGCAACTGCCGCACAGTGCCCTTGGCCTGGTTCATCGCCTTGGTCGCCACCTTCTGGATCCAGGCGGTCTCCTGAGCATCCGGCTTGGGCTTGATCGTGCGGGCCTTCACCTGCACGACTGCGCCTCGGCGGCCGGCCAGCAGCAGTCGATCGCCCAGTTCCCGTAGGCCCGATCCCTTGGTCGCATGTTCGGCCTGTTGAAAAACGAAGTCGGGCATTCCCCAGGTGGTCGCTGCAGTGTGAGCGGCAGCCTCAGCGCCCGGGCCGTGCTCGACGCCGGACGGCAACGGCAGCGCCGGAGGTATCCGTCGCATGTACGGCCCGTTGGGCGTCTCCACGATGAGGGTGAACGCGCTGGGGTCGTCAACCTGGATGTAGCGCCACAACTGAGTAGTAGAGGAAGCCGTGTCGGTCATGGCACCCATTAGACGCCGCGCGGCATGGCTGGTACGGCGAGTTACCACGGCTCCGCTGGCGGCGGCAGCATGTCCGGCATCTGAACTCTGGTAATCGTGCAGGCCGAGTCGCGAAGTCAGATATTCAGCTGACGCGCGATCTGTTGGGCGGCCCCGCGGGCAGGGCGACCCACACCGATAAGGGTGGCGGAGGCAGGTCCGGTCCAGTCGCCGTAACCGAGTAGGTGCAGACGGGGCTCACCAATGGCGAGGGTCCCGGAGGTCGCGACGTGGCCGCGCGGGCCGCGCAGTCCGAGCGGGGCGAGGTGAGCCAGGGCGGGCCGGAAGCCGGTGCACCAGATGATCATGTCGGCGTCCGACCGGCTGCCGTCAGCCCACTGGACGCCGGTGGCAGTGAGCCGGGTGAACATCGGCCGGGCTCGCAGGAGTCCGGCATCACGGGCGGCGCGGACAGGGGGGACGGCGACGACGTCCCCGAGCGAGGCGACCCCACCGGTGTCGCTGCGTCCTTCGTCGAGGGCGCGGCGGCGTGCGGTGGCGACGTCGAACAGAACGCGGCCGTCGACGTCGTCGGGGAGGAAACGGGGCGGGCGCTGGGTCACCCAGGTCGTCTCGACGTTGTCATCCAGTGCGAGGTCGGCTGCGATCTGGGCGCCGGAGTTCCCTCCACCGACTACGAGGACGCGTTGACCGGCGAAATCGCCTGGACGGTGGTAGTTCACGGTGTGCAGTTGCCGACCGGTGAAATCGGTGCTGCCCGGCACGGCGGGGACGAAAGGCCGTGACCAGGTACCGGTGGCGCTGATGACTGTCCGGGCCCGCCAGGTGCCGGAATCGGTCTCGACCAGGAGCCGGTCGCCGTCACGGTGCACGGCGTCGACCTGGGTGCCGTGCTGGACGGGCAGGTCGTACCGCTTCTCGTAGTCGGTGAGGTAGTCGACCACGTGCCCGGCGTCCGGGTAGGTCTCACCGGGCTGGGCGGGCATGAGGCGGCCAGGCAAGGAAGAGTGATCCGCCGGCGAGAAGAGGTGCAGCGAGTCCCACATGTGCTGCCAGGACCCGCCCGGTGCCGCGTCGGCGTCCAGGATGACGTGGCCGAGACCCTGGCGGCGCAGGTGGTAGCCGGCGGCGATCCCAGCCTGGCCGCCGCCGACCACCACCACGTCCGTGTGCTGCGTCACGGTGCTGTCGTCACCGCGCCGGCGGCGAACTTCTTACGCCAGGCCAGCGCGACGTAGACCAGGCCGATCAGCACCGGGACTTCGATGAGCGGGCCGACAACGCCGGACAGGGCCTGGCCGGAGGTGACGCCGAAGGTGGCGATGGCGACCGCGATGGCCAGCTCGAAATTGTTGCCCGCCGCGGTGAACGCCAGCGTGGTGGTGCGGTCATAGGCAAGCCCCAGGCCCTTGCCGAGCAGGAAGGTGCCGAAGAACATGACCGCGAAGTAGACGAGCAGCGGCAGGGCGATCCGGGCGACGTCCAGGGGCTGGGAGGTGATGGTCTTGCCCTGCAGGGCGAAGAGGATGACGATTGTGAACAGCAGCCCGTACAGCGCCCACGGCCCGATCTTCGGCAGGAAGCGCTGTTCGTAGCCCTCGCGGCCCATCTTCCGCTCACCGATCCGGCGGGTCAGGAAGCCGGCCAGCAGCGGGACGCCGAGGAAGATGACCACGTTCAGGGCGATCTCCCACATCGAGATGTCCAGGTGCTCTCCGTCGCCGAGGCCGAGCCAACCGGGCAGCAGGTCGAGGTAGAACCAGCCCAGCAGACCGAACGCGAGGACCTGGAAAACCGAGTTCAGCGCGACGAGCACGGCCGCGGCCTCGCGGTCGCCGCAGGCGAGGTCGTTCCAGATGATCACCATGGCGATGCAACGGGCCAGGCCGACGATGATCAGGCCGGTGCGGTACTCGGGCAGGTCCGGCAGGAAGATCCACGCCAGGGCGAACATCACCGCAGGTCCGAGGACCCAGTTGACGACCAGGGAGGAGATCATCAGCTTCCGGTCGCCGGTGACGGCGTCCAGCCTGTCATAGCGGACCTTGGCAAGGACCGGGTACATCATCACGAGCAGGCCGAGCGCGATCGGCAGGGAGATACCGCCGACCTCGACCTTCGCCAGCGCGTCGTTCAGCCCTGGAATGGCCCGTCCGAGCCCGAGGCCGACGGCCATGGCGAGCAGGATCCAGACCGCGAGGTAGCGGTCGAGGGTGGAGAGCCTCTTGACGATCGGGCCGTCGCCACCCCCGGTCTGCACGGAGGTGGTGGGCTCGGTGGAGGTCACGGGCAGGCCCTCTTGTTCTCGGCGGCGGTACGGGCGGAGGCGGCGAGCTCGGCGAACTGCTCGGACAGGCCGGCCAGGACCTCAGGCCTGAGCTTGTAGTAGGTGAAGCGGCCGCAGGGCTCGGTCTCCACGATCCCGGCCTCGCGCAGCACCTTCATGTGGTTGGACAGGTTGGTCTGCTTGGCTCCGGTCTCCTCGACCAGGTGCGTCGTGCACAGCGTCTCGCGCGCCAGCAGGGTCACGATCTTCAGGCGGAGCGGATCACCCAACACCCGGATCACATCAGTATCGACTGAAGTCAGCATGCACTGATACTCTCACATCACCACTCGCTGATACCAGCGGGGGCTGAAGTCATTGGCGGCCGGGTTCCGCCATGCGACGAGAGAGAACGATCACCATGGCCGACAAGCCGTCCGTCCTGTTCGTCTGCGTCCACAACGCCGGCCGCTCCCAGATGGCCGCCGCGTGGCTGACCCACCTGGCCGGCGACCGCGTCGAGGTCCGTTCCGCCGGCTCCAACCCGGGCGACCAGGTCAACCCGGCCGCCGTCGAGGCCATGGCCGAGGTCGGCATCGACATCTCCAAGGAGACGCCGAAGATCCTCACCATCGACGCGGTCCGCGAGTCGGACGTCTGCATCACCATGGGATGCGGCGACACCTGCCCCGTCTTCCCCGGCAAGCGCTACCTCGACTGGAGGCTCGACGACCCGGCCGGCCAGGGCGTCGAGGCCGTGCGCCCGATCCGCGACGAGATCAAGACTCTGGTCGAGGGCCTGATCGCCGAGATCGCCCGGGAGAAGCCGGAGGCGACGGCGTGAGCGAGATACGCGAGGTCGTCATCACCTAGCGCCGCGCTGCGAGCGGGTGCCGACCGCAGTGAACGCAGAGCGCCGTGTCGCCGCACTTCACCACGGGAGCGCCGAGGCTGCATTGATCGCCTTTCCAATCTGAATGCTCGGGCTATCGGGAGAGCCGACTCATGCACCAAGCCGCCCGGACGGTCAGCTTGACGATTCGACAGAGTACGTAAATAGCCGCACACTAGTACGACTCTCACGTCTACTCACGACTCGTGACAACCATTACTGAGGAAGATCGCCACCTCAGACGGATCCTCGCCTTGCTGGACAGTGCCAGGCCGTTCGAGAGCCTCACCCAGTCCGACTCACGGCAATGGCAGGTCCAGCCCGGCAGTGCCCTAGCCGGGGACGACGCGAAAACCGACCCCTATCAGGTGTCGCACAACGTCTGGAACGCTCTGAGCGTGGCCGTCGGCCACCTGCACTGCTTCCGCTCCACGTTCGCGGACGACGTAAAGGACAAGTCGGTACCGATCGCGCTCCACACCCACGGGCAATATTCGCTTCTACGCGGGGCCTTCGAGAACAGCGCCCGCGCGGTATGGATGCCTGGTCCTGCCCAGCGCCTGATACGGGTGCAGCAGCGGCTGTGCATTCAGGCCGGTGAGCACAAGAACTCCGACCGCATGAGAGCGCTGCTCCAGCAACAGCCCAAGCGACCACTGGATGTACGGATGCAGCAGCTGACGGACCTCGTCATACATGCAGGCACAGACGCGGCCGACGCAAAAAGGGCTCTCAGGCCAGTGCCTTACTCGGAGGTCGTGCGAGAGGCAGGAGCTCTCATGTCCATGGGAGCCGCCGAGGCCGAGGCCGTGTGGAGCAGCTGCAGTTCACTAGCCCACGGTGACGGCTACGGCACGCTCAGCGTCCTGGAACGCAACATCGTGGACACCCAGAGACGCGTGCATCTCACGCAGGTCACCAGCTCAACCATGGTGCTGTTCTGGGCCACAGACCGCACCGTCGCGATGATGCAGCGCGGCTTTGACCTATTCAAAGAACGCGCCACCTGCCATCGCTGACTTCAACTCCTCGGCGGTGACCACGTCGCTTCGGATGCCCCCAACAAACTAGACGCACGGCACACGTTCAGAAGGCACTGCCGTTGCCGAGGGAGACGCTCAAGTCATGAGTAATGATCGTGAGTTCAGGATGGCCGATGGCGCGGAGCTTGTGAGCCGCCAAGACGAACCGTTCGAGATACGGGTGAGTATCCCTTTCGACGACAGCGGGTTCGTAGGCCGACAGTGCCCGGACTGTTCGTTGGTCTTCCGCATGGATGCCGAGCAGTACAAGGCACTGCCTGATGACCTGACCTTGTGGTGCGTCTACTGCGGACACCACGCGGAGCACTCAGAATTCATCACCGAACAGCAGCGCAACCGCGTCATGCGAGCCACAGGTGACTTCGCCATGCAAACCGTGAGTCAAGAATTGGCCAAGGCGTTCGGCGAGTTGTCCCGCGGCATGCGCGGTGGCAGCTCCTCGTTCTCATACAAGTCCCGCCCCTTCTATCCTCGCCCGCTTCCGGAGATCGACGAGGAGCAACTCGTCCGCGTGCGCACCTGTCGCCGGCTGCCAAAACGACTATGCAGTGTTCGGAGAACACCGGTACTGCCCCGTGTGCGGGCAACTCCCGGCAGCGTCGATCGCCTTCGATGCCCTCCAGGCGGATACCGCCCGGCTGGACGCGCTGGAGACCCTGCCCTCTGACGCGAAGGCCCTCCTCCGCGAGCAGGGAGTTTTCACGCGCAACTGGGTCGACACCGTTGAGAACGTGGTTGGAGCCGTGGAAGCTCTGGCTTCATCCCTCTTCCGCTCGGCCGTACCCAACGCAGACAGCCTCCTGAACGGCAAAGGCGCCATCTTCCAACGCCTCGACCATATGGCCGACCTCATCGTCGCAGCAGGATTCGCCGACCTGCGGACGAACCTTGGCACGCAGACGTGGCAGCGTCTCCTCGAAACCTGGGCCGCCCGACACGTCTTCACCCACAACGACGGCATTGTGGACCAGAAGTACTTGACTCGGGTGCCGGGGTCGTCCGCACGGATCGGCCAATGCCTCGTACTCACCGACACTACGTGCCGTCGAGCTCTGGACGATGCCAAAGCCCTGTGTGAATGCCTCATCGACGTGCTTCGTCAGGCGCCCGCGAGGGCACATCCAGGGCACGTGAGCCTGGGAGACGGCGTTGGCCCGTGAGAACTACCGAAAGCAGTTTCCGCAGGTCAACGCACACTTCACCGAGAAGGACCAGGTCAGCGCACCACCGTGTCCGATCGCTGCACGAGTGGCAGGACTTCTCGCACCGGCTGCACGAGGCGGGGCATCAGGCTTATTGCCTGGTGTGGCCCTGAGCCGGGGTTTCGTAGGGGTCGGGCGGGGTCTTCGGGCCCCGCCCATTTCCGTGCCGGAGAGGTGCCGTCAGGTGGCCGGGGCGCGTTGGTTTTGCCGGGGTGCTGATGTGCCGCGGGTGGTGGGCGGTCGTTGTCTGCCTCCGGACGCCGTGCGCCAAGCCATGGGCGAGGGCCGACTCCGCGTTCTGGGCCGGCTGTTTGTCCCCTGCCGTCGGGGGGACCCTCCGCCCATGAGCAAGAAGCCAGGTCGCCGCCGTATGGGCCAGAACCGGATGCTGTGGCTGCTCGACGCCCTGGAGCGTGATCCCAGGGCGGACGCGGCGATCGACAAGCTCGCCAGGAGCGTGCGAGCGCTCCTGCCAGGCCGGACGCGAGACGCGTTGCACGGCAGGTGGCTGGGGCATCCTGTGCACCCCCTGATGGTCCAGGTGCCGATCGGCACCTGGATGTCCGCCGCCGTGCTCGACCTGTGTCCCGGCCGCGACCGGGAGGCCGGTCTCCTCGTGGGCGTCGGGCTGGCCGCGGCCGGCCCCGCCGCGTTGGCGGGCGCGGCCGACTGGGCCGAACTGCATCGTCAGCAGAAACGGGTGGGGCTGGTGCACGCCGTGACCAACACGGCGGCCGTGGGACTGTACGGCGCCTCGCTCCTCTGCCGCCTCACCGGACGGGCCGGAGCGGGCCGCGCGTACGGCTTCCTCGGGCTGACGGCGGTCGGCCTGGGAGGCATGCTGGGCGGCCACCTGGCATACCGGCAGGCTTCCGGCGCCAACCACGCCGAGGAAGTACCGCACGTCGTCGGCGAAGGCTGGCACAGGATCGGCACCGTGGACGAGTTCCCCGCCGGCCGGCCCGTGCGGCGCGCCGTGGACGACGTGCCGGTCCTGGTGGTGCGCGAGACCGGGGGGACCTTCCACGCCCTGGCCGAGCGGTGCAGTCATCTGGCGGGCCCGTTGTCCGAGGGCACGATCGCCGACGGGTGTGTCCAGTGCCCCTGGCACGGCAGCGTCTTCCGGCTCTCGGACGGCTGGAACGTCCGCGGACCCGCCACCGCGCCCCAGCCCGCCTTCGACACCCGCGTCGTCGACGGACACGTGGAGATCAGCCTGCGCCGTGCGGACGGGACGGAGAGCCCGGCCGAGGCACCGGAGCGGGCAGGAGAGGACGAAGGCCATGGTCCCGGCATCTGACGGCCGTATCACGGAGCGCCTGAAGCGACGGCTGCGACGCGTCGAACGCACCTACTCGGCGGGAGAAGACCGCCCGCTGCGCGGCTACGCGGCGGCCATGACGGCTTTCGGCGTCTACACGGCGGGGTGGGCGACGGTGGTCAAGATGCGCGGTCGTCCCGTGCCGGACCGGCCCGCGCCCTGGGACGTGGCACTGACCGCGGTGGCCACCTTCCGACTGAGCCGACTGCTGAGCAAAGCGTCGGTGACCAGCCCGCTGAGGGCCCCCCTCACCACGTTTCAGGGCTCGCAGGGGCCGGCCGAGCTGCACGAGGAGGCACGGTCCGAAGGCGCCAAGAGCACGGCCGGCGAGCTGGTGACGTGCCCGTTCTGCATGAGCGTCTGGGTGGCCTCGACCCTCACCGCCGGACAGCTGCTCTGGCCGCGCGCCACCCGCACCGCCATGGGGGCGCTCACCGCGCTGGCCGGCGCGGACGCCCTGCAGCTGACGTACAGCGCGCTGGTGGCCAAGTCGACCGGCGAGTGACCACTTCTCACACGCCCGACCGCCCCCGGGGCGGAGGTCCTACGTCGGGGTGACGGCCGGAGTGCAGCGCGGCGTGGCGCTGTCCCGGGCCGGGACCCGAGCGGGCGGCCAAGGCGTCGGCGACGGCACCGGTCGCGAAGGCGTACACCGTCTTGTGCAGCAGGTCGACGACCAGTTCACGACGCGGCCAGGTCTGGGGCGGGGCACCGACACCGGTGGCGTTCTCCAGGATCTGGTCACTGGTGACGCGGACGACGGCGAACTTCCCCGACGACCAGGGCCCGCGCAGCCCGGCGTGCGCCATCACCGACCGCAGCACGCCGAGGAGGGCACCCTGCCCCACGTGCATGGCCAGGTTCACCGGCACGGGCTGACGACCGGGATGCTCCCGCATGCCGGTCAGACGTTCCAAGGTGCGGGCGGGCACGTGGGAGTCACGGCGGCCGGTCAGCCGTTGCTCCGCCTTCTCGCCCAGCGTCATCACCAGCACCCCGGCCGTGCCGGCCACCAGCCCTTGCCACAGCGCGCGCTTCATCATGCCCCGGCGAGTACCCAAGGCTCCCCGACCTACCTGCTCCCCGGCCTCGCCCGGCGGCCGTCACCGTCCTGTCCGGGAGGCCGCGGAAGCCTGCGCCGGACGGCGGCCGCCGGGCACCGAGGCGGAGGGCACCCGCAGGCGGGGGCGGGCCGTCCGTGTCCCGGCGTGCGGGAGGGCTCCGCGTACTCGCGGCCCCGCCTTGTCCCGACCGTCACCGTTTCATGCGGGTGACCACGGAAACCCGGCGCCCGACGGTGGCCGCCGGGACACCGGAAGCGGAGGGCGTTCGATGAAGAAGCTGTGGTGGGCGGTTCCGGTCGCGGTCGCCGGGGCGGCGGCCGTGCGGCGGTCCCGGCCGGCGCACCGGGCCGACGAGCGGGCGGGCGACCGCTGGCTCACCGTGACGGTCAACCGGCCGCCCACGGACGTGGGGTCCGAGGGGAAGCCGCCACCGCCCCTGGACGACCTGGCGGAACGGATCGACGTGCGGATCCGCCCGGCGCCGGGCGACCGCGGCACGGAACTGGCCGCACGGTTCAAGGAGCCCGTGCCCGCCGCGTCCACCTCCGTGCCCTCGCGTCTGGCCGGGCAGGACCCGCGTCAGGAACTGCGGCGCGCGCTGCGCGACGCGAAGTCCCTGCTGGAGGCGGGCGAGGTACTGCGGCCCGACGCGCCGCCCACGACCCGCTCCACACCGGGCGGCAAGCTGGTCGAGGTGTTCACCCGTCGCTCCGGTGGGGAGGGAGTGCTGTGAAGGCGCTGTGCTGGGAAGGCGTGAACAAGCTGTCCGTCGAGCAGGTCCCCGACCCGGAGCCGCGCAACGACCAGGACGTCGTCGTGCGGCTGATCGCGGGCACCACCTGCGGCTCCGACCTGCACCTCATCGGCGGCTACATCCCGGCCATGCGCGCCGGCGACGTCATCGGCCACGAGTTCGTCGGCGAGGTCGTCGAGACCGGCTCCGCCGTACGCAAGCACAAGGTCGGCGACCGGGTCGTCGTCTGCTCCTTCGTCGGCTGCGGACGCTGCTGGTACTGCGCCAACGACCTGTGGTCCCTGTGCGACAACACCAACACCAACCCCGGCATCGGCCAGGCCCTCTTCGGCTACGAGGCCGCCGGCATCTTCGGCTACTCGCACGCCATGGGCGGCCTGCGCGGCAGCCACGCCGAGTACGTCCGCGTCCCCTTCGCCGACTACGGCGCCTTCAAGATCCCCGAGGGCATCGACGACACCAGCGCCCTGTTCGTCTCCGACTCCGTGCCCACCGGGTGGATGGGCGCCGACCTGGCCGGGGTGAAGCCCGGTGACGTGGTCGCCGTCTGGGGCTGCGGCGCCGTGGGGCAGATGGCCGCCCGGGCGGCGATCCTGAAGGGCGCCGAACGGGTCATCTCCATCGACCGCATCCCCGAGCGGCTGGCCATGACCGAGCGGTACGCCGGCGCGGAGACCATCGACTACACCACCACCGACGTCGCCGCGGAACTGCGCGAGCGCACCGGCGGACGCGGCCCCGACGTGTGCATCGAGGCCGTCGGCATGGAGGCCCACAGCGACGGTCCGATGCACCTGTACGACCAGGCCAAGCAGCAGCTCCGCCTCCAGACCGACCGGCCCACCGCCGTACGCCAGGCCATCCACGCCTGCCGCAAGGCCGGCACCGTCTTCGTCCTGGGCGTCTTCGCGGGCGCCGTCGACAAGTTCCCGCTCGGCGCCGTGATCAACAAGGGGCTCACCGTGCGCGGCGCCCAGATGCACGGCCAGCGCTACATCCCCATGCTGCTCGACCGGCTCGCCGCGGGCGAGATCCAGACGTCCCACCTGGCTACCCACAGCCTCTCGCTCGACGACGCGCCCACGGCGTACGACATGTTCAAGGAGAAGACCGACGGTTGCGTACGCGCCGTCATCCGCCCCCAGCCCTGAAGGACCGCATGATCATCAGTCGGGTCGCCCACGGACTCGCCCGGCGCCTGGCCTGGTGGCGCTCGGCACCGGCCCTGCACCCCCACGGGCTGCTGTGCACGGGGACACTGACCGTCACCGCCCACACGGGCACCGCCTGGGGCGTGCCGTGGCTCGACCGGCCCGGCTCCTACCCGGTGACGGTGCGCTGGTCACGGGCGCTGGGCCTGCCCCGAGGGCTGCCGGACGGCCTGGGACTGGCCGTCCGCGTCGAGGACGCCGACGGACCGGGCAGCACGCTCGACCTGCTGTTCACGTCCAGCCGCCCCGGCCGGTTCGGCCGCCATCTGCCTCTCCCCCGGCCCGACGCCCTGAAGGGGCCGTACTCGACCCTGCTGTCCTACCGGGTGGGGGATCGAGAGCGCGTGCTGGCGGCTTTCCCGGTCACCGACGGCCGCCGGGACGACGTGCGGCCGACGCTGCGGCAGGAGCTCGCCCGCGGGCCCGTCCGGTTCGCACTGCGGGCGGCCGCCCCGGACGAGCACTGGCGCACCTTCGCCAACCTGAGCCTGCAAGCCGTGCGCACCGCTCCGTCCTCCCGCACCGTGTCCTACGACCCGTACGCCCACAACCTGACCGGTCTGCGCCCCACCGGGCGGCTGCGCCGGCTTCGCGACGCCGCGTACGCCGGTTCCCGCCACGGGCGGACCGGCGACGGTCGCGACGAGTGAGGTGGGTCCTCCGACGGTGGGTGCCGACCGCCGGCGGACGACAGGAGGCCCGACCGCCGGACGCGGCGGCACGGACGGCAGGACTTCCTCGGACGTCAGTGGCGCCCCGGACGACGGGTGGTACGGACCACGCAGAATACGACGGCCGCGGCTCCTACGGCGCCCAAGGCGACCGAGGAGGCGCGGCGGGCGACGGGGCCGCTGACCGGCGCGAGGTCACGCAGCCGGTCGAACACGCTGAGGGGGACGCCTCGCAGGGCGTTGCCCGGCGGGCGCCGCGGCACGCCAGGGTGGGGGCGGGTCGGAGCGGTCGCCCGCACCGTCTCCCACGCGGCGCCGATCCGCCGCAACTGACGGTCGCTGAACTCGTCCCGAAGACGGGGCAGCAGCTCGTCCTCCTCGTCCCGGATGTCCTGGCGGATGAGGCTGAACGCCTGCTGGATCCACTCGGCACGCCGGGGGTCGTCGGGCGACTTCTCGACCCGTGCCACCAGATCGTTGATCGCCTGGTGCTCCTCCTCCACGTGACTGGTGAGTTCCTCGCCGTGGGGGGCCGCACGGCGCAGGAGGGGCCACAGGACGGTCTCCTCCGCGAAGGCGTGGCTGAACACCAGCTGGACGATGCCCTGCCACAAGGCGTCGAGCTCGTCGTCCGCACCACCGGCCAGCCAGCGGTTCATCATCGTGTCGAGCCGAGCGTGGTCCCTGCGCTGGCGCATCAGGATGCTGCCGTTGCCTCCCAGCGCTGCGGAATCCCGGCGGGTGATCGAGATGGTCACGGCCGCTCCTGCCTCGCGGTGACGCCTGATACCCGGACCGGTGCCGTCCTCCGTGCCGGAGGGGCGGCCGGTCCGCAGAGTCCGGGTTCCCGTCACAGGCGCGCCCCACCGTCCGACACCGCTCCTTCTGCGACCTTTCCTTCTACGGCCTTGGTCTGCGCGCCTCCTGCGCCCGTGCCGTCGGCGTGGCCGTCGACGGAGCCTTCGTTTTCCGCCCTCGCCAGGTGCTGGAGGGGCCGTCAGGCGGCCGAAGCGCGTCGAGGGCACACCGGTGTGTCCGAGGTCGGCGCCCCCGGGTGGCGGGCGGGTCACCGTCGTCTGCCGCCGGCCGCCGTGCCGTCCGGTCCGGTGAGGTGCGGACACACTCGCCGATGAGCACGGCGTCCGCCCGCTCGGTTGGTCCACCAGGGGGAATCACGCGGCCCGCGGACCTGAGTGGTGGCTGGAAAGCGCCCGTCGTGAACAGACTGAGGACCACGTCTGTGCTCGTCGCCTGAGGCGGGGTACCCCAGCGGCGCGCGAGTCCCCTCGTCTTCAGGAGGCACCCCCCATGACGTTCAATCCGCTGGAGCAGCGGGGCATCCCGCTGGACCGCCAGTTGCGCAGCTGGCGTGAGCTGAACGTGGATCCGATCGACCCGGACCACTGCGACCCGTACACCCGGTGCCGGATCATCACGATGAACGGGATCGAGGTGGAGGCGATCCTGTTCAGCCACCAGCTCGCCCGGCACACGGTCGATCCCGAGATCAAGCGGCAGCTGGCGCGGGTGCGCTACATCGAGGCGCAGCAGCAGAAGGTCGTGAACTGGCTGCTCCCCGGTGTCTCCTCGGTGCTGGAGACGACGATCGCGTACGAGCAGGTGGCGGTGGACCTGACGGCGTGGGTGGCCCGGATGGAGCCGGACCCGTACCTGAAGCAGGCGTACCAGTTCGGTGTGCTGGAGGACTTCGACCATCTGTACCGGTACGCGAACCTGTACGAGATGATCGAGCACCGCAAGGCGGAGTCGATCGTCGACGGCCTGACCGAGGTCATGCCCGGACGACCCACCCGGTTCCACCACCGCGATCCGGTCGACAACGTCCGCGACCCCTACGCCAAGGACGAGACGAACCCGCTGTCCAAGCTGCACGCGCTGACGATCATGTCGGCGGAGCAGCAGACCATGAACTTCTACATGAACACCGGCCCCACCTACATGGAGCCGATCGCCCGCCAGCTCTACCAGGAGATCGGGCTGATCGAGGAGGAGCACGTCACCCACTACGAGTCCCTCGTGGACCCGGGCGAGACGTGGTGGGAGCAGCTCGTCAACCACGAGTACAACGAGTGCTACCTCTACCACTCCTTCATGGAGCAGGAGAGCGACCCCAAGGTCAAGGCGATCTGGGAGCTGCACCTGAACATGGAGCTGGAGCACCTGCACGCCGCCTGCGACCTCATGCGCCGCCACGACGGCCGCGATCCCGCCTCCGTGCTCGCACCCGAGCTGCCCAACGTGCTCACCTTCGAGCCGAACAAGGGCTACCTGCGCGAGCTGCTGGACACCCAGATGGACCTCACGACACTGGGCGCCGGCTACGTGCGTGAGGCGCACGAGCGGTTCGAGCAGATGCAGGAGCGGATCCACGGCGGCGAGGCACCCCCCAGCGACCGGGTGATCCACGAGCACCAGGACATGTTCGGCCGCGAGTACCGCGTCCAGACCGAGGGCGAGCACCCCGACCCCTCCCAGCGCGAGAAGTAGGGAGGCCTCGATGTCCGAGCTGAAGACCCCGCACGCCGGGGACGACCTGGCCAAGGACGACGACGTCGTCTCCCTGCTGATGCGCCAGCACGGCGACATCCGCAACCTCTTCGACGAGGTCGAGGCCACCAGGGGTGAGGAACGCCGCGACGCCTTCCGCCGCCTGGTGCGCCTGCTGGCCGTGCACGAGACCGCCGAGGAAGAGGTCGTCCACCCCTTCGCCCGCAAGGGTTTCCCTGGTGGCGAGCAGGTCGTGAAGGACCGTCTCGCCGAGGAGAAGGCCGCCAAGGAGACACTGGCCGCCCTCGACGAACTGGACACCGACGATCCGAAGTTCATGCCCCAGCTGCTGAAGCTGCGCAAGGACGTCCAGGAGCACGCGCGGGCCGAGGAACGCTACGAGTTCACCCACATCCGCCGCAGCACCGACGTCACCGGCCTCGCCGCGATGGCCAAGGCGATCAAGGCCGCCGAGGCGATGGCACCCACCCGCCCCCACCCGGGCGTCGAGTCCGGGGCGAAGAACATGGCCCTGGGACCCGTCGCCGCCCTCATGGACCGCACCAAGGACACCGTCCGCAAAGCCATGGGCAAGTAGGTCCGGGACGGCCAGCCGTGACCGGGGCCGGGCCCATGGCCCGGCCCCGGTCGTCCCATCGCCTCGGCAGCCTGGCTCCTCGGCGCCTCCCCGGAGTCCTGTACGCCGACCGCGTACGCTCGTGGTGTCAGTCCAGGAGTTCCAGTCCGACGACACAGCCCACGATTCCCGCCGGCATGGGCAGTTTGAGCGCGGTCGCCGACTCACCGCCGGTGAGCATGGAGTACGTGACCGTGAGCACGGCTCCGATGCCCACCCATACGGCTTACCCGGTGCCCACCGGCAGAGTGCGCAGCGCATAGGCCAGGCCGATCATGCTGGCGGCCAGTCCGGCGAGGAAGACCAGCGTCGGCACGAGCCGGGAGAAGTTCCCGGATTTGCCGAGTGCGGTGGCCCACACGGCCTCCATGGCTCCGGAGACGATCAGGACGATCCATGCCACGGTCTGTGCCTTCGGGTCGACGGGGACGGTGGGCGGGTCAGTCGGTGGTGGTGATGCCGCCGGTGACGGCGATGATCTCCCCCACGGTGAAGCTGGAGTCGGCGTCGGAGGCCAGGTACACGTACACCGGCGCGATCTCCTCCGGCTGCGCGACACGCGCGAGCGGACCTTCACTGCCCAGATGGGCGAGCCCTTCCTGCGGCATGTTCGGGTCGGCGACGTTCAGCACCGTCCAGGTGGGACCGGGCGCGACCACGTTCGCGCGGATGCCGTCCTTGGCGAGGTGCTCGGCGATGGACTTGGTGAAGTTGACCAACGCCGCCTTGGACGCCCCGTAGTCGATCATGGTGTCGCTGCCCCTGAGGGCTTCTTCCGAGGCGGTGGCGATGATCGCGTCACCCGTCTCGAGGTATGGGCGCGCGGCCTGTACCAGGTGGTAGTAGGCGTACACGTTGACCTTGAAGGACCTGTCCCAGTCCTCGAAGCTGAGCTGCGAGAGGTCGGTCTGGCTGTTCAGGTGTGCCGCGTTGTTCACCAGGATGTTCAGGCCGCCCAGCTCCTGTACCGTCCGCTCGACCGCCTCCCGGCAGAAGGAGCCGTCGGCGAGGTCGCCCGGCAGGAGCAGGCACCTCCGCCCTGCGGCCTGTACCGCGTCGCGGGTCTCATCGGCGTCCGGCTGCTCCTCGGGCAGGTACACGATGGCCACGTCCGCGCCCTCGCGCGCGTACAGCAGCGCGACGGCGCGACCGATGCCCGAGTCACCGCCGGTGATGAGCGCGACCTTGCCGCGGAGCTTGTCCGCCGCACGGTAACGCTTCGCCTCGTAGCGCGGCCGTGGGCGCATGTCACGCTCCAGCCCCGGGGCCTGCTGCCGCTGCTTGGGGTAGGGCGGCTTCGGCTCGGCGCCGTTCTGCGGGTCGGCGCTTTCGGTCCTGCCGTTGTCCTGCATGTTCGTGAGCCTCCTGAGGACGTGGGTCGCGCTCGGCAGTCAGGTATCCCACGGGCGGTCCCGCACACCCCCGGCCAGGCCCGATGACTGTCCGGGGCGCGGCCGCCACAGGTCGGACCCCGAGTCCTGACCGCGAACCCCCGTGCCCCTGTGGGGGCGGATCACCGCTCTGCCCGGCCGGCGACCCGGTCCAGGGCGAGGCCGTGACCATCGGCGCCGACGACGACGTGGAGGAGATCCCGCGGACCATGACGGAGCACAAGGTGCGCCGCCTGCCGGTGATCGACGGGCACGGCCTGGTCGGCGTGGTCGCCCAGGCCGGCGTAGCCCGCTCCCTGCCCGGCCCCGAGGTCGGCGACCTGCTCCGGGCCCCGTCCACCGGCTGAGCTCGACACCGGCCTCCGGACCTCCTGGCCGCCGGGTGCGGGAACACACCGGATTGGCGGGCCCGGGCCCGGGGCACACGGGTCGGTGTATGACCCACGCGAGCGATGGTGACGAGGGAGGCTCCCGATGCTCTTGGCACACCCCGTCGTGCTGAAGAACCTCATCGAGCAGTACGAGACGCTGCGCGCCCTGCGCGCCGAAGACGGCGCCGAGGAGGCGCGTCGGCGTATGGAGGACGTCGCTCACACGCTGTGCGTGTCGACCGGGACCAGCGACGTTGACGCCGCCCTCGTCGCCGCCCGCCACCGGCTGCCCGGAGCGCGTACCGAAGACGACTCCCTTCTGGCCATCTGACTGCCCCCGGCATCGCCCCACCACACCATGACCAAGACCGTCGACCTGCCGACGTTCAGCAGCCTCGATGAGCTCACCCGGCTCATCACCCGCCGCCGCGGCCTCTACGTGCGCTGGTCCCGCGGGCCGCAACGCGACCTGCCGAAGACGAGCAGTACGGACGACCTGACCGGGATCAAGCTGCCGGGCCTGTCGGCCAGCCCGCTGGACCTCGAAGACTGGTGGGGCGAGCGACCCGTGCGCGTCTGGGTCGCCCGCCGACTGTACGACTACTGCCACCTGCCGCACGTCAAGGACGCCCGCACCCGACCCTGGGTCCTGCACGGCTCCGAGACAGCCCGCGGGCCGGACAACGAACCACTGGTGACGGAGATCGAACCCCTCGGCTGGATCGCCGACCAGGTGATCACGGACGCCTGCCGCATCATCACCGAACAGCCCGGGCGCTGGGGTCCGCTCGAACGGGACGAGCCTCCTGAGCGGCTCTCGCCATCCCCAGGGCGGTCGCCGAGGTGGGACGACCGCCGGTGACCCTCCGGCGGCGTCACCGCCTCCGGGCCCGGTCGCGAGGCACGGGGCCGACGTCCACCTGTCGGCCGGTGCGGACCGCGGCGTGGCGCTGTCCCGGGCCGGGACCCGAACGGGCGGCCAAGGCGTCGGCGACGGCACCGGTCGCGAAGGCGTACACCGTCTTGTGCAGCAGGTCGACGACCAGTTCACGACGCGGCCAGGTCTGGGGCGGGGCACCGACACCGGTGGCGTTCTCCAGGATCTGGTCACTGGTGACGCGGACGACGGCGAACTTCCCCGACGACCAGGGCCCGCGCAGCCCGGCGTGCGCCATCACCGACCGCAGCACGCCGAGGAGGGCACCCTGCCCCACGTGCATGGCCAGGTTCACCGGCACGGGCTGACGACCGGGATGCTCCCGCATGCCGGTCAGACGTTCCAAGGTGCGGGCGGGCACGTGGGAGTCACGGCGAGGCGGTGGTTCACAAGCGCGTCGCCCGGATCATGCAGACGATCGAGCCGGCCGGGCCCCGCCTGCGCCGCAGGCACCGGGTGGGTCCCCCGCGCGTCGGCACACCGAAGGGCTCCCCTTCGACGGAGCCGGGGCCGGCCCGCGGATCCGACGCCCGGCCGGGGCCCGGCTCGCTTCCGATGCGCGTCCCGGCCGATCCGGCGGGCTTCGCGTCGGACCTCAGCGCCGGGCCAGTGCCAGCACGCTCAGGCCGAACATCAGGACGCCCAGGGGGAGGTGGACCGACGGAACGTGTGCGATGCCGAGTACGACCTGGGTCGAGGCGAGTACGAGGAAACCCGTCGCGTGCCGGACGGGTCGGGGTGAGCCGCCGCCCGGCTTCCACGCCAGGACCGCCGCGAGCAGGTACAGCATCGACGCCCCGTACATCACACGGGCTCCGACGCTGTGCAGCGTCTCGCCGTAGGCCGAGGTCAGCAGCAGTCCGGCGGAGACCGCCTGGAGGAAAATGGTCAGGGTCTGCAGGGCGATCGCGGTCCGCAGGAACGAGAAACCGCGCTCCGTGTCCGCCGTCACCTGAGTGGCCATGTCACAGTCCCCTTTTCCGCCCTCGGGGAGGGCGAATCGATAATGGTCTCACCAGCCCGACGACGCGGGCCCGCGAAAGGTAAGGCGAGGGGGCCGAAGGCATGGGGACCGTCGGGAGCGGAACGGATGCGGTAGCCGCCGAGCGGGGCCGGCTGATCAACGTCGCTTACCGGTTGCTCGGGTCGGTGACCGAGGCCGAGGACGCCGTACAGGATGCCTACGCGCGCTGGTTCGGGCTGTCACGGAGCCGGCAGGAGGAGATCCTGTCCCCCGGCGCCTGGCTGACGACGGTGACCGGACGCATCTGCCTGGATGTGCTCGGCTCGGCGCGGGCCCGCCGTGAACGCTATGTCGGCGCGTGGCTGCCCGAGCCGCTGCCCGACCGCACCGAGTGGAACCGTGAGGGCGGCACCGGCCCTGCGGACCCCGCCGACCGGATCGTCCTGGACGAGTCGGTGTCCATGGCCTTCCTCGTCGTCCTGGAGTCGATGACCCCGGCCGAGCGGGTGGCGTTCGTCCTGCACGACGTCTTCCGGTACCCGTTCGCCGAGATCGCCGACGTTCTCGGCCGGACCCCCGCGGCCTGCAAACAACTGGCGGCGTCCGCCCGGCGGCGGTTGACCGTCGCGCGCGCCGAGGTGACGGCGAGCGGCCGGGCCGACGTGGTGAGGCGCGTCAAGGAGGCGTGGGAGACCAAGGACATCTCAGCCCTCGTCGGCCTCCTCGACCCGGCCGCCGTGATGACCGCCGACGGCGGCGGCATGGTCGGTACCGTCCTGCGTCCGGTCGAGGGCGGCACGCGCATCGCCCAGTACATGGTCGCCATCGCCGACAAGGCGCCGGGGCTCGAACTCCTGGAGCGGTCGGTCAACGGGGTGCCGGGCCTGGTGGCCCAGCGTGCCGGCGTCGTCATGACCGTGGCCTCGTTCGACGTCTCCGACGGGCGCGTCACCCGGATCTGGGCGGTCCGCAACCCGGAGAAGCTGCGGCCGTGGGCGCGGGACGGCTGAGGCCTGTGCGTCGGTACACCGTGAATCGAAGGGATGAGCAGTTGTCGAGGGGGCCGGGAATGATGGCGACGGCGGGACGCATGGCAGCGGCGGTACTGGGCACGTGGACCGCGCTGGTCCTGCTCCTGCTCGCGCCCTCGCTCCTGCCGGAGCAGTGGCACTACTACGTCTACTCCCCGGCGAGCGTGGGCCTGTGGATGGTGGCCATGCTCGTCGCGCCCGTCGTGACCTGCGCCGTCGCCTGGCGCTGGATCAGGACGGGCGGCAGGTGACGTCCGGCGCCGTCAGCCCAGGAAATCCATCAGCCGGTCGTTCAACTCCTTCGGCCCGGTGAGTGGCAGGGAGTGGTGGGTGGCTCCGGGGAGCAGTGCCACCTCGCCACGCGAGAGGGTCCGGCGGGCCCTGTCGGCGACCCTGGCGGCGTCGTGGGCGCGACCGCGCTTGGCGAGCAGGACCAGTACCGGCATGCGGAGACCGGCGGCCCGGGGGCGGGTGCCGGCGATGAGTTTGCGGCCGGGGACGGTGGTGGCCAGCGCGTAGAGGCGCTGCCAGGTCTCGTCGGGGTGGGCATCCGCCGTCTCCCAGGCGAGGAAGGCGCGGGCACGGGCCCGGCTCGGGCGGATCAGGGTGGGCAGCGCGCGCAGCAGGTAGCCGGGGCGGAATCCGGCGAAGACCTGGGTGGGATCGACGAGGGCGAGGCGGTCGACCCGCTGTGGTGCGTGCAGGGCGTACCTGACGGCCAGCCAGGCGCCGTAGGAGTGCCCGCACAGGTGCGTGCGGGCGAGCCCCAGCCCGTCCAGCAGCGCGTCCAGCCAGGCTGTCAGGTCGTCGGCGCTCTTCAACGGGGTGCCCCGGCGTTCGGTGCGGCCGGCGTCGCCCAGCAGGTCGACCGCGTGGATCCGGTACCGCCCGCCCAGGGCCGGTGCGTTGGCGAACCAGACCAGGCCGGTGGCGGATCCGCCGGGCAGCAGCACGAGCGGGCTGCCGTCCGCCGGGCCGTGCACATGGACCCGGGTGCGCCCGTACGGCGTGGCGACGTCACGCTCCTCGGTGGAGTCGGGCCAGCGGGCGCGGAGTTCGTCGTAGGCAAGGTCGAAAGCCGACAGGGACACGGGCGTTCCTCTCGCTCGGCGATAATCTCGTTCAGCGAGATACTATGCAAGGGTCCGAGGGAGTGTGCATGGACGATCAGAGTCCGGTGATGGGGCTGGTTCACTCGCTGCGCGCGGTGACCGTGGAGTTCGACCTGCTCGGCGCCGAGTTCGCCGCGCGCCACGGGCTGCATCCCACCGATGTGCGCGCACTGATCCACCTGCTGGACGCGGCACGGGCCGGCACCCGTGCCACGCCCGGCTGGCTCGGCGAGCAACTGCGCCTGAACTCGTCCGGGACCACCGCCCTGGTGGACCGGCTGGAGCGGCTCGGATGGGTCCGGCGCAGCAGGGACACGGCCGATCGGCGACGCGTGCTGCTGGAGGTGGAGGAGGAGGCCACACGACTCGGATGGGCCTTCTTCGGGCCGGTGATCGGCGAGGTGGTGACGGCCGCGGAAGGTTTCGAGGCGGGCGAGCTGGAGACGGTGCGTCGCTTTCTGACCTCGGTGCTGGAGTCCACCCGGCGGGTGCGTTCGGCCTGATGGGGCTGCGGCGCGGTGTCGTGGCGGTTCCGGTGGTGACGCGGACCTTCGACAGGCTCATCGCCGTCCGGCCCGAGGGCCCGAGGGGGGTGGGTGTCTTTCGGGCGGTGTGTCCGATGCCGTGGCTCTTGGGCACGTCCTGCCCCTCACCTCGTGCTGGAGGGCCCGCGCCAGGGCCGGTACCACCGGGACCGTGGTCTTCGGGCCCGGCCCGGAAGCCGCTCCCACGACAGGACCGTACGATGAGCGCGTGACCAGGAGCACCCGATCCAGCAGCCGCCCGGCCGGGCGGCTGCTCGCGCTGCTGGTGATGACGGTGCTGGCGGGTGTGCTGGGCATGCACGGCCTCGCCCCCGGCGTGACGGTGCCGGCGCGGGCGGGTGCCGGCCACGAGATGGTGACGGCCGCGGCGGATGGTGTTCCGCACGCGGGCGCGGGGTGCATGCACACGGACGGTGGACCGAGTCACCTCGATCACGCCGACGGGACGTGTGCGGCTGCCGGAATCGGGTCGGCGTACACGCCGCCCGCGCTGACCGGCGCCCTGCCGGCCCCGCCCCAGGCCCTCGCGCCCACCGCGGCGGCCATGGGGTCGCCCCATGACGGCCGGGCCCCGCCCGACCTTTCCGAGTTGCAGCTCCTGCGGATGTAGAGCGGCCCGCTCGACACCCCTGTGCCCGGTGTTTTCCGGTGACGGGTGCCGTGCTTCCGCACGCTCTGACATCCGTTCCTACCGCGCGCCGCGAACGGCGCGCGCCAAGGAGTTGCACCACCATGATCCACAAGCGTTCACTCGTCCGCCGTACTGCCGCCGTTGTCGCCGCGGGTGCGGCAGCGCTCGTTCTCGCCGCGTGTGGCGGGGGCGGCGACGGCGACGCCTCGGCCTCAGCCGGGCACGGCGGCCACGACGCCACCGCCTCCACCTCCGCATCGGCTTCGGCTTCGGCTTCGGCGTCGCAGGGGCAGCACAATGCCGCCGACGTGGCCTTCGCGAAGGGGATGATCCCCCACCACCGTCAGGCGATCGAGATGGCCGACCTCGCGCCCGGCCGGGCGCAGTCGGCCGAAGTGAGGAAGCTCGCCGCGGACATCAAGAAGGCCCAGGACCCGGAGATCAGGACACTCTCCGGCTGGCTGACCTCGTGGGGCGAGGACGTGCCCGCCGAAGGTGCCACGGACCACTCCGTGCACGACATGGGCGGCATGATGACGGCCGAGGAGATGACCGGGCTCGAGAACTCCTCGGGCAAGGCGTTCGACACCGCCTTCATGGAGCTGATGGTCAAGCACCACGAGGGCGCGGTCGAGATGGCGAAGACCGAGCAGGCCGACGGCGCCCACGCCCCGGCCAAGAAGACGGCCGGAGAGATCATCACCTCGCAGAGCGCGGAGATCGAGCAGATGAACAAGCTGCTCGGCGAGGACTGACCGCATCACGTCAGCACGGGGGCGGGCATCACCGGTGCCCGCCCCCGTGGCGGATCCAGGCTTCCGGAATACCCCCTGGGGGTATATGGTTCCGAGTGTGGGGCCGCCCGGGTCCTTGCGGCACGTCGATTGGGGATGAGGGTCATGGACCACAGCACGCACCACTCCGGTACCGCGCACGACCACACCGCCCACACGGGTGGCCACGACCACGGCGGTCACGCGCACGGCACGACCTGGGCCACGGCCATGAAGGCGACGCTGCACTGCCTCACCGGGTGCGCCATCGGCGAGATCCTCGGCATGGTCATCGGCACCGCCCTGATGTGGGGCAACGTGCCGACCATGGCCCTCGCGATCACCCTGGCCTTCGCCTTCGGCTACTCCTTCACCCTCTTCGCGGTGGTGCGCGCCGGGGTGTCCCTGAAGGCCGCGGTCAAGGTCGCGCTGGCCGCCGACACCGTCTCCATCGCGGTGATGGAACTGGTCGACAACGGCATCATCGCGCTGACGCCGGGAGCGATGGACGCACACCTGTCGGACGGACTGTTCTGGTACGCGCTGCTCGGCGGCTTCGCCGTGGCGTTCGTGATCACCACACCGGTCAACAAGTGGATGATCGGCCGCGGCAAGGGCCACGCCGTCGTCCACGCCTACCACTGACCCGCACCACCACGACGCCGGGCGGCCCCTGGAAGCTTCCAGGGGCCGCCCGGCGTCGCCGCCGCCGTCCCGCCTCAGCCCAGACCGGCCAGCAGTTCGTCGCACGCCTGCTCGCAGCGCCGGCACGCCTCGGCGCAGACCCGGCAGTGCTCGTGCATGTCCGCGTGACCGGCGCACTCGTCGCCGCACGCCTTGCAGACGGTGGCGCAGGCCTGCAGGACGGCCCGCGTGACGTTGGCGTCATAGCCGGTGTGCCGGGACAGGACGGACGCGGTGGCGTTGCAGACGTCGGCGCAGTCCATGTCGGTACGGATGCACTTGGTCAGATCGCCGACCATCCCCTCCGACAGGCAGGCGTCCGCGCACGCGGTACACGCCTGCGCGCAGGCGAGGCACTCCTCGATGCACCTGGCCATGGCTTCCCGGTCCACCCCGCCCAGATCGGCGGGGTACGTACGGAGCATGTCGCTCACGGAAGTGGTCATGGGACCTCCTGTTCTGCGGCCGGCAGGGCACCGGACAGTGCCCCTCGCCTCGGTGGTGGCCGGGTGACACCGGGCGCCGCGCCTCAAACGGCCGTCCCCGAGTCCCGCGGACGGAAAGCCCCGAGGCTTCCTCCGGCATCCGCGGCGGACGCCGGAGGAGGGCGTCAGTGGACGTGCGGTCCACCCGTCCTCCGGGGCTTGCCCCGTGGTACGAGTACCGGCGCCAGGGCCGCGCCGACGGCGGCGGCGACCGCGCACAGCGTGAGGGCCGCGCCGACGGCGGCGACCGCGCACAGCGTGAACGCGTCGGAGAATCGGTCGGCGGATCCCCGCTGGAAGCCGGAGGCGGACCAGGCGGCCACCGAGCGGGGCGCGTGCCGCACTCAAGCGGCAGGCCATCGTGCGGGCCGCCCGCGAGTCGTTCCTCCGGGAGGGCTTCGGCGTCGGCATGGACGCCATCGCCACCACGGCCGGCCTCTCCGAGGTGACGGTCTACAACCACTTCGGCAGCAAGGAAGCGCTCCTCACCGCCGTCATCGCGGGCACCCCGCCGACCCCCGCACCGCCCTCGGCCGTTCACCGGTGCGGGACGCCGAAAAGGGGTGGGGGCGGGCCCGAGGGCCCGCCCCCACCCCTTGGGGAGCGTCTCAGCTCGCGGCCTTGAAGCCCCGCAGTCGCAGGGAGTTGCCGACGACGAAGACGGAGGAGAAGGCCATGGCGGCTCCGGCGATCATCGGGTTGAGGAGTCCGGCGGCGGCGAGCGGCAGGGCGGCGATGTTGTAGGCGAAGGCCCAGAAGAGGTTGGACTTGATGGTGCCGAGCGTCTTGCGGGCGAGGCGGATGGCGTCGGCGGCTGCGCGCAGGTCGCCGCGGACGAGGGTGAGGTCGCCGGCCTCGATGGCGGCGTCGGTGCCGGTGCCCATGGCCAGCCCCAGGTCGGCCTGGGCGAGCGCGGCGGCGTCGTTGACGCCGTCGCCGACCATCGCGACCGAACGGCCCTCGTTCTGGAGGCGCTTGACGACGTCGACCTTGTCCTCGGGCATGACGTCGGCGATGACGTGCTCGGCGGCTATGCCGACCTCCGCGGCCACCGACTCGGCGACGGCCTTGTTGTCCCCGGTGAGGAGGATCGGGGTCAGGCCCAGGGCGCGCAGCCGGGTGACGGCTTCGGCGCTGGTGTCCTTGACGGCGTCGGCGACCTCGATGACCGCCCGTGCCTCACCGTCCCAGGCGACCGCGATCGCCGTACGGCCCGCCGCCTCGGCGTCGGCCTTGGCACGCGCCAGACCGGCCGGCAGCTCCATGGCCCACTCGGCGAGCAGCTTCTCGCGGCCGACGAGGACGGCGTGGCCGTCGACGATGCCCTGCACGCCGAGACCGGGGACGTTGGCGAAGTCCTCGGGAACGGGCGGGGCGCCCACGCGGCCTGCGGCGCCCGCCGCCACCGCCTGGGCGATCGGGTGCTCGGAGGCGTGTTCCAGGGCGCCCGCGAGGCGCAGCACCTCGGCCTCCTCGGTGCCGTCGGCGGTGTGCACGGCGAGCAGGGTCATGCGGCCGGTGGTGACGGTGCCGGTCTTGTCCAGGACCACGGTGTCGACCTTGCGGGTGGACTCCAGGACCTCGGGGCCCTTGATGAGGATGCCGAGCTGGGCGCCGCGCCCGGTGCCGACCATCAGCGCGGTCGGCGTGGCCAGACCCAGGGCGCACGGGCAGGCGATGATCAGGACGGCGACGGCGGCGGTGAACGCGGCCGTCAGGCCCGCGCCGTTGCCGAGCCAGAAGCCCAGGGTGCCCAGCGCCAGGGCGATCACGACCGGAACGAAGACCGCGGAGATCTTGTCGGCGAGCCGCTGGGCGGCGGCCTTGCCGTTCTGCGCGTCCTCGACCAGCTTCGCCATCCGTGCGAGCTGGGTGTCCGCGCCGACCCGCGTCGCCTCGACCACGAGCCGGCCGCCCGCGTTCACGGTCGCGCCGGTGACCGCGTCCCCGACGCCGACCTCGACCGGCACCGACTCGCCGGTGAGCATGGAGGCGTCGACGGCCGAGGTGCCCTCGACGACCGTGCCGTCGGTCGCGATCTTCTCGCCCGGACGGACCAGGAAGCGGTCGCCGACCCTCAGCTCGGCGACCGGCACCTGCTCCTCACGGCCGCCACGCAGCACGGTCACGTCCTTGGCACCCAGTTCCAGCAGGGCCTTCAGGGCGGCCCCGGCCTTGCGCTTGGAGCGGGCCTCGAAGTAGCGGCCGGCGAGGATGAAGGCGGTCACCCCGGCGGCGGCCTCCAGGTAGATGTTCCCGGCGCCGTCGCTGCGGGCGATGGTCAGCTCGAAGGGGTGGGTCATGCCGGGCGTGCCGGCGGTACCGAAGAACAGCGCCCACAGCGACCACAGGAACGCCGCCGACGTGCCGACCGAGATCAGCGTGTCCATGGTGGCCGCGCCGTGCCGGGCGTTGGTGAAGGCGGCCTTGTGGAACGGCCAGGCGGCGTACGTCACCACGGGTGCCGCCAGCGTCAGCGACAGCCACTGCCAGTACTCGAACTGCAGCGCCGGCACCATCGCCATCGCGATGACCGGGACGGCCAGCAGTACGGCGGTGATCAGCCGCTCCCGCAGCGGCCGGAGCTCGTCGGCGGGCTCGGCGCTCTCCGTGCCGGGCGCGGGCCCGGTACGCACCGGCTCGGGTTCGCGGGCGGTGTATCCGGTCGCCTCGACCGTGGCGATCAGCTCCGGGACGGACACGTCACCGCTGTAGTGGACCTTGGCCTTCTCCGTCGCGTAGTTGACGGTGGCGGTGACCCCGTCCATCCGGTTGAGCTTCTTCTCGATCCGGGCGGCGCACGAGGCGCAGGTCATGCCGCCGATGGCGAGTTCGACCTCGGCTGTGTCGGGGACCGTGGTGGCCATTGCTGCTCCTCGGGCTGATCGGGGCAGAGGGAACGTGGGGAGAAGGGGGCCGGGCCCTCGGGCGGGCCCGGCCGGTGTGCGGGCCCGTCAGGCCGCGCGGCCGGTGAGCTCGTAGCCGGCGTCGTCGACGACCTTGGCCAGCAGCGCGTCGTCGGGCTCGTCCGCCGTGGTGACGGTGACCTGGCCGGCCTCGAGGTCGACGTCGACCGCCAGGACACCGTCCAGGGCGCCGATCTCCTTGGTGAGCGTGGCCTTGCAGTGCCCGCAGGTCATCCCGGAGACGTCGTAGACGGTGGCGGTGCCCTTGGTCGCCGTGGTGGTGGCGGTGGCGGTGGAGCAGCTGCCGTCAGGGGTGCAGCAGGACATGGTTCCTCCTAGACGAAACGAGACGAGACGATGGCGTACCCCTGGGGGGTACCGCCGATGCCAACCAGATATACCCCCTCCGGGTATGTTTGGCAAACATCGACGACCCGCTTGCGTATACCCCCCAGGGGTATATAGTCGGAGCTCAGTCCAGCAGAAGCGGCGACACGACACCGACACGAGAGGGCACGTCATGAACACCGGCGTAAAGATCACTGCTTTCGCCGCCGCGCTCGCGGCCACCTTCGGCACCGCCTACGGCGTCGGCACGGCGGTCGACCCCGCCGCCCCGGACCAGGAACCGGCGGCCCACGCGGAACACGAGAGCCCGGCGCCCTCCGGCCACGGCGGACACGCGGACACGGCCCCCGCGGGCCTGCAGGTCTCCCAGGCGGGATACACCCTGGACCTCGGGACGCCCCGCGTGACCGCGGGAGAGAAGAGCGAACTCCGCTTCACCGTCCGCGACCGGGACGGACGGCAGGTGACCTCCTACCGACGCGAGCACGGCAAGGAGCTCCACCTCATCCTCGCCTCGCGCGACCTGGTCACCTACCGGCACCTGCATCCCACACGGGCAGCCGACGGCACCTGGAGCACCCCCGTCGACCTGCCCGCCGCCGGCACCTACCGGGTCTTCGCCGACTTCACCCCGGCCGCCGGAGGCGCCGGCAACCTCACCCTGGGCGCGGACCTCGCCGCCTCCGGCACGTACAGGGCGCCGGCCCTGCCCGAACCCGCCGCCACCGCCTCGGTCGACGGCTACACCGTCGCACTCCGCGGTGACCTGCGCCCCGGCAAGGCCTCCGAACTGACCCTGAGTGTCAGCCGCGACGGCCGCCCGGTCACCGACCTGGAGCCCTACCTCGGCGCCTACGGCCACCTGGTCGCCCTGCGCTCCGGCGACCTCGCCTACCTCCACGTCCACCCGAACGGCGAACCCGGCGACGGCACCACCGAGCCCGGCCCCGACGTCTCCTTCACCGCCACCGCGCCCACCGCCGGGACGTACCGCCTCTTCCTCGACTTCCAGCACGACGGCACCGTCCGCACCGCGGCCTTCACCGTCCACACCGGAGAGACCGCTCCCGCCGGCACACCGGAGCCGACGACCGGTGAGGAGCACAGCGACGGCGACCACCGGCACTGACTCCGCGAGAAGGAGGCCGGACGAGAGGCCGACGGCCGGTCCCACGAGCACCGGCATGGCCGGCACCCCACCGTCTTCGGCCCCGACCCCATACGATCAACGCCGTGGCGGAACTGGTGCGGCCTCTGGGGACCGGCGATCCGGAACGGCTCGGGCCGTGGAGACTGCTGGGGGTGCTCGGGGCCGGTGGCATGGGGACCGTCTATCTGGGGCAGGCGGGACGGCGACTGGCCGCGGTGAAGACCCTGCGGTCCGAGAACGCGGGTGACCCGCACTTCCTGGCGCGCTTCAAGCGCGAGATACGCGCGGCGGGCGCCGTGCGCAATCCGTGCATAGCGAGGGTGTACGACGCCGACCTCGACGGCCGTGTGCCGTGGTTCGCCGGAGAGTTCGTACCCGGGCCCACGCTGGAGCGCACCGTCACCGACCGGGGGCCCCTGCCGCCGGAGGCGGTCCGGGTGCTGGGCGCCCTGCTCGCGCACGCGCTGCTGGCGCTGCACGCGGCCGGAGTCGTGCACCGGGATCTGAAGCCGTCCAATGTGCTGCTGACCGCCGACGGTGTGCGCGTCGTGGACTTCGGCATCGCGCGGATGCCGGACGCGACGGCTCTCACCCTGGCCGCGCAGCGACCGGGCTCCGCGGGCTACATGTCACCGGAGCAGGTACTGGGCGGTGAACTCGGGCCCCCGAGCGACGTCTTCGTGCTGGGAGCGCTGCTCACCTTCGCGAGCACCGGCCACCACGCGTTCGGCGCCCATGCCGCGCTGGTGGACTTCGCCATCGCCCACGAGGAGCCCGACCTCACCTCCGTACCGGACGGGCTGCGCCAGGTGCTCGCCCGATGCCTGGCCAAGGACCCCGCGCTGCGGCCGACGGCGGCGCGGCTCCAGGAGCTGTGGAGCGGGGGCGGCGGCCGTGCGAGGGCGGGCGCGGGCGCGGCGCTCCTCGGGCGCGTACCCGCCCGTGTCCCGGTTCCGGCGGACTGGCTGCCGTCGGGCGTCCTGCTGGACATCGCCGCACGCGAGCGCCGCGCCGCCGAACTGGCCGGGCACCCGGTCCCCGAGGAACGTCCGGGTGGCCGGCGGCCACCGCGACGGCGCTCGGTGCTCGCCGCGGCCGGCGGGTCACTGCTGCTCGCCGGCGCGGGCACCGCGGCCTGGCGGTGGTACGCCGACGACGGCGCCCGAAGCGACGCGGCCGCGGCTCCCGTGCCGCGCTGGACGGGCGCCCCCGGCACCCAGCCGGATCCCCTGTGGGAGGTCCCCGGCCTCGCACCCGAGCCGCCGTTCCCGCCGACCGCGGCGGGAACACTGCTGCTGGCCGCGCTCCCCGGCAACGGCGTGGTGGCTCTCGACGCCCGTACGGGCGAGGAGCGTTGGCGGACGGAGAACATCCGCACCGTGGTGACCGCCGAGCGGCCCCTCGCCCTCGACGAGGACGGTGCGCCGGTCGCCCTCGCAGCGGACACGGGGGACGTGCGGTGGCGCGGCTCCGGCGGACTGCGTACGCTCCTGGCCGCCGACGGCGACACCGTGTACGGGCTCGACGGCTCCGGCGGGATCACGGCCGTGCGCACCGGGGACGGCACCCGGCGCTGGCGGCGGACGGCGCCCTCCGGCACCGGTGCGACCGCGCAGGCCACCGTCGCCCACGGGCTGCTCCTGCTCACCGGGGACGACGGCGTGGTGCACGCGCTGCGCACCCGGGACGGCGCGGAGGCCTGGCGGCAGGACACCGGCACCGACACCGCGCTGCGGCCCGCCGCGGGCGACGGCGGTGTCTACCTGGGCGGCGCGCGGCTGCGCGCCCTGCGGCCGGCGGACGGCGAGCGGCTCTGGGAGCTGCCGAGCCAGGACTCCGCCGAGGGTTCCACCGGCTTCGGGCCGCCCACGGTACGCGGCGACCATCTGTACGCGGCGGACGGCGACGTCCTGCGCAGGGTGGCGCGCCAGGACCCCGCCTCCGGAGCGGAGTTCGACATGGGCGGGACGTGGGACCCGTTCGGCGGTCCGTCGGGGCCGCGTGCCGGTGTCGCCCCCGTCGTCGCGGGCGACGGCGTCCACCTGACGCCGGCCGACCCGGCGGCCGGCGTCCTCGCCGTACGGATCAGCACGATGGAGGAGCAGTACCGTTTCGTCCCGCCGGGCGATCCGGCGGGCGCGTGGCTGGTGGCGGTGGTGCACGGCGTACCGGTCATGCAGTGCGGGGAGCGGCTGTTCGCCCTGCCTCCACTGTGACCCGGTCGTGACGGCGCGGGCCGACACGTGTCGTCGCGGTGTCCTAGGATTTCCCACCGTCCTTGCGGCAAAGGGGGGTTGAGGGCTTTGAGGGATCTGAACGGGGCAGACCCACGGCGGTTCGGCCCGTACCGGACACTCGCGGTGCTGCGGGAGGCGGGCACCACTCGCAGCTACCTGGCACGAGGGGGCGACGGACGCACCGTCACCGTCACCGCGGCGGAGCCACGGCTGGCGGCGGTCTCCGTCTTCCGCAGCCGCTTCCGCCAGGAACTCGCGGCGGCGGCACGGCTGGCAGGGCCGTGGGCGCAGCCCGTACTCGACTCCGCCCCGGACGACCCGGTGCCCTGGTTCGCCTCGCCGTTCACCCCTTCCCTCTCGCTCGCCGAGGCCGTGGCCCTGACGGGACCGCTGCCCGAACCGGTCGTACGGGCCTTGGGCGCGGCCCTCGCCGAGACGCTCGAGCGCACCCGCGCGGCGGCCGGCGGGGCGTTCCAGGGGCTCGGTCCCGAGGTGGTGCTGCTGGCCGCCGACGGTCCTCGGATCAGCGCGTTCGGCCCGTTGGGCGCGGCCACGGCGGCGGCGGAGGGGCCGGGAGGCGGACTGGCCGTGACACTCGGCTACCTGACACCGGAACAGGTCGCCGGCCACCGGCCGGGGCCGCCCGCCGACGTCTTCGTACTGGGCACACTGCTGGCGTACGCGGCCACGGGCACGAACCCCTTCGACGCGAACGACGCGGGCGCGGACCCCCTCGACGCGGATCACGCGGGTACGGACCCCGCGGATACGGGCCCCGCAGGCGCGGACCACTCCGGCGCGCGTCCCGTCGCCGGGGACGTCTCCGGGAGCGCCGCACGCCACCGGGCCGCCGAACGCATCGCGCGCCAGGAGCCCGATCTCGCCTCCGTCCCCGAGGAGCTGCGTCCGGTGCTCGCCCGGTGCCTGGCCAAGGACCCGGCACAGCGTCCGGAGCCGTCCGTGCTCGCGGCCGTCCTCGCTCCCTCCGGCGCGGCGGCGGCGGTGAGCGCGGGCCGGCTGCCGGCCCGGCTGACCGCCGCCCTGGCGGAGCAGGCGTCGGCCGTGCTCGGGCTGGAGGCGCGGGAGGACCGGGATGACCGGGAGGAGGCCGTGCCCGCCGTCCCGGCCACACCGACCGTGCCGGACGCGAGCCCGGCGGCCGCCACCGGCGCGAGCCCGGCGTCCGAAGCCGGCCCGGCGGGCGAGCGGGACGTCCCACCGGCCCGGCCCACCACGCGCCGTGCCGCGGGCCCCGACCGCAGGGCCCTGCTGACCGGGGTGCTGTCCGGCGCGGCGGGGCTGGCGCTCGGCGGCGGCGTCACGGCGTGGGCGACCGACGACCGCCCGCGCCCCGCCGCGACCGGAAAGCCGGCCGCGCGGAAGCCGCGCGAACCCGTCCCCGGAGTGCCCCCGGCGGCGCTGTGGGCGTACGACATGCCGGACACGCTGTTCTACGGCAGCCCCGCCCTGCACGGCGACGTGCTGCTGCTGCCGGGGGACTCCCTCGTCGCCCTCGACGTCCGTACCGGCAGGGAGCTGTGGCGGCGCAAGGAGCCGGTGGACAACGCCTCCCACCCCGTGCGGGTCGACGACGAGCTTCTCGTGGTGCTGGGCGTCCAGGGGCTGCTGTGGCGCTCCGTGAAGGACGGTGCCCGCCGGCACAAGGTCCCCTACGGGCAACTCCTCGAAACCGGCGAGGACATGAGCAGCACCCACCTGGTGGCCCGGGACGGTGCGGTGGTCTGGTTCAAGGGCAATGTCGAGAAGGCCGCGGGCGCCGGCACGAGGACCGACGGCGCCGACGAGAAGACGATCACCCTGTTCGCATACGACGTCGTACGGCGCGAACCGCTGTGGCGGAGACCCCTCGCGGAGCACGAATACGTCGCCTGGGCCCTACCGCACCGCGGCCTCCTGGTGTCGTCGCGGGACGCACCCCGGCCCAGGGACGCGAAGGCGCGGAAGAAGCAGCCCGAGGGGTTGCAGGAGTTCTACACGCTGGACCGCGCCTCGGGCGAGGAGGTGTGGGCGAGGACGATCGACGATCTGACCGTCGGCTCCTTGCCCACCCTGTCCGGCACGGGAACGCTGTACGCCGCGCAGGACCGCGAGCTGCGGGCGTACGAGCTGCGTACCGGCCGGGAGCTCTGGCGGATGCGCCACGCGTCCCCGGACGGCAGGTACGGGGAGCCGGTCCTCACCGGGGACACCCTGTACGTCGCGGACAACGACCAGGTCGTGTACGCCCTCGACCCGGTCAGCGGCCGACAGCAGTGGAGCCGTAAGACCGGCTTCCTGGACGGGGTCGACTCACCCCCCTCCGTGGCCGTCAGCGCGTCCGGCGCGGCCGTGCTGTCCCTCGACGCCGTCCAGGTCACCGCGTTCGCCGCGGCGAGCGGTGAGCGGCTGTGGAAGTTCCAGGCCGTGGGCGAGCAGGACACCGGCGGCCTCGAACCGTACGGGCTGCTGACCGTCGACGGGATCTGCGTGGTCCGGTACGGCAGGTCCTTCTACGGCGTCCCGGTGGAGTGAGCGTCACATGAGCACTCTGCAACCCCTCACCCACGACGACCCGGACCGCCTGGGCCGTTACCGGCTGATCGGCAGGCTGGGCAGCGGCGGCATGGGGACGGTCTTCCTGGCCCGTTCGCCCGGTGGGCGCACCGTCGCGCTCAAGACGGTGCACCCGCGGTTCGCCGCCGAACCCGAGTTCCGCATCCGGTTCCGTCTGGAGGCGGAGGCGGCACGCGCGATCGGCGCCCGGCACGGCGCGACCGTGGTCGACTGCGACCCCGACGGGGCCGTGCCCTGGCTGGCCACCGAGTATCTGCTCGGACCCGCGCTCGACGAAGCGGTGGGCCTGGCGGGGCCGCTGCCCGAACACACCGTGCGCGCCGTGGGCGCCCACCTGGCGGACGCGCTCGGCGAGATCCACCGCACGGGCATCGTGCACCGCGACCTCAAGCCGTCCAACGTCCTGCTCACCGCGGCCGGTCCGAAGATCATCGACTTCGGCATCGCCCGTGCGCTCGGCGCCCAGCGGCTCACCCGGACCGGACAGGTCGTGGGCACCCCGGCCTACATGTCACCGGAGCAGGCGACGGGGCACGACCACGGCCCCGAGGGCGACGTCTTCGCCCTCGGCGGTGTGCTGCTCTTCGCCGCGACCGGACGTCCACCGTTCCCGGGGGACAGTGCGGCGGACATCCTGCACCGCGTCCGGTACGGGGAGCCGGACCTGACCCTCGTACCCGACGGCCTGCGGACGGTCGTCGCGTCCTGCCTGCGCAAGGAGGCCGCGGACCGCCCGGCGCCGTCCCGGCTCTCCCCGGAACTCGGGGCGGGAGGGGGCACGTTCGCGGAGTCGCTGCCGGAGGCGGTCCTCGCCGACCTCGCCGACCGCACCACGCGACTGTGGGATCTGCAACCCGTACGCTCACCGGCACCCGGCCCGGACGCCGGTGAGCGTACGCCGACCGACGTACCACCGGACGCGCCGCCGCCGTCACGGCGCCGGGCCCTGTTCGCGCTGGGCGGAGGGCTCCTCGCGGCCGGCGCTCTGGCGGCGGGCGCCGTCGCGTACACCCGGCAGGACCCCGGGGGCGGCGAGCGGACCGCGGCGGACGCCGGGACGGGCCCGCCCGAGGCCGCCTGGACGTTCGAGGGGACCTTCGACAACAAGGTCCGGCCCGTGGCGGCGGGCGGCGTCGTCCTGGTCAGGGACGCGATCCGGCCCCGCTACACCGCCGTGGACGTCGCCACCGGGCGGAAGAAGTGGACGCGGGACCCGCTGCGGGACGTCCTGGGCACGGACGGCGGGCTGCTCGCCGTCCTCGACGAGGACGAAACCGCGGCGGGATCGTCCCCGGTGCGCCCCGCGCTCCTCCGGCTCGATCCGGAGACGGGCCGCACGAGCCCGCTGCACGACTCCCTGGGCGACCCCGCCCTCGAACCGACGGCCCTGCTGACGGCCGACCGGCGAACGGTCTACGTCCTGGCCGGGCTGCCCGGCCGGGGCGGGGAGCCCGCGCGGCCGTTCCTGAGCGCGTACGACCTCGACAGCGGCGCGGAGCGCTGGCGCGAAGCACTGCCGGAGAAGGGGGTGGGGGCCGAGCCGCTGAGCGCCGTCGTCGAGGGCGGGCGGCTGGTCTGCGTCACCCGGCTCGGGCTGACCGTCCGCGCCGCCGACACCGGCCGGACGCTGTACGGCGAGCGGCTGGTCGACCCGGCCCGGTACGACGTGGACGAGGAGAGCGACCTGCCGGCGCCGAGCGCGGCCGTGGTACGGGACGGGCGGATCCACGTCAGCCAGGGCGAGGTACTGGCACTCGACGCGCGCAGCGGTGAGACGCTCTGGCGCTGGGGGGCCGAGGAGCCCAGCACCTGGCCCGGCGGACCGGTCTACGGGGCACCGACCGTCCAGGACGGCACGGTGTACGTCGTGGCGGCGCCCGAGGACACCCAGGGCACGGCCGAGCAGGCCGCCTGGCGGCTGATCGCGCTGGACGCCGCGACCGGTGAGTTCCGCTGGGACCACCGTGCCCCGCTGCGGCTGTGGCCCGGCGAGCCCCTGCTGCGCGACGGGCTGGCCCTGCTGACCCCCTTCGACGAGCGCCGGCTGCTGTACGCGGTGGACCTGCGTGACCACAGGACCGCGTGGACCTACTCCGGACCCGCGCACGACACGGTCTCCAACTCCCTCGCGGCGACGCCCGGACACGTCTACGTCCTCCGGGCGGGCACGCTCACGGCACTGCCCCTGCGGTAGCGAGACCGGCCCGCACGAGCGGCAGGGCTTCCCGCACCGATCGCGGGAGGCGGGGCGACGGGCCCGCTGCCGGTCCCGGGACGCCGTGCTCGCGCGCTCAGGGCAGTTCGTCGTGCGGGAGGACCGGTGGGCCGGTGTGGTTGCGTACCGTGTGGCGGGTGCGGCGCAGGCGGAGGGCCAGTTGGACCTCGACGGCCTGGAGGGGTTCCTGCCAGCCGGGGCCGAGCAGGTCGGTGATGCGTTCCAGGCGGCGGGAGACGGTGTTCGGGTGGACGTGCAGGCTCTCCGCGGCGCGGCTCGGTGAGCCGCCGGAGGTGAAGTACGCCTCCAGGGTGCGGGTCAGTTCGGTGGCCTGCCGTTCGTCGTACTCCAGGACCGGTCCGATGGTGCCCGCGATGAACGCCGAGGTGTCCGGGGTGTCCGCGAGCAGCAGTCCGAGGAAGCCGAGTTCGCGCAGTGAGGCGGTACCGCCCGTGCCGCCGAGGGCGGTGAGCGCGTCGAGGCAGCGCCGGGCCTCGGCGTAGGTGCGGTGGATGGCGCCGGGATGGGCGACCGGGCCCGCCGAACCGACCGTCACCGGGTGGCCGATGACCGCGTTCAGCGTGTCGGAGGCGTGCCGTGCGGCGGTGGACGGGTCGGTGCCGGGCAGCACCAGGACGAGGCAGTCGTCGGTGGTGGTCTTCAGGCCGGCGTGGCGGTGGACGTAGGAGGAGGCCCAGACCAGGACCCTGCCCTGGGGGCCGCCCTCGGGACGGACCACCAGCACGACGTGCGGTTCGTCCAGGGCGACGCCCAGCCGGCGGGCGCGTAACGCGAGTTGTTCGGGCGCGCGCGGGGAGTCGCCGAGCAGTTCGCGCAGCAGCTCGTCACGGCCCGCGCCCTCGGCCGCCGCCGCGGAGGCCTGCATCCGCAGCAGTACGGCCGTGGACTGGGCGACGGCCTCCAGCAGCCGCACCCGGTCGGCGGCGGGCCGGGGGCCGGGGGCGAGGACCAGGGTGCCCAGGATCTCCTTGCCCGCGATGGCGGGGCACAGCCACAGGCCGCCGGAGGAGCGGATCGGGGCCCGCTCGGCGTGCACGTCCAGGGTGCGCTGGAACAGTTCGGACTCGTCGACCTCGGGGAACCCTTCCGTCACCGTCAGGGTGGAGCCGACGGCGTCGCGCACCATGAGGGGGCTGCCGAGTTCGGCGGCGGCGTGGGCGACCAGTTCCTCCAGTTCGCAGCCGCGCAGCACCAGGTCGATCAGCCGGGAGTGGACCCGGTTCAGCCGCCGGGCCGCGGAGGAGGAGCCGAGGGCCCGGGAGGTGTCCCGCTCCAGCTCGCTTATCTCGTCGTGCGCCTGGGTCAGCAGCCGGGCCTTCTTGATGGCCAGGGCGGCCAGGTCGCCCAGGGACGACATCAGGGTGATCTCGTCCGGGGTGAAGTGGCGCACCCCGCGGTCGGCGACGTACAGCGCGCCGACGACGGAGTGCCCCTCCTTCAGCGGCACCGCCATCAGGGCGTGCAGCCCCTCCTCGCGCACCACTTCGTCGATGGCCGAGTCGTGCTCGAACCGCCGGTCGGCGAGGTAGTCGGGGGTCCAGAACGGCGCGGAGCGGATCGCCGCCGCGTTGCCCACCCCGCCGATCGACGGCACCGCGAAGCCGACGGTGATGCTGCTGGCGTGTCCGTCGGCGCTCACCACGTAGGAGCGGCCGTCGGCCCGGTCGGTGAGGCTCACCCAGGCCATGTCGAAGCCCAGCAGCAGCCGGGCACGCCGGGCGATGACCCGGAGCAGGGCGTCCACGTCATAGGGGAGCGTGAGTTCGCGGGCGGTGTCCACGAGCGCCGACAGGCCCGCCTCGCGCTGCTGGCGGCGGGCGAACAGGCCGTGGATGTCCAGCGCGAGCCCGGCGGCCCGGTCGAGCACGGCCACCGCCTCGGTGGACGCGCCGGCGACCCGCGCCTGTTCCGTGAGGCCGTCGAACCGCTGCGGAGGCGCCTCCATGGCCAGCAGCTCGAGCAGCCTGAGCAACCCGTCGGAGACCAGATGGTCCGCGTCCGCCACCCTCACTCACCCCCCAAGCGAGCCCGGGAGAAGACGCGAGTGTCCACAAACGGGCCCTGGTGAACCTAAATTGTGTGCGCCGCCACCGTCAACAATGGCGGGAACGGGGTCGTCCGCCCCGCTCCGTCGGGCAGTCGCAGCAGGTCATCGGGGGGATCGGTGACCCAGGCACCGTGTCGGTGCGCAAGGTGGTTGTCCGAACACCTTATGTGTACGGCCCCCGTTGGACAGCATCGTCGTGCGGCTGCCGCTCGGGAGGCCGCCGCGACAGCTCCGTATCGACAGGGGGAACCGAGTGTCGTACGACCACAGTGACGCGTCGCCGATCTTGGAGCGGGACGTGGCCGAGTCCGATGGGCAGGGGCGGTTACAGAGCTTCGAACGCTCCCTGGAACGCAGCCGCCGGTCGCTGCGCCGAAGCGACCGGCCGAAGGAGTTCGCTCTCGCGGGACGCGACTGGGACCTGGTGGACGAGGTGTTCGCGCCGGTCTACTCGCCGTCGACCGAGGTGGCGCTGGAGTTCCTGGGTCTCGCGGGGAACGCGGGGAACGCGGGGCGCGGTCAGGGGGGTTCGTTCCTGGAGATCGGCTGCGGGGCCGGCGTGGCTGCGGTGCTCGCCGCGCTGGCGGGCCGCTCCCCGGTGGTGGCGGCGGACATCAATCCGCGCGCGGTGGAGAACACCACGATCAACGCCGACCGTCACGGGGCGCGGGTGCGTGCCGTGCACAGCGACCTGTTCTCGGGGCTCGGCGACGAGCGGTTCGACACGATCTTCTGGAGCTCCAACTACGTACGGGCGCCGCAGGACTACCTCTACCGCTCGCTGCACGAGTACGCCTATGTCGACCCCGGGTACCGCGCGCACCGCCGCTATCTGCTGCAGGCCCCGGAGCGGCTCGCTCCGGGCGGGGTGGCGCTGCTGCACTTCAGCAGCCGCGGCGACGTGGCGGAGCTGCACCGGCTCGCCGGGGCGTGCGGGCGCGAGCTGCGCACGGCGCGGTCGATGACCGTACTGGAGGGCGAGTACGGGGACGACCTCGTCGAGCACCTGCTGCTGGAGATCCACTGAGGAGGAGGCGATGTCACTCTCCGGGTACGACGCCTACCGCGAGGAGCTCACCGCCCTCGCCGCGCACGACGGTCGCGTGGTGTGCCTCGCGGCGACACCCGTCGGAGCGGGCCATCCCTTCGAACTGGCCCACCCGGACCGCTTCTTCGGGCTGCCGCGTGCCGCCTCCGCCATGGTGGACGTGGTGTCGGGGCTGGTCACCGCCGGGTTCCGGCCGTTCGTCTGCACCGGCCCCGCGCGCGCCGGCCTCGGTACGGCGGGCAGCCTCGGGCTGCTCACCCGCTATCTGGAGGCGGGCGCCACGGTGGTGACGCCGTACGCCGGTTTCCTGGAGGACTACCCGGTGCTGCGGCGACTGGCGGAGGTGACGCTGGCGGTGCCCTGCGGTGACGCCGAGACGCGGGCGGTGGTGCGGGAGGCGGCCGGTGCGGAGCGGCCGTTCCACATCCGGGTGGGGACCGTCGTACGGCCGTACCGGTCGCGGGGGGACCTGGTGGCCGGGGCTCCGGTTCCGGTCGTGAGCTGGGAGTCTCCCGGGGCGTGCGAGGAGTCGGTGTGTCTGGTGTCGGTCGGGGAGGACGGGACGCGGCTGGCGCGGGAGGCTCGGGGGGTGGCGCCGTGGCTGGCGCACGCGCATCTGGTGTATCTGGATGATGTGCGGCTGCGGCGGGCCGCGGGGGAACTGGGGCGGCGGATGCGGCGGTTCGTCGTCACGGGGGCGCGGAATGGGGTCGACGGGGTGACGGAGACGTTGGCTCGGCTGCTGCCCGGGTGTGAGGTGATCGGGGGGCCGCGGGAGGGTGACGCGGTGGCGGCGGTGCTGGCGGTGGCTCATCGGTTGAAGGAGCCTGCGTAGTGCGGCTGCGTGCCGCGTGCTGTGGGTGGGCGGGGGGTGTTGCGCGGCCCGGCGTTTGCGGGATGCCGTCGCGCCCACCCGTGCCGCCCCGGGGGCACCTCCCAGGCCCTTGAGGCACTGGGGGGAGGCACGATTGCCCGCGGATCACGGGGGTTGGTCCTCTATCAGGGACGACTTGGCCAGTAGGTAGGCCAGTTGGGCTCTGCTGCGGCTGTTGAGGGACTCCGAGGCCTTCCTGATGTGGGTGGAGACGGTTCGGGTGCTGATGCCCAGGCGCTTGGAGATCGCGGCGTCCGTGTGGCCCTCCACCATCAGCCGGAGCACGGCCCTGCGGGTCTCGTCGGTCATCAGGGGCGGTCTGCTCAGCTCCTGGGAGATGCTGACCGGCTCGGCGCGCTGCCATGCCTGGTCGAAGACGGTGGCCAGGTAGGCGACGATCGCGGGGTGTTCGATCGCCAGGGCGGTGGTGTCCAGGTCGAGCAGCGGGTCGGGGATGAAGGCGATGCGCCGGTCGTAGATGATCAGCCGGTCGAAGACCTCGTTGAGGGTGCGGATCTGTGCCCCGGCCACCGTGACCTTCTCGATGTAGGCGAGCGTCGGTCCGTGGGTGCGCACGGTGTGCTGGTACAGCGTGCGTTGTCTGACCCCTCTGGCCAGCAGTTCCAGGTTGTCCGAGAGGACGCGGGCGAGGGTGTCCGAGGGCCTGGCGCCGCCCGGCTTGGCGGTGACCAGCTCCTCCCGGCACTCGTCGCGGGCCTGTTGCAGGGCGGCCCGGATGACGTCGGTGCCGCGCAGCAGCCGTACCGCCGTACCGGATACGCGGTGTTCCTCGCGGTAGACGTCCTCGGCGGCGGTGAGCGCCTCCTGGATGGCGGCGATGGTGTGCTGCTGCACCAGGACGGCGCGTTCGATGGGCCGCCGCAGCTCGTTGCTGGCGATGTCGGGAGGCACGGCGCCCAGCAGTGTCGGGTCTTCGGCCATCGGACGCAGCAGCCCCAGTTCGACCAGGCAGTCCGGAATGTCACCCGATATCGGCCCCTTGGTGAGGGCCTCGCGGTAGCGCCGGAGGCCGTTCTCGCACAGCGCCACCACGTTGGGTTGTGGCTTTATGTCCGGGTTTCTGCACATACACACCCCCTTCTGGTTTCTGCACTGCGTGATCGCGATGCTACCCAGACGTCTGTCCGGCCGGTTTCCTGCGGCATAGTTCCAAGGGCGAAAACACAACAGCTTTTCGCCAAACGGAAGGGTAATCATGAAATTAGCGAAGCCGACCGTGAAGGAATTCGCAGGAATTCTCGCGGCGGCACTGGTGACGGGATTCGCGGTCCAGATACCGGGCGCGCACAGCACGTCCGCCACACCGGACCAGGCCGACGGAGCCGGACAGTCGCAGTCGGCCCCGGCCGACGGCCCGCAGGACGACGGGTGGCCGTAGATCACCCCTGAGGACGCCGACACCGCCAGGGGAGCCGGGCAACTCACTCGACACACGGGGGCGCGTGATGAGCACGAAGGCAGAGACCATCGGCATCATTCTCGCCGGCGGCCGAGGTGAACGGGCCAAACCGATCACCCTGGAGTCCGCCGACTACATCAGGAGCAAGGCGCTCATCCCGTTCGTCGGCCGGCGCCTCATCGAGTGGGTCCTGGAGTCCTGCCGGGTGCAGGGGATCCGCCGCTTCTACGTGGTGACCCACGGCCTGGAGAACCGCAACCAGATCAAGTTGCTGCTCGGCCACGGCGAACGCCACGGCGTACGGATCACGTACTCGCGCTCGCGCTTCGACCGCTACAACGTCGGATCCGCCGGCGCCACCCTCCACAACCTCGAACAGTGGGACCTGCAGGGACGCGCGCTCGTGCTGCCCGTCGACTCGCTCTTCGACTTCGACCTGGGCGCCCTGCACGCCACCCACGACGCACAGGACGCGCTGGTCACGGTGGCGGCGGTCGCCCGCACCCCGGCCGAGATCGCCCACAAGTACGGGGTGATGCGCACCGACGAACGGGGCCTGGTCCAGGGCTTCGTGGAGAAACCCGGCCTGACGGAACTGGGCGAACTGTTCCCGCGGACCCTGGCGGAACCCGACACCGGGCTCCCCACCAACGCCGGGATGTACCTGGTGGACTGCGGCCGGCTGCGGCTGCTCGCACGGGAGCCGGAGCTGTTCCGGCAGTCGCACCAGCGCCTGGACTGGGGCGGCGACCTGCTGCCCTGGCTGGTCCGCCACGGCCACCCGGTGGCCACCCACACCATCGGCCGCCTCGGCGACCTGGGCAACGTGCCCGACTACCTGGACACCGTACGGCTCGTGCTCAACGGCGCGTACGAGCAGATGAACCGTCTGATGGACCAACCCGACGACACCGCCCGGCGGCGCTGGATCCACGAGTCCAGCCTGCAGACCAAGGACGACGTCACCGGCACCACCCTCGCCCAGAAGATCGACGAGGGCTCGGTGGTGATCGGGGCGGGCGTCCGGATCGGCCGGGACGTGGAGATAGGTCCGGGAGTGCGCCTGGAGAACGCGGACGTCGGCGACGGGGCCGAGGTCCGCGAGGGCAGCACCCTGGTCCGCTCCACCGTGGGCGAATCCGCGGTGATCGGCTCGTACGCCGACATCGCCGACAGCTACATCGGCCCGATGGCCGAGGTCCGCTCCGAACGCATCCGGCCGATCCGGCTGGAACGCCACACGGCGGTCGGTGACGGCGCCGTGCTCTGGCCGGGCTCGCGGCTGTGCGGGGTGACGGTCTATCCCCGCCTGCGTGTGCCCGCCCTGGCGGGGGTGCCCGCGCGGACCGAACTGAGGAGCGCCGAGGACGTCCTGCGCTGGGTGTGAGTCCATCTCGCCCCGGCCCAGGCTGACCAGGGAGGGCCCCATGCACAACCCCATCGCCGTCGTGGGCGGAGCAGGCCGGCTCGGCACGCTCGTCACGCGCCGGCTGACCGAGCAAGGCCACCGGGTACGGGTGGTGAGCCGGCATCCGCAACGCGGCCGGCTGCCGCTCGGAGTGGAGCTCCACCGCGCGGACGTACGGTACGCGGACACGCTGGCCCCCGCCCTGCGGGACTGCTCCGCGATCGTGTTCGCCGTCGAACCCGGAACCGCCAACTCCGGCCCGGACAGCCCCGAGGCCACCATGTACGACGGAGTGCGCAACGTGCTCTCCGCCGCCACCGAGCACGGCGAGCGCCCGCACGTGGTGCTGGTCAGCCAGATCTTCGTGACCCGTCGCGAGCACCCGATGAACGCCTACGGCCGGCTCCTCGACTGGCGGCTGCGCGGCGAGGACGCCGTACGCGCCTGCGGCCTTCCGTACACGGTGATCCGGCCGAGCTGGCTGACCGACGACGCGTTCGCCGGCGCCCGGGTCCGCTTCGAGCAGGACGACCGGGGCGACGGCTGGGTCTCCCGTACGGCGGTCGCGGAGGCGTGTGTGCAGGCGATCGGCATACCCGAGGCCTCGGGCAGGACCTTCGAGATCTACAACGAGCCCGGGGAGGCCCCGGCGGACTGGGCGCCGCTGTTCCGGCGGCTCACCCCGGACCGGATCCTCGCCTGGGCGGGCGGCCGCACCTGACCCCTCCCCCGGAACGACGCGGGCCGGTGCCCCACCACCGCCCTCGTCAGCGGCGCCCGCCGGCACATCCCCCGAGCCGGCGGGCGCCGGTGGGGCTCAGGCCCCCAGGAAATCCTTTGAGGAATCTCCCGGTGAAATCCCCGGGAATTCCTCCTTCACGAAAAGCGCCGGCGAACGGCCGCGCCCGAAGGCGCGAGAAACACCTCGACTTGAAGGCTTGAAGGATCGAAGGCTCGAAGAGAGGGCCCACCATGTCCGTGGAGCATCGGCAGCAGTTACCCGATGGTATTCCCGTGAGAATTCCCGAGGGAATCCTCTCCGAGGTTCTCTCCGGGGCGCTCGCATCGATTCCGCGCAGCGACCAGCGACGCCGGGGAGAACTCTACGTACGGGGTCTGCTCACGGTCGCGGGAAAGAAGACGATGCGCGCCCTGGCCGACGGCGCCGGGAACAGCGTGGAGCAGAGCCTCTACCAGTTCATCACCAAGTCCACCTGGCGCAACGGCCCGGTGCGCCGGGCGATGGCCCGGCTGGTGGCACAGCGACTCGACCCCCGCGCCTGGGTGGTGCACCCGCTGGTCATCACCAAGGTCGGCCGGCACTCCGTGGGAGTGGAGCGGCAGTGGGTCGCGGACCTGGGCCGGGTCGTCAACTGCCAGCAGGCCATGGGTGTGTGGCTGGTCTCCGAGCAGGGGAGCTGTCCGGTGGACTGGCGGCTCGCGCTGCCCGAGTGCTGGACGGACCACCCCGAGCGGCGCGACCGCGCCTCGATCCCGGAGCATGTCGCCTCCTGCCCGCCCGAGCAGTGCGCGATCGGCTCGGTCGCGCGCATGTCGTCGGGCTGGGAGCTGCCGGACCGGCCCGTGGTGATGGATCTGCGGGACGGCGACCCCTACGCCGTCAGTGCCGAACTCAGCGCCCGGCAGGTCCCGTTCGTCCTGCGCATCGACCCCGCCACCCGGTTCGCGCTGCCCGACCCGGTACGGCCGCCCGCCGGTGACCACGCGGGCCCGGCCGACGCGCTGATCGCGGCGCTCAGCCGGAACTGCCTGCCCGTGGAGTGGTACGACCACACCACGGACACCGTGCGGGCCACCTCCGTGGGCGCCACCCGCGTACGGCTGCGGCGGCGTTCGGGGTCCGCGCCGGCCGGCGAGCGCCGGGAGCTGGTACTGCTCGGCGCGTGGACCGACCGCAATCGGCGCGTCCCCGGCGAGTACTGGCTGTCCAACCTCTCCGGGGCCCAGCTCGGGACGGTGTACCGCACCGCGATGCTCATCCGGCGGGTGGTACGCGACCAGGCCGAGGTCACCGACGGTCTGGGCGCCCGGGACTTCGAGGGACGGTCGTTCCGCGGCTGGCACCACCACATGACGATGGTGACCGTGGCCCACGCGGCGCACGCGCTGGCGTGGTCCGAGGAGGCCGCCGAGGCGCGTGCGGCCGTACGGGAACGGCGGCCTATGGTGCCGGTCGCATGAGCGCGCCCACCCACACCGTCGACCTGACGCGCGTCGTCGCGGAGCTGCGGCGCTCCCTGCCGGGCTGGCTGGCCGGGCGCCGCTGGTACGCGGGCAAGCAGGGCAAGCAGGGCGAGGGACAGCACCCGCCGCCCGTCGAACCGGTCCTCGCCGACCTGCTGCACCCGGGCGATCCCGCGCTGGTGCAGCTGGTGGTGCGGGCGGGGCGGCGCGGGCACGAGGAGTGGTACCAGGTCCTCGTCGGAGTCGGCCGGGAGGCGGCCGGGGCGCCGGCCGGTGACACCCTCATCGGCCGGGTGCCGGAACCCGACGGACCGGACCTGCTGCTGTACGAGGCCACCGCCGACCCGTGGCTGATGTCCCGGCTGCTGGCGCGGCTGGCCGCCGAGGACACCGACGGCCGGGTGGAGTGCCACCGGCCGGCCGGCGCGGAGTTCCCGCTCGGCCTGCCGGCCCGGGTGATCACCGCCGAGCAGTCCAACACCTCGGTGGCGTTCGGCGACCGGCTGATGCTCAAGGTGCTGCGCCGCCTGGTCCCGGGCCCGCATCCGGAGCTGGAGCTGCTCACCGCCCTGGAGCGGGACGGTGACGTACCGAGCGCCCGGCCGCTGGCGTGGATGCGGACCACCGACGCGTTCCCGGCCGGTCCCACCACGCTCGCCGTCCTCCAGGAGTTCGTGCCGTCGCGGGGCGACGGCTGGTCCCTGGCCACCGCGCAGGCCGCGGAGTGCGTCGGCGGCGACTGCGCCTCGGTGGCCCCGCTGGGCGGCTTCGCCGAGGAGTCCCGCGCGCTGGGCCGGGCCACCGCACGGGTGCACACGGCGCTGGCGCGGCAGCTCGGCAGCAGGGAGCTGGGCCCCGAGGAGGCCCGCGCGCTGGCCGCCGAGCTGACCGGGCGGCTGGAGCAGGCCCTGGAGGAGGTACCCGAGCTGCTGCCGTACGCACGGCAGTTGCGGACGCTGCACCAGGACCTGCCGGAGCTGGCGGGCCGCGGTCACCGGCTGCTCGTGCAGCGCGTCCACGGCGATCTGCATCTGGGCCAGGTGCTGCGCGCGCCGCACGGCTGGGTGCTCATCGACTTCGAGGGCGAGCCGGGGCATCCGCTGGAGGAGCGCAGACGGCCGCGGCCGGCGGTGCGCGACGTGGCGGCCATGCTGCGGTCCTTCGACTACGCCGCCCATCACGCGCTCTTCGAGGTGCTGGGCGGGCCGTCCGCACGGCGCGGCGGCAGACCCGCCCGCCGGGCCGCGGCCTGGGCGGTGCACAACCGGCGCGCGTTCAGCGAGGGGTACGCCGAGGCGGGCGGAGCCGACCCCCGGCGGAGCCCGGTGCTGCTGCGCGCCTTCGAGGCGGACAAGGCGGTCTACGAGGCGGTGTACGAGGCCCGTAACCGTCCCGACTGGCTGCCCATTCCGCTGGCCGCGATACGCCGCCTCGTCCATGAACGCCCGAGCGCGGCCTGAAATCCACGACAGGTCAGGAAGTCGCCCGTATTTCATTGCCGCCCGACGGCCCCCATTGACACGATTTCACGAGTCCGGACCGGCGTGGAACAGGAGACAATTCGATGATCCACCAGTTCATTCTGGCCGCACCCAAGCCGGGTATGACGGCACAGGAATTCCAGGACTACTGGGTGAACGTGCACGCCGTGCAGTACGCGGCGAAGATTCCGCAGATCCGGAAGTACATGGTCGACACCGTCGTCGACATCGAGGGCAACCTCGGCTCGCCGGCCCTCCCCCACCAGGGCATCGCCGAGATCTGGCTGGCCAACGGCGAGGAGCAGCTCGCCTCGCTGCAGACCGACGAGTTCCTGAACGGCGCGCGGCTGGACGAGCCGAACTGGGCGGCGTTCTGGCTGACGATCGTGGTCGACACCACCGCGCACGAGATCGTGCCCGGTCCGGGGCCGGGCCGCGACCGGGACTGGGTCAAGCTCACCGTGCTGATGAAGCGCCGCCCCGGTCTCGACCTGGACGACTACCGCAAGCGGAGCCTGGACGGCTACGCCTCCGAGGTCCGCGGCGTCCCCGGCCTGCGCCGCTACCTGCACGCGCACACCGTGGACGGCGCGTACGTCTTCGGCGAGGCGGCCTTCGACTCCGTCGAGCAGCTGTGGTTCGACGACGTCGAGGCGCTCCAGCAGGCCTTGCGCTCCCCCCACTTCACCGAGCGGGTCACGGCGGCACGGGACGAGATCACGGACCCGAAGTACGTCTTCTCGCTCGCCGCGAAGGAGAACTGGATCATCGGCCCCGAGGCCCGCTGATCCCCCCGTTCAGGTGGCCGTGGCGCCGGCCCCTTCCGAGACGGCGCCCGGCCACCGACCCCGCACCGATTACCGAAGGAGCAGGCGTGGCCAGAAGGAACGCCAGGAAGATCCTCGTGATTCTGTCGGAGTACGGCTACTGGGGCGAGGAGCTCGTCGGGCCGCTGCACCACTTCGACCGGCAGGGCTACGAGGTCGTGTTCGCCACCCCGACCGGCAAGCGCGCGCACGCGCTGCCGCCGTCGATGGACCCCGGGTACGTCGATCCGCCGCTGGGCCGCTCGGTGACCTCGGAGAAGGTCGCCCGGCTCACCCAGGAGATCGACGCCTCCGACCGGCTGGACGACCCGGTCGACCTCTCGGCCTGGCTGCCGGAGCGCCCGTACACCGCCGACGACGACTACCTGCGCAAGCTGGAGGCGTACCACCGCGCGGTCGACACGGTGGCGGAGGAGCTGGAGGAGTACGACGCCCTGCTGATCGTGGGCGGTTCGGGACCGATCGTGGACCTCGCCAACAACGAGCGGGTGCACGAGCTGATCCTCGCCTTCCTGCGCGCCGGCAAGCCGATCGGGGCCGAGTGCTACGGCGTCACCCCGCTCGCGTTCGCCCGCGACTGGGAGGACCGCAAGTCGATCCTCTGGGGCAAGCACGTCACCGGGCACTGCAAGGAGTACGACTACAAGGACGGCACCGGCTTCCTGGGCACCGACTTCGTGATGGGCCCGCCGCCGTACCCGCTGGAGTACATCCTGCGCGACGCCACCGGCCCCGACGGCCGCTACCACGGGAATTTCGGCAAGGAGACCTCGGTCATCGTGGACTACCCGTTCATCACGGGCCGTTCCACGCCGGATTCCTATCTGACCGGCGAGAAGATCGTCGAGGTTCTCGAGGACGGGCTCCGCCGCTACGGCTGGTGACGGCCGGAAGAACTCACCGGCGTCTCAGGATTCCCAGAATTCTCAGGAGTCTCAGCGAGAAAAGGAAGAGACATGGCCAGGCAGGGCAATGCGGCGATCATCGAGCAGTTCATCGCCGATGGAATTCCTTACATGTTCGGAAATCCGGGAACGGTCGAGCAGGGTTTCCTGGACGCGTTGGAGAACTACGACGAGCTCCAGTACGTCCTGACGCTCCAGGAGACGGTCGCCGCCGGCATCGCGGACGGCTACGCCCGCGCGACCGGCCGCCCCGCCCTGCTCCAGCTGCACAGCGGCGTCGGCCTCGGCAACGCCATCGGCATGCTCTACCAGGCGAAGCGCGGTCACTCGCCGCTCGTCGTCATCGCCGGTGAGGCGGGCGTGAAGTACGACGCGATGGACGCGCAGATGGCGGCCGACCTGGTCGCCATGGCCGAGCCGGTGACCAAGTACGCGACCCGGGTGACCGATCCGGGCTCGGTGCTGCGGGTGCTGCGCCGCGCCATGAAGATGGCGATGACGCCGCCGCGCGGCCCGGTCTTCGTCGCCCTCCCGCTGGACGTGCTGGACGCGGTCAACGGCGAACCGGTGGTCCCGAGCACCTTCCTGAGCACCGAGTCGCTGCCCGTGCCCTCGCTCGTGGAGCAGGCCGCGCGGCTGCTGTCGGGCGCCGAGCACCCGCTCGTCCTGGTGGGCGACGGCGTCTCGGCGTCCGGCGGCCAGGAGGAACTGGCGCGGGTGGCGGAGCAGTTGGGCGCCGACGTGTGGGGCGTGGACTTCTCCGAGGTCAACCTGGACGCCCGGCACCCGCTCTACCGCGGGCAGTTGGGCCACATGTTCGGCGAGGTCAGCACCGAGAGGGTGAAGGACGCCGACGCGGTGCTGATCGTGGGGACGTACGTCTTCCCGGAGGTGTTCCCGGACACCGGCAGCCCGTTCCGTGCGGACGCGCGGATCGTGCACATCGATCTCGACGGCTACGAGATCGCCAAGAACCACCCGGTCACCCTGGGTCTGGTCGCCGACCCGAAGGCCACGCTCGCCGCGCTGTCGGAGAGGCTGGAGGACAGCCTCTCCGACGTCGACCGGATGCGCGCCGCCCGCCATCTCGAGCTGCGCCGCGGCGAGCAGCCGGAGCGGCCGGCCGACGACGGCACCCTGCTCTCCGCGTTCCTGCGGGAACTGTCCGACCGGGCCCCCGAGGACCTGATGGTGTTCGACGAGGCGCTGACCGCGGCCGGGCCGCTCAACGCCCATCTGCCCGGCCGGCTCCCCGGCCACTGGTTCTCCACCCGCGGCGGCTCGCTCGGCGTCGGCATCCCGGGCGCCATCGGCATCAAGCTGGCCCACCCGGACAGGACGGTGATCGGCTTCACCGGGGACGGCGGGTCGATGTACACCTTCCAGGCCCTCTACACGGCCGTCCGGCACGACGTGGGCGCCAAGTTCGTGATCTGCAACAACCGCAGCTACAAGCTGCTGGACCTGAACATCGAGCAGTACTGGCGCGAGCGCGGCGTCCCCCTGCACCCCCACCCGTCGCCCTTCGACCTGTCCCGCCCGGAGCTGGGGTTCACCGAGCTCGCCCGCGGCTTCGGCGTGGACGCGGTGCGGGTCGACGAGGCGGAGCAGGTGCCGTACGCGGTCAAGCGGATGCTCGCCGACGACAAGCCGTTCCTGGTCGACCTGCGCACCACCGAGGGGGCCTGAGCCATGTCCGGAACACCGTCCCGCGACGGGGTGCTCTCCGGCCGCCGCATCGCGGTCCTGGCCGAGAGCGACTTCTACGAGCCCGAGATCGCCTACTACCAACGCCGGTTCGCCGAGGAGGGCGCGCGGGTCGACTTCCTCACCCGGCTGTGGGGCAACAAGGCGATCACCTTCACCGGTCACGAGTACCGGGCGCCGCTGACCGTGACCGGCAGCCTGGAGGACCTCGACGACCGCCGGCTGCGCGAGTACAGCGCGCTGATCGTGCCGTCCGGCATGGTCGCCGACCGGCTGCGCTACACCGAGGACATCGAGCGGCTCGCGCCCGCGACCGACCTGCTGCGGCGGGCGTTCGCCCGCTCCGGGGTCGTCAAGGGGATCATCTGCCACGGCATGTGGCTGGCCTCGTCGATCCCCTACGTGGTCCGCGGCCGCAAGGTCGTCTGCCACAACAACCTCATCGGCGACGTGCGCAACATGGGCGCCAACTACGTGGACCAGGACGTCGTCGTCGACGGCGACCTGGTGACCGCGCGCACCGGCGACCACTGCCATCTGTTCGCCAGGACCATCATCGACGAACTCGTGCTGCGAGGTGCGTGAGACATGACCGGCAATCCCGGCACCCCCGACTTCACCTTCTCCGACACCGTCGCCGGCCGGGTCACCGGCTTCGACGCGGCCTCCCGCGAGGCCACCCTGGCCACCGCCGACGGGCAGACCGTCACGATGGCCCTCGACGGCGGCCCGGCCGCGGAGCTGCTGCACAACCTGGGCGAGCCCTACCAGGACGCCTCGGGACACATCGACGACCTGCTGACCCCCGGCCGCTTCCTGCTGGCGTACGGCGTCTTCTACCCGAAGGGCGGCGGCCTGCGGTTCGAGGCGAAGCGGCTGGTCTTCGTCGGGCGGGACACCGACGACTACCGCTTCGAGGAGAGCGGCTGGTGGATCCGGCAGATCCGGGAGATCGCCGCGTTCTACCGGCGGGCCCAGTTCGGCGACGGACCCGTCGACTTCACCGCCTACCGCACCGAGATACGGCTCGGCGGCGACAAGACCGCGAGCCACGTCCAGGAGACCGACACCATCTCCCGGCTGGTGTACGGCATGGCCTCGGCGTTCCTGCTCACCGGTGAGGACGAGTACCTGGAGGTCGCCGAGCGCGGCACCGAGTACCTGCGCGCCCACATGCGCTTCGTCGACACCGACGAGAACGTCGTGTACTGGTACCACGGCCTGAAGGTCGACGGCGACACCGAGACCAAGCTGTTCACCTCGGAGTTCTCCGACGACTACGACGCGCTGCCGGCCTACGAGCAGATCTACGCGCTGGCCGGTCCGGTGCAGACGTACCGGGTCACCGGCGACCCGCGGATCAAGGCCGACGCGGACGCCACGATCCGGCTGTTCGACCGCTTCTACCTCGACCCGGAGCACGGCGGCTACTTCTCGCACATCGACCCGATCCTGCTGGACCCGGGGCACGACTCGCTGGGCCCCAACCAGTCCCGCAAGAACTGGAACTCCGTGGGCGACCACGCCCCGGCGTACCTGATCAACCTGTACCTGGCGACCGGTGAGAAGTCCTACGCCGACATGCTGGAGTACACCTTCGACACCATCGTCGAGCGGTTCCCCGACCCCGAGCACAGCCCCTTCGTGCAGGAACGTTTCCACCGCGACTGGTCGCACGACACCACGCACGGCTGGCAGCAGAACCGCGCGGTCGTCGGCCACAACCTGAAGATCGCCTGGAACCTGATGCGGATGCACTCGCTGCGTCCCAAGGACCGCTACCTGGAGCTGGCCACCGGCATCGGCGAGACCATGCCCGCGGTCGGCAGCGACCGCCGGCGCGGCGGCTGGTACGACGTGGTCGAGCGGCTGAAGGCGGACGGGGAGGACGTCTTCCGCTTCGCCTGGCACGACCGCAAGGCGTGGTGGCAGCAGGAACAGGCGATCCTGGCCTACCTGATCCTGCACGGCACCACGGGCCGCGCGGAGTTCCGCACCGAGGCCCGCGACGCCCAGTCGTTCTACAACGCCTTCTTCCTCGACCACGACGAGGGCGCCGTCTACTTCAACACCCTGGCCAACGGCCTGCCGTACCTGCTCGGCGTGGAACGCCTCAAGGGCAGCCACTCGATGTCGATGTACCACGCGGCCGAGCTGTGCTACCTCGCCGCCGTCTACAACAACCTGCTGATCGACGGCCGGGCGATGGACTTCTGGTTCAAGCCCGACCCGGCGGTGCTGCCGGACCGGCTGCTGCGGGTGGCGCCCGATCTGCTGCCGGCCGGCTCGGTCCGCGTCGAGAGCGTGGAGATCGACGGCGAGCCGCACACCGACTTCGACGCCGAGGCCCTGACCGTGCGCCTGCCCGAGACCTCGGGCCGCGTCAAGGTCAAGGTCCGCCTCGCCCCCGGCTCCCCCACGGAGGTGACGGGATGACCGTCAAACTCACGTCCCGGACGGAAGGCGCGGCCTGTGTGGTCGCCCTGGAGGGGGAGATCAACTCCACCACCTCCGGCGGGCTGCAGGCCCAGCTCCTGCCGTTCATCGGCCAGGAGGGCAAGGTCCTGATCGACCTGAGCGGCGTCAGCTACATCTCCAGCGCCGGCCTGCGCACCCTGCTCATCGTGCACCGCCGGGCCCAGCAGGTACGGGCCCGGGTGACTCTGGTCAGCCTCTCCGAGGAGGTGCGGTTCGTGATGTCCGCGACCGGCTTCCTGGACTTCTTCGAGGTCACCGACGACCTCGACGACGCGCTGGAACGTGCGGGCCGATGACCGTCGAGGAGCTGCGCGAGCGCGTCGACGGCTTTCCGACGCGCCGGATCCACGGCTACCGGGTGCGCGCGGGGCGGCCCTTCCCGTACGGCGCGCACCGGGTGCCCGGCGGGATCACCTTCTCCGTGTACTCCGACCGCGCCACCGCGATGAGCCTGGTGCTCTTCGAGCGCGGCGCGAAGGAGCCCACCGCCGAGCTGCCGTTCCCGCCCGAGTTCCGGGTGGGCAGCGTGTACGCGATGACGGTGTTCGGCCTGGACGCCGAGAACCTGGAGTACGGCTTCCGCGCCGACGGCCCCTTCGACCCGGCCGCCGGCGACCGGTTCGACGCCTCCAAGGTGCTCAGCGACCCGTACGCCCGGCTGGTGTCGGGCCGTGACGTGTGGGGCGCGGAACCCGACTGGGACGACGTCTACCCCTACCGGGCGCGGATCCCCGACGACGACTTCGACTGGGGTGACGACACCTCGCCGAGCATCCCCACCGAGGACCTCGTCATCTACGAGACGCACGTGCGCGGCTTCACCCGGCACCCCTCCTCGGGGGTGTCGGCGCCCGGCACGTACGCGGGACTGCGGGAGAAGATCCCGTACCTGCGGGAGCTCGGCGTCAACTGCGTGGAGCTGCTGCCGGTCTTCGAGTTCGACGAGCTGGACAACCCGCGCACCGACCCGCGCACCGGGGAACGGCTGCACAACTACTGGGGCTACAACACCGTCTCGTTCTTCGCGCCGAAGGCCGGCTACGCGGCCACGGGCCGTTTCGGGATGCAGGCCGACGAGTTCAAGTCGCTCGTGAGGGAACTGCACCGGGCCGGCATCGAGATCGTCCTGGACGTGGTGTTCAACCACACCGCCGAGGGCAACGAGCAGGGGCCGACGATCTCGTTCCGCGGTCTCGACAACGCGACGTACTACATGCTCACGCCGCGCGGCGAGTACTACAACTTCAGCGGCACCGGGAACACGGTCAACTGCAACCACCCGGTGGTGCGCGACTTCGTGCTGTCCTGTCTGCGCTACTGGGTCTCCGAGTACCACATCGACGGCTTCCGGTTCGACCTCGCGGCGATCCTCGACCGCGCCCCGGACGGTACGCCGCTGCCCAACCCGCCGCTGCTGGAACAGCTCGCGTACGACCCGGTGCTGCGGCACACCAAGCTGATCGCCGAGGCCTGGGACGCGGCCGGCCTCTACCAGGTGGGCCACTTCCCCAACTACGGCCGCTGGTCGGAGTGGAACGGCCAGTTCCGTGACACGGTGCGACGGTTCGTCAAGGGCGACGCCGGTCTCGTCGGGGAGCTGGCGACCCGGATGGCGGGCTCCCCCGACCTGTACCAGGGCCGCACCTCGTCCGCCTCCGTCAACTTCGTCACCGCGCACGACGGATTCACCCTCAACGACCTGGTCTCGTACAACGGCAAGCACAACGAGGCCAACGGCGAGAACAACAACGACGGCGCCGACGACAACCACAGCTGGAACTGCGGCGAGGAGGGACCCAGCGCCTCCGCGCACGTCCGCGAACTGCGGACGCGGCAGATGAAGAACATGCTGACGATCCTGCTCACCAGCCAGGGCGTGCCGATGCTGCTGGCCGGCGACGAGGCCGGCCGCACCCAGCTCGGCAACAACAACACCTACTGCCAGGACAACGAACTCTCCTGGTTCGACTGGGGACTCGTCGACGGCCCCACCGCCGAACGCGAACTCCTCGACTTCACCCGGGCGCTGATCGCCTTCCGGCACGCCCACCCGGTGCTGCGCAGCGCCGACCACCCGATCGGCGCCGACCGGGTGGGCAGCGGCTACCCGGACATCAGCTGGCACGGCGTACGCGCCTGGTCGCCGGACTGGTCGGACCACTCCCGGACCCTGGCCCTGATGCGCTGCGGCCGGCACGCCAAGGACGGCACCGTGCGCGACGACCACGTGTACATCGCGGTCAACGCCCACTGGGAGGGCCACGACCTGGAACTGCCGCACCTGCCGCCCGGCGACGCCTGGCACCTCTTCGCCGACACGACGATGACCGCCGCCCGGCCGCTGGGCGCCGAAACGCCGCTGGAACACCCCGGCCGCTACCACCTGGGACCGCACTCCGCGGTGGTCCTGGTGGGCCGGGCGGCGGACCCCCGCTGACCGCCGTACCGCCCGACCGTCCCGCACCGCGACGCAGAAGGAGGGGCCACCGTGTCCTTCGACATCAGGCTCAGGATCAACGAACGGATCGCCGTCATCGAGCTGACCGGCGAACTCGACGCGGCGGCCGCCGGCCGCTTCCACGACACCGTCGACGAGGCCGCCACGGCGGGCGCGATCGAGCTGGTGATCCACGCCGCACACCTCTCCTACCTGTCCAGCGCGGGCCTGCGCTCCCTGGTCTTCGCCCGCCAGAAGATGGGCGACGAGGTGCGGATCGCCGTCGTCGGCGCGCCCGAACCGGTCGCCCGGACGATCCGCCTGGCCGGCTTCGACCACAGCATCAGCCTCGTCGACGCGTGAGGGGGCGGGCACCGTCATGGCGATCGACTACGGGCCGGCCTCCACCGGGGTCGCGCACGGCACGCCGCCCCCCGGCGGCTTCCGCGTCGCCACCGACCCCGCGGCGACCGTGATCAGGATCCCGGCGGCACTGGGAGCCCTGGACCGGGTGGCGACGTTCGTCCTCGGCCTGGGGGAACGCGCCGCACTGCCCGCCAGTGCCCTGTACCGGCTGCGGCTGGCCGCGGACGAGCTGACGACCAACATCGTCATGCACGGCTACCGGGGAGCCCCCGGCGAGATCACGGTGGACGGCGGGATCGACCCCGACCAGGTGTGGGTCCGCTTCCAGGACGACGCGCCCGCCTTCGACCCCCGGCAGGGCCTGCGACCGCCCGCCCTGGACCAGCCGCTCGCCGAGCGGCGGATCGGGGGCCTGGGCGTCTATCTCGCGTTCACCGCGGTGGACGGCTTCGCGTACGACCTGGTCGCGGGCCGCAACGTGAGCACCCTCGTGATGCTGCGCCGTGCCGAGCCACGCCCACCGGGCGGCACGGACGTGAGCGACGAGCCGACGGAGTAGACGAGGCGGAGATGGCTCAGACGAAGGTGCTGGTGCTGGACGAGCGGCGCGGCATGCCCCCGGGGCTGCGCGACGCCCTGGACCACGTGGGCGCCGAGGTGCATGTGCGCAGCCCCGGCGAGGTGCTGGCCGCCTCGCCGGGGCGGCTGCCCGAGGTGACGGTGCTGCTGGCGTCCGCGGAGCTGGCCCCGCACACCGTGCGGTCCGTGGCCCGCAGGCTCGACGACGAGGGGCAGCAGCCCTCGGTGGTGGCGTTCGCGGAACACGACCTGCACCTGCTCGACCACCATGTGATCGCGGGCGCCGACTACCTCGCCCCGCCCTTCCACCCCGACCTGGTACGGGCCCGGCTGCGGGACTGCCACGAGCGGGCCCAGTTCAGCCGGACCATGGAGGACGTCGCCGCGCACGCGGAACTGCTCAGCTACGAACGGGAGCTGGAGATCGGCCGGGAGATCCAGCTCGGCTTCCTGCCCGACTCCCTGCCCAGCCCGAAGGACTGGGAGATCCACGTACGGTTCCGGCCCGCCCGTACGGTCGCCGGCGACTTCTACGACGTGTTCGAGATCGTCAACCGGCGCCGGCTCGCGCTGGTCGTCGCCGACGTCTGCGACAAGGGCGTCGGGGCCGCGCTGTTCATGGCCCTGATCCGTTCGCTGCTGCGGCACACCGCCGAACAGAGCGGACTGCAGAGCCTGATCGCCGCCGAGCTGATGGGCGAGGACGCCGGCTGGGCGGAACACAGCCGCGCCATCCCGGTGGTGGGGGCGACCCCCCTGCTGAACGCGGTCGCGGGCACCAACAACTACCTGACCCGCAACCACATCAGACAGGGCTACTTCGCCACCATGTTCTTCGCCGTCCTCGACCCCGCGACCGGCAACCTGGTCTACATCAACGGCGGCCACAACCCGCCCGTGCTGCTCAGCGCCGACGGCGGCGAACCGGTCCTGCTGGAGCCCACCGGACCCGCCGTCGGGGTCATCCCGGACGTCGACTTCTCCCTGGGCTACGCCCGCATCGGCCCCGGCGACACGCTCTTCATCTACACCGACGGGGTCACCGAGGCCCGCTCCGCCGACGGCGAGTTCTTCGGCGAGGAGCAGATGGTCGGGCAGCTCGGCGAGGCCGCGGTGCGGGGCGAGGAACTCCTCGACCACATGGACGGCGCGCTCAGCGAGTTCGTGGGCCGGGCCGAGCAGTCCGACGACATCACCATGATGGCCGTCCACTGGAACCCGCCCGGAGCACCCGCCGCCTGACCAGCCGCCGCGCCGGCGGATCCGACCCTCAGCAACCGGTGGAGACCATGTCGCAGATCATCACCGTGCACTCCTATCGGGGAGGCACCGGCAAGTCGAGCACGGCCGCCAACCTCGGGCTGCTGCTGGCGGCCTCGGGCCACCGGGTGGCGCTGGTGGACACCGACATCCACACACCCGCCCTGGACGTGATGTTCGGCCGCACGGACACACGGCCGCGCCGCTCACTGAGCGACTACCTGATCGGCCGCTGCGAGATCGAGGACGCGGTGTACCCCGCGGGCACGGACGCCGGACACGACGGCTTCTTCCTGGTGCCGGCCCGCAGCAGGTCCGCGGCGGCGGCCGAGATCCTCGGCCGCGGATACGACGTGGGGCTGCTGCGGGAGGGCTTCGACCGGCTCATCGACTCCCTCGCCCTGGACGTGCTGCTGCTCGACACCCACGCCGGGTTCAACAACGAGACGGTGACGGCGATCGCCGGCTCGGACGCCTTGGTGGTGGTGACCCGCGCGGACCGGCTCGACCTGGCCGGCGCCCGGGAGACCGTGTCGCTCGCGAACCGGCTCGGTGTCGCCCGGCTGGCCGTGGCCGTGAACATGGCGCCGGGCGGCACGGTCCACGACCGGCTGCACGAAGAGGTCGAACAGGCCTACGCCACGCGGGTGTCGGCCGTCCTGCCGTACGCCCCGGAGATGGTCTCGCTCGCCGGGGAGCGGCTGTTCTGCACCGCCTACCCGCACCACCCCGTGGTGGCGGGCTACCGCCGGATCATCTCGGACGTCAGCAACGGCACCACCGCGATCCGCCGCTGACCACCGCTCCAAGCGACCGCACCCGGGTGCGAGGAAGAGGCATGTGATGCAGGAGAAGCCCGCCGCAGGGCGGTTCGCGCCGTCCGTGGGACGCATCCCCGTGGTGGACGTGCGGCCCGTGGCCGACGGCGGACGCCGGCCCGTGCGCGCCGTGCCGGGCGAGGTCTTCGAGGTGTCCGCGACCGTGTTCCGCGAGGGCCACGACGCGGTCGCCGCGAACACCGTCCTGACCGGCCCCGACGGCACCGAGGGCGAGTGGACCCCGATGCGGCTGCTCGCCCCCGGCACCGACCGGTACGCGGCCGGAGTGCGCGCCGACCGGGAGGGCGACTGGACGTTCCGGGTGGAGGCCTGGTCCGACCCGGTCGCGACCTGGCGGCACACCGCCGACCTCAAGGTCCCGGCCGGCGTCGACGTGGAACAGGTGCTCCAGGAGGGGGCGCTGCTGCTGGAGCGCGCCGCCGACGCCTTCACCGCCCGCGAACGCGTCCCGCTGACCACCGCCGCGCACACCCTGCGGGACACCCGGACGGCCCCGGAGAAGCGGCTCGCCGCCGCCTGCGACCCGGTGGTGACGGCCCTGCTGAACGCCCGCCCGCTGCGCGAACTGGTCACCCGCTCCCGTGAGTTCCCGCTGCGGGTGGACCGGGAGCGGGCCCTGTACGGCGCCTGGTACGAGCTGTTCCCGCGCTCCGAGGGCGCCCTGCTGCCCACCGCCCCCGGCACCGGCACCGCGGCCGAACCGCCGCGCTCCGGCACCCTGCGCACCGCCGCCAAACGGCTGGAGGCGGTCGCCGACATGGGCTTCGACGTGGTGTACCTCCCCCCGGTGCACCCCATCGGCACCACCCACCGCAAGGGGGCCGGCAACGCGCTCGTCGCGGGCCCGTACGACCCCGGCTCGCCGTGGGCGATCGGCTCCGCCGACGGCGGGCACGACGCGATCCACCCGGACCTGGGCACCCTCGACGACTTCGACCACTTCGTGGGCCGGGCCGGCGAACTGGGCCTGGAGGTCGCCCTGGACTTCGCCCTGCAGTGCTCGCCGGACCATCCGTGGGTGCACAAGCACCCGGAGTGGTTCCACCACCGCCCCGACGGCTCGATCGCGTACGCGGAGAACCCGCCGAAGAAGTACCAGGACATCTACCCCATCGCCTTCGACGCCGACCTGGACGGCCTGGTCGCCGAGACCGTGCGGGTGCTGCGGCACTGGATGAACACCGGGGTGCGGATCTTCAGGGTGGACAACCCGCACACCAAGCCGGTGGTGTTCTGGGAGCGGGTGATCGGCGAGATCAACCGCGCCGACCCGGATGTGATCTTCCTGGCGGAGGCGTTCACCCGCCCCGCGATGATGCACACCCTGGCCCAGATCGGCTTCCAGCAGTCCTACACCTACTTCACCTGGCGCAACTCCAAGGACGAGGTGGAGTCCTACCTGTCGGAGCTGGCCGGGCTCGGCGGGGAGGAGCAGGCCGCGTACCTGCGCCCGAACCTCTTCGTGAACACCCCGGACATCCTGCACGCCTACCTCCAGTACGGCGGCCGTCCGGCGTTCGCGGCACGGGCCGTCCTGGCCGCCACGGCCGGACCCTCCTGGGGCATGTACGCCGGGTACGAGCTGTACGAGAACGTGCCGGCCGGTCCGGGCAGCGAGGAGTACCTGCACTCGGAGAAGTACCAGTACCGGCCGCGCGACTGGGAGGCGCACGAGGCGGCCGGCGACTCCCTGGCCCCGCTGGTGCGCACCCTGAACACCCTGCGCCGCACCCACCCCGCCCTGCGCCGGCTCCGCAACCTGCGCTTCCACCGCACCGACGACGACGCCGTCGTCTGCTTCTCCAAGCGCGACGACACCGACTGGGTCCTGGTCGTCCTCAACCTCGATCCGCACGGGGTGCGCGAGGCGACGGTCTCCCTGGACCTGCCCGCCCTCGGCCTGGACCGCTCCGACACCTTCGCGGTGTACGACGCGCTGTCCGGCGCGACCTGGCAGTGGGGCCGGGACAACTACGTACGCCTCGACCCGCAGCAGCACGTGGCCCACATCCTCACCGACGGGAACCCGCAGCCGTGACCACCGCACCCCACGCACCGGCCCTGCCCGCCACCGCCCGCAAACGCCTCGTCACCGGCGAGACCAGCGACCCGCACGCCCTGCTCGGCCCGCGCCCGGTCGAGGGCGGTGTGCTGTTCCGGGTGCTGCGTCCGCTCGCCCGCGCCGTGACGGTCACCGACCCCTCGGGCGGCCCGCTGCTGGAGCTGCGGCACGAGGGCGAGGGCGTCTTCTCCGGTCTGCTGCCGGTGCCCGCCGTACCCGACCACCGGCTCTCCGTCGACTACGGCGGGCACGTCCACACGTACGACGACCCGTACCGTTTCCTGCCCACGCTCGGCGAGCTGGACCTGCACCTGATCCGGGAGGGCCGGCACGAGGAGCTGTGGCGCGTGCTCGGCGCCCGGGTCCGCACCCACGACAGCGGCTGGGGACCGGTGAGCGGCACGTCGTTCGCCGTGTGGGCGCCGAACGCCCGCGCCGTGCGGCTGGTCGGCGACTTCAACGTGTGGGACGGCCGCGCGCACCCGATGCGCTCGCTCGGCGTCAGCGGGGTGTGGGAGCTGTTCGTGCCGGGCGTCGGCGAGGGCTGCCGCTACAAGTACGAGGTCCTCACCCCGGACGGACGCCGGCTCCTCAAGGCCGACCCGCTGGCCGCGCACGCCGAGTCCGCGCCCGGCACCGCGTCCCTCGTCCACGACTCCCGCCACCGCTGGGGCGACGCCGACTGGATGGCGCGGCGCGCCGCGTCGGCGGTGCACCGGGAGCCGATGAGCGTGTACGAGCTGCACCTCGGCTCGTGGCGGCCCGGCCTCGGCTACCGGCAGCTCGCCCGCGAACTGCCCGCGTACGCCAAGGCGCTGGGCTTCACCCACGTGGAGTTCCTGCCGGTCGCCGAGCACCCCTTCGGCGGCTCCTGGGGCTACCAGGTCACCTCCTACTACGCTCCCTCCTCCCGCCTCGGCTCCCCCGACGACTTCCGGTACCTGGTGGACGCGCTGCACCAGGCCGGCATCGGCGTCATCGTCGACTGGGTGCCGGCCCACTTCCCCCGGGACGACTGGGCGCTGGCCCGCTTCGACGGCACCCCGCTGTACGAGCACCCGGACCCGCGCCGGGGCGAGCACCCCGACTGGGGCACCCTCGTCTTCGACTACGGACGGGCCGAGGTGCGCAACTTCCTGGTCGCCAACGCCCTGTACTGGTGCGAGGAGTTCCACGTCGACGGGCTGCGCGTGGACGCCGTCGCCTCGATGCTCTACCTGGACTACTCACGCCCCGAGGGCCAGTGGCTGCCCAACGCCTACGGCGGGCGGGAGCACCTGGAGGCGGTGGAGTTCCTCCAGGAGGTCAACGCCACCGTGGCACGCCGCTGCCCCGGCGCGGTGACCATCGCCGAGGAGTCCACGGCGTGGGACGGGGTGACCCGGCGCACCGACGAGGGCGGGCTCGGCTTCCACCTGAAGTGGAACATGGGCTGGATGCACGACTCCCTGTCGTACATGGCCGAGGACCCCGTGCACCGGCAGTACCACCACCACGCGATGACCTTCGCGATGGTCTACGCGTACGCCGAGAACCATCTGCTGCCCGTCTCGCACGACGAGGTGGTGCACGGCAAGGGCTCACTGCTGACGAAGATGCCCGGCGACCGCTGGCGGCAACTGGCCGACCTGCGCGCCTACCTGGCCTTCATGTGGGCCTTCCCCGGCAAGCAACTGCTGTTCATGGGGCAGGAGTTCGCCCAGGACACCGAGTGGTCCCACGACCACGGCCCGGACTGGTCGATGCTCCGGCACGGCGCGCACGCCGGGGTGCGCGACCTGGTGCGCGATCTGAACCGGGTCTATCTCGGCGACCCCGCGCTGTGGAGCCGGGACACCCGGCCGGAGGGGTTCCGCTGGATCGACGCCGACGCGGCGCAGGACAACGTGTACTCCTTCGTCCGCCACGGCGACTCGGGCGAACTCCTCGTCTGCGTCTTCCACTTCCAGCCCACCGTCCGCCACGGCCACCGGATCGCGCTGCCGCACGCCGGTGACTGGACCGAGGTGCTCAACACCGACGACACCGCCTACGGCGGCAGCGGGGTGGTCCGGCGCGAACCGGTCCGCGCCGTGGAACAGCCGCTGCACGGCTTCCCGGCGAGCGCCGAGATCACGCTGCCGCCCCTGGGGGCGGTCTGGCTGCGGCCCCTGTGAATCCCCGCTTCGAATCCCGCTTCGAATCCCGCGAGCGATCAGAAGGAGTGACGACCGTGCCTGCTCCACGTCTGAGGACCACCCCGCTGCCGGGGATCGGGGTGCAGTACGAGATCACCACCCGGCGGTACGACACCCTGTCCGTCATCGCCCACCGCGACGGCGCCCGCACCCTCAACGTCCACCACGACGACGACCCCGACTCCTGCGCCCTGTCGATGAAACTGACCGGCGCCGAGGCCCTGTCCCTCACCGACGCCCTGCTGCCGAACCACAACAGCCCCAACCTGCTGCACACCAGCGACTTCGGACTGCTCGCGGAACGGGTGACGATCACCGGCACCTCGCACTGGAACGGGCGCACGCTGGGCGAGACGCAGATGCGCACCCGCACCGGGGCGTCCATCGTCGCCGTGATGCGCCGGGCGCACGCCATCCCCTCGCCGGGTCCCGAGTTCCGGCTGCGCGGCGGCGACACGGTGATCGTGATCGGCACCCGGGAGGGCGTCGACGGCGCGCACGACATCCTCGATCGGGCGTGATGACGTGCATTCGGCCGTGTTTCTGATGGAGTTCGGCGCCGTCGTGCTGGCGCTCGGCCTGCTGGGCCGGTTCGCCGTACGGATGCGTCTGTCGCCCATCCCGCTGTACCTGCTCGCCGGGCTCGCCTTCGGGCACGGCGGGCTGATCCCGCTGGGCGGCAGCGAGGAGTTCATCGAGGTCGGCGCCGAGATCGGTGTCGTCCTGCTGCTGCTCCTGCTGGGTCTCGAGTACTCCGCGGGCGATCTCGTGGGGCACCTGAAGGTGCACGCCCCCGCCGGGGCGGTCGACTTCCTGCTGAACGCCCTGCCGGGCGCGGCGGCGGCGCTGCTGCTGGGCTGGGGCCCGGTGGCGGCCGTGGTCCTCGCCGGCGTCACCTGGGTGTCGTCGTCCGGGGTGATCGCCAAGGTGCTCGGGGACCTCGGGCGGCTCGGCAACCGGGAGACGCCGGTGATCCTCAGCGTGCTGGTGCTGGAGGACCTGGCGATGGCCGTCTACCTGCCGATCCTCACCGCGATACTGGCCGGCGCGGGCTGGGCCGCGGGCGGCCTCACCCTCGCCGTCGCGCTCGCCGCGGTCGGTACGGTCCTGCTGGTCGCGGTCCGCTACGGCAGGGTGATCTCCCGGTTCATCTCCAGCGACGACCCGGAGAAGCTGCTGCTGGTGGTGCTGGGTCTGACCCTGCTGGTCGCGGGTGTGGCGCAGCGGTTGCAGGTGTCGGCGGCGGTGGGGGCGTTCCTGGTCGGCATCGCGCTGTCCGGGGAGGTCGCCGAGCACACCCACCATCTGCTGATGCCGCTGCGGGACCTGTTCGCCGCGGTGTTCTTCGTGTTCTTCGGGCTGAGCACGAATCCCGCGACCATGCCGCCGGTGCTGCTGCCGGCGCTGGCACTGGTCGTGGTGACCGTCGCGACGAAGGTGGCGACCGGGTACTGGGCGGCGCGGCGGGCCGGGGTCGGGGAGCGGGCTCGGTGGCGGGCGGGTGGGGCGCTGGTGGCGCGCGGGGAGTTCTCGATCGTCATCGCGGGGCTCGCGGTCTCCGCGGGCGTCGAGCCTGCGCTCGGGCCGTTGGCCACGGCGTATGTGCTGCTGCTGGTGGTCATCGGGCCGCTGGCCGCGCGCTTCGTGGAGCCCTTGGCCGGGCGGGTGTTGGGGCGGGGGGTGGAGGAGGTTCCTGCGGGGGGTCGGGCGTCGCGGGAGCCGGTGGCGGCGGTGGACTGAGCTTCTGGGGGTGGCACGGGGGGTGTCGCGCGGCCCGGCGCTTGCGGGGTGCCGTCGCGCCCGCCCGTGCCGCCCTGGGGGCACCTCCCAGGCCCTTAAGGCACTGGGGGAGGCACGACTGCCCGCGGATCGCGGAGGTGGCGGCAGCGGCTGCACGCGGGAACGCGGGAACGCGGGAACGCGGGAACGCGGGAACGCGGGAACGCGGGAACGCGGGAACGCGGGAACGCGGGGAGCGGAAGGGCTCGTACCATTCGGAACGTCGTGAGCGACATACGGAAGTCGGCCGGTTCTGCGGGCGGGTTTCGGCCGCCCGGGCTGGCCGGATTCCCCTGGCCCACCTGGTGACTTGCGCCGGCGGCGGCCCGTAGCGGTGTTTTCCGGACCCCTTCACCGCAAGGGTTCGGCCATAGGTTCCTCGCACCCGAGGCGGCCGTGCGGTTCGGCGCAGGTGTCGCCTCCCGAGTCTCCGAGAGGAATCCGTATGCGCTTCGCCATTGGGCTGGCCCTGGCCGGGCTGCTCGCCCTGTCTCCCGCCGGCCCCGCCGCCGCGGTCCCCGACACCGCCCGCGGGCTCACCGTGACCGACGCCATCACGCTGCCCGGTACCAAGGTCTACCCGGAGGGCGTCGCCCTCGACCCGCGGACCGGTGACACCTACATCACGTCCTTCGCCACCGGAGCCGTCTACAGAGCCCCGCAGGGCCAGACCCAGGCCCAGGTCTTCCTCCCCGCGGGAACCGACGGCCGGGACACCGCCATGGGCACCGACGTGGACGAGCAGGGCAGGCTGTGGGTGAACGACCGGGACGCCGTCACCCTGTACGACACGGCCACCGGCGCACGGCTGGCCCGCTTCGTGACGCCCACCCCGGGCCAGTCGGTCCTCAACGACCTGGACCTCACCCCGGACGGCACGGCCTACATCACCGACTCGCTGCGGCAGCTGGTCTACCGGGTCACCCCCTGGCAGATCGCCGAGGCCGTGTCCGCGGACGGGGCCGACCGCACCCTGTCCACGGGCTTCGACCTGAACTCCCTGGTCGCCCCGCACGCCGAGGGCACCATCACGCTCAACGGCATCGAGTCCGACCACACCGGCGGCTTCCTGATCACCGTGGACATGGCCACCGGTGACCTGTTCCGCCTCGACCCCGCCACCGGCGGGGCGGCCAAGGTGGCGGTGAAGGGCGGCACCGGCCTCGCCACCGCGGACGGGCTGCTGCTGGAGAAGGACCAGCTCTGGGTCGCCCACTTCGGCACCGACATGATCAGCAGGCTGTCCCTGTCCCATGACGGCACGGCCGCCGTCGTCGAGAAGCAGCTCGGCAACCCGGCGCTCCAGCACCCGACCACGATGGTGCGCAAGGACGGCGCGATCCACGTGGTCCGCAGCCAGTTCGGCTCCGCCACGCTGGACCTGCCGTTCAACATCGGCCGGATATCCGGGATCTGACCCGGCACAACGGCCGCGAGGGCGCCGGCAGGTCCGGCGCCCTCGCGGTGCTGTCGGCGGGGTTCAGCTCAGTCGCGCGTACCGCCCGGAGACCACCGTCGACTTGTCGATGGCGGCCAGGAAGTCCTGTGTCTCCGGTGCGCCGAAGAAGCCCTGCATCGTCGCGTCGGCGTCCTCGGGGGTGGCCCAGTGCACGATCACCAGGAACTCACCCTCCTCGCTGCGGGTCACCTCCCGGCTGAGGAAACCCGGCCGCTTGGCCATGTAGCCGGTCTCGACCTTCTCGTCGAGCCGGGCGAACTCCTCGGCGTCCGTCCCGGGCGTCAGCTTGAACCGGACGGTCTCCACGGTGCTCATGTCGTTCTCTCCTTCGGTCGTCGGTCGTCGGTCGGTGTCGGGTGTCACGCGGACGGGCCGGGGCGCCGGAAGGCGCCGGCGTGGGCCGCCGCCCACTCGGCGAACGTGCGCGGCCCCCTGCCCAGCAGGTTCCGTACGGTCGGCCGCACCACCGAGTCGTCGAGGGTGCCGTCCGCGTAGTAGCGGAAGAAGGCGTCGATGTACTCCGGCGGGACCGAGCCCTCCATGGTGCGCCGCGCCTCGTCGTCGGACAGCCCGGTGAAACGCAGCGGACGGTCCAGGACCCGGCCGAGGACACGGACCCGGTCGGCGGGCCGCAGCGCCTCGGGGCCGCTGAGCGCGTGGGCCTGCCCGAAGTGGTCCGGGTCGAGCAGCACGCGGGCGGCGACGGCGGCGATGTCGTACGGGTCGACCATCGCCACGGACACGTCCCCGAAGGCGTCCCGCACCTCGTCACCGGCCGCCAACTGCCCGGTCCACTGGAGGGTGTTGGACATGAAGCCGCTGGGCCGCAGGATCGTCCAGGGCACGCCCGAGGCGCGTACCGCCTCCTCGGAGCGGATCATGAAACGGGAGATGGCGTTGTCCAGGTCGCCGTCGGGTGCGGCGATGCTGGACAGCAGCACCACGTGCTCCACCCCGGCCGCCCGCGCCTCGGCGAGCAGGCCCGGCATGTCCGCGTAGCCGGGCAGCAGGAACAGCCCGCGGGCCCCGTCGAGCGCGGACCGCAGGGAGGCGGGGCGGTCCAGGTCGCCGACCGCGGACCCGGCGCCGTCCGGCAGCGCGTCCGCGGCGGCGGGCTTGCGGAGCAGCGCCCGTACCGGCCGTCCGGCGCGGGCGAGTGCGGCGACCAGCTCACCGCCGACGTGTCCGGTCGCCCCGGTCACGAGAATCATCGCGTCTCCTTTCCGTTCAGGCGGTGTCGAGGACGAGCCGGCCGCGGACATGGCCCTGTTCGCCGAGCGCGTGGGCCTCGGCCGCCTCGTCGAGCCGGAACACCCGCTCCACCGAGGGCCGCAGCCGCCCGGCCGTCAGCAGCGGGACGATCCGGTCGCCGAGCAGCGCGGCGTCCGGACGCACGTACGTGAATCCGGCGCGCACACCGCGCTGTTCGGCGGCCTTGCGGTGCTCGGGGCCCTCGCCCTTGAGCGTGACGACGATCCCGCCCGGCCGGACGACGTCGAGCAGCCGGAAGAACTCCGCGCCGCCCACCGGGTCCACGGCCACGTCGACGTCCTTCACCTCGCGGACCATGTCGTGGCTGATGACGTCCGCGGCGCCCAGGCCCCGGACGAACTCCCGGTTGCGGGCCGAGGCGGTGCCGACGACCTCGGCGCCCGCGTCCGCCGCGAGCTGCACCGCGACGTGCCCCACGCCGCCCGCCGCGCCGGGCACCAGCACCCGCTGCCCGGCGCGCACACCACCGTGCTCGAAGAGGGTCTGCCAGGCGGTGAGCGCGACCATCGGCACCGCGGCCGCCTCGGTGTGGCCGAGCTCCGGCGGGGTGCGTGCGAGTTCGTCCTCGGGTGCGACGGCGTACTGGGCGTACGCGCCGGCCGGGCCGGGGAAGCGGGGCATGCCGAAGACGGCGTCGCCGACGGCGAACCGTCCGGCACCGGGGCCGGTGGCGGCCACCGTGCCCGAGAGGTCCCAGCCGAGCACGGCGGGGAAACCGGGCACCCCGACGCCGTGCCCGGCGCGGGTCGCCCAGTCGATGGCGTTGATCCCGGCCGTGTGGACCCGTACCAGGACCTCTCCGCGGCCCGGGACCGGTACGGGCAGATCACGCACCCGCAGGGTGTCGGCCGGGCCGAAGCCCTCGATGACGGCGGCGCGCATGGTGGCCTGTTCTGTCATGCCGTCCGGTTTTCCTCTCGTACGTCGTCCGGGGTGCGGCTCAGGGAGCGAGCTGGAGGTCGTGGAGCGGTGCGAGGTCCACGATCATCTGCTTCTGTTCGGGCGTCAGCGGCAGCGGCGCCTCGCCGGCCCGCGCCTCCTGGCCTATCTCGGTGAAGAACTCCTCGAGGTAGGCCGGGGTGAACATGAAGAGCATGTGCGCGGTCTGGAGGCCGACGTTGCGGAAGCGGTGCCGGGTCCCGCGCGGCACGAACACGAAGTCGCCGGTGCCCGCGGTGAACGTCTTCTCGCCGTTCAGGAACTCGATGGTGCCGCTGAGGATGTAGAAGGCCTCGTCGGCCCGCGGGTGGATGTGCGCGGGCGGTCCGCCGCCCGGCGGCACGGTGGCCTCGGCCAGGGTCAGCGAGCCGCCGGTGTTCTCGCGGGTCGCCTTGAAGGTGTAGATGGCGTCACCGAACCAGAGGGTCGGGCCGGTGCCCGCCGGGTGGTGGACGACGGCGCCTTCCGGGTGGTCGCCGACCGGTGCCGTACCGGTCTCGGCCGTGGTCGTCATGAGGACTCCCGAGGGGTGAGGGGGACGGGTCAGAGGCGGAACAGGCCGGGGTCGTCGACGACGACGTCCAGCAGGACCGGGCCGTCCGCGTGCAGGGCGTCCCGCAGCGCCGTCCGCAGGCCCTCGGGCGAGTCGATCCGCTCGCCGCGCACGCCGAAGCCGCGGGCGATCTGCGCCATGTCGACGCCGCTGAGGTCGTAGCCCGCCTCCCAGGACTTCTGGTCCTGCAGGTAGTACTTGAGGGACAGGTAGCCGGCGTTGTCGGGGATGACGTAGGTGACCGGCAGGTTGTGCCGCGCCGCGGTCCACAGGGAGTGCAGCGTGTACTGGGCCGAGCCCTCGCCGACGACGACCACGGCCCGGCGGTCGGGGCGGGCGAGCGCGTAGCCGACGGCGCCGGCGAACGGGAAGCCGAGGGCGCCGCTCGCGGTGGCGAAGTAGCCGTTGCCGGCGCCGAGCGGGATCTGCTCGTGGAAGTCCGCGCGGGCGATGGGCAGTTCCTCGAACAGTACGGCGTTGTCGGGGAGTTCCTTGGACAGCAGGTGGAAGAGGTACGCCTGGGTGAGCGGGGTCGACGCCTCCGGCACCGCCACCGGTTCGCGTACCGGCGTCAGTTCGGCGCGGGGGCGCTGCCGCACCAGCGGTACGAGACCCTTGACCACCGCGCCGGGCGGGGCGATGAAGGCGCGGTCGGCCAGGGTGGCCGCGGCTGCCTGCGGGTCGTCGGTGACGTGCAGGAACTCCACGTCCGCGGTGAGCGTCGGGCGGGGGCTGCGGTCCAGGTCGGCCGGTGCGGTGGAGAACAGGTCCCAGGCCGTGAACAGGGTGAACGCCGGCCCGCCGAGGACGACGACCACGTCGTGCTGGGCGGCCAGCCGCTCGTTGATCAGCTCGGGGATGGGCGGCAGCACACCGGCGAACAGCGGGTGGTCCTCGGGGAACGCGCCGCGGTTCCACACCGGGGCGCCCCACACGCGCGCGTTGAGCTTCTCGGCGAGGGCGATCAGGTCGGCGCGGGCGCCCTGCGCGTCCACCGGGCCGCCCGCGATCAGGCCGGGCCGCTCGGCGCCGTCGAGGGCCGCGGCGATTTGGTCGAGCGCCGCCGGGTCGGGGACGACGGCGCGTTCCACGCGCGCGACGCGCAGCGGCTCGGGGTCGGCGGGACGTACCCAGTCGTCCTCGGGCACGGCGACGAACACCGGCCCCTGCGGCGCCTGCCGGGCGATCTGGTACGCCTGGGCGATCATCGCCGGGACGTCCTGCGGCCGCGCGGGCTCGCCGGCCCACTTGATGTACGGCTTGGGGAGCTGGGTGGCGTCCTTGGCGACCAGGAAGGGCTCGCCGAGCAGCATCTTGCGGGCCTGCTGCCCTCCGAGGATCACCATCGGGGTCTTCGCGGACGCGGCGGTGTAGACGCTGCCCATCGCGTTGGCGAGGCCCGGCCCGCCGTTGATGATCACCAGCGCGGGTTCGCCGGTGGCCTGGGCGTAGCCGTCGGCCATGCCGACGACGGCGGCCTCCTGCAGGCCCATCACGAACCGGAACTCACCTTCGAGCCAGTTCTCGAAGAGCTTCATCTCACTGTGGCTCGGGTTGCTGAAGACGGTCGTCAGACCCAGCTTGCGCAACACGTCCAGCGTTGCGTCGCGTACGGTCCGGCCGCCGGCGTCGGTCACGGTCACGGTCTCTCTCCAGGGGGTTCGGCACGGTGGGAACGGAAGGGACGGCGCAGGGCCGGGCGGGGCGGGGCCGGTGCCCACCCCGCCCCCGCGCCGGGGGACGCGGGGGCGGGGTGGGCGCCGGGGTCAACCGCGGGTGGTCAGGGGCGCGCCGGCCGCCGGGTCGGCGACGGGCGCGGGGGCCGGGGTAGCCGGGTCGGCGACGGGCGCGGGGGCCGGGGCCTCGGGGAGCTTGAGGAAGCGGGTGGCCCATACGGCGGGTAGGGCGATCACCGCCGCGATCAGGGCGACCAGGGGCACGTCGGCGACACCGTAGGCGTCGAGCGCCCAGCCGCCGACGGCCGCGCCGGAGGCGACGCCGACGTTGGCCGCGGAGGCGCCCAGGGTCGCCGCCAGGTCGCCGCCCTCACCGGCCAGCGAGATGACCCGGAGCTGGAGCGACGGGGTGACACCGAAACCGACGATGCCCCAGCCGGCCAGGGCCAGACCGACGAGGAGGGCGTTGCCGCCGAAGGTGTACAGGCCGAGCAGCGCCACGACCAGGACCAGGTTGCCGACGAAGAGCGTCATGGAGGCGTTGATGTCGGCGAACCGCCCTCCGGCGATCGTGCCGATCGCGCTGAACACGCCGAAGACCAGCAGGAACGCGCTCACCGCGCCGCCGGAGATGCCGGTGACGTCCTCCAGGAAGGGGGCGAGGTAGGTGAAGGCGACGAACTGCGAGCCCATCAGCAGCACCCCGGCCGCCAGCATGGCCAGGACCCGCGGGTGGAAGGCGTGCCGGGCCTGGGCGGCGAGGCCGCCGGAGCCGCTGCCGTGCACGGACGGCACGAACGCCAGGATCGCGGCCAGCGCGAGGACGCCCAGGACGACGACACCGGCGAAGGTGGCCTGCCAGCCGAGCCCCTGCCCGAGCAGCGTGCCGAGGGGGACACCGAGCACGGTCGACACGGAGATCCCGCCGAAGACCAGGCCGACGGCCTGCCCCCGGTGTTCCGGGGCGACCAGGCCGGTCGCCACCGCGGAGGCCGCGCCCAGGAACAGGCCGTGCAGCGCGCCGCACAGCGCGCGGGCGACGATCAGCAGCCCGAACGCCCCGGCGAAGACGGCCACCAGGTTGCCGAGGACGAACACGCCGAGGGCGGACCACAGCAGGACGCGCCGGGGCATGCGGATGGTCGCCGCGGTGATGAGCGGACCGCCGATGGAGATGCCGAGGGCGTAGGCGGTGACCAGCAGTCCCGCCGTGCTGAGGGACACGTCCAGGTCGTCGGCGATCAGGCCGAGGACACCGACGATGACCAGTTCGGCGGTGCCGATGACGAACGCCCCCAGGCCCAGGGAGGCGAGTGCGAGCCTGCTGCGCCGCGCGCCGGGCTCGGTTGCGGTGGCGGTACTCATGGGTGAGCCCTTCCTTCGACTCGATGACGGGGTGGGGCGCCGGTCAGGCGTACTGCAGGTTGAGCTCGGCGATACGGCCGTCGCGCACGTCGAACTCGTAGTTGGCCTCGAAGCCGCCGGTCCCGCCGGGGGCGAAGCGGACGAGCAGGGTGGTGCCGCCCGGCTTGGGCGTGTTCTTCAGGACGGTGAGCCGCCCGCCGATCACCTCGTTGTCGGCCCAGTCCCGGATCTCGTCCCGGCCGTTGAACTCCCGGCCGACGTCGATGAGCCGGGCGTCCGGGTGGAAGGCGTCGACCAGGGCGTCCAGGTCCTCGGCGGCCACCGCGTCGACGTACGCCTGCGCGGCGGAGGGGACCTCCTCCTCACCGGCGGCGGCCTCCTGCGGCGACGGCGCACCGTCGGCCGAGCGGCTGGTGGCCGGGGCCTCGGGGGTCTCCGGGGCGGCGGACCCGGTGTCCGAATCCGAACACGCCGTCAGCAGGGCGGCGGACAGGGCGAGCGGGAGCAGTATGCGGTGCCTCACGGCACTCTCCTTTTGTCTGTAAGGACTGGGGGCGGCACCGGGTCACCACGGGATCCTCCGCCGGTTGCGGAAGAACCCGCCGGTGGGCCCGGAGTCGGGCAGCGTGGCCAGCCAGGTCACCGTGTCGGCGCCCTTCTCGACGCCGGTGGGCGCCCAGGACCCGCCCATGTCGGTGCGCACCCAGCCGGGGCAGACGGCGTTGACCTTCACCGCGGGCCCGGCGGCGGACGACACCACCAGCGTCAGCGCGTTGAGCGCGGCCTTGGAGACGCCGTACGCGGCGGGCGACGGCACGTTGTCGGTCATGGCCCCCAGCCCGGAGGAGACGTTCACCACGCGGCCCCAGCCACGCCGTGCCATCGCCGGCACGAAGACCTGGCAGGTGTGGAAGGCGCCCATCAGGTTCACGTCGAGGGCCTCCCGCCAGGTGGCCTCGTCGAGCTCGAAGAACGAGTCCGTGGGATAGACGCCGGCGTTGTTGACCAGCACGTCGACCTCGATGCCCGCGTCGGTGAGCCGCCGCGCGCACGCGTCGACGCTCACGCGGCCGGTGACGTCCAGCTCCTCGACGCGGATCCGGGCGCCGGCGCCCTCGAGGCCCCGGGCCGCCTCCTGGCCGCGCGCGGTGTCGCGTGCGGCCAGGACGACGTCGAGGCCGGCCCGGACGAGCTGGCGGCAGGTCTCCAGGCCGATGCCCCGGTTGCCGCCGGTGACGAGTGCGGTGCGGGTCGTGGTGCGGGTCATGGGGAGCCTGCTCAGACCTTGTAGCGCTGCTTGACGTCCTCGGCGAAGCCGAGGTAGTCGCGCAGCGGCCAGACCTCCTCGAACTCCAGGTACTCGCGCATCGGCAGCCGGCCCAGCGCGGTGCGGTCCAGCTCCTCGGCGTCGGGCGAGTCGATGATCGCGATGACCCGCTTCTGCGCGGCCACCTTCCAGATGCCCACGCAGAAGCCGGAGTCGACCGTCTCCTGGGCGTGCACGGCCTCGTCCTGTTCGAGTTCCCAGAGCTCGTCGAGGGTGATGCGGCCCTCGTGGTTCCACTTCATCTGGACGTAGAAGAGCATGGCGGACTCCCGTCGTACGGAGGGTCGGTGAGCGGGGCGGACCTCAGCGCGCGGCGCGGTCGCGGATGAGTGCGGTCAGGGCGTGGTCGGTGCCGAAGACCTCGGCGGCCAGGTCGAGGGGGGTCTTGCCGTCGTGGCCGACCGCGTCGAGGCGGGCCCCCGCTTCGACGAGGGTGCGCGCGCAGTCCTCGTAGCCGTGCCACAGGGAGTCGTGCAGCGGGGTGTAGCCGTTGGTGGCGCCCTGGAAGTCCAGGTCGATGCCGTCCTGGCGGACCAGGTCGGCGGTGATGCCGGCGTGCCCGTTGTAGACGGCCTTGTGCAGCGGCACCGCGCCGAAGGTCGGCTCGACGGCGTTGACGTCGGCGCCCGCGGCGAGCAGCAGCCGCACGATCTCGGTGTGGCCGTCGCGGGAGGCGACCAGCAGCGGGGTGTGGCTGTCGTTGAAGCCGCCCAGGTTCGGGAAGCGCTCGTCGACCTCGGCACCGCCGTCGAGCAGCTTGCGGACCCGTTCCGTGTCGCCCTCGGTGACGGCGGCCATCAGCTCCTGGCGGCCCACGGCCTCCTCGTCGCCGCGGCGGCGGGCGTCGAGGTGCCGCTCGGCCTCCAGCAGCCGCTCCTTGCCGAAGGTGTTGACGTTCAGCTCGTACTCGAAGTGCTGCTCCAGCGAGAAGCCGTAGTGCGTGTACACCTTCAGGCTCGCGCCCCGGTCCAGCAGGTACCGGGCGATGTCCGGGAACTTGTACCAGAGCGCGTCCATCAGGGCGGTGTGCCCGGTGGTCGGGGCGACGGCGTCCACGAACGCGCCGGCCTCGACCAGGGCGCGCACCACGTCGAGGCTGCCGCCCTGGCAGGCCTTGTGCAGCGCGGTGGCGCCGGCCCGGCGGTCCGCGGTGAGCACGTCGGCCCCCGCCGCGATCAGGACCCGTACGGTCAGGGCGTCCGCCTGGCCGGCGGCGATCATCAGCGCGGTGAGGCCGGAGGCGTCGTCGCGGGTGCCGGGGTCCGCGCCGGCGTCCAGCAGCCGTAAGGCCCCGGCGGTGTCCCGGCCGCGCACGGCGGCGATCAGTTCGGTGCTCATCAGGCGGCCGCCTTGTCCGTGGTGTCCCCGCGCAGCGCGCGGATGATCTGCGACGGGTCGGTGTACGACTTCCAGCGGACGATCTTTCCGCCGCGGACGGAGAGCAGCTGGACGAATTCGATCTCGAATTCGACGCCGGTCTCCCTGACCACCGAAACCTCGTGGATCACGCCGGCGGCCTGCGTACCGTCGACCACGAGGTTGGTCAGCTTCTCGAATTTCACCTCGACGGCCTCGGTGAAGATCTTCAGGGTGTCGAGCACGGCGTCCCGGCCCCGGTAGGAGCCGATCCACTTCATGTCGTCGTTGTAGCCGGGCACCGGCGCGTAGTTGATCCACTCGACGTCCTCGGCCAGCGTGTCGAGCGCGGTGTCGAAATCGCCGCCGGAAAGCGCGTCGAACCACCGCTGGGCGACTTTCCGGGTCTCTTCGGTGAGGTCACTCATCACGTCTCCTCGACAGGCATTCGGGAATCACCGGAAACACCGGAAATGATTCGCGGACCGCCGCTGAAGCGGCAAGAAAAGGGGGGTCGACTTCCTGACCTCAGCCCCGCTCGGACTGCGCCTCGGCGGCCCGGGCGAGCAGGTGCTGGTTTCCGTCGGCCCAGGTGGCGGTCATCTCGACGCCGTTGATGCGCCAGCCCTCCCCGGTGCGCGCCAGGTCGAAGCGGTACCTGCCGCCGAGGGTCCACAGCGGGCCGCCGTGCTCGTTCGGCATCCGGTGGGTCGCCTGGAACATGGCGGTGGCCACCGCCGTGTCGCCCTCGACGTCCACGAGGTAGTTGCTGAGCAGGTGCTGGGTGGTGGTGAAGCTGCCCAGCAGCCCCGACCAGGCGCCGATCAGCTCCTTGCGGTTGAGCACGGCGGGCTCGCCGCCGTTGAGGCTCGTGTAGTCGAGCCGGATCTCCTCGCTGAACACCTCCGCGAGCGCCTCCCAGGCGCCCGAGTCGATGTACCAGGCCATACGGGTGCAGGTGTCGATGACGTCCAGGCGGTCGGCCACGGAGCTCATGGGCGGGATACCTCCAGTTGTGCGGGTGTGCGGACGGGGTCGGTGCGGTGGACGAGGTGGCCCATCCGGCGGGACCAGCGGTGCTCGCTGATCACGGCGCTGACGATGAGCAGTCCGAGCAGGGCCACTTCGACGACGGCGGCGAACAGATGGCCCACGGGAACGGCGGCGATGCCGAGCAGCGCGGCGGCGCAGTGGAAACGCTGGGGTCCGATCTTGAGGATGCCGTGGAACCACGCGATGCCGGCGAGGTAGAGCGAGACCCCCAGGGCCAGCGCCGCTCCGGGGGCCAGGGCGAGCGGCTCGTAGGGGGCCGCGATGGTCTTCTTGACGGCCGCCGCGATGAGGATCAGCCCCAGCAGCATCGGCACATGGGCGTAGAAGAACGCGGACAGCGCCAGTCTCGACCGCTGGTGCGCGTCCTGGCACTCCAGGGCGTACTCGGCGCGCCGCGCCTTCTCCGACTCGTCGAAGTAGACCCACCACAGGCAGGCGGGGATGACGAAGATCAGAACGGCGGTGGTGACCATGGACAGGCCGGCCTGGGCGCCGTCACTGCCGATGCCGAGCGCCAGGAACGAGTCGCCCAGCGCGATGATCATCAGCAGCCCGTGCCGCTCGACGAAGTGGCTGGGCCGCAGCTCGAAGCCGGAGACCCCGGTCACCATCGGCGCCACGACCTCCAGCACCACGGCCCCGGCCCACAGCGCGTACACCACCGGCCCGTCCAGCAGCCCCGCCACGATGAGCAGCAGCGCGACCACGAGGTGGAACGGTGCGATGCTCAGCATGTTCCGGGCGGCCTTGGGCCCGCCGAACGCGAACAGCGCGGCGTGCACGGAGACGATCAGCAGGTAGCCGACCCCGAAGGCGACGCCGTCGCCGTCGAAGGCGTTGGGGGTCGCCAGACCGAGCACCAGGAACGAGGCCATGCCCAGCAGGAGCAGCAGCCGGTGGCGTTTGCGCTGCGGCGGCAGGTGGTTGGTCAGCCAGGCGTAACCGCCGTACATCCACCACAGCAGCCAGAAGATCAACAGCACCTGCAGCAGGCCCCGGGGGGTCATGTCCCGGCTCAGCAGCCGGGCGAGCTGGGTGAAGTTGAAGACGAAGGCGAGGTCGAAGAACAACTCGAGCGTGGTGACCCGGGTCCCGCCCTGCGGGTCCGCCGGGCCGCCCTTGGCGGCACCTTCGGTGCAAGAGGTTGAGGGCGCATCCGACATGCCGGCGAACGTAACGGCTGTCCGGGTACGCCGGTCAACGATCCCGCCTCGACTCCAAGAGGTCGACGGGGCGGACCCGTCGGCACCGGGTCCCGACGGGGCGGGGCCTGGCCGCCCCGCCGCAGGGGCCGGGGGCCAAGGCCCGGAGCCGGAGGGCGAAGCCCGGGGCCGGAGCGTCTGAGCGCCGGAGGGGGCCGGAGCGCCGGAGTCAAAAGCCGGGGCCGCCCCCGGCTCCTCAGGTGCCGAGTGCGTGCCGGTAGACGGTGTGCACCCGTTCGGCGACGCGGTCCCAGCCGAAGAACTTCTCGGCCCTGATCCGGCCCGCGACGCCCATCGCCGACGCCAGGTCCGGATCGGCGATCAGCCGGTTCACGGCGGCGGCCAGGTCCGAGGCGAACCGCTTGGGATCCAGCGGGGTCCCGGTACCGTCCTGCTCCTGCTCGACCGGGACGAGCAGCCCGGTCTCGCCGTCCACGACGACCTCGGGTATCCCCCCGGTGGCGGTGGCCACCACCGCCGTCCCGCAGGCCATCGCCTCCAGGTTGACGATGCCCATCGGCTCGTACAGCGAGGGGCAGACGAACACGTCGGCGTGGGTGAGCAGTTGGCGCAGGGAGACCTGGTCGAGCATGCCGTCGATGCGGACGACCCCACCGCGCGAGCGCCCCAGCGCCTCGACCAGCGCGGCCGTCTCGGCGGCGATCCCCGGCGTGTCCGGCCGGCCGCAGCACAGCACCAGTTGCGCCTCCGGGTCCATCTCGAAGGCGGCGCGCAGCAGTTGGGGCAGACCCTTCTGCCGCGTCACCCGCCCGACGAACAGCACGATGGGGCGCTCCGGGTCGATGCCGTGCCGTCGCAGGGCGGCGGTGTCGTGGTCGGGCCGGTGCACGGCGGTGTCGATGCCGTTGTGGACGACGTGCACCCTGTCCGGGTCGATGTCGGGGTGGACGCGCAGCACGTCCCCGCGCATCGCCTCCGAGACGGCGATCACCGCGTCGGCGTGCCGCAGCGCGGTGCGCTCCACCATCGAGGAGAGCGCGTAGCCGCCGCCCAGCTGCTCGGCCTTCCAGGGGCGCAGGGGCTCCAGGCTGTGCGTGGTGACGACGTGCGGGACGCCGTACAGGGTGCGGGCGAGGTGGCCGGCCCCGTTGGCGTACCAGGTGTGGCTGTGGACGAGTTCGGCGCCCGCGCAGCCCGCCGCCATCTCCACGTTCGCCCCGAGGGTGCGCAGCGCGGCGTTGGCGTCGTCACCGAGCCGGGGCTCGCGGTACGCGGTCACCCCCTCCTCGTCCCGGGGGCCGCCGAGGCAGTGCACCCGCAGGTCCACCAACGGCCTGAGCGAACGGGCGAGTTCGGCGACATGGACTCCGGCGCCGCCGTAGATCTCCGGCGGGTACTCCTTGGTGAGCAGATCGACGCGTGTCTTCATCTGACTTCCTGAGGTCGGCGGTCCTGGGCGACGCCGGCACGGCAGCCGCGGCGCGGACCGGAGGGCGGGCGTCGGCCGGCCGCGGCCCGGTCGCGGGGTGCCTGTACTGGCATGACCGGGCGCCCGTGGCCGCGCGACGGCGGGGGATCCACCGCACGGCCCCGGGCGCCCTCGGACGCACGGTAACCACATCCGCGCCCGCCTCACTTCGTCCCGACGGTCCGCAGCACCGTCAGCACCAGCGTCCGCGCGGCCTCCACCACCTCCCGCAGGGACACGTGTTCGCGCTCGCTGTGGGCCACCGCGATGTCCCCGGGGCCGTACTGCAGCGTCGGTATCCCGGCGCCGGTGTAGTGCCGCAGGTCACTGCCGTACGTGGCGCCGCGCCGCCTCGGCCGCGTGCCGCCCGTCGCGTCGGCGTACGCGGACCCGACCACGTCCGCGAGGACGTGCCCCTCGGGCAGCCGGCCGCTCGCGAACTGCCCGCCCGGCCAGCTCACCACGGCCGGATGGTCCCGCAGCCAGGGGTCGGCGGCGCACGCCTCGGCCACGCACCGTTCGAACCCGGCGCGCGCGTCCGCCGGTTCCTCACCGAGGCGTACGCCGAACCGCCCCTCGGCGACCAGCAGATCGGGCACGCTGCTCGCCCAGTCCCCGGCACGCACGGTGCCCACCGACAGGCCGTACGGGATCGGGTACTCGGCGAGCAGCGGGTCCGGGTCCCGGTTCCGCTCCGTCTCCAGCGCGGCCAGCGCCCGGTGCAGCGGCAGATACGCGTCGACGGCGCTGACCCCCCGCTCCCGCGAACTGCCGTGCGCCGCCCTGCCGGGCACGGCGAGACGGAACGTCAGCGCGCCCGCGTTGGCGGTGATCAGCGTGGAGGCGGTGGGCTCGGCGATCACGCAGGCGTCGCCGCGGTGACCGCGCCGCAGGGTGGCGTAGGCGCCGAGGCCGCCGTCCTCCTCGCCGACGACGAAGTGCGCGGCGACCCGGCCGCGCAGCCGTATCCCGGCGGAACGTACCGCCGCGAGCGCGGCGAGATGCGCCGCGAGCCCGGCCTTCATGTCGCAGGCCCCGCGCCCGTGCACGAGGTCCCCGGTCACCCGGGGCACGAACGGGTCACCGTCCCACGCGGCGGGATCACCCGGCGGTACGACGTCGACGTGGCCGTTGAGGATCAGGGTGGGCCCGTCGCCCCCGTCCGGGGTGGTCCCGACCAGCCCCCACGCCTCCTCCCGGGGCGCCTCCGTCCCCGGGAAGTCCGGTTCGGCACGCAGCGCGGACAGATCCATCGACCACAGGTCGACATCCATCCCGAGCGACTCCAACCGCCCGGCCAACCGATGCTGAAGCTCCGACTCGGCACCGCTCCCCGTCACACTGGGCACAGCCACCAACTCCAGCAACGTCCGCCCCAACGCCCCCTCATCAACGGCCGCCAGCGCGGCAGCCTCCTCATCGGTCAACACCCGCACCCTCCCTCACCGGGCAACGGCACCCACCGCCCCCACCCACATACCTGCACCCCCCAACCCCCCACCAACCGCAAGCAGCCGTGCACGCCCCCGCCAACCGCGGGCAGTCGTGCCTCCCCCAGTGCCTTGAGGGCCTGGGAGGTGCCCCCGGCGGCACGGGTGGGCGCGACGGCGCCCCGCAAGCGCCGGGCAGCGCGACCCACCCCCGCCGGACCACAACACCCGGCGCCCGGAAACACCGCTCACCCGTCCGACGGCCGCGCCGCCACACCCCCCACCGTGAACCCGGTCACCGTCCCCCCGCCCTCGCGAGAGAAGGCGTACGGCGCCCCACCGTGCGCGAGCGCGACCTCCCGCACGATGGAGAGCCCGAGCCCCGACCCCGGCAGGGACCGCGCATCGGCAGCACGGTAGAACCGGTCGAACACCCGGACCAGATCGTCATCGGCGATCCCCGGCCCCCGGTCCCGCACCTCCACCCGCACCGCCCCCGCCCGAGCCGGCCCCGCGACCCGGATCTCCACGGGAGCACGACCGCCCCGGTCGAACTTCACCGCGTTCTCGACGAGATTGGACAGCGCCCGCGTCAGCATCCCCGGCCGCCCGTCGGTCGTGGTGTCACCACTCACCTCGACCACGATCTCCCGCCCGGTACGGCGCCGCGCAAGACCCGCCACCTCCTCCGCGACGTCCGCGAGGTCGACCCGCTGCGGCGGCTCGGTGTCGGACTGCCCGGCCGCGAGGTCGACGAGTTCGTTGACGAGGTCGGTCAGCTCGCGGGCCTCCTGCGTGAGGTCGGCGACGAGTTCCTCACGGGTGCCGGGCGGCAGCTCGTCGATGCGGCGCAGCAGGGAGATGTTGGTGCGCAGCGAGGTGAGCGGCGTACGCAGCTCGTGCCCGGCGTCCTGGACCAGCCGCCGCTGGTCCTCCTCCGACTGGGCGAGCCGCCCCAGCATCCGGTCGAAGGCACGGCCGAGCCGCCCCACCTCGTCGTAACCGGCCACCGGCACCTGGATGCCCAGCCGCCGCGTACGGGCGACGGCCTCGGCGGTGTTGGTGAGGACGACCAGGCGCCGGGTGATCCGCCGGGCCACCCACCAGCCGAGCAGCCCCGCCCCGACCACCACCGCCGCCATCAGGATCAGCGTGCGCCGCTGAAGCGCCCGCAGCAGGTCCTCGGTGTCGCTGAACTCCTGCGCGACCTGCACCGCGCCCCGCTCACCGCCCAGCGCGACGGTCGCCACCCGGTAGACGTCGTCGCCGACGTCGACGTCCGCGTGCACGACCACCCGCCCCGCGGTCGCGGCACCCGCGACCCGACGGTCGGCGTCGACCACCGGCAGGCCGGGGCTGCCGGGGTCGAAGACACTGCCGTCGGGCCCGAGCACCTGCACATCGGTCCGCGCGGGCCGCACCAGATCATGACCGGGCGCGGCGGAGGAGAAGTCGTGCGGCGACATCCGGTTCTCCCGGACCTCGTCCCGCAGGTCCTGCACGACCTCGTCGAACACCGACTGCTGGTCCACCCGCACCAGCCGGGCCGCCGCGTTGTACGACAGGATCCCGACCAGCACGGTGACGGTGGCGGTGACCGCGGCGAACGCCACCGCGAACGTGGTCCCCAGCGACAGCAGCCGCAGCCGCCTCCGCGAGACCGGCCGCCCGTACGACACTCAGCCCTCCCGCAGCACGTAACCCACCCCGCGCACGGTGTGGATGAGCTGCGGCCCGCCGGGCTCGTCGAGCTTGCGGCGCAGGTAGCCGACGTAGACGGCGAGGTTCTTGGAGCCGGGGCCGAAGTCGTAGCCCCAGATGCGGTCGTAGATGGTGGAGTGGTCCAGGACGATGCCCGCGTGGCGGATCAGCAGCTCCAGCAGCTCGAACTCGGTGCGGGTCAGCTCCAGCTCCCGCCCGCCCCGCCAGGCCCGGCGCGCCTGCGGGTCCATGCGCAGCCCGGCCGCCTCCAGGAACCGGCCGGGGGGTTCCGTCCTCGTCTCCGCGAGGGGCTCGGGCACCGGGGCCGGGGCCGGAGCCGGAGCCGGTGCCACCCGGCGCAGCAGCGCGCGCAGCCGGGCGAAGACCTCCTCGACGTCGAACGGCTTGACGACGTAGTCGTCGGCGCCCGCGTCAAGGCCCGCGATCCGGTCGGCGGTCTCCACCAGCGCGGTCAGCATCAGCACCGGCGTGCGGTCGCCCTCGGCGCGCAGCACCCGGCACACCTGGAGCCCGTCGATGCCGGGCATCATCACGTCCAGGACCAGCACGTCGGGCCGGCTGCGGTGGGCCTGCGCGAGGGCCTCGACGCCGTCGGCGACGGCCGTGACCCTGTAGCCCTCCAGGGTGAGGGCGCGCTCCAGGGCGTTGCGGATGGCGCGGTCGTCTTCGGCGAGCAGAAGGGTGTGCGGCACGCTCCCAGTCTGCCAACCGCCGCCGTCCCGCGGCCCCGGTGGACGGCACCGGGGCCCGCTTCTTACCCCGCTCTCACCCGGTGGGCCGCAGCGCCGCGAGCCGCTCCTCGAACGGGGTGACCTCCTCGAAGGAGTCCCGCCGGGGCAGCGGACGGGCGGTGGCCGCCCCGGCCGTCAGCGCGGCCAGCTCCCCGGCCGCCCGCTCGACACGCCCGTCCAGCCCCTCGGCGCCCCAGTCCTCGGAGGCCGCGTAGACGCCGGTCGGGACGACGACGGCCTTGAGGTAGGAGAAGAGCGGACGCAGCGCGTGGTCCAGCACCAGCGAGTGCCGGGCCGTACCGCCGGTCGCCGCGATCAGCACCGGCTTCCCGGCGAGGGCCTCGGGGTCGCTGACGCTCAGCGCGTCGAAGAACGACTTGAACAGCCCGCTGTACGACGCCGAGAACACCGGCGTGACCACGATCAGCCCGTCGGCCCCGGCCACCGCGTCGAACGCGCCGGCCAGCGCCCGGCCCGGGAAGCCGTTGGTGAAGTTGTGCGCGATCTCCACGGCGAGGTCGCGCAGCTCGACCACCTGGACGTCGGCCGGGGCCTGCGCGGCGGTCGCGGCGGCCAGCCGGTCGCCGAGCAGCCGGGTGGACGACGGGACGCTCAGCCCCGCCGAGACGACGACGAGCCTCATGCCCGTGCTCCTTCCTTCGCCTTGGCGGTGGCCAGCAGCGAACTGTGGGTGGGCGCGTCCGGCACGTCGGCCGGGCGGTTCTTGGCGAACTCCTTCCGCAGCACCGGCACGACCTCCTCGCCCAGCAGGTCGAGCTGCTCGAGGACGGTCTTCAGCGGCAGCCCCGCGTGGTCCATCAGGAAGAGCTGGCGCTGGTAGTCACCGGCGTACTCGCGGAACGACAGCGTCTTCTCGATCACCTGCTGCGGGGAGCCCACGGTCAGCGGGGTCTGCTCGGTGAACTCCTCCAGCGAGGGCCCGTGCCCGTAGACCGGCGCGACGTCGAAGTACGGCCGGAACTCGCGCACCGCGTCCTGACTGTTCTTCCGCATGAACACCTGCCCGCCCAGGCCGACGATCGCCTGCTCGGGGGTGCCGTGCCCGTAGTGGGCGTACCGGGCCCGGTACAGCTCGACCATCCGCTTGGTGTGGTCGGCCGGCCAGAAGATGTTGTTGTGGAAGAAGCCGTCGCCGTAGTACGCGGCCTGCTCGGCGATCTCCGGCGAGCGGATCGAGCCGTGCCAGACGAACGGCGCGACGCCGTCCAGCGGGCGGGGCGTGGAGGTGAAGCCCTGCAGCGGGGTGCGGAACTTCCCCTCCCAGTCGACGACGTCCTCGCGCCACAGGCGGTGCAGCAGGGCGTAGTTCTCGACCGCGAGGTTGATGCCCTGGCGGATGTCCTTGCCGAACCAGGGATAGACCGGGCCGGTGTTGCCGCGCCCCATCATCAGGTCCACCCGGCCGTCGGCCAGGTGCTGGAGCATCGCGAAGTCCTCGGCGATCTTCACCGGGTCGTTGGTGGTGATCAGGGTGGTGGAGGTGGACAGGACCAGCCGCTCGGTGCGGGCCGCGACGTAGCCGAGCATGGTGGTCGGCGAGGACGGCACGAACGGCGGGTTGTGGTGCTCCCCGGTCGCGAACACGTCCAGGCCCACCTCCTCGGCCTTCAGCGCGATGGCGACCATGGCCTTGATCCGCTCACGCTCGGTCGGCGTACGCCCCGTGGTCGGGTCGGGAGTGACATCCCCGACGCTGAAGATCCCGAACTGCATGGCCGCTCACCCTCCAGGTTGTTGACGGTTCAACTATACCCCTGGAACGAACGGCCGGACCGGACTATTCCGCCCGCCCGACGGCGCCGGACCGCAGCCGCGCCGCCTGCTCCGCGCTGAACTCCGTCGCACGCCTCATGTGGTCGGTGAACAGGGCGAGCTGCGCGTCGTCGAGGTCGTCGAAGAGCGCGAACCAGCCACCGCCCAGCCGCTCCCACACCCGCCCGAACTCGGCCGCCCGCTCCGGCACCACCGCCACCAGCACCAGCCGCCGGTCCCCCGCGTCCCGCTCCCGCACCACGTACCCCGCCCGCTCCAGCCGGTCCACCAGCCGCGTCGCCGACCCGGTCGTCAGCCCCGTCAGCTCCGCGATCCGGCCCGTGGACACAGGACCGCCCTCCAGCGTCAGCAGGTTCAAGCACTGCAGATCGGTGGGGTGCAGGCCCAGGTGATCGGCGAGCGCCTGGTTGAGCAGGGCGTGGGCCGCCATGTACCGCCGGGACACCACGGCCAGCTCCGCCAGCAGCCCGGCCCGCGTGTCTCCCGCCATGCACGGCTCCTCTCCGCTCCTGCGGATGTATCCCACTCCCGGCCCGCGCCAGGCGCCGTCCAACAGGTGATCCCCCGCGTGCGAGGCTGCCCGCATGCTGATCCTCCGCTCCGCCGCCCTGTTCGTCCTCGCCGCCGTACTGGAGATCGGCGGCGCCTGGCTGGTCTGGCAGGGCGTACGGGAACACCGCGGCTGGATGTGGGCGGCCGGCGGCGTCCTCGCCCTCGGCGCCTACGGCTTCGTCGCCACCTTCCAGCCCGACGCCCACTTCGGCCGCGTCCTCGCCGCGTACGGCGGGATCTTCGTCGCCGGTTCGATCCTGTGGGGCGTGGTCGCCGACGGCTACCGCCCCGACCGCTGGGACATCACCGGCGCACTGGTCTGCCTCGCCGGCATGGCCGTGATCATGTGGGCCCCGCGCAACGGCTGACACCTCACCCACCACCCCCGCTTATGCTGACCGGGACCGGTCCCGACCGCCCGAGGAGCACCCCATGGCCACCGCCGTACCGCCCGCCGCGTCCCGTATCGCCGTCGTCACGGGTGCGAGCAGCGGAATCGGCGCCGCCACGGCCCGCCGCCTCGCCGAAGCCGGCTACCGCGTCGTCCTCACCGCCCGCCGCAAGGACCGCATCGAGGCACTCGCCGAGGAGATCACCACCGCCGGCCACGCGGCCACGGCCTACCCCCTCGACGTCACCGACCGCGCCGCCGTCGACGAGTTCGCCACCGCCTTCAAGACCGTCGGCGTCCTCGTCAACAACGCCGGCGGCGCGCTCGGCGCCGACCCCGTCGCCACCGGCGACCCGGACCAGTGGCGCACGATGTACGAGACGAACGTCCTCGGCACCCTCAACCTCACCCAGGCCCTGCTCCCCAAGCTGGACGCCAGCGGCGACGGCACGGTCGTCGTCGTGTCCTCCACCGCCGGCCACGCCACCTACGAGGGCGGCGCGGGCTACGTCGCCGCCAAGCACGGCGCCCACGTCCTCGCCGAGACCCTCCGCCTGGAGATCGTCGGCCGCCCGGTGCGCGTCATCGAGATCGCGCCCGGCATGGTCAGGACCGACGAGTTCGCCCTCACCCGCTTCGGCGGCGACGCGGAGAAGGCCGCCAAGGTCTACCAGGGCGTCGCCGACCCCCTCACCGCGGACGACGTCGCCGACACCATCGCCTGGGCGGTCACCCGCCCGCCCCACGTCAACATCGACCTGCTGGTCGTCCGCCCCCGCGCCCAGGCCTCCAACACCAAGGTCCACCGGGAGCCCTGATGCCCGACGACGAGACCGAACAGCGCCGCCTGGCCCTGGAGAAGAAACGCGAACGCTACGTCTGGTACTACCTCGGCTACTTCCTCTTCGGCATCCACATCGTCGCCTTCGTCATGATCTACGCGGTGACCCACGCGAAGTAACCCGAACCGGAAACGGATCACGGCCGTCCACAGGCTCCGGCCCCGCCAGCACCTCCGGACACGGGAAGCCGGCTCGGCGCATACGGCGTCGCACCTCCAGGCAGCCGACCAGCCGTTCCTCGAACGGCCTCGTCTTGACGACGACTTCGCGACCGTCCGCCAGCCGCAGCCCCACGACCGTGGACAGGTGCGCGCGTTCGAAGAGCGTCTCGACGGGCGACGATCCCAGCCACTCGCCACACCACGCAGAGAGTTCCCCCACCACAAGAACCCCCTGTTCTCGACATCACCGCATCCGGACAGGGACGGTTGACCATCAACTTCATTAGCCCACGGGGGTGAAAGACATCGATAACACGACCGAGACATGAACACCCGACCTAGGCTCGCCATTAAGTCAACAGAACGGCACTCGACCGGGATTCCCGTCCCGGCCGAGCGCCTCACCATCAGGAAGGCACAACTTCCCATGGCTGAACAGGACTTTAGCGCGCCCGCCCGGCGTTTCATGGATCTCGAAGACCCCGAGTACGCCTACATGTTCGGCTTCCTCCAGGCCGACGGGCACCTCCACCAAGGCACAGGACAGAAGGGATGCCTCTCGGTCGAAATCAGCGCCCGGGACGCCCACATCCTCCACGAGTTCCAGCGGCTGACCCCGTACTACAGCTCCATCAGGGAGCGGATCCGCGCCACCAACTTCGCCAAACAGCACCGCTCGGCCATCTGGACGGTGCGCTCGCTCGAAGCCCGCACCATCGTCAACGAACTCGGCATTCCGTACGGAAAGAAATCACTGCTCATCCGGCCACCCCTCGTCGACTTCCGCCGCCGCGACTACCTCCGGGGAATCATCGACGCCGACGGTTCGCTCGGCTGGACGGCCGAGGGCCTCCCGTACCTCTCCCTGACGTCGGCCAGCACCGGCCTCACCGAATACATGTGCCACTACGCGAAGAAGGTCACGGGCGCGGAACGCGTCCCCCGCCGCAACACCCGTGACCAGGTCTACGTCCTCACCTACTTCAAGGAGCACGCACAGCGGCTCGCCGAACACCTCTACTACCCCGGTAGCCTCGCCCTGGACCACAAAAGGCCAACGCCGCATCGATCCAGACCTGGATCCGCCCCGCGGACATGAAAATCGCACCGCCCCGCCGCCGATGGACCCCGACGGACGACCGCGAACTGCTCCGGCTCGATGATCCCGCGGCCGCGGCCGTCGCCCTCGACCGCACCCAGCAAAGTTGCTCCATGCGCCTGTGGCGACTCCGCACCGGCCAGGTCGCGATGCCTGCCAACTGACGCAAGGACCAGGGGCGCCGCCACCCCGGCGCCCCCAGCCCGTCAACCCTTCACGCAGATGACCTGCTTGAGCTTGGCGACGACCTCCACAAGGTCCGCCTGCTGCTCGATCACCTTCTCGATCGGCTTGTACGCACCCGGGATCTCATCCACGACACCGGAGTCCTTACGGCACTCCACACCCCGCGTCTGCTCCTCCAGGTCCCGCGTCGAGAAGCGCTTCTTCGCCGCGTTCCGGCTCATCCTCCGGCCGGCGCCGTGCGAGGCCGAGTTGAACGAGGCCGCGTTCCCGAGGCCCTTCACGATGTACGAACCGGTGCCCATCGAGCCGGGAATGATCCCGAACTCCCCGGATCCGGCCCGGATCGCGCCCTTACGGGTCACGAGCAGGTCCATCCCCTCGTACCGCTCCTCCGCCACGTAGTTGTGGTGGCACGAGATCACCGGCTCGAAGGTCACCTTCGCCTTCCGGAACTCCTTGCGGACGACCTCCTGGAAGAGCGCCATCATGATCGCGCGGTTGTACTTCGCGTACTCCTGCGCCCAGAAGAGGTCATTGCGGTACGCCGCCATCTGCGGGGTGTCCGCGACGAAGACGGCGAGGTCCCGGTCGATCAGCCCTTGGTTGTGCGGCAGCTTCTGCGCCACACCGATGTGATGCTCAGCGAGCTCCTTACCGATGTTGCGGGACCCGGAGTGCAGCATCAGCCACACCTCCCCCTGCATATCTATGCATACTTCTGCAAAATGATTCCCGGCGCCTAGTGTTCCCATCTGCAAAACAGCCCGGCTCCGTCGGAATTTCACCGCATCCGCCACCCCGTCGAACCGCGACCAGAAGTCGTCCCATCCCCCCGTCGGGAACCGGTACAGCCGCGCCGGGTCGACCTCCTCGCGGTGCATGCCGCGACCGACCGGAATCGCCTGCTCGATCTTCGACCGCAACCGCGACAGGTCGCCCGGCAGGTCGTTCGCCGTCAGGGACGTCTTCACCGCGGACATGCCGCAGCCGATGTCGACACCCACCGCCGCCGGGCACACCGCGCCCTGCATCGCGATCACCGATCCGACCGTCGCGCCCTTGCCGTAGTGCACGTCCGGCATGACCGCCAGGCCCTTGATCCACGGCAGGGTGGCGACGTTGCGCAGTTGCTGGAGCGCGCCCTCCTCCACCGTCGCCGGATCCGTCCACATCCGGATCGGCACCTTCGCACCCGGCAGTTCCACGTACGACATAACGTCCCCATTCCCCCATGAAGTCAACAGAAGCCCTGAATCGCAAAACCGGCGCCAAGGTCTGCGAAAAGGGATGACGGACCGGCGTCCACGGCAGTGCGTGCGATACACATTGTCTGCAGGGGGCGCCCCCGTGCGGCAAACGATTAACCAGCGGGGACACTGGGGAGACCCGGCGGGCACCGGCCCGCACCCACCGTCGAGAGGAGCCCGAACGTGCAGCGGAAGGCGTACGTACCCGGCGTCGCCGCGCTCCTGGCGGCCGTCCTGGCCGGCTGCACCGGCAGCTCGGACGACGGCGGCCAGTCGGACAACTCCAACCCGGGAAGCGCCGGTACGGCCACCCAGGCCGCCCAGCCCGGCAAGTACGCCACGCTCCCCGAGCCCTGCGGTGTGGTCGAGGACGCGACGCTCGACCAACTCCTGCCCGGCATCGAGGAGATGACCGACGAGGCGCAGCGCGAGAAGGCGTACGCGGGCGAGGCGACCCTCACGTACGACACCGACCGCAAGGTGGGCTGCCGCTGGAAGGTGGAGTCCGCGGAGGCGACCGACCATCTGCTGGTCGACTTCGAGCGGGTCGTCTCCTACGACAACGCCGTCGGCGACGACACCCAGGCCGAGGAACTCTTCGCTGAGAAGCGGGAGGCGGCGCACCTTCCGGAGCCGGTGGTGACGGCCACGGAGTCCGGCACCCCGTCCATCGGCCCCTCCGGGAACCCGAGTTCGTCCCCCTCGTCCGGGTCGTCCACCACCGCCTCGCCGTCCGCCGCCCCCTCCGACCTCCAGCCCCGTCTGCTGGAGGACCTGGGTGAGGAGGCGTTCCTCGACGACGAGCTGAACAGCTCCGGTTCGACCGCCGAGCAGCGCACGGTGACTGTGGCGTTCCGCACGTCCAACGTGATCGTGACCGTCGAGTACGCGGAGCAGCCGGTGACCGTCGGAGTCGTCCCGGACAGCAAGGAATTGCAGGACAGGGCACGGAAACTGGCCTCGGAGCTGGCCGATTCGCTGAGCGGCTGAGCACCGTCCGGAGCCCCTTCACCGCCCTGCGCGAAGCATGCGAAGGACGACCGCGCGGGTGACTCACCGCGTACCGTGACCCCTCGGACCCGTTCCGACCGCAGGGAACACGAGCGTCATGAGTGAAGGAACCATGCAGCGACGAGTACAGCGAGACCCGCGATCACCGCGAGCGAAGCGCCTCACCCGCGTCCTTGTCTGCGCGGTCGCCGTCCCCCTGGTCGCCGCCGGCTGCTCCTCGGACTCCGGCTCCGACGAGGGCAAGGACAAGGGCGCCTCCGCCTCCGCCTCGCAGTCCGCGAGCCCGTCCCCGACGGTGCGGGCGGCGGCGTACAAGACGCTCCCGGAGCCGTGCACGGTGCTGTCCGAGAAGACCCTGGACGACCTGGCGCCGAAGGCGAAGAAGGGCAAGGAGGGCTCCTCGGACGACGTCTCCACCCGGGGAAGCTGCTCCTGGAGCAGCCTGGACAACAACGGTGTGAAGGGCTCGCAGTTCCGCTGGCTGAACGTGTCGCTGCTGCGCTTCGACTCGGACACCACCCGTGGTGCGGGCGACAAGCTCGCCCAGGAGTACTACGACAAGCAGGTGCGGGACGCGCAGTCGGCCGAGGGTGCGAAGAGCACCAAGTCGGAGCCGGTCGACGGGGCCGGTGACGAGGCGACCGCGGTGCGTTACGACCTGAAGAAGAAGGAAGGCACCTTCAAGCAGCAGACGGTCGTGGCACGCGTGGAGAACGTGGTCGTCACCCTCGACTACAACGGTGCCGGTCTCGCCGGTGACAAGACGCCGGACGCCGACGACCTGATGAAGGACGCGCAGAAGGCGGCCAAGGAGGCGGTGGCCTCGGTGACGAAGGCGAACGGCACGGGCGCCGCGCCGTCCGCGTCGGCGTCCCCCTCGAAGTCGGCGTCCGAGTCGTCCTCGAAGTCCCCTTCCGGGTCCGCCTCGGAGTCCGCCTCGAAGGCGTCGAGCAAGGGCTGATCCGACCCTGAACGGGAACCGGCCACCCGTCCCCCGTACACATGTGCCACTCTGTTGCGCGCAACAACACGCACTGGGAGGGGAGTACGGGTGGCCGCGCCACTGCAGCTGACACGGATGCACCGGGTTCTCATCGGCGTGGTCGTCTTCGGTGCCGTGATCATCGCCGGAATCGGCTTCGCGGGTTCGTACGCGGCCGTCCGTGAGCTTGCCCTGCAGAAGGGCTTCGGGAACTTCAGTTACGTCTTCCCGATCGGCATCGACGCCGGCATCTGCGTCCTGCTGGCCCTGGACCTGCTGCTGACCTGGATCCGTATCCCGTTCCCGCTGCTGCGGCAGACGGCGTGGCTGCTGACGGCGGCGACGATCGCGTTCAACGGTGCGGCGGCGTGGCCCGATCCGCTCGGTGTGGGCATGCACGGCGTGATCCCGGTGCTGTTCGTGGTCTCCGTGGAGGCGGCCCGGCACGCGATCGGGCGCATCGCCGACATCACCGCCGACAAGCACATGGAGGGCGTCCGGCTCACCCGCTGGCTGCTGTCGCCGGTGCCCACGTTCCTGCTGTGGCGGCGGATGAAGCTGTGGGAGCTGCGTTCCTACGAGCAGGTGATCAAGCTGGAGCAGGAGCGTCTGGTCTACCAGGCCCGCCTCCGCTCCCGCTTCGGCCGCTCATGGCGCCGCAAGGCCCCGGTCGAGTCCCTGATGCCGCTGCGCCTCGCCAAGTACGGCGTTCCCCTGGCCGAAACGGCTCCGTCGGGCCTGGCGGCGGCGGGCATAGAACCGGCATTGATACCCCCGGCGCCCGAGGCACCGGAGATAGCTGCGGGCAGTCGTGCCGACGCGGCTGCGGGCAGTCGTGCCGCCGGGGCGGCACGGGTGGGCGCGGCGGCACCTCATAGCGAGCAGCGCCTGGAACTGGAGAGCAACCAGAACCCCGGGCCGCAGGAGGACACGGCCCCGGACCAGAACCAGTGGCTCCACGCCCGGGACCCCCGCACCGTCGAGTACCACGGCGGCTACGACCCCACCTACGACCCCGACGAGGAGTACGCCCGCTGGTACGCGGAACAGCAGCAGGCCGAGCAGTACGAGGACCAGTACCAGGAGGAGCCGCCCCTCCAGGAGCCCTCCCCGGAGGAGACCGGCAGCTTCCCCATCCCGGTGGTCCCCGGCGGCCGCACCCGTGAGCTGGGCGAGGGCGGCGGCTCCCCCCTCTCGGATCCGGACGAGGAGGCGTACTACCAGGTGTTCCGCCAGTCGATAGACGGCAGCTACCCCACGCCGCGCGTCCTGGGTGACAACATCCAGGCGACCTACGGCACGACGCTGAACCCGAGCGAGCTGAAGACCCTCGCCGAACGCTTCCAGCAGCGCCACACGGCGGAACTGGAAGAGGACCACATCGCGTAGGGCGCGAGTACGACGACAGGGGCGCCCGGCCGACACCGGGCGCCCCTGTCGTCGTACAGGCGTACAGGCGTACAGGCGTACAGGCGTACAGGCGGGGACTACTCCCCGAGCAGCACCCGCACCCGCTCCTGCCCCACCGCCAGCAGCAGTGTGGGCAGTCGCGGTCCCGTGTCCCGCCCGACCAGCAGGTGGTACAGCAGCGCGAAGAACGACCGCTGGGCGGTCTTGATCTCGGCCGGCAGTTCCTTGGGCGTGGCGTCGGCGGAGAAGCCCGCCTGGACCTTGGGCACGCCGTAGACGAGGTGGGTGAGCCCGTCCAGCGACCAGTTGTCGGCGAGGCCGTCGAGCAGCAGCCGCAGGGACTGCTGTCCCTGTTCGTCGAGCGACTTCAGCAGCTCGGCGTCGGGCTCCGCGCGGACGATGGTGCGCTGGTCGGCGGGGACGTGGGTGTTGATCCACGCCTCGGCCTTGTCGTAGCGCGGCCGGGCCTCGTCCAGGGAGCCCAGCGGGTCGGACGGGTCCAGCTCGCTCAGGATCCGCAGCGCCTGGTCCTCGTGCCCGGCGGTGATGTCGGCCACCGAGGCGAGCGTGCGGTACGGGAGCGGCCTGGTCGTCCGCGGCAGCTCACCGCTCGCCGTGCGCACCGCGCGGGAGTGCGCGGCGGCGTCGGCGGGCAGGGCGGAGCCGTCGGCGACCTTGGCGTCGAGGCGGTCCCACTCGTCGTAGAGGCGCTGGATCTCCTGGTCGAAGGCGATCTTGAAGGACTGGTTGGGGCGGCGCCGGGCGTAGAGCCAGCGCAGTAGCTGCGGCTCCATGATCTTCAGCGCGTCGGCGGGCGTGGGCACGCCACCCCGCGACGACGACATCTTCGCCATGCCACTGATGCCGACGAACGCGTACATCGGCCCGATCGGCTGCTTGCCGTCGAAGATCCCGACGATCTGCCCGCCGACCTGGAACGACGACCCGGGGGACGAGTGGTCGACCCCGCTCGGCTCGAAGATCACGCCCTCGTACGCCCAGCGCATGGGCCAGTCGACCTTCCAGACCAGCTTGCCGCGGTTGAACTCGTTCAGCCGGACGGTCTCCGAGAAGCCGCACTCCGTGCAGGCGTAGGTCAGCTCGGTGGAGTCGTCGTCGTAGGCGGTGACCGTCGTCAGGTCCTTCTCGCAGTTGCCGCAGTACGGCTTGTACGGGAAGTACCCGGCGGCGCCGGAGCTGCCGTCGTCCTCGGCGGCGGCGCCGGAGCCCTCGGCGGCCTCCAGTTCGGCCTCGTCGACGGGCTTCTGCTGCTGCTTCTTCGCCGGGGCCTTCTTGGTGCGGTACTGGGCGAGGATCGCGTCGATGTCGGCGCGGTGCCGGACGGCGTGCAGGATCTGCTCGCGGTAGACGCCGGAGGTGTACTGCTCGGTCTGGCTGATCCCGTCGAACTCCACGCCCAGCTCGGCCAGCGACGCGGTCATCGCGGCCTTGAAGTGCTCGGCCCAGTTCGGGTACGCGGAGCCCTTGGGGGCGGGGACGGAGGTCAGCGGCTTGCCGATGTGCTCGGCCCACGACTCGTCGACGCCGGTGATGCCGGCCGGGACCTTGCGGTACCGGTCGTAGTCGTCCCAGGAGATCAGGTGCCGGACCCGGTGGCCGCGGCGGCGGATCTCGTCGGCGACGAGGTGGGGGGTCATGACCTCGCGGAGGTTGCCCAGGTGGATCGGGCCGGAGGGCGACAGCCCGGACGCGACGACCACAGGTTTGCCCGGGGCCCGACGCTCCGACTCCTCGATGACCTCATCCGCGAAACGGGAGACCCAGTCGGTGGTCTCGGTGCTCTGAGCCACGATCGGCACGTCCTTCTTTCTGCTCGGGCAGCCGGTACGGTCGCACGGCTGACCGCTCCATTCTCCCAGTACGGCCCGCATCCGCGAAAACCGCTTTTCACCGCGTGGGATACTCGGCTTCGGTAGTAGTCCACGAACCCGAGCAGAACGGCAGCCTCCATGGCCTCGGTCACGTCCCTCACCGACTCCGTCCAGCAGCATCTCGCGTCCGCCCTCTCGGCCACCCGCCCCGAGGCCGCCGGCGCGGACCCGCTGCTGCGACGTAGTGACCGGGCGGACTTCCAGGCCAACGGCATCCTGGCGCTGGCGAAGAAGTCGAAGGCGAACCCGCGGGAGCTGGCGACCGAGGTCGTCTCGCACATCACCACCGGCGACGACCTGATCAAGGACGTCGAGGTCTCCGGCCCCGGCTTCCTCAACATCACCCTCGCCGACCGGGCGATCACCGAGAACCTCGCCGCGCGGCACGCGGACGGCGAGCGCCTCGGCGTGCCGCTGAAGGAGGACGCGGGCGTCACGGTCGTCGACTACGCCCAGCCGAACGTGGCGAAGGAGATGCACGTCGGCCACCTGCGGTCGGCGGTCATCGGCGACGCCCTGCGCGGCATGCTCGACTTCACCGGCGAGAAGACGATCGGCCGGCACCACATCGGCGACTGGGGCACCCAGTTCGGCATGCTCATCCAGTACCTGTTCGAGCACCCCGGCGAGCTGGCCCCGCCGGAGGACGTCGACGGCGAGCAGGCCATGTCGAACCTGAACCGGGTCTACAAGGCGTCGCGGGCGCTCTTCGACTCGGACGAGGAGTTCAAGGAGCGGGCCCGGAGGCGGGTCGTCGCCCTCCAGTCCGGTGACAAGGAGACGCTCGAGCTGTGGCAGCAGTTCGTGGACGAGTCGAAGGTCTACTTCTACTCCGTCTTCGAGAAGCTCGACATGGAGATCCGCGACGAGGAGATCGTCGGCGAGTCCGCGTACAACGAGGGCATGCCCGAGACCGCCCGCCTCCTGGAGGAGATGGGCGTCGCGGAGCGCTCCGAGGGCGCGCTCGTGGTGTTCTTCGACGAGATCCGCGGCAAGGACGACCAGCGGGTGCCGCTGATCGTGCAGAAGGCCGACGGCGGCTTCGGCTACGCGGCGTCCGACCTGACCGCGATCCGCAACCGCGTCGTCGACCTGCACGCGACCACGCTGCTGTACGTCGTCGACGTGCGCCAGTCGCTGCACTTCAAGATGGTCTTCGAGACGGCCCGCCGGGCCGGCTGGCTGAACGACGACGTCACCGCGCACAACATGGGCTACGGCACGGTGCTCGGCGCGGACGGCAAGCCCTTCAAGACGCGTGCGGGCGAGACCGTACGGCTTGAGGACCTGCTGGACGAGGCGGTGCAGCGGGCGGCGGAGGTCGTGCGGGAGAAGGCGCGGGACCTCACCGAGGACGAGATCCAGGAGCGGGCCGCGCAGGTCGGCATCGGGGCCGTGAAGTACGCGGACCTGTCGACGTCGCCGAACCGCGACTACAAGTTCGACCTGGACCAGATGGTCTCGCTCAACGGCGACACCAGCGTGTACCTCCAGTACGCCTACGCCCGGATCCAGTCCATCCTCCGCAAGGCCGGCGAGGTCCGCCCGGCCGCTCACCCGGAGCTGGAGCTGCACGAGGCGGAGCGGGCGCTGGGCCTGCACCTGGACGCGTTCGGGGACACGGTCTTCGAGGCGGCCGCGGAGTACGCCCCGCACAAGCTGGCCGCGTACCTGTACCAGTTGGCGTCGCTGTACACGTCGTTCTACGACAAGTGCCCGGTGCTGAAGGCCGATTCGCCGGAGCAGGTGGCCAACCGCCTGCTGCTGTGCGACCTCACGGCCCGCACGCTGCACCGGGGCATGGCCCTGCTGGGCATCCGGACGCCCGAGCGGCTCTGACGCGTTCACCGGCATACGGCACGCGGCCCGTCCTCTTCCCTCTGGGGAGGACGGGCCGCGGCGTTCGGCTCAGGCGCAGTAGTTGATGTCGTTGAAGTCCCAGAACTCGGCCTTGGTCGCCGGTCCGGGGTCCCCGTCGACGGCGAGGTTGGCGCCGTGCAGGTTCAGGTAACGCTGCAGCGCCTTGACCGTGTTGGGCCCGACGATTCCGTCGATGGAATCGTTGTAGTAGCCCAGGTCCCTGAACTTCCTCTGCGCCGCCTTCCAGCTGTTGGTGCCGAGCTGCCCGTCGATCGTGCCGGGGTTGTAACCCGTGTCGCGCAGCCAGCACTGCCAGCGCTGGGCCCGGGCGGTGCTCAGCCCCAGGTTGACCACCGCGAGCGCCCTCGCCTCGGCGTTCACCACCCGCTCCTGGGCCGTCGCGGGAGCCGCCATGGCGGTGCCCGCGGTCGCCAGGCCGCCGGCGGCGATGCCGACGGCGGTGGTGACACTGACGAGTGCCTTCGTGAGAGCTCGCATACTGTTCCCCTCCGGTGAAGTGCGATGGGCGGAACCGACCGCACCGGCCGGCTCCGCAACGAGACTGCGGGTTCGGCGGGATGTCCGGCCACCGTTGCCGCGGAACTGGCGCCCTTGCGGGACGTCCCACCCGCTGACCTGCCGGGACGTGGTCCGCCGGGGCGGTGCGGCGGGACGGTCACGGCGGGCGGTGGCCGATTCCGTTCCCTGGCCGGAACCGCGCTCCTGTGGCCGTCGTGGTGGCTGACGCAGAATGAGTCCGGGACACGGGGCCCGGGACCGACCATCCCGAGCGCGAGTGGGGGGAACTTGTCGCGTTGGAGAGAGCTGCCCGCCGAACTCCATCCACAGATTCGCCAGTTGATCGTGCGGCTGCGCAAGCTGAAGGACCGCGGTGAACTGAGCACGCGGCAGCTGGCCGCCAAGACCGGCTACAGCACCAGGTCGTGGGAACGCTATCTGAGCGGCAGGTCCCTGCCGCCCCGGGAGGCCGTCGAGGCGATGGCCCGCACCGGTGGTGACGATCCGGCCCGGCTGCTGGTGCTGCACGAGATCGCCGCCGAACGCTGGGCGGAGGGACGCGCGGCCACCGCCGGCCCCCCGCCCGACGCGCCGGCGGCACCGGAGCACGAGCCCACGACGCGGCGGCCGTACGGGCGTTCCCTGCGCGTCGCGGTCACGGTGGGAGCGGTGGCCCTGGTGCTGTCCGTCTCCGCGGTGCTCGTGCTGGCCGTGGAACTGGCCGAGGCCCGTGCCGCCGCCGAGGCCGCCCGCGCCGGTACGGTCGCGGCGGCGACGGACGCCACGGCCTCCGACCCGGCGCCCCTGCTGCCGGCCCTCTACACCTGCCGGCCCGAACGGACCGGCGACCGCTGGTACGCGGGCCACAGCCGCACCCGGGACGCCGTCGTGGCGTACGGCGCCACGGGGCCGGAGGTGATCGAGGCGCAGTGCCTGCTGCGCCGGGCGGGCGTCTCGCCGGGGGACGTCGACGGGATCTTCGGCCCGCTGACCCGGCGCGCGGTCAAACGCTTCCAGGACCGGGAGGGGCTGGTCGTGGACGGGATCATCGGCCAGCGCACCTGGCAGGCGCTACGGGGGGCGGCACCGCGGTGAGCGCGGACCACACCCGGCTGACCGCTGCGCTGCGCGAGCTGAGGGCCCGTACGGGACTGAGTCTGGCGGCGCTGGCGGAACGCACGGTGTACAGCAAGTCGTCGTGGGAGCGCTATCTCAACGGCAAGGCCATGCCCCCGCGGCAGGCGGTCCGGGACCTGTGCCGGGTCGCCGGTGAGCCGGACGGGCGGCTGCTGGCGCTGTGGGAGATCGCCGAGTCGGACTGGAGCGGCCGTGCGGCGGTCCTCGCTCCCGCCTCCGTCCCCGCCGCCCCCGCCCCTGCCCCGGTCACCGCCCCTGCCCCGGTCACCGCCCCTGCCGAGCCTCGGCGCGACGCCGACGCCGGGTGGTCACGCGGCCGGTGGGGCAGGCTCCTGGTGGTGCTGATCTCGGTCTACACCGTGATCGCCGGTGGTGTGGCGCTGGGGATGCTCCTGCTGCCGCAGCGGGCCGCCGGACCGGGCGAACCGCTGTCGTCCTCCTCCTCGTACGTCCTCGCGCCCCGTTGCCACGGGGACACCTGCGAGAGCCGGGATCCGATCCGCATGGTCTGCGCTGTCGCCCCCGTCAGCCTCGCCACGTACCGCACGTCCACCGGCGCCCACGTGGAACTGCGGTACAGCGAGGGGTGCGGCGCGAGCTGGGCCCGGATGTGGGGGACCCGGATCGGCGACCGGGTGGATGTCACGGCCGGCGGCCCGGCCCGGGAGGTGCGCACCGTGGACGGGATCGACGCGGAGACCTACGTCTACACCGAGATGACCGCGGCCCGCCCCGGCAGCACCGTCCGGGCCTGCTTCCGGCCCGCGGCGGACGGCGGCGCGCGGGAGTGCTTCGTCGCCCGCGTGGACGCGGCCGTGCCGCGCCCGTCGCCCTCTTAGCGTCGGGCGCGCAGCGCCTCCCCCGGCCTCCGCTTCCCGCGATCCGGACGGTCCGGCCGGCCTCAGCCCTTCGTGGCGGGGCTCCGTAGACGTTGATGTCGGCGTCCGTCACGTCGTTGACGTCCTCGTGGCGGACCCGCTCGACGGGGTCGAGGCCCTCCGGGCAGGAGGCCTCCGGCCGCTCTTCGAGGCGGCCGCGGAGTACGCCCCGCACGAGCCGGCCGCGTACCTGTACCAGTTGGCGTCGCTGTACACGTCGTTCTACGACAAGTGCCCGGTGCCGAAGGCCGATTCGCCGGAGCAGGTGGCCAACCGCCTGCTGCTGTGCGACCTCACGGCCCGCACGCTCCACCGGGGTGTGGCCCGGCCCCCGTCACCGCAGGAGCGTCAGGCCCGCCGGTGCGTCGATGCCGAACTCCTCGGCCAGCACCCGGCGGGCCTCCGTCTCCTCGGACAGCTTCCTCTCGGTGACCGTGCCGTCGCCGGTGCGCGTCACGGTGAGGCGGTCGCCGTCGAGGAGCAGGTGGGCGTCCGGGGTGAGGCGCTGGACGTAGGGGCGCCGGGAGAACGGGGAACGCGGGTTCGTGGCGATGTGCCAGTTGATCACCTCGTAGTCGGACGGTTCGAACGGCTCCAGGGTGAAGGCGTACTGTGCCTGCCAGCCGCCCGCGGTGTGCGCTTCCAGTACCCACGTCTCCAGCGGCCCCCGGTGCGGTGCGTGCACCAGCCGGTGCCGGCGGCCGGCGTCGTGGAACTCGGTGTCCGCCGTGAGCGGCACCGGTTCCAGCAGCGAGCCGACGGCGCCGAAGCCGACGTCGGCCAGGTGGGGCCGCGGGTCGCCGGGCAGTTCGGCGAGGAGGGCCATGTGGGTGCGCGGGCGGTCCTCGAAGCGGTCGGCGCCGACGACGACCCGCGCGGTCAGCCGGGTCACCCGGACGCCGAGCGCCTCCAGGGCCGCCGCGAACAGCGTGTTGTGTTCGTAGCAGTAGCCGCCGCGCCGGCGGCCGTGGACCAGCTTGGCCATCAGGTCGGAGAGGTCGAGGGAGGGGGCACGGCCGCCCAGGGCGTCGAGGTTCTCGAAGGGGATGGCCCTCATATGGGCGAGCTGCACGCCGCGGAGCGTGGCCGTGTCGGGGCGCCGCCCGCCCTCCCAGCCGATGCGCTCGAGGTAGGCGTCCAGGGAGAAGGGTGTCGTCGTCGTCCGTGCGCTGTCAGACATGGCATCACCGTACGTGCGGCGACGACAGCCCCGCCCTCGTCCATTGGTCCTACGCCGGGACCCCGCCGCGGGTCCTAAGCCGTCCGGTGCGCCGCCTCCCGCAGCCCCTCGCCCAGCCTGCGCAGCCCCTCCGCGATCTCGTCCGGGGTCTGTGTGACGAAGCAGAGCCGCAGCGTGGCGCGGTCGGGCTCGCCGGCGTGGAAGGGCGCGCCGGGGACGTACGCCACGTCGTGCCGGACGACGTCGGGGAGGAGGGCGGTGGTGTCGTACGAGCCCGGCAGCCGGACCCACAGGAACATGCCGCCCTCGGGGCGGGTCCACGCCGCCCCCGCCGGAAGCGCGTCCGCGAGTCCCGCGAGCATGGCGTCCCGGCGTGCCCGGTAGGCGACGGCGACGCGGGCGACGTGGGCGTCGAGGTCGTTGTCTGCGAGGTAGCGGGCGGCGGCGAGCTGGTTGACGGTGGGGGTGTGCAGGTCGGCGGCCTGCTTGGCGACGGCGCAGGCCCGGCGCAGCCCGTCGGGCGCCCGCAGCCAGCCCAGGCGCAGGCCGGGTGCCATGACCTTGGAGAAGGAACCCAGCAGCACGGTCCGGTCCCGGGCACCCTCGTAGGAGGCGATCCACGGCACCCGCTCGCCCTCGAAGCGCAGCTCCCCGTACGGGTCGTCCTCGACGATCCACAGCCCGCGCCGCCCGGCGACCTCGGCGACGGCGGCACGGCGGGCGGCCGGCATGGTGCGGCCGGTGGGGTTGGAGAAGGTGGGGACCGTGTAGAGCAGCTTGGGGCGCTCGCGCACCACCAGTTCCTCCAGTGCCCCGGGATCGATCCCGTCCTCGTCCCCCGGCACGGCCACCACCCGGGCGCCCGCGAGGCCGAAGGCCTGGAGCGCGGCCAGGTAGCAGGGGCGCTCGACGAGGACGGTGTCGCCGGGTTCGAGGAGGGCGGTGGCGAGGAGCGACAGGGCCTGCTGGGAGCCGGTGGTGACGAGGATGTCGTCGGCGTCGGTGGCCAGGCCGCGTGCCGAGGTGCGGGCGGCGAGCGCGGCCCGCAGGGTGGGCTCGCCCTCGGTGGTGGAGTACTGCAGGGCCCGCGCGGGTGTCTCGGCGAACACCGCGCGGTACGCCGCCGCTATGCCGTCGGTGTCGAACAGTTCGGGGGCCGGCAGCCCGCCCGCGAAGTTGATCACCTCGGGGCGGGCGGTGACGGCGAGGATGTCCCGTACGGGCGAACCGCCGGTCGACCGGGCCCGCGCGGCCAGCGGCGGCAGCGGAGCGGTCACGGCGGTGGCGGCGGACGCGTTCTCGGTCACGGTCATGCGCGCACTCTAGGGAAGTACGTGCTGCCTACAAGGGAGTTTCCGCGATCCGGACAGCCGGGCCCGTCTCAGCCCTTCGTGGCGACGGCCCCGTAGACGTTGATGTCGGCGTCCGTCACGTCGTTGACGTCCTCGTAGCGGACCCGTTCGATGGGGTCGAGGCCCTCCAGGTAGGAGGCCTCCGGCCGCTCGGGGACGGGGGCGGCGTGGTCGGGGCGCCAGCGGTGCACGGGGACCACGCCCGGGTCCACGACGTCCAGGGAGTTCCCGGTGAGGAACCGCTCCACCTCCGCCCGCGTACGCAGCACGAACGTGAACCCCCGCTCGGTGTACGTCCGTTGCACCGCCCGTACGTTCTCCGGGTTGAGGTCCTCGGTGAGGTGGCTGAGCACCACGCGGCTGCCGGAGGGCAGGGCGTCGACGAGTTCGCGCACGATCGGGTACGCCTCCTCGTCCTCCACGAAGTGCAGGACGGCGACCAGGCACAGCGCGACCGGCCGGTCGAAGTCCAGTGTCCTCGCCGCCCGTTCGAGAATGGTGGCCGGGTCCTTCAGGTCCGCGTCGATGTAGTCCGTACGGCCCTCGGGGCCGCTGGTGAGCAGGGCGCGCGCGTGCGCCAGCACCACCGGGTCGTTGTCGACGTACACGACCCGGGACTCGGGGGCGACGCGCTGGGCGATCTGGTGCACGTTCTCCGCGGTGGGCAGGCCGGTGCCGATGTCGAGGAACTGCCGGATGCCGTCGTCCGTCACCAGCGTGTTCACCGCGCGCCGCAGGAAGTCCCGGTTGTGCCGCACGTCGAGGTACCCGCGCGGGTTCGCCGCCAGCCCCGCGGCCGCCGCCGACAGGTCCGCGGGGTAGTGGTCCTTGCCCCCGAGGAACACGTCGTAGACCCGGGCCGGATGCGCCTTGCTGCTGTCGATCCGCCGCTGAAGCCCGGCGGGATCCTGACTGAGCGCGTCACCGGTCATGGGCGTCTCCCTGGGGGGTCGGGATGTCGGTCGGCGTTCGACAACCTAACGCGCGGCCGGACTTGGTGGTGCCCGGTCGGCTCTGTCTATCCGAGGTTCGTCGTGCCCTCCGGGACCCATTCCTCGCCGCCGAGCGGGAACTCGTACGCCGGGCGCCCGTTGTTGCCGCTGGTGCGGAAGGGGCGGCCCTTGTCGTCCACGGTGAGCGTGCCGCTGCGGGAGCCGCTGGACCACTTCAGCTCCAGGTACCAGCTCACGTCGTAGGCGGAGGCGTCGGCGGTGATGTAGTAGACCTCGGGGTCCGACTCGCTCACCGAGAACGGGAAGTCCCGCTGCCCGGACTCCGGGGTCACGACCGGGCGGGCGGCGTCGAGGGCGACCGTGAAGGAACGCGTGGGCACGCCGGCGCCGCAGCCCACGCCGGGGTAGCCCATCACGAAGTCGTTCCAGGCCAGCGGCGACCGCTTGCCCGCCACCCGCACGTTGAGCTCTTCCACGACCACCGTCTCGTCCCCGGCCCCCTGCACGGTGAGCCGCACGTACTGCTCCTCCGACGAGACGGCCCCGAACGAGCTGACCCACGCCGTCGCGTCCTGCTCCGTCGGCGGCGGCTTCACCCCGCTCGCCGGCCTGTTGACCAGATACCGCTGCGCGCAGGGGCTCTTCCACAAGTACGGTTCGGTCCGCACGGTCAGCGGCACGACGTCCCCGGCGCCGTCGTCCGCCGGGGCGGTGGAGGCGGTGGCCGGGGTGCGGGGTGCCTCCTTCTCGCCCTTCGCGGAGGGGGACGGGGACGCGGAGGAAGAGGGGGAGGAGGAGGCGGAAGCGGAGGCGGAGGGTGACGCGGTGACGTCCTCGTCCTTGTCCGTAACACCGTCGGCCGCGGCTCCCACCGGGCCCTTCCGGTCGCCCCCGCCCCCGTCGCCCGGCAGGCCCCCCAGGGCGAACGTGACCCCACCGAGCACGGCGGCCACGGCGATCCCCGCGAGGACGGCGGTACGGGTACGGCGGCGGGGGCGGACACGGACCTCGCCGGGGCCGGTGACCGCGGGGATCTCGGCCTCCGGGATCCCTGCTCCCGGAGCCCCCGCTCCTGTGGCTCCTGCTTCCGGAGTCTCTGCTCCTGGGGTCCCTGCTTCCGGGATCTCCGCTCCCGGGGTCCCCGCTCCTGTGGCCCCCGCTCCCGGGGTTTCCGCTTCCGAAACCCCGGCCTCGGGCTGCCCGGCCGTGGGCTGCCCGACCGTCGGTTGCCCGGCCACCGGACCGCCGTCTGCTTCCTGGTCCCGGACCGCCGCGTCCTCCGCCGGTTCGCCGACGCGCGCCGGTTCGCCGGCGGGTACCGGTCCGCCGGCAGGTGCCGGTGCGTCCACGGACGCCGCTCCTCCGGCGGACGCCGCTCCCTGCGACGGCGCCCCCTTCCGCCCCCGGGTCACGTCCGCCAGCACCCACTTCCGGTGCAGCTCGACCAGTTCCTCGGGGCGCGCCTTGCACAACCGGGCCAGCCGTTCGACCGGTGCGTACTCCGTCGGCACCGCGTCCCCGTTGCAGTACCGGTGCAGGGTCGACGTACTCATGTGGAGCCGTTTGGCGAGCACCCCGTAGCTCAGCCCGGACCGCTCCTTCAAGATCCTCAACTGCGCCGCGAACTCCGCCGCGGCCGTGTTCTCCGACACTGTTCCTCCCGCCCCCGTATCCCATTCCGCCGTTCCAGGGGACGGTCGTTTCCCCAGGTCACAGCGTTCCGCGCGTTCCAGCGTCCCGGATCCCCCGCCAGGTGTGGCGACCGGGACGGATCGGCGGACAAGCTCTGGTCATCCAAGCACGCCGCTCCCGGCTCCCGGTCGAGTGGCCACGCCGAACCCCTGAACCACGTAAAGGAATTCACCATGCGCACCTCTCGCATCCGCCTCGTCGCCGCCACCGGAGCCGTCCTCGCCGCCCTCGCCCTCACCGCCTGCGAGGACGGCACGGGCACCCAGGACGAGGGCGCCTCCCAGCCCGCGGGGGCGGCGGAGAGCGTCGGGACGACCCCCTCGGGCGGCTCCCAGACCGACAAGGGCCAGAGCACCGGCGGCGGCACCGCGGAGCAGGACAAGGCCGGCGACAAGAGCGGCGGCAAGACCGGTGACAAGGGGACGTCCGCCAACACCGGCGGGGGCTCCGGCGGTTCCGACGACCCCGGGGTCACCCGGCTCTCCTGCAACGGCTCCAACACCACCGTCGACGCCCGGCCGGTGTCCCGCCCCGTCAACCACATGCTGATCACGGTCAAGAACTCGGGTTCGCAGAACTGCAACCTCACCTACTACCCGGTGCTCCGCTTCGACGAGATGCAGTGGGTGCCGCAGCCCGTCGAGGCGTCGAAGCCGCAGGCCGTGGTCACCCTCGCACCGGGTGAGACGGCGTACGCGGGCGTGCTCCTGTCGGCCGCCGACGGCAGCGGGGACGGCGGTGCCACCGCCCACAAGCTCACCGTCGCCTTCCAGGGCAACACCCCGAACAGCGACGGCGGCCCGTCGGCCGTCCCGGCCCTGCCGGCGGACGGCGTGTACTACGACAGCAGCATGGCGGTGACGTACTGGCAGCAGTCGATGGACGACGCCCTCACCTACTGAACCTACTGAACGGCACCCAGCTTCTGGGCCACCTCGGTGGCCCAGTAGGTGAGGATGTTGCGCGCACCGGCCCGCTTGATGCCGGTCAGCGTCTCCAGGATCGCCCGGTCCCGGTCGATCCAGCCCTTCTCGGCGGCGGCCTCGATCATCGAGTACTCACCGGAGATCTGGTACGCCGCCACCGGCACGTCCACCGAGTCCGCGACCCGGGCGAGGATGTCCAGATACGGGCCCGCCGGCTTCACCATCACCATGTCGGCGCCCTCCTCCAGGTCGAGCGCCAGCTCGCGCATCGACTCACGGACGTTCGCCGGGTCCTGCTGGTACGTCTTGCGGTCACCCTGGAGCGAGGAGGCGACGGCCTCCCGGAACGGCCCGTAGAAGGCGGAGGCGTACTTGGCGGTGTAGGCGAGGATCGCGACGTCCTCCCGCCCGATCTGGTCGAGGGCGTCGCGGACGACCCCGATCTGCCCGTCCATCATCCCGCTCGGCCCGACGACATGGGCGCCCGCGTCGGCCTGCACCTGGGCCATCTCGGCGTACCGCTCGAGCGTGGCGTCGTTGTCGACGCGCCCCTGCTCGTCGAGGACCCCGCAGTGCCCGTGGTCGGTCGTCTCGTCCAGGCACAGGTCGGACATGACGAGCAGGTCGTCCCCGACCTCGGCCCGCACGTCCCGCAGGGCCACCTGGAGGATCCCGTCCGGGTCGGTGCCGGGCGTCCCGATGGCGTCCTTCCTGGACTCCTCCGGCACGCCGAACAGCATGATCCCGGAGATCCCGGCCGCCACGGCCTGAGCCGCCGCCTTCTTCAGGCTGTCCCGCGTGTGCTGCACGACACCGGGCATCGCCGCGATCGGCACCGGTTCGTCCGCGCCCTCGCGCACGAAGGCCGGGAGGATGAAGTCGGCGGGGTGCAGCCGGGTCTCGGCGACCATGCGCCGCATGGCGGGGGTGGTACGCAGACGCCGCGGCCGCGCGCCGGGGAAGGATCCGTACGTCGTCATACCACCTACGCTACGCCCGCCCCTCCCGTGCCTTTGCCGACGCGGAGTCGGCCCGCGCCTTCGGGGGCCGGACCCGGCGTCTCCCCTGACCACGGCCACCTCACGCGCGTCCCCCTCAGGCCGCCGTGTCCCACTCGCCGGGCAGGTCCTCCTCGTCCGGCGGCCGGTGCGCGGCCTTCTCGCGGGCGCGCAGGACGGCCCAGGCGAGGAGGGACGCGCAGGTGAGGTACCAGGGCAGCGGCCACAAGGCGGGCCACCAGCCGGCGGACGGTGCGAGGAGGAGGTCGGCGGCGGCCGCGGCCATGCCGGCGGCGAGGTTCCAGCACAGCAGGCGTCCGGCCCACCGGACAGGGCCGGTGAACCGGTTCGGGGTGGCGGGGCGCCGCGTACGGGAACGGCAGAAGGGCAGGGATCTGCCGGATTCGCTCATCGCGCGAAGGTCCTTCACGGAAAGGGGGCGAACGTGGCCGGATCGGCCGGACGCGGTCAGTGTGCAGGCCGTGGGACCGCTCCCACAGAACCGTCACGGGGCGGACACACCCTCTGAGACAACTTCCCGTCAGGCGTTTCCCCGCATCCGCCCCGAGGGGGCCGGGCGATCACTGTCCGCACGGCCGGGTGGGCCCGCCGCGAACCTGTCCGAAAAAGCCCCCTGAAGAGCGGCAAACGTTCCGGGTTGACCCTGACTTGAAGCTTTTCGGTCGATGCCGCCCTGCGAAAAGGGCTGAGAGTGGACAACTTCACGCTTCCATCAGTCCACTTCGCCCAAGAACAGCCCTAGTTGCCACCGGTAAGCGGCAGGGCTTATTCCGGCCCGTATGCATATGACGTTCGAGGGCACATCGCGTCGCTTTGTGTGCGTCCTGTGACACCTTGTGGGGCGCCGGTGACCGTGGGGGTCTCCGGTTCCGACTGCCCGTCTGTCGTACTCCTGACTCCCTGTGGGGGAAGCTGATGCACTCGCGTGCCGTGCGCACGCCGTCGTGGCGTGCCCGGAGAACACACAGAACCGCTCTCGTCGCGGCGATCACCACGGCCGCCGTGGTGATCGCGGCGGCACCCGGCCTGGCGGCGACGCCGAAGCCCGTGCTGCCGGAGCCGGAGAGCCCGTGGACCGAGCCGACCAAGGTCGAGGCCCCGGCGACGCCGGTGGGTTCGACGAAGCCCCCGGCCTCCCGCGCGGAGGCGGAGCCGTCCGCGGAGGTCGCCGCGTGGCGTACGGCGCAGGAGGCCCGCGCGGCCGGGGAGGACACCACCGCCCGCGCGGCCGGGAAGGGCTCCACCGCCCGCGCGGCCGCTGCCGCCGGGACGGCGTACGTCCCCGAGGGGCAGGGCGAGGTGCCCTGGCACCGCATCCTCGACACCCGCCTGAACGACGCGCTGGTGGCGCGGGTGAACGTCTCCGACGGCAACCTGATGCTGGCGGCCACCGACTTCGACATCGCCGGGGTGGGCCAGAAGCTTCGACTCACCCGCACCTACAACTCCCTCGACGCCCCCTGGGGGAAGGTGTCGCAGCGCTGGTGGCAGGCCTACGAGCGCTACCTCCAGGTCGGCGACGGCGAGGTCGTCGTCTTCGACGCCACCGGCGAGACCCTGCGCTTCGAGGAGACGGGCACGGGCGGTTACACCACCCCGGCCGGCTACTCCAAGGACCTGAGGAAGAACGCGGACGGCACCTACACGCTGACCGACCGCAAGTCCGGCACCAGGGACACGTACGACGAGCACGGCACCCTGCTCGAGGTCACGGACAGGAACGACGGCACGATCACCGTCGACCAGCACGACGAGGGAGCCGAGCACAAGGGCTTCAAGCTCACCGAGACCCGCTCCGGCCGCTGGATCGACATGCTCAAGACCTACGGCGACCAGTGGCAGGCCAAGGACCACACCGGCCGCACCGCCGTCCTCGACCTCGACGCGGCCGGCAACCTCACCAAGGTCACCGACACCGCCGGCAAGGCCACCACCTACGCGTACGACTCCTCGCGCCGGGTGACGAAGGTGACCACCCCCGAGGGAACGGTCACCCTCTTCACCTACGACGGCCACAACCGCGTCACCTCCGTGCAGCGGGCCACCGCGTCGTCCTCCAGCGGCCGCACCGGCCCGACCTGGCGCTACGACTACAGCGCGGCCACCCCGTCCGACGCCGGCACCACGACGGTCACCGACCCCGACGGCGACGAGACGATCTACACGCACAACGCGGACGGCGAGGTCACCAAGGTCACCGACCCCCTCGGCCACTCCCGGCACGCCACCTACGAGAACCACCTGACCCAGACCGCCATCGACGCGATGGGCACGGGCGCGGACGGCACCGGCGGCAACACCACCACCTACGGCTGGGACGGCCGCAACAACCCGGTGAAGGCCGAGCTGCCGATGGGCGCCACCGCCCAGGTCTCCCAGTACCGGACCATCGCGGGCACCGACCTGCCCGACGACTTCACGACCGCCGACGGCCGCAAGGACAGCTTCACGTACGACGCCAACGGCAACACCCTGTCGGTGACCACGTCGGGCACCGCCGGCGCGACCCGCGAGTACACCTACAACGAGGCCGACCCGAAGTGCGGCGGCTTCGAGGGCCAGCGCTGCACGGCGAAGGACGGCAACGGCAAGGTCACCTCGTTCACCTACGACACCAAGGGCAACCTGATCAAGGTCAAGCCCCCGGCGCCGCTGGGAGAGACGACCTACACCTACGACGCGCTGGGCCGGGTGGAGACGGTCAAGGACGGCCGGGGCATCACCACCGTCTACGGCTACGACTCCCGCGACCGCGTGCGCGAGGTCTCCTCCACGAACCTCACCGTCACCTACTCCTACGATGGCGACGGCAACGTCACGACCCGCACCGACGCCTCCGGCACCACCACCTGGCAGTACGACAAGCTCAACCGTGAAAGCGTGCGCACCCTGCAGAACGGCGCGCAAACGGCCCTCGCCTACACCCCCGGCGGCGACGTCGACCACTACACCGACCCGACCGGAAAGACCGACTACACCTGGGACGACGCAGGCCGCCTCGACCATCTGGTCGCCCCGGACGGCAAGAAGACCGACTTCGACTACGACGACAACGACAAGCGCACCACGACCGTCTACCCCGGCGGCACCACCCAGACGGTCACCCTCGACAAGAACGGCCGCCCGGAGAAGATCAAGACCACCTCCGGCACGCAGACGTTCGTCGACCTGACCTACAGCTACAAGAACACCGCGGGCAAGGACACCACCAAGGTCCGCACTCGCACCGACAACCTCACCAAGCTCACGACCACCTACGACTACGACTCCCAGGACCGCCTCCGCCACGCCCTGGAGGCCGACTCCACGGGCGCGCGCAAGGCGTCCTGGCTGTACTGCTGGGACAAGGCCGGCAACCTCACCAGCCACGACGGCAGCAAGAGCACCTGCCCGGGCGCCACGACCTACAGCTACGACGACGCGAGCGAGCTGACCGGCAAGAACGGCTCCACCGCCGGCTGGTCCCACGACAAGCTCGGCAACGAGACCACCGGCGCGAGCACCACCGCCCGCACGAACGAAACCTGGACGGACCACAGTCAGCTCTCCGGCATCACCGCAGCCGGCAAGAGCTACGACCTGGTCCACGCAGGGACGGACAACTCCGAACGCACCAAGCTCGGTTCGACCTGGTTCCACCACACCGCGCTCGGCCTGGCGTCCACGACGACGAACGGCGTCGACACCGGATTCATCCGCGAACCGGCGGGCACCCTGAACTCCATGACGACTGGGGGGAAGTCCTTCTACTACCTCACCGACGCCACCGGCAACGTCCTCGGCCTCGTCGACGACGCGGGCAAGCGCACCCACACCTACGCCTACGGCCCCACCGGCCTGCCCCGCACCACCCCCACCGAGGCCGTCCCCCAGCCGTACCGCTACGCCGGCGCCTACCTCGACCCCACCGGCCTGTACAAGATGGGCCACCGCTACTACGACCCCGCCCTCGGCCGCTTCACCCAGCCCGACCCCTCCGGCCAGGAGGAGAACCCCTACCTCTACGCCGCCGGCGACCCCGTCAACCGCGTCGACCCCACCGGACTCCTGTGGGACGACATCGCCGGGGCGCTGAAGTCGGGAGCGAAAACCGTGGGGCGCTGGGCGAAGCCGACGCCCGGCTATGTCGCCGCCTGCTACACCACGAATTCGATACTGGACGAAGACGGTAGCGACTGGAGCGAAGAAATGGGGGACTTGTGGGCTTGCGCTGATCCCACCGGCGGATTCATCCCCGACTGATCAGGGCAAGGCAGGAGGGCGGGGGCCGAAATCCCCCGCCCTTCCCACCTCTCCGCACGACGTCTTGACAACGGGAGGAAGGCCATCTCATGGAGAACTCCAAGAAGATACAGGTCGCCCTCTGGGTGATCGCGATAGCAGTTGGCGTCATCGTCGGTATCTGGACGGTCGACTGAGCCACCGCGGGTGCCCGTGCCGTCGTGCCGGCGTCCGGTACGGCTGGAACCGCCGGCGCCGGTGCCGGGTCGTGCCCATGGTGACGGCGGCGACCGTCCGGGAACGCTCGATCCGCCCGCCCCGCCGCCCCGGACTGCGCCGAACCTGGACGACGAACACCGCGCTCCTCCCCCGCGCCGGCCCGCGCGCCCTGCTGCTGGACCCGTGGGTCCCAGGCGGACTGATCATCGGCTGCGAGGCCCTGTTCATCTCCCACGCCCCCGGTCACGACCGCAGCTCATGCCGGACAATCCAGGGGCGCCCGCCCGAGCCGTGGCGGGGGCACCGGCTCACGGGAAAGGACCGACATGCGGCTTCGCTGTGCCGTGCTCGACGACTTCCAGGACATCGCCACCACGATCGCCGACTGGAGCCCCCTCCACGACCGCGTGGAGGTGACTTCCTTCACCGAGCACTTCGCCACGGAGGACGAACTGGCCGCGGCGCTCGCGGACTTCGACATCGCGGTGACGCTGCGGGAACGCGTCCCGTTCCGCGCCTCCCTGCTGGACCGGCTCCCCCGGTTGAAGCTGATCGTCGCGTCCGGCATGCGCAACTCGGTCATCGACCGCGCCGCCGCCGAACGCAACGGCGTCACGGTCTGCGGCACCCAGAGCTCCCCCACCCCGCCGGTGGAGCTGACCTGGGCACTGCTGCTCGGACTGGCCCGCGGCATCGTCCCGGAGAACAACGCCCTGCGTGCGGGCGGCCCCTGGCAGTCGACGGTCGGCGCGGACCTGCACGGCCGCCGCCTCGGCCTGCTCGGACTGGGCAAGATCGGCAGCAGGGTGGCGCGGGTGGGCCTCGCCTTCGGCATGGAGGTCACGGCGTGGAGCCCGCACCTCACCAAGGAGCGCACGGACGAGGTGGGCGTCGAACTGGCGTCCTCGAAGGAGGAGTTGCTCCGCACCGGCGACTTCGTCTCGCTCCACCTCGTCCTGGGCGACACCACCCGGGGCATCCTGGGCGCCCCCGAACTGGCCCTGATGAAGCCGACCGCCCACCTGATCAACACCTCCCGCTCGGCACTCGTCGACCAGGACGCCCTGCTCACCGCGCTGCACGAGGGCCGTATCGCGGGCGCGGCGGTCGACGTCTTCGACACGGAGCCCCTGCCCGCCGACCACCCGATGCGCACCGCCCCCCGCCTCCTGGCCACCCCGCACCTCGGCTACGTCTCGCAGCTCAACTACCGCACGTACTACGGCCAGGCGGTCGAGGACATCGAGGCCTACCTGTCCGGCACCCCGGTCCGCCGCCTCGGCTGAGGTCGCGGGGCGCTAGAATGTGCGTGTTGGCCTTCGACGCCCCCGCGGGAGCGTTCGAAGGCTTTTTTCATGCCTTCCGACACCTCCGAACCCACCACCACGTACCGCGCGTTGCTCGGCAACCGCGAGTTCACCGGCCTGTACGCGAGTTTCACCCTCACGGTCGCCGCGAGCACGCTGTCGGGCTTCGCGCTCGCCACGCTGGTCGACCAGCGGACCGGCTCCCCGTTCCTGACGGCCGTGAGCATGTACGGCGCCACCTTCGCGACCGTGCTCGGCGCGATGACGCTGATGTCGGTCGCGGACGGGAACCGCCCCCGCCGCACCCTCGTCGCGCTCCAGTGCGTCTCGCTGCTGGGCGTGGCCGCACAGGCGGTCCCCGGACTGCCGCTGACCGCCCGCTTCGCCCTCCTCCTGGTGCTGGGCTTCTTCCAGTCCCTGGGCACCGGCACCCGGATGGGGCTGCTCGCCGAGGTGGTGCCCGCCTCCGCATACGTCCCGGCGCGTTCGCTGATGAACATCACCTCGGGCGGCATGGCCGTCCTCGGCTACGCGCTCGGCGCCGTACTGCTGCGGTACCTGAGCCCGCAGGGCGTCTTCGTCACCGCGACGGCCCTGACCGGCGCCGGGCTGGTCGTGGTGGCGACGACCGTCCGGGAACGCTCGATCCGCCCGCCCCGCCGCCCCGGCCTCCGTCAGACCTGGACGGTGAACACCGCGCTCCTCTCCCGCTCCGGTCCTCGTGCGCTGCTGCTGAACCTGTGGGTCCCCAACGGCCTGATCGTCGGCTGCGAGGCCCTGTTCATCCCCTACGCCCCCGACCACGCCGGTGTCCTCCTGGCCGCCGGGTCCGCGGGCATGCTCCTCGGCGACCTGACCGTCGGACGGCTCCTGACCGCCGAACGGCGGCGCCGCTGCGCGTTCGCCCTGCGCCTGCTGCTCGCCGCCCCCTACCTGCTGTTCGTCCTCCACCCTCCCCTGCCGGTGGCGACGGCCGCCGTGTTCGTCGCCAGTGCCGGTTTCGCCGCCACCCTCCCCCTTCAGGAACGGCTCCTGACGCTGACCCCGGACCCGGTCCGCGGCCAGGTCCAGGGCGTCGAGTCGGCCGGCCGCATGACGTGGCAGGGCATCGGCGCCGCGCTCGCGGGCGGCGCCGCCCAGTACCTCACCCCCGCCACGACCATCACCGCTCTCGCCGCGGTCTCCGTCACCGTCACGGTCCTCTCCCGCCCCTTCGTGGCCCGCACCTGAGCCGCCGCCCGGCGGAGGGGGGCCAGGTCGGTCACCCCGCGGCCTTTGGACCGGTCGGACCGGCACCTTTTGGCTCTGCCCTTCGGACCATGGCCGCGGCAGGCTGGGAGGACCGTCGACCTCCCGGAGGGTTCTCTTGAGTCTCGCGTTCCTGCTGACCACCCTGGTCGTGGTGGTCACCCCCGGCACCGGCGTGGTGTACACCCTCGCCGCCGGGCTGTCCCACGGCCGCCGGGCCAGCCTGGTGGCCGCGCTCGGCTGCACCCTCGGCGTCGTGCCGCACCTGGTGGCGACGATCAGCGGTCTCGCCGCGCTGCTGCACACCAGCGCCGTCGCCTACTCGGTGGTGAAGTACCTCGGTGTCGGCTACCTGCTGTACATGGCGTGGGCGACGCTGCGCGACAAGGACGCACTGGCCGTCGAGGCGGAGTCCGAGCCGCGGCCGGCGCTCCGCGTGATCACCTCGGGAGTCCTGATCAACGTGCTGAACCCGAAACTGACGATGTTCTTCGTCGCGTTCCTCCCCCAGTTCGTCCCCGCCGGCACGCCCGGCTCCCTCGGCCTCATGCTCCGGCTCGGCGCGGTCTTCATGGCGCTGACCTTCGTCGTCTTCGCCGCGTACGGCATGTGCGCCGCGGCCGTGCGCGACCGCCTGACGGCCCGCCCCCGGATCATGACCGGCATCCGCCGGGTGTTCGCCGTCTGCTTCGTGGGCCTGAGCGCACGGATGGCGGTGGCGTGAGATGCGTTTCCGGCACACGGACGCGATCTGGTCCGACCACCCCCACCTCGCGGTGGGCGCGCTCCACGCCACCGGCGTCAGCCGGGCGGCCGACGTCGGCCCGCGCGTCGCGGAGTACACCGCCCGCGCCCTGGCCCGGCTGGCCGACGCCCCCGAGGGCCGGTTCCCCGAAGTGCTGGCCTGGCGCCGGGTCTTCGCCCGGATGGGGCTGAAGCCGACCCAGTACCGGTGCGCCTCGGAGTCCCTGCTGCGGCGGCTGCGCAAGGAAGGGGCGCTGCCGCGCATCCACCCGGTGGTCGACCTGTGCAACGCGGTCTCCGTCGCGTACGCCGTCCCGGTCGCGGTGCTCGACGCCGACCGCGTCACCGGCCCGCTGCTCGAAGTGCGCCACGCCCGCGGTGACGAGGAGTACACGACCTTCGGCGGCGGTACGGAACACCCGGCACCCGGCGAGGTGACGTACGCCGACTCCGCCGGGCGGGCGCACGCCCGCCGCTGGACCAACCGGCAGAGCGGCCACTCCGCGGTCGGCGATCACACCAGCCGGGTCTTCGTGGTGGTGGAAGCCGTGCACGACGGCGGGACGGACACCGTCGCGGAGGCACTGCGGACGATCGCACGGGAACTCACCGCGCACTGGCGGGTCACCCCGGCGACGGCCCTTCTCACCTCCTCCGCACGGGAGTTCACGTTCAGCGACGAGCCGCTGTCCGGCACCCGGGCGGCGCCGTAGCGGTGCGTGGCACCAGTGCCGCCGATGGCACCATGGGTGCGGTGAGCGAGAGGGAAGCACCGACGAGCGGTACGGCGGCGCACGGCTCCGACTTCCTGCAGCTACGGCCCGAGGACGCGCCCTCGGGCGGCAAGGCGGACTGGCTGGCCGGGCGGCTGCGGCAGGCGATCACCGACCGCCGGCTGACCGTGGGCAGCAGACTGCCGGCCACCCGGGTGCTCGCCGCCGAGCTGCGCGTCTCCCGGGGCGTGGTCACCGAGGCGTACCGGCGGCTCGCCGAGGACGGACATGTCGAGGGGCGCCGGCGCGGCGGCACGGTGGTGGTCGCGGCGCCCCCCGCCCGCGGGCCGAAGGTCCCGCACCCCGGTCGGACAGCGCCCCACTCCCCCTTCACCGGCGAGCCCGGCGCCGACGTCTTCGACGCGCTGCGCGCCGCCGACGCCCGCGTCGACCTCACCCCCGGCCGCCCCGACCTCTCCGCGTTCCCCCGCACGGCCTGGCTGCGCGCCGAACGGGCCGTGCTCGCCGAACTGTCCACCGCGGACCTCGGGTACGGCGATCCCCGCGGTGCCCCGCGGCTGCGCCGCGCCGTCGCCGACTGGCTGGCGCGCAGCCGCGGCATCCGGGTCGAGCCGGACGGGATCCTGATCGTCGCCGGCACCGCGCAGGCGCTCACCCTGCTGCACCCCGTGCTGTCGGCGGACGGCATCACCGGTGTCGCGGTGGAGGACCCCGGCTCGCTCGGCACCCGCCAGCACCTGCGGAACGGCGGTCTGGCCACCCCGCCGGTACCGGTCGACGACCAGGGCCCGCGCGTCGACGCGCTGCGCGCCACCGGCGCCCGCGCCGTGCTCCTCACACCGGCCCACCAGTTCCCCACCGGGGTCGTGACGAGCGGCGAGCGCCGCCGCGAACTGCTGCGCTGGGCCGCGGACGGCGGACTGATCCTGGAGGACGACTACGACGCCGAGCACCGCTACGACCGCCCGCCCGTGCCCGCGCTGCGCTCCCTGCTCGCCGACCGCCTGTGCTACATGGGCAGCGTCTCCAAACTCCTCGCCCCCGCACTGCGGACCGGCTGGATGATCCCGCCGCCCCACCACCTGCACGCGCTCACCGAAGCGAAACGCTTCACCGACCTGGGCAACGCCGTACTGCCGCAACTGGTCCTCGCCCGGCTGATGGAATCGGGCCAGCTGGAGCGCCACCTACGCCTGCTCCGCACCCGTCACATCCGCCGCCGCGACGCGGTGATCGACGCCGTCACCGCACACCTGCCGGGCGCGGTCGTCCACGGCGCGGCGGCCGGCCTGCACCTGACGGTCACCTACGCGCCGGACGTACCCGACACCGAACTGGCCGCCGCAGCCCTCGCCCGCGGCGTGAAGTGCCATCCCCTGTCCTGGCACCGCCAACTCCCCGGCCCCCAGGGCCTGGTCCTCGGCTACGCGGCCGACCCGCCCGGAGTCCTCACCGAGGGCGTGCGGACCCTCGGCCAGGCCCTGCGCGAGCTGACCCGGCGCTCCTGAGCTCCGTGTCACCGTCTCCCTCCATCTGTAACAGGGGTGTATTAGCGGGCTGTTGGGCGAAACGCAGGACCGGGCCGGCCGCTCTTGGTGTGCGGAAACGCTGCCCGGACCGACGGTCCGGCGCCCCGACCGACACCGAGGAAGACACCATGCGCGTCAACAAGCTCACCATCGCAGCCCTGGCCGTCGTCGCGGGCCTCTCGCTCACCGCCTGCCAGAACGACGACCTCGCCGCGGACCAGGGCGACTCGTCCTCCTCTTCCTCCTCGACCGGCGGCTCGGCTCAGGACTCCGCGAAGGACTCCGCGAAGGACTCCGCCGGAAAGGAAACGGAAGGAGGGCAGGGCACGTCCGCCGGAACCGGCTCCGGCGAGGACAGCGAGACCGGCAAGTGCCGCACCGACGAACTGGAGGTCACGGCGGTGGACCACTCCACCGAGGGCGACCCGGAGGGCATGGTCGCGGTGGAGTTCACCAACGGCGGCGGCCGGGACTGCGCGATGTCGGGTTACGCGGGCGTCGACCTGAAGACCAACGCGGGATCACTGTCCGCGGAGCGCACCGGCGAAGAGGCCCCCTCGATCGTCCTCAAGGACGGCGATTCGGTGGCCTTCGCCGTCTCCTACCCGGTCAACGACTCGGGCGGCTCCGGCGTCCGCATCACCGGCCTGGTGGTGACCCCGCCGAACGAGACGAAGTCGGTCACCCTCGACTGGCCGGGCGCCGCCTCGCTGCCCGTCACGGACGGCTCCGGCACCCCGGTGAAGGTCGGCCCGATCGGCAGCGCCGGCCAGGGCGGCTGACCCGCGCCACCGGTACCGGGGTCACCGTCAGTGGATGGTGTACTCGCACAGGTGCTTGCCCTCGACGCCGCCCTCGTCCTCGACGACCTTCTTCCCGTCGACGGTGATCGAGCAGGGAGCCGCGCCCAACTGGCCGTTGGACATCTTCACCGGGCCCGGCACGACGGACACGATGGTCCCGACCTTGCGCTGGGTGGAGTTCAAGGTGAGTTCGCCCGACTTCTTCCACGGCAGCGTGACCTGCTCGGAGCGGTTGGTGTCGAGGTTGTAGTAGACACTGGTCTTGCCCTCGCCACCGACTTCGATGGTGACCTCGTACGTCCTGTCCTCGCCCTCGGAGGCCGGCCCGGAGGAAGAAGCGACCGTGCTCCCACCGGCGCGCTCCTTCTTTTCACCATCGCTGCTGCTGCCGCCGCCGCACGCCGTCATCAGCCCGGCCGCCACGATGAGCGCCGTCACGGTCGTTGCCCTGCGCATGTGTGTTCTCCCACGTGATACGGATATGACCCGATGTGCGTCATGGGTCATACGAAGCATCGTATGCATGGCACCGACCGGCATCGCAGGGCGCCGACGGGCCGCTCACCGGGCGAGGTCCGACCCTCCCGTACCCCTCCGGCCGCTGACGCGGCGAACACACGTGGCCCGTACCAGCGTTCAAGGGGTACGGGCCACGTGTGTTCGCTGCTCAGCAGTACTTGTAGGAGGCGAAACGCTCCCCGCCGTTGGCCCAGACGATCCAGCGCCCGCTTGAATCGCGGTCGGCGAGATGGCGCAACGAGGACCGGGGTGAGTCGTAGTTGATGATGTCCTCGCCGTAGATGTTCGTGCCGGAGGCCCTCAGGTACTGGCCCGCCTTGGTGAACGTCTTCGGCCCCGCCACCCCGTCGGCCACGAGACCGTGGTCCCGCTGCCACTGCTTGGTGGCCGCCAGGGTGTTGTTGCCGAAGGAGCAGTCCACCGCGGCGGAGTGGTTGGTTCCCAGGTAGCCGTCGGCCCAGAGAATGGTCTGCCACACCGCGACGGCGCCGCTGTACTGCCCGTACTTCACCGGGCCCTCGTCGGTCAGGTCGTCCAGCACGGTTCCGGCGCCCGAGATGTATCCCCCGGAGACGGTGGCGCTGGCCGGGGTGCCGATCGTCAGCGTGCCGGCGATCGACAGGGCCACGGCGGTGGCGGTGATGTACGACTTGCGTCTCATGCTGTGTCCGATCGTCAATACGGTTGAGTCGTTGCGGCGAGTTACCGGCGCCTTCAGCCCTGGAGATTAGGGGGCGACGGGGAGGCGGACTTTGTCGTGCGCGTGCGGGTGTTTGTCAGTTGTGCACACCGGCCACCGGCCCCGCCGCTCCCCGCCCCTTGTGCGCCGAATACCGGCAGCCTCATCCTGATCTTCGCGAGGGGCGGGACGACCGTGGGGAGAGGTGGCTCGTGAGAGAAGCGGATCACCACGCCATCACGCCGGCACCCGGTCCGAGGCATGCGGCACTGGACATCTCGGCCGTACCGCCGCAGGAACGCGAGGACACGATCCGGCACGCCCTGTGGAAGTCCTTCTCCCGGGTCGACATCGCCCATCACTCCCCCGCGGGGAAGATCTGGGGGCGCATGAGACTCGGCACCATGGGTCCCGTCAAGCTCTGTTCCGCGCAGGGGCCCCCGGTGACCTTCCACCGTACGGAGCGGCTGGCACGGGAGGACGACGAGCCGGCGGTGTTCCTCGGCCTCCAGATGACGGGGACCAACCTGGTGGAACAGTACGGGCGCCAGTCCCTGGTCACTCCGGGAAACCTCGTGGTCTACGAAACGACCGCTCCGTACACACTTCACTTCAGCAGGGGGGTCGGCTACCACTCCTTCCGTATCCCGCGCGAGGTGCTCGCGCTTCCGGAGCGGTTACTGCGCGCCGTCGCCGCCACTCCTCTCGGCCCCGACAACCCCACCGCACGCCTCGCCTTCACGTACTTCTCCCGGCTGGCGGTCAGCGAGGAGTTGCACGACGGGGCGCACGCCGAAGCAATCATGGAACCCAGCGTGGAACTCCTCCGCGCGGTCGTGGCCTCCCAGCTCGGCGACACCGGCCCCGGCCGGGTGGCACCGGCGGAGGTACCGCTCAGCCTGCGGATCACCCAGTACATCCGGACGCACCTGGCCGATCCCACCCTGTCGGCCGCGCGGATCGCCGCCGCGCACGGCATCTCGGTCCGCCACCTCTACACCGTGCTGTCCCGGTCGGGCATCAGCCTCGGAGACTGGATCCGCTCACACCGCCTGGCCGAGTGCAGGCGGGAACTGGCCGGTCCGGGCGGCCGGGCGCGGACCATCGCCGGAATCGGCCGGAGCTGGGGCTTCGCGGACGCGACCCACTTCAGCAAGGTGTTCAAACAGACCTACGGCGTCTCACCACGGACCTGGCGGGACCAGCACCACCCCGCCCCCGCGCGAAAGAGCCGTACACGGAAGACGAGTTAGGGCCGCTGACGCAAACGGGGCGGGCACAGCGTACGTACGCTGTGCCCGCCCCGCTGCTCGCCGGGATCAGGTCGTCGACCGACGCCTCCGCGCCCCCGGCCGCCGCTCGCTCGGCCTCGTCACCGGGTCGCCGGCGTCCAGCGCGGCCAGCCGGCGGCGCGTGCCGAAGTCGGCCAGGGCCTCCGCCAGTTTGTGGACCGACGGCTCGGGAGCCATCACGTCCACCCGCAGGCCGTGTTCCTCGGCCGTCTTCGCCGTCGCCGGGCCGATGCAGGCGATCACCGTCACGTTGTGCGGCTTGCCCGCGATGCCGACCAGGTTCCGGACCGTCGAGGACGACGTGAACAGGACCGCGTCGAAGCCACCGCCCTTGATCGCCTCGCGGGTGTCCGCGGGCGGGGGCGAGGCGCGCACGGTCCGGTAGGCCGTGACGTCGTCGACCTCCCAGCCCAGCTCGATCAGGCCCGCGACCAGCGTCTCCGTGGCGATGTCGGCGCGCGGCAGGAAGACGCGGTCGATCGGGTCGAAGACCGGGTCGTACGGAGGCCAGTCCTCCAGCAGGCCCGCCGCCGACTGCTCGCCGCTCGGCACCAGGTCCGGCTTCACGCCGAAGGAGATCAGCGCGTTGGCCGTCTGCTCGCCCACCGCCGCGACCTTGATGCCCGCGAAGGCACGGGCGTCGAGGCCGTACTCCTCGAACTTCTCGCGGACCGCCTTCACCGCGTTGACGGACGTGAACGCGATCCACTCGTAGCGGCCCGTCACCAGGCCCTTGACCGCCCGCTCCATCTGCTGCGGGGTGCGCGGGGGCTCCACCGCGATCGTCGGCACCTCGTGCGGCACGGCGCCGTACGAGCGCAACTGGTCGGAGAGCGACGCCGCCTGCTCCTTCGTACGCGGCACGAGCACCTTCCAGCCGAACAGCGGCTTGGACTCGAACCACGACAGCTCGTCGCGCCGGGCGGGGGCGCTGCGCTCACCGACCACGGCTATCACCGGCCGGCCGCCGTCCGGGGACGGCAGCACCTTCGCCTGCTTCAGCGTCTGCGCGATCGTGCCGAGCGTCGCCGCCCAGGTGCGCTGCCGGGTCGTCGTACCGGCGACGGTCACCGTCAGCGGAGTGTCGGGCTTGCGTCCGGCGGACACCAGTTCGCCCGCCGCGGCGGCCACGGAGTCGAGCGTGGTGGAGACGACCACCGTGCCGTCCGACGCCCCGACCTCCGTCCAGCAGCGGTCCGAGGCCGTACGCGCGTCCACGAAACGGACGTCCGCGCCCTGCGCGTCACGCAGCGGCACACCGGCGTACGCGGGTACGCCGACCGCCGCCGCGACACCGGGGACGACCTCGAACGGCACCCCGGCCGAGGCGCACGCCAGCATCTCCTCGGCGGCGTACGCGTCGAGCCCGGGATCACCGGACACCGCACGCACGACCCGCCTGCCGCCCCGCGCGGCCTCCATGACAAGATGTGCCGCATCCCGCATCGCGGGGGCACTGGTGGTTGTTGACGCGCCGTCAACGACCGTCAGCTGGGGCGTGCCCGTGCCCGGATCCGACGTGTCGGAGTCCGTGTGCACCTCGGCGACGCCCTGCCTCGCGTGCGTGCGTACGACGTCGAGCACCTCGTGCTCGGCGACGAGGACGTCCGCGTTCGCCAGCGCCTCCACGGCGCGCAGGGTCAGCAGTCCCGGATCCCCGGGTCCGGCACCGAGGAAGGTGACGTGCCCGTGTTCCGGAGGGGCGGGAAGGGTGGTGGGGCTCACTGTGCTCGCTCCCCCATCAGACCGGCCGCGCCCTGCGTGAGCATCTCGGCGGCGAGTTCGCGACCGAGCGCCATCGCCGCCTCGTGCGTCTCGGGCACGGGACCGGTGGTGGACAGCTGCACCAGCGTCGAGCCGTCGGTCGAACCGACGACGCCGCGCAGGCGCATTTCCTTGACAATCTGCCTGTCGGCCCGGGAGTCCCCCCGCTCCAGCGGAGCCGAAAGTGGGGGGAGGTCGGCCAGCGCGCCCACAGGGGCGGAACAGCCGGCCTCCAGGGCGGCGAGCAGGGAACGCTCGGCCGTCACGGCGGCCCGCGTGAGCGGGTCGTCGAGTTCGGCGAGCGCGGCGATCAGCTCCGCGTCGTCCGCGGCGCATTCGACCGCCAGTGCCCCCTGGCCGGGAGCGGGCAGCACCGTGTCGACCGACAGGAAGTCGGTCACCTCGTCACTGCGTCCGATCCGGTTCATCCCGGCGGCGGCCAGCACCACGGCATCGAGTTCGCCCTTGCGGACGTACCCGATGCGGGTGTCGACGTTGCCCCGGATCGGAACCGTCTCGATGTCCATGCCGTGGCTGCGCGCGTACGCGTTCAGCTGCGCCATGCGGCGCGGCGAACCCGTACCGATGCGGGCGCCGCGCGGCAGGTCGGCGAGCTTCAGCGCGTCGCGCGTGACCATCACGTCGCGCGGGTCCTCGCGCACCGGGATGGCCGCCACGACCAGTTCGTCGGGCTGTGTGGTCGGCAGGTCCTTCAGCGAGTGCACCGCGAAGTCCACCTCGCCCCGCGCCAGTGCCTCGCGCAACGCGGCCACGAACACGCCCGTGCCGCCGATCTGCGCGAGGTGCTCGCGCGAGACGTCACCGTACGTGGTGATCTCGACGAGCTCGACGGGCCGTCCGGTCACCTGGCTCACGGCTTCCGCCACCTGCCCGGACTGGGCCATGGCGAGCTTGCTGCGCCGCGTCCCCAGCCTCAGTGCCTTCTCAGTCATGCCGGCCCTCGGTTCCTTGCGTTCTTCTCGGTGCTTTCCTCGGCTCGGGAGACGGAGGCCACCGTCTCGGGGTCGAGGTCGAACAGGGTGCGCAGCGCGTCCGCGTACCCGGCGCCGCCGGGCTCGGCCGCGAGCTGCTTGACCCGTACCGTCGGCGCGTGGAGCAGCTTGTCGACCACCCGCCGCACGGTCTGGGTGATCTCCGCGCGGTGCTTGTCGTCCAGGCCGGGAAGCCGCCCCTCCAGGCGGGCGATCTCGCCGGCCACCACATCGGCCGCCATGGTGCGCAGGGCGACGACGGTCGGCGTGATGTGCGCCGCCCGCTGTGCCGCCCCGAACGCGGCGACCTCGTCGGAGACGATACGCCGCACCTGGTCCACATCGGCAGCCATCGGAGCGTCCGCGGAGGCTTCCGCGAGCGATTCGATGTCGACGAGGCGCACGCCGGCCAGCCGGTGCGCGGCCGCGTCGATGTCGCGCGGCATCGCCAGGTCCAGCAGGAACAGCACGGGCTCGGGGCGCGGCGGCTCGGCCACCGGCTCCGGGCGGCGCCGCTCGGGGATCCGGCCGACGGTGGACGCGGTCGCGGCGAGCGCGCCGATCAGCTCGGCGTCGGCCTCCGGACCGCTGCGGCCGGTCCGGCCGGTCCGGCCACGGTCGACGGTCGTGCCCGCGGCCCATGCCGCGTGCTGCTCCAGCGTCGCCGCGTCCATTCCGGCGACGGCGGCCTCGCCCATCACGGAGAAGCCGGGCCGTACGGCGGACAGGTCCAGCGGGCAGCCCTCTTCCGTGCCCACGGAGGTGGGCGGGAGCGGTGCCTCCTCGACCGGGGCGGTCCCGACGGCCGGCTGCTCGCCGACCCGGCCCTCGACGCCCGCGGCGATCGCCTCGGCCGTGAGGACCAGTCCCGTCGCGCCGGTGCAGGAGACGACGACGTCGGCACGTGTCAGCTCGAACGGCACCGATCCCATCGGGACCGCGCGGGCCAGCACGTCCGTGTCGTCGCCCTCGGTGAGGATCTGTGCGAGGCGCTCGGCACGCTCGGGCGTGCGGTTGGCGATCACGATCTCGGCGACACCGGCCCGCGCGAGCGTGGCCGCGGCCAGCGAGGACATCGAACCGGCGCCGATGACCAGCGCCTTCTTCTCCCGCGCCCAGGTCTCGACGGGCGCGCCGACGGCGAGCTGCTCCAGGCCGAAGGTGACCAGGGACTGCCCGGCGCGGTCGATACCGGTCTCGGAGTGGGCCCGCTTGCCGACCCTCAGCGCCTGCTGGAACAGGTCGTTCAGCAGCCGTCCGGCGGTGTGCAGTTCCTGCGCGCGGGCGAGCGCGTCCTTGATCTGGCCGAGGATCTGGCCCTCGCCCACGACCATCGAGTCCAGCCCGCAGGCCACCGAGAACAGGTGGTGGACGGCCCGGTCCTCGTAGTGCACATAGAGATAAGGAGTGAGCTCCTCCAGGCCGACCCCGCTGTGCTGGGCGAGCAGCGTGGACAGCTCGGCGACACCGGCGTGGAACTTGTCCACGTCGGCGTAGAGCTCGATGCGGTTGCAGGTGGCGAGGACCGCGGCCTCGGCGGCGGGCTCCGCGGCGACCGTGTCCTGCAGCAGCTTGATCTGCGCGTCCGCGCCCAGCGAGGCCCGCTCCAGCACGCTGACCGGCGCGCTGCGGTGGCTCAGTCCGACGACGAGGAGACTCATGCCGGCATCACGGCGGGTACGTCCCCGTCGGGCCCCTGGTCGGTGGCGGACTGCTTGCGCGGGGCGGCCGGGGCGGCGACGGCACGCTCGGCCGTGGCCTCCTCGCCGGCCTTGCGCTGCTCGTGGAAGGCGAGGATCTGCAGCTCGATGGAGAGGTCCACCTTGCGCACGTCGACACCGTCCGGAACGGTCAGCACGGTCGGCGCGAAGTTCAGGATCGAGGTGACACCGGCGGCCACGAGACGGTCGCAGACCTGCTGGGCGGCGCCGGCGGGGGTCGCGATCACGCCGATCGACACGCCGTTGTCCGTGATGATCGACTCGAGCTCGTCGGTGTGCTGCACCGGGATGCCGGCGACGGGCTTCCCGGCCATCGCGGGGTCGGCGTCGATCAGCGCGGCGACCCGGAAACCACGGGAGGCGAACCCGCCGTAGTTGGCGAGGGCGGCGCCGAGGTTACCGATTCCTACGATCACAACCGGCCAGTCCTGGGTCAGGCCGAGTTCGCGGGAGATCTGGTACACGAGATACTCGACGTCGTAGCCGACGCCCCTGGTCCCGTACGAGCCCAGGTAGGAGAAGTCCTTGCGCAGCTTCGCGGAGTTGACCCCCGCGGCGGCCGCCAGCTCCTCCGAGGAGACCGTGGGCACCGAGCGCTCGGAGAGCGCGGTGAGGGCGCGGAGGTACAGCGGAAGGCGGGCGACGGTGGCCTCGGGAATCCCTCGGCTACGGGTCGCCGGTCGGTGAGTTCGGCCAGTTGCCACGGTGCTCCTGCGGGTAGAGCGGGGCTTCAGGCGGTCATACGTCAGGTCATACGTCCCCGGACCGCCCCGTCGAATGCAGGCTATGTCTTTGTGAACGCGTGCACAAAGATTGTGTCCGATTTGCCCGGCCAACGTGACCGGGGTCACGCGCCCCCGGCGCACTCGCGAGGAACCGGCGCACGAGCGCCACCGTTCCTTTTCTTCTGGGGGCAAAACCGCACACTCTCCTCTGTGAATCCCGCCCCCGAGACCAAGCCACCATCGATCCTAAGCGACTTTCCGGCCAGTTTGGACTGGCCGGTCAGTCGGTGAGGGCCCTGCGGAGGCGGTCCTCGTTCACGCGCCAGAAGGTGTGCTGGTCGCCGTCGACGAGGACGACGGGGATCTGCTCCCAGTACCGGTCGTGCAGCTCCCGGTCCTGGGTGATGTCCTTGTGCTCCCACGGGACGCCGAGCTCTCCGCACACCTTCTCCACCACCACCTGCGCGTCGTCGCACAGATGGCAGCCGGGCTTGCGCACGAGGGTGACGAGCCGGTCCTGCGGGGCGGCCGGGGTGTTGCGGCGGAAGAGTGGGCTCATACGGGCCATTGTCCCGCGCGCCTTAACGCCCCGGACCCGGAGAGTTCACGACGCTCGAACCTCTCGGCTCCGGAACATCCGCGCCGACTGGCTATGCTCACGCCATGGCCGCTCTCGGATGGCTCACTCCCCGTAGGCGCTCCGCCACGGCACGAAGCGTGCTGGCAGGCGAGGCCTCGGCGGAGGCAGCGCGCAAGTCCACCCAGGAAGTTTCCGAACGCGAACCGGAGTTCCCGGTCGTCGGGGACGAACGGGCCGCCGCGTTCTTCGACCTGGACAACACGGTGATGCAGGGCGCCGCCCTGTTCCACTTCGGGCGGGGACTGTACAAACGGAAGTTCTTCGAGACACGCGAGCTGGCGCGGTTCGCCTGGCAGCAGGCGTGGTTCCGGCTGGCCGGGGTCGAGGACCCCGAGCACATGCAGGAGGCCCGCGACTCGGCGCTCTCCATCGTCCAGGGCCACCGCGTCTCCGAGCTGCAGTCCATCGGCGAGGAGATCTACGACGAGTACATGGCCGAGCGGATCTGGCCGGGCACCCGGGCGCTGGCACAGGCGCACCTGGACGCGGGGCAGCGGGTGTGGCTGGTGACGGCGGCGCCGGTGGAGATCGCCCAGGTGATCGCGCGCCGGCTGGGGCTGACGGGCGCGCTCGGCACGGTGGCGGAGTCGGTCGACGGCGTGTACACGGGCAAACTGGTGGGCGAACCACTGCACGGCCCCGCGAAGGCGGAGGCGGTACGCGCGCTGGCGCTCGCGGAGGAACTGGACCTCGGCCGCTGCGCGGCGTACAGCGACTCGCACAACGACATCCCGATGCTGTCCCTGGTGGGCCACCCCTACGCGATCAACCCGGACTCCAAGCTCCGCAAACACGCCCGCCGCATGGACTGGCGCCTACGCGACTACCGCACCGGCCGCAAGGCGGCCAAGGTCGGCATCCCGGCAGCAGCAGGCGTCGGCGCGGTAGCCGGCGGCACAGCAGCCGCCATCGCCCTCCACCGCAAACGCCGCTGACACACGCGATCCCGCTCACCGCGGGCAGCCGCATGCGCAAGACCGCGGACCGTCGCGCCGCCGGGACGACACGGGTGGACACGACAGCACCCCACAAACACCACTCATCGCGGGCAGTCGTGCCGCCGGGACGACACGAGCGGACACGACAGCACCCCACAAACACCACTCACCGCAGACAGTCGTGCCGCCAGGACGACACGAGCGGACACGACAGCACCCCACAAACGCCGCTCATCGCGGGCAGTCGTGCCGCTGGGGCGGCACGGGTGGGCGCGACGGCACCCCACAAGCGCCGGGCAGCGCGACGAACCCCCGCTCAACCGCGGCACCGCGCACCCGGCCAACCCCGCCGCACGGGCAAACGTGACTGCACCCGACAAACGCCGGGCCGCGCGGACACCCCCGCCCCGGCCCCGGCACCGGCACCGGACCCCGTCAACCCCGCCGCCGCACCACGCCCCCGGTCAACCCCCATCCCCCCACCGAACCGACCACCGCGGACCACTTCCGCCACCCCGCCCCCGCCCCCGGCCAATCCAACTGCCGTACCCCACAACCCCCTTGCCCAGTCCTCTTGGCTGCACACGGCCACGACCCGCCCCACACCCACCCGAAACACGAACCATTCCGGTCAACAACCGATCACCACACCGCACCTGAACACCCATCAACCGGTTACGGAAACGACGTAATCGACGATTTGAGCAACTCGGTGTAGCAGAGCCTGCACGAAGCGTTATTCTCCTCAGACGCAATCCGGTACCCCAACCCAGCTACCACGGGTGAACGGTCCCGCACTGCACGTGATGGAAGCTCTGCCTCTGGGAGTCCCGTGTACCCACACGTCGGGGTTGACGCCTCGGGCCTGGCTACGCTGCGCGCGACAGTCGCGACAGCCCGAGACCTGCTGCGCGGCATCGTCCCCATCGCGCACACGGTCCCCGCGTTCGCCACCGCCCCCGCCGCCGGCCCGTGCTACGCCCTCGCCGACGGCAGCGCCGCGGTCGGCGGACGGGGGCGCCGCTCCACAGCGCCCTCCACACCCCCCGCCGCCACGGCCAGGGGCGCGGCCAGAGGAGCCGCCGCCAGGACGACCACCGGCACCCCCGCCGCCCGCCGCCCCGCCGCCGACAGCGACAGTGCCCGGATGATGGACCTCGTCGAGCGCGCCCAGGCCGGCGAGGCCGAGGCCTTCGGCCGGCTGTACGACCAGTACAGTGACACCGTCTACCGCTACATCTACTACCGCGTCGGCGGCAAGGCGACCGCCGAGGACCTCACCAGCGAGACCTTTCTGCGCGCACTGCGCCGCATCGGCACCTTCACCTGGCAGGGCCGCGACTTCGGCGCCTGGCTGGTGACCATCGCCCGCAACCTCGTCGCCGACCACTTCAAGTCCAGCCGCTTCCGCCTCGAGGTCACCACCGGCGAGATGCTCGACGCCAACGAGGTCGAGCGCTCCCCCGAGGATTCCGTTCTCGAGTCCCTGTCCAACGCCGCCCTCCTCGATGCCGTACGACGACTCAACCCCCAACAGCGGGAGTGCGTCACGCTCCGATTCCTCCAAGGTCTGTCCGTCGCGGAGACCGCCCGTGTGATGGGCAAGAACGAGGGTGCCATCAAGACCCTCCAGTACCGGGCCGTCCGCACCCTCGCCCGGCTCCTCCCGGACGACGCCCGCTGACCCGGACCCGTCCGTCCACCCGCCGACCGGAACACGCTCCGCGACACCCAACTCACGGTACGTGAAACCCGGTTGGCTTCGTCATTCGGCCATCCCGGGTCCGTAACCCAAGTGCCGCGCCACTCGTTGTGCGGGATACAGGCTCCCTGTGGTCACCCCCTGACCGACTTCGATCACTCGATCGTGTGGCCCTGGTCAGGGCGGGAACCCTCAGGACCCCCTGGGGAGTCGACCGTGATGACGAGAGGAGGTGCCGCCAGTGATCGCGAACGTATCGGCGCACCGGCGGGCGAACGCCTTCGCCCAGGCCCTGGAGGAGCAGTCCGACCGGGGCACGGCGGCCGAGCAGTCCGAAGGATCGGCACCGGCCCCGGCCGCCGCCGCGGAGACCGGGCAGGCAAAACTGCTCGCGCTGACCTCCGGCCTCGGCGCGCTGCCCAAGCCGGAACTGGACCCCGAGGTCAAGGTCGTGCAGCGGGCCCAGCTGGTGGCCGCGTTCGAGGCCATGCTCCAGGAAGGCACCGCTGCGGGCGAGGCGACGCACCAGGCCGTACCCGAACAGCGCTCGCGCCGGGCCAGGGGCACCCACCGGGCGACCCCGCTGGGCAAGCTGCGACCACGCTCGCGGCTGGCCAAAGGGCTCACCGCGGGCGGACTCACCGTCGGCGTCGCCGCCGGCGCCCTCGGCGGAGTCGCCGTCGCCAGCTCCGACGCCCTGCCCGGTGACTCCCTCTACGGAGTCAAGCGCGGCATCGAGGACGTCAAGCTCGGCCTCGCCGACGGCAACGACGAGCGTGGCCGGGTCTACCTCGACCACGCCTCCACCCGCCTGGGCGAAGCCCGCCGGCTGATGGAGCGCGACCGCGGCGGCACCCTCGACCATGAGTCCCTCGGCGAGATCCGCCGCGCCCTGTCCGGGATGCGGCACGACGCCGCCGAGGGCCACCGGCTGCTGCGCGAGGCCTACGAGCGCGACCCGGACTCCCTGGGCCCCATGCAGGCGCTCTCCTCCTTCTCCCGGACGCACCGCCAGAGCTGGGGCACCCTGCGCGACCGGCTGCCCGTGCAGCTTGGGGACGTGAGTGAGCAGGTCTCGTCGGTGTTCGACGCCATAGAGGAAGACGTCGCCCCGCTGCGGTCGCTGCTCCCCCAGCCCTCGACCGACGAGGACGACGACGGTGCGGAGCGGCGCGGCTCCGAGTCGACACCCGGCACCCCGTCGTCCGGCACGGGCCCCTCGCAGTCCCCCGACACGGGCGACGGCACCTCCGGCGAGAGCGGCGCCGGCAGCGCCGGCCCCTCCGGTTCCGCCGACACCGGCCGCGAGACCGACGGCCTGCTAGGCGGCAACACCGGCGGCCTGCTCGACCCGCCCAAGGAAAGCGACGCCGTCTCCACCCCTCCACCGGCGGAAGACCACATCACCCCGCCCCCCGCCCCCGACATCACCCTCCCACCCCTCCTCCCCGGCCTCCTCCCCGGCCTGGGCATCGACAGCGAGGACGACGAGTAGGACAGAATGCGCAGTTCCCCGCACCCCTTCAAGGGTGCGGGGAACTGCGCATTCTTCAGGGGCGCGGGGGACTGCGCTTCTTCAGGGGCGCGGGGAACTGCGCGAACAACCACAACCGGCCCGCACCCGCCACACACCCCACCGCACCGAGCTCTCCCGCACCCAGCGCCCCGGGGTCAGAGGGGCCCCTTCAGAAGAACACCGACCTGCGCTGCACCAGCAACTTGTACAGCGTGTGCTGAATCTGCTCCCTGACCTGATCGGTCAGATTGAACATCAGCATCGGATCATCCGCCGCCTCCAACGGATACCCATCCGTCAAAATCGGCTCACCGAACTGAATCGTCCACTTCGTCGGCAACGGGATCGCCCCCAACGGCCCCAGCCAAGGAAACGTCGGCGTCAGCGGAAAGTACGGAAAGCCCAGCACCCGCGCCAACGTCTTCGCGTTGCCGATCATCGGGTAGATCTCCTCCGCCCCGACGATCGAGCACGGAACGATCGGGACACCCTGCCGCAGCGCGGTGGAGACGAACCCGCCACGCCCGAACCGCTGCAACTTGTACCGCTCACCGAACGGCTTCCCGATGCCCTTGAACCCCTCCGGCATCACCCCCACCAGCTCACCCTGCCCGAGCAGCTGCTCGGCGTCCTCCGCGCACGCCAGGGTGTGCCCGAGCTTGCGGGCGAGTTCGTTGACCACGGGCAGCATGAACACCAGGTCCGCCGCGAGCAGCCGCAGATGCCGGCCGGCCGGATGGTGGTCGTGGACGGCGACCTGCATCATCAGCCCGTCCACCGGCACCGTCCCCGAGTGGTTGGCGACGATCAGCGCGCCGCCCTCCGAGGGGATGTTCTCGATGCCCTTCACCTCGACCCGGAAGTACTTCTCGTACACCGGCCGCAGCAGGGACATCAGGACCTGGTCGGTGAGCTCCTCGTCGTAGCCGAAGTCGTCGACGTCGTAGTCCCCGGTGAGCCGACGGCGCAGAAACGCCAGCCCGCTCGCGACCCGCCGCTCCAGACCGCCGGTGCCGTCGTCGGCGGCCTCCACGGCCGGCTCCTGGGGCTGCTCGTCCTCACCGGTCACCGGAACATCATCCTGCACGGACGCCACACCCGGCAGCGGCTGAACCTCCCCGACCTCCCCGACCACCGCGGGCCGCGCACCGCCCTGGCGCCGGCTCCCCGCGCCCCGGCGACGCGACGGGCGCTGCGCGGCACCCCCACGTGAGCGGTGGTCGTCGTCGAACGGAATGACCTTGGCGTCCGCCATCGTTGCTGCGCTCCTCAGTTGGCGCTCTGCGTCGGGGGGTGACCGCTGCCCGGCAGGGGCAGCGCGGCGATCCGGTCGACGGCCCTCGCGAGCCTCTCCGGCGGAAGCAGCCCAGGACCGCGACTGCGCACGAAGTCCGCAAACGTTTCAGCAGTCGAGTACTTCGGGGTGAAACCCAGCGTCTCCCGCATCTGGTCCGTCGCCACCACCCGCCCGTGCGTGAGCAGCCGGATCTGCTCGGGCGAGAAGTCCGTCATCCCCAGCGTACGCACCAGCGAGCCCGCCCAGGTGACCGCGGGAAGCAGCAGCGGCACGGTCGGCCTGCCCAGCCGTCGCGAGCACTGCGAGAGCAGCAGCACGCCGTCACCGGCGATGTTGAAGGTCCCGCTGTTGAGCGTGGAGCGCCTCGGTTCGTGCGAGCCGATCCGCAGCACCTCGATCACGTCGTCCTCGTGCACGAACTGCAGCCGGGGGTCGTAGCCGAACACGGTCGGCAGCACCGGCAGCGAGAAGTACGAGGCGAGCGGGCTGTCCGCGGCCGGGCCCAGGATGTTGGCGAACCGCAGCACGCACACGGCGACGTCCGGTCGGCGCCGCGCGAAGCCGCGCACGTACCCCTCGACCTCGACCGTGTCCTTCGCGAAGCCACCGCTGGGCAGCGACTTGGGCGGGGTCGACTCGGTGAAGACCGCCGGGTCGCGGGGCGCGGAACCGTAGACGTTCGTACTGGACTTCACGACCAGCCGTTTGATGTTCGGGGACTTCTGGCAGGCACCCAGCAGCTGCATGGTGCCGATGACGTTGGTCTCCTTCAGCGCGGTCCGGCCGCCGCTGCCGAGCGGCGTGCCGGTCACGTCGAGGTGGACGACCGTGTCGGCGCCCGACTCGGCCAGCACCCGCGCGACGGTGGGCTGGCGGATGTCCGCCTGGACGAAGTCGGCGCCGCCCAGGTGGTGCTCGGGCGGGACCGCGTCCACGCCGACGACCCGGTCCACCTCCGGATCCCGCAGGATCCGCCGGACGAAACGGCCCCCCAGCTGACGGGCCACCCCGGTCACGAGCACGACCTTTCCCAAGATCAGCGCCTTCCTCTCGCCCTGCTCCCGACGGCCAACCTATCGGGTCACCGTCGCTCTGTGGTGCCGACCGGATGCTTGAAGTGACGACAGCCCCGGACGTACGAATGCCGGAAGTCCGAATGGCAGTGGCCCCCCACCGGAGTGCGGTGGGGGGCCACTGGACACGCTCTCGCGCTGTCGCTTACTTCTTGTTGCGACGCTGAACGCGCGTGCGCTTGAGCAGCTTGCGGTGCTTCTTCTTGGCCATCCGCTTGCGCCGCTTCTTGATAACAGAGCCCACGACTACCCTCGCTCACTTCTCATCACTCGGTGTTTGGGCGCCATGGGCCCACACGACCTACGAGGGGCTAGCCTACCCGCCCGAGCGCTGAGACCGTAATCGAGGTGACCGGGGAGGCCCACGAGTGCCCGGTACGGACCTCCCCGGATCGCCGTCAGGCGGTTTCCACCCCCACGTAGCTCTCGCGGAGGTACTCGTGAACCGCTTGCTCCGGGACGCGGAAGGACCGCCCCACCCGGATCGCGGGCAGATGACCACTGTGCACCAGCCGGTACACGGTCATCTTCGACACTCGCATCACCGAGGCGACTTCCGCCACGGTAAGGAACTGAACCTCGTTCAGAGGCCTCTCGCCAGCTGCAGCCATGACACACCTGCACCTTCCGCACTCGACGGCCACCGGCTTCCCCTTCCGGTGACTCTTCGTCGCTGCGTGCTCACTCCCCAATGTAGGGGCGGGTGATGCGAGTGGGGAAGAGGTGCACCCATCGGCGGCCTACTGTGACAGACACGCTCGATTGAGTACGTAGCGGGCCAGCGGCAGGTAGTGATCGGACCGCACGCCGTCATCAAGTGGAACGACGAGGGACACGGTCCCCTCGGCCTCGCCGACGAACGGCGCGGGGTCGTTCACATCGGCCGGCCCGACGGCCTCGAACCCCAGCTGACCTGCCCCGCAGACCCATCCGTGATCGCCGATCACCAACTCCGGAAGCGGCCCGCCGGCGTCGGCCGCCGCGGCGAGCGCGGTCCGAACCGGGAGGGGGGAGTGCGTGTGTGCGCCCGGCTCACAACCGGGGCGTTCCGCGGTCGCACCCCGGACGAGCCCGACTCCTCGTACGTAGTCGAGATTGCACGTGCGTAGACCGAACCGGGTCGTTATGTCGACACAGCGACCCTGCGCGGGGGTGAGGACGGCACATCCCACCGCCGACAATGCGTCTGCCAGAGCGGCGTAGAAGCCGAGCAACCGGTGCGGATGACCGGTGCCGAGCAGCACCGGCCCGCCACGCTCCGCAGCGACCGCCAGCCGCTCGGCGAAGGCGTCCAGGGCGGCCAGGGTCCGCTCGGGGTCGATCACATCATGGCCGAAGGTGTGCGCGGGATCGGCCGAAACCCCACACCGGTCCGCCATCAGAGCGAGCAATTCCCGCTCGCCCCATACCCATTCCGGGTCCAACCCGATCAGCAGACGCGGATCCCGGGCGGCGAACAGCCGGTAGCTCCGCAGGCTCTCCTCCCGCGTGGTGCCCACGACCCCGGCGAGCCGGACAGCGAGGAGATGCGCACGAAGCTCGGCGGTGGCGGTGGTCGGCACGCAAGCGATGGTGCGGGACACGGGGACGAGGCGGGCCGGGAACGGCGGAACACCGCACGGTCGGCGTAACGGAACGCCCGTACGGCCGTCAGGCCAGCAGCCCCCGCAGCGGGAACACCGCGCGCCGCGCCGCCAGGATCGCCTGGTCCAGACGGTCCGCCGGGTCGTACCCCTCGTCCCACGCGGCCCAGGAGACCGGCCACCGCCCGTCCGTCATCCGCCGCGGCGCCGGCTGCCGGGTCCGGGCGTACACCTCCTGCCGCCAGCCCTCGGGGATCACCGTCGTGGGCTCCACCGGCCGCTCGGCCGCGATGCCCACCAGATGGGTCCAGGACCGCGGCACGACCTCCACCACCGCGTAACCGCCACCGCCCAGCGCCACCCACCGCCCGTCGGCGTACTCGTGCGCCAGCTCGTGGCACGCCACCTGCACCGCCCGCTGCGCGTCCAGCGACACCGCCAGATGCGCCAGCGGATCCTCGAAGTGCGTGTCGGCCCCGTGCTGCGTCACCAGCACCTGCGGCCGGAAGTCCGCGATCAGCTCCGGCACGACCGAGTGGAACGCCCGCAGCCACCCCGCGTCCCCGGTCCCGGCCGGCAGCGCCACGTTGACCGCGCCGCCCTCCGCGCTGTCCGCCCCCGTCTCCTCCGGCCACCCGGTCTGCGGGAACAGCGTCCGCGGATGCTCGTGCAGCGAGATCGTCAGCACCCGCGGGTCCTCCCAGAATGCCGCCTGCACCCCGTCCCCGTGATGCACGTCGACGTCGACGTACGCGACCCGCTCCGCGCCCAGCTCCAGCAGCCGGGCGATCGCCAGCGCGGCGTCGTTGTACACGCAGAAGCCGGAGGCCGCGCCCGGCATGGCGTGGTGCAGTCCGCCCGCGAAGTTCACCGCGTGCGGCGCGTCCCCGCGCCACACCGCCTCCGCCGCGCCCACCGACTGCCCCGCGATCAGCGCCGACACCTCGTGCATCCCGGCGAACGCGGGATCGTCCACCGTCCCCAGCCCGTACGACTGGTCCGCCGCCCCCGGATCGGCCGAGGCGGCCCGCACCGCCTCGATGTAGTCCTCCCGGTGGACGAGCCGCAGCGTCGACTCCCCGGCCGCCTTCGCGGCGACCACCTCCACCTCACGGTCGAGCCCGAGGGCACCGACCAGACTCCGGGTCAGCGCCAGCCGGACCGGGTCCATCGGATGGTCCCGGCCGAAGTCATAGCCCGTTACTGCCTCGTCCCACATCAGCTGTACGCGCCCGCTCATGCCCGACACCGTATCGGTCCGGTTCAGCGGCGAACGACCTGGCGTACACGAGCGTCACCAGCACCAACACCATCGGTACGAGCATCGCCCCGCGGTAGCTCCAAGCATCGCCGAGCGCTCCGACCAACGGCGAACCGATCAGAAAGCCCACATAATTGAAGACATTGAGCCGCGCGACGGCCGCATCCGAAGCCCCGGGGCCCCCACGCTCGGCAGCCCGCCGCCCCGCCGCCGCGAAGGTCTGCGGCACCAGCACGCACAGCCCGAGCCCCAGCAGCGTGAACCCCAGCATCCCCACCCATGCACCGGGCGCCCCGGCCACCACGAGGAACCCCACCGCCGCCACCAGCGCCCCCGCCCGCACCACCGTCACGGCCCCGAACCGCCGCACCCCGACGTCCCCGATCGCCCGCCCCAGCAGCGTGGTGACCATGTAGACGTTGTACGGAACGGTCGCGAGCTGCTCCGAACTCCCCAGCACGTCCTGGAGGTACTTCGCGCTCCAGTTGGAGACCGTCGAGTCCCCGATGTACGCCACCGTCATCACCAGGCAGAGCGGCAACAGCCACTTGAGGCCGCCGGTCGTGTGCCCGCTCTTCGTGGTCTCCTTCGTGTTCTCCGGGGCCTGCTCGCCGCCTCCGTCGACATACCACCGGCTCCCGACCAGCGCGGCCGGCAGCAGCACCAGCACCACCGGCAGATACGACACCCACAACGCCAGATCCCAGTGCGCCCCCACCCACGCGAGTGACGCCCCGACGATCCCGCCCGCGCTGTACGCGGCATGAAAGCTCAGCATGATGCTGCGCCCGTACGCCCGCTGCAGACTCACCCCGAGCATGTTCATCGACGCGTCCAGCGCACCGACGGCCAGCCCGAACGCGGCCAGCGCCACCGCGAGGGCTGCCATGTGCTCGCCCGCCCCGACCCCGAGGAGCGCCAGCAGCACCACGGGCTGCGACCACCGCAGCACCCGGCTCGGCGGCACCCGCCTCACCAGCCGCTCCGTGGTGACGCTCCCGACGCCGGCCAGGATCGGCACGGCGGCGAGGAAGACCGGCAGCAGCGCGTCGGAGACCCCGTACCGGTCCTGGATGGCCGGGATCCGCGTCACGAGCAGAGCGAAGGCGACGCCCTGCACGAGGAAGCTGAACGCCAGCGAGCCCCTGCCGCGCCGCAGCACATCAGTCATGGCGGCGAGCGTAGGGCTCGGGGGTACCGGTGGGTAGATCCGGTCAAAGATGAGTTGCGCTCAGTTTCAGCTCGGGTCCCCGTCGAGCAGTGCGGTCAACTCCCGCATGTCCTCGAAGAGTCCTGTGGCTCCGGAGAGCTTCCCGGCGGGCGTCATCGCGGTGAACCCGTACACATCCATCCCGGCCGCGACCGCCGCCTGGACGCCCAGCGGACTGTCCTCGACGACCACGCACCGCTCGGGCGCCACACCCATCCGCTCGGCCGCGTACAGGAACAGGTCCGGCGCCGGCTTCCCCCGCCCCACATCCTGCGAGCTGAAGATCCGCTCGTCGTCGAACCACCGGTCGAGCCCCGTCGTGCGGTGCCCCACCCGGATCCGCTCATGGCTCCCGGACGAGGCCACACAGTACGGCACCCCGTCGGCGGCCAGCTTCTCGAGTACGTCCATGGCGCCGACCACCGGCTTCAACTCCCGCTCGAACGCGGCGAAGACCCGGGCGTGGAACACGTCGTCGAAGTCCGCCGGCAACCGCTGCCCGGTCCGTTCCTCGACGAGATCGTGCACGCGGTGCATGGCGGAGCCCATGTAGTCACGGATGGAGTCCTCGTACGAGGTCGGGTGGCCGAGGTCGGTGAGATAGGCGGCCAGGAGCCGGTTGGAGATCGGCTCACTGTCGACGAGAACGCCGTCGTTGTCGAAGAGGACCAGGTCATAGCGCATACCCCTGACCCTAAACGCAGAAAACCCCGCACCG
>NZ_LIWB01000040.1 GCF_001905725.1 Streptomyces sp. CB02400
TGCCGGTCACCGCCTGCTCGTGGGGCTGGCCCTCGGCGATGGCGCGCAGGGTCTCCACGGCCTGCTCGACCGACTCGGCCAGCACGGCGGCCCGGGAGTCGAAGTGCGTGCGGTGCAGCGCCGCGGTGGCGGCCACATCCGTCAGCGACACCTGGTCGTGGGCCTCCAGCCAGTTGGCCCAGCGGCCTGCCTGCTCCCGCAGTGCCGCCTCGCTGCGGCCCGACACCACGACCGGCACCGGAAGCTGAGGAGCCTCAGCGGCGACGACCGCCTCTGCGGCAGGCGCCTCTTCCAGGATCACGTGTGCGTTGGTGCCGCTGAGGCCGAAGGAGGAGATGCCTGCGCGGCGCAGTCGCTCGCCGCGTTCCCAGGGGCGGGCTTCCTGGAGGAGTCGCAGGCCGGAGTCGTCCCACTGGATGTGAGGGCTGGGCTGGTCGGCGTGGAGGGTTTTGGGGAGGGTGTCGTGCTGGAGGGCGAGGATCATCTTGATGACGCCCGCGACGCCGGCGGCTGCCTGGGCGTGGCCGATGTTCGACTTGGACGAGCCCAGGTAGAGGGGATGGTCCTGGGCGCGGGTGGGTCCGAAGACCTCCGCGAGCGCCCCGGCCTCGATCGGGTCGCCGAGGCTGGTGCCGGTGCCGTGGGCTTCGATGGCGTCGATGTCGTCGGGGGTGAGGCGGGCGGCGGTGAGGGCGTCCTGGAGGACGCGTTGCTGGGAGGGGCCGTTGGGGGCGGTCAGGCCCTGGCTGCGGCCGTCCTGGTTGACGGCGCTGCCGCGGATGACGGCGAGGATGTGGTCGCCGTCGCGTTGGGCGTCGGAGAGGCGCTTGAGGAGGAGGATGCCCGCGCCTTCGGCCCAGCCGGCGCCGTTGGCGTCGGCGGAGAAGCTCTTGCAGCGGCCGTCGGCGGCCATGCCCTTGAGGCGGCTGAATTCGACGAAGAGGGCGGGCGTGGACATGACGGTGACGCCGCCGACCAGCGCGGTGTCGCACTCGCCGTTGCGCAGGGCGGTCACGCCGAGGTGGGTGGCGACCAGCGACGACGAGCACGCCGTGTCCACGGTGACGGCCGGGCCCTGAAGGCCGAGCGCGTACGAGACACGGCCGGACACCACACTGCTCGCGTTGCCGGTGCTGACGTACCCGTCCAGGTCGCCGAGGCCCGCCTGCTTGCCGTAGTCGGAGCTCATCGTGCCGAGATAGACGCCGGTGCGGGACTCCGAGAGCGTGTCGGGGCGGACGCCTGCGCGCTCCAGGGCCTCCCAGACGGTCTCGAGGATGATCCGCTGCTGCGGGTCCATCGACTGCGCCTCACGCGGGGAGATGCCGAAGAACTCGGCGTCGAAGCCCTCGATGTCCTCGAGGAACCCGCCCTCACGGGCGTAGGACTTGCCGACGGCCTCGGGGTCCGGGTCGTACAGGCCCAGGCCCTCCCACCGCTTGGGCAGGCCGCCGATGGCGTCGGACCCGCTGACCAGCAGCTTCCAGTAGTCCTCGGGGGTGTTGATGCCCCCGGGCAGGCGGCAGGACATCGACACCACCGCGATCGGCTCCGTCTTAGCGGCGCGCTCCGAGGCGAGGTCGTTCTCGGCCTGCAGCAGCGCGTTCGTCGTACGTCGCAGATAGGTCTCGAGCTTCTGCACGTCGGTAGCGCTCACTTGCCCACTCCAAACTTGCGGTCCAGGAAATCGAGGAGGTCTTCTTGACTGCTGTCCGCGACGTCCGCGGCGTCCATCTCGGGTTCGCCGGGCTCGGCGACGGCCGTCTTCGACAGCGCCGCGTGCAGGTCGACGAAGCTGGCCACGAGGCCTTGCGTCGCGAGCTGTTCCGGCGTCGCGGAGCGCAGCAGTTCCACGAGTGCGTCGATCTGGTTCTTCGTCAGGCGAGGTGCCGATACCCCCGAACCGGCGCCGCCGAGTGCGAGCTTGTCGAGGAGGAGCCCGGCGATGGCGGTGGGGGTGGGGTAGTCGAAGGCGAGGGTCGCCGGCAGCGACACCCCGGTCTCGGCCGACAGACGGCGGCGCAGCTCGACCGCCATCACCGAGTCGATGCCGAGATCCTTGAGCACCTGCTGGGCGCCGACACTCGCGGCGTCCGCCATGCCCAGGACGACGGCGACCTCGCGCCGCACCACCTCCAGCACCGACGCGTGCCGCTCCTCCTCGGGCAGCGCGAGCAGCCGGTCGCGCAGTGCGCCCGGGGCCGCTGCCGCCGCACCCGCCCGGCGCTGCCTCGCCCGCACCAAGCTGCGGAAGAGGGCGGGCACGTCACCGCTCCGCTCCGCCTCACGGCGCACCGCGCCCAGGTCGAGTTTCACCGGGATGGTGTGGGGGTGGTTGCCGGTGAGGGTGGTGTCGAGGAGGTGGAGGGCTTGTTGTGTGGTGAGGGCGGTGATGCCTTGGCGGCGCATGCGGGCGAGTTCGGCGTCGCCGAGGTGGGCGGTCATGCCGGTGCCGGCCTGTTCCCACAGGCCCCAGGAGAGGCTGGTGGCGACTTGGCCTTGGGTGTGGCGGTGTTCGGCGAGTGCGTCGAGGAAGGTGTTGGCGGCTGCGTAGGTGCTTTGTCCGGCGCCGCCGAGGATGCCGGCGGCTGAGGAGAAGAGGACGAAGGCGGCGAGGTTGTGGTCGGTGGTGAGGGTGTGGAGGTGGAGGGCGCCGTCGATTTTGGGGGCGAGGACCTTGGCCAGGCGTTGGGGGGTCTGGGTGGTGATGAGGCCGTCGTCGAGGGTGCCGGCGAGGTGGAAGACGGCGGTGAGGGGGCGGGGGAGGTTGTTGATGAGGGTGGCGGTCTGGTGGTGGTCGGTGATGTCGCAGGCGTGGATGTCGACGGTGTCGGCTCCGGCCTGGGTGAGGGTGGTGACGAGGTCGCTGGTGCCGGGGGCGTGGGTGCCGCGGCGTGAGGTGAGGGTGAGGTGGCGGATGCCGTGGTGCTGGACGAGGTGGGTGGCGAGCTGGCGGCCGAGTTCGCCGGTGCCGCCGGTGATCAGGACCGTGCCCTCGGGGTCGAAACGCGGAGCGTCCGCCTCGCCGCCGTCCGACTGCCCGACCCGGGTCAGGCGAGGCACGTACGGAACGCCCTGCCGCACCACGAGCTCCGGCTCGCCCGCGACACCGAGCGCTCGGGCCAGCACGTCCGCGTCGGATTCCTCCGTACCCAGATCGACCAGGCGGATCGGCCGGTCCGGGTGCTCGTTGCGGGCGACCCGCAGAATGCCCCACAGCGGCGCCTGCGCCAGGTCGGGCACGCCGTCGGACGGCACGGCCACGACCGACTCACTGGTGACCCACACCAGTTCGGTGGTCTCCAGACGTGCATCGTCCAGGGCGAACCGCAACGTCTCCATGGCGTCCGCGGCCAGCTGCCGGGCCGCCTGCGCGCTGTCTCCCGGCACCTTGCCGGTCACGTCCAGGACGAGGCGGGAAGGCCGTACGTCCGTGTTCTCCAGCTCGGCGGCCAGCGCGTCCAGATCGACCAACCGCTGAGCGCCGAGTGCCTGCGCGAGGCGGTCCCCGCCGCAGACGATCCAGGTGGCCGGCGCCTCCACCCCGCTGGGCAGGGGCACGGCCTGGAACTCCACCCGGTAGAGGTGCTCCACCGGGCGGCTCGCGCGGATCTGGTCCGGCGTCGCCGCCCTGGCCCGCAGCCGGGCGGAGGCCAGCGGACTCCCGGTGGCGTCCACCACCCAGACGCCGCCCTCGGCGGCGCCCTGGTCCCAGTCGGCGCGCACGCGCAGTTCGGTGGCGCCGGCACGATGCAGCTCGGCGTCGATCCACTCGAACGGCAGCAGCACCTGCTCCGGCTCCGAACCGGCCGCCGCGTTTCCGTCACGCGCCGCCGCGAGCGTCTGGACCGCCGCGTCGAGCAACGCCGGATGCACGCCGTACGCGGACCCGTCGAGCCCCTCCGGCAGCCGCACCAGCGCGAAAGCGCTGCCCGGCCGGTGCCACAGCTCGGTCACGCCCCGGAACGCCGGGCCGTACCCCACGCCCTGCTTCGCGTACCGCTCGTAGAAGGCGGCCACGTCCAGCGGCTCCGCACCGGCGACCGGCCAGCGGGCCAGTTCGGCGAACTCCCGCCCCGAACCTGCGGTTTCAGCGGCGTCGGCCCCGTCGCCACCGAGCAGGCCGGTGGCGTGACAGGTCCACTCCTCCTGGGTGTCCTCCCGGCGGCTGTGCACCGAGACCGGACGCCGTCCGTCCGCCTCGGGCGTGCCGACGGTGACCTGGAGTCGTATGTGGGTGCTGTTGTCGTCGGGTTCGGGCAGGAGGAGGGGTTCGGCGAGGGTGAGTTCGTCGACGCGGGTGGCTCCGGTTTCGGTGGCTGCGGTCCAGGCCAGTTCGAGGAGTCCGGTGCCGGGGAGGAGGGGGGTGTTGTGGACGGTGTGGTCGTTGAGCCAGGGGTGTTGGGTGGGGGAGAGGCGTCCGGTGAGGAGGTGTCCTTCGCCGTTGGCGAGGGTGGTGGCGGCTCCGAGCCAGGGGTGGGTGGAGGTGTCCAGGCCCAGAGAACCGGGGTTGCTGCCGCGATTCTTGGATTCCAGCCAGAAGTGTTCGTGCTGGAAGGGGTAGGTGGGCAGGGGCGCCTGCCCGGCGGACACGGGGAGGGTCTTCGTCCAGTGGATGGGGTGGCCTTGGACGTGGAGGAGGCTGAGGTTGCGCAGGAGTTGGGTCAGGGTGCCGTGGTTGCGGGTGAGGGTGCCGACCACGATGCCGTCGGTGGCGGCGTTGGTGAGGGGCATCGACAGCACGGGGTGGGCGCTGATCTCGATGTAGGTGGTGTGGTGGTCGGCCAGGAGGCGGGTGAGGGCCTGGTCGAAGCGGACGGTTTCGCGCAGGTTGCGGCACCAGTACGACCCGTCGAGTTCGGTGCCGTCGGTGGGTTGTCCGGTGACGGTGGAGTAGAACGCGGTGTTCGTGGGGGTGGGGGTGATGTTGGTGAAGCCTGCCTGGAGGTCGGGCAGGAGGGGGTCCATGTGGGCGTGGTGGGAGGCGTAGTCGACGTTGACCTTGCGGGCGTAGACGCCGTCGTCGGTGAGGCGGGTGACGATCTCGTTGATGGCGTCGGCTTCGCCGGAGATGACCGTCGAGGTGGAGGTGTTGATGGCGGCGATGGAGAGGGCTTCGCCGTAGGGGGCGATGAACTCTGCGACCTCGGCCTGGGGGCGTTCGATGAGGGCCATGCCGCCGCTGCCGGAGCAGGCCAGGACGGCCTGGGAGCGCTGGGCGACGATCTGTGCGCCCTGGTCGAGGGTGAGGGCGCCGGCGACGACGGCGGCGACGACTTCGCCCTGGGAGTGGCCGATGACCGCGTCCGGTTCGATGCCGTGGGAGCGCCAGAGGGCGGACAGGGCCACGCCCATGGCGAACAGGGCGGGCTGGATGACGTCGACCCGGTCGTGGGGCGGGTGGTTGTCTCCGTCGCCGGTGAGGACTTCGCGCACGGACCAGCCGGTGAAGGGTTTCAGGGCGGTGTCGCAGGCGTCGATGGTCTCGGCGAAGACCGGGGACTGGGTGAGCAGGTCATGGCCCATGCCGACCCACTGGCTGCCCTGCCCGGGGTAGACGAAGACGGTCTTCCCGCGCGGCTGGGCCGTACCGGTCACCGCCTGCTCGTGCGGCTGGCCCTCGGCGATCGCTCGGAGCCCAGCCGTGGCCTCGTCGGGTGATGCGGCCAGCACGGCGGCGCGGGAGTCGAAGTGCGTGCGGTGCAGCGCGGCCGTGGTGGCCACGTCGACGAGTGGGACCTCGTCGTGGGCCTCCAGCCAGTTGGCCCAGCGGCCTGCCTGCTCCCGCAGTGCCGCCTCGCTGCGGCCCGACACCACGATCGGCACCGGCAGTTCCGGAGCCTCCGTGGCCACGGCCGCTTCGACGGCGGGTGCTTCTTCCAGGATCACGTGTGCGTTGGTGCCGCTGAGGCCGAACGACGAGATGCCTGCGCGGCGCAGTCGCTCGCCGCGCTTCCACGGCAGAGCTTCCTGGAGCAGCTCCAGGCCGGACTCGTCCCACTGGATGTGCGGGCTGGGTTCGTCCGCGTGGAGGGTCTTCGGCAGGGTGTCGTGCTGGAGCGCCAGGATCATCTTGATGACGCCCGCGACGCCGGCTGCTGCCTGGGCGTGGCCGATGTTCGACTTCGACGAACCCAGGAGCAGGGGCCGGTCGGCTGTCCGGGTGGGTCCGAAGACCTCCGCGAGTGCCCCGGCTTCGATGGGGTCGCCGAGGCTGGTGCCGGTGCCGTGGGCCTCGATGGCGTCGATGTCGTCCGGGGTCAGTCGGGCGGCTGCCAGCGCGTCCTGGAGGACGCGTTGCTGGGAGGGGCCGTTAGGGGCGGTCAGGCCCTGGCTGCGGCCGTCCTGGTTGACGGCGCTGCCGCGGATGACCGCCAGCACGCGGTCGCCGTCGCGTTGGGCGTCGGAGAGGCGCTTGAGGAGGAGGATGCCCGCGCCTTCGGCCCAGCCGGCGCCGTCGGCGTCGGCGGAGAAGCTCTTGCAGCGGCCGTCGGCGGCCATGCCCTTGAGGCGGCTGAACTCGACGAAGAGGGCGGGGGTGGACATGACGGTGACGCCGCCGACCAGCGCGGTGTCGCACTCGCCGTTGCGCAGGGCGGTCACGCCGAGGTGGGTGGCGACCAGCGACGACGAGCACGCCGTGTCCACGGTCAGGGCCGGGCCCTGAAGGCCGAGGGTGTACGACACCCGGCCGGACAGCACACTGCTCGTGTTGCCCGTGCCGAGGTAACCGTCGAGGGCCTCGTAGTCGTGGTTGTGGGGGTTGTCGTAGTCGGAGCCCATGGTGCCGAGGTAGACGCCGGTGCGGGACTCCGAGAGCGTGTCGGGGCGGACGCCTGCCCGTTCGAGGGCTTCCCAGACGGTCTCGAGGATGATCCGCTGCTGCGGGTCCATCGACTGCGCCTCGCGCGGGGTGATCCCGAAGAACTCGGCGTCGAAGCCCTCGACGTCGTCGAGGAACCCGCCCTCGCGGGAGTAGGACTTGCCGACGGCCTCGGGGTCCGGGTCGTACAGGCCCATGCTGTCCCACCGCTTGGGCAGGCCGCCGATGGCGTCGGATCCGCTGACCAGCAGCTTCCAGTAGTCCTCGGGGGTGCCGATACCGCCGGGCAGGCGGCAGGCCATCGACACCACCGCGATCGGCTCGTCCGCTCCTGCGCGGCGGGTGCGACGCGAGACGGCCGTCCGCTGGGGGACGTTCGTCAGGTCGAGCTTGTCGAGGAGGAGCCCGGCGATGGCGGTGGGGGTGGGGTAGTCGAAGGCGAGGGTCGCGGGCAGGACGGTGTCCGTCTCGGCTGACAGGCGACGGCGCAGTTCGACCGCCATCACCGAGTTGATGCCCAGGTCCTTCAGGACCTGGTCCGGACCGAGACCCGTCGCGTCGGAGACGCCGAGGACGATCGCCGCCTCGTCGCACACCAGTCGCGTCAGATCCTTGCGCCGCTCCACGTCGGACAGGGCGGCCAGCCGGTCCCGGAGCGCCGACGGCCGCGCCGCGACCCGGCCCGCCTGCCGCAGCCGGGAGCGCACCAGCCCGCGGAACCTCGGCGCGACCTCGCCGCCCCGGTCCGCGGCCCGCTGCAACTCCGTCAATTCCAGCTTCACCGGCGCGAGATGCGCATACGGCTGGGTGAGCGCGGCGTGGAGCAGCCGCATACCCTCGGCCTCCGACAGCGAACCGATGCCCTGCCGGCGGATCCCGGCGAGTTCGGCGTCGCGGAGGTGGGCGGTCATGCCGATGCCGGCCTGTTCCCACAGACCCCACGAGAGGCTGGTGGCGACCTGGCCCTGGGCCCGACGGTGTTCGGCGAGCGCGTCGAGGAAGGTGTTCGCCGCCGCGTAGGTGCTCTGACCTGCCGTACCCAGGATTCCCGCCGCTGAGGAGAAGAGGACGAAGGCGGCGAGGTTGTGGTCGGTGGTGAGGGTGTGGAGGTGGAGGGCGCCGTCGATTTTGGGGGCGAGGACCTTGGCCAGGCGTTGGGGGGTCTGGGTGGTGATGAGGCCGTCGTCGAGGGTGCCGGCGAGGTGGAAGACGGCGGTCAGCGGGCGCCGTAGTGAGCTGATGAGGGTGGCGGTCTGGTGGTGGTCGGTGATGTCGCAGGCGTGGATGTCGACGGTGTCGGCTCCGGCCTGGGTGAGGGTGGTGACGAGGTCGCTGGTGCCGGGGGCGTGGGTGCCGCGGCGTGAGGTGAGGGCGAGGTGGCGGATGCCGTGGTGCTGGACGAGGTGGGTGGCGAGCTGGCGGCCGAGTTCGCCGGTGCCGCCGGTGATCAGGACCGTGCCCTCGGGGTCGAAACGCGGGGCTTCGATGTCGGCGGGCTGATCGGTGCGGGTCAGGCGGGCGACCAGGATGCGGCCGTCGCGCAGGGCGATCTCGGGCTCTCCCTCGACCGCGATCGCCTGCTCCAGCAGCTCGGCGTCCACCGCACCGGCATCCAGATCCACCAGACGCACCGAACGCTCGCCGTACTCGTTCGCGGCGGTCCGCAGCAGACCCCACAGCGGAGCGTGCGCCAGGTCGGCCACGCCGTCGCCCACGGCCCGGCGCGTCACCCAGACCAGCGCCGTCGACGCGAGGCGCGGCTCACCGAGGAGGCCCTGAAGTGTGGTCAGGGCGGCGGCGGCCGTCTGCGCGGCACCGTCCTCACCCGACACGGGACGCGTCGCGTCGACCAGGACGAGCCCCGGAACGGACTCCCCGGCCAGCAACTCGTCCACGTCGGTGACCATGTCGAGGCCGAGCGCGGCACCCAGCTCGGAGCGAGCGCCCAGCACGACGGCGTCGTCGAGCACGTCCGACGCGCCGCCGTCACCGGCGGCGGCCGTGTCCGCGCCCGTCGCACGCAGCGGCTCGAACGCCACCCGGTACAGGTGCTCCACCGGCTCGGCGACCCGTATCTGGTCGGACGTCACCTCGCGCAGGCGCAGCTCCCGCACCGACAGGACCGGGTGTCCCGCGGTGTCCACCGCCCGGATGCGGGCGACGGACGCCATCCGGTCGAACTCGACCTCGACCCGCAGTTCCGTGCCACCTCCGGCGAGCAGCTCCGCGCCGCCCCACTCGAAGGGAAGCACCACGGAGTCGTCCCCGTCGCGCAGCGCCGCGATGACGTGCAGGGCGGCGTCGAGCAGCGCCGGGTGCACGCCGAACTCACCCGGACCGATCTCCTCGGGAAGACGTACGAGACCAAAGCCGCGGTCCCCGTCACGCCACAGCTCCCGCAGCCCGCGGAACGCCGGGCCGTACCCGAGGCCCTGCGCCTCGAACCGGTCGTAGTACCCGTCGAGTTCCACGCGTTCGGCACCTGCGACCGGCCACTGCGCGAGCATGTCCGCACCGGATTCGTCCTCGGGCGAGTCCGCCACGAGCTCACCCGTCGCGTGCCGGCGCCACACGCCGCCCAGCGAGTCCTCCGACTGGCTGTAGACGGCCAGCGAACGACGACCGTTCGCCTCCGGGCCGACCACCGCCTGCAACCGCACGGCGTCCCGCACCACCAGCGGCTCGGTCAGCGTCAGCTCTCCGACGCCGGCCGCCCCGACCTCACGGGCAGCGGCGAACGCGAGGTCCAGGAGTCCGGTGCCGGGGAGGA
>NZ_LIWB01000041.1 GCF_001905725.1 Streptomyces sp. CB02400
ACCCGATCGAGTCAGAAACCGACGACACCGCCCTGCCCACCGGACTCACCGCATAGCCTCAACACGAGATCGCCGAGTGGCCGTCGATACACCACTCCAGCGGACGTGACCCCAGCGTCTTGCCTGTCTTGCCGGTCGCTCCGGTCACGAGCACTCCGGACATCAGGTGTTCTTCCTTTCAAGCGAGTCGATCAGTCCGGCGAGACCCCCGGCAGCAGCGGCCGCCGACAACGGACTCCAGTAATCCCGGTACAGAGCGATCAGCCCGTCGCGGACCGTGAGAACCACGATGTAGTCCAGGCGGTAGGGCTGGGAAGTGGCCACGGTGCGGCCGGTGGCCGTCCACTCCACCACGACGGTGTCCGTTTGATCCGTGGGCCGCACGGTAAGCGCGGCCACCTCCTTCATGTCCATCAGGTCCGGATAGTGAGCGAGGTAGGCACGTACCTCCTCACGTCCGCGGAGAACACGAGGGGAGCTCCCGACCGCGAAAGGGAATTCCGCAATTCCGTCAGGCGCCCACAGATCTGCCACGGCATTCATGTCTTTGGCCAGCATCAGATCGATCATGCGGCGAAAAATCTCCTCAGGGGTCCTGGACACCGTTTCTCCTCGTGGTCAACAAACCGACCGGGCCACCATGCACAGCAGATTCGTGGGCGTGGAACGGACAGCTAAGCCCCGGACCAGCAGTGCGAGGCTTAGCTGTCCCTCCTGTGACAGCATGGAGGAGTGAGCAGCCAGGAACTCGCAGATTTTCTCCGCCGCCGCCGCGAGGACCTGCGACCAGAAGATGTGCAGGCCGAAGCGACACTTCCACCAGGCCGGCGCGCCCGTCGCACACCCGGACTACGCCGCGAAGAGGTAGCCGCCCTGGCGCAGGTGTCGGTGAGCTACTACGAACGACTGGAACGGGCACGGGCACCCCGGCCCTCGCCGCAGGTGCTGTCCGCGCTGGCGACGGCCCTCCAGCTCACTGAAGCAGAGCGTGACCATCTGGCCCGCCTGGCCGGACAAGTGCTGCCGGCAGAGAACGATGGCGCGCCAGAGCACGTACCCGGGGACGCCCGACAGCTACTCGGCAGGCTCGACGGCATCCCTGCCTACATCGTCAACGACCGGCAGGACATCGTCGACTGGAACACAGCAGCTGCAGCTCTGATTACAGACTTCTCTCGCCTCACACCCGACGAACGCAACCTCACGCGCATCTCAACGAGATTCCGTGACACCCTCTGCACCGGCGCCTCCGGTTCGGAGTCCGATTTCTCCCAGCAGGTAGCCGCTCAATTGCGCGCAGCCAGCGTTCTGCACCCCACAGATAAAGTGCTCGCAGAGCTGATCAACGAGTTCGCCACCCACGATCCGGATTTTGCGAACAGCTGGCGAAAACACGCTGTGCGCCCCATACCCAGCGTGCGAAAAAACCTACATCACCCCACACTGGGCGAGCTGGAAATCGACCGGCACACCCTCAGCCTGCCCGGCTCGGGTTTCTCCTTGGTGATGTACACGGCAGAAGCCGGCAGCCCCAGCGCCGCTGCGTTGAAGAGCCTTTGACCGCTGCCACCACGGAAGCCACCGCGTCCGCCGAGGTCGGGCCGCGCGGGTGGAACCGTACCCTCGGGACGGGGAACTGCCCACTCTGGAGCTTCACGCGCCTGTTTCGAGTAGCCCAGGGCAGCCGTGTGCCGATGCCGCGCCACGCTGGCGCGGCCCGATCGACGTGCTGTACCTGCGCAGGTTCATGCTTTCTCCACGGTGGAACGTACGGCCTTGCCGTCTGCCGCCCGAGGGCTGACAACGGTCGCCGCAGCAAGGTTCAGGCGTGCGCCCATCAGGTCGCCGCCGGCCGCGACAGTGGTTCACCAGCCGAGCGGCCAGTGCAGCCCGTCATGTACCACTACACAGACCGCCTCCGCCCGTGTCGCCCGTACCGCCGCCCGTGGCGATCCGGGAGTGACAAGGGCACCGGAAGAAAGGCAGCGGAGACAATCGAGAGGCGTGCCACGCAGTGGACAGCGTCCGACGCTCTCGCAGGACCACGGCAGCCGCCTGCAATCAGACCACACGGATCCGGTGTGCCTGTTCCGCCGGGCGCACTCGTCTGCCGGCGGTGCATCCCAGTCATGAGTGAACGTCCGTCGTGCGTATCCGAGTGATCCGTCCGATGCCCGCTGGGAGCCGGTCGAGCCGGCCTGGCGGTCCGAGCGCCGCCGCCGGGCCCTGGCGTTCGGGCGGCCGCCCGAGCACGAGCTGCGCGGGATCGAGCCCGCGGCCGAACCCGACAAAGAGCCAGAAGATACCCAGTCAGCATGTGGCTCGGTCCGCTGCTTCTCGGGTGATGTCGGCGTAGAGGCGGAAGAGAGTCGGGCGGGCCTCGCCGTGGCCACGTTCTGTCAGAGCCGCCCAGCATCGGGCGATGAGCTTCCGGGCCTGGGTGCCGGGCCAGGGGTGGGGCAGGAGCTGAGGCGGCAGCAGCGGATCGGGTTCCATGGCACGGGTGAGTTCGGCCGCCAGCTCCACAGCGATGGTGAGCAGTTCGGACGGGGAGAGTCCAGCAGTGCCGGTGAGTCGGTGAAGGCGGGGTCGGGCGATGCGGCTGAGGCGGTGGTAGCGGTCGGCGATCTCCGGCAGGGGCCACAGACGGCGGGCGAGTTCGGCAGGCTCTCGGGTGTCGCCCCTACGTAGGTCCGTCGTGCTGAGGAGGGTGAGCGCATCGTGGGCGCCAAGGCGGTGCGCCGCGGCTTCGACATGTGGTTCCCAGGCGTTGGCGCAGACGTACAGTCCGCCCTGGAGTGGGGCGCCACCGAGGTGGATGAGCGTCTCACGCAGGGCGTCCCGGGCCGTGCGCGCCGATTCGGGCACGGCAAAGGCGGCTAGGTGCCAGACGCCGTCCCAGGGGACGAGTCCGGCGTCCTGACGGAATGCATACCGCAGGAAGTCCGCGTTAGGGGTCAGAGCTTGTGTGGTGTCTTCCGTGGCGTGAAGCACTGCCTTGCGACCACGGCCTTCGTGGGTGAAGCGGCTCTCGGCCACGAGGCGCTTGACGCACAGCCGTACCTGCTGGTCGCTCATGCCGAGGGTCGCGGCGACGGTGTAGAGCTCGTCCGCGCTGACCGTGCCGTCCTCCCGGATCAGCGCGTGGACGAGCATGCGGGTGGGGATTTCGACGTGGTCGGTCACAGGGGTCACAGTCCTCTCGGCCCGCCCGCCTCGACGGGGCGGTGCATGGTGGTCACGGCGCCGAACCCCAGCAATCTGCGGAGGTAGGGCGTGCGTTCGGTCCGTACGGCCGTGAAGCCGCGCCGCTCGTACAAGGCTCTGGCGCGCGGATTGGTGTCGATCACGTCCAGTCTGATCTCCCGGCAGTCCTGCTCCGCCGCGACGGCGGCCACTTCCTCGAGGAGCAGGCTTCCGACGCCGCGGCCGCGCACCTCAGGGGCCACGGCGATGCCGTCCATGACGAGTTGCCCGGGGACCGGCTGACGTTCGAGCAGGGCGAGGAGCAGGAGCCGGGGCAGTCCTCCAAGACGTCCGTACGCGCGCAGCACGGCGGAGGCCGATCCCCCGGTGAGGGCCCGTCCACCGAGCTGGTAGCCAGCGAGGCCGACAAGTTGTCCGCCGAGGAACGCACAGATCGCACGGTCGGCGTTCAGGTGGGTGGCGATGAAGGGCACCGCCATGCCGGGCGGATTCAGCGCGGGACCGAGTTTGCGGCCGAAGGCGTCCCAGTACAGCTCGGCCGCCCGCTGCTCGGCTCCGACCGGAATGCCTCGCCGGACCGCCACCGGTCCGGTCCCGTGTGTCGCGTCCACTCCCATGCCGCCTCCCTCTCCCTGAAACTGAAATCTATCAGACCCACAACGACCGTTCTCGTAATGATACTTTTGGGGCTTGTCCAAACCCGAACAAGGGCGGTCGTCCCATGTGTCCCAAGACTCAGCCCCGACGGCGCGGGCTCCGCATCGCGGTGTGGTCGCTCGTCACGGTCCTGGTCGTGTCCGCCGGTCTCGTCGGTGTGGTGCTGTGGCAACACTCCTACGACATGCACGAGCAGCGGGTCTCGATCCGCCACGGCGGCCACACCCTCAACGGCGTACTGACCGTCCCCAAGGACGGCCGCAAGCGCCACGGCCTGGTCGTGTACGTCCACGGCGACGGCCCCGTCGACGCCACCCACGACGACGGTTACAAGCCCATGTGGGAGGCGAACGCCAAGGCCGGGTACGCCTCCCTGTCCTGGGACAAGCCCGGCGTCGCGGGCGCGCCCGGAAACTGGCTCGACCAGTCCATGGACGACCGGGCCGACGAGGCGGCCGCCGCCATCGCCTGGGCCCGCGCCCGCCCGGACATCGACGGCGACCGGATCGGCCTCTGGGGCGCCAGCCAGGCGGGCTGGGTCCTGCCGAAGATCGCCGCCAAGACGCCCGTGAGCTTCGTCATCGCCGTCTCGCCCGCGATCAACTGGCTCCAGCAGGGCCGCCACAACCTCCTCGCCGAACTGCGCGCCGACGGCGCGTCAGCAGCCCGCACCAAGGCGGAGGTCGCCAAGAGCGACACCACCCGCCGGCTGCTGGAACGCCACGCGACCTTCGAGGAGTACGTCAGGGCGATGGGCGGTGACGCGGACGGCATGACCGCCGACCGCTGGGGCTTCGTCTCCAAGAACTACACCGCGGACGCCACGCAGGACCTCCGCGCCCTGCGCGGCATACCGGTCCTGCTGACCCTCGCGGGCCATGACATCAACGTGGACACCGCCGACACGGAGCGCACGTACCGCAAGGTGCTGGACGCAGGTGGTGCATTGACGGTCAAGCGCTACCCGCAGGCGACCCATTCACTGCTCAAACCGTCCATCGAGCGGTCGCGCACCAAGATCACGCTCACCGCCCTCTTCTCCCCCCGCTCGCTCTTCGCGGACGGGTTCCTGGACGACCAGCGACAGTTCCTGACGGAACCCGGCCGAGGCGGCGACCACGCGCCATGACCGGTCCGCGAGGTCGGCCACGGCACGTCGTGCGCGTTCGCGCCTACGGCCTGGTGCATTTGCCGCAGCTCGCCGCTCCACCCACGCCTGTGGCCGGTCCTCCGCACGCCAGTGCCGCTCTCACACCGCGTCCGCGCATCTCCACCTCGTTCATCAGCCCCATGGCCTCCGCTCCAGCAGCCCGGGGACGGTGAACATGGGATCGCCCACGCTGAACCGGCGCGGCGTGGCCGGCGCGCGAAGTCCGTGCCGACTGTGCGACGCGGTGCCTGCTCGGATTCCGGGCCGGCGGGAGACCGCTGCGACGCAGCGTTACCGCCGCCTCAAGCAGGGCCCGGACGTGCCAGCGGACCTCGGCGCCATACCTGGGACAGAGGCGGAGCGGGTGAGCAGGTGGCCCACCAGGAGCAGGGCACCGGAGCCGCGCGGGTGGCCGGCGACGCGTTCGGCGACCTCGTCGGCGTCGCCTGGATGGATGTGCTCGGCGCTGCGCCGGGCCAGGAGCAGCCACGCTTCGCCCGGAAGGCCGACGCGGGCGAAGCCGGCGGCCGGCGAGGGCGCCGGACTGCACAGCGGCGAGCACAGCCGTCCATCACACGATCGCGGCGTCGCCCGGGCCGGCGGCCAACTCGCTCCGGGCGGCCGCAGGGTCGCCGAGCAGACCGCAGTGACCGGGCGGCGGATGGCGAGGTGCCCGCCGGCATGCGGTCGCACAACCTGTCCCGGGCATCCTTCCCCTGGATCCATGGGGCACTGCGCGGCCTGGACACCGGCCGCCCGGCGTGGACGGAGACCGCGCTGCGGAGGATGGCCCGGTGAGCGGCGCGACGACGTACGCGGTCCACGGCTCCGGGCGGCCGGTGGTACCGGTCGCCGGTGCGGAAGGCACGAGTCGAATCCGGCGGTACCACCAGGTGCCCGCGCTCGCCGCGGCGGGCCATCAGAGGTATCACCCGGAACTACCGGGGAAAGACCCCGTTGCCGGTCGCTCCAGACAACGGGCCTCGCGGATCGTCGCTTCCTGCCAGGGGAAATCATCTGGGTCAGCCCCGATGGCGGTGGCGGCGCGGCTCGGCGAGGGTGGAGAAGCGCGCAACACCTCGTCGTCGGGCCCTGCCGCCCACCTGCCTGGAGGAGCACGATCATGTCCGGACGCAACACCCTCATCCGCAGCCTGCACGACGTGGGATTGGCCGCCTGGTTCGGCGGCTCCCTGATGGGCGCTGTCGGGCTGAACGGGGCGGCGGAGCATGAGGGATCCACGGTCGCCGCCAGGGCCCGGATCGCCTCGGTGGGCTGGGCGAAGTGGGTACCGGTCAACGCCGCCGCCATCGGCGCGCACCTGTTCGGCGGTGGCGGCCTGCTCGCCGTGAACGCCCACCGGGTCAGAACCCAGCGCGGTGTGGGCGCCTCCACCACGGCCAAGACCGTCGTCACGGCGGCGGCCCTGGCCGCCACCGCCTACGCCCGCGTCCTCGGCAAAAAGGTCGAACTGGCCTCCTCTTCCGATCCCGAGGACAGCCAGAAGGCGGACCGGCACCCCATCGACATGGAGAAGGCACGGCGCCAGCTCGCCTGCGCACAGTGGGCGGTGCCGGCCCTCACCGGATGCCTCGTCGTCCTCAACGCCCTCCACGGCGAACAGCAGCGGCCCATGGAACAGCTCCACGGCCTGTGGGAACACGCCCGCTCCATGACTCCACTCATCCCGTGAGAGGGCTCAACCAGCAGTGAGGCTCCACTGCCCGGGGCCGACATCGGCATGCCGTCCTCGGGCAGCCAGAGCATGGCCGGCTCCAGCCTCGCTGCGGCCTGAGGCGACGCAGGTGCACGGCCAGCCGCTTGCCCTGCGCTCGCTGCAGCGCGTCCGTCATGGGCCGTCCCGCCATGGCCACCGATCCTGGGCCCATTGAAGTAGGTGGGCGCACCGGGGTTCGCTGACTGCGACGAGGGCGCCACCGTCCGATTCCGCTCGCTTCCGGCCGAGTGCCGACCTCCACTCGTTCGGACGAGGACGATCCAGCCGCGCAGTGGAGCTCTCCACACAGGGATGCGGTCGACAGGCATCGTGTCAGCCGTGCCGAGGCACGGTAGGTGTCACCGGGACGGGTTACCGACCTGCGATTCATGCAGAAGAGGCAGAGTTGTCGTCACCGACGAGGCACGCTACTCGTCATTGGCCATCACTCCGCCCCGGGTGACGCCTGTCGGTGCTTGCTCTCTGGATGCCGTCGCCAGCCAGGTCCGCCAGACGTGACGCGTATTGGGCACCTCGGGACGGTCCAGGAGCCAGAGAACGTATCCGGCGTGGCGCTGCGCCCATGGGTTGTCCGAACGGGCGGCTCTTCCAAGCCTGCTGCGCAGGTCCTCACTGTCCACGGCCCGGGCCACGCGCACGTACTCGCGGTCCTTGCAGCGGTAGGGCCGCTGGACGACGGTCTCGACCAGTTCCACAAGCTTGCTCCTGACCGTCTCATCGTGGTGAGCGGCAGCCACGTCTCGGATGAGGCCCTCCTTCGTGCCCCACGACTTGGCACACCGCGTCCACTCCTGCGGATACCTCGCCTCCCACTCCAGGAAGCACAGCACGTAGGGAAGACCCGGCCATGTGCTGATGCCGGGACCGGCCGGCCGGTCCCACAACCCACCTGGCAGCGAACACCTCAGGGCCTTCAGATAGTTTCTGCGCGCCGCCTGCCGCCCCAGCGGATACCCGCGACGCCACGCCCTGTTGTACCGATCCAGAGCGTCCTGGGTGTTCCTCTCGGCGTCAGCCAGACGGACAAGCGCCGCAGCACGTTCAGCCGGATCGCTTGCTGTCAGCCCGAACGCCCACCCCAGCCGCTCGTGCCACACGTCGGCACCATCCACGCTCACGCCCGTATCCGCGTCCCTCTTCACCCGGCAGATCATGCTCTACCCCAAGCCACCAGGTTGCGTCCTGGGAAGTGG
>NZ_LIWB01000042.1 GCF_001905725.1 Streptomyces sp. CB02400
ATGCGTGAACGCTGACGGGCCTAGAGCTCGTGCACCTCCCTTCGAATCGAACGACACCGCCACCCTCCGGGACGGCTCCCCAAGATCTGTGCCAGAACCCGCTACTCACCGGCACAATCAGCAGGGGGTGCGGCAAGGAGGGCGGTGGCCGCCGGGTGGTAGGGGGCCAGCACCACCCCCGTCCGGGCAGCCAGCTGGATGGTCCGCGGCGCCGGCCTTCCGTAGCGTTCAGGCCATGGAGATCACGAAGAGTGCGCGGTGGGGCCGGTCCGGACGGTGGCGTGCGGGGCTGGCCGTGGCCGGGGTCGCCGCAATCGGGACCGCATCGCTTCTCGGGCCGGGTACCACAGCCGAGGCCATGGGCGCCGGCGGCGGGGACGCGCGGTCGCGGCTGCAGCGGGACGCGGACGCGGTACGGGACACGGGAGCCACCGGGCTGACGGTGCTCGCCCGGGACGCGGCCGGGCGCGAGAGGCAGGCCCGGTCCGGCACCGCGAGCCTGAAGGACGGGGGCCGGGTGCCCTTCGACGCCTACTACCGCATCGGCAGCGACACCAAGACCTTCACAGCCGTGGCCGCGCTCCAGCTCGTCGGCGAGGGCACGCTGAGCCTGGACGACACCGTCGAGCAGTGGCTGCCCGGGGTGGTCGCCGGCAACGGCAACGACGGCAGCCGCATTACCCTGCGCAACCTGCTCCAGCACACCAGCGGCCTGGCCAATTACACGGACATCGCCTTCGAGGACCCGGCGGAGCTGACGCCCGAGCGCTTCCACGCACAGCGGTTCCGCTCGCAGACCCCCGAGGAGCAGGTTGCCGTGGCGATGGAGCGCGCCCCCGGCTGGCTGCCGGACGTGGACGATCCGGGCGCCGAGACGCAGTGGGCGTACTCCAACACTAACTACGTGTTGCTCGGGATGGTCATCGAGAAGGCCACTGGCAACCCCTGGGCGCAGGAGGTGCACGACCGGATCATCGAGCCGCTGGGGCTGCGCCGCACGCTGATACCGGACACCTCGCCGTACGTGCCGATGCCGACGGCCGCCGGGTACACGCAGTTCCCCGGCCGGGACGACCTCACCGACACCACGCTGGCCGTGGGCGGCGGCGCGGACGGCGGCATCATCAGCACCACCCGCGACATGAACACCTTCCTGCGCGCCCTGATGGGCGGCCGGCTACTGCCGCCGGAGCAGCTGAAGCAGATGCGCACCACCGTCCCGGCGCCCGGCTACGCCACCGACGGCAGGACCCGCTACGGGCTCGGCCTCGCCTGGCGCCCGGCCGAGGGCTGCGGGGGCGGAATCTGGTACCACGGCGGCACGTCCTTCGGCACCGCCTCCGAGACCGCAGTCACGCCCGACGGCCGGGTGTCGGCCGCAGCCGCTGTCTTCACCACGCGCTTCGGTGACGAGAAGCGCTTCCTCGAACAGGCGGAGGCCGCGGTCCGCCTGCTGGACCGGGCGGTGTGCGGCGACCGGAAGCGCGGGTGACCATGGGCGCACACCCGCAGAAGACACCGCTTGATTTCTTCGATAGGAGTCGCGTAGTCGGGAGCGTGGGCCTACAACAGGTCCACTCGATCGGTTCTCAGACGTCGCAGGCTCGCCTCCAGCGATTCGCGTACTGCGGCGCGCGCGGCGCGGAGGGCGGTCAGGGCCCGTGTCCCGCCGGTGGCGAGGGTGTCGACGAGCCGGGAGACGGTCGGGTCGGAGGCGACCGGCCCGAACACGGTCGGCTCGGCCCGCGGCATCGCGACATCGGCCAGGCAGTCCCCGCCCAGCGCCACCGCGAGCGCCACATCCAGCAGTACCTTGCCCGGATCGTGCACCGCCCGGGCCTTGCGCCATGGCGCGAACGCCGCCGATAGCGCCTGGTGTAGGCCGGTCTTGCGGACCGTCTCCACCAGCAGCACGGCCCCGGCCTGCGAGACCGCCCCACGACCGCCGCCTTCGACGCGGACACGCGGATAGGACCCGATAGGCTTCTTCACCTGGGAAGTGCTTCTTTCCTCGCAGCCAACAGGAGCCTCAGCAAGTCCCATCGTTGCAGGTCAGAGGCACTTACCGCTTTTTGATCAACCCTCGGACAGCCCGCTTGGTGAAAGCGCGAGGCTAGGGGCGGCCACCAGCTTGGTCGCGGTGACCGCTCGCTCGAACCGGTCGAAGTCGGATCAGGATCCTGCTGAGTGGCTTCCGCTGGCGGCCGGGGTGCACTGCCGGTACGTCGCGGAGTGGATCGGCACGAAGCTCCGCTGGCGTCTGTCGGCCGACGAAGCTGAAGTAGTGGCCCTGCGCGAGGTCGCGGTCGGCTGCCCGGGCCAGAAGGTGACGTATGAGCCGGCTTCGTAGGAGGCCGGTCCGGTTGCGCGTGGTCAGGTGGTGCGGCGGTCGATCTCGTTCTGCACGGCTGAGATAGCCGCGAGGGCGCTGGCGATCGCGGCGCCCTGCTGGCGGGACAGGTCCAGCAGGTCGTCCAGGAGGATCCTCTTGCCAGCGAGTTTGCGCTGGAAGTCGTCTGGCAGGGGAGTCTTTCTGTAGGCGTCGATGTGGGCGACGACGGTGCCGAGCGGGAGCTCGGGGAAGCGGCGTTCGGCCTGTTTGATACGGCTCAGGAGTTCACCGAGCTTGACCAGATCCACCTTCTGCACTGGGGTGCCGGCCAGTTTGTCGAGGAGGACGACGGTCTCGTTGAGCAGTTCGTAATCCGACTGGAAGCGCTTCGCCTGCTTGGCGCGCTGGCTTTTGCGGACCTGGTCGATGGAGAAGTACGTGCTGGTGATCAGGGCGACGAGGCCGACGACGGCTGTCCATGTCCAGGTGCTGGGGAAGGTGCCCTGGGAGGCGTCGCTTCCCAGTATCAGGCGAGCGCATGAGGATGAGGCGTTCTCCGCCACCTGGGATGCTGAGCAGTGGTTCATCGGGATTGTCCTTGTTGTGCTGGAAGGGCTTTGATGTGGCTGCGCCGAGGGGCGTGCGGTGATCTCCTGATGACCGGCCATGGCCAGGGCGCCAGTCCGCTCAAGGGTGCGGAGGCTGCTCTGCTGGACGGTTTCGCCTGGTGGTCCAGGACGTTGCTTCAGGCGCCGCTGTTGCTGGTCGGCTTCCAGGAGCTCGGCGTAGTCGTGGCGGTGCGGGTGGAACCCGGTGCCGTGGCAGCCTCTCGCCCGGACGCCGCCTCGTTACTCGCGCCGCTGTGCATGTGGTCCTGCCCCTGCGTGCGAGGAGTAGACTCCAGAGGGCTGTCCACGAGGCCGGCGGCCTTGGCGAGCCGACGGTGCCGTTGCCCGTTCCGGGGGGCGGGCATGGTGTCGTAGTCGTGGACGAGCAGGACGTCCAGGTAGAACGGCCGCCGGATATGACGCCGCAGGACGTCCTCCAGCGCGGCATGCCACGCACTGGACTGCAGGGTGCGCAGGGTGGTGCGGTCGGCCACGAACACGGGCACGTCGAGGTGGTCGCGCTGCAGGCGGGCCGGCAGTACCGTCGCGGCCCGCAGCGCGCGCATGACTTGGCGGCTGAGCAGACCGGACGGGTTCGTCAGGAGTTCTGCCCAGGCCTCCCGCACGTGTTCGGTGAGTTTGGGGCAGTCCGGGCACGAGGCCCGTGTCAGAACGACATCGGACAGCCGGATGCGGAGTGTGGCGGCACACTGCAGGCACTCGACCGACCACGGTGCGTCGAAACGCCGGTAGCGCTCCATGGCATCGAAGCCGGCCTTCCGCAGCATCCTGACGGCAGTCTCCTGCGACACCTGGCCTCGGCTGGTGTCGGCGACCACCGCCTCGATCTGCTTCAGATCCTCACGTCCGTCGGCGTCCTGGCGGGCGCGGACGGCCTGCCGCTGCACCCGGAGCCACGCGTCGAACCACACCGTCCGGTCCCGCGGCGGCACCTGACAGGCGACCAGGAAGGCCTCCAGGCAGTCGGTGGACGCAGGCGCCGTGCCACGCGAGATGCGAAAGGCGGTACTGCGCGACAGATCCTTGCCGGCGTCCCGTGTCGGCGTACGAGGTTCTCTCCCCAGGTGCGTACGGGCGAACGTCCCCGGCTGCTTGGCCGCAGTACGGCCGGGGACGGCCGGTAGCCCGCCGGTCTTGGGATAAGGCGATCGGGTCCGCAGCCCCTCCGCTCAGCGAGGCCCGTAGGGCGCCCTTGACGGACCGGCTCGCCTGGACGATCACGGGACTCTGACGGCCGGGGTCGCGGCGGTCCTTCGGTGACGGCGCGCCCGCCCGTGTGATCCAATGGCCGCGGCGCCAGGATCTCGCGAACGGAGTACGAAGGCATGTCGACGGTCATACCTGTGCCCGACAACTGGTATCCGTTGTTGAGCAGTTGGGAAGAGCTCCGGCACGGCTACTACGCCGGGGACAAGGATGAGACGGTGCGCGGCTGCGCCCGCCGGCTCGACACGACGGCGCCGGGGTCGGAGGGCGATCCCGTGCTGTTCTGGACGCTGGGTCTGCTGCTGCTCGCACCCTACGTGGCCTTCGGTAACCCCGGCCCGGGAGTCGAGGACGAGGTCGTCACCGTACTGAGCCAGGTCGCGCGCGGTGACGACGGCAGGACGTGCGTGCACGGCTGGCATCCGTACGAGGCCGACGTGGACGATGTGCTCGAGCGACTCCCCAACTGCCTGGCGGTGCTGAGCTCCCCGGTGAACCAGGCCCTCGACAACCTGCTTCCCGAGGATCTGCTTCCCGACTTCTACCTGGAAGAACTCGAGGACGAGAAGGCTGAACCCGCCGACCTCTCCGGGGCCGAGATCCTCGCCCGCTGGCAGTGCCCGCGGACCGCACCGGGATTCGCCCGCGCGGCCCTCGACTACCTGGGCGCGACAGTCCGCTGAGGGCGACGACTCCTTCGAGGGTGAGCAGTTGAGCGGTCGGGTGGGCCGGCTGACCTGAGCACGCACCTTCAGGGTGGGGACGTATCGCTGTACCTCACTGGCCAGGTTCGGGGCTCTGGCAAGATTTTCGTAGCCGGAGATCATCTTGGTGACACGGTGGACCGGTCCGCGTAGCGGGCAGCCTGTGGCTGTGCTCTGTTGAACTGGCAAGCCTGTTACCGCAGTTGGTTAATGTGCTGGTGGTCTCGGCCGATGTCTCTGATGCTGTCGTGGCGGTCCGCGCCCGCACGAGGTCCGGTGTTCCAGCGGGATGTACCGGATGCGGCCACCTCAGCGCGTGGTGTCACAGCCGCTATCTACGGCACCTCGCCGACGTCGCTCTCGGTGGCCGGCCTCTGCACATCGACTTGTCCGTACGCCGTTTGTACTGCGAGAACCCGGTCTGTCCGAAGGTGACGTTCGCCGAGCAGGTGCCGGGGCTGACCGTGCGCTACCAGCGGCGCACACCACAGCTGCAGCGCCTGGTGGAGGCCGTCGGTGTGGTGCTGGCTGGCCGGGGCGGTGCCCGGATGCTGCGGATCCTGAACGTGAGGCTCTCGAGGTGCACCGTTCTGTCTCAGCTGATGCGGGTGCCGCTTCCGCCACTGGAGACACCCCGGGTGCTGGGGGTGGATGACGTCGCGCTCTGCAGCGACACCTACGGCACCCTTCTGGTCGACGCCACGACCCGGCTCCCGCTCACGCTCTGGGAGGGACGCGATGCGGAACAGCTCAGCCACTGGCTCCGCGAGCACCCGGGTGTCGAGGTCGTCTGCCGCGACGGCTCCCTCACCTACCGGCAGGGCATCCTCGTCGGCGCCCCCGACGCTGTGCAGGTCAGCGACCGTTTTCACCTCTGGCAGGGGCTCTCCCGCCGCGTTCAGGACATCGCCTCGGCCCACCGTGGTTGTCTGCCCGCAGCCCTGCCACCAGTGGACGAGACCAGTCCCGCACCGGTCGGTGAAACCACCGAGAACACCGCGGCAGACTCCCGTGCCGGGCGGCATGCCCGAAGGTTGTTCGAGGCCGTGCACGCCCTGAGCGGCACCGGCCGCAGTCACCGCTCTGTGGCCCGGGAGCTCGGCCTGGACCGCCGCACCGTGAGCAAGTACGCCAGGGCCCGCACCTGGCAGGAAGTGATGCGCCGCCCGTCCCGCAGGCCCTCCGCCCTGGACCCCTACCTCGACTACCTGCAACAACGCTGGGACGAAGGACAACACAGCGCGAAGATCCTGCACGAGGAACTCCAGGCCAAGGGCTACCCCGGCCACTACCAGCGCGTGAAAATGGCGGTCGCGCCCCTACGACGGGGCCTGCCCCTGGACGAGCCGAGGCAGCGACCGCCCTCCCCACGCGAAGCCGCCCGCTGGATCACCACCCATCCGGCCCGCCGCAACCTGCACATCAACGACCGCCTGCCCCGGCTCTTCCAGCACTGCCCTGAGCTCAGGCACACCCACGACCTGGTCCGCCGGTTCGCCAACATGCTCGACAACCATGACGCGACGGCCCTTCCGGGTTGGCTCGACGACCTCACAGACAGCGGACTGCCCCCTCTTACCGGCCTCGCCGGAGCCCTGCGTGAAGACCGACAGGCCGTCGCCCAGGGCATCGCCACCCCCTACAACTCCGGGGTCAACGAAGGCCGCATCACCGACGTCAAACTCCAAAAGCGCCTGATGGCCAGCCGCGCAGGCGTCCCACTCCTCCGCCACCGCGTCATCCTGATCGCCCACCTCCGCCGACGCTACGCGGACCGGTCCACCGTGTCACCAAGATGATCTCCGGCTACGAAAATCTTGCCAGAGCCACACAGACGAGTACGCCGACAGTTGGTGGAGTATCGGTAGTTTTTGGACTGCTCGGCGACGGTGTGGTCGCGGGTGGGCACCAGGGTTCCGTCCACGATCAGCACCGTGCCCTTGCAGAACCGCTGCCGGGGATGAAACGCGAGCAGGGGACCGAGGTGGTCGATGATCCGATCCGCGGCCGACTTCGACACCCCAAATAGCGGCGCCAGTTGCCGCAGGGTGAGGTTCGTGCGCCAGTACGCAGCCACCAGCAGCACCCGGTCCTCCAACGGCAGCGACCACGGCCGGCCCTTACGGACCGGGTCAGCACCCTCGCGCCGCAGTGCGGTGATCAGCTTGTTGAACTGGCGCGGGCTCAACCCGGTGAACGGACCTATCCAGGAGAGCTCCGACGCCGTGATCACACCAGCCATGCGGCAGATCATTTCAGTTGCCGACACCTCACCCTGCGACTGATCCTGGGCACCAGGCAAGCGGAAGGGGACACGGTGGGCCTCATGCTCTTCCCCGGAGACGGCGGTTGCGTCCTGGGAAGTGGT
>NZ_LIWB01000043.1 GCF_001905725.1 Streptomyces sp. CB02400
AACCCCTCGGACAGGCCCTAGTTCCCGCGGCACCGCCCCGACCCACCAGGAGCGACGACATGACCCGCGCGGTCGTCCTGTCCACCTCGGATCTGCGTCTGCACGACCATCCGCCGCTGCGCACCGCACCCGCGGCGGCCGACGAGGTGGTGCCGCTGTTCGTCCGCGATCCCGGCGTGCACGCCGCGGGCTTCGACGCCCCCGACCGCAGCACCTTCCTCGCCGACTGCCCGGCGGATCCGGACGCCTCGCCGCGCCGGCGCGGCGGCCGGTTGATCGTGCCCAGCGGCCCGGTCGCCCGGGAGGTCGGCGCGGTCGCGGCCGAGTGCGACGCCACGGAGGGCCACATGGCCGCGGCGGTGACCGGCTACGGCCACCGCAGGGAGGAGCGGCTGCGCGGCCGGCTCGACGCCCGTGGTGTGGCACTCCATGTGCACGACGCCGTGCTCACCGCTGTCGAGCCCGGGCGGGTGACACCGTCCGGCTCCGACCACTACACGGTGTTCACCCCCTGCTTCCGCCGCTGGTCCGCCGAACCCCTGCGGGGGTCTGTCCGGCGCCGCGCACCGTGCGCGTGCCGGACGGTGCGCGGGGTGGGCCGCTGCCGTCCCGCGACGCGCTCTCCGGTCTCTCCCCGGGCCTTCCCGCGGGAGGGGAGAAGGCCGGCCGGGAGCGGTTCTCCCGGTGGGTACGGTCGGGGTGTCCGCGTACGGGGAACGGCACGACGACCTGGCCGGCGACGCGACGTCACGGCTGTCGCCGTTCCTGCACTTCGGTGCCCTGTCCGCGGCGGAACTCGTGCGGCGGGCCCGTACGCACGGCGGGCCCGGCGCGGAGGCGTTCGTACGGCAGCTCTGCCGGCGGGACATCCACCACCAGGTGCTGACGGCGTGCCCCGAGGCGTCCACCCGCGACCACCGCACCCGGCACGACCGGTGGCGGGGCGGAGGCCGCCGAGGACATCGCCGCCCGGCGGGAGGGCCGTACCGGCTGTCCGGTCGTCGACGCGGCGATGCGCCGGCTGCGCCACGAGTGCTGGATGCACAACCGGGCGCGTCTGCTGGTGGCGAGCTTCCTGACCAAGACGCTGTACGTGGACTGGCGGATCGGCGCCCGGCACTTCCTCGGCCTCCTCGTCGACGGCGACGTCGTCAGCAACCAGCTCAACTGGCAGTGGGCCGCGGGCACCGGCACGGACACCCGCCCGCACCGCGTCCTCAACCCGGTCGTCCAGGGCAAGCGCTTCGATCCGCGAGGGCCCACGTACGCCACTGGGTGCCCGAACCGCACGACGTGGACGACCGTTCCGTGCACGAGCCCTGGCGGTTCCCGGAGGACCGCCGCGCCCGCCTCGACTGCCCCGAACCGCTGATCGGCCTCTCCGACGGGCTGGCACGCTTCACACACGCCCGCGGTCGCGACCGGGGAGGAACGCGGGCCGGGCGCCGCGGAGAGGGGAACCTGATCCCGGCCGTCGCCCTGGCAGCTCCTGCTCGCCACCGCCACGGCCTGCCCCGCCGACACCGAAGCCGCCCGATGGCTGCTCCCCGCCGACCTCACCCCGCCGCTGCACGCCGGCCTGCGGCAGTGCCCGACCGGCCTGGCCCGCCGCCGCGAGCCCGTCGGCCTCGTCGCGGTCCCGTGGGAAGCCCAGCAGCACGGCCCGCCGGACGCCGGCAGTGAACCGGGTGAGGTCCTCCGCCTGCCGGCCGGACCGGCCGGTTCCGTCGAGCACCGGGGCGAGCGCACCCTGCGGCGCTCCCTCCCGGCCACGGCCGAACACACCGGCCGACGCATCGCGGCGTACGCCGGTGCCCCGGCGAACGCCCCGTTCCAGCTCGTCGTCGGCGCCCGCCGATCCCTTTTCGCCACACGGCCTGACGCCATCGTGGCCGCTCACGCACCCGATTCAGCGCGGCTTCACCCCGAGCGCGCTGGAAGCCACGCACCGTAGGCAGCCCCGGCGGCGGGGTCCGGATGGACTGACGAAGGAAGTAGCCGGTCAAGGCGATGAGTACGCTGGTCGCGTCGTCGGGGTTGGCAGCGTGGGCGCGTAGACAAACATGACGCGGTCATCGGTCAGCAGCACGTTGTCCGCACGCGGATCGCCGTGGATCAAGGCACTGCCGGCTGCGGCGGTGCTCCAGGCGGCTTCTCGATCGGCGAAGGACCGAGCAGCACGGGCAGTTCCGCAGTAGCCGCCAGGACACGTCGGAGTTCGCCCGGCTGCCATGGCTGGGTCGGCACCTTCCCGTTCACGTCCCCGAGGACCAGGACGACCCAGCCGTCCAGGTCCAAGGCCATGAGCAGCGCCGGTACAGGCGCAGTGACCGGCAGGGGGCACGGACCGCAGCAGGCGACACTCACAGTGCTCCGAGATCTGGAGAAGGGGCGAAGCGTACGAGCACGGACGTGCTCGTACGCTTCGCCTCTTCGTGCGGCCTTGATGCCACACCGGCGGGAGCAGGGTGCAGAACGCCGCACGAAACGGGCGGCGCCTGCCCCGGTTCTTGCGGCACGAGGCCGCGAGGTGCGGCTCAGGTCACAGCTGGAGCAGCGTGCGGTGGGCGATGCTGGTGTCTCTCAGCGGTTTCAGCGCGAGGCGCACCAGGGTCAGTGCGTTGTCGTCGCCGGCGATCCGGTTGGCGCTGAGCTCACCGCAGGACCGGCACTGGTGGATGATCATCCACTCACCGTCGGGCCGCACGGACATGCTCAGTGGTTCCATCCGTCCACGGCAGGCCGCTGCCCGGTCACCCGGGATCCGGAGGTCGACGTGCAGGCTGGCCAGGCAGTTCGGACAGTGATTGCGGTGGCTGGTGCCGGGCGCGTCCAAGGACACGTCCAGTCGGCAGCCCACGCACCTGAAATCGTGTCGCCGGTGCCCTCCCTGGCGGTGCAGGACGTCCTTGTGCCGCTGTGGCCGTCGTGTTCTCCGCGTACGTCTGCTGGAGTTGTTCGCTCGTCTCGGCATGGGGTCTTCCTCCTCCCCCGTTTACAGGTCGCCGAACGCTTCGAGCGGGAACGGTGGTTGTGCCAGCGGCCGCACGGCCATGCGCATCAGGATGAGCTGGTTGTCGTCGGTGCAGATCGGGTTGGAGGTCAGTTCGTCGCAGCGCACGCAACGGTGGATGACCATCCAGTCACCGGTGCGCAGCACGGCGACGGAGATCGGCGACATCCGGCCATGGCATTCGCTGGGGCCGCCCTCGACATGGTCGAGGACGTGCTGGGAGTGCAGGCACGACGGGCAGTGGTTCCGCCGTGTGCCGTCGCCGGCGACGGCGGACACCGTCAGGCCGCACCACGCGCAGGTGAAAGTGCCGGCCAGAACGGTGTTCGGGATGCCGGAGAGAGTCTTGTCGGTACTGGACACCCGGAGGGCTCCTTGCTGAGAAGTCGGTCATGACAGCAAGAGCAGGCCGAGCGGCCTCGCCGAAGACGCGCCCCCGTATGCCTCAGCGCGTGAGGACTACGGAGTGTTTGGGCAGGTCAGAGCACCGGAAAGCCGCGTCCGGTAGCCGTCCGAGTGGGACGGGGGCAGGAGGACGTGATGGCTGGAGCCGTGCGGCGAGGCGCGCGCGGCAAAGGCCGGGGCACAAAACTCACTCCTTCCGGGGCACAGCGGGGCCGAGCAGTTCGACGGAACGCCCGAACAGTAGCAATGGCCCATGAGCGGGCGTCAACGGATTATCGGGCCCGCCACCGCCATGACCGGCGAAGACGGCTGGCGGAACCCGAGCCGGTCGCGGACCAGGTGCTCGAACTCGGCACGATGGTCCGTCAGCCACGCCAGGTGGAACAGTCCCTGGTTGATGACGCCGGCATCGACACCACGCTCGTACTCGACGATGACCGACGATCCGTTCTCGTCCAGCCCGAGCGAGTCGATCCGACCACCATGCACCGGCCCGGTGCTGTACTCGCTCGCCAGGAACAGCTCACGTGCCCGCTCCGCTGCCGAGATCCTTGAACGTCGTGACGCCGGACACACCCGGCTGCTCGGGCAAGTGCGGACAGCGGTAGCAAGCTCGGAGGCTCGCCAACCGGCTCGATCGACGGGCCGCGGCCGGCGGTCACCCCTGGTCATCACGTTCGCTGACGTGTTCCCCTACATGATCGGCGACTGCGGCGGACAGAAGGGCTGACAGGAGGCCGGGGAAGCGGGCCTCCAGGTCGTCACGCCGCAACGTCACGTAACAGCGAGTGCCCTCTTGTCGAGTCTGGGTTACACCCGCCTCACGCAACATCTTGAGATGGTGGCTGAGGGTGGACTTGGCGACGGGCGCGTCGAACTGCCCCCATCCTCGTTCAGCGCCGTCCGCCAGGATGCGGACGATCCCCAGCCGCGTCGGATCGCTGAGCACTCCCAGCAAACGCGGCAGGACGATGTGACTGTCGGCGGGTGCAGAATGGTCAGGCATATCGCCCACGTTATCGCGCGTTCGGCGTCCGTCGAACATCAGGCCGCGACGTCGCGGCGGCTCGGCCGCTGCGGGAGCCGGGCCTTTGGCGGTTGCGCGCCTGATCGGCCTTGTCCGGGATGGTGCAGCGGATCCCCGGCGGCACAGGCGGGCGCGGTTATCGCGGGAGACGCCTTGTCGGTACACACGCGATGGGGGTCACCAGCAGTCCAGACTCAGGCGTCCTGTGGCATCCCGCAGAAGCCTTTGCACCTCGACGTGCCCAACTGCCAAGGATGCTCCACCGCGTGCACGCCTCTCCTGCTCGCTGTTGGCCCGCTTCATTGCCGCCCGCACCGCCTGGAGGCTGTCACGGGCCTCGTCGACGACGTAGTACATCCAGATCACTCGGGAGACAGAGGCACGGAAGGGGACGCCCACCAGCCACTTGACGTGCTCCAGGGCATCGGAGTCGGCGCCGCACCCGGGATTGCGCTCCGTGCGGCTGACACGGTCAGGAGAAGAACTGATGGGAAGGTGTTCCTCCTCGACAGTGAACTCTGCGCCGCGGGCTGCGAGGGGGCTGTAATGATCCATCTCGAGTAGCATCAATCTCGTCCCCGTCCGTCTCCGATATCGTTTCTGCGTGCCACCAACGCGACCGACAGCACGAAGAGGCTCAGTGTCTCTTTTCGCAGGGTTGACCAAACAACCCGCATGTCTGTGACAATCCCGTCGTGGAGGCGGTAATGGGGGCGCGCACTACGGAAGGCCGCAGATGCGGACGGTGCGGTTACCAGGTTCAGCCGAATGTCCACTCCATCGACCGGAAAGTCATGCGGCATCGTTTCACTGGCCGGGGCGGCCTGCGTATGCCGAAAGGTGCGAGTACTGCCGGTACGCCGCTTTCCGGGGTTCGCCTCGCCGCAGGCGGCGTCCGCCGCACCGCCTACGGTTCGGAACTGCCCAGGAGGCACCTCAACCGGTGATTACCGGTGTGGACAGTCGCTGACAGACGCGTTGTGGTGGCGGTTGAATTCCCTGGTGAGCGACTACTGGACGCCGCGTCCTCCAATTCATCGATGCTCGATGCCGCCGCACCGCCATTCGCCACCGGTGAGGTCTCGGTCTTCACTGACCAGGAACATGTCCGCGGCCGGCTCCTCCGCCGGTGGGGGCAGCGGTTCGGATAAGTCGCTGCGACCGACCTCGTGCCGATATCCGACGACCACGCCCTTGGAAACCCGTGGGATCGATCGTGCGTGGTGACGCCGTGAGTCACCGGTCGTCACCTCCTGCAATGGACACCCGTGAAGGATTCAGAGATCAACGATCGAGGGGAAAGGCGGCCGTCCGACAAGATCGGCTGCCTCGACGGGGCGGAGAGAGGGCTGTCACACAGGCGCATGCCGATCGGTCTCTGCTGAGGAGGGACGGGCCACACGACCGCCCCCTTGCCGAGAGGGATACCCATGACCACGCGCCTCGTGATCGTCGCCGAAGGCAAACGACTCAGCCGTTCCGTCACCATCGGCCCCCACAGGCTGACCGTCGACGAGCCAGAACCCCTGAGCACCGACGCCGGTCCCACGCCCGGAGAGCTACTTCTGGCCGCGCTCGGATCCTGTACCTCTATGGCCGTGCGGGCGCTGGCTGACCGGCAAGGCTGGCCGCTCGACCGCATTGATGTGGCGGTGCGGTTCGGCACGCAAGGGAACATCATCAAGAACGTCGGCCTGACCGGAAATCTGGAGGCGGCACAGCGTGAGCAGCTACTGGCGGCAGCGGGACGCTGTCCTGTGCACCGCCTGCTGACCAGGCAGGCCACCATCGTCACGGTGCCCACCCTGCTGGTGGAACCGAACGATCCCACTCCCGATCCGGCCCCTCGATGACCTGCTCCACTCGGTCGTCCCTCCGCTCGTTGTCCCCGGTCGTGACAGCAACGAACTGCTGCCGCTGTGTTCGTGCACGATTCACCGGTCCGCGTCCTCGCTCGTGATCGACGTGTCGGCCAACCGGGACTTGATCACCACACTGTCAGGGAACATGGGCCGCAGGCGGTCCAGTGGTGAACCCGCGCGTGCACCTGCGCTATCACAAGCAGTGTCACAACGACGGGGCAGAAGCTGTCCCTTGGTGTGCTGCTGGCCTCTCGACGAGCCTGGCCGAAAGGCCCGACGGGCTGGTCTCCGGCAGGACTGGTGTACACCTCTCGACGGCGGGGCCACGCCTCGTCACCGGCCATGAGTCGCACCGTCCGAGCCCGAGATCACCACCGGTGACAGCTCCCGCATCGACCACGAGCGATGCTCTGGGAAGCCGGTGCATCACCATCTGTTCACCAGGGATCCCACCGTTTCCGTCGTCCAACGACACCTCGACGGTGAGCTCCCGGGCAGCTCTGCCATAACGAAGGAGTTCACGTGGCCGGCACAGCGCAGGCACAGAAGTCAGGAGCCAGGACGGCTCATCCCGAGCATCTCGGGCACGTCATCTTCATCGCGGCGGCGGCCGCCATGGGCGGTTTCCTCTTCGGCTACGACAGTTCCGTGATCAACGGTGCCGTCGAGGCCGTCCGTGACCGTTACGACATCGGCTCCGCCGCGC
>NZ_LIWB01000044.1:2111-5382 GCF_001905725.1 Streptomyces sp. CB02400
CGGGGTGATGGGTGGTTGGTCGTTGTTTGAGAACTGCACAGTGGACGCGAGCATCTGTGGCCAAGTTTTTAAGGGCGCACGGTGGATGCCTTGGCACCAGGAACCGATGAAGGACGTGGGAGGCCACGATAGGCCCCGGGGAGTCGTCAACCAGGCTTTGATCCGGGGGTGTCCGAATGGGGAAACCCGGCAGTCGTCATGGGCTGTCACCCTTGCCTGAACACATAGGGCAAGTGGAGGGAACGCGGGGAAGTGAAACATCTCAGTACCCGCAGGAAGAGAAAACAACCGTGATTCCGGGAGTAGTGGCGAGCGAAACCGGATGAGGCCAAACCTACGACGTGTGAGACCCGGCAGGGGTTGCGTCGTGGGGGTTGTGGGATCTCACTTCTGTTGTCTGCCGGCAACAGGACGAGTCAGAAACCGTTGATGTAGGCGAAGGACATGCGAAAGGTCCGGCGTAGAGGGTAAGACCCCCGTAGTCGAAACGTCAGCGGCTCGTTTGTGAGACACCCAAGTAGCACGGGGCCCGAGAAATCCCGTGTGAATCTGGCGGGACCACCCGCTAAGCCTAAATATTCCCTGGTGACCGATAGCGGATAGTACCGTGAGGGAATGGTGAAAAGTACCGCGGGAGCGGAGTGAAATAGTACCTGAAACCGTGTGCCTACAAGCCGTGGGAGCGTCGGACGGAGAGCTTGCTCTTCGTCTCGTGACTGCGTGCCTTTTGAAGAATGAGCCTGCGAGTTTGCGGTGTGTTGCGAGGTTAACCCGGGTGGGGAAGCCGTAGCGAAAGCGAGTCCGAACAGGGCGGTTTCAGTAGCACGCTCAAGACCCGAAGCGGAGTGATCTAGCCATGGGCAGGTTGAAGCGGAGGTAAGACTTCGTGGAGGACCGAACCCACCAGGGTTGAAAACCTGGGGGATGACCTGTGGTTAGGGGTGAAAGGCCAATCAAACTCCGTGATAGCTGGTTCTCCCCGAAATGCATTTAGGTGCAGCGTCGTGTGTTTCTTGCCGGAGGTAGAGCACTGGATAGGCGATGGGCCCTACCGGGTTACTGACCTTAGCCAAACTCCGAATGCCGGTAAGTGAGAGCGCGGCAGTGAGACTGTGGGGGATAAGCTCCATGGTCGAGAGGGAAACAGCCCAGAGCATCGACTAAGGCCCCTAAGCGTACGCTAAGTGGGAAAGGATGTGGAGTCGCAGAGACAACCAGGAGGTTGGCTTAGAAGCAGCCACCCTTGAAAGAGTGCGTAATAGCTCACTGGTCTAGTGATTCCGCGCCGACAATGTAGCGGGGCTCAAGCGTACCGCCGAAGTCGTGTCATTCACACAACAGGGCCAACGCCTGTGTGGATGGGTAGGGGAGCGTCGTGTGCCGGGTGAAGCAGCGCCGGAAGGCAGTTGTGGACGGTTCACGAGTGAGAATGCAGGCATGAGTAGCGATTCACACGTGAGAAACGTGTGCGCCGATTGACTAAGGGTTCCTGGGTCAAGCTGATCTGCCCAGGGTAAGTCGGGACCTAAGGCGAGGCCGACAGGCGTAGTCGATGGATAACCGGTTGATATTCCGGTACCCGCTGTGAAGCGTCAAACATCGAGCATCGTGATGCTAAGGCCGTGAAGCCGCCCCTGATCTCTTCGGAGTGAGGGGGAGTGGTGGAGCCGCCGGCCCAAGCGGTTAGTAGGTGAGTGATGGGGTGACGCAGGAAGGTAGTCCATCCCGGGCGGTGGTTGTCCCGGGGTAAGGGTGTAGCCCGAGTGGTAGGTAAATCCGCCACTCATGCAGGGTGAGACCTGATGCCGAGCCGATTGTGGTGAAGTGGATGATCCTATGCTGTCGAGAAAAGCCTCTAGCGAGTTTCATGGCGGCCCGTACCCTAAACCGACTCAGGTGGTCAGGTAGAGAATACCGAGGCGTTCGGGTGAACTATGGTTAAGGAACTCGGCAAAATGCCCCCGTAACTTCGGGAGAAGGGGGGCCACAACCGGTGAGGGGACTTGCTCCTTGAGCTGGGGGTGGCCGCAGAGACCAGCGAGAAGCGACTGTTTACTAAAAACACAGGTCCGTGCGAAGCCGTAAGGCGATGTATACGGACTGACGCCTGCCCGGTGCTGGAACGTTAAGGGGACCGGTTAGTCACTCTTCGGGGTGGCGAAGCTGAGAACTTAAGCGCCAGTAAACGGCGGTGGTAACTATAACCATCCTAAGGTAGCGAAATTCCTTGTCGGGTAAGTTCCGACCTGCACGAATGGCGTAACGACTTCTCGACTGTCTCAACCATAGGCCCGGTGAAATTGCACTACGAGTAAAGATGCTCGTTTCGCGCAGCAGGACGGAAAGACCCCGGGACCTTTACTACAGTTTGATATTGGTGTTCGGTTCGGCTTGTGTAGGATAGCTGGGAGACTGTGAAGCCTGGACGCCAGTTCAGGTGGAGTCGTCGTTGAAATACCAGTCTGGTCGTGCTGGATGTCTAACCTGGGTCCGTGATCCGGATCAGGGACAGTGTCTGATGGGTAGTTTAACTGGGGCGGTTGCCTCCTAAAGAGTAACGGAGGCGCCCAAAGGTTCCCTCAGCCTGGTTGGCAATCAGGTGTTGAGTGTAAGTGCACAAGGGAGCTTGACTGTGAGACCGACGGGTCGAGCAGGGACGAAAGTCGGGACTAGTGATCCGGCGGTGGCTTGTGGAAGCGCCGTCGCTCAACGGATAAAAGGTACCCCGGGGATAACAGGCTGATCTTCCCCAAGAGTCCATATCGACGGGATGGTTTGGCACCTCGATGTCGGCTCGTCGCATCCTGGGGCTGGAGTCGGTCCCAAGGGTTGGGCTGTTCGCCCATTAAAGCGGTACGCGAGCTGGGTTTAGAACGTCGTGAGACAGTTCGGTCCCTATCCGCTGTGCGCGTAGGAGTCTTGAGAAGGGCTGTCCCTAGTACGAGAGGACCGGGACGGACGAACCTCTGGTGTGCCAGTTGTTCTGCCAAGGGCATGGCTGGTTGGCTACGTTCGGGAGGGATAACCGCTGAAAGCATCTAAGCGGGAAGCCTGCTTCGAGATGAGGACTCCCACCTCCTAGAGAGGGTAAGGCTCCCAGTAGACGACTGGGTTGATAGGCCGGATATGGAAGCACGGTAACGTGTGGAGTTGACCGGTACTAATAGGCCGAGGGCTTGTCCTCAGTTGCTCGCGTCCACTGTGTTGGTTCTGAAACCACGAACAATCAGACCGTGATGGTCACCCGGTTGATTGTCTGTTTCATAGTGTT
>NZ_LIWB01000045.1 GCF_001905725.1 Streptomyces sp. CB02400
GGGGTATCAACATATCTGGCGTTGACTTTTGGCACGCTGTTGAGTTCTCAAGGAACGGACGCTTCCTTCGTACTCACCCTCGCGGGCTTTCCTCCGGGCGCTTCCCTTCGGTCTTGCGTTTCCGACTCTATCAGATCTTTCCGATCCGATTTCCTCGGTGCTTTCCAGGTTCCCGCTTTCGCGTTTCCCTTTCCGGCGGTTCCGACTTTATCAGAAGTTTCGGGGCGGACTGACCGGCCCTCGTTTTCCGATTCTTCGGGAGGTGCTTCTTCGAAATCAACGTTTCGAGGAGAAGCTGATAGACGCTCACTGTTGCCTTCCGGGTCAGACCCCGTCTCCAGGCAACTGTTTGAATCTACCTCCCCGCCTGCTCCGTGTCAACGGTTCCTGCGGGGCGAAGAGGAGACTAGCAGCTCAGCGGGGCCTCACGCACATCAGGCAGCCGTGGGCACGTCGGCGCTGCGTTCGAATGCCTCCAGGTCACCGGTCTCGCCGGCGCGTGCCGCACGTCCGCCCAGGACATAGACGTAGGCCAGGAAGGTCAGCTCGGCGATGACTCCGATGGTGATGCGCGCCCAGGTGGGCAGGCCCGATGGGGTGACGAAGCCTTCGATGGCGCCGGAGACGAAGAGGACCAGGGCGAGGCCGATCGCCATGGCCAGGGCTGCCCGGCCTTCTGCCGCCAAGGCTGTGCGTCGGGTGCGGGGGCCCGGGTCGATGACGGTCCAACCGAGGCGGAGGCCGGTTCCGGCTGCGACGAAGACCGCGGTGAGTTCCAGGAGGCCGTGCGGCAGGACCAGGCCGAGGAAGGTGTCGAGACGGCCGGCGGAGGACATCAGACCGAAGCCGACGCCCAGGTTGAGCATGTTCTGGAAGAGGATCCAGAGGACCGGCAGGCCCAGGAAGACACCCAGGATCAGGCAGAGGGCCGCGGCCCACGCGTTGTTCGTCCAGACCTGGGCGGCGAAGGAGGCCGCGGGGTGGCTCGAGTAGTACGTCTCGTACTGGCCGCCGGGGCGGGTGAGCTCGCGCAGCTCGTCGGGAGCCGCTATGGACGCCTGCACTTCGGGGTGGGTGCCTATCCACCAGCCGAGGAGTGCCGCGACGGCTGTGGAGAGCAGTGCTGTGGGCACCCACCAGTGGCGTGACTTGTAGACGGCGGCCGGGAAGCTGTGGGACAGGAAGCGCGTGACGTCCTGCCAGGAGGCGCGGCGGGCACCAGTCACCGCGCTGCGCGCGCGGGCCACCAGTTGGCTGAGCCGGCCGGTCAGCTGCGGGTCGGGGGCGGCCGACTGGATCAGGGAGAGATGGGTGGCCGTGCGCTGGTAGAGGACGACGAGTTCGTCGGCCTCCGCGCCGGTGAGGCGGCGCTGGCGCCGGAGCAGGGCGTCGAGGCGGTCCCACTCCGCGCGGTGGGCGGAGACGAAGACGTCGAGGTCCATCGGTGTGCCTGCTCCTCGGCTGTTCGTCGGCGGTCGGCCTGACCGGTGGAAGGATGATCGGCTTGATCTGCTGGTCGTACTGCGGTGCGATGTGCCATCAGCTTGGCAGACTGGCGGTGTTCGGGGCAGGCCAGGGAAGGGCGGCGGGCGTGAGTGAGCTGGTGACGGGCGAGGCGGTGGCGTTGGAGCTGCGCCCCGCGAGGCTGCCCAGCAGGGCGCTGGCCGTGCTGCTCGATCTGGTGGCGGCCGTGGCCGTCTATGTCGTGGTGACCATCGCTCTGGTGGCTGCCACGGCCTCGTTGGACGAGGCGGCGCAGACCGCGATCTCGATCGCCTTGTTCGTCCTCGTGCTGGTCGGTGGGCCGATCCTGGTCGAGACGCTCAGCCATGGGCGGTCGCTCGGGAAGATGGCCTGCGGACTGCGGGTGGTGCGGGACGACGGGGGGCCGATCCGGTTCCGGCACACGCTGGTGCGGGGTCTGATCGGTGTGATCGAGATCCTGATGACGCTCGGGGTCGTGGCCTGCATCGCGTCCCTGGTTTCGGCGCGGGGGCGGCGGCTCGGGGATGTGTTCGCGGGGACTCTGGTCGTGCGGGAGCGGGTGCCGGTCGGGCAGACGGGTTTCGTGCCGCCGCCTCCGCCGTGGCTGGGCGGGCGTTTCTCGGGGCTCGATCTGTCGGCGGTGCCCGACGGTCTGTGGCTTGCCGTCCGGCAGTACCTGACGCGGATGGGGCAGCTCGATCCGCAGGTCGGCTGGTCGATGGCGGAGCGGCTGGCCGCGGACCTGGCCGGGCGCACGGGGGCGCCGGTGCCGCCGGGGGTGCCGCCTGCGGCGTATCTCGCGGCGGTGGTGCAGGAGCGGCAGGCCCGGGAGGCCCGGCGGGCGTTCGGACATGGGTCGGCCGGGGGTGGCGGGCCCGTGGGTCCGGCGGGTCCGGCTGGCGCCTACGCCCCGCCGGTGTATCCCGCTGCGGCCGTCGCGCCGGATGTGCGGCCGGCTGCGTATCCGCCGGCGGATCCGGGAGCCGTGGTGCGTGGGGAGCGGGTCGCCCCGCCGCAGGAGGGATCGTCGGCCGATCGGCCCTCGACGGGGTTCGCCCCGCCCGCGTAGGTGCCTTCGGGAGACACCGGTCAGTCGAGGACCGACGGTGGTGACTCGAGGTCCTCCAGTTCGATGCCGGGGGCCGCGAGGACCACGTCCCCGGCCAGGTGCACGGAGTGCTGCTCGCCCGTGTCCAGGGCTGTGACCTGGTATTCGTCCACGGTCAGGGGGCCGTTGTCAGTGGCGTGTGCTTCTCTTTTCACCAGCGCCCAGGACTGGTCCAGGGTGCGCGGGGCGAGGACCGGGTCCGTGAAGGCGACGAGGCGTACGCGGGTGGCTGGTGCCGAGGGGGTGAGGCGCAGGAGGCGGGCGATGGCGACGAGAAACGCGGGGGACGAGCCGGTGAAGGCGTGGGCGCGCACATTGCCTTCGGTGGCGTGGGTCCCGGTGGGGTCGGTGCGGACCCAGGTGACGCCGTCGAGGGCGGCGCCGCGGACCTGCCAGCTCGCGGCGTGGAGTTCGAGGCGGATGGGACGGCCTAGTTCGTCGAGGGCGAGGTCGACCGAGCCCAGGTGATCGCCTGCGGGGGCGGTGAGCTGGGAGACGTAGCGCCAGCCGGAGGGGCCGGGGGCGCAGTGGAAGTGTTCTTCTGCGAGGGGGGTGTGATCGTGCGGATCGTGGAGCGAATAGCGGCCGCGGGGCATGGGGGTCCTGGGTCGTGACGGGCTGGGCCGGTCGCCGGTCCGCCAAAGGGGCAGGCCCCCGGCACGGGGGTGCGGGGGCCTGCCTCGGAGGACCTGCCGCCGGGGAGCGCGTCCGGTGTACGGACGCGCTCGCCGCGGCGGG
>NZ_LIWB01000046.1:0-1763 GCF_001905725.1 Streptomyces sp. CB02400
ATTGAAAAAGGAAGAGTATGAGTATTCAACATTTCCGTGTCGCCCTTATTCCCTTTTTTGCGGCATTTTGCCTTCCTGTTTTTGCTCACCCAGAAACGCTGGTGAAAGTAAAAGATGCTGAAGATCAGTTGGGTGCACGAGTGGGTTACATCGAACTGGATCTCAACAGCGGTAAGATCCTTGAGAGTTTTCGCCCCGAAGAACGTTTTCCAATGATGAGCACTTTTAAAGTTCTGCTATGTGGCGCGGTATTATCCCGTATTGACGCCGGGCAAGAGCAACTCGGTCGCCGCATACACTATTCTAAGAATGACTTGGTTGAGTACTCACCAGTCACAGAAAAGCATCTTACGGATGGCATGACAGTAAGAGAATTATGCAGTGCTGCCATAACCATGAGTGATAACACTGCGGCCAACTTACTTCTGACAACGATCGGAGGACCGAAGGAGCTAACCGCTTTTTTGCACAACATGGGGGATCATGTAACTCGCCTTGATCGTTGGGAACCGGAGCTGAATGAAGCCATACCAAACGACGAGCGTGACACCACGATGCCTGTAGCAATGGCAACAACGTTGCGCAAACTATTAACTGGCGAACTACTTACTCTAGCTTCCCGGCAACAATTAATAGACTGGATGGAGGCGGATAAAGTTGCAGGACCACTTCTGCGCTCGGCCCTTCCGGCTGGCTGGTTTATTGCTGATAAATCTGGAGCCGGTGAGCGTGGGTCTCGCGGTATCATTGCAGCACTGGGGCCAGATGGTAAGCCCTCCCGTATCGTAGTTATCTACACGACGGGGAGTCAGGCAACTATGGATGAACGAAATAGACAGATCGCTGAGATAGGTGCCTCACTGATTAAGCATTGGTAACTGTCAGACCAAGTTTACTCATATATACTTTAGATTGATTTAAAACTTCATTTTTAATTTAAAAGGATCTAGGTGAAGATCCTTTTTGATAATCTCATGACCAAAATCCCTTAACGTGAGTTTTCGTTCCACTGAGCGTCAGACCCCGTAGAAAAGATCAAAGGATCTTCTTGAGATCCTTTTTTTCTGCGCGTAATCTGCTGCTTGCAAACAAAAAAACCACCGCTACCAGCGGTGGTTTGTTTGCCGGATCAAGAGCTACCAACTCTTTTTCCGAAGGTAACTGGCTTCAGCAGAGCGCAGATACCAAATACTGTTCTTCTAGTGTAGCCGTAGTTAGGCCACCACTTCAAGAACTCTGTAGCACCGCCTACATACCTCGCTCTGCTAATCCTGTTACCAGTGGCTGCTGCCAGTGGCGATAAGTCGTGTCTTACCGGGTTGGACTCAAGACGATAGTTACCGGATAAGGCGCAGCGGTCGGGCTGAACGGGGGGTTCGTGCACACAGCCCAGCTTGGAGCGAACGACCTACACCGAACTGAGATACCTACAGCGTGAGCTATGAGAAAGCGCCACGCTTCCCGAAGGGAGAAAGGCGGACAGGTATCCGGTAAGCGGCAGGGTCGGAACAGGAGAGCGCACGAGGGAGCTTCCAGGGGGAAACGCCTGGTATCTTTATAGTCCTGTCGGGTTTCGCCACCTCTGACTTGAGCGTCGATTTTTGTGATGCTCGTCAGGGGGGCGGAGCCTATGGAAAAACGCCAGCAACGCGGCCTTTTTACGGTTCCTGGCCTTTTGCTGGCCTTTTGCTCACATGTTCTTTCCTGCGTTATCCCCTGATTCTGTGGATAACCGTATTACCGCCTTTGAGTGAGCTGATACC
>NZ_LIWB01000046.1:2022-2321 GCF_001905725.1 Streptomyces sp. CB02400
GCCGAACGACCGAGCGCAGCGAGTCAGTGAGCGAGGAAGCGGAAGAGCGCCCAATACGCAAACCGCCTCTCCCCGCGCGTTGGCCGATTCATTAATGCAGCTGGCACGACAGGTTTCCCGACTGGAAAGCGGGCAGTGAGCGCAACGCAATTAATGTGAGTTAGCTCACTCATTAGGCACCCCAGGCTTTACACTTTATGCTTCCGGCTCGTATGTTGTGTGGAATTGTGAGCGGATAACAATTTCACACAGGAAACAGCTATGACCATGATTACGCCAAGCTTGCATGCCTGCAGAGG
>NZ_LIWB01000047.1 GCF_001905725.1 Streptomyces sp. CB02400
CCCCGTTATCTTCTTCGCGGTCCTGCAAGAGGGCCGCTGGCCTCCGGGCCCGGCATGATTATGTCCCCCTGTCGAAGGCATGACCTGGGGGGTGGTGTCACCGGGCCCGGGAGGTGCCGTCGGAGACGCTGATGAGAGGTCCGGCCACCGTCCGGTCCGGCGCAACGCCGGACGACTTGCGGGCGGCAGGTCTGCATAACGTGGATGCGCGCGCACGACACCACCGCCGAGGCCGGCACCGTGAACACCCTTGGGGAGAGGGAGCAACGATGTTCGACACGACCGAGGTGGGCGTCCTCCTGGGCCTGGACGTCGGCAAGAGCGCCCATCACGGGCACGGGCTGACCCCGGCGGGGAAGAAGGTCTTCGACAAGCCGCTGCCCAACAGTGAACCGAAACTGCGGGCCGTCTTCGACAAGCTGACCGCGAAGTTTGGCACGGTGCTGGTGGTCGTGGACCAGCCCGCCTCCATCGGCGCCCTTCCGCTGACCGTCGCCCGGGACTCGGGCTGCAAGGTCGCCTACCTGCCCGGACTGGCGATGCGGCGGATCGCCGATCTGTATCCGGGCGAGGCCAAGACCGACGCCAAGGACGCCGCCGTCATCGCGGATGCCGCCCGCACCATGCCGCACACCCTGCGAACCTTGGAACTGACCGACGAGATCACCGCCGAGCTGACCGTCCTGACCGGCTTCGACCAGGACCTCGCCGCCGAAGCAACCCGCACCTCCAACCGGATACGCGGTCTGCTCACCCAGTTCCACCCGTCGCTGGAGCGCGTCCTGGGCCCGCGCCTGGACCACCAGGCCGTCACCTGGCTGCTGGAACGCTATGGGTCCCCGGCCGCACTGCGGAAAGCCGGCCGCCGCAGGCTCGTCGAAGTGATCCGGCCCAAGGCCCCGCGCATGGCTGCCCGGCTGATCGACGACGTGTTCGACGCTCTCGACGAGCAGACCGTCGTCGTCCCGGGGACCGGCACCCTCGATGTCGTGATCCCTTCCCTGGCCCGCTCGCTGGGAGCCGTCCACGACCAGCGCCGGGCCCTGGAAGCCCAGATCAACACCCTGCTGGAGGCTCACCCTCTTTCCCAGGTCCTGACATCGATGCCCGGCGTCGGCGTCAGGACCGCCGCAGTCCTGCTGACCACCGTCGGCGACGCCAGCAACTTCCCCACCGCCGCCCACCTCGCCTCCTACGCCGGACTCGCCCCCACCACGAAGTCGTCCGGGACCTCCATCCACGGTGAACACGCACCCAGAGGCGGAAACCGGCAGCTCAAACGGGCGATGTTCCTGTCCGCCTTCGCCTGCATGAACGCCGATCCCGCCTCCCGCACCTACTATGACCGCCAGCGAGCCCGCGGCAAGACCCACACCCAGGCCCTCCTGCGCCTGGCCCGCCAACGCATCAGCGTCCTGTTCGCCATGCTCCGCGACGGCACCTTCTACGAACCTCGCGTCCCCCGGGCTACGGCTGCATGAACCAACCCACAGGCAGGTCTACTCAGATCAGCGTCTTGTGTCGTCCGTCCACGCCGTGATCTCCGCGGCACCCCGACGGACAGCTTCTTCCGGATCCCGGGCGAGCTGCCCGCAGACCGCTGCGACGTCCGGCACACTGTCCGTTCCCGCGAGCGCGTCATGCACCCCGGTCTGCAGCCAGTCGACCTGGTTGTCGTCGGCCTCGGCAACCGCCAGAGCGATGAGCCTGAGGGCGGCCACCGTCCCCACCCGGGCCAGGGCCTCTGCCGTCTGCCGGGTCACCGCCGTGTCCTCGATGTCCAGCAGCAGCCCCATCAACGCTTCCGCAGCCTCAGGGACATCAGCGAAGGAAGCAAGGCCACGCCCGGCACGAACACGTTGCGACCACGAAGGAGACGAAGCCTCAGCCAAGGCCGCCGCCAACCCACTCATCATCTCCGGCACAACCAGACAGTCTCATGTCCGCGAAGAAGATCGAACCCCGAACCGAAGCTGCCCACATGCTTGACGAAGAACATAGAGGCACCCCC
>NZ_LIWB01000005.1 GCF_001905725.1 Streptomyces sp. CB02400
CGACTGGCCCGGTCCATCGCCCAGAGCCTGCGTGAGATCACCGAACGGCTGCTACCCGCACGGCGGTTACGCTCCAACCCTCGCGTGATCAAACGCAAGATGTCCAACTGGGCCCTCAAACGAGCCAAGCACCACGGCCCACCACGGCCAGACACCCCGACGGTCCGGCTGGTCGAGCCGACCAGAGCCACTTCAACCAGCCGGAAAACAACCTAAATCACCGGTATTGGCACTAGGGGGCGTCTTCGAGGGCCTACGTCTTCCACGGCACCGTCACCACTGCAGCGATCCGCCCATGGCTCCGGCCTCGATCCTCCGACCTCCTTCAGCCGGCGTGGTCGGGGTTCCGGCGCTGCGGCAGTAGCTGGCTGAGGGCAATGAGGAGAAGTCCTGCCAGCAGAAGAGTGTTTCCGCCGAAGAAGCGGACCTCCCAAGAAACGCTCGGCAGGATGTGAAAGTAGAAGAGACTGTGCAGAAGGACGGACGCGCCCACGAGTAGGGCACCGAAGCCGTGGAGCCGGGGCCTGGTGACGTGACGGCGCGCCGTCGGCAGGAGCCACCCTGTCCGGAGCGTGCTGATTCCCGATGCGACCGCCAGCAGACCTATGAGTACGCCCGTTCCTACCACCCACGCCATGGGGCCGCTCCGCTTCCATCAGGTGAGGTCCGGAACGAGAGTAACGTCCGGTCCGAAGGTGCCCACATGCTCGCCGGACCCGGTAGTACCTGACCATGGCGGTACCAGGCAATCCCCGCGCGTCTTCACTGCCGTCGTTGCACCGACGCCGACCGGTGCCCTCAGCCGGTCGCCTCACCGGTGCCTATCACTTGCATGACTCTTGGTCGCACTCCTCACTGTCCTCAGCCGACCCCATTCGGCACAGGGCTCCATCGACTGTCCAAGATCCGCCGGACAGGGTCGGCCAGCAAGAACCCACCGATCACGTCCGGAAGGACAACAGCTACTCACTGGAGTTCGCTGAACCGTTCGGTCGCTCGCGTGCGTCCGGCGACGATGATGGTGTCGTCCGCTTCGACGACAGTCTCGGGAGTGGCGTAGGTGAAGCCCTCCCCCGGGCGCTTGATGGCGACGACTGTGATGCCGTAGCGGGTGCGGACGGCGCTGTTGGACAGGGGGAGGCCGATGATGTCGGTGGGCGGGTTGGTTTTGACCATGGCGAAGTCGTCTTCGAACTCGATGTAGTCGAGCATGCGGCCCCGTACGAGGTGGGCGACCCGCTGCCCCATGTCGTGTTCGGGGTAGACGACGTGGTGAACACCGAGCTGGGTGAGGATGCGGCCGTGGGCCTCGCTGGTGGCCTTGGCCCAGACGCTCTCGATGCCGAAGGAGATCAGCAGCGAGGCGGTGAGGATGCTGGCTTCCAGGTCGGTGCCGATGGCGACGACGGCGCGCTCGAACTCGTGGACGCCGAGCTGGCGCAGGGCGTCCTCCTTGGTGGAATCGGCCCGCACGACGTGGGTGAGAGACCCGGAGAGGGCCTGGACGACTTCGGCGCTCTCGTCGATGCCGAGGACTTCGGTGTCCTCGTCGACGAGTTCCAGGGCCAGCGCGCGGCCGAAGCGGCCCAGGCCGATCACGACGACGGAGCTCTCCGGGCCTGTGCGCCGCTTCTTGGGGCTGGATTTCCTAACCAATGACGGGTCGCTCCTCGGGAAGGTCGTACAGGCGGACGCGACTACGCAGGGCGAGCGCGGAGGCGACAGTGATGGGGCCGAGCCGACCGATGAACATCAGTGCGACCAGGAGCAACTGCAGACCGACAGACAGGCTCGCGGTGATGCCGGTGGACAGTCCCACGGTGGCGAAGGCAGAGGTGGTCTCGAACAGTGACTGGTCCAGGCTGTGGTCGCTGAAGACCACGAAGGCCAGGGTGGAGACGGCGACCGCGGCCACGGACAGCAGCACCACGGTCAGCGCCTGACGCTGGAGGTCACCGTGCAGGCGGCGGTGGAAGATGTTGACCGCGCCCTCGCCGCGGATCTCGGCGTACATCACGAAGAACAGCACGGCGAAGGTGGTGACCTTGATACCGCCGGCGGTGCCGGCGCTGGCCCCGCCGACGAACATCAGCACATCCGTGCCCAGCCAGCTCGCGGGGTTCATCTGGGAGGTGTCGAGGCTGTTGAACCCGGCGGTACGCGGCATGACGCCCTGGAAGAACCCGGCCAGCAGTTTCCCGGGGATGTCGAGGGGGCCAAGGGTGCCCGGGTTCGACCATTCGATCGCGGTGATGAAGGCGCTGCCGCCGACCAGGAAGATCCCGGAAGCCCACAGCACGATCTTGGTGTGCAGGGACCAGGCCCACGGCCGGCGCCAACGGCGGCGCAGCTCGAACAGCACCGGGAAGCCCAGCCCGCCGGCGATGACCGCCAGCGCGATGGGCAGGCAGATCCATGGATCGGTGACGAAGCCCATCAGGCTGTCGGAGTACAGCGCGAATCCGGCGTTGTTGAACGCCGAGACGGCATGGAAGACGCCCAGCCACACCGCCCGCGGCCAGGGCTCGTCATAGGCAGTGGCGAACCGCAGGGTCAGCACCAGTGCGGTGACCGCCTCCAGCAGCAGGCTGACCTTGACCACGCCGGTCACGACCGAGCGGACGTCGCCCAGCCCCAGCGTCTTGGTCTCCGCGGCGGCCGTCAGGCGTGCCTTGAGGCCGATGCGGTGGGAGACCAGCAGGACCAGCAGGGAGGCGAAGGTCATGATGCCGAAGCCACCTACCTGGATGAGCGCCAGGATCACCGCCTGCCCGAACCCGCTCCAGTAGCCGGGCGTGTCCACCACGATCAGACCGGTCACACACACCGAGGACGTGGCGGTGAACAACGCGTCCACCGCACCCGCGCCGCCCGGCCCTGCCTTGGCGACCGGCAGCATCAGCAGACCGGTTCCGACCGCGACAGCGGTGGCGAAGCCGGCCACGACCACCTGCGCCGGATGCCTGAGACGCGGCCACTGGCGCGTCACCACAACAAGCCCTCCGCTCGGCGGGCGGGCACCACGATTGTTCGCACTGGGAGACGATAGACAACACCCACACGGTTCTCGGCAACAGACCCTGTGTCGTGCCCACCCGGTAGAAACTGGCCAGGCAGAAGTGGAGCGCTGCGCTCCTCCTGCGGCGACGGTGACTATCGCCCTACCGACATCAGCTTGACCAGCCGATTCAGAACGGCCGTTGAGCCGATAACAGAGGGCTTGGGCGGTGGAGCAGGGGTGCCGCCTAGCCGACTCACCACCCCGTCCGGCTCTACCGGATGGCCCCGGGAGGGCCGAAACGGATTTCCCGGCTCATCCGTCTCGGCCTCCCGACATCTGGTGCCCGATCCAACCGTCCCTCCGACCACTGGCCGGCTTCGGGCAGCCACGGCCCTGGCCCGTGAGGCTTGTGTGTCAGGCAGTGGCACCGGTGTTGGTGCTCTTGCGGCGGCGCACGATGAACATGGTGCCGACTCCGAGGGCGACGGCGACGCCGCCCGCGAGGGTGATGGCCGGGAGTGCGGAGTTGGAGCCGGTTTCGGCGAGGCGGCCCTGCGGGTCGATCTGGGTATTACCCACCGGCTTGGTCGGCAGCGGCTTGCTGCCGCCCTACGGCTTGGCGTCACCGGTGTCGGCCGAGGTGGAGCCGGCGGCGAGGATGTCGAACTCGTAGTAGCCGTCGTCACCGGAGTAGACGCAGTTGCCCTCGTCGTCGGCGTACATGCCGATGCTGATGGCGAAGCACTCGCCGGAGCGCTTCATCCGTCTCACCTGGAAAAGCAGGCTGCGGACGCAGCCCGCGAACACCGACATCCGACTCCTGAGGTAAGGGGTACCCAGGCGCCGTGGCGACCAGCCCCGCCACCAGCCGGGCATACGCGTGCAGATCCGCATGCAAACAGGGTGGGACGAGTTACGGGAGGCGGCCAGCGCGGTCGTGTCGATTACTTCGCTTCGCGGTTGAACTGCGGCCGTCGACCAGCGGTAGCCGAGCACGGTCGCAAGGGCGACACAACCGTGGCCATATCCCTCTAATGGAGTCGAAACACCTGGATCGTCCTTGGGTAGGCCCTGACCGGCCGAACAGCCAGGGCCTTTGGACCTAGGAGGATGAGCTTGCATGACCAGAAGCGACTTGGATCTTGATGAGCTCCCGCCCTGCGCCCTCGTGGTCGAGAATGGGCAAGTCACCCCGGTCGGGAAAGTGATCCTCGCCAAGACGGCCGAAGAGCTGATCGCCTTCTGCCGACAGGCGAAAGACCCGCAGGCGGCACTCCAGGCGCTTCCGGGACTCATCGCCAAGCACGTGGCGGAGATCGGCAGCCGGCGCGGCAACGTCGCGCCCGGTCAACTGGGCTCGGGGCAGGGAATGGGGGTTCCGGCATGACGCTCGTGTCCCGTGAGCGCCTCTTCGCCACGCCGCTCCACTTGCACCAGGGCGACGCCCGACAGCCGTTGGGCATCATGCCGCGCCGTGACGGGGACCACTTCGTCGCCACCTACGACCCCGAGCGGGCTTCCCTCGACGCTGCGGCCATGCTGGCCCGCGTGCGCCTCTCCTCCGAAGGCATCGCAGTCTCCGAGGTGATCCTCGTAGATCACGACCCGGACCTGACGGCCTTGTACCACGCAGCTTCGAAGCTGCTACTGGACGTAGAAGTCACCAGCGGACCACGGATCACCGAACCCGTCGTAAAGGTGATCAGTCAGGATCCGACGCAGGCGGTGTACGTCATCCCGGAGGACTGGGACCTGTCCGACGCCCTCGACAGACTGCCCATCGCCTTCGCCACCGCTCGGCCAGAGATCGCTCGCTACCTGGAGCGGATCGAGCAGGCGAAGAAGGACACGGAAGGGAAGATCGACGAAGCCCTGGACATGGTGACCGCACTCATCCTGGAGACGGACGACCCGCGCGGCGTCCTCGACGAGGTGGTGCGCATCTGCCGCCAAGTCCGAACCGATCGGTCGGCGGGTGGGGCTCCCGCCGAGGCGGCCTGAAGCAGGCGCACGTTCGCCTGTGTAACGCACCCTGTCAGGTGATGCCGCCGCGCCCCCTCGCTGCCCGTGGGAGAAATCTGGGAGAGGATCTTCTCCCGGAACCCCTCCGAGGCCACCTCAGACCTACGAAGACCGACGAGCTGACCTGCACAATCATCGATGATGGCAGCTAGGGCGCGTGCGTGTCCTTCGTTCGGGACGAAGAGGTCGTGGGTTCAAATCCCGCCACCCCGACGCTGGTCAGAGGCCAGGTACTGAATTCAGTACCTGGCCTCTGTCGTGCGTACAGCGGCCCGGGACGACGAGCCGGCCCGCACCTCGGCATGGAGCAGGACCGCCCCGCGGTTTCCCGGCAGGGGTGATGCCCGGAGGGGAGCGGTCGCGTCCGGACAGCGCACCCGCACGCCCCCGTACGCACCCCCGAGCCGACCCTGAGGCGTCCCTGAGGCGTCCCTTATGCCTCCCCCAGCTTTCCCCCATTCCGGCCCTGAGATGTGTCAGGAATCTTTGACAGGTGCTCGCGGGCACTGTCAGCCTTTTCTGACAGGTACGACGGAAAGGGGCCGCGATGCCCGAGGTCCCACCTCCGGCACCGACGGGCGACGAGTTGCTGAGGGTGCTCTCCGCACTCGGCAATCCGCACCGCATGCGGATCGTCGCGGCGCTGCTGGAGCGCCGGAACTACGTCAGCGCGCTGGCTCGCGAGATCGGCATGAGCCGCCCGCTGCTGCACATGCACCTCCAGCGGCTGGAGGCGGCGGGACTGGTCGTCGGCACGCTCGAACTCGCTGAGGACGGCAAGACGATGAGGTACTTCGACGTCACGCCGTTCTTCTACGAGTTGACCCCCGGCGTCATCGCTCGAGCGGCCGCCACGCTCACCGAGGCCGAGAAAGAGGAGACGAAGTGAATGCGGAACAGGTGACGCTCGCCGACAGCACCGGAACAGTGGGCGCGCTGGTCGGGGCCGTGGGTGCGGCCGGGCTCTTCTCCCTGCTGATCGTGATCGTCTGGCAGATCGCCGCCACTTGGCGGGCCCGGATGCTGGCCGCACGCGAGCAGCAGTACAAGGACCTCGCGGCCAAGTACGCCCGACTCCTGGAGGACACCGTGGAGTTGCAGCGCCGCATGGCCGACGAACAGCGCCAGACCCTCGACGAGCTGACACAGACCCGGCTCGCGGTGTCCTCGATGGAGAAGATGATGCGTGAGATCGAATAGACGCTGACGGCACGCGTACGGCCGGGAGCGGCAACTCCCGGCCGTACCGAGGAAGAACACACCCCGGACACACACCCACCCGCACTTCACGGCAGGTCGCGACAACCTGCAAACGCCGTGACGCGGGCCCGTGCGCCCTGACGCCGGCCGTCGAGACGGACCGGCGGCGCGCTCCCCACCAGAAGGAGACTACTCATGCGTGCGCTGCTCCAGCGCGTCGCCCGTGCGCCCGGCGGGCGACGCGGCAAGTGGCTGGTCCTGGCCGCCTGGCTGATCCTCACCCTCGCCCTCGGCCCGCTGGCCGGCAAACTCGGCGACGTCGAGGAAACCGGCCCCAACGCCTTCCTGCCGCGCGGCGCCGAGTCCGCGCGGGTCAACACGGAGCTGGAGAAGTTCCGTACGGACACGGTGATGCCGGCCGTCGTCGTCTACACCGGCGACGGTGCGAAGGCCCGGGCGAAGGCCACCGCCGACCGCGCCGCCTTCGCTCGGTACGTCCTCGCGGGCCGGGCGGTCTCGCAGCCGATCCCGTCCGAGGACGGCAAAGCCCTGATGACGATCGTCCCGCTGGACGGTGAGGACGGTCTCACCGACAAGGTCGACGAGCTGCGTGACGTGGCCGGTGCCAACGCGCCGCCCGGCGTGGACGTCGCGGTCGGCGGCCCGGCCGGGTCCCTCACCGACTCGGTGGCGGTCTTCGACGGCCTCGACACGACACTGCTGCTGGCCACCGGTCTGGTGGTGGCCGTCCTGCTGCTCCTCACCTACCGCAGCCCCGTCCTGTGGCTGCTGCCCCTGATCTCGGTGGGCTTCGCGGCCGTCCTCACCCAGGTCACCACGTACCTGCTGGCGAAGCACGCCGCGCTCCCGGTCGATCCGCAGAGCTCCGGCGTCCTCATGGTCCTGGTCTTCGGCGTCGGCACCGACTACGCCCTGCTCCTCATCGCCCGCTACCGCGAGGAGCTGCACCGCCACGAGGACCGCCACGAAGCGATGCGCGTCGCGCTGCGTCGCTCCGGGCCCGCGGTCCTGGCCTCCGCGGCCACCATCGCCGTCGGCCTGTCCTGCCTGGCGTTCGCCGACATCAACTCCTCCCGCTCGCTCGGGCTGGTGGGAGCGGTGGGCGTGGTCTGCGGCTTCCTCACGATGGTCACGGTGCTGCCCGCGCTGCTGGTCATCGCCGGCCGCTGGGTGTTCTGGCCGTTCGTTCCGCACGAGGGCACGCCCGCCCGCAAGCCGCGCACGATCTGGTCCCGTGTCGGGGCCGCCGTCGCCCTGCGCCCCCGCTGGTCGTGGCTGATGTCCGTCGCCGTCACCGGTGTGCTCGCGCTCAGCACGGTCGGCATCGGCATGGGCCTCACCCAGGCGGAGATGTTCCAGGACGAGCCCGAGTCGGTCGTGGCACAGGAGAGGATCTCGTCGCACTACCCGTCGGGCGCCTCCGACCCGGCGGACGTCATCACCCGTACCGACCGGACGGCCGAGGTCGAGGCCGCCGTGTCCGCGGTGGACGGGGTGGCCCGCGTCGAGGAGGGCGGCGACCGCACGCCGGACGGAGAACTCACCGCCCTCACCGTGGTGCTGGAGGACGCGCCCGACAGCCAGGCGGCCAAGGACACCATCGACGACCTCCGCGAGGCCGTGAACCCGATGGACGCCCTCGTCGGTGGCACCACCGCCGAAACCCTCGACACCCAGCGGGCCGCCGACCGCGACCTCACGACGGTCGTCCCGATCGTGCTCCTTGTCGTCCTGGGCGTCCTGGTCCTCCTGCTGCGGGCGCTGGTCGCTCCGCTCCTGCTCCTGGCCACGGTCGTGCTGTCCTACCTGGCGGCCCTCGGCGCCTCGAACCTGCTCTTCGAGCACGTCCTGGGCTTCGCGGGCGTCGACTGGTCGATCCCTCTGATGGGCTTCGTCTTCCTGGTGGCCCTCGGCATCGACTACAACATCTTCCTCATGCACCGGGTGAGGGAGGAGACCGGGAGGCTGGGCCACGAGCACGGCGTCCTGGAGGGTCTGACCAGCACCGGAGGCGTCATCACCTCCGCCGGCATCGTCCTGGCCGCAACCTTCGCGATCTTCGCGGGCCTGCCCCTGGTGACGATGGCCCAGATGGGCGTCCTCGTCGGCATCGGCGTCCTCCTGGACACCTTCCTCGTGCGGACGGTCCTCGTACCCGCCCTCGCCCTGGACCTGGGCCGCTGGTTCTGGTGGCCGGGCAGCCTCTTCCGCACCCTGCCCCGCACCGGACGGGACACCTCCGCGAGCGCCACCACGCGAGACCGGGCCCACGAGGCGGTGTGAAGCCCGCCGACGCCTCGGCCGACCGCCTACGACGCGGGGCTGCGGCACGCGGGGGCCCCTCCCGCGCGCCGCGTTCCCCTCCGGTGGAGGGAAGGACAACGGTGATCGGAGCCGGGGCGACGGTCCCGGGCACCGGGCTCCCCGTCCGGTCACCCGTCCGGGTTCGGGGCGCTCCCTTTCGGGGCGATCAGTCCCGTCTCGTAGGCGAGGACGACGGCCTGGACGCGGTCGCGCAGGTCCAGCTTCGACAGGATGCGGCCGACGTGGCTCTTGATCGTGGTCGGGCTGAGGAAGAGCCGGGAGGCGAGTTCGGCGTTGCTGAGGCCCGTCGCGAGCAGGCGGAGCACCTCGAGTTCCCGCGGGGTCAGGGCGGACAGGTCACGGTGCGGGGCGACGGTCCGCGGTTCGTCGTGTCCGGCGAAGCGTTCGATCAGGCGGCGGGTGATCGTGGGGGCGAGGAGGGCGTCGCCCGTCTGCACCAGGCGCAGGGCGGCCACCAGGTGTTCCGGGGAGACGTCCTTGAGCAGGAAGCCGCTGGCGCCGGCCGTGAGCGCGGCGTAGACGTAGTGGTCGAGGTCGTACGTGGTGAGGATGACGACCCGGGTCCCCTGCGGGCCGTCACCGCCGAGGATGCGACGGGTGGCCTCGATGCCGTCCGTCTCCGGCATCCGGATGTCCATGAGGACGACGTCGGGCCGCGTGCGGCGGACCGCTGCGACGGCCTCGGCCCCGTCGGCCGCCTCGGCGGTCACCTCGATGCCGTCCGCGGCCAGGATCATCGAGAAGCCGGTGCGCACGAGGGCCTGGTCGTCCGCGATGACCACGCGCAGCGGTGGCCGGTCCGCCGTCATCCCGTACTCCGTGGGATACGGGCCGTGACCCGGTAGCCGCCGGCGGGTGTCGGCCCGGCCGTCAGCTCACCTCCGTAGACGGCCAGCCGCTCACGCAGCCCCAGGTGGCCGCGGCCGTTGCCCTCCACCGGCGGGGAGTTCTTCACGCCGCCCGTGTCCGTGACCTCGATCCACAGACCGGTGTCGGTGCAGCCGATGGAGAGGGACGCCTCCGCGCCGCGCGCGTGTTTGACGGTGTTGGTCAGCGCCTCCTGCACGACGCGGTACGCCGCGAGGTCCACGCCCGCCGGCAGCGGTTGCGGCGGCAGCGACACCGTGACGCTCACGGGCGTCCCGGCGGCGCGGACCCGCGCGACCAGCGCGTCGAGCTGCGCGAGCCCGGGCTGGGGCTCCAGGTCGTCGGGCTTCTCCTGGTCCGGGGCCGCCAGCAGGCCCATCACATGGCGCAGTTCGGCCATGGCGGCCCTGCCGCCCGCCTCGACGGCCAGCAGCGCCTCCTTGGACCGCTCCGGCATCACGTCCATCACTGTGCGCGCCGCGCCCGCCTGGATCACCATCACGCTCACATTGTGGGTGACGACGTCGTGCAGTTCGGCGGCGATGCGGGCCCGCTCCTCCTCCACGGCCCGGCGCGTGGCCCGTTCCTGAGCCTCCTGCAATTCGGTGACCTCGTCCCGGCTGGAGGCGAGGCGCAGTTGCAGGAAGCGGACGAGGCTGGCCAGCATCCCGGCCACCAGCAGGACGAATCCCGGACTGGACCACCCCGGGAGCACCGGGTCCGCGTTGCGGAAGGCGACACCGGACAGTACGGCGGCGATCACCAGGACCGCGATCGACAGGATCCGGTACCGGCTGTGCACGACGGCGCTGTAGGCGGCGACGACGCAGGCCAGGACGGTGATCCAGGAGGCGGCGGCGCCGACGGCCAGGCCCGCGCCCATCACCGTCGCGAAGACGGCCAGCGGACAACGGCGCCGGAGCACGAGCGGCAGCGTCGACAGGACGACCAGGAACCAGGGCGCGGAGGAAGGGAATTCCTCCGCGGGCACCAGGCCCGGGGCGGGCAGCGGTGGGGCGGGGACCCCGGTGCCGACATCGATCCCGGGCGGGCCGACGGTGATCGGCCCGCCACCGGGGTGGCGGGCCTCGACGGACAACGCGATGCCGGTCAGGACGACCGCCAGCACCGCATCGGCGCGTACCGCCCGCCCGGACAGCGGAGCGGCCTTCGCCTCGGGGCGCAGCGCGTCGATGAGCTGCCGCCGTCTGTCGCGCAGGACTTCCGTCTCCATCCGCACATTGTGCTGGGCTCCGCGTCCGGCCCGCGTCCGCCTGACTGACCAGGGCATCGTCCTCGGGTCCTCGTCCTCGGGCAGGAGTCCGCGGCCGGGTGGTCCGGAGGAAGGGGCCGACAGCGGTCCCGCGGCCGACGCGCTCCGCCGGTGGCGGCTCCTAGGTTCACAGGGCCGACGACGGCATGCGTCTCCCACGACCGTAAGGACGGGCCTCCCGCATGACTCAACTGATCGAGCTGAAGGGCGTGGCGAAGCGCTACGACGGCACCGGCGCGCCCGCGCTCGGGCCGCTCACGCTCAGCGTCGCCAGGGGTGAGGCCCTTGCCGTGACGGGGCCTTCCGGCAGCGGCAAGTCCACCCTGCTGAACCTCGTCGCGGGCCTGGACCGACCGACCGACGGCACCGTGACCGTGGCCGGCCGGCGGATCGACCGGCTGAGCGAGCACGCCCTCGCCAGGTTCCGTCGTGAACACATCGGCATGGCCTTCCAGTTCTTCAATCTGCTCGACGACCTCACCGTCGCCGACAACATCCAGCTCCCGGCCCGGTTGACCGGCACCGGCCGGCGCGAGGCCGCGTCCCGCGCGGACGAGCTCATGGAGATGCTGGGCATCCGCAGGCACGCCCGCGTCCATCCGAGCCGGCTGTCCGGAGGGGAACGCCAACGGGTCGGCGTCGCACGGGCGTTGGTCAACCGGCCCGAGCTGCTGCTCGCCGACGAGCCCACCGGCGCGCTCGACACCGCCTCGGGGCACGACGTCCGCGAGCTGCTGAGGGATCTGCACCGCGGTGGCCAGACCATCGTGCTGGTGACGCACGACCTGTCGCTGGCCGAGACGGTCGCGAGCCGCGCGATCCACCTGGTCGACGGTCGCCTCGCCCGTGACACGCGTGCGCGGGCCGTCCGATGAGCCCGTTCGGCACCGGTGCGCTGGGCCGGGTCGTGCGCTCCGGGGTGAGCCGACGACGCGTGCAGACCGTCGTGATCGCCCTCGCCACGATGCTGGCCGTGGCCTCGGCGGTGGTGTCCGGGTCGCTGATGGTCGCCGCGTCCGCGCCCTTCGACCACGCCTTCGACGAGCAGCGGGGCGCGCACATCACCGCACAGTTCGATCCGGCCGGGGTGAGTGCGGAACGGTTGGCGCGAACGGGGCGGCTCGACGGCGTCACCGCGAGCGCGGGGCCGTTCCCGTCCACGGCGTTCCGCCCGGTGGACGCGACGGGCTTCCCGCTCCCGACGCTGGCCCTGGTCGGGCGCTCCGGTCCGGGCGGTGACGTGGACCGCGTGGAACTGAAGTCCGGCCGGTGGGTGGGCGGTTCCGGTGAGATCGTGCTCGGTTCGTCGTTCGAGAGGCCGGGGGTCGGGATCGGCTCCGTGCTCAGGGCCTCGGACGCCGCGAACGCACCGGCCCTCCGCATCGTCGGCTTCGCCTTGTCGGCCGGCGGGACCGCCGACGCGTGGGTGACACCGGCGCAGGTCGACGTGGTGGCGTCACAGGGCCACCACCCCGTCACACATCAGATGCTCTACCGCTTCGACTCCGCGGACACGGGACGGCAGATCCTCGCCCACCGGGCGGAACTCGTCTCCGCCACGGGCTCCGGGGCGCTGCTGGGTACGCGGTCCTGGCTGGACACCAGGCGCGCCGCGAACCAGGGTGCGGCGGCGACCGTCCCGTTCGTGACGGCTTTCGGCGTGCTGGGCATCACGATGTCGGTGATCATCGTCAGCAGCGTGGTCAGCGGTGCGGTCGGCACCGGTCTGCGCAGGATCGGCGTCCTCAAGGCCATCGGCTTCACTCCGCGCGAGGTCGTCCGTGCCCACATGGGCCAGGCGATGGTTCCGGCCTGCGTCGGCATCGTCGTGGGCGTCGGTCTCGGCAACCTCCTGGCGGTGCCGATGCTGGCGGAGACGGAGGCGGTGTACGGCACCGTCTCCCTCTCGGTGGCCTGGTGGGTGGACGTCGCGGTACCGGCCGCCGCCCTGCTCGTCGTGGGGCTCGCGGCGCTGGTTCCCGCGCTGCGGGCCGGACGGCTGCGCACGGTCGAGGCCCTCGCGGTCGGCCGGGCCCCGCGCACGGGGCGCGGGCGGTGGGCGCACCGGGCGCTGGGGCGGCTGCCGCTGCCGCTGCCGGTGAGCCACGGCCTCGCCACCCCGTTCACGCATCCGGTCCGTGCCCTCGCGACGCTGCTCGCGGTGGCGTTCGGCACGGCCGCGGTGACCTTCGCGGTGGGACTGACCTCGTCCCTGAGCGTGGTCGGTACCTCGCAGGACCCCGAGGGACGTGCCGCGGTCACGGTCACGACGTTCCGGCCGAACGCCGTCGCTCCCCCGCCGCCGCCACCGGGCGTGGGCGGCGGGGCGGGCCCGTCTCCCGCGAGCGGCGGCACTCCCGGTACGTCCACGCCCGAGCGGGCGGACCCGGCGAAGGTCCGGGCCGCCGTCGAGTCCCAGCCCGGCTCGGCGTCCTACTACGGCAAGCTCCGGGCCGAGGTCGTCGTGGCCGGCGCCCCCGGCTCGGTTCAGGCCGACCTCTACGAAGGCGACGCGCGCGACGGCGGCTACGAGCTGCTCTCCGGCCACTGGATCACCGGTAGGGGGCAGGTCGTGGTACCCACCCGCTTCCTGGAGCGGACCGGCACCGAGGTCGGCGACACCGTACGGGTGAGCTACGGGAAGGAGCACGCCGGCCTGAAGATCGTGGGTGAGTCCTTCGACACCTCGGGCGACCGGCTGAGGATCCACGCGGACATGGCCGACTTCCCCTCCGCCGAGCCCAGTACGTTCCTCGTCGAGGTGAGGTCCGGCGTCTCGGCGGACGATTTCGCCCGGCGGCTCGCGTCGGTCGTACGGCCGCTGGGGGGTGACGCCACGACCGTCCCCCCGGCGGAGCGGGAGGGCGTCATCCTCGTCATGAGCGCGATGGCCGTGCTGCTCACCCTCATGCTGGTCGCCGTGGCCGGCCTCGGCGTCCTCAACTCCGTGGTCCTCGACACCCGGGAACGCGTCCACGACCTGGGCGTCTGCAAGGCGATCGGCATGACGCCGCGGCAGACCGTGAGCCTCGTGCTCGCCTCCGTGGCCGCGACCGGCGGGCTCGGCGGGCTGGCGGGCGTGCCGGCGGGGTACGTGCTGCACCGTCTCGTCATGCCGGTGATGACCCGCGCCGTGGGCACCGCCGTGCCGTCGTCCGTGCTCGATGTGTACGGGCCGGCCCGGCTGCTCCTGCTGGGACTCGGTGGCGTCGTACTCGCCGTGCTGGGCGCGCTGGTCCCGGCGGGCTGGGCGGCCGGGACCCGTACGGCCACCGCGCTGCGCACCGAGTAGCACCATGACCGCTCGGCGGCCCGAAGCAGCCGCCCGGCGCCGCGGCGGAGCCGGGCACGGTACGGGGAGCGAGGTGCTTGACCCTCACGTGGCGTCATGCCGCATGGTCGGGGACATGGAGGGACACCTGACCGTGGGACGCGTGGCCGGGCTGGCCGGCGTGAGCGTCCGCACGCTGCACCACTACGACGAGATCGGCCTCGTGGAGCCGTCCGCGCGGACCGCGGCCGGGTACCGGGCCTACTCGGCCGGTGACGTGGAGCGGCTGCGGGAGGTGCTCGGCTACCGGCGCCTCGGCTTCGGACTGCGCGAGATCGCGGCTCTGGTGGACGATCCGGCCGTCGACGCGGTCGCGCATCTGCGGCGGCTGCGCGGCCTGCTGCGGGAACAACGCGATCGCGCTGCCGCCATGGTGGCGGCCATCGACAAGGAACTGGAGGCACGAGCCATGGGCATCAGGGCGACTCCGGAGGATCAACTGAAGATGTTCGGCGCGCAGTTGTACGAGTCCATCGGGTCGGCGTACCCGGCGACGCGGCGCACCGAGCCGCGGATCGCCGCACGGATCTGGGAGGCGCTCGGGGACGCCCGGACGGTACTGAACGTCGGGGCCGGCACCGGCTCCTACGAGCCGGCGGACCGCGAGGTCACGGCGGTGGAACCGTCGGCGGTGATGCGGGCGCAGCGTCCCGCGGGTGCGGCGCGGTGCGTGGCCGCCAGTGCGGAGCGCCTGCCGTTTCCCGACCGGTCCTTCGATGCCGCGATGGCGGTCAGCACCGTTCACCACTGGCCGGACCCGGTCGCCGGGCTGCGCGAGATGCGGCGGGTGGCCCGGCGCGTGGTGGTGTTCACCTACGACGCCAGTACGCCCGGCTGGCTCGAGCGGTTCTGGCTCACCCGCGACTACCTGCCCGAGTTCGCCGGCCTTCTGACCGACTGGCCCTCGCCGGCCGACATGGCCCGCGCGATCGGGGGCCGCGCGGAGCCGGTGCCCATCCCGTGGGACTGCGCCGACGGCTTCTTCGAGGCCCACTGGCGCCGGCCCGAGGCGTACCTGGACGAACACGTGCGCCGCGCGGTCTCGGTATGGACCAGAGTCGGGACGCGGGCCGAGCAGCGGGCGGTGGACAACCTCCGCGACGACCTCTCCTCGGGCCGGTGGGCCGAACGCAACGGGGACCTCCTCGCCCTCGACGAGGCGGAGTTGGGCCTGCGGCTCCTCGTGGCCTGAACCACCGTGCGGAAGCACCGCGAAGGCGCCGGCCCACCGGAGCCGATGCCCCCGCCACGACAGCGACCGGCCTGAAGGTCCCCGCCCTGTCGGACGTCGCCCACGCCGTCCACCGGTTCGCACCGCTGCGGGGGCCGGAAGCCCCGGAGGACCTCGGCCCACCTCAGGGACAAGGCTCCTGGGTCGCCGCCTTCTTCCGCGTGCCCGTGGATCCCGTCCGGGTGCGGGTGAGCCCGTGCCCGTCGGCGTGACGCGCGTCACTGCCCGGGTGCTTCGGGCCGGGCATGCCCGATCATGGCCGGATGGACGCTCGTTTCCTCGGCATCCCCGAGCTGGCCGAAGTCCCGTCCGTGGCGGTCGTGATCGACGTCATGCGTGCCTGCACGGTGGCCGCCTGGGCCTTCGGCCAGGGGGCGGAGAAGATCGTTCTCGCCGGGTCGCTGGACGAGACCCTGGCGCTCAAGGCTCGCCACCCCAACTGGGTGGCGCTCAAGGACGGCGCGCCGGCGCCCGGGTTCGACATGGTCAACTCGCCGGGCCTGCTGCGGTCCGCCGACCTCGGCGGACGGACCGTTGTGCAGAAGACCACGGCGGGGACGGTCGGCGCCCTCGCGGTCAAGGACGCGTCGCTGGTGCTGTGCGCCGGCTTCGTGGTCGCGGAGGCGACGGCTCGGCTCCTGCGGACACGCGGGTGCGACAGTGTCACGTTCGTGGTCACCGGCGAGGACGGGCGGGCCGACGAGGACCTGGCGTGCGCTCAGTACATCGCCCGGAGGGCCACCGAGGCCGGGAGGACGGACGCGGCCGAGTTCCTCCGCCGCGCCGGCGAGTCACGAGCCGCCACCGAGCTGACGGAGGGCGTACGCCGAGGAGCCCACCCCGATGACGTCGCACTCTGCCTCGAACTCGACCGGTTCCCCTTCGCCATGGTGGCGACCTCGGAGGACTCGCTGATGGTCCTGCGTCCGTACGCCGTGCCATCGCCGGCCGACGGGGCTTCGGCTCATTCGCCGGTGGCCTTCGGTGCCCGTCGGCACGGTTGAGGGGTGGGGCGTGACTCGGGGCAGCGATCTGCCGGACCACCAGGTGGGCGGCGTACTCCGGGTGTCGTGTGCGTGGGCAGCGGCGCGGGTTGCCGCCGTGTCCGGGTTCCGCGTCTCGATCGAGTGGCCGCGGAAGGAGACGGGGACGAGGGGGACACCATCGAGCTGCGCTCCGCCGCGCCCATCATGATCGACCGGGTCTCGCACACCGGCTCCTGCCAGGACTGAGCGACACAGCCGGAGAGCGTGTCGGTATCGGAGACCGTCATCGCCAGCGGCATGGCCGTCCTGGGAACACTGCTCGGTTCAGCTGCTCGGCCCTGTCGGCCTCCGGCTCCTGTCGCGTGTGCCCCGCAGGAATCCGGCGGATCGCAGAACACACGCCGGGATACGCTCACAGCCCTGACAAAGGTCAACCGCGTTGCCGCTGGGGGGATTCGTGGGGAACTCGTCGTCTGGTTCCGTACCGCGCAGAGTGACGAGCGCGGCGTTCGCCGCCGTACTGGTCGCTGGGGGAGCGGGGGCCTGCGGAGGTGAAAGCGGGAGCGGTTCCGGGAAGGGGGAGCCGTCCGGGGTGACGCCCGCGACGGCCGTGGCCGAGGCGGCGGCGAACTCCGCGGACATCGTGTCGCTCCACTACCGGATCACCGGGACCGTGCCGGAGACGGGCCGGCTGGAGGCCGACGCGTTCATGAAGACGGATCCACCGGCGATGAGCATGGAGATGAGCGCGGCCGGTCGGGAGGGGAACGGCCCGCTGCCGGTCCGGTTCGTCGACGAGGTGATGTACGTCGGCGAGGCGGTGAAGGGCAAGCGTTGGTTCAGGGCGGACCCGGCCGCGTGGGGAGGCCTCACCGTGGACAATGACTCCCACGGCGTACTGCCCCGTCAGCTGGAGAGCAGCCCGGTCGTGCAGTCCACCCTCCTGACCGGGTCCAAGGATGTGCGGGTGGTCGGGCCCGAGACGGTCGACGGCACCAGGACCACGCACTACAAGGGAACGGTCACCTCCGACGGGCTGCGCGCCGCCCGTGACGCCGCCCCGGACACGGCGACCCGGGAACGTCTGATCGAAGGCCTCGACCAGTTCGTGGGGCTGGGCGTCCCCGACACCCTCACCATGGACCTGTGGATCGACGGCGACAACCGCGCCAAGCGGTTCCGGTGGCAGGCCCGAGCCGACGGCGACGGCGGGCCGCTCGACCTGACCGTCACCTTCCTCGACGTCGACCGGCCCGTGACCATCGAGGCCCCGCCGGCCGAGGACACCACCGCTCTCCCGGACGACGCCCGGGAGGGCTGAGCCCGAGCCGGCGAGGGGCCGCCACGCCGCGAACAGCAGCCAGGGGTCACCTCGTCGGCCCGCCGGTGACCGGAGCCGTCGACCACCGCGTCCGCGAGCGGCCGGGCGGGGCGGGGAAGGCGCCAGGGGACGGAACGGCCCGTGGCCGGCGGAACGCGGGCGGGGACGGGCCGGGTGTACTAGCGTTCGGAGGAGCGGAGGATCTTGCTGGGGGAGAATCGGTGAGCGCTCGGATTCTGGTGGCCGAGGACGACGAGAAGCAGGCCCGGCTGGTCCGGATCTATCTGGAGCGGGAAGGCAACGCGGTGCAGGTCGTGGGTGACGGCCGGGCGGCGTTGGAGAAGGCCCGCTCGTCGAAACCCGATCTCATCGTGCTCGATGTGATGCTGCCGCTGGTCGACGGGCTCGACGTGTGCCGCATCCTGCGGGCCGAGTCCGACGTCCCCATCCTTCTCCTCACCGCCCGCACCACCGAGGAGGACATGCTCCTCGGTCTCGACCTGGGCGCCGACGACTACCTCACCAAGCCCTACAGCCCCCGCGAGCTGACCGCGCGGGTACGGGCGCTGCTGCGCAGGTCGCGGAAGGCCGCCGGGTCGGCGGAGCCCGCGGTGCTGCGGGTCGGCGCGGTGGTGCTGGACACCGCGCGCTTCGAGGTCCGGGTGGCGGGGCAGCCCGTGGTGCTGACCGCCAAGGAGTTCGCCATCCTGGAGGCGCTGGCCCGGGAGCCGGGCAGGGTCTTCACCCGGGCGCAGATCATCGAGCGGGTCTTCGGCTTCGACCACGACGTGCAGGAGCGGACCGTCGACGCGCACGTGATGAACCTGCGCCGGAAACTGGAGGCGGACCCCGGGCGCCCACGCCATCTGGAGACGGTGTACGGCCGGGGCTACCGCCTCAACGACGGTCCGGACCCGGCGTCCTCCTGACGTCCGCACGTCCGCCGCCCGGGGCCATGGGCAGTACGACGGTGAACGTCGTGCCCGCCCCGACGGTGCTGCGCACCTCGATCGTGCCCCGGTGGTCGGTGACGATCTGGCGGGCGATGGACAGGCCCAGGCCGCTCCCGCCGGTCGCCCGGCCCCGGGAGGCGTCCGCCCGCCAGAAGCGGTCGAAGAGGTGCGGCAGGTCCTCCGCCGCTATCCCCTTGCCGGTGTCGCGCACTTCCACGACGGCCAGTTCGCGCCGGGGTGTCAGGGCCAGGGTCACGCTGCCGCCCGCCGCGGTCGCCCGCACCGCGTTGCCGACCAGGTTGCCGACGACCTGACGCAGCCGGTCGGGGTCGGCGGTCACGAACACGGGGCCGGGCGCCTCCAGTTCGAGCGTGACACCCGCCGCGTCGGCCTGCGCGCGGTGGGCCGTGCGGCCGGTCTCCAGCAGCTCCCTCAGATCGACCTCGGTGGGGTGGTAGGTGAGCGCGCCGGCCTCCGCCAGTGCGAGGTCCTGGAGGTCGTCCACGATCCGCTGCTGCAGCAGCGCCTCCTCGTGCAGGGAGGCGAGCAGTTCGGGGGTCGGTTCGACGACGTCGTCCCGCAGTGCCTCCAGATAGCCGCGCAGATTGGCCAGCGGGGTGCGCAGTTCGTGCGCGATGTCGCCGATGAGGCGGCGCTGGCGCTCCTCGCCCGCCTGGAGGGAGTCGGCCATGCGGTTGAAGGCGCCGCCGAGTTGCGCGATCTCGTCCCGGCCGGAGACGGGGACCCTGCGTTCCAGGTCGCCCTCCCCGAGGCCCTTCGCGGCCAGTGTCATGGCCCGGACGGGGCGCAGTACGGCCCTGCTCAGGAGCAGGGCGCCGAGGACGGCGGCGAGGGCGACCCCCATGGCGACGGCCACGGTGGGCGCGGCGGCCAGGGTGGGCGGTGACTCGTCGCGGACGCCGAGGCGGATCTCCAGGCGGGGCGGGGCGACGGAAGCGGTCCGTTCGCCGAACGCCCGTTGCAGACAGGCGGTGGGCCGCCGCTCGGTCCCGCACGGCTGGACCGCGTCGACGTCCCGTGCGGTCGGCGGGTTCTCCCCCGGCTTCGGCTCGGGGCACTGCGCGGGCCGCCGGCCGGTGCTGATCCGGGGGACGCCGATGTCGTTCGCGGTGGCCGTCAGCTCCGCTCCGGCCCCGGTCAGACAGGCCGCGTACGCCACCGTCGCGCGGTAGTCGGCGATCGCCGTGGCGGTGAGTTTCACCGAGGTCCGCGGCGCCTGGCCCTCCGGGAACCGCAGGACGGGGCGCGGGTCGACCAGGACCGCGGGCCGGCTGCTCGGCGGGCGGGGGTCGCGGCCGGCGAGGGCGTCGGAGTCGGCGAGCAGGACGTCCGTCTCCGTGACGACCCGGATGCGCTGGCCGGTGTCCCGGGCGAGCCCGGCCACCGTGGGCGACAGCCCCTCCCAGGTGCCGTGCGCGAACCCGTACGCCCGCAGTGCGCCGGTGATCCGGGAGACCTCCTGTTCCCCGGCCGTGACGGTCTCCTGGACCTGACGGTTGGCCTGACGCAGCGTCAGCCATGCGGTCGCGGCGGTGGCGGCCAGCGCCACCAGCATGAGCATGCCGAGGACGCGAAGCCGAAAGCTCACCGTGCCTCCCTCGATCGTTTCCGGAATTCAAGAGGGCGCCATCGGCCAACGCCCATCAGGAATGGCTCATTCCTATCAATTTGATGCTTTTGGGTCCCTCGTAAGCGAAAAGCGGCCACTCCACAACGGAATCATTTCTTCACCTTAATTCGGGTGTGATCGTACATACGGCCGCTCGCATCCCTGCCGATGCAGAGGCCACCGCCTTCGCTCCGGCCTCGTCCGGCGGCGAACGCGGCAGTGACAACACGACACACAGGGGGTACATCATGAAACGACTCGCGGCATTCGTGCCCGTGCTCGCGGCCGTCGCCGTGGCGGTTCCGCTGTCCCTGGCGACGCCGGCCGCCGCGCACGCCTCGTGCGGCACGAACGTCTCCGACAAGGACGGCAGCTCGTGGGGCAAGACGGCCAACGGGGCCAACGAGCGCAGCGGTTCCAGCACCGGCTGCACCATCAAGGGCGTCGCCTACAACACGCAGTCGCTGGACTACCACTGCTACACCGTCGGCAACGACGACTACACCTGGACGTACGTCAGAAACGACTCCACCGGTGTCACCGGCTGGATCCGTGACGACCTGCTGAGCGACGGCGGCAGCTTCGTCTACTGCGGCTTCTGACGGTCCCTTCGTCACACCGGGCACCACGCAGTGATGCGCGCCGCCGGGTGTCCCCGACCGGGGGCACCCGGCGGCTTTCATGTGCCGGCCAGCGCCTCCGTCGGGGACAGCCTGCTCGCGCGGACCGCCGGGTACAGGCCGGCGATCATGCCGATGGCCAGGGTCGAGGCGATGCCCGCCAGGCTCGCCCACGCCGGGACCACCGTCGGCCAGCCGCGGCTGAGGGCGTATCCCGCCGTGATCAGTGTCCCCAGGACCGTTCCGCCGAGGCCCCCGATGAGGGACAGCAGCAGTGACTCCGTCACGAACTGCGTACGGATCTGGCCCTTGGTCGCCCCGAGGGCGCGCCGCAGTCCGATCTCGGGACGCCGTTCCAGTACCGAGATGACCATGGTGTTGCCCACGCCCACGCCGCCGACGAGCAGGGCGACCCCGCCCAGACCGAGCAGCAGCCCGGTCAGCGCCGACTCGGTGGCCTCGCGGGCCGCGAGCGCGTCGGAGGGCCGTGAGATCCGTACCTCGCCCGGCTTCTCCGGGTACGCCGTGGCCGGGAGCACCGCCCGTACCGCCGCTACCCGGCTGTCCTCCGCGCGGACGTACACCGTCGACGGATGCCCGTCGAAGTCCAGATAGGTCCGGGCCGCCGACCATCCGACCAGGGCGGCGCCGTCGAGCTCCGGTGCCAGCGGTACCGGATCGAGGACGCCGATCAGCGAGAACCAGCGGCCGCCGAGCCAGACCCGGGTGCCGGGCGTGTACACGTCGAGCCGCTGGGCGGCGGTGGCGCCGAGCACCACCGCCGGGTACTCGTCGGTCGCGGAGTCCAGCCAGCGGCCCCTGCGGACCTGCCCGCCGACGGCCGGCAGGAGATCGGTGCCGGCCGCGAGCACGGTCAGGGAGCCGGTCCGTCCGATGGCGATGTGGTCGTTGCGGTAGACGTGCGCGTCGGTCGCGCCGGTGGCGGCCACCTGCCGCACCGGCGGGATACGACGGACCATCGAGACGGCCTCGTGGGGCAGTTCGGCCTTCTCGCCCGTCAGGGACTCGCCCGGGGCCACCCGCAGCAGATTCGTGCCGAGGGCGTCGAGCCGCCGGTCCACCTCCGCCTGTCCGGAGCCGGAGATGCCGACCACCGCGATCATCGCGGCGACACCGATGGCGATGCCGAGCGCCGAGAGGAAGACCCTCAGCGGACGCGTCCGCAGCCCCGTACCGCCGAGCCGTACGACGTCCGCGGGCCCGAGCCGGACGGCCCGCAGCCGGTCGCCCGGTTCCCGCCGGGAGAGGCCGGGGGTGCTGTCCGTCATCGGGTCACCCCGATCGACGGACCGGCCGGCGGGCCGGTCGACGTGTCGGCGGACGGGCCGGTCGACGTATCGGCCGACGTGTCGGTGACCACGCGTCCGTCGCGCATCTCGATGCGTCGCGGGAGCTGCGCGGCTATCTCGCGGTCGTGCGTGATGACCACGACGGTGGTGCCGGCCGCGTGCAGTTCGCGCAGCAGGGCGAGTACGGCCGCGCCCGACGCGGAGTCGAGGTTGCCGGTCGGCTCGTCCGCGAGCAGCACCGAGGGTCCACCGACCACGGCACGGGCCACGGCGACCCGCTGCCGCTCACCGCCGGAGAGCTGGTGGGGCAGGTGCCGGACGCGGTGGCTGAGCCCGACCCGGGCCAGCGCCGCCGCGGCCCTGGCCCGGCGCCGCCGCATCGGCACGCCCGCGTAGAGCAGTCCGTCCGCCACCGAGTCCAGGACCGGTACCCCGACCGCGAGGTGGAACTGCTGGAAGACGAAGCCGATCCGGGTGGCCCGCAGCGCGGAGACCTCGCGGTCGGACAGTCTCGCCACGTCGTGGCCGTCGACCAGGACCCGGCCCGAAGTGGGCCGGTCCAGGCTGCCCATGAGGTTGAGCATGCTGGACTTGCCGGAGCCGGACGGGCCGACCACCCCGACCAGTTCCCCGCGTCCGATCCGCAGACTCACGTCGCGGACCGCGGCCACCGGGCCCGGATACGTCTTCGAGACGGCGTCGAACTCGACGACGGCCCGGTCTCCGCCGCTCATTCGGGAATCCTCACCTTCAGTCCCGCGCGCACCGCGGAACCGCTCACTTCCACCTTGCCGTCGGCGAACAGTCCGGTCTTCACGGCGATGAAGCCGCCGTCCGCCGTCTCCAGCCCGTGCCCGCCCTCCGCGAGCGCCACCAGCGCGGCGACCGGCACGGTCAGCACGTCCTTGGCCTCGCGTCCGACGTACTCGACGGTGACGGGGCCGCTCTCCAGCCGGCCCACGGACTTCTGGTCCTCGATGGTGACGGTCACCGGCACGGTCGCCCCGCCCTGCCCCGAACCGTCCTCACCGGAACCGCCCTCGGGCGCACTGGCCTGCCTGCCCACCGACGCCACCTCGCCCCGTACGGTCCTGCCGTCGGGCAGCCGGACCCGGACGGCCGCGCCGCGTACGGCCCAGGAGGCGTCGGCGGCCGAGGCGTCGACGACGACCTTGCGTGCCGTACCGGTGTACGTGAGGGCGTTCTCGGCGACGGTTTCGCCCAGCCGGACGCCCGGCCGGCCGATCCGCACCTTGTCGGCGGAGTAGATGACGTCCCCGATGCCGACCCTGCCGGTCTCGGGCATCCCGAGCGACTTCTGCCACCGCTCGACGGCGTCCGCCGTCCTGGCTGTGAACGTCTCGTCCACCGTGAAGCCGGTGTAGCCGAGCGCGGCCAGGTTCGTCTCGAACTGCAGGACGTCCATGCCCTTGAGTTCCGTCACCGCGGCGGCCCCCGTGTCCGTCGGCGTCGGCTGCGCGGAGGGGCTCGCGGCGGCGCCGCCACCGGTCCCGCCGTCCGTCTTGCCCTCGCCGGAAGCCGCGGTGTCACCCCCGGACGTGGTGGCGGCCCCGGGCGCGGTGGCGCCCCCGGACGCGGTGGCGGTCAGCCCCAGGTCCCGGTACATGGGCAGCGACCCGTACAGCAGCACCACCGGGCGGTCGTCGACACGCAGCAGTGTGTCGCCGCGCTTCACCGTGGTCCCCGCCTCGGGCAGCCCGGTCACGGTCCCGGTCGCCTTGACCGGCAGGGGTATCTCCGTGCCGTACCCCAACTGACCGTCCACCTCGGTGCGTTCGGTCAGCGTGGCCCGGACCACCTCGACCAGCGAACCGGTCCGGGGCGGTGCGTCCGCGCCCTCGTCCTCACCACCGCCGAGGCCCAGGGCGCCCACCACGGCGACCGCCGCCACGACGACCACGGCCAGGGCGATCAGCGCCGTACGCCGTCCCCGTCCGCCGCGTGGCGGTTCGGACACCGCCTCGGACTCGTCATCGATCCGTGTCACCGTATCCGCCACGGTCAGCCCTTGCCGGGGCCCGGGTTCTCCGGAACACCCACGATCGGACCGCAGATCCGGATGGCCCGCTTCGCACCGGCGGAGCTCTGGTCCCATTCACCCTGTCCGAGGCCGTCGGGGCCCGGGTCGGGGAAGTCGGCGGCGCCGTTCTCCTGCATGCACTTCGCGTACTGCTGCTTCACCTTGATCTGCTCGGCGGTGAGCTTGGCCTGGTTGCCCTTCTCGATGCTCTCGGGCACGGCCGCCAGGTACTCGGCGCACTTCTCCGTGGCCGCCCGGAACTTCGCGTCCTTCTTCAGGTCCAGGTTGTCACCGAAGTCGATGGTCCCCTTCTCGTCCGGGTCCGGGGCGTCGACCCCGTTCTCCCGCAGGCACTTCACGTACTCGCGCTGTGCCCGCACATAGGCGGCCACGTCGTCCCCGCCGCCCTGCGCGTCCGACCCGGCGGACGGCGTGGCCGCGCCGCCGCTCGCGGCCGTCGGGATGTCCGAGTCGCCCTCGTCGCCCCCGCAGCCGGTCAACGCCAGCGCCACGACCGAGGCCGCCGCGGCCAGCAGTACCCGATTCGCCCTCACCGGTTCTCCCGCTCTCCTGCCGAACCCGTCCGCGGACGCGGCGGGCAGACCGACCGTAGGACGGCACCGATGAAGAACTCTTGAAGAACCTGTCAGCCGTTCATGCGACCGCGGGCGGGCATCACGGCCGGCCCGCTCAGCGCGCCCCGCGTTCCTCCAGGACCGTTCTGAGGCTGCGCAGGGCGTAGTGGACGCGGGACTTCACCGTGCCCTGGGGGACGCCGAGGGTGGTGGCCGCCTGCTGGGTGCTGCGGTCGGCGAAGAAGGTGGCCTCCAGGACCTCGCGGTGGGCGGGGGACAAGGCGCCCAGGGCGTCACGCAGGACGATGGACGACAGCACGCGGTCGACGTCGTCCGCCTCGGCGCCCAGTTCGGCGAGCCAGGTGACGCCGCCGATCTCCGCGGGCCGGGCCGTGCGCATACGGTGCGCGTCGATCACGATGTTGCGGGCGACACGGAACATCCAGGGGCGTACGGCCATGCCCTCGCCGTCGGCCAGGTTCCGCTTGGCCCAGCAGCGCAGCAGCGTCTCCTGGATGACGTCCTCCGTGTGGTGCGTGTCGCCGCCCAGCATGCGCAGCACGTACGCGTAGAGCGCCGGACCGTGTTCCACGTAGAGGTCACGCATCGCCCGCTCCTCGGGTGAGGGCGCGTTCGCCGACCCGATGACCGTCACGTTCATGGTGTGCTCCCGCTCCTTGGGGTGTCCGGGCCCGGTCATGGGGGGACCGCGGGCCGGGGCCTCCATGGGACGGAGTCTCACTGGGAACGTTCCACATTCGTTTGACGTGCGGTTTACGACCCCGTACATCGGGACGTCAGCTTCTCCAGCCGCCTGCGGACCCGGCGGGCCAGGTCGGCGTGGCCGGGAGGCAGCAGGCCCTCGCCGTGCAGGCTGTCGCACAGGCGCAGGAGTTCGCGTCCGTGGGTGACAGCGGTTCGGTCGTCGTCCAGCCGTCGCCAGGCGGCGGCCGCCCGCGCCACCGCCGCGGGGGCCTGCGCGTCGCCGGTCCGGCACAGGGTCCGGGCCACGTCCAGGGCCAGCACCGTGGCCTCGCGGTGGTCACCGCGCAGATGGGCCAGGTACGCCTCCATCGCCCGCGCCTCCAGGGTGTCCGGGTGCTCGGCGCCCAGGGAGGCCGTCAGGTTCTCGCGGAGCGCGGTCGCGGCGGCGGACGCCTCGTCGAGCCGGCCGTCGGCCGTCAACGCGTTGATACGGGTGATGGGTTCGGCCAGGTCGGCCGGCAGCGGAGCGGAGGGCGGCGCCCCCGTGGCGGGCCGGTCCGAGGCCGGATCCGTGGGGATGACGACTCGGCTGGAGCCGTCGGGGGCGACCTGGAGGACGAAGTGGGTGGTGCCGGGTCCGTCGTTCACCGTTGCCTCGACCGGGGCGCCCCGCTGCTCCGCGTACTGCCGCAGCCGGTCCAGCACGGCCTCGTGCACGGACCGGCCCGCGTCGGGGACCAGGGGCTCCCCGTCGATGCCGGCGAACCCCTCGTCGGAGATGTGCACTTCGAAGCGGACCATGGCTGCTGTCCTCCTCACACGGGCGGAGCGGAATCGATGGGAGACGGGCCTCCCCATACCCGGAGCAGCGGGAGCAGCAGGACACCGAGTCCGCCGACGACGCCTCCCGTACCCGCGCTCATGGGTGCCCGCCTCCTTCCTCTCGCCTTGAACCGAAGTGACCGGACAGCCCGTTGTGGCGTCCGAGCGATGTCCGACGGGCTCGACGGAATCCGAAGGATCCAACGAGTCCGGGGGCGCATTGGTTCACGCCGATGGGAAAAATGCGTTCATACCGACGCCGACAAGAAGATACCGGGGCGGCCGAGGCCGCGCCGGACGGCCCCCCGCGACGCTTCGGCCCGGGAGTTGAACCTTCCTCACCCGCCTCCCGTTGTACGGGTGCCCGGCCGCTGCCTTCCCCCTATGCCGCGGCCGGGTCCTGATCGAAGGAGAATCGAAGGAGACGTGTGTCGGACGGTGCGGACTCAGCCCAGTCGGGCGAGTCGCTCGCGGACCTTCTCGGCGTCCGCGTGGTCGCACTCCGAGAGGATCGCCAGCGCCTCCAGCCAACTGCCGCGCGCCGCCTCGGACTCCCCGGCACCGAGCTGGGCGTCCCCGAGGTTGCCCAGGGTGTGGCCCTCCCCCCACCGGTTGCCGATGTCCCGGTGGGTCTTGAGCGCCTGGTGGTAGTGCTCGACCGCCTCGTCGTAGCGGTGGAGCCGGCGGTGCACCGTGCCGAGGATGTCCAGGGTGATGCCTTCGACCCAGCGGTTGTCGTGGGCCCGCAGGATGGCGAGCGCCTGCTCCAGGCAGTCGACGGCCTCGTCGAACCGGCCGAGCCGCTGGTAGGCGTCGCCCAGGTTGGACAGTGCGATGCCCTGGCTCCACACGTTGCCGGTGGCCCGGGCGATGGCCAGTCCCCGGCGCGTGTACTCGACGGCCTTGCGGAGGTGGCCGGCCTGCAGGTACGCGTCGCCCAGGTTGGCCACGGTGGACGTCCGGCCCGCCGCGTTCCCGAGGTCCCGGAAGATGGCCATGGCCTCGCGCAGCGGACCGATGGCCTCCTCCAGTCTGCCGGAGTCGCGCAGCGCCGCCGATCTGTCCGCGAGTGCCTGGGCCTCGCCCTTGCGGTCGTGGGCGGCGCGGGCTGCGGCCAGTCCCGTGGTGGCGGTGTCGAGCCATTCGTGCGTATGACTGCGGAGGTAGAAGAACCCCCACAGGACGGCGGGCAGCCGCCATGCGATGCCCGGCTGCCCGGACCCGGCGGCCTGGTGCACCGCGCCCACCAGGTTGGGCCGCTCGGTCTCGCACCACTCCAGGGCCTCCTCGCGCGTGGTGAACACCAGCGGCCGGCACCCGTCCGGCAGCGGTTCCAGCGGGATCCGGCGGCGGTTGGGGGTGATGTGCGGGTAGGTGGCGTCGGCGGTGTGCAGGTACCAGGTCAGCAGCCGCTCGACGGCGTCGTCCCGCTCCCGCGCCGTCTCCTCGGCGCGGGCCCGTTCGGCGGCGTAGACGCGCAGCAGGTCGTGCAGGGTGCAGCGGCCCGGGAAGTGTTCCGTGAGCAGGTGGGCGCGGGTGAGTTCGCCGAGCAGGCCGCGGGCCTCGCGCGGCGGGAGCCCGGCGAGCGCGGCGACGGCGGGTACGGAGATGTCGGGCCCGCAGTGCAGGCCCAGCAGGCGGAACAGCCGGGCGGCCGGGGCGGACAGCGCCTTGTACGACCAGGAGAAGACGGCCCGTACGTCGGTGGTGATGTCGTCGCCCCCGGCGAAGGCGTCGAGGCTGCCGTGGCTGTCCCGCACCTCCTCGGCGATGGCGCTGAGCGGGAAGCCGGGGCGGACTCCGGCGTGGGCGGCGACGATGGCCAGCGCCAGCGGCAGCCGGCCGCACCGCGCGATGATCTCGCCGGCCGCCCGCGGCTCCTCCGCCAGCCGGTCGGTGCCGAGGCGGGCGGCGAGGAGGTCGAACGCCTCGGTGGGCGTCATCTGGTCCAGCGTCAGCGGGTGCGCCCCTTCCCCGGCGATCAGGCCGGACAGCCGGCTGCGGCTGGTGACGATGACCAGGGAACCCGGGGAGCCGGGCAGCAGCGGGCGGACCTGCTCGGTGTCGCGGGCGTTGTCGAGCAGGACCAGTACCCGCCGCCGCGCGAGCACGCTGCGGTACAGCGCCACCTGGGCGTCGAAGTCGCCGGGGATCCGCTGCGGGGGGACACCGAGCGCGTCGAGGAAGACACGGACGGCTTCGTCGGGCGTCATGACCGAGCCGGTCGGGTCGAAGCCGCGCAGATTGATGTAGAGCTGCCCGTCGGGGAAGCGGTCGGCGACCTCGTGGGCCCAGTGCACGGCCAGGGCGGACTTGCCGATGCCGCCCATGCCGCCGATCGCACTGATCACCAGAGTCGCCGGCGGGCTGCCGTCCTCGGGCAACAGGGCGCGTATCCGCTGGAGTTCCGCCTGCCGTCCGACGAAGGCCGGCAGGTCGGCGGGCAGTTGCGCCGGGCGGGTGGCCGGGTACTCGACGGGGTCCGGGAAACCGCGCTCGGCCGGGGGGTCCGGTCGCGGGGACGGGTCGGTGGCCGGGGACGAGCCGGCTGCCGGGAACGGGAACGGGCCGCCTGCCGGGAACGGGGCCGGCGTCGGACCGGGGAGAAGGGACGGGTCGGCCGTCAGGATGCGGTGGTGCAGGTCCTTGAGCGGTGCGCCCGGTTCGATGCCCAGCTCGGTCACCAGGGCGTCCCGTGTCCTGCCGTAGGCCTCCAGTGCGCCGGCCTGCTGGCCGGACCGGTACAGCGCCAGCATGAGCAGCCGGCACAGCTGCTCGCGCAGCGGGTGTCTGGCGGCCAGCGAGAGCAGCTCGGGAACGACCGTGTCATGGCGTCCGAGCGTGACGTCGATGTCCAGCCGGGTCTCCAGCGCGGTGAGCCGTTGCTCGTCCAGCCATGAGCACTCCGACTCCGCCAGCGGGCCGGGGAGGCCCGCCAGTGCCGGCCCCTGCCATGCGCCGAGCGCCGCGTGCAGCAGTTCACCGGCGGCGGACAGTTCGCCGGCGGCGTACCGTCTCTTCGCCTCCGTGACCCGCTGTTCGAACACGGCCAAGTCCAGGGAGTCCTCCGGGACCCGGATCGCGTAGCCGTCGCCGACCGAGACGATCAGTGCGGGCGGCCGGCCCGGCTCCCGTCCGGGTTCCAGAACCTTGCGCAGGCGCGACACATAGGTCCGCAGGACGGACACGGCGGCCGCCGGAGGCTCCTCGCCCCAGACGGCACGGATGAGTTCGCCGAGGGCGACCGGACGCCCCCGGCCCAGCAGCAGCGTCGCGAGCACCACGCGCTGCTGCGGCGATCCGAGGTCCAGCTCCTGTTCACCGCGCCACGCCCGAACCGGCCCCAGCACGGAAAAACGAACGGAAGTTTCATATGCAGGCACACTCGGACTCTATTGACCGACCACTCCGCCATAACCGCTTTGACGGAATGCGCCATTCCATGCCGAATGCCACTTCCGTAAAGATTTCCGCCGCAGGATCCTGCTTCCTCCCGGGCATCGAGCCCCGCCCCCTCAGGGAACGGTGACGACGACCTTGCCGCGGGCGTGCCCCCCTTCCACCTCACGCACGCCCTCGGCCGCCCCGGCCAGTGGGTACGTCCGGTCGACCACCGGCGTGAGGCGGTCGGACTCGATGAGCGCGGTGACGGCGAGCAGGTCCTCGTGGACGGGACCGGCCGGGGCCGCCGGGAGGATCACCCGGAGCCGCTGCCGGACGACCGTGTTGACCGCGAGGAGTTTCAGCATGGCCCCCATCGCACCGAACACATGGCCGGGTGAGCCGCCGCCGTTGCCCACCAGGGTCCCCGTCGGGGTGAGCACCCGGCGCAGCCGGCCCAGCGGGTGGTTGCCCACGTTGTCCAGGATGACGTCGTAGCGTGCGCGGCCGTCGGTGAAGTCCTCGCGCGCGTAGTCGATGACGTGCTCGGCGCCCAGTGAGCGCACCAGGTCGGTGTTGCGGGCGCTGCACACGCCGGTGACCTCGGCGCCGAGGGACGCGGCGATCTGCACGGCGAACGTGCCCACGCCGCCGCCGGCCCCGTTGACCAGCACCCGCTGCCCCGCCCGCACCTGCCCCACGGTCCGGATGCCGCGCAGGGCCGTCACCGCCCCCACCGGAACGGCCGCGGCCTGTTCGAAGGTCAGGTGCGCGGGCTTGGGGACCAGGAGGTCCTCGGCGGTGCACGCGTACTCGGCGAAGGCGCCCGGGCAGAAGCCCAGCACCTCGTCGCCGGGCCTCAGCCCCCGCACACCGGCGCCGACCGCCTCGACCCGCCCGGCCGCGTCGATCCCGGCCACACGTGACTTCGGGCGGGTCAGCCCCACGTCCCCGGTCAGCCGGGCCGCGTACGGGTCACCGCGCAGCATGTGCCAGTCGTACGGGTTGACCGCGGCGGCGTGCACCCGCACCAGTACCTGCCCGGCCCCCGGCTCGGGGCGGTCGATGTCTGCCACTTTCAGGACGTCCGGCGGGCCGAAGCGGTCCTGGACGATCGCCTTCATCCGGATCTCCCCTCACGGATGTACAGGTGTACGGCGTACACCCACCATCATGGGTGTACGCCGTACACCTGACAAGGGCCAGGAAGGATGTCAGGGCAGCAGCCGGGCCAGACCGTCCAGCGTGAGATCCAGGGCGAACTCGAACTCGTACTGGTCGTCGCAGCCCGAGCCGACGACGGACCCCTCGTCGTGGGTGACCGCCATGGCCAGTTCGGTGATGTGGGGGTAGCGCGCGGCCATCTCCTCGGGCGGCAGCGCGTCCGGGTCCGGCTCACGGCCGGCACCGTCCTCGAACAGCTCCTGGGAGAAGCCCAGCAGCCGGCTGCCCATGACGTGCATCGCGTGATGGACCAGGTCGAGCGAGAAGCCCCCGGCCCGGAAGATCCCGATCATCGAGTCCAGGTACTCCATCACCACGGGGGTCGGCGCGGCCCGCGCCTTCATCCGCGCCTCGATGACCCCGGACGCCCACGGATGGCGCAGCAGCATGCGGCGGGCGGAGAGCACCCGCAACCGGACGGCGGTCTTCCAGTCGGCGTCCGCGACCGGTGGGTCGATCTCACCGACGAGGACGTCGATCATGCCGTCCAGCAGCTCGTTCTTGTTGGCCACGTGCTTGTACAACGCCATGGGCACGACACCGAGCACCTGCGCCAGCTTCCGCATACTGAGCGCGTCGACCCCGCCCTCGTCGGCCAGGGCGACGGCGGCGGACAGGACCCGCGCCCTGCTCAGGGGGGTGCGGGTCCGGTGGACGGCATCGGCTTGCCTGGCGATCTCCACCATCCCCTCTCGTACGGACCAGTACGGATCGGTACAGACCGGTGCGGGCCAGTACGGACCAGTACGGGCCGGCCCCGGTGTACGGCGTCCACCCTAGGCGCCCGCGCCCGCCCCCACCTCGTCGGGGGCCGCCCACTCCACGAACTGGACGACGATCCCGTTGGGGTCGGTGACCTGGAAGAGCCGCTCCCCCCACGGCTCCTTGCGCAGCGGCATGGTGATGGTCACCCCCCGCTCCCGCAGCCGCCGTTCCTCGCCCTCGATGCCGGTGACCGTGAAGGCCAGGATGATTCCGGCGGCGTGTCGGTCGCGCTGGTCCGCGGGCAGGACATCGGTGCCCCGGCGCAGCAGGACGATGTCGACGGCCGCGTCGCCCCGGGTCAGTGAGGCGAATCCGTCGGCGGCGGCGATCTCCTTGTAGCCGAGGTGGGCGGTGAAGAACTGCCGCGAGGCGGCCACGTCGTCGACGGTGAGCGACACGGTGGAGACGGTGATCTGCACGGCTGGGGTTTCGGTCATGGGTGCAGCGTGCCGGTGCCGAGGACTGGTGCGCTTGTGCAGGGTGCGGCAGTGTTGTGGCCGGTCACGTTGCCGACCGCGGTCACCGTCTGGTGTGGTGGTTCGGGGGACCGAGGCTCGGGAAGGATCGACGACATGATCATTTTTGGCACCAAGGGGTACCTGTACCAGCTCGCGATACTGACGCTGGTGTGCGCGCAGTGCGGGAACCCCGCCGCGCACACGCTCAGGAAGCGGGTCACCAAGTTCACCCTGTTCTTCGTCCCGCTGTTCCCGGTCTCGACGAAGTACACGACGCAGTGCACCTTCTGCGGCGCGGAGCAGAAGGTGACCAAGGAGCAGGCCGAGCAGCTCCAGGCGCAGGCGATCGGCGGCGGACAGGGCGGGCAGGGCTACGGACAGCAGTCGCAGCAGCAGCCGTACCAGTCCTAGCCGGCCGCGCGGTCCTGTCCGACCGAGGTCCTAGCCGCTCCACGCCTCGTCGTACGGGTCCTGCGGGACCGGGACCGGTTCGGCGCGGGCGACCTCGAAGTACGGGACGGGGCCGTCGTTGACGGGATCCTTCGTACGGCGCGGGGTGTAGCGGCCGGTGACCTCCAGCCAGGTGTCCGGCTGGAGGACCGGAGGGATCTCGCCGGTGAGGGCGATCTTGACCGGCTGGGCGTCGGCAGCGCAGCAGTTGAGGCCCATACGGACCAGATACGGGGTACCGGTGCCGTCCAGGGCCACGAAACCGGTGACGGAGATCGAGCGGTCGCGCAGATGACGGCCGTGGTCGTAGACCGCGCGGGCCGCGTACTCCCCGACCCCGAGACGCAGCGGCCCCCGCTCGGGCAGCTCCGGATAGCCGAGGGGTTTCTGCAGGGCCGTACCGGTGTGGGTGGCGCTGTAGGAGCCGAGGGCGGGCGGGGCGACCAGGATCAGGGCGAAGAGGGGGAGGGTCAGCAGCCAGGAGACACGGGGTTCCCGATGCGCCTCCTTCGAGTCCTTCGATTCCTTCGAGCGCGGTCCGCGACGCCACTCGTACCAGACCGTCGCCGCCGCCGTCGCGATCAGTACCGCGCCCGACAGCAGGAGCAGCGGGCGCAGGCCCGCCTTGACGTACCGCAGGTGCAGATCGGTCAGGCCGGCGTGCAGCACGGTCGCGCCGAGGAGGAACAGCAGGGCCGCCTGGGCCTGGTGGTTCAGGGCCGGCTTCACAGCAGCACCGCTCCCGTCAGGGCCGATACGACCACCGCCAGGGCGAAGGTCGCGGGGGCGAAGCGCAGGGCGAAGGCGCGGCCGAACGTGCCCGCCTGCATGGCGAAGAGCTTCAGGTCGACCATCGGTCCCACGACCAGGAAGGCGAGCCGGGCCGTCAGCGAGAACTGGGTGAGCGACGCCGCCACGAACGCGTCCGCCTCCGAGCAGATCGACAGCAGCACCGCCAGGACGGCCAGGGCCAGCACCGACAGCACCGGGCTGCCGGCCGCCGCGCGCAGCCACTCCGCCGGGACCACCGCCTTCAGCGTGGCCGCCGCCATCGCGCCGACCACCAGGAAGCCGCCCGCGTGCATCACGTCGTGCCGTACCGAGCCCCAGAACGCCGCGCCCCTGCTCCGGCCGTCGTACGACGAACGGGAGGGCGGGCGCAGCCAGTCGGTGCGGCCGAGGCGCTGCCACAGCCAGCCCATCGCACACGCCACCAGCAGGCTCGCGACGAAACGGGCCGGCACCATCTCGGGGTTGCCGGGGAAGGCGACCGCCGTCGCCGTCAGCACGATCGGGTTGATCGCGGGGGCGGAGAGCAGGAACGCCAGGGCCGCCGCAGGGGCCACTCCCCTGCGCACCAGCGCGCCCGCCACCGGCACGGACGCGCACTCGCAGCCCGGCAGCACCGCCCCCGCCGCGCCCGCGACGGGTACGGCCAGCGCGGAGCGCCTCGGCAGGGCGCGGGCGAAGAACGACGGCGGGACGAACACCGCGATCGCCGCCGACAGCAGGACGCCGAGCACCAGGAAGGGGAGGGCCTGGAGGACCACCGCCACGAACACCGTCATCCAGCTCTGCATCACCGGCGCGGCCAGGGCGCGGCGGACGGGGTCCTGGAACATCACGGCCGTGAGGAGGACGAGGGTGAGGAGGAGGGGGGAGGTGAGGTGGCGGGACTCCTCGTCGTGCGTCTTCTTCTCCCGGCCGCCGTCGGGTTCTTCCGCTCCGCGCGGGGGTGATGTGGTGATGGCCACGGGCCGGGTGCACCTCCGGATGCGCGCGAGAGAGCGGGGCCACGCTCGGGTCCCTCCCCCCTTGGTACGGAGGGCGGGACGCGGCCGTTCAGAGGTGACCTGGAACCACCCGTTACCATGAGGCAGTCTCTTCCTCTGTGGTGAGCCTCCTTCCCAACCCGGCCCTGCCCAACGACCCGTCGGCGCACATGGTGGTGTGCGGCGACGACGGGCTGGCGCACCGGCTCGCCGCCGAACTGCGCGGGGTGTACCGCGAGCAGGTGACCCTCGTCGTACCGCCGTCCGGGCGCAGCGGCCGGCAGCCGATGGCGGGACGGGCCCGCGCGGCCTCCGCCGCCCTGCTCGACCGGGTCGTGACCGCCGTCAACCGGGGCAACGGCGGGTCCGACGACACCTTGGCGCCCGGCGAACGGGTCGTGGAGGCCGCCGAGCCGACCGAGGCCGTGCTCGCCGAGGCCGGGGTGGAACACGCCGCCGCGCTGGCGCTGGTGTACGACGACGACGAGACCAACATCCGTGCCGCCCTGACCGCCCGCCGGCTCAACCCCCGGCTGCGGCTCGTCCTGCGGCTCTACAACCGGCGGCTGGGGCAACACATCGAGGAACTACTCGATCAGGCAGCCGAGTTGGCGGGCGGTGGCAGTGGCGGCGGTGGTGCGGCGGGACGTGGCGGGGCCGACGGTGCCGGTGGGGCCGACATCGCCACGACCGTGCTGTCCGACGCCGACACGGCCGCGCCCGCGCTGGTCGCCACCGCGCTCGTCGGCACCAGCAAGGTCGTCGACGCGGAGGGGCTGTTGCTGCGGGCGGTGGAGCGCCGGCCTCCGGGGCCGGGCGAGGTGGCCGACCCGGGGCTGTGCACACTCGCGCTGCTCTCCGCGACCAGCAACGACCCCGCCGGGGCCGAGGGTTCGGAGGACAGCGGCGAGCAGGGACCGCAACTGCTGCCCGACGCGGCGGCGGTGGCGGCGGCGACCGGACGCGGGACGGTGGTGCTGGAGCAACTGTCCTACTCCGGCCCGCCGTTGCCCGCCGGTCGGGGCGGACCGCCGTTCGCCTCGCTGTTCTCGCGGCGGCTGCGGTGGTCGCTGGCGGGGCTGGTGGCGGCGGTGATCGCGCTCGCCGTCGCGCTGACGGTGGTGACACAGGACAATCCGCTGCACGCCACGTACGTCACCCTGCTCGACCTCTTCGCGATCAACGAGCCCGCGCACCACGAGACCACCGGGCGGCAGGTGCTGCAACTGCTCTCCATGCTGGTGGGGCTGCTGCTGCTGCCGGTGCTGCTGGCGGCGGTGCTTGAGGCACTGGGGACGTTCCGCACGGCGTCGGCGCTGCGGAAGCCGCCGCGCGGGCTGGGCGGGCACGTGGTGCTGCTCGGACTGGGCAAGATCGGGACGCGGGTGCTGACGCGACTGCGGGAGCTGCACATCCCGGTGGTGTGCGTCGAGGCCGATCCGGAGGCGCGGGGGATGGCCGTGGCGCGGCGGCTACGGGTTCCGGTGGTGCTGGGGGACGTCACGCAGGAGGGGGTGCTGGAGGCCGCGAAGATCCATCGTGCGGACGCGTTGCTCGCACTGACCAGTGCGGATACGACGAATCTGGAGGCGGTGCTGTACGCGCGGTCCGTACGGCCCGATCTGCGGGCGGTGCTGCGGCTGTACGACGACGACTTCGCGAAGGCGGTGTACCGGACGTTGCGGACCGCGCATCCGTCGGCGCTGACGCGGAGCCGGAGTGTGTCGCATCTGGCGGCGCCGGCTTTTGCCGGGGCGATGATGGGGCGGCAGATCCTGGGGGCGATACCGGTGGAGCGGCGGGTGCTGCTGTTCGCGGCGGTGGTCGTGGGCGGGCATGCGCAGTTGGAGGGGCGGACGGTGGGGGAGGCGTTCCGGGCAGGTGCCTGGCGGGTGCTGGCGTTGGACACGGCGGGGTCCGCCTCCGGCGGGGAGGAAGTGCCGGGTTCCGGGCTGGTGTGGGACCTCCCTGATACGTATGTGCTGCGTGCCGAGGACCGGGTGGTGCTGGCTGCCACCCGGCGGGGGCTGGCGGAGTTGCTGGGGCGGCGGGCGCGGCCGCGGAGCGCGACGTAGCGCGTGCCGCGTGCGGTTGGGCGGGGGTCGGCTTCACTTGCCCGCGTTCGCGAGGTGCCCGGCGCTGCCGCTGGGCGGGGGGGGGTGGGCTTCACTTGCCCGCGTTCGCGAGGTGCCGCTGCGCCCACCCGTGCCGCCCCAGCGGCACGATTGCCCGCAGCTGCGGAGGCACGGCTTCCCGCAGCTGCGGAGGCACGGCTTCCCGTAGTCAGGCGGGGAGGTATTTCGATGCGAACTCGAGTTCCAGGTGGATCTGTTTGATGCGTTCGTCCACTACCAGGGAGCCGTGGCCCGCGTCGTAGCGGTAGACCTCGTGGACGGCGTCGCGGGACTCCAGGCGTTTGACGTAGTTCTCGATCTGCTGGATGGGGCAGCGGGGGTCGTTGACGCCCGCCGAGATGTAGACCGGGGCCTTCACACGGTCGACGTAGGTGATGGGTGACGACGCCTCGAAGCGGTCGGGGACCTCCTCCGGGGTGCCGCCGAGCAGCGTGCGGTCCATCGCCTTCAGCGCTTCCATCTCGTCGTGGTACGCCGTGACGTAGTCGGCGACCGGTACCGCCGCGATGCCCAGCGCCCACGCGTCCGGCTGCGTACCGAGGCCGAGCAGGGTGAGGTAGCCGCCCCAGGAGCCGCCGGTGAGGATCAGCCGGGCCGGGTCGGCGAGACCGGAGGTGATCGCCCACTCCCGCACCGCCGCGATGTCCTCCAGCTCGATCAGGCCCACCCGGTGCTTCAGCGCGTCGGTCCAGGCGCGGCCGTAGCCCGTGGAGCCCCGGTAGTTGACGCGGACCACCGCGTAGCCGTGGTCGACCCAGGCGGCCGGGCCGGCCGCGAAGGAGTCGCTGTCGTGCCAGGTGGGGCCGCCGTGGATGTCGAAGACGGTCGGGAGCGGGCCGGTCGCGCCGGCCGGCTTCTGGACGAGGGCGTGGATACGGCCGCCGGGCCCCTCCACCCACACGTCCTCCACCGGGACCGACCCGGGCGACTTCATCCCGGGCGGGTCGAGGACCACTCCGCCCGCCGTGGACCGCACCGCCGGCGGCTGGGCCGCCGACGACCACAGGTACTCCACGCTGCCGTCGGGCCGGGCCGTCGCACCCGAGACCGCGCCGCGCGGGGTGGGGATCTCCACCAGCCGGCGCCCGGCCAGGTCGTAGCGGAACAGCTCGCCGCGGGCCTCGAAGCCGTGCGCGATGAGCAGCCCCGTGCCGTCCGGGTACCACTCGGCGCTCACGTCACCGGGCAGCTCCAGCGCGAGGTCGGTCTCCTCCCCCGTCGCCACGTCCCACACCAGCGGCTCCCAGCGTCCGCGCCGCTGGTGACCGATGAGCAGCCGGGTGTCGCCCGTCACCGGCGCGAAGCCCAGCACCTCCAGTCCCAGCTCCCGGGTGCCGCCCTCGGTGTCGTCGAGCTCGGCGACCGTCGTACCGTCGGGCCGCAGCACCCGCAGCGCGGAGTGCATCGCGTCACCGTGCTCGGTGTGCTCCACGGCGATCAGCGAACCGTCGTGGGAGAGGTCCCCGACGCCCGCCGACTCACGGTGCCGGTAGATCTCCACGGGCCCCTCTCCCGTACGGGCCAGGTGGATCGTCGTACCGTCCTCGTCCGTGGAACGGCCCACGACCGCCGTACGGCCGTCCCGGCCCAGCGCGAGACCGGCAGGGTACGAAGGGTCGAGGCCCGGTGCCGCGAGCTCGTCCTCGCCGCCCGAGAACCGCTGCCGGCGCCACACGCCGAACTCGTCGCCGTCCTTGTCGTCGAACCACCAGATCCACTCGCCGTCCGGCGAGAGCACGCCGTCCGTCGTGCCGTTGGGCCGGTCCGTCACCTGCCGCTGCTCGCCCGTCGCCCGGTCCCAGGCGTACAGCTCGTACGTCCCCGTCGCGTTCGACACGAACAGGGAGCGGTCGGGGGCGTCCTCCGCCCAGTCGGGCAGGGACACCCGGGGCGCCCGGAAGCGCTTCTCCCAGTCGGGCATGCCCGCGCCCTGTTCCACTCGCTCGGTCTGGTGGTCGGCCCGGCCCGGCGCGTCGGACCCGTTGCTCTCAGTCATGACCCCATACTGCCTGTCCGGAAGGGCATCGCGCCGCCGAGGTCCCCAGCCTGTGGACAACTTCTTCCCGATCCTTCACCGGCCCCTCGTGGAGGGCGCCCGCCGCACGGTTACCCCGCGGGCCGGGAACCACCCGGGGACCCGTACCGTTGAAGGCGTGTACCGGTTTCTGCTGACGCCCCGCTGGTGGGGGATCAACGTCTTCCTGCTGCTCTCCATCCCCTTCTGCGTCTTCATGGGGTCCTGGCAGCTGGGCCGGTTCGAGGACAGGGTGGACAACCACCGCGACGCCGAGGCGCGCATCGCCACGGACAAGCGGGAGGCGGCCAGACCGCTGGACGACCTGCTGCCCGTGACCAAGGCCACCTCCGGCAAGCAGGCCACGGTGAGCGGCCGGTACGACACCCAGCTCCTCGTGCCCGACCGCAAGCTGGACGACAAGGACGGCTACTACGTCCTGACCCTGCTGCGCACCGACACCGGCCGGGTGCTGCCCGTCGTCCGGGGCTGGCTGCCCGGCACCCCCGACCCGGCGAAGACGCCCGCGGCGCCCACCGGTGAGGTCACCGTCACCGGCGCGCTCCAGGCGTCCGAGACACCGGGCAGCAACGGCGTCAGCGCCCGCGGCGGCCTGCCCGAGGGACAGACGGCGGCGATCAGCTCGGCGTCGCTGGTGAACCTCGTGGAGTACGACGTGTACGACGCCTGGCTCACGCTCAACCGCGGCGACTCCGGTATGAAGGCCGTGCCGGCGACCGCGCCGAGCGGCACCGGCCTCGACCTGAAGGCGTTCCAGAACCTCGGCTACACCGCCGAGTGGTTCGCCTTCGTGGGCTTCGTGATCTTCATGTGGTTCCGGCTGTTCCGCCGCGAGCTGGAGTTCGTCCGCGACGCGGAACTGGGCCTGGTCCCGGACGAGGACGGGGACAGGGACAACGGGAACGAGGACGGGAAGCGGGAACCGGAGCGGCCGAGTCCGTCAGCGGTCTGACAACAGGCCGACAACGGACCGGGGCCCGGAGTCCCGCCCCCGCCGTAGGGTCACACCGCCGACAGCAGCCCCGTGAAGTACACCGTGCCCGCGCACGCGTTGCTCACCGTCGTGGTGGCCGAGCCCGAGCCCGTGGACGACGTGTACGTCACCGCCACACTGCCCTCTCCCGTGCCGTCCTCCCTGACCAGCTGGGTGACCGTGCCGCCGTCGGTGCCCGCGGACGCGCCGGTCGTCGTGGTCGGTTCACCGGTCGGTGTCGGGTCGGGCGAGGGGCCGCCGGTGCCGCCGCCCGTGCTGTCGCCCGGAGCCGCGCAGGTCTCGGAGGGCACCCAGGCGAACTTCACCTCGTACGCCGCACCCGGCTTGAGCACCAGCTCCGCGACCTCCAGGGAGGGGTCGGGCAGTCCGGCCGCCGCGTCCCCCGCCACATGCCGCGCCGAGCTCACCTTGGTGACGTCGGCCGCGCCCTGCGGGGTCGGGGTCACGGTCCCGGCGCCCTCGACGGTACAGCTCGCGGTGGAGACGTTGACGACCCGGAAGGAGCCGTAGACCGCGCCCGTGGACTCGGGAGCGGCACTGGACGCGGTCGCCGGGCCGAGCTGGGCGGCGGTGCAGGCGGGCACCCCGGCGGCGAGGCTGGCCGAGGGGTCGGCCCCCTCCGTCGCACCCGTGCCGGAGCCGGTGTTCGTGCCGCCCTTGTCCTGTTCCTTCTTGTCGCCCTTGTCGGTCCCCTCGACCTGGTCCGAGGCGCCGCCCGCGGTGCTCTCCCCGCTCTCCGGGTCCTTGCCCTGACCGGTGCCGCCCTGCGCCTGCGCGGCGTGGCCGACGGCGGAGGGGCTGGCGTCGGAGTCGGTGACGCCGGAGACGTGGACGAGGGCGGGGACGGCGGTGCCGAGGAAGAGGGCGGCGGCGGCCACGCCGACGAGGGCCTGGCGCTTGCGGGCCCGGCGGGCGGGGACGGCCCGGCGCAGATAGTCCAGGGTGCCGTCGCCCGGCTCCACCTCCCGCACCGCGCGGTGCAGCAGGGTGCGCAGTGCCAGCTCGTCCGCGTCGAGCCCCTCGGAGCCCTGTTCGTCCAGGCCGTCGTTCACAGTTCCGTTCCCAGCGTGCGTGTGCTCCGGCTCGTTCCCGTCGCCGGTTTCCCGTACGTCCTCGGGCGCGGGCACGCCCTCGGACTCCCGCGCGGCGTCGGACGGACGCGAGCCCTCCGGCCCGCGCTCCTCGCGCCGCGCGCCCCTGCCCTCGCTCATGCCGGCGCCTCCATGGCCAGCCGCAGCGCCGCGATACCGCGTGAGCCGTACGCCTTCACCGAGCCCAGCGAGATGCCGAGGGTCTCGGCGACCTGCGCCTCCGTCATGTCCGCGAAGTAGCGCAGCACCAGCACCTCGCGCTGGCGGCGCTGGAGGCCCTTCATCGCCTTGATCAGCGAGTCGCGCTCGAGCTGGTCGTAGGCGCCCTCCTCCGCGCTCGCCATGTCGGGCATGGGCTTGGAGAGCAGCTTGAGGCCGAGGATGCGGCGGCGCAGCGCGGAGCGGGACAGGTTGACGACCGTCTGGCGCAGATAGGCCAGGGTCTTCTCCGGGTCCCGGACGCGTTTGCGGGCGGAGTGGACGCGGATGAACGCCTCCTGCACGACGTCCTCGCAGGAGGCGGTGTCGTCGAGGAGGAGTGCCGCGAGGCCCAGCAGCGAGCGGTAGTGCGCGCGGTAGGTCTCGGTGAGATGGTCGACGGTGGTGCCGGCCGCCACGACGTCGTCGGTGCCGTCACGCTGTCCTGGTATGCGGGCGGGGCGCGCTGCGGGCATGGGCGCGATCACCGGCATGCCGCCGCCGGACGCGCCGGGCATGCGGGGTCGGCGAGCCTGACGGGGCGGCCGTAGGGCCGTGCCGCGCGGCGCTGTGAAGTCGAGTACCTCAGCCACGCCAGTTGGACACGCTTCCCCTCGTAAGGGTTGTACGTGCCGGGCGTCACTTTTGCGGCGGCCGGTGTGGCCGGCCGCCCGCCCGCGTCAGGCAGCACCACCGACAGCACATCAAATGCCCTCATGCGTCCCGCTCTTCCCCTGTGTCCCATATGAACGGACGTCCCCACGCCCGGTTCCGGACGTCCCCACGTCCGGAGAGCAGCGCCCCCACGCCCCCCGGTAAGGGCGACCGCAAAGACGCTCCCCGCCCTCCGCGCGGTTGCGGAGAACGGGGAGGTGAATCCTCGTACAAGCCTCGTACGGGCCTTGCTCAATCCTCCGTCGCCGAAACGGCCTGATCAAGAGGCATCCGACCGGGAATCCGGCTCACAAGACTTACACAGATCCTACAAACGAATCCTGTGCGATCCAGAACTTTTTACCGTTCAACCGCCACGAGTTCGGCGATCTGAGCGGTGTTCAGCGCCGCCCCCTTGCGCAGGTTGTCCCCGCACACGAAGAGCTCCAGCGCGGTGGGGTCGTCCAGGGCCCGTCGTACCCGCCCGACCCAGGTCGGATCGGTGCCGACGACGTCGGCGGGGGTGGGGAACTCCCCCGCGGCCGGGTTGTCGAACAGGACCACTCCGGGCGCGGTGGCGAGGATCTCGCGCGCCTTGTCGACGGTGACCTCGCCCTCGAAGCGGGCGTGCACGGTGAGGGAGTGCGTGGTGACCACCGGGACGCGTACGCAGGTGACCGCCACGGGCAGGGAGGGCAGGCCGAGGATCTTGCGGGACTCGTCCCGGACCTTCATCTCCTCCGAGGACCAGCCGTCCTCGCGCAGCGACCCGGCCCACGGTACGACGTTCAGCGCGACCGGCTCCGGGAACGGCCCGGTGTTGTCCCCCACGGCCCGCCGTACGTCACCGGGGTGGGTCCCCAGCTCCGTGCCGGCCACCAGGGAGAGCTGCTCGCGCAGGGTGCGCACGCCCGCGTGCCCGGCGCCGCTGACCGCCTGGTACGAGGAGACCACCAGCTCGCGCAGCCCGAACTCGGCGTGCAGCGCGCCCAGCGCGACGATCATCGACAGGGTGGTGCAGTTCGGGTTGGCGACGATCCCGCGCGGACGCCTGCGCACGGCGTGCGGGTTGACCTCGGGGACGACGAGCGGCACGTCCGGGTCCATCCGGAACGCGCCCGAGTTGTCGACCACCACCGCGCCCCGCGCGGCGGCGACGGGCGCCCACCGCTCGGCGACCTCGTCGGGTACGTCGAACATCGCGACGTCGACCCCGTCGAAGGCCTCCTCGGTGAGCGCCACGACCTCGACCTCCTCACCGCGCACGGCCAGCTTGCGGCCGGCCGAGCGCGGGGAGGCGATGAGCCTGATCTCGCCCCAGACGTCCGCCCGCTGGGACAGGATCTGGAGCATGACCGTGCCGACGGCCCCGGTCGCTCCCACGACCGCGAGCGTCGGCCGCCCGGAACGTCCGGATCCCTCGGTCCCGGCCATCAGCGGCCGGTGCCTCCGTAGACCACGGCCTCGTCGCTGTCGGAGTCCAGACCGAACGCCGAGTGCACGGCGCGGACGGCCTCCGGCACGTCGTCCTTGCGGGTGACGACCGAGATGCGGATCTCGGAGGTCGAGATCAGCTCGATGTTCACACCGGCGTCGCTGAGCGCCGTGAAGAAGTCGGCCGTGACACCGGGGTTGGTCTTCATGCCGGCGCCGACCAGGGAGATCTTGCCGATCTGGTCGTCGTAGCGCAGGGAGTCGAAGCCGATGGCGCCCTTGTTCTTCTCCAGCGCGTCGATGGCCTTGCGGCCCTCGGTCTTCGGCAGGGTGAAGGAGATGTCCGTCAGGCCCGTGGACGCGGCGGACACGTTCTGCACGACCATGTCGATGTTGATCTCGGCATCGGCGATCGTGCGGAAGATCGAGGCGGCCTCGCCGGGCTTGTCCGGCACACCGACGACCGTGACCTTGGCCTCGGAGGTGTCGTGCGCGACACCGGAGATGAGAGCCTGCTCCACCTGCTTGTCCCCTTGCTTCATCGGCTCGCTGCTGACCCACGTGCCCTGCAGTCCGCTGAAGGACGAACGGACGTGGATCGGGATGTTGTACCGGCGGGCGTACTCCACACAGCGGTGGAGCAGCACCTTGGACCCGGAGGCCGCGAGCTCGAGCATGTCCTCGAACGCGATCCAGTCGATCTTCCGGGCCTTGCTCACCACGCGCGGGTCGGCGGTGAACACGCCGTCGACGTCCGTGTAGATCTCGCACACCTCGGCGTCGAGCGCTGCGGCGAGGGCGACGGCGGTGGTGTCGGAGCCGCCGCGGCCGAGCGTGGTGATGTCCTTGGTGTCCTGGCTGACGCCCTGGAAACCGGCGACGATGGCGATGTTGCCCTCGTCCACCGAGGCCTTGATCCGGCCCGGCGTGACATCGATGATGCGGGCTTTGTTGTGGACCGAGTCGGTGATGACACCTGCCTGGCTGCCGGTGAAGCTCTGGGCGTTGTGGCCCAGGTTTTTGATCGCCATGGCCAGCAGGGCCATGGAGATCCGCTCTCCGGCGGTCAGCAGCATGTCGAGCTCGCGCCCGGCAGGGATCGGGGAAACCTGCTCGGCGAGATCGATCAGCTCGTCCGTCGTGTCGCCCATCGCGGAAACCACGGCGACCACCTGGTGGCCGTTCTTCTTGGCTTCCACGATCCTCTTGGCGACGCGCTTGATGCCTTCGGCATCGGCTACGGAGGAGCCTCCGTACTTCTGCACGACAAGGCCCACGTGCGCTCCTCGCTCAGTCCGTCGTTTTCCACAGTCCGCCCACATATGTGTGCGCTGCGGTCGGCTCAGTCTATCGAGCGCCCGAAAAACCCCTCCGCGATATCGCATGGTGAGACTCCCCGGCGCCCGTGCAGGGGGCTCATGCCCATCCCGACGCGCCCCACTCGGAAAAGTGCCCCGCGTCACACACGGGCTCAGTCGACGAGGTCCTTGAAGGTTCGGTGTCCGAGGTGAGACCGGGCGTGCCGCCGGGTGCCGGCACCGCATGATCACTCCATGGCGGAACCCGTGGAGAGATCGGACGAACTGCCGCAGGCGGCGAAGGACAACGACCCGGCGCTGGTGACGCGGCTGCTGGAGGCGGGCGTCGGCGTGGACGCGATCAGCCGGGAGGGGCGGACATCGAGGACCGGGACTTCAAGGGTAGGTCACCCCTGGAGTGGACGGCCGCATCCGGTCAGGTGGCGGCGGTGCGCCTGCTGCTCGGCCGCGGCGCCGAACCCACGGCGAGGGCCTTGGCCGACGCGAGCGCGAGCGCGGAGAGGCGCCCGGAGCGGGCCGAGGACTACGTACGCGTCCTCGACGCCCTGCGTGCCGCCGGAGCCGTCGACTCCGAGGGGCGGTGAACCACTGACCCCGTTGCTCCGCACCCCGCTCAGGCCGCGCCCACCGTTCGGTCGCCGTACTCGATCGTCGCCGTACGAGCGGCCCGCTCGCGGGATCCCCACTCGGCGTCGGACGCCTCGGGCCGGCTCTCACGGATCCGACGCTCGACGTCGGCCCAGCCGCTGTACTGGCTGGTCACGCCTCCGTGCCCTCCGCCACCGCGTAGCCGGGCACGGACGGCCACCGGACGGTCAGCACCACCGACTCCTCCTCCGCGAACCAGGAGTGGTCGACTCCCCGTCCCCACACGACGTAGTCGCCCTGCTCTTCCAGGAGGACACTGCGGCCGGGGAGTTCGACTCGGAAACGGCCGCTGACGAGGACCAGGAGGGCCGTGCGTTCCTCGCCCCTCACCCACCGCGTTCGCTCGTCGCCACGGGGGTGGACACCCCACTTGATCTCCACCGCCTCGCTGTGGCGAGGGTCCCCGGCGTCCTTGAAGTGCCCGAGGAGCCAGCCCCGGTCCAGCGCCGCGTCCTTGCCCGCGTTGCCCACGTACACGCTGTCGGTCATGTGACCGGGCGGACGCCCAGCGGACCGCCGATCTCCTCCGCCATGACCTGGCCCGCCTCGAACTCCAGGGTGTCGTCGCCCATGCCCTGGTCGGTGTCGAGGCCGTCGAGTTCGGCCAGGGGCTGGTTCAGGCGGACGTGGGCCACCACCGACTGCAACGCCCGCAGGGTCGCGGAGGCCGTGGTGCCCCAGTTGGAGAAGTAGGAGAACTGCCACCACCACAGGGCCTCCGTGGTGCGGCCGGCCTTGTAGTGGGCCATGCCGTGGCGGAGGTCGGTGATGACGTCGGTGAGGTCGTCGGAGATGCGGGCCGGGACCGGGGCCTTGCGGGGCTCGTAGGGGTCGAAGACCTCCGAGTAGACGTCGACCGGCTCCAGCATGCGGGCGAGGTTCTCGCGGAGTTCGTCCACGTCGGCCTCCGGGCCCATGTCGGGCTCGTAGCGCTCCTCGGGGACGATGTCCTCGTGCGCGCCCAGGCGGCCGCCGGCCAGGAGGAGCTGGGAGACCTCCAGGAGGAGGAAGGGGACCGCCGAGTCCGGCTCGTCGCCCTTCGCGACCTCCGTGACGGCGACCAGGAAGCTCTCGATCTGATCCGCGATCTGGACCGCGAAGTCGTCCGGGTTCTGGTCGGTCGCGTGCAGCGTGGCATCAGACATCTAGGAGTCGTCTCCCCTCGAAGGCGCGGCCGAGGGTGACCTCGTCCGCGTATTCCAGGTCGCCGCCCACCGGGAGGCCGCTGGCCAGGCGGGTGACCTTCAGGCCCATGGGCTTGATCATGCGGGCGAGGTACGTCGCCGTGGCCTCGCCTTCCAGATTCGGGTCCGTGGCCAGGATCAGCTCCGTGACCGTACCGTCGGCCAACCGCGCGAGAAGTTCTCGTATACGCAGGTCGTCCGGGCCCACCCCGTCGATGGGGCTGATCGCGCCGCCGAGGACGTGGTAGCGCCCCCGGAACTCACGGGTGCGCTCGATCGCCACGACGTCCTTCGGCTCCTCCACGACGCAGATGACGGCCGGGTCGCGGCGGGTGTCGCGGCAGATGTTGCACTGCTCCTCCTGCGCGACGTTCCCACAGGTCGCGCAGAAGCGGACCTTCGCCTTGACCTCCATCAGCGCGTGCGCCAGACGCCGTACGTCCGTCGGTTCCGCCTGGAGGATGTGGAAGGCGATCCGCTGCGCGCTCTTGGGACCGACGCCGGGCAGCCGCCCCAGTTCGTCGATGAGGTCCTGGACCACGCCTTCGTACAACGGACTGCCGTCCCTTCCTGGTGTTCCTTCAGTACGTACGGTAAAGGCCCGCGGGCCGTCTTCGAAAGGTTCGAGGGTTCGAGGGTTCGAGAGGTCAGAAGGGGAGACCGGGGAGGCCGCCGCCGCCCAGCCCCTGGGCCAGCGGGCCGAGCTTCTGCTGCTGAAGGGTCTGGGCGTTCTCGTTGGCCGCCTGGACCGCCGCGACGATCAGGTCGGCGAGGGTCTCGGTGTCCTCCGGGTCCACCGCCTTCGGGTCGATCACGAGGCCGCGCAGCTCGCCGGAGCCGGTGACGGTGGCCTTCACCAGGCCGCCTCCCGACTGCCCGTCGACCTCGGTCCTCGCCAGCTCCTCCTGGGCCCGGGCCAGGTCCTGCTGCATCTTCTGGGCCTGCTGGAGCAGCTGCTGCATGTTCGGCTGGCCACCACCGGGGATCACGATTCGGCTCCTTGGTCGGTCCGTCGGTAAGGGTTTTACCGTTCGGCACGAGCCTACGTGGTCGCGGGGGCCGCTGCCCCGACACTCTTTCGAGTGAGTCACGGTGGGGGCCCTATACCTGATCACGGCCATCTTCCGGACGAAAAAGAGCCCGAACCCCCGGCGCCGCCACCCATTGGGCGGTAGGAAGGGTCAGGCGCGTGAGCACCTGGCGTCACACTTCATGGACGGACAGTACGCGGAATCAGCAGGGGTCAGTAGGGAGATACCGGGTGGGTCAGCCGGAGATGCAGCCCGAGGGTCGGCCTCAGGACGGGTGGGGCGAAGGGGCGGCCGGGCCCTGGCCGGACGACCTGGAGGGGCGGGAGTTCCCGCTCGGGGACTGGGGCGAGCCGGCGGCCCGGCTGGACGAGCTGTACCGGTGGGTGGAGCGCGGCGCGCTGGACACGGCCGCCTGGTATCTCGCGGACCGGGTGTGGAAGCGGCGGTGCGCGTGGGCGCTGCGGGCCGGGACGGCCGTGGGCGCGCTGACCGGGGCCGCGCTGCCCCTGCTCGACCTGACCGGGGTGGCCGACGGGTCCGCGCCCTGGGGTTATCTGGCGCTGCTGCTCGGGGTGGCCTGTGTGGCCGGGGACCGGTTCTTCGGGATGACGTCCGGCTGGATGCGGGACGTGGCGACCGCGCAGGCCGTGCAGCGGCGGTTGCAGGCGTTCCAGTTCGACTGGGCGTCGGAGTGCGTGCGCGAGGTGCTCGGCCCGGCGGACGGCACGGCGAGCGAGGCGGCCGAGCGGTGCCTGGCGGTGCTGCGGCGGTTCTCGGAGGACGTCACCGAGCTGGTGCGGGTCGAGACGGCCGACTGGATGGTGGAGTTCCGTACGGGGGGCGCGCCGCTGGGCATCCAGACGGCGGTGGCGGGCGCGGGACGCCCGGAGGGTTCCCTCCCGCACGGCCGCTTCCCGTCCCCGCAGGGACCGGCCCGCCCCAACATGCCGCGCCAGCGTCCGCCCGAGCCGCGCTGAGCCGACTGTCCGCCCGAGCCGCGCCGAGCCGACTGTCCGCCCGAGCCGCGCCGAGCCGACTGTCCGCCCGAGCCGCGCCGAGCAGGCTCGTCACGGCGTGTCCCGTGCGCACAGCTCCATCCCCTCCGGGGTCCAGCACGGCAGATGGCCGTGGGTGCGGATCACGTCCTGGCCGACGCCGCGCGTGAGGTACGTCAGGAAACCCGACGCCAGTGAGTTCGCCGGCGGCTGCCCGTAGGTGTAGGCGTACTCGATCTCCCGGTACGGGTAGGAGCTCGTCCCGTGCTCGATGGCGTCGACGGACGGGACCTCTTCGTCGAGGTCCAGCCGGTGCAGTCCCTTCGCCCGGGAGGCGCGGGCGTGTTCGCTGTAGCCGATCGCGCCGGGGATGTCGGCGACGGTTTCCAGCACCTGTTCGGTGGAGTCGAGTTCGCAGCGGATGACGGGGGCGTTCGGGTCGTCCTTGTGCACGCAGTCGACGGAGGAGTGGGCGATCTCGCCCCGGCCCAGCACGCGGCGCTGGAAGACCTGTCTCGTGCCGGAGTTGGCGTCCCGGCTGACGAGGTGGACCGCCAGGTCCGGGCCGCCGAGCTCGCTCCAGTTCGCGATCTCGCCCCGGTAGAGGCGTCGTACGTCCTCCGTCGACAGGTTCCGCAGCCCCACGGCGTCGTTCACCACCAGCGCGAACACCGACACCGCCACCTGGTTCCCGCGCAGTTCGGGCAGCCCGCCCGGCTTGGGTCCGTCCGACAGGACCACCAGCGGCGGCGAGCCGTTCTCCGCCTCCGCCCCGGCCGCCGCCAGGTCCCGTATCCCGGCCGTCGACCCGTGCGGGTCCACCTCGATGCGCGGGTCCTCGTCCGCGCAGTCCCGCTCGTACTTCTCCGCGACCTCCCGCAGCACCGGCGCGAACGCCGTCGATCCGGTGAGGGTCAGGGTGCCGCCCCGGCAGCCGATGGGCGGCGGGCTGTCGTCCTGGGCCACGACGATCACCGCGAGCGCCACCACGCACAGCGTGAGCGTGATGGTGATCAGCCGCGCCGCCCGGCTGAACAGCGGGGCCTTGTCGTCCGGGGTGGCGCTGCGGTTGCGGTGCACGTCGCCCTCGCTGAGGTCGCCGCTCAGCTGGATCCCGTCGCCCACGCGCCCGCCGGAGAGCAGCACCAGCAGCTTGTAGTAGGCGCCCCGGTTCAGCGGGACGCGCGGGAGGCGCAGGGTGCCGTCCTGGTAGCCGAAGCCGCGCTCCTGGGTGAAGTGCTCGAGGAGGTGGCTGGTCTCCGAGGGCTGGGTGACCGAGACGCCGAGGATGGTGCGCTCACTGAACTCCACGGTCAGGCCGTGGCTTCCCGGGCTCTGGTAGTCGTCGCGGACGATGGTCTGCGAGCCGTCGTTCTCGATGCGCAGCAGCACCATGCTGGCGTGCGTCATCCCCGCCGCCGCCGTGTCGAACCAGCCCTCCCGCCGGCTGGTGCGGCTGGACCGCTGGCCGTCACCGATCGGGACGTCCAACTGCACGCGGTAGCCGATGCGTTTGCTGCGCGGCACCCGCCGCTCGTACCAGACCATGACGGCGGAGGCGACGACACCGAGGATCGCCGTCGCCACGGCCACCAGGTTCTCCGCGCTCAGCCACTCCATCGTGCCGCCCCCGCCACCGCCCGCACGTCCGACCGGGCAGTCACCGTACGGCCGTACGAAGCGGTCGGCGGTGTTCGTCCTCGGGAGTTCGCCGAACGTTCAGCCCCGCGTGTAGGTGAGCTGTTCGCCGCTGCCGGTGGTCACGCGCTGGAGCGAGCCGCCGGGGAGCAGGGTGACCTCGCTGGCGGAGCCCGGGGTGCAGGCGCCGCTCGGCTGCCCGACCGTCACGGAGGACGGGCCGAGCTCCAGCCGGTCTCCGGAGCCGCCGGTGAGCCGGGCCTCGAAGACGCAGTGGTAGGTGCCGTTGCCGGTGGGCCCGTCGGCGACGAGGGACATGACCGTGTCGCCGACCTCGCCCTGCCGGATGGTCAGCCTGCGGGTGTGCTCGCCGCTCGCGTTGTCGATGGTGGTGGACCAACTGCCCAGGTAGTCGGCGGGAACGGTGCCGTCCGCGGGGGCGGAGGCGCTGGGCCGCTGGGTCTCGTCGGGAGTGGTGGGGGCGGAGCTCCGCGGTGCGCCGCTGGGCGACGGGGGCGCGGTGGGGTCGTCGCCGGCGCGGTTGTCGGCGGCGCCGCCGCTCATCAGCCCGTACACGGTGCCGCCGGCGGCGAGCGCGACGACCAGCGCGATCACCACGAGCAGCACGGTGGAACGGTTGTCCCGGCGCGGCTCGGACACCGGCCCGTACGGCGGCGGCCCGTGGGGCGGGGTGTGGCCGACGGCGGGCCCGCTGTAGGGGTAGCCGTACGCGGGCTGCTGGGGATGCCCGTACGGGCCCGGTGCCGAGGGTTGGGCGGGGGCGCCCTGACCGGCCACGAGGGTGGGCAGGTGGTCCGCCCCCGGCTGCCCGGGCGGGGGCGGGGAGGCGTTGCCGGCCACGGGCGGCCCGACGGAGTCGTCGGCGGCACGGGCGTGCTCGGGGGGACCGGCGTGGTGGCCCGCCCCGGGCGGCACCTGCTGCCCGGCGGCGGGCGCACTCGGATACCCCGGTTCGGGAGACACCGACTGCCCGGCGGCCGGCACCGCGGGAGCACCGGGGTGCCCGGCGGGGCCGCCCCGCGCGGGCGCGTCGGGTCCGGTCGGCCCGGGTGGCGTGGAGGGCCACGCCGCCGGTGCCGAAGCGGCGGCGTGGCCGCCCGGCTGCCCGGCGGGCGGCGTACCGGGGGCGGCTGCCCCGCCCGGCCCGGGCGGTACCGGTGGCCAGGCGGTGGGAGGCGTACCCGCCGGTGTGGGTGGCGCCGGGGTTTCCGGGTCCTCCGCGTCCAGGAGGCGGACCGCGTGGCGGCCGAGCTGGGCGACCAGGGCGCTCGGCAGCCAGGGGTCACGGGAGCGGCCACCGACCACGGTGTCCTCCGCGCCGGTGCGCTCCAGCACCCGGTCGAGGGTGGGCCGTGCCGCCGGGTCCTTCTTCAGGCAGTCGCGTACGAGGTCGGCGATCCCCTCGGGCACACCGGCCAGGTCGGGTTCCTCCTGGGCGATGCGGAACATCAGCGCGTGCACACCGCTGTTGGCGGTGCCGAACGGGAGCGTGCCGGTGGCGGCGTAGGCGAGCACCGAGCCGAGGCAGAACACGTCGCAGGCCGGCGTGATGCGGTCACCGCGCACCTGCTCGGGTGCCATGAAGCCGGGCGAGCCGACGAGCGCGCCGGTGCGGGTGAGCCCGCCGTCGGTCACCGTCTCCAGCGCCCGCGCGATCCCGAAGTCGATGACGCGCGGACCGTCGATGGTGACGAGCACGTTGGACGGCTTGAGGTCCCGGTGGATGATCCCCGCGGCGTGGATGTCCTTCAGCGCGTGCGCGAGACCGGCGGCGAGGATGCGTACCGACCGTTCGGGCAGCGCCCCGTGGTCGTGCCCGACCACCTGCTGGAGGCTGGGCCCGGCCACGTACCCGGTGGCCACCCACGGCACGGGCGCCTCGGTGTCCGCGTCGAGGACCGGGGCCGTCCAGTCACCGCCGACCTGCCGCGCGGCGTGCACCTCCTGGCGGAAGCGCGCCCGGAACTCCTCCTGCTGGGCCAGCTCCCGGCGGATCAGCTTGACGGCGACGGTGCGTCCCCGGTCGGAGCGGGCGAGGTAGACCTGCCCCATGCCGCCGGCCCCGAGCCGGGCCAGCAGCCGGTACGCCCCGATTCCCGGCGGATCCCCGGGCCCGAGCTTGTCCATCGCCACGCCGCCTCCCCCCGATGAGCAACATCCCGAGGATAGTGCGGGGCCGGTACCCGGTGAGCTGGGCGATGTCTACGGTTCCGTAACAGGCGGCCCGAGTGTGTCCAGCACCGTGGACAGGCGTTCCAGCGCCTCCACCGCACGGGCGAGTTCCGCCTCCCCGTACGCCGCTCCGTACGCCTCCGCCAGCCGCTCCGCGAAGGCCGCGTGGCCGGGGTCGATACGGCTGATCGCCGTGTGACCCCGCTCCGTGGGGGCGAGGAGTTTGGCACGGCGGTGGGCCGGGTTGGGCCGGTACTCGGCGAGTCCGCGCTCCACCAGCAGGTCGGCGATGCGCTGCACGCTCTGCCGGGTGATGCCCATGGCCCTGGCGATCCCGGAGACCGGCAGCGGCTCGCCGAGGACCGCGCCGAGCACCTGCCACCAGGCGGCGGTGAGCCCGGCGGGCCGGGCCAGCTCCTCGGCGACCGCGAGGAACTGGCCGTTCAGCCGGAAGGTGCCGAGCGCGCCCCTGCTGAGCAGGTCCTGGTGTTCCCCGCTCACCGGGCCGTGGCCTTCGCGTACTCGGCGTACGCCTCGGGGTCCGAGTCGTGGAACAGCCGGTACCAGGCGTCGTTCACCGTGTCGTCGTGGACGCCGAGCAGCCGGAAGATCTCGCGGGCGAAGGCGACGGGCTCGGTCGGCCCGGCGGTGACGAGACCGCCGTCGGTGACCGCGTCGGCCTCGACGTACCGGTCGCCGCCCGCGTAGCCGGTCGCGGCGAGGTAGAAGGAGACGGCGCTGGTGTGCGCACGGGTGTCGAGCAGCCCTTCGCGGGCCAGCCCGGCGGTGGCGCCGCAGATCGCGGCGACGGGCACCCCGGCGTCGAGGAAGGCACGGGCGGCGCGGGCGAAGGGGGCGAGGTCGTCGCCCTCGTCCCAGCGGTCGGCGCCGGGGAGGATCAGCAGCGCGCTGTCCTCGGGCCGCAGTTCGTCGAGCGCGAGGTCGGACAGGACGCGGAGTCCGCCGATGCCGGTGACGGGCTCACCGGCCGGGGTGACCGTGCGCACCTCGTAGCCGGCGCGTGCGAGGTGCGCGGTGGCGTGACCGGTCTCCCAGTCGGCGAAGGTGTCGTAGAGGGCGAGATGCACGGGCTTGCGGGTCATGACCGCTCCCTTGTGAGTACACCGGCAGATGACAGCATATTGTCATTACGACAGCTTCCTGTCAATCACTCCTGTCGACACCCTGTCGCGGAAAGTCCCCCACCGCAGACAGGCCGCCGATGTCGCGGCCCCGCGGCCCCGGCCTACCCTCGGCCCCATGACCCCTCAGCCGAACCCCGAGGTCGGGGCCGCCGTCAAGGCCGCCGACCGTGCGCATGTGTTCCACTCCTGGTCCGCGCAGGAGCTCATCGACCCGCTCGCCGTCGCCGGGGCGGAGGGGTCGTACTTCTGGGACTACGACGGCCGGCGCCACCTCGACTTCACCAGCGGCCTCGTCTACACCAACATCGGCTACCAGCACCCGAAGGTCGTCGCCGCGATCCAGGAGCAGGCGGCGCGGATGACGACGTTCGCGCCCGCGTTCGCCGTCGAGGCACGCTCGGAGGCGGCGCGGCTGATCGCCGAGCGGACCCCGGGCGACCTGGACAAGATCTTCTTCACCAACGGCGGCGCCGACGCCGTGGAGCACGCCCTGCGCATGGCGCGGCTGCACACCGGCCGCCCCAAGGTGCTCTCCGCGTACCGCTCGTACCACGGCGGCACCCAGCAGGCGGTCAACGTCACCGGTGACCCGCGCCGCTGGGCCTCCGACAGCGGCACGGCCGGGGTCGTGCACTTCTGGGCGCCGTTCCTGTACCGCTCCCGCTTCTACGCCGAGACGGAGGAGCAGGAGTGCGCGCGGGCGCTGGAGCACCTGGAGACGACGATCGCCTTCGAGGGGCCGTCGACCGTCGCCGCGATCATCCTGGAGACCATTCCGGGGACGGCGGGCATCATGCTGCCGCCCGCCGGCTATCTCGCCGGGGTCCGCGAGATCTGCGACAAGTACGGGATCGTCTTCGTCCTCGACGAGGTCATGGCCGGGTTCGGGCGGACCGGGAAGTGGTTCGCGGCGGACCTGTACGACGTCGTCCCGGACCTGATGACCTTCGCGAAGGGCGTGAACTCCGGGTACGTACCGCTGGGCGGTGTCGCGATCTCCGGGGCGATCGCCGACACGTTCGGGAAGCGGCCGTACCCGGGTGGTCTGACGTACTCGGGGCACCCGCTGGCCTGCGCCGCCGCCGTCGCGACGATCAATGTGATGGCGGAGGAGGGTGTCGTCGAGAACGCGGCGACCCTCGGCGCGTCCGTCGTCGGGCCGGGGCTGCGGGAGCTGGCCGAGCGGCACCCGAGCGTGGGCGAGGTGCGCGGGACCGGCATGTTCTGGGCGCTGGAACTGGTGCGGAACCGGGAGACCCGCGAGCCGCTGGTGCCGTACAACGCGGCCGGTGAGGCGAACGCCCCGATGGCGGCCTTCGCCGCCGCCGCGAAGGAGGCCGGGATCTGGCCCTTCGTGAACATGAACCGCACGCATGTGGTGCCGCCGTGCAACGCGAGCGAGGCGGAGCTGAAGGAAGGGCTGGCGGCGCTGGACGCGGCCCTGTCGGTGGCGGACGGCTACGTGGAGTGACCACCACGTGAGGCCGGTTCGAACGGGCGCGGGGGGGTTCTCCCCCCGCGCCCGTTCGAACACCCCGGGGCCCGTCCGAACGCGTAAGGTGGCGTGCCCGTGGACATCCGCGTGCACGCCACTCGAACGCGACGAGGGAGACGCCCCGACCATGCCCGGCTTCAGCGGCGGCGGTGCCGTGACCCGCAGCACACTGCGGCAGCAGATCGCGGACGCGCTCCGTGACGAGGTGCTGGCCGGGCGGCTCCAGCCGGGGCAGGAGTTCACCGTCAAGGAGATCGCCGATCAGTACGGCGTGTCCGCGACCCCCGTCCGGGAGGCGCTGGTCGACCTGTCGGCGCAGGAGCTGCTCGACGCCGACCAGCACCGGGGTTTCCGGGTGCACGAGTACTCCGCCGACGACTTCCGGAGCATGATCGAGGCCCGCACCCTGGTGACCGACGGGATGTTCCGCGCGCTGACCGACGGCCACCTGGTCCACCTCCGGCCGGACGAGCCCCGGGTCGCCGCCGCCCTCGCCGGGGTGCGCAGACGCGGCGAGGAGGCGCAGCGCGCGGCCCTCGCCGGGGAGGTCACCGTGCTGATCGGCTACGACCTGCGCTTCTGGCGCGAACTCGGGTCCGTGTTCGGCAACCCGTACCTCACCGACTTCCTGCACCGGCTGCGCGTGCAGACCTGGGTGTGTGTGGTGCAGCATCTGCGGCGGCTGCCCGATCTGCGCGGGCACCTGTGGGCCGCACACACCGATCTGGTCGACGCGCTGTCGCGCCGTGACACCGATGAGGCCCGCGCGGTCGTCGAGTCGTACAACACGCACGCGCTCTCCCTCGTGGAGGGGCTGACGGGCGGCGGGATGGGTAAGGGACCTGCACAAGAGCCGGCACGGGGGGAGCGGCCCGCGCCGGGCGCCGATACGCTTCCCTGACCACGACGACCGTCCCGACGACCGTGCTGTGTGAGGAGCCCTCTTTGGCCTGTGACCTGTGGCTGGTACCGCTCGTCGACGTGTTGTGCCACACGCCCGACAACCCGTTCGCCGAGGAACTCGCGCAGTACAACGCGGTGCTCGCCGAGGCCGGCCTGCCACCGGTGCCGGTGTACCAGTACATGCCGGGACTGACCGGCGAGGTGGCCCCGGTCGCGGGTTTCGACTACGACGCGCTGCACTTCCTGCGGCGGGTGTACCTGCTCCAGGTGTGCGGGCTGCCGGTCACCCCGGTGGACGAACTGGGCGGTGACTACGAGCAGTTGCTGGAGATGTTCGAGGCGACGGCCCAGCAGTCCCACCTGGTCTGGCACTACGACCACGCGGGCGCGTACGTCCCCGTCGACTTCCCGCACCCCCTCGCCAACGACGAGCTCCTCGCGGGCGGCGGCCCCTTGGGCTCCTCCCACGCGCTGCTGCGGGAGCTGGAGCTGGTCGCCCCGTCCATCGGCATCGACCCGGCGAACCCCCCGGCCGCACCCGAACCCCCGCGCGGCCCGACCGAGCTGGAGGAGCCGGCCGTCCCCGCCCCGTACGACCCCAGCCCCTTCGCCCGCGAACGCCACGTCTGGCTGGGCCTGCACGCGGCGGCGACACGGAGCCTGGCGCAGGGGTCGATGATCGTGTTCAGCTGAGGCTCACTGCAGTGCGGAGAGCCCCTTCCGCAGGTCCTCCGCGTTCATGATCGGGGTCACCTCGACGCGGGCGTTCATCTCGGTGAAGAACGGTTCGCCGGCCGGGGGCAGTTCGGAGCTGTCCGCCAGGTCGAAGACCAGCAGGGCCGTACGCTGCCCGCCCACCGGTCCGAAGTACGCCGCTTCCGGCTGGAGCCGGTCGAGCGCGCCCTTCACCACCTCGGGCATCCTCCCGCTGCGGATGAGCTCGTTCGCCTTCTCCGTGTCCATGGTCGCCTTGAGCAGCACGCGCATCGCACTCACCTTCTTCTGGTCGACGCACGCGGCATCCACGGCTTCAGGCTATGCCCGTTCACCGGCGCCCGCGCGGGCGCCGGTGAAGGGCGGGTCCGGCTACAGGAACGAGTTGATCTCGATCGTCTCGTCGCGGCCCGGACCCACGCCGATCGCGGAGATCGGGGCGCCGGACATCTCCTCCAGGGCCTTGACGTACGCCTGGGCGTTCTTCGGCAGGTCGGAGAACGACTTGGCGCCGGTGATGTCCTCGGACCAGCCCGGCAGCATCTCGTAGACCGGCTTCGCGTGGTGGAAGTCCGTCTGCGAGTACGGCAGCTCCTCGACGCGCTTGCCGTCGATCTCGTACGCCACGCAGACCGGGATCTGCTCCCAGCCGGTGAGGACGTCGAGCTTGGTGAGGAAGAAGTCGGTGAGGCCGTTGACGCGGGTGGCGTAGCGGGCGATCACCGCGTCGAACCAGCCGCAGCGGCGGTCACGGCCGGTGGTGACACCGCGCTCGCCGCCGATGCGGCGCAGCGCCTCGCCGTCCTCGTCGAACAGCTCCGTCGGGAACGGTCCCGCGCCGACGCGGGTCGTGTACGCCTTCAGGATGCCGATGACCCGGCTGATCTTCGTCGGGCCCACGCCGGCGCCCGTGCAGGCGCCGCCCGCGGTCGGGTTGGACGAGGTGACGAAGGGGTACGTGCCGTGGTCGATGTCGAGCAGCGTGCCCTGGCCGCCCTCGAAGAGGACCACCTTGTCCTGCTCCAGCGCCTGGTTCAGCACCAGCACCGTGTCGGCGACGTACGGGGCGAGCTTGTCCGCGTAGCCCAGCAGCTCCTCGACCACCTGGTCGACGGCGATCGCGCGCCGGTTGTAGAACTTGGTGAGCATCTGGTTCTTGACGTCGAGGGCCGCTTCGACCTTCTGGGTGAGGATCGACTCGTCGTACAAGTCCTGGACGCGGATGCCGACACGGTTGATCTTGTCGGCGTAGGTCGGGCCGATGCCCCGGCCGGTGGTGCCGATCTTGCGCTTGCCGAGGAAGCGCTCGGTCACCTTGTCCACCGTCACGTTGTACGGCGTGATGATGTGAGCGTTTCCGCTGATCAGGAGCTTGGACGTGTCGACGCCTCGCTCGTTCAGCCCGCTCAGCTCGGAGAACAGGACCGACGGGTCGACGACGACGCCGTTGCCGATGACCGGCGTGCAGCCGGGGGAGAGGATCCCGGAAGGGAGCAGGTGGAGGGCGTACTTCTGGTCACCCACGACTACCGTGTGGCCGGCGTTGTTGCCGCCCTGGTAGCGCACCACATAGTCGACGGAACCACCGAGCAGGTCCGTCGCCTTTCCCTTGCCTTCGTCACCCCACTGAGCACCGAGCAGCACAAGTGCGGGCACGCGCGTACACCCCTTCCGGGCGGGGCATGTCCAAGGTCGAGGGCGCACACGGAGGATCACCGCCGCGTGCACCGCCGCGACCACCGTTGGCCGCCAACCGTCGGACCGGATGCCCCGGAATAGACGAAGCCCCTGGCGCAATAGCGCAAGGGGCTCTTGCACAAAGATGCTACCCGAGGAAGCGAGGCATGGCCGAGGTGGCGACTTCCAGGACCTTTTCCGCGACGTCCGATCAGCTCCTGGTGGTCGTCGATCCGGTCGCCCGACGGGCGGACGGCGAGTCCGTCCGGATCGCGAAAGACGTGCTCAGCGCGGGTGCGGCGGGCACGAAGGTGTGTCTGCCGGACGGCCCGGAGGAGTTCGCTCGGATGCTGGCGCGGCGCGGGTCGCGGCGGCCGGTGGTGGTGGGCGACGACCGGGCCCTGGTGCGGGCGGTGACGCTGCTGCACCGGCAGCGGGAGCTGGCCGACTGCGCGCTGTCCCTGGTGCCGGTGGGGGGCACGGTCTCCCTCGCCCGGTCGCTGGGGGTGCCGGCGGGTGCGGTGGCGGCGGCGCGGGCGGTGCTGGACGGGGCGGAGCGGCGGATGGACCTGCTGGTGGACGACAGCGACGGGGTGGTGCTCGGCGCCCTGCGGATCCCGCCGCTCGGCGGCACGGCACGGGTGCGGGAGGCGGGCGGTGGGGCGGGGCGCCCGTGGCTGCGGACGTGCCGGTCGCTCGTACGGACCCTGGTGCCGGCCAGGCCGTCCGGTTCCGTCTCCGACCCCGAGGCGGGACCGACGCGGCTGCGGGTGGAGGTCGACGGGGAGACGCTCGTCGATCTGGGGCAGCCGGTGGAGGGCGTCTCGGTCGTGCCCGGTGCCTCCGGGGCGGCGCGGGTGGAGGTGCGTCCGGCGTCGGTGGGGGCGGAGGCGTCCCCGCTGTCGGCGGAGGGCCGCACGGTGACCGTGTCGGGCGCGCACTTCCGCTATCGCGCGGACGCGGCGGTGTCGGGTCCGGTGCGGACGCGGACGTGGGTGGTGCGGGAGGGGGCCTGGGGGCTGACGGTGCCGGTGCGGTAGCGGCCGCGTCGGGTCAGGGAGCCTTGAAGCCGGTCGTGTCCAGTACGCAGCCGAACGGGGCGGGGATCGACAGCTTCTCGCCGAACGGCTTGGTCTCGCGGGCCTCGTACCCTGTGGCGGAGGGCATCGAGAAGACCGTGGCCTGCTCCTCCTGCATGTCGAGGATGAGATAGACGGGAACGCCCGCCTTGCCGTACGTCTGGACCTTGTCGGTCAGGTCGTCGTTCCGGGTGGAGGACGAGGTCAGTTCGGCGACGAAGGAGAGAGCTTCCCCGTCCAGGTGATTGCTCGTGCTCCGGCTGACACCTCGGTGCGCCGCGTGGATGTCGGGCCCATACGCGCGCTCCACGCCTGGAAACACGTACAGGAAAGGACCGTAACTGATCCGGTGGTCCTCAGGGAGATACGGCCGAAGCTGCTCACACACCAGCTCCATGACGTCGAGACAGAACGCCTTCGACCACGGCGACACGACGATGTTCCCCCTGATGATCTCGGCTTTGAAGCCATCGCGCAGTTGCAGCTCATCGAGGAGGTCCAGCATCTCCTCGAAGTCGCCGAGCTCGGTGCCGTTTGTCGTCGGTCGCTCTGCCATGACTGTCATGATGCGCCCTCCCCTGGAGACGGACCAGCCACCACTCAGCGCAGCGGATCGACTACTCCCGCCCGAACCGCTCCTCCCGGTGCACCCGCCAGCGCTCCATCATCGTCTCGATCTCCTTCTCCACGAACTCGAAGAAGGCCAGCGTCTCCGCCAGCCGCCGCCCCGCCGGGGTGTCCGCGCCCAGGCTGGTGACGCCCTCCCGGAGGGCGTCCTCCCAGCGCTTGAGGACGGCCTCGCGGTTGGTGAGGGCCTCGTACCACTGGTCGCCGTGGACCCGGTACCGCTCCCGGCGTGAGCCGGGCTCGCGTTCGCGGGACACCATGTGCACCTGGGACAGGTAGCGCACCGCGCCGGACACCGCGGCCGGTGAGACCTTGAGCTGTTCGCCCAGCTCGGCGGAGGTCATGACCCCGGCGTCGGAGGCGAGCAGGGCGCCGAAGACGCGGGCGGGCATGCGCGACATGCCGGCCTCCACCATCTGCGCCGCGAAGTGCTCCACGAACCGTGAGACCGCCTCCGGGTCCCGGGCCGTCCCGCTCGGTTCCGCCATGCTCCGATCATCTCCCCTGCTCAGGCGCCATGGTTGCCGTGGACGCCGTGGATCAAGTCTAGCCGCCGATTTATACGCTTCCTTAACTTCACAAATTTCTGAAAGAAGCGTACGTTCCGAAGCATGACGAAGGCCATCACCGTGTCCGGACTGCACAAGTCGTTCGGCCGGACCCACGCACTGGACGGTCTCGACCTGAACGTCGAGACCGGCGAGGTCCACGGCTTCCTCGGCCCCAACGGCTCCGGGAAGTCCACCACCATCCGCGTCCTGCTCGGCCTGCTGCGCGCCGACTCCGGTGCCGCCCAGGTGCTCGGCCGGGACCCGTGGACGGACGCCGTGGAGATCCACCGTCGTATCGCCTACGTCCCCGGTGACGTGACACTGTGGCGCAACCTCTCCGGGGGCGAGGTCATCGACCTGTACGGGAGGCTGCGCGGGGGCCTGGACCCGCACCGCCGCGCCGAACTGGTCGAGCGGTTCGAGCTGGACCCGACGAAGAAGGGCCGGACGTACTCCAAGGGCAACCGGCAGAAGGTCGCCCTGGTGGCGGCGTTCGCCTCCGACGTCGACCTGCTGATCCTGGACGAGCCGACGTCCGGTCTGGACCCGCTGATGGAGGAGGTCTTCCAGCGCTGTGTCGCCGAGGAGCGGGAGCGCGGGCGGACCGTGCTGCTGTCCTCGCACATCCTCAGCGAGGTGGAGGAGCTGTGCGACCGGGTCAGCATCATCCGCAAGGGGAGCACCGTGGAGAGCGGTTCGCTCGCCGAGCTGCGGCACCTGACCCGGACGAGCGTGAGCGCCGAACTCGCCGGGCCGCCCAACGGGCTCGCCGGGCTGCCCGGCGTGCACGACCTCGACGTGCAGGGGCGGCGCGTCCGGCTCCAGGTCGACACCGACAAGCTGGACGCGGTGCTGCGCTCGCTGAGCGAGTCGGGCGTGCGGTCGCTGACGTCCACCCCGCCGACGCTGGAGGAACTGTTCCTGCGGCACTACCAGGACGAGGTGACCGCCCGATGAGCGCCGCCGCCTTCGCCGTACGGCCCACGAGCTCGCGCCAACTCGCCGGCACCGGGATCCTGCTGCGCTTCGCGCTGCGCCGGGACCGGGTGATGATCCCGGTCTGGGTCGCGGTGAACGCGCTGATGGTGCTGTCCATGCCGAACACGCTCAAGGGGCTGTACGGCACTCCCGCCGAACGCGCCGACCTGGCCACGCAGATGGCCGGCAACTCCTCGCTGCGCGCCATGGTCGGCCCGGTCTTCGGCGACTCCCTCGGCGCGCTGACCGCCTGGCGGGCCGGGGTGTACGCGGGGGCGCTGGCCGCCGTGGTCGGTCTGCTGGTCGTCGTACGGCACACCAGGGACGAGGAGGAGAGCGGACGTCAGGAGATGGTGGCGTCCGGAATGGTCGGGCGCAGGGCCTCGCTGACGGCGGCGCTGCTCGCGGCGGCCGTCGCGAACGGGGTGCTGGCGCTGCTGGTGACGGCGGGGCTGGCCGGGCAGGGCGCGGCGGGCGCGCTGGCGTTCGGGCTCGGGATCGCGGGCGTGGGCATGGTCTTCGCGACCATGGCGGCGATCGTGGCCCAGTTGACGGAGAGCGCGCGGCTCGCGCGGGGGCTGACGGCGGCGGTGCTCGGGGCGGCGTTCGTGCTGCGGGCGGCCGGCGACTCGGCGACCGACGATGGTTCGTCGCCGCTGACGTGGGCGTCACCGCTCGGCTGGCTGACGAACCTGCGGGCCTTCGCCGGTGAACGGTGGTGGGTGCTGGGGCTGTTCGCGGGCGCGGTGCTGGCCCAGGGGGCGGTGGCGTACGCGCTCGCCGGGCGCCGGGACCTCGGCATGAGCTTCCTGCCGAGCCGTCCGGGGCCGGCCGCCGGGCGGCTGGGCGGTGCGGGGGCGCTGGCGTGGCGGTTGCAGCGGGGCGGTGTGCTCGGCTGGAGCATCGGGTTCCTGCTGGCGGGGCTGGTGTACGGCGGGATGGCGGAGGGGGCGGCCGATCTGGTCGGCGACAACGAGGGCGCCCGGGAGATCTTCCAGCGGATGGGCGGTCAGTCCGGTCTTACGGACGCGTTCCTCGCGGCGATGGCCGGGATGCTGGGGCTGGTGGCCGCGCTGTTCATCGTGGCGTCGGTGCTGCGGCTGCACGGCGAGGAGACCTCGGGGCGGGCCGAACCGGTCCTCGCGGGGGCCGTCGGACGGCTGCGGTGGGCGGCCGGGCACCTGGCGGTGGCGTTCGGCGGGGCGGCGCTGCTGATGCTGCTCGCGGGGGCGGGCCTCGCGCTCGGCCACGGTGAGCGGGCGGGCGCGGTCCTGGGGGCGTGTCTGGTGCAGGTTCCGGCGGTGTGGGTGATCGGCGGGGTCGCGGTCCTGCTGTACGGGCTGGCGCCCCGGGCGGCGACGGCGGCGTGGGGCGTGGCCGGTGCGGTGCTGCTGATCGGCTGGGTCGGCCCGGCACTGGACGTACCGCGGGCGGTGCTGGACCTGTCGCCCTTCGGTCATCTGCCGAAGCTGCCGGGCGGGGGCATGGAGTGGTCCCCGGTGCTGATCCTCACGGCGCTCGCGGCGGGGCTGGTGGCGGCGGGGCTGGCCGGGCTGCGGCGCAGGGACATGACGGCGTGACGGAACCGTCAGTCGACGTACCGCTTGAGTTCCTCGGTGTCGAGTTCGATACCGAGGGGCGCCGGCAGAGAGAGCTTGTGACCGAAGGACTTCTTGACGGTGCTCTGGTAGCCGTCGGTCGGGGACGGGTCGCTGAAGAGCGTGACGGAGCAGTCGTCGCGATCGATCAGCAGGTAGTACGGGATGCCCGCGTCGGCGTAACCTGCGGGCTTCTCCTCACGGTCCCGACGGTGGGTGTCCGAGTCGTAGGACGTGACCTCGACCGTCATGATCACGCCTTGTGTTTCGGCCCAGTCCCCCTTCCCGGCGAACGTACCGCGAGGCGCAAGCACGGCGTCCGGGAGAGCACGACCCTTGCGGTACTTCTCGACCTTCAGCCCCAGCTCCCCGCCTCCGTACAGCCACAGGCCGCTGCCCGCCAGAAGGAAGCACTCCTGCAGCCACCGGATGACCTCGCTGTGATTGCCGTCCGTCATGCCCTTGATCCCGACTCGTCCGTTGATGAACTCCAACCTGACGGCGTCGAACCTCTTGGCCACGTGGGCGGCGAGCTCCTCGAACTCCTCCACGGACATCTGAGCCATGTGCTGCGTCATGACCGTCATGGTGCCCTCCTTCGCAGGCGCTCACCAGCCTGCCGGACCACGGACGGGCGCCCGGGCGGATCGGTGACGTGGATCACCCGAACGGGTGATCACCCCACGTCCACGGCCAGCCCTTCGAGCCCTCTGATCACGAAGTTCGGCTTCCGCCGCGGCTCCGCCGCCAGCCGCAGCCCCGGCGCCTTCTCCAGCAGCGCCGTCATCGACGCCGCCAGCTCGATACGGGCCAGCGGTGCGCCGATGCAGTAGTGGATGCCGGCGCTGAAGGAGATGTGCGGGTTGTCGCGGCGGGTGAGGTCGAGGCGGGACGGGTCGGTGAAGACCGCCGGGTCGTGGTTGGCGGAGCCGAAGAGCATCGCGATCTCCGCGCCCCTCGGGATCACCTGCCCGTCGATCTCGATCTCGTCGAGGACCCAGCGTTCGAAGAGCTGGAGCGGGGTGTCGTAGCGCATCAGCTCCTCGACGGCGGAGGGGACGAGGGAGTGGTCCGCGCGCAGGGCGGCGAGCTGGTCCGGGTTGCGGAACAGGGCCCACCAGCCGTTGACCGTGGAGTTCACGGTGGCCTCGTGGCCCGCGTTCAGCAGCAGGACGCAGGTGGAGATCATCTCCTGCTCGGTGAGCCGGTCGTCGTCCTCGTCGTGGGCGGCGATCAGGCCCGAGATCAGGTCGTCGCCGGGGTTCTCGCGGCGCTCGGCGATCAGGCCGCGCAGGTAGTCGGAGAACTCGACCGACGCCCGGACCGCCTTCGTCGCCGTCTCCTCCGGCGGGTTCAGCTCGTACATTCCGCAGATCTCCGCCGACCAGGGGCGCAGCGGCGCCCGGTCGGACTCCGGGATGCCCAGCATCTCGGCGATCACCGCGACCGGCAGCGGCTCGGCGACGTCCTTGAGCAGGTCGCCGCCGCCCGCCTCGACCAGCGCGGACACCAGGTCCTCCGCGAGCCGCGTGACGTACGGCTTGAGGCGCTCCACCGTGCGCGGGGTGAACGCCTTCGACACCAGGCGGCGGATGCGGGTGTGGTCCGGCGGTTCGAGGTCGAGCATGCCGTGGTCGTTGAGGGTGTGGAACGGTTCGTGCTCCGGCGGCGGGGCGGTGCGGCCGAACTCCTCGTGGGTGAAGCGGTGCTGGTACGTCCGTCCCAGGCGCCGGTCGCGCAGCAGTGCCGAGACGTCCGCGTGGTGCGCGACCAGCCACTGGTCCGTCGGCTCGAACCAGTGCACCCGCCCGCGTTCGCGCAGCTCGGCGTAGGCGGGGTACGGGTCGGCGACGAACGCGGGGTCCCACGGGTCGAACGCGAGGTCGTCAAGGGCTGCCATGAACGGACGATAAGTCCTCGGCCAGGCCTGTGCCCAGACGCCCGGGCGGGACGCGTACGGCACAGCCGCACCGAGGTCCGATGCCCGCGGTGCCACGGGATGTGATCGACGAGCCGGCCCAGCGGGTCGGCCCGTGCCCGGGGGTCTCCTCGTACTGATGGTCCTCACGGTGTCCCGGTCACCATTGTGCGGCTCAGCGACGCAACGCCTCCGCCGGCTGGATCCGTGCTGCACGCCACGCGGGATAGAGCCCCGCGATGACGCCCGTCGCCAGTCCGATGGCAGGTGCCGCTGCTGCCGTCACCGGATGGATCACTGGTGTCCAGTTGCGGAACATGGCGACGATCACCACGGTCAAGACCCCCAAGGACGTACCGACGAGACCTCCCAGCGCACCGAGCGCGCCGGATTCCGCGAGGAACTGCACGGTGATGTGGCGTCCGCGCGCGCCCAAGGCCCGGCGCAGGCCGATCTCCCCAGTGCGTTCCAGGACGGCCACCAAGGTGGTGTTGGCGATGCCCACGGCACCGATCACAAGGCAGATGGCCGCCAGGAGGAGGAACAGCTGGTTCAAGTCGTCACCGACCTGCCCCCGCAGCGTCTTGGGGTCCGGCGGTGGGACGGCTTTGAAGTACTCGGGATGATCGGGGCGCAGCGCCGTCGCAGCCTCTTCTGCGATCTGGGGAGCCGCGCCGAGGCTGGTCGTGATCAGCATCTTCCCGCCGCCGGCCTCCGGCCGGCCCCAGATTCGTTCCGCTGTGGTACGCGGTACAACGACCGACAGCAACAGGTCGGCCTTCCGGTCCGTGTCGGCCACGACACCGGTGACGGTGAACGGCTGGCTGCCGATGAAGATCGCCGGGTGGGTCTCCAGAGTGGTGATGCCTAGCCGATCGGCGACTCCCGCGCCGATGACAGCTACCGGCGCCGCCAGTTCCGAGGCATAGGCGTCATAGACCCTTCCCTCGGCCAAGCGAGTACCCGCCGCGGCGAACACTCCGGGGGAGGCGGCCACGACATCGATGGAGTTCTGGGCACCGTCGCTGCCGGCGATGGCGGAGGAGCGTACAAGCTCGCCCGGCGCCAGCCTCACCGGCCAGTACACTCCCGCGTGCTCGACACCGTTCAGCCGCTCGATGCGCGCGTCAGCGTCCGCAGGAAAGGCAAGCCCGGCGAACTCGTCCTGTTCATGGGCTATGTCTTCGACGGTCACCTCAGTCGCGCTCAAGGCGTTGAACCGGGTATCGATCTGCGACGAGGTAGTGGCCGTCAGTCCGAGGACCGCGACGAACGTGCCCACACCGAGGACCGTGCCGAGGGCAGTCAGCGCGGAGCGCCCCGGACGCTGAAGCATTCCGGCGAGGGATTCGGAGAGCACGTCACGCCAGGCGAACACGGAAGGCTTGATACAGCCCGTACGTCGCACGCGCCTCACCTCGCCACCTCAGACATCTCTGTGTCCGACACGCTCAGTACGCCGTCCCTGATCGTCACCGTACGCCTGGCACGGGCGGCGACCAGGGGATCATGAGTAATCACCAGAACCGTCATGCCATCCGCGTGCAGCTCCTCCAGCAGGGCCAGCACCGAGTCGGCATTCGCCGTGTCGAGGTTTCCGGTCGGTTCATCGCACAGCAGCAAGGAGGGCTGAGTCACCAGTGCCCGTGCAATGGCCACCCGCTGCCGCTCACCGCCGGAGAGCCGTGTCGGAAGAGCCTCGATTCGATGGCCTAGTCCCACCTGTTCCAGGGCCTCGCGGGCTCGGGCCGTCCGCTCCCGACGGGGGAAACCGCTGTAGACCAGGGCCAGCTTGACGTTTTCCAACGTGCTGCGCTGCGGCAGCAGGTGGAAGGTCTGGAACACAAACCCGATGCGCAGGCCACGCAGCGCGGTGCGGTCGGCATCCCGGAGCGTGCCGGTGTCGACACCATCCAGTAGATACATCCCGCTGGTGGGCGTGTCCAGCAGACCGGCGATGTTGAGGAATGTGGACTTCCCCGATCCCGACGGGCCCACGACAGCGACGAACTCACCGCGTTCGACGGTCAGGTCACAGGGCCTGAGGGCCGCCACGGGGGGCGGCCCCGGGTAGGTCAGTCCGATTCCGCGGAACTCGATGACCGGATCGGCCGCCGCCCTCTCGGCGACAGTTCCCGTCATGAGGACGTCCTCTCACGAGACACTCCCGTGATCACCTGATCACCCTCGGCGAGCGAGCCGCCCGCACCCGGCGTAACGGCCACGAAACCGTCTCCTGCCGTGCCCGTCCGTATCTCTATACGACGCCGGTCACCATTTGTACCGACCACGGTCACGGTGGTCCGTCCGTCCGCTCCGGAACTGATCGCGGTGATCGGTACGACTAGCGCCTTGTCGTCCGTCGACGCCGCGATGACAGTGACGCGTACATCCTGGCCCGTCAGGTCGGCCTTCAACGGCTCGTCAGGGGTGACCTCCACGCGCCAGCCCACCGCTCCCAAGCCGCCCTGTGCGGTCCCGTCCTTTGCGCCCTGCCCTTCTTCCTCCGACGAGGCAGACGTCAGACGCGTGTCGGAGACGAAGGTGACCTTGCCCTTTGCGGACCTTCCGGTCACCTCCGAGTAGATCTCGGCCGAGCGTCCGGGATGTATGAGGTCCTTCTGATACTCGGGAACGTACGCCTGCACGACGAGTCTCCCTGCGGACAGCGTCATTGCAGTGCTGGCCGCCTCACCACCGACCTTTGCGGCCACCGAGTTCACCCGAGCCGGGAAGCTCTTCAGGAACACCACCTCGGCGACAGGCAGCATCGGTCCCGCGGCGGCCTCGGCGGCAGCGAGTTCCTTCCGCGCGGCTGCCAGGTCCTCCCGCGCGCGGCGCACGGCTTTCCGTGAACTGCCACTGTCGTCGCCGGCTGTCTCCACGGCGGACGACTCGGCCCCTGGTCCCGGCTCCGGTGTCGTCGCCGACGCGTCCTCAGCGTCCTCCAGAGCACGCTCGGCGGCAATGACCCGACTTCGGGCGTCCGCGACCGGGTCACCTTCACCGTCATTCGCGGGCAAGGGGTCGTAACCCACGGATTCGTAGAAGAACGTGAGCGCAGTCTTCGTTCCGGGACCGAAGTAGCCCGCCGCGTCGGGCGCGGTCTCGTGGCCGAGTTCCTCCAAGGCATCCTGCAATTGCCGCACGTCGTCGCCTGTGGTTCCCGGACGCAGGTCACGGTAGGCGGGTAGGTCACCCTCCAAGGTGAACACAGGTCGGCCGACCACCTCCATCAGGACCTGTCCGGCCTTCACTGCGTCCCCGGCCCGCACCGGAATCTTGGTGATCACCGGTCGCTCAGCGCCTCCCCCTGCGGGCGCTTGGGGAATCACTTCGACCGTCTGGTCCGCCACCACATCACCACGGGTGATGACCGATGACCTGAGCACCCGGCGTTCCACGGGTGCGGTCAGCACGTCCGACGGGGGCGCCGCGGCTTCTGCGGCCAACTGCGCGGGGGACTTCACCAACAGTGTCGCCCCCAGCCCTCCCAGAGTCATGAGGGCGGCACCCACGGCAACGACGACCACCCACCGGCGCCTGCTGGCCACCCCGCTGGATGTCGGTTCGGGTCCTGTCGGCTCTGAAGCGTTCAGCTGATCCCCATCTACCGCGATATCCGTCTCCTGAGCCATCGCCGTCCTTCGTCGCATCACTGGTGCACTCGGGTCAGCCGCCGACAATGTCGCTGTCCGCGTCCGCGGAGCACTCTCCTGTGGCAGTCCGGAACCCGGCCGATTTGTACTTCGCTTCCTCGTCACCCACTGGCTCGACGTTCCCCGTCTTCGGATCGAGGTCTGGATGCTCAGGGAAGCCGTTCCCGCGTACGCAGGAACTGAGCTTCTCCGCTTCGGCCACGAAGTCGGCCGGAGCCAACGTGCCGCCGGGAAGCAGGTTCGCGCACTTCGCCTGGGCAATACTCCGGAGGCCGGCCTCGTTCTCGTCCTTGCGTGTGCGGGGCGGTCCGCCGTCGCGTTCCTCCAGAACAACGCCGTTCTCGGGGCAGCGGTAGTAGGCCGGCGTTCGGGGAAGAGGGCTTCTCCTCCTTCGCCTCAGGGGCACCGCCGCCGGGACAGCCGGTGGCGAGCAACGCCACCGCCACGTATCCGAACGTGACCGATTGAACGGGCATGAGGACTCCGATGAGAACCAAGGAGGTAGCAGGCACAGGAACTCGGCCCGTCGGGTGTTCCGCTGGAGAGAGCCGACCGTGAGTCAGCCGCAACGTTCCGGCCGGAGCGTCCGATTTTAAGCCGCCGAAATGTGCTCGTCCACCGCCACTTGTGAGCCGTGGACAGCCAGCCTCGACTGTGATCAAATCATGTCCCTGTCACGAGATACTCGCAACTAGTCAGATGTAGGGGTGGGAGATGAACGGCAATCAGCGCATGAGACGCGTCTCGTCGCTCGCGGTGGCAGCGATCGCGGTCGGTGGGTTCACGCTGGGCGTAGCGACACCGGCGGCTGCGGCAACCCACAACAACGGCACATTGGAGTCGAGTGAGTTCGGCCTCTACTACAACTCAAGTCTAGGCGGATGCGTCTTTGACCTCGGGGCGGCGGAGAACGACTTCGCCGACTTCCGCTTCAAGGACCCGTCTTCCGTCAACTGCAGCGGCGAGGGACAGTCGACGAACGACAACACTGCGTCGTACCGGAACAGGGCCAGCTACACCTGGTACGTCTGGACCGATCACTTCCAGGAGGGCACTCGGGGATCGCTCCCTGGCGGCTACTCCGGTAACGCCTCATCCACGTTCAAGAACGAGATCTCCTCGGCCTCGTGGTACATCTTCTGAACCGATGCCGCATGGTCGCCGTCGGCGCCGTCCTAGCCCTGGCGGGCTGCTCTGCCACTGGCTCCGACGGCGCCGACGGGAGCACCGAACCACGTGTCGATGCCACCCCGACGATGCTCAAAACCGCAGGTGTCAGCTTTCCGTTGGACGCCTACGAGGCTACTCCCGAACAGCACAATACGCTCACTCGGGCGCAAGGCGTCCTCACCAGCCAATGCATGGCACGGTTCGGTTTCACCTACCAGGCCCCAGAGCAACCAACGCCATCCGCAAGCAAGTCGAACGCCCGCATATTCGGTCTGGTGGACCTGGACACTGCCGCCCAGTACGGATACCTCAACCCTGAGATGGCGAACACGCCGGCAGAAGCACCCGCGACGGAGGCGTTGTCCAGGGCAGAGCAGCTGGCTCTCAGCGGCGAGGAAGACCTGGACCCTGCCGACCTTCCTTCGAACCTGGAGGAGGCGGAAAGGACCAGCGGAAGCGATCTGCGGTTCAACGGGAAGCAGGTACCCATGGGCGGATGCGTCCGTGAATCCTTCCTCAAGCTCTACGCACGCAAGGCGAACGAGGTCGACATCCTCTTCGTGTTCAACCTCAAGAGCGAGGCCGAGTCGAAGGCGCGTGAGGACTCCCGGGTTCGAGCGGCCGACAAACGCTGGTCGACGTGCATGGCGAAGGCGGGATACACGGTCACCGACCCCATGAAGGCGGCCGAACAGATGGGCATCGCTGGGCCCGAGCTGTCCAGTCCCAGGGCAGTAACCGCCGCCAAGGCAGACGTGCGCTGCAAGCAGCAGGTCAACCTGGTAGGAGTGCGCTACACGGTGACGAAGGCCTATCAGCAACAGCTGATCGAGGAACACGCGGAGACACTCGCCCTCGTCAGGGAGCAGTTGAAGAGCAGACTGTTGCTGGCTGCCTCGTTGACGAACTGAGTGGCGTCCCTCTTGCTCACGATGCCCCTAGTCGGGAGCCAGCACCTTTGAGAAGTCTCGAGGTGAGCGATTCGCCTGTCGAGTACCGGATGCGACGACTTGTCGGCTTGTGGTGGTGACGGGTCCTGGAAGCAGTGCAGGCACGGCTATCGGTGACCATGTGGGTGTCGAATCCGTATGAGCACCGAGCGAGTCCATGCCTGCCCGCCCGTCTTCCCGCATGCCGTCCTGCCTGGAACAACTGGGGAACGTTTCCGGCCTCGTCACACGGAAACCGCCACTGAACCGCGGACGTAAATGAATGAAGTGCCCGATCCACAAGCGCGTCGCGGGATCCGTCACCCGTGGACGACCCGCTGACCGGCCTCATCCGCCCGCCGCACCCCACAACCATCCTCCTCGGCCTGGCCGCAGTGGACGGTGACGCCCTGGACAGGGCCATCGACCGCTTTCTCCAGGAATGCAACAGCCCACCCACGCGCCGACAAGCGATCGCCATCGACGGCAAGACGCTCCGAGGCTCCCGCATCAAGAACCAGCCGGCACGCGCACCGGCACCAGGTCACCCGTCGGCCGCCAGCAACGGCCCGGATTGGGAAGTCGCCGACCAGCTCCTTCTTCTTGGTTTCCACGCTGATCACCGGCTGGCCGGCGTCCCGGTGATCGCGTGCCTGCTCGTTGAGGTAGCGGAACTGCCTGGACTCAACCGGTTGTTGCAACACCTTGATGATCAGCAGGCCCTTAGGCGCCGTACCTTCTCGCCAAGACCTGCTCCCATGTGTGGGGGTGGCGCCCCTCTCCCGGTTCGGCAACCGGGGCAAGTACGTATGGTGCGAACTCGGTGCCGATCAACCCGGCGTCACCAGCCGCGCCTCGTACGCGAACACCGCCGCCTGGGTGCGGTCGCGCAGGCCCAGTTTCACCAGGATGCGGCTGACGTGGGTCTTGATCGTCGACTCGGCGACCACCAGCCGTCCGGCGATCTCCGCGTTGGACAGGCCCTGCGCGATCAGCACCAGCACCTCCGTCTCCCGCTCGGTGAGGTCGCCGTACGCCGCCTGCGCGGACGGCATCAGGCGCGGGGCCTCGGACAGCTTGGAGAACTCGGTGATCAGGCGCTTGGTGACGGTCGGTGCGAGCAGCGCCTCGCCGGCCGCGACGACCCGTACGCCGTCGGCGAGCTGGCGGGCGGAGGCGTCCTTGAGGAGGAAGCCGGAGGCGCCCGCGCGCAGTGCCTGGTAGACGTACTCGTCGAGGTCGAAGGTGGTCAGCACCAGTACCTTCGCCGCGCCGTCGGCGGCGACGATCTCCCGCGTCGCCTCGATGCCGTTCAGCTCGGGCATGCGGATGTCCATGAGGACGACGTCGGGAGCGAGCTCGCGGACCCGCTCCACCGCCTCCCGGCCGTTGACGGCCTCGCCGACGACCTCGATGTCGGGCATCGCGCCCAGCAGGACCGAGAAGCCCTCGCGCACCATCATCTGGTCGTCCACGATCAGGACACGGATCGTCATGCGTCACCTTCGTTCACCGTGGCGACCGGCAGGAACACGGCGACCTCGTAGCCTCCGTCGTCCGTCGGTCCTGCCGTCATCTCGCCGTTCAGCATGGTGACCCGCTCGCGCATGCCGGTGATGCCGTGGCCCGCGCCGGGCGAGGGTTTGATCAGGTTCGGCGCGGGTGCCGGGTCGTTCACGACGCGCACGCCGAGGCCGCCGAGGACGTACCCGATCTCCACGCGGGCGCTCGCGCCGGGCGCGTGCCGCAGGCTGTTGCTCAGCGCCTCCTGCACGATCCGGTACGCCGACAGCTCCACGCCCTGCGGCAGCTCCCGCACCGCACCGGTCACCACCTTCTCCACCCGCAACCCCGCGTCGCGCACATTGACGAGCAGGGCGTCCAGGTCGGCGAGGGTGGGCTGCGGGGCGTCCGGGGCCTCGTAGTCCTCGGCGCGGACCACGCCGAGGATGCGGCGCAGCTCGGTGAGGGCGGCCACCGCGTTCTCCCGGATGGTGACGAAGGCGCGCTCCAGCTCCGGCGGCGGGTTCTCCACCCGGTACGGCGCGGCCTCGGCCTGGATGGCGACCACCGACATGTGGTGGGCCACCACGTCGTGCAGCTCGCGGGCGATGGTGGTGCGCTCCTCCAGCGCCGTGCGCCGGGAACGCTCGTGCGCGGTGACCGTCTGCTGGGCGGTCACCTCCTGCTGGGCGGTGCGGCGGACGTGCCAGAGACAGACCACGAGCAGGGCGAACGCGGACGTCACCATCATGGGCGCACTGTTCGTGTAGTAGTACGACCCGCCGAGGACTCCGTCCGAGAGGAAGGCGTACACGCCGGTCAGGACCCACATCCAGGCGGCGGTGCGGGGCCGGGTGCGCAGCGCCACGACGACCAGCACCGCCAGGTGGCCGACGAACGCGCCGGGCATCCACGGCCAGTCGCCCTGACCGCTCTTGATCAGCGCGACCACCGGGGTCACCGCCAGGGACAGCCAGAACGCGCCGACCGGCCGGACCAGTGTGGTGAGCACCGGGAGCGCGCACAGCAGACCGATCAACAGGGCCATCACGTCCCCACCGGGCAGGCCGCTCGACAGCGCACCGGCCATCAGGGCGATCAGCGCCAGCACCCCCACCACCGCGTGCGGGAGGTGCTGCGCGGCCGACCGCAGCCGGCCGGACAGTCGACGGACGAACGGGCCGTCCGTGCGCCGGGGTGGCAGCGGGCGGTAGGCGAAGGGGTCGTGGAACAGGTCCTGGCGCAGCCCGCGCAGGGTGCTCCGGGCCGCCTGGTACTCCGGGCTGCGGGTCCCCGCCCCGGCCCCGCGCGGGGCCGCCGGGGGCTGCTGGTGAGTCGTCTCGGTCACGCTCACACGGTAGGCCGACCGGGTGAGTGCGGTCGTCCCCGCTGAGAGGGGTTCCCGGGCGTCCGTCTCAGGTACTACGCGGGCCACGGCGGGTTGCTCCCCCTGTCCCGGGGTCAGTATCCCGAGGGACGCACCAGCCCCGACTCGTACGCGAACACCGCCGCCTGGGTGCGGTCCCGCAGGCCCAGTTTCACCAGGATGCGGCCGACGTGTGTCTTCACGGTCTGCTCGGCCACCACGAGACGTACCGCTATCTCCGCGTTGGACAGGCCCTGCGCGATCAGCGCGAGCACCTCCGTCTCGCGTTCGGTGAGGTCCCCCACGCGCTGCTTGAGGGGGCTGCGGGGGCGGGCGTCCAGCCGGGAGAACTCGGCGATCAGCCGGCGGGTGATGCCGGGCGCGAGGAGGGCGTCCCCGGCCGCCACCACCCGTACCGCCTCGGCGAGCTGGTCGGCGGAGGCGTCCTTCAGCAGGAAGCCGGACGCCCCGGCGCGCAGCGCCTCGTACACGTACTCGTCGAGGTCGAAGGTGGTCAGGACGAGGACCCTGACGTCCGGGGTGGCGGTGGTGATGAGGGCGGTGGCCTCGATGCCGCCGAGTTCGGGCATGCGGATGTCCATCAGGACGACGTCCGGGGCGAGTTCGGCGACCCGCGCGACCGCGTCCGCTCCGTTCACCGCCTGGCCGACGACCTCGATGTCGGGCTGCGTGTTCAGCAGCACGGTGAAGCCCTGCCGGACCATCTGCTGGTCGTCGGCGATCAGTACGCGGATCATGCGGTGCCGTCCTGGGGAGGGGGTTCGGTGGCGGGCGGGGCGGAGGCCGGGAGGTAGGCGTCGACCTTGTAGCCCTTCCCGGCCCAGGGGCCGGCCGTCAGTCTGCCGCCCAGCATGACGGCCCGTTCCCGCATGCCGAGCAGCCCGTGTCCGGCGCCGGCGGACGGCGGTGCCTCCCGGGTCGGGCCGGTGTTGACGACCGTCACCCGCAGCCCCCGCGGATCGTAGGCCAGGGTGACGTGGGCACTCGCGCCGGGCGCGTGCCGCAGCACGTTGCTCAGCGCCTCCTGCACGATCCTGTACGCCGACAGCTCCACGCCGGGCGGCAGCGGTCGGTGCTCCCCGCTGGTCCCGGTGGTCACGGTCAGTCCGGCGGCGCGGGTGTTCTCCACCAGCGATTCGAGACGGTCGAGGGTGGGCTGCGGGGCGTCCGCGCGCTCGCCGGGGGCGGGGTGTTCGGAGCGCAGCACGTCCAGGACGCGGCGCAGCTCGGTCAGCGCCTCGACGGCGTTCTGCCGGATGCCGGCGAGGTTCTCCCTCAGCTCGTCGGGCGGGTCCTGGACCAGGTGCGGGGCGACCTGCGCCTGGATGGAGATCACCGACATGTGGTGGGCGACCACGTCGTGCAGCTCCCGGGCGATCCGGCTGCGTTCCTCCAGGAGGGTGCGGCGGGCGCGTTCCTCGGCGGTGAGGGTGGTCTGCCGGCCGAGTTCGGCGCGGGCCTCGCGGCGACCGCGCAGGGCGGTGCCGAGGACGATGGCGACGGCGAACAGCATGACGGCGGTCTGGCCGGTGGGTGAGTAGTTCCACGCCCCCCAGAGGCCCTGGAGCACGTAGGTGAGCAGTCCCGTGACAGCGAGCGCCTCGACGGACACCCGGGTGGGCACGCGCAGGGAGAGCAGCAACAGCACGAACAGGTGGGCCGCGATCCCCCAGGGGGCCCAAGGCCACGGAAAACCGTCGATCTGACCGGCCATCAGCATGCGGCGCAGCAGGACGGCCCCCACCAGCGTGGCGATGAGCGACAACCACAGCGCCGGAACCGGACGCCGCAGCGCGAGGACGGCCGCACCGCTCTGTCCGGCCGCGACCAGCACGGAGCCGCCCTGGGGGAGCCTTCCGTACCCCAGGAGTTGGTTCAGGTCGCCGAGGAGGATGAGGAACGCGGCCAGGCACACGAATCCGTGCGGTACCCAGCGCAGCCACATCGACGGGGGCAGGGGGTCCGAACGCACCGTCAGCAGGTCGTCCCGCAGCACCCCCAGCCACCGCCGGACGAGCTCCACCCCCATGTTCGCCATGCGGTTCACCCTAGACATGCCGTACGTCCTTCGTCGCCGGCCGGTGGGTGCGGACCACCCGGGACCGCCCGCGTCGCCGCCCGCCCCTGCCCTGCTCCCACGAGCGGAACGCCGCCCAGCAGACCGTGAGGGCGAGGACGAACACCGGCAGCCACAGCAGCCGGGCGGCGACCCAGCCGAGGCCGTCGGGGACGGTGTGCAGGCCGGGGAGACGGCCGGCGAGGAGGCCGGTGGCGGTGGTCGCCATGAGGGCGGTCTGGTGCCAGAGGAAGACCGTCATCGCGGAGAGGTTGACCAGCGCCACCGCCGCCCACGCGACAGGACGCCGCATCGCCGTGCGCAGCCGGTCCCGCAGCAGCAGTGCCAGCCCGCACTGGGCGAGGCCGAAGGTGACGGCGGCCAGCGTCGGCGGGTTGAGGTTGGAGACCCCGGCGCCCGGGACGCCGACCATCGACGCCGGGTAGCCGGCCCAGGCGACGAGCGCGGCCGTGACGGCCGTACCGGAGAGGAGAAGGACCCAGCCGGTCCTACGGCGTTCCAGCTCGCCGCGTGTCCAGGCCGCGCCCAGGGTGTACGGCACCAGCCAGCCGGCCGCCAGGTTCAGCCAGCCGAGCCCGTCGGGGGCGCCGAGGCCGAGGCGGAGCAGGTCGACGTGGAGGACGACGGCGAGCGGCCACAGCGGATGGAGCCGGGCGATGAGCGGGGTCGCGGCGGTGAGGGCGGCGAAGACCAGCAGGAACCACATCGGCGACAGGGCCAGCTTCACCAGCGTGCGCACGGTCGCGTACTCGGCGCCGGAGAGCAGCAGGGCGGTCGCGACGACCGTCCACAGGGTGAGGACGGCGGCGACCGGTGTGAACAGCCGGGCCAGCCGGCCGTGCAGCCAGCGGTGGTACGGGATGCCGCGGGCGCGGGCGGAGGCGTACCCGCGGGTCGCCACATGCCCGCCGACCAGGAAGAACACGGCGAGGGTCTGGAACGCCCAGGAGACGGGTGCCAGCCACGGCAGGTGCTGGAGCGGGCTGGCCGTGTGCAGGGTGCGGCCGTCCGCGACGAGGGCGGTGACCAGCCAGTGGCCGAGGACGACACCGAGGATGGCTCCGGCGCGCAGGGCGTCCACGGCACGGTCACGACGGCCGGGGGTGGCGGCGTCGACGCGTCCGGCGGCGTCACGTATCGCGGTGGTGAGGCGGCTCATGAAGTCACCGCCCGGGTCTCGCCGAGGACGATCCGGGTGAGGTTGGCCAGGGAGGTGGAGCCGGGGGCGAAGTAGTCGCTGTGGCCGCCGTCGCCGGCCGCGAAGACCCGGGCGCCGAAGGCCGGGGAGACGGGGTCGGTGCCGAATCCGACGGTGGTGCCGAGGAGGTCCGCGCTGAGGTGCGGGACGTTCCCGACCCAGTCGTCGGTGCCCCGGGCGGCCCAGATCCTGGCCCGGGTGCGCAGGCCGGCGGCGGTGTCGGAGCCGGTGCCGGGGCTGCCGAGGAGCGCGATGTCGTCGACGTCGAGACCGTCGGCGGCCTCGGCGCAGACGACGGAGCCGTAGGAGTGGCAGAGGAGGGAGATGCGGGCACGCTGCCCGGTGACGTCACGCAAGTCGCTGACGAGCTGCCGCAGTTCGGGGGCGGCTTCCTCCGCCCGGTCGGTGGTGGCGACGGTGGCGCTGACGGTGGCGGGGGTCTCGTAACCGAGCCAGGCCACGACGGCGGCCCGCGTACCGAGCCGCTCGTGCAGGGCGAGGGCGGCGGCACGGAACCGCCCGTAGGTGTCGATGCCGGTGTCGGAGCCGGGGACGAGGACGGCGACACGGTCGGCGTGCGCGAGATCACCGAACACCTCGGTGACCAGCCCGGCCCCCCGCCCGTCGAAGTCCAGCAACTGCCGCCCGGCCAGCGCACGATCGGCCCCGGCCCGCCGCCGGTCCCCGTACTCGGCGGCCATGCGGGCGGCTTCCTCGGCGTTGGCCCGGTTGGCGGCGTAGACCGCGTCGAGGTTCGCCGCGGAAGGCCCGGCGACCACAGCGGGCGGAGGCGCAGGCACCCGCGCCCGAGCCGCCCCGGCCAGCGGCACGGCAACGGCCCCGGCAACAACCAACGCGAGCAACCCACGCAAACCCCGCGATCCGCGCGATCCGCGCAACCCCCGCGACCCGCGGGCAGCCACTGCCGTTCCCCACGTTCCCGCGGACAGCCACGCGCCTCGTTCCCGCGTTCCCGCGGACAGCCGCATGCCTCGTTCCCGCGGGCAGTCGTGCCGCTGGGGCGGCACGGGTGGGCGCGACGGCACCCCGCAAGCGCCGGGCCGCGCAACCCCACTCCCGGCCCGCACCCACGCGGGGCACCCCTCACGCTCACGCACCATGATGGCCGTACCCCCCTCCGCCCGCCCATCGGGCTCACCGGAAAGGGAAGTTACGGAGCGTCGCGGGTAACCCGCGTCCCACCAGGGGACTCACCTGCGGGGTAGCTCTCAGGTACTAGGGGTATGACCGGGCCGAGGCCCGACCCAAGCTCACCAGGCCAGTTGAGCGATCTCCTCCGCCACCACCGCACACGCGTCCGCCCCCGGGTCGATCAGCGGAAAGTGCCCCACGTCCTCCAGCAACGTCACCCCCACCACCTCCCCCGCCTTCGCCGCCGCCTCCGCGTACGTCTCGGCGACCGCCTGCGGAACCACGTCATCGGTACGCCCCTGCACCAGGGTCGTGGCGATCCCGGTGGGCAGCAGCAGCCCGGGATCGGCATGCGGCCGACGCTCGGCGAAGTGATCGTCGCCACCGAGCAACTGCCGCGCCGCGCCCCCGCACACGCCCAGCTTGTCGGCGACCTCGAAGTCCGCGATCGGCGCGAGGGCGACGACGCCACGCAGCGGCGCGGGCCCGTCCGTCCGCCAGGGGGAACCGGCCGGCAGGACGTGCCGCGCGGCGGCCCACAGCGCCAGGTGACCACCGGCCGAGTGACCGGTGAGCACGACCCTCCGCGGGTCGGCCCCCGGCACCTGCTCCCGTATCAGCCCCGGCAGCGCGTCCATCGCGGCGGCGACGTCGTCGAAGGTGTCGGGCCACCTCCCCGCGACCGGATCACCACCGCCCGACTCCCCCGCCCCGCGCCGGTATTCGACACTGGCCACGGCGAAACCCCGCCCGGCCAGGAAGGCCGCGAACGGGCTGATGTGGCGCCGGTCGTACGGCGCCCGCCAGGCACCGCCGTGCAGCACGACCACCACCGGCGCGGGCCCGCCCTCCCCACGCGGCGCGTAGAAGTCGACGATCTGGTCCGGGTCGTCGCCGTAGGCCGCCGTGGCGTCGGGGTCCACGGGCGGATGGGAGAAGGCCGACTCCTCCTCGGCGGCGGCCCGGGCGGCTGCGACGTCGTCCGTCATTGCTCCAACCTCTCAGCGACAGAACACGGGTGACGGACCGACGGGAACGCGGCCGTTTGGCCGGGACGGTATCAGCACGCCCACATGCGCCGACATGCGGATGTCACGCTCGGTCAGCGGGCCCGGGAGGTGACCGCCGTACGACGTCACCCCCCGGCCCCGGGGGGCTACGCCAGCACCTCCGCCAGCACCCGCGCCGCCCGCTCCACGTCCGCGAAGCCGACGTACAGCGGGGTGAAACCGAACCGGAGCACGTCCGGGTGGCGGAAGTCCCCGACCACACCCCGCTCGATCAGCCGCTTCATCACATCCCCGGCGTCGGCACAGCGCAGGGCGATCTGGCTGCCCCGCTCCCCGTGCGCACGCGGCGTCACGCACTCGACCCTGCCCTCGGGGACGTACGTCCCGACGCACTCCAGGAAGAAGTCCGTCAGCGCGAGGGACTTGGCGCGCACCGCCTCGACCGTCACCCCGTCCCAGACCTCGAGCGCCGCCTCCAGGGCGAGCATGGAGAGGATGTCCGGGGTGCCGACCCGCCCGCGCACCGCGCCCGCCGCCGGCTCGTACCCCGAGCGCATCCCGAAGGGCTCGACGTGCGAGTTCCACCCCGGCAACGGGGAGTCGAAGCGGTCCTGCAGGTCCGCGCGCACGTACAGGAACGCCGGTGAACCGGGCCCGCCGTTCAGGTACTTGTAGGTGCAGCCGACCGCCAGGTCCACGCCGTGCTCGTCCAGGCCGACCGGCAGCGCGCCCGCGCTGTGGCACAGGTCCCAGACCACCACCGCCCCCGCCTCGTGCACGGCGGCCGTCAGCGACGGCAGGTCGTGCAGCCGGCCGGTGCGGTAGTCGACGTGGTTGAGCAGCACGGCGGCCGTACGGTCACCGAGCGCACCCGGCACCTCGGACGGGGCCACCGGACGCAGCGTGCACCCGGTCATCCGGGCCGCCGACTCGGCGATGTAGCCGTCCGTGGGGAAGGTGGTCGCGTCGACCACGATCTCGTCCCGCGCCACGTCGCCCGCCCGCGCCAGCCGCACCGCGCCCACCAGCGCCTTGAACACATTGACGCTGGTCGAGTCGCCGACCACGATCTGCCCGGCCGCAGCCCCGACCAGCGGCGCGATCCGGTCACCGATCCGTTCCGGCGCCGTCCACCAGCCGCCCTCGGTCCAGGACCGGATCCGCAGCTCGCCCCACTGCCGGCGCACCACGTCCTCGACCCGGCCGGGCACGGCGACGGGCAGCGCGCCCAGCGAGTTGCCGTCGAGGTAGACCACATCGTCGAGGACGAACTCGGCCCGCTTGGCGGCCAGTTCGTCGGAGGCGTCCAGCTTCTCCGCCTTCGTCGCGAGCTCAGACATAGGACCGCGCCGTCCACAGCTCGGGGAACACGCTCTTCTGCGCCCGCTTCTCCAGCCAGGCCACCCCTGCGGAGCCTCCCGTACCGGCCTTGGCGCCCATCGCGCGGCGGGTGGCGACCAGGTGGTCGTTGCGCCATCGCCACACCAGTTCGGCGACATCGGTCAGCGCCTCGCCGAGACGGGCGACCTCGTCCCGCCCGTCGCCCGCGTAGACGGCCGTCCAGACCGCCTCCACCTCCGCCGACGGCTCGTGCTTCCGTGACACGTCGCGCCGCAGCACGTCCTGAGGGATCGCGTGCCCGCGCCGGGCGAGCAGCCGCAGGACCTCGTCGTACAGGCTCGGCTCGTGCAGCGCCTTCTCCAGCTCGGCGTGCACGCGCGGCGCGCCCCGGTGCGGGACCAGCATGGACGCGGACTTGTCGCCGAGCAGGAACTCCATGCGCCGGTACATCGCCGACTGGAATCCGGAGCCCTCGCCGAGGGCACCGCGGTAGGAGTTGAACTGCGCCGGGGTGAGTCCGCTCAGCGGCTTCCAGGAGGCGTTCAGCGCCTCCAGCTCCCGTACGGACCGCTTCAGCGCGTCGACCGCGACCGGGACGTCGTCCTGGCGCAGCGCCTTCGCCGCGGTCTCCCACTCGTGGACGATGACGGTGAACCACAGCTCCATGACCTGGGTGGTGACCAGGAAGACCATCTCTCCGGGATCGTCGGAGAGGGTGTGCTGCAGGTGGGTGAGGACATCGGCCTTGACGTAGTCCTCGTAGGGGGTCGTCCCCTCGAAGTCGAGATGCGGGGTCTCGGGCTGCTCGTGAGCCTCGTGGGACATCGCTGTCTCCTGTACATGTACTCCGGGTAGCGGTCCGCCCCTGCCGTTACCGGCACGGGGGCCCCGGTCCCCACGGTGCATCCTGCGCAACCGTCCCCCACGACCGCAAGGCCCGCCCGCTCACGGACGGGCCCCGGAGACATCACAGGTCAGCCAGTCAGCCGATCAGCCGGTCAGCCCAGGACCTGGGCCGCCGTCGGCGAGGAGTCCTTCAGGAACTGCGCGCAGCGCTCGTGCTCCTCCTGCTCGCCGATCGACTGCGCGGCGCGGGCGAGGGCGTGCAGGGCGCGCAGGAAGCCGCGGTTGGGCTCGTGCTCCCACGGCACCGGGCCGTGGCCCTTCCAGCCGTTGCGGCGCAGCGCGTCCAGTCCGCGGTGGTAGCCCGTACGGGCGTACGCGTACGACTCCACGACGCTGCCCCGCTCGAAGGCCTCGTCGGCCAGCCGGGCCCAGGCCAGCGAGGAGGTGGGGTACCGGGCCGCGACGTCGGCGGGCGTGGTGCCGGACGCGAGCAGCTCGCGCGGGCCCGGGTCGTCGGGGAGGTGGGTCGGGGGCGGACCCCCGAGGAGGTTCTCGTGAATCGACATGGGTCCAGTCTCGTACATCAGCGGGGCCGGCTCCCGTCCTCCTCCCCCGCCTCCAGCGGAGGCACCGCCACGCTGCCGTGGGTGTGGCACTCGGGGTGCTTACAGTCGGGTGCCGGGCGGCGTACGGTCGTGAAGGCGATGGCGGAGCCCACCACCAGGACGGCCGCGCACAGGACCATCGCCCGCCGGAACGCGTCGTCGAAGGCGCCGGGGAGCCGGTACGCCTCCGGGCCCATCCCGGCGAGCAGCGGCAGCGCGGCCACCGCGACCAGGCCGGCCGCGCGGGCGGCGGCGTTGTTGATGCCGCTGGCCAGGCCCGCCCGCGCGGTGTCCACGGAGGCGAGGACCGTCGCGGTGAGCGGCGCCACCAGGGTGACCATGCCGAGACCGAGCACCAGCAGCGCGGGCAGCACCTCGGTGGCGTACGAGGCACCGGGCCCGACCCTCAGCATCAGCAGCATCCCGGCGGCGCACAGCAGCGGCCCGACGGTGAGCGGGATGCGCGGGCCGATCCGGTCGCCCAGCTCACCCGAGCGGGCGGAGAGCAGCAGCATCAGGGCGGTCGTGGGCAGCAGGGCCGTACCGGCGGCCAGCGCGGACCAGCCGACGACGACCTGGAGCTGGAGCGCGGCGAGGAAGAAGAACCCGCCGAACGCCGCGTACACGCACAGCGTGACCACGTTGACCGCCGAGAACTGGCGGGAGGCGAAGATGTCCGGCGGCATCATCGGGGCCGGGCGGCGCTTCTCGACGAGGACGAACGCGACCGCGGCGGCCGGCCCGGCGACCGCGGAGACGGCGACCAGCAGGGACCCCTCGTCGGCCTCGATCAGCGCGTACGTCACCAGGGCGAGGGCGATCGCGCCGAGCGCGGCGCCGAGAACGTCGAAGCGGCCCTCGGCCTTCCCGCCCGTCGACTCCGGCACATGGCGTACGGCGACGGGGACGCAGAGCAGGGCGAGCGGCACGTTGAGCAGGAACACCCAGCGCCAGCCGGGGCCGTCCACCAGCCAGCCGCCGACGAACGGGCCGACGGCCGCGCCGATGCCGCCGAAGCCGGACCACAGGCCGACCGCGCGGCCCCGGTCGTCGGGGTGGAAGGAGGCCTGGATGAGGGCGAGCGAGCCGGGGGTGAGCAGCGCCCCGCCGACGCCCTGGAGGGCACGGGCGGCGATGAGGATCCCGGCGTTCGGGGCGATGCCGCACAGCAGGGAGGCCGCCGCGAACCACAGCACGCCGACGACGAACACCTTCCGCCGCCCGAACCGGTCGCCCAGCGCCCCGCCGAGCAGGATCAGCCCGGCCAGCGTGACCATGTACGCGTTGACGGTCCACTGCAGTGCGGCGAGGTCGGCGTCGAGGTCGCGGCCGATGCGCGGGAGGGCGACGTTGACCACGGTCGAGTCCAGCAGGGCCATGCTGGAGCCGAGGACCGTGGTGAGCAGGATCCACTTGCCCTGCGGGGAGGACAGCCGGACGTCGGGCATGCGGCGAGCATACGGAAGAGCCCGGCACCGCGTGCGGTACCGGGCTCACACTCCAAGAGGTGTTACTTGAGGCGGGTGCCCGTGGAGCGCAGGTTCCGGCAGGCCTCCACGACGCGGGCCGACATCGACGCCTCGGCCAGCTTGCCCCAGGTGCGCGGGTCGTAGGTCTTCTTGTTGCCGACCTCGCCGTCGACCTTCAGGACGCCGTCGTAGTTGCGGAACATGTGGTCGGCGACCGGACGCGTGAACGCGTACTGGGTGTCGGTGTCGATGTTCATCTTCACGACGCCGTTCTCCAGCGCGGTGAGGATCTCCTCCGGGGTGGAGCCGGAGCCGCCGTGGAAGACGAAGTCGAACGGCTGGGAGCCGGCCGGCTTGCCGTACTTGGCGGCGACGCCCTCGTTGAGCTCCTTCAGCAGCTCGGGACGGAGGACGACGTTGCCCGGCTTGTACACGCCGTGCACGTTGCCGAAGGACGCGGCGAGCAGGTAGCGGCCCTTGTCGCCGAGGCCGAGGGCCTCCGCGGTGCGGACCGCGTCGTCGACCGTGGTGTAGAGGGAGTCGTTGATCTCGTGCGTGACGCCGTCCTCCTCACCGCCGGTCGGGGTGATCTCGACCTCCAGGATGATCTTCGCGGCGCGGGCGCGCTCGAGGAGCTCCTGGGCGATGGAGAGGTTGTCGGCGAGGGTCTCCGCGGAGCCGTCCCACATGTGGGACTGGAACAGCGGGTCGCGACCGGCCTTGACGCGCTCCTCGGACACCGCGAGCAGCGGACGGACGTACCCGTCGAGCTTGTCCTTCGGGCAGTGGTCCGTGTGCAGGGCGATGTTGACGTCGTACTTCTCGGCGACGATGTGCGCGAACTCGGCGAGCGCGACCGCGCCGGTCACCATCTCCTTCTTGTGCTGGCCGCCCAGGAACTCGGCGCCGCCCGTCGAGATCTGGACGATGCCGTCGCTCTCCGCCTCGGCGAAGCCGCGCAGTGCCGCGTGCAGGGTCTGGGACGAGGTGACGTTGATGGCCGGGTAGGCGAACTTCTCCGCCTTCGCCCGGTCGAGCATCTCGTTGTAGACCTCGGGGGTTGCGATGGGCATCTGTCCGCTCCTTATGCGTGCGGTGTGGCGTACTGCGTACGGTCGGCCCTGACCTGGAACCTTGGATGCGACGTCATTGTCGGGGCCATCTTCCCAGACTTGTCCGGCCGGTCGACGGCGCAGGTCAAGTCGTTATGCGGCGGGATGCCGGACCCGGCGGCCTCAGTCGAGGCCGAGCTCGTCCTTGTCGTAGGCGAACAGGTACGGCACCCCGGCGCCCTCCTGGATCTTCTCGGCGGCGCCGGTCGCCCGGTCGACGATCGTCGCGACGGCCACGACCTCCGCGCCGGCCTCGCGCACGGCCTCGACGGCGGTGAGCGGGGAGCCGCCGGTGGTGGAGGTGTCCTCGACGACGAGGACGCGGCGGCCCTTGATGTCCGGGCCCTCGACGCGTCGCTGCAGCCCGTGCGCCTTGGCGGCCTTGCGGACGACGAAGGCGTCCAGCTTCCGGCCGCGCGCGGCGGCGGCGTGCAGCATGCTCGCCGCCACCGGGTCGGCGCCCATGGTCAGCCCGCCCACCGCGTCGAACTCCAGCTCCGCGGTCAGGTCCAGCAGCACCTGCCCGACCAGCGGGGCGGCCTCGCCGTCGAGGGTGATGCGGCGCAGGTCGACGTAGTAGTCGGCCTCCAGACCGGAGGAGAGGGTCACCTTGCCGTGCACCACGGCCTTGTCCTTGATCTGCTGCAGCAGCGCGCCACGTACGTCACTCATGACAGCCAGCTTAGAGGCGGGTCCAGGTCCAGGTCGTCGAGGCCTCCAGCGGCTCCAGCGGGGTGACCAGGCGCGGGTGGGTGTTCAGCCCGTTCGGCGGCCCGGTCTGCGGCTCCACGCAGACGGCCTCGCGCTGCTCGTCGTAGACCACGACCCACTCCTCCCGGCTGGTCACCTTCAGCTCCAGCCGCCCCGGCCAGGTGAGGGTGACGTCGACACCGCCGGGCATCCCGAAGCAGTCGTCCCACGGTCCGGGCTTCGGGTCGACGCGCTGCCCGGTCGGCAGATGGTCGTCTCCGCGCTCCTCCTGCCAGGCGGGCGCGAAGTCGATCGCCACGTCCTCGCCGCCGAGGCTGCGGTTGAACCACGGGTGCCAGCCGATCTGCGCCGGGAAGGACGACTCGTACGTCTCCACGCTCATCGTCAGCGTCAGGGAGTCCCCGGTCAGCGCGATCTGCTGGGTGACGCGCCCGGAGTACGGCCACGGCTCGACGAGGTCGTACGTCATCACGGCCTCGTCGGTGCTCGTACGGGCGGTGCGCCAGGCGGCGTCACGGGCGGTGCCGTGGATGGCGTTCGGCGGGGCGTTGAGCGGCATCTGGTGCACGACGGCACCGTCCCGGAACCGTCCGTCCCGGATCCGTCCGCACCAGGGCACCATCGGGAAGCACCCGAACCGCTCCCCCTGCCGCAACAGCTCGACGCCCCCGACCCGCAGCCCTCCGACCCGCCCGCCGTTCCCCGGCAGCACGGTCACCTCCGCGTCACCCGCGGTCAGCGCGATCTCTCCGTTACTCACGCAACGACCCTACTGGGACGATCAAGAGGGCGTCGCCAGCCGCGGCCAGTCGTGCCGCCGGCCGGGGCCCGGTCTTCGCTCACCGGCGCTCACCGGGCGCCGTCGCGCCCACCCGTGCCGCCCTGCGGCACGACTGCCCGCGGGAACGCCGCAGCTGCGGCACGATTACCGCGGAGGCGTCGCAGCTGCGAGCAGTCGTGCCGCTGGGGCGGCACGGGTGGGCGCGGCGGCACCCCGTAAACGCCGGGCCGCGCGAACACCCCCCGCCCGACCCCGACGCAACGGCAGCTCAGCGACGTCGGCGGAGCGCCCTGATCGCGACGACCGCCGAGGCCACCGCCAGCGCCGCCGCCGGCGCGGCCCACCGCAGAGGTGTGCCGGAGGCGACGGTCTGCGGTGCGGGAACGGGCGCGTAGCGGCCGCGCGGCGGAGCGTGGTCCACCTCCTCCGCGCTGCGGCCGATCATCGTCCGCCGGGCGTGCGCCGCCTCGGCGACGGAGTCGTCGTCCTCCTCGTCGAGGGAGGACGACGGAACCTCCACGTCGAAGACGGACGACGACGGCGGCGGAGCGTCGTCCGCGTCCGGCGTGGTGTCGAAGTCGGTCGTGGCCTGGGGTTCGAAGTCCCCCGTCGACAACAGCTCGGGCGACTCCGGCTCGCCGGAGCCCCGCTCCGCCGCATCAACCCCCAGATTCTCCGCGAAGCGATTCAGCAGGCGGGCCACCGCCGAGGCCACCGCGTCCGCCGGGAATTCCGTGACCCGGCCGTCGGCCGTCGCCGTACCCCCGACCGTGAGAGCGGTACCACCCTCCACGGACCGCAGCCGCAACCGCAGCGCGAGCTTCACCGAGCCGCTGCCACGGGCCTCCGCCGCGTCGCCCTCGACGGCATAGGAACCATCATCCCGCGCGGACACCCGTACGGCCCCCCGGTAGGTGACGGAGTGGCTGCCCACGCGGATCTTCAGCCGCCCGGCGACGGGATCCGCCCCGGCGTCGTGCTGGAGCCCGGGCACCGCCCGGGCGACCCGTGCGGGGTCGTCCAGCACCTCCCTGAGCCGCTCCGCCTCGACCGGAACGAACACCTCGTGCTCCATGACTGCGGAGCCTACCCACGCGACGCCGGACCGCACCCCCGTCGGCGGGAAGTCGCGGCGCGTCGGCACGGAACGTAGTAGAGGGGCTCAGCCGGTGTACCGGGGGTGCACCAGCGTGGACGGCGGCAGACCGGTGACCCGGGTGCGCTCCGCCGCCCGCACGTCCGCCGCGAGGGAGGCGTCGGTGAGCGTGCGCGGACGCGGCCCGGCGGGGTCGAGACGCGGTACCGGAACGTTTCGGGCGGCCAGCACGAACCCCCAGTCGCGGTGGACGTGGGCGGTGGCCGTGGCCCCCCGGTCGGGCCCGGCGGCGAAACCGGCCCGCCGGCCGCCCACCTGGTACGCGGCGGTACGCAGCCCCGCCGCGCGGAGCGTCGAGTCCACCGTCCAGAAGTCGCGGGGCCGGGTCGCCACCGCACCCCCGTGCACCACCAGCCGCCCGCCGGGCGCCAGCACCCGCCGGACCAGCCCGTAGAACTCCTGCGAGTACAGCTTCGTACTCGCGGTGATCCCGGGATGCGGCAGATCCGAGACGACGACGTCGTACGCCGCCGGGGGCGCCCCGCGCAGCCAGTCGAAGGCGTCCGCGGTGGTCACCCGTACGCGCGGATCGTCGAGGGCGTGCGCGTTCAGCGCGGACAGCGCCGGATCGCGGCGGGCCAGCCGCACCACGCCCGCGTCGATCTCGACGACGTCGACCCGGCGCACACCGGTGTGGCGCAGCACCTCGCGGACGGCCAGCCCGTCACCGCCGCCGAGGACGAGCACGCGCGCGTGCGGCCCGTGCATGGCGGGGTGCACCAGCGCCTCGTGGTACCGGAGTTCGTCCCGGCCGCTGATCCGCAGCCGCCCGTCGAGGAACAGGTTCAGGGGCCGCCCGTCCCGCCCGCCGGTGAGCAGCACCTCCTGGACGTCCGTCTGCAGGGCCACCCGTACGTCGGAGCCGTACATGGCGTGCCGGGCGGCCCGTTCGAAGTCGTCGACGAGGACGGCGGCCGAGGCGAGGATCGCGAGCACGCACACGTTGGCGGTGACCAGCAGCCGGCGGGCGCGCCGCGTGAGGTCCTGCCGGAACAGCCCGAGCACCAGCGCCCCGCCGACGACCGCGTTGACGGCCCCCGTGATCAGCGCGCCGGTCAACTGGCCGAGCAGCGGCAGGAGGAGGAAGGGGAAGGCGAGCCCGCCGACGAGCGCGCCGACGTAGTCCGCGGCGGACAGGTCGGCCACCGCGCCGCCCGCGTCCTGCCGGCGGATCCGCTGGATCAGCTCCATCAGCAGCGGCACCTCGGCCCCGATCAGCAGCCCGGTGGCGAGGGAGAAGGCGACCAGCAGCGAGCGCGGGCCGCTCGCCCACACGCCGCCCCAGTCACCCGTCCAGGCGAACACGGCGTACAGCGCCATCGCACTGCATCCGCCGACGAGGGCGAGGGTCGCCTCGACGGCGCCGAACCCGGCCGCCGCGTGCCGCCGCAGCCGTTTCGCGGCGAGGGAGCCGATGCCCATCGCGAAGACCATCACGGACAGCACGACGGACGTCTGGGCGACCGAGTCACCCATCAGATACGTGGCCAGCGCGACCAGTTCCAGCTCGTACACGAGTCCGCAGGCCGCACAGACGAACACGCCCGCGAGGACCAGGAACCTCCCCGTGCCCTGCCGCACCGGCAGCCGCAGCGCGCTCCCCGCGTCGCCGCCGGGGCCGCCCGGCCCGTCCCAGGACTGCGCGGAGCCGGGCGGTGCGGGGGCCTGCGGTTCGATCACTCCAGCGACGTTACGTTACGCCTCCACCGCACAACGTCACCCACACGTGTGGTCTTTGTTTACACCTGCCCGATATTGGTACGAGCAATGACTTCCTCGATCCCCGACCCTCGGCCCCGGCCGGCCTCACACCGCCGACCTCACCCGTACCCCCACCCTCGTCCGCGTCGCCACGAGCTGCCCGTCCTGCGGGTAGGCGTGCCAGGTCCGCCAGTGCACCTGGCCCTCATGACTCTGGGCGAGCATCGCCGTGAACGCGTGCGGACTGCCGGGGAAGACCCCGGCGAGACCCTGCGGATGGTCGGAGACCAGGGCCAGCAGCTCCTGGGCGCGGCCCGCGAAGGACCCCGGGGAGAGCATCTCCACCCGGGCGGCGAACTCGTACTCCCAGTCGTCCACCCGCTTGGCCACGCCCAGCGGAAGCGGCGTACTGCTGCCCGGAATACACGCCACCGTCTCCGAGCAGAGCCCCCGCTCCTCCTCGAGCAGCACCTGGTGGGACGCGCCGAGCAGTCTCAACTGAACCTTTCTTCCGGCCAGTTCGAGATCGAGGGTGGCCAGCGCGGGAAGCGGCTCGCTTCCCAGGGCCCAGGCGAGGTCGGCCGCGCGCGTGTCGGAATAGGAGGTGTTCAGGGTCGTGAGCATGGATCGGCTCCGCTGGCACACAAGGAGAGGGAGATAGGGGGTCGCGCACCCCGGTCGCGCCGGGGGACTCGGCCCGTCAGCCCGGTCGCCCGGCCGGAAGAAGGGTCCGCGGGGAGTCCGAGGGCTGCGTCGGTGATTTATAGGCAATCATGAACTGTGGTGCCACCACAGCGTTTTTACCCAACTTCGTGGCCTTTCCATCCCTTGGGGGGCTCCCCAGCTCAACTGTTCAACCCCGGCGTGCGCCCCGAGGTGACGGCGTACGCCGGTGGACCGCGCCCCGGAACGGCACAGCGGGGCCCGCCCCAGGTGCGGACCCCGCTGCCGCGGATACGTCATCCCCCGATGCGGAGGCGGGCTGCCCCGTGTCAGCCGCCCCCTCCACCGCATCCGCCGCCCCCGCAGGACGACCCGCCTCCGCAGGACGAGCCACCACCGCAGGACGATCCCCCGACGGAGCCCGACGAGCAGGACCCGCCGCTGCCTCCGCCACCGCCCGCCCACCAACTGTCGCGGCCCCTGCCGCGACGGACGGCGCCCACCCGCCGCGCGGGCCTGCGCGCCGCGCTCACGACCGCGACCAGCAGCACGAGAAGCACCACCAGGATGATGCCGATGACCATGGCGTCACCCTCCTTTCGTTCCCCCGTGATCCCCCGAAGCGGCCCCCCGTGGGCGCCTCGCTCACGCGTGTGACCGGGAGATGCCCTCCACCCGCGCGGCCCAAAGCAGAGTTGAGGAACTTCTGAGGGTCCTGTCGGAGAAACGACTTCTGACCTGCGGGGAAGGGCAGTTCGGGGACCGCCCGGGTCTCACCGGGCCGGTCCGTGGCCTCCGCCGTTGGGGTGGGATGTGTGGCCCCGCCCGGCACGACGGGTTATCCATCCGTGCGGGTGTCCCGAGATGCCCGCGTGCCGAAGAGAACGGAGAATCCCTCATGCGCGTTGCCCTGCGCCTGGTCGTCCCGGTCCTGCTCGCCACCGCCGGTGCGATGGCCTCGACGGCTCCCGCCACCGCGGTGGCCGACCCCGTCGCGACGATCGCCTGCCTGACCGAAGCTCCCGCCGCCGCCACCGCGCTCGTCGACCCGGCGGCCCTTCGCGACCCGGCGGCCCTCCTCGACCCGGCCGGGGCGCCCGGGGTGTCGTGCCTCGCCCCCTGACCCGCCCTCCCGGCGGACACCCACCCGCGAAGGCGGGTTGAGGAACCCCGGGGCTTCGGCGCAGGATGGCCGCCATGACCTCCAGCGCGCGCCCTCTCCTGAACCGCCGGCTCGCCGAGTTCGGAACGACGATCTTCGCCGAGATGTCCGCCCTGGCCCTGCGGACCGGATCCATCAACCTGGGCCAGGGCTTCCCCGACACCGACGGCCCCGAGGAGGTCAGGGAGGCCGCCGTACGGGCCCTGCGGGACGGCCGCGGCAACCAGTACCCGCCGGGCCCCGGCATCCCCGAACTGCGCACCGCCGTCGCCGCGCACCAGCGACGCCGTTACGGCCTCTCGTACGACCCCGACACCGAGGTCCTGGTCACCGCCGGCGCCACGGAGGCCATCGCGGCCGCCCTGCTCGCGCTGCTGGAACCCGGCGACGAGGTGATCGCCCTGGAGCCGTACTACGACTCCTACGCGGCCTGCGTCGCCATGGCCGGCGGCCGACGCGTCCCCGTCACCCTCCGCCCCCACGAGGGCCGCTTCCACCTCGACCTGGACGAACTGCGCGACGCCGTCACCGACCGCACCCGCCTGCTGCTGATCAACACCCCGCACAACCCGACCGGCACGGTCCTCACCCGCGAGGAACTGACGGCGATCGCCGAGCTGGCGGTGGAACGCGACCTGCTCGTCGTCACGGACGAGGTCTACGAACACCTGGTCTTCGACGACGCCGAACACATCCCCCTGTCCACCTTCCCCGGCATGCGCGACCGCACGGTGACCATCTCCAGCAGCGGCAAGACATTCTCGTTCACCGGCTGGAAGGTCGGCTGGATCACGGCACCCCCGGAACTGGTCACGGCGGTCCGCTCGGCCAAGCAGTTCCTCACCTACGTCTCGGCGGGCCCCTTCCAGTACGCGATCGCCGAGGCCCTCGCCCTCCCCGAGTCGTACTTCACCGGACTCCGGGACGACCTGCGGTCCAAGCGCGACGTCCTGGCGGCCGGCCTGGAGGAAGCGGGCCTCACGGTCCACCGCCCCTCCGGCACCTACTTCATCACCGCCGACATCCGCCCCCTGGGCGAAACCGACGGCATCACCTTCTGCCGCGCCCTCCCGGAACGCGCGGGCGTCGTAGCCATCCCCACGTCGGTCTTCTACGACCACCACGAGATGGGCGCCCCCTTCGTCCGCTTCGCGTTCTGCAAGAAGCAGTCCGTGTTGGAGGAGGCCACCCGCCGCCTCAAGGCCGCCGGAACCCGCTGAGCACGGTCACTCGGCCTCGGGCGATCCCCTCTTCACGGCCAGGTGCGCTCGATGCGGTCACGTCGTACCGCGTAGGCCGCGGGACCGCCCCTGGCCACGGCCCGGTGGATGGCCTCACGGTGTGCGTCGAACCGCCCGACCATCTCGGCGCTGGGCAGCTGCTGGTTGTCGAGGTAGAAGAGCACCGCTTCCCGTTCGAGCACCGGTCGGATCTCCAGGTCCCGGCTCTTGATCCGGCCGTCCTTCGAGATCGGCACCCATGACTGGTCGAGGCCGTGAGCGATCCAGTCCTCGTCGGCGATGTCCTGCGCGTCGTCGGGGAAGACGTCCCCGATGCGGTGGACGGTCCAGCCGCACGCCCTCAGCCCTTCCGCGACGCGACGTCCGAGATTGCGGTCGAGGAAGAACTCAGGCGGCAAGGCGCACCACTGCCCTGCACAGCGCGTCCACCTGCTCGGGTGTCATGTCGAAGTCGTACGCGATGTCCTCGACGCTCTCCCCGGCCTCCCAGAGGTCGGTGATGGCCTTGACCGCGACGCGGTTGGCGGCCACGACGGGCCGCCCGTGCCCGAACCTCGGGTCGATCACCACGGGGACGGACTCCGGGTACTGCCTGAGCCGCAGACTGGAGGGGAAGTCGTCGTCGGGCTCCCAGTTCAGGTAGCGGAGGTAGCCGGAGACCACCTCGTGGATGGGCGCCTGACCGTCCCGGGCCCTGCGGAGGTCCCCCAGCCCGTGCTCGACGAAGATGTCCACGCCGTCCGTCGCGATCCGCTTCGAGACAAGGCCGTAGGGGGTGTCGAAGGCGTCCCGTACGGCGGTGGCCGCTTCCCTGATCTCGCTCATCCGCAGCCCCAGGGTGCGGAGGGAGCGGAGAACGTGCGCCTCGGCCACCGCGATGAACGGCACCGAGGGCTGTCCCTTGCGAGGCAGTGGTTCCACCTGGTGGACCAGCGGTGCCCCGGCGGCCCTGCCCTTCAGCCACGAGGTGAGCGTCGACTGCGGGATCTCCAGGTAGGAGGCCGTTTCCGTGGGGGTCAGAAGTCCGTCCCTGAACCGGTCGGTCATGCCCCACCTCCTCCGTCTGTCGAGTCCGCTGCTCGATTTCGCATCGTCGCACATCAGGTTTCCCGTCCGGAGGCCGATCGCACACCCGCCTGTCGGCTCAGCAGGCGGCATGGAGACGGCTCTCCGGCCGGCAGCCTCGGCACCGGCCGGGTTCCGGTGCGCGGAACGCCTTGTCGCAGCCGTCGCAGGTCTGGAAGGGGAGGACGGCCGGGCGTTCGTCACGGTGTGTCGGCGAGAGGGGGGCGACGGGTAGTGGTGTCTCGCGCAGGCGGTAGGCGAGGATGCCCGCCGGACGGGTCAGGAAGTGACCGGGGAGGCCTTCGGTCAGCAGCTTGACGATCCGCACCGTTCCCAGACCCGCCGCGAGCCACCGGGAGACGGCCGGCGCCAGCCGTGCGGCCTCCTGTACGGACAGGACGAGGCGGGGGTCGACCCGACACAGTGCGGTGAGTACGGCGAGGGCCTGGGGGTCGGCGCCTCGTCGCCCCCTGAGCAAGACGGTGTGGGCGGAGGTGTCCACGGAGGCGCCGGCTCACCTGTGAAAGCCGGCCCGTCCACGCCGAAGTCGCGTAGGCGCGAGGCGTCTTCGGCGTACTAGGTGCTGTCGCCCTGCCGGTGAGTAGTCGTACTCATGCCGGAACGAGCCCTCCGGGTCACTGTGGTGATCACCGATCCGTACCGGCTTGAAGGGCCTTCGATGCCGACTTCCTCTCGCTCACGTCTGCGGCGACTTCCCGTGCTCGCCACGGACGGTTGGCTCGCCCGGGGCTATCTGACCGTGTTCGCCTTCGGCGTCCTGGTCATGTTCCTCTTCCCGGAGAGCCCTTACGCCATGGGACCCATGCTGCTCACGGCGCCCCTCTCCTTCCTGCCCGTGCTCCTCCCCTTCGGGCCCGGTACCGGGGGAAGCCCGCCGGTCGAGGTGCTGGCCACCGGCCTCTGGTTCGCGTGGACCCTCCTGTGTGCCCTCGTGAACGCCGCCGCGCTCGGCGCCCTCGCCAGGAAGTCGGACCGGGCACCCTCCGTACGTCCTCGCCCGCGGGCCCCACGGGCCCCGCGGGCACTGCTCGCGCCCGCCGTGGACAACTGGCTCGCGCGCGGCTATCTCGCCGTGGTCGCGGCGGCGCTGGGAACCTTCCTGTACGCCGTGTTCGTGTCGTCGGACCCGGGGTTCGCGGGGATATGGCCCATCATGGCCGCGGCACCGCTCAGCTTCCTCGCCCTGCTGGTGACGGCACCCGTGGAGTACTCCTCGCCCACCTGGCTGAGCTCACTGGTCTTCTCCGCCGGTGTGGTCCTGTCGGGACTGGTCAACGCCGTACTGATCGGCCTGCTCGCACACAGGCTGAGGGCCCGCCCCGCAGGGAGGTGAGGCAGAAAAGAGCCCGGTCCGGACAGTGGCTGTCCGGACCGGGCTCTCGTCACGCCATGCCTGAGGACGGACTACTCGTCGTCCTCGGGCTTGTCGTCCGTCTCGTTGATCTCCTGCTCCAGGCCGAGCTGCTCGACGAGCCACTTGTCGAACTCGATCGCGGCCCGCACCCAGCTGACCGTCGACGAGACGAAGTGCTCCAGGCTGACGCCCATGCCGATCAGCATCTGGGCCTCACCGATGAGACGGACCGTGCCGTCGTCGTGGGTGTGGGTGTAGACCTTGGGCCACAGCGTGCGCCGGTTCCAGTCGTCGACGGACTCGAGGAGCTGGGGCTTCTCGTCGATCTGGTGCGGCCGGTCGTAGAACGTCCGGACGGAGAAGATCTGCTGGTCGCCCTCGCCACGGAACATGAAGTAGGTGCGGAACTGCTCCCACGGCGCCGCGAGGTCACCCTCGTCGTCGACGACGTACTTGAGCTCCATCTGGTCGAGGAGCTGCTTCACGAGGTCCTGATCCGGGACGACGGGGCCCGCCGGTCCTTGGGGCTGCGGCTCGGGCTGGCCCCCGAAACTGGGAATCGAGGACGGGTCGATGGACATACTGGGACACTCCTACGTCGTCTGGCGTCCGGCCGTCGCTGAGACCAGACGTACCACCCACCCTCTCTCTCTTGCCCCGTGCCGGGCAACCTGCCCCGGCCGACAGCCGCCGTCGAATCAGCCGTCGGTGGGAGGGCAGGGGTCCCGACCCGGCCCCTCGGCCGGGTCGGGACCCGCGGGCTACAGGGTCTTGCCCGTCGCCGGGCCCACCAGGAGGCCGTCCTCGAAGCGGTCCACGCGCACCGTGTCGCCGTCCTTGATCTCGCCGGCCAGGATCTCCTTGGCGAGACGGTCGCCGATGGCGGTCTGGACGAGGCGGCGCAGGGGGCGGGCGCCGTAGGCGGGGTCCATGCCCTCCTCGGCGAGCCACTCCAGCGCCTCGGGGGTGACGTCCAGGGTGAGGCGGCGTTCGGCGAGGCGGCGGGAGAGGGACTCCAGCTGGAGCTTCGCGATGCGTGCCAGTTCGGGCCCGGTGAGGGCCGAGAAGACGACCAGGTCGTCGAGGCGGTTGAGGAACTCGGGCTTGAAGGAGGCCCGGACCACCTCCAGGACCTGCTCCTTCTTCTCCGCCTCGGTGGTCACCGGGTCGACCAGGTACTGGCTGCCCAGGTTGGAGGTCAGGACGAGGATGGTGTTGCGGAAGTCCACCGTGCGGCCCTGGCCGTCGGTGAGGCGGCCGTCGTCGAGGACCTGGAGCAGGATGTCGAAGACCTCGGGGTGGGCCTTCTCGACCTCGTCGAGGAGGACGACGCTGTAGGGGCGGCGGCGGACGGCCTCGGTGAGCTGGCCGCCCTCCTCGTAGCCGACGTAGCCGGGGGGCGCGCCGACGAGGCGGGCGACGGAGTGCTTCTCGCTGTATTCCGACATGTCGATGCGGACCATCGCCCGCTCGTCGTCGAAGAGGAAGTCGGCGAGGGCCTTCGCCAGCTCGGTCTTGCCGACGCCCGTCGGGCCGAGGAAGAGGAAGGAGCCGGTGGGGCGGTCGGGGTCGGCGATGCCGGCGCGGGACCGTCGTACGGCGTCGCTCACCGCGCGTACGGCCTCGGTCTGGCCGATGAGGCGCTTGCCGAGTTCGTCCTCCATGCGGAGCAGCTTCTGGGTCTCGCCCTCCATCAGGCGGCCGGCCGGGATGCCGGTCCAGGAGGCGACGACGTCGGCGATGTCGTCGGCGCCGACCTCCTCCTTGACCATGGTGTCCCTGGCGGCCTCCTCCTCGGCCTCGGAGGCGGCCTCCAGGTCGCGTTCCACCCCCGGGATCTCGCCGTAGAGGAGTTTGGAGGCGGTGTCGAAGTCGCCGTCGCGCTGGGCGCGTTCGGCCTGGCCGCGGAGTTCGTCGAGCTTCTCCTTCAGCTCGCCGACCCGGTTGAGGGACTGCTTCTCCTTCTCCCAGCGGGCGTTGAGGCCGCGCAGTTCCTCCTCCTTGTCGGCGAGGTCGCGGCGCAGGCGCTCCAGGCGTTCGCGGGAGGCGGCGTCGGTCTCCTTGCCGATCGCCATTTCCTCCATCCTCAACCGGTCCACGGCGCGCTGGAGTTCGTCGATCTCGACCGGCGAGGAGTCGATCTCCATGCGGAGGCGGCTGGCGGCCTCGTCGACGAGGTCGATGGCCTTGTCGGGGAGGAAGCGGGAGGTGATGTAGCGGTCGGAGAGGGTGGCGGCGGCGACGAGGGCGCTGTCGGCGATCTGGACCTTGTGGTGGGCCTCGTAGCGGCCCTTGAGTCCGCGGAGGATGGCGATGGAGTCCTCGACGGTCGGTTCGGCGACGAGGACCTGCTGGAAGCGGCGCTCCAGTGCCGGGTCCTTCTCGATGCGTTCGCGGTACTCGTCGAGGGTGGTGGCGCCGACCATGCGGAGTTCGCCGCGGGCGAGCATGGGCTTGAGCATGTTGCCGGCGTCCATCGCGGAGTCGCCGCCGGCGCCGGCGCCGACGACGGTGTGGAGTTCGTCGATGAAGGTGATGATCTGGCCGTCGGAGTCCTTGATCTCGGCGAGGACGGTCTTCAGCCGCTCCTCGAACTCACCCCGGTACTTGGCGCCGGCGACCATGGCGCCGAGGTCGAGGGCGACGAGCCGCTTGTTCTTCAGCGACTCGGGGACGTCGCCCTTGACGATGCGCTGGGCGAGGCCTTCGACGACGGCGGTCTTGCCGACGCCGGGCTCGCCGATCAGCACCGGGTTGTTCTTGGTGCGGCGGGACAGGACCTGCACCACGCGCCGGATCTCCTGGTCGCGTCCGATGACGGGGTCGAGCCTGCCCTCGCGGGCGGAGGCGGTGAGGTCGGTGCCGAACTTCTCCAGGGCCTTGTACTGGCCCTCGGGGTCGGCGGTGGTCACCCTGCGTGCTCCGCGCGCCTTCTGGAAGGCGTCCTGGAGCTTCTTCGCGGTGGCGCCCTGCCGGGTGAGGACCTCGCCGGCGGCTCCGCCCTTGGCGGCGGTGCCGATGAGGAGGTGTTCGGTGGAGAGGTACTCGTCGCCGAGGTCGCGGGCGCGGGACTGGGCGTCCGCGATGACGGCGAGCAGTTCACGGTTGGGCTGGGGTGGTGCGACGGTGGACCCGGTGACGCTCGGCAGGCCGGCGAGGACGCGCTCGGCCCCGGAGCGTACGGCGGCCTGGTCGGCGTCGACCGCGGCGAGCAGGTCCGTGATGTTCTCGTTCTCCTGCCCGGCGAGCAGGGAGAGCAGCAGGTGGGCGGGGGTGAGGTCGGGGTGTCCCTCGGTCACGGCCCGGTTCCCTGCGGCCTGGATCGCTTCCCGGCTCCGGTTGGTCAGCTCGGCGTCCACGTGTCCGTTCTCCTCCTTGCGGTGACCCTTCAGCGGCCTTCGCGGCTGACTCGGTCAGCGTACACAAACTTGAGTCTATTCCACTCAAGGTGGCGGACGGGAGTGCGGCGGGGACTAAGTTCCGGTCCATGGCCACCTCGTACTCGGTAGATCCGGGCGATCCGGACGCGTCGTATCTCAGCTTCTGGCGCGAGAAGCACCTGTGCACACTGACCACCCTCCGTCCGGACGGCACCCCGCACGTGGTGCCCGTCGCGGTGACGTACGACCCCGTGGCGCGCCTTGCCCGGGTGGTCGCGAACAAGTCGAGCGCGAAGGTGCGGCACGTGCTGGCGGCGGGGGACGGTGGCGCCCTCGTCGCGGCGTGCCAGGTGGACGGCCGGCGGTGGGCGACGCTGGAGGGGCGGGCGGTGGTCCGTACGGAGCGGGAGCGGGTCGCCGAGGCGGAGCGGCGGTACGCGGAGCGCTACGGGCGGACGCCGCGGCCGAATCCGTCGCGGGTGGTCATCGAGATCGCGCTCACGCGCGCGATGGGGCGCGGGTGAGGCCTGCCCTGCGGTTCGTACACCGAGCGATGACTTCCGGCCATCGCGCGATCGGGTCGATACCCGGAAATGTCCCGGAAAACTGCAGCGGCGTCACCGTGTTCAGGTCACGGTGACGCCGCTGCGGGGGGAAGCACCTGCGCGATCTTTTACGACGGGGGAATCGCGTCAGGCACTGCGGGGGGTGGCCGAGATGGTCCGGGGGACAGGGGAGTCCGACTCCACCTGCCGGTGGTCCCGCTGGTCCAGGTTCACAAAGATCATTCCGTACCGGATGGCACACCGTACGGGCTTCGGTGCCCCCCTGGGCCGCCGCAGGCACCGGTACGCCCGTACGTCCCCGTCCTCGTCGCGGGTGACGACGACCGGCTCACCGAAGACGGTCACCATCAACGAGTCACCGCTGTGGGGGATGGCGGTGACCAGATCGATGAAGTGCCATCCGGACCGGTAGGCGGTCGCCATCTCCCGGCGGAAGGAGCGGTCGTCGGGTGGAGTAGTCATGTCAAGCCCACACGCTGTCATCCGTACGCGCGGGGCCGGCCCACACACTGTCGGCCATGACCGCGTCCTCGGCGACGATCGGCGCGACGATCGGCGGCCACACGCTGTCCGCTCTGACGTCCACCTTCGCCTCGGAGAGGCCGCCCGCTATTCCGAAGGCCACACCGACGGAGAAGGCGGCGACAAGCACCGAGCGAAGCATTTTCTTACTCATAGTCGGCTTCGTCCTCACTTGAAGGTCCCCTCTGTCCCCCGTCCAGTACGACGATGGCTCATTCGGGCACATCATGGCCACACGATCGGTGCATCATGTTCCTGCATGTTCAGGACCCTGTGGGGTGGAGATTTGGGAACGAAACAGACCAAGGCGGCACATCCTCACGCGGTGACCGAGCTGTGCGAGGAGGGGGTGCGACTGTACGCGAATGCCCTCCGCGCGGGACGTATCGCCCGCGCCGACGTGGAGCCCGCGCCCTGCTTGATGGACTTCGCCCTCCTTCATCCCGATCCCGACGACGCGCAGTGGTTGCGTCCGGTGCTCCCCTCCATCGCGCTCTCCCAGCGGTTGAGCCCCATAGAGCGGGAGATCACCGAACGCCGGCGCCTGTCGATAGAACTCGCCGACACTTTCGAGCCTTTCATGTCCCTGAGCGCCCAGGAGATCGCGCCCACCCACTCGATCACCGTGCTCGAGGGCAACGACCGCATCAACAGCGCGCTGGACCTGGCCACCGCCCAGTGCCGGACGGAGATGCTCACCGTCCAGCCGAGCGGGCACCGGCCCGAACGCAGCCTGCTCCAGGGGTTCGAGCGCGACCGGCTGCTCGTCGAACGCGGCGTGCGCATCCGCACCCTCTACCAGCACACCGCCCGCTTCAACCCCGAACGCCTCTCCTACGTCGAGCAGTTCGCCAACGGCAGGGCGGAGTACCGCACCATCGACGAGCTGGTGGAGCGCCTCATCATCTGCGACGAGACGGTCGCCTTCATCCCCGTGCGCGACGACCGCCAGGTCGCCCTGGAGCTGCGGCACACCGGCCTCGTCCGCTACCTGAGCAAGGTCTTCGAGTTCATGTGGAGCCGCGCGGTCCCGCTGACCGCCGGCACCCCCTACGAGACCGCGCCCGACGGCATACCGGAGATACAGCACTCCATCGCCAAGCTCCTGGTGGAGGGCCACGTGGACGAGGCCATCGCCCGCCGCCTCGGCATGAACGTACGGACGTGCCGCGCCCACATCGCCAAACTCGCCGCCACCCTCGGCAGCGGCAGCCGGGCCCAGCTCGGCTACCTCATCGCGGAGTCCGGGATCCTCCACCAGGAGGGAACACCGCAGTGACCTCGCCGGCGCACGCGGAGCACGGGGCGGAGGAGCTCTGCGCCACGGGCGCCGCCCTGTACGAACGCGCCCTGCGCGAGGGACGGGTGACCGCCCTGGAGGCGCGGGCGGTGCCCTGCCCGGCCGACCTGGGCCTGCTGCACCCCTCGGTGGACGACCAGGACGCGTGGGAACCCGTGGCGCCGCACGTCGGCCTGCACCGCCTGCTGCGCGCCTCCGCGGACCGGATCGCCGACGAGCGGCGCCGGGAGGAGCGGCTGGCCGGGGTGTTCGCGCCGCTGCTGGCGGACGGACCCGACGACGCCCGGACGGCACCCGCGCTCACGCTCCACACCACGCGCGAACACATCGGCCAGGCCATCGACGAGGCGATGACCGACGCCTCCGAGCTCCTCGCCATCCAGCCCCGCAGCACGTACGTCCGCGCCGCCCCGGTCTCCGACGAGCCGGCGATCCGGCGCGACCAGGCACTGCTCAGCCGCGGTGGCCGGATCCGCGTCCTGTACCAGCACACGCTGCGGCACGCCCCCGGGATCGCCGCCCGCTACGAGCGGCTGCACGGCGACGTCGAGGCCCGCGGCCTGGACGAGGTCACCGACCGGCTCATCGTCGTCGACCGCGCCGTCGCGTTCGTCCCCGCCCGCGCCGACCGCGCCACGGCGCTGGAGATGCGGCACCCGGCGATCGTCGGATACCTCGCCACCACCTTCGACCGGCTCTGGCGGCTGGCCACCCCCATGTACCCGGAGACCGTCCCGCAGCCCTCCGTCGACGGCATCACGCCCCGCCAGCGTGCCATCGCCGAACTGCTCGTCGAGGGGCACACCGACGCCGTCGTGGCCGACCGGCTCGGGATGAACATCCGCACCGCCCGCGTCCACATCGCCAAACTCGCCGCGCTGCTGGGCAGCCGGAGCCGGGCGCAGCTCGGCTATCTCATCGGGCGGTCCGGGATCCTCGACCGGGCGCGGTGACGGCGGGGCTCCGGAAGCCGTCCAGGCCGGCCTGGGCGATACGGACGCCGAGCTGCGTACGGCTGGCCGCGCCCAGCGTCTCCGACAGGCGGGCGATGTGCGCCCGGCAGGTCCGCACGCTGATGCCGAGGCGTTCCGCGATCACCGCGTCCTGGTGGCCCTCCGCGAGCAGGGCCGCGATGGACTGCTCCCGGTGCGAGATGCCCTCGATGCCGGTGTCGGGCAGCGGGGCGGTCAGCGGGATGGCGAGCCGCCACAGCCGGTCGAAGACCGTGCCCAGGTACTCCACCAGCGCCGGGTGGCGCAGCTCCAGCGCCATGGTGCGTTCGGCGTTGGCGGGGATGAAGGCGACCGTGCGGTCGAAGAGGATCAGCCGCTCGATCACCTCGTCCAGGGTGCGCGCCTCCACCGCGTCACCCATCAGCTCCAGGTAGCTGAGGAGTCCGTGCCCGTGCCGGGCGACATGCGTGTACAGGTCCCGCATGCGCACGCCCCGGCCGCGCAGCGCCGTCGCCCGGTGCAGGCCCTCGGACAGCTCCGCCTCGCGCCGGATGCCGCCCGGCTGGACGGTGAGCACCTCGGTGGTGCACGCCTGGGTCGCCTCGTCCATCGCGGCCTGGATGCGGGCGAGCCCGTCCAGCACCCGGATCGCCGGGCCCTCCGCCGCCGACGGTGAGGCGGGCGTCCGGTGGCCCAGACCGGCGTACCGTTCGAAGGCCTCGACGGCCGAGCCGACCCGGCGCCGGCTCGCGTTCACCTCGTCGTACATCCCGCGCAGCAGCCGGGTCATGACCTCCTGCGGGGAGGTGGGGACGAGCCAGTCCATGTCGTCGGGGTCGGGGTGCAGCAGGGCCAGCTCCAGCAGGCAGGGCACCGGCTCCGCGTCCCGGCGCGGCAGCCGTCCGCGCCGTACGGCCCGGGAATACACGCGATCCCCGGCCTCGCACAGTCGGTCAGCACCGTGTGGATGCCCGTCCGTCCCGTGCCCGGCCATCGCCCATCCCACCCCCGGTTCAGCCACTTTCCGCAGCGCAACTATGCGCGGCCGGAACCGGCTGTGCAACACGGGCAGGACCCGACGCCGGTCGGGGGACCGGCGGGTGGCCGGATATCGACGGGGTGGCGGCTACTTCAGCTTGACCGCTTCGCAGGCCGCCGCGAACTCCGCGGTGCAGATGTCGGAGACGTCGTAGATCCCGTCGGCGACCACGGTGTCCTCGATGTTGTCCTTGGTCAGCGCGACCACGGGCACGAGCTGCGCCGGGATGTCCTTGGTGGTGGGGCTGTCCACCCGCTCGCGGGTGAGCGAGTCGAACTGGATGTCCTTGCCCTGGACCTTCGCCACGGCCATCTCGGCGGCGTTCTCGGCCTCGTCCGGGTAGGACTTGTACACGCTCATGTACTGCTCGCCGGCGAGGATGCGCTGCACCGCCGCGAGTTCGGCGTCCTGGCCGGTGATCGGGGGCATCTCGGTCACGCCGGCGGCCTTGAGCGCCTTGACGATGCCGCCCGCCATGCCGTCGTTGGCGGAGTAGACCGCCTCGATGTCGCCCGCGCCGATCGCGTCGATCGCCTCGGCCATGTTGGCCTGGGCGTTCTCCGCCTTCCAGTCCTTGGTGTCGTAGGACTTGGCGATCGTCACCTTGCCCTTGAGCTCGGAGAGCGCGCCCGCCTTGAACTGCTTGGCGTTGGGGTCGGTCGACGAACCGTTCATCATCACGATCTTGTCGGTGATGCTGGCCTCGCCGCCGAGCGACTCCAGCAGGGAACGGCCCTGCACCTCGCCGACCAGCTCGTTGTCGAAGGAGATGTACGCGTCGATCGGTCCCTCGGCGAGACGGTCGTAGGCGATGACGGGGATGCCCGCGTCCTTGGCCTTCTGCACGCCGTCCGCGATGGCGTGCGCGTCGACCGCGTCCAGCACGATGACGTCGACCTTGTCGTCGATCATCTGCTGCATCTGGTCGGCCTGCTTGCCGGCGTCCGCCTCGGCGTTGGCGTACTCGACCTTGCCCTTCTTGTTGGTGAGCGACTCCACCTTCGTCTTGAAGATGGGGTAGTCGAACTGCTCGTACCGGGTGTTGCCCTTCTCCGGGAGCAGCAGCCCGACGGTGATGTCGTCGCCCTTGGTCGGGCTCGCGTCGTCGCTGCTCCCCGTCGCGTTGAGCGCGCCGCATCCGACGAGCGTGACGGACATGGCGGTGGCGGCCACGGATATGGCGATACGACGCATGCGAGGGCTCACTTCAGGTGCGTTTTGGACGTGGGCACAGCTTTGCGGCCCATGTGACTGAAAAGCCAACGCTTCAGCCCCCACCGGAGTCAAGGTCGGCCACTTAACGAGATGGACACAGCACGGTGCGCCGAACTCGTGAGAGACCTGCGGACGTCCGGCGAGAATCATCTGGACACGCAGCCATACGATAGTCACACACGCAACTGTGCATAAGCCGAGAGGCCCGGAGGTTCGGTGGACCTCCGGGCCTCTCGCGGTTTCCGGGCCGGCGCCTCAGTCCGGCTGCTGCCGCTTGGGCCGCCACACCACCAGCGCGCTGGTCTGCTGCACCTCCTGGTAGGGCACCAGGTCACGGCGGTACGAGGCGTGCACCGCGGCCTCGCGCTGCCGCATCGCCGCGGCCGCCCCGTCCAGGGCGTTCTCCAGTTCGGCCGCACGGGCCTGGAGGGCGGCGACCTGGTTCTCCAGTTCGATGATGCGCTTGATTCCGGCCAGGTTGATGCCCTCGTCCTGCGACAGCTGCTGCACCTGACGGAGCAGTTCGATGTCACGGGCCGAGTAACGACGGCCCCGGCCGGCCGTGCGGTCCGGCGACACGAGACCCAGCCGGTCGTACTGCCGCAGTGTCTGCGGGTGCAGGCCGGAGAGCTGGGCCGCCACCGAAATGACGTAGACCGGGGTGTCCTGGGTCAGTTCATACGGATTGCGTCGACGGCCGTCCATCTGAAATCAAGCTCCCTTCGCGGCCTGGAACAGCTCCGCCCGCGGATCGTCGTCCGCGGTCGCCTCGCGATACGCCTCGAGTGCGTCACGAGCCTTCCCCGACACGTCCTTGGGAACACTCACCTCCACGGTGACCAGCAGATCGCCGCGGGTGCCGTCCTTGCGGACCGCGCCCTTGCCCCGGGCCCGCATGGTGCGCCCGTTGGGTGTGCCCGGCGGCAGCTTCAGCGTGACCGGCGGACCGCCCAGCGTCGGCACCCGGACCTCGCCGCCGAGGGCGGCCTCGGCGAACGTCACGGGGACCGTGACGGTGAGGTTGTCGTCCTTGCGGCCGAACACCGGGTGGGCGCCGACGTGCACGACGACGTACAGATCCCCGGCGGGGCCGCCGCGCTCGCCCGGAGCGCCCTTGCCGCGCAGCCGGATCCGCTGGCCGTCGCTGACGCCCGCGGGGATGCGCACCTGCATGGTCCGCGAGGACTTGGCCCGGCCGCTGCCCTTGCAGATCTCGCAGGGCTCCTCCGCGATCAGACCGCGGCCCTTGCAGTCGGGGCAGGGGTCGGTGAGCGAGAAGCCGCCGCCGGAACCCCGCGCCACCTGGCCGGTGCCGACGCAGGTCGGGCACACGCGCGGTGTGCCGTTCTTGTCGCCGGTGCCCGAACAGGCCTTGCAGGGTGCCTGCGAGGACATCCGCAGCGGGACGGTCGCGCCCTCGATCGCCTCGGTGAAGCTGAGCGTCACCTCGGACTCGATGTCCTGGCCGCGCCGCGGCTGGGTACGCGTGGTGCCCGCGCCGCCGCGGTTGAACAGGCCCCCGAAGACGTCACCGAGGCCGCCGCCGAAGCCGCCGCCGGCCTGCTGGCCGCCGGCGCCCTGACCGCCGAAGAGGTCACCCAGGTCGAAGTTGAAGGAGCCGCCGCCGCCCGCGCCCGGCCCCGGCCGGAAGCCTCCGCTGCCGAAGAGCGCGCGGGCGTCGTCGTACTCCTTGCGCTTCTTGGGGTCGCCGAGGACGTCGTTCGCCTCGGAGATCTCCTTGAACCGCTCCTCCGCCTTGGCGTTGCCCTTGTTGGCGTCCGGGTGGAACTCGCGGGCGAGCTTCCGGTACGCCTTCTTGATCTCGGCCTCGGTGGCGTCCTTGGGGACGCCGAGGACCTTGTAGTAGTCCTTCTCGATGAAGTCCTTGGTGCTCATCCCCGACGTCCCTCCTTCCCTGCGTCAGCTATTACGTCAGCCCTCCTCCGGGCCACCGCTCTCCTTGTTCTCCGACGGTCCGTCCTGCGCCTCGGTGCTCTCCTCGGCCGGCTTGACCGTCTGCGCGCCGGGCTGCGGCTCGGCGACAGCCACCCGCGCGGGGCGGATGGTGCGCTCGCCGATCCGGTACCCCGGCTGCAGAATCGCCACGCACGTCGTCTCGGTGACGTCCGGCGCGTAGCTGTGCATCAGCGCCTCGTGGATCGTCGGGTCGAAGGGCTCGCCCTCCTTGCCGAACTGCTGGAGGCCCATCTTGGCGATGACCGTCTCCAGCGACTCCGCGACGGACTTGAAGCCGCCGACCAGCTCGCCGTGTTCCCGCGCGCGGCCGACGTCGTCGAGCACGGGGAGCAGCTCGCTCAGGAGGTTCGCCACGGCGATCTCCTTCACGGCGATCCGGTCGCGCTCGACCCGGCGGCGGTAGTTCTGGAACTCGGCCTGGAGGCGCTGGAGGTCGGCCGTGCGCTCGTTGAGCGCCGTGCGCGCCTGGTCCAGCTGGGCCACCAGTGCCGCTTCCTGGCCCGTGTCCCCGGCCGGGGCCGCCCCTTCCTCCGCGGAGGGTGTGGAGGCGGCCTTCGGCTCGGCTTCGTCGGAGGGGACGTCGGGCTGCTGCGACTGCTCGTCGAAGCCCGGGGTCTCCTCGGTCACGCCGCACCGTCCTTGCGGTCCTCGTCGACGATCTCGGCGTCGACGACGTCGTCGTCGGCCTTCGCCTCACCGGCACCGGCGGACGCGCCACCGGCGGCCTGCCCGGCCTGGGCGTCGGCGTACATGGCCTGGCCCAGCTTCTGGGAGACGGCCGCGACCTTCTCCGTGGCCGTGCGGATCTCGGCGGAGTCGTCGCCCTTGAGCTTCTCCTTCAGCTCGGCGACGGCCGTCTCGACCTCGGTCTTGACGTCGCCGGGGACCTTGTCCTCGTTGTCGCTGAGGAACTTCTCGGTCTGGTAGACGAGCTGCTCGCCCTGGTTGCGGGACTCGGCGGCCTCGCGGCGGGCGTGGTCCTCCTCCGCGTACTTCTCGGCCTCCTGGCGCATCCGGTCGACCTCGTCCTTCGGCAGCGAGGAGCCGCCGGTGACGGTCATCTTCTGCTCCTTGCCGGTGCCGAGGTCCTTCGCCGTGACGTGCATGATGCCGTTGGCGTCGATGTCGAAGGAGACCTCGATCTGCGGGACGCCGCGCGGCGCCGGGGGCAGACCGGTCAGCTCGAACATGCCGAGCTTCTTGTTGTACGCGGCGATCTCGCGCTCGCCCTGGTAGACCTGGATCTGCACCGACGGCTGGTTGTCCTCGGCCGTGGTGAAGATCTCGGAGCGCTTCGTCGGGATCGTGGTGTTGCGCTCGATCAGCTTGGTCATGATGCCGCCCTTGGTCTCGATGCCGAGGGACAGCGGGGTGACGTCGAGCAGCAGGACGTCCTTGACCTCGCCCTTGAGGACACCGGCCTGGAGAGCGGCACCGATCGAGACGACCTCGTCCGGGTTGACGCCCTTGTTGGCCTCCTTGCCGCCGGTCATCTCCTTGACGAGCTCGGCGACGGCGGGCATACGGGTGGAGCCACCGACGAGAACGACGTGGTCGATCTCGGACAGCTGGATGCCGGCGTCCTTGATGACGTTGTGGAACGGCGTCTTGCAGCGCTCCAGGAGGTCGGCCGTGAGCTGCTGGAACTGGGCGCGGGTGAGCTTCTCGTCCAGGTGCAGCGGGCCCTCGGCGGACGCGGTGATGTAGGGGAGGTTGATCGAGGTCTCGGTGGACGAGGACAGCTCGATCTTCGCCTTCTCGGCGGCCTCGCGCAGACGCTGCAGCGCCATCTTGTCCTTGCCGAGGTCCACGCCGTGGCCCGACTGGAACTGCTTGACCAGGTAGTCGACGACGCGCTGGTCCCAGTCGTCACCACCGAGGTTGTTGTCACCGTTGGTGGCCTTCACCTCGACGACACCGTCGCCGATCTCCAGCAGGGAGACGTCGAAGGTACCGCCACCGAGGTCGAAGACGAGGATGGTCTGGTCGTCCTTGTCGAGGCCGTACGCCAGGGCGGCGGCCGTCGGCTCGTTGACGATGCGCAGCACGTTCAGACCGGCGATCTCGCCGGCCTCCTTGGTCGCCTGGCGCTCGGCGTCGTTGAAGTACGCCGGGACGGTGATGACCGCGTCCGTGACCTTCTCGCCCAGGTACGACTCGGCGTCGCGCTTCAGCTTCTGCAGCACGAAGGCGCTGATCTGCTGCGGGTTGAAGGGCTTCCCGTCGAGCTCGATCTTCCAGTCGGTGCCCATGTGGCGCTTGACCGACCGGATGGTCCTGTCGACGTTCGTGACCGCCTGGCGCTTGGCCACCTCGCCGACCAGCACCTCGCCGTTCTTGGCGAAGGCGACGACGGACGGCGTGGTCCTGGCGCCCTCGGCGTTGGTGATGACGGTGGGCTCGCCGCCCTCCAGAACGCTGACGACGGAGTTAGTCGTGCCCAGGTCGATGCCGACCGCACGTGCCATTTCGATTCCTCCAACTGACTTGAGTGGAACGGACTCAAGCATGCATGACACCCGGCGCGGGGTCAACAGAGCTGAGTCGAGCAGGCTCAACTCTTATCCGTTCCTTACACGCAACCGCTCCCTGACCTGCGGCGATACCTCGGCAGACCGTTGACGGGGACGAAAAACAGGGGTGACGGGAAGGCGTACGAGCGCGAGTACGACCACTGCGGCGACCGCCGCCACCCACACCACCGCACCCCCGGACACCCGTCCGGTGTGCGCGCCCACCCCCACCAGTACCCCTCCCAGCGCGCCGATGCCGAGCAGCACGACCACCGCGCGGGGAGCGAGTCCGAGCCGCCGCAGCCGGTGCCCGAGGTGGTCCGGCCGGCCGCGGGTCAGCGGCCACCGGGACAGCCGCCGCGCGAGGAGCACCAGTACGGCGTCGGCGCACACCACGGCCGTCAGGGCGAACAACACCCCGGCACCGGCCCCGATTCCCTGCCCGGCCCGCACGAACACCGCCGCCGAGGCCACCACGAACCCCGTGAACAGCGAGCCGCCCGCCCCGAGACCGGCCCGCGCGGGATGCCAGTTGTGCAGCAGGAAACCGGCGAGCGCGGCGGCCAGCACGCTCAGCAGAACCGCGATCCCGTCCATCAGCTCGGCCGCCGCGCAGGCCGCCACCCCGAACGCGGTCACCGCCCCCACGGTGCCGGCCAGCCCGTCGGCGTGGTCGAGCCCCCGGAACGCGGCGGTGACCACCACGACCCACCCCACGGCGAGCACCCCCCGCACCACCCCGGTCTCCGCGTACGGCACGACGAGCGCCGCCGCCACGGCCGTACCGGCGAGCGGGACCCACCACCGCAGCCGCCACACGTCGGCGGCCAGCCCGAGTACGCCGATCCAGGCCCCGGCGGCCAGCAGCCGCCCGATCCCGGTGCCGAGCGGGGCATGTCCCGCCCGGTCGCCGAGCCCCGCCACCAGCGCGGTCGTGAGCACGACGGCCGTTCCCCCGGACAGCGGCAGCGCCAGACGGCGTCTGCGGTCCACGATCCCCAGGCGCAGGGCGGGGACCCGCAGCAGTTCCGCGAGGAGGGCGGAGAGGAGCAGGGCGGTGGCGGCGGCGGCGATCCCGTAGAGCACGGATATAAGTTAGGGGCGTATGGACCGATTTAGCGTGAATAACACGATCGGATCCCGGACGCCATTCGGGACACCCCCGGAGGTGCCGCCATAGGCAACCCTGAGCGATTCAGATCACCCCGTGCCCGGCTACAGTGCGACCGGAGATGGGGGTAATCTCGAACGGACTGCATAAGTTACCGCTTAGTAATTTCGGGGAAGCCGTAGTGGAGCCCCCGCAGAAGACCCGAAAAACCCTCTCGAAACCCCTCTCCGAACCCCTCGCAGGCCCGAGGAGCCCCCATGCAACTCGCCGCGATCATCGTGTCGCTGGTCCTGACCGTGGTCGGCGTCGCGCTGCTCGCACGCGCGATCGGCCAGTTCGTCCGGTACTTCAAGCTGGGCCAGCCGGTCCCGGCCGGCGCCCGGACCGACAATCCCTACCAGCGCAGTGTGACCCTGGTGCGGGAGTTCCTCGGCCACACCCGCATGAACCGGTGGGGTGTCGTCGGCATCGCCCACTGGTTCGTCGCCGTCGGCTTCCTGACCCTGCCGCCGACCCTCGCCCAGGCATTCGGCCAGCTCTTCGAGGCCGACTGGGTGCTGCCGGTCATCGGCGGCTTCCTGCCGTTCGAGCTGTACATCGAGTTCATCGGCGTGATGACGATCCTGGGCATCGCCGTGCTCATCGTGATCCGCCTGCTGAGCCTGCCCTCGCGCCCCGGGCGCAAGTCCCGCTTCGCGGGCTCCAAGGCGGGCCAGGCGTACTTCGTCGAGTACGTCATCCTCACCATCGGCCTGGCCATCTACGTGCTGCGCGGCCTGGAGGGCGCACTGCACCACGTGGACCAGTACGAGGCCGCGTACTTCGCGTCGTACCCGCTGGTCCTGGCCTTCAAGGGGCTGAGCGTCGCCGCGCTGCAGAACCTGGTCTACCTGTTCGCGATGATCAAGATCTCGACGTCCTTCATCTGGATGATCGTGGTCTCGCTCAACACCAACATGGGCGTGGCCTGGCACCGCTTCCTCGCCTTCCCGAACATCTGGTTCAAGCGGGAGGCCACCGGCGGGACCGCCCTCGGCGCGCTCCAGCCGATGACGTCCGGCGGCAAGCCGATCGACTTCACCGACCCCGGTGACGACGACGTCTTCGGCGTCTCCCAGGTCGAGCAGTTCTCCTGGAAGGGCCTGCTGGACTTCTCCACCTGCACCGAGTGCGGCCGCTGCCAGTCGCAGTGCCCCGCCTGGAACACGGGCAAGCCGCTCTCCCCCAAGCTCCTGATCATGTCCCTGCGCGACCACGCGCACGCCAAGGCCCCGTACCTGCTGGCCGGCGGCGGCAAGACGATGGAGGGCGAGGAGAAGGCGTCCGAGGAGCAGCTGGCCGGCGTCCCCGCCGCGGCCCTCGCCGAGGCCGAGCGCCCGCTGATCGGCACCGCCGAGGAGAACGGCGTCATCGACCCGGACGTCCTGTGGTCCTGCACCACCTGCGGCGCCTGCGTCGAGCAGTGCCCCGTCGACATCGAGCACGTCGACCACATCGTCGACATGCGCCGCTACCAGGTGATGATCGAGTCGGCGTTCCCGTCCGAGGCGGGCACGATGCTCAAGAACCTGGAGAAGAAGGGCAACCCCTGGGGCCTGGCGAAGAAGCAGCGCCTGGAGTGGACCAAGGAGGTCGACTTCGAGGTCCCGGTCGTCGGCAAGGACATCGAGGACCTGTCCGAGGTCGAGTACCTGTACTGGGTCGGCTGCGCCGGCGCCCTGGAGGACCGCGCGAAGAAGACCACCAAGGCCTTCGCGGAACTCCTCCACATCGCGGGCGTCAAGTTCGCGATCATGGGCGGCGACGAGAAGTGCACCGGTGACTCCGCCCGCCGCCTCGGCAACGAGCCCCTGTTCCAGGAGCTCGGCATGGAGAACGTCATGTCCCTCAACGCCGCCTTCGGCGAGGAGATGGACGACGACGGCAAGATCGTGCCCGAGTCGGCGAAGCCCAAGTCGGCGAAGAAGATCGTCGCCACCTGCCCGCACTGCCTCAACACCCTCGGCAACGAGTACCCGCAGCTCGGCGGCGACTACGAGGTCATCCACCACACCCAGCTCCTCCAGCACCTGGTGGACGAGGGCAAGCTGATCCCGGTCACCCCGGTCGAGGGCATCATCACCTACCACGACCCGTGCTACCTGGGCCGCCACAACAAGATCTACACGCCCCCGCGCGAGATCATCGGCAAGGTCCCGGGCCTGCGCAACGAGGAGATGCACCGCCACAAGGAGCGCGGCTTCTGCTGCGGCGCGGGCGGCGCCCGGATGTGGATGGAGGAGCGGATCGGCAAGCGCATCAACAACGAGCGCGTCGACGAGGCCCTCTCCCTGAACCCGGACATCGTCTCCACGGCCTGCCCGTTCTGCCTGGTCATGCTGACCGACTCGGTCAACGGCAAGAAGAACGAGGGCAAGGCCAAGGAGTCCATCCAGGTCGTCGACGTCGCCCAGCTCCTGCTGGAGTCCGTCAAGACCCCGGCCGACCCGGCGGGCGACGAGGAGAGCGAGAGCGCTCCGGAACCGGAGCCGGTGAAGTAACGCGACACTCCGCCGAAGGGGCCGCCCGGAAGGGCGGCCCCTTCGCCGTACCCACGCGCCCTGCCGGCTCCTCCGGCACTCCCCCGCCACCGCACGACAAGCCCGCGCGGGTCGGGGCACCGGACGGGACCGGGAGCAGAGCCGCGGGGAGTTCGGTGCGGCGGGACCCGCCGCCGTACGACGGGACCGCCCGCCCCCGCCTCAGCCCGTCCAGGCCGTGGGCAGGGGGCCGTGGGGAGCCCGGTCGACGGTCTCCCGCCGCCGTACGACGGGACCGCCCGCCCCCGCGGGTCAGCCCGCGCGGGCCAGGGCACCGGGCGGGACCGGGAGCAGAGCCGCGGGGAGTCCGGTGCGGCGGCCCCCGCCGCCGTACGACGGGGCCGCCCGTCCCCGCGGGTCAGCCCGCGCGGGCCGAGGCGCCGGGTGGGGCAGGGGGCAGGGCCCCGGGCAGTTCCGTGCGGCGGGTGATGCCCAGTTTGCGGTAGGTGGCTGTCAGGTGGGTTTCCACTGTGCGGCGGGCCAGGTGCAGTAAGGCGGCTATCTCCGCGTTCGTACGGCCCTCGGCCGCGAGGCCGGCGATGCGGCGTTCGCTGCCGGTGAGGGCGGCGGGGCCGGTGCGTGGGGCGCCGGCGCGGCGGGCGCCGCCCTCGCGGAGCAGGTCCTCGGCGACGGTGCGCAGCCGGACCGCGCCGAGGCGTTCGGCGCGTTCCACCGCCTCGCGCAGCGACTCCCGCGCGTGGGAGCGCTCCCGCAGAGTGCTGAGCAGCCGGCCGTGGGAGATCAGGGCCGAGACCAGCTCCGTTCCGGCCGGTTCCCCGCGCAGGAGTCCGACCGCGCGACCGGTGAGTTCCAGGCCGCGCCGGCCGCCCGTCGCCTCGCCCAGCACGCGCAGCGCGCGGCCCCGTACGCGCGGGGTGTGCCACACCTCGGCGAGCCGCAGTTCCTCCTCGGCGAGGGCCAGCGCCTCCCGCGGCCGGCCGAGCGCCAGCTCGCACTCGGCGGCGGCGACGCGCCAGGGGGCGACCACGGACCTGAACGCCTCACGGGCCGCCTGGCGCCGTCCGCACTCCAGGAAGTCGTCCAGCGCCGCCGCCGGGTCGCCGGATGCGGCGCGCAGCACCCCCCGCGCGTACAGGAAGCGGTGGGTCCGCCAGGAGTCCGGTGCCGTCCGCAGGTCGAACCCGTCCACGAGACGGGCGGCCTCCTCCAGCCGGCCCGTCTCCACCAGCGCGATCACGGCCTGCGTGTGCGCGCTGGTGGGCCCGGGCCCGGACGGCCCGGCCCCGGACGACCGAGCCCTCGGGTCGGCGAGCACGGTGTCGAAGTCCGCGCGGGCCGCCGCGAGATCCACGCGCAGGTCGAGCAGGACGTGGTGCATGGGGTGCAGCAGGAAGGAGTCCAGCGTGTCCAGGGCACGCCGCACCAGGCGCTCGGCCTCGTCGAGTTCGTCCGCCCAGTGGGCCACGGCGGCGGCCGTGCCGAACAGGAACGGCTCGGCGATCGGGTCGGCCGGCCCCTTCAGGAGCGTGCGGATCTGCGCCATCGCGTCCCGTGCGGAGATCAGGCCGGCCGTCGCCTCGTACCGCACGTTCAGTATCCGGTGGGCCGCGCCGAGCAGGTCCGGGGTGCCCCCGTCCGGCCCGGCCCGCCGCCGGTACTCCTTGCGCAGGGCGCCCAGTTCCTCGTCGGACATCAGTACGGCGACGGCGCGCAGCGTGCGCACCAGGTCGGGCCGGTCCGCCAGCCGGTGCTCCTCCTCCCGGAGCATGCGCAGCGCCGCCCGGGTCTCCCCACTGCGGACGAGTGCCGTGGCCAGGGCCACCATCGCCCGCACCAGGTCCCGGGACCCGCCCGGCAGCCGTACGGCCTCCGCGAGCCGGGCGATGCCGCCGGACGGGTACTCGGCGCACTCCAGGGAGCCGAGCTGGATGAGGACGGTGGCCCGGCGGACGGGCGCCATGGGCTCGTCCAGGGCGCGTCTCAGGAACGCCACGGCGCCCCGTGGGCAGCCGGCGCGGACCTCGTCGGCCGCGGCCTCGACCAGCACGTCGACGGCCCAGGGCTCGGCCACCGCGGAAGCGTGCGACAGGTGTCCGGCCACCACGGCGACCTCGGCGCCCCCGCGCATCAGCTCCTCGGCGGCGGTGCGGTGGGCCGCCCTGCGCCGGCCGCTCGTCCAGCCGCTCAGCACCGCGTCGCGCAGCAGCGGGTGCGCGTACCGGTGCGGGCCGTCCGCGTCCTGGCGCAGCAGACCCAGGCGGGTCATCGCGGTGAGCCAGCCCGCGACCCGGTCCGTGTCCGCCTGGGCCATCCTGGCGATGATCCGGGCCTGGGTGTCGCGGCGTTCGGCGGGGCGGCACCCCGGGTACCGGTTCCGCGCGGGCACGGTGCCGTCCGCGGACGGAGCCCGTGCGGCCCGTGCGGCACCGTCGTCCGCTTCCCCGCTCTCCAGCACGGCCAGGGAACGGGCGACCCCGGCCGTCGCCCCGCCCGCGCCGGCCAGCCACCAGGACACGGCGTCCGGGTAGGCGCCCGGATACAGCGCGGCGCAGGTGTCCGGCAGTGCCGCCGGCGGGGCGGACCCGTCGGTGGTGCCCCCGGACGACAGGTCCTCCAGCAGGGCGCGCAGCAGCAGCGGGTTGCCCGCCCCGGCCCGTACGCAGTCGGCCACCCGGTCGGGCGCGGCCTCGGGGAAGGCGGCGCGGACCAGGTCCGTGGCGGCGCCGTCGCTCAGCGGGGCGAGGGTGTGGGTGCGGGCGAGGGCGGGGGAGAGCCCGTGGGCGATGCCGGCGCCGGGCGGGTCGATGTCGTACTGGCTGCGCTCGGTGACCACCAGGAGCACCGGCAGCCCGTCGACGAGCCGGGCCGCCTCCGCCAGCCAGCGGCGCGAGAGCGGGTCGGCGGCGTGCACGTCGTCGACCGCCACGAACAGCGGGGCCTCGGCCGCGTACGTCTCCAGCAGCCGCCACAGCAGCGCGGACTGTGTCCGGTGGTGCGCGGTCCGGGAAGTACCGGGGTCCGCCGGGGAGTCGACGAAGTCCGCCTCCGCGCCGAAGAGCTGGTGGACGACGCCCCAGTCCGTACCGCTGTTCTCCGGGGTGCAGCGGGCCCGCAGCACCCACATGTCCCGGTCCGCCGCCTGCTGTGCGGCGGCCCTCAGGAGGGCGGTGCGGCCGGTGCCGGTGGCGCCGCGCAGCAGGAACAGGCGGCCCGATCCCTCACGGGCGCGTTCGGCCTCCGCGGCCAGCAGCCGCAGGGCGTCGTCCCGTTCACTGAGGGGTTCCACTGAGGGCAACGGTTCCTCCTGGGCCGGGGCGGATCGTGGTCGTGCGGGGTAAGGGCGGGTGACGGGGGACGGATCTCACGGGTGACCGGACGGAACAGCGGCCGTCCTCTCCCTGGAGGACGTGGAACAGGCCCTGCGGGTGCCCCGACGGGCCGGTCCGGGCGGCCTGTTGAGGCAAGAAGTTGAAACAAGGGGTGAATCCCTGCCGCAGGTATGGACGAAGTGCACCGGGTCGTGTTCCATTCCCGCAGAGCCGGGCCCCGTCCCCGTCCCCGGGCCCGGGCGGAAAGCGCAGTACGCAGGGCACGGCCGGGGTGTCCGGCGCGTGCCCGGCCGGTGAACGGCGCGCGTGATCTCGTGGTGCGTCTCGTGGTTCTCCACGATTGTCCGCGTCCCACCCGGCACAGGAGTGTGTGACCGAAGCATCGGACGCGGACACCACAGCGGTGCCCGCAACTCGGGTATGGGGAATCGGTTGCGCAGCTCGTTCGGAACCTCGGAAACGGCCCCGGCCGCCGGGCAGGGGACCCGGATCCCCGTGGTGGTCGACGCCCCGGACCCCATCTCCCGGGCCGGCGCGGCCAGTGAACTCCGCCGGCACCCGGTCATCGAGCTGGTGGAGGACGGCCGCCCCGGTCCGGACACCGTGGCCCTCCTCATCAACGACCACCTGGACGAGGGCCTGTTGACCCGGATGCGCAAGCTCGTGCGCAGTGACGGCAGCCGCGCCGTGCTCGTGGTCGGCGCGATCCGGGAGAACGAACTCCTCGACGTGGTCGAGTGCGGGGTCGGCGCGATCGTCTGGCGCCACGAGGCCACCGCGCACCGGATGGTGCGTGCCGTCGTGGCGGCCTCCCGCGGCGACGGGGACCTCCCCGGTGACCTGCTGGGCCGGCTGATCAACCAGGTGGGTACGCTGCACCGCACCTCGGCGGGCCATCCCGGTGGTCCCTCCTCCGGCCTGACGGCCCGTGAGGCCGACGTACTGCGCCTCGTCTCCGAGGGCCTGGACACGGGAGAGATCGCCGGAAAGCTCTCGTACTCCGAACGTACGGTCAAGAACGTGTTGCACGGCATCACCACCCGGCTGCACCTCCGCAACCGCGCGCACGCCGTCGCGTACGCCCTTCGGGAAGGTTACATCTGACCGAACAGGCAACCGAATTCGCCCTCTTGGGCAGCCCGTCGTGCCCGCTCCCGTCCCAGGGGGCGGGCACGGCACCGCGCGTCCAAGGGCACGATCGGTGGAGTCCGGCGGCCCGGTGGTACGGCAGCCGGTGAGCCGGTGAGCCGGTGAGCCGCATCACGGCAGAGCAGGAGTACGACGGTGATCCACGAGGTGGACGAGGTCCTCAAGGGGCTTCTCGGCAGCGGCGCCCTGGCCGGCTCGGGCATCGAGGTGTCACTGGACGCCCCGACCCGGGACTGGGCGGCCCGCCGCAACGCGCCCGCCCTCAACGCCTACCTCTACGACATCCGTGAGGAGGTCTCACGGCGCGAACGCGGCACGGTCGCGGTCACCGACGGCAGCGGCCAGGTCGCGAAGCGCCGCCTGCCCCCGCGCTGGTTCCGGCTGTCGTACCTGGTCACCGCCTGGACCAAGCAACCGCAGGACGAACACCGCCTGTTGTCCGCCGTACTGGCCACACTGCTGCCCCGCGAGATCCTGCCGCCCGCCGAACTGCCCGGCGCGCTGGGCGCGCTGGGGCTCTCCGTGTCACTGTCGGTGGCCGGCACCCAGACCGAGTCGCGGTCGCTGGCCGAGATCTGGTCCGCGCTCGGCGGTGAACTCAAGCCGTCGCTCGACCTGGTGGTGCTCGTCCCGTTCCCGTCCTTCCCCGAGTACGACGCAGGACCGCCGGTCACCGAGGGCGCGGTCGTACGGGTCCGCTCGGTCGACGGAGCCCAGGACGACTCACCCGGTCGCGGCCACCGTCCGCACCACGTCGAGCAAGGGAAGCGGAACCGTTGAACGGCCACCACCACGACCCGGCCGAGGCGCTCCTGGAGCGCGTCACGCGGCTCCGGGAACGGGTCGCCCTGCTGGTCGAGCACCGCGCCGCCGACGACCCGACCGCCGACGACCCGCTCCGCGGCCTGTACCTGTCCGAGGAGGCCGTACGGCACCGCCTCCGCGCCGTCCCCGCCCCGCCGGGGGACGACGGGGCGGGGGACGACGAGCCCCCCGGCGACCGGCTCGGTCCGCTCGCGCGGCGGCTCGGTCTGCGCCCGCTGGAGGTCTCGGTGCTGCTCGTGGCGCTCGCCCCGGACCTCGACCGCTCCTTCGAGCCCCTGTACGGCTACCTCAACGACGACGTGGGCCGCCGCCACGCCACCACCGGGCTCGCGCTCGACCTGTGCGGCGCCCCCGTGCACCGGCCCGAGGCCCGCGCCGTCTTCCACCCCTCGGCACCCCTGCGGTCCCTGGCCCTGCTCGACGTCGACGAACCGGAACGCCCCTTCCTCAGCCGGTCGTTGCGGGTCCCGGACCGGCTCCTCGCCCACCTCCTCGGCGACGACACCCCGGATCCGTCGTTCGCCGGGCGGGTCCGCCCGCTCACCGTGCCGTCCACCGCGGACACGCCCGGCGGCGACACCTTCACCGGGCGGCTCGCCGCCCGGCTGGCCGCCGCCCCGCTCACCGTCTACCTGCGCGAGCACCGCGAGGGCGAGGGCCTGGCGCACGCCGCGCGGGCCCTCCCCGGCGGCGCCCTGCACTACACCCCCCAAGGGCCGCACACCGGGGAACCGCTGACCGCCCTGCTGCGCGAGGCCCGGCTGCGGGACCGCGCCGTGGTCGTCTCCCCGCTCCCGGACGACCCCGGGGCACTCGTGCGGGCACTGTCGGTGCCCGATGTGCCGGTGGTGTTCACCGGCTCCCGGCCGTACGACCCGCAGTGGTGCGACCACGACCCCCTCGTCCTGGACGCCCCCCGGCTGGGAGCGGGCGCCGTGGACACCTGGGCCGCGGCCCTGGACGACGGGGACGGCGGGGCGGAACCCGATGCTCGTACGGGCACACCTGCCGCCCCCTCCGGCCCCCTCGGCTTCGATCTCGCCGCCACCGTGGCCCCGTACCACCTGAGCACGGACCGGGTGGCGCGGGCCGTACGGGCCGCCCGGCGCCTCGCCGCGTTCGACGGCACCGCCCTCGACCCCGGCCACCTCAGACTCGCCGCACGCCAGCAGTCGACCTCGGGTCTCGAACAGCACGCCCGGCGGATCCGGCCGGCGGTGACCTGGGACGACCTGGTGCTGCCCGAGGCGCCCCTGGCCCAGCTGCGGGAACTGGCCCGGCGGGCCCGGCACCGCGACCGGGTGCTCGGCGACTGGCGGCTCAGCGCCGGCGGCGGCCGGGGCCGGGGCGTGCTGGGGCTGTTCGCGGGCGAGTCGGGCACCGGCAAGACGCTGTCCGCCGAGGTCGTCGCCGCCGAACTGGGCCTGGACCTGTACGTCGTACGGCTGTCCTCCATCGTGGACAAGTACGTCGGCGAGACCGAGAAGAACCTGGAGCGCGTCTTCTCCGAGGCGGACCGCACCGACGCCGTCCTGCTCTTCGACGAGGCGGACGCGGTGTTCGGCAAGCGGTCCGAGGTCAAGGACGCGCACGACCGGTACGCCAACATGGAGAGCGCCTACCTGCTCCAGCGCCTGGAGTCCTTCGACGGCATCGCGCTGCTCACCACCAACCTGCGGGCCAACATCGACGAGGCGTTCACCCGGCGCCTCGACCTGGTGGTCGACTTCCCGTTCCCGGACGGCGCCCAGCGGCTCGCGCTGTGGCGGCACAGCCTCTCCCGCGTGCCGTGCGCGGACGGCGTCGACGCGCACGGGGTGGCGCGGGACTTCGAATTGTCCGGCGGTTCCATCCGCAGCGCCGTGGTCACCGCCGCCTACGCGGCCGCGGACCGGGACGGGCCGGTCAGCACGGCCGACCTGCTGGAGGGCGCGCGGCGGGAGTACCGCAAGGCGGGGCGGCTGGTGCCGGGCGAGGGCGCCTGGTAGCCGCCCCGGCCGGGGCGGGCCCGGTACCGGCTCAGGCCGACTGCCGCTGCCACTTCTGGTTGGGCGTGCCCCCGCACGTCCACAGGTGCAGCCCGGTTCCGTTCGCGGTGCCGCTCCACATGGCGTCGACGCACTTGTCCGCCTGCGGGTTGACGAGGTCCCACGCGGGACTCATCACGAAGTCCTGGGCGGGGTTGCCGCTGCACCGGGCAAGCTGGATCTCGGCGCCGTCCTCCTTGGAACCCCAGGCCACGTCCATGCACATGTCCATGGAGCGGACGGTGCCGTCGCCCCGGAAGTCCCACCGCTGGTTGGCGGCCCCGGGGTCGCAGTCCTGCAGCACCAGAGCGGTGCCGTCCTCCGCCTTGCCCTTCTTCAGCGGGACGGTGATGCACCGCTCGGACCCGTTGCCCACGATGAGGTCACCGACCAGGACGGCCGGCTCGTCCTCCTCCTCCTTCTGGCCGCCGCCGTCGCCGGACGGCTCCTCCTTCTCCTCGGAGCCCGCGCCGGCCGAGTCCCCGGTGTCCGCCGGCTTCTCCTGTTCGGGCGCCTTCTCCTCCTGCGACGGCTCGGCGCTCGGCACGGTGGCCGGTGCGGACAGCGCGGGGCTGGGGACGGGAATCGCACCGGCCTCGGTCTGCGCCATCTGCTCGGTGGCCAGGGAACGGACGTCGGGCTTGTACGTCAGCCAGATCACCACGAACGCGACCGCCAGCGCCACCGTCATCCCCAGCACCGTGGCCAGCCAGCCGGGCAGGAAGCCGCGCTGGACGAACTTCCCCTCCACCCCGAGCGGATCGACACCCGACCGCTGGACCGCCAGCGTGTACGGGCGCTCCTGCTTCGAACCGAACCAGATGATCTCCCGCGGCTTCAGCCGCGCCCTGACGAACACCGCACGTCCGGGCTCGATCTGCACATTGCCCGGATCCAGGTCGAACGAGAGCTGGTCACCGTTGTCGCTCCCGCCGATCGACGCGGTCACCTTCGTGTTCCCGAGGTTGTCCACCGCCAGCTTCGGACGCCCCCGCAGCCGCCCCTTCACCACCGGCGGCACCAACTCGGCGCGCACCTCGGTGAACGGGGTGACCGTCACGTTCCCCTCGGGGACGGCCGTCGCCTCGGGGTGTTCCGTGGGCGTGATCCGCACCGCGTACGGATGCGGTCCCGCCACCGCGTCCGGCGTCCGCGGCACGGCGAACGACACCTCCACCGTCCCCGTGGTCCCCGGGTACAACCGCAGCGACTGCGGCTCCACCCGCGTCCACGGCGCGAGATCCCCCACCGGCTCGAACCGGTACTCGTCCACCACGTCACCGGTGTTGCGCACCCGCAACCGCACCGTCGTGCCGCCACCGGGGTCCACCGTCGTGGACGCCGGTTCAAGAGAAGTCCAAAGGGTCACGTATCGACGTTAGGGGACACGCCCCGAGGGGTCAGGGGCCTGTGAGGCAGGGTCGGCTGCCCGGAAAGGCACCCGGTTGCCCGGCCCGGTGGCGGTACGTCCCCGGCCCGCCGGCTAGTCGTCCGCCTCCCATTCGGACGCGGACTCGTCCGGGTCGTGGCTGACGCCCTGGGCCAGCTCCGTCATGTCGCCCCTGAGGACCCCGTCCTCCAGGCGCTTGCCGGCCGCCTGCGCCATCCGCTCGACGGCGGCCTTGACCTCGGGGTGGGCCTTCATCCACTCCGGCATCACCCAGCCCGGGAAGAACTGGTCGTGGGTGCCCGCGGCCTCGACCTGGTACCCGTTGGGCCGGCCGATGTACTCGTTGACGGCGTCGAAGGCCCACTGGCAGCCGCGACAGGCCTTCTTGACACCGCCCATCATGACCGTCTCGACGGTGGCCTCTCCCTTCCTCGGGTTCGCCAGCCAGTGCTCGACGTGCTTGCCCAGCACGGTCATCTCACCGTGCAGGGAGGTTCCCTTCGCCGACTCGACACCGTCCGCGAACCACTGGACCGGCTTCCTCAGGGCCTCGTCGATGGCGAGCAGGCCCGCGGCCCCGCCGTGCGCCCCGGCGTAGGAACCGTCGACCTGGGCACGGAACTTGAGCCGGTCCTTGTTGGCTCGCGGGTCGACGTTGCGGTTCCGCGTCGCGGCCTTCGCCTGCTGCACCTCGTCGGACTTGTCGATGTAGAGCCGCAGTTCGGCCTCGACCACCTGCTTGTCGTTCGCGGTCACTTTCTTGTCACCGGTGTTCCCCGCGATGGCGAGGCGGCCGTCGGGCAGGAGCGACACGGCCAGATGGGGGGTGATCTTCTTCGCGCTGCGGGCGACGTTCTTCCTCTTCCGGTCGAGGAAGTCGCCGTTGGTGTCGACGATGGTCTGCAGCGCGATGCGGGACATCCGGTCCAGCATGCGCAGGGTCACGTCCCGGTCCTTGGCATCCGTCTCCCGGGTCTGCCGGAAACCGGGAGCGGCGGCGGGGGCGGGGGCGGCCTCCTCCGTCTCGGTGGCCCGCTGCACCTGTGGCGCACCCGTGTCCACGGCCCGCCGGCCGCCGTGGGCGCCCTCCGCGCCGGCCCGCGCCGGGGCCGCGCCGCTCATCACCCGGCGGGCGTTCGCCTCGGCCTCCCGCTCGAAGCGGTCCGCGGGGTCGCTGACCTTCAGCCCGCTGCCGTTGTCGTGACCGGAGACCGGCCCGCGCCGCTGCTGGACGACGTGCGTCAGCTCGTGCGCGAGGGTGTGCTTGTCCGCGCCGTCCCGGCCGACCACCACATGGCTGCCCGAGGTGTACGCGCGGGCCCCGACCTCCGCGGCGGAGCGCTGGGCCACCGCGTCCGTGTGCAGACGTACATCACCGAAGTCCGCGCCGAGCCGGGCCTCCATCTCCGTCCGCAGGGGCGCGTCCAGGGGCCGGCCCGCGCTGCGCAGCACCTGGTGCACGGCCGACCGCTGCACCGAAGGGGAGGCCGGCCCGGCGGGCAGGTGACCGCAGCTCGCGTCGTGCCGGTGGCGCTCCTCGGCCACGGCCCGGGACACCGCCGCGTTCCCCGCCGACCGTTGCAGGGCGAGCAGCCCGGCCGAGGGGCCTCCGGCGGCGCGTCCGCCGCCCTGGCGGGGCTTCGGCGACGGGACGCCCGGGGTCTGTTCGTTGCTCTGCTTGTCCTGCCCGCGCACGGGCACTCCCCTCGGCGGCGGATACACGTCACCGGCCAGGCTGCCAGGACCCCGGGGGGCCGGGAATGGCCTTCGGGGCAGCCTCGGGGGCAGGTACGGCGTGCCTTGCCCTTCCGGGCAACAGCGGTGCCCCGTACACGGCACTCGCAGACGTTCCGGGCGGCGCGCTGCGCGCGCGAGGGTGGGCGTAGACCTGACTCGTACCCCGAGGAGAGCAGAGCATGCCGTCCTACCTGTCGCCGGGCGTCTACGTCGAGGAGGTGGCCAGCGGCTCGCGCCCCATCGAGGGAGTGGGGACATCGGTGGCGGCCTTCGTCGGGCTCGCACCGTCCGGCCCGTTGAACGAGCCGACCCTGGTGACCAACTGGACCCAGTTCGTCGCCGCCTTCGGTGCCTTCACCGACGGGTACTACCTGGCGCACTCCGTCTACGGCTTCTTCAACAACGGCGGCAGCGCGGCCTACGTGGTCCGTGTCGGCGGCGCCCCGGGCGGTGCCGCGGGCGAGGCGTCCGGCGCCCCCGCCGCGGTGACCGGCGCAGCCGCGCCGGCCGCGCTGCCCGCCGGGACGCCCCAGCAGCTCGGCACGTTCACCGTGACCGCCGTGGCCGCCGGGTCCGGCCCGCTCAGCGTCGAGGTCTCCGACCCCGAGGGCGAGGGCCCCGCCGAGCGGTTCAGGCTCGTCGTCAAGGACGGCGACCGGCCCGTCGAGAGCTTCGACGTGAGCGCCAAGAAGAGCAGCCGCACCTATGTCGTCACGCAGGTGAAGGAGCGCTCCAAGCTCATCACCGTGCAGGAGGCGGCGCCCGCCGCGCAGCTCGTACGCCCGGAGAACCAGACCGTGGCCCTCGTCGCCCCGGCCGCCGCTCCCGCCACCCCGGCCGCCCCGGCCGCCGCCGGTGGTGCCGAGAGCCACCCCGGCCCGGCCCAGTACCTCGGGGACTCGGCGGACCGCACCGGCTTCGGCGGCCTGGAGGCCGTGGACGAGATCTCCATGGTCGCCGTCCCCGACCTGATGGCCGCCTACCAGCGCGGCGCCATCGACCTGGAGGCCGTCAAGGCCGTCCAGCTCGGTCTGATCGCGCACTGCGAGCTGATGGGCGACCGGGTCGCCGTCATCGACCCGCCCCCCGGCCTGAACGCCCGTGACATCCGCGTGTGGCGCCAGGAGACCGCCGGCTACGACTCCAAGTACGCCGCGCTCTACTACCCGTGGGTCAAGGTCTTCGACCCGGCGAGCGGCCAGACCAGGACCGTCCCGCCGAGCGGTCACATCGCCGGCATCTGGGCCCGCAACGACTTCGAGCGCGGGGTGCACAAGGCGCCCGCCAACGAGGTGGTGCGCGGCGCCGTCGACCTGGAGCTCCAGATCACCCGCGGCGAGCAGGACCTGCTCAACCCGATCGGCGTCAACTGCATCCGCGCCTTCCCCGGCCGCGGCATCCGCGTCTGGGGCGCCCGCACCCTGTCCTCGGACCCGGCCTGGCGTTACCTGAACGTCCGCCGGTACTTCAACTACCTGGAGGAGTCGATCCTGATCGGCACCCAGTGGGTGGTGTTCGAGCCCAACGACCACCAGTTGTGGGCCAGGATCCGGCGCAACGTCTCCGCCTTCCTCGTCAACGAGTGGCGCTCGGGCGCCCTCTTCGGCGCCCGGCCGGAGGAGGCGTACTACGTCAAGTGCGACGAGGAGACCAACCCGCCGGAGTCCGTCGACCTCGGCCGGGTCATCTGCGAGATCGGCATCGCGCCGGTCAAGCCGGCCGAGTTCGTGATCTTCCGGCTGGCCCAGTTCTCCAGCGGCAGCGGGGAGCTGGAGGAGTAGGGGAGGTCTTCTTCCCCTCTTCCCCGCGGTCTCCGCTCTCCCCTCCTCCGAAGGAAAGAAAGATAAATGAGTCTGCAGCCGGGTGACGCCCTCACGTCACACAATTTCGGCCTCCAGATCGACGGTGTGATGGTCGAGTACCTCGCCGAGGTCAGCGGCCTCAGCCTCGAACAGGACGTCATCGAGTACCAGCAGGTCTCGGCCCAGGGCAAGCCCGTCACCAAGAAGATGCCGGGTGTGAAGAAGGCCGGCACCTGCACGGTCGTCCGCGGCATGACCCAGTCCGCCGCGTTCAACCAGTGGATCAACGAGTCGGTCAACGGCGCGATGTCCACGGCCCGCAAGAACGCCACCATCATGGTGATGGACTACCAGAACAATCCGGTCAAGCGGTACAACATGCGCAACGCCTGGTGCAGCAAGATCGACACCAGCACGGTGAAGGCCGGTGAGGCCGCCGCGCTGACCGAGACCGTGACCATCACGTTCGAAGAACTGGTCATCGAGTAATGCGCCGCACCACCGCCCGGCCGGGATCCCTCCCGGCCGGCGCCGCCCCCGCCTCCGTCGACGGGGCCGCCGACGGGGGCGGCCAGGGGCCGTTCGCCCAGAGCCCGGCGCCACCACCGGAGCAGGCCGTGCCCGACCCCGTCGACCCGGCGGCCCAGGTGCTGCGCACCGAGTTCCCGTTCGAGCTGCCGCGCGGGTACGTCGACGACTCCGGGACCGTGCACCGGCACGGTGTGATGCGGCTCGCGACCGCCCGGGACGAGCTGATCCCGCTGCGCGACATCCGGGTGCAGGAGAACCCCGCGTACCTGTCGGTGGTCCTGCTCGGCCGGGTGATCACCAGGCTGGGCACGCTTCCGCTGGTGCACGACGGGGTGGTGGAGAACATGTTCGCCTCCGACCTGGCGTTCCTCCAGGACTTCTACCGGCAGGTCAACGCCGAGGGCCACACCCGGGCCGGCGTGACCTGTCCCCACTGCGAGCAGCCGTTCGAGGTCGAACTCGGCGGGAGCCGCCTGGGGGAATCGTGACGTACGCGACCGACCGGCTGCACGAGGAGATCGCGTACATCGCCTACCACTTCCACTGGAGCCTGGAGGACATCCTGGACCTCGAACACGGCGACCGCCGCCGGTACACGGAGCAGATCACCTCGCTCGTCACCCGCGCCACGGCGGAGGGCTGACGCGGCATGGGATTCCTCGACCGGTTGCGGAGGAACGCGCCGGGGAGGCGGGACGGGGCCGGCACGCCCGCCCCGTCCCCGGAGACGTCACTCACATCCGCGGGATCGGCCGATGCCGGTGGTGGCGATGACGGTGGCGGTGCGTCCGCGGCCGTGGTGCGTACCGCGGCCTGGCCCGGGCTGCCGCCGATCCAGCGGGCCACCGCCCGGCCGTCGTGGCCCGTCGCCGACTCCGGATTCGGCGGCAGGCTGAGCACCTGGCAGAACCCGGCCTTCACCGGCACGCTCTCCCACGCCGTGCTCGACGGCGCACCCGGCGGACTGGTCCAGGGTGTCCTCACCGCCTCGGCGCGGCCCTCGCCGGGACTCGAACTGCCCGCGCTCTCCCTGCCCGTCGCCGCTCCCGGCGAGCCCGGCACGGAGCAGCCGCCGGCGCAGCGCGCGGCAGCGCCCTTCACCGTCGACCGCCCCTCGGGCCCGTCGGTCACCCCCGTCCCCGCCCCGGCCCCCCGGTCCGCGGCCCTGACCCGGACGGCGGCCCCGGCGGCGCCCGTCCAACGGCGTGCCCTGCCGGTCGCCGTGGGCCGGGGCAGGGGCGGCTCCGGTACGCGCCCGGCCACCTCACCGGCCTCCCCGGCCACCGGGGGCAGCGCGCCCTCCGGCACGCGTCGCCGGCCGCTGCTCGGCGCACCCGTGACGGCCCCGCCCCCGGGATCCGCCCCGCTCACGAAGCCCGCGGCCTCCCACGACTCCCCGGCCCCGGGCACGCCTTCCGGTGTGCGGGCCGGGGCGGAGGTTCCCCGCGGCGTCGAGGAGGCCGGCCGTCCCGGCGGGCAGGATCCCGTGGTCCAGCGGGCCGTCGCGTCCGTGCGGCCGACGTCCGTACCGCGTGAGGACGCCGGAGAAGCGGCGGGGGAACAGGCACCGGCAGCGGCGTCCCCCTCCCCGGCTCCTCCGGTACGGTCCCTGGCGCCGGCCCGCGCGCTGACTCCCGCCGTGCCGTCCGCGCTGTCGCCCGTGGCGCCGAAGTTCCGCCCCGCGCCCGCGGCCGTACCCCTGCGGCAGACCGCGCCCGCCGTGCAGCGGCGGGCGGCCCGGTCCGGCGGCGGTGCCCCGAGCGCACGGCGGCCCGACGCCTCCGGACCGTCGGGCGGCCCAGGGGCCGAGGGCACCGGGCGGCCCGGCACCGCGCCCATGGACGGTGGCGCCGGCCTGGTGGCCCCTGCCGCCGTGCCGTCTCCCGTACCGACTCCTCCGGCAGGTCCTTCGGGGATGCCGGTGGCGTCACCCGGAGCGCCGACGGTGCAGCGCGCACCGGCCACGCCCGCCGGGCCGTCGACCGGTCCTTCCGGGAGTACCCGGGGCGACTCACCCGCGTCCGCGCCGGCCACCGTTCCCGTGACCGCCGTGCAGCGCCTCGCCCGGCCCGGCTCCACGGCGCCCGTCGCACCGCTCCGGCGGGTCCCGCCGGCACCGGTGCACCGGGGCACGGACGCTCCCGTGTCCCCCGGGGCCACGTCCTCGTCCGGTTCCTCCGCGTCCGTCGCCGCCGTCGGCGAGGTCCCGGCCGCGTCCGGCACCCGTCGGCCCTCCGCCGCTCCCACCATCGAGGCGGCCTCCGTCCAGCGGGCCGGGAGCACGGACGCCGCGCCGCGACCCGGTGTCCCGGCCACGGCTCCGTCCCCCGGCACGAACACTCCCGAAGCCGCCGCTCCCACCGTGCGGCGCCGCACGGGCCCCGGGACGGCGACCCCGACCGCCCCCCTCGGCGACACATCCGCCGTCCAGCGCCGCACGAACCCCGCAACGGCGATCCCGGCCACCCCCGTTCCCGCGCCCTCCGCCGCCACCCCCGGCGACACACCCACCGTCCAGCGCCGCACGAACGCCGGAACAGCGGGCCAAGCCCCCTCCCCCGTTCTTCCCGCCGCCCCCGGCGACACATCCGCCGTCCAGCGCCGCACAAGCCCCGGAACGGCGATCCCGGCCACCCCCGTTCCCGCACCCCCCGGCGACACACCCGCCATCCAGCGCCGCACGAACGCCGGAACAGCGGGCCAAGCCCCCTCCCCCGTTCTTCCCGACGCCCCCGCCGCCCCCGGCGACGTACCCCTCGCACCCGGTGCCCCGGCCGGCCCTCCGCCGTCCGGGACGACGGCTCCCGGAGCCGTCTCCCCCGCCGTCCAGCGCCGTACGGACCCCGGGCTGCCGGCGGAGGGCACGGGTCGTGCCGTGCTGCCGCCGCTCGGCTCCGCCTCCGTCCCCGTGCTGCCGCCGCTCGGCTCCACCTCCGTCCCCGTGCCGATGCCGAGCAGCACCGTCTCCGCCCCAGTACCTGCCGCCACGCCCATCGGGCCCCCCATTCAGCGGCTCTCGGCGACCCGGCCCAAGCCGCCCGCTCCGTCCGCGCCCGTGGTGCGGCGCTCCGGTTCCGCCGATCCGGTCGGCGACAACAGGAGCACCGCACCCGCACCCGGACCGGGCCCCCGCGCCGGGACGGGCACGCCCGTGCAGCGCCTCGCCCGGCCCGGCTCACCGGTGCCCGCCCGGCCCGGCCTCGGTGCTCCCCTTCAACGCCGCACCACGCCCGCGCCCTTGCCTGCACCCGCACCCGCACCCGCACCGGACTCCGCCCGCAGGAGCTCTCCGGACGCACCTGTGTCCGCACCCCCCGCCAAGCCCGCGTCGCCGCTGCTCGCCCCTGCCCCCGGGCAGTCCGTGCCGCCCGGCGCACAGGCCGCCGTCCCCGTCCAGCGCACCGTCGCGCAGAGCCCGGTGAAGAGCCCCGTGCCCGCGCCCACGGTGCCCGCCTCCCCCGGTCCGGTCCCGCTCCGCGCCCCCGCCGTCGCCGTCGCCCCGGTCCTTCCGGCCGCCCCCGCCTTTTCCTCCGCGCCGCCCGTGCAGCGGGCTGCCACGACGGCCGCTCCCTCGGTGACCCGACTGCACGCCCCCGACGCCCCGGCGCTCCCCGCTCTGCCGGTCCCCGTCCAGCGTGCCGCCGTGCCCGCCGCGCTGAAGTCGCTCTGGAAGAAGGCCGTCGGCCCGGCCCCGTCGAACACCCCCGGACCACCGCCCGCGCACACCCCCGAGCCACCCCCGCCGCACGACCCCGGCACCCCTCCGCCGCACGATCCCGGGCCGCCCCCGCCGCACGATCCCGGGCCACCCCCGCCGTACAGCCCCCACGACCCGCACGCCGGGCGGTCCTTCGATCCGCGTGCCCTGACCGACGGGCAGCTCGACGAGCTGACCCACCGTCTGGTCGGCCCGCTCACCCGCCTCCTCCGTACCGAGCTGCGGATGGACCGGGAACGCATCGGCAGACTCCGCGACCCCCGCACCTGACCCGTAACCGGCCGTCCCGTCCCCGCCCGCCTCCGAAAGGCCCTCCGATGTCCAGCGATCTCGATCCGGGATCCACCATCTTCTTCACCCTCACCATCGACGGGCAGAGCCTCGGCGCGTTCAACGGTTGTGAGGGGCTGGCGTCGACGGTGGAGGTCGAGCAGTACCGGGAGGGCGGCAACAACGGGTTCGTGTGGCAGTTGCCGACCCGGGTCACCTTCTCCACCATCCGGCTGACCCGTCCGCTGACCCCAGACACCTCGAAGGTCGCCGCCTGGATCTCCTCCGTGACGACCGGCGTCACCCGCCCCACCGCCCAGATCTCGGCGCTGCGCGCGGACGGCTCCCAGGTGGCGCGCTGGGGTCTGATCGACGTACTGCCGGTGAGCTGGCAGGGCCCCTCCCTGGACCCAGCGAACCCGGGCGTGGCCACGGAGGTCCTGGAGATCGCGCACCACGGATTCACGGACTGACCGCGACCGGCACCACAGACAACGCACCACACCGAACACCGAGGACGGAGACGAAGGACCATGGCAGCCAAGGGAGGCAAGGGCTCCAGGGGCGGAGCGGGCAAGAGCCTGGTGCGGGCCACGCTGGCCATCCACGAGCCCCCCATCGGCGACAGCACCACACCGGGCGGTCTGATCAAGACCTTCGACTTCGACTTCAACCCGGCGCAGCTCACCCTCACCCGCCGCGCCCAGTGGAAGAGCACCCCGTCCGCCGCCCTGCGCGACGGCCCGCTGCCCGAGTTCATGGGGGCCGAGGGCCGGAGCCTGTCGATGGAGATCTTCCTCGACTCCTCCGGCGACCCCGGTGACAACAGCGTGCTGAAGAAGGTCGAGGCGCTGTTCTCCTGCTGCGAGGTGACCGCCAAGAGCATCGCGGCGGACCAGCCGTCCACACCGTGGGTGGTGTTCGAATGGGGGTCGTTCTCCACGGCGCGGTTCACCGCGTACATCGGCAGTGTGGGGGCGAACTACACGCTGTTCGGCACCACGGGCGTACCGATCAGGGCGGCCTGCCAGGTGGAGCTGAACGAGATCCCCAGCCAGACGAAGGGGCAGAACCCGACCTCGGGCGCGCTCACCGCGCGGCGCGTGCACCGGGTCGTGGCGGGCGACACCCTGCAGTCGCTGGCCTGGCGGGAGTACGGGGACGCCGCGGCCTGGCGCTCGATCGCCGAGGCCAACGACATCGACGACCCGTCCCGGCTGCCCAACGGCACCGAACTGATCCTTCCGGCGGCCGGGGAGGTCGCGTTCTGATGGTCAAGCCCTCCTTCTCCAACATCGTCGACGTCACGTTCGACGGCAAGCCCGTGCCGCCCTACTTCGCCCCGCTGCTCGTCGGCGGCTGGGTCGACCTGGGTGCCGGGGTGCCCGGTGCCTTCCGGGTGACGTTCCGGGACGCGCACGGGCTGGTGCTCGGCAAACTGGGCATCAGGTTCGGCACCGAGGTGGTGATCTCCCCCGTCGCCCACGGCAAGGGCGCCGGCGACCCGCTGCTGACCGGCGAGGTCACCGGCATGGAGACCGACTACGACGGCACCGGCACCTTCACCGTGATCCGCGGCTACGACCGCGGCCACCGCATGATGCGCCGCCGCCGGGTCGCCGCCTACCGCAACCAGACGGCGTCCGACATCGCCCGCACCCTGGCCGGCCAGGACGGTGTCGCCGTCGGCGAGGTGCAGTCGACCAGGACGGTCTACGAGTTCATCAGCCAGGCCAACGTCACCGACTGGGACTTCCTGTCCCGGCTCGCCGACGAGAACGACATGGTGATGTCCCTCGACGCCAAGGGGAAGTTCCGGTTCGTCAAACCCGACCCGGCCTCCGGCGCGCCCCCCACCAGCACGCCCGGCGAGAAGAGCCCGTTCGTCCTCCAGGCCGGCACCGACGTGCTGCGCTGCCGGGCCGCGGTGACCTCCGCCGACCAGTACGGGCGGGTCGAGGCGCGCGGCTGGGACGTCGTCGCGAAGAAGGAACTGACCGCGACCGCGCCCACCACCGCCAACCCCGGCATCTCCATCGGCACCACCCCGCAGAAGGCCGCCTCGGCGTTCGGGATCGTCACCCTCGTGGAGACGGAGAAGCCCTACGACCGGCAGAACGAGGTGAAGTTCGCCGCGGACTCCCTCGCCGACGACGTCACCTCGTCCTTCGCCGAGCTGGAGGTCGTCGTGCGCGGCAACCCCAAGCTGCGCCCCGGCGTCCCCGTCACCCTCACCGACGTCGGCGCCCCCTTCGAGGGCAAGTACACGGTGACGTCCGCCCGGCACGTGTTCGGCGACGGCAAGCACTACGAGACCTGGATCACCGTCAGCGGCCGCCAGTGGCGCTCCCTGTTCGGGCTCACCTCCGGCGGCGGAGGCACCGGGGCGGCGGCCGCCGCACCCCGTCTGCCCAGTGTCGCCAACGCCCTGGTCACCGACGTACAGGACCCGCTCAAGCAGGGCAGGGTCAAGCTGCGGTTCCCGTGGCTGGACGACACGTACGTCTCCGACTGGACCCGTACCGTGCAGCTCGGCGGCAAGCGCGGCGGCGGGATCTTCCCGCTCGACGTGGGCGACGAGGTGCTGGTGGCGTTCGACCGGGGCGCCCTCGACCACCCGTTCGTCGTCGGCGGGCTCTACAACGGCGTGGACAAGCCGTCCCCCGTCCGGGACGTACCGCTGCACGACGGCGTGAAGCGGCGGGCGATCCGGCACACCCTGTCCGACCGCGACGCCAACCGCGTCGACCTGCTCAGCCAGACCACCGGCGCCCGCAAGCAGGGCGTCCGCGTCGCCTCCGGCGACGACAAGCTGATCATCAACCTGGACCGTACGAAGACGGAGATCACCGTCGACAGCAAGGGCACCGTCGTCATCAAGGGAAGCCGCTCGGTCTCCGTCGAGGCGGGCACCGACCTGACCCTGAACGGCAGGCGGTCCGTCACCATCAAGAGCGGCGGCCCGCTCACCCTTGAGGGCCGCGGCGCGGTCAGCCTCAGCTCGGCCGTCGGCGCCGTCAGCGTCGACGCCAAGGGCGCGCTGTCCCTGAAGGCCATGGGCCTGGCCACCCTCTCCGCGATGGGGAGCGTGCAGATCAACGCGGCGGCCGCCGTGGGCATCCGGGCCGCCACCGTCCCGGTCATGGGTCTGCTCACCGCCAACGGAAAGCCGGTGATCTGATGGCCGAGCAGTTCGTCGGATCCGGCTGGGCGTTCCCCCTGCGCATCGGACCCACCGGGGGCATCGCCCTGGTCAGCGGCGAGAAGGAGATCGAGGAGGCCATCCGGCTGGTCCTGGCCACCGCGCCCGGCGAGCGGCCGATGCGCCCGGAGTTCGGCTGCGCCATCCACGACCTGGTCTTCGCCCCCGTCAACGAGGCCACCGCCGGCCGCATCCAGCACGAGGTGTACGCCAGCCTCGACCGCTGGGAGCCGCGCATCGAGGTCGAGGAGGTGGAGGTCACCGCAGGCCCCGGCGAGGGCGTCCTGCACATCGACGTCCGCTACTCCGTCCGCGGGACCAACAACCCGCGCAGCCTCGTCTTCCCCTTCTACGTCATCCCCTCCCACGACGAGCCCGGTACGAGCGGCACGGCCGGTACGGGCGAGTCGGGCCCCCTCCCCGAAAGCGACCGCTGATGGCCCTGCCCTCTCCCCACCTCGACGACCGCCGCTTCCAGCAGTTCGTCGACGACGCCAAGCGTTACATCCAGCAGCGCGCCCCGGAGTGGACCGACCACAACGTCTCCGACCCCGGGGTCACCCTGGTCGAGGCGGTCGCGCACATGGCGGACCAGATCGTGTACCGCCTCAACCGGGTGCCCGAGAAGAACCACCTGGCCTTCCTCGACCTCGTCGGCATCACCCTGTTCCCGCCCACCGCCGCCCGTACCGACGTCACGTTCTGGCTGTCCGCGCCGCAGGACGAGCCGGTGGTGCTGCCCGAGGGCACCGAGGTGGCCACCACCCGCACCGAGCGCGACGAGGCCGTGGTCTTCGCCACCGAGCGCGAACTCACCGTCGTGCCCAGCTCGCTCGGCCGACTGGCCGTGCAGAACCGGGGCGAGCCGGTCGCCGACCGCACCGACGACCTGGCCGAGGGCAAGGACGTGCTCTGCTTCGCCGAGGCACCCCGCCCCGGCGACTGCATGCTGTTCGGCCTGAGCGCCGCCGTCCCGCACTGCGCCGTCGCCCTGGAACTCGACAGCCGCGTCGACGGCGTCGGCGTCGACCCGCGCCAGCCCCCGCTGGTGTGGGAGGCGTGGACCGAGGACGGCTGGACGGAGTGCGAGGTCGACCGCGACGCCACCGGTGGCCTCAACCGGCCCGGCGAGGTCGTCCTGCACGTCCCCGGCGGACACGTCCTCTCCCGCAACGGCGGCCACGAGGGCGGCTGGCTGCGCTGCCGGGTCACCGAGCCCCTCACCGGCCAGCCCTTCTACACCACCTCCCCGTCCGTGCGGGCCGCCGAGGCGTACACCCTCGGCGGCACCACCGGCGCCGTGCACGCCGAGACCGTGCGCGACGAGCCGCTCGGCGAGTCCACCGGCCTGCCCGGCCAGCGGCTGCGCCTGGCCCACGCGCCCGTCGTGGGCGACACCCCGCCCGTCCTGCTGCAGACCGCCGGGCACGACGGCTGGACCGACTGGGAGGTCGTCCCCCACTTCGCCGCCTCCCGCCCGTACGACCGGCACATCACCCTGGACGCCACCACCGGCGAGATCGCCTTCGGCCCCGCGGTACGCGAACCCGACGGCACCCTGCGCCAGTACGGCGCCGTCCCCCCGAAGGGCGCCGTCGTCCGCGCCCGCCGCTACCGCACCGGCGGGGGCAGGTCCGGCAACGTCGCCCGCGGCGCCGTCCGCGTCCTGCGCCGCTCCGTGCCGTACGTCTCCGAGGTCGTCAACCGGGAGGCCGCGCGCGGCGGTGTCGACGGCGAGACCGTCGAGGAGGCGAAGACCCGGGCGCCCATCACCCTGCGCGCCCAGGAACGCGCGGTCACCCTGCGCGACTACGAGGAACTCGCCCGCCGCGCCGCCCCCGACACCGCCCGCATCACCTGCCTGGAAGGGGAGGAGAGCGAGCACGGCGCGTACGCGGTCCGGGTCCTGGTCGTCCCCCAGGCCGTGCCGGACCCCGGCGGGCGACTGCGCTTCGAGCAGCTCGTCCCCGGCGACGCGCTGCTCTCCCGCATCACCCGCTACCTCGACGAACGCCGACTGATCGGCACCCGCCTCGCCGTCGGCCCGCCGTTCTACCAGGGCGTCACCGTCGTCGCCACCGTGCACGCCTTCCGCGGCACCGACACCGACCGGGTGCGCCGCCAGGCCCACGACGCCCTCTACCGCCACCTCGACCCGCTCACCGGCGGCGCCGACGGCACCGGCTGGCCCTTCGGCCGCCCCGTACAGGCCGGCGAGATCTTCGCCGTGCTCCAGCGCGTACCCGGCGTCGAACTCGTCGACCAGGTCCTGCTGCACCCCGCCGACCCGATCACCGGCAAGCGCGGCGAGGCCACCGACCGGATCGACCTGTCCGCCCCGTCCCTGGTGTTCTCCTTCGACCACCGGGTCCGCGTGATCGGGGACGGCGCGTGAGGGGCTCCGTCGACGGGCTGGGCTCCTCGGCGCCGATCGGCGCGACGCTGCCCGCGATCTTCGCCGACGACGATCTGGCGCAGCGCTTCGTCGCCGGGCTCGACGAGGTCCTCGCGCCCTTCCTGGTCGTCCTCGACAACCTGGACTCCTACTTCGACCCCGCGCTCGCCCCGCTCGACTTCACCCGCTGGCTGGCCGACTGGGTCGGCGCCGAGACCGACGGCATCGAGACCGACGGCGCCCCGGCGGACGGCCTCACGGGGGAGCAGCGGCTGCGGGCCGCCGTCGCCGCCGCCACCTACCTGCACCGGGTACGGGGCACCCGGCGCGGCCTGTCCGAAGCGGTGCGCCTGGTCTTCGGCGTGACACCGCGGATCACCGAGAGCGGCGCCGCCGAGTGGCACGCCCGCCCGCTCGGTCCGGTGCCCGGCGACCGCCGCCCGCACCTGCACGTCTCGCTGGCGCTGCCCGACCCGACCGCCGCCGACACCCACCGGCTGGACACCCTGGTCGCGGCCGCCCGCCCCGCCCACATGCCCTACACGGTCGAGGTCACCGCCGCGACCGCCGCCGAAAGGACCACCGACAGATGACCAGCCAGTCCTCCGGACCCGGCCGGGCCGCCCCCAGCTGCGCCGAGTGCGGCACCCCGGCGGAGCCCGGCCAGTCCTTCTGCGACTCCTGCGGAGCGGTCCTCGGCTGGGCCGACGACGGCCGGCCGGGACGCACCGAGCCCACGGCACGGACCACGACGGCCCCCGGCGCCGGTACCGGTACCAGTACCGGGTCCGCCCGGACCGACGCCGGCCACGGGGACGGCTCCGACGACCGGGGCCGTACCGCGATACCGCGGCCCCGTACGGCACCGGCAGCAGCCCCAGCAGCGGCACCGGCAGCGACGTCACGTGCCGACGACCGGGCCGCCGTACCGGAAACGCCCCCGCCCCACACCCCGTACGGACACGACAACGGACACGACAACGGGCACGACGACGGACCGGACCACGTCACCGGAACCGCCACCACCGCACCCGACCGGCCCCCCGTCACACCCCTCGCCCCCCACCCGGCCGACCCGCACGCCACGGCCCCCGACGACGACACCGAGCCCCTGCCGTCCGTGACGGACTCCCCCGAGCCACCGCCGCAGCACCACCACCGCCATGACGACGACGCTGCCGCCGCCGAGCGGGCCAGGTCCCTCCTCGTCCCCGTCGCCGACCCGGAGCCCCGCGCCCCGGACGAGCCCGCCGTCGCGCCGGTCCTGCCCGGACGTCCCGTCGCCCACCGCCCCCAGGTCCGCGCCGTGGGCCCGCAGTCCGACGCGGAGGGCGGCGTCCCCTGCCCCTGGTGCTCCACCCTCAACCGCCCCGAACGGCACTACTGCTCCCGCTGCGCCATGTCGATGACCCGCGGCGAGGACGTCCCGGGACGGCTGCCCTGGTGGCGCCGGATGTTCGGCGCCCGGGACGCCGAGTCGGCCTGGGCGGGCGAGCGCCCACGACTGCGCCGGGGCTTCGGCCACATCTGGAACTGGGTCGTCGCCGCCGTCGTCATCGGACTGGCCGTCGCCCTGATCATGAACCTGGGCGCGATGGTCCAGGCCACCCGCGACCACTTCGCCAAGCGGGCCCCGATCGGCCCGTCCAGCGTCAAGGCGTCCCGCTCCTTCTCCGAGCACGGCGCGCCCCTCGCCTTCGACAAGCTCAACAACACCTGGTGGGGCCCCGGCATCGCGCAGGCCGCCGAGGGCGAATGGCTGGAGGCCACCTTCGACCGGCCGACCCGCCTGCTGGACCTCGTGATCACCCCCGGCACCTCGACCAAGCCGGACCAGCTCTCGAAGTCGGCGCTCCCGCGTCAGCTCGACGCCCAGATCACCCTCGCCGACGGCGAGAAGATCACCCGCACCATCACCCTGGACCAGGGTGCCGGTGGTCAGCGCCGCAAGTTCCGGGTCGGTGAGGTGACCGCCGTGCGCTTCGTCCTGCGCTCGGCCTACGGCGCCGACCCGAAGAAGCAGGTGGCGATCGCCGAGATCGAGTTCTTCGGCCCTTCGAGCAACAACACCTAGGGGCCACCGGGGCCGGCTCCACGCCCGCCCCGGCTTCACCGTTTCGCCATTTCCCTATTTCGACATGTTCACGTACAACCCTCGGGTCCGCTCGGAGGTCTCTTGATCGGCGATCACCCATGAACCACAGGACAACTCGGGGCGAACACGGGTGACATGCCGCACCAGCATCCGTGGACGGCCGTACCCGGCGGCCGTCCCGCACACCGCAGGAGACCTCCTTGCACAAGAACCTCCGCACCGCTCTCGCGACCGCCACCGCGTCCGCGCTCACCGGCGGCCTGCTGGTCGCCATGGCCGGTCCCGCGTCCGCCGCCCCCTCGGGCATCGACAGCGACTTCAACGGCGACGGCTACCGGGACGTCGCCGTCACCGCCCCCCTCGCCTCCGTGAGCGGCAAGGGCAGCGCCGGTGCCGTGACGATCCTCTACGGCTCCCCCCAGGGCGCCGGCGCGAGCAAGACCCAGACCCTCACCCAGGACAGCGCGGGCGTCCCCGGCGCCGCCGAGAAGGACGACCAGTTCGGCGCCCACACCGCCCCCGGCGACTTCAACGGCGACGGCTACGCCGACCTGGCCGTGGGCGCCCCGGGCGAGGACGCGGGCACCGACGCCAACGGCGGCACCGTCGTCATCCTGTGGGGCGGCTCCGGCGGCCTGGCCGGCGGCACCACCGTGTCCGACCCCACCCGCTCCATCCACGACTGGTTCGGCCAGGTGGTCGCCGCCGGCGACTACGACGGCGACGGCAAGGCCGACCTCGCGATCGCCTCGGACATCAACAAGATCGACATCTACCGCGGCGGCTTCACCAAGTCCGGCTCCACCGGCGGCCGCTACACCGTCACCGCGCCCATCCTGAAGGTCTCGGGCACCGACATCTTCAACCTCACCCCCGGCGACACCAACGCCGACGGCCGCACCGACCTGGTCGTCGACGGCTTCGAGGGCGACAGCCAGAGCGACTACTCGTACAACGCCAACTACTGGCTGCCCGGCTCCTCCTCCGGAATCACCACCTCCGGCGCCCAGAAGCTCCCCGCCGGCGTCATCTCCGACATCGGCGACGTGAACGGCGACGACTACGGCGACATCGTCATCGGCAACTCGTGGGACCCCGGCACGGAGACCCCGGGCACCGCCAAGGGCGGATCGGTGGACGTCGTCTACGGCACGTCGTACGGCCCCGACGGCATCGAGCGCGTCAACCAGAACACCGCCGGCGTGCCCGGCAGCAACGAGACCGGCGACAACTTCGGCTACGAGGTCACCCTCGGCGACATCAACGGCGACGGCCACGACGACCTCGTCATCGGCGCGCCGGGCGAGGACCTGGGCGAGTTCAAGGACGCCGGCATGGTCACCGTGATCTACGGCGGGGCCGCCGGCCTCCTGGAGACCGGCTCCCAGTCCCTGCACCAGGACACCCCGGGCGTCCCCGGCGGCAACGAGGAGGGCGACGGCTTCGGCGGCGAGGTCCTCCTCTCCGACGTCACCGGCGACGGAAAGGCCGACCTGACCGTCGGCATCCCGTGGGAGAACGACTCCAACGGTCAGGCCGTCACCTTCAACTCCGACGGCCTGAAGATCAACGCCACCGGCCGCGGCATCGGCCTCGGCACCGTCGGCCTGTCGTCGGCGGGCTACCCGATGTACGGCTTCCACGTCAACGGCTGACCGTCCACGGCTGCTCGAACGCCCCGCGGGCCGGGACCGGCGATCACCGCCGGCCCCGGCCCGCGGCGCACGAAATTCCCGCGCACCGCGCGCACCGGCCCTCTACGGTTCTCGATCATGCGCCGTGCACGCGCACGCCGCCCCCGCACCACCCACGCGCCGTGCGCGCACGCACGCCGCCCCCGCACCACCACGGCACGTCCCCCTCACCCTTCCGGCACGCCGCCCGCGTCCGGCCCCCGCAGGAGAACCCCGCATGCACCAGCGCCCCGCCCGCCTCGCCCTGGCCACCGCCACCGCCGTCGCACTGACCGGCGGCCTGCTCGCCCTGTCGGCCCCTTCGGCCACCGCCGCCTCCGGCCTGGCCGGCGACTTCAACGGCGACGGATACCGGGACGTCGCCATCGGCGCGTCCAGCGCCGACGTGGGCTCCGTCCAGAGCGCCGGTGCCGTCGTCGTGCTCTACGGCTCGTCCTCCGGCGTCTCCGCCACGAGGAAGACCGTCGTCACCCAGAACTCCACCGGCGTCCCGGGCGCGGCCGAGACCGATGACCGCTTCGGCCAGAGCATGGCCGCCGCCGACCTGAACCGCGACGGCTACTCCGACCTCGTCGTCGGCTCCCAGTACGAGGCCATCGGCGACCGCGACGGCGTCGGCTCGGTCACCGTCCTGTGGGGCGGCAAGTCCGGACTGTCCGGCGGCTCGGGACTGCCCCAGCCGTCCGGCCTCGCCGAGTGGGGCGGCTACTCCTCCGGCATCGCCACCGGCGACTTCGACGGCGACGGCGACATGGACGTGACCGTCACCGGCCAGAGCCACACCCACCTCTACAACGGCCCCTTCACCCGCACCGGCACCCCCGTGAGCCACCAGGGCGTCGACGAACTCGGCTCCACCTACGAGGTGTTCGCGGGCGACCTGACCGGCGACCGGAAGGCCGAGCGCGTCTACCCGTTCGGCGTCGACGGCGACTCGGCCGGCGACATCAGCTACTTCCGCCACGACCCGGGCAACTGGGACGCCCACCCCGAATCCGACTACGCCCGCGTCAAGCTCCCGCACGCCGACGGCTCGGACGGCGTGATCGCCGACGTCGACAAGGACGGCTACGGCGACCTCGTCCTCGGCGACTACGGCGACCCGAGCGACGGCAACTCGGTCAACGGCCACACCGGCGGGCAGATCACCGTCTGGTACGGCGGCCCGGACGGACCCGACCCCGACCAGAAGCCGACCGTGATCCACCAGGACACGGAGGGCGTGCCCGGCGGCGGCGAGTACGGCGACCTGTTCGGCGCCGCGCTGAGCGCGGGCGACGTCAACGGCGACGGCTACGCCGACATCGCGGTCGGCGCCCTGGGCGAGGACCTGGGCACCAAGAAGGACACCGGCACCGTGACCGTCCTGTACGGCTCGGCCTCCGGCCTGACCGGCAAGGGCGCCAAGCAGTACTCCCAGGACACCGCGGGCGTCCCCGGCGCGAACGAGACCAACGACGCCTTCGGCATCTCCGTCCGCCTGGTCGACCTCAACAAGGACGGCAAGGCCGACCTCGTCACCGGCGCCGGCTACGAGAACGGCTACGGCGCCATCACCGTCATGCGCGGCACCGCCTCCGGACTCACCACCTCCGGCGCCGTCTTCCTCTCCGCCCGCGGCGTCTCCCTCCAGGGCAACGCCGGCTTCGCCTGGACGATCGCCCAGTGATCCCCCGCCCGCTTCCGCACGCCGCCCCGAGGTCCCCCATGCGCCTGCGCACCGCCGCGATCACCCTCGCCGTTGCCGCCCTGACCCCGTTCGCCCTCACGGCCCCCGCCGCGCACGCCGCCACGGCCGCCGTCCCGTACGACTTCAACGGCGACGGCCGCACCGACCTGGCGATCGGCGCCCCGGACGCCACCGTCGGCGGCCACGCGAAGGCGGGCGCCGTCTCCGTCGTGTACGGCGGCGCCGGCGGCCCGAACACCTCGGCCCGCGCCCTGATCACCCAGAACACCGCCGGGGTCCCCGGCGCCCCCGAGGCCGGCGACGCCTTCGGAGCCGCCGTGGCCTCCGCCGACCTGAACACCGACGGCTACGCCGACCTCCTGGTCGGCGTCCCCGGCGAGGACGTCACCGGCGACACGAGCAGCGGCACGGCCGTCGTCGTCTGGGGCTCGAAGTCCGGCCTGTCCGGCGCCCGGTCCCTCTTCAGCTTCTTCGACGAGGACTACGACCACTACGGCCAGGCCTTCGCCACGGGCGACTTCGACGACGACGGCGACCTCGACGTCGCGGTCGGCTCCACCGGCCCGGTCGTCCTGTCCATCGTGAACGGGCCGGTCACCAAGACCGGCGCGCACAACGGCGGTTCCGGCTCGCGGTACGACTGGTGGTCCTCCTCGCCCGGCGTCACCCACCTCACCTCCGCGGACGCCCCCGGCGACGGCCGCGGCCCGGTGGTCCTGCACGGCCGCGCGGAGCACACCGGCGACGCCGCCACCTCCCTGGCCGACCTGCGGATCGGCAACTACACGGACTGGCTGCAGCGGATGCCGGCCGGGTACGTCTCCGCGGCCGGCGACATCGACGGCGACGGCCACCCGGACTTCGCCGTCGGCAACGACCGGGAGACCTCCGCCGACGCCGGGGGCGCGAAGGGCGGCAAGGTCACGGTGGTCTACGGCGGCCCGGAGGGCCTGGACGCCGACCGCGCCCCGCTCGTCCTCACCCAGGACACCGCGGGTGTCCCCGGCGCCTCCGAGACCGGCGACCTCTTCGGCAGCGGCGTCGACCTCGGCGACATCGACGGCGACGGCTACGCCGACCTCGCCGTCGGCGCCGCGGGCGAGAACAGCGGGGCCGGCGCCGTCACCGTCCTGTACGGCTCGGCCTCGGGCCTCACCACCGAGGACGCCCAGTACTACACCCAGAACACCGCGGGTGTCCCCGGCGCCTCCGAGACCGGCGACCTCTTCGGCACCCGCGTCGTCCTCACCGACCACACCGGCGACGGCCGCGCCGACCTGTCCCTGTCCGCGCCGGGCGAGAACTCCGGCGACGGCTCGGTCTGGTCCCTGCGCGGCTCGGCGACCGGCCTGACGACCACGGGCTCCCTCAGCTTCGGCACGGGCACGACGGGCGTCTCCGCCACCGGCACCCCCCACCTCGGCTCGGTCCTCGGCGGCTGACCGCCGTCCGGGCCCGGCGGCGCCTTCCCCGACCGACGCGGGTCTCCGTCCTCCGTAGGACCGGGCCGCCCCGGAGCCCTACGGAGGACGGACGAACCGGCTGACGTCCCCTTAGGGGATGTCACAGCTCGGCAGCAAAGCCGGGCCCGAACGCCGGGGCCCGGCACGCGACCGGCCGGGACCAGGTACGTTCGAGGACGTGGCTGGATTCAGGATCGGACGCGGCCGGAACAACAACGGCGCTCCTCACGCGCGACCGCAACACCCCCCGCACGGGCAGCAGACGCCGCAGGGGCCGTCGTACGGCTACCCGCAGGCGCCACAGCCGTACCCGCAGCAGCCGTCGTACGGCCATGGCGGTGGTGGCGGTGGCGGCTGGCCGCAGGCGAACGGCGGCCCGGGCGGACCCGGCGGTCACGGCGAGCCGGAGTACTTCGGCGACGGCGCGTACCCGCACGGCGCCCAGGGCGCCCCGCACGACCCGTACGCGGCCAACAACCCGGGGCACACCCAGGCCTTCTCGATCAACGAGGACCCCTACAACCAGGGCGACACCTACCGCGCCGGCACGGCCCCGCCCCCCGGCCCGGCCGGCCCCCGCCTGCGCTGGAAGGACCTGCTCAAGGGCATCGTCCTGTCCCCCGCCCAGACGTTCCACCAGATGCGCGACTACTCGATGTGGGGCCCCGCCCTCGTCGTGACCTTCCTCTACGGCCTGCTCGCCGTCTTCGGCTTCGACACCGCGCGCGAGGACGCGATCAACGCCACGCTGTCGAACGCGATCCCGATCGTCCTGACGACGGCCGTCGCGATGGTGCTCAGCGCCTTCATCCTCGGTGTGGTCACCCACACCCTGGCCCGCCAGCTCGGCGGCAACGGCGCCTGGCAGCCCACGGTCGGCCTCTCCATGCTGATCATGTCCATCACGGACGCGCCCCGCCTGGTCTTCGCCATGTTCGCCGGCGGCGACGCCTCCTTCGTCCAGATCCTCGGCTGGGCCACCTGGGTGGCGGCCGGCGCCCTGCTCACGATCATGGTGTCCCGCTCCCACGACCTCCCCTGGCCGAAGGCCCTGGGCGCCTCGGCGATCCAGCTGGTCGCCCTGCTGTCGATCGTGAAGCTGGGCACGTTCTGACGCGGCGCACATGAAGGAGGGGGCTTCCGACCGGAAGCCCCCTCCTTCTTTCCGCCCTCAGGCGTCCAGCACCTGCCCGGACCGCCTGACGACCGGCGGCTGAACGCTCCACGGGAAGTTGATCCACTCGTCGGTGCGCTTCCACACGTACTCGCACTTCACCAGCGACTGCGTCTTCTCGTAGACCACGGCGCTGCGCACCTCGGCGACGGCGTCGAGGCAGAAGTCGCGTACGAGCTTGAGCGTCTTGCCGGTGTCGGCGACGTCGTCCGCGATCAGCACCTTCTTGTCGGTGAAGTCGATGGCGTTGGGCACGGGCGCGAGCATGACGGGCATCTCGAGGGTCGTCCCCACACCCGTGTAGAACTCGACGTTCACCAGGTGGATGTTCTTGCAGTCGAGCGCGTAGGCGAGCCCGCCGGCGACGAAGACACCGCCGCGCGCGATGCTCAGCACCACATCGGGCTCGTACCCGTCGTCGGCGATGGTCTGGGCGAGCTCACGGACGGCGACGCCGAACTGCTCGTAGCTGAGGTTCTCGCGCATGCCGCTCACACCTGCGTCCGGTGGAAGTTGAGGAAGGACCGCGAGGCCGTCGGCCCCCGCTGCCCCTGGTACCGCGACCCGTAGCGCTCACTGCCGTACGGGTGCTCGGCCGGCGAGCTGAGCCGGAACATGCACAGCTGCCCGATCTTCATACCGGGCCACAGCTTGATCGGGAGCGTCGCGAGGTTGCTGAGCTCGAGGGTCACGTGCCCGGAGAACCCGGGGTCGATGAACCCGGCGGTGGAGTGCGTCACCAGCCCGAGCCGCCCCAGCGAGCTCTTCCCCTCCAGCCGCGAGGCGAGGTCGTCCGGCAGCGTGATGACCTCGTACGTGCTGGCCAGCACGAACTCACCGGGATGCAGGATGAACGGTTCGTCCCCCTCCGGCTCCACGAGCCGGGTCAGGTCCGCCTGCTCGACCGAGGGGTCGATGTGGGGGTACCGGTGGTTCTCGAACACCCGGAAGTAGCGGTCGAGGCGTACGTCGATGCTGGACGGCTGCACCATGGCGTCGTCGTAGGGATCGATACGCACCCGTCCGGCGTCGATCTCGGCCCGGATGTCCTTGTCAGAGAGAAGCACGCCCCGAGAATACGCAAGGCGCGCGGACCGGCCACAATCGGCCACCCCACGCGCCCTCGCTCTACCGCTTGCTACCGCTCGCTACCGCTTCTGAAGACTCACCGGCACGACACTGCGAAGCCGCGCACAGCGCGGACACCGCAGAAGCCGGCCGGGGCCGAGTCGCTCGGCCTGCTGCATCGGAAACGAGGCGGCGGTGAACACGTGCCCATCGGCACAGCGGACGACGGTGCGCTCCATCAAGTCCAAGAGTCCCTTCCCCAAGAGGCCGCGTCCGGCCAACTGCCCTGACGCCAAAAGCCACATTACGGGATCAAAGGAACGACCCTCCAGGCGGCACCCCGCACTCGCGCCACGGCTTCACGGTACGCCCCAACACGTGCCCCCCGCAGCCACATCCACGCCCTGAAACAGGGTCAGGCCCCCGGGTCCTGAACACCGGAGGCCTGACATGGGGTAGAGTGAGCGAGCATCCGGACACCGTCGATTCGACGGGGCCTGGATCTTACGCGGGTGTAGTTTAATGGTAGAACATCAGCTTCCCAAGCTGAGAGCGCGAGTTCGATTCTCGTCACCCGCTCCACGCGAAACCCCCAGGTCATCGACCCGGGGGTTCTTTGTTGTCCAGACCAGTGGGCGGGTGCCGCACCACAACCGCACCATTAGCCCGCCGACAGCTCCTCCTGTGGTGCGCACGGTCGTCGGTGTGGCGCTTCGCACGCTCGGCGCGCACGAGGTCGCCAGTCCTGCGGCGACATCCCGCTGCCGCTCCTCGTCGGCGTGGTGGAGGAGACCGGCACCCACGTCGAGGTCGACGAACTCGCCGGTGTCCACAAGAACACGACCCGCGGCATCGTGGCCCTGGTCTTCCGCTGCAAGCCCTCCGGTGGCACCGAACGCACATCGAGCGAGTCGACAACGATCTCCTGGCTCACACCCGACGAGGTCAGCGAACGCATGGCCGAGGTCTACACGATCAGGCTCTTGGACGCCTTGGACGGCAACGGCCCCCACGTACGAAGCCACAACAGCAAGCAACTGCTCAGCCGGCGACAGAGACGAGTGGCACGCGCCGGCAGCCGAGGCATCTCACTGAGCTGTCCAACGTCCATGGCTTCCTCGAGGAGGTGCGACTTCGCCCCGGCGTGTGGCTGCGCAGCAACTCTCCCCCAGCATCAGGACTCCATACTGATCGGCAGCGATTGGCGTACCCACGATCGAGCTGTTCTTCAGCCTCCTCGATGAGTACCGAGCCGACCGCGACCCAGCTTTGTGGCCCCAACGGGATAAGACTTTCCCTACTTCATCAAGCCCGCGCGAGGCGCGGGCCGGCCCCTTGGGCTCGGCCCCTCTGCGCCTCCGGCGGGGGATCGGCCGGCACCGGGATGGAGGGGGTGCCGTCGCCGACCGCGGGCCCGTAGGGGTGTCTGCGGGTGCTCCCGTCCCGTCCGCCGCCGACCCAGACAGAGCCGAGCAGACGCGGCCCCTGGCGTCCAGGTCGTTCGTACAGTGGCGCGCTCCACCTGGACGCCAGGAACCACGCCCGCTCCACGGTGTGTGGGTCGACGGCGGACGGGATGGGAGCTGGGGTTGGCGGTGGGCCGAGGAAGAACGCGACGGCCGGCGTGTGACCTGGCACTACCTCACAGCGCTCGACCCCAACCGCCCGTACTGAGTAACCGGTTTCCTGACGCGTTCGGTCTCATCCCGCACGAGCAGGGACAGCAGAGAGGCTACTGAGAGGCCGGCTTCTGCCGGGTGCCGCAGCACCTTGTCCGGCTCGATTCGGTAGGTGTTCGTGCGCCCGTCGCGGGTGTGGGAGAGGTAACCATCCTGTTCGAGATCCGAAATGATCCGCTGGACGGCACGCTCAGTGAGTCGGCAGTGGGCGGCGATGTCGCGGATCCGGACGTTCGGGTTATCAGCGATGACTGCAAGTACACGCGCGTGATTGGTGATGAACGTCCATCCGGTGTGAGGTTCGGGCACTCCAACCATGCTCTGCATTTTAAGGCCCACCGTTGCTGGAACACAGATACATGACATACTTTTCAGGTAATCGATGACCTGCTCCCGCGAGGGGGCGGCGAAGGAGGAGGAGCCCGATGGTGCCCTGGGACGAGGCCGTCTCGCCGACGCTCATGAGCGACGCCGACGAGAAGCCGACGCCGAGACGGGCCATCGAGCATGTCCCGGAACAGGCCTCGGTGTACCAGTACGAACGGCGCGGTGCCTGGGTTGTCACCGCGCACGGCTCCTTCGACATGCACACGATCAGGCCATTGGCGGATGCGCTGAAGGCCGCTGTCGGACGGCATCCGAAGGTGGTGTTGGACGCCTCCGGCGTCACCTTCGCGGACTCGGCGTTTTTGAATCTGCTGATCCTCAACCACCAGATAGGCGCCCTGCGCGTGGTCTCGCCGTCACGGCAGGTTCGGCGGCTCTGTGAGCTCACCGGTGTCGACACAGTTCTGGAGGTACGACGGACAGTGGACGACGCCGCCGACTCCTGATGCGCCCTGCACCGAGCCACTGGACGCGCGTCGAGAGGGTCAAGCGGCACCGTCCTGGTTCAGGGAAGGGCGTAGCAAGCGGTTCCAGAGGTCAGAGCGCTTCCCTGTTCTCCTCCGGCGCCTGACCCGACCTGTGCGTTGGAGACAGCACACTCCAAGGCGAGTTGGCCCGGTGTTTGGCCGGCCGTACCCCAGCCGTGCCCGATCGAGTGGTAAGCCACGGGGAAAGCCGGACAGCGTCGGGGCCCTGACATGCAAACGGCCCCTGGCCAACTACCCAGGTCAGGGGCCGTTCTCAGTGCTCATCGCACGGAGGCGGTGGGATTTGAACCCACGGTGACATCGCTGCCACGACGGTTTTCAAGATCGTCGACCGCGACTCAACCATTGAGACTCCGCCGACCTTACGCTTTTCAGCCAAGTTCCCGTTGAGGCGAAGCACGACCGATGAAGACGCAGGCGAAGCAACCCGGACCAACGCCCGACGAACACCCAATGAATCCCCTTGCCGTGGGTCTTCTCGACGAGGCCTTCCGCCTGGAGTACGGCGAGGGCGTTCCGCAGCGTCGGTGTGCTGACCATGTACTGCGCGGCCAGATGCGCTTCAGAAGGCAGGCGTTCGCCGGGCTTGAGCCGACCGGTGGCGATCCGGTTCCGGAGGTCATCGGCGATGGTGTCGCGTCGCGAGGGCACGGGCGGGATCACCGCCTCTCACTCGCACGAGCCGCAGGGCGACGAGCCGGGTCATCGTGTGGACGGTCAGCAACTCACCCGAGTCGAAAACGAGTCGCTTGGCTCCGCCGGGCAGTTGGAAGAGGTCGGTCACCCGGCACTGCTGGCCCCCGACCTGGATGACGTCGCCGAGCTGCACGCTGGTCGAGGTGATCTCGACAGGGGAAAGCACCGCGCCGCTGAGTGCCGGCCCCCTCACCATGCCGCCTCCGCCGGTACCGAGCACTTGACGATGGTGTGGCACGAGCAGTCGCAGGTCTCGTAGATCACTGGCACGTCGACCGGCGCGGTGGCCGGGGACGACTCCGCGCAGGCGTGGTGTGTGCCGATGCGGCAGGAGGTCGACCGGTAGGAGTCAGGCCCGGGTTGGGTGCTGTGGGGTTGTTGGCGGGGAGGCATCAGCGGTCACCCGCCGCGGCGTACCAAGGGCCGGCGAGGGGAACGTAGCTCACGGCCGCCGAGCAGTGCCGTGCTCGTGCCTCACTGGCCAGTACGTATGGGCGGACGAGCGCCGTCTCCTCGCCCACGAGGACGCCCGTGTGCTCGCGGTGCCGACGCAGGAACAGCACTGCGCCGTAAGCGACTTCCGGGGACACGGCCACCGGCCGCGCAGGCGTTTCGGAGCGGCGGTGCCGACCCTTGTGGAGGTACCGCTCCCTGAGGCGCGAGGCGGTACGGCGGATACGATTGAGCACGGTGTTCAGCCCCTATCGCTGATGACCCGGTCCCCCCGACATCGCCCGTCGCGGGGACCGTTTGCGTACGACCGCCCAGAGGGTGCGGTCGTTCGAACTGGTGGCGAGGAGGCCGAAGCGGTCGGCATCGGCCACCGCTTCCAGGACCTCCCGCCATGACTCCGCGGAGAGTGGTTCCGGCACCTCCGCCTCGATGGCCGTGCAGTCGTCGCGCTCCTCCACGCGCGTGGCGAGCCCGACGGCCGATAACCGGGCTGCGATGGCCTCCGCGCGCACCTTGGAAGCAGGCACAAGACAGCCCTCCGGTTAGCGGCGATCACTTTGAGTGAAGCTAGTTAACTAAATTAGAGCTAGTGGACTAGATTTTCCATATGCCTGAGCAACCGCCCTACCTCCGCATCGCCGACGAGCTTCGACGGCGGATCGCGGAGCACGAGTGGGAGCCGGGGGACCGACTGCCCTCCCGCGCCCAGATCGGCCAGGAGTACGGCGTCGGCGACAACGTGGTGCGCCGGGCACAGGAGTTGCTGATCTCCCAAGGTGTGCTGGAAGGCCGCGCCGGTTCCGGCACCTATGTCGCCGAGCCACGGCAGCGCGTACGGGTGGTCCGGTCATCGGCACGCGAGCAGCTCAGCGGCTCCCCGTTCCGGGTGGACATGAAAGCCGTGGGCAGGCAGGGCGACTGGGAGAGCCGGACCGAGGCCAAGGTTCCGGCGCCGGTGGAGATCGCCGCGCGTCTCGGTATCACCGAAGGTGAGCTGTGCGTGCGGACGACGTACGAGTTCCTGGCGGACGGCAGGCCGGTGCAGCTGTCGACGAGTTGGGAGCCATATGACCTCACCGCCGGCACTCTCGTCGTTCTTCCCGAGGGAGGCCCGCACGCGGGAGCGGGTGTCGTGAACCGCATGGCCGCGATCGGCATCGCGGTCAGCCACGCCGTGGAGCAGCCGGAGCCGAGGCAGGCGACCGCCGAGGAGGCGTCGTTGCTCGGCGTCCAGAGGGCTGCCCTGGTCACGCACATCCGGCGGACGTACTACAGCGACGACGGTCGCCCAGTGGAGACGGCGGACATCGTGGTGCCCGCGGCTCACTGCGAGATCGTCTACGAGATTCCGATCAACCGGTGATGGCGCCATACGCGAAGGGAGCGGCAGATGGGTCGCCGCAGAGGGCCCCGTAAGGACACCGCAGTCGTGACCGCGACGGTGCGCGAGTGGAGCGACGAGGAGGGTTGGGGTGTCCTCGACTCGCCCGAGACTCCCGGAGGGTGCTTCGGCCACTTCTCCGACATTCAGGTGTCCGGCTTCCGCACGCTGTCACCAGGGCAGCAGGTCGATCTCACCTGGGAAGCGCCCGGCTTCAAGCAGGACGGATACGACTACCGGGCGGTGAGCATCGTTCCCCGCGCTGTCTGACATCCACGGCTGACATCGACGAGGCCGGACGGCGGTATACGACAGCGCCCCCGGACGACCGTCGGACCAGCCGACGACGGCACCAGGGGCGGGCGTAGATCGAACTCCTTGAAGCGGGTGTCGCCGGCTCAAGTCCTGCCGAGGGCGCCAGGCGAGACGGACTGGACAGATGACGGTCCGGGCCGTCTTGACGGCAGCGTTTGGCTGCAGTCGCCTACCGTGCCGACTGGCCGAGTCAGCGCGTGGGCTTCGCGACGTGCCCCAACGCGACGATCCCGATTCCGACCACGAGTAGCGACGGCGAGCCGAGATTCCAGCTCACCAGCATGAGCAGGGCTCCCGCTCCCCACAGCATCGGTTGCCGCACCAGCCCAGGGAGCCACTGCCCCGGCATACGGCCGAGAAGCAAGGCGTGCACTCCCAGGACTGCCCATGCGATGGCCGCAACGACCATCACCAGGCCAGCGATCATGAACAACATCCCCACCCCTTGGGTTGTCCCCGTCTCGTCGGCAGCTTCTCAGGCTGCCGGAACAGGCGCCGTCGCTGTGCCGGCGACCTCAAGGGACGCGTTCTCTGTACGTGTTGCATCTGCCGGATGCCGCTGGTGGGTTGGCACGGGTGCGACCGGGCGGACCGCGGTGAAGTCCTGGAGTTCGTCGCGGGTGGCGGAGAGCAACAGCAGCCACTCGTCGCAGCCCTGCCACGGAGAGATGTCGCCGCCGCCTCCGCGCACCACCCGCGGGCCGTCCCCGGTGCGGGGGCGTGCGTCCGCGAGCGCGTCCGTGAAATGGGGAATCCACACGTCGGCGCATATTTCGTTCGCCGACCCCATCGCCGCCAGCCCGAAGGCGTTCTCGGCCGCGGCGGTGCGGTCCTCGTCGGCGAAGTCGTCGAGCACCTGGTCCTCGTCCGGCCTCCCGTCCCCCCGGAAGGTCAGGGTGGTCGTACCTGCCCGGGCGGCATACTCCCACTCCGCCTCACTGGGCAGCCGGAAGGGCAACGGCCCGAGCAGGTCGTCCAGGTCGTCCTCGAGCCGTGCCGTGCTCGTATCCGATTCGGCGAAGCTGTCCTCGTACTCGGGCAGCCAGTGCCGTACTTGCGCCACCGTGAGCGGATGCCGGGCGATCAGGAACGGCTCGACCCGCACTTCCCGCACCGGCCGGGCCCGGTCAGCGCTGGTGAAAAACGCGTCGAGGTCGTCATCGGCGCCGTCGACCCGCTCGATGGCACGAACCGCGTCCAGTTCCGCGTCGGACAGGCCCATCCGGAACGTCCCACCGGGAACAGCCCGGAAGACCACTCCGGAAGGGGTGTGCCGCCAGGCCGGTCGGCCGGCCACGATCTCTTGAGCCCACATGGTGCCGGACGCTAGCAGCCGGGCATCCCGGCTGAAGGAGGGGATCAGGAAGGGAGTGTGGACGACTGGTCCCCTCCTGGACGCCGCAGCGCTGCACCACTACCGCACCAGATCGATCGGGGAACAGCGGGGAACCACGGTGAAGACGGTCGAGCCCAGAAGGAGTGAGGGCCGTACGTTCGTCCAGCTCAGCGCTCGAACCGTCCGCGAATGATCACAGCTTCCCAAGCTGAGAGCGCGAGTTCGACTCTCGTTGCATCAGAGCGGGAGATCGTCGGGGAGTACCCGGAACGCCTTGTGGTGGCCCAAGGGGCGTACGGCCCGGAAGCCACGGCGGTCGAGGGTGAGGATCGCGTCCGTGTCGTAGTCGGCAGCGAGCGCCACGTTGACCGCGTCAGCGAGGTCGAGGTCCAGCGCACGGTAGCGGACACGGACGGACTGGGCGGCACCCAGGTGGTCCTCCGTGATCTCCGGCATGACGACACGCCCCCGGCTCATCCAGCGCCGGAGGTCGTCGACCGCGCCGAGGGCGGCCATTCTGCCGAGCTCGCGCGTGGCGACATGATCCAGTTCGGCCAGCAGCAGCGGGGACATGACCAGGAGGCCGGCCGCCATGATCGCCTCGTTCGCCGCCCGGTGTTCCGGGTGAGCCGAGTCCAGGGCCGCCAGGAGGCCGGACGTGTCGGCGATGACAATGATCACGCGGCGGTTCCGGAATCCGGGTCGGTCTCACGGCGGACGGCGTCGGCGACCGTGTCACGCACCTCCGACTTGGAGGGCGTGCGCCCCGTTCCCTCGAAGGTGCGCGAGAACAGCGGCTCGTCCCAGACCCTGTTCGCCATGGCCGCGAGGTGGATGCCCTGGCGGATGATCTCGGCCTCGCTTATCCCCCGACGCTTCGCGGCCTCCTTGATGATCGCCAGGTCCTCGGGGTCGGCGTAGACGTTTGTGCGCTTCATGGACATGTACCAAGAGTAGTCCATGTACCGGATTGACACACGCGGGTTCCTCGTCCTTCGGCTCATCGGATGCCGCGATCGCAGAGGACAAAACCGGCCGCGTCCATCATGGGTGTGAGGCATTGGGCTGTGGCACCGCATCGTGCTCGCCGCCTCTTGCACCGAACCACTTCTCGTGGAGATCGGAGTCCGTAGGGGTGATCCCGCATTCTGCGATCTTCCGAGCCGAGGCGAGGTCCCGGCAGCCATGTGCGACCGCAACTGCCGCGCTCAGCCGCTCTGCGCATCCCCAGGCCCGCACACCGATCGGAATCTCACAGCTGGTGCCGGACGGAAGCCGAATCCGACGTGGTGCTGAGACGTGCAGGTCGCGCCCGCCCCCCGGTCTCGTTGAACGCCGACGCTCGAAGGCCGAGTGGTCGCGCCGGGAACAGCCGGTGCGTCCGGCGCGGTTGCACCGACCGAGGGGCCGGCGCCGGACGGCGGGGGCACCGAGGCCGCAAGGCCGTCCGCCCCACCAGGAGCCGGGCTCCAGGATCGCGGCACACCCGCCGCGTACCCGGGCCAGGACTTATATCCGCAGGAGGACTGTTTCATGACTGACCGGCCCTTGACGCTCATGGCAGTACACGCCCACCCCGACGACGAGGCCACCGGAACCGGAGGTGTCCTCGCGCGGTACGCGGCGGAAGGCATCCGCACGGTTCTCGTGACGTGTACCGACGGCGGTTGCGGTGACGGGCCGGGGGGTGTCAAGCCGGGCGATCCCGGGCACGACCCGGCGGCGGTCGCCTTGATGCGTCGTCAAGAACTCGAAGCGAGCTGTGACGTCCTGAAGGTCAGCGATCTGGAGACGCTGGACTATGCCGACTCCGGGATGGTGGGCTGGCCGAGCAACGACGCCCCCGGATCCTTCTGGCGGACCCCCGTGGAGGAAGGCGCGGCCCGACTCGCGGAGCTCATGCGGCACTACCGGCCTGATGTGGTCGTCACCTACGACGAGAACGGCTTCTACGGCCACCCCGACCACATCCAGGCCCATCGCATCACGATGGCGGCGCTGGAGATGACCGCGCTGACACCGAAGGTGTACTGGACCACGATGCCCCGCTCGGGGATGCGACGGTTCGGCGAGATCATGCGCGAGTTTCATCCGGACATGCCGGAGCCGGACCCTGCCGAGGCCGCCGCGATGGCCGAGATCGGCCTCCCCGACGATGAGATCACCACATGGGTGGACACCACCGCGTTCAGCGGTCAGAAGTTCGACGCGTTGGCCGCGCACGCCAGTCAGGGCGAGAACATCTTCTTCCTCAAGATGGGAAAGGAGAGGTTCGGCGAGTTGATGGGCACGGAGACCTTCGTACGTGTCCAGGACGCCACCGGCGCGGCCCTGCCCGAGAACGATCTCTTCGCCGGACTGCGCTGATCCGCCCGTAGGACCGGCCGGGAAAGCGCATCGACCGCACGGCGCGATCGAGCGGGTCGCTCACAGCGCTTCGGCGGTACTCCCCGGAAGGACTTCCCGCGCCTTCGAGTCGGCGGCGTGCCCATGACCTGCCCGTACGACGGGTCGACCACGGTCAACAGCGGTGCGGTCCTGGGCCCGCAGGGGTCACGCGGGAAGCAGACGGCCAGGCCGGAGGTGTCCGGCTGCACAAGCGCCGTCGCTTCCCGAGCTGAGAGCGCGAGTTCGGTTCTCGTCACCCGCTCTTCTTGGAACCCCAGGCCGGCGGCCTGGGGTTCTTTGCTGTCCGGACCAGTGGTCGGCCTGCCACCGTGCGGTCGGGCGCGGGGATGAAGTCACCGGTGGTCAGCCGGAGGGGTCCCACGGGGTCAGTGCTTCCGGCTGTTCCTGCGGAGAGGGTACGACGGGGCACGCGTGGTCCGACTGCGTCATCGCCCATCCGTCACCGAACACATGGAGGCTGCTGGGCGCGGCGGAACGGCGCGCGGTGTCGCCGTCGGCTTCCGCGTCGGCGCGGGGGACGGCGGTGGGGACCGGCGAAGCCGCGTGGTTCACCGTGCACGTCAGCTGGAGCATGGCCCGACGGCTCAGCGGAGCCGTCTCACCGGGGAGTTTGACGAAGAGGATGCCGCCGTCGATCGCCACCCGCGGCGCGTCCGTCAGGCGGGGCAGCTCCGTGGTGGCCGTCGCGGCCTCGTTCGCGGCCGGCCCCTCGAACAGCAGGCGTACGACGGCCTCGAAGTCCCCGGCGTCGTCGATCCGGCGGGGATAGGGCGTCAACTCCCCGTCGCGCAGGAAGAAGAGGGAGATGGTGGCGGGCGTCGAGGGTGGTGTCGCACCGGGGGAGAACATGCCGCTCGCCGGTGCGCCGGCCTCGATGACACCGGACGGGGGGACTCCGCACGCCGTGAGCGCGAGCGCGGCCACGGCCGTGAGCCCGGACAGTAGCGCTGCCGTGTGCGGGCCCCTCATCGAGTGCTCCCGCCGGCCTCGGTGCCGGTGGCGGTGGCGTCGCGGTGCAGGGGAAGTTCCACCGTGAAGACCGCGCCGCCCCGGGGCAGGTTCGCCGCCCGGATGCGCCCCCCGTGCAGGCGCACGTTCTCCGCCGTGATGGCCAGACCCAGCCCGCTGCTCTCGCTCCTGGCCCGTGAGGTGCTCGCCTTGTAGAACCGCTCGAAGATGTGCGGCATGGCCTCCTCGGTGATCCCCGGTCCGTTGTCGGTCACCTCGATGACGGCCCACGCCATGCCCGCCCCGTCCACCCGTACCCCCATGGTCAGCCGCACGGGCGGCTTCCCGTGCCGCAGCGCGTTGCCGATCAGATTGGCCGTCACCACGTCGAGCCTGCGCGGATCGACGTGCGCGCGGAGCACGCCCGGCCCGGGCAGCCGGGTCTCCACCTGCCCCGGCCGCCACCGGGAGTCGACGGTGCGCCGTACGGACTCGGCCAGGTCGATCTCGTCCCGGTTGAGTTCGGCCGCCCCCGCGTCGAAGCGGGAGATCTCCATCAGGTCGTTCACCAGCCCGCTCAGCCGGTTCGTTCCCTCGCTGATGAGCCGCAGCGCCTCACCGGTCTCCCCTTCCCCCTCCAGGTCCAGCACGTCGGTGACCGCCGACATCGCCGCCAGCGGTGTGCGCAGCTCGTGGGAGACGTCCGCCACGAAGCGGCGCCCCTGGGCCTCCAGGCGACGCAGCTCCCGTACGGTCCGCTCCAGTTCGGCCGCCGTCTCGTTGAAGGACTGGGAGAGATCGGCCAGTTCGTCGGAGCCGGTGACGTCCAGCCGTACGTCGAGATGCCCCGCGGCCATCCGGCGCGTCGCCCGGCGCAGCGCCCGTACGGGACGCAGTACGCCGCTCGCGGCGAGCAGCGCCAGGACGACGGCGAGGCACAGGGCCACCAGGGTGGCCCGCTCGATGCCGCTGACCATGGCCTCGACGTACCCCTCCTCGGTGGTCTGCGGGACCTCCAGGTACATCACGAGCCCGGAGAGCCTGGTCTCCAGGCCCTCGCCCCAGGTGTACGTGACGGGCATGCCGACGACGAGACGAGGACGCCCGTCGACGTTCATCCGCTGGAACACCGCGACACGTCGGTCCCGGACGGACCGGAGCATTTCGGGGCTCAGCTCGACGAAACCGGCGCTCGGCGCATAGGCGCGGTGGTCACCGTACGTGGCCATGATCCGCCAGCCCGACGAACGGTTCGCGTACAGCACCTGGTCCACCGCGGCCTGGAGGTCCGCCTGGTTCGGGGCAATGGGGATGTGGGGCGCGACGGCGTCGACGCTCGTACGGAACCGGTTGATGACGGAGTCCTGGCTCTGCTGGAGCACCCCCGTGCGCGCCTCGCGGAAGGCGAGGGCCCCGGTGCCCAGGGCGCTGGCCATGGCCACCAGGACGAAGGACGTCAGCAGGCGGGGGCGCAGGCCGCGCAGGGGGAGCGGGATGCGTGCCAGGGCCGCCCGGAGGAACCGCCGGGGGCCGGCACCCGGTACGGCGGCGGGGGGCTCTTCAGCCGTGGGGACCTCGGGTGCGGTTCTCCGCTCCCCGGCGGTCTTCCGCGTCCGTACGGTCCTCCGTGTCCGCGCGGACGTCCGGTCGCTCATGAGGTGCCGAAGCGGTAACCGAATCCGCGTACGGTCTGCACGTAACGGGGGTTCCTGCCCTCGCCGAGCTTGTTGCGCAGTCGCTTCACACAGGCGTCCACGAGCCGTATGTCGCCGTGGTAACTGTGTTCCCAGACCGCTTCCAGCAGCTGCTGACGGCTGAACACCTGGCCGGGCGAGGCCGACAGGGTCAGCAGCAGCCGCAGTTCGGAGGGGGCGAGGGTGACGGGTTCGCCGCGGTGCGTCACCACGAGCCCGGCGCGGTCGACGACCAGCTCGCCGTGCGTCTCCGCCCGGGGGCGGGTGCCGTCCGGCAGCGACGCGTCCTGTCTGCGCAGTACGGCCCGTATCCGTGCGTCGAGCACCCGGGCCTGCACGGGCTTCACCACGTAGTCGTCCGCACCGGTCTCCAGCCCCACGACCACGTCGATGTCGTCTCCCCGGGCCGTCACCATGATGATCGGCACCTGGTCGCGGTCCCTGATCCGGCGGCACACGTCCAGGCCGGACATGCCGGGCAGCATGAGATCGAGCACGACGACGTCCGGCCGGAAGGGGAGGAGCTGCTCCAGCCCCTCCTCCCCCGTTTCCACGGCGAAGACCTCATGCCCCTGATGCCGCAGACCCAGTTGGACGGCCCTGCGGACATCTAGGTCGTCTTCGACGATCAGGACCCGTGGCATTTCGGCAGTGTAAGCAGACCGGATGACGTGACCGTCCTGGGTGAGGCCCCTCTCCGACCGCCGTTACACAACGATCACACGGGCCGGGGAGCGCGGGGCGTCGTTATCGTTCCGTGACAACACCGGCTCATCGCGATCATCTGGAATGACCAGATTGACCTGCCATGCATTCGGCACGACGGCGGAAACCCGCACCCCCCACCGGCAGCACCGCGGTCGTTCACCGCGCAGGCCGCCGGCGGCGGTCCTCCCATCGCCGGGGACGGCCGCGCCGCCGGGGACGGAACCTGCTGACCGGCCTGCTGGTGGCCGTCGGCCTGCTGGGTTCGGCGGCGTATTTCACGGGAGGTGGGCGGAGCGACGCGTCGAGCGGTGCGCCGCGCCCGCGGAGCACGCACGTCACCCCCACTCCCACGCCGCCCGCTTCCCCCTCCCCCTCCCCCTCTCCCTCCGCGAGCCGGACCGAGATCGACGTCCCCCCGACGGGCAGCGGGACGTTCGTCACCGCGCAGGCCAGTGGGGAGACGGTGGGCAGCGGTTCCCGTCCGGTGCGCTACGTCGTGCAGGTCGAGACCGGCCTCGACATCTCGCCGTCCCAGGCGGCGAAGGAGATCGCCGGGATACTCGCCGCCCCGCGCGGCTGGACCCACGACCCGGACAACGCGTTCCAGCTGGTGAGCGCGGGATCACCGCACGACATCACGATAAAGATCGCGACACCGGCGACGGCGGACGCCCTGTGCTGGGCGGGCATCCAGCAGGACACCGGAGGCGAGTACAACTGCGAGGTTCCCGGAGGGGTGGTGGTGAACCTCAAGCGCTGGGTCAAGGGCTCACCCACCTTCGACGGACCGATCCAGGACTACCGGGCGCTGATCATCAACCACGAGATGGGGCACTTCCTCGGTCACTCGCACGTGACCTGCGGGGGCGCCGGGCGACTGGCCCCCGTGATGATGCAGCAGATCAAGGGCCTGCACGGATGCGTCTCCAACGCCTGGCCCTACGACGAGAACGGTGACCTCGTCACCGGGCCGCCCGTATGACCGGCGCCGGCCCCGAAGCCGGCCGGCACGGCGGTCGGCCGTTACAGCTCGGTCATGTACCGGCCCCAGGGCCATGAACTGCCGGCACCACTGTGAACTCCGCGTCCTTCCGCGCCCGCAGAATCCCCCCTCTCTCCGTCGAACGGAAGGAAACGACTCGATCCCGCACTGTCCGAAGACTGGCCGCGGCGGCGGTGAGCCTGCCGCCGCTGCTGGCGGCTTGTGGCACCGACGCCGACGCGAACGCCGGTCTCAAGAAGCAGTACCTCTTGGAGAACGCGATAGCGGCCTGCATGAAGAAGCAGGGATTCACCTACACCGTTCCTGGTCAGTGAGCAGGAGTGGGTCCTGGACCCGTTGCTGCTCGCTGCGGACATCCCGAACGGTGTTGGGTGTCCTGGACGTCCGCCTCGCCCTCGGTGGCGGGGGTGTCCGACGGGGCGGAGGCGTGCGCGGACGGCGAGGACGAGAAGGGCGCGGCCGAGGCGGCGTGGGACCCCGACGAGTCCTGGCACCCCGTCAACCCCGGGACGCAGGCCATCACCACCATCGCCGCCGGCACCGTCGTACCTCTGAGACCGGGCATGGGAAGTTCTTTCTTCGGCTCTTCGGCTCTTCGGCTCTTCGGCTCTTCGGCTCTTCGGCTCTTCGACCGACGAGGCTTCGGCTTCGGCCACGTCCTGTGTGACACCACGACCGGGGTGTGCGGCGCCGCTTCGTCACCGGACACACGGGAGGAGGGGGACCGTCATGCCGTCCGCACGTCGGCCGGAGGGCGGGGTGGCATGCCGCCGGCCGCCCGCAGGGTCACGGTGGCCGCGACGCCCGCGAGGGTGCCCCAGAGCAGTGCGGCGGTCACTCCCTCACCGAAGCCGGACGCCGCGTACAGCAGCCCCGAACCCATCCGCGATCCGTCGATCGCCATGCGCAGCGCCTGTCCGGCCAGCAGGCCGAGGACGACCGCGCAGACCCCGCACGCCGCCATGGCCGGGACGGACACCCGGGTGAGCAGACCGGGCAGCCACCGCAGGGCGCACCAGACCACGGCGAGGAGCAGGACGTCCCCGAGGCGGTACAGGAGCCAGTCGCCGAGCGGTGCGCCGGCCGGACCGGACCAGGCTCCGAGCAGCAGCCACTGGCGCAGCAGGTCACCCGGTTCACCGAGCGGCCCGTTCCCCGTGAAGGACGCCGTCTGGAGCGTGGCCGCGTTCGACCGGTACGACAGGACGACCAGGGACACCGCCACCACCGCGGTTCCGACGGTCGCGGCCAGCAGGGCGGGCCGCGCCGGAACGTTCTCGCGCGGCCGGGGCTCGTCGCCGCCCAGCGCGAGCCTCGCCACGAACACCGTCCATGCCGCCGCGGCCAGCGCCACCGGCACCACGATCGGCCGTCCGGCCGCGGAGAGGGACGCCAGCTGCGGCAGGAACCGGTAGCTGCCGTGTCCCCCGGCCGCGATGAGCCAGGGGGCCGACACCGTCACCGCCAGGGTCGCCGCCGCCAGGCCCCAGGCCCACAGCGCGAGCAGCGCGGCCCACGTCCGGCCGCGCTCCGGGGGGAGCCGGCGGACCAGGAGGAGCGCCCCGGCCGCGTAGAGGACGAACACGGCGGCGAAGCGGATCTGGATCGCCGTGTGGTGCAGACCGAGGTAGCGGGAAGCGCCGGTCCCGTCGGGGTACCCGCCCGCGGTCCCGCCGTAGGGTTCGTACGACCAGGGCAGCAGCCAGCTCTGGAGGCGGGCCGCGCTCTCCGGGCCGAGGACGTCGGTGGCGCCCTCCAGGCGCAGCGCGTCGGCGCTCGCCCCCGCCCACCAAAGGAGCAGCGTCACCATCAGCCCGCCCGCCAGCGCCGGTATCAGCGCGCGCCGGTATTCCATGTCTCCCCCGTGTCCGCCCGCCCGGCCAGGGGTCACCCCGGCCCACGGGACCTTACGGGGTCGCGGTCACGTACGGATCACGGTCCCGCTTCGTCCTGCCTGCGCTCACGGGGCCCTCCGCGTCGCCCCGGGGGGAGCGGCGTGCGCGGTCCGTCCGGGGCCCGGGAGCCCCGGACGCCTCACGGCGGGCCCGATGGGCTCAGCCACCGGGCGTCTGCCCCCGGTGCGGCGCCCGGGGCGACTTCGCGGCCTCGACGGCCTCCGCCTTGGCGTCGCTCACCGCGGCGGCGGCCTGCTTCTCGGCCTCGTGAGCGGCCGTGGCGGCGGCCTCGAGTTCCGGCGTCCGGCCTTCGGCCGGCGTGCCGTCGGCGGTGGCCGCCTCCTCCGGCCGCGTGGTTCGGGGAGGACCCTCCGCCGGCTGGTCACCGAACGCACGGGTGACGGTCCGGACCGCCTCGGTCAGCTCCCCCGGGATCACCCAGAACGTGTTGTTGTCGCTGCTCGCCAGGTGCGGGAGCGTCTCGAGGTACTTGTAGGCCAGGATCTTCGGATCGGCGTTGTTGCGGTGGACGGCCTGGAAGACGAGCTCCACCGCCTTCGCCTCGCCGTCCGCCCGCAGGATCATGGCCTGCTGGGTGCCCTGCGCCTCCAGGATGTCCTTCTGCTTCGTGCCTTCCGCGGTGAGGATCTTGGCTTGCCGCTCCCCTTCGGCGTGCAGGATGGCCGCGCGCTTGTCGCGCTCGGCCCGCATCTGCTTCTCCATCGCCTCCTTGATGGTGGCCGGTGGATCGATGGCCTTGATCTCGACGCGGTTGACCCGGATGCCCCACTTGCCGGTGGCGTCGTCGAGGACGGCGCGGAGCCGGGAGTTGATCTCCTCGCGCGAGGTGAGCGTCTCCTCCAGGTCCATGCTGCCGATGACGTTCCGCAGCGTGGTCACGGTGAGCTGGTCGATCGCCTGCAGGTAGTCGGCGACCTCGTAGGCCGCCGACCGCGGGTCGGTGATCTGGTAGTACAGCACGGTGTCGATGTTCACCACGAGGTTGTCCTCGGTGATCACCGGCCTGGGGTCGGACGAGTAGACCTGCTCGCGCACGTCGAGTTTGGTGTTGACGCGGTCCGCCACCGGCAGGACCAGGTTCAGACCGGGCTGCAGCGTCCGGCGGTACCGGCCGAACCGCTCGATGTTGTAGCGGCGCGCCTGCGGGACGATCCGCACGGCTGAGGCCATGAGGAAGACGACGACGATGACCGCCACGAGAGTGAGGACGACAACTGGATCCACAGTGCCTCCGTTGCTGCGTGTTCAGCCGTTCATGGAAGGAGTTCGCGGGGGTAGACGAGGGCCGTGGCGCCTTCGATCTCCATGACGTCCACCAGCGCGCCCACCGGGATCACGAGGCTTTCGTCGAAGGCGCGGGCGGACCACTCCTCGCCGGACAGTCTGATCAGGCCGCGGGTCGCGGTGACCTCCTGCATGACCTCGGCCCGCTTGCCGATCAGCGCGTCACTGCCTTCGTGCATGAGGGGTTGCTGTGCCATATGGCGCAGCGCGACGGGACGGACGATGAGGAGGCCCGCCGTCGCTGCCGCCGCCAGGGCCAGGAGCTGGCCGAGAAGGCCGATTCCCACACCGGCGACCACGGCGGCGACCAACGCGGCGCCCGCCAGCAGCCCGAGGACGAGTGTCAGGGTGAAGAACTCGGCGACACCCAGTGCCGCGGCGGCGAGCAGCCATACGAACCACGGCATCGCATTCGCCCTCCTTCAGGGGCCTTGTCCATCAAAGTTACCGCCCGGACCGCCGGACGGAACAGACATGGTGACCGTGGTTCTCGGCCGTGGGCGCTCCCACCACCCGGCTTCGGTCGGCTCGTCCCTCACACACCGGCCGAACCACCGGCCGAGGACTGGATCTGATCGCGTGCCCCGTGTCCTGCCCGCCGCGGCCACGCTGCTTGTGGTTGCTTGAGGACATGCTCAGCGGTGTACGCGCCCATGTTCTGCCGGCCTCCCAGCGCCGCTCGCTGGACGAGCTGGCGCAGGACCTGGTCCTGTCGTCCGGGGACACGGGGTCCAAGCGCTCGGCCTTCTGGACGATGCTGTCCCTGTCGTCGGTCATCGCGGCCGGCGGAGTACTGACGGATTCGACGGCCACCGTGATCGGGGCGATGATCATCGCTCCGCTGTCCACGCCGATCATGGGCACCGCCCTGGGCTCGGTGCAGCGGCGACGGACCGGATCGGCGGGAGTCGTCCTGGCCGCCTGCGCGCTGGTGATCGCGTTCGGGGCGGTGTTCTCCCTGGTGCTCCCCGGCGACTACGACCTGCTGTCGAACAGCCAGATCTCGTCACGTACGTCACCGGGGCTGATGGATCTGGTCGCGGCCCTGGCGACCGGCTTCGCCGGCGCGGTGGCGCTCGCCCGGCGGGACGTCGCCGCCGTTCTGCCCGGGGTCGCGATCGCCATCTCCCTCGTCCCGCCGCTGGTGGTGGTCGGAGTGTGCCTGGGGAAGCTGGCGGGATGGCTCGCGCTGGGCGCGCTGGTCCTGTTCGTGTCCAACCTGTTCGCCCTTCTCCTCGGCGGCATGACGACCTTCGCGGCCCTCGGCTACGGCACCCGTGCCGAGAGGACCGCCGGACGCCCCGCGCGCAGCGCCTACGCCGCCATGACCCTGCTGTTCGTCGTCGTGTTCGTACCGCTGGCGGCCAACACCGCGCTCACGCTCCTGATCAACACCTGGACCGGCCGGGCGAAGGACGCCGCGGACCAGTGGCTCGCCGACACACCGGGCGCGTCCGTCACCCGTGTCGACGCGGTGTCCCGGACCATGCACATCCACGTCCGCTCCCCCGGGGACCTCCCGTCGGCGAAGGCGCTGCTCGACCGTCTCCGGGGACAGATCCCGAACGGGATCCCGATCGTGGTGGACACGGTGCGCGGCCGACGCGTCGACGCCGGAAAGGTCGGCGACTGAGTGTCGCGCGGGCCCGGTACGGCTCGGCGTCCGAGGACCCGCCCCAGGTCGCGTACCGGCGCACGGACCCGGCCTGGGGGAGTGCGCCGAGGAGACACCCGCCGCCGCATGCACCAGACTCGGAGGGAGACCGCCGGTCGACCACGCCTGAAGGGCCGGGCCCGTGCACGATGTTCCGCTGTGGCTGTGGATGGTCTTCGCCGTCACCGTACTGGTGTCCCTGGCGGTCGATCTGCTCGCGCACCGGCAGGCCCACGTCATCGGGTTCCGGGAGGCCGCCGTCTGGAGCGGGGTCTGGGTGGGACTGGCGATCACCTTCGGTGCCGTGGTCTTCCTCGTGGTCGGGACGACCGCCGGAGTGGAGTACACCACCGCGTGGCTGCTGGAGAAGAGCCTCTCGGTCGACAACCTCTTCGTCTTCGCGCTGATCTTCGGCTACTTCAACGTCCCGCGCGCCTACCAGCACCGCGTCCTGTTCCTCGGCGTCCTCGGCGCCCTGGTCTTCCGGGGCGTCTTCCTCGCCGCCGGCGTCGCCGTGGTCAGCCGCTTCACCGCCGTCCTGTTCGTCTTCGCCGCCATCCTCTTCTACAGCACCTACAAGATCCTCAAAGAGGAGGAGGACAGCTTCGACCCCGGCAAGAGCATCGCCGTACGCCTGCTCCGCAAGGTCGTCCCCGTGCGGGACGACTACGCCGGCCCCCATTTCTTCGTCAAGGAAGCCGGCAGACGCGTCGCCACCCCGCTGCTCGCCGTCGTCGCCGCGATCGAAGCCGCCGACCTCGTCTTCGCCGTCGACAGCGTGCCCGCCGTCCTGGCCGTCAGCAACGACGCCTTCATCGTCTACACCAGCAACGCCTTCGCCATCCTGGGCCTGCGCGCCCTCTACTTCATGCTCGCCGGCCTGCTGGACCGGTTCCAGTACCTGAGCAAGGGCCTGGCACTCATCCTCGCCTTCATCGGCGTCAAGCTCATCCTCCAGGCGTCCCACGAGATCATCAGCCCCGCCGTGCCCGAGATCCCCTCTCCGCTCAGCCTCGCCGTCATCGCCGCCGTCCTGAGCGTCTCCATCGCACTCAGCCTGCTGCGTCCCCCGCCCGCCGGCCACGAGGGCGCACCGCCGGTGGCCGACACCGGAGCGTCCGAGGACCGCGCCGAGGACCGGTGACCGGGCCCGATCACCAGAAGGCCCCGCCAAAAGACCCCCAAAGGGGAATAAAAGGATAGTAATATGTCGGTATGTCCAGAACGAGAGAGCAGCCGACGCCGCCCCGGGCCGCGTACGTGTGCCGTTCGTGCAAACACCCCGTGACCGCCGTCCTGGAACGGCACAAGACGATGGGCGTCTACGTCCCCGCGTGGACCGCCGGTCCCTGCCACAACGCGAAGTGCCCCGACTACGTACCCGAACAGGTATCGGTCACATCCGTACGCGGCGAGACCTGGCGGACGCTCACCGGCTGGCAGCGCGACTGAACCGGAAGGGCGGCCGGCCCCCGCCGCGCGGGGGCCGGGCCGTCGAGCCCGGCGGTGGCGGCTCCCGTCACCGCCGCTCGTCGGAGTGCTGATGGATCAGGGTCGCCCTCCCGGAAGGGTGTGTCCGGTACGACGCAGGTCGTGGGTGGAGTCACCGGTCGGCCGGGGCCCGACCCGGCTCGGCGGTCATGCCGGGCGCGGGGGCTCGGGCAGAGTGAGCGCCGTATGAGCCGGTTTTCCCTCCGCCGGGGGCATGGCACTGAGGCTGCGAAGCCTGTCGTTCCGCTGCTCCAGGGCCTGGGCGGTGGTGGGGAAGAGTGTGGCGCCGCCCTGGCCGACCAGCCCCTGGTTCACGGTCACGAACTCCCGGGTGTCGCGTTCGTAGGCGGCGAAGCCCGCGACATGGTCCCGGTCCGCGAGGCAGCCGGCGAGCATGTACGCGCCGACGAGGGCGAGGCTGGTTCCCTGTCCGGTGAGGAACGAGGGCGCGTACGCGGCGTCGCCGACCAGCGCGACCCTGCCGCTGGACCAGCGGGGCATGCGGATCTGGCTGACCCCGTCGAAGAACAGGTCCTCCGCCTCGCGCAGGGCGGCCAGCATGCCCGGGACCTCCCATCCCGCGTCGGCGAAGACCTCGGCGACCAGGTCGCGTTGGGCCTGCGGGTTCCGGAACACGCCCATGGGCGGCTCCGGCCGGGCGAAGTTCAGGAAGGCGTGCACCTCGTCGTCGTCCCCCACGGCGTAGAGTGCCGCGGCCCTGCCCGGGGTGTTCCACATCACGGTCTCGTGGGAGAGCCCGAAGGTGTTGCGCATGGTGAACACGGCGAAGCAGTAGCCGAGGTAGCGGTGGAACTGCTCCTCGGGGCCGAACAGCATCTCCCGGGTGCGCGAGTGCATGCCGTCCGCACCGAACACCATGTCGAAGGTACGGCCGCCGCCCCCGCGGAAGGTGACGTCGACCCCGTGGTCGGTCTGGTCGAGGGTGTCGACGGAGTCGTCGAACAGGAACTCCACGTCGTCACGGACCGCCGCGTACAGAGCGTCGGTCAGGTCCCCGCGCCGTACCTCCAGATCCCGTCCCGCGACGCCGCCGGTGACGGCGTGCGGGTGCAGGGAGGTCACCTCGCTGCCGTACGAGTCGAGGAAGGTCAGCCGTCGCAGGTCGATGTGCGCGTCCCGCAGCCGCGGCAGGATCCCCATCCTCCGGACGACCTCCAGTGCGGTGCCGCGCACATCGATGGGATAGCCGCCCCCACGCAGGGTGGGCGCCTTCTCCACGACCGTGACCGCGTATCCGTAGCGGTTCAGCCAGAACGCGAGGGCGGGCCCCGCGATGCTGGCCCCGGATATCAGGACCTTGCGCCCCGGCGTGCCACGGACATCCGTCAGCTGATCGGTGAGGGTCATTCCTTGACTCCTTTGGGCATGGTGCGAGTGACGAACAAGGCCAGCGACGTGACGACGCCGGCTATGACGAAGCCGGTGACGTAGGCCGATTCGGCCGCGACCTCCGACCCGGAAGGGGTCGCGGCGGTGAGAAGCGCACCACCGAGCTGCCCGCCCACGGCGTAGCCGAGTACGCGGCTCACCAGGATCAGGCTGGTGGCGATGCCGGTGTCCTCGGCCTCGACGGCCGTGGCGGTGCTGGTCATCATCGCCGTGACGCACAGGCCGTTGGCCAGCGCGATCAGCGCCTTGCCGACGACGAGGTGCCAGATCTCGGTGTGCACGGACGCCAGGACGACCAGGGAGACGGCCATCATGACGACACCGGTGTCGACCACGGCACGCGAGCCGAAACGCCGGTCCCCGATCCCGCCGAGCGGCCCGGCCAGCGTCGCGGCGACGGCGCCGGGCAGCAGGAAGAAGCCGATCTCGGTGGCGCCGGCGCTGAATCCGTACCCGTCGCCGCGTTCGTCGAGCAGCTGCGGAACGAGATAGACCGCCATCGAGGTGCCGAGGCAGATCACGAACGTCAGCACACACGCCTTCCAGATCGCGGGCCGTGCCAGCATGCGCAGATCGATCATCGGAGAGGCCGCACGCCGTTCGACGGACACCCAACCCGTGACGAAGACGGCCAGAAGCACGACGAGGGCGCCGAGCACGAGTGGTTGCGAGGCCGCTTCGGGCGCCAGCGCGAGTACGAGCATGAGCGTGACCAGCATCCCGCTCAGGAGCAGCAGGCCGGGCCAGTCGACGCCGGCGTCGTCCGACCCGCCCGGCCGGTCGGACGGCATGAGCCTGTTCACGAGCAGGGTGGCCCCGACGACCGCGATCGTGGGCAGCGCGAACATCCAGTGCCGGGAGAGTTCTTCCGCCACCGGCCCGGCCGACAGCATGCCGGCCATCCCTCCTCCGACGAAGAGTCCGCTGACCACCCCGATGGCGACCTTCGACTCTCCCGGGGGCAGGTTTTTGCGCACGACGATGAACGACAGGGGAAGCGCGCCCACCATCGCCCCTTGCAGCACCTGCCCGAGCAGCAGCACGGGCAGGTTCGGGGCCAGGGCGGACACCGTGCCGCCGACCGCGACGACCACCATCAGCCGGATCAGGACCCGTTTCCCGCCGTAGCGGTCGCCGAACCTGCCTGCCAACGGCGTGATGAGCGCACCGGTGACGAGGAGCACGACGCTGAGCAGCGCTCCTTCGGACTGGCTCATGTCCAGTTCGCGTTCCAGGAGCGGGATCGTCGGTGACACCACCGACTCCAGAGCGCCGGTGGACAGCGCCAGTAAACCGAGGGCTCCGACAGCGGCCTTCCCGATGGCAGCCGGGGGAGCCGGGGTTGTGGTCATGAGTGTCCTTTCCGTCATTGCCGGGTGAGGAAGGGAGCAGCGGGGGGGTGCGCACGGCATGTGGCGCTGCCGCCCCGCGGCTCGTGCCGGACGTGGGCAAGGGCCGCCGCGGCACGGTGTGCGCTGCTCCGCGGTCCGAGAGACGGGAGCCGGTACGAGGTGGGAGCCGGTACGGGGCGGGAGCCGGTACGGGGTGGAAGCCGGGTACGGGATGGAAGCCGGGTACGGGGGCCGACGCGGTGCCGGCTGCCGCCCCGGACGGGCTAGGACCAGCGGCGCAGCGCGGCCCGGGCCGGCAGCGTGACCGCGAGCAGGGCCAGGCCGCCGACGGAGACCGCGAAGGATCCGTACATCAGCGGGGGCACGTAGGGCATGTCACCGGTCACGCCGTTCATCATCGGAATCAGCGTGGCCGCGGCGATCGCGGAGCCGAGGACCAGGCCCACCGCGGCGACCAGCAGGCCCTCCCAGCGGAGCATCGTCATCACCTGACGCCGGGTGGAGCCGACGAGGCGCAGCGTGCCCAGCTCGCGGCGGCGGTCCAGGACCGTCATCACCAGGGTGTTGACCGCGGCGACGGCGGCGAACCCGCCGAGGACCGCGGCCATGGTGTTGTTCATCCAGGCGCCCAGCCTCGCGTCGCGGTTCCGCTCGGTGGCGTAGCCGGAGGCGTCGGTGACCTCGCCCAGGGCGGTGAGCGACTTCTCCGAGCCGCCCCGTACCAAAAGCGTGCTGTCGAAGCCCGAGGTGACGTGCCCGGCCAGGGACGCCCGGTCCATGGTCACCGTGGCCAGGCCGAGGCCGCGGCCGTAGACCGCGACGATCTCGGGGCTGACCTCCGTCCCGTCGGGGAGGTAGAGCGGGAGCCGGTCGCCGACGCCGGCGTCCGCCGAGGTCGCCAGGGTCCTGTCGATGGCGATGCGGCCCTCGCCGAGCCGGTCGAGGCTGCCGTCGCGTACGTCCAGGTCCTGCACCTTCGCCAGCTCGGCGCCGGAGCCGGTGACGCCCTGGGTGGCCGCGCCCTGGAGCGCCTTGAACTCGCCGGAGCCGGTCGGCACGAGCACCTGCGTGTTCAGCAGCCCGACGGCCGCCTCGACGCCCGGCGCGCGGGCGGCGCGTGCCGCCGCGTCCACCGGGAGCCCGGCCGGGTCCGTCACCACGTGGTCCGCGGTGATGCCCGCGCGCAGCTGCTTGTCGGCGGCGTGGGTCTCGCTCGTGTGCATGAACACGAGGGTCGAGGAGAAGGCCACGGCGAGCACGATCGGGGTGATCGCGGAGGCGAGGCGGCGGGCGTTGGTGCGGGAGTTGGCGGCCGCGAGCCCGGCCGCCGGGCCCGCGCCGCGCAGCGGGAGGCCGAACAGGCCGGCGCACAGCCGGGCCACCAGCGGGCCGAGCAGCCCGACGGCGAGCATGAAGAGCATGACGACGCCGAGGGCGGCGCCGGCCGCGTCGTCTCCGGCGGAGCGGGCGGACACCCCGGTAAGGATCGCGCCTCCGACGAGGGCGCCGACGCCGAGAAGGGTGCGGACCGGGCCGGGCCGCAGCCGCTCCACGGACGCCTCGGACAGCGCCTGTCCGGGCTTGATCCTCGCGGGCCGGCGCCCGGCCGTCCAGCCTGCGCCGAGCGCGGTGAGCAGCCCCATGACGACGGCGGCGAGCAGCGGGAGCCCGGAGACGTGCAGGTCCACGGCTTGCGGGACGGCGCCCCGGTCCTGGAGCTGCCCGAACCACCAGTGCGCGAGCCCGATGCCGGGCAGGCAGCCGATGATCCCGGCGAGCGGCGCGACGAGCAGTGCTTCGGAGGCGACCGCGCGGCGGACCTGCCGCGGGGTGGCGCCGACGGCGCGCAGCAGGGCGAATTCGCGGGCCCGCTGACCGACCGAGAGCGCGACGGTTCCGGCGGCGGTGAAGACGGCGACGATGGCGGCGATGCCGCCGAAGGAGCCGCCGATTCCGAAGAGCGTCACCTTGGCGTACCCGAGGCCCGGGTCCTCGACGGCACCGCGGTCGTCACCGGTGTGGACCTGGACGCCGGTGCCGGCCAGGGCCTGCTTCACGGCGCCGGCGAGGGCGTCGGCGCCGGTGCCGTCCTCCGCCAGCACGACGACGGCGTCGGCCTTGCCGGGATGCCCGGCGAGCACGGGGGCCTGGGCGTCGGCGAACCAGGCCAGGGCGCCCGCCTCGCCGGCGTCGCGGGCGGTCTCCGCGGGGCCGGCCTCGGCGAGGCCCGCGACGCGGAAGTCCTGCTGCCCGGCGGCGGTCTCCAGCACGACGGTGTCGCCGACCGCGGTGTGCGCGGCACGGGCCGTGCCCGCGTCGAGCACGACTTCCCCTTCGCGGGGCGCGGAGCCGGTGGTCAGCGAGGTGCCGGTGAAGGTGTGCGAGCCCCATCCGTGCGCGGTGAGCACACCGCCCGGAACGGTCAGTGCACGGGCGCCGGAGCCGGCGCCGTCGTCCGTCGCGCGCACCGGGAAGGTGAAGTCCGCGACGGCGGCGGCCGCACCCGGCGCCCCGGCGGCCTTCGCCGCCAGCCCGGCGTCCATCCGTGCCGTGTCCGGCAGGGGCGTCGCCTCCTTCTCGCGGTCCTCGCCGCTGCCGGTGACGACGTACTTGTTCTGGTCCGCCGCCGCGACGACCGGCGCGTTCGCGTACCGTTCCGGCGGCACGGAGGCGCGCAGGCCGGTCTCGAGCAGGATTCCGCAGGCCGAGACGATCAGTGCGGACATCAGCAGCGCGAGGAAGGTCCCCGCGAAGGACGCGGGCTTGAAGCGGACGGCCTCACGGGCGAGTCCGTTGGGGCGCCTCATGCCGCCACCCCCGCCATCGCACCGGCGCGGGAGGCGCGCGAGGTGAGCACGGCCATCCGTGCCGCGATCTGCTCCGCCGAACCGCGCTCGAGGTGGTCGGCGAAGGAGCCGTCGGCGAGGAACAGCACACGGTCGGCCCAGGCGGCCGCGGCCGGGTCGTGGGTGACCATGACGACGGTGGCGCCCAGAGCGTCCACGGCGTTGCGCAGCAGGCCGAGGACCTCGGCGGCGGTGCCGGTGTCGAGGGCGCCGGTGGGTTCGTCCGCGAAGATCACGTCGGGGCTGGTGACCAGGGCACGGGCGACGGCCACGCGCTGCTGCTGGCCGCCGGAGAGCTCTCCGGGCCGGCGCTTCGCCTTGTCGGCGAGCCCGACCTGGGCGAGCACCGCCTGCGCCCGGCGCCGGTCCTGGCGCTGCCCGGCCAGGCGCATCGGGAGCAGGACGTTCTGCTCCACGGTCAGCGACGGCAGCAGGTTGAACGCCTGGAAGACGAAGCCGAGCCGGCTGCGGCGCAGCTCGGTGAGCTCGTTCTCGCTCATGCCGGTGATCTCCGTGCCGCCGAGGCGCACGGATCCCGCGGTCGGCCGGTCGAGCCCGGCGGCGCACTGCAGGAAGGTGGACTTGCCGGACCCGGACGGGCCCATGACCGCGGTGAACGTGCCGCGCGGCAGGGCGAGGTCGACGCCCGCCAGGGCGTGCACCGTGCCCGCCCCGCGGCCGTACTGCCGCCGGACGTCGCGCAGTTCGACGGCGAGACCGGGCGTGGCGGCCGGGACCTCGGGCCGGTTGTCCGCCTCCGGCCGGCTGTCCGCCTTCTGTCGCTTGTCCCTGCGTGGCCTCATGTCCCGTCTCCCTCGTACGCGCGCTTTCTGTGACGGGTGAAGAGTGCGGGGACGGCTGTGTGCCGGGCGTCATACCGGGGAGCCAATGTGGGGGTGCTACCGCGGTAGGGGATGGAGGAGGGGCGGGGGGTCCTACTCGCCCGGGGCCACCAGCCCCGACTCGTAGGCGAAGACCACCGCCTGGGCGCGGTCGCGCAGGTCGAGTTTGGTGAGGACGCGGCTGACGTGCGTCTTCACCGTCTGCTCGGCCAGCACCAGCGTCTGCGCGATCTCCCCGTTCGACTGGCCGCGGGCCACCAGGGTGAGGACCTCGGTCTCGCGTTCCGTCAGGCCTTTGAGCCGCAGCGCGGGCTTGCCCCGGGCGGCGGGGCGCTGTTTGGCGAAGTCCGCGATGAGGCGGCGCGTCACGGAGGGGGCGAGCAGAGCGTCGCCCGAGGCCACGACGCGGACCGCCGCGATGAGGTCGGCCGGCGGCGCGTCCTTGAGCAGGAAGCCGCTCGCGCCCGCCCGGAGCGCCTCGTAGACGTAGTCGTCGACGTCGAACGTGGTGAGCATCAGCACGCGCGGCCGGTGTTCCCCCACTGCCTGAAGGGCGTGGGAGGCGCCCCCGCCACCGGGTGCCGGCTCCAGGATGCGGCGTGCGGCCTCCAGCCCGTCCATCTCGGGCATCCGCACGTCCATCAGCACGACGTCCGGGTGGGTACGCCGGCTCAGCTCGACGCCCTGCGCGCCGTCGGGGGCCTCGCCCACCACGTCGATGTCGCTCTGGGCGGCCAGCAGCGCGGCGAAGCCGGCCCGCACCATGGCCTGGTCGTCGACGATGATGACGCGCGTCGTCACGTGAAGTCCTTTTCAGTCGAGGGAGTTCAGAGGAAGTCGGGCGGCGACCCGGAAGCCGCCGTCCGGCAGCGGCCCCGTGTCGAGGCTGCCGCCGACGAGCCGCACCCGCTCGCGCATGCCGACGAGCCCGTGCCCGGTGCCGCCCGCCTCGAGCGGCCCGTCGGGCGGCTGGGGCGGAGGTCCGTTGACGACCAGGACGGTGAGCCGCGCACCGCACCGCGGATCGGGCTCCGTCACCGACAGAGACACCTGCGTGCGGGCACCCGGCGCGTGTCGCACGATGTTCGCGAGGGCCTCCTGGACGATCCGGTACGCGGACAGGCCGACCGCCTCGGACACCTCGACGTCGCAGGGGGTGAACTCCACCGGTCCGACGGTCCTCGCCGTCGCCTCCACCAGCTGCCCGATCTGCGTCAGGCCCGGCTGGGGCACGAGCTCGCCGTGCGCCTCCTCGTTCCGCAGCACACCGAGGAGGCGGCGCATCTCGCCGAGCGACTCCCGCGCGGTCGCCGCGATGGACGTGAACTCCTCCCGTACGTCCGGCGGCAGCCTGTCGAGGCGGTACTCCGCGGTGTCCGCCTGCACCGTGATGACGGACATGTGGTGCGCCACCACGTCGTGCAGCTCGCGCGCGATCCGGGCGCGCTCCTCCAGCAGCGTCCGCCGGCCGCGCTCGGCCTCGCTGATCGTCTCCTGCTCGACCAGCCTGCGCTGCACCTCGTACCGCTCGCGCAGCACGCCGCCCAGCAGGAGCGCGACGCCGCCGAGGATGGTGAACAGCGACTCCTCGGCCCCGAAGCCGTGCGGCGCGACGAACCCCAGGCCGACATTCGCACCTGCCGTGGCGAGCCACACCAGCACCAGCGTCCGGCGCCGCTCGCGCAGCCCCAGGGCGAGGCAGAGGGCGACGTACCCGACGAGTTCCATGGGCGGGAACGGCCACAGCAGCCGCTCCTCGAAGTCGACGGCGAGCAGGGCCAGCGCCCCGGCCACGTCCGCGACGAAGACCACGCACCAGGCCTGCAGCGGCCGTACGACGGCGAGCAGCAGCGGCGCGGCCTGCGCGACGGCCAACCCGCCGGCGACGCCTCCGTTCAGGCCGTAGTCGGCGGTGAGGACCACGATGGTGGTGGGCAGCAGGGCGACGCACAGCACGAACGCCAGAGCCCACGGCAGCACCCGCACCCACGGCCGTGAGGCCCCCGCGAGCAGCGCGCGCGGACGTTCCTCCTCCACTGGGGTCATGGACACCAGCCTAGGTGCCGCGGGACGGCGTCAGGAGACGCGCGACCGCCGGGCGGAGTCGGCGGGGCTTGTCGCGCGGTGGCGTTCTCGGGGTGCGGCGGAGGCGGGCTTCGCCGTGTACTGCCGGCACGCGTGGTCACTACGGCGGTGGTCGGCAACGTCCTGGGGCGGCGCATCCATCCGTCTCCCTCTGTCTCGTCCGTGGGGAGACGAGAAGGTAGCGACGCGGTGGGCGCCGGGGCGTCACACCAGGGAGCCAGGACGCGGTGATACCCGGGTAGGGGGTGCGCCAGGTCCGGTCACCGCGCGGCATGGGCCGCACCGCCCCCGGTGGGCCCGTCCTGCGGGCAAGGACCTCCCGGAACGCCCGCCCTCCCCTACGCCACGATCTCCCCCGCGGCCGCGACGGTCCCCGGCGCCCCGCTCTCCCGCTGCTCGGACTGTGTCCGGTACAGCTCGGTGCAGCGGCCGCCGTCCTCCCCCGGTGCGCCCGGACCGGCCGCCCCCGTGTCCTGGTGCGTACGCACCACAGGCCGGCCCCCTGCGGCCGCCGCTCGTCGAGTTGTCCGCGAACTCCCCCGGCATTGTCCGTGATCGGTAACGGACGCATCCCGAGGGCACCGGACCCCGTCATGTCAGGTGGGTTCGGGGTGGCCGGGGCCCGACGGACAACTACGCGAGGGCGGGGCGGACATGGCACGGCACGGCGGCGGGCGGGGCTGGTACGGCAAGCTGGTCGGGGCGGCGCTCGGGGTGACGGTGCTCGCCGTCGGCGCCTCGGTGTGGACCGCGCAGGCCGACCCCGTGAGCGGTCCGTCGCCGAAGGCGACCGCGTCCGCCGCGCCGGGCGGTGACTCCGAGCAGGTCGACGTGAGCATCGCGCACGCCTCGGAGGCGGGGGCGCGCGGCGTCAACATCACCATCGACGACGGCCCCGACCCCGCGTGGACCCCCCAAGTCCTCGACATCCTGCGTGAGTACGGGGTGAAGGCCACGTTCTGCGTGACGGGGATCCAGGCCCAGGCCCACCCGGACCTCGTGAAGGAGGTCGTCGCGGCCGGGCACCGGCTGTGCAATCACACGGTGTCGCACGACGTCACGATGGACAAGAAGCCCGAGGCCTACCAGAAGAAGGAGATCCTCGACGCCGAACGCATGATCATCGAGGCGTCGGGGGGCGTACGGTCGATGTACTACCGCGCCCCCGGCGGGGCCTTCACCCCCTACAGCCGCGAACTGGCCGCCTCCCGGGGCATGCGCCCGCTGGGCTGGAACGTGGACACCAAGGACTTCGAGCAGCCGGGCGCCGACGCCATCGTCGCCACCGTCCAGCGGGAGATCGCCAACGGGCCGACCGTCCTCTTCCACGACGCGGGCGGCGACCGCGCCCAGACCGTCGAAGCCCTGCGCCGCGTCCTGCCCTGGCTCGAGGAGCAGGGCTACACCTTCGGCTTCCCGGTGCGCTGAGCCCTCGGTCCCTCCGCGACCGCCACCTCACGGAGGGACCGGCGTTCACCCGGGGGCCGTCAGGGCCGCTCGATGGTGATGAAGGGGTCCCACTGGAAGTACCCCTTCAGGTTGCGGTGGTGGTCCAGGATCTGGAAGAAGAAGTGGTAGGTGACCTTGCCGGTCCGCTTGACCGTCGTCCGCCAGTAGTGGTCCTCGTACTCCTGGGTCGTGAACGCCGGGCTGCCCTCGCTCCCCTCCCGCGGCATCGGGTAGACGCCGTCTACCACCTCGATCTCCGGCGTCCTGATGAGCACGTGCCCGCTGTCGTCGCTCACGTACCGGTACAGGAGTGCCGTGTAGTCGCTGCCGAGCGACAGCGTCGTCTCCCGCCACTTGACGCTGTCCCCGGGCTCGGCCCGGAGGTTCAGCTCGGCACCCGACGTGCCGATGATGTGGTCCTGACGGGTGGTCATGTAGATCAGGCTGTGGTCGACGTAGGTCGGCGCGTCGGGGTTCTTCGACGCGCCGGGGTTGCGTTCGACGATCGTCGCCGCGTCGAACGCGATCAGCACGTTGAGCTCGGCCATGTCCTGCCCCTTTCGGATACGGGTCGTGCTCTCTGCTCCCTGGCGGGCCGGGCGGCCCGTCAGGCGGTCGTGCCGGGCTTCGGCACCTTGTACGCCATCGCCCGCGGGTAGTCGTGCCGGTGCAGGCGGACGCGGACCAGCAGCGGTCCGGCGTTGACCGGGTCGGCGGGGTCGGTGAGGCGGGCCAGCAGGGCGTCCAGCTCGGCGGTGTCCGTGACGTGGACCCCGTGCGCCGGGGTGTCCCGGCCGGCGAACACGTCCGCGAGGCGGTCGTAGTGCCACGGGTGGAGGACGTTGTAGAAGTCCGGCTCGGGCCGGTCCTGTCCGGCGTAGTAGGACGGGTGGACCAGCATCTGCTCGATGCCGTAGAAGTGCCCGTTGTCCATGACGAACACCACCGACCGCAGCCCGAGCCGGGTGTGGGTGGAGATCTCCTGGCAGGTCTCCTGGAAGGCGCCGTCGCCGACGAACACCATCGGACGGGCGGGCGCGCGTTCGGGGGCGAGCGCGGCGCCGGTCGCCGCGCCGACCGACCAGCCGATGGACAGCCAGCTGACCTGGGACAGGAACCCGCCCGCGGGCAGCGACAGGTTCATCGAGCCGATGAGGGAGAACGCGGCGTCGGAGACGACCGTCCAGTCCTCCCGGGTCTCCTCGCCCAGGAAGTGGTTGATCCGGTCGAACACGCCGTCGTAGGTGAGGCGTCCGGAGTGCCGGGCCGCCGAGCCGGTGAGACGGAGTGAGGCCCGGTGGTGTTCCAGGGTGGCGGGGCGGTGCTCGGGCGCTCCGTGGTGGGCGTGGGCCTCGGCGTAGTAGTCGGCGGTCAGCCCGCCGGAGCCGTAGGCCTTGACCAGCGCGTCCTGGAGGGCGGGCAGCAGCTGTCCGAGCTGTACGTCGGGGAAGTAGGAGGTGCCGACGCTGACACCACCGTGCGCGGCCATCACCCAGTCGGTGCCGACGGACTGCTCGCCGCCGAGGTTCTTCGACGTGGACCAGGCGCCGAGCCCGATCCGGCAGGTGGCCCACTCCTTGAAGATCCGGTGCACGTCCGGATGGCTGGCGTGGCCGTTGTAGACGCCGTGGAAATGCGGCTGGTCCTCGTCGAGTACGGCCTTGGCGCCGACGGTGGTGCAGTACGGCACCCCGGTGGCCTCCACCAGGTCGGTGAGCTGCCCGCCGAGGCGGAACCGGTCGGTCTCCTCGCCGGCCCACACGATCGGGCGGGGCCTGCCGTCCGGGCCGGGGTGCTCCTCGATCAGGGTGAGGATCGCGTGCACGGCGTCGTCCAGCATCGTGCGGCCGCGGGCGCCGAGCGGCCGTTCGCGGGGGACGATCGGCGCCTCGGGTTCGGCACAGGGCTCGTCCCACAGGTCCTCCATGACCTCCAGGTAGACCGGCTTGAGCTCGGTCAGGCACGCGGTGAGCGCGGCGTCGATCTGGCCGGGGGCGAGGCCCGGGTGGGAGATGACCCGCGCGTCCGCGGTGACCTGCCGGTAGACGTCCAGGTTGCTCTCCGTGCGCGGGCTCATGTGGGAGGTCAGCAGGCCGAGGGCGCGCTGGTTCTGCCACTGCTCGTAGGGCGGGGAGGCGTTGACGGCGACGAGCGGGACCTGCTCGACGTAGGCGCCGCCGCAGGCGTTGAGCAGGTTGAACGCGCCCACGCTGTAGGTGACGGCGGCGGCGCCGATGCCGTGGATGCGGGCGTAGGCGTCGGCGGCCTGGCCGGCACCGCCCTCGGTGGGGGTGCCGACCCATTCGATGTCGCCCTCGGCGCGCAGGGCGGTCAGGAACGGGCCGAGGTGGTTGCCGGGGACGCCGAAGAGGTGGGTGATGCCCAGCTCGGCCAGGCGCAGGGCGAGGTAGCGGGCGACCGTGCACCCGGGGTCGACCGAGGTCATGACGTGTGCTCCTCCCGGTCCGGGCCCGGGGTGGTGACCGGCGGGGCCCGGTGGACGGCGACGGCGGCGCGGACGGCGCTCTCCAGGGCGCCCTCGATCCAGGCGTGCTTGAGGGAGGTGTGCTCCCCTGCGAAGTGCACGGGGCCCTCGGGCCGGGAGACGTCCAGGTGGAAGCTGGTCATCTGGTGCGGGGTGTAGATGGCGGCCTCGCCGAAGGCGTACGGGTCGCGGGCCCAGCTCTGGGTGGCGCCCCGGCCGCTGAAGAACACCTCGATGCGGCGGCCGTGCAGGGCCTGGAGGTTGCGCAGGGCGTAGACGTAGCGCTCGGCGTCGGGCATGGAGTCCCAGCGCGCGGCGTCGTCGGACCAGCAGTACGAGGCGAGGACGACGCCGCCGGTGCTGCCCTCGACCCGGTGCGACGGGTAGTACATGAACCGGTTGGGGTTGTCGGCGGCGGAGCCCCCGCCGAAGCAGTGGGTGGCGGGGCGGACGGCGGGGCCGCGCAGCGGCAGGGTGCTGTCGATCTGCCGCATCTCCTCGGTGACGCCGTTGTCCTTGACCGCGGCGCCGAGCAGGCCGGCCTGCGGATCGGGGAGGGTGACGCGGGGCGCGGTGTCCGCCCCGGCGCTGTGCCGGTAGTACGCGTACAAACCCGGTGCGATGTTCTCCAGCTCACTGCGCCAGTCGTCCTCGGTGAACTCCCACCACCGGTGGCTGAACTCCAGCAGCACCTTGGTGGCCTGGTCGTAGTGCGTCTCGATGATCGCGCGGCGCTTCTTGTACGACATCGAGGGGACGATCTCCACGAAGCGCAGCGCGGAGAACGGGACGGTGACGATCGCCAGGTCCGCGGTCCACAGCCGCGGCGGGGCCTGGGGGTCGTCCTCGGCGACGGTCTGTACGGCCACGCCCCAGCCGTCGGGACCGACGGCGCCGGTGCCCTCGGGATCGGCGTCGCGGCTGGGGTCGTGGTACTCGAGACGGACCATGCGGTGGCCGAAGCGCACCTCGTCGCGCAGGCCCTGGTGCAGGGCGTGCGGCAGGCGCCAGCTGCCGCCGGGGATCTCCCAGTAGCGGACGGCTGGGTTGATGTCGCTGCGGCTCAGGAAGCTGTGGAAGAAGGAGAGGTGCAGCCGGGAGGACATGTTCTCCAGCGTTCCGACGGCCTCGATCGCCTCGTCGCTGAGCCCGGCGTGGTCGCGCAGGAAGCCACCCATCGAGTAGCCGTCGAAGTCGCGGATCACCCGGGCCCAGCCCTCGACCCACTCGTCGAAGGGTTTGTCGACGCGCTTTCCGTCGACGATGTCGGAGTAGTAGTCGCGCACGCTCTCCAGCGCGTCGTCGACCATCTTCACCACGGGGGCGCGGACCTCGTCGTCGGTGAGGTGGAATTCCTCGTTGATCCGTTCGGGACCGGTGGTGTAGTCGGCCCGCCGCACCTGGACCCGGTTGGCGCGGATCCAGGAGTTGCCACGCTTGTCGGGCTCGCGGAAGTCGGGGCTGTCGTCGCCGTAGGTCCAGGTCCGGCCGGTGAAGGACGTGTACGTGACCGGGGGGACGGGGACGTCGGGGCCGCTGCCGGTGGAGGGGTCCACGTCCACGTTGTAGAACTGGCGGCGGCCGAGCCCGAGTTTGTCGACGAGGGCGAGGACGAGCGGATGGAAGTCGGGCAGCCGCATGGCGCCCGCCTCGGCGTACTGGGCGGGGTCGGTGAAGGGCTGGTGGTGCTCGGTGGCGCGGAAGGTCTTGATGCGCCCGCCGACGCGGCCGGTGTTGGCCTCGAGGATCGTGACGTCGTGGCCGGCGTCCTTGAGCAGGCGGCCGGCGACGAGGCCGGTGATGCCGGCGCCGACGATCAGGATCTTCTTGCGCGGGTGGTGGGTGGGGCCGAGGTGGCCCGTGTCGATCAGGGCGTGGAGGTAGTCGAGCTTGAGGTCCTTGTCGTCCGGGCCGACGAGAAGGAGTTCGCGGGCAAGTCGGAGACAGGTCTGCCAGCGCGCACGGGTGGCCGAGTTTTCCCGTGGAATGTCGGTCATAGCTTGCGATCGTAGAGATGGAGAAACGGTTTCCCGTTTTCCCCGGAAGGCAAAGTCCAAAAAACATCGATCGCACCGCTTGACGTGAATTCGGCTTGCTCGGATTATTCTTGCCGGACGACAGATTCACCAGGGACGGATGGGGAGCAAGGAACGAAGCCGAATCGATAATTCGCTTATGGAATGCGGAAATCCTGGTGTCTCGATGACGGTGGTCCCGCCGGCCGGCCGGGGGCGGAAAGGGCACGGCGACGGCGGTTTTCCGCCGAGCCGTCGCCGCCGCGGCCTCGCTCGACGTCGTCGGCGCCCCGACTGCCGTGGGTGCCGACGCGGGAGGCGGCGGCGCGATGCGGAGGGCATCTTCCCGCTTCCGCACGCCGGGTGACGGGCCGTCACCGGTACGAGGCGGGGGGCGGCGCCGGCGCAAGCCCCGCGCGCCGCACGCCGGTCGCGGGTACGGCCACGCCCGGACGTGGTTCACCGGAAGGGCCGCGCCGTTCCGGAGGCGTCCCGGTCCGAATTCGTATGAATGCGATGCGCGGCGCGCGAGCCCGCCCCTCCTCAGCCGTTCCGGAGACGAACCCCGGGATCACGGACCTGGATTCCCATCCCGTCGATGTGTGCGCGGGCTTCGGGGAGGGAAATCGCCTCGAGCGACGGCGCACTCCTCATCACCGAATTCCGCGACAACGCGCGGCCGGTTCCCCGTGTTTCCCCGGAGGGCCTGAGAGCGGCCGCCTCGGCCCGGTTCGCCGTGCCCGATCGCAAAGACACGACGACCTCGCGCCGGTGTGCGTCTCTCCGGTGCGCGTCGGAGCGGCCTCGGGGCGCGTTCGTCCCCGGCGGGAACGCCGGGCGCTCTCCGCAGGAGTCCCGGCGGGCGTCCGGAGCCCCGGCGGGCGTCCGGAGCCGCCGCCCGCGCCCCCGGGACCCCGGCCGGGCTAGGATCCGGAGCATGGCCCTGACCGTGAAGGACGTGGACCGGTTCGAGGCTTCCAGGCCCCGTCTGGAGGCCATCGGCTACCGCCTCCTCGGCTCCGCGAGCGAGGCCGAGGACGCCGTGCAGGAGACGTTCCTGCGCTGGCAGGCCGCCGACACCGGCCGCATCGAGGTCCCCGAGGCCTGGCTGACGAAGGTGCTCACCAACCTGTGCCTCAACCAGCTCACCTCGGCCCGCGCCCGGCGCGAGACCTACGTGGGCGAGTGGCTCCCCGAGCCGCTGCTCGCCGGCGACCGGATGCTCGGCCCCGCCGACACCGCCGAACAGCGCGAGTCGGTCTCGTACGCCGTCCTCGTCCTGCTGGAACGCCTCTCCCCCAACGAGCGGGCGGTGTACGTGCTGCGGGAGGCCTTCGACTACCCGCACCGGGAGATCGCCGGGATCCTCGACCTCACCGAGGCCGCCAGCCAGCAGATCTTCCACCGGGCCAGGAAGCACGTCGCGGACGGCAAGGCCCGTACCGAGATCGACGAGGCCGCCGCCCGGCGGGTCGTCGACGAGTTCCTCGCCGCCGCCACCAGCGGCCGGACCGAGCCGCTCGTACGGCTGCTCACCCAGGACGCCGTCGCGGTCGGCGACGGCGGCGGGAAGGTCCCGGCCCGAGCCAAGGCGTTCGAGGGCGCGCTCGCGGTCGCGACGTTCATGCGGGGCCTGTTCAAGCCGGGCAAGGCCAAGCGCGACATCGTGGGCGGCTCGCCCGGCGTCTACGCCACGACCGCCAACGGCGACCCCGCCCTGGTGGCGGTCCTCGACGGACGGATCGTCGGCATCATGTGCTTCGCGGTCACCCCCGAGGGCATCACCGCGATCCGCAACCAGGTGAACCCCGACAAGCTGGAACGCGCGACCCGGCTCTGGGCGGGCACCGACCACGGAGAACCCCTGCTCACCGCCTTCTGAGCATCATGTGACGCACGTCACTTCCCGCTCCTGTCAGGAAACGGCGGGCCGCCCGGTTCAAGGGGCGACCCGCCGAAGAGCCGACGACAGGAGCAGGGAAATGCAGCACCGCATCATCGTCCTCGGAGCCGGATACGCCGGAGCCGTCGCCGCCGGGCGCCTGGCCAAGCGGCTGCGCCGCGAAGACGTCGCGATCACCCTCGTCAACGCCGAGCCCGACTTCGTCGAACGCGTCCGCATGCACCAGCTCGCGGTGGGCCAGGAGCTCAGGCCCCGCCCCCTCGGCGAGATGTTCGCGGGCACCGGCGTGGAACCGGTGGTCGCGAAGGTGACGGGCGTGGACGCCGACCGCAGGACGGTCACCGTCACCGACGACACCGGGGGAAGCGAGCGACTGACGTACGACACCCTCGTGTACGCCCTCGGCAGCGGCTGGGACACCCGAGGCGTCCCCGGCGCCGCCGAACACGCCCACGAGATCGCGAGCCGCCCCGGCGCCCTCCGGCTGCGCGAGCGCCTGGCCGGCCTGGACGCGGGGCGGTCCGTGGTCGTGGTCGGCGGCGGACTCACCGGCCTGGAGGCCGCGACCGAGATCGCCGAGTCCCGCCCGGACCTCGACGTCTCCCTCGCCGCCCGCGGCGAACTCGGCGACTGGCTCTCCGCCAAGGGCCGCCGGCACCTGCGCAAGGTCGTCGACGGGCTCGGCATCACGGTGCACGAACAGACGTCCGTCACCGCCGTCGGGGCCGACCACGTCACCACCGCCGACGGCCGCTCCCTCCCGGCCGCGGTCACCCTGTGGACCACCGGCTTCGCCGTCCACCCGCTCGCCGGGGCCACCACCCTGGAGACCACCGGCACCGGCCGGATCGTGGTCGACGGCACCATGCGCTCCCTCTCGCACCCGGAGGTGTACGCCATCGGCGACGCGGCACTGGTGCAGGGGCCCGGCGACAAGCCGCTGCGGATGTCGTGCGCCTCGGGTGTCCCCACCGCCTGGCAGGCCGCCGACACCATCGCGGCCCGCCTGACCGGCGGCAAGCTCCCGAACACGCCGATGCGCTACTTCAACCAGTGCATCTCGCTGGGCCGCAAGGAGGGCCTGATCCAGTACGTCACCGCCGACGACCGCTCCGTCGACGTGGCCCTGACCGGACGCCTCGCCGCCCTCTACAAGGAACTGGTCTGCAAGGGCGCGGCCTGGGGCGTGGCCAACCCGACCCTCGGCGTTCCGAGCCGCCGCCGCGCCCTGGTCCACGAGCCGGCCGCCCCGGTCACCCCGCTCAGGCCGGCGGCCTGAACACGGCGGGGCGGTACGTGAGGGAGCGTCCGGTGTTGTGTCGTGGCGCGGACACAGCACCGGACGCGCCGCGTTCCCGCTCCTGCCTGACCGGGGCGGGCTCCGCGCTCTTCGGAGCCGCCGTGGGCGGTCGGCCGGCGTCCGGCGCCGCGCGTGGCGACGGCGGCGCTCCGGGTCCTCCTGCCGGCGCTGCCGGTGGTCGCCGTGACGGTCTGGCCGGCATGGTGGTTCTTCGCGACGCGGGGGACGCCGGCCGGCCGCCCCGGTGACTCGGGCCTCTGCCCGGCGAGCGACGTCCCGCCCCGGTGGTCCGCCCGGCTCCCCGCCTGACGCGACGGGCTCTTCGCGCTTCCCCGGCCGCGCGGCGTGAGGTCGCGGCGCGTGGGGATGCGTGCTGTCCTGGAGACAGCGGCAGGAGTACACACCGATGCGCCACAGCCGGACTTCCCCCCTCACTCCCGCCCGGCCGGCCGCGCCGACCGGGGCGGGCGGGGGCCTGCTGCCGGTCCGGGAGTTCGCGGTCGCCTGGTTCCTGGTCGTCCTGATCGCGGTGCCCGCCTGGGTTCTCACCATCGGGCAGGCCCGGGACATGGGCGTCGGGCCCGGCACGATGGGGATGGCGCTGCCGCTGTTCCTGCTGCTGTGGGTGACGATGACGGCGGCCATGATGCTGCCGTCCATGGCACCGGTGGCCCTCACCTGGGTGCGGGGGATCGGCCGGCGGTCCTCCGGCCGGGCGCGGGCCGCGCGCACCGCCGAGTTCTTGGGCGGGTATCTGCTCGTGTGGACCGCCTTCGGGGTCCTCGCCTACGCGGCCCTGGCCCTCACCGGCGACCTGGTGGACGACCGTCCGACCGCGGGACGCTGGATCGGCGCGGTGGCCTTCCTGCTCGCGGGCCTGTACCAGCTCGGCCCCCTCAAGAACGTCTGTCTGCGGCACTGCCGCGACCCCATGGGCCAGCTCGTGCGGTACGCCGCGTTCCGCCGGCCGGCCCGCGACCTGCGGGTGGGCGTCCACCACGGCGCCTACTGCGTCGGCTGCTGTGCGGGACTGATGGCCGTCCTGGTCCCGCTCGGCGTGATGAACGTGGCGGCGATGGCGGGACTGGCCGTGGTGATCTTCGTGGAGAAGCTGTGGTCCCGCGGTCCGCTGCTCGCCCGGGTCGTGGGCGTGGCGTTCCTCGTCCTGGCCGTGCTCGCCCCGTTCCAGGACTGGCTGCTGCCCGGCCTGGCGGGAACGATGTCCCCGATGCCCGGCATGTGAGTGAGCCGCCCCGGTCCTTTACTCCGGCCCGCTCCAGTCGAACCGGAAGTGCTTGCTCGACTTCCCCGAGCGTTCCCAGGAGAAGCCGAAGGCGTCGGCGCGGTCGGTGGTGGCCCGGCCCCAGGTGGCCACCTGGCCCGGCCCGACCTCGGAGCCCGGCGCGTTGTGCACCTGGACCCGTGCGCCGTCCGGCGTCGTCGGGCCGGTGAGCGCCTCGGCCGTGGCCGTGACCCGGCCGGGGATCTCCGCCCGCCACGTCGCGAGGTCCTCGTCGATCTCCACGTGGACGGGAGCGACGTCCGTGCCGCGCATCTCGGGGTGGAACATCTCCCCGAACTGCGCGGGCCATCCGCCCGCCTCACCGCCGAAGACGGCCCCGAGCGCGGCGCGCTGCCGCTCGTCGGCCCGTTCGTCGAGGAAGACCGCGGCGTACGGGTCGGTGTGCGTGCCGGCCCAGGGGTTGCCGGTGAAGGAGCCGAGCATCAGGACGTTGAGACCGTCGAGCCGCACGTCGCCGAAGCTGCCTTCCCGGATGTGCCAGACCAGTACGCCTTCGCAGTCGCCGTAGGTCGGGGGCTGGGCGAACGTACAGGGACACGGTATGGCGCACTTGCACACGTCGAACCAGTCGCCGGCCAGGTGCCAGCGCGTACCGGTGGTGACCTGCTCTGTCATCTCGCTTCCCTCCTGCCGGGCCCCAGGGGGCCCACTCGGAGCGGCGAGACCGCGTGTCCCGGGCCCGCGCCCGGGATGACGAGGCGGCCTCTCCTTTCCAGCTTGCACCTCACCACCGGGCAGGGGAACCCCATCCATGACGCCCCCGCCCCGCCGGACGGCGTCGCGGCCGGCCCGGCCCTTCGCGCCGGAGCACCGTGCTCGCGAGGTACTCCCGCCGACGAGGCGGCGGTACGACGACGAGGGCCCTGCCGGCGCGTGCCGGCAGGGCCCTGGTGTCTCTGTTGTCGCGGTTTTCCGCCTGTCCTCCTGTTGTCCTCCCGCGACGGCGGAGAACGGAACGACAGGGGGTTCGCGGTCCCGGCGGCTCTAGGCGGCCGGGCCGGAGTCGGGGCGTCGCGGTGTCCTGCGGCGGCCCTCTTCGCCGGCGGGGCGGCCCTGGCCGGCGCGGCCCCGGCGGCCTCGGCGGCTGCGGGAGGGGGAGGACGTGGCGCGGGGGCGTTCCACGGGCGGCGCGGCGATGACGACCGGGACACCGGAAGGGGCCTGGGCGCCTGTGATGCGGCTCAGCTCCGCCTCGCCCGAACGTACCTGGGTGATCAGGGGGGTGATGCCCGCCGAGGCCATCAGCCGGCTCATGTCGCGGCGCTGACCGGGCGTCACCAGGGTGACGACGCTGCCGGACTCCCCGGCGCGGGCCGTACGGCCGCCGCGGTGCAGGTAGTCCTTGTGGTCACTGGGCGGATCCACGTTGACGACCAGGTCGAGGTTGTCGACGTGGATTCCGCGCGCGGCGACGTTGGTCGCCACCAGCACCGTCACGTCCCCGCTCTTGAACTGGGCCAGGGTCCGCGTGCGCTGCGGCTGGGACTTGCCGCCGTGCAGGGCCGCGGCGCGGACACCGCTGCTCAGGAGGTGCTTGGTCAGCCGGTTCACCGCGTGCTTGGTGTCGAGGAACATGATCACTCGGCCGTCCCGCGCCGCGATCTCGGTGGTCGTCCGGTGTTTGTCCTCGTCGTGCACGTGGAGTATGTGGTGCTCCATCGTGGTGACGGCGCCCGCCGACGGGTCGACGGAGTGGACCACCGGGTCGGTCAGATAGCGGCGGACCAGGCGGTCGACGTTGCGGTCCAGGGTGGCCGAGAAGAGCATCCGCTGTCCGTCGGGGCGCACCTGGTCGAGCAGGGCGGTGACCTGGGGCATGAAGCCCATGTCGGTCATCTGGTCGGCCTCGTCGAGGACCGTGATGCCGACGTCGTCCAGCACGCAGTCGCCCCGGTCGATCAGGTCCTTGAGCCGTCCGGGCGTCGCGACGACCACCTCGGCCCCGGCGCGCAGCGCACCGGCCTGCCGGCCGATGGACATCCCGCCGACGACGCTGACCGGCCGCAGGCCCACGGAGCGGGCGTACGGGGTGAGCGCGTCGGTGACCTGCTGGGCGAGCTCGCGGGTGGGGACGAGGACGAGGGCGAGCGGCCGTCGCGGCTCGGCCCGCCGTCCCGCCGTACGGGCCAGTACGGCGAGGCCGAAGGCGAGGGTCTTGCCCGAGCCCGTACGGCCCCGGCCGAGTACGTCACGACCGGCCAGGGAGTTCGGCAGCGTCGCCGCCTGGATCGGGAACGGCGCGGTCACGCCTTCGCGGCCGAGCGTGGCCAGCAGCCGCGCGGGCATGTCGAGATCGGCGAACGACTCGACGGCGGGCAGTGCGGGCGTGATCGTCTCCGGCGGCGCGAACTCGCCCTGTACGACCCGTCCGGCCTGCCGGTCTCCGTGACCCTTGGAACGGCGCGGGCCGCCGGAGCGGGGGGAGCCCGAGCGGGGGGAGCCGGGGCCTCCCCCGGAACGGTCATGGGTGCGGGACGTGCGGGCACGCTTCATGCGGAACCTTCCTTGATGGGGCGCGTACCAAGGAATTCCCGCAGCACATGGGCGGCGCAGAGAATCTCGAGACGAGCCGAAGTCGATGGGGCCGAGCCGGGCCGGTGGAGAGGCCGACGGAGGATACGTCACCGGCCGGTGAGGTGGTGGAGCCGCCCCGTCACGTGCCCGGAAACGCAGCGAGCCGGGGCCCGCACCCCAGAGGTGCGGGCCCCAGCTGCGAAGTACGCGTCGGCGCCGGTGTCAGGCGGGAACGATGTTCTCGGCCGTCGGGCCCTTCTGGCCCTGCGCGATGTCGAACGACACCTTCTGGCCCTCGTGCAGCTCCCGGAAGCCCTGGGCGGCGATGTTCGAGTAGTGGGCGAAGACGTCGGGGCCGCCGCCGTCCTGCTCGATGAAACCGAAGCCCTTTTCCGGGTTGAACCACTTCACAGTACCGGTAGCCATGTCATTTCTCCTTCGGAGGCGTTATCGGGAATTCACCCTGCGCGAATTCCGTGTCGCCGTGATGATCAACCCGTAGGAAATGAACCCGCTGGCAACCACACCTGCAACCGATACCGACACTAGCACGGTGCGATCGGTCCCGCGTGATCGATAATTCCGTCCCGTCGGCGACCTGGGAATACGCACCGCGCCCGGCGCTTATTCCTCCCGTCACGGACACGAAGGTCACATCCCCGGTGCGCGACGGCCGCGGTACGTCACTGCCCGGAGGGGTGGATCGTGGCGTTCTCGGGACCTTCGGAGGTGTGTGGCCATCCGCCTGCCCCTGTTCTTGCGCGGTGCTCCCCCGTTCACGGGGAGGCGAAGCGCATCTCGATACTGCTCTGACCTCGTTTTTGGGCACGGATCCGCGCTGTTGGCTTCAGTCGGATCGCACGGGGTGCTGCTGGTTTTCGATCCGTCTCAGCCTCTCCGCCCTCTACGACCGGCCGGCAGTGGTCCTGCCGATCACCGTTCCCGGTCAGTGAGCATGAGTGAGTCTTGTGCCCGTTCCTGGTCGCTGCGGTCATCCCGAACTGTTCCGGGTGTCCTGGTCGCCCGCGTTCGCTCCGTGTCCGGCGGCACGGATCGTGTCCGTGGTCCGGGAAGGCGGGGGCGGGGTCCCTCACGCTCAGGAGTGTCCGGTCCGGCCTGGACGGTCCGGTGCCCGTGCACATCGCTCAGGTGTGCACGGGGCGGTGCCGTCCGACGCCGGACGGGACCGTCCCTGGGCGCGTCGTCCGATCGCGATGCCGGCCGCATCGTGACGGGTGGTCTTGCGGGTGGTGGTCGTCAGTGGCTCCTGCCGGTGCCGGGCGCCCCACTTCGAGGTGCAGGCGGGGTCGACGGCGACGATCGCGACACCGGTGGCGTCGGCCATGGAGGCCAGGCGGGCCAGGTGGACGACATCAACAAGCGCCGCCGCGCCCGTACCGTCGACCTCGTCCGCGAGCTCGCCGGCGGCGACCTCACCGGGGTCCGGGTGACCGCCCTCGGAGCGGCCTTCAAGCCCAACTCCGACGACATCCGCGACGCCCCGGCCCTCGACGTGGCGAACACCCTGCACCGGCTCGGCGCCCACGTCACCGTCGTCGACCCGGCCGCCACCGAGAACGCCCGGCGCAGCCACCCGCAGCTCGGCTACGGCACCGACGCGGTCTCGGCCGCCGCCGGCGCCGACGTCGTCGTCCTGCTCACCGAGTGGAACGAGTTCCGCCAGCTCGCCCCGGAGGCCATGGGCGCCGTCGTGAACCACCGCCGCATCGTCGACGGACGCCACGCCCTCGACCCCGCCCGGTGGCGTGCCGCCGGCTGGGAGTACCGCGCCCTCGGCCGCCCGTGACGAGGCGGTGCGCGAGGGCACCGGTTCCCGGGCCCGGCGCACCGGGAGCCCGAAGGAGCGGCCGCGGACACCTGCCGAGGACGTCGCCACCGCGGTGATCACGACCGTGGATCCGCCGGCCCCCGCCGCCCCGGGTTCCCGCGGTGCCGTCGGGCCGCGGGGCGGGCGGGCGGGGCGGTCCGGCGTGCCGCGGGCGTCAAGGCACCGGGGCCCGCGGCCGTGGTTTTCGTTCCGCCGACCCGGTGATCGGGTGCGGAAGAGGCATGCGTCCGCGGTTTCCGGAAAGGCGGAACGAGTTACTCCCATGTAGTCGGCAGCAGGGAGCGATCTCGTTCATGGCTCAGGAAGCGGGCCCGGCGACAGCAGAAGGATCCGGTACGGGGACGAAAGCGGCGGAGCCGCGCGGACGCTTCAGACCCGCCGCGGGGGGAGGCCGGGGCTTTCCGTCCGCGGTGGCGCGCAGCGGTCGGGTGAGCGGCCTGGACGGGCTGCGGACGGTGGCGGTCGCACTGGTGCTCGTCTACCACGTGGCCCCGGACGCGCTGCCGGGCGGCTCGGTCGCCGTGGACCTCTTCTTCACCATCAGCGGCTTCGTCATCACCCGGCTGCTGCTCGCCGAGTACGCCCGCACCGGCGGCGTCGCCCTGCTCCCCTTCTACCGGCGGCGCTGGCTGCGGCTCGTCCCCGCGCTGCTGGCCCTGTGCGCGGTCTGCGCGATCCTGTCGACGACCACCTCGCTGTGGGGTTTCGACAACTCCCTGCCGGCGGCGGGGCTGTCGGCGCTGTTCCTGGTCAACGTCGTACGGGCCACGGAGTCCGGGCCGTACGGCGACATGATGGGGCCGCTCGCGCACACCTGGTCGCTGGGGGTGGAGGAGCAGTTCTATCTGTTCTGGCCGCTCGTGCTGCTGGTGCTGCTGCGGTACGCCCGTGCCCGCACGGTGCTGCTCTGCACGGCGGCCCTGTGCGCGCTGCCCGTGCTGTGGCGCTTCGCCCTGTGGCAGCCGGACGCGGTCCACCGCATCTACAACGGCACCGACACCCGCGCCGACCAACTGCTGGCCGGCGCCCTCGTCGCCGTGGTCCTGGCGCGGCTGCGCGCCGACGATCCCCGGCTGGCGGCCCTGCGCACCTGGGCGGGCCGGCTGGCCTGGCCGGCGCTGGGCCTGCTGGCGCTGGCGGCCTGGCGGATGCCGGTGACCGCCGGCGCGGGCCCCTGGACGGCCTGCTGGTACACCGTCGGGTTCCTGCTGGTGGCGGCCCTGTCCGCCGCCCTGGTCACGGCCCTCGAACTGCGCCCCGCCCAGGGACCCTCCCGGCTGCTCTCACTCACGCCGCTGACCTGGGTGGGCCGCAACCTGAGCTACGGCATCTACCTGTGGCACTACCCCGTCGTACGCCTGCTGGCCTCCCTCGGCATGGAGGACGGACTCCTGCCGGCCACGGCCGTACTGACCGTCCTGCTGGCCCTGCTGTCGTACTACGCCGTCGAGGCACCGTTCCTGCGCAGGGCCCGGCGCCCCGTGCCGGCCCCGGCGCTCTGATCGGCTCCCGCCGCCCTCGGCCGGGGTGCGGGCGACCGGGGCGTCGGCTCGGCCGTGGCCCAGCCCGCGCCCGGCCCAGAGCCGATGGAGGGGAAACAGCCCGCCGGACTCCGCACCGCGTCGGTCACCGGGTTCTCCCGTCTCGCGTGCGCGTGGTCCTGTCGCGTGGACGACCGAGGGCGGGAGGCGAAGTCGTCGCCGCGGCGACACGGACGTCACAGGGCCTCGGTCCGGGACGGCCCGCGATACCGGTCCGCTCGCCGGACCGCCTCCGACGTACCCGGTGTTCGTCCGTTGTTCACCGGGACATCCGTCCGCGCTGGCCCCCGGCTGCGACGATCCGGCTCCGCAGTGGATCACACCGGAGGAACGATGCTCCCGAAGAGAACCCACGCCGCGCTCGCGGCCCTGGCCGTGACCGCGGGCGCCCTGGCGGGCGCGGGCGTGGCGCACGCGGGTCACGGGAAGGTCGCGGACCACGGCCGGCACCGGCCGGCCGCGTTCGAACGCACCGCGACCTACCCGGTCTTCCAGAACCGTCCGGCCGGTGAGGACGCCGCCTCCGAGACCGTCGCCGAGATCTCGGCGACCAGCGAGGACGGCCGCACGCTCGTCTACACGGACGCCGTCGCCCGGCGGATCGGCTTCCTCGACATCAGCGACCCCGGCCGGCCCAAGGGCCTGGGCACGCTGTCCCTGGCCTCGCTGGGCGACGCCGAGGACGAGCCGACGTCCGTGACGGTCGTCGGGAGTCACGTGCTGGTGGTGGTGAACACCAGTGCCTCCTACACCGAGCCCTCCGGCCGCCTCGACGTCATCTCGCTGCGCACCCGTACCCGGGTGGCCAGCCACGACCTCGGCGGGCAGCCCGACTCGATCGCGCTGAGCAGGGACAAGCGGTACGCCGCCGTCGCGATCGAGAACGAGCGCGACGAGGAGGCCGCCCCGGCCGGCGGCGAGGAGGGGGACCTGCCGCAGGCGCCCGCCGGGTTCGTACAGATCGTCGATCTGAAGGGGTCCTCGCCGGCCGGGTGGAACCTCCGGAAGGTCGCGCTGACGAAGGCCGACGGGTCCGCGCTGCCCGTACTGGCCGCCGCCGGGATCGCCGGACCCACCGACCCGGAGCCGGAGTACGTCTCCGTCAACAGTCGCGGACAGCTCGCCGTGACCCTCCAGGAGAACAACGGCGTCGCCCTCGTCGACCTGCCCACCGGGCGGATCACCAAGGCGTTCACCGCGGGCACCGCCTCCGTCGACGGGATCGACACCGTCGAGGACGGCGTCATCGACCAGACCGGCTCGATCACCGACGTGCCGCGCGAGCCGGACGCGGTCGGCTGGATCGACGACCGCTACCTGGCCACCGCCAACGAGGGCGACTGGAAGGGCGGCACGCGCGGCTGGAGCGTCTTCGACAGCCGCACCGGGAAGGTCGTCTGGGACGCGGGCAACACCTTCGAGCACATCGCCGCCCGCCACGGGCTCCTCGCCGAGGACCGCGCCGAGAACAAGGGCACCGAACCCGAGGGCCTGGCGATCGCCACGTACGACGGCGTGCGGTACGCCTTCGTCGGCTCCGAGCGCGGCAACTTCGTCGCCGTGTACGACATCAGCAGGCCCACCCGGCCGGTGTTCGAGCAGGTGCTGCCGACGACCAACGGCCCCGAGGGGCTGCTGCCGATACCGTCGCGCGGCCTGCTCGCGGTCTCCAGCGAGGTGGACGACGCCGAGGCGGGCGTGCGGGCCTCGGTGAGCCTGTTCCGTCTGGGCAGGGGCACGCCCGCACAGCCGTCCCTCGTCTCGGATGAGGACTCGGCCGGCGCGCCGATCGGCTGGGGCGCGCTCGGCGCGCTGTCGGCCGTGCCGGGCCGCTCCGACGAGCTGTACACCGTCACCGACGCCGCGTACGCCACGACCCGCATCCTCACGATCGACGCGAAGCGCGAGCCGGCCGTCGTCAAGCGGGAGCTGACCGTCAAGGACGCCGACGGCAACCCGGCCGGTTACGACGCCGAGGGGATCTTCGCCCGTCCGCGGGGCGGCTTCTGGCTGGCCGTCGAGGGCAGGACCGGCGCCGGGAACCGGCTGGTGCGCCTGGACCGCTCCGGTGTCACCCGGCAGGTCGTCCCGCTGCCGGCGGACGTCGCCGCGGGTCTCGGCTCGCAGGGCTTCGAGGGCGTCACCGCCACCACCGACGCCCGTGGCCACGAGATCGTGTGGGCCACGCTCCAGCGCGAGGTGAGGACGGACCCGGCGGGTGTCGTCCGGCTCGGCCGCTACGACGTCCGGGCCGGCACCTGGAGCTGGTACGGCTACCGGCTCGGCACCACCACCACGGCCGGCGACTGGATCGGGCTGTCCGAGATCACGGTGGTCGGCGACCGGCTCGCCGTCGTCGAGCGCGACAAGCTGAACGGCCCGGCCGCGAAGGTCAAGCGGATCTACACGGTCGCCCTGCCGAGGACCGCCGCCCCGGCGGACACGCTCCCCGTCCTGCCGAAGCGGCTCGCCCACGACGTGCTGCCCGACCTGCGGGCCACGAAGGGCTGGACGCAGGAGAAGCTGGAGGGCCTCACCGTGGCCGGCAACGGCCGCGTCTACGCCGTCACCGACAACGACGGCCTGAGCGACTCCACCGGCGAGACCGTCTTCCTGGACCTCGGCAGCAGCCGCCGGATGTTCGGCCGCGGCTGACCCGTCGCACACCGCCCGTGCGGCCGCCGGCTCCCACGCCGGCGGCCGCACGGGCGTGAGGGCGGCTACGCCGCCCGCTCCGTCGGCCCGGTCCGGTGCGAGCAGCCGGCGACACACCCCGGATGTTCATGAGTGTGAATCTGATTCAACGTCAAAGCTCTTGACGTGCCCACGGCAGGCCCCTACGGTCCCGGAAAGCGCTTTCTGCGTTCATGCACTCGAACGCACCGAGGAACTCGTCCCACCAGCCGACCGAACCTGGAGACGAACGATGCACTTGAGACCCGCCCTCGCCTGCGCCGGCCTGCTGGCCGGCACGCTCGTCGCGTTGTCCGGCAATCCCGCGCAGGCCGCCACCGTGCGGTACGAGGCCGAGGGGTCCTCGGCGGTCTGCACCGGCGCCGTCGAGAACGAGTGGGCCGGATACTCCGGCAGCGGCTTCTGCAACGGCACCAACGGTACCGGCGGCTACGCCCAGTTCACCGTGAGCGCCTCCGCCGACGGCACGGCGACGGTCCAGGTGCGCTTCGCCAACGGCAGCGGCAGCGCACGCGCCGCGAACATCGTGGTGAACGGCAGCACGGTCGCGTCCGCCTCCTTCGAGGACACCGGCGACTGGACGGGCTGGACGACGAAGACGCTCACCGTGCCGGTGCGGTCGGGCGGCAACACCGTCCGGTTCACGCCCACCTCGTCCGCCGGACTGCCCAACCTCGACTACATCGACGTGGAGACGAGCGGCGACACGACCACCCCGCCGCCGACCGGCTCCACGCTCTACGTCGCACCGGGCGGCAGCGCCGGCGCGTCCGGCACCCAGTCCGACCCGACGACGCTCACCTCCGCGATCGACCGCATCACCCCCGGCGGCACGATCTACCTGCGCGGCGGCACGTACAACCACTCCCAGACGGTCACCATCCCGGCCGGCAACAACGGCACCTCGGGCGACCGGACCGAGCTGGCCGCCTACCCGGGCGAGACGCCCGTACTGAACTTCTCGGCCCAGAGCGAGAGTTCGTCGAACCGCGGGCTCGCCGTGAACGGGTCGTACTGGCACGTCAAGGGGATCGTCGTCGAACGCGCCGGGGACAACGGCATCTTCGTCGGCGGCAGCAACAACGTCTTCGAGCGCACCGTGACCCGCTACAACCGCGACACCGGCCTGCAGCTCTCCCGGATGACCTCCGACACCCCCCGCGACCAGTGGCCGTCCAACAACCTCGTCCTGAGCGCGGAGTCGCACGACAACGCCGACTCCGACGGCGAGGACGCCGACGGCTTCGCCGCCAAACTCACCTCAGGACCCGGCAACGTCTTCCGCTACGCCGTCGCCCACAACAACATCGACGACGGCTGGGACCTCTACACCAAGGACGACACGGGCGCGATCGGCGCGGTCACCATCGAGGACTCCCTCGCCTACGAGAACGGCACCCTCTCCAACGGCGGCCAGGCCGGCAACGGCGACCGCAACGGCTACAAGCTCGGCGGCGAGGACATCGGGGTCGACCACGTCATCCGGCGCAGCATCGCCTACGACAACGGCAAGCACGGGTTCACCTACAACAGCAACCCGGGCTCGATGACCGTCTCCAACAACGTCAGCATCGACAACGCCGAGCGCAACTTCAACTTCGACGACGGCAGTTCGGTGTTCCGCAACAACACCTCGTGCCGCAGCGACGACGGGTCGAACGACAGGATCGTGGGCAACTCCGACAGCTCGAACCAGTTCTGGTCCGGCTCCAACGGCTCCCGGTGCGCCGGCTACTCCGGCGGGCTGGACTGGTCCTTCGCCTCGGACGGCCGCCTGGTCGTCACCTTCGGCGGTGACGTCGTGACGCCGTAGGGACCGTGACGCGATGGCCGGCCCCCGGGTGGGAACCGGGGCCGGCCATTTCCTTTCCCTATGACTCCCTACGACGTCAGGCCGATCTCCGCGCAGTCCGCCGCGTACGCCCCGGTGCAGATCTCCTCGACGGTGTAGACGCCGTCCTGGACCACTGTGGCCTCGATGTTCTCCCTCGTGAGGGCGACCACCGGGACCAGCATCGCCGGGATGTCCTTGCGCGTCGGGCTGTCGACCACGTCACGCGCCAGCGCGTCGAACTGGATCGACCGCTCCTGCACCTTCGCCACCGCCATGTCCGCGGCCCCCGTCGCCTCCAGCAGGAACGACTTGTACACCGTCATGTACTGCTTGCCCGAGACGACCCGGCGCACCGCCGCCAGATCGGCGTCCTGCCCGGTCACCGGTGGCAGGTCGGTGACACCCGCGTCCTCCAGCACCTCGATGACGGCACCGGCCATGCCGTCGTTCGCCGAGTAGACGGCGGCGATGTTCCCGGCGCCGACCTCCTTCACCGCCTCGCGCATGTGCTCCGCGGCGACCTCGGGCAGCCACTTCCTGGTGTCGTACGACTTGACGATGTCCACCTTGCCGTTCAGTTCACCGAGCGCGCCCTTGCGGAACAGCGCCGTGTTCGGGTCGGCGGGCGCGCCGTTCATCATGACGACCTTGCTGTTCTCGGCGTCCTCGCCGAGCGCGTTCACGAGGGCACGGCCCTGCACCTGACCGACCAGCTCGTTGTCGTGGGAGACGTACGCGTCGACCGGACCCTCGGCGAGACGGTCGTAGGCGATGACGGGTATGCCCGCCCCCTTCGCCTTCTCCACGTCCGGCGCGATCGCCCTGGAGTCCACCGCGTTCACCACGATCACGTCGACCTCGTCGGCGACCATCTTCCGGAACTGCTCGCTCTGCCTGTCCTTGCTGCCCTCGGCGTTGGCGTAGACGACCTCGCCCTGCTTGTCGGTGAGGGACGAGACACGGTCCTCGATGAGGGGGTGGTCGAACTTCTCGAAGCGCGCCGTGTCCTTGTCGGGCAGCAGCAGGCCCACGGTGATGTCGTAGCTCCTGCCCGGTGACGCGGACGCGTCGTCGCCGCCACCCACCGCGCCGACGACACCGCACGCGGTGAGCGACAGGGCCGACAGGCCGACGGTCAGGAGCAGGGCGGGGCGGCGTACGGAGGCGGCGCGGGTACGGGAGGTGGTGTGGGGGGTGGTACGGGGGTTCACGTGGGGGCCTTCCGGGCGAGTGCTGCGGGGCGACCAGGTGACTGTGTCCGTTGTGCGGTGGTGCGGCATCCATGCTCACGGCACTCTCGCGAGCTGCGCGGAGAATGTGCGCAGGAGCGGCACACAGGCTGCACACAGTGGGCCGGGAGCGTCGTTAGCGTGGCTGTCCCCTGCTCCGGACCGGTCGCCCCGGCGGGCGTCGGAGTCGGTACGTCAACTCAGGAAGACAGCGGATGGACTACTGCTCCACGTGTCGCCGGCACCTGAACGGCGCCCTCGTCTGCCCGGGCTGCGGTGCCTACGCCCCCGACATCGCGCCCGCCGTCATCGGCGGCCGCACCGTCCCCCGACCGGCGACGGCCGCCGCGACCGGTGCCGTCGTCACTCCCCCGCCCTCACCTCCCGGCGATGTACCGCGGGCTCCCGGGCCCACGGGTACGGGCCGGGCAGCGCGGCGGCGGCAACTGGTCCGCTGGAAGAAGACCCAGCGACGGGCCCTGGTCGCGACGGCCGTCGCCCTCGTCGGCGGCGGACTGGCCCTCGCCTCCCTGGACCGGGGCGGCACGGACCGCACCCAGGCCGCCACGGCACCCGACCTCCGGGGCATGGGCGGCGCGGAGGCCCCCGCGGACCAGTACGACGACGGCCTGGACGTCCCGACGTCCTCCCCGGACCGTACGGACCGTACGGACCGGTCGCCCTCGGCCGACGACAGGCGCGGGCGGACGGACGCCGAAGCCGCACCGGCGCCCACCACCCCCTCCGACACCCGCACGGACGGCGCCGCCGTCCCGGAGACGGCGGTGCCGTCGCAGCCGCGTACGACCTCCCCGGACTCCGTCTCCCGCTCCGGTGCGCGCTCGGACACGGGATCGGGATCAGGATCGGGACCGGAATCCGTGTCCGGCTCCGAGACGGCCACCCGGCCGGCGTCCCCGCCCCCGGCCGCCGACAGCGACGGCGGCGGCACCGACGGCCGCACCGATCAGGGTGACGGCTCCCAGCCCGCCCCCTCCCCTCCCGCCACACCACCGGCGACCGAGCCGGACCCCTCCCGACTCTGCCTCCTGGTGATCTGCCTCGGCTGACCTCCCGCCGGGGTGGCGCGCCCGCACGGGCCGCGCCCCGCCGCGTGACCCGGACCGGCCCTGCGGGGAATTCGGTATATGAGCATCATTGAAACCAAATAAGTGGTCAAATTGTGCACATGGCATTGATGAACGCCCAGAAGGGGACTCCCGACCAAGTCCGCGCCGTCGTCTACATCCGCCAGTCGAAGCGGCGCGAGGGCGATTCTCGTACGTCACCAGAGGCACAGCACGTGAAGTGCGATGCGCTCATCGCGGCGAAGGGCTGGCACCACGCCGGTACGTTCGCCGACATCGGCGTTTCCGGCTGGGACCCGGACGTCATCCGTCCGGAGTTCGAGGCCATGATGGAGGCCGCCCGTAACGGTGAGATCGACGCCGTCGTGGTCTTCATGCTGTCGCGGCTCACCCGACGCGGCGCGATGGAAGCCATGCACATCCAGGAAGAGTTGTCCAAGTACGGCGTCCTGCTCGTGTCCGTCGAAGAGCCCTACCTCGACACGTCCACTTCAATGGGTATCTCCATCTTCGGTCTGATCGCCGCCCTGGCCCAGCAGGAGTCGGACATGAAGTCCGCCTACGTCACCGCGACGAAAGAGACCCTGCGCAAAGCCGGCTCGCATGTGTCGGGCATGGCACCGTACGGCTTCACCACGGAACGCGTGTCCCGCGAGGGTCTGTCGATCGTCCAGCTCGTCCCGGACGACGACGAAGCGCCCGTGGTCCGGCGCATGGTCGAGGACGCGGTGAACGGCACCAGTGCTTCCGCGATCGCGACCAAGCTCACCCAGGAAGGCGAGCCGACCAAGACCGACCGGCTTGGCGACACAGGGAAGAATCGGCTCAAGGCCCGGCACGCGCGCGGGATGTCCAAGCCGCTGGAGCGGACACCGTGGCACAGCACGACCGTCTTCCGCGTCCTCCGTGACCCGCGACTCGCGACTCGCCGGGTACGCGATCACCGGCCAGGGCCGGAAGGCCGAGATCCTGTACGTCGACGGCGCACCGCTCATGGCACACAAGCCGATCATCCCGGCGGAAACGTGGTGGGAGCTCCAAGACGTCCTCAACGGCCGGTCGACCGTTCCCCGGCGCGAGAAGCGATCCGTCCCAACACTGCTGGCCGGGCTGCGCATCCTGCGGTGCGGCGTGTGCGGGGCGAACATGGTCGGCGACGTCCGCAGCGGGAAGCCGTACTACCGGTGCCACCGCCCGCGTGGTGCGGTCGCCGGGCACGGCGGGCTGGCGGTCTCCCAGGGCGTGGTCGACGACATCGTGGCTCGCCGCGTGTGGATGCGACTCTCCGCGCTGGACCCGGCCGACCCGGCGGACAGCCGCCTACTCACTGAAGCCTCGAAGCGGTTCACCGCACAGCGCGACACCAGTGAACGCAAGGCCGAGCTGGTCGCAGCACGCACCGAGCTGGAACACGTCCGCGCCGCTCGACACAACCTCCAGACCGACCGCGAAGCCGGGCTGTACGACGACGAGACCGGCCAGGTCATGTACCGCGAGTCGGCGCTGCGGCTGAGGGACCAGGAAGCCGTCGTCACGGCGCGCGTCGCCGACCTGGAAGCCGCCGCCGAGAACACGGTGGATATCCCGGCGGAGTGGACCGAGCCGGGCGAGGACCCGATCGGCCCCGGCTCACTGTGGGAGTCGTGGGACCTGGCCGAACGGCGCGCGTTCCTGGCACTGTTCGTCGATGCGGTCGATATCGCCAAAGCCGCCGGACGCGGCTTGCGCGCGAACACCGAGGAGCGCGTGGGCATCCGGTGGGCGGGTGAGGACGGCGACAAGGTGTAGGCACCGCGCTCGCCCACTGGCGTCCATCCAGCGCGATTACACGCCCTATCGGTCCCCGCCTTGCCCCACCACCGAACCCCCCGGGTGGCGGGGCCATCCCCTGTACAGATTCAGCCGACTGGCTTGAACGTTCCACAGTCGTTCTTGAACAACTCCCCAGCCTGCAGCGTCACCGTCAACGTACGGGCCTGGGTCACAAACTGGTTCGCGATGATGTCCCCGGACTGCGACGTGCGTTCCCAGTAACAATCCGAGAACTCACCCTTCGCCCGGTACGTGCCTGGACCGATCTCCTGCACATCCGACTCAGACTCCGGGTCGAACGGTGCCGGGTTCGCCTTCACCTCATACTCGCCGCCCGATATCCACCGCTCATAATTCCCAGACGCAGCAGCCTTGACCGTCTTCGACCACTCCGGGCACAGCTTCGGCACCCCGAACTTCAGGATCGCCTCACCGTCATCCGTCATGTAGCCGCCCTCGGCCAACCACTGCGCCGGTGACCAGTCCTCCGCCTGGTCCGGCAGTGAGTCACACATATCCTGCACGTACTCCGCCGCCGACCCGTACAGGCTGTCGTACACCCAGCCTTCCGCATCCGCCTTCGCGTTGATCTCCCCCTCCGGCCCCGATGTGGCCGGCTCCTCGTACACCTCTTCTTCCCTGATCAGCGAGTCTTCTTCCTCGACCAGCGAGTCGTCTCCCGGGTTCAGAACGTCGTCCTGCAACTCCTCGATCGACGGCTCCGACTCCCGGGCGGCCGGAGTCTCCTCGCCGTCCCCGCAGCCGCCCAATACCAGCATCGCGGCCGCAGCGAGCGCCACAGCCACCCCGCCCCCACGCACATCTCCCATACCGGGCATCGTGCCCCCACGACCCAGATCAAGGGAACAGATCGTGGAAGATCGACGATCATTCGTGACAGGGCGGGGCCAAGCAATCACATAAGAGCGGGAGCCCCCGCTCCGGTAACACGACCGCGACGACGCCGACCACTGGCGCACGGCGAACGACCGCGCGCTCGCCGTGCTGGACGTGCCGTTGAAACGCAACGCCGAGCTGGCCCTGGCGCTGATCGGTGGCGCGGCCCCGTACGCCCCGGCCGCATGACGCCCACTAGCGCCATCCCCACAACCGCATACACCCAACCTGCCCTGGAGCCGCTGGTCATCGCCTACCGCGTCACCACAGTGTCCGACGGCAGCGCCGCTCTGAAGCCGGTCACGTCCACCAGTCGCCGCCGTCCGCGTCGTGCGTCCGCCGCCGCGTCCGGCACGGCCGTGTAGATCGTTTACACGCCTTCGTCAGGATCCCCATTGCGGGACCCTGGCGGGGGCGTTTCTGCGTCTGGGGTTCCGGTCACGAAGGAGCCCTTGTGCGGGACCGTGGTCACCAGCCCGCGTTCGCGTAGCACCTTCACCGCGCGCCGGACGGTGTCGATGGACACGCCGTGCTCCGTGATCATCGCGCGTTCGCCAGGCAGGGCAGCACCCAGCGCGAACCGCACCGATCGAATGTCGGCCTCGATCTCGTCGGCGAGCCGAACGTAGGCATACCGCAAGTCCATGAGTTCAGCGTCGTCCGTGGCCCCGTACGGCGACGCTTGGCCACGCGGTGCCAAACACAGCCACGCGGGCCCACGCAGTTACGTACAGTGTCCATACGGAAAGACCCCGGCGACGCGTGCGAGGCGTCCCGGGGCATGGCCTAACGCTGACAAGAAGCGAACGACATTGCGAAGCCTACTGGCCGTCATCCTGAGCCTGTTCCTGCCTGCCGTGGAAAGCGACGAGCAGCCGTGCCGACCCGGGTACGCCGGGTTCCCTGGCCGTTGCCGACTCCGCGCCTTCCGCGTCCGGCAGAGGTGATCGGAGCGGACGCCTTCCCGCTCATCCGCCCGTACCTCATCCACCACGAGCGCGAACAGGAACGCCGAGGGCAGCGTGAGCGACGGCGTGCGGCGGTGCTGGCGACGATGGGCCAGGACTACGCGGGGGTGTCGGCATGAACGATGAACGGATGCCCGCCGAGCAGTCCGCCGACGAACAACCCGACCACGTGCTTATGACCATGAGCGTGTCCCGCGACGGCGGCCGGACCTGGTCGAAGCCGATCGAGGTCATGTCCGGCGATGACCTCCCGCCGCGCATGACGTCGACCTGCCGTCGTGCGAGTGCTATCGGTGCGTGCCGACCCGTAAGCACGAGCTGAGCGAAGCCCTCCGACTGGTCAACGAACGGTCCCGCAACCGCGTGTAAACGCACTTCCCCTGACAACGCCCCGTCTCCCACCCTCAGAGGCGGGGCGTTCGGTGTCGCGGACCGAGGAGGACTTCCAGCGCTGGATGGCCGGCCGCGGCCAGGCCGCCCACGGCGGGGCCCAGGGCGAGAAGCCCCGCCCGGCGGCCACGGACGCCACGCTGTGGTCCTTCGAGGTGGTCCAGCAGGCCGCGCCCAAGCAGGACTGACGCCGGAGCCGCCCCCCTCGGCTCAGAGCAGGGCGGCGAGTACGCGGCGGGTGGCCTCGGCGACCAGGGCGTCGCTGGGGTCGGCCCCGCGGTCGGGCCGCTCGGTCAGGACGGCGATCACCAGCGGGGCGCCGCGCGGCGGCCAGAGCACGGCGACGTCGTTGGCCCGGCCCCAGTCGCCGGTGCCGGTCTTGTCGCCGACCTTCCAGTCCCGGGGAACGCCGGCCCGGACGCGCAGGTCGCCGGTGGTGTTGCGGACCAGCCAGTCCGTCAGCAGCTCCCGCTTCGCGGCCGGCAGGGCGTCGTCGAGGACGAGGGCGCGGTAGTCGGCGGCGACGGCCCGGGGGCTGGTGGTGTCGCGCGGGTCTCCCGGCGGGTTGCTGTTCAGCTCGGGTTCGTCGTGGTCGAGGCGGCTCACGCGGTCGCCGAGTCCGCGCAGGTGGGCGGTGAGTGCGCGCGGGCCGCCGAGTTCGCGCAGCAGCAGGTTGGCGGCCGTGTTGTCGCTGTACCGTACGGCCGCGTCGCAGAGGTCGCGGAGGGACATGCCGGTCCCGACGTGCTTCTCGGTCACCGGTGAGTAGGCGACGAGGTCGGCCCGGGTGTAGGTGACGCGCCGGTCCAGACGGGTGACCGGGTGCCGGTCCAGGACCGCGGCCGCCGCGAGCGTCTTGAAGGTGGAGCAGAGTGCGAAGCGTTCGTCGGCGCGGTGGACCACGGTGGCGCCGGTCCCGGTCGCGAGGGCGTACACCCCGAGCCGGGCGCCGTACTCGCGTTCGAGGTCGGTGAGGCTCCGGGGGTCCACCGGTGAGGGCGTGGGGGTGCGGCTCGGTGCCGGCGGGCCGGCCTGGCCGCGCTCGCGCGCCGGGGTGCCGGTGGCGCATCCCGCCACGGGGGCGAGGGCCGCGGCCAGCAGTAACGCGCGGCGGGAGGGGCGTGCGGTCACGGAGGTCCCTTTCGGACGGTTCGGGCAGGACGGCTCGGACAGGACTGTCAGGTCAGGACGGTTCGGTCAGGACTCGGGTACGGCGGACAGCAGGGAGCGGATCACCGGTCCCGCCGAGCCGCCTCCGGTGACGCCCTCCTCGACCACGCAGGCCACGGCGACATCGCCCCGGTGGGCGACCATCCAGCCGTTGTTGTCCTGCTCGTCGGAGACCTCCGCGGTACCGGTCTTGGCGCCGATGTCGCCGGGCAGGTCCGCCAGGACGCGCGCGGTTCCCTCGGTGACGGTCGCCCGCATCAGCTCGCGGAGCTGGGTCGCGACCTCCGGCGGGAGCGGGGTCGTGGCGGTCGTGTCCTCGGTGCCGTCGACGAGCGAGGGCTGGTGGAAGGTGCCGGACACGGCCGTCGCGGTGACCGACGCCATGATCAGCGGGTTGGCCTGGACCCGGCCCTGCCCGATCATCGACGCGGCCTTCTCCGTCGCGTTACGGGGCACCGGCACGGAACCGTCGTACGACGGAACGCCCACGTGCCAGGTCTGGCCGACGCCGAAGTACTTCTTCGCCACCTCCCCGAGCTCCCCCTCGTCCAGCTTGCCGCGCAGGCTGATGAACGCGGTGTTGCAGGACTCGGTGAAGTCCTTGCGGAAGGTGGCGCCCGGGTGTTCGGACGTCTCCACGTTCTGGAACCGTTTGCCGACCGTGAGGTACTTGGGGCAGTCCACGACGTCGTCCGGGGCGACCGCGCCCTTCAGCAGCAGGGCACCGCTGGTGACGATCTTCCAGGTGGAGCCGGGCGCGTAGGTGCCGGAGACGGCGCGGTTGAAGCCGGAGGCGGGCGAGTTGGCCACGGCCAGGATCTCGCCGTCGTCGATGCGCAGGGCGACGAGCGCGGCGTTCTTGCCGTCGGCCTCGGCGAGGGCGCGTTCGGCGGCGGACTGCCAGTCGGCGTCGAGGGTGGTGCGGACGGGGCCGTCGTCCTTGAGGGTGTCCTCGCCGCCGAAGGACGCCTCCGTGCGTTCCACCTTCCCCGTGGCCCGGTCGACGAGCTGCACCGCGCCGCGCGGCCCGCCGCCGTCCCCGCCGCCGGCGAGCTGGGCGAGTACGGGGGCGAGGGAGGCGTGGGTGGTGCCCGACAGGGTCGCGCCGTCGCGGTCGGTGGCCTCGACCGGCTCGGTCTCCTCGCGTTCCAGGCGGAACTTCTCCGTATCGCTGAGCCGCGGGTGGACCAGCGACAGCTTCCAGTCCACTTTCCAGGCGCCGTCGTTCTGCTCCCGCAGCGGCAGCTTCGAGGCGTACGTCCAGGTGCCGAGGCCCTTGACGGGCATCCGCGCGGTGAAGGGCACGGTGACCGTGCCGTCTTCGGCCTCCTCCGGCTTTCCGGCCGTGAGCTTCGGTTTCTCGATGTCGAGCCCGGCGGTGAAACTCCGCAGCACCTCCTCCGCGCGGTCGGGTCCGGTCGTCCGGGCGGCCGCGTCGGGCAGGCGTCCGGCGGCCCAGTCGGCGAGGAAGGCGCGGGCCTCGGCCACCGCCTCCGGGTCGGGGCCGGCCTCGTCCTCGAAGGGGCCGAGGCCGGCCGCGTACGCCCCGCCGGCGGCGATCGCGGCCACCACCGCCACGGCGGTGAGGGCCTTCGCCGTTCTGCGCGGGCGGCGACGGCGGGGGGCGTCATGGGGGAAGTCGGTGTAAGAACTCATGCGCCGACAACAGCAGCGGCGAGGCCGTACGTCCAAGACCGCTATCGGTCACAGATCGATTAGTACTCGATATCATTACTGGTCGTGGACCTGGTGCGGCACCTGGAGTGCTTCGTGGCTGTTGCAGAAGAGTCACACTTCGGGCGTGCCGCGACCCGTCTGGGGATGGCCCAGCCGCCGCTGTCACAGCGCATCCAGCGGCTGGAACGGGAGCTGGGCGTCCGGCTGTTCGAGCGGACCAGCCGCCAGGTGACGATCACCGAGGCGGGGCGGCTGCTGCTGGCCGAGGCCCGTGAACTCCTCGCCCGTTCCGAGTCGTTCCTGGCGACCGCGCGCCGGGTGCGCGACGGCGAGACCGGGCTGCTGCGGGCGGCGCTGCCCCCGGACCTCTCCGGCGAGACCGTCGCCGCCCTGCTCGCCGACTTCGGGCGCCGGCACGGCGGCCTGGAGCTGGAGCTGCACGAGCTGTCCACCGCGCAGCAGCTCGCCCGGCTCGCGGCCCACGAACTGGACGTCGGCATCGTCCACCACCCGTGCGACGTCTCCGGCCTGGAACTGGGCCCGGTGCTGCGGCGCGAACTCGGCGTGCTGCTGCCGCGCGCGGCCGGGGCGTCCGGGTTCGACGAGGTACCGCTGGTCGCGCTGGCCGGCCACGACCTGATCCTGTTCCCGCGCGCCGCGGCCCCCGCCCTCTACGACGACCTGCTGACCACCTGCGCCCGGGGCGGCTTCACCCCCGCCGTCGTGCGCCACGGCCAGGGCGCCAGCTTCGTACGCGGTCTGGTGCTCTCCACCGGGGCCGTCGCCCTGTGCCCGCGCGACGCCCTGCCGCCGTCCCCGGAGGGCGGGGACCCGGACGTCGTATGGCGTCCGCTCACCGGCGGGGCGCCGGCGCTGCGGCACTCCGCCGCCTGGTCCAAGGGGCGCGGCGACGCCGCCGTGCACGCCTTCGCCGAGGCGGCCACGCACGCGCTGCGCACCACCGCCGGAGCGACCTCCGACGTACCGTCCCGCCCGCTGCACCTGCGCCCGGCATCGGAGTACTGGCTGTGACCGACGCCCTCGCCCGCATCCACGCGGCCTTCGCCGACGCCGGGGTCACCGGCCGGCTGCACGCGCTCGACATCGACTCCGGGGCGCAGCTCGACGCCGGGGCGGACCAGCCGGTCCCCACGGCCAGTGTCCACAAGCTGTGTGTCCTGGTCACGCTGCACGAACAGGCGGCGGCGGGCCTGCTGGACCTCACCGAGCAGGTGGAGTGCCCGCCCGCCGGACGCACCACGGGCCCCACCGGGGTCGCCGCCATGCTGGACGCGGTCCGGATGTCCCTGCGCGACCTGGCGTTCCTGATGATGACGGTCAGCGACAACGCCGCCGCCGACCTGCTGCTGCGCCGGGTGGGCCTCGACGCCGTCAACGCGACGACGGCCCGGCTCGGCCTCACCCGGACGCTCGCCGTGCACTCCTTCGGCGAGATGCTCGCCACCGTGAAGGAGGACGCCGGTCCCGACGGTGCCCGGGCGCTCGCCGACCCGCGGGTCATCACCCGGCTGCGGGCGCTCGACCCGGCCCGCACCAACCGCAGCACGCCGCGCGACATGACCCGGCTGCTGGCCGCCGTGTGGCGGGACGAGGCGTGTACGCCGGAGCACGGCGCGGCCGTCCGGCGGATCCTGGGGCTGCAGGTGTGGCCGCACCGCCTGGCGTCGGGCTTCCCCTTCGACGACGTGCACGTCGCCGGGAAGACCGGCAGCCTGCCGACCCTGCGCAACGAGGTCGGCGTGGTCGAGTATCCGGACGGGGGCCGTTACGCCGTCGCCGTGTTCACCCGGACCGCGCACACCGCGGCCACTCTTCCGGCGGCCGACGCGGTGATCGGCACGGCCGCGCGGACCGCGGTGGACGCGCTGCGGGCGAAAGGGCTGCGGTCACGTCGGTCCCGCGCCGAATGAAAGCGAATAAGGGGTCGGAAAACGAAGAGCAGGGGCCCGCACCGAAGTGCGGGCCCCTGCTCTTGCAATCCCTGCGCCTGGATCAGGCGGGGACGATGTTCTCCGCCTGCGGGCCCTTCTGGCCCTGCGTGACGTCGAAGCTCACCTTCTGGCCTTCCTGGAGCTCACGGAAGCCGGAGGTGGCGATGTTCGAGTAGTGGGCGAAGACGTCGGCGCCGCCGCCGTCCTGCTCGATGAAGCCGAAGCCCTTTTCCGAGTTGAACCACTTCACCGTACCGGTGGCCATATCAATTCTCCTGAGACAGTGCCGGGACTCGCACTTTACGAATCCCTTCATCGTCGCGATGATCACCTGCCCGGAGACCCGGTAGCAAACTGGCAACCACAACTGCAACTGGCGTCAGCCTAGCACGGAAAAAGTCAACGGCAAGCGAGGAAAATCACTGGAATAAAACGCCGGTGGCGTGTTTAGGGAAAGAGATTTTCTTCAGCGGGAGCGGAAATACTGTTTCGGCGGGTATAGATTTTCAGCGGCGTCCGTGGACCGTCCCCGCGTCGCGCCGGCGCAGCTCCTCGTTGGCGCGTTCGGCCTGTTCGAGCTGGTCCTCGAGGCTGATGATGCGGCACGCGGCGTCGACCGGTGTGCCCTGGTCGACCAGTTCGCGGGCCCGGGCGGCCAGCCTGAGCTGGTGGCGCGAGTAGCGGCGGTGGCCGCCCTCCGAGCGCGTCGGGGTGATCAGCCGCGCCTCGCCCAGGGCGCGGAGAAAAGCGGGTGTGACTCCGACCAGTTCGGCGGCCCTGCCCATGGTGTAGGCCGGGAAATGGTCGTCGTCGAGCCGGTCGGCGACGGGGAGCCGGTCCTGGTCCGGCTGCCGGCCGTCGGCGTACGGCTGACTTTCCGAGGGCATACGCACCTTTCCGCGGACCACGGTGGGCACGGTCCGCCACGGGGACGGGTTCCCCAGGGGGGAACTCTAGTCGGCCCGATGGAAAACCTGCCGTGGCGACGGCAGATGTCCTGCGCCTGGACGCGTACGGCTGCTACGCCTCCTCCCGGCGGGTGCGGTACGGGCCCGTTGCGCCGAGCCCGGTCCAGTGGTGGTGGGACCGCCACTGGACCGGAGGACCTCGACGTCCGGCAGATGGGTGGGCGGCCATGAAGCCGTCGGCGCGGAGGCCGGGCGCGTGCCCCTCAGTCGGCCACGGAAAGCCGCATCGCCGATGCCGACGCGGGTGGGGAAGCGACGGTGGAGCGTCGCACCGCCGGTGCCGGCCCGGCGGACGACGGCGGCCGCCGGGGCGTCGAGCCCCCGCCCGACGAAGACCACACGGACCACCCCCGGCAGCCGGCCCAGCCGCCCCGCCTCCCGGCGCCGGGAGGCGGGGGTGGTGGGCTGCTCGCCGCCGGGCGTCGGCGCCGACGGGTGCGGGGGCAGGAAGGCCGGGTACGGGCCCCGAGCTGCACACGTGGGGACGCGACGGCCCGTCCCGGCCTTCCTCTGGGCGCAATCTGTCATGCCGTGGGAGCGGGCGCCCGCCGGGGCGGGCCACGAGCGTGACAGGGTCGGACATTCCAGGCGCTTTATCTCATTTCTTCGGCCATACTCGGAAACATGAACACGGCAACGTATGTAGTTCTGGCCGTCAGTACGCACAGGTGGGCCGTCTTCGCGGCCTTCATCGGCGGACTGGTCGTGGCCGGTGCGCTGATCTGGGCCGTACGTGTCGGGATGCGGTACATGGACCGGGAGGAGCCCCGCCCCGCCCCGGAGGACCAGCCGAGACTGCCGGACGGCGGCGCGGTCCACGAGATGCGGGAGATGCGGGAGCCGGACGAGATGCCGGACATGTCGAGGACCGGCTCACGGCTCATGCCCTACGAGCTCCATCACTCCGCGACCAGAACGGGCAAGGACCAGCAACGCAAGCGTTGGCTGCCCGGTTCCAGCGGCGGCTTCGGCAGCGGAGGCCCCGGGCACGTGTGACGTCAGCGGGCCGCGGCGGCGGCCGGGGCGGCGGCCCCCACGGTGATCTGGATCTGCTCGCTCGACGCGCTCACGCCGTTCAGGGCGGCGGTGGCCTGGAGCCGGTTGGGGCCGTCCGGGAGGGCGGGACCGGGAGCGCAGCTCCAGCGGCCGTCGGACCCCGCCGTGTCGGTGCACACCTCGTGGCCGTCCTTGTCGGAGACGGTGATCCGCGCGCCCGGGTGGGCCGTACCGGCGATCGCCGGCCGCGCGCCCAGCGGCACACCGGACTCCGGGCGGGTCAGGGTCGGCTCGTCCAGCCCCACGGTGACCAGGCAGCCGCCGGTCGCCCGGAGCGCGCCGGCCGCGTCCGCGAGCCGCAGGACGCATCCGTTCAGCCGGGTCCCGGGCACCGCGTCCGCGGGGACCGCCAGCACGAAGGGGAAGGTGCCCGCCCGCCAGGGTAGCTCCGCCGAGACCGCGGTGTAGGCGGCGCCGCGGCCGTCGGCGGCCACGGTGCCCCGGTAGCCGGGGGCGTCGAGGGGAACACCCGTCACCCGGGCCCCGGCGGGGGCGGTCAGGGTCAGCGTGGAACCGTTGCCGAGGGCGGGGCCCGTGAGTCCCACGGCCTCGACGATGCCGTCCCGGCCGGGCGGGATCGTCACCTCGCCCCACAGGACCCGGTCGCGCGCCGCCGGGGCGCCGTCGGCGGCGGAGGCCCCGCCCGCCGGCCACGCGCCCGCGAGGATCCCGGCCGCCGTCAGTACGGCGGCCGCCGCTGTCCTGCCGGACCTGTTCATCGTCGGCGGGCTCCCTGTACGGCCGTCACGGACACCCCCGGAGCCGATTCTGCCGGGGTGTCCGCGCGGGCCGCCCGCACTGAACGGCCGTACGGGTGGGCCGGGCGCGGAACCCGCTTCCGGACCGGACGGCGGGAGGGGCACAGTGGAGCGAAGGGCATCGAAAGGCAGTGAAACGGGCACGGGAGGTGTTCCGGTGTGATCACCGAGCTTGCCGTCGAACGGGTCGAGTTCACGTGCGGCACGTGCTGGCACCACTGGAGCGTGGACTACGACGTCCAGCGCAACATGGACGGCCGCGGGGAGGAGTGGGAGTACTTCTACCGGGACAACACCGCCGTCCCCTCCCCGTACACCCCCGACGGCGCCCCGTCCTGCGAGCACTGCGGACGCCACTGGGTCGGACACCTGGTCGCCCGCCGTCCGGTACCGCTGCCGGGCGTCTCCGACGCGCCGCGCAGCCGCGTCCCGCCGGAGGGCCTGCACCGTCCGGAGCGCCACCGGGCCCCGCTGCTGGAGGCCGACGGCCATCCGCAGCCGCCCAGGGAGCCCCCGGAGGTCCGGTCGGCCACGGGCCCGCCCTGACCGCCCCGGTCCCGGCCCGCCGGGAACGGGGCGGTGTGCGGGTCAGCGGCCGAGCCAGGCCGTGGTGTCCGGGCCGAGGCGGCCTTCCTCCAGGGGTGCGCTGGTCAGCAGGACCTCGCCCGCCGGGAGGGAGACCGGGTCGGGGGACAGGTTGGTCACGCAGCGCCAGCCGTCGCCGCGGTCGAACTGCAGGACCCCCGCCGGGGTCTCCTCCGCCCAGGTCAGCGTCTCGCCGTCGATCAGCTTGCGGCGGGTGCGCAGGGCCGTGCGGTACAGCTCCAGGGTCGAGCCCTCGGCACCGTCCTGTGCCTCGACGGCGTACGCGGCGAAGGACGGCGGCTGCGGCAGCCAGGCACCGGCCGCCCCGAAGCCGTACGACGGACCGGTCGTCGTCCACGGCAGCGGCACCCGGCACCCGTCGCGGCCCTTGCGGACGTGCCCGGTCTGTTCCCAGATCGGGTCCTGGAGGACCTCGGTGGGCAGGTCGGCGACCTCGGGCAGGCCCAGCTCCTCACCCTGGTAGAGGTAGGCCGAGCCGGGGAGCGCCAGCATCAGCAGGGTGGCGGCGCGGGCCCGGCGCAGTCCGGCGTCCGGGTCGACGGCGGGGGCGCGGCCGCCGGACAGCAGCCAGGCGTTCTCGTCCGTGCCCGGCGGCAGCATCAGCCGGGAGGCGTGCCGGACGACGTCGTGGTTGGAGAGCACCCAGGTCGCCGAGGCGCCCGCGGCGTGCGCGGTCTGAAGCGAGTCGGTGATGACCTGGCGCAGCTCCTCCGCGTCCCACCCGGCCTGTAGGTACTCGAAGTTGAAGGCCTGGCCCAGTTCGTCCGGACGGGCGTACAGGGCGCGCCGGGCGCCGGGGACCCAGGCCTCGGCGACGGCCATCCGGGGCGGGGAGTAGGCGTCGAGGATCTTGCGCCAGTCGCGGTAGATCTCGTGCACCTCGTCCCGGTCGTAGAAGGGGTGGGTGCCGGGCGGGAAGTCGGTGAGGGCGCCCTCGCGGCTCAGCTCGGGGGCGCCGAGGTCGCGCAGCGGCTCGTCGAGGTCCTTGGCGAGGGCGTGCGCGACGTCCACGCGGAAGCCGTCCACGCCCCGGTCGGACCAGAACCGCAGGGTGGTGCGGACGTCGGCGCGGACGTCCGGGTGGCCCCAGTTGAGGTCGGGCTGCTCGGCGGCGAACAGGTGCAGGTACCACTGTCCGTCCGGCACCCGCTGCCAGGCGCTGCCGCCGAACACGGACTGCCAGTCGGTGGGCGGCAGCTCGCCCCGCTCCCCCTTGCCGTCGCGGAAGACGTAGCGGTCGCGGGCCGGGGAGCCGGGCCCGGCGCGCAGCGCCTCCTGGAACCAGACGTGCTGGTGGGAGCTGTGGTTGGGGACGATGTCGACGATCACCTTCAGGCCGAGCCGGTGGGCCTCGGCGACGAGCGCGTCGAAGTCGTCGAGGGTGCCCAGGCGCGGGTCGACGTCGCGCGGGTCGGCGACGTCGTAGCCGCCGTCGGCGAGCTCGGAGGGGTAGAAGGGGCTCATCCACAGGGCGTCGACACCGAGTGTGGCGAGGTGGGTGAGGCGCCGGGTGATGCCGCGCAGGTCACCGAGTCCGTCGCCGTCGGCGTCGGCGAAGCTGCGGGGGTAGACCTGGTAGACGACGGCCTGCCGCCACCAGTCGGGGTTCCTGGAGGAGAGGTCGGGCGTGGCGTCGGGGGCGGGGTGCGGCGGCCGGGGGTCGGGCGTGGGGGTGCGATCGGTCACGCGGTCTCCTCTGGGTGCGTGCGGGTACCGGCAGAGAATCTGTCCACAACACCGTAAAAGCGAACACACCGACAGCGGGGAGCCATTCCCTGCCGGTGTGGCGAGATCCTTTCCGCACGGTTTGCCGGAATCCACCCGGGCTACTCAGCGCGGAGGACGGTGACCCGCGAGAGGAACGAGCGACCATGGCCCTTTCCCGCACACCGCGCTCCCGGCACGGCCTGGTGGCGACCGCGCTCGCCGTCACCCTCGCTCTGGCGGGGAGCGGCTGCGGCGCGGACGAGGACTTCTCCCTTCCGGACTGGGACGCGCCGGGGCAGAACGCCCGTGTCGGTGACCTGATGATCCGGTACGCGCATCTGGCCGAACCGACGGGTGATCCGTGGCAGCCGGGCGACGACGTCCCCGTGTACGCGTGGCTCTACGACAAGGGCGGCGGGGACGACCGGCTGGTGGGCGCGAGTTCGCCGATCGCCGAGTCCGTCGACATCGTCGACGCCGACGAAGAGCGCCTGCCGGACGGCGTGGAGCTGCCCGAGAACGACCTGGTCGAACTGGAACCCGGCAAGGACCACCTGGTCCTGCGGGACGTGCGCCAGGTGATCAGGGGCGGCGACGCCACCGAGATCACCCTGCGGTTCGAGGACGCCGGATCGACCACCTTCGGCATCCAGGCGCAGCCGCCCGTGTACGACGAGAGCACCGGTCCGAAGCAGTGACCTCCGGCCGCCCCCCGGTGAACGGCTACTCCGAGGTGCGCTCGACCGTCGCCAGATACAGCTGGACATAGCGGGCCACGTCCACGTCCAGGCCGACGTCCACCAGGGGCTGCTCGCGGGTGCCCTCGTGGATCTCGGACTCGCCGACGCGGGGGCGGCGGTCGACCACGGTCTGGCCTCGGGCCGGGCCGGGGGCCAGGGAGACCTCGACGGGGAGCCGGTGGGTGGTCAGGCCCTCCGGGTCGGCGACCGCGCACAGCGCGCCCGCGTCACCGAGGCCGCCGGCGTCCTCGGTGGGGTCGTCGGGGCGGCTGCCCGGCGTGGCGGGGCGGTGCGCGAGCAGCTCACCGGCGAGCCGGGTGCCCGGTTCGCCGCTCGCGCGCAGCCGGCGCACGTCCGCCGCCGGGACGACGACCCGGGTGAACACGTCCAGGCCGTACATCGTGATCGGCACCCCGGCGGTGAGCAGGATCGCGGCGGCCTCCGGGTCGTGCCAGACGTTGAACTCGGCGACCGGCGTGGCGTTCCCGACCGCCGCCGCGCCGCCCATGAACACGATCCGCTCGATGTTGCGGGTGACCTCGGGGTGGGTGCGCAGCAGCAGGGCGACGTTGGTGAGCGGGGCGGTGGGCACGAGCGTGACCGGGCGCGGGGAGGCGAGGATCTCCCGGCGCAGCAGGGTCACCGCGTCCACGTCGGCGGGGGTGCGGCGCGGGGCGGGCAGGCCGAGGTCGCCCATGCCGTCGTGGCCGTGGACGTGACGGGCGGAGCGCGCCGCCTCGATCAGCGGACGCTCGGCACCCCGCGCCACCGGGATCTCCGGCGCGCCCGCCTGCTCCAGCACGGTCAGCGTGTTGCGGACGACACCGTCCACGTCCGTGTTCCCGGCCACGCAGGTCACCGCGCGCAGGTCGATCCCCGGGTGGCGTACGGCGAACAGCAGGGCCAGGGCGTCGTCGACACCGGTGTCGCAGTCGATGATCACCGGAACGGGCCGACCGTTGGTCACGACGAGGACTCCTTCCGCCTGCACACGTGACTGCCGACCCTACGCGGCATCCCAGAGACCGGTACCCCGCCGGCCTGACCGCTCCGCGATCCGCCGCAGCAGCTCCTCCACGGGCAGGGCGCCGGGCCGCCTCCCGTCCCTGAGCCGTACGGCGAGCAGCCCGTCCTCGGCCTCCCGGGTGCCGAGGACCGCCTGGTACGGGACCAGCCGGGACCGGCGGATCCGGGCACCGAGGCTGCCCTCGCCGGTTCCGGTCACCTCCGCCCGCAGGCCCAGCTCACCGGCCCGCCGTACGACGTCGTACGCCCGCTCCTCCTGTGCCCCGCCCACCGGCAGCACCGCGAGCTGCACCGGTGCCAGCCACACCGGGAGGGCGCCGCCGTGTTGCTCCAGGAGGTGGGCGACCGCCCGTTCCACGCTGCCGATGACGCTGCGGTGCACCATGACGGGGCGGTGCCGGGCGCCGTCGGGGCCGGTGTAGCGCAGGTCGAAGCGTTCCGGCTGGTGGAAGTCGATCTGCACGGTGGACAGGGTGGCCTCGCGGCCCGCCGGGTCGGTGATCTGCACGTCGATCTTCGGGCCGTAGAAGGCGGCCTCGCCCTCCACGGCCTCGTACTCGACCCCGGAGGTGTCCAGGACCTCACGCAGGAGGGCGGTGGCCCGTTCCCACAGGGCGGGGTCGGCGACGTACTTGCCGCCGCCGCCCGGCAGGGAGAGACGGTGGCGGGCGGCGCGGATGCCGAGGTCTGCGTAGGCGCGGGAGATGAGCGAGAGGGCGGCGCGGGCCTCCTCGACGGCCTGCTCCAGGGTGCAGAAGATGTGCGCGTCGTTGAGCTGGATGGCCCGTACGCGGGTCAGTCCGCCCAGCACCCCGGACGGCTCGGAGCGGTACATGCCGCCCAGCTCGGCCAGGCGCAACGGCAGCTCGCGGTAACTGCGGGAGCGGGAGCGGTAGACGAGGGCATGGTGCGGACAGAGGCTCGGCCGCAGGACGACCTGCTCCGCGCCCAGCTCCATGGGCGGGAACATGTCCTCGCTGTAGTGGTCCCAGTGCCCGGAGATCTCGTACAGCTCGCGTTTGCCGAGCACCGGCGAGTACACGTGCCGGTACCCGGCCGCGCGCTCCGCCTCGCGGACGTACTCCTCCAGGGTGTGCCGTACGACGGCGCCGTCGGGCAGCCAGTACGGCAGGCCCGCGCCCATCAGCGGGTCGGTGTCGAACAGGCCGAGTTCGCGGCCGAGACGTCGGTGGTCGTGCTGCACGGTGGGCTCCTCGTGGTCGGGAGGCGAGCACCACGCGCGACGAAGCCCCGGGGCACTCGCCCCGGGGCTTCGTCAGTGGTCAGCTGTCAGCGCGCCGGGACCTGGTCCGGCGTCGTCGTGCGGGACGAGTGGGCGCGCTGCATGCCGACGACGCTAACAGGGGGACGGGCGGCGGGCGAGCCGTTTTCCCTCCGGGCGGCTCACCCGGACGGCCCGCCGCGCTGGTGGGGCGGGCGGCCCGGTGATGCCGTAGGAGCACGTCCGCTCGTGGACGGCCCGGTTCCCCCAGGAGGCACCCCGATGACCCATGCCCCGGCCGCCGCCCGCACCCTCCTCGCCGCCGCGCTGTCGGTGGCGGCCCTGCTGACCGCGGCGGCGTGCGTGGCCGGCGACCGGGAGGTGCCGCGCGCGCTGCCCGCGGGCGTGTCCGAGCCCCCGGCGGCCTCCGCTCCCGCGTCCCCCGCGGCTTCCCCCGCCGCCCGGCCCTCACCCTCCGCCCAGGCGCTGAGCGAGGAACAGCTACGGGCGGCGCTGATCACGGAGGCGGACCTGGGGGAGCCGTGGATGGCGAGCCGGGGCGCGGCGACCTGGCGGGACGGGATGCTCAAGGCGAGGACGGAGAACGCCGACTGCCGCCGGCTGCTCGACGCCCTCTACACGGAGGAGCTGTTCGGCCCGCCGGCCGGACCGAACGCCACCGCCACGCTCGACGACGCCTACAACGACTCCCAGCTGCGCTACCAGGTCGCCGCGCACCCGCCCGCCGACGTGGACCGTGTCCTGGCCTGGCTGAGGACGCTGCCGGAGAAGTGCGAGCGGTTCGAGGCGACCACCGTCCGGGCCGGCGCCCAGCTCGTCGAGGTGGCGGAACTCCCGCTGCCGGAGGCCGGTGACGCGCGGGCGGGACTGCGGCTGACGATGACCGGGAAGGCGTCCGACGGAGCCCCGACGTACCTCACCGTGAACCTCGCGGCGGTCCGCGTCGGCGAGGACACGATCACCCTCACCAACGGCGGCCTCGGCGCGGTCCTCCCCGAGGTCACCCAGGCGATGACCCAACTCGGCGCGGACCGCCTGGCGGACGTCGGCCGGCAGGCACGGGTACGGGTCTGACGGGCGGGGCCCCTTTCCCGGCTTTCCGGCGGCGGGTCAGGCGTCGCCGTTGAGCATGGCGGCGGTCAGGACGTTGCCGGCCACGCCCCAGCCGCCGTCGGCGACTTCGTCGACGAGGACGACGGTGGTGGGCCGGGCCCGCTCACCGTAGATCTCCGCGTACAGGTCGGTGGTGCGCTCGACGATCTTCTTCTTGTCCTCGGCGGTGAGGGTCCCCGCGGGGACCTTGAAGTGGGCGAAAGGCATGACCGTTACTCCTTCTTCGAGCTCTTCGAGTTCTTCGAGGGTGATGTCCTCCACGGTGCGCGCCGCCGGACGGCGGAACCAGGGGATGTCGTCCCCTGTGCCGGCCGCCCGGCCGGGCGGAGCATGGGGGCATGGGTTCTGTGAGACACACCGAGCTGGGCGCCTTCCTGCGGTCGCGGCGGGAGCGGATCCGCCCGGCCGACGTCGGGCTCCCCTCCGGGCCCCGGCGCCGGGTTCCCGGGCTGCGCCGTGACGAGGTCGCGCAGCTCGCCGGGGCGTCGGTGGACTACTACAACGAACTCGAGCGCGGAGCCGGCTCCCAGCCGTCGGAGCAGATGCTCGCCGCGCTGGCCAGGGCACTGCGCCTGACCGCCGACGAGCGCGACCACCTCTACCGCCTGGCGAACCGCCCGGTGCCGGTGCAGGGCGGAGCCGCCTCGCACGTGCACCCCGGGATGCTCGACCTGCTCGCCCGGCTGACGTCGACACCGGCGCAGGTCATCACCGACCTGCACGTCACCCTCGTACAGAATCCGCTCGCGGTGGCGCTGCTCGGGGACCACTCCGGTTTCCGGGGCGCGCGGGCCAGTTTCGTCCACCGGTGGTTCACCGAGCCCGACGCCCGGCGGCTGTATCCGCGAGCGGATCACGCGGCCCAGTCCCGCGCCTTCGTCGCCGATCTGCGCGCGGCCGCCGCCCGGCGGAACGCGAAGGACGCGGAGGTGCGTTCGCTGGTCGGCGCGCTGCTCGACGGCTCCGCCGAGTTCGCCGCGCTGTGGGCCGAGCACGACGTGGCGTTCCGCCGGGACGACCGCAAGCGCATCGTCCACCCCGCCCTCGGCGTGGTCGAGGTCAACTGCCTCAACCTGTTCAGCGAGGACGGCCGGCAGCGGCTTCTCTGGTTCACCCCGGCGGTCGGCACCGACAGCGCCGAGCTGCTCGGCCTCCTGTCGGTCATCGGCACCCAGGAACTCCCCGGGGCGGCCCGCTGACCGCTCGGGCGGGGGTGGTTCAGCTCAGGCGGTCCACGGCCTGCTTGGCCTCGACCAGGTCCGCGCCCGTGGTCTCGCGGTAGAGCTTGATCGCCTGGATCTTCTTGCCCTCGCGTACGAGGGCGAGGATCTCGTCCCTCCCCGGGATCTCCTCGTGGAGGCCCAAGTGCCGCATCACCGCGTCGAGTCTGCGCTCGACGCGGGCGGCGCGGCGGTCCGCCCGGGAGAGGTGGTTCCGGATCGACATGACGCCGAGGATCACGACACAGGTGAGGAAGAGAATGGCTATGTCCATGACCGTGAAGAGTAGGCAAGCGCGCGGTCAGGGCGTGTCGAAGCGGCGGCGGTGGGCCACCACGTCCAGGGCGACCTCCAGGGCCGTGCGGCCGTGGGCGAAGGCGTCGGCGCGCAGCCGGGCCAGGGCCTCGTCGGCGCCGATGCCCAACTGGGCCATGATCATGCCGACGGCCTGGTGGACACGGTCGTGGTCGGCGGCCAGTCCGCTGAGCCAGGGTTCGTCGTCGCCCTGGAGGTCGTACGGCAGGTCCATCAGCGCCACCGTCATGACGCCGGCGACGAGCCGGGCCACCCGGAGTTGGCCGTCGGTGAGTCCGCCGGGGGTGTCGCGGTAGAGGTCGAGGGAGCCGACGCAGACGGTGCCGCTGCCGAGGGGGAGCGCGTACACGGCGCGCACTCCGGCGCCGAGCGCCTGCTGGGCGAAGACGGGCCAGCGGTCGGCGCAGCCGGCGGCGGCGAGGTCGCGGGCGAGGACCGGCGTGCCGGCCTCCAGGACATGGCGGCAGGGGCCGTCGCCCAGGGTGGCCTGGAGCTGGGCCAGACGCGCGGCCTGCGGACCGGAGGCGCCGAGCTGTACGGGCAGCAGGCCGTCGCCGCGCAGCGACACGCTCGCGCCGTCCACCGGCAGCAGCTCGACGGCCACCGCGCACAGCCGCCCCGGCACGGCGGCCGGCTCGGTGTCACGCAGCTCCGCGGCGATCGCGCCGAGCACCCACTCGTCGTCCCTGTCCGGCTCGCCCCCAGGGTCGTCCCCGGGCCGCACGCCCACCGCCTCCTTCGGCCGTTCACCCCCGGAAGTGAGCCCCCGACTACCCGGCCCGCCCCACTCCGAAACCCGGACCTCGGCTCGTTCCCGAGCCTCTCACCGGCCCGCACGCGGACGGTGCGACCACCCGTTCCACCGGGCATGGACATGGTCGGTTTCGCGCCATCCCGTACCGCACCCGGCCGACCGGAACGTTCCGGTCCTCCATCACCGCACAGGAAAGACACAGGGAAAACGCAGGGCAAAACCAAACGATTGCCCACTTCTCCCCGGGCCCCGGCGGCGTCGGCGTGATCAAGCCATCCTTCTTTACGGATCTTGCACCCTTCCTTCACTGTCCACCTATGGTGATCGCCGGGCCGAAAAGGATGATTCCTCGAACACAGGTTCGACACACCATCCGTTGACGGGGGAGATCGTCGCCATGGGGGAGTCCGCCTTTCACACCGGTGCCGGCTGCCCGCGTCGTCCACACCGGCACAGCCCGTCCCCCCGCCACTGAACGCACCGTGGCACCGGACGGCCAAGCACGCTCCCCGGCCTGTTCGCCCCTTCGCTCCTCACCTCGCCGAACCGCGACCACTCAAGGAGAAGCCGCCCCCCATGGCCGACGAAATGGTTCTCAACGCCCAGAAGTTCATCAACCGCGTCTACGGCAGCCGCATAGGAATGACGGTCGAGGAGAACGGGCGAACCGGGTGGCCGGTCATGTACGCCCTGACCCGCGCTCTTCAGTGGGAACTCGGCATCGACGCGCTGTCGAACAACTTCGGCCCCGGCACGCTCTCCACACTGCAGTCGAGACACCCGGTCATCAACGCCTCCACGGCGCCGTCCGCCGACTTCATACGCATCATCCAGTCCGGTCTGTACTGCAAGGGATACGACGGCGGCGGCATCGACGGAAAGTACAGCGACCGAGTCGCCTCGTCCGTCGCGCGGCTCAAGGCGGACATGGGCGTGGACTCGGTGTACCCCGGTTCCGACCTGGTTCCGAAGGTCTTCAAGGGCCTGCTGAACATGGACGCCTACGTCACCGTCAACAGCGGCTCCGACACCATCCGTTCGATCCAGCAGTGGCTCAACGGGCACTACATCCACCGCAGGGACTTCTTCGTCATCCCCTGCGACGGCCACCACTCCCGCGACGTCGCCAAGTCACTGCTCTTCGCCATCCAGTACGAGTTGGGGATGGCCGACGGCACCGCCAACGGCAACTTCGGCCCCGGCACCCAGGCCGGCCTGAGGAACCACACCGTCGCGGTCGGCACCGTCGGCACCTGGGCGAAACTGTTCACGGCCGCGATGATCCTCAACGCGCGCAACGTCCCTTTCGGGAACTTCACCGGTGACGTCAAAGTCGGCGTGGAGGCGTTCCAGTCGTTCGTGAAGCTGCCCGTCAGCGGCATCGGCGACTTCCAGACCTGGTCGTCGCTGCTGGTCTCCTACGGCGACCAGTCCCGTAGGGGCGAGGCATGCGACGGGGTCACGCTGATCACTCCGGCGCGCGCGCGGACACTGAAGTCCGAGGGCATCAAGTACGTCGGACGGTACCTGTACAACCCGGACCCCACCCCCAGCGGCGACCTGGTGCACAAGGAGATCCAGCCGGGCGAGCTGAAGACGATCGCCGACAACGGGCTGCGCTGCTACCCGATCTTCCAGACCTTCGCCGACTCCGCCGACTACTTCCGTCCGGAGCAGGGGACGGCCGACGCCAGACTGGCCGTGGCCCAGGCGGCGAAGCACGGCTTCAAGCACGGCGCGCGGATCTTCTTCGCCGTCGACTACGACACCCAGGACTACGAGATCACCGAGTGGGTCCTCCCCTATTTCCGGGCCATCGCCCAGGAGATGGCCCACATCGACGACGCGTACCGCATCGGTGTGTACGGGACGCGCAACGTGTGCTCCCGCGTCTCGGCCGCCGGGTACGCCTCGGCGTCGTTCGTGTCCGACATGTCGTCCGGCTACTCCGGCAACCTCGGCTACGCCATGCCCGCCAACTGGGCGTACGACCAGATCGTCACCCGCACCGTGGGGTCCGGTGACGGCCGGATCGAGATCGACCACAACATCGCGTCGGGGCGGGACATCGGGGAGAACAGCTTCGACCCGGTCGCCCCCGACACGCTTCTCGACAGCGAGCTCCCGACGGAGGCGCACGAGGCGCTGCTGCTGGAGATCCGGCAGACGATGAAGGACATCGGCATCGGGGAGACCTCGGCCAACACCAAGTGGTCGATCAAGCAGAGCCTCGACCTGGTGCTGCACAACGACGCGTTGATCACCGGTATGGCCCGCGCCCTGAAGATGCGCAAGTCCCTGATCCAGGTGCCCGTGTTCTGGGAGACCCGCCACTACGACACGTCCCTCGACTACCTGGGCGACATCGGCGTCCGCGTCTACCACTCGGGCGTGCAGACCGTCCCGCCGCTCGCGGACAGGTTCATCAAGCGGGACGCCAGCACCGGACCCGGCCAGATCTTCGCGGCCACCGCCATCAACGCCCGCAACCAGGCCATCAGGGACGGTGTCCTCAGCGGGGCGACACGCGACCCCGCCAGCGACGCCGACGTGTGGGCGATCTGGCAGCAGCTGAACGAGGACCCCGAGTTCAACATCCGGCAGGTCGGCTACGTGCACCGCTACCACGCGGTCAAGTACGGCGTGCCCCGCCCCAGTCTGACCTCCTCGCCCCAGAACGTCTTCGATTACCTCAAGTACTACCAGGGCGACACCTCGAACGCCGAGACGGAGGCGGAGAAGCGGCTCCAGGTGTACGGGACGTTCGAGAAGTACAACGCGCTCTCCCGGGGCGACGTCTGGTGACGGGTGCGGGACGGGAGGAGAACACGGTCCTGGCCGAACTGCGCACCACACGGAGCCGTGTGACGGCGACCCTCGGTCTCGCCGTCGTCGTCAACCTGCTGCTCGGTTACGTCGGCAACAGCGTCATCGACATGCCGTGGCGCCTCCTCGAGACGTGGGTGCTCCCCCGGCACGGCTGGGCGGAGCAGCCGTCCCCCGCGGACACCGACGACGGCATGGGACCGGCCGTCGCGGCGATCGTCCTCCTCACCGTCCCGTACCTGCTGATGTGCGTGTTCGCGAACTACCTGGTCGTCCAGGCGGTCAACGTCTTCCGCGCCTGGTACGCGCTCGTCGCCGCCGCGGCGCTCGTCGCGCCCGCGGTCGCGTTCACGATCGATCCGATGCTGTACGCCGAGATCCCTCGGCCATGACAGAAAGCCTCCCACACATGCCCATATCGCGTCGTGCCGCCCTGAAGCAGGCCACCGCCGTCGCGGCAGGCATGACTGTCGTCGGCCTCACCGGCAGTCCTGCCTCCGCCGCCACTCCCCCGTCCGCGCCCACCTCACCGACACCGCCCGCCCCGATCGACATCTCGGAAGCCCTGCGCCGTCACCGGGCCGAGCAGGAGCGCGTCCACACCGGCAAGCCGTCCCTCAACGGATGGGAGATGGAGAAGGTCGCCGACGACGCCGGCAGCGTGTGGACCTGCCCCGTCCCCGGCACTCCGCTGCGCGGAGCGCAACTGCGCCTCGGCGACGTCGAGTCGGTACTGGTGCACGTGATCCGCCGTTTCCACTACGAGGTCGACGAACTCAGAGCCGGTGACGTGATCGGCTGGCGCCACCCGTCGGAGGTGCGCGGGGGCCTCGCCGAGTCCAACCAGGCGTCCGGCACCGCGGTGCAGATACGGCCCGGTTTCTACCCCTCCGGTGCCCGGGGCGGGTTCTTCCCGAACCAGCTCACGGTCGTCCGGGACATCCTCGTCGACTGCGCGGGCGTCGTCCGCTGGGGCGGGGACGACACGGTCCCCGACGAGTCCCTCTTCTACATCGACACCAAGCCGGGCGACGAACGGCTCGTCCGTGTGGCGGCCGGGCTCCGCCGCCGGACGGCGGTGCCCGGCCGGGGCGCCGGCTCCGGCCCCGACCCCTTCCGGCCCGAGCGCCGTGAGGCCGCGAAAAGGCTGGCCCGCCGGCAGAGCTGACCGTACGGGTCCGACCGAGGAAACCAGTGCACGAAGACGAAAGGACCACCCTGTGCGCAAGAAGATCCCGTTCATCGCGACCGCGGTTCTGGCCCTGGGGGTCGCCGGCGCTCCCCAGGCGCAGGCGAACACCGGATTCGAGAACCAGATGAGCCCCGAGGCCTGCCAGAAGTCGCAGGCGACCTCGCAGTTCAAGTACGCGATCTACTACAACTCCAACTACGGCGGCGCCTACCGCAACGTCGGCTACAGCGTGTGGGACTTCGCCGACGAGCGCATAGGCGGCGCGCCCCAGGGCGGTACCCAGCCCTTGAAGTTCTGCCACGGCGGCAACGGCAACCTGCAGGGCATCAAGAACAACGCCGCCTCCGTGAAGAACAAGCACACGACCTACTACGCCGTGACGTACTTCAACAGCGGTTACAAGGGGTCCGCCGACTGGTCGAGCCCGCGCTCGCAGACGAACCTCTCCGTCACGAAGAACGAGAACGCGTCGTTCGCCTGGCAGACGCTCTGAGCCCGGCCCCGGTCCGCACCGGGGCCCGTCCCTGACGGCCGCCGCACGACAGACGGGTGCGGAACGGGAACGGACCCCCGCCCCGTTCCGCACCCGCCGTCTCCCCGACAGCAGGAACACAGATGCTCCAGATGATCAAACGACGCGGCCTGGGCGCCCTCCTCGCCGCGACGGCAGTGGTGCCGGTCGCCGGATGCTCGGCCGTCACCGCGGACTCGAACCCGTCCGTGGCGACCCCTGAGCCGACGGTCCCGTTCGACGCCGCCGACCCCGCCACCTGGGTCCTGCCGATCGAGGGCTACCTCCCCTCGGACAGCGAGCGGAAGCAGATATCGCAGGCCAGGAAGATCCTGGTCGGCGACTGCATGAAACGCTTCGGCTTCTCCTGGAAGCCCGCTCCCGAACTGCCGCGCCTGGGCCCGAAGACCCTGGTCGACTGGCGCTACGGCATCCACGACATGGCGCTGGCCGAGCAGCGGGGCTACAAGCCCGCGGCCGCGGAGCAGGAGGCGTACGACAAGGCGGTCAAGGTCGGCGCCACGGACATCACGACGGGCAGCGACGCGGAGACATGGGCGCTCCAGGGCGGCGCACCGAAGGTGGGGGACGAGCCGGTGCCCGAGGGCGGCTGTGTGGGCGAGGCCGACCGGAAGATCGCGGACGGCTCGATCACCGCCGAAGCGGCTCAGCAGGTCAGCAACGAGGCGTTCATCCAGTCCCAGCAGCACCCCGACGTGGTCGAGGCCTTCAAGGCGTGGTCCGCCTGCATGAAGAAGAGCGGGTTCGACTACGCGCGCCCGCTGGACGCCAGCGACGACCCCCGGTTCGGAACCCGGGAGGTCACACCGCTCGAGATCAGGACGGCCACGGCCGACATCGCCTGCCGGGAGAGCACCCGGGTGGCCAGGATCTGGTTCGACACCGAGGTGGCGATCCAGAAGGAGACCATCGAGAGCCGGCCGGAGCAGCTGAACGAGGAACGCGAGTCGCTGGACGCGGCCGTGAAGAAGGCCGCCGACGTCGTGGCGGGTTCCTGATGGGGAGGCCCGACACCACGGACGCGGAGACGACCGTCCTGCTGGCGGACTCCCGCGGCTCGCACGGACTCGTCCGGCGCAGACGGAGCCTCGGCGTCCTCGTCGTGGCGTGCCTGGTGTGCACCGGGGCGGGAGCCGGAGCCGCATTGCTCGTCAGGTCCCCGGCCCAGGTCGCCGCAGACGCGGCACCACCCCCGCGGAGCGTCCTCACCGCACCCGTCGAACAGCGGGTGATCTCCCAGGCCCTGATCACCCGGGGCAGGATCAGCGCGTCCCGGCACACCGACATCTCGGCCGGTCCGTCGGCGGACAAGGAGGTGGGCCGGTCGGTGGTGACGAAGGTCCGCACCGCTCCGGGCGAGAAGATCACTCCCGGCCAGGTGGTCCTGGAGATATCGGGACGCCCGCTGTTCGTTCTCGAAGGCGCCCTCCCCGCCTACCGCGACCTCGCGCCCGGAAAGCGCGGGGACGATGTCGCCCAGTTGCAGAAGGCACTGCGGGAATCCGGTCATCCCACCGGCAGCGACCCCTCGGGCGTCTTCGGCCTCGGAACCCGGGGAGCCGTGACCTCCTTCTACCGGTCCATCGGCTACGAGGCCCCGACCGCCGAAACCCCGGTGCCCCTGACCGAGGAGCCGGAGCCCGGCGGGACGGCCCTTCCGACGGCCGGGAACGACCGGGTGCCCGCACCCGCCGTCACGGTGTTCCCGATGTCCGAGGTCGTCTTCGTCCCGTCCTTCCCCGCCCACGCCGACGAGGTGCGCGCACACGTCGGCGACGAGGCCACCACCGGCCTCCTGTCCGTCTCGTCCGGCGGTCTGACGGTCGAGGGCTCGGTGACGCCCCAGCAGAAGGACCTGGTCCGGCCCGGACAGGAGGTGCGCATCCACGCGGAGCTGACCGGACGGCAGTTCACCGGAAAGGTCGCCTCCGTCTCCAGGGCCACGGTCTCCGCGAAGGACGGCGACCAGGAAGCCGCAGCGGAGAACTACACCGTGAAGGTCACCCCGTCCGAGCCACTGCCCGCCCGGCTCAACGGCGAGAACGTACAGCTGACCGTGGTGGCGGCCTCCTCCGAGGGCGAGGTTCTCGCCGTCCCCTCGTCGGCCGTGTCCACCGGCGCCGACGGACTGACCGCCGTCACCGTGCGGAAGGGCCGGACGGAGCTTCGGGTCCCCGTCACCGTCGGCATGTCCGGAGACGGCTTCGTCCAGGTGACCCCGGTGGAAGGCGCCCGCCTCGAAGCCGGCGCCCGGGTCGTCGTGGGCGTACAGCCGGGAACCACTGTGGGCGGGCCGTGACCATGTCCGGCGACGGCACACCGGTGATCGAGTTCCGGGACGTGGGGCTGACCTACCCCGGCCCTCCGGCGGTGCACGCCCTGCACCCCTGCGATCTGAGCATCGCCGGCGGGGATTTCGTGACGGTGGTGGGCCCTTCGGGCTCGGGGAAGTCGACGCTCCTGAACATCGCGGGACTCCTCGACACCCCCACACACGGCCGCTACCTCCTCGACGGCATCGACACCACGGCCCTGAGCGCCTCCCACCTGGCCGCGCTGCGCGGCCGGCGCATCGGGTTCGTCTTCCAGGCCTTCCATCTCCTGCCGCACCGCAGCGCGCAGGAGAACGTCGAACTCGCCATGGTCTACCAGGCGGTACCGCGCCGGCTCCGGCGCCTGCGGGCGGCGGCGGTACTGGACCGTGTGGGTCTGGGGCACAGGGCCGCGGCCCTGCCGACACAGCTGTCCGGCGGGGAGCGTCAGCGCGTCGCGATCGCACGCGCCCTGGTGGCCGAGCCGTCGCTGCTGCTGTGCGACGAACCGACCGGCAACCTCGACTCCGCGACCGCCGCCTCCGTACTCGCGCTGCTGGACGAGCTGCACCGCGACGGCATGACCATCGTGGTGATCACACACGATGCCGAGGTCGCGCGGCACGGGCAGCGCACCGTCACGATCCGGGACGGCGTTCTGTCCGACCCCGCACGGCACCGAGGGGAACTGTGAGACAAGGGCGATCCATCCGGGGCCGGTCCCGCCTGGCACTACGTGACCTGCTCTCCGAGGCCGTGGCCGGCATGCTCCAACGCCCCGCCCGAGCGGTCCTCACCGCGCTCGGCACCGTGCTCGGCGTCGGTTCCTTCATCGCGGTGCTGGGACTCACGGCCACGGCCGCCTCCCAGATCGACACGCGGTTCAACGCGCTCACCGCCACGGAGGTCGGCGTCGTCGACGTCGGCTCCGGCAACGCCGCCGCCCCCGCGCTCTCCTTCACCGAGGACGCCGAGGCGCGCATCTCACGCCTGAACGGGGTCCAGGCGGCAGGGGTGTACTGGAACGTCCGGCTGGGGCCCGAGGACGGTGTGCGAGCCGCGCCCGTGGGCAAGGCCAACGGCGCCGACGCGCAGACACAGGTGATCGCCGCTTCGCCCGGCATCTGGCCGGCGGCGCGGGCCGGGTTCGCCCAGGGGCGCGGCTTCGACGACTTCCACGACCGGCACCGGCAGGCGGTCGCGGTGATCGGCTCGGCCACGGCGGCACGCCTGGGCATCACCACGCTGCACACCCGCCCCGCCGTCTTCATCGGCGGCTCCTCGTTCACCGTGATCGGCATACTCGAGGACGTCGAGCGGAAACCGGAGCTCCTGATGTCCGTCACGGTGCCGCGCTCCGTGGCCGAGCGGACCTGGGGAACGCCGAGCGGCGAGGGGGCCCGGATGATCATCTCGACCGAGCTCGGTGCCGCCGGCCAGATCGCCGAGGAGGCGGCTCTCGCCCTGCGGCCGGAGCACCCCGAGTACTTCAGAGTGACGCCGCCTCCGGACCCGCGGTCGCTGCGCACCGCGGTGAGCGACGACCTGAGCCAGCTCTTCCTCCTCCTCGCCGGTGTGTGTCTCGTCATCGGCGCCGTCGGAATCGCCAACACGACCCTCGTCGCCGTGATGGAACGCACGGGGGAGATCGGGCTGCGCCGCGCCCTGGGGGCCCGCGGGATCCACATCACGTCCCAGTTCCTGGCCGAGTCGACGGCACTGGGACTCGTAGGGGGCCTGGTCGGCACCTCGATCGGTACCGTGGTCGTCGTTTCGGTGGCGGCCGCGAAGAGGTGGACGCCGGTCCTCGACCCCGCCACCCTGGCCGTGGCCCCGGCCCTCGGCCTCGCCACCGGGCTCCTGGCGGGCCTTTACCCCGCCTGGAGGGCTTCCCGTATCCCTCCTGTGGAGGCGCTGCGCCGTTGACCGTCCTGCCCGGCCCGCGCCCGCCGTTCACACCGGGGGCTGGGCGGGCGCCGGGCCCAGCGTGGTCGTACCCGGGGCCGTGCGGTGGCCCAGGCCGGTGCGGTAGGCGTCCAGGGCCGCCTCGACGCGGCCGGTGCGGCGCAGCAGGTCACCGAGGAGGCGGCACAGGTCGGCCAGGTCACCGGCCGCGCCCGCGCGTTCCAGCAGGCTCATCGCGCGCACGTAGTGCTCCTCGGCCCGCTCGGCGTCGCGGGCGTCCTCGGCGATGATCCCGAGCAGCCGGTGCGCCGCCGCCGCGTGCACCGCGCCCCGCTCGGGGGAGAGCCCGCCGAGCACGTCCTCCAGCAGGGCCGCCGCCTCCTGGGAGCTGCCGCGCCGGCGCAGTACGTCGGCCAGTTCGACGGTCACCTGGCTGCTGTAGAGGGACGCCCGCTTGGCCGACAGCATCGCCAGCGCCTCGCGCATCTCCTCCTCGGCGCGCTCCAGTTCGCCGTTCTGCGCGTACACGTAGCCGCGCATCCAGTGGCAGTTGGCCAGCTCGGTACGGAGCTGCAGCCCGCGGTACAGCTCGGCCGCCTTGGCCAGCGAGGCGTCCGCCTCGGCGAGGCGGCCCTCGGCGAGCAGGGTGCGGGCCACCGACCGGTGCATGCGCGCCACCAGCGCCGGGTCGCCGGACTGCGGCGCGAGCGCCAGCGCGAACTCCGCCGCCTGCGCGGCCCGCGCGTGCGCGCCCATGTCCATGTACGGGCCGATCGCGCTGGCGTAGAGCAGCAGCAGCGCGTCCGGGTCGTGCAGGCCGCCCCGGTTCAGCTCGTCGATCGTGGACTCGAGGAGGTAGACCGCGTACCGCAGTTCGCCCGCGAGGTAGTGGGCGACGGCCCGTCCGCGCAGCGCCGGCACCCGTGCGGGCAGCGGTGCCTCGGCGAGCCGGGCCTCGGAACGCTCGAAGTACTCACGGCCCTCGGCCAGTTCGCCGGTCTCCAGGGCGCACTCCCCGAGCCCTAGCAGCGCGGCGGCCTGCTCCTCGGCCAGGCCGTGCGCCTCCGCCTCGGCGAGCAGCCCGGCGTACTGCTCCACCGCGGCCTCCGTCTCGCCGACGGCGAGCGTGCGCTGCGCCTCGGTCAGCCGCAGGTGCAGCTCGGTCACGAGCCGGGCGGAACGTCCGGTGGCCAGTTCGTCGAACGCGACTCCGAGACGGTCGGCGAGATGCCGTAACGCGTCGTCGGAGGGGCGCACCCGGCCCGCCTCCAGCGTGGAGACGTACGCGGGCGTGTACACCGGCTCCGCCAGCTGCCTCTGGGTCAGCCCGCGCTCCACCCGCAACTGCTGCACCCGCCGCCCGATGGTCGCCGGCTCGTCCCGTTCCCCCACGCCAACTCCCCCAGTGCCCCTTGCCGTTCGTGTCCGACAGCCCCTAGGTTAAACCGCGAATTAAACGTGCTTAACCCGTCGCTGTTGGGAGGTCGCCGTGCTGGAACCCACACGCACCACCGAACGTTACGCCCGTGGCCTCGCCGCGGCCGTCGCCGCGGTCGCGGCACTGGTCCTGGCGGCCAACGCGGGCCCGGCCAAGGCCGCCGACCCCGAACCGGACCGACGGACCACGGCACCGGTGGCGGAGGCGGTCCGGTAGGAACACGCACCCCGGTCGCACGGGCACGCGGGCGACGGCCCGAGCCGCAGAGCCTTCCGCACCGCCCCCGGACCCCGGCCGCACGGCATGCGGGCGACGAGGACCGCCGCGGGCACGGAGCTTCGGTCCGCCGCCCCCGCCCGGAGGCCCGGCCGGCCGCGCCGTCGGCCGGGCAGGGCCCCTCGCACACGGTCGTGTCCAGCCGCCCAGCGGGGTTCCGTCGTCCGTCGGGGAGTCCCGCCGCACGGCCTGTGGGTTCCGCCACCCGACGGGGGCGTCGTCGAAGAGCATCAGGGCGGGCCGTGCGGTGGCATCCGGGGAGCACCCCTGCGGCGGGGTTCGCGGTCGGGGCGCCGTGTTCCGGGCCGGCCGGCGCTCAGCTCTGAGTCTGCAACTGCCTTAGCTGACGCCGTACATGGTCCAGGGCGCCCTCGCGCCGCCCCGGCACCCGGCCGCGCAGCTCCGCGAGGACCGGACCGAGTTCGCGGGCACGGGCCGGGTCGCCGATCCGGCCCCACTGGTGGTGTGCCCGGTCCACGGCCGTCTCGACGGCGGGCGCGTCCGCCGGCTGTCCGGCGGTCAGCCGGGCGCTCGCGACGGTCAGCCAGGTACGGCAGCTGCGCGCCGCGTCCCCGGCCAGCATCGCCAGGTCCGCCCGGACCTCCGTCCAGTGCAGCGCCTCCTCGGAGGCGGGCCCGTGCGCCAGACCGGCCGCCTGCTCCAGCCGCGCGGCGAGCGCGTCGGCGTCCGCGTGCCGGCCGGAGCGCACGGCGGCGGTGACGGCCGCGTGCGGATCCCCCGGCACCGGACCGGGCCGCGCCAGCAGCAGCTCCGTGCCCTCGCTCTCCGGCGCGATCCGCGTCAGCGCCTGCTGGTGCAGCTCCTCGTCCGGCGGACGCCATCCGCTGCGCAGGATCGTCGCGACCGCCTTCATGTACGCCGGTGCCGCGACCCCGCGACGGGACGGCGGCGGGGGCGCGACACGGCCGTAGACGGCGTTGGCGGGGCCGCAGTCGAGCGGGGACGGGCCCGGCGGGCGCGACGCGCTCAGCGCCCGCCAGGTCTCCGGGTCGGCGTGCAGATCGAGGAAGAGCGTCGTCGCGCCCGCCGGACGCAGCCGCAGCTCCTCCCGGAACCAGTGCCACGGCAGCCCGGTGTACCGCACGGTGGGCGCGGTCGTCCGGGCCAGCGCGAGGTGCGGCAGCCGCTGGCGGCGGTCGAGCTGGAGCTGACCGGTGACGTACACGGTCAGCGGTCCGGGCGCCGCGGCGGCGGCGCGCAGCCGGGTCAGTACGGCCTGCGGCTCCAGCGGGTCGGCGAGTTCGACGACGTTCGCGGTCTCCGCGCCGGACAGCACGGCGGGCGGCACCGCCGCGAGGACCGGGAGCACGGACGCCGCGTCCACCAGCCGCCCGCGGCCCAGCGGCGAGGCCGCCAGCAGCAGCACGGTTCCGGGCATGGTCCCCTCCCCTGTCGATCACCTACGGCAGCACGGTAACCGCTGCGGCTGCGAAGGGTGGTGTCAGTAGGGTGAACGTCCCCCTTCGGGGCCTTCGCCCCCCGGCGCGCGGGAGAGGCGGGGCGCGCGGGGCAGGCGGGGCGCGCGGATCCGTCGTACCGCGAAGGCCGTGGTGTCGTCGACCAGGTGCCCCCGGCTGTGCCGCAGCGTCCCGTCCCGTACGACGGCGACCAGCCGGCCCGGCGCGACGACCCGCGGGTCCGCCGTCACCGCCCGGGTCAGGTCGTCGGCGAGCCGGTAGAAGTCGCCGGCGCCGTCCCGCGCCTCGGTCACGCCGTCGGTGACCAGCAGCAGCGTCTCACCGTCGGCGACCGGCACCCGGCACACCGGCGGCGGATCGGGGCCGAGGTCGCGGCAGCCGAGCGGGAGACCCCCGCGGGTCGGCAGGGACCGTACGCCGTCGGGGCCGACGGCGTACGGGGGCTCGTGCCCGAAGACGACGGCGTCCACGACATCGGTCCGGTCCGGGGGGAAACCGAGCAGGACGGCGGTGGCGAACCGGTCGCGGTCGCCCCGGCCGAGGGCGGTGGTGTACTCGCGGTGCCGCAGTACCCGGGTCTCCAGATGGTCGGCGACGGTCGACAGGTCGGCCTCGTGGTAGCCGGCCTCGCGGAACGCCCCGAGCAGCACCGACGCCGTCTCCACCGCGCCCAGCCCCTTGCCCTGGACGTCACCGACGAGCACCCGGGTGCCGTACGGGCCCGGCTGGATGTCGTAGAAGTCGCCGCCGACGCGGGCCTGGGCGTCCGCGGTGAGGTAGATCCCGGCGTGCTCCAGGCCGCCCCAGCGCGGCGGCAGGGGGCGCAGCACGGTGCGCCGTACGGTCTCGGCGACGTCCCGCATGTGCAGCGCGCGGCGCTCACCGCGCACCCGCACCACGCAGGCCAGCGTGGCGAGGACGCCGCCGGCGGCGACGAGGATGAAGTCGGGCAGCCCCGCCTGGAACTGGTGCGGCCAGGCGCTGTCCACGACGGTGTACGTGACCATCGCGAGCACGGCGAACAGGACCGTTCCCCACACCCCGCAGATCGCGGCGGCGATGCCCGGCACCAGCACGATCCAGGAGACGGTCCGGAACTCGCCGCCGGTGTTGTAGTCGATGGACACGATGGCGACGAGCAGCAGCAACGGCGGCACCCAGGCGACGCTGCGCCCCCTCAGCCGCAGCATCTCGTGCCGGTGCACGACGTCGTGCGGGCCCTGTCCCCCGCTGCCCTGACTCACCGCCCCAGCGAAACACGGCGCCGTGCGGCCCGCATCCGGTCCCCGGTTGCCGACCGGCCCGGGGAGGTGTGCCCTGGTAGGCGGGGGCGAGGAGAGAGGAGTGCTCTCATGACGCACGCGGCACCCCGGCCCCGGGGCGCGATCGAGCGGGGCGGTACGACCCCCGACCTCTTCAGCGCACGGACCCACCTGGCGGCGAAGGTCGTCATCCCCGTCCTGCTCGGAGTCGTGTACGGCTACTGGGTGGCGGCCAACCGCCGCTACGGCGGGCCGATCACCGTGGAGAACTTCCTGTACGGCTTCTTCGCCGGCCTCGTGTTCTCCCTGCTGTTCATGGCGCTCCTCGCCCTGGCCCCGAAGGTGCGGCGCGAGCTGCACGCGGTGCTCTGGGCCGCCCTCAGCGGCAGCGCGCTCGGCTTCCTGGTCATCCAGGCCCCCAGCCCCGGCGTCCTGCGCTCCACGATCCTGGGCCTGCTGGTCGCGGCGGGAGTCTTCGTGACGATGTTCTACCGCTTCTACACCCACGAGGACGCGACGGGCCACAGGATCGGGTGAGACGCTCCGCGATCCGCGGGCAGTCGTGCCTCCCCCAGTGCCTCAAGGGCCTGGGAGGTACCCCCAGGGCGGCACGGATGGACGGTGGGGGTGCCTCCCGCTCACGGGCCCCTCCCGCTCGAGCGAAGCCGAGAGTGGGGGAGAAGCCGAGAGTGGGGGAGGCACCCCGCAAACGCCGGGCAGCGCGAACACCCCCGCCCCACCCCGACGCGGGCCCCCGCACAACCGCCCGTTCGGGCCGCCAACACTCGCGCCCCCACCACCCGCCACCTTGACTGAAGGCGTGGCCCCCCACGACACCCGCCTCCGCAACGCCCTCTCCGCCGCCCTCCTCACCCTCACCTGCCTCCTCACCCCCTGCGGCACCCTGGCCGCCTGGGCGGCCGCCCTCGCCGACACCGGCCACTACGTCGACACCGTGGCCCCGCTCGCCACCGACCCCGCCGTCCGCGACGCCGTGGCCGACGCCGTGGGGGACGAGGTCGTACGGGAACTGGACGCGGAGACGGTCGACACCACCCCCCTCGGACCGTTCATCCGCGAAGCGGTCCGCTCCTTCACCCGCACCGACGCGTTCCGCACCGCGTGGGAGGCCGGCAACAGGGCCGTCCACGACGCCGTCCTGCACGCCCTGCGCGACGACGCGGCCGCCCCCGGCCCGGTCACCGTCGACCTCGCCCCCGTCACCGCGCAGGTGCGGGCGCGGCTCGCCGCCGACCACCTGCCCTTCGCCCACCGCATCCCCGTCGAGCACACCGAGGTCGCGGTGGTGCCGGCCGGGGAGGTGGCCGGACTCCGGAAGGGGTACCGCGTACTGGACGCCGCCGCCTTCTGGCTTCCGCTCGCGGCCGTCGTCCTCGCCGTCACCGGGATCGCCGTCGCCGCCCGCCGCCGGCGCGCGCTCACCGCGACCGGCCTGGGCACGGCCCTGGGCGGCGCCCTGCTCGCCCTCGCGATCGCCGTCGGCCGCCGGCTCACCCTGGCCGACCTGCCCGAACGCGTCCACCGCCCGGCGGCGGGCGCGGTCTACGACGCCCTCACCGCCACCCTGCGCACGGCGTCCTGGCTCCTCCTCGCCCTGGGCCTGACGGTGGCCCTGGCCTCCTGGCTGACCGGCCGCCACGGCAGCCGCCGCGAACCCCCGCCCCTCACGACCACCCGCCACACCCCCTCATCCGTAAGGAAGAATCCGGGCATCGCACCCGCGAGCGGAAGGCCGGAACGTTGGACACTGCGACTGCCGACCCGACAGTCACCGGGGACGGGGCGGGGCGGACGGGGGGACGGCGGCGGTTCGGCGCCTGGTGCGCGGGGCTGCTGTTCGCCGGGGTGAGTGTGGTCGTCGGCTGCCGGACCGCCGACACCGACGGCATCACCCCCGTGCCCCAGCTCCTCGCCTTCCTGCCCTGGCTGCTCGTGCCCACGGCCGTCGGGCTGCTGTTCACCCTGTTCGCCCGGTGGTGGACCGGCGCGGTGTGGGGCGTGGCCCTGCTGGGGCTGCTGGCCTGGTTCATCGAGCCGTACGGGAAGACCGGCGATCCCACCGGGCCGCCCGTCGCCGAGCTGCGGGTGCTGACCTCGAACGTGGAGTTCGGGCAGGCCACCGGCGCGCTGATCGACGCCGTACGCCGTGCGGAACCGGACGTCGTGTTCGTCCAGGAGTGCGAGTACACCTGCGACGCGGCGTTGAAGCGGGAGCTGACCGACACCTACCCGCACCGGGAGGCGGTGGAGGGCGGCGGCTCCGAGGGCTCGGTCGTCCTCAGCCGTTTCCCGCTGCGTGCCACCGACGGGGTCCCCGGCACCATGGGCATGCCCGGCGCCGTCGCCGACGTCGACGGGCACGCCGTACGGTTCCAGCTCGCGCACCCCATGCCGCCGCTGCCCGACCAGGTCGGCCTGTGGCAGCGGGAGCTCGGCCGGCTGCGGGACGCGGCCGCCGCCGGCCGGGACACCCCGACCGTGCTCGCCGGGGACTTCAACGCCTCCCAGGACCACGCGGCCTTCCGCCGCATCCTCGACACCGGCCTGCGCGACGCGGCCCGCCTGACCGGCGCCGACCGAACCCCGACCTGGCCCTCCCGCACCACCCCGGCCTTCGGCACCCAGATCGACCACGTCCTGGTCTCCGAGGAGTTCGCCGCGAACCAAGCCCGCTTCCTCGACCTCCCCGACACCGACCACCGAGCCCTACTGGTCGACCTCACACTGCACGGCGCGTGACTGGCGGCTCCCGCCGCAGCTGCGGGTAATCGTGCCTCCCCCAGTGCCTTGAAGGCCTGGGAGGTACCCCCAGGGCGGCACGGGTGGGCGCAGCGGCACCGGCAAGCGCCGCGAGCCGACACACCCCCCGGCCGCCCCCACACCGTGCGGCTACCGACTGCCGACTACCGCGAGGACTTCTGCAACGCCTTCTCCGCCTTGTCCAGCGCCGCGGCGAACCCATACGCCCACAACTGGTTCACCCGCGACCGCTCCGCGGAGTTGGGGTACGCGTTGGTGCAGGACGGCCCGGGCCCGCCCCCGGACATCAGCTCGCTGCACGGCCCCGAGTAGTGGTCCGGCAGCCCGAGCACGTGCCCGGTCTCGTGCGCGGTCACCCGCGTCGAGTTGTAGATCTGGTTCTGCCGGTAGTCGAGGAAGATGTACCCCCGCCCGTGCCCGTCGGTGGACGCGTACGATCCGCGCGAGTCGTTGCCCTCGTAGTACCTGAAGTCGACACCCGACGTGCCGGCCTGGAGTCTCACGTTCGAGACCGAGCTGTTCCAGATCTGCGTACTGCGGGATATCTGGGTGGCGAACGAGGGCGCCCGGGAGGCGTCGTAGACGACGGTGACGGCGGCCGCGCCCGTCGGGTTCGCGGCCCGCTTCTCGGCCGCCGACTTCAGCACGGCCTCGAAGAAGGCCCGGTTGGCCGCCGCCTCCTCCGACGACCCGTCGTAGGCGGCGTACGGGGCGGACGAACCGGCGTCGACGGGCGCGGGGGCCGCCGTCGCCGGGGCGATGCCGAGGCCGAGAGCCGTGAGGCTCATTCCGGCGGCGGTGAGCACGGACATGGGCACGCGCATGCGCATACGCATCGATGACTCCTTGAGGTGGGGGTCGAGTCACATGTCACCGAGGAGTGTGTGCGCCTGTGCGGCGGCTGTGATGATGGCAACCGGTGATAGGACGGCCCTATCGACCGACTCCGGCCACCCCGCCGCGCACGCCCGACTCCGCCTGAACGGACGCGGTTTGTGTGTCTGGTGAAACCTGAACTTCCGCCTTACCCTCCCAGGGCATGGAGCTTGAGGTCAGGCACCTCAGGGCGCTGTGCGCGATCGCCGACACCGGCAGTCTGCACCGAGCCGCACGCCAACTCGGCGTGGCTCAGCCCTCGTTGAGCACGCAGTTGCGGCGCATCGAACAGGAGCTGGGCGGTGCCCTGTTCGTGCGTGCGCGCACCGGCTGCCGTCCCACCCCACTGGGCCGGCTGGTGCTCAGCCGCGCCCGCCCGCTCGTCACCGAACTGCGCTCGCTGGTCACCGAGGCCCGTGCCGCCGCCGGCGGCCAACAACTGCGCATCGGCTCCACCGCCAGCCGGGCCCTGGCCGGCTGGCTGCGACGGCTGCGCCGGCACTGGCAGGAGCCCACCCTGCACATGGACGTCTCCGCCAACGCCCTGCTGCGCATGGTCGCCGACGGGCAGCTCGACGTGGCGTTCGTGCACGAGGTCGAGGGCTGTCCGCTGCGCGTCCCCGAGGGCCTGCGCACCCGGGTCCTCGTCGAGCGCGAACCGCAGTGCGTATCGCTCCCGGCCGACCATCCTGCCGCCGCGCACCCGGTGGTCCACCTGTCCGACCTGGCCGGCGACCGCTGGATGATCGACCCGGCGGTCGACGGCGAGTGGGACGCCGTACGCCGGGTCCTGCACGCCGCCGGGATCAGCCCGCGCGTGCTGCACGGCGACTATCACACGGCCGCGTCCCTGGTCGCCATCGGCGAGGCCGTCACCGTGTGCCAGCCGACCTCGCTCTCCCGCCCCGAGACGGCGGTCCGCCGGCTGCACGGTGACCCGCTGGGCGTACGGCTGCTGCTGGCGGCGCGTACGGAGTCGGAGCTGGAGGGCGTCTATCCCGATCTGGCCGAGGCGTACCGGGAGGTGGCGCGGCAGGCACCGGCGTACCGGGAGTGGCTGGAGGACCCGGTGCCCGGGCCCTGATCCGGCCACTCCCGGACGGTCGCGTCAGACGCCGATGTCGCGGCCGTCCGCGCGCCACACCGCGACGACGGCCGGGCGGACGTACGTGCCGGGCCCGTCGGGCCAGGCGCTGGCCGGCTGGTCCACGGTCGCCCCGTCCACCTCGCCCGGGTGCTGTACGGCGACCAGCACCCGCCGGTCCTGGATGACCGGGCCGCAGGTCTCCGCACCGTTGGGCACGGTGAGGAACTGCTTCAGCTCACCGCGCCGGTCACCGCGCGTGGCGACGCCGAAGAGGCCGTCGTGGGAGCCGAGGGCGCTGCCGTCGGTGGAGATCCACAGGTTGCCGTGGTCGTCGAAGGCGACGTTGTCCGGGCAGGAGATCGGGCTGACGGAGTCCTTCGGGAACCCGGCGAAGTACGTCGCCGGGTCCTCCGGGTCGCCCGCGACCAGGAACAGGGACCAGGCGAAGCGGGTGCTCTCCGGCCGGTTCCAGCGCTCGGTCAGTTCGAGCACGTGGCCGTGCTTGTTGGAGTTGCGCGGGTTGGCCTCGTCGGCGGCGGCGTAACCGGCCTTGCCGCGGTTGGAGTTGTTGGTGAGGGCCATGTAGACCTTGCCGGTGACCGGGTTGGGCTCGATGTCCTCGGGCCGGTCCATCTTGGTGGCGCCGACCTTGTCACCGGCGAGGCGCGTGAAGACGAAGACCTCCTCGGCGGTCATGCCCTCGACGTGCGAGACGGCGCCGTCGGCGGTGGCGGTGGCCAGCGGGATCCACTGACCGCTGCCGTCGAACTCGCCGTCCTTCGGGAGCTTGCCGGTGCCGTCGATCTCGATGGCGGGCGAGTCCCCGGACAGCTTGGCGACGTAGAGAGTCCCCTCGTCGAGCAGCGAGAGGTTGTGCTCCCGCGCCCAGCGGCTGTTGCCGTGCCGCATCCGCTTGCTGCCGACGAACTTGTAGAAGTAGTCGAACCGCTCGTCGTCGCCGGTGTAGACGACCGGGCGCCCGTCGTGCGTCAGCCGCACGGTCGCGCCCTCGTGCTTGAACCGGCCGAGCGCGGTGTGCTTGCGGGGCGTGGAGTCGGGGTCGTACGGGTCCAGCTCGACGACGTAGCCGAAGCGGTGCGCCTCGTTGGGCTCCTGGGCGAGGTCGAACCGCTTGTCGAACCGCTCCCACTTGCGCTCGGTGGCGCCGGTGCCGATGCCGTACCGCTTGTCGGTCGCGCTGCTGCCGTTGGCGAAGTACTGGTTGAAGTTCTCCTCGCCGTGCAGGGTCGTGCCCCAGGGGGTGGTACCGCCGGCGCAGTTGTTGAGGGTGCCGAGCACCTTGGTGCCGCGCGGGTCGGCGGAGGTCTTCACCAGGTCGGACCCGGCGACGGGGCCGGTGAGCCGGAACTCGGAGGTGGCGGTGAGCCGCCGGTTGAGCCGGTGCCGCGTGACGGGCGTCAGCTTCCCGCTCCGCCGCTCCTCCTCCACCGCGACGACGGCCAGCCCGTGCGCGGCCCAGGCGATCTCCACCTGCTCGCGGGTGGGGTTGTCGGCGTCGTAGTCCCGGAACATGAGGATCTCGTCGGTGTACTCGTGGTTGGCGACGAGGAGCTGCCGGTCGCGCTCGCCGCGCAGGGGCAGCAGCGCGAGGAAGTCGCAGTTGTACCCGAACTGCCCGGCCTGTGCCTTGGCACTCTGCCGCTCCGGGTCGAAGGCGGGCGCGCCGCGCAGGATGGGCTCGCCCCAGCGGATGACGACGTTCTGCCGGTAGCCCTCCGGCACGGTCACGGCGTCGTTCGTGTTCGGCGCGACGGGCGTGAACCGCAGACCGCGGGCGCCCTCGGGTTTGTGGTGGTGGCGGCCCTTCGCGGCCGCGGCCGCCTGCGCCTCGGGAGCGGCGGCGACGCCGACCGCCCCGGCGCCGGCGGCGGCCACCGTCACGACGGCGGCGGCGCGCATCATGGAGCGGCGGCTGAGGGCACCGGCGATGACGTCACCGACGTACTCGTTGGAGCTGGTGTTGGGCACCTCGTGGAAGCAGGCGTCACCACACCGGAAACGGCAGGTCATGGCGGACCGACCGCCGGGGTGGGAACCGGACGGCGTTCCGATCAACGGCAGCAGCTTTCGCACGTTCTCTCTCCTTGGGTGCCCGTGGTGTCAGCGTGACCGTAGGAGTACATATGTGCGGTAGCCGGGCGGCCGGGTGAACGGTGCGTGAACCTGCGGCAGCATCTGGGAAGTTGCACCGGGCCGAATCGCACCCTTGACATATACGATTCCGCAAACCCAACCCTGCCCAAGATCGCCCTTGCGGGCCGCTAACCTTACGTGTCCGTCCTGGCCAGGGATTGACGGGCATCAACTCACGCGAAGGGTTGCGCACATGGGCATTCTCACTCTCCTGCGGAACGCGTTCGGCCGGTCACGCAAAGCGAGGTCCGCCGAAGCGGAGGGTGCGGCGGACGCCGCCGAGACGGCGAGCACGTCCCCGGCATCGCCCACCCCGACGAAGCCGGCCCCGAAGGTCCCGTCCCCGTCCCCCGAGCCCACCCCCGCGCCCCGCACGGCCTCGGTCCCGGAACCCCGCGAGGAACACGACCTGGTCTCCGCGGCCTTCGACAACATCACGGTCCCCAAGCCCACCCGCTCGGACGACCCCACGGCCCCCGCCCAGGAAGCCAAGGCGACCCCGGAGCCCGACCCCGCACCCGAACCGAAGGCAGAGCCCGAACCGGAAGCCAGGCAGGAACCCACGCCTGAGCCGGCAGCCGAGGCAGAGCCGGAAGCCGAGCCGACGGCAGAAGCCGAGGCGAAGCCCGAGGCCACCACCGAGGCCGAGCCGGAGCCGGCTGCCAAGGCGGAGCCTGAGGCCGAGGCTGAAGCCGAGCTGACGTCCACGGCAGAGGCAGAGGCGAAGCCCGAGGCCACCACCGAGGCCGAGCCGGAGCCGGCTGCCAAGGCGGAGCCTGAGGTCGAGGCCGAGGTGGAAGAGAAGCCCGAGGCTGTCACTGAGCCCGCGGCCGCCGACGGCGAGGACGCCCCACAGGGGCCACCCGCACCCGACGACGAGAGCAGCACGGGCGGTGCGGGTGGGAACGAATCCCCGGCCGAAGGCGAAGCCGAGGCCGCACCCGAGCCGGAAGCCGAGCCGACGGCAGAGGCCGAGGCGAAGCCCGAGGCCACCACTGAGGCCGAGCTCAAGACGGAGCCGGAGGCAGAGGTCGAAGGCGAGGCCGAGCAGCCCACCCCGAAGCCGGCCCCCGCCACACCCCCCACAAAGCTCCGCAACACCACCCTCACCACCGCCTACAAAGCAGCCGGCGCCACCCTCAAGAAGCACGACCTCACCGGCACCCGCGCCAAGATCTACCTCGTCCTCGACCGCTCCGCGAGCATGCGCCCGTACTACAAGGACGGCTCCGCCCAGGCCCTCGCCGAGCAGACCCTCGCCCTCGCCGCCCACGTCGACACCGAGGCCACCCTCCACGTCACGTTCTTCTCCACCGAACTGGACGGCACCGGCGAGCTGACCCTCACCGACCACGAGAACAAGATCGACGAGCTGCACGCCGGCCTCGGCCGCATGGGCCGTACCAGCTACCACGCGGCCGTCGAGGCCGTCCTCACGAAGCACGCCGAGGAGCCGGCCGGCACCCCCGCCCTGGTGGTCTTCCAGACGGACGGCGCCCCCGACGCCAAGACCCCCGCCACCCAGGCCCTCACCGACGCGGCGAAGAACCACCCCACCGTGTTCTTCTCCTTCGTCGCCTTCGGTGAGCACGACAACAAGGCCTTCGACTACCTCCGCAAGCTGAAGACGGAGAACACCTCCTTCTTCCACGCGGGCCCCACCCCCCGCGAGCTCACGGACAAGGAGCTCTACGAAGGCGTACTGGCGTCCTGGCGCCCGTAAACCCTTCCTGACCTCTGTCGGGGGGCGGACGGAATTCCCGTCCGCCCCCCGAAACGCGTGTGAGTCGATCTCCACGAGCCCAGTAGGATTTCGACCATGGCGGCCACTGGATCCGAGAAGCAGGGGGCGAAGGCGTACTACGTCTCGACCCCCATCTACTACGTCAACGACGCTCCTCACCTGGGCCACGCCTATACGACCGTCGCAGGCGACGTGCTCACCCGCTGGCACCGCCAGCGCGGCGAGAAGGTGTGGTACCTCACCGGCACGGACGAGCACGGTCAGAAGATCATGCGCACGGCCGAGGCGAACGGGGTCACCCCGCAGGCCTGGGCCGACAAGCTCGTCACGGAGTCGTGGAAACCCCTCTGGGAGCACCTCGACATCGCGAACGACGACTTCATCCGCACCACGCAGAAGCGGCACACCGACCGCGTCCAGGAGTTCGTGCAGGACCTGTACGACAAGGGCGAGATCTACAAGGGCGGCTACGAGGGCCCGTACTGCGTGGGCTGCGAGGAGTACAAGCTCCCCGGCGAGCTGCTCGACGGCGAGGGCGAGTACGCGGGCCAGAAGCTGTGCCCGATCCACAAGAAGCCGGTGGAGATCCTCAGCGAGGAGAACTACTTCTTCAAGCTCAGCGAGTACGGCGAGAAGCTCCTCGCCCACTACGAGGCCAACCCGGGCTTCATCCAGCCCGAGTCCGCGCGCAACGAGGTCGTGAACTTCGTCCGCCAGGGCCTGCAGGACCTGTCCATCTCCCGCTCGACGTTCGACTGGGGCATCCCGATCCCCTGGGACGAGAAGCACGTCATCTACGTGTGGGTCGACGCGCTGCTGAACTACGCCACGGCGGTCGGCTACAACGAGAACCCGGAGAAGTTCGAGGCCACCTTCCCCGCCGACGTGCACCTGGTCGGCAAGGACATCCTCCGCTTCCACGCGATCATCTGGCCGGCCATGCTGATGGCGCAGGGCCTCCCGCTGCCCGGGAAGGTCGCCGCGAACGGCTGGCTGATGGTCGGCGGCGAGAAGATGAGCAAGTCCAACCTGACCGGCATCAAGCCGCAGGACCTGACCTCGCACTTCGGCGTGGACGCGTACCGCTGGTACTTCCTGCGGGCGATCGCCTTCGGCCAGGACGGCAGCTTCTCCTGGGAGGACTTCTCCGCCCGCTACACCAGCGAGCTGGCGAACGACTACGGCAACCTGGCGTCCCGCGTGGCCGCGATGGTCGGCAAGTACTTCGGCGGCGAGCTGCCGGCGTCGACGGCCGACGGCGAGGCCGAGCGGGCGGTCCACGACGGCCTGGCGAAGGCGGTCGCGGAGGCGGACCGGAAGATCGGCGAGGAGCTGGACTTCCAGGGCGGCATCCTGGCGGTGTTCGACTTCGTGAAGCAGGTCAACGGCTACATCACGGAGCAGGAGCCCTGGAAGGTCGCCAAGGACACCTCCGACGAGGGCAGGGCGCGCCTGGCGACGATCCTCTACACGGCCGCGGAGTCCCTGCGCGCGGTGGCGGTCCTGCTCAACCCGGTCATGCCGGAGACCTCCGCCAAGCTCTGGGACTCCCTCGGCGCGGAGGCCGGCCTCGGCGCCCTGGCGGACCAGAAGGTCCAGGAGGCCGGCACCTGGGGCGTCCTGCCCGCCGGCTCGACGGTCACCAAGGGTTCGGTCCTCTTCCCGCGTCTCGAAGAGAAGCCGACCGCGTAACACGCTCGCTACAGCCGGGGCCCAGGACGGAGGGAAACCTTCTCCTGGGCCCCTCCGCTTGCGAAGATCATGTGAAGACGGTCGAGATCCGGCCGTCACCACTCACGTGGGGGGACCCGTTCCATGGCACTCTTCGGCAACGCGCACACCGTCGACCCGGCCCAGGCGCAGCAGGACTACGCCCGTCTGCTGGGCCACGGCGAGCAGGTGCACGCCGCGTTCCTGCTGATCCGCGACACCATCCTGTTCACCGACCGCCGCCTGATCATGGTCGACAAGCAGGGCATCACCGGCAAGAAGGTGGAGTACCACTCCGTCCCGTACCGCAGCATCACGCACTTCGCGGTGGAGACGGCCGGCACCTTCGACCTCGACGCCGAACTCAAGATCTGGATCTCCGGTTCCCCGACCCCCATCGAGAAGACCTTCACCAAGGGCGTCGACATCTACGAGGTCCAGGCGATCCTCACCCAGTTCGTGGCGCGGTAGCCGCCGGCACGACGCGCACCGACGGGCCCGGGAACCACCGTGTCCGGGCCCGGACACGGTGCGGGTAATGTCCGGAGGATGCCAGGACTCAAGGTCAGCGTCATCGTTCCCGTCTACAACACCGGTCAGTACGTCGACGAGTGCGCGCCGTCGCTGCTCGGACAGAGCCTGCCGGCCGACGAGTACGAGGTGATCTACGTCGACGACGGGTCGACGGACGACACGCTGGGCCGGCTGGAGAAGCTCGCGGCCGGGCACCCGAACGTCCAGGTGCACACCCGGCCCAACTCGGGCTGGCCGGGCGCGCCGCGCAACCTCGGCATGCGGCACGCCAAGGGCGAGTACGTGCAGTTCGTCGACCACGACGACAAGCTCGGGACCGAGGCCCTGGAGCGGCTGTACGAGCACGCGAAGCGCAACGACGCCGACGTGGTGATCGGCAAGATGTCCAGCACGATGGTCCGCCCCCGACGGCTGTTCCGGCACACGGTGGACGCCTGCACGATCGAGAACGACGAACTGATGCAGAGCCTGTCGCCGCACAAGATGTTCCGGCGGGCCTTCGTCGAGGAGCACGGGCTGCGGTTCCCGGAGGGGCCGTGGATCCTGGAGGACCTGGCCTTCGTCACCGCCGCCTATCTGAAGGCGGAACGCATCTCCGTCCTCGCCGACTACCCCTGCTACTACTGGATGAAGCGGGACGACGGCGGCAACAACACCCGGCACCGGTTCAACCCGCGGCACGGGTTCTGGCCCAACTGCCGCACGATCGTCCGCGGGATCAAGGACGGCACCACCCCCTCCGACGACATCGACGCGCTGCAGAACCGGCTGCTGCACCGCCTGTACCACGTGGAGGTCCTCTCCAGGGCCCGGGAGCCCGAGATCCTCCGCGAGGACCGGGCCGAGCAGCTGCCGCGCTTCGAGGCGGCCCGCGAGGTGGCGCTGGAGGAGTTCCCGCCGGCCGTGCGGGAGGGACTGCCCGGAGTGTCGCGGGTCCGCGCCGAACTGCTGGAGAGCGGTGACTTCGACGGGGCGCGGGCGTTCGCCGAGCACATCCGCGCGGTGAAGGCGCGCGGCGAGGCCGGCCCGCTGCGGTGGGAGGACGGCTGCCTGGTCGCCGACATCACGCTGGACCTGCTGCGCGGGGACGGCGAGCCGCTGGTCCTGGTCGAGCGGGACGGCAGGTGGTGGCTGGACCCGGAGCTGCTGGACGGCGTGCCGGGCGCCGAGGACGGGTACGAGGTGCGCGATCCGTTCCGGCTGGCGTACGCGGAGATCGTGGTCAAGGACCGGGACCGGGAGGACTGGTGGTACCCGGAGGGTGACCTGGAGGTCCGGCTCGAACCGGCCGGCGACGGACGGTCCCGGCCGGTCGCGTCCGGGCGGCTGCGCATCGACCCGGAGCGGCTGGCCGGCGGCGGGCCCCTGGGGCGCGGGGTGTACGACGTGTGGGCGTTCGTCCAGCTGCTGGGCGTCGACCGGATGGTCCGGGTGACCGGCGGGGGTGACCCGGGCACCCCGGCCGCGGGCCCGGCGCTGACCGGTGGGCGGCTCGCGCTGCCGTACTGGACGGCCGGCGGCCAGCTCGCCCTCGACCTGGACCAGCGACAGCGCCGGTTCGGCCCCGACACGGCCGGGGCCGCCGCCGCCAACGACGCGCGCGCCGGACGGTCGCTGCCGCTGCCGTACGTGACGGTGGCGTCCGGTGGCCAGGCGCGCGTCAAGGCCGCGGTGTCCGCGCTGACGGTGACCGCCGAGCTGGTCCCCGCCGCCGACGGGACGACGGTGCGGCTGCGCCTCCCCGCCCGCCTCGGCCTCGCGGACGGACGCCACCCGGTCACCTTCCCGAAGGCGGACACCCCGGTCGCGTACGCCGTCGTCAGCGACGGGGAGCTGCTGCGGCTGGAAGGCCCGGCCTACGCGGCCGGCACCGGACGCCGACTCCTCGACGCGGTCGCGGGCAACCGCCGGGCCCGGCGCGTACGGAGCCGGCTGGGCCGGCGGCACTGACCTCGTCCGGCCGCGCGGACGGCGAAGGGCCCGGAACCGGTGTCGGTTCCGGGCCCTTCGCCGTGGCCGGGGTTACTTCGGCTGAGGCTTGCGCACCGTCAGGTGCAGCTCCTTCAGGCGGGCCTCCTCCAGCTCCGTCGGCGCGCCCATCATCAGGTCCTGGGCGTTGCCGTTGAGCGGGAAGGCGATGGTCTCGCGGATGTTGGGCTCGTCGGCGAGGAGCATGACGATGCGGTCCACGCCGGGGGCGATGCCGCCGTGCGGCGGGGCGCCGAAGCGGAACGCGCGGAGCATGCCGGCGAACTTCTCCTCGACCGTCTCACGGTCGTAGCCCGCGATCTCGAACGCCTTGAGCATGATCTCCGGCTCGTGGTTCCGGATCGCGCCCGAGGACAGTTCGACACCGTTGCAGACGATGTCGTACTGCCAGCCGAGGATGTCCAGCGGGTCCTGGGTCTCCAGGGCCTCCAGACCGCCCTGCGGCATCGAGAACGGGTTGTGCGAGAAGTCGATCGCGCCGGTCTCCTCGTCCTTCTCGTACATCGGGAAGTCGACGATCCAGCAGAAGCGGAAGACGTTCTCCTCGAACTGGCCGGCGCGCTTGGCGGCCTCGACCCGCACCGCACCCATGATCTTGGAGACCTCGTCGAACTCGCCCGCGCCGAAGAACACCGCGTGGCCGGGGGCCAGGGAGAGCCGCTTGGTCAGCTCCGCGACGTTCTCCTCGGTGAGGAACTTCGCGATCGGACCGCTCAGCGTGCCGTCCTCGCCGACGCGCACCCACGCCAGGCCCTTCGCGCCCTGGGAGACCGCGTAGTCGCCGAGCTGGTCGAAGAACTTGCGGGGCTGGCCGGACACGTCCGGCACCGGCAGGGCGCGTACGTGCTTGCCGGCGAAGGCCTTGAACTCCGAGCCCTCGAAGATGTCGGTGATGTCGACGAGCTCCAGTTTGGCGCGCAGGTCCGGCTTGTCGGAGCCGTACTTCAGCATCGCCTCGCGGAACGGGATCCGCGGGAACGGGGACGTCACATGACGGCCGTCGCCGAACTCCTCGAACAGCTCGGTCATGAGCTTCTCGATCGGCTGGAAGACGTCCTCCTGCTCGACGAAGCTCATCTCGACGTCGAGCTGGTAGAACTCGCCCGGCGAGCGGTCCGCGCGGGCGTCCTCGTCACGGAAGCAGGGCGCGATCTGGAAGTAGCGGTCGAAGCCGGAGATCATCAGCAGCTGCTTGAACTGCTGCGGCGCCTGCGGCAGCGCGTAGAACCTGCCGGGGTTCAGGCGGGACGGGACCACGAAGTCACGGGCGCCCTCCGGGGAGGTGGCGCTCAGGATCGGCGTCGCCATCTCGTTGAAGCCCAGCGCGGTCATCTTGTGGCGGATCGCCGAGATGACCTGCGTACGCAGCATGATGTTGCGGTGCATGCGCTCGCGGCGCAGGTCCAGGAAGCGGTACTCCAGACGCCGCTCCTCGTTGACACCGTCCTCGGCGTTGATCGTGAAGGGGAGCGGGGCGGCGGCGCCCAGCACCTCGACCACGGAGACCTCGACCTCGACCTCACCGGTCGGCAGCTCGGGGTTGACGTTCTCCGTACCGCGCGAGACGACCTTGCCGTCGACGCGGACCACGGTCTCCTTGGAGAGCTTGTCCAGCGCCTCGTACGCCTCGGTGCCCGGGCGGGCCACGAGCTGCGTGATGCCGTGGTGATCGCGCAGATCGATGAAGAGGATGCCGCCCAGGTCGCGCCGATTGTGCAGCCAGCCACTCAGCCGGACGTCGGTGCCGACGTCAGAGGCGCGGAGCTCGCCGCAGGTGTGGGACCTGTACCGATGCATCGTCGTTCATCCAGCCTTCGCGGATCGGGGTCGTTGTTTCACGTGAAACTCCCCCCAAGCCTACCGGCCGGGCCAAGATCGCTTCTCCGTCATTACCGGCCGGGCGCAGTGGCAGTTTTCGACACCATCTTCATAAAGTGGTGCAATGCGCACTGGTGAGCCCCTGCCCGCCCTGGGGGACGTCCTCGCCGCCCTCGACACCGGCCTGTGGCACTGGGACACCGCGGCCGGGCTGGTCACGGTCGACGCCGTGGCGGCACGGCTGCTCGGGCTCCCCGCCGAACAGGTCACCCTCACGGAGGCCCAGGTACGAGCCCGCCTGCACCCCGTCGACTGGAATGAGATCACCGGAGTGGTCCAGCTCGCCGTCGCCGAGGGCACCCTCGCCGAGGTACGCATCCGGATCATGGACGACCAGAACCGGGTCGTCCGGGTGGTGCGCAGCCGCTCCAAGCCCTCCTTCGACCGCGCCCGCAAGGCGTACGTCCTGACCGGCAGCCTCCAGGAGGTCACCGAGCCCACCCCGGGCACGCCCGCCGGGCGCAGCGCGGTCACCGGCGACTGGCGGCGCTCACGGGAGGCGTTCCTGCTGGACGCGGGCCGGGCGCTGGCGGAGGCGCGGTCGACGCAGGAGGTGCTGCGGGTCGCGGCCAACCTGTCGATGCCGGGCTTCTCACCGGACGGACTGGCCGTTTTCGGCGTCGAGGGCGACCGGCTCACGATCATCGGCCACCACGGCCAGGATCCCGACGACCACCACCCGTTCACGTACATGCCGCTGGACACGGACTACCCGGCCGCCGAGGTGGTGCGCACGGGCCGCGCGGTCTACCTCTCCTCCCCGGCGCAGTACAAGGCCCGCTACCCGCTCACCTGGCCGCTCGCCCAGCGCTTCGGCCGCCAGTCCTGGGCCTTCCTGCCGCTGACCTCGTCCGGCCGCACGATGGGCGCCTGGCTGGCGGCCTTCGCCTACCCGGTCGCGTTCACCCCCGACGAGCGTTCCGTGCTGACCACGGTCGCCCGGATGCTGGCCCAGGCGCTGTCCCGCGCGGGCACGGCCGAGAGCGAGAAGGCGCTGAGCGAGGGCCTGCAGCGCACGATGCTGCCCGAGCTCGGTCCGGGCATCCCGGGCATGAGCATCGCCGCCCGCTACGTCCCCACCGGCGGCGGGCTCCAGGTCGGCGGCGACTGGTACGACGTCATCCCGCTGCCGAGCGGACGGTTCGCGATGGTCATCGGGGACGTCCAGGGCCATGACGTACGGGCGGCCGGGCTGATGGGCCAGCTACGGATAGCCCTGCGGGCCTACTCCTCCGAGGGACACCGCCCCGACGCCGTGCTCTCCCGCGCCTCCCGCTTCCTGCACGGGATCAACGAGGCGGACCCGGTGGAGCTGCGCTTCGCGACCTGCCTGTACGTAGAGGTCGACCCGGTGATCGGAGTACTGGAGGTGGCCCGCGCCGGACATCCGGACCCGGTGATCCGCATGGCCGACGGGACGGTGCTGGCCCGGCCGACGGCGGGCGGGCTGCCGCTGGGCATCGACCCGGACGCCGACTACCCCACCACCCGGCTCGTCCTGGAGTCCGGCGAGACCATGCTGATCTGCACGGACGGGCTGATCGAGACCGGTGGCCACGACCTGGAGACCGGCTGGCAGCGGCTGCGCGGCATCCTCGAGGAGCACAAGGGCGACCAGGAGGAACTGGCCGACGCCCTGGTGCAGGCGGTGCACGGCCCCTCCTCCCACCACACCACCGGCCCGCTCGCCGACCGCCGCGAGGACGACATCGCCATGATGCTGCTGTCCCGGGAGGGCGAGGGCTGCGGCTGCGGCGTGGGGTCGGACACGGTGGGGCCGCCGGTGCGCCGCACGGCGCTGACGGTGGCGCAGGCCGAGCCCGAGCGGGTCTCGGTGGCCCGCCAGCAACTGCGCGAACTCCTCCACGACTGGTCCTCGCCGGACCAGGTGGACTCGGCGGTGCTGCTGCTGTCGGAGATGCTCACCAACGTCCTCGTGCACACCGACACCGACGCCCTGCTGCTCGCCGAGGTCACCGGCGGCAGCGACGGCCGCCGGATGCGCATCGAGGTCACCGACGCCGGCGACGACCTGCCGCACATGCGCCGGCCGGGCGAGCTGGCGTCCTCCGGACGCGGTCTGGTCCTGATCGAACTCCTCGCCCACACCTGGGGCGTCGCCCCGCGCGGCGAGGGCAAGAGCATCTGGTTCGAGCTGTACGAGACGGAGGAGGCCGGTCCGCACTGAACCCCGCTCATCCCGCGAGGGGGTTCCCGTGCCCGGGGAGCCGGCCGCCCGGCGGCAGGTACCGCACCCGGCCCGCCGGGTCGGTCACCGGTGTGAACCCGGCGGCCCGCAGCCGAGCGGCGTACTTCTCCCTGTACCGCCGGTTGACGGCGAATCCGACCGGCAGGAGGGCCATCAGCGCGGCCCAGGCGAGGGCGGCGTAGACCACGGTCATGCCGCCCGAGCCGAGAACGAGGCCGACGGGCAGGGCGAGCGCGACGGCGCCGATGCCGGTGATCAGGATCCGCTGCTTGTCGGTGTACATGGCGGTGATGTCGAACGTGATGCGAGCCTTGAGGAGCTCGACCTCTTCGGGCGCGATGCGCGGCAGCTCACCGCCGTGGGCGGCCCCCGGATAGTGCGCCCGGTTGCGCGCGGCCCGCTCGCGGGCCTCGGGGCTGAGGTCGGGCACGATCACGATCAGGTACTGGTCGCCCTTCGGCCCGCCGCCCTGCCGTACGTCCGCGTACTCGTAGCCGAACTTCTGGGCCATGGCGGCGAACCGAGCGAGCTTCGTCGTGGTCGGCACGGCGCAGGTGACCCGTACGGGCTCCCCGCTCTCCATCTGCCGCAGCATCTTCCGTACCCGGCGCTTGCCCATCGGTGCCCGCCCTCTCTTCAGCGACCCGGCCGCGTACGGACATCATCGTGTCCGTACGCGGCCGGGTTCACTGCCGGAACCGGGCAGTGTTCAGGCGCCGTTGCTGCCGGCCGCCGGGCCGCCCTCGGACATCCCGTGCACGGCCGGGACCGTACCGAGCCGGCCCTTCTGGAAGTCCTCGAAGGCCTGCTGGAGCTCGTCGCGGGTGTTCATCACGAACGGGCCGTAGTGGGCCATCGGCTCCCGGATGGGCTGCCCGCCCAGCAGCACGACCTCCAGGTCCGGGGTGTGGGAGTCCTGCTTCTCGTCCGCGCGGACGGTCAGCGAGGAACCCGCGCCGAAGACGGCGGTCTGGCCGACGTGGACCGGACGGCGCTCGGTGCCGACCGCGCCCCGGCCCGCGAGGACGTACGCGAGACCGTTGAAGTCCTCGCGCCAGGGCAGGGTGATCTCCGCGCCCGGCGCCAGCGTCGCGTGCACCATCGTGATCGGCGTGTGCGTGACGCCCGGACCCTCGTGGCCGTCCAGCTCACCGGCGATGACGCGCAGCAGCGCGCCGCCGTCGGGGGAGGTGAGCAGCTGGACGCTGCCGCCCCGGATGTCCTGGTAGCGCGGCGCCATCATCTTGTCCTTGGCGGGGAGGTTCACCCACAGCTGGAGCCCGTGGAAGAGCCCGCCGGACATGACGAGCTGCTCCGGCGGCGCCTCGATGTGCAGCAGGCCGGAACCCGCCGTCATCCACTGGGTGTCGCCGTTGGTGATGGTGCCGCCACCACCGTGGGAGTCCTGGTGGTCGAAGATGCCGTCGATGATGTAGGTGACGGTCTCGAAGCCGCGGTGGGGGTGCCAGGGCGTGCCCTTCGGCTCCCCGGGCGCGTACTCCACCTCACCCATCTGGTCCATCATGATGAACGGGTCGAGATGGCGGTAGTTGATCCCGGCGAACGCCCGGCGCACCGGGAAGCCCTCGCCCTCGAAACCGCTCGGCGCGGTCGTGACGGTGAGCACGGGGCGTGCCACGGCGTCGGCGGGCGCGGTCACACGGGGCAGCGTCAACGGGTTCTCGACGGTCACTGCAGGCATGTCGGTACCTCCTCGGGTACGCCCATTTTAGTTGAGCGTTGAACTTCTTGCCACCCCGAACGAAGAAAGCCCGGAGGACATTCCCTCCGGGCCCGGTGTTCAGGAGTGGCAGGGGTCAGCCATACATGCGGCGCATCGCGAACTCGACCATCTGCTCCACGGCCTTCGCGTCGAACACCATCCGGTGCTCGCCCTCCATGTCGAGCACGAAGCCGTACCCCGTGGGCAGCAGGTCGATCACCTCGGCGCCGGTGATCACGAAGTACTTGGACTCCTTGCCCGCGTACCGCCGCAGCTCCTTCAGCGAGGTGAACATCGGGATCACCGGCTGCTGGGTGTTGTGCAGGGCGAGGAATCCGGGGTTGTCGCCGCGCGGGCAGTAGACCTTGGAGGTGGCGAAGACCTGCTGGAAGTCCTCGGCCGCCATCTGCCCGGTGGTGAACGCGCGCACCGCGTCGGCGAGCGAGGGCGCGGACGGCTCCGGATACAGCGGCGCCTGCTGCCCGTACCCGCCCTGCATCTGCTGCTGCGGCGGGACGTAACCCTGCTGTGCCCCTGCGCTCTGGTCGTAGCCGTACATGCCGCACAGACTACTGATGCGGCGGGAGGGCTGGGTCACAGATGTCCGGATCGGGGTTGCTTCTTATTACCGACGGGTAGCATCATCGTAGCTACTTGCCGGTACGTGAATCATGTGAATCAGTCGCGAGGAGTCAGTGCCTCGCCGATACCTCTCTTACGGAGCCGTCGCCATGGGGCACTACAAGTCGAATCTCCGCGACATCGAGTTCAACCTCTTCGAGGTGCTCGGGCGCGACAAGCTGTACGGCACGGGTCCGTTCGACGAGATGGACGTCGACACCGCGAAGAGCGTCCTCGAGGAGCTGACCCGGCTCGCGGAGAACGAGCTGGCCGAGTCCTTCACGGACGCCGACCGCAACCCGCCGGTCTTCGACCCGGAGACCAATACCGCGCCGGTCCCGGCGTCCTTCAAGAAGAGCTACCAGGCCTTCATGGACTCCGAGTACTGGCGCCTGGGCCTGCCCGAGGGCATCGGCGGCACCACGGCTCCCCCGTCGCTGATCTGGGCGTACGCGGAGCTGATCCTGGGCGCCAACCCGGCCGTGTGGATGTACTCCTCCGGCCCGGCCTTCGCCGGGATCCTGCACGACGAGGGCAACGAGGCGCAGAAGAAGATCGCGCGGATCGCCGTCGAGAAGCAGTGGGGCTCCACCATGGTCCTCACCGAGCCGGACGCCGGCTCGGACGTGGGCGCGGGGCGTACCAAGGCCGTGCAGCAGGAGGACGGCTCCTGGCACATCGAGGGCGTGAAGCGGTTCATCACCTCCGGTGAGCACGACATGTCGGAGAACATCCTCCACTACGTGCTCGCGCGTCCCGAGGGCGCCGGACCCGGCACCAAGGGCCTGTCCCTCTTCCTCGTCCCGAAGTACCTCTTCGACTTCGAGACCGGCGAGCTGGGCGAGCGCAACGGCGCCTACGCCACCAACGTCGAGCACAAGATGGGCCTGAAGGCCTCCAACACCTGCGAGATGACCTTCGGCGACCGCCACCCCGCCAAGGGCTGGCTGATCGGCGACAAGCACGACGGCATCCGCCAGATGTTCCGCATCATCGAGTTCGCCCGCATGATGGTCGGCACGAAGGCGATCTCCACGCTGTCGACGGGCTACCTCAACGCGCTGGAGTACGCCAAGGAGCGCGTCCAGGGTCCGGACCTGGCCAACTTCATGGACAAGTCCGCGCCCAAGGTCACCATCACCCACCACCCCGACGTGCGCCGCTCGCTGATGACGCAGAAGGCGTACGCGGAGGGCATGCGCGCGCTGGTGCTGTACACGGCGTCGGTGCAGGACGCGATCGCGGTGAAGGAGGCGGCGGGCGAGGACGCGAAGTCCGAGCACGCCCTCAACGACCTCCTCCTGCCGATCGTCAAGGGCTACGGCTCCGAGAAGGGCTACGAGCAGCTCGCCCAGTCGCTGCAGACCTTCGGCGGCTCCGGCTTCCTCCAGGAGTACCCGATCGAGCAGTACATCCGGGACTCCAAGATCGACACCCTGTACGAGGGCACCACCGCGATCCAGGGCCAGGACTTCTTCTTCCGGAAGATCGTCCGCAACCAGGGCGCGGCGCTGAACTCGCTGGCCGAGGACATCAAGAAGTTCCTGGCGCTCGGCGAGGGCGGCGAGGAGCTCGGCGCGGCCCGCGAGCACCTGGCCAAGGCGGCCGTCGAGCTGGAGGCCATCGTCGGCCTGATGCTCACCGACCTCGCGGCCACCGAGCAGGACGTCAAGAACATCTACAAGGTGGGCCTGAACACCACCCGCCTGCTGATGGCGTCCGGTGACGTGATCGTCGGGTACCTGCTCCTGCGCGGTGCCGCGATCGCCGCCGAGAAGCTCCCGACGGCCTCCGCCAAGGACGTCGCCTTCTACACCGGCAAGATCGCCGCGGCGAAGTTCTTCGCGGCCAACGTCCTGCCCGGCGTCACCCTGGCCCGCAAGGTCGCCGAGGGCGTCGAGCTGGACCTGATGGAGCTGGACGAGGCGGCGTTCTAGCCCCTTCCGGGAGATCCGGGGACCTCCCGGGACCCTCCCGGACCTCCCCGGACAGACCCCACGAGATCCAGCCGGACCCCGCCCGAGGGCCCGCTCCCGCACAGGGAAGCGGGCCCTCCCGCTCGTTAAGGTGAACCCCATGAGCGAACCCCCCCGCTTCGATCGCGGCCACACCGACGACCTGATGTCCTTCCTGGCGGCGAGCCCCACGCCGTACCACGCCGTGGCGAACGCCGCCGAGCGGCTGGAGAAGGCGGGCTTCAGGCAGGTCGCGGAGACGGACGCCTGGGACGGGTCGGCAGGTGGCAAGTACGTGCTGCGCGGCGGCGCGATCATCGCCTGGTACGTCCCCGAGGGTGCCCCCGCGCACACCCCGTTCCGGATCGTCGGCGCCCACACCGACTCCCCCAACCTGCGCGTCAAGCCCCGGCCCGACAGCGGGGCGCACGGCTGGCGCCAGGTCGCCGTGGAGATCTACGGCGGGCCGCTGCTCAACTCCTGGCTCGACCGCGACCTGGGCCTGGCCGGCCGGCTCTCCCTGCGCGACGGCTCCACCCGGCTGGTCAACGTCGACCGTCCCCTGCTGCGAGTCCCCCAGCTCGCCATCCACCTGGACCGCTCGGTCAACGCCGACGGCCTCAAGCTCGACAAGCAGCGGCACATGCAGCCGGTGTGGGGCATGGGCGACGACGTGCGCGACGGCGACCTGATCGCCTTCCTGGAGGAGACCGCCGGGCTCCCGTCCGGCGAGGTCACCGGCTGGGACCTGATGGTGCACCCCGTCGAAGCACCCGCCTACCTGGGCCGCGACCGCGAGCTGGTGGCCGGCCCGCGCATGGACAACCTGCTCTCCGTGCACGCCGGCACGGCCGCGCTCACCGCCGTGGCCGGCCGGGGCTCCGGCCTCCCCTGCATCCCCGTGCTCGCCGCCTTCGACCACGAGGAGAACGGCTCCCAGTCCGACACCGGCGCGGACGGCCCGCTGCTCGGCGGCGTCCTGGAGCGTTCGGTGTTCGCGCGCGGAGGATCGTACGAGGACCGGGCCCGCGCCTTCGCCGGCACCGTCTGCCTCTCCTCCGACACCGGTCACGCCGTCCACCCCAACTACGCGGAGCGGCACGACCCGACGCACCACCCGCGCGTCGACGGCGGCCCCATCCTCAAGGTCAACGTCAACAACCGCTACGCCACGGACGGTTCCGGCCGGGCGGTCTTCGCGGCGGCATGCGAGAAGGCGGACGTCCCGTTCCAGTCCTTCGTCTCCAACAACGCGATGCCGTGCGGCACCACCATCGGCCCGATCACCGCCGCCCGGCACGGCATCAGGACCGTCGACATCGGCGTGGCCATCCTGTCGATGCACAGCGCCCGCGAACTGTGCGGCGCGAAGGACCCGTACCTGCTGGCGAACGCGCTGGTGGCGTTCCTCGACGGCTAGTCAACTGTCCGTCCGCCGACGGCGCATGGGTGCCGCCCGCCCGGGTACCCGGTCCGGACCGGAAACACCGGACAGGGAGGCGACACTCATGGGCCTCGGCGGATGCATCATCCTCATCGCCGTGGGAGCAATCCTCACGTTCGCGACCGACTGGGACATGCAGGGTGTCAACCTTGACCTGGTCGGCGTCATCTTCATGATCGTCGGTCTGATCGGCGTCGCGACGTTCAGCAGCATCGCCCGGCGCAGGCGGGTCGTGGTACCCCCCGCCACCCCGGTCGTCGACGACACCACCCGCCCGCACACCCGTGACGGCTACAGCGACGGGTACGGGGTCTGACCGGGGGCCGACTGCCACACCGAAGGGCGCGGGAGAGTTCGTCTCCCGCGCCCTCACTGCTGCGCGGCGGCTCGGGAGCGCGGTGGCGCCGGTCAGCCGAGCGGGTGCCCCGTCGTCGTGTCCACGTGGTCCGTCACCCCGTCGTGGCGGTCGCCGGTGGTGAGGGTGCCGGTGGGCTCGAAGAGGAGGATCGCGGTGGGGACGGGGGCGGAGGGCTTGTGCTCGGTGCCGCGGGGGACCGTGAAGACGGAGCCCTTCGGAAGGACGACCGTGCGTTCGCCGGACGGCTCGCGCAGGGAGATGCGCAGTTCGCCGTCGAGGACGAGGAAGAACTCGTCGGTGTGGTCGTGCACGTGCCAGACGTGTTCGCCCTCCACCTTGGCGACGCGTACGTCGTAGTCGTTGACGGCGGTGACGATTCGGGGGCTCCACTGCTCCGTGAAGGAGGCGAGGGCCCGGTCGAGGGAGAGGGGTTCCTGTGCCATGCCCTCATCGTCGGCGGTGCGCCGGCACGGCGACAGTGCTAGAAATCGCGCATGCCGCAAGGATCCTCTCAGCCCGTGCGCACCCATCACGTCGCCGTGATCGTCGACGAGGGCACCAATCCGTTCGAGGTCGGCGTGGCCACCGAGCTGTTCGGGCTGCCCCGGCCCGAGCTGGGGATGTCCTGCGCGCCGTACCGGGTGACGCTGTGCACGCCCACGCCGGAAGTGTCCATGAACCACGGGTTCTTCACCATGACCGGGGCGGCCGGGCTGGACGCCGTGGACGACGCCGACACCCTCGTCGTACCCGGGCGGCCGGACAACGTCGTACCGCGCGGTGCGGCCGTCCTCGACGCGATCCGGAGCGCGTACGCGCGGGGCGCCCGTGTCGTCAGCTTCTGCACCGGCACCTTCGCACTCGCCGAGGCGGGCCTGCTGGAAGGGCGCCGCGCCACGACGCACTGGATGTGGGTGGACAGCTTCCGGGAGCTGCACCCGAACGTGCTGCTGGAACCGGACGTGCTCTTCGTGGACGACGGGGACGTCCTCACCGCCGCGGGCAGCTCGGCCGCCCTGGACCTGGGGCTGCACCTCTGGCGCCGGGACCACGGCGCCGAGACCGCCAACGCGGTCTCCCGGCGCCTGGTGTTCGCCGCGCATCGGGACGGCGGGCAGCGCCAGTTCGTGGAACGGCCGGTTCCGCCCGTGCCGGACGAGTCCCTGGGGCCGTTGCTGGCGTGGGCGCAGGCACGGATGGGCGAACCGCTGACGGTGGCGGACCTGGCGGCGCGGGCGGCGGTGAGTCCGGCGACCCTGCACCGGCGTTTCCGCGCGCAGCTCGGTGTGACACCGCTCGCCTGGCTGACCGGGGAGCGGGTCGCGCTGGCGTGCCGGCTCATCGAACGGGGCGAGGCACGGCTGGACGTCGTGGCCGCGCGCAGCGGCCTGGGGACGGCGGCGAACCTGCGGGCGCGGCTGCGGCGCGAGACGGGACTCAGCCCGTCGGCCTACCGGCGGCGTTTCGGAACGCGGGGCGGGGAAGCCCTGGATCCATGAGATTCCTTGTGCGGGACCGGATCCTCGGGATCGGGGACGACTACTGGATCGAGGACGACCACGGGAACAAGGTCTTCCTCGTCGACGGCAAGGCGATGCGGCTGCGGGACACCTTCGAGCTGAAGGACACCGAGGGGCGCGTCCTCATCGACATCCGCCAGAAGATGTTCGCCCTGCGCGACACGATGGTGATCGAGCGCGGCGGGGAGCCGCTGGCGACGGTCCGGCGCAAGCGGCTGTCGTTGCTGCGCAACCACTACCGGGTGACCCTGGCGGACGGCGGCACCGAGCTGGACGTCAGCGGCCGGATCCTCGACCGGGAGTTCGCCGTCGAGTACGACGGCGAACTGCTCGCAGTGATCTCCCGGCGTCTGCTGACCGTACGGGACACCTACGCCGTCGACGTCGTACGCGAGGACGCGGACCCTGCGCTGCTGATCGCGGTGGCGGTGTGCGTGATCCACCTCGCGGAGAAGGAACGGGAGGACTAGGCCCCGGTCAGTGGCGGGAGAACCGGGGCCTGGTCAGCGGCGGGAGAACCGGGGCCTGGTCAGCGGCCGGGGCGGTCCAGGCCCAGGACGCGGTCCTTGAGGGCCGGGAAGCGTTCGCGGGTGCCCGCCACCGTGGTCGGGTCGAAGTCGACCGTGAGGATCTGTTCGCCGGGGCCCGCCTCGGCCAGGACCTCGCCCCACGGGTCCACCACGATCGAGTGACCCGCCTGCGGAACTCCCGCGTGCGTCCCGGCCGTTCCACACGCGAGGACGAACGACTGGTTCTCCACCGCCCGTGCCTGAGCCAGCAGCGTCCAGTGGGACCGGCGGCGCTCCGGCCAGCCCGCCGGGACGACGAGGGTCTCGGCGCCGGCGTCGACGAGACCGCGGAAGAGTTCGGGGAAACGGAGGTCGTAGCAGGTCGCCACACCGACGACGGTGTGCGGCAGACGGACCGTCACCAGTGCGTAGCCCGCCCCCATCAGCACGGCCTCGCCCTTGTCGAAGCCGAAGCGGTGGATCTTGCGGTAGGCGGCGACCAGCTCACCGGAGGGGGAGAAGACGAGCGAGGTGTTGTAGAGGGGGCCTTCCGGGTCCCGCTCGGGGATCGAGCCCGCGTGCAGCCACACGCCCGCGTCGCTCGCGGCCTTGGCCATCGCCTCGAAGGTCGGCCCTTCGAGCGGTTCCGCCTCACTGCCGAACTCCTCGTACGCGAACGCGCCCGTGGTCCACAGCTCCGGCAGCACGACGAGATCGGCCCCGGCCTGATCCCGTACCATCCCGGCGACCCGGAGCCGACGCGATTCGACCGATTCGTCCTCGTTCACGGCGACTTGGAGCAAGGAAGCGCGCACACTACCACCGTCCTGGCATTCGACCCGCGCACACGGGCCTACGATCGTCACACGAAAGCACTGCCGGGGTGCCTCACAGCAGCGTAACTTGGGGGCGCCCCCGGTTCGAGCGAAGCCGAGAACTGGGGGAGACCCGAGACACGCACGAAGTGCAGCCACCGCCCACTGGCACCGCCGCCACAACCTGCCCGTGTACCGACCGCCGAGGGGTCCCGTTCCGTGAGCCTGCATCCCACCCTCCAGCCCTACGCCGACGCCTGGACCCACTCCATCGAGGCGATATCCGAGCTGGTGCAGCCGCTCCCGGAGGCCGACTGGAACCGGCGGACGCCGTGCCCGGGATGGTCGGTCCGCGATGTCGTCTCGCACGTCATCGGCCTGGACTCCGAGATGTACGGCGACCCCCGCCCCATCCACACGCTGCCGCGCGACCTGTTCCACGTCACCAACGACCACCAGCGGTACATGGAGATGCAGGTCGACGTGCGCCGCCACCACACGTCGCCGGAGATGACCTCCGAGCTGGAACTCATGATCATCCGCCGCAACCGTCAGTTGCGGAACGAGAACCGTGAGCCCGGCACCACGGTGCGCGGCCCGCTCGGCACGGAGCTGACGCTGGAGGAGTCCATGCGCCGGCACGCCTTCGCCGTGTGGGCGCACGAGCAGGACCTGCGCACGGCCCTCGGCCGCCCCGGCAACCTCGACTCCCCCGGTGCGTACATCGCCCGTGACGTGCTGCTCGCCGAGCTGCCGCGCGTGGTGGCCGAGCTGGCGCAGGCGCCGCGCAGCTCGGCCGTGGTCCTCGACGTCCACGGACCGGTGGAGTTCCTGCGCACCATCCGCGTCGACATCCAGGGCCGAGGCACCCTGGAAACGGCCCCGGCCCTCGGCCCGGCCGCCGCCCTCACCCTCGACTGGGAAACCTACGTCCGCCTGGCCTGCGGCCGGGTGACGGCGGAAGCGGTGACGGACAGGGTGAAGACGGAGGGCGACCTGGACCTGGCGGCGGCGATCCTCCGCCACTTCGCGGTGACGCCCTAGCCGCGCATCCGCGGGCAGTCGTGCCGCTGGGGCGGCACGGGTGGGCGCGACGGCATCCGGCAAGCGCCGGCCGCGCGACCCACCCCCGCCCGGCAGCAACACCGGGCGCCGTCACACGGGCACATGCACGGAGGAAACCCGGCTCGCAACCAACCGCTCCCGCTCCGCCCGAGCCGCCCGCCTCCGCAACCGCAGAATCTGGGTGACACCCAGGGCCTGCAGCACAAACACGGACGAGAAGGCGACGGCATAGTCGTCCCCGGTCGCGTCCAGCAGCACCCCGACCGCGAACAACGTCGTCATGGAAGCCACGAACCCTCCCATGTTCGTGATCCCCGACGCCGTCCCCTGCCGCTCAGCCGGATTCGCCGGCCGCGCGAAGTCGAACCCGATCATCGACGCCGGCCCACAAGCCCCCAGCACCACGCACAACACCACCAGCAGCCACATCGGCGCCGTATCCGCCGGATAGACCAGGGTCGCGGCCCACAGCACCGCCGTCGCCCCCACCGTCCCCAGCGCCAGCGGCAGCCGCGCCCCGTACTGCCGAGCGATGACCTGGCCGTAGACGAGCCCGAAGACCATGTTGGACAGCACGACGAGAGTCAGCAGCTCACCGGCGACCGCCCGCGACAGCCCCTGCGCCTCCACCAGGAACGGCATCCCCCACAGCAGCAGGAACACCATCGCCGGGAACTGGGTCGTGAAGTGCACCCACAGCCCCAGCCGCGTCCCCGGCTCCCGCCAGGAAGCGGCGATCTGACGGCGTACATAAGCAGCCCCCTGGTGTGGCACCGGCTCCGGTTCGTACCCCTCGGGATGGTCCTTGAGGAAGAACAGAAGCAGCACGAACACCACGACACCGGCCACCGCGCTCCCCGCGAACGCCGCCGTCCAGCCGATGCCGTGCAGCAGCCGGGCGAGGACCAGCGTGGAGACGAGGTTTCCCGCCATGCCGGCCAGCCCCGCCATCTGCGCGATCAGCGGCCCGCGCCGGGCCGGGAACCACCGGGTGCCCAGCCGCAGCACGCTGATGAACGTCATCGCGTCACCACAGCCGAGCAGTGCCCGCGAGGCGAGCGCCATGCCGTACGACGGTGAGAACGCGAAGCCGAGCTGCCCGGCCGTGAACAGCACCACGCCGATGCCCAGCACCTTCTTGGTGCCGAGCCGGTCGACCAGCAGCCCGACGGGTATCTGCATGCCCGCGTAGACCAGCAGTTGGAGGATGGAGAAGGTGGACAGGGCGGAGGCGCCCACGTCGAAACGGTCGGCGGCGTCGAGGCCGGCCACACCCAGCGACGTACGGAAGATGACGGCGACGAAGTAGACCGATACGCCGATCCCCCACACCGCGAGGGCGCGCCGTCCGCCTTGGGGTGCCCCCTCTGGGGGAGGGCCCCCGGGCAGCGTGCCGCTCATCGCACCTCACCCCTGGCCAGGTGGGAGAACCAGCCGACGTGCCGGTGGACGACCCCGACGGCCGCCTCCGTGTCACCGGAGCGCAGCGCCTGAAGGATCTCCCCGTGCTCGGCGAGGGTCTTGGCGATCCGGTCGGGGTGGGAGTGCATCACGGCGACGCCCATCCGGAGCTGGCGGTCGCGGAGCTGGTCGTAGAGGCGGGAGAGGATCTCGTTGCCGCCGCTGCGGACGATCTCGGCGTGGAAACACCGGTCGGTGACGGAGGCCGCGGCGAAGTCACCGGCCGCGGCCTGCTCCCTCTGCCGGGCGAGCAGCTCCTCCAACCGCTCGATGAGACCGGGCGGCGCGGGTACGGCCTTCCTGGCGGCGTGCTCCTCGACGAGCAGCCGGGTCTCGACGACGTCGGCGATCTCCTGCGCGGAGACGGGCAGGACGAGGGCGCCCTTCTTCGGGTAGAGCTTGAGCAGCCCTTCGACCTGCAGCCGCAGCAGCGCCTCGCGCACGGGGGTCCGCGAGACCCCCACGGCCTCGGCCAGCTCACCTTCGGTGAGCAGCGTCCCGCCCTCGTAGCGGCGGTCCAGGACGCCCTGCTTGACGTGGGTGTAGACGCGGTCGGCGGCTGGGGGTTGCTTCACGGGGGCCATGCTGGTCATGCGGACAGGATAGATACAACACGCACGCATGGAAGAATCCATCCACGATGCGGACTCCGATACGGGCTCCGGCGCGGGCTCCGGGGCGGGCTCCGGCGCGGGCTCCGATACGGAATCGGAGAAGTCGGAAGTGACCCCCGATCCAGGCACAACCATCCGCACACGTCGCGAGTCAGACAGGCGCGGCCCCCTTATGGGCCGCACCTCAACTTGGCCGCAGGGTACGGCCATTCCAGGTAATCGGGGTATTCGACTTGAAGATCGACATTCAGGGCATCCGTATCCGCAGAGCCGTCGGCGTCGCCATGACCACCGGCGCCGTGCTCGCCTCCGGAGCCCTCTACGCTGCGCCCGCGCAGGCCGCCGCGGCGCCGTCCATCGTCGCCAAGGGCGGCTATGTGATGAACAACGCGAACGGCAAGTCGCTGTACACGAAGGCGGCGGACACGCGTCGTTCGACCGGCTCGACGACGAAGATCATGACCGCGAAGGTGGTGCTGGCGCAGAAGAACCTGAACCTGGACGCCAAGGTCACGATCCAGATGGCGTACAGCGACTACATCGTGAAGAACAACGCCTCGTCGGCGCGGCTGATCGTCGGTGACAAGGTCACCGTGCGCCAGCTCCTGTACGGGCTGATGCTGCCGTCCGGCTGCGACGCGGCGTACGCGCTGGCGGACAAGTTCGGCTCGGGCAAGACACGTGCGGCCCGCGTGAAGTCGTTCATCGGCAAGATGAACTCCGAGGCGAAGAAGCTGGGCCTGAAGAACACCCACTTCGACTCCTTCGACGGCATCGGGAACGGCAAGAACTACTCGACGCCGCGCGATCTGACGAAGATCGCGAGCAGCGCGATGAAGAGCTCCACGTTCCGCTCGATCGTGAAGACGAAGAAGTACACGGCGAAGACGAAGACCAAGACGGGCAGCACCCGCACGATGGCGCCGTGGACCAACACCAACACGCTGCTCAGCAGTTACAGCGGCACGATCGGCGTGAAGACCGGCTCGGGCCCGGAGGCCAAGTACTGCCTGGTCTTCGCCGCGACCCGCAACGGCAAGACGGTCATCGGCACGGTCCTCGCCTCCTCCTCCGCCGCCCAGCGCGAGAAGGACGCGAAGAAGCTCCTGGGCTACGGCTTCGGCAAGATCTGACGTACGGAACGACGGGGCCCACCGATACCGGCGGGCCCCTTTCCTCTGCCTCACACTGCCGTCCGCACGAGCTTCCGACGGTGGACAACTCTGGTCCCGAGACCGTGACCGGAGGTTACGGTCTCAGCATTCCCGCACGTCAGCGGGGTTCCGCACTCTCCCTGAGAGCCCGCACGAACGCGTCCGGCGCGTCGGCGGACGCATAGACGGTGTCGACGTCCGCGCTCTCGCCGTCCCCGAGATCCATGGGTACGGGTGGGTCGAGGTGCAGCCGGACGCCCACCGTGCCGCCGACCGAGCAGGCGACGGCGGTCGGCTCGGCGGGCACCCGGCGCAGCCCTCGGCCGGGGATCGTCCGCAGGCTGCGGGAGGCCGAACGCACCGCTGAGCGAGGCAGATCCAGGCTGCCCATGAAGCCGGTGTGCAGGACCACCCGGGCCGGCGAGACCGTATGGGGGTGCCGGGCCAGCGCGGCCAGGACGCCGAAGCCGGTGAGGATGAGGGCGAGTTCCAGGAGCGCGTGGAGCAGCCGGGCCGACGGCGGCAGGATCTCGGAGACGATGAAGGCCACCGGGATCTCGGTGAGCGTCAGGGCCATGACCATGGAACGCAGTTCGGAGGAGTGGCGTAACGCCGTCGACCGCCCCTCGCCCCGGGCCGGAGGGCGACGGACGACCGTGGCGCAGAGGGATCGGGACAGGATGCGTGCCCGGTGACGCAGCGGCGGCTTGGGGGTCACCTTCGGCACTGCTTCTTCGACCTCCTGGCGAGCCGGCGAGCGGGCGGGCGGGAAGGCCCTTGAATCAGCCTAGAAACGTCGAGATCGCCAGAACCAGTGACATCTGTCATGGAAAGGAACAGGGTCGTGTGGTGGTCGCAAGATCCGCCATACACGCTCCCGTCGGCCGGCACAGCCGTTTCGGTCAGCTTCGCTCGCAGTCGTGAACATCATCGAACCGGCTGGCATATGCGTTCTGCCCCGCTCTACGTTCCGCAGCGGAGGTAATTCACATGAACGAACCCAGCAAACGGAAGAACTCCGCTGAGCAGCACGAGGCGATCGACGTCAGCGACTTCGTGTACGCGGCGACCGGCGCCCGGGTGCGGAGGCTGACGATGCCGGACGGGATGCACTGGTTTCCGGCGGCGGATGTCTGCAAGGAACTCGGTCACACCAACTCTCGGAAGGCGCTCACAGACCATGTCCCGGACGAGCACCGAGAGATTCTCGAGACTGTAACTGGAGGTTACGGTCTCAGCGTTCCCGCAGGTAGGGAGTGGCGTCGAGACTTGCAAATCATCTCTCTGCAAGGTCTCATCCTCCTCGTCAACGCCTGCACCAAACCGTCCTGCGCCCCCTTCAAGCAGTGGGTCGCCGAAGTGATCGAGACCGTTCAGCGGGAGGGTTCCTACTCTCTCGACGAGGCCGAGGTGCAGTCCTCCGAGCCCGGCGCTCCCATCGCCTACGCCATGCCGGAGCAGGTCGCCGAGGCCATCGTCCGGCTGGAGGCGCACAACCTTCAGCTGGACGAGAAGCTGGCCGACGGGCAGCGCGAATCGATCACTTTGCAGAAGGAGATGGTGACCCTGCAGAGGGAGCTGCTGGTCACCCAGCAGGCCACCCTCGCCGTGCAACAGGCCATGGTCCGGGCGCTGGAACGCATCGCGGACCGGTTCGACACCCTCGTCCTCGAACGTCGGACGCCCACCGCCCTCCTCACCGCGCGGCCCACCACCGAGTCGGTGCTGGCCGACTGGCGGCAGCGGCTGTCCGTGACCGAGGACGTGTGGGCGGTGGCCGTGGTCATCGCCCCGGTGCTCGTCGAACAGGGGGAGCTGCGCGAGCCGTTGGAGTCGATCGCCGCCCGCACCGGGCTTTCCGTGCGGCGCGTCAACGACTGCCTCCGGCTGCTGCGCAAGCACGCCTGCATTCGCTCGCGGGGCGGGGCCGAGGACGGGGCTCCGGTGTACGTGCTCCATCAGGTCTGAGCGGACCGGCACAGCAGGAGGGGCGTCGCAATCCGAACTTGCGGCGCCCCTCCTGTCTCATGAACCTACCTGGTTCGCGGGCCTCACGCCCAGGTGATCAGCCGCTTCGGCTGCTCCAGGACCGCCGCCACGTCGGCCAGGACCTTGGAGCCCAGCTCGCCGTCGACCAGGCGGTGGTCGAAGGAGAGGGCGAGCGTGGTGACCTGACGGGGCTTCACCTTGCCCTTGTGGACCCACGGCTGGGGCTTGATCGCTCCGACCGCGAGGATCGCGGACTCGCCGGGGTTGAGGATCGGCGTGCCCGTGTCGACGCCGAAGACGCCGACGTTGGTGATCGTGACCGTGCCCGCCTGCATGGCGGACGGGGAGGTCTTGCCCTCGCGGGCCGTGGACACCAGTTCTCCCAGGGACTCGGCCAGTTGCGGCAGTGTCTTGGCGTGGGCGTCCTTGATGTTCGGGACGATCAGGCCGCGCGGGGTGGCCGCCGCGATGCCCAGGTTGACGTAGTGCTTGACCACGATCTCCTGGGCCGCCTCGTCCCAGGAGGCGTTGATCTCCGGGTTGCGCCTGATCGCGACCAGCAGGGCCTTGGCGATCAGCAGGAGGGGGTTCACGCGCAGGCCCGTGAACTCCTTGTCCTGCTTGAGCTCCTCGACCAGCTTCATCGTCCGCGTCACGTCCACCGTCACGAACTCCGTGACGTGCGGCGCGGTGAACGCCGAGCCGACCATCGCCGCCGCCGTGGCCTTGCGGACCCCCTTGACCGGGATACGGGTCTCGCGGGCGGTGTCGTACGACACCGGGGCCGCGGGGGCGGCAGCCGGGGCGGCGGCAGCCGGGGCGGCCTCCTGCGGAGCCGGAGGCGCCACCGCCGCGTGGACGTCCTCACGGGTGATGATGCCGTCCGGGCCGGTCGGGGTGACCGTCGTCAGGTCGACGCCCAGGTCCTTCGCCAGCTTGCGCACCGGGGGCTTCGCCAGCGGGCGCTCCTGGGAGACGGCGGGGGCACCGTGGCCGTTCAGCTCCGGCTGGGCAGCGGTGCCCGGGGCCGGCGTCTTGCGGGGGCGGCGGCGCGTCGAGGACGTCGCCACGCCGTAGCCGACCAGGACCGGCTGGCGGGCCACCGGCTGCTCCTCGGGTTCCGCGGGCTCCTCGGTGGGGGCGGGTGCCTCCTCCTGAGGAGCCGGGGCCGCACCGCCCGCGACGTCCACCGCGATGATGGACGTGCCCACGTCCACCGTGGTGCCCTCGGGGAAGTGCAGCTCGCGGACCACACCGTCGTAGGGGATGGGCAGTTCGACGGCCGCCTTCGCCGTCTCGACCTCGCAGACCACCTGGCCGTCGGTGACCGTGTCACCGGGCTGGACGTACCACTTGAGGATCTCGGCCTCGGTGAGGCCCTCGCCCACGTCCGGCATCTTGAACTCGCGTACGGACGCGTTCGTCATCGTCGTCACGACCCTCTCCTCAGTACGCCAGCGAGCGGTCGACGGCGTCCAGCACCCGGTCCAGGTCCGGGAGGTAGGACTCCTCCAGGCGGGCCGGCGGGTACGGGGCGTGGTAGCCGCCCACCCGCAGCACCGGGGCCTCCAGGTGGTAGAAGCAGCGCTCCGTGATCCGCGCGGCGATCTCCGCGCCGGAACCGAAGAACACCGGTGCCTCGTGGACGACGACCAGGCGGCGGGTCTTCTCCACCGACGCCTGGATCGAGTCGAAGTCGATCGGGGAGACCGAGCGCAGGTCCAGCACCTCCAGGGAGCGGCCCTCCTCGGCCGCCGCGTCCGCGACCTCCCGGCAGAGCTTCACCATCGGGCCGTACGCCGCGAGCGTCAGGTCCGTGCCCTCGCGCACCACGCGCGCGGTGTGCAGCGGGCCGGGGATCGCCTCGGTGTCGACCTCGCCCTTGTCCCAGTAGCGCCGCTTGGGCTCGAAGAAGATCACCGGGTCGTCGCTCTGGATGGCCTGCTGCATCATCCAGTACGCGTCCGACGCGTTCGACGGCGACACGATCTTCAGGCCGGCCACGTGCGCGAACAGCGACTCGGGGGACTCCGAGTGGTGCTCCACCGCGCCGATGCCGCCGCCGTAGGGGATGCGCACGACGACGGGCATCTTGACCTTGCCCAGCGAGCGGGCGTGCATCTTCGCGAGCTGCGTGACGATCTGGTCGTACGCCGGGAAGACGAAGCCGTCGAACTGGATCTCCACTACAGGGCGGTAACCGCGCAGGGCCAGGCCGATCGCCGTACCGACGATGCCCGACTCGGCGAGCGGGGTGTCGATGACGCGGCTCTCGCCGAAGTCCTTCTGCAGGCCGTCCGTCACCCGGAACACGCCGCCGAGCTTGCCGACGTCCTCGCCCATGACGACGACCTTCGGGTCCGCGTCCAGGGCGTGCCGCAGCGACTCGTTGATCGCCTTGGCCAGGGCCATCTTGTCCGTCATGTCACTTACCCCCGTCCGCGTCCGCGAACGACGCCTGGTACGCCGCGAACTGCGCACGCTCCTCGTCCACGAGCGCGTGTCCGTCCGCGTACACGTTCTCGAAGATGGCGAAGTGGTCCGGGTCCGGCATGGCACGGACCGCTTCGCGCACTCGTTTGCCCAACGCCTCGCTCTCGGTCTCCAGTTCCGCGAAGAATCCCTCGTCCGCGTGGTTTGAGGCTTCGAGGTAGCGGCGAAGACGCAGGATCGGGTCCTTGGCCTCCCAGGCCAGGCGCTCCTCGTCGCCGCGGTAGCGGGTCGGGTCGTCGGAGGTGGTGTGCGCGCCCATGCGGTACGTGAACGCCTCGACCAGCGTCGGGCCCTCACCCGCGCGGGCCCGCTCCAGGGCCCACTTGGTGACGGCCAGGTTCGCCAGCACGTCGTTGCCGTCCACGCGGACGCCCGGGAAGCCGAAGCCCTGCGCGCGCTGGTACAGCGGCACGCGGGACTGCTTCTCGGTCGGCTCGGAGATCGCCCACTGGTTGTTCTGGCAGAAGAACACCACGGGGGCGTTGTAGACCGCGGAGAAGGTGAAGGCCTCGGCCACGTCGCCCTGGCTGGACGCGCCGTCGCCGAAGTAGGCGATGACCGCGCTGTCCGCGCCGTCCTTGGTGACGCCCATCGCGTAGCCCGTGGCGTGCAGGGCCTGCGAGCCGATGACGATCGTGTACAGGTGGAAGTTGTTGCCGTTCGGGTCCCAGCCGCCGTTGTTCACGCCGCGGAACATGCCGAGCAGATTGGTCGGGTCCACCCCGCGGCACCACGCGACGCCGTGCTCGCGGTAGGTGGGGAAGACGTAGTCGTCGTCGCGCAGCGCCCGGCCGGAGCCGATCTGCGCCGCCTCCTGCCCGAGCAGCGAGGCCCACAGGCCCAGCTCGCCCTGGCGCTGCAGGGAGGTGGCCTCGGCGTCGAAGCGGCGGGTGAGCACCATGTCGCGGTAGAGGCCGCGCAGGTCGTCGGCGGTGATGTCGGCGACGTACTGGTCGAACTCGGCGTTCTTGACGCGCTTGCCCTCGGGCGTCAGCAACTGGACGAGGGCGGGCTCGGCGCTCTTCCCGGCGCCGGTGGCCTTCTTGGCGCTGGTGGCCTTCTTGGTGGTGCTGGTGGTGCGCTTGGTGCCGGTGGTGCCGGCCTTCGTTCCGGCGCTGCGTCGCGGTGTGCGCGCGGCAGTGCTCTCCACGGTCACGTGTGCTCCTCCGTCGGTCCGGCCCCCGGGGTTGCCGGTAGGCCAGTGCGGCTCACCTGTTCTCGACCACCGGGCACGGGGTGGGTGCCACTCGGCCGGGAACAGGCGTGACAGGTGCCCCGGCGAGCGCCCTGCAAGAGGCACGTTACCCAGTGCTCCACATCTCTGTGAAACCCCTCTGACCTGCGATTTTGCTTGGATTTCCAAGTAAATCGGGGAAGGCGTCGAAGGCGCGCTGGTCACAGCCTCGCAGGAGGCCGGAGCAACGGCACGTTATCCCGGCCACCCCGGACTCGGGAAGGGTCGAGTTTCGTGACCGGAAGTGGTACGCCGCGCGGGGTGAACGGGGGTACGGAGGGAGCCGGGCGGGGTCAGCCGCCGGTCACGCCTTCGATGCTGCCCGTGCCGGCGTTCTCGCCGCCCGCGTTCTCGCCGCCCGCGTCCGTGCCGCCGTCCCCGGTACCACCGTCCCCGGTGCCGCCGTCCCCGGTACCACCGTCCCCGGTGCCGCCGTCCCCGGTGCCGCCCGACGGGGTCGGCTGCGTGGACGTCGGCGGGGCGCTCGGCTCCTCGCTCTCGGTCTCCGTCTCCGTGTACGTCGGCTCCGTGGACGGCGTGTACGGCTGTTCCCAGTTCCCGCCGGACCCCGTACCCGGGTCGGTCTCGGTCTCCGTGCCCGGGTCGGTCGTCTCCTCGGTCGCCTCGTCGCTCGGGCTCTCGCTGGCCTTCTCGTCCCCGGTGCTCTGTGTCACGGACGGCGACGTGTCGGTCTTGCCCCCGCCCCCGCCCCCGCCGCCGTTGTTCAGCGCCAGCGCGACGCCCGCCGCGACGGCGATCACCGCGAGCACCGCGAGGACCCACAGCTTGCCACGGCCGCTGCCCTTGTTGCCGTGGCCCTCGAAGCCGCCGTCGTCACTGCCGTACCCACCGCCGTACCCGGCGGGCAGGATCGGCTGCGGGATCGCCGCCGTGCCGGAGACGTCCGGGTGCGGCATCGCGGTCGTGCCCGCGAAACCGGCCGCCGGGGTGCGCGGGCCCTCGTGCATCTCCACCGGGCCGGTGTTCCAGGTGCCGGTGTGACCGCCCTGCTCGTAGAGCATCTGCAGCGCGTACTGGATCAGCCCGCGCATCTCCTCGGCCGTCTGGAAACGGTCGTCGGGCTCCTTGGCGAGGGAGCGCATGACCAGCCCGTCCAGCTCCGGCGGGCAGGCGTCCGAGGCCTCCGACGGGGGCGTGGGGATGTCCTGGACGTGCTGGTAGACCACCGACAGCGGCGTCTCACCCGTGAAGGGGGGCCGCAGCGCCAGCAGTTCGTAGAGCAGGCAGCCGGTGGCGTACAGGTCGGACCGGTAGTCGACGGCCTTGCCGAGCGCCTGCTCCGGGGAGAGGTACTGCGGGGTGCCCATGACCATGCCGGTCTGGGTCATCGTCGTGGACGCGCCGTGCAGCGCGCGGGCGATGCCGAAGTCCATCACCTTCACGGCACCGTTGTGGGTGATGATGACGTTGGCCGGCTTGATGTCGCGGTGCACGATGCCGTGCTGGTGCGAGTAGGCGAGCGCCTCCAGGACACCGGAGACGATGATCAGCGCCTGCTCGGGGCCCGGGGCCTCGGCGTTCATCAGCAGGTCGCGGATGGTGCGGCCCTCGACGATCTCCATCACGATGTACGGGACCGACTGGCCGCCGACGACGTCCTCGCCGGAGTCGTAGACGGCGACGATGGCATGGTGGTTGAGACCGGCCACCGACTGCGCCTCGCGCGTGAAGCGCGCCTTGGAGACGGGGTCCTCGGCGAGGTCGGCGCGCAGCAGCTTGACGGCGACCGTGCGGCCGAGACGTACGTCCTCGGCGGCGAACACCTCGGCCATGCCGCCCCGGCCGAGCCTGCGGGTCAGCCGGTACCGGCCGTCGCCGACGAGCCCGCCGTTGCCCCAGTTGTCCGGCGCGTCCGAGATGCCGCCGCCAGTCGCCTCGGGGTCGGACGGGCCCTGAGCGCGCTGCTGCTGTGCCATCAGTCCTCGCCGTCGTTTCTGCCCGCGGTGCGCGCGGTGTTGTTACGGTCTTCGTCGGCCACGCTACAGCCTCGGCGTGTGCCCCCGGTCCGGGACGGGCCCCCAGGACCGGCACGAGACGGACCGGCCATGAAACCCGTACTCCGTACTGTCGTGCAAATTCCGTGTACCGGTAGTACGACCGCTGTAACGCTTCCGCGACGCTTCCTTCGCGTACGGTCACGGAACGGGCACCGCGCTTGACGTGTCAGTGGCCTGGGGCAGACTTGGCCGGGAATAGCGCATTGGATCTACGACGGATCGGCCACCGGGACGGCGGCGCCGGAGAGGCTACGGGGGACGCGGAACATGAGCCAGGACGGCGCACAGGGCCACAACGCGGGGCGGGCGCTCGCCGGCGGACGTTACCAACTGCGGGACCTGCTCGGCCAGGGCGGCATGGCCTCGGTCCACCTCGCCTACGACAGCGTGCTCGACCGCCAGGTCGCGATCAAGACGTTGCACACGGAACTCGGCCGGGAGCAGGCCTTCCGTGAGCGCTTCCGCCGTGAGGCCCAGTCCGTGGCGAAGCTCACGCACACCAACATCGTCTCGGTCTTCGACACCGGCGAGGACGATGTGGACGGCATGACGACGCCGTACATCGTCATGGAGTACGTCGAGGGCCGCCCGCTCGGCTCCGTGCTCGACGAGGACGTACGGCAGCAGGGCGCGATGCCCGCCGACAAGGCGCTGAAGATCACCGCGGACGTCCTGGCGGCCCTGGAGATCAGCCACGAGATGGGGCTGGTCCACCGCGACATCAAGCCGGGCAACGTGATGATGACCAAGCGCGGCGTGGTCAAGGTCATGGACTTCGGCATCGCCCGCGCCATGCAGTCCGGTGTGACGTCGATGACGCAGACCGGCATGGTCGTCGGCACCCCGCAGTACCTCTCCCCGGAGCAGGCGCTCGGCCGGGGCGTGGACGCCCGCTCCGACCTGTACTCGGTCGGCATCATGCTGTTCCAGCTCGTCACCGGGCGGCTGCCGTTCGAGGCGGACTCGCCGCTGGCCATCGCGTACGCGCACGTGCAGGAGGAGCCGCCGGTCGCGTCCTCGATCAACCGTTCGCTGCCGCCGGCCGTGGACGCGCTGATCGCCCGCGCGCTGAAGAAGAATCCGAACGAGCGTTTCCCCAGCGCGGAGTCCATGCGCGGGGAGTGCCTGCGGGTGGCGCAGTCCTTCCACCCGGCCCCGCCGAGCATCGTGCCGGGCGCGCAGGCGCAGAGCGGCGCGGGCGTCGGCTCCGCGGTGTTCCCGCCGGTCGGCCAGGCGCCGCAGGCACCCACGGGCAACGTGCAGACGCCGTACCAGCCGACGCCGGCGCCGCACCCGTACGGCACCCCGGCACCGTCCGCGCCGTCACCCGCGTACGGCTATCCGCAGCAGGGCGGCTACCAGACGCCCGCCCCGTCGCCGTACGCGCCGCAGCAGGGGCAGGGGCCGGGGACCCCGCCGCCGTACAACATCACGCCCCAGACGTCCGGCTCGGCGGGCGGCTCGGGCGGCGGCCGGAACAAGCCGGTGATCATCGGGTCGGTCGTCGTCTCGCTCGTCGCCGTCGGCGGGCTGATCGCGGCGCTGATGATGAACGGCGGTGACGAGGATCCGCAGGCCGGCGGCGGAGGCGCTTCGGCCTCGGCGTCGGCGACCAAGGCGGAGGGCTACCGCGGACCCGACACGTCGAAGACGATCGACAAGGAGGAGTGCGAGGAGCCGAAGGAGTCGTACAACGACCCCGACAAGGTCCGGCTGCCGAACTTCAAGTTCAAGTACATCGGGTCCGTGAAGGAGTGCTTCCAGGCCGCCGGCTGGGGCAACCTCAAGATCCTCGAAGTGGACGAGAACACCTACGGCGAGGGCTCCGTCCGGGAGCAGTTCCCCCCGGCGGGCACGGACGTCGACCCCGAGAACATGCCGCAGATCACGCTCAAGGTCTCGACGGGCAACCCTCCGTCCTGAATCCCGGCCGTACGCGACACGGCGAAGGGGCCCGGCATCCAGTGCCGGGCCCCTTCGTGGTGTTCGGACAGGGACGTCGCGCGGTCTACGGCAGGGACGTCGCGCGGTTTACAGGTACGGGCCGCCCGAGCGGCCGCCCGGGTGCAGGTCCTCCGAGCCGTCACCGGCGCCGGGCGGGAGGGCGCGGCGCATCTGCTCGAGCTGGGCGCGCGCGGCCATCTGCTGGGCGAAGAGCGTGGTCTGGATCCCGTGGAACAGGCCCTCCAGCCAGCCCACCAGCTGGGCCTGCGCGATCCGCAGTTCGGCGTCGCTCGGGGTGCCCTCGTCCGTGAAGGGCAGGGAAAGCCGTTCCAGCTCCTCGACCAGCTCCGGAGCCAGACCGTCCTCCAGTTCCTTCACCGAACTGGCGTGGATCTCCTTGAGGCGGACCCGGCTGGCCTCGTCCAGGGGAGCCGCGCGCACCTCCTCCAGCAGCTGCTTGATCATGCTGCCGATCCGCATGACCTTCGCCGGCTGCTCCACCTGCTCCGTCACCGGGGTCTCGCGGGAGTCCTCGTCTCCGGTGCCGCCGCTGAGCGCCATGCCGTCCTGGCCGACGACCAGGATCTGCGGATTCTCCGGCGACCGTTCGTTCCTCGGCATCTCCATGCCGCCATTGTCGCGCACGGCCGTGTGCCGCTTCGGCGGTGCCCCCGGAAGCGGGGCCCTCCGGCGGGGGTCCACCCGACGGCCGTATCCGGAATGCCGGGATCGTTCGGGAATGCCAGGCTGTTTGGCGTCCATCCGGCCCATCTTGCCGACGGTGTGACCGAGCACCGGCCGGCGCGGGAGGTCACGGTCGTGGCTCCATGGCTGCGTGTAGTGGGGGCGACGGTTGTTCTGGTCACGGGGGCGGCGGTGGTGCCGTACGGCCCTGTCGTGGCGCCCCTCGGCGCGGGGGTGGCGTACGGGGTCGGCGCCGCCCCCTCTTCCGCGTCCCCGCCCCCTCCGTCCTCGTCCCCCTCGCCCTCGTCGTCGCCCTCCGGGGAGCCGTCGCGGGCCGGGAGCCGGCCGGATGAGGGCCGGGACCGGCCGGGGCGGCACGAGGGGGCCGAGAGGGAGTCGCGGGAGCGGGAGCGGGAGCAGGCACGGGAGCGGGAGCACGGCGACCGGGACGGTCCGGACGACGGGGGTGCGGGCGCCGTACCGCGGAGGCCGGGGCGTGCCGAGGGGGTGAGCGAGCCGCCACCGCGACCGGGGGAAGACGGGGCCGTGTCCCGGGCACCGGACGCGGGCGACACCGTCCCGCGGACACCGGCCTCCCAGGCTGCGGTCCCCTTGCCCTCCGCGACCTCGCGGGCGGCGGAGCCGAACACGGTCGCCTCCTCCACCGAGCCCGTACTGCGCATCCTGCCGCTCGGCAGCGGCCTGATGCTCATCGGACTCGGCTTCGGCCTCGCCTTCGTCGCACTGCGCATGCGTCAGGGGCGCGGCGCGTCCTGAGCCGGCGAAACCCCCTGCCGGGCATCTCCCGACAGGCCGCGACGGCCCCCCGCACACGGCCTCCCGGCACCCGGGCCGCGGCATCACCCAGCGGCGGCGCCGCCGCTGGGTGGACCTCCTGCCAGGGCGCGGACCCCGGGGCCGGCCCGGGTTCCGCGCCGTCTCCCCGTACCGCACCGAGCGGGACACGCACAGGGCGGTGCCGTACTCGGACGGGAGCCCGCCCCCGGTGGACGCGGACGGCGTGCCGCGCCGGAAGCGGGGGCAGACCCCGCCCCGGCGGCCGGCCCGACTCAGTTCGGTGTGACCAGCAGGACCTTGCCGATGTGTCCGCTGTCCTCCACGACCCGGTGGGCGGTGGCCGCGTCCGGCATCGGGATCTCGCGGTCGATGACGGGGCGGACCCGGCCGCCGGTGACGAGCGGCCAGACGTGTTCGCGTACGGCCGCCACGATCGCCGCCTTCTCCTCCAGGGGCCGGGCGCGCAGCGAGGTCGCGCTGATGGCGGCGCGCTTGCCGAGGAGGGCGCCGATGTTCAGCTCACCCTTCACCCCGCCCTGCATGCCGATGATGGCGAGTCGGCCGTTGACGGCGAGGGCCTGGACGTTGCGGTCCAGGTACTTGGCGCCCATGTTGTCGAGGATCACGTCCGCGCCCGCGCCGTCGGTGGCCCGCTTCAGCTCGGCGACGAAGTCCTGCTCGCGGTAGTTGATCAGGATGTCGGCGCCGAGTTCGGCGCAGCGCTCCAGTTTCTCCGTGGTGCCGGCGGTGACGGCGACCCTCGCGCCGACGGCCTTCGCGAGCTGGATCGCCATCGTGCCGATGCCGCTGGAGCCGCCGTGCACGAGGAGGGTCTCGCCGGGGCGGAGGTGGGCGACCATGAAGACGTTCGACCAGACCGTGCAGACGACCTCCGGGAGCGCCGCGGCCTGGTCGACGGTGAGCCCCTCGGGTACGGGCAGCAGCTGCCCGGCCGGGACGGCGACCTTCTCCGCGTAGCCGCCGCCGGCGAGCAGCGCGCAGACCTCGTCGCCGACGGCCCATCCGCTCACCCCGTCACCGAGCGCGGCGATCCGTCCGGAGCATTCGAGACCGGGGTGGGGGGAGGCGCCGGGCGGGGGGTTGTAGAAGCCCTGCCGCTGGAGGATGTCGGCCCGGTTGACGGCACCGGCCACCACCTCGACCAGGACCTCGCCGGGGCCGGCCACGGGGTCGGGGACCTCGTCCCACACCAGCGCCTCGGGCCCACCGGGTTCGGGAATCGTGATCGCATACATGAGGGGGACGGTACTCCTGGGGCGGGCACGCGGGCCGGACCGGCCGCCCCGGGAAATCCGTGTGCGGGAGCGATGAGTTTGCGCGACGGTGAAGGTCTGTCCATGCGTAGCCCAAGCATGCGGAAGGACCCGAAGCATGAGCACGCAGACGTCCGGCCTGGCGATCGAGACCGCGGGCCTGGTCAAGACCTTCGGCGAGACGCGGGCCGTCGACGGCGTCGATCTCACCGTGCCGGCCGGCACGGTGTACGGGGTCCTCGGACCGAACGGCGCCGGCAAGACCACCACCGTGAAGATGCTCGCCACCCTCCTGCGGCCCGACGGCGGCGAGGCCCATGTCTTCGGTCACGACATCGTGCGCGAGGCCGACGAGGTGCGCGGCCGGGTGAGCCTCACCGGCCAGTACGCGTCCGTGGACGAGGACCTCACCGGCACCGAGAACCTGGTCCTGCTGGGCCGGCTCCTCGGCCACCGCAAGCCCGCCGCCCGCACCCGCGCCGCCCAGCTCCTGGAGGCCTTCGGGCTCACGGACGCGGCCGGGAAGCAGGTCAAGCACTACTCCGGCGGCATGCGGCGCCGTATCGACATCGCCGCGTCCATCCTCAACACCCCCGACCTGCTGTTCCTCGACGAGCCGACGACCGGCCTGGACCCGCGCAGCCGCAACCAGGTGTGGGACATCGTGCGCGCGGTCGTCGCCCAGGGCACGACGGTGCTGCTGACCACGCAGTACTTGGACGAGGCCGACCAGCTGGCGTCCCGGATCGCCGTCATCGACCGCGGCAAGGTGATCGCCGAGGGCACCAAGGGCGAGCTGAAGGCGTCCGTCGGCGCCGGGTCCGTACATCTGCGGCTGCGGGACGCCGAGCAGCGGCCGCTCGCCGCCGACCTGCTGCGCCGCGCCCTCGACGCGCGGGTGCAGGCCGAGCCCGACCCGGTGGCGCTGACCGCCCGCCTCGCCGCGGCCGCGAGCCACGACACGGCCGCCGAGCAGGCCGCCCGCGCACTGAGCGAGCTGGCCCGCGCCGGTGTCACCGTCGACAACTTCTCGCTCGGCCAGCCCAGCCTGGACGAGGTGTTCCTGGCCCTCACCGGCCACGACACGCGCGTGTCCGACGCATCCGACACATCCGACACATCCGGTCAGGACGACTCCCACGACCCGAAGGACGAGGTGGCGGCATGAGCACCACGACGACCACCGAGAGCGCCGAACTCGCCCCGGTGCGCACCGACTCCCTCGCCGAACTGCTGGTCGCCGAGGAGCGCCCGCCGCGGCCCAGCGCCTGGTCGGCCTCGCTGACCTTCGGCTGGCGGGCGATCCTGAAGATCAAGCACGTGCCGGAGCAGCTCTTCGACGTGACGGCGTTCCCGATCATGATGGTGCTGATGTACACGTACCTGTTCGGCGGGGCGCTGGCCGGGTCGCCGAAGGAGTACATCCAGTTCCTGCTGCCGGGGATCCTGGTGATGTCGGTCGTGATGATCACCATGTACACCGGGGTCTCGGTCAACACGGACATCGAGAAGGGTGTCTTCGACCGGTTCCGCAGCCTGCCGATCTGGCGGCCGTCGACGATGGTCGGCTATCTGCTCGGCGACGCCCTGCGCTACACCATCGCGTCCGTCGTGATGCTGACCGTCGGCATGATCCTCGGCTACCGCGCCGACGGCGGGGTCCCCGGAGTGCTCGCCGGGATCGCGCTGCTGGTGCTGTTCTCCTTCGCCTTCTCCTGGATCTGGACCATGTTCGGGCTGATGCTGCGCACCGAGAAGTCGGTGATGGGCGTCAGCATGATGGTGATCTTCCCGCTCACCTTCCTGTCCAACGTCTTCGTCGACCCGCGCACCATGCCCGGCTGGCTCCAGGCGTTCGTCAACAACAGCCCCGTCACCCACCTGGCGTCCGCGGTGCGCGGACTGATGGCGGGCGACTGGCCGGCCGACGAGATCGCCTGGACGCTGGGCTGGGCCGGACTGTTCGTGGCGGTCTTCGGGCCGGTCACGATGCGGCTCTACAACCGGAAGTAGATGCGACCGTACGACCGGAAGCAGGCGGCCTCAGCCACGGTTTCGACTGCGACCTCAGCCACGGTTTCGACTGCGACCTCAGCCGACAGTCCCCACTGCGGTCTCAGCCTCAGTCCCCACGGCGGTCTCAGCCGCGGAACGGGCGGACGTCGGGCGCGATCTGTGTGCCCGGCGTCGCCCGTACGATCGTGATCAGCCGGTCCGTCAGCTCCAGCGTCCCGACGTCCCGGTCGTCGTAGCCGAGCACCCGGTGCCCGCGTACGACACTCACCACCAGGTCGCCGAGCTCCCGTGGTGTCTTGCCCACCTCGACCTTTATGACCGGCCGCTCCACTATGTCGAGCCCGGAGCCCTGCTGGATCAGGTCCTCCATGACCATGCCGGCCGAGGGGCTGAGCACGGACAGCCCGAGCAGCCGCCCGGCCGCGCTGGCGCTGGTGATGACCGCGTCGGCGCCCGACTGCTTCAACAGCGGGGCGTTCTCCTCCTCGCGCACCGCGGCCACGATCTTCGCGCCCCGGTTGATCTGCCGCGCCGTCAGCGTCACGAGGACGGCCGTGTCGTCGCGCTGCGTCGCGATGATGATCTGCCGTGCCCGCTGCACCTCGGCCCGCTTCAGCACCTCGCTGCGCGTGGCGTCCCCTATGACACCCGCGTAGCCGTCCGCCGTGGCCGCGTCGATCGCCTTCGCGCTGGGGTCGACGACCACGACCTGCTCCTTCCGGAGCCCGGTCGCGCAGACGGTCTTGATCGCGGACCTGCCCTTGGTGCCGAACCCGACGACGACGGTGTGATCGCGCAACGCGGACCTCCAGCGGTTCAGTCGCCACTCCTCCCGCGTGCGTTCGGTGAGGGCCTCGAGGGTGGTGCCGACCAGGATGATCAGGAACAGCACGCGCAGCGGCGTGATGACGAAGATGTTGGTGAGCCGGGCACTGTCACTGACCGGCGTGATGTCGCCGTACCCGGTAGTGGAGAGGGTGACGGTCGCGTAGTAGAACGCGTCGAGGAGATCGAGGGACCCGTCGGAGTTGTCGTTGTAGCCACCCCGGTCGGCGAACACGACGATCGCCGTCACCACCAGCACCACCAGGGCCATCGACAGCCGTTTGGCGACCTGGCGGACCGGATGCTCCACCAGTTTCCTCGGGAGTTTCACCCGATGGGTCACCAGGTGTTCGTCCGCCTGGCGAGCGATGGCGTCCTGGCCCGGAAGTTTCACGTGAAACACACCCCGATTCCCCCGGACGTCCAGGGCAGATCGAGCAGTTCCGCCTCCTGGCCGGGCCGTGCACCGCCGGGGGGTACGACGGCGAGCGCGTCGGCCGCCGCGATGCCGCGCAGCATGGCCGGCCCGTTGTAGAGCAGCGGCAGCGCCCGATCGCCGCGCAGGGCGACCGGGACCAGCCGGGTGTCGTACGGGTGTCCCTGCACCCCGTCCCGCAGCGGCAGCGTGTACGGCTCGGGGGCGGGGCGGGCCGCGAGGGTGCGCAGCAGGGGCTCGGCGAGCGTGAGCAGGCCGGAGACGGCGGCGAGGGGGTTGCCGGGCAGGCCGACGAGGTGCTGGTCGTCCTTGGTGCGGGCCAGGAGCATGGGGTGGCCGGGGCGCACCTGGACGCCGTCCACGAGGAGTTCGGCGCCGATGCGGCGAAGCGCGGGGTGCACGTGGTCGACCGGTCCCGCGGCGGTGCCGCCGGTGGTGACGACGACGTCGGCGTCGGATGCCGTGATGGCCTTGTACAGCGCCTGTTCGGTGTCGCCGACCCGGCGTACGGCGGTGACCTCCGCGCCGAGTGCGCGCAGCCAGGGCGGCAGCAGCGGGCCGAGCGCGTCCCGGATCAGCCCGTCGTGCGGCAGGCCCTCGCCGAGCAGTTCGTCACCGAGGACGAACACGTCGACGCGGGGGCGGGGGACTGCGGTGAGCGTGTCGTATCCGGCGGCGGCGGCCATGCCCAGGACGGGCGGGGTCACCGGGGTGCCCACGGGCAGCAACTGATCGCCGCTGCGGCACTCCTGGCCACGGGGGCGGATGTCCTGGCCGTGGGTGACGGTGTGCGGCGGCCGGGTGGCTGCGGTGACGTGCAGCCGACCCTTGTCGTCGGTGCGGCCGTGTTCGCTGCGGAGTACGGCGGTGGTGTCCGGGGGGATGCGGGCGCCGGTGGCGATGCGGACGGCCTCGCCGTCGGTGAGCGGGGTGTGCGCGGCGTGCCCGGCGAGGACGCCCTCGTCCCGCACGGACCAGGGGCCGGGGCCGGAGACCGCCCAGCCGTCCATCGCGGAGGTGTCGAAGGAGGGCAGGTCGGTGAGGGCGGTGAGGGGGGCGGCGAGGGTGAGGCCCAGGGCGGAGGCCAGCGGGACGGCGACCGGGGTCAGATAGCCGGTGCGTCCGCCGGTGCCGTGGCGCGGGGCGTTCTCGGCGATGGCGCGGGCGTCGGGCCAGGCGGTGGCGTCGTGGTGCGGGTGCGGGTGACGGGGGGTGTCTGTGGTGTCGCCGGGGTTTTTCTTCACGAGGGCGAGCGCCTCCTCGACGTCGAGGTCGTCGGCGTTCTCGTCGGTCCGGGCGGCGCGCGCGGTCATCAGGCGTCCGGGCGGGTGTCGGGGGCTTCTGGGGTGGTGTCGGAAGACTTGGGGGTGGCGCCGGAAGTCTTGGGGGTGGCGTCGGGGGTTTCCTCGTCGGCCCAGCGCAGGGCGAGTGCCGCGGCCTTGCGGGCCGCCTCGGCGACGGCCTCCCGGTCGCCGCCCGCCCGCGCGGCCGCGTAGCCGACGAGGAAGGTGGTCAGCGGCGCGGCGGGCCGGGCCACCCCGTGGGCGGCGTCGCGGGCGAGGTCGAGCAGTACGCCGGTGTCGACGTCCAGGTCGATGCCCAGCTCGTCCTTGACTGCGGAGATCCATTCATCCAACACGTGTCCATGCTCCCTGATGCGTGCCCTGGCAGTGGCGATGTCGTCCCAGGTGTCGCAGTCGAAGGACGCCACCGGGTCGGAGATGCGGGTGAGGTCGAGCGAGCCGGTCAGCCGGCGCAGGGGCAGCCCGGTCAGCTCGCCGTGCCGGCCGGTGAGCACGGTCAGTTCGCGGCGCAGGGACCCGGTCCGGTACGCGGCGACCAGCGGCTGGTCCCGGCCGTCGGAGTCGGTCAGCAGCACGCCGTCGGCGGTGCCGTGCCGGAGGGGTGCCAGCAGTCCCCGCACCGTGCGGTGGTCGAGGAAGGGCAGGTCCGCGGAGAGCAGGACGACCTGGTCGGCCGTGGTGTGCCGGAGCCCGGCGGCGAGCGCGGCCAGGGGGCCGCCGCCCGGGGGTTCCTCGCGGGCCCAGATCACGGGCCGGGCGGTGGGGCGGGGGCCGGCGACGACCACCGTGGTCCGGGCACCGGCACAGGCCGCGAGCACCCGGTCGAGCAGCGCCCGGCCGCCCACCCGCACCCCGGGCTTGTCCGCGCCCCCGAGCCGCCGGGCGGCGCCACCGGCGAGCACGACGGCGTCGTACGCGGAGTCGGGGCCCCCGGAGGGGCCGCTGGAGGAACTGCCGGAGGAACCGCCGGAGGGACCGTCGGGAGGGTCCCCTGAGGGACCACCGGGAGGATCACCGGAAGGATCGCCGGAGGGACCACCGGATGGCTGATACTCGGTCACCCTCCGAGTATGCGTGCCCCCGCGATCACAGGGAACGCGGGGGCACCGAGACGCGGCCGGGGAAACCGGTGGCTCGAAGCGGACTCACAGCGTCCGCAGCAGCACCGCCGGTTGTTCGACACAGTCCGCCACGTACCGCAGGAAGCCTCCCGCGGTGCCGCCGTCGCAGACCCGGTGGTCGAAGGTGAGCGAGAGCTGCACGACCTGCCGCACCGCCAGCTCGCCCTCGTGCACCCATGGCTTGGGGACGATGCGGCCGACGCCGAGCATGGCGGCCTCGGGGTGGTTGATGATCGGTGTGGAGCCGTCGACGCCGAACACGCCGTAGTTGTTCAACGTGAAGGTGCCGCCGGTGAGCTCCGCGGGCGTCAGCGTGCCGGTCCGGGCCGCCTCGGTCAGCCGGGCGAACTCGGCCGTGAGCGATTCGGCGCCCCGCGCGTGCGCGTCCCGGACGACGGGGACGACCAGCCCCCGGTCGGTCTGCGCGGCGAAACCGAGGTGCACGTCGCCGTACTGGACGATCTCCCTGGCCTCGGTGTCCACCGAGGAGTTGAGCTCGGGGAAGCGGGCGAGCGCGGCGGTGCAGACGCGGGCCAGCAGGGCGATGACGGATATCTTCGGCCCGCCCGCCGCGTTCATCGCGGCCCGCGTGCGCATCAGTTCGGTCGCGTCGGCATCCACCCAGCAGGTCGCGTCGGGGATCTCGGTACGGCTGCGGGAGAGCTTGTCGGCGACGGCCCCGCGGATGCCCTTGAGGGGGACACGGGTCACGCCCGGGGTGCCCGCGGCCGGTGCCGGCGCGCCCGCGCCCGCCCGGTCGGTCCGCGTGCGCGGTTCGCCGGTCGTCGTGCCCGTACGGCCCTGGGCGGCGGCGGCACGCAGGGCGTACTCCACGTCCGCGCGGAGGATCAGCCCCTCGGGTCCGGAGCCGGTCAGCTCCCGCAGGTCCAGGCCGTTCTGCCGGGCCAGCCTGCGCACCAGGGGCGAGATCACGGGGACGGGGCCGTCCACCGCGCCCGGGGTGCGGGTCTGCACGGCGGCGGGCTGCGCGGTCCTGGGCTTTCCGTTCGCCACGGGGGTGGAAGGGGCGGCGGGGGCCGTGGGTACGGCGGGGGTCGCGGGGGCCGTCTGCGGCGGACGGACGCGGCGGCGCCGGGCCGGTGCCTCCGCGGTGCCGTAGCCGACCAGGACGTTGCCGGAGCCCTCGGTGGCGGGGGTCCCACCGCGCGCGCCCTCGGATTCCGCGGACTCCGCGGGTTCCGCGGGACTCGCGTCCCCGGCCGGGCGGCCGTCGGCCGGCTCGCCCACCGCCACCGTCAGCAGCGGAGCGCCGACGGGCAGCTCCGTGCCCTCCGCGCCGAAGCGGGCCGTGACGACACCGCCGTAGGGGCAGGGCACGTCCACCATCGCCTTGGCCGTCTCGACCTCGACGACCGGCTGGTCCACGGCGACGACGTCACCGACCTCGACCAGCCAGCGCACGATCTCCGCCTCGGTGAGCCCCTCACCGAGGTCGGGCAGCTTGAACTCCAGCACCTGTGCCATCAGCTCTCGGCCTCCCATTGCAGACGCCCCACGGCGTCCAGGATCCGGTCCACTCCGGGCAGGTGGTGGCGCTCCAGCATCGGCGGCGGGTACGGCAGGTCGAACCCGGCCACACGCAGCACCGGTGCCTCCAGGTGGTGGAAGCAGCGCTCCGTGACCCGGGCCGCGATCTCCCCACCCGGGCCGCCGAAGCCACCCGACTCGTGGACGACGACCGCGCGCCCCGTCCGCCGTACCGAGGCGCACACCGTCTCGTCGTCGAACGGCACCAGGGAGCGCAGATCGACGACTTCGAGGTCCCAGCCCTCGGCCCGGGCCGCCTCGGCCGCCTCCATGCAGACGGGCAGCGACGGCCCGTACGTGATGAGCGTGGCGCTCCGCCCTGAGCGCCGCACCACCGCACGGCCTATCGGTTCAACGGCCGTCGGCTCCTCCGGGTTCCAGGAGTCCTTCGACCAGTACAGCCGCTTGGGCTCCAGGAAGACGACCGGGTCGTCGGAGGCGATGGCGGCGCGCAGCAGCCCGTAGGCGTCGGCGACGGTGGCGGGCGTGACGACGTGGAGCCCCGGAGTCGCCATGTAGTACGCCTCGGAGGAGTCGCTGTGGTGCTCGACGCCGCCGATGCCGCCGCCGTAGGGGACGCGGATGGTGAGCGGCAGGGGCATCTTCCCGCGCGTGCGGTTGCGCGTCTTCGCGACGTGCGAGACCAGCTGCTCGAAGGCCGGGTAGGCGAACGCGTCGAACTGCATCTCCACGACCGGGCGCAGTCCGTACATGGCCATGCCGACGGCCGTGCCGAGGATGCCCGCCTCGGCCAGCGGCGTGTCCGTGCAGCGGTCCTCGCCGAACTCCTCGGCGAGTCCGTCGGTGACGCGGAAGACGCCGCCGAGGGTGCCGACGTCCTCGCCCATGACGTGCACGGACGGGTCGGCGGCCATGGCGTCGCGCATCGCGCGCGTGAGGGCCTGCGCCATGGTGGCCGGCTTGACGGCGACGGTGGTCATCGCTGTGCCCCTTCCGGCTCGGCCTCGGCCGCCAGCTCGGCCCGCAACTGCTCGCGCTGTTCCAGGAGCTGGGGGGTGGGCTCGGCGTAGACGTGGGTGAAGAGGTCCATGGGGTCGAGCGCCGGGTCCTGGTTCATGCGGGCGCGCAAGGAGGCGGCCATGGTCTCGGCGTCCTGGCGGGCGGTCTCGACGCCGGTCTCGTCGAGCAGTCCGCGCCCGGTCAGCTCGTGCTCCAGCAGGGCGATCGGGTCGTGCTGCTTCCAGGTCTCGACCTCGGCGTCACCGCGGTAACGGGTGGCGTCGTCGGCGTTGGTGTGGGCCTCCACGCGGTACGTGATCGCCTCGACCAGGGTCGGACCGCCGCCCGCGCGGGCGCGGCGTACGGCGTCGGCCAGGACCTCGTGCACGGCGGCGGCGTCGTTGCCGTCGACCAGGCGGCCGGGCATGCCGTAGCCGACGGCCTTGTGGGCCAGCGACGGGGCCGCGGTCTGCTTGGCGAGCGGTACGGAGATCGCGAAGCCGTTGTTCTGGACGAGGAAGACCACCGGGGCCTGCCAGACGGCGGCGAAGTTCAGCGCCTCGTGGAAGTCGCCCTCGCTGGTGCCGCCGTCGCCGACCATGGCGAGCGCGACCACGTCGTCGCCCTTGAGGCGGGCGGCGTGCGCGAGACCGACGGCGTGCGGCAGCTGGGTGGCGAGCGGGGTGCTCAGCGGGGCCACGCGGTGCTCGTGGGGGTCGTAGCCGGTGTGCCAGTCGCCGCGCAGCAGGGTGAGGGCCTCGACGGGGTCCACTCCGCGCGCGACGACGGCGAGGGTGTCGCGGTAGCTCGGGAAGAGCCAGTCCTGCTCCGCCAGGACGAGCGCGGCGGCGACCTCGCAGGCCTCCTGGCCGGTGCTGGAGGGGTAGACCGCGAGACGGCCCTGCTTGGTGAGGGCGGTGGCCTGCGCGTTGTAGCGGCGGCCCTTCACCAGCTCCGTGTACAGCCGGCGCAGCAGCTCCGGGTCGGCCTTGGCGGCCGCCTCGGTGCCGAGTACGCGGTACGGCTCCGCGTCGGGCAGCAGCGGCGCGGGGTCGGTACGGGGCTGCCAGGCGGGCGGCGGGGTCGGCCGGTAGGCCCCCCGCTGCTCCATGACCGTCATGACGGCACCTCCTCGTGGGATGTCGGAGACGCGGCGTCTGTGACGCGCCTCACCAACCGATTGTTCGGTCGCCGGCACATTTTGGCTACGGGTGGCACCAGGCTGTGGACAAACGGTTCTCCACAACCTGTGATGGATGCAGGACGTCCACGGCGGAGAGGTGGGGGCGGGTGGCATCTGAACAAATGGCCGAGGGCCAGGAGGGGGGCGGGCCGCTTGCTCCCGCGCGGCCCCTGGACGCCATCGACCAGGACATCCTGCGGATGCTCCAGGCGGACGGCCGCGCGTCGATACGGTCGGTCGCCGAGCGGGTGCACGTCTCCCGCGCGAACGCGTACGCGCGCATCAACCGGCTGGTCGAGGACGGTGTCATCCGCGGCTTCGGGGCCCGCGTCAACCACGAGCGGGCCGGCCACGGGACGTCCGCGTACATCACCCTGAAGATCGTCCAGAACACCTGGCGCACGGTCCGCGAGCAGCTCCGGCAGCTCCCGGGCGCCTCGCACATCGCGCTGGTGGGCGGGGACTTCGACGTACTGCTGCTGGTGCACACGCCCGACAACCGGGCGCTGCGCGAGCTGGTGCTCACCCGGCTCCAGGCGATCCCCGAGGTGCTGAGCACGCGCACCCTGCTGGTGTTCGAGGAGGAGGACCTGGAGCCGCAGGGGTGAGGTGAGGGCCCTCAGGGCGCCTTGCGCAGCCCTCCGAAGGCCAGCTGGACCACCGCGTCGGCCACCTCGAGCTCGTTCATGCCGCGCCCGTCCGGCCGGTACCACTCCACGATCGAGTTGATCATGCCGAAGACCAGCCGGGTCACCAGGCGCACCTCTATGTCCTCGCGCACGTCCCCGTCGGCCGCCGCGGCCTTCAGCAGCGCCGCCACCCGGTGGTCGAACTCGCGCCGCCGCTCAAGCGCCCACCGCTCGGTGCCCGTGTTGCCGCGCACCCGCAGCAGCAGCGTCACGTACGGCAGCTCGGCGATCAGCACCTCGACCATGCGCCGTACGACGTACTCCAGCCGCCCGGCGGCGCGCCCCACGCGCGCGTGCTCCTCGTCGAGGATGCCGAAGAGCCCGTCCAGGGCCCGGCTCACCGCGCGGCGCAGCAGTTCCTCCTTGCCGGCCACGTGGTGGTAGATCGACGACTTGGAGATGCCGGCGGCCTTGGAGAGGTGCTCCATGGAGGTGCCGTCGTAGCCGCGCTCGTTGAACACCTGGACGGCGACGGACAGCAGCGTCTCCGGGGTGTACGTGTCGCGCCTGGCGGTGGTCATGGGGTGTCCTCCCTCTCGCGGGTGGCGCACGCGTACCGGTAGAGCGCGAGGGACGGCGCGTAGCGGCCGGACGGGTCGATCTCGTGCATTTCGTCCAGCAGGGCGCCGGCCCAGCCGCGGCCGAGGCGGCGGCTCCACTCGAAGGGCCCCAGGGGGTAGTTCACACCCAGCCGCATCGCGGTGTCGATGTCCTCCTCGGTGGCGACGCCCTTGGCGGCCGCGTCGACCGCGAGGTCGATGATCCGGGCCACCGTCCGCGCGACGATCATTCCGGGGACGTCCCCGATGACGCTGACCTTCTTGCCGAGCGCCTGGAACAGTCCGGTGGCCTCGGCGACGGTCACCGGGGAGGTGTCCTGGGCGTGGGACAGGGCGATGCGCGTGGCCGCGCGGTAGTCGAGGGCGAGGTCGAAGTAGACGACGTCGCGGAACTCCACGGAGGTCTGGCCGTCGGCGAGCACGAGTTGGCCGCCTCCGGGCAGCACCAGGCGGGTGCCGTTGTCCTCGTCCTCCTCGCGCACCTCGATGCCCGCATCGCGGATCAGGGCGAGCAGCTCGGAGGCGGGACCCAGGTCACCCTCGGCGACGACGTACGCGGGCGGTTCGGCGGGCTCGGCGGTGTGCGGTTCGGGGCGCTCGGCGCCGCCGCTGTGGTCGTACCAGCCGTGCCCGGTCTTGCGGCCGAGGCGGCCGGACTCGACCAGGCGGCGCTGGGCGAGCGAGGGGGTGAAGCGCACGTCCTGGAAGAAGGACTGCCACACCGAGTGGGTGACGGACTCGTTGACGTCCTGTCCGATGAGGTCGGTCAGTTCGAAGGCACCCATGCGGAAACCGCCGGACTCGCGCAGGACCGCGTCGATGGTGGCCGGGTCGGCGCCCTGTGACTCGTACACCGCGAAGGCCTCGGCGTAGAAGGGCCGGGCGACGCGGTTGACGATGAAGCCGGGGGTGTCGGCGCAGGCGACGGGCGTCTTGCCCCAGGCGCGGGCCGTCTCGTACGCGCGCGTGGCGTACGAGACGTCGGTGGCGAAGCCGGAGACGACCTCGACGAGCGGCAGCAGCGGGGCGGGGTTGAAGAAGTGCAGGCCCACGAAGCGGCCGGGCACGCGCAGGGCACCGCCGATCGCGGTGACGGAGAGGGAGGAGGTGTTGGTGGCGAGCAGGCAGTCGTCGGAGACGACGTCCTCCAGCGCGCGGAACAGCTCCTGCTTGACGTCCAGGCGCTCCAGGACGGCCTCGACGACCAGGGCGCAGTCGGCGAGCTCGGCCAGCCCGTCGGCGGGCCGCAGACGGGCGCGGGCCGCGTCCCGTTCGGCGGCGGTGAGGCGCTCCTTCTCCACCAGCCGGTCGAGCCGGGCGCCGATCGCGTCGGCCGCCTGACGGGCCCGGCCGTCAGCGGCGTCGTACAGTCGCACGGGATGGCCCGCGACCAGCGCGACCTGGGCGATTCCCTGGCCCATGGTGCCGGTGCCGACCACGGCCACGGGACTGCTGAGGTCGAGTGCTGTCATGTGCGCGATCCTCCCGCACGAGGTTTTCCACAGATGCGGCGGACCCCCTTGTCCCGACCGATCGTTCGGTTACTCTAACTCTGACCGCCCGTTCTGACTACGTTTCCGCACAGGTCCATGAGCTCGACGAAGAGTTCCTGAGACGAGGAGTTGGTCCCGCATGGCCGCCGAACCCACGGCGCACGAGCTGATCGCCCGGCACCGTCCCACCCTGGACCAGGCGCTGGAAGCGATCCGCACGCGCGCGTACTGGTCCCCGCACCCCGAGCACCCCAAGGCGTACGGGGAGCACGGCAGCCTGGACATGGCGGCGGGCAAGGCCGCCTTCGACGCCCTGCTCGGCACCCGCCTCGACCTCGGCCAGCCCGGCACGGACGGCTGGGTGGACGGCGAGACCTCCCCGTACGGCATCGAGCTGGGCGTGAGCTACCCGCACGCGGACCTCGGCGAGCTGCTGCCCGCCATGAAGGCGGGGATGCGGGCCTGGCGGGACGCGGGCGCGGAGACCCGCGCGGTGGTCTGTCTGGAGATCCTCAAGCGGATCAGCGACCGGACGATGGAGTTCGCCCAGGCGGTCATGCACACCTCCGGCCAGGCGTTCATGATGGCGTTCCAGGCGGGCGGTCCCCACGCGCAGGACCGCGGCATGGAGGCGGTGGCCTACGCGTACGCGGAGCAGGTCCGCACGCCCGACACCGCGGAGTGGACCAAGCCGCAGGGCAAGCGCGACCCGCTCGCGCTCACCAAGCGGTTCGTCCCGGTACCGCGCGGCATCGGCCTGGTCATCGGCTGCAACACCTTCCCTACGTGGAACGGCTACCCGGGCCTGTTCGCCTCGCTCGCCACCGGCAACGCGGTCCTGGTCAAGCCGCACCCCCGCGCGGTGCTGCCGCTCGCGCTCACCGTCCAGGTGGCCCGCCAGGTGCTCACCGAAGCCGGCTTCGACCCGAACCTGGTGGCGCTGGCCGCCGAGCGGCCCGGCGAGGGCATCGCCAGGACGCTGGCCACCCGCCCGGAGATCCGGATCATCGACTACACCGGCTCCACCGAGTTCGGCGACTGGCTGGAGAGCAACGCCCGCCAGGCGCAGGTGTACACCGAGAAGGCCGGCGTCAACACGGTGATCGTGGAGTCGACCGGCGACTACAAGGGGATGCTGGCCAACCTGGCGTTCTCCCTGTCGCTGTACAGCGGCCAGATGTGCACCACCCCGCAGAACCTGCTGATCCCGCGCGACGGCATCACCACCGACCAGGGCCCCAAGTCCTTCGACGAGGTCGCCGCCGACCTGGCGAAGGCGGTCGACGGCCTGCTCGGCGACGACGCCCGCGCGAACGCGCTGCTGGGCGCGATCGTCAACCCGGACGTCAAGGCCCGCCTGGAGGCAGCCGCCGGGCTCGGCGAGGTCGCCCTCGCCTCCCGTGAGATCGCCAACCCGGAGTTCCCGGGCGCCGTGGTGCGCACGCCGGTGATCGTGAAGCTGGACGGCGCCAAGCCGGACGCCGAGGCCGCCTACATGAGCGAGTGCTTCGGCCCGGTCTCCTTCGCCGTCGCCGTCGACTCGGCCGACGACGCGGCGGAGCTGCTGCGGCGCACGGTCCGCGAGAAGGGCGCCATGACGGTCGGCGCGTACACGACGTCCCCGGAGGTCGAGGAGACGGTGCGGGAGGTCTGCCTGGAGGAGGCCGCCCAGCTCTCCCTGAACCTCACCGGCGGGGTGTACGTCAACCAGACTGCCGCCTTCTCCGACTTCCACGGCTCCGGCGGCAACCCGGCGGCCAACGCGGCCCTGTGCGACGGCGCGTTCGTGGCCAACCGCTTCCGGGTGGTCGAGGTGCGCCGGGAGGCGTAGGACACCGTTTCAGGAAGGTGCGCCCCCGGTGGCGCTCCAGTGGTACAGCGTCATGGCCACACTGGTCGCGAGGTTGTAGCTGGAGACCTGGGGGCGCATCGGCAGTGCCACCAGGTGGTCGGCCCGCGCGCGGAGCTCCGCCGACAGTCCGCTGCGCTCGGAGCCGAAGGCGAGCAGCGCGTCGTCCGGCAGCTTCAGCGAGCGGATGTCCTCGCCCTCCGGGTCGAGCGCGAAGACCGGGCCGGGCGGCAGCTCCTCCACAAGCAGCCGTTCCACGGCGGTGGCGAAGTGCAGCCCCGCCCCGCCGCGTACGACGGTGGGGTGCCAGGGGTCGAGCGTGCCGGTGGTGACGACCCCGGTCGCCCCGAAACCGGCGGCCAGCCGGATCACCGCGCCCGCGTTGCCGAGGTTGCGCGGGTTGTCCAGGACCACCACGGGGGCCGTGCGCGGGGTGTGCGCCAGCTTCTCCAGGTTGCCCGCGCGGGAGGGGCGTACGGCCAGGGCGGCCACGGCGGTGGGATGCGGGCGCGGCACGAGAGCGGCGTACGTCCCGTGGGGCACCTCGGTCAGCAGCTCCGCCAGCGCCTCCCGCACGTCCCCGGCCAGCTCGTCGGCGAGGGCGAGCGCGCCGGCCCGGTCCGCGGTGAGCGCCACCGGGACCTCGGCCCCGAAGCGCACGGCGTGCTTGAGGGCGTGGAAGCCGTCGAGCAGCACGGCGGTACCGGCCAGGCGGTGCCATGCGGAGACGGGGTCGGCCGGAGTCTCGGGAGCGGGGTCGGTCATGGCGTGCAGCCTACGTGCGCGGGCCCGGCACTCCGCCGGGTGCCGGGGCGGCCTCCGCCGGGTCCTTTCCGACCGGATGGTCGGCCGGGCGGTCGGCCGGGGGCCGCGGTCGCGGAACCGACGTCCCGCGCGGGCGCGGCCGCCCCCGCGCGCGTGCCGCGAGGTTCCCGAGGCGGCGCAGGAAGGCCGTCGGCAGGAAGACCGCGTCCGCCGCGATCATCGCCAGGGAGAAGAAGGGCAGTCCGAGCACGACGGCGATGACCGCGTGCTCCGTGATCATGAAGGCCAGCAGGACGTTCTTGACCCGCCGGTTGAACAGCGTGAACGGGAAGGCGACCTGCACGGCGACCGTCCCGTAGGTCACCAGCATCACCATCGTGCCGCTGGCCGACAGCAGGTCCGCGAGGGCCGGCCAGGGGGAGAAGTACTCCAGGTGCAGCGGGTAGTAGACGGCGGTGCCGTCCTGCCAGCGGGAGCCCTGGACCTTGTACCAGCCGGCCGTGGCGTAGATCAGACACGCCTCGGCCATGATCACCAGCAGCGCGCCGTTGTGCACGACGTTCGCGACGACGTCCAGCAGGATCCGCGGCTGCCCGGTCTCCGCGCGGCGCCCCACCAGCCACCACAGCGCCTGCGCGAGCCATACGGTCCACAGCAGCGCCGGTATGAACCAGTCGCCGTCCATCCGGCCCGCCAGTGTCGCCAGGAGCAGCAGCAGGCCCAACACGCCCCACAGCACCGGACCGGTCCGGTCGCGCGGCCACTCGCCACGCGCGCGTGCCCCGGCCGCGCGGCGCGCGCGGCGCGCGTCCAGGGACCAGACCCGGCCGCAGCGCGTGAACACCAGGTAGATCGACATCAGGTGCAGGACGTTGTCGCCGCCGTCCCCCATGAAGACGCTGCGGTTCTGCAGCGCCAGCACACCCACCATGAACAGCACCGACATGGTGCGGGTGCGCCAGCCGAGCAGCAGCAGGAGGCTCCACAGCACGGCGAGCGCGTAGACGGCCTCGAACCAGACCTGGCTGTCCGACCACAGCAGCGGCGTGAAGGCGTCGTTCGTCGCGACCAGCTGGTCGGCGAGTTCCCAGCTCCAGGGCCCGTCGGGGCCGTACAGCTCCTGGCGGTGGGGGAACTCGCGCAGCAGGAACAGCAACCAGGTCAGGCTGAAGCCGATGCGGATCACGGCGGTCTGATAGGGGCCGAGCGCGGAGTCGGTGACGCGGGCGATCGCACGGGACAGGGCCAGCGAACAGCGGTTCACCCCGCGCCTCCCCGGGCCTCGTCCTCGGGCAGTGACCACCAGGACAGCGTGCGGTACACGGGTGTGGTGGAGATCTTCTCCCCGCTCCACTCGGGCGGCGGCACCTGGGCGGTCCGTGAGCGGATCTGGACGCGCTCGACGGCACCGCCCGGGCCGGCCGCGTCCGCGCGGTCGAGGCGCAGCACCGCGATCCGGCGCAGATACGTCTCGGACAGCGCCCCGCGCAGGCCCACCGGCCGGTTGTCGTCGTCGTGCGTGGCGGCGAAGAAGTCCCAGGCGCGGCGCAGCTCGTTCTGCTGGGTGTGGCTGGGCAGGAGGTTGCCGTCGATGGCGCGGCCGTCCTGTGCGGACAGGTCGTACCAGCCGGTGGTCCGCGTCCCCCCGTCCGCCGTGCGGATCTCGGCACGCACCTGGACGGCGATGTCCTGCTGCAACGGGTTCGGCGCGAACAGCTTCCAGTTCTGCTCGAACTCCGGGTAGATCCAGTTCTCGACCGTCTCGCCGTGCTTCTTGCTGACCGTGTTCGCCGGCGCGACGTGCAGGAACGTCATACCGAGGTGCACACAGACCGTGACCGCGACGACCGCGAGCGCCACCGCGGCGCCGATCTGATAGCGCAGGGAGAGCGCGGCCACCCCGGTACGGGGGCCGGCGGGCGGGCCGGCGGACGGCGTCCCTGCGGGCGGGCCGGGGGCGGCGTGAGGGCCGGCGTCGGGATCGGCAGGGGAGTGCGGGAGGCCTTCCGGGCGGCCGGTACCGGGCGGTAGGGCTCCTGGTGCGGGTGAGCCGGCCGGGGCGGCGGACTCGGCCGGGGCGGCGGGCCCGGGCAGGGCGGCGCCCGGTTCCGGCCCGCCCGGCCCGGCGGAGGGCCCCGCAGGGCCGTGCCGGGCGTTCGAGCCCTTGTCGTACGCGTCCATTCCGCCCCGCTCCCCGATCCCGGTCCGTCGCCGCGCCCTCCGGCCACGAGAACGGCGTTCCGCCCCGCACGACCGCTCCGCCGTGTCGCACGGAACGGTACTCAGCACCGGCCCCCCGAGCACAGTCCCGCCGGGATCCCGTTCCCCGGCCGTATCCACAGCGCGGCCCGAGCCCTCGTTGTCCACAGGCGGTCCCCGCAGGTTATCCACAGCGGTTGACACCTCGCGGCGCCCGTCTCACCATGGAATCGCACGAACCGAACGATCGGTCGGGAGCGTGCTCCGGGAAGCATCCAGTCGAGGGGGACCTCATGGCGACAGCAGCCGCCCGCGATACGGCCGGCAGCCAGGCGTACGACGCACCGGCCGGCGCCGGCGACACCGCCGGCTACGAGCGTGCCTTCGACGCGGCCGTCGCCGCCGACGAGCGGATCGAGCCGCGTGACTGGATGCCGGACGCCTACCGGGCCACGCTCGTCCGGCAGATCGCCCAGCACGCGCACTCCGAGATCATCGGCATGCAGCCGGAGGCCAACTGGATCACCCGCGCGCCCTCGCTGCGCCGCAAGGCGATCCTGATGGCCAAGGTGCAGGACGAGGCCGGGCACGGCCTGTACCTGTACAGCGCCGCCGAGACCCTCGGCACCAGCCGCGACGAGCTGCTCGACAAGCTGCACTCCGGCCGCCAGAAGTACTCCTCGATCTTCAACTACCCGACGCTGACCTGGGCGGACGTCGGCGCCATCGGCTGGCTCGTGGACGGCGCGGCGATCACCAACCAGGTGCCCCTGTGCCGCTGCTCCTACGGCCCGTACGCGCGCGCGATGGTCCGCATCTGCAAGGAGGAGTCCTTCCACCAGCGCCAGGGCTACGAGCTGCTGCTGGCCCTCAGCAAGGGCACCCCGGAGCAGCACGCGATGGCGCAGGACGCGGTGGACCGCTGGTGGTGGCCGTCGCTGATGATGTTCGGCCCGCCCGACGACGAGTCCCAGCACTCCGCGCAGTCGATGGCCTGGAAGATCAAGCGGCACTCCAACGACGAGCTGCGCCAGCGCTTCGTCGACATCTGCGTCCCCCAGGCCGAGTCGCTCGGCCTCACCCTCCCCGACCCGGACCTGAAGTGGAACGAGGAGCGCGGGCAGCACGACTTCGGGGCGATCGACTGGTCCGAGTTCTGGGACGTCCTCAAGGGCAACGGTCCGTGCAACGAACAGCGGCTGACCCGGCGCAGGCAGGCCCACGAGGAGGGCGCCTGGGTCAGGGAGGCCGCGGCGGCCCACGCGGCCAAGCACACGAACAGCGAGACAGGAGCTGCGCGAGCATGACCCACACCGACTGGCCCCTGTGGGAGGTCTTCGTGCGCTCGCGCCGAGGACTGTCCCACACCCACGCCGGCAGCCTGCACGCCCCGGACGCGGAGCTCGCCCTGCGCAACGCCCGCGATCTGTACACCCGGCGCGGCGAGGGCGTCTCGATCTGGGTCGTCCCGTCGTCCGCGATCACCGCCTCCTCGCCCGACGAGAAGGACCCGTTCTTCGAACCGGCCGCCGACAAGCCCTACCGGCACCCGACGTTCTACGAGATCCCCGAGGGGGTGCGGCACCTGTGACGACGACCCCCGCCAAGGACACCGCCCACGCGGCGGCCGCGCTCGCCCTCGGCGACGACGCGCTGGTGCTCTCCCACCGCCTGGGCGAGTGGGCCGGTCACGCCCCCGTGCTGGAGGAGGAGGTCGCCCTCGCCAACATCGCGCTGGACCTGCTGGGACAGGCCCGCGTACTGCTGTCGATGGTGGGCGACGAGGACGAGCTGGCCTATCTCCGTGAGGAGCGCGCCTTCCGCAACCTCCAGCTGGTGGAGCAGCCCAACGGCGACTTCGCCCACACCATCGCCCGCCAGCTGTTCTTCTCCGCCCACCAGTACCTCCTCTACGGCGAACTGGCCGCGGGAAACGGCCCGTTCGCGCCGCTGGCCGGCAAGGCGGTCAAGGAGACCGCCTACCACCGCGACCACGCCGAGCAGTGGACGCTGCGGCTCGGCGACGGCACAGACGAGAGCCACGCGCGGATGCAGCGCGCCGTGGACGCGCTGTGGCGCCACACCGGCGAGATGTTCCAGCCCGTCGAGGGCCTGGACGTCGACTGGATCGGCCTGGAGACGGTCTGGCTGGAGTGGGTCTCGGAGGTGCTGCGCCGGGCCACCCTCACGGTGCCCGAGGGCCCGCGCACGGGAGCGTGGACCGCCGGTGCGGGCCGTCAGGGCCTGCACACCGAGCCCTTCGGCCGGATGCTCGCCGAGATGCAGCACCTGCACCGCAGCCATCCGGGGGCGACATGGTGACCACCCTCACCCCGCTGGAGGCCGAACTCCTGGAGCTCGCCGGTTCGGTGCCCGACCCCGAACTGCCCGTACTGACCCTGCGCGAGCTGGGCGTCGTGCGCGCGGTGCACGCGCGCGGTGCGGACACCGTCGAGGTCGAGCTGACCCCCACGTACACCGGCTGCCCGGCCGTCGAGGCGATGAGCCTGGACATCGAACGGGTGCTGCGCGAACACGGGGTGCGCGAGGTCACCGTGCGCAGGGTGCTCGCCCCCGCCTGGTCGACCGACGACATCACGGACGAAGGGCGCCGCAAACTCCGGGAGTTCGGCATCGCCCCGCCGCGTGTACGGACGGCCTCCTCCGGACCGGTCCCGGTGGAGCTCGGGGTGACCCGCACCCGTGAGACCCGGCCGGAGGAAGACGCGGACCCCGTGCGCTGCCCGCACTGCGGCTCCGCCGAGACCGAACTGCTCAGCCGTTTCTCGTCCACCGCGTGCAAGGCGCTGCGCCGCTGCCTGGCCTGCCGTGAACCGTTCGACCACTTCAAGGAGTTGTGATGGCCCGCTTCCACCGGCTCCGGGTGGCCGCGGTCGACCGGCTCACCGACGACTCCGTCGTCCTCACCCTCACCGTCCCCCCGCACCTGGCCGAGGAGTACCGGTACGCCCCCGGACAGCACCTGGCGCTGCGGCGCGTCGCGGACGGCGAGGACATCCGGCGCACCTACTCCATCTGCTCCCCCGCACCCGACGGCGAGGCGCCGAGCACCCTCCGGGTCGGCGTGCGGCTGGTCGAGGGCGGCGCCTTCTCCACGTACGCACTCAAGGAAATAGATCTCGGCGACGAGCTGGAGGTGATGACCCCGGCCGGCCGCTTCACGCTCCCTCCCGCGCCCGGCCGGTACGCGGCGATCGTCGGCGGCAGCGGCATCACGCCGGTGCTGTCGATCGTCTCGACCCTCCTCGCGCGCGAGCCCGAGGCCCGGTTCTGCCTGATCCGCAGCGACCGGACTGCCGCCTCGACGATGTTCCTGGAGGAGGTCGCCGACCTGAAGGACCGCTACCCCGAGCGGCTCCAGCTGGTGACGGTGCTCTCCCGGGAGGAGCAGCAGGCGGGGCTGCCGTCCGGACGGCTGGACCAGGAGCGGCTGACCGGGCTGCTGCCGGCCCTGCTGCCCGTGGAGCAGGTGGACGGCTGGTTCCTGTGCGGGCCGTACGGCCTGGTCGGAGGGGCCGAGCGGGCGCTGCGCGGACTGGGTGTGGCGCGCTCCCGCATCCACCAGGAGATCTTCCACGTGGACGCCGGTACGGCGACCGTCACTACGGCGCCCGCCCCCGCGCACAGCACGGTCACCGCCCGGCTCGACGGACGCGGCGGAACCTGGCCCGTCCAGGACGGCGAGTCCCTGCTGGACACGGTGCTGCGCAACCGGCCCGACGCGCCCTACGCCTGCAAGGGCGGGGTGTGCGGAACCTGCCGCGCCTTCCTCGTCTCGGGCGAGGTGCGGATGGACCGCAACTTCGCGCTGGAGTCGGAGGAGACGGAGGCGGGCTATGTCCTGGCCTGCCAGTCGCATCCGGTGACGGAGCGGGTGGAGCTGGACTTCGACCGGTAGGAGCCCCAGCTCGCTCCGGCCCGACCTCGTGGGCCGGGGATACTCCGGGGTCGCTCCAGGGCCGCTCCGGTGGCACCCCGGCTCTCCGGCGCCGCTCTCCGGTGCCGACCCTGCCATCCGGCACCGCTCTCCGGTGCCGGCCCGGCCGTCCGGTGTCGCGCTCCGGTGCCGCCCAGCGCCGCCGGGAGCCCGCAGGCCGCGCCCGGCGGGCCGGCCGAGCGCGCGGGTGTCCGCGGGAAGGGTGTTACAGAACGTGCCCCGGCGCTCCGTCGTCCGTGACGACCGGGCGCCCGGCGGCCTCCCACACCTGCATGCCGCCGTCCACGTTCACGGCGTCGACGCCCTGCTGGGCCAGATACATGGTGACCTGCGCCGACCGTCCGCCGGAACGGCAGATCACATGGACCCGGCCGTCCTGCGGGGCGGCCTCGGTCAGCTCACCGTAGCGGGCCACGAACTCACTGATGGGGATGTGCAGCGCCCCTGCGGCGTGGCCGGCCTTCCACTCGTCGTCCTCGCGGACGTCCAGCAGGAAGTCGCCGTCCTCGATGTCCGCGACCCGGACCGTGGGCACACCAGCTCCAAAACTCATGCCCCCGACGCTACCCGACCGGGCGGTCCCCGGCTCAGGCCAGCAGCGCCGCCAGCTCCGCCTCGCGTTCGGTCACCTGGGTCCGCAGCTGCTCGGCGATCTCCTCCAGGAGCCTGTCGGGGTCGTCCGGGGCGAGGCGGAGCATCGAGCCGATGGCGCCGTCCTCCAGTTCCCTGGCGACCAGCGTGAGCAGTTCCTTGCGCCGGGCGAGCCATTCGAGGCGGGCGTAGAGCTCCTCGCCCGCGCTCGGGACGCGCTTCAGCTCCGGTCCCTTGGCCCACTCCTCGGCGAGTTCGCGCAGCTCGTCCTCGCTGCCGCGGGCGTAGGCGGCGTTGACGCGGGTGATGAACTCCTCGCGGCGCGCGCGTTCCTTCTCCTCCTGCGCCAGGTCCGGGTGGGCCTTGCGGGCGAGGTCGCGGTAGAGCTTGCGGGCCTCCTCGCTGGGCCGCACCCGCCGCGGAGGCCGGACCGGCCGGTCGGTGAGCATGGCGGTGGCCTCGGGGAAGAGGCCGTCACCGTCCATCCAGCCGTTGAGCAGCTCCTCGACGCCGGGGATGGGCATCAGCCGGGCGCGCGCCTCGTCGGCCCGGCGCCGGTCCTCGGGGTCGTCGCTGCGGGCGGCCCTGGCCTCCAGGATCCGGGCGTCCAGCTCCTCGAGCCGGGCGTACATCGGGCCGAGCTTCTGTTCGTGCAGCCGGGAGAAGTTCTCGACCTCGACGCGGAAGGTCTCCACGGCGATCTCGAACTCGATCAGCGCCTGCTCGGCCGCGCGTACGGCCTGCTCCAGCCGCTCCTCGGGCCGCGCCGCGCCCCCACCGCCGGGGGTCCGCTCCGCGCCGGCGCCGCCACTCTGCTCACCTTCCGAGGTCGTCACCCGGACAGCGTAGGCCACCCGGCCAGGCAGCACCTCCCGCTCCGGCGGCGCACTCCCCGACCGGGGACGCGCGCCCGACCCGGACGGCCGCTCACACCCCCGTCTCCGCCGCGATCCGTCCCGACCGCACCGCGGTCACCAGGTCGGTGTGGTCGGCCTCGGTGCGGTCGGCGTAGGCGACGGCGAAGGCCGCCACCGCCTCGTCCAGTTCGTCGTTCTTGCCGCAGTACCCGGCGATCAGGCGGGGGTCGGCGCTGTGGGAGTGGGCGCGGGCCAGCAGGGCGCCGGTCATGCGGGCGTAGTCGTCGATCTGGTCGGCGGCCAGCGCTGCCGGGTCGACGCTGCCCTTGCGGTTGCGGAACTGGCGCACCTGGTAGGGGCGGCCGTCGACCGTCGTCCAGCCCAGCAGGTTGTCGCTTATCACCTGCATCCGCTTCTGGCCGTGGACCACCCGCCTGCCCTCGTGGCCGGCCTCCGGGGCGTCGAACCCGGCCGTCGGCAGATGCGGCACGAGTGCCGAGGGGCGGGCCTCCTTCACCTGGAGGACCAGGGGCTCGCCCCGGTGGTCGAGGAGCAGCACGACGTACGAGCGGGTGCCCACGCTGCCGGTGCCGACGACGCGGAACGCCACGTCGTGCACCGCGTGCCGGGCCAGCAGCGGGTGACGGTCGGGCGGGAGCGTGCCGAGGTACTGCTCCAGCGAGGCGGCCACCGCGGCGGCCTCGCCGTCCGGTATTCGGCGCAGGACCGGCGGCGCGTCGACGAAGCGGCGTCCGCCGTCCCCGGTCGTCTCGGTGGACTTGGCCGCGAACCGGCCGCTGGTGTTCGCGCGGGCCTTCTCGGAGACCCGCTCCAGGGTGCCCAGCAGGTCGTGGGCATCGGTGTGGGAGACCAGTTCCTCGTCCGCGATGGCGTTCCAGGCGTCCAGCGCCGGCAGCTTGGACAGCAGCCGCATGGTGCGGCGGTAGGCGCCCACGGTGTCGTGGGCCGCGGCACGGCAGGTGTCCTCGTCCGCGCCGGCCTCGCGCCCGGCGAGCACCAGGGAGGTGGCGAGCCGCTTGAGGTCCCACTCCCAGGGGCCGTGCACCGTCTCGTCGAAGTCGTTCAGGTCGATGACCAGTCCGCCGCGCGCGTCGCCGTAGAGGCCGAAATTCGCCGCGTGGGCGTCGCCGCAGATCTGGGCGCCGATCCGGGTCACCGGCGTGCGGGCCAGGTCGTACGCCATGAGGCCCGCCGATCCGCGCAGGAAGGCGAACGGTGTCGCCGCCATCCTGCCCACCCGGATCGGTGCGAGCTCGGGCAGCCGGCCCCGGCTGGACTCCTCGACGGCGCTCACGGCGCCGGGGCGGGAGACGTCCGGGTCGAAGGTGGCGTGTGCCGCGCGGGGAACCTGACCGCGCAGGGCCTTGCCCTCGTCCTTGGGGCTGCCCCCGGCGGACCGCTCGGCGAATCCCGGCACCCGCGGCAGCAGCCGCGCAGGGGCCGTACCGCCGGTCCCGCTCGCACCGGCAGGCTCGTGAGTCCCGGACATCACGGCAACGGCTTCGGTCACGGCGACCGCCTCCCCGTACACATACGTGCCGTACACACGCGTCGACATCGATCGTGCCGACCGTACAGCCGGTGGCCGAAACTCGTCAGACCCTGTGGACAACTCTTCCGGTGTGGAGAAGTCCTGTCCCAACCCGGTGTGGACGAAGTCCGGGTCCAACCCGGTGCGTACGAGGTCCGGGCCCTACCCGACCTCCGCCACCTCTCCCGCCGCCGGCAGCAGCCGCCCCTCGGCGAGCAGCCGCCCGGCGCGGTCCTGGGAGATGTCCAGCCGGGCCAGCACGGCCGGAACGGCCACGCCCGGCAGCATGTGGTGGAAGAGCACGGCGACCCGGTGCTCCAGGTCCTGCCGTTGGCAGCGCAGCTGCGACATGAGCTGCACTCCGGAGAAGCTCGCGACCAGCAGTTCCGCCGTCTCCGTCGCGTCGACGTGCGGCAGCAGTTCGCCTCCCGCCTTGGCCTCGGCCAGGGTCCGGGTGGTCTGGTCGATCCACATGCCGAACGCCGGAGTGCGGTCCAGCCCCAGCGCCCCCTGGTCCAGGGCCAGTCCGACGCTGGCCCGCACCAGCGGCTCGGTCCGCAGCCGCAGCGCCAGCACCAGGCCCGAGTCGACGAGTTCCTGCAGTTTGCTGGACTGGGGCGGCAGGGAGATCGCGAGCTGCTCCTCGAACACGCCGAGCGCCAGCTCCTCCTTGGAGCCGAAGTGGAAGTACAGCGCGCCCTTGGTGACCCCGGCCCGCTCCAGGATCTCCCCGATGGTCGCCGAGGTGTAGCCGCGTTCGTCGAAGACGGCCGCCGCCGCCTCCAGGATGGTCCGCCGGGTGCGGATCGCGCGCTCCTGTCGCGCCATCGGGTGCCTCCTGATCTGGGTGGATCTCATGGATCTCGTGGGTCGCACCGCGCGGTCACCGTGAAGCTGCCGTGAAGCCGTCGTGAAGCCGCCGTGCGGTCTGTCGTGTCGTGCGGGGCGCGTGGGCTCGTCTCCGGCGGTGTGGATCACCCTTGGAAAAAAACCAACTCGTCCGTATCTTAGTGCGAGCCGCCCGGAGGTCCGCTTCCCGATCCCGGGTGTTCCTCATGCCGCAGCCGGATTCCTGGAGCGCCCCCATGGAGGATCAGACCGGACAGCGGGTCCCGCCCGCAAACACCGCCGGCAGACCCGGTGCCCGCACCCGCGTCACCACCGAACTCGCCCACCGCCCCCGCGCGGCGGACGTCTTCCCGGTCGAATGGGTCCGGCTCTCGGACGTCCGCTTCCGTGTCACCGCGCGCTGGCCCGCCGACCACGCCTTCTTCGGCCCCGTCGACGACCGCCGCCAGGATCCGATGATCGTCGGCGAAACGTTGCGTCAGACCTCGATGGCCCTCGCCCACGCGGAGTTCGGCGCCCCCGCCGACACCCACTTCGTCATGCGGGACCTGGACGTGACCACCGACCCGGACCGGCTGCTGCTCGCGGACGCGGACGAGCCGGTCACCGTCGACGTCGTCTGCTCCGAGGTCCGCCGCCGGGGCCGGGGCCTGAACGGCATGCGCACGACGATGGAGTTCCGCCGCGCGGGACGCCTCGTCGCCCGGGGCACCGGCAGCACCGGCTGCACCTCCCCGGCCGCCTACCGCCGCCTGCGGGAACGCCAACTGGCCGCCCAGGGGGCCCGAATACCACTGCCGGAACCGGTGTCGCCCGAACTGGTGGGCCGCCACCGCGCGGAGGACGTCGTCCTCGCCCCCGCGGACCGGCCAGACTCATGGCTGCTGCGCGCGCACACCGGGCACCCGGTCCTCTTCCCGCGCCCCAACGACCACGTCCCCGGCATGGTCCTGTTCGAGGCGGCCCGCCAGGCCGCGACCGCGGCGTCGGGCCGGCTGCCCTTCCTGCCGTCCGAACTGGCCGTCTCCTTCAGCCGCTACGCCGAACTGGACAGCCCCTGCCGGCTCGACACCGAAGTGCTCGACAAGGGCGAGGACGAGGTGACGGTGCGGGTGTCGGGCACACAGGACGGCCGGCCCGTCTTCGCCGCCACCCTCACCTGCGCGCCCACGGCCCCGGTACGGTCCCTGCCGTGACTGTCGATCTCCTGGTCACCGGCGCGACGGGCTTCATCGGCAGCCGGGTCGCGGCAGCGGCCCTCGAACACCCCGAGGTCCGCGTCCGGTCGCTGTCCCGCCGTACGCCGCCCGCGCGGCCGGACTCCAAGGCGGTGCCCGGCGACCTCGCCGACCCGCGCACCCTGCACGGCACTTGCGCCGGCGTCGACGTCCTCGTCCACTGCGCCTCCCGCGTGGGCGGTGACCCGGAGTCCGTCACCGCGGTCAACGACCTCGGCACGAAGGCCCTGATGGAGGAGGCCGTACGGAGCGGAGTGCGCCGGATCGTGTACGTGAGCACCGCCGCCGTCCACGGCCGGGGCCCCTTCCGGGGCGTGCGGCCCGGCGAGGTCCCGATCGCTCCCGCCTCCGCCACCAGCCGCACCCGCGCGGCGGCCGAACGGCATGTCCTCGACGCGGGCGGCCTGGTGCTGCGCCCGCACCTGGTGTACGGCGAGGGCGACCGCTGGGTGGTCCCCGGACTGGTGGGACTGCTGCGGGAGTTGTCCGCGACCGTGTCCGGCTGCGAGGCGCTCCAGTCGATGATCGACGTCGACACCCTGGGCCGTGCGGTCGTCGCCGCGGCACTGTCCCCCGCCCATGGCCCCGGTGCCCACTACGTCGCCCACCCGGACCCCGTACCCGCCTCGGAGCTGCTCGCGGCCGTGTGCGAGCGGGTGGAACGGCCCGGCGGCGGCGCTTCGGTGGACGTGGACACCGCACTCGCCCGGGCCGCCGGGTCCCCGCGTGCGCTGCATCACCTGGGCATGCTCACCGTGGACCACTGGTTCGCGGACGACGACTTCTGGAAGGACCTGTACTGCTCACCGGGCGAGGGGTTCGCCCGTACGTTCGCGCGGTCGGCAACCTGGTACCGGTCGTACGCGGTGACCGACCGGTAAAAGAACCGCCTGGACGGTTTACGCGACCACATCCGGTAACGACCGGTCACGCCCGCAGATAAGCCAGCACCGCGAGAACCCGCCGATGCGTCTCGTCCGTCAACGGCAGGTCCAGCTTCGTGAAGATGCTGCCGATGTGCTTGCCGACGGCGGCCTCCGACACCACCAGCTCGCGGGCGATCGCGCCGTTGGACTTGCCTTCCGCTATCAACGCCAGCACTTCCCGCTCCCGCGGGGACAGCCGCTCCAGCGGATCACGGCGGTGGCGCAGCAACTGCCTTACGACCTCGGGGTCGACCACCGTGCCGCCGTCCGCGACCTGGCTCAGCGCGGTCACGAACTCCTCGATCTGGCCGACCCGGTCCTTGAGCAGATAGCCGATGCCGGTGCCGTCGCCGGAGTCCAGCAGGTCGGAGGCGTACCGGCGCTGCACGTACTGGCTGAGCACGAGAACGGGCAGCGTGGGCCGCTCGGTGCGCAGGCGCACGGCCGCGCGCAGACCCTCGTCCTGGAAGCCCGGGGGCATCCGGACGTCCGTCACCACGATGTCGGGTTCGTGTTTCCCGGCCTCGGTGATCAGCGCCTCGGCGTCGCCGACCGCCGCGACGACCTCGTGCCCGCACTGCTGGAGCAGGCCGATCAGGCCCTCCCGCAGCAGCACGCTGTCCTCGGCCAGCACGACGCGCAGTGCTCGGCCGTCCGTCAGGGAGAGCAGGGGGCGCAAGGGATCTCCACACGCAGCAGGGTCGGTCCACCCACCGGGCTGGACAGGGTGAGTCTGCCATCGAGCACCGACACCCGGTCGGCGAGTCCGGTCAGCCCGCTGCCCGCCCCGGCCCGTGCGCCGCCCCGTCCGTCGTCGCGGACCTCCAGCAGCAGCCGCCCGTCACGGTGTCCGCCGTCCACCCGCGCGCGGCTCGCCCCGCTGTGCCGGGCGACGTTGGCGAGCGCCTCGCACACCACGAAGTACGCGGCGGCCTCGACCGGCGTGGGCAGCCGGCCGGTGAGGTCCAGGTCCACGTCCACGGGTACGGCGGACCGGTCGGCGGCGTCGGCGACCGCGGCCTCGAGCCCGTAGTCGGCGAGGACCTGGGGGTGGATGCCGTGGATGAGCTCCCGCAGCTCACGCAGCGCCCGGCCCGCCTCGTCGTGGGCCTTGGCGAGCCGGTCGGCCAGCGGTCCGGGCGGCGCCTCCAGGCGGGCCAGACCCAGCGTCATCGTCAGGGCGACCAGACGCTGCTGGGCCCCGTCGTGCAGATCGCGCTCAATACGCCGCCGCTCCGCCTCGAAGGCCTCCACCAGCCGCACCCGGGACCGGGTCAGTTCGGTCACCCTGGCGTCCAGGGCGGTCTCGCGCGGGGCGATCAGCAGCCGGGTCAGCCCCGCGCGGGCGCCCGCCGCGACGCCCAGCAGGTAGGAGCCCAGGGCGAGCAGGACGATCCCGAGCAGGGTGGCGCCGGCCGCCGCCGGCCAGGTGGTGACCGTCCACAGTTTGAGGACCTTCGCCTCCTCGCCGTCCCCGGCCGTGGCCATCAGCAACGGGGTGGCGGTCACGGCCGCCGGGAAGAGCAGGCCGGCCGTGAGCGCGAGGGCGTCGACCGGCCACAGCAGGACCGCGAACAGCAGGGCGTGCCCGAGCTCCCGCCAGGTGGCCCGCTCCCGCAGCCGGGCGGTCAGCCAGGCCCGCAGGCCGGGGGTGGCGGGCGGCAGGTGCGGGTCGGGTGCCGGATCGCGGTCGGCCAGCCGCAGCCGCCACCGCTCCAACCGGGCCACCGGTATGCCCGCGAGGGCGGTGCCGAGCAGCAGTGGCAGTCCCACCAGGACGAGCGCGAGCGCCCCGCCGGCCGCCACCGACACCACGATGCCCACGAGCACGACCGCGCCGGTCACCGCGCCGGTGAGCAGATATCCGGCCGAGCGCCACGGCCACGCCGACAGCGCGTAGCCGGGACGGGACATGGCCTGCCAGGGATTTCGAGGCTGCATGCGGATCACGGTAGAAGCCCGCGCCGGACGCGGCCATGGGCCTGGACGGAGGCTTCGGGGTATGCCTGGCCCTACCCCTTTTCTCGCCCCTGCCGCACTGCGCCGACCGGCTCCCGGACGGTTTCGTGGTCGCAGGCGAGCAGCCCGGAACCGCCGGGCCCGGACAGGGGAGTGGGGCACATGAGCCAGAGGGACGGCGACGCGATCACCTTGCGTCGGGTGAGCCGGCGGTACGGGTCGGGCGGCGGGGCGGTGAGCGCGCTGGACGAGGTCTCCCTCGCCTTCCCGCGGGGAAGTTTCACTGCCGTGATGGGCCCGTCCGGCTCCGGCAAGTCGACGCTGCTGCAGTGCGCCGCCGGGCTCGACCGGCCCACCTCGGGCTCGGTCACCCTCGGCGGCACCGAGCTGACCGGGCTCGGTGAGAGACGGCTGACCCTGCTGCGCCGCGAGCGCGTCGGCTTCGTCTTCCAGGCGTTCAACCTGCTGCCTGCGCTGACCGCCGAGCAGAACGTCGCCCTCCCGCTGCGGCTGGCCGGCCGGCGCGTGCCGCGGGCCCGGATCCGTGAGGCGCTCCACCAGGTCGGTCTCGGTGACCGCGCCCGGCACCGGCCCGCCGAGCTGTCCGGCGGCCAGCAGCAGCGCGTCGCGCTGGCCCGCGCCCTGGTCACCCGCCCCGAGGTGCTGTTCGCCGACGAACCGACCGGCGCGCTGGACTCCCGCACCGGGCACGAGGTGCTCACGCTGCTGCGCGGCATGGTGGACCGCGAGGGGCAGACGGTCGTCATGGTGACCCACGACCCGGTGGCCGCCTCCCGCGCCGACCGTGTGGTCTTCCTGGTCGACGGCCGCGTCCACGGCGAGCTGACCGGGGCGGGCGCCGACACCGTCGCCGCGCGGATGGCCGGGCTGGAGGCCGCGCCGTGCTGAGCCTCGCCCTGCGCACCCTGCGCGCCCGGTGGATCACCTTCGCCGGCAGCTTCACCGCCCTCGCGCTGGGCGTGGCCCTCCTCACCGTCATGGGACTCGCCCTCGCCTCCTCCCTGGACGCCCCCGCGCGGGAGCCGGAGCGGTTCGCCGCCGCCCCGGTCGTGGTCAAGGGCGCGGACACCCTGCGCGTACCGACGCCGAACGGCGAGAGGACCGAGGAACTGGCGCACCCGCGCGCGGTGCCGGCGGCGACCGTCGCGAAGCTGCGCCGGCTCGGCACGGTCGTCGAGGACCGCTCCTATCCCGTCCGCGCCAAGGGCGCTCCCGGCGAGCTGACCGGCCACCCCTGGTCCACCGCCGCGTTCGCCCCGTACGCCCTCGAGGCGGGCCGTGCGCCCCGCGCGGACGACGAGGTCGTCGTCAGCGGCGACTGGACGCGGCCCGGCGCGCGGGTGCGCACGGACCACGGCACCGTGCGGGTCGTGGGCACCGTGGCCGGCCGTGGCTTCGAGCACGCCGTCTTCCACACCGACGCGCGCGCCGCCGTGTTGTCCCCGGCCGTCGTCCAGCTGGTCGTGGACGCCGACCCGGCGGCCGTGCGGGAAGCGGTGCGCGGAGTCGGGGGCGTCCGGGTCCTCACCGGGGACGGCCTCCGGTACGCCGACGCGGATCCCGGGCGGGACAGCGAGGCGCTGACCGCGATGAACGCCCTGTTCGGCACGGCGGGCGGGGTCTCCGCCTTCGTCTCGGTGTTCGTGGTGGCGTCCACCTTCGCCTTCGCGGTCGACCGGCGGCGCCGGGAGTTCGGGCTGCTGCGCACCGCGGGGGCCACGCCGGGTCAGATACGGCGCATGGTGGCCGCCGAGGCCCTGCTGGTCGGGGTGCTCGCCTCGGCCGCCGGCTGCGCGCTCGGCGGGTACGCGGCGCCCTCGCTGGCCGCGTGGGTGGTCGACGTGGAGCTGGCGCCGGGCTGGTTCACGATCGGCGACGCGGACTGGCCGTACCACGTGGCGTTCTGGACGGGGCTGCTCGTCGCCCTGAGCGGTGTCGTCGTGGCCTCCTGGCGGGCGGGGCGCACGGGCCCCGTCCAGGCGCTGCGCGAGGCGTCCGCCGACAGCGGGGCCATGACACGGGGGCGGTGGCTGTGCGGCGCGGCTCTGCTGCTGACCGCCGGGGTGACGCTCGCCGTGGCGCTGCTCGGCGATCCGGGCGACCTGCTGCACCGCAAGACCTACGTCAGCCGGCCCATGCTGCTGATCACCGCCGCCGCGCTGCTCGCCCCGCTCGTCGTGCGCCCGCTCACGAGGCTGCTGACCTGGCTTCCGGGAGCGATCGGCATGCTGGTGCGTGAGAACGCGGCCGCCGGGGTGCGCCGTACGGCCGCGGTCGCGGCGCCCGTACTGGTCACGGTCGCCCTCGCGGGCTCATTGCTCGGCGCCACCACAACCCTGGACCGGGCCGGGGCCGCCGAGACGCGGGAGCGGACCACCGCGGCGTTCGTCGTCACGGCCGCGGGCGACGGGGCCTTCGACGCGCGGACGCTGGACCGGCTGCGCGCGGTGCCCGGCGCGCGGGTGTCGGCGAGCGCGCCGAGCGCGGTGTACGTCCTGGAGGAAGGTGTGGCGCTGGTCAGGTCCGAGGCCCGGGCCGTCGACCCCGGGGCGCTGGCGGCCACCGCGCGGCTGCCGCTCGCCGCGGGGAGGGTCACCGACCTCGACGACGACTCGGTCGTCGTCAACGAGGAGTGGGAGCGGCACACGGTGGGGCAGCGCGTGCGGGTGTGGCTCGGGGACGGCACGGAGCGGACGCTGCGGATCGCCGCGGTGATGACCACCGGCACCGGCGACAACGGCGTCTACGTCACCCCGGCCAACGCTCCGGGCGCCCGCGCTGACCGGGTGGACGTCGCCCTCGCGGACGGCGCCGACGCGCGCGTGGTGGCCGCCGGGCTGGAGCGGGCGGTGCGGCCCGCCGGCGGTCGTGTCCTCACCTCGGAGCAGTGGCTCTCCGCCACGGCCCCCGGGACGGAACGCACCATCCGTTACGGCCTCCTGCTGGTCCTCGGCATCGCCCTGCTGTACACGGGCATCTCCCTGGCCAACACCATGGTCATGGCGACCTCCGACCGGGTGCGCGACCTCGCGGTCCTGCGGCTGGCCGGGGCCACGCGGTGGCAGGTGCTGCGGATGGTGGGCGCGGAGTCGCTGACGGTGGTCGCGGTCGGCGCGGTCCTGGGCCTGACCGTGGCCGCGCTCAACCTGGCCGGCATGTGGGGAGCACTGGCCCTGCTCTCGGCCCCCGCCACGATCACCCTCCCCTGGTCCACGCTCGCCGCCGTCACGGCCGCCTGCGCCGTACTCGCCACGGCCTCCGCGGTCGTCCCCGCCGCCCTCGCCCTGCGCCGGCCCGCGCTGGAGTCGGCGGGTGTCCGCGAGTGAATCCCTCGCAGCTTGCGCTGAAGTCGGCGGGCATCCGCGAGTGAGCCCACGCGACCCGCTCCGGAGGTCCCGCCGACGCCCTCCCCGCTCTCTTCCGAGGCCTCCCCGGAGGCCTCGGAAGGGCGGTCTCGGAGGTGGACGGCACACCGCTCCACGACGAAAAGGATCATGAGATGTTCCTCACACATCATCCCGCCGCCACACCCGCCCCGAGCACGCGAAACGGGCGGCATCCGATGGATGCCGCCCGTTTCGACGGTGTGCGCGAGGGGGGAGTTGAACCCCCACGCCCTTGCGGGCACTGGAACCTGAATCCAGCGCGTCTGCCTATTCCGCCACCCGCGCATTGGGTGTGTCTTCCGGGCCCTGCCCCTTGGGGCCTTGCGCCTTCCGACACCCAGAACATTAGCACGCTGGCCGGGATGGATTCACATCCCTTTCCCCGCGACCGCTCCCACCGCCCCCGCCGCCCCACCGGCCCCGACGAGCCCGTATCGCCCCGGCCGGCCTCCCCCGAGCCCCTGATGTCGCGACGCCGACTGATTCACGTATCAACCTCGTACCGGTACTCCCCGTCTGTCCAGGAGCCGGGTGGAGTCCACAGCCGGGTGCGGGACACTGGTCTTCGGCCCCCTCTACGATCCATGGCAGAACGACGCCCACGAGCACGGCCGAAGGAGTTCGCCGAAGGAGTTCGAAGAGGGGCTCCGGAGGGAACTTCGTCAGGCGTCGACACCCGTCGACCGGGCCGACAGGGGGAACCAGCCGATCGACCGGCGCGTGGATACGATCAGTAAGCAGTACCAGGTAGGCGGTGCACGAAACGGTGCGCCGGGCAGTACACAGGACGGCAGCTACGGAGGAGGTGCCCCATGGGAGTCCTGAAGAAGTTCGAGCAGCGTCTCGAAGGTCTGGTCAACGGCACCTTCGCCAAGGTGTTCAAGTCCGAGGTGCAGCCCGTGGAGATCGCGGGAGCGCTCCAGCGGGAGTGCGACAACAACGCCACTATCTGGAACCGCGACCGCACCGTCGTACCCAACGACTTCATCGTCGAACTGAGCACCCCGGACTTCGAGCGGCTCAGCCCGTACTCCGGCCAGCTCGGCGACGAGCTCGCCGGCATGGTGCGCGACTACGCCAAGCAGCAGCGCTACACCTTCATGGGCCCCATCAAGGTGCACCTGGAGAAGGCTGACGACCTCGACACCGGCCTGTACCGGGTCCGCAGCCGCACGCTCGCCTCCTCCTCCGCCGGCCAGGCCCCCGGCGCTCCCGGCGGCGCACCGCCGGCCGGCCGCCCCGGCGGCTACGGCCACCCGTCGGCAGGCCCCGCGGGCGCCCCGCCCATGCCGGCCGCACCGCCGCCCGGCGGCAGGCCCGGCGGTGGCGGTTACGGCTACCCGCAGCCCGCGGGCGGCCAGCGGCCCCCCGCCGCCCCCGGCGGACGCACCCGCTACTGGGTCGAGATCAACGGCACCCGCCACCAGATCTCCCGCGCCACCCTGGTGATGGGCCGCAGCACCGAAGCCGACGTACGGATCGACGACCCCGGCGTCTCCCGCCGGCACTGCGAGATCCGGACCGGAACGCCCTCGACGATCCAGGATCTCGGATCCACCAACGGCATCGTGGTGGACGGGCAGCACACCACCCGCGCTACGCTCCGCGACGGCTCGCGGATCGTCGTGGGCAGCACCACCGTTATCTATAGGCAAGCCGAAGGGTGAAGCGGGGGCAATGTCAGAGCTGACCCTCACGGTCATGCGGCTGGGGTTCCTGGCCGTACTGTGGCTGTTCGTGATCGTGGCCGTGCAGGTCATCCGGAGTGACCTGTTCGGCACTCGCGTCACCCAGCGCGGATCACGGCGGGACGCCGGCCGGCCGCAGCAGGCCGCCCGCCAGGCACCTCCGCAGCAGCGCCAGCAGTCCGGCGGCGGTGGCCGCCGCGGCCGGAACACCCCCACCAAGCTGGTCGTGACCGAAGGCACCCTCACCGGCACCACCGTCGCCCTCCAGGGCCAGACCATCACCCTGGGCCGGGCGCACGACAGCACGATCGTGCTGGACGACGACTACGCCTCCAGCCGCCATGCCAGGATCTACCCGGACCGCGACGGTCAGTGGATCGTCGAGGACCTGGGCTCCACCAACGGCACCTACCTGGACCGGACCCGGCTGACGACCCCCACACCGATTTCGCTGGGCGCACCGATCCGCATCGGCAAGACCGTCATCGAGCTGCGGAAGTAGTGCTACACCAATGAATGAGCGCGAGCGGAGCGAGCACGCAGTGGGGGTCCCCGACCAGGGTCCCGGCGCGCTCCCGACCGGAGGGTGGGCAGTGTGGCTCGACACGACCGGCTGTACCCGGAGCCGACTGGCGAGGTGCGCATGAGCCTGTCTCTGCGCTTCGCCGCCGGATCGCACAAGGGCATGATCCGGGAGGGCAACGAGGACTCCGGTTACGCCGGTCCGCGCCTGCTCGCCATCGCCGACGGCATGGGCGGCGCCGCCGCCGGCGAGGTCGCCTCCTCCGAGGCGATCTCCACCATCGTCGCCCTCGACGACGACGTCCCCGGTTCCGACCTGCTCACCTCGCTCGGCACCGCCGTCCAGCGGGCCAACGACCAGCTGCGCATGATGGTCGAGGAGGACCCCCAGCTCGAGGGCATGGGCACCACCCTGACCGCCCTGCTGTGGACCGGTCAGCGCCTCGGCATGGTGCACGTCGGCGACTCCCGCGCCTACCTCCTGCGCGACGGCGTCCTCACCCAGATCACCCAGGACCACACCTGGGTGCAGCGTCTGGTCGACGAGGGCCGGATCACCGAGGAAGAGGCCACCACCCACCCGCAGCGCTCCCTGCTGATGCGGGCCCTCGGCAGCGGCGAGCACGTCGAACCCGACCTCTCCATCCGCGAGGTCAGGGCCGGCGACCGGTACCTGATCTGCTCCGACGGCCTGTCCGGCGTGGTCTCCCACCAGACCCTCGAGGACGCCCTGGCCAGCTACCAGGGCCCCGAGGAGACCGTCCAGAACCTGATCGAGCTGGCCCTGCGCGGCGGCGGCCCCGACAACATCACCGTGATCGTCGCCGACGTCCTGGACCTCGACACCGGCGACACCCTCGCCGGGCAGCTCTCCGACACCCCGGTCGTGGTCGGCGCCGTCGCCGAGAACCAGAACCAGCTCTCCGACAACGGCATCATGCAGACCCCCGCCGGCCGCGCCTCCGGTCTCGGCAGGCGGCGCGGAGAGAGCGGCGGCGGGGGCGAGTTCGGCCCGCCCGGCAGCGGCGACATCACCGGCTTCATCCCCACCGACGGCTTCGCCTACGGCGACGACGACTTCGTCAAGCCCGGCAAGAACCGCCGGTGGCTCAAGCGGTCCGTCTACAGCCTGCTCGCGCTCGCCGTCCTCGGCGGCGGCCTGTACGGCGGCTGGCGCTGGACCCAGACGCAGTACTACGTCGGCACCAACGGCGAACACGTCGCCCTGTACCAGGGCATCAGCCAGGACCTGGCCTGGGTCTCCCTCTCGGAGATCGAGAAGGACCACCCCGAGATCGAACTCAAGTACCTACCGCCCTACCAGCGGAAGCTGGTCGAGGCGACCATCGCCGAAGGCGACCTCTACGGCGCCCGCGCGAAGATCGAGGAACTGTCGGTACAGGCCTCCGCGTGCAAGAAGCAGGCCGAGCGGCGTTCCGCCGAGAGCGAGAAGAACGCGAAGACCGGCGAGGGCGAGGCCGGAGGCACCACGGGAACCACACCCGCCTCCTTCACGTCCAAGGCTTCGCCGACGCCGAACCCCTCGGGTTCGACGAAGGCCCCGGAGCAGTCCACGCCCCCGTCCACGACCGCACCCACTTCCAGCCCCGGCCCCAGCCTCTCGGAGGAGGAGCAGAAGGTCGTCTCCCTGTGCGGTAAGCAGTAGGCAAGCCGTGAGAGGCCCTGTCACACGATGAGCAGTACTACCAACCCGTCGACGCAGCACACGTCCACGATCGGCGCGATCGGAGCGCCCAGCCGCCGCAACACCGAGCTGGCGCTCCTGGTGTTCGCCGTCGTCATCCCGGTCTTCGCCTACGCCAACGTGGGACTCGCCCTCGACGGCGAGATGCCCACCGGACTGCTGAGTTACGGCCTCGGTCTCGGCCTGATGGCGGGCGTCGGCCATCTCGCCGTACGGAAGTTCGCCCCGTACGCGGACCCGCTGCTGCTGCCGCTGGCCACCCTGCTCAACGGCATCGGCCTGGTCGCCATCTGGCGCCTGGACCAGTCGAAGCGACTGCAGGCGAGCAGCACGTTCGTCGAAGCGGCGCCGCGCCAGCTGATGTACTCCGCGCTCGGCGTCGCCCTGTTCATGGCCGTACTGTTCTTCCTCAAGGACCACCGCGTCCTGCAGCGCTACACCTACATCTCCATGGTCGGCGCGCTGGTCCTGCTGCTCCTGCCGCTGGTCCCGGGCCTCGGCCACAACGTCTTCGGCGCCAGGATCTGGATCAAGATCCCCGGTCTCGGCACCCTCCAGCCGGGCGAGTTCGCCAAGATCGTCCTCGCAGTCTTCTTCGCGGGCTATCTCATGGTCAAACGCGACGCCCTGGCCCTCGCCAGCCGCCGCTTCATGGGGCTCTACCTGCCCCGCGGCCGTGACCTCGGCCCGATCATCGTCGTCTGGATCATCTCCATCCTGATCCTGGTCTTCGAGACCGACCTCGGCACCTCGCTGCTGTTCTTCGGCATGTTCGTGATCATGCTGTACGTCGCCACCGAGCGGACCAGCTGGATCGTCTTCGGCCTGTTGATGTCCGCGGTCGGCGCCGTCGGCGTGGCGAGCTTCGAGCCGCACATCCAGACGCGTGTGCAGGCCTGGCTCGACCCGATGCGCGAGTTCGAGCTCAGCCGCGCCGGGGTCAGCGACGGCATCGTCCACTCCGAGCAGGCCATGCAGGCCCTGTGGGCCTTCGGCTCCGGTGGCACCCTCGGCAGCGGCTGGGGTCAGGGCCACTCCGACCTCATCGGCTTCGCCGCCAACTCCGACTTCATCCTCGCCACCTTCGGCGAGGAGATCGGCCTGGCCGGCGTCATGGCACTGCTCCTGCTCTACGCGCTGATCGTGGAGCGCGGCGTGCGCACCTCCCTCGCCGCCCGCGACCCGTTCGGCAAGCTGCTCGCCATCGGCCTGTCCGGCGCCTTCGCGCTCCAGGTCTTCGTCGTGGCCGGCGGCGTCATGGGCCTGATCCCGCTGACCGGTATGACGATGCCCTTCCTGGCCTACGGAGGTTCCTCCGTCATCGCCAACTGGGCACTGATCGGCATCCTGCTCAGGATCAGCGACACCGCCCGCCGTCCGGCGCCCGCCCCCGCCACCAACCCCGACGCCGAGATGACCCAGGTGGTCCGCCCGTGAACAAGCCCCTGCGCCGGGTCGCGATCTTCTGCGGCCTGCTCATCCTCGCCCTGCTCGTCCGGGGCAACTGGCTGCAGTACGCCCAGGCCGACAAGCTGGCCTCCGACGACGAGAACCGCCGCGTCAACATCGAGCGCTACGCCACCCCGCGCGGCAACATCATCGTCGACGGCAAGGCCATCACCGGGTCCGTCGAGTCCAAGAGCGGCGACTACAAGTTCAAGCGCACCTGGACCGACGGTGCCATGTGGGCGCCGGTCACCGGCTACTCCTCGCAGGCCTTCGGGGCCAACCAGCTGGAGAAGCTGGAGGACGGCATCCTCACCGGCAACGACGACCGGCTCTTCTTCCGCAACACCCTCGACATGATCACGGGCAAGCCGAAGGAGGGCGGCAGTGTCGTCACCACCCTCGACGCCGCCGCGCAGAAGGCCGCGTACGAGGGCCTCGGCGACAAGAAGGGCGCCGTCGCCGCGATCGACCCGGAGACCGGCAAGATCCTGGCACTGGCCTCCACGCCGTCGTACGACCCGTCGAAGTTCGCCGGGACCTCCGACAAGGACGCCAAGGCCTGGCAGAAAGTCCAGAAGGCGAACAACCCCGACGACCCGATGCTGAACCGGGCACTGCGCGAGACCTACTCGCCGGGCTCCACCTTCAAGGTGGTCACCGCCGCGGCGGCGCTGGAGGAGGGCCTGGTCACCGACATCGACGCCAAGACCGACACGCCGGAACCGTGGATCATGCCGGACACCACCACGCCCCTGCGCAACCACGGGAACATCCAGTGTGAGAACGCCAGTCTGCGAGAGGCCCTCAAGGTCTCCTGCAACAGCGTCTTCGGCAAGCTCAGCCACGAAGTCGGCAACGAGAAGATGATCGAGTACGCGGAGAAGTTCGGCTTCAACAACCCGGAGCTGGACACCCCCGTACGCGCCGCCGAGAGCGTCTTCCCCGAGGACAACAGGTCGCAGAACGCCATGGCCGGCATCGGCCAGGCCTCCAACCGCGCCACCCCGCTCCAGATGGCCATGGTCACCGCGGCCATCGCCAACGACGGCAAGCTGATGAAGCCGTACATGGTCGACCAGCTCAAGGCCGCGAACCTGGACACCATCGAGACGACCGAACCGCAGGAGCTGTCCCAGCCCCTCTCCTCGGAGAACGCCCAGAAGATCCAGGAGATGATGGAGACCGTCGTCGAGGACGGCACCGGAGGCAACGCCCGGATCGACGGCGTCACCGTCGGCGGCAAGACCGGTACCGCCGAGCGCGGCGTCAACAACAGCGGCAAGCCCTACGCCTGGTTCATCTCGTACGCCAAGACCGACGAGGGTTCCCCGGTCGCCGTCGCCGTCATCGTCGAGGACAGTGCCGCGACCGGTGCCGACATCAGCGGCGGCGGCCTGGCCGCACCGATCGCCAAGGCCGTCATGAAGGCGGTCCTCAAGGGCAAGCAGTGACCCCGGTCACGTCCGCTTCACATCGGTGCACGTTGCGGTACCGGTCCTGTATCAGCTGACGTACTTGGCCAGGTCACACAAAGCGAGCCGGGTACGGTAGGCCCGGACGGCAGCCTCCGGCGGCACAAGTGTGCCTCCCGGGACCGACGGAGAGGGCTGGTAGGTAGCTATGGAAGAGCCGCGTCGCCTAGGCGGCCGGTACGAGCTGGGCCCGGTGCTCGGCCGTGGTGGCATGGCGGAGGTTTACCACGCGCATGACACCAGGCTCGGGCGCCAGGTGGCGGTGAAGACGCTGCGCGCGGATCTCGCACGCGACCCGTCCTTCCAGGCCCGGTTCCGCCGGGAGGCCCAGTCGGCCGCCTCGCTCAACCATCCCGCGATCGTCGCGGTCTACGACACGGGCGAGGACTACATCGACGGGGTCTCCATCCCGTACATCGTCATGGAGTACGTCGACGGCTCCACGCTCCGTGAGCTCCTGCACAGCGGCCGCAAGCTGCTGCCGGAGCGCACGCTGGAGATGACCATCGGCATCCTCCAGGCCCTGGAGTACTCCCACCGGGCCGGCATCGTCCACCGCGACATCAAGCCGGCCAACGTCATGCTGACGCGCAACGGCCAGGTCAAGGTCATGGACTTCGGCATCGCCCGCGCGATGGGCGACTCCGGCATGACGATGACCCAGACCGCGGCCGTCATCGGCACCGCGCAGTACCTCTCGCCGGAGCAGGCCAAGGGCGAGCAGGTCGACGCGCGTTCCGACCTGTACTCCACCGGCTGCCTGCTGTACGAGCTGCTGACCGTCCGGCCGCCCTTCGTGGGCGACTCCCCGGTCGCGGTCGCCTACCAGCACGTACGGGAGGAACCGCAGCCGCCGAGCGTCTTCGACCCCGAGATCACGCCCGAGATGGACGCGATCGTGCTGAAGGCGCTGGTCAAGGACCCCGACTACCGGTACCAGTCGGCCGACGAGATGCGCGCCGACATCGAGGCCTGCCTCGACGGCCAGCCCGTCGCGGCGACCGCCGCCCTGGGCGCGGTCGGCTACGGCGGCTACCCCGACGACCAGCCGACGACGGCCCTGCGCCAGGATGCCGGTGCCGCGGCGGCGACCTCGATGCTGCCGCCCATGAACCCGGACGACGGCGGCTACGGCTACGACGACCGCCAGAGCCGCCGACGCCAGCCGAAGAAGAACAACACCTCGACGATATTGCTGGTCGTGGCGGGTGTCCTGGTCCTCATCGGCGCGATCCTGATCGGCCGCTGGGCCATCAGCGGCAGCGGTGGCGTGGGCAACGACAAGGTCGCGACCCCGAACTTCGTCGGCGAGACCAAAGCGGACGCCGAAAAACTCGCCGTCAACGGCGACTTGCAACTGACCTTCGAAGAAGCACCCTGCGAGGAGCAGAGCAAGGGCAAGATCTGCGACCAGGACCCCGACGCGGGCGTCAAGGTCGACAAGGACTCCACCGTCACCCTGACGGTGTCCACCGGGGCACCGAAGGTCGCGGTGCCCGACGTGCAGGGCCTCACCTACGAGAAGGCGAAGTCCCAGCTCGAGGAGAAGGGCTTCACGGTCGAGCAGGAGACGGAGGTCTCCGACCAGACCCCGGGTGTGGTCATCGGACAGGACCCCGAGGGCGACACGGAGCAGGAGAAGGGCAGCACGATCACCCTCACCGTCGCCAAGGAGGCGGACAAGGCCACCGTGCCCGACGTCACCAACAGGACCTGTGACGAGGCCAAGACGCAGATGACCGCCAACGAGCTCGTCGGCAACTGCGTCCAGGTGGAGACGGACAACCCGGCCCTGGTCGACAGGGTCATCGGAACCGATCCCGTGCAGGGCACCCAGCTCGCCAAGAACTCGCCGGTGACCATCCAGATCGGCAAGGCCAAGGAGAACCAGACCTTCGCCATGCCGAAGGTCACCCAGATGACGGTCGCCCAGGCCAAGCAGGTTCTCGCCGGGGCGGGCCTGCAGCTCGAGAAGATCCAGGGCGGTGGCGACGACAACGCCATAGTGCTCCAGAGCACCCCGCAGGAAGGCCAGCAGGTCAAGAAGGGCGACAAGGTCACCTTGGTCGCCCTCGGCGGCCAGCAGGGCAACAATGGAGGCAACAACGGCGGCGGCATCTTCGGCGGCCTCACCGGCGGCCGCGACGACGACTGACGCGTAGCACCCCGTACGACAGGAGCCCCGGCCCTCTCCGGAGAGGGCCGGGGCTTCCGTCATGAGCCCGCCCCGCACACGCGTCCTCGCTTCGCTCGTGCCTTCGCCCGTCACCCCTCGTTGATCGGGTGGGGTGGGGCATCTGAGTTCTGCCCCGAGCACCGAACCGAAAGGGGCAGAAAGTGATCAACGAATCCGCACTCCTGGAGTCGAAGACTCTGCGCAGCAGCGTGCTGGACCGGACGGACGTCCTCGACAGGGTGAAGGCCCTGTCGCTACTGCCGGACGGGATGCATGTGACGACGGCGATGGCGGCGGCGTACTTCGAGGTCACGATCGAAGCCGTCCGACAACTGACCAAGCGCCACCGTGAAGAGCTCGAAGTCAATGGAATGGCGGTACTCCGAGGCTCTGACCTGCGGCAATTCGAGAGTGACAACATGTCACGCTCGCTGGGAAGTTATCCACAGGCCCGTCGGAGCCTCACCATCTACTCCCGGCGAGCCATCCTCAACGTCGCCATGCTCCTCCGCGACAGCCACGTCGCCCGTCAGGTACGCACCTACCTGCTCGACATGGAGTACCTGGCCCGCACACAGCCTGTGGAAAACCCTCCGCAGCCCGACCCCGCCCTGCTCGACGACCGCATCGACCAGCGGATCACCCGCATTCTCGGCACGACGGTCGTGCCGATGTTCAACGCCCTGATCGCCACCTCCGGTGAACACCGCCGCGAACTCATCGAGCTCCGCGAGGACATCGAGAACGTCGAACGCACGCTGTGCCGGCACCACCGCCGGATCAGCGGCCTGGAGGAAGAGATTCCGACAGACCGGGTCAGGGACTCCATCGCGGCCATGACCTGGCAGGCGTTCGAACGTCATGTGGCCGACCTGCTGCGCCGGGACGGCTGCAACGAGGTCGTCGTACGACAGACCTACATCGACCGGGGCATCGACATCACCGCACGCACGGCCGACGGCCGTACCGTCGCCGTCCAGTGCAAGAACCGGGCGGGCCACCGCCACGTGCCGAGCTCGGACATGCAGAGGTTCGCCGGAGCCGCGCGAGCCGTCGAACGCGTCGACGTCGCCCTGTTCGTCACCACGTCCTACTTCAGCCACGAAGCACAGGCGATCGCCGACCTGAGCGGAGTCCTCACCGTGGACCGTGCGGAACTGGAGGCGTGGAGCGCCGGAGCGCGGCTGAAAGCACTGCGCTAGGACCATGGGCAGAAGGCCCGAAGCCGCAAAAGCAGGTTGCGGCTTCGGGCCTTCGCCATGGTAGACAACCGTCCCCCTCGGCAGGGGGATTCAGCGCAGTTCCTCCGGCGGTGTCCGTTCCTCGTCCACCTTCTCCGTGCGGACCAGTTCCCCCCACACGATGTACCGGTACTTGCTGGTGTACACCGGCGTGCAGGTGGTCAGCGTGATGTAGTGGCCGGCCTTCTTCCTGCCGGACTCCTTCGGGATCTTCCCGAGGACGTCGACGTTGTACTTCGAGGTCTCGGGGAGGATCGCGTAGGTCTTGTAGACGTACCAGGTGTCCTTCGTCTCGAAGACGATCGGGTCACCCTTCTGGATCTTGTGGATGCCGTGGAACTTCGCGCCGTGCCCGTCCCGGTGGGCGGCGAGGGAGAAGTTGCCCTCCTTGCCTGAGGTCGGCAGGGTCGCCTTCACGGGGTCGGTGTAGTAGCCGGCGACGCCGTCGTTGAGGACCTTCATCGACGTGCCCTTCTCGACGAGGATCTCGTCACCGCTCATCGCGGGCACGTGCAGGAAGCCGATGCCGTTCTTGCTGTCGTAGGAGGCGGGCTCACCGCTGCCACCGCCGTCGTCGGACTCCTGGGACCAGGAGTCGCGGACCTTGTCCGCCTGCTTGTCCGCCGCGCGGTCGGCGACGACGTTCGTCCACCACAGCGAGTAGACGACGAACAGGCCGAGCACCAGGCCCACGGTGATGAGGAGTTCCCCGAAGAAGCTGACCACCATCGCCACCGGCCCCAGCCTGCGGCGGCCCGGTGGCGGCGAGGACGCGGGCGCGTCGGCGTGTTCTTCGGTGTCGTCGGCGGTCGCTGCCACGTTTCCTCTGCCCTTAACTGACGAGCGCATCCGGCTTGCCCTTGCTGCGCGGCCGTTCCTCGACCATCTTGCCCCAGACGATCAAGCGGTACTTGCTGGTGAACTCCGGTGTGCACGTGGTCAGCGTGATGTAGCGGCCGGGCCCGGTGAAGCCCGAGCCCTTCGGCACCGGGTCGAGGACGCTCACATTGCTCGGCGACGTCACCGGCAGGATCGACGCCATCTTGTAGACGAAGTACTCGTCCTGCGTCTCCACCACGATCGGGTCGCCCGGCTCCAGCCGGTTGATGTACCGGAACGGTTCCCCGTGCGTGTTGCGGTGGCCCGCGAGCCCGAAGTTGCCGGTCTTCGCGTCCGGCATCGCCGTCTTCAGCGCGCCCTCCGCGTAGTGCCCCACCATGCCGCGGTCGAGCACCTTCTTGCTGCTGATGCCCTCGGCGATCGGCACCACGACGTCCAGTTTGGGGATGTGCAGCAGCGCGAAGCCCTGCCCCGGCTCGAACGCCCCCGGCTTGCGCTCGCCGCTGGCCCAGTCGTCCTGGAGGTCGCTGACCTCCTTGCCGGCCTGCGCGTGCGCCCGCACGTTCGTCCACCACAACTGGTAGGTGACGAACAGCAGCATGAGCACACCGCAGGTGATGAACACCTCGCCGATGGCCCGGCTCGCGACGACCGCCGGACTCGCCTTGCGCGCCCGCGCCTGCCGACGCGCCTCCACCCGCGACAGCGGCGCCCGTGGCACCCCCTCAGGCGCCTCTGACGCCCCTTCCCGGCCCGCGTCCGCACCAGGGCCCTCCACGGCCTTGTGAGAGCCTCCACGGCGCCCGTGGCGCTTCCTGGCGGCCTTCCTGCGGGCCGCACGCCCGCCCGGCGCCGCTAAAGGAGCCGACGCTGACTCCTCACGCGCCGTCCGAGCCGTCCGCTCCGGCGGCTCGGGGATCCGCAGCGCCACCGTCTCCTCGTCGACCGGCGGCAGATACGCGGTGCTCTCGGCAGCGCCGCCACAGGAGCCGGACGCCGTGTCGCCGTACCAGCCGTCCCCGTACGCGCCCGGCGCCCCGTACGGCTGTCCGCCGTACGAGGTGTCCTGTTCGCCGGCGCCGCCGTAGGCGTCGGCGCCGGACTCGCGCTCGGGGCGCAGCGCGGTCACGCCGTGGCCCTGCCCACCACCGGGGCGAGCCCCGCCGACCTCGCCACCGCGCCCTCGTCGCCGCACTCCACCAGCCAGTTGGCCAGCATCCGGTGGCCGTGTTCGGTCAGCACCGACTCGGGATGGAACTGCACACCCTCGACCAGGAGTTCACGGTGCCTCAGCCCCATCACCATGCCGTCCGGCGTCCTGGCCGTGACCTCCAGCTCCGCCGGTACCGTGGCCGGGTCGGCGGCCAGCGAGTGGTAGCGGGTCGCCGTGAACGGGGAGGGCAGGCCCGTGAAGACGCCCTTGCCCCCGTGCTCCACCGGCGACGTCTTGCCGTGCAGCAGCTCGGGCGCACGGCCCACGACACCGCCGTACGCCACCTGCATCGACTGCATGCCGAGGCAGACGCCGAAGACCGGCACCCCGGTGGACGCGCAGTGCCGGACCATGTCCACGCAGACGCCGGCCTCCTCGGGAGTGCCGGGGCCCGGCGACAGCAGCACCCCGTCGAAACCGTCCTGGGCATGCGCCGTCGACACCTCGTCGTTGCGCAGGACCTCGCACTCGGCGCCCAGTTGGTAGAGGTACTGGACCAGGTTGAAGACGAAGCTGTCGTAGTTGTCGACGACGAGAATGCGCGCGCTCACTGGTTGTCCACCGTCACATCGTTGAAGGGCAGCAGCGGCTCGGCCCACGGGAAGACGTACTGGAAGAGGACGTAGACCACGGCGACGATCAGCACCAGTGAGATGAGTGCCCGCACCCATCCGTTGCCCGGCAGATGCCGCCAGATCCAGCTGTACATGCCGTCCCTTCCGTCGTACCACGGCACCAGACCCACGCCGTACGCCAACAGACTAACGGCGCGACCCCTCCGGTTTCCCGGCCTCCACAGGCTGTGTGAGGTCAGGGCCGGCCCGGCCACGTGCACCCACGCATACGTGGTTCAGGGCCGCTCTTCTCGATGTCCGGGCTGTTTCACGTGAAACCGGGACGGGCCGCTACTCCACGGGCTTCGCGTAGTGCAGGTCCACCGTGCCCGCGTAGCCGGGCAGTGTCACCGTCCCGTTGTCCTCGACCTGCCAGCCGAGCCCGTAGACGTTGACGTACACCATGTAGTTCTGGATCGCCGGCGAGGCGCTGAGCGCCTTCTTCAGCTTCCCGGGATCACCGACCGCCGTGATCTTGTACGGCGGTGAGTAGACGCGGCCCTGGAGGATCAGGGTGTTGCCCACACAGCGCACGGCGCTGGTGGAGATCAGCCGCTGGTCCATGACCTTGATGCCCTCGGCGCCGCCCTGCCACATCGCGTTCACCACGGCCTGGAGGTCCTGCTGGTGGATGACCAGATAGTCGGGCTGCGGCTCGGGGTAGCCGGGGAGCTTCGCGGTGGCGTCCGGCGGCGCGTCGTCGAGGGTGACCGTGATCGCCTCGCCCTTGAGCTTCTGCGTGCCGGCACGCTTCTCCAGGGCGGCGAGCTTGTCGTCCTCCGCCTTGGTGCTGCCGTCGTCGCGCTCGGCGAGGGCCTCCACGTCGTCGCGCAACACTCCGTTGGACTCCTCCAGCTCGCCGTTCTTGCGGCTGCGCTCGTGGATCAGGTCGGAGAGCTTCAGCAGCGAGGCGTCCGTGCGGATGTTGGTGCCCTTGGCCGTGTCGAAGCTGGTGAAGAAGATGAGTCCCGCCAGAGCGAAGACACCCGCGGTGAGGATCCGCACGGGCCGGAGACGGCGTCGGCGGGCAGGACTGGATTCCTTCCCGGGGAAGTCGGCAGAATTGCTCAACGTACCCTTATCTCCTTCGGCGCCGTGGAAGCACTACGCTAACGGACGCCCGGGGGAGTGCTCGGAGTCCCCTTGTACGCTGCCCCGAGCCCGACCCAGTTCCCTGCGCGGCCACGCAGCGCATCGACAGGAGAGACCCTCGTGCCGAAGTCACGTATCCGCAAGAAGGCCGACTACACGCCACCGCCGGCGAAGCAGACGACCGCGCTCAAGCTGACCAACCGTGCCTGGGTCGCGCCGGTGATGCTGGCCATGTTCCTCATCGGCCTGGCCTGGATCGTCGTCTTCTACGTCACCGACGGTTCGCTGCCCATCGACGCCCTGGGCAACTGGAACATCGTGGTGGGCTTCGGGTTCATCGCCGCCGGGTTCGGCGTCTCCACCCAGTGGAAGTAACGCCCGCCGTACGGTGAGCGCTCCTCTGCCCAGGGCTGTCCATCAGCTCTGGGCAGGGTTGTCCTCTGGGTTATCCACAGGCCTTGTCCACATGTGGATAGGAGACCCGATCTGTGGATAACTTTCAGGCCGTTGACGCCGGTGTGACAGAAATACCAGTAACCGAAAATCTGTTCGCACACAGCCTGAGCTGCGGAAACGCTGGTCGATCACCCAGCGCACAGCCTTCCCCGCACCCTGTGCACAAGATCCGACACCTACTGTGGACAAACTCGGGGCTCAGGTAAGCTGCGCCGTCCTCAACAGGGTCATCAGGACGACCACGGCCAGGACCAGCGCACATGTGCCGTACTGCACCAACGCCCGCCGCTCGCGCGGGGCGTGCACCATGGCGTACCCGATCACGACACCGGCGACGAGCCCTCCGACATGGGCCTGCCAGGCGATGTTGCCCCAGCCGAACGTGATGATCACGTTGATCACCAACAGGGCGATGATCGGCCGCATGTCGTAGTTGAGCCGGCGCATCAGTACGGCGGTGGCACCGAACAGCCCGAAGATCGCTCCGGACGCACCGAGTGAGCCCTGGTTCGGGGCGACGATCACGTACGTAAGCGCGCTACCCGCGAGCCCGGAGACCAGGTAGAGGGCGAGGTAACGGGCTCGACCGAGCGCCTCTTCCAGAGGTCCGCCGATCCACCACAGGCTGAGCATGTTGAAGATGATGTGGATGTAGCTGCCGTGCAGGAACATCGCTGTCAGCAATCGGTACCACTGCCCCTCCGTGACGCCTTCGACCGATCCGAGGAGGGGGATGTACGCACGGCCGATCAGCTGGAAGTGGTCGGTGAAGCGGTCGCCGAGCGACAGCTGGACCAGGAAGACGGCGAGGCAGAACCCGACCAGGATCTTGGTGATCAGCCGGGGATCGGCGGCGACGGCTCCACCGGCGAGCGTGCGGGGCATGGAGGCCGTCGGCGCGTGCCCCGTGCCGGAACCGCTGCGGACACACTCCGGGCACTGGAACCCGACCGAGGCGTCGACCATGCACTCGGGGCAGATCGGCCGCTCGCACCGGGTGCAGCGGATGCCGGTCTCGCGGTCCGGGTGGCGATAGCAGACGGGGACGCGCTGGGCGTCCTGCGGACTGCCGGCTGCCTGGTCGTCCATGGGATCCCCTAGGTCGTGTGGAAAAGCCCCGCCCCGCCCATCCTTACGGATGAGCGGGGCGATTGGTTCCCTTCGAGGGCTTTCGCACTCCGGGGACGAGGTGTCAGCCCTTGCTGATCTCGCCGATCACGACCGACTCGATCACGACGTCCTTCACCGGACGGTCGGTGCGCGGGTTGGTCTGCGCGGACGCGATGGCGTCGACGACCTTCTGGCTGGCGGCGTCGGCGACCTCGCCGAAGATGGTGTGCTTGCGGTTCAGCCAGGCCGTCGGGGCGACGGTGATGAAGAACTGCGAGCCGTTGGTGCCCGGGCCGGCGTTGGCCATCGCCAGCAGGTAGGGCTTGTCGAAGCGCAGGTCCGGGTGGAACTCGTCCTCGAACTGGTAGCCGGGACCACCGGTGCCGTTGCCCAGCGGGTCTCCGCCCTGGATCATGAAGCCGCTGATCACCCGGTGGAAGACCGTACCGTCATAGAGCTTGTCCGTGGTCTTCGCACCGGTCTGCGGGTGAGTCCACTCCCGCTCGCCCTTGGCGAGCTCGACGAAGTTCTTGACCGTGATCGGCGCCTGGTTCGGGAAGAGCCGGACCTGGATGTCGCCGTGGTTGGTCTTCAGGGTGGCGTTGAGCTGCTCAGCCACGATGTGCCTTCCGTTGTCTTTCCGTGACTCCCTGATCCTCGCACGGACGGGGCGCGCAGTCGCCCGGCGTCCGTACACAGGTGGGGAACCGGGCCGTTCCGCTTGCACGGAACCCGGTGAGTGGTCCCGCGCCGGGGGCACATGGCGGCGATCCGTGGCATTGTCGACGACAAGCTCCCGTTGCCCGGATTCATCCTTTATCACAGTCGATATCACCATCGAACAAGTTCATCGGCACCCGGATGCCCGTCCGCGCATGCCGCGCGGTGACCCGGCAGGCATGATCCGTAAAAGGGTGGAAAGTCGAAATACCGTACGCCACCGAGGAGGAGGAACCCGTGACCCGCATCGACAGCGTGCGCGCCGCGACCGGTTCGGCGAAGGACAGCGTGCTGCACGCCGCGGAAGTGGTGGCGCCCTACGCCGACACGGCCAAGGTCAGGGCCGCGCACTACGCGCAGGAGGCCCGCGTACGGCTCGCGCCCATGGTGACGCAGGCCGCAGGCCAGGCCCGCGTCCAGTACGGCGCCCATGTGCAGCCGTATCTGGAGCAGGCCCGGACGCATGTGCCGCCGAAGGTCGACCTGGCCGCTCACCAGGCCGCCGACCGCACCCGCAAGGTCGCCCGGCAGGCGGCGGACTACTCCCGTCCGAGGATCGAGCAGGCGGTGGCCGCCGCCGGTCCCGTGACGGAAGAGGCCGCGGCCCGTGGCGCGGCAGCACTGGTCGCGCTGCGCGGCCAGGTTCCGGCGCGGCAGATCCAGAAGCTGGTCCGCAAGCAGCGGCGGCGGGCGAAGGCCGGCCGTGCCGCGAAGGTGGTCCTGCTCCTGGGCACCGTGGCGGGCGGCGCCTTCGCCGCCTGGAAGTGGTGGGACAAGCAGGCCAACCCGGACTGGCTGGTGGAGCCGCCGGCCGCGACGGATGTGTCGTCGGGGTCGGCCAAGCTGACGTCGGTGGACGGCAGCAGCGGGGCCACGCTCGACCCGGAGGTCGAGGCCAAGGAGGCCGAGGAGGAGGCCGCCCGGCGCGACGACCAGACCTGACGCGCGGCGGCGTCAACGGCGCGGTGGGGCAGGAGACTTGGGTGTCTCCTGCCCCACCGCGCCGTTTCACGTGAAACAAGAAACCCCTCCCACCGCGTTTCCGCAGGTGAGAGGGGCCCGAATGTGGAGCCTAGGGGAGTCGAACCCCTGACATCTGCCATGCAAAGACAGCGCTCTACCAACTGAGCTAAGGCCCCGGAGGAAAGCGTCCACCTGCGAGAACCGCATCCCGGTGGGCGCCTGGGACCAGAGTACCGGGTCCCCCCGGGGATTCCGCAAAAAGATTGGGGGTCCCCGTGACCAACCACTCTCCGTAAGATGCTCGGACGTGGTTCGCTACAGCGAACCACGGTTCTTGGGGAAGCGATGGGGAGACGCAATGGACGCCGCACAGCAGGAAGCCACCGCAAGAGCGCGGGAACTGCAGCGGAACTGGTACGGGGAGCCGCTGGGGGCGCTCTTCCGTAGGCTCATAGACGACCTGGGCCTCAACCAGGCTCGTCTCGCGGGGGTTCTGGGACTGTCCGCACCGATGCTGTCGCAGCTGATGAGCGGCCAGCGGGCGAAGATCGGGAATCCCGCCGTGGTGCAGCGGGTGCAGCTGCTGCAGGACCTGGCGGGGCAGGTAGCCGACGGCAGTGTGAGCGCGGCCGAGGCGACCGAGCGCATGGACGAGATCAAGAGGTCACAGGGGGGCTCGGTGCTCAGCAACACCACGCAGACGACCAGCAGTTCGGGGGCACCCACGGTCAAGCGGGTGGTCCGCGAGATCCAGTCCCTGCTGCGTTCGGTGGCCGCCGCCGGCGACATCATCGAGGCCGCCGACACCCTCGCCCCCACGCACCCCGAACTGGCAGAGTTCCTCCGGGTCTACGGCGCGGGCCGCACCTCCGACGCGGTCACGCACTACCAGTCCCACCAGAACTGATTCCCCGCCCGGCGGCCGAAGGGGGGTCCGGCCGCCGGGACGCGCGGAAGACGGGGGGACACCGCAGGGGAAGGGCGACGCACAGCGATGGGTGAGGTCTTCGCCGGCCGGTACGAACTGGTCGATCCGATCGGGCGCGGGGGTGTCGGTGCCGTCTGGCGTGCCTGGGACCACCGCCGCCGCCGTTATGTGGCCGCCAAGGTCCTGCTGCAGAGCGACGCCCACTCCCTGCTCCGTTTCGTGCGCGAGCAGGCGCTGCGGATCGACCATCCCCATGTCCTGGCGCCCACGAGCTGGGCCGCCGACGACGACCAGGTCCTGTTCACCATGGACCTGGTCGCCGGCGGTTCGCTGGTCCACCTGGTCGGCGACTACGGTCCGCTGCCGCCGGCCTTCGTCTGCACCCTGCTCGACCAGTTACTGTCGGGGCTCGCCGCGGTGCACGCGGAGGACGTCGTGCACCGTGACATCAAGCCCGCCAACGTGCTCCTGGAGGCCACCGGCACGGGCAGGCCGCGGCTGCGGCTGTCGGACTTCGGCATCGCGATGCGGCTGGGCGAGCCCCGGCTGACCGAGACCAACCTGGTGGTGGGCACGCCGGGTTATCTCGCGCCGGAGCAGCTGATGGGCTCCGAGCCGGACTTCCCCGCCGACCTGTTCGCCGTGGGCCTGGTGGCGCTGTATCTGCTGGAGGGCGCCAAGCCGGACGCCAAGGCCCTCATCCAGTACTTCGCCGACCACGGGACGCCCGGCACGCCCCAGGGCATCCCCGAGCCGCTGTGGCAGGTCGTGGCCTCACTGCTCCAGCCGGATCCGCAGGCGCGGTTCCGTACGGCCACGGGGGCGCGGAAGGCGCTCTCGGCCGCCGCGGAGCTCCTTCCGGAGCCCGGCCCCGACGACGAACTGATCGAGATCTTCGACCAACTGGGACCCCTGCCCCCGGGGTTCGCCGCGGACGGTCCGCTGAAGCGGGCTTCGGGCGTGGTGCGTACGGCCCCGGAGGAGGAGCGGGGCTCCTCGCCCGGCTCCGGATCCGGCCGGGACACGGACGGTGCGGACGCCTCCGGCGGCACGACCGGCCCAGGGTCCGTCCGGCCGGCCACGGCGGCGGGCGCCGGCACAAACGCCGGAACCGGCTCGGGGGAGCTCGGGGCGGGCCCGGACGGGTCAGGGGCGCTCGGTGTGGGCCCGGACAGGGGCGTCGTACCCGCCGATCCACGTCTGGGCGCCGCGTCCGGCGCCTTCCCGCAGCCGCCCGGCATGTCGGACACCGGGAGCTTCCCCCTGCCGCCGCCCCGGGCCACGATCACCTCCTCCCCCGCGCCCGCTCCGCCGCCCCCCGAACGGGCCCCCCAGTGGCCGGTACAGCACCAGTCGGCCGCCGTGTCCCCCCACGACCCCACCCATCAGCTCCGCTCCCCCCTGCCACGGCCGGCCGCGCGTCCCGACGCCTCCACCGCGGAGTACACCGCCCAGGCCTCGCAGGCTCCGCCTCTGGGCGAGGCACTGTCACAGCGTGGGTCCACCGCCCCTCGGACCCATCGCCGGCGCAGCCGCCGCCCCGGTCCTCCGGCACAGGTGGTCGTTCCCCTGCTGCTGCTGGCCCTGGCCTGCTACGCCGTGGGGTTCTGGGCCCTCACGCGCGTCTGACCGCCGCTGTCCGAGCCGTCCACGGCCTACGGCACGGCCCGCCGCCGGGCCGCCAGCGTCCACACACCGAGCCCCGCCAGCAGCGCGGTACCCGTACCGATGCCGCCCACCGCGAGCGCCCGGAAGGCGGCGTCGTCGCCCGCGTCCTCGCCCTCGGCCGCCGTCTCCCGGTCCTCCTCCGTGACCGTGAAGGCGTCCGGCGGCACGGGCTCCCCCGCGTATCCGGGCCCGTCCTGTGCCGCACCGCTCAGCCGCACCCGCAGCGTCAGCGGGACGGGCCCGTCGCCGAAGTCGTCCGCCACCGCGGCCGAGAGGTGCGCGACGAGGTAGTAGGAGCCGGCGAACCGCATCGCCCCGACCTGGCGGCCGGCGGCGTGCCGGTTGACGTACGCGACCGGCGGGAGGGGCGCGAGGCTCTCCGCCTTCTGGCCGCCGTCGTAGCCGACGCCCACGTCCACGACGTGACCGCGTACGGGGTTGTAGAGGTCCAGGTCCAGCGCGGCGGCGGTGTAGCCTCTGACGCCCTTGCTCGAACCGCCCAGTTCGGCGGTGGCGTAGAGCTGCCGTCCCCAGTCGACGGGGACCTTGTAGAAGAGTGTCTGACCGGGGCGGATGTCGTCCCGCCAGACTCCCTGGCCGACGGGGGTGGCCCGGGAGAAGCCCGCGCCTCCGGAGCGCCGTTCGGGCTTCCCGGTGAGGGGCTGGGGCGGGGCGGAGTTCCACTCCTTCGGCGCACTCGTCGCACCGGCCTGCTCCAGAGGGGGCTCCGCCACCGCGGTGAGCTCCGTCTCCCAGGGGCCGGGGGAGGAGCCCTCCCCGTCCGGGTCGACGCGTTCGACGCTCAGGTAGTACGTACCGGCCTCCTGGCAGAGCGATCTCCTGGGGGAGATCTCCCGCATGGCCCACGCGGCGACCGGATGCCGGCTGCCGGCGGTGCCGAAGCTCGCCGTGTCCACGTCGCAGGAGCGGCCCTCGCCGTCCTGCACGGACACCTTGACCCCGTCGATGACGGAGGCGGTGCGGCCGGCCGGGGGTACGGCGGTGGCGGAGACGTAGGTGCTCGTGGTGGCGTCGAGTTCGAGGCGGTAGTAGACCGCGCCGCTCGCCGGGAGGGTGCTCCGGTAGGTACGGCCGGGCTCCAGTCGTTCCACGGCGTCCGCGGTGCTCACGGAGCCGTCGATCCTCCGCGCGTCCTCGGCGAAGGCGTAGGCCCCGATGCCTTCGGCGGCCTCGTCCGCGACGGCCACCCGCCCCGGCGGCACACCGGCCAGTCCCAGCACCGTCACGGACACGAGCGTCACCACGCCCGCACGTCCGCCGGCCGAGGGCCCGCCGTGCCCGGACCGGGCCCTGCCCCGCCGTCCCCTCACGCGCCCACCCCTCGTCGTCGCCCGGACGTCGCACCGCGCCCATCCTGCCCCGCGGACGAGGTCCTCCGACAAGTCCCCGGCACACACAAAACCCCGACCGCGCGGGCGGCCGGGGTCTGTTCAGCGTCGGATATCGGTACTCACGAACCCGTGGGCACGGAGTCAGTCGCCTCCGTCCACAGATCCTGCTCGGCGCGATCCGCCTGGATCTGGCGGTACACGAGGAGCCCGCCGATGGCGGCCAGTGCGACCAGGAGAAGCTTCTTCACCGCGCGACCTCGTCTTTCCTTGACGTAGGGGACCTCTGGCGCCCGACTATACACACCGGTCGATACCGATCGGTGACCTGCGTCGACCCCTCCAACTGCCCTCCGGCACGGCGCAGTAGAAGCGGAGTACGGCGATCCGGCCGGAGGGTGATCACATCCGCACGGACGGTCACTTTGGCGGCTTCTCCGCCACCTCCGCATCTTTTCTCCGCTTATGCACCCATCCGTGTGGTGTTCATCTGAACATCCACGCGCCACGGGCGTCGGTCCACCACTTCGCGGTCCCCATACACATCATGAGGGAAGTACGCAAATCGCCCAACCCGAAAGTGAGGGGCCATGGCCCGGAACAAGGTCATGAAGCTGTGGAACGCCATCGTCACCGCCTTCCTCGCGCTGTGCACGGCGCTCGGACTCATCACCACGACCGCTTCCGCGGCCGTACCGCAGACCGACAAGACGCGCAACAGCGACAGCACCCCGAACGTGTCGGCGACGACGACGCCCCCGCGGTCCTGGCCACTGTCCAGGGCCCTGCCCCCCACGATGAAACAGCGCATCCACGCCGAGGCCCACGGCAAGTCTCCCAGTTGCCGGCACCGTCCGTCCTCGGACACGACGGCGGAGTCCGACTCCGCGGACTGCTCCGACGGCACGGTGTTCACCCGCACGGAACCCGCCACCGGCCGCATCCCCCTCCAGCGCTGATCACGGAGCCTCCACCACCCTCTCCTCGCGCCGTCGCCGCTTCCCCGAGTCCTGGCGAACTCGCGTACAGCACCACGGCCCGAGCCGACACCAGAAGACCCCGGTCGACATCCGACCGGGGTCTTCTTCGCCGTCCACGGCAGGGGACGGATGTCAGCCACTGCGATCGCTTCAAGGTCATCACCTGGGGCTCGTCCCTCTGGGCAAGACCCTGGGGTGCCGTTCACCGGCTGATGTGCCCCGTGAATGACAAGACCCCCAACCGTGATCGGTCGGGGGTCTTCTCGCTGGTGGGGCTAACAGGATTTGAACCTGTGGCCTCATCCTTATCAGGGATGCGCTCTAACCAACTGAGCTATAGCCCCGCCGCGCTCTGCGGTGTGTGTTCCGCGCGCTGACTCCTGAAGATTAGCGCACGACCGGGGCAGTCCCAAAATCGGTTGTCGCGGGACCCTCAAAACGGGCGGGGAGACCGCTGTGAGCAGCTCACTCGTCCTCGGCCAGCGTCAGCTCGACACCGCCCACGAAACCCGCGGAGAGGTTGTAGATGAACGCGCCGAGCGTCGCCAGCGCCGTCGCCAGGACGACGTCGATGACCGCGATGATCGTCGTGAACATCAGGACGTTGGGCAGCGACAGGAACGACTGGAGGTCGAAACCGTTCGACTCGTTGGAGCCGGTCGCCTCGGAGATCGTGCTGCCGACCGTCGAGAACACGCCCATGGCGTCCATGACCATCCACAGCACCGCGGACGCGACGATCGTGCAGATGCCGAGCGCGATGGAGAGCAGGAAGCTGACCTTCATCACCGACCACGGGTCGGCCTTCGACACCCGCAGACGTGCCTTGCGCACGCGCGGGGTGGTGCGCGCCCCCGTGCGGGGACGTCGTACCGCGCCGGTCTGGCCGGCCGCCGTACCGGTCTGCGCCGGGTAGGCCTGCGGCGGGTGGTACGGGCCCGCCTGCTGCTGCGAGTGCCGTTCCCCCGGCAGTGGTGAGGCCGTCTGAGCGGCGGCGCCCTGGCCGGGCGCGGCCTGCTGCGGGCCTCGGGTGTCCGTCACGGTTCCCCCCTGGGATCCCTGCCTGTCGGACGAGGAGGCGTCCTTGGCGGGCGGCTTGATCGCTTTGAGATTGGTCGTGTGCGGATCCGCCGCCCGCGCGGCGGAGCCACGGCCGCCGCCGTCCGTTCCCCTGCTGGTACCGGCCGGTCCGGCGCCCGTGGCTCCACTCACGCTGACTCACTCCTCGTGCTACTCGGCCGAGGGCGCCTCACCCTCGTCCGTACTGGTGGTCGCGTCCCCGTCGGTGGTCTCGTCCACGGCCACGTCGCCGTCGACTTCCTCCGCCTCGCGTCCGGCCTCGGCGTTACGGGCGATGCCGACCACGGCATCGCGCTTGCCCAGATTGATCAGTTGGACGCCCATGGTGTCACGGCCGGTTTCCCTGATCTCGTTGACTCGCGTACGAATCACACCGCCCGACAGCGTGATGGCGAGGATCTCGTCGGTCTCCTCGACCACCAGCGCGCCGACGAGGGTGCCGCGGTCCTCGACGATCTTGGCAGCCTTGATGCCGAGGCCGCCGCGACCCTGGACGCGGTACTCGTCGACGGCGGTCCGCTTCGCGTACCCGCCGTCCGTGGCAGTGAACACGAACGTACCGGGTCGAACAACATTCATCGAGAGCAGCTCGTCCCCCTCACGGAAACTCATGCCCTTGACGCCCGAGGTCGCGCGGCCCATGGGACGGAGTGTGTCGTCCGTCGCCGTGAACCTGATCGACTGTGCCTTCTTGCTGATCAGCAGCAGATCGTCGTCGGCCGAGACGAGTTCGGCGCCGATCAGTTCGTCGTCGGAACCGTCCTCCTGCTCCCGCAGGTTGATCGCGATCACACCGCCCGAGCGCGGGGAGTCGTAGTCCTTCAGCGACGTCTTCTTCACCAGGCCCGCCTTGGTGGCCAGGACCAGGTAGGGCACCGCCTCGTAGTCGCGGATCGCGCGGATCTGGGCGATCGTCTCGTCCGGCTGGAAGGCCAGCAGGTTCGCCACGTGCTGCCCGCGCGCGTCCCGGCCGGCGTCGGGCAGCTCGTAGGCCTTCACCCGGTAGACCCGGCCCTTGTTGGTGAAGAACAGCAGCCAGTGGTGGGTGGTGGACACGAAGAAGTGGTTGACGATGTCGTCTTCCTTGAGCTTCGTGCCGCGTACGCCCTTGCCGCCGCGCTTCTGGGCCCGGTAGTCGTCGGTCTTGGTGCGCTTGATGTAGCCGCCGCGCGTGACCGTGACGACGATGTCCTCCTCGGCGATCAGGTCCTCGATGGACATGTCGCCCTCGTAGGGGATCAGCTTCGTCTTGCGGTCGTCGCCGTACTTCTCGACGAGCGCGGCCAGCTCCTGGCTGACGATGCCGCGCTGGCGGACCGGGGAGGCGAGGATCTCGTTGTACTCGTTGATCTTCGCCTGGAGTTCGTCGTGCTCCTGGACGATCTTCTGGCGCTCCAGGGCGGCCAGCCGGCGCAGCTGCATCTCGAGGATGGCGTTGGCCTGGATGTCGTCGATCTCCAGGAGGTCCATCAGGCCCCCGCGCGCGATCTCCACGGTGTCACTGCGCCGGATCAGCGCGATGACCTCGTCGATGGCGTCCAGGGCCTTCAGCAGGCCGCGCAGGATGTGCGCCCGCTCCTCGGCCTTGCGCAGCCGGAAGCGCGTACGGCGGACGATGACCTCGATCTGGTGGTTCACCCAGTGCCGGATGAACGCGTCCAGGGAGAGTGTGCGCGGCACGCCGTCGACCAGCGCCAGCATGTTGGCGCCGAAGTTCGACTGCAGGTCGGTGTGCTTGTAGAGGTTGTTCAGGACGACCTTGGCGACCGCGTCCCGCTTCAGCACGATGACCAGGCGCTGGCCGGTCCGGGACGACGTCTCGTCGCGGACGTCCGCGATGCCGCCGATCTTGCCGTCCTTCACCAGGTCGGCGATCTTCTGCGCGAGGTTGTCGGGGTTGGTCTGGTAGGGCAGCTCCGTGACCACCAGGCACTGGCGGTTCTGGATCTCCTCGACCTCGACCACCGCGCGCATGGTGATCGAGCCGCGGCCCGTGCGGTACGCCTCCTCGATGCCCTTGCGGCCGACCACGAGGGCGCCGGTCGGGAAGTCGGGGCCCTTGATGCGCTCGATGAGCGCGTCCAGCAGCTCCTCGTGCGAGGACTCGAAGTTCTCCAGGTACCACTGGGCACCGGCCGCGACCTCGCGCAGGTTGTGCGGCGGGATGTTGGTCGCCATGCCGACCGCGATGCCGGCCGAGCCGTTGATCAGCAGGTTCGGGAAGCGGGCCGGCAGGACGGTCGGCTCCTGGGAGCGGCCGTCGTAGTTGTCCGTGAAGTCGACGGTCTCCTCGTCGATGTCACGGACCATCTCCATCGCCAGCGGCGCCATCTTCGACTCGGTGTACCGCATGGCCGCCGCCGGGTCGTTGCCCGGCGAGCCGAAGTTGCCGTTGGAGTCGACGAGCGGCATCCGCATCGACCAGGGCTGGGCGAGGCGCACCAGGGCGTCGTAGATGGAGGTGTCACCGTGCGGGTGGTAGTTGCCCATGACGTCGCCGACGACGCGGGCGCACTTGTAGAAGCCGCGCTCGGGGCGGTAGCCACCGTCGTACATGGCGTACAGCACGCGGCGGTGCACGGGCTTGAGGCCGTCACGGACGTCCGGCAGCGCACGCGAGACGATGACGGACATCGCGTAGTCGAGGTAGGAACGCTGCATCTCCGTCTCGAGCCCGACGGGCTCGACACGCATCGCCAGGGCGTCACCCTCGGGCGTCGTCACAGGAGTGTTCTCGTCGGTCATTGCTGGTGAAGGTCCTTCCTGGTGCGGTCAGCTGAGACCGACTCAGATGTCGAGGAAGCGGACGTCCTTGGCGTTGCGCTGGATGAACGCGCGGCGGGCTTCGACGTCCTCGCCCATGAGGACCGAGAACAGGTCGTCGGCCTGGGCGGCGTCGTCCAGGGTGACCTGGCCGAGGACCCGGTGCTCCTGGTCCATCGTGGTGACGCGCAGCTCCTCGGCGTTCATCTCACCGAGACCCTTGAAGCGCTGGACGGAGTCCTCGCGGATACGCTTGCCGGCGTTGCGGCCCATCTCGATCAGCGCGTCGCGCTCGCGGTCGGAGTACGCGTACTCGAAGTCGTCCCGGCCCCACTTGATCTTGTAGAGCGGCGGACGGGACAGGTACACGTGCCCGGCCTCGACCAGCGGCCGCATGAAGCGGAACAGGAAGGTCAGCAGCAGGGTGTTGATGTGCTGGCCGTCGACGTCGGCGTCCGCCATCAGAATGATCTTGTGATAGCGGAGCTTCTCGATGTCGAAGTCCTCGTGCACACCCGTGCCGAACGCGGAGATCATCGCCTGGATCTCCTGGTTCTGCAGGATCCGGTCGATGCGCGCCTTCTCGACGTTGAGGATCTTGCCGCGGATCGGGAGGATCGCCTGGTACTGCGGGTTGCGGCCGGACTTGGCCGAACCGCCGGCGGAGTCACCCTCCACGATGAAGATCTCGCACTTGGTGGGGTCGTTCGACTGGCAGTCGGACAGCTTGCCCGGCAACGACGCCGACTCCAGCAGGCCCTTGCGGCGGGTCAGGTCGCGCGCCTTGCGGGCCGCCACGCGCGCGGTGGCCGCCGCGATGCCCTTGCGGATGATGTCCGCGGCCTCGTTGGGGTTGCGGTCCAGCCAGTCGTTGAGGTGCTCGTAGACGACCTTCTGGACGAAGGTCTTCACCTCGGTGTTGCCCAGCTTGGTCTTGGTCTGGCCCTCGAACTGCGGCTCGCTCAGCTTGACCGAGATGATCGCGGTCAGACCCTCGCGGATGTCGTCGCCCGTGAGGTTGTCGTCCTTTTCGCGCAGCAGCTTCTTGTCCCGCGCGTACTTGTTGATGAGCGAGGTGAGCGCCGCGCGGAAGCCCTCTTCGTGCGTACCGCCCTCGTGGGTGTGGATGATGTTGGCGAAGGAGTACACGCCCTCCGTGTAGCCGCCGTTCCACTGCATGGCGACCTCGAGGGACAGGTGCCTGTCCTTGTCCTCGGCCTCCAGGTCGATCACGGTGGGGTGCACCACGTCCCCCTTGCGGGAGTTGAGGTACTTCACGAAGTCGAGGATGCCGCCCTCGTAGTGGTACGAGACGGCCTTGACCTCGTGCTTCTCGTCCTCGCCCGCCTCGTCCGCACCGGCGGTGGCCTTCGCCGACTCGCGCTCGTCGGTGAGGTTGATCCGCAGGCCCTTGTTGAGGAACGCCATCTCCTGGAAGCGCCGGGAGAGCGTCTCGAAGGAGTACTCGGTGGTCTCGAAGACGTCCGGGTCGGCCCAGAAGGTGACCGTCGTGCCGGAGTCCTCCACCGCCTCGTGCTTGGCGAGCGGCGCGGTCGGGACGCCCAGCTTGTAGTCCTGCGTCCAGCGGTAGCCGTCGCGCTTGATGTCGACGGACACCCTGGACGACAGGGCGTTCACGACGGAGACGCCGACACCGTGCAGACCACCGGAGACCGCGTAGCCGCCGCCGCCGAACTTGCCGCCCGCGTGCAGCACTGTCAGCACGACCTCGACGGCCGGCTTCTTCTCGACGGGGTGGATGTCCACCGGGATGCCACGGCCGTTGTCGACGACCCTGACGCCGCCGTCGGCGAGGATCGTCACGTCGATCGTGTCGGCGTGACCGGCCAGCGCCTCGTCGACGGAGTTGTCGACGACCTCCTGCACCAAGTGGTGCAGTCCTCGCTCACCGGTGGAACCGATGTACATACCGGGTCGCTTGCGGACCGCGTCCAGACCCTCGAGGACGGTGATCGCACTGGCGTCGTACGAGGCGGTGACCTCGTTGCCCGAGGTGGTCGCCGCGGTGTTCACGCCGGTGTCGGTGGACGGGATGTTCTCGTTGGGGTTGCCGGAATCGGCCACGAAGCGCCCTTTCTGGCACAGCACGAGCCGGGCTCGTCGGCAGGTTGCCGGAGCGGCTGCGGCATGTTGCGTTGGTAAGCCTTGATCAGCGTTGCTCAGCTTTTCCCGGGCGGTCCCCACGTTCGGGGCGGGATTGCCTTCCATTCTACCGGTAGCACTGACATCGATGGGGGTTTGCCGGTACCTGAGTCCGCATGTGCCGCCCTCAACCGGTCTCGTCCGACTCCCGATATGCGGATGGGGGCTCCAAGAGCCCCACGAGGGCACTCAGCGCTTCGGGCCGTCAACCCTTGGCTACTTAGGAGTCAGGTGGCGATTCGCAACCGTGTGCGGTGCCACGACGAAGCGGGCACCGGCGGCGGGACAGCGCTGTCGAGACCCGTGTTGTGATGTCCATCACGTAGGGCTGAAGGGCCCGGAACGGGCGCCCGATCACCCGTACGTGTCCCCGGGACCCGTGCTTCCGGGAGCGCGCAGGGGCCCGAAGCGACGGACGGGACCGCCGGGGCCGACGACCTTGATCAGCCGCACGGTGCCGTGCCCGAGATCCTCGTTCAGACGCGCGACCAGAGTCGGCGCGAGCAGCCGCAGATTCGTCGCCCACGCCGTGGAGTCGCAGCGCACGACCAGCACCCGCTCGTCCTCGTCGTACCGCTCCGGCTCGCAGTGCTTGGCCACGTCCTCGCCGACGATCTCGGGCCAGCGCCCCATCACCCCGCCCACCGCGGCCGGGGCCTCCCAGCCGCGCTCGCTGAGCAGCCGGTTGATCGCCGGGCCGAGCGCCATCGGATCACGCCGGTCGGCGCGCGCGCCGGAACGCAGGCCACCGCGCCGCGCCTGCTTCTTCTGCTGCACCGCGTCCCCACGCGCGCGTGCCGCCTCCTTGGCCGCGCGCAACGCCACGCGCGCGAGGTCGACACCGGACGGCTCGGGGGCCTTCCCGGCACCGCTTTTGGGCGTGCCCTGGTCGCTCATACGCGCTCCACCGTCCCCTCGGCCACGGCGAACCGCGCACCCGCCAGCACATGGGGCACGTCGTCGTCGACCGCCGCGGTCACCAGGACCTGCTCGCCGGGCGCCACCAGCTCGGCCAGCCGCTCGCGCCGCCGCGCGTCCAGCTCGGCGAAGACGTCGTCGAGCACCAGCACCGGCTCGTTGCCCTCCGCCCGCAGCAGGTCGTAGGAGGCCAGACGGAGCGCCAGCGCGTACGACCAGGACTCGCCGTGGGAGGCGTAGCCCTTGGCGGGCAGCTGGCCCAGCTTGAGCAGCAGGTCGTCGCGGTGCGGGCCGATCAGGGTGACACCCCGCTCGATCTCCTGCTTGCGTGCCTCGGCGAGCGCGGCCATCAGCTGCTCGAAAAGGTCCTCGCGCGTGTGGGCCTCGCCGGGCGCGGACGGCTTGTACTCCAGGGCGACCGGTCCGCCGCCGGGCGCGAGCTGCTCGTACGCCTTGTCGGCCAGCGGCTGGAGCGTGGCGATCAGGTCCAGCCGCTGCGCCAGGAGCTCGGCGCCCGCACGCGCGAGGTGCTGGTCCCAGACGTCGAGCGTGGACAGGTCCAGGGTGCGGCCGCCGTGCCGGCGCGCCAGCGCGGCCGACTTCAGCAGGGTGTTGCGCTGCTTGAGCACCCGGTCGTAGTCGGAACGGACACCGGCCATGCGCGGGGAGCGCGCGGTGATCAGCTCGTCCAGGAAGCGGCGCCGCTCACCGGGGTCGCCCTTGATCAGGGCGAGGTCCTCGGGCGCGAACAGCACCGTGCGGACGATCCCCAGCACGTCCCGGGGTCTGACCTGCGAGGACCTGTTGATGCGGGCACGGTTGGCGCGGCCCGGGTTCAGCTCCAGCTCGACGAGCTGCTGCCGCTCGCCCTGCCGGACCTGGGCCCGGACGATCGCGCGGTCGGCGCCCATGCGGACCAGCGGGGCGTCGGAGGAGACCCGGTGGCTGCCGAGGGTGGCGAGGTAGCCGACCGCCTCGACCAGGTTCGTCTTGCCCTGCCCGTTGGGTCCGACGAAGGCCGTCACCCCCGGGTCGAGCGGGACCTCGACCCGGGGATAGGACCGGAAGTCGGCCAGCGACAGATGCGTGACGTGCATGGTCGTTCCGCCGACCTCCCCCGGCGTTGCGGACCGCGGAAACGGTCCTGTGGATACGGTCCTGTGCGTACGGGACGTGCCCTGTGGACTACTTCTTCTCGACCGCGTGGCCGCCGAACTGGTTCCGCAGCGCCGCGATCATCTTCATCTGCGGCGAGTCCTCCTGACGGGAGGCGAACCGCGCGAACAGCGAGGCGGTGATCGCCGGCAGCGGGACCGCGTTGTCGATGGCGGCCTCCACAGTCCAGCGTCCCTCACCGGAGTCCTGTGCAAAACCCCGGAGCCCGTCCAGGTGCTCGTCCTCGTCCAGGGCGTTCACCGCGAGGTCGAGCAGCCAGGAGCGGATGACGGTGCCCTCCTGCCAGGAGCGGAACACCTCCCGGACGTCGGTCACCGAGTCGACCTTCTCCAGGAGCTCCCAGCCCTCGGCGTAGGCCTGCATCATGGCGTACTCGATGCCGTTATGGACCATCTTCGCGAAGTGGCCCGCACCGACCTTGCCCGCGTGCACCGAGCCGAAGTCGCCCTCCGGCTTGAGGGCGTCGAACACCGGCTGCACCTTGGCGACGTTCTCCTTGTCACCGCCGTACATCAGCGCGTAGCCGTTCTCCAGGCCCCAGACGCCGCCCGAGACGCCGCAGTCGACGAAGCCGATGCCCTTGGCCGCCAGCTCCTCGGCGTGCTTCTCGTCGTCCGTCCAGCGGGAGTTGCCGCCGTCCACGACGACGTCCCCCGGCTCGAGCAGCTCGGCGAGCTCGTCGATCGTGGACTGGGTCGGCCCGCCCGCCGGAACCATCACCCACACCACACGGGGGCCGCTGAGCTTGTCCACAAGCTCCCGCAGGCTGTGGACATCGGCGAGGTCCGGGTTGCGGTCGTATCCGAGGACGGTGTGACCCGCGCGGCGAATCCGCTCGCGCATGTTGCCGCCCATCTTGCCGAGGCCGACGAGACCGAGCTCCATCAGTTGTGATCCTTAGGTATGCGACGTGGCGTGACGGCACGTACGTGCCGGCGTCCGAGCCTAAACCCGGACGCCCGCGCACATCTGTGGGCATACGCGCTCATACGCAGCCCTCACCTGCGGCTTTGCTCGGAACGACGGTCAGCCGCTGAGCCGCACCGGCATGATCAGGTACTTGTAGGCGTCGTCCGCCTCCGCGTCCACCGCCGGACGGCCGCTGAGCAGCGCCGGCTTGGTGGACGTGGTGAAGGACAGCTGGGCCACCGGGGAGTCGATGGCGCTCAGGCCGTCCAGCAGGAACGTCGGGTTGAAGGCGATCGAGATGTCGTCGCCCTCCAGCTGGGCGTCGACCCTTTCCACAGCCTGTGCGTCGTCGCTGGAACCGGCCTCCAGGATGAGCACGCCCTGCTCGAAGCTCAGCCGCACCGGGGTGTTGCGCTCGGCGACCAGGGCCACGCGCTTGACGGCCTCCACGAAGGGGGCGGTCTCGATCACGGCGACGCTGTTGAACTCGGTCGGGAACAGCGTGCGGTACTTCGGGAGGTCGCCCTCCAGCAGACGCGTGGTGGTACGGCGGCCGGCGCCCTCGAAACCGATCAGGCCCTCGCCCGCGCCCGAGCCGGACAGCGCCAGGATCACCTGGTCACCGCTGGTCAGCGCCTTGGCGGTGTCCTGGAGCGTCTTGGCGGGCACCAGGGCGACCGCGGAGACCTCCGGGTTCTCCGGCTTCCACAGGAACTCGCGGACCGCGAAGCGGTAGCGGTCGGTGGAGGCCAGCGTGACGGTGTCGCCCTCGATCTCGATGCGCACACCGGTGAGGACGGGCAGCGTGTCGTCACGGCCGGCCGCGATGGCGACCTGCTGCACGGCGGAGGCGAAGACCTCGCCGGGGACCGTGCCCGTCGCGTTCGGCATCTGCGGCAGGGCCGGGTACTCCTCCACAGGCAGTGTGTGGAGTGTGAACCGCGAGGAGCCGCAGACCACCGTCGCCCGTACACCGTCTGTGGAAATCTCCACCGGCCGGTTGGGGAGGGCGCGGCAGATGTCGGCCAGCAGCCGGCCCGAGACGAGGACCGTGCCCTCCTCCTCGACCTCCGTCTCCACCGACACCCGCGCGGAGACCTCGTAGTCGAAGCTGGACAGGCTCAGCTGGCCGTCCTCGGCCTTCAGGAGCAGGCCGGCGAGGACAGGGGCCGGCGGACGGGCCGGGAGGCTGCGCGCCGCCCAGGCCACTGCCTCCGCGAGTACGTCGCGTTCCACCCGGATCTTCACTGTTGCCGCCTCCTGCTGTTGCCGGCGCTTCTCGCCCTGCCTGGCTTTCGTCGTCTGACTCGGTGTCGTCGGTCCCGGTGAGGGGAAGGACACCGGGAACAGTCTGACGCACCGCACTGACAGTAGGTGCCCCTCGGGGTCAAGTCGTGACGAGTGGCAGTCGGGGCCGAGACACCGAGTTGTGCACAGGGCCCCCTTCGAAACGGATTCCTCGCTCTCTCTAGTTGGGAGTAGTAGTAGGGCCTGTGGATACCGTGGATAACCTCGTTTCCGCAGGTCAGGTTGGGGATTTTGTCCACGGGCCCTGTGGGTGGAGGCCGTGGACAACTGGGCCTCTCTGTGGAGAACAGAAAGTTCTGCACATCCCGTACACAGGGAGGGGCGAGTTCTCCCCAGCTCCGTCCCCAGGTTTGAGGCTCTTTCCCACAGGCCCCTTCGGCAGCTCGGTGTGACGCCTTTCACTCGCCACGGTGAGAGAGTGCGTTGTGTTGCCGAACAGTGGACAGCCATGTGGAGAACCGGGCGATCACTGGGGACAACCACCTCCAGCCTGTGGGTTGCCCGTGGACAACTCGGTGCACAGGTTGTGGGCCTCCAGTTTGCCCACAGCCTGTGGAGATCGTTTTTCCACGTATCCACAGCCCGCTGAACTGGCCCGATGGCTCCTCGACAGGCTGCCCTGTGGACAAGATCGGGACAACTTCCCGGTCCCCAGGATGTGGACGGGAAAAAGTCACCGAATCTGTGGAGGAAGGCCGTAACCCGGCTTCGAAATCGAACAGCGCCGAGGTGCTCCATGAGGAGGCGAGGCGCCCCGGGCCGCGGCGAGGGCGCCCTCGGACCGCTCCAGGACACGTCAAGAGCGCCCTCGGATCGCCCGCGCGACACGAAAAGGCGCCCCCGGATCGCTCCAGGGGCGCCCTCGACGGAGTCCGTCCGGCCTGCGGGCCGCTCAGCCGGCCTTGATGCGGTTGGTGAGCTCGGTGACCTGGTTGTAGATGGAGCGCCGCTCGGCCATCAGATTGCGGATCTTCCGGTCGGCGTGCATCACCGTGGTGTGGTCGCGGCCGCCGAACAGCGCGCCGATCTTCGGCAGCGACAGGTCCGTCAGCTCACGGCACAGGTACATGGCGATCTGGCGGGCCGTCACCAGCTGCCGGCCCCGGGAACTGCCGCACAGGTCCTCGACCGTGAGGCCGAAGTAGTCGGCCGTGGCGCCCATGATGGCCGTCGAGGTGATCTCCGGCGTCGAGTCGTCACCGCCGGGCATCAGGTCCTTGAGGACGATCTCCGTCAGGCCCAGGTCCACCGGCTGCCGGTTGAGCGAGGCGAACGCCGTCACCCGGATCAGCGCGCCCTCCAGCTCACGGATGTTCCGCGAGATCCGGGAGGCGATGAACTCCAGCACCTCCGGCGGGGCGTTGAGCTGCTCCTGCACCGCCTTCTTGCGCAGGATCGCGATGCGCGTCTCCAGCTCCGGCGGCTGGACGTCGGTGATCAGACCCCACTCGAAACGGTTCCGCAGCCGGTCCTCCAGCGTGACCAGCTGCTTGGGCGGCCGGTCGCTGGAGAGCACGATCTGCTTGTTGGCGTTGTGGAGCGTGTTGAAGGTGTGGAAGAACTCCTCCTGCGTCGACTCCTTGTCCGCCAGGAACTGGATGTCGTCGACGAGCAGGATGTCCATCTCGCGGTACCGCTTGCGGAAGCTGTCGCCCTTGCCGTCGCGGATGGAGTTGATGAACTCGTTGGTGAACTCTTCCGAGCTCACGTACCGCACGCGCGTGCCGGGGTACAGGCTCCGCGCGTAGTGCCCGATCGCGTGCAGCAGATGGGTCTTGCCGAGCCCGGACTCCCCGTAGATGAACAGCGGGTTGTAGGCCTTCGCCGGTGCCTCGGCGACGGCGACCGCGGCCGCGTGCGCGAAGCGGTTGGACGCGCCGATGACGAACGTGTCGAAGAGGTACTTCGGGTTCAGCCGCGCGGTCGGCTCACCGGGGCCGGCCGCCGGTGCCGGCTGCGCCGCCAGCGGACCGGGCGCGCCGGTGGTGGGCAGGTTCGGACCCACGGGGCCGCCGCGGTGGACGTGCCCGGAGCCGGAGGGCGGGTCGGGCAGCTCGCGGCGCCTGGCGTCGCGCTGGTCGTAGTCGCCGCGTGACGTGTCGTAGTCGGAGCGCTGCTGGTCGTAGGACGGCCGGTCCGTGGGCTGCGGACGGTAGTCCTGTGCGGGCGGGCCGCCGCCGTAACCGTCCTGCGAGCCGTACGAGTCCTGGGATCCGTAGGTGTCCTGCGAGCCGTAGGTGTCCTGCGGGGGTGTGGCGTACGGGTCCCGCTCCGGGAAGCCGAGGCGCTGCTGCTGCCAGCCGTACTCCTCCTGCGCCGGCCGCGGCCAGGCGCCGGGCTCCGGACGCTGGTACTCCGACGGGTAGGCGGGGCGGGCGGTGGGCAGCTGGTCACCGGAGGGGCCCTGCTGCTGGTCGGTACGGCGGCGGCCGTAGCTCTCGTATCCCTCGTAGCCGTCGTACGGATCGCGCTCCTGCCGGTCGGACCGCTCCAGGTGATCGGGGCGGTCGGGGCGCTCGGGGCGTTCCTGGCGGACGGCCGGAAGCTCGGGCTCCTCGTAGCGCGGCTGGGGGCGGGGCGCCGGTGGGGGCGAGGGTTCGCCGGCGGTGTCGTCGACGGTGATCGCGATGCGGATCGGGCGTCCGCACTCGCGGCTCAGGCTCTCGCTGACGACGGGGGCGAGGCGGCCCTCGAGCACGCCCTTCGCGAACTCGTTGGGCACGGCGAGCAGCGCGGTGTCGGCGACGAGTGCCAGCGGCTGGCAGCGCCGGATCCAGTGCTCGTCCTTGCCCTCGACCCCCTGTCCGCGGCCCTCCCCGAGGAGCTGCTCCAGTACGCGTGGCCACACTGCGGCAAGATCGGCAGGTACGTCAGCCACAGGGCACGCTCTCTCACAGGTCCTTCGATCGTGTGATGCGGAGGACGGGTCGGGATGTGAATCGGGTGGTGGGGGGATTAAGGAAACGACTCGTCAAGGGAACGAACCGGAGTCAAGCCACGGTAGTCAGCGCGGCCGGTACGGTTCAAGTTGTTGTCCCCAGGCTGTGGACAAGTGTCCCCCAGTCGTCGCCGGTTTGACCGAATGGCGCAGCCGCGCGTACCGTGACCAGGTCGAGTTGTCGATGGCTGCTGCCGCCTGCCTCCGATGGGCACAGATCACGCAAGGTGATCGGTCAGCGGTGCACTCGGGCGTAACGCGAGCTACTCGTGGGCGCACGGTGACAGCCAGGACGGCACCCCGCAAACACCGAGTCTTTCTGGAGCCCCCGAGTGAGCAAGCGCACCTTCCAGCCGAACAACCGTCGTCGCGCCAAGACCCACGGCTTCCGGCTGCGTATGCGCACCCGTGCCGGCCGCGCGATTCTCGCGTCCCGCCGCAGCAAGGGTCGCGCCCGTCTGTCCGCCTGATCCCGGTCAGGTCATGACGTCGTGCTGCCCACCGAGAACCGGCTGAGGCGGCGCGAGGACTTCGCGACCGCGGTACGACGAGGGCGCCGGGCAGGAAGCCGGCATCTCGTCGTCCATCTTCGTAGCGGTGCCACGGACCCGCATGCGCCTGGGGAGAGCGCTCCCCCGTCGTGTGCGGGTTTCGTCGTGAGCAAGGCCGTGGGCGGTGCGGTGGTGCGCAACAAGGTGAAGCGCAGGCTTCGCCATCTGATGCGCGAGCGAGTCGACCAGTTGCCCCCCGGTAGCCTGGTAGTCGTACGAGCGCTGCCCGGTGCGGGTGACGCCGACCATGCACAACTGGCCCGAGACCTGGATGCCGCCCTGCGGCGGCTGCTGGGAGGGGGCGCGCGATGAAGTACCCGCTGCTGGTTCTGATCAAGATCTACCAGTGGACGATCAGTCCGCTGCTGGGACCGGTGTGCAGGTACTACCCGTCGTGTTCCCACTACGGCTACACGGCCATCGACCGGCACGGTGCCATCAAGGGCACAGCGCTCACGGCCTGGCGCATCCTCCGGTGCAATCCGTGGTCGCCGGGTGGTGTGGACCATGTTCCGCCGCGCAAGCGTCCGCGGTGGCACGAAATGCTGCGTGACGCCTGGCGTGCACGCAGGGGCGGGACCTCCGCCGCCGAACCGGCCACCGAGGGGCGGACCTCTCCCACAGGTCCGACGAGCCCTTCGAGCCCGGCCGCAGAGACCCCGTCCCATGCCCAAGGAGCATGATCAGTGGACACGATTGCCAGCCTCTTCAGCTTCATCACGACACCTGTCTCCTGGGTCATCGTCCAGTTCCACAAGGTGTACGGCGCCATTTTCGGCCCTGACACCGGTTGGGCCTGGGGCCTGTCCATCGTGTCCCTGGTGATTCTGATCCGTATCTGCCTGATCCCGCTCTTCGTGAAGCAGATCAAGGCGACGCGCGCGATGCAGACGCTCCAGCCGGAGATGAAGAAGATCCAGGAGCGCTACAAGAACGACCGGCAGCGCCAGTCCGAAGAGATGATGAAGCTGTACAAGGAGACGGGCACCAACCCGCTCTCCTCGTGCCTTCCCATCCTGGCGCAGTCACCGTTCTTCTTCGCCCTCTACCACGTGCTCAACAGCATCGCGTCGAACGACACCATCGGTGTGATCAACGAGCGCCTGCTGGAAAGCGCGCAGAAGGCCCACATCTTCGGTGCCCCGCTCGCGGCGAAGTTCACGGACAGCGCGGACAAGGTCGAGGCGCTCAACTCCTCGCTGACCGATGTGCGTGTCGTCACGGCCATCATGATCGTCCTGATGTCGCTGTCGCAGTTCTACACGCAGCGCCAGCTGATGACGAAGAACGTCGATACCACGGTGAAGACGCCGTTCATGCAGCAGCAGAAGATGCTGATGTACGTCTTCCCCATCATCTTCGCCGTCTTCGGCATCAACTTCCCGGTCGGTGTCCTCGTCTACTGGCTGACCACCAACGTGTGGACCATGGGCCAGCAGATGTACGTCATCCACAACAACCCCACGCCGGGTTCCAAGGCCCAGGCCGCGTACCTGGAGCGCCTCTCCAAGAGCGTCTCCAAGCACGGCAAGACCCGCGGCCGCGGTGAGCGCGCCATCGTCAAGGCCATCGTCGCCAAGGGCCGGGACCGTAACGAGTACGAGCGCAAGTTCGTCAACGGTCTGAACAAGGAGGGCCTCGCGGCCCAGGCCGACGGCACGGTGATCAAGAGCGAGAGCACGGCCGCCGCCCAGGCCGAGGACGCGGCCGCCGCCAAGCGGCAGCAGCCCAAGCGGCAGACCAAGTCCCAGCGCCAGTCCGGCACGGCCAAGGCGGCCGGTGAGCCCACCTCGCTGACCAAGTCCGACGAGCCCGAGGACGCCAAGCCCGCCGGCCCCGCCAAGAAGGACAACGCCAAGTCCGCCGGCAGTACCCGCAGCAGGGCCCAGTCCGGGCAGCGCAAGGGTCCGCAGCGGCCCAAGTCCCCGTCCAAGAAGTAAGAAGGAGTCCATCCCGTGACGGAAGGCACCACCTCCGCCGCTGCCGAGGGCGCAGACACCCTGACCCGCCTGGAGCAGGAGGGCGAGATCGCGGCGGACTATCTGGAGGGTCTGCTCGACATCGCCGACCTCGACGGCGACATCGACATGGACGTCGAGGCCGACCGCGCCTCCGTCTCGATCATCAGCGACACGGGCAGCCGTGACCTGCAGAAGCTGGTGGGCCGTGACGGTGAGGTGCTGGAGGCGCTCCAGGAGCTCACGCGTCTGGCCGTGCACCGGGAGACCGGGGACCGCAGCCGTCTCATGCTCGACATCGCCGGCTACCGGGCCAAGAAGCGGACTGAGCTGTCCGAGCTGGGCGCCAAGGCCGCGTCCGAGGCCAAGAGCAGCGGCAAGGCCGTGAGGCTGGACCCGATGACGCCGTTCGAGCGCAAGGTCGTGCACGACGCGGTCAAGACGGCCGGCCTGCGCAGCGAGTCCGAGGGCGAGGAGCCGCAGCGCTTCGTCGTCGTGCTTCCCGCCTGATCGGCCCTACGTTCCACCGGCCCCGTCTGTTGCGCAGACGGGGCCGAACTTTGTCAGCCTGATAGTTCTGTGGTTCTGGTGTCGACGCCCGGTGTCGGCACGGTACGGAAGGACGGTCCCCCGTGACGGAGGCAGCGGAGCTTCCCCCCGCGCCCGAGCAGGCACGCGAGGTGTTCGGAGATCGCTTCGAGGACGCGGTCCGGTACGCGGAGCTGCTCGCCGAGGCGGGCGTGCAGCGCGGCTTGATCGGGCCGCGTGAGGTGCCCCGCCTGTGGGAGCGGCATCTGCTGAACTGTGCGGTGCTCTCAGAGGTCGTGCCCGAGGGGGTGACGGTGTGTGATGTGGGCTCGGGTGCCGGCCTGCCGGGCATCCCCCTGGCACTGGTCCGGGAGGACATCAAGATCACTCTGCTGGAGCCGCTGCTCCGGCGTACCAACTTTCTGACCGAGGTCGTCGAGCTGCTCGGACTGGACCACGTGACGGTCGTACGTGGCCGGGCCGAGGAGGTCATGGGGAAGCTGCCTCCGGTGCACGTGGTGACTGCTCGCGCCGTGGCTCCGCTCGACCGCCTCGCCACATGGGGCATCCCTCTGCTGCGGCCCTACGGCGAGATGCTGGCGCTCAAGGGCGACACCGCCGAGGAGGAGCTGAAGAGCGCGGCGACGGCGCTGAGCAAGCTCGGTGCCGTGGAGACATCCATCGCGCATGTGGGCGAGGGCGTCGTGGATCCGATGTCCACGGTGGTGCGGGTCGAGGTCGGCGAGAGTCCGGGCGGTGTGCGGTTCGCGGCGAAGCGCGCGAAGGCCGCCCGTACGGGACGGGCCCGACGCCGGCGCTGAGGGCCGGACGTACTCCACACAAGCTGCCGAACCCATGCATGCCGGAGTGTCGCGGCAGTGCCGCCCCGGCCGCTGTGCATCGTGTTTCACGTGAAACGTCGCTCACTGCTGCACGGCATCATCAGTCGGGGCCGCGCCGCGGCCGAACCCCGTGACCGGAAGCCCCTCGGTTCGCTCGGAGAGGCTCCTGTTCCCGACGAGACACCGGCCTCCTCAAGAGGTATGGAGTTGTCCACAGAGGTGGATTTCTCCACAGAACGTCAGGGCTCACTGGTTCACGACCCCGAAGGCATGGGAGGCTCTGTTCATAGCGAGCCTGAAGTCGAGGAGAGTGAATCCTTGCGGTCCGACGCCAACATCGCGGGACCGATGACCGATCCGGTCCCCGGTCCCCGTACCGAGTCGACGGGAGCGGATGTTTCACGTGAAACACCGCCTCCGATGGACGACACTCCCATCGGTCGTGCTGCCCAACTGGCGGTGGAGGCTCTGGGGCGAGCCGGTGAGGGCCTGCCACGGCCCGAGCAGACCCGCGTCATCGTGGTCGCCAACCAGAAGGGCGGTGTCGGCAAGACGACGACCACCGTCAACCTTGCCGCGTCGCTCGCTCTGCACGGCAGCCGTGTCCTGGTGATCGACCTCGACCCCCAGGGCAATGCCTCCACAGCCCTGGGCATCGACCACCATGCCGAGGTCCCCTCCATCTATGACGTCCTGGTGGAGAGCAAGCCGCTCGCGGAGGTCGTCCAGCCGGTCCCCGATGTCGAGGGGCTCTTCTGTGCACCCGCCACGATCGATCTCGCCGGTGCGGAGATCGAGCTGGTGTCGCTGGTGGCGCGAGAGAGCCGGCTGCAGCGGGCGATCCAGGCGTATGAGCAGCCGCTGGACTACATCCTCATCGACTGCCCGCCCTCACTCGGCCTGCTGACGGTCAACGCGATGGTGGCCGGCCAGGAGGTCCTGATCCCGATCCAGTGCGAGTACTACGCGCTGGAAGGGCTGGGGCAGTTGCTGCGCAACGTCGATCTGGTGCGGGGGCACCTCAACCCCACCCTGCACGTATCGACGATCCTGCTCACCATGTACGACGGCCGGACGCGCCTCGCGTCACAGGTCGCGGACGAGGTGCGCACCCACTTCGGCGACGAGGTACTGCGGACGAGCATTCCCCGCTCCGTCCGTATCTCGGAGGCGCCGAGCTATGGGCAGACGGTGCTGACTTACGATCCTGGATCAAGCGGTGCCCTCTCCTACTTCGAGGCGGCACGAGAGATTGCGCTGAGGGGTGTCGGCGTCAGCTATGACGCGTCGCAGGCCCACCTCGGCGTACGGCAGAACGATCCGAGCATGGTGGAGGGCGTCCAGTGAGCGAGCGACGGAGGGGGCTGGGTCGTGGTCTCGGCGCACTGATCCCCGCTGCCCCGACAGAGAAGACGGTGACACCGTCTGTGGTGGGCGGCAGTGTCCCCACGTCTTCTGCGACGATGCCGATACTGCCGAATGAGCGAGGGGTGGCCGCCGCGAAGGTGGCCACGCTGTCGGATGTTTCACGTGAAACGGATGAGGCCTCGACTCATGGGGCTGTGGCCGTGCCCGCGCCGCCCATGGGTGCGCACTTCGCCGAGATCCCCCTCGATGCCATCACGCCGAACCCCCGGCAGCCGCGTGAGATCTTCGACGAGGACGCGCTGTCCGAGCTCATCACCTCCATCAAGGAGGTCGGTCTCCTCCAGCCGGTCGTCGTACGGCAGGTGGGGCCCGCGCGCTATGAGCTCATCATGGGTGAGCGCCGGTGGCGTGCCTGCCATGAGGCAGGGCTCGAGGCGATTCCGGCGATCGTGCGGGCCACGGAGGACGAGAAGCTCCTCTTGGACGCACTGCTGGAGAACCTGCACCGTGCCCAGTTGAACCCGCTGGAAGAGGCCGCCGCCTACGACCAGTTGCTGAAGGACTTCAACTGCACGCATGACCAGCTGGCGGACCGCATCGGCCGGTCCCGGCCGCAGGTGTCCAACACCTTGCGTCTGCTGAAGCTCTCTCCGACCGTTCAGCGCAAGGTCGCCGCCGGTGTGCTGTCCGCTGGACACGCACGCGCGCTGCTGTCCGTCGAGGACGCGGAGGAGCAGGACCGGCTGGCCCACCGGATCGTGGCCGAGGGGCTGTCGGTGCGGGCGGTCGAGGAGATCGTGACCCTGATGGGTTCACATCCCCAGAAGGATCGTCGGTCCAAGGGGCCGCGCGCCGGGGCTCTTGTCTCGCCGGCGCTGACGGATCTGGCGACGCGTCTCTCGGATCGCTTCGAGACGCGGGTGAAGGTCGACCTGGGGCAGAAGAAGGGCAAGATCACCGTCGAGTTCGCCTCCATGGAGGACCTCGAACGCATCCTCGGCACCCTCGCTCCGGGTGAGGGACCCGTTCTGCAGAAGGGTCTGGTGGACGACGGCTCCGTGGAGACCGAGTCCTGACCCCTCGACGGGTTCGGCCGAGCGGCCGACCGGGTGACCAGGGGCGGACCGTGTCCGGTGTGTGCCGGAACACGGTCCGCCCTTTGCTTTTTGGCGGTATCGATGGAATCTCTTCGTGGATACGATGCGTTCGGACAGGGCGCATCCACCCGGCAGTACCTCTGAGAGCAAGGCAGGGGCCATGCGAATGACGAGCCGCACCGGACTGGTGAGCGCGGGGCTGGGGGTGGGCGCCGTCAGCGGCTTCATCGGCAGCCTGCTCAGGGAACGGAGCGCTCTGACAGCCGCCCGCAAGGCAGCGGGCGAAGGAAGCGAGGAACAGCCTTCATGGGCCGTCGGCTCGTACCGCTCACGCTGGACAACCTTCCGGACCTCCCCCAGCGCTGCCGCTCGTGCGTCTTCTGGGAACTCGACCCCGTCAGCGGCGAGGCAGCGGTAAAGGCGGGAACCTCCGCGGTCGAGAAGGAGTCGTGGATCTCGGCCGTCCTCCTGGACTGGGGGTCCTGCGGAAGGGTCGTCTACGTCGATGACGTCCCCGTGGGCTTCGTCCTCTACGCTCCCCCCGCCTATGTGCCACGCTCTACGGCGTTTCCCACCAGCCCCGTGTCGCCCGACGCGGTGCAGCTGATGACCGCGTTCATCATGCCGGGGTACCAGGGACAGGGGCTGGGCCGGGTGATGGTGCAGACGGTGGCCAAGGACCTGCTGCGCCGGGGCTTCAAGGCGATCGAGGCGTTCGGCGACGCACGTTGGAAGGAGCCTGCCTGTGTACTGCCCGCCGACCATCTGCTGGCCGTGGGCTTCAAGACGGTCCGGCAGCACCCCACCCACCCCCGGCTGAGGTTGGAGCTGAGGACGACGCTCTCCTGGAAGGAAGACGTGGAGATGGCGTTGGACCGGCTGCTCGGGGCCGTGCAGAAGGAGCCGGCGCTGCGTCCCCTCTGATGCTCCTCATACGAATGGGCCGACCCAGATGGGTCGGCCCATTCGTGTTTCACGTGAAACATGTGCCGCCGGTAAGGCGGTCGGTCATCACTTGGCGGCGGTGATGAACTCCTCGAGGTCGCGGACGATCGCGGCCTTCGGCTTGGCGCCGACGATGGTCTTGGCGACCTCGCCACCCTGGTAGACGTTCAGGGTCGGGATGGACATGACGCCGTACTTGGCGGCCGTGGCCGGGTTCTCGTCGATGTTCAGCTTGACGATCTCGATCTTGTCTCCGTGCTCAGCGGCGATCGCTTCGAGGGACGGAGCGATCTGACGGCACGGACCGCACCAGGCGGCCCAGAAGTCCACCAGGACGGGCTTGTCGTTCTTGAGGACGTCCTGCTCGAAGGAGTCGTCGGTCACATGCTTCAGGGTGCCGGCCACAGCGGGCTCCTTAACTGGTTGATGCGTGAGGAGGGTGGGGGTCAGACAGCGGTCTTCTCGGGCTCGGCCTTCTCCTCGTCCGCGAGAGCGGCGAGGAAGCGCTCGGCGTCGAGGGCGGCGGCACAGCCCGTACCGGCCGCGGTGATCGCCTGGCGGTAGGTGTGGTCGACCACGTCGCCGGCCCCGAAGACACCGGTGAGGTTCGTGCGCGTCGAGGGCGCCTCGACCTTCAGGTAGCCCTCTTCGTCCAGCTCCAGCTGGCCCTTGAAGAGCTCGGTGCGCGGGTCGTGGCCGATCGCGATGAACAGGCCGGTCACCGCCAGGTCCGAGAGCTCGCCGGTCTTGACGTTGCGCAGCTTCAGGCCCGAGAGCTTCTGGTCGCCCTGGACCTCGGCGACCTCGCTGTCCCAGACGAACGAGATCTTCGGGTCGGCGAAGGCACGCTCCTGCATCGCCTTGGAGGCGCGCAGGGTGTCACGGCGGTGGACGATCGTCACGGACTTGGCGAAGCGGGAGAGGAAGGTGGCCTCCTCCATCGCGGTGTCGCCACCGCCGATCACGGCGATGTCGTGGTCCTTGAAGAAGAACCCGTCACAGGTGGCGCACCACGAGACGCCGCGGCCGGAGAGGGCGTCCTCGTTCGGCAGGCCGAGCTTGCGGTGCTGCGAGCCGGTGGTGACGATGACGGCCTTCGCCTTGTGGACCGTGCCGGCGGTGTCCGTGACGGTCTTGATCTCACCGGTCAGGTCGACGGCGACCACGTCGTCCGGGATGAGCTCGGCACCGAAGCGCTCCGCCTGGGCCCGCATGTTGTCCATGAGCTCGGGGCCCATGATGCCGTCCTGGAAGCCGGGGAAGTTCTCGACCTCGGTGGTGTTCATCAGCGCGCCGCCGGCGGTGACGGCGCCCTCGAACACCAGGGGCTTCAGCGACGCACGGGCGGTGTAGAGCGCCGCCGTGTAGCCGGCGGGCCCCGAGCCGATGATGATCACGTTACGGACGTCGCTCACGGCTTGTTTCCTCGTCTCTGGTCTGCGTCGGTCGACCGGGGGAGCTTCTTTCGGAACTCTCACCCCGTCCAACGGATCCTAAGGGGCGCGCATTCCCGCCGTGTCCGGGCACACGGGCACGGCCCGCTGCAGACAAGGGAGAAGCGCACACCGTACGGGATACCACGCAGGAGGGAGATGAAGCGTCGGTCGTCAGGAGCGCGTGTAGGAGTGCTTCAGCAGAACCTTCGCCGTGGCGGCCGCAGACGGATTGTCCACACAGGTCGCCTCGACGATGTACGCGGTCACACGGGTGTCGTCCGAGACGTCGGGAAGCACGACGAGCAGAGCGTCCTTCCCTTTGTAGACGCCCTTCTCGGTGGCGAGCGCGGCGTCGTTGCGGCCGATGCCGTCGCTGACGCACTTCGGCACCACGGGCTCCTTGAGGACCCTGGGATTGACGGCGTCGGACTCCGACTGCGATCCGAGTGTGTGGACGGTGCCGGGGCCCTTCACCTTCCCCTGGCTCTGTGCGAGGAGATCGGTGACCTGCTTCTCCAGTTTTCCTTCGGAGAAGGTGTCCGAGGCGGTCGTCCGGGACCCCTCGTCCGGGCCGGTGCCGTCGTTCATGGAGGACAGCACCACCGACCCGAGCCCCAGAGCGGCGACCGTGAACACGGTCCCCAGGACGGCGACCCGGCGGCGCCCACCCCGCAGACGACCCTTGCGTCCCGGTCCGGTCGTGGTGGAGCGGGGGCGCCCGGCCGGCCGGTCCTGGGACGCCGATGTTTCACGTGAAACATGCACAGGCTCGTCGTCGGAGGACGAGGGAGAAGCGCCGGCGGGCTCCCCGGAGGCCTCCGGATCCGGCGCCGTGGCGTGCAGCAGGGCCTCCGCGGCCAGTGCGGCGTCGATGCGGCCCGCCACCTCGGCGGGCATGCGGGGCGGGCCCGGCGCCGTGCCGAGCAGGTCCCGGATCTCCTCGAGCGAGGCATGGACGTCCGCGCAGAGCGCGCACTCGTCCAGATGCCGGCGCACGTCGGCGCTCCGGGCGGACGGGAGGAGCCCCTCGGTCAGGTCGGAGATCTCCGCGACGTCCGGGTGCTCCGCCATGTCTGTCGTCGACGTCACGCTCGCCCACCTCCGCCCTTCACCGCAGCCGGGTCGTTCGATCCTGGGTCCGGCGGATCCGCTTGTCGCGGGCCCGCTGCGGGTGGGACGGACGTCCCCTGCGTCCGGTTCCGTCCCTCACCCTGTCTCCTGCTCTCACCGGGGCCGTCCGGCCGTAGATGAGTGAGCAGGGGCAGGAGTCTGGCTCTGCCCCGCGCGCAGCGGCTCTTCACCGTGCCGGTGGGCACATCGAGGATGCGGGCGGCTTCGGCGACCGGATAGCCCTGCATGTCCACGAGGACGAGTGCGGCCCGCTGATCGGGCGGGAGGGTGCCCATGGCTTCGATGAGCTGGCGGTGCAGATCGTTGCGCTCCGCGGGCGCGGAGGCGGACTCGTGGGGTTCGAGCAACTGCTCCAGGCGCTCCGTGTCGTCGACCGGAGCGGTCTTGCGGGAGGCCGCCTTGCGGGCGCGGTCCAGGCAGGCGTTCACCGTGATCCGGTGCAGCCATGTCGTGACGGCCGACTGGCCGCGGAAGGTGTGGGCGGCCCGGTAGGCGGAGACGAGGGCGTCCTGGACGGCGTCAGCGGCCTCCTCGCGGTCGCCGAGCGTCCGCAGCGCCACGGCCCAGAGCCGGTCACGGTGCCGCCGCACGAGTTCACCGAAGGCCTCGGGGTCGCCCTTCACATGGCGGGCGAGGAGGTCCTGATCACTGACGTCGCCGTAGGTGCTGCCGTCTGCCATCGGACCCCCTCCCCTGGGATGCGGTGAGCTGTCAGCCGAGGATTTTGATGTCGGTGATGGCCTGCTTGTAGCCGGGCTGGCTGTAGTTGACGGAATCCTGACCGGAGTACGGCATAGCGGTCAGCCACACCAGCACATAGCGGCTCTTCACCGGTTTCTCGACCGTCACCTTCGCGGACGTGCTGTTCGTCGTCGTCTCACCCAGCTCCTTCATCGAGCTCAGCGGTGTGGACGAGCTCAACGAGTCGGTGGCGTACAGCTTGACGGTGGTGTGATCACCGCCGTAGCGCAGGGAGAGCGTCGCGGACGACACCTCCTGGTCGGAGCCGAGGTCGTAGACGATGCCGACTCCGGGCTTGATCACTATTTTCGGACCGTCCGTGTAGCTGTTGGTCCGCCATCCCGTCGTCGTGCTGTTGTCGTACGTCAGGCCGACGTCGCCCGGGTGCTGGGCTTCGCCCCCGGCCACGTACTCCTGGGCGCCCTTGATGCCGAGGGGCTTGGCCGGCTTGGGCTTGTCGTTGTTCTTGTCGTTGTCGCCGCCGTCGGTCGTCTGGGTCTGGTTGGTGTCGTCGGACTGTTTGTCCTGCTCCAGGAGCGCGTCCGCGAGCTGCCAGCTGCCCAGGCCCAGCGCGGCGATCAGCAGAGCCGAGACGGCCCACTTCAGCGCCTTGCCCGTGCGGCTCTGCAACGGAGAAGGCGGAGCCGGCACCGGCTGGGTGACACCGGGGTGCGGCGCCGGGCGGCCGTAGGTGCCCTGCTGGTACGTCGTGCGCTGGTACTCCGGAGGAGTGGTGAACGCGGGCTCCGGCGGGCGGATGCGGGGCATCTCGCCGATCGCCTTCACCAGTTCCTCGGGCGTGGTGCACGCCGACTCGTGGCGCGAGGCCGTGGCGCCGTCGTTGGCGAGCGCCCGCATGGCCAGCTCGGACAGCCCGCGGTGGACACCGGCACGCACCTGGTCGGGCGGGATCAGCCCGATGTCCTTCGGCAGCCCGGACATGCCGTAGGCGTCGCTCTCGTACGGCCAGCGCTGGGTGAGTGCCGCGTAGAGCAGGGCGCCGATGGACTCGGTGTCGGTGCGCTGCGGGGTGTCGGAGCTGACGCCGCGCAGCGCGGCGTTGACCGCGAGGCCGCGGATGCGCCACTGGCCGGTCGAGGTGCGCAGAACGGCGTTGGGGTTCAGCCGCAGATGGGCGAGGCCTTCGCGGTGGGCGGCGGCCATGGCGGCGGCGATCTGACTGACCATCTGGTAGGCGTCGTACACCTCCAGCGGGCCGACCGCCAGGAGTGTCGTCAGTTCCGTGGCGTCGGGGAGCCACTCGTGGACGACGTAGACGACGTCGTTCTCCTCGACGGCGTCCAGGACCTGGACGAAGCGCGGGTCACCCAGCAGGGCGGCGGAACGGGCCGCGGCCAGGACCGACCGGGCGCGCGAGTGATCCGCGGGCAGGATGTGCACGCCGACGGCGCGGCGGAGCTTCTCGTCCACAGCACGCCAACTGCTGAACCCGTCCAGACGGGTGACGCACTCCTCGAGGCGGTAGCGCCTGGCGAGCTTGTGACCGCTGTGCAGTTCGGGTGGCGAGGTCATCGCGGAACCCTCGCTCCCGGTGCCCTCCTGTGCCTCGTCGTTGTCCGTGTCCCGCTCCCGGTTCTGGGCCACCCCGTCGGCCGTGGACTGGTCCGCCTGTGCGGTCAGCGGCTGCTCACCGCTGTTGTCTGCCACGTCGACGGCAGCTGTGCTCCGTTCGGCCACCGTCGTTCCCTGCCTCCCCATCCCATGCGCGTCGGCCGGCGTCCGTCGCGCGCCGTTCGACGCCGAGACCAATTGTGCCCACAGTCCGCCGCTATGCACGACACACAGTGGCCGACGATGGTTGTGCGCCTACCCCCTGGCTCAGCGTCCAAGGCGTCCGCGCACCATACCGACCAGCGAGTTGACTTCCTCGATCCGCATCCGGCGGGCGGCCACGAAGAAGACTCCGAACAGTACGGCCCCACCGGCCAGCAGTGCCGCGAACGAGCCCAGGACGCCCTGGCCGAGTGTCTGCACGACCCCGTAGCAGGCCGCGCCGCTGAGCAGCGCGGCGGGAACGGAGGCGATGCACAGCCGGGCGTAGGTCCGCAGCACCCGGGCGCCGTCCAGGTCCCCGCCCAGCCGCTTGCGCAGCCGGCGCCAGGCGACGCCGACACCGATCACGTAGGCCAGGCCGTAGGAGGCGGCCATGCCGACCACGGCCCAGCGGGCCGGGAGCACGACGTAGCAGATGCCCGAGGCGATCGCGTTGCCCGCGGCCACGATGACCGTGTTGTAGAAGGGGGTTCGGGTGTCCTCGTACGCGTAGAAGGCCCGCAGGACGACGTACTGCACCGAATAGGGGATCAGGCCGAGGCCGAAGGCCATCAGCATGTAGCCCATGTTGGTGGCCGCTTCGGTGCCGGAGGAGCCGAACATCAGCGTGCACATCGGGATGCCGAGCGAGACGAAGCCGAAGGCGATCGGCACGATCGCGACGGCCGTGGTGCGCAGGCCCTGGGAGATGTCGTCGCGGATGGCACCGCTGTCGTCCTCGGCCGCCGAGCGCGAGATACGGGGCAGCAGGGCGGCCATCAGGGAGACGGTGATGATGGCCTGGGGCAGGCCCCAGATCAGCTGGGCGTTGGAGTAGGCACTGAAGCCTGTTCCCGCGATGTCCGTGTCCTTCACCGACGCGGTCGCCAGCTGGGTGACGACCAGTGCGCCCGCCTGGTTGGCGAGGACGAACAGGATGGTCCACTTGGCGAGCATCGCCGCCTTGCCGAGCCCGTGGCCCTTCCAGTCGAAGCGCAGGCGGATACGGAACCCGGTCTCGCGCAGGTACGGGATCATCGCCAGGGCCTGGACGACGAGGCCGAGGAGAACGCCGACACCCAGGAGCCGCAGGCCCTCCGGCGGGATGTTCGTGACCTCCATCTTCGAGTCCGCGGCGGTGCCGTAGACCCAGATGAAGGTGCCGAGGGTGACGATGATGACGATGTTGTTCAGGACCGGGGTCCACATCATCGCGCCGAACCGGCCGCGTACGTTGAGGATCTGACCTATCACCACGTGAACGCCCATGAAGAAGATCGAGGGCAGGAAGTAGCGGGTGAAGGTGACGGCGACGTCGTTGGCCGCGGGGTCGGTGGCGACCGGGACCGACAGCGCGCGCACCAGGAGCGGGGCGGCCAGCCACGCGAGGGCGGTGAGGGCGGCCAGGGCCACCATCACCAGTGTCAGCAGGCGGTTGGCGTAGGCCTCGCCGCCGTCTTCGTCTTCTTTCATCGCTCGCACGAGTTGCGGCACGAAGACGGAGTTGAGGCCGCCGCCGACGGTCAGGATGTAGATCATCGTCGGCAGCTGGTAGGCGATCTGGAACGACTCGCCCAGCAGGGCGAGGCCGAGCGCCGAGACGATCATCGCGGACCGGATGAACCCCGTGAGACGGGACACCATCGTGCCCGCCGCCATCACGGCGCTCGACTTCAGCAGTCCCCCGGCCCGGCCGCCCTTCTTCGGGGCGGGAGCCGGTTCGGGTGCGGGAGCCTCGGCGACGGGAGGCGGCGTGGCGCCCGCGTAGTGGCCGGGCGTCGAGGACGCCGGTCCCGGCACCGGCGCGTAGGGCTGCCCGCCGCTCGCCGGCGGGTGGGCCGGGTGTCCACCGCCGTGCTGCTGGGGGTACCCGCCACCCTGCTGCTGGGGGTATACGCCACCCTGCTGGTCGGGGAAGGCGCCGCTCTGCTGCTGGTCGCGGAACAGATGGGCGAAGGCGTCCGGCTCGTGGCGCTGGTCGCCGGCCTGGCCGACCAGGTCGTCCACGCCCACGAACTGCGTGGTGCGCGGGTCGTCGCCGTACGGCAGGTACTGCGTCGGTCCGTCCGGTTCCGGCGCGGGGGTCCGGGCCCACACCCGCGGGTCGGGAGCGTACGGGGACTGGGGCGGCTGCCCGTACAGCGGCTGCTGAGGGGGGTGGGCGCCGGGAGGGGGCGGCGGGTGCGCGGCGCGGTCGTAGAGCGCCTCGGCGACCGGGTCCTGGGCGGCGAGGTCCTGTGCCCGGTAGGGATCCTGGTCGTAGGCGTCCTGGAGGTACGGGTCGGCGGGCGGCTGCGGCACCTGGTCGTGCCCGGGCGGCGGACCCTGCGGGGGGTCCGACTCGGGATAGCCCGAGTTGCCCGCGGCATGGCCGCGGTCACCGTCGTACGGCGCGTTCATGGTTACCCCACCTCATCGTCCCGGGCCCACCGGCCACGACATCCTCAACGGTCCACTCTCTCACCCGTGCCGGACGGGTCGGCGTTCTCCGGTGCGGTGTCCGGTGCCGGGTCACTCGGCTGCTCCGGGTCGTCCGCCCCGGACTGCTGAGTGGGACGCTCTCCGGCGGTTTCCGGGTTCTGCGGGTCGTCGGCGTCCTCGTCCGCCCCGTGGTCCCGCTCCTGGACCTCGCGGGCCGCGGCCCGCTTGCGCTGGGTGTACATCCGGAAGCCGGCGAGGACGAGCAGCAGCACGCCACCGCCGATGACCAGCATCACCGTGGCGGTGATCTCGGTGACCTTCACGTCGAACGTGACGGGCTCGCCGTACTTCTGGCCGTCCTGGGTATACAGCTGGGCGACCACCGTCGCCCGTCCGTTGGCGTTGGCGGACGTGGTGAACTTCACCGACTGGCTGTGGCCGCCGGAGACCGCGACGGGCTGCTCCTCGTAGGCGTCCCCGTCGATCTCGAGACGGGTCGGGTTGGTCGAGGTGAGGCGCAGCACCAGGTGCTCGACGCCCTGTACCAGGTTGTTCTGCACCGTCACGGGGATGGTGGCACTGCGGCCGGAGAGTTTCGTCTCCGACTTGTCGATCAGTCTGACCTGGCCGAGGAGCGTGTCGAGGTAGGCCTCGACGCCGCTCCGGTAGATCGCGGCCTCCGACTGCCGGCCCCGCCAGGACACGGACATCTCCCGGTTCAGGGCGCGCCCGAACGGGGTCACCACCCGGGACTGGTCGGAGAGGATCACCTTGAACTTGTCGAGCTTGGCCTGCGTCCTGGCGATCTGCTCGAACGTCGTCCGTGGCAGCTCGTGCTTGCGCAAGGAGGAGGGGTACGCGGAGGCCGAGGGAACCTTGGTGGTGGCGGCGGGGTCCGGCTGGGCCTTGGCGGCAGCCACGAGGTCCTGGGACTCGGACCAGGTGCCGTCCTGGAGGATCGTGAGCGCCTCGGCCATCGTCTGGGCCTGGCTCGCGGACGGCGTGCGCTGCGGTGCGACGACGACGCTGCGCTGCTTCCCCGTCTGCAGACCGAGGGTCAGGCTCTGGGCCAGGAACCGCTGCACCGCGAGCGTGGAGGTGGAGGCCTTGGTCATGTCGCCCTGGAACGCCGTGGACAGCCGCGCGTCCGCGACGACGGCCGTGGTGCCGCCGCCGATGGGCCGGGGCGCGGAGGGCGTGTACGACGGGCCGCCGGTCTCCTCGAAGGTGTCGCTGCGGGCGATCACCTTGTCGGCTCCGGCGGATGTGGCGACCTTGACGATGGAGGGGTCGACGGCGCCGTCGACGGGCCAGGCGAAGTCCGTGCTGGGCTTGACGTGGAGGATCGCGTCAACGGTGCTGGAGGCGACGTCGGTGGCTTCCTTGAGGTGGCTCAGCGAGCCGCTGACGGAGGTGCCGTTGTGGGCGAGGGAGGCCAGGTCGGGGTCGCCGAACGGCAGTGCGACGACCTCCTTGTCCGCCACGGCCTCCTGCACCTCGGTGAGCCAGCGTTTGGCGACCGCCTGCTGACTGCCGACGACGGTGTCGTCACCCTCGCCGGGGACCTCGTAACGGTCCGTCATCGCCTCGACGGACGCCAGCAGGTCCGGATCGATCACCCAGGTGACGTCGAGGTCCTTGCCCAGCGCCACCATCCGGTCCAGCCGGCCGCCCGGGGAGATCTCTTTGGCGAGGTCGTCGTCGTGGAAGACCGGCGTCTGCTGCTCGTCCGAACCCGTCTCCGCCGTCATGTGGACGGTGGAGATCAGCGGCCACATGAACGTCGTCTTCGTCTTCGTGCCGGCTTCGTCGGGCTGCCACGGCAGGAACGTCCGCTGGACGCCGAGGGTCTGAGGCCACGGCTGGGCGGAGGTCTCCCCGGAGAGCGCCACGGCCAGCTGGTAGACACCGTCCTGCCCGAGATCCAGCTTGTCCATCGGCACCGAGATGGTGAAGGGCTGCGAGACACCCGGAGTGAGCTTGGCGAACTCCTCGGAGTACTTGTCGCCGATCTCCGGGCCGAGGGCGCTCTGCACGTCGGTGCTGTTCTTGGCGACGCCGTCGATGCCCGAGCGGGTGTTCAGCAGCGGTCCCACACGCAGCCCCACGTGGGCGTCGGTGACGGTCTGCTTGCCCTTGTTGGTCACCGTTCCGGACACGGTGACGGTGTCGTCCTCGGTGGGGGCGGCGGGAGTGAGGGTGTCGACCGAGACGGAGACCGAGCCCGCGCCGGAGGCGGCCTGCGCCGCGTCCGCCCCCGCGGCGTCCGCGGGGGGCGCGGCGGGCAGCTGGACGAGCCCCGTCAGCAGGGGCACTCCGGCGAGCAGGGCTCCGGTGCGCCGCAGCCAGCGGCGGGCAGGTGAGGGACTCGTCCCCTGGAAGTCTGCCGCCTCGGCCACGCGCTCGCCCGTCCCTCGTCTTCGTCAGTGTTCGTCGGAATGTGCGTCCACGCATGGTAACGATGTGCGCTGGCAGGAAGTGCCGCGGACCGGTCCACAAGATCGGGGACGTGGGCTTGTCCGTGTATCGGCCGGGGTGTCCGCGCGTGCGTTATTGGGGGAGCCCTCGGCGGTTCGGGCCACGTACCCTCTTCTGTTGTGCCGAACGCCAACGAAGAGACCAGTGCCCTGAGCCAGGCGCAGGACCGCGCCGTGAGTGAACTGCTGCGGGTCGCCCCTGTCGCCGACGACCTCGCCCGCCGCTTCCAGGAGGCCGGGTTCTCACTCGCCCTGGTGGGCGGCTCGGTGCGGGACGCGCTGCTCGGCCGACTCGGCAACGATCTGGACTTCACGACCGACGCCCGCCCGCAGGACGTACTGAAGATCATGCGCCCCTGGGCGGACGCCGTCTGGGACGTCGGGATCGCCTTCGGCACGGTCGGCGCACAGAAGGAGGCCCGCGTCGGGGATGCCGACCGGAGCTTCCAGATCGAGGTGACCACCTATCGCTCGGAAGCGTACGACCGCACCTCGCGCAAGCCGGAGGTGTCGTACGGCGACTCCATCGAGGAGGACCTGGTCCGGCGTGACTTCACGGTGAACGCGATGGCCGTCGCGCTGCCGGAGAAGCGGTTCATCGATCCGCACGGCGGTCGCGTCGATCTGGCCGCGCGGGTGCTGCGCACCCCGGGCACGCCCGAGGAGTCCTTCTCGGACGATCCGCTGCGGATGATGCGGGCCGCCCGGTTCGCGGCCCAGCTCGACTTCGAGGTGGCACCCGAGGTCGTCACGGCGATGAAGGAGATGGCCGGCCGTATCGAGATCGTCTCCGCCGAGCGCGTACGGGACGAGCTGAACAAGCTGATCCTCTCCACGCACCCGCGCAAGGGACTGTCCCTGCTCGTGGACACCGGGATCGCCGCATACGTGCTGCCCGAGCTGCCGGCCCTGCACCTGGAGCGGGACGAGCACCACCGGCACAAGGACGTCTACGACCACACGCTGATCGTCCTGGAGCAGGCGATGGCCTTGGAGGAGGACGGCCCCGACCTGACCCTTCGCCTGGCGGCCCTGCTGCACGACATCGGCAAGCCGCGCACGCGCCGCTTCGAGAAGGACGGCCGCGTCTCGTTCCACCACCACGAGGTGGTCGGGGCGAAGATGACCAAGAAGCGCATGACGGCGCTCAAGTACTCCAACGAGCTGGTGAAGGACGTCTCGCGTCTCGTCGAGCTCCATCTGCGCTTCCACGGCTACGGCACGGGAGAGTGGACGGACTCCGCCGTGCGTCGCTATGTCCGTGACGCCGGACCGCTCCTCGGCCGGCTCCACAAGCTGACCCGTTCGGACTGCACGACCCGCAACAAGCGCAAGGCCTCGGCACTCTCGCGTGCGTACGACGGCCTGGAGGAGCGGATCGCCCAGCTCCAGGAGCAGGAGGAGCTGGACGCCATCCGTCCGGACCTCGACGGCAACCAGATCATGGAGGTCCTCGGCGTCAAGCCGGGCCCGGCCGTCGGCCAGGCGTACAAGCACCTGCTGGAGCTCCGGCTGGAGAACGGTCCGATGGGGTACGACGCGGCGGTGGCGGCGCTCAAGGAGTGGTGGGCCGGGCAGCAGGACTGAGGGCATGGAACGGAGTCATGTTTCACGTGAAACATGGCCCCGCTGACATGACGAGGGCGGTGTTTCACGTGAAACACCGCCCTTCGAGTCCGCGTGGAAGTGTTACTTCACTTCCTTGAGGCAGAGGACCACGTTGTGGCTGCTGTCGCCCGTCTGGTAGTAGGAGATCGTCGCCTCCTTGACGGCCTCGCACTTCGAGTCGTCGCTGGTGTTGTCGAACTTCTCGACGACCTTGTACTGGGCGTCGCTCGAAGAGCAGTCCACCGTCTTGAGGTCCGGGCTGATCTGCGTGCCCTCGTTGTGCATGCAGCTGCCCACGGACGTGGTCTCGGCGTCGCTCTGGCCGAAGAACCACTTGCCCACGCCGATGAGTACCGCGATGACGATGAAGCCGACGATGCGCAGCATCTTCTTGCTGAAGCGCCCGGCGGGAGCGGGCGGCGGGACCGGCGCACCCGGCGGGGGGAACCCGGGCTGGCCCGCCTGCTGCGGGAAGGTGGCCGGGCCCTGGGGCTGGCCGTAGGGCTGCTGCTGGCCCTGCGCGAACGGATTGCCCTGAGGCGGCGGAGTGGTCACTTGGGGTCCCCCTGGAACATGGGTGCGTGGCGCGAAAGACGCGTTGATAAGACGCACGTAAGCTACCGGCCCGCACTGACAACTCCGTAGCCCAATAAGGCTCTGTGGCGTTGATGTGACACTTACTGACGCTCAAAACGGGCCATAGCCACAGCTACTGCTCCGTAGATAACGGCGATCGTTACCACCAGCGGGACCGATCGGCCGTCCGGCGGGAGCATCAGGGCGGCCACTCCCGCGGCACCGACGAAGGCCACGTTGAACAGGACGTCGTACACGGAGAAGATCCGGCCGCGGAAGTCGTCGTCGACACAGGCCTGGACGAGGGTGTCCGTGGCGATCTTCGCGCCCTGGGTGGTCAGGCCCAGGACGAACGCCCCGGCCAGCAGGGGGCCGGAGGCGAAGGGCAGGCCGAGCGCCGGCTCCAGTACGGCCGCCGCCGCGGCGCACACCACGATCCAGCGGCCGGGGCCGAGCCGCCCCGCGGCCCAGGGTGTGAGGACGGCCGCGGTGAAGAAGCCGGCGCCGGACACCCCCAACGCCAGCCCCAGGAGGGCGAGTCCCTCGTCGGTGGTCGACGTCAGGGCGTACCGGCAGAGCATCAGCAGCATGACGAGCATCGCGCCGTAGCAGAACCGCATGAGCGACATCGCCGCGAGCGCCCAGGCGGCCTCCCTGCGCCGGGGCGCGGCGAGGTGCCGTACGCCCGCCGCCAGGTCACGAGCGGTTCCGGTGAGTGCCGTGGCCAGCCGGGGACGTACCAAGGCCCGGTCGGGACCTAGCAGTTCCTTCGCCATGCGCAGCGATGCCACGGCCGCGCACAGGTACAGCGCGGCGCCCACGAGCACCACGGCCGCATCGGAGTCGGCGACGACCAGACGGACGACGAAGGCGAGCCCGCCGCCCGCGGTCGCGGCGAGCGTCCCGGCGGTCGGGGACAGGGAGTTGGCGACGACCAGCCGCTCGCTGTCCACCACGCGCGGCAGCGCGGCGGACAGCCCGGCGAGGACGAAGCGGTTGACGCCGGTGACGCACAGGGCGGCGACGAAGAGGAGCCAGTCGGGCACCCGGACGAGGATCAGGAGGGCGGTCACCGAGGCCATCAGGGCGCGCAGCAGGTTGCCGTAGAGGAAGACCTGGCGGCGGCGCCAGCGGTCCAGGAGGACTCCCGCGAAGGGGCCGACCACGGAGTACGGGAGGAGCAGGACCGCCATCGCGGAGGCGATCGCCGCGGCCGACGTCTGCTTCTCGGGGGAGAAGACCACGTAGGCGGCGAGCGCGACCTGGAAGACGCCGTCGGCGCCCTGGGAGAGCAGCCGGACGGCGAGCAGACGCCTGAAGCCCTGGAGGCGCAGCAGGACGCGCAGGTCACGGACGACGGCCATGGGGCACAGCCTCACATACGGAGAGGGTCTCCGGGCCATGCGACCCGGAGACCCTCAACTGCCCACAGTGGGGAGGTCTTAGCGCTCGACCTCGCCCTGGATGAACTTCTCGACGTTCGCGCGGGCCTCGTCGTCGAAGTACTGCACCGGCGGGGACTTCATGAAGTACGAGGACGCCGAGAGGATCGGGCCGCCGATGCCCCGGTCCTTGGCGATCTTCGCGGCGCGCAGGGCGTCGATGATGACACCGGCGGAGTTCGGGGAGTCCCAGACCTCGAGCTTGTACTCCAGGTTCAGCGGGACGTCACCGAACGCGCGGCCCTCCAGGCGGACGTAGGCCCACTTGCGGTCGTCCAGCCAGGCCACGTAGTCGGACGGGCCGATGTGGACGTTCTTCTCGCCGAGGTCCCGGTCGGGGATCTGCGAGGTGACGGCCTGCGTCTTGGAGATCTTCTTGGACTCGAGGCGGTCGCGCTCGAGCATGTTCTTGAAGTCCATGTTGCCGCCGACGTTCAGCTGCATCGTGCGGTCCAGGACGACACCGCGGTCCTCGAACAGCTTCGCCATCACGCGGTGCGTGATGGTGGCGCCGACCTGGGACTTGATGTCGTCACCGACGATCGGGACGCCCGCCTCGGTGAACTTGTCCGCCCACTCCTTGGTGCCGGCGATGAAGACCGGGAGGGCGTTGACGAAGGCGACCTTGGCGTCGATGGCGCACTGGGCGTAGAACTTCGCCGCGTCCTCGGAGCCGACGGGCAGGTAGCAGACGAGGACGTCGACCTGCTTGTCCTTGAGGACCTGGACGACGTCGACCGGGGCCTCGGCGGACTCCTCGATGGTCTCCCGGTAGTACTTGCCGAGACCGTCGAGGGTGTGGCCGCGCTGGACCTGGACGCCGCTGTTCGGCACGTCGCAGATCTTGATGGTGTTGTTCTCGGAGGCGCCGATGGCGTCCGCGAGGTCCAGGCCGACCTTCTTGGCGTCCACGTCGAAGGCGGCGACGAACTCGATGTCACGGACGTGGTAGTCGCCGAACTGGACGTGCATCAGGCCCGGGACCTTGGACGCCGGGTCGGCGTCCTTGTAGTACTCGACGCCCTGCACCAGCGATGCGGCGCAGTTGCCCACGCCGACGATGGCTACGCGAACCGAACCCATTCCGGTTGCTCCCTGTGTGTACGAGTGAGGCCCTTCAGGGGGTCTCACGTGGCGGTGTCGTCGGGCGTATCCGGCCGGGGATCGTCCCCGGTCCGGGGCAGGCCGCCCGTCGCTCCAGATGTGGTGTCCTGCTGAGCGGGCCCCCCGGTGGCGGACCCCTTCAGGTCCCGCCCGGCCCGCTCGCTCTCGATGAGCTCGTTCAGCCAGCGCACTTCGCGCTCCACGGACTCCATCCCGTGGCGCTGGAGCTCGAGCGTGTAGTCGTCGAGGCGCTCCCGGGTCCGGGCCAGGGAGGCGCGCATCTTCTCGAGGCGCTCCTCCAGCCGGCTGCGGCGGCCCTCGAGCACGCGCATGCGGACGTCGCGCGACGTCTGCCCGAAGAAGGCGAACCGCGCGGCGAAGGTCTCGTCCTCGTACGCGTCCGGCCCCGTCTGGGAGAGCAGCTGCTCGAAGTGCTCCTTACCCTCCGCCGTCAACCGGTAGACGATCTTGGCGCGGCGCCCCGCGAGCGGAGCGGCGAGGGCGTCCTCGGTGGTGTTCCCCGGTTCCTCGATCAACCAGCCGTTGGCGAGCAGCGTCTTGAGGCAGGGGTAGAGCGTCCCGTAGCTGAACGCACGGAACACACCCAGTGACGTATTGAGTCGTTTGCGCAGCTCATAGCCGTGCATCGGAGATTCGCGGAGCAGGCCGAGTACGGCGAACTCGAGGATCCCGGAACGCCGGCTCATCGTCGCCTCCCCTCTGCCGCGGTCGTGCCGTGACGGGCTCGTGTGCGGCTCGTCGCCGCCTTTATGTCGAGCTGATGTATCGACTCGATACATCACGACGATAGAACGGCCTTCCGGATGCGACAAGGGGCAGAAAGGTGAACGGGATCACATCGCCGATTGATAGGGAGCAAGTTGCCTGATTTGAGGTGAACTTCTGTGCTCGGCGGGTTTTGACGGTGCGTAGTCTGTGCGCCATGCACACCACCGGGAACCGAGTGACGCCTGGGGACGTCTTGCTCCCCGGTGCAGTACGGGTGAATGCGGGAAGCGCCGCATCCGTACTTCGGGGGGACCGGAAACCAGCCGCCGTTTCCAGGCGCGCAAGGGTGCGCCTGCCCGAGGAGTAGTCGTTCGATGAGCGAGCACCGTCGCAAACCGCCGCAGCCGCAGGGAGGCGGACGTGCCGCGGCCCGACGCGGCCAGTCCGGCTCGTCCTCCGGCCGCCGCGCGGCACCGCGAGGCGCCACAGGGTCTCCGTCCGATTCCTATGGGTCGGGCTCCCGTGGCTCGGGGGGTGAGGAGCATACGTACAGTAGCCGCGCCGAGGCACGACGCGCGGCACAGAGAGGCGGGGGCCGCCGTGCCGGTGCCGCCGGCCCCGGCCGGGGCGGGGGGCGCTCGGCCCCTCCCGGAAAGAAGCGGATCATCGACTATCCGCGCTACGACAAGGACGGCTGGCGTCGCTGGACGCCGTCCTGGAAGCTCGTGTCCGGCCTGTGCATCGCGTTCTTCGGAAGCCTGGTCGCCGTGGCGGGGATCGGGTACGCGATGGTGAGCGTGCCCAGCGAGGAGAACGCCATGGCGTTGTCCGAGAACAACGTCTACTACTGGGCCGACGGCACCCAGATGGTCGCCACCGGCAGCGGGCAGAACCGGCAGAACGTCACGATCGACCGCATCCCCGAGGCCATGCAGTGGGCGGTGATCTCGGCCGAGAACAAGAGCTTCTACGAGGACTCGGGCATCGACCCCATGGGCATCGCCCGGGCGCTCGGCAACATGGCCACGGGTGGTGACACCCAGGGCGGCTCGACGATCACCCAGCAGTTCGTGAAGAACACCTACCTGAGCCAGGACCAGACGATCTCCCGGAAGTTCAAGGAGATGTTCATCTCGATCAAGGTGGGCACCAAGCTCTCCAAGGCCGAGATCCTCCAGGGCTACCTGAACACCTCGTACTACGGCCGTGGCGCCTACGGCATCCAGGCCGCCGCCCAGACCTACTACGGCAAGGACGCGGTCGATCTCACGCCCAGTGAGTGCGCCTTCCTCGCCGCCCTGCTCAAGGGACCGACGTACTTCGACCCGGCGGGCAACACGAACCTCGACTCCTCCGCCACCGCCGAGAAGAACCGCGAGCGTTCCGAGGAGCGCTGGAGTTGGATCCTCGAGCAGATGCACGGCGACGATCACCTCTCGGACGCCGAGTACCAGAAGGCGATCAAGGGGTACCCCGAGCCCCAGGGCCGCAAGGCGATCAAGGGCATGACCGGCCAGGTCAGCTATCTCGTCGACACGGCGAAGCGCTACGTCCTGAAGAACTCCGACATCACGGAGGCGCAGTTCGACCAGGGCGGCTACCAGATCTACACGACCTTCGAGAAGGACAAGGTCGAGGCGCTGGCCAAGGCCGTGAAGAAGGTCGAGAAGGAGAAGATCGACCCGAAGAAGCGCGAGGAGGACCAGCACGTCCAGTTCGGCGCGGCGTCGGTGAAGCCCAATGACGGCGCGATCGTCGCTCTCTACGGCGGTGCCGGCTTCGAGAACGGTCACTTTAACAACAACGCGGACACCTCGGGTATCCCCGTCGGTTCGACGTGGAAGCCGTTCGTGCTGGCCGCCGCGATGCACCATGGCACGTACAAGACGGACGGCGTAGGCGTCTCACCGCTCAGCAAGTACAACGGTGACGACCACCTGCAGATCAAGGAGAACGACGGCTCCCTCGTCCTCAAGAAGGACAACACGCCCTTCTACCAGGAGAACGAGACCGACTACAAGTGGGGTTACATCACCCTGCGCAAGGCGATGGAGCAGTCCGTCAACACCCCCTTCGTGCAGCTCGGCATGGACGTGGGGATGGAGACGGTGGCGGACGTCGCCGAGAAGTCCGGCATCTTGAAGGAGAGCTTCGCCACCCGCGACCCGTCATTCGCCCTCGGTACGTCGACCCCCAGCGCGATCCGCATGGCCGACGCCTATGCGACCTTCGCGGCATCCGGCAAGCAGGCCGACCCGTACTCGGTGACCGCCGTCAAGCACAAGGGGTCGGAACTGCCCGGTTTCGAGAAGCCGCGTGTCACGCAGGCGATGCCGGAGAACGTGGCGAACAACATCACCGACATCCTCGAGAACGTGATCGAGAACGGTACCGGTTACAAGGCGCAGGAGCTGGGGCGTACAGCAGCCGGCAAGACGGGTACGACCGACAAGAACAAGTCCGCGTGGTGGGTCGGCTACACCCAGCAGCTCGCGACCTCGGTCGGGATGTTCCGCGAGGACCCCAAGGACCACAAGCTGCTCTCCATGAACGGCACGGCGGGTGATGAATCCATCCACGGTGGTGACGTTCCCACGCAGATCTGGACCGAGTACATGAAGGCCGCGCTGAAGGGCGAGGACGACCCCGGATTCCCCAAGGCCGAGAAGATCGGTGAGATCGCGGACGGGATCGGAGCGCCGTCTCCCACTCCGACCGCCACGGAGACCGAGGAAGAAGAGGAGAAGGAGACGCCGACGGCGCCTCCGTCGCCCACGCAGACCGAGGTCACGCCGCCGCCACCGACCAACACCGCCACGTGCGGGCCGTTCGACTTCAACTGCGAAGACGACGGTGAGGAGGACAACGGCGGCACGGACAACGGCGGCACGGACAACGGCGGCACGGACGGAGGGGCGACCAGCTCGCCGGATCCCACGTCCAGTAGCGACACCGGAAACAGCAACGGCAACGGCAACGGAGGCGGTGGTGGTTTCTTCGGAGGCCCGGCCGGTTAGCCGACCTGTCGCCCGGCTTGGGTGTTTCACGTGAAACATGGGCCGCCGCACCTTCGGGTGCGGCGGCCCTCGGCGTATCCCCGGTCATGTACGGCAGGATGTGCGGCATGCCCAGTGGAGAATCGACGCAAGCGAGCGTCCACGAGCCGGAGCCGGTGCGGCCGACCGAGGAGGACCGGGTCGCCGCGGCCGGCAGCGAGCTGATCGGCGGTCCGCTCGGACGGCGTGCTCTGACCGGGACCTCCTGGTGGACCCCGGTGCGAGTGATCGCGCTCGTGGCGATCGGCATGTTCGCCCTCGGCCTGGTGCAGAAGGCCCCCTGCTACAACGGTGCCTGGTTCTTCGGCGCCAGCTCCCAGTACACGCATGCGTGCTACTCGGACATCCCGCACCTCTACCAGGGACGCGGCTTCGCCGACGGGCTGGTGCCGTACTTCGACAGGCTCCCCGGGGACATGGAGTACCTCGAGTACCCGGTGCTGACCGGCCTGTTCATGGAGGTCGCCGCCTGGCTCACCCCCGGCAGCGGCAGCATTCAGGACCAGGAACAGTGGTACTGGATGGTCAACGCCGGAATGCTCATGGCGTGCGCGGCCGTCATCGTCGTCTGCGTGACCCGTACGCACGCGCGGCGGCCCTGGGACGGCCTGCTGGTCGCCCTGGCACCGGCCTTCGCGCTGACCGCGACCATCAACTGGGACCTGCTGGCGATCGCTCTGACGGCCGCCGCGATGCTGATGTGGTCGCGGGGGCGCTCCCTCGCCTTCGGTGTCCTCCTCGGGCTCGCCACGGCCGCCAAGCTCTACCCCGTGCTGCTCCTCGGGCCGCTGCTGGTGCTGTGCTGGCGCGCGGGACGATGGCGGGAGTACGGCACGGCCCTCGGCGGCGCGGCCGTCGCCTGGCTCGTCGTGAACGGGCCCGTGATGCTCTTCGCGTTCGACGGCTGGTCGAAGTTCTACACGTTCAGCCAGGAGCGAGGCGTCGACTTCGGTTCCTTCTGGCTGATCCTGGCGCAGAACTCGGACGACCCGCTGAGCACCGACACGGTCAACACGCTCGCCACGGCGCTGATGCTGCTGTGCTGCGTGGGCGTCGCGGCCCTCACGCTCACGGCCCCCCGCCGACCGCGCTTCGCCCAGCTCGCCTTCCTGATCGTCGCGGCGTTCATCCTCACCAACAAGGTCTACTCGCCGCAGTACGTCCTGTGGCTGGTGCCGCTGGCGGCCCTAGCCCGGCCGAAGTGGCGGGACTTCCTCGTCTGGCAGGCCTGTGAGGTGGCGTACTTCCTGGGCATCTGGATGTACCTCGCCTACACGACCAGCGGGGACGCCCACAAGGGACTGCCCACCGACGGCTACCACTGGGCGATCGGCGTGCATCTGCTGGGGACGCTCTACCTGTGTGTCATGGTCCTGCGCGACATCCTGATGCCGGAGCGGGACCCGGTGCGCCGGTCCGGTGACGACGACCCCTCGGGCGGGGTGCTGGACGGAGCCGAGGACGTGTTCGTGCTCGGGCCGGCGGCTCGCCCCGCTCGTCACGCGGCCCACTTCGAGGGGCCTCCGGTCGAATGGGGCAGGACGGAAACCACCGGAGGTTCGCTCTGAGCGAACAACCCGGAGGGTGACGCTCCCTCAGGGAGCGGGAAAGGCCGTACACGGGAGAACCGTGTACGGCCTTTCCCGCTGTCAGCGCGTGTACGGCCTTCCCGCTGTCAGCGGTCGACGAGCCGGTCGAACTGCGTGGTGGTGTGCCGGAGATGGGCCACCAACTCCTCGCCCACCGTCGGTTCCGGCGCGTCCGCCGGCACGAACAGGATCGACACCTGCATGTGCGGCGGCTCGGCGAACCAGCGCTGCTTGCCGCCCCAGACGAACGGCGAGAGGTTGCGGTTGACCGTGGCGAGGCCGGCGCGGGCGACGCCCTTGGCCCGCGGCATGACCCCGTGCAGGGCCTTGGGGGCCTCCAGGCCCACTCCGTGCGACGTACCGCCCGCCACGACCACCAGATAGCCGTCGGAGGCGGCCTTCTGCTGGCGGTAGCCGAACCGGTCCCCCTTGGCGACGCGCGTGACGTCCAGGACGGCGCCCCGGTACTCGGTGGCCTCGTGGTCCCCCAGCCAGAGCCGGGTGCCGATCCGGGCGCGGAAGCGGGTCTGCGGGAACTGCTGCTGCAGCCGGGCGAGGTCGTCGGCCTTGAGATGGCTCACGAACATGGTGTGCAGCGGGAGACGGGCCGCCCGCAGGCGGTCCATCCAGCCGATGACCTCCTCGACGGCGTCCGAGCCGTCGGTGCGGTCCAGCGGCAGATGGATGGCGAAGCCCTCCAGCCGGACGTTCTCTATCGCGGAGTGCAGCTGGGGCAGGTCCTGCTCGCTGATGCCGTGCCGCTTCATCGAGGACATCACCTCGATGACCACCCGGGCGCCGACCAGGCCGTACACGCCGTCGACGGACGACACCGAGCGGATGACCCGGTCGGGCAGCGGCACCGGCTCCTCGCCGCGCCGGTACGGCGTCAGCACCAGCAGGTCACCGCCGAACCAGTCCTTGATCCGGGCGGCCTCGTACGTCGTGCCGACGGCGAGGACGTCCGAGCCCAGCCGGGTGGCCTCCTCGGCCAGCCGCTCGTGGCCGAAGCCGTAGCCGTTGCCCTTGCAGACCGGGACCAGCCCCGGGAACTGCTCCTGCACGTGCTTGTGATGCGCCCGCCAGCGCGCGGTGTCGACGTAGAGCGTGAGCGCCATGGCCGGACCTGGAACCTTTCTCGTGGCTGCGGTGTATCAGAAGTATGGGAGCGAACGGAGCCGCCGGAGCGGCGAAACAGAGGTCAGCGGCGCGACATGTAGATGTCGAGCGCCTTGTGGAGCAGCTTGTTCAGCGGGAAGTCCCACTCGCCGAGGTACTCGGCGGCCTGGCCGCCGGTGCCCACCTTGAACTGGATCAGACCGAAGAGGTGGTCGGTCTCGTCCAGCGAGTCGGAGATGCCGCGCAGGTCGTAGACGGTCGCGCCGAGCGCGTAGGCGTCGCGCAGCATCCGCCACTGCATCGCGTTCGAGGGCCGGACCTCGCGGCCGATGTTGTCGGAGGCGCCGTAGGAGTACCAGACGTGCCCACCGACGATCAGCATCGTCGCCGCGGACAGGTTCACGCCGTTGTGCCGGGCGAAGTACAGCCGCATGCGGTTGGGGTCCTCGGTGTTGAGGGCCGACCACATGCGCTGGAAGTACGACAGCGGGCGGGGCCGGAAGTGGTCGCGCACAGCTGTGATCTCGTACAGCCGCTGCCACTCGGGCAGATCGTTGTAGCCACCCTGGACGACCTCGACGCCGGCCTTCTCCGCCTTCTTGATGTTGCGGCGCCACAGCTGGTTGAAGTTCTTGTGGACCTCTTCCAGGGCGCGGTTGGCCAGCGGCACCTGGTAGACGTAGCGGGGCTGGACGTCCCCGAAGCCGGCGCCGCCGTCCTCGCCCTGCTGCCAGCCCATGCGGCGCAGCTTGTCGGCGACCTCGAAGGCGCGGGGCTCGATGAAGTCGGCCTCCAGGTCGCGCAGACGCTTCACGTCCTGGTCCTGGATGCCCTTCTTGATGGTCGAGGCCTCCCAGCGCCGGATGATCACCGGCGGCCCCATCTTCACCGAGAACGCGCCCTGCTGCTTCAGGTGGGCGAGCATCGGCTCGATCCACTCCTGGAGATTCGGCGCGAACCAGTTGATGACCGGGCCCTCGGGCAGATAGGCGAGGTAGCGCTTGATCTTGGGCAGTTGCCGGTAGAGGACGAGACCGGCACCGACCAGCTCACCTGTCCGGTCGTCGAACCATCCGAGGTTCTCCGAGCGCCATTCCGCCTTGACATCAGCCCAGGCCGGGACCTGCATGTGGCTCGCCGACGGCAGGCTCTGGATGTAGGCCAGATGCTGCTCTCGGCTGATGGTCCTCAGGGTCAGGCTCATTCGGGGCGCTCCTCGGGCTGGTGTGTCCCCATGGGTTCAGGGGCTCCGGCTCTCGCGCGAAGCCTACTGCGCCTCGGGGGCGCCCCGGTTGGGCGCACGGGACCTTCGCCCCGGCCCGTCGCCGGCCGGGGCGTTCGACGATGTTCGAAAGAGGGGGTGCCCGACGTCAGTCGAAGAGACCGCCGAAGAGGCCCCCGTGCGCCATGCCCAGGAAGAACCCGACCGCCGCGGCACCCAGGCCCAGGACGAGGCCGAAGCGCTCGCGGGTCGTCACCGAGATCCACTGGCCGTACACGCCGGTGAGGATCCCCACCAGGCCGGTCCAGGAACTGAGCAGGTGCAGGTGGTGGAACATCGCCGTGATGAAGGACGTGATACCCAGCACCAGGGTCACCGCCATGAGGGTGTCCTGGAGCGGGTGGGGTTTGCCGTCCGTGGCGAAAAGGCCTCCGGCGGTGTTGGGTCGCAATGCCTGTGCCATGGGGCACCTCCTGCGAAAGGCGGCGGATCGTAGCGCCGTACACACCCGATGTGTACAGATTGACTGTCCCCACGGCCGGATTTCAACCGGAAGCCGCTGTGCGGGTACTCTGTACCGTCCGCACCGGTCTCTGTCCGGACAGAGCCAGGCAAGCCGAGGAAGGGCCACGGTCCGCCCCGGCCGGCCTGGGAGATCGCCGCCCGGCCTCGATTGTCAGTGGCGGCTGTTTTACTGACAGGCATCGTTGCGACAACGCATCACGACCCTCCTGCCACGGAACGACCGTGGCCGCTGAGTCCAAAGGAGGTGGGTTCCACATGCGTCACTACGAGGTGATGGTCATCCTCGACCCCGACACCGAGGAGCGCGCTGTCTCCCCGCTGATCGAGAACTTCCTCTCTGTCGTCCGTGACGGCGGCGGAAAGGTCGAGAAGGTCGACACCTGGGGCCGTCGTCGTCTCTCGTACGAGATCAAGAAGAAGCCCGAGGGCATCTACTCGGTCATCGACCTGCAGGCCGAGCCTGCGGTCGTCAAGGAGCTCGACCGCCAGATGAACCTGAACGAGTCGGTCCTCCGGACCAAGGTCCTCCGCCCCGAGACCCACTGAGCTCTTCCGCTCAGCTGATCCCGGGACTCGAGTAGCAGCACAAGCAGCCAGCAGCAAACCCGCCGAGAGGTTCCCCATGGCAGGCGAGACCGTCATCACGGTCGTCGGCAATCTTGTCGACGACCCCGAGCTGCGCTTCACCCCGTCCGGTGCGGCCGTCGCGAAGTTCCGTGTCGCGTCGACGCCCCGCACCTTCGACCGCCAGACGAACGAGTGGAAGGACGGCGAGAGCCTGTTCCTGACCTGCTCGGTCTGGCGTCAGGCGGCGGAGAACGTCGCCGAGTCGCTCCAGCGAGGCATGCGCGTCATTGTGCAGGGCCGGCTGAAGCAGCGGTCCTACGAGGACCGTGAGGGCGTCAAGCGCACGGTCTACGAGCTGGACGTCGAGGAAGTCGGCGCCAGCCTGCGCAACGCCACGGCCAAGGTCACCAAGACCACCGGCCGCGGTGGTCAGCAGGGTGGTGGCGGCTACGGCGGCGGTGGCGGCCAGGGTGGCGGCGGCTGGGGCGGCGGCCCCGGCGGTGGCCAGCAGGGCGGCGGCGCTCCCGCCGACGACCCGTGGGCGACCGGCGCTCCCGCCGGTGGCCAGCAGGGCGGTGGCGGCGGCTGGGGCGGTGGCTCCGGCGGCAGCGGCGGCGGCTACTCGGACGAGCCCCCCTTCTAGGCGGGCCGTACCCACACTTCTTGATCACACAGGAGAAACATCATGGCGAAGCCGCCTGTGCGCAAGCCTAAGAAGAAGGTCTGCGCATTCTGCAAGGACAAGGTCACGTACGTGGACTACAAGGACACGAACATGCTGCGGAAGTTCATTTCCGACCGCGGCAAGATCCGTGCCCGCCGCGTGACCGGCAACTGCACGCAGCACCAGCGTGACGTCGCCACGGCCGTCAAGAACAGCCGTGAGATGGCGCTGCTGCCCTACACCTCCACCGCGCGATAAGGGAAGGGTGACCGACTCATGAAGATCATCCTCACCCACGAGGTCTCCGGCCTCGGTGCCGCGGGCGACGTCGTCGACGTCAAGGACGGTTACGCTCGCAACTACCTGGTTCCGCGGAAGCTCGCGATCCGCTGGACCAAGGGCGGCGAGAAGGACGTCGAGCAGATCCGTCGTGCTCGCAAGATCCACGAGATCCAGACCATCGAGCAGGCCAACCAGGTGAAGGCCCAGCTCGAGGGCGTCAAGGTCCGCCTGGCCGTCCGCTCCGGCGACGCCGGTCGTCTCTTCGGTTCCGTCACCCCGGCCGACATCGCTTCGGCGATCAAGGCCGCCGGTGGTCCCGAGGTCGACAAGCGCCGCATCGAGCTGGGCTCGCCGATCAAGACGCTGGGCGCCCACGAGACGTCCGTGCGTCTGCACCCCGAGGTGGCCGCCAAGGTCGACATCGAGGTCGTCGCCGGCTGAGTGCCGCGCTCGCTGAAGCAGTGAGCATGGGGGCCGCACCCTTCGGGGTGCGGCCCCCGTCGCCGTGTTCCACGTGAAACGGTCAGCGTGCGGCGCCCGTGACGATCCAGCGGCCGGAGCGGGTGCGGAGCCACAGGGTCAGCATCCGCACGGTCATCATGAGCGTCATCGTGGCCCACAGTGCGGTGAGTCCGCCCCCGAGTGAGGGAACCAGCAGGGCGGCGGGGGTGAACACCGCGAGGGTCAGCAGCATCGCCCAGGCCAGGTACGGTCCGTCGCCCGCGCCCATCAGGACCCCGTCCAGGACGAAGACGACGCCGCAGATCGGCTGGGACAGTGCCACCAGCACCAGGGCGGGCAGCGCCGCGTCCGTGACCGTGGCGTCACTGGTGAACAGGGGAAGGAACACCGGCCGGGCGAGCACCACCAGGACGCCGAGGACGACACCGACCGCGATACCCCACTCGACCATGCGGCGGCATGCCTCACGGGCACCCCGGTCGTCGCCGGCGCCCAGATAACGCCCGATGATGGCCTGCCCGGCGATGGCGATGGCGTCCAGCGCGAAGGCGAGCAGGCTCCACAGGGAGAGGATGATCTGGTGGGCTGCGATCTCGGAGTCGCCGAGACGGGCGGCGACGGCTGTCGCGATCATCAGGATCGCCCGGAGCGAGAGGGTCCGGACCAACAGGGGAACGCCCGCCCGGGCGGACGCCCTGATCCCGGCGGCGTCCGGGCGCAGCGACGCCCCGTGCCTGCGTGCTCCGCGCAGCACCACGGCCAGGTAGACCGCGGCCATGCCGCACTGCGCGATGACGGTGCCCCAGGCGGAGCCCGCGATGCCCAGGCCGGCGCCGTAGACCAGGGCGACGTTGAGCACACCGTTGGCGGCGAAGCCGGCGATGGCGACGTAGAGAGGTGTCCTGGTGTTCTGCAGTCCGCGCAGGACACCGGTCGCGGCGAGAACGACCAGCATGGCCGGTATGCCGAGTGTGGAGATCCGCAGATAGGTGGTCGCGTGGGGAGCCGCTGTGTCGGAGGTACCGAAGAGGTCCACGAGGGCGGGGGCCGTGGGCAGGACGACGGCCATGACGGTGGCGCCGAGGAGCAGGGCCAGCCAGATTCCGTCCATGCCCTGGCGGATGGCCGAGGGGAGGTCGCCGGCTCCGACGCGCCGGGCGACGGCGGCCGTGGTGGCGTAGGCCAGGAAGACGAAGACGCTCACGGCGGTCATCAGGAGGGCCGAGGCGACGCCGAGACCGGCGAGCTGTGCCGTGCCCAGATGGCCGACGACGGCGCTGTCCGCCATGACGAAGAGCGGCTCGGCGACGAGAGCGCCGAAGGCGGGGACTGCCAGCATGACGATTTCGCGGTCATGCCGCCGTCGAGCGGCTCCGGGCCGCGCGGGGGCCTGTGTCATGTGCACCAATCTAATCGTCCACAGGTAAGAGATGCAAAGCTCTGTAGACCCTTACTCTGTGGCTCTGGGTGTGGGCTTGGGTACATCGCATGAAGCGATCTTGAGCCGACTGGGAAACTTTTTCTTCTGCACAGCCGGTGGATGATGAAAGCGCAGGTCACGGCCTTGTGGACATCAAGGGTTTGGTCTTGTTCACAGGGCTGTCCACCGGCTCGTGCACAGGTTTCGCGGAGTTCTCCACAGCATTGGGCCGGTCGTCCACAGGGCCTGTGGATAACCAGATTGGCTGACGGTGCCGACGGGCCTACGGTGGTCCGGCGCTCGCTCCGTCCACCGGTTTCAGAAACGCCACAAATCCGGCGCGCGACAACTGGAGTTGGGCCTCTTATTTGTCAGTGCCGTGCCGTAGAACAGAGAGGCACGGCGAGGTCCGTTCCGGCGGACGGGAGGAGGTGGCTCGGTGAGCATTTCCGAGCCCTTGGACGACCCGTGGGCCGAGAGCGGACCCAGTGATCGTCTGCCCGCCTCCCGTCGCCGCGAGGACCGGGGCAGGGGCCGCGACGAGCAGCACGACCGCGGCCGGGACAACGGCGCGTGGGACGGCGGAGGCTCCGCGTTCGAAAGGGTGCCGCCGCAGGACCTCGAGGCCGAGCAGTCCGTGCTGGGCGGCATGCTGCTGTCCAAGGACGCCATCGCCGACGTCGTCGAGATCCTCAAGGGCCACGACTTCTACAAGCCGGCGCACGAGACCATCTACACGGCCATCCTCGACGTCTACGCCAAGGGCGAGCCGGCCGACCCCATCACCATCGCCGCGGAGCTGACCAAGCGCGGTGAGATCAACAAGGTCGGCGGGGCCTCGTATCTGCACAACCTCGTCCAGACGGTCCCCACGGCGGCCAACGCGGCCTACTACGCGGAGATCGTGCACGAGCGCGCAGTGCTGCGCCGCCTGGTCGAGGCCGGCACGCGCATCACACAGATGGGATACGCGGCCGACGACGACGTCGACGAGATCGTCAACCGCGCGCAGGCGGAGATCTACGCGGTCACCGAGCAGCGCACCAGCGAGGACTACCTGCCGCTCGGCGACATCATGGAGGGCGCGCTCGACGAGATCGAGGCGATCGGTTCGCGCAGTGGTGAGATGACCGGGGTGCCCACCGGGTTCACCGACTTCGACTCGCTCACCAACGGCCTGCACCCGGGTCAGATGATCGTCATCGCCGCGCGTCCCGCGATGGGCAAGTCGACGCTCGCCCTGGACTTCGCGCGGGCCGCGTCCATCAAGAACAACCTGCCGAGCGTCATCTTCTCGCTCGAGATGGGGCGCAACGAGATCGCGATGCGCCTGCTGTCCGCCGAGGCCCGGGTCGCCCTGCACCACATGCGCTCCGGCACGATGACCGACGAGGACTGGACGCGCCTGGCACGCCGGATGCCGGACGTCTCGGCGGCACCGCTCTACATCGACGACTCCCCGAACCTGTCGATGATGGAGATCCGCGCCAAGTGCCGTCGCCTCAAGCAGCGCAACGATCTGAAGCTGGTCGTCATCGACTACCTCCAGCTGATGCAGTCCGGTGGTTCCAAACGCTCCGAGAGCCGTCAGCAGGAGGTCTCGGACATGTCCCGTAACCTCAAGCTGCTCGCCAAGGAACTGGAGATCCCGGTCATCGCGCTCTCCCAGCTCAACCGTGGCCCCGAGCAGCGCACGGACAAGAAGCCGATGGTCTCCGACCTGCGTGAGTCCGGGTCCATCGAGCAGGACGCCGACATGGTCATCCTGCTGCACCGCGAGGACGCCTACGAGAAGGAGTCCCCGCGCGCGGGTGAGGCGGACCTGATCGTGGCGAAGCACCGAAACGGTCCGACGGCCACGATCACGGTCGCCTTCCAGGGCCACTACTCGCGTTTCGTGGACATGGCGCAGACCTGACCTGTTCCTGCTGAACTGAGGGCATGACGACACCTCATCAGGGAGAACTGCTGCCCGGTACGCGACGGGCGCTGCTGCACAGGATCGCCGTCGCCCAGAGCGAAGGACGCTCGCCGTCGCTCGTCGCGGCCGTGGTGCGGGGTGGGAAGACCGTGTGGACGGGGGCGCGGACGTCGGTGGAAGGGCACGCTCCGGACGAGCACGTGCAGTACCGGATCGGTTCGATCACCAAGACCTTCACGGCCGTTCTGGTGCTCCGGCTGCGCGACGAGGGAGCGCTCGATCTCGCCGACCCGCTGGATGAGCACCTTCCGGGTACGGGCGTGGGCGACGCGACCGTCGCCGAACTGCTCGCGCACAGCGGCGGGCTGGCCGCGGAGACGCCCGGTCCCTGGTGGGAGCGGACCCCTGGTTCCCTGCGCCCCGGCCTCGCCGACGTGCTGGGTGAGCGGCCCCTGGTGCACCCCGCTGGCCGGCGGTTCCACTACTCGAACCCCGGATACGCGTTGCTCGGCGCCCTGGTCGAGAAGCTGCGCGGCGCCCCGTGGGAGGAGGTGCTCCGGCGCGAAGTGCTCGTACCTCTGGGCCTGCGTCGTACGACCGTGCGCGCGGAAGCGCCGCACGCGGGTGGCTGGGCGGTGCATCCGTGGGCCGATGTGATGCTGCCCGAGCCCCTGGAGGACCTCGGGGTGATGGCGCCCGCCGGTCAGTTGTGGTCCACCGCGGCCGATCTGGCGCGTTTCGCCGCCTTCCTGGTCGAGGGCGACGAACGGGTGTTGAGCGCCGAGTCGTTGCGGGAGATGAGGACGCCGGCCGCGCCGGTCGAGGCGGCGGACGTGGCGAGCGGCTACGCGTACTGCCTGGGCATGGAGATCCGTCACCAGCACGGACGTTCCCTCGTCGGGCACACGGGTTCGCTGCCGGGCTTCCTCGCCTGCCTCACGATCGGCGAGGCGGACGACGTGAGCGCGGTGGTCCTGACCAACTGCACGTCCGGGCCGGCGCCGTTCACGGTCGCCGCCGACCTCGTCCGGATCGTCGCCGAGGCGGAACCGCGTATCCCGGCTCCCTGGCGGCCGCTGCGAGAGGTGGATCCGGCGGCACTGGAGCTGGTGGGGCAGTGGTACTGGGGGACGTCCGCGTTCGCGCTCCGGCTCCCGGCCGACGGTCTCGTCTCGCTGGAGCCGCTGTCCGGCAACGGCCGGCGCTCACGTTTCCGTCCGGCGGAGGACGGCACCTGGGTGGGCCTGGAGGGCTACTACGCCGGGGAACTCCTCAAGCCCGTACGGCGGTCGGACGGGTCGCTGAGCCATCTCGACCTGGGCTCGTTCGTGTTCACGCGCCAGCCGTACGACGAGAAGGCTCCTGTGCCGGGCGGGGTGGACCCGGCGGGATGGCGGGGTATCCGTTAGCGTGCGGGGCCCTGTTCCGCGTGAAACAGGGCCCCGGGCCTTTGGTCACAGCGGCAGTTTGAAGCCCACGTGGGAGGCCGTGAAGCCGAGTCGCTCGTAGAAGCGGTGGGCATCGGTCCGGGTGCTGTCGGAGGTCAGCTGGACCAGTTGGCAGCCCTCGCGGCGGGAGGCGTCGATCGCCCACTCGACGAGCCGGCTTCCCAGGCCGCTGCCGCGCTCGTCCGCGTGGACGCGGACCGCTTCGATGATCGACCGGGTGGCGCCGCGGCGGGAGAGTCCGGGAACGACCGTGAGCTGAAGCGTGCCGACGACGCGGCCTTCGCGGACCGCGACGACCAGGTGCTGGTTCGGATCGGCGTCGAGCCGCTCCAGAGCGGTCAGGTACGGGCTGAGGTCGTCCGGCGACTCGCGCCGCGCGCCCAGAGGGTCGTCCGCGAGCATGCCGACGATCGCGGGGACGTCGTCGGCGACCGCGGCCCGTATCTCCAGATCATCCATGCCGGCACCCTACGCGGGCACCGGCGCCTTCAGCGTTTCCACGGCCCGGACCAGGGGAGCGAGGTCGGGATTCTCCGCCGCCGTGTCGAGGGCCTCGCGCAGGGCCGTGTCGTTGGTCGGCCGCGCCTCGGCCAGCAGCTTGAGGCCGTCCTCGGTGACGTTGGTGTAGATGCCCCGGCGGTCGGTGGGGCACAGGTAGCGCTCCAGTAGTCCGCGGTCCTCGAGACGGGTGACCAGGCGCGTGGTGGCGCTCTGGCTGAGTACGACCGCGTCGGCGACCTGCTTCATCTGCAGATGGCCCCCGTCGCCGTCGTGCTGCCGGCTCAGTACGTCGAGCAGGGAGTACTCCCGCACGCTCAGATCGTGCCGGGCCTGAAGGGCGCGCTCGATATGGGCCTCGATCCTCCCGTGCAGCAGGGAGAGTGCGCACCAGCCCTGAGCGAGGGCGGTGAGCGCGGGATCCGTGGCTGTCATGGGCGTTTCCTCCGTCCAGGAGCTGCTGACACCAGGGTAGAGCAAGCCCGCAATATACGGCGCTTGCAAATAGTAGGCGTCTGCAATTATTGTCGGAGCACGTAAGGCGCTCCTGCAATCTTCTGGGAAGGTCTGTCCCCTCATGCCTCTCGCGCTTCTGGCCCTCGCGATCGGGGCCTTCGGAATCGGAACCACGGAGTTCGTGATCATGGGCTTGCTGCCCGAGGTCGCGGGTGACTTCGGTGTCTCCATCCCCACCGCCGGCTATCTGGTGACCGGCTACGCGCTGGGCGTCATGCTCGGCGCCCCGCTGATGACCGTGCTCGGCACCAGGATCTCCCGCAAGCGGATGCTGATGCTGCTGATGGGGCTGTTCATCGCGGGGAACCTGCTGTCCGCGCTGGCCCCGTCCTTCGGCCTCATGCTGACCGGGCGGGTGGTCGCCTCGCTGGCCCACGGCGCCTTCTTCGGTATCGGCTCGGTGGTCGCGGCCGACCTGGTCGCCCCGGACAAGAAGGCCGGAGCCATCGCCCTGATGTTCACCGGACTGACCGTCGCCAATGTCGTCGGCGTTCCGCTGGGCACGCTCGTCGGCCAGTCCATCGGCTGGCGGGTCACCTTCGGCATCGTCGCCGCCCTCGGGGTCGTCGGCCTGGCCGGCATCGCCAGGCTCGTCCCGGACATGCCCAAGGCCGAGGGTGTGCGGCTGCGTCACGAACTGGCCGCCCTGAAGAACGTCCAGATCCTGCTCGCCATGGCGATGACCGTCCTCGGGTTCGGTGGCGTCTTCGCGGCCATCACCTACATCGCGCCGATGATGACGCACGTCGCCGGCTTCGCCGACGGCTCCGTGACCTGGCTGCTGGTCCTCTTCGGCCTCGGCATGGTCGGCGGCAACCTCATCGGCGGCAGGTACGCGGACCGCGCCCTGATGCCCATGCTGTACCTCTCCCTGGGCGCCCTCGCCGTCGTCCTCGCACTCTTCACCCTGACCGCGCACAACAAGATCGCCGCCGCCGTCACCATCGCCCTCATCGGCGCCCTGGGATTCGCCACGGTGCCGCCCCTGCAGAAGCGGGTCCTCGACCAGGCGCACGGTGCCCCCACCCTGGCCTCGGCCCTGAACATCGGCGCCTTCAACCTCGGCAACGCGCTGTCCGCCTGGCTCGGCGGCCTCGTGATCGGGGCCGGCCTCGGCTACACCGCACCCAACTGGGTCGGCGCCGTTCTCGCCGCGAGTGCCCTGGTGCTGGCGTTCGTCTCGGCCGCTCTCGAGCGCCGCGACACCCCGCCCGGCACCGTGCTCGCCGGTCCGGTGCCCACCGAGCGGCGGACCGCCGTCCCCCACTGACCCACAGGACCGGCAGGTGCGGGGCCAGGGTCGTCCCCGCATCCGCCGACTCCTCACTCCGGCACTGCCGACATCACCCGCACCACAAGGAGAAGCACCTCATGAGCACCACCACCGCCGTCGCCCCGCTCACCACCGCGGAAGCCGAATCCCTGGTCGTCGCCGCACGCCAGGCCGCCGAGGCGGCCGGTGTCACGGTCAGCGTCACCGTCCTCGACGCGGGCGGGCACCTGCTCGCCTTCCGCCGGGACGACCGCGCCGTGCTGATCTCCGGGGAGACCAGCACCCGCAAGGCGTACACCGCGCTCCAGTTGAACGCGCCGACCGCCGACCTCGTGGACGCCGTGCAGCCCGGGGGCCTCTTCCACACCCTGCCCACCGCACTCGACCGGCCGCTGCTGTTCATCGCCGGGGGCGTGCCCGTCCGGCGCGACGGCCGGCTGATCGGCGCGGTCGGTGTCGGCGGTGGCGCCCCGGAGCAGGACCATGCCTTCGCCACGGCCGCCGTGGAGGCCCTCGTCTGACGACGATGCCCACCGCACGTGACGACGCCGGCCCCGAAATTCGGGGCCGGCGTCGTCACGTGCGGTGGACGTCAGGCCGCAGCGACCGTCACCGGGGCGAACCGCCGACTCCAGTCCCCGGGCAGCTCCGTGATCCCGTACGTCATGACGGCGTTCGACGCGACGGACGCCAGCCCGTGTGCCTTTGCCCAGCTCAGCAGTTCTTCGTGCCGCACATCGATGTCGGTGCGCAGCGGCCGGTCGGTGCGGGCGGCGAGCGAAGCGAGCAGTGCCTCGGCCGTCGCCGTGTCGCGGGCGATGAGCGGCCCCACGACATGGGTCTCCATGTTGGGCCAGGCGGCCGCGTAACCGATGATCCGTCCGCCTTCCTCGGCGACGCGCAGCTGATCGGCGAAGGCGGGCAGGCGGGCGACGATGTGCGTCCGGTCGGCACCGAACACCTCCTCGTCGAGCCGGACGACCGAGGGAAGATCCTCCGCGGTCGCGGCCCGGGTGGCGACCTCCGCCCGGTCACCGGTGGGGACGAAGTGGCCGCGCAGCATCTCGGCACGGCCGGTGACCTTGAAACCGAGTTCCTCGTAGAGCGGCCGGCCACAGGGAGTCGCGTGCAGGGTGAGGGGCGTGGTGCCCATCGCGGAGACGATGTGACGCATGAGCCGGCGTCCCACGCCCCGGCGGGCATGCCGTTCGGCGACCAGGACCATGCCGACGGCCGCGAGAGCGGGCTGTTCCCGCGGCCCGTACTCGGTGACGACACAGGCGGCCACCAGGCCACCGTCGGGATCATCGATGCCGTAGCCCTTCCCGGCCGCGAGGAGGAGGCCCCACTTGTGCTCCTCCCGTGGCCACCCCCGGTCCTCGGACAAGTCGGCGCAGGCGGTGAGGTCGCGGAGCGTCAGACGGCGGATGGGCAGAGAGGCAAGGGAAGGTGTCGGCACGCAGGTCAGGCTGTCCGACAGGGGGCTTCGGCGTCCACCCGTTTCAGGAGACTCGTGCGAGCTTTTGGCCATGCCATGATCACGGGCGGAGCGCGGACACGGGCACGGGATGTTTCACGTGAAACGTACGAGAACGGCGCGTGGCCGGTTCCTTCTCCCGGAGACGAAGGGAGCAGGAGCCGTTAATCTCGTCGCTCATGGCGAGGCTGCATCTCTTCGATCTCGACGGCACCCTGCTCCACGGCACCTCGGCTCCCGTGGAGATCTCGCGGCAACTGGGGCTGGAGGCCGAAGCGGTGGCCCTCGACCGGGCGATCTCGTCCGGCCTGATCGGGCCACCGGAGTACGCCACACAGGTGCACACGCTCTGGGCCGGCCTCACCGAGGCGCATGTGGCGGCGGCGTTCGAAGCGGCTCCGTGGCTGGCCCGTATCCGCGAGGTCTGGGCGGAGCTCACACGGAACGGTGACTACTGCGCCGTTGTCTCGCTGTCCCCGTCCTTCTTCGTGGAGCGGCTCACCGGCTGGGGTGCGCATGCGGCGTACGGCTCTCGCTTCCCCGCCGTGCCGTTCATGGAGCCCGTGGACCCGGCCGGCGTCCTCAACGCGGCGGCCAAGGTCCGGATCGCCGACCGTCTGTGCGCGGAGTTCGGGGTGACCCGCGCGGACTGCGTCGCCTATGGCGATTCGATGTCGGACAAGGATCTGTTCGGCGCGGTGCCGGTCTCCGTCGCGGTCAACGCGGACCGGCATCTGACCGGCCTCGCGACCCACTCCTACACGGGGCGGGACCTCTGGGAAGCCTACGAACTGGTGCAGGCCGCGTAAGGGGTGGGCGTCACCCCAGGTCGGGGGCGTGCATGGCGCGTACGCCCTCGATGTTGCCGTCCAGGTAGTGTCGCAGCGACAGCGGTACCAGGTGGACGGAGGCGATCCCGACGCGGGTGAACGGCACGCGGACGATCTCGTACTCGCCGACGGGTTCGTCGACCTCCGGGCCGTGGCGCAGGGACGGGTCCATGGATTCCAGGCGGCATACGAAGAAGTGCTGCACCTTCACGCCGGTGGCGCCGCCGTCCTCGCCGATGTGCTCCACGGTGTCGACGAAACAGGGCACCACATCGGTGATCTTCGCGCCGAGCTCCTCGTACACCTCCCGGTGCAGGGCGTCCACGACAGTGGAGTCCTCCGGCTCCACTCCGCCGCCCGGGGTGAGCCAGTAGGGATCCACGCCGGGTTTGGTGCGCTTGATCAGAATCAGGTTCTCGCCGTCCAGCAGAACGGCTCGGGCGGTGCGCTTGACCACGGATCGGACGGTCATGGAGGGAATGTGGCCCGGCTGGTTCCACGTGAAACATCGCGGGAGGGCAGCGGCCGGCTTCCCGCGGTGGGACACCGGACCGGCGGGTCAGCACCAGCCGGTGGCCGCCCGTTCCAGCCACTCGTGGGCCCGCGCGATGTGCGGCATCGCCAGCGTGCCGGTACGGACCACCAGGAAGTACGTGCGCAGCGGGGGCACCGTCGGTTCGTGCAGGGCCACCACCTCGCCCCGCCCGAGCGCGCCCGCGCACAAGTAGCGGGGCAGCACCGCCAGCCCCGCCCCCGCGGCGGCGCAGGCCAGCACCGCGCGTAGATCCGGGACGATGACGGTGCCCGGGGCGACGGGGCGGGAGTCGAAGACGGAGGCCCAGTAGCGGGCGACGAAGGGCAGCGACTCGTGCACCTCGACCACCGGGACGTGTTCCAGGACCGACGGACCCGTGCGGTGGAGCGTGCCGGAGCCGATCCGCTCGGCCCAGCGCGGGGCGGCGACCAGGACGTGCTCCTCGTCGCAGAGCGCGGTCGCCGAGAGCAGGGCGCCGCGTGGCCGGACCGTGCTGATGGCCAGATCATGATGTCCGGCGGCCAGTCCCTCGAGGACCTCCTCGGCGGTGCCGAAGGAGGCGCGCAGGGCGTAGCTCTGGCCGTCCTCGCCGGTCAGCTCCGTGAGCGCGGGCAGTGCCCGTTCGGCGGTGAACTCCAAAGGGCCGGCCAGATGCAGCGTCCGTAAGGAGGAGTCCTCCTCCAGGCCGGACTCGGCTATCTCCACCAGGGCGTCGAGATGCGGTGCCGCCTTGTGGGCGAGCTCGTCCCCGATGGTCGTCGGTGTCACACCGCGCGCCTGCCGAAGGAACAGGGGCCGCCCCAACTGCCGTTCCAGTGTCCGTATCTGCGAGGTGACGGCCGGCTGGGAGAGGCCGAGCAGGGCGGCGGCGCGGGTGAAGGAACCGGCCCGGTGCACGGTCACGAAGGTCCGCAGCAAGGCCAGATCCACGCCACACCCTCCCTCGCCGGACCGGCTACGGGCCCGGACGTCCAACTATAAATAAGTCGATAGGTCGCTGTCGCTACTGTGATTGGACACTGACACTGAGTCAACTAGCCTTGGTCGCGCGGTTCTTCGCGCGCGGAACCGAGGACGGTCCGAGCCACGAGGGGGGAGGCTCGGACCGTCCGCCGCAGTGTGCCGGGCGCCTGCCGGCCCGGCCGGTCAGCCGGCTGACGCGTCCAGGGCGCGCAGTACGTCCGCGACCAGGTCCTCCGGGTCCTCGGCGCCCACGGAGAAGCGGATGAAGCCCTCCGGCACCGCGTCCCCGCCCCAGCGCCCGCGCCGCTCCGCCGTGGACCGTACGCCGCCGAAACTCGTCGCGTCGTCCACGAGCCGCAGCGCGTCGAGGAAACGGTCCGCACGCGCGCGCGTGGGCAGAGTGAAGGACACCACGCACCCGTAGCGCCGCATCTGCTGCGAGGCGATCTTGTGCGAGGGGTCGTCTGGCAGCCCCGGATAACGCAGCCCCGTGACCTCGGGCCGCTCCCGCAGCGCCCGGGCGAGCGTCAGCGCGGTGACGTTCTGCCGGTCGACGCGCAGCTGGAGCGTGGCGATCGAGCGGTGCGCGAGCCAGGCCTCCATGGGTCCGGGAATGGCGCCGACGATCTTGCGCCAGCGGCGGACGGCGGCCATGGCCTCGGCGTTCCGGCCGGTGACGTACCCCAGGAGCACGTCGCCGTGCCCGGTGAGCTGCTTGGTGCCGCTGGCCACCGCGAAGTCGGCGCCGAGCTCCAGCGGGCGCTGGCCGAGCGGCGTCGCGAGGGTGTTGTCCACGGCGACCAGGGCACCGCGCGCGTGCGCCGCCTCGGCCAGCCGTCGTACGTCGCACACGTCGAGCCCCGGATTCGAGGGCGTCTCGATCCACAGCAGCTTCGCACCGTCGAGGACCTCGAGCTGGGCGTCGCCGCCCGTCGGCGCGGTCCGCACCTCGATGCCGTACGTCTCCAGCTGCTCCCGTACCAGGGGCAGGGCCTGGTAGCCGTCGTTCGGCAGGACGACCGCGTCCCCGGCGCGCAGCTGGGAGAAGAGCACCGAGGAGATCGCGGCCATGCCCGAGGCGAACACCAGGGCCTCGACGTCGTCCCGGCCGGGCGCCTCCAGCTCGCCGATGGCCCGTTCCAGCAGCGTCCAGGTCGGGTTCTCGTCCCGGCCGTAGGTGTACGGGCCGGTGGGGTCGCCCGGCAGATGGAAGTGGGCGGCGAACACCGGCCCGGGCAGGGTCGGCTCGTGCTTGACCGGCTCGGGCAGCCCGGCCCGCACCGCGCGGGTGCCGTCGCCCGCCCCGTCCGGCAGCGCCGGCCCGTGGCCCGCGCCCGTCGTCGAATCGTTCATGCCGCTCGTCCTTCCACCTGCTCATGTACCGCGGCGAGCAGTCCGGTGCTCGCCGCCTCCACCATCTCAAGACACGCGTCGAACCCGTCCGCGCCCCCGTAGTAGGGGTCCGGTACGTCGAGATCGTCGCCGGCGTCGGGATCGTAGGAGCGCAGCAGACGCACCTTGTCCGCGTCCCGTTGTGTGGGCGCGAGGCGGCGCAGTACCCGGAGGTGGCCGGAGTCGAGCGCGATGACGGCATCGAGGCGGGCGAACCAGGACGGGTCGAACCGCCGGGCCGTGTGGCCGGTGTCGTAGCCGTTCTCCCGCAGCACGGTCACCGTGCGGGGATCGGCGCCCTCGCCCTCGTGCCAGCCGTCCGTACCGGCGCTGTCCACCTCGACCAGGCCGTCGAGTCCGGCCTCCGCCACCCGCGCGCGGAAGACGGACTCGGCCATCGGGGAGCGGCAGATGTTGCCGGTGCAGACGAAGCAGACGCGGTAGGTCATCGGCTTCAGTCCCCGTCGGGCAGGACGACGTTGAGCGCCCAGGAGACGACGGAGATGATCAGACCGCCCAGGACGGCCGTCCAGAAGCCCTCCACGTGGAAACTCAGGTCGAGCTGGTCGGCGAGCCAGGAGGTGAGCATCAGCATCAGCGCGTTCACCACCAGGGTGAACAGCCCGAGCGTCAGGATGAGCAGGGGGAGACTCAGCAGTTTCACCACCGGCTTGACCAGGAAGTTCACCAGTCCGAAGATCAGTGCGACCAGGAGCAGCGTGCCGATCTCCTTGCCGGTGCTGTCACCGGTCAGGGTGATGTCGTCGAGCAGCCACACCGCGACCGCCAGGGCGCCCGCGTTGGCGATCGTCTTGACTAGGAAATTCATCATGTGTCTGATCGTGGCAGACACGATCGGACTCGGGCAGTGAGGCAGGGGCGGGACAGGCGATGAAGGCATTCCGGCTGGACGAACTGGAGGCGGAGCGCGCCGCCAACGACGGGGCATACCTGCAGTTCCTGCGCGAGCGGAACATGTCGGTCGGCCTCTACGCCCTGGACGCCGGCGCCCAGGACCCGCAGCAGCCGCACAGCCAGGACGAGGTGTACTTCGTCGTCAGCGGCCGCGCGGCGATCACCGTCGGCATGGAGACCACCCAGGTGGCACGCGGCAGCGTCGTGTACGTACCGGCCGGAGTGGCCCACAAGTTCCACCACATCAGCGAGGATCTGCGGGTCCTGGTGGTGTTCTCTCCCCCCGAGAGCTGAGGAGCGCCGTCGGGGTTCCCTAGGGGAACGGTCAGGGGAGGACAAGGGATCCGAAGCCCCCGCCGGAGCCCCCGCCGCCCTAGCATCGAGTGCAGGACATCATCGACACGACCCGGCACCCGGCGGGCGGAGAGGTAAGGACGAGGGCGATGCGAGAGATCTTCGCGGGACTGCCGTGGTGGGTGAAGTGGATCGCGGTGCCGGTCATCGCCCTGGTCGTGTTCGGCGGGCTGATAGCGAGTGTGGTCGGCTTCGTGGTCAATCTGCTCTTCAAGGCGCTGGTCTTCGTGGCGCTGGTCGGCGGACTGATCTACGTCGTACGGAAGTTCACCTCGAGTTCCTCGTCGCGCAGCGACTGGTGAGCCGAGGGGAACCGGTGAAGCGGTAACGGGAATCACCGGTTCCCTCGGGCGGGGGAAGTTTCTCCGGCGGGCCGTCCGCACGCGGTGACAGCCCGTTAGAGTCCGGAACTCGACGCGGGGACGATCCCCGCGAGCGGCGACCCCCACCCGTGTTCCCCGCACGGGCTGCCCCCTCGCGTTTCGGGAGTGACCCTTGGCCACGACTGGCACCGGCTCCGCGCAGCTGACCGCGGTCCCCCCGCAGCCCCGCTCGCCGGCGCCCCCCGCACCGCCGCCCACCGTCACCCTCATCGGCTCCGTCCAGCGAGCCATGCGCCTGCTGGAGACCGTCGCCGGGCACGGCTACGGGGCTCCCGCCAAACAACTGGCCCGCGAGACCGGGCTGGCGCTCCCCACCACGTACCACCTGCTGCGCACCCTGGTGCACGAGGGCTATCTGCGCCGCGACAAGGGGCTGTTCTTCCTGGGGGAGGCGACGGAACGGCTGAGCAGCAGCGGAGCGGAGCAGAAACGTCGCAGCACGGTGGCCGAGACCCTCGCCCGCTGGCGGGACGCGATCGGCGCCCCCGTGTACTACGCCGTGTACCGCGAGGGCGAGATCGACGTCGTCTGCGTCTCCGACACCCCCGCCCATCCCGCGGTCGAGGAGTGGGCCGACTTCCGGGAGACCGGACACGCCCACGCGATCGGCCAGTGCCTGCTCTCCCAGCTCGACGAGGAGGCGCGCCGCGACCACCTCGACCGCCATCCCGTGCGGCCCCTCACGCCGTACACCGTGCGCGACGACCACAGCCTGCTGAGGCGCCTGGAGCGGACGCGGCGGATGGAGCCGGTGGTGGAGCGTCAGGAGTACGTGCTGGGCACGGTGTGCGCGGCGATCCCCCTCACCGTCGGCAGCACGGCCGCGTCGGTGGCCATCTCGCTGCCCGCACACCAGGCCGAGCGGCTCGCCCCCGCGGCGCAGCGACTGCAGGCCGAGATGGGGCGTCTCGTCGGGTCACTCACGCTGTCTATCAGTATCTGAAAACTCACTCCTTGTGATCTGCTGTGTACGTTCAGCAAGATTCCCTCTGGTGTCAGGGTCCATGCCCGGCCAGTCCGTGGCGAATGACGGGGTAGGCGATGCGCGAATCCGTACAGGCAGAGGTCATGATGAGCTTTCTCGTGTCGGAGGAGCTGTCCTTCCGCATCCCGGTGGAGCTCCGCTACGACACCTGTGATCCCTACGCCGTGCGGCTGACCTTCCACTTGCCGGGGGACGCCCCCGTGACCTGGGCGTTCGGCCGGGAGCTGCTGATCGACGGCGTCGGCCGGCCGTGCGGGGAGGGCGACGTACGCGTCTCGCCGGTGGACCCCGACGCGCTGGGCGAGGTGCTGATCCGGCTTCAGGTCGGCAGCGACCAGGCGCTGTTCCGTTCGTCGACGGCGCCGCTCGTGGCCTTCCTGGACCGCACCGACAAGCTGGTGCCACTGGGCCAGGAGGGGGCGCTCGCCGACTTCGACGCCCACCTCGACGACGCGCTGGACCGGATCCTGGCGGAGCAGAGCGCCGGCTGAAGCGTTACGCCAGTCGGGTGGACCGGTGGCGGAACGCTTCAGCGCGCTCCGCCCGCCACGCGGGACGTCAGCGCTTACGGCGCCTGCCCCGTCCGCCGCGCCCCACGGCCGGCCGCGCGTCCGGCGCCTGCCCGGTCCCCTGCGTCTGTGCCGGCCCGTGTCCCTGCGCCCGTGCCTGAGCCGTCGGGCGGTCGGCCGAGACCACCAGCGCGGCCAGCGCCGTGGTTACCGGCACCGAGGCCACCAGGCCGATCGAGCCGATCAGGGTGCGCACGATCTCCTCCGCGACCAGCTCGCTGTTGGCGACCGTCCCCACGCTGCTCTGCGCGATGGAGAACAGCAGCAGCAGCGGCAGCGCGGCGCCCGCGTAGGCGAGGACCAGCGTGTTGACCACGGACGCGATGTGATCGCGGCCGATGCGGATGCCCGCGCGGTACAGCCCGCGCCAACCCGTCGACGGGTTGGCCTCGTGCAGCTCCCAGACCGCGGACGTCTGGGTGACCGTCACGTCGTCGAGGACACCGAGCGAACCGATGATGACGCCGGCCAGCAGCAGACCGCTCATGTCGATTTCGGGATACAGCCCGTGGATCAGACCGGTGTTGTCGTCGGTGTTGCCGGTCAGCGCGGCCCACCCGATGAACACCGAGCCCAGGACGCCGATCAGCAGCAGCGAGATCAGTGTGCCGAGCACCGCCACCGACGTACGCGCCGACAGCCCGTGACACAGGTACAGCGCGATCAGCATGATCGCGCTCGCCCCCACCACGGCCACGACCAGCGGATTCGAACCCTGCAGGATCGCGGGCAGGATGAAGAAGTTGAGCACCAGGAAGCTGATCGCCAGCGCGACCAGCGCCATGACGCCGCGCAGCCGCCCCACGGCCACGACGGCGAGCGCGAAGATGCCCGCGAGCAACGCCAACGGGAAGCGCCGGTTCACATCGGTGACCGAGTACTGGAGGTCCTCGGGCGCGGAGGGCTCGTAGGCCACCACGACCTTCTGGCCCTCGTGCAGCTGCCGGGACTGGTCCGGCTGCACGATCTCGTCGAACGTACGGCCCTTGTCGTCGCCGGTGTCGACCCGGATCGTCGCCTTCTTGCAGGTGCCGTCCGCCTGCTGCTGGGCGGAGGAGCCCTCGGCGGTGGAGGTGTCGCCGGTCGGGACGCCTCCGGAGGCGTTGACGGACTGACAACTCAGCTCGACCACCGTGGTGACCGTGGCGTGCTGCGTCTGCCGGTCGAAGCCGACACCGGTGCGCTCGTGCGCCGGGGCACCGCCCGGCCACAGCACGGCGAGCCCGATCAGCACCGCCGCCGCGAACGGGATGAGGATCGCCGCGATGACCTTGCGCAGGTGCTGGGAGACGGGCGCCGCCGGGCCGTGACCGTGGCTGTGTCCGTGCCCGTGTACGTGGCCGCCGCCGTCTCCGGCGCCGGGCGCGCGCGACGGTTCGGGCGGTGGGAACGGAGGAGGTTGAGTGGGGCTCACCGCCCGATCATCGCAAGAACGGGAGGGGGCCCTCTGTTCACCGCGCCAGAAATGACGCTAGCGTGGAGTCGCTTTTGTACACGCGGGAGCTCGGAGCACCGGGCTGAGAGGGCGCTGACCTCCGTCCCAGCGACGTTTCACATGAAACATCACCGTAGGACGAGTGATGTTTCACACGGAACGTCGGCAGACGGAAACCGCTGCGTCGACCGCCGAACCTGTTACCGGGTAATGCCGGCGTAGGGAGTAGGTCTCATGACCAACAAGGACGCACGCACGCCTGCCTCCACGCAGAACCCGACGGAGACGTCGGCGAACGGGGAGGCCGGGAAGTCCATCGGCTGGCACAAGGCGTACGTCGAGGGCACACGCCCCGACCTGCGGGTGCCGGTCCGTCAGGTGCACCTCACCAACGGGCAGTCGGTCACGCTGTACGACACATCGGGCCCGTACACCGATCCGCTCGTCGACACCGACGTCCGCCGGGGCCTGGCTCCGCTGCGGGAGAACTGGATCATCTCCCGCGGCGACACGGAGGAGTACGCGGGCCGCCCCGTCCGTCCCGAGGACGACGGGATCAAGCACACCTCTCCGCGCGGGGGCCTGCGCAATCTGGACGCCGTGTTCCCCGGCCGGCCGCGCCTGCCGCGCCGGGGCCGCGCGGGCCAGGCGGTCACCCAGCTCGCGTACGCGCGCCGTGGCGAGATCACGCCCGAGATGGAGTACGTGGCGATCCGGGAGAACGTCGCGCCCGAAGTGGTCCGCGAGGAGATCGCGGCGGGCCGGGCGGTACTGCCGGCCAACGTCAACCACCCGGAGATCGAGCCGATGATCATCGGCAAGCGGTTCCTGGTGAAGGTCAACGCCAACATCGGCAACTCGGCGGTGACGTCCTCCATCGAGGAGGAGGTCGAGAAGATGACCTGGGCGACCCGCTGGGGCGCCGACACGGTCATGGACCTCTCCACCGGCCGGAACATCCACACCACCCGCGAGTGGGTGCTGCGCAACTCCCCCGTCCCCATCGGCACCGTGCCGCTCTACCAGGCCCTGGAGAAGGTCGACGGCCGGGCCGAGGACCTGACCTGGGAGATCTACAAGGACACGGTCGTCGAGCAGGCCGAGCAGGGCGTGGACTACATGACGGTCCACGCGGGCGTGCGCCTGGCGTACGTACCGCTCACCGCGAACCGCAAGACGGGCATCGTCTCGCGCGGCGGCTCGATCATGGCCGCGTGGTGCCTGGCGCACCACAAGGAGTCGTTCCTTTACGAGAACTTCGAGGAACTCTGCGAGATCCTCGCCGCGTACGACGTCACGTACTCGCTCGGCGACGGCCTGCGGCCCGGGTCCATCGCGGACGCCAACGACGAGGCGCAGTTCGCGGAGTTGCGCACGCTCGGGGAACTCAACACGGTCGCGAAGCGTTTCAACGTTCAGACCATGATCGAGGGCCCGGGACATGTCCCGATGCACAAGATCAAGGAGAACATCGACCTTCAGCAGGAGATCTGCGATGAAGCCCCGTTCTATACGCTCGGCCCGCTGACGACGGACGTCGCGCCCGCGTACGACCACATCACGTCCGGCATCGGCGCCGCGATGATCGCCTGGTGGGGCACGGCCATGCTCTGTTACGTCACGCCCAAGGAGCACCTGGGCCTGCCCAACCGTGACGACGTCAAGACCGGCGTCATCACCTACAAGATCGCCGCCCACGCCGCCGACCTCGCCAAGGGCCACCCGGGTGCCCAGGAATGGGACGACGCGCTGTCCGACGCCCGCTTCGAGTTCCGGTGGGAGGACCAGTTCAACCTCGCCCTCGACCCGGACACGGCACGCGAGTTCCACGACGAGACCCTGCCGGCGGAACCCGCCAAGACGGCCCACTTCTGCTCGATGTGCGGACCGAAATTCTGTTCGATGAAGATCTCCCAGGACATCCGTCGTGAACACGGCGGAAGCCGGGACGAGATCGAGGAGGGGATGGCCCAGAAGTCGAAGGAGTTCGCGGAGGCGGGCAATCGCGTGTATCTGCCGATCGCGGACTGAGCGTTCACCGCGGACGGCGCGGGGGCGGTGCCCGTCGTGGCCACCGCTCCCGCGGGGTGGCGGGTGCGGTGGCCCCTCCCCTTCGCCGGGGCGGGTGGGCAGACTGGCCCCATGACAGCGAGTCCGATGAGCAAGGGGTCCAATCTTCCCGTCGATGCCCGCGTGGTGCGCGTTGAGCTCGCTTGGGCGGCCGGGGCCGGTGTGCCCGACATCGACGCCTCGGCGCTGCTCCTCACGGAGGCCGGGCGGGTGCGGGACGACGGGGACTTCGTCTTCTACAACCAGCCTCGTCACACGTCCGGCGCCGTGACGCATCTCGGGAAACAGCGCGGTACGCGGGACACGACCGACACCGTGGAGGTGGACCTGGGGGCCGTGGAAGGGGTGGTCGAGCGGATCGTGCTGTGCGCGTCGGCGGACGGCGGGACGTTCGGGCAGGTGCCGGGACTGGTGCTCAGGCTGCTCGACGCCGGGGCGGGGACCGAGCTGGCCCGGTTCGACATGGCGGCGGGGACGGAGACCGCGTTCATCGGCGGCGAGTTGTACCGGCGGCAGGGGAAGTGGAAGTTCCGGGCGGTGGGGCAGGGGTACGCCTCCGGGCTCGCGGGCCTGGCCACGGACTTCGGCATCACCGTAGACGACGCGCCCCCGGTCGCGTCCGCCTCCCCTGCGGCCGCCACGTCTCCGGTCCCGCCGGCCTCCCCCGCGACCACCGCGACCCCGGTTCCGCCGCCCCCGCCCGTTCCTCCCGCCGTGCCGCTCGCGCCCGCCCAGCAGCCCGCCGTGCCCCACCCCGGTGCCCCGCGGCTCACCAAGGGCGAGGAGAGGCTGCCCGTCGACATGCGCAAGCGATTGTCGCTGCGCAAGGAGCAGGTGGCGGTCAGTCTGCGCAAGCACGGGGCCGCCGAGGTCACCGCGCGCGTCATCCTCGTACTCGACGCCTCCGGGTCCATGTCCTTCCTGTACTCCAAGGGGGTCGTGGCCGACGTCGTCGAGCGGATGGCGGCGGTCGCCGCGCAGCTGGACGACGACGGTGAGATGCAGGCCTGGACGTTCGCCTCGAACCCGGCCCGGCTGCCGGATCTGCGGCTGGGGGAGCTTCCCGAGTGGCTGCGGCTGCATGTGCGGGTGGGGGAGGTGGGCCTGTTCCGGCGCGGCCGGAAGAAGGGGCTGGAGCCCAGCCAGGTCGACATGCGGGACGTGGGCATCCAGAACGAGGAGCAGAAGGTCATCGCCGAGGTGCGGGCGTTCGTCCGGGGCAATCCCGCGTCCGCTCCGACCCTCGTCCTGTTCTTCTCCGACGGTGGCGTCTACCGCAACAAGGAGATCGAGCGCGAGCTCCGTGAGGCGGTGGAGGAACCGGTCTTCTGGCAGTTCGTGGGGCTGGGCAAGTCCAACTACGGCGTGCTGGAGCGGTTCGACACGCTGCCGGGACGCCGCGTCGACAACGTCGGGTTCTTCGCCGTCGACGACATCAGCACCGTGCCGGACGCGGAGCTGTACGACCGTCTGCTCTCCGAGTTCCCACAGTGGATCACGGCCGCGGGACGGGCGGGGATCCTCTGAGCCCCGGCCCGACCACCGGACCCGTCATCGGCCCCGCCCGTCCACCCGGCTCGCGCCTCCGTTACGGAGAGCGCAAGCCGACGGACGGGCCGCCCGGCTACTCCGGCTGGTGCTCCGGTCCCCCGAAGTCCGGGCTCGAGTAGTCCGGACTGGAGTAGCTCGGCCGTGTGCCACGGGCCGCCCCCTCCTCCGGGCTGGAGAAACCCGGCCGGTCGTACCCCAGGTGCGGGATACGGCTGGTCGGCGGAGGCGGCGCCGTGTGCTGCAGCGCGGTGGACGTCGCCGGGTCGGTGAGCGCGTCCCGCAGGAACGGCAGGATCCCCCGCTCCAGCAGGGCCTCGCGCCAGGCGTCCCTGGCCAGGGTCACCTCCCCGTCGAGCTCGTCGTACGGCACGCCGAGCGCCGAGGGCTTGTTGCGCAGCGCGGTGAGCAGCAGGCCCACGGCGGCGACGAGGATGGCGACCGCCGTCACCGCGCCGAACACCCACCCCGTGGTGAGCATGGTCCGGGCGAACGCGGCGTCGGGGTCGAGCATCCGCAGGACGTAGCCGACGAGCAGGAAGATCGCGGCCGCGGTTCCGGCCAGGACGGGTGCCAGGACGGCGACGACGGCGACGGCGCCGGCCCCGGTGGTCTCGGCGACCTCTCCCATGGTGGCGGCGAGCCCCATCGCGTTCGTGCCCGGCTCGGTGGAGCCGGACTCGCGGACGGACGGGGTGGACGACTCCGGTGGCCGGCGCCGTTCCTCGCGGACCTTCACATAGTGCTGGTACTCGGTCGCCGCGGCCGTCGTGATGATCGCGGTGGCGTTGAGTGCCATCGTGCGCAGTTGTTCCGAGTTGAGCCGCTGTCCGACCGCGGCCAGTTCCGGGTGGTGTGGTGCGGAGCGCAGCGCCTCATCGAGAATCCGCTGGTATTCCTGGCGGTCCTCGCTCAGCAGGTGCTGCGGAACGCTGTTCATGTGCATCCCCCGATGCTCCGTAGGGCTTGGGGCTCGGCATGCTGACGAGCCGTCGGGCAGAAACGGAGGGGAGCCTGCTACGGATAAGCCGATGGTAGAGCGGTGACGGCGCGCGGTGACAGGGGGTTTACCGAAATTGGCACGTGCACGGGGCGGTTGCGGGCCGCACGGTCACGGCCCGCTGAACCGTCAGATGCCCAGCGGCAGTTGCTGGACCAGCAGTTTTCCGGCCATGGTGACCCCGCCGTCCATCGCGATGGCGAGTCCGTCGGCGTAGACATGAGGTCCGGTGACCACGGGGCCGCTGTCGTCCTCGCCGTCCTCGGAACCGACCTGGCCCGTCAGATAGGGGATCGGGCTGTGGCCGTGAACGATCCGGGTGCCGCCGTACGTATCCAGCAGGGAGCGCACCGCGTCGGCGCCGCCCTCGTCGCGGAAGGAGAACCGCTTGGTGAACTTGCGGAACAGGTCCCAGACCTCGTCGGCGTCGTTGCGGGTGAGTGCCTCGCGGACGGTGTCGTTGACCTCTTCGATGGAGCGGCCGTAGTCGAGGTAGGCGGTGGTGTCGGAGTGCAGCAGCAGATGGCCGTCGACCTCCTCGACGGCGTCGAGACGGGACATCCACTGCAGGTGGTGGTCCTGGAGGCGGTCCATGTCGGTCTTCTGCCCACCGTTGAGCAGCCAGGCCGCCTGGAAGGTGGCGGTGCCCGCGCCGGAGTTGACGGGGGTGTCGCCGAACCGCTTGGCGCCGAGCAGCAGCAGCTCGTGGTTGCCCATGAGGGCCTTGCAGTAGCCGCCGGCGGCGGCGGCCTCGGCGGACAGCCGCATCACGAGGTCGATGACGCCGATGCCGTCCGGGCCGCGGTCGGTGAAGTCGCCGAGGAACCACAGCCGCGCGGTGCCGGCGCACCACTGGCCCGCCGAGTCGAGCAGGCCCTGCTCCTGGAGGGCGGCCACCAGCTCGTCGAGGTAGCCGTGGACGTCACCGACCACGTACAGCGGTCCCTGGCCGGTGACGGGCTGCGGGGCGGGGACGGACGCGGGGTCGACGGTCACCTGAACAGTGTCACCCCGATTGATGACGGGGAGGTCCCGCTGGGTGGGCGTGTATCCCTCCGGGTAGGTCTCCTCGGAGGGCGGGACGACGTCGCCGGGGTGCGTGCTCTGGGCGTACGGACCGGTCTCGTGGACGTACGCGGGTACCCGGAAGTCGCGCAACGTCGCCGTCCGCTCCACCTCGGGTCCCTGACCGGCCCCCTGAGTCATCGACCCCTCCACCATCGCGCCGCTTCTGCACCGCGTCGGACTGCCTGGTCGCAGCGGCCCGCGGTGTCGTGGGCCCATCATAGGAATGCGGATCGCGCCGTGTGATGACCCAGGGGTGGTGAATCAGAGCAAGACTCCGGTTCACCGCGGCTTTCGCCCCGTTTGAGTGGGTCTTCGTCCGCCCTGGACCCGCCCCTGCCACGCGCCTTCCGCCAGTGACCGGCCACCACCGTGTTCCGTGGGCCCGCCCATTTCTCCCGGAGGGGCGACCGGAGAGCCCTTTCGTTCCACTCCTCCAGGGGGCGCCGCGAAACTGCCACTTCCCCCCTCCGGAAGCGGAAGCTCCACGCGCTCCGACCGCGATACGCCCCACCCGGGCCCCTGCACCCCGACCACCAGGGCTCCCGCAGGCGCCCGTCCACGGGGGTGGGATGTGGTGGTGCGGCGGAGGCCGCCGCTTACCCGGTTCCCACCCCGGTTCACTGTGGCGGCACGGCACGGGCCCGACTGCGGCGGCCTCGCCGCACCACCACACCCCCGACCCCACGACGCACCCCCACGCGGGCTCCCGCGTCACGAGCGCTCCGGCACGCCCTCCCCGCCTCACGACCCCTTCGGCGACCTCGGCGGACTGACCGTCGTACGGGGCGGACGCCGCTGCGAGGAGGTCCGCACGATCAGCTCGGTCGGTATGACCTGCTCCACCGGCTGGTCCGAGTCGACCCCCTCGATGGCGTCGATGAGCAGCTGGATCACCGCCGTGCCGATGCGGCGCGGTTTGAGGGAGAGCGTGGTGACGGGCGGCTCGGTGTTGGCGTAGACCGTGGACTCGCTGCAGCAGACGAGCAGCAGGTCGTCCGGGACGCGCAGGCCGTAGCGGCGGGCGGCGGCGAGCAGATCGGTGCCGTTCGGATCGAACAGGCCGTAGACGGCGTCGGGCCGGTCGGGGCGGGCGAGCAGCCGGTCGGCGGCGACGGCGCCCGCGCACGGATCGTGCGCCGGGTAGGCCTCGTAGACCGGGTCCTGGCCCACGCGCTCGCACCAGCGCAGATACGCGGTGGTCGACAGGTGGGTGTACGTGTCGGTGGTGGTGCCGGTGAGCAGGCCGATGCGGCGGGCGCCGGCGTCGGCGAGGTGGTCGAGGATGCCCGTCACGGCGGCCTCGTGGTCGTTGTCGACCCAGGCCGTGACCGGCAGCGAGCCGGCCGGGCGGCCGTCGGAGACGACCGGTAAGCCCTGGCGGACCAGCTCGCTGACGACCGGGTCCTGGTCGGAGGGGTCGATGACGACCGTGCCGTCCAGGGCGACGTTGGACCACACGTCGTGGCGGGAGGTCGCGGGCAGGATGACGAGGGCGTAGCCGCGGGCGAGCGCGGCGGAGGTGGCGGCGCGCGCCATCTCGGCGAAGTACGCGAACTCGGTGAAGGTGAAAGGTTCATCCCCGTACGTCGTCACGGTCAGGCCGATGAGTCCGGACTTCCCGGTGCGGAGCGTACGGGCGGCGGCCGAGGGGCGGTACCCCAGTCTGTCGGCCACCTCGCGGACGTGGCGCCGGGTGGCGTCCGGGAGCCTGCCCTTGCCGTTGAGGGCGTCGGAGACGGTCGTGATGGAGACTCCGGCGGCGGCGGCCACGTCCCTGATGCCCGCTCGTTCCGGCCGGCTGCTTCGGCGTGAGGTATCCGCGCGGCTCACCTGGTGCTTCCCTGCTGCTGTCATGGCGAGCCGATAGTAGGGCTCATGCGGTGGGGTAGGGCGGACGCATATGCACGCGTTGACAGGCACGTTTCTGCATGATCGTTTAGAGTCAATTGCCTTGGAAATAAAGGGCGTTGAACGTTCCCATGCCAGGAGCTGACGTGTCGGCGCATGCGAGCCTGCCGTGGGTGCGATGTTGCGAAGAGGTCTCAACTCACCTGCACGGGGGACGCGCGCCACGGCGCAAGCCACCGGCGCATAGATATATGTACAGCGCGCCCCTGGCCCGCACGCCATTCGTACACCTTCGGGTTATGTTGCCCTTGTTGCCGCTGTGACGTATGAGGCAGGCGTGAGCATCAGCCGCTCCTCTACGCAGCGGCGCCGAATCCTCTTAAGGTGAGCAGTATTGGATGTCGGCGGCGGACACGGGTGCCGCCGGTCTTCGCGAGGAGGACTGCGGTGAGCGAGACGAGCCCCAAGCTGCGCGCCGAGCTGGAGGGGATCCCCACGTACAAGCCGGGCAAGCCGGCGGCGGCCGACGGACCGGTGGCGTACAAGCTGTCCTCCAACGAGAACCCCTATCCGCCGCTGCCGGGCGTGATGGAGACCGTGACGGCCGCGGCCTCCTCCTTCAACCGGTACCCGGACATGGCCTGTACGGCGCTGATGGCCGAGCTGTCCGAGCGCTTCGGCGTCCCGGTGTCCCACGTGGCCACCGGCACCGGATCGGTCGGTGTCGCCCAGCAGCTGGTGCAGGCCACGGCGGGCCCGGGCGACGAGGTGATCTACGCCTGGCGGTCCTTCGAGGCGTACCCGATCATCACGCAGATCAGCGGTGCCACCTCGGTCAAGGTGCCGCTGACCCCGGGCGATGTGCACGACCTGGACGCGATGGCCGAGGCGATCACCGACCGGACCCGGCTCGTCTTCGTCTGCAACCCCAACAACCCGACCGGCACGGTCGTACGGCGGGCCGAGCTGGAGCGCTTCCTCGACCGGGTGCCGGGCGATGTCCTGGTGGTGCTCGACGAGGCCTACCGCGAGTTCATCCGGGACACCGAGGTGCCGGACGGCGTCGAGATCTACCGCGAGCGGCCCAACGTCTGCGTCCTGCGGACCTTCTCCAAGGCGTACGGCCTGGCGGGGCTGCGCGTCGGCTTCGCCATCGCCCACGAGCCGGTGGCGGCGGCGCTGCGCAAGACGGCGGTGCCGTTCGGGGTGAGCCAGATCGCGCAGGACGCGGCGATCGCCTCGCTGCGCGCCGAGGACGAGTTGATCGGCCGGGTCGGCTCGCTGGTCTGTGAGCGCAACCGCGTGATGGACGCGCTGCGGGACCAGGGCTGGACGGTGCCCGAGACGCAGGCCAACTTCGTCTGGCTGCGGCTGGGGGAGCGCACGGTGCCGTTCGCTCAGGCGTGCGAGCAGGCGGGTGTGGTCGTCCGGCCGTTCCCCGGGGAGGGCGTGCGGGTCACGGTCGGCGAGACCGAGGCGAACGACATCTTCCTGAAGGTGGCGGAAGGCTTCCGCAGGCAGCTCTGACCGGCGTGCACGTCCAGGCGGTCGGTGGCTTGTCCGCCGGCCGCCTTCGTGTGTGCCGGAAGTGCGCGCAGAGGGGTTGACGTCACAGGGGACCCCCCTTCCCGGTCAGGAAAGCAGTAGGTCATAATTGCTTGTGAATGTGAACGCGTTCACAAGCACATCCCGTTTTCTTCCGAGATGTCGGGGACTTCCCCCGAGGTGCCGAGGACGAACGGGATCAAGCAGGCCGCCGCGACCACGGCGAAGTAAGGAGCGACGACGTGGATCTGGCTCTGGCGCCGGAGACCCTGGCGCGATGGCAGTTCGGTATCACCACCGTCTACCACTTCCTCTTCGTTCCCCTGACGATCTCGCTCGCCGCCCTCACCGCGGGGCTGCAGACCGCCTGGGTGCGCACGGAGAAGGAGAAGTACCTCAAGGCGACGAAGTTCTGGGGCAAGCTCTTCCTGATCAACATCGCGATGGGTGTGGTCACCGGCATCGTGCAGGAGTTCCAGTTCGGCATGAACTGGTCCGACTACTCGCGGTTCGTCGGTGACGTCTTCGGTGCCCCGCTCGCCTTCGAGGCCCTGATCGCCTTCTTCTTCGAGTCCACCTTCATCGGCCTGTGGATCTTCGGCTGGGACAAGCTGCCCAAGAGGATCCACCTGGCCTGCATCTGGATGGTCTCGATCGGCACCCTGCTGTCGGCGTACTTCATCCTCGCCGCCAACTCCTGGATGCAGCACCCGGTCGGCTACCGGATCAACGAGGAGAAGGGCCGCGCCGAACTCACCGACTTCTGGCTGGTGCTCACCCAGAACACCACCCTCAACCAGGTCTTCCACAGCTTCTCGGCGGCCTTCCTGACCGGCGGCGCCTTCATGGTGGGCATCGCGGCCTTCCACCTGATGCGCAAGAAGCACATCCCCGTGATGCGGACCTCGCTCCGGCTCGGCCTGGTCACCCTGGCCGTCGGCGGTCTGTTCACCGCGATCAGCGGCGACACCCTCGGCAAGGTCATGTACGAGCAGCAGCCGATGAAGATGGCCGCCGCCGAGGCCCTGTGGGACGGCGAGGAACCGGCACCGTTCTCCGTGTTCGCCTACGGCGACGTCGACAAGGGCCACAACAAGGTCGCCCTGGAGATCCCCGGCCTGCTGTCCTTCCTCGCCCACAGCGACTTCGATTCGTACGTGCCCGGCATCAACGACACCAACGAGGCCCTCCAGGAGAAGTTCGGCCCCGGCGACTACAAGCCCATCGTCCCGGTCGCCTACTGGGGCTTCCGCTGGATGATCGGCTTCGGCATGGCCTCCTTCTCGCTCGGCCTCCTCGGCCTGTGGCTCACCCGCAAGAAGTTCCTGCTCCCGGCCGCCCACCGCACCGGCGAGGACGAGGTCCCGCACCTGGTGCTGCTGAAGCAGCCCCTCGGCTCCCGGCTCACCCGGCTGTACTGGCTCCTCGCGCTGTGGACCATGGCGTTCCCGCTGATCGCCAACGCCTGGGGCTGGATCTTCACCGAGATGGGCCGGCAGCCCTGGGTGGTCTACGGAGTGATGCGGACCGAGGACGCGGTCTCCCCCGGTGTGTCCACGGCCGAGGTCATCATCTCGATGTCCGTCTTCACCCTGCTCTACGCCGTCCTGGCCGTCATCGAGGTCAGGCTGCTCGCCAAGTACGTCAAGGCGGGCCCGCCCGAGCTCGGCGAGTCCGACCTCAACCCGCCCAAGAAGCTCGGCGGCGACCACCGTGACGCCGACCGGCCGATGGCCTTCTCGTACTAGGCAGAGGGAGCCGCACCGTCATGGAACTGCACGACGTCTGGTTCGTCCTGATCGCCGTCCTGTGGACCGGCTACTTCTTCCTGGAGGGCTTCGACTTCGGGGTCGGCATCCTCACCCGGCTGCTCGCCCGCGACCGCGCCGAGAAGCGGGTGCTGATCAACACCATCGGCCCCGTCTGGGACGGCAACGAGGTGTGGCTGCTCACGGCCGGCGGCGCGACCTTCGCCGCCTTCCCCGAGTGGTACGCCACCCTCTTCTCCGGCTTCTACCTGCCGCTGCTGCTCATCCTGGTCTGTCTGATCGTCCGCGGTGTCGCCTTCGAGTACCGGGCGAAGCGGCCGGAGGAGAACTGGCAGCGCAACTGGGAGACAGCGATCTTCTGGACCTCGCTGCTCCCGGCCTTCCTGTGGGGCGTGGCCTTCGGGAACATCGTGCACGGCGTGAAGATCGACGCCGAGTTCGAGTACGTGGGGAACGTCTGGGACCTGCTCAACCCGTACGCGCTGCTGGGCGGCCTGGTCACCCTGACGCTGTTCACCTTCCACGGCACGGTGTTCACGGCGCTGAAGACGGTCGGTGAGATCCGGGAGCGGGCGCGGAGGCTGGCCCTGCGCGTCGGTCTCGTCACCGCCGTACTGGCGTCGGCCTTCCTGCTGTGGACACAGGCCGACCGCGGCGACGGCACCAGCCTGGTCGCGCTGGTCGTGGCGGTCGCCGCGCTGGTCGCCGCCCTGCTGGCGAACCAGGCGGGACGCGAAGGATGGTCGTTCACCCTGTCCGGTGTCACCATCGTGGCGGCCGTGGCGATGCTCTTCCTGACGCTGTTCCCGAACGTCATGCCGTCCACGCTGGACGCCGACTGGAGCCTGACCGTCACCAACGCCTCCTCCAGCCCCTACACCCTGAAGATCATGACCTGGCTCGCGGTGATCGCCACGCCGGTGGTGCTGCTCTACCAGGGCTGGACGTACTGGGTGTTCCGCAAGCGGATCGGCACCCAGCACATCGCCGATCCCGTGCACTGAGGTGTGTTTCACGTGAAACCGATCGACCCGCGCCTGTTCCGGTACGCCCGCGCCACCCGTGGCTTCCTGGCGGCGGTCGTCGGCCTGGGCGCCGTCGGGGCGGTGCTGGTCATCGCCCAGGCCATGCTCATCGCCGAGATCGTGGTGGGTGCGTTCCAGGACGGGCTGTCCACCGGGGAGCTCGGCACTCCCCTGCTGCTTCTCGTCGTCGTCGCACTCGGCCGCGGTCTGGTCGGCTGGCTGACCGAGCTGGCCGCGCACCGGGCGAGCGCCGCGGTGAAGTCGGAGCTGCGGGGCCGGCTGCTGGAGCGGGCGACGGCACTGGGACCGGGATGGCTGGACGGGCAGCGCACCGGATCGCTGGTCGCCCTGGCCACCCGTGGGGTCGACGCCCTCGACGGCTATTTCTCACGCTATCTCCCCCAGTTGGGGCTCGCGGTGGTCGTCCCGGTGGCGGTGCTGGCGCGGATCGTCACCGAGGAGTGGGTCTCGGCGACGATCATCGTGGGCACCCTGCCGCTCATCCCGGTCTTCATGGTGCTGATCGGCTGGGCCACCCAGTCCCGGATGGACCGTCAGTGGCTGGTGCTGTCCCGGCTGTCGGGCCACTTCCTGGACGTCGTCGCCGGACTGCCGACGCTGAAGGTCTTCGGACGGGCCAAGGCGCAGGCGGAGTCGATCCGCCGGATCACCGCCGAGTACCGGCGGGCGACCATGCGGACGCTGCGGATCGCCTTCATCTCCTCCTTCGCGCTGGAACTGCTCGCCACGCTGTCGGTGGCGCTGGTCGCGGTGACGATCGGCATGCGGCTCGTCTACGGCGAGCTGGACCTCTACACCGGCCTGCTCATACTGATCCTGGCGCCCGAGGCCTATCTGCCGCTGCGGCAGGTCGGCGCCCAGTACCACGCGGCGGCGGAAGGGCTGGGGGCGGCCGAGGACATCTTCTCGGTACTGGAGACGCCCGTACCCGCGCCGGGGACGGCAGCGGTCCCGACCGGCGCCCTCGCCTTCGAGGACGTGACGGTCCGCCACCCCGGCCGGTCCACGGACGCGGTGACGGACGTGTCCTTCACCGTCGCCCCCGGGGAGACGGTCGCGCTCGTCGGACCGAGCGGCGCGGGCAAGTCGACCCTGCTGAACGTGCTGCTCGGGTTCGTCCGCCCCACCGGGGGCCGGGTGCGGATCGGGGGAGCCGACCTCGCCGGACTCGACCTCGCCGAGTGGCACGGTCGCGTCGCCTGGGTACCGCAACGGCCGCACCTGTACGCCGGGACGATCGCCGAGAACGTACGGCTGGCCCGGCCCGACGCTGACGACGACGCCGTACGGCGCGCCCTGCGGGACGCCGGGGCACTGGAGTTCGTGGACGCGCTGCCCGACGGCGCCGGAACCGTGCTCGGCGAGGACGGAGCGGGACTGTCGGCCGGTCAGCGGCAGCGGCTCGCGCTGGCCCGGGCGTTCCTCGCGGACCGGCCCGTCCTGCTGCTCGACGAGCCGACGGCCGCGCTGGACGGCGCCACCGAGGCCGATGTCGTGGCGGCGGTGCGGCGACTGGCCGCCGGACGGACGGTGCTGCTCGTGGTGCACCGGCCGGCGCTGCTGGCCGTCGCGGACCGGGTGGTGCGGCTCGCCGAACCGGCTTCCGCGGGCGTCCACGGGGAGCCCGTACGCCAGGCGGCCGGCCCCGCGTCGGCCGCAGAAGCCGCTCTCGCACCGGTCGGCGAACCCGCCGGGCCCGAGGCGGACACGGTCCCGGGCGGTGTCCTCGCCCGCGTCCGTGCCCTGTCCGGCGCCCGGCGGGGGAGGATCACCCTCGCGCTGCTGCTCGGCACCCTCGCCCTGGGCAGCGCCGTCGGGCTCATGGCGACCTCCGGGTGGCTCATCTCCCGGGCCTCCCAGCAGCCACCCGTGCTGTACCTGATGATGGCCGTGACGGCGACCCGCGCCTTCGGTATCGGCCGGGCCGTGTTCCGCTACGCCGAGCGGCTCGTGTCGCACGACGCCGTGCTGCGTATGCTGGCCGACACCCGGGTCGCGGTGTACCGGCGCCTCGAGCGGCTGGCGCCCGCCGGGCTGCGCGGCACCCGTCGGGGCGACCTGCTCTCCCGGCTGGTCTCCGACGTGGACGCGCTCCAGGACTACTGGCTGCGCTGGCTGCTGCCGGCCGGAGCGGCCGTCGCCGTCTCCGCCCTGTCCGTCGGCTTCACCGCATGGCTGCTGCCCGAGGCCGGGGCCGTGCTCGCGGCCGGGCTGCTCGCGGCGGGCGCCGGCGTGCCCCTGCTGACCGGTGCCGTGGCCCGGCGCGCGGAGCGCAGGCTGGCACCGGCGCGGGGCGTCCTCGCGACCCGCGTGACCGATCTGCTCACCGGCACCGCGGAGCTGACCGTCGCCGGTGCCCTGCCCGCGCGGGCCGCCGAGGCGCGCCGGGCCGACGGCACGCTCACCCGGATAGCCTCGCGCGCCGCCACCGCCACCGCGCTCGGCGACGGGCTCACCGCGATGGTCTCCGGACTGACCGTCGCGGCCGCCGCCCTCGTCGGCGTCCAGGCCGTGGCCGCCGGCCGGCTGGACGGTGTGGCCCTCGCCGTCGTCGTCCTCACCCCGATGGCCGCATTCGAGGCCGTCCTCGGGATGCCGCTCGCCGTGCAGTACCGGCAGCGGGTGCGCCGCAGCGCCGAGCGCGTGTACGAGGTCCTGGACGCCCCGGTCCCCGTACGGGAGCCGCAGGCGCCCCGGCAGGCGCCCGCGTCGCCGTTCCCGCTCGTGGTCAAGGGGCTGGCCGCCCGGCACCCCGGGCAGGACCGGGACGCGCTCGCCGGGGTGGACCTGACGCTGGAACGGGGCCGCCGGATCGCGGTGGTGGGCCCGTCCGGCTCCGGGAAGACGACCCTCGCGCAGGCGCTGCTGCGGTTCCTGGACCCGGACGCGGGCGCCTACACGCTGGCCGGGGTGGACGCGTACGCCCTGGACGGCAACGACGTACGGCGGCTGGTCGGACTGTGCGCGCAGGACGCGCACCTCTTCAACAGCTCGGTACGGGAGAACCTGCTGCTCGCCAGGAAGGACGCGACCGAGGACGAGCTGCGCGACGCTCTTCGCCGGGCCCGGCTGCTGGAGTGGGCCGACAGCCTGCCCGACGGGCTCGACACGCTCGTCGGCGAGCACGGGGCGCGGCTGTCCGGCGGGCAGCGGCAGCGACTGGCGCTCGCCCGGGCGCTGCTCGCGGACTTCCCCGTACTGGTGCTGGACGAACCCGCCGAACACCTCGACCTGCCGACCGCCGACGCGCTCACCGCCGACCTGCTGGCCGCCACCGAGGGCCGTACGACGCTGCTCATCACCCACCGGCTGGCCGGTCTGGAGGCGGTGGACGAGGTGGTCGTACTGGACGAGGGACGGGTGGTGCAGCGCGGTCCCTACGACGAACTGGTGGCCGCTGCCGGTCCGTTGCGGGCGATGGCACGCAGGGAGGAACAGGCCGGACTCCTGGCGGCGGCACGCTAGCCCGGCGGACGCCTTCGGCGTGACGGAACGTCAATCGGGGAGGAGAAGACGGCTGTTCGGCGGTATCGCTGGTCCGTACGGGGCGAGTGGTCCCCCATGTGTACGACATGAACAGGACCGTGCGCCGGGGCGGGTCCAGGATCGCAGTCATGCGCTTCACCCGCCGCCATCCGCTGCTCACCGCCGTGCTGCTGTGCGCGCTCGCCGTGCTCGCCGCCCGGCCCGCCGACGGCGACGGCTCCCACGCCCCCGGTCACGGCTCCGCGTCCGGCGTCAGCGCGGAGGTGGCGCGGCTGTACGAGGAAGCGGCGGCGGCGACGGAGCGGTACGAGGCCGGCCGGCGCGAGGCCGAGGAGCAGCGGGCCAAGGGGCAGCGGCTGGAGGAGCGGCTCGACCGGGAGCGGCGGGAGATGGCCGTGCTGCACGAGGACCTGGGCCGGATCGCGAGCTCTCAGTACCGGGACGGCGGCGGGCTGCCGCTCACCGCGCACATGCTGCTCGCCGACGACCCCGAAGAGCTGATGCGCGGTCAGCGGGTGGTGCGGCAGGCGGAGATGTCGCTCGACAAGGCGATCGGCAGGAGCGAACGGGCCGAGGCTCGGCTCGCCCGCGACGAGGCGAGGGCCGCGGCGGCGTGGAAGAAGCTGGAGGAGCGGAACACGGAACTCGCCGCCCTGCGGCAGGGCATCGAGCGGAAGCTCGAAGCGGCGCGGTGGAAGCTCCAGGGCCAGGCGGACGCCTCCGTCGCGGCCGGCGCCTGCCGCGGCGCGGTCCGCCTCGACCAACCCCGGACGCGGTTCACCACCAGTTGGGTGGCGCCGGTGGAGACGTACGAACTGTCCGCCTCCTACGGCAGCGGCGGCGCCCGGTGGGCGAACCGGCACACCGGGCAGGACTTCGCGGTGCCGATCGGCACGCCGGTGCGGGCCGTGGGCGCCGGGAAGGTGGTGAAGGTGTCCTGCGGGGGTGCCTTCGGCATCGAGATCGTGGTCCGGCACGCGGGCGGCTACTACACGCAGTACGCCCATCTCGCGGCCGTCGCCGTCGACCAGGGGGAGCGGGTCACGCCCGGGCAGTGGATCGGCCAGTCCGGCACCAGCGGCAACTCCACGGGCCCGCATCTGCACTTCGAGGTGCGGGTCACACCGGAGACGGGGTCGGCGGTGGACCCCGTGCCGTGGCTGGCGCGGCACGGGGTGTCGCTCTGAGCTACGGGTGCTCGTCCAGCAGGCGCTCGATCACCACGGCCACCCCGTCGTCGTTGTTGGCGACCGTGCGGCCCGAGGCGGCGGCGACCACGTCCGGGTGGGCGTTGCCCATCGCGTAGGAACGGCCGGCCCAGGTCAGCATCTCGACGTCGTTCGGCATGTCACCGAAGGCGACGACCTCCTCGTGCGAGATGCCGCGCTCGGCGCAGCACAGGGCGAGCGTGCTGGCCTTGGACACCTCGGGGCCGCTGATCTCCAGCAGGGCGCTGGGGCTGGAGCGGGTGACGTTGGCACGGTCGCCGACGGCGAGCCGGGCCAGGGTCAGGAAGGCGTCGGGGTCGAGCTCGGGATGGTGGGCGAGGATTTTGAGCACCGGCTCGGCGGCGGTGTGGGAGTCCGGGGCCAGCAGCTCCTCGGCGGGAGCGAGCGTGTCCGGGACCTCCATGTGCAGCTTCGGGTACGCCGGCTCCTGGTTGAAGCCGAAGGTCTGCTCCACGGCGTACACCGTGCCCGGCGCCGCCTCGCGCAGCAGCCGTACGGCGTCCAGCGCGTTCTTCCGGGGCAGCTCGCGCACCTTCACGAAGCGGTGCGCGCCGGGGCCGCCGTGCAGGTCGACGACGGCCGCGCCGTTGCCGCAGATGGCGAGGCCGTGGCCGTGGACGTGGTCGCTGACGACGTCCATCCAGCGGGCCGGGCGGCCGGTGACGAAGAAGACCTCGATGCCCGCCTCCTCGGCGGCGGCGAGCGCGGCGACGGTGCGCGGCGACACCGACTTGTCGTCGCGCAGCAGGGTGCCGTCGAGGTCGGTGGCGATGAGCCGCGGTCGGGTGGGGGCTGCCTGGGTCTCGGGCTGTCGGGTCGCTGAGGTCACCCGGCCATTGTCCCGCATATGCCCGCACGACCGTGCGGGACTCCGCACATCTGAGTGGTTACCGCCGTCACCAGCGGTCTTTCCCGTGCCCCGGGACAGCAGAGGTCACCGGAGCTGCGCCGGCGCCTCCATGGCGATCCGTTCGAAGACCTTCTGATCCGCGGCGAAGTCCGAGTCGGGGATGGGCCAGTGGATCACGATCTCGGTGAATCCCAGCTCGGCGTGGCGGCCCGCGAAGTCGACGAAGGCGTCCAGGGACTCCAGCGGACGGCCCCGGTCCGGGGTGAATCCGGTGAGCAGGATCTTGTCCAGTCCGGTCACGTCCCGGCCGAGCTCGGCGCAGGCGTCGGCCAGCTTCTCCGCCTGGCCGCGAATGGCCTGAACCGACTGTTCGGGCGTGCCGTTCTCGTACAGCCGGGGATCGCCCGTGGTCACCCAGGCCTGCCCGTGACGCGCCGCGAGCCGCAGCCCGCGCGGTCCGGTGGCCGCCACGGCGAACGGCAGCCGGGGCCGCTGCACACAGCCCGGGATGTTGCGCGCCTCGTGCGCCGCGTAGAAGTCGCCCTCGTACGACACCGACTCCTCGGTGAGCAGCCGGTCGAGCAGGGGCACGAACTCGGCGAAGCGGTCGGCGCGCTCGCGAGGTGTCCAGGGCTCCTGGCCGAGCGCCGTGGCGTCGAAGCCGGTGCCGCCCGCACCGATCCCGAGCGTGACGCGCCCGCCGGAGATGTCGTCGAGGGAGATGAGCTCCTTGGCGAGGGTCACCGGGTGCCGGAAGTTCGGCGAGGTCACCAGCGTGCCCAGCCGCATCCGGTTGGTCACGGCCGCGGCGGCGGTCAGGGTGGGAACGGCACCGAACCAGGGGCCGTCCCGGAAGGTGCGCCAGGACAGGTGGTCGTAGGTGTACCCCGTGTGGAAGCCGAGCTCCTCGGCACGCACCCACGCCGAACGGCTGCCCTCGTGCCAGCGGCGGTACGGAAGGATCACGGTGCTCAGGCGCAGAGTCATATCACCGAGCCTATGCGGCGAGCCGTGTTTCACGTGAAACGATCACGCCGCCCGTGTTCCGCCTCAGTGGCTCGCGGGAAACCGCAGATACCGGCTCGGTACGGCCCGGGTCAGCCACACGCCGTTGGCGCTCATGTGGAAGACATGGCCGTCGCGGTGCATGGCGGCCGCGTCCACGGACAGGACGACCGGGCGGCCCCGGCGGGCGCCGACGCGGGTCGCCGTCTCGCGGTCGGCGGAGAGGTGCACGTCGTGCCGGTTCATGGGCCGCAGCCCCTCGGCGCGGATCGCCTCCAGGTTCCGGGCGACGGTGCCGTGGTACAGGTACGGCGGTGGGACGGCCGGTGCCAGTCCGAGGTCGACCTCGACGCTGTGGCCCTGGCTGGCGCGGATCCGGGTGCCCTCGACGGCGAAGCGCCGCTTGTCGTTGGCGGCGACGACGTGGTCCAGCTCCTCCCGGGTGAACCGGAAGCCGTGCGCGGACGCCGCGGTGATCAGCGCCTCGATCTCGACCCAGCCGCCCTCGTCGAGGGCGAGCCCGATCCTCCCGGGCTGATGGCGTAGATGCTTGGAGAGGTACTTCGACACCTTCACGGTGCGTCTTTCATCCATCCGTTCAGATTGCCGGGAGAGACGCGCATCACGCGATCGATTTAGCTCCGGAGGTTTGATCCACAGCCAAGTGCGGTTATCCACAGGGGAATTGACGCCCGCTGTGGACAACCGGCCTCACATCGGCGGCTTCACCCGCGCGATTCTCCGCAGTGCCCCCGGCATCCACCGCGACAGCGCGTACGCGGTCCGCGCCTCCGGGGTGACCGGCACCACCGCCTCGTCACGCGCCACCGCCCGCAGGATCGCGGCGGCGACCTTCTCCGGCGGATAGTTCCGCAGCCCGTACAGGCGTGCCGCCCGCTTCCGCAGCCGCCGCTCCTCCTCGGCGTCCACACCCGCGAAGCGCGCGGTGGAGGTGATGGAGGTGTTCACGAACCCGGGGCACACCACCGTCACGCCGATGTCCCGGCCCGCCAGCTCCGCCCGCAGGCACTCGCTCAGCATCAGCACCGCCGCCTTGGACGTGCTGTAGGCGGGCAGCGCCCTGGACGGCTGGAACGCCGCCGCCGAGGCGACGTTGACGATGTGGCCGCCCTGCCCGCGCTCGGCCATCCGCCGCCCGAAGAGCCGGCAGCCGTGGATCACCCCCCACAGATTGATGTCGAGGACCTTCTTCCAGTCCTCCGGGGTGGTGTCGAAGAAGGAGCCGCCCAACCCGATGCCGGCGTTGTTCACCAGGACGTCCACCACGCCGTACTCGGTGGTGACCCGCTCGGCGAGCTTCTCCATGGCCTGTTCGTCGGACACGTCCGCCGTCTCCGCCCAGGCCGCCGCCGCGCCGCGACCGCGGGCCTCCCCGGCGGTACGGGCCGCGGCCTCCGCGTCCCGGTCGACCGCCAGCACGCGCGCGCCCGCCTCCGCGAACGCGAGCGCGGTCGCCCGCCCGATGCCGTTGCCCGCCCCCGTGACCAGGACCAGCTGCCCGCCGAAGCGGTCGGCGTACCGGCCCGGAGCCGTCACCTCCGGCCGGCCGTCCTCCACGGACGCCACGAACTCGCCGATCCACGTCGCCAGCAGGTCGGGGCGGGTGCGCGGGATCCAGTGCCGGGCCGGCAGCGTCCGCCGGGTCAGCCGCGGCGCCCACAGCTCCAGGTCCTCGTAGAGCCGCTCCGAGAGGAACGCGTCCCCCAGCGGCGTGATGAGCTGCACGGGCGCGTGCGCGTGGGCGTCGGCGCGCGGGCTGCGCAGCCGGGGCCGCACGTTGTCCCGGTAGAGCCAGGCTCCGTGGGCCGCGTCCGACGGCAGGGACGGGGTCGGGTAGCCGCCGCCACCGGGCACCTTCTCGACGCGCTCCAGGATCCGCGGCCAGTGCCTGCCGAGCGGGCCGCGCCAGGCGAGTTCGGGCAGCACGGGCGTGTGCAGCAGGTACACGTACCAGGACTTGGCGCCCTGGCCCAGCAGCTGGCCGACCCGGCGCGGGGTGGGCCGCTTCAGACGGCGGTTGATCCAGTGCCCGAAGTGGTCGAGCGACGGCCCCGACATCGACGTGAAGGAGGCGATCCGACCCGCGGTGCGCCCGACCGTGACGAACTCCCAGGACTGCACCGAACCCCAGTCGTGCCCCACCAGATGCACCGGCCGGTCAGAGCTGACCGCGTCGGCGACGGCCAGGAAGTCGTCGGTCAGCTTCTCCAGGGTGAACCCGCCGCGCAGCGGACGCGGCGCCGTGGACCGGCCGTGGCCCCGGACGTCGTACGCCACGACGTGGAAACGCTCGGCGAGCCGGGGCGCGACCTCCGACCACACCTCCTTGCTGTCCGGGTAGCCGTGCACCAGGACGACCGTCGGCCGCCCGCGCTCACCCAGCTCGGCCACGCACAGCTCGACCCCGCCCGCACGCACCCGGCGCTCCCGCGCACCTCTCAGTCCCGTCACACCGGCGAATGTGGCAGTTGTCGCAAGGACCGTCAACGGTGCCCCGGAGCCTGTGCATAACTCTCAGGCAGGGCTCCCCTACGGGTCCGTACGACTCCAGATGGAGCCCAAGACGGCTCTCCGGTCTGACGACCGGAGTGGTGCGGGTCACTAGTGTCATGGACGTGACTGTGATCGCGACCGAAAGCCTGAGCAAGCGGTTCCCCAGGGTGACCGCTCTTGACCGGCTCTCCGTGGACGTCGGGCCCGGTGTGACCGGACTCGTCGGAGCCAATGGAGCCGGCAAGTCCACACTGATCAAGATCCTGCTGGGTCTGTCCCCCGCCACCGAGGGCCGCGCCGAAGTGCTCGGACTCGATGTCGCCACCGAGGGCGCCGCCATCCGCGAACGGGTCGGCTACATGCCGGAGCACGACTGTCTGCCGCCGGACGTCTCGGCCACCGAGTTCGTCGTCCACATGGCGCGCATGTCCGGACTGCCGCCCACCGCCGCGCGGGAGCGCACCGCGGACACCCTGCGCCACGTCGGCCTCTACGAGGAGCGCTACCGTCCCATCGGCGGCTACTCCACCGGCATGAAGCAGCGGGTGAAGCTCGCGCAGGCCCTCGTGCACGACCCCCAGCTGGTCTTCCTGGACGAGCCCACCAACGGCCTCGACCCGGTCGGCCGCGACGAGATGCTCGGCCTGATCCGCCGCATCCACACCGACTTCGGCATCTCGGTCCTGGTCACCTCGCACCTGCTGGGCGAACTGGAGCGCACCTGCGACCACGTCGTGGTCGTCGACGGCGGCAAGCTGCTGCGCTCCAGCTCCACCACGGACTTCACCCAGAACACCACGACCCTCGCGATCGAGGTCACCGACACCGACGAGCACCCGGACGGCACCCGCGCGGTGCGCGACGCGCTCCACGCGCGCGGGGTGACCGTCGAGGACGGCAGCGGACTGCCGGGCGCCGGACACATCCTGCTGCTCACCGCGCAGGGCGAGGACACCTACGACCTGGTCCGGGACGTCATCGCGGACCTCGGCCTCGGCCTGGTGCGCATGGAACAGCGCCGGCACCACATCTCCGAGGTCTTCAAGGACGACACGGACAGCGGCGCGCAGCGGAAGGAGGCGGTCGGCCATGGCAACTGAGCAGTCCACGCAGACACCAGCCACCGCATCGGGTGACACCCGTATCCACAACATCGGCTACCGCTCCTACGACGGCCCCCGCCTCGGCCGCTCCTACGCCAGGCTCTCGCTGTACTCGCAGTCCCTGCGCGGCGCCTACGGCCTCGGCCGCTCGGTGAAGTCCAAGGTCCTGCCGATGCTGCTGTTCGTGGTGATGTGCGTGCCCGCCGCCATCATGGTGGCCGTCGCCGTCGCCACCAAGGCCAACGACCTGCCCGTCGACTACACGCGCTACGCGATCATCATGCAGGCCGTCATCAGCCTGTACGTCGCCTCGCAGGCACCCCAGTCCGTCTCGCGCGACCTGCGCTTCAAGACCGTACCGCTGTACTTCTCGCGGCCCATCGAGACCGCCGACTACGTACGCGCCAAGTTCGCCGCGCTGGCGTCGGCCCTCTTCATCCTCACCGCCGCTCCCCTGCTGGTGCTGTACATCGGCGCGCTGCTGGCCAAGCTCGACTTCACCGACCAGACCAAGGGATTCGCGCAGGGACTCGTCTCCGTGGCACTGCTCTCACTGCTCTTCGCCGGCATCGGTCTGGTCATCGCGTCGGTCACCCCGCGCCGCGGCTTCGGCATCGCGGCCGTCATCGCCGTACTGACCATCTCCTACGGCGCGGTCTCCACGCTCCAGGCGATCGCGGAGGTCCAGAGCAGCGGCGACACCGCCATCGCCTGGATCGGCCTGTTCTCGCCGATCACCCTCATCGACGGCGTGCAGTCCGCCTTCCTGGGCGCGACCTCCGCCTTCCCCGGCGGGGTGGGTCCGAGCAACGCCGAGGGCGTCGTCTACGTCCTGTTCACCCTCGGCCTGATCGCAGCCTGCTACGGCCTCCTGATGCGCCGCTACAAGAAGGTGGGCCTGTGACCACGCTCAGCATCGACCACGTCTCCCGCTGGTTCGGCAACGTGGTCGCCGTCAACGACATCACCATGACCATCGGCCCCGGCGTCACCGGCCTGCTCGGCCCCAACGGCGCCGGGAAGTCCACCCTCATCAACATGATGGGCGGCTTCCTCGCCCCCTCCACCGGCACCGTCACCCTCGACGGACAGCAGGTGTGGCGCAACGAGGCCATCTACAAGCACATCGGCATCGTCCCCGAACGCGAGGCGATGTACGACTTCCTCACCGGCCGCGAATTCGTCCTCGCCAACGCCGAACTCCACGGCCTGGGCGCCAAGGCCGCCCAGCAGGCGCTCGCCACGGTCGAGATGGAGTACGCGCAGGACCGCAAGATCGCCACCTACTCCAAGGGCATGCGGCAGCGTGTGAAGATGGCGTCCGCGCTGGTCCACCAGCCGTCGCTGCTCCTCCTCGACGAGCCCTTCAACGGCATGGACCCGCGCCAGCGCATGCAGCTCATGGACCTGCTGCGGCGGATGGGCGACGAGGGCCGCACCGTGCTGTTCTCCTCCCACATCCTCGAAGAGGTCGAACAGCTCGCCTGGCACATCGAGGTCGTCGTCGCCGGCCGGCACGCGGCCAGCGGTGACTTCCGCAGGATCCGCCGCCTGATGACGGACCGCCCGCACCGCTACCTGGTGCGCTCCAGCGACGACCGCGCCCTCGCGGCCGCGCTGATCGCCGACCCGTCGACGTCCGGCATCGAGGTCGACGTGGCGGAGGGCGCCCTGCGCGTCCAGGCCGTCGACTTCGGCCGCTTCACCGCCCTGTTGCCGAAGGTCGCGCGCGAGCACGGCATCCGGCTGCTCACGGTCTCGCCGTCCGACGAGTCCCTCGAGTCCGTCTTCTCGTACCTGGTCGCGGCGTAGGAGGCCCCTGATGTACGACCCCACAGTCGCCCGGCTCACCTACCGGGCCCTGCTCGGCCGTCGCCGGGCCCTCATCCTGGGCGCCCTGCCCCTGCTGCTGATCGCGATCTCCCTGGCGGTGCGCGCCCTCGCCGGCGCCGACGACCAGACCGCGGCCGACGTCCTCGGCGGGCTCGCGCTCGCCACCATGGTGCCGATCATCGGTGTCATCGCCGGAACCGGAGCCATCGGTCCCGAGATCGACGACGGCTCGGTGGTGTACCTGCTGTCCAAGCCGATCAAGCGACCGACCATCATCTACACCAAGCTGATCGTCGCGATCGCCGTCACCATGGTGTTCTCGGCGGTGCCGACCCTGATCGCGGGCTTCATTCTCAACGGCAACGGCCAGCAGGTCGCCGTCGCCTACACCGTGGCCGCACTGGTCGCCTCCATCGCGTACGCGGCGCTCTTCCTGCTGCTCGGCACGGTCTCGCGGCACGCGGTGGTGTTCGGGCTGGTCTACGCGCTGGTCTGGGAGGCGCTGTTCGGCTCCCTGGTGCCCGGCGCGCGCACGCTGAGCGTCCAGCAGTGGTCGCTGGCGGTGGCGCAGAAGGTCTCCGGGGGCGACCTGGTCACCTCGGACGTGGGTCTGACGACCGCGACGGTGCTGCTGGCCGCGGTCACCGTGCTGGCCACCTGGTACGCCGGGCAGAAGCTGCGGTCGCTGACGCTCGCCGGCGAGGAGTGAGGACCCCTCGCCGGTTTATTCGGTGGCGTCCGACTTGCCCGGCGGGCAGAGTGGTTGTGTCCGCATCGCCGGGAAAGTCCGGCGTCATCCGCTGGGAGAGGAGCGGGACGGTGCCCATGCACGGCACGTCCCACTTCTGTCAGGGCAGCCCGTGGCGGACTCCGGAGTCGTCCCTACCGCTCCGCCGAGTCCGCCCGTACGGGGAGCTGCCCGGGGCGGCCGCTTCGAGCACGCGCATCTCTGGCGCGTGGGCCGCCCTTCCCTGCTTCGTTGTGGCGGGGCGGGTGGGGTCGCGCAGCCCGGCGTTTGCGGAGTGCCGCTGCGCCCACCCGTGCCGCCCCAGCGGCACGACTGCCCGCAGTTATGCCAGCAGTCGATCCACCACTGCCGCGATGCCGTCCTCCTCGTTGGAGGTGGTCACCTCGTTGGCTACCGCCTTCAGTTCCTCGTGGGCGTTGGCCATGGCTACGCCGTGGGCGGACCAGGCGAACATCGGGATGTCGTTGGGCATGTCGCCGAAGGCGATCGTCTCCGCGGCCTTCATGCCCAGCCTGCGTGCCGCCAGTGACAGCCCCGTGGCCTTGGACAGGCCGAGCGGGAGCAGTTCGACGATGCCCTCGCCCGCCATGGTGACGGTGACGAACCCGCCCGCCGCGCGGGTGGCCGCGTCGGCGAGCTCGTCCGAGGTCAGCGTCGGATGCTGGATGTACAGCTTGTTCAGGGGCGCCGTCCACAGGTCCGACGCGTCCGTGAACGGGGTCGCGGGCAGGGCGCCCACGACCTCGTAACCGGGACCGACCAGCACCTCGCCGTCCAGGCCGTCGCGGCTCGCTGCCAGGTACAGCGGGCCGACCTCCGCCTCGATCTTGGCCAGCGCCACTCCGGCCAGCTGCCGGTCCAGGGTCACCGACGTCAGCAGGCGGTGCGCCCCGGCGTCGTACACCTGGGCGCCCTGGGCGCAGACGGCGAGGCCCTCGTAGCCGAGGTCGTCGAGTATGGGACGGGTCCAGGGGGCCGCGCGGCCGGTGACGACGATGTGCGCGGCGCCCGCCGCGGTGGCCGCGGCGAGCGCGTCACGGGTGCGGCGGGAGACCGAGTGGTCGCCCCGCAGCAGCGTGCCGTCGAGATCGGTGGCGATCAGGCGGTAGGGGAAGGCGGTGCTCACTTGGTGACCGGCTCCAGGATCTCCCGGCCGCCCAGGTACGGACGCAGCACCTCCGGCACGCGCACGGAACCGTCCGCCTGCTGGTGGTTCTCCAGGATCGCCACGATGGTGCGCGGTACGGCGCACAGCGTGCCGTTGAGCGTGGCCAGCGGGCGCACCTTCTTGTCCTCACGGACGCGGATCGACAGCCGGCGCGACTGGAACTCGGTGCAGTCCGAGGTCGAGGTCAGCTCGCGGTACTTGCCCTGGGTCGGGATCCACGCCTCGCAGTCGTACTTGCGCGCGGCCGAGGAGCCCAGGTCGCCCGAGGCGACGTCGATCACGCGGAACGGCAGCTCCAGCGAGGTCAGCCACTGCTTCTCCCACTCCAGCAGCCGCTGGTGCTCCGCCTGGGAGTCCTCCGGTGCGACGTACGAGAACATCTCGACCTTGTCGAACTGGTGCACGCGGAAGATGCCCCGGGTGTCCTTGCCGTGCGAGCCGGCCTCGCGGCGGAAGCAGGGCGAGAAGCCCGCGTACCGCAGCGGCAGCCGGTCGGCGTCGATGATCTCGTCCATGTGGTACGCGGCCAGCGCCACCTCGGACGTGCCGACCAGGTAGAGGTCGTCCTTGTCCAGGTGGTAGACGTCCTGGGCCGCCTGGCCGAGGAAGCCGGTGCCCGCCATCGACTGGGGGCGCACCAGCGCGGGGGTCAGCATCGGCGTGAAGCCGGCGGCCGTGGCCTGCGCCATCGCGGCGTTCACCAGGGCGAGCTCGAGCAGCGCGCCGACGCCGGTCAGGAAGTAGAAGCGGGAGCCCGAGACCTTGGCGCCGCGCTCGACGTCGATGGCGCCGAGGAGCTGGCCGAGCTCCAGGTGGTCCTTGGGCGCGAAGCCCTCGGCGTCGAAGTCACGGATGCTGCCGTGCGTCTCCAGCGTGACGAAGTCCTCCTCGCCGCCGACGGGCACGTCGGGGTGGACGAGGTTGCTCAGCCTGAGCAGCAGGTCCTGGGTCTCGGTCGCGGCGGTGTCGCGGTCGGCGTCGGCCGCCTTGACGTCGGCGGCGAGCTGGCCGGCCCGCTTCAGCAGCTCGGCCTTCTCGTCCCCGGCCGCCTTGGGGATGAGCTTGCCGAGCGACTTCTGCTCGGCGCGCAGCTCGTCGAAGCGGACGCCGGACGACCTGCGCCGCTCGTCGGCAGACAGGAGGGCGTCGACGAGCGCGACGTCCTCTCCACGGGCGCGCTGCGAAGCACGCACACGGTCGGGGTCCTCACGAAGCAGGCGAAGGTCAATCACGCGGTCAAGGCTACCGGTGCGGGGTGACGCCTCACGACTCACTATTGCGGTGCGGTGACGCGCGTTCCGTTATGAGGGAATTGCGTGCAATGTTCCGCAAGGTCAATGAATGTGGCCCTCCCCCTGGAACGGGTCAGTTCACGGGACGCCGGTTGACCGGGATTCCTTGCGCGGTACGGAACTTGGGCTTCGGTTGTCCACAGGCATCCACACTCTCGGGGAGTTATCCACAGGGTGTGGGGAAGATCTGTGGACTTCGGAATTGATCGCTCCGAAACGTCTGATCAAAGCCGAGGATTCCCAGGACAAACTCCCTTCCTCCCCACTTTTGAGTGGAAAAGGCTCACCCCAAAGGGTTGACCAAAGGAAAAGGGTGGACGAAGGAGGATGTGCGGGGTGATGAACAAGGTCATGCGCCGTGGGGCGATTTGTCGACTGGATGGGGCTTCGGTGTCGACTTGTCCCCAGATGGAGAAGCGGACCTGTGGATAACTCCTGTGGACAACGAAAATCAGCAGGTAGGACCGGCCGGTCCTGTCAGAACCGGCCGTCCTGGCACCGTGCGACCCAGTCCGCCGCCCCCACGAACTCCTCGTCCGACGTCCCGGGGAACGGCGGTCGCACCTCTCCGGGACGCACATCCGCACGCGGGTACGAACCGAGGAAACGCACCTGCAGACAGATCCGCTTGAGCCCCATCAGCGCCTCGGCCATCCGGCGGTCCGAGATATGCCCCTCGGCGTCGATGCAGAAGCAGTAGTTGCCGATCCCGGCACCGGTCGGCCGGGACTGCAGCAGCATCAGGTTGATGCCACGGGTGGCGAACTCGCCCAGCAGGTCACGCAGACCGCCGGGGTGGTCGTCGCGCTGCCACAGCACGACGGACGTCTTGTCGGCGCCCGTGGGCGCGGCGGGCCGGGCCGGGCGGCCCACCAGCACGAACCGGGTCTGGGCGTTCTCCGCGTCGTGGATCTCCGTCTCCAGCGCCTCCAGGCCGTACCGGGCGGCGGCGAACTCACCGGCGAAGGCGGCGTCGTACCGGCCCTCCTGGACCAGTCGCGCACCGTCCGCGTTGGAGGCGGCCGACTCCCAGACGGCGTCCGGGAGGTGCGTCTTGAGCCAGTTGCGGACCTGCGGCTGGGCGGCCGGGTGGGCGGTGACCGTCTTGATGTCCGACAGCTTGGTGCCCGGACGGACGAGCAGCGCGAAGGTGATCGACAGCAGCACCTCGCGGTAGATCATCAGCGGGGTGCCCGCGACCAGTTCGTCGAGGGTGGTGGTGATGCCGCCCTCGACGGAGTTCTCGATGGGGACGAACGCGGCCTCGGCCTCGCCGGTGCGCACCGCGTCGAGCGCGGACTGCACGGACACGTACGGGATCAGCTCACGGGTGGCCGCCTCGGGAAGCGTACGCAGGGCGACTTCGGTGAAGGTGCCCTCTGGGCCGAGATACGCATAGCTCGCTGGCATGACCTCACCCTAATGGGCCCCGGCCGACGGCAACCCCGCCAGAGCCCTCAGGGGTGACACAGGGCGGTTCTCACCCCTCCAGCAGCCGCTGCCCCACATACTCTCCCTCCGCCGCGCCGCCCGGCACCGCGAACAGCCCGCTCGCCTCGTGGCGGACGAACGGCGTCAGGGCGTCACCCCGGTCGAGCTTGCGCTGCACCGGCACGAAGCCGCGCAGCGGATCGGCCTGCCAGCAGATGAACAGGAGCCCCGCGTCCGGCGCCCCGTCCGCGTCGATGCCGTCGTGGTACGAGAACGGCCGGCGGAGCATGGCGGCACCGCCGTTCTGGTCGGGGCGGGTGATCCTCGCGTGGGCGTTGAACGGGACGACCAGGTTGCCCCGGGAATCCGTCTTCTCCAGGTCCATCTCGGACGTCTCGGTGCCCCCGGACAGCGGCGCCCCGTCGGACTTGCGGCGCCCGATGACGCTCTCCTGCTCCTTGACCGGCAGCTTCTCCCAGTCGTCCAGCAGCATGCGGATACGGCGTACGACGACGTAGGAGCCGTTCGCCATCCAGGCCGGCTCGCCCTTCCCGGGGACGAAGATCCGTTCGTCGAAGTCGGACTCGGCGGGTTTGGGGTTGCGGGTGCCGTCGACCTGGCCCATCAGGTTGCGGGCGGTCATGGGACGGTCGGTGGCGCCGGGTGAGCGGTTGAAGCCGTTCATCTGCCAGCGCACCTTCGCCGCGGAGCCCGCGTCCTTCTGGACGGCGCGCAGGGCGTGGAAGGCCACGAGGGCGTCGTCGGCGCCGATCTGCACCCACAGGTCGCCGTTGCTGCGGGCCTTGTCGAGGTGGTCGGAGGAGAAGTCGGGCAGCGGGTCCAGGGCGACCGGACGCTGTTTCTCCAGGCCGGTGCGGGCGAAGAAGCTGTGGCCGAAGCCGAAGGTGAGGGTCAGTGAGGAGGGGCCGGCGTCACGGGCCACGCCGGTGTCGTCCTGCGCGCTGGCCTCGCCCGCCATCAGCCGACGTGCGGTGTCCGACCAGCGGCGCAGCAGGGCGGCAGCCTCCTTGCGTCCGGCCCCGGGGGCGAGGTCGAAGGCGATGAGATGGCCGCGGGCCTGGAGTGGCTGGGTGATGCCGGGCTGATGTTTCACGTGAAACTCGACCCGGCTGTCGCCCACCGACGTCAGCGGGGTGGCACCGGCGGGTGCCGCCGCGTATCCCGCGGCCCCACCCGCCGCCCCGAGGACGAGCCCGGTGGCACCGGCCGTGCCGAGCAGCCGGCGCCGGGAGATGCCGTTCCCGGTGGTCCGGTCCCCGGGCTCCTCCTGGGGCGCTCCGGGGGTCCGGGCCTGGGGAAGGGTCTGGTCAGCCATGGTGGTTCAGCCGATCTTCGTGTTCTTCGAGACGGTCACCTGGTCGATGTCGGAGGTCCGCACGGTCACCTCGACCTTCCAGTCGCCCGTCATGGGGATCTGTACTCCGCTCGCCGACCAGTGTCCGGTGGTGATGTGGTCGGGGACGACGGGCAGCGGCCCGATGCCCTTGGCGGAGAGGGTGAAGGCGACCTTCACCTCGGGGATGTCGAAGGCCTGGCCGTCCGGGCCCTCCACATAGATGTGCATGTCGTTGTCGCCGACCCGGGCGGGGTCGAGGTCGACCGTGACGACGCCCTTGCCGTTCTCGCCGCCGGTGTCGAAGGGCATGTTCAGCGTCACCGCGCCGGTGCCCTGGCCGGTCGGGGCGGACGACGAGGACGAGGCGGAGGTGGCCGCCGCGGCCTCCTGCTCGGTGCGCCCCGGCTCGGTCTGCGTCAGCACGGTGGTGACGGCGAGCAGGACGACGGCGATGCCCGCCTCGGCGAGTACGGAGCGGCGCAGACCGAAGCGGTTGGGGTCGGCGTCACGCAGCCGCTTCTGCCGGGCGCTCTCCATCGCGGCCCGCTGTCGGGCGAGCTGAGCGGCCCGGGCGTCGCCGCCCTTTCCGGATCCGGATTCGCCCTTCCCGGATTCGCCCTTCCCGGACTCACCGTTCCCGGATTCGCCCTTCCCGGACTCACCGTTCCCGGATTCGCCCTTCCCGGCTCCGGTGGCTTTGCCTGCCCCTGCCGGCTGCTTCTCCTTCCCCCTCTCCTCTTCTTCCTCGCGCGCTGCCGGGGCCGGTGCCTCCGCCAGCCGTGCCGTCCAGCGCCGCGAGACCGAGGCGATCGCGACCATCACCACCACGAGCCCGATCTTGGCGAGCAGCAGTTGCCCGTACCGGGTGTCGGTCAACGCCGACCAGGAGCCGAGCTGTCGCCAACTCTGGTAGACGCCTGTGACGACCAGCGTCACCACGCTGCCGAAGGCGAGCCGCGAGAACCGCTGGACGGCGTCCTGGCCGACCGGGGTGTCGGCGGGCGCCCGGTAGAGGGCGACGAGCAGGGCGGTGAGTCCGCCGAGCCAGGCGGCGACGGCCAGCAGGTGGAGCACGTCGACGGGCATGGCGATGCCCGGCTGGAGTCCCTGGGAGGCGTGCTCGGACATGGCCCAGCTCGCGGCGAGCCCGGCCGCCACGACGGTCCCGCCGATCGCCAGCCCGAAGGTCAGGTCCCGCTTCTCCTCGGCGTCCCGCTTGTCATAGGCGCCGAACAGCACCGCGATGAACAGGGCCGCCGCGGCGAGCAGCAGCAGCCGGGAGACCAGTGCCGCGCCGGTCTTCGTCTGGAGCACGTCCCCGAGCAGCGACAGGTCGAAGACGTCGCCGACCTTCCCGGAGGTGGTGTAGGAGCCGCGCAGGAGCAGCAGCGCGAGCGTGGCCGCGGTGAGCGCCAGCCATCCGGAGACGACCAGCCGCTGTACCGCCCGCACCCCGGCGCCGCGCCCCCAGCAGGCGAGCACGAAGGCGGCCCCGCCGGCCATGACGACGAAGCCGGCGTACGACACGTAGCGGCCGATGTCGTACAGCCAGCCGACCAGGCCGTCGTCGGAGGCCTGCGCGCAGGCGGAGACGGAGGTCTCGGAAGGGGCGCCGATGGAGAAGGTGAAAGCACCGGCGACGGGATGGCTGTCCGCGGACACCACCTGGTAGGCCACGGTGTACGTGCCGTCGGGCAGCCCGCTGAGCAGCCGCACGGTGTACGTCGTGCCGCTGAGGTTGGCCGGGTCGCCCTTGTCGACCCGCTTGCCCTTGGGGTCGAGGACGCGCACGGCGTCGTCGCTCACCGCGATCTGCTCGGAGAAGGTGAGCGAGACCTGGGTGGGCGCCGTGTCGACCACCGCCCCCTGCCCGGGATCGCTGCCGGTCAGCGCGGCGTGTGCGGAGGCGGGAGCGGCTCCGGCGAGGAGCGCGCCGGTGACCGCCAGGAGCAGCAGCACCAGGATCCGCACGCGGGGGGCGATGGTCTGGGTCACAGGGGTGTCTCCCTCAGTGTCCGGTCTTCGGGGTGTAGGTGGCCGGCTTCACCGGTATCTCGACCGTGACGGGGTCCGACTCGGCGAAGCGCAGCTCGACGGAGACCTTCTGACCCTGCTTCGGCTTCCGCTTGAGCTGCTCGAACATCAGATGGCTGCCGCCGCTCTCCAGCACCAGGCTGCCGTGGGCCGGGATGTCGAGGGCCTCGGCCTCCTGCATGGCCCCGTCGACGGTCTCGTGCACGGTGACCTGGCCGGCGACATCGCTGCTGACCGAGGTCAGCCGGTCCGCGGAGTCGCCGTCGTTGGTGATGGTGAGGAAGCCGGCGGCCATGTCGGAGACCGGCTGTGGCATGTACGCGGAGCCGACGGACAGCTCCGCCGCACCGCCGTCCGAGCCGCCGCAGCCGGTCAGGGCCAAGGCCAGCGCCCCGGCGACGACCATGGCCGCGGCTGCCGGGCGCCTCACGGGTTCTCGCCCTTGATGATCTTGGGGAGGTCCTTGGTGTAGTCCTCGACGGTGGCGTCCTCGCCGTAGAGGACGTAACCGCCGTCGGTCTCCGGTGAGAAGGCGATGACCTGGGTGCCGTGGTCGGAGACGGTCTTGCCGTTGTCGTCCTTGCGCGGCGGGTCGATCGAGATGCCGAGGGTGCGGGCACCGGCCTGGATGGTGTCGAAGTCGCCGGTCAGGCCGACGACCTGGGAGTCGATGCCCTTGAGCCACTTGCCCAGCGCGGCGGAGGTGTCACGCTCCGGGTCGGTGGTGACGAACACGATCCGCAGCTCGTCCTGCTGCTCCTGGGGAAGCTGCTTCTTGGCCACGGCGAGGTTGTTCATCGTCAGCGGGCAGACGTCGGGGCAGTGCGTGTAGCCGAAGTAGATCAGCGTGGGCCGGCCCGCGGTCTGCTCGCGGAGGTCGTACTCCTCGCCGTTGGTGTCGGTGAGGACGAGGTCCGGCTTCTCGAAGGGCTTGTCGAGGACGGTGGCCGCCTTCTGGGCGCCGGCCTCCTCGGACACCACGGCGACGGGGTCACCGCTGTCGTTGTTACCGCTCCCGCAGGCGGAGAGGGTGAGGGAGGCGGCGGCGAGCAGGGCCGCGGCCGCGAAGGTCTTCTTGCGCATGAATGGTCCTGAGAGGTGAGTGCTCCGGCGCGCACCGGGAGGTCACGTGGGCCGTGAGCGGCCCGGTGCGCGCCGTCCAGATGAGGAGAGGGGTCAGGCGGTGGCGCGCCGACGACCGGCGAGGACGCCGTAGGCGACGCCCGCGGCGCCGACCACGATGCCGACGACGCCCAGGACGCGGGCGGTGGTGTCCGTGCCGCCGGAGTCGCCCTCGTCGCCGGAGGCGGAGGTCTGGGCGGAGGCGTTCTCGGCCGCCGCGGTGTCGCCGGAGGCCTTGTCGTCGTCCGCGGCGCCGTGCGAGTGACCGTCCTCGGAGGCCTCGGACAGGGTGAGCACGGGAGCCGGGTGCTCGGGCTCCTCCTGGCCCTCCTGCGGCACCTCGATCCAGCGGACGACCTCCTTGTTGGAGTACGTCTGCAGGGCCTTGAAGACGAGTTCGTCGGCGTCCTCGGGCAGCGTGCCGACGGACACCGGGAACTTCTGGAAGAAGCCGGGCTCGATGCCGTCGCCCTTGGCGGTCCAGGTGACCTTGGAGACGGCCTCGTTGATCTTCTTGCCGTGCATCTCCAGCGGCTTGTCCAGCTTGGACGTGGTGACCTTGACGTCCCAGCCCTCGACCGGCTGCGGCATCACGGACGCCAGCGGGTGGTCCGTGGGGAAGGTGACCTCGAGCTTGGTGGTCGAGGCGTCGTCCCGCTCGTTGGGGACCTTGAAGCCGACGACCGCGTAGCCGCCCTTCGCGGCCTCACCCTCCGGCTGCACGCTGACGTGCGCGAAGCAGGGGGTGGACACGGCGAGGACGGCGGCACCGGCGACGGCACCGGCGGCGGCGATACGGGAAGCCTTCATGGCAGAAGCACTCCGCTTCGGTTGAGGTTTCACTGACGGTGAGGGATGTGCCGCGCGTACGACCGGACGGGTCTGTCGGGCAGGACGGCCGGGCGCACACGGAAACGGCCGCACGCGCGCGTGCCGCACGCCGGCGCCCCTCTCCTCGGCTCCTCGGCCGGAAAACCCGGAGTGGTGGTCGCCTCGCGTCAGGCGGCGAGAGCGAGTGCGGTGCCGGCGGCCGGCGGGCCCCGGCGGATCACCGTGTGGTGCAGCCCGGCGGAACGGGGCGGAAGCGGGGCGAGCAGCGCGGTGCGCGCCATGCGCGGGGCCCCTTCCGGTGCTCCCGGGAGCCCGGCGCGCAGGGCACGCACCAGGGCGAGCGCCGCGCGGAGGGACCGTACGAGGGCGCCCTCGGCGACACCGTGCGCCGACAGTTCGGCCAGCCGCAGCAGGGCCAGGTCGCCGCGGCGCAGCAACCATCCCGCGGCCAGCGCCGCGAGGACGTGGCCGAGCAGCATCGGCAGTGACGGCAGCAGGGACGCCGGGACGTCCGCGGCGGTCTCCGCGTGGGTGGCGGCCCCGGCACGGTGGACCCGCGCGTCGATGAGGACGCGCTCGGCCTGCGCGGGGCTGAGCCCCGCCGCGGCGGTCCCGCACAACAGCCGCGCGGCCCGCTCGACCAGCGCGGCGTCGGAGAGCGCGGACGACGAACCCGTGGCGGGTGTGCCGTGCTGCCCCAGGCCGAAGAGGGTGTGCAGGGCCGTCTGGCCGCACGCCAGCAGCACCGCGGTCCCCGGCAGCGACCGGGTGCGCCCGGTGAGGGGGGCGGCGACCGCGAGGGCCCCGAGGAAGCCCGCGCCCAGCGTCCACAGCGGTACGGCGGTGCAGGAGGCGAGCGTGTGCCCTGCCCCGGCCAGCACGACGCAGACCGCGGCGAACACCGCGGCCCGCAGGATCCGGAGGCCTCGTCCGGAGCGTGTCGTACGCGGGTGGGGGGCAGACATGGCGAGCTCATCATCGCACCGGCCCACCGGCCGCCGTACGGCAGGTCCGCAAGATGAGGTACGACCGGAAGGTCACATCTGCTACGACACACCCCACATACACCGATCGGATCCACGACACACCCGCCATATGGGCGGTGTCACGTCAACTTCACGCTTACCGGCGAGCACTCAGGGCAATACGTAACGGTATGTCGAGCCGCAGCCAGGAGGCTGGAGCATGAGCATCTGGTGGTCACTCCATCTGCGGCGCGACGCCGCCAGCGTGCCGCTCGCCCGGCGCCTGCTGCTCGGCACCATGGAGACCGCGGGCGTCGACCCCGACATCTCCTACGACTTATCGGTCGCCCTCAGTGAGGCCTGCGCGAACGCGGTCGAGCACGGCGGGGACACCGCGCGGGACGGCACCTCGGAGGCGTTCCGGGTGACCGCCTACCTCGACGGCGAGAAGTGCCGCATCGAGGTCGCCGACGCGGGCCCCGGCTTCCCCGGCGCGACCGGGAACCGCCCCCGCCCGCCGGCCCGTCCCGCGCCCTCCGACGCGGAGCACGGACGGGGCCTGTGTCTCATCAGGGAACTCGCCGACCACGTCCACATCGGCAACAAGCCGGGCCGCGGCGGAGCGGTGGTGAGCTTCGACAAGATCCTCAAGTGGCGCGAGGACGCCCCGCTCGTCGCGGTGTAGTGAATCGGCGGTGCGGCGAGTCGTGGTGCGGCGAGTCGCGGTGCGGCGACGGGAACGGCCGGGCACGCGCGCGTGCCCGGCCGTCGCGCGGTACGTCAGCCCTTCAGGGCCGCCATCCACGCCTCGACCTCGTCCGACCGCCGGGGCAGCCCGTCGGACAGGTTCCGGTTGCCGTCCGCCGTGACGAGGATGTCGTCCTCGATGCGGACGCCGATGCCGCGGTACTCCTCGGGCACGGTCAGGTCGTCGGCCTGGAAGTACAGACCCGGCTCGACGGTGAGCACCATGCCGGGCTCCAGCGTGCCGTCGACGTACGTCTCGGTCCGTGCGGCGGCGCAGTCGTGGACGTCCATGCCGAGCATGTGACCGGTGCCGTGCAGCGTCCAGCGGCGCTGCAGCCCCAGCTCCAGCACCCGCTCCACCGGGCCCTCGACCAGGCCCCACTCGACGAGCCGCTCGGCCAGCACGCGCTGGGCGGCGTCGTGGAAGTCGCGGTACTTGGCGCCCGGCTTCACCGCCGCGATACCGGCCTCCTGGGCGTCGTACACGGCGTCGTAGATCTTCTTCTGCAGCTCGCTGTACGTGCCGTTGACCGGCAGCGTGCGCGTGACGTCGGCCGTGTAGTACGTGTGCGTCTCCACGCCCGCGTCGAGCAGCAGCAGGTCACCGGAGCGGACCGGGCCGTCGTTGCGCACCCAGTGCAGCGTGCAGGCGTGCGGTCCGGCGGCGCAGATGGAGCCGTAGCCGACGTCGTTGCCCTCCACGCGGGCGCGCAGGAAGAACGTTCCCTCGATGTAGCGCTCGGACGTCGCCTCGGCCTTGTCGAGGACCTTCACGACGTCCTCGAAGCCGCGCACGGTGGAGTCGACGGCCTTCTGCAGCTCGCCGATCTCGAAGTCGTCCTTGACCAGCCGCGCCTCGGAGAGGAAGACGCGCAGCTCCTCGTCGCGCTCGGCGGTGACCTTGTCGGTCAGCGCCGCCTCGATCCCGGCGTCGTACCCGCGCACCACCCGCACCGGGCCGGTGGTCTCGCGCAGCGCGCCGGCCAGCTCGCGGACGTCGGAGGCGGGGATGCCGTACAGCTTCTCGGCCTCGGTGAGGGAGTGGCGGCGGCCGACCCACAGCTCGCCCTGCCCGTCCAGCCAGAACTCGCCGTTCTCGCGGTTGGAACGGGGCAGGAGGTAGATCGTCTCCTTGTGGCCGTCCGCCGTGGGCTCCAGGACGAGGACGCCGTCCTCCGTCTGGTTGCCGGTGAGGTAGGCGTACTCGACCGACGCGCGGAAGGAGTACTCCGTGTCGTTCGAACGCGTCTTCAGGTTGCCCGCGGGGACGACCAGACGCTCACCCGGGAAACGGGCGGAGAGCGCCGCGCGGCGGGCGGCGGTCTCGGCGGCCTGGGGGATCGGCCGCAGATCATGCAGCTCGGTGTCGGCCCAGCCGCTCTTCATGCTCTCGGCCAGCTCGTCGGACACGCCCGGGTACAGGCCGTTCTTGCGCTGCTTGACGGGCTCTTCCTCGGCAGTCTCCGGGGTCTCCGGCAGCTCCTCGGCCACGGTCATCCTCCTCGATACGGCACTGGACCACCCCCCATCGTACGGTCGGGCGGAAACAGCCGAACGGGGCACGGAACGGTAGCGGAGAGGGACGGGACGGCTACTCGAACCGCGCCGCCAGCAGCACCACGTCCTCCCTGGAGTCCGCCGTGTCCGCGCCCTCGGGCAGCACCGCGCGCAGGACGTGGTCGGCGACGGCGCCGGGGTCGCGGCGCAGTGCCTTCGGCACCCCAGCCGCCGCCGCGTGCAGCCGCGCGAAGGCGCGGTCGGTCGGGTCACCGGTGCGGTGCAGCAGCCCGTCGGTGTAGAGCAGCACCGTCTCCCCCGGCTCCGCCTGGACCTCCACGCTCGGCGCCTCCCAGCAGGCGAGCATGCCCAGCGGCGCGGAGACCGACGTCTCGACGAACTCGGTGCGGCGCTCGCCGAGCAGCAGCGGCGGGCTGTGCCCGGCGCCGGCCAGCGTGATCCGGCGCAGCGCGGGTTCGCAGTAGCCGAACAGGGCGGTGGCCGACCGGGCGGGCTCGGTGAGCCGCAGCAACAGCTCCAGGTCGGACAGGACGGCGACCGGGTCCTCGCCCTCCATCACGGCGTACGCGCGCAGCGACGCCCGCAGCCGGCCCATCGCCGCGACCGCGCTGGGTCCCGACCCGGTGACGGACCCGACGGCGAGACCGAGGGCCGCGTCCGGCAGCGGCAGCGCGTCGTACCAGTCGCCGCCCCCGCGCGGGGAGGTGCGGTGCCGCGCGGCGAGCTGGACGCCGGCGACCCGGGGGAGACGGGAGGGCAGCAGTTCCTCGGCCATCGTGGCCATGCACGCGCGCGTGCGCTCGAGTTCGAGGAGCCGGGCCAGGTGCTCGGCGGCGTGGCGGACGTACAGGCCCACGAGGTGACGCTGCCGCTCCGACGGCTCGGCCGGCTCGTCGTAGAGCCACACCGCGGCGCCCAGGCGTCCGGCGGCCCCGGTGGCGAGGGGGAGGGCGAAGCTGGCGGCGTAGCCGAGGCGGGCGGCGACCTCGCGGTGCCGGGGGTCGAGCCCCTTCTCGGCGAACAGGTCGGGTTCGGCGATGCCGTCGTCGGCGCCGGGCAGCCCGTCGAGGATCCTGCCGTACGGCAGTGCGCCGCGCGGCACCGTCTCCATGTGGCCGAGATCCGCGCGGGCCAGTCCCAGGCCGATGGTGGTGGCCGGGTCGAGACCGTCGGCGGGTTCCAGGGCGACGAGCCCGCGCCGCGCGCCCACCAGGGCGGCTCCCGCGCGCAGCAGCTCCTGGAGCGCCTCGTCGAGCGTGCTCGCGCGGGCCAGGCGTTCGGTGAGTTCGTGGAGGGTCGTGAGGTCGGATACCCAGCCGGCGAGCCGGTCCTGGAGCAGCGCGCCCGGCGCGTTCTGGGGGTTTGCCGGGGGAGCCGGGGAGGTACCCGCGGTGACGGACGCGACAGTGTGTGCGGGTGAGGGAACCGTTGAATCGATTCCGGCCACTTTCGGAGGGTGCGGAGCGTTCATGGTGTCCGGCTTTCCGACCGGTACGTACTGCTCAAAAGCATCGCAAACCCCCATGTCATTCTGCGTCGCCGGCAGTGTCTCCACATGTACACGTACTCGTGAGGAGATGTCCAGCATTGTCCTGCTGGGATTCCTGGTGTCCGTGGGACTGGAGAGAACTCCCCGCAGACCCCTTGCCGAAATATGAAGTTGGCTTGAAACTGCCTCAGGGGGAGGCATATTGCGGTCGACTGGCCTTGCTCGACGGAGCGTCACAACGGTCGTGATGGGTACGTACTCGGTGAAGGCCAGGGGTGGTTGGGAACCGCTCGGGAACCTGGCGACGGACCCGGGCGTCTTAACCACCGACGACCGTGCCCCATCCTCCCGTGGCGGAGGCGGAGAGAACCACGCGCGACGGCAAACGCCAGACTTCGCCACCCCCACGCCACACCCGTACTTCTGATAGACGCGGTACGGGCGGAACGGCCGCGGAGGCAGCCCATGCTCGGCCCATAGGGGTACCCCCTGCCCGGCGCGGGGGTGTGATGCGCCCATAGGTACGCACAGTGAAGTGATCGACACATGACGTGATCTGGACCACGGTGTTGCCAGGCGTGCAACGGAAAGGAACGAGCGCTCATGCGCGAGATCCTCGGAAGGCGACGCAGGCTCCTGTCCCGGCGCGGCGACGGAGGGCCCGATCTGATCGGCGCGGCCCTGACCTTCGCCACGGACTGGCAGTGGCCCGTACTCCCGGGCGTGGCGGCGGACCCGCAGGGCCGGTCCCGCTGCGCCTGCCCCGACCCCGAGTGCACGGTGCCGGGTGCCCACCCGTTCGACCCCGGCCTCCTCGCCGCCACCACCGACGCGCGCATGGTGCGCTGGTGGTGGGGGAACCGGCCGACGGCGCCGATCGTCCTCGCCACCGGAGGCAAGGCCCCCTGCGCGGTGTCCCTGCCCGCCCTGCCGGCCGCCCGCGCCCTCGCCGCGCTCGACCGGCGCGGCATGCGGCTCGGCCCGGTCGTCGCCTCGCCGGCCCGCTGGTCGATCCTGGTGAAGCCGTACTCCATGGAGCAGCTTGGCGAGCTGCTGTACGCCAAGGACTTCGTCCCCGGCTCCCTCCGCTTCCACGGCGGGGGCGGCTACCTCGCGCTGCCCCCGTCCGAGACCGCGCAGGGCGAGATCCGCTGGGAGCGCGCACCACTGCCCGGCTCGGCCTCGCCGTGGGTGCCCGACGTCGAGGCGGTGGTGGACGCCGTGGTCGACGCCCTCACTCGTACGGGTGTGAGCGCGCCCGAGATGTAGCGGGTGCGCGCACGGCATCCTGGCCGGGGCGCGGTCTTCTCCTCCCGGACCGGGGTGTCCGCGCGCCTCGCGGGCGCCGTGGCGGCCTGCGCGGTGCGCGGTTGTGTGCTGCCGTGGCGGGGCCGGGGGGCACGCCTGCGGGGCCGGCCGGTGCGGCACGGCCCACCGCGCGCGGGACGCCAAGGTGCCGCTGCCGCCGACGAGGGTCACCCGTCCGGGCCCGGGCCCGGGGACCGGACCGGTTCCGTACGGCCCACCGCGCGCGCAGCGACGGCGTGATGCCGCCGTGCGGCGTGGCCCCGCGCTCTCCTCCCCTTCCCTGACGGCGTAGGGGCGCGGACCTGTGTGCCGGCGCAGGGGCAGGACCTCTGGGCGCGGACCCACCACCGCAATGCCACCGGCGATGCCTGGAACGCCGTACCCGGCCTCATGGGATCCGGCGACGGACATGCCGCGCCGGGAACGGGTTGCCACGCACGAGACGCCGGGCCGACGCGGTCAGGGTGGTCGGGGTCGGCGCCGTGAGGGGACCGCAGCCGTTGCGCTCCGGAAGCAACTCGCTTATGGCGACGGGCGGTTGACGGACGACCGCGTTCCGTGAGCGGCGGCCGACACGCAAAGACCCGGTTGCTGGCGACGGGGGATGCACCAGCAACCGGGCTACTGGAACGGTAACAAGAGATCGGCGGTTAGCAAATTCGATCTCGGCTTTTCCGGTCACCGACTGGCTTGCCCGCGCCGGGAGTTGCGCATGGGATCGATGGGGCGCGACAGGGCGGTTCCGCAGGCCGGGCGACCGGCGGAACCGGGGGTGCGGCCCGGCCTCAGCTCAGCGTGACCTGGCGGTTCGTCAGACCGCCGCGCGCGCGGCGCTCGTCGGCGGTCAGCGGCGCGTCCGTGGCCAGCGCGGCGGCGAGCCGCTCGGCGAACTCGGCCGCCGGCTTCTCCACGTCCTCGGCGCCGACCCCGCTGGGCAGGTCCCAGACCGGCACGGTGAGCCCGTGAGCGCGGAAGGAGCCCACGAGACGGGTGCCCTCACCGAGGGAGGAGCCACCCGCCGCGTGCAGCCGCGCGAGAGCGTCCAGAAGCTGCTCCTCGGGATGCGGCATGACCCACCGCAGATGGTTCTTCTCGGGCGTCTCGCACCAGTACGCGGAGTCCACGCCCGACAGCTTGACGGTCGGGATGGCCGCGGCGTTGGCCCGCTCCAGGGAGGCGGTGACGTCCGGCGTGGCGTTCTCCGGGTCCGGGACCCAGAACTCGAACCCGCTGTGCACGACCGGCTCGAAAGCGCCCTCGGGGTCGAGCAGTTCCTGCAGTCGGGGACCGTCGGCGGGGGCGCGCCGGGCCTGCACCGGAGTGCCCGGGTCGGCGGCGAGCGCGCGCTGCAGGGTGTCGGCGAGGTCGCGGCTGATGTCGCCGGAGGAGGTGTCGTTCTGCAGGCCGAGCAGGACCGAGCCGTCGTCGCGGCGCAGGGCGGGCCAGGCCATCGGCAGCACCGTGGCCAGCGTGACCGACGGGACGCCCTCGGGCAGGCCGTCCTTGAGCGTCAGTTCGACGGTGGCGGCCGGCACCAGCTCGCGCAGCGCCACCCAGTCGCACTCGCCCGGCAGGCCCTCGAACGGGCGGTGCACCAGCTCGGTCACCGCGTGCGCGGCGGCGCGGCCGTGGCAGGCCTTGTAACGCCGGCCGCTGCCGCACGGGCAGGGCTCGCGGGCGCCGACGACCGGGATCTGCCCGTCCGTGAGCTGCGGGCGCTTGGCCTTCGTCTGGGGTCGCTTCTTGGCCATCGTGGGTGTCTCCCGGTTACGGCTCGTCTCGTACGGGCGCGAGCCTAGCCGTTCACACCACGGCCGGCGGGAACCTGTGGACGACGTGCCGACCTGTGGACACCGGGGAGACCGCGCCGGACCGGCGCCGTCTCCCCGGCCGGGGCCGCCCTCAGTCCAGGTCGTCGAAGACGTCCGCGAAGTCCAGCCCGGGTATGCGGGAGACCGCGGGCGCCGTCACCCGTGCGGCGAAGTCCTCGCGCCGGTGCCCGGCTCCGGCATCCGGGTCGTACACGTCGTCGTGGACGACGACCCACACCGTGACCTCGCCCGGCACCTCGTCGCGTACGCCCCAGTCGTCGGCCAGCGCGGTGATGATGTTCAGCCCCCGGCCGCCGTGCGCCGTGACCGACGGGGTGGCCGGAGCCGGGCGGGTCGGGCCGCCGCCGTCCGTGACCTCCACGACGAGCCGTCCGCACGGGTCCACCCGCCAGGCGGCGCGTACGTCCCCGTCCCCGGCCAGGGCGTCACCGAGCGGCCGGCCGTGTTTGCACGCGTTGCTCAGCAGCTCGGAAAGAATCAGTACGGCGTCGTCGATGACCGGGTCCGCCACACCGCCGTCGCGCAGCTGCGCGCGCATACGGCGCCTCGCCTGCCCCACGCCCGCAGGGCCGTGGGGCACGGCCATGCTCGACGACGTGGGCACCTCCTGTGCCACCACCAACGCCACCCCCGAGACCTCCTTCGCCCCACGCCACGGTGTGGATGCCCCATGGGCCCGAACCGGAAACCGGTCGATCCGTGAGCGGTGACGCACTCCAAGCGATCGAACACGCACCGAACGCGCCGGAGCACTCCCCGTAGCCGTGTGGCTGGATCTCGTCGCTGTGGCCGAGATGTGAGGATGCGCCGGGATCGGGCACGGGGTCAAGGCTTGTGCGCACTGCTCCTGGGGCCGGTGGGGCGGGTGGTGCGCCGCGCGGTCAGCGGCCGAGCTGATCGAGCACCGCGCGGGGGCGGTTGGTGATGATGGCGTCCACGCCGAGACGCACACAGAGGTCCACGTCCTCCGGTTCGTTCACGGTCCACACGTGCACCTGGTGCCCGGACTGCTTCAGGCGCTCGATGTACGCGGGGTGGCTGCGCACGATGCGGATCGAGGGCCCCGCGATCCGCACGCCGGCGGGCAGGCGTCCGTCGCGCAGCCGCGGCGAGACGAACTGCATCAGATAGACCGTGGGCAGCGTCGGCGAGGCGGCACGCACGCGGTGCAGCGACCGCGCGGAGAAACTCATCACGCGCACCGGGGAGTCCTCCGCTGCGGCGGGCGCGTCGAGACCGAACCGCTTGAGCAGGAGCAGCAGCCGCTCCTCCACCTGTCCCGCCCACCGCGTGGGGTGTTTGGTCTCGATCGCCAGCTCGACCCGGCGCCCGGCGTCGGAGACCAGCTCCAGCAGCCGCTCCAGGGTGAGGACGGAGGTGGCCTCCCGGTCCTCCGGGCGGTGCTCCCAGTCGGGCTCCTCGACGCGCGGCCCCCCGAAGGCGTCACGGCTCTTCCAGGAGCCGAAGTCCAGGGCGGTCAGATCGGAGAGCTCGAGCGCCGACACCGCACCGCGCCCGTTGGACGTACGGTTGACGCGACGGTCGTGAACGCACACAAGGTGGCCGTCGGCGGTCAGGCGCACATCGCATTCGAGCGCGTCCGCACCGTCCTCGATCGCTTTGCGGTACGCGGCCAGGGTGTGCTCGGGGGCGTCCTCGGAGGCCCCCCGGTGCGCGACGACTTGGGTCAGGTGCTGCCGTGCGTGGGTCACCGCGTCATGGTGCCACCGTGCACGGGTAGACGGGTGCTCGGAGTGGAGTGAACGGTGTCGCCGTCCGGTCGGAGGCATCGAGTGGCGTGCCTTACGTGAGTAATGCCCTATATAAAGAATGGCCCCGGACCCACAGGAACGGCTTATGGTGCCCTGACGGCCCGTGGGAAAAGCTGACGTCATACAAAGAGACATGCACAGCTGCATCGCGCCGGACTCGTGGACGGGCGTGAACGAGCGTGACCGAGTGCGACCGACAACAACAGCCGTGGATCGAGGAGAGAAGCTGTGAGCACCGAGAACGAGGGCACCGCGGTACCCCCGGCGCCGTCCGCACCGCCGCCCGCGCCGGTGGATGCTCCCGCTGCTCCGGCGCACCAGGGGCACCCCGCCCCGGGAGCGGCTCCGGAACCGGCCCCGTCCGCGCCGCCGCAGGCACCCGCACAGCACGCCGACCAGGGATACGGCTCCGACCCCCAGACCCCGGTGAGCGAAACCGGCTGGGACCCGCACGGCGCTCACGGTACTCACAGTGCTCACGGCGCCCACGGAGGCCAGGACCCCACCCCTCCCTCCTCCGCCCCTGACGCCTCCTGGCCCCCGCCCCCGCCGCCGTCCACCCCGTCGTACGGCGGTGGCGGTGACGGCGGCGCCGGGCACGGTTCGGGCGGCTGGGGCTCCTCCTACCAGCAGCCGGCGCCGAAGAACGGCGGCGGGCGCGGCCGTCTGCTCGCCGCGGTCCTGGTGGCCGCGCTGGTCGCGGGCGGCGCGGGCGGCGGCCTCGGCTACACGCTGGCCAAGGAGAACGACAGCAACGGCTCGACGACCGTCTCGGCGTCCACCAGCGGCGGCAACGTGAAGCGCGACCCGGGCACGGTCGCCGCCGTGGCCGCCAAGGCGCTGCCGAGCACGGTCACCATCGAGGCCGAGAGCAGCAGCGGCGAGGGCGGCACCGGCACGGGCTTCGTCTTCGACAAAGAGGGCCACATCGTCACCAACAACCACGTCGTGGCCGAGGCCGTCGACGGCGGCAAGGTGACGGCGACCTTCCCCGACGGCAAGAAGTACGACGCCGAGGTGGTCGGACACGCACAGGGCTACGACGTCGCGGTCATCAAGCTGAACGACGCCCCCTCGGACCTGAAGCCCCTCCCCCTGGGCAACTCCGACGAGGTGGCCGTCGGCGACTCGACGATCGCGATCGGCGCGCCCTTCGGCCTGTCCAACACGGTGACGACGGGCATCATCAGCGCGAAGAACCGCCCGGTCGCCTCCAGCGACGGCAGCGGCAGCCAGGCGTCGTACATGAGCGCCCTGCAGACCGACGCGTCCATCAACCCGGGCAACTCCGGCGGTCCGCTGCTCGACGCGCAGGGCAACGTGATCGGCATCAACTCCGCGATCCAGTCCACCAGCAACGGTGGCTTCGGCACGGGACAGGCCGGCTCGATCGGCCTGGGCTTCGCCATCCCGATCAACCAGGCCAAGTACGTCGCCCAGGAACTGATCGAGACGGGCAAGCCGGTGTACGCCAAGATCGGCGCGTCGGTCTCCCTGGAGGACGCGACGGGCGGCGCGAAGATCACCGAGCAGGGCGCGGGCGGCTCCGAGCCCGTCGACCCCGGCGGCCCCGCCGACAAGGCCGGCCTGCAGCCCGGCGACGTCATCACCAAGCTCGACGACCGGGTCATCGACTCCGGCCCCACCCTGATCGGCGAGATCTGGACCCACAAGCCGGGCGACGAGGTCACGATCACCTACGAGCGCGACGGCAAGGAACACACCGCGGAACTCACCCTGGGCTCCCGCGTGGGCGACAGCTGACCTCACCCGCGGACCCCGAACCCGTTACCCTTGTCCCCGCGCCGCCGATCACCGGCCGGCGCGGGGAGGCGTGCCCGAGCGGCCGAAGGGAACGGTCTTGAAAACCGTCGTGGCAGCGATGTCACCGTGGGTTCAAATCCCACCGCCTCCGCGCGATGAGCAGTGAGAACGGCCCCCGACCAGGTGCGCGGTCGGGGGCCGTTGTGCGTTGTGGTGCTCGTGCGCGCTTCAGCGGGTGGGGGTGTCGCTGGATATCGTCAGGTCTGATCTTGCTGCTTCATGGAGGACGTTCAGCGCCTCCACCAAGGGGATCGGGCGAAGTTCGGCTGTTCCGTTCGAGGGGACGCGCGCTGTTCTGAGGAGTTCCCAGGTCCGCTGGTTGACGGCGTGTGCGGCGGTGGCGGCCCTGTCGTCGCTCAGCAGGACGAAGGTCTCGAAGAGGATCGATCTCTTCTTCTCGTTCCCCTCCATCTCGGTCAGCGCGTCAGACGGGTCCTTCCCCTGGTCACGGGCCCGCCCGGCGTCCATGGCGGCCCTCTGGATCTCCTTGATGCACGACACGTACTCGATGTATGTGTCGAGTTTTCGCTCGTCCCACCGGGTGGCCATCAGGTGCCGCAGCTTTGTCCGCTCGGCCATGGCCGTTGCGAAGTAGGACGTCAGGGCGCCGATGAGGACGCCGACCAAGGTGATGATCTGGGTGGCCATGCCGGACAACGTACCCGCGCGGGAACCTGCCGGCCGGGGAGTGTGGGTCAGGGGCGTTCGCGGGTGGCCGGGTTGTTCAGGCAGAGGGCGATGTTGCGGACCGCCGCGGTGAGTTCCTCGATCACCCGGGCCGCCTGCTCGGCGTTGTGGAAGGACGGGCTTCCTGTCAGCGCCAGGTCCAGTTCCTGCGCGGACCGGAGGGCCGGCCCGAGGCCTTCGAGGGAAGGGGAGGCGGTGGCGGGCGCCTCGGCCGGCGCGGTGGCGGGCACGCTCGTACCGGCCGCGGGAAGAGGTCCGGGTGTCGTCGGGTCCGCCGCGGGTGTGCCGGAGGCCGCGGGTGCCGGCTGGTGTGCAGGCTCGGGCGCGGCCGGGGGCGCCGACGGGGCGGTCGGCGGTGTGCCGGTCCCCGGGTCTGCCCGGCGTCCGTCGAACGGGGTGGGGAAGGCGCCGAAGTCGCCGGTCACGGAGGCGCATTCCTCCGCCTCCGGCCGGTGCGGGTCCTGGGGGGTCCGCCGGTCGTGCGGGGACACGTCCGGCGCGTGGCGCGTGCGGGGGAGTACGAAGTGCTCGAAACCCGGGAACGAGGGAGTGGCGGGGTGGGCGGAGGAGCGCGGGTTGTACTCGGCCTGCCACTGCATGCGGTAGCGGTCGACCTGGTCGGCGCAGGCCGTGCGGGCGTGGAAGACGGCTGTGTCCTCCCCCAGGTCCGGGTACCAGAGGTTCGGGCCCGGGAAGCGCACGGTCCGCACCCGCGGCCTGATCGGCTCGGCGCACCCCATGCAGCAGCCCTCCGGCACCATGAGCGGGATGCCGCCGTCCTGTTCCGGCCAGCGGGGGCCGCCCTCCCAGCGGTACTCCCCGTGGTGGCAGGGCGGCAGCTCGCCGCAGGCGCGGCAGACGGCGTAGTGCTCGGGGAGGACCCGCCAGTCGTGGCTGGCGGGAGCGCACCAGTGCTTCGGTGTGGAGCGGGGCAGGTTCTCGTTGCGCAGCACCAGCACCACCGGGCGCTTGTAGAACTCGGCCCGCTCGGGGGCCGGTTTGACCGCCTGGTTGTTGGCCCGCCGCAGTTCGTTGGCGTGCCACCACAGTTCCACGTGGTCGCGCCAGGCCTTCTCGTAGGAGTCCGGCCACCAGTTGCTCGGGTAGCCGTTGATCTCCAGGATGCGCCACCCCTGCCGGTCCAGTACCACGATGGAGCCGGCTCGCAGTCGCATGTGCGTTCCGTTGTCCCCCTCGTCCGGCCAGTCGTGACGGCCGATACGAGTGGGCTGGTCTGGGAGCCACCTGCGAACCTGCATGTCATGCTCCTCGGCAACGAAACTTCATAGTTTCAACTGGGGCAGTGGGCAACATTCTGAACAATCAGGACGTTTGGGGCGCTGTAGACACGCGCACGCTGCTGATAGCAGGTGATCGAAAACGTCTTCCGCGGCATCGTTTTCTTTCGTCCGGCCCCCTGTCACCAGGCTTTTTCGGATCTCGGGCCGTCGTCGGGGGTGGACTTCGCAGAGGCCGGGGCAGCGGCTTCGTACCCCGGTGACGGGGCCTGACACTCACCCGTACGTGTGATGACGTTCAGGCTGTCGCCACTCCGTACGTGTGCATCACCTCGCGGGACCGTCACCCCGCGCGCCCGGAACGAGTCCGAGCGGCGGCCTCTGGAGCTCTTCGTCCTCGGCCAGCCGTTCCCAGGGCAGGTCCCGCAGTGAGGGCTCCGTGTCGCAGCCGGACGGTACGCGCGGGGAGGGCTGGAACCAGACGACGGTGAGGCGGGAGCGGTACAGGGAGCGGTCGTGGGCCGGGTCGAGTGCCTCGGACCGGAAGCTGCCGACGCACGTCACGGCGGGCAGCACCTCCACGGGGCCGAAGGCACCCGCGTACTGGTCGGGGTACTCGCGCGGGGGCGGGATCAGGTGGACCGGAGTGCCGGGGAAGGCGCGCTCGGCGGACCGGAGCAGCCAGTCGATCGTCCTGTCGTTGAGGGGTTTGCACGGGTAGCCCTCGAGCAGCCCGCCGTACGTCGACGACATCCGCAGCTCGCAGAGGTCGACCGAACGGCCGGAGCCGAGGTGGACGCGGGCGAGTGACATGGTCGGAGCTTTGGAGCGGTGGTGCATCGGGGTCTTTCGGTTCTCAGGGAGGAGGGAGCACGGGCGGGGGGTGGTCAGGGGCGGTGCCCCGTCATCCGGGCCGCCGACGCGATCGTCGCGCGGGCTTCGCGTTCGGACAGGCCGGTGCTGAGGGCCGCGCCGACCAAGGGGTCCACCAGAGCGGGGCCGATTCCGTCCTCGTAGGCGCGGCAGGCCGCCCAGAACAGGCGGGTGTTGCGCTGGCCCTCGTGCGCCGCGAGGACGAACTGGACCAGGCCCTGGCCGTGTCCGTCGGCCGGTGGGGGCGTCGGGTGGTGGGTGCGGGGCGGTGGGAGGAGCAGGCGCAGGAGGGCGGGCGGGCATGGCGCCGGGGCCAGGCGCGCGGTGCCCGGAGCGGTGGTGTACGGGCCGTGGTCGGTGTGGGAACCGGGGCCGACGAGATAGCCGCCGGCGCCCCGGATGTCGATGCCGGGGGCCAGCCGGCCCGCGGAGTTGGGGACGACGACGTCCGGCGGGCCGCTCAGCCACAGGTGACGGCCTCCGCTCGGGGTCAGGACGATCACCGTGGCGGGGATCGTGAACAGGTGGCGTCGGGCCAGTTCGCGCAGGGCGGCGAACGAGTCCGTACCGGTCTTGGTGTCCAGGTCGACGCCGATGAGGTGGTGCGGGGGCAGTCCGCAGGCGATGCCGTAACCGGTGGCGCGGGGCGCGGCGGCGAACAGTGCGCGGATGCGGGTGGGGTCGGTGGAGGCGTCGTGGACGCCGTGGCCGAAGCGGCCGCACTCGCCGTGGCAGGGCGGGCTTGACGGCTCCGGGTCGTCGCGGTGCGGGGAGCGCAGGGCCGGGAGTTTCGTCCGGGACAGGGGGATGACGGCCAGTCCGCGTTCGGCGGCTGACAGGGCGTGTGCGAGGGCCAGGGTCGCGGCCTGCCGGTCGGTGGTGGCCATGCCTCTATTTTCGTACACATGTTCGAGGATGGGAAGGGGGAGCGCTCGGCGCGCCGAGGTGGGGGCGTGGGTGGGAGAAGTGGCGGAACGCTTCGTCCCTTACGGGGAGCGGGGTGGAGGGTCCTATCGGAAAGGGGTGGGATTCAAGGGGCGCGTCGGGGTTTATCGCCTTGTCGTCACGCTTGCGTGCGAATGACGGTGTCCAGGGTGGTTCGCCGGGGATTCCCTGGGCAACCCTGATCTCGCGACGTCGTGCACAGCACCGGGGCGGGGGGACAACTTCCCTGGTGACAGCCGTACTTCACGCGCACACGGTGATGAGCCACACCCGGTCGTGAACCGGTGCGTCCTTGTTCTGGAGGGAACACAACATGGCAAGCATCCGTACCGCCCGCGTCATCGCCGCGGTCTCCGCCCTGCCGCTCGCGGCCGCCCTCTTCACCGGCGTCGCGGCGGCGGACAGCGGCGCCCTCGCGGACGACGGATCGATCGCGACGGCCACGAGCTCCGAGGCCGACGCCCTCGGCAGCGGTGTCGGCGGCGACAACTTCGGCAACTCGGCCACCTCGCAGCAGCAGGCCACCGGATCCGGCGCCACGAACCAGAACAACACCGCCCAGGTCACCGGCTCCGCCTTCACGACCGTCAACCAGGGCAACGACAACGTGGCCATCGGCTTCACCCCGCTGTGGTGAGGCCGGCGCCCTGACCGTGCGGGGGTGCTTCGTGGGGTGCGGGGCGTCCGGGCGGCGGTGCTTCGGCACCGTCGCCCGGACGTTCCAGGGGGGGTCCCTCAGGGGTCGACCCGCAGTACCCCTCACCCGCTGGTCCACCTTCAGGAGGTGCAGCCAGCCCCACCCCTACAACCTGAGGGGGACGCGCCTTCGGGACCTGCGGGCGATCCGCCGGACAAGGTCCCGCTCATAGCGTTGAGCCATGACCACACCCGTCTGCACCAGCGCTTCGAAAGCCGCCACCCCAGCGACAGCGGCGCAGACCCTCCCGTACCCGTCGTTCTCGTCGTACATGAGGGCTCGCCAGCCGGTGCTCCTGCGTACCGCCCGGTCGCTGACCGGGAATCCGAGCGACGCGGAGGACCTGCTGCAGACCGCGCTCGCCAAGACGTACGTCGCCTGGGAGCGCATAGAGGACCACGGGGCGCTCGACGGCTATGTGCGCAGGGCGCTGCTGAACACGCGCACCTCGCAGTGGCGCAAGCGCAAGGTCGACGAGTTCGCCTGCGACGAGCTGCCCGAGCCCGACCCGGTGCCCGGCGGCGACGACCCGGCCGAGCAGCAGGCGCTGCGCGACGCGATGTGGCGGGCGATCATGCGGCTGCCCGCGCGGCAGCGGGCGATGGTCGTGCTGCGGTACTACGAGGACCTCAGCGAGGTGCAGACGGCCGAGGTGCTCGGCGTCTCGGTGGGCACGGTGAAGTCGGCCGTGTCGAGGGCGCTCGGCAAGCTCCGCGAGGACGCCGAACTGGGGCTCGTCCGCGGCTGACACGCACCGGTCCGCCGACGCGGCGTGATCGATCATTCGCTCCCCTAGTGACATACCGCGCGGTATGTGCGCAGAATCAGCGCAACCCTTACCGCCGCGCAGGCAATGTCGCCCAGGAGGACGCCCCGTGCTGAGCACCATGCAGGACGTACCGCTGCTGATCTCGAGGATCCTGACCCACGGGTCGACGATCCACGGCACCTCACAGGTGACCACCTGGACCGGCGAGGGAGAACCGCACCGCCGTTCCTACGCGGAGATCGGCGCCCGAGCGGCCCAGCTGGCCCACGCCCTGCGCGACGACCTCGGTGTCACCGGCGACGACCGGGTCGCCACCCTCATGTGGAACAACGCCGAGCACGTCGAGGCGTACTTCGCGATCCCCTCCATGGGCGCCGTCCTCCACACCCTGAACCTCCGCCTCCCGGCCGAGCAGCTCGCGTGGATCGTCAACCACGCCGCCGACCGGGTGGTCATCGTCAACGGTTCGCTGATCCCCCTCCTCGCGCCGCTGCTGCCGCACCTGAAGACCGTCGAGCACGTGGTCGTCTCCGGTCCCGGTGACCGTTCCGCGCTGGCGGACGCCGCCGCGCGGGTGCACGAGTACGAGGACCTGCTCGCCGGACAGCCCGTCGCCTACGACTGGCCGGAGCTGGACGAGCGCGCCGCCGCCGCCATGTGCTACACCTCCGGCACCACCGGCGACCCCAAGGGCGTGATCTACAGCCACCGCTCCATCTACCTGCACTCCATGCAGGTCAACATGGCGCAGTCGATGGGCCTGACCGACCAGGACACCTCGCTGGTCGTGGTCCCGCAGTTCCACGTCAACGCCTGGGGCCTGCCGCACGCCACCTTCATGACCGGCGTCAACATGCTGATGCCGGACCGCTTCCTGCAGCCCGCCCCGCTCGCCGAGATGATCGAGGGCGAGAAGCCGACCCACGCCGCCGCCGTCCCCACCATCTGGCAGGGGCTGCTCGCCGAGCTGACCGCCAAGCCCCGGGACGTCTCCTCCCTCACCCAGGTCACCATCGGCGGCTCCGCCTGTCCGCCCTCCCTGATGGAGGCGTTCGACAAGCTGGGCATGCGGGTCTGCCACGCCTGGGGCATGACGGAGACCTCCCCGCTCGGCACCATCGCCCGCCCGCCGGCCCACGCCGTGGGCACCGAGGAGGAGTTCGCCTACCGGCTGACCCAGGGCCGCTTCCCGGCCGGCGTCGAGGCCCGCCTCACCGGCCCCGGCGGCGAACGCCTCCCCTGGGACGGCGAGTCCGCGGGCGAGCTGGAGGTGCGCGGCGCGTGGATCGCCGGCGCCTACTACAACGGCCCCGACGCCGAGCCCCTGCGCCCCGCCGACAAGTTCAGCGAGGACGGCTGGCTGAAGACGGGTGACGTCGGGACGATCTCCGCCGACGGTTTCCTCACCCTCACCGACCGGGCCAAGGACGTCATCAAGTCCGGCGGCGAGTGGATCTCCTCGGTCGAGCTGGAGAACGCGCTGATGTCCCACCCGGACGTCGCCGAGGCCGCCGTCGTCGCCGTCCCGGACGACAAGTGGGGCGAGCGCCCGCTGGCCACGGTCGTCCTCAAGGAGGGCTCCACCGCCGACTTCACCACCCTGCGGGCCTTCCTCCAGGAGGAGGGCAAGATCGCCAAGTGGCAGCTTCCGGAGCGCTGGACGGTGATCACGTCGGTGCCGAAGACCAGCGTCGGCAAGTTCGACAAGAAGGTGCTGCGCAGGCAGTACGCCGCTGGGGAGCTGGACGTCACCCGGCTCTGACACCGGCGTACGCGGGATGCGCCGGGCGGTGAGGCGGAACCTCGCCGTCCGGCGGTGTGCGGCTCAGTTCACCGGGTGTGCGGGCGGCGGGTGTCCCGGTCGTACGGCGACGGCTGTCATCGCCGTCACCGCCGTACCGCCGTGCTCCCCCACCCCAGCGCCAGCCAGACCGCCGCCACCGCCGACACCCCGCCCCAGCCGAATTGGGTGAAGGCGGTGCCCGCGAGGGCCGAGGCGGTGGCGCCGCCTGCGAAACCGGAGACGACGTAGGCCGTGTTGGCGACGGCCGGGCTGGAGGTGGTGGTCAGGGCGAGGGTCTGGTTGGCGACGTGGGAGGCGACCAGGGCCGCGTGGATCGCGGTCGCGGCGACGAACAGCGCCCAGATGACCTGCCCGCCCAGCCAGAACAGCGGCACGGAGACGGCCGCGAGCAGATACGCCCCCCGTACGACCCTGGCGGCGCCGAAGCGGTCGACCAGCCCGCCCGCCAGCGGCGCCACCGCGCTCGCCGCGAGCCCGAAGAGGCCGAACAGTCCGGCGGTGGCGGTGGACAGGTCGTAGGCCGGGCCCGTCAGCAGCAGGGCGAGCGAGGTCCACAGAGCGCTCCACGCACCGAACATCCCCGCCTGGCGCACCGACGCGCGCCACAGGTCGGGCGAGCGGCGCAGCAGTCCGGGCAGTGCGGCGAGGCCGCCGAACAGCGAACCGTCGCGGCGGCGCCGCCCGGACGGCAGGACGAGGGCGGTGGCGGTGCCCAGGGCGAGCGTGAGGACGGCCGCGCCCGCGAACACCCACCGCCAGCCGAAGGCCTCTCCGGCGAGTCCGCCGAGGACCCGGGCCGCGACGATGCCGGTGAACAGGCCGGCGATCACGGCCGCGACGTGGCGGGCGCGGCGGGCGGCGGGGGCGCGTTCGGCGACCAGCGGGACGAGGAGCTGCGGTACGACGGTCCCGGCCGAGGCGACGAACACGGCGACCGCCAGTGCGCCGGTGCTCGGGGCGACCGCGCTGGCGATCAGGGCGGCGGTGGTGACCAGGGTCAGGACGGTGACCAGCCTGCGCCGGTCGGCGGTGTCGCCGAGCGGGGCGAAGAAGAGCAGGCCGACGGCGTAGCCGAGCTGGGCGACCGAGGCGATCCAGGCCACGGCGGACGGCGTGGAGCCGAAGTCGCGGGCGATGAGGGAGAGCAGCGGCGCGGCGAGGTAGATGTTGGCGGCCGTGACCGCGGTGCACACGGCGATGAGCATGAGGAACGCGCCGGAGCCGCGGGACGGGCTCGGACCCGGACCCGGATTCTGATCGGGAGTGGTGACCGGTGGCCTGCGGGCCTGCCGGCCGGTGGTGTTGGCGCTGGGCGCTGAGGACATGAGCGGGATACCCCTTCGAGCCTGCTCTAACAACTAACTGGTTGGTTGGCTGATGGAGGGAACAGTCTGCGTCCCCGCCGGATTCCCTGTCAACCAAACAGTTGGTTACAAGGGGCGCTACCCTGTCCCCATGGCAGTCAGGGACCCCGAGGCCACCAAGGCCCGGATCTTCGAGGCGGCGGTCACCGAGTTCGCCCGCCACGGCATCGCCGGTGCCCGCATCGACCGCATCGCGGCCGAGGCGAAGGCCAACAAGCAGCTCATCTACGCCTACTTCGGCAACAAGGCGGAGCTGTTCGCGATCGTCCTCGAGCGGAAGATGCTGGACCTCGCCGAGTCCGTCCCCGTCGACCCGGACGACATCGAGAGCTGGGTCGACCGGCTGATGGACTACCACGCCGCCCACCCCGAACTGCTGCGCCTGCTCTTCTGGGAGGGCCTGGAGTACGGCACCGACGAACTGCCCCACGAGGGCGAACGCCAGGAGCACTACGTCCGCAAGGTCGCCCTGCTCCAGGACGGCCAGGACCGGGGCGTCGTCACCGACGCCATCCCGGCCGGCGACCTGCTGTTCCTGCTGACCGCGCTGGCCAACTGGACGGCCGTCGTCCCGCAGATGCGCCGCATCCTGGTCGGCGGGGAGCCGGACGACCGCGCCCGGCTGCGCGCGTCCGTGAAGGAGGCGGCGCGCCGCCTGGTCGCCCGCTGACGGCGGTGCGGGTCAGTTGGTCCCGATCCGCGACAGCAGGTCGACGATCCTGTCCTGCACCTCTTCACTGGTGGACCGCTCCGCCAGGAACAGCACCGTCTCGCCGGAGGCCAGCCGCGGCAGGTCCGCCTGGTCGACGGCGGCCGTGTAGACGACGAGCGGGGTGCGGTTGAGCTGCCCGTTCGCCCGCAGCCAGTCGACGATCCCGGCGGGCCCGGCCTGGCGCGGGTGCACGCGCATCAGGTCCATCACCACCAGGTTCGGCCGGAACTGCCCCGCCAGCGCCACCGCGTCGGCGTCACTCGCGGCCCGCGCGACCTGCATCCCGCGCCGCTCCAGCGTCCCGGTCAGCGCCAGCGCGATCTCCGCGTGCTCCTCGATCAGCAGCACGCGCGGGGGGTGCTGTTCGCTGTCGCGCGGCGCGAGCGCCTTCAGCAGTACGGCGGGATCGGCGCCGTACGCGGCATCGCGCGAGGCCTGTCCGAGCCCGGCCGTGACCAGCACAGGCACCTCGGCGGCCACCGCCGCCTGCCGCAGCGACTGCAGGGCCGTACGGGTGATCGGCCCGGTCAGCGGGTCCACGAACAGCGCGGCGGGGAACGCCGCGATCTGCGCGTCGACCTCCTCGCGCGAGTGCACGATCACCGGCCGGTAGCCGCGGTCGCTCAGCGCCTGCTGGGTGGTGACGTCCGGCGCGGGCCACACCAGCAGCCGGCGCGGGTTGTCCAGCGGCTCCGGCGGCAGCTCGTCGTCCATCGGCTGCGGACGCGGCGGGTCCGCCACCTCGACGGCCCCGCCCGGACCGTCCAGCGGCTCGGGCCCCTCGGCGGCGTCCGCGTCGGGCGCCCCTATGGCGTACGACCGTCCGGTGCCCTCGGTCGTCGGCGCGAGCCGGGAGTGCGCCGGCGCGTGCGCGTGGGCGTTCGCGGGTACGGGCTCGGCCGACGGGTGCGGGCGCGCGCCCTGCTCGTTGCCCGCGGCCGGGTCGGGGCGCGTACCGAGCTTGCGGCGGCGGCCGGAGCCGCCCGGCTGGTGCGGAGGAGGCGTGGCCGACGGCAGCGGCTGCTGCACCTGGGCGGCCTGCCGGTTGAACGGCACGCCCTGTCCCAGCGTCCGCACGCTGATCGCCCGCCCCTGGGTGGAGTTCGGATCGACCGGCGCCGAGGACTCCGCGGGCAACGGCTGAGCGGCCCGCTGCGCCGGCGCGCCCTCGGGCGGCAACGGGGTGCCGGCGGCGGGGGTCGGCTGCGACGGACCCGCGGTCGCCGGTACGGCCGTACCGGCACCGGAGGTGTCACCGGCTGCGGGCCACTGCTGCGGAGCGGGACCACCTTCGGCCGCAGCGCCCGACCCGGGCGCGGCCTCGGCGGGAAGCGGCTGAGCGGCGGGAAGCGGCTGCGCCGCCTGCTCCTGTGCGGGTACGGGGGCGCCGTGTGCCGGGGGTGTGATGCTCTGCGGTGGGATGGCGGCACCGTGTTCCGGAGCGGGGGCCCCTTGCGGGGGGACGGCCGCACCTTGTGCCGGAATGGGAGCGCCCTGCGGGGGGACGGCCGCGCCCTGTGCGGGTACGGGGGCGCCGTGTGCCGGGGGTGTGATGCCCTGCGGCGGGACCGCAGTGTTGTGTGCCGGTACCGGAGCCCCTTGCGGGGGAACAGCCGCGCCATGCGCCGGAACAGGAGCACCGTGTGCCGGGACCGCGGCGCCCTGCGGCGGGACCGCAGCACTGTGTGTGGGCACGGGGGCCCCTTGCGGAGGAACGGCCGCACCCTGTGCGGGTACGGGAGCACCCTGCGGCGCCGCGGACGTGCCCTGCGGCGGGACCGCGGCCCCCTGGACCGGGACAGCCGCCCCCTGCGCGGGCACGGGAGCACCCTGTGGCGGAACCGGAGCACTGTGTGCGGGCACGGGGGCCCCTTGCGGAGGAACGGCCGCACCCTGTGCGGGTACGGGAGCACCCTGCGGCGCCGCGGACGTGCCCTGCGGCGGGACCGCGGCCTCCTGGACCGGGACAGCCGCCCCCTGCGCGGGCACGGGAGCACCCTGTGGCGGAACCGGAGCGCCCTGCGGCACGGCAGGCGCCCCCTGCGCAGGTGCCGCCCCCCACTGCGCCGAAGCCCCTGGAGCCTGGACGGCCGGAAGGGGAGCCTCGGTGGGTGTGCCGTCGGGCCCTGCCGGCTGGGCGACGGCCCGCCGTCGGCGGCCCGTCGGCGCGCTGGTGGGGTGCGGCTGCGGCGGGGTGTGGTCGTCGGCCTGGTCGTGCGGAACGGCGTCATGGCGGCCGTTGTCGACCCCGGCCTGCCCGACAGCCCCAACTCGCCCAACCACCCCGGCCTGCTTGACCGCCTCGGTCTGTCCGACCGCCTCGGCCTGTCCGACCGCCTCGGCCTGGGCCGGCCGGTCGGTGTGCTGTTCCTGGTCCGCCTCGGCCGGTGGCAGTGCGAACACCGTACGGGGTGCGGCCTCCTGTGCCGCCGCCCGCTCGGTGGCGGCGGCCAGCGCACGCCGGCGCCGTCCCGTCGGCTGCGACTGCGCCTGCCCCGAAGCCTGGGCCGGAACGTGCACCGCGACCTCGGCCTGGGGCGCCTCGGCCGCCCCGTCCCCGCCGGACGGCGCGGGCAGCGCCGGCGGCAGCGCGTGCTGTTCGCCGGCCCCCTGCCGGGCACGCTGCCCGGACGGCCCCGGCACCCCCTGCGGCGGTACGGTCCCGCCCAGCCCCGTGTTCGACGCGGCGGCCCCCGCCGCATGCTCGGCGGCGGTGACGACGGCCCCCTCGGACACCCCGGCGGCCCCCGCGAGTTCGACCTCGGCCCCCACCGCGGCCGGCGCGCCCTCGGCCGGCCGGCCGCGCCGCCGCCCGGTACCGCCGGACGCCTGCGCGGGCTCGTCGTCGGCGGCGGCTGCCGCCCGGCGCCTGCGCCGGCCGGTGGGCGCGGAGTCCGTACCGGAGCCGTCGTCCGCGCCCGGCACCTCGCTCTCCAGGAAGGCGTCCACGGACGCGCGCCGCGCCCGGCGCCGCCCGCCACCACCGGGAGCCGGCTCGGCGGGAACGGGAGCGGTCTCCTCGGCCGGCACCATCGGCTCGGCGGCCGGCACGGACCCCGCCCCGCCCCCGATCGGCACCTCGAGGACGAACGCGCTGCCGCTCATCCCGGGCACCTCGTGCGTCTGCAGCACACCGCCGTGCGCCCGGACGATCCCGCGCACGATCGGCTCGTGCACCGGGTCGCCGCCGCCGTACGGTCCGCGCACCTCGATGCGTACGACCTCACCGCGCTGCGCCGCCGCGACCACGACCGTGTTGTCCAGGTAACCGCCCGCCGACACCGGCGTGTTGCCGGTCGCGTCGACACCCGCGACGTCCGCGACGAGATGCGCGAGGGCGGTCGCGAGCAGCCGAGGGTCGACCTCGGCCTCGATGGGCGGCGCGTGCACGGCGAACTGCACCCGCCCGGGGCCGATGAGCTCCACGGCACCGTCGACCCCGGCGGCGACGACGGCGTCGAGCATCACCTTCGTACGGGCGACCTGCTCGCCGCCGGCGTCGAGCCGCTGGTAGCCGAGGACGTTGTCGATGAGGGTGGTGATCCGGGCGTAGCCGGCCGACAGGTGGTGGAGCACCTGGTTGGCCTCGGGCCACAGCTGCCCGGCGTCGTCGGAGGCCAGCGCGGACAGTTCGCGGCGCAGCTCGTCCAGCGGGCCGCGCAGGGACCGCCCGAGCAGGGTGAGCAGCTGGTCGTGCCGGGCGGCGAGGGCCTCGTAGCGGTCCTTCTCCCGCTCGCCGAGCGCGGCGTACCGCTCCTCGTTCGCGGCGAGTTCCTCCGCGTGCTGCTCGCGCAGCTCCTCCAGCTCGGTGACGTGGCCCTGACGCAGGGCGGTGAGCTCGGAGCCGTGCTCCTCGGCGAGCCGCTCCAGCTCCTCGGCGTGCTCCCGCTCGGCCTGCTCCTTCTCCTCGGCGAGCGCGTCGTAGGGGCGGCGGTCGAGGAACGTCATGACGGCGCCGACGAGCTGGTCGCCGTCGCGCACCGGCGCGGTCGTCAGGTCGACCGGCAGCTTGTCGCCGTTCTTGGCGTACAGCACCTGGCCGCGCACCCGGTGCTTGCGCCCGGAGCGCAGGGTGTCGGCGAGCGGGGACTCGTCGTACGGGAAGGGGGCGCCGTCGGCGCGCGAGTGCAGGACGAGCGTGTGCAGTTCGCGCCCGCCGAGTTCACCGGCCCGGTAGCCCAGTATCTGGGCGGCGGCCGGGTTGACGAGGACGATCCGCCCGTCGGTGTCGGTCCCGACGACACCCTCGGAGGCGGCCCGCAGGATCATCTCGGTCTGCCGCTGCGAACGCGCCAGCTCGGCCTCGGTGTCGACGGTGCCGGAGAGGTCGCGGACGACGAGCATCAGCAGCTCGTCGCCGGTGTAGCCGGAACTGTCGTACGCCTGCTGGCCGTTCTCCAGATTCGCACTGGTGACCTCGACCGGGAACTCGGTCCCGTCGGTCCGCCGGGCGACCATCCGCGTCGGCTTGGTGCGCGCCCGGGGATCGATGTGGTCGGGCCGCCGCATGGACCCGGGGATGAGCTTGGAGTCGAACTCCGGCAGCAGATCCAGCAGCCCCCGCCCCACCAGCGCCGTGCCGGGGGTCTCGAAGGCCTCCAGGGCGATGGCGTTGGCGTTGACGACCGTCCCGTTGGCGTTGACCAGCACCAGGGCGTCCGGAAGCGCGTCCAGTATGGCTGCGAGGCGAGCAGTGCCCCGGGATGGCCTGCTGCTCACGAGACGCTTCCTCCCTGTTACCGCGACGTGCCGACCGCTCGGGCCATCTTGCCAACCTGCCCGCAGCGTGTCACGCGAGGGAGTCTAAGGGCTGGGGTTGCGCTCGCGACGCCGGATGGGACGGACATCGCACGGGAAAGTGACGGCGATGTGACGCCCGGTAGGCCCGGAACCCGTGACTGCCTGCGCCGACGCGCCACGAACCTTCGCGGGACCTTTACGCCCCCTGTGCCCCGACTCGCCACCACGCGCCCCGTCACTCCCACCACTCCCGGAGGTTTCCCTCACCCGCGTCCCCCGGTGCCCGCTTCGGGCAGCAGCGGCACCAGCCGGTCCCAGCGGGCGATCTCGCATCCGTTCGTACGGTCGTAGGTCGCGTCGACGGGGCGGCCGGCCCAGGTGCCGGTGACGCGGGCGCTGGCGGGCCCGCCGTACTGCAGGGTGCAGACGGCGTCCCGCGGTGCCGGGGCGAAGGCGTCCCGCCCCCACCGCGTGTTCCGCTCGACGGCCGCGCAGGCCCCGGCGGGGTCGGGGTGGCTGCCGCCACCGGGCCGGCACCGCACCTCGTACGTCCCGTCCGCCCCGCCGCCCGCGTCGCGCACGGTGACGGTGAGGCGGTCACCGCGCGGAGGCGCGTCCTGCGCGTACGCCGCCGGGGGCGCGGTGGACAGCGAGGTGAGGGCCGCGACGGCGACGAGCCGCCGCAGCACGGGGCGCGCGGTGTCCGCACGCCGGATCCGCGACACGACCTGTGGGATGAGCTGCGACACGAACTGCGACATGACCTGCGACATGACCTGATCAACGCGCCACCGCGCGGGACGTTGCGCCACACCGACGCGACGGCCGGAAGTGCTTTGCCCTGCGGGCTCCTCGCCTAGTACCGTGGGTGGCGATTGGTGACACCCCACGCGGGTGTGTCATCATCGGCACGCACCGATCCACTCGCGCTCACGCGCGGAGGGTTCTGTGCATGGAGGCGTCGCCTAGTCCGGTCTATGGCGCCGCACTGCTAATGCGGTTTGGGTCTTAAAGCCCATCGAGGGTTCAAATCCCTCCGCCTCCGCACCGATCACGAAGCCCCGGCCCCTGCGGCCGGGGCTTCGTCGTTGTTGCCCCGTCGATCCCGCGTTTGCGCAGGTCACAAGGGGTGGGCCAAACGGATTTCACATGGCGGCGGCAGTCATGTAATGTTCTTCCTGTCGCCGCGAGCGGGCCGAAAGGGCCGGGAAGCGGCGAGAAAACTGAAGAGACAAGCACTCGTAGCTTAACGGATAGAGCATCTGACTACGGATCAGAAGGTTGCAGGTTCGAATCCTGCCGAGTGCACAGCAGGCCAGAGGCCCCGTGGAGTGATCCACGGGGCCTCTGGCTTTCCACGCTCCGGGGGTGCGCGGGTGCCCGGCCGCGGGGGCCGGGCACCCGCCGCGGTCAGGCGTTGTCCGTGGTCCTGCGGCGGCGTGCGGCGAGGACCGCTCCGGCGCCGAGTACGGCGGTGAGGGCGCTCGTGAGGGCGAGCGGCGCCATCGCGGAGGACGTACCGGTCCTGGCGAGGCTGCCGCCGACGCCGGCTCCGGTGGTCACCGTCTGCTTGGTCACGCCGCCCTGTGCGGAGGGGCCCTTGTCCGTGCCGGGCTTCGTGGTCTCCGGGCGCTTGTCCTCGTTCTCGCCGGCCGGGCCGGGCTCGGCCTCCTCGGCCGGGCCGGTCTCGCTGCCGACGGGCAGGAGCTTGAAGTCGTAGCGCTTCATCGGGCCCAGGACGCAGGGGTTGTACGCGCTCTGGGCGTCGCCGGCGAACAGGGCGAAGGCGTCGGTGGCCTCGGCCACGGAGTCGACCTTCATCCGCAGCTTCACGTCGTTGCGCTCGCCCGGTTCGATGCTGTCGATGTGCGCGATGTGCTCGGGCTCGTCGCCGTTGAGGGTCTGCCAGTCCGAGCCGTCGGACCACTTCACCTCCAGGACGCTCTTCGCGTCGCGCTGCTCGCCTTCCACGTGGAAGAACACCAGGGGGTCCACGGTCAGTGTGCGGTCGGTCCCGTTGGTCACGCGCAGGGTGAAATCGACGGTGGTCCCGGCGACGACCTTGGACGGAAGTCCCACCGCGAGGGAGGTCAGCCCGTTCTCGCGGACGCACTTCTTGGCGGTGGCGAGTGCTTCTTCGGCAGCCTTCCTGGCCTTGTCGGCCTTCTCGAGGGCGACCTGGAACAGGGTGTGCTCGCGGCCGGCCGCCACCCTGGCGTTGATCAGCGCGGTGCCGGCCTTCTCGGCCTCGGCGTCTGCCTCCTGCTGGGCGGTGACCGCCTTGGCCAGTTCTTCCCGGGCGGCTTCGAGGGCCTGCTGCGCCTCGGCCTTCTCCGCGTCGTCCTGGGCCGCTTCGAGTTCTGCCTCGGCGTCCGCGACGGCCTGCTCGGCCGCCTCCGTGACGTCGGCCGCCTCCTTCGCCGCCTTGTCCGCGGCGATCGTCGCAGCCTTGAGCGGGTGCGTGTCGGATTCCAGGGCCTTCAGGGTGGCCTTGGCCTCCTTCTGGCCTTCCTCCTTGGCGATGACGGCTTCCTCGTACGCCTTCTTCGCGTCGGCGGCGGCCTTGACCAGTTCCGCGTACGTCGGCTGCTGCTGCACCTGCCCCGCGGACGTCCCGGCGGCGAGGGCCGGAGCGGCGGTGAGGAGCGTGACGGGCGCGGTCACCGCGACGGCGGCGGCCACGGCGAGGGTACGGCTGAATCTCACTAGGGACCTTTCCTGGTGGGAAGCGGGGGAGAACGGCCAGCGAGAAGAAAATGCGGGCATCCTGCGTATTGCCGAGTTTATTTGCCCAGGGCGGTGCGGGCCGGTGTTTCTTGCCGTACCACGGTCCCCTCCAGGGATATTCGACTGAAGGAAACGGGCGAATGAGGATGGTTGTTCAGGGCGCCTGAATTTAACTGTGGCGTATGTCACTCCGGCGGCGGGGGTGGGGCAGGACTGGCCGTCAACGGCCGTGCGCTCGGGACCGGTTCACGCCTTTGATTCTCCATGACATATGGATCCCGGAATTCCCGGAAGGCCCAGAGGATTCGTGCGGCTCGGGCGGCGGGCGGCGGGATGTTCCGGGCGGCGGGGAAGAAGTTTTTCCGGGGCGAAGCCGAGGGCGGCCCGTACGTCCGCCGCGCCCGTGTGCGGGGATTTCGGTCGCACGACATGGGTGTCACTCCGGACGCCGGGGATTCTCGTGGCGCCGGAGCGCGGTGCGGAGGTGGTTGGTCAGGGCGGTGGCCGCCGCCGTGAGGAAGACGAAGGTGTAGAGGATCTGCAGGATGGTCACCAGGCGGGCCGCCTGGCCGTGCGGGGTGATGTCGCCGTAGCCGACGGTGGCGAGGGTGACCAGGGTGAAGTAGAGGGCGTCCAGGCGGGTGGCGATGCCGTCGAGCTCGCCGGGGCGCTGGGCCAGGGCCTGGTAGGCGGTCGCGAAGACCAGGATGGACAGGCTCATCAGCAGGGGGATGACCAGCCCCGGGCGGACGTCCGGGCGGCCGAGCAGGACGTGGACGACCTGCCGCAGCAGCAGGAGCGCGATCAGCGTCAGCGCGAGGCCGAAGAGGAGCCAGCTCAGGGCCGGGCGGCGCGGGCCCAGACGGTCCAGGGGCAGGAGGAAGTACGCGGTGGCCATCGTCGCCACGCCCGCCGCCTGGACCAGCCAGGGCCACAGGGCGCTCCAGACCGTGAACGTGCGCTCTAGGCCCGGGACTCGCGGCGTGGTGCGCACAGGGCCCAGATGATGAAGCCGTCGATGATGAGGAGGGCGATCGACCAGACCGGTGCGTGGGGCAGCCACACGAAGTTGGCGACCATGCTGAGTCCGGCCAGCGCGATGCCCACCATGCGGGCCCAGGTGGCCCCGGTGAACAGGGCGAGACCGGCGACGGTCACCAGGGCGCCGAGGATCAGGTGGATCCAGCCCCAGCCGGTCAGGCTGAACTCGTAGGTGAAGTTCCGGGTGGCGACGAAGACGTCGTCCTCGGCGATGGCGGCGATGCCCTGGAAGATCGCCATGATGCCGCCGAACGTCATCAGGACCGCCGCTGCCGCCGTCCAACTCGTCGCCCAAGGGCTCCTTGCTTCCCACCCGGCCTGGTGGTGGCGTGTGCCGCTGACATTGCTCGCCATGTGTCCGACCTTTCGGCTGTCCCCGAGCGTTGCAGCCCCTCAACCAGGTTTGCACTCCGGTCCCCGCTCGGCACCTCGGCGTCTCAGTCGGTGCGGCAGTGCTCCTCCAGGTAGTCGGCCGCGACCGTGTTCGCGCGACGGAACCAGTCGTGGAGCACGGCGATCTCCTCCGGGGTGTAGTCGGCGAAGAGCTCGTTGATGCGGGCGTAGTAGGGGTCGTAGATCTCGCGCGTGCGGGCCAGGGCGTCCGGCAGGGCCTCCACGCGGACGCGGCGGCGGTCCGCGGGGTCGGGGCGGCGGGTGATGTAGCCCGCGCGTTCCAGGCGGTTGAGGATCCCGGTCATCGCGCCCGTCGTGACGTGGACGCGGTCCGCCAGCTCGCCGGCCGTGAGCAGGTCCTCGCCGGCCTCGATGACGAAGGCGAAGCAGGTCAGGTCGGTGACGTTCAGACCGACCTGCTGGGCGATCTCGTGCTGGCCCACCAGGTGGGTCGCGACGAGCTGGTCCATCGCCCACAGCGCCTGCTCCGGCGTGGCGGGCTGGCGCGGCTTGGCTTGCATTCCGGGTTTCCTCGTTTCCCTTAGCTCGTGAGGGGTTTCGTGGTAAATCTCTTACGACGTGAGAGATTCTGGCGTCGACGGCGGAGGGGGCAGGCACGTGAGCGCACATCCATATGACCACGGGCACACGGTCGCGGGGTGGACGGGTTTCGGGATCGCCGGGGCCGGTACCGCGGTCGTGGGGTTCGGGATCGTCACGGTGTCCGGACCGCTGCTGGTGGGCGGGGCGTCGATCGCGCTCGCGGGCCTTGTCGTCACCTGGGTGCTGCACCTCGCCGGGTGGGGCAAGCAGCCGGGGCCCCGGCCGAGGGAGCAGTGGGGGTGGCGGGTGCGGGACCTGAGCGCCCGGCAGGGGCACGCGGGGTGCCTGGGCTGCCGGCTGGCGGGCCGGGGGCGGGGCGGGGCGCGGGCGGCGGCCGGGCCGGTCGTCGTACCCGCGGCGCGCGGTGGCGTACCGGACGCGCAGCCTCCCGTGGGGGCGGGGCGGACCGGCGGCTGAACCGCGGCCGTTGTCAGTGGTGCCCCCTAGTCTCGGCAGAGATGGCACAGGCGTGGAGATGCTCGGGGCTGCGGTGGTCGGCGGACGGTCCCGTGCTGGCGTGGGAGGGCGGCCGGCGCTCCGCGCTGACCCGGGGGAAACGGGTGGCCTTCGGGGTCGGGGAAGGGGGAGTGCGGACATGCGTGGGGGCACGGGGGTACGCGTGTCCGCTCGGGGCGGCCGTTCCGGGGCGGAGCACGGGGGCGCGCTGCGAGGAGTGCGCCCGGCTGGACCGGGCGCACTCGGTGGCCGCCGACACCCTCGCGGACGATCCGCGGCCCTACCGCGTGTACCTGGCGTGGTTCGGGCCGGGAATGACCAAGGTCGGGATCACCGCCGTACAGCGGGGGCCGGCGCGGCTGCTGGAGCAGGGGGCGGTCTGCTTCAGCTGGCTGGGGACCGGGCCGCTGATGGCGGCGCGGCGCACCGAGGAGCTGCTGCGCGCCGCGCTCCGCGTGCCCGACCGGATCCCCTACGCCGGCAAGCGGGCGGTGCGGGCGGTCCTCCCGGACGGGGAGGAGGAGCGGGCGGCCGAGATCGCCGGGTTGCACGCGCGGGCGGTCGCCCTGGACGGATGGCCGGAGTCGCTCGCCCGTGAGCCGTTCCGGCCGGTCGATCACGTCGGGGTGTTCGGGCTGTCGGGGGCGCCGGCCGCCGTGGGGGAGGTGAGCGAGCTGGTCGCCGGGGGCGCGGTGAGCGGGGAACTGGTGGCCGCCGCCGGTCCCGATCTGCACCTGGCGACGGGGGCGGGGACGGGGAAGGGCGTCGTGGTGCTGGACACCCGGCTGCTGACCGGGTGGGATCTGTTCCCGGCCCGGGGACGTGAGTTCGCGGTGCCGGTCAGAGCGGTCAGGGACCGGGCGGCGGCGCAGGACGGGCTGTTCTGATCCGGGAGCCGACACCCCCTGGACTCTGTTGGCGAATCCGCCGGACGGCCGCCGGGCACCCGCCTCGGCACCAGGACGGGACCCCCCTCCCCGCCAAGCACCGCATAAGCGGCGTCACACCGGAGAAGCACCCCCCTCACCGAACGGCGGCGGGACGCGCCGACAGCATGCCTCTGGACCCCGACCGCGGTCGCGGGTGATCGTGGGCGGCATGAGCGCCCACCCCGACACCCGTACCGAAGCCGACGACGTACGGCGCTTCTGGAAGGGGCTCGGGCTGCCCGGGCTCGTCGACGTGCACACGCACTTCATGCCGGAGCGGGTGCTGCGCAAGGTGTGGGCCTACTTCGACGCGCTCGGGCCGCTGACCGGCGGCGTCGAGTGGCCGATCACCTACCGGGAGGAGGAGGCCGCACGGGCCGCGCTGCTGCGGGAGTTCGGCGTGCGGGCCTTCACCGCCATGCTCTACCCGCACAAGCCGGGCATGGCGCGCTGGCTGAACGGCTGGGCGGCCGACTTCGCCGCCCGCACCCCCGACTGCCTGCACACCTCCACCCTTTTCCCCGAACCCGGAGTCGTGGACCACGTCCGGGACGCCGTCGACGCCGGCGCGCGGGTCTTCAAGGCACATGTGCAGGTGGGCGCGTACGACCCGGCCGACGAGATGCTCGACGGCGCCTGGGGGCTGCTCGCCGAGGCGGGCGTGCCGGTGGTGATCCACTGCGGGTCCGGGCCGGCGCCCGGCAAGCACACCGGGCCCGAGCCGATCGCCCGGGTCCTGGCCCGGCACCCCCGGCTGCGGCTGATCGTGGCGCACCTGGGGATGCCCGAGTACGAGGACTTCCTGGACCTCGCCGAGCGGTACGGGGAGGTGCGGCTGGACACCACGATGGCGTTCACCGACTTCAGCGAGCGCCTGGCGCCGTTCCCCCGGCGGGCCCTGCCCCGGCTGGCCGCCCTCGGCGACCGGATCCTGCTCGGCTCGGACTTCCCCAACATCCCGTACCCCTACCTCCACCAGCTCCACGCGCTGGAGCGGCTGGACCTCGGGGACGCCTGGCTGCGGGCGGTGTGCCACGACAACGCGGCCCGGCTCTTCGGCCTGCCCGGCTGAGCGGGGCCGCCCCGCCCGGGCTGGGAACAGCTTGTGAGTTTCTCAGGTAAAACACAGGTTCCCGAAAGGGTGTTCTCAGAGGCCCCGGACATCGTGTACGCCATGACCACGATCTCGCCCCAGGGGCGCACCGAACTGCTGAGGCCGGACGGGAGCCCCGTCCGCGTGCTTGTGGTGGACGACGAGCAGTCGATCACCGAGCTGCTGTCCATGGCCCTGCGGTACGAAGGCTGGCAGATCCGCAGCGCGGGGGACGGCCAGGGGGCCCTCCGCACCGCACGCGAGTTCCGGCCCGACGCCGTCGTCCTGGACATGATGCTGCCGGACATGGACGGCCTGGCCATCCTCGGCCGGCTGCGCCGCGAGCTGCCGGACGTGCCCGTACTGTTCCTCACCGCCAAGGACGCCGTCGAGGACCGTATCGCCGGACTGACCGCCGGCGGTGACGACTACGTCACCAAGCCGTTCAGCCTGGAGGAGGTCGTCGCCCGGCTGCGCGGACTGATCCGCCGCTCCGGCGCGGCCGACCGCCGCTCCGAGTCGATGCTCGTCGTCGGCGACCTCACCCTCGACGAGGACAGTCACGAGGTCACCCGCGGCGGCGACAACATCCACCTCACCGCCACCGAGTTCGAGCTGCTGCGCTTCCTCATGCGCAATCCGCGGCGCGTGCTCAGCAAGGCCCAGATCCTCGACCGGGTCTGGTCGTACGACTTCGGCGGGCAGGCGAACGTCGTCGAGCTGTACATCTCGTACCTGCGCAGGAAGATCGACGCGGGCCGGGAGCCGATGATCCACACCCGGCGCGGTGCCGGCTACATGATCAAGCCCGCGGTCTCGTGAGCGGACGGCGACGGCCGCGTCCGCAGCGGCGGGCGCGCACCCCGCGCACACTGCGGACGCGGCTCGTCGTCGCGTCCGTGGTGCTGATCGCGGTGGTGTGCGCGGTGATCGGTACGGTGACCACGCTGGCGCTGCGGTCACATCTTTACGAGCAGCTCGACGATCAGGTGAGTGAGGTCGCCGATCGCGCGGTGGGCGGTCCCGAGAAGGACGGACCGCCGCCTCAGCTCCTGAGGGGCGAGAACCCTCTCGACTTCGTCACCATGGGCCCGCAGCGCATCGGCACCATCGGCGTCACCATCGAGGAAGGCCGGGTAACCGACGGGATCGTCAGCAAGCGCAAGACGCAGGACGGCGTCCCGACGTCCGAGGCGACGCAGCTCACCGCGGCCCAGCTCGCGGCCGTCGCCACCGCCCCGCGCGACGACCACCAGCACACCGTGTACATACCGGGCCTGGGCGAGTACCGGGTGCAGTACGAGATCGGCCGGAAAGGCGAGTTCTACGTAGCGCTGCCGACCGACGACACCAACGACACGATCGACACCCTCATCCTGGTCGAGGTCAGCGTCACCGGCGCCGGACTGGTCGCCGCCGGGATCGCCGGGTACGTACTGGTCGGCGTCGCCACCCGTCCCCTCCGCAAGGTCGCCGCCACCGCCACCCGGGTCTCCGAACTCCCCCTCCACACCGGCGAGGTGAACCTCGAGGAGCGCGTCCCCGAGTCCGAGTGCGATCCGCACAGCGAGGTCGGCCGGGTCGGTGCCGCGCTGAACCGGATGCTCGACCACGTCCACGGAGCGCTGCACGCCCGCCAGGAGAGCGAGACCCGGGTACGGCAGTTCGTCGCGGACGCCAGCCACGAGCTGCGTACGCCCCTGGCCTCCATCCGGGGGTACGCCGAACTCACCCGGCGCGGCCGGGAGCAGGTCGGCCCCGACACCCGGCACGCGCTCGGACGGATCGAGTCCGAGGCGGGCCGGATGACCCTGCTCGTCGAGGACCTGCTGCTGCTCGCCCGCCTGGACGCGGGCCGGCCCCTCCAGTTCGAGGAGACCGACCTCGTACCGCTCGTCGTGGACACCGTCAGCGACGCCCGGGCCGCCGGCCAGGAACACGTGTGGCGGCTCGAACTGCCCGACGAGCCCGCGCCGGTGTGCGCCGACGCCGCCCGGCTCCAGCAGGTGCTCGTCAACCTGCTGGGCAACGCCCGCAACCACACCCCGCCGGGCACCACCGTCACCGCGCGGGTGCGCCGCAACGGCCCCTGGCTCTGCGTGGACGTGGTCGACGACGGGCCGGGCATTCCGCCCGCGCTGCTCCCGCGCATCTTCGAGCGGTTCGCGCGCGGCGACTCGGCGCGCACCCGTGCCACCGGTTCGACCGGTCTGGGCCTGGCCATCGTGCAGGCCGTGGCGACCGCGCACGGCGGTGCCGTGACCGTCGACAGCGTGCCGGGACACACCGCGTTCACGCTCCATCTCCCCGCCGTCGAAGCGCAGTCGGCGTCCGAGCCGTACTCACAGCCACGGCACAGCGTCACCACACGGGCACGACAGGGCGTTTGAGCAGAGTCGGTTCCATGCGAACCGATTCTTCTCCCGGCACCCTGCCGGCGCGGGAGCACCTCCCGGCCGCCGGAGCGGGTACGCCGGTCCTGGACGTAGTGATCCCCGTCTACAACGAGGAGAAGGACCTCAAGCCGTGCGTCCGCAGACTGCACGAGCACCTGACCCGCACCTTCCCCTACGCCTTCCGCATCACGATCGCCGACAACGCCTCCACGGACAGCACCCCGCACGTGGCCGGCCGGCTGGCGGAGCGGCTCCCTCAGGTGCGGTCGGTGCGCCTGGAGCAGAAGGGGCGCGGCCGGGCGCTGCGGACCGTCTGGTCCGCCTCGGACGCCCCCGTCCTCGCCTACATGGACGTGGACCTGTCCACCGACCTCAACGCGCTGCTGCCGCTGGTCGCCCCGCTGATCTCCGGCCACTCCGACCTCGCCATCGGTTCCCGGCTGAGCCGCAGCTCCCGCGTCGTGCGGGGCGCCAAGCGGGAGTTCATCAGCCGTTCGTACAACCTGATCCTGCGCGGCTCGCTCCAGGCCCGCTTCTCCGACGCGCAGTGCGGGTTCAAGGCGATCCGCCGTGACGTGGCGCAGGTGCTGCTGCCGCTGGTGGAGGACAGCGGCTGGTTCTTCGACACCGAGCTGCTGGTCCTCTCCGAACGAGCGGGGCTGCGCATCCACGAGGTGCCGGTCGACTGGGTCGACGACCCCGACTCCACCGTGCACATCGTGAAGACGGCGACCGACGACCTCAAGGGCGTCTGGCGGGTCGGCAGGGCCCTGGCCACCGGCTCGCTGCCGCTGGACCGGCTCGCCCGCCCCTTCGGCGACGACCCGCGCGACCGCACCATCCAGGACGTACCGCAGGGACTGGCCCGCCAGCTCGTCGGCTTCTGTGTCGTCGGCGTCCTGTCCACCCTCTTCTACCTGCTGCTCTACAGCGGCTTCCGGACCTTCACCGGCTCCCAGGTCGCCAACGGGCTCGCCCTGCTGGTCTCGGCGGTCGCCAACACCGCCGCCAACCGGCGGCTCACCTTCGGCGTGCGGGGACGCGGCGGGGCCGTACGGCACCAGGCGCAGGGGCTCGTCGTCTTCGGCATCGGTCTCGTCCTGACCAGCGGCTCGCTCGCCGCGCTCAACACCGCGACCAGCGACCCCGCCCACTCCACCGAGCTGGCGGTCCTCGTCGCGGCCAACCTCGCGGCGACCGTGCTGCGGTTCCTGCTCTTCCGGGCGTGGGTGTTCCCGGACCGCGGCCGGTCCCACGAGACCCCCGCCGAGCCCGCCTGGCAGGACGCCCCCGCCGAGCCCGCCTGGCAGGACGCGACCCTGCCGCTCCAGCCGGTCCGCTCGCCGCTCCCCACCCGTCCGTCCCGCCCTTCCCGCCCTTCCGACCTCGACCCGAGGGACTTCCGATGACCACGCAGCACGACCAGACGAGTCCCCCGGCGGACCCCGCCGCCTGGGGACCCCCGCCCCCGCCCCCGGGGGCGGCCCGCCACGCCGCCCCCGGGCCGGGCGAACCCCGCGGGCCCCTCGCCCGCAGAGCGTGGCGCGGCCGGCCCGAGGACCCCCGCTGGGTGCGTCCCGCCTTCCTCGGCCTGCTGCTGGTGACCGGGCTGCTCTACCTCTACGACCTGAGCGCCTCCGGGTACGCCAACTCCTTCTACTCGGCGGCCGTGCAGGCGGGCAGCGAGTCCTGGAAGGCGTTCTTCTTCGGCTCGCTGGACGCGGCGAACGCCATCACCGTGGACAAGCCCCCGGCCTCGCTGTGGCCGATGGAGCTCTCGGTGCGGGTCTTCGGCCTGAACTCCTGGGCGATCCTCGTTCCCGAGGTGCTCATGGGCGTCGGCACGGTCGCCGTCGTGTACGCGGCCGTACGCCGCCGCTTCGGCCCGGCGGCCGGTCTGATCGCGGGCGCGGTCCTCGCGCTCACCCCGGTCGCGGCGCTGATGTTCCGGTTCAACAACCCGGACGCGATGCTGGCGCTGCTGATGTCCGTCGCCTGCTACCTCGTCGTCCGCGCCCTGGAGGACGGCCGTACGAAGTGGCTGGTGTGGGCCGGGGCCGCGATCGGCTTCGCGTTCCTCGCCAAGACCCTCCAGGCCTTCCTGATCCTCCCGGCCCTCGCGCTGGTCTACGGCGTCTGCGCGCCCGTGCGGCTGAAGAAGCGGCTGGGGCAACTGGCCCTGTCGGCCCTCGCGCTGGTCGTCTCCGGCGGCTGGTGGGTGGCGGTCGTCGAGCTGTGGCCGGCGTCGTCGCGGCCGTATGTGGGCGGCTCGCAGAACAACAGCTTCCTGGAGCTGACCTTCGGCTACAACGGTCTCGGCCGGCTCAACGGCGAGGAGACCGGCAGCGTCGGCGGCGGCGGTGGCGGCGCGGGCGGCGGCGGACAGTGGGGCGAGACCGGCTGGGACCGGATGTTCAACTCCGAGATCGGCGGCCAGATCTCCTGGCTGCTGCCCGCCGCGCTGATCCTGCTCGTCGCCGGCCTGGTCCTCACCCGGAAGGCCGTACGGACCGACCTCGCCCGCGCCTCGTTCCTGGTGTGGGGCGGCTCGCTGCTGATGACGATGGTGGTCTTCAGCTACATGGCCGGCATCTTCCACCAGTACTACACGGTGGCCCTCGCTCCGTACCTCGCGGCCGTGGTCGGCATGGGCGCGGCGGCCCTGTGGGAGAAGCGGCGGGCGCTGTGGGCGTCGCTCGCCCTGGCGGCGGCCGTCACGGCCACGGCGGCCTGGGGGTACGTGCTGCTCAACCGCACGCCCGACTATCTGCCGTGGCTGAAGTGGCTGGTCCTGGTCGGCGGGCTGGTCGCGGCCCTCGGGCTGGTCTTCGCGGGCAAGGTGGGGCGGCAGGTGGCGCTCGCGGCGGCGGGGCTGGGCCTGGTGGCCGCGCTGGCCGGCCCGACGGCGTACACGCTGAGCACCGTGCAGGAGGGACACACCGGTTCGATCGTCACCGCCGGTCCGGCCGGGGCGAGCATGGGCGGCGGTCCCGGCGGAGGCGGTGGCGGGGGTGGCGGCTTCCCCGGCGGGGGCGGACCCGGTGGGCAGAACCAGCAGGGCGGCCAGGGCCAGGGCCAGACCCCGCCCGGCACGGGCGGCAACGGCACCGGCGGCTTTCCCGGCGGCGGACCCATGGGCCAGAACGGCCAGAACGGCCAGGGCGCCCCGCAGAGCGGCACCGGCAACGGCGCCGAGGGCCGCATGGGTGGCGGCGGCGGAATGGGCGGCCTGCTCGGCGGCGCGGACGTCGACTCCGAGGCGAAGGCGCTGCTGGAGGCCGACGCCGGCGACTACACCTGGGTCGCCGCGGCCATCGGCGCCCAGAACGCCGCGAGCTACCAGCTCTCCACCGGTGAACCCGTGATGGCGATCGGCGGCTTCAACGGCACCGACCCGTCCCCGACGCTCGACCGGTTCAAGAAGTACGTGGCGGACGGGAAGATCCACTACTTCGTCGCCGGCGGCGGCATGGGTGGCGGAATGGGCGGCGACTCCGGCAGCTCCTCGCAGATCTCCACCTGGGTGCAGGAGAACTTCAAGGAGGTGACGGCCGGCTCGGCCACCTTCTACGACCTCACGCAGAAGACGACCGACGACTGACGGCCTCTCGATGAGGGACGAGGGCGGTGACATCCCATGTCCCCGCCCTCACCTACGTCCCCTGCTCCCCCTCGGCCAGCCGCGCCGGGAAACCCCCGGTCGCCACCGGGCCCCAGCGCTCCGGGGTGATCCGGATGATCGACTTGCCCTGCTTGACCATGGCGGCGCGGTACTCGTCCCAGTCCGGGTGCTCGCCGGCGATGTTCCGGTAGTACTCCACCAGCGGCTCCACGGACTCGGGCGAGTCCACCACCTCGGCGGTGCCGTCGATCTGGACCCACGGCCCGTTCCACTCGTCGCTGAGGACGACCAGGCTCACCCGGCTGTCCCGCTTGGCGTTGCGGGTCTTGGCGCGCTCGGGGTACGTGGAGACCACGATCCGGCCCGAGTCGTCGACCCCGCAGGTCAGCGGCGAGCCCTGGGGACCGCCGTCGGCCCGCCGGGTCAGCAGGATCGCCCGGTGCCGGGGCCGTACGAAGTCCAGCAGCTCGTCGAGGGAGACACGGGTGTTCGTCGCGATGTTCGGTGCCATGGCGTCAGACTAGGCCGCCAGTGCCTCGGGGAGGTTGTCGTACACGGGGACGTCGCGGCGCAGGCCCGTCAGTTCGAGTACGCGGGCGGCCACACTGTCCGGGCGGGCCACCACGTACACGAGGGTGCCGGGGCGCAGCAGCCGTCGTACGTCGTTGATGAGGCGGACGCCCTGGGAGTCCATGAAGCCGGTCGCGATGAGGTCGAGGACCAGGACCCGGGCACACCGGCCGTCGCCGGGACGGGCCCTGGCCATGATGGCGTCGAGGAGTCCCCCGGCGTTGGAGAAGTCGATCTCCGGGGGGAAGCGGAACAGCGCGTGCTCGGTCACGTCACGCGGTTCGGAGGGGTTCGGCAGGAAGGTCACGGTGCTCACCTGGCAGACATGCGTCGTCCGGGATTCCGGTAAGGCCACTTCCTGACCCGTCCGCCCATTTCACCACGCCGGAGCGCACCGGTGGAAGCGGACCGGATGGGCGATCGGCCCGGACGTCCATACCCCAGGTCCGGGCGTCACCTCATCGCAACCGAACAGATAGAGTTCTGTGCGTCCTGTGCTCGCAGTCGGGAATGTGCTGCGGAGCTCTCCTGCGCACGGCCGTGGTGCCGTGCATGCCGAAGAGGTTCGTGGTGGCTGCGTCCCGGTTTTCTGATTTGCCCCGTTTCCCAGCTGGGTTGGAGCTGGCGGAAGCGCTCACTGCGGCGGCACAGCGACTGCACGAGACGTCCGCCCCGGACACCACCCTGGACACCGCCGTCCGTCTCGCGGTCGACCTCGTGCCCGGCGCCGACCACGCGGGCATCTCCGTCATCGAGCGGGACAACCGGCGTTCCACGCTCGCCTGGACCGACGACGTCGTACGCGCCGCCGAGGAGGGCGACGACCCCGGGGACGGGCAGCGGCCGTACTGGCACCGCCTGTGGACCGCCCCCGTGGCCGAGGTCGAGGACAGCGAGAACGACGAGGGCGACGAGGCGCTGTCCGGACTCGGCCTGCGGTCCGTGCTGTCGCTGCGGCTGCGGGCCGACCGCCGCCGGCTGACCGTGCTCACCGCCTACGCCCGCAAGCCGCGCGCCTTCGACGAGACCGCGCTGCGGGTCGGCCGGCTGTTCACCGCGCACGTCGGTATAGCCCTCGACTCCGCCACCGTGCGCGAGCAGCTCACTGAGGCCATGCGCACCCGGGACCTGATCGGCCAGGCCACCGGCATCCTCATGGAGCGCCTGGACATCGACGCGGCCGGCGCCTTCGACAGCCTGGTCCGCGCCTCGCAGCGGGAGAACATCAAACTGCGCGACCTCGCCCGCCGCATCGTCGACCCCAACCACACCCCCTGACGGGTCCTGACGGGTCCTGACGGGGCCTCACGTGGCCGGAAGCGACTCCCCCTGCACCGCCTGGACGTCCAGCTCCACCCGGAGGGTCGTGCCGATGGCCGCGATGCCGGCCTGGACGACCTGGTTGTAGTTCATCGCGAAGTCCTCGCGCCGCAGTTCGGCCGTGGCGCGGAAGGCCGCCCGGGTGCCGCCCCAGGGGTCCGCCCCGGTGCCGAGGTAGGCCAGGTCCAGGTCGACGGGCCGGACGACACCCCGCATGGCCAGCTCGCCGTGGACCGTCCAGCGGTCGGAACCCGCCCCGGTCAGACCGGTGGACCGGTACGTGATCTCGGGGTACCGCTCGACGTCCAGGAAGTCCGCGGACCGCAGATGGGTGTCGCGCATCCCGTTGCCGGTGTCGATGGACGCCGCCCGGATCACCGCCTCCACGCGGGACTCGGCGACGTCGTCCGGCGCGACCTCCACCAGGGCCGCGAACTCGGTGAACCGGCCCCGCACACTGGAGATGCCCAGGTGCTGGGCGACGGCCGCCACGCTCGAATGCGCCGGGTCCACGGTCCACGGCCCCGGCGGCGGCAGCTCGGTGCCGCCCTGCCGGGCCAGCGTCACCGTCCCGACCTCGGCCCGCCCGCTCGCGGTGACGATGGCGCTCGCGGCGGCGGGCGCGTACCCGACCGCGGTGACGACGACGGTGTACGCCCCCGGCGCCAGCGCGGTGGTGTCCCGCACGGCGCCCTCGGCGTCGGCCCCGGCGCGCAGCACCTGCGTACCGGTCCCGTCGGTCACCGTGACGACCGCGTGCGACACGGCCCATCCGTCCCGGGTGCGGATCCTCGCGGTCAGTGACATCCCGTTTTCTCCCTGCACATGCGTATACGCGTACAAAATGGTCGTGGACGGACCGGCCCGCGGCGGGGGCGCGTCTCCGCTACAGGACGCGCCCGCCCGCCACGGGCCGGGGTCTGACTACTCGCCCGGGTGGGCGAGCTCGATGTCGTGGTCGTCGACACCGGTGCCGGAGACGGTCAGCGCCGTCGCCACCGGCGGGTAGCCCGTGGCGATGACGGTGTACTCGCCGCCGTCCAGATCGGCGAAGGCGTACGCGCCGTCCGCACCGGTCGTCGCCGTGCCGGCCACGTTGCCGGCCGCGTCGACCAGGGTGACCCGGGCGTCGGCCAGCGGCCCGTGCGGGGCGCGGACCACGCCCCGCACCTGGGCGCCGGTCTCCAGGTCGACCTCGACCCGGGTGACCCCGGTGCCGCCCACCTCGACGGGCAGGGCGCGCGGCCGGTACCCGGCGGCGTTCACCGCCACGGTCACCGCGCCCGGCACCAGCTCGGCGAACGAGAACTCGCCCTGCTCACCGGTGCTCCCGGTGGCCAGCAGATCGCCGCGCACATCGGTGACGATCACCATCGCGTCCTTCACCGGCAGCCCGCCGTCCGCCGTGCGGACCAGTCCGGTCAGCCCGCTGGTGCCGCTGAGCAGGATGTCGTAGGCGAGGGGTTCGCCGTTCACGACGATCGTGGACGCCTGCGGCTGGTGGCCGTCGGCGGCGGCGATCAGGACGTACGATCCGGCGCCGGGCGCGTCCACCGCGTACGCGCCGTCGGCCTGCGCCACCGACCGGCCGAGCTGACGTCCGCCCAGCGAGATCAGCGTGACGGCGGCCTGCGGCACGGGCGCGCTGTCGGCGCCGCGCACGACACCGCGTACCGGGACGCCACCGGAGACGGGTGCCTCCGGCTCACCGGGGCCGGCCGCCGTGGCGACGGCGGCGAGGCGCTGCGTGGCCGCGGTCCCGGCGGCCGAGGGGGCCTGGGCGATCGCCGTCGCGTCGGCCGGGACCGGCTCGTCGGCGGCGCGGGCGGCCTCGGCGGGAGCCGGTGCCACCGGCGGGGCGGTCCCGGCCGAGGCCTCCGCGGCCTGGGCCAGCGCGCCGGAGGTCCGCAGCGGGACCTCCTTGATGAACAGCGTCACCAGGAAGGCGAGCAGGGCGATCGGTGCGACGTACAGGAAGATGTCGGCGATGCCGTGCCCGTAGGCGCTCTCCAGCCAGGTGCGGATGGACGGGGGCAGCAGGTCCATGTCGGGGATCGTGCCGCTGCCGGAGGTCTTGGCGGCGGCGGCCTGCTCCTGCGGGCTGAGCTGCCCGATGGTGTCCTGGGCGTAGCCGCTGATCCGGCTGGACATGACCGAGCCGAGCACGGAGACGCCCACCGCGCCGCCGAGGGACCGGAAGAAGGTCACGACGGAGGAGGCCGCGCCCAGGTCGCTCGGGGCCACCTGGTTCTGCGTGCACAGGACCAGGTTCTGCATCATCATGCCGACGCCGAGGCCCATGAGCGCCATGAAGACGCCGATGTGCCAGTACGGGGTGTCGTAGCGCATGGTGCCCAGCAGGCCCAGGCCCGCCGTCAGCAGCACGCCGCCGGCCAGCAGCCAGCTCTTCCACCTGCCGGTCTTGGTGATGATGATGCCGGAGACCGTCGACGATATGAACAGGCCGCCGATCATCGGGATGGTCATGACGCCCGACATCGTCGGGGACTTGTCCCGGGCCAGCTGGAAGTACTGGCTGAAGTAGACGGTGCCCGCGAACATCGCGATACCGACGAACAGCGAGGCCAGCGAGGCCAGGGTGATGGTGCGGTTCCTGAACAGGCGCAGCGGGATGATCGGCTCGTCGGCCTTCGACTCGACGAGCAGGAAGATCAGCGTCAGGACGATCGCGCCGCCGACCATGACGCCGGTCTGCCAGGACATCCAGTCGTACTTGTCGTCGGCGAAGGTGACCCAGACGAGCAGCAGGCAGACGGCCGCGGTGACGAAGAAGGCGCCGGCCCAGTCGACCTTGACCTTCCGCTTGACCACGGGGAGGTTCAGCGTCTTCTGCAGCACGATCAGCGCGATGACCGCGAAGGGCACGCCGACGTAGAGGCACCAGCGCCAGCCGAGCCAGCTGGTGTCGGTGATCACGCCGCCGAGCAGCGGGCCGCCGACGGTCGCGACGGCGAAGGTCGCGCCCAGGTAGCCGGAGTAACGTCCGCGCTCGCGCGGGGAGATCATCGCGGCCATGATGATCTGAGCCAGGGCGGACAGACCGCCGGCGCCCAGGCCCTGGATGGCGCGCGCGGTGATCAGCATCGCCGGGTTCTGCGCCAGACCGGCCACGACGGAGCCGATGACGAAGACGACCAGGGCCGCCTGGACCAGGATCTTCTTGCTGGTGAGGTCGGCGAGCTTGCCCCACAGGGGGGTGGAGGCGGTCATCGTCAGCAGCGAGGCGGTGACGACCCAGGTGTAGGCGCTCTGGCCGCCGCCGAGGTCGGAGACGATCTCGGGCAGGGCGTTGGTGACGATGGTCGACGACAGGATGGCGCAGAACATGCCGAGCAGCAGCCCGGACAGCGCCTCCATGATCTGCCGATGCGTCATCGGAGCGTCTGCGGAGGAGCCTCCCCCGTGCTTGGCATGAGCCCGCACACCGTTCGGTGTGGTCGTTGCCATGGACTTCCTTCTCTTACGTGCTTGCGGGTGTACGGGTGGTCTGTTCGGGAGCGGGAGATGCCGGGCGGGGCACCGCTCGGCAGTCGCCGAAGCTGTCTCTGAGCCGGGTCATCAGCTGGGTGAGCCGGCGGACCTCGTCGTCGGACCAGTCGTCCAGGCGCTCGGCGAGAAGCTGGGTGGACCGCCGGAACAGCTCGTCGAGCTGGGTCCGGCCGGCGGGGGTGAGGTGCAGGATGCGGGACCGTTTGTCGGCGGGGTCGGGGGAGCGTTCGATCCAGCCGCGTTCGGCCAGGTGGGCGACGTGGCGGCTGGTGACCGACATGTCCACGGACAGCAGCTCGGCGAGCCTGCTCATGCGCATGTCGTCGTGGCGGCCGAGCAGTGTCAGCACGGCGGCGGAGCCGCTGTGGCAGTCGGCCGGCATGATCCGGTTCATTTCCCGCTTGACGGCGCCGAAGGCGCTGAACTGTCGAACCAGCTCCTCGTACTGCGCCTGCTCGGCCATGACACCTCCCGTTTTGATTGCTTAGGGCAACGATAGGAATCGATGGTTGCTGAAGGCAAATAAAAACGGGCCTCCTGACTCAAAAACTTGGCAAAGGCAAGTAATCGCGAAAGTAAACCCGCAGGCCCGGGCATGTCCGCACCGTCGGTGCCGCCCGTCGGCCCTTGTCGGCGCCACCCGTCAGCCCCTGTCGGCGCTGCCCGTCACCCCGTGCCGGCGCCGCCCGTCGGCCCTTGCCGGCGCCCCCACTTGGGCGCCTCACCGGGCATTCGCTAGGGTCTCGGGGCATGGCTAACACCCAGGGCCCGCAGGGCAACCACGACCCCGCCGGCAGCACCCAGATGTTCCGCGCGTTCGTCGACGAGGAACCCCAGGGCCGGCAGGCCGCCGCGACCACCGGCGGCGGCCCGCGGATCGGCCTGATCGTCGGCATCGTCGTCGCCGTGGCGGTCGTCGCGGCGGTGGCTTGGCTCGCACTGAAGTAGCCGACAACGCGGCGGCCGCCGTTGCGCCCTCACAAGGCGCCCCGGCGGCCACGAAACCGATGTCACGCGCGGAGCGTCCCTCGGGCGCTCCGCCTTCTGTCGTGCCTCAGTCCGAGATCAGGCCCTCCCGCAGCTGGGCCAGCGTCCGGGTGAGCAGGCGCGAGACGTGCATCTGGGAGATGCCGACCTCCTCGCCGATCTGCGACTGGGTCATGTTGGCGAAGAAGCGCAGCATGATGATCCGCCGCTCCCGGGGCGGCAGCTTGGCCAGCAGCGGCTTGAGCGACTCGCGGTACTCCACGCCCTCCAGCGCCGTGTCCTCGTAGCCGAGGCGGTCCGCGAGCGAGCCCTCGCCGCCGTCGTCCTCGGGGGCGGGGGAGTCCAGCGAGGACGCCGTGTACGCGTTGCCGACCGCGAGCCCGTCGACGACGTCCTCCTCCGAGACGCCCAGCACGGCGGCGAGTTCGGCGACCGTCGGGGAGCGGTCCAGCTTCTGGGAGAGCTCGTCGCCGGCCTTCGTCAGCGCCAGGCGCAGCTCCTGCAGCCGGCGCGGCACCCGCACCGACCACGACGTGTCGCGGAAGAACCGCTTGATCTCGCCGACCACCGTCGGCATCGCGAACGTCGGGAACTCCACGCCCCGTTCGCAGTCGAAGCGGTCGATCGCCTTGATCAGCCCGATGGTGCCGACCTGGACGATGTCCTCCATCGGCTCGTTGCGCGAGCGGAACCGCGCCGCCGCGTACCGCACCAGCGGCAGGTTGAGCTCGATCAGGGTGTCCCGGACGTAGGCGCGCTCCGGGCTGTCCTCGTCCAGTACGGCGAGCCGCAGGAACAGGGAGCGGGACAGGGTGCGGGTGTCGAGGGCCGCCGTGTCCGGGAGTTCCGGAGCGGGCGTGGTCGGGAGGGCCGGGCCCTCGTCGATGGGGCCGAGTGCGTCGAGAGCATGGGGAGCTGTCTCGCTCTCCGCGAGCGTGAGCACCTTCGAGCTGCCCTGTTCTGCGGACATGCCACCCCCTTTGGGTCGCGGGACGGTCGCGGCGGACGCTCCCCGATCGAGGAACGCAGCCATCACCTGGAATACCGGCGCCGAGGCTCCGGCAAACGCGCTTTCCGCAGAATGTCACATGTCGGCAACGCGCTGTAGTGACATGTCGACATCTGAGATGCGAATCGGCCCTGGAAACAAGGGGTCTGACGGGCTTTCGGACCAGAAGCGCACAGAAAAGCGCTGTGGGGCGATTCGCTCTTTCCGGTTACGCCTCGATCCTGTTTGCGGACCGCAGCCGCTGGAAGCTACGCGCCAGTAGCCGGGACACGTGCATCTGCGAGACACCGAGTTCCGCACTGATCTGCGACTGGGTGAGATTGCTGTAGTAACGCAGCAGCAGGATGCGCTGCTCCCGCTCGGGGAGCTGGACGAGCAGGTGCCGGACGAGGTCGCGGTGCTCGACGCCGTCCAGGGCGGGATCCTCGTACCCCAGCCGGTCCAGCAGTCCCGGCATCCCGTCACCCTCCTGCGCGGCCTCCAGCGAGGTGGCGTGGTACGACCGTCCGGCCTCGATGCAGGACAGCACCTCCTCCTCGGTGATGCGCAGCCGCTGGGCGATCTCGGTGGTCGACGGGGAGCGCCCGAAGGCGGTCGTCAGGTCCTCGGTCGCGCTGTTGACCTGCACCCACAGCTCGTGCAGCCGGCGCGGTACGTGGACGGTGCGGACGTTGTCCCGGAAGTACCGCTTGATCTCGCCGACCACCGTCGGCATCGCGAACGTCGGGAACTGCACGCCCCGGTCCGGGTCGAAGCGGTCGATGGCGTTGATCAGCCCGATGGTGCCGACCTGGACGACGTCCTCCATCGGCTCGTTGCGGGAGCGGAAGCGGGCGGCGGCGTAGCGCACCAGCGGCAGGTTGGCCTCGATGAGCGCGGCGCGCACGCGGGCGTGCTCCGGCGTGCCCGGCTCCAGCTCCTTGAGCTGGCCGAAGAGCAGTTGCGTCAGGGCCCGGGTGTCGGCGCCGCGCCGCTTGGCGGGGCTCACCGGCAGGTCGTCGGCGGTCGGGGCCGGGTCGGGGGAAGCCGGGTCGGGGGAAGCCGAGCCGGAGGAGGGTGAGGCGGGGGAGGGCGGAGCGAGGGAGGGCTGGGCGGGGGCCGGGGCCTGGACCGCGTCGGGGGACACCTCGTCCTGGGGCGGCGCAGTACTGGCCGGCACGGTCAACGCCACCTCTTCATCGCTCACATCGTCCGTCAACTCATCCCTCAAAAGCGGTCATAGCATCACAAGACTGACTCAGTGTGCGCAAGTACCGCATATTCCGTGTTGAGTGCCAAACATGGACGTATGGCACAACAAAACCCCCCGCCGTCATGGCGGGGGGCTCCGGGAGACGGAGTGTCAGAATTCGTAGTCGGCGATCACCCACGTGGCGAACTCGCGCCACAGTCCGACACCCGCCTGGTGCTCCGGGTGCTCCACGTACCGGCGCAGCGCCTCCGCGTCCTCGAACGCCGAGTTGATGGCGAAGTCGTAGGCGATGGGGCGGTCGCTGATGTTCCAGGCGCACTCCCAGAAGCGGATCTCCGGGATCTTGCCGTCCAGCGTACGGAAGGCCTCCACGCCCTCCACGACCCTCGGGTCGTCGCGCTCGACGCCCTCGTTCAGCCGGAAGAGCACCAGGTGGCGGATCATCACTTTCCTCCGTTGGCCAGCCAGGTCATGAAGTCGCCGATGGCCTTCGCGGCCTCCGATATGCCCTCGAACCCTATCTGGACGTAGTCGGCCGCGGTCTCCGGGTCCGTGATGATCAGGTACAGCACGAAGACCACAAGGACGTAGACGGCGATCTTCTTCGCGTTCACCGCCACCGCGGCCCCCCTGTCACTGGTGTCACACGAGCATCGAGCGGCCCCATGATCGCACGAAGGGCCCCGTCTGACGACGGGGCCCTTCACCGGCGGTAGCGGAGGGATTTGAACCCTCGGTGACTTGCGCCACACTCGCTTTCGAGGCGAGCTCCTTCGGCCGCTCGGACACGCTACCGAGGGAGACCTTACAGCAAGGTGGTGCGTGGTTTGAAATCGGTATTCAGCGGTTCCGGAAGAACTCCGTGAGCAGCCGGGCGCACTCCTCGGCGAGCACGCCCTCGATCACTTCGGGGCGGTGGTTGAGCCGCCGGTCGCGGACGAGGTCCCACAGCGAGCCGACCGCGCCCGCCTTCTCGTCCCGGGCGCCGTAGACCACCCGGTCCACCCGTGACTGCTGGAGGGCGCCCGCGCACATCGTGCACGGCTCCAGCGTCACCACCAGGGTGCAGCCGGCCAGCCGCCACTCCCCGAGCGTCGCGGCGGCCCGCCGGACGGCGAGGACCTCCGCGTGGGCCGTGGGGTCGCCGACGGCCTCGCGCTCGTTGTGGGCGGCGGCCAGCACGGTGGTGCCGTCCGGGGCCAGCACGACGGCGCCGACGGGGACGTCCCCGCCCCGGACGGCCCGTGAGGCCTCGTCCAGGGCGAGCCGCATCGCCGCCCGCCAGGGGTCGCGTACCGGGTCCGGCGGTCCGGACGGGGTGGTGGTGGCCGGCACGGTCAGCGGACGGTCTCCAGGACCTCCGAGGCGCCCAGGGCGTCGGCGATCTCGGTGACGGCGTCCTCGGTCATCGAACGCAACTCCTTCTCGCTCACGCCCAGGTCCTCCAGGACCTGCGCGTCACCGACCGGCCCGTGCGGCACGGCGTCGGCGCCGCCGGCGGACGCGGCGCCGTCGTCCGTGCCGTCGTCCTCGTCGTCCGGTTCACCGTCCTCCGTGCCGTCGAGGTCGAGGGCGTCCAGGTCGGTGCCGTCGTCGCCGGGTTCCCGGCCGAGCAGTTCGTCGGTGAGCAGGATCTCCCCGTAGCTGCTGCGGGCGGCGGCGGCTGCGTCGGAGACGTAGACCCGAGGATCCTCCTCGCCGTCCACGCGGACGACACCGAACCAGCCGTCCTCCTGCTCGATCAGCACGAGCACCGTGTCCTCGTCGGGAGATGCCTCCCGGGCCAGGTCGGCCAGATCCGACAGGGTTTCCACATCGTCGAGCTCCGTGTCGCTCGCTTCCCACCCGTCTTCGGTGCGCGCGAGCAGTGCGGCGAAGTACACCGTGACTCTCCCACTGGTCATAGGCGTGCCGGTTGGGGGTCCCCCCGGCGGAGGTGTTGCGGGCGGGGAGACGGCGCTCCGAGCCCCACCCACTCGGAATCGTGGCAGAAACAAGGCCATCAGGGGACGTCTTCGGCTCCCTGTGTCCGGCATTTTGATCGCAGTACGCCGAGTGCGCCCACGAAGGACTCACCAGCGCACTCCTTGCCGCCACGTGCGGATCGTACGCGGACTCACGCGCCTTCCCCGCACGGGCACTTCGGCAAACGTGTGCGCGTGGCGCGATCTTCCCGCGGCCGGGTGCGATTTTCTCCGGTGCGGCTTGTCGGCGGAACCCGGTGCGGCCTGTCGGCGGAATCCGGTGCCGGCTACCAGCGGAAGGTGCGCATGCGCATCGCGTGGCGCAGCCGGGCGGCCTTGGCGCGGCGCGGCTGGACCCGGTCGCGCAGTTCCCGGGCCTCGGCGAGGTCGCGCAGGAACCGGGCGCGTCGGCGCCGCCGCTCGGCCTCCGTCTCCGTCCCTGCCGGATCGGGTGTCCCGCGCGGCGACGGATCGTCTCGGTTGTCCTGCTCAGGCATCGGTTCACCACCCCAGTCCGTCCCTCCCACCTTCCCCCGGACGGGCGGTTTGACGCCAGCGAACGAGTGATGGGCGCACGGGGGGCTTGCCGTGCGCGGGGACGCCGGGCCTGCCGGGCCCGGTTAATGTTGACGCCATGCGTCTCCACGTCGTCGACCACCCCCTGGTCGCCCACAAGCTCACCACGCTGCGCGACCAGCGCACCGACTCCGCGACCTTCCGCCGTCTCGCCGACGAGCTGGTCACCCTGCTCGCCTACGAGGCCACGCGCGACGTGCGCACCGAACAGGTCGACATCCAGACGCCGGTCGAGCGGACCACGGGTGTCAAGCTCTCCCACCCGCGCCCGCTGGTGGTGCCGATCCTGCGGGCCGGTCTCGGCATGCTGGACGGCATGGTCCGGCTGCTGCCGACCGCCGAGGTGGGCTTCCTCGGCATGATCCGCAACGAGGAGACGCTGCAGGCATCGACGTACGCCACCCGGATGCCGGAGGACCTCTCCGGGCGTCAGGTCTACGTCCTGGACCCGATGCTCGCCACCGGCGGCACGCTGGTCGCGGCGATCCAGGAGCTGATCCGGCGCGGCGCGGACGATGTGACCGCCGTGGTGCTGCTGGCCGCGCCCGAGGGCGTCGAGATCATGGAGCGCGAGCTGGCCGGCACCCCGGTGACGGTCGTGACGGCGTCGGTCGACGAGCGGCTCAACGAGCACGGCTACATCGTGCCGGGCCTCGGTGACGCGGGGGACCGGATGTACGGGGCGGCGGAGTAGGCCCCGCGCCCCCGCGGCTCAGTAGCTCTTCTCCGGCTCTTCGTAGCTCTTCTTCGGTTCAGCAGTTCTTCTTCGAGGCGGGCGTCGCCTTGGGTTCGGCCAGTGCGGTCAGGGCCCGGTCGGCGTCCGCCTTCGTCGTCAGGGTGTTGAATCCGTCGCCGATGATCAGGTCGACCTCGGTGCCCTTGCGGGCGGGGTCGGTACGGCGTTCGGCGTCGGCGAGCTGGGTGCCGAGCACCGGCAGCGAGGTGTCGAGGGCGGCGGCGGGCCCGAGGAGCACGCCGGTGCCCTTGACCTTCTTGTCGTACTCCTTGGTCGCGTTGCCGATCTCGCCGATCTTGAAGCCGCGCTTCTTCAGCTCGTCGGCGGTCTTCTGGGCGAGTCCGCTGCGGGTCGTGGCGTTGAGGACGTTGACCGTGATCGTCCCGGGCCGGGGCAGCGCCTTCGGGACGGTCGTACGGCTCACCGTGTCGGCGCAGGCCGCCTTGGTGCCGTTCGCGGAAGCGGAGCCGCCGCCGCCGGTGAACACGTCGATGAGCTGGAGCGTGCCCCAGCCGCCCACGCCGAGCACGGCTGCGGAGGCGACGGTCAGGACGACGAGCCTGCCGCGCCGCCGGGGCCGGCGCATCCGCGGGTACTTGTCACCCGTGATCCGGTACTGGCCGCCCATGCCGGGTGGAGTGAGCATGCTCATGGGCGCAGCGTAGTGCGCTCGGGCGGCAATGCATACCAGATGATCATCCGACTGGGCGCAGCCCGACCCGAAAGGGTCAAACCGGGCCGCGCGGGGGGACGCCGGTCGAGCGTCAGTCCAGTTCGAGGACGCGGGCGTGCAGCACCTGGCGCTGCTGGAGCGCGGCCCGCACCGCGCGGTGCAGCCCGTCCTCCAGGTACAGATCGCCCTGCCACTTCACGACGTGCGCGAAGAGGTCGCCGTAGAAGGTCGAGTCCTCGGCGAGGAGGGTCTCGAGGTCGAGCTGCTGCTTGGTCGTCACGAGCTGATCGAGGCGGACCGGGCGCGGCGCGACGTCCGCCCACTGCCGGGTGCTCTCCCGGCCGTGGTCGGGGTACGGCCGGCCGTTTCCGATGCGCTTGAAGATCACACGGAAAGCCTACCGGTCAACGCGTTCCGGGCGCAGCCATGGCGACGCAGTGCGACGCCGGAAAAGGCACCCGAATACGGGGCGAAACGGGATGGTGATCTGATATGACCGATCACGGGACCGAGCCATCGACCACCGCTTCCGAGACCCCCGGCCGTTCTTCCGCCCTCCCTGAGGACTGAGGGAGGCTTCCGTCCGCTTCCCGGAATCCCTCGCGGCCGTTGCTGCGGCCTCTCGCCGGGCTGTGGGACGCGTGCCGGGTCGCTTGCCGAAGCCGGGGGTTCCTCCGGTCGTCCCGGCGGCTCCCCGCCGTCGGCGGCGTCCCGGCGGACGGCTTCGGCGGCATCGTCGTAGTGCTCCGCGAGGTACCGGCACGCGGCGAACGCCTCGGGGCGTACGCCGCGATCTCGTGTGCGGCCGGATCGTCCGCGGCGAGCCGACCGCGTTCCGGCTCAGTTCGCGCGCCAGTACCCCAGTGCGTGCACCCGCTGCTTCGGCACGTCCAGTTCCTTGCGTACGAACGCCGACAGCGCGCGGGTGGTCGCGGTGTCGCAGGCGATCCACACGTACGGGTCGGGGGTGGACCGCAGCAGCTCGGGCAGGTCGGTCCGGACCTGTTCGAGCAGCGCCGCCCCGGCCCCCGACCGGGGCACCTCGCGCACCTCGATCCGGTCGGGTTCGGCCCGGAAGGGCAGCCCGTCGAGGGTGCCCTCGAACCAGACGGTCGCCGGAGCCGCACCCAGCGCGCCGAGCAGCGAGTTGATGGCCGGCAGCGAGGCCGGGTCGCCGATCGCGACGATGTGGGAGGGGCCGGGGTCCGGCTCCTCGAACCCCGTGCCCTGCACGGTCGCCTCGATGGTGTCGCCGGGCTTCGCCGCCCTGGCCCAGTCGCTGGCGCACCCCTCGTGCAGGGCGAACTCCAGGCTGAAGGTGCCGGCCGCCGGGTCGGGGTCGACCAGGGTGTACGCCCGCTGGTGCGGCTTGCCCGCGTTGTCGAACCACAGCCGCACCCACATCGTCGGGTGGACACCGGTCGCCGCCAGCATCCCGCCGTCGGTGAAGCGCACCCGCCGGTAGTCGGCGGTGACGTCCTCCGCGCCGGTCACGGTGAACGTGAAGTCCTTCGCGCGGAACAGTTTGAGGACCGCGCCCTCCCAACCCCGCCCCTGCCCCATCGTGTCTTCACCCTTCGCGTACGATTTCGCCACGGTTCACTTAGGGGAGCCTAACCTAATGGGAAATGAGGGCACAGTGGGTGGCGAGATCTTCCGGGACCCCTGGGGCGTCCCCCATCTGCGCGCGGGGAGCGCGAACGAGCTCGCGTACGCCCAGGGCCGGGTCACCGCCCTCGACCGGGCCTGGCAACTCGAGGTCGAACGGCACCGCGCGCAGGGCACCTCGGCCTCGTTCCTCGGCCCCGAGGCACTTCCCTGGGACCGTTTCGCCCGCCGCGCCCGCCTGGCCGACACGGCCCGCCACTGCTGGACCGAACTGCAGCGGACGGACCCGGAAACGGCGGAGTGGGTACGGGCGTACGTGTCCGGTGTGAACGAGGGCCTGGCATCCGCCGGTGAGACGGACTCCGGCCCGGCGCCCGCGTCGGACGGCAGCTCCGCCGTGAGCGGGACCGGCTCGGCGGACCACCCCGCCGGGGCCCCGGCCGGGCAGGCCGGCAGCGGGGGCCCGGTGTCCGAGGCCGCCCCCGAGTTCGCCCGCGCGGGCCTTCGTCCCGGTCGCTGGGAGCCCTGGACCCCGCTCGCGGTCTGGCTCTCCACCCACATCCTGTTCGCCGGCTTCCCCGCCAAGCTCTGGCGGGCGCACGTCACCGCCCACCTCGGAGCGGACGCCGTGGGCCTGTTCGCCTCCGACGGTCCCGGCACCGCCGGCAGCAACGGCTGGATGGTCGCCGGGGGCCGTACGACCACCGGGCACGCGGTCATCGCCGGGGACCCGCACCGCTTCATCGAGGACCCCGGCGTCTACCAGCAGATCCGCCTGTCCTGCCCGGAGTTCGACGTCGTCGGCCTCGCCGTGCCCGGCGTCCCCGGCATCGCCCACTTCGGCCACACCGGCACGGTCGCCTGGGCCATCACCAACGCCATGGCCGACTACCAGGACCTCTACCGCGAGCGGCTGCGGCGCACCGGCGCCGGGGTGGAGGCGCTCGGCCCGGACGGGACGTGGCACCGTGCCGCCCGGCACACCGAGACCGTCGAGGTGGCGGGCGAGGAACCGGTCGAGGTCGAGGTCATCGAGACCGACCGCGGCCCCGTCGTCATCGGTGGCCCCGAGGGCCTCGACGACGGCGTGCCCGAGCCCGGTGAGCCCCCGCTCGCCGTCGCCCTGCGCTACCCGCCCCGCGTCACCGGCGACCTCGGCTTCGGCGCCCTGCTGCCGCTGCTGCGGGCCCGCCGGACCGCCGACGTGGACCGGGCCGTCGACCTGTGGGCCGAGCCGGTCAACGTGGTCATGGCCGCCGACACCGAGGGCGGCACCCTGCACCGGGTGGCCGGCCGGGTCCCGGTCCGCTCCGAGGCGAACGGGACCCGCCTGGTGCCCGCATGGGAACCCGGCCACGAGTGGCGGGGCTGGCACGAGCCGCCGCGCGCCGGACTGACCGACGGTGTCGCGGTCATGGCGAACCAGCGCGGCCCGGCGACCCCGCTGGGCGTCGAGTTCGCCCCGCCGCACCGCGCCGACCGCATCACCGCCCTGCTGGCCCGGCAGACCCGCTGGTCCGCCGCCGACATGTCCGCCATCCACATGGACACCCACCTCGCCTCCGCCACCCCCCTCCTGAACCTCCTCGCCACCCTCGACGGCCCCACGCCGAACGCCCCCGCTGCCGCTGCCGCGGTCGCGGTCGACGGCTCGGGCGGCCCTGTTGCCGGGAGTGACGGCTCGGGCGTGAGCGCTCCTGCCGCCCCGCTCGACGACTCGGCGTCGAGTGGTCCCTCCGCCGACCTGAGCGCCCCTGCCCTCGCTGCCGCTGCCGCTGCCGCTGCCGCTGCCGCGGTCGACGGCTCGGGCGGCCCTGTTGCCGGGAGTGACGGCTCGGGCGTGAGCGCTCCTGCCGCCCCGCTCGGCGACCCGGCCACCAGCGGCCCCCTCTCCACCCCCGCCGCCACCCTGCGCGACCGTCTCCTCCAATGGGACCGTCGGATGGACGCGGACAGTGCCGACGCGGCGCTCTTCGCGGCCGTGCGGGGCGCCGTCGTGCGGCGGCTCGCCGCTCACCCCGCCTTCGCCGCGGCCGCCACGCCACCCCCGTACCCCGAGGTCTTCCGCCCCTGGCTCGCCCTCGTCCCCCGCGTCGGCCACGCCCTCGAACACCTCCTCTCCGCCGAGGAACTGTTCGGCGTCGACCGCCCGGCGGTGGTCCGCGCGGCGCTGGAGGAGGTGGCCGCCCGGCCGCCCGCCGGCACCTGGGGCGACACCCACCGCCTGGCCCCCTGGCGGGCGCTGCCGCCGACCACGCCGTACGACGAACCCGGCCTCTCCGGCGACCACGACTGCGTGCTGTGCACCTCCCCCGTGCCTGGTCTCACCGACCTCGCCGCGCGCGGCCCGGCCGCCCGCTACGTCTGGGACCTGGCCGACCGGGAGAACAGCCGCTGGGTGGTGCCGCTGGGCGCGTCCGGCGTACCCGGCTCACCCCACCACCGAGACCAGCAGCCCCTGTGGCTCGCCGGAGACCTGGCCCCGGTCCTCACCGACTGGGCACAGCTGAAGAAGGAGACCGATGTCTGACCCGTACGCCTCCCGCGCCGCCGTCCACGAGCAGGCGGTCGACGGCTTCGGCACCGTACGCGTCCTGCCGCTGGACCCGGCCGCCGACGCACCCCTCCTGCACCGCTGGGTGAGCGAGGAACGCGCCGTCTTCTGGGGCATGAACGGCCTCACCGCACAGCGGGTCGCCGAGATCTACGCCCACATGGACACCCTCGACACCCACCACGCGTACCTCGTCCTCAAGGACGGCGAACCCGCCGCGCTGCTCCAGACGTACGAACCGGAGGCCGACCGCGTGGGCGACTGCTACCCCGTCGAACCCGGCGACATCGGCGTCCACCTGCTGCTCGCCCCCGCCACCGGAACCGGGAGTCCGCGCCCCGGCTGGACCGCCGCTCTGACGGGCGTCCTGACCGCGTACGTCCTGCTCGGCCTCGACCGGAAGCGCATAGTGGTCGACCCGGACGTGGCCAACGAGAAGGCCGTCGCCCGCTTCCTCAAGCAGGGTTTCACCGCCGGCCCCGTGGTCGTACTCCCGGAGATCGACCTCCCGGACGTGTACCTGCCCGAGAAGAAGGCACAACTCGCCTTCCTCACCCGCGAGGTAGCCTTCGGCGGGTGACCCCCGACGACTTCGTCGCCCACTACGGACTGGAGCCGATCCCCCGCGAGGGCGGCCGGTTCCGGCAGACCTGGGCCGGTCCCGCACGCCCCGACGGCCGCCCCGAGGGCACCGCCATCATCGCCCTGCTCACCGACGCCCCCGGTGACTTCTCCGCCCTGCACCGCCTGCCCGCCGACGAGATCTGGCACTTCCACCTCGGCGACCCGCTCCACCTGCTCCTCCTCGCCCCCGACGGCACCGCCCGTACCCCCGTGCTCGGCCCGGACGTCCTCGGCGGCCAGCACCTCCAGCTCACCGTCCCGGCCGGCACCTGGATGGGCGCGCGGGTGGCGGCGGGCGGCGCCTGGACGCTGTTCGGCTGCACGATGGCACCCGGCTTCACCTACGAGGGCTACGAGCACGGCGACGCGGCGGAACTGACGGCGCGCTACCCGGACCGGGCGGCACTCATCGTGGAACTCTGCCGTCCATGAGCCAAAAGGGTCTGCTCGACGGCCAGGTCGCCCTGGTCACCGGCGCGGGCGGCGGTATCGGCCGGGGCGTCGCGCGGCGGTTCGCCGAGGAGGGCGCGGCCGTCGCGCTGCACTGCCGTACGGCGACGGCCTCCGCGCGGGAGACCGCCGACCGCATCCGGGAGTCGGGCGGCGAGGCCGTCGTCCTCCAGGCCGACCTCACCGACGAGGACGCCTGCCACCGCGTGGTGGCCGAGGCGGCCGACCGGCTCGGCGGCCGGCTGACCGCGCTCGTCAACAACGCCGGCGTCCAGCCGGTCCAGGAGCTCGCCGGAATGACGGCGGCCGAATGGCGCACGGTCGTGGACACCAACCTGACCACCGTCTTCGCCTGCACCCAGGCGGCGGCGGAGCTGATGCGGGACGCCGGAGGAACCATCACCCACATCGCCTCCGTCGAGGCCCACATCCCGGCGCCCGGCCACGCCCACTACACCGCCTCCAAGGCGGCGGTGGTGGCGCACGCCCGCGCGGCGGCCCAGGAGTACGGCCCGTGGGGCGTGCGCGTCAACACGGTCTCGCCCGGCCTGATCGACCGGGAGGGCCTGGCCGACGCCTGGCCCGAGGGCGTACGACGCTGGCGGCAGGCGTCCGCCGTGGGCCGGCTCGGCCGCCCGGAGGACATCGGCGACGCCTGCGTGTTCCTCGCCTCCCGGCTCGCGTCCTGGGTGACCGGCCACGACCTGGTGGTGGACGGGGGAGCCACGGCCCGGCCGACCTGGTGAGCACACCGGGCCCGCCATCCGTACGTAACCCGGAGCGGGACGGCCGGGAGGCGGGTACGACGTGGAGCGACGGCGGAGCGAGGCGGCGGACGATGGCGGACGACACGGAACCCCGAACAGTCGCGGACCCCGGCGACTTCAAGGGCTGGTGCTGCTGGGCGCCCTGCTGGTCCTGCTCGTCCTCGGCGGCGCGGCCCCGGCGAGCGCCCACGCCGCCCTCCGCGGCAGCGACCCCGAGGGCGGAAGCGTCGTCAAGTCCGCGCCCCGCCACCTCACCCTGACCTTCACGGAGTCCGTCGGCCTGCTCGACGACTCCTTCCGTGTCTACGGCCCCGACAACCGCCGGGTCCACCTGGGCGAGCCGCAGCACGCGGACGGCGCCTCCGACACCGCCCGCGCGGACCTGCCCGGCGGTCTCGCCGACGGCACGTACACGGTGGCCTGGCGGGTCGTCTCCGCCGACAGCCACCCGGTCTCCGGCGCCTTCACCTTCTCCATCGGCACACCCTCGCCCACCCCGCCCGCCGCCCCCGCGGACCACGCCGAGCACCCGGTCACCAAGAGCCTCTACGACACCGGCCGCTACCTCGCGTACATCGCCGCCGCGCTGCTCATCGGCACGGCGGCGTTCGCGGCGCTGTGCCGGCCACCGGACCCCGCCCCGCTGCGGCTGCCGCTGCTCACCGGCTGGTGGACCCTGCTGACGGCCACGACCGCCCTGCTCGTCCTGCGCGCCCCGTACGAGAACGGCACCTCACCGGCGACCGCCCTCGACCTCTCGGCGTTCACCGACACCCTCACCGGCCGCCCGGGCATCGCCCTGCTGACCCGCCTGGCCCTGCTGCTGGTGGCAGCGCTTCTCGTACCGCTCCTGAGGCGCCGCGACCCGCGGACCCGCCTGCCGGCCGGCGCGGCGATCGCGATCGCCCTGGCCCTGACCTGGGCGGCGGCCGAACACGCCTCCGCCGGTATCCAGGTCCCGTCGGCCATGACGTCGTCCGTGCTCCACCTGCTGGCGACGGCGTGCTGGCTCGGCGGCCTGGCCGCCCTCCTCCTCACCCTCCACCGCGCGAAGACCCCGCCGCCGACCGCCACGGTCACGCGCTTCTCCCGCCTGGCCCTCGCCTCGGTGACCGTCCTCGTCGTCACCGGCGTCTACCAGTCCTGGCGCGGCCTCGGCTCCTGGTCCGCCCTCACGGAGACGTCGTACGGCCGGACCCTGACCGTCAAACTCGCCGCGACGCTCTTCCTGCTGTTGGCGGCGGCCCTGTCCCGCCGCTGGACGGCCCTTCTGGCGACACCGGCGACGGTGGAGGAACGCGTACCGGAACTGGTGGGCGCGCCCGGAGCCCCTCCGGAGCCAAGGCCAGTGATCTCACCGACGGACGAACCGGGGGACCGCCACCGCCGAGCCCTGCGCCGCTCCGTACTCGCCGAAGTCGTCGTGGCGGTGGTCGTCCTGCTGGTCACCACGGTGCTGACCGGCACCCTCCCCGCCCGCGCGGAGGCGGAGGCGGCCAAGGCCCCCGAGCCGCAGGTGGCCGGCCTCCCCGGCGCGGAGGCGTTCACGGTCCCCTACGACGTGGGCACCCCCGGCGGCCGGGGCACGGTGCAGCTCACGATGGACCCGGGCCGGGTGGGCGAGAACGGCCTCCAGGCGGTGGTCTTCGGCCCCCGGGGCGCCCTGACCTCCGTACCGGAACTCCGTGCCTCCTTCACCCTCGCGGCGAAGGACATCGGCCCCATCGACGCGAAACTGACCGACCGAGGCGGCTACTGGGCCACCAACGACCTCGACCTCCCCCTCGAAGGCACCTGGACGATGAAACTGACGATCCGGGTCTCCGAGGTGGACCAGGTGAGCGGGACGCGGCAGGTGGAGATCACCCGCTGAACACGTGCCGGGCCGTCAATGACGCGTGACACGTAAGGATTTCGTCATCCGCCACGCTGTTCCGGACGGCCGGTCCGCCCCGTTGGATGGGAGCCGAGACAGGTGATCCCCAGGAAGGCGAAGGACATGGGACGGGTGCGGAGCGCGCTGGTCAGGCCGTGGACGGTCGGGGTGCTGATGGTGGCGGTCGCCGGGGCAGGCTTCGGGCTGTACTGGTTCCAGCCGTGGAAGCTGTGGCAGGACGAGACGGTGCAGGAGGCGCTGCCCGAGGCGCCGGCAGCCGTCTCGACACCGCCTGCCGGGGGACCGTCCGGGGCGGAGTCCACCCCGCCTCCGGCCGGCCCGGCGACGCTGGCGAGCGGCGAGTTGATCAGCCACGAGCACGCGACGTCCGGCACGGTGAAGTTCGTGCGGCTGTCCGACGGCAGTCATGTGGTGCGCCTGGAAGGGCTCGACACCAGCAACGGTCCCGACCTGCACGTGTGGCTGACCGACGCGCCGGTGAAGGAAGGACGCGCCGGCTGGCACGTCTTCGACGACGGCCGGTACGTCAGCCTCGGCAAGCTCAAGGGCAACAAGGGCAGCCAGAACTACGCCGTGCCCGAGGACATCGACCCGTCCCGCTACACCAGCGTCAGCATCTGGTGCGACCGCTTCGACGTCTCCTTCGGAGCGGCGGAACTCACCCGCGCCTGACGGCCGGGCCGGACGTCACGACACCGCGTCACGCCGTCCCGCAGCGACTGCGGAGGAGTTCCACACCGTCGCCTTCGAGATCGTCGCAGTACGCCGCGCGCCCGGTCATGGCCATGATCAGGGCCAAGGTGGGGCCGGACACGAGAGGCCCGGAACCGGTCGCGAACGGGCCGTCGTCCGCCACGAGTCTCAGGCCCCCGATGCGTCCCTTGGCGACGACCACGAGATCCGTGCCCTGGTAGTACTCGGCCGTCTCCGTGACGACGTCGATCGGATGGTCGCGGCGGATGCCCAGCGGACGCCGGATGTCCTCCCCGTGCACGACCGTCTCGCCCAGCATGGCGATGGCGGGCAGGAGAGGCTTGGTCGTGCTCGGGACGACGCGCCGGAAACGCCCGAGGGTCTCGCCCGGGGTCGCGCCGAGCTGCTCGGCCAGCCGCACGGCCACCTGCTTGTCGAAGTCGAACCGGCAGCGGATCACACCCGCCAGCCAGCGCACGGTGTCGAGACTCGCGCCCGCGGTCAGGTGCGCCAGCACCTCACGTACCGTCAAACCGTCGCAGAGCGAGGGCGTCGTCCACTGCTCGTCCGTCAGCCCCGCGAGATCGGCCGCCAGCGCCGCCCGTTCGGCGCGGATCAAGGGCCAGACCCCGGTCTCACGATGGCGGTCTGCTGTCAGTGCCGGATCAGTCATACGAAGGAAGACCCTTACCTCGGAGCAAAGTCATCGTTCATGAGCGATCTTTGTCCGCGAGCCCGAGGCCTGACGGTACGTGACCGGTTTGCGGTGGTCGCGGACGGCGAGTACGGCTTCGCGGGCGAGGGCGGCGGCGCGGGCGGTGCGGCTGCCTCGTGGGGGTGCCTTGCGCGCTGTGGCCCGGCGCGACGGTACGGCAGCCCCGGCACAGGCCGCCGATGAAGGCGGCAGGGCGGCCGGTCGCGCCGCACTCGGTGCGCTCCGGCATGAGGCGGCCGTGGAAGCGGGGTTCGGGAGTGTCGAGCCGTGGACGGCGTAGGCACGGGTGGCAGCTTGTCCCGTAGGCGGCGGGTGAGGGGCTCCCGGACGAAAGGTCCGGCCCCGCGCTCCCCCGTACCCTGTCCCCGTGCCGTCCTCCCGCCTGCATCGTGTCGCCGTTCTCGTGCTCGTGGGGGCGAAGCCGCTCGACGTCGGTATTCCCGCGCAGGTCTTCACGACCCGCGCGAGCATGCCGTACGAGGTGCGTGTGTGCGGGGCGGCGCCCGGGCTGGTGACCGGTGGCGACGGGCTGTCGTACTACGTCGCCCACGGTCTCGACGCGCTCGCGTGGGCCGACATCGTCTTCATCCCCGGCTACCGGTTCCCGGACCGCGACGACCCGCCGGGGGCCGTCGTCGACGCGCTGATCGCGGCCCACGCCCGGGGCACGCGGCTCGCCGCCATCTCGACGGGCGCCTTCGCGCTCGCCGCCACGGGCCTGCTCGACGGCAGACGCGCCACGACGCACTGGCACTACACGCGGGCGCTCGCGGCGAAGCATCCGCTCGTCCGGGTCGACGAGAACGTCCTGTTCGTCGACGAGGGCAGCGTGCTGACGTCGGCGGGCGCCGCCTCGGGCATCGACCTGTGCCTGCACATCCTGCGCGGCGACCTCGGAGTGGCCGCGTCGAACCACGCGGCCCGGCGCCTGGTCGCGGCCCCCTACCGCAGCGGCGGCCAGGCGCAGTACGTACCGCGCAGCGTGCCCGAGCCGCTCGGCGAGCGGTTCGCCGCCACCCGCGAGTGGGCGCTGCACCGGCTCGGCGAGTCCCTCACCCTCGAGGTGCTCGCGCGGCATGCGGGGGTCTCGCCGCGCACGTTGTCGCGGCGCTTCGTCGAGGACACGGGGTACACGCCGATGCAGTGGGTCATGCGCGCCCGCGTCGACGTGGCCCGTGAGCTGCTCGAGCGTTCGCAGCGGAGCGTGGAGCAGATCGCCGCCGACGTCGGTCTGGGCACCGGCGCGAATCTGCGGCTGCACTTCCAGCACATCCTCGGCACCACGCCGAGCGAGTACCGGCGCACTTTCGCCCAGGGCGAGTAGCCCGTCGGCACGTGGCGCGATCCTTTTGAACCATGGCGATCGCGCCGCTGTCACGGGCGGACGCCGCACGCGACGCTGGTGGCGAACCGCAGGGATCACAGGGACCGAAGGGACACCCCTCATGACGCGCATCGCGATCAACGGATTCGGCCGCATCGGACGCAATGTGCTGCGCGCACTGCTCGAACGCGACAGCGACCTCGACATCGTCGCCGTGAACGACCTCACGGAGCCCGCCACCCTCGCCCGGCTGCTCGCCTACGACACGACGGCCGGCCGGCTCGGCCGCCCGGTGACCGCAGACGGGGACGCCCTCGTCGTCGACGGCCGTCGCATCAAGGTGCTCGCCGAGCGCGAACCGGCGCGGCTGCCCTGGGCCGAGCTCGGCGTGGACATCGTGCTCGAGGCGACCGGCCGCTTCACGTCGGCCAAGGCCGCCCGTGCCCACCTCGACGCCGGCGCGAAGAAGGTGCTCGTCGGTGCGCCGTCGGACGGCGCCGACGTCACGCTCGCGTTCGGGGTCAACACCGGCGCGTACGACCCGGACGTGCACACGATCGTCTCGAACGCCTCGTGCACGACCAACGCGCTCGCGCCGCTGGCCGCGGTGCTCGACGAGCTCGCCGGCATCGAGCACGGCTTCATGACGACGGTGCACGCCTACACGCAGGAGCAGAACCTGCAGGACGGTCCGCACCGCGACGCCCGCCGCGCCCGTGCCGCCGCCGTCAACATCGTGCCGACCACGACGGGTGCCGCCAAGGCGATCGGTCTGGTGCTGCCGAACCTCGACGGCAAGCTGTCGGGCGACTCGATCCGGGTGCCGGTTCCGGTGGGCTCGATCGTCGAACTCAACACGACCGTCGCCCGCGACGTGACGCGCGACGAGGTGCTGGCGGCGTACCGCGCGGCGGCGGAAGGCCCGCTCGCCGGCGTCCTCGAGTACTCGGAGGACCCGCTCGTGTCGTCCGACATCACGGGCAATCCTGCCTCGTCGATCTTCGACTCGGCCCTCACCCGTGTCGACGGCCGTCACGTCAAGGTGGTCGCCTGGTACGACAACGAGTGGGGCTTCTCGAACCGGGTGATCGACACGCTCGGGCTCCTCGCCACCCGCTGACGGGAGGGAGCAGGGCGGCCCCGTTCCGCCGTCCGCTTCCGGAACCGCGACCGTACACGTCGAAGGGCCCCCTGTTTCCAGGGGGCCCTTCGACAACGTGCCCGGTGAGGCACTGGCGGAGGATACGAGATTCGAACTCGTGAGGGGTTGCCCCCAACACGCTTTCCAAGCGTGCGCCCTAGGCCTCTAGGCGAATCCTCCGGTGGGAACATTACATGACCGAGAGGAGTGCTCGCGAACTCGTTCCTCGCCCGCGACATGGGGTAGCCTCTGGCGTAGCCCCTCACGCGGCGCTATCTGATTGAACTCCCCCAGGGCCGGAAGGCAGCAAGGGTAGGTCGGCTCTGGCGGGTGCGTGGGGGGCGCCTGTGTTCCGGGCGTACGGGCCGGTTGTCAGTGGACGCCTATAACCTCGTATGCGTGTCGTCTCTCGCGTTGTACCGCCGCTACCGCCCGGAGTCCTTCGCCGAGGTCATCGGGCAGGAGCATGTCACCGACCCGCTGCAGCAGGCGCTGCGGAACAACCGGGTCAATCACGCGTACCTGTTCAGCGGTCCGCGCGGGTGCGGCAAGACGACCAGCGCGCGGATCCTGGCGCGGTGCCTGAACTGCGAGCAGGGCCCGACCCCGACGCCGTGCGGGGAGTGCCAGTCCTGCCGTGACCTCGCGCGCAACGGACCGGGTTCGATCGACGTCATCGAGATCGACGCCGCTTCCCACGGTGGTGTGGACGACGCCCGTGACCTGCGCGAGAAGGCGTTCTTCGGGCCCGCGGGCAGCCGCTACAAGATCTACATCATCGACGAGGCCCACATGGTCACGCCGGCCGGTTTCAACGCGCTGCTCAAGGTCGTCGAGGAGCCACCGGAGCACCTGAAGTTCATCTTCGCCACCACCGAGCCCGAGAAGGTCATCGGGACCATCCGGTCGCGTACGCACCACTACCCGTTCCGGCTGGTGCCGCCCGGCACCCTGCGGGACTACCTCGGTGAGGTGTGCGGCAAGGAGGACATCCCCGTCGACGAGGGCGTGCTGCCGCTCGTCGTGCGGGCCGGTGCCGGGTCCGTGCGTGACTCGATGTCCGTCATGGACCAGCTCCTCGCCGGTGCGGGTGAGGACGGTGTGACGTATGCCATGGCCACCTCCCTGCTGGGGTACACGGACAGCTCGCTGCTCGACTCCGTCGTCGAGGCCTTCGCGACCGGTGACGGTGCCGCCGCCTTCGAGATCGTCGACCGGGTGATCGAGGGGGGTAATGACCCGCGGCGGTTCGTCGCCGATCTGCTGGAGCGGCTGCGGGACCTCGTCATCCTCGCCGCCGTGCCCGACGCCGCAGAGAAGGGGCTCATCGACGCCCCCGCCGACGTGATCGAGCGGATGCAGGCACAGGCCGGCACCTTCGGGGCCGCCGAGCTGAGCCGCGCCGCCGACCTCGTCAACGAGGGGCTCACCGAGATGCGCGGCGCCAACTCGCCGCGCCTCCAGCTCGAGCTGATCTGCGCCCGCGTACTGCTGCCCGCCGCCTACGGCGACGAGCGCTCGGTCATGGCCCGGCTGGACCGGATCGAGCGCGGGGTGAACTTCTCCGCGGGCGGCGCCGGTGCCGGCATGCCCGCCGTGGCGTACGTACCCGGGCCGGAGGCCCACGGGGGGGCGCCGGGGCAGGGCTTCGTCGAGCCGGGGGGCGGTCCCGCTGCCGCCCGTGCGGCGGTACGAGGGCCCGGTCCCGCTCCTGTTCCGGCGCCGTCCGCCCCCGCTCCCGCGCCCGCTCCCCCCGTCCCGCAGGTTCAGCAGCCCCCGGCGCCCGCCGCCCCGGTGCCGTCCGAGGCTCCGCCCGCGCCCGGTGCTCCCAGCGCCCCCGGTGCCTGGCCCACCGCCGCCTCCGCCGGTGGCGGCCGCCGGCCGGGCGGCTGGCCCACGGCCGCCCCGGCGGGCGGGGCCCAGTCCTCGGCCTCGGCCCCGGTCGGCGCCCCCGCGCCCCCACCTGCCGCCCCCCAGGCGGCCCCCGCGCCCGCGCCCTCGGGCGGTGGCGGCGGTGGGCTCGACCCCCGCATGCTCTGGCCGAACATCCTGGAAACGGTCAAGAACCGTCGTCGCTTCACCTGGATCCTGCTCAGCCAGAACGCCCAGGTGACCGGCTTCGACGGCACGATCCTCCAGATCGGCTTCGTGAACGCCGGCGCGCGGGACAACTTCCTCAGCAGCGGCAGCGAGGACGTACTGCGTCAGGCGCTGGCCGAGCAGTTCAACGTGCAGTGGAAGATCGAGGCGGTCGTCGACCCGTCCGGCGGCGGGGGTGGTGGCGGGGGCATGGCGGCACCGGCCGCGGTCCCGGCCGGGCCACCCGCCGGCGCCCGTAACGGCGGCGGTGGCGGCGGCTACGGCGGTGGCGGCGGGTACGACGGCCCCGGAGGCGGTCAGCGGCCCTCCGCCCCCCAGGCGAGCGCCCCGGCCGCCGCACCCGCGCAGCCGACGAGTACCCCGCCGCCCGCACCCGCCCCGGCGCCCCGCCCGTCCGCCCCTGAGCCGCCGCCCGTCTCGCCCGAGGACGACGTTCCCGAGGACGACGACCCCGACCTGGACGAGTCCGCCCTCTCCGGGAAGGACCTGCTCGTCCGCGAGCTGGGCGCGACGGTCGTCGAGGAGGTCACGAACGACTAGGTGTTCGGAGGAACGCACGAACGGCGTCCGCTCGTCCCTTCGGAAGCCCGCACAAAACGAACCCGCCGTCTCCCGTTAGGCTGACCCCCGTGAAGGTCCTCGTCATCGGCAGCGGCGCCCGCGAACACGCCCTGTGCCACTCCCTGTCCCTCGACCCCGACGTCACCGCGCTGCACTGCGCCCCCGGCAACGCCGGCATCGCCGGGGTCGCCGAGCTGCACCAGGTCGACGCCCTCGACGGCGCGGCCGTGTCCGCGCTGGCCGCGCGGCTCGGTGCGGACCTCGTGGTGGTCGGCCCGGAGGCGCCCCTCGTCGCCGGTGTCGCCGACGCCGTGCGCGACGCGGGCATCCCGGTCTTCGGCCCCTCCAAGGAGGCCGCGCGGCTCGAGGGCTCCAAGGCCTTCGCGAAGGACGTCATGGCGGGGGCCGGCGTGCCCACCGCCCGCAGTTACGTCTGCACGACGCCCGAGGAGGTCGACGCGGCCCTCGGCGCGTTCGGCGCCCCGTACGTCGTCAAGGACGACGGGCTCGCGGCCGGCAAGGGCGTCGTCGTCACCGACGACGTCGAGGCGGCCCGCGCGCACGCCGGTGCCTGTGAGCGCGTGGTGATCGAGGAGTTCCTCGACGGCCCCGAGGTGTCCCTCTTCGCGATCACCGACGGCGAGACGGTCGTACCGCTCCAGCCCGCCCAGGACTTCAAGCGCGCGCTGGACGGCGACGAGGGTCCGAACACCGGTGGCATGGGGGCGTACTCCCCGCTGCCGTGGGCCGACCCCAAGCTGGTCGACGAGGTCATGGAGACGGTTCTCCAGCCGACCGTCGACGAGATGCGGCGCCGTGGCACCCCGTTCTCCGGGTTGCTCTACGCCGGTCTGGCGATCACCTCGCGCGGTGTCCGCGTGATCGAGTTCAACGCCCGCTTCGGCGACCCCGAGACCCAGGTGGTCCTGGCCCGGCTGAAGACCCCGCTGGGCGGCGTGCTGATGGCCGCCGCCACCGGCAACCTCGCCCACCTGGAGCCGACGCGGTGGAGCGACGAGGCCGCGGTCACCGTGGTCGTCGCCTCGCACAACTACCCCGGCACCCCGCGCACCGGCGACCCGATCACGGGCCTGGACGAGGTCGCCGCCCAGGACGCCCCGCACGCGTACGTGCTGCACGCGGGGACGAAGCGGGACGGTGACGCGGTCGTCAGCGCGGGCGGGCGCGTGCTGTCCGTCACGGCGACCGGCAAGGACCTCACCGAGGCACGCGACCGCGCCTACCGCGCGGTGTCCCGCATCGGCCTCGACGGCTCCCAGCACCGTACGGACATCGCGGCGAAGGCGGCGCGGGAGGCGCAGGACGCGTAAGCCGGACGGGCCGGTCCCCGTCCCGGCTCCGATGAACCCCGCAGGCCCCGGATCCGTCTCAGGATCCGGGGCCTGACCCTTGCCGTCCGTCATTCACCTTTCCCCAAAGCCATTCCATCGAGTGAGCGATGCGCCATCCGGCTGACGAGAACCGGGGCCCCAACTATGGTGCCGCGCAAGCGTTCCGGCACTTGGCCCATCGGCATTGCGATGTCAGTGGCGGGTGCCACAGTGGGGGAGTGGGCAACGCCGAGACAGCGTCAGGACCGCCGGGAGGGAGGTGAGGACGGGCCATGAGCGGAAGCGGAACGGGAGCGGAGGCGGGCGCGCGGACCGCGCGGTCGCACGCGCTGGCCGTGCTGCGCGTCCGGAGCCGGGCACTGGCCGTCGCCCTGCTGCCGGCCGCCGTCGCCGTGATCCTGCTCGTCGGCGGGTCCACCGGCCATCTGCCGGGCGGCGGCTGGGACCTCGCCCGCCGGCTCCTCACACCGGTCGCGGTGCTGGTCCTGCTCGTCGCCGCCGGTGTCGCCCTGGTCGTCGTACGGGCCCGGCCCGCCATGAGCCCCACGGTCCCGATCGCCGAGGACGCGGCCCCGGACCTGTACCGGATGGTGCGCGACCTCGCCGACCGGCTCGACGTCCCCGCCCCCTCCGCGATAGCGCTCACCCCGGACTGCGACAGCTGGCTGGAGGACCGCACCCATCCGGCCCACGGCCCCCCGCCCGCCGAGGAGCACGGCGACATAGCCGGTGCGGGGCAGCCCGTCCGGGGCAGGGCCGCTGCCGCGCCCGTGCTGGTGATCGGTTCCCCGTTCCTGTGGTGGATGCGGGTGGGCGAGCTGCGCGCGGTCCTCGCCCCGGTCGTCGCCGGTACGGGACCGTCGGCGCACCCGGACATAGCCGCCGCCCGGCGCTTCGTGCGGGGGCTGGACGCCGCGGTGGCCGTGTCCTCGGCGCCCCGCCGGGGGCCGGTGGTCCGCGGGGTGCTCGCGGGTGTCGGCCGGGTCGCCCGTCTGCTGCTGCGCGGCTGCCGGGGGCATGCCGCCGAGATGGAGCGCGGGGTCGCCGCGGCGGCGGCCGAGCGTGCGCAGGCCGTGGACTACGGGCTGCGGATCGTCGCCCAGGAGCAGGTGGGGCTGGCGTACGCGGGCTGGGACCGGCTGCTCACCCGGGTGGCGCTGCCGGCCTGGCGGATGGGCCGCTGGCCCTCGCGGCTCAACGCGGGAGTGGTGGCGGCGCTGACCGAGCTGTCCCGCCGGGACCGGCTGGCGGAGGGCTTCGCCTCCCGTCTCGGCGAGCGTCCCGCCTGCGACCTGCTGGAAGAGCCGGGCACGGTGGACGAGGCCGCCTCGCTCCTCGCCGCCCGCCTCTTCCACGGCGGGCCCGCGGAAACCGGCCCGGACTGGTCCCCGGTCCACTGGGGCGACTACCCGGAGGAGGTCGTCGACCGCAAGTGGCGCACCGACGCCGCCCGCCTCCACCGCGTCCTGGACGCCCTCCACGTCCCGCCCGCCCCCGACGAGCCCTCGGCCCCCGGCGGCCCCACCCTCGCCCGGGTCCTGACCCACCTGACCACCCCACCCACCCGCCCTACGGCCCCCGGCCCCCTTACGGCACCCACGGACCGCGACCCGTCCACGAAGCCGCCCCCGCCCACGGAGTCCGCCTCACCTGCGGATCCCGGCCCTCTTACGGCACCCACCTCACCCACGGACCGCGCCCCGTCCACTGAGCCGCCCCCGCCCGGGGAACCCGCCCCGCCGATGGATCCGGCCCCGTCCACGGAACCTGCCCCGCTGACGGCCGCTGCCCAGCCCACGAGGTCCGCCCCGCCCACAGTGCCCGCCTCACCCAGGGATCCCGCCTCGTCCGAGTCCCACCCGTCCGGCGGCTCCGCCACCCCGTTCACGGACCGTGCCTCGTCCACGGAGCCCATCCGCCCTGCGGACCCCGGCCCTCTTACGGCGCCTGCCTCACCCACGGACCGTGGCTCGTCCACTGAGCCGTCCCCGCCGACGGAGCCTGCCGCGCCTGCGGAACCCGCCCCGCCGATGGATCCGGCCCCGTCCACGGAGCCCGGTTCACCCGCTGGGCCGGTCACGGATCTCGGTCTGTCTTCGGCTCCCGATCCCGACGACGAGGACCTGGCCGGTGCCACCACCCGCAGTGCCGCTCTCGCCGTCCGGCTGAGTGCCGAGCTGGCCCGGGAAGAGACGGCAGGGTCCTCTGCTGCCGGCGCGGGCACCGTCCCCCTCCGGGACGACCAGGCGCTCCCCCTCTTCCCGCTCCAGCCCCCGCGCACCGCGCGTGAGCTGCTCGCCGATCACATCGCGGCGATGGTCTGCTGCGCCGCGATGGACACCGCGGGTGCCACCCCCGGCCTCGACTGGCTCGACGGCCCCACGCTTATCCTCGGCGGCGCACGGGCCACCGACCTCTCCTCCCAGGTCCTGGTCCTCATCGAGGACGGCGATCCCTCCGCCCTCCGGCTGTGGCTGACCCGGCAGGGCATACGCCCCGAGAAGCCCGTACGGCTCGTCTGAGCCGGCGGCCCCCTCCCCCGGAGCTCCGGAGCTCACCCTTCCGTTTTCGGTCAATTCAAGACGAACGGTGACGGAAGGCGTGCGCAATGTGATGTGCTTGGACCGTTCGCGCCCCCTGGCAAGAGCGCGCGACATACGACAACCACATAACACCAGGGAGGGGAGCGATCATGGGTTCGGAGCAGATCCGCCGCTGGGAATCGGGAGCACTGGCGCACGCCGTGAACGACCCCTTCGGACAGGGCCCCCTCCCGTGGCTGCGCGGCAGCGAGACGTACTTCGGCGACAGCGGCCAGGTCGTCCCCTGGTACGTGGACCCGGAGCCGTACACGGACACGGAACGGGCCGCTGCCGCCCGCGTCCCGAAACGGGGCGGCCCGAGGATCCCCGCCCCCCGTGCCTCCTCCGACTCCGTCGGGCCCCGCGCCGCCGACGACGTGCACCGCCAGATCAAGGGCTTCGCCTCCACCGGCGCGGTCGCCCCCGGCGAGTCCATCGACTTCCACATCACCGTCGACCCGCCCCAGCCGTTCGACGTCGACGTCTACCGCATCGGCCACTACAGCGGCCACGGCGCCACCAAGATCACCTCCAGCCCCCGCCTCTCCGGCATCGTGCAGCCGGCGCCCCTCACCGCCGACCGCACCGTCTCCTGCCACCACTGGTGGCTGTCCTGGCGGTTACCGGTCCCGTCGTACTGGAGCGTCGGCGCGTACGTCGCCGTCCTCACCACCGCCGACGGCTACCGCTCGCACATCCCGTTCACCGTCCGCGACAGCCGCCCCGCCGACCTCCTCCTGGTGCTGCCCGACGTCACCTGGCAGGCGTACAACCTCTACCCGGAGGACGGCCGTACCGGCGCGAGCCTCTACCACGCCTGGGACGAACAGGGCAGGCTGCTCGGCGAGGCCGACGCCGCCACCACCGTCTCCTTCGACCGCCCGTACGCGGGCGCCGGCCTCCCGCTGCACGTCGGCCACGCCTACGACGTCATCCGCTGGGCCGAGCGCTACGGCTACGACCTCGCCTACGCCGACGCCCGCGACCTGCACGCCGGCCGGATCGACCCCGCCCGCTACCGGGGCCTGATCTTCCCCGGCCACGACGAGTACTGGTCGGCCCCCATGCGCACCGCCGTGGAGCACGCCCGTGAGCACGGCACGTCCCTCGTCTTCCTCTCCGCCAACACCATGTACTGGCAGGTGGAGCTCGCCCCCTCCCCGTCCGGCCCCGCCCGCCTGCTGACCTGCCGCAAACGCCAGGGCCCGGGCAAACCGACCCTGTGGCGGGAACAGGACCGCGCGGAGCAGCAGCTCCTGGGCATCCAGTACGCGGGACCCGTCCCGCAGCCGCACCCGCTGATCGTCCGCAACGCCTCCCACTGGATGTGGGAGGCGACCGGCGCGCAGGAGGGCGACGGCATCGAGGGCATGGTCGCGGCCGAGGCCGACCGCTACTACCCGCGCACCCCGCTGCCCGAGCACGAGGAGCGCGTGCTGCTCGCCCACTCCCCGTACACCGACCGCCGGGGCGTCCGCCGCCACCAGGAGACGTCCCTCTACCGGGCCCCCTCCGGCGCCTGGGTCTTCGCCTCCGGCACCTTCGCCTGGTCACCGGCCCTGGACCGCCCGGGTCACGTCGACCCCCGCGTCCAGCGCGCCACCGCCAACCTCCTGGACCGCATCTGCAAACGCGACTGACCCCGGGCCACGACCGTTCGCCCCATACGGGAGAATCGAGTCACTTGGAAAGAACCACAGGGAGAAACCGTGTCCGGATTCGTCGAAAAGCCCGAGCCGATCCAGGTTCCGGGTCTGGTGCATCTGCACACCGGCAAGGTGCGCGAGCTGTACCGGAGCGAGGCGGGCGACCTCGTGATGGTCGCCAGTGACCGCATCTCCGCCTACGACTGGGTGCTGCCGACCGAGATCCCCGACAAGGGCCGGGTCCTCACCCAGCTCTCTCTGTGGTGGTTCGACCAGCTCGCCGACCTGCTCCCCAACCACGTCCTGAGCACCGAGCTCCCGGACGGCGCCCCCGCCGACTGGGCCGGCCGCACCCTGGTCTGCAAGTCCCTGAACATGGTCCCGGTGGAGTGCGTGGCCCGCGGCTACCTCACCGGCTCGGGCCTGGTCGAGTACGACGAGTCCCGTACGGTCTGCGGCCTCGCCCTCCCCGAGGGCCTGGTGGACGGCTCCGAACTGCCCGCCCCGATCTTCACCCCGGCCACCAAGGCCGCCGTCGGCGAGCACGACGAGAACGTCTCCTACGAAGAGGTCGCCCGCCAGGTCGGCGCGGAGACCGCCGCCCAGCTCCGCCAGGCGACCCTCGCCGCCTACTCCCGCGCCCGGGACATCGCCCGCGACCGGGGCATCATCCTCGCGGACACCAAGTTCGAGTTCGGCTTCGACGGCGAGCACCTGGTCATCGCGGACGAGGTGCTCACCCCGGACTCCTCCCGCTTCTGGCCGGCCGAGCAGTGGGAGCCGGGCCGCGCGCAGCCGTCGTACGACAAGCAGTTCGTGCGGGACTGGCTGACCTCCGCCGAGTCGGGCTGGGACCGCAGGAGCGAGCAGCCCCCGCCGCCGCTGCCGGAGCACATCGTGGACGCGACCCGCACCAAGTACGTGGAGGCGTACGAGCGCCTGACCGGCACCACCTGGAGCTGAGCGCACGACGAAGGCCCCGGTCGATCGACCGGGGCCTTCATGTGGAGCGAACGACGAGGTTCGAACTCGCGACCTCAACCTTGGCAAGGTTGCGCTCTACCAACTGAGCTACGTTCGCATGCGCCGTGGCGCGACACCCACTATACCCAACCCCGCTCCCGTGCGAGACGGACCGCCGCATGACGGTTCTCCGCGCCGAGCTTCGAGACGGCCGAGGAGAGGTAGTTCCGCACGGTCCCCTGGGACAGCGCGGCCCGCTCCGCGATCTCCGCCACGGGTGCCCCGTCCGCCGCGAGTTCCAGCACCTCGGCCTCGCGCGCGGTCAGCGGGGAGTCGCCGGCGGCGATCGCGTCGGCGGCCAACTCGGGGTCGACGTAACGGTTTCCCGCGTGCACCGTGCGGATGAGCTCCGCGAGCCGCTGGGCACTGACGGTCTTGGGGACGAACCCCCGCACGCCCGCCGCGAGCGCCCGCTTCAGATGCCCGGGCCGCCCGTGACCGGTCACGATCAGCACCCGGCAGCCGGGCAGCTCCGCCCGCAGGGATGTGGCGACCTTCACACCGTCCGCGCCGGGCATCTGCAGATCCAGTACGGCGACATCGGGGGCGTGCGCCCGCGCCATCGCCAGCGCCTCGGGACCGGAGGCGGCCTCGGCGACCACGAGGAGGTCGTCCTCCAGGGAGAGCAGGGCGGCCAGCGCGCCCCGGATCAGATGCTCGTCGTCGGCGAGCAGTACGCGGACGACGTCCGTCACGACGCGACCTCCAACACGGCCTCGGCACTCAGGGGCACCTCCGCGACCAGCCGGAACGCACCCTTGCCGATGCCTCCGGCGGTCAGCGTGCCGCCCACCGCCGACAGCCGCTCCCGCAGCCCCGCCAGGCCCGAGCCGCCCACACCGCTCGGGCCGGCCGCCCCGGACGGAGCCGCCGCCCCGTCGTTCTGCACCGTCAACACCACACGTCCCTCAGGCATCCGCACCGACACGGTGCACTTCTTCGCGTCCCCGTGCCGCAGCACGTTGGTGGTCGCCTCCCGCACGACCCAGCCGAGGGCCGACTGCACTTCACTGGGCAGCCCGCCCGTCTCACCGCTCACCTCGCAGTCGATCCCGGCCGCCCTCAGCACTCCCCGCGCACCGCTGAGTTCGGCCTCCAGGTCGATCTCCCGGTAGCCGCGCACCACGTCGCGCACCTCCCGCTGGGACTCCTGGGCGATGCGCTGCACCTCGATCATCTGCTCCACCGCCTCGGGCCGCTCGCGCCGCGCGAGCTGGACGGCCAGCTCGCTCTTGAGCGCGATCACGGCGAGGTTCCTCCCCATCACGTCGTGCAGGTCCCGCCCGAACCGCAGCCGCTCCTCGGCGACCGCGAGCCGGGCCCGGGTCTCGCGCGCCTCGTCGAGCGCGAAGACGGCGTTGAGCAGCCAGACGGAGAAGACCGCGGTGAAGGCGAGGAAGCCGGAGCCGGCCAGCACGATCGCGGCCGTTCCCAGCGCGGTGGGGACGGGCGCGCCCAGCAGCAGGAGCACGAGGAACGTTCCGGCCCCGAACCCGCCGACGACGGCGAGGGCGCGCCGCCGGTCGCGCACCCCGAGCGTGATCATGCCCGCGCCGAAGCAGAGCACGCCCCCGAAGACCGAGCCCGCGGCGGTGTCGACGCCGTCACCCGGCGGCCCGTGTTCCGCGATGACGAGGGCGGCGACCGCGAGCGCCGCGGTCAGGACGCCGAGCGTCCACATCAGCCGCAGGGGCTGGGGGCACCGTCCGCGGGTCCAGTCCAGGGACCGGGAGACGATCACCATGCCCAGCGCGGCGTGCGCCGTGACCAGCAGCGCCAGGACGAGTGCGAGCCGTCCGCCCACCCGTCCGAAGGCCGGCAGGCCGATCGCGGCCATCTCGGAGAGGCAGACGGAGTGGAACGACCACCGCGTGTACGTCTCGACCTTCGCCGGTGTGCTCTTGCGCCCCCACCAGCCGCCCGGCCTGCTCATGTCCCGCTCTCTCCCGCCCTCGCGTACGTCAGTGCCTCGGCTCCCAGCGGAACCACCGCCGTACAGCAAACACCGCCAGCAGGGTCCAGGCCACCGCCGTCACGAGGGCGCCCAGCGCCTCGGCGGCCGACAGGTCGCCGGTCCAGCCGCCGCGCACCAGGGTGACGACGGGTGTCAGCGGCAGCAGTTCGCAGACGGAGGCCACCCGGTCGGGGAGCAGCTCCAGCGGGACGAACATGCCGGAGCCGAGCATCGAGACGATCATCAGCGGCATCGGGGTGACCTGCGCGCTCTCCCCGGTGCGGGTGAAAGCCGCGGTGACGGCCGCGAGCGCGGCGCACATCACGAGCCCCAACAGCAGGCCGAGGACGGCCAGATGCGGTGCGGACGGCGCGGACATGTCGAGCAGTACCGCGCAGGCCACGGTCAGTACCAGGCACTGCACAAGGCCGGTGAGGACGGACGGCAGCGCGGACCCGCCGAGGATCTCGGCGTCCCGCAGCTCGCCCGTGCGCAGTCGCTTGAGGACGAGTTCCTCACGGCGGACGACGAAGACGCCGACGAGGGCGGAGTACACGGCGAACAGCAGGGAGAAGCCGACGGCGGCGGGCAGCACGACGGCGCCGGGGGTCAGTCCCGCCTCGGCGAGGTCCATCTCCTCGGCCGCCGACCGCACGCTCAGCGGCAGCACCAGCGGCACGAACAGCGCGGCGACGAGCGTGCCCTTGCTCCGCCCCAGCAGCGTCATTTCGGCGCGGGCGAGGGAGGTCATCCGGCTCACCGGTGTGGTCGTGGTCCTGGCCGTGCTTGTGGTCGTGCTCATGCCGCGTACTCCTTCGTCGCCGTCGTCCCCGCCGACGCGTCCTTGGCGATCCCGAGGAACGCCTCCTCCAGGGATGCCGACCGCACGTCCAGCCGGCGCAGTTCCACCCCGGCGCCCCGCGCCCACACCAGCAGTCCGGTGGCCGCCCGCTGCAGTTCACGGGTGCGCAGCCGGACGGTCCGGCCGTCGACCGTGTGCTCGCTCACACCCAGTTCGGCCAGCGGCGGCAGGTCGCCCACGAAGTAGCCCTCGGGCAGTTCGAAGGTGATCCGGGACGGCTCGCTCGCGGTCACCTCGGCCGGGGTGCCGGTGGCGGCGATACGGCCCTCGTGCATGATCGCGAGCCGGTCGGCGAGGTTCTCGGCCTCCTCCAGGTAGTGCGTGGTGAGCAGCACGGTCGTACCGCCGTCGCGCAGCGCGCTCACCAGCTCCCAGGTGTCCCGGCGGCCTTCGGCGTCGAGCCCGGTGGTGGGTTCGTCGAGGAAGAGCACCTCGGGGTCGCCGAGCAGCGCGAGCGCCAGGTCCAGGCGGCGCCGCTGGCCCCCGGAGAGCTGCTTCACCCGGACGCCGGCCTTCGACTCCAGCCCGACCAGCGCCAGCACCTCCCGCTCGGGGCGGGCCCCGCTGACGCACCCCGCCCACATCCGGGCGGTCTCGGCGACGGTCAACTCGGAGGGGAAGCCGCCTTCCTGGAGCATCACGCCGGTGCGGGGCCGTACGGCGGCACGGTCGGTGTACGGGTCGTGGCCGAGCACCCGGACCCGCCCGCCGGCCGGGGCGGCGAGCCCTTCCAGCAGCTCGACGGTGGACGTCTTGCCGGCGCCGTTGGTGCCCAGCAGCGCGAAGACCTCGCCGCGCCGCACCGAGAAGTCGATCCCGCGGACCGCTTCGAACCCGCCCCCGTAGACACGTCGCAGGCCGGTGACCTCAATCACGTGTTCGTGTTCGTTCGCTTCCATGCTTCGAGCATCCCGGCGGCCGGGACGGCACGGCAGTGCGGGCTGTCATCACCGGACATGACAAATGTCAGACGGGCCTTGAGCGAGCGCACGACAAAGGCCCCGGTCGATGACCGGGGCCTTGATCTGGAGCGGACGACGAGGCTCGAACTCGCGACCTCAACCTTGGCAAGGTTGCGCTCTACCAACTGAGCTACGTCCGCATTGCCCCCGACCAGCTCTCACTGATCGGTGCGAGCACCAGCCTACCCGATGCTCCCCCAGAGGGGGGACCCCCAGCGTGATCGGTACGGCGATGCAGAGCGGGTGACAGGAATTGCACACTGCGCCTTCCCCCTGGAAGGGGGATGTTCTACTACTGAACTACACCCGCGTGTACTCCGTGAGCCGGGCCTTTCGGCCTCGCCCCTCGGCGTGCTCCAGACTCTAGCTGATCAGCAGGGGTGCTGCGCAAGTCGGCTGCCGTGAGGGGCCGGTGACCGGCCGTCGGGGCGGGGTACCGGACCGGCCCCGGCGACCGTCACACGCAGCCGGCTCACCGCGCCGCGGCGAACGCCTCGTAGACCTTCTTGGGGATCCGCCCGCGCGCGGGGACGTCCATCTTGTTCGCCTGTGCCCAGGCGCGGACCGCGGCCGGGTCCGGGGCGACCTCCGTCTGCCGGTACGCCTTGCCGGAGCGCGACCGCTTGCGGCCGGCGTCCACGTAGGGCTCGAGGGCCGCACGCAGTTTCCTGGCATTGGTTTCATTGAGGTCGATCTCGTACGACTTGCCGTCCAGTCCGAAGGCGATCGTTTCCGCCGCTTCCGAGCCGTCGATGTCGTCAAAGAGAGTGACCACGACCTTCTGCGCCACGAATATCGGTCCCTTCGTGCGGCATCTCTCGTCCGGACGTCCGTGATGACGTGCCGGTACATCGTCGAGATGTCGGCTGTTCGCCTGTAATCGGGCAAAGTATCTGCTAATGACAATTCATTTGTACAGTGCCCGGCATTGCAATGTGAAGCCCGACTAAATCTGTCCGCGTGTCCGGTGCGCAATAGAGATGTGCGGGCGAACAGGGATCTTTCCCGGAACTTTTCCCCGATGTCTCCCCGCGATGCCGAATCGTGACGGCGCTCACGTAGTTTCCTACAACTCTACTCGCGTAGAAATTTTGTGCGGGTAGTCTGAAGGGACCTGCTCAGCACCACACACCGGGAGTGCCAGTGGCACGCGTCGTAGTCGACGTCATGCTCAAGCCGGAGATCCTCGACCCCCAGGGCCAGGCGGTGCAGCGCGCACTGCCGCGACTGGGTTTCGAAGGGATCTCGGACGTCCGTCAGGGAAAGCGATTCGAACTGGAAGTTGACGGGCCGGTCGACGAGGCCGCGCTCGCCCGTATCCACGATCTTGCGGAATCCTTCCTCGCCAACACCGTGATCGAGGACTTCACCGTACGGGTCGAGGAAGTCGCGGAGGCCGCGAAGTGACCGCTCGTATTGGCGTCGTCACTTTCCCGGGCAGCCTGGACGACCGGGACACGCAGCGCGCGATCCGCGTCGCCGGTGCCGAACCCGTCGCCCTCTGGCACAAGGACAAGGACCTCAAGCAGGTCGACGCCGTGGTGCTGTGCGGCGGTTTCTCGTACGGCGACTATCTGCGCGCCGGCGCCATCGCGCGCTTCTCGCCGGTGATGGACACCGTCATCGACCAGGCCAAGGCCGGCCTCCCGGTGCTGGGCATCTGCAACGGCTTCCAGATCCTCACGGAGGCCCACCTGCTGCCCGGCGGGATGCTCGGCAACGACCACCTGCACTTCATCTGCCGCGACCAGAAGCTGCGGGTGGAGAACACGGACACCGCCTGGACCACCGACTACTCGGCCGGCCAGGAGATCCACATCCCGCTGAAGAACATGGACGGCCGCTACGTGGCCGATCAGCGGACGCTGGACGAGCTGGAGGCGGAGGGCCGCGTCGCCTTCCGCTACCTGGACGTCAACCCCAACGGCTCGCTCAACGACATCGCCGGCATCACCAACGCGGCGGGCAACGTCGTCGGCCTGATGCCGCACCCCGAGCACGCCGTCGAGCCGCTGATCGGTACGGGCCGTACCGACGGCCTGCCGTTCTTCACCTCGATCCTCAAGAAGCTGGTCAACGCATGAGCCGGACGCCTCTGGACACGGTCGAGCACGCGGCCGCGACCCCCGACGTCGAGCTGCCCTGGGCCGAGCTGGGCCTGAAGAAGGACGAGTACGAGCGGGTGGTGGAGATCCTCGGCCGCCGCCCGACCGGCGCCGAACTCGCCATGTACTCCGTCATGTGGTCCGAGCACTGCTCGTACAAGTCCTCCAAGGTCCACCTCCGCCAGTTCGGCGAGAAGGCCCCCGAGAACGACGCCCTGCTCGTCGGCATCGGCGAGAACGCCGGTGTCGTCGACGTCGGCCAGGGCTACGCGGTCACCTTCAAGGTCGAGTCGCACAACCACCCCTCCTACGTCGAGCCCTACCAGGGCGCGGCCACGGGTGTGGGCGGCATCGTCCGCGACATCATCGCCATGGGCGCCCGCCCGGTCGCCGTGGTCGACCCGCTGCGCTTCGGCGCGGCGGACCACCCGGACACCAAGCGCGTCCTCCCGGGCGTCGTCGCCGGCATCGGCGGCTACGGCAACTGCCTGGGCCTGCCCAACATCGGCGGCGAGGTCGTCTTCGACGCCTGCTACCAGGGCAACCCGCTGGTCAACGCCGGTGCCATCGGCGTGATGCGGCACGAGGACATCCACCTCGCCAAGGCGTCCGGCGCGGGCAACAAGGTCATCCTGTACGGCGCCCGGACCGGCGGCGACGGCATCGGCGGCGCGTCGATCCTCGCCTCCGAGACCTTCGACGACGCCAAGCCGTCGAAGCGCCCCGCCGTCCAGGTCGGCGACCCCTTCCAGGAGAAGCTCCTCATCGAGTGCACCCTGGAGGCGTTCAAGGAGAAGCTGGTCGTCGGCATCCAGGACCTCGGCGCGGCCGGTCTGTCCTGCGCCACGTCCGAGCTGGCCTCCAACGGCTCCGGCGGCATGCGCGTCACCCTCGACGACGTACCGCTCCGCGACTCGACGCTCTCCCCCGAGGAGATCCTGATGAGCGAGTCGCAGGAGCGCATGTGCGCGGTCGTCGAGCCCGACAAGGTCGACCGCTTCCTCGAGATCTGCGACAAGTGGGACGTCATCGCCACCGTCATCGGCGAGGTGACCGACGGCGACCGCCTGGAGATCTTCTGGCACGGCGGCAAGATCGTCGACGTCGACCCGCGCACGGTCGCCCACGAGGGCCCGACGTACGAGCGTCCGTACGCCCGCCCGTCCTGGCAGGACGAGCTCCAGGCGGACGACGCGAACAAGCTGCCCCGGCCGGGGACGTCCGACGAGCTGAAGGACCAGGTCCTGAAGCTGGTCGGCTCGCCCAACCAGGCCTCCAAGCAGTGGATCACCCAGCAGTACGACCACTTCGTGCAGGGCAACACCGTCCTCGCCCAGCCCGAGGACTCCGGCATGATCCGCATCGACGAGGCGTCCGGCCTCGGCGTCGCGATCGCCACCGACGGCAACGGCCGCTACGCCAAGCTCGACCCGTACACGGGCGCGCAGCTCGCCCTCGCGGAGGCGTACCGCAACGTCGCCACGACCGGCGCCAAGCCCCTCGCGGTCTCCGACTGCCTGAACTTCGGCTCGCCCGAGGACCCGGCCGTCATGTGGCAGTTCGCCGAGGCCGTACGCGGTCTGGCGGACGGCTGCCAGCAGCTCGGCACCCCGGTGACCGGCGGCAACGTCTCGCTCTACAACCAGACGGGCGAGGCCGCCATCCACCCGACCCCGGTGGTCGCGGTCCTCGGCGTCATCGACGACGTGGCCCGCCGCACGCCGGTCGCCTTCCAGGAGGACGGCCAGCTCCTGTACCTCCTCGGCGACACGCGTGAGGAGTTCGGCGGCTCGGCCTGGTCCCAGGTCGTCCACGACCACCTCGGCGGCCTGCCCCCGAAGGTGGACCTGGAGCGCGAGCGCCTGCTCGCCGAGATCCTGATCTCCGCCTCCCGCGACGGCATGATCGACTCCGCGCACGACCTGTCCGACGGCGGTCTGATCCAGGCGGTCGTCGAGTCGGCGCTGCTGGGGGAGAAGGGCGCGCGTCTGGTCGTACCGGACGGGCTCGACGCCTTCACCTTCCTGTTCTCCGAGTCGGCGGGGCGCGCGATCGTCGCCGTGCCGCGCTCGGAGGAGGTCCGCTTCAACGACATGTGCGGTGCGCGCGGCCTCCCGGCCACCCGCGTCGGCGTCGTCGACGGCGACACGGTGGAGCTCCAGGGCGAGTTCGCACTCCCCCTGGCCGAGCTGCGCGAGGCACACGAGGGCACGATCCCGGCCCTGCTGGCCTGATCCGCCCGCTCCTTCCGCACGCAGCCCCCGCCCGGTCCGCCGGGCGGGGGCTGCGGCGCAGCGCGGTCATCGCCGGATCGCCCCTGCTCGAGACGGCGGGGACGGAGCGCGTCGGGCAGACACTCGCCGCGTCGGCGACTCCGTCGAGCCGCACCTGTCCTTCCGGCCGAGGGACGGCCCCGCCCCGGACACCGCGCGCGGCACGGGCGTTCCCCGCCCGACGTACCCGGTCCGGCGCCGGTCGCGCCCGCATAGGCTGCCGCCATGCCACCGGCCAAGAAGCGCGCCCGTACCTACGACCCCGCCAAGACCCGCGCCGCCGTACTGGCGCAGTTCGGGAACGTACGGGCGGCCGTGCGCGCCCTCACCCCCGAGCAGCTCGCGCTGCCCACCCGGCTCGGCGACTGGACCGTACGGGAGCTGGCCGCGCACGTGACCATGGCGGTGGAGACGGTCAGCCGCAACCTCGACCGCGAGGCACCACCGAAGGCCGAGCTGGCCCTCCTCGACTGGCCCTTCGCCACCGCCGCCCGGGCGAGCGGCATCGCCGACGACACCCGCGCGCTGGCCGGCGCGAACGCCGACCTCGACGCCCTCTACGCCCGCACCGAGCAGCGCTTCACCGAGCGCCTCGCCGACGCACCGGGCACCCGTCTCCTCGCCACCCGGACCGGCGCCATCACCCTCGCCGACTACCTGGTCACCCGTACCGTCGAGCTCGTCGTCCACACCGACGACCTGAACGCCGCCGTGCCCGGCCTCGACATCCCGTACGACCGTCAGGCCCTGGCGGCCTGCACCCGGCTGCTGGCCGACGCGCTCGCCGCGAAGGCGCCCGGCGGCTCCACGGAGGTGCGGATCCCGCCGTACGCGGTCGTGCAGTGCGTGGAGGGGCCGAGGCACACGCGGGGCACCCCGCCGAACGTCGTCGAGACCGACCCGCTGACCTGGATCCGGCTGGCCGGCGGGCGGACGGCCTGGCAGGACGCGGTGGCCGGCGCGAAGGTCAGCGCGAGCGGGGAACGGGCGGACCTCGGACCGTATCTGCCGCTGCTGGGATGAGTCCGGGACGGAAGGGGAACCGCCTGCTCCCCGCTCACGTCGAATCGGCATGTACAGGCAGAAGCATCAGCAGCGCATGACCCTGACGGCCCTCGCCGTGCTCGTCGTCCCGCTCGCGGCGGCCTGTGGCAGCGAGAAGGCGGGCGCCGGCAGCGGCACCGCACAGGCGGAGGACCCGGTCACCGGCGTCCGCTGGACCATCGACAGCGTCACCGTCGACGGCACCACCCACCGCGCCCCCGACGGCGCGCACCTCACCCTCGACGACGACGGCGGTGCCGAGGGCGACTACGGCTGCAACCTGTTCAAGGGCCGGGTCACCTTCGAGGGCGACCGGATCCGGCTCGGCGACCGGGAGACCACCCTGCGGGGCTGCGACGAGCAGGCCATGGACCTCGAAAGCACCCTCGCCGCCGCCCTCGGCGACGGCGCCCTGAAGACCGACGTGAACGACGGCCGGCTCACCCTCACCACCGAGTCCGGCGACACCGTCCGCCTGAGCAAGGCGGGGGACACCCCGCTGTACGGCACCGAGTGGACCGTCACCACCCCCGCCGTCGACGGCCGCGCCCACCTCACCTTCGACAAGGAGGAGGGCACCGTCTCCGGCCGCCTCGGCTGCAACCACGTGAACGCCGACGCCACCGTGCGCGACGGCCATATCACCCTCGGCGTGCCGTCCCTGACCCGAATGATGTGCGAAGACTCACTCATGGACAGCGAGAAGGCGCTGACGAAGCTGTTCAACGGCACCGCGGACTACCGGATCGAAGGCCGGACCCTCACGCTGACCAGCGAAAACGGCACCAGTGTGCGGGCCGTCGCACAGCGTTGACCCACAATCGGGGCCGTATCCCGCATTCGGACCAGCGGCCGGCCTCGCCTACACTCGGAGACGTGCCACGTGGTGACGGACGACTCAACCACGACCTGCTCCCCGGTGAGAAGGGCCCCCAGGACGCTTGCGGCGTCTTCGGTGTCTGGGCTCCGGGTGAAGAGGTCGCCAAGCTCACGTACTTCGGGCTCTACGCCCTCCAGCATCGGGGCCAGGAATCCGCGGGTATCGCGGTCAGCAACGGCTCCCAGATCCTCGTCTTCAAGGACATGGGCCTGGTTTCCCAGGTCTTCGACGAGACCTCGCTCGGTTCGCTCCAGGGTCATATCGCGGTCGGACACGCCCGCTACTCGACCACCGGTGCCTCCGTGTGGGAGAACGCCCAGCCGACGTTCCGCGCCACCGCGCACGGATCCATCGCGCTCGGCCACAACGGCAACCTGGTCAACACGGCGCAGCTCGCCGAGATGGTCGCCGAACTCCCCAAGGAGAACGGCCGCGCGCCCAAGGTGGCGGCCACCAACGACACCGACCTGATCACCGCCCTGCTGGCCGGCCAGCGCGCCGCCGACGGCGAACCGGTGACCGTGGAGCAGGCCGCGCACGTGGTCCTCCCGAAGGTCAGGGGCGCCTTCAGCCTCGTCTTCATGGACGAGAACACCCTGTACGCGGCCCGCGACCCGCAGGGCATCCGCCCGCTGGTCCTCGGCCGCCTGGAGCGCGGCTGGGTGGTCGCCTCCGAGTCCGCCGCCCTCGACATCTGCGGCGCGAGCTTCGTGCGCGAGATCGAGCCGGGCGAGTTCGTCGCCATCGACCAGAACGGGCTGCGCACCTCCCGGTTCGCGGAAGCGAAGCCCAAGGGCTGTGTCTTCGAGTACGTGTACCTGGCCCGCCCGGACACCGACATCGCCGGCCGGAACGTGTACCTCTCGCGCGTCGAGATGGGCCGCCGCCTCGCCGCGGAGGCCCCGGCCGAGGCCGACCTGGTCATACCGACCCCGGAGTCCGGCACCCCGGCCGCCATCGGCTACGCGGAGGCGTCCGGCATCCCCTTCGGCGCGGGACTGGTCAAGAACGCGTACGTCGGACGTACGTTCATCCAGCCGTCGCAGACCATCCGGCAGCTCGGCATCCGCCTGAAGCTGAACCCGCTCAAGGAAGTCATCAAGGGCAAGCGCCTGGTCGTCGTCGACGACTCGATCGTGCGCGGCAACACCCAGCGCGCCCTGGTCCGGATGCTCCGTGAGGCGGGCGCCGCCGAGGTCCACATCCGGATCTCCTCGCCGCCCGTGAAGTGGCCCTGCTTCTTCGGCATCGACTTCGCCACCCGCGCGGAGCTCATCGCCAACGGCATGACGATCGACGAGATCGGCACCTCGCTGGGCGCCGACTCCCTGGCGTACATCTCCATCGACGGCATGATCGAGGCGACCACCATCGCCAAGCCGAACCTGTGCCGCGCCTGCTTCGACGGCGAGTACCCGATGGAGCTGCCCGACCCGGAGCTCCTCGGCAAGCAGCTGCTGGAGACAGAGCTGGCCGCCGGCACCGCCGCCCCGGCCTCGGTCGACGCGATCCGCCGCCCGTAAGCCCTGACGGACGACACGAAAGCTCTCACAGTCATGTCCCAGAACACTGGTGCCAGCTACGCAGCGGCGGGCGTCGACATCGAGGCGGGCGACCGCGCCGTCGAGCTGATGAAGGAGTGGGTGAAGAAGACGCGGCGCCCCGAGGTCCTCGGCGGCCTCGGCGGCTTCGCCGGCCTCTTCGACGCCTCCGCCCTGAAGAACTACGAGCGGCCCCTGCTCGCCTCCGCCACCGACGGTGTCGGCACCAAGGTCGACATCGCGCGGCAGCTGGGCGTCTACGACACCATCGGCCACGACCTGGTCGCCATGGTCATGGACGACATCGTGGTGTGCGGCGCCGAGCCGCTGTTCATGACCGACTACATCTGCGTCGGCAAGGTCCACCCCGAGCGTGTCGCCGCCGTCGTCAAGGGCATCGCGGAGGGCTGTGTGCTGGCCGGATGCGCCCTGGTCGGCGGCGAGACGGCCGAACACCCCGGTCTGCTGGGTCCGGACGACTTCGACGTCGCCGGGGCCGGTACGGGCGTCGTGGAGGCCGACCGGCTGCTCGGCGCGGATCGTATCCGTACGGGTGACGCGGTGATCGCCATGGCGTCCTCCGGGCTTCACTCCAACGGTTACTCCCTCGTCCGCCACGTGCTGCTGGAGCGGGCGGGACTCGCCCTGGACGGCCGGATCGACGAGCTGGGCCGCACCCTCGGCGAGGAGCTCCTGGAGCCCACCAAGATCTACTCGCTGGACTGCCTGGCGCTGATCCGCACCACCGAGGTGCACGCCTTCAGCCACGTCACCGGCGGCGGACTCGCGGCCAACCTGGCCCGCGTGATCCCCGACGGGCTGCACGCGACCGTGGACCGCTCCACCTGGACGCCCGCACCGGTGTTCGACCTGGTCGGCCGGACCGGTTCGGTCGAGCGGCTGGAGCTGGAGAAGACGCTGAACATGGGCGTCGGCATGATCGCGATCGTGCCGCAGGAGTCCGTGGACGTGGCGCTGGCGACGCTGGCCGACCGCGGGGTGGACGCCTGGGTGGCCGGTGAGATCACCGACCGCGGCGAGCACACCACGGGCGCGACCCTCGTCGGTGACTACGCGAAGTGAGCGACGGTGCGCTGCCCGCGCGGTGAACGTGCGGGCAGCACATCAGGAGCTCAGGGCTGCGGAGGCAGCACTAAACCCGGTCGGTGACCGGAGCCACCGACCGGGCTGGTGTCCAGCTGTTCAGCGCAAGGTCAAGCGCCGCGACGCTGTTGCGAGGACGGGCCGTCCTCGTCCTCGTCGTCGTCCTCATAGAGGTCGGCGTACCGTGCGTACAGGTCGTCGTCTTGCTCATCGTCCTCGAAATGCTCACCGTTCGGTGGCTGGTTCGATGGCGATGCGCCCAGCTCCTCGGCCAGGCGTGAGAGATCAGTCCCACCGCTGTTGTACTTCAGCTGGCGGGCGACCTTCGTCTGCTTGGCCTTGGCCCGGCCGCGCCCCATGGCTCGACCCCCTCAACGACGGGGCTCGACGGCCCCAGAGTCTTGACACGCGTTCATGGTCCAGAACGGTCTCTCCGCGGAGAGACCGGTCCGTAGGGCTTCCACGGTACCTGAGCCCGCGCCCATACGGTACGTCGCCCGCATGACGTGCCCGCGCCCAGGACCTTCGAGGTACCCCGTCCTCGCAGGTCAATCGCGATTTTAACCACTTATCGGCGGTCGACCCGCCGGGAGAAGTGAGAGTTCTCTCCAAGTGCCCCCCGGCGGGTACCGCTCACCTGTACGAGGGCGGCCCGAGCCGGGCCGGGCCGCCCGCGCACACCTCATCGCGCCGGGCGCGCCTCCGCCATCCGCTGCTCGGCGATCCGGTCGGCCGCGGCGGCCGGCGGAATCCCGTCCTCCTTCGCACGCGCGAATATGGCCAGCGTGGTGTCGAAGATCATGGACGCCTTCGCCTTGCACCGGTCGAAGTCGAAGCCGTGCAGCTCGTCGGCGACCTGGATGACACCGCCGGCGTTCACCACGTAGTCGGGCGCGTAGAGGATCCCGCGGTCGGCGAGGTCCTTCTCCACGCCCGGGTGGGCGAGCTGGTTGTTGGCGGCGCCGCAGACCACCTTGGCGGTCAGCACCGGCACGCTGTCGTCGTTCAGCGCCCCGCCGAGCGCGCACGGGGCGTAGATGTCCAGGCCCTCGGTGCGGATCAGCGCCTCGGTGTCGGCGACGGCCGACACGCCCTGGGGGTGCCGGTCGAGGATCCGCCGCACGGCGTCCTCGCGCACGTCGGTGATCACGACCTCGGCGCCCTCGGCGCGCAGGTGCTCCACCAGGTGGTGGCCGACCTTGCCGACGCCGGCGACACCGACCTTGCGGTCGCGCAGCGAGGGGTCGCCCCACAGGTGCTGGGCGGCGGCCCGCATGCCCTGGTAGACGCCGAAGGAGGTGAGCACGGAGGAGTCGCCCGCGCCGCCGTTCTCCGGGGAGCGGCCGGTGGTCCAGCGGCACTCGCGGGCCACGACGTCCATGTCGGCGACGTAGGTGCCGACGTCGCAGGCGGTGACGTACCGGCCGCCGAGCGAGGCGACGAACCGGCCGTAGGCCAGCAGCAGCTCCTCGCTCTTGATCTGCTCCGGGTCGCCGATGATCACGGCCTTGCCGCCGCCGTGGTCGAGCCCGGCCATGGCGTTCTTGTACGACATCCCGCGCGCGAGGTTCAGCGCGTCGGCGACGGCCTCCTCCTCGGAGGCGTACGGGTAGAAGCGCGTACCGCCGAGGGCGGGGCCCAGCGCGGTGGAGTGGATGGCGATGACGGCCTTGAGGCCGGTGGTGCGGTCCTGACAGAGCACGACTTGCTCGTGGCCCCCCTGGTCCGAACGGAACAGGGTGTGCAGGACGCCGTCAGATACGTCGGTCACTGTGGTGACTCCTGAGTAAGTAGCGGCGGGTGGGGTCGGCCCCCGTAGAGGTGGCGGGGACCGTGGCACGAGATTAGATCCTTACGCGCCCGTCGGAGGCACCGTGTCCCGGATCACCTCCGTCCGGAGTACCGCCGTGCGACGGTTTGCAGGGGTTTCCCACGCGTCCGGGCGGGGGCCCGACAGGTTTTCGCGACGGCCTTCGGGGGAGGGACCAGGCGTGCCCAAGGTGTCCTCGGTGATCGTCCCCTACGCGACCTACTTGCGCGTGTACGAACCGCTGGCCGCCTTCCCGGAGCCGGAACGCGGCCACTGGGCCCGTTACGCCCGCCGCCCCGACCGCCCCTCCTGCCAGGACGAGCTCCGCCGGTCCCTGGCCGACCTCGCGCCCACCCCGCCGGTACCGGTGCCGGTGCACGAGAGCGACGACGCGTTCGTCCTTGAGGCCGACGGCGTGGTCTGCGTCTGCCCCTGGCACACCCGGCTGCGCGGCTGGCAGGCCCTGGGCGAGCTCGCCGAGGACTTCCCGCTGCCGGTCCTGGACGCGCTCCTGCCCCCGGTCGTACGGCACCAGGCGACCCGGGACTACGAGCGCTGGCTGGCCGGCCACCCCGACGCCCGGCCGTGGATCCGCACCGCGACCTGGCAGGTGCCGATCAACTGGTTCGTGCTGTTCGCGGACGACGAGCGGGAGTACGTCAAGGGGGCCGTCGGCGAGGAGCCCGTCCTGCGCTACCGGACCCCGATGGTCCAGGCCCGTCGGCGGGTGGCGCGGGGGCTGCGGGCGCTCAGGGACGCCGTGGACGAGAGCCTGCTGATCGACGGCCTCGTGGACGTCGGGCGCTGGCTGGAGGAGTTCCATCCGCGCTCGCTGGTCGAGCTGGACTACGGCGGACTGGTGCACGCCCTGCCGGCCGGCACGCTCGAGGACGACCATTCGGCGGCGGACGTGGCCGAAGGGATCGCGGCGCTGCGGCGCGGTGACGGGGAGGGCGCCGGGGAGGCCTACGGGCGCCTCGTGGAGCGCTGGCGGTCGGTCCGCGACCTGCGTTCGGCGAACTGACGTTTGACCAAACGCCGTTCTTGGGGTTTTGTCTTCGCCCTGAGGTGTCTGAGGTTCCGTCAGTGCGGGCCCGACAACGGACGTAGAGGCCGATCCGGGCGTATGTCCCAAGCGCGTCAAGCGTGACGGACCGCACTTACGTGGCCCTTGCGCCCCTTGCCCACCCTCATGCCAAAATAGGACAAGGAGTCCGGGGAGGACTCTTCCGTCCTGCTGTGCTCAACTATGGGCGGATTCTCGGTAATGCACGCTTTAGGGGGTCCGGTGACTCCTGATCGCTGCTGTGACTGATCGTCACAGTGACGTGACTGTCCGCTATGGCATGGTCCATCGGCTTCCGCGGCTGATGAACACCTGGGAGGGCAATTCCATCGGTTTGGCCGACGTGGCTGGACAGATGGTGTAGTTGTAGTGCCGAGGACAAGCCGTTCGTCCTATAACCGACTCGACTCGCGTCCGCCATTTCGGGCAACGCGGGTCAAGGTGCAGAATTTAGAGGAAAGAACCGAGAAGGTTCGGTTCTCCCGAGGAGGCCGCTCATGACCGCTCGCACCCCTGATGCCGAGCCGCTGCTGACCCCGGCTGAGGTCGCCACCATGTTCCGCGTCGACCCGAAGACGGTCACGCGCTGGGCGAAGGCAGGCAAGCTCACGTCGATCCGCACGCTCGGCGGGCACCGCCGCTACCGCGAAGCCGAGGTCCGCGCACTGCTCGCGGGCATTCCGCAGCAGCGCAGCGAGGCCTGAACAACCGCATGAACCGGGCAGCACCGGCTGGTCCCCCACCGGCCGAGACGCCCGGGAACCCTGGCTCCAAGCGACGCGGGGACTGCCCCAACAGGCCCCTCGCCCAAGCTGATCAGAGCTTTCCAGGCAACTGAACGAGGGTGCGTCGTCGATCGCGCTGGACTCCGCCGAGTCCAGCGCGATCTTTTTTGTGCGCCCGTGAGGGGCCGGTCCGGTCCTGACGGGCCCCCGGGAGCGCTCTGTGCGCGGGCTTGTCGGACTCTGGGGACGGGTGGGGGATCACCTGTGTGCCGGCCGACGCGGACCTCTCCGAGTAGTGCAATTGCACATATTAAATTGACCTGTTGTAGGAGAGGTGTAAGTACTGCACTTCTTGAAACTCATACGGTGACACCCGTCACATACCGGTTGGCTTGTTGAGCCTGTGGCATATGCGCTAAAGAGAACGGACGTTGGGGCCGGGTTGTTCCCCGGCCGGCCGGGAGGCGTCCGGGGCGTCCATCGCCAGCCGCAGGAGGTGGTGGCAGATCGGGCAGTGCCGGGTGAGGTGCCGGTACGACGACGCGGCCGCCAGATGCGCACGGAGCAGCGCCCGTGTCTCGTGCCTGGCCGATGCAGCCATCAGTCTCCTAGCGGGGTGCCACCGGCTTTGGCTGGTGGGGGAATTGCTTCCCTGTCCTGTGGTCTTTTCCTTTCGTCCCGTAAGGGACCGGTTCGGGCTGGACCGCAACCCTCGGGGTTGGAAGCCCCCCTCCTTCAGGTGGGGGAGCGGAGTCACACGCCACCTCCGAGGGGTTGCACCGGGCGGTGCTCTGCTTCCTGGAGTACCGAGGGGCAGCAGGCCCGTCAAGACGGCGGAGGGGCGCACAGGGGCACGCAGCGCCCCGAACCACACAAGAGGGCCCGGGTCCGAAGACCCGGGCCCTCTTGGTCACTGGGGCCCTGACGGGATGTGCTGTGTCCGATCGCGGCTCCGCCGCGGGGCGCGGCCTCGGTTGGGGGTGCTCATGCGGAAGGCCCGCGTCCCTTGCGGGATGCGGGCCTTCCGGTTTGTTGCGGTCCTGACGGGATTTGAACCCGCGGCCTCCACCTTGACAGGGTGGCGAGCACTCCAAACTGCTCCACAGGACCAGGTTTCGCAGCGCCATTCCTGCGTTGCGCTGCGAGAAGGACTGTACAGGAGGTGGAGCCTCCTGGTCGAACTCACCCTGCGTGCGGATGCCGTTACGGTACGGCCGCGTCGATCGCCTTCACGATCCGCTTGTCCGACACGGGGTACGCCGTGCCGAGCGCGTGGGCGAAATAGCTGACCCGCAGCTCCTCGATCATCCAGCGGATGTCCAGCACCTGCCGCGGCACCGGCCGCCCCTGCGGCAACTGCTCCAGCAGCCACGCGTACTCGTCCCGCATCTCATGGACCTTCGCCATGCGCGTGCTGTCCCGCTGCACGTTCGAAGGCATCTGCTGCAGGCGCCGGTCCGCGGCCACCAGGTAGCGCATCAGGTCCGGCAGCCGCCGCAGCCCCGCCTCCGTCACGAAACCGGGCCGTACGAGCCCGTCAAGCTGCCCCCGTACGTCCTGGAGGTTGGGCAGCAGCGCGGGGCTCCGCACGCCCTTCAGACGGCGCTCACAGGCCTGCCACGCCGCCAGCACCTGCTGCACCTGGCCCACCGCGCGGACCGTCGTGTCGACGATCTCCGCGCGGACCTTGTCGTACAGCTTCCGGAACGACTCCTCGTCCCACACCGGCCCGCCGAAGTCGGCGATCAGCCGGTCCGCCGCCGCCATCGCGCAGTCGTCGAACAGCGCCTGCACCGAACCGTGCGGATTCGCGGACAGCGCCAGCTTCTGCGCGTTCGTCAGCTTCTCGGACGCGAACTTCGCGGGGTTCACCGGGATCGACAGCAGGATCAGCCGGCGCGTGCCCTTCCACATCGCCTCCGCCTGCTCGGCCTCCGTGTCGAACAGCCGCACCGACACCGTGTCACCGTCGTCGACCAGCGCCGGATACGCCTTCACCGGCTGACCGGCCCGGCGCGTCTCGAACACGCGGGTCAGCGAGCCGATCGTCCAGTCCGTCAGCCCCTTGCGCTCCAGCGACTCGCCGCCCTGGCGCTGCGCCGTGGCGGCGGCCGCCTGCGACAGCGCCTTGCGGGCCTTCGGCCGCAACTGGAGCTTGAGCGCCTCCAGGTCCTTGTCCTCGGCGACCTTGCGGCGCCGCTCGTCGACGATCCGGAACGTCACCTTCAAATGGTCCGGAACCCGGGACCAGTCGAAGTCCTCCGCCTCGAACGGCACCCCGACCATCCGCTTCAGCTCACGGGCCATCGTCACCGTGAGCGGCTCCTGCAACGGCACCGCCCGCTCCAGGAACGCCTTCGCGTAGTTCGGCGCCGGCACGTAGTTCCGCCGGATCGGCTTGGGAAGCGACCGGATCAGCTCCGTGACGACCTCCTCGCGCAACCCCGGGATCTGCCAGTCGAAGCCCTCGTCCGTCACCTGGTTCAGCACCTGGAGCGGAACATGGACCGTCACACCGTCCGCGTCCGCACCCGGCTCGAACTGGTACGTCACCCGGAACTTCAGCGGACCCTGCCGCCACGAGTCCGGGTAGTCGGCCTTGGTGACCGCCTCCGCCGACTCACGGATCAGCATCTCTCGCTCGAAGTCGAGGAAGTCCGGCTGCTCGTGCCGCTTGTGCTTCCACCACGAGTCGAAGTGCGCCCCCGACACCACGTGTTCGGGGATCCGCTGCTCGTAGAAGTCGAACAGGGTCTCGTCGTCGACCAGGATGTCCCGGCGCCGCGCCCGGTGCTCCAGCTCCTCGACCTCGGTCAGCAGCTTCCGGTTGTCGGCGTAGAACTTGTGGTGCGTCCGCCAGTCGCCCTCGACCAGCGCGTTCCGGATGAACAGCTCGCGGGAGACCTCCGGGTCGATCCGGCCGTAGTTCACCTTCCTCTGCGCCACGATCGGTACGCCGTACAGCGTGACCTTCTCGTACGCCATCACGGCCGCCTGGTCCTTCTCCCAGTGCGGCTCGCTGTACGTGCGCTTGAGCAGGTGCTCCGCGAGCGGCTCCACCCACTCCGGTTCGATCTTCGCGTTGACCCGCGCCCACAGTCGGGACGTCTCCACCAGCTCGGCCGACATCACGAACCGCGGCGGCTTCTTGAAGAGCGCCGAGCCCGGGAAGATCGCGAACTTGGCGTTCCGCGCGCCCAGGTACTCGTTGCGCCCGCCGTCCTTGCGGCCGGCGCCCGGACCGGAGTCCTTGGACTCCTTCACGTCCTTCATGCCGATGTGCGACAGCAGACCGGCCAGCAGGGAGACGTGGACACGGTCGTCGGGGGCGTCCTCGTCGTTGAGGTGGATGCCCATCTGCTTGGCGACCGTGCGCAACTGCGTGTAGATGTCCTGCCACTCGCGGATCCGCAGGAAGTTCAGGTACTCCTGCTTGCACATCCGGCGGAACGACGACGACCCGCGCTCCTTCTGCTGCTCGCGGACGTACCGCCACAGGTTCAGATACGCGAGGAAGTCGCTGGACTCGTCCCGGAACCGGGCGTGCTGCTGATCGGCCTGCGTCTGCTTGTCGGCGGGCCGCTCCCGCGGATCCTGGATGGACAGCGCGGCGGCGATGACCATCACCTCACGGACACAGCCGTTCTTGTCCGCCTCCAGCACCATGCGCGCGAGCCGCGGGTCCACCGGAAGCTGTGCCAGCTTCCGCCCCGTCTGCGTCAGCCGCTTGCGCGGGTCCTTCTGCGCCGCGTCGAGCGCGCCCAGCTCCTGGAGCAGCTGCACGCCGTCACGGATGTTGCGGTGGTCCGGCGGGTCGATGAACGGGAACTTCTCGATCTCGCCCAGGCCGGCCGCCGTCATCTGCAGGATGACCGAGGCGAGGTTGGTGCGCAGGATCTCCGCGTCCGTGAACTCCGGACGGGCCAGGAAGTCGTCCTCGCTGTACAGCCGGATGCAGATGCCGTCCGACGTACGGCCGCAGCGGCCCTTGCGCTGGTTGGCGCTGGCCTGCGAGACCGGCTCGATCGGCAGCCGCTGCACCTTGGTGCGGTGGCTGTAGCGGGAGATGCGGGCGAACCCGGGATCGATGACGTACTTGATGCCCGGCACGGTCAGGGACGTCTCGGCCACGTTCGTCGCCAGCACGATCCGGCGGCCGCTGTGCTGCTGGAACACCCGGTGCTGCTCGGCGTGCGACAGCCGCGCGTACAGCGGCAGCACCTCGGTCGACCGGTACCGCTTCTTCGTCAGCGCGTCCGCCGTGTCCCGGATCTCCCGCTCACCGGAGAGGAACACCAGGACATCGCCGGGCCCCTCCGCCATCAGCTCCTCGACGGCGTCCGTGATCGCGGTGATCTGATCGCGGTCGGCGTCGTCGGAGTCCTCCTCCAGCAGCGGCCGGTACCGCACCTCCACCGGATACGTACGCCCGCTGACCTCGATGATCGGCGCGTCCCCGAAATGCCGGGAGAAACGCTCCGGGTCGATGGTCGCGGACGTGATGACGACCTTGAGGTCCGGCCGCTTCGGCAGGAGCTGTGCGAGATAGCCGAGCAGGAAGTCGATGTTGAGCGACCGCTCGTGCGCCTCGTCGATGATGATCGTGTCGTAGGCGCGCAGCTCGCGGTCGGTCTGGATCTCCGCGAGCAGGATGCCGTCCGTCATCAGCTTGATGAAGGTGGCGTCCGGATTCACCTGGTCGGTGAAGCGGACCTTCCAGCCGACGGCCTCGCCCAGCGGCGTGTCCAGCTCCTCCGCCACCCGCTCCGCGACCGTACGCGCGGCGATACGGCGGGGCTGCGTGTGCCCGATCATGCCCCGGACGCCCCGGCCCAGCTCCACGCAGATCTTCGGGATCTGCGTGGTCTTGCCGGACCCGGTCTCACCCGCGACGATCACCACCTGGTGATCACGGATCGCCTCGGCGATCGCGTCCTTCTTCTGGCTGACGGGGAGCTGCTCGGGATACGTGACCGCGGGCACCCGGGCGCGCCGCCCGGCCATCCGCTCCTCGGACCCGGCGACATCCGCCTCGATCTCGGCGAGCACGGCGGCGCGGGCCTCCGGCTTACGGATCTTGCGTGCGCCTTCGAGCCTGCGCCCGAGCCGGTGCGCGTCGCGCAGCGACAGCTCGGTGAGGCGGGAGGCGAGGGAGCCGAGAGCGGGGGCAGAGTGCGTAGACATACGGACTCCAGGATCTCATCCCGCGAAAATTCGCGGCCAATGATTTTGCCGGGGCACATGTGCGGGGCACACAACAAGGCCCCGATCGATGATCGGGGCCTTTGCTGTGGCTGGGGCCGGGGTCGAACCGGCGACCTATCGCTTTTCAGGCGATCGCTCGTACCAACTGAGCTACCCAGCCGAGGTGTTTCACGTGAAACACCAGCGGTCCTGACGGGATTTGAACCCGCGGCCTCCACCTTGACAGGGTGGCGAGCACTCCAAACTGCTCCACAGGACCAAGCGTGTCGTACGACAGTGTCGCACAGGGTGGTGCGTGCCCCCAACGGGATTCGAACCCGTGCTACCGCCTTGAAAGGGCGGCGTCCTAGGCCGCTAGACGATGAGGGCTATCGGCCCGCCTGGGCGCTTCTCAGCGCGTCGGGGACGTGAGAAGCATACGTGCTGTCGGCAGCGTTCGCCAAAACGGTTTACGGCGAGGGCGTCGAGGGGGTGGCCGAGGGGGTCCCGGAGGAGCCGGAGGAAGGGGACGGCGAGGTGGTCGCGCCCGGCTGGTTCTCCTTCGGGAGGTGGCGGCTGACCTCCGCCGTGGTCAGGCCGAGGCCGCCCAGTTCGATGGAGTCCCAGGCCTGGAGGCGGCGGGTGTCGCGGTCGAAGTAGAGGATCGACGTCTCGATCGGGTCCGGGTACTTCCCCTCGATCGCGCGCAGGCCGCTGCCGCCGGTGGAGCCCTCGACACGCAGCCGGGTGCCGTACTGCATGACCTCCGTCTCCTCGCGGTGGATGTGCCCGGCCAGCACCAGCGGCACGGTGCCGTCGACCTCGCGCGCCGCCGACGGCTCATGGGCGACCGCCACGTCCACCGGGGTGCCGGCGGTCCGCTGGTCGCGCAGGGCGGAGGCGAGCCGGGCACCCGCCAGCTCCTGGGACTGCTCCGCCCCGGTCTTCTTCGAGCGGTCGGGGGTGAACTGCGGATCGCCGATGCCGGCGAAGCGCAGCCCGGCGACCGTCTTCGCCTTGCCGTCGTCGAGGACGTGGACGTTCTTCAGGCCTTCGAGGTAGCGCTGGGTGACGAGCGAGTCGTGGTTGCCGCGGACCCAGACGTAGGGGGCGCCCAGGTCCTCGATGGGGTCCAGGAAGCCGTTCTCGGCGGCGGTGCCGTGGTCCATCGTGTCGCCCGAGTCGACGATCACGTCCACCTGGTACTGCTCCACCAGCGAGGCGATGATCTTCCAGCTCGCCGGGTTGAGGTGGATGTCGGAGACGTGCAGCACGCGGAGGGTGGTCGGGTCCGGCTGGTAGGCGGGGAGGGTGGAGGTGGCGTCGTAGAGCTTGGTCACGTTGGTGACCAGGCGCGCCAGCTCCTTCTGGTAGACGTCGAACTCCGTGACGATGCTGCGCGCGTCGCCGACCAGGGACGGGGCGGAGGAGAGCAGGCCGGAGAACTTCGGCTCCAGCACGGAGTCGGGGTTCCAGGTGGCGTACGCCGTGCCGCCGGACGCGGCCAGCAGGCCGAGGGCGAGGCCGCCGGCGGCGAGGGCGCGGCGGGGGCGGCGGTAGACGGCGAGGCCGAGGGCGGTGGCGCCGGTGACCACGGCGACGCAGGAGCGTACGGCGAGGTCGGCGGTGCCGTGGACGATGTCCTCGGTCACCTCGTCCTGGAGGCCGGAGAGGCGCTCCGGGTGGTCGACGAGGGCCTGGGAGCGTTCGGGGTCGAACTGGTCGACGTTGACGTCCAGGCGGACGGGGGCGATATGGCTGTCGAGCTGGAGGGCGCCCAGCGGGGAAATGTTGATCTTCGTGCCGCCGGTGACGGAGGGGCGCAGGGTCATGGTGGTGTTCATGGGACCCACGGGGACCCGGACGTTGCCGACGATCAGCAGGCCGAGCCAGGCACCGAGGACGACCACGGCGACGAGGCCGGCCGCGCGCATCCAGGGCCGCGGCTGCGGGGCGAGGGTGAGCGTCGCGGTGGTGGGCCGGAGGGGGCGCCGGCGGCGGGTGAGGGCCCGCGGGACCCGTGGAAGGCGATGGAGGGCGTTCAGGACGGCGGAGGGGACGCGGGCCATTGGTCCCGTATGCCCAAGTCGGTGGCCGGATATGCGGGTGCCGTACGCAACTCGTACGGACGGCTCGTACCCGACAATGGCTTCGTGCTGGAGATGACGCGCGAGATGTTCGAGGAGCTGGTCGCCGAGGCGCTGGACCGGATCCCGCCGGAGCTGACGCGACTGATGGACAACGTCGCGGTGTTCGTGGAGGACGAACCGCCGGCGGACGATCCGGAGCTGCTCGGGCTGTACGAGGGGACTCCGCTGACGGAGCGGGGCGAGTGGTACGCGGGGGTGCTGCCGGACCGGATCACCGTCTACCGGGGGCCGACGCTGCGGATGTGCGAGTCCCGGGAGGACGTCGTCGCCGAGACGGAGATCACGGTGGTGCACGAGATCGCCCACCACTTCGGCATCGACGACGCCCGGCTGCACGCGCTCGGCTACGGATAGGCCGTACACGAGGATGTGCGCGTGTCTTCTTGCGGGTGGTGGGAGTTGGGGTTGTTGACCCTGTACTCCAACCGGAGGTGGCCCCGTGCGCCGCTTGTACGTACCCGTCCGCCTGGCCGCCACGGTCGTGGCCGTCGCCGCTGCCGCCGGCTGCATGAGTGTGGGTGAGGACGGTGCGGGCGGGAGCGGCGGGCCGTCGCACTCCGCGGGGAGGCCGGGCGGTGAGGCGCCGGACGGGGGTGCCACGGTGTCGGGCGGCGGTGCCGGGTACGGCGCCGCGTCGGCCGACGGGGCGCGCGGGGACGGCAAGAGCGAGAAGCGCAAGGGGCAGGGGAAGAAGGACAAGGCCGGGAAGGCGGCGTCCGCCGAGGCCACGCCGTCCGCCGGGGTGAGCCGGTCCGCGCCGGCCGACGACGGGCCGGACGGACCCGCGGAGCCGACCCCGGACGACGGGCCCGTCCCCCCGGAGCCCTCGCGCACGCCCGACCCGCAGCCCACGCCGACACCGCCCGAGCCGTCGGTCACACCGGAGCCGACACAGGCGGAGCCGTCCTCGTCGGCGCACCAGCCGCCCGAGACACAGTTGGCGCAGCGGGAGCCGGCGCCGGAAGCGGGGGCGCCGGTCTAAGCCCTCCTCTCCAGCACTTCCCCGCCCGCCGGACCCCGCGCTCACCTGCCGATTTGCTATTGGGGGTGCCGGGTGCGTATGGTGGCAGATCGTTTGATCCTATTTGCCCGGCGCCACTGCAGAGCGCGCCGTGTGGCGCGTACTCTCCCTTGCCGTGGTGGACCGCATCGAGGCGGTCGTAATTGCGAATCGCGAATCACGGAGTTGACGGGCGCGTGCCGAAGAGACTCCGGAAGGTTTCGCATTCGTATGCCCATCGCCAGTACTGATCACGTCGTCGTGCCCGAGAACACCGAGGACACCGACATCACCCCCGCCCCCGAGGCGGCCCCCGAGACCACCTTCGCCGACCTCGGCCTGCCCGAGGGCGTCGTGCGCAAGCTCGCGCAGAACGGCGTGACCACCCCCTTCCCGATCCAGGCCGCGACCATCCCGGACGCCCTGGCCCGCAAGGACATCCTCGGCCGTGGCCGCACCGGCTCCGGCAAGACCCTCTCCTTCGGCCTGCCGACCCTGGCCACGCTGGCCGGCGGCCGCACCGAGAAGCACAAGCCGCGCGCCGTCATCCTGACGCCGACGCGCGAACTGGCCATGCAGGTCGCCGACGCGCTCCAGCCGTACGGCGACGTCGTCGGCCTGAAGATGAAGGTCGTCTGCGGCGGCACCTCGATGGGCAACCAGATCTACGCCCTCGAGCGCGGCGTCGACATCCTCGTCGCCACCCCCGGCCGCCTGCGCGACATCATCAACCGCGGCGCCTGCTCCCTGGAGAACGTGCAGATCGCGGTCCTCGACGAGGCCGACCAGATGTCCGACCTGGGCTTCCTGCCCGAGGTCACCGAGCTGCTCGACCAGGTCCCGGCCGGCGGCCAGCGGATGCTGTTCTCCGCCACCATGGAGAACGAGATCAAGACCCTCGTCGACCGGTACCTGAACGACCCGGTCAGCCACGAGGTCGACGCGGCGCAGGGCGCGGTGACGACCATGTCGCACCACATCCTCGTCGTGAAGCCCAAGGACAAGGCGCCGGTCACCGCGGCCATCGCCTCCCGCAAGGGCCGCACCATCATCTTCGTCCGCACCCAGCTCGGCGCCGACCGCGTCGCCGAGCAGCTCCGCGACGCGGGCGTGAAGGCGGACGCGCTGCACGGCGGCATGACCCAGGGCGCACGCACGCGCACCCTGGCCGACTTCAAGGACGGCTACGTCAACGTCCTGGTCGCCACCGACGTCGCCGCGCGCGGCATCCACGTCGACGGCATCGACCTGGTCCTCAACGTGGACCCGGCCGGCGACCACAAGGACTACCTGCACCGCGCGGGCCGCACGGCGCGCGCCGGCCGCACCGGCACCGTCGTCTCCCTGTCCCTGCCGCACCAGCGCCGCCAGATCTTCCGGCTGATGGAGGACGCGGGCGTCGACGCCACGCGCCACATCATCCAGGGCGGCGCCGCCTTCGACCCCGAGGTCGCCGAGATCACCGGCGCCCGGTCCATGACCGAGGTGCAGGCCGAGTCCGCGGGCAACGCGGCGCAGCAGGCCGAGCGCGAGGTCGCCCAGCTCACCAAGGAGCTGGAGCGCGCCCAGCGCCGCGCCTCCGAGCTGCGCGACGAGGCCGACCGCCTGCTGGCCCGGGTCGCGCGCGAGCGGGGCGAGGACGTCGAGACGGTGGTCGCCGAGGCGGCCGAGGCCGAGGTCTCGCTGCCGGAGCAGCCGACCGCGCGGGACGTCGAGCGGACCGAGCGCGTGGAGCGTACGGAGGCTTCGGCACCGTACGAGCGGCGCGAGCGCCGGGACGACCGCCGTGACGACCGTGGCGGCTTCCGTCGTGACGACCGTCGTGACGACCGTGGTGGGCGTTCCTTCGAGCGTCGTGACGACCGCGGCGGTTTCAACCGCGACCGTGGTGACCGCCGTGACGACCGCGGCGGCTTCCGCCGCGACGACCGCCGTGACGACCGTGGCGGCTTCCGTCGTGACGACCGTCGTGACGACCGTGGTGGGCGTTCCTTCGAGCGTCGTGACGACCGGGGTGGCTTCAACCGCGACCGTGGTGACCGCCGTGACGACCGTGGCGGCTTCCGTCGTGACGACCGTCGTGACGACCGTGGTGGGCGTTCCTTCGAGCGTCGTGACGACCGCGGCGGTTTCAACCGCGACCGTGACCGTGGCGAGCGTGGCGGCTTCCGCCGCGACGACCGTGGCGGCCACCGCGGCAGCGACCGTCCGTTCAACCGCGACCGCCAGGGCGACCGCCCCGGTTCCCACTCCGGCTCCCACGACCGCCCGTACGGCCGTCGTGACGACCACCGCGGCGGCGGCTCCTTCGGCCGCCGCGACGACAAGCCGCGCTGGAAGCGCAACGGCTGACGCAGGCTCACCGAGCCGACCGGAAGGGCCCGCACGACACCCGTCGTGCGGGCCCTCCCGCGTTCCGCGCGGGACACGTCCGGACCCGCCTCCGCGATACCCGATCGGAGTCCCGGCCATGTCCGGCTATGCTCGGGGAGGCAACATCGCCAGGGGCCCTTAGCTCAATTGGCAGAGCAGTGGACTTTTAATCCATTGGTTGTGGGTTCGAGTCCCACAGGGCCTACTTCTCGCAGGAGCGGCACATCGCCTCTGACCTGCTGCGCGGCGCTCGGACCGGCTTCGGCCGGCTCGGGCGCCGTGTCATTTCGCGGGGCGCTCGTCCCGGTTCGGGTCGAGGAGCTGCACGGCGATCCCGGTGAGGACCAGGCCCGCCGCGATGAGGAGGCCGTCGGGGACGACGATGCCCGCGGCGAGCATGGTCACCCCGACGGCCAGCGCGCACCAGGCGCTCGTGCGCCGGTACTCGCGGGGGCGGGCCGGACGGCCCTCGGAGAGTGAGCGGACGAAACGGGGGTCCTCGTGTTCGAGACGGGCCGCGAGGTCGACCAGGCGCTCGTCGTCGGACTGGGGCACGGCTCCTCCTTCCCAGGGAGCGGCCGCCCGGTGACACCACCGGCGGCCATCGCTCCGTGACGCCGGGGGGCGTAAGAGGGTGAACCGTCGGCCTGCCGCGAACTCGGCCCGGTACAAGGGAGTTTGCCCTTGTGCCGACGTCGTCACCCGTCCGGTACGGCAGACTCCAGCGTCGCCCACCGCCACCGCCCGCGGCCATCCGTCACGGGCCCCATCCGCCCTGGGTGCCACCGCCTACGCGGGCCGCCCCGCCGGCCGTGGTCCCGGGGAAAGATGGGGGCTGTCACCGATGGCGCGGGAGCCCGCCCGGCGCACACGCTAAGAGGGACGGCCCGCGCCGCGCCCCCGGTCCGCGGGCCGTCGGCTCCCCCGCACCGGGAGCCCACGGCGAGCGGCCGACGGCGAGGAGGTGGTACGGGGTGCCCCTGTTCTGGCGGATCTTCCTGCTGAACGCCGTCGTGCTCATCATGGCCACGGCCCTGCTGCTGGGACCCGTCACGGTGTCCACGCCGGTCCTGCTCACCGAGGCCGCGGTCCTCACGGTGGGGCTGGCCGCCATGCTCGTCGCCAACGCGCTGCTGCTCCGCGTGGGTCTCGCCCCGCTGCAGCGCCTGACCCGCGCGATGACGACGACGGACCTGCTCCGCCCGGGACACCGCCCGGCGGTCGGCGGGCGGGGCGAGATCGCCGAGCTGATCGCCACGTTCAACACCATGCTGGACCGGCTGGAGGACGAGCGCGCCACGAGCAGCGCCCGCGTCCTGTCCGCGCAGGAGTCCGAGCGCCGGCGCGTAGCCCGCGAGCTGCACGACGAGGTCGGCCAGTCCCTCACCGCCGTACTGCTCCAGCTCAAGCGCGCCGCCGACCACGCCCCGCCCGGCCTGGGCGAGGAGCTGCGCCAGGTGCAGGAGACCACCCGGGCCGGCCTGGAGGAGATCCGGCGCATCGCCCGCCGGCTGCGTCCCGGCGTGCTGGACGAGCTGGGGCTGGCCAGCGCGCTCAAGGCCCTCGCCACCGAGTTCGGCGGGCCCGGTCTGAGCGTCCGGCACCGCCTCGACGGGGACCTGCCCGAGCTGGACCGGGAGTCGGAACTGGTCATCTACCGGATCGCCCAGGAAGGCCTCACCAACACCGCCCGCCACGCCCGGGCCCGCCGCGCCGAGATCGCCCTGCGCCGCGCGCCCGGCGGCGTGGAACTCCGCGTCCGTGACGACGGCCGCGGCATCGGCGTCGCCCCGGAGGGCGCCGGCATCCGCGGGATGCGGGAGCGCGCCCTGCTCGTCGGCGCCCGGCTGACCGTGGACCGCGCCGCCGACGGCGGCACCGAGGTACGCCTGGCCGTTCCCGTCCCCGCCCGCTTCCCCGCGCACGCCCTCGTCCCCGCACGGGAAGCCGCGCCCGTCCCCGTACGGGAGTCGGCGCCCGTTCCCGTACGAAAGTCCGCGCCCGCGCACGCCCCGCCGCCCCCGTGACCGACGCCCCTCGACCGGAAACGCTGGAACATGACCGACCCGGCCCCCACCCGCATCCTGCTCGCCGACGACCACGCGCTGGTCCGCCGGGGGGTTCGCCTCATCCTCGACGGCGAACCGGATCTGACCGTCGTCGCCGAGGCCGCCGACGGTGCCGAAGCCCTCGAACAGGCCCGTGAGCACCGCCCCGACCTGGCCGTCCTGGACATCGCGATGCCCCGCCGGACCGGCCTCCAGGCGGCCCGCGAGCTCTCCCGCACCCTGCCGGGGACCCGCATCCTCATCCTCACCATGTACGACAACGAGCAGTTCTTCTTCGAGGCCCTCGCCGCCGGAGCCTCGGGCTACGTCCTGAAGTCCGTCGCCGACCGCGACCTCGTCGAGGCCTGCCGCGCCACCGTGCGCGGCGAGCCGTTCCTCTACCCCGGCGCCGTCAACGCCCTCATCCACAATTACCTCGACCTCGCGCGGGAGGGCCGCACCCTGCCGGCCAAGGCGATCACCGACCGCGAGGAGGAGATCCTGAAGCTGGTCGCCGAGGGCCACACCTCGCAGCAGATCGCCGGTCTCCTCGTCATCAGCCCCAAGACCGTGGAGCGGCACCGCGCCAACCTGCTGGCCAAGCTCGGCCTGAGGGACCGCCTGGAACTCACCCGGTACGCCATCCGCGTGGGGCTGATCGAGCCCTGACCGGCAGACTGGACCCCCACACCTGCCCCACCCGGAGTACGCCGATGCCGCACCCGTACGTCCTGCTGTCCGCCGCCGTCTCCCTCGACGGCTACCTGGACGACACCGGCCCCGAGCGGCTGCTGCTGTCCGGCCCGGCCGACTTCGACCGGGTCGACGAGGTACGGGCGTCCGTGGACGCCATCCTGGTCGGCGCCGGCACGATCCGCGCCGACAACCCCCGGCTGCTGGTCAACTCGCCCGGGCGGCGCGCCGCCCGCCTCGCCGAGGGCCGGGCCGAGTACCCGCTCAAGGTCACCGTCAGCGGCTCCGGCGACCTGGACCCGGCGGCCCGGTTCTGGCACACCGGCGGCGAGAAGGTCCTCTACACGACCGACAAGGGCGCCGAGCGCGCCCACGCCCTCGGTCTCGCCGCCGACGTCGTCCCGCTCGGCGCCGAGCTCGACTGGCGGCGGCTGCTGGAACACCTGCACGCCGAGCGCGGAGTGCGGCGGCTCATGGTCGAGGGCGGCGGCACGGTCCACACGCAGCTCCTCACCGAGGGGCTGGCCGACGAGCTCCAGCTCGTCCTCGCCCCGCTGTTCGTCGGCGATCCCAAGGCCCCTCGCCTCTTCGGCCCCGGCTCCTACCAGGGCGGCCGACTGCGGATGGTCGAGACCCGCCCCGTCGGCGACGTCGTCCTGACGCGCTACGAGCCCACCGCCCCCGGCACCGGCCCGCTGCCCTCCGCCGCCGACCACCACTGGCTGGCCCTCGCCTGCGAGCTGGCCGCCGAGTGCCCGCCCTCCCAGACGGCGTTCAGCGTGGGCGCGGTCGTGGTGGCCGCCGACGGCACGGAGCTGGCGCGCGGCCACTCCCGGGAGGGAACCGACCCGGTGGTGCACGCGGAGGAGGCCGCGCTCGCCAAGGTCGACCCCACGGACCCCCGGCTCGTCACCGCCACCGTGTACTCCAGCCTGGAGCCCTGCGCCCGCCGCGCGTCCCGGCCCGCGCCCTGTGCCCGGCTGGTCCTGGACGCGGGGGTGCGGCGGGTGGTCACGGCCTGGCGCGAGCCGGACACGTTCGTGGCGGGCGCCGACGGCAGCGGCGTGCTGGCGGGCGGGGGCGCCACCGTCGTCGTCCTGCCGGAGCACGAGGACCGCGCCAAGGCACCCAACGGCCACCTGCTCGGCCGCTGAGACCGGGCCGCCGGTAATGGGTGTGCGCCATGTCCCGCTGATGGCGTACACTGGTCTCAACGACGCGGGGTGGAGCAGCTCGGTAGCTCGCTGGGCTCATAACCCAGAGGTCGCAGGTTCAAATCCTGTCCCCGCTACTGAAGGCCGAGGGCCGGAATCCAAAGGGTTCCGGCCCTCGGTGTTTTCTGTTCCTCTTCCGCTCCCACCCGCTCCCCGTTCTCACTCAACGTGAGCGATCCACCCCGCAGCGCATAACGACTGACGCACGGTCAGAAATCACCCGCCACCCGAGACGGCCTGAGGCGCGGTCAACTCGCCCGTTTTTGGCCGCCCATGGCACTTAAGTCCCCCCGGAAATCGTTAATGATCAAGAGGAACAGCTTGGAATCCGGCCCTCGCGTCTATTAACGTTCGATAACGCAGCGCGGTCGTCCCAGCCGTCACAGAAGGCGGCTCCGTGCGCACGCGCCGAATCCCGCAAGGGAACCGGGGAACCACCACCATGGGGTGAATCGCGTGGATACCGCCGTGGCGACACGGCTCGTATACGCGCGTAGGAGACCTTCCCGCTCCGAACCCGTCAGCTAACCCGGTAGGCGAAGACGGAAGGAAAGGAGCGCGCCCACGTGGCGTCCAACCCGCCTGCCCCCGAGGCCCCGTTCAAGCCGGGCGACACCGTCGCCTACGGCGCCGGCCGCACCGACGAGGGCCCCTTCGAGGAGTGGAACCCCACCGCGGAGTCCCTTCGCCCCGTACGTGGCCGGCATCGCGTCTCCAAGCAGCGCGGCGGAGGACTCGCCCGCAGCTCCACCGTCCTGGGCGTCGGCGTCATCGCGGCCGTCGGCGCCGGCGGCATGGCCAGCGCCCAGACCGGCAAGCCGCCGGTCTCGATCTCCATGCCCGACCTCCCCAACGTGGGTTCCCTCATCTCCGACGAGGAAACCCCCAAGGGATCGTCCACCCCCCTCAGCACCCTCGGCATGACCGCCGCCGACACCGAGCAGGGCACCTCCGGCGCCGGTGAGGCGCTGCGCACCCGGATCATGGCCCAGGTCGAGCAGCAGCAGAGCCAGGCCGAGACCAAGGCCGCCGCCGAGGCCGTCGCCGCCGCCGAGAAGCAGGCCGCCGAGGCCGCCGCCAAGGCGGAGAAGGAAGCCAAGGCCAAGGCCGAGGCCGCCAAGAAGAAGGCGGAGGAGGAGGCCAAGAAGAAGGCCGAGGCCGAGCGCCTCGCCGAGCTGGCCAAGCAGTACGCGCTGCCGACCTCCTCGTACACCATCTCCTCGACCTTCGGTCAGGCCGGTGCCTACTGGTCCTCCGGCCACCACACCGGCCTCGACTTCGCCGCCCCCACGGGCACGCTGATCAAGGCGGTCCACACCGGCACGATCACCTCCGCCGGCTATGACGGCTCCTACGGCTACAAGACCGTGCTCACGCTCGACGACGGCACCGAGATCTGGTACGCCCACCAGTCCTCCATCAGCGTCAGCGTCGGCCAGAAGGTCAACACCGGCGACGTGATCGGCCGCGTCGGCTCCACCGGCAACTCCACCGGCGCCCACCTCCACCTGGAGGTCCACTCCGGCGGCTCCGGCTCGGGCATCGACCCGATGGCGTGGCTGCAGAGCAAGGGCCTCACCCCCTGAGCCCTGCCGCTTCCGAACCCCGGCAGTCCCGACGACGACCCCCCGACGTCAGGGCTGCCGGTCAGGTGTTCTCGGGGGCGGTGCGGGGCCGTCAGGACCGGTGGGCGTCCGGGTCGTACGTGGCGTACGGGTACCCGTACGGCGGCTGTCCGTACGGTGGATGCCCGTAGCCGCTGTAGCCGCCGTATGCGCCGTACCCGCCGTACCCCGCCCACGGCGCCGCGGCGACCGGAACCCGGGGCGCGGTCACGCGGGCCGCGTGCTCCAGGGCCGGCCGGGCCGCCGACCGCCGGTGCCACAGCTCCAGCAGCAGCTCGCGTTCCCGCGTGATGAAGTCCGTCCCCGCCCGCCCGATCCGCCCCCGGTGCCGTAGGAACGCCAGCGACGTCGCGTACGCCTCGTACGCGGCGACCGACCGCGCCGCCGCCTTCCCGCCGTGGCGGCGCGCGTACTGCCGGGCGACGCGCCGCGCCCGCATCGAGCCCAGTGCGAACGGCTCCGCCGCGTCGATCCACCCGGCGGCCACGTACGCGGGCAGCTCCGCCCGCACGGTCCGCAGCTCCCGCTGTCGCGTCCACACCGCCAGCCAGGTCAGCAGCCCGAACACCGGCACCATGAACGCCGCGTACACCGCGAGGAAGCCGTACTGGCCGAGCGCCGAGGAGCCGTTCCACAGCGCGTGCACGCCCATCGCGAGGAGCAGCCCGCCGAGCGGCAGCAGTACGCGCCGGGCCCGCTGCCGGTCCGCGGACAGTGCGGCGATGCCGAAGCCGATCCCGGTGAGCACGGTGAACAGGGGATGCGCGAACGGCGACATCACGACGCGGACGAAGAAGGTCGCCGCGGTGACCGAGGCGATGCCGCTGTCGCCGGTGAGCTGGTCGGTGCCGAAGGCGGTGCCGAGGTAGAGGATGTTCTCGGTGAACGCGAAGCCGGTGGCGGTGACCCCGGCTATCACCACGCCGTCGAGGATCCCGGTGAAGTCGCGTCTGCGGAACAGGAACACCAGCAGGACGGCCGCGGCCTTCGCGGACTCCTCCACCACCGGCGCTATGACGGTCGAGCCGAGGGTGTCGGCGCCGGTCGGGTCGGCGGTCGCCGTCGCTATCCACCGGGTGGCGAAGCTGTTCGCGACGATCGCCATCAGCGCCGCCGCGCAGGCACCCCAGGCGAAGGAGAACAGCAGGTTCCGCCAGGGCCCTGGCTCGACCCGGTCCAGCCACCGGAAGGCGGCGACGAGAAGCGGCACGGGCAGGACGGCGAGGCCGAGCCCGACCAGGAACCCCTGCGTCCCGGTCTGCTCGCGCACCAGCGCGAGGATGACCAGCCCGGACAGGGCGAGCAGCGTGATCAGCGCGCCGTACCGCACCCAGGGCCGCTGCCACCAGTGCGCGTGCCGCGGCGCTCCGCCGGGAGGCGTCGGGTACGGGGGACTGGTGGCCACGGGATCGACCCTAACGAGGAGGGGCGGTATCAGGCTCGGTCTGCTGCCTGCTCGTCCCGCGGTACGTGGCGGAAGAGCACGTCGTTCACGACATGACCCTTCTCCAGTCCCTGCCCCTCGAAACGGGTGAGCGGCCGGAAGGCGGGACGCGGCGCGAAACCGCCGTCCGGCCGCGTGTTCTCGAAGCCGGGGTGCGCGGTGAGCACCTCCAGCATCTGCTCCGCGTACGGCTCCCAGTCGGTGGCGCAGTGCAGCACCGCCCCCGGCGCGAGGCGGGTCGCGGCGAGGGTGAGGAACTCCGGCTGGATCAGCCGCCGCTTGTGGTGCCGCTTCTTCGGCCAGGGGTCGGGGAAGTAGACGCGCAGCCCGCCGAGGGAGCCGGGAGCGAGCATCTCGCGCAGCAGGATGATCGCGTCACCGTTGCCGACCCGTACGTTGGTCAGCCCGAGCCGGTCGGCGAGGTTGAGCAGATTGCCCTGGCCGGGGGTGTGGACGTCCACGGCGAGGATGTTGGTGGCCGGGTCGGCGGCGGCCATCCGCGCGGTCGCCTCGCCCATGCCGAAGCCGATCTCCAGGACGACGGGGTTGTCGTTGCCGAAGAACTCCGCGAGGTCGAGCCGCCGGCTGCCGTCGATGTCGAAGCCCCAGGCGGGCCACAGCCGCTGCAGGGCGTCCGCCTGCCCGGCGGTCACCCGGCTGCGCCGCGGCTGGAAACTCCGGATCCGCCGCTCGAAGTGCGACCCGGCGGGATCGGCCTTCGGCCCGTCGGGAAACCGGGGCTCCCCCTTGGCCCGGGTATGCCGGACGGACACCCCGGGCGTGTGCGGCGAGTCCTGGCCGGGGGCGGGACGAAGGGCTTCGGAAGCGTTAACGGTGTCAGACACAGTGCCTCCGATTTTACGGGGCCCGTGCACCGAGCCCCGGAACGGAATCCGGGAGGCCCCTGCGGGGGCGGTGGAGCCGAGGGGTGCCCGGGGTTCCGGCCGGTGCGGTCCTTTTGGACCGGGGGCCGGCTGTCGTGGTCCAGGGAGGTCTCCGCGGGGGCGGTGAGGCCGAGAGGGCGCCCGGGGATTCTGGCCGGCGCGGGCCTTTCCGGGGGCGGGGGCCGTTCCGCCGGGGTCGGTTGTGGTGGTGCGATGTGTGTCAGGTCGCGGTTCGTGGTGGTGCGCCCGTCGGTGTCCCGTCCCCCCCGGTCAGGACGGCGTGGACCCGTCCCCGGTCGCCGCCGTGGCCCCGTGTGCGGGAGCGGCGACGCGGGGTTCAGCGCCCCGCTGTCTCCAGTGCCGCCCGTGCCCGTCGGGCGACCTCGCGGCCGATCGGCAGGGATGCCGTCGCCGCCGGGGAGGGGGCGTTCAGTACGTGGACCGTGCGGGCGGTCTCCTGGATCAGGAAGTCGTCGGCCAGGGTGCCGTCCCGCAGGACCGCCTGGGCCCGTACTCCGGCAGCCGCCGGTACCAGGTCGTCCTCCCGCACCGCGGGCAGCAGCCGGCGCACGGCCCGGGTGAAGGCATGCCTGGAGAGCGAGCGGTGCAGTTCGCCGGTGCCGTACCGCCAGTGGCGGCGGGCAAGCTGCCAGGAGCCCGGCCAGGCCAGGGTCGCTCCCAGCTCGCGCGGACGCACCGTGCGCCAGTCGTAGCCCTCGCGGGCCAGTGCCGGTACCGCGTTGGGGCCGACGTGGACGCCGCCGTCGATGCCCCGGGTGAGGTGGACGCCGAGGAAGGGGAACGCCGGGTCGGGCACCGGGTAGACCAGGCCGCGCACCAGCTCCGGCCGGGCCAGCTCGTAGTACTCGCCGCGGAACGGCACGATCCGGGCGCCGGGCTCGTCGCCGGTGCGGCGGGCGATCTCGTCGCAGTGCAGACCGGCGCAGTTCACCAGCACCCGGCCGCGTACGACGTCACCGCCGGCCGTCAGGACGGCGACTCCCCGGTCGGGGCGGCGGTCGACGCGTATCACCCGTGCCCCGTAGCGGATCTCCGCGCCCGCCGCCTGGGACGCCTCCGCGAGCCGGCGGGCCACCGCGGTGAAGTCGCAGATGCCGGTGGTGCCGACGTGGATGGCCGCCAGGCCGTCGACCTCCGGCTCGTACTCCGCGATCTGCGCGCCGCACAGCTCGCGGACCGCGATGCCGTTCTCCCGGCCGCGCTGGACCAGGGCGTGCAGCCGGGGCAGCTCCTCGCGGGTCGTGGCGACGATCAGCTTGCCCGTCACGGCGTGCGGTATGCCGTACTCCGCGCAGAACTTGACCATCTCCGCGGCGCCCGACACCGCGTACCGCGCCTTCAGCGAGCCGGGGCGGTAGTAGACGCCGCTGTGGATGACACCGCTGTTGCGGCCCGTCTGGTGCCGGGCGGGTCCTGGCTCCTTCTCCAGCACCGCGACCCGCGTGCCCGGCGCCGCGCGCGTGAGCGCGTACGCCGTCGACAGGCCGACGATCCCGCCGCCGATCACCAGTACGTCGCAGTCGTACGACCGCCCCGTCACCACCCGCACCACCTCCCGCGTCCGATAGTGCACTGCGCCACTGACAACGCCTTCAAACCCGAAAGGCGGGTTCTCGGCGCGGATCGGGTCAGGCGGTCGTCATCAGCAGCGGGCGGGCGCGCTCACGCAGTTCGACCACGCGGGGTTCGTCGCCGTAGGGCTCCAGGCGGTGCAGGAGGTCCCTGACGTACTCGGTGGTGCGGACGGACGAGATGCGGCCCGCGACCTCCACCGCGCGGACGCCCTGCTCGCAGGCCGCGTCCAGGTTGCCCGACTCCAGTTCGGCGACCGCCGAGACGACCAGCCGCAGTCCGTGCGAGCGCACGAACTCCTCCGTCGGACTGGACAGCGCCTGCTCGGTGAAGCGGCGGACCTGGCGGGGCGCCTTCAGGTCGCGGTAGCACTCGGCGGCGTCGGCGGCGAAACGGTCGTAGGAGTAGAAGCCGAGCCAGGTCGGGTCGCTGTCGCCGGGGCGGGAGCGTTCCAGCCAGCTCTCCGCCGACTTCAGGGCGGCACCGGCCGCCTGGGCGTCCCCCGCGCGTGCGTGCGCGCGTGCCTCGACGAGGCGGAAGAAGCTCAGGGTGCGGGCGGTGGCCAGGCCCCGGTTGCGCTCCAGCGCGGCCTGGGCGAGGTCCACGCCCTCGTCACCGAAGCCCCGGTAGGTCGCCTGAAGCGACATCGAGGCGAGTACGTAACCGCCCAGCGGGACGTCGGCCGCCGCGCGGGCCAGGCGCAGGGCCTGGATGTAGTAGCGCTGGGCGGCCTCCTGCTGGCCCGTGTCGAAGGCCATCCAGCCGGCCAGGCGGGTGAGTTCGGCCGCCGCGCCGAAGAGGGAGCGGCCGACGTCGTCGGAGTAGGAGCCGAGCAGCAGCGGGGCCGCCTCGACCCTCAGGCATTCGGGGACCATCGACGAACGCCAGTCCCCTCCGCCGTACTTGGAGTCCCAGCGCCGGGCGTCCTCGGCGGCCTCCCGCAGTTTCCGCACATCGCTGTGGCCGACTTTGGACGGTGCGCCGGAGCCGTCGGCGGGGTTCGCCTCACGCGCCACCGAGCTGTCGGCCGGGGTTATCAGCCAGCGCGACGCGGGCGTCGCGTACGCGCTCACCGCGAACGATCCGGCGAGCGACTGCCAGATGCCGCCGGAGCCGGCTCTGCGGCCCGCCAGGTCCAGCCGGTACAGCTCCGTGGCGGAGCGCACCGCCTGTCCGACGTCACGGGGGAAGGCGAGGCCCACCTCGGGTGCGGGGTCCGCGTCCGCCAGGCCGATCTCGTGGAGCGGCACCGGGCGGCCCAGCTTCTGGCCGATGGCGGCGGCGATCAGGTGCGGAGCGGCGCCCTGCGGCACCATGCCCTTCGACACCCAGCGCGCCACCGACGTCTTGTCGTAGCGAAGTGTCAGTCCTCGCTGGGCGCCAAGGTCGTTGACGCGTCGCGCGAGGCCTGCGTTGGAGATTCCCGCGAGGGCGAGAACGGCGCCGAGCTTTTCGTTCGGCCCGCGTTGCTCCCTGGACATGCGCCACCCCTCGACACAGACGGCTGCCGCGCTGGCATAACCACGCGGCATTCGTAAACCCAGCGTAGTTCGCCGCATCCCAAGCGTTAAGGGGCATTCTTCCGGATGGCGGGATTGTGGTCCGTACTGAAGTACGGGTCCGATACGCGCAGTTGCGGCGCGCTCCCGGTGTGTGGCCGTGCGCCCGTGTGTGCGCTCTTCTCCGGCCATCGAGGGAGCGGTTCCATGGTCGGTGCGTGGGTCGGCCCGCTGTACTGGATCCAGTGGGCTGGGGGACACCGCCGCCTTCATCCCCGCGGGCGGCGGAACGGTCCGGGAGGCGTGTTCCGTCTCCCGGACTGCGCGACCGCCCAGCGGTGCGCAGAGCCTGTACGGAGCGTGTTCGAGACTGGCCTCACCGCTCCGATTTGGCCGAAAATCGACCCCACTCTTTCGGGTGTATCACCGCTTCTACGCTGGTAGTTGACGGCGCGTTGGGGGTTTAAAGGGCGCGCTATGGGGGCGCATTCGCGTCGTGATGACCTGGCCGGTCGCGCGGCGCCGGTACGGTGACTCCTCTGTGGCGGGCGCCCGTCCGGGGCGGGGCGAGTGTCTCCGCCGGGGCGCATCCGACGGAGCGCGTACGGCTCCGGCACCCCTCCTGAGCGCCTCCTTCATGGCAGCATGGGGAACCGGTTCGTACGGTGCACTGGTTGTCCACAGCATGTGGAGGCGGCGATGCGGTGGTTGGTGGGATGGAGCAGCACCGCCGCGGGCGCCACGGGGTTCGGCCCCACCGGCTCCGCCGGCGCCACCGGGATGGACGGCGAGACCGTGCACCCCGTGGGATCCCAACTCCTGTGGGGTGACCCCGACCCGCTCTGGGCGGTCGGCGACTGGCGCCCCGACGAGGTACGGGTGGTCAAGGCCGACGAGCAGACCCGGATCGCCGTCCTCGGCACGTGCGGGGCCTCCGACGAGCAACTGCGCGTCGCGCTGTTCGCCGCGCGGGGCGGGGCGCTGCGGCACCTGACCGCCTGGCCGGGGAGCTACACGGCGGTCGTGCAGGTGGGGCGCCGGGTCACCGTCTGCGGTGATCTCGCCGGTGCCCGGCCGGTCTTCCACACCCCCTGGGCGGGCGGCACCGCGTACGCGACCGCCGCGCTGCCGCTCGCCGACCTCATCGAGGCCAACCTCGACTTCGGACACCTCGCCGCGCTGCTCGCCGCCCCCGACGTGCCGGCCGCGCTCCACGACTCCACCCCGTACGACGGCGTGAAACGCATTCCGCCGGGGCATGCGCTGATCCTGCGCGCCGGGGCGCGCGAGATCGCCGGGTACGAACCCGTCGCCTCGCTCGCCGTCGCCGCGCCGCCCGCCGACCCCGACCGCGCGGTGGACGCCGTGCGGGACGCGCTGGTCGAGGCCGTACGGACACGGCTGGCCGCGCCCCGGCACGTTCCCGGCGCCGGTGTCGACCCCGGGCCCGTGCCCGGGATGGGCCCCGCCGAGCGGCGGGCGGCCCGCGGGACGCCCGTGCCGGGGATCGGGGCCGATCTGTCCGGCGGGCCGGCGTCCGGGGCGCTGGCGCTGCTGGCCGCGGGGCTGCCCGGGATGCCGGGGACCGTGCTGGGGCACGGGACGGGGGCGGGGGAGCGGCTGCTGGCCGTCACCTTCAACGACCTCGCCGGTGGGTTCGGTGGGGTGCGGGACGACGACGAGCTGTCACGGGCGGGGGCGCTGGCCGCCAATCCGCGGCTGCACCACGTGGTGGTGGCCGGCGCGGAGTCCACGCTCCCGTACGTCGATCTGGACGGGCCGCTGACGGACGAGCCCGGGCCCTCGCTGGTGTCCGCCGCGCGGCACCGGGCGCGGCTGGCGGCGGGGAGCGCGGATCACTTCACCGGGTACGGGGCGAAGCAGGTGCTGGACGCGCATCCGGCGCGGCTGGCCGATCTGCTGATGGACCGCAAGCGGCGGCATCTGGTGCGGCCGGTGGCCGCGCTGGCCAAGGCCGACGGGTCCGTGATGGTGCCCGCGCGCGTGTACGCCGCCGCTCGGCGGCTGGCGCGCACGCCGTACCGGGCGGGGCTGGAGTCGCTCGCGGAGCGGCTGTTGCAGCGGCGGCTGGACGACGACGGGCCCGGGGGTGCGGCGGATGCCTCGCTGGCCGCGCTGACCTGGGGGAGACCCGGGCCGGCGGCGCGCTGGCTGACGGGTGAGGCGTTGGCTGAAGTATCGGTTCGCCTGCAGGCGTCGACGCGGCGGTCCGAGGTGGGGCCGGGGCAGCGGCCCGGCGATTTCCGGGCGCGGGCGGCGCTGGCCCGGCACGCGGCGGATCTGCGGGTGCTGGAGCAGGCGGCCGAGGTCCGGTCCCAGCGGCTGCACGCGCCGTTCCTCGACAACCAGGTCGTGCGGGCGTGCCGGGCGCTGCCGGAGGCGCTGCGGGTGCAGCCGGGGGCGCGGGCGTCGATCCTGCGGTCGGTGCTGGAGGGGGCGGGAGTACGGGAGCTGCCGGCGGGCTGGGGGGCGCCGGGGGCGGTCGGCTCGGCGACCGCGGCGCGTACGGGGCTGCGGGTGGCGGCGGACTCGCTGGTGGCGCTGTTCGACACGCCGCTGCTGGCGGAGGCGGGGCTGGTCGAGGCGCGGGTGGTGCGCAAGGCCCTGCGGGGCGCGGCGGAGGGTGAACCACTGCCGCTGGACGGCCTGGCGGATCTGGTCGCCCTGGAAGTGTGGCTACGCCGCCTGCTGGCCCGCAGGGGAACCTGCTGGACCGGCACCCCGGCCCGCCAACGCGCGGTCCCGGGCGGAATCACCCCCCAACGCGGCGCCTTGGGCGCCGGCACAGCCGGCACCCGCTGAGGTTCGCCTGCGGTGCAGGGTTCGGTCTGGTGGGTGGGATGGCTACGGTGCGGGGTTCGGTCTGGTGGGTGGATGCCTGCGGCGCAGTGTTCGGTTCGGTGGGGGCTTGGGTAGCGCCTAGGGCCGGTAGGTGGGTCGGGGCCGCGTCGGGGGTGTCCGTCCTCGGACTGGCGCGAAATAGGTGTCTCGGATGGCCGGGGGTGCGGACGCGCCAGCCACTGCGGGCGGCCACCCCCGCCCCGTCCCCTCCTCGCCGTGGGCGACTACATGCCGCCGTCCCCGCGCCCCGCGATCCGCATTCCGAGTCCTGCGCCCCGCGCCCACATTCCGCACCCCGCGCCCACATTCCGCACCCCGCGCCCGCATTCCGTGCCCGCATTCCGCGCCCCGCGGGCAACCGTGTCGCCGCCCCGCCGTTCCCGCGGGCAGCCGCATGCCGCGTTCCCGCGGGCAGTCGTGCCGCTGGGGCGGCACGGGTGGGCGCGACGGCACCCCGTAAGCGCCGGGCTGCGCGAACCACCCCCGGCCCACACCAACGTGGAGCACCCCGCAAGGGCGGCCGCGCAGACCGCCCCCGGTGCACGCCCACACGGGGCACCCATACGGCACGGGCCCACGAAAACACTGAGGCACCCCGCAAGCACCGAACCGCACAGCCCCACCGGTGCCGCCAAGCCACCCCTACGCCGGGCGTGAACGCAACCCTTCCAGCAAGATGTCCAGCAACCGCGCCGACGCCGCAGCCTGCTGCGCCGCATCCGGCAGGGACGGCGCCGCCGTCGCGATCACCAGCAGGACGTCGGACACCGACACATCCGGCCGAAGCTCGCCCGCGGCCCGCGCCCGGTCCACCAACTGCCCGACAACATCCAGCAGCTGCGCCGCCCCGGCATCGTCCTCCGCCGCCACAGCCGCCGGCGCCTCCGGCACCAGCCGCAGCTCACCCGCCCCCGCCACCTGCGTCCGCTGCTGCGGCAACCGCGCATGGTCCGGCAGACCGTGCTCCTCCGCCACACCCACCCGCAGCACCTGCGGCGGCAGCAACCGCCCCGCGCCGGACGCGACCGACGTGCGCAGGAAACGGGACAGCGCCGACCACGGCTCGTCCTCCTGGCCGAGCGCCGCCCGCGCCTGGTCGGTCAGCCGGGAGGTCTCCTCCTCGGCGATCCGCCGCACCAGGACGTCCTTGCTCGGGAAGCGCCGGTACACCGTGCCCACGCCGACCCGTGCCCGGCGCGCCACGTCCTCCATCGGCGCGCCGTAGCCCAGCTCGCCGAAGACCTCCCGCGCGGCACGCAGCACGTGCTCCAGATTGCGCTGGGCGTCCACGCGCAGCGGCGTCGTGCGCGCCCCGTCCGGGCGTCCGCCGCCCGTGGGCGCGCTCATGGTCGCGCCGGCCGCGAGAGCGGAAGACCAATGAGAGTCCTGAACATGCATATGTATTCCCCCGGTAATGACGTCTCCCCCCGGAGACTTCTCCCCGCCATTGATGTCCGGGGCGCGTGGAACAGGCCCGGCTTGTCGGTCCCGCCCGTCGCGAGCCCGATGAGCGCATCCCCCTACACCCCGTCGACAGACGAACATAGTTGAGAGGGGGTCAATTCAGAAGGGGCAGGTTCCGCACGGAGCGCCCCTCGATCGGAGTACGGGGCGCATACGTCCCGAATGTACCCCTGAGTGAGGTCCAGATCACCGCTGCTGACCTGGGGGAATTCCGGCAGGGTCGGTGAATCGGCCAACCCGGTGTGTGCGGGCCCTCCGGTCACACAATTCGTCGGGGCTGTGGACAAACGCAAGCGGCGGGTGCGTCATGGGATGGTGAAGGAACGTGCGCGCATTCTCGTTGTCGGCGGCGGCTACGTCGGGATGTACACGGCCCTGCGCCTCCAGCGGAGGCTGAAACGGGAACTCGGGCGGGGCGAGGCCGAGATCACGGTCGTCACCCCGGATCCGTACATGACGTACCAGCCCTTCCTCCCCGAAGCGGCCGCCGGTGCCATTTCCCCTCGCCACGTCGTCGTACCGCTGCGTCGTGTCCTCGACCGGTGCCACGTCGTCATCGGCGAGGCCACCCGCATCGACCACGCCAAGCGCACCGCCACCGTCAGCACGCTCGCCACCGGCGAGGAGGGCACGGGAGGGCGGCAGATCACGTACGACGAACTGGTGCTCGCGCCCGGTTCCGTGTCGCGCACCCTGCCGATCCCCGGTCTCGCCGATCACGCCATCGGCTTCAAGACGGTGGAGGAGGCCATCGGCCTGCGCAACCATGTGCTGGAGCAGATGGACATCGCCTCCTCCACCCGTGACCCCGCCATCCGGGACGCCGCCCTGACCTTCGTCTTCGTCGGCGGCGGCTACGCGGGCGTCGAGGCGCTCGGCGAGCTGGAGGACATGGCCCGCTACGCCGCGCGGTACTACCACAACATCCGGCCCGAGGACATGAAGTGGATCCTCGTCGAGGCGTCCGGGCGCATCCTGCCCGAGGTCGGGGAGGAGATGGGCCGGTACACCGTCACCGAACTGCGCCGGCGCAACATCGACGTACGTCTCGAGACGCGGCTGGAGTCCTGCGCCGACCGCGTCGCCGTGCTCAGTGACGGGTCACGCTTTCCCACGCGTACGGTCGTGTGGACCGCCGGCGTCAAGCCGCATCCCGTCCTCGCCGCCACCGATCTGCCGCTGAACGGGCGAGGGCGGCTGAAGTGCACCGCCGAGCTGGCCGTGGTCGGGACCGCGCACGCGTGGGCCGCCGGGGACGCCGCCGCCGTCCCCGACGTCACCGCGCGGGAGCCGGGGCGGGAGTGCGCCCCCAACGCGCAGCACGCGCTCCGCCAGGCGCGCGTCCTCGGCGACAACGTCGTCCGCTCCCTGCGGGGTGAGCCCCTGGAGACGTACGCCCACAAGTACGCCGGTTCCGTCGCCTCGCTAGGACTGCACAAGGGCGTCGCCCAGGTGTACGGGCGCAAGCTCAAGGGCTACCCCGCCTGGTTCATGCACCGGACCTATCACCTCAGCCGGGTCCCGACCTTCAACCGCAAGGCGCGGGTCGCCGCCGAGTGGACGCTCGCCGGGCTCTTCAAACGGGAGGTCGTCTCGCTCGGTTCACTCGAACACCCCAGGGCGGAGTTCGAACTGGCGGCCGGTGGAAAGCCTTCTCAGGACCCCCCGCACAACCCGAAGGGGTCGTCCTGACCGGACCCAGGAACTCCAGCGGCCGGACCGGCGTCTGACGGATGTCGGCCCGGTCGGCACCCTGCCAGACTGGTCCACCACCGCGGGCGGGCCCCCGCCCACCCCGGTGCGGCCCCCGGGGCCCCGGCCGGTCCCGGTTTCCGGCCGCCGACAACTACACGAGGCAAGGATTCGTGAACTTCACGCGCTGGAGCGCCCGGCTCCCCGGAACGCAGCGCCGCGCCGCAGCGCGGAACGAGCAGGCGGTCTCCCCGGACCGGCGGGGAGAGGGCTCCGTGCCCGGGGCCCGCGCCGAACAACTCACCGACGACGTGCGGCCCGTGCCCGCCGTCGACGATCTCGGGGTACGCGAGGTCCTGGACCACGTCCCCTCCCTCGTCGCCCTGGTCCACGGCCCCGACCACCGCATCGCCTACGTCAACGACGCCTACACGGCGGCCTTCGGCGCCCGCCCGATCGGCGCCCCCGCGCGCGGAGCCCTCCCCGAGCTGGAGGCACTCGGCCTGCTGCCCCTCCTCGACCAGGTCCTGCGCAGCGGCAAGTCCCGCACGGTGAAGTCCCGCAAGGCCCCCGACGGCCGCTCCTACACCTTCACCTGCACCCCGGTCACCGAGGGCGAGGGCCGCGGGGTGCTGGTCTTCGCCACCGACGTCACCGACCACGCCGAGGCCGCCGAACGCCTGCGCGCCAGCGAACGCCGCCAGCGCGAGACCGCCGTCACCCTCCAGCGCTCCCTCCTCCCCCAGGAACTGGAGGAGCCCGACGACCTGCGCGTCGCCGCCACCTACCACCCCGGCGGCACCGAGGCCGCCGTCGGCGGAGACTGGTACGACGTGATCACCCTGGGCGGCGGCCGCACCGCCCTCGTCATCGGCGACGTCATGGGACGAGGGGTGCGCGCGGCGGCGGTCATGGGCCAGCTCCGTACGGCCGTACGGGCCTACGCGCGGCTCGACCTCCCGCCGCACGAGGTGCTCCAGCTCCTCGACGGCCTCGCCATGGAGATCGACGCCAACCAGATCGCCACCTGCGCGTACGCCATCCACGACCCCAACGAGGGCAGCCTGGTGTACGCCTCCGCCGGCCACCTGCCCATCCTGGTCCGCGACGAAAACGGCACCGTCCGGCGCGCCGACGAACCGACCGGCCCCCCGCTCGGCACCGGCGGCTGGATGCACGCGTCCGGCTCCGTCCCCCTCACCCCCGGTTCCACCGCCGTCCTCTACACGGACGGCCTGGTCGAGCGGAGGAACGAGGACCTGGACGAGGGCATCGCCGCCCTGGAACGCGCCCTGGCCGGAGCCACCGGCAGTCCCCAGGTCGTCTGTGACCGCCTGGTCCGCTCGGCCGGCGTCACCCCGGACCACGACGACGACGTCGCCGTCCTGGTCCTCCAGCACCCCGCCCGCAAGGGCGCGGAGAGCGAGCTCTTCCGCAACGCCGCGCTGGAACTGCTCGGCGGGGTCGAGGCGGCCCCACGCGCGCGTGCCTTCGCATCCGGCGTGCTGACCAGCTGGCGTTTCCCCGTCGAACTGCACGACCTGGGCGTCCTGGCCACCAGCGAACTGGTCGCCAACTCCCTCCAGCACGGCACACCGCCCATGCGGCTGCGGCTGCGCCGCACCGACCGCCGCCTGATCATCGAGGTCACCGACGGCGACGACCACCTGCCGAGGCGCCGCCGCGCGGAACCCGGCGACGAGTCCGGCCGGGGCATCGCGATCGTCGCGACGATCGCCTCCGGCTGGGGCAGCAGACGCACCCCGGGCGGCGGCAAGGCGGTCTGGTGCGAATTCCTCCTGCCGAAGCCGAAGTCGGAGCCGAAGACGCCCGGCTCGTAACAGAGCCGGGCGTACGGGTTGGGTTGTACGGGGGTGAGGCAGGGGCGCGTGGATCAGACGTGCGCCGGAGCCTGTCCCGCTGCCGCGCCGCCCTGCACCACCACACGGCTCCGCGCCACCGACGGCTGGTCCTGTACGTCCGTGAGCTGCCGCCCGAGCCGCACCGCCAGCACCGTGATGCCCAGCGAGAACAGCAGGAAGATCACGACGTACGGCGCGTGCAGCGAGGCACCCAGCGGCCCGCCCACCGCCGGGCCCACGGCCAGCGCGAGCTGCTTCACCAGGGCGAACGCCGAGTTGTACTGCCCCGCCATCCCGGCCGGCGCGAGATCGGCGACCAGCGGCGCGAGCGTCGGCGACAGCATCGCCTCACCGAGCCCGAACAGCGCGTACGTCGAGATGAACGCGGCGGTCGCCATCGTCTGGCTCCCGTTCCCCAGCCCCGCGTATCCGGCCACGGCCCACGCCACGGCCCAGATCAGCCCCACGGACGCGATCACGCGCGAGCGCTTGCGCCGCTCGACGAACCGCAGCACCGCGAACTGCGCGACCACGATCACCAGGGTGTTCGCGGCCAGCGCCGTCCCCAGCGCGGAGGTGGAGATCCCGGCGGCCTCGACGCCGTACGCGCTCAGCCCCGACTCGAACTGTCCGTAGCAGGCGAAGAACAGCACGAAGCCCAGCACACACAGCTGCACCATGGCCCGGTTGCCCAGCAACTGCTTCCAGCTCCCCTTGGCCGACTGCGCCGGAGCGCCCCCGGCGCGCGACGCGTGCGGCATCCGCGCCGTCGCCATCACCACGACCAGCAGCAGGAACATCGCCGCCTCGATCGCGAAGAGGAGAACGAAAGAGCTCGCTTTCGTGGGATCCACGAGGTGACCGCCGATGAGACCGCCGACGCCGAGCCCGAGGTTCTGCAGGAAGAACTGCGTGGCGAACGCCCGCGACCGGTTCTCCATGGTCGAGCAGTCCACGATCATCGTCGCGAGCGCCGGCTGCATCACCGCCTGCCCGGCGCCCAGCGCCGCCGCCGACAGCAGCACGGTCGCCGCACCACTCGACAGGCCCAGGCTCAGCGCCCCGACCGCGGCCGTGACCAGGGCGACGAGCAGCACCGGCAGCGGGCCGCGCCGGACGATCGCCCGTCCGGCGAACGGCAGCACGATCAGCGCGGCCACGGCGAAGACGGCGAGTACGAGACCCGCCGTCATGGCTCCCAGCCCTCGCACCTGCGCCACATAGACGTACAGGTACGGGACCGTGAAGCCCAGCCCGAACGCGCTGAGTGCGTTGCCCACGTGGATCCGGCGCATCGCCGCGCCCATCGCCCTGGTCACGTTCACCTCTCTCAAGCAAGTAGTTAGGAGTGAAGACTTAGAAGCTAAAGTTCGATGCTAAAGGCTACACAGTGAAGGACTTCAAGGCAAAGGAGGGGCGTGCCATACTGCGGCCATGGGCGACACCTCCGGCCTCGGCGAGCCGACACTCGAAGAGCAGATCGCCGCGTACCAGCGCGAGTTCCAGGACCTCGACCCCCAGGTCGAGAAGATCGTCAACGCGCTGTCCCGCCTGAACCGCCGTATGAACGTCGCCTACGGCCGTCAGACCGCCGAGCTCGGCATCACCAACGCCGACTGGGAGGTCCTCAAGGCCCTCGTCCTCTCCGGCGCCCCGTACCGCATGGGTCCCGGCGACCTCGCCAAGCGCCTCGGCCTGACCCCGGCCGCCATGACCCACCGGATCGACCGCATGGTCACCGAGGGGCTGGTCGACCGGGAGCGGGACGAGACCAACCGGGTCCGCGTGATCGTGGAGCTGACCTCCGCCGGCCGCGAGAAGTGGCTCGAGGCGATGCGCCTGGCCACCGTCTTCGAGGAGGACCTCCTCCAGGACCTCGACCCGGACGAGCGGACGACGCTGGGCGAGGTCCTCACCCGCCTCCTGCGCCGGGTGGAACACGCCCAGCCGGACGCCGGCGGACGCCTCAGCGACCTGGACTGAAAAATCTTGGGCAGGAACTGTTGACAGCCACCACTCCGATCCGTAAGGTTCTTCGGGTTGCCACGGGGCCGTAACGGTTCTTCGGCAGCACCTTCCGCCGCATCCGCGGCACTCAAAACCCCAGCACGACCTCCCAGTGGAAAAGATTTCGGCGTGCCCGAATTCAATTCCGACCCTCGATTTGAGGAACACGGAGAGAGTCCGCTAAGGTTTGAGACGTCGGAACGGCCCAACGGCCGGGAAGACAGCCCGCTCTGACCGGGAATCAGGCCCGAAAGGATCTGATAGAGTCGGAACCGCCGGAAAGGGAAACGCGAAAGCGGGAACCTGGAAAGCACCGAGGAAATCGGATCGGAAAGGTCTGATAGAGTCGGAAACGCAAGACCGAAGGGAAGCGCCC
>NZ_LIWB01000006.1 GCF_001905725.1 Streptomyces sp. CB02400
AGTTGCTCGCGTCCACTGTGTTAGTTCTGAGACAACGACCGTTGTCGGCTTTGAGCAGAACAGACAATAGAAGAGTGTGCTTGTTCGCTCGAAACCATTAGTGTTTCGGTGGTCATAGCGTAGGGGAAACGCCCGGTTACATTCCGAACCCGGAAGCTAAGCCTTACAGCGCCGATGGTACTGCAGGGGGGACCCTGTGGGAGAGTAGGACGCCGCCGAACAATCTTTGGAAGGACCCCTGGTCACCAGCGTTCAGCTGGGACCAGGGGTCCTTTTTTATTTATGCTTGCAGTACCGAAGACAGGAGTCACCGATGTCCACCAACTCTCCCGACGACCGACCGGAGCGCGACCAGCGGCGACGGGACAGTGGTGACCGCGGTGGCCGGAGCGGCCAGCGCGGAGATCGTGGCGGCTTCCGTCGTGACGACGACCGCGGTGGCCAGGGCCGGCGTGAAGGCGGAGACCGCGATCGCGACCGCGGCGGCTTCCGTCGCGACGACCGTCGTGATGACCGACGAGGCGATGACCGCGGACAGCGCGGTGGCTTCCGTCGTGACGACAACCGTGGTGGCGGGTACGGGCGTAGGGACGACCGTGACCGTGGGCCGCGTCATGACGACCGCGGTGACCGTCCCACGTTCCGCCGTGATGACCGTCGTGATGACCGCCCCTCCTTCCGTCGTGACGACCGGAGCGGTGATCGTCCCGCGTTCCGTCGGGACGACCGCGGTGACCGCCCCTCCTTCCGTCGTGACGATCGACGGGATGACCGGCGGGATGACCGTCGTGACAGCCACCGTGACGACAACCGTGGTGGCGGGTACGGGCGTAGGGACGACCGCGACCGTGACCGTGGGCCGCGTCGTGACGACCGCGGTGACCGTCCCACGTTCCGCCGTGATGACCGTCGTGATGACCGCCCCCCCTTCCGTCGTGACGACCGTCGTGACGACCGGAGGGATGACCGTCCTGCGTTCCGTCGTGATGACCGTCGTGATGACCGGCGGGATGACCGCCCCTCCTTCCGTCGTGACGACCGGAGGGATGACCGTCCTGCGTTCCGCCGTGACGACCGCCGTGACGACCGGCGGGATGACCGCCCCGCGTTCCGTCGCGACGACCGTGGTGACCGCGGTGGGTTCCGTCGTGACGACAACCGCGGTGAGCGTGGCGGTTTCGGTCGGCGTGAGGACAGCCGGGGTGGCGACCGTGGGGGCTTCCGCGGCCGGGACGACCGTGGTGGACGCGGGCCTCGGCGTGACGACCGCGGTGGGCGGCCCGGTGGGTTCCGTGGACGGGACGACCGGCACGGTGGCGGGCGTTTCCGTGAGGACCGGGACCGGGACCGCGACCGCGACCGCGAGCCGATCAAGCGGCTGCCGATCCCCGAGGACGTCACCGGCGAGGAGATCGACAAGGACGTACGGCAGGAGCTGCAGAGCCTGCCCAAGACGCTCGCGGAGGACGTCGCCAAGAACCTGGTGATGGTCGCCCGGCTGATCGACGAGGACCCCGAGGGCGCGTACGGCTACTCCAGGGTGGCCCTGCGGCTGGCGTCGCGTGTCGCCGCCGTACGGGAGGCCGCCGGGTTCGCCGCGTACGCGAACCAGAAGTACGCCGAGGCGCTCGCCGAGTTCCGGGCCGCGCGGCGGATGACCGGGACCGTGGAGCTGTGGCCCCTCATGGCCGACTGCGAGCGTGGGCTCGGCCGGCCGGAGAAGGCGCTGGACATGGCCGGTGCGCCCGAGGTGCAGAAGCTGGACAAGGCCGGGCAGGTCGAGATGCGGCTCGTCGCGGCCGGCGCCCGGCGTGACATGGGCCAGCTGGACGCGGCGATCGTGACGCTGCAGAGCTCCGAGCTGGCGTCCAACTCGGTCCAGCCGTGGACCGCGCGGCTGCGCTACGCCTACGCCGACGCGCTGCACGCCGCCGGCCGGAGCGGCGAGGCACGGGAGTGGTTCGCCAAGGCCGTGGAGGCCGACCGGGACGGCAGCACGGACGCCTCCGACCGGCTGGCCGAGCTGGACGGCGTGGAGTTCATGGACGCCCTCGACGAGGACCAGGCCGAGGACGAGACCGGCGGCACCGTGAACGAGGACGACAAGGACTGACGTCCGAGGCACAGCACGGAACGGACACGAAGGGGCGGGTCTCTGCGGAGACCCGCCCCTTCGTCACAGGTCGAGCGCCCGCAGGACCAGGCCCGACGCCGGCTTCGGGCCGAACGACGTCGACTTGCGCGGCATGGTGACGCCCTGGCGGGCCAGGTCGCGGACGACGTCCTCGTGCACCGGGTGCATCAGGACGGCCGTTCCGCCGTCGCGTTCCGCCTTCTCGACCGTGGCCGCCGTGTCGTGGATGTACGCGATGTGGGCGGGGGAGTCGGGGACGCGCCAGACGTGGTCGAGGAGCGTGGCGTGCAGGACCGTCGCGTCCAGGGTGCGCCAGGCCGCCGGGCGGTCGGCCGGGACGGTGCGGGCCAGCAGCTCCGGGTCCGGGCGGTCGACGAGATGGAAGGCGCCGTCCCCGGCGAGGAGGAACGCGTTGCCCGCCGACGCCGCCTCGCCCAGCGCGTCCATCGCCTCGGCGAGCGGTACGTCGAGACGGCGTACGCGGAACAGGCCGTCGAGGGCGGCCGAGGCGTCCGCGACCGGCAGGGCGTGCAGCAGCCGGTGGATGGCGCGCACACGCAGGGGATAGCGGGCCGTGTCGACCAGGAGGACCAGGCCGTGGTCCCAGGGACCGGGGGAGGGGTGCTCCGCGCGGAGGCGGCGGTAGGTCGCCCAGCGGTGGTGGCCGTCGGCGATGAGGGCCTGGTGACCGGCGAGTTCCCGTTGGATCGCGGCCAGGCCGGCGGGGTCGGTGACGGACCACAGGCGGTGGTGGAAACCGTCCTCCGTGGTGGTCGCCAGCAGGGGGCGCTGCTCGGCCGCGCGCTCGATCAGGGTGGCCGTGACGGTCGCCGAGCCGTCGCCTCCGTCGCCCCCCTCACCCCGGTAGGTGAGCAGCAGCGGTTCGAGGTTGGCGGAGGTGGCCCGCATCAGGTCCGCGCGGTCGGCGACGATGTGCGGCATGACGTCCTCGTGCGGCAGGACCAGCCGTTCGTCGGGGTCGGAGACGCGCAGCGCGCCGATGATGCCGCGCTGCACCGTGCCGTCGCCGTCGCGCTGCTCGTAGACGTACAGGCAGGGCACCGGGTCGGCGGTCAGGACCCCCTCCGCGCGCCAGCGGCGCAGCGTGTCGGCGGCCTGGGCGTTGCGCGCCTCGGGCGTGCCGGCCTCGGGGAGGATCAGCCGGACGATGTTGTGGGGGTCGGCGGACTGGAGGTGGTGCAGGCCGTCGGGGCGGACGACGACGTCGTACGGCGGGGATGTCACGGCGGCCAGGCTGCCGACCCGGTCGGGGTCGTATCGAAGGCCTCGGAACGGGGTGAGTTCCAGGCCCCGGGGCGCCATTGCCGTCGAGTGACCTGCAGTGTTCATCCCGGCATCGTACGGGTGTCGGTGGCATGGGGGATGATCGGGGGAAAGCCGTCGAACGAGGAGCGATGCGGAATGAGCCGGAGCGTCAGGACGAGGCCCGAGGGCAGTGGGCAGGCCCTGAGCGAGGCGTACGACACGGCGCTGCTCGACCTCGACGGTGTGGTGTACGCGGGCGGGAGCGCGATCGTCCACGCGGTCGAGTCGCTGGCCACGGCCCGCGAGGGCGGTATGCGTCTCGCCTACGTGACCAACAACGCCCTGCGCACCCCGGACGTCGTGGCCGCTCATCTGACCGAGCTGGGGATACCGGCGGAGGCCGGCGACGTCATCACCTCCGCGCAGGCGGTCGCGCGGCTGGTCGCCGAGCAGGTGCCGCAGGGCGCCCGGGTGCTGGTGATCGGTGGCGAGGGGCTGCGGGTGGCGCTGCGTGAGCGCGGGCTCGTGCCGGTGGAGTCGGCGGACGACGACCCGGTGGCGGTCGTCCAGGGGTACGGCGGGCCGGAGCTGCCGTGGGGGAGGTTCGCCGAGGCGTCGTACGCCGTGGCGCGCGGGCTGCCGTGGTTCGCGTCCAACACCGATCTGACGATTCCCAGCGGCCGGGGCATCGCCCCGGGCAACGGCGCGGCGGTGGAGGTCGTACGGATCGCCACGGGCGCCGAGCCGCAGGTCGCGGGCAAGCCGCTGCCGCCGATGCACCGGGAGACGATCCTGCGGACGGGCGCCGAGCGGCCGTTGGTGGTGGGGGACCGGCTGGACACGGACATCGAGGGCGCGTTCAACGGCGAGGTGGACTCGCTGCTGGTGCTGACCGGGGTGACGGACGGCGCGCGACTGCTCACCGCGCCGCCGCGGCACCGGCCGACGTATGTCGACGCCGATCTGCGCGGGATGCTCACCGGGCAGCCGGAGGTCGTCGGGGCGGGCGAGGGGTTCCGGTGCGGTGGCTGGACGGCGACGGCCGGGACCGGGGAGCTGGAACTGGAGGGCGCCGGGGGCGCGCTGGACGGGCTGCGCGCGCTGTGCGCGGCGGCGTGGACGGCGGCCGGGGAAGGCGCGTGCGAGCTGGACGGCGGGAAGGCGCTGGCACGGCTGGGGTGGTGAGAGCCCCCCGTGTCACCTGGGAGGCCGGACCTCGGGATCACGATCGGATGGCAGGGTAGGCTAACCTAACTGCGTGTTGGTCGAGAGTCCCCCCGAACAGCGCGCGGAGACCGCCCCCGCGCCCCCGAACCGCCGGGCGATACGCGTCCTCGGGCTGCTCCTCTCCGTCGTGATCCTGGTGCTCGTCGCGCTGGCGAGCATCGCGATCGGGGCGAAGGAGCTGTCCCTGGAGCAGGTCTGGCACGGCCTGTTCGAGGACTCGGGCACCTACGGCGACGTCGTCGTGGCCGACAGACTGTCACGAACCGTCCTCGGCGTGCTCGTGGGAGCCGCGCTCGGCCTGGCGGGATCGGTTCTGCAGGCGCTCACCCGCAACCCGCTGGCCGACCCCGGACTGCTCGGCATCAACGCGGGCGCGTCCGCCGCCGTCGTCACCGCCATCACCTTCTTCGGCGTCACCTCACTGTCCGGATACGTGTGGTTCGCCTTCTTCGGGGCGGCGGCCGTCGGCGCGCTGGTGTGGTTCCTCGGCGGCAGCCGGGGCGCGACGCCGGTGCGGCTGGTGCTCGCCGGCACGGCCATCAGCGCGGCGCTGTTCGGCTACCTCCAGGCCATCATGATCCTCGACGACGCGGCGCTCGGCAGGATGCGTTTCTGGACGGTGGGTTCACTGGCCTCGGGGACTGATTCGACCGTCGTCCAGGTGCTGCCGTTCCTGTTCGCCGGTTCCGTCCTGGCGCTGGCGCTCGCCCGGCCGCTCAACGCCATGGCCATGGGCGACGACACCGCCAAGGCCCTCGGCGCCAACCTCAACCGCACCCGCGCGCTGTCCATGCTCGCCGCGACCGTGCTGTGCGGGGCCGCGACCGCCGCCTGCGGGCCGATCGTCTTCGTCGGCCTGATGGTGCCGCACATCGTGCGCTCCTTCACCGGACCCGACCTGCGCTGGATCCTGCCGTACGCCGCGATCCTGTCGCCCGTGCTGCTGCTCGGCGCCGACGTCATCGGCCGGATCGTGGCCCGGCCCGCCGAACTCCAGGTCGGCATCGTCACCGCGATCCTCGGCGGCCCGGTCTTCATCTTTCTCGTACGACGGCGGAGGACGGCCCAGCTGTGAAGACCAACCGCGCGGTGCGCACTCCCGGCGGCCTCTCGGTGCGGCTGGACGTGCGCGCCCTCACCGTCGTCGTCCTGCTGCTGCTCGCGGCGCTCACCGCGAGCGTGGTGCTGATCGGCACCGGCGACTTCCCGATCCCCGCCGGCGACGTGCTCAAGACCCTCGTCGGCGAGGGCAACGCCGGCCAGGAGTTCATCGTCACCGAACTCAGGCTGCCCAGGGTCCTGGTCGGGCTGCTCGTCGGCGCCTCCCTCGGGCTCGGCGGGGCGCTGTTCCAGTCCGTCTCCCGCAACCCGCTGGGCAGCCCGGACGTGCTCGGCCTCGGACAGGGGGCGACGGCCGGCGCCCTCACGGTGATCGTGCTGTTCTCCGGGACCGCCAACCAGGTCGCCCTCGGCGCGCTCGCCGGCGGACTGGTGACCGGGTTCGCCATCTACGCGCTCGCCTGGAAGCGGGGCGTGCACGGATACCGGCTGGTCCTGGTCGGCATCGGCGTCTCGGCGATCGTCACGGCGGTCAACGGCTACCTGCTCACCAAGTCCGACATCGTCGACGCGGCCCGCGCGGTGGTGTGGATGACCGGATCCCTCGACGGCCGGGACTGGGACCAGGTCTGGCCGCTGCTCGCCCTGTGCGCCGTCCTCGTACCGCTGGTCCTGGCCAACTCGCGCGGCCTGCGGATGATGGAGATGGGCGACGACGTGTCGTACGCCCTCGGCGTGCGCGTGGAGCGCGTACGGCTGCTGCTGATGCTGTCGGCCGTCCTGCTCACCGCGTCCGCGACCGCCGCCGCCGGACCGGTCACCTTCGTCGCGCTCACCGCGCCCCAGCTCGCCCGGCGGCTGACCCGCTCGCCCGGCCCCAACCTGGCCGCGTCGCTGTGCATGGGCGCCGCCCTCCTGGTCACCGCCGACTGGGTGTCGCAGCGGGCGTTCGGCGCCGAGCAGCTGCCCGTGGGCGTGGTCACCGGCGTGCTCGGCGGTGTCTATCTGCTGTGGCTGCTGGTCACCGAGCGCAAGGCAGGCCGGATATGAGCGCCGGCACCACCACCAGCAGCAGCGGGACGAACCACCGAAGGAGCACCGTGAACCGACTGTCCGCCGAGAACGTCACCCTGGCCTACGACCAGCGGGTCATCGCCGAGCAGCTGTCGGTGGAGATACCGGACAACTCCTTCACCGTGATCGTCGGCCCCAACGCGTGCGGCAAGTCGACGCTGCTGCGGGCGCTGTCGAGGATGCTCAAGCCGAGCGAGGGGCGCGTCCTGCTCGACGGGCAGGTCATCCAGTCGATGCCGGCCAAGAAGGTCGCCCGCACCCTCGGCCTGCTGCCCCAGTCGTCCATCGCGCCCGACGGCATCACCGTCGGCGACCTGGTGGGCCGTGGCCGATACCCGCACCAGGGCCTGCTGCGCCAGTGGTCCGACGAGGACGAGCGCGTCGTCCAGGAGTCGATGGCCCGCACCGGCGTCGCCGAGCTGGCGGAACGCTACGTCGACGAGCTCTCCGGCGGTCAGCGGCAGCGCGTGTGGATCGCCATGGCGCTGGCCCAGCAGACCCCGCTGCTGCTCCTCGACGAGCCGACCACGTTCCTCGACATCCAGCACCAGATCGACGTGCTCGACCTCTGCGCGGACCTGCACGAGGAGCAGGGGCGCACCCTCGTCGCCGTCCTCCACGACCTCAACCACGCCGCCCGGTACGCCACCCACCTCATCGCCCTGCGCGGGGGGAAGGTCATCGCCCAGGGCGCCCCGAAGGACATCGTCACCGCCGGTCTGGTCGAGGAGGTCTTCGGGCTGCGCTGCCAGGTCATCGACGATCCCGAGACGGGCACCCCGCTGGTGGTGCCGGCGGCCCGCACCGCGCGGGCGAAGGGCACGGCGCAGAAGGTGGGCGCTACAGAAGCTTCCTGAGGTGGAACAGGTCGCGCAGACCCGCCTCAAGACGCACCCGGCCCGAACCCCAGGCCTTGGCGAAGTGCAGTTCGCCGTCGACCAGGGCCAGCAGGTCGTCGCCCGTCATCGCGAGCCGTATCTGCGCCCTCTCGCGCGGCGGGCCGGGGAACGTCTCGTGCACCTCGATCCGGCCGCCGGTGAGCCGGCCGGCGAAGGTCACGTCCAGGTCGGTGATGTGGCAGCTGACCGAACGGTCCATCGCCACGGCCGCGCGGACGTCCCCCTCGGCGCTCGCCATGTTGTCCGAAAGCTTGTCGAGTGCGGTACGGCACTCCTCGATCGTGGCCATCGCGGACGACGGTACACCGGGCGTTCGCGGTAGCGTCGGGGCATGAACGACGCAGTGCCGGAGCCGGAGGGCACGGACCCGGGCAGCGTGCGGCCGACGCCCGACGACGACCCCGCCGCCCCCGCGCCCCTGGACGTGCCGCGCGCCCCCACCGGGCACCCCGAGGTCGACGCCCACGTGGCGCGGCTGGCCGACGCCGACCACCTCACCACGGACGGCCATGCCGAGGTGTACGAGGATGTACACCGGGGGCTGCGCGACGCGCTCACCGCGCTCGACGCCCGCCCGGGACCCCCGGTGCCCCCACCGGTACACGAACACAGGAGCTGAACCGAACGTGGCAGGAGTCGCACGCCGCCGTCTCGACGCGGAGCTGGTCCGCCGTAAGCTCGCGCGCTCGCGCGAGCACGCCAGCCAGCTGATCGCCGCCGGGCGGGTCAGCGTCGGCAAGACGGTCGCGACCAAACCCGCCACACAGGTGGAGACCGCCGCCGCGATCGTCGTCGTCGAGGACGCGGGCGACCCGGACTACGTCTCGCGCGGCGGCCACAAGCTGGCCGGCGCCCTGGACGCCTTCGTGCCGCTGGGGCTGGTCGTCGAGGGGCGGCGGGCGCTCGACGCAGGCGCCTCCACCGGTGGCTTCACCGACGTCCTGCTGCGGGCCGGGGCCGCGCACGTGGTCGCCGTGGACGTCGGATACGGACAACTCGCCTGGTCTCTCCGGAATGATGAACGCGTCACCGTCAAGGACCGTACGAACGTACGGGAGTTGACGCTCGAGGTCATCGATGGGGAACCTGTGGATCTTGTTGTGGGGGATCTGTCCTTCATCCCGCTCGGACTGGTGCTGCCCGCCCTGAAGCGGTGCGTGAAACCGGACGCCGACCTGGTGATGATGGTGAAGCCGCAGTTCGAGGTGGGCAAGGAGCGGCTGGGCAGCGGCGGAGTCGTCCGCAGCCCGCAGCTGCGTGCCGAGGCCGTGCGGGGGGTGGCCGCGAAGGCCTGGGAGCTGGGGCTCGGGGCGCAGGGCGTGACGGCCAGTCCGCTGCCCGGCCCCTCGGGGAATGTCGAATACTTTCTGTGGTTGCGGGCCGGGGCTCCGGAACTGGACCCGGCCGACGTTGACCGTGCTGTGGCGGAGGGGCCGCGTTGACACAGAACCGAGCTCGTACTGTTTTCCTGCTGGCCCACACCGGGCGGCCCGCGGCCATCCGCAGCGCCGAGCTCGTGGTCAAAGGGCTGCTGCGCTCCGGTCTCGGGGTACGGGTCCTGGAGGACGAGGCCCGCGACCTGCCGCTCCCGGACGACGTGGAGACCGTCAAGGAGGCCACGCCGCAGTGCCTGGACGACTGCGAGCTGCTGATAGTGCTGGGCGGTGACGGCACGCTGCTGCGCGGCGCCGAGTTCGCCCGCGCCTCCGGGGTGCCCATGCTGGGCGTCAACCTCGGGCGGGTCGGCTTCCTCGCCGAGGCCGAGCGGGACGACCTCGACAAGGTCGTCGACCGGGTGGTGAGCCGCGCCTACGAGGTCGAGGAGCGGATGACCGTCGACGTCGTGGTGCACCGCAACGGCGACATCGTGCACACGGACTGGGCGCTGAACGAGGCTGCCGTGCAGAAGGTGTCCGCCGAGCGGATGCTGGAGGTCGTCCTGGAGATCGACGGGCGGCCGGTCACCGGGTTCGGCTGCGACGGGATCGTGTGCGCGACCCCGACCGGGTCCACCGCGTACGCCTTCTCCGCGGGAGGGCCCGTGGTGTGGCCGGAGGTCGAGGCGCTGCTGATGGTGCCGATCTCGGCGCACGCGCTGTTCGCCAAGCCGTTGGTGACCTCGCCGGACTCGGTGCTGGCGGTGGAAATGCTGCCGCACGTCCCTCCGGGGGTGCTGTGGTGCGACGGGCGGCGGACCGTCGAGCTGCCGGTCGGGGCGCGGGTGGAGGTACGGCGGGGGGCCGTTCCGGTGAGGCTGGCTCGGTTGCACCATGCTTCGTTCACCGACCGGTTGGTCGCGAAGTTCGCGTTGCCCGTGTCGGGGTGGCGAGGGGCGCCGCACTAGGCACGGCCGGGCGCGGCGCCCCGGGCCCCGCGTCTGCGGGGAGCAACGTATCCGGAGCTCGTCCAGAACGCATACGACCGGACCACCCCCGCTGCAGCGGGGAACACCCGTTCAACGAGCGAACCCGTCGGCGGGTCACGGTCTGAGATGACGCCGGACGGGCGGGGCGGCGTCGCACACCACGTGTGAAACCTCGTATGGTCGGGGGCGTGCTTGAGGAGATGCGGATACGGTCGCTCGGGGTCATCGACGATGCTGTTGTCGAGCTGTCGCCCGGCTTCACCGCCGTCACCGGTGAGACGGGTGCGGGCAAGACCATGGTGGTCACCAGCCTGGGCCTGCTGCTGGGTGGACGGGCGGATGCGGCCCTGGTGCGGATCGGCGCGCGGAACGCGGTGGTCGAGGGACGGATCGCCGTGCCCGAGGGCGCCGCGGCCGTCGTACGGGCCGAGGAGGCCGGGGCCGAGCTGGACGACGGGACGCTGCTGGTCAGCCGGACCGTTTCCGCCGAGGGGCGGTCACGGGCGCACCTGGGCGGGCGGAGCGTGCCCGTGGGGCTGCTCGCCGAGCTCGCCGACGACCTGGTGGCCGTGCACGGGCAGACCGACCAGCAGGGGCTGCTGAAGCTGTCCCGGCAGCGGCAGGCGCTCGACCGGTACGCCGGGTACGCGGTCGCCGTGCCGCTCGGCAAGTACGGCGAGGCGTACAAGCGGCTGCGGGCCGTGGCCACGGAGCTGGAGCAGATCACCACGCGCGCGCGTGAGCGGGCCCAGGAGGCCGACCTGCTGCGCTTCGGGCTGGAGGAGATCGCCGCCGTGGAGCCCCGCGCGGGCGAGGACGTGGAGCTGGCGGAGGAGGCGGAGCGGCTCGGGCACGCCGAGGCGCTGGCGTCCGCCGCGGCGGTCGCGCACGCCGCGCTCGCGGGCAATCCGGAGGACCCCGAGGGCGTGGACGCCGGGACGCTCGTCGCGGGCGCCCAGCGGGCCCTGGAGGCCGTACGGGCGCACGATCCGGCGCTGGCCGCGCTGACCGACCGGATCGGGGAGGTCGGCATCCTGCTGCGGGACGTGGCCGGGGAGCTGGCGGGGTACGCCGACGACCTGGACGCCGATCCGCTGCGGCTGGCGGCGGTGGAGGAGCGGCGGGCCGCGCTCACCGGGCTGACCCGGAAGTACGGCGAGGACATCGCGTCGGTGCTGGCGTGGGCCGAGCAGGGCGCCGCGCGGCTGACCGAACTGGACGGCGACGACGAGCGGATCGGGGAGCTGACCGCCGAGCGTGACGCGCTCCGCGCGGAGCTGGGCGTCCTGGCGCAGGAGCTGACGGACGCGCGGACGGAGGCGGCACAGCGGTTCGCGTCGGCGGTCACCGCCGAGCTGGCCTCGCTCGCCATGCCGCACGCGCGCGTGTCGTTCGACATCCGGCAGACCGAGGACCCGGAGGGCGTCGAGGTGGACGGGCGCACGGTGGCCTACGGGCCGTCGGGCGTGGACGAGGTGGAGCTGCTGCTCGCCCCGCATCCCGGAGCGCCGCCCCGGCCCATCGCCAAGGGCGCGTCGGGTGGTGAGCTGTCGCGCGTGATGCTGGCCGTGGAGGTGGTGTTCGCGGGCACGGACCCCGTGCCGACGTACCTCTTCGACGAGGTCGACGCCGGTGTCGGCGGCAAGGCGGCGGTCGAGATCGGCCGGCGGCTCGCGAAGCTGGCGAAGACCGCGCAGGTCGTGGTCGTCACGCACCTGCCGCAGGTGGCCGCGTTCGCCGACCGGCAGCTGCTGGTGGAGAAGACCAACGACGGCTCGGTCACCCGGTCCGGCGTGAAGGTGCTCGAAGGCGAGGACCGCATCCGCGAACTCTCCCGCATGCTCGCCGGCCAGGAGGACTCGGAAACGGCCCGAGCTCACGCGGAGGAGCTGCTGGCGACGGCACGGGCGGACGTGTAGCCGGAGGAGGGTGAGGTTCCGTCACTCGTGTGGGTGACATGTTGTTCTGTGCGGACTCGGGCCTGTGACGTCGGCGTTGCCGGAACGGCCGTACGGCCTGGCATCCTTGACGGAGTACGGCGAGGACATCGCCCGATCCTTCTGTACGTTCTTCGGGACCGCACGAACCGAACCAGGAGCCCGGCCACGTGACCCCCGTGAGCAGCCACTCACCGCTGCGCACCGTGCAGGTGCTGGGCGGTGGCAACGCCGCCAGCAGCGCCCATGTGCGCTCGCTGGCCGCGGGGCTCGTCGCGAGGGGCGTGCGGGTCACGGTGTGCGCCCCCGTCGAGGCGGATCACACCTACGACTTCACCGGCGTCGGCGCCGAGCACGTGCACGTGCCGCGCAGCAGCGACCCGGGGTCGGTGGCCGCGCTCCGCGCCGCCTGCACGGGCGCCGACCTGGTCCACGCGCACGGGCTGCACGCCTCCTTCCGCACCGTGCTCGCCCTGAGCGGACGGCGTACCCCGCTCATCGTCACCTGGCACGACCGGGCGCACGCCGACGGCCCGCGCGCCCACTTCCTGCGTGTGCTGGAGCGGCGGGTCGTCAAGGCGGCCACCGTGGTGCTCGGGACGACCTCCGCCCTCGTCGACCGGGCGCGCCGCACGGGCGCGCGGGACGCCCGGCTGGCCGCCGTGTCCCTCCCCGGGCCCCGCACCTCCCCGGTGCCGGACGACCCCGACCGGCTGCGGCCCAAGGTCCGGGCCGAACTCGGCGCCATCGGCCGCCCGTTGCTCACCGCCGTCGGTTCCCTCGAACGGCACCGTGGCTACGACGTCCTGCTGGACGCCGCACACGCGTGGCGGCGCCTCGACCCCGTACCGCTGGTGGTGCTCGCCGGGGAGGGGCCGCTGCGCGGCGAACTCCAGCGCAGGATCGAGGAGGAGGAGTTGCCGGTCCGGCTCGTCGGCCGGCGCGACGACATCACCGATCTGCTGGCCGCCGCCGACATCGCGCTGCTGCCGAGCCGGTGGGAGTCGCGCTCCCCGCTCGCCCAGGAGGCCCTCCACGCGCGCGTGCCGCTCGTCGCGACCGAGGTGGGCGGCATCCCCGAACTCGTCGGCGACGCCGCCGAACTCGTCCCGTACGGCAACGCGCGGGCGCTCGCGGACGCCGTCGTACGGCTGCTGGACGATCCCGACCGTCGGGAGCTCCTCAGGGAACGCGGGGTGCGGCAGGCCGCCACCTGGCCGACCGAGGACGAGACGGTCGCCCAAGTACTCAGCGTGTACGACGAGTTGACACAGCTCAGACCACTCTGAGGCGACGGCTCCCGGCTTCAGGGGACGTGTCGGCGGGCGCGTAGGGCCAGGCCCAGGGCCAGGACCGTGTGCGGGTCGTCGAGGTCGGTGGACAGCAACTCGCCTATGCGGGCGAGCCTGTTGTAGAGGGTCTGCCGGTTCAGGTGGAGTTCGCGGGCCGTCTCCGCCTTGCGTCCGGCGTGCGCCAGGTAGGTCTCCAGGGTGGGAAGCAGGGGCGGCTTGGAACGGCGGTCGTGGTCCAGTACCGGACCGATCGCGCGGTCCACGAAGTCCGCCAGATCCGGGTGGTCGCGCAGCCGCCACAGCAGCAGGTCGATGTCCAGCCGCCGGGCGTCGTACCAGGGGCGGTCCGGCAGCCCCTGCGCTGCCGTCGCCGTCTCCGCCGCGTGCCGCAGCCCCGTGGACGCCGCCGCCCAGCCGCCGGCCGGCCCGACCACCACGACGGGCGGCCGGCCCCCGGGCCGCAGCATCCCCGCACGCTCCACGCCCGCCCGCAGCGCCGCCGCCACCCGGTCCGCGACCGCCGGCCGTTCGGCCTCCGCGCGGAGCCCCAGCAGCAGCGGCACCCGCCCCTCCACCGGCCGCACACCCAGCAGGACGGGCACCCCGAGCGAGGCCAGTTCCTCGCCCACCGCGCGGGCCAGCACCGCCCAGCCGCCGCCCTGCGGGGACAGCGCGTCGCCGAGCCGCATCACCACCGGCAGCAGCGGCCCGGTCCCCGGCTTGAAACCCAGCACGCGCGCCTGCGCGGGCGCGTCCGCCGCGCCGACGCGGCCCTCGGCGAGGTCGGTGAGGAAGTCCCCGCGCCCCCGCGCCGCCAGCTCCTCCTCCTGACGCGCCTGCATCAGCACCACGGCGAGCAGGCCGGCCGCCCGCTCGGCCGCCATGCGGTGCACCGGTTCCGGCGCGCTGCGCACCGGAAGCAGCACCAGCCGCGCCCGTACGCCGCCGCTGCCGGGACCGCCGCCGGGCACGTCCACGAGCGCCGAACCGGCCGGCGGGTCGTCCTGGTGCCGGTCGCGCAGCCCCTCCCACACCTGGAGCGGATCCGCGCCCTCGGGCCCCTCACCGGCCGCGTACAGCAGCCGGCCGTCGGTCGTCTCCAGGAACACCGGGTTGCCGGTGAACCCGGCGAGGATCCCCAGCACCCGCGGGACTCCGCCGCCGCCCAGCAGCGCCTCGGTGCACCGGCGGTGCACCTCCTCCGCGCGTTGCAGCAGTGCGTAGTGCCCGTTGACGATCTCGGTGTGGATCTCCTCGGTGACCGCCACGAACGGCACCTCGCGGTGCAGCTGGACCAGCGGCAGCCCCGCCGACCTGGCCGAGTCGACGAGGGCGGCGGGCAGCCGGGAGAACCGCGGGCCCAGTTCGACGACGAGGGCCGCGATGCCCCGCTCGGCCAGCGTGCGCACGAACGCCCGCTGGTCGGCGGGGCGGGTGCCGAGCCCGTACCCGGTGGTCAGCAGCAGCTCGCCGCCCTTGAGCAGCGAGGCGATGTTGGGCACCTCACCGGCGTGCACCCAGCGCACCGTGCGCCCCAGCCGGTCGGCGCCCGCCACGACCTCCGGCAGTCCACTGCGCAGCCCGGGCAGCTCCAGCGCCCGCCGCACGGTGATCCCGGCGCCCCGGGTGTCGTATCCGCTGTCCATACGGGGACGCTACCTGCGCGGATGTCGCCCGGACAGCCGGGGTTCGCATGACGTCGAAGGGGTAGGGCGCGATCATGGAGATCAGTGTGGTCGCCGCGGCGCGCGAGGACGACAGGCCCGTCGACGAGCCGTTGCGGGTGGCGGCGGTCGCCGACCGGCTCGGATACGGCGAGGTGTGGCTCGGCGAGGGGCCGACCTGGGACGCGTTCGTGCTGGCCACAGCGGTCGGGCGGGCCACCGGCAGGGTCGCCCTGACCGCCGGTCCGGTGGCGGTGTCGGTGCGCGACGCGTACAGCCTCGCGCGGGGCGCCGCATCGACGGCGGCGGTCACCGGGCGTCCGGTGGGGGTGGCGCTGGGCACGTCCAGCAAGCGGGTCGTCGAGGGCGTGCACGACCGGCCCCGGGTCCGCCCCGCGGCCGTGCTGGAGGAGACGGCCGCCGCCCTGCGGGTGCTGCTGCACGGGAAGCCCGGCGAGCCGGTCGTGCCCGGCAGCGGGTTCCGGCGCCGGCAGCGGCCGCCCGGCGGTCCGCTCACGGTGGCCGCGTTCGGCGACCGGGCGATCGCCACGGCCGCCGCGCACGCCGACCGGATGCTCCTCGACGTGGTCTCCCCGGAACAGGTCCGCGTCCTGCGCGCCAGAATGCTCGACGCGGCCGAGCGGGCCGGCCGCACCCCGCCGAGACTGGCCGCCTGGGTGCCCGCCGCCGTCGACCCCGACCCGGCCTCACTGACCCAGGTCCTGCGCAGCGTCGTCGGCTACCTCACCGTGCCCGGCTACCGCGAGATGTTCGCGGCGGCGGGCTTCGACGAGGCCGTCGACCTGGCCCGTACGGGCGCCGACGCCGACACGCTGCTACGGGCCCTGCCGGTCGAGGCCGCGGCCACGGTCGGCCTGATCGGCACCCCCGACACCGTGCGGGCCCGCATGGACGCCTACGCGGCGGCCGGCCTGGACGAGCTCGCCCTGGTCCCGGCCACTGCGGGCGACCCCGACGGCGAACGCACCCTGACGGCGCTCGCGCCGGGCTAGGGGGCGTTGCTCGGGTCGGGCCGGGGCGCGGGCCCCGGCACGCACCCCCGGAGGGGGACTCCCGTCGCCCCCGCTCGGGCCGGCCACGAGGCGCCGTCGCGCGCGTGTGCGGTGCCCGACAGGGCGGCGACGGCTGCCGGCCGGCCGCCCCGGCGGGCGCGGGAGGCACCGCCGCCGGGTGTTCCGGGACGCGCGGGCCTCAGCCTCCGTACGCCCCCGAGGCCGTCAGCCGCAGGGCCGTGTCGATGAGGGGGACGTGGCTGAAGGCCTGCGGGAAGTTGCCGACCTGGCGCTTCAGGCGCGGGTCCCACTCCTCCGCCAGCAGGCCGAGGTCGTTGCGCAGGGAGAGCAGCTTCTCGAAGAGCTTCCGCGCCTCGTCCACCCGGCCGATCATCGCCAGGTCGTCCGCCATCCAGAACGAGCAGGCGAGGAACGCGCCCTCGTCGCCCGGCAGACCGTCGACGCCCTCGTGCTCCCCCTCGGTCGGGTAGCGCAGGATGAAGCCGTCGGAGGTGGACAGCTCGCGCTGGATCGCCTCGACGGTGCCGATCACCCGCTTGTCGTCCGGCGGCAGGAAGCCCACCTGCGGGATCAGCAGCAGGGAGGCGTCCAGCACCTTCGAGCCGTAGGACTGCGTGAAGGTGTTGCGCTCCTTGTCGTAGCCCTTCTCGCACACGTCCCGGTGGATGTCGTCGCGCAGCCGCTTCCACTCCTCCAGCGGGCCGTCGGCGTCGCCGGACTCGATCAGCTTGATGGTGCGGTCGACGGCGACCCAGGCCATCACCTTGGAGTGCACGAAGTGGCGGCGCGGGCCGCGCACCTCCCAGATGCCCTCGTCCGGCTCCTGCCAGTGCTTCTCCAGGTAGCGGATCAGCTTGAGCTGGAGCAGCGAGGCGTAGTCGTTGCGGGCCAGGCCGGTCATGTGGGCCAGGTGCAGGGCCTCGGTGACCTCGCCGTACACATCGAGCTGGAGCTGGTGCGCCGCGCCGTTGCCCACCCGGACCGGGGCGGAGTCCTCGTAGCCGGGCAGCCAGTCCAGCTCCGCCTCGCCGAGCTCGCGCTCACCGGCGATGCCGTACATGATCTGCAGGTTCTCCGGGTCGCCCGCCACCGCGCGGAGCAGCCACTCGCGCCAGGCGCGGGCCTCCTCGCGGTAGCCGGTGCGCAGCAGCGACGACAGGGTGATCGCCGCGTCCCGCAGCCAGGTGTAGCGGTAGTCCCAGTTGCGGACGCCGCCGATGTCCTCCGGCAGGGAGGTGGTGGGCGCGGCCACGATGCCGCCGGTCGGGGCGTACGTCAGGGCCTTGAGCGTGATCAGGGAGCGGATCACGGCCTCGCGGTAGGGGCCGTGGTACGTACAGTGCTCCACCCACTCGCGCCAGAACTCCTCGGTCGCCTCCAGCGACTGCTCCGGCTCCGGCAGCGGCGGCGGCTGCTTGTGCGAGGGCTCCCAGGAGACGGTGAACGCGATCCGCTCGCCCGGCGAGACCGTGAAGTCCGAGTACGTGGTCAGCGACTCGCCGTAGGTCTGCACGGAGGTGTCGAACCACACGGAGTCCGGGCCCGCGACGGCGACCGTGCGCCCCTCGTGCCGGTGCACCCACGGGACGATCCTGCCGTAGGAGAACCGCATCCGCAGCGCCGAACGCATCGGCACCCGGCCCGAGACGCCCTCCACGATCCGGATGAGCTGCGGGGCGCCGTCGCGCGGGGGCATGAAGTCCGTCACCCGGACCGTGCCGCGCGGGGTGTCCCACTCCGACTCCAGGATCAGCGAGTCGCCGCGGTAGCCGCGCCGGGTCGCCGTGGGCGGTTCGGCGTCGTCGGCGTGCGCGGGACCCAGCCGCCAGAAGCCGTGCTCCTCGGTGCCCAGCAGGCCGGCGAAGATGGCATGGGAGTCGAAACGGGGCAGGCACAGCCAGTCCACCGTGCCGTCCCGGCAGACCAGCGCGGCGGTCTGCATGTCTCCGATGAGTGCGTAGTCTTCGATGCGCCCGGCCACGTGCAACTCCAGTCGAACGGCCACGTCACCCCTCAAGGGGGTTGTCGCTTGGTGCGGTCAAGGGGTTTTGAAATGCGTCGTTGAGCTGTGAAGCAAAACAGTCGCCCAGCCTTGCATGCAAAGCGCCATCTCTGCTCAACGAACTGACGAGCTCACGTTGTTCCGGAGGTCACGGGCGGGGGTGGTGCCGTTCGGCCGGCCGGGCTCGGCAGCGAGTGTCCGAGCAGGATACGACGCACGTAGATGATCTGTGTGTCGCTCCGGACAACCGGGCTCCGCCGAACGAGTGACCAACGGGTGAGGGTCCCGTGTGCGGTACTCGGCCGTGGCGGCGCGTGCGCGGAGCGTGGCCGGGCGCCATCCCTCCGCGGCGCTGATACGCTGGTAGCCCGTGGACCGGTGGGCCAGAGAACCCCGGAACCGCACCCACACGACGCGACCACGGGAGCCCCCTCTTGGCCATGCCGCCCAAATCTTCGACGACCAAGCACATCTTCGTCACCGGGGGTGTCGCCTCCTCGCTCGGCAAGGGGCTCACCGCCTCCAGCCTGGGCATGCTGCTCAAGGCCCGGGGTCTGCGCGTCGTGATGCAGAAGCTCGACCCTTACCTCAACGTCGACCCGGGGACGATGAACCCCTTCCAGCACGGTGAGGTGTTCGTCACCAACGACGGCGCCGAGACCGACCTGGACATCGGCCACTACGAGCGGTTCCTCGACCGCGACCTGGACGGCTCGGCCAACGTCACCACCGGCCAGGTCTACTCGACGGTGATCGCCAAGGAGCGGCGCGGCGAGTACCTGGGCGACACCGTGCAGGTCATCCCGCACATCACCAACGAGATCAAGCACCGCATCCGCCGCATGGCGACCGACGAGGTCGACGTGGTGATCACGGAGGTCGGCGGCACGGTCGGCGACATCGAGTCGCTGCCGTTCCTGGAGACCGTCCGCCAGGTCCGGCACGAGGTCGGCCGGGACAACGTGTTCGTGGTGCACATCTCGCTCCTGCCGTACATCGGCCCCTCGGGTGAGCTGAAGACGAAGCCGACCCAGCACTCGGTCGCCGCGCTGCGCAACATCGGTATCCAGCCGGACGCGATCGTGCTGCGCTGCGACCGCGAGGTGCCCACCGCGATCAAGCGGAAGATCTCGCTGATGTGCGACGTGGACGAGGCCGCCGTGGTGGCCTGCCCCGACGCCCGCTCGATCTACGACATCCCGAAGGTCGTGCACTCCGAGGGCCTGGACGCCTATGTCGTGCGCAAGCTCGACCTGCCGTTCCGGGACGTGGACTGGACGACCTGGGACGACCTGCTCGACCGCGTCCACAACCCCGAGCACGAGATCGTCATGGCCCTGGTCGGCAAGTACATCGACCTGCCCGACGCCTACCTCTCGGTCACCGAGGCGCTGCGCGCGGGCGGCTTCGCCAACAAGGCCCGCGTGAAGATCAAGTGGGTCACCTCCGACGACTGCAAGACCCCAGCCGGCGCCCAGGCGCAGCTCGGCGACGTCGACGCCATCTGCATCCCCGGCGGCTTCGGCGACCGCGGTGTGCTCGGCAAGGTCGGCGCGATCAAGTACGCCCGCGAGAACCGCATCCCGCTGCTGGGCCTGTGCCTGGGCCTGCAGTGCATCGTGATCGAGGCCGCGCGCAGCCTCGCGGACGTCTCCGACGCCAACTCCACCGAGTTCGACCCGGGCACCGCCCACCCGGTGATCTCCACCATGGCCGAGCAGATGGACATCGTCGCCGGCGAGGGCGACATGGGCGGCACCATGCGGCTCGGCATGTACCCGGCGAAGCTGGCCGAGGGCTCCATCGTGCGCGAGGTGTACGACGGCAAGGAGTACGTGGAGGAGCGGCACCGGCACCGCTACGAGGTGAACAACGCCTACCGCGCGGAGCTGGAGAAGAAGGCGGGCATCGTCTTCTCCGGCACCTCCCCGGACGGCAAGCTCGTCGAGTACGTCGAGTACCCGCGCGAGGTCCACCCCTACCTGGTCGCGACCCAGGCGCACCCGGAGCTGCGCTCGCGTCCGACCCGTCCGCACCCGCTCTTCGCGGGTCTGGTGAAGGCCGCGGTCGAGCGGAAGATCTCGAAGTAACACACCCGGTTGTACGGTTGCCGGGGCGCGAACCTTCAGACGGTGCGCGCCCCGGCCACTTTTTCGCACATGTTCACGCACGGCACGCGCACGGCCGCCGTACGTCGGGAAGGACAGCCATGACGATCAAGGACACCCCGGAGGAGTGGGAGGTCCGCGGGACCGAGACCCCGTTCGTGGGCAACAAGACCTCCGTCCGCACCGACGACGTGGTCATGCCCGACGGGACCGTGGTCCACCGCGACTACCAGGTCCACCCCGGGTCCGTGGCCGTCCTCGCCCTCGACGACGCCGACCGGGTGCTGGTGCTGCGCCAGTACCGCCACCCCGTGCGCCACAAGCTGTGGGAGATCCCGGCCGGCCTGCTCGACGTGCCCGGCGAGAACCCGCTGCACGCCGCCCAGCGCGAACTGTACGAGGAGGCGCACGTCAAGGCGGAGGACTGGCGGGTGCTGACCGACGTGTACACCACGCCCGGCGGCTGCGACGAGGCCGTACGGATCTTCCTCGCGCGGGGGCTGTCCGAGGCCGAGGGCGAGCGCTTCGAGGTCGAGGACGAGGAGGCCGACATGGAGCTGGCCCGGGTTCCGGCCGAGGAACTGGTGCGCGGCGTGCTCGCCGGCGAGCTGCACAACAACTGTCTGGTGGTGGGCGTCCTCTCGCTGGTCGCCGCGCGGGCCGGGGACGGCCTGGACGCGCTGCGTCCGGCTCAGTCGCCGTGGCCGGCGCGGCCGTTCGAGGCGTGACGCCGGCGGGGGCGCCCTTGACCGCCCCCGCCGTCCCCTCCCGTCCCGGACCCGGGGCTCCGCCCCGGGCCCCGCTCCTCGGACTCCCCCAGAGGGGCTGATGCGTCCGGTGCTGCCGGGCCGACGGTCCTACGATCGGTTGATCCGATCGGGGGGAGTCCTGCCCGGGCGCCGTGCTCCTCACGGAACGTCGCGGAGTGTGAACTAGGCTCTGGAAAACGCCCGGTCCGGAGCCCCGGCGGGCTCGCGCGCGGTGGGACGGGAGTGAGGCCCGTGACGGATCAGGTGGTGGACCCAGACGGTGTGCGGCTCCTTCGGGACGCCGCCGACGAGGGTCGATTCCTGGGCCGTACGAGGGAGTTGAAGGAGTTGCGCGCCGACATCGAGCGCGCGGGACTGGACACCCTCTCCGGCCGCAAGGCGCCCCGCGCGCGCGTCCTGCTCATCGCCGGCCGGCCCGGCTCAGGGCGGAGCGCCCTCGCCGGGGAACTCGTGCGCCAGGTCGCCGACCGCTACCCCGACGGCGTGCTGCGCGCCCGGCTGAGCGAACCCGACGGCACGCGCGTGCCCGTCCAGCGCGCCGCGCGGGAGCTGCTCGACGCGCTGGCGGTGCCCGCCCCGGCCGGGGCCGCCGAGGACGAGCTCAGCGAGGCGCTGCGCACCACGCTGGCCGACCGCCGGGCACTGCTCCTGCTGGACGACGCGGCCGACGCCGGGCAGGTCGACGCGCTGCTGCCGGACAATCCGGACTGTCTGGCCGTCGTCGTCTCCTCGGGGCCACTGACCGGCATCGCGGACGTCCGCCCCTGCACCCTCGGCGGCCTCGACACCAAGTCCGCGGTGGAGGTGCTGTCCCGGTTCACCGGAGCGGTGCGCATCACGGTCGACCCCCGGGCCGCAGAGCGGCTCGCCGAGCAGTGCCAGGGCCAGCCGGCCGCCCTGGTGCTGGCCGGCGGCTGGCTCGCCGCCCGGCCCAAGGCCGCCGTCGCCGACCTCGCCAAGCAACTGCACACGGACCCCGGCCAGGACACCGTCGTCGGCCGTGTCCTGCGGCTCGTGCACGCCTCACTGCCCGCGTCGGCCGCCCACACGCTGCGGCTGCTCAGCCTCGCCCCGGCCGGTCTGGTCGACCCGCACACCGCCGCCGCCCTCGCCGGCTGCTCGGTGGAGTCCGCCCGCGCCACCCTGGACGACTTCGCCGCCCACGGCCTGCTGCACCCGGTGGACGGCTCGCCGCTGCCGCAGTACGAGGTGCCCTGCTGTCTGCAGCCCCTGCTGAGCGCCCTCGCCGAGGACCACGAGCGGCCCGCCGAGCTGCGGCTGGCCCGCGCCCGGATGCTGGAGCGGACCGTCCGGCTGCTCCAGTCGTGCCGGGCCATCACCGAGACCGACAGCCCCCGGGCGCGCGAGAAGCTCCTCGAAATGCCGAGCTCCCTGCGCTTCCCCGGCCCGCGGGCCGCCGCCGACTGGCTGCGCGTGCGCCGCCCCGCCCTGCTGGCCTCCGCGCGGCTCGCGGTCGCCGACGGGGAGCTGGACACCCTCGCCCGGCGCCTGATGTCCCAGCTCGTGCGGGCCATGGTGGCGCACTTCGGCACCCAGGCCGCCGCGAGCGACCTGTACGACATCCACGGCCTGGTCCTCGACGTCGCCGAGCGCCGGAACCTGCCCCGCGAGCGGGCGGCGGCCCTGCTGAACCTCGGCGACCTCGACGCCCGTACCGGCCGCACCGCCGACGCCCTGGGGCGCTACCGGGCCGCGCTGGACGCCGGACGCGAGGCGAACGACCCGTACGCGACCGGCCGCGCGATGGAATCCGTGGGCGGCGCCCATCTGGAACTCGGGGACTACGACCGGGCCGCCGACTGGTTCGGCCGCGCCCTGGCCGAGCGGCTGGCCCGCGGCGAGGGCGAGGACGCCGCCCGGCTCTACGGCCGTATCGGCGCCGCCCACACCTACGCCGGCCGCTACGGCGAGGCGCTGCGCGACTGGCGCGCGGCCGTCGCCGGACACCGCAGGCACGGGGACGTGGCCGCACAGGCGCGGGCCCTGAGCGAACTGGCCCGGGTGCAGGAGTACGCGGGCCGGCTCGAGGAGTCGCTGCGCACCTGCCAGGAGGCCGTGGAGTGGGCGCGCCGGGCCGAGGACACCCGCCTGCAGGCCGCGCTGCACCTGCGGCTGGCCGACTCCTTCGGGCACCTCGGCGACCCCGCGTCGGCCGCCCTGCACCGGGGCACGGCCGAGCGCATGCTGGCAGAAGAGGCCCTGGATGACGACTCCGAGCCGGAACACGGAGCTAACGCCTACGAAATCCGTAGCCCATCCGCTGAAGATTGAAGCAATGAAAGGCTAGACAGCGGGAACACCTTCATTAGACTGGCTCTGCCGCACCATCTCCTGCGGTCTCTCCCGGTGTGCCCATGCGTGCCCGGGTATGTGTAGCAATACCCCCATACCCTCTGAGCCAAGGACCGTGATCCACGTGAAGGTCGGCATCCCCCGCGAAGTCAAGAACAACGAGTTCCGGGTGGCCATCACCCCCGCCGGCGTGCACGAGCTGGTGCGCCACGGCCACCAGGTCGTCATCGAGCGCGGCGCCGGCGTCGGCTCCTCGATCCCGGACGGCGAGTACATCGCCGCCGGGGGGCAGATCCTGGACACCGCCGACGAGGTCTGGGCCGCCGCCGACCTGCTGCTGAAGGTCAAGGAGCCCATCGCGGAGGAGTACCACCGCCTGCGCAAGGACCAGACCCTCTTCACCTACCTGCACCTGGCCGCGTCCAAGGAGTGCACGGACGCCCTCCTGGAGTCCGGCACCACCGCCATCGCCTACGAGACGGTCGAGCTGGCCAACCGCGCGCTGCCGCTGCTCGCGCCCATGTCCGAGGTCGCGGGCCGGCTGTCCACCCAGGTCGGCGCCTACCACCTGATGCGCGCCCACGGCGGCCGCGGTGTGCTGCCCGGCGGCGTCCCCGGCGTGCTGGCCGGCAAGGCCGTCGTCATCGGCGGCGGCGTCTCCGGCTGGAACGCCGCGCAGATCGCCATCGGCATGGGCTTCCACGTGACCCTGCTCGACAAGGACATCAACAAGCTCAAGGAAGCCGACAAGGTCTTCGGCACGAAGATCCAGACCGTCGTCTCCAACGCCTTCGAGCTGGAGAAGGCCTGCCTGGAGGCCGACCTCGTGATCGGCGCGGTGCTGGTCCCCGGTGCCAAGGCCCCGAAGCTGGTCACCAACGAGCTGGTCTCGCGGATGAAGGCCGGAAGTGTCCTTGTCGACATCGCGATCGACCAGGGCGGCTGCTTCGAGGACTCCCACCCGACCACGCACGCCGAGCCGACCTTCAAGGTCCACGAGTCGGTGTTCTACTGCGTCGCCAACATGCCCGGCGCGGTGCCCAACACCTCCACCTACGCGCTCACCAACGCCACGCTGCCGTACATCGTGGAACTCGCCGACCGGGGCTGGGTGGACGCGCTGCGCCGCGACCCCGCGCTCGCCAAGGGCCTCAACACGCATGACGGCAAGGTGGTTTACAAGGAGGTCGCCGAGGCGCACGGCCTGGAGCACGTGGAGCTCGCCTCCCTGCTCGGCTGAGCGGCCAGGACGGTAAGTCGACCAAGTCGTCCGTCGGCAAAGGCGATACGTCAACTTCCGTCGTCAACGTCACGTACCCGGCCGGACCTTGCCCGACAAGGTCCGGCCGGATGTGTGTATGGTCACTTCCTGTTTCCGGGACAACTCGCCTCGAACGTAACCCTTCTACCGATTCGCACACCCGTGAAACCTGCCGTGCGACGGCCGTACGCCCTTGACAGAGGGATGTTTCATTGCCGACACATCGGGCCGGGTCCGGCGGATTGTGTTGCTGCGGACGGCCGACACGCCATAGAGTCGCCAATCGTCGGCATGGTGCCACGCTGACCTGTCTAGAAGTTTCCTGGTCACCAAGGAGGTAAGACGACTTGTGAATGAGTCGACATTTACTCCCGGGGGTGGTCACCCAGGAATGCCTGCGCCGGACCAGGAGCCCGCGGGATTCGCTGCTGTCGGCTCCGTAGCTGTGCGCACCTTCGCAGCCCACCGGAGTCACCGGACTTCGGTGGTGACTCAACCAGCACCCCAGAGCATGGATGGCCATCACGTGAACGCCATGGCCGGCGACGGAAGTGGCGCGCCCCACAACCATTTCGCCGACTACGACGAACTGCCCGAGGGGCACTTCTACGACCCCGACGCCGAGTACGAGCCCGATCCCGAGTACGCGGCCACGCTCGCGCCCGACGCGGCGCGCCAGCGCCGTGAGCGCGTCGGTCCGACCGGGCGCCCGCTGCCGTACTTCCCGATCCCGGGTCCGCTGACCGACCACGGTCCCGCGAAGATCATCGCGATGTGCAACCAGAAGGGCGGCGTCGGCAAGACCACGTCGACCATCAACCTGGGTGCCGCGCTCGCGGAGTACGGACGCCGGGTGCTGCTCGTCGACTTCGACCCGCAGGGCGCGCTGTCGGTCGGTCTCGGCGTCAACCCCATGGAGCTCGACCTCACCGTCTACAACCTGCTCATGGAGCGGGGCATGGCGGCCGACGAGGTGCTGCTGAAGACCGCGGTCCCCAACATGGACCTGCTGCCCAGCAACATCGACCTGTCGGCGGCCGAGGTGCAGCTCGTGAGCGAGGTCGCGCGCGAGTCCACCCTCCAGCGGGCGCTGAAGCCGCTGATGGACGACTACGACTACATCGTGATCGACTGCCAGCCCTCGCTCGGCCTGCTCACGGTCAACGCGCTGACCGCCGCGCACAAGGTGATCGTGCCGCTGGAGTGCGAGTTCTTCGCGCTGCGCGGTGTGGCGCTGCTGACCGAGACGATCGAGAAGGTCCAGGAGCGGCTCAACCCCGACCTGGAGCTCGACGGCATCCTCGCCACCATGTACGACTCGCGCACGGTGCACAGCCGTGAGGTGCTCGCGCGGGTGGTCGAGGCGTTCGACGACCACGTCTACCACACGGTCATCGGGCGCACGGTCCGCTTCCCGGAGACCACGGTCGCCGGTGAGCCGATCACCACGTACGCGTCCAACTCCGTCGGTGCCGCCGCCTACCGCCAGCTCGCCAGGGAGGTGCTCGCCCGGTGTCACGCCGAGTGAGTCTGCCGGGGGCCGACGAACTCTTCCGTACGACAGGGGGGATGGCGCTCCAGGCGTCGACCCCCCGGCGCCAGGCCAACGGCGACGCCCGTGTCCCCGCACCCGCGGGGGAGGGCGACGCGGCGGCCGCCGTGGAGGACGCGCCGCAGTCGGTGCCCGCGCAGGGCGGCGACGGCGAGGGCGCGGAGCACGTCGCGGCGGACGCGGAGCCGGACGGGGCCGGGGAGTCCCGCAGCCGTGACGCGGCGGGCTCCGGGCGGCGTCAGCCGGCGCAGGACGGTGCGGCCCAGCGCGGCAAGCGGGGGCGGGCGGCGTCACGGCGGCCCAGCGGCCGTGAACGGCACGACGAGAAGATCACCGTGTACGTGTCCGCCGAGGAGCTGATGGACCTCGAACACGCGCGCCTGGTGCTGCGCGGCGAGCACGGGCTGGCGGTGGACCGGGGCCGCATCGTCCGAGAGGCGGTCGCCGTGGTCCTCGCCGACCTGGAGAGCCGTGGGGACGCCAGCATCCTCGTACGACGCCTCCGTGGACGGTAGCGGTAGCCTGCGGAGGCCATGACCTCGAACGACACCCCCACCTCCGGCGCCCGCCCGCCCCGCCGCCGCACCCTGGGCCGGGGCCCGGCAACGCCCGCGCAGGGGGCGCCTGAGGAGGGCGCGGGCCCCTCACCGAGGGTGACGTCGGAAAGCAGGGCCGCCGAGCGCGGGGAGCCGGGCCCGCCCCACGGCGCACCCGAGAACACACCGGGCACCGAACCCCCCGCGCGGGACTTCCCGCCGGTCGAGCCGGTGACGTCGGAGCATGGGGAGCCGGACCCGGCGCGCGGGACGCACGCGGGGGAGACGGACGCCGTGCCGCCCCTGGGCGCGCCTTCACCGGACGAGTCGGAGGGCGGCGTCGCCGAGCTCGGCGAGCCGGGTCCGGCGGCCACGCCGCCGCGCGGGGAGCCTGCGGAGGCGGATGAGCCGGGGGCGGTGCCGGAGGGCACGGTCGCCGGGGCAGAGGAGCCGGGTCTGAGGCGTCCCTCGTCGGTCGAGCCGGTGGTCGCGTCGGAGTACGGGACCACCGTGCGCGGGGAGGCGGGGCCGATGGCCGGCCCGGTGGCAGTGGAGCGGGCGGGCTCCGGGATTCTCCCCGGAGGGCCTTCACCGGGTGAGCCGGGGGCGCCACCGACGCAGGAGACCGTCACGCGTGCGGCAGGACCGGACGCCCCGGCCGTCGGCGGGGCGGTGAGTGCGTCCGGCGAACCGGAATCCGTGGAGGCGTCCGGGGCCGGGAGCGGTGCGATCGACGTCGGCCGGGTGGGGACCGCCCGGCCCGCCGGCGCCGGAGGCGGGGCTTCGGGGGCGGGTGACGTCGAGGGAGGGGACGGGCGGTTCAAGGTCCGGCTGGTGAACTTCGAGGGGCCGTTCGATCTGCTGCTGCAGTTGATCTCGAAGCACAAGCTGGACGTCACCGAGGTCGCGCTGTCCAAGGTGACCGATGAGTTCATGGCGTACATCCGGGCCCTGGGGCCCGACTGGGACCTGGACGAGACGACCGAGTTCCTGGTCGTGGCGGCCACACTGCTCGATCTCAAGGCGGCCCGGCTGCTGCCCGCCGCCGAGGTGGAGGACGAGGCCGACCTCGCCCTCCTGGAGGCACGGGACCTGCTGTTCGCGAGGCTGCTGCAGTACCGCGCGTACAAGCAGATCGCCGAGATCTTCAGCCGGCGCCTCGACGACGAAGGCCGCCGTTACCCCCGTACCGTCGGACTCGAACCGCACCACGCCGAGCTGCTGCCCGAGGTCGTCATCAGCATCGGCGCCGAGGGCTTCGCCAGGCTCGCCGTCAAGGCGATGCAGCCCAGGCCCAAGCCGCAGGTGTACGTCGACCACATCCACGCCCCGCTGGTCAGCGTGCAGGAGCAGGCCGGGATCGTCGTCGCGCGGCTGAAGGAGCTGGGCGAGGCGAGCTTCCGGGCCCTCGTCGAGGACACGGACGACACCCTGACCGTCGTGGCCCGCTTCCTCGCCCTGCTGGAGCTGTACCGCGAGAAGGCCGTCGCCCTCGACCAGGAGGCCGCGCTCGGCGAGCTGACCGTGCGCTGGACCGGCGAGGACGGGGACGCCGTGCCGACGGTCACCGACGAGTTCGACCGGCCGCCGGAGAGGTCCGAGGAGGAGAGGAAGCCGTGAACGAGGAGACGACCGGAACCCCCGCCGGGCCGCGCACCGTCGCGGAGCTCGACCTCAAGCCCGCCCTGGAGGCGGTCCTCATGGTCGTGGACGAGCCCGCGACCGAGGAGCACCTGGCGAGGATACTGGAGCGCCCCAGGCACCAGGTCGCGGACGCGCTGCGCGCGCTCGCCGACGAGTACACCGTCCAGGGCCGCGGCTTCGAGCTGCGCCTCGTCGCGGGCGGCTGGCGCTTCTACACCCGTCCCGAGTACGCCGCCGCCGTCGAGGGCTTCGTCCTGGACGGCCAGCAGGCCCGGCTCACCCAGGCCGCCCTGGAGACCCTCGCGGTCGTCGCCTACCGGCAGCCGGTCAGCCGCAGCCGCGTCTCCGCCGTGCGCGGGGTCAACTGCGACGGCGTGATGCGCACCCTCCTGCAGCGCGGTCTGATCGGGGAGGCGGGCACGGAACCCGAAACAGGTGCGATCCTGTACACGACGACGAACTACTTCCTGGAGCGGATGGGCCTGCGCGGTCTGGACGAGCTCCCGGAGCTCGCGCCCTTCCTCCCGGAGGCGGAGGCGATCGAGGCCGAGACGCTGGAAGCGGTCCCGTCGTTCGATCCGGACGCCCCGGATTCCGAGGACGCAGACGACAAGACGGAACTTTGATGCGAAGCAGCAGCGGCAGGAACAGCAGCGGAAACAACGGCGGGAGCCGTGGTGGCAACAGCGGCGGCCGCGGCGGGAGCGGCGGTGGCCGCGGTGGGCACCGCGGCGCCGGTGGCAACCGCGACAACCAACAGGGCGGCCGTCCGAAGAAGCCGCGCCCGGAGGAGCGGCGCTACGACGTGGGACCCGGCGCCACCCAGGACGGTCCGAAGTCGGGCCGCGGTCCCTCGGCCCGCGGCGGCGCCAAGGGCGGTCCGAAGCGGCCCCAGCAGCGGGGGCGCAGCGCCCCGGCCACGTCCCGTGAGTACGAGGCACGGGCCGAGGAGCGCAACCGCGAGCGGTACGCGGGCAAGAAGGACGTCAAGCTGCCCAAGACCTTCCCCGGCGCCGAGCAGGAGGGCGAGCGGCTGCAGAAGGTGCTCGCCCGCGCGGGCTACGGCTCCCGGCGCGCCTGCGAGGAGCTGATCGAGCAGGCGCGCGTCGAGGTCAACGGCGAGATCGTCCTGGAGCAGGGCAAGCGGGTCGACCCGGAGAAGGACGAGGTCAAGGTCGACGGCCTGACCGTCGCGACCCAGTCGTACCAGTTCTTCTCGCTGAACAAGCCCGCCGGTGTCGTCTCCACCATGGAGGACCCGGAGGGCAGGCAGTGCCTCGGTGACTACGTCACCAACCGCGAGACCCGCCTCTTCCACGTCGGCCGGCTCGACACCGAGACCGAGGGCGTCATCCTGCTCACCAACCACGGCGAGCTGGCGCACCGGCTGACCCACCCCAAGTACGGCGTGAAGAAGACGTACCTGGCGGCCATCGTGGGCCCGATCCCGCGCGACCTGGGCAAGAGGCTCAAGGACGGCATCCAGCTCGAGGACGGTTACGCCCGCGCGGACCACTTCCGGGTCGTGGAGCAGACCGGCAAGAACTACCTCGTCGAGGTGACCCTGCACGAGGGCCGCAAGCACATCGTGCGCCGGATGCTCGCCGAGGCCGGCTTCCCGGTCGACAAGCTGGTGCGCACCGCCTTCGGGCCGATCACCCTGGGCGACCAGAAGTCCGGCTGGCTGCGGCGGCTGTCCAACACCGAGGTCGGGATGCTGATGCAGGAGGTCGACCTCTAAGGGCTGTCGACCTCCAGGGGCTTGTGCGCCCGACCCGCACCCCCTTTAATAGTCACTGAGACTATTAAAGGGGGTGCGGGTCATGGACGGCTACGACAAGTACGCCTTCGAGCCCTTCGCCGTCACCGTCGACCTCGCCGTGTTCACCCTCCGCGCGGGCGCGCTGCACGTGCTCCTCGTCGAGCGCGGCCAGGAGCCGTACGCCGGACGGTGGGCGCTGCCCGGCGGCTTCGTCCAGCCGGACGAGTCCGCCGAGAGCGCCGCGCGGCGCGAACTGGGCGAGGAGACCGGGCTGACGGACGTGTCCGGGCTGCATCTGGAGCAGCTGCGGACCTACAGCGAACCCGACCGCGACCCCCGGATGAGGGTCGTGTCCGTCGCGTTCGCCGCACTGCTGCCCGACGCGCCCGAGGCGCACGGCGGCAGCGACGCGGCGCAGGCCCGCTGGACGCCGTACGACTCCGCGCGGGAGCTCGCCTTCGACCACGGCCGGATCCTGGCCGACGCGCGGGAACGCGTCGGCGCCAAGCTCGAGTACACCTGCCTCGCCACCGCCTTCTGCCCGCCCGAGTTCACCCTCGGGGAGCTGCAACAGGTCTACGAGACCGTGTGGGGCACCGCCCTGGACCGGCCCAACTTCCGGCGCAAGGTGCTCGCCACCCCGGGCTTCGTCGAAGCCGTCCCCGGCGCCGCGCGCCTCACCGGCGGCCGGGGCAAACCCGCCGCGCTCTACCGCGCGGGCACCGCCACCGCCCTCCACCCGCCCCTGCTCCGGCCCACTCCGGAAGGACGCCCCGCATGACCACGACCACCGTCACCAAGCGCGCCGCCACGGGAGCGCTCACCGGACTCGCCCTGGGGGACGCGCTGGGCTTTCCGACCGAGTTCAACGACGTGCCGTCGATCCTCGCGAAGTACGGACCCTGGCGGGGGATGGACCTGCCCACGCCGGCGATCGTCACCGACGACACCCAGATGACCCTCGCGCTCGGCAGAGGGCTGCGCACGGCCATGGACCGGGGACTGCTCGCCCCGAAGCGGCTGGAGCGTCCGGTGCGCGAGGAGTTCGTGGAGTGGTGGCGGTCGCCCGAGAACAACCGCGCCCCCGGCAACACCTGCCTCAAGGCCTGCCACCTGCTGGCCCGCGAGGACCGGCGCTGGCAGGACGCCAGCCAGATCGGCTCCAAGGGCTGCGGCGCCAACATGCGCGTCGCCCCCATAGGCCTGGCCCCCGGCCTGACCGACGAACAGCGCGCGGGCGCCGCCCAGTTGCAGTCCGCCCTCACCCACGGCCACCCCACCGCGCTCGCCGCCTCCGACCTCACCGCACACGCCGTACGACTGCTGGCGGAGGGCGCCGAACCGACCGGCCTGATCGGACTGCTGCGTTCCTACGCCTACGACAACCGCACCCGCTACCACGAGTTCTGGCTCGGCGACCTGTGGACCCGCGCCCAGGACCCCACCCCCGAGCACTTCATCGCGCGCGGCTGGGACGAGTGCCTGGGCGTCCTGGAACGCCTCCAGGACGCCGTACGCACCGTCTCGCCCGAGACCGACCCCTGCCTGGCCACGGGCGAGGGCTGGATCGCCGAGGAGGCCCTGGCGACCGGCCTGCTCTGCTTCCTCCTCTTCGTCGACGAACCCCTCACCGCCCTGCGCCGTGCCGCCTGCACCGCGGGCGACTCCGACTCCATCGCCTGCCTCACGGGCGCCTTCGCCGGCGCGTACCTGGGCGCGGACGCCTGGCCCGCCGAGTGGGCCGACCGCATCGAGTACCGGGCCGACCTGCTGGCGCTGGGAACGCTCTGGGACGCTTGACCGATGACCGACGCCCTGGACCTCGACCTGAGCCCGGTGATCGCCGAACAGCCCGACCCGGTCCTGTTCGCCACCGTCTCGGGCGCGCACCTGTACGGATTCCCGTCCCGAGACTCCGACGTGGACCTGCGGGGCGTGCACCTGCTGCCGGCCGCCGATCTCGTCGGGCTGCGCGAGCCGGACGAGACCCGGTCCAGGATGTGGGTCCGGGACGGCGTCGAGATGGACCTGGTCACGCACGACCTGCGCAAGTTCGTCCGCCTGATGCTGCGGCGCAACGGCTACGTCCTGGAGCAACTGCTGTCCCCGCTGGTCGTGCACACCACCGACACCCACCGCGAACTGGCCGCGCTCGCCCCGGACGTCCTCACCAGCCACCACGCCCACCACTACCGGGGATTCGCACAGACCCAGTGGCGGCTGTTCGAGAAGACCGGCGAACTCAAACCGCTGCTCTACACCTTCCGGGTGCTGCTCACCGGCATCCACCTGATGCGCTCCGGCGAGGTGCAGCCCCATCTGCCCACCCTCGCCGGGGAGGTCGACGCAGCCCCGGACCACCTGCCGGAGCTGATCGCCGCCAAGGCGGAGCGCGAGCACGGGGACGCCGCCGTCGACCACGCGCGCGTGCGGGACGACGTGGAGCGGCTGCACGGCGTGCTGGACGAGGCGCAGGCGGCGTCAGTCCTGCCCGACGCCCCCACCGCGTACGACGCCCTGCACGACCTCGTCGTACGGACCCGCCTGGAGGGCTGAGGCGCGGCGGGTGCGGACGAGGAAGTCCTCCACGCGCCGGCGGTCCGGTTCCGCGGGGAGCGGGCTGTGGTGGGTGGCCTGCTCGGCCTCCTGCGCCAGGCGGGTCATCCGCGCCTCGAACTCGGGCCAGGACACCTCGCCCCGCTTCACCGCGAGCAGCGACTCGCGCTCCTCGCCCACGTCGATCGTGAGGGTGCCCGTACGGAGCAGGTCGCGGGCGCTGCTCAGCAGGCGGAGCAGGTGCATCGCGTGCTTCCAGCGCGGGGCGCCGTGCGCGCGGACGTCCGCCTCCAGCTTGCGGCGCTGGCCATGGGCGTACCGCGTGAACGTCTCGTGGACCTTGCGGGAGAGGAACGCCCCGCGCAGGGACAGCAGCTCGCGGCCGGTGGCGTCGGCGTACTCCACCAGCGGGGAGTGCAGGCACTCCAGGATGTTGGGGTTGGCGCGCAGGGCCAGCTCGCAGAAGCGTTCCAGCTCCCAGCTGAACTGTTCCTCGGCCGGGCCCTCGACATGCGTCGGCGGCTTCTCGAAGCGCCAGAACAGGGGAGTGGGCGCGAGGAAGACGCCCCGGCGGTCGGTGTCGCTGCCCTCGGTGGCCAGACCGAAGGCGCGCGAACCCATGACACAGGCGTAGATCGTGTGGTCGCCGACCAGGGTCTCGGGGCGCATGCCCGGGAGCGTACGCGGTGGATCACGCCCGGCGGATCGAATTTCCCTCCACCGTGATCGGCTCCGCGGGCAGTGGCCGGGTCGCGGGGCCCTGCTCCACCGAGCCGTCGGTGATCCTGAAGCGGCTGCCGTGGCAGGCGCAGTTGACGGTGCCGTCCGCGACGTCGGCCACGACACAGTTCTGGTGGGTGCAGATCGCCGAGAAGGCCTTGAAGTCGCCCTCCTGCGGCTGGGTGACCACGATCTTCTCGTCCGGGAGGACCGTGCCCCCGCCCACCGGGACGTCGGCGGTCGGGATCAGCTCCTGCCCGGCGGTGTCCGACGAGGTGCCGCCCCCGCCCCCGCCGCCGTCCCTGCCGTCTCCGCCGTTCCCGCCGTTCCCGCCGTCCGAGCCGCAGCCCGCGGCCAGTGCCGCCGCACCCGACGCGAGCAGAACCGTGCGGCGTGTTGCACGAGGGGTCATGTCGTCACTCCCGGAGGTCGCGGTTCCCGCATCTTGACACCGAATCCGCCGAACAAGAAGCAACACACGACAAAACATCACGAAACGCTCACACCGCCCGTCTCAGCGGGCGGGCGCCCGGCGCCGCCACCGCGCGGGCTGACTACGCTGGATGACCGAACAGCAGACAGGCACGTCAGCAAGGAGCATCGTCGTGGCGGTACGCGCGGTCCGGGGGGCCGTCCAGTTGGAGCGGGACGAGGCCGGTCACATGGAGGAGCAGGTCGGCGCGCTGCTCACCGCGATCCTGGAGCGCAACGGCCTGCACACCGACGACCTGATCAGCCTCTGGTTCACGGCCACGCCCGACCTGCACAGCGACTTCCCGGCCGCCGCCGCCCGCAAGCTCGGCATCGTCGACGTCCCCCTGATCTGCGCCCAGGAACTGGACATCGAGGGCGCCATGCCCCGCGTCGTCCGGGTCCTCGCGCACATCGAGTGCGACAAGCCCCGCGCGGACGTGGCGCACGTCTACCTCGGCGCGGCGGCCGCCCTGCGCAAGGACATCGCCCAGTGAGAACCGCACTCGTCATCGGCACCGGACTCATCGGCACGTCCGCCGCGCTCGCCCTGTCGCAGCGGGGCGTCGTCGTCCACCTCACCGACCACGACCCGGAGCAGGCCCGTACGGCCGCCGCGCTCGGCGCCGGCACGGAGGAGGCCCCCGACGGGCCGGTCGACCTGGCGATCGTCGCCGCCCCGCCCGCCCACGTGGCCGACGTGCTCGCCGACGCGATGCGGCGCGGCGCGGCCCGCGGCTACATCGACGTCGCCAGCGTCAAGGGCGGACCGCGCCGTGAGCTCCAGGAGCGCGGGCTCGACCTGGCCCCGTACATCGGCACCCACCCGATGTCCGGCCGGGAGCGGTCCGGCCCGCTGGCCGCCACCGGGGACCTCTTCGAAGGGCGCCCCTGGGTGCTCACCCCCACCCGGGACACCGACACCGAGGTGCTGAACCTCGCCCTGGAGCTGGTCTCGCACTGCAGGGCCGTGCCCGTCGTCATGGACGCCGACGCCCACGACCGGGCCGTGGCCCTCGTCTCCCACATGCCCCACCTGGTGTCCAGCATGGTCGCCGCGCGCCTGGAGCACGCCGAGGAGGCCGCCGTACGACTGTGCGGGCAGGGCATCCGGGACGTGACCCGGATCGCCGCCTCCGATCCCCGGATGTGGATCGACATCCTCTCCGCGAACCCCGGCCCGGTCGCCGACCTGCTCACGGACGTCGCCGCCGACCTGGAGGAGACCGTGCGCGCCCTGCGCGCGCTGCAGTCCTCCGACGAGGACAAGCGCCGCGAGGGCGGCACCGGTATCGAGAACGTGCTGCGCCGCGGCAACGCGGGGCAGGTCCGCGTCCCCGGCAAGCACGGCTCCGCGCCGCGCGTCTACGAGACCGTGACGGTGCTCATCGACGACCAGCCCGGCCAGCTCGCCCGCATCTTCGCGGACGCCGAGCGCGCCGGCGCCAACATCGAGGACGTCCGCATCGAGCACGCCACCGGGCAGCAGGCCGGTCTGGTCCAGCTCATGGTGGAGCCCAAGGCGGCCCCGGCCCTCATCGCGGGGCTGCGGGAGCGGGGCTGGGCGATCCGCCAGTGACGGGCCGGGGCGGGGGAAGGCCCGAGGGCGGTCCGTCCCCCGGAGGGCCGGATCGTCCGCTTGTCGGAAGGGTTCCGGGGGGCCGGTAATCTGGTGCGGGGCGTGTCCGCGCCCCGCACACACCACTCCACCGCACCAGGAAGGTGTTCCCCCGTGGAAAACGGCGCCGCCCAGCCCGTGATTGTCGCCATCGACGGCCCCTCCGGCACGGGCAAGTCGAGCACCTCGAAGGCCGTGGCGGCGCAGCTCGGCCTGAGCTACCTGGACACCGGCGCCCAGTACCGGGCGATCACCTGGTGGATGGTGACCAACGGCATCGACATAGACGACCCGTCCGCGATCGCCGCCGTCGCCGGGAAGCCCGAGATCGTCTCCGGTACGGACCCCCAGGACCCGACGATCACCGTCGACGGCGTCGACGTGGCCGGCCCGATCCGCGGACAGGACGTCACCTCCAAGGTCAGCGCGGTCTCCGCGGTCCCCGAGGTGCGGACCCGGATCACCGAGCTGCAGCGGTCCATCGCCGCCTCCGCCGTCACCGGCATCGTCGTCGAGGGCCGCGACATCGGCACCACCGTGCTGCCCGACGCCGACCTGAAGATCTTCCTCACCGCCAGCGCGGAGGCCCGTGCCGCCCGCCGCAGCGGCGAGCTCAAGGGCGCCGACCTGAACACCACCCGCGAGGCCCTGATCAAGCGGGACGCGGCTGACGCCGGCCGCAAGACCTCCCCGCTGGCCAAGGCCGGCGACGCGGTCGAGGTGGACACCACCGAGCTGACGCTGGCGCAGGTCATCGAGTGTGTCGTCACCCTCGTCGAGGAGAAGCGGGCCGGGAAGTGACCGACGTCCCATCGGTGCGCGGCGCCGAGGTCGGCCGGCGCATCGGCGTCGGCCTGATGTACGGGCTGTTCAAGCCGCGTGTGCTGGGCGCCTGGCGGGTGCCCACGGCCGGTCCGCTGATCTTCGCCGTGAACCACTCCCACAACGTCGACGGCCCCATGGTCATGGGCGTGGCACCCCGGCCGACGCACTTCCTGATCAAGAAGGAGGCGTTCGTCGGCCCGCTCGACCCCTTCCTGACCGGCATCGGCCAGCTCAAGGTGGACCGCGAGACCACCGACCGCACGGCGATCTCCCGGGCGCTGGGCGTACTGGAGCAGGGCGGCGTCCTCGGCATCTTCCCGGAGGGCACGCGCGGCGAGGGCGACTTCGCCTCGCTCCGCGCGGGGCTCGCCTACTTCGCCGTACGCGGCGGAGCGCCGATCGTGCCGGTGGCCGTCCTGGGAAGTTCCGAGCGCCGCGGACGGTTGATAAAGGGACTGCCCCCGCTGCGCTCCCGCGTGGACGTCGTCTTCGGCGACCCCTTCGACGCGGGCGACGGCAGCGGCAGACGTACGCGCAAGGCGCTGGACGAGGCGACCGAGCGCATCCAGAAGCAGCTCACCGCCCACCTGGAAAACGCCAGGCGCCTCACCGGGCGCTAGGCGACACTTGAGTAGTGGATCACCGTTGTGTACGGGGTTCCACCGATCACCACGATGAACGACGAGGTACGGACTTCATGAACGACCACATCCAGCCCGACGGCTCGGACGCGTACGAGGGTGCGCACGAGCACGATCACGGGGCGCTGGGCGATGCCGAGTTCGCGGAGTTCATGGAGCTCGCCGCGGAGGAGGGCTTCGACCTCGAGGACGTCGAGGGCGCCATCGAGGCGGCGGGCCACGGTCCGCTGCCCGTGCTCGCCGTCGTCGGCCGCCCCAATGTCGGCAAGTCGACCCTGGTGAACCGCATCATCGGCCGTCGTGAGGCGGTCGTCGAGGACAAGCCGGGCGTCACCCGCGACCGCGTCACCTACGAGGCCGAGTGGGCCGGCCGCCGCTTCAAGGTCGTCGACACCGGCGGCTGGGAGCAGGACGTCCTCGGTATCGACGCCTCCGTGGCCGCCCAGGCCGAGTACGCCATCGAGGCCGCCGACGCGGTCGTCTTCGTCGTGGACGCCAAGGTCGGCGCGACCGACACCGACGAGGCCGTCGTCCGGCTGCTGCGCAAGGCCGGCAAGCCGGTCGTGCTGTGCGCCAACAAGGTGGACGGCCCGAGCGGCGAGGCCGACGCGTCCTACCTGTGGTCCCTGGGCCTCGGCGAGCCGCACCCGGTCTCCGCGCTGCACGGCCGTGGCACTGGCGACATGCTGGACAAGGTCCTCGAGGCCCTGCCCGAGGCCCCGGCCCAGACCTTCGGCACCGCCGTCGGCGGCCCGCGCCGCATCGCCCTGATCGGCAGGCCCAACGTCGGCAAGTCCTCGCTGCTGAACAAGGTCGCGGGCGAGGAGCGGGTCGTCGTCAACGAACTCGCCGGCACCACCCGTGACCCGGTCGACGAGATGATCGAACTCGGCGGCAAGACCTGGAAGTTCGTCGACACGGCGGGCATCCGCAAGCGCGTCCACCTCCAGCAGGGCGCCGACTACTACGCCTCGCTGCGCACCGCCGCCGCCGTCGAGAAGGCGGAGGTGGCCGTCGTCCTCATCGACGCCGCCGACTCCATCTCGGTGCAGGACCAGCGGATCGTCACCATGGCCGTGGAGGCGGGCCGCGCGATCGTCCTCGCGTACAACAAGTGGGACACCCTCGACGAGGAGCGCCGCTACTACCTGGAGCGGGAGATCGAGACCGAGCTCGGCCAGGTGGTGTGGGCGCCGCGGGTGAACGTCTCGGCGCGCACCGGCCGGCACATGGAGAAGCTGGTCCCGGCCATCGAGACGGCCCTGGAGGGCTGGGAGACTCGGGTCCCGACGGGCAGGCTGAACGCCTTCCTCGGCGAGCTGGTCGCCGCCCACCCGCACCCCGTGCGGGGCGGCAAGCAGCCGCGCATCCTGTTCGGCACCCAGGCCGGCACCAGGCCGCCGCGGTTCGTGCTGTTCGCCTCCGGCTTCATCGAGGCGGGCTACCGGCGGTTCATCGAGCGCCGGCTGCGGGAGGAGTTCGGCTTCGAGGGGACGCCGATCCACATCTCCGTGCGGGTGCGGGAGAAGCGCGGCAAGAAGAAGTAGCCGACGGCGGGCATGGCGAAGGGGCGGTCCCGGTGGGGCCGCCCCTTCGCCATGCCTCGGGTCAGGCGCCTCTGCGCGGGGCCGGCGGCAGTCCGGCCGGCACGTGGTGCATCCCGGAGGCGGGTCTGCCGACCGTGCCGACCCGCTGCCACTGCGGCCCGGCGCCCTGTCGGCCGTCGCCCGCCCCCGCGCCGTGGGCGCCGCTCACGAGGGAGGCGCCGAACGTGCTCGGGCTGTGGCCGCCGTACGGGCCCGCACCGCGCGGGATGTTCCCGAAGGCGGTGAAGCCCAGCTCCTCCTCGCCGCTGCGGTCACCCGGCAGCGAACGGAAGGACTTGACGTACTCGGTGTAGAGGGCGTCGTAGATCGGCGTGGCCGAGAGGCCGCTCCGGGAGTCCCGCTCCGGGCGCACGGGTGCGGGGACCGAGGCGAGGGACTGGCGGCGAGGAACGTCGTATGCGTGCACGTATGTCCAAACGACCCCGTGCCGTAAGGGATGCGGCATTTTTGCGGCTTTCGCCGGTTGTCCGGCGGTGCTGTGTCCGCCGGGCCGGTCAGAGGCCCGCCAGCGGCAGCGCCGCGGCGACCAGCTTGCCGTTCGCGGCCGCCTTGTCCAGCGCGTCGCGCAGCAGGTCCTCGCGCGGCTGGCGGCCGATCGAGCCGACCGGGGCCGCGAACATCAGCACCTGCTGGTGCTTGTTGGCGGCCGACCGCCAGCCGTCGGTGACCTGGAGCGGCTGGTGCGCCTGCCACCAGGCCACCGGACGGCCGCCGGCCGGGTTCGGCTGGAGTACGGCGTGCAGCTGCCCCGCGGCGAGCAGGACCGACCAGCCGTGCAGCGCCGGCGGTACGGCCGACAGCTCGGTCAGGGGCATGAAGCCCTGCTCGATGAGGAGCGGCAGGAAGTCGTCGCCGGCCCCGAGCGAACCGGGCCGCGCGACCGGCGCGGTCGGCTCCACGACCAGCGCCGGGTGCAACTCGCCGGAGATCAGGACCAGTCCGCTGGTCACCCCGAGCACGGCCTGTTCGGGGGCGGCCTTCGCGGGCGCCGGTTCCCCGGTGTCGCCGCCGATGGCCCGCACGGCGCCCTGGAGCTGTTCCTCGGTGACCTGGACGACCTGCGAGGGCAGGCAGCCGGCGTGGGCGAAGGCGAGGACGGCGGTCTCGTCCCCGATGAACAGGACGGTGCTGGTGCGCTCCTGCTCCGGGTCGCCCGGGGTGCGGCAGGAGGTGCAGTCGTAACTGCCCGGGGCGGACTCTCCGGCGAGCAGGCGGGCTGCTTCTTCGTCGCCGATCTCGGCGCGTACCTCGTCGCTGACGTCGAGCATGCGCGGCACGGGTGGCTCCCTCGGGATGCGGTGCGTGGCGAGGCCGGGTGGCTCCCGGCCCGTGGTCCGGGTGGGTCCCCGGCTCATGAAGAAGACAACGGGCGATCTGTGGCGGTAGTCACGCCCCAGGGCGAACGGAATCGAACCATCCAGCGCGCACGGTCACGCTCGGCGCGGAATCGGCCACTCATCGTCAACTGCCCGTTGTCGTACTGTCGTTGAGGAGGTGAGGTGGCTCACAGGTTGCCCTGTCCGCTGGTCGACAAATCCCGAAATCAGGGAATGAAGTGGGTGGCCGAAAATCGCCGCTACCCGAGGTAAGTGGCAACTGGCCTGGCACAACAGGGCGTTGGTTGATCCCGGTACCGGGGGCTCCTTAGATTCCTCCGCCGTGTGCAGCGAGCACCGCTCGGGTACGTCCGCCGACCGCACCGCACGGCACCACCGCACGACCCGAAGGCGGACGGGGCGAGCGCGGCCCACGCGTCCCATGACGCGGCGGGCGGCACTCCGCCTCGGGGACCCCGAGTCCTTCGGGAAGGACCTACATGTCCGAATGTGCCGATAACACCCGCGACCACCTCCGCAAGACCCGTACGACGGCCGTCCTGGCCGGCGCGGCCCTGCTCGCGCCCCTCGGACTGCTCGCCGCGACCGGGAACGCCACGGCGGCGGACAGCGGGGTGTGGGACCGCATCGCACAGTGCGAGAGCGGCGGCGACTGGCACATCAACACCGGCAACGGCTACTACGGCGGACTGCAGTTCTCCGGCGCCACCTGGCGTGCCTACGGCGGCACGGCCTACGCGCCGACGGCCGACCGGGCCAGCAGGGCCCAGCAGATCGCGGTCGCCACGAAGGTGCAGCGCGCCCAGGGCTGGGGCGCCTGGCCGACCTGCTCGGCACGCGCGGGGGCGTCCGGGAACGCACCCGTCGCGGATCCGGTGACCACGGAGCGGGCCCCGTCGGAACAGTCGAAGCCGTCGGAGCCGGCCAGGACTTCGACACCCTCCGGGCACACGGACCGCGACACGTCCCGCGGCGACCACACCGTCCGCGCGGGCGACACGCTGAGCGGGATCGCCGCGCGGTACGGCACGACCTGGCAGCGCCTGTACGAGGCCAACAAGACCGTCATCGGCGGGGACCCCGACGTGATCGTGCCCGGCCAGCGCCTCGACATCTGAGCCGTCGCCGGGTCCGCCCTCCGGACGCGGGCCCTGGGCCACGACGGGAGCTGGTCTCCCGGCGACACGCCGCCGGCGGGCCGTTCTGCCGGGAGATCAGCTCCCATCGGCGTCCCGCCGCTGGATTCGCCGACAGGATCCCGGGCACGGGGCCCCGTCCGTCCGGACGGACGGACGGGGCCCTACGGCTGCCGGGCGGAGGCGGACCGGTCGAGTTCGCCGGTCTCCCCGGCGAACACCACCGCGCCCCGGCGCAGTACGTACACGAAGGCGGGGCGGCCGTGCAGGGCGGGCGGCAGCCGTTGCTCGGCGACGACCACGCACGCGTCGAGCGCGGCCAGCAGCGCGTACGTACGGGCCGCGACCGCCGGCGACATGCCCTGGGCGGGCTCGTCGACGAGCACCACGCGCGCGCGTGCCGACAACGCCCGGCACAGGGCCAGCATCCGCTGCTCACCCCCGGAGAGCGTGCCGGCCCGGCGCCCCAGCAGCGGCCGCAGCGCCGGGTAGGCGTCGAGGGCGCGGGCGGGGTCGGGGGCGGTGAGGGCGAGGTTCTCCCGCACGGTGAGGGAACCGAACACCGCCCGCCGCTCCGGCACCAGGCACAGCCCGCGCCGGGCCCGCTCGTACGCCGGTACGCCGGTCACGTCCCGCCCGTCCCACACCACGGCCCCGCCGGACAGCGGCACGTCACCGGCCAGCGCGCGCAGGGCGGTCGTACGGCCGGAGCCGTTGCGGCCCAGCAGCACGGTGATGCCGGGGCCGGGTGCGGCGAGGGTGACGCCGTGCAGGGCCTCCAGGGGGCCGTACCGCACGCGCGCGTGGCGCAGGGAGATCACGGTCACGGGCCGGTCGTCTCCCCGAGGGTGTCCAGGACGCTCCCGGGCGGTCCGGAGGCGACGATCCGGCCCGCCGTCATCACGTGCACGACGTCGGCGAGGCCGGCGACCAGGTCGAGATCGTGCTCGACGACCAGGAGGGCCGTGCCGTCGGCGGCCAGTGCCCTCAGGATCCGGGCCAGCGCGGTGACCTCGGCGGTGTCGAGACCGGCGGCGGGTTCGTCGAGCAGCAGCACGCGCGGGGCGGCGGCGAGGGCCCGCGCGGCCTCCACCCGGCGCAGCGTCCCGGTGGGGAGCCCGGCGGCGGGCCGCGCCCTCATCGGCCCGTCGAGCCCGAAGAGCCGCAGCGTCCGCTCCACCGCGCCGGGATCGCGCAGCCGGCCCCGCTCGGCGCCGACACGCACGTTCTCGGCGACGGTCAGCGTCGGGAAGACCGCCAGTTGCTGGAACGTCCGCGCGATCCCGAGCCGGGCGCGGGCCTGCGCGGACAGCCCCGTGATGTCCCGCCCGCCGAACGAAACCGACCCCCGCGCGGGGCGCAGGGTCCCCGCCAGACAGTGGAACAGCGTGCTCTTCCCGGCCCCGTTGGGCCCGACGACAGCGATCACCCGCCCGGCCGGGACGTCCAGGTCCACCCCGTCCAACGCGGTGGACCCGCCGTACCGGACCCGCAGACCGCGGGCGGCGAGGACAGGAGGGCCGGGAGCCGGCGCGGAGCCCCCCGCGTGCCGACGCCCCGCCGGAGCCTCACCCCCGCCGGCACGCGCCGGCCCGGTGCGCGGTTCCCCCGGCGCCACGGGACCGGTGGCCCGGCCCCGTGCCCCACGACCGGGCGGCCCGTGGCCCGACGGTCCTTCGGTCGCTGGTTCTTCCTCGTGTGGGCGCCTCGGCGGCTGTTCGGTGGTGCGCGCGTCCTCGGTGGCTTCCCGGTCCGTGCCGCCGTGCCGCCGTGCCGGGGCGCCGGCGGGGCGGCCGGTCGGCGGCGCCGATCGTGGTTCGTCGGCGGTTCCGGGGCGGACGGCGGCCGCCGTGCCCGGCCGGCCGGTCCGGGTGCCCGGGGCGGCCCGTTCCGGCGTCCCGGTCCGCGAGCCGACGCCCGTCGCCGTCGCACCCGCCGGGACCCGGGGCGGCCGCGGTGGCGGTGCCGGAGGGCGCAGGCGGGCGCGGAGGCGTACGGCCAAGAGGGTCGGTGCCGGGCGGAGCCGGTTCGTCGCGTCCCGCAGCGCCGCGTACGGGCCGTCCGGGAAGCGGCCGGACAGGACCGCCAGGACGCCGATCACCGCCGCTGCCACGCCCCCGCGCGTGCCCGCGTCCAGGCCGACCAGGAGGGCCGCGGCGAGAAGGGCGCCCAGGGTGCTGTCGGCGCCCAGGACCACCACCGCGGCGAACCACAGCAGGCCCCGTACGGGGTCGTACGCGGCCGGGTCGAAGGCGCGCAGCCCCATGCCGAGCATGCCGCCGCCGAGCGCGGCCAGCGCCGCCCCGGACACGAAGGCGAGGAGTTTCAGCGACGGGACGCGCACGCCCGCCGCCCGTGCCCCGGACTCGTGGTCCCGCATCGCCGCCAGGGCCCGGCCCGTGCGGCCCCGGCGCAGCGCCCGGGCAGCGAGCAGCGCGCACGCCAGGAGGACCAGTTCCAGGACGTAGTACGCGCGGTCGCCGTCGAAGCCCGCCGGGCGGCCCAGGGACAGTCCGGACGTGGCGTACGGCTGGTCGAAGACGAAACGGCTCACCCCGACGCCCACCGCGAACGTCGCCAGCGCCAACGCGAGCCCCCGGCGGCCGATCGCCGGCCAGCCGGTCAGCACGCCCAGCGGGGCGACCAGGACGACCGCCACCGCGAGCGCGGCCAGCTCCGGCAGCCGGGGCAGGCCGGGGAAGCGGCCGGCCGCCAGCAGCGCCGTGAAGAGGGCGCCCAGACCCGCGTACGCCGCCTGCCCGAGCGAGATCTGCCCGCCCCGGCCGGTGACCACCACCAGCGACAGCAGCACCACCCCGAGCGCCGGTACCTGCACCGCCGTGTGCAGATCGCGCCCGGCGAGGCCCAGCGGCAGCAGGAACAGCACCCCGGCCACGATCCAGGCGCCCGGGTGAGCGGGCACCCGCGCGGTGGCCGGGCGCGGGAGCGCGTCGCGCGTACCGACACCCGGCAGCACCAGGGCGGCGACCAGCAGCGCCACGACGAACAGGTTGGCGCCCACCGCCTGGAGCAACGGCTCGCCCCACCCGGACGGGTGCAGCCGCGTCAGCTGACTCTGCGCCACCCCGATGCCGAGCGCGACGACCACCGCCACCGTCAGACCGCGCATCCGCGCGGCGACCGCGACCGCCACCACCTCCATCACGAGCAGCGGCAGCCCGTACGGATCGAGCCGCACGTACGGCGCCAGCAGCACGCCGGTCAGACCGGCCGTGAACGAGCCGAACGCCCAGCCCGCCGCCGCCACCCGGTCCGCGTCCACACCGGCGAGCACGGCCAGTCGCCGGTCGTCCACGACGGCCCGCAGCTCCCGCCCGAACCGCGTCCGGCGGATCACCACCCCGACCCCGGCGGCCAGCACGACCACCACCGCGAGCTGCCCCCACGGCTCCGCCGGCACCAGCACCGGCGCGTCGTCCCGCGCCCCCCGCCCCCACAGCAGCGCCGCCCCGCCCACCAGCAGCACGAACACCCCGATGGACGCCACCAGCGCCCGCGCCGGGTCGCCGCCCCGCACGGACAGCGGCCGGAACACGAACCGCTCCAGCACCACCCCGATCCCCGGCGCCACCACCAGCAGCGTCAGCGCGGCGGCCCACCACAGCGGCCAGTCCCGGTCGACCACCAGACCGCGCAGCACATACGCGCACACCATCGCGATCGCGCCGTGCGCGAAGTTCAGCACCCCGGTCGCCCGGTACGTCACGATCAGGCCGATCCCGGTGAGCGCCGCCGCGGCGCCCACCGACAGACCGGCCAGCGTGAGGTCGTACGTCAGCGAGGACATCGGCGAGGCCTCAGCCGGACCCGTCGGCGGGTTCGCAGATCGGGCAGGGCCCCAGCTCACCGTCCGCGACCAGCTTCCCGTCCACCGGAACCGCCTCCGCCTTCCCCGCGACCAGTGGGCAGTCCGCGCGGTGCCACAGCGTCCCGCCCGGCACCATCAGCATCTCCGGGCTGACGGCCACCGGCCCGCCGGCCGGCCGCCCCGGCCCGTCGCCGCCGGGCGGCCCGGCGGCGACCAGCAGGCCGTACAGCTCCTCCACGCGGGTGGCGGCGAGCGTGTCCCGGCCGTGGGCGAGCAGCACCGCCCCGGCGACGATCAGCGCGGCTCCGGGGATGCTGCAGGAGGCCAGATAGGGCAGCTGCCGTTCGGCGTAACGCTCGCCCGAGACGCCGTACCAGCCGATGACGCACAGCACCGCGCCGACGGCGAGCGCGGCCCAGCCCGCCCAGAGGACGGGGTGCGCGATCCGGAGTCGGACTGTCCGCATGGCTTGCACTATGCCCCCTGGGACCCGACCCTGAAAGCACCGGGCGCATACGGTCCGGACCGACACCCGATTGGTGAGCCAGATGGTTCTCGGCAGTGGCATCGGGCGGGGGAACACGCGGACGGGAAGGCGCGGCCCAAGGACGGCGGGACGGGGCACGGCGCTGGCCGCCGCCCTGTTCCTGGTCCTGGCACCGGGCCTCGCGGCGTGCGGCGACGACGGCGGTGGCGGCGGCAGCGGGACTTCCACGCCGTCGCCGGACCGGACGACGAGCGCACCGGGCAGCGCGCCCGCGAACCAGGCGGAGGCCGAACAGGAGATCCGGCAGAACTGGGAGAAGTTCTTCGACCCCCAGACCCCGGTGGAGGAGAAGAAGAAGCTCCTGCAGAACGGTGAGCTGCTGGGCCCGGTGCTCGAGGCGTTCAGCGGTGACAACCGCGTCGGACAGGTGAAGGCGGAGGTCACCGAGATCGCGTTCATCTCACCGACCGAGGCGGACGTGACGTTCACCCTGACCCTCAGGGGAGCCACCGCCCTCCCGGACGCCTCCGGCGTCGCCGTCGACGACGACGGCACCTGGAAGGTGTCCGTCAAGTCCCTGTGCGCGCTGGTGCAACTGAGCGGCGATGAATCACCCCCGGACATTCCGGGCTGCTGAGGCACTGGCCGCGGCGGCGCTCCTCCTCCTGACCGCGGCCTGCGGCAGCCGTCTGCCGGAGAGCGACTTCGAGCACGACGACCGTCCGTCCGCGACCGCCCGGGGCGCCGGCGAGCCGATCCGCGTCGGCATCGTCACCAGCGCCACCAGTCCGGTCGGCGGCGGCGCCTTCACCGGCCCGCGCGACGGCGCGAAGGCCTGGTTCGACCGGCTCAACGCGCGCGGCGGCATCGACGGCCGGCGCGTCGAGGTGCGGCTGTGCGACGACGGCGGCAGCGGCGTCGGCAACAACGAGTGCGTGCACAGGCTGATCGACGAGGAGAAGGTCGTCGCCCTGGTCGCCACCACCGCCCTGGACTACGCGGGCGCCCCCCGCGTCTCCCGCGCGGGCGTCCCCGACATCGGCGGCCAGCCCATCGGCGCCGCCTACGACACCTACCCGCACCTCTACGGCGTCTACGGCAGCGAGGCGCCCAGGAACGGCACACCCGGCTGGGACGGCAAGCTGTACGGCGGCACCGAGGTCTACCGCTACTTCAAGCGCGAGCACGGCGCCCGCACCGCCGCCGTCGTCTCCTACAACCAGTCCGCGTCCGCCGCCTACGCCCGCCTCGTCGAACGCGGCCTGAAGGCAGAGGGCTACAAGGTGGTCACCGAGCAGGTCGACTTCGCGCTGCCCAACTTCCGCGCGGTGGCCGCCGACCTGAAGCAGCAGGGCGCCGACCTGGTCTTCGACGCCATCGACGGCCACGGCAACGCCCGCCTGTGCCAGGCCATGGACGACGTCGGCGCCCGGGTCACCGCCAAGGTCACCAACGTGCAGAACTGGACGTCCACCGTCGCCGACGACTACAAGGACGCACCGCACTGCCGCAACGCCCTGTGGGCGACCGGCTCCAGCCGCAACTTCGAGGACACCGGCCACCCGGCCGTACGCGCGTTCCGGGACGCCACCGAGGGCCTCGAGACGCACTCCCAGTGGCAGCTGGAGGGCTGGGCCGCCGCCCGCTGGTTCACCGACGCGGCGCGGTCCTGTGCCCGTACGGGCATCACGCGCGCGTGCGTCGACGCCCACGTGAACCGCGCCCGGGACTACACCGCGGGCGGACTGCTGCTGCCCGTCTCGTTCGAACGCTCGCCCGAGCCGCCGGCCACGAGCCGGACCTGTCTGTCCGTGGCCCGCTGGCGGGACGGCGAGGGCTGGGTGTCGCAGGGCGACATGAACCGCACCTGCTTCACGGTGCCGCAACTGGCCTACGAGCCCTGACGCGCCCACCGCCCCTGCCGCTCGACGCGATCAGAGCGGTTCGGAGCCGGCTTGCTCGCTCCTCGGCTCGGGCTGCGACGTCACCGCCGCGTACTCCGGATGGTTCAGGTCGAACGCAGGCGACTCCGAACGGATCCGGGGCAGCGTCGTGAAGTTGTGCCGGGGCGGCGGGCACGAGGTCGCCCACTCCAGGGAGCGGCCGAACCCCCACGGGTCGTCGACCTCGACCTTCTCTCCGTACCTGGCCGTCTTCCAGACGTTGTAGAGGAACGGCAGCGTGGACATGCCGAGCAGAAAGGCGCCGATGGTGGAGACGGTGTTCAGCGCGGTGAAGCCGTCCGCCGCGAGGTAGTCGGAGTACCGGCGGGGCATGCCCTCCGCGCCCAGCCAGTGCTGCACCAGGAACGTGGCGTGGAAGCCGACGAACAGCGTCCAGAACTGGATCTTGCCCAGCCGTTCGTCGAGCATCTTCCCGGTGAACTTGGGCCACCAGAAGTAGAACCCGGCGAAGGTCGCGAAGACGACGGTGCCGAAGACCACGTAGTGGAAGTGCGCGACGACGAAGTACGAGTCCGTCACATGGAAGTCCAGCGGCGGCGACGCAAGCAGCACCCCGGTCAGCCCGCCGAACAGGAACGACACCAGGAACCCGGTCGCCCACAGCATGGGCGTCTCGAAGGACAGCGAACCCTTGATCATGGTGCCGGTCCAGTTGAAGAACTTCACGCCCGTCGGCACCGCGATCAGGAAGCTCATGAAGGAGAAGAACGGCAGCAGCACCGCACCGGTCGCGAACATGTGGTGCGCCCACACCACCACCGACAGGCCCGTGATGGCCATGGTGGCGCCCACCAGCGTCAGATAGCCGAACAGCGGCTTGCGGCTGAAGACCGGGATGATCTCCGTGACGATCCCGAAGAACGGCAGCGCGATGATGTAGACCTCGGGATGGCCGAAGAACCAGAACAGGTGCTGCCACAGCAGCGCCCCGCCGTGGGCGGCCTCGAAGACCTGTGAGCCGAACCGCCGGTCCGCCTCCAGCACCAGCAGCGCCGCCGCGAGCACCGGGAACGCCAGCAGGATCAGGATCGACGTGAACAGCGTGTTCCAGGTGAACAGCGGCATCCGGAACATCGTCATCCCGGGGGCGCGCATCCCGACGATGGTGGTGATGAAGTTGACCGCGCCGAGGATGGTGCCGAAGCCGGACAGCGCGAGGCCCATGATCCACAGGTCCGGGCCGAGGCCGGGGGAGTACTCCATGCTGTTCAGCGGCGCGTAGGCGAACCAGCCGTAGGCGGCCGGGCCCCCGGTGACCACCAGCGAACCCAGCACGATCAGCCCGCCGAAGAGGAACAGCCAGTACGAGAACATGTTCAGCCGGGGGAAGGCCACGTCGGGCGCCCCGATCTGCAGCGGCATCAGCTCGTTGGCGAACCCCGCGAAGCTGGGCGTCGCGAACAGCAGCAGCATGATCGTGCCGTGCATGGTGAACATCTGGTTGAACTGCTGGTTGTCGATGAGCTGCAGTCCGGGCCGGGCCAGTTCGGCGCGCATCAGCAGCGCCATCACGCCGGCGATCAGGAAGAACACGAACGACGTGATCAGGTAGAGGTGGCCGATCTTCTTGTGGTCGGTGGTGGTCAGCCAGTCGATCACCAGCTGCCCGCGCCGCTGCCGGCGCGCCGGTCGCGCCGCCGCCTGGACGGTCTGCGTCCCCATCGCTCGCCCCTTCGCTTCTCGCGCGCCGGGCCCCGCCGGGAGCCCGCGCCACAGGTACCTCCGGGCCCACGCCATGATGCTCGCCCCTGCCGGTCTCCGACAGAGGACGTGGCGGATCGTGTGGCGGAAACGCGTATTTCCTGTGCGCACCGGCTTACGTGATCATGCGCGGCGGCGGAAAAGGAATGGGGCCCGGGAGTACTTCCCCCGGCACTTTCCGTCGGAGTTAATCGCGCCCGTGGTGTGACACGCGGGAATTACGTTCGAATGCCTGCGGAAGGCGTACCGAACCGCCCGTCCGGGTGACGGCCACCGTCACGAACGTCTGTCGTGATCCTGTGACAGAAGTGTGACCGCCGGGGGATCCGTCCGGGTGTTCCCGCTTCCGGCTTCCCCGCTCCCGGGCCAGGGCATAGCGTGGCCGCATGGCACCCATTCCGACACCCTCCGCGGAACCCCACGACAGTCCGGACGCCTATGTCGGCCTCACGGCGGACCGGGCCGAGCGCCTCGCGCGGGAGCGCGGCTGGTCGACCGTGCGGGCGCTGGCCCCGGGGACGATCATCACCATGGAGTACCGCGTGGGCCGGCTGAACCTCGAGGTGAGGGACGGCCTGGTGGCGCGGGCCTGGAAGGGCTGACACACGGCGACGGCCCCGGTTCCGGTGAGGGAACCGGGGCCGTCGCCGTGGCGTGTGCGTCCGTCAGGGGCGGGTGGCCGACGTCGTACCGCGCGGGTGGCGCTCCGCGTGCTGCGGGCGGCGACTGCCCGCCGGGGTGACCGGGGAGCGCTCCGCGCGGGTCGTGTGCGGCCCGGGTGCCAGATAGGCGGGCGACCGGGAGGCCGGGCGGCCCGTGGGAACCGGCTCGGGAGCCGTGTCCGCGCGGTCGGGGAGCGACTTGACCACGACGGGCCGCCCGAGCGGGCCGGCCTTCGCCGTGCCTTCCCGAGGTGTCCGCCAGCGGGCGCGCAGGGCGAAGATCCGCGTCTCCGCGCGGGCGATCACCGGCTCGAACCAGGGCAGCGCCAGCAGGATCAGCAGGCCCGCGACCCAGCCCAGGACCACATCGCTCAGCCAGTGGGTCCCGATGTAGACGGTGGACAGCCCCACACCGAGCGAGGTCACGGCCGACAGCGCGGACAGCCAGCGGCGCGCTCTCGGGGTGGAGGCCAGATAGGCCAGGATTCCCCAGGTCACCACGGCGTTGGCGGTGTGGCCGCTGGGAAATATATCGCCGCCGAGCCACATCTCGTTCGAGCCGATCTCGGTCGCGTAGTGCGGTCCGAGGCGCCCCATGCCGTACTTCGCGGCACCGACGGTGACGTTGAGCAGCAGCAGGGAGACGCCGAGGGCGAGCAGCGGACGCAGGGTGTGCTGCCGCCAGGAGCGCCAGCCCAGCCAGGCCGCCACCATCACCGCCGTCGGGCCGCGCTGGCCGAGGACCACGTAGTAGTCGACGAAGGCGTGGATCTCGGGCCACTGCTGGTAGGGGCGGAAGAACATCACCTGCCAGTCCAGCCGGACCAGCCAGGAGGTGATCAGTACGGCCCACACGATCGCCAGGTAGAAGACCAGGGCGGCGCCGAACAGCACCATCCGGTGCCGGCTCATTCGCGGCATGCCGACGTGAGCCGGTCGTTCCGGCTCACGATCCAGCCTCGCGAACACCCGGTCCAGGCGGGTGGGCTTCCGTTCGGTACGCACCCAATCGACGTTACAGCGAGTGAGCGCGGAACCCCGTCGAATCAGCCTCTTTGTGATGACGATGTGATGTGGCATTCCTCTCAGGAGGGCCTTTATCTCCGGCGAATCCACAAACCCCGGATGCTGCGGGCTTCAATTCCTTTGATCATTCCGGGGGAGGGTTTTATCGCGCTTTTGAATTCGTTCACCGAGGGCTGGTGCGGAATTTCCTCGGCGCTCATCGGCCGCTCCGGGCGGGGCAGGACGGGTCAGGGCGGACCGGAGCCGTTCAGCCAGAAGGCCCCGTACACCGCCGAGGCCGCCGCGACCACCCCCACGACCAGCGCGGACCTGGGCGTACGCAGCCGGGCCAGGGCCAGGGCGAGGGGCAGCAACAGGGGGAAGGCGGGCAGCAGCAGCCGCGGTTTCGAGCCGAAGTAGCTCGACGCGCACAGGGCAAGCGCGGTGACGATCCCGGCGTACACCAGCAGGGGGAGCGGCTGGCGCTGCCGTACGCAGACGACGTACAGCCACACCACGAGGCCGACGCCGACCACCAGTCCGAGACCCGCCAGGGCGGACGGGAACGACGTGAACTTGTCGGCGACGAAGCGGGCGAAGGCGTAGCCCCCGTCGAAGCCGTTCCGCCAGCCGGCCTGTACGTCGAGATACCCCAGCGGCCCGTCGCCGGTCCGGTGCCCCACCCACAGGACGTAACCGGCGGCTCCGAGGGGCGCGAGGAGCATGCCGAGCACCCGGCGCAGGCGCGCACCGGAGGTGTCCGTCGTACGCGGGGCGCCCTCCGTTGCCTGCGTGCGCCGGGCGATCACGGGCACGCCGGCGCGTTTCCCGGCCCGCGCGCCGTCCTCCGGCACCGCGCTGCGATCCCGCGCGAAAGAAGTCCGGTACCGCGCGGGGGAGGAGCGGTCCCGCGCGGAGGAAGAGCCCTCCCGGGCGGAGGCGTGTTCCTGCGCGGAGGCGTCTCCTCGCGTGGAGGCGTGTTCCCGCGCGGAGGTCCGTTCCCGTAGGAACGAGGTGATGCCCGCCGCCCACACCGCCGCGACCACCGCCAGTCCCACCGGGCGGGTCAGCCCGGCCAGGCCCGCCAGGACGCCCGCCGTCACCCAGCGTCCCGTCAGCACGGCGTACAGCGACCACGCGGCGAGCGCGGTGAACAGGGACTCGCTGTACGCCATCGACTGCACGATCCCGACCGGCAGCACCGCCCACAGCAGCACCGCGCACACCCCGGCCCGGCGCCCGTACACATGGTCGGCCACCGCGAAGATCCCCCAGGCCGCCGCGAGCGAGGCGAGCACGCTCACCACGAAGCCCCCGTCGGCGTACGACAGCGGCGACACCGCCGCCACCAGCCGTTCCAGCCACGGGAGCAGCGGGAAGAACGCCAGGTTGGAGTGCACGTCACCGTTGGGCAGCCGCACCTCGTAGCCGTACCCCAGCTCGGCCACCCTCGTGTACCAGAGCGAGTCCCAGCGGGCGGTCAGCAGGGTGTACGCGTCCTTGCCGCGCGCCCCGCTCCACAGGGCCAGCGCGACCAGGCCCAGGGCGCGCACGGCGGCGTACCCGAGGAGCGCCGGCGCGGCCCGGCGCAGTGCGCCGGAGCGGGCCGGGACGGCGGGCGCGTCGAGATCGTTCACGCGCCCGATTATCGACCCGGAGTGGAACCGGCCCGCCCGGCGGGGCGTGTGACCCCGACAGGGGAAGTGGTGTACGCCACACCGATCCGCCGGAGCTGTGAGACGCCCGCCACTCGACCCCGGCTCCCACTCGCGTACTCTGACGTGTCACTCGCCGTTCGCTGCGCGGGCCGGAGACCACCGCTCCTCTCCGGCCGAGTCACGGGGGAGTCCCCGACCCCGTGAGCCCGCCGATCGCGAGGGAACATCTGGGAGGTACGTACATGTCCGGGACGACCACGGCCGCCGCCGCGCTGCGCCGTCGGGCGGCCGGGGCCGGTGCCAACCGCTGGGTGGTGCTCGTCGTCCTCTGCGTCAGCCTGCTGCTGGTCGCCGTCGACGCCACCGTGCTGCACGTCGCGGTCCCCGCCGTCACCGAGGACCTGCGGCCCGGCGCGATGGAGCTGCTCTGGATCGTCGACGCCTACCCCTTGGTCTGCGCCTCGCTGCTGATCCTCTTCGGCACCCTCGGCGACCGGATCGGCCGCAGACGCGTCCTGCTGCTCGGCTACGCCCTGTTCGGCGTCGCCTCCGGCATGGCGGCCCTCGCGGACAACGCCCAGGTGCTGATCGTGGCGCGGGCGCTGCTCGGCGTCGGTGGCGCGATGATCATGCCGGCGACGCTGTCGATCCTGCGCCAGGTCTTCCCGGACCGGCGCGAGCGGGCGCTCGCCATCGGCATCTGGAGCGCGGTCGCCGCCGTGGGCGCGGCGGTCGGCCCCCTGCTCGGCGGCTTCCTGCTGGAGCACTTCTGGTGGGGCTCGGTGTTCCTGGTCAACATCCCGCTGATGCTGGTCAGCCTCCCGGTCGGGCGGCTCCTGCTGCCCGAGTCGAAGGGCGTGGGCGACGGCCCCTGGGACGTGGCCGGCGCGCTGATGGCCGCCGCCGGACTGTTCGCGATGGTCCTCGGCGTGAAGCGGCTCGGCGGCGGCGCCTCCGCCGCCGGCGTGTGGACCGTGCTGCCGCTGCTCGTGGGCGCCGGGCTGCTGACCGCCTTCGTGCGCCGGCAGCGGCGCCGTACGCATCCGCTGGTCGACCTGCGGATGTTCGCCCGGCCGGCGTTCAGTACGTCGGTGGGCTGCATCGTGCTGGCGATGCTGGCCCTGGTGGGCCTGGAACTGATCGCGGCCCAGTACCTCCAGCTCGTGCTCGGGCTCTCTCCGCTGGAGACCGGGCTGCGCCTGCTGCCGCTGACGATCGCGGCGATGGCGGCGGGCCTGGCGGGCGCGCGGATGCTGCGCCGGTTCGGCCCGCGCCGCATGGTCTGCTCCGGTTTCTGCCTGACGGCCGCCGCGGTGGTGGTCCTGACCGCGATGGGCGGGCAGGACGACTGGCCGCTGCTGCTGACCGGTTTCGTCCTGCTCGGCTTCGGCCTGGAGACCACGCTGTTCGGGGCGTACGAGTCGATGCTCAGCGAGGCGCCGCCGGACCGGGCCGGCGGGGCGGCGGCGATCGGCGAGACCTCCTACCAGCTCGGCGCCGGCATGGGGATCGCGCTTCTCGGCAGCGTGATGAACGCGGCGTACGCGCCCGGCCTCGCCGGGGTGCCCGGGGTGCCGGGGGCGGCGTCCTCGGCGGCGTCGCACTCGCTGGGGGAGGCGTACGAGGTGGCCGACGGGCTCGGCGGGCCGGCGGGGAGTGCGCTGCGGGATGCGGCGCGGCACGCGTTTGTGCACGGGCTGCATGTGACGTTGCTGGTCAGCGCGGGGCTGTTGTTGCTCGGGGCGTTGATGGCGTTGCGGCTGCCGCGGACGATGCAGTGTGAGGGGGCGGCGGTGGAGGTGCCTGCGCCGCGGGAAGCGGTGGACTCCCGTGTCTCGGTGTGACCGTCTTGGTCTCCCACCCGCGCACCACCCGTTCACCGCAGATCAAGAGGTGGACGTCGCCCGTGGGGGCTGGCCGCCATCGTCGTCCGCGCGCGGTCCTGCGCGGTCCTTCGTCGTCCGGTGTCCGCGCGCGGTCCTTCGTCGTCGCAGCCGACCGTGCGCCCCGCCCACCGCAAGCCGCCGATGGCGGCGCGCCCCCCGGGAGAGGTTCCCCTCTTGTCAGACGGCGAACGAGCGCTGCCGGGGAGAGGTGCACCTCTCGACGAGCGGCGAACGAGCGCCGCGCGGGTGGGAGAGCAGGGTGGACGTGCGGGAGACTGCCGCGTAACGTCGCCCCAGAGCCGTAACTAGCACTGCTAGTTTTGTCGTTCCCGGAGGATGCCCCCATGTCCGCGTCCGCGAAGTTGCCCCCCTTCGACCCCGCCGACCCCCTCGGCCTCGACGACCTGCTGGAGCCGGAGGACCTGGCTGTCCGGGACACCGTGCGCACCTGGGCCGCCGACCGGGTGCTCCCGTACGTCGCCGACTGGTACGAGAAGGGTGAGCTGCCCGGCATCCGGGAGCTGGCCCGGGAACTCGGCGGGATCGGCGCGCTCGGCATGTCCCTCGACGGCTACGGCTGCGCGGGCGCCAGCGCCGTCCAGTACGGGCTCGCCTGTCTGGAGCTGGAGGCGGCCGACTCCGGGATCCGCTCGCTGGTCTCCGTGCAGGGCTCGCTCGCCATGTACGCCATCCACCGCTTCGGCAGCGAGGAGCAGAAGCAGCGGTGGCTGCCGGAGATGGCGTCCGGCGAGGTCATCGGCTGCTTCGGGCTCACCGAACCCGACCACGGCTCCGACCCCGCCTCGATGCGCACCCACGCCAAGCGCGACGGCGGGGACTGGGTGCTGGGCGGGCGCAAGATGTGGATCACCAACGGCTCCGTGGCCGGGGTCGCCGTGGTGTGGGCGGGGACCGAGGACGGGATCCGCGGTTTCGTCGTGCCCACCGACGCCCCCGGCTTCTCGGCGCCCGAGATCAAGCACAAGTGGTCACTGCGCGCCTCCGTCACCAGCGAGCTGGTCCTCGACGACGTACGACTGCCCGCCGACGCCGTGCTGCCCGAGGTGACCGGTCTCAAGGGCCCGCTCAGTTGTCTCTCGCACGCCCGGTACGGGATCGTCTGGGGCGCGATGGGCGCCGCGCGGAGCTCCTTCGAGGCGGCGGTCGACTACGCGAAGTCGCGGGAGCAGTTCGGGCGGCCCATCGGCGGGTTCCAGCTGACCCAGGCCAAGCTCGCCGACATGGCGGTCGAACTGCACAAGGGGATTCTGCTCGCCCACCATCTGGGGCGGCGCATGGACGCCGGCCGCCTGCGTCCCGAGCAGGTCAGCTTCGGCAAGCTCAACAACGTCCGTGAGGCCATCGACATCTGCCGCACGGCGCGGACGATCCTCGGTGCCAACGGGATCTCGCTCGAGTACCCGGTGATGCGGCACGCGACCAACCTGGAGTCGGTGCTCACCTACGAGGGCACCGTGGAGATGCACCAGCTCGTGCTGGGCAAGGCGCTCACCGGGCTCGACGCCTTCCGGTGAGCCTCCGAGGGGGCAGGGCCGGCGAGCGGCCCTGCCTCAGCTCTGGTTGAAGAAGCCGTCCGACCGGTGCGCGGCCGGATCACCGCTGACGACCTCGGTGTCGGCCGGGCTGAGCAGGAACACCCGGTTCGACACCCGCTCGATGGAACCGCGCAGACCGAAGATCAGGCCCGCGGCGAAGTCGACGACGCGCTTGGCGTCGCCGGCGTCCATGGCCGTGAGGTTCATGATGACGGGAACGCCCTCGCGGAACAGCTCGCCGATGGCGCGGGCGTCCCGGAAGCTGTCCGGGGTGACCGTGCCGATCCGGCGCCCCCTCTCCTCGGCGACGTCCGCGGCCACCTTGACCCGCGGATCGGTGACCCAGGCCTCGCCGGGCTCGGTCCCGTCGGAGTAGTCGTCGTCGTAGTAACGCTCGTCTTCGTTGTCGTCGACGAGGCCGAGCCAGGCACTCGCCTTGCGTACCGATCCCATGGACGCCTCCTCTCACAGCGGTCTTGTCTGCTTTCCGCATCCCTATGGTCGTCCATGATGCGGACGTCGCGCCAAGTGGATAGACGCCGCGCGGGGGGTTTGTGACGGTACTGGTGCACAGCTCATCCGTCGAGAGTCCGGGTTTCCCAAGGGTCTTGGTGTAAACGGCTGCTGACTGTGAGTGAAATATGATTCTTCCCGGCGTACGGGTGAGGAAGGGTGCGTACGGGTGAACACCGGGGCCGATACGATGCCGCCGCTGAACGTCGTACAACTGCACGGGGGAACGTCGTGTTCGGAATGGTCAGGCCGTGTCGGCACCGGCTCGGGGAGAAGCTCACCGCCCAGTGGATGGCCCATCTGTGCGGGCTGTGCCTCGCGTTGCGCGGGGACCACGGGCAGCTCGCGCGGATCGTCACCAACTACGACGGACTCCTCGTATCCGTCCTGACGGAGGCTCAGGCGGAACGCCCGGACGCGGGACGGCGCACCGCGGGACCGTGCCCGCTGCGCGGTATGCGCACCGCGTCCGTCGCGCACGGTGAGGGCGCGCGGCTCGCGGCGGCCGTCTCCCTCGTCCTCGCCTCCGCCAAGGTGCGCGACCATGTCGCCGACGGCGACGGGATGCTGGCGCGCAGGCCGGTCGCGCTCGCCGCGCGGCGGGTCGCCGCGAGCTGGGACCGGGCGGGCGCGCGGACCGGTTCGGACGTCGGGTTCGACACCGCCGTCCTCGTCGACGCCGTGGACCGGCAGACCGGCATCGAGACCCTCGCCGGGCCCGGCACCCCGATCCTCACCGTCACCGAGCCGACCGAGACCGCGACGTCCGCGGCCTTCGCGCACACCGCGGTGCTGGCCGGCCGGCCGCGCAACGCCGTACCGCTCGCGGAGGCCGGACGCCTCTTCGGGCGCCTCGCGCATCTCCTGGACGCCGTGGAGGACCGGGAGGCCGACGCCGCCTCGGGCGCCTGGAACCCGCTCACCGCCACCGGGACCCCGCTGGAGGAGGCCCGCCGGCTCGCCGACGACGCGGTGCACGGCATCCGGCTCGCCCTGCGCGAGGTGGAGTTCACCGACGGCGGTCTCGCGCACCGGCTGCTCGTCCATGAATTGCCCAACTCCGTCCATCGCGCCTTCGGTACGGTCTCCTGTGCCCACGGAACCGGCCCCTACGCGCCTCCCGGCACCCCCGGTGGTCCACTGCCTCCCGAGCCGCCGCGCCGCGACCGGCGCGGACTGCTGGCCGGCTGTGCCGTGTGGCTGGGGCTCGCCTGCACCTGCCAGTTGTGCTGCGGCACCTACGACGACCCCTGGAGCCGGGAGCAGAAGCAGGGGCCCTGCGCCAACTGCGACTGCAGCGGGTGCGGCGACTGCTGCAACTGCTGTGAGTGCTGCAACTGCTGCGGTGAGGACGGGTGCTGCGACGGCTGCGACTGCGGCTGCGACTGCTGACGGACCGGCTATCCGGAGGGGCGAGTTCCGGACACCGTGCGGCTGTTCGACCGGCCGTGACGCCTGCGCGATGCGGGTGTGACCACGGGTAACGCGATCCCGCGGGCGGACCAAATCTCATAGAAGGTTCAAAGGTTGACGGCCAAAAGGCACCCTTGCGCCGAACGGTCGGTCGGCCGAATACTCGCTTCCCACAGCGCTTGTCAGGGGCACGGCGTGTTCGGAATCCGGGCGCCCGGCTCCCTGGCTGCGCCTCACGGGCCCACAAACCCCACGAGGGCCCCCTACTTCCTTTGTGGAGGAACGAGAAGTGAGGATCAAGCGCACCACCCCCCGCAGCGGCATCTCGAGACGGACTCGGCTGATCGCCGTAGCCACCGGCTTCGTGGCCGCCGCCGCGATCGTGGTCCCCAGCGCGAACGCGGCCGAGACCCCCACCACCTTCAGCTCCGCCGAACTCAAGAGCGTGAGCGGCTCGGTGCTGGAGGCCGACGTCCCGGGCACCGCCTGGGCCGTCGACAGCAAGACCAACCGGGTGCTGCTCACCGTCGACAGCACCGTCTCCCAGGCCGAGATCAACAAGATCAAGCAGCAGGCCGGGGACGACGCCGCCGCGATCACCGTCAAGCGCACCCCGGGCAAGATCAGCAAGCTCATACAGGGCGGCGACGCCATCTACGCGAGCAGCTGGCGCTGCTCCCTCGGCTTCAACGTCCGCAGCAGCAGCGGTGCCGAGTACTTCCTGACCGCCGGTCACTGCACCGACGGCGCGGGCACCTGGTACTCCAACTCCGGGCGCACCTCGGTCATCGGCTCGACGGCCGGGTCCAGCTTCCCGGGCAACGACTACGGCATCGTCCGGTACACCGGGTCCGTCAGCCGGCCCGGCACCGCGAACGGCGTGGACATCACCCGCGCGGCCACCCCGAGCGTGGGCACCACCGTCATCCGCGACGGCTCCACCACCGGCACCCACAGCGGCCGGGTCACCGCCCTGAACGCCACCGTCAACTACGGTGGCGGCGACGTCGTCGGCGGGCTGATCCAGACCACGGTCTGCGCCGAGCCCGGCGACTCCGGTGGCGCGCTCTACGGCAGCAACGGCACCGCGTACGGTCTCACCTCCGGCGGCAGCGGCAACTGCTCCTCCGGCGGTACGACCTTCTTCCAGCCGGTCACGGAGGCCCTGAGCGCCTACGGCGTCAGCGTCTACTAGGAGCGGCCCGCCGGGACCGGCCGGCACCACCGGTCCCACGGTTCCCACCTCGCAGCCGGCAGCACCACGAGCCCCCGCACGCGATCGCCGTGCGGGGGCTCACCCTTGCCGCGGGCACGAGAGGTCGAATTCAAGCCAAGGCGGAATCCCGCGTACCGTACCGCCGGTTACTCCCTCGTAGCGTTTGCAGTGCGAACCGCCCTACGTGTCCATGACCTGTCAGGACATAGGGGGCGCACGGCCGTTGTCGTACGCGCGTCCTGAAGTCGACCTTGTGTGCTCCCTGTGGGGTTCGGAAGAGTAGGCGCCGTTCGACCGGCACGGGCGTGGCTTCTTCTGTGTTCTGCCCCCGTCGCCGTACACCTTCCGGTCCGATGAGGTCCCCACAACCTCCCGGGCCGTCCCCCCACAGGAGGACGTGAGTTGAAGCACCGACGCATACCCGGGCGACGTGCGGTCATGGCGGGTGCGGGCATCGCCGCACTGGCCGCCGGCGCGGTCACCTTCCAGACTGCGAACGCCAGCGAGGTCCCGGCGGACTCCGCGCCCCGGACCCTCTCGATCGGAGCGGCCGGAAAGCTCGCCTCGACGCTCGCCCAGGACCTGGGCGCCGACGCGGCGGGAACGTACTACGACGCGAAGAACAAGGCCCTCGTGGTGAACGTGCTCGACGAGGCCGCCGCCGAGGCCGTCGAGTCGGCCGGTGCCGAGGCGAGAGTCGTGGCGAACTCCCTCGCCGAGCTGAAGAGCGCGCGCACCACCCTCGAACAGGACGCCACCATTCCGGGCACCGCCTGGGTGACCGATCCGACCACCAACAAGGTCGTCGTCACCGCGGACCGTACGGTCTCCGAGGCCGAGTGGGCCAAGCTGACGAAGGTCGTCGACTCCCTCGGCGCCAAGGCCGAACTCCAGCGCACCAAGGGCGAGTACAAGCCCTTCGTCGCGGGCGGCGACGCCATCACCGGCAACGGCGGGCGCTGCTCGCTCGGCTTCAACGTGACCAAGGGCGGCGAGCCGCACTTCCTCACCGCCGGGCACTGCACCGAGGGGATCTCCACCTGGTCGGACTCCTCGGGCACCGTGATCGGCGAGAACGCGGACTCCAGCTTCCCGGGCGACGACTACGGCCTGGTCAAGTACACCGCCGACGTCGCCCACCCGAGCGAGGTGAACCTCTACGACGGCTCCACACAGGCGATCTCCGGCGCCGCCGAGGCCACCGTCGGCATGCAGGTGACCCGCAGCGGCTCCACGACCCAGGTGCACTCCGGCACGGTCACCGGTCTGGACGCCACCGTGAACTACGGCAACGGCGACATCGTCAACGGTCTCATCCAGACCGACGTGTGCGCCGAGCCCGGCGACAGCGGCGGCTCGCTCTTCTCGGGCGGCAGCGCGGTCGGCCTCACCTCCGGCGGCAGCGGCGACTGCACCTCGGGCGGTACGACCTTCTTCCAGCCGGTGACGGAGGCCCTCTCGGCGACCGGCACCCAGATCGGCTGAAGCCCGCCTCCTACGACCGGCCCGTTCCTCCGCGCGGAGGAACGGGCCGGTCTCAGTTGGCCCACGGCGGCACCACGCGCGTGCCGTCGGCCAGGGTCGCCTCCAGGCCGCGGGAGGTGGTGACCCAGGAGACGGCGACCTCGGTGGCCGGGTTCTCGACGGCGAGGGTCGCGCCGGAGTTGATGATCACCGTGTCGCCGGCGGTGACGCGGTGAGCGGTCCCGTCGAGGGTGATCAGCAGCTCGCCGGAGAGCAGATGGAAGATCTCCTCCCGGCTGACGGTGTGCGCGGGCGCCCTCGTACCGGCGGGAATCTCGCCTCGCCAGGCGCACAGCTCCTTGCTGCCGGTCGAGGAAGTGGCGTACGAGACGAAACGGGCGCCGTGCATCTCGTGGACGACGGCATCGGACGGGCGGACGACGGGCACGACGGTCTCCTCCAGTAGTCAAGTAACTTGACTATATGGTCAAGCATCTTGACTATTTCGTCAAGGTGCTTGAATTTCCCCGTGCAGAACTCCGAGGCCGTCACCCTGTCCGCCGCCCTGCTCGCCGTCGCCGGCGAGCTCACCCAGCGCATCCATGACGGGGTGGTCGCCCGCGGCTTCGAGGGGGTGCGGCCCGCGCACGGTTTCGCCTTCACCCGGCTCGCCCCGGACGGCGCGACGGTCACCGACCTCGCGGTCCACCTCGGGGTGACCAAGCAGGCCGCGAGCCAGCTCGTCGACGAGCTGGTGCGCAAGGGGTACGCCGAGCGGCGCCCGCACCCCGCGGACGCGCGGGCCCGGCTCGTCGTGCTGACCGAGGCGGGGTGGGCCTGCACCCGGGCGGCCGAGGAGGCGGCGGCGGAGGCCGTACGGGCCTGGGGTGAAGTGCTGGGGGAGGGGGAGGTGCGCGAACTGGCGCGGAAGCTGCTGCGCATCGCGCCCGACGGGCCGATTCGCCCCGTTTGGTGACGCCGTATCAGGTCCGGGCGTATCGCCGCCGGTTGACACCGGAAGTTTTTACCGACGCGTAACTTCCCAGTTTTACTACTCGCCCGTAACTTGACGGGTGAACAGCGTCCTCGTGATCCGGATCACAGGGAGTAAGGCCCCCACCCTTCCCCCGTACCGCAAGGAGATCACGCGATGCTGCCCTGGAAGCGAGTGATCAGACCCATCGCCGCGCTGCTGCTGGCCGCGGGCCTCACCCTCCCCACCGCCGCCGGCGCCCACGCCGCCACCGCGCCCGGCTCGGGCTGGAACGACTGGTCCTGCGAGCCCTCCGCCGCCCACCCCCGCCCCGTCGTCCTGGTCCACGGCACCTTCGGCAACTCGGTCGACAACTGGCTGGGCCTCGCGCCCTATCTGAAGCACCGCGGCTACTGCGTCTTCTCCCTCGACTACGGACAGCTCCCCGGCGTCCCCCTCTTCCACGGCCTCGGCCCCACCGAGAAGTCCGCCGAACAGCTCGACGCCTTCGTCGACGAGGTGCTCGCCGCCACCGGTGCCGCCGAGGCCGACCTCGTCGGTCACTCCCAGGGCGGCATGATGCCGCGCCACTACCTCAAGTTCCTCGGCGGAGCCGAAGAGGTGAACGCCCTCGTCGGCATCGCGCCCAGCAACCACGGCACCACCCTCGGCGGCCTCACCCGGCTGCTGCCGTACTTCCCCGGCGCGGAGGACCTGCTGAGCGAGGCCACCCCCGCCCTCGCCGACCAGGTCGCCGGCTCCGACTTCCTCACCAGGCTCAACGAGGGCGGCGACACCGTGCCCGGCGTCCGCTACACCGTCATCGCCACCCGGTACGACGAGGTCGTCACCCCCTACCGCAACGGGTTCCTGACCGGACCGGACGTGCGCAACGTCCTGCTCCAGGACCTCTGCCCGCTCGACCTGTCGGAGCACCTGGCGATCGGACTGTTCGACCGGGTCGCCTTCCACGAGGTGGCCAACGCCCTCGACCCGGCCCACGCCGAGCCCACCACCTGCGCCTCCGTGTTCGACTGACACGTGTACACGCGGATGCGCGCATCGGGGCCCTGTCCGGCCTGAGCCGCCGGACAGGGCCCCGAGAGGGGTTCAGCGGCCGTGCCGCCCGGTCGCCGCGCGCCGCCGCGCGGAGGCGAACAGCGCCGCCGAGCCGAGCGCCAGCGCCGCGGCGCCGCCGACCATCAGGTACGGGGTGTTGCCGTCGCCGCCGGTCTCCGCGAGGTTCTGCGACGACCCCGCCGCCTTCACCTGGTTGCCGGTGGTGCCGTCGTCGGCGGCCTCCGGGGTGGTGCCGTCGTCCGCCGCGGTCGGCTCCGCCGAGGTGTGGGGGTCGTCGTCGCCGTGCCCGTGGTTCTCGACGGTCGACTTGTCGGCGCCGGCCTCGATCTGCTCCTCGGACGGGGCGGAGGCGGCCGGTGCCGGGGCGGCCTCCTTCGGGGTGTCGCCCGAGCCGGCGGCCTCACCGCCGCTGCCGGCCTCGTCCCCGTCTGTCCGGGACCCGCCCGTCTGGTCCCCACCCGCCTGGGACCCGCCGCCGAACGTGACGTCCGAGCAGGAGTAGAACGCCTCCGGGCTGTCCGACCGCTGCCAGACCGCGTACAGCAGCTGCTTGCCGGAGCGCTCGGGGAGGGTGCCGGCGAACGTGTAGAAGCCGCCCGAGGCGGCCGGGTCGGTGGAGGTCGCCACCGGGTTCGCCAGGTCCAGGTCGTCCCAGGCCAGCGGCTGCGACGGGTCGTAGCCGGGCTTGGTGATGTACACCTTGAAGGTCCCCTTGTGCGGGGCGGTCACGCGGTACTTGAAGGTGTACGAACCGCTGCTCACGCTCGTCGCCGGCCAGTCGGCGCGGGCCAGGTCGAGCCCCTTGAACGCCTCGTTGCCGGCGCTGCACAGCTTGCCGTCGGGGATGAGCTCCTGGTGGCGTCCGCCGGCGTCGCCGATGCGGATGCCGTTCCAGTCGTACAGCGCCTGGGTGCCGCCGGCCGCGACCGCCGCCTTGCACGCCGCCGACTTCGGGCTCTCCGGGCCCTCGGCGTAGCACTGCGAGACCCGGCTGACCGGGTCGCCCATCGAGCCGTGCGCGGACGCCGGCGTGGCGGACAGCCCGGTCAGGGCGAGCGGAACGAGACCGACGGCGGTGGCGACAGCGGCCTTGCGGCGTGCGGGCATGGTGCAGCAACTCCTCGACAGCGATCACTGGATCGGGTGGGGGGTGATGAATCCCGTGGGGGGGGTGGCTCAGAAACTAGCCCCCCGAACCAGCGGAATCGCCTGTCGAAGGCCGCGGAGAGAGATCCTTATGGCCGCGTTAAGGGAGTGCTCAGGCTGGGATCAGGTAGGTGCCCGGATCGGGCGGGTGTCCGGACGGTCAGTTGTCGGGCCACCAGGTGCGGGCGATGTCCTTGCGGACCTCGGGTCGTCCCGCGGGGCGCTCGTCGGCCTCCTCACGGGTCCGGCGGGCGTCCGTCTTCCTCGGGGGCTTCTGCACGGTGACACGGCGCATGGCTGCCTCCTTCAGGGTCCACCGGGTTCCGTGTTCTCACGGAGGTAGACCTTTCGGGGGAGAGTTCCTCATCGGTCCCGTTCTGTCTGTGGCCGCTGTCACGAATCGATTGTCAGTGGTGGGTGTCACTCTGGGGCCATGACGATCCACGGCGGTGACGGGGCGGGTACGGACGGTGTCGACTGGGACGCGGAGGCCGCCGCGTTCGACGAGGAGCCGGACCACGGGCTGCGCGACCCGCGGGTGCGCGCCGCCTGGGCGGCGCGGCTGCGGGCCTGGCTGCCGGGGCGGCCCGGCGACGTCCTCGACCTCGGCTGCGGCACCGGCAGCCTGTCCCTCCTCGCGGCCGAGCGGGGACACCGGGTGACCGGCGTCGACCGGTCCCCGGCGATGGTGGCGCTCGCCCGGCGGAAGCTCGCCGGGCGTGACGCCGTGTTCCTCGTCGGCGACGCGACGGCACCACCGGTCGGTGAGGAGCGCTACGACGCCGTCCTGGTCCGGCATGTGCTGTGGACGCTGCCCGAACCCGGCCGGGCGCTGCGGCACTGGCGGGACCTGCTGCGCCCCGGAGGACGGCTGGTGCTGGTCGAGGGGGTGTGGGGGACGGTGAGTCCGGTCGGCATACCCGCCGGCCGGCTCACCGCCCTCCTGGCCCCGCTCGGCGGGCGGGTGGACGTGGAGCGGCTGTCCGAGGACACGGCGCTGTGGGGCCGGGACGTGGACGACGAGCGGTACGCGGTGGTCGCGGTCCCGGACTGACCCGGTGCCCTCAGACGAGCAGCGCGCCGAACCCGCCCTCGCGGGCCCGGGCGTCCAGCTCGTCGAGGGCGGCCACCGCGGCGGCCGCCGCCTCGGGATCCGTGGCGAGCAGACCGCTCGCCGCGAATTCGTCCTCGTCCAGCCGCCGTACGTCCGTGCCGTCCGCGGAGACCCACAGGTCCAGGTCGAGATCCTCGACGACCAGCCGGCCGCCGGAGAGCTCGGCCGGCCGGGCGATGTCGCAGTAGTGGCCCTTGAGGGTGCCGTCGGCGGCGCGGACCTCCTTCACCGAGTACCACCGGTCGCGCCAGTAGTGCTCCGTGAAGACGTCACCGGGCTCGAAGCGGACGAAGCCGAAGTCGCGCACGCCGCCACCCGCCCAGGGGGCGCGCACGGTGGCGCGGGTGCCGTCGTCGGCGAGCAGTTCGGCCGGGTAGCGGATCTTCATCCGTCCCGCCTTGACCAGGACCACCTCCACCAGCGTCGGCCCGTCAGCCGAGTGCGCGGACATACCGCACCTCCGTCCCGCAGATCTCGTACCCGAACCACTTGTTGATCGCGATCATCGGCCCGTTCCCGGTGTCGTTGCCCGTGAACGCCTCCGTGTACCCGGCCGCGCGGGCACGATGCAGGGAGTCGTTCTTGGCGAGCTTGGCCAGGCCCCGGCCGCGGTGGGCGCGGGCGGTGCCGGTCATGACCGTGCCGTACCGGGTGCCGCCGTCCGTGCGGGCGGCGGAGAACGCGGCGGGACGGCCGTCGACCAGCGCCACCGTGGTCAGCCCTGGGCTGAACATCGGGTGCCGCCAGGTCTCCTCCAGCCAGGCCCCGTAGTCCGTGAACTCGGTGTCCACGTCGCTCGGCTCGTCCGCCGTCGTCTCCGCGTCCAGCTCGAACAACGGGCGCGGATCGGCGGCGAAGTCCGAGGCCGGCCGCAGCTCCACGCCCGGCGGCGGGTCCTGGAGCGGGGGCAGGGTGCCGTTCGCCAGGTCCAGGCGGAGGAAGTGGGCGGCGCGGCTCGCCCGGTAGCCGTGCGCTTCGGCGAAGGCGCGGTTGCCCGGTTCGTCCACCACCCAGGCGAACAGCCGGGTCGCCCCGTGCGCGGCCAGGTGCTCCTCGGCGGCGCGCACCAGCAGCGTCCCGGCGCCCCGGCGGGTGTGCCCGGGGTGCACGTACACGTTGATGTTGCCCTGGCCGGGCTCGGAGCTCTCGTGGGTCAGGTGCACCTGCGCCGTGCCGATCACCTCGCCGTCGGCCACGGCGACGAGCGGACGGTAGTGGGCGTCGGGGTGGAGACGGGTGAGGTCGTGGGCCAGGGACTCCGGGGTGACCAGGATGAACGGCAACGCGGCGTGCCGGACGCGGGCGAAGCCCTCCAGGTCGGCGCGGGCGTCGGGGCGGAGATCGCGGACGGACACTGTCATGGAGGCGCACGCTACGGGGGCCGCGTCCGGGGTGCCTCCTATTTTCCGCCGGGGTGCGGGACAATCGGGCCGTGACCTTGAAGATCCGGATCGACGACGGCGCGCCCCCGTACGAGCAGGTACGGGCGCAGATCTCCGAGCAGGCACGGTCGGGAGCGCTGCCCGTGGGGTACAGGCTGCCGACGGTGCGGGGGCTGGCCGAGACGCTCGGGCTCGCCGCGAACACGGTGGCCAAGGCGTACCGGGCGCTGGAGGCGGACGGGGTGATCGAGACGCGGGGGCGGAACGGGACGCTGATCGCTGCCGCGGGGGAGGCGGCGGAGCGGGAGCTGGCGTCCGCCGCGCAGGAATTCGCCTCGCGGGCGCGGCGGCTGGGGTTGGGTGAGGAGGAGGCACTGGCTGCCGTGCGGGACGCACTGCGTGCGGCTTACGGGGCGTGAGCGCCGTCGCGGCGGGGGTTCGTTTTCGGCTGCGGGTTCGTCGTGGCTGGTCGCGCAGTTCCCCGCGCCCCTAGGGGGCGTGGGTGAGCGTTGGCTGTGTTGCTTGCCCCGTGCCAATCCTCGTACTGCGACCCCGATGTTCCGGCGGACAAGGTCTACGGCCATCGAAGTGGCTACAGGTACAGGCCCGCGTCCGCGTCGCCCCGTGGTTCCGGGAGGGATGTCGGGGAGGTGCCGCGGCGCAGGGCGTACAGTTCGGCCAGGGTTGCGCCCTCGCGGGTGATGCCCTTCTCGGTGCCCAGCCAGGTCACCGCCTCCGTGCGGGTGAGCCGGCCCACCTCGATGCGGGCCAGGCAGCGGCCGGGGCGGACCACGGCCGGGTGGAGGCGTTCCAGGTCCTCGTTGGTAGTGACCCCGACCAGGACGTTGCGGCCCTGGCCGAGCAGACCGTCCGTCAGGTTCAGCAGCCGGGACAGCGCCTGCCCGGCGGTGTGCTTGGCCTCGCCCCGGATCAGTTCGTCGCAGTCCTCCAGGAGCAGCAGTCGCCAGCGGTCCTTGCCGGCCGCGTCCTCCTCGCCGATCGCGATGTCCATCAGATAGCCGACGTCGGAGAAGAGCCGCTCCGGGTCCAGCACGCAGTCCACCTGGCACCAGTCCCGCCAGGACCGGGCCAGCGTGCGCAGCGCGGAGGTCTTGCCGGTGCCCGGCGGGCCGTGCAGCAGGAGCAGCCGGCCCGAGATGTCCTCGGGGGTGGTCTTCATCAGGCGGTCCATCGCGTCCGCCACCGGCGCCGTGTAGTTGGGCCGGATCTCCTCCCAGGTGCCCGCGGAGATCTGCCGGGTGGTGCGGTGCGGGCCGCGTCTGGGGGAGACGTACCAGAAGCCCATGGTGACGTTCTCCGGCTGCGGTTCGGGTTCGTCCGCCGCGCCGTCGGTGGCCTCGTCCAGGATCTTCGCGGCGAGTTCGGTGCTGGTCGCGGTGACCGTGACGTCGGCGCCCCGGTTCCAGCGGGAGACCAGCAGCGTCCAGCCCTCGCCCTCGGCCAGGGTGGCGCTGCGGTCGTCGTCCCTGGCGATCCGCAGCACCCGCGCGTGCGCGGGCAGCAGGGTCGCGCCGGAGCGTACGCGGTCGATGTTGACGGCGTGCGAGTACGGCTGCTCGCCCGTCGCGAAGCGGCCGAGGAACAGCGCGTCGACGACATCGGACGGGGAGTCGCTGTCGTCGACGTTGAGCCGGATCGGCAGTGCGTCGTGCGGTTGCGCGGACATGCCGCCATGATCGGTCACCCGGGCGTCGTGCGCACCCGGTTTCCGGGGCGCGCACGGCCGGCCGCCCACGCTTCAGTCCGGCGGCCGACGGATCAGCCCCGGTGCCTGCCGGGCCCGGCGCACCACCGCGTACCCCTTGGTCAGCGCGCGGTCCCGGGCGAAGGCGCGCGCGACGGCCCGCCCCTCCACCAGCCGTTCGAACTCGGCGGCGGACGTGGACCTGCGCACCGTCACCCGCCGCAGGGCGTACGGCCCCTGGGCGCGGCGGGCGAGGCCGTTGCCGACGGCGAGCGCCTGGGCGTACCCCGTCTCCCGCACCGCCCGGCGCACCCGGCGGCTGGAGTAGCCGTAGGGATACGCGAACGAGGCGGGTACGGAGCCGAGCTGGTCGGAGACGATCTCCTTGCACAGGATCAGCTCGGAGCGCAGCCGGTCCTCGTCGAGCCGGTCGAGCTGCGGATGGCTGTGGCTGTGCCCGCCGATCTCGACGCCCGCGGCGGCCAGTTCGCGCACCTGGTCCCAGTCGAGCATGGTGTCCAGGCCGCCGCCGGTGTCGTACGGGCCCCTCAGCCAGCCGGTGGAGACGAAGAGGGTGGCCGGGAAGCCGTGCTCGGCGAGCACGGGCAGCGCGTGCCGGTGCACGCCCTCGTAGCCGTCGTCGAAGGTGACGAGGACCGGCCGCGCGGGCAGCGGGCGGCCCGAGCGCCAGTGCGCGGCCAGTTCGGCCGTGGTGACGGGGGCGAGGCCCCGGTCCGCGAGCACCGCCATCTGCTCGGCGAACGCCTCCGGGGTCACGGACAGGGTGCGGGTCGCCTCGTTGGGGTCGGTGGCGACCGCGTGGTACATGAGGATCGGCACGCGTACGTCAGTCACGGCCGCCGCCCTCCCCGATCCCCACCACGGAGAACGTGACCCCGCCCCGCCGGGCCCGTACGCTCCCCACCACGTAGCCGCCCGCCGCCGTGAGCACCCCGGCCACGATCGCCCCCGCGCGCCCCGCGCCGCCCGGCCGGGCCAGCAGGGCGTCGCGCAGCCCCCGCACCACCCCGGCCGGCAGTACGCGCGTGGTGTAACGGCGTTCGGACTCAAGCCCCTTCTCCGCCCCCACGCTGCGCGCCACCAGCGCCTTGGACAGCCCCTCGGCGTACGTCCGCGTACGGAAGTAGCGGAAGTGCTCCCGTACTTCGGGCACCCGGTGGTGGATCACCGCGCGGTCGTCGATCAGCAGGACCGCGTCGGGGCGGGCGCGGCTGAGGCGGATGCACAGCTCCGTCTCCTCGCCGCCCAGCGGGCGCTTGTTCCCGTCGCGTCCGATACCGGTGGCGAAGCCGCCCGCCGCGTCGAAGGCCTCGCGCCGGAACGAGGCGTTGCCGCCGAGCACGTTGCGCACCCGTACCCGCCCGCGCGGCAGGCCCCGGTAGGTGCAGCCCACCACCCAGTCGAACTCCTCGGGGAACCAGTCGGGGCGCCGGCCCGACGCCCAGACGGGCTCGGTGCGCCCGCCGACCGCCATCACGCGCGGGTCGTCGTACGCCTCGGCGAAGTGCTTCAGCCAGTCGCGCTCGGCCACCGCGTCGTCGTCGAGGAAGGCGACGACGTCGCCGCGCGAGGCGGCGATTCCGGTGTTGCGGCCGGCGGACAGGCCGCGGGGGCCCGCGTTGGCGAGCACCCGCACGTCGTCGGTCTCCTTGTACTCCTTGCCCAGGCGGTCCAGGAGATCCCGGTTGTGGTCGACGACCAGCAGGGTCTCCAGGGCCGGCCGTGACTGCGCCCGTACCGAGGCGACCGCCGCGAGGACGTCCTCCCAGCGGTCCTCGGTGTAGGCGCAGATCACGACCGAGACGCCCGGGGCGCCGGGATCGCTCAAGACACCTTCCCCCGGACCGTGTCGAGCAGCGGTGAGGGGCGCGGGCGCCGGCGCAGCGCACGCCGGTTGGAACGCTCCCCGAGGATCACTCCGAGCACGCGGAACCCGTCGCGCACGGCCCGCAGATTGCTCGTGCCGTGGATGCGCAGGTACTCGTGGCTGGGTATCTCCTGCACCTTGAGGCCGGCCTTGACGACCCGGATGTTCATCAGGGTCTCGACCTCGAAGCCGGTGCAGTCGAGGTCGATCTTGTCCAGGCAGTGCCGCCAGAAGGCGTTGTAGCCGTAGCAGAGGTCGGTGTACCGCGCGCCGAACTTGCGGTTGACGACGGCGCACAGCACCCGGTTGCCCAGCATGCGGATGAACGTCATGTCGTCGGTGCCGCCGCCGTTGGCGAAGCGGGACCCCTTGGCGAAGTCCGCGCCGGAGACCAGCGCGGAGACGTAGCTGACGATCTCGTTGCCGTCGGCCGAGCCGTCCGCGTCGACCATCACGATGATGTCGCCGGTGCAGGCGTCGAACCCGGAGCGCAGCGCGTCCCCCTTGCCCTTGCCGCGCTGTCCGACGACCTTGACGGCGGGCCACAGCTCGCGGGCCACCTCGACGGTGTCGTCGGTGGAGTTGCCGTCGACCAGGACCACTTCGTGGATCCAGTCGGGAAGCGTCTTGAAGACGTACGGCAGGTTCTCCGCCTCGTTCATGGCCGGTATCACCACGCTCACCGGCGGCGCGATGGCCAGGTGAGAGGAGACGGGCCGGTAGGTGCGGGCGGTCGGCGGATCCTGATCCTCGGTCGCCGGCTGCAGAACGGAACTCATGAGTCTGGTCCCTCTCGTCCGGTGGACCGCCCGCCCCTCGGGCGGCCCGGCTGTTCGTCCGGTTCGAAAGGGGGGTCCTCACCCCACGGGCACGCCGATGGTGCTGACACGCACGCCGGGTGAGCTGGCAAAACTGGCCGGCCGCGAAAACGGCAGCCGACCGCGCGGCACGGCTCGGTCACCGATGCGGTCACCGAGCACGGCACCCCCCTACCGCGCCCCGCGCCGGTTCGTCGCGGTCCTGAGCCCTCCCCTGGAGCCGCGTACTGACGGACCGATGCGGGTGAGATGTATGACGGTATTGACGATTGAACCCGAATGGCAAGACCTGGAAGGGCCGATCACGTTTTCGTCGGTTTGGCCGTTACGTAAGTCTCTTGCCGTGATGTGTGTTTCCGCATGGCCGACTTTGCCCCCTGAAGCGTCGGATGCCGGGCTTCAATCTGGCGCACCCCGTAGGGGCCGTCAAGGGCGTAAAAGTCCCTACGGCCGGTTTTGGTCCAGGATCGAACAGTAACAGTCTTGGCATGGACACTTCCGGTCAACACGCGTAGTTGGTACCACGGTTGCGGCAGAGATCCTGCTAAAGGGAGGTTCCATGAGACGTTCCCGACTTGCCCTCTTCGTGGGCTCACTTCTCCTCGCCGCCACCACCGCCCTCACCGGGGCCACGACGGCCCAGGCGTCCCAACAGGCCGCGGCGGACGGCTATGTGGCGCTCGGCGACTCCTACGCCTCCGGCGTCGGAGCCGGCAGCTACATCTCCTCCAGCGGCGACTGCAAGCGCAGCACGAAGGCCCACCCCTACCTCTGGGCGGCCGCCAACTCCCCCTCGTCCTTCGACTTCACGGCCTGCTCGGGCGCCCGAACGGGTGATGTTCTCTCCGGGCAGCTCGGCCCGCTCTCCACTTCGACCGGCCTGGTCTCGATCAGCGTCGGCGGCAACGACGCAGGGTTCGCCGACGTCATGACGACCTGTGTGCTCCAGTCCGACAGCTCCTGCCTCTCGCGGATCGCCACCGCGAAGGCGTACGTCGACTCGACGCTGCCCGGCAAGCTCGACAGCGTCTACTCGGCGATCCGCGACCGCGCCCCCAACGCCGAGGTCGTGGTGCTCGGCTACCCCCGGTTCTACAAGCTCGGCACCTCCTGCATCGGTCTCTCCGAGACCAAGCGGAAGGCGATCAACGACGCCGCCGATCACCTCGACAACGCCATCGCCCAGCGCGCCGGCGCCCACGGCTTCACCTTCGGCGACGTACGCCCCACCTTCACCGGCCACGAGATCTGCTCCGGCAGCTCCTGGCTGCACAGCGTGGACTGGTTCAACATCGGCAACTCGTACCACCCGACGGCCGCCGGGCAGTCCGGCGGCTATCTGCCGGTGCTCGACGCCGCGGCCTGACCCGTCGGCGTCCGTCAGCACCCGTCAGAACCCGCGTCAGTACCAGTCAGAACCCGCGTCAGTACCAGTCAGTGCTCGTCGTCCGAACCGGAAGGAGAAGCGGAGGCCCCGTCCGTCGGGGTCTCCGGCTCGCACGTCACCGAGAACGGCACCGTCTCGGAGGTCGTCCGCACCGGCTTTTGGACCTCCACACCGATCTCGCTCTGATACGTCCCGGTCTCCGAGTACGTCGTCACGACCACCGTGTCCTGCTTCGTACGCCCGTCCCCCTCGGGGAACGACAGCTTCCGCCAGCCCGGATCGTCCACCGAGCCGTCCTCGGCCACCCAGCGGTAGGAGACCTCGGCCGGCAACCGCCCCACCGTGAACGTCGCCGTGAACGCGGGCGCCCCCTCGTGCGCCGGCGGACAGCTTCCGGAGTACTCCGTGTGCGCGCCGGTCACCGTCACCGACACCGTCTGCGGCGGGGGAGTGGACTTCTCCTTCTCCTCCTCTTCGCTCGCGGTGGGGGACGGCGTCGGATCGTCCGTCGTCGGCGTCCCGCCGCCGTCGTCCTCGTCGTCGCCGGTGCGTGCGGGCGAACTCGCCTGACCCCCGGTGCCCTTGGCGTCGGGTTCGCCGTCCCCGCGGTCCAGCAGCGCGTACGCCAGCCCGGCCAGCGCCAGGGCCAGGACCACCACACCCGCCACCAGGGCGACCGCGGCACGCCGGTCACGTCCGGGCCGGGTGACAGCGGTGGTCGCCGCCGGTGCTCCCGCGACCGGCGTCGGGGGAGTGGGCGAGTGCGCCCCCGGGTGCGGCTGCGGCAGCGCGGCCACCGTCGGGGTGTACGGCACCGAACGCGCCGTGTCCGCGCGGGGAGCGCCCCCCGCCCCGACGAGCCGCAGATCCTGCTGCGCCCGCTCCGCCGACAGCCGCTCGGCCGGATCCTTCCGCAACAGCCCCTCGACGACCGGGGCGAGCGGACCCGCCCGGCGCGGCGGCGGCAACTCCTCGTCGACGATCGCCCGCAGCGTGCTGAGCGGGGTGTCCTGGCGGAAGGGCGAGTGGCCCTCGACCGCCGCGTACAGCAGCACACCGAGCGACCACAGGTCCGACTCGGGCCCCGGCGTGCGCCCCAGCGCCCGCTCCGGCGCGAGGAACTCGGGCGAACCGACCACCTCCCCGGTCATGGTCAGCGCGGAACTGCCCTCGACCATGGCGATCCCGAAGTCGGTCAGCACGATCCGCCCGTCGTTCGCGATCAGCACGTTGGCCGGCTTCACGTCCCGGTGCAGCACCCCCGCCCCGTGCGCGGCCCGCAGCGCGGCGAGCACCTCCGCGCCGATGTGCGCGGCCCGCTGCGGAGACAGCGGTCCCTCCGCGTCCAGCACCTCGGCCAGCGACAGACCGCGCACCAGCTCCATGACGATCCACGGCCGTCCGTCCTCGGTGGCCACGTCGTACACCGTCACCACGTTGCGGTCGGCGATCCGGGCCGCCGCCCACGCCTCCCGCTCCAGCCGTGCGTACATCCGCTCCACGTCGGACGCCGGCAGTCCGGCCGGAGCGCGCACCTCCTTGACGGCGACCTCGCGGTGCAGCAGCTCGTCGCGGGCCCGCCACACGGTGCCCATGCCGCCCTCGCCCAGCGGTGACAGCAGCCGGTACCGGCCCGCGACCACCCGCTCACCGCCCGGTTCTTCGGACACGGTGCCCCCCCTTCGCATCCGGGCGAACTCTCCCTTTCTCGATGAAAGTAGCTCAGCCGAGTGCGGATGCCGCCCCCCTGAACACCAATCCGGCACCCAGGGCCACGACGACGAACGCCGATCCCAGGGGCGCACTCCGGCGCACGAGCGTCGCCCACGGGGCCGTCGTCCAGCGGGGGCGCCTGGCCAGCAGCCTGGTCACACCGCTGCCCGCCTTCACGACCGTGTACCCGGCCGCGGTGAGCGTCAGGGCCAGCCCGGCTCCGTACGCGACGACGAGCAGCAGCCCGAACCAGGCCTGGCCGAGCGCGGCGGCGCCGACCAGCACGACGACGGCGGACGGACTGGGCACCAGCCCGCCGGCGAAACCGAGCAGGATCGTGCCGCGCAGGGTGGGGGCGGTGGGATGGGTGTGGGTGTGACCGCCGTGTGTGTGGGTGTGGCCCGTGTGCGTGTGCTCGTGCGGGTGCGGGTGCTCATGGTGGTGCGTGTGGTTCCGGTGGCGCAGGGCCCGGCGTACGAGGCTCGCGCCGGCCAGGGTGACGAGGGCGCCGCTCGCGATGCCCAGCCAGGCGATCACCGAGGGCGCGGCGGCCGAACCGGCCGTGACCAGCAGGCCCAGGGCGACCACGCCGAGCGTGTGGGTGACGGTGACCGAGGCGGCCATGGGCAGGACGTCCCGCAGCCGGGCCCTGCCCCCGCGCGCCGCCGCCGTCGCGGCCATGAGCGTCTTGCCGTGACCGGGGGCGAGCGCGTGCGTCGCGCCGAGCCCGACGGCGATCAGCAGCGCGAGCGCGGCGAAACCCGCGGTCAGGTCGCGCCGGGCGACGAGGTCGTCGAGGGCGCGGGTCCAGCGGTCGGCGCCGCGCGGGAGTACGGCGGAGGCGGGCGCGTCGGCCTCCTCCTCGGCCTCCGCCAGCGCCGGGCCGCCCGGGCGGACGCGCAGGGCCGCGGTCCTGGTGTCGGCCGGGGACGAGAGCAGCTTCTCCGGATACCGGGTCAGTTCGCCGGACAGGGAGGACTTCGGTACGTCCGAGGCGGTGAGGGTCGTACGGTCGCCCCGCGCGGTGATCTCCCGCCAGCCAGGCCCGGACGACACGCCCGCCGCGCGGAAGTGGAGGCCGACCGTTTCGCCCTCGGGGAGGGGCGCGGTCAGCCGGCACTCCACGCGCAGGGTGTCGAGCCCCGCCTGACCGGGCCGCACGCGCGCGTGAGCGGTGCGTACGGTGAGCGGGACCGCCCGCCCGTCGAGGCGCACCTCGCTGTCCCGCGCGGCCGTGGCACAGCGCTGCCGGGCCCAGACGTCCCTGCCCAGCCGTTCGATGTCCGGCCCGGCCTGGGTGGCCGGGATCTCGGCGAGGTCCTCGACATGGTGGACGCGCAGTTCACCGGGTGCGGCCACCAGTCCGTCGTAGCGGTTGACGGTGAAGTTGCCGAGCGGGTGCGCGCTCGCCGTGCCGGCCGGGACCAGCGCGAGCGCGCAGGCGGCGGTGAGGACGGCGGCACCGGCGGCGACGCGGCGGAGGTTCAACGTGCCGCCTCCAGTTCCTTCAGCGCGGTGCGGGCCGCACGGGCGCCGAGCGGGGAGAAGCCGGGGTTCAGTTCCAGTGCGGCGGTGAGGGAGCCGCGGGCGGCGCGATCGTGCCCGGTGGCCTTCTCGATCATGCCCCGGTGGTAGAGGAAGGCGGCGTCGCGGTAGCCGGTGGCCGTGGCGCGGCGGGCGTACGGAAGGGCCTCCTCGTCGCGGCCGTTGACGTGCAGCGCCCAGGCGAGGGCGTCCGCGGTGTGCACACTGTGCCGCCGGTCCCACTCCGCGCGGGCCGCGCGCAGCGCCTCACCTGCGTCCCCGTGATCGGCGGCGGCGAGCGCGGTGTCGAGGTCGGCATCGACCCCGCCGGCCCGGGCCAGCGCGGTCCAGGCGTCGACGAGGGCGTACTGGTCGTGTGCCTTCGCGCGGTCGCCGTCGGCGCCCCGGTCCTCGTACAGCTCGCCGAGCGCGACCAGCGGGCCGGGCAGCGGGGAGCGGCCGACGACCTGCTCCAGTGTCTCGACGGCGCCCGCGCGGTCACCGCTCGCGGCCTGCGCGCGGGCCCGGCCCTCCAGGGCGGGGAGATAGCCGTCGTCGGCGGCGAGCGCCCGCGCGTAGTGCGTGAGGGCCGTCTCGTACTCGCCCTGGTTCCAGGCGAGCCGGCCCAGCGCGGTCGCGACGTACGCCACGTCGGCGGGCGAGGACGCGCTGTCGAGGGCCCGTCGCAGCACCTCCCGCGCGGTGCGCACGTCGCCGCGCAGCTCCCGTACGTACGCGTACCGCGTGAACACGGGCACCCCGGGCCGCCTGCGGTCGGCGGTGGCGGCGGCGCCGGCGGCCTCCTCGTACCGGCCGAGCTCGACCAGCGCGTCGATACGGGAGCACAGGGCGCGTTCGCTGTAGGGGTTCTGCTTCAGGGCCCGGTCGGCGTACTTCAGGGCGCCGGTGAAGTCGTGCCGCGCGGCGGCGAGGGCGGCCTGTCCGGCGAGGGCCTGCTCGTTGCCGGGTGCGAGCGCGAGGGAACGCTCGAGCGCCCGCTCGGCCTGCGGATACCGGGAGGGGTCCCCCTGGGTCCGCGCCTGCTCGACATAGGCGGTCCCGAGGGTGGCCCAACCGCCGAAGTCCCGGGGCTGCGCCCGCAGATGCCCCTGCAACGACCGGATCCCGGCCCCGAGATCACCCCCGCCGAGCACTCCGGCGACGGCCGCCGGCGCGACATCGGCCGCCCCGGCCCGCCCCTCGTCCCGCCCGCCTCCCACCGCGACGCTCCCGGCGGTGATCGCGACGGCCAGCAGGACGGCACACGAGGCGACGTGCAGCCCCCGCCCACGCCGGGCGGCAGCGGCGAACCGCGGTCCCGCACGACCCTCATCGGCGGAGGCTGCCGGATCCCCGCCCGGCACCCGGTGGCCGGGCCCCGGCCCCGGCCCGTGTTCCACCTTCGGACGGTGGCCGACGCCCGGCGCGTGCTCCGCCCGCGTGTGACGGGCGGCCTTCGCCTCGTCCTCGCCCGGCACGCGGTCGTCCTCGCCCGGCACGCGGTCGGCGGCGCCCGTCCCGCGCCCGGTTTCCGTCCCGTGCCCGGTTTCCGGTTCGCGTTCCGGCTCCGCGTGGCGGCCGGTCTCCGGTTCGTTCTCCGTCTGCGTACGGCCGGTGGTCTCCGTGTCGCGGGCGGCCTTTGGCTCGTGCTTCGTCGCCGCTCCGTGCGCGTTCGGCCGTTCTTGGCGTGGCTCCGGCGCGTGCCCCTCTTCCGGTGCTCCGGCCGGTGGCCCGTCCCCGGTGGGCGGGCGTGGGGCGTCCGGTGTTTCCTCGTGGCCGGATGCCGGCGGGGCGGTCGCCCGTTCGTCGTCGCCGGTGCTGTCGTTCGTGCGCGGAGCCATGCTCTCTCCTCGGTGTTCGGCGGCGCGGCCCGTGCCGTGGGGACGGGCCGCGCCGGTCGGGGTGGGTCGGAGTCAGTACGCCCGGCCGCGCATCCGGCGCCACCACGCCAGCGCCGCGCCGATCAGCAGCAGCCCCCCGGCGCCCGCACCCGCGGACGCGGCGATCAGGGTCGTGTTGTCGGACCCCTCCGCACCCGCCGGCCGCAGCGCGTCACCGAGCTGGTTGCGTACGTCGTTGCCGCCGTCCACGCCCTCGGCGAGCGGGCCGCGCGAACCCTCCGTCGGGTTCGCCAGATACGGGAAGGCCGCCCCGAACTCCTTGTCGTTGGCGTCGACCGCGTCACCCAGGTCGTTCTCCGCCCCGACCAGTTCCCCCTCGACGACCTGGAGCGCGGCGTCGATCACGTCGTCCGTCAGCCGCCGCCCGTTCGGGAAGCCGGCGTTGTCCCCGTCGAGGACGCCCAGCCGCTTCGGTTCGGCGGCCGGCTCGACGGACGTGTTCAGGCGCAGCATCTCCGACGGCGTCACGTGCGGCGGCTGGTTGAGCCCCTCGACGCCCTTCAGGAACACGTCGACCAGGTCGTTGCGCGGCTCGTCGGGGGCCGGGATCTTGTAGATCGCCTCGATGAGCTTCGGCAGCTCCGGTTCGGTGACGTTCTTCAGGAACTGCGCGTCGTCCCACGGCGCGGACGCGTTGAACGTGTCCTTGTCCTTCAGCGGGTTGACGACCTCGTTCACCAACGGGTTGCCCAGCCGCGACACCTGCACGAAGTGCCCCTCGGCGTTCTCGCGCTGTGTCGTCGACCAGATGCCCACGACCGGCTGGTCCGCCGACTCGGTGATCATGTCGGTCGGGACCTGGAGGGCGAGCGAGTTGACGTTGTAGCCCTTGAGCGTGTCGTTGCCGACCTCGGAGAGGTTCCCGCCGTACAGCAGGTCGAAGACCCGCAGGTCCAGGAAGAACGGGTCGTCGGCCTGCCCGGCGAACGTCGTCGCCCCGCCCGCGAGTTCGTGCACCGCCTGCTCGCGCAGGGTGTCGTAGTCCGGCATGGACGCCTTGCCGACGTTCGACGGCGCCACCGGGACGTCGTCCGCGATCTTCGTACGGGACACCGCGTGCTGGTCCTTCAGCTTCAGCAGCTCGATGTCGTAGGTCTGCGTGATGTTGAGATCCTGGTCGTCCAGACTGGTGACCGGGCCGGTGTTGTAGAGGAACGTCTTGTCGTTCTTCGTGTGCGTCCTGAAGGTGTAGCGGAACAGCAGCTCGCCCTGCGCGTCCCCGTTGTTGTCGATGTGGATGTCGTACTGCGCGTCCTCGGCGAACGTGAAGAAGTTCGGTCCGCCGGCCGGCTCCTCGAAGGGGATCCAGTTCGCGATGATCGTCGTCGTGTCCGGCTTGTCGGGACTGACGAACGCGTACAGGTCCGTGTTGTCGTACTGCGGGGTGCCCGAGACCAGCGGGGCCTCCCGGTGGCTGGAGGCGGAGGCCGCCTCGGGTTCCAGCGCGGTCACGCCGGCGGCCGCGAGCCCCCCGGCGGCCAGCGCCCCGCAGATCAGGGTCGCGAGACTCCCGCGCCCCGCACCGGTCCTGGAGTCAGTTGTCATGCCGTCCGTCCTCAGTGCCGACTTGCCTTGACGCACTGGTTTTCGGAGCGAACGGCGGGCCGGATTGGTGGAGTTCGGAAATTCTTCCGGACCCCTCCCGCCGGACCCGTACGCCCGTAGCATTTCTCGCTGCCGACCCGCGTTTTCGGTCCGTTGATCCGTACTTACCGTCCGGAGGCTCGCTCGCCGCGCATGCCTCGTGTGACCGGGCGGCCCGCAAGGGCTTGGAGAGGGGGATGCGCGTTGGAGGCGGACGAGCTGCTGATGCTTGTGGCCGGAGGTGACCAGAAGGCGTTCGAGGACCTGTACGGACTGGTCTCCGGGCCGGTGTACGGGCTGGTGCGGCGCGTGGTGCGCGATCCCGCCCAGTCCGAGGAGGTGGCCCAGGAGGTGCTGCTCGAACTCTGGCGCTCCGCCGCGCGGTTCGACCCCGGCCGGGGCAGCGCGCTGTCCTGGGTCCTCACCCTCGCCCACCGCCGCGCCGTCGACCGGGTGCGCAGCGCCCGCGCGGCCGGCGAACGCGAGCAGCGCGAGGCCCGGCGCGGCCCCGGCCCCGCCTTCGACCAGGTCGCCGAGGAGGTCGAGGCCGGACTCGAACGCGAGTGGGTGCGCCGCTGCCTGGACCGCCTCACCGCGCTCCAGAGGCAGTCGGTCACCCTCGCCTACTACGACGGCTACACCTACCGCGAGGTGGCGGAGCGGCTGTCGCTGCCGCTGGGCACGGTCAAGACCCGTATGCGCGACGGACTGACCCGCCTGCGCGACTGCCTGGGAGGCGCGGCATGAGCCTGTTCGACCGACTGTCGCGCCGCGGGGACCCGCACTCCCTCGCCGCCCCCTACGCCCTCGACGCCCTGGAACCCGCCGAACGCGTCCGCTTCGAGAAGCACCTGAGGTCCTGCGCCCGCTGTACCGCCGAGGTGCGGGACCTGGCCGAGGACGCCGTCCGCCTCGCCTGGTCCACGGCCGCGCCCGCGCCCGCCGCGCTGCGGGACCGGGTCCTGGCCGCCGTACGGACCACCCCGCAGGAACCCGCGCCCCGGGATCCGGCACGCGCGCGTGCCACGCAACTCCCGCCGCACGTCTGGGGCGCCGCGCCCCCGCCGCGCCTTCGCGAGCGGCGCCGTACGCCGCTGTTCGTGCCGTTCGCGACGGCCGCCGCCGCCGCGGCGCTCGTCGTCGCCGCGCTCTTCGCCGTCCAGGCGGACCGGACCCAGGACCGGCTCACCGCCGAACGCGACCGGTCACGTGAGATCGCCCACGTTCTCGCCGCCCCGGACGCCCGCGCGAGCAGCGGCCGGGACGCGGGGGGCCGCACGATCGGAGTGATCGCCTCCGCATCGACCCGCAGCGCGGTCGTCACCCTCGGCGGATACGGCGACCCCCCGAACGGACGTGTGCGCCAGCTCTGGCTCATGGGTCCGGACGCACGACCGCGTTCCCTGGGGCTGTTCGAGGGCGACACGCCCCTGATCGCCTCCGGCCTCGACACCGCCGCGACGTCACTCGCCGTGACCGTCGAACCCGATGGCGGGTCGCCGCGGCCCACCTCACAACCCATCGTCCAACTCGCCCTGAAAACGGTCGGATTCGGAGAGTAATCGACGAGTGTTCGTCAACCCCCTTATGGGGAAGGTGAATCCTGTGACCTCGATACACGAGTGCCCGGACGGGGCGATAGGGTTACCCTGCCCGGGCCGGGTGGACTCGTACGGGTGGGGAGTGACATGGAACAGATAACAGTGCGCAGCAGGGCCAGGGTCCCTGCGATCACTTGCGGTAGCAGCGCGACCAGTTCGCGCCTCGACCGCCATCTCTCGGTTCTCGGGGGCCCCGCGGTCCCACAGCGGGAGACGGCCGAGGCGACGTCGCTGATGCGCGAGCTCATCGCGCGTGACACCGCGCACGACCGCGGCGCCAGGAGCGCGCGGGCCCGGGCGAGCCGCGTCTCGCTCTTCGCCCCGCTGCGTCGGCTGCGCCGCTCCCTGTTCGGCAACCGGTAGCGCCAGCGCCCGGACGGTCCACCTCCGTCCCGGCGCAGCGCCCCCGCCCCTGACCGTCATCCCCACGGCACGCGGCGGCCCTCCGGCGCCCGACCCGACACCGGCACCTCCCCATGCCGGCGCCCCCGTTCCCACCCGGCAGTGCTCCGGGGGCACACCGGTCGACTCCATCCTGGCAGGGACCTGACATCCGCCTCGGGGCCTCACCCCTTCCCGCCCCCGTACAGCCAGGGGCATGGGCAGCACCGCGCACCATCCCAGTGCCCCCGCGACGGGATGCGCCACCGGCAAGGCCGCCCCGTCGGGCACGGGCACGTCGCCGAACAGGTCCGTCACCCCGCCGCCGACCCGTGCCGGGGAGCCCTCAGATCAGCGCGAGCTGCCCCTCCGGCCCCTCCTCGTGGGCGTCCAGCACCGAGGCGGGGCGGCGTGCGGAGGACGGCACCGGAAGCACGCCCGCCGCGCGCAGCTCGGCCGCTGTGACCGGGTCGGGGAGGGCGGTGTCCGTCAGTGCCCCCTGCTCCGGGCGCAGTTCGGCCAGCAGGGCGAGGACCGTGATCAGTTCCAGGAGCTCCGAGGTCCAGGTCTGGGGCCAGCCGGCCGGCCCGATCGCGGCCAGGGTGCCCGGCTCGGCCGGCTCCGTGCGGGCTGTGAACCACTGCTCCAGCACCCGGACACCACCGGCCTCGAAGTCCCAGGCCCCGGGCGGCACCGGGGAGATACGGCCCTCGTCGAGCAGCAGGGTCTCCTCGTCCCGGTCGTAGGCCACGGTCAGCGGCCGGGAGGGCAGCGGGGCACGTACGTACGGGCGGCGCCCGCCGGGGAGTTTGGGCCGCTCCCCGTCGCGCCGCGACAGCCACAGCATCCGGCGGCCCACCGCGACGCCCCGCGCCCACACACCGGCGTCCCCGGTGAGTGGCACCGCGAGTCCGGCGGGCGTGGCGCGTGCCGCCGCCATCGTCCAGGCGAGGACGTCCACCGGCGGGGTGTCCCGGCCGAGCCGGGCGGCGAGGTGGCCGGTCAGCCCCGGGGCCAGGTTCGGCTCCGCGGCGCCCGGCCGGCGGTACAGCGGACGGACGCGGCCGGTGCGCAGCAGCGGCGGCAGGGACGTGGCCAGCAGCGGCGGACCGGTGAGGGCCGGGGCCGTGCCCGTCTCCACGACGAAGATCTGCCGCTCGTCCGCCACCCGCCACAACTCCGGCCGGGCCACGTCGATCAGCCGCTGGTCGGGGATCAGCCACTGCTCGTCGAACGGGGCGTACAGGACCCGTATCGGCTCGGGACACGGACCCGACGCGCGGGCCAGCTTCTCCGTGCCGCCGCTCTGGCCCGGCAGCTGTCCGACCGCCGTGTGCGGCGTCCGGGAACGCGTCGATCCGAACAGCGCCTCGCGGTCCGGCCCCTCGGCCTTCACCAGGGCGTCCCAACGGGCCTTCAGGGACGCCGCGTCGGGGGCCGCCGGCCACCCCCGGCCGAGCCGCGGCGGTGCGACGGACCACGGCATGAGGTCCGCCAGCAGCGGAGCGTCGTCGTGCGTCACGCAGGGCATCGTACGGCCTGTGAGGGGTGGCGGATCAGGTGGCGTCCAGGGTCACCGTGAAGGAGAAGCGGTCGCCCCGGTAGTTGATGACGGCCACGTCCAGGGGGCGGCCGTCGGTGTCGTAGGTGATGCCCGTGTAGTGCAGGATCGGGCTGAGCAGCGGGACCTGGAGCAGCCGGGCCGTCTCCGGGTCCGCGAGCCGCGCCTCCACCGTGTCCGTGATCCGGCTGATGTCCGCGCCGACGACATCCCGCAGCACCTTGGTCATCGGCCACCGCAGCAGGTCGGCCGGGTCGATGCGGGCGGCCAGTTCGGGACGGACCCAGTTGCGGGCGTGGTTGGTCGGCTCGCCCGTCCTCTCGTCGCCGCGCAGCCGGTGGTACGCGGCAGCCTCGGACAGGTCCGGGAAGTACTCGGCGATCTCCGCCGGCACCGGCGCCGGACCGTGCTCCAGCAGTTCGGTCGTCATACCGGACTGCTGGGCCACGATCGCGTCCACCGAGCCCAGCAGCCGCACCGGGGCGCCCCGCCGGGCGCCGGGCTCGATGAACGTGCCGCGCCGGCGGTGGCGGGTGATCAGCCCCTCGTCCTCCAGCTCCTTCAACGCCTGCCGCATGGTCAGCACGCTCACCCCGTAGTGCCCGGCGAGCTGTTCCTCGGTGGGCAGACGCAGGGGGTCCTGGGGCGAGCGGCCGAGGATCGAGGCGCGCAGCGACTGCGACACCTGATACCAGAGCGGCAACTTGCGGTTCAGGACGATCGAATCCGGAGCGAAGGAGGTCACGGGCTATCCGTACCGGTCGGAGAGCTTTCAGTGCAACGTGTGCCGTACCGGCTGTACCCCGGAGGCGAACCGGATCAAAGCGACTGGAAGTGACGCTCGAGGCCCTGCCACACATCGTCGTAGCCCTGCTGGAGGTGTTCCGCCCGTGCCGCCTGGGGGGTCAGGGACACCGGCCAGCGGGTCTCGAACATGAAGGCCAGGCCGTCGTCGATCTTCTGCGGGCGCAGCTCCGCGGCGCTCGCCCGGTCGAACGTCTCCCGGTCGGGGCCGTGCGCCGACATCATGTTGTGCAGCGAGCCCCCGCCCGGCACGAAGCCCTCCGCCTTCGCGTCGTACGCGCCCTCGATCAGGCCCATGTACTCGCTCATCACGTTCCGGTGGAAGTACGGCGGCCGGAAGGTGTCCTCACCCACCAGCCAGCGGGGCGCGAAGACCACGAAGTCCACCCCGGCCAGCCCCGGGGTGTCGCTCGGAGACGTCAGCACCGTGAAGATCGACGGGTCCGGATGGTCGTACGAGATGGTGCCCATCACATTGAAGCGGCGCAGATCGTAGGCGTAGGGCACATGGTTGCCGTGCCAGGCGACGACATCCAGCGGGGAGTGGTCGTACGTGGCCGACCACAGGTTGCCGCAGAACTTGTTCACCACCTCCACCGGCCCCTCGACGTCCTCGTACGCGGCGACGGGCGCCCGGAAGTCCCGGGCGTTGGCCAGTCCGTTGGCGCCGATCGGGCCGAGGTCGGGGAGCCGGAACGCCGCCCCGTAGTTCTCGCACACATAACCGCGGGCAGAGTCCTCGAGGAGGTCCACACGGAACCGCACCCCACGAGGAATCAACGCGATGTGTCCCGGCTCCACATGCAGCAGTCCGAACTCCGTGCGCAGCAGCAGCCCGCCGTGCTCGGGGACGATCAGCAGCTCACCGTCGGCGTCGCTGAAGACCCGGTCCATCGAGGCGGTGGCGTGGTACAGGTGCACGGCCATGCCGGTGCGCTGGGTGACGTCGCCGTTGCCGCCCAGGGTCCACAGTCCGGCCAGGAAGTCGGTGCCCCCGTCCGGCTTCGGCAGCGGGTTCCAGCGCAGCCGGTTGGGGTCGGGCACGGTCTGGGTGAAGGGCGCGGTGCGCAGCGCCCCGTTGCCCGTGCGGGTGAACGCCGGGTGGGCGGCCGACGGGCGGATCCGGTACAGCCAGGAGCGGCGGTTCTCCGCGCGGGGCTCGGTGAACGCCGTACCGCTCAGCTGCTCCGCGTACAGCCCGAGCGGCGCGCGCTGCGGCGCGTTGCGGCCCTCGGGCAGGGCGCCCGGGACCGCCTCGGAGCTGTGCTCGTTGCCGAAACCGGAGAGGTGTTCCAGCCCCTCGGCGATCTTGCGCGCGTCCCCGCTCATGCCCGGTGCTCCCTTGCGATCAGATTCCTATGTGACACCATAGGATTGCGATTTCCGCGCCGCAAGAGGGAGACGCGATCTCCGTCCTCCCTCCGTCCTCCTCCTCTCGACGGAGGACACGGAACCCGACTTCAGGTGGATCCGCGATGTCGTACCCGTGTTCTACGCTCCCGGGCATGTCGTGGACGCGGAGCCTGATCACCGCGCTCGCGGTCTGTGTCGCACTCCTGGCCGGATCCGCGGGCTGCGGTCCGAGTGATGCCCGGGGGCAGGACGGGAAGCCGTCCTCACCGGCCGGTGAACTCCTGGACGAGAAGGACGAGGAGGGGAGCCCCTACCGCGAGGTGGACGCCGAGGACGCGCCCGCCGTCGGCGTCGAGGTCACCCCCGACACCGACGGCGGCTGGGACGTACGGCTGACCGTGCGCAACTTCCGCTTCTCCCCGGACGGCACCGGCGGGCGCGCGGTCGCCGGCCGCGGACTGGCGCACCTGGAGCTGAACGGCCGCCGCGTCGCCCTGCTGCGCACCCCCGAGTACCACCTCCCCGGCGACTCCGTCCCGCGCGGCACGCACCACGTCACCGCCCGCCTGTACGCCGACGACGGCTCGGTGTGGGCCGTGGACGGCGAACCCGTGGAGAGCACGGCCGACATCACCGTGTCGGACCAGGAACCGAGCCCCGACCCGAGCGCCGCGCCGATGGGCACGGAACCTCCGGAACCGGCGCGCGGAACGGACGGGCGGGGCCATGGCGGAGGGCGAGGTTCCGCGGGCGGGGACGAGCAGGCATGATGAGGCCCGTGCCCCACGCGACATCGCTCCGCCGAGCGCCGGTGCAGCGGCGCAGCGCCGAACGGCTGGCCAGGATCCTCGACGCCTGCGCCGAACTCCTCGACGAGGCCGGCTACGACGACCTGAGCACCCGCGCGGTCGCGGAGCGCGCCGGCGTGCCCATCGGCTCCGTCTACCGCTTCTTCGGCAACAAGCGCCAGATGGCCGACGCGCTGGCCCAGCGCAACCTGGAGCGCTTCACGGAACGGGTCACCGAACGCATCGAGGTGACCGGTGACCGGGGCTGGCGGCACGCCATGGACGTCGTGCTCGACGAGTACCTCGACATGAAGCGCACCGCCCCCGGCTTCTCCCTCGTCGACTTCGGCAACCAGATACCCGTCGGCACCCGCCGCGCCGAACCCAACCACCGCGTCGCCGACCGCCTCACCGACCTGCTCTCCGGCTACCTCGGCCGCGCGGCCGACGACGACCTGCGCCGCGCCTTCCTCGTCGCCGTCGAGACCGCCGACGCCCTCGTCCACCTGGCGTTCCGGATGGCGCCCGAGGGGGACGAGAAGGTCATCGGCGAACTGCGCGAGATGCTGCGGGCGTATCTGGCCCGGACGCTGGACTGAGTGGTCCCCCTCTCCGAGGCGGTCCCCCTGTCCGAGGCGGTCCCCCTGTCCGAGGGAGCCCTCCGGGCAACCCCCTCCCCTCCATGCCTACCGGTCGGTATGCTCGGCCCGTCCGCGCGTCACCGCAGCCGCCGCACCCGGGAGGTCCCGTGTCCCGCACCGCCCTTCGTATCTGCCCCCTGTGCGAGGCCACCTGCGGCCTGACGCTCACCATCGACGACGGCCGGGTCACCGGCGCCCGCGGCGACCGCGACGACGTGTTCAGCAAGGGCTTCGTCTGCCCCAAGGGCGCCGCCTTCGGAGCCGTCGACTCCGACCCCGACCGGCTGCGCACCCCGCTCGTCCGCGTCGACGGCGAGCTGCGCGAGGCCACCTGGGCGGAGGCGTTCGACGCCGTGGCCGCCGGGATACGGCCCGTCGTCGAACGGCACGGACCGCACGCCGTCGGCATCGTCCTGGGCAACCCCAACGTCCACACCATGGCCGGCGCCCTCTACCCGCCCGTGCTCATCGCCGGGCTCGGCACCCGGAGCCTGTTCACCGCCTCCACGGTCGACCAGATGCCCAAGCACGTCTCCAGCGGGCTGCTCTTCGGCGACGCCAACGCCATCCCCGTACCCGACCTCGACCGCACCGACCACCTGCTGCTGATCGGCGCCAACCCCCTGGAGTCCAACGGCAGTCTGTGCACCGCCCCCGACTTCCCCGGCCGGCTCAAGGCGCTCAGGGCCCGCGGCGGCACCCTCACCGTCATCGATCCGCGCCGCACCCGCACCGCCCGCCTCGCCGACCGGCACCTCGCCGTCCGCCCCGGCACCGACGCGCTGCTGCTCGCGGCCGTGGCGCACGTCCTGTTCGACGAGGGCCTGATCGACCCGGGGGAGCGCGCGTCGCACCTCACGGGCCTGGACGACCTCGCCGCGGCGCTGCGCGACCTCACCCCCGAAGCCGTGGCCCCCGCCTGCGACGTCGACGCCGCCACCCTCCGCACCCTCGCCCGGGAACTCGCCGCCGCCCCCACCGCCGCCGTCTACGGCCGCATCGGTAGCTGCACCGTCCCGCACGGCACCCTCGCCAGCTGGCTCGTCGACGTCCTCAACATCCTCACCGGCAACCTCGACCGGCCGGGCGGCGCCCTCTTCCCGCAGGCCGCCACCGACCGGGCCCCGCGCCCCGCCGGCCCCGGCCGCGGCTTCGCCCTCGGACGCTGGCACTCCCGGGTGAGCCGGCACCCCGAGGCCAAGGGCGAACTGCCGCTGTCCGCCCTCGCCGAGGAGATCGACACGCCCACCGACGAGGGCGAGCCGATCCGCGCCCTCGTCGCCGTCGCCGCCAACCCGGTGCTCTCCGCCCCGGACGGCGACCGGCTCGACAAGGCGCTCGGCTCGCTCGACTTCATGGTGAGCGTCGACCCGTACCTCAACGAGACCTCACGCCACGCCGACGTCGTCCTGCCGCCGCCCCCGCCCGCGCAGAGCCCGCACCACGACTTCGCCTTCAACACCCTCGCCGTACGCAACCAGGTCCGCTACACCCGTCCCGCCGTCCCCCTGGAGCCCGGCCGCATGGCCGAGACCGAGATCCTGGCCCGGCTGATCCTCGCCGCGACCGGCATGCACGGCGCCGACCCCGCCGCCGTCGACACCATGGTGATCGACCAGACCCTCTCCAAGGCGGTCCGGGAGCCGCACTCCCCGGTCCACGGCCGCGACCCGAAGGAACTCGCCGCCCTGCTCACCGGCGCCGACGGCCCCGAACGGCGCCTCGACATGATGCTGCGCCTCGGCCCGTACGGCGACGGCTTCGGCGCCGACCCCGACGGGCTCACCCTGGAGGAACTGCTCGCCCACCCGCACGGCATCGACCTCGGTCCCCTGCGCCCGCGGCTGCCCCAGCCGCTGAAGACCCGCAGCGGCAAGGTGGAGCTGCTGCCGGAACCGATCGCCGCCGACCTCCCCCGGCTGCGCGCCGCCCTCGACGAACGCCCCGCCGGACTCGTCCTCGTCGGCCGCCGCCACCTGCGCTCCAACAACAGCTGGATGCACAACGTGCCCGCCCTCACCGGCGGCTCCAACCGCTGCACCCTGCACCTCCATCCCGAGGACGCCGAACGCCTCGGCGTACGGGACGGGGAGCCGGTACGCATCAAGGGTGCCGGGGGAGAGGTGACCGCGCCCGCCGAGGTCACCGACGCCGTACGCCCGGGTGTGGTGAGCCTGCCGCACGGCTGGGGACACGACCGGCCCGGCACCCGTACCCGGCACGCCGCCGCCGACCCCGGCGCCAACGTCAACCAGCTCCTCGACGGCAGCCTCCTCGACCCGCTGTCGGGCAACGCCGTCCTCAACGGCGTCCCCGTCGAGGTGGCCCCGCTGAGCGCCGCCGCGGGCGAAACGTTCGGCGCGCTGACCTGAGCAAAGCTGTGACCTGGGGTTTTGCGCTTATTGCTCGCACGTCAACGTCTTGTTAACGCGGCTTTACGGAACCTAACGTCGACGCACCGCCGGCCCTGGTGGGATGTTCAAGGGCGAACGTTAGGTATCCACTCATGCTGACCATCCTCGGCTTCGCCATGATCGCGACCTTCCTGGTCCTGATCATGCTGAAGAAGATGTCGCCGATCGCGGCGCTCGTGCTGATCCCCGCGCTGTTCTGCGTGTTCGTCGGCGAGGGCGCCCACCTCGGTGACTACGTCATCGACGGCGTGTCCAGCCTCGCGCCCACCGCGGCGATGCTCATGTTCGCGATCGTCTACTTCGGTGTGATGATCGACGTCGGACTCTTCGACCCGATCGTCCGCGGCATCCTCCGGTTCTGCAAGGCGGACCCGATGCGGATCGTCGTCGGCACCGCGCTGCTCGCCGCGATCGTGTCGCTGGACGGCGACGGCTCCACCACCTTCATGATCACCGTCTCGGCGATGTATCCGCTGTACAAGCGCCTGAAGATGAGCCTGGTCGTGATGACCGGTGTCGCCGCCATGGCCAACGGCGTGATGAACACCCTCCCCTGGGGCGGCCCCACGGCCCGCGCGGCGACCGCGCTCAAGCTCGACGCCGGCGACATCTTCGTCCCGATGATCCCGGCCCTGCTGGTCGGCCTGCTGGGCGTCGTCGTCCTCGCGTACGTGCTCGGTCTGCGCGAGCGCAGGCGGCTGGGCGTGCTGACGCTGGACGAGGCGCTGGTGAATGAGGAGGCCGAGGAGACGGAGACGGTCCTCGTCGGCGCGGGCGGCGGCACCGGTGCCGCTTCGGGGAAGCACACCACCGCGACCGGTGGCACCGACGCCGACGCGGAGGACGACGACGACTTCCAGGGCCTCGACCCGAACCGCCCCACCCTGCGCCCCAAGCTGTACTGGTTCAACGCGCTGCTCACGGTCGGCCTGCTCACCGCCATGATCATGGAGCTGCTGCCGATCCCGGTGCTGTTCCTGCTCGGCGCCGCCCTCGCGCTCTCCGTCAACTTCCCGCACATCCCCGACCAGAAGGCCCGTATCGCGGCCCACGCCGACAACGTCCTCAACGTCTCCGGCATGGTCTTCGCCGCCGCCGTCTTCACCGGCGTCCTCCAGGGCACCGGCATGGTCGACAGCATGGCCGAGTGGATGGTGGACGTCATCCCCGAGGGCATGGGCCCGCACATGGCCATCGTCACCGGCCTGCTGAGCCTTCCGCTCACCTACTTCATGTCCAACGACGGCTTCTACTTCGGTGTCCTGCCCGTCCTCGCCGAAGCCGGCGCCGCGCACGGCGTCTCCCCGCTGGAGATGGCCCGCGCCTCCCTCGTCGGCCAGCCGCTGCACATGTCGAGCCCGCTCGTCCCCGCCGTGTACGTCCTGGTCGGCATGGCCAGGGTCGAGTTCGGCGACCACACCCGGTTCGTGGTGAAGTGGGCGGCCATGATCTGCCTGGTCATTCTCGCGGCCGGAATCCTGTTCGGCATCATCTGAGCCGGACACCCGGACCACTGTCAGGAAGGACCCGATCATGGCGCCCGGTGGGAACCGCGGCTGGCTGCTCCGCCTCGTCATCGCCTTCGGCTTCGCGCAGGGGGCGGTGTCGATGGCCCGGCCCGCCGTCTCCTACCGGGCGCTCGCGCTGGGCGCGGACGAGCGGGCGGTCGGTGTGATCGCGGGCGTGTACGCGCTGCTGCCGCTGTTCGCCGCCGTACCGCTCGGCCGGCGCACCGACCACGGCCGCTGCGCGCCCCTGCTGCCGGTCGGCGTGGTGCTGATATCCGGCGGCTGCGCGCTGAGCGGCCTCGCCGGGTCGCTGTGGACGATGGCCCTGTGGAGCGGGGTGATGGGCCTCGGCCACCTCTGCTTCGTCATCGGCGCGCAGTCCCTCGTCGCCCGCCAGTCCGCGCCGCACGAGCAGGACCGCAACTTCGGTCACTTCACCATCGGCGCCTCGCTCGGCCAGCTGGTCGGCCCCATCGCGGCGGGCGCGCTGATCGGCGCGGACATGGCCCGGACCAGCGCGCTCGCCCTGCTGGTGGCGGGAGCGGGCGGCGCCGTCGCGCTCACCTCGCTGTGGCGCATAGAGCGGCCCGGGGACCTGAAATCCCGTACGGAGCAGGGCGCACGGGTGCCGGTGCGGGGCATCCTGCGCGCCCGTGGCGTACCCGCGGGCATCCTCATCAGCCTGGCCGTGCTGTCCGCGACCGACATCCTCACCGCCTACCTCCCGGTGGTCGGCGAGCACCGGGGCATCGACCCGGCCGTCATCGGCCTGCTGCTCAGCCTCCGCGCGGCGGCCACGATCGCCTGCCGGCTGGTCCTCACCCCGCTGCTGCGGCTGCTCGGCCGTACGGTGCTGCTGACGGTGACCTGTCTGCTGGCGGGGCTGCTGTGCGCGGGGGTGGCGCTGCCGGTGCCGGTCTGGGCGCTGGCGCTGATCCTGGCGGTCCTCGGCTTCTGTCTGGGCGTCGGGCAGCCGTTGTCCATGACTACGGTCGTCCAGGCCGCCCCTGCCGAGGCCCGGTCCACCGCCCTCGCCCTGCGCCTGACCGGCAACCGTCTGGGGCAGGTCGCCGCGCCCGCGGCGGCGGGGCTGATCGCGGGGGTCGCGGGTGTGGCGGCGCCGTTCGTGATGCTGGGGGCGCTGCTGTTTCTGTCCTCGGGGGTTGCCTTGCGTACTCCGGCCCGGCCGGGGGAGGAGGCGAGTGCTCGGAGAGAGCAGCGGGAGGGGGCGGGGGTGAGGGCGCGTCGGCGGGTGAAGTGAGCGGTGCGGGGGCTGGGGGCTGGGGGTTGGGCGGGGGTGGACCACGCTGCCCGGCGTTTGCGGGGTGCCGCCGCGCCCACCCGTGCCGCCCCAGCGGCACGACTGCCCGCGGTTGACGCACTTCGTGCGGTACGGCTGCCCACGGTTGATGTGTTTCGTGCGGTGCGACTGCCCGCAGTGGCAGGATGGCGCGATCGCGCGTTGAGTACGGGCCGCGTCATGGGAGTCGGGTCGTGGCTATGAGGGGGACCGCATGCTTCTGATCTCCTGGCCGGCGTTCTCGTTCTCGCCGTCGGGGGATGTGTCTGTGTCGTCTGGGCGGCACGGGGCGGTTCGCGCTGGACGCGCGGAGTGGCGAAGGGGACCCTGCCGGCGGGCGAGCTGCTCCGGCCGGGCCGTTCGAACGGCCGCTCGGGAAGCGGCGACGACGGCGGGGACGACTGACGGGGAACACCGGTCACCCCGGTGAATCCGGCCGTCCGCTTTCTCACCTGGTGGACCGGAGCGCCCTGATCTCGCCCGGCATCTTCCCCCGGCCGCTACTTTCCGTTAGCTTCCGTGACCCACACGCCCCGTGCGACCCGTGCGGGGCGTTCCGAACGCGGAGCACCAGCGCCCAGATCCGCCCCCGGGGGCACCCTCATGACACGCGCCATCTCCCTGCACGACGTGAGCAAGGCATACACGCGAGACATCCGCGTGGTGGACCGGCTGTCGCTGGACATCGCGCCCGGCGAATTCCTCGTCCTGCTCGGCCCCTCCGGCTGCGGCAAGTCCACCGTGCTCCGGATGATCGCCGGACTGGAGGACATCGACGAGGGCCGGCTGTTCCTCGACGGCGAGTACGGCAACGAACTGCCCCCCTCCGACCGGGACATGGCGATGGTGTTCCAGAACTTCGCCCTGTACCCGAGCATGACCAGCCGCGACAACATCGGCTTCCCGCTCCGCATCGAGTCCCCCGGCGCCGACCCGGCCCCGCGCGTGGACGCCACCGCCCGCATGCTCGGCATCGAGGACCTCCTCGACCGCTTCCCCGCCCAGCTCTCCGGCGGTGAACGCCAGCGCGTCGCCATGGGCCGGGCCATCGCCCGCCACCCTTCCGCCTTCCTGATGGACGAGCCGCTGTCCAACCTCGACGCCAAGCTCCGCAACCGGCTGCGCGCCGAGATCTCCCAGCTCACCCGGGAGCTGGGCGTCACCACCGTCTACGTCACCCACGACCAGTCCGAGGCCATGTCGCTCGGCGACCGCGTCGCCGTACTGCGCGGCGGCGTCCTCCAGCAGGTCGGCACCCCGCGCACCGTGTACGCGCTGCCGAGCAACGTCTTCGTCGCCGCGTTCATCGGCACCCCGCGCATCAATCTGCTGCGCGGCCTGGTGCGCGCACCGCTCGACGGGGCGATGACCATCAGCCTCGGCAAACAGTTCCTGCGGCTGCCCGAACCGCTGTCCCTGGACCACCAGTTGCTGCGGGTGCAGCAGGGCCGCGAGGTCATCGTGGGCCTGCGCTCGGAGGCCGTACGGATCGCCAAGCCGTCCGCCGCGCGGACCGGTGAGGTGGCGCTCACCGGTCTGGTGGAGCACCTGGAGTTCCAGGGACACGAGGTCCTCGTGCACTTCAACACCGGCTCCCGCCCCGCCGTCGTCCCCGACCTCGAGGCACCGCGCCCGCGGCCCGAGCGCCCGGCCCGGCGCCGCCGCCGCGAGGGCACGGTCCTGCACCGGCTGCGGGAGCGGGCCGGGGCGCTGCGCGCGGGCCCCGTGGCGACGCTCGACCGTTCAGAACAGCCGGCCCCGGCCTCCGCCGAGCCCCGGGTGCCCGGCGACCTCATCGTCCGCACCACCCCCGACATCCGCCTCCGGCACGGCATGCAGGTACCGCTCCTGGTCGACCTCGCCCACCTCTTCGTCTTCGACCAGCAGGGCGAGCGGATCTGCCCGAACCCGGCACGGCTGCCCGACCTGGAGGAGTGACACGGTCGTACGGAGACCTCTGGCGCGGGAAAACTAACACCGCTAGTTTAGAGACTCGACGAACTGAGCGGTCGGACACCGACACCCCGCCCCGGAGGAAGCGCGATGAAGGCATACGACGGCATGTACATCGACGGCGCCTGGCGCCCCGCCGCGGGCCCGGACGTGATCGAAGTGGTGAACCCGGCCGACGAACAGGTGATCGCCACCGTCCCCGCGGGCACCGTGGAGGACGTCGACGCCGCCGTGCGCGCCGCCCGCGCCGCCCTCCCCGCCTGGGCCGCCACCCCGCCCGCCGAGCGCGCCGCCCGGCTGGCCGCGCTGCGGGACGTGCTCGTGGCCCGGCAGGACGAGATCGCCGAGACGGTGACCGCCGAACTCGGCTCGCCCCTCAAGCTCTCGCAGGCAGTCCACGCGGGCGTGCCGATCGCCGTGACCGGCTCGTACGCCGAGCTGGCGGCGACGTACGCCTTCGAGGAGAGGACGGGCAACTCGACGGTCCTCCACGAGCCCGTCGGCGTGGTCGGCGCGATCACCCCCTGGAACTACCCGCTCCACCAGATCGTCGCCAAGACCGCCCCCGCCCTCGCGGCCGGCTGCACCGTCGTCGTCAAGCCCGCCGAGGACACCCCGCTGGTCGCGCGGCTGTTCGCGGAGGCCGTGCACGAGGCCGGGATCCCGGCGGGCGTGTTCAACCTCGTCACCGGGCTCGGCCCGGTGGCCGGGCAGGCCCTCGCCGAGCACCCCGGCGTCGACCTGGTCTCCTTCACCGGCTCCACCGCCGTCGGCCGCCGCATCGGCGCGATCGCGACCGGCATGGTGAAGAAGGTCGCCCTCGAACTCGGCGGCAAGTCCGCCAACGTCATCCTGCCCAGCGCCGACCTGGCCCGCGCGGTCAACGTCGGCGTCGCCAACGTCATGTCCAACTCCGGCCAGACCTGCAGCGCCTGGACCCGCATGCTGGTCCACCACGACCGTTACGACGAGGCCGTGGAACTCGCCGCGACCGCCGCCGCGAAGTACGGCGACCGCATCGGCCCGCTCGTCAACGCCGCGCAGCGGGAACGCGTACGCGGTTACATCGAGAAGGGCGTCGCCGAGGGCGCCCGGCTGGTCGCGGGCGGCCCCGACTCCCCGCACGAGCAGGGTTACCACGTCAGCCCCACGGTCTTCGCCGACGTCACCCCGGAGATGACCATCGCCCAGGAGGAGATCTTCGGCCCCGTCCTGTCGATCCTGCGCTACACGGACGAGGAGGACGCCCTGCGCATCGCCAACGGCACCGTCTACGGGCTGGCCGGCGCCGTCTGGGCCGGTGACGAGGCGGAGGCGGTGGCCTTCGCCCGCCGCATGGAGACCGGCCAGGTCGACATCAACGGCGGCCGGTTCAACCCGCTTGCCCCCTTCGGCGGTTACAAGCAGTCCGGTGTGGGCCGCGAACTCGGCGCCCACGGCCTGACCGAGTACCTCCAGACCAAGTCCCTCCAGTTCTAGGGGAGTCGTATCCGCCATGGCCGTACGTGCCGCCGTTCTGCCCGCCGTCGGTGCTCCGCTGGAGATCACCGGGATCGACCTGCCCGAACCCGGCCCCGGCAGGGTCCGCGTCCGGCTCGCCGCCGCCGGGGTCTGCCACTCCGACCTGTCCCTGTCCAACGGCACCATGCGCCTGCCGGTCCCGGCCGTCCTCGGCCACGAGGGCGCCGGCACGGTCGTCGCCGTCGGCGAGGGCGTCACCCATGTCGCGTCCGGTGACGGCGTGGTCCTCAACTGGGCGCCGTCCTGCGGCACCTGTCCCGCCTGCGCGCGCGGCGAGGTCTGGCTGTGCGCGGGCGCCCTGGCCGGCGCCGCCGAGGTGCACGCCCGCCGCGCCGACGACGGCACCGACCTGTACCCGGGGCTGAACGTCGCCGCGTTCGCCGAGGAGACGGTGGTGCCCGCGTCCTGCGTGCTGCCCGCCCCGGACGGCGTCCCGCTCACCGACGCCGCCCTGCTGGGCTGCGCGGTGCTCACCGGCTACGGCGCCGTCCACCACTCCGCGCAGGTGCGGCCGGGCGAGACGGTCGCCGTGTTCGGCGTCGGGGGAGTGGGCCTCGCCGCCCTCCAGTCGGCCCGGATCGCGGGCGCGTCCACGATCGTCGCGGTCGACGTCTCCCCGGAGAAGGAGGAACTCGCCCGGTCCGCGGGCGCCACCGACTACCTCGTCGCCTCCGACACCACCGCCCGGCAGATCCGCGCCCTCACCGGCAAGGAGGGCGTGGACGTCGCCGTCGAGTGCGTCGGCCGCGCGACCACCATCCGCACGGCCTGGGAATCCACCCGGCGCGGCGGACGCACCACGGTCGTCGGCATCGGCGGCAAGGACCAGCAGGTCACCTTCAACGCCCTGGAGATCTTCCACTGGGGCCGCACCCTCTCCGGCTGCGTCTACGGCAACTCCGACCCCGCCCGCGACCTCCCGGTCCTCGCCGAACACATCCGGACCGGCCGCCTCGACCTCGGCACCCTGGTCACCGAACACATCGCCCTGGACGGCATCCCGGCCGCCTTCGACAACATGCTGGCCGGCAAGGGCGGACGGGCGCTGGTGGTGTTCTAGGGGGGTGTCGTTCGGATCCTGCCGGGGTCGCGGGGTCTGGCACGCACTCCCCCAGAGGGGGGGACCCCCAGCCGCGTTGTCGTCGGTTGCCAGGGCTCTGCCCTGGCGCCCTCCTCCGCCTTGCAGCTGCACGCTCCCCCGCTCTCGGCTTCGCTTGAGCGGGAGGGCCCCCATGCGCGGGAGGGACCCCATCGCCCCCGCTCGGGTCGGTCACAAGGCGCCGTCACCTGAAGCCGGCCTGATCCGAACGACACCCCCTAGCGCGGCTCGCGGGCGGTCTCCTCCCGGGCGACCGGGACCGCGGCCGTCCGCGTCGCCGCCCTCGACCGGGACCGGGACACCGCCACACCCGCGAGGCACAGCGCGCCGCCCACCAGTGTGAGCGGGCCCGGTACCTCGCCGAGCGTCAGCCACGACATCAGCACGACCAGGGCGGGTACCGCGTACGTGGTCGCGCCCATCCGGCTCGCGGTCGTACGGGCCAGGGCGTAGGCCCAGGTGGTGAAGGCGAGGGCGGTCGGGAAGACGCCCAGGTAGACCATGTTGAGCGTGGCGGAGACCGGCGCGTCGGCGGCCTCCCGCACGAGCTGCCCGGCGAACGGCAGACAGGCCACCGCCCCCACCAGACACCCGTACGTCGTCACCTGAAGCGGGCTCGCCGCGCCCAGCGCCGGCTTCTGCGCGACCACCCCGGCCGCGTACGCCACGGCCGCCAGCAGGCACAGCACCACCCCGAGCACCGAGGACCCGCCCTCGCCGGACATCGACAGCCCCACGGTCACCGCGCCGGCGAACGACACGGCCATCCCCGCCAGCAGCCTCGGCGGCATCGAGTCCCCGAGCAGCCGGGCGCCGAGCAGGGCGATGAGGATCGGCCCGATGTTCACCACCAGCGCGGCCGTACCGGCGTCGACCTGCTGCTCACCCCAGTTGAGGGCCACCATGTAGAACCCGAACCAGAGCAGCCCCGATATCAGGATGCCCCGCCAGGCCGCCCGGGGCGGGAGCCCTTCCCGTCGCAGCAGACAGAACACGCCCAGCGTCAGCGCCCCGGCCAGCAGCCGGCCGAGCGCGAGCGCTCCCGGTGAGTACGCGGCTCCCGCGCTGCGGATGGACACGAAGGCGGAGGCCCACAGCACGACGGTGACACCGGCGGCGCAGGCCGCGAGCATCCGGTCGGAACGTGGGGTGGAGACGTGCATCATGCTCCCGAGGCTAGGAGGAGGTCAGGGTGGGACGCTCGCGGATTTCGGACGGTGGCCTGCCGGTCAGCGGAGGGCTTCCGCGTCGATCCCCAGCAGCTCGGACAGCGCGCGTTCGCCCGCCTCCGTCACCTTCACCGCCCGCTCGGAGCCGATGCGCACGCACCACCCCGTCTCCAGGGCATGCCGGCACAGGGCGGCGCCCGCCACTCCGGCGAGATGGGGGCGGCGTTCCGTCCAGTCCAGGCAGGCACGGGCCAGCGGGCGCCGTCCGCGGCGGTCCAGGCCGATGCCCGCCGCACCGAACCAGCGCAGCCCCGCGTCCGTGAGCGCGAACCCGGTCTCCTGGAGCAGCAGCCCCCGCGCGGTGAAGGCGTCCGTGACGGCGATGCCGAGCCGCCCGGCGAGATGGTCGTAGCAGGTGCGTCCGCGGGCCATGGCCGATCCGGCGCCCGCCTGCCGCAGTGTGCGCGGGCGTTCGGCGGCGCCCGGAGCCACCTGCGCGGCCAGGTCCTCCACCAGTTGCGCGACCCGCGCGTCGGCCAGCCGTACGTACCGGTGCCGCCCCTGCCGTTCCTCGGCCAGCAGTCCGCCCGTGACCAGCTTGCCCAGGTGCTCGCTCAGCGTGGACGCGGCGACCCCGGCGTGCCGGGCCAGCTCGCCCGCCGTCCAGGCCCGCCCGTCCAGCAGCGCCAGCAGACACGCGGCCCGCGTCTCGTCGGCGGCCAGCGCGGCGAGCCGCGCGAGACCGGCCGCCCGGGGATCCTTGGTGGTCATGCCCTCAGCATGCGGCACGGACGCTTCGGCCCTCACCGAAGCGTCCGGGCCCCGAAGGGGCGCGGGACCGTGCCGACGTGCGGCCACCGCCGCGTGGGCGCTACCGGTCACGACGGCGCCCTGAAGGGGCGCGGGGAACTGCGCGACCAGCCACGACGGCGCCGCGGACGATCACCGAACCCCCGGCGGAGCGCTCAGGCGCCAGCCCGCACCCGCTCGTACTGCAGCGCCAGCCCGTCCAGCAGCGCCGTCAGCCCCGCCTCGAAGGCCCGCTCGTCGATCTTCTCCTGCTGCTCGGCGAGGAGATGGGCCTGCCCGAGGTGCGGGTAGTCGGCGGGGTCGTAGGCGCTGGCGTCGTCCACGAAGCCGCCCGCGAACGAGCCGAGCGCGGAGCCCATGATGAAGTACCGCATCAGCGCGCCGATGGAGGTGGCCTGCGCGGGCGGCCAGCCGGCCTCGACCATCGCACCGTAGACCGCGTCGGCCAGCCGCAGCGCCGCCGGACGGCGGCCGGGACCGCGGGCCAGGACCGGGACGATGTTCGGGTGGTCGCGCAGCGCGGCCCGGTAGGAGACCGCCCAGTCGTGCAGCGCGGTCCGCCACTCCCGGCCGTCCTCGAACATCGACAGGTCGACCAGCGCGCTCACCGAGTCGGCGACCGCCTCCAGGATCTCGTCCTTGGTGCGGAAGTGGTTGTAGAGCGAGGGCCCGCTCACCCCCAGTTCCGCGGCGAGCCGGCGCGTGGAGACGGCCGCGAGGCCCTCCGCGTCCACCAGCGCACGGGCCGTACCGACGATCCGGTCGGTGCTCAGCAGGGGCTTGCGCGGTCGGGCCATGGCGCACATAGTAGGGCTGCGCCTGGAAACTAGCAGTGCTAATTTAAATGTGTACGTTTCACATGGATCTCACATGGGGTGACTCGGTATGAACCTGGAGCTCAGCGAGGAGCAGGAGGCCGTCCGCCGGCTCGCCCGGGACTTCGTGGAGCGCGAGGTCGTGCCCCACGCCACCGCCTGGGACCGCGCCGAGGAGGTCGACCGCGGCATCGTGAAGAAGCTCGGCGGGGTCGGCTTCCTCGGGCTGACGATCGACGAGGAGTACGGCGGCAGCGGCGGCGACCATCTCGCGTACTGCCTGGTCACCGAGGAGCTGGGCCGCGGCGACTCCTCCGTGCGCGGCATCGTCTCCGTCTCCCTCGGCCTGGTCGCCAAGACGATCGCCGCCTGGGGGAGCGAGGAGCAGAAGCGCGCCTGGCTGCCGGGACTCACCTCCGGGGAGTACGTCGGCTGCTTCGGCCTCACCGAGCCGGGTACGGGATCGGACGCCGGGAACCTGTCCACCCGGGCGGTCCGCGACGGCGACGACTACGTCATCGACGGCACCAAGATGTTCATCACCAACGGCACCTGGGCCGACGTCGTCCTGCTCTTCGCCCGCTCCACCGACGCCCCCGGCCACAAGGGCGTCTCCGCCTTCCTCGTCCCCGCCGACACTCCCGGCCTGACCCGCCGCGCCGTCCACGGCAAGCTCGGCCTGCGCGGCCAGGCCACCGCCGAGCTGGTCCTTCAGGACGTGCGCGTGCCCGCCTCCGCGATGCTGGCCCCCGAGGGCAAGGGCTTCTCGGTCGCCATGTCCGCCCTCGCCAAGGGCCGCATGTCGGTCGCGGCCGGCTGCGTCGGCATAGCGCAGGCCGCCCTGGACGCGGCCGTGCGGTACGCGGGGGAGCGGGAGCAGTTCGGGAAGGCCATCGCCCGTCACCAGCTCGTCCAGGAGCTGATCAGCGACATCGCCGTGGACGTCGACGCGGCCCGGCTGCTCACCTGGCGGGTCGCCGACCTGATCGACCGGGGGAAGCCCTTCGCCGTCGAGTCCTCCAAGGCCAAGCTCTTCGCCTCGGAGGCCGCCGTCCGCGCCGCCAACAACGCCCTGCAGGTCTTCGGCGGCTACGGTTACATCGACGAGTACCCGGCCGGCAAACTCCTGCGCGACGCCCGCGTGATGACCCTCTACGAGGGCACCAGCCAGATCCAGAAACTGGTCATCGGCCGCGCCCTGACCGGGGTTTCGGCCTTCTGAGTACGTGCCTGAGTAGCTGAGCGGATGTGGCCGCGGCCACATCCGCCGATCCTTTTCCCCATGAGCGACACACCGGTCAAGCAGCAGAGCACGGCCGCCTTCTACGGTCAGGCCGTCGCGTCCTTCGGAGTGGCCATGGGCGCCACCGCGGTCGGTATCTTCAACCTCGAGACCGACGCCTGGGTCCGCGCCTTCCTGGGCATCGCGGTCCTGTACCTCGTCACCTCCGCCTTCACCCTGGCCAAGGTCATCCGCGACCGCCAGGAGGCCGGGCAGATCGTCAACCGGGTCGACCAGGCCCGCCTGGAGAAGATGCTCTCCGAGTACGACCCGCTGCAGAAGCTGTGACGACGGGCGCGCTAAGCGAGCGCTCACCCTTGCCGGTATGGTGTTACCCCTGCCAGCGAATGAGGTGAGCGATGAGTACGGCGGAGGAGTCGGCCGGCGCCGAGGCGCAACCGTGGGGTGAGGTCACGCCCGACGCGGCCCGACGATTGCTGCTCGCCGCCGTGGAGGCGTTCGCGGAGCGCGGCTACCACGCCACGACGACCCGCGACATCGCGGGCCGTGCCGGGATGAGCCCGGCCGCGCTCTACATCCACTACAAGACCAAGGAAGAGCTGCTCCACCGCATCAGCAGGATCGGCCACCAGAAGGCCGTCGAGATCCTGCGCACGGCGGCCCGCGCCGAGGGCAGCCCCGGCGAGCGGCTCGCCGAAGCGGTCAGCTCCTTCGTCCGCTGGCACGCGGGCGGCCGGACCACCGCCAGGGTCGTGCAGTACGAACTCGACTCGCTCGGCCCCGACGCCCGCGCCGAGATCCTCGGACTGCGCCGGCAGGTCGACGCCGAGGTGCGCGGGATCATCGAGGAGGGCGTGCGCTCCGGCGAGTTCGACGTCATCGACGTACAAGGGACCACGCTCGCCGTGCTCTCCCTGTGCATCGACGTGGCCCGCTGGTTCAACGTCGACGGCCCCCGCACCCCCGAGGAGGTCGGCGCGCTCTACGCCGACCTCGTGCTCAGGATGGTCGGGGCCCGGGGAGCCGGCCCCGCTCAGAGGTAGTAGCGGGCCACCGACTCGGCCACGCACACCGGCTTGTCACCGCCCTCGCGCTCCACGGTGAACGCCGTGGCCACCTGGACGCCGCCCGGCACCTCGTCGACGGCGGTGATCGTCGCGGTGGCGCGCACCCGCGAGCCGACCGGGACCGGGGCGGGGAAGCGCACCTTGTTGGTGCCGTAGTTGACGCCCATCTTCACGCCCTCGACGGAGATCAGCTGCGGGCCGAACAGCGGCAGCAGCGACAGCGTCAGATAGCCGTGCGCGATGGTCGTCCCGAACGGTCCCGCCGCGGCCTTCTCCGGGTCGACGTGGATCCACTGGTGGTCCCCGGTGGCCTCGGCGAACAGGTCGATCCGCTTCTGGTCGACCTCCAGCCAGTCGGTGTACCCCAGCTGCTCGCCCACCGCCGCCTTCAGGTCGTCGACGGACGTGAAGATCCTCGGCTCTGCCATGTCCCGGCCTCTCGCGTCACGTAGTCGCAGCGCATCGGTGTGCGCATGCCTAAGCAACTGCTTAGCATGGTGTGCCGGGCGTTCCCTGTCAACGACAGCCGGCCGCCGGACGGGTGGGTAGGGTTCGGGGAGTGCCCCAGATACCCGAGAAGGTCCACGAACTCACGGTCGGCCAGCTTTCCGCCCGCAGCGGCGCCGCCGTCTCGGCCCTGCACTTCTACGAGACCAAGGGCCTGATCAGCAGCCGCCGCACCTCGGGCAACCAGCGCCGCTACAGCCGTGACACCCTGCGCCGGGTCGCCTTCATCCGCGCCGCCCAGCGCGTCGGCATCCCGCTCGCCACGATCCGCGAGGCGCTCGCCGAGCTGCCCGAGGAGCGCACGCCCACCCGGGACGACTGGGCGCACCTCTCCGAGGCGTGGCGCTCGGAGCTGGACGAACGCATCAAGCAGCTCAACCGCCTGCGCGACCACCTCACGGACTGCATCGGCTGCGGCTGCCTCTCCCTGGACAGCTGCGTCCTGTCCAACCCGGACGACGTCTTCGGCGACCACCTGACGGGCTCCCGCCTGCTCCCGGAGAAGGGCAGGCGATAAGCCCCCGTGACTGCGGGCGATCGTGCCTCCCCCAGTGCCTTAAGGGCCTGGGAGGTACCCCCAGGGCGGCACGGGTGGGCGCAGCGGCACCCTGCGAGCGCCGGTAAGCGAACCGTGCAGCCCACGTCCCCCGAAGTCAGGGGGTGCGGCATCCCCTGCGCACCCCCTCGCCCCGTTCGCTCCCTGCCTCTCAGGCCGACACCAGCAGCCTCGCCCGACGGGCGTCCGCCAGGGCCACCGGGGTGAGCACGGGCCGGGGCACCAGGATCCCGCAATCCGTGCAGACCGGCCCCGTCGACGGCTCGTGGTCCAGGTCGAAGCGCCACATGAGCCGTTCCCCCCGGCACACGGGGCAGCCCGTACCCGGCTCGCGCTCCAGCGCGGCTATCAGCCGCCGCAGCACCTCGGCCAGCGGCTCGCGCGGATGCACCCGCGGGTCGTCGCACCAGGCCACGCCGAAACCGCCCCAGGTCAGCCGGTGCCAGTCGTCCACACTGCCCGGCCTGCGCAGCCCGTCGTGCTTCTCCTTCCTGCGGCGGTCGGCGAACTCCACCTCATAGGCCAGCCAGACCGCCCGGGCCTCCTCCAGCTCGTCCAGTGCGGCCACGAGCCGCGCCGGGTCGACGGAGCGGTCCTCGGGATCGAACCCGGCCCGCGAGCACAGATGGTCCCAGGTCGCCCTGTGCCCGTAGGGAGCGAATCGCTCCAGGCACTTACGCAGCGAATAGCGCCGCAGTGCCAGATCGCACCGCGGATCTCGGACCTGTCTCGCCAGACTCCGGAAACCGGCCATCGTCCTGCACCTCCGTCACACCTGCACCTGTAATCCGGTCACTTCGGCGTCGTCGAACGGACGTCGCCGAATAGACGTATCGACACGCGAATCGGCTCCATCCTTTTTTCGATGGCCCCCATCAGCCGGCCGCGGGGACTCACGGGCCAACTCCCGTGATCCCTGCTTCAGTTGTGGTCGTTCACGGGGATACCGGCGGTAACCCGCTCCGTGCCCTCCCCGCGGGGGAGCGGCCACTCCTCGTCAGCCTGAGAACTCCCGGGAGCTTCCACGGGTTCCTGAAGACCCCGCCGATATGCACACCCGGCGCAAAACGGCGGCGGGCCGCCGCCCGCCGCCGTCCCGTACCGCCCGCTCTCAGCGGTACAGCAGGTACTCCCGCCGCATCCTCCGGAACCCCGCCAGCTCCTCCTGCCAGCCGGCCACCACCTCGTCCGTGTCCGCGCCCGCGTCGATCATGGTGCGCACGCGCGTGGAGCCGGTGAGCTTGTCGATCCAGTGGTCCGGGCGCCAGGCGAAGCCGCTCCACGACCGCTTGGCGGTGATCAGCAGTCCGATCCCGGTCCGCACCGGATCGAACGCCTCCCGGTCGTGCACATGCACCTGGACGCCCCCGACGGTCTTCCCCTGGAACTTGGAGAACACCGGCGCGAAGTACGCCTCCCGGAAGCGGACGCCCGCGAGCCCCAGCGCGTTCGCCGCCTCCGCCCAGCGCCCGTCGATCCCCTCCGCGCCCAGCAGCTCGAACGGCCGGGTGGTCCCGCGCCCCTCCGACAGGTTCGTCCCCTCGAACAGACACGTCCCCGAGTACACCAGCGCCGTCTCGGGCGTCGGCATGTTCGGGCTCGGCGGCACCCACGGCAGCTCGGAGGCGTCGTAGAAGTCCGACCGCCGCCAGCCCGACATCCGTACGGTCTCCAGCGGCACCGGCGCCGTCAGGAACTCCCCGTTGAACAGCAGCGCCAGCTCCGCCACCGTCATCCCGTGCGCCTGCGAGATCGGCTGCCGCCCGACGAACGTCGCGAACTCCTCGTGCAGCACCGGGCCCAGCGCGGCCCGCCCGGTCGCCGGGTTCGGCCGGTCCAGTACGACGAACCGCTTGCCCGCGAGCGCGGCCGCCTCCATGCAGTCGAACAGTGTCCAGATGTACGTGTAGAACCGCGCGCCGACGTCCTGGATGTCGAAGACGACCGTGTCCACGCCGGACGCCGTGAAGACGTCGGCGAGCGCCTGACCGCTCTTCAGATACGTGTCGTAGACCGGCAGGCCGGTCGCCGGGTCGTCGTGGCGGCCCTCCGAGCCGCCCGCCTGGGCGGTGCCCCGGAAGCCGTGCTCGGGTCCGAAGACGGCGGTCAGGTCCACCCGGTCGTCGGCGTGCATCACGTCGACGATGTGCCGCGCGTCCCGGGTGATGCCCGTCGGGTTGGTGACCACGCCCACGCGCCGGCCGTCGAGCAGCCCGTAGCCGTCCGCGGCGAGCCGTTCGAACCCGGTGTGCAGCCCCCGGCCGCCCCCGCGCCCGGGCCCGGAGGCGGCGGCCGGTGCGGCGGAGGCCGCGACCGCGGCCGTGGTGGTGGCGAGCAGGCTCCGTCTGGACAGCTTCATGCGGTGACCTCCGTGATCGTGGCGGGTGTCATGCGCACGCACGCTAGCGCGCCCGACCGCCCTGGGGAACGAACCGGACCGGCCCCGCGCGGAACACCCCTTCCACCTGACATACCGACCGGTTAGTCTGACGCCGGTAGCCGCTGGGAGCCGCGTCGAAGGAGACCGATGGTGCAAGCCGTGCAGGGTGCGAAGGTGGTCGTCACGGGAGCCGGGGGCGGCATCGGGGCGGCGCTCGCCCGCCGCTTCGCCGCTCAGGGAGCGAGGGTCGTCGTCAACGACCTGGACGCCGACCGCGCGAAGGCCGTAGCCGAGGAGATCGGGGGCCTGGCCGTCCCTGGCGACGCCTCCTCGATCGTCGCCGAGGCCCGCGACGCGCTCGGCGGGACGGTCGACGTGTACTGCGCCAACGCGGGCGTCGGCCGCGACGGCGGGGAGCCCGGCGAGCCGCTCGACGAGCAGGGCTGGGCGCTCTCCTGGGACGTCAACGTCATGGCGCACGTCCGCGCGGCCCACGCGCTGCTCCCGGACTGGCTGGAGCGCGGCGGCGGCCGCTTCGTCTCCACCGTCTCCGCCGCCGGACTGCTCACCATGATCGGCACCGCCCCCTACAGCGTCACCAAGCACGGCGCCTACGCCTTCGCCGAGTGGCTGTCACTGACGTACCGCCACCGCGGGGTGAAGGTCCACGCGATCTGCCCGCAGGGCGTGCGCACCGACATGCTCGACGCCAGCGGCAGCGCGGGCGACCTCGTCCTCAAGCCGACGGCGATCGAACCGGAGGACGTGGCCGACGCCCTCTTCCGGGGCATCGAGGAGGACCGCTTCCTGATCCTGCCGCACCCCGAGGTCGCCGAGTACTACCAGGCCCGTGCCGCCGAGCCGGACCGCTGGCTGGCCGGCATGAACCGCCTCCAGCAGCAGTGGGAGGCGAACCGGTGACCGTCTCCCGCTACGCCGCCAAGCCCTGGCTGGCCCTCCTCACCGACGCCCAGCGCGCCCCCCTCGACCCCGCCGGCTCCCTGGTGCACGCCCTGCGCCGCGCGGTGTCCGAGACCCCCGACCGCGTCTTCCTCGCCTACTTCGACGGCCGCCTCACCTACCGCGAGGCCGACGAGCTCAGCGACTCCGTCGCCGGCCACCTCGCCGCACGCGGCCTGGAGCGCGGCGAGCGGGTGGCGATCCTGCTGCAGAACTCCCCGCTCTTCGTCCTCGCCCTGCTGGGCGCCTGGAAGGCGGGCGCGGTCGTCGTGCCCGTCAACCCGATGTACAAGTCGGGCGAGGTGACGCACGTCCTGCGGGACGCCGACGTGGCCGCGCTGATCTGCTCCGACCGGGCCTGGGAGTCGTACCTGCGCGACACGGCCGCCGACTCGCCCGTGCGGATCGTGCTCACCGGCTGCGAACTGGACTTCCAGACCCGCGGCGACACACGCGTGCTCGCCTTCGAACGGCTCCCGCAGCCCCCGGACGCCGACGACCTCACCACCGTCGCCCGCCGGGGCCGGCCGGCCCCGGAGAACCGCGCCCCCGCCCCCGGCGACACCGCGCTGATCAGCTACACCTCGGGCACCAGCGGCACCCCCAAGGGCGCCACCAACACGCACCGCAACATCATGTACAACGCCGAGCGGCAGCGCACGGGGCTCGGCCTGCCCGAGGCGCCCGTCTACTTCGCCCTCGCGCCCCTGTTCCACATCACCGGCATGGTCTGCCAGCTCGGCGCCTGCCTCAACAGCGCGGGCACCCTCGTCCTGGCGTACCGCTTCGAGCCGGGCGTCGTCCTGGACGCCTTCGCCGAGCACCGGCCGCACTACACCGTCGGCCCGTCCACCGCCTTCATGGCGCTGGCCGCCCACCCCGACGTCAGCCGCGACCACTTCTCCTCCTTCCGGGTGATCTCCTCCGGCGGTGCCCCGCTGCCGCCCGCCCTGGTGGAGAAGTTCCGGGCCGGCTTCGGGCCGTACATCCGCAACGGCTACGGACTGACCGAGTGCACCGCCCCCTGCGCCTCCGTCCCGCCGCACCTGGAGGCGCCCGTCGACGAGGCCTCCGGCACGCTGGCCGTCGGCGTGCCGGGCCCCGACACCGTCGTACGGATCGTCGACGACCGGGGCGAGGAGGTGCCCTTCGGCGAGCAGGGCGAGATCGTCGTGCGCGGACCGCAGGTCGTGCCCGGCTACTGGCAGCGGCCCGACGCCACCGCCGAGACCTTCCCCGACGGCGAGCTGCGCACCGGCGACATCGGCTTCATGGACCCCGAGGGCTGGCTGTACGTCGTCGACCGCAAGAAGGACATGATCAACGCGTCCGGCTTCAAGGTGTGGCCGCGCGAGGTCGAGGACGTGCTCTACACCCATCCGGCGGTGCGCGAGGCCGCCGTCGTCGGGGTGCCCGACGGATACCGCGGGGAGACCGTCAAGGCCTTCATCAGCCTGCGCCCCGGCGCGGAGGCGGACCCGGCCGCGCTCGCCGCGTACTGCAAGGAGAAACTGGCCGCCTACAAGTATCCGCGCCAGGTGGAGATCCTGCCGGACTTGCCGAAGACGGCCAGTGGGAAGATCCTCCGGCGGGAACTGCGTTCCCTGACCCACGACAACTAGCAGCGACACGGAAAGGCGGGTGGCGGCAGTGCCCAGGACGACGGACGGTGACGGGGCTCCTGTGCCGCAGCGGCTCCTGGCCGCCGCCACCCGGCTCTTCGCCGAGCGGGGCTACGACCGCACCTCGGTGCAGGAGATCGTCGAGGCGGCCGGCGTCACCAAGGGGGCGCTCTACCACTACTTCGGCTCCAAGGACGACCTGCTGCACGAGGTGTACGCGCGCGTGCTGCGCCTCCAGCAGGAACGCCTGGACCACTTCGCGGACGCCGACGAGCCGATCGAGAAGCGGCTGCGCGGCGCGGCGGCGGACGTCGTCGTCACCACGATCGAGAACCTCGACGACGCGTCGATCTTCTTCCGCTCCATGCACCACCTCAGCCCGGAGAAGAACAAGCAGGTGCGCGCCGAGCGCCGCCGCTACCACGAACGCTTCCGCGCGCTGATCGAGGAGGGCCAGCGCGAGGGCGTCTTCTCCACGGCGACCCCGGCCGACCTGGTGGTCGACTACCACTTCGGTTCCGTGCACCACCTGTCGACCTGGTACCGCCCCGACGGCCCGCTCAGCCCCCAGGAGGTCGCCGACCACCTGGCGGACCTGCTGCTGCGGGCCCTGCGCCGCTGAGACACCCCGTCTCCCCACGGCCTGTGGCCCGCCGACGCCGGCGGGCCACAGGCCGTTCCGGGCTGGGCTACAGGTACTTCTTCAGCTCCCGGCGCGCCAGCGACCGCTGGTGCACCTCGTCCGGGCCGTCGGCGATCATCAGCGTGCGGGCCCCGGCGTACAGCTCGGCCAGCGGGAAGTCCTGGCTGACCCCGCCCGCGCCGTAGAGCTGGATCGCCCGGTCGAGGATGCCGACGACCGTGCGCGGGGTGGCGATCTTGATGGCCTGGATCTCCGTGTGGGCGCCCCGGTTGCCGACGGTGTCCATCATCCAGGCCGTCTTCAGCACCAGCAGCCGAAGCTGCTCGACCGCCACGCGCGCGTCGGCGATCCAGTTCTGCACCACGCCCTGCTGCGCCAGCGCCTTGCCGAACGCGTCCCGCGACACCGCGCGGCGGCACATCAGCTCGATGGCCCGCTCGGCCATGCCGATCAGCCGCATGCAGTGGTGGATCCGGCCGGGACCGAGCCGGGCCTGCGCGATGGCGAAGCCGCCGCCCTCCTCACCGATCAGGTTCGACACCGGCACGCGCGCGTGGTCGAAGACCACCTCGGCGTGCCCGCCGTGGTAGTGGTCCTCGTAACCGAACACCTGCATCGCGCGGGTGACGGTGACGCCCGGCGTGTCGCGCGGGACGAGCACCATGGACTGCTGCCGGCGGATGTCCGCCCCGTCCGGGTCGGTCTTGCCCATCACGATGAAGATCGAGCAGTCCGGGTGCATCGCCCCGGAGATGTACCACTTGCGGCCGGTGATGACGTACTCGTCGCCGTCCCGCTCGATGTGCGTGGTGATGTTGGTGGCGTCCGAGGAGGCCACCTCCGGCTCGGTCATCGCGAACGCCGAGCGGATCTCACCGGCCAGCAGCGGCTGGAGCCACTGCTTCTTCTGCGCCTCGTCGCCGAACTGCGCCAGCACCTCCATGTTCCCGGTGTCGGGCGCCGCGCAGTTGGTGACCGTCGGCGCGATCTGCGGGGAGCGGCCCATGATCTCGGCGAGCGGCGCGTACTGGAGATTGGTGAGCCCGGCACCGTGCTCGGAGTCGGGCAGGAACAGGTTCCACAGCCCCTGCCGACGGGCCTCGGCCTTCAGCTCCTCCACCACGGGGACGTTCTCCCACGGCGAGTCCAGCCCGGCACGCTGCTCGTGGGCGACCGCTTCGGCCGGGTAGACGTACTCGTCCATGAAGGCGAGCAGCCTGGCGCGCAGCTCCTCGGTGCGCGCGTCGAACGCGAAGTCCATGGTTCGTCAGCCTTCCTGAAGAGTGGTCAGACCGTGCCGGATGAAGACCGGGACCAGATCACCGATGCGGTCGAAGCCGCGCCCGACCGTCTGGCCCAGGGTGTAGCGGTAGTGGATGCCCTCCAGGATCACGGCGAGCTTGAACCAGGCGAACGCCGTGTACCAGGACACCGCGGAGACATCGCGCCCCGACCGCGCGGCGTACCGCTCGATCAGCTCGGCCGGCGTGGGGTGCCCGGGCGCCTCGGCGGTAGTGGAGACGGGGGAGTCCGGCATGCCCAGCGGCATGCTGTACATCACCAGCAGCCCCAGGTCCGTCAGCGGATCGCCGAGCGTGGACATCTCCCAGTCGAGGACGGCCTTGATCCGGTCGGCGCCCTTTTCAGGCTCGGTTCGCCTCCCGGGCGCTTCAGCCTCACTCGCCGGGCCGATCAGCACATTGTCGAGGCGGTAGTCGCCGTGCACCACGGCCGGCGCGGGGGAGACGGGCAGCTCGCGCCCGAGCGCCGCGTGCAGCTCGTCGATCCCGGCCAGCTCCCGGTTGCGGGAGGCGTCAAGCTGCTTGCCCCAGCGCCGTAGCTGCCGGTCCAGGAAGCCCTCGGGCCGGCCGAAGCCCGCCAGGCCCACCTCGCCGGGATCGACGGCGTGCAGCTCGACGAGCGTGTCGATCAGGTTCAGCACGGCGTCCCGGGTGCGCTCGGCGCCGAGCGGGGCGAGCTGGCCGGCCGTCCGGTACGGGGTGCCCTCGACGAAGTCCATGACGTAGAACGGCGCCCCGAGCACCTCCTCGTCCTCGCACAGCAGCACGGTGCGCGGCACCGGCACGGGGGTCGGGTGCAGCGCGCTGATCACCCGGTGCTCGCGCTTCATGTCGTGCGCGGTGGCCAGCACATGGCCGAGCGGGGGACGCCGTACGACCCACTTCGAGGCCCCATCGGAGACCGCGTACGTGAGGTTCGACCTGCCGCCCTCGATCAGTCGGCCGGTGAGCGGGCCGTTCACCAGGCCGGGCCGCTCCCGTTCGAGCAGGCCGCGCAGCCGGTCGAGATCGAGTCCGGGCGGGTGGTCGGGGCTCATCGTCGCTCCTACGGGCAGGAAACAGTACCCGCCTTATGATGCCGACCGGTCGGTATGTCGTCCAGAGCGGCGACCGAACGTGATCGGGGCCACGATAGGCGCTCGTCGCGCCCGCCCCCCGTCCGGCCGCCACGCGAATGGCGTATATCAGGCCATTCGGCTTGCACGGCGCACGCGGACACCAGAAGGTCGGACCCATGAAGGCGATCAGCTACTCACGGTACGGCGGCCCCGAAGTGCTCGGACTCGGGGAGGTCGACGACCCCAGGGTCGGCCCCGACTCGGTACTGGTGAAGGTGCGGGCGGCGGCCGTCAACCCGGTCGACTGGAAGTGCCGCGAGGGCTATCTCGACTCGGTCCTCCAGCCGGTGTTCCCGGTCATCCCCGGCTGGGACGTCTCGGGCGTGGTGGTCCAGCCAGGTCCCGCCGTACCGGAGTTCGCCGTCGGCGACGAGGTCATCGGCTACGTGCGCGAGGACGTCCTCTCGCGTGGCACCTTCGCCGAGTACGTGGCCGCCCCGGCGCGCACCCTCGCGCGCAAGCCGCGCGCCCTGTCCTTCGAGCAGGCGGCCGGAATCCCCCTCGCGGGGCTCACCGCGTACCAGGTGCTGCACCGCGTCCTCGAGGTCAAGCGGGGCGAGACCGTCCTGGTGCACGCCGCGGCCGGCGGCGTCGGATCCATCGCCGTCCAGCTCGCCGCCCACCTCGGCGCCCGGGTCATCGGTACGGCGAGCGAGCGCAACCACGACTTCGTACGCGGACTGGGCGGGGAGCCGGTGAGCCATGGCGAGGGCCTGGCCGAACGGGTACGGGGACTGGCGCCCGAGGGCGTGGACGCGGTGTTCGACTCGGTGGGCGGCGACGCCCTCAAGGCCTCCGCGAACCTGCTGGCCCCCGAGGGCCGCCTGGCCTCGATCACCGACCCCGAGGTGGTGGGTTACGGCGGCCGCTACTGGTTCGTCCGCCCCGACGCCCAGGACCTCCAGCACCTCTCCGACCTGGCAGACCAGGGCACGATCACCATCCACGTCTCGAAAACCTTCCCCCTGGACCAGGCAGCGGCCGCCCACCGCCTGAACCAGGAGGGCCGCACCCGGGGCAAGATCGTAGTAACGGTGAGCGAATAGCGTCGCCCGGCATCGAACAGCCCGTCCGGCGTTCGAGGACGAGGCCCGTCCGGGGCCGAAGGGGGTCCGGGGCGCAGCCCCAGGGACGGGAAGGGAAGGGGCGGCGGGGGCGAAAACCCTCCGGTCCCCACCCACCTCACCCCGACCCGACAAGCACCGCCCCACACCCGGCCATGGCCACCGTACAGACCACCGCGACCGCCGCATACGGCGAAACAAGCGCCCCCGGCTCACTCACAGCCGCCAGCCCCCGGATCCGCCGATGGGCGATCCATAGAAACCCCACCCAGCAACCACAACACAACACGCACGCGACAACCCCGGCCACGGACACCCCACCCCCCAGCGCCGTCTTCACGGCCAGCACCGCCGCGACCGTCGCCGACAAAGTCGTCCGCCGCCACGCGAGCCGCGTCCGCTCGGGCTGCAGCCCCGGATCCCGCTCCGCGCCCCGACCCGCCGCCACCCCGCTCACCCGTCCCACCCGAAGAGCACGACGGCGACCATCGCCCCGGCCACCACCGCCACCACAAGACTCAGCAGCGCCGGGAACCGCGACACCGGCAGATCCTCCCCCCGCCGCATCGCCCGCTCGCACCGCACCCAGTGATTGACCGCCCGCAACGCGCACAAGACCCCCGCGGCCAGCAGCGCCAGCGCCAGCCCGACCCGCCACCCCCACCGCAGGTCCGGCAGGAACTGGTCCACGGCGAACCCGCCCCCGATCAACGCGAGCGCGGTGCGCAGCCAGGCGAGGAACGTCCGCTCGTTCGCCAGTGAGAACCGGTAGTCGGGCGTGTCTCCCTCCCGCCGCACCTCGCCGGGCGCGAACCACAACCGAACGTTCCGCACAAAGTCGATCACGCCGCGACCCTACCGGGGCCACCCGCACCGGGCCGACGGCCGGTACGAAGACGAACACATACTCAGCCCTCCACCCGCCCCGACCGCTCCACCCGCCCCGACCGGTACGCCTTGAGCCGCTGATACGCCACCAGCCCGTCCGGAGCCCACTCCCACTCCCCGAGCCGCCGCTCCAGCTCCGCCTCCGGCAGGAAGTCCCCCCAGGCCACCTCCTCCGGCTGCGGCCGTACGGGCCGGTCGCAGCGCACCTCGTACACCGCCGACCACCAGCTCCGGCCCGCCCCGTCGTCGTACAGGAACGTGAAGACGTACTCGGGGCGCGGCAGCCCGCTCACGCCCAGCTCCTCCTCGGCCTCCCGCAGTGCCGCCTCGTCGTAGCTCTCGCCCGCGCCGACGACCCCGCCGACGAACATGTCGTACAGGGAGGGGAAGACCTGCTTGGTCGCGGTGCGGCGGTGGACGAAGATCCGCCCCTCGGCGTCCCGGGCGAGGATGAAGGCGCAGCGGTGGCGCAGCCCCCGCGCGTAGGCCTCCCCGCGCGGGGACCGCCCGACCACCCGGTCGTTCTCGTCGACGATGTCGATGATCTCCTCAGCACTCATACGACCATCCAAGCAGCGGCCGGCCCTCGCCCGACGAGGACCCGACGAGGACCCGACCGCTCACCCACCCGAGCGGCCTTCCGGCCCGGACGCCACAAGTAGCCCGTTCGTGACCGCAGTTGACGCGAGTAACACCCGGTACGCCCTTGACGTGATCCGTTCGCTGACGGTTTGCTGTCTGTGATCAGCTCATGGCAATCGGCAGCCGACCACTGCCACACCGACCACCCGCCGTGAGCCGGCGACCACAAGAAGAGCGCGTGAGGAAGTCCCGCGGTGCCCCCACCCCCGCCTCCCCTCGGCCGTGCCCGCAGACGGGCGGCACAGGCATTCGACGAGGCCCTCGACGACGCCGAACTCGTCGCCGCGCGGACCGCGCTGGCACAGGGCCGATGGCAGGACACCCGCTCGCTGCTGGTCCGTACGGGGGAGGACTGGGACCGCCGGGGCCACCGCGTCACGGTGCTCGCCCGGGAGTCGTCCAGCGCCGCCTGGGCCCGTGAGTGGCTGCTCGCCGAACCCGACTCCGGTGACGCGTCCGTGCTGCTCGCCCTGGCCCAGGTGCGGCGCGCGCTGCGCGGCAAGGAGAAACCGGCCCGTGCCCGCGAGGTCTGCCACCGGGCGGCGGAGCTGGTGCCCGCCGACCCCACCCCCTGGCTCGGACTGCTCCTGCTGGAGTGCGCCCAGGGGGCCGAGGGGGACGTGGTCCGGCTCTTCGAGCAGATCCGCACCCGGTACGCGGACCACCACCACGCCCACCACCTGGTGGTCGCCTGGCTCGCCGAGCGCCGCGTGGAGGCGGGCCCGGACCCGCTGCACGAGGTGTACGACTTCGCCAACTGGGCCGCGGAACAGGCACCCGCCGACTCCCCGCTGGCGATCCTGCCGGTCATCGCGCACGCCGAGCGCTACCGCACCCTGGCCGCCGCCGGACACGAACCCGCCGACCCGGTCGCCTCCGGCCACTGGGTCGGCCGCCGCGCCCGGCAGGTGATGAAGGCCGCCTTCGACTGGTGGCTGGAGTGGGAGCACGAAGGCCACCCGCGCCGCCTGATCGACCTCAACTTCCTCGCCCACGCCAAGGTCTGCGAGGGCCGGGGCGCCGAGGCCGCCGCCCTCTTCCACCGCATCGGAGACCACGCCACACCCACCCCTTGGTCGTACCCCGACCGTGACGCCCTGACCGCCTTCCGCACCGCCCGTGCCGCAGCCCTGGGCACGGCCTGACCCCAGCCCCCCGCATCCGCCCGCCGCAACCACAACCGACCAAGGACGGTCTCGAGATGACGACGGACAGTTCGAGCACTTCGAGCAGGAGCAGAGCGACAGCCGACGGCATCAGTACCTTCAAGGGGCAGGAGCGCGCCCTGCGCGCCGACCGCCTCGGCACGGGGGGCCTGCTGCTCTCCGTCCTCGCCGCGACCGCCCCCCTCATGGTGGTCGCCGGTGTCATGCCCACCACATTCGCGGTGATGGGCATCGTCGGCCAGCCGCTGCTCTTCGTGATCCTCGGCGTCGTACTGGTCCTCTTCAGCCTCGGCTACGCCGAGATGAGCCGGCACGTCCACAACGCCGGCGCCTTCTACGCCTACATCTCCCGCGGCCTCGGCGGCACCGCCGGAGCGGGCGCAGCCCTGGTAGCGCTCGTCGCCTACAACGCCCTCCAGGTCGGCATCTACGGCATCTTCGGCTTCGAGGTCTCCGGCCTCTTCGCCACCTACGCCGACCTCGAGGTCGCCTGGTGGATACCGGCGCTCGTGGCCGTCCTCGCCGTCGGCGCGCTGGGCTGGCTGAAGATCGACGTCAACGCGCGCGTGCTCGGCGTGCTGCTGGTCATCGAGGTGCTGCTGGTCGTCGTCTTCGACATCGCCGCCGTCGCCGACCCCGGCAAGGAGGGCCTGTCGCTGCACGCCTTCAACCCGGACACGCTCAGCGGCGCCGGCGTCGGCACCGCCCTGTGCTTCTGCATCGCCGCCTTCCTCGGCTTCGAACAGGCCCCCGTCTACGCCGAGGAGACCAGCAGGCCGCACGTCCTCGTACCGCGCGTGATGTTCCTCGCGGTCACCGGCGTCGCCGTCTTCTTCGCCCTCAGCAGCTGGGCGCTCACCGTCGCCACCGGCCCCGCCGGGATCGTCGGCGCCTCCCAGGAGCAGAGCGCCGGCCTGCTGTTCTTCCTCACCGAGGACCGCCTGGGCGGAACCTTCACCGACGTCCTGCACATCCTCTTCGTGACCGGCATGTTCGCGGCCATGCTCAGCTTCCACAACGTCGTCGCCCGGTACGCCTTCGCCATGGGCCGCGAGGGCCTGCTGCCCGCCGCCTTCGGCCGCACCACCGGCACCAGCGGCGCCCCCGGCACCGGCTCCCTGCTCCAGACCGTCATCGCCGCCGTGCTGGTCCTCGCCTTCGCGCTCACCGACGACAAGCCGACCGGCGACCCGACCGCTCCGGTCCTGCACCTGTTCACCTGGGGCGGCAACATCGGAGCCCTCGGCGTGATCGTGCTGATGGCGATCGCCTCCCTGTCCGTCGTCGTCTTCTTCGTCCGCCGCGGTGCCGCGGGCGCGCAGAGCTGGCGGCTGGTCACCTCCGCGCTGGCGGGCATCGCCCTGGTCGTCATCGCCGGCTACACGGTCAAGGACTTCGACGTACTGGTCGGCGCGGGACCCGACTCCTCGCTGAGCTGGATCCTGCCCGGCATCATCGGGCTCGCCCTGGTCGTCGGCCTGGTCCAGGGCGCCGTCCTGCGCGCCCGCGCCCCCGAGAGGCACGCCCGCATCGGGCTCGGCAACGAGGCGTTCCAGCTCGAGAAGGAGGCCGAGCGCACCTCGTAGAGGAGCCGCTTACGAAAGTCTGACGGGCACCCGCGCTCCCTGGTCCGACGGGGACGCGGGTGCTCGAATGGAGAAGTGAACTCCGAACAGCCGCCGCAGCTCCCCGACGAGGGGGACGCGCGGGGCAAACCCATCGGCCGCCGCGTCCTCCTCGGCACCCTCGGCCTGGGCGCCCTCGGCGTGGTCACCGCGCCCACCCTCCAGCGCGGCCTGGAATCCTTCCTCGCCGGAGCCTCCGACAAGGACCCCACCGGTCTGACCGGACTGCTCCCCAACGGCGGCGGCTTCCGCTACTACTCCGTCACCTCGTCCGTCCCGCGGAAGAACGCCGACACCTACCGCCTCACGGTCGACGGCCTCGTCGACCGCCCCACCTCCTACACCCTGGCCGGACTGAAGGCCCTGCCGCAGACCCGCATGGTCCGGGACGTCCAGTGCGTCACCGGCTGGCGGGTGCCGGACACGCCGTTCGAGGGTGTGCGCCTGTCCCGGCTCCTGGACGCCGCGGGAGTGCGCCCTTCGGCCGGGGCGGTGCGCTTCACCTGCTTCGACGGCGCGTACTCCGAGAGCCTCACCCTCGACCAGGCCCGCCGCGCCGACGTCCTGGTCGCCCTGCGCATGCGGGACGAGGACCTCGGCCACGCCCACGGCGGCCCGGTCCGCCTCTACGTGGCCCCGATGTACTTCTACAAGTCCGCCAAGTGGCTCTCCGGCATCACCGTCACCGAGGACGTCGAACCCGGCTACTGGGAGGAGCGCGGCTACGACATCGACGCCTGGGTCGGCCGCTCGAACGGACGCGAAGATGAGCCTACGGACTGACACCCCGCCCGCCGCCACCGCCGTACGGCGCTTCGGCCGCGCCGAACGCCGGGTGCACCGCACCACGGCCGTACTGATGGGCGTCTGCGTCTTCACGGCCGCCTGCCTCTACGTCCCCCAGCTCGCCCAGCTCGTGGGCCGCCGCGCCCTCGTCGTCACCCTCCACCAGTGGTCCGGGCTCGCTCTCCCCGTCCCCGTCCTCGTCGGTCTCGCCTCCCGCGCCTTCCGAGCCGACCTGGGCCGCCTCAACCGCTTCGGCCCGCACGACCGCACCTGGCTGCGGGCCGCCCTGCGCCGCGACAGGCGCCCCGCGTCCCGCCCGGCCGGCAAGTTCAACGCGGGACAGAAGATCTACGCGGCCTGGATCGCGGGCGCCACACTGGTCATGCTCGGCACCGGACTGCTGATGTGGTTCACCCACCTCACCCCGCTGGTGTGGCGCACCAGCGCCACCTTCGTCCACGACTGGCTGGCGCTGACCATCGGCATCGTCCTCGCCGGGCACATCGGCATGGCCCTGGCGGACCCCGAGGCCCGCCGCGGCATGCGCACGGGCTCCGTCGGCCGCGACTGGGCGGAGCGCGAACACCCGCTGTGGCGCCCCTGAAACCGCGGCGCCCCTGAAACGACACGGGCCCACCCGCGCCCCGAGGGGGAGCGGGTGGGCCGTACGCGTCCGGTCTTCGGCTAAATGATCAGCGACAGCAGCAGCACCAGGGCACCGGCGACCACCGAGATGATCGTCTCCATGATCGACCAGGTCTTGATCGTCTGCCCGACGTTCAGCCCGAAGTACTCCTTCACCAGCCAGAACCCGGCGTCGTTGACATGGCTGAAGAACAGCGAACCGGCACCGATCGCCAGCACCAGCAGGGCCGCGTGCGTGGTCGACATGTCGGCCGCCAGCGGCGCCACCAGACCGGCCGCCGAGACGGTCGCCACCGTCGCCGAACCGGTCGCCAGCCGGATCGCCACCGCGATCAGCCAGGCCAGCAGCAGCGCCGGGATCGACCAGTCCTCGGAGATCTCCAGGATCATCTGACCCACACCGGTGTCGATCAGGGTCTGCTTGAAGCCACCGCCCGCGCCGACGATCAGCAGGATGCCCGCGATCGGCGCGAGACTCTTCTCGACCAGCTGCTGCATCCGCTCCTTGCTGAACCCGGCGGGCATGCCGAGCGTGAAGATGCCGACCAGCACGGCCGCGAGCAGCGCGATCAGCGGGGAGCCGATCACGTCGAACACGCGCTGGACGTTGTGCTCGGGGTCGTCGATGACGATGTCGACCAGCGCCTTGGCCAGCATCAGCACGACCGGCAGCAGGATCGTGGCCAGCGTCGCGCCGAAGCTCGGACGCTTCTCCAGGTCCTCGGAGGGCCGCTGCGGGATCATCCGCTCCGGGGCCGGGACGTCCACCCAGCGGGCGGCGTACTTCGAGAACAGCGGACCGGCGATGACGACCGTCGGTATCGCGACGAGCACGCCCAGCGCCAGCGTCACACCGAGGTTGGCGCCGACGGCGTCGATCGCGACCAGCGGACCGGGGTGCGGCGGCACCAGACCGTGCATCACGGAAAGACCGGCGAGCGCCGGGATGCCGATGCGCATCAGGGAGTAGTTGCCGCGCTTGGCGACCATCAGCACCACCGGGATCAGCAGCACCACGCCGACCTCGAAGAACAGCGGCAGACCGATCACCGAGGCGATCAGCACCATCGCCCACGGCATGGAACGGCCGCTCGCCCTGGCGAGGATGGTGTCGACGATCTGGTCGGCGCCGCCGGAGTCGGCGAGCATCTTGCCGAGGATCGCGCCGAGGGCGATCAGCACGCCCACACCGGCGACGGTGGAGCCGAGTCCGGCACTGAAGCTGGTGATGACCTTGTCGAGCGGCGCGCCGGCGAAGGCGCCGAGCGCCAGCGTCCCGATGGTCAGGGACAGGAAGGCGTGCAGCTTGAACTTGGTGATGAGCAGGACGATGACGGCGATGCCCAGGAGCACGGCGATGCCCAGCTGGGCGTGGCCGGCCGAGGTGATCGACTCGGGTGCGTCCGCTGCCAGCATCTCAACGCTGAGTCTGGTCACGGTGGTTCCCTTGTTTCTACGGGGGAGGGGAGAAGACCGGGGGGGGTGGGGGCGCCCCGGGAAATGGGGGTCCGGTCAGGGACCTACGCGGTCGGCTCGGGGAGGGCGTCCAGGGCGGCGGCCGCCCGTGCGCTGATCTCCTCGGGGCTGCCCGCCACGTCCACGGCGACCCCGGCCTCGTCCGGCTCCAGCGGCTGGAGCGTGGCGAACTGGGAGTCGAGCAGCGCCGTGGGCATGAAGTGGCCCTGCCGGTGCGACATCCGGTCCTCGACGAGCGCGCGGTCACCGGAGAGGTGCACGAAGACCACACCGGGCGCGGCGGCCCGCAGCCGGTCGCGGTACGACCGCTTCAGCGCCGAGCAGCTGACCACCCCGCCGAGACCGGCCCGTCCGTGCGCCCAGTCGCCGATGGCGTCGAGCCAGGGCCACCGGTCGTCGTCGGTGAGCGGGGTACCGGCCGACATCTTGGCGATGTTGGCCGGCGGGTGGAAATCGTCGCCCTCGGCGTACGGGACGCCGAACCGGGCCGCGAGCAGGGGACCGATGGTGGTCTTCCCGGTGCCCGCGACGCCCATGACCACGACGACATGGGGGGTGTTCATCGCTGCCTCACTGTCTGATGTCTTCGTCGACACGTGATGTCGACGCAACTGAAGCTCATTAGGTACGACGAATTCAAGAGCCTGTGACATATAAGTCTGACTTTTTATTCCCGTGACCCGCCCCGTACTCTGAGTGCATGAGCACCACGGGCCGGGGGCTGCACGGCCGCGTACTGGACACCCTCGGCCCCGAGATCACCGCCGGCGAGTACCCGCCCGGCAGCGTCCTGCGCACCGACGAACTCGCACAGCGTTTCGACGTGTCGCGCTCCGTGATGCGCGAGGTCGTCCGCGTCCTGGAGTCCATGCACCTGGTCGAGTCCCGGCGCCGCGTCGGCGTGACGGTCCTGCCGGCCCACGAGTGGAACGTGTACGACCCCCAGGTCATCCGCTGGCGCCTGGCCGGTGCGGACCGCCCCCGCCAACTGCGCTCCCTCACGGTGCTGCGCTCGGCGATCGAGCCCGTCGCGGCGGGCCTGGCCGCCCGCTACGCCACTCCCGAGCAGTGCGCCGAACTCACCGAGTGCGCCCTCGGCATGGTCGCCAACTCCAGCGGTCACCGCCTGGAGGGCTACCTCTTCCACGACGTGGCGTTCCACCGCGTGATCCTGACCGCCTCCGGCAACGAGATGTTCGCCCGCCTCGGCGACGTCGTCGCCGAGGTGCTGTCCGGCCGCACCCACCACGACGTGATGTTCGAGGACCCCGACCCCGCCGCCGTCACCCTGCACGTCCAGCTCGCGGAGGCGGTCCGCGAACGCGACGCCGCCCGCGCGGAGAAGCTGACCCGCGAGATCACCGAGGGCGCCCTCCAGGAACTGGACATCCTGGCGCCCTGACGGCCGTACGGTGTCGGACCCCGGCGCTAGGTTTCTCGCATGAACCCCGAGAGACTCCAGAAGCTGGACCGCGTCCGTGAGAAGGCACTCGCGCGCGGCGTACCGTCCGGCGAGGTGGAGAGGTGGCTGGACGCCGCCCGCCCGTGCGCGACCCTCGTCCCGCACGGGGACGGACCGGTCGTGGGCCGCTTCGGCGGACCGGCACTGCTCCCCGCCGGCTTCCCCGACCTCCCGAAGCGCACCTACCTGATCGCGTCCCTGGACCTCCCGGCGCTGCCCGCGGACGCGACGACGCTGCCCCTGCCGCGCGACGGCGCGCTCCTGCTGTTCGCCCGTTCCTACGACGAGGGCCTGGACGCGGGCGGCGAGGCGGTGTACGTCCCGGCCGGGACACCCGTCGAGGAACGCCCGCTGGATTCCGGCCGCGCGCCGGGCGACGCGTGGGAGGGCCTGGACTCGGGCCTGCGGAGGGCGGGGGAACTACGGCTGCGGTACGACGTCTCCCTGCCCGACAACGAATCCCTCTTCGACCCCGCCGAACACCCCCACGCCCCGGCCCTGCGCGGCGCCTGGAACGACGTGCGGCACGAGGACCGGCACCTCCTCGGCGCCTCGCGCCTCCAGCTCGACGGCTACTCCACCGACCCCTACGGTGAGACCGACCTCGTCACCTGCGCCGCGTGGAGGGAAGCCGACAGGACGGGGAGGCCTCCCCGCCCCGAGGCCTGGGCCCTCCTCGCCCAGTGGTACGGATTCGCGTACATCGCCGGTGACGTCTACTGGACGATCACCCGGCAGAACGCGGCGGAGCGGCGTTTCGACGAGGCGACGGTCCTGGGATTCTTCGAAGGACAGGGGTGAACCCCACCCCGGCACGGGGACTACTCCGGGAACTCCCCGTCGACGTACACCCACGCCCCGTCGACCCGCTCGAACCGGCTGCGCTCGTGCAGCGAGCCGCCCCGGTAGGAGGCCCGGAAGGTCACCGTCCCGGTGGAGTGGAAGGCGGACCCGCCGTCGGTGTCCAGGATCTCCAGCCCGGTCCATCGCATCCCGGGATCGAAGTCGATCCGCTCCGGCCGCGTCCTCGGATGCCAGCTCCGCAGCAGATACGCGCCGTCCTGCCGCACGAACGCGCAGTACCGCGACCGCATCAGCCGCTCGGCGGTGGGGGCGGCGGCGGTCCCGCTGTGGAACCGGCCACAGCATGCCTCGTACGGCTCGGGGAGCCCGCAGGGGCAGGAACGTGTGGTCATGGTCGGCCTCCGCGACAACGCCCGAGGGCCGCGACCTCGTGGTCGCGGCCCTCGGGCTTCATGTGTCCGAGGGGGGACTTGAACCCCCACGCCCGATAAAGGGCACTAGCACCTCAAGCTAGCGCGTCTGCCATTCCGCCACCCGGACAAGGTGTCTGTCGCGCGGGGTTTCCCCCGTGGCGACGACGTAAACATTACCAGGTGTTCCGGGGTGGCCGATCACCCCCGCCCGGCCGCGCCGTCGTGTGAACGGCGTATGACGGGCCGGGCCGGGTCTTGGGGCGCGCCCGCGGGGGAGAGAGGATGAGGGGACGACCCACCAGCGGGAACACCAGCAGCGGGAGGAAGCACGTGAGCGAGACGGACACGGCCAGGAGCGTCACCGGTGAGGACGAGGTCGTGGACCTCTGCCGCGAGCTGATCCGGATCGACACCAGCAACTACGGCGACCACTCGGGCCCCGGCGAGCGCAAGGCGGCCGAGTACGTCGCCGAGAAGCTCGCCGAGGTGGGCCTGGAACCGCGGATCTTCGAGTCGCACCCGGGACGCGCCTCCACGGTGGCCCGGATCGAGGGCGAGGACCCGTCCCGGCCCGCGCTGCTCATCCACGGCCACACTGACGTCGTACCGGCCAACGCCGACGACTGGACCCACCACCCCTTCTCCGGCGAGATCGCCGACGGATGCGTGTGGGGGCGCGGCGCCGTCGACATGAAGGACATGGACGCGATGACCCTCGCGGTCGTCCGCGACCGGCTGCGCAGCGGCCGCAAGCCCCCGCGCGACATCGTCCTCGCCTTCCTCGCGGACGAGGAGGCCGGCGGCACGTACGGCGCCCGCCACCTGGTCGACAACCACCCACACCTCTTCGAGGGCGTCACCGAGGCGATCAGCGAGGTGGGCGGCTTCTCGTTCACCGTCAGCGAGCAGCGCCGCCTGTATCTGATCCAGACGGCCGAGAAGGGCATGCACTGGATGAAGCTGACCGTGGCCGGCACCGCCGGGCACGGGTCGATGATCCACCGCGACAACGCCATCACCGAGCTGTCGGAGGCCGTCGCGCGCCTCGGCCGGCACAAGTTCCCCGTCCGCGTCACAAAGACGACCCGGGCCTTCCTCGACGAACTGGGCGACGCCCTCGGGACCGAGCTCGACCCGGAGAACATGGAGGGGACCCTCGCCAAGCTCGGCGGCATCGCCAAGCTCATCGGCGCGACGCTGAGCAACACCGCCAATCCCACCCAGCTGGGCGCGGGCTACAAGGTCAACGTCATCCCGGGCGAGGCGACCGCGCACGTGGACGGCCGGTTCCTGCCCGGACACGAGGAGGAGTTCCTCGCCGACCTCGACCGGATCCTCGGTCCGAAAGTGCGGCGCGAGGACGTCCACTCCGACAAGGCCGTCGAGACCACGTTCGACGGAGCCCTCGTGGACGCGATGCAGTCCGCGCTGGTGGCCGAGGACCCGGCCGCGAAGGCCGTCCCGTACATGCTCTCCGGCGGGACGGACGCCAAGTCCTTCGACGACCTCGGCATCCGGGGCTTCGGCTTCGCGCCCCTCAAGCTGCCCCCGGAGCTGGACTTCGCGGGCATGTTCCACGGGGTCGACGAACGGGTTCCGGTGGACGGCCTGAAGTTCGGTGTGCGGGTGCTCGACCGCTTCATCGACGCCTCCTGAGACGGTTACCCGATGAACTCAATAATCGGGCAGACGTACGGAGTTGACTGGGAAGAGTGAATGCGACGATAAGCTCGTAGCCTCATTACTCCGTCCTCGTTAGCCGTGATGTGATCCGCGACTTTGGATCGCTTTGCCAACAAGGAGGAATAATGCTGAAGAAGGTCGTCGCCGTCGCTGCCGCCACCGGTGGTCTGGTTCTCGCGGGCGCGGGCATGGCCGCCGCCGACTCCGGCGCCCAGGGTGCCGCCGTGCACTCCCCGGGTGTCCTTTCCGGCAACGTCGTGCAGGCCCCGATCCACGTCCCCGTGAACGTCTGCGGCAACACGATCTCCGTGATCGGGCTGCTGAACCCCGCCTTCGGCAACGTCTGCATCAACAAGTGACGTTGTGTCTCGCCCTCTAGGGCATGCCCGCTGAGGGCTCGAGCCCGTCGGCCCCGGAGCGCGCGCCATGCGCTCCGGGGCCGACCGGTCTCATCGAACGTCGGAACACCGGGAATCCGTCGGAACACCGATTCCCGGCACCAGGTCGAAGGCAGGGATTTTCAGCAATGCGACAGGTCACCCGCAAGGGCCTGATGACGATGGCGGCCGCCACGGGCGTACTCGCCGCCGCGGGCGGGGCCGCCCACGCCGACTCCGGCGCCACGGGCCACGCCGCCGGCTCACCCGGCGTGCTCTCCGGGAACACGGTGCAGGCACCGGTGCACGTCCCGGTGAACGTCTGCGGCAACACGGTCAACGTCATCGGCGTCCTCAACCCGTCCGTGGGGAACTCCTGTGCCAACCAGAGTGGCCCCTCCTCGGACGGTCACGGCGGTTCGCACGCCGACGGGTACACCGAGGGCTCACCCGGCGTGATCTCTGGGAACACGGTGCAGGCACCGGTGCACGTCCCGGTGAACGTCTGCGGCAACAGCGTCAACGTCCTCGCCGCCGGCAACGCCGCCGAGGGCAACGACTGCGCGAACCAGGGCGGCTCGTCCTCGTACGGTTACGGCGACTCCGGCGGCCACGGCGGTTCGCACGCCGACGGGTACGCCGAGGGCTCGCCCGGCGTGGGCTCCGGCAACCACATCCAGGCACCGATCCACGTGCCGGTGAACGTCTGCGGCAACAGCGTCGACGTCCTCGCCGCCGGCAACGCCACCGAGGGCAACGACTGCGCGAACGGCGGCTCGGACCACGACACCCCAGGGCAGCCCGGCGACCCCGGCAGCCCCGAGTACCCCGGTGACGAGCCGGGCACCCCGGACACCCCGGACGACCGCACCCCGGACCGCCCGTCGACCGGCGACCAGCCGGGCGCCCACCCCCTCACCCAGCCCCGGCACGACGCGCAGCTCGCGCAGACCGGCAGCGAGCTGCCGATGGGCCTCGTCCTGCCCGTCGGCGCGGGCGCGCTGCTCGCCGGCGCGGTCCTCTACCGCAAGGCACGGACCGCCGCGTGACACCGGACACACGGAGCGGACCCCGCGACCGCGGGGTCCGCTCCGTGTGTGATTCCGGTCGGGCGTCGAAGATCACCAGGTGGCGCGCACCTGGCGGATGATCCGCCTCCGCAGCCGCACCCTGCGACTGCCGTCACGCATCAGCGTCAGGCGGTACAACTCCCAGTGACCGTACTCTGCATGGTCCGTCAGCAGACGTGCCGTCTCCTTGCGGGAGACCCCGCGCGGTACGTGCACGTCGACAAATTCGTATTCCGGCATCGCATCTATTGTGCGGGCCGGGCCCCGGTACGGATAGCGTCTGCACTATGTCTGATGCTGCGCAGCCCACCGCTGCCGAGGTACGCGCCGCCGCCGAGGCGGTCAAGACCGCGCTCGACCGCCACCTGGCCGCGGTCGAACGCCGGTCGGGAGAGGACGACCCGGCCGTCTACGAGGCGTTCAACCAGCTGGCCGCGGCCGCGGAGGCGTACGACGAACTGCTCTACGACCGCTACGACGAGGTCACCCCCTTCGAGATCCCCGGCGCGGAGGACGCGCAGCCGTACACCGGTCCCGAGGAACCGACCGCGCTCAGCGTGCTGATCCGCCGCGACTACGCCGTCGTGGAACCCCAGCGGCTGCGCGCGCACGCCCAGCGGATCGAGGCGGCGGACGACGAGACCTCGGAGGCGTCGGGCACCGTCCACGGCGCGCTCGGCCTGCTGTTCGGCGAGTTCGAGCCGGACGAGATCGCCTCCCGGCACAAGGAGTTCGGGCTGGAGGAAGGCGACTCCACGCTCTGGGTGACGGCATCGGACGACCCCGCGGAACCCGGCGAGTGGCTGGAGGCGCCGTTCGAGCAGGTGGACCCGCAGCAGGTGGTGTGCCGCTTCGACGTCAGCGCGGTCTTCGACGACGACGAGGACCTCGACGACGAGGAGGACCTGGAGGACGAGCTGGACCCGAGCCTGGACGAGGACGGGGACCTGGAACCCCTCGACGCGGACCGCTGACCGCAACCGCCCCGCACGGCGGCGGCACCCACGGTGCCGCCGCCCGCGCACGGGGCGGGATCAGCCCTCCGCCACCGGAACCTGCGGGGCCAGCAGCACCGGCAGCCGGGTGGTCCGCGGCTTCGCCGTCACCTCGGCCACGGCGCGCGGCAGCGCCTGCTCCACGCCGTGCACCACGGACAGATGCCGGTCGGCCCTGCTGAACGCCGTGTACACCCAGGGCCGGCTCAGCGCCTGCACGGCGTCACCGGGCAGCACCGCGACCACCGCGGGCCACCGGCAGCCCACCGCCTGGTGCGCGGTCAGCGCCCACCCGTGCCGCACGGACGACTCCACCCGCTCCCTCGGTACGACGACCTCCTCACCCCCGCACTCCAGGTGCAGCCCCTCGCCGTCGGCCCGCACCACGCGGCCCGGCAGCGTACGCCCCGGAGCGGGGGAGTAGGCGACCCGGTCACCCGGATCGAACCCGCCGAAGCGCCCCGGCCCCGGATTCAGCCGCTCCTTCAGCGCCGTGTTCAGCGCACGCGTCCCCACCGCGCCCCCGTGCCCCGGAGTGATCACCTGGGTCTCCTCGGCCGGCACCCCGATCGCGCGCGGCACGGAGTCCACCACCAGCTGCACGGTCCGGTGCACGGCCTCTCCCGCGTCCCGCACCGGCACGATCACGACCTCCTTGCCGGGCGCCGCCACCTGGTTCAGCTCGCCGACACCGATCCCCGAGACCAGCTCGCCCAGCGGTCCGGGATCCGGCCGCCGTGAGGCGATCTGCGGGCAGAGCCGCGCCGCCAGCAGATCCGCGAACACCCGCCCGGGCCCCACCGACCACAGCACTCCCGGATCACCGGACAGCACCAGCCGCGCCCCGTCCGGCAGCGACTCCGTCACCAGCGCGGCGGTCTCCACATCCAGCTGCGGAGCGTCGAGCACCACCAGCAGATCCACGTCCAGCGCCCCGTCGGCGTCCCGCCCGGGCCCCTCGGCACCGGACAGCAGCCCCGCGACGGTGGCGACCCCGGCCCCCTCGGCCAGGCCCGCGAACCGGGCACGCCCCACCGGACCGTGGGCGGCGGCCCAGACCCGCAACCCCAGACCCCGCGCGGCGCTCACCAGCGCCGCCGGCTCGGCCAGCGAGGCCTCCCCACCGGTGTGCAGCACCAGCCCGTGCCCGGCGACCGCCCGGATCAGCTCACCCGCGGAACCCTCCGCCGAGGCGGCCGCGCGCTCCCACTCCGCACCCGCGCCGTCCCGCCCGGTCACGGAGTTGATCAGCCGGCCCAGCCCGTCGGCCAGACTCTCCTCGGCCAGCGCATACCGCTCCAGCCCCAGCAGCACCCGAACCGGCCGCTCCTCGTCCTCCCCGGCGTCACCGGCTTCGCCGACGGCGTCCTGGAAAACGAGCACGTCCCCCTCCGAGATGGCGTTCTGCACGGCCTCCTCGGGCTCCGGCACCCCCTGCCGCCCCAGCGCGGCGACCAGCGTGGCCATCTCCAGCACGGTGTGCCCGGCGAGCGCGGCCTGCTCCAGCAGCCACACGGTGACCGCCCGCCCCCGCCGCTCGTCGTCCGGCCCGGCCCCGGTGCCGAGCAGCGCACGGGCGAATCCGTCCGCCTGTTCGGGCCGCACCCCGGGAACCCGCAGCAACTGCCAGGGATCGGCGCGCAGCACGTCGGCGCCCCCGTCCCCGAAGACGCCGGCGGCCTGGACGGCGAGCCCCTCCGGCGCACCCCCCTGAACCAGCACCCCCCGCACGTCCTCGACTGCACCGGCGGCCGGAACCACCGGGCCGGGGGCCGCCTCCGGTGCCCGCCGCACGGGTTCGGGAGCGGGCCGCCGCGGCGCGGGCCCGGCCTCCTCGAACACGGTGGCGGCCGGCTTCTCACCGCTCTCCACGGCCCGCACGGCGGCCAGCAGATCCGCGGCCGTGCCGCTCAGCTTGCCGCCGGCCTCGATCGGGCCCTCCCGCTCCGCCTTCCGCCGCTCGATCCGCTCCCGCTCCACACGCTGCGCGGCCAGCTCCGCCTCGGCCTCGGACACCTGCGCGCCCTCGGACACCTGCGCGCCCTCGGCGGGCGTCCCCGGCTCCTCGGCGTCCTCCGCGGTCTCGGGCGGCTCCGTGCTCACAGCGTGCTCCAGTCGTGATCGGGATAGCGGTGCACGGGCGCCGACACATCGTCGAGCGCCCGGCAGATCTCGTCAGGAAGATTAAGCGCCTCCACTGACAATGCCGCCGTGAGCTGCTGCGCGGTGCGCGCGCCGACGATGGGGGCGGCCACACCGGGACGGTCACGGACCCATGCGAGGGCCACCTGCAGCGCGGTCACGGCGAGCCCGTCCGCCGCCGTGGTCACGGCGTCCACGATGCGACTCGCCGTGTCGTCGAGATACGGCGCGACGAACGGGGCGAGATGCTCCGAGGCGCCCCGGGAGTCCACCGGCGCGGCGTCGTTGCGGTACTTGCCGGTCAGCACGCCCCGTCCGAGAGGCGAGGACGGCAGCAGTCCGATTCCCAGATCGAGTGCGGCGGGAAGAACCTCCCGCTCCACGCCCCGCTGGAGCAGCGAGTACTCCATCTGCGTGCTCGCCAGCCGGGTCCGCGCGCCCGGCGCGGCGAGCTGCCAGGTCGCCGCCTTGGCCAGCTGCCAGCCGCAGAAGTTGGAGACGCCGGCGTAGCGCACGCGCCCGCTGCCGACGGCGATGTCGAGCGCCTCCAGCGTCTCGTCCAGCGGGGTGGCGGGGTCGTAGGCGTGGACGTGCCACACGTCGACGTAGTCGGTGCCGAGGCGGGCGAGCGAGGCGTCCAGGGCGGAGAGCAGATGGCCGCGCGAGCCGTCGAACCGGCGGTCCGGGTCGGGTACGCTCCCGGCCTTCGTCGAGATGACGAGGTCCCGGCGGGGTACGAGCCCCTCCATCAGCTTGCCGAGCAGGTACTCGGACTCTCCGTCGCCGTACACGTCGGCGGTGTCGACGAGGGTCCCGCCGGCTTCCCAGAAGGTCTTCAAGAGGTCCGCGGCGTCGTGCTCGTCGGTGTCCCGACCCCAGGTCAGAGTCCCGAGCCCGATCCGGGACACACGCAGGCCGGTACGGCCGAGATGCCTCTGCTCCATGAACGCCGAGATTACTGGCCAGAGCGTTTGGTGTGGGGGGCCTGTGGACAACGGATTTCCGAGCCGCCGGACGTTTGTACGAGCCCCGGCGCTCTGCGGGTGCCCTGTGCTGGTGTGGGCCGGGGGTGCACGGCCCGGCGTGCTGTGCGGGGTGCCCCGGCGTTGGTGCGGGCCGGGGGGTGTTCGCGCAGCCCGGCGCCTGCGGGGTGCCTCCCCCACTCTCGGCTTCTCCCCCACTCTCGGCTTCGCTCGAGCGGGAGGTACCCCCCATGAGCGGGAGGTACCCCCACCGCCCACCCGTGCCGCCCCTGGGGGTACCTCCCAGGCCCTTAAGGCACTGGGGGAGGCACGACTGCCCGCGGAGGGCGGGGACGGAGGCACGGCTGCCCGCGGATCGCGGCGCGCAGGGCACGGAATGCGGGGCGTGGGCGCGTACGGTCCGGAGCGCGTGCCACGGTGGGCGCACCGCAGCCGCCCGCTGCGGGAAGGGGACGGGGCGGGGGTGGCCGCCCGCAGTGGCTGGCGCGTCCGCGCCCCGCACCTCTCCGAGGAACCCCATCGCGCCAGTCCGAGGACGGACACCCCCGACGCGGCCCCGCCCCACCCACCGACCGCAGGCGCTACCCCAGCCCTCACCGGACCGAAAGCGGCGCCGCAGGCATAAAACCCGAGCCCCCACCGGACCGAAAGCTGCGCCGCAGGCATAAAACCCGAGCCCCCACCGGACCGAAAGCTGCGCCGCAGGCATAAAACCCGAGCCCCCACCGGACCGAAAGCTGCGCCGCAGGCACAAGACCCGCACCCCCACCGGGGGCGAACAGCGGCGCCGCAGGCACCCCACCCACCCACCGGAGGTATATGGTCTCCGCACAAGCGACGTTACTCATCGGTAAGGGGAGACGGCCATGCAGCTAGGGATCAACCTCGGCTACTGGGGTGCCGGAATGGACGCGGACAACCTCGCCGTGGCCCAGGAGGCAGACCGCCTCGGATACGCCGTCTGCTGGGCCGCGGAGGCCTACGGCTCCGACGCCGCCACCGTACTCACCTGGGTCGCCGCCCAGACCCACCGCATCGACGTCGGCTCGGCCATCTTCCAGATCCCCGCCCGCCAGCCCGCGATGACCGCGATGACGGCCGCCACCCTGGACTCCCTCTCCCAGGGCCGCTTCCGCCTAGGCCTCGGCGTCTCCGGCCCCCAGGTCTCCGAGGGCTGGTACGGCGTCAAGTTCGACAAGCCCCTCGCCCGCACCCGCGAGTACGTCGAGATCATCCGCAAGGCCATGACCCGAGAGCGCCTCACCCACGACGGCGAGCACTGGACCCTCCCCCTCCCCGACGGCCCCGGCAAGCCCATCAAGCTCACCGTGCACCCCCACCGAGAGCACATCCCCCTCTACATCGCGGCCATCGGCCCGAAGAACCTCGAACAGACCGGCGAGATCGCCGACGGCGCCCTGCTGATCTTCCCCTCCGCCGACCACCTCGAGGACACCGCCGTCAAGCACCTCCGCGCGGGCCGCGAGAAGGCCGGCAAGACCCTCGACGGCTTCGACATCTGCCCCACCGTCCCCCTCGCCGTGGGCGACGACAAGGACGTCACCACCCTCGCCGACACCTTCCGCCCCTACACCGCGCTGTACGTCGGCGGCATGGGCAGCCGCAAGCAGAACTTCTACAACCAGCTCGCCCGACGCATGGGCTACGAAAGCGAAGCAGCCGAGATCCAGGACAAGTACCTCACCGGCGACAAGCAGGGCGCGGCAGCAGCCGTCCCCCACGACCTGATCGACCAGACGACGCTCCTCGGCTCCGTCGACCGCATCGCCGACCGGATGAAGGCCTACGCCGCCGCCGGAGTCACCACCCTCACCCTCGCCCCGGCCGGCTTCACGCTCGACGAGCGCCTGGCGTCGCTCCGCGCCGGCACCGAGGCCCTGGAACGCGCGGGCCTCGCATAGTCCTCACGGCCGTGGTGGGGGCTCGGGGGTCCACCCCGCCACGGCCGTCACCCACACCAACGCCAGCCGGCCCGTCCGGTTACGCTCCCGCGCCCCCACCCCGTACTCCTTTCGGCGGAGTTGCCCGACACACCTGTTGCCGCCCCCGCCCCCGCGCATTTGACTCTCTCTTTGCGGAACTTCGGAACCGCGAAAGCCCGCGGAGAGGTGGCCCACCATGCTTTCGGCCAAGAGTCTGTTCCAGGAGATCCTCGACAACGACGAGTCCTTCGCCCTGTTCTGCTCCATCGCCGCGAGCGGCGAGTCCCAGGGCGGCTGGGAGAACGCCCGGATCGCCGCGCTGGTCCCCGAGGCCCAGCGCGAACTCGCCCCCAAGATCACCAGGCACGGCGCCGACGAGGACAAGCACGGCCGCATCTTCAACGCCCTGATGAGGAAGCGCGGCCTGAAACCCGTCCCGGTCCCCCCGGAGACCGACTACACGATGCTCCTCGAGAACCAGGGCATCGGTCTGGCCCACGACCAACTGAAGCGCGACGAACCGCTCACCGTGCAGGACATCGTCACCTACCTCGCCCACAGCAGGGTCACCGAACAACGCGCCTCCGAGCAGATGGACCTGCTCCGCAAACACTTCGCCGACCACCCCGACCTCGGCCGCGCGGTCAGGATGATCTCCGACGACGAGGACAACCACCTCGCCTACTGCCACGAGGAACTGCTGCGCTTCGCGTACGCCGGACACGGCCGCGCGATCCAGCGCACCCTGCGCGCGTGCGCGCTCGCGGAGATCCGCGTCTACCGGGACGTCAGCCTGGCGGTGATGGCCCACATGGGCCGCATCCTCGGCTGGCCCAGGCCCAAGGCGGCGGTCCTCGCGGCAGGCATCCGCGCGGTGTACGCGTACGAACGCCTGGGCGGCTGGCGGCGCATGGTCTCCCTCAGGATGCCCGACCGCCGCAACGCGCTCGGCGGCCCCGCGACCCCGGAACCGGAGCTCGCGTGACCGGTCACAGACCACCGGTCACAGGCCACCGGCACAGCCCCGTCACATCCACCCCCGCCGCTTGAACAACCGGAACAACAGCACCTCCAGCGCCACCATCACCACGATCACCACCGGATACGACCACTCCCACCGCAGCTCCGGCATGTGCTCGAAGTTCATCCCGTAGATCCCCGCGAGCATCGTGGGGATCGCGGCCATGGCAGCCCAAGCGGAGATCTTCCGCATGTCGTCGTTCTGCCGCACGCTCATCTGCGCCAGATGCGCCGAGAGGATGTCCGAGACCAGCCGGTCCAGCCCCTCCACGGACTCGTTCACCCGGGTGAGGTGGTCGTGCACGTCACGGAAGAAGGGCCGCGCCCTGTCCTCCACGAACGGCACCCCCGCCCCGTACGAGCCCACCCCCGCCAGCCGCGTCATCGGCAGCGCCAGCGGCCCGGTCGCGCGGCGGAACTCCAGGATCTGCCGCTTGAAGTTGTAGATCCGGGAGGCGGTGTGCCGCGACCCCCCGCCGTCGGGGGTGAAGACCTCCGCCTCCAGCTCCTCCAGGTCGGTCTGCAGCTCGGTCGCCACGTGCAGGTAGTGGTCGACGACGGCGTCGGCGATCGCGTACAGCACCGACGTCGGCCCCTCGCCCAGCAGCTCGGGCTCCCGCTCCAGCCGCCGCCGTACGGCTTTGAGCGGCGTGCCCTCGCCGTGCCGTACGGTCACCACGAAGGAGTCACCGAGGAAGATCATGACCTCGCCGGAGGAGACCGTGTCGCTCCGCGGCTCGTACACGACCGGTTTCAGCACCACGAAGAGCGAGTCGTCGTACACCTCCAGCTTGGGCCGTTGATGGGCCTTGAGGGCGTCCTCGACGGCCAGCGGATGCAGACCGAACTCCTGCGTGACCAGGTCGAACTCGTCCGCCGTCGGCTCGTGCAGCCCGATCCAGACGAACCCCCCGGCCGACCGCGCCTCGTCCAGCGCGTCGGAGAAGTCCTGAGGCCCCTCCGACCGATGCCCCTCCCGGTAGATGGCACAGTCGACGATCACGAAGCGCACTCTCCTCTCTCTCGACGGACACCACACCCGCGCGTACGCCTACCCTGGGCCGCATGCCCACGTTGCTCCTGGTCCGGCACGGACGTTCCACCGCCAACACCGAGGGACTGCTCGCCGGGTGGACGCCCGGTGTAGCCCTCGACGACCGCGGTGCCGCCCAGGCCGCCGCACTGCCCGGACGGCTCGCCGAGCTGCCGCTGGCCGAGATCGTCACCAGCCCGCTCCAGCGCTGCCGGGAGACGGTCCGACCGCTGCTGGAAGAACGTCCCGGCCTCACCCCGCACACCGACGACCGCATCGGCGAGTGCCACTACGGCGACTGGTCGGGCCGCAAACTCGTCGAGCTCAAGGACGAGCCCCTGATGGAGGTGGTGCAGGCGCACCCGTCGGCGGCGGCGTTCCCCGGCGGGGAGTCCATGCGCGCGATGCAGACACGCGCCGCCGAGGCGGTGCGCGAGTGGAACGCGCGCGTGGAGCGCGATCACGGCGCCGACGCCGTGTACCTCATGTGCTCGCACGGCGACATCATCAAGTCTCTCGTCGCGGACGCACTCGGACTTCATCTCGACCTCTTCCAGCGGATCGCCGTTGAACCGTGTTCCATCACCGCGATCCGTTACACACGGCTGCGTCCCTTTCTCGTCCGCCTCGGCGACACCGGTGACTTCGCGTCCCTGGCGCCGCGCGAGGAACCGCCGGCCGGTGACGCCACGGTCGGGGGCGGCGCGGGCGCACCGTGATCGTCGGGCGCAGTAGGGTGAAGCGGTCGCAGTAGTGCGTCCCCGTTCACACAGCCGCCCGTACCCACGACTCTCAATGGAGACAGGACGTGTCCCGTCAGGTGTTCCTCTACGACCAACCGGAACGTTTCGTGGCCGGCACGGTCGGACTGCCAGGGCGCCGTACGTTCTTCCTCCAGGCCTCCGCCGGCTCCCGGGTGACCAGCGTGGCCCTGGAGAAGACCCAGGTCGCGGCGCTCGCCGAGCGGATGGACGAACTGCTCGACGAGGTCGTGCGCCGCAGCGGCGGCAGCGCCGCCGTGCCCGCGATGACGCCGGCCGAGACCACCGACAGCGCCCCGCTGGACACCCCCGTGGAGGAGGAGTTCCGCGTCGGCACCATGGCGCTCGCCTGGGACGGCGAGGAGCAGCGCATGATCGTCGAGGCGCAGGCGCTCGTCGAACTCGACGCCGACTCCGAGGAGGACCTCGCCGAGGCCGAGGAGCGGCTGCTCCAGGACGAGGAGAACGGGCCCCCGATGCTCCGAGTCCGGCTCACCGGCGCGCAGGCCCGGGCCTTCGCCAAGCGCGCCCTCGACGTCGTCAACGCCGGGCGGCCGCCGTGCCCGCTGTGCAGCCTCCCGCTCGACCCGGAAGGACACGTATGTCCGCGCCAGAACGGATACCGCCGCGGAGCGTGACGGCCGCCGACCCGGCCGCCGCCGTGCTGCTCGCCGAGGGCGAGCTGACCGTGCGCGGACGCATCCGTGAGGCGTCGAACGCGGCGCTGTACTGCACCGTCACCCACGAGGGACGCGAGGCCGCCTGCATCTACAAGCCGGTCGCCGGGGAGCGGCCCCTGTGGGACTTCCCCGACGGCACGCTCGCCGGGCGGGAGGTCGCCGCCTACGCGGTCTCCGAGGCGACCGGCTGGGGCCTCGTCCCGCCCACCGTGCTCCGCGACGGCCCCTACGGCGAGGGCATGTGCCAGCTGTGGATCGAGACGGCGCCCGGCGCGGAACTCCTCGCCCTGGTCGACGGCGAGGAACCGGAGCCGGGCTGGAAGGCGATCGGCTTCGCCGAGGTCGGCGAGGGCCGCACCGCGCTGCTCGTGCACGCCGACGACGAGCGGCTGCGCCGGCTCGCCGTGCTCGACGCGGTGGTCAACAACGCCGACCGCAAGGGCGGGCACCTGCTGCCCACCGCCGAGGGCCTGCTGTACGGCATCGACCACGGGGTCACCTTCAACGCCGAGGACAAGCTCCGCACCCTCCTGTGGGGCTGGGCGGGGGAGCCCCTGACCGCGGAGGCGCTGGACGTCCTCAAGGGCCTCAGAACGGCCCTCACCGACACCGGAGCCCTCACCACCGCCCTGACCCCCCTCATCACCCGCGCGGAGATCGACGCCACCCGCGCACGCGTCGAAACCCTCCTCACCACCGGCACCCACCCACAACCGGGCGGCGACTGGCCGGCCATCCCCTGGCCCCCGGTCTGAACGGGACGGCGGCCCGTCCGGAACGGGATGGCGGCCCGTCCGCAACAAGACCGGCAGCCCGTCCGGAACGAGATCGGCAGCCCGTCCGGAACGGGACGGCAGCTGGTCCGGAACGGGACGGCGGCCCGTCCGCAACGAGACCGGCAGCTGGTCCGCAACGAGACCGGCAGCCCGTCCGGAACGGGACGGCAGCCCGTCCAGAACGAACCGGCGGCCCGTCCGCAACGAGACCAGCAGCACGCCGGACGCCACGGCGCAAGAGCGCCTTCCCGGTCATCCGGCCTGCTCCCGTTCGTTTTCCGAACCGCGGTCCGGTTAGGCTCATGACATGCATGCCTGGCCCGCTTCCGAGGTCCCCGCCCTGCCCGGTCAGGGCCGCGACCTGAGGATCCACGACACCGCGACCGGGGGCCTGATCGCCTCCGATCCCGGTCCCGTCGCCCGTATCTACGTCTGCGGCATCACTCCCTACGACGCCACCCACATCGGACACGCGGCGACCTACAACGCGTTCGACCTCGTGCAGCGCGTGTGGCTCGACACCAAGCGGCAGGTTCACTACGTCCAGAACGTCACCGACGTCGACGACCCGCTGCTGGAGCGGGCCGACCGGGACGGCCTCGACTGGGCCGAGCTCGCCGAGCGTGAGACCGCGCTGTTCCGTGAGGACATGACGGCCCTGCGGATGCTGCCCCCGCGCCAGTACATAGGCGCCGTGGAGGCGATACCCGGCATCGTCCCCCTCGTCGAACGGCTGCGTGACCTCGGCGCGACCTACGAGATCGACGGCGACGTCTACTTCTCCGTCGAGTCCGACCCGCACTTCGGCCAGGTCTCGAACCTCGACGCCGCCGCCATGCGGCTGCTGTCCGCCGAACGCGGCGGCGACCCGGACCGTCCGGGCAAGAAGAACCCCGTCGACCCGATGCTCTGGATGGCCGCCCGCGAGGGCGAGCCGAGCTGGGACGGCGGCTCCCTCGGCCGGGGCCGACCCGGCTGGCACATCGAGTGCGTGGCCATCGCCCTCGACCACCTCGGCATGGGCTTCGACGTCCAGGGCGGCGGTTCCGACCTGGTCTTCCCGCACCACGAGATGGGCGCCTCGCACGCCCAGGCGCTCACCGGCGAGTTCCCCATGGCGAAGGCGTACGTCCACGCCGGCATGGTCGCCCTGCACGGCGAGAAGATGTCCAAGTCCAAGGGCAACCTGGTCTTCGTGTCCCGGTTGCGGCGTGAGGGCGTGGACCCGGCGGCGATCCGGCTGGCGCTGCTCGCCCACCACTACCGTGCCGACTGGGAGTGGACCGACCAGGTCCTCCAGGACGCCGTGACCCGCCTCGGCCACTGGCGTGCCGCGGTCTCCCGCCCCGACGGTCCGCCCGCCGAGGCGCTGGTCGAGGAGATCCGCGAGGCGCTGGCCAACGATCTGGACGCCCCGGCCGCGCTGGCCGCCGTCGACCGCTGGACCGTCCTCCAGGAGGAGAGCGGCGGCACGGACACCGGCGCGCCCGGTGTCGTCTCCCGCGCGGTGGACGCGCTGCTCGGCGTGGCGCTGTAACCGGACGTGACGACGAAGGGGCGCCCCGTTCACAACGGGGCGCCCCTCCGCTTTCGCTCAGTCCTCCGACGACTCGTCGCCACCCGAGCCCGAGTCCGAGTCCGAGCCCGGGTCCAGACCCGAGTCCGAACCCGGGCCCGAACCAGGGCCCGTCTCCGGCTTCGGCGGCCTCGGCGGACGGTTGCGCCCGCCCGGACCCTCCCGCCGGTACGGCGCACCGTCCGAGCCGTCCGCCGTGGCATGCCCGCCGGGCGGACCCGACGCCCCGTCACGGCGCCGCAGATAGCGCTCGAACTCGCGGGCGATCGCCTCGCCCGACGCCTCCGGCAGCTCGGCGGTGTCCCGGGCCTCCTCCAGTGTCTGGACGTACTCGGCCACCTCGCTGTCCTCCGCGGCCAGTTGGTCCACACCCACCTGCCAGGCACGCGCGTCCTCGGGCAGCTCGCCCAGCGGGATCCGCACGTCGATCAGGTCCTCCAGGCGGTTCAGGAGGGCCAGCGTGGCCTTCGGGTTGGGCGGCTGCGACACATAGTGCGGGACCGCCGCCCACAGCGACACCGCGGGCACACCCGCGTGCGTGCACGCCTCCTGGAGGATGCCGACGATGCCCGTGGGACCCTCGTACTTGGTCTCCTCCAGGTCCATGCGGCGGGCCAGGTCCGGGTCGGACGTGGTCCCGCTGACCGGGACCGGCCGGGTGTGCGGGGTGTCACCGAGCAGCGCGCCCAGCACGACCACCAGCTCCACGCCGAGTTCGTGCGCGAAGCCGAGGATCTCGTTGCAGAACGAACGCCACCGCATGGACGGTTCGATGCCGCGGACCAGCACCAGGTCGCGCGGTTTCTCGCCGCCGACCCGGACCACCGACAGCCGCGTCGTCGGCCAGGTGATCCTGCGGACCCCGCCGTCCATGAACACCGTGGGGCGGTTCACCTGGAAGTCGTAGTAGTCCTCGGCGTCCAGCGCCGCGAACACCTCGCCCTTCCACTCCCTGTCCAGATGCGCGACCGCGGTGGAGGCGGCGTCACCGGCATCGTTCCAGCCCTCGAACGCGGCCACCATGACCGGGTCGATCAGCTCGGGAACCCCCTCGAGCTCGATCACCCAGCGCCTCCTTCCGACGTGCCCTCGCGTACGCCCCAACCTTACGGCGTGCCCACGGGGCGCCCGCAGCCCCCTCACAAGGGGAGTGACCCCATCACTGCCCCGTAGTGCGCCGGGAAACACCCTTCACAGCGTGGACCGCAGCCACTGCTCCACGCTGGCGATGTGCACCGTCGCCCAGGACCGCGCCGCCTCCGCGTCCCGGTCCCGCAGGGCGGCGAGGATGGCCCGGTGCTCGCGCAGGGTGCGGCCGACCGAGTCCTTCTGGGTGAGCCCGCGCCAGATCCGGGCCCGGGTGGTGGGACCGGACAGACCGTCGAGCAGGGAGCACAGCACGGAGTTGCCGCAGCCGCGCACGATGCCCCGGTGGAACTCCAGGTCGGCGGCGACCAGGTCCTCCACCGACGGCTCGTCGCCGAGCCCGTCCAACTGCTCCGACAGCGCGTCCAGTTGCTCCTCGCCGATCCTGGTGGCCGCGAGGGCCGTCGCGGCCGGCTCCAGGATGCGGCGTACGGCGAGGAACTCCAGGACCGTGTCGTCGCGGTGGAAGTCGACGACGAAACTCAGCGCCTCCAGCAAGAGTTGCGGGTCGAGACTGGTGACGTAGGTGCCGTCGCCCTGCCGCACGTCCAGGATGCGGATCAGCGACAGGGCGCGCACCGCCTCGCGCAGCGAGTTGCGGGACAGCCCCAGCTCGGCCGCCAGCTCGCTCTCCTTGGGCAGCCGGGCGCCGGGACGCAGCGCACCCGAGACGATCATCCCCTTGATCTTCTCGATCGCCTCGTCGGTCACTGCCATACCGCGCCTCCCTGCGGGCCAGACCTCCGATGTATCCAGCCCATTATGTACGGGCCGGGGGCGGCTCCGTCGGCGCGGAGCCGCCCCCGGCCCGTGTGCCGGCTCCCGTGCGGGGGAGCCGGGGACGGCGGGTCACTTCCTGTCGAGCAGCTCCTGCACGTCGGCGCGGACCTCGTCCGTGGCCAGGCCCCGGATCGTCAGCGTCGTACGGCGGCGCAGCACGTCGTCCGCGGTCTCCGCCCACTCGTGGTCCCGGGCCCAGACGACCTGCGCCCAGATCTCCGGGGCGTCCGGGTGGACGCGCCGGGCGAGCGCCGGGTCCTCGTTGGCCAGGCGGGCGATGTCGAAGGCCAGCGAACCGTAGTGGGTGGCCAGGTGCCTGGCGGTGTCCGCCGCCATGCGCGGGCCGGGCGCCGGGCCGTCGACCAGCAGCCGGTGGGCCACCGCGCGGGGGTTGGCCACGCCCGGCAGCGGCAGCTTCTTCGGCAGCGCGGCGACCGGCTCGAAGTCGTCGCCCAGCGGGTGGCCGGGCAGCGCCTGGAGCTTCTGCATCACCGTACGGCCGATGTGGCGGAAGGTGGTCCACTTGCCGCCCGCGACGGACAGCATCCCGCCCCGGCCCTCGGTGACGACGGTCTCCCGCTTGGCCTTGGCCGTGTCCCCGGGGCCGCCCGGCAGCACCCGCAGACCGGCGAAGGCGTACGTGATCAGGTCCCGGTCGAGCTGCTGGTCGCGGATGGAGAACGCGGCCTCGTCGAGTATCTGCGCGGTGTCCTTCTCGGTGACCGCGACGTCCGCCGGGTCGCCCTCGAACTCCTCGTCGGTGGTGCCGAGCAGCAGCATGTCCTCCCAGGGGAGGGCGAAGGTGATCCGGTACTTGTCGATCGGCGTGGCCAGCGCGGCCTTCCACGGCGAGGTCCGCTTCAGGACCAGGTGCGCGCCCTTCGACAGCCGGATGGACGGAGCGGCGTCCGGGTCCTCCATACGGCGCAGGTGGTCGACCCACGGACCGGTCGCGTTGAGCACGAGCCGGGCGTTCACCCCGAACTCGTCGCCCGAAAGACGGTCGCGCAGCTCGGCGCCGGTGACCCGGCCCCGGGTGAAGCGCAGGCCCGTCACCTCGGCGTGGTTGAGGACGACCGCGCCGGACTCGGCCGCCGCGCGGACCGTCATCAGCGCCATGCGCGCGTCGTTCATCTGGTCGTCGCCGTACACGGCCACGGCCTTGAGGTTGTCGGTGCGCAGCTCCGGCACGTCCTGCGCGGCCTTGGCCGGCGAGAGCAGGTGCCCGACGCCGTCGCCGAAGGCGGACAGCGCCGAGTACGCGAAGACACCGGCGCCGAGCTTCGCCGCGCCGTGCGGCCCGCCCTTGTACACGGGGAGGTAGAACGTGAGCGGGTTCGCCAGGTGGGGGGCCACCTGGCGGGAGACCGCACGGCGCTCGAAGTGGTTCTCCGCCACCAGCTTCACCGCGCCGGTCTGCAGGTAGCGCAGACCGCCGTGGAGCAGCTTGGAGGAGGCGGAGGAGGTGGCGCCGGCGAAGTCACCGGCGTCCACCAGGGCCACCCTGAGGCCGGACTGCGCGGCGTGCCAGGCGGTGGAGATGCCCAGGATGCCGCCGCCGATCACGAGAAGGTCGTACGACGCCTTGGAGAGCTGCTCCCGGGTCTCGGCACGGCTCGGGTTCGAGCCGGACGCCGGGTGTGTCCCCAGGGCAGGTACGGACTGCAGGGTGGACTGGGTGGTCATGGCGGTTCTTACTCCTCGTCCTCGAGCCAGCCCATGGTCCGCTCTACGGCCTTGAGCCAGCTCTTGTACTCACGGTCGCGGGTCTCCGCGTCCATGCGGGGGGTCCACTCGGCGGCCCGCCGCCAGTTGGCGCGCAGGTCGTCGGTGCTGTTCCAGAAGCCGACGGCGAGGCCGGCGGCGTAGGCGGCGCCGAGGCAGGTGGTCTCGGCGACCATCGGACGCACCACGGGGGCGTCCAGGAAGTCCGAGAGCGTCTGCATCAGCAGGTTGTTGGAGGTCATGCCGCCGTCGACCTTGAGGGCGGTCAGCTCCACGCCGGAGTCCTTCGTCATGGCGTCCGCGATCTCACGGGTCTGCCAGGCGGTGGCCTCCAGCACGGCGCGCGCGAGGTGCGCCTTGGTGACGTACCGGGTCAGGCCGGCGATCACACCGCGGGCGTCGGAGCGCCAGTACGGGGCGAACAGGCCGGAGAAGGCCGGTACGAAGTAGGCGCCGCCGTTGTCCTCGACGGTCAGGGCGAGGGTCTCGATCTCGGCGGCGGTGGAGATCAGGCCCATCTGGTCGCGCATCCACTGCACCAGCGAGCCGGTGACGGCGATCGAGCCCTCCAGGGCGTAGACCGGCTTCTGGTCGCCGATCTGGTAGCCGACCGTGGTCAGCAGGCCGCTGTAGGAGTTGATGATCTTGTCGCCGGTGTTCATCACCATGAAGGTGCCGGTGCCGTACGTCGACTTGGTCTCGCCCTCGGCGAAACAGGTCTGGCCGAACAGGGCCGCCTGCTGGTCGCCCAGCGCGGAGGCGACCGGGATGCCGCCGAGCAGCTCGCCCAGCCTGCCGCCGGTGATCTCGCCGTAGACCTCGGCGGAGGAGCGGATCTCGGGCAGCATCGCCAGCGGGACGCCGATGGACTCGGCGATCTTCTCGTCCCACCGCATGGTGTGCAGGTTCATCAGCATCGTGCGGGAGGCGTTGGTGACGTCGGTGACGTGGTGGCCGCCGTCGACGCCGCCGGTCAGGTTCCAGATGACCCAGGTGTCCATGGTGCCGAAGAGGATGTCGCCCGCCTCGGCGCGCTCCTTGAGGCCGTCGACGTTGTCGAGCAGCCAGCGGGCCTTGGGCCCGGCGAAGTAGGAGGCCAGGGGCAGGCCGGTCTCGCGGCGGAAGCGGTCCTGGCCGACGTTGCGGCCGAGTTCGCGGCAGAGGGCGTCGGTGCGGGTGTCCTGCCAGACGATGGCGTTGTGGACCGGCTCACCGGTGTTCTTGTCCCACAGCACGGTGGTCTCGCGCTGGTTGGTGATGCCGATGGCCTTGATGTCGTCGCGGGTGATGCCGGCCTTCTCGACGGCCCCGGCGACGACCTCCTGGACGTTGGTCCAGATCTCGGTGGCGTCGTGCTCGACCCAGCCGGGCTTGGGGAAGATCTGCTCGTGCTCCTTCTGGTCGACGGAGACGATGCGCCCGTCGCGGTCGAAGACGATGCAGCGGGAGGAGGTGGTGCCCTGGTCGATGGCGGCGATGAACGGGCCGGCGGTGTGGGCGTCGGTCACTGTGTGCTCCTGGAGTTCCTTGGTTACGGGGCGGTACGTACGGCGCTGCGGAAAGGTGCCGGTGCCTACGCGAAGGCGACGTTGTAGAGGCCGGCCGCGAGGGCGCCGCCGATCAGCGGGCCGACCACCGGGATCCAGGCGTAGGACCAGTCGGAACCACCCTTGTTCGGCAGCGGCAGCAGGGCGTGCACGACGCGCGGGCCGAGGTCACGGGCCGGGTTGATGGCGTAACCGGTCGGGCCGCCCAGCGACAGACCGATCGAGACGACGACGAGCGCCGTGATCAGACCGCCCAGCACGCCCAGGCCGTTGCCCGCGTCGTTCAGGCCCTGGGTGAGGATGGCGAGCAGCAGCACGAAGGTGCCGACGATCTCCGTGGCGAGGTTCTGCACCGTGTGCCGGATCTCCGGGCCGGTGGAGAAGACGCCGAGCACCGGGCCCGCGCCCTTCTCCTGCGCCTCGACCGCCTTGGCGGCGGTGGCCTGCGCGCCCGGGCCGCCGACGATCTCCTTGTCGGTGAGGTGGGCCAGGAACTGGCCGTAGTAGGCGACCCAGACCAGGGTCGCGCCGATCATCGCGCCGAGGAACTCTCCGGCGAAATAGACCGGAACGTTGCTCCACTCGCCGTCCTTGACGGCGAGCGCCACGGTGACGGCCGGGTTGAGGTGGGCGCCGGAGAGCGGTGCCGAGATGTACACCGCCGTCATGACGGCGAAGCCCCACCCGAAGGCGATGGCGAGCCAGCCGGCGTTACGGGCCTTGGAGGCCTTCAGCGTCACGGCGGCGCAGACGCCGCCACCGAGCAGGATGAGTATGGCGGTACCGATGGTCTCGCCGATGAAGATGTCGGAGCTGGACACCCGCGACTCCTTTGTCCTTCGTCCAGGGAAGCCGACCCCCGGGTCCCACCGGGGATTGGCGCCCTCAGGGGTGAGAGCGATGCCGGCCCTTGGCGTTGTCACACTCTAACTCGTATTGCCGGTAGGTGTTCGACAATGCCGACCGATGGACGGGAGTCTTTCCCGGCGCCTCGCGGGCGTCAAGAGTTTGGTTATCGAAAACGCGATCGTTATTGATCGCCCCGGGTTATCGATCTTCGCGGCGGTTGCGCCGACTCGCGCCCGGCCTGTCCGCCCCGGGGCACGGCTGCGACCGGAACGCCGTACGGCGTCCCGGTCACCCGTGTGTTCCGCTCAGAACCGCCCGGCGCCCAGGTCCCGCGACACCGCGCGGGCGCAGTCCCGTACCGCCGCGATCAGCTCGGGCCGCAGCTCGCCGTCCCGGCGCAGCCGCTCCACCGCCCCCGTGATGCCCACCGCGCCCACCGGCATGCGCCGCCGGTCGTGGATGGGGGCGGCGACGGCGGCGACGCCCTCCCAGGTCTCCTCCACGTCCGCCGCGTAGCCACGCGCGCGGGTGAGGTCGAGGATGCGTTCGAAGTCGTCCGGATCGCACACCGTGCGGTCGGTGAAAGGCTTGCGGTCGGCCTCCAGGGCCTCGCTGTGGGCCACCGGGTCGTAGGCCGACAGCACCTTCCCCAGGGCGGTGGAGTGCAGCGGCTGCATGGCCCCTATCTCCAGGACCTGCCGGCTGTCGTCCGGCCGGAAGACGTGGTGCACGATCAGCACGCCCTGCTGGTGCAGCACGCCGAGGTAGACGCTCTCGCCGCTGGAGCGGGCCAGGTCGTCCGTCCACACCAGGGCGCGCGCCCGCAGCTCGTGCACGTCGAGGTAGGTGGTGCCCAGGCGCAGCAGCTCGGCGCCCAGCTGGTAGCGCCCGGAGGCGTCGTCCTGCTCGACGAACCCCTCCTGCTGGAGGGTGCGCAGGATGCCGTGGGCGGTGCCCTTGGCGAGGCCCAGCGACGAGGCGATGTCCGACAGGCCGAGCCGCCGCTCGCCGCCCGCCAGCAGGCGCAGCATCGCCGCCGCCCGTTCGAGCGACTGGATGTTCCGTGCCATCGCCGTGCTGCCTCCGTCCCCTTCGGCCGTCTACCCGCGACCGCCGCTGCCGCTGTTCGGCATTGTCGAACACTACCGGTCGATGCCGACCTCCCGCCAATGGTCGGTCGTGATCGGTTCCGCCACCCGTACCCCGTGCGTCGGTTGTCGGCCATCATGGTCCGCCCCGTGGACGCCCTGAACATCAGGGAGCGGTCCCGGATACCCTGGCGTGGTGCGCCCAGCCGGGGACGCTCCGTGAGGGGATCCCGGGCAGCCGCAAAGCCGACAGCCGTCGCACCCAGAGGGAGCCCCTTTCATGGCCTCGTTGCCGCAGACCCCTTCCGCCGACAGCCGGACCCGTGTGTCCGCCCTCCGCGAAGCGCTCGCCACCCGGGTGGTGGTCGCCGACGGAGCCATGGGCACCATGCTCCAGGCCCAGGACCCCACGCTCGAGGACTTCCAGAACCTCGAGGGCTGCAACGAGATCCTGAACCTGACGCGCCCGGACATCGTCCGTTCGGTCCACTCCGAGTACTTCGCCGCCGGGGTCGACTGCGTCGAGACGAACACCTTCGGCGCCAACCTCACCGCCCTGGGCGAGTACGACATCCCGGAGCGCGTCGCCGAGCTGTCCGAGGCGGGCGCCCGCATCGCCCGCCAGACGGCCGACGAGTACGCCGCGCGGGACGGCCGCACCCGCTGGGTGCTGGGCTCGATGGGACCCGGCACCAAGCTGCCCACCCTCGGCCACACCACCTTCACCGCCATCCGGGACGCCTACCAGCAGAACGCCGAGGGCCTGCTCGCGGGCGGCGCGGACGCGCTGCTGGTGGAGACGACCCAGGACCTGCTGCAGACCAAGGCCTCCGTGATCGCCGCCCGCCGCGCGATGGGGACCGCCGGGTTCGAGGTCCCGCTGATCGTGTCGGTCACGGTCGAGACCACCGGCACCATGCTGCTCGGCTCCGAGATCGGCGCCGCGCTCACCGCGCTGGAACCGCTGGGCATCGACATGATCGGCCTGAACTGCGCCACCGGCCCGGCCGAGATGAGCGAGCACCTGCGCCACCTGGCCCGCCACTCCCGCAGCCGGCTGTCCTGCATGCCCAACGCCGGCCTGCCGGAACTCACCAGGGACGGCGCCCGCTACCCGCTCTCCCCGGGGGAGCTGGCGGACGCCCAGGAGAACTTCGTACGCGACTACGGCCTGTCCCTGGTGGGCGGCTGCTGCGGCACCACGCCCGAGCACCTGCGGCAGCTCGTGGAGCGCGTGCGCGACCTCGCCCCGGCCGAGCGCGACCCGCGCCCGGAGCCCGGCGCGGCCTCCCTCTACCAGACCGTCCCCTTCCGCCAGGACACCTCCTACCTGGCGATCGGTGAGCGGACGAACGCCAACGGATCGAAGAAGTTCCGCGAGGCGATGCTCGAGGGCCGCTGGGACAACTGCGTGGAGATGGCCCGCGAGCAGATCCGCGAGGGCGCGCACATGCTGGACCTGTGCGTGGACTACGTGGGCCGCGACGGCGTCGCCGACATGGAGGAACTGGCCGGACGCTTCGCCACCGCCTCCACCCTGCCGATCGTCCTGGACTCCACCGAGGTCGACGTCATCCGGGCCGGGCTGGAGAAGCTCGGCGGCCGCGCGGTGATCAACTCGGTGAACTACGAGGACGGCGCCGGCCCCGAGTCCCGGTTCGCCCGCGTCACCCGGCTGGCCCAGGAGCACGGCGCCGCGCTGATCGCGCTCACCATCGACGAGGTGGGCCAGGCCCGTACCGCCGAGAAGAAGGTCGAGATCGCCGAGCGGCTGATCGACGACCTGACCGGCAACTGGGGCATCCGCGAGGAGGACATCCTCGTCGACTGCCTCACCTTCACCATCTGCACCGGCCAGGAGGAGTCCCGCAAGGACGGCCTGGCCACCATCGAGGGCATCCGCGAGCTGAAGAAGCGCCACCCCAAGGTGCAGACCACGCTGGGCCTGTCGAACATCTCCTTCGGCCTCAACCCGGCCGCCCGCATCCTGCTGAACTCGGTCTTCCTCGACGAGTGCGTCAAGGCCGGCCTGGACTCGGCGATCGTCCACGCGTCGAAGATCCTGCCCATCGCCCGCTTCAGCGAGGAAGAGGTCACCACGGCCCTCGACCTCATCTACGACCGCCGCGCCGAGGGCTACGACCCGCTCCAGAAGCTGATGGCGCTCTTCGAGGGCGCCACCGCCAAGTCCCTCAAGGCCGGCAAGGCCGAGGAACTGGCCGCGCTGCCCCTGGAGGAGCGTCTCAAGCGCCGCATCATCGACGGCGAGCGCAACGGCCTGGAGGCCGACCTGGACGAGGCCCTGGGGACCCGCAAGGCCCTCGACATCGTCAACGACACCCTCCTGGACGGCATGAAGGTGGTCGGCGAGCTGTTCGGCTCCGGCCAGATGCAGCTGCCGTTCGTGCTCCAGTCCGCCGAGGTGATGAAGAACGCCGTCGCGCACCTCGAGCCGCACATGGAGAAGACCGACGAGGCCGGCAAGGGCACCATCGTGCTGGCCACCGTGCGCGGCGACGTGCACGACATCGGCAAGAACCTGGTCGACATCATCCTGTCGAACAACGGCTACAACGTCGTCAACCTGGGCATCAAGCAGCCGGTCTCCGCGATCCTGGACGCCGCCGACGAACACAAGGCCGACGTCATCGGCATGTCCGGGCTGCTGGTGAAGTCCACGGTGATCATGAAGGAGAACCTGGAGGAGCTCAACCAGCGCGGCCTGGCCACCGACTACCCGGTGATCCTCGGCGGCGCCGCCCTCACCCGCGCCTACGTCGAGCAGGACCTGCACGAGATCTACCAGGGCGAGGTTCGCTACGCCCGCGACGCCTTCGAGGGCCTGCGCCTGATGGACGCCCTCATCGGCATCAAGCGCGGAGTGCCCGGCGCGAAGCTGCCCGAACTGAAGCAGCGCCGGGTCCGCGCGGCCACCGTGGAGATCGAGGAGCGGCCCGAGGAGGGGCACGTCCGCTCCGACGTCGCCACCGACAACCCGGTCCCCACCCCGCCCTTCAAGGGCACCCGCGTCGTCAAGGGCATCCAGCTCAAGGAGTACGCGAGCTGGCTCGACGAGGGCGCCCTGTTCAAGGGCCAGTGGGGCCTGAAGCAGGCCCGCACCGGCGACGGGCCGACCTACGAGGAGCTGGCCGAGACCGAGGGCCGGCCCAGGCTGCGCGGACTGCTCGACCGGCTCCAGACGGAGAACCTGCTGGAGGCGGCCGTGGTCTACGGCTACTTCCCGTGCGTCTCCAAGGACGACGACCTGATCATCCTGGACGAGCAGGGCAACGAGCGCACCCGCTTCACCTTCCCGCGCCAGCGCCGCGGCCGCCGGCTGTGCCTGGCGGACTTCTTCCGCCCGGAGGAGTCCGGCGAGACCGACGTGGTCGGCCTCCAGGTGGTCACGGTCGGCTCGAGGATCGGCGAAGAGACCGCCCGGATGTTCGAGGCCAACGCCTACCGCGACTACCTGGAGCTGCACGGGCTCTCCGTACAGCTCGCGGAGGCCCTCGCCGAGTACTGGCACGCGCGCGTGCGCTCCGAACTCGGCTTCGCGGGCGAGGACCCGGCCGCGATGGAGGACATGTTCGCCCTGAAGTACCGGGGCGCCCGCTTCTCCCTCGGCTACGGCGCCTGCCCCGACCTGGAGGACCGCGCCAAGATCGCCGCCCTGCTCGAACCCGAGCGCATCGGCGTGCACCTGTCCGAGGAGTTCCAGCTGCACCCCGAGCAGTCCACGGACGCCATCGTCATCCACCACCCGGAGGCCAAGTACTTCAACGCCCGCTGAGGCGCCAGGAGTCACACCAGGCGTTCCGGGCGCACACGACGTACACTGGTCGGTCCACCGCAGGCCGGTTCCCCCCGTGGGAACCGGCCTGGTCGTCCCTGTGAAGGAGGTACGCGGATGACCAGTACGGTCCCCGCGCTCGGAACCCAGTCGGCCGAGGGCTCGGCCCTGCAGGCCGTCCTCCTCGACATGGACGGCACCCTGGTGGACACCGAGGGCTTCTGGTGGGACGTCGAGGTCGAGGTCTTCGCCTCCCTCGGCCACGCCCTCGACGAGTCCTGGCGCCATGTCGTGGTCGGCGGCCCCATGACCCGCAGCGCGGGGTTCCTCATCGAGGCCACCGGCGCCGACATCGGCCTGCCCGAGCTGACGGTGCTGCTCAACGACGGCTTCGAGGACCGCATCGACCACGCCCTGCCGCTGATGCCGGGCGCCGCGCGGCTGCTCGCCGAGCTGTCCGAGTACGAGGTCCCCACGGCGCTCGTCTCCGCCTCCCACCGGCGCATCATCGACCGGGTGCTGAAGACGCTGGGCCCGCAGCACTTCGCGCTGTCGGTCGCCGGCGACGAGGTGCCGCGCACCAAGCCGCACCCCGACCCGTATCTCGCGGCCGCCGCCGGGCTCGGTGTGGATCCCGTGCGGTGCGCCGTCGTCGAGGACACCGTGACCGGTGTCGCCGCCGCCGAGGCGGCGGGCTGCCAGGTCGTCGCGGTGCCCTCGGTGGGCCCGATCGTCCCGGCCGCCCGGCGGACGGTCGTACCCTCCCTGGAAGTCGTGGACCTGTCATTCCTGCGCGGTCTGATGACGGAAATGCGCTAGGCGTTCACCCAGCGCAGCGGTGTTACCGCCGGAATTCCCGCCACTCGGCTTCTCGGGCCCGGACACACGCGCCCGAAAGAATTCGACCCGCTTGCCGGTGGCCGAATTCCGGTACCGTCGAGCCCGTTTTCACATGTGAGGTTCACCACATGGAAGAGGCTCGACAACGATGTCCTCCTGTGCCTTCCGCACCATTTCGGAGGTCATCGATACGCCTTTGTGTCCTGATTCATGAGAAGCTGCACCAATCATTCCCCGGTCGCCTTTACCGGTGCGTTCACACCCGGTCTCACTGCGTGATGTGCCCTCAACTCCGGCGGCTGCGAACCCTCCTGCGGGCGCGGACTAATGTCATCGCGAGAACCTCGCCCCCATCCCCGTGTTCCGCTGCGACAACCCCCGCATGCCGGATACACGGAGTCGACAGTCCTGGAGAAACTCGAGCATGAACCGCAAGACTTTGGTGCTGGCGGCCGCGATGGGCCTGCTCGCCCCGGTGCTCGCCGCCTGTGGCGACAGTGAGGGCGGGAGCGGAGACGGCGACGCGATCGTCGTGGGCACCACGGACCGGTTCACCGCATCCAAGGAGGACGGTCCCGCGCCCCTCGACCCGGCCTGGGCCTACGACGTCGGTACCTGGAACATCCTGCGGCAGACCGTGCAGACCCTGATGGTGCAGCCGCGGGGCGACGGCGAGCCGGTGCCCGAGGCCGCCGAGTCGTGCGGATTCACCGACGCCGGCAACGAGCGCTACAGCTGCACCCTGCGCGACGGTCTGAAGTTCTCGAGCGGCGACGCGATCACCGCGGAGGACGTGAAGTTCTCCATCGAGCGCGCCCTCTCCATCAAGGGCGACAGTGGTGTGTTCGCACTGCTGTCCACCATCGACACCATCGAGACGCAGGGCGACCGCGAGGTGATCTTCCACCTCAAGAGCGCCGACGCCACCTTCCCGTACAAGCTGTCCACCCCGGTCGCGGGCATCGTCAACCCGGACGACTACGACAAGGACAAGCTGCGCGAGGGCTTCGAGGTCGACGGCTCCGGCCCCTACACCCTCGAGGGCAAGGTCGAGGACGGCACGATGGTCAGTGCCACCTTCACCAAGAACCCCTCCTACAAGGGCGCGCTGGAGGTGAACAACGACAAGGTCGAGATGATCTCCTACGACAGTGCCGAGGCCATGGGCGAGGCGCTGGAGAAGGGCGACATCGACCTCATGACCCGCACCATGTCGCCGGAGCAGATCCAGGAGCTCAGCACCGCCACCGACGACGAGATCGAGCTGGTCGAGTCGCCCGGTCTGGAGATCCGCTACCTGGCGTTCAACACCGAGGCCCCCAGCGTGGAGGACAAGGCCGTCCGCCAGGCGATGGCCCAGCTCATCAACCGCAGCGAGCTGGTCGGCAACGTCTACGGCTCCCAGGCCGAGCCGCTGTTCTCGCTGGTCCCCGCCGGCGTCACCGGTCACTCCAACGCGTTCTTCAACAAGTACGGCGACCCGAGCGTGTCCGAGGCCCGCGAGCTGCTGGAGGAGGCCGGCGTCAGCATCCCGGTGAAGCTGACGCTGCACTACACGCACGACCACTACGGCCCCGCCGCCAAGACGGAGTTCGAGCAGCTGAGCAAGCAGCTCAACGACAGCGGTCTGTTCGAGACCGACATCAAGAGCGAGACCTGGACCAAGTTCAAGACCGCCGCTCAGAACGAGAAGTACGACGTCTACGGCATGGGTTGGTTCCCCGACTACCCGGACGCCGACGCCTTCACCGCCCCCTTCCTCGACAAGGACAACTTCCTCAGCTCGCCCTACGCCAACTCCGAGATCATCAACGAGCTGATCCCCGAGTCGCGCCGCCAGGCCGACCGGCTGTCCGCCTCCGACAGCCTCACGAAGATCCAGGACATCGTCGCCAAGGACGTCCCGGTGCTTCCGCTGTGGCAGGGCAAGCAGTACGTCGCAGCCCGCGACGGCGTCACCGGCACCGCCTACGCGCTCAACTCCTCCTCGACTCTCCAGCTGTGGGAGCTCGGGCGCGGCGTCAGCGAGTAACGAAACCGCACGAAAACGCATGAACCCGGACCGGTGGCGCGGTCCGGGCGGCAAGAACGACAAGGCATAGCACGTGAATTTGCGTAACCCGTGGCCAGTCCTGCCCATCGTGGCGGGGCTGGCCTCCGGCCTGTTGACCGGCTGTGGCACCGAGAGCGGCGACGCGGGGGCCGACGGCTCCGGCGTCGTGGTGGGGATGTCCGACGACGTCCTGTCCACCGACCCCGCCTCCGGCTACGACCCCGGCTCCTGGCTGTTGTTCAACAACGTCTTCCAGTCGCTGCTCGGCTTCCCCAAGGGAGCCACCGAGCCGCAGCCGGACGCCGCCGAGAGCTGCGGCTTCGCGGACGCCGGCACCAAGGTCTACCGCTGCACGCTGCGGGACGGGCTGAAGTTCAGCAACGGTGACCCGCTCACCTCGAAGGACGTGAAGTTCTCCTTCGACCGCATGCTGAAGATCAACGACCCCGACGGGCCCGCGATCATGTTCTCCACGCTGGAGAAGGTCAGCACCCCCGACGAGAAGACGGTCGTCTTCGAACTCAACACACCCGACGCCACCTTCCCCAGCAAGATCGCGTCCGGTGCCGGTTCCATCGTCGACCACCGCGAGTACGACGCCGACGGACTGCGCGAGGACGGGGAGGCGGTCGGCTCCGGCCCGTACCGGCTGGACTCGTTCGCCAACGACCGCGCCGTCTTCTCCGTCAACGAGCACTACAAGGGCAGCGCCGAGACCAAGAACTCCGGCGTGACCCTGGAGTTCTTCCACGGCGACCAGAACGCCCTGAAGAAGGCCGTACAGGGCGCCGAGGTCGACATCGCCTACCGCGGCCTCACCGCCGAGGCCATCAACGACATCGACCGGGCCGACGACGGCACCGGCGGCGTCGAGATCGTCGAGGGCAGCAGCGCCGAGGTCCAGCACCTTGTCTTCAACATGGACGACCCGGTCGCAGGGAAACTCGGCGTGCGCCGGGCCATCGCCCATCTGATCGACCGTGACGCCCTCGTCCGGGACGTCCACCAGGGCACGGCCAGCCCGCTGTACTCGATCGTCCCGGCCGGCATCGGCGGCCACAACACCGCCTTCTTCGACACCTACGGCGCCCGCCCCTCCAAGGCCAAGGCCGCCGCAGCGCTGGAGGAGGAGGGCATCACCGGCAAGGTGAAGCTGACCCTGTGGTCCACCCCGTCCCGCTACGGCCCGGCCACCGACCAGGAACTGAAGGCGATCGCCGGACAGCTCAACGCGAGCGGACTGTTCGACGCCGACGTCGAGTCGGTGCCCTTCGCCCAGTACGAGAAGGACATCGCGGCCGGCGAGTACGGCGTCTACGTCAAGGGCTGGGTGCCCGACTACCCGGACGCAGACAACTTCACTGGTCCCTTCTTCGGCGAGGGCAACGTGCTGGACAACAACTACGACGCCGGCACGATCACCGAGAAGCTCCTCCCGCGCACGGCCGCCCAGAGCGACCGCTCCGCCACCGAGGAGGACTTCGGCCGGATCCAGGACATCGTCGCCGAGGACATCCCCGTCCTCCCGGTCTGGCAGGCCAAGCAGTACGCGGTCGTCCGGGACGGCGTGTACGGCCTGGAGTACTGCCTCGACGCCTCGACCGTGTTCCGGTTCTGGGAGCTGAGCAAGGGCTGACGCCGCACCGGTACGACGAGGGCGCCCTCCCTGTCGAGGAGGGCGCCCTCGTCGTACCGCGCTACTGCGCGCCGGGGCGCACCAGCCCGCTCTCGTAGGCGTACACCGCCGCCTGCACCCGGTCGCGCAGCCCCAGTTTGGTCAGCACATGGCCGACGTGCGTCTTGACGGTGGTCTCGCTGACGAACAGATCGGCGGCGATCTCCGCGTTGGACAGCCCGCGCGCCACCAGCTTCAGCACCTCGACCTCACGCTCGGTCAGCGTGTGCAGCGTGTCCGGCACCGGCTCGTCACCGGACGGCAGATGCGTGGCGTACTTGTCCAGCAGCCGGCGCGTGATGCTCGGCGCGAGCATCGCCTCCCCGGCGGCCACCACACGGATCGCCTGCACCAGCTCGTTGGCCGGGGCGTCCTTCAGCAGGAAGCCGCTGGCCCCCGCCTTCAGCGCCTCCACCACGTACTCGTCGAGATCGAACGTCGTCAGCACCAGCACCTTCGCCGGCCCGTCCCGCTCGGGCCCGGTGATCTGCCGGGTCGCCTCCACCCCGTCCATCCGCGGCATGCGGATGTCCATCAGCACCACATCGGGCTGCAGCGCCCGCACCTGGTCCAGGGCCTGGAGGCCGTCTCCGGCCTCGCCGACGACCGCGAGATCCTGCTCGGCCTCCAGAATCATCCGGAACCCGGTGCGCAGCAGCGGCTGGTCGTCGACCAGTAGGACGCGGATGGCCACGTAAGTCTCCTTCGCTAGTCCGGCCCCATTCTGCCCTGTTGGGCCCCGCCGGACTCGGGCGCCCTCACCGGCAGGGGGTACGGCGGGGGAGTACCGCCGAACTCCGGGCAGTGCGCCTGGTGGTCGCACCAGCCGCACAGCTTCGTGGGACGCGGGCGCCAGACACCCGTCTCGGTCGCCAGCCGGATCGCGTCCCACAGTGCGAGCAGCTTGCGCTCCACCCGCTCCAGATCCGCGAGCACGGGATCGTAGGTCACCACGTCACCACTGCCGAGGTACACCAGCTGGAGCCGGCGCGGGACCACCTTCTTCAGCCGCCACACCACCAGGGCGTAGAACTTCATCTGGAACAGCGCGCCCTCGGCGTACTCCGGCCGGGGCGCCTTGCCCGTCTTGTAGTCGACGATCCGCACCTCGCCGGTGGGCGCGACGTCCACCCGGTCGATGATGCCGCGCAGTCTCAGCCCGGAGTCCAGCTCCGCCTCGACGAACAGCTCCCGCTCGGCGGGCTCCAGCCGGCTCGGGTCCTCCAGCGAGAACCACCGCTCGACCAGCCTCTCCGCCTCCGCCAGCCAGCGCGCCAGCCGCTCGCCCTCCGGATCGTCGGCGAACAGCTCCATGACCTCCGGCCTGGTCTCGCGCAGCCGGTCCCACTGACCCGGGACCAGCGACTTCGCCCGGGGCGCGGTGCGGTCGGCGGCCGGGGCGTCGAAGAGCCGCTCCAGCACCGCGTGCACCAGCGTGCCCCTGGTCGCCGCCTCGCTCGGCTTCTCCGGCAGCCGGTCGATGACCCGGAACCGGTACAGCAGCGGGCACTGCATGAAGTCACTCGCACGCGAGGGGGACAGCGACGCGGGCGGTATGGCGGTGGCCGTGCCCGCCCGTACGCCCACGGTGCCCGGGCCGCCGCCGTCGGCCCGCTCCTCGCCCTCGATGCTCGTCTCCATGCCCACAGACCTTACGGCCCGCCACTGACAGCGCGTGACGACGGGGAGGGAAGGGGAAGGAGGGGAAGAGACAGGGTGCCGGAGCGGAACGCGCGGCGCGGGCCGCATACCATCGACACGAGACCCTCCCGTCCGGCAGGCACGGGAGACGCAGCGAACGAGGGGACACCGGTGGACGTAAGCGGCGGGCGCGGACAGCCGCGACCCGGCAACGACGAGTCGCCCGACCACACGGGCCCTCGCCCCCCGGCCCCCGACCCCTCCGTCCACGGGCCCGAACACCCCCAGCCCTCGGCGGCCGCGGACTCCGCGCCTGCGAACCGCCCCACCGGCGAACATCCCGAGGGCACCCCTGAGCACCCGCGCCCCTCGGACACCACGCCAGGCGAACCCCCCGAGCCCACGGGCGGCCCCACCGACGAACAGCCCAACCACCGCCCCGACCCCCCTGCCGCCGACGGCACTCGTACCGGATCCCAGGCGCCTGGCGCCGGCCCTGAGGGGCCGAGGCCCCTGGGTGCCGGGTCCGGGGAGTCCCCGGCGTCCGCGGGCGGGCCCGGTGACGAGCGTGGTGGGGGGCGGTCGCCGGCTCGCTCCGGTGCCGGTCAGGCGGCGGCGCCGCAGCGGCCGCAGGAGAAGCAGCGGGGTGGGCTGCTGATGGGGCGCCCGTTCGGAGTGCCCGTGTACGTGGCACCCAGCTGGTTCCTCGTCGCCATCCTCATCACCTGGGTGTTCGGCGGACAGATCGACCGCGTGCTGCCCGAGCTCGGCGCCGCCAGCTACCTCGTCTCCCTGTTCTTCGCGGTCGCCTTCTACGCCTCCGTCCTGGTCCACGAGCTCGCCCACACCCTCGCCGCCCTCCGCTTCGAGCTCCCGGTGCGCCGCATCCAGCTCCAGTTCTTCGGCGGCGTCTCCGAGATCGAGAAGGAGGCCGAGACCCCCGGCCGCGAGTTCGTGCTGGCCTTCGTCGGCCCCCTGCTCTCCCTCGTCCTGGCCGGCCTCTTCTATCTCGGGCTGCTTGCCGTCGACCCCAGCAGCGTCCCCGGCGTCCTGCTGGCCGGCCTGATGATCTCCAACCTCATCGTCGCCGTCTTCAACCTCCTGCCCGGCCTCCCCCTGGACGGCGGCCGCATGCTCCGCGCCGTCGTCTGGGCGATCAGCGGCAAACCCATGACCGGCACCATCGCCGCCGCCTGGGTCGGCCGCGCCCTCGCCGTCGCCGTCCTGATCGGCCTCCCGCTGCTCACCCAGTCCGGCGCCCTCGGCTCCGACGCCGTCGACAACGTGGGCATGGACACCGTCCTGGACGCCCTGCTCGCCGCCATCCTCGCCGCGATCATCTGGACCGGCGCCGGCAACAGCCTGCGCATGGCACGGCTGCGCGAGCACCTCCCCGAACTGCGCGCCCGCAACCTCACCCGTCGCGCGGTGCCCGTCGAGACCGACACACCCCTCTCCGAGGCCCTGCGCCGGGCCAACGCCGCCGGTGCCCGCGCCCTGGTCGTCGTCGACCCCGACGGCGTCCCCCTCTCCCTGGTCCGCGAGGCCGCCATCGTCGGCGTACCCGAACACCGCCGCCCCTGGGTACCGGTCGGCGGACTCGCCCAGGACCTCACCGACGGCATGCACGTCTCCGCCGAGCTCGCCGGAGAGGACCTCCTGGACGCCCTGCGCGCCACCCCGGCCACCGAGTACCTGGTGGTCGAGGACAGCGGCGAGATCTACGGCGTCCTGTCCGCGGCCGACGTCGAGCGGGCCTTCGTGAAGGCGATGGCGCGGCCCAGCTGAACCTCCCGCCCGCACCGGCGGTGGTCGGCGCCCCCTCCCGGGACGGGTAGGCTGTTCACATGTCCGAACCGACCGGTGCCGCCCGCAGGCGCGGGCCCTTCAAGGTCGGGGACCAGGTTCAGCTGACCGACCCCAAGGGCCGCCACTACACGTTCACGCTCGAGGCCGGGAAGAACTTCCACACCCACAAGGGTTCCTTCCCCCACGACGAACTGATCGGCGCTCCCGAGGGCAGCGTTGTCCGCACCACCGGGAACGTCGCCTACCTCGCGCTGCGCCCCCTGCTCCCCGACTACGTCCTGTCCATGCCCCGCGGGGCAGCCGTCGTCTACCCCAAGGACGCGGGGCAGATCCTCGCCTTCGCCGACATCTTCCCCGGCGCGCGCGTCGTCGAGGCCGGCGTCGGCTCCGGCTCGCTCAGCAGCTTCCTGCTGCGCGCCATCGGCGACCAGGGCATGCTGCACTCCTACGAGCGCCGCGAGGACTTCGCCGACATCGCCCGGCAGAACGTCGAGCGCTACTTCGGCGGCCCGCACCCCGCCTGGCAGCTCACCGTCGGCGACCTCCAGGACAACCTGTCCGACACCGACGTCGACCGCGTCATCCTCGACATGCTCGCCCCCTGGGAGTGCCTGGAGGCCGTCTCCAAGGCGCTCGTCCCCGGCGGCATCCTGTGCTGCTACGTCGCCACCACCACCCAGCTCGCCCGGACCGTCGAGTCCATCCGCGAGATCGGCTGCTTCAACGAGCCGACCTCCTGGGAGACGATGATCCGCAACTGGCACATCGAGGGCCTGGCCGTCCGCCCGGACCACCGGATGATCGGCCACACCGGCTTCCTGCTCACCGCCCGCCGCCTCGCCGACGGTGTCGAGCCGCCCATGCGCCGCCGCCGCCCCGCCAAGGGCGCCTACGGCGAGGACTACGCAGGACCCAACGCCGACGGAGGCGCCGCCCGCTGACGCGGCCCGCCACCCCCACAACGAACAGGCGCCGTGGCGCAGTTCCCGGCAACCGCCGGGAACTGCGCCACGGCGTCCTCGCGTTGACCCGACGACCCGACCGACGGCACGGAGAGCGAAACCCTTCCCGGTTCCCCCGCACCGGAACCGCACACCCCCGCCGTTCCCTCCGTACTGTGACGTGTGGCACGATGCTGGCCACCCCCACCGGCACAGCCCTCACAGGAGACACTCCTAGTGCAGCCATCCGCCGTCCCGGAGCTCGCCCACACGCACACCCGGCCCATCCACTGGGTCGCCACCGCCACGGCTCTCGCCGGTGTCGTGGCCCTCTCCCCGGTCCTGGGGCCCGACGCCGCCACCGCGGCCCCGACGCCCGGACCGCACACCAAGAGCGCCCCGGCGCGCATCGCCCCGCCCGACCCCGCCGCCGCCGAGTTCCCCCTCGACTGCGGCAGGGTGAAGGCCGTGGTGAAGAAGAAGGCGTCCGGCGACCTCGACGGCGACGGCCGCCCGGAGACGGTGGCCGTGGTCCACTGCGACTCCCCGATGGGCACCCCGCCCGACGGCGTGTACGTCCTCACCCAGGGCGCGGGCGGTACGGCACCGCGCGTGGTCGCCACCCTCGCCGGCCCCGAGGACCGCACCAACGTCGGCGACTTCGCCGTACGTGACGGCGAGGTCACCGCCGTACTCTTCGGCTACTCCTCCGCCGACGTGCCCAGTTGCTGCCCCGATGTGCGCGAGAACGTGAAATGGCGGTGGGAGAACGGCGCGTTCGTGCGGTCCACCCCGTCCGGCGCCAGGAGTGTGTGACCCGCGCGCGGGCGTACGGCGGGGGCGCACCCCGGTGTGTGATAAATCAGACAGTCGTGACGCGCCGTATCAAACCGATCACCCGGCGTCCGGCCCGTACACCTCGGCGCCGTCCGAAACCCGACGGACGTGAATGCACTCGCCCGGACACTCCTTCGCCGAGTCGACCACATCCGTGAGAAGCGGCAGCGGCACGGGCGTTGTCGCCCCCTTGTCCTGCAACAACTCGTCCTGCGGGCTCTTCACATAGGCCAGACCGTCGATGTCCAGCTCGAACACCTCGGGCGCGTACTGGGCGCAGATGCCGTCACCGGTACACAGGTCCTGGTCGATCCAGACCTCCAGGGCCTCGCCACCGACTCCGGTCTCCTGCCGCACGCTCATCTCTCCTGCCGTTTCCTGCGTCGAACCGAACGGGAATCCGGCCAGCTCTGACGGGTGTTGAACACTTCGACCCTACCTTCGCCTGGGTTCCAATCATCTTCGGTGGGTATTCCCCTGGCGTGAGGGAGAGCGCAAGGGTGAAGATCGGACACACCCCGACCGTCTTTGTGATCTAGGGGTTTCAATCGACACCCGCCCAGGTAGGGTCTGGAAGCGTCCAGCTCCCCTTGGAGGAGGTGAGGACCGTGGCAGCCCACGACGACGACATGAACCGCGGCATCCGCCCAGGACGCGGGTCCGACGACCCGGCCGGGCAGATTGCCTATCTTGAGCAGGAGATCGCCGTCCTGCGACGCAAGCTCGCCGACTCTCCGCGACACACGAGGATTCTCGAAGAGCGGATCGTCGAGCTGCAGACCAACCTGGCCGGCGTGTCCGCCCAGAACGAACGACTCGCCGGCACGCTCCGTGAGGCCCGCGACCAGATCGTGGCCCTCAAGGAGGAGGTCGACCGGCTCGCGCAGCCCCCGGCCGGCTTCGGGGTCTTCCTCACGGCGAACGAGGACGGCACGGCCGACATCTTCACCGGCGGCCGCAAGCTCCGGGTGAACGTCAGCCCCGGCGTCGAGCTGGAGGACCTCCGGCGCGGCCAGGAGGTGATGCTCAACGAAGCGCTCAACGTGGTCGAGGCCATGGAGTTCGAGCGCGTCGGCGACATCGTCACCCTCAAGGAGATCCTCGAGGACGGCGAGCGGGCACTCGTGCTCGGGCACACCGACGAGGAACGGGTGGTGCGGCTCGCCGAGCCGCTGCTGGACGTCACCATCCGCCCCGGCGACGCCCTGCTCATGGAGCCCCGCTCCGGATACGTCTACGAGGTCGTCCCCAAGAGCGAGGTCGAGGAACTCGTCCTCGAGGAAGTCCCCGACATCGGCTACGAGCAGATCGGCGGCCTCGGCGGCCAGATCGAGGCCATCCGCGACGCGGTCGAGCTGCCGTACCTCTACCCGGACCTGTTCAAGGAGCACGAACTGCGGCCGCCCAAGGGCGTGCTGCTCTACGGGCCCCCCGGATGCGGCAAGACGCTCATCGCCAAGGCCGTCGCCAACTCGCTGGCCAAGAAGGTCGCCGAGGTCACCGGCCAGGCCGCAGGCAAGAGCTTCTTCCTCAACATCAAGGGCCCCGAGCTGCTGAACAAGTACGTCGGCGAGACCGAGCGGCAGATCCGCCTGGTCTTCCAGCGGGCCCGGGAGAAGGCCAGCGAGGGCACCCCCGTCATCGTCTTCTTCGACGAGATGGAATCCCTCTTCCGTACCCGCGGCTCCGGCGTCAGCTCGGACGTGGAGAACACCATCGTCCCGCAGCTGCTCGCCGAGATCGACGGCGTGGAAGGCCTGCAGAACGTGGTCGTGATCGGCGCCTCCAACCGCGAGGACATGATCGACCCCGCCATCCTGCGGCCCGGCCGACTGGACGTGAAGATCAAGATCGAGCGTCCGGACGCCGAGGCGGCCCAGGACATCTTCGGCAAGTACCTCACCGAGCGCCTCCCGCTGCACGGCGACGACCTCACCGAGCACGGCGGCGACAAGGCCATGACGGTCCAGAGCATGATCCAGACCGCCGTGGAACAGATGTACGCCGAATCCGAGGAGAACCGCTTCCTGGAAGTCACCTACGCCAACGGCGACAAGGAAGTCCTCTACTTCAAGGACTTCAATTCCGGCGCCATGATCGAAAACATCGTGGGCCGCGCCAAGAAGATGGCGATCAAGGACTTCCTGGAGAAGAACCAGAAGGGTCTCCGCGTCTCCCACCTGCTCCAGGCCTGCGTGGACGAGTTCAAGGAGAACGAGGACCTGCCCAACACCACCAACCCGGACGACTGGGCCCGCATCTCCGGAAAGAAGGGCGAGCGGATCGTTTACATCCGCACCCTCATCACCGGAAAGCAGGGCTCGGACACCGGACGCTCCATCGACACGGTGGCGAACACCGGTCAGTACCTGTAAAAGCCAGGGCGGCTGCGGGTGCCCTCGACGGGTACCCGCAGCCGACTGCTTTTCGGGCCACGGCTGGAGCACAGCAATGACGCAAATGATCTCCCCACCAGCGCAAAGGCGTTCTAGGCTCTTCCGTACCGCCGAGTCGCGCAGTGCGGGGACGGGCACCGCACACGCACCGGAGCGCCGGCGGTACAGCAGCGCCCCCGACCGGGGACGCCGCCGGGCAAGGAGGGCCGCATGACCGTACGGCGAGTAATGGGCATCGAGACGGAGTACGGCATCTCCGTCCCCGGCCACCCCAACGCCAATGCCATGCTCACCTCGTCCCAGATCGTGAACGCCTACGCGGCGGCGATGCACCGGGCCCGCCGGGCCCGCTGGGACTTCGAGGAGGAGAACCCGCTGCGGGACGCACGAGGCTTCGACCTCGCCCGTGAGGCCGCCGACGCCAGCCAGCTCACCGACGAGGACATCGGCCTGGCCAACGTCATCCTCACCAACGGCGCGCGGCTCTACGTCGACCACGCCCATCCGGAGTACAGCGCCCCCGAGGTCACCAACCCGCGCGACGCCGTCCTCTGGGACAAGGCCGGCGAGCGGATCATGGCCGAGGCGGCGGAACGCGCCGGACAGCTTCCCGGCGCCCAGCCGATCCACCTGTACAAGAACAACACCGACAACAAGGGCGCGTCCTACGGCACGCACGAGAACTACCTGATGAAGCGGGAGACACCCTTCTCGGACATCGTGCGCCACCTGACGCCGTTCTTCGTCTCCCGCCAGGTCTTCACCGGCGCCGGCCGCGTCGGCATCGGCCAGGACGGCCACGAACACGGCTTCCAGCTCAGCCAGCGGGCGGACTACTTCGAGGTCGAGGTGGGGCTCGAGACCACCCTGAAGCGGCCGATCATCAACACCCGGGACGAGCCGCACGCCGACGCCGAGAAGTACCGGCGGCTGCATGTGATCATCGGCGACGCGAACCTGTCCGAGATCTCGACGTACCTGAAGCTGGGTACGACGGCGCTGGTCCTGTCCATGATCGAGGACGGGTTCATCGCGGTGGACCTGGCGGTCGACCAGCCGGTACGGACACTGCACCAGGTGTCGCACGATCCGTCCCTGAAGCGGCTCGTCACGCTGCGCAGCGGGCGGACGCTGACCGCCGTACAGCTCCAGATGGAGTACTTCGAGCTGGCTCGTAAGTACGTGGAGGAGCGGTTCGGGGCGGACGCCGACGAGCAGACCAAGGACGTGCTGGTCCGCTGGGAGGACACGCTCACGCGGCTGGAGAACGACCCGATGAGCCTGGCAGGCGAGCTGGACTGGGTCGCCAAGCGGGAGCTCATGGAGGGCTACCGGCGCAGGGACGGCCTGGACTGGGACGCCGCCCGGCTGCACCTGGTGGACCTGCAGTACGCCGACGTACGCCCCGAGAAGGGCCTCTACAACCGTCTGGTGGCCCGGGGGCGGATGAAGCGGCTGCTGGACGAGGGAGAGGTCGAGCGGGCCCGTACGAAGCCTCCGGAGGACACCCGCGCGTACTTCCGCGGGCGCTGTCTGGAGCAGTACGCGGACGACGTCGCGGCGGCCTCCTGGGACTCGGTGATCTTCGATCTGCCGGGCCGGGACTCGCTCCAGCGGGTCCCAACCCTGGAACCGCTTCGCGGAACGCGTAATCACGTCAAGGAGCTCCTGGACCGCTGCCGTACGGCAGAAGACCTGGTCAGGGTGTTGTCGGGACACTGAGCGGGTACCGGGGGTACCCGGGAAGGGCCGGCCGGACAGGGTGGAAAACGCCGGGTCCGGGAATCATCGAGATGGTCCCCGTACGTTGGAGCAACTGCGGGGGCATTGTCGGACCCGGCGAGTAGGGTCTGATCTTGACCGAGCAAGTGTGTCGGGCGAACCGAGCGGGGTGAGGGTGATGGCGACCAAGGACACCGGCGGCGGACAGCAGAAGGCCACCCGGTCCACGGAGGAGGTCGAGGAGCAGGCGTCGGAGGCGCAGGCTTCGGAGGACCTCAAGGAGCGTCAGGAAAAGCTGAGCGAGGACGTGGACGACGTTCTCGACGAGATCGACGATGTCCTAGAGGCTAACGCCGAGGACTTCGTGAGGTCCTTCGTCCAGAAGGGCGGCCAGTAGGTCGCTTTCACCTTCGAATGGAAGGTGGGGTCGGGGGATTTCTGAGTGAACCAAGGGTCGGATGTGAGGTGCTGTTCGCGCTGCAAGCAGTGCCTGCCACGTGCGGCGTTCGCAAGTAACAAAGCGATGCCCGATGGTCTCCAGGCGTACTGCCGGGAATGCTCCGCCGAGTACTACCGGCTGCGCCAGGAGGCCAAGGGGAAGAAGGTCCGGGAGAAGGTGCCGGTCCCACCGGGGCACGAGCGCTGTCCGCAGTGCGGAGACGTGAAGGCGCACTCCGAGTGGGAGCGCAACAAATCCTCTTCGGACGGCTGGGCGAGCTACTGCCGAACATGCCGGGCGGAACGGAACCGGATCAGTTACTTCAAGCGCAAGTGTGGGCTGACGCCGGCGGACTTGGACGTGTTGGTCGCGGAGCAGCAAGGTATCCGCTGTACATGCCTTGCTGCTCCGGCCGAACATGTGGATCACTGCCATGAGACGGGTAGGGTCCGTGGCGTACTGTGCTTCAGCTGCAACGCGGCGCTGGGGCAGTTCAAGGATCGGCCCGATGCCATAAGGCGGGCTGCCGCATACGTGGAAGGAATCGCGTGGAAGCCAACACTCGTAGCACCGGGCGTCTACCAGCTGCCTTCCTGACGCCGGGATCCTCCTCCTTCATGGACTTCCTCTCCGAGCACCAGCCGGAACTGTTGCCGGGCAAGAGGTCGTTGCCGCCCGTGAAGGGTGTGATCGAGGCGCCGCACGGGACGACGATCGTGGCCGTGACATTCCCGGGTGGCGTCGTGCTCGCCGGTGACCGGCGGGCCACCATGGGGAACGTCATCGCGCAGCGGGACATCGAGAAGGTGTTCCCGGCCGACGAGTACTCGGCGGTGGGGATCGCCGGTACGGCGGGTCTCGCCGTGGAGATGGTGAAGTTGTTCCAGCTGGAGCTGGAGCACTTCGAGAAGGTCGAGGGCGCGCAGCTCTCGCTGGAGGGCAAGGCGAACCGGCTGTCGACGATGATCCGGTCGAATCTGGGCATGGCCATGCAGGGACTGGCCGTTGTTCCGCTGTTCGCCGGGTACGACGTGGACCGGGACAAGGGGCGGATCTTCTCCTACGACGTCACGGGCGGGCGTTCGGAGGAGCAGGGGTACGCCGCGACCGGTTCCGGGTCGATCTTCGCGCGCGGTGCGATGAAGAAGCTGTTCCGGGACGACCTGAGTGAGGCCGAGGCCACCACGCTGGTGGTGCAGGCGCTGTATGACGCGGCAGACGACGACTCGGCGACCGGTGGTCCCGATGTCGCCCGCCGGATCTACCCGATCATCACCGTGATCACCGATGACGGCTTCCGCCGACTCACCGAGGACGAGGCGTCCGGCATCGCCCGGTCGGTGCTGGAGCGGCGGCTGGAGCAGCCGGACGGGCCGCGGGCCTCGCTGCTGTAGGCCGCGCGGGCGGGTTGTTCGGTTGTTTGGTGGTCCAGTGACTTTGACAGAAAGGGACGGATAACCGGTGTCGACGCCGTTCTATGTCTCACCCCAGCAGGCGATGGCGGACCGGGCGGAGTACGCCCGTAAGGGCATCGCCCGTGGTCGCAGCCTTGTCGTGCTGCAGTATGCCGACGGGATCGTGTTCGTCGGTGAGAACCCGTCCCGTGCGCTGCACAAGTTCAGCGAGATCTATGACCGGATCGGGTTCGCCGCGGCCGGCAAGTACAACGAGTACGAGAATCTGCGGATCGGGGGCGTGCGGTACGCCGATCTGCGGGGTTACACCTACGACCGGGACGATGTGACGGCCCGGGGTCTGGCGAACGTGTACGCGCAGACGCTGGGGACGATCTTCTCGAGTGTGGGGGAGAAGCCGTACGAGGTGGAGCTGGTGGTGGCCGAGGTCGGGGAGACCCCGGAGTTCGACCAGATCTACCGGTTGCCGCATGACGGGTCCATCGTGGACGAGCACGGCTCGGTGGCGGTGGGGGGTAACGCGGAGCAGATCAGCGGGTACCTGGATCAGCGGCACCGGGACGGGATGACGCTGGCGGAGGCGCTGAAGCTGGCGGTGCAGGCGTTGTCGCGGGACACCAACGGCAGTGAGCGGGAGATTCCCGCTGAGCGGCTGGAGGTGGCGGTGCTGGACCGTACGCGGCCGCAGAAGCGGAAGTTCAAGCGGATCGGGGGGCGTCAGTTGTCCCGTCTGCTGGAGGCGGGCGGTGCGGAGACGGCCTCCGAGGCGGAGGCCGAGACGGACTCCGGCGGAGACGTCGAGTAGTGGGGGTGCGCGTCTGACGCCTGCGGTGTGCCTCCGGCGGTCGGGTGGGATGCCTGCGGCGGTCGGGTGGGATGCCTGCGGCGCAGCTTTCGGTTCGGTGGGGGCTTGGGTAGCGCCTGCGGCCGGTGGGTGGGTCGGGGCCGCGTCGGGGGTGTCCGTCCTCGGACCGGCGCGGATCACGTCACTTGGAGGGGGCGCGGGGCGCGGACGCGCCAGCCACTGCGGGCGGCCACCCCCGCCCCGTCCCCTCCCCGCCGTGGGCGGCCACCTGCCGCCGTGCTCGTAGGCTGCCGCTGCCGCTGCCGCTGCCGCTGCCGCTGCCGCTCCCCGCGATCCGCGGGCAGTCGTGCCGCCAACCCCCGCCCTCCGCGGGCAGTCGTGCCGCTGGGGCGGCACGGGTGGGCGCGACGGCACCCCGTAAGCGCCGGGCTGCGCGAACACCCTCGGCCCGCACCAACGCGGGGCACCTCACACGGCGCCGGGCCGCGCGAACCCGCCCCCGGCCTACACCGACGCCGGGCGCCCCGTAAGCCGCCGGGCAGCGCAACCCCACCCCCGCTCAGCACCGCCGCAGCCCTCAGCGGGGCGCCGGGGCCGTGGACCCCCGTACCACCAGCTCGACCGGGATGTCGCCCGCAGCGGGGGCGCGGCCCTCCAGGACCGCCAGCAACGCCTCCATCCCCCGCTCACCGAAAAGCTCCGCATCCAACCGCACCGTGGTCAGCTCCGGATCGATCGCGCTCGCGAGGGCCAGATCGTCCAGACCGGTGACGGACAGGTCCTCGGGAACGCGCAGTCCCAGACGCCGCGCGGCCTTGTACGTGCCGGCCGCCAGATGGTCGTCGTCGCAGACCACGGCGGTGGGGCGGTCCGGCACCGCCGCCGCCCCGGAGAGCGCGGCCTCCGCAGACACATCCGCCCCCTTGATCGAGATCGGTGCCCGCGCCGTGCGCAACGACGTCCCCGGAACCTTCCGCAGCCGCGCCGCCAGCTCCCGCGCGCGTACCTCGAAGGTCCAGGACGCCACATCCGCCGCCAGGTGCAGAAAGTGGCGGTGGCCCAGTGCCAGGAGGTGGTCGGTGACCTGGCGGACGCCGTCGGCGATGTCGAGGTTGACCGTGGCCGCGCCCACACTGCCCCCGGGGTCGCTGTCCAGCATCACCAGCGGCAGCGCCTCGCCGCGGATCGCGGTGAGGGCCTCCGCGGCCATGGAGGAGGCGATGACGCCGTCCAGGGCCGCCTGCGCGGACGCGAAGGGGTCGCGGGCGGGGCCGATGCCCTCGGGGGAGGGGTAGAGGACCACGCCGAAGCCGTGCCGGGAGGCCACCCGGGCGGCGCCGGTGTAGACACCGGCGAAGAACTCCGTGGTGAGGGCGGGGACGACCAGGAGGACCGTACGGGTGCGGCCGAGGCGGAGATTGCGGGCGGCCAGGTTGGGGCGGTAGCCCAGGGTGCGCGCGGCCTCGCGGACGCGTTCCGCCGTGGCCTCGGAGACCCGGCCGCGCCACTTGTCGCCGAGGACCAGGGAGACCGCCGCCTGGGAGACGCCGGCGGCCTGGGCGACGTCCCGGCTCGTGGGGCGGGTGCCGGCTCGGGGCATCGTCGGGCCGCTCCTTCGTCTGGACTGGTGAACAGCGGACATGGTACGTATGGAGTGCTTAGTTATACGTAAAACTTCCAGTGAAGGGGCCCGCATGGCCACGGGATACCTGGATATCCTCCGGGCACGGCACGCCACCCGGCTGCTCGTGGGCACGCTCGTGGGACGGCTGCCCAACGCGACCGCCGCCATCGCGATCGTGCTGTTCGTGCGCGCGGAGGGCGGTACGTACAGCCTCGCCGGCGCGCTGGCGGCGGTGTACGGCGTCGCCAACGCCGTGGGGCAGCCGGTGCTGGGGCGGCTGGTGGATCTGCGCGGGCAGCCGCGGGTGCAGTTGCCGGCCGCGGTGCTGTCGGCACTGGCGATGGCCGTGTTCGCCTTCGCGGGAACCGGGTCGCCGGCGGTGGCGTACGGCGCGGTGGCCGCGGCGGGGCTCTTCACCCCGCCCCTGGAGGGCGGACTGCGCGCCCTGTGGTCCTCCGTGCTGCCCGAGGAGGACCACGTCCACCGGGCGTACGCCATGGACGCCGTGGCGCAGGAGGTGATGTTCACCGTCGGGCCGCTGCTGGTGACGGTGTGCGCCTCGTTGTGGTCGGCGCAGGCCGCGCTGCTGGTGCTGAACGTCATCGGGGTGCTGGGGGCCCTCTCCGTGGTCGTCTCGCCGCCCTCGCGCGCCTGGCGGTCGGCGCCGCGCGAGGCGCACTGGCTGGGCGCGCTGCGCTCGACGGGGCTGCTCGCGCTGCTGGGTGCCTTCCTGGCCGTGGGGATGGCGCTGGGGTCCATCACCGTGGCGGCGGTGTCGTACGCGGACGAGCACGGCGGCGACCAGGTGTACGGCTGGCTGATGGCCGGGATCGGGCTGGGTGCGCTCATCGGCGGTATGGCGTACGGGGCGCGGCAGTGGGCCGGTGAGCCCGCGCGGCGACTCCAGGGGCTCGTGGCCCTTCTGGCGGTGTGTTACCTGCCGCTGATGCTGATGCCGGGCGCGGTGGCCATGACGTTGCTCATGGTGGTCGCCGGGCTCTTCCTGGCACCGGCCATCGCTTGTGCTTTCGTGCTCGTGGACCGGCACGCGCCGCGCGGGACCGTCACGGAGGCGTTCTCCTGGCTGGTGACGACGTTCACTGTGGGCGCGTCGGTCGGAACGGGCCTCACCGGTCCGGTCGTCGAGGCGGGCGGGGCGCTGTGGGGGTTCGCCGTGCCGGGGGTCGCGGGTGGCGTGTCGCTGCTGGTTTTGATCGCCACGGGACGGGTACTGGCAGTTCCCGCCGGGAGGGCGGTGGTCGCGGCCCGTTCGGAAAATGATCCAAATCGTGCCGTCGAACCTCGTTTCAGGTCGGGGGATCGGGCGTAATGTTCCCTCATGGACCGCCGCATTTTCGGGCTGGAGAACGAGTACGGCGTCACGTGCACGTTCAGGGGACAGCGCCGCCTGTCGCCTGACGAGGTGGCGCGGTACCTCTTCCGCCGTGTCGTGTCATGGGGCCGAAGCAGCAATGTCTTTCTGCGGAACGGCGCCCGCCTCTATCTCGACGTGGGATCACATCCGGAATACGCAACGCCGGAATGTGACAACGTGACCGAACTGGTCACCCACGACAAGGCAGGCGAGCGCATTCTCGAAGGACTCCTGGTGGACGCCGAACGACGCCTGCACGAGGAGGGAATCGCGGGCGACGTCTACCTCTTCAAGAACAACACCGACTCCGCCGGCAACTCCTACGGCTGCCACGAGAATTATCTGGTGGCCCGGCACGGGGAGTTCTCGCGGCTCGCGGACATCCTTATTCCGTTCCTGGTGACCAGGCAGTTGCTGTGCGGCGCCGGCAAGGTGCTGCAGACGCCGCGCGGCGCCGTGTACTGCGTGAGCCAGCGGGCCGAGCACATCTGGGAGGGCGTCTCCTCGGCGACGACCCGCTCGCGGCCCATCATCAACACGCGCGACGAGCCGCACGCGGACGCCGAGCGCTACCGCCGGCTGCACGTCATCGTGGGCGACTCGAACATGTCCGAGACGACCATGCTGCTCAAGGTCGGCGCCACCGACCTGGTGCTGCGCATGATCGAGGCGGGCACCGTGATGCGCGACCTCACCCTGGAGAACCCGATCCGGGCGATCCGCGAGGTCAGCCACGACATCACGGGCCGGCGCAAGGTGCGCCTGGCCAGCGGCCGGGAGGCCTCCGCGCTGGAGGTGCAGCGCGAGTACTACGAGAAGGCGCTGGACTTCTGCGAGCGCCGGGGCATCCGCACCGGCACCGTCGAGCAGGTGCTGGAGCTGTGGGGCCGTACGCTGGACGCGATCGAGGCCGAGGACCTCGACCGTATCGGCACCGAGATCGACTGGGTCATGAAGTACAAGCTCCTCGAGCGGTACCGGGCCAAGCACAACATGACGATGTCGCACCCGAGGGTCGCGCAGATAGACCTCGCCTACCACGACATCCACCGCCGGCGGGGGCTGTACTACCTGCTGGAGAAAAAGGGACAAGCGGCCCGGATCTGCAACGATTTGAAGATCTTCGAGGGCAAGTCCGTTCCGCCGCAGACCACTCGGGCCAGGCTGCGGGGCGACTTCATCCGGCGGGCCCAGGAACAGCGCCGCGACTTCACCGTCGACTGGGTGCACCTCAAGCTCAACGACCAGGCCCAGCGCACGGTGTTGTGCAAGGACCCGTTCCGCTCGGTGGACGAACGGGTGGAGAAGCTGATCGCCGGAATGTGAGAGACGCGTTCCGCCAGGGATCCCAAAATTCCCGGAACGTCACACGGGCGCCGTACGTTACACCGTGCGGCGCCCTTCTCACGCCGTAGAGTTGCGCGGACGCCATCCACAAGATCGATGATTACGAGGCCCCCACCGTGCGCCGACGCTCACTACTCATTGCCGTTCCCGCTGGACTGGTGACCCTCGCCGCGTGCGGCGACGACAAGTCCGACTCGGGCAAGGCCAGCGACAGCGCCTCGCCCTCGGCGCCCCAGACGTCCGCGGCGCCGTCGCCGAAGATCGTCGACGGGCCGCTGCCGGCGATCACCGCGGGCACGAAGTTCGGGGAGAAGCCGACGGTCGCCAAGGGCAGCGGCGACCCGTCCAAGGACCTCGCGGTCAAGACGGTCATCGCGGGCGGCGGCAAGACGGTCGCGGAGAACGACTTCGTCGTGGCCCACTACCTGGGCCAGGTGTGGAGCACCGCGAAGGTGTTCGACAACTCCTACGACCGCAAGACCCCGCTGGCCATCCAGCTCGCCCAGGGCACCATCATCGACGGCTGGCGGTACGCGCTGACCGGCAAGAAGGCCGGCAGCCGCGTCCAGATGGCCGTCCCGCCCACCTGGGGCTACGGCGAGCAGGGCAATGAGCAGGCCGGCATCAAGGGCACCGACACGCTGGTGTTCGTGGTCGACATCCAGGACTCGTTCAACGCCAAGAGCTCCGCCAAGGGCACCGAGGTGGCGCAGGACGACAAGGACCTGCCCAAGGTCGGCACCAACACCGACGGCAAGGCCCCCTCCATCGAGGTGCCCGACGCGGACGCCCCGAAGAAGCTCGTGTCGAGCTATGTCATCGAGGGCGACGGCGAGGAGGTCGGCGCCGAGAACAGCGTCCTCGTGCAGTACAAGGGCGTGCTGTGGGACGGCGGCAAGGAGTTCGACTCCACGTACGACCGGGGGCAGCTCACGTCGTTCTCGCTCCAGCAGGTCGTCAAGGGCTGGGCGCAGGGGCTGACCGGCAAGAAGGTCGGCAGCCGGGTCCTCATCGTCATCCCGCCGGAGCTGGGTTACGGCGACAATCCGCCGGAGGGCAGCGGCATCAAGAAGGACTCGACGCTGGTCTTCTCGGTGGACATCCTCGCGAAGCTGTGACGCCGTGGGGATGTAAGACTGTGCGTGTTCGCCTTTCCGCAGACAAGCAGGAGCGTTAGACGTGAGCATCGACAAGCCCGAGATCGACTTCCCGGGCGGCGAGCCCCCGGCGGACCTCGAGATCAAGGACATCTGGGAGGGCGACGGCGAGGTGGCGCAGGCGGGCCAGACCGTCACCGTGCACTACGTCGGCGTGGCCTTCAGCACGGGCGAGGAGTTCGACGCCAGCTGGAACCGTGGCACCCCCTTCCGCTTCCCGCTGGGCGGCGGCCGGGTCATCAAGGGCTGGGACCAGGGCGTGCAGGGCATGAAGGTCGGCGGCCGCCGCCAGCTGACCATCCCCGCCCACCTCGCCTACGGCAACCAGAGCCCCACCCCGTTGATCAAGCCCGGTGAGACCCTGATCTTCGTGGTCGACCTGCTCGGCGTCTGATCCGACCGAGGCCGATCATCCGGGGCCCATGCCTGTCCGGGCGTGGGCCCTCGGCTTTTACCGCGCCGCCTCGGGGCGGTACGGTCGTCGCTCGTAAGCACCATAGGGAGGCGAAGCGGGTCGATGGCCATTGCCAAGGCCGAGCGGCTGATGAACCTGGCGCTGTGTCTGCTCGGGACGCGCCGGCCCCTCAGCAAGCGTGAGCTGCGCGAGTCGATCGAGGCCTATCTCGAAGCGGGCTCCGACGACTCCTTCAACCGCATGTTCGAGCGCGACAAGGACGACCTGCGCGAACTCGGACTGGTCATCGAGACCGTGGAGAACCTGGACGGCGAGGTCGGCTATCTGGCCCGCCGCGACAGCAACCGGCTGCCGCCCATCACCCTCGACGCCGAGGAGGCCGCCGCCCTCGGGCTCGCCGCCAAGGTGTGGCAGCAGGCCCGGCTCGCCGGAGCGGCCAGCGGCGCCCTGCAGAAGCTGCGCGCGGCCGGCCTGCCCGAGGACGTCGACCCGTACGGCGCCCACGGCGCGCTGGAGCCGCGCATCCCGGTGCACGAGGCCGCGTTCGAGCCGCTGATGCTGGCCTGCCGCGACCGCCGGCCGGTCGTCTTCGACTACCGCAAGGCCAACGCCGCCCAGCCCGGACAGCGGCACGTCGAACCGTGGGCGCTGGAGTGCTGGCGCGGTCACTGGTACCTGGCCGGCTGGGACCGCGACCGGGGCGCCGAGCGGGTCTTCCGGCTCTCCCGGATCACCGGGAAGGTGCGCTCGCGCAGCGGCCGGTTCACCGTCCCGGTACCGGACGTCGTCACCGTGCGGGAGACCGTGGCGAGCTGGGCCGGGGAGACCGCCGACCGCTCGGCGCGGATCCGGCTGCGTTCCGACGCCGGTTACCCCCTTCGGGCGAAGGCCACCGTGGTACGGGAACTCGGCGACGGCTGGGACGAGTTGGAGATTCCGTACGGGCACGGCCTGGACGCCTGGCTGGTGGAGTTCGGGCCCGATGTGGTGGTCCTGGAGCCCGCCGAGCTGCGGGCCGACGTGATGGACCGGCTGCGTGCCGTGGCCAAGGGCTGAGGGGGAGCGGACAAGAACGTGGCAGGCAAACCGGTCAGGCCCGTGAACGCCATCGACCAGACCCGGCGGATGCTCTCCCTGGTGACGTATCTGCGGGAGCGTCCCGGCGCGCGGATCGAGGACGTGGCGCGCGCCTTCGGGATCACCGAGGACGAGCTGGTCTCCGACCTCGACGTGCTGCCCATGTGCGGCACCAGCTTCCGCGGCGGCGATCTGCTGGACATCGACACCGACGGCGAGCGCATCTGGTGGCACAACCCGGCCGCCCTCGGCGCGGAGGCGGCCGAGCCGCTGCGGCTCGCCGCCGACGAGGCCACCGCGCTGCTGGTCGCCGCCCGTGCCGTGGCCACGCTGCCGGGGCTGCGCGAGGGCGACCGGCAGGCGCTGCTGCGGGCCACCGCGAAGGTGGAGGCCTCGGCCGGTGAGGCGGCCGGCGCCAGCGCCCGGCTGTCGGTGACCTTCGAGTCCGAGGGCGGCGTCTTCGCGGACGTCGACCGGGCCATCGCCGAGCGCCGCAGACTGTGGATCCGCTACTACTCGCCCGCCCGTGACGAGGTCACCGAGCGGGAGATCGACCCCATCCGCCTGGTCAGCGTCGGGCACACGTATGTCGAGGCCTGGTGCCGGCGCTCCGAGGCACGCCGCACCTTCCGGCTCGACCGGGTCGCCGAGATCCGCATCCTCGACGAGCCGTCCGCGCCGCCCGAGGTCGAGCTGCGGGACCTGTCGGAGGCGCTGGTGCAGCCCGCGGCCGAGGATCCCGAGGTCGTGGTCGAGGTCGGGCCGGGCGGGCGCTGGGTCGCCGAGTACTACCCGCACGACAGCGCGGACGAGCTTCCCGACGGCGGGCTGCGTATCACTCTGCGCACACCCGACCCGGCCTCGCTCAGACGGCTGGCCCTGCGGCTCGGCCGCGACGGCCGCATCGTCGAGCCGCACGCGCTGGCCGACAGCGCCCGGCAGGCGGCCCGTGAGGCGCTGGCGGCGTACGACGGGGTCGAGGCGGCCGGATGAGCGGGACCGCACGGACAGGACGACAGGCAGGAGCGAGGGCTTTGAGCGAGTCGGCGACGTCCGGTGCGCGGACCATGACGGCGGCGTCCGCGTTCGCGGGGATGAGGAGCGTGGCCCCGGTGATGTTCCGGGCGGGCTGCCCGGACTGCCGGGAGCGCTTCGAGCTCGCCGCGAGCGCGCTGCGCCTGGCCATCGGCGCCAGCAGCCGTACCACCTTTTACTCCTTCACCTGCCCCGAGTGCGGGGCGGCCGTCCGCAAGCCGGCGGGGGAGCGGATCGTGGAGCTGCTCATCGGCGGAGGGGTCCGGACACTGCGGCTCCACTCGACCGTCTAGGCTCGCCCTCATGTTCTGGCCGATGTTCGCGATTGCCGTGGGGTTCCTGGGTCTGCTGGTGCTCGGGGTGTTCGCAGTCAAGGTCTTCGTCGAGGCGGAACGGCTCGGCAGGCAGGTCACGGACTCGGCCCGCCGCATCAGCCGCGCCGCGGAGGACCTGGAACACGCGGCGACCAGCACGGCCCGCTCCGCCGAAGCCCTCTGAGCGGTCCCGGCCACTCCCGGCGCCGGTTCGCCCTGTCACCGTGCGGGTCCCGGCAGGTACGCTGCTGGTCGCGGCCCGGAGAACGAGGCCCGGACCGCGGACGGGAGTACGCACGGGGATTGCCGGACGTTTACCCCTGAGCGTTACGATCGCTGTCAGCGCCGTCGTTCGGACACCTGTCCGACCGGTCGGACAGCCACCCACCCACCCGCCTCGGTGAGAAGGTAAAGACTTATGGGACGGCTCGGACCCACCGAGATCATTCTGATCCTCGTCGTCATCATCCTGCTGTTCGGCGCGAAGAAGCTCCCGGACATGGCGCGGTCGCTCGGCAAGTCCGCCCGCATCCTCAAGAGCGAGGCGAAGGCGATGAAGGACGACAACAAGTCCGCCGCCCCCGCCGACCCGCCGGCCACCGGCGAGCAGCCCCCGGCGCAGCGCACCATCCAGGCCGCCCCCGGCGACGTGACCAGCTCCCGCCCGGTCACGGAGCCGACGGACACGACCAAGCGCTGACGCAGGGCCGGTGAACTCCGGCCCGCCGCACGAGATGGGAACGTGGGTTGCTCAAGTCTGCCCGCAAGCAGGAGAGGGATCCCGAGGGGCGGATGCCCCTCGTGGAACACCTGCGTGAGCTGCGCAACCGGCTCGCCAAGGCCGTCGTCGCGATCGTCGTGGTGATGATCGCGGCCGCGTTCTACAGCGAGCAGCTCATGCAGTTCCTCGCGGAGCCGGTGCCCAAATGCGAGGACCTGGCGAACAGCGACGGTGGTAACTGCGCCATCGTCTCCTTCAACACGCTGACGTCGCCGTTCACCACGACGATCAAGGTGAGCCTCATGGCCGGCCTGATCGTCTCCAGCCCTGTGTGGCTCTACCAGCTCTGGGCCTTCGTCGCCCCCGGGCTGCACAAGCACGAGAAGAAGTACACCTACTACTTCGTCTCGGCCGCGGTTCCGCTGTTCGTCGGCGGCGCCTACCTGTCGTACGTCATCCTCCCCGTCAGCATCAAGGTGCTGCTCAGCCTCACCCCCGGGGGATCGGCCAACATCCTCTCGCTCGACGAGGTCCTCGACTTCACCATCAGGATGGTGCTGGTCTTCGGCCTGGCCTTCGAGCTCCCCCTGCTGCTCATCATGCTGAACCTGGTCGGCATCGTCTCCGGCCGCCGCATGATGGGCTGGTGGCGCGGTGTCGTCATGGGCGTCTTCGTCTTCGGCGCGGTCGCGACGCCCACCACCGACCCGGTGGGGATGATCGCGCTCTCCGGGCCCATCGTCGTCCTCTACTTCGTCGCTGTGGCGTTCTCGCTGCTCAACGACAAACGGCGTGCCCGCAAGGAATCCCAGGGCCCCGCCGACGACGAGGCCTCCGAACTGGATCTCACCCCGGAGGACATCGATCCGGTGGAGCCCGTGGCCGCCCTGCCCGAGCAGGCGTCCAAGGACCGGGTCAACGGTTATGACGACGTGACCTGAGGACCGCCTCGCAGCTCATAGGGTCATCCCCGTGACCAGCGAGATCACCCTCTTCGTCAACCCCACCGCGGGCCGCGGCCGGGGCGCCCGCGCGGCGCGGTCGGCCGCTTCCGCGTTCCGGGACGCCGGTTTCTCGGTGCGGACCGTGCTCGGTGACGATCCCCGGGACGCCCTGGACCGGGCGCGCGCCACCGTCGAGGAGGGCACCGGCGCCCTGATCGCCGTCGGCGGCGACGGGATGGCGAACCTCGCCCTCCAGGCCGTCGTCGGCACCGGCACCCCCTTCGGCCTGGTCGCCGCCGGAACCGGCAACGACTTCGCCCGCGCCCTCGGCATGCCCCTGCGGGAACCGGCCGCGGCCGGCCGGATGATCGCCGACGCCCTCAAGTGCGGCCGGGTCCGCGACATCGACCTCGGCCGGGTCGGCGACCGCTGGTTCGGCGCCGTACTCGCCTCCGGCTTCGACTCGCGGGTCAACGACCGCGGCAACCGGATGCGGCTGCCCCTCGGCCGCTTGAAGTACGACGTCGCGATGGTCGCCGAGCTGGCCGCCTTCCGCCCGCTGCCGTACCGGATCACCCTGGACGGCGGCGAGGTCCGCGAGGTCGAGGCGACGCTGGTCGCCGTCGGCAACGGGCCGTCGTACGGCGGCGGCATGCGGATCTGCCCCGGAGCCGATCTCACCGACGGGCTGTTCGACATCACGGTGGTCGGCGAGTGCAGCCGGGCCACGCTGCTGCGGGTGTTCCCGAGGGTGTACCGGGGGACGCACGTCGGTCATCCCGCGATCACCGTGCTGCGGGCGGCGAGCGTGGAGCTGGTCGCCGAGGAGGTCACCGGGTACGCGGACGGGGAGCCGGTGGGGCCGCTGCCGCTCACCGCGCGCTGCGTGCCGGGCGCGCTGCGGGTCGTGGGCCCCTGAACGGATAATGATCGTCCTGTTGTCGGTGCGGCCCGGTACGCTCGAAAGCACGATGACAGAGGACCTCTCACCGGCCGAGCGGTACGCGGCGGCGCGCAGGCGCGCTGCCGAGCAGGCCACCGCGCTCGCCTCCTTCCGCGAGATGTACGACTTCGGCCTCGACCCCTTCCAGATCGAGGCCTGCCAGGCGCTCGAAGCGGGGAAGGGCGTGCTGGTCGCCGCGCCCACCGGCTCCGGCAAGACGATCGTCGGCGAGTTCGCCGTCCACCTCGCCCTCCAGCAGGGCAAGAAGTGCTTCTACACGACACCCATCAAGGCGCTGTCGAACCAGAAGTACGCCGACCTGTGCCGCCGCTACGGCACGGAGAAGGTGGGCCTGCTCACCGGCGACAACAGCGTCAACTCCGACGCCCCGGTGGTCGTGATGACCACCGAGGTGCTGCGGAACATGCTGTACGCCGGGTCGCAGACCCTCCTCGGCCTCGGCTACGTGGTGATGGACGAGGTGCACTACCTCTCCGACCGCTTCCGCGGCGCCGTCTGGGAGGAAGTGATCATCCACCTCCCCGAGTCGGTGACCCTGGTGTCACTCTCGGCGACGGTGTCGAACGCGGAGGAGTTCGGCGACTGGCTGGACACCGTCCGCGGCGACACCCAGGTGATCGTCTCCGAGCACCGGCCCGTGCCGCTGTTCCAGCACGTGCTCGCGGGGCGCCGGATATACGACCTGTTCGAGGAGGGGGAGGGCCGCAAGAAGGCCGTCAACCCGGACCTCACGCGCATGGCCCGCCTGGAGGCGAGCCGCCCGTCCTGGGGCGACCGCCGGCGCGGGCGGGGCAACATGCGCGAGGCCGACCGGGAGCGCGAGCGCCGGCAGCGCTCGCGGGTGTGGACGCCGAGCCGGCCCGAGGTCATCGAGCGGCTCGACGCCGAGGGCCTGCTGCCCGCGATCACCTTCATCTTCAGCCGCGCCGCCTGCGAGGCCGCCGTCCAGCAGTGCCTGTACGCGGGCCTCAGGCTCAACGACGAGGAGGCGCGGGCCGCGGTCCGCTCCCTGGTCGAGGAGCGCACGGCCTCCATCCCGGCCGAGGACCTGCACGTCCTGGGTTACTACGAGTGGCTGGAGGGCCTGGAGCGCGGCATCGCGGCCCATCACGCGGGCATGCTGCCGACGTTCAAGGAGGTCGTCGAGGAGCTGTTCGTACGCGGTCTGGTGAAGGCCGTGTTCGCGACCGAGACCCTCGCGCTCGGCATCAACATGCCCGCCCGCTCGGTGGTCCTGGAGAAGCTCGTCAAGTGGAACGGCGAGCAGCACGCCGACATCACCCCCGGCGAGTACACCCAGCTGACCGGCCGGGCCGGCCGGCGCGGCATCGACGTCGAGGGCCACGCGGTCGTGCTGTGGCAGCGCGCCATGAACCCCGACCACCTGGCGGGACTGGCCGGCACGCGCACGTATCCGCTGCGCTCCAGCTTCCGGCCGTCGTACAACATGGCGGTCAACCTGGTCGAGCAGTTCGGCCGGCACCGCTCGCGCGAGCTGCTCGAGACGTCCTTCGCGCAGTTCCAGGCGGACAAGTCGGTCGTGGGCATCTCCCGGCAGGTGCAGCGCAACGAGGAGGGTCTCGAGGGCTACAAGGAGTCCATGACCTGCCACCTCGGCGACTTCGAGGAGTACGCGCGGCTGCGCCGGGAGCTGAAGGACCGGGAGAACGAGCTGGCCCGGCAGGGCGCGGCGCAGCGCCGCGCGGAGGCCGCCGTCGCGCTGGAGAAGCTCAAGCCCGGTGACATCATCCACGTACCCACCGGGAAGTACGCGGGGCTGGCGCTGGTCCTCGATCCGGGGCTGCCGGCGGGCCGTTCCAACGGCCACCGCGGTTACGAGTACGCCGACGGCCCGCGCCCGCTGGTGCTGACCGCGGAGCGGCAGGTCAAGCGGCTGGCGTCGATGGACTTCCCGGTACCGGTGGAGGCGCTGGAGCGGATGCGGATCCCGAAGTCCTTCAACGCGCGGTCCCCGCAGTCCCGCCGGGACCTCGCCTCCGCGCTGCGCACCAAGGCCGGGCACATCGCGCCGGACCGGCACCGCAAGAAGCGTGCCCAGGCGGCCGACGACCGGGAGATCGCGCGGCTGCGCAAGGCGCTGCGGGCGCACCCGTGCCACGGCTGCCAGGACCGTGAGGACCACGCCCGCTGGGCCGAGCGCTACCACCGGCTGCTGCGTGACACCTCGCAGCTCGAGCGCCGTATCGAGGGCCGGACGAACACCATCGCCCGCACCTTCGACCGGATCGTCGCGCTGCTGACCGAGATGGACTATCTGCGCGGCGACGAGGTCACCGAGCACGGCAAGCGGCTGGCTCGGCTGTACGGCGAACTGGACCTGCTGGCCAGCGAATGCCTGCGCGAGGGCGTCTGGGAGGGGCTCGCCCCCGCCGAACTCGCCGCGTGCGTGTCGGCGTTGGTGTACGAGGCCCGGGTCGCCGACGACGCGATGGCGCCCAAGCTGCCGTCGGGCAAGGCCAAGGCGGCGCTCGGCGAGATGGTCCGCATCTGGGGCCGGCTGGACGCCCTGGAGGAGGACTTCCGGATCAGCCAGACGGAGGGCGTGGGCCAGCGCGAGCCCGACCTCGGATTCGCCTGGGCCGCCTACACGTGGGCGTCCGGCAAGGGCCTGGACGAGGTGCTGCGCGAGGCGGAGATGCCGGCCGGTGACTTCGTGCGCTGGTGCAAGCAGGTCATCGACGTGCTGGGCCAGATCTCGGCCGCCGCGCCGACCGCCGAGGGTTCGACGGTCGCCAAGAACGCCCGCAAGGCGGTCGACGGACTGCTGCGCGGCGTGGTCGCCTACTCGTCCGTGGGCTGAACACCTGGCCCAGGAGCCTCGCAGAAGCCCGGTGCGCCCCGTGCGCGCCGGGCTTCTGCCTTCCGTGCGCCCTCACCGGGGAGGCGTCACCGCCCGGTTCCATGGGCAGGATCAAGGCGCCCGGGGCGCTCCCTCACCCATGACGGTGAGTGGTTTTCGTACGCCTGAGCGTGATGACGGAGTGTGTTCGAACAGCCGCACTGCGTGTAAACGACCTGAGCGTACTCCTGTCCCAGGGGTCATTTCCGGCACTCGCCGAATATGACATGGCGATGATCCTGCCGGACTAAGCTCGCCCGCAGCGCACCGAGTTGAGATGAATTCGTGCGCTTGTTCCCCTATGTGCACGTTTCCCGGCCGTCAGTCGATTCGTTTCAGAGGGCTCACATGGCGAGTGTCCAACTTCCCTACACGCGCGTGCTGTTGTTGCCGGCCATAGTGATGGCCGCGGCGACCGGAGCCGCCGTCGCCCTGGTGACGGAGCCCGCCCGGATCGCCGTCGGCGTGTGCGGCGCCGTCGCGACCCTGCTGGTGACCGCCGCCGCGGCCGAGGCGGTGCGCCGCGGCCGGATTCTGCGCGAGGCGCGGGCCGGGCACGACCGTCACCGTGCGTACCTGGAGTCCCGGATCGCCGCCCACGACACGGAGACGGACTACTTCGTCAACCAGGTCGTCCCCGCGGCCCTGAACCACCTGCACAGCGGGAACGACCCCCATGAGGTGCTGCGCGCCCTGCCCCGGCTCAACCCGGCCTGGCGCGACCTGCCCGAGTACCAGCTCCGGATGCTGCGGACGATGCTCAAGATCATCGACGACGAGGAGAACCTGCGCGACTCCGCCCAGCGCTCCTTCGTCAGCATCGCCCGCCGCGTCCAGGCGATCGTCCACCAGCAGGCCAAGGAACTCCGCGAGATGGAGGAGGACCACGGCCGCAACCCCGAGGTCTTCGACGACCTGCTGCGCATCGACCACGGCACCGCGCTGATCGGCCGCCTCGCCGACTCCATCTCCGTCCTCGGCGGCGGCCGTCCCGGACGCCAGTGGCCCAAGCCCGTCGCGCTCTACAGCGTGCTGCGCGGCGCCATGTCCCGCATCCTCGAGTACCGCCGCATCGACCTGAAGTCGATCGCCAAGATCAACATCAAGGGCATCTACGTCGAGCCGGTCATCCACGCCGCCGCCGAGATCCTCGACAACGCCACCCGCTACTCGCCGCCGACCTCCAAGGTGAGCGTCACCGCCACCGAGGTGCAGACCGGCGTCGCCATCGAGATCGAGGACGCCGGCGTCAGCCTCGACGAGCAGGCCCGCGCCCGTATCGAGGGCATCCTCGAACAGGCCCAGAAGGGCACCGACCTCCAGGAGATCGGGGAGAACCCGCGCCTCGGCCTCGCCGTCGTCGGCCGCCTCTGCACCGCGTTCAACATGCAGGTCTCGCTGCGCGCCTCCGCGTACGGCGGCGTCCGCGCCGTCCTCGTCGTGCCCAGCGAGATGATCACCGACGAGCCCGGCGTGGGCCTCGCCCACGGCATCGGGGCGACCTCCGTGCCCCGCCCGGTCGACGCCCTGCCGGGCCCGGAGCGCACTCCCAAGAAGCGCCGCCCCACCAGTCCCCGCATCCCCGCCACCGTCTCCATGGAGGACGACGTCCCCGAGGTCACCGAGTGGACCGCGGGCGGACTGCCGCAGCGCCGCAGCCGGGTGAAGACCCCGTTGGCCCAGCGGTACGCCGAGCAGGCGGCCGCCGAACGGGCCGAGCGGGAGGCCAAGGAGCGGGGCGAGGAGTACCACGACATCTGGGCCAGGCCCGAGCCCGAGAAGAAGCAGGACGACCGCGAACCCGGGCTGTGGGTCGACGCCTTCTGGGAGGGCATGCGCAAGGGCCTCGACCCGGGCGTCCCCACCACCGACTTCACCCGGAACCCGACCGCCTACCTGCATCTCATCAACGAACCGGCCCGCACCGAGGCCGATGACGAGGGGGACCTCAAGTGATCCAGCAACGAGCCAACTTCGACTGGATGCTCAAGGAGCTCGCCGACGGCGTACCCGGCGTCGAGATGATCGTGGTGCTCTCCGCCGACGGCCTGCGCATCGCCCGCTACGGCGGCGAGCCGGACGCCGCCGACCGGGTCGCCGCGGCCTGCGCGGGCGTACAGAGCCTCGCCGGGGCCGTCGCCCAGGAACTCCCGTACGGCAACGGCGAGATGAAGATGGTGCTCATCGAGATCAACGAGGGCTACTTCTACCTGATGGCGGCCGGCGCCAACGCCTATCTCGCGGTGCTCTCCGACATGACCTGCGAGCCGGGCCGCATGGGCGGCATGATGCGCGACCTCGTCGTCCGCATCGGCGCCCATCTGACCAGTCCGCCCCGACGGAACGGGCAGACCGTATGACTCCTCCGCAACGCCAGAGGCGCTTCCCCCAGGACGGCCCCCCTCCGCAGCCGGCCGCACCGGCCGGGAAGGAGGGCGAGGGCGGCAACCCGGAGCGGCTGTACGTCGTCACCGGACCGGACGGCGAACGGGCCGACCTCGATCTCGTCACGCTGATCGTGGCCGGCTCCCCGGACCCCCCGCCCTCCGCCACCCCCGAGCAGGCGGCGCTGCTCCGGCTCTGTGCCGCCCCCCTGTCCGTGGCCGAACTGTCGGCCTATCTCAACCTGCCGTTCAGTGTGGTGACCGTGCTGCTCACCGAGATGCTGGCGGCGGAACTGGTCCAGGCGCGTTTCCCGATCGTCCGCAAGGCGCTGCCCGACCGTTCCCTTCTCGAAGCGGTGATGCATGGACTTCAAAGGCTCTGAGACCATCCCGGGCCCCCGCGCCGAGGACCAGTTGCCGCACACGGCACAGGCCGCGGTGAAGATCGTGATCGTGGGCGGATTCGGGGTCGGCAAGACGACCATGGTCGGCTCGGTCAGCGAGATCAAACCGCTGACCACCGAGGAGACCATGACGCAGGCCGGCGTCGGGGTCGACGACAACTTCGGTTCCGCGTCCAAGACGGCCACCACGGTCGCCATGGACTTCGGCCGCATCAAGATCACGGACCAGCTGGTGCTGTACCTGTTCGGCACCCCGGGCCAGGAGCGCTTCTGGTTCCTGTGGAACGGGCTGTTCGAGGGGGCGCTCGGCGCGGTCGTGCTGGTCGACACCCGCCGCCTCGAAGTCAGCTTCGACGTCATGGGGCGGCTGGAGGAGCGCGGCGTGCCGTTCGTCGTCGCGGTCAACTCCTTCCCCGACGCCCCGCGTTACCCCATCGAGGACCTGCGGTCCGCCCTCGACCTGTCCGAACAGATCCCGATCATGGAGTGCGACGTGCGGCGCCGCGCCTCCAGCCGTGACGTGCTGATGACCCTGATGCGGTTCCTGCACTCGCTCGCCATGACGGGCTCGCTCACCTGACCCCCGGGATCCCTCTCCCGCACCGGCCCCCGCTTTCCCCCCTCGGAGCGACCACTGTGACGCCTGAACCCACCTCCCTGACGGGAGACTCCCCGACCGGAACGGACGCCCCCCGGCCCGGCCCGCCCCCCGGCTGCCCCGCGCACGGCAAGGGCCCCGGCGGGCTGAGCCGGCTGCACGAGTCGGAGGACCTGAAGAAGCTGTACGAGGAACTGCGGGCCGAACACGGTCCGGTGGCGCCCGCGCTGGTCCACGACGACGTGCCGGTGTGGGTGGTCCTCGGCCACGCCGAGAACCAGCAACTGGTGCGCACCCCCGCGCAGTACTGCAAGGACAGCCGCATCTGGTCCGCGCTCGGAGAAGGACTGGTCAAGCCCGACCATCCGCTGATGCCGCACATCGCCTGGCAGCCGATGTGCGCCCACGCCGAGGGCGACGAGCACCGGCGGCTGCGCGGCGCCATCGACGCCGCCGTGGCGGCCACCGACTTCCGCGGTCTGCGCCGGCACGTCAACCGCAGCGTCCAGCGCGTCGTCAACCGGTTCTGCGAGGCGGGCGAGGCCGAACTGGTCGGCCAGTACGCCGAGCACCTGCCGATGGCCGTGATGTGCCACGTCCTCGGCATGCCCGACGAGTACGACGACCGGATGGTCGAGGCCGCCCGCGACATGATCAGGGGCACCGAGACCGCGATCGCCAGCAACGCCTACGTCATGGAGGCCCTGGAACGCCTCACGGCCCGCAGCCGGGCCCAGCCGCTGGACGACTTCACCGGCCACCTCATCAGGCACCCGGCCGGACTCACCGACGAGGAGGTCGCCCAGCACCTCAGAGTGGTGCTCATCGCCGCCTACGAGGCCACCGCCAACCTCCTCGCCAACGTGCTGCGCCAGGTGCTGATCGACCCGCGCTTCCGCTCCCAGCTCAACGGCGGCCAGATGACCGTGCCCCAGGCGGTGGAGCAACTGCTCTGGGACGAGCCGCCGTTCAGCACCATCTTCGCCTACTTCGCCAAGCAGGACACGGAGCTCGGCGGGCAGCGCATCCGCAAGGGCGACGGACTGGTCTTCGCGCCCGCTCCGGCCAACGTCGACCCGCGTGTGCGCCCCGACCCGACCGCCGACATGAAGGGCAACCGCTCGCACCTCGCCTTCGGCGGCGGCACGCACGAGTGCCCCGGCCAGGACATCGGCCGTGTGATCGCCGAAGTCGGTGTCGACGCGCTGCTCATGCGGCTGCCCGACGTCGAACTGAGCATCGACGAGGAGCAGTTGGCCTTCACCGAGTCCATCGCCTCGCGGCATCTCGTGGAACTGCCCGTCCACTTCACGCCCCGGCCGCAGCAGGACGTGACGCAGCGGCCCAGCCACGAGAACGACGCGCCACCGCAGCAGGACTGGCACATCGGCGTGACCCGGCCGGCGGCCACCGTGCCCTCTGCGTCTTCTGTCTCTCCTGTGCTGCCCGAGCCGAGCGTCGAGCCGCCCGTGCCGCACCCCGTACCGCCCCCCGCGCCGGTGCCGCCGCCGGTGGCGGAACCCGCCCCGCCGCGGGGCGCCTGGCAGCGCTTCCTGCGCTGGTGGCGCGGTTACTGACCGGCCGCCCAGTCCTCGTACGAGGACCATGCCGCGAGCATCCGGCCGCTGGTGAACCGGTGCTCCACGCCCGTCACCGGATCGGTGAACTCCAGCTTCCGCGCCAGCAGTTGCAGCGGACGCCGGAAGTCACCGGCCGGGACGGGGGCGGCCACCTCGGGATACAGCGGATCGCCGAGGATCGGCACGCCCAGGGCGTTCATGTGCACCCGTAGCTGATGGGTCTGTCCGGTGCCGGGCACCAGCCGGTACCGGCCGAGGCCACCGGCCCGGTGGGCGACGAGTTCGACGCGGGTGACCGCGTTCGGCTCGCCCTCGACCTCTTCGGCGGTCAGCACCCCGCGCTCCTTCACGATCCGGCTGCGTACGGTCCGGGGCAGGTCCAGCGCCGGGGCGTACGGGGCGACGGCCTCGTACTCCTTGTGCACAAGACGGTCGCGGAACAGCGTCTGATAGGCCCCGCGCTCCCCGGGCCGTACCGTGAACAGCACCAGGCCCGCGGTGAGCCGGTCCAGGCGGTGCGCGGCGCCCAGCTCCGGGACGCCCAGCTCACGGCGGAGCCGGGCGAGCGCGGTCTGGGCGACGTGGCTGCCGCGCGGGGTGGTGGCCAGGAAGTGCGGCTTGTCGACGACGACGATGTGCTCGTCCCGGTGGACGACCTCCAGCGGGAACGGCACCGGCACCTCGGCGGGCAGCTCACGGTGGAACCACACGAACATGCCGGGTGCGTACGGGGTGTCCGCCGGTACGGACCGTCCGTCCGCCCCGACGATCAGGCCCGCGGCGAACATCCCGTCCACGACTCCGGGGCCGGCGGCCGAGAGCCGCTGCGCCAGGTGCTCACGTACCGTGGCCCACTGTTCCCCGGCGGGCAGCCGGACCCGTACCGGGTCCACACCGTCGCGCTGCGGCAGGGGGGAGGGCGGGGTCGGCCGTCTGCGTCTCACACCGGGCAAGCGTACGGGGCCGCTCAGTCGTGGTTCCCGGTCGCCCGTCTCAGCTCCGCCTCGATCTCGTGGAGCGGTCTGCCCTCGGTCCGGGCGTACTCGGTCACCGCGAGGCGGACGTCACGGGCGAGGTCGCGCCAGGCCCGCCAGGCGGTTTCCCAGGTGGCGGTCTGGTGCCCGCTCCACTTGGTCCGGGTGGGCGGGCCGTAGGCGTCCCGCAGTTGCCGGACCCGGGAGTGGGCCTCGTCCGCCGCGCGCTGCTTGGCCACGAGCTCGTCGAAGGTGTGTGCCACGCGGCCGGATCCTGGGGCAGTGCCTTGCTTCTGGGTGGCCCGCCACGCCGCTGGTCCTGGCCCGACGGGCCACGGTTCACCTGATCAGCCCGTCCGGGCGGGTGGGCGGGGGCGTCCCGGTGCCTTGTGGGGTGCCCCGCGTCGATGGGGTCGCGGCCCCGGCGCTGTACGGGTGCCCGGTGTTGGTGTGGGCCCGGAGGTGGGGTTGCGCGGCCCGGCGCTTGCGGGGTGCCGTCGCGCCCACCCGTGCCGCCCCAGCGGCACGACTGCCCGCGGAAACGGCGGCAGGCGGCTGCCCGCGGATCGCGGCGGCGTGCGGCCGCCCGCGGGAGCGGCGGCACGGCTGCCTGCGGGAACGCGGGAACGCGGCAGGCGGCTGCCCGTGGGGCGGTGGCACGGCTGTCCGCGGAGGGCGGGGAGTGGCGGGGTGGTGGTAGGTAGTCGCGTACGGCGGGGAGGGGACGGGGCGGGGGTGGCCGCCCGCAGTGGCTGGCGCGTCCGCGCCCCGCCCCCCTCCAGGAGACGTGATCCGCGCCGGTCCGAGGACGGACACCCCCGACGCGGCCCCGACCCACCCACCGGCCGTGGGCGCTACGCGCACCCCCACCGGACCGGCACCGTGGTCGTGCGGTCCTCCGGGTGGGGGAGGTCAGTGGGAGCTGTGCGCGCCCCACCGGACCGGCACCGTGGTCGTGCGGTCCTCCGGGTGGAGGGGGAGGTCAGGCGGAGGTTTCCGCGGCTTCCTGCTCGGCCTCGATGCGGGCGTTCCAGTCGCGCTTGGAGGCCTGCCAGCCGTCCTCGTTGTGGCCGAGGCGCCAGTAACCGGAGATCGACAGGTCCTCGCGCGGAATGCCGCGCTCGACCCGCAGCAGACGGCGCAGCTCCTTCACGAAGTGGGCCTCGCCGTGGACGAAGGCGTGCACCCGGCCCTCCGGGAAGTCGAGGCTCCGGACGGCCTCCACCAGGGCCTCGCCGACGGGCCGGCCGCCGCGGTGCAGCCAGCGGACCTCCACATCGGAGTCGATCTTCTGCTCCTCGTCGGGACCGGAGATCTCCACGAAGGCGAACGCCCTGGCGCCGTGCGGCAGCGCCTCCAGCGAGCGGGCGATCGCGGGCAGCGCGCTCTCGTCGCCGACGAGCAGATGCCAGGCGGCGGCCGGGTCGGGCGCGTAGGCGCCGCCGGGGCCCAGGAACCGGACGACCTCGCCCGGCCGGACGTTCGCCGCCCAGGGGCCGGCCAGGCCCTCGTCGCCGTGGACCACGAAGTCCAGGGTCAGCTCACGGTGCTCGGCGTCCCACTGGCGCACCGTGTACGTCCGGGTCACCGGCCACTGCTCGCGCGGGAACTCCTCACGGATGCGCTGGAGGTCGAAGGGCTCCGGATACGTCGCCCCCGCGGCCGGGAACAGCAGCTTGACGTAGTGATCGGTGCAGGTGTCCGCCGAGAAATCGGAGAGCCCCTCACCACCGAGCACCACGCGCTGCATGTGCGGGGTCAGCCGCTCGGTGCGGACGACCTCGGCGGTGTGCGGCGCGCGCGGCGCGCGTACCGGTCGCTCTGCCATGAGGAGCCTCCCAGCTGTCACAGTTAGGGTTACCTAAGTTAGCACCTCGGTCTCGGTCGACGTCCCGTCGGCGGACACCCCGTCCGGTTCAGCAATGTGTGCGGCTCACGCCGAGAGGGTCGTCAGCAGGCGCTGCAGCGAGCCGCCCAGACCCCAGCGGGCGGCCAGGGACTCCACCCCGGCCGGGTCGCGCGGCCCGTGCGGCAGCGCCGTGTCGACGTCCGGGAGCGGGACGTCGTCCGCGACCCGGACGACCTTGGGGGCGACCGCGAGATACGGCCGCGCCTCGTCCAGACGCTTGCGCTGCGACGGCGTGAGCTTGGCCCGCGGGTCGTCCACGGCCGCCAGGATCCCGGCCAGGTCGCCGAACTCGGCCAGCAGCTTGGCCGCCGTCTTCTCCCCGATGCCCGGCACGCCCGGCAGACCGTCGCTCGGATCACCGCGCAGCAGCGCCAGATCCGCGTACCCCCTGCCGTCCACCCCATACTTCTCGCGCAGCACGGCCTCGTCGGTGACCTGGAGCGTGCCGACGCCCTTCAGCGGATACAGCACGCGCACCCCGCGCGCGTCGTCCACCAGCTGGTAGAGATCGCGGTCACCGGTGACGATGTCGACCGGCCCGCCGGCCCGGCCGGTGAACGTGCCGATCACGTCGTCCGCCTCGTACCCGGAGACCCCCACCCGCGCGATGCCCACCGCGTCGAGCACGCTCTCGATGACCGGCACCTGCGGGGACAGCGTGTCGGGCACCTCCTCCTCGTCCGGGCCCGCCGCGCGCTCCTCGGCGACGCGGTGCGCCTTGTAGGAGGGGATCAGTTCCACCCGCCACTTCGGGCGCCAGTCGGCGTCCATGCAGGCGACCAGGTGGTCGGGGCGGTGGTCCTTGACCAGGCGGTCGATGAAGTCGAGCAGTCCGCGTACGGCGTTCACCGGGGTGCCGTCCGGGGCCCTGACGGAGTCCGGGACGCCGAAGTAGGCGCGGAAGTACAGGGAAGCGGTGTCTAGGAGCATGAGTCGTCCGGTCACGGACCGCATCATGCCGTACACCGCTGACAGTGCGGGTGCGTCGGCGTGGGCCGGGGGTGGGTTTACGCAGCCCGGCGTCTGCGGGGTGCCTCCCCCACTCTCGGCTTCGCTCGAGCGGGAGGGACCCCCATGAGCGGGAGGGACCCCCACCGCCCACCCGTGCCGCTCCGGGGGTGCCTCCCAGGCCCTTGAGGCACTGGGGGAGGCACGACTGCCCGCAGTTGCGCCATATGCAACAACCTGCGCCCTGCGCGACCTGTGTGAGGCGTCACACGAACACGTTTGCCCTGTGCAAAACCGGGGAGGCGCGGCCCGGAGCGATGCCGGTTACAGATTCAACTGTTTTGGGGCCGCGTGAGCCGCCCGCCGGGCATCGCTTCCGTCATTTGCCGTCGAGACAAGAGGTACGCGTGTCATCCAGGCTTGAGGCCGAGCATCTGTTCAAGGTGTTCGGCAGACGACCGGACCAGGCGGTCGAACGACTGCGCAAGAAGAAGGCCGACCGGGAGGAGCTGCGCTCCGACGGCACCACCGCCGCCGTCATCGACGCCTCGTTCACCGTGGAGCCGGGCGAGATCTTCGTCGTCATGGGCCTGTCGGGCTCCGGCAAGTCCACCCTGTTGCGCATGCTGAACGGCCTGCTGGAGCCCACCGCCGGACACGTGCGCTTCGACGGCCAGGACCTGACCGCGCTGCCCGACCGGGAGCTGCGCCAGGTCCGCTCCAAGAAGATCAGCATGGTCTTCCAGCACTTCGCGCTGTTCCCGCACCGCAGCGTCCGCGACAACGCCGCCTACGGTCTTGAAGTGCAGGGCGTGCCCCGCGCCGAGCGCGAACGCCGCGCCGACGAGGCGCTCGCCCTGTGCGGCCTGGCCGGCTGGGAGAAGTCGTGGCCGGACGAGCTGTCGGGCGGCATGCAGCAGCGCGTGGGTCTCGCCCGCGCGCTCGCCACCGACGCCGACCTGCTGCTGATGGACGAGTCCTTCAGCGCCCTCGACCCGCTGATCCGCCGCGACATGCAGGACCAGCTCCTCGAACTGCAGAAGACCCTGAAGAAGACGATCGTCTTCATCACCCACGACCTCAACGAGGCCATGCGCCTGGGCGACCGGATCGCGGTGATGCGCGACGGCCGCATCGTGCAGATCGGCACCGCGCAGGACATCCTGATCCGCCCCGCCAACGACTACGTCGCCTCCTTCACCCAGGACGTCGACCGCTCCCGCGTGCTCACCGCCGGCGCCGTGATGGACCGCGAGGTCCGCGGCGACGAGGCCGACTGCGGCTGCGAGACCGCGACGCCCGACACGCCGTTCACCGACCTGTGCGCGATCAGTGCCCGCGTACCGCACCCCGTGGCGGTGCTGGACGAGGAGGGCGCGCTCGTCGGGGTCGTACCCCGGCAGCGCCTCGTCGGCTTCCTCGGCGACGAGGAGTCCGACCCGGGGGTCTGCGACACCCCGCGCGACAAGGGCGGCGAGAAGGTGATGGCCCGTGCCTAGGATCCCGCTCGGCGACTGGGTCAACAGCGCCGTCGACTGGCTGCTCGCCAACGTCACCTGGCTGTTCGACTTCTTCAAGACCGTCTTCACCGGCGCCTACGACGGTGTCAACGCCGTCCTCCAGGCCCCCGAACCGCTGATCCTCTGCGGCATCTTCGCGGTCATCGCCTTCTGGCTGCGCGGCACCTTCGCCGGTGTCCTCACCTTCTTCGGTTTCGCCTTCCTCGACTCCATGGAGTTGTGGGAGGACTCGATGGTGACGCTGGCGCTGGTCATCGTCGCCACGGTGATCGCGCTGGTCATATCGGTGCCGGTGGGGATCTGGGCGGCCCGCTCGGACCGGGTCAGCGCCGTGGTCCGGCCGATCCTGGACTTCATGCAGACGCTGCCCGCGATGATCTACCTCATCCCGGCGATCCTGTTCTTCGGGACCGGCTCCGCCCCGGGCATCGTCGCCACCCTGATCTTCGCGCTCGCCCCGGGCGTGCGCATGACCGAGCTGGGCATCCGCCAGGTCGACAAGGAACTGGTCGAGGCGGCCGAGGCGTTCGGCACCACGCCCCGCAACACCCTGCTGCGGGTGCAGCTTCCGCTGGCGCTGCCCACGGTGATGGCGGGTGTCAACCAGGTCATCATGCTCGGCCTGTCCATGGCCGCGATCGCCGGCATGGTCGGCACCGGCGGACTCGGCGGCGCGGTCATCGAGGCCATCGGGCAGCTCAACATCGGTCTCGGCGCCGAGTCCGGCATCGCCATCGTCATCCTGGCGATCTACCTGGACCGCATGACCAGCGCCCTGGGCACCCAGGTCTCCCCGCTCGGCCGGCGCGCCGCCGCCAAGGCACGCTCCGCGCAGGGGCTGAAGATCTGGTCCTACCGGCCCCGCCCGCAGGTCGCCGTGATCGGTGTCGTCGTCCTCGCCCTGGTCGCGGGCGGCATGGGGATCTTCGGCGGCAGCGACTCCAAGACCACCACCGCCGGCGGCGAGAAGGTCGGCGACGGCAAGAAGATCACCATCGGCTACATCCCCTGGGACGAGGGCGTCGCCTCCACCTTCCTGTGGAAGGAGATCCTGGAACAGCGCGGTTTCGAGGTCGAGGCCAAGCAGTTCGAGGCCGGCCCGCTCTACACCGCCCTCGCGCAGGGCAACATCGACTTCCAGACGGACGCCTGGCTGCCCACCACCCACGAGGCGTACTGGAAGAAGTACGGCGAGCAGCTCGACGACCTCGGCTCCTGGTACGGCGAGACGTCACTGGAGCTGACCGTCCCGTCGTACATGAAGGACGTCGACAGCCTGGAGGACCTCAAGGGCAAGGCGGACCTCTTCGGCGGGGAGATCACCGGCATCGAGTCCAGCGCCGGCATGATGGGCCTGCTCAAGAGCAAGGTCCTCAAGGAGTACGGCCTGGACAAGGAGTACGAGGTCGTCGACAGCTCCACCCCGGCGATGCTGGCCGAGCTCAAGCGGGCCTACAGCAAGAAGGAACCGGTCGTCGTCACGCTCTGGTCGCCGCACTGGGCGTACAGCGACTACGACCTGAAGAAGCTGAAGGACCCCAAGGGAAGCTGGGGCAAGGGCGACGGCGTGCACACGGTGTCGCGCAAGGGCTTCGCCGGTGACAACCCGCTCGTCGGGAAGTGGCTGAAGGACTTCTCGATGACCGAGAAGGAACTCACCGGCCTGGAAGCCGAGATCAACAAGGCCGGCAAGGGCAAGCAGCAGGACGCCGTCCGCACCTGGCTGAAGGCCAACCCGGACGTGGTCGACAAGCTGGCCCCGGTCCGGTCGGGCTCCGGCGACACCCCCGCCGAGGCGGAGCGGCCGCTGGACGTGGCCTGGTTCCCCTGGGACGAGGACATCGCCGTCACCTACCTGTGGAAGAACGTCCTGGAGCGTCGCGGCTACACGCTGAACCTCAAGCAGATGGAGGTCGGCCCGGTCTACACCGGCCTCGCCTCCGGTGACCTCGACCTCAACTTCGACGCCTGGCTGCCGTACGCGCAGAAGAACTACTGGGACAAGAGCAAGGACGACCTCACCGACCTGGGCACCTGGTACGAGCCCACCTCGCTGGAGATCGCCGTCCCCTCGTACGTCAAGGACGTCGAGTCCCTGGAGGACCTCAAGGGCAAGGCCGACCTGTTCGACGGGCGGATCATCGGCATCGAGCCCGGCACCGGCGAGATGCAGCTGCTCAAGAACGAGGTCATGCCGGGCTACGGCCTGGAGGACGAGTACAAGGTCGTCGACGGCTCCACGCCGGCGATGCTGGCCGAGCTCAAGCGGGCCCTCGCCAAGAAGGAGCCGATCGCGGTCACCCTGTGGTCGCCGCACTGGGCCTACAGCGAGTACGAGCTGACCAAGCTGAAGGACCCCAAGAAGGCCTTCGGCGAGGGCAACACGATCCGCACCATCGCGAGCAAGAAGTTCCCCGAGCAGTACCCCGAGCTCACGAAGTGGATCAAGGGCTTCCATATGAGCGAGGACGAGCTGGGCAGCCTGGAGGCCGAGATCAAGAACCGTGGCCAGGGCCACGAGGAGGAGGCCGTCGCCGCCTGGCTGAAGGAGCACCCGGACATGGTGGAGCGGATGACCCCGCAGTAGACGACCCCGCGGGAGACGACTCCGCGGTAACCGCCGTACCGGCCGCCCCCGAGGGGCGGGCCCGGCCACGCACCTGACGGCGCGGCCGGGCCCGCCCCTCGGGCATGTCCGGAACCGGGCGGGAACACGGTAGGAATCCGGACAACCACGCAGCGCGACGCCCTCCCCGGACCTCCTGGTGACCTTCCGCCGTGTGAGGGGAACAATGGCGGGAACACCCCTTATCGCGCGCGGGAGGAACCGAGGGGCTCGCGGGGCGGCTGGCGTGAACTGGCGGGTCGGCGCCGGTCACGTGTGACGGCGATGTGACAGGCGCCTGAAACGGTTTGCCGAACATGCGTAGGGTGCAGACAACTCACGAGAAGGAGTGCGCCGGGTCCGCGGCGCACGGGGTGCGGGACGATCGGCGGAGGAGGGAGCCGGAGCGATGGGCGACCACAAGGAACAGCCCTTGCGGGTGGGCGCGGCCGTGCGGCGGCGACGCCGTGCGCTGGACCTCACCCTCGCCGTCGTGGCCGAGCGCAGCGGCCTGTCGGTCCCGTTCCTCAGCCAGATCGAGAACGAGCGGGCGCGTCCCAGCCAGAGCTCCCTGGAGAAGCTCGCCGACGCCCTGCGCACCACCGCCGTGGAGCTCCTCGCCGCCGCCGACCCCGCGTGCAGCGTGGACGTCGTCCGCGCCGAGGGCGCCGAGCCGTGGACGGAACCGCGGGTGCGCTCCCTGGTGCGCGGCCACCACCAGATGCACGCCTCCGAGTTCACCGGCGACCATGACGCCGGCCGTGAACTCCAGTTCCGCAACGACCAGTTGATGTACGTGGCGGACGGCGCCGTGGAGATCGAGGCGGAGGGCCGCGCGTACCGCCTCGGCCGCGGCGACACCCTGTACCTCACCGGAGGCGTACGGCACCGCTGGCGGGCCACGGTCCCGGAGACACGGCTGCTGGTCGTCGCCGTCGCCGAGCACATCGAGGCGCTGCGGGACAAGCCCCGCCGATGAGTCCCGCCAGGGTCGTCTCCCTCGTCCCCTCGCTGACGGAGGCCGTGGCGCTCTCCGCCCCCGGCTCCCTGGCCGGCGCCACCGACTGGTGCACGCGTCCGGCCGGGCTGGACGTCGTACGCGTCGGCGGCACGAAGAACCCGAAGGTGGACCGGATCGTCGCCCTCGCCCCCGATCTGGTGATCGCCAACGAGGAGGAGAACCGCGAGAGCGACCTGGCGGCCCTGCGCGCGGCGGGCCTCGACGTGCTGGTGACCGAGGTACGGACGCTGCCCCAGGCCTTCCGCGAGCTGGACCGGGTGCTCACGGCGTGCGGGGCACGGGCCCGCCCCCGCTGGCTGGACGAGGCCGAGGCGGCCTGGGCGACGCTGCCGACGCACGCGGAGCGCCGCACGGCGGTCGTGCCCGTCTGGCGGCGCCCCTGGATGGTGCTGGGCCGGGACACCTTCGCGGGCGACCTGCTCTCCCGCCTCGGCGTCGACCACCTCTACGCGAGCCACCCGGAGCGCTATCCGCGCGTCCCGCTCGACGCACTGCGCGCGGCGGGTCCCGACGTGGTGGTCCTCCCCGACGAGCCCTACCGCTTCACCGCCGACGACGGACCGGAGGCCTTCCTCGGTCTGCCCTGCGCCCTCGTCGACGGTCGGCACCTCACCTGGTACGGGCCGTCGCTGACCGGGGCGCCGGCGGTCCTGGGGCGGGCCCTGCGAGCAGCGCGCCGCTGAGCAGCCCGCGCGCCGTGCACCAGGCGGCGGTGGCCCAGGCACCGGCCAGCAGGACGTACAGGGCGAGCGCCAGTACGTCGTAGGCGAGCAGCCCGGTGTGCGAGGCGAGGGCCCCGGCGCCGGTGACACAGGTGCCGACCGGGAACGTGAACGACCACCACGTCATCGCGAAGCGCATGCCCCGCCGCCACGCCCGTACGACATGCGCGGCGGCGAGGCAGAGCCACAGCAGCGCGAACCCCGTGACGGGCACCCCGTACAGGACGGCGAGCACGCGGAAGCCCTCGTCGTACGGCGCCGGTACGACCCCCGGGGCGATGTCCGCGAAGGCGCCGACGGCGGTCGTGGACTGGCCGAGCGGTCCGAGCACCAGGAACAGCGACGGGGTGAGGACGAGGGGCAGCGGGCCGTGGGTGATCAGCCGGCCGAAGACCAGCGGCAGCGTCATCAGGGTGGCGAGGAGGCTGAGCCCGAACAGCGCGACACAGGCGAGCAGCAGGGTGGCGCGGGGCTGGCCCTCCGGGAGGTACGGCACCAGGCGGGGCCCGAGCGCGGCGGACACCATGGGCGCGACCAGCGGCAGCAGCCAGACGGGCGTCGCCTCCTGCGCCGTCACCCGGTGGCGTACGGCCATGAGGTACGGGACGGCCACGGCGGCGGCCAGCCCGACGGCCGTACCGGCGGTGAACAGCACGGCGTCGAGGACGACGGCCGCGCGCGGCCCGATCCAGTCCCGCCCGAGGGTCAGGGAGCCGCCGCCGACGGCCAGCAGCGCCATGGAGAGACAGCCGTAGAAGGGCGCCATGGCGGGGTCGAGGAGGTGGGCGCGGGCCCGGTCGCGGTGGTGGGCCCAGTGCAGGGCGCGGGCGGCGAGCAGGACCGCCAGGAGGACGAGGGACAGCGCCCAGACGGTGGTGAGCGCGGGGCGCAGACCGGGCGTGTGCGCGGGGAGCGCGGGGAGCGCTGCGCCCGCTCCGGCGACGATGGCGGTGCCCATCACGCAGGCGTACCAGTTGGGTCCGAGGTGACGGACGGCGGCGGCACGCGGGGGCCGTGCGGTGGCACGGGGGAGAGGTGGCAGGGGCCGGATTGCGGTGACCATGGTCATACGGTCGGGCCGGCGGGGCACCGCCACCAGGGAGCACCCCTCTATGGCGGCATAAGCTGGGCTTATGAGCACAACGGATGACCACGACCATCCAGGGCACCGCTCCGCGAGCCCGGGATCCCTGGCTCACCGGGTGCCGGACCTCGGGGCGCTGGAGCTGCTGCTGGCGGTGGCGCGGCTGGGGAGCCTGGGCGGGGCGGCGCGGGAGCTGGGCATCACCCAGCCCGCCGCCAGCAGCCGGATCCGGTCGATGGAACGACAGCTCGGGGTGGCACTCGTCGACCGCTCGCCGCGCGGGTCGCGGCTGACCGACGCGGGGGCGCTGGTCACCGACTGGGCGCGGCGGATCGTGGAGGCGGCGGAGGCCTTCGACGCGGGCGCGCAGGCGCTGCGGGACCGCAGGGACTCACGGCTGCGGGTGGCGGCGAGCATGACGATCGCCGAGTACCTGCTGCCGGGATGGCTGCTCGCGCTGCGCGCGGACCGGCCGGACACGGCGGTGTCGCTGCTGGCCGGGAACTCGGCGGCGGTGGCGGAGCGGCTGCTGGCGGGGGAGGCGGACGTGGGGTTCGTGGAGGGACTCACGGTGTCGGCGGGGCTGGATTCCGCGGTGATCGCCCATGACCGGCTGATCGTGGTCGCGGCGCCGTCGCACGCGTGGGCCCGTCGGCGGCGGCCGATCGCGGCGGAGGAGTTGGCGAGTACGCCGTTGATCCTGCGGGAGAAGGGGTCGGGGACGCGGCAGGTCCTGGACGCTGCGCTGGGAGGGTTGGCCCGGCCGTTGATCGAGTTGTCTTCGACCACGGCGGTGAAGGCGGCGGCTGTGGGCGGGGCGGGGCCGGCGGTTCTGAGCGAGCTGGCGGTGGGGGAGGAGCTGGCGATGCGGCGGCTGGTCCGTATCCCGGTGAACGGTATTGCCCTGGCCCGCGACCTGCGTGCGGTGTGGCCCACGGGGCACCGGCCGACCGGGCCGGCGCGGGATCTGTTGTCGCTGACGCGGGGGTGAGCCTCGTTGGGGCTGGGCGGGGGCGGGTCGCGCTGCCCGGCGCTTACGGGGTGCCGTCGCGCCCACCCGTGCCGCCCCTGGGGGTACCTCCCAGGCCCTTGAGGCACTGGGGGAGGCACGACTCTGCCCGCGGTTACGGCGGCGAGGGCTGCCCGCGGAGCGCGGCGGTGGTCAGGGCTTGCATGACGCGTAGGTCGTTTCCCATCTCCGGGTGCCACTGGACGCCCAGGACCCAGGGGGACGTGGCGAGTTCGATCGCCTCCACCGTGCCGTCCTCCGCGTACGCCGACGGGATCAGGTTCGTGCCCAGGCGGTCCACCGACTGGTGGTGGTAGGTGGGGACGGAGGTCTGTTCCGGGGCGATGCCGGCGTAGAGCGTGCCGGGGACCGGCTTGACCGGGTGGTGGCCGAAGGTGCCCGGCACCTCCGCGTGGCCGTCGATGTGCTGGACCAGGGTGCCGCCCAGGGCGACGTTCAGGAGCTGCATGCCCCGGCAGATGCCCAGCAGCGGGATCCGGCGGTCCAGGGCCGCCTCGATCAGGGCGAGTTCCCAGGCGTCCCGCGTCCGGGCGGGCGGTCCCGTGCGCGGGTCGGGCTCGGCGCCGTAGTGGACGGGCTCCACGTCCGGGCCGCCCGCGACGACCAGGCCGTCGAGCCGGGCCACGGTCGCCGCCGCCCGCTCCGGGGCGTCCGGCGGGAGCATCGCGGCCAGTCCGCCCGCCCGCTGCACCAGCCGCGGATAGCCGGCCGGCAACAGCGCGGCGTCCAGTTGCCACACGCCCCAGCGCACACCGGACTCCGCGTACGTGCTGATGCCGATGAGTGGCCTGGCCGTCATGCCGATCACCTTTCCCGCACTTCAGTCCCGTGACAACTCTGCCTCGGCCGCCGCCAGCGCCGCGAATTCCTCCTCCGGCGCCTTCGCCACCAGGTGCTTGCGGCTGTAGAGACCGAAGTACGCCACGGCCACGATGTAGACCGCCAACGCGATGAACGCCGCCGTCACGTCCACCAGGAACGTCGCCACCAGCGCCGCACAGGCCAGCACCAGCGCCACCGACGAGGTGAGCACCCCGCCCGGCGTACGGTACGGCCGCGGCAGGTCCGGCTCCCGGCGGCGCAGCACGATGTGGGAGAGGGACATCAGCGCGTACGAGATCGTCGCGCCGAAGACGGCGATGTTCAGCATGCGCGCGCCGTTGCCCGTCCCGGCGGCCAGCGCGAAGCCGATCGCGCCCGGCACCAGCAGGCCGAGGTAGGGCGCCCTGCGGCTGCTGGTGAGGGAGAGGAACTTCGGCAGGTAGCCCGCGCGGGACAGCGCGAAAAGCTGGCGCGAACCGGCGTAGATCAGCGAGAAGAACGACGCGACCAGTCCGGCGAGGCCCGCGTAGTTCACGATCCGGCTCAGCGCCGTCGCCTCGCCGTCCGGCTGGAGCGCCTCCACCAGCGGGTTGCCCGCGTCCTGGACCGCCGCCGAGCCGCGCGCCCCGGCCGCCGCGAAGAAGGTCACCACGGCCAGCACCACCAGGATGCCCATGGACCAGCGGATCGCCCTCGGCAGCGTACGGGCCGGTTCCCTGGTCTCCTCGGCGGCCAGCGGCACGCCCTCCACGCCCAGGAAGAACCACATGCCGAACGGGAACGCCGCCCAGATGCCCAGCAGCCCCATCGGCAGCCAGGAGTTCGCGCCGAACGCCGAGGAGTCCACCGGGATGTCGTCCAGCGAGGAGGCGTCGAACTCGGGCAGTGCCCCCAGCGCGAACACCACCAGCGCCGCCACCGCGATGCCCGTGACGACGAAGCTGAAGCGCAGCGCCTCGCCCACGCCCCACAGGTGGATGCCGATGAAGACGACGAAGCAGGCCAGGTACACCGGCCAGCCGGACTCCAGGCCGAACAGGCCCAGCGACTCGACGTAGTCGCCGATGAAGATGGAGATCGCGGCGGGCGCGAGGACGTACTCGATGAGGATCGCGGTCCCGGTGAGGAAGCCGCCCCACGGTCCGAGCGCCCGGCGGGCGAAGCCGTAGCCGCCGCCGGCCGTGGGCAGGATCGACGACAGCTCGGCCAGGGCGAACACCATGCAGGTGTACATGGCGCCCATCAGCACCATGGCGATCGCCAGGCCGCCGAAGCCGCCCTCGGCCAGGCCGAAGTTCCAGCCCGAGTAGTCGCCGGACACGACGTAGGCGACGCCGAGGCCGGTCAGCAGCAGCCAGCCGGCGCTGCCGCGGCGCAGCTTCCTGCGTTCGAGGTAGTCGTCCGGCTCACCGGCGGGTTCACGGGACGCGGATGGAAGGCTCACAAGGCGACTCCCCAGGGGGCGGCGACGTCAGGGGGCAATGGAACGGATCCAGACCTTTGTGGGCCCATACCTTCGTGGCGCGGACGCCGCGAGCGCAAGCCCCGTGCGTCAAACCGCGGTGGACCCGCTTCCGTCACGCCCTCACGCCAGGAACCCCCGCAGCAGCGCCGCCGTCCCCGCGCAGTGCTCGCGCGTCATCTCCCTCGCCCCGTCCGCGTCCCCCTCCAGCACCGCCTCGACCAGCGCCGCGTGCTGCCGCTGCGAGTGCTCCAGGTTGCGCACCAGCAGCGGGATGCAGTCCAGCAGGCCGTTCACCGTCGCCCGTACCGCCGCGTACTGCGCGGTCAGCGTCGGCGAGCCGCACAGCTCCGCCAGGGTGAGGTGGAACAGCGTGTCAAGGCGTCGGTAGTCACTCAGCGGCGCCTCCTGCGTGCCGAACAGCGCCGCGCGCAGCCGCGCCGCCTGCTCCTCCGTCAGCCCGTGCGCCGCGCACAGCCCCGCCGCGCCCACCTCCAGCACCTCCCGGAAGCGCAGCACGTCCTCGATGTCGACCCCGGCGATCCGCCGCCGCAGCTCCTCCTCGCCGGTGTCCGTCGGGCGGGGCAGCACGAACGTTCCGCCGTACCGGCCGCGCCGCGACTCCACGAGGCCCTGCTCCTGGAGCACCTTCAGCACCTCGCGCAGCGTCACCCGGCTGATCCCCAGCCGCTCCGCCAGCTCCCGCTCGGCCGGCAGCCGCTCCCCGCCCGCCACCAGGCCCAGCCGCACCACCTGGAGGATCTGCTCCAGCGCCTCCTCGAAGCCGTTGCCCGCGCGGACCTGCCGCAGCACCGGCGCCAGGCGGTCCCCGACCGCGCCGACCGCGTCTTCCGGCATCCGGCCGTGCCCCCTTCCCAAGCAATGGTTCCCGGCAATACCTTAAGGCTCCCGGCTCGACCGAAGAAGCCCGCAGAAGCCCGAGGAGGCCCTCCCGTGGCAGACCGCACACCCCCGCTCACCGTCGAGGAGCTGCACGCCCTCGTCGCCGGCGGTGAGATCGACACCGTCGTCCTGGCCTTCCCCGACATGCAGGGGCGGCTCCAGGGCAAGCGGTTCGCCGCGCGCTTCTTCCTCGACGAGGTGCTCCGGCACGGCACCGAGGGCTGCAACTACCTGCTCGCCGTCGACGCCGACATGAACACCGTCGACGGCTACGCCATGTCCTCCTGGGAGACCGGCTACGGCGACTTCGCCATGTACCCCGACCTCGACACCCTGCGCCGGGTGCCCTGGAACGAGGGCACCGCCCTGGTCGTCGCCGACCTCGCCTGGGCCGACGGCTCCCCGGTCGTCGCCGCCCCCCGGCAGATACTGCGCCGCCAGCTGGACCGCCTCGCCGCCCTCGGCTACACCGCCCAGGTCGGCACCGAGCTGGAGTTCATCGTCTTCAAGGACACCTACGAACAGGCCTGGGACGCCGGCTACCGGGGACTCACCCCCGCCAACCAGTACAACGTCGACTACTCGGTGCTCGGCACCGGCCGCATCGAGCCCCTGCTGCGCCGCATCCGCAACGAGATGGCCGCCGCCGGACTCACCGTCGAGTCCGCCAAGGGCGAGTGCAACCCCGGCCAGCACGAGATCGCCTTCCGCTACGACGAGGCCCTGGTCACCTGCGACCAGCACGCCGTCTACAAGACCGGCGCCAAGGAGATCGCCGCCCAGGAGGGCGTCTCGATCACCTTCATGGCCAAGTACAACGAGCGCGAGGGCAACTCCTGCCACATCCACCTCTCCCTCGCGGACACGGCCGGCGCCAGCGCCATGCCGGACTCCGCCGAGGAACCGGACGCCATGTCCGAGGTCATGCGCCACTTCCTCGCCGGGCAGCTCGCCGCGCTCCGCGAGTTCTCCCTGCTCTACGCCCCGCACATCAACTCCTACAAGCGGTTCCAGCCGGGTTCCTTCGCCCCGACCGCCGTCGCCTGGGGCCGCGACAACCGCACCTGCGCGCTGCGCGTGGTCGGCCACGGCCGCTCCCTGCGCTTCGAGAACCGGCTGCCCGGCGGCGACGTCAACCCGCACCTCGCCGTGGCCGGCATGGTCGCGGCCGGGCTGTACGGCATCGAGCAGAAACTGGAGCTGCCCGAACCCTGCCCCGGCAACGCCTACACCGCCGGCTTCGAGCACGTCCCCACCACCCTGCGCGAGGCCGCCGAGCTGTGGGAGAACAGCGCGATCGCCAAGGCGGCCTTCGGCGACGACGTCGTCGCGCACTACCGCAACATGGCGCGCGTCGAGACCGACGCCTTCGACGCCGCGGTCACCGACTGGGAGCTGCGCCGCTCCTTCGAACGCATGTGAGGCCCTCCTTGTCCGACCAGCCCTCCGAGCTCCAGGTCCGCAACCCCGCGACCGAGGAGGTGATCGCCACCGTCCCGGCCGCCACCCCCGCCGACGTCGACGCCGCCGTCGTACGCGCCGCACGCGCGCAGACCGCATGGGCCGCCCTCGCGCCCGGTGACCGGGCCCGGCTGCTGCGCCGGTTCGCCGCCACGGTCGACGGGCACATCGAGGAACTGGCCCGCCTGGAGGTCCGCGAGGCCGGCCACACCCTCGGCAACGCCCGCTGGGAGGCGGGCAACGTCCGCGACCTGCTCGACTACGCGGCCGGGGGAGTGGAGCGCCTCACCGGCCGCCAGATCCCGGTCCCGGGCGGGGTGAACGTCACCTTCCTCGAACCGCTCGGCGTCGTCGGCGTCATCGCCCCCTGGAACTTCCCCATGCCCATCGCGGCCTGGGGCACCGCACCCGCCCTCGCCGCAGGCAACGCGGTGCTCCTCAAACCCGCCGAGACCACCCCCCTCACCGCCCTGCGCCTCGCCGAACTGGCCCTGGAGGCGGGCCTGCCCGAGGGCCTGTTCCAGGTGCTCCCCGGACACGGTCCCGTCGCCGGGAACGCGCTCGTCGAACACCCCGGCGTCGCCGAGATCGTGTTCACCGGGTCGACCGCCGTGGGCAAGCGGGTGTGGGCCAAGGGCGCGGACCGCCTCAAGCGCGTCACCCTCGAACTCGGCGGCAAGAGCCCCAACATCGTCTTCGCCGACGCCGACCTGGAGGCCGCCGCGACCGCCGCCCCCATGTCCTTCCTCGACAACGCCGGCCAGGACTGCTGCGCCCGCACCCGCATCCTCGTCGAGCGTTCCGCGTACGACCGGTTCCTGGAGCTGCTCGCCCCGGCGATCGAGGCGGTCCGGGTGGGCGACCCGGCCGACGAGAACGTGGACATGGGCCCGCTGATCTCCGCCACCCAGCTCGCCCGCGTCCGCTCCTACGTCACCGACGACCTCGACGGCATCCGCGGCAAGACCCCCGAGGGCCCCGGCTACTGGTTCCCGCCCACCGTCCTCACCGGCGTCGACCCCCGTGCGCGCGTCGCCGTCGAGGAGGTCTTCGGCCCCGTCGCCGTCGTCCTCCCCTTCGACGACGAGGCCGACGCCGTACGCCTGGCCAACGCCACCGACTACGGCCTCTCGGGCTCGATCTGGACCCGGGACGTCGGCCGCGCCCTGCGCGTCTCCCAGGCCGTCCGCGCCGGGAACCTCTCCGTCAACTCCCACTCCAGCGTCCGCTACTGGACCCCCTTCGGCGGGTTCAAGCAGTCCGGCGTCGGCCGCGAGCTCGGCCCGGACGCACTGGCCGCCTTCACCGAAACCAAGAACGTCTTCATCAGCACGGAGGCCTGAGGGCACATGAGCGAAGAGAACATCTGCCGCCGACTGGTCGGCCGCACCGCCGTCGTCACCGGAGCCGGCAGCGGCATCGGCCTCGCCACCGCCCGCCGGCTCGCCTCCGAGGGCGCGCACGTCGTCTGCGGGGACGTGGACGAGGCACGCGGCAAGGCCGCCGCAGAGGAGACCGGCGGCATCTTCGTCAACGTCGACGTCACCGACCCCGAGCAGGTCGAGGCGCTGTTCAAGACCGCGTACGACACCTACGGCAGCGTCGACATCGCGTTCAACAACGCCGGGATCTCCCCGCCCGACGACGACTCCATCCTGGAGACGGGGCTGGACGCCTGGAAGCGCGTCCAGGAGGTCAACCTCACCTCCGTCTACCTGTGCTGCAAGGCAGCCATCCCCTACATGCGGCGCCAGGGCAAGGGCTCCATCATCAACACGGCGTCCTTCGTGGCCCGGATGGGCGCGGCGACCTCGCAGATCTCGTACACCGCCTCCAAGGGCGGCGTCCTCGCCATGTCCCGGGAACTCGGCGTGCAGTTCGCCCGCGAGGGCATCCGCGTCAACGCCCTGTGCCCCGGCCCCGTCAACACCCCGCTCCTCCAGGAACTGTTCGCCAAGGACCCCGAGCGCGCCGCCCGCCGCCTGGTGCACATCCCGCTCGGCCGGTTCGCCGAGGCCGACGAGATCGCCGCCGCCGTCGCCTTCCTGGCCAGCGACGACTCCTCCTTCGTCAACGCCACCGACTTCCTGGTGGACGGCGGGATCTCGGGGGCGTACGTCACACCGCTGTAGCGCTCGTCGTTACAGTGCCCGGATGAGCATGACGCCCCCGCCCGGCTGGTACCGCGACCCGCACGCCCCGCACCTGGAACGCTGGTGGGACGGTACGGCCTGGACCGAGCACCGGCGCACGCCCGGGGCTCCCGCCGTGCCGCCGGCCCCGTCCACCGGCGGCACCGGCCGCACGAAGACGGTCGCGCTCACCACCGCCGGGGCCGTGCTGGTCGCGGCGGTCGTCACCGGCGCGGTGCTCCTCGGCGGGGACGACGGCGACCCGGAGACGCGCACCGGTCCGACGGCCGTCACGTCCGCCCCCGAGCCCCCGGCGCCGTCACCCTCCGCGTCCGAGTCCGGGTCGCCCGCCGGTGACCCGGACGTGGTCGAGGACCAGCTCAACGGGATCACCTTCCCGCTCCTCGACGGCTGGGTCCGCCCCGAGAACGTGACCCAGGACGACGTCGTCATGACCACCGACGGCACCTACGACTGCCCCGGCGACGGCGCCGTCTGCCGGCACGGCCTCGTCATCTCCCGCACCGTCACCGAGAACGACGAGACCTCACCCGAGGCGCTCGCCGAGGAGGACATCTCCGACGCGGCCGACGCGGCCTTCGACAAGGACGCCCTCGGCCAACGCCCCTACGGCGGCCTGGAGTCCCACGAGGTCGTGAAGTCCGGCCCGGTCGCGGTGGCGGGCCGCGCCGGGTACTTCGTGCGGTGGCGCGTCACCACCGCCAAGGGGCCCGGCGGCTATGTGCAGTCACTGGTGTTCCCCTCCAGCGTCGGCGCCGGCTCCCCGGTCCTCGTCCGCTACGTCTTCGACGCCGGGGAGGACGGCCCGCCCCCGGCCGACATGGACCGCATCACCGAGGGCATCCGCTCGGTCACCGACACGGCCTCCGGCGGCGGCGTCGGCAGCAGCATCGGCCCGGCGGACTGAGCCGCTACAGAAACGTGTGGCCCTCACCGCGGTACGTCGGCACGGTCGCCGTCACCGCGTCGCCCTCCACCAGGTGCAGCGCGTCGAACCGTTCGCACAGCTCGCCCGCCTTGGCGTGCCGGAACCACACCTTGTCGCCGATCAGCAGATCGTCGGCGGGCGAGCCCAGCAGCGGCGTCTGCACCTCGCCGGCCCCCTCCTGCGGGTCGTACCGCAGCCCTTCCGGCAGGTACGGCACCGGCAGCCGGTCCGCGCCGGCCGCGCCCGACGCCGGATAGCCCCCGCCCAGCACCGTCACCACGCCGACACCGGGCCGCCGTACCACGGGCAGGGCGAACAGGGCCGCCGGACGCCCGCTGAACGACGTGTAGTTGTCGAACAGACGCGGCACGTACAGCCCCGAACCGGCCGCGATCTCGGTGACCGCGTCCTCCGCGGCGGTGTGCTGCACACTGCCCGTGCCGCCGCCGTTGACGAACCCCAGATCCGGTACGACCGCCCGCACCGCCCGTACCACCGCGGCCCGCCGCTCGGCGAGTTCACGGCGCGCGGCCGCCTGCATCAGCCGCACCGCCCGCGACCGCAGCGGCCGCCCGGCCACCGCGTCACCGACACCGGCCACATGACCCTCGTACGCCATGATCCCGACGAGCTCGAAGCCGGGGCGCCGGGCCACCGCGCGCGCGAACTCGGCCACCCGGTCGGGGGAGTGCAGCGGGGAACGCCGGGCGCCGATCCGCACCCGCCCGCCGAGCAGCTTCAGGGACGTGTCCAACTCCAGGCACACGCGCACCACTTCGTCGCCGTCCCCGCGCGAGGCGTCTATCAGGTCGAGCTGCGCCGGATCGTCCACCATGACCGTGACGGCGGCGGCGAGCTTGGGATCGGCGGCGAGCTCCGCGTAGCGGGCGCGGTCGGCGGAGGGGTAGGCCAGCAGGACGTCGTCGAAACCGGAACGGGCCAGCCACAGGGACTCGGCGAGCGTGAACGACATGACGCCCGCGAAACCGTCCCGGGCCAGGACCCGTTCGAGCAGCGCACGGCAGCGTACGGACTTGCTCGCGACCCGGACCGGCTTCCCGCCGGCCCTGCGGACCAGATCGTCCGCGTTGGCGTCGAAGGCCTCCAGGTCCACGATCGCGAAGGGGGCGTCGAGATGGGCGGTGGCCCGGTCGTAACGGGCCCGGTCGGCGGCGCGCGCAGTCATGAGCGCAGCCTGCCAGACGGGATTACCGCACGGTAGGGGATGTTCCGGGCAGATGCCGCGGCCGTGCGGACTGGTTCCCGTTCGACGGGGACCACGCCGTAGAGTGACGCGCACGCACGACGGCGGAGCGGCGCCGGACGGAGGTCCGGACCGGGATGACGCGTCGTCCGTGCGGGTATCTCTACCCGGGACGAGTCCGTGCCGGGCGGGCACGACGAAACGGGGGGTGCATGAGCACGGAAGCGCGCCGCGCCTCCCACCCCCCACGCCCCACCGTCCCTCCGCGCCCCGCGCATCCGCCGGAGCCCGCCACGGACGAACGGGCGGGCCAGGAGAACCCGGCCCGCCCGGAGGCCGGTGCCCCCCGGGACCACACCTCCGGCGGCTCCGGCCTCTTCGCCCCCCGCGAACCGGCCCGCACGGACACCGGCGGCCCCCGTGGGGAGACCTCGCACGGCGCGGGCGCGTTCGAACCCGCGCGTCCGCCGACGGGCCGTCCCGCCGGTGCGGACGCCGATGGTGCGGGTGTGCCCCGCGGGCGCACCGCGGGTGGTTCCGGTGGGTTCGGGTCTCGTGAGTCGGCGGGTCCGTCGGTGGGGGTTTCTGCCGGTGCGGACGCCGATGGTGCGGGTGTGCCCCGCGGGCGCACCGCGGGCGGTTCCGGTGCGTTCGGGTCCCGTGGACCAGCGCGTTCGTCGGCGGGGGATGCCGGGCCGCCGCGTTCTCCGGGCTTCGGGGACGGCGTGCCCGCCGGTACGGACCCCGTCGCACCCCCGCCTCCGCGTGCTTCCGCCCGCTTCCCCGACACACCGCCGACCGCGGGCCAGGGAGCCGGCTCACCCTCCGTACCGCCGCAGCCCGCCCGCCGGCCCACCGCGGGTGGCACGGCCACGCCTCCCGAAAACTCCTCGGAGACCACCACCCGCCTGCGCGTCGTGCCGGAGGCACGGCCGGGCTCCGGCGGCGCGGACCGTGCCGAGGCGGGCTCGGCGTACGCGCCGACCCGCCCCGCGTGGCGGCCCGGTGCCGGCGAGGTGGCCCCGGACGCGCGGCCGGGCGCCGGTCAAGAGCGCCGCCCCGGGACGGACCCGGAGGGTGCTCCCGATCCCGCGCTCTCCTGGAGTGCCCCCATGGCGCCGGGCGGTACGCCCGGAGCGGGGCGGCCCGTGGTGTCGTTCGGGGAGCCCGAGGGGTACGACGAGGGCGCGCGGCCCCGGCCGCTCGGGCGGCGGGGTCGGTCGCAGGCCGTCGCGGCCGCCGCCTGTCTCGTCCTCGGGACGGGACTCATCGGCGGTGCCGTCACCGGAAGCTGGCTCGCCGGGGACTCCGACGGGCCGGGTGCCCGGAACGGCTTCGCCGCCGCCCGGGACATGTGGCACAACGTCCCGGTCGACCAACTGTTCCCGCCCACCCTCCAGGGCGAGGGCGCGGGCCCCGGCGGCGCCGACCGGACCTGGACCCGTATCGCCGTGGCCCCCGACAGCGGCTGCGAGGACGCCTTCGACGCCCTGCTCCGCAAGGCCCTCGCCCCCGTCGGCTGCGAGCGCCTGCTGCGCGCCACCTACACCGACGCCACCCAGAGCCATGTCACCACCGTCGGCCTGCTCTTCACCAAGGCCGACGCCGCCGCCATGACCTCCCTCGCCCGCCGCTTCGACAAGGAACGCCTGGACCGCCGTACCGACCTGATGCCCCTGCCGTACGCCGCGAAGGGCACCGCCGCCGCGGACTTCGGCGCCGGACAGCGCGCCACCTGGACGGTCTCCGTCCTCACGGACGCCCCCGTCGTCGTCTACGCCGTCTCCGGCTGGGCCGACGGCCGCACCGTCGACACCCCGCAACCCGCCGAGGACGCCATGGAGTCCGGAGCCACCACCGCCCCCGCCCAGGCAGGCCTCGGCCACGAGGCCCAGGGCCTCGCCGACCGCGTCGAACGCGGCCTGCGCAAGAAGGCCGGCACCGTCACGGAGCAGCCGTCATGAGCCCCGTCACCGGCCGGCGCCCCGCCGCGGCGGCACTCGGCGGCCTCCTCGCCACCGCCCTCGTGCTCGTCCCCGCCACCACCGCGCACGCCGACGGCATCCGCGCCCGGCAGTGGTCCCTGGAGGCCATGCACACCGAGGAGGTGTGGCAGACCACGAAGGGCGCGGGCGTCACCGTCGCCGTCCTGGACACCGGCGTCGAGGCCGACCACCCCGACCTCGACGGCAACGTCCTCACCGGCAAGGACCTCGTCGGCTTCGGCGCGACCGAGGGCGACCGCGCCTGGGCCCGCCACGGCACCGCCATGGCCGGCATCATCGCCGGCCACGGACACGGCCCCGGCAACGCCGACGGCGTCATGGGCATCGCCCCCGAGGCGAAGATCCTCCCCGTCCGCGTGATCCTGGAGGACGGCGACGACTCCCGCGCCAAGGCCCGCAAGACCCGCGGCAACGCCCTCGCCGAGGGCATCCGCTGGGCCGCCGACAACGGCGCCGACGTCATCAACCTCTCCCTCGGCGACGACTCCGCCTCCGCGCACCCCGAACCCGGCGAGGACCAGGCCATCCAGTACGCCCTGCGCAAGGGCGTGACCGTCGTCGCCTCCGCCGGGAACGGCGGCGAGAAGGGCGACCACGTCTCCTACCCGGCCGCCTACCCGGGCGTCATCGCCGCCACCGCCGTCGACCGCTACGGCACCCGCGCCCCGTTCTCCACCCGCCGCTGGTACGCCACGGTCAGCGCCCCCGGCGTCGACGTGATCATCGCCGACCCCGACCACAAGTACTACGAGGGCTGGGGCACCAGCGCCGCCGCCGCGTTCGTCTCCGGCGCCGTCGCCCTGGTCAAGGCGGCCCACCCGGACCTGACCCCGGCCCAGGTCAAGCGGCTCCTGGAGGACACCGCCCGCAACGCCCCCGCCGACGGCCGCGACGACTCCCGCGGCTTCGGCTTCATCGACCCGGCCGCCGCGATCGAGGCCGCGTCCCGGCTCAAGCCGGAGGGCCTGAAGTCGGCGGCGTACGGCGACAAGTACTTCGGCCCCGGCCCGGACACCGTCGGCTCCGACGACGACACCGCCGACTGGGCGGCCCCCCTGGCGGGCGGCGCGGGCGGTGTGCTGCTGGTTGCCGCGGTGGTCCTGTGGCGCGGTCGCCGCACCCGCTACGACGAGGGCTGAGCCCCGGCCACGTCACCCGCCTCACCCGCGGTGTCCTCGGCGTCCCCGGTGAACACGGACACCGCCGCCCGCGCCGCGGCCTCGGCCAGCGCGATCCCCTCCTCCTGGGTCGCGCTGCCCCGCGACAGCACCGCCACCAGGTAGCCGTGGCCGCCCGCCGTCACCCGCCCGATGCTGTTGACCACCCACAGCCCGGTGGTGCTCCGCCGCAGCCAGCCGTTCTTCAACGCCCATTCCGCACCGTCGGCCGCCGCCGACACTCCCCACCGCTGCCCCACGGCGATCCGCTCCATCAGCTCCCGCACATACGCCCGTGAGGCATCGTCCAGTTGTGAGCCCTCCGCGTCGAACACCTGCCGCAGCAGCGCGACCTGGTCGGCGGCCGTGGTCTGCGTCAGCCCCCACAGCGGGCCGTCCCCGCCCGCCGTCCCCGTCAGCCCGAACCGCTCGTTCGCGGCGTCGAGCCCGTCCGCCGTCCCGATCGCCCGCCACAGCGCCGACGTGGAGTCGTTGTCACTGTTCTCGATCATGGCGGCGGCGTACGTCTTCTCCTCGGCGGTCAGCGTCCGCCCCGCGTCCTGCGCCTGGAGCAGCAGCGCCGCCAGGACGTCGACCTTGACGATGCTCGCCGTGTCGAAGGCGCCCCCTCCGTACGAGGCGCTCTCCCCGGAGTCCGGGGCGAGCACCGCCACCGACACCTCGGCACCGTCCGCCACGCCCACCGACTCCATGGCCGCCGCCAGCGACGCGTTCCGGTCCACCGCCGCTTCCGTCGCGCTCTCCACCGCCGCTTCCTCCCCTTCGGTCGCCCGCGAGGCCGACGAGGATACGGTTTCCGCCGCCCGCGGGTGCGCCCACGAGGTCATGTACATCGCCCCCGCCGCCGTACCGCACCCGACGGCGGCCAGGGCGAGGGCGAGGGAGACCGGGGCACGGCGCCGGGACCGGCGGGCACGACGGCGGCGCCGCGGTCTGCTGGAGGAGTCCATGGCCGCGATGGTCGGGGCGGTGGCTGTGCGGACCGTCGGACGGAGCTGAGAGCCGGCTCAGATCTCGGTGAGAGGCCGGTGAGGAACACCGTCCACCCCCCGATAGGGTCGGTGACCGTGGCGAACAAGAACATTCCCGACTCCCCGTTCCGCGACGACGACGGCACCGCCGACCCCCGGCTGAGCGCCGCGCTCGCCGCCTGGGCCGAGGACGGCAATGCCGTCGGCCCCGTCCTGGAGGCGCTCAAGGGCGCCCGGCTGCTCGTCCCCGTCGTGGCCGTCCTCGGCGAGGTCGAGGAGGACGAGAACGGGCTGCGCCGCGAGAAGACCAGCGACATGGCCGTACCGACCCTGAAGGCCGGCGGGCGCACCGCCCTGCCCGCCTTCACGTCCACCGAGTCGCTCGCCCGCTGGGACCCGGCGGCCCGCCCCGTCGCCGTACCGCTGCACCAGGCCCTGCAGGCCGCCGCGCACGAGAAGGCGGACACGGTGATCCTGGACATGTCAGGACCGGTGCCCTTCGAACTGACCGGCCCCACGCTGCTCGCCCTCGCCGAGGGCCGCACCAGCACCGCCCCGCTCGCCGACCCGGCCGTCGTCGAGGCCGTACGGGCCGCCGTCGCCGCGGAGCCCGCCGTGCTGCGCGCCCACCTCGGGCCGGGCCAGGCCGACGGCACCCTCGCCCTCGTCCTCGACCCCGCCGCGCCCGCCGCGGAAGCCGCCCGCGCCGTGGCCCAGCGGCTGGCCGCCGACGAGACACTGAGGGCCCGCCTGGTGCGCGGCCTCGACCTGGCAGTCCTGCCGGCCGGGACCACGCCCCCGGGCGAGCCCCTGTACGTACGTCCCTGACGTCCTAGCCGTAGAGCGGCCCGGTGTACTTCTCACCCGGGCCCTGGCCGGTCTCGTCCGGGACCAGGGAGGCCTCGCGGAACGCCAGTTGGAGCGACTTCAGACCGTCGCGCAGCGGCGCCGCGTGGAACGAGCTGATCTCCGTCGCGGAGGCGTCCAGCAGGCCGGCCAGCGCGTGCACCAGCTTGCGGGCCTCGTCCAGGTCCTTGAACTTGTCGCCCTCCTCGGTCAGACCGAGCTTCACGGCGGCGGCGCTCATCAGGTTGACGGCGACCGTCACGATCACCTCGACCGCCGGGACCTCCGCGATGTCGCGGGCCATGGCGTCGAAGTCGGGGTTGCCGGAGGTCTCGGGGGTGTCCGCGGAGGACTCAGGGGTGTCCGAGGGGGAGGTGTCACTCATGCCCCACACGATAGGCGCAGCGGGACGCCCCCTTGACGCCAGGAGGCGGGAGACGGCCGGTTGGTGCACCCCACCGGGAGCTGCTAACCTTGTGTAACGACCGGTCGGACCCGTATGCCTCACGGCCCGCGAGCCCGGCCCACAAGTGGAGGCTTCGAACTCCCACCTGGCCGCCCTGAGGGCGGCGGGTCACCGGTCAGGCGGTCCCGTCCCCGAGGCGGCGATCCGCCCGAAAGCGCGCCCCGCGGTCCCCGTGGCGGTGCTCCGGTAGTTCGAGGAGCCCCGCCTGTGATCGTCCGGGGCATTTTTTCTGCTTCGGCGCGGTTAGGTCTTACGCATACAGACGTTACGCGGCTGTCCGCCAGACCGTCGCGTGGTGCTACCGAGGAGGATCCATCAGCGCCGAGCCCCGCATCAACGACCGGATTCGCGTTCCCGAGGTGCGACTTGTCGGTCCCAGCGGCGAGCAGGTCGGGATTGTCCCGCTTGCCAAGGCCCTGGAGCTTGCGCAGGAGTACGACCTCGATCTCGTCGAGGTCGCGGCGAACGCCCGTCCGCCCGTGTGCAAGCTCATGGACTACGGGAAGTTCAAGTACGAGTCGGCCATGAAGGCCCGTGAGGCGCGCAAGAACCAGGCGCACACGGTCATCAAGGAGATGAAGCTCCGGCCGAAGATCGACCCGCACGACTATGACACCAAGAAGGGTCACGTCGTCCGGTTCCTCAAGCAGGGCGACAAGGTCAAGATCACGATCATGTTCCGTGGTCGCGAGCAGTCCCGGCCGGAGCTCGGCTACCGACTGCTGCAGCGTCTCGCGGAGGACGTCCAGGACCTCGGTTTCGTGGAGTCGAACCCGAAGCAGGACGGCCGCAACATGATCATGGTTCTCGGTCCGCACAAGAAGAAGACCGAGGCGATGGCCGAGGCTCGCCAGGCGCAGGAAGCCCGCAAGGCGGAGGCGAAGGCCAACCCCGGCAAGTCGCAGAACGCCGCGGACGCCGAGGCCCAGCCGGCCGAGGAGCCTGCCGAGGCGTGACTCCCGGGGGCGCGAGCCCCAGGAAGCAACCGAAACAAGTACGACGCTCCACCGTGCCCGGTTCTCACGACCGGGCACCGGAGCGCCACCGACGAGGAGAGAACGGCGCTATGCCGAAGAACAAGTCGCACAGCGGTGCCAGCAAGCGCTTCAAGGTCACCGGCTCCGGCAAGGTGCTCCGTGAGCGCGCCGGCAAGCGCCACCTGCTCGAGCACAAGTCGTCCCGCGTGACGCGTCGCCTCACCGGCAACGCCGAGATGGCCCCGGGCGACGCCGCGAAGATCAAGAAGCTTCTCGGCAAGTGACGTACGGGCGCCGCTGAGCGCCGTACGGCAGGACCGGGACCCAATCGATACCGGGCCGTGTGAGGACAACCACGGCCCCGCTACAAGGAGTTAACAAGTGGCACGCGTCAAGCGGGCAGTCAACGCCCACAAGAAGCGCCGGGCGATCCTCGAGCAGGCCTCCGGCTACCGCGGTCAGCGCTCGCGCCTGTACCGCAAGGCCAAGGAGCAGGTCACCCACTCGCTGGTCTACAACTACAACGACCGCAAGAAGCGCAAGGGTGACTTCCGCCAGCTGTGGATCCAGCGCATCAACGCCGCTGCCCGCGCCAACGGCATCACGTACAACCGCTTCATCCAGGGTCTGAAGGCCGCGAACGTCGAGGTCGACCGCAAGATCCTCGCGGAGCTGGCCGTCAACGACGCGACCGCCTTCGCGGCGCTGGTCGAGGTCGCGCAGAAGGCGCTGCCGGCGGACGTGAACGCGCCCAAGGCCGCGTGACGCTGCGCTGGCTTTGAGCCGGCGTGAGTGTGGGACCCGCAGGCTTCATTGCTTGCGGGTCCTGTTGTTGCCGGGGCATCGGTCGTCGACCGGCTGCGGGTCCGTCGTGGCTGATCGCGCAGTTCCCCGCGCCCCTAGGGGAGTCGTCGTGCCGCGGGCTTCCGAGCAGAGCGGCATCATGCTCGACGCCCGCCGGGAGCGGCGCTGTTTGCCGCAGCCCCAAGAAACGCCGCACGTTGCGAGTCTCCTGAAGGTGAAGAAGAAGATGGCCCCCGTCAGCCCCGAGCTGATCTCCCCCCGTTCCCACCGCGTCGCCGCCGCCCGGCGGCTCGGTAAGCGGAACTTCCGGGGGAAGGAGCGGCTGTTCCTCGCCGAGGGGCCGCAGGCCGTGCGGGAGGCCGCCGCCCACGGGGACACGCTCGTCGAGCTGTTCGCCACCGTCGAGGCCGCCGAGCGGTACGCCGACATCATCGGCGGTGCCCGCGACGCCGGCGCACGGATCCACCTCGCCTCCGAGGACGTCATCGCCGACATCTCCACCACCGTCACCCCGCAGGGGCTCGTCGGGGTGTGCCGGTTCCTGGACACGCCGTTCCAGGAGATCCTCGCCGCCCGGCCGAAGCTCGTCGCCGTCCTCGCGCACGTGCGTGACCCCGGGAACGCCGGCACCGTGCTGCGCTGCGCCGACGCCGCCGGAGCCGAGGCCGTCGTCCTCACCGACGCCTCCGTCGACCTGTACAACCCCAAGGCCGTACGCGCCTCCGTCGGCTCCCTGTTCCACCTGCCCGTCGCCGTCGGCGTCCCCGTCGAACGGGCCGTGAGCGGACTGCGGGACGCGGGCGTGCGGCTGCTCGCCGCCGACGGTGCCGGGGACCGGGACCTCGACGACGAGCTCGACAAGGGCACCATGGGCGGGCCCACCGCCTGGGTCTTCGGCAACGAGGCCTGGGGCCTGCCCGAGGAGACCCGCGCCCTCACCGACGCCGTCGTCCGCGTCCCCATCCACGGAAAGGCGGAGAGCCTGAACCTCGCCACCGCCGCCGCCGTATGTCTCTACGCGTCGGCACGTGCACAGCGCGCCGCCGGAGGGTGCCGCTCCGTCACCGGGAACTAGTAGGGTGACCAGCTCGGGGACCCTCCCCCAAGCTCTCGGCAGGGCTCGAGCACGGGGCGCCCCGATGACGTTCCGAGAGGTGGGGTACGGGGATGAGCGTCGGCACGAGCAGCGCACCGGGCGCACAGCGGGCGGCGCGCCCGCCCGCGCCCCGGCCCGGTGATCTCGCCGAACCCGGCATCGACCCCGACCAGCTGCCCGACGGACTGGTCGTCGCCGACGAGCACGGACGGGTGATCTGCTTCAACGCGGCGGCCGTCCGCATCACGGCCGTCCCCGCCGAGCAGGCCCTCGGACAGCCGCTGGAGACCGCCCTGCCGTTAGAGGACCTGGAGGGCCGCCGCTGGTGGCAGCTCACCGACCCCTACGGCGGCCTCGCCATCCGCGTCCGCCAGCCCGAGCGCAACCTGCTGCTCCCCGGCGGCCGGGAAGTCCTCGTCTCCGCCCGCTACGTCCGCGCCGAACCCACCGGCCCCGTCCGCCGCGTCGTCGTCACCCTGCGCGACACCGAGGCCCGGCGCCGCACCGAGCGCAGCCACGCCGAGCTGATCGCCACCGTCGCCCATGAACTGCGCTCCCCGCTCACCTCGGTCAAGGGCTTCACCGCCACCCTGCTCGCCAAGTGGGAACGGTTCACCGACGACCAGAAACGGCTGATGCTGGAGACCGTCGACGCCGACGCCGACCGGGTCACCCGGCTCATCGCCGAGCTGCTCGACATATCCCGCATCGACTCCGGACGCCTGGAGGTGCGCCGCCAGCCCGTCGACATCGGGGCCGCCGTCGGACGGCACATCCAGGCCTACGTCGCCGCCGGGCAGCAGGCCGACCGCTTCCTGCTCCGCGTGCAGCACCCGCTGCCCGACCTGTGGGCCGACCCCGACAAGGTCGACCAGGTGCTCAGCAACCTGCTGGAAAATGCGGTGCGGCACGGCGAGGGAACCGTCACGATTGACATCACGCCCTCGGCGTCCCCCCGCGAACGGGAGGACACCGGCACGTCGGTCACGGTGAGCGACGAGGGGCCCGGCATTCCGGAGGAGTCCATGAACCGCGTCTTCACCCGCTTCTGGCGGGGCAGCAAGCGCGGAGGGACGGGCCTCGGGCTGTACATCGTCAAGGGCATCGTCGAGGCCCACGGCGGCACCATCACGGTCGGACGCGCCCCCGGCGGCGGCGCACAGTTCCGATTTACGTTGCCCGTGGCGGCACCCGCGTATCTCACCTGAGATCCGGCCCCGGCCCCACGGGCGCATCCGCCTGCCCCGGCACCGTTAGACTCGGCCTTTGGCACCTTTGTGTCCCAAAAACCTGGACGCACCGTCCACGAGTCGGTACGGGGACCATCAGCCAGCCAATCGGAAGCACGGGAAGAGATGTCGGCACCGAATAAGTCGTACGACCCTGTAGAGGTCGAGGCGTTGAAACCGGAAGAGATCGAGCGCATGCGGGACGAGGCGCTCGCCGCCTTCGCCGCCGCGGACTCCCTCGACGCGCTCCAGGAGGCCAAGGTCGCCCACACCGGCGGCACCTCCCCGCTGTCGCTGGCCAACCGCGAGATCGGCGCCCTGCCGCCGCACGCCAAGGCCGACGCCGGCAAGCGCGTCGGCCAGGCGCGCGGTGCCGTGAACAAGGGCCTCGCCGCCCGCCAGGCCGAACTCGAGGCCGAGCGCGACGCGCGCGTCCTGGTCGAGGAGGCCGTGGACGTCACGCTGCCCTACGACCGCGTCCCGGCCGGCGCCCGCCACCCGCTCACCACGCTGTCGGAGCGCATCGAGGACATCTTCGTGGCCATGGGCTACGAGGTCGCCGAGGGCCCCCAGGTCGAGGCCGAGTGGTTCAACTTCGACGCCCTCAACATCGGCCCGGACCACCCGGCCCGCGGCGAGGCCGACACCTTCTTCGTGCAGGGCCCGGAGGGCGGCACCGAGTCCGGTGTCGTGCTGCGCACCCACACCTCGCCCGTGCAGATCCGCTCCCTGCTCGACCGCGAGCTGCCGGTCTACGTGATCTGCCCCGGCCGCGTGTACCGCACCGACGAGCTGGACGCCACGCACACCCCCGTCTTCCACCAGGTCGAGCTGCTCGCCGTGGACGAGGGCCTGACCATGGCGGACCTCAAGGGCACCCTGGACCACATGGTCCAGTCGCTGTTCGGCGCGGAGATGAAGACCCGGCTGCGGCCGAACTTCTTCCCCTTCACCGAGCCGAGCGCCGAGATGGACATGCTCTGCTACGTCTGCAAGGGCGCGTCCGTCGGCAACCCCGACCGCCCCTGCCGCACCTGCTCGTCCGAGGGCTGGATCGAGCTGGGCGGCTGCGGCATGGTCAACCCGCGGGTGCTCACCGCCTGCGGCGTCGACCCCGAGAAGTACAGCGGCTTCGCCTTCGGGTTCGGCATCGAGCGGATGCTGATGTTCCGCCACAACGTCGAGGACATGCGAGACATGGTCGAGGGTGACGTCCGGTTCACCCGGCCGTTCGGGATGGAGATCTGATGCGGATCCCGCTTTCTTGGCTGCGGGAGTACGTCGACCTGCCGGCGACGGAGACCGGCCGTGACGTACAGGCCAAGCTCATTTCGGCCGGTCTCGAGGTCGAGACCGTCGAGCACCTCGGCGCCGACCTCAAGGGCCCCCTCGTCGTCGGTCAGGTGCTGACCATCGAGGAGTTGGAGGGCTTCAAGAAGCCGATCCGCTTCTGCACCGTCGACGTCGGTCAGGCCAACGGCACGGGTGAGCCGCAGGAGATCGTCTGCGGCGCCCGCAACTTCGCCGTCGGCGACAAGGTCGTCGTGGTCCTCCCCGGCGCCACCCTGCCGGGCGGCTTCTCGATCTCCGCCCGCAAGACCTACGGCAAGACCTCCCACGGCATGATCTGCTCCGCCGACGAGCTGGGCATGGGCGACGACGGCACGCACGGCATCATCGTGCTGCCGCCGGAGACCGAGGTCGGCAAGGACGCCATCGAGCTCCTCGAACTGGTCGACGAGGTCCTGGACATCGCCGTCACCGCCAACCGCGGCGACTGCCTGTCCATCCGCGGCGTCGCCCGCGAGACCGCCATCGCCTACGGTCTGCCGCTGCGCGACCCGGCCCTGCTCGACGTGCCGGGACCGAACGCCTTCGGCTACCCGGTGGAGGTCTCCGACCCGGTCGGCTGCGACCGCTTCACCGCCCGCACGGTGACCGGCCTCAGCCCCGAGGCGCGCTCCCCGATCTGGCTGAAGCGCCGGCTGCAGAAGGTCGGCATGCGCCCGATCTCGCTCGCCGTCGACGTCACCAACTACGTGATGATGGAGCTCGGTCAGCCGCTGCACGCCTACGACCGCTCCCTGGTCCAGGGCACCATCGGCGTACGCCGGGCCGAGGAGGGCGAGAAGATCGTCACCCTCGACGGCGTCGAGCGGAAGCTGCACGCCGAGGACCTCGTCATCACCGACGACCGCGGCCCCATCGGCCTCGCCGGTGTCATGGGCGGCGCCGACACGGAGATCGCCGACCACGACGACCTCGAGAAGTCGACCGGCGACGTGGTGATCGAGGCCGCCCACTTCGACCAGGTGTCCATCGCGCGCACCGCCCGCCGCCACAAGCTGTCCTCCGAGGCGTCCCGCCGCTTCGAGCGCGGCGTCGACCCGCAGGCCGCCGCCGCTGCCGCGCAGCGCACCGTCGACCTGCTGGTGCTGCTCGCCGGCGGCACCGCCGAGGCCGGTGTCACCGAGGTCATCGCCCCGACCGCGCCCCACACCATCACCGCCCCCGCCGACCACCCGGACAGGGTCGCGGGTGTGACGTACGGCCGTGAGACCGTCGTACGCCGCCTCCAAGAGGTGGGCTGCGACGTGTACGGGCAGGACGAGCTGATCGTCACCGTGCCGTCCTGGCGGCCCGACCTCACCGACGCCAACGACCTGGCCGAAGAGGTCATCCGCCTGGAGGGCTACGAGAACCTGCCCTCCACGCTGCCCAAGCCGCCGGCCGGCCGCGGTCTGACCGCCCGCCAGCGCCTGCACCGCCGGATCGGCCGGGCCCTGGCCGGGGCCGGCTACGTCGAGGCGCTGAACTACCCGTTCGTCAGCGAGCAGGTCTTCGACCAGCTCGGCCTGGAGGCCGACGACCCGGCCCGCCGCGTCGTCAAGCTGGTCAACCCGCTCAGCGACGAGGAGCCCGCGCTGCGGACCTCGCTGCTGCCGGGCCTGCTCGGCGCGCTGCGCCGCAACGACGGCCGGGGCTCGCACGACCTCGCGCTGTTCGAGACCGGCCTGGTCTTCCGGCCGCGCGAGGAGCAGCGGGTCGCCGCGAACCTGCCCGTCGACCGGCGCCCCAGCGAGGCCGACATCGCCGCGCTGGACGCCGCGCTGCCCGACCAGCCGCGGCACGTCGCCGTCGTGCTGACCGGCGCCCGCGAGCAGGCCGGCTGGTGGGGCAAGGGCCGCGCGGCCGACTGGGCCGACACGGTCGAGGCCGCCCGGACCGTCGCCCGTGAGGCCGGCGCCGAACTGGGCGTCCGCAAGGGCCAGTACGGCCCGTGGCACCCGGGCCGCTGCGCCGAGCTGACCGTCACGGTCGACGGCGAGGACCGGATCATCGGCCACGCCGGCGAGCTGCACCCGCGCGTCCTGAAGACCCTGGGCCTGCCCGCGCGAAGCTGCGCGATGGAGCTGGACCTGGACGCCCTGGAGCAGGTCGGCGACGACACCCCGCAGGCACCGGGCATCTCCACCTTCCCGGTCGCCACGCAGGACGTCGCGCTGGTCGTCGACGCGTTCGTGCCCGCCTCGGACGTCGAGGCGGCACTGCGCGAAGGCGCCGGTGAACTGCTGGAGTCCATCCGCCTGTTCGACGTGTACGAGAACGCCGAACAGCTCGGCGAGGGCCGCAAGTCCCTGGCCTACGCACTCCGCTTCCGGGCGACCGACCGCACCCTGACCGTCGACGAGGCCTCAGCGGCCCGAGAGTCGGCAGTCACCCTGGCGGGCGACCGCACCGGAGCAGTCCTGAGGGGCTGAATTCAGCCCGTCCGGCGTTTGAGGACGAGGCCCGCAGGGCCGATGGGGGTCTGGGGGCGCAGCCCCCAGGGACGGGACGGGAAGGGGCGGCGGGGGCGAAGAAGCCCCACAGCCGCCCGCGAGGACAACCGCGCAGAGACCGGCCCACGGGGCCGGCAACCACCGGAAACGGGGGGTGCGGGAGGCGCAGAGCACGCCTCCCACACCCCCCGTCCCCCTCTCCCCACCGGTCACCTCACTCATTCGGGTGACTATCCGGGTCGATACGTCCGGATCAGGCCACACGGTCGACAGAATCAGACCGGCCTCTCGAGGCCGGTCTGCGCTGTCCGGGCCTATATGGGGGGCCATCGGCATGATCCGCTTCAAGCCTGGGGCTCCCCGCAGGGTGCCACCCCGGTTCCTGTCCTCACGGGTACCCACCCTCGCGGTGCCCACCGCCCTGGGCGCCACCGCGGTCGCCTACCGGCTGACCTGCCCGCTCGCTCACGACGACGCCCTCGGCGCCCGCCTCGTCAGCAGCGCCGTGATGTGCGCGATCGTCACCGGCCTGGTGATGCACGTCCGGCACCGGCTGCTGCGCGAACTGCGGCTGGCCCGCCGGGCCGCGGAGGCCGCGCAGAGCGCGCTGCTGCGGCCGCCGCCCCCGCGGGTCGACGGCCTGGCCGCCGCCGCGGTCCACCTCTCCGCCGACCCCGGCGCCCGGATCGGCGGCGACCTGTACGAGGTGGTCGCCACCGAGCACGGCGTACGGGCCGTCATCGGTGACGTCCGAGGCCACGGGCTCGGAGCCGTGACGACCGTCGCCGCCGTCCTCGGCAGCTTCCGCGAGGCCGCCCACGACGAGGCCGAACTCGCCGGTGTGCTGCGCCGGCTGGAGCGGGCGATGGACCGGCACCTGCGGGAGCGGACCCACGGCGGACACGACCCGGCGGGCGCCGCCCAGGACGTCCCGCCCGGCGAGGAGTTCGTCACCGTCCTGCTGCTGGAGATCCTTCCGGACGGGGGAGTACGGGCCCTGAACTGCGGCCATCCCTGGCCGTATCTGCTGACCGGCGCACGGGCCGAACCGCTCGCCCGCACCGATCCGCTCCCGCCGCTCGGCCCGTTCCCGCTGCCGCCCGAACTCCCCGCCGTGTCCTGCGGACCCCTGCTGCCCGGCGACGCGCTCGTCCTGCACACGGACGGAGCCGAGGAGGCACGGGACGCCGAGGGCCGGTTCTTCCCGCTGCGGGACGTCCTCACCGAGGCCGCGCGCGAGCACCCGCTCACACCTCAGTCCGTGCTGCGCACGGTCCTCACGGCACTGCTGCGGCACACCGTCGGCCCGCCGAAGGACGACGTGGCGTTGCTGATCCTGAGGAACGAGCGGCATGGGGGAGGCACCCCCACAGAACCGCGCGCCACCACACGGCCGACCACCACGCGACCGCACCCGCCGACCCACCTCCAGTCCCCGGCATGACCGGCGTGACCGGCGGCGCCACGCCGTCCGTCCCGCCACGGAGTGTCGGGCAGGCAGCAGGGCGGACGGCGTGGAAACGGGCCGCCGCACTGTACGAGGGGGAGCCGGCGGCCCGGCCGGCCTCTTTCGAGGCAGTTCAGTCAACCGGCCGGACACGTTCGGCGACAGTGCGCGCACACTGCGGATTCGAGCACTCCGTTCACACCCCGTGTGAACGCGCAGCCACTACTCTGTCCGGCACCGAGCCACCGGGGGGCCTGAATGCAGCCCAATTCTCTGCTCGACGCGATCCTGGACGAGGCCGGGATCTCGCACGCGGGCCTGGCCGCGCACGTCAACCAGGCCGGACGGGCGCGCGGCCTGTCGCTCCGTTACGAGCACACCGCCGTGGCGCGCTGGCTGAAGGGACAGCGGCCCCGGGGACAGGTGCCCGACCTGATCTGCGAGGTGCTCGCCGCCCGGCTGCACCGCCAGGTCACCCTCGACGACATCGGCCTCGGCGTGCCCGGCGAGCCGCCCGCCCCGCACACCGGCTCGCTCTGCGGGTTCGTCGAGCGGGCCACCGCGCTGTGGCGCTCCGACCAGCAGCGGCGCCCGCACATACTCGGCGCCCCCGCCGTCACCGGCACGCCCGCCGTCATGCCCGTATGGGAGTGGGAGAACCCGCCCGAGGACGTGGACGTCTCCCGTGGCGGCCGGCACCGGGTCACCCCCGGCGATCTCGACATGCTGCGCGCCGCCCGCACCCACTACGAGCAGATGTACCGCAAGGCGGGCGGCGTCGCGACCCGCGCCCGGATCGTCGGCTTCCTCAACGCCGAGGCCGCCCCGCTGCTGCGCGGCCGCTACACCGACGCCACCGGCCGCCAGCTCCACCGGGCCACCGGCGGCCTGGTGGCGGTCGCCGGCATCTGCGCGTACGACTCCGACGCGCACGGCCTCGCCCAGCGCTACTTCCACCAGGCGCTGCGGCTGGCGAAGGCCAGCGGGGACCGGGGGCTCGGCGCCTATGTGATCGCGCTGCTCGTCAACCAGTCGCTGTACATGCGGGAGTACCGGCAGGCCGTCGCCTTCGCGGAGGCCGCGCTGCGCGCCGCCGGCACCGACATCACCCCGGCCCTCGCCTCCGACCTGTACGCGATGCAGGCCAAGGCGTACGCGCACCTCGGCGACGGCGGCAGCGCGCTGTCCCGCATCCGGCGGGCCGAGCGGGCCGCCGAGCGGATCCGGCGCGGAACCGAACCCGACGAGACCGGCTATGTCCAGCCCGGCCTGGTCAACGTCCAGGTGGCGGAGGCGCTGCTCAGCCTCGGCGAGCTGGCGGCGGCCGGGGAGCACGCGGCGGCGGCCGTGGACAATCCCGCGCACGACCGGGGCCGGGTGCACCGGCTGGCCATGCTGAGCACCATCGAACTGCGCCAGGGCAACGCCGACAAGGCGGTGGCCATCGCGGTGCAGATGGCCGAGCAGGCCCGGGGAATGGAGTCGCAGCGGCTGCGGGACAGACTGCGCGAGGTGCGCGAGCACCTCGTCCGCAGCGGCTGCGCGGGCACCGCCGAGGCGGCCGAACTCATCGACGGGGCACTGCGCGTACCGCTGTAGCACGGGCGCGGTTCAAGGCCCCCCGTGCCCGGCCGCGCGCCTCCGCCGCGCCCGCCGCTGCGCCACGGGCTGCCTCCCGTGCGCCTGCCTGCCGGACCGCCGCTGCTGCGATATTGCCCCCTACCCGTCGGAAGGTGGCAGAACCGTGCAGTGGACGAAGCAGAACGAACAGACTGTGTACTCAAATCGCTGGTTCAGCGTCAATCTCGCGGATGTCGAGCTGCCGGACGGCCGGCATCTCGACCACTTCCTCATCCGGCTGCGGCCCGTCGCCGTGGCTACGGTGGTCAACGAGGCCAACGAGGTCCTCCTGCTGTGGCGCCACCGCTTCATCACCGACAGCTGGGGATGGGAGCTCGCGGCCGGAGTGGTCGAGGACGGCGAGGACATCGCCGGGGCCGCCGCGCGGGAACTGGAGGAGGAGACCGGCTGGCGGCCGGGACCGCTGCACCACCTCATGACCGTGGAACCCTCCAACGGCCTCACCGACGCCCGGCACCACATCTACTGGTCCGACGAGGGCGAGTACGTCGGACACCCCGTGGACGACTTCGAGTCGGACCGCCGGGAGTGGGTGCCCCTGAAAGTGGTCCCCGACCTGGTCGCCGCCGGCGAGGTCCCGGCCGCCAACATGGCGGCGGCGTTACTCCTGCTGCACCACCTCAGGCTCGGCCAGGACGGCAGGCCCTGACCCCCGGGGGGTCATCCGATCGGATGACCCGGGTGTCAGCCGCCCGGCGCGTCGCATCCAGCCGGTACGCCGAGGGGACGGTACCGGCCCCGGGCCGAGGATGGATCCCAGAGCGGGACGGCGGGAACCGCCCGCCACCGAGCCCGTCGGGCTTCCGCCACACGCACCGGCGACCGACGTCCCGGCCCCCTTCACCATTCATTGGAGACCGACTACTCATGAAGCACGTCAAGAGGGTTTCGAAGCGCACCCGCGTCATCACCGGCACGTCCCTCGCCGCGGCCGTGGCCCTGGGGGGCTTCGGCGCCTACTCGGCGAGCGCGTCGGACGACACGCGGACCGTCGCCGCCGCGCAGGCCGCCGGCGTCAAGGGCGACACCACCACCACGACCACCCACCTGACGATCGACGCCGCCTCGAAGGCCGCGCAGGCCGCGCTCGACGCCGCCGAGAAGGAGGGCCAGAGGGTGACCGTCGCCGTCGTCGACCGCAACGGCAACACCGTCCTCACCCTGCGCGGCGACGGCGCCGGGCCGCAGTCCTACGAGTCGGCCGTGAAGAAGGCGTACACCGCCGTGGCCTGGAACTCGCCGACCTCCGAGCTGGTGAAGCGCCTGGACAACGCCCCGACGCTGAAGGACATCCCGAACACCCTGTTCCTCGCGGGCGGTGTCCCCGTGACCGCGAAGAACGCTCCGATCGCGGGCATCGGCGTGGCCGGCGCACCCTCCGGCGCCCTGGACGAGAAGTTCGCCCGGGCCGGCGCGGACGTCCTCGGGTAAGCCCCTCCCGTGAAGCTCCGGTGGCGCGAGGCCCCTGTCCCGGCGCCACCGGAGCCGCGCCGGCGGCTCGTCCGCGGCGGGCCGCCGTCCCCCTCACACACCTGTCACCTGTCACCTGTCACCTGGGAGGATCCCCCGGCATGCCGCTCCGGCCCGCTGTCGAGGCCGTGGTCACCCGGTGCCACGCGACCCGGATCTGCCTCTCCACCGAGACCGGGACCGAGACCGCGACCGGGACGCCGGGACCCCGTCCGTCCCCGGCCGGACCGTCTCCGCCGGGGACGCGAACGGCCACGAGGAGAACCGCCATGACCCCACCCGACCGCGCCCTGCTCGACGCAGCCGCCCGCGGCGACGCCGACGCCGTACGCGCCGCCCTCGACGCGGGCGCCCGGACCGGGACCAGGGACCCCCGCCGGCGCACACCGCTGCTGCTCGCCGCCCTGCACGACCACGTGGCCGCCGCGCGGGTGCTCGTCGCGGCGGGCGCCGACCCGAACGCCCAGGACGACCAGGACGACAGCCCGTGGCTGGTCACCGGCGTCACGGGCAGCGTCGCCATGATGCGGACACTGCTCCCGGCGCGTCCGGACCCGAGGATCACCAACCGTTTCGGGGGCACCTCCCTCATCCCCGCCGCCGAGCGCGGCCATGTCGACTACGTGCGGTCCCTGCTGCGCGAGACCGACGTCGACGTCGACCACGTCAACCGGCTCGGCTGGACCGCCCTCCTCGAAGCCGTGGTCCTCGGTGACGGCGGCCACGCCCACCAGGAGATCGTGGAACTGCTCATCACCGCGGGCGCCGCTCCCGACCTCCCCGACAGCGACGGCCGCACCGCCCTCGAACACGCGGAGCGCCGCGGTCTCCGGGAGATCGCGGGTCTGCTGAGGGCCGTACGGTGAGGCGCCCCGCAGCACCGGGCCGTGCCGCCCGCGCGGTCTCGCTGGCGCTCTCCTCCTCCGTCCTGCTCGCCGGCTGCGCGTCCGCCCCCGACACCCCGGACAGGGCGGCCGGGAAGAGCGGTTCCCCGTCCGCTCCGGCCCCGTCCGCTCCCGGCCCCGAGCCGACGGGCAGGACCCCCGCGGGCACTCTGCTGGTCGCTGACTTCGGCGCCGACACCGTCACGTTCGTCGACCCGGACGAGGGCCCCTTCGGTTCGGTCGAGGTCGGCGAGGCTCCCTACGGCCTCGTCGTCGGCGAGGACGGACGCGCCTGGGTCGCCACCGCCGAGGGCGTCGCCGTCGTCGACACGCACCACCGTGAGCTCCTGGACCTGATCCCGTACGAGACGGAGAACCTCGGCCCCGTCACCGGTGGCGAGTACCGCGGCGGCGGCATGGGCATCGCCCTCGCACCCGACGGCGAGCAGGTGTACGTGGGCGTCCACGTGCCCTCCGGCAACGGAACCCTCGAGACCATCGACACCGGGACCCACGAGGTCACCCGCACGACCGCGGTGGGTCGGCGCCCGTTCGACGTCGACGTCGCGCGGGACGGCCGCGAGGTCTACGCGACCGGCCACGACTCCTTCGAGGTCACCGTCGTCGACACGGACACACACGAGACCCGCAGCCTCGAAGCCGCCCCGTACGGCACCGAGGGCGGGCTCGGCTCCTGGCTGAAACCGCACTACGCGGCCGTGCGCCCGTCGGACGGCAAGCTGCTCCTGCCCTTCGAGGGCGAACGGCTCGTCGTGCTCGACCCGCGGACCGGCCGGTCGACCATCGAGCGGCTGACGGCCGACACCCACCAGCACGGTGTCACCATCACCCCCGGCGGCACCCTCGTCATCGTCGGTACGGGCCCGATCGACCCCTCCGAGGACGAGGGCCCGTCGCTGACCGTCCGCACGGAGGACGGGAAGGAGAAGGTGATCGCGCTGGAGGGGCCGCACGAGTCCGTCGCCGTCTCCGCGGACGAGTGCACCGCCTACGTCACCGGAGGCTTCACCCGCGACGGCTACTGGAACGGCATCAGCGTCGTGGACCTGGACAGTGGTGACAGCCGGCGACTGGCCGCGGGAGAACGTCCGCTGGGCATCGCCGTTCTCCAGCCGGACGAAGGGTCCCCGCACGGGTGCCGGTGAAGCCCACGGTCAGGCGGATGCCCGGGGCCGGCGGACGGCCGGGAGGATCATCCGATCGGTTGACCCGCCTCCCGGCGGGTGGTGGCGACAATGGAGACGCGGGTGCCGGCCCGGCGGGACGCCGAGGAGCGGGAAACGGCCCGGATCCCGCACGTCAGGGGGCCAGGGGAAGGAAGCACGCCTCGATGCCGAAGCCGTACGACCCGGATGCCCGGTGGCTCGGCGCCGTGATGCACGCGGCGTTCTTCCTGCTGCTCGGCGGGGCCCTCACCCGGTTCCTGATCAACCACCCGGGCGAGCCGCGCACTCCGTGGATCGTCGTCCTGTCCGCCGTCCTGGCCCTGCTGCACCTGCTGGGGCCGGTGCTCGGCGCCCCCGGCGCGCGGCCCGGCCGCCGACGGCCGGTCTGGCTGGGGCCGGTGGTCGTGGTGTGGATGGTGCTCGTCGTGCTCGCGCCCAGTTTCTCCTGGTGCGCGGTACCCCTGTTCTACACCGGTCTGCGCACGCTGCCGACCCGGGCCGCGCTCGTCCTGGTCACGGTGCTGACGGCGCTCGTCGTCGCGGCGCAGCTACGGCTGGCCGGGCGGTTCGACCCGAACCTGCTGCTGGCGCCGCCGGCCGTCGCCGCCATCGCGGCGGCCGTCTTCCTCCACACCGAACGGCAGGCGCGACGGCAGCGCACCCTGATCGACGACCTGCTCCGCACCCGCCGTGAACTCGCCGCCTCCGAGCGCCGCGAGGGCACGCTCGCGGAAAGGCAGCGGCTCGCCATGGAGATCCACGACTCCCTGGCCCAGGGGCTGTCCAGCCAGCGGATGCTGCTCCAGGCGGCCGAGCGGGTGTGGGAGGACGACCCCGAAAAGGCCCGCCGCCACGTCCGGTCCGCCGCCTCGGTCGCGGAGCACAACCTCGCCGAGGCCCGCCGCTTCGTGCACGACCTCGCGCCGACCGACCTGGCGCGCGGCGGCGGCCTGGAGGCGGCACTGGACGCGCTGGCCGAACGGGAGAGCGGTGAACACCTCACCGTACGCGTCCACGTCGACGACGACGGGCGGGTGCCGCTGCTCCCGGACCGCGTCCAGTCGGCGCTGCTGCGCATCGCGCAGGGTGCCCTGTCCAACGTCCGCGAGCACGCGTCCGCCGACACGGCCATCCTCACCCTCACCGTCCTCGACGACCAGGTCCTGCTGGACGTGAGCGACGACGGCCGCGGATTCGACCCGTCCGCGCCGCCGAGCGGCCCGACCGGACTGCGCGGCCACGGACTGCCCGCGATACGGGCCCGCCTGCGGCAGCTCGGCGGCACACTGACCGTGGAGTCCACGCCGGGCGAGGGCACCGTGCTGTCCGCCGCCGTACCCCTGGAAGGCCCTCGATGACCGCCCACGACACCGACACCGACACCGGCCCCGGCTCCCCCGGGGTGCGCCTCCTCGTCTGCGACGACCACGCCGTGGTCCGGGCCGGGCTGCTCGCCCTGCTCGACAGCGCTCCCGGCATCGAGGTGGTCGGTGAGGCCGGCACGGGGGAAGAGGCACTGGCACTGGCGGCCAAGCTGCGGCCGGACGTGGTGCTGATGGACCTCCAGCTCGGCGAGGGCATCAACGGGGTGGAGACCACCCTCCGCCTCACCGCCGTGCCCGAGGCCGCCCCGCGCGTACTGGTGCTGACGACGTACGACACGGACGCCGACATCACCCGTGCCATCGAGGCCGGTGCCACGGGCTACCTGCTGAAGGCGGAACGTCCCGACGAACTGTTCGCCGCCATCCACGCCGCCGCGCTGGGCCGCACCGTGCTCTCCCCACCGGTCGCCAGCCGGGTCATGGCCAACCTGCGCAGCCCGCGGCCCTCCCTCACCGACCGCGAACGCGACATCCTCACCCACCTCGCCCGCGGGCTCGGCAACCAGGAGATCGCCCGCGCCCTGTTCATCAGCGAGGCCACGGTCAAGACCCACCTGCGCCGCATCTACGGCAAACTGGGCGTCGACACCCGGGCGGGCGCGGTCGCGGTGGCGAAGGAACAGCGGCTGCTGCCCTGACCGCCGCCCACCTCGGCCGGACCGGCACCCGCCCCCCTTCGGGCCCCGTCGGCGACGCCTGCGGCGACCCCCTGACGGAGCCCACGGGCGAGTGGTCGGACGACGTCAGCCGTAGGTGTAGAACCCCGACCCGCTCTTGCGGCCCAGGCGGCCCGCGTCGACCATGCGCTGGAGCAGCGGGGGAGCGGCGTACAGGGGCTCCTTGTACTCCTCGTACATCGAGTACGCCACCGAGGCCACCGTGTCCAGGCCGATCAGGTCGGACAGCTTCAGCGGGCCCATCGGGTGGGCGCAGCCCATCTCCATGCCGTTGTCGATGTCCTCCCGGCTGGCGATGCCCGACTCGAACATCCGGATCGCGGAGAGCAGGTACGGGATCAGCAGCGCGTTCACCACGAAACCGGAGCGGTCCTGGGCGCGGATCGCGTGCTTGCCCAGCAGCTTCTCGGTGAAGGCCTGGGCGCGGCTCAGCGTGCCCTCGGAGGTGGTGAGCGCCGGGATCAGCTCGACGAGCTTCTGCACCGGGGCCGGGTTGAAGAAGTGGATGCCGATGACGTGGTCGGGCCGCGAGGTGGCGACCGCCAGCTTCACCAGCGGGATGGAGGAGGTGTTGGAGGCCAGGATCGCGTCCGGCCGGGTCACCACCTGGTCGAGGACCTGGAAGATCTCGGTCTTGACCTGCTCGTTCTCGACCACGGCCTCGATCACCAGATCACGGTCGGCGAACTCGCCGAGGTCCGTGGTGAAGCTCAGCCGGGCCTGCGTGGCCGCCAGCTCCTCCTCGGAGATCTTGCCGCGCTCGGCCGCCTTCGACAGGGAGTTGAACAGCCGGGTACGGCCGATCTCCAGGGCTTCGCCGGTGGTCTCGGCGACCTTGACGTCCAGTCCGGCACGGGCGCACACCTCGGCGATCCCCGCACCCATCTGACCGCAGCCCACCACTCCGACGCGTTCGATGTCGGTCACATCGTCCCTTTCGCTACTGCTTACGGCTGTGGCAGGTCGCCGGGTCCCGGGTCCTGCTCCGTCCGTGCACGTTACTCCGAAGTATCGATGATCGATCGCGGGGGTGGGGCATCCTGGGCACAGGACCGTGTCCGGCCAGGCGGTTCGTCGGTGTTCAGGGGGGCTCTATGGGGCGGGTGTCACGCAGGATGTTCGCGACGGCGGCGCTGGCCGCGCTGGCGACGGTGCCGCGGGCGTCGGCCGCGCCGCGGCGGCGCGCGGTGCCGGGCGCGGCGACCGGTGAGATGCGGGGCATGTGGGTGGCCACCGTCACCAACCGGGACTGGCCCTCCCGGCCGGGGCTGAGCGCCGCGCGGCAGCGCGCCGAACTGCTCGACCACCTCGACACGGCCGTCCGTGACCGCCTCAACACCGTGATCTTCCAGGTGCGGCCCACCGCCGACGCGTTGTGGCCCTCGCCGTACGAGCCGTGGTCGCAGTACCTCACCGGCACCCAGGGCGCCCCTCCCGGCTGGGACCCGCTCGGCACGGCCGTCGCCGAGGCCCACGCCCGCGGTCTGGAGCTGCACGCCTGGTTCAACCCGTACCGCGTGGCCCTGCACGACGACCCCGCCCGGCTCACCGCCTCCCACCCCGCCCGCCGAAACCCCGGCTGGACCGTCCCGTACGGTGGCAAGCTCTACTACAACCCGGGTCTGCCCGAGGTCCGCGCCTTCGTCCGGGAGGCGATGCTCGACGCGGTGCGCCGCTATCCCGTCGACGCGGTCCACTTCGACGACTACTTCTATCCGTATCCGGTGGCCGGGCAGACCTTCGACGACGACCTCGCCCACGACACCTACGGCGGCGACTTCCCGGACCGGGCGGCCTGGCGGCGGGACAACGTCGACCGGCTGGTGCGCGAGATGGCTGCCCTGATCAAGGAGATCCGCCCCGGCACCCGCTTCGGCATCAGCCCCTTCGGCGTGTGGCGCAACGCCGACGTGGACGAGCGGGGCTCCGCCACGCACGCGGGTGTGCAGACGTACGACGATCTGCACGCCGACACCCGCCGGTGGGCCCGGGAGAACTGGATCGACTACATCTGCCCGCAGCTGTACTGGAACATCGGCTTCGCCGCCGCCGACTACGCCGAGCTGCTGCCCTGGTGGGCCGAGGTCGTCCGGGACTCCGGGACCCTGCTGTACGCGGGGGAGGCCCTCTACAAGGCGGGCGACCCGGCCCAGCCCGCGGCCTGGCGGGACCCGGCCGAACTCTCCCGCCACCTCACGCTGGCCGCCGAGCACCCCGAGGTGCGCGGGCACGTCTTCTTCGCCGCCCGCGAGGTGACGGCCGATCCGGTCGGGGCGATGGCGCGGGTGGTCGCCGACCACTACGGGCAGCCGGCCGCGCCCCCGCGCTGATCCGGGAGGTCGTTCGGATCCTGCCGAGCAGAGCGGGGTCCGGCACGCACTCCCCCAGAGGGGGCACCCCATCGCCTCCGCTCGGCTCAGCCGCATGGTGCCGCTGGTCCGAACGACGCCTCCTACCGCTGTCGCGTCGCCTTGTGCCGGATCTCGGTGTCGGGGCCGGGTGAGCACACGCCCTCGTGTCCGTCCTGGAAGCGGACGCGGTAGGGCGGGTTCCCTTCCTGGCCCATCACTTCGACGATCTCTCCGACCTTGTCGTGCTGGCCGACCACCCTGCCGTGCTGGACAAGCTGGTCACCCTCGGTTGCGCGCATCGGGGCCTCCTCTCAACCGCGTGCCCGCTGGGTGACGGCGATGCACACGAGCACAGCCGCGGCCGTCAGCGGGGCGGCCACCGTCAGCTGCTCGTTCAGCAGCAGCACCGACCACACCAGTGTGAGCAGAGGCTGGGCCAGCTGCAACTGGCTGGCCTTGGGGATGCCGATGGCCGCCATGCCCCGGTACCAGACGATCAGCCCGAGGAACTGCGAACCCGCCGCCACCCACAGCAGTCCGGCCACGCTGTGCGCGGTCAGCGTCACCGGCTCGACGGTCAGCGCGACCGCGGCGACGGGCAGGGTGAGCGGCAGGCACAGGACCAGCGCCCAGCCGATCACCTGCCAGCCCGGCATCACCCGGGCCAGCCTGCCGCCCTCGGTGTAGCCGGCCGCGCACACCAGGAGCGCGGCGAAGAGGTACAGGTCGGCCGTGGTCAGCGCGCCGCCGCTCTGCTGCACGGTGAACGCCAGCACCGCGGCGGCCCCGGCGAGGGCCGCCGTCCAGAAGGTGCGCGAGGGGCGGGAGCCGACGCGTAGAGCGGACAGCAGCGCCGTGGTCAGCGGGAGCAGGCCGACCACGACGGCCGCGTGCGCGGTGGTGGAGGTCTGCAGGGCGAGGGTGGTCAGCATCGGGAAGCCGAGCACCACCCCTGCGCCGACCACCGCGAGTCCGGGCCAGTGCTTCCGGTCCGGCGGCGGCACGCGCAGCGCGAGCAGACAGCCGCCGGCGATGAACGCCGCGAGCACACTGCGTACGGCCACCAGCGACCAGGGCCCGAACCCTTCGAGTCCCCAGGCGGTGGCGGGGAAGGTGAGGGAGAAGGCGATCACGCCGAGGGCGGCCTGGAGGGTGCCGAAGCCGCGGCGGTCGCGGGGGGCGGTGACTGCTATCGGCACTGCGGCAGTAGCGCTACTCTGTGCTCTCATGCATGAGCGTAGCAGTGTCGGTGAACTGGCGGAACAGCTACGGAGGGAGCTGGACCGCTACTCTCCCGGTGGAAAGCTCCCCTCCAGCCGGGCCCTGGTGGAGCGGTTCCGGGTGAGTCCGGTGACCGTCTCCCGGGCGCTGGCGCAGCTCGCCGCCGAGGGGCTGGTGGTCACCCGGCCCGGCGCCGGCGCCTTCCGGGCACAGCCCCGGGTGTCGGCCGCGCCCGCCGGGGACACCTCCTGGCAGGAGGTCGCCCTCAGCGCCGACGGCGCCGCCGACCTCGTACCGCGCTCGGTGGACGCCTCCGGGGTGCTGGTCTCGCTGGCCGCACCGCCACCCGGCGTGATCGAGTTCAACGGCGGCTATCTGCACCCCTCCCTGCAACCGGAGCGGGCCATGGCGGCGGCACTGTCCCGCGCCGGACGCCGGCCGGGCGCCTGGGGACGTCCGCCCATGGAAGGGCTGCCCGAGCTGCGCGAGTGGTTCGCGCGCAGCATCGGCGGACCGGTGACGGCGGCGGGCGTGCTGGTCACCTCGGGCGGGCAGTCCGCGCTGACCACGGCCCTGCGCGCACTCGCCCCGCCGGGCGCCCCCGTCCTCGTCGAGTCGCCCACCTACCCCGGCATGCTCGCCATCGCCCGCGCCGCCGGACTGCGCCCGGTGCCCGTCCCGGTGGACGCGGACGGCGTACGGCCCGCACTGCTCGCGGACGCGTTCCGCGCGACCGGCGCCCGTGTCTTCGTCTGCCAGCCGCTGTTCCAGAACCCCACCGGCGCCGTGCTCGCCCCCGGCCGGCGCGGCGAGGTGCTGCGCATCGCCCGCGAGGCGGGCGCCTTCGTGGTCGAGGACGACTTCGTACGGCGGCTGGTGCACGAGGACGCGGGCCCGCTGCCGCGTCCGCTGGCCGCCGACGACCCCGACGGGGTGGTGGTGCACGTCTGCTCGCTGACCAAGGCGACCTCGCCCAGCTTCCGGGTGAGCGCGCTCGCCGCGCACGGCCCGGTCCTGGAACGGCTGCGGGCCATCCAGATCGTCGACACCTTCTTCGTGCCCCGGCCCCTCCAGGAGGCCACGCTGGAACTCGTCGGCTCGCCCGCCTGGCCGCGCCATCTGCGCGCGGTCTCGGCCGCGCTGCGGGCCCGCCGGGACGCGATGACCGCCGCGCTCCGCCTCCACCTGCCCGAACTCGCCCTGCCGCACGTCCCGTCCGGCGGCTACCACCTGTGGCCCCGGCTGCCCGACGGCACGTCCGAGTCCGCCCTGACCGCCGCCGCCCTGCGCGCGGGCGTCGCCGTCACCCCCGGCCGCCCCTACTTCAGCGCCGAACCCCCGGCCGGCCACCTCCGCCTGAGCTTCGCGGCGGTGGCCGGCGCCGGGGAGATCACCGAGGGCGTACGGCGTCTGCGCACCGCCTGGGACGAAGTACTGGGATAAGCGTTCGACGCCACCCCGCGTGACCTGCGAGCATCCGGCCATGACCGACTCCCCGCGCCTGCCCGAGGGCTACGAGATCTCCACCGACCCCGCCCGCATCGACGCCGAACGCGTGCACCGGTGGCTGTCCACCGACGCCTACTGGGCCCTGGGTCGCTCCCGTGAGAAGCAGGACCGGGCGATCGAGGGGTCCCTCAATCTCGGCGTGTACGACACCCTCTCGGGGAAGCAGGTGGCGTACGCCCGGGTCATCACCGACCGGGCGACCTTCGCCTGGCTGTGCGATGTGTACGTGGACCCGTCGGTGCGCGGCAAGGGCGTCGGTACGGCACTGGTGGCGGCGGTGCGGGAGGAGCTGCGGCCCTGCGGGCTGAAGCGCATCATGCTGGCCACGCACGACGCGCACGAGGTCTACGCCAGGCTCGGTTTCCGGCCGCTGGAGCGGCCCGACCAGTGGATGGCGCTCGTCGAAGGATGACGGAGCGTTTCGCGGCACTTGTCCGCCCCGTCCTTACCAGCCAGTAAAGCGGGATGTACCTTGAGTGACGGCTCGGCGACACCCCTTGACCCGCGCACCTCGGCGACTCACGATCGCCGCATGGCACTTCGGGTCACGTTCGTCGCCGCCGCGGGGAGCTCCTCGGTGCTCGCCGAACGCTTCGAGGACGACCGGCCGCTGGACCAGGCCGGCTGGGGCGAGGTGCAACGGGTCGCGCACGAACTGCTGCCGCTCGCCGCGGCCGATCTGCGCTACTGCTCCCCGGCCCCGCGCAGCCGCGCCACCGGGGAGGGTCTCGGGTACGCGCCGCTGGTGCAACTCGCCCTGCGTGACTGCGACATGGGCCGCTGGCGGGGGCTGACCCTGGGGGAGGCGATGGCCCGGGAGCCGGGGGTCGTGGACGCCTGGCTGGCCGACCCGCGGTCCGCCCCGCACGGCGGGGAGTCGCTGCTGGACTTCATCGGCCGCGTCGGCGGCTGGCTCGACACCCGGCCGGTCGAGGACGGCTGCCGGGTCGTCGCGGTGGCCGAGCCGTCGGTGATCCGCGCGGCCCTGGTGTACGTGCTCAAGGCCCCGCCCGCCACGTACTGGAACATCGACGTCCGCTCGTTGTCGGCGATCGGTGTCGCCGGCCGGGCGGGCCGCTGGAACCTGCGCCTCGAAGGGGTGTCCGCTCAGCCCACGCGCGCGTAGCCGGTGGTGAGCTCCAGGTCCTTCGCGGGACCGCGCACCCGCCAGACCGTCCGCCAGTGGTCCGCGTCCCGGACGGTGAACTCGCCCCGGTAGAGGTCGGCCGAGCAGGGGTGGTCGGCGACGTACCGTCCCGTGGTGAGGTCCAGGTCGTGGAAGGGGCGTCCGTCCGCGAACCGTACGTCCGCCGTGCCGCCCGGTCCGGGCAGGAAGCGCAGGGTCCGCTCGGCGGGCCGGGTGGCGCCCCGCCAGGTGAAGTCGCCGGACTCGCTCTGCAGCAGGCCGCCGCCCTCCAGCGGGCCGAAAACGACCGTCCCCTCGAAGCGTCCCTCCTCGCCGCTCGCCAGATCCCGCACGGTCCGTTCCGCCCGCCAGCGGCCGCTCAGATAGTCCAGTGCGTCGGGCACTGGCCAGAACTCGCCCATCCCGCCTCGTTCCCGCGTGGTGTCGTTGTCGCACGACCCATTGACGTGCTCCTGCCTCCTCCCTATCTTGCCGTTCGAAGTGCTGACCATTGATCGATATATCGAACACCTCCTAGAGTCACCCACTCCTAGAGAGAGCCGCCGAGTGTCCATGTCACGCACAGCACGCCACCGCGCCCGCCTCAGACTCGGGCTCACCGCCACCGCGCTCCTGACGGCCGCCGCCCTCGTCCCGGCTCCCGCGCACGCCGAGGCCGCCGCCGACTACACGATCACCGTCGACCCGGGCGCCGAGGGCGCGGCGATCGACGACACGATGTACGGCGTCTTCTTCGAGGACATCAACCGGGCCGCCGACGGCGGTCTGTACGCCGAACTCGTGCAGAACCGGTCCTTCGAGTACTCCACCGCCGACAACGGCTCCTACACGCCCCTGACCTCCTGGTCGGTGGGCGGTACGGCCGAGGTGGTGAACGACTCCGGCCGGCTCAACGAGCGCAACCGCAACTACCTCTCCCTGGACGCCGGTTCGTCGGTCACGAACTCCGGCTACAACACCGGCATCCGGGTCGAGGAGGGAGAGCGGTACGACTTCTCGGTGTGGGCCCGTACCGAGAGCGCCACCACCCTCACCGTCACACTGAAGGACGCCGCCGGTGAGCTCGCGAGGGCCCGCAAGGTGGCCGTCGAGGGCGGCTGGGCGAAGTACGAGGCCACCTTCAAGGCGTCCCGCACCAGCAACCGCGGCCGGCTCGCCGTCGCCACCACGAACGCGGCGGCCCTCGACATGGTGTCGCTGTTCCCGCGCGACACCTACAAGAACCAGCCCAACGGCCTGCGCAAGGACCTCGCCGAGAAGATCGCCGCCCTGGAACCGGGCTTCGTCCGCTTCCCCGGCGGCTGCCTGGTCAACACCGGCTCCATGGAGGACTACAGCGAGGCCTCCGGCTGGGAGCGCAAGCGCTCCTACCAGTGGAAGGACACCGTAGGACCGGTCGAGGAACGCGCCACCAACGCCAACTTCTGGGGCTACAACCAGAGTTACGGCCTCGGCTACTACGAGTACTTCCGCTTCGCCGAGGACGTCGGCGCCATGCCGTTGCCCGTCGTCCCCGCCCTGGTCACCGGCTGCGGCCAGAACAAGGCCACCGACGACGAGGCGCTGCTGAAGCGGCACATCCAGGACACCCTCGACCTGATCGAGTTCGCCAACGGCCCGGCGAACTCCACCTGGGGCAAGGTGCGCGCCGAGATGGGCCACCGCAAGCCCTTCGGCCTCACCCACATCGGGGTCGGCAACGAGGAGAACCTGCCGCGCGAGTTCTTCGCCCGCTTCCAGCAGTTCCGGGCCGCCATCGAGGCGGAGTACCCGGACATCACCGTCGTCTCCAACTCCGGCCCCGACGACTCCGGCACGACCTTCGACACCGCCTGGCAGCTCAACCGCGAGGGCGGCGTCGACATGGTCGACGAGCACTACTACAACAGCCCGCAGTGGTTCCTGCAGAACAACGACCGCTACGACTCCTACGACCGCGGCGGCCCCAAGGTCTTCCTCGGTGAGTACGCCTCCCAGGGCAACGCCTGGAAGAACGGCCTCGCCGAAGCCGCCTTCATGACCGGCCTGGAGCGCAACGCCGACATCGTCAAGCTGGCCTCGTACGCGCCGCTGCTCGCCAACGAGGACTACGTCCAGTGGTCGCCGGACATGATCTGGTTCAACAACCACGCCTCCTGGGGCTCGGCCAACTACGAGGTCCAGAAGCTGTTCATGACCAACGTCGGCGACCGCGTGGTCCCGTCGCGGGCGAGCACCACGCCGGACGTCAGCGGCCCCATCGCGGGAGCCGTCGGCCTGTCGACGTGGGCGACGAGCGCGGCGTACGACGACGTGAAGGTGACCGCCGCCGACGGCACGACGCTGCTGGCCGACGACTTCTCCGGTGACGCCTCGCGGTGGACGCAACAAGGGGGCGGAAGCTGGAGCGTCCAGGACGGGCAGTACGTGCAGACCGACGAGGCCGCCGAGAACACCCTGGTCACGGCCGGGGACCCGGCCTGGCAGGACTACGACCTGCATGTGAAGGCCACCAAGAAGGCCGGCAAGGAGGGCTTCCTCGTCGCCTTCGGCGTCAAGGACACCGGCAACTACTACTGGTGGAACCTCGGCGGCTGGAACAACACCCAGTCCGCCGTCGAGCAGGCCTCGGACGGCGGCAAGTCGACGCTGATCTCCAAGGCCGGCTCGATCGAGACGGGCCGCGCCTACGACATCGACATCGAGGTGCGGGGCCGCCAGGTGACCCTCTACCTCGACGGCCAGGAGTGGGGCAGCTTCACCGACGACAAGCCGGCCGAGCCGTTCCGCCAGGTGGTCACCGAGGACGCCCGCACCGGCGACCTGATCGTCAAGGTCGTCAACGCCCAGCCGTCCGAGGCCCGCACCGCGATCGACCTCGGCGGCGCGAAGGTCTCCTCGCGGGCCCGTGTGACCACCCTGGCCGCCGACGCGGACGCGGTCAACACGGAGACGGACGCCCCGGTCACCCCGGTGACCTCCACCTTCCGGGGCGTGGCGAGCGAGTTCACGTACACCTTCCCGGCGAACTCGGTGACGTTCCTGCGGATCAAGCAGCGGTGACCCCGGCCCGCCGGAGGCCGGCGGGCTAGGCTCCCGTACCCATGAGCGTCGTGAGGGTCTGGAAGGGGGTGCGGCGGGCCGACAGGTCCGTCGCACCCTTCGTCGTGGCGGGCAACGTCCTGGTGGGCGGCGTGCTCCTGTGGCTGGCGATCGGCGGGATCGGGGACCCCGCCACCCGCGAGGAGGAGAACGCCGCGCAGGACCTGGCGCTGCGGATCTTCGGCTGCTGGCTGCTGGGCGGGGTGGCGCTGTTCGCCGTGCTCGGCATGGTCCGCTCCCTGCTCGGACACCTCGCCGCCCTGCTCCTCACCCCCCTCGTGATCACCGTCGCCCTGATGGCCCTGGCCTGACCCCCGCCGCCGACGGCCGCAGGATCGTTCCGGGACCGCATTGCATAAACGTGCATGGAAACGTATAGTCATGCCATCCAGGAGGAGGGTTTTCCATGGTGGTACGTGCGGCGGTGGCCGGAGCGAGCGGGTATGCGGGCGGTGAGCTGCTGCGTCTGCTCCTGACGCACCCCGAGGTCGAGATCGGTGCCCTGACCGGCAACTCCAACGCCGGGCAGCGGCTGGGCGCGCTCCAGCCGCATCTGCTGCCGCTGGCCGACCGCGTACTGGAGCCGACCACGCCCGAGGTGCTCGCCGGGCAGGGCCGACGGCACGATGTGGTCTTCCTCGCGCTGCCGCACGGCCAGTCCGCCGCCGTCGCCGAGCAGCTCGGCGAGGAGGTGCTCGTGGTCGACATGGGCGCCGACTTCCGGCTGAAGGACGCCGCCGACTGGGAGGCGTTCTACGGCTCCCCGCACGCCGGCACCTGGCCCTACGGCCTGCCCGAACTGCCGGGTGCCCGCGCCGCGCTGGAGGGGTCCAAGCGCGTCGCGGTGCCCGGTTGCTACCCGACCGCCGTCTCCCTCGCCCTCTTCCCGGCGTACGCCGCCGGCCTCGCGGAGTCCGAGGCGGTGATCGTCGCCGCCTCCGGCACCTCCGGCGCCGGCAAGTCGGCCAAGCCGCACCTGCTGGGCAGCGAGGTCATGGGCTCCATGTCCCCGTACGGCGTGGGCGGCGGGCACCGGCACACCCCCGAGATGATCCAGAACCTCAGCGCGGCGGCGGGCGAGCGGGTCTCCGTCTCCTTCACGCCGACCCTCGCGCCGATGCCCCGCGGCATCCTCGCCACCTGCACCGCGAAGGCGAAGCCCGGCGTCACCGCCGAGTCCGTGCGCGCCGCCTACGAGAAGGCCTTCGCCGACGAGCCCTTCGTCCACCTCCTGCCCGAGGGCCGGTGGCCCGCGACCGCGTCCGTCCACGGTTCCAACGCCGTTCAGATCCAGGTCGCGTACGACACCGCCGCCGGCCGGATCATCGCGATCAGCGCCATCGACAACCTGACCAAGGGCACCGCGGGCGGTGCCGTCCAGAGCATGAACCTCGCCCTGGGCCTCGACGAGGCCACCGGGCTGACGACGATCGGAGTTGCGCCGTGAGTGTGACGGCAGCGAAGGGATTCACGGCGGCGGGCATCGCCGCCGGGATCAAGGAGAACGGCAACCCCGACCTGGCCCTCGTGGTCAACAACGGCCCCCGCCGCGCCGCCGCCGGCGTCTTCACCTCCAACCGCGTCAAGGCGGCGCCCGTGCTCTGGTCCGAGCAGGTGCTGAAGAGCGGGCAGTTGTCCGCAGTCGTCCTCAACTCCGGTGGCGCCAACGCCTGTACGGGACCGAAGGGCTTCCAGGACACCCACGCCACCGCCGAGAAGGCGGCCGAGGTGCTGGGGACCGGAGCGGGCGAGATCGCCGTATGCTCGACGGGACTCATCGGCGTACTGCTCCCCATGGACAAGCTGCTCCCGGGTGTGGAGACCGCCGCCGGTCAGCTCTCCGAGCACGGCGGTGAGAAGGCCGCCATCGCCATCAAGACCACCGACACCGTCCACAAGACCTCCGTCGTCACCAAGGACGGCTGGACCGTCGGCGGCATGGCCAAGGGCGCCGGCATGCTCGCCCCCGGCCTCGCCACCATGCTCGTCGTCCTCACCACCGACGCCGACCTCGACGCCGAGGTGCTCGACAAGGCCCTGCGCGACGCGACCCGGGTCACCTTCGACCGGGTCGACTCCGACGGCTGCATGTCCACCAACGACACCGTGCTGCTGCTCGCCTCCGGTGCCTCCGGGGCCGCGCCCGGGTACGAGGAGTTCGCCGACGCCGTACGGACCGTCTGCGACGACCTCGGCCAGCAGCTCATCCGCGACGCCGAGGGTGCCAGCAAGGACATCAAGGTCGAGGTGGTGGGCGCCGCGACCGAGGACGACGCCGTCGAGGTGGGCCGCTCCATCGCCCGCAACAACCTCCTCAAGTGCGCCATCCACGGGGAGGACCCCAACTGGGGCCGCGTCCTCTCCGCGATCGGCACCACGAAGGCCGCCTTCGAGCCCGACGAGCTGAACGTCGCCATCAACGGCGTCTGGGTCTGCAAGAACGGCGGCGTCGGCGAGGACCGCGACCAGGTCGACATGCGCTACCGCGAGGTCCACATCGTGGCGGACCTCGCGGCAGGCAATGAGTCTGCGACGATCTGGACCAACGACCTGACGGCCGACTACGTCCACGAGAACAGCGCGTACTCCTCTTGACGTGCCCGCTTGGTCGTCGTGGGTCCTCGCCGTCACCGACGAGGGTTCCTGGTTCACCGGCGACTGCTCGCCCCGGACGAGTCCGGGATGAGTCTTACATCGCCTCCACAGGCCAACACCGCCCGCCCGGCGGCTGATTCGAGATCTTTCCGAAAGTCGGCTATGACGGTCAATCACCCAGAAGAGCGAAAATCCCCGACCCGTAAGCACACCGCCCTGCCCAAGGCGCAGATCCTCATCGAGGCGCTGCCCTGGCTCACCCGCCACCACGGCAAGACCGTCGTCATCAAGTTCGGCGGCAACGCCATGGTCGACGAGGACCTGAAAGCCGCCTTCGCCCAGGACGTCGTCTTCCTGCGCCACGCCGGCCTCAAGCCCGTCGTCGTGCACGGCGGCGGCCCGCAGATCAGCCGCGCGCTCGACCGGCACGGCATCGTCAGCGAGTTCAAGGCCGGCCTGCGCGTCACCACCGAGGACGCCATGGACGTCGTACGCATGGTGCTCGCCGGACAGGTGCAGCGCGAGCTGGTCGGGCTGCTCAACCGGCACGGCCCGCTCGCCGTCGGCCTCACCGGCGAGGACGCGCACACCCTCACCGCCACCAAGCACCGGCCCGAGATCGACGGCGAGCTCGTCGACATCGGACGGGTCGGCGAGATCACCGACATCGACACCGGCGCGATCGAGGCCCTGCTCGCCGACGGCCGCATCCCGGTCGTCTCGTCGATCGCCCGCAGCCAGGACGACCACCATGTCTACAACGTCAATGCTGATACGGCGGCTGCGGCACTCGCTGCTGCACTGGGCGCCGAGACCCTCATGGTCCTCACGGACGTCGAAGGACTCTACGAGGACTGGCCGAACAGCGACGAGGTGATCAGCCGCCTCACCGCGTCCCAGCTCGAGAAACTCCTGCCGGAGCTGTCCTCCGGCATGGTGCCGAAGATGGAGGGCTGTCTGCACGCCGTACGCAACGGCGTGACCACCGCCCGCGTCATCGACGGCCGGGTCCAGCACTCGATCCTGCTGGAGATCTTCACGGACGAGGGCATCGGCACGATGGTCGTGCCCGACGAACAGGGGGAGTCGTGACCAACGCAGAACTCACCGCACGGTGGCAGGGCGCGCTGATGAACAACTACGGCACGCCGCGCCTGCCCCTCGTACGCGGCGAGGGCCCGAAGGTCTGGGACGCAGAGGGCACGCAGTACCTCGACTTCGTCGGCGGCATCGCGACCAACGCACTCGGCCACGCCCACCCGGCGATCGTCGAGGCCGTCAGCCGGCAGATCGGCTCCCTCGGCCACATCTCCAACTTCTTCATGGCCGAGCCGACCGTCGCCCTCGCCGAACGGCTGCTCCAGCTCTTCGGCCGGGACGGCAGGGTCTTCTTCTGCAACTCCGGCGCCGAGGCCAACGAGGCCGCCTTCAAGATCGGCCGGCTCACCGGACGGACCCACGTCGTCGCCACCGAGGGCGCCTTCCACGGCCGTACGATGGGCGCCCTCGCGCTCACCGGGCAGCCCGGCAAGCGCGAGCCGTTCCAGCCGCTGCCCGCCGACGTCACCCACGTGCCCTTCGGCGACGCGCAGGCGCTGGCCGCCGCGGTCACCGAGGAGACGGCCCTGGTGATCATCGAACCCATCCAGGGCGAACTCGGTGTCGTCGTCCCGCCCGCCGGCTACCTGAAGGCGGCCCGCGCCATCACCGCCGCCACCGGCGCGCTGCTCGTCCTCGACGAGGTGCAGACCGGCATCGGCCGGACCGGGCACTGGTTCGAGTACCAGGCCCACGAGGGCGTCCTGCCGGACGTCGTCACCCTGGCCAAGCAGCTCGGCGGCGGCCTGCCGCTCGGCGCCACCGTCGCCTTCGGCCGCGCCGCCGACCTGCTCCGGCCCGGCCACCACGGCACGACCTTCGGCGGCAACCCGGTCGCCTGCGCCGCCGGACTCGCCGTTCTCGACACCATCGAGGACGAGGGGCTGCTGGAGAACGTCAAGCGGCAGGGCGAGAAACTCCGCGACGGGATCGAGGGGTCCGGCCACGCCTTGATCGACCATGTCCGGGGCTCGGGCCTCCTCCTGGGTATCGTGCTCACCGAGCCGCTCGCGCCCCAGGTGCAACAGGCGGCTCAGGACGCCGGATTCCTCGTGAACGCGCCCGCCCCCGATGTCGTACGGCTGATGCCGCCGCTGAACCTCGGGGACGACGCGGTGGACGCCTTCCTCGGGGCGCTGCCCGGCATCCTGGACCAGGCCGGTACGGCGGGCGGGGAAGGACGATCCGGAGAATGAGACGACGATGAGCCAGGAGCAGGACCAGGGGCAGCAGGCCGGGCCCGCCGTGCCGCAGACGCGCACCGCACGCCACCGCCGGATCGTGGACATCCTCAACCGGCAGCCGGTGCGGTCGCAGAGCCAGCTCGCGAAGCTGCTCGCGGACGACGGGCTGAGCGTCACCCAGGCGACGCTGTCGCGGGACCTGGACGAGCTGAACGCGGTGAAGATCCGCAACAATGACGGTGACCTGATCTACGCGGTGCCGAGTGAAGGGGGGTTCCGTACCCCCCGGGCGCCGCTGGGGGAGTCCGCGAAGGAGGAGCGGATGCGGCGGCTGTCGCAGGAGCTGCTGATCTCCGCGGAGGCCTCCGCGAACCTGGTCGTCCTGCGCACCCCGCCCGGTGCGGCCCAGTTCCTGGCCTCGGCCATCGACCAGGCGGAGCTCCACGACATCCTCGGCACGATCGCCGGCGACGACACGCTGCTGCTGATCAGCCGGGAGCCGACGGGGGGTCAGGCCCTGGCGGACCACTTGCTCCGCCTGGCCCAGAACGGCCACTGATCGCTGCGCGGGTTTCTCCGGTACGCCTCCTGCGGGCCGTCTGTGGCCGATCGCGCAGTTCCCCGCGCCCCTGGGGGAGTTGCGGTACGGCCGGCCGAGTGCTTGCGTTCTCGCGACTGTGGTCTGTCGGCTGCGGGCTGTCTGTGGCTGGTCGCGCAGTTCCCCGCGCCCCTGGGGGAACTGCAGTACTCCCGACTGGGAGGCCCCGCAGCTGTGGGCCTTGCCTCGCAGCCACGTCCCCCGCGCCGCAGCCACGCCCCCCGCGCCGCAACCGCGGGCAGTCGTGCCGCAACCGCGGCCCCGCGCCGCAACCGCGGGCAGTCGTGCCGCTGGGGCGGCACGGGTGGGCGCGGCGGCACCTCGCGAACGCGGTGAGCGAAACCGTTGCCTCAGCCGCAGCGCCGCTCACCCAGGAGCGCCGCTCACCCCAGCCAACCCGCCAGCCCCCCGGTGCACCGCACCTCGTCGCCCGCCGTGATCAGCAGCGCCTCGACGTCCGGGAGGGACTCCAGCCACCGCAACCCCTCCCGCGACCCCATCGCGAACGCCGCCGTGGCCCAGCAGTCCGCCCACGTCAGGCGAGGGGCGACGACCGTCACCGCGACCAGGTCGGTCACCGCGGAGCGACCCGTGCGCGGATCGACGATGTGATCGCCCCGCTCGGCCGTACCGGACGTCGCCACAGCCAGTTCCGAGGCACCCGACGCGGAGACGACCGCGGCGAGACCGCCCGGACGCAACGGGTCCGACACCCCCACCCGCCACGGCCGCCCCGCCCCCGGCCCACCCAGCAACTGGACGTCCCCGCCCCCGTTGACACTCACCCCCGTCGCCCCCGCGGCAGCGAGCCGCCGCGCCGCCCGCTCCGTGGCCCAGCCCTTCACGACGCCCGTCGGATCGAGCCGCCCCCGGTAACGCGGACTGAACCAGCCCTCGCTCACCCGCTCCGCCTCCGCCGCCAGCTCCAGCACCTCGGCGACCTCGGCATCGCACTCCCCGACGCTCAGCTCACCCCGCGCCAGCCGGGAGATCTGGCTGTCGTCGCGGTACGTGCTGAACACCTCGTCGACCCGGTGCAGCCCCGCGACCGCCTCCTCCAGCGCCGCGCGCACCACAGCGGGTTCCCCGCCGCGGACGTCGAGGGAGAAGACGGTCCCCATCGTCTCCTCCGCGTGACGCACCGCGGCGGGAGCCTCGGCCGGCTCGGCCACCGTGTCAGCCACCGGCCTTGTCCAGCGCCGACTGAAGTGACTGTTTGTACCCCGCGCTCGTGTACGTGGCCCCCGACACCGCGTCGATCCCCGCGTCGCCGGCCGCCACCGCCGCCTGGTTGAGCTTCGGCACGGCGTTGGAGTTGACCTGGTCGCTCTGCCCGCCCTCGGGCGTCTGCACCGCCTCGGCCTTGGTGATCTTCCCGCCGCTGACGGTGATCCGCACCTGTACCGGCCCGTACTGCGTCTGCGCCACGTCCCCGGTGACGGTCCGCGCCTGCGCGCTCCCGGCACCGTCCCCGGCGCCCTGCCCGGACCCGGCCGCCCGCGCCTTGTCCAGCGCCGACTGCAGCGACTTCTTGTACCCGGAACTCGTATAGGTCGCCCCCGACACCGCGTCGATCTCCGCGCTCTGCGCCGCGACGGCCGCCTGGTTGAGCCTGGGCACGGCGTTGGAGGTGATCTGGTCGCTCTGCCCGCCCGCGGGCGCCTGCACCGCCTCGGCCTTGGTGATCTTCCCGCCGCTCACCGTCAGCCGGACCTGCACCGCGCCGTACTGGGTCCGCGCCGCGTCACCGGTGACGGTGCCGTTCCCGATGGGCTGGGCGGCGCCGCCCTGCGGTGACCGGGCCGCCGCGGGCGGGGCCGCGCCGCCGGCCGCGGCGGCCGAGCCGGGGTCGGACGCCGGCTTGAGCGACAGCAGCAGCACGATGCCGGACACGGTGGCGGCGGTCGCGAGCACGGCACGCCGGACGGGGTGACTCTTCCTCATCGCTTCTCAAGCTCCTGGTGGCTGTGGATGACCCGGGTGGATGGCCCGTCGCTCACATCTCGAACGACTCGTGATGGATACGGCGCGCGGGGACCCCGGCGCCGCGCAGCGCCTCGTACACCGACTGCGCGAACCCGGGCGGACCGCACATGAACACGTCGTGGCGGTCGACGTCCGGGATCTTCCGCCGCAGGCTCTCCGCCGAGATGTCGGGGCGCTCACCGTCGGGACTGTTCACCGCGTACATCAGCCGGGCGCCCCGCTCGTCGGCGATCTTCGCCAGCTCGCCCCACAGCGCCAGGTCCTGCGTGCTGTTCGCCCGGTACAGCAGCGTGATGTCACCGGAGGCGCCGGGCAGCGTCTCGAACAGCGCCCGCATCGGGGTGATCCCCACCCCGCCCGCCACCAGCAGCACCTTGCCCCGGCTGCGGCGCTGCGCGGTCAGCGCCCCGTACGGGCCCTCCGCCCACACCTTCGTGCCGGGCTCCAGCTCGCGCAGCCGGGAGGTGTGGTCGCCGATCGCCTTGACCGTGATCCGCAGCATGTCCGGGCGGGGCGCCGCCGACAGAGAGTACGGGTGGGAGCTGAACCGCATGCCCGGCGCCTTGAACCGCCAGCGGAAGAACTGCCCGGCCTCCGCGCCCATCCGGTGCAGCCTGCGCCCGCCGATCAGCACGGACACGATGCCCGGCGTCTCCTCGACGACCGCCTCGACCCGCATCCGGTGCCGCATGTTCAGCCGCACCGGGGTGATGATCCGGTACCACAGGACCAGTGCGGTCACGACGCCGTACAGCCCGTACCAGAAGGTCTTCGCGGTCGGTTCGACGGCGAACTCGTTGCCGGTGGTGATCTGGTGCCAGAACGTCAGGAAGACCGCCGCGTACGTCAGCAGGTGCACGTGGTACCAGCCGTCGTACGGCAGCCGGCGCCGGACCGGGCCGATGGAGAGGAAGGCGATGACGAACAGCAGCCCGGTGCCGATGGCGGCCTTGCCCATGTCCGGCAGCGTGTTGATGGAGGTGATCGTCTGCTGCACGATGTCGCCGAGGCTCTTGCCCGCCTGGCGGGCGTAGCCCCACATGATCAGGAAGACGTGCGCGATCACCAGGCTGACGGTGTAGCGGCCGCTCATCGCGTGCCAGCGGGCGACCCGGTCCGAACCCACCCGGCGCTCCAGCGCGGGCACCCGCGCCATCTGGAGCACCACCAGGGCCATCAGATAGCCGGCGAGCAGACCGGTGATCCGGCCCGCGGCGACGATCTTCCCGGTGGTGTCCGCGATGGACGGCGTGTTGGTCCACCACAACCACAGCACGGCCACCGCGCCCGCGCCGACGGCGAGCAGCAACGGCACGGCGGGGGAGCGGCGCGGACGGATGCGGCGCATCGTCTGGCGGCGGGCGGCACGGCCGCCGGCGAGCGTGGTGGTCACGGTTCCTCCGTGGGGACTTGACCCTTGGCCCACAGATACGTGCCGTCACGCTGGAGTGTTCAGAGGGAATCCGCGGTTCGGTGAGGAAATCCGCGGTTCAGTAACGAGTGATCGCCGTGCGCCCGCTCCTGGTCCCGATCGCGATGTGCGGTCCCCGCGCGGGGTCGGCCCAGCGCAGGATCTTCCGCATCGCCGCCCTCGGCACGGACACGCATCCCGCCGTCGCCCCGCGCCCGTTGACGTGCAGGAAGATTCCGGCGCCCCGGCCGCGCACCGGGCGGTGGTAGTTGAAGCCGACGACGAGGGCATGGGCGTACTGCGCGCGGTAGCCGATCAGGTGCTCGGCCTCGGCGGCCCGGCAGTCGGCCGCGCGGGGCTCGGTCCAGCGGTTGTAGGAGCGCGAGTCGTCGTCCTGGCACCACCAGGAGTTCCGCCGTACGGGCCGGTACGTGTACGCCGTCCCGCGCGGCGCCGCCTCGATGCCGAAGGCGTACGGCATCCCGTACAGCCCGGTCGGTGTCGTGTTCGTGCCCTGCCGCCGGGCGGTACCCTCCGCCAGCCCGCGCGCCCCGAAGCGGGCCGGCGCGGAACCGACCGCCACCCAGCGGCCGTCCTCGCGGTCCCACCAGGTGACCGTGCCGGTCGTGGAGCCGGTGCCCGGTGCCACCGCGGTGATCAGCTGGGTGCCGCCCCCGGTGTCCGCCATCCGGTCCGGCAGCGGCGCGGACGGCCGGCCGGCGCCGAGCAGGAGCAGGGACAGGGAGACGAGGACGGCGGCGGGGGCGGCACCTGGGCGCATGCCTCAGACGCTAGAGGGAGGCAGCGGCAACGGCAGCCCGGGGAGTCCGTCCAGGCTGGTCGCGATGTACTCCTTCTTGGTGAAGTACGCGTCGAGCGAGGCGTCGTCCTCCCGTGCGAACCGCTTCGCGTGCAGGTCCCGTTCGCTCTCGTACGCCATGAAGGGCACCCCGTATCCGCAGGTGTCGCGGATCAGTTCGGCCGTCACGACGACGACGGCACGCAGGCCGTGGAGCGAGGGGTCGATGTCGGGGAAGCGGGTGAGCAGTTCCCCGAAGCGCGGGTCGTCCCGGAAGACGGGCTCGCCGCGCCCGTGCACGCGCACGATGTTCGGCGGTCCCTGGAACGCGCACCACATCAGGGTGATCCGGCCGTTCTCCCGCAGATGGGCGATGGTCTCGGCGTTGGAGCCGGCGAAGTCGAGGTAGGCGACGGTGAGCTCGTCGAGGATCGCGAAGGACCCCTTGAGCCCCTTGGGCGAGAGGTTGACCGTGCCGTCGGCGGACAGGGGGGCGGTGGCGGTGAAGAAGACCGGCTGTTCCTCGATGAAGGTGCGGAGGCGGCCGTCTATGCGCTCGTAGGTCTTTCCCATGTTCACCGATTTATGGGACAAGGTCTTTCGTTTGTCTAAGCAATTTGTGGCCGTCGGATAAATACCGTGGCCGCCCCGGCCGGCGCTTGTACGGGGCGGCCACAGCGCCTGTCACCTCACTTGGTGAGTGTGCAGGCGGCCAGGGAGTCCAGCCCGGAGGGGCGTTCGGCGGTGCGGCCGATGGCGGTGGCGATGCGGTTGACGGCGGCGACGCGTTTGTCCTCGAGGGGGCCGAGGACGGCGTTCTGGACGAAGTCGGGTCCGCCCTGTCCGACGGTGTCGACCAGGCGTTTGTTGGCTTCGACGATCTGCTTGTCGAGGTCGGCGAGGTTGCGGTCGACCTCGGCCTGTGCGGAGGCGGGGATCGCGGGCAGCTCCGGGGCCACGTCCGGGCAGGAGATCGTGCCCGGTCCCGCCGGCGTCCGGGCGTCCGCGTCGCCGCCGTCCCCGGACGACTCGCCGGCGAGGGCGGAGCCGGCGATCACCGCGCCGGACAGCGCCAGCGCGGCGGCACCGCCGATGAAGCCGACGCGGCGCTTGTTGTACTTCGGAAGGGCCCTGGACATGCGGATGCCTCACTCGGGTCGGGGGTGTCACGGGTGTCCGTCGTGCTGTCTCGATCGGTCCGACGCGGCGCCCGCGTCCGGCGACAAGTACGCGAAAGCGGTTTCCGATGTTCAACCCGCCCCCGGATTCGCGAGCGGATTGACGATTCATGCGGACTCCTGCATACTCATGCATGTCAGCGAATGCACTGTAAGGAGAAACCCGTGACCGAGCGCGTCGTACTCGCCTACTCGGGCGGTCTGGACACCTCCGTCGCCATCGGCTGGATCGCCGAGGAGACGGGCGCCGAGGTCATCGCCGTTGCGGTCGACGTCGGCCAGGGCGGCGAGGACCTGGACGTCATCCGCAAGCGCGCCATCGCCTGCGGTGCCGTCGAGGCCGAGGTCGCGGACGCCAAGGACGAGTTCGCCGAGGAGTACTGCCTCCCGGCGATCAAGGCCAACGCCCTCTACATGGACCGCTACCCGCTGGTCTCCGCGCTGTCCCGGCCGACGATCGTCAAGCACCTCGTCGCCGCCGCGCAGAAGCACGGCGCCACCACCGTCGCCCACGGCTGCACCGGCAAGGGCAACGACCAGGTCCGCTTCGAGGCCGGCATCGTCGCCCTCGCCCCCGACCTGAAGTGCATCGCCCCGGTCCGCGACTACGCCATGACCCGCGACAAGGCCATCGCCTTCTGCGAGGCCAAGGGCCTGCCGATCGCGACCACCAAGAAGTCCCCGTACTCCATCGACCAGAACGTCTTCGGCCGCGCCGTCGAGACCGGATTCCTCGAGGACATCTGGAACGCGCCGATCGAGGACGTGTACGAGTACACGCAGAACCCCGCCGTGGCGCGCGAGCCCGACGAGGTCGTCATCACTTTCAAGGAGGGTGTGCCGGTCGCCGTCGACGGCAAGCCCGTCACCGTCCTCCAGGCCATCCAGCAGCTCAACGAGCGCGCCGGCGCCCAGGGCATCGGCCGGATCGACATGGTCGAGGACCGCCTCGTCGGCATCAAGTCCCGCGAGGTGTACGAGGCCCCCGGCGCGATCGCCCTGATCACCGCCCACCAGGAGCTGGAGAACGTCACCGTCGAGCGCGAGCTCGCCCGCTACAAGCGGCAGGTCGAGCAGCGCTGGGGCGAACTGGTCTACGACGGCCAGTGGTTCTCCCCGCTCAAGCGCGCCCTGGACGGCTTCATCACCGAGGCGAACCAGCACGTCAACGGCGACATCCGGATGACGCTGCACGCCGGCCGCGCCGTCGTCACCGGCCGGCGCTCGGAGTCGTCGCTGTACGACTTCAACCTGGCCACGTACGACACGGGCGACACGTTCGATCAGGCCGCCGCGAAGGGGTTCATCGACATCTACAGTCTGTCGGCGAAGATTGCCGCGAAGCGGGATCTGGGCTGAGCGTTCCGTTGCGGCGCGGTGGAACGGTGCGGCCGGTCCGTGGCTGGTCGCGCAGTTCCCCGCGCCCCTGTGGGGCGCGTGGTACACACCATCTTTGAGGAGCACAGGTAGTGAGCAGCAACAGCGGTGACGTACGGCTCTGGGGCGGCCGTTTCGCCGACGGGCCCGCCGAGGCCCTGGCGAAGCTGTCCGCGTCCGTCCACTTCGACTGGCGGCTCGCGCCCTACGACATCGCCGGCTCGCGTGCCCATGCCCGCGTGCTGCACACGGCGGGGCTGCTCACCGAGGACGAGCTGACCCGGATGATCGCCGGCCTCGACCAGCTCGAAGCGGACGTCGCCGACGGCTCCTTCACCGGCACCGTCGCCGACGAGGACGTGCACACCGCCCTGGAGCGCGGCCTGCTGGAGCGGCTCGGCCCCGACCTCGGCGGCAAGCTGCGCGCCGGCCGGTCCCGCAACGACCAGGTGGCCACCCTCTTCCGCATGTACCTGCGGGACCACGCCCGCACCGTCGGCGGCCTGATCGCCGACCTCCAGGACGCGCTGACCGGCCTCGCCGAGGCCCACCCGGACGTGGCCATGCCCGGCCGCACCCACCTCCAGCACGCCCAGCCGGTGCTCTTCGCCCACCACGTCCTCGCCCATGTCCAGGCGCTGTCCCGGGACGCCGAGCGGCTGCGCCAGTGGGACGAGCGCACGGCGGTGTCCCCGTACGGCTCGGGCGCGCTCGCCGGTTCCTCCCTGGGCCTGGACCCGGAGGCCGTCGCCGAGGACCTCGGTTTCGAGCACGGCAGCGCGGCCAACTCCATCGACGGCACGGCCTCCCGCGACTTCGTCGCCGAGTTCGCCTTCATCACCGCGATGATCGGCGTGAACGTCTCCCGGATCGCCGAGGAGGTCATCATCTGGAACACGAAGGAGTTCTCCTTCGTGACCCTGCACGACGCGTTCTCCACCGGCTCGTCGATCATGCCGCAGAAGAAGAACCCGGACATCGCCGAGCTGGCACGCGGCAAGTCGGGCCGTCTCATCGGCAACCTGACCGGCCTGATGGCCACCCTCAAGGCCCTCCCGCTCGCGTACAACCGCGACCTCCAGGAGGACAAGGAGCCGGTCTTCGACTCCATCGACCAACTGGAGGTCCTGCTGCCCGCCTTCACCGGCATGATGGCCACCCTCACCGTGCACCGCGAGCGCATGGAGGAACTGGCCCCGGCCGGCTTCTCCCTCGCCACCGACATCGCCGAGTGGCTGGTCAAGCAGGGCGTGCCGTTCCGCGTCGCGCACGAGGTGGCCGGCGAGTGCGTCAAGGTCGCCGAGTCCGAGAACAAGGAACTGGACGAACTGACCGACGAACAGTTCGCCAAGATCTCCACCCACCTCACCCCGGAGGTCCGCTCGGTCCTGAACGTCCCCGGAGCCCTCGCCTCCCGCAACGGCAGGGGCGGCACGGCCCCGAGCGCGGTCGCGATCCAGCTGGCAGAGGTGAAGGCGAACGTGGCGGCCCAGCACGAGTGGGCGAACGCAAAGAGGCAGAGCTGATCGAACGCCGCTGAGGGCAGCTCCCCAGGGGCGCGGGGCTGTACCGATGTGCGGCTCCGCCGCGTGGGCGCGACAAGCCACAACGGCGCCGTCCCCGCGAAACAACCGTAGTACCCGAGCTCTTGGGCGAAGCCAAGGTCATCGCGGGTTACGTTGGTCAGGAACCGTACCGGACCCGACCGAACGGAGCCCGCGATGCCCTTCGCCCGACTGGCAACAGCAACAACCCCCACCTGCCACATCGGCCTCGGCCTCGCCGCCATCGGCCGCCCCGGCTACATCAACCTCGGCCGAAACACCGACCTCGGAGAAGACCGCGGCGTCGAGACGCTGCACACCCGCACGCACGAACTCCTCGACGCCGCCTACGCCCAAGGCGTCCGCTACTTCGACGCCGCCCGCTCCTACGGCCGCTCCGAGGAGTTCCTCGCCGACTGGCTGAAGAAGAGGACCGACGTCGACGACGTCGTCATCGGCAGCAAATGGGGCTACACCTACACCGCCGACTGGACCACCGACGCCGAGCGGCACGAGGTCAAGGACCACTCCCTCGCGGCGTACGAGCGTCAGCGCGCCGAGACCGAGGAACTGCTCGGCGACCGGCTCGACCTCTACCAGATCCACTCGGTGACCCCCGAGAGCCCCGCCCTCACCGACAAGGAGCTGCACGCCCGGCTCGCGGAGGCGGCCGGGCAGGGCCTCACCGTCGGCTTCTCCACCAGCGGCCCGGCCCAGGCCGACGCCATCCGCGCCGCCCTCGCCGTCACGGTCGACGGCGAGCTCCTCTTCCGTACCGTCCAGTCGACGTACAACGCCCTGGAGACCTCCGCCGGGCCCGCGCTCGCCGAGGCCCATGACGCGGGGCTCACCGTGATCGTCAAGGAGGGCATGGCCAACGGCCGGCTCGCCGCCGCGAACGCCCCGGAGGCGCTGCGGGCCGTCGCCGAGGAGACCGGGCTCGGCTGTGACGCCGTCGCCCTCGCGGTGGTCCTGCGGCAGCCGTGGGCCGGCGTGGTCCTCTCCGGCGCGGCCACCACCGCCCAGCTCGCCTCCAACCTGCACGCCGCCGTCGTCGACCTCACCGACGACCAGCTCTCCCGCCTCGCCGCCCTGGTCGAGGAGCCCCGGGCCTACTGGGAGCGGCGCGGAGAGCTGCCCTGGCACTGAGCACCCAGCCGTTCGTCACGCGACAGCCGTGAGACCCGTACGCCTTGAATGAGACATCAATGTCTCACATGGGGTACGGTTGTCTCATGGCTGTCGATCGTGACCATGTGCTGCGCAGCGCCGCCGCCCTGCTGACCCGTAAATCCACCGCGACCATGGACGAGGTCGCCAAGGCCGCCGGGATCAGCCGCGCCACGCTGCACCGGCACTTCGCCGGGCGGGACGCGCTGGTCCGGGCGCTGGAGGCGCTCGGGATCGCCGAGTGCCAGGCCGCCCTGGCCGCGGCCCGGCCCGACGAGGGACCGGCCGCCGACGCCGTGCGCCGCCTGGTCGCCGCGATCGAACCGCACGCCCCTCTGCTCGCCTTCCTCTACACCGAGAACCAGTTGTTCGAGGGCGAGGAGCAGAACGAGGGCTGGGCCGCGATGGACGAGCGCGTCGCCGCGCTGTTCCGGCGCGGCCAGGCGAGCGGGGAGTTCCGCATCGACCTCACCCCGGCCTGGCTCACCGAGGCGCTCTACGGACTGCTCGCCTCCGCCGCCTGGGCGGTGGCCGAGGGCCGGGTCGCCCCCAAGGACTTCACCCACATGATCGTCGAGCTGCTGCTCGGCGGCGTACGACGCCCGGACGCCCCGGCACGAAGGAAGGAATCATGACCAGCGCCCTGCGGCCCGGGACCACGGCCGAGACGGTGAAGCGGCCGGGCCGGTGGCTCGCGCTCTCCGTCCTCGTGCTCGCCGTGCTGCTGGTGGCCGTCGACGCGACCGTCCTCGGCCTGGCCACCCCGTACATCAGCGAGGACCTCGCCCCCACCGGCACCCAGTTGCTGTGGATCGGCGACGTCTACTCGTTCGTGATCGCCGGTCTGCTCGTCTCCATGGGCAGCCTCGGCGACCGCATAGGCCGCAAGCGGATCCTGCTCTGCGGCGCCACCGCGTTCGGCGCGATATCCGTGCTCAACGCCTACGCGCACACGCCCGAGGTGCTGATCCTCGCGCGGGCCCTGCTGGGTGTCGCCGGCGCCACCCTGATGCCGGCCACCCTCGCCCTGATCCGCAACCTCTTCCACGACCCGCGCGAACGCAGCCTCGCCATCGGCATCTGGGGCGCGACCGCCTCCGCGGGCACCGCCGTCGGGCCGATACTCGGAGGCTTCCTCCTCGAACACTTCTGGTGGGGTTCGGTCTTCCTGATCAACCTGCCCGTGATGGCCGTCCTGGTGGCCGTCGGCGTCAAGCTGCTCCCCGAGTCCCGCACCCCGGCCCCCGGCCCCTGGGACCTGGCCAGTGTCGTCCTGTCCCTGGTCGGCATGGTCGGCGTCGTGTACGCGGTGAAGGAGACCGCGAGTCACGGCTTCGCCTGGTCCGCCCTGGCCGCAGGGCTGCTGGGCGCGGGCGCCCTGTACGGCTTCGTACGCCGTCAGCTCACCCTCCCCGTCCCGCTGCTGGACATGCGGCTGTTCCGCCACCGCGGGTTCAGCGGAGCCGTGCTCGCCGATCTGCTGACCATCCTCGGCCTGTCCGGGCTGGTCTTCTTCCTCTCGCAGTATCTGCAACTCGTGCAGGGCAGGCGTCCGTTCGAGGCGGGACTGGCCGAGCTGCCCGCCGCGATCGGCGCGGTGGCGGCCGGACTGGTCGCCGGCCGGGCCGCCCGGCGCTACTCGGTGCGCTCGGTCGTCGCCGGAGGGCTGGCGGCCATCGGCCTGGCGCTGGCCGCGCTGACGGTGATCGGCCAGTCCACCGGCTACCCCCTGCTCGGGGCGGCACTGCTGGTGGTCGGCCTGGGCGCCGGTTTCTCCTTCACGGTGACCGCCGACGTGATCCTCTCCAGCGTGCCCAAGGAACAGGCGGGCGCGGCCTCCGCCGTCTCCGAGACGGCGTACGAACTCGGCGCGGCCCTCGGCATCGCCGTACTCGGCTCCATCGTGACCGGCGTCTACCGCGGCTTCACGGGCCCGACCGGCACCCCGGCGGAGGCCCACGAGTCCCTGGGCGGCGCGGTGGAAGCGGCGTCCCACCTGCCCGCCGGCATCGCCGGACCGATGCTCGACGCGGCCCGCCAGTCCTTCGTGGACGGCCTCACCCTGGCAGCGGGCACAGGAGCGACAGTCCTACTGGCAGCGGCGGCAGCGGCATGGTTCATGCTCCGGAACCAACGGCTCTGAAAGAGCCGGACTTGGAGCCACCGGCTGAACAGCCAACCTGAAGGGGCGCGGGGAACTGCGCGACCAGCCACAACCCATCCGCACCCGCAGTGCAACCGCAGCCCCCGCCCAGGCCAGCGCCCAGCGCTTATGCCGCCTTCGCCTTACTGGCGTACATGTCGACGTACTCCTGCCCGGACAACCGCATAACCTCACTCATCACCGAGTCGGTCACCGCCCGCAGGACATACCGATCACGACCCATCCCGTCGTAACGGGAAAACTCCATCGCCTCACCGAAACGAACCGTCACCTTGCCCGGCCGGGGCAAACCCGCACCTCCCGGCTGCAACTTGTCCGTGCCGATCATCGCGAACGGCACGACCGGCGCACCGGTCATCAGGGTGAGCCGGGCGATGCCGGTACGGCCCCGGTACAGCCGGCCGTCGGGGGAGCGGGTGCCCTCCGGGTAGATGCCGAAGATCCGGCCCTCCTCCAGCACCCGGCGCCCGGTCATCAGTGCCGCCACCCCGCCCCGGCCGCCGTCGCGGTCGACCGGGATCATGCCGACACCGGTGAAGAACCACGCCATCAGCCGGCCCTTGAGGCCCTTGCCGGTGACGTACTCGTCCTTGCCGATGAAGACGACCTGACGGTCGCAGACGAGCGGCAGGATCATCGAGTCGATGAACGTCAGATGGTTGCCGGCCAGGATGACGGGACCGTCGCCCGGGATGTTCTCCGCGCCCTCCACCTGTGGGCGGAACATCAGGCGCATGATCGGGCCGAGCACTGCCTTGATGAGCGCGAAGCGGGACAACGGGCCCTCCGGTGGGAAACGGACGTCGGTTCATGCCGTACGAGTCTGTGCAGGTGAGGACATTACTCGCGGCCCGGGGGGTTGCGCACATCGGGATCGTGGGAGTTCACCGAGGTCTTACTCACTCTTGACCCGGGTTCACCTGCGGTGGCCCGCCCGTGACCGGCGCGCAACACGGCGGTCAGGCTGTGACGGAAGTCGCCCGGACCCGTACACCCCCCGCGTGCCCCTCTCCGCCCGGCCCAACCGGACGAGCCGTCACATCCCCGCCGGAATACGACAGACGTACGTCATCCGCATGAGGGGCGTAAGCCACACAACATCACCCGTGTGTTCGGCCGGGGGTCTCCCGTGCGTCATCCCCACGCACCTACGATCGCCCCGCACCGGACGAGCCGACACCAGGAGGGCACTCATGGCAACGCGGGAGTCGAACGAACAGGCGGGCGGAACCGGACGGCGGGCCCTCCTCGGCGCGGCGGTGCTCGGCGCCTCCGGATCGGTCCTCGCACTGGGCGGTACGGCGAGAGCCGCCGACGCCCGGCACGGCGGCGGCCGGGGGCTGAAGAGCCTGCCCGTCCCCACGATCGTCGGCCACCGGGGAGCGAGCGGCTACCGGCCCGAGCACACCCTCGGCGCCTACCAGCTCGCCCTCGACATGGGCGCGGACATCGTCGAGGCCGGCGACCTCGTCCCCACCAGGGACGGCCACCTCGTCTGCCGGCACGAACCGGAGATCGGCGGCACCACGGACGTCGCCGACCACCCCGAGTTCGCCGGCCGCCGGACCACCAAGACACTGGACGGCGCCTCCGTCACCGGCTGGTTCACCGAGGACTTCACCCTCGCCGAGCTGAAGCGGCTGCGCGCCGTCGAGCGCATCCCCGCCAACCGCCCGCACAACACCCTCTACGACGGCCGCTGGGAGATCCCCACCTTCGAGGAGGTGCTGCGCTGGCAGGACGAGCAGACCCGCAGGCGCGGCAAGCAGGTCTGGATCTACCCCGAGACCAAGCACCCCACCTACTTCCGCGGCCTCGGCCTCGGCCTGGAGGAGCGGGTCGCGAAGCTGCTGCGCAGGCACGGCAAGGACCGCCGGAACTCGCCGGTCATCCTCCAGTCGTTCGAGCCGACGAGCATCCAGCGGCTGCGCCGGCTCGTGGACAACCCGCTCGTGGTCCTGCTGTCCGGTGCGAACAGCCGCCCCTGGGACTTCGTCGAGTCCGGCGACCCGCGCACCGTCGCCGACCTCATCACCCCCGAGGGCCTGAAGGAGATCGCCTCCTACGCCCAGGGCATCGGCCCCACCCTCGACCTGGTCATCCCGCGCGACGCGGCCGGCCGGCTCACCGAGCCGACCACGCTGGTGCGGGACGCCCACCGTGCGGGACTGATCCTGCACCCCTACACCTTGCGCAACGAGAACCCCTTCCTGCCCGCCGACTTCCGCGAGGGCACCGACCCCGACGCCTACGGCGACGTCTTCGGCGCCTACCGGACGTACTTCGCCACCGGCATCGACGGCGTCTTCACCGACAACCCGGACACCGGACTGCTGGCCCGCGAGGACTTCGTCAACGACTGACCTGCTTTGCCCCGGTAGAGGGGATTTCGGGCCGCTCCGGGCAACCCTGCCCGGAGCGGCCGAGTCGTTGCGCGTATGACACACGAGCCGGTCATGGCGTACGAGCTGGTCGTCTCCCTGCGTCCGCTGCTCACCGCGGAGGCCGCCGCCGAGGCGCTCGGCTCCGGGACCGAACCGGGCGACCTGGAACAGGCGGTGTGGCTGCGCCTCCTGGAGCGTCTCGACACCTGCGGTCCGCCGTCCGACCCTCCGGGCTGGCTCCGCCGGGCCGTCCGTACGGAGGCCCGCCGCACCCGCCGCGCCGCCCGCCGGGAGACGGCGCTGACCGGCGACCCCGCCGACACCGGCCACCACGGCCCCGAGGGTCTCGCACTCGCCGCCGCCCGCCGCCGTGCCCTGCGGGACGCCGTACGACGGCTGCCCGGCCGCTGCCCGGAGCTGATGGAGGCGCTGCTGTCCCCGCGCGACCCGACATACCGGGAGATCGCGGGGGAGTTGGGTATCTCACAGGGCAATCTCGGCCCGGAACGTTCCAGATGCCTGGGATGTCTGCGTCGTTTGCTCACACGGGAGGTTGCGGCGCGCTGAGGACGGGGATAGGAGTGGGGGACGACAGGTGATCAGGTGAGCGGGAGGCATGCGCACATGGGCATGAGCGTGACCATCTCTGCGGCGGCCGAGCAGGACGCGGAGCAGATCTTCAGGTTGCAGTACCTGTGCTTCCAGAGCGAGGCGGCGCTCTACGGCAACTACCGCATCGACCCGCTCGTCCAGACCCTCGACTCGGTCCGCGAGGAGGTCGCCGCCGACTGTGTCTTCGTCGCCCGCCTCGGCGACGAGATCGTCGGCTCGGTGCGCGGCAGGATCACCGAGGAGGGCGCCGCCGCGATCGGCAAGCTCTGCGTCCACCCCCGCCTCCAGGGACACGGCATCGGCGCGCGTCTCCTCCGGGCCGCGGAGTCCGCCCTGGCCGACGAGCGCGGCGCCAGGACCTTCCGCCTGCACGCCGGGCACCGCAGCGAGAGCAGCCTGCGGCTGTACAGCAAGGTCGGCTACCAGCGGGTGGGCACCTCCCAGGGCGCCGACGGCGTACCGATGATCGTCCTGGAGAAGCAGGCGCAGGCCTACGCGACGACCGCCTGATCAGGACGCGGGCCGCTGCTGCTCCGGCCGCGCCTTGCGCAGCCAGTACAGGGCGGTGAGGGGCAGCAGCACCGGGATGAAGAGGTAGCCCATCCCGTAGTCCGACCACACGGTGGCGTCGGAGAACGCGGACGGTTCCACCAGTGTCCAGGTCCCCACGGTCAGTACGCCCACGAGCTCGGCGGCGCAGCACACCAGCGCCGCCCTGCGGGCCGTCTCCCCGCCGCGCACCAGGGTGTAGGTGATGAAGCCGTAGACCACGCCGGCCGCCGCCGACAGCGCGTAGGCGAGCGGCGCCCGGTCGAACTCGGTGGCGATCTGGTACACGGAGCGCGACACCGCGCCGACGACCATCACCCCGTACAGCCACACCAGCAGCAGTCCGGGACCGCCGATCAGCCGCGTCCTGGCCGGCTTCTCCTGCGTCGCGGCCATCTCAGCCTCCCCAGATGTCATAGAGCCGCACCTCGAGCACGGCCAGCACGACACCGCTCGCGGCGACCGTCAGCGAACCCCAGCGGGAGCGCTCGCCCAGCGACATGAAGCCGGCCGCCGGGACGCACGCGAACGCGCCGAGCAGATACGCCACGAAGATCGTCGTGCCCTGCTCCGGCTTCTCGCCCCGGGCCAGTTGCACGATCCCGACGACCAGCTGCGCCAGCGCCAGCAGCGTGACCACGGCCATCCCGATGAAGTGCCAGTCCTTCGTCGGCTGGTCACGGTAGGCGGCCCATCCGCACCAGGCGCCGAGCAACAACGCGGCGACACCGGTCACCACCGTCAGGACATCAAGCATGGCAGTGACCCTATTACGCCGGAAAACCCCCGGTGTCCTCGCCCCCGGAAGCGCCGGACCCGGCCCCCTCCGTGACCAGTCCGGCGGCGACCGCCCACCCGCGGATCCGCGCGTGCGCGCCCGCTTCGGGTGCCGGTTCTGGCGTGTACACCGGGCCCGGGGCGGTCTCGATCAGGTGGGTCATCGTCCAGGCGAGCCCGTAGCAGTCGTCCGGTCCGAAGCAGCCGGCCAGGGCCTTTGCCTCGGCGAGGCTCAGCGGGCGCGACATCGCTTCGAGCTGCCGCGCCCTGCGGTCGATCTCGTCCTCCCCGGCCTCCTCGTCGGGCAGCGGTCCGTCCGCCACGAAGGCGCTCACCTCGGGTCTCATGCCGTGATGGTCGCCACGGCCGGGGAGTCCGGCAAGGTCCGGCGGGCCCGTAAGGTCGATGGCATGACCATCCATGCGCAGGCCCTGCTGTTCGACAACGACGGAACCCTCGTCTCCTCCCTCGCCTCCGTGAACCGCTGCTGGACGCGGTGGGCCGTCGAGTACGGGATCACGGCCGAGGAGTTCGGGCGCGTCGAGCTGCACGGGCGGCCGGCCGCGGAGATAGCCGCCGATCTGCTGCCCGCCCATGTCGTGCCGGAGGCCGTCGCGCGGATCGAGGACCTGGAGGTCGAGGACGTACCCAACGGCGGTGTGGAACTGCTGCCGGGAACCAGGGACTTCCTCGCCGTGCTGCCCGCCGAGCGCTGGGCCGTCGTCACCTCCGCCACCCGGCGCCTGGCCGAGGCCCGCCTGGAGGCCGTCGGCATCCTGCCCAAGACCCTGGTCGCCGCCGACGACATCACCCGCGGCAAGCCCGACCCCGAGCCCTACCTCCTCGCCGCCCGCACCCTCGGCGTCGACCCCGCGCACTGCGTCGTCTTCGAGGACGCCCCCGCCGGACTCCAGGCCGGCCGCGCCGCCGGCATGACCACCGTGGCCTTGGCCACAACCCACCGGGCCCACGAGCTGACCGCCGACCTCGTCGTCGAGGACCTCTCGGCCCTGTCCGCACTGGTCACGGACGGGGGAGTGGAGATCTCCGTACGTCCCTGACGTGCGCGCACCGCTGTCCATGGCTGTCCAGAATACGGACAGCCATGTCCGGTCAGGAGCAAACGTCTGCTTTACTGATCGCATGACCACGACGAGCGACCGCATCCCTGCGACCGAGGCGCCCACGACGCCCGGTGCTCGGTGTATGTGTCGCCGAATGTGCGCCTGACAGAGGGCCCCTGCACCATCCGAGCCTCGCGCCCCGAAGCGAGAGCCCGCTCATGTCCGCCCGCATGCCCCGCATGTGCGACTGAGCCACGCCCCCGCGCGCACGTTTCTCCACGGTCCCCACCGCCGCACCCCACCGAGATCCGTGCCGCCCGGCTGCTTTCGACCCTGAATGCCTCGTGCCCGGCGCCCACGACGCGCCGCGCACTCGACAGTGACGGATACCCACGTGATCACCACCTCGGGCCTCACCAAGGTCTACCGCTCACGCGGCCGCGAGGTCACCGCCCTCGACGGCGTCGACCTGCACGTCCGCGAAGGCGAGGTCTACGGCGTCATCGGCCAGTCCGGCGCCGGCAAGTCCTCCCTCATCCGCTGCGTCAACCTGCTGGAACGCCCCACCTCGGGCACCGTGACCGTGGCCGGCCAGGACCTCACCGCGCTCGCCGGCCGCGGCCCCCGGGCCGGCAGGGAACTGCGGCAGGCGCGCAGCCGTATCGGCATGGTCTTCCAGCACTTCAACCTGCTCTCCTCGCGCACCGTGCAGGACAACGTCGAACTGCCCCTGGAGATCCTCGGGAAGTCGGGGAAGGAACGTTCCCGCAAGGCGCTGGAACTGCTCGACCTGGTCGGTCTCGCCGACAAGGCCAAGGCCTACCCCGCCCAGCTCTCCGGCGGCCAGAAGCAGCGCGTCGGCATCGCCCGCGCCCTCGCCGGCGACCCCAAGGTGCTGCTCTCCGACGAGGCCACCAGCGCCCTCGACCCGGAGACCACCCGCTCGATCCTGCAGCTCCTGCGCGACCTCAACCGGCAGCTCGGCCTCACCGTCCTGCTCATCACCCACGAGATGGACGTCGTGAAGTCGGTCTGCGACTCGGCCGCCCTCATGGAGAACGGCCGCGTCGTCGAGTCCGGCACGGTCACCGAACTCCTCGCCACCCCCGGCTCCGAACTGGCCTCCGCGCTGTTCCCGGTGGGCGGCGAGGCCTCCGGCGACGACCGCACCGTCCTCGACGTCACCTTCCACGGCGAGAGCGCGACCCAGCCGGTCATCTCCCAGCTCTCGCGTACCTACAACATCGACATATCGATCCTCGGCGCCGCCATCGACACCGTCGGCGGCCTCCAGGTCGGCCGGATGCGCATCGAACTGCCCGGCCGCTACGAGGACAACGTCGTCCCCGTCGGCTTCCTGCGCGAACAGGGCCTCCAGATCGACGTCGTGAACCGGGAACAGCCCGCGCTGGTGAAGGAGGGGGCCAAGTGACCTGGACCCAGATGCAGCCGCTGCTCGAACAGGCGTGTACCGAGACGCTGATCATGGTCGGCTGGTCCACCCTGATCGCCGTCGCCGGCGGCCTTCCGCTCGGCATCCTGCTCGTCCTCACCGACAAGGGCGGACTGCTGCAGAACACCCTGGTGAACAAGGTCATCGGGCAGATCGTGAACATCGGCCGCTCGATGCCGTTCATCATCCTCATGGTCGCCCTGACCAGCTTCACCCGCTGGGTCACCGGCACGTCCATCGGCAGCGAGGCCGCGATCGTGCCGCTCGCCATCAGCGGCATCCCGTTCTTCGCCCGCCTGGTGGAGACGGCCGTGCGCGAAGTGGACCACGGGCTCGTCGAGGCCGTGCAGGCCATGGGCGGCAACACCTGGACGATCGTCCGCAAGGTCCTCGTCCCCGAGTCGCTGCCCTCGCTGATCGCCAGCACCACCACCACGGTCATCGCCCTCATCGGATACTCGGCCATGGCCGGCGCCGTGGGCGGCGGCGGGCTCGGCGACTTCGCCGTCCGCTACGGCTACCAGCGCTTCGACAGCGAACTGATGTGGATCACCGTCGCGATCCTCGCCGTGGTCATCTCGGTCATCCAGTTCGCCGGCGACTACGCGGCCCGCACCCTGCACCGCCGCGGCGGCCGCTCCGGCCCCTCGCCCAGGCTCCGCCTCCTCAAGGCCAAGGAGCCCGCCGCGGCCGACATCAGCAAGGTCGCGTAAGCGCCCCCCAGACTCCCCGTCACGCCCACCCGTCGCCCGGCCACCACCCCTCAACGACGGCGCTTCGCGCCGGCACCCCTTGGTCCAAGGGGCCGCACCACCCAAGGAAAGGCACTTTTCGTGCGTAACACCGCCAAGATCACCACCGCCGTCCTCGCCGTCGGAGCCCTCACCCTCGGGCTCACCGCCTGCGGCTCGGACAAGGACGCCGCCTCCGACACCTCCGGCCCGCTGATCGTCGCCGCGAGCCCCGTGCCGCACGCCGAGATCCTGACCTTCGTCAAGGACAACCTCGCCGAGAAGGCCGGCCTCGACCTCGAGGTCAAGGAGTTCACCGACTACGTCACCCCGAACACGGCGACCGAGGACGGCTCCGTCGGCGCCAACTTCTTCCAGACCCAGCCGTACCTCGACGACTTCAACAAGAAGAACGGCACCCACATCGTGTCCGTCGTCGACGTGCACCTGGAACCGCTCGGCCTCTACTCCAACAAGGTCGACAAGGCCGACGCGCTGAAGAGCGGTGCCACCATCGCGATCCCCAACGACACCGTCAACGAGGGCCGCGCCCTGCAGCTGCTCGCCGCCAACGACCTGATCACCCTCAAGGACGGCGTCGGCACCGCGGCGACCCCCGCGGACATCACAAAGAACCCGAAGAACCTCACGTTCAAGGAGCTGGAGGCGGCCCAGACGCCCCGCTCCCTGGAGGACGTCGACGCGGCGGTCGTCAACGGCAACTACGCCATCGAGGCCGACCTCAAGCCCGCTGAGGACGCCCTCGTCCTGGAGGCCGCCGAGGGCAACCCGAACAACAACCTCCTCGCCGTCAAGGAGGGCCAGGAGGACGACCCGCGCGTGAAGAAGCTCGCCGACCTCCTCACCTCCCCCGAGGTGAAGAAGTTCATCGAGGACAAGTACGCCGGTTCCGTCCTCGCCTCCTTCTGATCCGGTCCCGCGCCACTCACGGGGTCCACTCCGCTACAAGGCGGGGGTGCCCCCACGCCGTTCAGGCAGTGGGGGAGGACCCCGTGGTGCGGTTCGGTGCCTTCATGCTGCATGCTGGGCAGTTCAGCAGCACCCGACGGTCTCTCAGGTTACGGAGCGGCGCATGACGAGCACCTTCCCCAACATCTCCATCAGCACGGAGCGGTTGGTGCTGCGTCCCCTCGACACGGACGACGTCCCCGCCCTCGCCGAGATGATGAACGACGAACAGGTCGCCGCCTGGACCGACGTCCCCCGGCCCTTCACCGAACAGGACGCCCGCACCTGGATCACCGGGCACGCCCCCGCCGAACGCGCGGCCGGCAACGGACTCGACCTCGCCGTCGCCGAGTTCCTCACCCAGCGCCTGGTCGGCGTCATCCGGCTCACCAGGACCAACTGGCACGTACGGTCCACCGAGATGTCCTACATCGTCGCCCCCTGGGCGCGCGGCGAGGGCTACGCCTCCGAGGCCGCGCTCGCCACCGCCCAGTGGCTCTTCGGCGACCAGAAGTTCGAACGCGTCGAACTGCGCACCGCCGCCGACAACACCGCCTCGCAGCAGGTGGCCCAGAAGATCGGCTGCATCAGCGAGGGCGTGCTGAGAGGCGCCTGCATAGCCCACGTCCGCACCGAGGGCGGAGGCTGGAGCGACGTACGCACCGACTTCATCGTATGGAGCCTGCTGCCCGAGGACATCGAGGGCGCGGACGGACAACTGGCCGACACGGGCGGATTCACCCCGTACACGGACTGGAACTGACCTTCGCACGAGGCACCGGCGGCGCGGTCCCCGGTCGCACCAGGTAGTCTCACGGAGCCCGCCCCGTGGCGGGACAGCCGACGACGACCTGCGCAGACCCCAGGAGACTGACGACGATGGCCGACCGGGTCACGGTGATCGGCTGGGACGGTTCGCCGCTGACCGCCGCGGCCCGCGCCGCGCTGGGCGCCGCCACACTGGTGGCCGGCGCCGCCCACCATCTGGCACTCCCCGAGGTGCCCCCCGGCGCCGAGCGCGTCCGGCTCGGCTCCGTAGCCCTCGCCGCCCGCCGCATCGCCGCCCACCGCGGCACCGCGGTCGTCCTCGCCGACGGCGACCCCGGCTTCTTCGGCGTCGTACGGACCCTGCGCGCACCCGAGTTCGGCCTCGAGGTCGAGGTGGTCCCCGGCGTCTCCTCCGTCGCCGCCGCCTTCGCCCGCGCCGGAATGCCCTGGGACGACGCCCACGTGGTCGTCGCACACCCGCGCACCCTGCGACGCGCGGTGAATGTATGCCGGGCCCACACCAAGGTGGCGGTTCTCACCTCACCCGGTGCCGGACCCGCCGAACTGGGCCTGCTCATGGAGGGCGTCCACCGCACCTTCGTGATCTGCGAGGAGCTCGGCACCGAGCGCGAGCGGGTCAGCGTGGTCACCTCCGACAAGGCCGCCGACCACACCTGGCGCGACCCCAATGTCGTCATCGTCGTCGGCGGCCGGGCCGGTGCCGGTGAGTCCGGCGGCTGGCTCGCCGGACGCGACCCCTCCGCCGGCCCGCGCGGCTGGTCGCTGCCGGCCGAGGAGTACGGCGGCGACCTCGGCGAGGGCGAGCGGGAACCGCTGCGCGTCTCCCAACTCGCCCGGCTCGGACCGCGGACCGGCGACCTCGTCTGGGACATCGGCTGCGGAAGCGGCGCCTTCGCCACCGAGGCCGCCCGCGCGGGCGCCGCCGTCATCGCCGTCGACAGCGACCCGCGCGCCTGCACCCGCACCGAGTCCACCGCCCGCCGGTACGGGGTCCAGCTCCAGATCGTCCACGGCACCGCCCCGCACGTCCTGGAGAACCTCCCCGAGCCGGACGTCGTCCGGGTCGGCGGCGGGGGAGCGGCCGTCGTCTCCGCGGTCGCCGACCGCCGTCCGCAGCGCATCGTCACGCACGCCGCCACCCGCGACGGGGCCGAACTCATCGGCCGGAACCTCGCGGAACACGGCTACCAGGTGGAGTGCGCCCTGCTCCAGTCCGTCGAACTCGACACCAGGGCCTGGACGGAGAAGGAGCGGAGCGTCGCGTTCCTGCTCAGCGGGGTGCTGCCCGCGCGCGGCAACTGATCCGATCGCCGTCCCCGTGATCGGATTGTCCGACCACGCGGGGTAGGCTGGCCGATCGTTGTACCGCACCCGGACACCCGGCGCTTCGCCGGCCAATGTCCGGAAAACGCGCCCGTTTTGGGGTGGGTCGTGGTACGGCAGGAACCGGAGGACGCGCAACGTGGCGCAGTCCACAGCGGAACCGTCGCCGATCAAGCTGACGCGACGGCCGTACGGCCGCGAGAATGACGGTGAAGGGCTTTGTCGCCTTTTTCGGACGCGCCGTTCGTGCCGCTGGGGACGCACGCTCGTTCTTCAGTGTGGGGCGGTCGGTGCGCCGTTCCGGGTGAGCTGGTCGTAGGAGCACTAACCGATGGGCGAGGGGTACGCATGACCGACACCGGCCAGGTCCCGGGCGAGGGACTGCCGGAGAACGCAGGCATGGTGGAGCAGCCGGGCGTCCCCGCGCCCGACGCGTACACCTACCTCTCCGACAGTCCCGCCGAGGAAGAAGACCTGCTGCTGCCCGGCGCCCAGAGCGCCTGGGGCAACGAGATCGCCCCGCCCGCGCCCGAGCCGGTCGTCGAGACCGTGCACCAGCCGGGCCCGCACGAGATGGCCGGCCGCGACAGCGGCTCGGTCGACCTCGGCGGCGTCCGGCTCCCCGAGCCGCCGCAGCCGGCGCCGCCCGCGCCGCGCCGTCCGCTGCACCTCGGCCCGCCCATTCCCAACGTCAACGCCGGCCCGGTGCGCTCCCTCGCCGACCGCGGCCCCGCCGACGTGCCGGCCCGCCAGGCCGGCCCGCCGTCCCTCGGCCCCGAGTACCTCGACATTCCGCACGCGCGCGAGGCGGCGGTACCGCAGGCCGCGGCGCCCTGGGGCGCGCAGCCCACGGCGGGCGCGGGGGCGGTGGCCGCGGAAACGGTTGTTCCGGTTTCGGCTCCGGAGCCGATGGACGCGGCCCAGGCGGTCGTGACCCGCGTCGCCGCGGAGGCGGGGGCGGTGCAGCAGGACACCGGGGGTGCGGTTGCCGCCGTCGCGGTGAGCGCCTCGGCCGAGGGCGGGGAACAGGGGCCCGTCCCGGTTCCGGCCGCGGAGCACGGCCCGTCCGGCACGTCCGCCGCCGAGCCCGCGCAGGGGGCCGAGGCGGCCCAGGCACCCGCACCCGAGCCCGCTGCTCCGGAACCGGAGGAGCCCCCGGCCGCCGAGGTGCCGGGCACCGAGCCCCCGGCACCGGAACACGCCCTGGCGGCCGAGGTGCCGCAGACCGGTCAGGCACCGGTCGCCGTGCCGGATCCCGCTCAGGTCGCCGAGGCACCGCAGGCTGCCGTTTCCGGGCACGCCCCGGGGGCGGACGCTTCCCACGGGGCTCAGGTACCGGGTCTCGACCCCGTGGCATCACAGGCCGGCGGGGCGGCGGTCACGGAGGCCGCCGTGCCCGCGCAGGGGGCCGAGGTGCCGCAGGACGCCCAGGTACCGGTCGCCGTGCCGGATCCCGCTCAGGTCGCCGAGGCACCGCAGGCTGCCGTTTCCGGGCACGTCCCGGGGGCGGACGCTTCCCACGGGGCTCAGGTACCGGGTCTCGACCCCGTGGCATCACAGGCCGGCGGGGCGGCGGTCACGGAGGCCGCCGTGCCCGCGCAGGGGGCCGAGGTGCCGCAGGACGCCCAGGCCCCAGGTGCGGTGGCCACCGCACCGGACCACGCCCAGGAGGCTGGGGCGCCGCAGGCTGTTCAGCAGCCCGGACCGGAGGCCGCCGCGCAGGGGGCCGGGGCGTCTCAGGCCGGTCAGACGCCGGGTGTCGAGGCTGTCGCGGCGCAGGCTGGTGAGGTGGCTGAGGTTTCTCAGGCCGTTCAGGTGCCGGGTGCCGATGCCGCTGTGCCGCAGGCTGGTGAGGTGGCTGAGGTTTCTCAGGCCGTTCAGGCGCAGGCTGCCGGTGCTGCTGCGGCGCAGGTTGCCGAGGTGGCTGAGGCTGACCAGGCCGTCCAGGCACCAGGTGCCGACGCTGCCGAGGTGCAGGCCGTCGAGGGGGCCGAGGCTGACCAGGCCGTTCCGGTGCCGGGTGCGGAGGCTCTCGTTCCGGAGCATGTCGGGGTTTCCGAAGCTTCCCCGGACGTTCCCGCGCCGGGCGCCGACACCGCCGTACCTCCCACTGCGGAAGCGGAGGACACCGCTGCCGAAGCCGCTTCCGGAACGGTGGGCGACGAAGCCCTCGCGGAGGCCCCCACGCCCGAGGCCCCGGCCGCCGCTGCCCCAGAGGCACCCCGTGCTGCCGGCGCCACCCCCGTGATCGACACGGGCGCGGTCCAGGGCCCCCAGCGGACCCCCACCACCCCTCTGACCGGCACCGTTCCCCCGGAGCCCGAGCCGGACCGGCCCGTGGGCGAGTTCGTCCCCGTGGACGGCACCGTGCCCACCACCCCGCACCTCGCGCCAACCCCGCCCCAGGGCGTGGCCGTCCCCGCCGGGGAACCCCGCGAGGCGGACGCCGAACCCGCGCAGAACCCGGACGACCTCGACACCCAGGGCGCCGGCGTGGACGCGGAAGCCGCGCGGCCCACAGGTCCGGCCGCCCCCGGCTACGACGACGCCGAGCGCGAGGCCGTACTGAAGGTCATGCGCGAACGCCGGGACATCCGCAACGGCTTCCGCAGCGACCCCATCCCGCACGAGGTGCTGCTCCGCGTCCTGGAGGCCGCCCACACCGCGCCCTCCGTCGGCCACTCGCAGCCCTGGGACTTCGTCGTCATCCGCTCCGCCGACACCCGGCGCAGCATGCACGAACTGGCCACGCGCCAGCGCGACGCCTACGCCAAGTCCCTCCCCAAGGGCCGGGCGAAGCAGTTCAAGGAACTGAAGATCGAGGCCATCCTCGACACGCCCGTGAACATCGTCGTCACCGCCGACCCGACCCGCGGCGGCCGGCACACCCTCGGCCGCCACACCCAGCCCCAGATGGCGCCGTACTCCTCCGCGCTCGCCGTCGAGAACCTCTGGCTCGCCGCCCGCGCCGAGGGCCTCGGCGTCGGCTGGGTCAGCTTCTTCGACGAGCGCGAGATGGTTCGCGCGCTGGGGCTTCCCGAGCACCTCGAGGTCGTCGCCTACCTGTGCGTGGGCTACGTCGACGAGTTCCCGGACGAGCCCGAGCTGATGCAGGCCGGCTGGTCCAAGCGCCGCCCGCTGTCCTGGGTCGTGCACGAGGAGACGTACGGCCGTCGCGCCCTGCCCGGAGAGGACCCCCACGACCTGCTCGCCGAGACCGTCGCACAGATCCGCCCGCTGGACGCCAAGGCGCTCGGCGAGGCGTGGGAGCGACAGAAGCGCATGACCAAGCCGGCCGGGGCGCTCGGCATGCTGGAGATCATCTCCGCCCAGCTCTCCGGCCTGTCCCGCCAGTGCCCGCCGCCCGTCCCGGAGCCCGCGGCCGTCGCGATCTTCGCCGGCGACCACGGGGTGCACGCCCAGGGCGTCACCCCCTGGCCGCAGGAGGTCACCGCCCAGATGGTGGCCAACTTCCTCGGCGGGGGAGCGGTCTGCAACGCCTTCGCCGCCCAGGTCGGCGCGGAGGTCTGCGTCGTCGACGTGGGCGTCTCCTCCGACCTCCCGGCCACCCCCGGTCTGCTGCCGCGCAAGATCCGCGCCGGTACGTCCGACATGACCACCGGGCCCGCGATGACCCGCGAGGAGGCCAAGAAGGCCATCGAGGTCGGCATCGAGACCGCCCGCGACCTGGTCGCGGCCGGCAACAAGGCCCTCCTCACCGGCGAGATGGGCATCGCGAACACCACCGCGTCCGCCGCCCTCATCTCCGTCTTCACCGGCGCCGACCCGGCGGAGGTCACCGGCCGGGGTACCGGCATCAACGACGAGACCCTCGCCCGCAAGACCGAGGTCGTCCGCCGCGCCCTGGAACTCCACCAGCCGGACCCGGCCGACCCCGTCGGCGTCCTCGCCGCCGTCGGCGGCTTCGAGCACGCCGCCATGGTCGGCCTGCTCCTCGGCGGCGCGTCGCTGCGTACGCCGGTGATCCTGGACGGCGTCAGCGCCGGTGCCGCCGCCCTGGTGGCGCGGGCCATCGCCCCCGAGGTCCTGGCCGCCTGCATCGCGGGCCACCGCAGCGCCGAGCCCGGCCACGTCGCCGCCCTCAACAAACTGGGCCTGCGCCCCCTGGTCGACCTCGACCTCCGCCTCGGCGAAGGCACGGGCGCCCTCCTGGCCCTCCCCCTGGTCCAGAGCACGGCACGGGCCATGCACGAGGTCGCGACATTCGATTCGGCAGGAGTGACCGAAAAGTAGCCTGGGTGGCTGTGGGCAGTCGTTCCTCCCCCAGTACCTTAAGGGCCTGGGTGGTACCTCCAGGCGGAACGGGTGGGCACAGCCGTCCACCCACCCGCACGTGCGGGGGCCGGGGGCAGCGCCCCCGGTTTCGGGAAGGGGCGGGTTGGGGAAATCACCCCGCCCACCCCGGCCCCCACCGGACGCGCGCATAAAATCCCCACGTCAGGCTCGCTCCGAAGCCGCAGCGTGCCCGCTGACCCACCGCTTGTCCGAGGAGCCTCACCTGATGGCCGAACACCCCGCCTACCCCGTAGGCCTCCGCCTCACCGGCCGCCGGATCGTCGTACTCGGCGGCGGCCAGGTCGCCCAACGCCGCCTCCCCGCCCTGATCGCCGCCGGCGCCGACATCCACCTCGTGTCCCCCGAGGCCACCCCCTCCGTGGAGGCCATGGCGGACGCCGGCGAGATCACCTGGCACCGCCGCCCCTACGCCGAGGGCGACCTCGCGCAGGCCTGGTACGCCCTCATCGCCACCAGCGACACCGACGCGAACACCCGCGCCTCCGCCGAGGCGGAAGCACACCGCGTCTGGTGCGTCCGCTCGGACGACGCCGACGCGGCCACGGCGTGGACCCCCGCCACGGGCTCCAGCGAGGGCGTCACCGTGGCCGTCCTCACGACGAAGGCACGCGGCCGCGACCCCCGCCACACCGCCGCCATCCGCGACGCCGTGGTCGAGGGCCTGCGCGACGGCACCCTCGTCGCCCCGCACCACCGCACCCGCACCCCGGGCGTCGCCCTCGTCGGCGGCGGCCCCGGCGACCCGGACCTGATCACCGTGCGCGGCCGCCGCCTGCTCGCCGAGGCCGACGTCGTCATCGCCGACCGGCTCGGCCCCCGCGACCTGCTCGCCGAACTCCCGCCGCACGTCGAGGTGATCGACGCGGCGAAGATCCCCTACGGCCGTTTCATGGCCCAGGAGGCCATCAACAACGCGCTGATCGAGCACGCGAAGCAGGGCAGGTCCGTGGTCCGGCTCAAGGGCGGCGACCCGTACGTCTTCGGCCGCGGCATGGAGGAACTCCAGGCGCTCGCCGAAGCGGGCATCCCCTGCACCGTCGTCCCCGGCATCTCCAGCTCCATCTCGGTCCCGGGCGCGGCCGGCATCCCCGTCACCCACCGGGGCGTGGCCCACGAGTTCACCGTGGTCAGCGGCCATGTCGCCCCCGACGACGAGCGCTCCCTGGTCGACTGGCCGTCCCTGGCGAAGCTGACCGGCACCCTCGTCGTCCTCATGGGCGTCGACAAGATCGGCCGGATCGCCGAGACCCTGGTGGCGGGCGGCAAGTCCCCCGACACCCCGGTCGCCCTCGTCCAGGAGGGCACCACGGCCGCCCAGCGCCGGGTCGACGCCACCCTCGCCACGGTCGCCGAGACGGTCGTCGCCCAGGAGGTCAAGCCGCCGGCCGTCATCGTCATCGGCGAGGTCGTCGGCGTGGGCCCGCGCGGGACGGCGTGACATGGCCGAACTCATCACCGTCGACGACCCCGCCGACCCGCGGCTGCACGACTACACCGGCCTGACCGACGTCGAACTGCGCCGCCGCCGCGAACCCGCCGAGGGCCTGTTCATCGCCGAGGGCGAGAAGGTCATCAGGCGCGCCGGGGAAGCGGGCTACGCGATGCGGTCGATGCTGCTGTCCGCGAAGTGGGTCGACGTCATGCGCGACGTCATCGACCGGGCCACCGCCCCGGTGTACGTCGTCGACCCCGCGCTCGCCGAACAGGTCACCGGCTACCACGTGCACCGCGGCGCGCTCGCCTCCATGCAGCGCACACCGCTGCCGTCGGCGCCGGACGTGCTGCGGACCGCCCGCCGTGTCGTCGTCATGGAGTCGGTCAACGACCACACCAACATCGGCGCGATCTTCCGCTCCGCGGCGGCCCTCGGCATGGACGCCGTCCTGCTCTCCCCGGACTGCGCCGACCCCCTCTACCGCCGCAGCGTCAAGGTCTCCATGGGCGCGGTCTTCTCCGTGCCGTACGCCCGCCTGGACACCTGGCCCAAAGGCCTGGAGGCGGTGCGCGAGGCCGGGTTCGAGCTGCTCGCCCTCACCCCCGGCGAGAAGGCCCGGGCCCTGGACGAGGTGGCACCGCACCGGATGGACCGGGTGGCCCTGATGCTGGGCGCGGAAGGGGCCGGTCTCTCCGACCGGGCCCTGGCCGCCGCTGATCAGTGGGTCCGCATCCCGATGTCGCACGGCGTCGACTCCCTCAACGTGGGAGCCGCCGCGGCGGTCGCCTTCTACGCGGTGGCCACGGGGCGCCCGCGGGAGTAGCGGGCCGGACCGCTGCTGCTGTCGGGTCCCTGCTCGGGTCCCGGCAGCCCTGTGCCGAGCCCCTGCCCGGGGGCCTGGCCCCCTCATACCGAGTCCTCCCCCGGGGACCTGGCAGCCCTGTACCGAGTCCTTACCCGGGGCCCTGGCAGCCCTGCACCAGCGCGATACCCAGCGCCACCACCAGCGTCACGACGACGAACACGAACAGCCGCTGCCTGAGCAGTCGCGGATTGGCCGGCCGCAGGCCGGTCCCGGTCGTCCGGGGCCCCGGACGACGGGCACCGGTACCGGTACCGGACCGGGTGGTGTTCCGGGAGGCCGGCGTGGGGCGCGGCCCCTTGCGGGACGGAGCATCTCCGCGCGGGGAGCTGTCGCGCGCGCCGCCGTTCCGGGAAGGGGGCACGCTCCGGTTGTTCCGCCCGGCGGACGAACCGCTGTTCTTGGGCGCGGGGCCGCGTCCGCGCGGTGGCGGGGTTCCCTGACCGCCCTGCCGGCGCTGCGCCCGCTCCGGGTAGGTGTCCGCGAGGCGTCCGGTGGGCCGCTCCGTCTCGGCACTGCGCGGGGCCGGCGGACGCACGTCGGCGAGGCCCTGGGCCTCCCGCGCGGCGATCTCCTTGAGCCGCAGCGACAGTTGGAGCGTGCTGGGCCGCTCCTCGGGGTCCTTCGCCAGACACGCGCGGACGAGGGGGGCCAGGGCGTCCGGGACGCCGTGCAACTGGGCCTCCTCGTGCACCACGCGGTACAGCATCACCTCGGAACTGCCGTGCCCGAAGGGCGAGTCGCCCATCGACGCGTACGCGAGCGTGGCGCCCAGCGAGAACACGTCCGTGGCCGGGGTGACGGCCGCGCCGCGCACCTGCTCCGGGGCGAGGAAGCCGGGCGAGCCGACCGCCGTGCCGACGTGCGTGAGCGTCGACGCGCCGGTCGCCCACGCGATGCCGAAGTCGATGATCCGCGGCCCCTTCGGGGACAGCAGGATGTTGGACGGCTTGAGGTCCCGGTGCACCACACCGGCCTCGTGCACGGCGACCAGCCCTTCGGAGAGGGCCGCGCCGACGGCGGCGACGTCGGCCGCGCCGAGCGCCCCCTCGTCGGCGACCTTGTCGTGCAGCGAGGGCCCCGGCACATACTGGGTGGCGAACCAGGGACGGTCCGCGTCGAGGTCCGCGGCCACCAGCCGGGCCGTGCAGCCGCCGCGGATGCGGCGGGCCGCCGAGACCTCGCGCGCGAACCGGGAGCGGAACTCCTGGTCCTCGGCCAGGTCGGGCCGGATGACCTTCAGCGCGACCCGCTGCCCCTTCTTGTCGGAGCCCAGGTAGACCACGCCCATCCCGCCCGCGCCGAGTCGTCGGTGGAGCCTGAAAGAGCCGACGACGCGCGGGTCCTCGCGCCTCAGGCGCATCATCGCCATGTTCATCCCCGCTGCCCGGTCCTGTGACGTGCCACAGCTTACGTTTCCACGGCCGCCCGTGCGCAGAGGCCGCGCCCTCTCGGAGCGGTGGATTGTCAGTGGTGGGTGGGAGACTTGAAGAGTGGTCAGGGAGTGCGCGGGCAAACCCGGTTCGCGCGGCTGGTGCTTCCAACCACCCGACGGCGAAGGGGGATTGATCGCATGAAGGGTGACCGTGTGGAGATCGTCGTGGATGCGGGGGACACGACGCGTACGTACGAGGTGGTGGCGAGCAGGGCGGGGCGCCGGGTGGAGACGGCGGTGCGGCGGGGGGTCGTCGAAGTGAGCGAAGTCACCCGGAGCGGCACGGTCGTGCGGACCGCTCGATTCATGGCGAACCGGGTGCTCGCGCTGGTGGAACAGCCGGTGCCGCGGGAGGACGGCTCGGAGAAAGCGGGGCAGAGCGGGCGGTCCTTCGGGGATGTCCCTGAGGCGTAGGACCCCGTCTCCACCCAGGGGAGTACACCGTGGGGAAGGGCTCATCCTCCGGGAGGCCCGGCAATCGGTACGAGGGCATGACGTCGGGGGAGGACGTGGCGCCTAGATTTGAGGTCAAGCGGCGGGTGCAGCACTCGTCCCCCGAGGTCAGACGCCCGCCGCTGCCAACGACAACAGAAACGGCCAGGAGAGGGACCATGGCGTACACGGCACCGCGGACACTGATCCGCACGCGGGAACGCGGCGAGGGGCGTCGCCATCCGCTGGTGGCGACGCTGATGGCCCTTCCTCTGGCGGTCCTGCTCCTCCTCGTCTTCGACGGGTGGGAGACAGTGGCCACACAGGCGTCGTCCGTGGGTGAGATGCTGGGGCGCTGAACAGCGACCCCAGGCCCGGAAGAGCGGTCCGGGCGGGGACATCCACCCATGAAACCCCGTGGGGACGGGGGTGCGGCGGACGGCAAAATGCCGGCGCAGCTGGGGAGCTGCGCCGGCATTGCTTTGCCTGCGGGACGCCTGCGGCGCAGCTTTCGGTTCGGTGGGGGCTTGGGTAGCGCCTGCGGCCGGTGGGTGGGTCGGGGCCGCGTCGGGGGTGTCCGTCCTCGGACCGGCGCGGATCACGTCTCCTGGAGGGGGGCGGGGCGCGGACGCGCCAGCCACTGCGGGCGGCCACCCCCGCCCCGTCCCCTTCCCGCCGTAGGCGTCCGACCTCCGCCCACCGCAATCCCCGCGCCGCACCGTAGGCGTCCGGACTCCACCCACCACGGTCCACGTGGCACCACCAACCGCGAGCAGCCACCGCCCCGCCTTCCACGGGCGACCGCCCCCACATCCCTCGCGGACAGCCGCACGCCGCGTCCCCCGCCTTCCCGCGGGCGGCCGCATGCCGCCGCGATCCGCGGGCAGTCGTGCCGCTGGGGCGGCACGGGTGGGCGCGACGGCACCCCGCAAGCGCCGGGCCGCGCATCCCCACCCCCGGCCGACACCCACACGGGGCACCCGCAAGGCGTCGGGCCGCGCGCACCCCCGGCCCGAACCAACACCGAGGCACCCACAAGCGCAGGGCCACGCCCCGGCAACCGCCCCGTACCCTCACCCCGTGACCACGGACCTCCTCCCCGCCCTGACAGCCCACGTCATGGCAACGGCCCACGCAAACCCCCGCACCTGCCACTGCGCCACCGCCACCCTCGCCGCCCGCGAAGACGCCACCGTCGTACGCCACGCCGGCACCGTCGCCAAGGCCCACGCCCCCGACGCCGACCCCGCCGAGCTGACCCTCCGTCTCACCGTGGCCACCCGACTCCCCGGCATCCTCCTCCCCCCACTCACCCCCACACCCACCGAACTGCACGGACGACTCGTCACCCACTGGCCGTACGGCACTCCCGTGGACCCGGACGACCCGGACGCCGCCCCCTGGGAAGCCGCGGCCACCCTCCTCGCCCTACTTCACCGGGCCCCCGCCCCCACCGCCGTACCCCCCATGCGCGGCCCCGCCAAGGCCGCCCACGCCATCGCCCTCCTCCGCGCCACCGCCCCCGACCACCCCGCCACCGCCCCCGTACTGCACGCCTGGGCCACCCTCCCGCCCTGGGCCCGCGGCGAGGCCCCCATGCCGGACACCGCCACCCTCTGCCACGGCGACCTCCACCTCGGCCAGCTCATACGCCACCCCGCGCACAACGGCCCCTGGCTGCTCATCGACGTCGACGACCTCGGCACCGGCGTACCGGAGTGGGACCTGGCCCGCCCGGCGGCCTGGTACGCCTGCGGACTGCTCGCCCCCGACGAGTGGCACCGTTTCCTGACCGCCTACCGCACGGCCGGCGGCCCGGCCGTACCGCCCGACGGCGACCCCTGGACCGCGCTGGACGCCCCGGCCCGCGCCCTCACGGCCCAGACCGCCGCCCGCGCCGTCACCAAGGCCGTCGCGGCCGGCCGGCCCCTGGACGAGGTGGAACGGTCACTGGTCGACGCCTGTGCGCGCATGGGCCCGGTCTGCCCTCCCGCCCCGTCGAGTTGAGCCGAAGTTTCCCGAAGTAGGGTGCAACCGACCCGCAACCGGACAGAGTCTGTCCTGGCGATACGCGAAGCAGGAACGACCGGCTAGGAGTTGAACCGATCATGCAGTGTCCGAAGTGCCGTGCCCCGATGCACACCTACAACCGCAACGGTGTCCAGATCGAGCAGTGCAGCGGGTGCCGGGGCATCTTCCTCGACTACGGCGAGCTGGAGTCGCTGACCCGGCTGGAGTCCCAGTGGTCGCAGCCCGCTCCGCCGGCCCCGCCCGCCGCCCCGCAGGCCTACCCCGCCGCGCCGGCCCCCGCCTGGGGCGCCCCGCACGGCGGCCACCACGGTCACCACCGCCACAAGAGCTTCGGGCACATGCTCTTCTCCAGCTGACGGAGACACACGGAGACACGACGAAGCCCCCGGTCGGAGGACCGGGGGCTTCGGGCGGTGTGGACGATACTGGGATTGAACCAGTGACCTCTTCCGTGTCAGGGAAGCGCTCTCCCGCTGAGCTAATCGTCCTCGGGACCACGATCACTCCATGGAGCGGATCATGGGCACTGCGTGCGCGATACTGGGATTGAACCAGTGACCTCTTCCGTGTCAGGGAAGCGCTCTCCCGCTGAGCTAATCGCGCGGGGGATCCGGAGATCCAGGATCCGGAGATCCAAGTGGACGATACTGGGATTGAACCAGTGACCTCTTCCGTGTCAGGGAAGCGCTCTCCCGCTGAGCTAATCGTCCTTGGAGGTGGAGACGGGATTTGAACCCGTGTAGACGGCTTTGCAGGCCGTTGCCTCGCCTCTCGGCCACTCCACCAGGAGTGTAGGGGACCGGGAAGCCCCCTCTTCCTTCGAGCGGACGACGAGGCTCGAACTCGCGACCTCAACCTTGGCAAGGTTGCGCTCTACCAACTGAGCTACGTCCGCCTGTCGTTTCGGTCGGCTTGCGCTTCCCGGCGACGAACTGAACTCTAGCGGATTCCGGGGCCAGTACAAAAACCCGTTTGTGCAGCGTGCTGCGCTGCGCCTGCTCACGGACGTACCCGGGCCACCGGAACCGCGCCCGCCATAGACTCGTCACGTGCTGGACCTGACACCTCTCGCCCGCTTCGGCGACCGCGTCGCCACCGGGCTCCTCGACGTCACCGACGACCCCGCCGCCCTGGATTCCACGGGGTTCTGGGCCGTCGCCGCCGACTTCGAGGGCCGCCTGACCTGCGCCCGCTTCCGGGAGGTCCGGGAACAGCGGGTCCCCGCCCCCGTACCGGGGGCCTGGCGGGGGCCGGCGGCCGGCGACTGGACGTCCTCGCTCGACCGGGGCGCGTACACGACGGCCGTACGCCGTATCCGCGACCACATAGCCGCCGGCGAGGTCTACCAGGCGAACCTCTGCCGCGTCCTGTCCGCGCCCGTGCCGTCCGGCGCCGACGTGGACGCCCTCACCGCCCTGCTAGCCCGGGACAACCCGGCCCCGTACGCCGGAACGATTCGTCTGCCCGGCCACGGGGTGGAGATCGCCACCGCGTCGCCCGAGCTGTTCCTGCGGCGGGAGGGCCGGGTCGTCGAGTCCGGGCCGATCAAGGGCACCGGGCGCACCGAGGACGACCTGCTGGAGAAGGACTACGCCGAGAACGTGATGATCGTCGACCTGGTCCGCAACGACATCGGACAGGTCTGCGACACCGGCACGGTGACCGTGCCCGACCTGTGCGCCGTCGAGAAGCACCCGGGTCTCGTCCACCTCGTGTCGACCGTGCGGGGTGAGCTGCGGGACGGTGCGGGATGGCCCGAGCTGCTCGGTGCCGCCTTCCCGCCCGGCTCCGTCACCGGCGCGCCCAAGTCCAGCGCGCTGCGGATCATCGACGCGCTGGAGACGGCGCCCCGCGGCCCGTACTGCGGCGGCGTCGGCTGGGTCGACGCCGACCGCGGCACCGGCGTGCTCGCCGTGGGCATCCGCACCTTCTGGATCGACCGGACCGCGGGCGGCGACGCCGTCCTGCGGTTCGGCACCGGCGCCGGGATCACCTGGGGCTCCGACCCCGAGGGGGAGTGGCGGGAGACCGAACTGAAGGCATCCCGGCTGCTCGCGGTAGCGTCGGGAACGTACGAGGTGAGCGAAGGGACCCAAAGGTGAAGATCTGGCTCGACGGCGGACTGCAGGACACCGAGTCCGCCCGTGTCTCCGTCTTCGACCACGGACTGACCGTGGGCGACGGCATCTTCGAGACGGTGAAGGCCGTGGACGGCCGTCCGTTCGCGCTCACCCGGCATCTCGACCGGCTGACCCGGTCGGCCCGCGGGCTCGGGCTGCCCGACCCCGACCTCGACGAGGTCCGCCGCGCCTGCGCCGCCGTCCTGGAGGCCAACCCGATGCCGCTCGGCCGGTTGCGCCTCACCTACACCGGCGGTCACGGCCCGCTCGGCTCCGACCGCGGCGAGCACGGCCCGACCCTCGTGGTCGCGCTCGGGGAGACCGCCCGCCGCCCCGACTCCACCGCCGTCGTCACCGTCCCCTGGACCCGCAACGAACGCGGCGCGCTCACCGGCCTGAAGACCACCTCGTACGCCGAGAACGTCGTCGCCCTCGCCCGCGCCCGTGAGCGGGGCGCGTCCGAGGCGCTGTTCGGCAACACCGTCGGACAGCTCTGCGAGGGCACCGGGTCGAACGTCTTCGTCGTCCTCGACGGCGAGCTCCACACCCCGCCGCTCGCCTCCGGCTGCCTCGCCGGCATCACCCGCGCCCTCGCCGTCGAGTGGACCGGTGCCAAGGAGACCGACCTGCCGCTGGACGTGCTGGGGCGGGCCGAGGAAATCTTCCTCACCTCCACCCTGCGCGACGTCCAGGCCGTGCACCGCGTGGACGACCGTGAACTGCCCGGCGCCCCCGGCCCGGTGACCGCCAAGGCCATGCGGATCTTCGACGAGCGCTCCGGGGCCGACCTCGATCCGTGACGGAACCGAAAATCGGCTGATCCGGGGCATGGCAACGGGTAGAACACCTTTGATGACCACCACCCTGCGGCCGGCCGAGCCGCTTCAGCAGAACCCCGACGGCACGCGTTCGCGCCGCTACCGGGTGTGCGTGAACAGCCGTCCCGTCGGGACGGTCCATCTCGGCACGCATCCCGTCTTCGGCGATGCCGTCGCCCGGATCACGAACCTGTGCGTCGAGGAGCCGGACCGTCGGCGCGGCCGGGGCACGGTGGCCGCGCTCGCCGCGGAGGAGGTGGCGCGCGGCTGGGGGTGCCGCCGTATCGAGGCGACGGTCCCCGCCGACGCCCGGGCCGCCCTCGGGCTCGCCACGGCGCTCGGCTACGTCGTGCGCAACCGGACCATGGAGAAGGCCCTCGCGGAGACCCCGCCCGCGCTTCCGGAGGGCAGCGTGGCCCGGCCCATGACCGAGGCCGAGTTCGGGCCCTGGTCGGCCAAGGGCCAGGAGGACTACGCGGGGGACTGGATCAGGCGCGGGGTGCCGGAGGCCGAGGCGCGGGCCAAGGCGGCGAACGACCACGCCGCTCTGCTGCCCGACGGCCACGCCACCGAGGACATGCTCTTCAGCGTCCTCGAACACGAGGGCACGCCCGTGGGCACCCTGTGGCTGTCGGTGCGCGGGGAACGGGCCTACGTCTTCGACGTCGAGGCCGACGCCGCCCACCGCGGCCGGGGGCACGGACGCGCGCTCATGCTGCTCGCCGAGGCCCAGGCGGTCGCCGCGGGCAACCGGACCATCGGCCTCAACGTGTTCGCCGGCAACACCCCGGCCGAGCGGCTCTACGACTCACTCGGCTACGGCACGACGCAGTACTCGATGTACAAGCCGCTCCTGTGACGGTGGGCGGCATCCCGGGGTCAGGGAGTGTCGTTCGGATCTTCCCGGGGGAGCGAGGGGCCTGGCATGCACTTCCCCAGAGGGGGCCGGCCCATAGACCCCTCGGGGCGGCTGCGAGGCGCCGTCGCCTGAAGCCGGCCCGACCCGAACGGCGCCCCTAGCCCTCCTGCTCGGCCAGCAGCCGGTCCGCGATCTCCTCGACGCGCTCACGCAGACCCTCCTGGCTCTTGCCGCCGTCGAGGCGCTCACCGCCGATGACGTACGTCGGGGTGCCCGTCACCCCGATCGCCTTGCCCTCGGCCTGGTCCGCGTCCACGATCAGGATGTGCCGTCCGTCGATCAGCGCGGTGTCGAACTCCTCGGCGTCCAGGCCGAGTTCCCGGGCGATCTCGACGAGGAAGCCCTCTCCCCGGCGGTCCAGCTCCTCGACCCGTCCCAGCACGGCCTCGACGTACGGCCATCCCCGCCCCTGCTCCAGCGCCTCCTCGGCGGCCTGGGCGGCGGCGAAGGAGTGCTTGTGCTTCTCCAGCGGGAAGTGCCGCAGCCGCAGCTCCAGACGGTCGCCGTAGCGGGCCCGCAGGGCACGGAGGTCGTCGAGGGCGCTTCGGCAGTCCGGACACTGCAGCTCGCACCAGACGTCGAGGACGGGGGCGGCGGGGCGGGCGGGGGAGGAGTCACTCATGGTCACAGTCTCCCAGCCGGTCCCCGAACCTCCCAGCCGGGCCCCGGACCACCCAATCGGACGTCCGAAGGGCCGTCCTTCGTCTGTCCGGTGCGTCTCTCCAGCCCGCCTGGTGCTACGTCCCAGCCCGTCCGGCGTGTCTCTCCAGCCCGTCCGGCGGCTACGTCCCAGCCCGTCCGGCGTTTGAGGACGAGGCCCGTTCAGGGCCGAAGCGGGGGCCCGGGGGCGGCAGCCCCTGGCGGGGGAGCACCAACGCCGGGTGCCAGGAACACACCGGTGCTCGCACCTACGGAGGATCACCGACCCGGAGATGTCCCTGATGTCCGGCCGGAGCATGGCCCGGCCGGACCCCGCGGGTGCAGGATGGAAGGGACGAAGCGCCACAGCGACCCCACCTGCCTGGAGGACCGGATGATTGCCGAGACCGTCTGTTCCGCCGTCTCCGCGGCAGGCCTGGGCATCGCGGCGGTCACGGCCTACCGCAAACGCTTCCTCGCGGCCGCCCGCATCGCCGCCTACTCGCTCGTGCCCCTCGGCCTGGTGATGGCCGGCGTCGTCGACTGGCTGGCCGACACCGCCTTCAGCCCGACGGCATGGGCCGGCTTCGGAGTGCTCGGCCTGTCCTGGGTGCTGTTCGCGACCACCCGCACCGTGGAGCGCCGACGCGGCGGCACCCGTAAGGAGCGCAAGGCCGCGCGGGCCGCGGCACAGCCCGAGGCGGTGGCACCCGGGGCCTCCGCGCCCTCCCTGGCTCGGGGATCCCGCCCGGCCGCCCGTCCCGCTTCCGCTCCCGCCCCCACCTCCCGTGGCGAGGACGACTTCAGCGACATCGAGGCCATCCTCAAGAAGCACGGCATATGACGGTGGCGCGCCACGGGTGAATGCGCGCGACCGGCAGAAACGTCACAGTGGGTCCGCGAGCGCCCGGAAGTGATCACAACCCGAACCGTAGATCGCGGAATCGGCGATCAACACTCACTCCGTGAGCGTTGATCGCGTCGGGCGCTCCCGATGCGTCATCATCGCCGCGAGATGCTGGACACGACACAGAGCGATGCCGCGCAGCAGCAGGACGAGCCGCGTGGATGCCTCTTCGCCCTTTCCCAGCCACCGCTGATGATCTTCCTGGCGGTGATCGGGTGTCTGCTGCTCACGGCTGCCCTGCACGACCTGCTGTGGCTGTGAGCCGTACCCGCGGTACCCGGCGTCACCCGTCGGGACCGCGTCGGCACGGCATCGAGCCGCTCCGCCCGCGTGGGCGTCAGCCCGCCGCCTCCTTGCGCCGCGCCCGGTAGGCGGCCACATGCAGACGGTTGCCGCAGGTGCGGCTGTCGCAGTAGCGGCGCGAACGGTTGCGGGAGAGATCGACGAAGGCGTGCCGGCAGTCCGGGGCCTCACAGCGCCGCAGCCGCTCCTGCTCCCCGGCGACCACGAAGAACGCCAGCGCCATCCCGCAGTCGGCGGCCAGGTGGTCGGCCACGGAGGCGCCGGGCGCGAAGTAGTGCACGTGCCAGTCGTAGCCGTCGTGGTCGGTGAGCCGGGGCGTGGTGCCCGCGGCCGCGATCAGCTCGTTGATCAGCGTGGCGGCCGCGCGGGCGTCCGGAGCGGCGAAGACCGCCGCGAACCGGCCGCGGATCTTGCGCACCGCGGCCAGGTCGAACTCCGTGAGCACCCCGACCTCGCTGACCTCGTGCTGCCGTACGAACTCCTCGAGAGCCGCGACGTCCGGCAGCCCCTCCGGTGTCGTGTCGTCCTCCGGCGCGGAGTTCACCAGGTCCACCACGGTGTCGAGCGCGCACCGGGTGTCGTGGGTGATCAGCACAGTTCGCTCCCTGGCCTGGGGGTCGGGCGGGCGCCCGCCGATGCTGGCCGATGGTAGTGGCTCCGGCGCGTCCCGTACCTCCCCGCTCCGCACATGGCTTCGAATGCAACGCGCGGAGACCGGCCGTCGTTCCCGATCACCCGTTCGGCCGCCACCGGCCCGGCGTGCGCACAGCAGGACGGCGCCGCCCGCGGGACCCCGCGGTGTCGGCGCCGTCGTGTGTGAGCCGTATGCGGCTGCCCGTATGCGGCTGTCCGGGCCCGAGCCGTCTCCCCGAGTCGACGGCGCCGGGCGGCTTCGCGAGCCTCGCCTAGCTTTCCGCCAGGATGTGCGAGAGCTCCTGGTCGAGATCGAAGTGCCGGTGTTCCGTGCCGGGCGGCACGGCGGCGTCGGTGCGCTTCAGGAAGGACTCCAGAGCCCTTGCCGGGGCCTCGAGCAGGGCCTCCCCCTCCGGCGAGCTCAGGGCGATGCAGACGACGCCCTGACCGTGACTGCGCGACGGCCAGACGCGGACGTCGCCGGTGCCCGTGGGGCGGTGAAGTCCCTCGGCCAGGAGGTCGCGGGCGAACACCCACTCGACGGTTTCCTCGGCTCCGGTGTGGAAGGTGGCGTGCACGGCGTAGGGGTCGGCCGTGTCGTACCGCAGGCCTGCGGGGACAGGCAGGGAGGACTCGCTCGACACAACGAGGCGCAGGTGCAGCTCGCAGCTGACCGTGGTGTTCATAAGCGCCAGGGCCTTTCGCTCAGTGTGCGCTCGGGGATTCGCACGTCGGCCAAATCGACATGCCACCTACGGTGCCGTTGTAAACCCCTCTGAGTGTTTTGCGTGTGTTTACGTAACTCTTCCGGCCGAGAGATCGTTCGCGTCCTGCGTCCATTCCGGTGATGTGTTCGGCTCGGGTAGTGTTTGGATGTATGAACACGGGGAGTAACAAGTCTGGCGAGGCCGCGGTGGCGGCCCACGGGGTGACGGTGGACGAGAGCGAGAACCGGGACGGGCGAGCGCTCGGATCGCGCGCACCGGAGTTCGTCAAGGCGCGCCGGGCGCTGCACTTCAGCTGGCAGGTCGGCGTCTTCGTGGTCGGCCTCGCGGTCGTGGCGGCCGGTGCCGCGATGCTGGTGCTGCCAGGGCCGGGCTGGGTCGTGATCTTCGGCGGTATGGCGATCTGGGCGACCGAGTTCGTCTGGGCCCAGCTGGTGCTGCGCTGGACCAAGCGCAAGGTCACCGAGGCGGCCCAGCGGGCCCTGGACCCCAAGGTGCGGCGCCGGAACATCATCCTGACCTCGGTCGGCCTGGTGATCGTGGCCGCGCTGGCCGGTGTCTACCTGTGGAAGTTCGGTCTCGTGATGCCCTGGAAGATCGAGGAGCAGTGATGCGCGGCGGGGGGCGGGCGTACCGCTCCCCGCTGGTCACGGGCACCCCCTGACATGGGGTAATGTTCTTCCTGCGTCCGGGCGATTAGCTCAGTGGGAGAGCGCTTCGTTCACACCGAAGAGGTCACTGGTTCGAACCCAGTATCGCCCACCGGATCATCAAGCGGCCCGGCTCACGAATCGTGAGCCGGGCCGCTTTGTCGTGTGCGGCCGGCGTGGCGCGTCCGCGGCGGGGTGTCGCCGGGTGGGTCCCCTTCCGGTGTCTCCGCGGCGTTCCGCTTCCGGTCGTCTTCATCCAACCGTGACCTTCCGCCGCGCCCGTCCCGGTAGGCTTCGACATGTTCGGCCGGTCGGCCGCAGGGCTGCCACCTGGGCGTTTGTGGCCGGGCCGGGCCTTGCGGGCGAGGTGGCCGCCGCCGGTGCCGGGTCACGGCGCACATGAATTCCTGTCCGAATCATTGACGTGCCCGTAGGCCCTCCGTAACTTGTGCCAGCAAGCGCTTACTTGAAACGATTCATGAGGCGGACGCGAACGTCGCGGGGAGGCTCATATGCAGCAGGGTGGGAATGTGGAGAGGCGGACGATCCTCAAAGCGGCGGGGGCCTCGCTGGCCGTCGCGGGGATCGGCGCGACGGCCACCGCCTGTGGTGGCGGCAGCGGCTCGGGAGACGGGACGGTCACGATCCGTTACGCGTGGTGGGGCGGTGAGCCGCGCACCATCGCCATCAAGAAGACGATCGCGCTCTTCGAGAAGAAGTTCCCGAAGATCAAGATCAAGCCTGAATTCACCGACTACGAAGCGTTCTGGGAGAAGTTCCAGACCCAGGCCTCCGGCGGGAATCCGCCGGACGTTTTCCAGAATGCGGTCGGCTTCCTGCGCAAGTACGACAAGCGCGGTGTTCTGCTGGATCTCAAGTCGCAGGCGGACGCCGGAAACCTGAGCCTGGAGAACTTCCGCAACGGCGTCCTGGCGAACGGTCAGGTCGACGGCAAGCAGATCGCCGTCCCCGTCGGCGCCAACACCATGTCGCTCGTCATCGACCTCAAGGCCTTCGAGAAGGCCGGCGTGGAGGCGAAGTTCGGCTGGACCTGGGACGAGTACTTCGACGCGCTGCAGACGATCCAGGACAAGCTGAAGATCGCCGGCGACACCGGCTACTTCAGCATCATGTACCTCTACGACCTCTACCTGCGCCAGAACGGCAAGGCCTTCTTCACGGACACCGACCTCGGCTTCACCGAGGACGACCTGACGCAGTGGTGGGAGGACGGCTACAAGCGCGTGCGGTCCGGGCTCGTCGCCGACCCGAAGAAGGTCGAGCAGGTCAAGCCCAAGTCCGCGCTCTCGGCGGGCCTCGCGGCATCCGAGTTCACCTGGGACAACTTCTCCATCCGCTACGAGGGCGAGGGCGAGTCGGACTACGGACTCGCGCCGATCCCCACCACGGACGGCAAGGAGACCGGCCAGTACCTCGGCTCGCTGATGCTGAGCGCCTTCTCCGGGACCGAGCACCCCAAGGAAGTCGCCCAGTTCATCGACTTCATGGTCCACGACCCCGAGGTCGGCAAGATCATGGGCTACGACCGCGGCATCCTCGCCACCACCGAGCAGTACGAGGCGTTCACGCCCACCGACGCCAACAACAAGGGTGTCAAGGCGTACGAGGAAGAGGTGGCCGAGGCCGGCGTCCTCGGCAAGATCACCCCGCACCCGTCCGGCGCCGACGTCATCGAGGCCGCGTTCCTGCGCATCGGCGGCGAGGTCGCCCAGGGCAAGACCAAGCCGGCCGACGCCGCCAAGGCACTGTTCGGCGAGGCCAAGGCCGCGTTCGCCGGCTGAGGGGACGTACCACCATGACGCTCGTCAAGGAAGCGCCCGCGCGCCCGGCCGGGAAGCGGCCCGCCGCCCCCGCCGCCGGGCGGCGCGGGCGGCGCCGCGAGACTCTCGCCGGCTATCTCTTCATGTCGCCGTGGATCGCGGGGTTCCTGCTGCTCACGGCGGGACCGATGATCGCGTCGCTGTACTACGCGTTCACCAGCTACAACCTGTTCGCGCCGCCCAAGTGGATCGGCCTGGACAACTTCACGACGATGTTCCAGGACCCGCGCTGGCAGAAGTCGGTCGAGGTCACGCTCAAGTACGTCGTCGTGGCGACCCCCCTGAAACTGCTGCTCGCGCTCGGCGTCGCGCTGCTGCTCGCGCAGAAGCGGCGCGGACAGGGCCTGTACCGGGCCGCGTTCTACATGCCCTCGCTCGTCGGCGCCAGCGTCTCCGTCGGCTTCGTGTGGCGGGCGCTGTTCTCGGACGACGCGATCGTGGACCGTGGGCAGAAGGTCTTCGGTCTCGACGTGGGCGGCTGGATCGGCAACCCGGACTACGTCATCTACGCCCTGGTGGCCCTGAGCATCTGGCAGTTCGGCGCGCCCATGGTCATCTTCCTGGCCGGCCTCAAGCAGGTCCCGCAGGAGCTGTACGAGGCCGCCGAGATGGACGGTGCCGGACCGCTGCGCAGGTTCTGGAACGTCACGCTGCCGATGATCTCCCCGGTGCTGTTCTTCAACGTGCTGCTGGAGTCCATCCACGCGTTCCAGGTGTTCGGCTCCGCCTACGTCGTCTCCGACACCCGGTGCGGGCCCGCCGACGCCACGCTCGTCTACACCTGTTACCTCTACCAGAAGGGCTTCAAGGAGGCCCAGATGGGCTTCGCCTCCGCGATGGCCTGGACGCTGGTGATCGCGGTGGCGCTCGTGACGGCGGTCCTGTTCTGGTCGCAGAAGAAGTGGGTGCACTACGAGGAGGCCGCCAAGTGACCAGTGCCACCAGCCCCGCCCTGCCCACCGCGAACGAGCGGCGGCGCTTCGGATCGATCGCCTGGCACGTGGGCGCGCTCGTCGTCCTCGCGGTCGTCCTCTATCCCGTGATCTGGGTGGTCGGTGCCTCGTTCAAGCCGAGCAAGGACATCATCGCCAGCCTCGACCTGCTGCCCACCGAGCCGGTCTGGGAGAACTTCTCCGGGCTCGCCGACGGTATCTCGGGCATCCCGATCAGCAGCTTCTTCTGGAACTCGCTGATGTACGCGGTCCTCGCCGTGGCCGGTGTCGTCCTGTCCAGCTCGCTGACGGCGTACGCCTTCGCCAAGATCCGGTTCGCCGGGCGGAACCTGCTCTTCACGCTGATGATCGGCACGCTGCTGCTGCCGTACCACGTGCTGCTCATCCCGCAGTACGTGCTCTTCCGCAACCTGGAGCTCACCGACACCCTGGTGCCGCTCGTCGCGGGCAAGTTCCTGGCCACGGAAGCCTTCTTCGTGTTCCTGATGGTGCAGTTCATGCGCGGACTGCCCAGGGAACTGGACGAGGCCGCCAAGCTCGACGGCTGCGGGCACCTGCGCACCTACTGGTCGATCGTGCTGCCGCTGAGCCGGCCCGCGATCATCACCAGCGCGATCTTCACCTTCATCAACGCCTGGAACGACTTCATGGGACCGTTGATCTACCTCAACACCCCCGAGAAGTACACCGTCTCGCTCGGCCTGATGATGTTCCGCGACCAGGAGGGCGTCTCCAACTACGGCAGCATGATCGCGATGTCGCTGGTGGCGCTGGTGCCGGTCATCGCCTTCTTCATGGCCTTCCAGCGCTACCTCATCGACGGTATGGCGACCTCCGGACTGAAGGGCTGAGGCGGTCACCATGGCGCAAGCACGCGTGAAGGCCCGTACCGCGCGCAAGGAGTCCGTGTTCGGCGAGCGCTTCGGGGTCTTCGCCGAGTGCATGCTCACCGGCGTGTGGATCGCCGTGGCCTGTCTCGGGATCGTCACCTATCCCGCGGCCTTCGCCGCCGGCGCGCGGCACCTGCGGCGCCGTACCACCCACCAGGGCGGCGGCCTGCGGGAGTTCGTCACGGACTTCCGTACGGCCGTGCGCGGCGGGTGGGCCGTCGGGCTCGCCGGGTGGGCGGTGGCCGCCGCGGTCTGGGTGGACGTCCTGGCCGCGCGGGCCGGACTGCCCGGCGGGCCGCTCGTCGGGGCCGTCGGCGTCCTCGCGCTGATCGCGGCCGCCGTGGCCCTGCTGCGGGCGGCCGCCCTCTGGTCGCCCGGCACCACCTGGCGGGCGCTGCTCGCGGACGCCGGGCGGCGCACCGTGCTCGACCCCGCCGGATCCTTCCTGGTCGTCTGCGGGCTGGCCGTCGTGGCCCTGTCCGCGGGGTTCGTCCCGCCGCTGGCGGTCCCCGTCCTGGGGGCCGTCGCGGCGGCGGCCGTCGCCGTGGAGGAGCGGTACCGGCACCGCTGAGAGGCGGTGCCCCTCTTTTCGGGGTCGGCGCTCCGGCGCCGCACCTCTGTCTGTCATGCCCTTGACACCACCTTGCACCGCCGCAATGGAAAGGAAAGGCCATGTCCCCCATCCCCCGCAGGTCCCTGCTCAAGGCGGCCGCCGTCGCCGGCGCCGCCGCCCAGTTCAGCTGGGCCCTGGGAACGCAGAACGCCGCCGCCGCGCCCCGCGCGGAAGCCGCCGACGCCGAACCGGTGACCCTCGACTGGCTGGAGGACGGCGGCCTCGGCGCGGCCCCCGGCTCCACCGTCGGCGTGCCCTGGCCCAAGGGCGCCCACCAGGAGGACCAGACCTTCGCGCTGACCGACGCCGACGGGAAGTCCGTCCCCGTCCAGTCCTGGCCGCTCGCCTACTGGCCCGACGGCTCCCTCAAGTGGACCGCCCACGCCGTGAGTTCGGGCTCCGGCAAGCTCACCCTGACCACCGGGGCGCCCGCAGCACCCGAGAAGAAGGTCACCGTCGACAAGCGCGGCGGCACCATCGACATCTCCACCGGTGTCATCACCGCCAGGATCGGCAAGTCCGGCTCCACGATCGTCAGATCGGTCCGCCGCGGTTCGACCGAGATCGCCCGCGACGGCCGCCTCGTCGTACTGCGCCAGCCCGAGTACGAGGACGGCGACCAGACCACCGTCAGGACCGAACGCTTCGACGGCGCCATCTCCGACGTCACCGTCGAACAGGAGGGCCCCGTCCGCGCGGTCGTCCGCGTCGACGGCAAGCACCGCAAGGGCCACCGCGATCTGCTGCCCTTCTCCATCCGCCTCTACTTCTACGCCGGCGCCGACTCCTTCCGCATGGTGCACACCATCACCTACGACGGAAAGCAGGAGCCCGGCAAGGCGAGCGGCGACTTCATCCGCGGCCTCGGCGTCCGCTTCACCGTCCCCCTGCGCGACGAGTCCTACGACCGCCACATCCGCCTCGGCGGCGAGGGCACCGGCCTGCTCCGCGAAGCCGTCAAGGGCATCACGGGACTGCGCCGCGACCCGGGAGCCGCCGTCCAGGCCGCCCAGTTCGCCGGCGAGAAGCTCCCCGACCCCGCCACCTGGGACCAGCGGGTCACCACCCGCCTCCAGTACATCCCCGAATGGGGCGACTACACCCTCTCCCAGCTCTCCGCCGACGGCTTCACCCTGCGCAAGCGCACCAAGAAGGGCCACGGCTGGATCGGCGCCGGCGGCGGCCGACGCGCCTCCGGCTTCGGCTACGTCGGCGGCGTCAGCGGCGGCCTCTCCTTCGGACTGCGCGACTTCTGGGAGAAGCACCCCGCCCAGCTCGACATCCGCGACGCCCAGACCGACGAGGCCGAGGTCACCCTCTGGCTCTGGTCGCCCGAGGCCCAGCCCATGGACCTGCGCTTCTACCACGACGGCATGGGCCAGGACACCTTCCCCGAACAGCTCGAGGGCCTCAACATCACCTACGAGGACTACGAGCCCGAGTTCGGCACCCCGTACGGCATCGCCCGCACCTCCGAACTCCTCTTCTGGGCCAACGAGTCCACCCCGAGCGCCGACGAGCTCGCCGAACAGGTCGAGGCGGTCCGCGTCCTCCCGCAGCTCGCCGCCCCGCCGGGGCAGCTCATCGCCGCGGGCGTCTTCGGCAAGGGCCTGTTCGCCGAACCGGACCGCTCCACCCCCGCCAAGGCCAAGATCGAGGACCACCTCGACTTCCTCTTCACCTACTACAAGGACCAGGTGGAGCAGCGCCGCTGGTACGGCTTCTGGGACTACGGCGACATCATGCACACCTACGACACCGTGCGGCACCAGTGGCGGTACGACGTCGGCGGCTACGCCTGGGACAACTCAGAGCTCTCACCCGACCTGTGGCTCTGGTACGCCTACCTGCGCTCCGGCCGCGCCGACATCTTCCGCTTCGCCGAGGCGATGACCCGCCACACCGGCGAGGTCGACGTCTACCACATCGGCAAGTGGGCCGGCCTCGGCACCCGGCACGGCGTCCAGCACTTCGCCGACAGCGCCAAGCAGCAGCGCATCGCCAACACCACCTACCGGCGCTACTACTACTTCCTCACCGCCGACGAACGCGTCGGCGACCTCATGCACGCCAACGTCGACTCCGACGAGACCTTCCTCGCCCTCGACCCCCTGCGCAAGATCCGCACCGAGCCGTACACCCCCGACCGCAACGCCCTGTCCGTCGGCTTCGGCACCGACTGGAGCGGACTGGTCTCCGCCTGGCTCACCGAATGGGAACGCAAGGGCCCCAAGTGGGAGAAGGCCAAGGCCCGCGTCCTGTCCACCATGGAGACCATCGCCGCCCAGCCCAACGGCTTCGTCCAGGGCAGCGGCCTGTACGACCTCGACACCGGCAGGTTCGCCGTCGCCGACACCCCGAAGGTCGAGGTCTCCCACCTGTCGGCCGTCTTCGGCCTGAACGAACTCTGCGCCGAACTCATCGACCTCGTCGACATGCCGAAGTTCAACGAGGCGTACTACGACTACTGCCGCTACTTCAACGCCAGCAAGACGGAACAGGCCGCCCGCTACGGCTCCCACTTCGGCAGCCTGATCCTCTTCCAGGGCCACTCCCGCCTCGACGCCTACGCCGCCGTACAGACCGGCGACCAGAAGCTGGCCGACAGGGCCTGGCAGAAGTTCTACAACTCCGACGGCTACAAGGAGTCGGCACCCTGGAAGACCGAGAAGGTCAGCGGCCCGACGGCCCTGGTCGCCGGCGGTGAGGCCACCTGGGTGTCCACCAACGACACCGCGCTCTACGGCCTCGCCGCCATCGAGCTGCTGTCGCTGCTCGGGGACCGGATGCCGTAGACGCACACAACGGGCGCGGACGGGAACACTGCGTCCATGGACTGGAACCATCACCGCTTCCGCAGTCTGTGGACCCTGTCCGCGCCCGCCCCGGTGGTCTACCGCGTCCTGGAGCGGATCGAGGACTACCCCCTGTGGTGGCCCCAGGTACGGGACGTCACCCGGCTCGACGACACCAGCGGGATCATCACGATCCGCTCCCTCCTGCCGTACGACCTCACCTCGACCGTGCGGGAGGGCCGGCGCGACCCGGAGACCGGGATCCTGGAGGTCGGCCTCTCCGGCGACATCGACGGCTGGGCCCGCTGGACCGTCACCCGCCTGGGACCCCACGGCTGTCTCGCCCACTACGAGCAGGAGGTCGACGTCCGCAAACCACTGCTGCGCCTGCTCGCCGTGCCCGGACGGCCCGTCTTCCGCGCCAACCACGCACTGATGATGCGGGCCGGCCGGCGCGGCCTGGCCGCCCACCTGGAAGCGGTTTGAAGGAACCGTCCCCGGACCTGTATTGTTCAGTGCGTTCCCGGGCGATTAGCTCAGTGGGAGAGCGCTTCGTTCACACCGAAGAGGTCACTGGTTCGAACCCAGTATCGCCCACCATGTCGATGGCGGCTCGTGCCTGCAGAAAACGCAGGCCGAGTCGCCATCGTCCTTTCTGCGCGGCTGCGCCGCGCGCGGCGGGGGCTCCGCCACCCGCCCCCCTTTCCGAGCGCACCGCCCGTTCCAAGGCTCACGCCGCCGCCGACAGGTCCGGACGCAGCGGCCACGCCGGGTCCACCACCTCGTCCGTGCCCGTGCGCGCGAACCACGCCTGCAGCCCCCGCGCCTGCGCCGCGTGCCACACCGCCTGCAAGGGGTGCAGCTCGGCGGGGGACAGCCGCTCCAGCCGGGACGCGAAACGCCGCCCCACCGCACGGGTCACCTCCAGCGCCGCCGCCGCGTCCGCCGCCGCGTCGTGCGCCCCCTCCAGCTCGACCCCGTAGTGCGCGCACAGATCGGTCAGCGTGCGCCGGCCCTTGCGATAGCGGTCCAGATGCTTGTCCAGCACCCACGGGTCCAGCACCAGCAGCGGCGTCCGCTCGAACCAGCGGCCCAGCGACGACGCGCGGTGCCGGCGCAACTCCCGGTCCAGCAGCGTCAGATCGAACGGCGCGTTCATCACCACCAGCGGCCGGCCCACCCTGGCCTGCTCCGCCAGCGCCTGAGCCATCTCGTACATCACCGGCGCCGGCCAGCGGCCGTTGCGCTGCAAGTGATCGTCCGTCAGTCCGTGCACCTCCGTCGCCGCGGCCGGCACCGGCACCCCCGGATTCACCAGCCAACGGGTCACCCGCGGCCGGGCGCCCGGCGCGTCCTGCACGACGAGGGCGGCCGACACGATCCGGTCGGTCTCGACGTCCACACCCGTCGTCTCCGTGTCGAAAGCGGCCAACGGCCCTTCGTACCAGCACGCCATACCCAACAACCCCTCGTTCACCGTCGGCAGTCGACGCACCGTCCGCTGCCCGATCGGGTGATACCCGGCCTGTTTGCGCCGTACGCCGGAAGGAGACAACAGGAGTACGGGTCTTTGCAGTTCAACGACCCGCAGCGGGGAAACCCTTGTTCTGGAAGGCTGTTGGTCATGGCCATCGCGCAGCCCGAACGGGGCGGGCTGCTGCCCGAGCGCACGCCACCCACTCGCGGCACTCTCGCCACCACCGCCTGCATGGAGACACTGCAGGTCGGCTATCTGCACGCCGTCGCCGCCGCCGCGGGCTGCTCGCTGTCCCAGCCGTTCCCGGACAACGGCATCGACTGGCACGTCAGCCACAGCGCCGCCGGGCACGTCGTCGACGACGAGGTCACCATCAAGGTGCAGCTCAAGGCGACCTACCAGCTCCGCCCCCGCCCGCCCGGCCGCTCCTTCTCCTTCACGCTGGACAACGCGCACCTGGAGAAGCTCGCCCGCACCCCGGTCTCGGTGCACAAGATCCTGGTCGTGATGATCGTGCCGCGCTCCCAGGACGACTGGCTGCGCGCCGGCCACGACCGGCTCGACCTGAGGCACTGCTGCTACTGGACCAACCTCGCCGGACACCCGGTCACCGGCCGGCGCCGCACCACCGTACGGATCCCCACCTCACGCATCTTCGACGACCGGGCGCTGTGCGAGATCATGACGCGGGTCGGGACGGGAGGAAAACCGTGACGCACCGCCCGACCGGGGAACCCTTGAGGCCCGTACGCCCGCATCCCGCCGACGCCGCCCACGACGGCCGGCCGCCCGAGCCCGCCGACATCGACCCCGCCGTGCTCACCGCCCTCCTGCACCGGCACGGCTGGCAGCGGCGCGGCGGCGCCGCCGGACGCTACGACCGCTGGACCCCGCCCGGACCCGGCACCGGCACCAGTCTGCTGGTACCGGCCGGCCGCGCCTTCCCCGACAGCGAGGACCTGCTCACCGAGGCCCTGCAGGCACTGTCCCGCAGCGCCACGCCCTCCGCCCGCGAGATCCTGCTCGCCCTCGCCGTGCCCGGCGACGAGATCCACTGGTGGCGCGACATACCGGCGGGACCCGGCGGCGCCACCGCCTGGACCGCGGAGGAACAGCTGCGCTCCGCCGCCCGCCGGACCCTCCTCGCCGCCGCACTCGCCACCCGCGCGCGAGCCGGCTTCCACGGCGCCCGGCACCGCCGCCAGGCCGCCGCCGCACTGGACACCGTCCTCGTCGGACCCGCGGCCGGCGGTCGCCGGCTGACCGCGTTCGCCCCCGTCACCACCGGCCGCTCCCTCGCCGTACGCCTCCACCACGCCCTGTACGCCACCCGCGAGGCCATCGACTACCGCCGCGCCACCGGCGGCATGGACGCCTTCGACACGGCCGTCACGGCCGGCGTCAGCCATGAGCTCACCGAGGCCCTCGTCGCCCTGGTCCGGGGCACGGAGGGCGCCCGGATCGCCGTGGCCTGGGCCCCGGCGGCCGGCGTGCCCGAGGGCTGCGCCGCCGCGGAACCCGTCGAGTTCTCACCCGGCGACCTGCCCGTGCTGCTCGAGGCCGGCCTGCGCTACCAGCGCGCTGAGCCGTCGATGACGGTGCGGATCACCGGCACGGTGGTCCGGATGCACAGGTCGGGGCACCGCGGCGAGGGCACGGTCCGGCTGCGCGTACTCGCCGGGGCCGAGGTCGGCCACGTCCGGATCGCACTCGGCGAGGAGGACTACCGCGTCGCCGGACACGCCCACCTCGTCGGACTGCCGGTGCGGGTGCGCGGGCGGTTGGAGAGCCGGGGCGGCTTCCGCCGGCTCACCGACGTCGGCGAGCTGGCACCGGTGCAGGTCGACGAGGCCGAACGGGACCGGCTGATGAAGGCACTCCAGGCGAACGCCGAGACCGCTGCCTTCTTCGGCGAGGCCTGCGGACCGGACTGCGAGGACTGACACCGGACAGCGGGAACCGATATCGGACCGCGGGAACCGATACCGAACCGCGACAACCGATATCGGACCGCGGGAACCGATACCGAACCGCGACAACCGATATCGGACCGCAGGGACTGATTTCGCGGTCGGCGGGCCCGGGTCGGTACGATCGCACCCATGCGTGCGCTCCGGTATGGCGCCGCGACCACAGCCTTCAGTCAGGAGAGACCGGTGTCAGACGTCCGTGTGATCATCCAACGCGATTCCGAGCGGGAAGAACGCGTGGTGACGACGGGCACTACGGCCGCCGAGCTCTTCGCCGGCGAGCGCTCGGTCATCGCCGCGCGCGTGGCCGGTGAGCTCAAGGACCTCTCCTACGAGGTCAAGGACGGCGAGACCGTCGAGGGGGTGGAGATCTCCTCCGAGGACGGTCTGAACATCCTGCGCCACTCCACCGCGCACGTCATGGCCCAGGCCGTGCAGGAGCTGTTCCCCGAGGCCAAGCTCGGCATCGGCCCGCCGGTCAAGGACGGCTTCTACTACGACTTCGACGTCGAGAAGCCCTTCCACCCCGATGACCTCAAGGCCATCGAGAAGAAGATGCAGGAGATCCAGAAGCGGGGGCAGAGGTTCTCCCGCCGTGTGGTCACCGACGAGGCCGCCCGCGAGGAACTCGCCGACGAGCCGTACAAGCTGGAGCTGATCGGCCTCAAGGGCTCCACCTCGCACGACGACGGCGCGGACGTCGAGGTCGGCGCCGGCGAGCTGACGATCTACGACAACCTGGACGCCAAGACCGGCGAGCTGTGCTGGAAGGACCTCTGCCGCGGTCCCCACCTGCCCACCACCCGGAACATCCCGGCGTTCAAGCTGATGCGCAACGCCGCCGCCTACTGGCGCGGCAGCGAGAAGAACCCGATGCTCCAGCGCATCTACGGCACCGCCTGGCCCACCAAGGACGAGCTGAAGGCCCACCTGGAGTTCCTCGCCGAGGCCGAGAAGCGCGACCACCGCAAGCTCGGCTCCGAGCTCGACCTGTTCTCCATCCCGGAGCAGATCGGCTCCGGCCTCGCCGTCTTCCACCCCAAGGGCGGCATCATCCGCCGGGTCATGGAGGACTACTCGCGGCGCCGCCACGAGGAGGAGGGCTACGAGTTCGTCTACACCCCGCACGCGACGAAGGGGAAGCTCTTCGAGACCTCGGGCCACCTGGACTGGTACGCCGACGGCATGTACCCGCCCATGCAGCTCGACGAGGGTGTGGACTACTACCTCAAGCCCATGAACTGCCCGATGCACAACCTGATCTTCGACGCGCGAGGCCGGTCCTACCGTGAGCTGCCCTTGAGGTTGTTTGAGTTCGGTACGGTCTACCGCTACGAGAAGTCGGGCGTGGTGCACGGCCTGACCCGGGCCCGCGGCTTCACCCAGGACGACGCGCACATCTACTGCACCCGCGAGCAGATGTCCGAGGAGCTCGACAAGACGCTCACCTTCGTCCTCAACCTGCTGCGCGACTACGGTCTGACCGACTTCTACCTGGAGCTGTCCACCAAGGACCCGGAGAAGTTCGTCGGCTCCGACGAGGCGTGGGAAGAGGCCACCGAGACGCTGCGCCAGGTCGCCGAGAAGCAGAACCTGGAGCTCGTGGCGGACCCGGGCGGCGCCGCCTTCTACGGCCCGAAGATCTCCGTCCAGGCCAAGGACGCCATCGGTCGCACCTGGCAGATGTCGACCATCCAGCTCGACTTCAACCTGCCGGAGCGCTTCGACCTGGAGTACACCGCCGCGGACGGTTCCAAGACCCGCCCGGTCATGATCCACCGCGCGCTGTTCGGAAGCATCGAGCGCTTCTTCGCGGTGCTCCTGGAGCACTACGCGGGCGCGTTCCCGGCGTGGCTCGCCCCGGTCCAGGCAGTGGGCATCCCGGTGGGCGACGCCCACGTGCAGTACCTGGAGGAGTTCGCGGGCGAGGCACGGCGGAAGGGGCTGCGCGTCGAGGTGGACTCCTCCTCGGACCGGATGCAGAAGAAGATCCGCACGCAGCAGAAGCAGAAGGTCCCGTTCATGATCATCGTCGGTGACGAGGACATGCACGCGGGCACGGTGTCGTTCCGCTACCGCGACGGTTCGCAGGAGAACGGCATTCCGCGTGACCAGGCGCTGGCGAAGCTCGTTGATGTGGTGGAGCGTCGCGTGCAGGTATGAGGTTGTCCCCGCGCCAGCGGGGATGGTCCGTCGAACAGGCGGAGCGGCAGCTCTCGGCAGGAGTGCTCCCCGCCATTGCGGGGATATCGGCCCCCGGGGTATCCCCGGGGGCCTTTTCCACGCCCTCGCGGTGACGCCATATGCTGCACGCATGACGAGTGAGCCGGAGCAGCAGTCGGGAGTGGGCACGCAGGACGCGTTCCAGCGTCTGTGGACGCCCCACCGGATGGCGTACATCCAGGGCGAGAACAAGCCGAGCGGCCCGGGCGCCGACGACGGCTGCCCCTTCTGCTCCATTCCGGCCAAGTCCGACGAGGACGGGCTGATCCTGCGGCGCGGCGAGCGGGTCTACGCGGTGCTCAACCTCTACCCGTACACGGGCGGCCATCTGATGACCGTGCCGTACCGGCACGTGGCCGACTACACGGACCTCACCGCGGAGGAGACGGCGGAACTCGCCGAGCTGACCAAGCAGGCGATGACGGCGCTGCGTACCGCGTCGGGCGCGCACGGCTTCAACATCGGCATGAACCAGGGCACGGTCGCTGGCGCGGGCATCGCCGCCCACCTCCACCAGCACGTCGTCCCACGCTGGGGCGGCGACACGAACTTCATGCCGGTGGTCGGCCACACAAAGATCCTGCCACAGCTCCTGGCCGACACGAGGAAAATGCTGTCGGAGGCCTGGCCCGCGTAACTGCGGGCAATCGTGCCTCCCCCAGTGCCTTAAGGGCCTGGGAGGTGCCCCCCAGCGGCACGGGCGGGCGCAGCGGCACCTCGTCAGCGCCGAGCCGCGCACCCACCCCCGCCCAGCCACAACCCGCCGTACGTGACGCTCACGCGTCGTAGACATCCGCCTTCCGGGGCGAAGCATCCTGCACAGCCGTGCTGAGGAACGACGACCGCGACCCGAACTTCTCCGTGTCCACCCCGTTCTCCTCCAGCACCTTGATCGCAGCGGAGTGCACCACCCGCAGCACCGGCGCGGCCGCCCGCAACGCGTCGTCCGCCATGAACCGGTGCCGCCACGGCTTGTCCGCCCACGCGTGCCGCAGACCGAACGGCTCCGGCAGGCTCAGCTTGCCGCCCAGCCAGTACAGCAGCGGCGGGTACCAGGTCAGCGGTGCCCGGGCGGCCAGGCGTACCACCTCGTCCGAGTCGACCAGCGGGAGCTTCACCTTCCGGGTCTCCCAGAACCTGATCGACTTCTGGACCTCCTTCTCCTTGGCCGCTGGCTTGCTGGTGAACAGCGAGTGCACCGGCCCCAGCGCGTGCCCGGTGACCTCGATGCGCAGCGTCTCGTGCAGCACGGTCACGGTGATCAGCATGGTGATCACCAACTGGCCGTCCCACAGCGTCCACTGCACGCCCAGATAGTGCCGGTCGCCCGCGCCGAACTGCTGCTTGTTGCAGATGTCCTGTATGGCGTGCGACTTGACCTGGTACGCCTCGACGTCGGTGCCCTCGGGCCGGGAGACCGCGTCGGCGTTCTCACCGATGGGTGTGACGATCCAGTGCCGTACCGACGGCTTGGGGAAGCCGCCGGTGTGCAGCGGCCCGCGCTCCAGCATCCGCAGCCGGTCGTGGATGGACTTGATGACGTCCCAGCTGCGGAACGGGTTGATCTCCCGGTCCGGGTCGACGGGCACCAGGTCCTCGGCGAGCTGCCAGCTCCCCCAGCGCGTGCCCATGCCGAGTATGCCCTTGGGTCCGGCGTAGAAGACGGAGTTGGACTGCTGTTCGGCGCTGAGCCTGGCCAGGGACTGGCGCAGTTGCTCGGCGGCCGTCTCGCCGGGACTGCTCGGCACCGCCTCGGGCACCTTGGCACCGACGCTGCTGCCGGAGAGCAGGCCGGCCCAGCGCTCGCGCAGGTCCCTCGCCGTGCGCTCGCAGATCTGCTTGGCCCAGAACCAGCCCAGCACCGGGGCGACGACCGCCGCGCGGGCGTACCAGCCCCAGAACCCGTCGAACGGCATGCGGATCAGGAACAGCACGGCGAGGGCGCCCACCGCGACCAGCAGGGTGGTGGCCAGCGCGCCCGCCCGTTTGTCCTCGCGCCTGGACATCGTCGTACGGATCTGGAAGACCAGCAGCCACACCAGCAGGCCCGGAAGGAAGAGCAGTCCGCACAGGACCATGACGGCGCTCAGCCAGTTGTCCCGCTCGCGGCGGATGCGGTGCGCCGCCAGCGAGTGCTCGACCACCACCTGCGGCTGGGTGCCGAAGGACTGGATGAGCGGCGCGCGGCCGGAGCCGAGCATCCGGTCGATGATCGCCCTGGAGTACGCCTCGCCCAGGTTGGGCCGGAACAGCTTCAGCCTGGGTGCGCTCACGGCCGACTTGTGCCACTCGTTGTTGGCTTTGAGTATCTCCTCGGCCTCGTTGTCCCGGTAGGCCGCCGAGGCCAGCGCGAACGTCGGGGTCTGCCCCTCGCCGCCCGTGCGCGGCACCTGCGGACCGAAGAACTCCGCGTAACCGCTCTCAACGGTCATTCCCGCCCCCGATCGCCGCGACTGTCGTCTTGCGGCCTTCCCGACTTCCTTGTTGCGCACACCTGTTGATCAGGTCTTCAGCGTATCCGTACCCACTGTCGTCCGTCGGCGGACGGCCGAAGCCGTCCGCCGCCACGGAGTGAAGCATTCCGAAGTCGTCCTGGCGCGAGGGGCGTACGCGGGCGCCCGCCGGGTCTCCCGGGGGCGCCCGTCACCGGCTACGAGGCGGTACGCGCCTCTTCCTTGACCCGTTCCGCCACGTTCGACGGCATGGGTTCGTGCCGCGCGTACCGGCGGCTGAACCGGGCGGTGCCGTGCGAGAGGGAGCGCAGGTCGACGGCGTACCGGCCGATCTCGATCTCCGGGACCTCGGCCTTGATGAGGGTGCGCCCGCCGGGTGACTGCTCGGTGCCGAGCACCCGGCCGCGCCGGCCGGACAGGTCGCTCATCACGGGGCCGACGTAGTCGTCGCCTACCAGGACGCTCACCTCGGCCACCGGCTCCAGCAGATGGATCTTCGCGTCCGCGGCCGCCTCCCGCAGGGCCAGCGCGCCGGCCGTCTGGAACGCGGCGTCGGAGGAGTCCACGGAGTGCGCCTTGCCGTCGAGGAGTGTCACGCGGACGTCGATCAGCGGGTGTCCCGCGGCGACTCCCTTGACGGCCTGGGCCCGTACGCCCTTCTCGACGGAAGGGATGAACTGGCGCGGCACCGCGCCGCCGACCACCTTGTCGACGAACTCGATGCCCGAGCCGTTCGGCAGCGGCTCCACCTCGATCTCGCAGATGGCGAACTGTCCGTGTCCGCCGGACTGTTTGACGTGCCGGCCGCGCCCGGCCGCCTTGCCGCCGAACGTCTCCCTGAGCGACACCCGGTGCGGTACGACGTCGACCTGGACGCCGTAGCGGCTGCGCAGCCGCTCCAGGGCCACGTCCGCGTGCGCCTCGCCCAGGCACCACAGCACCACCTGGTGGGTGTCCTGGTTCTGTTCCAGCCGCATCGTCGGATCCTCGGCCACCAGCCGGGACAGCCCCTGCGAGAGCTTGTCCTCGTCGGGTTTGCTGTGCGCCTGGATGGCCAGCGGCAGCAGCGGATCGGGCATCTCCCACGGCTCCATGAGCAACGGGTCGTCCTTGGCGGACAGGGTGTCGCCGGTCTCCGCGCGGCTGAGCTTCGCCACGCACGCGAGGTCGCCCGCGATGACGTGGGAGACGGGCCGCTGCTGCTTGCCGAACGGTGTGGACAGGGCGCCGATCCGCTCGTCCACGTCGTGGTCCTCGTGGCCGCGGTCGGCGAGCCCGTGTCCGGAGACGTGCACGGTCTGGTCGGCGCGCAGGGTGCCGGAGAAGAGCCGGATCAGGGAGAGCCGGCCGACGTACGGGTCGGAGGAGGTCTTCACGACCTCCGCGAGCAGCGGGGCGTCGGGGTCGCACGGTTTCAGCTCGCGCGGCCTGCCGTCGACGGTGGTCACGCTCGGGGTGCCGTGCTCCAGCGGGGTCGGGAAGCCGCCGGTGACCAGCTCCAGCAGTTCGACCGTGCCGAGCCCCTGGCGGGCGCCGTCGGCGGCCGGGGCGGCGGCCAGGACGGGGAAGAACACCCCGCGCGCGACCGCCCGTTCCAGGTCCTCGATCAGTGTCTCGACGTCGACCTGCTCGCCGCCGAGGTAGCGGTCCATGAGGGTCTCGTCCTCGCTCTCGGCGATGATCCCCTCGATGAGCCGGCCGCGGGCCTCCTCGATCAGCGGGAGCTGGTCCTCGCCGGGCTCCGACTCCTTGCGCTCGCCGGTGGAGTAGTCGAACAGCTTCCGCGACAGCAGTCCGGTCAGACCCGTCACGGGCGCGTGCCCGTCGGGTCCCTCCGGGCCGTGCAGCGGCAGGTACAGCGGCAGTACGGCGTCGGGGTCGTCGCCGCCGAACGTCTCCGCGCAGACGCGGGTCATCTCCTCGAAGTCCGCGCGGGCCGCCTCCAGGTGCGTGACGACGATGGCGCGCGGCATGCCGACCGCCGCGCACTCGTCCCACACCATGCGGGTCGAGCCGTCCACGCCGTCCGAGGCCGAGACGACGAAGAGGGCCGCGTCCGCCGCCCGCAGACCGGCCCTGAGTTCCCCGACGAAGTCGGCGTATCCGGGGGTGTCCAGAAGGTTGACCTTGATGCCGTCCCATTCGAGGGGCACCAGGGAGAGCTGTACGGAGCGCTGCTGCCGGTGCTCGATGTCGTCGTAGTCGGAGACGGTGCCGCCGTCCTCCACGCGGCCCGCCCGGTTCACCGCCCCCGCGGTCAGCGCGAGGGCCTCCACCAGGGTCGTCTTGCCCGATCCGGAGTGGCCGACCAGCACCACATTCCGTACGGACGTGGGGTGGCCGGCCGCCTGTGCCCTGCCGGCGGCTCCGGGGTGTGTGTGCGCCTTGTCGCCCATGATCCTGCCTCCCGTGCACGGTGAGGTCACTGTGGGCGCGGACCCGCGGAATCCGCGTGCGGTGCGGCTCCGGCGACGCCCGCGGTCCTTCGAGCTTTCCACTCCCGTCACGGCGCGTCCATACGAACGACGCGATCCCGACGTCTGTCCCTGCTCACGACGGTGCGAACCGCGTCGCCGGCCAGGGCCCGCCCGGCGGTCGGGCCGGAGGAAACCGGCGGTGCCTCGTGGCCCGGATGCGCGGGGACGGCAGGGGTGCCCCCGCGCGAAGCCGGGAGCGGAGGAGCGCGCGGCCGCAAGGCGGGGGAGGGAACCGACGAGACGGGGATCCCTCCCGCGCAACGGAGATCTCCCCGCGCGGGTGTACGAGTGGCCATCGGCACCGGCCGGCGCCGACTCCAGCGAGTCCCGCTCCCGCGCGGGGTGTACGGGCGGTGCGCGGCAGAGTGAAAGGCATCGTGACCCCGCCCCCGCGTGGGTGTACGGGTGCCCCGCCGTCGCCCGCGCGTGTGCGTGGCTACGATTGGGCCCGCCGGGTGGCCAGCAAGGGCCACCCGGCCCCACCGACCGTCGGGAAGGCCATGCTGAACAAGTACGCGCGTGCATTCTTCACGCGTGTCCTCACACCGTTCGCCGCGTTTCTCATCCGGCGGGGGGTCAGCCCCGACACGGTCACGCTCATCGGCACCGCGGGAGTGGTCGCGGGCGCGCTGGTCTTCTACCCCATGGGGGAGTTCTTCTGGGGCACGGTCGTGATCACGCTGTTCGTGTTCTCCGACCTCGTCGACGGCAACATGGCCCGCCAGCTGGGCCGCTCCAGCCGCTGGGGCGCCTTCCTGGACTCCACCCTGGACCGGGTCGCCGACGGAGCGATCTTCGGCGGCTTCGCCCTCTGGTACGCCGGGGGCGGCGACGACATCGCCCTGTGCGCGGTGTCGATCTTCTGCCTGGCCAGCGGCCAGGTGGTGTCGTACACCAAGGCGCGCGGCGAGTCGATCGGCCTGCCGGTCGCCGTCAACGGGCTGGTCGAGCGGGCCGAACGGCTGGTGGTCTCGCTGGTCGCGGCCGGTTTCGCGGGCCTGCACGCGTTCGGTGTGCCCGGCATCCAGTACCTGCTGCCGGTCGCCCTGTGGATCGTCGCCGTCGGCAGCCTGGTCACGCTGATCCAGCGGGTGGTCACCGTGCGCCGTGAGTCCGCCGAGGTGGAGGCCGCGGAGCGGCAGGAGGCCCAGGGGAGCGAGGCCGCGAAGTGAGCGCCCAGGAGCGGCTGGCCGACGCCCTGTACGGCGCCGGCTGGGGCACCGTCAAGAAACTCCCCGAGCCGGTCGCCGTGCGCCTCGGGAGGACCATCGCCGACCTCGCGTGGAAGCAGCGCGGCAAGGGCGTGCTCCGGCTGGAGAGCAACTACGCGCGCGTCGTGCCGGACGCGGGCCCGGAGCGGCTGGCCGAACTCTCCCGCGCGGGGATGCGGTCGTATCTGCGTTACTGGATGGAGTCCTTCCGGCTGCCCGCCTGGAGCCCCGAGCGCGTCGCGTCCGGCCTCGACGTCAAGGACCTCCACCACCTGACCGACGGCATGGCGGCCGGCAAGGGCGTCGTCCTCGCGCTGCCGCACCTCGCCAACTGGGACCTCGCCGGCGCCTGGGTCACCACGAAGCTCGGCATACCGTTCACCACCGTCGCCGAGCGGCTGAAACCGGAGACGCTGTACGACCGTTTCGTCGCCTACCGCGAGGGCCTCGGCATGGAGGTGCTGCCGCACAGCGGCGGCTCCGCCTTCGGCACCCTGGCCCGGCGGCTGCGCGACGGCGGACTGGTCTGCCTGGTCGCCGACCGCGACCTGTCCGCCTCCGGTGTCGAGGTCGGCTTCTTCGGCGAGACCGCCCGGATGCCGGCCGGCCCCGCCCTGCTCGCCCAGCAGACCGGGGCCCGGCTGCTGCCGGTGACCCTCTGGTACGACGACTCGCCGGTCATGAAGGGCCGGGTCCACCCGCCGGTCGAGGTCCCCGGGTCAGGCACGCGCCCCGAGAAGACGTCTGTCATGACACAGGCGCTGGCCGACGCCTTCGCCACGGGGATCGCCGACCATCCGGAGGACTGGCACATGCTGCAGCGCTTGTGGCTGAAGGACCTCGACCCCGCGCGGGACCCCGCGACGGCCCCCGAGCAGGACCGGAAGGGAACCTCGTGAGGATCGGCATCGTCTGCCCGTACTCCTGGGACGTGCCGGGAGGCGTCCAGTTCCACATCCGTGACCTGGCCGAGTACTTCCTCCGGCTCGGTCACGAGGTGTCCGTCCTCGCCCCGGCCGACGACGACACCCCGCTGCCGCCGTACGTCGTCTCGGCGGGCCGCGCGGTGCCGGTGCCGTACAACGGGTCGGTGGCCCGGCTCAACTTCGGCTTCCTGTCCGCCGCGCGGGTACGGCGCTGGCTGCACGAGGGCGCCTTCGACGTCGTCCACATCCACGAGCCGACCTCGCCCTCGCTCGGCCTGCTGACCTGCTGGGCGGCCGAGGGGCCGATCGTCGCCACCTTCCACACCTCCAACCCGCGCTCCCGCGCGATGATCGCCGCGTACGCGATCCTCCAGGCCGCCCTGGAGAAGATCAGCGCGCGGATCGCGGTGAGCGAGTACGCCCGCCGCACCCTCGTCGAGCACCTGGGCGGCGACGCGGTGGTCATCCCCAACGGCGTCGACGTCGACTTCTTCGCCAAGGCCGAGCCCAAACCGGAGTGGCAGGGCGACACCATCGGCTTCATCGGCCGGATCGACGAGCCCCGCAAGGGCCTGCCGGTGCTGATGAAGGCCCTGCCGAAGATCCTCGCCGCCCGGCCGGGGACGCGGTTGCTGGTCGCCGGGCGCGGCGACGAGGAGGAGGCGGTCGAGTCGCTGCCCCGGGAGCTGCGCCCGCGCGTGGAGTTCCTCGGCATGGTCAGCGACGAGGACAAGGCCCGCTTCCTGCGCAGCGTCGACCTGTACGTGGCGCCCAACACCGGCGGGGAGAGCTTCGGCATCATCCTGGTCGAGGCGATGTCGGCGGGTGCGCCGGTGCTCGCCTCCGACCTGGACGCGTTCGCACAGGTCCTCGACCAGGGAGCGGCGGGCGAACTGTTCGCCAACGAGGACGCGGACGCGCTCGCCGAGACGGCCGTACGGCTCCTGGGGGACCCGGAGCGCCGCGCGGAGCTCCGCGAACGCGGCAGCGCCCACGTCCGCCGCTTCGACTGGTCGACGGTCGGCGCGGACATCCTGTCGGTCTACGAGACGGTGACGGCGGGCGCGGCGGCGGTGGCGACGGACGACCGCGCGACGGGCCTGAGGGCACGGTTCGGCCTGGCACGGGACTAGGGCCCGCCCGGACCGTTCCCGTCTGCCGTGCGACGCCTGGCACGTACTCCCGCGGAGCGGAGGGGGGACCCCAGCCGTGTGGTCCGCCCTCCGGGCGGACGGCGGGGGGAGGGGCGGACAGGCCCTGGGACGAGGCGCCCAGGCCGAAGGGGGTCCGGGGGCGCAGCCCCCGGAGAGCGCCCCCGGTAGCCTTGCCGCCCGTGACCGCAACCCTCATCTGGATCCTCGTCGCCCTCGTCGTCATCGGCCTCTACCTGAGCTGGACGGCGGGACGCCTGGACCGGCTGCACGCCCGGATCGACGCCGCCCGGGCCGCGCTCGACGCCCAACTGCTGCGCCGTGCCTCCGTGGCGCAGGAACTGGCCACCTCGGGCGTGCTCGACCCCGCCGCGTCGATCGTGCTCTACGAGGCCGCGCACGCCGCGCGGCAGTCGGTCGAGGAGCAGCGCGAGGTCGCGGAGAGCGAGCTCAGCCAGGCGCTGCGCGCGGTGTTCGGCGACGCGCAGCAGGTGGACGCGGTCCGGGAGGCGCCAGGGGGAGAGGAGGCGGCCCTGGAGCTCGCCGAGGCGGTGCGCAGGGTGCCGATGGCCCGCCGCTTCCACAACGACGCCGTACGGGCGGCACGGGCGCTGCGCCGGCACCGCAAGGTGCGCTGGTTCCGGCTGGCCGGACACGCGCCCTTCCCGATGGCCTTCGAGATGGACGACGAGCCGCCGGCCGCCCTGGTCGAGCGGGCCGCGTAACGGCGGGATCCGGCCACCCGGCCGGGCCGCCGCCGACCGAAAAGGATCCACCGGCTTCCCATTGGCCCTTGCTGTGGCCTGGTCCGTTCACGTTTCCTCGGTGCTGCAGAAACCCCCTCCTTCCCCTCAGCGAGGTCATTCGTGTCCAGCACGCTCTCCGAAAACCAGGGTCCCGAGACCGGCACCGCCCGTGTGAAGCGCGGCATGGCCGAGCAGCTCAAGGGCGGCGTGATCATGGACGTCGTCACGCCGGAGCAGGCCAAGATCGCCGAGGACGCCGGCGCCGTCGCCGTCATGGCCCTGGAGCGGGTCCCCGCCGACATCCGCAAGGACGGCGGCGTGGCCCGGATGTCCGACCCGGACATGATCGAGGGCATCATCGGCGCGGTCTCCATCCCCGTGATGGCCAAGTCCCGCATCGGCCACTTCGTCGAGGCCCAGGTGCTGCAGTCCCTCGGCGTCGACTACATCGACGAGTCCGAGGTCCTCACCCCGGCCGACGAGGTCAACCACAGCGACAAGTTCGCCTTCACCACCCCCTTCGTCTGCGGCGCCACCAACCTCGGTGAGGCCCTGCGCCGCATCGCCGAGGGCGCCGCCATGATCCGCTCCAAGGGCGAGGCCGGCACCGGCAACGTCGTCGAGGCCGTACGCCACCTGCGCCAGATCAAGAACGAGATCGCCCGCCTGCGCGGCTACGACAACAACGAGCTGTACGCCGCCGCCAAGGAGCTGCGCGCCCCGTACGAGCTGGTCAAGGAGGTCGCCGAGCTGGGCAAGCTCCCGGTGGTCCTCTTCTCCGCCGGTGGCGTCGCCACCCCGGCCGACGCCGCGCTGATGCGCCAGCTCGGCGCCGAGGGCGTCTTCGTCGGCTCCGGCATCTTCAAGTCCGGCGACCCGGCGAAGCGTGCCGCCGCCATCGTCAAGGCGACCACCTTCTACGACGACCCGAAGATCATCGCGGACGCGTCCCGCAACCTCGGCGAGGCCATGGTCGGCATCAACTGCGACACCCTCCCCGAGACCGAGCGCTACGCCAACCGCGGCTGGTGACCGTGATCATCGGTGTCCTGGCCCTCCAGGGCGACGTACGGGAGCACCTCGTCGCCCTGGCCGCGGCCGACGCCGTGGCCAGGCCGGTCAGGCGTCCCGAGGAACTCGCCGAGGTCGACGGCCTGGTCGTCCCCGGCGGGGAGTCCACCACGATCTCCAAGCTGGCGGTCCTCTTCGGCCTGATGGAGCCTCTCCGCGCGCGTGTGCGCGAGGGCATGCCCGTCTACGGCACCTGCGCCGGCATGATCATGCTGGCCGACAAGATCCTCGACCCGCGCTCGGGCCAGGAGACCCTCGGCGGCATCGACATGATCGTGCGCCGCAACGCCTTCGGCCGGCAGAACGAGTCCTTCGAGGCCGCGGTCGACGTCAAGGGCGTCGAGGGCGATCCCGTGGAGGGCGTCTTCATCCGCGCCCCCTGGGTGGAGTCCGTCGGCGCCGGCGCCGAGGTGCTCGCCGAGCACGGCGGCCACATCGTCGCCGTCCGCCAGGGCAACGCGCTGGCCACGTCGTTCCACCCGGAACTGACCGGCGACCACCGCGTGCACGGCCTCTTCGTCGACATGGTGCGCGCGTGCCGGGCGGCCGAGTCCTTGTAGGATTCCTGCGTTCGTTGCAGAGATGGGTTACGCGAAGGAGACAGGCAGATGTCCGGCCACTCTAAATGGGCCACGACGAAGCACAAGAAGGCCGTGATCGATGCCAAGCGCGGCAAGCTCTTCGCGAAGCTGATCAAGAACATCGAGGTCGCCGCGCGTATGGGCGGTGTCGATCTGGAGGGCAACCCCACCCTCTACGACGCCGTCCAGAAGGCCAAGAAGCAGTCGGTGCCGAACAAGAACATCGACTCCGCCATCAAGCGCGGTGGCGGTCTCGAGGCCGGTGGCGCCGACTACGAGACGATCATGTACGAGGGCTACGGTCCGAACGGTGTCGCGGTGCTCATCGAGTGCCTCACCGACAACCGCAACCGTGCCGCCTCGGACGTGCGTGTCGCGATGACCCGCAACGGCGGTTCCATGGCCGACCCGGGCTCGGTGTCCTACCTGTTCAACCGCAAGGGCGTGGTGATCGTCCCCAAGGGCGAGCTGACCGAGGACGACGTCCTCACCGCCGTCCTGGACGCGGGCGCCGAGGAGGTCAACGACCTCGGCGAGAACTTCGAGGTGCTCAGCGAGGCCACCGACCTGGTCGCCGTGCGCACCGCTCTGCAGGACGCCGGGATCGACTACGACTCCGCCGAGGCCAACTTCGTCCCGACCATGCAGGTCGAACTGGACGAGGAGGGCGCCAAGAAGATCTTCAAGCTCATCGACGCGCTGGAGGACAGCGACGACGTGCAGAACGTCTTCGCCAACTTCGACGTGAGCGACGAGATCATGGAGAAGGTCGACGCGTAACGCGTCCACTGCTCAGCGGGCCGGCGGGACACTTCCGTCGGCCCGTCGCTCTGTCAGTGGCACCCGATAGCCTGCACAAACAGGTGATCGAGGGAAAAGGGGTGGCACGTGCGCGTACTGGGGGTGGACCCGGGGCTGACCCGGTGCGGCGTCGGTGTCGTGGAGGGCGTCGCCGGGCGGCCGCTCGCCATGCTCGGCGTGGGCGTCGTCCGCACGCCGGCCGACGCCGACCTCGGCCACCGCCTCGTCGCCGTCGAGCAGGGCCTCGAACAGTGGCTGGACGAGCACCGGCCCGAGGTCGTCGCCGTGGAGCGCGTCTTCAGCCAGCACAACGTGCGTACGGTGATGGGCACCGCCCAGGCCAGCGCCGTCGCCATCCTGTGCGCCTCCCGCCGCGGCATCCCCGTCGTCCTGCACACGCCCAGCGAGGTCAAGGCCGCCGTCACCGGCTCGGGCCGCGCCGACAAGGCCCAGGTCGGCGCCATGGTCACCCGCCTGCTGCGGCTGGACGCGCCGCCGAAGCCCGCCGACGCCGCCGACGCCCTCGCGCTCGCCATCTGCCACATCTGGCGCGCCCCCGCGCAGAACCGGCTCCAGCGGGCCGCCGCCCTGCACGCCTCCAGAACCCCCCGCGCACCACAAGCCCCGCGCGCATCGAAAGGCCGTACGACATGATCGCCTTCGTCAGCGGCACGGTCGCCGCCCTCGCTCCCGACACCGCGGTGGTCGAGGTCGGCGGGGTCGGCATGGCCGTCCAGTGCACGCCGAACACGCTCTCCACGCTCCGCGTCGGACAGCCCGCGAAACTCGCCACCTCCCTCGTCGTCCGCGAGGACTCGCTGACCCTCTACGGCTTCGCCGACGACGACGAGCGCCAGGTCTTCGTGCTGCTCCAGACCGCCAGTGGCGTGGGCCCCCGGCTGGCCCAGGCGATGCTCGCCGTGCACACCCCCGACGCCCTGCGCAGAGCCGTGGCCACCGGGGACGAGAAGGCGCTGACCGCCGTCCCCGGCATCGGCAAGAAGGGCGCCCAGAAGCTGCTCCTGGAGCTCAAGGACCGCCTCGGCGAGCCGCTCGGCGCCCCCGCCGTCGGCGCACCGGTCACCAGCGGCTGGCGCGACCAGCTGCACGCCGCCCTGATCGGCCTCGGGTACGCGACCCGTGAGGCCGACGAGGCCGTGGCCGCCGTGGCACCCCAGGCGGAGGCCGCCGAGGGCACCCCGCAGGTGGGGCAGCTGCTGAAGGCGGCCCTGCAGACGCTGAACCGCGCCCGATAGCCCGTACGGAGAGCTGAGGCATACGCACATGAACTGGGACGACACCACCGACACCGACGCCACCGGCGAGCGGCTGGTGGGCTCTGTCGCCGACCGCGAGGACCAGGCCGTCGAGGCCGCCCTGCGCCCCAAGGACCTGGGCGAGTTCATCGGCCAGGAGAAGGTCCGCGAGCAGCTCGACCTCGTGCTGCGCGCCGCCCGCGCTCGGGGCGCCACCGCCGACCACGTGCTGCTCTCCGGCGCCCCCGGCCTCGGCAAGACCACCCTCTCGATGATCATCGCCGCCGAGATGGAAGCCCCCATCCGCATCACCTCGGGCCCCGCCATCCAGCACGCCGGCGACCTCGCGGCGATCCTCTCCTCCCTCCAGGAGGGCGAGGTGCTCTTCCTCGACGAGATCCACCGCATGTCCCGGCCCGCCGAGGAGATGCTCTACATGGCGATGGAGGACTTCCGCGTCGACGTGATCGTCGGCAAGGGCCCCGGCGCCACCGCCATCCCCCTCGAACTGCCCCCCTTCACCCTGGTCGGCGCCACCACCCGGGCCGGCCTGCTGCCGCCCCCGCTGCGTGACCGCTTCGGCTTCACCGCGCACATGGAGTTCTACGAGCCCGCCGAACTGGAGCGGGTCGTCCACCGCTCGGCGAGCCTCCTCGACGTGGAGATCGACCCGGCCGGCGCCGCGGAGATCGCCGGCCGCTCCCGCGGCACACCCCGTATCGCCAACCGCCTCCTGCGCCGCGTCCGGGACTACGCGCAGGTCAAGGCCGACGGGGTGATCACCAAGGACATCGCCGCGGCGGCCCTCGCCGTCTACGAGGTCGACGCCCGGGGCCTCGACCGGCTGGACCGGGCCGTCCTCGAGGCCCTGCTGAAGCTGTTCGGCGGCGGCCCGGTCGGCCTGTCCACGCTCTCCGTCGCGGTCGGGGAGGAACGTGAGACCGTGGAGGAGGTGGCCGAACCCTTCCTCGTACGGGAGGGTCTGCTCGCCCGCACCCCCCGCGGGAGGGTCGCCACCCCGGCGGCATGGGCGCATCTCGGCCTCACGCCGCCCCGCTCACAGGGCCCCGGAAACGGACAAGGGGACCTGTTCGGGGCGTGACGGCGAGGGCGATGGCCCAGGCTGGAACCCCGGTGCCATGCTGAGCGTTGTTCCCTGCGCGCGGACTCGCTTAGACTCCGCCGATGCCGCCCTTGTCGGCGACAGTACATACCCCCAACCATCAGGCCGTTCACCATCGCGGTCGTGTGAAGGAAGTTCCGACCCGTGAGTCTCCTGACCCTCCTCCCGTTCATTGTGCTCATCGGGGCCATGTTCCTGATGACCCGGTCGGCCAAGAAGAAGCAGCAGCAGGCCATCGACATGCGGAACCAGATGCAGCCCGGTTCCGGCGTCCGCACCATCGGGGGCATGTACGCCACGGTCAAGGAGGTCAGTGAGGACACGGTCCTCCTCGACGCCGGCCCGGGTGTGGAGCTGCTCTTCGCCAAGAACTCGATCGGTGCCGTCCTGACCGACGAGGAGTACAACCGCATCGTCCACGGCATCGAGCACGACCTGAAGTCCGACGCCGACGTCGTCCCCGACGACGCCTCCTCCCTCACCGAGACCGACGACTCCTCCGACGCTGCCGCCGCCTCCGACGACACGCCTGTCGACCTCGGCAAGAAGGACGCGGCCGATGAGCCGGCCGACGCCGACGAGGCGAAGGCGGACGCGCAGTCGAAGAAGTCCGACGGCGACTCCGACGCGAAGTAGTCGTGGCCCGGGGCGCGCGGGTGCTGCCCGCGCGCCCCGGGACATGCCCGACTCGCACGGAGTCCCGACACCATGTCATGGCCGCCCGCCCGCCGATCCGGCGCGAGGCGGCCCGAGAGGGAGTACGAGAAGGTGGCAGCACTCAAAAAGGGACGGAACGCGAGCGCCACAAGTAAGCCGTGGCGCTCGCTCGCTCTGATCCTGATCGCCATCGTGGCGCTCACCGGCGGCATGTTCGCATCCGGGCACACCACTCCGCGTCTCGGCATCGACCTGGCCGGTGGTACGAGCATCACGCTGGCGGCGGTCCCCGAGGCCGGCCAGGAGTCCGCGATCAACAAGACCAACATGGACACCGCGGTCTCCATCATGGAGCGGCGGGTCAACGGTCTTGGCGTCTCGGAGGCCGAGGTCCAGACGCAGGGTGACCGCAACATCATCGTCAACATTCCCAAGGGCACGAACTCCAAGCAGGCCCGGGAACAGGTCGGCACCACCGCCAAGCTCTACTTCCGTCCCGTGATCGCCACCGAACTCGCCGGTGGCGGCGCCGCTCCGACGCCCAGCGCGACCAGCGACGGCTCGGAGCAGGGCTCCGACAAGGACAAGGCGACCGAGAAGGCGACCGACAAGGCCACGGAGAAGGCGACCGACGGTTCCTCCCCGTCGGCGAGCGCCACCACCCAGGGCCGTGCCGTCACCGACGCCCTGAAGGCCGACGAGACGCCGGCCGCCTCCCCGAGCGGCACGGCCGAGGACGGGGCCAGCCCCTCCGCGACCGGCGGCACCTCCGGCGACGCCGACGGCAAGCTCCAGGCCCAGTACGCCGCGCTCGACTGCACCAAGGAGAGCGTCCGCGCCAAGGCCGGTGACGGTTCCAAGTCCAGCGACTCGACCGTCGCCTGCGGCCAGAACTCCCAGGGCCAGTGGCAGAAGTACATCCTCGGCCCCGCCGCGGTCGACGGCACGGACGTCGACGAGGCCAGCGCCGTCCTGAACACCCAGACCGGCGCCGGCTGGGTCGTCACCATGGACTTCACGGACAAGGGCGCCAAGAAGTTCGCCGACATCACCGGCCAGCTCGCCCAGAACCAGTCCCCGCAGAACCAGTTCGCCATCGTCCTGGACAACGAGGTCGTCTCCGACCCGTACGTCAGCCAGGCCCTGACCGGCGGCAACGCCGAGATCTCCGGCAACTTCAACCAGCAGTCGGCGCAGGAACTGGCCAACATGCTGTCCTACGGCGCCCTGCCGCTGACCTTCCGCGAGGACAGCGTCACCACCGTCACCGCCGCGCTCGGCGGTGAGCAGCTGAAGGCCGGTCTGATCGCCGGTGCCATCGGCCTCGCCCTGGTCGTCATCTACCTGCTGGTCTACTACCGCGGCCTGTCCTTCATCGCGATCCTGTCGCTGCTGGTGTCCGCCGCCCTCACCTACGTGATCATGTCGCTGCTCGGCCCGGCCATCGGCTTCGCGCTGAACCTGCCGGCCGTGTGCGGCGCCATCGTCGCGATCGGCATCACGGCGGACTCGTTCATCGTGTTCTTCGAACGGGTCCGGGACGAGATCCGCGAGGGCCGCACCCTGCGTCCCTCCGTGGAGCGGGCCTGGCCGCGCGCCCGGCGCACCATCCTGGTCTCCGACTTCGTCTCGTTCCTCGCCGCCGCGGTGCTCTTCGTCGTCACCGTCGGCAAGGTCCAGGGCTTCGCGTTCACGCTCGGCCTGACCACCGTGCTCGACGTCGTGGTGGTGTTCCTCTTCACCAAGCCCCTGCTCACGCTGATGGCCCGCCGCAAGTTCTTCGCGAGCGGCCACAAGTGGTCCGGTCTCGACCCGAAGGCGCTGGGTGCGAAGCCGCCACTGCGCCGCACCCGCCGTCCCTCCGCCCCTGCCCAGACGAAGGAGGCGTGAGAGATGTCGAAACTCGGCACCCTCGGGGCCCGACTGCACCACGGCGAGGTCGGCTACGACTTCGTCAAGAACCGCAAGATCTGGTACGGCATCTCCATCCTGATCACCATCACGGCCATCCTCGGCCTGGCGGTGCGCGGCCTGCACATGGGCATCGAGTTCCAGGGCGGAGCGGTCTTCACCACCCCGAAGAACATGAGCGTCTCGGTCTCCCAGGCCGAGGAGTACGCGGAGGACGCCTCCGGTCACGACGCGATCGTCCAGCAGCTCGGTGACGGCAGCATGCGCATCCAGGTCGCGGGCATCGACACCAAGACCTCGGACAGCATCAAGGACAAGCTCGCCGAGGACCTCAAGGTCGACGGTGAGCGGATCAACGCCGAGCTGGTCGGCCCGAGCTGGGGCGAGCAGATCGCCAACAAGGCCTGGCAGGGCCTCGGCATCTTCATGTTCCTCGTCGTGATCTACCTGGCGATCGCCTTCGAGTGGCGCATGGCACTCGCCGCGTTCGTCGCCCTGATCCACGACATCACCATCACCGTCGGCATCTACGCCCTCGTCGGCTTCGAGGTCACGCCGGGCACGGTGATCGGTCTGCTGACCATCCTCGGTTACTCGCTGTACGACACGGTCGTCGTCTTCGACAGCCTCAAGGAACAGACCAAGGACATCACCAAGCAGACCCGCTGGACCTACAGCGAGATCGCCAACCGTTCCATCAACAGCACCCTGGTCCGCTCCATCAACACCACGGTGGTCGCGCTGCTGCCGGTGGGCGGCCTGCTGTTCATCGGTGGCGGTGTCCTCGGCGCCGGCATGCTGAACGACATCTCGCTGTCGCTGTTCGTCGGCCTCGCCGCCGGCGCGTACTCCTCGATCTTCATCGCCACCCCGCTCGTCGCCGACCTCAAGGAGCGCGAGCCGGCGATGAAGTCGCTGAAGAAGCGCGTCCTGGCCAAGCGCGCCCAGGGCGCGACCGCGGGCGGGACGCAGGAGGCCCCGGTCACCGGCGAGGACCACGACGACGAGCCCGAGGACACCGCACCCGCGGTCGTCGGCCCGCGCGACCAGTCGGCCACCCGCACCCGCGGCCGGGGCCGTCCCTCCGGGAAACGCCGATGACCGAGATCAGGGAGCTGCTGCTCAGCCGTATCCGGGACGTGGCGGACTACCCGGAGCCGGGCGTGATGTTCAAGGACATCACCCCGCTCCTGGCGGACCCCGCGGCGTTCTCCGCGCTCAGCGACGCCCTCGCCGACATCGCCCGCGCCACCGGCGCCACCAAGGTCGTCGGCCTGGAGGCCCGTGGGTTCATCCTCGGCGCCCCGGTCGCCATCCGCGCGGGCCTCGGCTTCATCCCCGTACGCAAGGCGGGCAAGCTCCCCGGAGCCACCCTCAGCCAGGCGTACGACCTGGAGTACGGATCCGCCGAGATCGAGGTGCACGCCGAGGACCTGAGCGCCGCCGACCGCGTTCTGGTGGTCGACGACGTCCTCGCCACCGGCGGCACCGCCGAGGCGTCGGTCCAGCTCATCCGCAGGGCGGGCGCCGAGGTCGCGGGCCTGGCCGTACTGATGGAGCTCGGCTTCCTCGGCGGCCGCGCCCGGCTGGAACCGGCCCTGGCCGGCGCCCCGCTGGAGGCACTGCTCACGGTCTGACCAGCGGCGTCACATACGAACCGCACACAGGAAACACCGCTCGGGCGGGCACCGGAGGAATCCGGTGCCCGCCTTGGGTGTTTCCGGGGGCGGGCCCTTCTCTGGAGGCGCTGTTCACCGTCTGGCCTGCGGCAATGCGCGCGGGTCGTGCGCGGGGGCACGGCTCGGGCGGGCCCGGAGGAATCCGGTGTCCGTCTCGGGTGTTCCGGGAGTAGACCGTCCTCACAGTCGCCCGCAGGCGATCCGCGGGCACGGGATCGCTACCATGGGGTTTCCGGAGCCTGACCGGGGGACCCGGATCGCGCACGAGGAGTCCTCTTGCCAGACGAGGCCCAGCACCTGACCGCCGCCAAGCCCGAGTCCGCCTCGGCGGCCGCGGCCAAGCCCGCGCCGAGCGCGCCCCACGCGAAGAACGACACGCGCGGGCCGGTCCAGCACGCCCAGTCCGCGCCGGTCGACAAGCCCGAGCAGCCGCGCCCCAAGCCGTCCCCTCCCGAGCGCTCCGCGCCCCTGGCGCGCCCGAACACCGGCCAGCCGCGCTCCGGCTCCTCCAACCGCGTCCGCGCCCGCCTCGCCCGGCTCGGCGTCCAGCGCGCCAACCCGTACAACCCGGTCCTCGAACCGTTGCTGCGGATCGTCCGCAGCAACGACCCCAAGATCGAGAACGCCACGCTCCGCCAGATCGAGCGCGCCTACCAGGTCGCCGAGCGCTGGCACCGCGGCCAGAAGCGCAAGAGCGGCGACCCGTACATCACGCACCCGCTCGCCGTCACCACCATCCTCGCCGAGCTCGGCATGGACCCGGCCACCCTGATGGCCGGACTGCTGCACGACACCGTCGAGGACACCGAGTACGGCCTGGAGGACCTGCGCCGCGACTTCGGCGACGTGGTCACCCTGCTCGTCGACGGCGTCACCAAGCTCGACAAGGTCAAGTTCGGCGAGGCCGCCCAGGCCGAGACCGTGCGCAAGATGGTCGTCGCCATGGCCAAGGACCCCCGCGTCCTGGTCATCAAGCTCGCCGACCGCCTGCACAACATGCGCACCATGCGCTACCTCAAGCGCGAGAAGCAGGAGAAGAAGGCGCGCGAGACCCTGGAGATCTACGCGCCGCTCGCCCACCGCCTGGGCATGAACACCATCAAGTGGGAGCTGGAGGACCTCGCCTTCGCGATCCTCTACCCCAAGATGTACGACGAGATCGTCCGCCTGGTCGCCGAGCGCGCGCCCAAACGCGACGAGTACCTCGCCATCGTCACCGACGAGGTGCAGCAGGACCTGCGCGCCGCCCGCATCAAGGCGACCGTCACCGGACGCCCCAAGCACTACTACAGCGTCTACCAGAAGATGATCGTCCGCGGCCGTGACTTCGCGGAGATCTACGACCTGGTGGGCATCCGCGTCCTCGTGGACACCGTCCGCGACTGCTACGCGGCCCTCGGCACGGTGCACGCGCGATGGAACCCGGTCCCCGGCCGGTTCAAGGACTACATCGCGATGCCCAAGTTCAACATGTACCAGTCGCTGCACACGACGGTCATCGGCCCCGGCGGCAAACCCGTCGAGCTGCAGATCCGCACCTTCGACATGCACCGCCGCGCCGAGTACGGCATCGCCGCGCACTGGAAGTACAAGCAGGAGGCCGTCGCCGGCGCCTCCAAGGTCCGTTCCGACGCGCCCAAGTCGTCCGGCAAGGGCAAGGACGACCACCTCAACGACATGGCCTGGCTGCGGCAGCTCCTGGACTGGCAGAAGGAGACCGAGGACCCCGGCGAGTTCCTGGAGTCCCTGCGCTTCGACCTCTCCCGCAACGAGGTCTTCGTCTTCACCCCCAAGGGCGACGTCATAGCGCTGCCCGCGAGTGCCACCCCCGTGGACTTCGCCTACGCCGTCCACACCGAGGTCGGCCACCGCACCATCGGGGCGCGGGTCAACGGCCGCCTCGTACCGCTGGAGTCGACCCTCGACAACGGCGATCTGGTGGAGGTCTTCACCTCCAAGGCGGCCGGCGCCGGCCCCTCCCGCGACTGGCTCGGCTTCGTCAAGTCGCCGCGCGCCCGCAACAAGATCCGTGCCTGGTTCTCCAAGGAGCGCCGCGACGAGGCCATCGAGCACGGCAAGGACTCCATCGTCCGCGCGATGCGCAAGCAGAACCTGCCGATCCAGCGCATCCTCACCGGCGACTCGCTGGTCACGCTGGCGCACGAGATGCGCTACTCGGACATCTCCGCGCTGTACGCGGCGATCGGCGAGGGCCATGTCTCCGCGCAGAACATCGTGCAGAAGCTCGTCCAGGCCCTCGGCGGCGAGGAGGCCGCCACCGAGGAGATCGACGAGTCGGTCCCGCCGGCCCGCAGCCGCAAGCGCCGCTCCAGCGCCGACCCCGGTGTCGTCGTCAAGGGCGTCGAGGACGTCTGGGTGAAGCTGGCCCGCTGCTGTACGCCGGTGCCCGGCGACCCGATCATCGGGTTCGTGACCCGGGGCAGCGGCGTATCGGTGCACCGCAGCGACTGCGTCAACGTCGACTCGCTGTCCCGGGAGCCCGAGCGGATCCTCGACGTCGAGTGGGCGCCCACCCAGTCCTCGGTCTTCCTGGTCGCCATCCAGGTCGAGGCCCTCGACCGGTCCCGGCTGCTGTCGGACGTCACACGCGTACTGTCCGACCAGCACGTCAACATCCTCTCGGCGGCCGTCCAGACCTCCCGCGACCGTGTCGCCACCTCCCGCTTCACCTTCGAGATGGGCGACCCCAAGCACCTCGGTCACGTCCTGAAGGCCGTACGCGGCGTGGAGGGCGTCTACGACGTCTACCGGGTGACCTCGGCCCGCAACCGCACGTAGCGGACGACAGGCACACGAAAGGGGGGCTCCCGTACCCGAGGTACGGGAGCCCCCCTTTCGTGTGCTGCGCGCGAGTTCAGCCGCCGAACTCGTGCAGACCCTTCAGCGCCTGGTCCAGCAGGGCCTGACGGCCCTCCAGCTCCCGCTCCAGCTTCTCCGCCTTGGCGGTGTTGCCCTGCGCCCTGGCCTGCTCGATCTGGCCCTTCAGCTTGTCCACGGCGGCCTGGAGCTGACCGGTCAGACCCGCGGCACGCGCGCGTGCCTCCGGGTTCGTCCGGCGCCACTCGGCCTCCTCGGCCTCCTGCAGGGCCCGCTCCACGGTGTGCATCCGGCCCTCGACCTTCGGGCGGGCGTCCCGCGGCACATGGCCGATGGCCTCCCAGCGCTCGTTGATCCCGCGGAACGCGGCCCGCGCGGCCTTCAGTTCCGTGATCGGCAGGAGCTTCTCGGCCTCCTCGGCCAGCTCCTCCTTGAGCTTGAGGTTCTCGGCCTGCTCCGCGTCACGCTCGGCGAAGACCGAGCTGCGGGCGGCGAAGAAGACGTCCTGGGCGCCGCGGAAGCGGTTCCACAGGTCGTCCTCGTGCTCGCGCTGGGCGCGGCCCGCGGCCTTCCACTCCGACATCAGGTCGCGGTAGCGGGCGGCCGTCGGCCCCCAGTCCGTCGAGCCAGACAGCGACTCGGCCTCCGCGACCAGCCGCTCCTTGGCCTGACGGGCCTCCTCGCGCTGCGCGTCCAGCTGCGCGAAGTGCTGCTTGCGCCGCTTGGAGAACGCCGACCGCGCGTGCGAGAACCGGTGCCACAGCTCGTCGTCCGACTTGCGGTCCAGCCGCGGCAGGCCCTTCCAGGTGTCCACCAGCGCCCGCAGCCGCTCACCGGCGGCCCGCCACTGGTCGGACTGCGCCAGCTCCTCCGCCTCGACGACCAGCGCCTCCTTGGCGTGCCGCGCCTCGTCGGACTGCTTGGCCCGCTGTGCCTTGCGCTCCTCGCGGCGCGCCTCCACCAGCTCCACGAGCTTGTCCAGCCGGGCCCTGAGGGCGTCCAGGTCGCCGACCGCGTGGTGCGCGTCCACCTGCTCGCGCAGGTGCCCGATCGCGGTCTGGGCGTCCTTGGACGACAGGTCGGTGGTCTTCACTCGCTTCTCGAGGAGGCCGATCTCGACAACCAGGCCCTCGTACTTGCGCTCGAAGTAGGCCAGCGCCTCCTCGGGGGAGCCGGCCTGCCAGGAACCGACGACCTGCTCGCCGTCGGCCGTACGCACGTACACGGTCCCCGTCTCGTCGACGCGGCCCCACGGGTCGCTGCTCACAGCGCCTCCTCCACATGATGCCGTCGAGGGGGCCTCGAAGCTCCCCCGGGCATCGTCCACAGTTTCGTCACGGCCAACATAGGCGACCGACGGGATGCCTGTCCGCATCCCGCGCGACCGAAATTTCGCAGTTGGGGGTCAGGATTTGGTGACGGTCGCCTTGTCGATCACGACCGTCGCGTTGGGCGCCCCGTCACCCGCTCCGGTGTTCTCCCCGGCGTCGGCGATCTTCTTCAGCACCTTCATGCCGGCGTCCGAGACGGTCCCGAACGGGGTGTAGCTGGGCGGAAGCTGACTGTCCTGGTAGACCAGGAAGAACTGGCTGCCGCCGCTGTCCGCCTGCCCGGTGTTGGCCATCGCGACCGTGCCCGCCGGGTAGATGTTGTCCTTCAGGCTTTCGTCCTTCAGGTTCTCGTCCGGGATCGTGTACCCGGGACCGCCGGTGCCGGTGCCCGTCGGGTCACCGCACTGCAGCACGTAGATGCCGTTCGTGGTGAGCCGGTGGCACTTGCTGTGGTCGAAGTAGCCCTTCTTCGCCAGGAAGTCGAACGAGTTGACCGTGTGCGGGGCCGCCGACGCCTTCAGCGCCACGTCTATCTCGCCACAGGTCGTGTCCAGCTTCAGGGTGTACTTCGCCGACTTGTCGATGGCGACCGCCGGCTCCTTCTTCCAGGTCTCCGTCTTGACCTTGCCCTCGGCGGGCTTGTCGCACGGGTCCGGAGCCTTGCTGGTCGGTGCGGCGCTCGGTGTGACCTCCGCGTTCGCGTTGGTCTTGTCGTCGTCCTGCTCCAGCGCCCCGGTCGCGTACAGCGCGCCGCTGCCCACGAGGACCACACCGAGCACGGACGCGATCACCGAGTTGCGCACCCGCGACTTCCGCCGCGCTTCGGTGCGCCGCTGCTGCTGCCGCAAGAACTTCTCCCGGGCGAGCTGACGCCGCCGCTGCTCCTGGCTGACCACCGGATTCTCTCCTCATGCGTCTCGTGTGCCGGCCGGTACGCGTGCGTGCGTGCGGTGAGCCGACCGCCTGCGTGTGCCCCGTACCGTATATGGGTTCGCTGAGGAATCGGCAGCGCCGGTAGGCTCTGACCACGGGCGCAGCCCCGTCGCAAGCCTCCCGTATCGACACAACGAAGGACGATCGTGCTCATTGCCGGGTTCCCCGCCGGGGCCTGGGGGACGAACTGTTATCTCGTCGCCCCCGCCGCCGGTGAGGAGTGCGTGATCATCGACCCCGGCCACCAGGCCGCCGACGGCGTCGCGGAGGCGGTCCGCAAGCACCGGCTCAAGCCCGTCGCCGTCGTCCTCACCCACGGTCACATCGACCACGTCGCCTCGGTCGTCCCGGTGTGCGGAGCGCACGACGTACCGGCCTGGATCCACCCCGAGGACCGGTACATGATGAGCGACCCCGAGAAGGGCATCGGCCGCGCCATCGGCATGCCGCTGATGGGCGAACTGACGGTGGGGGAGCCGGACGACGTCAGGGAACTCACCGACGGCACGCGGCTGGACCTCGCGGGCCTCACGTTCTCCGTCGCGCACGCGCCGGGCCATACCAAGGGGTCGGTGACCTTCGGCCTGCCCGAGGCGGCGGACATCCCGCCGGTCATGTTCTCGGGCGACCTGCTGTTCGCCGGCTCCATCGGACGCACCGACCTGCCGGGTGGCTCCATGGACGACATGCTCGAGTCCCTGGCCCGCGTGTGCCTGCCGCTCGACGACTCGACCGTGGTGCTGTCCGGCCACGGCCCCCAGACGACCATCGGCCAGGAGCGCGCCACCAACCCGTATCTGCGGCAGGTGGCCGCCGGCCAGGGAGCCACCACCGAGGCTCCCCGACGAGGAATGTGACGAGACCTTCCGTGAGCACCTTCAAGGCCCCCAAGGGCACGTACGACCTGATCCCGCCGGACAGCGCCAAGTACCTCGCCGTCCGCGAGGCCATCGCCGCCCCGCTGCGGGGCTCCGGCTACGGCTACATCGAGACGCCCGGCTTCGAGAACGTCGAGCTGTTCGCGCGCGGTGTCGGTGAGTCCACCGACATCGTCACCAAGGAGATGTACGCCTTCGAGACCAAGGGCGGCGACCGGCTCGCCCTGCGCCCCGAGGGCACCGCCTCCGTGCTGCGCGCCGCCCTGGAGGCCAACCTGCACAAGGCGGGCAACCTCCCGGTCAAGCTCTGGTACTCCGGCTCCTACTACCGCTACGAGCGCCCCCAGAAGGGCCGTTACCGCCACTTCTCCCAGGTCGGCGCCGAGGCGATCGGCGCGGAGGACCCGGCGCTCGACGCCGAGCTGATCATCCTCGCCGACCAGGCGTACCGCTCGCTGGGCCTGCAGAACTTCCGCATCCTGCTCAACAGCCTCGGCGACAAGGAGTGCCGCCCGGTGTACCGGGCCGCGCTGCAGGACTTCCTGCGCGGCCTCGACCTGGACGAGGACACGCTGCGCCGCGCGGAGATCAACCCGCTGCGCGTCCTGGACGACAAGCGCGAGTCGGTGCAGAAGCAGCTCACCGGCGCGCCCCTGCTGCGCGACTACCTCTGCGACGCCTGCAAGGCGTACCACGAGGAGGTCCGCGAACTGATCACGGCGGCGGGCGTCGCCTTCGAGGACGACCCCAAGCTGGTCCGCGGCCTGGACTACTACACCCGTACGACCTTCGAGTTCGTCCACGACGGTCTGGGCTCCCAGTCCGCGGTGGGCGGCGGCGGCCGCTACGACGGCCTGTCCGAGATGATCGGCGGCCCCGCGCTGCCGTCCGTCGGCTGGGCCCTCGGCGTCGACCGCACCGTGCTGGCCCTGGAGGCGGAGGGCGTCGAGCTCGAACTCCCCGCCACCACCAGCGTGTTCGCCGTCCCGCTCGGCGAGGAGGCCCGCCGGGTGCTGTTCGCCAAGGTCACCGAGCTGCGCAAGAACGGCGTGGCCGCGGACTTCTCCTACGGGAGCAAGGGCCTCAAGGCCGCGATGAAGGCCGCCAACCGCTCGGGCGCCCGCTACGCCCTGGTGCTGGGCGAACGCGACCTCGCCGAAGGTGTCGTCCAGCTCAAGGACATGGAGTCCGGCGAGCAGACGGCGGTCGGCGTCAACGAGATCGTGGCGGAGCTGGAGTCACGGCTCGGCTGACCCCTCGTACCGACGGAGGCGCCGGATGCCCGCGCGGGGCACCGGCGCCTCCGTCGTCAACGGGTACGGGCTTCTTCACCCGGCCGGATGATCCTGAACGGAGCGCATGTGCGACCGTCCCCCGGACATCGGCCGAAACCGCACGCTCACGGGCGAACGCCGGTACGCACTTATGTCCGCACAACGGCGAATCCACAGCCCCGTACGGCACAATGGCCCCTGCCCGAAGCAGGTCCACACTCCCCAGTGACGGAATCGGCGTGATGAGCAAGACGACAGTCAGGGACGTCGACATGGATCCCGAACCCTCGGCCGCACCGCAGCGCGCCGCCTCCGCGCCGCGCACGGAGGGCGCGAGCCGGGCCTTCGCCCTGCTCCTGGTGATCACCGGCGCCGCCGGCGTGCTCGCCGCGTGGGTGATCACGCTCGACAAGTTCAAGCTGCTCGAGGCCAAGGTCAAGGGCGAGACGTTCGTCCCCGGGTGCAGCCTCAACCCCGTCGTCTCCTGCGGCAGCGTCATGGAGAGCGACCAGGCCTCCGTCTTCGGCTTCCCCAACCCGATGCTCGGCCTCGTCACCTACGGCATCGTCGTCTGCGTCGGCATGAGCCTGCTCACCCGGGCCCGCTTCCCGCGCTGGTACTGGCTCACCTTCAACGCCGGCACCCTCTTCGGTGTCGTGTTCTGTGCCTGGCTGATGTTCCAGTCCCTGTACCGGATCAACGCCCTGTGCCTGTGGTGCTGCCTGGCCTGGGTCGCCACGATCATCATGTTCTGGTACGTGACGTCGTTCAACATCCGCCAGGGCTTCCTGCCCGCCCCGGGCTGGCTGAAGGGCTTCTTCGGCGAGTTCACCTGGGTCATGCCGGTCCTGCACATCGGCATCATCGGCATGCTGATCCTGACCCGCTGGTGGGAGTTCTGGACCAGCTGACCGCCCGCCCCGGGCTGTCGGTGCGGTGCTTTAGGGTTTCAGCGTGGAGCCCGACCTGTTCACCGCCGCAGCAGAAGAACGCCAGGAGAAGGACCCGACCGGCAGCCCCCTGGCGGTCCGGATGCGTCCGCGCACCCTCGACGAGGTGGTGGGCCAGCAGCACCTGCTGAAGCCCGGCTCCCCCCTGCGCAGACTGGTCGGCGAGGGCGCCTCGGGCCCCGCGGGTCCCTCCTCGGTGATCCTCTGGGGCCCGCCCGGAACCGGCAAGACGACCCTGGCCTACGTCGTCTCCAAGGCCACCAACAAGCGCTTCGTCGAACTGTCGGCGATCACCGCGGGCGTCAAGGAGGTCCGCGCGGTCATCGACGGCGCCCGCCGCGCCTCCGGCGGGTACGGCCAGGAGACCGTCCTCTTCCTCGACGAGATCCACCGCTTCAGCAAGGCCCAGCAGGACTCCCTGCTCCCGGCCGTGGAGAACCGCTGGGTCACCCTGATCGCCGCGACCACCGAGAACCCCTACTTCTCGGTCATCTCCCCGCTGCTCTCCCGCTCCCTCCTCCTCACCCTCGAACCGCTCACCGACGACGACATCCGGGACCTGCTGAAGCGCGCCCTCACCGACGAGCGGGGCCTGAAGGGCGCCGTCACCCTCCCCGAGGACACCGAGAACCACTTCCTGCGCATCGCGGGCGGCGACGCCCGCCGCGCGCTCACCGCCCTGGAGGCCGCCGCGGGGGCCGCGCTCGACAAGGGCGAGGCGGCGATCACCCTGGCCACGCTGGAGGAGACGGTCGACCGGGCCGCGGTGAAGTACGACCGCGACGGCGACCAGCACTACGACGTCGCCAGCGCCCTGATCAAGTCCATCCGCGGCTCCGACGTGGACGCCGCCCTGCACTACCTGGCCCGCATGATCGAGGCCGGCGAGGACCCCCGCTTCATCGCCCGCCGCCTGATGATCTCCGCCAGCGAGGACATCGGCCTCGCCGACCCGAACGCGCTGCCGATCGCGGTCGCCGCCGCCCAGGCCGTCGCCATGATCGGCTTCCCCGAGGCCGCCCTCACCCTCAGCCACGCCACCATCGCCCTCGCCCTCGCCCCCAAGTCCAACGCCGCCACCACCGCGATCGGCGCCGCCCTGGACGACGTACGCAAGGGACTGGCCGGTCCCGTGCCGTCCCACCTCCGGGACAGCCACTACAAGGGCGCGACCAAGCTCGGGCACGGCAAGGGCTACACCTACCCGCACGACCTGCCCGAGGGCATCGCCGAACAGCAGTACGCGCCGGACGCCCTGAAGGACCGCGCGTACTACGAGCCCACCCGGCACGGCGCGGAGGCGCGGTACGCGGACGCGGTGGAGTGGACCAGGAAGCACCTCGGTCGGAAGCGGTCCTGACCACCCTGTAGAATCTGCCGGAGTGCTGAGTCCCGTGTCCGGCTCCGGTCGGCGCCTCAGGCGGGACACCCAGCCGGATCCTTCGATCCAGGAGCGTCGCGCACCGTCGTAGGTGTCGCGGGCAGCCCACCACCCCCCGTAAGTCCCGGGACCGGTCGGTGGGCCGTTCGTGTGCTGCACGTATGTGCCCAGACCAGGGGAGCGGCTGCCCGTCAGGTCCTCACGGACCCGAGGGGAATTCCCCGGCTGCGGATGCGACCTCCCGTAACCCTGAGGCAGCCGAAAAGGAAAAGGAAGAGAAGTGGCGAACCAGTCCCGCCCCAAGGTCAAGAAGTCGCGTGCCCTCGGCATCGCGCTGACCCCGAAGGCCGTCAAGTACTTCGAGGCCCGCCCCTACCCGCCGGGCGAGCACGGCCGTGGCCGCAAGCAGAACTCGGACTACAAGGTCCGTCTGCTGGAGAAGCAGCGTCTGCGCGCGCAGTACGACCTCTCCGAGCGCCAGCTGGTGCGCGCCTACGAGCGTGCCTCCAAGGTGCAGGGCAAGACCGGTGAGGCCCTGATCGTGGAGCTGGAGCGGCGCCTCGACGCGCTGGTCCTGCGTTCGGGCATCGCCCGCACGATCTACCAGGCCCGCCAGATGGTCACCCACGGCCACATCCAGGTCAACGGCAAGAAGGTCGACAAGCCCTCCTTCCGTGTCCGCCCGGACGACGTCGTGCAGGTCCGCGACCGCAGCAAGGAGAAGACCCTCTTCACGATCGCCCGTGAAGGCGGCTTCGCCCCCGACGGTGAGACCCCGCGCTACCTCCAGGTGAACCTCAAGTCCCTGGCGTTCCGCCTGGACCGTGAGCCGAACCGCAAGGAGATCCCGGTGATCTGCGACGAGCAGCTCGTCGTCGAGTACTACGCCCGCTGACCCCAGCAGGCGCGCGGTATCCCGAACCCGCCGTCTCCCCGCCCCTCCGGGCGGGCGAGGCGGCGGGTTCGTCGTCGCTTCCCGCGACTCCGCCGGTGGCGGACGGTAATCCGGTACGGAGTCCCGTCACCGGCGCGATAGGCTCGACCCCACGACTTTCTCGATGTTCAGGCGCGTTTCAAGGGAGCGGGTGCACACAGTGTCCGGTGGCGAGGTGGCCGGAATCCTGGTGGCCGTGTTCTGGGCGATCCTGGTCTCCTTCCTCGCCGTCGCGCTGGCGAGGCTGGCCCAGACGCTCCGGGCGACCACCAGGCTCGTGGCGGACGTGACCGACCAGGCCGTCCCCCTGCTGGCGGACGCCTCGGCGGCGGTGCGTTCCGCGCAGACCCAGATCGAACGGGTCGACGCGATCGCCTCCGACGTCCAGGAGGTCACCTCCAACGCCTCCGCGCTGTCGACCACCGTGGCCTCCACCTTCGGCGGCCCCCTGGTCAAGGTCGCCGCCTTCGGCTACGGCGTGCGCCGCGCCGTCAGCGGCCGCAAGGACGACGCCCCGGCCAAGGAACCGAGGCGCAACGTGATCGTGGGCCGCACCGTCCCGGGCGCGCGGCGGGAAAAGCGGACCCGGGGAAAGAGGGACTGACCCAGCGATGTTCCGCCGAACGTTCTGGTTCACCACCGGCGTCGCCGCCGGCGTGTGGGCCACCACCAAGGTCAACCGCAAGATCAAGCAGCTGACGCCCGAGCACCTCGCCGTCACCGCGGCGAACAAGGCGATCGAGACCGGCGGCCGGCTCAAGGACCGCGCGGTGGACTTCGCGCTCGAGGTCCGCGACAACATGGCCCGGCGGGAAGCCGAACTGGGCGACGCGCTCGGGCTCAACGCCCCCGTCGACCGCGAACTCCCCGCGCCCCGCGGCTACGCCGTCATCGAGAACCGCAACACCCCCAAGTACGTCGAGGGCCCGGCGCGGAAGTCGACGCACCGGACACACCAGACGTACCCGACGTACCCGTACAACCGGAATGAGGACCACTGATGGAGTCGGCCGAGATCCGCCGCCGCTGGCTGAGCTTCTTCGAGGAGCGCGGGCACACCGTCGTCCCTTCGGCGTCGCTCATCGCGGACGACCCGACTCTGCTGCTCGTCCCGGCCGGCATGGTGCCCTTCAAGCCCTACTTCCTGGGCGAGGTCAAGCCGCCCTTCGACCGCGCCACCAGCGTGCAGAAGTGCGTGCGCACACCCGACATCGAAGAGGTCGGCAAGACCACCCGCCACGGCACGTTCTTCCAGATGTGCGGCAACTTCTCCTTCGGCGACTACTTCAAGGAAGGCGCCATCAAGCTCGCCTGGGAGCTGCTCACCAGCACCCGGGACCAGGGCGGTTACGGCCTCGACCCCGAGCGCCTGTGGATCACCGTCTACCAGGACGACGACGAGGCCGAGCAGATCTGGCGCGACGTCGTCGGCGTGCCCGCCGAGCGCATCCAGCGCCTGGGCAAGAAGGACAACTTCTGGTCCATGGGCGTCCCCGGCCCCTGCGGCCCCTGCTCCGAGATCAACTACGACCGCGGCCCCGAGTTCGGCGTCGAGGGCGGCCCCGCCGTCAACGACGAGCGGTACGTGGAGATCTGGAACCTCGTCTTCATGCAGTACGAGCGGGGCGAGGGCACCGGCAAGGACGACTTCGAGATCCTCGGTGACCTGCCGAGCAAGAACATCGACACGGGCCTGGGCTTCGAGCGGCTCGCCATGATTCTGCAGGGCGTGCAGAACATGTACGAGATCGACACCTCCATGGCCGTGATCGACAAGGCCACCGAGCTCACCGGCGTGGCCTACGGCGACGCCCAGGCCTCCGACGTCTCCCTGCGCGTGGTCACCGACCACATGCGTACGTCCGTGATGCTCATCGGCGACGGCGTCACCCCCGGCAACGAGGGCCGCGGCTACGTGCTGCGCCGCATCATGCGCCGCGCCATCCGCAACATGCGCCTGCTCGGTGCCACCGGTCCGGTCGTCAAGGACCTGATCGACGTCGTCATCGGCATGATGGGCCAGCAGTACCCCGAGCTCGTCACCGACCGCGAGCGCATCGAGAAGGTCGCCCTCGCCGAGGAGAACGCCTTCCTCAAGACGCTGAAGGCCGGCACCAACATCCTCGACACCGCCGTCAGCGACACCAAGGCCTCCGGCGGCACCGTCCTCGCCGGCGACAAGGCCTTCCTGCTCCACGACACCTGGGGCTTCCCGATCGACCTCACCCTGGAGATGGCCGCCGAGCAGGGGCTCTCCGTGGACGAGGACGGCTTCCGCCGTCTGATGAAGGAGCAGCGGGAGCGCGCCAAGGCCGACGCCCAGGCCAAGAAGACCGGCCACGCCGGCGCCGGCGCCTACCGGGAGATCGCCGACAAGGCCGGCGCCACCGACTTCGTCGGCTACACCGACACCGAGAGCGAGTCCACGATCGTCGGCATCCTCGTCGACGGCGCCTCCTCCCCGGCGGCCACCGAGGGCGACGAGGTCGAGATCGTCCTCGACCGCACCCCGTTCTACGCCGAGGGCGGCGGCCAGATCGGCGACACCGGCCGCATCAAGGTCGACACCGGTGCCGTCATCGAGATCCGCGACTGCCAGAAGCCGGTCCCGGGCGTGTACGTCCACAAGGGCGTCGTCCAGGTCGGCGAGGTCACCGTCGGCGCCAAGGCCCAGGCCTCCATCGACGGCCGCCGCCGTACGGCCATCGCCCGCGCCCACTCGGCCACCCACCTCACCCACCAGGCGCTGCGCGACGCCCTCGGCCCGACGGCCGCCCAGGCCGGTTCCGAGAACCAGCCCGGCCGCTTCCGCTTCGACTTCGGCTCCCCGTCCGCCGTACCGACGGCCGTGATGACCGACGTCGAGCAGAAGATCAACGAAGTGCTCGCCCGCGACCTCGACGTGCGCGCCGACGTCATGGGCATCGACGAGGCCAAGAAGCAGGGCGCCATCGCCGAGTTCGGCGAGAAGTACGGCGAGCGCGTGCGCGTCGTCACCATCGGCGACTTCTCCAAGGAGCTGTGCGGCGGCACCCACGTGCACAACACCGCCCAGCTCGGTCTGGTGAAGCTGCTCGGCGAGTCCTCCATCGGCTCCGGTGTGCGCCGTATCGAGGCCCTGGTCGGCGTGGACGCCTACAACTTCCTCGCCCGTGAGCACACGGTCGTCGCCCAGCTCCAGGAGCTGATCAAGGGCCGCCCGGAGGAGCTTCCGGAGAAGGTCTCCGCCATGCTCGGCAAGCTGAAGGACGCCGAGAAGGAGATCGAGAAGTTCCGCGCCGAGAAGGTGCTCCAGGCTGCCGCCGGTCTCGCCGAGTCCGCCAAGGACGTCCGCGGCATCGCCCTTGTCACCGGCCGGGTCCCCGACGGCACCACGCCGGACGACCTGCGCAAGCTGGTCCTCGACGTGCGGGGCCGCATCCAGGGCGGCCGGGCCGCCGTCGTCGCCCTGTTCACCGTGAACAACGGCAAGCCGCTGACGGTCATCGCCACCAACGACGCCGCCCGCGAGCGCGGCCTCAAGGCCGGCGAACTGGTCCGCACGGCCGCCAAGACCCTCGGCGGCGGCGGTGGCGGCAAGCCGGACGTCGCCCAGGGCGGCGGCCAGAACCCGGCCGCCATCGGCGAGGCCGTCGACGCCGTCGAGCGTCTCGTGGCGGACACCGCCAAGTGAGCGAGGACCAGCGGGACACCCCGGCGCTGCGCCGGGGTCGCCGTCTCGCCGTCGACGTGGGGGACGCCCGTATCGGGGTCGCCTCGTGCGACCCCGACGGGATCCTCGCCACGCCGGTCGAGACCGTCCCCGGCCGCGACGTCCCCGCCGCCCACCGCAGGCTGCGGCAGCTCGTCGAGGAGTACGAGCCGATCGAGGTCGTCGTCGGTCTCCCCCGCTCCCTCAAGGGGGGCGAGGGCCCGGCCGCGGCCAAGGTCAGGGGTTTCGCGCAGGAGCTGGCCCGCGGCATCGCGCCCGTCCCGGTGCGCCTGGTCGACGAGCGGATGACCACGGTCACGGCGAGCCAGGGACTGCGCGCCTCCGGCGTCAGGTCCAAAAAGGGCCGCTCGGTCATCGACCAGGTCGCCGCTGTGATCATCCTCCAGCAGGCACTGGAATCCGAACGGGTGTCAGGCAGGCCACCCGGTGAGGGCGTCGAAGTGGTCATCTGATCGCGGTACGGTAACGTTCCGCGCGATGCGGACGGTGTTCGAACAGCCGCCGCGCAGAGAGAGGCGGTACGGGAGCCGTGGTCTTCAGGTGGCCGCGTGCCCGCCGTCTCGCGGCTCTAGGGGATCAATGACTGAGTATGGCCGGGGCCAGGGCTCCGAACCGTGGCATCCGGACGACCCGTTGTACGGGGACGGCGGATGGGGCGGACAGCAGACCCAGCAGGGTCAGCAGTCCCCCTACGGCGGCCAGCCACAGCACTATCCGCAGCAGCCGCAGACGCACCAGCAGTACGACGACTGGGGCACCGGCGAGCAGCACGGGTACGGCGGGCAGCAGTACCCGCAGTACGACCAGCAGCAACAGCCGCAGTACGACCAGCAGCAGTACGCCCCTCAGCAGCAACAGCCGCAGTACGACCAGAACGGCTGGCCCACGGGCTCCTACCCGCAGGATCCCTACGCCGCCGACCCGACGGACCCGTACGCGCAGCAGCCGGGGACGTACGGCGGGGAGCAGCCCGACCACTACGGCACAGCCGACGCCTACCCACCGCCCGAGCCCCCCGGCCGACGCCGCGCCGAACCGGAGCCGCAGACGGACTGGGACCCGGGTCCCGACCAGGGCGAACACGCTTTCTTCGCGGGCGATGACGATGACGCCGCCACCGACGACGACGAGCCGGGCGACCGGAGCGGGCGCGGCGACCGCCGGGGCCGGGGCGGCAAGGAGAGGAAACGGCGCAGCGGCCTGGCCTGCCTCGTCGTGGTCGGTGTCTTCGGCGGGGGCCTCGCCGGTGTCGGCTACTTCGGCTACCAGTTCTACCAGGATCGTTTCGGCAGCGCCCCGGACTTCGCGGGGGCCGGCAACGGCGAGCAGGTGACCGTCGTCATTCCCAAGGGCTCCGGCGGGTACGCCATCGGCCAGGAGCTCAAGAAGATGGGCGTGGTCAAGAGCGTCGACGCCTTCGTCGCGGCCCAGGCGGCCAACCCGCAGGGCAAGAGTATCCAGGACGGCGTCTACACCCTGGAGAAGGAGATGTCGGCCGCGAGCGCGGTCGAACTGATGCTCAGTCCCAAGAGTCGCGACAACCTGGTCATCGCCGAGGGCAAGCGCAGCGTCGTCGTCTATGAGCTCATCGACAAGCGCCTCGAGCTGGACAAGGGCACCACGGCCAAGGTCGCCGAGACCAAGTGGAAGACCCTGGGCCTGCCCGACTGGGCCGTGAACCACGAGAACCTCAAGGATCCGCTGGAGGGCTTCCTCTACCCGTCCAGCTACGCCGTCGCCAAGGGCCAGAAACCCGAGGCCGTGCTGAAACAGATGGTGGCTCGTGCCACCGAGAAGTACGAGGAGCTGGACTTCGAGGGCAAGGCCGAGAGCCTCGGTCTCGAAGGGCCGTGGGAGCTGGTGACGGTCGCGAGCCTGGTGCAGGTGGAGGGCAAGACCCACGACGACTTCCGCAAGATGTCCGAGGTGATCTACAACCGGCTCAAGCCCACCAACACCGAGACGAACCAGGAGCTGCAGTTCGACTCGAGCTTCAACTACCTCCTGGGCCAGAGCGAGATCGACATCTCCGAGTCGGAGATCAACAGCAACCCCGACCCGTACAACACGTACACCAACAAGGGCCTGCCGCCCGGCCCGATCAGCAATCCGGGCGAGGAGGCGCTGCAGGCCGCGCTGAACCCGACGAGCGACGGCTGGATGTACTTCGTGGCCACGGACGGCATGAGCAAGACCGAGTTCGCCAAGACCATCGATGAGCACCAGAAGCTCGTCGAGAAGTTCAACGCGTCGAGGGGAAACTGACGCCCGCCGCCCACAGGACCGCCGTACTCGGCTCCCCGATCGCGCATTCCCTCTCCCCGGTGCTGCGCCGCACCGCCGCTGCCGAACTGGGGCTGTCCGGAATCTTCCACCATTCGACGAGGCGTTCCCCCGCCGGCAGTGGACCCGGGGGAGATCGGAATTAGCCATATTGGGCCGGCGGCGGAGTCCTGCGGTATCACGGCTTACATGGTCAATGCGGACCAAGCGTCGGTACTGACGGACGAGTTGACCAACTTGCGCCAGATTTCTCCGAATTTCGTGATCCAGTCATTTCCCGCTGCCGGCCCCGCATGACTTCTTCATGCTGTGGCTATCATGATCGGCGTTCGGTAGGAAAGTCGAATTAGCAAAGAGAAGGGGAGTCGTTGTGCGGAAGCGTTCGGTCATAGCTACCCTGGGTCTTACATTCGCTGTTGCTTTCGGTGCCTCCGGTGGAGCCTCAGCCGCTGTCCAAGGGTCGGGTTCCATAGACTGCAACACTCTCGGCGCCCAAGGAACCCTCGATTACAGTGGTTGGACCGTAGGTACCAAGAACACCATCAGCATCGGCCTTTCCGTTAATGACACGCAGAGCGACGGACATCACCCGCGGATCAGGTTCGTTTCACAGAACTATGCGGGTGAACCCATTTACTACGGGTGGCGTGCTCATTACGGTGGCGCCGGCAGCGGCACCGCCTGGTACACGACGGCCCGGGATACGGGTGGCCTGTGGGCAATCGGAATCCAGGTTGCCAATTTCGAAGGCGATAAATCACTGAACAGTAAGACCTGCTGGGTGAGCTAGTCGCGCGATGGGCCCCTTCTTGTATGGGGCAGTGGCCACGTTGGGGCGTATGAGTGCCGTATCTTCCAGCGGTTCGGCGCAGGCCGGGCCGTTGGAGGGGCCGGGAACGTACGCGATGCGGCGGACACCGGAACCCTGTGCGACTCGGAAGGCACGGGACACCCGGCCATCGCGCTGCGGTCGGCGAAGGTTCTGCTAGACCAGCGGATCTCCACCCGCACCGGGACCGCCGCCGGGGCTGCGCCAGGGCGGCGTCGTTCAGACGATGTGTCCGGCGGCGGCCCGGGACCTGTCGCCCGGCGGCGCCTTCCGTCGCGACAGCGGCCACGGCCCTCGCTCATCGCGGACAGTGGGTAAACCTGCGTGCCGTCGGAACGGCGAGCGCGGGACTTGGCCGGATGCCGGGAGTGTTTGGCCCGGTGGCTGTGCGGTCGTGCTGTGTGAGACAGGTGCCCACGGCCGCGTCCGGTGTGTCGCCGTCGATGCGCCGGAGAGCACGGCGCACGGTGGCCCCGGCCGGGGCCACCGGTCCGTGCCGTAGGCCCGGGCTCGGGTCGCCGAGAGTGGCCAGCACTGCGGGCGGAGCGTCGGCGGTCCACTTCGAGACCGTGGCCGGGGGCTCCGCGCCGGCCGGGACCGTGCACCCTGCCAGGGCCAGGACGACGGCCGGAAACGCGTGGTGCCCGGTTCGGCGTCCGACGGGCCCTCCCGAAGACCGACACCCCGCTCCTCCACCTGGCCGGTCCATGAAGAACAAGCTCATAGAGCCCGGCTGAGATACTTTGGTCATGTCAGAGATCAACTCATGAGCACAGTGAACGGTGTGATGACGACCGTGAACGCCCAGAGAAGCCGGGCTGCTGTGCTCGGTTCGCCCATTGCCCACTCCCTCTCCCCGGTGCTGCACCGCACCGCCTACGCCGAGCTGGGCCTGGAGGGCTGGACGTACGACCGTTTCGAGGTCGACGAGAAGTCCCTGCCCGGCTTCTTCGACACGCTCGGCACCGAGTGGGCGGGGCTGTCGCTGACCATGCCGCTGAAGCGGGCGGTGATCCCGCTGCTCGACTCGGTCAGCGAGACCGCGACGTCCGTCGAGGCGGTCAACACGGTCGTCCTCACGCCGGACGGCCGCCGGACCGGCGACAACACCGACATCCCCGGAATGGTCGCCGCCCTGCGCGAGCACGGCATCGACAAGGTGGAGTCCGCCGCCATCATCGGCGCGGGCGCCACCGCCTCCTCCGCGCTGGCCGCACTGGCCCGGATCTGCTCGGGCGAGGTCACCGTCCACGTCCGCAGCGAGACCCGTGCGGCGGAGATGCGGGAATGGGCCGAGCGGCTCGACGTCACGGTCCGCATCGCCGCCTGGGACGACGCCGAGCAGGCCCTGCGTGCCCCGCTGGTCGTCAGCACCACTCCGGCCGGCGTCACGGACACCCTCGCCAGGGCCGTCCCGGAGCGTCCGACGGCCCTCTTCGACGTGCTCTACGATCCGTGGCCGACCGTCCTCGCCGCCCGCTGGTCGGCGTGCGGGGGTGCCGTGGTCAGCGGGCTGGACCTGCTGGTGCACCAGGCGGTGCTCCAGGTGGAGCAGATGACGGGGCGTTCACCGGCCCCGTTGGACGCCATGCGAAAAGCGGGCGAGCGGGCTCTCGCGGCCCGCTAGGATCCATCCTCGGTTCCGCAGGGGGCGGAACAGGGGAGGGGAACGCGTTCCATGTCCGCAGGCATGCCGCTGGCGTCGGTGAAGTCCCAGATATTCGAGTCCGTGCTGGGCTTCCTGCCCGACTGGGTGCAGATCACGGTGCTGGCCCTGATCGTGCTCGCCGTCGTCGCGTCCTGGGTCGTCAAGATCAAGCGCAAGATCGCGCACCGCCGCGCCGTCCGCAACGGTCAGCCGACCCACGCGGCGGCCCAGTACGGCCAGGGCAGCGGCGCGGACTACCTGGGCCAGTACGCGCCGCAGCGGACCCGACCCGCGCCGCAGGCCCTTCAGCAGCCGAGCGGGGCGGATTACCTGGGCCAGTACGCGCCGCAGCGGCAGGGCAGCGGCGCCGGCCACCCGGGTGCCCATGCCCCGCAGCCGAGCGGGGCCGAATTCCTCGGCGCCTACGCACCCCAGCCCCGTCAGGGCGAGGGCGGCCCGGCCTGATCCCTCCACCGCCCGGCCCGTGATCCCGCCCGTCCGCCTGATGGACCGGCGGCCGGACACCCGGCCCGGACGTGGGAGGATCGGAGGTGGCGGACCGGGGCCGCGCACCCCGTCACGCCACAGCCGTACACGAGGACACGTGTACGCAGGGCAGTACCGGGGCGCGAGCATTGAGGAGCACCGTTGAGCAGGTTGCGCTGGCTGACCGCGGGGGAGTCGCACGGTCCCGCACTCGTGGCGACGCTGGAGGGCCTTCCCGCCGGCGTACCGATCACCACGGACATGGTGGCGGACCACCTCGCGAGGCGGCGGCTGGGCTACGGTCGCGGCGCCCGGATGAAGTTCGAGCGCGACGAGGTCACCTTCCTCGGCGGCGTCCGGCACGGTCTGACCCTCGGCTCCCCGGTCGCGGTCATGGTGGGCAACACCGAGTGGCCGAAGTGGGAGCAGGTCATGGCGGCCGACCCGGTCGACCCGGAAGTGCTGGCCGGCCTGGCGCGCAACGCCCCGCTGACCCGCCCCCGCCCCGGCCACGCCGACCTGGCCGGCATGCAGAAGTACGGCTTCGACGAGGCCCGGCCGATCCTGGAGCGCGCCTCCGCCCGTGAGACCGCCGCCCGCGTGGCGCTGGGCGCGGTGGCACGGTCGTACCTGAAGGAGACGGCCGGCATCGAGATCGTCAGCCACGTCGTCGAGCTGGCCGCGGCGAAGGCGCCGTACGGCGTCCACCCGACCCCCGCCGACGTGCAGCGGCTGGACGAGGACCCGGTGCGCTGCCTGGACGCGGACGCCTCGAAGGCGATGGTCGCGGAGATCGACCAGGCCCACAAGGACGGCGACACCCTCGGCGGCGTGGTCGAGGTGCTGGCGTACGGCGTCCCGGTCGGCCTCGGCTCCCACGTCCACTGGGACCGCCGTCTGGACGCACGCCTGGCCGCCGCCCTCATGGGCATCCAGGCGATCAAGGGCGTCGAGGTCGGCGACGGCTTCGACCTCGCCCGCGTCCCCGGCTCCAAGGCGCACGACGAGATCCTCGCCACCCCCGACGGCATCAAGCGCGCCTCGGGCCGCTCCGGCGGCACCGAGGGCGGACTGACCACCGGTGAGCTGCTGCGCGTACGCGCGGCGATGAAGCCCATCGCGACCGTGCCGCGCGCCCTGAAGACCGTGGACGTCGTCACCGGCGAGGAGACCGCCGCCCACCACCAGCGCTCCGACGTCTGCGCCGTGCCGGCCGCCGGCATCGTCGCCGAGGCCATGGTCGCCCTGGTCCTCGCGGACGCGGTCGCGGAGAAGTTCGGCGGCGACAGCGTCACCGAGACCCGCCGCAACGTGACGTCGTACCTCGAGAACCTGGCCATCCGATGAGCGCACCGGTCATCGTGCTGGTCGGCCCGATGGGCGTGGGCAAGTCCACCGTGGGACAGCTGCTCGCCGAGCGGCTGGGCGTCGCCTACCGCGACACCGACGACGACATCGTCACCGCCGAGGGCCGCACCATCGCCGACATCTTCGTCGACGAGGGCGAGCCCGCCTTCCGCGCCATCGAGAAGCGCGCGGTACGCGCGGCACTCACCGAGCACCAGGGTGTCCTGGCACTCGGCGGCGGTGCGATCCTCGACCCGGACACACGCGCACTGCTCGCCGGACAGCGGGTCGTCTACCTCTCGATGGACGTCGAGGAGGCCGTCAAACGCACCGGCCTCAACGCCGCCCGCCCGCTCCTCGCGGTCAACCCGCGCAAGCAGTGGCGCGAGCTGATGGAGGCCCGCCGGCACCTGTACGAGGAGGCCGCCACGGCCGTCGTACCGACCGACGGCCGCACGCCCGAGGAAGTCACCGAGGCGGCCCTGAACGCACTGGAGTTGAAGGACGCATGAGCAGCGAGGCAGTGACGCGGATCGCCATCGGCGGCACGGCGGGCACCGACCCGTACGAGGTCCTGGTGGGCCGTCAGCTCCTCGGCGAGCTGGGCGGATTGATCGGCACCCGGGCCAAGCGAGTCGCGATCGTGCACCCCGAAGCCCTCGCCGAGACCGGCGACGCGCTCCGCGCCGACCTGGCCGAGCAGGGCTACGAGGCGGTCGCCATCCAGGTGCCCAACGCGGAGGAGGCCAAGACCGCCGAGGTCGCCGCCTACTGCTGGAAGGCGCTGGGCCAGTCCGGCTTCACCCGCACCGACGTCATCGTCGGCGTGGGCGGCGGCGCCACGACGGACCTGGCCGGCTTCGTGGCCGCGACCTGGCTGCGCGGGGTCCGCTGGATCGCCGTCCCGACCACCGTCCTGGCCATGGTGGACGCGGCCGTGGGCGGCAAGACCGGCATCAACACCGCCGAGGGCAAGAACCTCGTCGGGGCCTTCCACCCGCCCGCCGGCGTCCTGTGCGACCTGGCCGCCCTGGACTCCCTCCCGGTCAACGACTACGTCTCCGGACTCGCCGAGGTCATCAAGGCCGGCTTCATCGCCGACCCGGTGATCCTGGACCTCATCGAGTCCGACCCCCAGGCCGCCCGCACCCCGTCCGGCCCGCACACCGCGGAACTGATCGAGCGCTCGATCCGGGTCAAGGCCGAGGTCGTCTCGTCCGACCTGAAGGAATCGGGTCTGCGCGAGATCCTGAACTACGGCCACACCCTCGGCCACGCCATCGAGAAGAACGAGCGCTACAAGTGGCGCCACGGTGCGGCGGTGTCCGTCGGCATGCACTTCGCCGCCGAACTGGGCCGCCTCGCGGGCCGCTTGGACGACGCCACCGCGGACCGCCACCGCACGGTCCTCGAATCGGTCGGACTTCCCCTGCACTACCGCTACGACCAGTGGCCCAAGCTGCTGGAGAACATGAAGGTCGACAAGAAGTCCCGCGGCGACCTGCTGCGCTTCATCGTCCTCGACGGCCTCGCCAAGCCCACGGTGTTCGAAGGCCCGGACCCGGCCGTCCTCCTCGCCGCGTACGGCGAGGTCGGGGAGTAGCCCGGGCACTCATCACCGCCCCCGGCCGTTCACACAACGACGGCAGGGGGCGGTACCGTTCGGTAGCACGCGGGTCACCCCCGCTGTCAGCGCCCCATCGCCTGTACGAGACGGAGTGGCACCGGATGCAGCACGCAGTGGGTTCTCCGCTGCCGCCGCCCCATCAGCCGGGGCACGGACCGGCCGTCGGCTGGTCACCGGCCGCACACCACCCGGGCCAGCACCCGGGAGCGCACCAGGGTCCCGCCCCCGTGCCCGTGCCTCCTCCGGCACCGGGCTACCCCGCGCCTCCGCCCGGCCCCACCCCGCCCCCCGCGGGCCCGCGGCACGCCTCGATGCCCCCGCCGCCGGACACCACCGGCCACGTGCCGCTGCCGCCCGGCGGCCCGGTCGCCATGCCCAGCCCGCCGCAGGCCCCCGCGGCACCCGACCCGGCCGGCACGATCATCGCCGTGCTGCTCATAGGCCCCGCGGGCGCCGGCAAGACGAGCGTGGCCAAGTACTGGGCGGACCACCGCCGGGTGCCGACCGCCCACATCAGCCTCGACGACGTACGCGAGTGGGTCCGCTCCGGGTTCGCCGACCCGCAGTCCGGGTGGAACGACCACTCGGAGGCGCAGTACCGCCTGGCCCGCCGCACCTGCGGCTTCGCCGCCCGCAACTTCCTCGCCAACGGCATCTCGTGCATCCTCGACGACGCCGTCTTCCCCGACCGGCCGGTCGTCGGCCTCGGCGGCTGGAAGCGGCACGTGGGCCCCGGCCTGCTCCCGGTGGTCCTCCTCCCCGGCCTGGACATCGTCCTGGAACGCAACGCGGAACGCTCCGGCAACCGCCGTCTCACCGACGAGGAGGTGGCCCGTATCCACGGCCGCATGGCCGGCTGGTACGGCTCGGGTCTCCCCATCATCGACAACTCCCAGCTGGACATACCGGAAACGGCCCGCATCCTGGACGACGTCCTGGCCCGCGCGATAGCGAGCCCTCCGCAGTGGTGAACGCGGGCCCCCTTGCCGCAGCAGCCGACCGGGGCGAGGTGTGGCTTGCCCGCGCTCGCGGGGTGCCGCCGCGCCGACCCGTGCCGCCCCAGCGGCCCGACTGCCCGCAGCTGGACCGGCGGAACTGCCCGCCAGCCGGTGGTGTCCGGGGCGGGGTGTGGCTTGCCCGCGTTTACGGGGTGCCGCCCCAGCGGCACGACTGCCCGCAGCTGGACCGGCGGAACTGCCCGTAGCTGGGTAGGGCGCTGCTGGGTAGGACACTGCTGGGTAGGACGCTCCCGCGGGCGCCGATGCACGGGAGTGGGGTGTGGTGGTGCGGTGGAGGCCGCCGCTTACCCGGTCCCCACCCCGGCTCACCGTGGCAGCACGGCACGGGCCCGACTGCGGCGGACTCACCGCACCACCACACCCCCGACCCCACGACGCACCCCCACTCGGCCCCGCTCGACCGGCGACATCCAGCCACCACTCCTACGCTCGAAGAATGTCAGAGGTCTACGCGGTCCGCCGCACCCGGCTACGGGAATGCTGCAACGCGGGCGGCAGCGCGGCGGCGCTGGTGTCCCGGCCCGCAAACGTGCGCTACCTCGCCGGCACCGCCCCCGAAGGCGCCGTGCTGCTGCTGGGCAGGACCGAGGACCTGCTGGTATGCGCAGGCCCACCCGACGACCGCTCCCCCCAGAACCACCCCGACGAATCCCTGCGCGTACACGTCGTCCCCGGCATCGGCGGCGACGCCGCCCTCGCCGCCGCCGACCTCGCCGTCGGCCAGGGCGTCGACTCCCTCGCCGTCGAGGAACACCACCTCACCGTGACCCGCCACCGCGCGATCCACGACACCGCCCCCCGCCTCCGCCTCGCCGGCATCGGCTGCGCCGTCGAACAGCTCCGCATCGTCAAGGACGAGGAAGAGATCTCCTGCCTCCGCATCGGCGCGGAGATCACCGACCAGGCCCTCGGCGAACTCCTGGAGTCCATCCTCGTAGGCCGCACCGAACGCCACCTCGCCCTCGAACTCGAGCGCCGCCTGGTCGACCACGGCGCCGACGGCCCCGCCTTCCCCACCTCCGTCGCCACCGGCCCGAACGCAGGCCGCCCCGGACACCGCCCCACCGACCGCCGCGTCGAGGAGGGCGACTTCCTCTCCGTCTGCCTCGGCGCCACCTACCGCGGCTACCGCTGCGAGATCGGCCGTACGTTCGTCATCGGCACGGCCCCGGCGGACTGGCAGATCGAGCTCTACGACCTCGTCTTCTCCGCCCAGAGAGCGGGACGCGAGTCCCTCGTCCCCGGCGCGGCCTGCCGCGACGTGGACCGAGCCGCCCGCCAGGTGCTGGACTCCGCCGGGTACGCCGAGGCCCTCCCCGTACTCACCGGCCACGGCGTCGGACTGGAAATCGACGAGGACCCTCAATTGACCCCCGCGGCCATGGGTAAACTGGACGCTTGTGTGCCGGTCACCGTCGAACCGGGGGTCCACCTCCCGGGCCGGGGCGGGGTCCGGATCGATGACACGCTCGTCGTACGCCCCGAGGCGGACGGCGGACCCGAGCTACTCACCATCACGACCAAGGAGCTGCTCGCGCTCTAGCCCCGCGTTGGGCGCAGGCGCACGCCCCGGCCGTCGTCCACGTCAGTCCAGTCCAGGAGATTCCGCAACCGTGGCTTCCACGAACGACCTCAAGAACGGCATGGTGCTCAAGCTCGAAGGCGGCCAGCTCTGGTCCGTCGTCGAGTTCCAGCACGTCAAGCCCGGCAAGGGCCCGGCCTTCGTGCGCACCAAGCTCAAGAACGTGCTCTCCGGCAAGGTCGTCGACAAGACCTTCAACGCCGGCGTCAAGGTCGAAACGGCCACCGTCGACAAGCGCGACATGCAGTTCTCCTACATGGACGGCGACTACTTCGTCTTCATGGACATGGAGACCTACGACCAGCTCATGGTCGACCGCAAGGCCGTCGGCGACGCCGCCAACTTCCTCGTCGAGGGCTTCACCGCCACCGTCGCGCAGCACGAGGGCGAGGTGCTCTTCGTCGAGCTCCCGGCCGCCGTCGAGCTGACGATCCAGGAGACCGAGCCGGGCGTCCAGGGCGACCGCTCCACCGGCGGCACCAAGCCGGCCACGCTGGAGACCGGTCACCAGATCCAGGTCCCGCTCTTCATCACCACCGGTGAGAAGATCAAGGTCGACACCCGCACCAGCGACTACCTCGGCCGGGTGAACAGCTAACCGTGGCTGCCCGCAACACGGCCCGCAAACGCGCCTTCCAGATCATCTTCGAGGGTGACCAGCGCGGCGCCGAGGTCCTGACCGTCCTCGCCGACTGGGTCCGGCACGCCCGGTCCGACACCCGGCAGCCGCCGGTGAGTGAGTACACGATGCAGCTCGTCGAGGGCTACGCGGAGCACGCGAAGCGCATCGACGAGCTGATCGCCCAGTACTCGGTCGGCTGGACGATCGACCGGATGCCGGTCGTCGACCGCAGCATTCTTCGTCTCGGCGCGTACGAGTTGATCTGGGTCGACGAGACGCCGGACGCGGTTGTGCTCGACGAGATGGTGCAGTTGGCGAAGGAGTTCTCGACGGACGAGTCGCCCTCCTTCGTGAACGGGCTCCTCGGTCGGCTCAAGGAACTGAAGCCGTCGCTTCGCCGCGAGGCGTAACCCGGCGTTCTTGTGCCTGTGCGCCGTAGGGGTGCGGCAATGCGGCGGCTGCGCGTCGTCTGTGGCTGATCGCGCCCGCGCGGCGCAGCCGCATGTCGATACGGCCCCGCGCCCCTTCGGGGGCGCTGCCCTCACGCGCGTACAACAAAGCCGCCGGGGTGGCCCGAACCCATGAGGTTCGGGCCACCCCGGCGGCACGTTTCTGCGTCCCCGCGGAGCGGTTACGCCTCCTCGTGGGAGGCCACCGCGCGGCGCGCGTCCGCGTCCAGGACGCCCCAGCTGATCAGCTGCTCGGTGAGGACCGAGGGCGACTGGTCGTAGATGACGGCGAGGGTGCGCAGGTCGTCCTGGCGGATCGAGAGCACCTTGCCGTTGTAGTCACCGCGCTGCGACTGGATCGTCGCCGCGTAGCGCTGCAGCGGGCCCGCCTTCTCGGCCGGCACCGTGGCCAGCCGCTCCAGGTCCAGGACCAGCTTCGGCGGCGGCTCGGCGGCGCCGCCCGGGGTCGTACCCGGCAGCAGCTCCTGCACCGGAACGCCGTAGAAGTCCGCCAGCTCCGCGAGGCGCTGCACGGTCACGGCGCGGTCGCCGCGCTCGTACGAACCGACCACGACCGCCTTCCAGCGGCCCTGGGACTTCTCCTCGACACCGTGGAGGGAAAGGCCCTGCTGGGTGCGGATCGCCCGGAGCTTGGCCCCGAGCTGTTTGGCGTATTCGCTGGACATATAGCTCCCCGGCACTGTGTCGACGCGACTCTGGCTGATTTCCATGCCGCGCGGCTGGTAACTCACTGTGAGGTTACGCAGCGTTACTCTCGTGCGTCAAGCCGAATGGTCCACACCGACTCTTCCGTGGTAGCGAAGATCGGTTACGCCATTGGGGTGATCGGGGGTGTCGCTCCGCGCGGATCCCGACCTGATAGCCTGAGCGACGCAATCCGACGTCCTTTAATGTCCGTCCCGTGAGGCGGAGAAGGAGGTCCGTTTCACATGGACAAGCAGAACACGCAGGACACGCAGTCCGATGCGCGGCCCGTTCTCGAGGGCCCCGACATCGCGCGGGTACTGACCCGCATCGCCCACGAGATCGTCGAACGCGCCAAGGGCGCCGACGACGTGGTGCTCCTCGGCATCCCGACCCGAGGCGTCTTCCTCGCCCAGCGGCTCGCCGCCAAGCTCGAGCAGATCACCGAGCGCAAGGTCCCGGTCGGCTCGCTGGACATCACCATGTACCGCGACGACCTGCGCATGCACCCGCCGCGTGCGCTGGCCCGCACCGAGATCCCCGGTGACGGCATCGACGGCCGACTGGTCGTCCTCGTCGACGACGTGCTCTTCTCAGGCCGCACCATCCGCGCCGCCCTCGACGCGCTGAACGACATCGGGCGCCCCCGCGCGGTGCAGCTCGCCGTCCTCGTCGACCGCGGCCACCGCGAACTGCCCATCCGCGCCGACTACGTCGGCAAGAACCTCCCCACGTCGCTGCGGGAGACGGTCAAGGTCCTGCTCGCCGAGGAGGACGGTCGTGACACCGTGCTGCTCGGCGCCAAGCAGACCGCCCAGTAGCACCGCGGAGCGCACGCCGACCGCGTGCGCCGGCCCGGCACGCCCACGCGCGTACCCGTCTGCCCGATTTCGCCTCATTGAACTGCCTTACGGAGCCTGACAGATGCAGCGTCATCTCATCTCGGCCGCCGACCTCACCCGCGACGACGCCGTCCTGATCCTCGACACCGCCGAGGAGATGGCCCGGGTCGCCGACCGGCCGATCAAGAAACTCCCGACCCTGCGCGGCCGGACCGTGGTCAACCTCTTCTTCGAGGACTCCACCCGCACCCGCATCTCCTTCGAGGCCGCCGAGAAGCGGCTCTCCGCGGACGTCATCAACTTCACCGCCAAGGGCTCCAGCGTCTCCAAGGGCGAGTCCCTGAAGGACACCGCCCAGACCCTGGAGGCCATGGGCGTCGACGCCGTGGTCATCCGGCACGGCGCCTCCGGAGCCCCGTACCGCCTGGCCACCTCCGGCTGGATCGACGCCGCCGTCATCAACGCGGGCGACGGCACCCACCAGCACCCCACCCAGGCCCTCCTCGACGCCTTCACCATGCGGCGCCGCCTGGTCGGCCGGGACGCCGGACTCGGACAGGACCTCTCGGGACGCCGCATCACGATCGTCGGCGACGTCCTGCACAGCAGGGTCGCCCGCTCCAACGTCGACCTGCTGCACACGCTCGGCGCCGAGGTCACCCTCGTCGCCCCGCCGACCCTGCTCCCGGTCGGCGTCGACACCTGGCCCTGCGAGGTGTCGTACGACCTCGACTCGACGCTGACCAAGTCCGACGCGGTCATGATGCTGCGCGTCCAGCGCGAGCGGATGAACGCCGCGTTCTTCCCCACCGAGCGGGAGTACTCGCGCCGCTACGGCCTCGACGGCGACCGCATGGCGCGGATGCCCGAGCACGCCATCGTGATGCACCCCGGCCCGATGGTCCGCGGCATGGAGATCACCGCCGACGTCGCGGACTCCGACCGCTGCACCGTGATCGAACAGGTCACCAACGGCGTCTCCATCCGGATGGCCGTCCTGTACCTGCTCCTGGGCGGCAACGAGCCCGCCGTCGCCCACCCGTCACCCACCACCACCCTGACAACGAGGCGCTCCGCGCCCACCTCTGAACTCCGCACCACCGAGGAGAAGTGAGAACGATGAGCAAGACCCTGATCCGCGGTGCGAAGGTGCTCGGCGGCGAGTCGCAGGACGTGCTGATCGACGGCGGGACCATCGCCGAGGTGGGGCCCGAGCTGTGGGACGCCGACGTCACCCGGGTCGTCGAGGCCACCGGCAAGATCCTGCTGCCCGGCCTGGTCGACCTGCACACCCACCTGCGCGAGCCCGGCCGCGAGGACTCCGAGACCGTCCTGACCGGCACCCGCGCGGCGGCGAGCGGCGGCTACACCAGCGTCTTCGCCATGGCCAACACCTTCCCGGTCGCCGACACCGCCGGCGTCGTCGAGCAGGTCTGGCGGCTCGGCCAGGAGTCCGGCTACTGCGACGTGCAGCCCATCGGCGCCGTCACCGTCGGCCTGGAGGGGCAGAAGCTCGCCGAGCTGGGCGCCATGCACGAGTCCGCGGCCGGCGTCACCGTCTTCTCCGACGACGGCAAGTGCGTCCACGACGCCGTGATCATGCGCCGCGCCCTGGAGTACGTGAAGGCCTTCGGCGGCGTCGTCGCCCAGCACGCGCAGGAGCCCCGCCTCACCGAGGGCGCCGAGATGAACGAGGGCGTCGTCTCCGCCGAGCTGGGCCTCGGCGGCTGGCCCGCCGTCGCCGAGGAGTCGATCATCGCGCGGGACGTGCTGCTCGCCGAGCACGTCGGCTCCCGCGTCCACATCTGCCACCTGTCGACCGCCGGATCCGTCGAGATCGTCCGCTGGGCCAAGTCCCGCGGCATCCGCGTCACCGCCGAGGTCACCCCGCACCACCTCCTCCTCACCGACGAGCTGGTCCGGTCGTACAACCCGGTCTACAAGGTCAACCCGCCGCTGCGCACCGAGCGCGACGTGATGGCGCTGCGCGAGGCGCTCGCCGACGGCACGATCGACATCGTCGCCACCGACCACGCCCCGCACCCGCAGGAGGACAAGGACTGCGAGTGGGCCGCCGCCGCCATGGGCATGGTCGGCCTGGAGACCGCGTTGTCAGTGGTGCAGGAGACCATGGTCGACACGGGTCTGCTGGACTGGGCCGGCGTCGCCGACCGCATGTCCTTCACGCCCGCGCGCATCGGACAGGCCGAGGGCCACGGCCGTCCCGTCTCGGCAGGTGAGCCCGCCAACCTCACCCTCGTCGACTCGGCATACCGTGGCCCTGTGGACCCCGCGGGCTTCGCCTCGCGCAGCCGCAACACCCCGTACGAGGGCCGCGAGCTGCCGGGCCGTGTCACGCACACCTGGCTCCGGGGCAAGGCCACGCTCGTCGACGGGAAGCTCACGTGACACCTGTACTCCTGCTGGCCGCCGAGAAGGAATCGGCGGAAGTGACCGACTGGGCCGCCCGGATCGGCTGGGTCGTCGGACTCGCCCTCTTCGTGGCGCTCGTCTACTGGCTGATGCGCGAGGGCTGGAAGTGGCGGGGCACGCTCCAGGGCGACCTGCCCGAGCTGCCCGCCGTGCCGGACGACCCCGGCCCGGCGAAACTGACGATGAGCGGCCGCTACCACGGCTCCACCACCGCCGGTCAGTGGCTCGACCGCATCGTGGCGCACGGCCTGGGCACCCGCAGCCGGGCCGAGCTCACGCTGACGGACGCCGGACTGGACGTCGTACGCCCCGGGGCGAACGACTTCTTCGTCCCGGCCCACGCGCTGCGCGGGGCACGGCTCGACAAGGGCATCGCCGGCAAGGTCCTCACCGAGGGCGGCCTGCTGATCGTGACCTGGGCGCACGGCGAGCGGCAGATCGACTCCGGCTTCCGCTCCGACCACGCGGCCGAGCACAACCAATGGACCGAGGCATTGAACCAGATGATCAACAAGACGGAAGGCGCACGATGACAACCTCCACCAGGGGAACCACCAAGGTTCCCGCCGTACTCGTCCTGGAGGACGGCCGGATCTTCCGCGGCCGTGCCTACGGGGCGGTGGGGGAGACCTTCGGCGAAGCGGTGTTCTCCACCGGCATGACCGGCTACCAGGAGACCCTCACCGACCCGTCGTACCACCGCCAGGTCGTGGTGATGACCGCCCCGCACGTCGGCAACACCGGCGTCAACGACGAGGACGCCGAGTCCCGGCGGATCTGGGTCTCCGGCTACGTCGTACGCGACCCCGCGCGCACGCCCTCCAACTGGCGCTCCCGGCGCTCGCTGGACGAGGAGCTCGCCGCGCAGGGCGTCGTCGGCATCAGCGGCATCGACACCCGCGCGCTCACCCGCCACCTGCGCGAGCGCGGCGCCATGCGCGTCGGCATCTTCAGCGGCGACGCCGTGCGCGACGACGCCGCGCTGCTGGCCCGCGTCCAGGAGGCGCCCCAGATGAAGGGCGCCGACCTGTCCGCCGAGGTCGCCACCACCGAGCCGTACGTCGTCCCCGCGATCGGCGACAAGAAGTTCACCGTCGCCGCCGTCGACCTCGGCATCAAGGGCATGACCCCGCAGCGCATGGCCGAGCGCGGCATCGAGGTGCACGTCCTGCCGGCCACCGCGACCGTGGACGACGTCTACGCGGTGAACCCGGACGGCGTGTTCTTCTCCAACGGCCCCGGCGACCCCGCCACCGCCGACCACCCCGTCTCCGTGATGCGGGGCGTCCTGGAGCGCGGCACCCCGCTCTTCGGCATCTGCTTCGGCAACCAGATCCTGGGCCGCGCCCTCGGCTTCGGCACCTTCAAGCTGAAGTACGGCCACCGCGGCATCAACCAGCCGGTGCAGGACCGTACGACCGGCAAGGTCGAGGTCACCGCGCACAACCACGGCTTCGCCGTCGACGCCCCGCTGGACAAGGTCTCCGAGACCCCGTTCGGCCGTGCCGAGGTGTCCCACGTCTGCCTGAACGACAACGTGGTGGAGGGCCTCCAGCTGCTCGACCGCCCGGCCTTCAGCGTCCAGTACCACCCCGAAGCGGCAGCGGGCCCGCACGACGCCGCCTACCTGTTCGACCGCTTCGTTTCCCTGATGGAGGGCCAGCGTGCCTAAGCGCACCGATATCCAGTCCGTCCTGGTCATCGGCTCCGGCCCGATCGTCATCGGCCAGGCCGCCGAGTTCGACTACTCCGGCACCCAGGCGTGCCGCGTCCTCAAGGCCGAGGGCCTGCGGGTCGTCCTCGTCAACTCCAACCCGGCGACGATCATGACCGACCCGGAGATCGCCGACGCCACCTACGTCGAGCCGATCACCCCCGAGTTCGTCGAGAAGATCATCGCCAAGGAGCAGCCCGACGCGCTGCTGCCCACCCTGGGCGGCCAGACGGCCCTCAACACCGCCATCTCGCTGCACGACAACGGCGTCCTGGAGAAGTACGGCGTCGAGCTGATCGGCGCCAATGTCGAGGCCATCAACAAGGGCGAGGACCGCGACCTGTTCAAGGAGGTCGTCGAGGAGGTCCGCAAGAAGATCGGGCACGGCGAGTCCGCCCGCTCGGTGATCTGCCACTCCATGGACGACGTCCTCGCCGGTGTCGACACGCTCGGTGGCTACCCGGTCGTCGTCCGCCCCTCCTTCACCATGGGCGGCGCCGGTTCCGGCTTCGCCCACGACGAGGAGGAGCTGCGCCGCATCGCAGGGCAGGGCCTCACCCTCTCGCCGACCACCGAGGTGCTCCTGGAGGAGTCCATCCTCGGCTGGAAGGAGTACGAGCTGGAGCTGATGCGCGACAAGAACGACAACGTCGTGGTCGTCTGCTCCATCGAGAACTTCGACCCCATGGGCGTGCACACCGGTGACTCGATCACCGTCGCGCCCGCGATGACGCTGACCGACCGCGAGTACCAGGTGCTGCGCGACGTCGGTATCGCGATCATCCGCGAGGTCGGCGTCGACACCGGCGGCTGCAACATCCAGTTCGCGGTGAACCCGGTCGACGGCCGCGTCATCGTCATCGAGATGAACCCGCGCGTGTCGCGTTCGTCCGCGCTGGCCTCCAAGGCGACCGGCTTCCCCATCGCCAAGATCGCCGCGAAGCTCGCCGTCGGCTACACCCTCGACGAGATCCCGAACGACATCACCCAGGAGACCCCGGCCTCCTTCGAGCCGACGCTCGACTACGTGGTCGTCAAGGCTCCCCGGTTCGCCTTCGAGAAGTTCCCGAGCGCCGACTCCACCCTCACCACCACCATGAAGTCGGTCGGCGAGGCCATGGCCATCGGCCGCAACTTCACCGAGGCCTTCCAGAAGGCGCTGCGCTCGCTGGAGAAGAAGGGCAGCCAGTTCACCTTCGTCGGCGAGCCCGGCGACAAGAAGGCGCTGCTGGAGGAGGCCGTCCGGCCCACCGACGGCCGCATCAACGCCGTCATGCAGGCCATCCGCGCGGGCGCCACGCCCGAGGAGGTCTTCGAGTACACGAAGATCGACCCCTGGTTCGTCGACCAGCTCTTCCTCATCAAGGAGACCGCCGACGAGCTGGCCGCCGCCCCCGAGCTGACCGCCGACCTGCTCGCCGAGGCCAAGCGGCACGGCTTCTCCGACCAGCAGATCGCCGAGATCCGGGGCCTGCGCGAGGACGTCGTCCGCGAGGTGCGGCACGCGCTCGGCGTCCGCCCGGTCTACAAGACGGTCGACACCTGCGCCGCCGAGTTCGCCGCGAAGACGCCGTACTTCTACTCCTCCTACGACGAGGAGACCGAGGTCGCGCCCCGCGAGAAGCCCGCGGTGATCATCCTGGGCTCCGGCCCGAACCGGATCGGCCAGGGCATCGAGTTCGACTACTCCTGCGTCCACGCCTCCTTCGCGCTGAGCGACGCCGGCTACGAGACCGTGATGGTCAACTGCAACCCGGAGACCGTCTCCACCGACTACGACACCTCCGACCGGCTCTACTTCGAGCCGCTCACCCTGGAGGACGTCCTGGAGATCGTCCACGCCGAGCAGCAGGCCGGACCGGTCGCGGGCGTCGTCGTCCAGCTCGGCGGCCAGACCCCGCTCGGCCTGTCACAGGCGCTGAAGGACAACGGCGTGCCGATCGTCGGCACCTCCCCGGAGGCCATCCACGCCGCCGAGGACCGCGGCGCCTTCGGCCGGGTCCTCAAGGAGGCCGGACTGCCGGCCCCCAAGCACGGCACCGCCACCACCTTCGCCGAGGCCAAGGCCATCGCCGACGAGATCGGCTACCCGGTCCTCGTCCGCCCGTCCTACGTGCTCGGCGGACGCGGCATGGAGATCGTCTACGACGAGACCCGGCTGGAGTCCTACATCGCCGAGTCGACCGAGATCAGCCCCTCCCGGCCGGTGCTCGTCGACCGCTTCCTCGACGACGCCATAGAGATCGACGTGGACGCCCTGTACGACGGCGAGGAGCTCTACCTCGGCGGCGTCATGGAGCACATCGAGGAGGCCGGCATCCACTCCGGCGACTCGGCGTGCGCCCTGCCCCCGATCACGCTCGGCGGCTTCGACATCAAGCGGCTGCGCGCCTCCACGGAGGCCATCGCGCGCGGTGTCGGCGTGCGCGGTCTGATCAACATCCAGTTCGCGCTGGCCGGGGACATCCTGTACGTCCTGGAGGCCAACCCGCGCGCCTCGCGCACCGTCCCCTTCACCTCGAAGGCGACCGCGGTGCCGCTGGCGAAGGCCGCCGCGCGGATCTCGCTGGGCGCGACCGTCGCCGAGCTGCGCGCCGAGGGCCTGCTCCCGGCGAACGGCGACGGCGGCGAGCTGCCGCTGGACGCGCCGATCTCCGTCAAGGAGGCCGTGATGCCGTGGTCCCGCTTCCGGGACATCCACGGCCGCGGTGTCGACACCGTCCTCGGCCCGGAGATGCGCTCCACCGGCGAGGTCATGGGCATCGACTCCGTCTTCGGCACGGCGTACGCCAAGTCGCAGGCGGGTGCGTACGGCCCGCTGCCGACCAAGGGACGCGCGTTCATCTCGGTCGCCAACCGCGACAAGCGCTCGATGATCTTCCCGGCCCGCGAGCTGGTCGCCCACGGCTTCGAGCTGATGGCCACCTCCGGCACCGCCGAGGTCCTCAGGCGCAACGGCATCAACGCCACGGTCGTGCGCAAGCAGTCCGAGGGCACCGGCCCGAACGGCGAGAAGACCATCGTCCAGCTCATCCACGACGGCGAGGTCGACCTCATCGTCAACACCCCGTACGGCACCGGCGGCCGCCTCGACGGCTACGACATCCGTACGGCGGCGGTGGCCCGGTCCGTGCCGTGCCTGACGACGGTCCAGGCGCTCGCCGCCGCGGTCCAGGGCATCGACGCGCTCAACCGCGGCGACGTGGGCGTCCGCTCACTCCAGGAACACGCGGAACATCTGACCGCGGCCCGCGACTAGCAGCCCCCAGGGGGACACCGGAAACGGTGTCCCCCTCTTCATGAGGACACCATGTACAAGATTCTCTTCACTCTGCTCTTCAAGCGGATGGACCCGGAGCAGGCCCACCACCTGGCCTTCCGCTGGATCCGTCTCGTCGCGCGCGTCCCCGGCTTGCGCACCTTCGTCGCCGCCGTGCTCGCCCCCCGCCACAAGGAGCTGCGCACCGAGGCCCTCGGGCTGCGTCTGCACAGCCCCTTCGGCCTCGCCGCCGGCTTCGACAAGAACGCCGTCGGGATCGACGGCATGGCGATGCTCGGCTTCGACCACGTCGAGATCGGCACGGTGACCGGGGAACCGCAGCCCGGCAACCCCAGGAAGCGGCTGTTCCGCCTGGTCGCCGACCGGGCCCTGATCAACCGCATGGGCTTCAACAACGAGGGCTCGCTCGCCGTCGCCGCGCGCCTGGCCTCCCGTACGCCCGTCTTCAGGACGGTCGTCGGCGTCAACATCGGCAAGACCAAGGTCGTACCGGAGGACGAGGCCGTCGCCGACTACGTGAAGTCCGCCGAGCGGCTGGCGCCGTACGCCGACTACCTGGTCGTCAACGTCTCCTCCCCGAACACCCCGGGACTGCGCGACCTGCAGGCCGTGGACCACCTGCGCCCGCTGCTCGCCGCCGTCCGCGAGGCCGCCGACCGTACGGTGCCCGCCCGCCGGGTGCCGCTGCTGGTGAAGATCGCCCCCGACCTCGCCGACGAGGACGTCGACGCGGTCGCCGACCTCGCCGTGGAACTCGGCCTGGACGGCATCATCGCCACCAACACCACCATCGCCCGCGAGGGACTCGGCCTGACGTCCTCGCCCGCCCTCGTCCAGGAGACCGGCGGCCTCTCCGGCGCCCCCCTCAAGGCACGCTCCCTGGAGGTGCTGCGCCGCCTCTACGCGCGCGTGGGCGACCGGATCACCCTGGTCGGCGTCGGCGGCGTGGAGAACGCCGAGGACGCCTGGCAGCGCATCCTGGCCGGTGCCACGCTGGTCCAGGGGTACAGCGCGTTCATCTACGAAGGCCCCTTCTGGGGCCGCGCCATGCACAAGGGGCTCGCCGCGCGGCTGCGCACCAGCCCGTACGCCACGCTCGCCGACGCGGTGGGCGCCGACGTGAGGACGACGGTATGACCGGTCTGGAACCCTTCGGCGCGCGGCTGCGCCGCGCGATGGACGAGCGCGGCCCGCTGTGCGTGGGCATCGACCCGCACGCCTCCCTGCTCGTCGAGTGGGGCCTGAACGACGACGTGACGGGTTTGGAGCGGTTCAGCCGCACGGTGGTCGAGGCGGTCGCCGACCGGGTCGCCGTGCTCAAGCCGCAGAGCGCCTTCTTCGAGCGCTTCGGCTCGCGCGGTGTCGCCGTCCTGGAGCAGACGGTCCAGGAGGCGCGGGCGGCCGGCGCGCTGGTCGTCATGGACGCCAAGCGCGGCGACATCGGCTCCACCATGGCCGCCTACGCCGAGTCCTTCCTGCACAAGGACGCGCCCCTGTTCTCCGACGCGCTCACCGTCTCGCCGTACCTCGGCTACGGCTCGCTCAGCCCGGCCGTCGCGCTGGCCCGGGAGACCGGCACCGGGCTGTTCGTGCTGGCGCTGACGTCCAACCCGGAGGGCGGCGAGGTCCAGCACGCGATCCGTGCCGACGGGCGCACCGTCGGGGCGACCGTGCTCGGGCACCTGGCCGTCGAGAACGCCGGCGAGGAGCCGCTCGGGTCCTTCGGCGCGGTGGTCGGCGCGACGCTCGGCGACCTCTCCTCGTACGACCTGGACATGGGCGGGCCGATCCTCGCGCCCGGTATCGGCGCGCAGGGGGCCACGGCGGCCGATCTCCCGGCGGTCTTCGGCGGCGCGGTGCGCAACGTGGTGCCGAACGTCAGCCGGGGAGTGTTGCGCCACGGTCCCGACACGGTCGCTCTGCGTGACGCCGCGGAGCGGTTCGCGGAGGAGATCAGGGCCGCCGTGGCGCCGGCCTGAACCGGCCGACGAGGGAATCCGTGGTCGTCGGACTCTGGATACATCCTCAAATCCAGGGGATTATGTCTTAAATGTCCGGCCTGACGGAGGCTGACCAGGACTTTTCCGCAGTTCTCGCTGACTCCGGCGGAGTTGGCCGCTAGTCTCCGACGGAGAGTGAACGGGCGACGGTGTCGCTCGTGACTCCCCAGGTGTGGGGCGACTAGGTTCCTCACCGGTCCGTATCCGACAGTTCGACATCCGAGGTGACGTAGGCGTGGCTCTTCCGCCCCTTACCCCTGAACAGCGCGCAGCCGCGCTCGAAAAGGCCGCCGCGGCTCGCCGGGAGCGGGCCGAGGTCAAGAATCGACTCAAGCACTCCGGCGCCTCCCTTCACGAGGTCATCAAGCAGGGCCAGGAGAACGACGTCATCGGCAAGATGAAGGTCTCCGCCCTGCTGGAGTCCCTGCCGGGCGTGGGCAAGGTCCGCGCCAAGCAGATCATGGAGCGACTGGGCATCTCCGAGAGCCGCCGCGTGCGTGGTCTCGGGTCCAACCAGATCGCCTCCCTGGAGCGCGAGTTCGGCAGCACCGGCTCCTGAGCGCGGGGCAGTCCGGGACCGGCGTCCCGGACATCCCGTGATTGCTGGAATAATCGCTGCATGACTGAACGTCCGCGGCTGACCGTGCTCTCCGGCCCCTCCGGGGTCGGCAAGAGCACGGTCGTCGCCCATATGCGCAAGGAACACCCCGAGGTCTGGCTCTCGGTGTCGGCGACGACCCGGGCGCCCCGCCCCGGGGAGCAGCACGGAGTCCACTACTTCTTCGTCACCGACGAGGAGATGGACAAGCTGATCGCCAACGGCGAGCTGCTGGAGTGGGCCGAGTTCGCGGGCAACCGCTACGGCACTCCCCGCGCGGCGGTGCTGGAGCACCTGGAGGCGGGTGTGCCCGTGCTGCTGGAGATCGACCTCCAGGGCGCGCGGCAGGTCCGTGAGTCCATGGCCGAGGGCCGGCTGGTGTTCCTGGCTCCTCCCTCCTGGGAGGAGCTCGTGCGCAGGCTCACGGGCCGGGGCACCGAGTCGCCCGAGGTCATCGAGCGCCGGCTGGAGGCCGCGAAGACCGAACTGGCCGCCGAGCCGGAGTTCGACACCACCCTGGTCAACACCTCCGTCGAGGACGTGGCCCGCGAGCTGCTAGCCTTGATGAACGTCGTGTGATCGTGAGCAATCGTTCACCGGTCGCGCCGACTGAATCTTTCCCATCCATCGGAAGGTAGAGCGTGTCCTCTTCCATCTCCGCGCCCGAGGGCATCATCAACCCGCCGATCGACGAGCTCCTCGAGGCCACGGACTCGAAGTACAGCCTCGTGATCTACGCGGCCAAGCGGGCCCGCCAGATCAACGCGTACTACTCGCAGCTCGGTGAGGGCCTGCTCGAGTACGTCGGTCCCCTCGTCGACACCCACGTCCACGAGAAGCCGCTCTCGATCGCCCTGCGCGAGATCAACGCGGGACTGCTGACCTCCGAGGCCGTCGAAGGCCCCGGTCAGTAAATCGGTCGGTAAGTCGTATCAGCTGATTGCAGCTGACTTTTCCACAGGCCCGGCAGCACGTTGCCGGGCCTGTGGTGTCTCATGGGGGTGGTCGCACATTTCCGAGGTCCGGGGAGAGACGGTGGACAAGCCGAAGGTCGTTCTGGGGGTCAGCGGCGGCATCGCCGCGTACAAGGCCTGTGAGCTGCTCAGGCGGCTGACGGAGTCGGGACACGACGTCCGGGTCGTCCCCACCGCCTCCGCGCTGCACTTCGTCGGCGCCGCCACGTGGTCCGCGCTCTCCGGCAACCCGGTCTCCACCGAGGTCTGGGACGACGTCCACGAGGTCCCCCACGTCCGCATCGGGCAGCACGCCGACCTGGTGGTCGTCGCCCCCGCCACCGCGGACATGCTGGCCAAGGCGGCCCACGGCCTGGCCGACGACCTCCTCACCAACACCCTGCTCACCGCCCGCTGCCCGGTGGTCTTCGCCCCCGCCATGCACACCGAGATGTGGGAGCACCCGGCCACCCAGGAGAACGTGGCCACCCTGCGCCGCCGCGGCGCCGTCGTGATCGAACCGGCCGTCGGCCGTCTCACCGGCGTCGACACCGGCAAGGGCCGGCTGCCCGACCCGGGCGAGATCTTCGAGGTCTGCCGCCGGGTGCTGGCCCGCGGCGTCACCGAGCCCGACCTCAAGGGCCGGCACGTCGTCGTCAGCGCCGGAGGCACCCGCGAGCCCCTCGACCCCGTCCGCTTCCTCGGCAACCGCTCCTCCGGCAAGCAGGGCTACGCCCTCGCCCGCACCGCCGCCGCCCGCGGCGCCCGCGTCACACTGATCGCGGCCAACACCGCCCTGCCCGACCCGGCGGGCGTGGACCTCGTCCGGGTCGGGACCGCCGTGGAGCTGCGCGAGGCCGTCCTCGGCGCCGCCGCCGACGCGGACGCCGTGGTGATGGCCGCGGCCGTCGCCGACTTCCGGCCGGCCGCCTACGCCACCGGCAAGATCAAGAAGAAGGACGACCGGGAGCCCGAGCCCATCACCCTGGTACGGAATCCGGACATCCTCGCCGAGATCTCCGGCGACCGGGCGCGCGCCGGGCAGGTGATCGTCGGCTTCGCCGCCGAGACCGACGACGTGCTCGCCAACGGCCGTGCCAAGCTGAAGCGCAAGGGCTGCGATCTGCTGGTGGTGAACGAGGTGGGGGAGCGCAAGACCTTCGGCTCCGAGGAGAACGAGGCCGTGGTGCTGGGCACCGACGGCAGCGAGACCCCCGTCGCTCACGGCCCGAAGGAAGCCCTGGCCGAAACCGTATGGGACCTGGTGGCCGAACGCCTCGGATGAGTGATTCATTTCGTCGTCCGGTTCCCGAAACCTCGTCCTTCGGGGCGTGGCGCCTCTGGCCAACCTCGCTCGGCATGGGCAGAATGCCCGTGCCGCAGGTCACAGCGCTCTCGCGAGACGAGACGGGGGGACCCGTGGCGAAGCGCGACCGATAAACTGTTCCACGGACGGCGTCGGGTGCAGCCCCCGCCGTCCGCCAATGATCAGCCAGCAGCCGCTGCAACCCCAGGGAGCGTTGTGTCCCGTCGTCTGTTCACCTCGGAGTCCGTGACCGAGGGTCACCCCGACAAGATCGCTGACCAGATCAGCGACACCATCCTCGACGCGCTCCTGCGTGAGGACCCGTCCTCCCGGGTCGCCGTCGAGACCCTGATCACGACCGGCCTGGTGCACGTGGCCGGCGAGGTCACCACCAAGACGTACGCGGACATCGCGACGCTGGTGCGCAACAAGATCCTGGAGATCGGCTACGACTCCTCGAAGAAGGGCTTCGACGGTGCCTCGTGCGGCGTGTCGGTGTCGATCGGCGCGCAGTCCCCGGACATCGCGCAGGGTGTCGACGCCGCCTACGAGGCCCGTGTCGAGGGTGACGAGGACGAGCTGGACCGGCAGGGCGCGGGCGACCAGGGTCTGATGTTCGGCTACGCGACGGACGAGACGCCGACGCTGATGCCGCTGCCGGTCTTCCTGGCGCACCGCCTGTCCAAGCGCCTGTCCGACGTGCGCAAGAACGGCACGATCCCCTACCTGCGCCCGGACGGCAAGACGCAGGTCACCATCGAGTACGACGGTGACAAGGCGGTCCGTCTGGACACGGTCGTCGTCTCCTCGCAGCACGCCTCGGACATCGACCTGGAGTCGCTGCTGGCCCCCGACATCCGCGAGTTCGTCGTGGAGCCGGAGCTGAAGGCGCTGCTGGACGAGGGCATCAAGCTCGACACGGAGAAGTACCGGCTGCTGGTGAACCCGACCGGCCGTTTCGAGATCGGCGGCCCGATGGGTGACGCCGGCCTGACCGGCCGCAAGATCATCATCGACACCTACGGCGGCATGGCCCGGCACGGCGGCGGTGCCTTCTCCGGCAAGGACCCGTCCAAGGTGGACCGCTCGGCCGCGTACGCGATGCGCTGGGTCGCCAAGAACGTGGTCGCCGCCGGTCTGGCCGCCCGCTGCGAGGTCCAGGTGGCGTACGCGATCGGCAAGGCCGAGCCGGTCGGCCTGTTCGTCGAGACCTTCGGCACCGCCAAGGTCGAGACCGAGAAGATCGAGAAGGCGATCGACGAGGTCTTCGACCTCCGCCCGGCCGCGATCATCCGCGACCTCGACCTGCTGCGCCCGATCTACGCCCAGACCGCCGCCTACGGTCACTTCGGCCGCGAGCTGCCCGACTTCACCTGGGAGCGCACCGACCGCGTGGACGCCCTGCGCAAGGCGGCGGGGCTGTAGGCCCGGCCACCCCGTGTCTCCCCGAGGCCCGGCGTCCCTTCCGAGGGGCCGCCGGGCCTCGGCGCGTACGGAGCCGCTCCGCCGTAAATGCCCGCGCACACCGCGGGAGTGAGCCCTACGCTGTGAGCGCGGCGACGTCACGGCCCGGTGCGAAGGGCACGGATACTTCCGGGTGACAACCCTCGCAGGTTCGAATCCTGCTGCCGGTCCCGGACCGGTATGACCGAGTGGCCCAAGGCAGAAGCGCCCTCGGGCGTTCGTGATCCGTACCCGGCTCGACCTCGGGCCGGCGTCGCTGTCAGTGGCGTTTGGTAAGAATGCAGGCGTGAGCAGCGAGAACGGACAGTCGGACGGCGGCGCGGAGGGCGCGCCGCCCGAGCAGCTCGCGCTCATCCGGGAGAGCGTGCGCCAGGCCAGGACCCCCCGGGCCAAACCGCGCACCTGGCGCGGCGCCGCGCTCGCCAAGGAGCTGCCCGTCGCCCGGGTCCTCGTCGACAAGGGCGTGCTCCACCTCGACCGCTACTTCGACTACGCCGTGCCCGCGGAGCTGGACGCCGACGCGCAGCCGGGGGTGCGGGTGCGGGTGCGGTTCGGGGCCGGACGGCACCGGGTGCGCGAGGGGCGGCGCGAGGGCGGCGGACTGATCGACGGGTTCCTCGTCGAGCGGCTCGCCGAATCCGACTACTCGGGGCCCCTGGCGGCACTGGCGCAGGTGGTCTCGCCCGAACCTGTGCTGGACGAGGAGCTGCTGGGCCTCGCCCGCGCGGTCGCCGACCGGTACGCGGGCAGCCTCGCCGACGTCCTCCAGCTCGCCGTACCGCCGCGCAACGCCCGCGCCGAGCAGTGGCCCTCGCCCGACCCGCTGCCGCCGCCCTCGGCGCCCGTACCCGGCTCCTGGGAGCGGTACGAGCAGGGGCCCGCCTTCCTGGAGGCGCTGGCCTCGGGAGGCGTCCCACGGGCCGTGTGGAACGCGCTGCCGGGGCCGCGGTGGAGCGAGGAACTGGCCCGGGCCGTCGCCGCGACCCTGGCCTCCGGGCGCGGCGCGCTGGTCGTCCTGCCGGACGGAAGGGCCGTGGCCCGCGCCGACGCGGCGCTCACCGAACTGCTGGGGGAGGGACGGCACGCGGTCCTCACCGCCGACGCCGGGCCGGAGAAGCGGTACGCGCGGTGGCTCGCCGTGCGGCGGGGTTCCGTACGGGCCGTCATCGGGACGCGGGCGGCGATGTTCGCGCCGGTGCGGGACCTCGGACTGGTCGCGGTCTGGGATGACGGCGACGACAGCCACAGCGAGCAGCACGCCCCGCAGCCGCACGCCCGCGAGGTGCTGCTGCTGCGGGCGGCGCAGGACAGGTGCGGCTTCCTGCTGGGCAGCCGGCACTGCACCGTGGAGGCCGCCCAGCTCGTGGAGACCGGCTGGGCCCGGCCGCTGGTCGCCGGGAGGGAGCGGGTGCGGGCCGCCGCGCCGCTGGTGCGGACCGTGGGGGACGGGGACCTCGCGCGCGACGAGGCCGCCCGCGCGGCGCGGCTGCCGAGCCTCGCCTGGCAGGCCGCCAGGGAGGGGCTGCGGCACGGGCCGGTGCTCGTGCAGGTGCCCCGCCGTGGATACGTGCCGCGGATGGCGTGCGCCAACTGCCGGGCCCCCGCGCGGTGCCGGCACTGCTCCGGGCCGCTGCAGGCACAGGGGTCCGACGATCTGCGGTGCGAGTGGTGCGGGCGCGAGGAGAGCGGCTGGCACTGCCCCGAGTGCGGCGGGTTCCGGCTGCGGGCCCAGGTGGTCGGGGCGCGGCGGACCGCCGAGGAGCTGGGCCGCGCCTTCCCCGCGGTCCCGGTGCGCACCTCCGGGCGCGAGCACGTGCTGGACACGGTGCCGGGGACACCCGCGCTGGTGGTGAGCACTCCCGGCGCGGAACCGGTGGCCGAGGGCGGATACGCGGCGGCGCTGCTGCTGGACGGGTGGGCCATGCTGGGCCGGCCCGACCTGCGGGCCGGGGAGGACGCGTTGCGCCGCTGGATCGGCGCGGCGGCGCTGGTCCGGCCGCAGTCCGAGGGCGGCACGGTGGTCGTGGTCGCCGAGCCGACCCTGCGGCCCGTGCAGGCGCTGGTCCGGTGGGACCCGGTCGGGCACGCGGTACGGGAACTGGCCGAGCGGGGCGAACTGGGATTCCCGCCGGTGTCGCGGATGGCGGCGGTGTCGGGGCCCGGCGAGGCGGTGGCCGATTTCCTCCGCGCGGTGGAGCTGCCCGCGCGTGCGGAGATCCTGGGCCCGGTGCCCCTGCCGGTCACCCCGGCGGGCCGTCCGCGCCGGCCGGGCGCACCGCCCCCCGGCGAACACTGGGACCGGGCACTGGTCCGGGTGCCTCCCGGCAACGGCGCCGCGCTGACCGCCGCGCTGAAGTCCGCCCAGGCGGCACGCATGGCCCGAGGCGGGAACACCCCCGTGTGGGTCCGCGTCGACCCCCCGGACATCGGCTGAGGACACCGGTGGAACCCGCCAGGACGTGCCGTGCCCTCCTGGGGGCGGTGCGTCCGGGAGGGTCGGGAACACTCCCGTGTGGGTCCGTGTCGGCCCCCCCCGGACATCGGCTGAGGACACCGGTGGAACCCGCCGGGACGTGCCGTGCCCTCCCGGGGGCGGTGCGTCCGGGAGGGCACGGGGCGGTGCGGCGAGCGGGGCTCAGCCGTTGCGGGGGGAGGGTAAGGCCGTCGGGCGCGGGTCGTCGCGGAAGGACGGGCTGCCGGCCGTGGGCTGGGTCGGCATGGAGTGGGCCGCGGGGACCGCCGGCACCGTGGTGACGCCGGCGACCGCGTTCACCGTGCGCGTGCCCGACGCCTCCGCGGCGGCCTCGCCGGCCGCCGCCGACGCCTGGGCGGCGGCACGACGGGCGCCGTAGCGGCGGTGGACCGCCTGCTTGGTGACCCCGAGCGCCGAGCCCACGGCGTCCCACGAGAAGCCCAGGGAACGGTCGAAGTCCACGGCCGCCGTGACCAGGGTCTCGACGCTGTCCCGCAGCTCCTGGGCGAGACGGACCGTGGGGGCGGGGGCGCGTCCGTAGACGACGAAGCCCGTGGAGGGCCCGGAGCGGCGCGGGCGGTAGACGTTGCCCAGCTGGGCGGTGAGCGTGCGCAACGCGTCCACCTGCCGGCGGACCCGCTCGATGTCCCGCACCAGCAAGTGCAGGCTGGCCCGAGCCTGGGCGTCGTGGGTTGCGTGGTCGGCCATGAACAAGCCTCTCGAACCGGCGTGAAAGGAATTGAGCCCGTGTCGGGGCCCGTGGTCAACTCTTCGCTGACCAACGCGGGAGCGCTCCGCGGGTCACGGGGTGGGGGCGTGGCGGCATATGCGTACGCCCCCGCGCGGGGTGCGCCTCGGCCTTGGGCCTCGGCGTGTCTCCCATCCGCGCACCGCCCGTTCCCAGTGGGTCGAGAGGTGGACGTTCGCCGTGGGGGTTCGCCGCCGTCGGCGGCTCGCCCCGCACAGGTGCTTTCGACGCCGCCCCATAGACTGGTGCGCCGCCCTTGTCCGTCCTCGCCCGAGAGGCTCCAAGCACCCCATGAAGCTCGTCTTCGCCGGTACCCCCGAGGTCGCCGTTCCCGCACTGGACGCTCTTCTCGCCTCCGGGCGGCACGAGGTGGCCGCCGTCGTCACGCGGCCCGACGCGCCCGCCGGGCGCGGGCGCAGGCTGGTCGCCTCCCCCGTCGCCGAGCGGGCGGAGGAGGCCGGGATCGAGGTGCTGAAGCCGGTGAAGCCCAGGGACCCCGAGTTCCTGGAGCGGCTCAAGGAGATCGCGCCGGACTGCTGCCCCGTCGTCGCCTACGGCGCCCTCCTCCCCAAGGCAGCCCTCGACATCCCCGCCCGGGGCTGGGTCAACCTGCACTTCTCGCTGCTGCCCGCCTGGCGCGGCGCCGCACCCGTGCAGCACGCCATCATGGCCGGCGACGAGATCACCGGCGCCGCCACCTTCCTCATCGAGGAGGGTCTCGACTCCGGGCCCGTCTACGGCACCGTCACCGAGGAGATCCGCCCCACCGACACCAGCGGCGACCTGCTCACCCGGCTCGCCTTCGCCGGCGCCGGGCTGCTCGCCGCCACCATGGACGGCATCGAGGACGGCACCCTGAAGGCCGTACCGCAGCCCGCCGACGGCATCAGCCTCGCCCCCAAGGTCACCGTAGAGGACGCCCACGTCGACTGGGGCACCCCGGCGCTGCGCGTCGACCGCGTGGTGCGCGGCTGCACCCCCGCGCCCGGCGCCTGGACCACCTTCCGGGGCGAGCGGCTGAAGATCGTCCAGGCCGCCCCCGTACCGGACCTGACCGACCTCGCGCCCGGGCAGCTGTCCGCCGGCAAGAACAACGTGTACGTGGGCACCGGTTCGTACGCCGTGGAGCTGCTGTGGGTGCAGCCCCAGGGCAAGAAGCCGATGCGGGCGGCGGACTGGGCGCGCGGAGTGCGGATCGCCGCCGGGGAGACCGTCGGCGCCTGACGCCACCGGGACCTCCACGACGTAGGCTGGACCGCGCACCTCACCCCACATCCGGAGCACCTTTTTCGTGAGCGACCAGCCCCGTCGGCCCCGTAAGCCCGCCAAGCCCTACCGCCGGCCCAAGAAGGACCCCGTCCGCATCCTCGTCTTCGAGGCCCTGCGGGCCGTCGACGAACGGGACGCGTACGCCAACCTCGTCCTGCCCCCGCTGCTGCGCAAGGCGCGCGAGAACGGCGACTTCGACGCGCGCGACGCGGCGCTGGCCACCGAGCTGGTGTACGGCACGCTGCGCCGCCAGGGGACGTACGACGCGGTCGTCGCCGCCTGTGTCGACCGGCCGCTGCGCGAGGTGGACCCGCCGGTGCTGGACGTGCTGAGCCTCGGCGCGCACCAGCTGCTGGGCACGCGCATCCCGACGCACGCCGCCGTGTCCGCCACGGTCGAACTGGCCCGGGTGGTGCTCGGCGACGGCCGCGCCAAGTTCGTCAACGCCGTGCTGCGCAAGATCGCGCAAAACGACCTCGACGGCTGGCTGGAGCGGGTCGCGCCGCCCTACGACGAGGACCCCGAGGACCACCTCGCCGTGGTGCACTCGCACCCCCGCTGGGTCGTCTCCGCGCTGTGGGACTCCCTCGGCGGTGGACGCGCCGGCGTCGAGGAGTTGCTGCGGGCCGACAACGAGCGGCCCGAGGTGACCCTGGTCGCCCGTCCCGGACGGGCGACCACCGCCGAACTGCTCGACGAGGAGGCCGCCGTCGCAGGCCGCTGGTCGCCGTACGCGGTGCGGCTCACCGAGGGCGGGGAGCCGGGCGCCATCACGGCGGTCGCGGAGGGCCGGGCCGGCGTGCAGGACGAGGGCAGCCAGCTCGTCGCGCTCGCGCTCGCCGACGCGCCCGTCGACGGCCCCGACCGGATGTGGCTGGACGGGTGCGCCGGACCGGGCGGGAAGGCCGCGCTGCTCGGCGCGCTCGCCGCCGAGCGGGGCGCCGTGCTGCTGGCCTCCGAGAAGCAGCCGCACCGGGCCGGTCTTGTGGCGAAGGCGCTCGCCGGGAACCCGGGGCCGTACCAGGTCGTCGCCGCCGACGGGACGCGCCCGCCGTGGCGGCCCGGCAGCTTCGACCGGGTGCTGGTCGACGTGCCGTGCACCGGCCTCGGAGCCCTGCGCCGCCGCCCCGAGGCGCGCTGGCGGCGCCGCCCGGAGGACCTGGACGGCTTCGCCCCCCTCCAGCGCGGGCTGCTGCGCACCGCCCTGGAGTCCGTACGGGTCGGCGGTGTCGTCGGCTACGCCACCTGCTCCCCGCACCTCGCGGAGACCCGGGCCGTGGTCGGTGACCTCCTCAAGCAGTTCCCGGACACCGACCTGATCGACGCCCGGCCGCTGCTGCCCGGCGTGCCGGATCTGGGCGAGGGCCCCGACGTACAGTTGTGGCCGCATCTGCACGGCACCGACGCGATGTACCTGGCCCTCATCCGCCGCACCGGCTGACGCCCGCCTCCCGGCCGCCGTCCTCGCGGGCCGCCCGGTGCGGCCACCGCACCTTCGGACCCACGTCCAAAAACGTCCAGGAACAGGGACGCGACCAGCACCGACCGCACGACGAAGGTGTCCGGGAGTACGCCCGGGGCGACCGGGCCGAGGCACCGGGCGGAGTTCGCCCCGGTGGTCAGCGGCACCGGCGTGCCCGGTACGGCGGTCGTCCCGGAGGCGAGCACCGCCGGGCCCGCGCGGGACCGGTGCGAGCAACCCCCGCAGGACATGGCACGCTTGGTGCATGGCCCCGCAGATCAGCCCCAGCATCCTGTCCGCCGACTTCGCCCGCCTCGCCGACGAGGCGAAGGCGGTGGCCGGCGCCGACTGGCTCCACGTCGACGTCATGGACAACCATTTCGTCCCGAACCTCACGCTCGGCGTGCCGGTCGTGGAGTCGCTCGCCCGTGCGACGGACACCCCGCTGGACTGCCATCTGATGATCGAGGCCCCCGACCGATGGGCACCCCAGTACGTGGAGGCGGGGGCCGGTTCGGTCACCTTCCACGTCGAGGCGGCCACCGCGCCCGTGCGGCTCGCCCGGGAGATCCGCGCCAAGGGCGCCCGCGCCTCCATGGCGCTGCGGCCGGCCACCCCCATCGAGCCGTACGAGGATCTGCTCCCCGAGCTCGACATGCTGCTGATCATGACGGTTGAGCCCGGCTTCGGTGGGCAGGCGTTCCTCGACATCATGCTTCCGAAGATCCGCCGCACCCGCGAGCTGATCAGCAAGCACGGTCTGGAGCTCTGGCTCCAGGTCGACGGCGGGGTCTCGGCGTCCACCATCGAGCGGTGTGCCGACGCCGGTGCCGATGTCTTCGTCGCGGGTTCCGCCGTGTACGGGGCATCGGACCCGGCCGAGGCGGTACGTGCACTGCGCAACCAGGCGGAGGCCGCGACGGCCGAGGCATCGTGGGCATGCGACCACTGAGCGTCAGGAACATGAACGGCGCCCGGGAGGGCTGATCGACCGCGCCGGATCTGCAAGGATGAACGGCGAATCCAGAGTGTGAACAGCAGTGAGGAGATCGCCGTGTCGGGTATGTCGGCGGGCCGGTCAGCCATGCGGATGGGACCCGCTGAGCTGGTGCAGGCGGCGGCCATGGCCCGCCGCTTCTACCTCGAGGGCAAATCCAAGATCCAGATCGCCGAGGAGTTCGGCGTCAGCCGCTTCAAGGTGGCCCGGGTCCTGGAGACCGCCCTCGAACGGGATCTCGTACGGATCGAGATCCGCGTGCCGGCCGAGCTGGACGCCGAGCGCTCCGACGCGCTCCGCGCCCGGTACGGCCTGAGGCACGCCGTCGTGGTCGAGTCCCCGGCCGAGGCCGAGGAGACACCCGACCCCGAGAACCTGGGAGAGGTGGCCGCCGACCTGCTCGGCGAGCTGGTCAACGAAGGGGATGTGCTGGGGCTGGCCTGGGGCCGGTCCACCATCCACATGGCGGCGGCCCTGGACCGGCTGCCGCCCTGCACGGTCGTGCAGCTCACGGGCGTGTACGACGCCGGGACCGCCGAGCGCGGTTCGGTGGAGGCCGTGCGGCGCGCCGCGCAGGTGTCGGGCGGCGACGCCCACCCCATCTACGCGCCGATGCTGCTGCCGGACGCGGCCACCGCTCAGGCACTGCGCCACCAGACCGGGATCGCGCGGGCCTTCGAGTACTTCGACAAGGTCACCGTCGCCTGCGTCTCCATCGGTTCCTGGGAGCCGGGCATCTCCACGGTGCACGACATGCTCAGCGACGAGGAGCGGGCGCACTACGCCTCCCTCGGGGTCGCCGCGGAGATGTCCGCGCACCTCTTCGACGCGGAGGGGCGCCGGGTCGGCCGGGACCTGGGGGAGCGGTGCATCACGGTCAAGACCGACCAGCTCCGCCGGGTGCCCGAGGTCGTCGCGATCGCGGGCGGACAGCGCAAGGGGCCCGCGATCGACGCGGTCCTGCGCTCCGGTCTGGTCACCAGTCTGGTGACGGACACGTCGGCCGCGGACTACCTGATGACGGCGGGGGCCACCCCGCGATCCGCCCTCAACCGCGCGGACCCGGACGGCCCCTGACGGCGGGTGAGGCGGGGGCGGGCCCGGCAGCACCGGCCGCACGGTGCTGCGACAGGCCCCGCTCCTCCGCCTCCCGGCGGCGGTACCGGGATGACGTACGACCTGGCCGGCCGGTTCGTGGTCGCCCCGGACCTCGACGGGGTCACCGACGAGACGGGTCTGATGGACCGGTGCGCCCGGGCCCTGGACCTGCCCGACGGGTTCGGCCGCGACGGGGGCGCCCTCGTCGGCCCCCTCTCCGACCACACCGTCCGGCCCGAGGGCGCCGTGGAGCGCGGGCTGCTGGTCGTCGTACGCGGTCGGCGGGCGTACGGGACGACGCACCGGACGCCGTCGCTCACCGTGGCCCGGACCTTGGAGGATCCTCCGAGCAGGGCTCTGACCAGCCTGGATGATCCGCCCGGAGCGGGCGTTCCGGTCGTCATGGGACAATGAAGTACGTGCTCTTCCCCCTGGCTGACCTGTCCGGGGGCCACCTCTGATCGACTGGGATGTGCAGCACGTGCGTTTCCTCAACGACATCCAGCCCGCGTACGACCTGACGTACGACGACGTCTTCATGGTGCCCAGCCGCTCCGCGGTCGGCTCGCGGCAGGGCGTGGACCTCAGCTCGCCGGACGGCACCGGCACCACCATCCCGCTGGTCGTCGCGAACATGACCGCCATCGCCGGCCGCCGCATGGCCGAGACGGTGGCCCGGCGCGGGGGGCTCGTCGTCATCCCGCAGGACATCCCCATCGAGGTCGTCACCGAGGTCGTCTCCTGGGTGAAGGGCCGCCACCACGTCCTGGACACCCCGATCGTGCTGGCCCCGCACCAGACCGTCGCCGACGCGCTCGCCCTGCTGCCCAAGCGCGCCCACAACGCGGGCGTCGTCGTCGACGACGAGCACCGGCCGGTCGGCGTGGTCACCGACACCGACCTGTCCGGCGTGGACCGCTTCACCCAGCTCGAAGAGGTCATGTCCAAGGACCTGATCCTCATCGACGCGGACATGGACCCGCGCGAGGCCTTCAACACCCTCGACGCCGCCAACCGCCGCTACGCGCCCGCCGTGGACCAGGACGGCCGCCTGGCGGGCATCCTGACCCGCAAGGGCGCCCTGCGCGCCACCCTGTACACCCCGGCCACCGACGAGCGGGGCAGGCTCCGCATAGCCGCCGCCGTCGGCATCAACGGCGACGTGGCGGGCAAGGCCCAGCAGCTGCTGGACGCCGGCGTCGACACGCTCGTCATCGACACCGCGCACGGGCACCAGGAGTCGATGATCAGCGCGCTGAAGCTGGTCCGCGACCTCGACCCGCGGGTGCCGATCGTCGCCGGCAACGTCGTCGCCGCTGCGGGCGTCCGCGACCTGATCGAGGCTGGCGCCGACATCGTCAAGGTCGGCGTGGGCCCCGGCGCCATGTGCACCACCCGCATGATGACCGGCGTCGGCCGGCCGCAGTTCTCCGCCGTCCTGGAGTGCGCCGCCGAGGCGAGGAAGTACGGCAAGCACGTGTGGGCCGACGGCGGCGTCCGCCACCCGCGCGACGTGGCGATGGCGCTCGCCGCCGGCGCGTCCAACGTGATGATCGGCTCCTGGTTCGCCGGGACCTACGAGTCCCCGGGCGACCTCCAGCACGACGCGAACGGCCGCCCCTACAAGGAGTCCTTCGGCATGGCCTCCGCGCGTGCCGTGCGCAACCGCACCTCCGAGGAGTCGGCGTACGACCGCGCCCGCAAGGCGCTGTTCGAGGAGGGCATCTCCACCTCCCGCATGTTCCTCGACCCCACCCGGCCCGGCGTCGAGGACCTGATCGACTCGATCATCGCGGGCGTCCGTTCCTCCTGCACCTACGCCGGAGCCGGATCGCTCGAGGAGTTCGCCGAGAAGGCCGTCGTCGGCGTCCAGAGCGCCGCCGGCTACGCCGAGGGCAAGCCGCTGCACGCCAGCTGGAGCTGACGGCCCCTCACCCCCGTCCGGCCCCCGCCGACCCCGCCCCGGGATCGGCGGGGGCCGTTGCGCAACGGTCGAAAGCCCCCGCGCAACGAACACCCGCGTCCCCGCCGGTAACGCAATGATCTTGCGGGGGTGCGCAAGGTTGCTGCATTTCAGGAGCAACGAAGAACCTCGTAGGGTTACGCGCTGTACGTGTGTGGCGGGGACCCCGCTCGACGGGTCCCGACTGTCGCGGGGCGCCGTCGGTCCCCTGCCGCGGAAGACCGGCAGCGACGAAGGAGTCAGCGCGTGCTCGACCAAGGCGCACCCCCGCACAACGGCCGCCCCGCCGCCCCGCCGTCCCCGGGCCTCGGCGCGCGCCTCATGCGCCGCAAGCCCGTGGAACGCCTGGTCGCGGAGGGTGGCCAGGGCGAGGGCGGCTCCCTGCGGCGGTCCCTCGGACTGTGGCAGCTCACCATGATCAGCATCGGTGCCACCCTCGGCACCGGCATCTTCGTCGTCCTCGGCGAGGCCGTCCCCAAGGCCGGCCCGGCCGTCACGCTGTCCTTCGTCATAGCCGGTCTGACGGCCCTCTTCTCCGCCCTCTCCTACGCCGAGCTGGCGGGCACCATCCCGGTCTCCGGCTCCTCCTACTCGTATGCGTACGCAACGATGGGCGAGCTGGTCGCCTGGGTCTGCGGCTGGTGCCTGATGCTGGAGTACGGCGTGTCGGTCGCCGCCGTCGCCGTCGGCTGGGGCGAGTACCTCAACGAACTCCTCGACGGCACCATCGGCGTCACCATCCCGGCCGCGCTCTCCGCCCCGCCCGGCGACGGCGGCGTCTTCAACCTGCCCGCGCTGATCGTCGTCCTGCTCGCCATGGCGTTCCTGATGGGCGGCGCCCGCGAGTCCGCCCGCGCCAACACGATCATGGTGGTCGTGAAGATCGGCGCGCTGGTGCTGTTCTGCGCCATCGGCGTCCAGGGCTTCCGCTCCGGCAACTACGAGAACTTCATGCCGCTCGGCATGGCCGGCGTCAGCGCCGCCGGGGCGACGCTCTTCTTCTCGTACATCGGCTTCGACGCCGCCTCCACCGCCGGCGAGGAGGCGAAGAACGCCCAGCGCGACCTGCCCCGCGCGATCCTGCTGTCGCTCGCCATCATCACCGCGCTGTACGTCCTGGTCGCCGCCGTCGCCGTGGGCGCCAAGCCCTGGCAGCAGTTCACCGACTCCGAGGCCACGCTCGCCCAGATCATGCGCGAGGTCACCGGCCAGAGCTTCTGGGGCACCCTGCTGGCGTTCTGCGCCGTCATCGCCATCGCCAGCGTCGTCCTGACCGTGCTCTACGGCCAGACCCGCATCCTGTTCGCCATGGCCCGGGACGGACTGGTGCCCAAGGCGTTCGGCAAGGTCAGCCCGAAGACCGGCACGCCCCGGACCAACACCCTGATCGTCTCCCTCTTCTGCGGCGTGCTGGCCGCCGCCATCCCGCTCGGCCAGCTCGCCGACGCCACCAGCATCGGCACCCTGTTCGCCTTCGCGCTGGTCAACGTCGCCGTCGTGGTGCTGCGCCGGACGCGTCCGGAGATGCCCCGCACCTTCCGCGTGCCGCTGTCTCCGCTCATGCCGGCCCTCGGCTTCGCGTTCTGCCTGTGGATGATGGGCAGCCTGTCCGCCGTCACCTGGGTGGTCTTCGGTGTCTGGATGGCCGCCGGGCTCGTGTTCTACTTCCTGTACGGCCACCGCCGCTCCCGGCTCGCCGCCCCCGCCACACCAGAAGCGAAGTGAACCACCCGCAGTGCTGAACGATCTCGACGAACGCATCGTGCACGCCCTCGCCGAGGACGCCCGCCGCTCCTACGCGGACATCGGCCAGCTCGTCGGCCTGTCCGCGCCCGCCGTGAAACGGCGCGTGGACCGGCTGCGTGCCACCGGGGCCATCACCGGATTCACCGTACGGGTGGACCCGGCCGCCCTCGGCTGGGAGACGGAGGGGTTCGTCGAGATCTACTGCCGCAGCAACACCTCCCCGGAGACCATCCAGCGGGGCCTGGAGCGCTACCAGGAGGTCGTGGCCGCCTCCACCGTCACCGGTGACGCGGACGCGGTCGCCCAGGTCTTCGCCTCCGACATGCGCCACTTCGAACGGGTCCTGGAACGCATCGCGGGGGAGCCGTTCGTCGAGCGGACCAAGTCCGTGCTGGTGCTGTCCCCGCTGCTGCGCCGGTTCTCGTCGGGATCGCCCGCGTAAGTCCGCGTAAACGGTGGGCGCGGGGCACGCCACCCGACTAGCATCGGCGTCATGACCTGGCGACATTGATCCACCAGCCGCGCCTCCCGAGGGCCGCCTCGGCCGCCGTACGTCCTCGACGTCCGGTGTCCGAACCGCCCTTACGGGAAGGCCTCATGACTTTCACGCCCACGCGTGCCTCCGACGTCCGCGTGCGACGGCTGACGACCACGCTGTACGGCTATTCGTTCCTCGAAGACTTCGTCCTGCTCTACCCGGTGTACGCGCTGCTGTTCAGCGACACCGGCCTGTCCGTCGGGCAGATCTCCTCCCTGTTCGCCCTCTGGTCGGTGACCGGTGTGCTGCTGGAGGTCCCCTCCGGGGTCTGGGCCGACGCCGTCTCGCGCCGGCTGCTGTTGTGGCTCGGCCCGCTGCTCACCGCCGCCGGCTTCGCCCTGTGGGTGCTCGTCCCGTCGTACGGCGCCTTCGCCCTCGGCTTCGTGCTGTGGGGCGCCGGCGGAGCACTCGGCTCCGGTGCGCTGGAGGCGCTGGTCTACGACGAGCTGGAACGGCTCGACGCGGCCGGCCGCTACGCCCGGATCATGGGCCGGGCCCGTGCGGCCGGGCTGGTCGCGGTGATGGCGGCGATGGGACTCGCCGGCCCCGTGCTCACCTGGGGCGGCCACACCGCCGTCGGGGCCGCCAGCGTGCTGGTGTGTCTGCTGACGGCGGCCACGGCACTCCGGTTCCCCGAGCACCGCTCCCCGAAGACCGGACACGAGAACTGGACGGCGACCCTGCGCGCCGGACTCGCCGAGGCGCGGGCAGACCGGTCCGTCCGCGGGGCGCTCCTGCTGGTTCCGGCCGTGAGTGCGGTGTGGGGCGCGCTGGACGAGTACACGCCGCTGCTGGTGCGGGGGACCGGTGTCGCGGACGGGACGGTTCCCTACCTGCTCCTGCTGATCTGGGCCGGTGCCACGGCCGGGAGCCTGCTGGCCGGTGAGGGTGAGCGGCTCGGCACGGCCGGGCTCGCCGCCGTGCTCGCCGGTGCGGGCCTCGCCCTGGCCGTCGGCGCGGCGGCCGGCACACCGGCGGGACTGGTCCTCGTCGCCCTCGCCTTCGGCGGCTTCCAGGCGGCGACCGTGCTGGCCGACGCCCGTCTCCAGAGACGCATCGAGGACACCGGCCGGGCCACCCTCACCTCGGTGGCGGGCCTGGGCACGGAACTGACGACGATCGCGGTCTACGGCGGCTACGCGGTGATCGCCTCGGGCGCCACCCACAGCATCGCCTTCGCCGTGTTCGCGATCCCGTACCTGACGACGGCAGCGGCCCTGCTGCTCGCCGTGGCTGCCAGGGCACGGGCACGAGGGTTGCTGTAGCGCCTGCGGTCGGTGGGTGGGTCGGGGCCGGGTCGGGGGTGTCCGTCCTCGGACTGGCGCGACTGCGCTTCTTGGAGGGGGTGCGAGGTGCGGACGCGCCGGCCACCGCGGGCGGCCACCCCCGCCCCGTCCCCTTCCCGTCGCAGGCGGCGCAACCGCGGGCAGGCGCATGCCGAGTGGACCGCGGGCAGTCACGCCGCCACCCCCTCCGCCCTCCGCGGGCAGCCGTGCCTCCCCCAGTGCCTCAAGGTCCTGGGAGGTACCCCCGGGGCGGCACGGGTGGGCGCGACGGCACCCCGCAAGCGCCGGGCCGCGCGAACACCCCCGCCCCGCACCGACGCCGCGGCACCCCGTACAGCACCGCGCCGCGCAACGAATCGCCGCCACCCCCGCCCCGCACGCAACAAACCCCTCACCGACGCGCAACGGCTCCACCTTGTCCCCCCGAGCCGCCCGCCCGTACCGTCTATCCGACCCCCCGAAACCCCCGCGTACCGGTGAGGAACACGCATGCGCACCGCCCTGCTCCAGAGCTCCGGCCGCCCCGGATCCGTCGCCGAGAACCTCAAGGTCCTCGACGAGGCCGCCGGCCGCGCCGCCGCCGCGGGCGCCGGGCTGCTCGTCACATCGGAGCTGTTCCTCACGGGGTACGCGATCGGCGACGACATCCCCCGGCTCGCCGAGCCCGCCGACGGCGACGCGGCCGACGCGATCGCGGAGACCGCCACCCGGCACGGCCTCGCGATCGCCTACGGCTACCCCGAGCGGGACGGCGAGCGCGTCTTCAACTCCGTACAGCTGATCTCCGCCGACGGCACCCGCCTCGCGAACTACCGCAAGACCCACCTCTACGGCTGCTTCGAGCGGGACCACTTCACCCCGGGGGAGCGGACCGTCGTGCAGGCCGAGCTCGACGGCCTCACCATCGGCCTGATGATCTGCTACGACGTCGAGTTCCCGGAGAACGTGCGCGCCCACGCGCTGGCCGGCACCGACCTCCTCCTGGTGCCCACGGCACAGCTGCACCCGTTCCAGTTCGTCGCCGAGTCCGTCGTACCGGTGCGGGCGTTCGAGAACCAGATGTACATCGCGTACGTCAACCGGGTGGGCCGGGAGGGCGAGTTCGAGTTCGTGGGCCTGTCCACGCTCGCCGCCCCCGACGGAGTCGCCCGCACCAGGGCCGGCCGGACCGAGGAACTCGTCGTCGCCGACGCCGACCCGGTGTTCCTCGCCGCGTCCCGTGAGAACAACCCGTATCTGACCGACCGCCGCCCCGGCCTCTACGGGTCCCTCGTCTGAACCCCTCACCCCCCACCCCCGCTTCACCTGTGCAAGGAGTCCGTACCCCATGACGTCCACCGTGCCCAACGCGATCGAGCACGCCGACGAGCAGCAGCCGCCGATCACCATGTTCGGCCCGGACTTCCCGTACGCGTACGACGACTTCCTCGCCCACCCGGCGGGCCTCGGACAGATACCGGCGACCGAGCACGGCACCGAGGTCGCGGTGATCGGCGGCGGCCTGTCCGGCATCGTCGCCGCGTACGAGCTGATGAAGATGGGCCTGAAGCCGGTCGTGTACGAGGCCGACCGGATCGGCGGGCGACTGCGCACCGTCGGCTTCGACGGGTGCGACGACTCCCTGACCGCCGAGATGGGCGCGATGCGCTTCCCGCCGTCCTCCACGGCGCTCCAGCACTACATCGACCTGGTCGGACTGCACACCCGTCCCTTCCCCAACCCCCTCGCCGAGGCGACGCCGTCCACCGTCGTCGACCTCAAGGGCGAGTCGCACTACGCCGAGACCCTCGACGACCTGCCCCAGGTCTACCGGGACGTCGCCGACGCCTGGGCCAGGTGCCTCGAAGAGGGCGCCGACTTCTCCGACATGAACCGCGCCCTGCGCGAGCGCGACGTCCCGCGCATCCGGGAGATCTGGGCGAAGCTGGTCGAGAAGCTCGACAACCAGACCTTCTACGGCTTCCTCTGCGACTCCGAGGCCTTCAAGTCCTTCCGCCACCGCGAGATCTTCGGCCAGGTCGGCTTCGGCACCGGCGGCTGGGACACCGACTTCCCCAACTCCATCCTGGAGATCCTCCGCGTCGTCTACACCGAGGCCGACGACCACCACCGCGGCATCGTCGGCGGCTCCCAGCAGCTGCCCCTGCGCCTGTGGGAGCGCGAGCCGGAGAAGATCGTCCACTGGCCGTACGGCACCTCGCTGAAGTCCCTGCACCCGGACGGCGAGCCCCGCCCGGCGGTCACCCGGCTCAACCGCACCGCGGGCAACCGGATCACGGTGACGGACGCCGACGGGGACATCCGCACGTACCAGGCGGCGATCTTCACCGCCCAGTCCTGGATGCTGCTCTCGAAGATCGCCTGCGACGACTCGCTCTTCCCGATCGACCACTGGACCGCGATCGAGCGCACCCACTACATGGAGAGCTCCAAGCTCTTCGTGCCGGTGGACCGGCCGTTCTGGCTGGACAAGGACGAGGAGACCGGCCGGGACGTCATGTCGATGACGCTCACCGACCGCATGACGCGCGGCACTTACCTCCTCGATGACGGTCCCGACAAGCCCGCCGTCATCTGCCTCTCCTACACCTGGTGCGACGACAGCCTGAAGTGGCTGCCGCTGTCCGCGAACGAGCGGATGGAGGTCATGCTGAAGTCGCTCGGCGAGATCTACCCCAAGGTCGACATCAGGAAGCACGTCATCGGCAACCCGGTGACCGTCTCCTGGGAGAACGAGCCCTACTTCATGGGCGCGTTCAAGGCCAACCTCCCCGGCCACTACCGCTACCAGCGCCGTCTGTTCACCCACTTCATGCAGGAGGCGCTGCCCGAGGACAAGCGGGGCATCTTCCTCGCCGGTGACGACATCTCCTGGACGGCCGGCTGGGCGGAGGGCGCCGTCCAGACCGCGCTGAACGCGGTCTGGGGCGTCATGCACCACTTCGGCGGCGAGACCGACCCGACCAACCCGGGCCCCGGCGACCTCTACGACGAGATCGCCCCGGTGGAGCTCCCCGAGGACTGAGCCCGCCTCCCCGCCGCCGGGTCAGTCCGGCAGCGGGGTGAGCAGCATGCGGCCGGCGAAGCCCACCGCCGTGTCCAGGCGTTCGGTGAACTCCCCGGCGACGTCCGGCAGTCCGCGCAGCGCCCACAGGGCGCGGGCCGCCGTCCAGGCGGCGTCCCGGGCGCGTTCCAGGCTCCACGCGCCCAGCAGATGGGTCAGCGGGTCGGCGATCCGCAGCAGCTCGGGGCCCGGTGTCAGCTCTTCGCGGATCCGGTCCTCCAGCGAGAGGAGGAGTTCGCCCACCTGGTCGAACTCGTCCTCCAGCTCGACGGGTTCGCAGGCGAGCGTACGGCAGGTGTCCACGACGGCGAGCGCGAGATCGTGGCCGATGTGCGCGTTGATGCCCGCGAGCGCGAACTGCAGCGGACGTACGCCGGGATGCCGGCGGAACTGGAACAGCGGACGCCAGCAGGCCGGTGGTCGCCGCTCCCGCGCCACCGCGTCCACCGCCGCCAGATAGCGCTCCGCGAACCGCACGTCCAGCGCGATCGCCGCCCGCGCGTCCGGGAACCGGCCCGCGTCGATCCGCCGGTCCACGGCCTCCGTGACGGCGAGGTAGACACGGTTGAACACCGCGACCCCGTCCCGCGCGGGCAGGGCCGCGTCGAGGGCGCGCATACGGGAGACGACCCCGTCCACGGCGGTGAGGACTTGTTCGCATCGCACCATGAGCGCAGAGTCGCACCTTTAGGGTGGCGTCAGTGGCGGCGGGCCCGGCGCTTCCCCGGAACGGGGGAACGCGCCCGTCGTGGGGGAGGGGGAGCAGTACTGTGTCAGGCTCGCGTGCCCAGCGCCTGTCCGCGCGGAGGGCCGAGCGACGGCGTGCCGCCCGGCGCGGCGCGATGGTCGCGGCGGCCTCCGTGGTGGTCGCGGTCGGCACCGTCACGGGGATGATGTCGGCGGTCGGCGACGGACGCGGCGCGGACGAGGCACGCCCCGTGGTGACCTCCTCGCCGCGCCTGGAACCGCTGCCCGCCGTGCCGCCGCCCTCACCGTCGGCGTCGGCGACGAAGTCCCCTTCTCCCACGGTCAGTCCCACGAAGAAGGCGAGCCCGAAGGCGTCCGCGTCCCAGGCCGAGAAGAAGCGGCAGACCGCCCCCGTGCCCACCCGCCTCTACCGGTACCCCGAGTCCCGGGTCCTGGACTGGGTGCGGGCCAACCCCGACGACCCGCGCCGCGCGGTCATCGAGTCCCGGATAGCCGACCAGCCGGCGGCCGTGTGGTTCGCGGACTACTCCCCGGAGTCGATCACCTCCCGGGTGCGTGCCGTGGCGTCGGGCGGCGCGGCGCGGGGCCGGACGCCGGTCCTCGTGCCGTACGCGATCCCCGACCGCGACTGCGGCGGGCACTCCGAGGGCGGGGCGCCCGATCTGGCGGCCTACGACGCCTGGATCGACCGGTTCGCCGCCGGACTGGGCGGCGGCGAGGTCATCGTGATCCTGGAACCCGACGCGATCGCCCAGTCCGAGTGCCTCTCCGCCGGGCAGCGCGCCGACCGCTTCGCCTCGCTGGCCCGTGCCGGCCGGGTGCTGAAGGACGCCAACCCCCGGGCGCGGGTCTACTTCGACGCCGGGCACTCCGGCTGGCACGCGCCCGCCGAGCAGGCCGCCCTGCTGCGGCAGGCCGGGGCCGCCTCGGCCGCCTCCTCCGACGGTGTCTTCAGCAACGTCTCCAACTTCCACGCCACAGCCGACGAGGTCGCCTACGACCGTGCCGTGCTCGACGCCCTCGGCGGCCCGCCGGGCCTCGGCGCGGTGATCGACACCAGCCGCAACGGCAACGGCGCCCCGGCGGACGGCGCATGGTGCGACCCCGCGGGCCGCAAGCTCGGCCGGACCCCGACGCTGAGCACCGGGGAGGCCGGCATCGACGCCTACCTGTGGGTGAAGCTGCCGGGGGAGTCAGACGGCTGCAAGGGGACGCCGGGCACCTTCACCCCGTCGTACGCCTACGACTTGGCGCGCTGACCACCCTCGGTGCCGTCGGTGTCGTAGGAGGACGTGCCCTCGTCGAGCAGCGGCTCCTGCGTCTTGAGGTGGGCGGGCGCGAAGGCGCGCAGCGCGTGGTAGCCGGTGATGACGACCAGCGTGCCGAGCGCGATGCCGCTGAGCGAGAAGGTATCGGTGAACTCCATCGAGACGTTGCCGACGCCGATGATGATGCCCGCCGCGGCCGGCACCAGGTTCAGCGGATTGCGCAGGTCCACCTTGGCGTTGATCCAGATCTGCGCGCCGAGCAGGCCGATCATGCCGTACAGGATGACGGTGATCCCGCCGAGGACACCACCCGGGACGGCCGCCACGACCGCGCCGAACTTCGGGCAGAGACCGAACAGCAGGGCGAAGCCGGCGGCGGCCCAGTACGCGGCGGTGGAGTAGACGCGGGTCGCGGCCATCACGCCGATGTTCTCGGAGTAGGTGGTGTTGGGCGGGCCGCCGACCGCGGTGGACAGCATGGAGCCGACACCGTCGGCGGAGATGGCCGTGCCGAGCTTGTCGTCGAGGTTGTCGCCGGTCATCTCGCCGACCGCCTTGACGTGCCCGGCGTTCTCGGCGATCAGCGCGATGACCACCGGAAGGGCGACCAGGATCGCCGACCACTCGAAGGACGGGCCGTGCAGGGTCGGCAGCCCGATCCAGTCGGCCTGGCCCACTCCGGACAGGTCCAGGCGCCAGTGGTCGGTGACCTTGCCGCTCGCGTCCGCCGAGTGGATCCGTCCGAAGACCCGGTCGAGCGCCCAGGACAGGACGTATCCGAAGACCAGCCCGAGGAAGATCGCGATCCGGGACCAGAAGCCGCGCAGGCAGACCACGGCGAGCCCGGTGAACAGCATCACGAACAGGGCGGTCCACTGGTCCTGCGGCCAGTAGGTGGAGGCGGTCACCGGTGCCAGGTTGAAGCCGATCAGCATCACCACCGCGCCGGTCACGATCGGCGGCATCGCGGCGTGGATGATCCGCGCACCGAACCGCCGTACCGCGAGACCCACCAGGAACAGCGCGGCCCCCACCACGAACACCGCGCCGGTGACGGTGGCGCTGGAGCCGCCCTGGGCCCGGATGACCGCGGCGACGCCGACGAAGGAGAGCGAGCAGCCGAGGTAACTCGGCACCCGGCCGCGGGTGGCCAGCAGGAAGACGACGGTCGCGACACCCGACATCATGATCGCCAGGTTGGGGTCCAGGCCCATGAGCACCGGCGCGACGAAGGAGGCACCGAACATCGCCACGACGTGCTGGGCACCCAGACCCGCAGTGCGCGGCCAGGAGAGCCGTTCGTCGGGGCGGACCACCGCGCCGGGGGCCGGGGTGCGTCCGTCGCCGTGCAGTGTCCAGCGGACGCCGAGATCCATGGGCTGTCGCTTTCGTCGTGTGTGCAGCGTGTCCGGACCATTGTGAGGGCTGGGCAGGAGTGCTTCGTACAGGTGGGCGGGCGTGGCCGACCCGGCTGAGCGTCTGCTTAGGATGAGGACGCGCCGCTGTTCGATGTAAACGGCACTCATCCCGTACGTCCCAGGAGTCCCACCCGTGACCGCCGAAGCCCCGCTCGCCCCCGCACTGCTCCACGGCCGGCTGATCCCCGTGACCGTCCACTTCGACGACCTCGACGCGCTGGGGCTGCTGCACAACGCCCGCTACCCGCTGCTCGTCGAGCGGGCGTGGACCGAGCTGTGGCAGGAGAAGGGCGTCCGCTTCGACGGCGACTGGGCGGCGGCCGGCGACGCCTGCAACGCGGTCCGGGAGCTGCGCATCGGCTACGAGGCCCCGGTGACCCGCGCCGGTACGTACGCGGTCCACCTGTGGCTGGAGCGGCTCGGCAGGACCGGACTGACGTACGGCTTCCGCTTCTGCTCGCAGGACGGGGCGGTGACCTACGCGCGGGGCAGCCGGGTGCTGGTGCGGCTGGACGCCACGACCCTGCGCCCGGTGCCCTGGAGCGAGACGTTCAGGGACGGGGCTCGGGAACTGCTGCTTCCGGACGCGTGACCTTCGTACGGTCTCCCGCGCGCAGCACGCCCGCGAGGCCCGCGATGCCGCACGACAACACCGTCACCAGGACGAACGACACCATCAGGCTGGTCGCCTGGGCCAGCAGGCCGATCGCGCTCGGGGCGATCAGGCCCGAGGTGTAGGTGATGGTCGCGACGCCCGCGATGGCCAGGCTCGGGTTGGAGCCGCTGCGCCCTGCGGCGGCGAAGCACAGCGGCACGACCACCGCGATGCCGAGCCCCATCAGCGCGAACCCGCCCATCGCCGTCGCGGGGTGCTCGGCGAACACGATCAGCAGTCCGCCCAGCAGGGCGACGACACCGCTCGCGCGGACCGTGCGCACGGCGCCGTAACGGTCCACCACACGGTCCCCGGCGATCCGGGCGACCGCCATGGTGAGCGTGAAACCGGTGGTGCAGGCCGCCGCGAGACCGGCCGAGGTCTCCAGCTGGTCGCGCAGATAGACCGCCGACCAGTCGAGGCTCGCGCCCTCCGCGAACACCGCGCAGAAGCCGATCGCGCCGATGAGCAGCGCGGAGCGGGGCGGCAGCGCGAACCGCGGCGGCGGCTCCTCGTCCTCGGCGGGCTGCAGATCGAGCACCCAGGTGCAGGCGGTCACGCCCGCCACCGTCAAGGCGGCGGCCGCGAGCGCGTGGTGCAGCCGGGCGTCCGCGCCGAGGTGGGCGGCGAGTGTGCCGGCCGCCGAGCCGATCAGGGCGCCGGCGCTCCACATGCCGTGCAGCCCCGACATGATCGACTTGTCGAGCCGGTTCTCCACCTCCACGCCCAGCGCGTTCATCGCCACGTCGGACATGCCGGCCGTGGCGCCGTAGACGAACAGGGCCAGGCAGAGGGTGAGCAGGTTCGGGGCGATCGACGGCAGGGTCAGCGCGAGCGTCCACAGCGCGATCAGGCCGCGCAGCGCCGTGCGGGCGCCGAAGCGGTGGCTGATGCTGCCCGCGAGCGGCATCGCGAGGGACGCCCCGAGCGCGGGGAAGGCGAGCGCGAGGCCCAACTGCCCGGCGCTCACCCCGGCGTGGTCCTGGATCCAGGGGACGCGGGTGGCGAACGAGCCGGTGACGGCGCCGTGCACGGCGAACACGGCGGCCACGGCGTACCGCGCCCGTCTCACATCGCGCTGCTGATGGACCACTGCGCTCATTGTCCCGCCCCTCCCGGTCGTCGGTTTCCGCACGCGCCGCCGTAAACTATCAGGAACCCTGCCTGAAAGATAAGGGGTATCCGGAGGCGGAGCATGCGCCGACCGACCCCGCCGATCTGGAAGGATCCCGGCATGGCCGCATCCCCGAGCACCGCCAGAGCCATCAACGACCGGCTCGCCCTGCGCCTGCTCCAGCAGGAAGGCCCGCTGACCGCGGGGCAGTTGAAGCAGCTCACCGGGCTGTCCCGGCCGACCGTCGCCGACCTCGTCGAGCGGCTCACCGCCGCCGGGCTCATCGCGGTGGCCGGCGAGGCGGGGGAGCAGCGGCGCGGCCCCAACGCCAAGCTCTACGGCATCGTCGCGGACCGGGCGCACCTGGCCGCGCTGGACGTCCGCACCGAGGGCGTCACCGTGGTCGTGTCGGACCTCGTCGGCGAGGTCCTGGCCGAGGCCGCCCTGCCCATCACCGGGGACGCGGGCACCGGACCGGCGGTCGAGCAGGCGGTCACGCTGGTCGAGCGGACGCTGAAGGAGGCGGGCGCCGACCGGCTGCACACCGTCGGGATCGGGGCCCCCGGGCTGATCGACCCCGCGAGCGGCGAACTGCGCGACTCCACGGGGCTGCCCGAGTGGCACCGGCGCCTGGTCGCCGCACTCCAGGAACGGCTCCCCGAGGCCCGGGTCAGCGTGGAGAACGAGACCAACCTCGCCGCGCTGGCCGAGCAGCGCGACGGCGCGGCCCGCGACCGGGACACCTTCGTCCTGCTGTGGCTGGGCCACGGCACCGGCGCCGCCGTGGTCCTCGACGGCACCCTGCGCAGGGGCGCCTCCGGCGGCACGGGCGAGATCGGCTTCCTCCCGGTCCCGGGCACGAGCGGCCCGCCGTCGGCCACCGACTGCGCGGGCGGCTTCCACTCCCTGGTGGGGGCGGCGGCGGTCGCCCGGCTGGCGGAGGAGTACGGCGTCGTGGCGGAGCCGGGGATCGAGCCGCCGGCGGCGGGCGCGGTACGGACGGCCGTCGCGTCGGCCGGCCCCGCCTCCCCGGAGGCACGCTTCCTCGACACCCTGGCCGACCGGATCACGGTGGGCGTCGCCTCGGTGGTCGCGCTGCTCGACCCCGGCCACGTGGTCCTGGGCGGCGAAGTCGGCCAGGCAGGCGGCGAGACACTCGCCGCGCGGGTACGGGACCGCCTGGCCGCCATGTCCCCCCTGCCCGCCGACGTACGACCCAGTACCCTGGGCGGCGGCGCGGTACTCCGCGGCGCCCTCCTGACGGCCCGCGACCGGGCCCAGGACGAACTGTTCGGCGTGCCCGGACACTGAGGAGGCCCGGCAGCGCCCCGAGGGGACGCGGGACCGTACCGACGTGCGGCTGCCGCCGTGCGGGCACGACAGCGCCCCAAAGGGGCGCGGGGAACTGCGCGACCAGCCACGACGGCGCCGCGGACGATCGACGGCACATCACCGCACTTCCGGCGGAGCGCCCTGCTGCTCGCAGGCTGTGGGGCCCGGGGAGAGCCCTCGCCGAGGGGCGTTCCGGTCGCGTGCCCGCCGTGGTGGGGGGTGGGAGGCGGACCTCCCGCTCACCGGTGGGCGGCGCGGGCTCCGGACCGTTTCGTCAGGTACTCGTCGAACGTGCCCTTGCCGACCGCTCGCTCCGGGGCGAGGTGGCCGCCCGCGCGGAAGGCGTCGTAGGACGCGCCGCGCAGCGGGATCCTCACCACCGCGCGGCGGCGGCCCGTGGCCTTCAGATACGCGCGGGCCAGGGAGTCGAACGTCCGGACCTCCGGGCCGCCCATGTCGTCGACGCGGCCCGCCGGCTCGCCCTGGGCCAGCTCGGCCAGGCGGTCCGCGACCTCCGTGACGTCGACCGGCTGGTCCTTCACCCGGGCCGGCAGCAGCAGGACCGGCAGCCTGGCCATGCCCTGGAGGACCGTGAACACCAGGTCGTGGAACTGGGTGGCGCGCAGCACCGTCCAGCCCAGCCCCGACTCCTCGACCAGCCGCTCCACGGCCAGCTTGGACTTGTAGTAGCCGAACGGCACCCGGTCGACACCGACGATCGAGATGTACACGAGGTGTCCGACCCCGGCCCGCCGGGCCGCCGCGATCAGGTTCCGCGCGGCCTTCTCGTCACCACCGCGCGGTGACGTCGCGCAGTGCACGATCGTGTCCACGCCCGTGACGGCCTCGTCCAGCGCCGGCCCGCCTTCGCGCAGATCGACGGCGTACGGCTGAGCGTGCCGGCTGAGCCCCCGCACCTCGTGTCCGCCCGTCCGCAGCCGCGTGACGACGTGCCGGCCGAGCGTTCCGGTACCGCCGGTCACCAGGATCGTGCTCATGCTGTTCCGTCCCTTCGGACACCCTGCGCTCCCCGTCGGAGCGCCCCGCGTCTGCCGGGACGGATCGACCACCGCCGGATGTGACATCGGTCCGGGACCCGCCCCGTACGGAGTCCAGCTTCTCCGGGTCCGGTACCGGGCGCATCCGCGCGTGGTGAGGCCCGGCGGCGGGCAAGGGCCGTCGTCACCGCCGCCGGGCCGGTCTGTGAGGGTCAGCAGGTTCCCTGGTCCCGCCACACTCCCCATTCGCCGGTGGTGCCGGGCTCCTCGCCCTTCGTCCACCACTGCGCCTTCCAGACGTGGCCCCCGTGGGACACCACGCTGCCCCCGCCGTACGAGGCCGAGGCGTCCCAGGCCGGGTCCGCGCAGTCGCCGGGCGGCGTCGTGGGCGGGTCGGTCGGCGTCGTGCCGCCGCCCGGTTCGACGACGGTCGTCCCGCGCGCCAGGTCCCCGACGAGGGCGTACGCCTTGCCGCCGATCGTCACCGTCCAGTTCGACGGGGTCGACACCGGCAGGTAGTAGTTGAACGACAGGTCGACGGTCGCGCCCGGCGCCAGCGACTGCCACGCCGGCAGCTTCAGCGACACCCGGTGGAAGTCGCCCTTCAGGCCGCCCACGTTGCCGCCCGTGTGGTCGCTGCTGACGACCTTGGTGCCGAAACCGGACTGGTCGGAGGCGTTCCCCGGGGCCGAGGTCGCGTAGTCGAACTGGAACTCCGTGCCGCCCGGCAGCGCGGTCTTCGTGTTGTTCGTGATCCGCAGCTTGGGCGTGATCGGGTAGTTGGAGTCACCCAGCTTGAAGTCCGTGAACTCCACGCCCACGTTCACGGCCTCCGACGGCAGGTCCGCGTTCGACTTCTTCGCGCCGTACGGCGTGGCCGCCTTGAACTTGTCGTACATCAGCGAGGTGAGCGTGTCGCCCGTCTCGTACTGGCCCTCGGCGGCGTTCCAGTCGTAGTCGCCGGCCAGCTCCCAGATCATGGTGCCGCCGATGCCGCGGTCCACCACGTAGTCGGCCTTGGCCCCGACCGACTGCTCGTCCTCGGTGGAGAGGAAGACCTTCTTCTCGGCGTTCCACAGCCAGGGGGCGACCAGCGTCGGGTCGTACTTGCGGGCGTACGTGCCCGTCAGCTCGGTGTCCGCCGGGAAGCCGTAGTCGGTGACGTAGTCGCCGACGATCCCCTTCTCGAGGTTCTTGGCGTGCCACATCGGGTTGGAGCCCGCCGGGGACTCCTTGCCGTTGGTGTCGAGGTCGTGCCAGAGGTTGTCGATGCCGACGGCGCCGTCACCGCACTTGGTCAGGCCGGAGCCCGCCGGGCAGGAGGTGGCGGCGGCCTTGCCCCACAGGCCGTCGGTCCCGCCCTGGACGTTCTTGTGGCCGCGGGTGTAGTACGGCAGGCCGATGTTGATGCGGCCGGCCGGCATGGAGCCGCGGAAGTAGTGGTAGGCCCAGTCGGTGTTGAGGTAGCCGATGCCGCCGTACTGGGCGCTGCCGTAGACGTTGGCGGCGGCCAGCTCGGCGTCCCTGCCGTCGTCGAACAGGGAGGCGTTCGGGCCGACGTACTCGTTCCAGGCGCCGTGCAGGTCGTACGACATGATGTTGACGTAATCCAGGTACTTCTGGACCTGGAAGGTCTCCATGCCGCGCAGCAGATAGCCGGACGAGGGGGCGGCCACGGTGAGCATGTAGTGCCTGCCGTCCGCCGCGCCCGCGCGGTCCAGCTTCTCGCGCAGCGTCTTCATCAGCGCCGCGTAGCCCTTGACCAGCCCGGCCCGGCGGGCGTTGGCGAAGGACCAGTCGAGCGGGTTGCCCGCGTCCTTCATCGTCGTCGGGTACTCGTAGTCGATGTCGACGCCGTTGAAGCCGTACGTCCGGATGAAGTCGACCGCCGAGTCGGCGAAGGTGTCGATGCCGGCCTGGTTGACCGAGCCGTCGGCGTTGGTGGCCATCGAGTAGAAGCCGCCGGAGTCCACGCGGTTTCCGCTGTCGTCGATGTAGCCGCCGGTCTCGGCCCAACCGCCCACCGAGATCAGCGTCTTGACGTCCGGGTGCTGCTTCTTGAACTTGTTGAGCAGGTTGAAGTGGCCCTTGTAGGGAAGCTGCGGGTCCATCTCCGCGCCGGCCACGCCGGGCCATGTCATGCCCGTCGCCGGGTTGGTGGCGGTGTCCGAGCCGACCGAGATCTTGTTGCCCTTGTCGATGTGCGCGAACGCGTAGTTGATGTGGGTGATCTTGTCCCACGGGATGTCGGACGCGAGGTAGGCGGGCTTCCCGTCCTTGCCGGTGCGCCAGCCGGTGAAGTAGCCGATCACCCGGCGCTGGTGGTCGGCGCCCATCTTCTCCCGGCCGGCCGAGTCGTAGACCGAGCAGTACGGGACGTCGACGCCCGGCGTCGAGTACAGCCCGTCGGGACGACAGGACTCCTGGTCGGCGGCGTGCGAGACGGTGGCCGGGAGGGCGGCGAGCAGCAGGCCGGCGACGGCGGCGGCGGAGGCGAGCAGCGCGGGTCTCGCTCCGGGGCGTGAGGGGGACGGCACAGTGGGTTCCTCTCCAGGGAAGTTGGCTCGGACCCTAAGAGGACTAGACCAAAGCGTCAATAGGTATGGACCAATTTGGCGAGCCGTCAAGGAAGCTCCCCGGCGGGGGAGTTGCCTCCCGCGCGACCCTCGGCAGTCCTCGCGTCACCTTCTGTGAGCCACTCCACACCCCTCGCCCGCATGGAGTGCGGCCGGCCGTGGCACACTGGCCCTGTACCAGTAGCAGCGCACTCCGGGGTCGGTGAAAGTCCGAACCGGCGGTTACAGTCCGCGACCCGGTCGCCTCCAGCGACCGGTTGACCAGGTGAAATTCCTGGACCGACGGTTAAAGTCCGGATGGGAGGCAGTGCGCGGCGGGCGGGCATCCATGCGCGCCGCCGTACCGGTTCGCCCTCTGGGCGAACTCCGTCCGGCGTCGTCCCTGGTGTCCTCGTCCGCGGTTTCTGTCGTCATCGACAGCCCCGGAGTCCGTGCCCGAAGAGGCAGGAGGACCCGGGAAGTGTTCACCGGAATCGTCGAAGAGCTGGGCGAGATCACCGCCGTCGAGACCCTCGACGACGCCTGTCGCTTCCGGCTGCGCGGCCCCGTCGTCACCGAAGGCGCGCAGCACGGCGACTCCATCGCCGTCAACGGCGTCTGCCTCACGGTCGTCGAGCACGAGGGCGACGAGTTCACCGCCGACGTCATGGCGGAGACCCTGAAGCGCTCCAGCCTCGGCGTCCTCGCCGTCGGCTCCCGCGTCAACCTCGAACGCCCCACGGCCGTCGGCTCCCGCCTCGGCGGTCACATCGTCCAGGGGCACGTCGACGGCACCGGCGAGATCCTCGGGCGCGAGCCGTCGGAGAACTGGGAGATCGTGAAGATCTCCCTCCCCGCCGGCCTCTCCCGCTACGTCGTGGAGAAGGGCTCCATCACCGTCGACGGCATCAGTCTCACCGTCGTCGACGCCGGGCCCGACTTCTTCACCGTCAGCCTGATCCCCACCACCCTCGCCCTGACGACCCTGGGGCTCAAGCAGCCCGGCGACCCGGTCAACCTCGAGGTGGACGTCATCGCCAAGTACGTCGAGCGGATGCTCGGCGACCGCGCCACCGGTGAGGGGGCTCCCCGGTGAACTGGCTCAACTCCGAGGCCTTCACCCTCTTCGACCAGCACATCAAATGGTCGGACATGATCGGCAACGTGGTCGGTCTGATCGCCCTCGCCCTCGGCTGGCGCCGCTCCATCTGGACCTGGCCCGCCCAGTTCGTCTCCGGCCTGATCCTCTTCACGGCCTTCGCCACCGCCCACCTCTCGGGCAGCGCCGGCAAGCAGATCGTCGTCATGCTGGTCGCCGCCTGGGGCTTCTGGCAGTGGAACCGCGGCCGGCAGCAGGCGCAGGACGGCTCCATCGCCGTGCGGTTCGCGACCAACCTCGAACGGATTCTCCTCGTGGGTGCCGCGGCCGTCGGCACCCTCGCCGTCGGCGGGCTGTTCACCCTCTACCCGTCACTGTCCTGGGACCCCTGGCCGGACGCCTACATCTTCGTCGGCACGATCGTCGCCATGTACGCGCAGGCGCGCGGCATGGTCGAGTTCTGGTTCGCCTGGCTGCTCGTCGACCTCGTCGGCGTCCCCCTGAACTTCGCCAACGGCTTCGCCTTCTCCGGATTCGTCTACGTCATCTACGGCGCACTGGTCCTGTGGGGCCTGCGCGACTGGTGGCTGCGCTCCCGCGACGCGCGGCCCGCCCTGGAAGGAGCGCCGGCATGAGTGCGGCACCCATTCTGTACAGCACCGACGGCATCGAGGACCTCACGCTCGACCCGGTCGAGCAGGCCGTCGCCGACATCGCGGCCGGCCGCCCGGTCGTGGTCGTCGACGACGAGAACCGCGAGAACGAGGGCGACCTCGTCATCGCCGCCGAGAAGGTCACCCCCGAGATCGTCGCCTTCATGATGAGCGAGTGCCGCGGCATGATCTGCGCCCCCATGGAGGGCGAGGAACTGGACAGGCTCGGCATCCCGCTGATGGTGGAGAACAACACCGAGTCCATGCGGACCGCGTTCACCGTCACCGTGGACGGCTCGGGCGCCCACGGCGTGACCACCGGCATCTCCGCCGCGGACCGCGCGACCACGCTCCGGCTGCTGGCGAGCGGCACCGCGCAGGCCGACGACTTCGTCCGCCCCGGCCACATCTTCCCGCTGCGCGCCCGCCCCGGCGGCGTACTGGTGCGCGACGGCCACACCGAGGCCGCCGTCGACCTCGCCCGCCTCGCCGGCCTGCGCCCGGCCGGCGCCATCGTCGAGATCGCCGGCGAGGACGGCACCATGCTCCGGCTGCCCGAGCTGATCCCGTTCGCCCGCAAGCACGGCCTGACGATCATCTCCATCGAGGACCTGATCGCCTACCGCCGCTCCGCCGAACCCACCGTCCGCCGCGAGGCCGAGGTCCATCTGCCCACCTCCCACGGCACCTTCACCGCGTACGGCTACCGCTCCACCGTCGACGGCGTCGAACACGTCGCCCTCGTCCACGGCGACATCGGCGACGGCGAGGACGTCCTCGTCCGCCTCCACTCCGAATGTCTCACCGGCGACGTCTTCGGCTCCCGGCGCTGCGACTGCGGCCCCCAGCTCGACGCCTCCCTGGACCGCATCCAGGCCGAGGGCCGCGGAGTCGTGGTCTACCTGCGCGGACACGAGGGACGCGGCATCGGCCTGATGTCCAAGCTGCGCGCCTACGAACTCCAGGAGCGCGGCCGGGACACCCTCGACGCCAACCTCGAACTCGGCCTGCCCGCCGACGCCCGCGACTACGGCGCCGGCGCGCAGATCCTCGCCGACCTCGGCGTCCGCGACGTCCGCCTGATGACCAACAACCCCGACAAGTCCGACGCGCTCGCCCGCCACGGCATCAAGGTCACCGGACGCGAGCCGATGCCCGTCACCGCGAGCGAGCACAACCTCCGCTACCTGCGCACCAAGCGGGACCGGATGGGCCACGACCTGCCCTGGCTGGACACGCCGACCGTGCCCGCCTGCGGCAACCAGTAACGAGAAACACGAGGAGAGACGTGAGCGGCAAGGGTGCACCGGAACTGTCCGTACGCGACGTGGGGGACCTGCGGGTCGCCGTCATCGCCGCGCAGTGGCACGAGAAGGTGATGGACGGACTGGTGGACGGCGCCCTGCGCGCCCTGCACGACCTCGGCATCGACGAGCCGACCCTGCTCCGGGTCCCCGGCAGCTGGGAACTCCCCGTCGTCGCCAAGGTCCTGGCCGGCCGGGGCTACGACGCGGTCGTCGCACTCGGCGTCGTCATCCGGGGCGGCACGCCCCACTTCGACTACGTGTGCCAGGGCGTCACCCAGGGGCTGACCCAGGTCTCGGTCGACACCGGTGTCCCCGTCGGCTTCGGCCTGCTCACCTGTGACGACGAGGAGCAGGCCCTGGACCGCGCCGGACTGCCCGGCTCCAGCGAGGACAAGGGGCACGAGGCGGTCACCGCGGCGGTGGCCACCGCGGCCTGCTTGCGTTCGGTATCCGAACCCTGGCGGTGAGCAGTCCCCGTCACCGCGTAGGGTAAGGACCACCATGTCCAAGAAGACGTTCGAGGAGCTGTTCACCGAGCTCCAGCAGAAGGCCGCCCACGGCGACCCCGCCACCTCCCGCACCGCCGAGCTGGTCGACAAGGGCGTCCATGCCATCGGCAAGAAGGTCGTCGAGGAGGCCGCCGAGGTCTGGATGGCCGCCGAGTACGAGGGCAAGGAGGCGGCCGCCGAGGAGATCTCGCAGCTGCTGTACCACGTCCAGGTGATGATGGTCGCCCGCGGCATCTCCCTCGACGACGTCTACGCCCACCTGTAAACCCTCACGTCCACGACACACCCCCTCACACGAAGGAAGCCGACCTCATGCTGCGCATCGCCGTCCCCAACAAGGGTTCCCTGTCAGGCCCCGCGGGGGAGATGCTGCATGAGGCCGGCTACCGGCAGCGCCGCGAGTCCAAGGAGCTGCGGATCGTCGACCCGGCGAACGAGGTCGAGTTCTTCTACCTCCGCCCGCGCGACATCGCCATCTACGTCGCCTCCGGACAGCTCGACATCGGCATCACCGGCCGCGACCTGCTGATCGACTCCGGCGCCGACGCCGAGGAGATCCTCCCCCTCGGCTTCGCCCGCTCCACCTTCCACTACGCCACCAAGCCGGGCACCATCGGCGGCCTGGCGGACCTGAAGGGCAAGACGATCGCCACCTCCTACGAGGGCATCGTCGCGGGGCACCTCGCCGACAACGGCATCGACGCCTCCGTCGTCCACCTCGACGGCGCCGTCGAGACCGCCATCCAGCTCGGTGTCGCCCAGGTCATCGCGGACGTCGTCGAGACGGGCACCTCGCTGCGCAACGCCGGCCTGGAGGTCGCCGGCGAACCGATCATGAAGTCCGAGGCCGTCGTCATCCTCCCCCGGGCTCGAACACACTCGCCCGGGGGGACCCCCACCACCGGCGCGGACGGCGAGGAGCCCAAGGTGCAGCAGTTCCTGCGCCGCCTCCAGGGCGTCCTGGTCGCCCGGACGTACGTGATGATGGACTACGACTGCCGCGTCGAACAGCTCGAGAAGGCCGTCGCCCTCACCCCGGGCCTGGAGTCCCCCACCGTGTCCCCGCTGCACAACGAGGGCTGGGTCGCCGTCCGCGCGATGGTCCCGTCCAAGGACGCCCAGCGGATCATGGACGACCTGTACGACATCGGCGCCCGCGCCATCCTCACCACGGCCATCCACGCCTGCCGCCTCTGACCGGGCCCGGAGCACCACCATGTCCGACACGACCGCGGGCCGGCTGCCCGACCTGCCCGTCACCTTCCGACCGGGCCGCACCCGCGCGGTGCTGCTCACGGCCGGCGCCGCGCTCTTCGTGGTCATCACCCTGATCGCGCTGCTGCTGGACCAGCTCAGCCCGGGGGAGCGGATCAGCTTCGTGTTCACCGCCGCGCTGCTGGCCGGCGTGCTGTTCCTGCTGGCCCGGCCGAAGGTCGTCGCCGACGAGACGGGCGTCACCGTCGTCAACATCGTGAGCCGGCGCCGCCTGGAATGGGCGGAGATCCTTCAGGTGAACCTCCGTCCCGGTGATCCCTGGGTCTTCCTCGACCTCAGCGACGGCACCAGCCTGCCCGCGCTCGGCATCCAGCCGGGCATCGCCAGACAGCGGGCCGTCGCCGACGCGCGGGCCCTGCGGGCGCTCACCGAAGTCCGCTCCACGGCCGGGCCCGAGGCACCCCGGAGCTGACCCGGGGCCGCCCCTCGGGGACGGTCCGGGGCCCGGCTCCGGGAAGCGTCGGGGACGTCCACCTGCCGCAGTCGCCCATGTCTTGATTAATCTGGTGGGCGGAGGCGCGACGACCGCGCCTCCGCCCCTGCCGCCCCGCCCGGTGCACAGGGGCTCCAGCTATCCGAGGAGTGACCCTCTCCGGCGATGGACGGATCGTCCTGTAGTACCTGCGCCGCCCCCTGCCGACATAGCGCCGACCGGTTCCACGAGGTCCGCGCGCATGCGGAGGCGGCGGCATCATGACCACCTCCTTGCTGCTTCTCGCAGCCGCTTTCCTGCTGATCCTGGCCAACGGATTCTTCGTGGCCGCCGAGTTCGGCCTGGTCACCGTCGAGCGACCGGACGCCGAGGAGGCCGCCGCGGGCGGCGACCGGCGTGCCCGCCGGGTCGTCGAGTCGCTCAGGGAACTCTCCTTCCAGCTCTCCGGCACCCAGCTCGGCATCACCATCACCTCCCTCGTCGTCGGCATGCTGGCGCAGCCGGCGCTCGCCGGACTGCTGCACGGCCCCTTCACCGGCATCGGCATACCCGAGGGCGCGGTCTCCGGTGTCTCCGTCGTCGTCGGCATGCTGCTGGCCTCCGCGGTGCAGATGGTGATCGGCGAACTCGTGCCGAAGAACTGGGCCGTGTCCCGCCCCCTGCAGGTCGCCCGCTTCGTGGCCGGCCCGCAGCACGCGTTCGCCCGGCTCTTCCGCCCGGTCATCGCCGGGCTGAACGCCGTGGCCAACCGCCTGGTGCGGGCCCTGGGCATCGAGCCCACCGAGGAACTGGCCTCCGCCCGCACCCCCGGCGAACTCGTCTCCCTGGCCAGGCACTCCGCCCGGGCCGGCGCCCTGGAACAGGACACGGCGGACCTCTTCGTCCGCACCCTGTCCCTCGGCGAACTGACCGCACAGCACGTCATGACACCGCGCGTGAAGGTCAGCGCCCTGCAGTCCTCGGCGACCGCCGAGGACGTGGTCAACCTGACCCGGGCCACCGGCCTGTCCCGCTTCCCCGTCTACCGGGAGCGGATCGACGAGATCGTCGGCATGGTGCACCTCAAGGACGCCCTCGCGGTGTCCGTGCACGACCGGCTGCGCACCCCCGTGGGCCGCATCGCCCGACCGGCGCTGCTGATCCCCGAGACCCTGCCCGTACGGCCGCTGCTCACGCGGCTGCGCAGCGAGCAGCCCATCGCGGTCGTCGTCGACGAGTACGGCGGCACGGCCGGCGTCGTCACGCTGGAGGACATCGTCGAGGAGATCGTCGGCGAGGTGCGCGACGAACACGACGGACAGGACGTCCCCGAACTCGCCCCCGCCCCGCCCGAGGACGGCAACCCCGCCTGGGACGTCGACGGCGGCGTCCGGGTCGACATCCTGCGGCGCATAGGCCTGGAGGTGCCCGAGGGCCCGTACGAGACGGTGGCCGGCCTGGTCGCCGATCTGCTCGGCCGGATCCCGGCCGTCGGCGACCGCGCGGAACTGCCCGGCTGGCGGCTGTCGGTACGCAGGGTCGGCCACTACCGCGCCGAACGCGTCCGCCTGGTCAGAACGGCCCCGCTGCCGCTGGTGGAGGTGGCCGGATGAGCGTGCTGCAACTCCTCTTCGCCGCGCTGCTCGTGCTCGCCAACGGATTCTTCGTCGGCGCCGAGTTCGCGCTGGTCTCGGTCCGCCGCAGCCAGATCGAACCGCTCGGCACGGCCCGCGCCCGCCAGGTGCTGTACGGCCTGGAACACCTGCCGCAGATGATGGCGGCGGCCCAGTTCGGCATCACCGTCTGCTCGCTGACCCTGGGCGCGGTCGCCGAACCGACGGTCGCCCGTCTGCTGGAGCCGGTCTTCGAGTGGATGCACCTGCCGCACGGCATGATCCACCCGCTCGGCTATGTCATCGCGCTCGCCGCGGTGGTCTTCTTCCACCTCGTCATCGGCGAGATGGTCCCGAAGAACCTGGCGATGGCGGCCCCCGAGAAGGCCGCGCTGTGGCTGAGCCCCGGCCTGGTCTGGTTCGCCCGGCTGTGCAAGCCGGTCACGATCGCGCTCGGCGCCTGCGCCCAGGCCGTCCTGCGGCTCTTCCGCGTCGAGCCGAAGGACGAGGTCGAGGCCGTCTTCACCAGCGAACAGCTCAACCGGCTGGTGGAGGACTCCGGCCAGGCGGGTCTCCTCGACCCCGAGGAGGCCGAGCGCCTGGAGGACGCGCTGGAACTGGGCTCCCGCCCGGTGACGGACGTCCTGCTGGACCGCGAGTCGCTGGTGACGGTCACGCCCGCGGTCACCCCGGGACAGATCGTGGAACTCACCGCCCGCACCGGGTACTCGCGCTTCCCGGTGGCCGCGGACGGCGGCGCCTTCATAGGCTATCTGCACGTCAAGGACGTACTGGACCTGGAGGACTCCGACCGCGCCGTCCCGCAGCACCTGTGGCGCCCGATGACGACCCTCCGCCCCGAGCTCCCCCTGGACGACGCCCTCACGGTGATGCGCCGCGCAGCGACCCACCTGGCCCAGGTCTCCGACCCCTCCGGCAAGGTCCTGGGCCTGGTGGCCCTGGAAGACGTCCTGGAACTCCTGGTGGGCGAGGTCCGCGACCCGGCCCACCGAGAGGTGACGGTCACCCCCCAGAGAGCAAGCGGAACCCCGGAGGAGGCCCTGGCGACGTAACTGCGGGCAGCGCTGCCGCCTCGACCGCGGGGCAGCGATGCCGCCCCCCAACTGCGGGCAATCGTGCCTCCCCCAGTGCCTTAAGGGTCTGGGAGGTGCCCCCAGGGCGGCACGGGTGGGCGCAGCGGCACCCCCTCCAGCGGGGCGAGCGGACACCACCACCCGGCGCCGTCCCACCCACCGGGGCCTCACGACCCCGGTGGGTCCGCCGGCCCCCGCCCCGACAGAACCTCCCCATACGCCTGCATGAGATCCGGCAACCGCAACGTAGCCAGATCGTCCCGAGTCAACGCCCCGGGATACACCGACAACCGCAAATCCCGATACGCACAGCTCTTCTCATACAGCGTCCGCAGGAACCGTCCGTTCCCCAGCTCGTCGATCCACCCCTGATCCACCACATGCCCGGCGATCGACCGCAGCTCGTCCAACGCCTCCTCGTCCCACACATCCCCGTTCTCCCCCGCCAGCACCTCCCCGATCGAGGTCAGCTCCAGCGGCCGGTACGAGGGAAAATCCACCCGCGAGGTGAACCGGGACGACAGCCCGGGATTCGCGGCGAGCAGCCGGTCCATCCCCTCCGGATACCCGGCAAGGATCACCACCAGATGATCCCGGTTGTCCTCCGCCCGCTTCAGCAGCACCTGCAGCGCCTCGTCCCCGTACGCGTCCCCCTTGCCGTACCCGGAGTTGGACAGCGAGTACGCCTCGTCCACGAACAGCACCCCGCCCAGCGCGGAGTCGATCAGCTCATTGGCCTTCACCGCGGTCTGCCCCAGGTACTCACCGACCAGATCCGCCCGCTGGGCCTCCACCAGATGGTCACCACCGAGCAGCCCGAGGGCGTAGAACACACGGCCGAGGATGCGGGCCACCGTGGTCTTCCCCGTCCCGGACGGCCCGGAGAAGACGAAGTGGCGTTTCGGCGGCTGCACCGGCAGCCCCTGCCCGGCCCGCAGCCGCGCCATGTTCAGCTGCGCCGACAACGCCTTGACCTGCCGCTTCACCGGCTCCAGGCCCACCATGCGCTCCAGTTCGGCGAGCGCCTCCTCCAGTAACGCGGGGTCCGTGGGCCCGGTGGGCAGCGGTGACGCCCCGGAGCCCGTCCGCTCCCGCACGCCCGGAGCGGTGACCGGGGGCAGCGGGCCCGGTACGGGCTCGGGCTCGGACAGCCGCAGGTCACGCCCCTCGGTGCCGAACAGCGGGTCGAGCATGTCGGGGCCGTCCATGGCGTCCTGCCCGGCCCCGGTGAGCGTGATCGCGGCGAGGTCGGCGGAGTCGTCGTACCCGTCGCCCTCGGCGATCGCGGCGAGTCGGGCGGAGGTGTCCATGAAGGCCGGATCGACCCGGTGCACGGCCCGGTACAGGGGGAGCGCGGCGGCGCTGCGCCCGGTCCCCTCGTGGGCGCGGGCCAGCCAGTAGCGCAGCTCCTTGCGCTGCGGCTGTTCGCTGCGGCACCGCATCAGCGCCGCCGAAAGGAGCGGTTCGGCCTGCCCGTACATCTCCAGCCGCACCCGCGCCATGCCGCCGAACAGGCCGGCCTCGATGCCCAGCAGCGGGTCCTCGACGAGGGAGTCGGTGTGCCGGACCAGCTGCTCCCAGTCCTTGACCAGGTAGGCGCGGCAGGCGTGCAGGAAGCGGACCTGCGGATCGGTGTCCACCGGGGGCAGTCCGGCGAGCGCCCGGTCCAGCTCGGGGACGTGGCGCCCGTCCAGCCAGTGGGAGGCGTGCGCCAGCAGCAGATCGCGGGGGCTCTCCAGCACCGGCTGCACCCACCAGCCCAGCCAGTACCAGGAGTTGAGGGTGCGGCGGTGCCGGGTGCGCTGCTCGCCGAAGCGCTCCCGGTGCCGGAACATCCTGAGCAGCGCGGTCGTCGTGTCGACGCGCAGCGCGTGCAGCCCGAGCCAGCCGTCGGCCATCCCCGGGTCGAGCCGCACCGCGGCCCGGAACTCCTCCTCCGCCTGCGGATAGGCGCCCATCGTGTAGGCGTCCACGCCCCGCAGCCAGGCGAGGTCGGCCGGGGCTTGCGGGCTCTGCGTGCCGAAGTCCATCACGTCCCCCACGAACCGTGCCCCCGTCGGTGTGCCGGCCGGCCCTCGTCCGTCGGCTCCCGTTGGTCGAACCGCTGCGCCGCGGACCGGAGTTGGAAGGTGCGCGAAGCAGCGTCCGTAGGTCGCACCGAGGGCATCGTACCTGCGGCGGCGGTACGTCCGTAGGGTGCCGTACCCGCCGAGGGGCGGGGTGGGAGGGGGAGCGCGGAGCACGCGTGGTGACCCAGGGTGATCGTCATATGCCACTGAGCGCCCGAAAAACGCGAAGAGGGCAGAACGAAGCCCCCGATCACGGGGGAACAACCGGGGGCTTCGCGTCTGCCGGCGGCTCCGAAGGGCCGCACATTGAGAACGTAAGACCTGTAAGCGCCCCCGGTCAAGCCGAGTTGGGGTACTCCGGCAACTTGTCCGGGACCACTCTTCACAGGTTCACCACAACGCGGGCGGTCCGTCACCCTCCGTGAGCGGAGGGGGTGATTCAGCCGCCCCGGCGGGCCCGGGAAGCAGCTCGTATCCCTTCGGGCGCTGCCGCACCAGGAGCCCCGCGAAGGGTCGCGAGGGGTCGCCCGCGAAGTGCTCGCGTTCCGCACGGACCCAGCCCTCCCAGAACTCCCGCTGCTCCGCGCCGTCGCGGGCCCGCCCCCGCGACCAGGACTCCTCCTTGGGGAGGTCCATCCACAGCAGCAGCGCCAGGTACGGGCGCAGGGCCCGGCGCCCGACGCCGACGCCCTCCACGACGATCACCGGGGCGGGCGGCAGCGGGCGGGGCGGTCCGAAGCGGCGGGTCCGCCAGTCGTAGGGGGAGTAGTGCGCGGTCTCGCCGCGGCCGAGGGGCTCGATCACCTGGCTCAGCAGCCGTCCGGTCCAGTCGAACAGTTCGGTGTGGCTGGCGATGTCGTCGAGCCGCAGCACCGGAGCGCCGTCCAGCGCCTCGGCCAGCCGCAGGGCGAACGTCGACTTCCCCGAGCCGGCGTGTCCGTCGACACCGACGAGCCGGACCGGGCCGCACGAGGGGGCGAGCCGGCGGATGCGGGAGGCGAGAGCGTGAATGGCTGGTTCCTGAGGGCGGGGAAGGGGGAGGGGGCGGAGGGCTTACCGGAGCACTCTAGGCCCCCGGACGGACGATCCCTCGGCCGGACGGGTTCACCGCGGATCCCGCCATTGGTCGAGTCCCATGTTGGTCGGGCGCGGTACGGCCAGGGTGCTGGCAGGATCCGCCCGGCTGCGTTCATAGTTGGCGCACACCCGCTCCACCCGGCGGACGTACGCCGTCCGGCCGGCCGTGCTTTGGTCCTGTCCCGACTCCGAGACCCGGGGGTCTTCCACCCATGAGCAGAGCCGAACTGCCGTCCCGCAGGTCCCTCCTGGCCGCGGCGGTCGTCACCGCCGTCGCCGGGAGCGCGGGCCCGGCGTCCGCCGGCACCCCGACCGGACACGCCACCGCCACCGACACCGCCGGCGTCGGCCGGACCGCCGCCCGCCCCGTCGACAACCGCTCCTGGACCTCGTACACCGACTGGCGCGGCGGCACCGCCGTCGGGACCCGTGCCGTCGCCGGTGTCCGCCCCGGTCTTCTGATCGCGAGGCCCGCCGGCACCGCGGACTACACCGACCCGCACACCGGCCGCACGGCCGCCTGGGAGTACGCGACCTGGACCTCGCCCGTGCACCGTCTCAGGGTTCCGGCGACGGAGGTCATCGCCTCCTGGAACGCGCACACCCCCGCGGGCACCTGGCTCCAGACCGAGCTGAAGGGCACGTACTCCGACGGCACGGACACCCCCTGGTACGTCACGGGCCGCTGGGCCGCGGGCGACCAGGACATCCGGCGCACCTCGGTGGACGACCAGAGCGACGGGAAGAGCAGCATCTGGACGGACACGTTCTCCGTCGACGACGCGGCCTCCGGCCTGCGCCTCGTCTCGTACCGGCTGCGCCTGACCCTCTACCGGCGTCCCGGCACCCGGCTCACCCCCACCGTGTGGCGGCTCGGCGCGATGGGCTCCGACATCCCCGACCGGTTCACCGTCCCCGCCTCCGCGCCCGGCCTCACCAAGGAGCTGATCGTCCCGCGCTACTCGCAGGAGATCCACAAGGGCCAGTACCCGGAGTACGACAACGGCGGCGAGGCCTGGTGCAGCCCCACCTCCTCGCAGATGATCATCGAGTACTGGGGCGGCCGGCTCACCGAGGAGCAGCTCTCCTGGGTCGACCCGTCCTACGCCGACCCGCAGATCTGCCACGCGGCCCGCTACACGTTCGACCACCAGTACGAGGGCTGCGGCAACTGGCCCTTCAACGCCGCCTACGCGGCCACCTTCGACGGCCTGGCGGGCGTGGTCACCCGCCTCGGCTCCCTCACCGACCTGGAGACGCTGATCGCCGCGGGCATCCCGGCCATCACGTCGCAGTCGTTCCTGGCGGAGGAGCTGACCGGGGCGGGGTACGGCACCTCCGGGCACCTGATGACGGTGATCGGCTTCACCGCCGACGGCGATGTGATCGCCAACGACCCCGCCTCGGACGACAACGCGGCCGTGCGCCGTGTCTACCGGCGGCGCGAGTGGGAGAACATCTGGCTGCGGACCAAGCGGTACAACGCCTCCGGGAAGGTGGTGTCCGGCACCGGAGGGGTCTGCTACCTCTACTTCCCGGCCCGGCCGACCCCGCGGCAGCGCAAGGCGCTCGCGGCGGTGGGCGTGCGCTGAGCCGGTCCCGCCGACGGCCCCGGACGACCGGGGCCGTCGGACGCCTGTGACCGACGTCTCGGCCGCGGAAGCCGCTCACGGTGGCAAGGTGGACGTCAGTCGCAGGGGGAGTCCACCGCACCACAGAGACCAGCGAGAAGCCATGACCACGAACGCAGCCACCGTCACCCGCGCCCGCACCGGCGGCCCCCGGGAGGACGGCCCGAAGATCCTCGAACACGCCATGGGATGGACCCTCGTCGTGGTCCTCGCGATGTTCGTGACCCAGCTGGGACTGCTGTAGCCCGAGGTCGCGGGGCTGTCGGTCCGGTTCCTCCGGATGACCTGACATACTGCGGCGGGACGTCCCACCGCCCGCAGGAAGACCTGGGTCGAAATTGAACATCAGCCGGCAGTCCGCCGCACGCCCCGCGGCGCGCGGTACCGAGCGTTCGTCCACGCGTCGCGCCGAACTCATCGCCATCGGGCGGAGGTTGTTCGCGGACACGTCGTACGACGCGCTCTCGATGGACGACATCGCACGCCAGGCGCAGGTCGCCAAGGGGCTGATCTACTACTACTTCCACTCCAAGCGCGGCTACTACCTGGCGATCATCGAGGACTCGGTGGCCGGTCTGGTCGGCTTCGCCGCGAGCGGGGCCGGACTGCCGTCCGTGGAGCGGGTGCACCGCACCATCGACAGCTATCTGCGGTACGCCGAGCACAACCAGGCCGCCTACCGCGCGATCGTCAGCGGCGGCGTCGGCTTCGACACCGAGGTGCACGCCATCCGGGACGGGGTGCGCGAGGCCATCGTCGCGACCATCGCCGAGGGCGCCTACGGCCGTACGGACATCGCGCCGGTGGCGCGGATGGGGCTGCTGGCCTGGGTGTGCAGCGTGGAGGGCGCCGCGCTCGCCTGGATCGACCGCGGTGAACTGTCCCGCGAGACCATGAGCGAGCTGCTGGTGAAGACGCTCGGCGGGGCCATGCGCGCCATCGAGGAGCTGGACCCCGCCCACCCGGCCCCGGCGCCCGCCCGCCGCGACGCCTGAGACGGGCCCCGGCCCTTGATCGGTTCCCTGTTCGGGGTGTCACCTTTCGGATGAATGTCCTGTTCGGCGGAGGCGTGGAAACTTTTTGAAGTGAGCGGTCGTTAACTGGTGACTTGCTGCGGCCGATCGGGCATACTCGCAGCGCACAGCCGCTGGTCAGCAGCTTCCGAGACCCGGGAGTGCGAGCATCGGCCAGGCACCGATACGACCCCGGCGGAGCCGCCCCCACCCAAGGCGCACGCCGATGTGCCCGAACAGGGAGGAGAGCGTCGCCATGCCCGACCGCGCCCCGCAGCCGGTGGACCGGCAACTGCCCACGGACGAGGCCCGGGACCTCATCTCGCTCGTCCGCGACATCGCGCAGCGCGAGGTCGCCCCGCAGGCGGCCGAGGAGGAGGACGCGGGCCGCTTCCCCCGCGAACTGTTCACCCTGCTCTCCGAGTCCGGCCTGCTCGGCCTGCCCTACGACTCCGAGTACGGCGGCGGAGACCAGCCGTACGAGGTCTACCTCCAGGTCCTCGAAGAGCTCGCCGCGGCCCGGCTCACCGTCGGCCTCGGTGTCAGCGTGCACACCCTGGCCTCCTACGCGCTCGCCGCCTTCGGCGCCAAGGAGCAGCAGGCCGAGCATCTGCCCGCGATGCTCGGCGGCGGCCTGCTCGGCGCCTACTGCCTCTCCGAGCCCGCCTCGGGCTCGGACGCGGCCTCGCTGCGCACCAAGGCCGTGCGCGAGGGCGACGACTGGGTGATCACCGGCACCAAGGCATGGATCACCCACGGCGGCATCGCCGACTTCTACACCGTCATGGCCCGTACCGGCGAGGAGGGCCCGCGCGGCATCACCGCGTTCCTGGTGCCCGGTGACGCCGAGGGGCTGAGTGCCGCCGTGCCGGAGAAGAAGATGGGGATGAAGGGCTCGCCCACCGCCCAGGTCCATCTCGACGGCGTCCGGGTCCCCGACGCGCGGCGCGTCGGCGAGGAGGGGCAGGGCTTCGCGATCGCCCTGTCGGCGCTGGACGGCGGCCGGCTCGGTATCGCCGCCTGCGCGATCGGTCTGGCCCAGGCGGCGCTGGACGAGGCGCTCGGCTACGCGGCCGAGCGGCGGCAGTTCGGCAAGCCGATCGCCGACTTCCAGGGACTGCGCTTCATGCTCGCCGACATGGCCACGCAGATCGAGGCGGGGCGCGCGCTGTATCTGGCGGCGGCCCGGCTGCGCGACGCGGGGCGGCCGTTCGCCAAGCAGGCCGCCATGGCCAAGCTGCACTGCACCGACACGGCGATGCGGGTCACCACCGACGCCGTGCAGATCCTCGGCGGCTACGGCTACACCGCGGACTTCCCCGCCGAGCGCTACATGCGCGAGGCCAAGGTCCTGCAGATCGTCGAGGGCACCAATCAGATCCAGCGCATGGTCATCGCCCGCCACCTCGCGGGCCCGGAGACCCGCTGAGCGGATCGAGCCCCCGCCAGGGCGCGGCGAGCCGGGTCCACTCCGGGTCCTGCCGCCCGGGCAGCGTGCGGCCCCGGTCCGCCCAGGCCCGCATCAGATCGCGGTAGATCGGCGGATCCGGGAGCCGGGGCGGCGCGGGTGCGACCGCCTCCGCGGGCGGCGGCACGAAGACGCGGCGCTGACGCCCGGTCGTCGAGTGCGTGGGGGTCGTCATGTCCGGGCAACGCGGGAGCGGCCGGACGGGTCACCGACCCCCGGAACAGGACGTGCGTTCGCGGCCGTCCCGCGCGGACGGGGGCGGCGGACCGCGCCGCCCCCGCACCGGTGTGCGCTCAGGCGGCGTGCCGCCGCATCGCCGGGACCCGGATCGGACGCGAGCCCGGACCGCCGACGTGCGAGAAGGGCTGGGTGCGCCAGTCGAGCCCCTGGGGAAGCGTCAACAGCAGGGCCATGTCCTGCTCCTGGGGAGTGACGGACTCGTCGGCCGGCCGCGCCTCGGTGGCCCGGCGGCCGGTGCCGGCGCAGACCGTGAGCCCGAACGGGTTCCACGGCGAGGCGCACAGCGCGTGCTCCGGCAGGGTGTCCTCGTCCGCGAGCAGGGCGATGGGCTGCGCGCAGTCCGGGCAGACGACCCGGTACATCTCGAAGGTGTCGTAGGCGTCGAGTTCCTCGTCCGGGACGTCGGGTTCGACGTACTCCGGATCGAGCTCGACGACCGGCTGCTGCCGCTTGGACGTGGTACGACCAAGGCGCTTAAGACTCTGCATTGGGTTCTCCCCCTCGGGCTGGGCCGTGAAGGCACTGCGGCCTCGACCACAGCAAGCACTTCCCGCCCCTCCTCCGGGGTAATCACGGGAACATCACGGAGACCGCTCGAAGGGTGTGGCGTTCGTCACATGCCAGGTGCGGGTGCCCCGTGCGGGGGCTTTGTCCCCCGGCACGTCACGAACCGGGCATGACCTGGGCGGCTCAGGTATCCGAGGAGATCAAGCGCACTGTAGGTTCTTGCGCCATGGAGGAGCTGGACCGACAGATCGTGCAGCTGCTCGTCAAGGACGGGCGGATGAGCTACACAGACCTGGGCAAGGCCACGGGCCTGTCCACGTCGGCCGTGCACCAGCGGGTGCGCCGGCTGGAACAGCGTGGCGTCATCCGCGGCTATGCCGCGGTCGTCGACCCGGAGGCCGTCGGCCTGCCCATGACCGCCTTCATCTCGGTCAAACCCTTCGACCCCAGCGCCCCCGACGACATCGCGGACCGCCTCGCCGGCGTCCCCGAGATCGAGGCCTGCCACAGCGTCGCGGGCGACGAGAACTACATCCTCAAGGTGCGCGTGTCCACACCGCACGAACTGGAGGAACTGCTCGCCCGCGTACGCTCACTGGCAGGCGTCTCCACCCGCACGACGGTGGTCCTCTCCACCCCGTACGAAGCCCGCCCGCCACGCATCTGAATCCCGCGCCGATTCCAGCCCGTCCGGCTGAAATCCAGCCCCTCCGGCGTTTGAGGAGCGGGAGTCCGGGGCGGAGCCCCCGGGGATGGGAACGGGAAGGGGCGACGGGGGCGATCACAATGGACCGGCCGGGAACGGACGGGATGCGTCGCCCCCCGGAGACGGCCCTGCACGCGGAGCGCCCCGCACGACGCGCGAAACTGTGGGACATGAGTGAACGCACCGCCCCACCCCGCACCCTCCTGCTCCGCCGCGGCGAGGTCCACAGCCCCGCCGACCCCTTCGCGACCGCGATGGTCGTCGAACGCGGCCAGGTCGCCTGGGTCGGCTCCGAAGGCGCCGCCGACGCCTTCACGGACGGCGTCGACGAGGTGATCGACCTCGACGGCGCGCTGGTCACCCCCGCGTTCACCGACGCGCACGTCCACACCACGGCCACCGGCCTCGCCCTCACCGGCCTCGACCTGTCCACCGCCCCCTCGCTGGAGGCCGCGCTGGCCCGTGTACGGGAGTTCGCCGCCGCCCGCCCGGACGACCGGGTCCTCCTCGGCCACGGCTGGGACGCCGCCCGCTGGCCCGGCGGCCGTCCCCCGACCCGCGCCGAGCTCGACGAGGCCACCGGCGGCCGTCCCCTCTACCTGAGCCGGATCGACGTCCACTCCGCGGTCGTCACCACGGCGCTCCTCGACCTCGTCCCGGTCGTGGTCACCCGCGAGGACCGCCCGCTCACCGGGGACGCCCACCACGCGGTGCGCGCCGCCGCCCTGGCCGCCGTCACGCCGGCCCAGCGCACCGAGGCCCAGCGCGCCGCCCTCGCCCACGCCGCCTCCCTCGGCATCGGCACGGTCCACGAGTGCGGGGGCCCGGAGATCTCCTCCGAGGACGACTTCACCGGACTGCTGCGGCTCGCCGCCGAGGAGAGCGGCCCGCGCGTCGTCGGCTACTGGGCCGAACAGGACGTCGCCAAGGCGAAGGAGCTGGGCGCGATCGGCGCCGCGGGCGACCTGTTCGCCGACGGCGCCCTCGGCTCGCACACCGCGTGCCTGCACGAGCCGTACGCCGACGCCGCCCACACCGGCACCGCCCACCTGGACGCCGCAGCCGTGGCCGCCCATGTCGTCGCCTGCACCGAGGCGGGCCTCCAGGCCGGCTTCCACGCCATCGGTGACGCGGCCGTGAGCACTGTCGTCGACGGCATGCGGGCCGCCGCCGGCACACTCGGTCTCGCCCGCGTCCGCGCCGCCCGGCACCGCGTCGAGCACGCCGAGATGCTCACCCCCGAGACCGTCGCCGCCTTCGCCGAACTCGGCCTGACCGCCTCCGTCCAGCCCGCCTTCGACGCCCTGTGGGGCGGCGAGGACGGCATGTACGCGCGGCGCCTGGGCGCGGAGCGGGCCCGCACCCTGAACCCCTTCGCGGCGCTGCTGCGCGCCGGCGTCCCGCTCGCCTTCGGCTCCGACAGCCCGGTCACCCCCCTCGACCCCTGGGGCACGGTCCGGGCCGCCGCCTTCCACCGCACACCGGAGCACCGCGTCTCCGTGCGCGCCGCGTTCACCGCGCACACGCGCGGCGGCTGGCGGGCGGTCGGACGCGACGACGCGGGCGTCCTGGTGCCCGGCGCGCCCGCCGACTACGCCCTCTGGCACACCGGTGAACTCGTCGTCCAGGCCCCCGACGACCGGGTGGCGCGCTGGTCCACCGACCCCCGCTCCGGCACCCCCGGCCTGCCCGACCTCGCCCCCGGCCGTGACCTGCCGGTCTGTCTGCGGACCGTGGTCGGCGGGCACACGGTGTTCGTACGGCCGGGCGAGTGATCTACGAGGGGGGCGCGGTGACGATCATGTGCCGCGCCCTTCTTCCACGACCTGCGCATCCTCCTCGCTGACCAGGCATTTGAACCACATGACGCAGGTCGAACGACTGTTGACAGGCGGCCGCGGGAGGCCGGTAGGTTCGGCCGGGTCCACCACCGGACGCCCGACCGGAGAACGTCCGGCCACTCGTGTCGGTACCGCTGGGTCAGGGACGGTGTGCCGCACCGGGGCACCGTCACTGGGAACCAGGCTCAGCGGCGGCGCGGTACCGAGGGACGTTCCGGCCGGCCGGGGAGGTGTGACCCCGGGTGGGGCCCGGGCGCTCAGTAGACAACGGCTTCAGGTCGATCCGCAGCCGGCGGGTCCCGGGCCGGCCCGAAGGGCGCCGGGCCCCATCCGCTGTCCCTCGCCTCCTTCAGTGCGCCCAAAAAGTGTGTTCCTACCCGATCTTCGGTAAACAACACCACCATATGAACGTCCCGTCACGTCTGCGCGGGCCTTGCCCACTATGGTGGGACCCTGCGCACAGGACATGAAGGGGCAGCAGTGAACGACGGCGACGGGACCCTCGCGGCAGGATCCCAGGGGCGGAACTTCGGCCCGCTCGGCACGGCTCTGGTGATCATTCCGACCTACAACGAGGCGGAGAACATCAAGGCGATCGTCGGCCGGGTGCGCGAGGCCGTTCCCGAGGCGCACGTTCTCGTGGCCGACGACAACAGCCCCGACGGCACGGGCAAGCTCGCCGACGAACTGGCCGCCGGGGACGACCACGTCCAGGTGCTGCACCGCAAGGGCAAGGAGGGCCTGGGCGCGGCCTACCTCGCGGGTTTCCGCTGGGGCATGGAGCACGGCTACGGCGTACTGATCGAGATGGACGCCGACGGCTCCCACCAGCCCGAGGAACTGCCCCGTCTGCTGACCGCCCTCAATGGTGCCGACCTGGTGCTCGGTTCGCGCTGGGTGCCCGGCGGCCGGGTGGTGAACTGGCCGAAGTCCCGTGAGGTCATCTCGCGCGGGGGCAGCCTCTACTCGCGCGTGGCGCTCGACCTGCCGCTGCGCGACATCACCGGCGGCTTCCGCGCCTTCCGCCGCGAGACGCTGGAGGGCCTCGGCCTCGAGGACGTGGCCTCCCAGGGGTACTGCTTCCAGGTCGACCTGGCCCGCCGCGCGGTGAAGGCCGGCTATCACGTCGTCGAGGTTCCCATCACGTTCGTCGAGCGCGAACTCGGCGACTCCAAGATGAGCCGCGACATCCTCGTCGAGGCGCTGTGGCGGGTCACGGCGTGGGGTGTGGGGGAGAGGGTCGGCAAGGTCCTCGGACGCGGCGACGACAAGCAGCGGGCCGAGCCGGACGTCAAGCAGTCCGAGCCGGACGTCAAGCGGTCCGAACCGTAGGCGTACGGCCGTCTGTTCATCCCGGTGGTCCTGGTGATCCCGCTTATCCCGTGCTGAGCCGGGCCCAGGCACACTGGGAGCATGACGACTGGCGCTCAGACCCCGTATCCCGCCCGGCCCCGGCGCTCCCGGCTGCGCACCTTCCTGCCGCTGGGTGTCGCCGCATGGCTCGTGCTGGAGATCTGGCTGCTCACCATGGTCGCCGGGGCGTCGAACGGGCTGGTGGTCTTCCTGATCCTGGTGGCCGGTCTCGTCCTCGGCTCGGTCGTCATCAAGCGGGCCGGGCGGCGGGCCTTCAAGAGCCTGACCGAGACGCTGCAACAGCAGCAGGGCGGGATGCTGTCCGAGGCCCGGCCGAACAGTGAGGGCAACGGCCTGACGATGCTGGGCGGCCTGCTCCTGATCATCCCCGGCGTGATCTCGGACGCGGTGGGGCTGCTCCTGCTGGTGCCGCCGGTGCAGAAGACCGTGAGCCGTTACGCCGAGCGCACCTTCGAGCGCAAGCTCCGCGAGGCCGCGCAGGGCTCTCTCGGGGACGCCTTCCAGCAGGCCCGTATGCGCCGGCCCGACGGCAAGGTCGTCCAGGGCGAGGTGATCCGGGACGAGCCCGGAAGCGCTCCGGGGGACACCCCGCAGGGACCGCGCCCGCCGCTCACCCGCTGAGGGCGGCCGGGCCCCGCACGCACAGCCGGGCCCGCACGCACACAGGACCGCGGGCGCCCGCGGTCCTGTGCCGCTGTGCGTTTGTGGCTTCGCCCGGGTCCCCCGGCGGGATCAAGCCGACTTTCGGCTGTCCCTGGGGTGAACCGCGATGTTCATCGCACCGGAGCGCAGAACGGCGAGACGCTCCTCGAGGACCTCTTCGAGTTCCTCTCGGGTGCGCCGCTCCATCAGCATGTCCCAATGCGTACGCGCGGGCTTGGCCTTCTTCTCCTCGGGGCCGTCGCCGTCCACCAGGAGTGCCTGGGCACCGCAGACCTTGCACTCCCACTCCGGCGGGATCTCCGCCTCGACCGAGAAGGGCATCTCGAAGCGGTGCCCCTTCTCGCATGCGTACTCCACGGCCTGGCGCGGGGCCAGGTCGATGCCGCGGTCCGTCTCGTAGCTGGTCACCACGAGGCGCGTGCCGCGAAGAGCTCGCTCACTCATGAATCGTGCCTCCCGGGCTTGTCGCCCACAGGACAGGTGTCGCTGTCGTCGTCATCCGGTCAACGTCCGGGCGGCGGTAAAGATTCCCGTCCGGAGTTCCGATCCGGGTCATGCGTCGCCGTCGTAGCCGCAGCCTTGTCAACCAGTGCAGTACCCCCCGACGTCCGGTTTGTCACATCTGTAAGGAGATGCGACTCAGCGTTCGGCATCTTTGACGCGCAGTAACGGTACGCCTGGCAGGCCAAACGCGTACACTACAGCCCTTTCGCGCCCAGTGCTAAATCCGTTCGGGAACCGGGTTGCCCGCCTCGGTGATCGCCCGCCGCACCGGCACCCGCGCGAGCAGCACGAATCCCAGGACGAAGAAGCCCACCAGGGAGATGATCGCGTCCCGGTAGCTGCCCGTCAGCTGGTAGGTGAGACCGAACAGCAGCGGCCCGAGCCAGCTCGTCCCGCGGTCGCTCACCTCGTATGCGGAGAAGTACTCGGCCTCCTTGCCGGGCGGTACGAGATGGGAGAAGAGCGAGCGGGACAGCGCCTGGCTGCCGCCGAGGACCAGGCCGATTCCGGCCGCCAGCACGAAGAACCACACGGGGGCTCCGGCGGGCAGGAAGTACCCGGCGGCCAGGGTCAGGGTCCAGGCGGCCAGGGAGCCGAGGATCGCGCGCTTCGCGCCGTACCGCCGGGCCAGCCGGCCCAGCGCCAGCGCGCCCGCCACCGCCAGCACCTGGACCAGCAGCACGGCCACGATGAGCGTCGACTGTCCGAGCCCCAGCTCCTCGGAGCCGTACACCGAGGCCTGGGTGATCACCGTCTGGATGCCGTCGTTGTAGACCAGGTACGCCAGCAGGAACGCCAGCGTCAGCGGGTGCCGGCGCATGTCGCGGACGGTCGCCGCGAGCTGCCGGAAGCCCGGCAGGGCCGCCTCCCGCGCGGGAGCGCGGCGGTCGCGCAGCCGGCGCAGCGGCACCAGCGCGAAGGCGCCCCACCACAGGCCGGCCGACGCCAGGCAGATGCGCACCGCCATGCCCTCGGAGACACCGAAGCTTTCGTGACCGGTGTAGAGGACGAGGTTCAGAACGAGGACCAGGGACCCGGCCGCGTATCCGAAGGCCCACCCGCGCGAGGAGACCGCGTCGCGCTCCTCGGGCGGGGCGATCTGCGGGAGGTAGGAGTTGTAGAGCATCATCGCGACCGACTGCGCCGCGTTCGCCACCACCAGCAGCAGACCGCCGAGCAGATAGCGCTCGCCGCCCAGGAAGAACATGCCCGTCGTCGCCGCGGCCCCGGTGTACGCGGCGGCCGCGAGCAGCGGCTTCTTGCGGCCGGTGCGGTCGGCGGCGGCCCCCACCAGCGGCATCACCAGCACGGCCACGATCACCGACAGGGAGACCGAGTAGGCGAAGAAGGAGCCCGCGCGCACCGGTATGCCCAGCGGGTGGACGAACCCGTCCGCGTCCGCCGCGGCCTCGGCGACCGACGTCAGATAGGGACCGAGGAACACGGTGAGCACGCTCGTGGAGTACACGGAGCACGCCCAGTCGTAGAAGTACCAGCCGCGCTGCTCGCGCCGCCGGCCGGCGGCCTCGTCCCCCGCCGCTGACCGCACGGTCTCGGTGTCCACCCGTGCCCTCGCTTCCCCGTGAGCGCGCGGAGGTGGTCGGGCACGGGGTCTCAGACCCAGACGCCGCGGTCCTCCATGACCTTGCGCAGTGTGTCGATGTGATCGGTCATGATGCCATCCACCCCGAGGTCCAGGAGCCGGTGCATCCGCTCCGCCTCGTTGACCGTCCACACGTGCACCTGGAGCCCGAGCGCGTGGGCGGCCCGTACGAACCGGTGGTCGACCACCTGGATGCCCGACTGCTGCTCGGGGACCTGGGCGGCGACGGCCGACCGGCGCACCGCGGCCGGCAGTCCCCAGGACCGCAGCCGCAGGTTCAGCACGCCCCGGGTGCCGTAGGAGGTGGCCAGCCGCGGGCCGGCCAGCCGCTGGGCGCGCACCACGCGGGCCTCGGAGAACGAGCCGAGGCAGACCCGGTCCCAGGAGTCGGTGCGCCCGATCAGGTCCAGGAACGGCAGGAGGGCCGGTTCGGCCTTCACGTCGACGTTCCAGCGCACCTCGGGGAAGGTCTCCAGGAGCTCCTCGAACAGGGGGACCGGTTCCTCGCCCGCCACGCGCGCGTGCGCCACGTCCCGCCACGGCAGATCGGCGATCCGGCCCGCGCCGTCCGTCACCCGGTCGAGGGTCGCGTCGTGGAAGGCGACGAGCCGGCCGTCGCGCGTGGCGTGGACGTCGGTCTCGATGTACCGGTAGCCCGTCTCGACGGCGCACCGGAACTGCCGGACGGTGTTCTCCAGGCCGTCCGCCGCCCCGCCCCGGTGGGCGAAGGCGATCGGGGCGGGGCGGTCGAGGTAGGGGTGGCGTATCCGCGGGGTCACGGACGCAGTATCGCGCGCCGTGGTTGAGCTGTGGCAACGACCGTGCTGCCGTCGGATGCCGAGGGGACGGCGAAGGCGCGCAGGAACAGCTGGGCGAGCGGGCCGATCGTCACCGCGTACAGCAGGGTGCCGACGCCCACCGTGCCGCCGAGGAGGAAGCCCGTGACGACCACGGTGATCTCGATGGCCGTGCGGACCAGGCGGACCGACACCCCGGTGCGCTGGTTCAGCCCCGTCATCAGTCCGTCGCGCGGGCCCGGACCGAAGCGCGCCGCGATGTACAGCCCGGTCGCCGCGCCGTTGAGCACGATGCCCGCCGCCATCAGCGGCACGCGTACGGCCATGGCGTGCGCGTCGGGGACCACGGCCAGGGTCGCGTCCATCGCCGCGCCGATCACCAGCACGTTGGAGACGGTGCCAAGGCCCGGCCGCTGACGCAGCGGGACCCACAGCAGCAGCACCGCCGCGCCCACGAGGGTCAGCACCACGCCCATCGACAGCCCCGTCCGCTCGGACAGGCCCTGGTGCAGCACGTTCCACGGTTCGAGGCCGAGCCCCGACCGCACCAGCAGCGCCGAGCTCGCGCCGTACAGCGCCAGACCCGCGTACAGCTGGAACAGCCGCCGCGCGAGATGCCCGTGCCGAGAGGAGTACCTGGCCAAAACGTGCCCCCTGTGGTGGAAGTGGACCGACGCATGACACCCTGTGGCTTGGTCGATGATGTCATCCATGGCCAATCCGGGAAAGGTGGACTGATTCTCATGGTGCAGTGGACCTCCGCAGTGGGTGCGGCGCAGCTCGCCCGGCTGCTCAACTCCCAGCAGGACCGCCCGGCCGGCCCCGGGACCCGCCGCCCGCCCGCCTACCGCGCGCTCGCCGACGGCATCCGTCTGCTGGTGCTGGAAGGACGCGTACCGGTGGCCGCGCGGCTGCCCGCCGAGCGGGAACTGGCCCTCGCCCTCTCCGTCAGCCGCACCACCGTCGCCGCCGCCTACGAGGCGCTGCGCACCGAGGGGTTCCTGGAGTCACGGCGCGGCGCGGGCAGCTGGACCGCGGTCCCGGCCGGCAATCCGGTGCCCGCGCGGGGACTCGAACCACTGCCGCCCGAGGCCCTCGGCTCGATGATCGACCTCGGCTGCGCCGCGCTGCCCGCGCCCGAGCCCTGGCTCACCCGGGCCGTCCAGGGCGCGCTGGAGGAGCTTCCGCCGTACGCGCACACCCATGGCGACTATCCCGCCGGGCTGCCCGCGCTGCGCTCGATGATCGCGGACCGCTACACCGCGCGGGGCATCCCGACCATGCCCGAGCAGATCATGGTGACGACCGGCGCCATGGGCGCCATCGACGCCATCTGCCACCTCTTCGGGGGACGCGGCGAGCGCATCGCCGTCGAGTCGCCGTCCTACGCCAACATCCTCCAGCTGATGCGGGAGGCCGGGGCCCGGCTCGTCCCCGTCGCCATGGCCGAGGGCCTGACCGGCTGGGACCTGGACCGCTGGCGCCAGGTGCTGCGCGAGGCGGCGCCCCGGATCGCGTACGTCGTGGCCGACTTCCACAACCCGACCGGCGCGCTCGCCGACGAGGACCAGCGACGCCGCCTGGTGGACGCGGCACGTTCCGCGGGCACGGTGCTGGTCGCCGACGAGACGATGAGCGAGCTGTGGCTCGACCCGGACGTGGAGATGCCGCGCCCGGTGTGCGCCTTCGACCCGGCCGGGTCCACGGTGATCACGGTCGGCTCGGCGAGCAAGGCCTTCTGGGCCGGCATGCGCATCGGCTGGGTGCGCGCGGCCCCCGATGTCGTCCGCAGCCTCGTCGCCGCACGCGCGTACGCCGATCTGGGCACGCCCGTGCTGGAACAGCTGGCCGTGAACTGGCTGTTCGGCACCGGTGGCTGGGAACAGGCCGTGGAGGTACGACGCGCCCAGGCCCGGCAGAACCGGGACGAGCTGGTGACCGCGGTACGGCGGGAGCTGCCCGACTGGGAGTTCGAGGTACCGCGCGGCGGCCTCACCCTGTGGGTGCGCACCGGCGGCCTCTCGGGCTCCCGCCTCGCCGAGGCGGGCGAACGGGTGGGCGTCCGGGTCCCGTCCGGCCCCCGCTTCGGCGTCGACGGAGCCTTCGAGGGCTACGTACGCCTCCCCTTCACGGTGGGCGGCGCGGTGGCGGAGGAGGCGGCGGTCCGCCTCTCCGCAGCAGCCCGAATCGTAGAAACAGGCGGCACCTCGGGCACGGAAACCCCCCGCACATTCGTGGCGTAACCAGGGCGCCGGTGCCGATTCGACCGCGGGCAGTCGTGCAGACCTCCAGAGAGGTGACGGTGCCCCTGCAACTGCGGGCAACCGTGCCTTCCCCAGTGCCTCAAGGGCCTGGGAGGTCCCCCCAGGGCGGCACGGGTGGGCGCAGCGGCACGTGCCACAAGGCACCTCTCCAACGGCAGAACCCGTGGGCACCGACGGTCGGCTAGGTGGTGGGCTCCACCACCGCCTCCTCGGCCTCGGCGCCGGCCGCCGCCACCTTCTCCACCCTCACCTTGTCGAGACGCACAGCCTCCACCACCCCCGCCTCCAGCCGCTCCGGCTCCTCATCCGCAGGCGTCGTCCGCGCCGGCAACAGCTCCAGCACCGCCTGCCGCTCCGCCTCACTGGTCGCGTCGTCGTACGGATCCGGCGTCGCCGGAACCTGAAGACGGTGGACCGGCCCCGATCCCAGCCGGGCGTAACCGCGCCCCGGCGGCACCTGGTCGACCGGCGTGGTGTGCGGCGGCGCCCCCAGGACGGCCCTCAGCTCCTCCGCCGTCGCGGGCCCGAGGACGACACGCGCGCGCGTGTGCTGCCGTACCGGATCGCTGAGGCCCTCCAGACCGTCGAGCTGCTCGGCGACGACCACGGTGACGTTCGCCGGACGGCCGTGCCGCAGCGGAACCTGGAGCAGCGACTGGGGATCCTCGCGGCCGTCCGCGGCGGCCAGGTGCGTGAACGCGCTCGGCCGGTCCAGCAGCAGCCACAGGGGACGCCTGGTGTCCTCGGGCGGCGGGTCGCCCGCCTGATGCGCCCGGTTGGCCGCGATCAGCCGGCGCTCCGTCTCGTGCGCGGCCCACTCCAGGCTGGTCAGCGCCCCCGTCAGCCCGCACTCCACGGCGAGCACGCCGTCCCGGCCGGTCAGGCAGGCGTACTCGCCGGTACCACCGCCGTCGACGATCACCACGTCGCCGTGGCGCAGGGCCTGCAGGGCGATCGAGCGCAGCAGTGTCGAGGTGCCGCTGCCCGGCTGGCCGGCCACGAGCAGATGGGGCTCGGTGGAACGGATGCCGGTGCGCCAGACGACGGGCGGGACATCGCGCCGCTCCTCGCCGTGGGCGCCGTGGGTGAGCGGCAGCGTCCGCTGCACCCCGGTGGGATCGGTGAAGCCGAGGACCGTCTCACCGGGGGCCGTGACGAAGGGCTGGGCGGCGATGTCGGTGGGCAGGGGCGCGAGGACGCGGACCGTGAGCTGGTTGGCCTCCTCGTCCCACGCGAAGTGGTACTCGCGGCCACGCCCCGATTTCGCGCCGAGCAGATGCTCGATCCGCGCCCGTGACTCCGGCTCGCCGTCGGTGAAGTAGGCGGGGTAGCCGATCACCAGGTGCGCGATCCGGCCGGTGGAGTCGAACGCGTACTCGGAGAAGACCTTCCCCCAGTCGCCGCCGTGGGCGTAGAGCGGTTCGGGGTCCTCGGCGGCGGAGAAGTACGGCACCAGGGCCTCGTAGAGCGACTTCAGGCGCTGGGCCTGCGACGCGTCGGGGCCGGCGGACGCCGAGGGGGAGCGGTCCCGGCCCTGCCAGGCCGCCGCCGCCATCAGAGTGATGACGGCGAGCAGGGGACCGTACGGCGCGAGCGCCACGACCAGCAGGACCGAGGCCACCAGGAAGAGCAGTGCGCCGCGCCGGTCCTTGGGCGTGCCGGCCCACCTGCGCCGCCCGGCCGAGGCCAGTCGGCGCAGACCGCGCGTGATGGTGATCAGCGGATGGAGGACGTCCGTGGCGCCGTCGGCCGCCGTCCTGGCCAGTTCCCGGCTCCGGGCGAGCTGTGCGCCGCCGTTGCTCAGGATGCGGGGGAGTGGGCGCCGGGCCACTGCTGTCTCCAGAGGGTGCGTACGGGCGGACGGTGCGGGGTCGGGCGGATCAGAACTTGAATCCGCCCAGGAGGCCGGCCAGGCTTTCGCCGCCCGCCTTGATGCTGGGTGCGATGGCCGTGCTGGCCAGATAGAAGCCGAAGAGCATCGCCACCAGGGCGTGCGACGCCTTCAGTCCGTCCTTGCGGAAGAAGATGAAGACGACGATGCCGAGCAGCACCACGCATGAGATAGAGACGATCATGTGAGTTCTCCTGGTTTGCGGGGACAGTCACCATGAGTACTGCCAGGATCACAGAATGTATCCATACGATAAAAGGTGCAACTGGGTAGATTCTCGACATTTGCCCCGAATGGGTCTGCCGTGATCATTGCCCCGGGTGCGACAGGTCATGTGCCCGGTGAGCCAGTACCCTGGCGATTCACCCGTACGGCTCTGCACCGCTCGCAGACGTACGTCCTGTCCCCGATGCGTGAAGCATGTGCAGTGAGAGGCGGTCCGGCGATGACTGATGCCCCCGACCCCGAGGTCGTGGAGCTGGCGACCAAGATCTTCGACCTGGCCCGGCGCGGCCGGGCCGAGGAGCTCGTGGCCTACGTCGACGCGGGCGTGCCGGCCGACCTCACCAACGACCGGGGCGACTCCCTCGTGATGCTCGCCGCGTACCACGGTCACGCCGAGGCGGTGCGCGCGCTGCTGGAGCGCGGCGCCGACGCCGACCGCGTCAACGACCGGGGCCAGACGCCACTCGCGGGAGCGGTCTTCAAGGGCGAGACCGAGGTGATCCAGGTCCTTCTGAAGGGTGGCGCGGACCCGTCCGCGGGCACCCCCTCGGCCGTCGACACGGCCCGGATGTTCGGCCGTACGGAACTGCTCGACCTGTTCGGCGAGCGCTGAGCGACACGCTCTGACCAGCGACGACACAGAAAACGGGGGAGGCGGTACAGGGCCGCCGAAATTTCGGTCGCGGTAGATGTGACCGCCGGGTCATCATGACGACGTGATTCACGGACGCGATGGCTGGGCAGGTGTTGCCGCACCGCGCGGGCCGTGATGCGGTCCGCATGGGCCACCGACGAGAGGCAGAGAGAGATGGTCTACAGCAAGCAGGAAACGGCGGGCGCCCCGACGTGTTGTCACGCGGCCAGGTAATGCACGTCCCCGGTTGCGTCGACGCTTGATGTGAGGCTGTTTCCCATGTTCGATCCGGTCATAGCGCCCAGCGGTACGCTGCTCGGCCTGCTCCAGCGGGGCCGTGGCGACGGCACGCTGCACGCGCTCACCGCCCCGCGCTCCGAAGCGCTCGCGGCGCTGAACCACTGTGTGCTGCACGACCCGCGCCACGACTGGCAGGTGGAGAACCGCTCCCTGTACTACGCCCGCCTCTACCTCGATCTGCACGGCGAACTGGACGCGATCGAGGCCCACCTCTTCGACCCCGAGGACGTCCTCGACACCGACGAGTCCCGCACCGGACTCGCCCTCGCGGTCCTCGGGCACCTCGCCTCCTACGGCAGGCGGGACGCCCTCGACCTGCTGCGCAGGTACGCCGCCCACGGCACCAACTGGGCCTGGGCCCTGGACGAGCTGGCCCTCCGGGACGACGACGCGGGCCTGCGCGCCCTGGCCGCCCCGGTCCTCGCGCGGTTCACCACCGACGCCGAGGGCGAGGCGGAACTCGCCGCCACCGTCCGTGACGCCTTCGAACCACGGCCCTGGCGACTGTGGGCCGACGACCCCCGCGAGTCCGTCGCCACACGCGTGCGCGCCGCCCAGGAGGCCGGGTCCTTCGACCGCTGGCAGCGGCAGATGCGCCCCACCGGGCCCCGGCCCGGCTGGAGCGTGCGGGCGGTGTTCGAGTGGGCCCAGCAAGGCGTCGAGCGCGGTGCCGCGCTCCATGTCCCGGCCGCCCGCTGCCTCACCGCCGTGGCGGGTCCCGAGGACCGGCCCGAGATCGTCCGGGCCGCCCAGGACGGCACCGAGGGAGCCCGGTGCACCGCCCTGCGGTATCTCGCCGACGGCAACGATCCCGACGCCCTCGGCCTGATCGAGGGCGCCGTGACCACCGGCTCGACGGCCGTCGTGGAGGCAGCCGTCGACGCCTTCGAACGCATGCGCTCTCTCGCCGCCGTCGACCGGGCGCGCGGCTGGGCCCGCCGGCCCGACCCGCTCGGCGCCGCCGCCGGCCGGGTCCTCGCCTGCCGGGGCGGCGTCCAGGACCGTGACCTGGTCCTCGCGGCGCTGCGGGAGGCGGTACGGGGCGAGGGCCCCGACGCGCCCACCCTGTGGACCCTCGTCGACGGCGCCGGACGCCTCGGCATCGCCTGCGCCGCCCCCGTGCTCCGCCACATCTACCGCGAGACCGCCTCGTCCCACCTGCGGGGCCGCGCCGCCCGCGCCCTCGCCGCGACCGACCCCTCCTACGGCACCGGTTTCGCCGTCGAGTGCCTGTGGGACTGCGAGGAGACCACCCGCGAGATCGCCGCCCGGCACGCCGAGACCGGGGACAACCGGGTCGTCGAACGCCTGCGCCGGCTCGCCGCGGACCCGGCAGAGGAAGCCGAGGTGCAGACCGCCGTACGCAGCCGGATCGGCCCGGAGGAGACCGCCGTGTGACCCGTCGGCGGACGGCCCCGCGGGTCAGGTGCGCGTGGACGCCGCCTGACCCGCGCGGGTGCGGGAGGCGACGCTGACGGCGCGTTCCCCGCCGGGAAAGATCAACGGTGACGTGACCACGTCCGGCGCGGTGACAGCACCGGTAGGCGAGTCGTCATCGTGACCGAGTCCTCTCCCCCGAACCGTCCGAACACCTCGTCGCCGCCTCCCCGCCGACGCGGACGACGCCCCCCGACGACCGGGCGCCCGCCCCGTCGCCCGCGCCCCCTCCCTTCCGCCGCCCGGCTCCCCCCGGTCCGCGTCGCCCTCCCCGACCGGCACCTGACCGCCGCGGTCGCCGAACACCGGTCTGACGTCGTCCGTTTGGCCGTTCCCTTCGCCTCTGGCGTCCACCAGTCGGGCCACCCGGCCGGTGCACCGACCTGCCCTCCCCGACCGGCACCTGACCGCCGCGGTCGCCGAACACCGGTCTGACGTCGTCCGTTTGGCCGTTCCCTTCGCCTCTGGCGTCCACCAGTCGGGCCACCCGGCCGGGTGCACCGACCTGCCCTCCCCAGCCGTCGACGACATGAGCCACCACGCGTGGGGCACCGGTGTCCGCCTGGACCCACGGACCTCCGCCGCCGTCCCGGCAGCCCTGGCCGCGTTGTCGACGGGGAACAGCACCCCGGCCCCGCCTGACCTGTTCAGCCGATCACGCCGGACAGGTGCCGGCGGCGTACGGCGACGAAGCGGACCGGCGTGCCGGGGCGTGCCTGTGCGGCGGCCGGGAGGTCGGCGGGGTGGACGACCGCGATCACCGGGTAGCCGCCGGTGGTCGGATGGTCGGCCAGGAAGACCACCGGCGTGCCGTCGGGCGGCACCTGGACCGAGCCCAGCACCATCCCCTCGCTGGGGAGTTCGTCCCGCCGGGCCCGTTCCAGGGCCGGCCCGGTCGTGCGCAGCCCGATGCGGTTGCTCGCCGGCGACACGTGGTACGTGCGGGACGTGAGGAGCCGTACGGCGGCCGGGGTGAACCAGTCGTCGCGCGGGCCCGGCGTCACCCGCAGCACGAGCTCGTCCGGGGGCGCCGGCTGCGGGGCGACGTCCACGCGCGCGTGGCCCTCCCGCGGAGCGCCGAGGGGAAGCACGGCACCGTCCGTGAGGGGGGCCGGGCCGAGACCGGAGAGCAGGTCCGTGGAGCGGCTGCCGAGCACCGGTTCGACGGCGACCCCACCGGAGACGGCCACGTAGGCGCGTACGCCGGAGACCGCCGCCCCGACGTCCAGCACGGACCCGGCACGCACGCGTACCGGCGCTCCCCAGGCGGCCGGCCGGCCGTCCACGGTGACCGGGCAGGGAGCCCCGGTGACCGCCACGGTGACCGTCGAACGGGGCCGTAGGGAGCAGCCGTCGAGGGTCGTCTCCAGGACTGCCGCGTCCGGCGGGTTGCCGGCCAGCCGATTGGCGAGCGCCGCCGCGGGCCCGTCCAGTGCCCCGGAGCGGGGCACACCGAGGTGGGCGTGCCCCGGGCGGCCCCGGTCCTGCACGGTGGTGAGGGCTCCCGCGCGTACGACGGCGAGCGCACGGTCCGTCATACCGCGGACCCCGGCACCGGGACGAAACGCACCCGCGTGCCGGGGGAGAGCAGCGCCGCGGGCACGCGCGCGTGGTCCCACAGCACGAGGTCGGTTGTACCGATCAGTTGCCAGCCGCCCGGCGAGGACCGCGGGTACACGCCCGTATAGGGACCCGCCAGCGCCACCGAGCCGGCCGGAACAGTGGTACGCGGAGTGGCCCGGCGGGGCACGTCGTAGCGCGCCGGCAGACCGGTGAGGTAACCGAAGCCGGGCGCGAATCCGCAGAAGGCGACACGGAACTCGGTGTCCGCGTGGACACGGGCCACCTCCCGCGCGGGGACACCCCAGTGCGCGGCGACGTCCGCGAGGTCCGGGCCGTCGTAGCGCACCGGGATCTCGACCGTCTCCCGCGCGCGCGGGAGCACGGGCGGCACCTCGCCGGCGGTCAGTTCGGCGGCCAGCCGGACCGGATCGGACAGGCCGTCGAGCAGCACCGTACGCGCCGCCGGGACGATCTCGCCGACCGGCAACGAGCCCTCCGCGCGGCGCCGCAGCAGCTCCGCGTGGAGCGCCTGGGCCTCGTCGCCCGAGGAGACCTCGACGAGCAGGGCGTCCTCGCCGACGGGCAGCACCCTCATACGAAGGCCTCCACCCGTACCCCGGACGCCTCCAGCGCGTCGCGCACCCGGCGCGCCAGATCCACCGCGCCGGGCGTGTCACCGTGCAGGCACAGGGAGCGCGCCCGCACCTCGATACGCCGTCCCGAGTGCGCGTCGACCTCCCCGTGGCGGGCCAGGTCCACCGAGCGGGCCACCACCGACTCCGGGTCGGTGACCACGGCGCCCTCCTGACTGCGTGGCACCAGCGTGCCCCCGTCGGTGTACGCCCGGTCGGCGAACGCCTCCGTGATCACCGGCAGACCCGCCTTCCCGGCCAGTTCCAGCAGCCGGGAGCCGGGCAGGCCGAGCACGGGCAGCGTGGCGTCCGCCAGGAGCACCCCGTCGACGACCGCGCCGGCCTGCTCCTCGTCGCGCACCACCCGGTTGTACAGCGCCCCGTGCGGTTTGACGTACGCCACGCGGGCGCCCGCCGCGCGGGCGAACACCTCCAGTGCGCCGATCTGGTAGGCGACCTCGGCCGCCAGTTCGGCGGGCGGCACGTCCATCGCGCGCCGCCCGAACCCGGCCAGGTCCCGGTAGGAGACCTGGGCGCCGATCCGCACCCCGCGTCCGGCGGCGAGCTCGCACACCCGGCGCATGGTGGACGCGTCCCCGGCGTGGAAACCGCACGCCACGTTGGCACTGGTCACCACGGACAGCAGCCGCTCGTCGTCGGTGAGCCGCCAGCGGCCGAACCCCTCACCGAGGTCGGCGTTCAGATCGATCGACGTCATGGGTCCTTCGTTTCTCCTGTCTCGTGCAGCACAGGGCGGTCAGGCCACGCGGAACTGCTCGTCGCGGGCGTCGCTGAGGAACATCTGTCCCGGTGCGTGCGTGATGGCGAACGGCGGACGGGAGGCCATGACCGCGGCCTGCGGGGTCACCCCGCAGGCCCAGAACACAGGGATGTCGTCCGGCTCGAAGTCCACCGGCTCGCCGAAGTCCGGGCGGCCGAGGTCGTCGATGCCCAGCCCGGAGGGATCACCGCAGTGCACGGGCCCGCCGTGCACCGCCGGCAGCAGGCTGCTCTCCCGGATCGCCGCGGAGAGGTGCCGCGGCGGCACCGGCCGCATGGACACCACCATCGGCCCGCGCAGCCGTCCCGCCGGACGGCACTGCCAACTCGTCACGTACATGGGAACGTTGCGGCCCTGCTCGACGTGCCGGACCGGAACGCCCGCCGCCGTCAGCGCCCACTCGAACGTGAAGCTGCAGCCGATCAGGAACGACACCAGATCACCGCGCCAGTGCGCCCGCACGTCCGTCGGCTCGTCCACCAGTTCGCCGTGCTCCCACACGCGGTAGCGCGGCAGATCGGTGCGCAGGTCCGCGTCCGGGGCGAGGACGGTGGCCGTGGACCCGGCGTCGGTGACGTCCAGGACCGGACAGGGCTTGGGGTTGCGCTGGCAGAACAACAGCATGTCGTACGCCCAGTCGGCGGGCACCGAGATCAGATTGGCCTGCGTGTGCCCCGCGGCCACGCCGGCCGTGGGGCCCGTCAGCCCCTCCCGGAAGCGGGCGCGCGCCGTGCGCGGGCTCCACGCGCGCGCGTGCTCGTCGGCCAGTGTCACAGGGCGGTCGTCCACCGCGGTCGGCGGACGGTCGTCGGTGTGGTTCACTCCAGTTCCTTCCCGCGCGTCTCCGGCAGCCCCAGCAGCGCCAGCGCCGCGATGCCGTAGCCGATCGCGCCGAAGACCAGCGCCCCGCCCACGCCCCAGCTGTCGGCCAGGAAGCCGACCGTCGTGGGGAAGACGGCACCCACGGCACGTCCGGTGTTGTACGTGAAGCCCTGCCCCGTACCGCGCACCGCCGTCGGGTACAGCTCGCTCAGATAGGAGCCGAAGCCGCTGAAGATCGCCGACATGCAGAACCCGAGCGGGAAGCCGAGCACGAGGATCACGGTGTTGGCGCCGTTCGGGATGTTCGTGTACGCCAGGATGCAGATCGCGGACAGCAGCGCGAACAGCCAGATGTTGCGCCGGCGGCCCAGCCGGTCGGTGAGGTAGCCGCCGGTCAGATAGCCGATGAAGGCGCCCGAGATCAGGAACGTCAGATAGCCGCCGGTGCCGACGACCGACAGGTCGCGCTCCGTCTTCAGATAGGTCGGCACCCAGGTGGCGAGGGTGTAGTAGCCGCCCTGGACGCCGGTGGAGAGCAGCACGGCGAAGAGCGTGGTGCGCAGCAGACCCGGTGCTCCCGGCCGGTCCGGCCGGAAGATCGTCGCGAACGAGCCCTTCCGCGTGCTCTTCTCCCGCGCGGCGGCCGCCTCGGGCGCGTCCCGCACACTGCGCCGCACCCACACCACGAGCAGCGCCGGCAGCGCGCCGGTCCAGAACATCACGCGCCAGGCCAGGTCGTCGTCCACCAGCGAGAAGACCGCCGTGTACACGATCACGGCCAGCGCCCAGCCCACGGCCCAGGAGCTCTGGACCGCGCCGAGGGTGCGGCCCCGGTTCCGCGCGCTCGCGTACTCGGCGACCAGGATCGCGCCGACCGCCCACTCACCGCCGAAGCCGAGGCCCTGCAGCGCGCGGAACACCAGCAGCGTCTCGTAGTTGGGCGCGAAGCCGCAGGCCACGGTGAACACCGCGTACGTGATCACGGTCAGCAGCAGCGCCTTGACCCGGCCGATGCGGTCGGCCAGTACGCCGGCGAGGGCGCCGCCGACCGCGGAGACCACCAGGGTGACGGTGGTGAGCAGGCCGGTCTGACCGCTGTCCAGACCGAAGTACGCCGACAGCGCGACCATCGTCAGCGGCAGCGTGAAGTAGTCGTACGAGTCCAGGGCATAGCCGCCGAACGCGCCGCCGAAGGCGCGCCGGCCGCGCGGTCCCAGCGCGTGCAGCCAGCCGAACGCCCCGTCGTCGGGGGCGTGTTCGGGTGGTGCGGGGTGTGGGGTGTCGGTCAGGGCCCGCGATGGAGGGGGCGTGCTCATGGGCACCTCGCAGAGGGAGGACGGAGGGTGCGGGAAAGGGTGAGCCGTGCCACTGTCCAGCAAGGTAGAGGATCGTTGAACGATCCTTCAATACCCATGTTGTCTCGTACTTCCGCGTGCGATTGAATTCCGGCATGGCAGAGCAGATGGGCGGACTGGCCGACGACCGTGCCCTGTTGGGCCGTACCAGCACCGCCGAGCGGGTCGCGGACATCCTCAGGAGCCGTATCGCCGAGGGCTACTTCCCGCCCGGTACGCGGCTGTCGGAGGACAGCATCGGCGGCGCGCTCGGCGTCTCCCGCAACACGCTGCGCGAGGCGTTCCGGCTGCTCACGCACGAACGGCTGCTCGTCCACGAGCTGAACCGGGGCGTGTTCGTCCGGGTGCTGACCGTCGAGGACGTCGAGGACATCTACCGCACCCGCCGGCTCGTCGAGTGCGCCGTCGTACGCGGGCTCGGCGACCCGCCCTACGCGCTCGGCGCGCTCACCGAGGTGGTGGAACAGGGGCGTAAGGCGGCGCGCGAAGGTGACTGGAAAGGCGTGGGTACGGCCAATATCCACTTCCACCGGGAACTGGTGGCCCTCGCCGCCAGCGAGCGCACGGACGAGCTGATGCGCAGCGTCTTCGCCGAACTGCGGCTCGCCTTCCACGTCGTGGACGAACCCCGGCGACTGCACGAACCGTACATCGCCCGCAATGTCGGGATTCTCCAGGCTTTGCAGGGCGGGGACCGCGACAGGGCCGAGGCGCTGCTGGCGGCCTACCTCGAGGTCTCGCTGGAACGGGTCGTCGAGGTGTACCGGCGGCGTGTCGGCGAGGACGGCCAGGACGGCCGGCCGGCGGTGTGACGACCGTCGCGCCGGGGCGCAACACGGTCGTTTGGGTCGTTGTCAGACCGAGGACCTAGTCTGTGCACCGTGACTTCGCCTGCATCGACGGACAGCGTTCCGCCCCAGCTCAGCGCGGGGCCGCGGCCCGCGCCGGGCCCGGCCGCCGACGAAGGGCTGGCGCGGCGGCTGCGCGCGCTCGCGTGCACCGCGCCGCTGCACGACCTCGACGCGCGCAAGGCCAACCTCGCCGGCGAGTACTCGGTGTACGGCATGGCGGAGATCGCCCTCGCGGGCATCGACCTCGTCACCCTGAACATGGACTTCGACACGGGCGCGGACCACGACCAGATAGTCGCCCGGCTCATCCCGCGCATCGCCGCCCAGGCCCCGCGCCGCTCCGCCGCCGAGCACGAGCGGGTGGCCCGCTGGGTCCTGGAGAACCTGATCAACGTCGGCAGCGTCGACCGCGGCTTCCGCGCGGTGTACGGCGTGTTCGGGGCGGACGGCACCTATGTGCGCCGCGACTACGACTTCAAGCTGATCGAGGAGGTGCCCGGCCCCGGCGGCACGGTGTACCTGCGGGCCACCGACGAGGCGGTCAACGTCCTGGTCGGCGCCCTGGACACCGATGTCACCAGCGCGCAGATCGCCGCCGAGGTCAAGCTGGAGGTGCTGATCAGCCGAGGCAGGCTCGCCGACGCCCAGCTCGCCGCCGAGCAGGCCCGCTACCGGACCGTGCAGTACTCCGAGACCCTGCGCCGGGCCCTGGACGCCACCCGCCGCAACGTCCGCGCGGTGGACTGGTTGAGCGCCGTGCCCGACATGATCACCGAGGCCCTCGACCACGTGGCGGACCGCTACCGCCACGAGAACGCGATCCTCACCAACATCCGCAAGGCCCGCGACGAGTCCGAGGACCCCGAGCACAAGCGCCGGGCGGCCGAGCTGGTGGACATCGTCAAGGACTGCATCCGGCGCCACACCCAGCTGCAGTCCCGGCTGCTGGAGGCCGGCCCGCTGTTCCGCGCCGAACAGGACCGGCAGGCCTTCGCCACCCCCACGTCGGCCTCGGGCACCGACCTCTACGGCCACCTCCTCGCGCCCCTGCTGCCGCTGCCCGTGGAGCGGGCGGCCCGGGTCACCGACGCCTTCTTCGCCCACGGCACCGGACTGCGCACCCCGGTCTCCGTCCGGGTCGCCGACCTCGTCGAGATCCTGCTGACACCGCCCGTGGAGCGGGAACACCTCGGCGTCGAGATGCCCGAGCCCGACCTGATCGCCACGCCCGACGACAGCCGCTTCAGCGAGGAGCAGCTCGCGGCCGCCACGGAGCTGCTGGACCTGCCGGCCGACGCACCGCGCCGGCTGTCCGGACTGCTCGCCGACGCCCGCCGCCAGGACCCCGAACTGCCCTACCTGGTCGCCCTGCTCGCCATCCACGCCGCCAGCCCCCCGGTCGGCACCGCCTACCGCCAGGGCGAACCGAAACTGCTGTTCGCCGTGGACGACGGAACCGACCTCGACGACCCCGAGTTCGGCGGCGCCGACCTCATCGTCGGCACGGCCCTGCTGGACGCGGCGGGGATGGCCGCGGACCGGTCGGAGGCGGCATGACGGAGCAAGCAGTCCGTACCGAGGTGTCCCAGAACAAGGAGTCCCGACCGTGACCGAGCACGTCGAGTGGAGTGAGCCGGAGGCCGTGGCCGCACCGGCGAGCGCCGCCGTCACACCCGCCGACGCCGCCGACGCCGCGCGGCTCGTCGCCTTCGGCCTGCAGCCCAAGCTCCAGCCCGCCCGCGACCAGGAGTACGCCGACCTGCTGCGCCGCTACCGCGAGGACCCGCCGTTCGCGCGGCTCGCCGACGCCGTGGCCACCGGCCTCGGACTGATCGTGCTGGAGGTGTCCCCGCGCGCCGGCATGGCCGTCACCGCCGCGGAGGACTCCGTCTTCGCCGTCCGCATGGGCGACTACGCGCGCCGCACCTCCGCCGACGGCAGCGACAGGTTCCTGCACGGGCTCGCCCACCTCGCCGTCGCCGCCATGGCCTTCCCGCGCCCCGAGGACCTCGCCGACGACGGCTACATCGGGCGCGTCACGGTCAACGGCGTCGACGCCTTCGTCCGCCAGGCCTGCCACCGCCTGGAGGAGCGGGCCGCGGAGCAGGGCGAGAACACCGACCCGGCCAGCGACGCCCCCGGCCTGGAGGCCGCGTGGCGGATCTGGGCCAGACGCAGCTCGACCGGCGCCACCAAGGACGCACGCCGGCTCGCGGGATCGACCACCGGCATCGTCGCCAAGGCCGTCGGCTTCCTCACCGACTCCGGCTTCCTGCAGCGCACCGGCGACGACAACGGCGGCACGTACCGCACCACGGCCCGCTACCAGCTCCAGGTCCGCGACATGGCGGGCGGCGCCGCCATGGCCGAGCTGCTGGAGCTGGGCGTCGTCCCGGTCACCGACGGGACGCCCACCCTGCTGCCGCCCGAGGACGGCGACGACCTGGAGCTGGTCGCCGACGCCGGCCTGCCGTTCCACTCCGCCTGAACCCCCGTCTCACGAAGCCTCACGAGAGTCCGCCATGTACGAGCTGTCCCGGGTCCGCCTCTACTCCATCGGGCCGGCCGGTGCGCGCTACGCCGACACCGTGCTCGACCTGCGCGGTGTCGGCGGGGCCGTGCCCGACCCCGCGCCGACGCAGGCGGAGTTCTTCCAGGAGGAGCCCGTCGGCCCGCCGCGCCGGCCGGCGCCCGCCGGGGTGCTCTTCCTGGAGAACGGCGGCGGCAAGTCGGTCCTGCTGAAGCTGATCTTCTCCGTGATGCTCCCGGGCCACCGCAACACCCTCGGCGGCGCCAGCTCCGGTGTGCTGCGCAAATTCCTGCTCGCCGACGACTGCGGCCATGTGGCGCTGGAGTGGCAGCACGTGCAGACCGGCGAGTGCGTCGTCGTCGGCAAGGCCAGCGAGTGGCGGGGCCGCCAGGTCTCCAACGACCCCAGGAAGTTCGCCGAGGCCTGGTACTCCTTCCGGCCCGGCCCCGGTCTCAGTCTGGACAACCTCCCCGTCGCCGAGTCCACGGCCGTACGGCCGCCCGTCGAGGGCCAGTCGGGCGCGCGGGGACGGCGCCGCACCATGAAGGGCTTCCGGGACGCCCTCACGGAGGCCGGCAAGAACTACCCGCACCTGGAGGTGCACTGGGAGGAGATCCACGAGCGCTGGACCGAGCACCTCGGCGAGCTGGGACTCGACCCGGAACTCTTCCGCTATCAGCGGGAGATGAACGCCGACGAAGGCGAGGCCGCCGGTCTCTTCGCGGTCAAGAAGGACTCCGACTTCACCGACCTGCTGCTGCGAGCCGTCACCGACACCCGGGACACCGACGGACTCGCCGACCTGGTCGGCGGCTTCGGCAACAAGCTGGGCCGGCGCGCCGAACTGATCGCCGAACGCGACTTCACCGCCGGGTCCGTCGACCTGCTCGGCCGGATCGTCGAGGCCGCCGAGGCCCGCACCCGCGCGCGGGAGATCCACACCACCGCCGAGCGCCGCACCCGCACCCTGGCCCGCAGGCTCTCCGCGCGCGGCGCCCGGGAACGCGTCCGCGCGGCCGACCTGGCGCAACGGGTCACCGCCGCCGCGTACGCCGTCACCCACGCCGAGTCGGCACGCGAGCACAGCGCGCTGATCTCCGCCGAACTCGCCTACCGGCACGCCTCCCTGGCGCTCGCCGCCGCCGAGAAGTCCGCCGCCGCCCAGAAACGCGAACTCGCCGACGCGCGCACCCTGTACTCGGCCTGGCAGGCCGCCGAGGCCGTACTGCGCCACCGCGCCGCAGCCGACCGCGTCGCCAGGGTGTCAGCCGCCATCCAGGAGGCCGAACGGGACGCGGCCCCCGCCCTGGCCGCGCGCGCCAAGGCCGCCGTCGACCTGGTACGCGCCCTGCACGCGGCCGCGCAGAACGCCGAGAACCTCGCCAACGAGGAGGAGGAGCGCTCCGCAGCCCTCCAGGAGGTCAGCGACGGCGCCTACCGCGACTCCACCGCCGCCGCCACCGAGGCGCAGCGGGCCCGCAGCGAGGTCGGGCACCTGCGGCAGCGGCTCACCGAGGTCGAGCAGGAGACCGCCGAGGCCGTGCGGGCCGGCTGGCTCGACGACAGCGCCCCCGACGCCGACCCCGCCAGGGCCGCCCTCGCGGCCAGTGACGCCGAGAAGACGGCGGTCGCCGCCTGGGACACCGCCCGCGAGGCGGCCCGCCGGGCCACCGAGCACGCGCGGGAGGCGGCCGCCGCCGAGAGCCGCGCGGAACTCACCGCGGCTCGCGCGGCGGACGCGGCCACGGCGGCCGAGCGCGCCCACGAGGGCGAGCGCCGCACGGCCGAGGCCCTCGCCGCCGAACAGCGGCTGGCGGAACTGCTGAGCCTGCCGGGAGCTACCGGCAGGCAGCGGACGAATGTGCCGGGACAGCGCCCGGACGCCGACCGCGCCGCGGGTGATTCCGACGCCGGGTCCTCTCCCGCCGAGGGGACCCTGACCGCCGAGGAACTCGACCGCTTCGCCGACGAGCTGCGCGAACTGCTCGACGACGCCGTCTCCTCCGCCGAGCGGCAACTGTTCGACCTGCGGACCGCCGCCGCGGACGACGCGCGCATCCTCGGCGCCCTCGGCGACGGCGGGCTGCTGCCGCCAGGCCCGGACGTGCTGGCCACGGTCGAGTTCCTCGGCGAGCACGGCATCCCGGCCCTTCCGGGATGGCGCTACCTCGCCCAGGCCGTCGACCCGGCCGACCACGCGCGCGTGCTCGCCGCCCGCCCCGAACTGGTCGACGGCGTCGTCATCACCGACCCGGACTCCCACCTCCGCGCCCGCGAGGCACTGAGCGACGCCGCCCTGCTGCCCCGGTCCGCCGTCGCCGTCGGCACCGCCGCCGCCCTGCTCGCCCCCACCCCCGCGCCGGGCACGGACACCGGGGACGTCTTCCTCGTACCGCCGAACCCGGCCATGCACGACGAGCATGCCGCCGACGAGGAACGGCAGACCCTGCGCGCCCGGGCGACCGAGCGGGACGAGGAGATCCGCGCGCTCGCCGCCCGGCTCGGCAAGGACCGGGAGCTGGCCGCGCGGCTCGCCTCCTGGCGCACCGGCTGCCCCGCCGGACGGCTCACGGAGCTGTCCGGTACGGCCCACGAGGCACGGGCGTTCGCCGAGGAGTCCGAGGCCGAGCTGGCCGAGGCGCGCACCGTGCGGGCGGAGGCCGAGGAGGCCGCCGCCGAGGCAGTCGGCGTCCGCGACGAGCGGCAGGAAGCCGCGCAGAAGGCCCGGCGCGCGGCCGACGCCCTCGCCGGACTCGCCTTCCGGCTGCGCGAACGGGCCGGCTGGCAGGTCAAGCTGCGCGAACTCGCCGACGACGCGACCGAGGCGGAGGCCCGCGCCCAGACCTGCCTGGAACGGGCGCGCGCCGCCGACGAGGACCGGCGCGGCGCCCAGCGGGCCGCCGACGACGCCCGGCGCACCGCCCGCGCGCTGCGCGCCGAGCGCTCCGAGATCGCGGGCGCCCCCGACGACGTGCCCGAGGACGGCACCGGAGCGCCGCAGGCCTCCCTGCCCGCCCTGCGGGAGGCCTACCGCGCCGCGTCCCAGGTGTACGAGAAGGTCGGCGTCGGCGCCGACCTGCGCGCCGAACAGGCCCGCGCGGAGAGCGACGAGAGCGCCGCCCGCGCCGAACTGGACCGGCTCAGCAACAAGGTCCGTACCCGCGCCGAGCAGTTGCTCCAGTCGCCCGACGGCTCCGACGGGCCCAGCCGGCAGGCCGCCGCCGCCCGCGCCGAGGAGCTGGTGCAGCTCCTGGAGACCCGCATGTCCAGCGCGAGCGAGCAGCTCGGACGGCTGCGCGGCGAGGCCGAACGGCTCGCGCCCGAGGACGGCGAGGCGCACACCGGACTCCCCGAGGAACTGGTGCCGCGCGACGCCGAGCACGCCCAGGCCCTCCTGCGCACCGCCACCACCGAACTCGCCTCCCGCAGCGAGGCCCTGAGCCAGGCCCGGGAGGCCCACGCCGAACTCCTCGACGCGCACCGCGCCGCCGAGGACGCGGCCGGCGGCTTCGACGAGATCGCCGCCATGCTCCGCGACCTGCTGCGCGAACACACCCCCGAGGAGGAGCAGGAGCAGCCCGAGCCCTACCCGGGAAGCCTGGACGAGGCCCGGCAGTCCGCCGCCGAGTCCCGCCGCTCGCTGCGCGGCTGCGCCGCCGACCTGTCCGCCGCCGAGTCCGCCGTGCGCGAGGCGAGCGACATCCTCGTCCGGCACGCCAACTCCACCCGCTACGAACAGGTCCGCACCCCCGCACGCCAGCAGATCCGCGAACTGCCCGCCTCCGCACTGCCCGAGCACGCCCAGAAGTGGGCGGACGCCTTCGCACCCCGGCTGCGGGTCCTCACCGACGAGCTGGAACAGCTGGAGCGCAACCGCGACTCGATCGTGGACCGGCTGCGGGGCCTGGTCGAGTCCGCCCTCGCCACCCTCCGCTCCGCCCAGCGGCTGTCCCGGCTGCCGGAAGGCCTCGGCGAGTGGTCCGGACAGGAGTTCCTGCGCATCCGCTTCGAGGAACCCGACCAGGCCACCCTCACCGAGCGGCTCGGCGAGGTCGTCGACGAGGCGACCCGGGCGGCCGTCAGGAAGAACTCCGACCTGCGGCGCGACGGCATGTCCCTGCTGCTGCGCGGGGTCGCCGCCGCCCTCCAGCCCAAGGGCGTCGCCGTCGAGATCCTCAAGCCCGACGCGGTACTGCGCGCCGAACGCGTGCCCGTCGGCCAGATGGGCGACGTGTTCTCCGGCGGCCAGCTGCTCACCGCGGCCATCGCCCTGTACTGCACGATGGCCGCCCTGCGCTCCAACGACCGCGGCCGGGACAAGCACCGCCACGCCGGCACGCTGTTCCTGGACAACCCCATCGGCCGCGCCAACGCCACCTACCTCCTGGAGCTCCAGCGCGCGGTCTCCGACGCGCTCGGAGTCCAGCTCCTGTACACCACCGGTCTGTTCGACACCACGGCGCTCGCGGAGTTCCCGCTGGTCATCCGGCTGCGGAACGACGCCGACCTGCGGGCCGGCCTGAAGTACATCAGCGTGGAGGAACACCTCCGGCCGGGGCTCCCGCAGCAGGACCCGACCGAGGAGGCGCACAGCGAGATCACGGCGACCCGCATGTTCAAGCGGCCCGCGGCGGCGAGCGGCTGATCAGGCGGTACCCCGGACGCGGCTCAGAAGCCGTAGCCCATGCGCCGGGACAGCTCGGCCGCCGCCGTCGCCGTCCGGCTGCCCAACTCGGGCAGCCGGTCCGCACGCAGCCGGTACACCGGCCCCGAGACACTGATCGCCGCCATCACCGTGCCGTCGTGCGAGCGGACCGGCGCCGCGACGGCCGCGAGTCCCAGCTCCAGCTCCTCCAGCGTGGCGCCGTACCCCCGCTCGACCACCGTCTCCAGCTCACCGCGCAGCTCCGGCGCCTCGGTGATCGTGCGCTCCGTGAACCGGTGCAGCGGGCGGGCGAGGTGGCCCTCACGAACGGCGGGTGGCAGGTGGGCCAGGAACACCTTGCCGCCGGCGGTGGCGTGCAGCGGGGTGCGCCTGCCGAGCCAGTTCTGCGCGGTGACCGACGCCGTGCCCCGGGCCTGCATGATGTTGACGGCGGCGTCGTCGTCCAGCACCGCTATGTTCACCGTCTCGCCCAGCTCGTCGGCGAGGTCCCGGCAGACCGGGACGCCCTCCTGCGAGATGTCCAGCCGCACGGCGGCCGCCCCCGCGAGGCGCAGCACACCGGCACCCAGGTGGTACTTGCCGCGGTCCTTCGTCTGGGCCACCAGACCGCGGTTCTCCAGGACACCGAGCAACCGGAAGGCCGTGGACTTGTGCACGCCCAGTTCGCCGGCGATCTCCGTGACACCCGCCTCGCCGTGCCGGGCCAGGATCTCCAGCACGCTCACCGCACGGTCCACCGACTGCACGGCACTCGTCGTGCCCTTCCCGTTCCCCCCGGGCTGTTTCCGCTCGCCGGTCATGGCTCGGTTCTCACCATCTGTCGGTAACCGTTGCGCAGGGCGCCTGCCGGCGCGCCATGTGCGACTTCAGCGTACCGAGGGCCCGCGTCCCGGCGAGCGAGCGGTCTCAGGGGTGCGAGAGCTGCCCGGCTCCGCCCCGCCGGCGTATTCGAGCCTGCGCCCGCTGGGCGGCCCGCTGCTGACGGCGGGCGCGGCGCCGCTCGCGCCGCAGGGCCCGCGCGGTGCTGCTGGGCGCGGACACCACACCATTGCGCTGATTCCAGACCTGGCGGGTCACCCAGACGTCCAGGACTCCCCAGGTCGCCAGGATCGTACTGACGACACTGCTGATGACCATGGGGAACGCCAGCCAGGACTCGGCCAGCGTGCACAGGAAGGCCACCATGGCCTGAATCAGTGTCACCGAGGTGATGAGCACCGCCCGCACGGCCGCCGTCCTTACCGGGTCCGGCAACCGGCGCTGCCGGGCAGGCTCCTCGACCCACAGCGGCCGGTAGGAGGCCTTCCCGCTGAAGCCGCCGGGCTCGCCGGTGCTCCCTCTGATCTCCCGTGCCGCGGCGCCGTGTTCGCCGGCCGTCCCGTGCCCGGACGCGGCTGCACCGGGTCCGGGCGCCCCGGCATCCGACCGCGTCGTCACCTGCGCCGCCGCGCCCTCCTCGGGCGCCTCGCGCCGCTCCGCCGTGCCCATCAACGTGTCACTCCCCACCGCCAGCAGACCGCTCACCCGTGTTCGAAGACCCGGTTCTCCAGTGGCTGCCCGGCTTGCGCCGTTCTACGCCGACCAGGTGCGGGACACGGCTCTTGTGGCCGATTCCGCCCCCATTTCCCACAGAGAAGGACGAACGGCGCGTCGTGAAGATTCCCGACCTGGAAAGAAACCGGCCAACCGTCCTCTCCCGTTCCGGAGGTCGGCCCCAGGAAGGTGCCCCTGATTCCGGGAGGCAATCTCCCGCAATGCCCGGACAACTCCCCATCTCCCGCCCCAGGTACGGAACTACAGCTTCCGGACGGCTCTTCGAGTTCACCCCGGCGCGGTAGTAGGCTCGCGCCGTTTGTTGACGCACATGTGTACCCCCGGCCGGTCGGGGGCCGAGCTGGGGGAGGCCATGCGCTTTCGCGGGAAGTCCATCCGCCGGAAGATCGTGGCGCTGCTTCTCGTGCCGCTGTTGTCCCTGACGACGATCTGGGCCTTCACCACGGTGCTCACGGGCCGCGAGGCAAGCCATCTCTTCGACGTGTCGTCGGTGATGGAGGAGGTCGGCTACCCCGTCGAGGACACCGTCCGCGTCCTCCAGCAGGAGCGCCGGCAGACCCTCGTCTACCTCGCCGACCCCCGCGCCTCCGACGGCCTCGCCGCACTCCGGCGCAGCCGCTCCGCCACCGACGACGCGGTCGCCGGCGTCCGCAGGAGCGCGACGGACGCCGATGTGCGCGAGGCCATGCACGGGGGCTCCGACGAGCTGAGCGCGGTACTGGACTCCTTCGAGGGCATCGAGTCCCTGCGCCGCAGCGTCGAGGACGGCACCGTCAACCGCTCCCAGGCCCTCGACCTCTACAACCGGCTGATCGACCCGTGCTACATCCTGCTGGCCAATCTGCACGTGGTCGACGACGTCGAACTCGACAAGCAGTACCGAGCCCTGGTCAGTCTCGCCCGCGCCCGCGAACTGCTCTCCCGTGAGGACGCCCTGCTCGGCTCCGCCCTGATCGTCGGCGAACTGTCCCGTGCCGAAGTGCGGGACATCTCCGACCTCGTGGCCCAGCGCACCCTGATGTACGACGCCGGTCTGCCGCAGCTGCCCGCGTCCGAGCGCGACCGCTACGAGACCTTCTGGAAGAACGCCGCGTCCGCCCCGCTGCGCGTCGGCGAAGAGGCGGCCGTCTCCTCCGGCACCGGGGAGCCCCGCGGGATCACGGCCAAGAGCTGGGACATCGCCGCCGGCAACGTGCTCTCCGAACTCGGCACCCTCAACGACCAGGCCGCCGACCGCTACCAGGACCGCGTCCGCCCCGTCGCCATGGGCGTCATCACCCAGGCCGTCATCGCCGGTGTTCTCGGACTGATCGCCCTCCTGGTCTCCCTCGTCCTCTCCGTGCGCGTGGGCCGCGGACTCATCCGGGACCTCAGGAAGCTGCGCCTGGAGGCCCACGAGGCGTCCGGCGTGCGACTGCCCAGCGTGATGCGCCGCCTCTCGGCGGGTGAACAGGTCGATGTCGAGACCGAGGTCCCGCGCCTGGAGTACGACAAGAACGAGATGGGAGAGGTCGGCCAGGCCCTCAACACCCTCCAGCGCGCCGCCGTGGAGGCCGCAGTCAAGCAGGCCGAACTGCGCGCCGGTGTCTCCGAGGTGTTCGTCAACCTCGCCCGCCGCAGCCAGGTCCTGCTGCACAAGCAGCTCACCCTGCTGGACACCATGGAACGCCGGACCGAGGACACCGAGGAACTCGCCGACCTGTTCCGGCTGGACCACCTCACCACCCGTATGCGCCGGCACGCCGAGGGCCTGGTGATCCTCTCCGGCGCCGCGCCCTCCCGACAGTGGCGCAAACCCGTCCAGCTCATGGACGTCGTACGCGCCTCCGTCGCCGAGGTCGAGGACTACGAACGCATCGAGGTCCGTCGGCTGCCGAGGGTCGCCGTCACTGGTCCGGCCGTCGCCGACCTCACCCACCTCGTGGCAGAACTGCTGGAGAACGCCACGGTGTTCTCCCCGCCGCACACCGCCGTCCAGGTCCTCGGCGAGCGCGTGGCCAACGGCTTCACCCTGGAGATCCACGACCGCGGGCTCGGCATGGCGGCCGACGCCCTCCTGGACGCCAACCTCAGACTCGCCGAGACTCCCGAGTTCGAACTCTCCGACACCGACCGGCTCGGACTGTTCGTGGTCAGCCGCCTCGCCCAGCGCCAGAACGTCCGGGTCTCCCTGCAGCCCTCCCCGTACGGCGGTACCACAGCGGTCGTCTTCATCCCCGACGCGCTGCTGACGGACGACGTCCCGGACACCAACGGCGTCGGCTTCCGCCTCGACCGCCCCCGGCGCTCCACGGACCGCGAACCGGAGGAGAGCCGCCGCGCAGCCCTCTCCCAGGTGCCCGTACAACTGCCCAGGCTCCCCGCCTCGCTGCTGGACGGACCGGTCGAACTGGAGGCCCCCGTCGACCTGGACGCGCTCGACGGCTTCCCCGGCGCCCTGGGTGACGAGGACAGCCGGCGCGGCGGCCTCTTCCGCCCCCGCCGCTCCCTCACCGGCACCCAGGAGGAGCGGCCCGGCCGCGAGCACCATCAGCAGACCCCCGACACGCCCGAGGGCGCGGACCCGGGCGGGGACGACCGGAGCGCCCCGGTCCCGCTGACCCGCAGGGGAGCACCCAAGCTGGTCAGCTCCCACGGGCGCCCGGTCCGTGAGGCGCGTGCCCGTGCGGAGCGCACGGACGAGGAGGGCACACCCGCCGCGTCCACCCGGCCCGAGCTGGAAGCAGCGTCTCCGCTGCCCGCCCGCCGCCGCGGTGAGGACCCCGCGGGACGCCGGGGCCCCGGCCGCCCGGGTGCGGAGGCACTGTCCCCGCTCCCCGCACGCCGTCGCACCGAACGGCTCTCCTCCGACGCCGAGCGTGAACAACCGGACGCGGAGTCACTGCCTCCGCTGCCGGCCCGCCGACGGGGCCCCGACCCCTCCCGCCCCAGCATCGGAACCGGGGACCGGAGCGACACTCCGGCGCCCTCCGGCCCCGTGCGCGACGACCGGCCGGAGCCTCCTGAGCTTCCCCAGCGCGCCCGCCGTCCCGCCGCCGCGGCGAGCGGCCCCGACGACTCCTCACCGGCCGCGGGCGGCACGGACACCGACGCCGTACGACCCGACGGCGGATCGCTGCCCCGGCGCGTACGGCAGGCCAGCCTCGCCCCGCAGCTCAAGCGCAGTGCCGAACCTCGGAACGAGGACAGGACCCGGCCCGTTGAACGGGATGCCGACGAAGTCCGCAGCCGCATGGCCTCGCTCCAGCGCGGCTGGCAGCGCGGCCGCGAGGAGAACGCCGCCGGCGACGAAGCCGACAGCGGCACAGCACCACGACGAACGAACAAGGGGGACGGTCGATGACCGCACCGAGGGCCACCGGCCACACCACGCCCGACAAGGGGGAGCTGAACTGGCTCCTCGACGACCTGGTGGAGCGTGTCGCCAGCATCCGCAAGGCGATCGTGCTCTCCGGCGACGGCCTGCCCACGGGCGCGTCGAAGGACCTCACCCGGGAGGACAGCGAGCATCTGGCCGCCGTCGCCTCCGGCTTCCACAGCCTCGCCAAGGGCGTGGGCCGCCACTTCGAGGCCGGCGACGTCCGGCAGACCGTCGTCGAACTCGACGAGGCGTTCCTCTTCGTCACCGCCGCCGGTGACGGCAGCTGCCTCGCCGTCCTCGCGGACGCCGACTCGGACGTCGGACAGGTCGCCTACGAGATGACGCTCCTCGTGAAGCGGGTCGGTGTGCATCTGGGCGCCGCCCCGCGCACCGATCTGCCCTCGGGCGGGTAGTGGGACGACATGAGCGCTGACGGGCAGGGCAGGAGTCACTGGTTCGACGACGAGGCCGGACCGGTCGTCCGTCCGTACGCCATGACGCGGGGCCGCACCACCAGTGCGGCCCAGCACCGCCTCGACCTGATCGCGGTGGTCGTCACGGAGCCGCACGCGGACGATCCGGAGGACGATCCCACGCTCTCCCCGGAGCACGTGGACATCGTCGAACTGTGCCGCGACACCTCGCAGACGGTCGCCGAACTCTCCGCCGAACTCGATCTGCCGATCGGAGTGGTCCGGGTCCTCGTCGGAGACCTCGTGGAATCGGAATTGGTCCATGTGAACCGGCCAGTACCCCCGGCCGAGCTGCCGGACGAGAGTATTCTGCGCGACGTGATCAACGGCCTCCGGGCGCTGTGACCGGCGCGGAAGCGGGATACTGACGTGACAGGCTGGCAGTTCTGGGTCGACCGAGGCGGCACCTTCACCGACATCGTCGCGAGGCGCCCCGACGGCCGGCTGCTGACGCACAAGGTGCTGTCCGACAACCCGGCTCCGGAACAACCCCGGCACCGCGGGAGCCGGGGGACACGCGGCACCGACGCGGCGGTCGTGGGCGTCCGCGAACTGCTGGCCGGATCCGACGACCCCGTCGACGCTGTACGCATGGGGACCACCGTCGCCACCAACGCCCTCCTCGAGCGCAAGGGCGAACGGACCCTGCTGGTCGTCACCCGCGGCTTCCGCGACGCGCTGCGCATCGCCTACCAGAACCGCCCGCACATCTTCGCCCGCCGTATCGACCTGCCCGAACTGCTGCACGAACGGGTCGTCGAGGTGGACGAACGCATCGCCGCCGACGGCACCGTCCTGCGCGCCCCCGACCTGGACGCCCTCACCGGACCGCTGCGACAGGCGTACGACGACGGCATCCGGGCCGTCGCCGTGGTCTGTGTGCACAGCCACCTCCACCCCGCCCACGAACAAGCGGTCGGGGAACTCGCCGCCCGCATCGGCTTCCCGCAGATCTCGCTGTCCAGCGAGGTCAGTCCCCTGATGAAGCTCGTCCCGCGCGGCGACACCGCCGTCGTCGACGCCTACCTCTCGCCCGTGCTGCGCCGCTACGTCCGCCATGTCGCCGACGAACTCGACGGCGTACGGCTGATGTTCATGCAGTCCAACGGCGGCCTCACCGAAGCCGGCCAGTTCCGCGGCAAGGACGCCGTCCTGTCCGGGCCGGCCGGCGGCATCGTCGGCATGGCCCGCATGTCGCAGCTCGCCGGCTTCGACCGCGTCATCGGCTTCGACATGGGCGGCACCTCCACCGACGTCTCGCACTTCGCGGGTGAGTACGAACGCGTCTTCACCACACAGATCGCCGGAGTCCGGCTGCGCGCACCCATGCTGGACATCCACACCGTCGCCGCCGGCGGCGGCTCGGTCCTCCACTTCGACGGCTCCCGCTACCGCGTGGGGCCGGACTCGGCGGGCGCGGATCCGGGACCCGCCTGCTACCGGCGCGGCGGCCCGCTCACGGTCACCGACGCCAACGTCATGCTCGGCCGTATCCAGCCCGCCCACTTCCCCACGGTGTTCGGCCCGGACGGGGACCAGCCCCTCGACGCCGCGCTCGTCCGCGACCGCTTCACGGACCTCACCCGCGAGATCCACGAGCAGACCGGCGACGACCGCACCCCCGAGCAGGTGGCCGAGGGCTACCTGCGGATCGCCGTCGCCAACATCGCCGGCGCGGTGAAACGGATCTCCGTGCAAAAGGGCCACGACATCACCCGGTACGCCCTCACCACCTTCGGCGGAGCGGGCGGACAGCACGCGTGCATGGTCGCCGACTCCCTCGGCATCCGCACCGTCCTCGTCCCGCCCATGGCCGGCGTCCTGTCCGCGCTCGGCATCGGCCTCGCCGACACCACGGCCATGCGGGAACGCTCCGTCGAGGCCCCCCTGGAACCGTCCTCCATGCCCGGCGTCCACAGGACCGCCGACGACCTCGAAGTGGCGGCCCGCGCGGAACTCCTCGCCGAGGACGTCCCCGAGGAACGGATCGAGGTCACCCGCCGCGCCCAGCTCCGCTACGACGGCACCGACACCACCCTCACCGTCGAGCTGACCGAGCCCGGCACGATGCGGCACACCTTCGAAGAACGTCATCGCGCCACGTACTCCTTCACGCTCGACCGCCCGATCGTCGTCGAAGCCCTCTCCGTCGAAGCCACCGGCATCACCGAACCCCCCGATCTCTCCGCCCTCGCTCCCTACGAAGGCACCCCCGGGCACCGCGCCGAAACCCCACGGACCGTCCGCCTCCACACCGGCGGCGCCTGGCGCGACGTACCCCTCCACCGCCGCGAGGGCCTTCCCCCCGGCGAAACCGTCACCGGACCCGCGGTCATCACCGAGTCCGGCGCGACGACCGTCGTCGACGACGGCTGGCGGGCCGCGGCGACCGACGACGGGCATCTGGTCATGGAACGCGTCGCGGTCACGCAGAGTTCCGAAGCGGACACAGAAGCCGACCCGGTGCTGCTCGAGGTCTTCAACAACCTCTTCATGTCCATCGCCGAACAGATGGGCGCCCGCCTCGAGTCCACCGCCCAGTCCGTCAACATCAAGGAACGCCTGGACTTCTCCTGCGCCCTCTTCGACCCCGACGGAAACCTGGTGGCCAACGCCCCGCACATCCCCGTCCACCTGGGCTCCATGGGCACGAGCGTCAAGGAGGTCATCCGGCGGCGCGGCCCGGCCATGCGCCCCGGCGACACCTACGCAGTCAACGACCCGTACCACGGCGGCACCCACCTGCCCGACGTCACCGTCATCACCCCGGTCTTCGGCACCGGGCCCACCGACGGCACGGAGAGTGACCGGAAGGTCCTCTTCTACGTCGCCTCACGCGGCCACCACGCCGAGATCGGCGGCATCGCCCCGGGCTCCATGCCGGCCGACAGCCGCACCATCGACGAGGAGGGCGTCCTCTTCGACAACTGGCTGCTCACCGAGAACGGCCGCTTCCGCGAGGAGGAGACCCTCCGCCTCCTCACCGAAGCCCCCCACCCCTCCCGCAACCCGAGGACCAACCTCGCCGACCTGCGCGCCCAGATCGCCGCCAACCACAAGGGCGTCGACGAGGTCGGCCGCATGATCGGCGATTTCGGCCTCGACGTCGTCCAGGCCTACATGAAGCACGTCCAGGACAACGCCGAAGAGGCGGTGCGCCGCGTCGTCGACGCCCTCGACGACGGCGCGTACGCCTACGAGACCGACTCGGGCGCCGTCATCCGCGTACGCGTCCGCGTGGACCGCGAGAACCGCCGCGCGACCATCGACTTCACCGGCACCTCCGCCCAGCTGTCCACCAACTTCAACGCCCCCTTCTCGGTCGTCAACGCGGCCGTCCTGTACGTCTTCCGCACCCTGGTCGCCGACGACATCCCGCTCAACGACGGCTGTCTGCGCCCGCTGGACATCATCGTGCCGCCGGGCTCCATGCTGGCTCCCGAGCCGCCGGCCGCCGTCGTCGCGGGCAACGTGGAGACCTCCCAGGCCATCACCGGCGCCCTCTACGCGGCCCTCGGCGTCCAGGCGGAGGGCTCCGGCACCATGAACAACGTCACCTTCGGCAACGCCCGCCACCAGTACTACGAGACCGTCGCCTCCGGCTCGGGCGCCGGAGACGGCTTCCCCGGCGCCTCCGTCGTACAGACCCACATGACCAACTCCCGGCTCACCGATCCCGAGATCCTGGAGTGGCGACTTCCCGTCCGCCTGGAGGAGTTCGCGGTGCGCCGCGGCAGCGGCGGCGCCGGACGGTGGCGCGGCGGGGACGGGGCCGTGCGCCGGATCCGCTTCCTGGAGCCGATGACCGTCTCCACACTGTCCCAGCACCGCAGGGTGCCCCCGTACGGCATGGCGGGCGGTGCACCCGGTGCGCCGGGCGCCAACCGGATCGAACGAGCCGACGGCACGGTCACCCGGCTCGCCGGCAGCGACTCGGCGGACGTCGGCGCCGGCGACGTACTCGTCATCGAAACCCCCGGCGGCGGGGGATACGGCCCGCCGCCCGAACCCCATCAAGCAGGAGAAGAGATCGATGATCTTCGGGCGTTCTGAGCGCGGCAAGCCCCCGGTCGAGCCCGTCACGCTCAAGATCCTGGTGGCCGGCGGCTTCGGCGTGGGCAAGACCACGCTCGTTGGCGCGGTCAGCGAGATCAGGCCGCTGCGCACCGAGGAACTCCTCACCGAGGCCGGGCGCCCGGTCGACGACACCTCCGGTGTGGAAGCGAAGAACACCACCACGGTGGCCATGGACTTCGGCCGCATCACGCTCCGCGAGGACCTGGTGCTGTACCTCTTCGGCACGCCCGGCCAGGAACGGTTCTGGTTCATGTGGGACGAGCTGTCCGAGGGCGCCCTCGGAGCCGTCGTCCTCGCCGACACCCGGCGGCTGGAGGACTGCTTCGCGGCCATCGACTACTTCGAGCGGCGCGCCATCCCGTTCCTCGTCGGCGTCAACTGCTTCGAAGGAGCCGCCCGTTACCCGGCTGACGACGTCCGCCGCGCCCTCGACCTCGACGACCACGTACCGCTGCTGATGTGCGACGCGCGGGACCGCGAGTCGGTCAAGGAGACCCTCATCGGCGTCGTCCAGCACGCCATGGCCCAGGCCGCACAGCGACGTCAGACGGTCACCACCTGAGACGGCGGCAGACCCGCGGCCCGTACTCCCGCCGACCGGAGCACGGGCCGCGGTGCGGAGAACGACGCACCACGCGCGCGTGGTCAGCCGTCACCCTCCTCCATCCAGCCGAAGCTCTTCTCCACCGCCTTGCGCCAGTTGCGGTACTCCCGGTCCCGCACCGGCGCCTCCATGGCCGGCGTCCACTCGGCGTCCTTCTTCGTGGATGCCCTGGCTTTCAGGCCAGACAGGAAACGAAGCTCCTGCGGAGCAGGGCCGGGAAAGGTGAATCGCCGCCAGGGCGGTTCGATGTCCGTGGCCACCGGTCGACGCTCGCTGCTCACACGGGAGCTGATAGGACGTGAGGTATGGCGCAGCAGCTCAAGCGGGCGTTCAAGTACCGCTTTTACCCCACGGGCGGGCAGGCGGCTGAGCTGTCGCGCACGTTCGGCTGCGTCCGCCTCGTGTACAACAAGGCGCTGGAGGAGCGCACGCGGGCCTGGTACGGCGAGCAGTGCCGTGTCTCCTACGTGCAGTCCTCGGCCGCGCTGACGGAGTGGAAGAAGACCGAGGAACTGGCCTTCCTCAACGAGGTGTCCTCCGTCCCGCTCCAGCAGGCGCTGCGCCATCTTCAGACGGCGTTCGGGAACTTTTTCGCCAAACGGGCCAAGTATCCGCGCTACAAGTCGCGGAAGAAGTCCCGGACGTCAGCCGAGTACACCCGCAGCGCCTTCAAGCGGCGCGACGGACAGCTGACTCTGGCGAAGATGGCCGAGCCTCTGGACATCCGCTGGTCGCGCCCGCTGCCCGAGGGCACGGAGCCGACCACGGCGACGGTGTCCCGCGACGCGGCGGGCCGTTGGTTCGTGTCCCTGCTGTGCGAGGACACCATCGCCGAGGCCCCCGCCACCACAGCGGCGGTCGGTCTGGACGCCGGGATCACCTCCCTGGTGACCCTGTCCACCGGGGAGAAGATCACCAACCCCAGGCACGAGCGCCGTGACCGTGTCCGCCTGGCCCGCGCACAGCGGGAGCTGTCGCGGAAGGCGAAGGGCTCGGCGAACCGGAAGAAGGCTCGGCTCCGTGTCGCCAAGGTCCACGCGCGGATCGCCGACCGGCGTCGGGACTTCCTGCACAAGCTGTCGACTCGTCTCGTCCGTGAGAACCAAACGGTCGTGATCGAGGACCTCACCGTCCGCAGCCTGCTGAAGAACGGCAGGCTCGCCCGCGCGATCAGTGACGCGTTGTGGACGGAACTGCGCTCCATGCTGGAGTACAAGTGCGCCTGGTACGGGCGCGAACTCGTTGTGATCGACCGATGGTTTCCCAGCTCGAAGCTGTGCGGGGCCTGCGGCACGGTTGCGGCGAAGCTGCCGCTGAGTGTCCGGGAGTGGACGTGCGACTGCGGCGCCGTGCATGACCGTGACGTGAACGCGGCGCGCAATATCCTGGCCGCCGGGCTGGCGGTGTCCGCCTGTGGAGACGGTGTAAGACCTCAACGGGAGTCCTCCCGGACGGGGCGGTCGTCGGTGAAGCAGGAAACCCAGCGGGTGACCGCTGGAGCCCCCCGCCTTTAGACGGAGAGGAAGCCAAGACGTCCCCTTCGTCGTACGTGCGGAGGTTCGTTCAGAACGCTGCTTTGAAGACCAGCCCGGACAGCGCCCCGCCGATGAGCGGTCCCACGATCGGAACCCACGCGTAGCCCCAGTCCGAGGTGCCCTTGTTGGGAATCGGGAGCAGCGCGTGCACGACGCGCGGCCCGAGGTCACGGGCCGGGTTGATGGCGTACCCGGTGGGGCCGCCGAGCGACAGGCCGATGCCGACCACCAGGAACGAGACGATCAGGATCGCCGTGCCCGACTCGCCGAGCCCCTTGGTGAGCCCGAACGCCAGGATCGGCAGCACCAGGCCCATGGTCGCGATGATCTCGGTGACGAGATTGGCGACGGGGTTGCGGATCGCGGGGGCCGTGGAGAAGATCCCGAGCGTCGGCTGGGCGATGTCCTCCTCGGCGTTGGCCTGGAACTGCGCGTAGTAGACCAGCCAGCACAGCACGGCGCCCAGCATCGCGCCGACCATCTGCCCGGAGACGTAGACGTGGACATGGTCCCATTCCCCGGTGTCGATGGCGATCCCGAGGGTGACCGCCGGGTTGAGGTGCCCGCCTGACAGCGGGGCGGCGGTGTACGCCCCGGCCATCACGCCGAAACCCCAGCCCAGCGCGATGACGACCCAGCCGGCGTCCTTCGCCTTCGAGTAGTTGAGGACGACGGCGGCGACCACACCGGCGCCGAACAGGATCAGGATCGCGGTGCCGATGATCTCCCCGACGAATATGTCTCCGTTGCTCATGGCGGCTCCTAGGCCCCGGTCCGGGACGATCCGCCCCGGACCTCGCGTGCAGGGTGCGTTTCCCACTGCGACTTCAGCCGGAGGCAGGGAGGATCCGCGCCCCGCCCGGCGTCCGTGACGAGCGTGCCGTCGCAGCCGAATCGCCCGTGGGGAGTGGGCCGTGCCGCAGGAGGCCCCAACGGCGGCGTGCCGGAATACGCCGAGATGTACGGCGATGTCGACTGACACCGGGAAGTGTTCACCGGCACTCAGGGGGCGTCAAGGTCGCCGACCGCAACGGTTATCGGCCACCCGGCCGGAAGCGCCACCTCCGCGGGGGCGCGGACACTCGGCGGTCGGGGGACGGGTCCTTCCCCGGAGGAGCCGACTCCTGATAGATGCAGGAGACATGACACGACTCTCCCGTGCGGTACGCGGTCTGGTCACCGCCGTCACCGCCCTGCTCGCCGCGACCACCGCCTCCGCCACCGCCCAGGCGAAGCCCGAACCCAAGGCGCCCCGCGACTTCGTGGCACTGAACGACGTGGACCCGACGATCATCCAGGAGATCCGTTACTTCACCCCGCACAACTTCGTCGGCGAGACCGTCGACGGCTACCGGCAGCCGCTGTGCATCCTCACCCGCCCCGCCGCCGAGGCCCTCCACACGGCGCAGCGGAAGCTGCTGCGCCAGGGCTACTCCCTGAAGGTGTACGACTGTTACCGGCCACAGCGCGCGGTGGACCACTTCGTGCGCTGGGCCGAGGACCTCGACGACCAGAGGATGAAGGCCGAGTTCTACCCGAACGTCGACAAGACCCGGTTGTTCGCCGACGGCTACATCGCGGAGAAATCCGGCCACAGCCGTGGCTCGACCGTGGACCTCACCCTCGTGGAACTCCCCACGAAACCGACAAGGCCCTACCACCCCGGACAGCCCCTCACCCCCTGCTTCGCCCCCGAGGACGAGCGGTTCCCCGACACCTCCGTCGACATGGGCACCGGCTACGACTGCTTCGACACCCTCAGCCACACCCTCGACCCGCGTGTCCGGGGCGAACAACGCGCCAACCGGCTGCTCCTCAAGAACACCCTGGAGGACCTCGGCTTCGTGAACCTCGCCGAGGAGTGGTGGCACTACACCTTCAAGCCGGAGACCCACCCGGACACCTACTTCGACTTCCCGGTGTCCCGGAGGTCACTCACCGGCCACAACTGACCGGCCCCCGGAGACGCCCCCACCGTGATCGGATACAGTCCGCGCGTGTCCGAAACTCACGCCATGGCTCCCAACTCCGCGCCGGACTCCCACTGTTCGAGCTGCGGCACGGCCTTCGGAGAGGGCGTCTCCGGCTGGCCCCGCACCTGCCCGTCCTGCGGCACCGTCGCCTACCGCAACCCGTTGCCGGTCGCGGTCGCCCTCCAGCCCGTGTACGACACACAGGGCACCGGCCTCGTCGTCATCACCCGCACCATCGCACCCGCGCGCGGGCGTACGGCCCTGCCCGGCGGCTACATCGACGACCGGGAGGACTGGCGCCAGGCCGTCGTCCGTGAACTCGAGGAAGAGACCGGCATCGGCGCGGCGAGCCGCGACGTACGGCTCGCCGACGCCATGAGCTCACCCGACGGACACCTGCTGCTGTTCGGACTCCTCCCGGAACGCCCCGCGGAAGACCTGCCGCCCTTCACCGTCACCGACGAGACCGAGGACCGCCACCTGCTGCGCCGCCCTGAGGAACTCGCCTTCCCCCTGCACACCCTGGCCGCACGGGCCTGGTTCGAGGGCCGCTACATCTGACCCCCGCCGGTGCCCACCCCGCGGACGCGCACCGGGCAGGACGGCTCGGTCCCGCCGTCCTCGCCCTCCCGCTCGACGACGACCCGCGGACCCGACCACCGCACCGTGTAACGCTCGATCTCCGGCTCCTCCCACCCCTCGCCGGCATCCGGCACCACCAGCCCGCCCCCGGTCCGCCCCCGGGCCGGCGCCCACACCTCCAACTCCGGGCCCCCGTCCTCCCCCAGCACCGGAAGAACGGCGCCCCCGCGCGCGAACACCGGTATCCGCCCCAGCGGCGCGTCGACCCACACCCGGGCCGGCCCGTCGTACGCCCGTCCCGTCGCCGTGTCGTACCACCGCCCGCGCGGCAGCGTGACCGCCCGCCGCTCCACACCCGGCGCGAGCACCGGCGCCACCAGCAGACAGTCACCGAGCAGGAAGGCGTCCTCGCAGTCGCGCAACGCGCGCTCCTCGGGCGCCGACCACCACAAAGGCCGTACATACGGCGCTCCGGTACGCCGGGCCAGATGCGCCAGCGTCATGAAGTACGGCAGCAGCCGCCGGCGTTCCACGAGCGCCACGCGCGCGTGCTCGAGAACGTCCGCGCCGAACTCCCACGGCTCACCCCGGCCCGCCCGCGCACCGGCACGGGTGCGGAAGAACGGAAGATAGACCCCCAACTGGAGCCCGCGCAGGTACAGCTCGGACGACGCCTCCCCGTCGAAGCCGCCGACGTCCGGGCCCGCGTGGGGAACACCGCACAGGCCCAGCCCCACCACCAGCGACAACGCCGCCCGCAACCCGGGCCACCCCGTCATCACCCCACCCGACCACACCCCGCCGTGACGCTGCATACCGGCCCACCCGGAACGCGAGAGCACCAACGGCCGCTCGGAGGGCGCCCGCTCCCGCAGCCCCTCGTACGCCGCCCGGGCCATGCACAGCCCGTACACGTTGTGCGCCTCACGATGGTCACCTCCGCGCCCCTCCAGCGCGTGACGCGCCGACCGCGGCAGCGTCGGCTCGCCGAAGGCCGCGAAGGACGTCGGCTCGTCCATGCTGTGCCAGAAGCCCGCGAACCCCTGCGTCAGCCGCTCCGTGTACAAGCCGCCCCACCACGCACGTACGCGCGCGTGCGTGAAGTCCGGAAAGACCACCTCCCCGGCCCACCCGACCCCTTCCACGACCTCCCCGGAGGCGTCCCGCACGAACGCGTCCCGCCCCACCCCCTCGTCGTACACGGGGGTGCCGGGCGCCGCGCCGACCGCCGGGCCGACGACCGACACCAGCCTGATCCCCTCACGCCGCAGCTCGTCCGCGAGAACCGGCAGCTTGGGGAACCGCTCCTGGTCCACGGTGAACACCCGACGGGCATCGAAGTGATCGACGCCGAGGTGCACGGCGTCGAGCGGCAGCCCGTGCTCCCGGTACCCCGCGACGGCCCGCCGCACCTCCTCCTCGCCGCCGGAAGACCCCCGCGCGTGATGGTGACCGAGCGCCCACGCGGGTGGCAGCGCCGGCGCACCGGTGAGCGAGGCCCAGGCGAGCAGCACCCGCGCGGGAGCACCCACCATCACCCAGCAGCGCAGCGGACCGCCGTCCACGCGCAGCTCACTCGTCCCGGCCCGGTCGTGCCCCGAACCGGCACCCTCCTCGCCCTCCCGCAGCGTCACGGCGCCGTCCCACGCGTTGTCGTAGAACACCAGATGCGTGCCCGCGTCGGCCACCACCATCTGCACCGGCATCGTGACGGACAGCGGATCGTCGCCAGGGCCGACGGCACGACCGGGCGCGGAGTTCCACAACCTGTACGTGCCGTCCCGCAGCCGGGGACCCGACGCACGCCCCCCGAGCCCGAAGAAACGCGCGTCGGCCGGCACCTCGGACCGCTGCATCCAGCGCGCGGCACCACCGCCCACCGGCTCCCACCACCGCGGCGGCAGATCGCGCCGCAGCATCACACCACCCGGGGTGAGCACCTCCACCGCGCCGTGCCGCGAGACCACCACCGTGACCCGCTCGGCCACCACCCGCCAGCCACCGTCCTTGTCCGGCTCCAGCGCGGCCCGCGGATCCGGATCGGGACAACGGCCGGCCAGCGCGTACGACGGCTCCGGAGCAGCCCCGTCCCAGCCCCAGAAGACCGCCCCGTTCACCGCCACGAAGATCCGCAGTTCCGAGCGGCCGAACCTGACCAGCCCGCCACCGAGCCCCGGCTCCACCTCCCGCACGGTCCCGGGCACCCGCGCCCGCACCGGCCCCCGCGGCGGCAGCCCGGTGGCGTCGGCCCGCCGCCTGCGCCACGCTGCCCGTACGGTACGCAACCCCTGAGCCGCCCCCAACGAACCGACCGATTTCACCGAACGCACCAGGTCACGACCGTCCATGCTGCTCACCCTGCCATTGACCGCGCCCCTCATGCGTGTCGTTCAACTGCCGTTCACCCGTGATCGGACCACATCTTCACGACACGGACTATGTGGGGGACGCCCTGGTGCGGAAGTCGATCACATGGCATCGTCCCTGTCAGCCGCGTCACGCGCACACCCCAGCCCGTGCGCGGAGGACGCACACGACGCGCACAGTCCGGGAGCCGCCCCATGTCGACCGTGAACCCCCAGCCGCTCTGGCAGCCGAGCCGGGACCAGATCGCCCAGGCACGGATCACCACGTTCCAGACGTGGGCCGCCGAACACCACGGCGCCCCCGCCGACGGCGGCTACGCGGCTCTCCACCGCTGGTCCGTGGACGAGCTGGACACCTTCTGGAAAGCGGTCACGGAGTGGTTCGACGTCCGCTTCTCGACCCCCTACGCGCGCGTGCTGGGCGACCGCTCGATGCCCGGCGCCCAGTGGTTCCCCGGAGCCACGCTGAACTACGCCGAGCACGCGCTGCGCGCCACCACCTCCCGCGCGGACGAAGCCGCGCTTCTGTACGTCGACGAAACCCATGACCCCCGCCCCGTCACCTGGGCCGAGCTGCGCCGCCAGGTCGGCTCCCTGGCGGCCGAGCTGCGCTCCCTCGGCGTACGCCCCGGAGACCGCGTCAGCGGTTACCTCCCGAACATCCCGCAGGCCGTCGTCGCCCTCCTCGCCACGGCGGCCGTGGGCGGCGTGTGGACCTCCTGCGCACCCGACTTCGGCGCCCGCAGCGTCCTCGACCGCTTCCAGCAGGTCGAACCCGTCGTCCTGTTCACCGTCGACGGCTACCGCTACGGCGGCAAGGAACACGACCGCCGCGACGTCGTCGCCGAACTCCGCCGCGAACTGCCCACCCTGCGCGCCGTCGTGCACATCCCCCTGCTCGGCACAGAGGCCCCCGACGGGGCCCTGGACTGGTCCGCCCTCACCGCCGCGGACACCGAACCGGTCTTCGAGCAGGTGCCCTTCGACCACCCGCTGTGGGTGCTCTACTCCTCCGGCACCACCGGACTGCCCAAGGCGATCGTCCAGTCCCAGGGCGGCATCCTCGTCGAACACCTCAAGCAGCTCGGACTCCACTGCGACCTGGGCCCCGAGGACCGCTTCTTCTGGTACACCTCCACCGGCTGGATGATGTGGAACTTCCTCGTCTCCGGCCTCCTGACCGGAACGACGATCGTCCTGTACGACGGCAGCCCCGGCTTCCCGGACACGGGCGCCCAGTGGCGCATCGCCGAACGCACCGGCGCCACCCTCTACGGCACCTCCGCCGCCTACGTCATGGCCTGCCGCAAGGCCGGCGTGCACCCCTCGCGCGACTTCGACCTCTCCGCGGTGAAGTGCGTCGCGACCACCGGCTCCCCCCTGCCCCCCGACGGCTTCCGCTGGCTGCACGACGAGGTTGGCGACGACCTGTGGATCGCCTCCGTCAGCGGCGGCACGGACGTCTGCTCCTGCTTCGCCGGAGCCGTACCGACCCTCCCCGTCCACATCGGCGAGCTCCAGGCCCCCGGCCTTGGCACGGACCTGCAGTCCTGGGACCCCAGCGGCAAGCCCCTGACCGACGAGGTCGGCGAACTCGTGGTCACCAACCCGATGCCCTCCATGCCGATCCGCTTCTGGAACGACCCCGACGGCACCCGCTACCACGACAGCTACTTCGACACCTACCCCGGCGTCTGGCGGCACGGCGACTGGATCACCATCACCTCCCGCGGCTCCGTCGTCATCCACGGCCGCTCCGACTCCACGCTCAACCGCCAGGGCGTCCGCATGGGCTCCGCCGACATCTACGAAGCCGTGGAACGCCTCCCCGAGATCAGGGAATCCCTCGTCATCGGCGTCGAACAGCCCGACGGCGGCTACTGGATGCCCCTGTTCGTCCACCTGGCACCCGGAGCCACCCTCGACGACGACCTGCGCGGCCGCATCAAGAAGACCATCCGCGAGCAACTGTCACCGCGTCACGTCCCCGACGAGATCATCGAGGTACCCGGCGTCCCGCACACCCTCACCGGCAAACGCATCGAGGTCCCGGTCAAGCGACTCCTCCAGGGCACCCCGCTGGAAAAGGCGGTCAACCCGGGCTCCATCGACAACCTCGGCCTGCTCGCCTTCTACGAGGAACTCGCCCGCAAGCGCGCCTGACCGTCCCGGGAACGAGACCGGCTCCCCCTCGACCCACGCCGTTGTCAGTGCCGCCGATTACTGTGAGTGAGCATTGATCGACTGTGCACAGGGGGAGACATGGCCTACACCGACCACCGAACCTTGCGACGCGTCCTGCGCCGCGAAGTCGCGGGCACCATCGGCCTGCTGGCCGACGAGCACGACTTCCGCGCCATGCGGCGCTACGACAGCTTCGTCTTCGACGACCACACCACCTACCTCAAACACATGGAAGCCGTCCTCAGGACGCGCGCGCTGCAGGGCAGCCACACCACGGTGGCCCTCTTCGACCCCGAGGACTACGCCGAGTACTGCGCGGAAACGGGCCTCGACCCCGACAGCCGCACCAGCCGCACACGGTTCACGGCCGCACTCGCGTCCACCGGCCCCACGGTCCCCTACGACGGCCGCCCACTGGCCGACCTCCTGCCCACCCTCGTCGACGAGGCCGTACGCCACGCCACCTGGGAGTACGCGACCACGCTCCTCGCCCGCCTCGGCACCTGCGCCTCGTGCGGCGAGGACCTGGGCCGCGCCGCCTTCATCCGCGCCTCGCACCTCCTCGTCCGCATCCTCGACACGGCCCCACCCGGCGAGCGGCACCTCGTGTGCAGCGTCTCCGGACCACCCGAAACGCTCGTCGCCGTCCTGCACGCCGACGACATCGCCGGCCGCATGGAACTCGACGAGTCCGAAGCCCTCGAATTCACCACCGTCCTGGCCGTCGGCCTCGCCACCGGGAGCCCCGGCGGACTGGTCATGCGGACCAGCGAACCCGGCAGCCCCGACCGCATCCACGGCTGGCGACTGCGCGCCTACGGCCTCGAACCTCTCACCGCCGGCGAGGTCTTCGACGCCTACTGCACCGACGCCGAGTCCGGAGACCTCATCTCCCCGGAGTCCAACGTCGACTACTGCGAGCCGCCCGACCTCGGCGAGGGACCGAACCCGGCCCACCGCCACTGAGCCAGAAACGCCCGAGGGGCGCCCCACCTCCAGGTGGGGCGCCCCTCGGGGACACCATCGCCGAGGCCCGGTTCGGACTATTCGCCCGACAGCACCGCCTGAGCGGCGGCACGGGCATCCGCGGCACTGTCCGCCGCCCGGGCCGCCGCCGCGGCCCGCTCACACTGCGCCAGCGTGAACTTCGCCAGCGACGCCCGTACGTACGGAATGGACGCCGCGCCCATGGAGAGAGAGGTGACACCCAGACCGGTCAGCACACACGCGAGCAGCGGGTCGGAAGCTGCCTCACCGCAGACACCACAGCTCTTGCCCTCGGCCTTCGCCGCCTCGGCGGACAGCGCCACCAGGTCGAGCAGCGCGGGCTGCCACGGATCCTGCAGCCGGGAGACCGCACCCACCTGACGGTCCGCGGCGAACGTGTACTGCGCGAGGTCGTTCGTGCCCAGCGACAGGAACTCCACCTCCTGCAGCACCGAGCGCGCCCGCAGCGCGGCCGACGGAATCTCGACCATCGCGCCGAACTTCGCCCGCAGCCCCGCTTCCCGGCAGGCGTCCGCGAAAGCCTTGGCATCGGCCCGGTCCGCCACCATCGGGGCCATGACTTCGAGGTAGACGGGCAGCCCCTCGGCGGCCTTGGCCAGCGCAGTCAGCTGCGTACGCAGCACCTCGGGATGGTCGAGCAGCGTCCGCAGACCACGCACGCCCAGCGCCGGGTTCGGCTCGTCCGCCGGAGTCAGGAAGTCCAGCGGCTTGTCCGCGCCCGCGTCCAGCACCCGCACCACGACACGGCCCTCGGGGAACGCCTCGAGCACCCGACGGTAGGCCGTGACCTGCTTCTCCTCGGAAGGAGCCTTCTTGTCGTCGTCCAGGAACAGGAACTCGGTACGGAAGAGACCGACGCCCTCGGCGCCCGCCTCGACGGCGGCCGGCACATCCGCCGGGCCACCGATGTTGGCCAGCAGTGGCACCTTGTGACCGTCGGCGGTCGCGCCGGGCCCGGTCGACGCCGCCAGCGCCGCCTTGCGCTCGGCCGCCGCCGCCTCGAGCCGAGCCTTCTTCTCGTCGCTCGGGTCCACGAAGATCTCGCCGGTGCTGCCGTCGACCGCTATCAGCGTGCCCTCGGCGAGTTCACCGGCACCCGGCAGGGCGACCACGGCCGGGACACCGAGAGCGCGGGCCAGGATCGCGCTGTGGCTGGTCGGGCCGCCCTCCTCGGTCACGAAGCCGAGCACCAGCGTCGGGTCGAGCAGCGCCGTGTCCGCCGGCGCCAGATCGCGGGCCACGAGGACGTACGGCTCGTCGCTGTCCGGCACACCCGGCATCGGCACCCCGAGCAGCCGCGCGACGATACGGTTCCGCACGTCGTCGAGGTCGGCCACACGGCCCGCCAGATACTCACCGGCGTTCGCGAGCAGCTCGCGGTACGCGGCGAACGCGTCGTACACCGCACGCTCAGCGGTGCTGCCGACGGCGATGCGTCGTTCCACGTCGGCCATCAGCTCGGGGTCCTGAGCCATCATGGCCTGCGCCTCGAGAACCGCCTGGGCCTCGCCCCCGGCGAGGTTGCCGCGCGCCATCAGATCGGCCGCGACCGCCTCCACGGCCTTGCGGGCGCGCCCTTGCTCGCGCTCCGCCTCCTCCGCCGGGATCTGCTTGGCCGGTGGCTCGAGCACCGCCGTACCCATGTGCCGTACCTCGCCGATCGCCACACCGTGGCTGACACCGACGCCTCGCAGCGTTGTCTCCATCTCACCCGTCTCCGGTAGAGCGGCGGGCTCCGCCGCCGCGTTGGTTGTCCTGGTGGCCGTCGCGGGACGGCGCCGCGTCACTTCCAGAGGAAGAGGGTGTCGCCGGCCTTCACATCACCGTCGTCGCGAAGCTCGGAGAGAGCGTCCGCCGTGGCCTCCAGGGCGACGACCGGGCACACCGGGGACTTGCCGGCGGCCTCGACGGCGGCCGGGTCCCAGCGCACGATGCTCTGCCCGCGCGTCACGGTGTCGCCCTTGTTGACGAGCAGCTCGAAGCCCTCGCCGTTGAGCTGCACGGTGTCGATGCCGAGGTGGGTGAGCACGCCGTGTCCGTTCCCGTCGACGACGACGAACGCGTGCGGGTGCAGGGAGACGATCACACCGTCGACGGGGGAGACGGCCTCGGAGGGCTCCCGCGCGGGGTCGATCGCCGTACCCGGGCCGACCATGGCCCCGGAGAAGACCGGGTCGGGCACGGACGCCAGTCCGATGGCCCGTCCTGCGAGCGGGGACGTCACGGTGGTCATGGGAAGCCTCCCAGGCGTGGAGATCTGTACGTACGCCGCCGTCACTGCCTGCCTCCGGCGCGCTGTTCAGCAGCGTATGTCATATGACGTACCGGTTCCGGGGGACAGGTCCGGATCAGTGGTCTAGACGAGAGGTCTAGACCACACACCCTAATCGATTTGCACGTGGTCCGCGACCCCGTGTAGAGTCGTACTCCTGCTCGGGGATGAGCGGCGCGAACCAACGCTCCTGACTCGACAGCAATCCAACTTGTCAGATCCTAACTTTGGATCACTTTCTGCATGTCTGCAGGACGGTGGTCAGAGGGCCGGAGGAACACTGGTAGAGTTGGAAACACCGAAGGGAAGCGCCCGGAGGAAAGCCCGCGAGGGTGAGTACGAAGGAAGCGTCCGTTCCTTGAGAACTCAACAGCGTGCCAAAAGTCAACGCCAGA
>NZ_LIWB01000007.1 GCF_001905725.1 Streptomyces sp. CB02400
GCAGCAGGTCAGGACTCGCCGCGGCGAGGTTCTCCTCGGCGAGGGCATGCAGGGGCAGACTGTCGGGTGCGGTCATCGTGCTGATCTCCTTCGAGCTTCGACACCTCGAAGATCAGCCGGTGGCCGTTCTCATATCCGGGCCCTCACTCCGACGCCAGGCCAAACGCCCGGATCAGGTGGGAACCCGTACACCACTTCCCAGGACGCAACCCTCGCCGGGCTGGTACCAGAACGCAGGGAGGGGGCTCCCAGAAGGCGGGGACCTGACCTTCCTGGCCAGAGCGCTCCAGGCTGCCACTGTCCATGAGTGAGGTGTTCGCGTCGAACGGTCAGGCCGCGTGGAGCCAGTCTCGGTAAACGTGAGTGAGGTCGTCGTCTCGACGGATCCCGCGTTCGGGGGCGGAGATGGTGGCCGGCCAGACCTCGAAGCGACGGGCGGCCGCGGGACCGATGACAGCCCAGCGGATGAACGACCTGGCGGCGCTGGATCAGCACGTGGAACTGCTCCCGCAGAGGAGCGGTGACGGAGGAAGACAGGACGAGCACGTGACCTTCTGCTTGGCCGGTGGTGATCGTGGACCTGTCGTCTCCGGGGTTGTGCCCGTCCGGACCGCCGGACGGGCACAACCCTGCCCAAGATCACCCGAGTGTTTCCTCCGTCACCGCGGCGGGCACGGAGATGCGCCAGGCGACGCACCCGGCCGCGGCGAGCCCGGTGACGGCCAGGAAGCTACTGGCGAGGAACGGGTCGGCGCCGTCCAGGGTGGGAGCGAACCCGATGCCGACGTAGAGCGTGATCCCGGTGGAACCGCCCAGTTGGTCGGCGGCTCGCTGGACGCCGGAGGCGATGCCGGCGTCCTCCTCCGTCACGCCGGTCACCGCGACGTACTGCAGCCCGACGATCCCGAACCCCATCCCGGCCGCGATGAGCGTCATGGCCGGAATCATCGCCCAACCGGTGATCCCGAGGGAGGAGACCAGAGCGATGGCGGCCATCGCCAGCACGGTGAAGCCGATCCCGGCCAGGACACAGGCCCGGACACCCCACCGTCCGAGCAGCCGGGGAACCAGCACCGAGGCCGCGATCAGGGACACCGCCAGGGGCAGCATCGTCAGACCGGCCCGGAGCGGGCCGGCGCCCCACCGGTCCTGCAGGTAGTAGGCGAACAGCAGGAACGAGGTGGACAGCGCCGCGCTCAGCAGAGCGGTGGCGAGGTTGGCCAGGACGCGCGGCCGGTTGCGGAAGAACCGCAGCGGCACGAGCGGGTTCCGTGAACGGCGCTCGACCCCGATGAACAGGGCTCCGGCTGCCACCGCCCCGATCAGCGCCACCGGTGGCAGCCACGGCAACGGGCTGTCCGCCTCTCCTGCCTCGATGACGCCGAGGGTGAACAGCAGCGGAGCCGCGACCAGCAGGAGCGAACCGGGAAGGTCCAGCGGTGTGGGTCCGGCGGGCCGTTCACTCGGCACGAGAACGGCCACAGCGGCGAGCACGGCCAGGATGAACGGCACGGACACCAGGAAGATCCACCGCCAGCCGAGCAGCTCGGTGATGATTCCGGAGACCACGAACCCGAGGACGAGGCCACAGCTCGCGACGGCCGCCCACACGCTCAGCGCCCGCGACCTGCGCGGCCCCTCGGGGAACATGAGCACGATCACCGCCATCGCCGCCGGAAGCGCGATCGCCTCTCCGGCACCCTGCAGCAGCCGGGCCGTCACCAGCACGGCGAAGGACGGCGCGAGCCCGGCCAGCAAGGACGCGGCACCGAAGAGCGTCGTGCCGAGCAGGAGGATGCGGCGCCTGCCGAGCACGTCACCAAGTCGGCCACCGAGCATCAGCAGCCCGCCGCCGGTGATCGTGTACCCGACCACGACCCACGTCAGTGCGTGACCGTCGACCCCGAAGTCGGCGCCGATCGAGGGCAGGGCGACGTTGACCACGGTCACATCAACCGCAATGAAGAACTGCAGCATGGCCATGCAGCACAGCACCAACCACGCACGCACCGGGGACGATCCGTCCCCGCGCGAAGAGAGAATGCCTGAGAACACCGAATGCTCCGTTGCCCAGAAGAAGTTCCGAGCAGCACGAACGTGCCGCTCCGGTCCAACCACGGAGCGACGGAACGTCCAACAGAAGTGAGATGAACGCCCCGCCGCTAGCGGAGCGTCCTCGTCACCGCGGCACAAGCCGCGCACGAAGCACCAGACATGTCGCCGATGGTACCGGAGCCGACGGCAAGTGATCCCTCGACGTCACTCCGCCGCGGACCTACCAGCCGCCCCCGCACCACACCCACACCCAGCCCCTGTCCCCCGTCACACCCGGCCGAGCCGACGCCGAAGCCGGTGGAGACGCTGAGAGCATCACCGGCTTCCCAGGCCTGGGCGAACTCACCGGAGCCCGCGTCCTGGCCGAGATCGGCGACGACCGGTCCCGGTTCGTCGACGGCCGGGCGCTCAGGGCATACGCCGGCTCGGCCCCCGTCACCAGAGCTTCTGGCAAGAGCTCGATCGTCCACCACCGCAAGGTGAAGAACCAGCGACCGGCCGCAGCCGGCTACCTCGCCGCCTGCGCAGGACTCACCCCGGCCATCCGGAACTCGGGCTCGTCGATCCGCGGCGAACAGCCCTCCAGGAGGGGAAACAAACAGATCAAACAGGCCTGCCTCCTTCTTTCTTTCCGTGTTCGCCGCCCTGAGCGACCCGGCATCGCGGGTCTGCTGCGACAAGAAGACCGCCCTGAACAAGCACCACACAGGCCTTGCGCTGCCCCGCCGCACACCGGGCGGTCACGCTCGTCGACCGGGTCGATCACGACCGGGTGACCACGGAAGTCGCACGGCCGCACGGCCTCACCAGCCGACCCCCGAACAGACACGTCAACACTCACGGTAGCCACACTGCCGGACCCCGCCCGGCACCGATCCGACCCCCTTGACCAAAGACGCAGGGACTCCCTCCCCACCGCGTCGGTCGTGGAAGCCGTCGCAGTTCTGGGACCGGGCGTCCGGTTCGTGCGCTACGCCGAGAGGTGAGCCCGGGCGTCGTCCGGCGGCGGAGTACGCGGGATGAGAGCGAGAAGGTCGAACGCGAACGCGGCGGCGTGAAGGCTCGCGCGCGGGTCCTCGGCGGTCTCGCCCACCCGGTGTGTCACCCCGTGCAGGGTCAGTACGTCGAGCCGTGAGTTCAGGTAGGCGCCGTGCAGGAATCCGTGCCCCTCGGTATCGACGAGCAGGGCCTCGCTCGCGTCCCGGGCCAGCAGCGCGGCCGTCTGGGAACGGTCGTCGCCGACGGTCGTGGGGCCGGTGGCCACCAGCCCGACCAGGGCACGCGGGGCGCCCTGGTCCGGCGACCGGCCGTCCCACCGGTCGCCTCGGGCGAGATGGCGGGCGTACTGGAGCATCCGGTGCGTGACCCGGTGCGCCCTGCCTCCCGGCAGCGGCCCTTGCGCCGTTTCCTTGACCGTCTGGTAGTCGAGGACGCAGTCGGCGACGACCACGTCACCGGGCCGGGCCTCGCCCAGGCCGCCGCCGAGCCCCACGAAGACGACGGCCTCGGGTGCGAAGGCGCTGCCCGCCCGGTCCGCCGCCAGCCCCGCCGACGCCATGCCGGGCTCCATGTGCACGAGAGCCACCTGCCAGGTGCCCATGTGCGTGGTCAGCACGCCGGTTTCGTACAGCGTGCCGCGCACCTCCCGCAGTTCGAAGGGCTCGTGGAGGGCGTCGCGCAGGGCGCGGTAGACGTCACCCGACGAGGTGAGGACCACGGCCTTGCGGCAGCCCCGGTCCGCGGTCGCGGCGGGCGTCCTCTCCAGCCGGCCCGGCTCCGCGGCCGCGAGTATCTCGCGCACCGGGGACAGAGCCGCGTCCAGCGTCGAGATCTCCTGCCGCAGCCGCTCCGTCAGCCAGTCCGCGAGCCGTCTGTCGTCCGCCAGGGGGCCTGCGCCGTCCGGCATCCAGCGCAACGCCGCGCGGAGGTTGGCGGTGATCTCGCCGTTGGCTTTGCACATGCGCCGCAGGCGCGCACGTCGGTGGGCGGCGGACTCGTCGAGCCGCCTGAGCCGGTCGACGAGTTCCCCGCGCGGACTCGCCCCGCGGACCAGGGCGTCCAGAGCGGTGTCCGTGCTGTCCCGCAGGTGGCGCTCCGTCCGGCCGTCGTCGAAGTGGCGCAGGTGGTGGCGGACCTTGGCGGCGTGCAGCAGGTGCCGGGTCAACGGAGCCGGCCGGCCGTCGCGGAAGGTGGTCCAGGTGATCCCGTCGGCCCGCGACTCATGGGCGGCGGCCACAGTCAGTGCGAGCCGTCGCAGCGGGCGGCCGTCGGCGAGTACCGGACCCGGCTCCCAGACCAGCAGCGCGCCGAGGTCGGTCGTCGTGGCGAGGGGAACGGAGCTGGTGCGGCCCGGCCTCCAGCAGCCGATCGCGCTCGGCCCGGGGAAGTGGCCGCGGACGAGCGCCGACGTCTGCGCGCCGGCGTCATGGACGGACAGGAACAGCCGCGCCTCCCCGAGCGCTTCGGGAACACCGCCGAGTTCCTCTCTGCACCGTTCGAGTCCGGCCCAGACGCGGCCGCACGGCTCGTCGGTCCTCGGTGCCATCATCAGCGTGAGCAGCAGCACGTCGTGTGCCGCCCACACGAGCGCCTGCCGGACCCCGTCGCCCGTCCGCTCGATCGCGGCGACACCGCCCGAGCCGGCGACGGGGGCCGGAATGCCGTCCGGCAACCCAGTGGGCAGGCCGAGAGCTGGGACGGGACGGTCGTAGCCGAGCCGGTCGACGATCCGGCACCACAGGGTGCGCAGCCCCTGCCAGGCCGGCTCGGCGTCGGGACCGGACGCGGGGACGAAGACGTGCGTCAGCAGCGCCGGGGCGCCGAGACCCCCGGCCGGCTCCGTCAACTGCCGTCCGCGTAAGCGGTGTCGATCCGGTGGATGAGTTCGTTGCCGACGTCGCGGCGAGCGGCCGACGCCTCCACCTCCGGGTCGTCCTCCTCGTCCGCGTCAGGCTCCTCACCCTGCTTCCGCGAGACCCGGAAGGCCATCTCGTCCAGGTCGAGCACGGCTTCGCGCAGCGCGCTCTCGTTCCCGTCGTCCAGCGCCGCCGACAGCCGCGCCACGGCATCGTCGTACGACACCCAGTCGGACACGGTGAGACGCGTGCGGAGCGTCATGCTCACCGCCTCCCTGGCCTCCTCGACCAGTGCGGGGTCGATCCCCTGGTTCACTGCTTTCCCTCCTTCATCGTGCTCGGTCCGTCCCTTTCGCCCGTCGGGGCACCCGCCGGTGCTCCTCAGGCTCCCATGTGGATGTGCGCCGCCCATACCTCCGGGAACCCCTCCCAGCGGTCCCGCAGTCGGTGGGTCGCCCGGTGCAGGGCATGCGGTGCGCCTGCCGCGCCACCGGTGCCGACGGTGTCGTACACCTCGGTGGCGACCCGCAGCGCGTGCCGGTCGGCGACCCGCCAGAGAGTGGAGACGACGTGCGAGAAACCGGCGAGCTGGAACGCCGCCGCGAGATGGATCGCCTCGTCCGGCAACGCCGTCCCCCGGCGCGCTGTCGCGCAGGCCGACAGGTAGGCGAACTCCGCGCGGTCGAGACGGAGCCGGACGATCTCCGCCACGGTGAGCGGGGCCGCGCGGTGGTCGTGGACGAGGAGCCGGCTGTCGGAGGGTGCCGCCAGGTCTCCGTACGCGTGGCAGGCGAGGTGGACCCAGTCGAACGACGGCAGGTCGGCGAGGAGACGGTCCCGGGTCGCCTCCGCGCCCTCCAGGACGGTGACCTCAGCGGTCGTGCGGGTGCGCAGCAGGTCCGTCTCGGCCACGGCGCCGGGCAGGTCCCGGGCGCCCGGGGTACGGGGCATGGCCACCCCGAGCGCCCGGGCCGGGGCCGCGTCGTCGCGCTCCGGCCGGGGGCGGCGAGCATGCCGCAGGGCACGCAGATTCGGGGTGTACGAGGACACGACCCGGTCGAGCACGGTGCGCGGGTCGGCGTCACCGCGGGTGCCGTGGTGGCCGGCGGCGTGCAGGGGCAGCAGTGACAGCGGGCCCGTCGGACACCACCACAACCGCTCCGGGGCGTGCTCGAAGCGGTCCAGCACCGGGCCGGTGACCCGGTCCCAGAGCCATCCCAGGGTCGCCTCGAACGACGCGCGCTCCTCCCGCCGGCGAGCGTGGTCGGGCCGGGGCCGCCCGGGGTCGACGTAGGTGAGGACCGTGTCCAGCCGGCGCTGCACGGCGTCCGGTGTCACCCCGGGCAGCGGCACCACGTCGATGCCGTCCGGGTTGAGGACCAGGGCGTCGGACCGCAGATCGCTGACGGTCAGTACGACGACGGGGCCGTGCGCCGCCGTGGCGAGGAGTTCCGCGGCGGTGGGCGGCAGTTGGAAGCGCTGGAAGCCCGGGAGGGCACGGATCCGGGCGAGGACGTCGGTGAGTGCCGTGGCCGCCTCGCGCCGCGCGTCGGTTCGCCGCCCGGCGGCTTCCGGCGGTTCCGGGCGCGACGGGCCCGGCGGCGGCGCCGCGTCCAGCGCGGCACGGAGGTCCTCGAACCGCTTCGCCAGCCGCGGGGCGGCCCGTCGCAGGCCGGTGACGTCCAGCCGGGCGTCGAGCAGACGGCTCGTCAGGACGTCGACCGACTGCTCCCAGAAGGTCAGGGCGTCCTTGGTCCGGCCGGCGCGCAGGCAGCTCGCGGCCGCGTCCGAGCCCAGGCCGACCAGGCCGCGCAGCGCCTGTTCCGTGTCGGCCCGGGTGTGGCCGGGAGGCGCGACCAGGCCGACCAGTCCGACGGCGGTCGCGTGGGCGTCGGCCGCGGGTTCCCAGCGATCGCCGCGGGCGGCGGCCGCCGCCCACTGCCGGGCCGCCGCCAGTCTCACGGTCGGAGGTCCGGCCGGGACCAGCGCGGCCCGCCGGTCGAGCTCCTCGACGGCCCGCAGATCCTCGGCCGAACCGGTCCGCAGGTGCCGGGTCCACCGGGCGGCGGCCAGGTTGACCAGGTACAGCGGAGCGTCGGGATGGTCCTCGGGCACGGCGTCCACGGCCTGGCGGCACGCGTGGACGCCTTCGTCCAGGTACGCGGGCGTACCGTCGTGTTCGAAGCGGGCGAGCAGCGCGAGACCGAGGTTGGACCAGTGGCCGGCCCGGCCCGGATGGTCTGCGGCCATCCCGTCCAGCGCCTGCCGCAGGTACCGGAGGGCTTCGTCGCCGTCGGTGGAGTCGGCGGGGCCGGCCGGATCGGTGGTGGCGTCGGCCGTGGCACCCTGTTCGGACTGTTCAGCCGCATCAGCCGTCTCGGCCGCATCGGCCGCATCGGCCGCATCGGCCGTCTCGGCCGTCTCGGCCGAGGTGCCGATGGCGACGGTGGGGTCGACGGTCCCGCTGCCGGCGGCAGCCGTGATGCGGATGCCGCCTGCGGCGTGTTCGTGGCGGGTGAGCAGCGCCAGGCCGAGGGTGGACCAGCGCACGGCCCGGTCCGGGTGGTCCGGCGCGGTACGGGCGACCGAGGCCCGGGCGGCGTCCACCGCGTCGTCGAGGTCCGCGGGGCGTCCGGCGGTTTCGTAGCGGGTGAGCAGCGCCGAGGCGAGGTTCATCGACACGGCCGCCTGTTCGGTGTGGTCGGCGGGGAGCACGGTGAGCGCGGCACGCAGGTGGCCGACCGCTTCCGTGAGGTCGTCGAGCATGCCGGTGTGCCGGAACCGCCCGACGAGCGCTGCCCCCAGGTTGCTGAGCAGGCCGGCCCGGTCGGTGTGGCCGGGTTGCAGGGTCGCGAGCGCGGCCCGCGAGGCGTCGACCGCCTCGTCGGCGCTGCGCAGGTCACCGTTGAGTTCGGTGCGGGTGCGCAGCACGCTGCCCAGGTTCGCCTGGTGCAGGGCGAGGTCCGGGTGACCGGCGGGCAGCGCGGCGACGACGGCGCGGGCCGTCCGTACGGCCTCGGCGAGATCGTCGTCCGAACCGGTGCGGATCGCCCGCGTCTCCAGGGCCAGGGCGAGCGTCGACTGCCGCTTCGGCCGGCCGGCGTCCCCCCGCGCGGTGTCCGCGACCGCCTGCCTGGCGTCTGCCACGGCCCGGTCGAGATCGGCCAGGTCGCCGGTCTCCCCGGCCCGCAGCCGCAGTACGTCGGCACGGTGGGAAAGGTGCCGGGCCCGGTCCGGATGGTCCTCGGGTGTGGCGGCGAGCGCCTCGGTCAGGCAGCGGTCGGCCGTGTCCAGGTCGGCGCGCCGTCCCGTGCGCTCGTAACGGCCGCGCAGGGCGGCGGCCAGTTCGGAGAGTGCTTCGGCGCGTCGGGCGTCCGGCTCCGTCGCCGCCTCCACCGCGCGCCGCAGGACGTCGACGGCGCGGTCGGCGTCCCGGCGGTCTCCCGTGTGCTCCGCGCGCCGATGATGGGCGCGGCCGAGCTGGATGAGGCTCGTGCGGCTCAGGTGCGGGCCGTCGACGGCGTTCTCCAGCCGGCCCACGGCCTGGTCGAGGAGGTCGCGGCGACCGGTCCGCACGCCCTGTTCGAGGAGGGACGCGCCGAGAACGCCGAGCGCGATGCGGTGATCGGGCGAGCCGGGCGCGGCGGCCTCGACGGCCTGCCGTGCGGCGGACAGCGCCGCGTGCAGGTCGTCGGCCGAGTGCCCGCGGCGGTACCGGGTCAGCAGGCTGCCGCCGAGGGTGGCCAGGTAGGAGGCGCGGTCCGTCGAGTCGACGGCGGGCAGAGCGGCGACGGACCGTTCGTGGGCGTCGACCGCTGCGTCGAGGTCCGTGGCGCGGCCCGTGTGCCGGTACCCGGCCAGCAGGGCGTTGCCGAGGTGGTGGAGAGCGGCGGCGGGTTCGTCGTCCGTGGCGTCCGCCGCGTCAGGGCCGGGGTCGGCGCGGCGTGCCAGGGCGATCGCCTCGCGCAGGTCGGCCGGGTTGCCGCTCTCTTCGAACCGGGCCCGCAGCGCGGCACTCAGCCCGGTGCGCCTGGACCGCGCGGACGGGTCGTCCGGGACGGTGAGGGCGAGGGCCTGGTGGGCGCTGTCGACGGCCTGGTCGAGGGCGGCCGCGTCGCCGAGGAGTCGGTGCCGCAGCCGCAGCGCGCCGCTGAGGTTGGCCAGGTGGGGTGCTCGCTCAGGATGCTCTGCGGGCAGGGCGTCCAGGGTCTCCCGCAGCGCCTCGACCGCTTCGTCCAGGACGGCGGTGTCCTCCGTCGCCACGGCGTACGCCAGCAGCCGCGCGCTCTGGCTGCCGGTGAACAGCGCATGGTCGTCGAGGAGTTCGGGATACTCGTCGAAGTACTCCGCGAGGGGCCGCGGCACCAGTTCGGGCCGTCCCCGGTACCAGGGCCGGAACAGGGCCAGGGCCCGGCACAGGTCGAGCTGGTCATGGCCGTCCGGCAGGTGCAGGTACCGGCCCAGGTGCACCAGGCCGGCGGTGCGGGTCACGGCGGCGTCGCGGGTGACATCGGGGCTCGCACCGATCAGTGCGCGCACGAGGCCCGGTGTGTCCTCGTCGAGCAGGGCCGCGGGGTCGCCGGTGTCCGCGCAGCGGTCCACACGGGTCCCGAGTTCGGCCAGGAGGACCGTGCGCCGGGAGGTGCCCCCGGTCACTGCCGGCGTCCCGCCGACCGCAGTACGTCGAGCAACTCGAAGGCGAAGGCCGCGGCGTGCCGTGCGGCACGGGGCTGTTCGGCGCGGTCGTTCTCTTCGCCCTTGTCGTCCAGCAAGTCCGAGACGCCGCGCACGACGAGCGCGTCGGCCCGGGGGTTGAGGTAGGCCCCGTGCAGGAAACCGTAGCCCTCCATCTCGACCGCCACCGCGTCACCGCAGTGCGCGCGCAGCAGCTCCGCGGTCCTGGAGCGGTCGTGGCCGACGACCTTGCCGCCCGCGGCGATCGGTGCGACCCGGGAGCGCGGCGGCGTCCCCTCGGGCGGGGCGGGGCGGACACGGGCCTGCCACTGTTCCCGGCGCGCAGTGGCCCGCGCGTACTGGAGCAGGCGGTGCGAGGACGACTTGGTCTTGATCCGCGGGACGAACCCGTCCTCGGTGTCCTTGCCCCGCTCGTAGTCGTAGACGGAGTCGGCTGCCACGACGTCCCCCAGCGCGACGTCCTTGACGCCCCCCGCGATGCCGACGAACAGCACCACGTCGGGCCCGAAAACCCGTACGGCCCGGTCCACTTCGATGCCGGCGCTGGTGTTGCCCTGCCCGGCCTCGACCAGCGGCACGGTCCAGGGACCGTGGTCTCCGTCGAAGGTGCCGATCTCGTACACCGTGCCGTCGGCCTCGTGCAACGGGCGGCGGCCGGGTGCGAAGTGCTCGGCGACCGCACGGCTCTCCACACCGAGGGCCGTGACCACCACCGCGACGGGCCCGGTGGACCCGGCGGGCGGGTGGGGAGCGAAGACGTCGCTTCGTGTCATGGCACGAGGGTGGCAGAAGTACCGCCCGCTCCGCACCACTTGAAGATACTTCGCCGGTCTTGGTTCACTTGCCGCCTGCTCGTCGGGCCCTCGCCGAGCCGCCCGCCGGAGCGGTGGAGGCCCGGCTCGTGTCGGGAGGGTCGGTGTCCGGTGACGACGACCTCGAGGAGATGGTCCGCCGCATCGCGGACGATCCCGTCGCGCTGCGCTCCCGGGATGCGCTCGCCGCCGTGGAGTCCCCGGTCACCGCGGTCGACCTGGCCGTCGTGCCGGTGCCACGGCCGGCGGAGGCGGCCCGGCTGTGCGCCCGCCGCCCCGTCCACCAGCCGCCTGCTGGTGCACAACCACCCCGACCGGCCGCTCACCGTCGCCGATGTGATCGCGCTCGATCTCACCGGGGCCGACCTGGCCTTCGTGTCCGCCTGCGAGACCGCACGCACCGGACCGACGCTCGTCGACGAGTCCATTCACCTCGGTTCGGCGTCCAGATCGCCGGGTTCCGGCAGGTGGTGGCCACCCTCTGGCCGGTGAGCGACCGGCACGCGGGCCGCCTCGCCCGCACGGTGTACCGGGCCGTCGCACACGCCGTGGTACCGGGGGCGATGCACGAGGCGGTACGACGCCGGCGCGACATCTGGCCCGACCTCCCCCCGCTGCGGGCGGTCCATGTGCACTCGGGAGCCCGAGTGGCGCGGCGACGGCCCGGCCGGGGCACGCCGGCGGCGGTCACCCAGCCGGCCGGGAGCAGTCCGAGGACGTCGGCACCGAGGTGGCACTCGCGGCCTGCGATTTCCTTGCCCGCGTCGATCCCCTGGTCGGCCGCGTGCACGTTCGCGGAGGTCTGGATGCTCTGCACGTCGAGCACGTTCTCGCACGGACGAAAGCCTGGAAGATCCTTCGCGACTGCCGTCTGAAAGGCGGTCGCGTTCACACCGCGATGCCCGGCATCGCCCGTCTGCACAGCCTCGCCCTCACGGAGTGACTCCCGCTCGGTACAGGGCCGGAGAGGTCAAAGGAAGGTGGTCCCCACCTCTCCGGCTCGAGAACGCTCAGTCAAGACAGAACTCGTTGCCCTCGATGTCCTGCATCGGGATGCACGCATCGTCGCCGTCATACAGCGTCCGCACGTGTACCGCGCCGAGCGGGACCAGTCGTGCGCATTCGGCCTCGAGTGCGGCGAGGCGCTCTTCACCCACGAGTCCGGTGGCGACCCGCACATCAAGATGCACCCGGTTCTTGGCAGCCTTCCCTTCGGGGACGCGCTGGAAATACAGTCGTGGGCCCGCACCTGTGGGGTCAATGCAGGCGAACCATGAATCCCGCTGCTCAGGTGGCTGCGACTGCTTGAAATCGTCCCACGTGGCAAACCCCTCCGGCGGCGGCGGTACGACGTACCCCAACACCTCGCACCAGAAACGAGCGAGGCGCTCAGGCTCTGCGCAGTCAAAGGTGACTTGGAACTTCCTGATCGCTGGCATCGGCGCACCGTACCAGGGAGGACTCTGCCGCTCCGCCCGTTTTCAGGTGGGCCGACCTGCTCCAAGGCGTCCTCCCCGAAGGTCTGGCGCTGGAGGGCCTACGCCAGGACCGGGTCCTCGACGAAACGTTCGAGACCGCCGTTCCCCTCGAGCTCACGCGCCTGTTCGGCATCGCCGAGCAGACGGCCATGCGCCACGTCGCCGCGGCCCACCCGGAACGAACAGCCGAACTGCCGCGGTGAGCGTCGTCTCCGGCTCGGGCCGGATCCGGCCAGGCACACAGGGCGTCCAGCAGTTGCGCCGGCGGAACCCTCGGGCGGGTGCACGCCCTCGTCGTACGACCGGCCATCGTCGTCAGTCGTCCAGCACCGCCAGGGCGTCGACCTCCACGAGCAGTCCCGGCGGGAGCTGCCCGGAGACCTGCAGGACGGGGCCCTTGCGGATGCCTTGGGACAGCGGGGCTGCGGGGGCGGGTGCGTTCTCGGTGGTGATGACGGTTCCGGTCATGGTGTGTCCTTCGGGAAGGGCGGCCGGAGGGTCAGCGCCAGGCCTGTCGTTCCTGGCCGCGTGGGTCGTCGGCCTGGGTCCATTCGGCGTCGATGCGCATGGTGGCCCGGCGCTCGTCGTCGTACGGGTCCCAGCCGGGGTCGCCGGTCCTGGCGAACCGGACCCATGTCCTGTGCGTACGGGCGGCGAGGTCCGTGGGGGGCTTGTCAGGGCCGAGCAGGGCGGTGGGGCCGTGCAGCTGCGGAAGGTGGGCGACATCGAAGACGAACGGCAGCTCGACCGCGTGGGTGGCGCCGAGCTCTCCGTCCAAGGCGTGGGAGCGCCAGGCGAACTCGTAGGCGTAGGTGGCGGATTCGGGGTGGGCGGCATGCGCACCGGCCAAGGCCCAGCTGCCTGCGCCGAACAGCGCGTCGCCCATGATGGCGGAGCGCAGCTCGCCGGAGGACGCCTCGGGGCGTGTCTTTTGGTACGTCTCGACGAGTCGCGCCGGTTCCGGGTGCGAACGCGCCGCCGCATCGTCGACGTCACCGGTGGTCGAGGTGGCGTACTTGCCCACCGGGACCAGATAGAGGTGTCCTTCCTCGGTGTTGGTCCCGATGAGCAGGTCGACATCGGCGCTCAGGCCTGCGGCCACGGATTCGGCGGGCTGTGTGTCGAGGACCAGGCTGAAGGGGCTGAGTCCGATCAGCGGATCGTGGTGCGTCCCGGTCCGCAGGTCGATGCCCGCGAGCCCGGATGCGGCCTCGACCAGGCGCTCGTCGGGGATCTCCGCGAAGGCGTCGGCATGAGGCTCGATGCCCAGGGCCTCGGCCGCTGCCCGGGTGACGCGGGCAGCCTGCTCGGTGGTGAACGCCCCCAGGCCGCTGCCGCTCTGGACGATCGCCCGGCGGAAGAGGCCCGCGGCTTCCGGGGCGGCGAGGACGCCGCCGACGACGGTCGCCCCGGCCGACTGGCCGAAGAGGGTGACGTTGTGCGGGTCACCGCCGAAGGCGGCGACGTTCTCCCGCACCCAGCGCAGCGCGGCGACGACGTCGAGCAGGCCGCGGTTGGCGGGCGCGCCGGGGAGGTCGAGGAATCCGGCGATGCCGAGCCGGTAGTTGAGGGTGACGAGGACGACGCCGTCGCGGGCGAAGGCGGAGCCGTCGTACAGCGCGGACCGCGTCGATCCGGCGACGAATCCGCCGCCGTGGACGAACACCATGACGGGCAGACCGCCGTTCGCGGCGGCGGGCGTCCAGACGTTGGCGGTGAGGTAGTCCTCGCCGCGGCTCCAACCGGTGCCGAAGTAGGGGGACATGTCGATGCTGCCGAGCTTGCGCTCGGACTGCGGAGCGTTGGGTCCCGGCGCGGTGGCGTCCCGTACGCCGTCCCACGGCTCGTGTGGCTGGGGCGGCGCGAACCGGCCGGCGCCGCGGGGCGGGGCGGCGTAGGGGATGTCGAGGAAAACGGCTGTGTCGCCCTGGCGCAGGCCGCGGACGGCTCCCTGCGCCGTGGTCACGATGACGTCGGGGTGGTGGCTCATGTCTCGTGTCTTTCCGCGGGCTTCAGGCCTGCTCGGTGTACGGGGCGAAGGGGGCCCAGCCCTTGATGGCGAACTTGTCTCCCTCACGTGTCACTTCGGCGGCGCCGTGGCCGCCCAGATGCGCGGGGATCACCAGGGCGTTGTTGTCGGCCGCCCAGCCCAGCACCTTGCGGCGGGTGGCGCGGGCGCCCGCGGGGTCCTCGCAGAAGCAGCTGTTGGAGTCCGGCTCGAGGATCTGCACGGGGCTGTGCAGCATGTCGCCGACGAATACCGCGCGGTCCGTCCCGGAGGTGAGGGTCAGCACGGAGGAACCGGGAGTGTGTCCGGGAGCCGGGTCGAGGCGGAGGCCGGCGTCGATCCGGTGGCTGTTTTCCCACAGCAGCGTCTGGCCGGCCTGGTGCACCGGGGCCACGCTGTCCTCGAAGACATTCTGGTTGCCGCGGCCGAGCAGTGGCTTGTGGTCGTTCTCGGGATTCCAGAAGTCGAAGTCGTCCTTCGGCATCAGATAGGTGGCGTTGGGAAAAGTGGGTACCCACTGCCGGCCGTTCAGGTACGTGTTCCAGCCGACGTGATCGATGTGGAGATGTGTGTTGATCACGATGTCCACGTCCTCGGGCTCGACGCCGGCGCGCGCGAGACTGGCCAGGAAGCCTGTTTCGAGGCGGTTCCAGACCGGCGCGTACGGGCGGTCCTTGTGGTTGCCCACGCCGGTGTCGACGAGGATGGTCCTGCCTTCGCTGCGCAGCAGCCAGGTCTGGATCGCGGAATTGACGACATTGTTCTCGGAATCGAGGAAATGCGGGGTCAGCCAGGAGGCTCCGTCGTTCCACACTTCCTCCGGACTTCCGGGGAAGAAGGTGTCGGGCGTCATTTCGACGGAACCGAAGTACTCCCATACCCGCGTGATGGTGACGTTGCCGAGCGTGATGTGGTCCATGGGGCGTCCTTGGGAATGTGGAGGCTTTCCCGGAACCGTACGAGCGGCCTCGGCGCGCGCGGTATCCGTAACGTGACTGCACCTGTGCGCACGGCCCGGGCACTGGCCCGGCCGCTTGTAGCCTGGTCGGGCCAGGTCAAGGCGACTTCGATCGAAAGCCGCAACTCCGGGAGACTCCGTGGACGAGCACACAGGCGACCGCGGTGCGGTCATGGGCCCGGAGCCGGATCCGGGGGAGCTGATCGTCGGCCGGGACGCGGTACGGGCACGCCTCTTTCGTGCGGCGGACTCGGTGCCGGCCGACAGGGTGCTGATGCTGGTCGGTGATGCGGGCACGGGGAAGAGCACGCTGCTGGAGCACGCGGTGCGCCGGGCTGAAGCCGGCGGTGCCCGTGTACTGCGTGCCGAGGGAAGCGAGTCGGAGTCGAGCCTGGCGTTCTCCGGACTGCATCAGCTGCTGCGGCCGGTCCTGGCCGAGGTGGACGGACTCCCGGGCAGGCAGCGCGCTGCGCTGCGGGACGCCTTCGGCACGGGGCCGGCCACGTCGGGACCCGATCTCATGCTGGTCGGGGTCGCCGTCCTGAGCCTGTTGTCAGGCCTGGGCGACCACCATCCCCTGCTCGTGGTGCTGGATGACGCGCACTGGTTCGATCGTGCTTCCCTGGACGCGCTGTCCTTCGCCGCCAGACGGTTGGAAGGGGAACCGGTCAGGATGCTGATCGGGGCTCGTGACGGTGATCACCTTCCGGGATTCGACCGTCACGTGCCGATGCTCACCCTGGGACCGCTCGACAACGCCGCGGCCCATCAGCTGCTGGACCTGCAGCCGAAGAGCCCCACCGGGCACACCAGGACGCGGATCCTCGACCAGGCAGGCGGCAACCCGCTGGCGCTGGTGGAACTGACGAGGGCGGCCTCGGCACAACGGACGGCCGCGGGGCTGCCGTCCGCGGGTCCGCTTCCGCTCACCGATCACCTGGAGCGGATCTTCGCCGCTCGTCTGAACAGTCTCCCCGCCTCCACCACGCGGGCTCTGCTGCTCCTGGCCGCCATGGACAGCGCCGACTCCGTGATCGCCGGCTCGGCGGGGCTGCCGCGCGCCGAGGACCCGGCCTGGCTGCCGGCCGGGCAGGCCGGGCTGGTCCGGCGGACCGGTCGGCATGTCCGCTTCCGCCACCCACTGGTCAGGTCCGCCGTGTATCACGCCGCGTCCTTGGACGCCCAGCGCGCGGCTCACCTCGCGCTCGCCGAGATGCTGCGGGACGAACCGGACCGGCGTGCCTGGCACCTTGCCGCCGCCTGCCCGCACCCGGACGCGGCCGTGTCGGCGGAGCTGGAGCGGACCGCCGGCCGGGCCCGCCGCCGCGGCGGCCACGCAGCGGCGGCCCGGGCCCTGCAGCGCGCCGCGGAACTCGCACCGCAGCGCGAGGACAGTGCCCGGCTGCTGGTCGAAGCCGCCGCGGCGGCCGTGTTCACCGGAGACCTCGCCTGGGTCGAGGAACTGGTCGCCGCGGCACGCATGCGCACGGATGACGCGGCCCTGCTGGCCTCCGCCGCCGTGCAGGCCGGACGGCTGGCGGTCCTGACCGTGCGCCACACCGTGGTCTTCTCCCGACTGGCCGACGCGGCCGCGAAGTTGGCGGTCTCCCAGCCCGCGGCCGGGCTGGACCTCGTGGCCGGCGCCGCGGTGGTCCGCTTCTACTGTGGAGAGGACACCCAGCGCCACCGCATCCAGGACATCCTGCGGCGCCTTCCCGGGAACGCCTCACACCCAGGCTTGCGCACCTGGGTGAGGGCCGTGTCGGACCCCTTCGACGACCGGGCCCGACTCGTCTCCCTGCTGCCGCAGTCGGCTGCCGAGGCGGAGGACCGGCCGGAGCGGCTCACCGCCGTCGGGATCATGGCGTGGCTCCTGGACGAGATCGTGCAGGCCGTCCGTGCCTTCGACGAGGCCTTCGACCTCTGGGAACTGCAGGGAGCGCTGCCCGAGGGGCTGGGCGGCGCGGTCGCCTGGGCCTATGTGGAGCGAGGACGGTGGGAGCAGGCCCGTCAGGCCTGCGCCCGCACCATCGCGGTCGGCCGGGCGGCCGGTCTCGACCACGCCGTGGCCTGTGCGGTCACCGTGGACGCCACCCTGTCGGCCTTCCAGGGCGATGCGTCCTCGGCCCGAACCCGGGCCGAGGAGGCGCTCGCTCTGATCGATCCGCTGGAAAGCCGCTCGGTCGCCGTCTACGCCCATCGCGCGCTCGGTGCCGCGGCAGCCGCGGAAGGCGCCTACGAGAGCGCGTACGGCCGACTCCGCCTGGTCTTCACGACGGACGGCGCACCCGTGCACTACCACGCCTCCTACCCGGCCCTCGCGGATCTGACGGCCGCCGCTGTGCGCTGCGGCCGCCACGAGGAGGCTGCCCTGATCGTCGAACGCTCGGCATCCGCGCTGGCGGACAACGCTTCACCTCGTCTGCGTGCGCTGATCAGCCGAGCCCGTGGCCTCCTGGCGGGCCCCGAGGACGCCGAAGCGCACTTCCGGGCGGCCCTGGCGGATCCGGTGCTGGAGTACTGGCCCTTCGAACGCGCACAGACCCTGCTCGACCTCGCCGAGTGGCTGCGGCGCCGTCGGCGCATCGCAGAGGCGCGTGGGCCGCTCACCGAAGCCCTGGAGACCTTCCGTCGCCTGAGCGCGCGCCCGTGGATCGAGCGTGCCCGGGCCGAATCGCGTGCCGCCGGCCTCGACGTCACGGATGCGGCCCCCGACGCGCTCGCCGAACTCTCCCCGCAACAGCAGCAGATCGTCCGGCTCGCCGCCCGCGGGCTGACCAACCGGGAGATCGGCGAGAAGCTCTTCCTCTCCCCGCGCACCGTCGGCTCGCACCTCTACCGCAGCTTCCCCAAGCTGGGCGTCACCGCCCGTTCCCAGCTGCGTGACCTCATCGAGGGGACCCCCGCGACGGCGGCCCACCAGGAATAGGGACACGCCCGGCCACGGAAGCAGGCACGTGACGCATACCGCGCGCCACCCGCCGGACCAGACTGACCCCAAGGGCGAGGCAGCACGTAACCCGCCAGGTCGCCCCTTCGCCCCGGTAAACCGACGCCCCCGCTTGTCCCCAAGGCCTTGCAGATGGGAACCTTCGCCCTCATGGCCTATTCCCTGTCCCAGTTCGCCAGGATCCGGCCCCACCGACTCCCGCGACCGACCGGGCGTCGGCCATCGCCTTCACGGCAGCCGCCCTCACGCGCTTGTGTCCGGTGCCCACGACGTCCTACGGAACCCTGAGGCGCCTGAGGGCGGCATTCCACAGCCGTCTTCGTGATGCACAGCAGGCCACGTCAGATCTCCCCGCGGACGGCGCAGCCGGCATCCGCAGAGCCGGACGACGCCTCGACCGGCTGCACACCCGCGCGCTGCTGCTTCAAGAATTCCTGTACGAGGCTCCCACCGGGCCGCTCCACGACACGACGGCGGAGCGCTCCTCCAGAGCCGTGACGCGCAGTTCGTCGAGCCGTCCGGCCTCCCTTGCCGGCAGCGCCCCTTCCAGGCCGGAGAACGCGGGGCCCCGCCACAGCGCGATCACCTCAGGACAGCCGGCGCCGGAGAAGGGCCTGCACAGGGTCGACACGTACGTCTGGATCAGCGCTCGGCGGGGATCACATGGCCGTGCTCCAGGACCAGCGCCGCGAGTAGCGCGCGGCTTGCCGCCGCCCAGTGGCACGTCGTCCCCCGCGACGATGCCGGTACGACTGTCTGTCGCGGCGGGGGTCGTCCGGAGTGGCGGCTCAGCGGTCGAGCCGGACCGTAGCCTGCGTACCGCGCCCCGCTCGAACAGGCCCAGTAACGATCGCTGTATGACCAATGCCACCACGCGGCATAGTGGTTGACGAAGCCTACGGCGGTCATGGTCACGCTTGGAGACCGGCGATTCCCGGCGGCGGCGCCGGTGGCGGGCGGGGTCCCGGGCGGGCACGGGCGGTGCCCGTACGCCGAAGGACCGCGGCGTCCCCGTCCCCGAGGTCGTCAAGAAGCTGACGGTCAAGACCGGGAAGAACGCCGGACAGCACCCGTCGGTCGCCTCCGTCTACCGCGCACTCGCCGAGGCGAGGAAGCCAACACCCGGGTCGCCGCGCACATCATCGGCCCCAGGCACAGTCAGCCCGGAGCAGCGGTGGAGCGAGTGCACCGGCCCGCGTCGCCGGGGACGGTCCGGATCCGTCATCACGTGCTACATGGTGCGCGCGTTCATGCACTACGACCGTTGAGGCTCGGGCCGGTGCCGGGCGCCCTGGAGCCACAGGGTGTCCGGCACCGCGTCAGCCGGACAGTCCCGCCTCCCACTTGCGCCGTTGAAGGACGTAGTCGCTGAAGAGATGGCGGGCCCGGTTCAGCAGTTCGCCCACTTCCGCGTCTCCGCGTGGGGTGTCCGCTCCCGGGTGCCAGCACTGCACCGACTGTCCGGCCCACGCGCGCAGTTTGTCGTCCGGATCGTCCAGCAGGGCGACCGCGGCCCGCAGTCCCACGACCCCACCGCGTGCGTCGAGCAGCCGGAACGCGGCGACCCGGACCGGCCGGGGCCGCTCGATGCTGAGGTGTGCTGTCAGCAGCCCGCTGGGCAGTGTCCCGGCGAACGGGAGCAGCGCGGCGGTCGTCTCCCGCACGACACCGGGTGCCGGGTCGTCGAGCAGCGGCAGCAGCCGTGCGACGTCGGTCGCGTCCAGCGTGCGCAGCCCGGCCACCACCCGTGCCCGCACCACCGGTGCCGGGTGGGCGAGCAGTGGCCACAGCAGCTCCGCGTCCACGCGCTCCCCGCACTCCGCCAGCCCGATCACCGCACCGGGCGGCACCGTCGGGTCGGCTGGGTCCGCGCATCGCTCCCGGTACCAGGGCAGCGGATCCGTCCCGTGCCGGCGTACGACATACCGCGCACAGGCCCGCACCAGCGCGGACCGGTCGATGAGGAACTCCACCGCCCGCTCGGGTCGTCCCGCCCGTCGCAGCGCGGTGACCCCGGCCGACCGCGCCCGGGGACTGCGCGCGTCCAGTAGCGGTTCCAGCACCTCGTCCCAGTCGTCCCCATCCGTCATGGCGGCCAGGGCGGCGTCGGCGCACAGGCCTTGGACGACCGCGTCGTCGTCCCAGGCGGCGCGGCGGGCCAGCTCGCCGGGAGAGAGGAGCCCCTCCTCAATGGCCAGCCGGAAGGCGAACCGGCGTACGGTGCGGCCGGTGTGGGTGTGCAGGGGCAGCAGCCGCTCGCGTGGTGCCCGGCGGAGCACGCTGTCGAGCAGTTCGAGTCCGAAGGCGCCCCGCTCGCGCCGGCCGACCCGCAGGATCAGCGGCGCGAGGGCGACCGCGGCCTCCACGTCGAGCCTCTCGCCCAGCAATCGCCGGGCCCGCTCCCGCACGGGCGTGGCCCAGTCACCGGTGCGTATGACGAGCAGCGGCAGGAGCACGGGATGTTCTGCGGTCCCGTCCAGAGCGGCCTCGCGTACCCGTCCGTCCGGATGGCACAGCGCGAGAGCGAGCCGGGCCCGCGCATCCTGCCCCGGGCTCCCGGCCGGGCGGCGGAAGCGGGCGGTGGCCCAGCGGCGGAGGCGGCCGGACCGGTCGGTTGCCGGTTGCCGGGGAGATGCCTCCGTACGCGGTGCGGCGGCGTCGGCCGTGCCGGAGCGCAGCACCGCGGTCCGGTCCCCGTCCGGCAGCAGCGCGTGCCCGTAGCGGAGGATCTGGCGGACGCCCACGTCGAACGCGGTCCAAGCCCGGGGGTCAGCGGTGTCCACAGCCTCGGTGAGGGGCGTTCCCCGGATCAGGCGGACCGCTGCCGTCCCACCGCTTCCGATGTCGTCGTCCATGCCCGTCCCGCCCCCGCCGACCTGCCGTTCCGAGTGATCTTAGAGGTGGTGCAACGGAGCGTCGCGAAAATTTGAACGCCGTTGCTCATGTTTTGACTCCACGGAGCGGCTTTCCACTTGGGCGCGGCGTCGGCGCCGGTCGTCGTTGACGGGCTGGTTGCAGGGGTAGCAGGCCGGCCGGTGACGCCGAGCGGGCGCAGTGGGGCGGCACGAATGGCGTTCATGGTGGGAATGTTGCCGGCTGTCTCTGAACAGCGGGCCAGAGCGAAGATGTCCGCGATATGCCGCGCCACTGCTTCAGGCGGTTGACGCACCGCTCGACGGCGTTCCGCCGTCTGTAAGTGTCGCGGTCGAACGCTGGTGGTCTTCCACCCCGGCTGCCCCGTCGCAGCCGGGGGCGCATTGATCTGTCGGCGCGGGGAGGGGGAGCGAAATCGCCTTTCGCGGCGGGTCGTCGACGGCTAGGGTTCGGGCGCGGCGAGTCATCCACGAGGAGCTGAGACATGGTCGGTTTTCCGAGCGCGCGTTGACGTCGTCGGCCGTGAGCGGCCTGTCATCGCGTGCTGCCCCTGATGTTGCGGCACAGCGAGCCTTCCCCTGCCTGAACCGCCGGTGTGCCTTTCGTGTGCCCGGTGGCGGGCCTCGTTGTCGGCAACCCAAGGGATTACCGTGCCGTCCGCTTTCTCCGTCGTATCCGATTCCGGTCGACCCGTTCCGTCAAGCCTGTGGCGGGACGCCGACTTCCGCAGGCTCTGGATGGGGCAGACCGCCTCCCAACTCGGTGAACACGTAAGTCTGGTGGTCCTGCCGCTCTTCGCCGTCCTGGCGCTCGACGCCAGTGTGGCCGCGACGATCACGTTCGTCGGCATGGGGCTGGCCCCGCTGGGCTCGCTCACCGGTGGATTCCTCGCGCAGGAGTGGGGGCTGCGCACCAGCCTCCTGGTGACGGCCGCGGGCATGATGCTGTCCCCCGTGATCATGGCGTTGTCCCCACTCGCACGCCTGGGACGGGAGCTTCCGGCCCCGTACGACGCGCCGTCGACGTACAAGTGAACGTGCATCACCTCGTACGGTCGGACCCCGGCACCCCGTACGAGCGATGCCGGTCTCGGTGATGTTGCCGCACAGTGGGGCGAGCGCGATGGCGAGCCTCGTGTGGACGAAGTTGTCGTCCCGCTTGTGGGCGCGTTCAGTAGGCGGGGAACGCCCAGCCACCGGGGTAGAAGGGCTCGCGGTCGGCGCGGAAGGCGCGTGTGGTGCGGGCCAGCGCGCCGGGTCGCACTTCCCGGACCAGGCCCGCTGCCGCGAGGGAGGCGAGCGTGGTGCCGCCGAGGAAGGCCGCCCCGAGCTCGGCTGCGGTGAGCCGGAGGTCGGCGGGGGCCTTCGTACGCTCGCAGACGACCGCGTCCCCTTCGGTCTGCAACCGGTAGCGCCCGGTGTTCCAGGGGCAGAAGTCGTCCTGGACGTCCAGGACCACGTCCAGCGGGGTGGAGTAGCGGCGTGCTGCCAGGGCCCGGCCGACGTCGACCAGTCGCACCCACAGCCGGTCGACCACGGTCGAGCGGACCGCCCGGGGTTCGGTCAGCAGGTGCGGCAGCGGCTCGTCCACGGCGGCCTCGTACTCGATCCACGGCACCAGGTCGATCCCGGCGAGGAAACGCCACAGCGTGGCGTAGGCGTGCTGGGTGGCGGCCGCCAGTTCCACGATCTGTACCGCGCTGGTGTCGTTGCCGGCAGCGTCGCTCGTGTCGTTGATCCGGTACAGCGCGTATCCGGTGGCGTCGCCACCGGGGTCGCGGTGCACGGCGTACCGCAGCGAGGTCGCGCCGCCGCGTGAGCGTGGCTCATCGGCCAGTCGGCTGTTCCAGGCCCGCTCGGCCCGGCCGGGCCAGGCGATCGAGTCCTCGCGGACACGGTCGTAGACCTTCTCGATCACAGGGCGGGCCGTGTGGCGGTCCAGGAGTTGGATGCCTCCGCCGCCGAAGTCGGTTCCGGGGCGGAAGGACATGGACCTCTTCTCGCACCGGAGCCGGTTCCCGCGGGTGGCCGGGCCGTAGCCGAAGCGGCCGTAGATCGCCGCCTCCGAGGGACGCAGTACGGCGATCGACTCGCCGCCGGACTCGTGCAGGTCGGTCAGTTGCCTGCGTGTCAGCGAGGTGAGGATGCCGCGTCGCCGGTGGGTGGGGGCCACGCCGACCCAGGTGACACCCGCGACCGGAAGACCGGCGCCGGGGACGGTGAGGGACCGGGTGTAGATCGCGGTGCCTCCCACTGGCATGCCGCCGTCGAACGCGGCGATCGTGCGGTCCAGTTCGATGGCGGCGCGTTCACGGGCGAGTTCCTCATCGGACCGGTCACTGCCGTAGGTGTTGGCGATCATGCGGGCCCATACAGCGAACTCATCGTCGGTGACGGGGCGGAGGAGGTAGGAGTCGGTCACCGCGCCTGTGTAGCGGACATCGAGCCGTGACGCGATCGAATTGTCGCGGAAGAGGTCGGACTTGCCGCTCTGCACGCCCGTTGCCGGGTTCCCCGGCCGGGGAGAGAACAAGAACGTGCACTGGCGCCGACAACCGCGTTCGCCTCTCTGTCCGGGTGGATCAGTTGTGAGCTCAGCGGACAGGCGCCGGCCATGCGCGTCTGGACGTGCTCGGCTCGCTGGACACGGGCGGTCCGAAAACGGTCGGTGGCGTCGCTCATCACCTTGATCGCAATGTCCGGCCTGCGCACATGGGGACTGGGGGCGTGTGCCGGAAGTGTTCTAGGTTGGCTCATGTGAGCGTGCAGGGGCGGGGTTACCGGTATGTCGGGCCGGCCGGGCTGAAGGCCGCGGTCCGGCCCGGCAGCGGCGGCTGCCGGATCGACTCGGCGGCCGGCTTCAGCAGTTGGGTTGCCGAGCGATCGACAGCGGAGCTGGTCGAACCGTTCACGTTCGTGGTCGGCATGGACGGCGTGCTTCGGCTGGCGCCGCGACGAAGCGAACATGTGGCCTGTGCCGGTGGGGAGATGGTTCTGAGCGCCGGAGAGATCAGCTTCATCCGCGAGGCGGGCCGCTGGGCCGCCGCCCACGTCAGCAACCAGTCAACCGGGTACTGCCCGGACGTCAGCTCCTGGTCGGCGGTCGCCCATGCTCTGGACGGCATAGGGCTCGAGCGTCCATCCGGCTTCACGCACGAAGTGGTCTTCCGGCGCTGTCCCGGCTGCCAGGAGCACAACGTCGTGCGCGAGGGCGACTTCGTCTGTGTCTTCTGCGGCAACGATTTGCCCGAGACGTGGAACGTGGACCCCGTCGGATGACTGCCGTCGGTCACAGCCACTCGTCGACGGCCGCGATGAGGACAGTCGCCCCGTAGTGGGCCGCCGGCCTGTCGTAGCGCGGCGCGAGGGCGCGATACCTCTTGAGGCGGCTGATCCCGCACTCGACCGTGTGGCGCTCGCGGTGGTCGACCGGGGCGCACACGTGGCCGGCACGGGCTCTCACTGACGCGAGCCCTCACACCGCCCGGCGACAACCACGACCGACGTGCCGATGTACGCGGACTGCTCCCGCAGTTCCCTGAACAGGGTACGGACCTGGCCGTGGGCCAGGGCGCGTGTCCGCAGGCCGACGTGGAGGCGCTGCGGCACCGCGGCTACGGTCTGCGCCCTGGTACGGACACCGGTGGGCAAGCCGGTGCCGGCGCGGGTCGAGAACGGCCGTGTCACCGGCGCCTATCACGTACGCGATCCCGAGGAACTGCCGTGTGCGGAGCGGGCGACCGCCGTGAGCCGCTGAGGCCGTGGCGTGAAGACGACCTAGGCGATGCGCCGCGGGCCCCGATGACCGGCCCGGCGCGCCCCGTCCAGCGGCCCTGGTGACAGCGCGCCCGCCTGGGTTCCGTCTCTCGTGCTTCGGCTCAGTCGCAGACGAGGTCCGTGACTCTCCGGCGCGGAGGCTACAAGTCGAACTCCAGGTGCTCGATGTCCGTGAAGCGGACTTCTTCCAGTTGGCCGGCGCGGCGGCCGCTGTCCTGGAAGTACACCTCCTTGAGCGCCTCGGCGACGATCTCCCGCAACTGCTGGTCGCCGGCGCCGGTCTGCTGGGCGTCGAAGAGGCGGGCGGCGTACCGTGGCGGCAGTGCGACGGTCAGGTGACGGAGCCTGTCCTCGTCCGTCGAGCCGATCGGCGCGGTGTAGCCGATCCGGGCACGGGTGTCGATGACGATGCCGTCGGTCGTCGCCGCCTTCCGCCGTGCCCTGGCGCGGATCTGCGGCTGCCAGCGCTTCTTCACCTCGTGTTCCAGACGGGCGGCCAGGTCCGGGCGGGGTTTCTTGATCTGGCCCTTCACGTACCGTTCGACGGTGCGCTGGGAGATGCGCAGCATCTGGGCGACCGCACGGGTGCCTTTGAGCTGCCTGACCAGGTACCGCATCTGCGCGGGCGCGCTTTTGGGCGCCGGGCGGGTGAACGATTTCCGCACCGCGGCGTCCAGGCCGTCCCCGAACAGGGTCATCGTCGCCTTCTCCTACTCGCCGTTGTCGATGCCGGTGACGGTGCCGTCCTTGATGTAGCGGGCGAGGTTGAGCTCCGGGGCGTCGAACCGCTCGCGGACCTCCTCACCCCACAGGACGCTCTGGGTGCCCTCGTGCTTGACCAGGCCCGGGTTGACGCCGAGCTTGAAGCCGCCGGGCAGCGGCCTGCCGTCCCGGTAGGGCAGGAAGTCCAGCGGGCTGGTGCCGCCGGCCGCGTACACGACACAGTCGGAGAGGATCGCGACCGGGTACTGGCCGGTGAACGCCGCATGCTTGACGATCTTGCGGTGGAGGTTGATCCGGGTGCGGGAGATGACGGCCGCGCGGATGTCCGGCCGCCATGTCGGCCGGGCGAGGGCCCGCCACGGCCGGCCCGGCCGCCAGCCCTCGCCGCGGGGTCGTTCGCGCAGTTTGCCCAGGCCGCCCTTGACCGTCGCCTTGATCGCCGAGACGACGATCGTCAGCTGCGGGTCGCGCTCCTTGTAGTCGTTCATGGCCGTCAGGAAGTCGGCCGGCTCCATGTCCGCGTGTACGCCGAGATCGGCCATCGTCGCCAAGTAGGCGCCGCGCAGCCTGTTGTACCAGTCGTCCAGGTAGCGGCCGTTGTCGTGGCGGACGTACGCCTCGATCGGACGCACCTCGTAGCCGAGCTCCGTCGCGTACGCGACGGTGGGTGTGGCGTACCAGGCCGGGCCCTCGGGGCGTTCGCCCTTCGGCGTGAACGGGGAGGGCAGCAGACTCGCGTCCAGCTCCGCCCACTTGTCCTTGCCGACCTTCACCCTCGACAGGTCGACGTGGGACAGGTCCACCAGCCACGACCCGGGCAGCTTCGCGTCGAACACCGGCGCCTTGACGTGTTCCGGCGCGCCGAGGCCGACGACCAGGCCGTTGGCGCCGGCGGCGAAGGCCATGTTCACGTCGATGCCGACCAGGTGCCGCAGGGTGCATTCGTCGTCGGTCATGGGCCGCGCCCAGTCGTACGCCTCCTCGAACAGCTTCTCGCCGGGGCCGCGGACGTGGAAGCGCGGCAGGTCCGCCAGGAGGGGGTGTCCGTCGGGGGCCTCGCACGGGGCGCAGTCCACCGGGTCCTTGCCCAGCGAGCCGGGGTTGTGCTCGGAGTGCCGCTTGCCCGTCGCGTCGGGTTCGGAGGCGCGGGTCGGCGGGTGCAGCGCGGTCATCAGCTCCAGGCCGGTGACGGCGGTGGAGCCGCGCGGCGTCATCACGCGGGAGGCGTACACGCCCAGGGTCCGGGCGAGGTCCGCCGGCGGGAGCTGTGCGGCGTGGCCCCAGTGGCGGGGGTCGAGGGCGTGCCAGGACGGGATGCACAGCTGGACGCAGTTGCGTTCCGCGCCCTGCGCGGGGCGGTAGATCCGCGCCCACGGCCCGAAGCCGCGCTTCGTCAGCTTCCACTCCGCGCGCGCGAGCTGCTTGACGGCCTTGTGGCCCTCCGGGATCCGCCCGGCGAGCCGCTCCTCGTCGGTGAGGGCGACGGGGAGGCCGTAGCGCTTGAGCGCGGCCTCGGTGAGCACGAGCAGCGGGTCGGCGTCCTTGCCCGGACCGGACAGCCTCGGCTGCCCGAGCTTCGCTTCCTTGAGGGTCCAGTCCACCAGGGCCGGCAGAGACCTGGCGGGCACCTCCAGGACCAGACCGCCGGTGCAGTACGCCAACACCTGCCCGTCCGTGTCGACGTCGACGACCGCGAGCGGCCCGTTCCCGAAGCGCGGATCGGCGCCGCCCGCAGGGGGGCCGGCCGGGGCCGCCTTCCGCGCGTCCGGGCGCCGTGACGTCGACGACGGCCCGGGGGTGTGCGGTGCCGCGGCCGGACGGGGCCGGGTGGTGTTCTCAGCCGTGGTCATGGCTACGGCTTCGGGCCCCTGGCCCGTGGACAGGGGCCGCGCCTTCGGCGCCGGGGTTGCCGGGGCGGTGGGCGTCTCGGGCATCGCCGTGTCCTCGCCCTGGGCGCCGGCGTCGGCCGGGGCGGGGTACAGCTTGGAGAGTCCGTCGAGGAGGCGTGCGTACGCGTCACGCTCCGGCGGGCGGGGTTCGGTCTTGCCGGCCTCCCAGCCGCTGACCGTGGCCCGGCGCACCTGCAGCGCGGTGGCGATCTCGTCGATCGTCAGTCCGTGGGCCTTGCGCAGACGCTTGCGCTCTTCGGGCGGTGGCAGTGGGGCGCGGGACGCGAGGAGCGCGTCGACCCGGTCGAACAATTCGGACATGGAGGGCCTCCTGTCCCCCAACTATAGCGTGAAGCGTACGGATCGAGTACGAGTCGAGTACGGATAGCGTACGAATCGTGTGCGGATACCGTTCGATCAGTACAGGGGACCCGGACGGCGGTCGGCGGGAACCGGCGGACTCGCGCCCATGGAAGCCGACGGCACCGTGGCGGTCACCGGCGCGGCAGGCGCGGCCGGAGGGCCCATCGCCCTGTCCCGCGGTGACGACTGTCCCGGCCTGGTGCGCGCCGGCGGCGAAGGGGCCGGCGACCGGAGTACGGCAGGGCGTCCTTCCCTTCACCGGGCGCAGCTCGGCGAGGACGAGCCGCGCCCATCAGGGTCCTGTCCGTCATCACCGGTCCTCGAGTACCGGCACCCGCGGCGCACGGCCGGTCTCAGCCTTGCCGCACCGCCGGTCTCAGCCTTGCCGCGCGGCCGCCGTCGGCGCCGCGCTGTAAAAGACGGCCGCGGTGTCCCGCACACGCCTCGGGCGTGCCCGTGACTCCCCCGGCATCGCCCGGCTCACCCTCCAGCAGGTCGAAGTGGATCACGACCCCAGGGCTGCCGCCGCGCAGCCCTGACTTGGCCGGCCCGGACGGCGAAGAGGGCGTAGAGGACCGAGCCGGGCCGGACGGCCCGGCTCGTCGGCCCCTTCCCGGGGAACAGGGGAATCACTCGAGCCCGGAGCCGCAGGGGAGCACCAACACCGAGTCCGTGTGGACCGTGATGCGCACCGGTGTGAAGGTGGTGGCGTCCACCGGCGATTCCCCGGTGCCGGGGTTACGGGCATAGCGGGGACTCGCGCCTCCGCTGATCTGCCAGCGTATGCGGTGACCTGCGGCGAAGCGATGGGCGGTGGAGCTCATCTCCACGGTGACCTGCGAGGGCGCAGGTCCGACTGTCCGAAGTCGGCCCAGTCCGTCGCAGACGTTGACGGAGCGGCCTTGCGCGTCCACGTCGCACAAGCGGGCGAAGACGTCGGCGTACCCGGTGTCCGTGGAGATGCTCAGCCGCGCGGAGACCGGGCCCAGGATGTCCACGGGCTCGGTCAGTGGTGGGCCGGTGAACGTCAGGACGTCGTTCCGGGCTTCCAGAACGCTGTTGTCGCGCGGGCCGGCGGTGCGGGAGAGCAGAGGACCTCCGAGGGAGGGGGTGGGGTCGGCCGGGTCGTAGCGGAACGTCGTCAGTGGCGCGGATTCCGTGGGGGGCTGCTGGGTGAGGTGCCCCTCCGGGGCGGGGTACCACGAGGTGGCGGCGGAGGCCGGCGGCCAGTCGTCGAGGTCCCGCCAGGTGTTCTCGCCGTTGATGTGCACGCGTACCGCGGTGGGGCGCAGGCCGGAGGGGTCGGCGCACAGGTGGGCGCGCAGCCAGGCGAGGCTTTCGGCGAACACCTCGGGCCATCCCTGCTGCAGGGCCGAGGTGTGGGTCCAGGGGCCGACGAGCAGGGCGGTTTCGCATCCGGCCCGGCGCAGCCGGTCGTACTGCCCGAAGGTCTGGTCGACGAGCGCGTCGTGCCATCCGGTGATCAGGGCCGTGGGCACGCCGAGCCGCTCCGCCGCCTCCGCCAATGACGCGCCGCGCCAGTAGGCGTCCTTGGCGTCCGGGTGCGTCATCACGTCGTCCAGCCAGGGCACTTCGCCCCCCAGGGCGGACTCGTACGCCCCACGCAGGGGTTGCGCGGCGGTGACGTCGCGCAGGCGGCGCTGCAGGCGCAGCGTCGCCTTCAGGAACGGCACCATGCCCTGGTGCTGGTAGGTCATGCCCGCGCCGACGGCGAGGACGTTCTCCAGGCGCAGCGCACCGTCCGCGTGGAACAGGGCGTAGGGATCGTGCAGTCCTACCTGCACCACCATTGCCTTCAGTTCCGGCGGTGGGTCCAGAGCGAGGGCCCATTGCACGTAGCCCAGGTAGCTGGGGCCGACTGTCCCCAGCGTTCCGTTGAACCAGGGCTGCTCGCGCAGCCAGGAGACCGTGGCCCGGCCGTCGGCGGCCTCGTTGCGCCACAGATCGAACACGCCGCCCGAGCCGCCGGTGCCGCGGCAGCTCTGCAGGACCACGTGGAAGCCCTGTTCGGCGAAGAGCAGGCCGTACTGGGGCGACCACGGCAGGCCTCGGCCGTAGGGCGAGCGAACCAGGAGGGTGGGGAAGTCACCCTGGGCGCGCGGGAAGTAGTGGTCGGTGATCAACGGGCTGCCGTCGGCGGCCGGCACCACCAGCCCCGGCTCCCGCCCGACCTCGTGCCGCTTCGCCGGCAGACCTCGCCAGGCCGCCCTCATCATCCGCGAGGACAGCGGCGGTTTTCCGGCGGGCGGCACCCAGACAGGTCCGGTCACGGCGTCGGGCGTGCGTGATGGCATCGTTCCCCTCCTCATTTCCGTACGATGTACGAGAATAGAGGATGCTTGGATGACCTTCGCAAGGACCACCCCGCAGTCGGAGGAAGGAGCGCAGAACCGTGCCCGGTGACCAGAAGTCCAGCGCCGCGAGCGTCGATCCCGAACAGCTCTGGCTGCGTCCCACCGAGTTCCGCAGAGGCCGCAGACCCTCCTTCAGCCGGGAGGCGATCACCGAGGCGGCCGTCGCCCTGGCGGACGCCGAAGGCCTCGAAGCGGTCACCATGCGACGGGTCGCCGCCCGGGTCGGAGCCGGTGTCATGTCGCTCTACAGCTACGCCCCCGACAAGGAGACACTGCTGGAACTGATGGTCGACCACGTCAGCGGCGAACTGGCGGTCACGGGCCCGCCCAGCGGCGACTGGCGTACCGATCTGAAGACCGTCGCCCACCTGCAGCGCGCCCACATGCTGCGTCATCCCTGGCTGCCCGCCGCCTTGACCACCCGTCGTGTTCCGGGCCCCAACACGCTGGCCTTCCTGGAACACGCGCTCGCCGTCCTACGACCCACCAGGCTGGACGGTGCGGCGAAGCTGGAGGTCTTCGCCCAGCTCACCGCATTCGTGGCCGGACACGTGGCTCACGAGATCGCGCAGGCCGCAGCCGCACGGTCCCCGGAGCGGGCCGCAGCCGAGGCCCGCTACCTCGCCGCTGTCGCCGCCGACGGCCACCACCCGGAACTCGCCGAAGCACTCTCCGCCCCCGGACGCCCGCTCACCGCCGAAGCCACCTTCACCCGGTTCCTGGGCCGCCTGATCGACGGTCTCGACGCCGACTGATGCGACGCGCCCGCGGATGCGTCCCGTCCGCGGCGCCCCGGTGGGACAAGCCGATGGTACGGAGCCCGTGCGTCGTCACGGGGCGGACCGCGACGCCGACGCCCGACGGGCCGTGCCGGAGGGCTGGGCGCGTCGCCGTACAGTCGGCGCGGGCGGGCGCCGGGCCCCGCGCCACCGGCCGCCCGGGGCCCGGCCGTGCTTCGAGAACGAAGCCGGTTCCTCGACGACGCCGCCCACCGACAGCCCGGTGCTCCCGTCGTGGTCGTCCGGGCGGCTTGAACGTGCGCGAGGACGCTCGCCCGGTGCGCGTCCTCCGGGAGATCCGGTACCGCGACGACGTCAGCGGCTCCGAGGAGTCAGCACCCCTTGGAACAGCGCACCGTACCGTGACACCAGTTCCGTACGGTCCATGCGGAGCAGCCCCTCGTCCCCGACCACCCACAGTGCGTACAGCAGTCCCCCCGCCAAGGCGGCTGCCATGCGTGCGCGGACGTCGGCGTCGGGGCCGGACAGGCGACGGCGCAGCGGTGCGACGAAGAGCTGCTCGTGCGTATCGCGCAGACGTTCGCGGATCTGCGGTTCGCCGCTGCCGTGCACCAGGGCCAGGAAGACGCCCCGCGCGGAACCGCCGAGTTCGACGAGGAGTTCGGCGAGCCGGTCCCCCAGGTGTTCCAGCGGCACGTCGAGCAGTGGCTCGTCATCGATCGTCAGGTGCATCGTCTCCAGGAACAGGAGTTCTTTGCTCTTGAAATGACGGATCACCAGTGCGGGGTCCGTGCCGGCCGCCGCCGCGATCTGGCGGACGGTGGTCCTGGAGAAGCCCTGGTTCCGGAACAGCCGGGCAGCGGCCGAGTGGATGGCCTCGCGGGTCGTGGTACTGGAGCCGGTCTGCAGCATGCGGGACAGGATAGGGGCCCCGGCGCTTCGCAACTGCGGGTTCGCGCGTCTGCGGGGCGAGCCGGGAGTCTTTCGTAAGCGTTTCAAGAAGTCCGGTCAACAATGTTGACTCCCCGCCGGGGGGCCTGCACATTACCTGACGGTAGAACTGCTCGGTAATGACGCGGCCCCGCACTCCCCCACGCCCGAACCGCTCCGTTCGCACCAACGGCACGCCCCGCCGACTGCCGCCCCACCGCTCCTCTCCCGAGAAGAGGGATCACATGCCGAAGCACGCCCTGCGAAATGTCATGGCCACATCATCCGCACTCGTCGGTGCGCTCGCCCTCAGCCTCACGGGCGGCACCGCACACGCCTCCGCGTCGCTGGACTACGTCGCCCTCGGCGACAGCTACAGCGCCGGCTCGGGCGTGCTGCCCGTGGATCCGACCAACCTGCTGTGCCTGCGCTCCACCGCGAACTACCCTCATGTGATCGCCGACCGTACGGGCGCCCACCTGAAGGACGTGACCTGCGGCGCCGCCCAGACAAAGGACTTCACCACATCGCAGTACCCCGGGGTCGGGCCCCAGGTGAACGCGCTCGGTCCGGGCACCGACCTGGTGACGCTGACGATCGGCGGCAACGACAACGGCACCTTCATCAACGCCATCACGGCCTGCGGTACCGCGGGCGTCCTCAGCGGAGGCAAGGGCAGCCCCTGCAAGGACCGGCACGGCACCTCCTTCACCGACCAGATCGACGCGAACACCTACCCCGCGCTGAAGACCGCCCTGCGGGCCGTTCGCGCCAAGGCCCCCAACGCCCGTGTGGCGGTTCTGGGTTACCCGTGGATCACACCGGCAGAGGCCGATCCCTCCTGCTTCGTGAAGCTTCCGGTCGCCGCCGGTGACGTGCCGTACCTGCGCGGCATACAGGCGCACCTCAACGCGGTCGTCGAACGCGCCAGTGATGAGACCGGCGCCACCTTTGTGGACTTCTCCCAAATCTCCGAGGGCCACGACGCGTGCAAGCCCGGCGGGACCCGCTGGATCGAGCCCCTCCTCTTCGGCGGCAGCCTCGTACCCGTCCATCCCAACGCCCTCGGAGAGCGGCGCATGGCCGAGCACACCATGAGCGTCCTCGGCCTGGGCTGACGGCGGCGCGCCTCACCCTCGACGGCCGGTCCGCTCGGGGCCGACGCGGAACTCGAGCGGGGCGAGCGTGGCCGGGCCCACCGCAGGGGCCAGGCCCTCCAGGAACGCGGCTCATCCGCGGCGGCGTGGACGCTCGCCCTGACGTCCGGAGGCTTGGTGGCTCCCGGGGACCCGGGGGTTTGTGAAGCGCTGTTCCCGGCGGGGCATCCGCTCACTCACCCCTGGTGACGAACGCGCCGGGACGCGATCCGAAGGACGGCTCCGCCTGCTCCGGCCGTCCGGTCAGGGGGCGATGGGCGGCCGGCGCTTGTGGTCGGTGAGGCGGTAGCGGCGGACGATCGTTTCGAAGGCCCGCTCGTCCACCGGCTTGCCCTCCAGGAAGTCGTCGATGACGTCGTAGGTCACTCCGAGCGCGTCCTCGTCGGCCTTGCCCGCGTCGAGGCTCTCCAGATCGGCCGTCGGGACCTTCCACACCAGCGCGGCGGGTGCGCCCAGCGCGTCCGCGACGGCGCGCACCCGGCGCTTGGTCAGGCCGGCCAGCGGGACCAGGTCGGCGGCGCCGTCGCCGAACTTGGTGAAGAACCCGGAGACCGCCTCGGCGGCCTGGTCCGTGCCGACGACCAGGCCGTCGTACGCGCCGGCCACCGTGTACTGGGCGATCATGCGCTGGCGTGCCTTGATGTTGCCGTGCACGAAGTCCTGGTGGCGGGCGTCGCGGAAGCTCACCCCGGCGGCCAGCGCGGCCTCGAGCGCGGCGTCGCCGGCGGGCTTGATGTCCACGGTCAGCACGTGGTCGGCCCGGATGAAGGAGAGCGCGAGCTGGGCGTCGTGCTCGTCGGCCTGGACCCCGTAGGGCAGGCGCATCGCGTAGAACCGCGCTTCGTGTCCGCCGGCCCGCGCCCGTTCGACGGCGAGCTGGCACAGTCGGCCCGCGGCGGTGGAGTCGATGCCACCGCTGATACCGAGCACGAGGGCACGCAGACCGGTGGAAGTCAGCCGCTCGGCGAGGAAGGCCACCCGACGCTCGATCTCCCGCCCGGCCTCGAAGGTCTCGGCGACACCCAGTTCCCGGGCGATCTCCTTCTGCAGGGCGATGGACACCGGCTCACTCACGTCTGCTCCTCGTTCCGGCTCACGATGTGCTGTCGCCTCCCCTGCTACCCAGGAGCTCTCCGGAGAATCCGGGCGGCGGGCCGGCTCGTGCGTGGCCGGCGGTGAGGAAGCTGTGCGGTGACAGCCCGGAGGGTGTCACGCGATACGCGATCCGCGACTCGCTGTGCGGATCGTGGAGAACCCGGTTGCAGGGTGATCGTCCTCGTGGCTAACGTCAACCGTCATCGACGTGTAGCTCAGCAGCAGAGCACCGGGCTCGAGACCCGGAGGGCGCAGGGGCGGAACCTGCCACGTCGGCTTATGAACGACAACGCTGAGCAGCAGCCCCCCACCGTGGCCCTGTCCTATCCGCAGGCCCAGCTGGCCAAGGCCTTCGTGACCGCGCTGACCCATGAGGACGCCGGCACCCGGCGCCGCGCCGAGGTGCGCGGGCAGCGCTGGCGGGAGGTCCTCACGGGACTGGTCACAGGCCGGTTGTCGGTCGGTTCGCGTACGCCCGTGGACGGGTTTCCGGCCTGGGTGACCCTTGAAGTGGTGCGGGGCGGCTTCGCCACCGGGACCGCGAGCGCGGGCGGCCCGCTCCAGGCGTACGAGACCGAGGCCGCGCGAAGTTTCGGGGTGCCCGCCGAGCGGCGCGCGCTCTTCGCCCACTGCCTCACCGAGCCCGGACTCGCCTGGCTGGGGGACCGGTTGGACAGTGGCCGCTACGAGATCGGCGTGCCCGAGGAGGCCGCGCTGCTCACCATGGCCTGGCTGGTCCGGCACGGGGAGACCGACGCGGCGCTCGACCTCGTGACGGAACTGGAACCGCTCGCCGACCGGCTGCGGTTCCTGCCCCGCCCGGCGGACGGGCCCGTGCCGGACGCCGGCGCGGCCGTCCACCGGTGCACCGTCTCCGAGGCCGTCGACACCCTGATACGGCGACGGCCCAACGCGGCCGTCGAGACCCAGCGCGAGGCACTCGCCGTATGGCAGCCGTTCGGCGACGAGCTGCTCGTGCACTGGCTGCGGACGGCGCGGGACGGACGAGTCCTCGAACTCGTCCCGGACGCCGACTGGCTGGCGCACGGCGAGGTCCTGCTCAGCCGTTACCGGCTGCTCGCCGCGGAACACACCCGCTGCACCAAGCACCGCGATCCCAAGGGGAATCTGGGCATTCTGCGCGGCGCGCTGGAGGAGACCGTCGCCGGACGGCCGCTGGACGCGCGCCGGCTCGGTCTGCTGCGGCACGCGGTGGAGTCCATGGTGCGGCGGCGCGGCCTGCCCGGTTCCACCGCTCACACGGCCCTGCGCCGGAGCCAGGCCGAGCAGGCGGCGCGTCCTTCCCACCACGCCCTGGCCCAGCTGATGCTGCGTCGGCTCGCCGTGCTCCCGCAGGAGACGGGCATCACCGATGTCGCCCCGCTCCTGGGCGCGGTGAGCGAGGAGGAGAGCCGGGAGACCGGCCTGCCCACCGGAGCGGTCGTACCGCCCGTGATCCGCCAGGTGGTCGAGTCCGCGCTGAGCGCACCGCTCGGCACGCTGGTGGAGCGGGGCGTCGTCCCGTCCGCCGAGGTCCTGGCCGAGCTGGTGCCGCAGTTGGTCGCCGCCACCACCGCACAGGCGTACGGCGACGAGACGCTGCGCACGCTGATGACCGTGAACTACCGGGCGTTCCGCAACCGCCGCTCATTGCTCCTGCTCAACCTGGAACGGCAGGTGCGCGTCGAGGAACTGCCCTGGGTACGGGCGGTGTCGGGGCAGCGATCCGCGGCGCTGGGCAAGCCGGACGACGAAGGCGCGCTCGCCGTGCTGCGACAGCTGGGCGAGCTGGCCGTACAGGCCTTCCCCGGCACGATCCTGCCCAACCCGCTGGTCCGCGAATTCGGCGTTCTTGAACGCCAGTGCGACCTGGGCGCCCCGTTCGTGGAGGAGCTGGCCGCCGACATCTTCATGGGCACGTTCAGCCCGAAGTTCCTCACGGCGGCACGGATCGCGGGCGAACTGCTCGGCGGCACGCTGTACGAGCGTTACTACGGCGTCGACTACGCGGCGATCCGCAATCTGGCGATCACCGAGACCGCTACGGCCCTGACCCGTTCCTACGGTGCCCGTACCTCTCCCGGCTTCGCGCGGCTGTGCGCCGAGCGGGCCGGGACGGCGTCGCGGTCCTCGTCGGTCGCGGCGAACGGCATGGTGATCGAGCAGGCGCAGATCCTCACCACGCACAATCTGGCCACGCTGGTCCACCGGGTGGGCATCGCTCCGCGGCCCGGCTGGGCCGACCTGGCACGCCGCTGTTTCGTGACCGTGTGCCGGCTGGTCTCCCGTGTGCACCACAACCCGCGGCCGTTGGGCACCATCAAGGACGCCGCGTACGCGTGGCGCCAGATGGTGTTCCACCTGTCCCTGTGCCCGCCGGAGGAACAGCGGCAGGTCATCGCAGGCCTGGACGAGACGACGGCCCGTCACCCGGCCCACGTCGCAACCCGGCTGGCCCCCGCCCTGGCGGGCCTCGCCCTGGTCGCCGAGGGCGGCGCTTTCGGCGGTGCCGGAACGACGGACGACAGCCACGCCCGGCGCTTTCTGGGATGGAGCACAGACGGGCACTGGATGCGGTGAGGGCGAAAGCGCGGACGCGACGGCATTCACTTTTCGGCGGTCGAGCCTACGCGGACGCGAACCGGAAGCTGGTCAGCTGGTCGTTGTGGATCTGCATGGCCGCGGAGGAGGCGCCCGGCTCGTAGCAGCCCAGGTCGTCAGTGTGGTTCTCGTGCCGGTACAGGCAGACGACGCGTTTGCTCCGGTTCCAGAACGAGGTCGTGCGGTCGTTCATGCAGCTGCCGACGTTGGGTGTGTCACGGTTGCTCGAGAAGAAGCGGCCTTCGTAGCTGCTGTGCTGCCAGACGCAGAAGTGCCCGGAGAGGCACTGGCTGTAGTGGGCCTGTGCGGCCGGGGCGTTGAGTGTCCCCAGGGCGCCGGCGAGCACTGCCGCGGACAGCAGGAGGCGGCGAAGTCGTGGCCCTTTCACAAGTCTCCCTCTTCGTGGTCGGACACCGGCGGTCAGTGGATCCGCAGGGCGTACAGCGGGGCGTTGAGGTTCTCGACGTCGCGGATGGAGGACCACTTGTCCATGGACCTGATCTCGTTGCCCAGCCACACGTGGACGCTGTTGTTGCCGGACGTGATGCGCTCGACGTCGAGCAGGCCGGGGGTCACGGTGCCCGCGTTGGCGAAGCACTTGGTGTCGGCGCCGCCGTTGTACCAGACCTTGACGAAGTCCGTCCTGGTACCGCAGTCGGTCTGACTGATCGCGGCGGCCGGTGCGGCCGGCAGCACGACCGTCATCGCTCCCGCAGCCGCTGCGGCGAGCGAGATGCGCAGGGTGGAACGCTTCATCGGTGGAATGTCCTTTCGCGAGGGTGCGGTGCCGCGGAGCAGCGCCGTTCATGAGGGGCGCCCCGTGCGACCGCGACGGCACCCCGCCACCGCGGTGATGGTGGCGGGGTGCGTGTGGTTCGTTTCCCGGCGGTGGGAGGCCGCCGGGTGTTCGTCACTTGGCCAGGAACGCCAGCAGGGCGTCGGTGACCTCCTGGGCGTGGGTCCACAGCAGGCCGTGCGGGGCGCCGTCGATGACGACGTAATCGGCCTGCGGGAGTGCCTTGTGGAACGGCTCACCGGTGGACTCGATCGGCAGGATGCGGTCGGCGGTGCCGTGCAGGATGAGCGCCGGTACGTCGATCTTGGGAATGTCGGCGCGGAAGTCGGTGGTCCAGGTGGCCACGCAGGCCAGGGAAGCGTACCAGGAGGCGCCGGCGGCGGTGTTCCAACTGGCCCGCAGGGCCTCCTCGCTGATGCGCGTGCCGAGGTTCTCGTCGAGGTTGTAGAAGTTCTCGTAGAACGCGGTGAAGTAGGCGTAGCGGTCGGTGGTGACGGCCTGTTCGATGTCCTGGAAGACGGCGCCGTCGACGCCGCCGGGGTTGTCGTCGGTCTTGAGGAGGAAGGGCTCCAGGGAGGCCAGGAAGGCGGCCTTGGCGATGCGGGCGGAGCCGTAGGTGCCCAGGTAGCGGCCGACCTCGCCGGTGCCCATGGAGAAGCCGACCAGGACGGCGTCGCGCAGGTCGAGCGTCTCGAGCACGGTGTTGAGGTCGGCGGCGAAGGTGTCGTAGTCGTAGCCGGTGGTGGGCCGGCTGGAGCGGCCGAAGCCGCGCCGGTCGTAGGTGACGACCCGGTGGCCGGCCTTCAGCAGGGCGGCGGACTGCTTCTCCCAGGAGTGGCCGTCGAGCGGGTAGCCGTGGATGAGCACGACCGGCTGCCCGGTGCCGTGGTCCTCGTAGTAGAGCTCGATGTCGGTGGTGTTCTCCTGGCCGACGGTGATGAACGGCATGGTGGTTGCTGCCTTCCTGTTGCGAGATGTGGCGGGGGCGGGGCCGGGTGGTGTCAGCGGACCGTGCGGGCGGCCTTCTCGACGATGCGGGTCACGGCGCCGGGGTGGGAGACGGACACCGCGTGGGAGGCGTCGATCTCGGTGGTGCGGGCGTGGGCCCGGTGCGACATGAAGCGCTGGGCGGCCACGGGGATGTTGAGGTCCTCGGTGGTGACCAGGGACCAGGAGGGGATGGTCTTCCAGGCGGCCCCGGTGGACTTCTCCTCGAGCGCGGCGGCGGCGATCGGGCGCTGGCCTGCGGCCATGAGCCGGGCCTGGCCTGCCGGTACGTCCGCGGCGAACTGCTTGTGGAACTTGTCCTGCTCGATGTAGACGTCGGCGCCCCGACTGCCGTCCGGCAGCGTGTAGTTCACCGAGTCGATCACATTGCCGAGGGTGCTGCCGGGGAACTTGTTCGTCAGTCCGAGGGAGCTCTCGCCGGTGTCGGGCAGGAAGGCGGCGACGTAGACGAGGGCCTTGACCTTGTCCTCCAGGCCGACGGCGGCCTGGCTGACGACGGTGCCACCGTAGGAGTGGCCGACCAGGACCACGGGCCCGTCGATGTGCTGGACGACGCCGCGCAGGTGGGCGGCGTCGCTCGCCGGACCGCGCAACGGGTTGGCGGCGGCCACGACCGGGTAGCCGGCCCGTTCCAGGCGCCGGACGACGCCGTCCCAGCTGGAGGCGTCGGCGAACGCGCCGTGCTCCAGCACGATCGTCGGCCGGGTCTGGTGGTGACGGGGCGCCGCGTCGGCCTCGCCGGGCAGGGTCACGGCCGTGACGGACAGGCCGACGGCCGTGACGCCGAGCAGCGTGAGCAGCCGGGCGGACGGGGTCGGTCGGATGATGCGCATCTTCAACGTCCTTCTATGTACGGGCTGTTGCCCGGATCGGGTCGGGCCGGCGAGACGGTCCCGCCCCCGCAAGAAACATAGCGCTAAATTAAATTGACCACAACTTAATTGCCTGAACGGAATGGTCCGGAGCGAGGGCATTCCGATATCGCCGGGGCCGGACGCCCGGGTGCCGTCCGGCCCCGGTGACGGGTCAGCGGGTGACGTCGAACGTGGCCGCGCGGGGCACGAACGTCGTGCCGCCGTCCTTCGCCGTCGCCAGCACCGACACGTACCAGGTGCCTTCCGCCAGGTCGGCCGCGTCCCGCTGCGTCACCTTCAGCGTGTAGGTGCAGCGGGACGTCCCGTCCGAGGTGCCGCGGCACTCGGCCTTGTCGACGTACCGCAGCTCCGCCTCGGTCGGGTCGAGCTCGGAGCTCGCCGGCCACGCGACGACCCTGACCTCGCGGACACCGGAGTCGTCGCTGACGTCCGCGGCGAACGAGAGCTTCCCCTCGCTCTTCTGGGACGGGGCGACGTAACCGGCGGAGCCGTTCTCCACGGTCGGCTCCGTGACGGTGGAGGCCATGGCGTAGCCGCCGGCGCCGAGGGCACCGAGGGTGACGAGGCCGATGACGGACGGGACGAGAACGCGCTTGGACATGAGGGATCCCCCTGCTTGCGAGTGGAGTTTCGATGGGCGGGAAAGCTCAGGAACCGCTGGTCGGTCGGCCGCTTTCCCGATGTGATCGAGACTATGGCCGGGAGCACCGCCCGATCCTCCCGCCGCGGGACGATTGCCGTGTCGAACCGCGGGTGCAGCATCTCCACCCCAGGTAAGAGAACGAGGTCCGCCTCGAGCCCGAGGGCAGCCGCTCACCTGCGGTCTTAACCTTGATCTCTTATGAAGAACACCGACGACCGGTTCCTGCCCCTCGTGCTGCTCGGCGCCCAGGCCACGGTGTGGCCGGGGGCGGATGTGATCCGCGGGAGCGTTCCGGCGGGGGCCGACCTCTTCGTGGCGGCCCTCGTCGCCGGGCTGGTGACGGCCGCGCTTTCGCTGCGCCGTTCGAAGCCGGTGATCACCCTCGTCCTGGTCGCCGCCGTCTGTGCGCTGGGAGCCGGTCCCCTGCCCGCCGGCGCCATGGCGGTGCTGGGAACAGCGGGTGTGGCCCTGGCCCTGTTCACCGTGGCCGGTGAACGCGACGCCTTCACCGCCCTGTTGTGCGTGACGGCGCTCGCCCTCTGGCAGTCCCTGTACGGCATCACCCTGCACGGACTCAGTGACCGCGACGGACTCGACCTCGTCCTGACGGCCGTGCTGTACGCCGCCGCGTCCGCCGCCGGCGTGCTGGCACGGCGGAGCCGGCGCACCCGGCTGGCCGCCGAACAGCGGTTGAAGCGGGCCGAGATCGAGCGTCACCGGCTCCCGGCGGTCGAACGGCGGCGGATGGAGAGGGAGTTGCACGACGTCAGTGCCCACCATCTGACGGCCGTGGTCGTCACGGCGGGCGCGGCGCTCGGGCTGCGCGACCGCCGGCCCGAACTGGCCGAGGAGGCCCTTCGGTTCGCTGCCGAGACGGGCCGTGAGGTCACCCGGGCGCTCGGCGCGGTGAGGGCTCCGGCGCCCTCACGGGAACAGCAACCGTCGCCGAGGGAGCGGATGCTGGGGCTGGTAGCCGGTTTCTCCCGGCTCGGTCAGCACGTGGAGTGCGAGATCGACGCGCTGCCGGACGGGGCCGTCGGGGACGCGGCGTACGGCATCGTGCGCGAGGCGCTGACCAACGTGGCGCGGCACGCGCCCGGTGCGCACACCACCGTGACATGCCGGTACGACGACGCCCGCACGGAGGTCGTCGTCACGAGCGCCGCACCGCCGGCCGGTTCACCGGCGCACGGCGCCGGCCTCGGCTCGAGACGCGGCCAGGGCTTTCTGCGCTCGCGGGCCCGGGAAGCGGGCGGCACCCTGACCAGCGGCCCGACGGCGGAGGGCGGCTGGGAGGTGAGCGCGGTCCTGCCCGGCCGGCTCGCCGCCGCCTCGGTGAAACCTCCGGTCCCGTGGCGGTACCGCCTGGCACAGGTGACGGCCGCCGTCGGTCTCGCCGTGCAACCGCTGCTGCCCCTGCTGGTCGTCCGGACGGAATCCGCGTCGAGCGGTCCGGGGGTGTCGGCAGGCGTGCTCTTCGCGTTGCTGGCCGCGGGGCAGGCGCTCGCACTGCTGTGGCGACACCGGGCACCCCGCACCGTCCAGGGTGTCGTGTGCGGTCTGGCCCTGCTCTGGCCGGTGGCGACGGCCGTGGGCGAGTACACCGGCTGGGTGCTCCTGCCGCCCCTGCTGAGCATGGCCGCCACCTGCGCGGTGATCGCCTCCGTCGCGGCCCGCACGACCACCGGCCCGTCCGTCGCCGACGGCCGCCCGCGCCTGCCTGCGTGGACCGGCCCGGTGGTGGCCACGACGGTGCACGCGGCGGCCACCACCGCCGCCCTTCTGCACCGGGGCGCGTCCTTCCCCGGCTGGGTGCTCGCCCCGGGGTCAACGGCCCTGGCGGCCCTGGTGGTCGGCGCGGCCTGGTGGGGCGGGACCCTGAGCGGGCGTCACCGCCGGGCCGCCCGCAGCGCGCAGGCGGAACATCTCGCGGCCTGGACCGAGGAGGCGGTACGGGACGCCTGGGCCGAGCGCCGCCGGATCGCCACCGGGCTGGAGACCACCGTGCTGGCGCGGACCGCCGACATGGTCGCGCAGGCCGAGGCGGGCCGGCTCGACGAGGTCGCCGAACGCGCCCGCGAGGCCCTCGCCGCGATGCGCGCCCTGCTCGACACGGTCCGGGACGCCGAGGCCGTGCCCGCGCTGCGGCCGCAGCCCACCCTGCAGGCTCTCGACCTCCTCGGCCATCAGATCCGGGCCACCGGCCGCGACGTCGGGATACGGCTGACCGACCGGATACCGAGACGGCTGCCCACCACCGTGGACCTGGCTGCCTACCATGCCTGCGAAACGGTGCTCGCGGCCGGCGGCGAGGAGCCGATGGCGGTGGAACTCGACGCGGACGACGCCGTGTTGACGATCACGGCGATCGGCGTTCCGGACGCCGTCCGTTCCGCCCTGTGCCGGCAGTTGTCGGCGCGGGCGGCGATGGCCGGCGGGACGGTCACCGCCGGCCCGTCGGGTCCGGTGCGCGTCCTGCTGCCGCTGACCGCGGCACCGGCTGCACCGCGGGACGACGAGGAGAGACAACGATGAGCCTCAGGGTGCTGGTCGTCGACGACCAGGGCATCGTACGGGCGGGGTTCGCCGCCGTGATCGACGCCGAGGAGGACATGACGGTCGTCGGCGAGGCCGCCGACGGCGCCGAGGCGGTACGGCTCGCCGGGGAACTGGCACCCGATGTGGTCCTCATGGACGTCCGCATGCCCGAACTGGACGGCATCGCCGCCACCCGGATCGTCACCGGGCGTCCCGACGCGCCCCGTGTCCTGGTGCTGACCACCTTCGACCTCGACGCGTACGTGTTCGACGCGCTGCGCGCCGGCGCCTCCGGTTTCCTCCTCAAGGACGTGCACCCCGACGAACTGCTGAACGGCATCCGGGTGGTGGCCTCCGGTGAGAGTGTCCTCGCCCCGTCCGCCACCCGCCGGCTCATCGGCCACTACGCCTCCGGACCGAGCACCGCGATTCCGGGCGGCAGCACGCCCCGCGAGCTGAACAGCCTGACCGGCCGCGAGCGCGACGTCCTCGGCCTGATCGCCGCGGGACTCACCAACACGGAGATCGCCGAACACCTCGGCATCACCGTCGGCACAGTGAAGTCCCATGTGAACGCGCTGCTCCGCAAACTCGGACTACGCGACCGGGTCCAGGCGACGATCCTCGCCTACGACCTCGGCCTCGTCCACCCCAACCCGCCCCACTCCCCCGTCTGACACCCCACCGGCCACCACGATCCAGGAGTCCACCACCATGACCGGTCCAGGTCCGTCCGTCCTGCGCGGTGTGCGCCGTGCCCTCGGCACGGCCGCCGCCCGTATCTACCTGGCGGGCTGTGCACTGCTGCTCGGATGGGCGCTCGTGGTCGCCTCCGACGGGTCCATGGCGGCTGTCATCCCGCTGTTCGCCACCGTCCCGGCCAGTCTCGTCCTGCTGCTCGTCCTTCCCGAAGGCAGCATGATGTTCCTGCTCTCCATCGTCCTCGGAGCACTGATCAACGCCATGGTCATCGGCTGGTGCGCCCGTGCGCTGCGCCGTGGGGCCACCCCGGACACGGCATCCTGACGGCGGGCGCCACCACCGCAGGCCGCGGCGCCGGTGCGCCGCGGCCTGTGCCCGCGTCGTGGCTCAGGGGGCCGCTCGGCTCATGCCGTGTGGATCTCCAGGGCGGCACGCACGGCGGACTCCACGGCTCCCTCGATCCACGCCGGCTTGACGGACGTGTGGTCCCCGGCGAAGTGCAACGGCCCTTCGTGTACGGGGATGGCGGGCAGCAGCTCCGTGTGCTGCCCGGGCAGGAGCACGGACGCCTCCCCGTAGGCGTAGGGGTCGCGCAGCCAGCTCTGTGTGCGGCCCGCGCCGGTGTAGAAGACCTCGATGCGCCGGCCGTAGACCTGCTGGAGGCCGCACAGGGCGTGCGGGTACCGTGCCTCGTCGTCCAGGGAGTCCCAGCGCAGCGCGTCGTCCGCCCAGCTGTAGGACGCCAGGACCACGCCCCCCGCGCTGCCCGGAACCGGGTGGGAGGGGTGGAACATGAACCGGTTGGCGTTGTCCGACACCGACCCGCCCCCCACGACGTCGACCGCCTCCGGCTGGTCGCGCATCAGCGCGCGGTTGGCGGCGTAGTGGGTGCGCTGGCCCGCTGAGATGTGCCCGTCGGGCACCGAGGGATGGGCGCCGAGCAGGCTGCCGTCCGCGGTGGCGCGGCCGGTGCGGTATGCGTCGTACAGGCCCGGCTCGATGGCGTTCAGTTCACGCTTCCAGTCGGCCTCGCCGAACTCCCACCAGCGGCGGCTGAACTCCAGGAGCACCTTGGTCGCGCTGTCGTAGTGCAGCTCGCAGACGGCGCGGCGCTTTCCGTACGACATGGGCGGCTCGATCTGTACGTGGCGCAGTCCGGAGAACGGCACCGTCACCACGGCGACGTCCGCGGTGAACTGCTCGCGTACGACGGGCCCGTCACGGCCCTCGGACACGGTGTCCACCCACACGTGCGGTCCCTTGCTCCGGACGTGCTCGGCGTCCGGCGAAGCGCGGTCGGGGTGGTGGTACTCGATGCGCGTGACACGGCGGTCGAACCGCACCTCCTTGCGCACGCGTTCCAGCAGGGCGTCCGGCAGTACGGCCGTGCCGCCCTCCAACTCGAAGAAGGGCGTGTCGGGGCTGATGAGGGAGGAGCCGATGAAGCTGTGGATGAAGGACAGCGGGAGGCGGGAGGTGAGGTTCTCCAGGGTGCCGATCAGGTCGATGGTCCGCTCGTCGAGGCCGGCGTGCTCGGTCAGGAAGCGGAACATCGACCAGTCGCCGAACCGCTGCACCACGCGGGCCCAGCCCTTCAACTGCTCGGGGAGCGGCTTGCCGACCCGCTTGCCGTCGCGGTCGAGGCGGCTGAACTCGTCGCGCACCGGGTCCAGTACGGAGCGCAGGATGGTGGCGGCGGGGGTGTCCCAGTGGGCCCGGGGAACGCCGAAGGACCGGTTCACGCGCCGGGGCGCGCGGGCGTAGTCGGCGCGCCGTACGCGGATGCCGTTGACGTGGATCCAGGTGCGGTGGGCGGGGCGTCCCTCGGTGTCGACGTCGACGTAGTGGAAACGCCGCTTCTTCAGGTCGAACCGGTCGATCAGCTCCATCACCAGGGGATGGCTGCCGGGAATGCGCATCGCGCCCGCCTCGGCGTACTGGCGGGGATCGGCGAAGGGCTGTCCGGCGTGTTCGTGGCCGCCGTTGCGGAAGGTCTTGATGCGTCCGCCCGCGCGGTTGCCGTTGGCCTCCAGCACCGTCACCCGGTGGCCGGCCTTCTTCAGCAGCCAGGCGGCCACCAGTCCGGCCGGACCGGCGCCGATGATCAGGACGTCCCTGGGGCGTGTCCGCCGGCGTGCCGGCAGTCCCTCCTGGAGGACACGCCGGTAACGCGGGACGAGGGGGTGGTCGTCGGAGTCCAGGACGAGCAGGGCGCGGGCGACGGCGAGGCACCGGTCGAAGTCGGGGCCACGGCTCCCGTCCGGGGCGGCCGGTGCGGGCAGGGCCGCGGCGGCACCGCCGGTCAGGGCCGTCGCCGCCGTGGCCGTACCGGCCGCCGCCGTGAAGCTCCTCCGGGAGAGGCCGCCGTCCCAGCGCACCACTGTGTGATCTTCAGTCATGGCGGTCTTTGTACTGGCGGCTGCGACCGAACGTTCCCCTTTCCTCCCGGAGTTGACCCGAAGGAGCGAAACGGCGACGAACCCTGACGTCACGGCTGGCCGGCCGGTGCGGACGGCTCGGGGAACCCGAAGGAATGAATGCCGGGCGACCCCGCGATGCCGTCGCGATCTTTCCCGCACACTGCCAGGTGCGTATCCACATCCGTGCTCTCCTGTGGGCTCGCGCGGCGCGCGCGTACGCGGCGCCGTCCCGGGCCCACAGGAGTGCGGGGCGACCGAGGGGGGAAGGGTGGCGCAGCCGCGCGCTCGGTTCGGCGACAGGGCCCGTTACTGGTTCGACAGCACGCTGACCCGCGGTGCTTCCGCCCTCGTCGGCTGGATGGCGCTGTTGTGTCTGGCCGTCGTCGTCCCGGCCAGTGCGGTGCTCGTGTGGACCGACCCCGACGCGCCGGCGTCCCTGACGGACCGGTTCGCGCAGGTGTGGCGCCTGACCGGGGAGACGCTGCGGCTGGGCGGTTCGACGGGTACGCCGCTGCGAGTGACGTTGTCGCTGCTGCTCGCACTGGTCGCCCTGCTGTACGTCTCGACCCTCGTCGGTCTGATCACGACGGCGCTGACGGAGCGGCTCACCGCGTTGCGCCGGGGCCGTTCCACGGTGCTCGAACAGGGGCACGCCGTGGTTCTGGGGTGGTCGGAGCAGGTCTTCACGGTGGTGGGCGAGCTGGTGGCCGCCAACGCCAACCAGCGGCGGGCGGCGGTGGCCGTGCTGGCCGACCGGGACAAGACCGCCATGGAGGAGGCCCTGAGCACGAAGGTGGGTCCCGGCGGCCGCACGCGGCTGATCTGCCGCAGCGGTCCCACCACCGACCCGGCCGTGATCGGCCTGACCAGCCCGGAGACGGCCGGTGTCGTGCTGGTGATGCCTCACGACGAGCCGGACGCCGACGCCGAGGTGGTCAAGACACTGTTGGCGCTCAGGGCGGCCCTGCCCGGGGATGCCGTCCTTCCGCCCGTCGTCGCCGCCGTCCGGGACGACCGCTACCGCCTGGCCGCCCGTCTCGCCGCCGGGCCGGGCGGCGTCATCCTGGAGAGTGACACCGTCACCGCCCGGCTGATCGTCCAGGCCGCGCGCCGCCCCGGGCTCTCCCTCGTCCACCAGGAACTCCTCGACTTCGCCGGCGACGAGTTCTACCTGATCGCCGAACCGGCCCTGGCCGGGCGGCCGTTCGGCGACGCGCTGCTGTCCTACCCGACGTCGAGCGTCGTCGGGATGGTGCGCTCGGGCACTCCCCTGCTCAACCCGCCGGAGCAGACGCCCCTGGCCCCGGACGACCTGCTCGTCGTCATCTCCCGTGACGACGACACGGCCTGGCTCGGCGATTGCGCGGAGCTGGTCGAGAAGGGGGCGATGGCGTCCGGGCCGCCGGCACCCGCGCGAGCGGAGCGGGTTCTCCTGCTGGGCTGGAACCGCCGGGCGCCGCTCATGATCGACCAGTTGCGCCGCCGCGCCCGGCCCGGATCCGCCGTCGACGTGGTGGCGGACGATGACGAGGCGACGGTCCGGCAGGTGGACGAGGCCGACGCGCACGGCGGCACCGGCCTGGCCCTGACGCTGCACCACGGGGACGTCACTCGCCCCGAGACCCTGCGGCGTCTGGACGTCCACTCCTACGACAGCGTGATCGTGCTCGGCCGGGACCCCGCTCCCGGACAGCCGCCGGGCGACCCGGACAACCGCACGCTCGTCACCCTCCTGCTGCTGCGCCGACTGGAGGAGGCCACCGGGCGCGAACTGCCGGTGGTCACCGAACTGATCGACGACCGCAACCGGGCGCTGGCCCCCATCAGTCCCGGAGCCGACGTGATCATCAGTGGCAAGCTCATCGGCCTGCTCATGGCGCAGATCTCCCAGAACCGTCACCTGGCGGCGGTGTTCGAGGAACTGTTCTCCGCCGACGGCACCGGGGTCCGCCTGCGGCCGGCCGCCGACTACGTACTGCCCGGGTGTGAGACGTCCTTCGCCACGGTCGTGGCCGCGGCACGTCATCGCGGCGAGTGCGCCATCGGTTACCGGAGCCACGACGGCTCGTCGACGGGTCCCGGTCACGGCGTGCGGGTCAACCCGCCCAAAGCCGAGCGGCGCCGGTGGACGGCCACGGACGAGGTGGTCGTCATCGGCAAGGACTGACGGACGGTCCCGCCCGGCTGCGTCAGGGCAGGGACGTGCCTGCGGGCCATGAGCACCGGGCCGCCGGAGGACGCGTGCAGGCCCTCCCCATGAACGGCATCACCGGCGGCTCCCCGCGAGCCGGGACTCCATGGCCGTGTGCGCCCCGGGGCACGTCCGCCGGTCACTCGCCGGGGACCGGGGGCATGCGCGCCCCGACCCGCGCGGCCATGTCACGCAGCCAGATGTGGGCGGCGTCGTGGGTGTGCACCGGGTGCCACCAGAGGGCTTCCCGCAGGGGCACGGCCTCGTACGGCGGTTCCATCAGCCGCACCGCGGCGACCGGTGTCAGCAGCCTGGCCAGGCGTGCCTGGATGAGGGCGATGCGCCGGGTGCCGGCGATCATCAGGGGCAGCAGCTGGAAGCTGTCGACGGAGACCTCCACGCGCGGCTCGATGCCGAGCATGCCGAGCTGGCGCACCGCGGGAGCGTCGTACGTGCGCTGGTACGTCACCCACGGCAGCCGGGCCAGGTCCCGCCGGGTGAGCCGGTCGTCGACGTCCGGGTGGTCGGCGGCGACGAGGAGGACCCAGTGGTCGTCGTAGAGGTGGGTGGCGGGGAAGCCGCTGATGATGCCGTGCGGCATCAGGAGGCCGTCGGTGGCGCTGAGCAGGGTGGCGGTGTCGTCGACCACGGTCGGGGGCGTCTGGGTGAAGCGCAGCCGGATGCCGGGGGCCTCCTCGTGGACGACGCGGGCGAGTTCGGCGCCGAAGACGGCCACCGCGTAGTCGGAGGCCACGAGCTTGAACTCACGGTTCTCCTGCGCGGGGTCGAAGTCGGCCTGGCTGGAGAAGAGGCGTTCCAGCACGTCGTAGGCGGTGGAGGTGCGGTCGAGGAGGACCTGGCCGAGGGCGGTGAGCTCGTAGTGGCCGCCGACGCGGTCGAGGAGGGCGTCGTCGAAGTGGCGGCGCAGGCGGGCCAGGGCGGCGCTCATGGCGGGCTGGCTGAGGCCGACGCGCTGTCCGGCCCGGGTGACGTTGCGCTCCTCCAGGAGGGCGCGCAGGGCGACGACGAGGTTGAGGTCGAGGCGGGCCAGGTTCACGGTCTTCCCCTTGCGGTGCGGCGGCGACATCAGGAGCAATAAACGCCATGGATGCTGGCTATCCACAGAATCGATTTCCTTGATCGCGGGTGGCGGGTCCAGATTAGTGGCACCGCAATCAGGAGGACATGTTCGTGAAACCTGAAGCCGCGCCCGCGCTCTTCGCGGGACCGTTCGCCCTCGCCACTCTCTCGGCCCCGGACGGGCCGGCCTTCCCCGCCCTCGTGACCCCCGACGCCCGGGCCCTCGATCTCCGGGCCGCCTTCGGCGACGAGCGGCTGACCGTCCTGGGACTGCTCGGCCGCTGGGAGACGGCACTGCCCCGGCTGCGCGCGCTGGCGGCCGACACCGGCCCCGGCCGCGTCCCCGTCTCGGACCTCCGCGTCCACGCGCCGGTCGAGCCGCGTCAGGTGCTGCAGTCGGGGGCGAACTACCGGCAGCACGTCATCGACCTCCATGTCGCGCACCGGGCTCCGGGTGACGACCGCCCGGAGGAGGAGCGGCGGGCCGAGGCGGCGCAGATCATGGACCGCCGGGCGGCCGAGGACCTGCCGTACGTCTTCATCGGTCTGCCCAGTGCGATCACCGGCCCGTACGACGACGTCGTCCTTCCCGCGTGGGCCGAGCAGCCGGACTGGGAGCTGGAGCTGGCGGTCGTGATCGGCCGGCCCGCCCACCGGGTCTCCGTGGAGGAGGCGCTGGACTGCGTGGCGGGATACACGATCGCCAACGACCTCACCGACCGCGCCACCGTCTTCCGCCGGGACATGCCGCAGATCGGCACCGACTGGCTGCGCAGCAAGAACGCGCCCGGCTTCACCCCGCTCGGCCCGTGGATCGTGCTCGCCGAGTCGATCGCGGACCCCGACGACCTGCGGGTCACGCTGAAGCTGAACGGCGAGACCATGCAGGACGAGTCCACCAGGGACATGATCTTCGGCGTGGCGCGCATGGTGGCGTACGCCTCACAGACGGCGCGGCTGCTCCCCGGGGATCTGGTGCTGACCGGGAGCCCGGCCGGCAACGGCATGCACTGGGGACGGCTGCTGCGCGACGGCGATGTCATGGAGGGTACGGTCACCGGTCTCGGGGTCCAGCGCACCCGTTGTGTCGCGGAGGACGCCGCGTGAACCGCCACGATCCCGAGGGCGCGATCGCCGAGGCCGCCAAGTCGTTTTCCAACTGGGGGCGTTGGGGCGAGGACGACCGGCTCGGCACCCTCAACTTCCTGGACGAGGGCAAGCGCCGTGAGGGCGCGACGCTGGTGCGGCGGGGCGTCAGCTTCTCGCTGTCCCAGCGGTTCGACATGAACGGCCCGCAGAAGGGCTGGCGGCGGCGCACCAACCCGGTGCACACCATGCTGGACACCGGCACCGACGCGGCCCTCGGCCGCCAGGGGTTCCCGCACGGGCTGGGCGGCGCCGACGACGTGATCGCGATGCCGCTGCAGTGCTCCACGCAGTGGGACGGGCTCGGCCACATCTTCGACCACGGCAAGGCGTGGAACGGCCGCCCCGCCGAGAAGGTCGTCACCTCCGACGGCGACCTGGTCACCGGCATCGAGCACATGGCCCCGCACGTGGCCGGGCGCGGGGTGCTGCTCGACGTCGGGCGGGCGGTCGGGGAGGACGGTGAGCTGCCCGACGGGTTCGCGATCACCGAGGAGCACCTGACCGCAACCGCCGAGGCGCACGGGGTGGACGTCGGACGCGGGGACATCGTCGTCGTACGGACCGGGCAGCTCGCCCGGGTCCGCCGCGACGGATGGGGCGAGTACGCCGGCGGCCCCGCACCCGGGCTGTCGTTCACCACGGCCGGCTGGCTGCACCGTACGGAGATCGCCGCGATCGCCACCGACACCTGGGGCTTCGAGGTCCGGCCGAACGAGTTCGAGCACGCCTTCCAGCCGCTGCACCAGGTGGCCATCCCGAACATCGGCCTGCTGATCGGCGAGATGTGGGACCTGGAGGCGCTCGCCGAGGACTGCGCCGAGGACGGCGGGTACGACTTCTGGCTCACCGCCGCTCCCCTGCCCATCACCGGCGCGGTCGGCTCCCCCGTCAACCCGATCGCCGTCAAGTAACCAGCGGAACGAAGGAGTTCCCCTATGAGCACACCCCGCACGGTCCTCGTCGTCGGCGGCGGCGCGGCCGGCAACGCCGTCACCGTCCTGCTGCGCCGGGCCGGTCTGGCCGTGGACCTGATCGAGGCCAAGTCCGACTGGAACGCCACCGCCGGCTCGGGCATCACCCTCCAGGGCAACGCCCTGCGCGTCCTGCGCGAACTGGGCGTCTGGGAGCGGGTGAAGGAGTCCGGCTTCGGCTTCGGGTCGGTCGGCATCACCGCGCCGGACGGCACCGTACTGCATGTGGCCCGTGACATCCGCACCGGTGGTGACGATCTGCCCGCCACCGTCGGCATGCAGCGCCCGCGGCTCCAGCGGATCCTGATCGACGCGGTCCGCGCGAGCGGCGCCTCGGTGCGCCTGGGCACCCGGGCACAGTCCCTGGAACAGGACGCCGACGGGGTGACCGCACGGTTCACGGACGGCACCGAGGGCCGCTACGACCTGGTGATCGCCGCCGACGGCCTGGGCTCCACCACACGGGCGGCGATCGGCGTCACGGCGAAGCCCGAGCCCACCGGCATGGCCATCTGGCGCGTCGCCGCACCGCGGCCCGCCGGCGTGACCCGCACGGACCTGGCCTACGGCGGCCCGGCCTACATCGCCGGCTACTGCCCGACCAGCGAGACCACCCTGTACGCGTACGTCGTCGAGGCGAACCGTGACCGCGCGTCGATCCCGCCGGAGTCGTACGCCGACGAGATGCGCCGGCTGGCCTCCTCCTACGGCGGCTTCTGGCCGGAGATCACCGAGCACATCACCGACCCGGCGAAGGTCAACTACACCTGGTTCGACCGGATGCTGGTCGAGGGCTCCTGGCACCGCGGCCGGGTGGTGCTGGCCGGGGACGCGGCGCACTGCTGCCCGCCGACCCTCGCGCAGGGCGCCGCCCTGTCCCTGGAGGACGCCCTCGTCCTCGCCGAACTGCTCACCGGCGGCCGGGAGTGGGACGACGCGCTCTTCCAGGCGTACTACGAGCGTCGCGCCCCGCGGGTCCGTGCGGTGGTCGAGGCGTCCGTGCGGATCGGGCAGTGGCAGCTCGACGGCGTCCGTGACGCCGACGTGCCCGGCCTGATGGGCCGCACCATGACGATGCTGCGGGAGGCGCCGTGACGGGGCCCACCGTGGACGTGCACGCGCATGTCCTGCTGCCCGAGGTCGAGGCGCTGGTGGAGGGCCTGCCGGGCCTCGCGGAGGCGAGGGCGCTGGACGCCCGGCGCAACGGCCCCGCCGCCCTGTCCGTCAACGGCCCGATGGTGCGGGAGCGCATCGCGCGGCTGACGGACGTCACGGTGCGGCTGGCCGCCATGGACGCGCAGGGCGTGGACGCGCAGTTGGTCAGTCCCTCGCCCTCGCACTACCACTACTGGGCGGCTCCGGAGACGGCCGAGAAGGTGTACCGGACCGCCAACGAGGCGACGGCGGCGCACTGTTCGGCCGCCCAGGACCGGCTGCGCGGGCTCGGCCTGGTGCCGCTCCAGCACCCGGACCTGGCGGTCCGTGCCCTGGACCACGCCCTGGAGCAGGGGCTGGCCGGCGTGGAGATCTCCAGCCACGCCCCCGGGCGCGAACTCTCCGACCCGGCCTACGAACCCCTGTGGAGCCGGGCCGAGGAGACCGGCGCGATCCTCTTCCTGCACCCCTTCGGCTGCACCCTGGACGAGCGGCTGGACCGGTGGTACCTGTCCAACACGGTCGGCCAGCCGGTGGAGAACGCCGTCGCGCTGTCCCACCTGATCTTCTCGGGCGTCCTGGACCGGCATCCGGGACTGAGGGTGATCGCGGCGCACGGCGGCGGTTACCTGCCCACTCACATCGGCCGCAGCGACCACGCCTGGTCGGCCCGCTCCGACGCGGGCGCGGGCTGCGCCCACCTGCCCAGCAGCTACCTGAAGCGCCTGTACTTCGACTCCCTCGTCCACGACCCGTACGTGCTGCGGGAGCTGGTACGGGTCGCCGGGGCGGACCGCGTCCTGCTCGGCTCCGACTTCCCCTTCGACATGGGGACCGAGGACCCGGTCGCCGCCCTGCGCGCCGCACGACTGCCCGAGGCCGACTTCGACGCCGTCCGCGGCGCGAACGCCGCCGCACTCCTGAGGAAGGACTGACACCATGCGTCTGCTCACCCACCTGCGCCACGTCGACCTCGCCGTGCCCGACTACGACAAGCAGCTCGACTTCTACGCCGGCGTCTGGGGCCTGACCAAGGTCGCCGAGGACTCCGGGATCTCCTTCCTGGCCGCCGAGGGCTCCCCCGAGCAGTACGTCGTACGACTGCGCAAGGCCGACGAGAAGCGCCTCGACCTCGTCTCCTACGGCGCCGCCTCGCGCGAGGACGTCGACACCCTCGCCGAGCGGCTCCTCGCCGGCGGCGTGCAACTGATCACCCGGCCCGGCAAGGTCGACACCCCCGGCGGCGGCTACGGCTTCCGCTTCTTCGACGTCGACGGCCGCACCATCGAGGTCTCCGCCGACGTTCAGGTCAGGCAGCACCGCAGGATCGAGGAGAAGGAGTCCATCCCGGTCAAGCTCTCCCACGTCGTCCTCAACTCCCCCGACCTGAACCGCACCCGCGAGTGGTACGAGCGTCACCTCGGCTTCGCGCTCTCGGACACGCTCAGCTCGCCGCACATGGGCGAGGTCATGCACTTCATGCGGATCAGCAACCAGCACCACTCGATGGCGCTGGCCAAGGGCCCGCACACCGCGCTGCACCACATCTCCTTCGAGATGCGCGGCATCGACGAGTACATGCGCGGCTCCGGACGCGTCATCCGCGCCGGGTACCGGAAGATCTGGGGTCCGGGCCGGCACATGGCCGGGGACAACACCTTCACCTACTTCCTCGACCCGCACGGCAACACCGTCGAGTACACCACCGAACTGGAGTGCCTGGACGAGGACACCTGGCACCCCCACGTCTACGACTTCTCCCAGCCGGAGGTCACCGACCAGTGGGGCACCGCCAACCCCATGAACGAACTCGTCGCCAAGGAGTCGTTCAACGACCCCGACCGCGGCGTCTTCGTCGCCCCGCCGGTCTGATCCCGCCCTTCCCAGGAGCCCACCATGCGCTTCGCCGCATACGAGCATCAGCAGCACCGGCGAGTGGCCGTCGTGGCCGAGGACAACACGCTTCACCCACTGCCCGGCGTCACCTCGCTCACCGCCCTCCTCGCGGAGACCGGAGGGCTGCCCGGCCTCCTCGCCGCCGGCGCCGCGGCCCGTGAGGCGCCGCCCGGTCCGCAGGTGTCCGAGGTGAGGCTGCTGCCTCCCCTCCAGCCCGCGTCGGTACGGGACTTCGTCACCTTCGAGGAACACGTCGAAGGGGTGCGCCGGTCCGTCGACGGTTCGGCCGGCGTGCCCGAGCAGTGGTACGCGGCACCGACGTTCTACTTCACCAACCCGCACGCGGTCTTCGGCGCGTACGACGGCGTCCCCGTCCCCCCGGGGACGGCGGCGCTCGACTTCGAGCTGGAGGTCGCCGCGGTCATCGGCCGCGAGGGCCGCGACCTCACCCCCGAGCAGGCCCGCGACCACATCGTCGGCTACACCGTCTTCAACGACTGGTCCGCCCGTGACCTGCAGTCCGCCGAGATGAAGGTCGGCCTCGGCCCCTGCAAGGGCAAGGACACCGCCACCACCCTCGGCCCGTACCTGGTCACCGCCGACGAGCTGGAGCCGTACCGGAACGCCGACGGCTTCCTGCGCCTGGCGCTGACCGCCGAGGTCAACGGCGAGAAGGTCGGCGAGGACCTGCTGTCCCACATGAGCTGGACCTTCGAGGAGATGACCGCCTACGCCTCGCGCGGCACCCGGGTCGTCCCCGGTGACGTGCTGGGCTCCGGCACCTGCGGCAACGGCGGCTGCCTCGCCGAACTGTGGGGCCGGCGCGGCGAGCAGGTCCCGCCGCCCCTGAAGCCCGGCGACACCGTCACCCTCACGGTGGAGGGCATCGGCATCCTCACCAACACCGTCGTCCCCGGCGCCGAGCCCGTTCCCCTGCCGTCCGGCCGGCGCCGCCCCCGGGAGCGACCGTGACCGACCTGCGTCCCAAGAGGCTGCTCGGCAAGGTCGTCGTCGTGACCGGGGCGGCTCGTGGGCAGGGCGCCGCCGAGGCCGAGGCACTCACTCGCGAGGGCGCCCACGTCATCGCCACCGACATCACCGAGACGCCCGGCTGCCGCCGGCTCGACGTCACCAGTGAGCAGGACTGGGCCGAACTCGCGGCCGAGCTGCGGGAGTCGTACGGACAGGTGCACGGCCTGGTCAACAACGCGGGCATCACCTGGCGGGCCCGCGTCGGCGAGGTGCGCCCCGAGGACATGGCGCGTGTCCACGCGGTCAACGTCACCGGCCCGCTGCTGGGCATCCAGCACCTCGCACCGCTCATGCCGGCGGGCTCCTCCGTCGTCAACGTCGGCTCGTCCGCGGCCCTCACTGCGCACTACCCGGTCGCGTACACGACCAGCAAGTGGGCGCTGCGGGGCCTGTCGCACACCGCCGCGCTGGAACTCGGGCCGCGCGGCATCCGCGTCAACACGGTCCACCCCGGTTACATCGAGACGGAGATGACCGCCTCCGCGGCGCCCGTCTTCCGTGCGGCCAACATCCGCGAGACCCCGCTCGGCCGCACCGGAACGGTCGACGAGGTCGCTCCGCTGGTGGTCTTCCTGCTGTCGGACGAGTCCTCGTTCATCACGGGCGCCGAGATCCCCGTCGACGGCGGGCTCACCGCGCACGGCGGCGTCAAGTCGGTCTCCGACGCGCTGCGCGAGGGGGCGTCGTGAAGCGGCTGGAGAGCAAGGTCGCCCTGATCTCCGGCACGGCCCACGTGCGGACCAGCCGGCCGCGCGTTAGCGTGGGGAGCGTCGGCGGCAGCCAGCAGCGCGCACCCGGGGAAGGTGACGCCCATGCCGGACACGGAAGCAGCCATGCCGAGGGCCGTCCCGGAGGAAGCCCTGGCGCACGAGCTTCGCTCCTCGCTGCACGGTGAGGTGATCGACCGTGGCCATCCCGGCTACGACGAGGCCAGAGCCGTATGGAACGGGCTGATAGACCGGCACCCCGCACTCGTCGCCCGGTGCTCGGGTACGGCGGACGTGGTCGAGGCGGTACGGGCGGCGCGGAAGTTCCGGCCCGTCGTCAGTGTCCGCGGAGGCGGGCACCAGGTGGCGGGCAGCGCGGTCTGCGACGACGGGCTGGTGATCGACCTCTCGCACATGAAGGGCGTACACGTCGACCCCGCCGCGCGCACGGCTCGGGCCCGGGCGGGAGTGACCTGGGGCGAGTTCGACCGTGAGACCCAGCTGTACCGTCTGGCCGCGCCGGGCGGGGAGATCTCGGCGACCGGGATCGCCGGCCTCACCCTCGGCGGCGGCTTCGGCTTCGTGATGCGGACGTTCGGTCTGAGCTGTGACAGCCTCCGCTCCCTGACGGTCGTCACCGCGGACGGCACGGTACGCACCGCGAGCCGGGAGGAGGAGCCCGAGCTGTTCTGGGCGGCGCGCGGCGGCGGCCGGGGCATCGGTGTCGTCACCTCCTTCGAGTTCGACCTCCACCCGCTCGGCCCCGAGGTGGCCGCCGTGCTGGTCCTCCACCCGTACGAGCGTGCCGAGGAGGTACTGCGGGCCTGGCGGGACGCCGCGGCCGTAGCGCCGGAGACGGTGACGCCGGAGCTGCTGCTGTGGAGCGTCCCCGCGGAGCCCACGGTTCCGGCCGAACTGCACCGGGCGGACTGCGTGATGGTCGGGGCCGTCCACGGGGGCCCGCCGGGAGACGGCGCCGCGGCGGCGCTGGCCCCGCAGCGCGAACTGGGCCCACCACTGGTCGACTTGAGCGGAACCGTGCCCTACGTCGCGTTGCAGGGCGCCAACACCTGGCGGTTCCCCGACGGGGAGCGCTACTTCATGAAGTCACACTTCATGGACGGCCTCGGCGACGAGGCCATCCGGACCCTGCTGGACTGGTACTCCCGGCGGCCGACTCCGGAGAGCCTGATCGTCGTCCGCACCCTGGGCGGCGCCGTGGCGCGCGTCGGCCCCGACGACAGCGCGTTCGCACACCGGTCCGCACGCTTCAACGTCAGCATCGACGCCGGCTGGCAGGACCCGGCGCTGGACGACACCGCGATCGGCTGGGCACGCTCGGCGTGGGACGCGATGAAGCCCTTCTCCAGCGGCGGGACGTACGTCAACTTCGCGGGGCTCGGCGAGGACGCCGGGGAGTTGAGAGGCGCGGTGTTCGGCTCGCACGAGGAGCGGCTCGAGCGCACCCGCGCCGCGTACGACCCGGAGGGCCTCTTCCGGTCGGCCGCGTACCGTCCGTGACCTTGACGTGGACCGACCTCAGGGGTCCGGCGGCGGGTGGGTCTCACCGCCGAGGCTCTCGACCGTACGGGTCGTGGAGTCGTAGCTGCGCGTGCCGGTGAAAGTCATCTCCCGGGGCTCGCGCAGCGCGCTGGGCAGGAGGTGGTCGGGCCACCGCGCCGTGGTGCGGCGCGACCGGGCCGGCGTCATGTGCGGGATCCAACGTCCCGGAGCGTGCAGCGGGTTGAGGTGACCAGCGGTGGGGCGAGTACCTCCCGCACCCGCCGGTGCAGTTCGAGGACCGCCGCGCCGGCGGCGACGCGCCGGGCGAGCACGTGGGTACGTCCGTCGAAGCGCGGCAGCCCGTCCAGCCGGAACGGCACGGGCAGCCCGTCGTCGAGGAGCGTGGCGAGTTCCGCCCTGGCCGAGGGACGGAGGTCCTCGCACGTCGCGAGGGTCACGTGGGGCCGACTGGTCGGGTGCCGGTGTGCCGCGGGGCTGGACAGTCCCGCGGCGGCCGTCATGCGCCACATCTCCCGGACGTGCGTCTCGGTGGCGGTGTCGGGCGCAGTTCCACGGTGCGCACGGCGTCAGCCTACGCGGCGGTCCGTCGGCCGTTGCGGCTCACCGTGTTCGTCGTACGGGCTCGGAGCGGACGCCCGACCGGCGGCGGCAGTACCTCCGCCGCGTCCGGGCGCGGTCGTTCCGTGCCGGTGCCCGGGAGCGTGCCGTCGCCCTTCGTGAGGTGGTGGGAGAAGCCGTCCTGCGGCTCCTACTCGCCGTCGTCCGCCGACCCCGTGAAGGACGTGCCTTGCCCGCCGAGGGCCGCGTCGGCGGCCCGCAGATGGCGAGCTACCGGGCCGAAGGAGACCAGGCCGCTGCCGCCGCCGGCCGACTCGCCGTCGGCGGCGGCGAGTTCGTCACGGGCGCGGCGCAGGACCCCCTGGTGTCCCACGGCCGCGGCGGTGCGGGCCAGTACGCACCAGAGCGCCTCCTGGAGGAGGTCGTGGGGCGGCCGGGGAACCGTCGCGAGTGCCTGCCGGGCTCGCTCGGTGGCGCCGGAGGCGGCCTGCAGCAGGGGGACGAGCCACGGCCGGTAGGGGCCGGCGTCGAGGTCGGCGAAGTCGTCGGGGTCGGGCAGGGTGCCGTCCCGCATCGACGGGACGAGCGCGACGAGGACGGCCGCTCCCCGGGTGAGTCCGGGCATGCCGTAGCCCGCGGTCTCCGCGAGGAGCTTCGCGTACTGGGTGCGGGCCGCCGGCCATCCGTCGGTCTCGCAGGTGCGCAGGGCCCGGTACCAGGAGGTGAACACCGCGGCGAGCGGCCGTTCGTTGCGGTGCGCCAGCCGGTCGATCTCCTCGGCCTCCGCGTCCGCCGCCGCGAGGTCACCGAGACCGGCGAGGGCCTGGACGCGGACGAGGCGGCCCAGAACCTCGTGGCCGGGCAGTTGGTGGTCGACGGCCAGCCGGGTCAGTTCGGCGCCGAGGGCGTCCCGGCGGGCGGCCGATCCGCAGGTGGTGAAGGACTGCATGAAGGCACCGTTGAGGGCGAACGCGAGCACCGCGGGGTCACCGAGGCGGCGGGCGAGGCGGACGGCCTCCTCGGCGGCGTGTTCGGCGCGCAGCCGCCACGGTTCGGCGGCGGACGTGGCGGCCGCCCGGGGAAGCGGTGCGTCCGCGGCGGCGTCGCCGCGTGACTCGACGGCGACGACCGACAGCAGCCGGGCCCGCAGCGCGGGCGGTCCGTCGGGGCCGAGCCGGGCGGCGGCGCGGGCGGCGGTCCGGACGAGTCCGCCGGCGTCGGCGGGGTCGTCGGCCCGGGTCCAGACCGCCGGGACGTCGTAGGAACCGATGATCCTCGCGGCCAGCTCCGTGTCCCCGGTCGTCTCGGCCGCGGCGACCAGCTCGCGCCGGTGCTCGCGCGCCTCCTGCAGGCCGTCGGCGCCGGTCACCGCGAGGTCTCGCAGCAGGCCGGCGGTGGCGTGCAGCCGGGCCCTGGACCGGGCGGGCACCGAGCGGTCCCACGCGGCGGCCGTGCGGTCCCAGACGCCGTCCGCCGCCCCGGCCGGCTCGGTGGCGGAGCCGGTGGTGCCGCTGAGTATGCGGGCTTCGGCGCGTGCCAGAGCGGCTCCGGTGTCCGGTCCGTACGCGTTGATGAGGGCCTGACGGGCGTGCCGCAGGGTCTCCAGGGCCTCGCCGCGGCGGCCGGACCGGTCCAGAGCGGTCGCCAGCAGTACCCACCCGTCCTCCCGACCCGGGTGCGCGGTGACGTGGGCCCGCAGATCGACGACGGCGTTCCGGGCGGCGCCGGTGGCCAGGAGGGCGTCGGCGCGACGTTCGACCGCGTCGAGGCGGAGCGCCTCCAGCCGGGCCTGTTCGGCTGCGGCCCACGCGGCGGCGGGGAAGTCGGCCAGGACCGGCCCGCGCCACTGGGCGAGCGCCTGGTCCCACAGGGCGACCGCCGCGTGCGGCGGCGCCTCGGCGGCCCGTGCGGCCGTGTCCTCGAACCTCCAGGCGTCCACCGCCTCGCGTCCGGCGCGCAGGACGTATCCGGGGCCGTCGGTGACCAGCAGCCGCGACGGCTGCCGGGGAGGGCGCCCGGGTTCCAGGGCACGGCGCAGCGCCGCGACGAAGGTGCGGAGTGCGCCGATCGCGCCGGCCGGGGGTTCGTCCTCCCACAGGTCGGCCACGAGCCGGCCGACCGGGACCACCCGGTTGCGGGCGATCAGCAACCGTCCGAGCACCTCCCGGTGGCGGGGCGCGCCGAGCGGCAGGGACGCGCCGTCGGGGTCCCAGGCGGCGACCGGTCCCAGCAGTCCGAACTCCACACCCACGGCACGGTCCCTTCGAGGGCGGCGGCGTCCCCGGGGGTGCCGCGTGTCCACTCATCGATCGCTGATCCGGGGCCCGCAGCCTGGGTGACGTCCCCGGACGACCCGGGCCGCCGGGCCCGGAACGTCCACTCTGCCACGAGCCCCAGGAGTCGCTGTGACACACCCGAGCATCCCCGGATTCACCGAGCACCGCGTACCGGTCGGCGACGGCCTCGCGCTGAACGCCGCCGTCGGCGGCAGCGGTGCCCCGGTCGTGCTGCTGCACGGTTTTCCGCAGACCCACCTGATGTGGCGGCATGTCGCCGCCGGTCTCGCCGCCGACCACACCGTCATCTGCCCGGATCTGCGCGGGTACGGCGCCAGCGACAAGCCCGCGGAAAGCGGCCCGGACGTCTACTCCAAGCGCACCATGGCCCGGGACGTGGTCCGCCTCGCCGCCGAGCTGGGACACGACCGCTTCGCTCTGGCCGGCCACGACCGCGGCGCCCTCGTCGCCTTCCGCGCCGCGATGGACCATCCGGGCACCGTGTCCCGGGCGCTCTTCCTCGACGTCCTGCCGACCCTCGACATGTGGGACGCCCTGCGCGGCGTGTCCGGCGCGGTCGGCTTCCACCTGTACCTGATGGCCCAGGCCCCGGGCCTGCCGGAACAGATGATCGAGGCGTCCGCCGACACCTTCTTCGGCCACTTCCTCGACGCCTGGACCGAGGCCCCGGACGCGATTCCCGCCGATGTCCGCGCCCACTACCTCGCGGCGTCCGCGGCGGCCGTGCCCTCCATCGTCGCCGACTACCGCGCCTCGGCCGGCGTGGACGTGGACCACGACACCGCCGACCGTGAGGCGGCCAACCGGCTGGCCATGCCGGTCACCGTCCTCCAGCAGGACTGGGGCGCGGCACTCGGCTACCACGCCCAGGGGCTGTGGAGCGCCTGGGCCGGGGACCTGCGGCACCGCACGGTCTCCTGCGGCCACTTCATGGCCGAGGAGGACCCCGCGTTGGTCGCCGACGAGATCCGGGCCCTCCACGACCGCTGACGGTCACCGCCCCGTTCTCTTCCCCGGGCGGCGTACCCGGCTCACGTCTTCGCGCCACGGCCCGGCCGACAACGTGCCCGACGGCAGCGCGCACAGCTGGAGATCATGCCGAGGAACCGGGTGGCGGCCGGTTCGGGATCGCCCGGCACGACCGCGCCGGCTTCACGCTCGGCCCGATGCCGGCAAGCACTTGGACTTCGGTGCAGGCCCCAGGCACCTGGTGCCGGGGCCTGGCCGATGAGCGTCAGAGCGGGTTGAGGCGAGCCTTGAGCAGGCAGGACTCATTGCCTTCGAGGTCGGCCAGGACATGCCGCTGTTCCTCCCCCGTCTGGCCGATGTCGGCCGGGCGCGCACCGAGCTTCGGAAGGCGTTCGAGCTCGGCTTCCTGATCGCGGTCGGTGGCGTTGACGTCGATGTGCAGCCGGGATTTCCCCTTCTCCGGCTCGTCCCTGCGACTGAGGAAGATCGTCGGCTGTGGACCGCCGGACCCTTCGCGCGGCCCGATCTCCACCGAGCCGTCGTCCCCGCGATCGAGCACGACGAAGTCCAGGACATCGCACCAGAACCGTGCCGGCGCCTCAGGGCCGCGACAACCGAGCACGAGCTCACCGATACGACACGCTATGACGAAACCTGCTCTCAGCCTGGGAACCGCCGGGAAGGCCACACGCGAACCTCATGGGATCCCGGCGGTGAAAACAATCACGCGACCGTACCGGACGAGACCAGCGCGGGCGAAGTGTTTTCAGGGGCGCCCTGTCCGGGCAGCTGGGCGGAGCCGTCGGCCATGCGGCAGGGAAGCCGAGCTTGAGACACGACAACGCCCTGCCGGTGGCCTTCAGATATGCAGCTCGGGGGGAAAGCCCGTCCAGCGCAGCTCGGTGGGCAGATGCCGCATGTCGTTGGAGAGGAGGACGGAGGCGGGCCGGCCGGGCGCGTAGCGGATGACCGTGAGTGCCGCGTTGCAGTGGTTGAGGCCGAGCCACCGCCACTTCGGCGCGTGCATGGCGTCCCGGACGAGCCAGGCGACCAGGAAGTTGTGGGTGACGACCAGTTCGTGCCGGTCCTCTTCACCGTCCGCCGCCCCGGTGAACAGGTCCAGCGCCCGGCGGGCCAGCTCGGGTCCGTGCTTCCGCTCCTCCTCGCCGGCACCGGCGAGGAAGCGGAGATGGAAGTCCGCTGACTCAGCCGGGAGTTCGGCCCTTTCCGGTAGGTAGGGCACGTAGTCACCGGCGGCTTCCGAGACGTGCAGAGGGACGCTCCTCAGTTGGTCGCCGATCAGGCGTGCGGTCTGCTCCGCCCGCGGCAGAGGGCCGTGGTGGACAGCGGTGAAGGGGATGTCCCGGAGGCGCCGGCCGAGCAGGGTGGCTTGCCGTCGGCCGGCCTCCGTCAGGCCGCTCTCGTCCGGTGATGCCTCGCCGTGCCGGACAAGATAGAGGTAACGGGTGGCGGTGCCGGTCATCTCAAGCTCCTCCGAACCTGCTGGTGATCTTGTGCGGCAACGGACGCTGTCCCTCCGGGCACCGGCTCACCCGAGTTCGGCGACCAGGTCGCCGGCCGTCACGCGGACCAAGGTCTCCGAGGCGTCTCCGGGGCCGGGGAACAGCCGGTAGAGGGTACCCGATGCCCGCGCCGGCCCGACGCTGCCGTGGACCGTGGCCACGAACACCCGCTTGCCGGAGGCGAGTTCGGCCGCCGCCGTGTCGGGGTCGGGGTGCCGGCGATGTTCCTCGCTGTCCTCCGTCGAAGACACCCTGGTGGCGAACGCGGCCGCGTCCTCGTCCGGACGCCGCCGGTACCGCAGCAGTGCGGGCTCCGGTTCCCGGGTCATCACGGCCACCTCGACGGAGCGCGCCGCCGCTCGCCAGACCGCGAGGTCCCACAGGGTGGTCCGGCTGCCGGAGCCGAACTGCTCCCACAGGTCCCGGGCCACCGTGGCCAGCGCGCCACCGCCGTGCGAGCCGATGCTCTGGAAGCCGCCCGTCGACGGCAGATGGGTGTCCGTCCACAGCGCCCGGCGACGGCCCAGGTCCACGATCATCGGCAGGCACACCTGCGAGTCGCCCGTCAGGTCGAAGCGCTGACGGACCGTGCGCGGATCGTAGGACGCGTCCCGCGGGCCGTGTGCGGGCAGCGCCATGAAGCCCGCGAAGGCGTCCGGCAACTCCTCGAACGGCACGTTGTTGTAGCTGAAGACCAGCGGGACGGCGTAGACGTCCCCCCGCTCCGCCAGCCGCTCCAGGTGCAGGTCGACGTACTCGGTGGCGCCCCGCGGCGCGGGGGCGGACGTGAGGTCGCCGGAGTGGACCGCGGCGTCCGCGCCGTACACCAGGTCGGTGTAGTCGCACAGTCCGGTGAACCGCCACTCGGCGTCGAAGAACGCGACGGAGAGATCCAGGTCCGTGCGGTTGCCCTGGGGTTCGGTCCAGTGCAGGAACAGCCGCAGCACCGCGCCCTCGGGCAGGGTCTGCGTGCTGCCCCGGGGCACCGCCACCAGGGCCTTCGCGGTGGACCGCTCGGTGAACGGCACGGTGAGGTCGGCCAGGCCGGCATCCAGTACCGACAGCTCGTACGGCTCTCCGGCGGCGAACCGGCGCAGCACCTCCGCCCGCAGCAGCGTGATCGCCTCCGTCACCAGCCCGGAGGGCAGTGGAGTCCGCCGCTCCGGAACGGTCAGGGCCCGGGTGACCTCCCCGCGCGGGAAGAACACGCGGCGGCGGCCGGCGCGGTCCTCGGTACGCGTCCGCAGCGCTCCGAGCGCCGACAGCAACGGACCCGGGCCCACCTTCGGCAGCCCGCGCAGGAGGGCTTTCTCGAGTTCGGGTTCGAGGGTGTCGGCGGTGTGCAGGCGGAGCAGCAGGTCCAGACGGCGGACCAGTTCGCCGGGGCGCTCCCCGGCGAGGGCCGCGGCCCTGCCCGCGTCGCCCTCGGCCACCGCCTGTTCCAGGCGCCCGGCCCAGGTGGCCGGGCGGATCCGGGTGCCGTCCACGCGGACGGCGTCCGGGTGCGCGGCGGCCGTCTCCAGCAGGGCGGCACCGAACGTGGTACCGGGATCCACCGGGGTGCCGCGCAGGACCGCGAAGGCGAGGGCGGCGCGCGGATGCCGGGCGTGCCGCTCGAAGGGGTGCAGGACCTCCGCGGCCCGCTTCCACTCCGTGGGGTGCCGCAGCACGTCCTCCACGAGGTAAGACGTCGGCAAGTCGTCGAGGACCGAGAGCAGTTCGCGGCGCAGCGGGCGCGTCGGACTCGTGAACCGCGACGGCGTCACCAGTCCCGCGTCACCGCCGGAGAGCACGGCGAGCAGCCGCAGCACGTCGGTGGCGGTGGTGAGCTGCCCGGACAGCAGCTTTCGCGGTGGCAGGCCGTCCGGTGCCTCGCGCACCAGCGCGCCCAGCACCATCGCCTTGGTCTCCCGGACCGGGATGTCCTGGGGCAGCAGGCCCTGGCCGGCCGGGGTGAGGGGCAGCAGTGTCAGCAGGTCGTCGCGGTCCTGCGGGGAGAGCGGGGTCCGGCGGGCCAGCAGGGCGTCGACCACGGCGGTGGCGTCGGCGGCCCGGTCCGTGCCCAGGCGCAGCAGCCGCAGCGGGCCGGGCACTGGTGCCTTGGCGGCGCCGACGGCGCGGACCGGCCGCAGGAAGGGGTCGTCGGCGTCGATACGGCGGTGACACACCGGGCAGCCCGCGTAGTCGGACCCGTCCCAGCACAGCCGGCACACCAGGTGCGCGCAGGGCGAGACGGGGAACACCGTGCGTGCCTCGCCGCACAGCACGCAAGGCTGTTCCGGCTGTTGCAGCAGGTAGGCGAAGACCCGGTCCACGTACAGCGCCTCGGTGTCCCGCGGCACGGTGCGCGGGAACCGGCGGAAGAGCGGGACGTGGGTGCGGTCGGAGCCGAGCAGGTCGTCGGTCAGCCCGACCAGGCGGGTGTGCGCGACCGCCAGTTCCTCGGAGGGCAGCGAGTCGAGCGCCGCGTGCAGCCGGGGAGAGAGGAGGTGGCCGCGGCCGAGCAGTTCGGCCTCGAGCCGGCGCAGTGCCGGTCCTGTCCCGCTGCCGGACGCGGACGCCCCGTCCACGTACACGGTCTGGATACGGCGCAGCAGTACGGACTCGGCAGCGAGCAACAGGGGAACCCTCCACGACGGCCGGGACAGGGGAACAGGGAACGGGGAACGGGGGCGGAGAGTGGGCGCGCTGGGTCTTTTTGCAGAAGGTGAGAAGGATGCGCGTCAGGGAGCCGCCCCCGTCGCTCCTGATCCCATCACACGCGTGCGCGGTCGCCAAACGAATAAACGGTCTTCCTCGGGGTGAGCGTCCGGCGACCGTGCGCCGCTTTCCGTACCGGCCCTTCGGCGGTGTCAGTGGGAGCGCCGGCGTCGCAGGCCGACAAGGGCTACGGTGCCCAGCAGCAGGGCTCCGGCGCCTGCCGTGACGACGAGCGCCGTGTGGGTCGTGCCCGTGGCGGGGAGCGTGCCGTCGGACGGTGCCGTCGCGGTCGGGGTGGTCTGCGCGTCGAAGGAGAAGGTGACGCTGTCGTTGGAGGCGTCCGGGTCATGCAGGGAGACGCCGGCCGGGCCGGGGCGCACGGTCGCCGTGCCCTTGGCGCCGTCGTAGTCCTCGGTCAGCTTCACCCGCAGGACGAACAGCTGGCTCTTTCCGGGAGTGAGGGCGAACGGCACGGGGCACACGTAACGCCGGTGACCGGCCTCGAACGGTGCCGTCTCGGTACTGCTGACCCGGACCAGGCATTCGCCGTAAGGCCTGTCCTCCCCCTCCTCGTAGATGTTGCGGGACCCGACCATGCCCTTGGGCAGGACGATGTCGACCACGACGACGGGCTTCTTGTCGACCACGTACACGGAGGCCGGTCCGTGGTTCACGGCCCTGATGTCCAGGGCCCACCGGTCCTGAGCGACCTCGACGGTGGCTCCGAAATCCGCGGAGTTGTCGGCCGCGACGGTGAACCGGCCCTTGGGGCCCTTCTCGAACGCGCCTCCCGCCCCGGACACCGGCACCAGGCGGAGCTCCGGCCCGGTGCCCTGAGGGCTGTCGCCGGCGTGGTGTTCATAACCCGGCTCCAACAGGCTGACCGAGTAGTCGACCACGTCGGTCAGGACCCGCTTGCCGACCTTGGCGGTGAGGGGGCTGCTCAGCTCCACGGTGGCCCCCACGGCCACGGGGGCGGTGACGACGCAGGTGACGGTCGTCCGGCCGGCCGGTTCGGGATCGAAGTCTTCGTCGTAGGTGCAGTTGGAGAACTTGTGGTCGAAGAGCAGACCGCCCTCCGATGCCCAGCGCAGCTGGATGCGCCGGTCCGTGGCCAGATCACCGGTGTTGCGGAGCCGGAGCGGGATGTCGATCCGGGATCCGATGGCGGCGTGCGTCGTGTCCGGCACCTTGCCGACCACCAGGTTCGGGACGCCTACGACCACCTTCGCCGTCGCGGTGGCGCCGGTCCCGTGCTTGGCGGTGACGGTGTACTTGATCGTGCCGGTGTCGCCGAGTGTCGCGCCCGTGACCGCGCGCAGGGTGAAGTCGACCGACCGGCTCTGCGTGGATTCCTTGTTGACGCAGGTGAAGACCCGCCCGTCGGCCTCGCACCTCGGGTCGTCGGCCGAGACGCTCGCGATGCCCGCCAGATCACGCGCGTCGATGACGAGCGTCTCGTCGGTGGGGGTGGGAACCTGCGCCCCGCCGTCCCAGAACCCCCAGCTCACATGGACCGGCTGTGCCGCCGGTCCCACGTTGATCTGCTTGCCGGCCCTGATCTCCGCGTACGCCTGCGTCGGTGAAGGGGACGGGTCGTCGGCCACAGCGGTCGCACCGGGTGCCAGGGCGAGCACCACGGCAGCCGACACTGCCCCGAACATCGTGCGCTTGGACTTCATACGTATTTCGATGCACGGGGTGCCCCGAAGGTTGCCCACAGGCGCGCCTGTCTCCGCGGGCGCGCCTGCGGGGTCCGCGCGTGAGGGGTGCGGGCCCGTGGCGAAGGCGCCGGCGTACGGCCGGTCGGTGCCGTTGTTGTCGAGCCCGGAGGTGTGGTCCAGGCCGAGGACGTGCCCGACCTCGTGACGCATGAAGGTGAGATCGCTCGGCACCGCCTGGGCGGCGCGCCCCGATCGGGTAAGGGTCATGGCGGTCCGTCAGGCTCGGTTCCGTGCCTGCTTCTGCTCGGGGGGCAGGGCTTCCTCGCGGCGGCGGAGCAGCAGCGGGGTCGCCAGCAGGAACACGCCGGCCAGTCCGATGGCCGTGCGCGGACCGAGCAGGCTGCCCAGCACGCCCCACAGGGCCGTCAGGAGTGCGGTCGTGGCCTTGGTCGTCACCGCCCAGGCGGTCAGTGTGCGGGTGACCCGGTCGGTCGCGACGCGCTGGAGGCGGTAGGTGGCGTGGACGGGGTTGAAGACCCCGCAGCAGAGGATGAGCCCGAACTCGACGCCGATCACCAGCAGCAGCCCGCCGGTACCCGGCCCCAGGAAGGCCAGGCCGATGGGCCAGACGGCACGCAGCGACCCGGCCGCGACCAGGACCCGGTGCTGCCCGAACCGGGTGACGAGCGGCCGGGCCAGCCGTGATCCGAGCAGCCCGCCGATCGAGGGCGCGGCGAAGGCGAGGCCGTACTGCCACGGTGCGAACCCCAATGGTCCGAGCATCTGGACGGCCAGCAGCGGTTGGGCGGCCATCACCAGGCCGCTGAACAGGGCGGTGTTGAAGAACAGCGGACGCAGGGCCGTGTCGGAGAGGATGTACCGCCAGCCGTCGAGCAGGTCCCCGGCGCGCATGCGCGCGGCCTTCCGGCGCTCGGGCCGCGGCTCGTGCCCGCCCGTCGCGCGGATGCCCAGAGCCGAGAGCAGGTGGCTGACCGCGTCGGCCACCACCGTCGCCACCGGACCGAGCAGCCCGATCGCCGCGCCGCCCAGCGGCGGTCCGACGATCGTGATAGTCCAGGCCGTGGACTCGAACCGGGTGTTGGCGACGAGCAGGTCCTCGGCCGGCAGCAGGTTCTTCAGGTAGGCGCCGGAGGCGGCGCGGAAGGTGATGTCGGCCGCCGCGACGACAACCGAGACCAGCAGGAGCTGGAGGAAGGTGAGCGCGCCGAGCGCGTACGCGGCGGGGACCGTCAGCAGCGCCGCGAACCGCATCAGGTCCGTCGCGATCAGCACCTGCCGCTTGCGGCGGAACTCCACCCACGGGCCGAGCGGCACAGCCACGGCCGCGCCCACCGCGGCCCCCACGGAGGACAGCGCGGCGACCTCGGCCGGTCCGGCGTGCAGCACCTGGACGGCGATCAGCGGGAACGCGCCGAAGGCGAGCCATGTGCCGAGCGCGCTGGTCCCGTACGCCGCCCAGAACCATCCGAACCGCCGCCCCAGCCGGTGTCGGAGCGGATGTCCCAGCCGGTGTCCGCTCCTCATGCCCGGTCCCCCTCGCTCTTCACCCGCACAACCGATCCGCGATCGGGAGTATCCAAGCGAGGGCCATGGCCGGGGATCAAACAACCGGAGGACCGCGGGCCACAACCACTGGTTGTGGCATTAGGGTGGCGGTGTGGACCTCGACGCCGTACGGACCTTCGTCGCCGCCGCGGACGCGGGGCAGTTCCAGGAGGCTGCCGCCGAGCTGGCGGTCACCCAGCAGGCCGTGTCCAAGCGCATCGCCGCGCTGGAACGCGACCTCGGTGTGCGGCTGTTCACCCGTACCGCCCGCGGCGCCCGGCTCAGCATCGACGGGCAGGCGTTCCTGCCCCACGCACGCGAACTGCTGCGCGTCGCCGAGCGCGCGCAGGCATCCGTGCGCCCCGGCCGCCGTCCGCTGCGCATCGACGTGATCGCCTCGCGCGGCGCGGCGTCGGGCCTGATGCGCGGCTTCCACCGCGCACACCCCGAGATCGATCTCGACGTGGTGTGGCTGTTCGACATCGAGACGGCCGTCGCCGCCATCCGGTCCGGTGAGATCGACGCGTCCTTCCGTGCCGTCGCCATGCCCGGCCGGCCCCTTCCCGAGGACGTCGAGTCGGTCCGGGTGCTGGACGAGCCGCTCCAGCTCCTCACCGGCCCCGCCCACGCGCTGGCGGGCGCCCGGTCGGTGACCGTCGCACAGCTCGCCGGGCACCGGATCTGGATGCCCGGCATCGTCCCCGGAACCGAGTGGGCCGCCTACTACGACGACCTCGTCGCCGAGTTCGGCCTCACCATCGAAGCCACCGGCCCCAACTTCGGCTCCGACGCGCTCCTCGACACCGTCGCCGACACCCCGGCCCTCGCCACCCTCATGAGCGAGCGGACCCGTCTCGTCTGGCCGGCCGGCCACGACCTGCGCCGCATCCCGGTCACCGACCCGACCCCCGTCTACCCGCACTCGCTCCTGTGGCACCGCGACAACCCCCACCCTGCACTGGCCGTGCTCCGTGCCCACCTCGCCGCCACATCGGCGGGCCGCGACACCGCCGGGACCTGGACACCCGGCTGGGTGACACCGCGCTGAACGGCGTCGCGTCCACGATCGTGCGAGCCGTCGTCCCGCCCCGTTCATCGGTCGGCTGAGGCAGTCCGTACGCCCTCGCCATCGAGTTCGGACGGGCCCTCCGGAATGACGCGGAACTCGTTGCCCTCGGAGTCGGGCGAGGTGACCTCGAAGTGCGTGCGGTTCTCACCCGGCTCGGCTTTCGCGGTCTGCTGTCCGGACCCTGGGCCCGGCCGGCCGCGACATCCGGTTCATCGAAGCGGCATCGGCCCCCGTCCGAGGCGCGCAACGTGCTCTGCCGCTACGGGCCGGAGAAGCTGACCATCGGCAAGTTCTGCGCGCCGGGGACGGGCGTGCGGTTCATCATGAACGGCGCCGACCACCGCATGGACGGCCCCTCGGCCTTTCCCTTCCCCGCCATGGGCGGCTCGTGGTCCGAGCACTTCGACCTCCTCACCGGCCTGCCCGGCCGGGGGGCCACCGTCGTCGGGAACGAGGTCCGGTTCGGTCACGGCACGACGGTGATGCCCGGCGTGCGGATCGGACACGGCGTGGTCATCGTCACCGGCGCCGTGGTCACCGGCGACGTGCCCGACTACGGCATCGGCACCCAGCACGTACGGACGATCATGTCGGGCAGCATCGGCGACCTGGAAGCCGCCGCCCCGAAGGCCCCGCACACGTGAACCCGCGCCGGGTGCGAAAAGGACGCGCCGTGTGAAGCGGACGCGGTCGCGGCCTGTGGGGTGAGCGGCTGTTTCGGCACTTCACTCAGGGCTGGGAGGTGGCGACCTTGACCCCGAACCCGATCAGGACGACACCTGTGACGCGGTCCATGGCGCGTCGTACGGCAGGCTTCTCGAAGAAGGCACGGGCCTTGGCCAGTACCAGCACGTAGCTGCCGAGCCAGACGAGCGTCAGGGCCGTGTGGATGAGGACCAGCAGGGTCATCCCAAGATGCGGTGAGAGGCCGGACGGCGCGAGCGTGGGCAGGAGGCCGGTGTAGAAGATCGCGATCTTCGGGTTGAGGACGTTGCTGACCAGTCCCGTGCGCCACGGGTTGCCGGACGGGGCCGCGTGACCGGCCGCCGGCGTCACCGAACGACCGCTCCGGCTCTGCAGCAGGGCCTGGACGCCCAGGAAGCCGAGGTAGAGGGCCCCGGCGAGCTTGACGACCGTGTAGGCCGTGGCGGACGCCGCCAGGACGGCCGCCAGACCGACCACCGTGAGCGCACCCCAGATGAGCAGTCCCGCCGTGATGCCGCCGACGGTGCGCAGGCCGTCCTGCCGGCCGGACGAGACGGCTCGCTTCGTCACCACCGCCATGTCCGGGCCGGGAACCACGGTCAGGACAGCGAGCACACCCATGGCCGCGAGGAGCTGAACGAACATGAGTTCAGTTTCGCACCCGGGATCGCCCGCGGTTCCCGAGGGGCGGCCTCGCGGAACGATCAAGCCGCGTCCCGTGCCCCCGGCGAAGGCGGTGGCGATGCGTCACCGCACCCACCGCTTCCGCCGGTCGGGCACCCCGCGACGGGCGACATCTCCACGGCCGCCGGAGACGGGCGGAGGTTGCGTGCGGATGCGGTCTCCTGCTCAAGAGGTGTGCGATGCGTGTGTTCATCACCGGTGCGACCGGTCACATCGGCGGTTCGCTCGCCACACGTCTGGTCCACCGTCCACATCGACGACGTCGCCGACTTCTGCCTCCTCGCCCTGCCGGCCCCGTCCGGGGGATCCCGGCGCCCCGGCACCGATCGGTCGTGGATCGGCTCACCGCTGTGACCGTCGTTCGCTGAGCCGCGCGTGACGCCGGGTCGCATCCGGGTGTTGTGGGCTCATGGGGTTTCGGCGTGCCCTGCCAGTGCGGCGGGGTCTGTCCGGGCGGCGGCGTTCGCTCCCGTGGTGGTCGCCCGGGGCCTCGCCGTGGTGCGGGTCGGCAGGGTGAGCACGGCAAGGCATCCGACGACCAGGGCGATGCCGGCCCATCCCGGCAGGGGCAGGCGTTCACCGACGACGAGCACGGCCAGGACGGCGGCGACGGCGGGTTCCAGCAGCGAGAGGGTGGTCGCGGTGCTCGCCGGGACGTGCGCGAGGCCCCAGCCGAACAGGACGTAGCCGGCGAACATCGGCACCAGGGCCATGTAGACGCCGACGGCCGCGTTGGACCAGGAGTCGAGGAGCGGGCCCCCGGTGGCCAGCAGCACCGGCATCAGCAGCAGCCCGCCGAGGCCGAAGACCGTGCCCATGGCCGCGCCGGAGGTGACACCGCGGCTGATCAGACGGTGGGCCGCCCAGGAGTACAGGGCGTAGGTGAGCCCGGCCACCAGGCCGAGCCCCACGCCGAGCACGGTCTCCCCCGCGGACCGGGCCCCGGAGCCGGAGTGGGCGCCGGCGGCTTCGGCCGCGCACAGCAGCACCGTCCCGGACAGGCCCAGCGCCGCGCCGGTCATCCAGCGGCGCGTGAGGCGGCGCCCGTCGACGACGCGCTCGATCAGGGCCGAGGCGAGCGGGGCCGAGCCGATCGACACCACGGTGCCGGCGGCGACCCCGGCCAGACGCATCGAGGAGTAGAAGGCCAGAGGATAGGCCCCGACCGACAGCAGGCCGATCAGCACCACCCCCTTGTGCACCCGCAGCCGAGGGGCTTCCCGGCGGATACGCGGGGCGGCGACGAGGGCCTGGAGCAGTCCGCCCAGGCCCATGGCGACGGCCCCGATCGCGAGCGGTCCCACGGCGGGGGCGAAGGTCGCGGCGGTGCCCGTGGTGCCCCACAGCACCGACGCCACCAGTACGCACACCACTCCCGCACCCGTCGTGCCGCCGCGGGTCCGGCGCCGGGTCACAACCGGTCCAGCAGGTCGGCCGCCATCGCCCGGGCGTGCTCCAGGCGCGTGCCCGCGCCCTCCAGGCCGGCACGGGCCATCGCGCCCTCCAGCAGGAACGCCAGGTGCTCCGCCACCGCGCGCGCTTGCGCGGGCCGTTCGGGAAGCAGCTCCTCGAGGTGGCCGGCGAGCAGGGACTCGACCTCCTCCTTGTGCCGGCGCACCACGGCCCGGCCCTCGTCCCCGGCGGGCAGCTCGGCGGCCGCGTTCAGCAGACCGCAACCCCGGAAACCGTGCTCGTAGGCGTGGGCGGCGTGATCGGCGTACGCGTCGAAGACGGCCAGCACTCCCCCGCGGCCGTCCCGGGCCTGCTCCAGCCGGCGCCGGTACAGGCCCAGCCACTCCTCATGCCGTGCGTCGAGGTAGGCCCTCACCAGATCGGCCTTGGAGGAGAAGTTGTTGTACAGGCTCATCTTCGCCACGCCCGCCTCGGCGGTGATCGTGTCGATGCCCGTCGCCGTCACACCGTCCGCGTAGAAACGGCGCGCCGCGGCGGCGAGCAGCTTCTCCCGCGCGGCCCCCCGTCGCGTTCCGGTCTCGCTCATCACAGCCTCTCCCCTTCACTAGGTAGGTCAGTCTACCTAGTGAAGGGGAGAGCTTTTCGGTGAGGCGCCCGGCACGAGCCCGTCCTCACCGAGGCCAAGGGCAGCGAGGACAGCCGCCGCCCGGCCGACGGACCGGAGAGCACCGCCTGCCTGGACCGTCGGTCCATCGCCTCCCTGGCCGCGTGCAGGCTTCCTCAGTGTCTGCCGGCCGGCGGTTCTCCCGTTCAGGACTGCGGTCGCTTCCCGTGGTTCGCCGCGTGGTTGCGGCGCGACTTCTTCTTGCGGCGCCTCTTCGAGGACATGCGCGTCTCCCTGGTGACATACAGCCGTGAGACCACGTCTCACCCGGCACTTCCTGGACCGACGAACGGCGATGGCCCGTTCAGCCAGTGTTCCTCGCGGTGCGGGGCGCCGCCACTCGCACGCCGGCCGGCCAGGTCGCCGGGGCCAAAGGCGGCCATGCCGGCGGCGACGGCGGGGACCGCCCTCGTCGACATGGTTGTCGCCCCGCGCGCGCCGGGCGACGATGTCCCCCAGCGCATCGCCCCGCGGGAGGCCATGGTGACCGATCCCTGGGTGGCCCTGGAGCCAGGAGCCGACCCTGCCGAGCGCGTACGCGTGCTGCACCGGGCGCACGATGCCTTCACCGAGGCCGGTACGGTGCCGCGCCCGGTGCGCGGCGTGGTCGCCGAGTCGTGGCGGCGCTCGGCACGCGCCGGGGTGCACCCGGACGGCACCGCCGACATCGAACTGACAGACAGTGATCTCGGGGCCTGCCGGGCCGAGCACCCGCTGGCGCATGTGATGCCGCTGTTCCGGGAGTTGCTGGGCACGTTCGCCTCCGACGGCCGGCACCTGCTGGCGGTGTGCGACGCGCGCGGCAGGCTGCTGTGGGTCGAGGGGCACACGTCGACGCTGCGGCAGGCACGGCGGATGAACTTCGTGCCGGGCGCGCGATGGTCGGAGAGCGCGGTCGGGACGAACGCGCCGGGCACGGCGGTCGCCGTGGGCCGTCCGGTCCAGGTGTTCGCGGCCGAGCACTTCGTGCGGCGCGTACAGCCGTGGACGTGCGCGGCGGCCCCGGTCCACGACCCCCGCACGGGGCGGCTGCTCGGTGCCGTGGACATCACCGGCGGGGACGGCCTCGCGCATCCGCACAGCCTGGGGTTCGTGCAGGCCGTGGCACGCGCGGCGGAGTACCGGCTGGCACTGCTCACCCCCGGACGCCAGACTGCCGACGGGCCCGAACTGGCGGCACTGGGCCGCGACCGGGCGGTGCTGACGACGGAGGGCCGCAGGATCCGGCTCAGCCGCCGGCACAGCGAGATCCTCGTCCTCCTGGCCGGGCGGCCCGACGGCCTGACCGGTGACGAACTGCTGTGCGCCCTGTACGAGGACGAGTCGGTGACACCGGTGACACTGCGCGCGGAGCTCGCCCGGCTGCGCCAGGTCCTCGGGCCGGGCCTGCTCGCGTCGCGGCCCTACCGGCTCACGGCGTCCCTGGAGTCGGACGTCGCCGTCGTCGAACGCCGGCTGGCGGCCGGCGCGGTCACCACCGCCCTGGCCGCCTATCCGGGCCCGTTGCTGCCCGCCTCGCGGGCCCCTGCGGTCGTACGGCTCAGGCGCCGCCTCGCCGACGGTCTGCGCGCGGCGCTGATCGCCCGCTCGGATCCCGACCTGCTGGCCGACTGGGTGCACGCGCCGTGGGGCGAGGAGGATGTGGAGGCGTGGCGGGCGCTGGCCGCGGCCCGGCCGACGGCCATGAACCGGGTCCGGCTGGCCACGCTCGAATCGGAACTGAGGGCCCCGGACGGCTGAGCCCGCTCCGAGGACCGGTAACACCACCCGTCCGCAACGTGGTTGCAACGTCCGTGTCCTTACGCTCCGGCGCAGAGCTGCCCAACGGCGGGCAGCGCTGCCGAAGGAGGCCAGTTCCGCATGACCCGTTACGCGGCGCCCGGGAGCGAGGGCGCGATCGTCTCCTACCAGTCCCGCTACGACCACTTCATCGGCGGCGAGTACGTGCCTCCGGTCGCGGGGCAGTACTTCGAGAACCCGAGCCCGGTGAACGGCCGGCCGTTCACCGAGGTGGCGCGTGGCACGGCGGAGGACGTCGAGGCGGCACTCGACGCGGCCCACGCGGCCGCGCCCGGCTGGGGGCGCAGGCCGGCGTCCGAGCGGTCCGACATCCTGCTGAAGATCGCCGACCGCATGGAGGCCAACCTGGAAGCACTCGCGGTGGCGGAGAGCTGGGAGAACGGCAAGCCCGTACGGGAGACCCTGGCGGCCGACATCCCGCTGGCCATCGACCACTTCCGCTACTTCGCCGGGGCCGTGCGCGCCCAGGAGGGCTCGCTCAGCGAGGTCGACGACGACACGGTCGCCTACCACTTCCACGAGCCGCTGGGCGTCGTCGCCCAGATCATCCCGTGGAACTTCCCCATTCTGATGGCGACATGGAAGCTCGCGCCCGCCCTCGCCGCGGGCAACGCGGTCGTCCTCAAGCCCGCCGAGCAGACGCCGGTCTCCATCCACTACTGGCTGAGCCTCGTCTCCGACCTGCTGCCGCCGGGCGTGCTGAACATCGTCAACGGCTTCGGCCCGGAGGCCGGAAAGCCGCTCGCGTCGAGTCCGCGGGTGGCGAAGGTGGCCTTCACCGGCGAGACGTCCACGGGACGGCTGATCATGCAGTACGCGGCCGAGAACCTGAAGCCGGTCACGCTGGAGCTGGGCGGCAAGTCGCCGAACATCTTCTTCGACGACGTGTGGGAGAAGGACGACGAGCTGCGCGACAAGGCCCTCGAAGGGTTCACGATGTTCGCGCTGAACCAGGGCGAGGTGTGCACGTGCCCCTCCCGGGGGCTGATCCAGCGCGGCAACTACCCCGACTTCCTGGCCGCGGCCGTCGCCCGCACCGAGCTGATCAGGCCCGGACACCCGCTCGACACCGACACGATGATCGGCGCGCAGGCCTCCAGCGAGCAGCTCACCAAGATCCTGTCCTACATCGACATCGGCCGGCAGGAGGGCGCCAAGGTCCTCACGGGCGGCGAACGCGCCGAGTACGACGGTGACTTGAAGGGCGGCTACTACGTGCAGCCGACCATCTTCGAGGGCGACAACCGGATGCGCGTCTTCCAGGAGGAGATCTTCGGTCCCGTCGTCTCGGTGGCCTCGTTCGACGGCTTCGACGACGCGATCAGGATCGCCAACGACACGTCGTACGGCCTCGGCGCGGGCGTGTGGACCCGCGACATCAACACGGCCTACCGCGCCGGGCGCGCGATCCAGGCGGGCCGCGTCTGGACGAACTGCTACCACGCCTACCCCGCGCACGCGGCGTTCGGCGGCTACAAGCAGTCCGGGATCGGCCGGGAGACGCACAAGATGATGCTGGACCACTACCAGCAGACGAAGAATCTGCTGGTGTCGTACTCACCGAAGAAGCTGGGCTTCTTCTAGACGCATGAGGAAGGCGCCTGACCTGGGCTTTCGCCCGTCAGGCGCCTGTCACCCAGCCCACTCCCGACCGAGCCCGGATTACACGCTAACTCCCAGTTCATCCCACTGCTGCACCCCTCCTGACCAGTACTTCCGGACCAGTCACGGACCAAGGCTTCTTCCAGCGCGGCGCGGACCGTTTCGAGGACCAGTTCCAGGCGGGTGAGTTCCCTGGCAGCGGACAGAACCTGCGTGGAGTCGGTCCGCTGCCTTCCGCGTTCCTTGATCACTCCTGCCTCGCGCTACCGGTGCAGAGCCAGGGACAGGAGATGGTCGGCACGGCCGTCCTGACCGAGGCGGTCACGGAAGTCCGTGAGCACGCTGTGGTGGAAGCCGGGGTCGTCCAGGTTCATCGCGAGGGCGTACTTGGAGTCGATCCGGCACCGCACCGCCTCGGCCGCCTGTCGGTCGGAGAGATTGAGCAGGAACTGCAGCACGCAGACCGTGGCCAGTTGGGCCGGCGACAGCCCGGGGCGTCCGTCATGTGGATACCAGGACAGGAAGTCCTCGTCGCTCCACAGCCCGTCAAGGTGATCACGTACCCACATGGCGGTGGTCCCACGAGGATTGCTCGCACGAGCCGTCCGAGCCGTCCGAGCGGTGAGCTCTGGCACTACCGCACCGGACCGAGGACGAACGGACACTGGTCACCTCATGAGGACAGGACTGCACCGCACCAGCCGAAGCATCCCGAACCATCAGCATCCCTGTCCGCGGGACCTCAAGATCCCCGACAGAGTCGCTCACTGCCTCAACACGCTGTCGAACCGCCAGAGCGCGAAGGGAGACGACCGGGCGGCGCGCCGCCGACTGCCGTTGACGGTGCTCCCTTTCCCGCATGCCGGAGTGGACGCCCCGAATGTACGACCGTGAGACGAAGAACGTTCCTCGTTCGTACAGCCCGAAGAAGCCCGGGTCCTTCCGACCCGACTCCTTGCGCCACTTCATGGATTCGAAGTGGGGACCGTGCTCGGCGAGGTCCTGAGACGGGAGAGGGGCGGGGCGGGAGGACGCCGGACAGCTCGGCATGCCCGGTATGGCAGTTGACAGCTCGAATGCGGCACGTCAAAGTCCCGGCGTGAGCGAGACCAACGATCTGACGCCGACCGAGATGCGTGTATGGCGCGCCTTTCCGCGAGGCGAGTCCGTGGACCTCCGCGCCGCCGAGAACGAGGATCCGGCACTCGGCAACACCTGGGGCACCGAGCGGACCGTACGGGCGAGTGTGCTTCGGACGCTGTTGCTCAAGGTTCCGCAGGAGGAAGGGGAGATCGCCGCGCTCAGGATCACGGGGGCGCGGATCACCGGCGTACTGGACCTGAAGTACGCCACGATCGACGCCGCCATCCGGTTGAACCACTGTCACTTCGACGGCGTTCCCGACCTGTACGGTGCCCGGCTGCGCCAACTCAATCTGAGCAAGTCCGTTCTGCCGGGCCTGACCTCGGCGGCCTTGCGGGTCGAGGGGGTGCTGCATATGACGGACTGTCGGATGCAGGGGCCGGTGCGGCTCGGCGGAGCGCAGATCTCCGGGGCACTGTTCATGGAACGGGCGCAGTTCACGGCACCGGACGACTCCGAGCCGGTGCTGCAGCTCAACCAGGCCGCGATCGGGGGCGACTTGTGGGCGCCGGAGATGCGCGCGCACGGACAGGTACGGCTTACGGGCGCCTCCGTCGCCGGACGGATCAACGTTCAGGACGCCGAGTTCGACAGGCCCGACGGCATCGCGCTGGACGCGCAGAACCTCAACGTGGGAGCCCATGTACGGGCGCGGTGCGTACGCGCGCAGGGCCGGATCGAGCTCCGGGGCTCGCGTATATCGGGCCGTCTCGACCTGCTCCACGCCCGCCTGTCGCACCCGAGAGACACCGCCCTGCGGGCGAGCAGTTGTGTCATCGGTGAGCTCTGGCTGCGCGGTGGCGATCGCATCGAGGGAGCCCTGAATCTGCGGCGTTCTCAAATAGAGATCCTGACCCTCGAACCGGAGATGCTGCCGGACCAGGTGCATCTCAGCAACCTCACGTACACCGTACTCACCCCGCACGAGCCCGCCGAGCGCCGCCTTCCGATGCTGGAGCGGGACGAAGAGCGGTATGAGCCGTACGGCTACGAGCAGTTGACGGCGGCCTACCGCCACGTCGGTGACGACGACGCGGCTCGGCTCGTCCAACTCGCCAAGCAACGCCGTCGACGCACCACGCTCACCTGGTACGGACGGCTGTGGGGGTACGTTCAGGACGTCACCGTCGGCTACGGCTTCCGCCCATTGCGCGCGGCCGTCTGGCTGCTGTCCCTCATGACCATCGGATCGATCGCGTACGGCCTGGACCACCCACGCCCCGTCAAGGCGGACGAGGCTCCCGACTTCAACCCTGTCTTCTACACCCTCGACCTGCTCCTGCCGGTCATCAACTTCGGCCAGGAACCGGCGTTCGCCCCTGACGGCTGGTATCAGTGGCTGTCGTACACCCTGATCATCACCGGCTGGATCCTGGCGACGACGATCGTCGCGGGCGTGTCCCGTACGGTCAGCCGCCAATGACCCCCTTTTGAAACCCACGAGAACCTCGCGGAACGCCCTCTCGCGCGCCGCCCTGCGCGACGCACTGAGCGGACTGGAGGGCGAACGGAGGGTGTGACTGCAACACCCCGGTTCCCTACCCGGGGTGAGCACGAAAGCCGCGTTCGTCCAACCGGTCGAGCACATAGTCGGCAACGAATCTCCATCCGTTGTCGAGGCATGTGCTTCGAGTTCCGAGTGCGTACGAACTCCTCGGACCGCCAGGAGCACGATCCACACCGGCTCGTGCTTCTCGACGCCGACCACAGCCAGGCGCAGCGCGTCCACGTGCGGGGCCTGACGGGCCTTCTCGCTCAGGAAGACGACAGCCGCGGAACAAGCGCTCCGTGCCGGAGGGCTTGCCGCGGAGAGCGTGTGTTGGCAGACTCCGGGGCGTGATCAAGAGAATCGAGTCCTCCCTCCACCGGTGAGCGAAACGCCCGGGAGCGAGCTTCCCGGCTCCAGGACGACACTGTTCCAGCACGCCCTCCGGCTGCACGAGCCGGCCCCTGATGCTCCACTGCCGCGTGACGGCGAGCCATACCCGGGCCAGGAGTATCGCTGTCGCAGCCGCGACCGGACCATCCACGTGATCGTGAGCAAATCAAGGCCGAGGTCGCGGCCGTCCTTGACGGGCACTTCACCGACCCCCGGTCCGTACCCGGTCATCTGGTCGGCCGGTTCGACGGCATCCACGTGCCCATCCATCCCAACGCTCGCATCACCGAGGCCGCCTTGCGAGCAGGAGCACGGGCCAGGGAGGCCGGGCGCCGGCTCGTCAGACACGGCACCGACACCGACGACGTCGTCGTAGGTCTGGCTTTGCTCGCCGCGGTGGGCACCGTCGACGATGTTCCGTACATCCAGACCATCGGCCTCCTCTCCTGCACTTTCGGTCCGCTCGCGGCGGATGCGCCGGAGCGGCTGCCGGATGGTGCGGAGTCACTCCTCTGGCTGGCGGACCGAGTGGCCGGCTGGGGGCGTGCCCACGTGGTTGAGGCGCTCTGTCGCCTGGCCCACGGTCACTCGGACGTCCGACACTGGTTGTTGCGGAGAGCCGCTGACGGGGACTTCCTCAACGGATACTTCGCCGGCGAGGTCGCCCGGGCCTCGGCCCTCGATCAGGCCCTCACGGGTTGTCCACACGCCGAGGAAGCACTGGCTGCGCACCTGCGTCACCTCGACCGGTTGGGGCCCTCCCCCAGCCGGTACTGCATCGCTGCCATGCTTGCGAGAAACCTCGGCGAGCACGGGGACGAGGGCTCGGTCGCACCCGTCCGTCGATGGCGAACCCACCGGGACGGCTACCTGGCACTTCCTGACCGTGACGACTGGTTCGAGACGGCAAGGAACGCCCCGGCCGCTGATGACCCTGAGATCGTCCGGCTTGTCGAGACGGTGGCATCCGACTTGGGGCTGCGAACGCTCGATGACCCCGCGCCGTCCAGCGAGGGGTGACGCACTTCAGGAACAGTCGCCGTGCGTCAGGAACCTGGGCGACTTCGCGCACCGGGAGGTATGTGAGGAGGCGACGAGAGCAGGATTCGAACCTGCGTCCACCCGGGATCAGAGCCGGGCGCTCCTCCGCAGAGCTTCCTCGTCGCCGCCATGATCATTGCTTGATCCGCTGTGTGGGTCAACTGATTTGCGTGGGCGGACGCGCGCGGGGACTGCTGCCGGTCACGTCCACTCTTGAGCGGTAGCACGCTTGTCCTTGCCGGAGAAGACTCCTGCCGACCGGAGAGCGCTGGCCATGAGCGGGTCGGCGACGGCCACTCCGTGTACCAGCTCGGGCGTCCGCAGGAAGGCGACGGCCTCGGTTGCCGGCCTGGGAGCGGTCCAGGCTCCCGCTACCGGGTCCACCCGATGCCGGCACGACCGCCCGTGACCGGACGGGGTGGACCGTCCCCGTGCCGCCCACGCCCAGCTCTCGCTCGACGGTGAGGACACCGGTCCGCCGCGGCAGGCCCGCGCCGTTCTCCATCGCCCGCACGCCTCCCCCACGCACGATCACCCGTACGTGACGCCGTCCGGTGCACCCCGGCGGATCCCCGGTCCTGCGTGTCCGTCCAGCAGCGCGGACGAGGACACCGCCCGGCAGTCCGCAGTCCGGGAAGCCGGGTTCAGCCGCCGCGCCGTACCCGGGCCGCCTTGCGGGCCTCCGCGAGCTTGCGGGCCTCGCTGCTCTTGCGGGATGACCTGCCACCGGAGCCGCTCTTCGCGTCCTTGGCGCCACCCAGGCCGCGGAACGGGACGTTGTGGTTCTTGGGGCGCGCTACGGCCGACCCGCCGTCGAGAGACTCCCCGGAGGGGGCCCTGGCGCCGGTGATCCGACTCAGCTCCGCCTCGCCGGACCGCACTCCGGCGACCTTGGGAGCGACGCCGGCGTCCGCCATGACCTGGCTCGTCTCGCGGCGCTGTCCCGACAGGACGAGCGTCACGACGGTGCCGGAGCGGCCGGCCCGCGCCGTGCGGCCCGCGCGGTGCAGATAGTCCTTCGGGTCGGTGGCCGGATCGACGTTGACCACGAGGTCGAGGTCGTCGACGTGCAGGCCCCGTGCGGCGACGTTCGTCGCCACCAGCGCGGTGACCTGCCCGTTCCTGAACCGGTCCAGGGTACGGGTGCGCTGCGGCTGGGACTTCCCGCTGTGCAGGGCGGCGGCGGCCACGCCACTGGCCCGCAGATGCCGCGTGAGCTGGTCGACGCCGTGCTTGGTGTCCAGGAACAGCAGGACGCGGCCGTCCCGGGCGGCGATCTCCGTGGTCACGGCGTACCGGTCCGGGCCGTGCACGACGAAGACGTGGTGCTCGATCGCGGAGACCACGCCGGACGAGGGGTCCACGGAGTGGACGGCGGGGTCGCGCAGGTAGCGCCGCACCAGCTGGTCGACGTCACGGTCGAGGGTGGCGGAGAACAGCATCCGCTGCCCGTCGGGACGCACCTGGTCCAGGATCTCGGTGACCTGCGGCAGGAACCCCATGTCACACATCTGGTCGGCCTCGTCCAGGACCACGATGCGCACACGCCCCAGCCGGCAGCTCCTGCGCTCGACGAGGTCGTGCAGCCGGCCGGGCGTGGCGACGACGATCTCGGCGCCGTCCCGCAGCGCGGCGGTCTGCCGTCCGACGGACACTCCACCCACCACGGTCGCGAGCCGCAGTCGCAGCGCCTCGGCGTACGGAGTGAGCGCCTCACCGACCTGCTGCGCCAGCTCCCTGGTGGGCACCAGAACGAGCGCCAGCGGCTCTTTCGGCTGCGCGCGCCGCCCGGCCGTCCGGGCGAGCATCCCCAGGCCGAAGGCGAGCGTCTTGCCGGATCCTGTACGGCCCCGGCCCAGGACGTCCCGTCCCGCGAGCGCGTTCGGCAGCGCAGCGGCCTGGATGGGAAAGGGCACGGTCACACCGTGCTCGTCGAGCACCCGCAGAACCTCGGCCGGCAGCCCCAGCCGCGCGAAGGACGCCACCGTGGGCAGCGCCGGAGCGGCCCCTGACGCCTCGGACACACAGTCCTGCCGCCGGGCATCGGTACGTGCTGATTCGCTCACGGAAAGCCTTCCTCCGAGGGACCGTACCGAGGAAGGCCCGGCAGGGACGCGGTCACCGGCCAGGGACACCGACACAGCGACACCGCAAACAACCAACGCTAGCACGCCGCGGGCCTCCCGCGGCCGCGCCGCTCAGCCGGGGAACAGCAACGTCGAGCGGGCTTGACCCAGCCGCGGCTGACAGGCACTTCGTCAGCGCCGGCGGTCGGCTGCCGAGGTGGCCAGTTCGGCGAGCCGGGTGGAGTTCGGCAGGCCGGTGAGTTCGGCGCGTGCCTGTTCGGCGTGGGAGGACGCCATCCGGGCCGCCTTGGTGAGTGCGCCGGTGCGTGTCAGCACGGCGAGGATGTCCCGGTGTGCGGCGGCGGGGTCGGTGCCGCCACGGAACACGGTGGCCAGGCGGTCGCGGTCGGCCTCGTCGGCGACTTCGTAGGCGAGCAGGACGGGCAGGGTGGGTTGGAGGTTGGCGACGTCGCTGGTGGCTGTCTTGCCGGTGACCTGGTCCTCGGCGGTGTAGGGGAGCAGGTCGTCACGGATCTGGAAGGCCATGCCGAGCTGTTCTCCGTACTGGCGCAGGGCCTGGTGCTGCCGCGGGGTCGCCCCGGCCAGGATCGCCCCGGCCTGGCAGGCGGCGCCGGTCAGCGCGGCGGTCTTGGCCCGCATGACGTCCAGGACGGTCGGCACTCCGCAGGTCAGGTCGCCGCGGATCTCGATTTCGCGCATGATGCCCTGGCACATGTGCCGCAGGGCCTCGACGGCGACCCGTGCCGCGTGCAGCACACGTTCGGCGGGGCCTCCGCTGAGCAGGGCCGCGATACCGGCCATCGACAGTCCGTCGCCTGCGGCCAGGGCTTCGGCGAGGCCGTACTGCTCGGCGGTGGAGGCCCGCCCGCGGCGTACCGGGTCCTGGTCGATGATGTCGTCGTGGACGAGGCTGGCGACGTGCAGGCACTCGATGCCGGCCGCGAAAGCCAGCACCTGGTCGGTGGTGCCGCCGACGGCCTTGGCCGACTCCACGCACAGCACGGGGCGCAGGAGCTTGCCCGGAGGGAACAGCGCGTCCAGGCAGGCCAGCTCCAACAGGCTGTCACCACTGCCCACCCAGCGAAGCAGCTCGGCCTCCAGGAGCGGGACGTACGTGTCGCCGGCGGGGGTCACAGCAAGAGACATGGCCCGTTTCCTTCCACAGGTCAGCAGGGGATCACAGCCCGCATGAGGGGCCGCCACACGTTGAGCAGCGTGCCCAGGGGCGGCTGTACCGGTCGGTGGAGGACGTCCTGGCCTGCTGCCAGCACTGCGGCGACGATCAGGGTCATGTGCTCACGGTGGGCGTGCCAGAGGGCGCTCACAGGGCCGTGGTCCACTTCCCCGGCCTTGCGCAGTTGCCCGGTGACCCGCTCGGCCTCGAACGCGATGAGGTCGGCCGTGGCCGGTGTCCAACGTTTCGCCTTGATGTCCTCGGCGCGCACCTGGAACCGGTCGAGATCCTCCAACGGCAGGTAGAGGCGCCCGTCGTCGAGGTCTTCCGACAGGTCGCGCAGCACATCCGTCAACTGCGCGAAGACGGAGAACTCACGCACCAGCAGCTCATCCGCGGGTCCGGTCACGGCACCCGTCACCCGGTAGAACATGGCCGTCGAGCCACCGGTCATCCGCATACACCACCGGCGCAGTTCCTCGAAGGTGACGAAGTCACGGAAGTCCAGGTCCCGCCGCATCGCACCGAACATGTCCTCGACCACCGACAGCGGCATGCCGAAAGTCCGGTAGGTGTGGACCGTGGCGTGCAGTACGGGGTCGTGGGAGCCGTCGGCGTCGAAGGCCGTCCAGGTGGCCTCGACAAAGTCGGTGAAGCGGCGTCGACGGTCTTCGACCGGGCCGCTGTCCACGCAGAGATCGGCACGGTACCCGTGTGCCAGCAGTGCCGCCGTATGAGGCCGAACCGCCGCGGGAGCGCTGCGCAGGCCGTGCCAGCGGGCGGTCCCTCCGTCGGCGCCGGCCAGCTCTCGTACGCACACCGTGTAGCAGTGCCGGAGGACGGGATCGGTGATACCCGCGGCATCCAGCCATCGCCTTACCAGCATCTGTGAGCCCTTTCTGCTCGACCGGTTCCCGTCGGCGCCAGGACCTCGCTCTGCGACGAGGGCGCGGTGCGTCCCTCGTAGGGCGCCTTGTGAGCCGTCGTCCCACCGGGGCGTCGCTCAGCGAGGTGTCGACGTGGCTCTGGCCGGGCGCGCGGGTCGTCGGTGCCTGGGCGGCCAGGGCAGACGGAGGGGCGGCCGTGTGGTCAGGGCGTCTTTGGTGCGGCGGTGGAAGGCGAGCAGGCCCAGGAGTGCGGCGCCGGTGAACCACAGGATCTGGACGGCCAGGTCGCCGGGGAGCGGTCTGTGGGTGAAGCCCGCGGCGGTGGCGGCCTGCATGGTGCCGTAGGTGGGCAGGAGTTGCACGGCCACGCTTTTGGTACCGCCGCTGGCCAGGGGGCTTTGCAGGCCGACATCGACGAGGCTGGTCATGACCAGGGCGAACATGCCCTCCACCTCCCGGCGCAGCAGGGAGCCGAAGACGACGCCGAGCGCCCCGTAGGTCATCGCTCCGCAGAACAGGCCCGCGGCGAGCTGCACGGGCTGGTGCGGGCTCCAGGTGGTGCGGATCACCGCGGTGGCATAGGCGGCGATGGTGACGGAGGCCAGGGTGAGGGAGGTGGTCTTGGCCAGGACGAGATGGACACGGGGGTAGCCGGCCATGGCCAGGCGGCGGTCGAAGCGTCCGCCGTTGAACGTGACGGCGAACATCATGAACCCGGTGATCAGGGTGACGGCGTTGATGGCACCGGTGATCTGCGTGATCTGGTTGCCTGCCGGTGCCAGGAGCCGGCCGGTCGCCCGCAGTCTGAAGGTCACGGGCCTGTCGGGGATGACGGCGTGGGCCAGGCTGATCCAGGAGGGGATGAACAGGGCGACCAGGACCATGGCGAGCCTGTTGCGGGTGTGCTCGACCAGGTCGAAGCGGGCCGCGGTGACGAACAGACGCAGGTGCCGCCTCACGCCGGCACCGCCGTCACGGGGTGCAGGACTCCGCCCTGAAGCCGCCACAACTCGTCCAGGCGTTCGGCGTCGTAGGCCAGGTGCGAGACGACGAGGACGGAGCGGCCCGCATCACGCAGCCGTGCCGCCAGGTCCCAGAAGCGCTGGTAGGTGTCCCAGTCGAAACCCTGGTAGGGCTCGTCCAGCAGCAGCACCTGCGGGTCATGCATCAGCGCCAGGGTCAGGTTCAGCTTCTGACGGGTTCCGCCACTGAGCAGGCCGGCACGCTCATCGGCGTACTCCGACAAGGACAGCACCTCCATGACCTCTCCGGCGTGCCGCAGATCCGGCAGCCTCCGCGCGACGCGGAAGAACTCCAGATGCTGCCGCACGGTCAGGGCGTCGTTGACGACCACGTCCTGCGGGCAGTAGCCGAAACGGCCTCCATGGCGGACCGTGCCACGCTGCGGGCGCAGATCACCGGCAAGAATTTTCAGCAGCGTGGACTTGCCCGCACCGTTCTCCCCGACGATGCCGGCCAGCACACCAGGCCGCAGGACAAGGTCCAAGCCTCGCAGTACCTCACGCCGACCGTACGCGTGACGCACGTTCCTGACCTCCACCGCACCCCCAGGCTCGTAGACCGTGCCGCACGCTCTCTGCTGACCACTCGCCGTCACGGCAAGGCTAGGCATCGCATGGGGTCAAAGACGCAGCTGAAGCCGCTGATTAGCCCGCATGAGTGAAGGCGGCGTCGTAAACACGGCCGAGAGCTGAGCCGGGGTGTGACGGGAACGTCGTCGGCGAGGGTCAGGCCGGGTCAGTCGCCGTCGGCGGGGCGCCAGGGCGGGCCCGTGAGATCCTGTCCACCATGTTCGAGAGCGAGCGCGGCCGGCAGGCGGCAGCAGGCGTCGAAACCCATGTTCGCGGCTTCTTCGCCGGCCATGCGATCGCGGTCGACGATGACAACCTCGGACCTGAACGGCGCCAAGCAGTCCCAGGCCTGAGGATCCTCACCGTCGGTCCAGGGCCGCGCGCCGACAGCTGGGCCTACATCACCGCCGGCTGCTGGTCCGCCGCCGGGAGAAGCGGCCACGGTCTCGAGTTCGTCCTCACCGCGCCCGTCCGCGACGAACGTTTCGCCGATCTCCTGGCCATGACCGCCTCCTACCACACCCGTCACCGCCTCGATCTCGGGCACAGCCTGCCCATCGGGGAACCATGGCTGCCCGGGTCCCGCTGTGACCACCTGCTGATCAGCCTCCCCTACCTCCACGGCCCCGACCTGGAGCACTGCCCGCTGCCGAACGGTCATGCCCGCATCCTCTGGGCCCTCCCGATCACCGCGGCCGAGACGGCGCACCGCCGACAGCACGGCCACGAATCCCTGGAACGGCTCTTCGACGAGCACGCGATCGTCCCGACCGATCCCGGACGGCCATCGGTCGTCTGAACGGTGAGTGAACTGCCGCCGGGACCGAACGGGCCGGGTTCAGCCGCCCGGCAGGCGAGTGCCGACGATCACGCTGAGGTCCGCCGCGAGACGGAGCTCAGCGGCTCGGAGTTCGGGGTGTTCGAGCCAGTGCAGTCGGGGTTCGTCGGGTTCGCCATTGAAGTGGGGTGGCCACGTCGTGGCCGGGGTGAAGTCGTCGATCACGACCAGGCCGCCGGCGGTGAGCAGGCGAGCGGGGTCTGCGGTTCCGTCGCCCTTGGCCTGGCCTCCGCCGTCGAGTACCAGCAGGTCGTACGGACCGTACTGTTCGATCTGCCGCCAGTCGCCGTGGACGACCTCGACATGGTCGTGGTCCCGGAAGACCTCCGCAGCGATGCGGGCGCGTTCCGCGTCCCGCTCGATGCTGATCAGCCGGGTGCCCGGAGCCGCGCCGGAGGCCAGCCAGGCCAGGCCGACGCCGCAGCCCGTCCCGGTCTCGGCGATGCTGTGGGGCGCTCCCGCCGCCAGCAACTGGAGCAGACGCCCCTGTTCGGGTCTGCAGGAGAACGCGAAGCCGTGTGTACGCGCCGCCTCGACGGCCTGCTGGACCAGCGCAGGCAGTGTGTCGTTGTCCCGGTGGGCGTCGGTTCCCTGAAGCGACATGCCGTGCATTGTGGCTGCGGCACCCTCCCGTCGGCAGCCTCTCGCAGCCGCACCTCCGTGCCGGACTTCTCCGCGCCCTCGGCGGCTGCCCGCGGCCGGTCCGGTCCCTAGTGGGGGAAGGTGCGGGGCGGGCGGGTCACCGTGGATTCGCGGAACTCTGCGATCCGGGAGTGGACTTGACGCATCAGGTAGGTGTCCTCGATGCGGTCCAGGTAGAGGCACCGGGCAGCCAGGCCCGGCAGGTCGAAGGCGAAGTACAGGGACATCAGCGGGTTCACGAACAACTCGCTGCCCCGCGTGCGGTCGGTGAACCGGACGTCGCCGAACGAGCCGCGCACGGCTGCCGCGATCGAGCCGTTCACGATGCTGGGGTGCTCGGGGGTGTGGTCCTGGGCGTGCGCCACCGCGTCCAGGTACAGGGCGCCTTCACGGGTGGCGCGTGGTATCGAGAACGCGCCGAGGTACGCGCCGTCGCGCTCCAGGGCGGCGATGTTCTCCAGGACCTGTACGTGGTTCACGCCGTGGTAGGCGTCCACGCCGAACCCGACGGACACCACGACCCGGTTCGGTATGCCGTCCAGCGCGGCGAGCGCCGCCACGCCGGCCAGGTCCTCCTCCGGTGTGCCGAGACCGGCCTCGTCACCGCGCAACAGGATGTCGGTGCCGCCGTCGACCAGTACCACGGCGTCGATGTCGTGCAGCTCGATCAGTGCCCGGTAAGCGGCGCGCAACGGGCGTACGCCGGTTTGCGGGAAGGCGTACACGGTGGGCGGGTAGCCATGCAGGCGCAGCCACTGGGCGAGGGTCCGCTCCGGGAAGTAGCTCTGGTGCGGGGCGGAGTCAGGAGTGATGACGGCGAGGTCGTCAGCAGCCCAGTTGTCGGGGGGCAGACCGGCGAGTGCGCTGAAGGAGAGGTTCGCGAGGTACACCTCCTTGCCTTGGTGCAGGAGGGAGAGGGCCACCGGCAGGCCGGAGTAGATGTCGAAACCACCGCCCGCGCCCGCGACGAGGATCCGTTCGGAATCGGCGAGCCGGGCGAAGAGCGGGTTGGTGTGGAGGGATGTCACGACGATCATTGTCACTCGACGCCCCGTGGGACATGGGGCGTCGCCTCGAATTCCGTGCTGCACGCGGACCGGGCGTGCCACCATGCCGTTCCATGACGCCACGCGACCCGAAGGCCGAGATACGGGAACTCCTCTACGAACTCTGTGTCGACCTCGGCTTCTGCCTTCCGCCCCACGAGCAGCAGCGTCTGCAGGAGGCACCGCCCGCCGACGCGGACAGCTTCGCCGACGCCGTGTTCGCCGCCGAGGGAATGGACCCCGGCCGTCACACGCAACTGTGGCACCAGGTACGGGAACGGATCGACCGGCGCATGCACGGATGAGGAAACCCTGGGCGGGCGGGCCGAGCCGACGAGGCCGCCTGCCTGGCCGGACAGCTCTCCGGCCAGGCAGGTGGCGGACACTCGAAGGGACTCCGTACGCCCTGCGCGGCCACGGATGCCGCGCGGGGAACGTCCTGTCAGTGCGAGGTCATGGCGGAGTCCTCGGAGTCGAGCCGGAGTTCGGGTGCGGGGCGGCGGAAGCCCTTGGTGATGACGGCGAGGTGGACGACGCCGATGGCGAGCCAGAGAAGTCCCAGTTCGGTCGCGGTGGAGCCGAGTTGGGTGATCAGGTAGACGTCGACGGCCGCGCCGGCCAGGGGGAGGATCAGGAAGCCGAGCGGTGAGGGACGTTTTCCGGAGCGCCATTGCCGTACGGCGTGGGCGATGACGCAGATGTTGACCAGGGTGAAACCGAGGAACGCGCCGAAGTTGATGAACGAGGTGGCGTCGGCCAGGGACAGGTTCATCGCCAACAGCGCGACCGCGGCCACGATGAGGATGTTCGGCACCGGGGTGAGCAGTTTGGCGTGCAGGCGTCCGAAGACGGGACGGGGAAGGACGTTGTCCCGGCCCATGACGAACATCAGGCGGCTGGTACTGGCCTGGATGGCCACGCAGGAGGCGAAGCCGCCGAGCATGGTGACGGTGTTCGCGACGTCGGCGAAGCCCTGGCCGCCGACGAGGGTGGAGACGGCGTAGCCGGCCGAGGACTCGTCGGCGAAGGCGCCGCCGGGGTGGGCCCACTGCATCACGAAGGAGAGCGCCACGAAGATCACGCCTCCTGCCAGTACGGTGAGGACGATGCCGCGCGGGATGGTCCGCCGGGGATCGTGGGCTTCCTCGCTGAGGGTGCTGACGGCGTCGAAGCCGAGGAAGGCGTAGGCGGCGACGGCCGCGGCCGCGGTGATCGCGGAGATGCTGGTGGAGCTGTTCCAGAGCGCGTGTCCGGCCGCCGCGGTCCCACCGTGGCCGAGGCCGTGGCGGACGCAGAGCACGGCCAGGACCAGCAGGCAGCCGGTGACGGCGATCAGCAGCGTCTTGTTGACCTTGTCGGCGACCTTGAGGCCGATGACGTTGACGGCGGTGGCCAGAACGATGTTGATCACCAGCCAGAGCCACTGCGGTACCGACGGGTACTGCGCGTGCAGGTAGATCGACTGCACCAGGAAGGCCACCATGGGCAGGAACAGGTAGTCCAGGAGCATGGCCCAGCCGGCCAGGAAGCCGAACCGCGAGTCGAGCATGCGCCGCGCGTAGGTGTAGACGGACCCCGAGGACGGGATGATCCGGGCCATCTTGGCGTAGCTGAGGCCGGTCAGCAGCATCGCACCGGTCGCGACGAGGTACGCGGTGGGGGCGGCACCGCCGCTGGTCGCGGCGATGACGCCGAAGGTGGAGGTGACGACGGCCGGGGCCATGTAGGCGAGGCCGAACAGGACGATGGACAGGAGACCGAGGTTGCCTCTCATCCGGGTGGGCTGACCGGTCATGGTGTGCTCTCTGCGGGGACGGGGACGGAGCCTGGGCGGGTACGGCCGCTCCAGGTGGCGGGGTCGATACGGCCCTGGTAGAGGGGCAGGGCGAGCGGCCTGTCGTCGGGCCGGAACTGCTGCCAGGGGCGGTTCAGGGCCGCGGTGCCGAACTGCCGGATGTTACTCACCTCGTCGAGGTCGACGACATCGGTGAGGGACGTGTCGCCGTCGCCCGGAGCCTGGGTGCGGACGGTGCCGGAGGGGTCGACCAGCAGGCTGCGCCCGGTGCCCACGGGGGCGGCGCAGTTCACACTGGCGGTGAAGACCTGGTTGACGATGGAGTTGGCCCGGGCGAGGACGATTTCCTGGGCCCGGTCGCTGGTGCCGGTCTCGACGAAGTTGAGCACCAGTTCCGCCCCCATCCACGCGAGGTGGCGGGTCGTCTCGGGAAACCACGCGTCGTAGCAGATCGACAGGCCGATACGGCCGACGCCGGGCATGTCGAAGACGGTGAACCCGTCGCCGGGGACCGTGGTCTCGTAGGGCCGCCAGGGGAAGATCTTGCGGTAGGTGGCGACGCGCTCGCCGCGCGGGGAGTACACCACGGCGGTGTTGTGGACACGGCCGTCGTCACCGCGTTCGTAGACGCTGCCCGGGGCCAGCCACACCCCGAGATCGGCGGCGATCCGCGCGAGCGCGGTGTCACGAGGGCCGTCCAGCGGTTCGGCGGTGGCCTCCGGCAGGTCCGCGGGATCCAGCGGGGAGCCGCTCGGGGCGCCGCACAGGTGCAGCTCGGGATAGACGACCAGCGGCTGCGCGGGCAGGCCCCGCGTGCGTCGGGCGACATCGGCGGCGAAGCCGTCCAGGTCGTCGGCGGGACGCCGGGCGGCCTGGGCCATAACAAGGGGAAGGGGACGCGACATGGAGCACCAGGTGTGTGAGCGGATTAGTTAAACGAAATTTAGTTAACGAATCCACCGAGGGTCAATGGGCCTGCTCCGGAAAAGGGGACCGTGTGTGCGAGCATGTGGACCATGCCCCGACCGAGGAACCAGGCGGAACGGCGTGCCCAGCTGATCGACGCGGCCGCACGGGCCGTCATCAGCACAGGGGCGACCGCCCTCAAGCTGCGGGACGTGGCCGCGGAAGCGCAAGTCACTCCGGCCTCCGTGCTCTATTACTACTCCGACCTGCAGGAACTCTTCTCAGCGGTCTTCGAGCACGCTGCCGCGACCTACTTCGACACCCGCAAAGAGGCGATCACGGCGGCCGAGGGGCCGGTGGAACAGCTGCGGGCGTGCATCCGCAGCGGAGTGCCGTGGCCGGGGGCGGGCGAGCAGAGCACCCGGCTGCTGTTCGAACTCTTCCCCGTCGCCCTGCGCAACGAGGCGGTCGGCCGGGCACACCAGGTCTTCGTCGACCAGCAGACCGACCTGTACCGCCAGGTCCTCGCGCACGGCGAGGACGACGGGCACTTCACGCTCACCGCCGCCCCCCGCGCGCTGGGCAGGTCCTTCGTCGCCCTGGAGGACGGCTACGCCATGGATCTGCTGATCGGCACCGCGACGGCAGCCGAGATCGAAACACGGCTCCTGGCCCACGCCCGCACGGTGACCGGCAACCCCGCCTTCGCCTGACCCCCGGCCGCCCGCCACACCCGCTGACGGCGTGCCTCTTCCCGCACCCACACGGCGGTGACGCTCCCGCAGGCGTACGCGGCGGCACACACCTGCCGAGGTGCGGGGACCCGGGGCGGCATGATGAGGAAAGCGCTGCGGCAAGGGCCGGCCGCCGGTACGGCCGGGGTGCCGGTGATGACTCCGGGCGAGAAGGCAGAGCAACGGCTCACCGGTCACCCCGGCTTCCGTGTGCCCGCACGAGGACATCGGCGGGCCAGGAGGTGAGACCCGCCTGACCGTCCCGGTCGACCGGGCTTCCTCAACTCAGCCCTGCTGCCGGCTCTGCTGGAGCGCCTTGTCCGTCATGTCGGCCACCTGTCCGGCTGGCGGGGCCTCGGCATCGACCTCGGTGCCGAAGTCCGAGAACTCCATCACGGTGCTCATCTTGAGCTGTTGCGGCGCCGCGCCGCTGTCCGGCTTCGCGGAGGCGGAAGCCGGGGCCTTGACGGTCATGTCCATCTGCTGGCGACGCAGCCGCCCCTCGTCGTCGAGCCAGACCTGCATCGGCAGCGTCGGGCCGATCTGCTCGCGCATCCGATCACCGCCCGGCAGCTCGGTCACGTCCACCGAGACCCGGTAGTGGGTGGTGTTGACGCCGCCGACCTTCTCGGTGCCGACCTCCGTGACGTCCTTGTCGGTGATCGCCTTGGCATAGGCCGCGGTCTGGGCCGGGTCACCGATCCGCTGGTTGTTCACGCCCTGCCGGGCGGCGGCCTTCTGCAGGTCGATCTTGATCCAGGGCTTGCCGCCCGAAGCGTTCCGGCCCTGGGCCTTCTGGTACAGGACCTCGTCGACCACGCGTTGCTCGATGCTCTCGCCCTGCGCGGTGATGGTCATGACGCTGTCGCCCTCGGCCAGATCGATGACGCCTTTACCGTCCGACGTGATCGTCCTGCCCTCCGCGGTGAGCTTCATCCCGATCGTCATCCGAGCCGACTCGGCTTCGGCCGTCTTCTCGTAGGCCGTTCGCACCGCTGTCGTGCCCTGGTCCTGGCCCCCGTCGCTCCTGCCGGCGCTCGACGACGCGCCGTCCTTCGCACCCGTCGATCCACTGTCGTCCCCGCACCCCGTCAGAACACTCCCCATGACCGCGGCGACCGTGATCGCGGCGACCTTCGTCCCCCTGCGACTCATGTGAATCCCCATCTCCTCGACGACTACCGCCCGTTCACCGAACGACGGCGAACCGGCGACCCGTGTGCCCCTCAGAGAAGCGTGAAAACGCCCTTTTCCGGCGGGGGTCGGAGACGCGGGGCTTGATGCGAACGAGTCACGCCAACCGCACACGAGTCAGTTAGGAGAAGCGATCCGGGGACACACGTACGGCGAACCGACTGCAAGGAGAGTCTGTGATGGGCATCATCGCGTGGATAGTCATCGGCCTGCTCGCCGGAGCCATCGCCAAGGCGCTCATGCCGGGCAAGGACCCGGGCGGAATCATCGTCACCATGCTCATCGGTATCGCCGGAGGGCTCCTCGGAGGGTTCCTCGGCAAGGTGATCTTCGGGGTCGACTCGATCGACGGTTTCTTCGAGCTGTCCACCTGGATCGCGGCCATCGTCGGATCCGTCATTCTGCTGGCGCTGTACCGGCTGTTCACCGGCCGCGGGCACGGGCGCGGCCATCGCCGCGGGCACGCCCACGCATAACGGCCCGACGGCCGACGCGGCCCGCGCAGGGCGAACCGATACGGCGTATGTGGGTGGCCCCCGTCCGAAGACGGGGGCCACCCACATACGTCATGGCACGTTCCGGCGGGCTCAGGCGCGCTGAACCCAATCCTTGTCCAGGCGGTCGGCCAGGCCGGCGGCGGTGAAGGCGGCCTCCAGTGCGTCGCGGCCCTCGGTGAAGTGGGCCCAGCCGTCGTGGTGGACGGGCACGACGCGGCGGGCGCCGAGGATCCGGGCGGCTTCGGCTGCCTGGGCGCTGTCGAGGACGATCAGTCCGCCGTCGAAAAGCATGGGGAAGCGGGGAGCTCCGGCGAAGAGGACGGCGATGTCCAACGGGGCGAAACGCTCGGCGATTTCCTCGACCGCGTCGAGCGATGCGTTGTCGCCGCTGACGTAGACCGTGGGCAGGCCGTCCCCGGTGAGCACGAAGCCGACGACCTGGCCGGTGATCGGCTCGATCTCTTCGCGGGGGCCCGGACCGTGGATGGCGGGGACGCCGGTGACGGTGACCGTGCCTCCGTCGGGCCGGTTCAGGTCGACCGACTCCCAGTCGGCCAATCCTCTGGCCGTGTCTCCCAGCCGCTGTCCACCGCCGGGGGTGGTGAGGGTGAGCGGGACGTCGGCGAGCATGGCGCGTCCGGAGGTGTCGAGGTTGTCGGCGTGCTCGTCGTGCGAGAGCAGGACCACGTCGACGGGGCCGAGTTCGGCGGGGGTCGCGCCGGAGGCGGTGGTCTTGGTCAGGGTCGGGCCCGGTGAGGGGTAGTCACCGGGGCCGTCGAAGGTCGGGTCGGTCAGAAAACGCAGCCCCCCGTACTCGAAGAGGGCGGTGGGACCGCCCAAGGTGCGGACCTGGATCTGCTCGGCGTCGTACTGGGGCATGCGGATCGCTCCTGGAGGGTCACGGATACAAGGCCATTTTTCCGTGACTCACGATAGGGAGACATCACGGAAAAACGCAAGCGTTACCATGAGTGCGTGGAAGAGAACGTGGTCGCCGACATCGCACCCACCGCGCTGCCCCCGGCTCCGGGCGCCGACCGGTACCGGTCGCTCGACTTCGCCGACACCACCGCGGCCCTCCCCGCCGACCAGCGTTACGACCTGCTCGCCGCCCCCGAATCCGCCATGCGCTGGCTCGCCGCCCACGACCTGACCGCCCCGGACGTCAAGCTGTACGAGGTGTGCGCACAGCGGATGCGTACGCTGCGCGGTCATGTGCGGGCCCTGTTCGCCGCCCGCGTCGACGGCACCGTCCCGCCCGAGCAGTCCCTGCGGGCCGTCAACGAGGCACTCACCGCTGTGCCCACCGCTCCCCTGCTCGCCTGGGACGGAGCACAGGGACCGCGCCGCGTCCAGGCGCACCCCACCGACCAGGCCGTCGGCCACGCGCTGGCGACCCTCGCCGCCGACGCCGCCGACCTGCTCACCGGCCGGGACGCCGACCTGCTCGCGGCCTGCGGTTCCACACCCTGCGACCGCTTCCTCGTCCGCACTCACGGGCGGCGCCACTGGTGCTCCACCCGCTGCGGCGACCGCGCCCGCGCCGCCCGCGCCCGGCGAACCTCGGAGTGACCGGCGACGCCCCCACCCGCCGTCACCGCGAACGCGAGGCCGAGCGCTTCCCGGCCTGCGCCTCCTATTCGGTTGCCGCAGGCCGACCCGGTCGGATAGGAAGCCTGCATGCTGAAGGGTGACAAGGTCGGGCTCAGGGCCCGGCACGAGGACGACATCCCGGTCCTGCGGGCCGAGCTCTACGACGACGTGGTCAACGCCTCGCGGGCCGAGGGCGGGCCGTGGCGGCCGATCACACCCGGCTCCAAGGATCCGCGGCTCGTGGTGGACGACACGAAGGAGGGGTCCGTCCCGTTCTCCGTGGTGGAACTGGCCGGCGGCACGCTGGTCGGCACCGCGACGCTGTGGGGCATCGACAACCACAACCGGTCCGCGCACATCGGGCTGGGGCTGCTGCCGTCCTCCCGCGGCAAGGGCTACGGCACCGACGTGGTCGCGGTGCTGTGCCACTACGGTTTCGTCGTCCGCGGCCTGCAACGGCTGCAGATCGAGACGCTGTCGGACAACACCGCGATGCTGCGCTCCGCCGAGCGCAACGGCTTCGTCCGCGAGGGCGTGCTGCGCTCCTCGGCCTGGGTGATGGGCGAGTTCCTGGACGAGGTGCTGCTCGGACTCCTCGCCCAGGACTGGAGGCGGGGCTCGAAGGGTTAGGCTGCCGCCCGACGGTCAAGGGCCCGGGCCGGGCCGGCGACGGCCTGGGCCGGAGGCAGGAGGAGTGCGACCGCGTGGTGGGGATGATCCTGCCTGCGAGCTCCCCGGAGACCGGGCCGGCAACCGGTACCGCGGCGCGGGTGTACTGCCGCAGGCTCGTGCGGTGGTGCTCGTCGGCGCGCACCGGTGAGCACCACGCGCCGATCCGTGACCAGGCTGCTGTCGCTCAAGGGCAGCGGGCCCAGAAGTCCGGTGACGACGTCCACCGCGAGCAGAGCCTCTTCAGCTACAACGGCCTGCGCGAGGTGATAGTGCTCGCCGCCCGGGGGAAGGTACGACTGCGCACCAGCACGTATTCCCTCGACCGATCCCAGGACGTCCTGAACGACCTGGCCGCCGGACGGGCGATCCTCGTCCCCCGACCGGTCACCACGACATCCCCCAGGAGAGTCATGATCTTCATCACCGCCAGGTTCCGCGTCCTGCCCGAGCACGCCGACGCGTGGCCCGAGATCACCCGTGAGTTCACCGAGGCGACCCGCGACGAGCCGGGATGTCTGTGGTTCGACTGGTCCCGCAGCGTCGACGACCCGACCGAGTACGTACTGATCGAGGCATTCCGGGACGACGAGGCCGGAGCCGCGCACGTGCAGTCCGAGCACTTCACCACCGCACGCACGACGCTGCCGCCCCACCTCGTGGAGACGCCGCGCATCGTCAACGTGACGATTCCGCAGGACGACTGGTCCCTCCTCGGGGAGATGGCCGTCCCGGACGAGAGCTGATCGCCCTCTCGAACCGGCGGGGCGTCGCCCGCGGCACCGCGTGCGCGCCTGCCAGGTACGGTTCGGTACCAAACGCTTGACCGCTCCGACCGAGGGGGCCGCACATGGCCGGTGCCCCGGGCACGGCTGTCGGCCGGCTGTGGTGTCTCAGGACGTTGGTTTCACGGCGTCCTCGAAGGTGAGCTGCTGCGGGATCGTGTCGAGCGGCTTCGGTGGCTGGTCGAGCACGATGCGGTGGTCGCTGCCGGAGGTCCGGCTGATGGATGGCCGGCCTCCGAGCGCGGAGTGCGGGCGCTCGCGGTTGCAGTAGTTGAGGAAGTCCGCGAGCGCGGCCCTGCGTTCCTGCTCGGAGGTGTAGTCGCGCACGTAGGCCCACTCGCGGGCCAGCGTCCCGTTGAACCCCTCCGCCTTCCCGTTCGTCCGCGGCGTCTACGGCCTGGTGCGCTTGTGCTTCGTTCCCGTCACGACCAGGGTGGCGGCCCAGGCGCGGGAGCGGGAGCGGGAGCCGTTGTCGGTGAGGACGCGGCGGATCGGCGTGTTGTCGCGGCCGGCGAAGAACGCGACGGAACGATGCCAGAACGCGGCTGCGGCCACGGCCTTCTCGTCGTCCAGAGCCTCGGTGCGGGCGAGCCGGGAGTGGTCGTCGATCGCCGTGTGCAGGTACGTGCAGCCGGCCTTCCCGATGCCGGGACCGGCGCGCTTGGAGGCCCGTGCGGCTTCGGTGCCGCGGTCGTGCATCCGCCAGCCACCACCGGCGGGGATGCGACCGAGCTTCCTGACGTCGACGTGGACCAGGTCGCCGACGCGGTCGTGCTCGTAGCGGACGACTTCGCGCGGTTGCTCGCCGGTGGGCGGATCGAGGTCGCGCAGGCGGCTGAGCCGTCGCCGGACGAGGACTCGGTGCACGGTGGCCGGTGCCACGGTGACGCCGTGCGGCCTCTCCAGTTCGGAGGCGAGCCGGGCGGGCCCGTACTCGGTCCGGCGCCGTAGCGCCTCTACCAGATCTGCGATGTCCTCGCTCGTGCGGTTGGGGCTGGCGATGGGCCGGGAGGAACGATCCGTCAGGCCGCCCTCGCCGTAGGCGAGCCAGCGGGCGTACCACTCGGCCAGGCAGCGGCGGGAGATTCCTGCTTCCGCAGCGACGTGTGCGATCGGAGGTCCGGCATCGACCCGCAGGCACAAGCGCAGACGTCCTTCGGGGGTCAGCGGTGCGTTCCGATGTCCCCTGCTGATGGCGCTCCTGGACTCGGCGGCCGCGTTCACCGGGAGCCCTGGGACCTCGGGGCTCCCGCGCGAGCGGCTGTGCGTGGCGTCAGCGTGCGAACTTTTCGATGGCCGCCGGGGTGACGGGGGTGAAGAAGTTGACGAGGTTGCCGTCGGGGTCGCGGAACAGCAACGACCGGTTGCCCCAGGGCATCGTGGTGGGCTCGTTGACGAAGTCGGTGACGAAGCCGGTCAGGTTCTGGTGAACGCGGTCCACGTCGTCGACGAGGAACTCGGTGATCACGCTGTGGTTGTCCGCCGGGCGGGCAGAGCCCGGGGCGAACAGCGGGACGGTGCGGGTGCCGGCGATCGCGAGGGTTGCGCCCGCGGTCCTGAGTTCGGCGAAGTCCTCGGTGGCCCACGTCGCCCGCGCCCCTGTGGCTCGCTCGTAGAAGTCGACGAGGCGCGCTACGTCGCTGGTGATGATGCGGGTCGAGACGAAGTCCATGGGAATCTCCTTGGCTGCGCTGGAGGCGTGCACGCCGCAGGCTAGGAGAAATAGTGGACAGAATCGGTCCTGTATTCGCGTTAGGCTGCGGACATGCCTCGACCCACCGGCCGCGTGCTGACACTCCTGGAGCTGCTGCAGTCGGGCGGCACCCGGACGGTGGCCGAACTCGCCGACCGGCTCGGCGTCGAAGGGCGCACCGTGCGCCGGTACGTGGACCAGCTGATCGACCTCGACGTGCCCGTGGAATCGGTGCGCGGCCGCTACGGCGGGTACCGGCTCGCCCCCGGGTACCGCCTGCCTCCGCTCATGCTCAGCGACGACGAGGCGCTGGCCGTGCTGCTCGGCCTGGTCGCCGGCCGCCGAGCAGGGCTGACGACGACGCAGCACACGGCGAACGAGACGGCATCGGCGAAGATCCGGCGGGTCCTGCCCAAGCACCTCGCCCGCCGGCTCGACACACTCCTGGAAGCTCTCGCCTTCACGGACCGGCCCGGCGAGTTGGACACCCCGGACGCCGGGCTCCTGCTCACGATCGCCGATGCGGTGCGCCACCGCCGGCCGGTCTCGATCCGCTACACCGACCGTGACGGACGGCGCAGCGAACGCACGCTGCACGCGTACGGGATCGTCGCCCATGCGGGCCGGTGGTACGTCACGGGCAAGGACGCCCGGATCGGCGAGGACCGAACCTTCCGGCTCGATCGCATCGCAGACGCGCGGACCCTGCCCGGCTCATTCGAAGCGCCCGTGGGTCCCGGTCCGGCACAGCGCGTGTTGTCAGGGTTCGCCACGGCCGAGTACCAGCATGAGGTGACCTTGCGGATCCACGGGACAGTTGAGCAGATCCGCGCCCACCTCCCCGCCAGCGTCGCGGGCGTGGAAGAGCACGAGCCCGCGGCCGGCCAGGACCCGGCAGCCGAGCACTGGCTGCGCGTCGAGCTACGGGCGCAGCGGCTCGACTGGCTGCCTCCCGTACTCGCCTCACTCGACCGGCCGTTCGTCATCGAGCGCCCCGATGAACTACGCGACCTCGTCACCGCGCTCGCCGATCGCCTCACGTCCTACGCCCGCCGAGCCTGACAGCGAGGAACCGATGTGATGAGACGGCACGGCTAACGTGGGCGCGTGATCAGCATGGAGTGGGACGGCCTCACCGACCGCGAGCACTTCGGTGACTGGTACCGGCAGGAGCGGGACCGGTTCGCGGACAGGGCCCGTGACGCCGACTGGGGCGGGTTGTTCGAGGAGCTGGGGAGGCATCCGGGGTGGGTCAACCTCCCCCGGCCGGGGAACCGCAGCGGTTTCGCCCCGCTGCACCAGGCGGCGTGGCACGGCGCGGATTTCACCGTCGTCTCCCGGCTGATCGCGCACGGCGCCTGGCGCACACAGCACACCCGGGACGGACGGCGTGCCGTGGACATCGCGCGCGAGCGCGGACACACGCACCTGCTTCAACTCCTTGAGCCGGTCGTGGTGCTGCCCCTCCCCTCCCCCACCGATGCGCTGGAGCACCACTTCCACTCGCTGCTGCGGGAGAGCACCGGCCGCTGCTTCGAGGAGATCGAGCACCTGCTGCCGCCGCTGTCCCCGCTGACGGAAGGACCGGCAGTGGAGATCGTCTTCCGGGTGGTCGGCATGATGGGCGGCTTCACCTACCGCCTCGAGGAGGACGTGCTGCGTGTGCACGGCCACTCACGGATGGACTCCGACGCCGGGCAGTACTACCGGGTGACCCCCGACGGCTGGTCCAGAACCTGACACATCCGCGCGCCGTGCCTCTGACAACGTGCTCTGTTGCCGTTTTTCGACGTGGTGTTCCACAGCCGCCGGACGCGCAGCACTCCGGTCTGTTCGCGAGGAAGGCGCGGAACCGGCCCAGCGTGGCCTCTCGTTCATGTTCCGGCATGACCAGCACCCCCGCACGCGTCGCGAGGATCGCGACGGAAGAGCCGGCGGTACGGCGCTGCCCGTGCGGGAACCCGGCCTGCTCCGGCGAGCCGAACCGGGCGGCGACGCCATTCCTCGGAAGGTGTGCGTCGGCCGGCTCGGCACGCCGGCTGGTGGGTGTGTCACGCGGGCCGACGGCCGCGCCGCTGACCCGTGCGAGTCCGGCGGCCCACTCGGTCCGGTCGTCCATGACGTTCCACAGGCCGGCCAGGACGCCGCCGGGTACGAGGACCCTGGCGATCCCGGGTCCCGCGACGACCATGTCGAACCAGTGCATGGCGTTGCCGGCCGCCACGGCATCGACGGACGCGTCCGGAAACGGTATCGCCTCGGCACTGCCCCGCAGAGCATGGACAGCCGGCAGTGAGCGGCGCAGTTCGGTGAGCATCGCCGGGTCGGGCTCGACCACGGTGGCTCGGGCACCCGGTGCGACCAGCTTGCCGGTTCCGGCGCCGAGGTCGAGCACGCGCGGGCCGGGCGCGGGTTGAACGCCCAGCGCACCGCGGCCTGCGTGTAATCCGGACGGTGCTCGGCGTACTCGACCGCCGCCGGCCCGGACGACGAAGCGTGCGACAGCCGTCGTGCCGGCGAAGTGACGTGACGAAGGGAAGGTGGCGGGAACGTACTAGGTCGCGTCCACGTCGGTGTGCAGCATGTGGTGGTCCGAGTGCGGGGTGGGTTCCACGCGGTGTTCGAGCGGCGTGACGCCTCGCAGGAAGACGTAGTCGAACTTGCTGTGCCAGTCGGTGGTCGTCTCGCAGGTGCCGGCCCGCGAGGGGAGACACTGGGGATCCGTGTCCTCGGCCAGTGCCCAGATCCGGGAGAGTTCGGGAGCGCCCGGCACTGCGTTGAAGTCTCCGAGAACGATCGCGCGGTCGTGCCGGGCGACGACCCCGGCGAGTACGCCGGCCTGGTCCGCCCTCACCTCTTCCTGACGTCGTTCGGCGAGGTGCGTGTTGAAGACCCGTACGGACCGGCCGCCCACCGTGGTGGTGACCGCCATGTACCCGCGGTCCTCGGATCCTCCGTCGGGGTATTCCACATTGACGCGGTCCGTCATCGGCGCCGCCGAGAGGATCGCTTGGCCGAAGGCTCCCGGACTCCACGGCGCTCCCCCGCAGCGGCCCCAGTTCCGTAGGACCGTCCCGTACTCGACGTGGTACACCAGCCCGTAAAGACGCCTCAGATAGTCCCGGATCCTCTCGACGTCACGCACGCACGCTTCTTGCAGGCCGATGACCTGGGGCGCATATGTGGCGATCTCCGCCGCCCGGTCGACGTTGTTCGTCTCGCAGGGGTTGCAGATGTTCCACGTCATGACCCGGTTCGGCACGACGTCGCCGGCGGCACCGTCGGGCAGTGGCCTGGCGAAGGGGGTTCCGCTCGGTGCACTGGGCCCGAGGAGCACCATGCAGGCCACGATCACGGCGCCCGCGAGCAACCGCGCGCTCCTTCCGAGCACTATCGCCTCCTCAAGGCGCACACACCTGGCATCCGACGCTTCCCCGCACGAGCTTATGGGACCGCCTCGCCCGCTGGACTCTCAGCCGGTGTGAAGGATCCGAAGGCGATCGGGTTCCGCCGGGTCCCGGTCGACGACCTGGACGGGCGGCCAGACCCATTGCCACACGCTGATGCCCGGCGGGCGGGAGAACCGGATGTGCCCGCGGGTGCCTTCGACCGCGACGTGCGACCAGGGCTCGGCCGTGCGCGCCCGGTTCCCGCCGTGGGGACGCAGCACATCGGTGAGGGCGACGACCGTGTCGTAGCCCTCGAAGGCGACGAAGGAGGGTGCTTCGCCCAGCCGCTCACGGAGGGCCGTATCGACTCGTGCGCCGAGTGGGCCGAGACGCCGGGGCAGGTAGCGCAGGAACGGGATGGCGGCGCCGTCGCCACCCGGCATGGCCGCCCATGGGGCGAACTCCGGCTGCCCGGCCGGAGCACCGATCATGATCCCGGCGAGGCGCTGGTCGCGGCGGACGGACTTGACGATCGACACCGCCGGTTCGGGGTGTCCGACCAGGAGGAGGAGTGCTGTCGCGCGTTGGTCGGCGAGTGCGTCGCACACGGCCGTGGGGGTGAGTGTGCTCATGTCGAGTTCGGCGAGGGTCCCGCCGCGTGGCGCGAGGTGGTCCCGCAGGATGCGGGCCCCGGATGCCCAGTAGACGCTCGGCTCGGCCGCTACGGCGATGCGGCTGTGCCCCGCGCCGAGGAGGAAGTCCGCGTAGATCCGCCAGCCGTGGGACTGCGCCGGGGCGAGGCGCGCGACCCATCGCGTCGGCTGTTCGGTGAGCGCGTCGAGAACCGCCGACGAGCACAGGAACGGCAGTCCGAGGGCGTCGGCCCGGGCGGCGGCGGCGCGGGCGACGACGCTGTGGTACTCCCCCGCCAAGGCGGCCACGCCCAGGCGAGCCAACTCGTCCACGGCCGCCGCGGCTCTCCGTGGATCGGCCGCGGTGTCCCGGACCACCAGCTCGAGTGGTCTTCCGGCGATCCCGCCGGCGTCGTTGACCTCGCGCACGGCCAGTTCGAGTCCGGCGAGCAAGTGCCGGCCCGCCTCGACCCAGCCGGGCCGGGTCAGTGGAACGAGAGCGCCGATCCGGACGGACGGTCCGTCGGTCCGTCCGGCTTCGGACGGCGGCGCTGAGGGCGCACTCATGCGTCGGCGTCTCCCGTGTGACGATGCGGACCGCACAGTGGCAAGGTCCGGTGGTACGCGTTCGTCTCTTCCCGCCGTGGCGGGCGCGCCTGGGTCGTCATGCCGGACATTGCATCCACCGCCACCGCCGGCGGGCAACCGATTATGCGTGAGCTGCCCCCGCGTCCAGGAATAGCCGCGGGTCCGCGTCGCGTTGCCGCGAGCATGACGACGAATGCGCCGCGGCCCGAGGTACTGCGATACACCGCCTTCTCCAGCAGTCCCGACGGCGGAAACCCCGCCGGTGTCGTTCTGGACGCCACCGCTCTGGACGACGGGGACATGCTGGCCATCGCCGCCGGCCTCGGATACTCGGAGTCCGCGTTCCTCACCGCGCCCCCGAAGGACCTCGACGGTCCCGAGGGACGGACGTACGGCATCCGTTACTTCAGCCCCAAGGCCGAGGTGCCGTTCTGCGGGCACGCCACCGTCGCGACCGCCGTCGCGCTCGCCGAGCGGACGGGCCCCGGAAAGCTGGTGTTCGCGACGCGGGCCGGCACCGTGCCGGTCGAGGTGACCGAGGAGGACGGGACGGTCAGGGCCACGCTCACCAGCGTGGAGCCGCACGTCGAGGAGATCGCCGACATCGACCTCGCGGAGGCGCTCGCCGCGCTGGACTGGCCGGCCGCCGATCTCGATCCGGCCTTCCCGCCCCGTATCGCGTTCGCCGGCGCCCGTCATCTCGTTCTCGCGGCGGCCACGCGCGCCCGCCTCGCGGATCTCTCGTACGACTTCGCTCGCCTCGAAGCCCTCATGCACCGCTTGGACCTGACCACCGTCCAGTTGGTGTGGCGGGAGTCGGCCACCGTCTTCCACGCCCGTGACCCGTTCCCCGTCGGCGGCGTCGTCGAGGATCCGGCGACCGGTGCCGCGGCCGCCGCGTTCGGGGCGTACGCCCGTGAGCTCGGCCTTGTCCCCGAGGACACCGTTCTCACCCTGCACCAGGGCGAGGACCTGGGCCGCCCGGGCCGGCTCACGGTGACGCTGCGCGCGGGTGACCCGCGCGTCCGGGTCGGCGGCGCGGGGGCTCGCATCGGCTGAGAGGCCGTTCTCCCGCGGCGTTGTCGTTCGCGATGGGGCGGCAGTCGTCGGAAGCGGGTGAGACGTCCGCTTCCGCCTGTCCTGTGCGCGAGGTGGCCGGTCTGTGGCGGAACACTTCCGCCACCGCCGTTCCCATGCCACGGCGGGGAGGGAAGGACCGTCGGTGTCGGCGTCGGTGAGGCAGGGGAGGGTGATGACGACCCGCAGAGGCTTGGGAGCCGGCCGCACGGCGCCCCGGTCCTGCTGTATCTGCACGGCGGGGGTTCGTGACGGGCAGCAAGCTCCTCGGTGCGCGGCCGCTGCTCTACCGCCTGGCCGGTCGCGGCTGGGTCTGCGCGAGCGCCGACCACCGGCTGCGGGCCCCGTACACCGACTCGCTCGGGAACGCGAAGCAGGCGATCGCCTGGCTGCGCGACCACGCCGACGAGCTCGGCGCCGATCCGTCGCGTCTGGTCGTGGCCGGAGGATCGGCCGCGCCCATCCGGCCGCGACCATCGCGCTGACCGACGACTCGGTCTCGGGTGCGATCGGACCGTACGGCTACCACGGGCCGGCCGACGGAGGCGTGCCGGGCCCCCGGCCTCCCCGCACGCGCGTCTCCATGCCGAAGCGCCGCCGTTCCTGATCGTGCGCGGCGCTCTGGACACCCTGGTGCCGGCCGGGGACGCCCGCCGCTTCGCGGACGAACCCGCCCGTGTCTCCAGCACACCGGTCGCCTTCGCCGAGCTGCCCGGCACTCAGCACGACTTCGACTTCTTCCACTCGCTCCGGTTCCATGCCGTGGCCGACGCCGTTGAGGGTTTCGCGGTCTGGGCCACTCGTCGGTGACCCGGTCGCCGGTTCCGTACAAACGTGTCGAGCCGGCACCCGAAGCCGGTCACCGTCGTGCCGCAGGCTGACACCGACCTCGCGGAGACTCTTCCGACCGGGGCCGCGTTCCTGCGGGCAGCGGCCTCTCCGCCCCGGGACTGCTTCGTCCAGGACGTCTCGACCCACTGCACCGTGATCCCCACTGCATCTGCCCCTTGCCGGGACACTGCTGAGTGGCTGTCCGACATCACTGGCATCCTCGCGGATGGTGAAGTGGCCCGGTTCATGGGCTGGGAAGCCGGGTCGGGGTTCGGGTCCTCGCCCGCCCGGTGGGCAAGCGGGCACGGCCCATGGCCGCCGTCCAGCCGTACGGCCGCTCAGGCCTCGCCCATGACCAGGCCCTCGATGGTGTGCTTCTGTGTCACCGGCTCCAGGATGTCGACGACCGGGCAGTCCAGGTGGCGTCGGACCCGGTCGGGCAGGGTCTCCCAGTAGGCCCGGGTCACGGCGGTGTCGTGCCGGTCGCCGTTCGTGGCCTCGGGCCCGTCCACGCCCAGCACCAGTACGGGACGGGACTTGGACGAGTGGTTGCGGGTGCCGCGGTGAATGGTCAGTGCGGTGCGCGCGGAGATGTCGCCGCGCTGCGGGTACTTGCGCACGGCCCGCTCCTCGTAGCGCGGATGGCGGGACCGGGGCGGAAACATCCCGTGCCCGAACTCCGGGCCGTCGTCCCACTGGGTGCCCGGCGCGATCTCGAAGGGGCCCATGTCCTCCTCCGTGTCGACGGCGGTCACGTTGAACGCCAGCGAGGTCAGCCGCCGCTCGGCGCGGGTCTCCTCCGGCATGGGGAAGTCCCGGTGCCAGGGCTGGTCGACCGCGCCTTCCAGCGGCACGTCGAAGCCGAGCTCGACGATGCGGTAGTCGGGCCCGAGGACCGCCGTGCAGACGGAGCGGACCCAGGGGTGGTCGACGAGATCGACGAAGCCTCGCAGTTGTTCGGGGTGGATCTCCACGTAGTAGCGGTGCGGTCCACGGCCGACCGCGCCGCCCGGCCGCTTCCGCGCGTCCTGGAAGGCCGCCTCGATGTCCTCGCGCATCCGGTCGGCCCACTCGGGGGTGAACGCACCCTTGCGCGCGGTGATGCCGTCCGAGTAGAGGGCCTCCACGTCGGCCGTCACATCGACGTCGAGACCGGCCGGTGCGATGCCGGGGTAGGCGTGCGGGCTCATGCGTGCCTCCTTGCAGCAGAACTGTTCCCGGTCATGTTGCATCGTTGATTTCAACGTGGCAATACCTTCCTGGGCGGCTCTTGAACGGCGTGGGGCACCACATGCCACGATGTGCGGGTGAGCAGCAGCCTGAAAGACGTGGCCGCCCGTGCGGGAGTCTCCGCGCGCACGGTGTCGAACGTGGTCAACGGTTCCGCCCGGGTGTCGGCGCAGACCCGCCTGCGGGTGCAGGAGGCGATCGACGAGCTGGGGTACCGCCCCAACCTCGCCGCCCGGAGCCTGCGGGCCGGCCGCACCGGCATCATCGGCCTCGCGATCCCGGAGCTGCACTCCCCCTACTTCGCCGAGCTCGCGGGCCTGCTCGTGGACGAGGCGCGCCGCCGGTCGTGGACGGTGATCATCGATCAGACGGGGGGCGACGCGGAGGCGGAACGACGTCTGCTGACCGGCGACGGGGGCAGGGTGATGGACGGACTCATCATCAGCCCCTGGGCCCTGACCGCACGGGATCTGACCGCGACCGCCCGTCCGCTGCCCGTCGTACTGCTCGGCGAGCGCAGCCCCCAGGGCATGGCCGACCGGGTCGCCGTGGACAATGTGGCCGCCGCGGACGAGGCCACCGGTCACCTGCTGTCATTGGGGCGCCGTCGCATCGCCGCGATCGGCCTTCAGCCGCATCTGGAGAACGGCACGGCGGAACAACGCGCCGAGGGCTACCGCAGGGCGCTCCGCCGCGCCGGAGTCGCGCCCCGAACCGGCTGGGAGCGCTCCGTGACCGCGCTGCACCGAAGCGACGGCGCCCGGGCCATGGCGGAACTGCTGGACGGCGGTGCCGCCCCCGACGCGGTGTTCGCGTTCAGTGACGAACTGGCCCTGGGAGCCCTCCACATGGCGCATGTCCGGGGGCTCCGGGTGCCGGAGGACATGGCGATCGTCGGGTTCGACGACATCGAGGACGGCCGGTTCAGCCATCCCGCCCTCACCACCGTCTCCCCCGACAAGCGCCAGATCGCCGCCCGCGCCCTGCAGTGCCTCGCCGACCGCATCTACAGCCCCCGCAACGAGGTGCCCGCCTCCGATCTGACGATCCCGCACCGGCTGGTCGTCCGCGGGAGCACCGTCCCGGCGGCGGAGACACCGGTCGCCAGGTGACCCGCCGGAAGGCGTCGCTCAGTCCGTCCGGACGTCGATCGCCATCGTCTCGTCGCCCGGATTCCCCTCGACCTCGACGGTGCCCCCGGACCACCGTCCGTCCGGCAGGTCGAGCGGCGGGTCCGTCGTTTCGCCGAGGGCCCTGTTCCCTGGAGGCGGACACAGGTCGTCGGAGTCGGGCAGGAACGCGTCCTGTCCACGGCGGCGCCGGTACTCGACGAGGGTGTACTGCCTCTCCGTCATCGTGTCCGCGTTCTGGATGAACACGAGGTCACCGCTTTCCGCGGAGGGCCGCAGCACCAGCTCCTCGGTACTCTCTGTGACGCGCTGCGGGGCCGCCCGGCCGTGGAGCATACGCGGCACGCCGTTGGGGAACGTCGGTGTGAGCCCGGTGCCGCCCCAGGAACCCGAGGCCATCAGGCGGTAGTTGCCGAGCCCGTTGGACGTGGTCGCCTCCAGCCGACCGGTGTCGTAGTGGAGTGCGGGAGTTTCCCATCGTGCCCGCTCCCTGGGCCAGGACGATCGCGAAGGTCATCGCAAGGCCGTGCGGGACGCAGGGCTTCCTTGCGCGGGCGTGTCCGAGCGCCCTTCTTCGTACCACACGCATCCGGCGTCCCTCCGACTCCGTACCCCGTCACATGCGGGCCGGGCGCCCGGACTTGGCTGTTGATGCTTCAGCCCGTGCGCGACGGGGGCGCCTCCGCTCCCCGCCCACGCCGTCAAGGCGCCGGCCGGTGCGACCGAGGATTGCGGCGGACAGGACAGCGCGGGCCCGGTGACACCTGTGCCGGACCCGCGCGGGGCCGGGTCAGCGTCGGCGGGACCAGCCGGTCCCGATTCCCGCCACGTGCAGGGCCAGGGCGGTCAGCCCCAGCAGCATGACGTTCACCGAAGAGAACACGTCGTTGGTGCCGATCTCTGCCGCGTTGATCAGAAACGCGATGAAGAAAAGCACCGCCGCGACCATACCGAGCATGAACGAACTCCTCTCATAGGGATGAAGCCCGTATGCCCGGCCGTCGCGCTCACAGACGCGCCAGGAGGCCCGGACTCGGTGGCCGGCGGGCAGCCTCACACGAGAACCCGGCCGGCCGGCCCCGAGATGCCACCCGTGCTGTCACCGGCCGGACCAGGGATGAGCCGGTCGGTGGGGTGCGCGGCCCGACCGCGTCCCTGCCACCGTCCCCTCACCTGCACCGGCGCGGGCCGTCCCCCGCCCGTGCCGCTCGACCGGGCCACGGTGTCCTACGGGCCGGGCGACACCCTCACCCGCCTAGATGTGGCCGACGGCGGACGCGACGACATCGCCTTGGTCATCGTTCGTCCGTGAGTCCGCCCGCACCGGGCCTGCCGTTGATCCCGTCAGGACTGCTCGAGCCGCGTGTTCGCCGTGTCTCCTGGCCGGTCCGGTGAACGGCGCGTCCCGGCTTCCCAGAGGCACCAGGTCGACCACAGCAGCAGGACGAGGAAGACGGCGAGCAGGCCCAGCAGCACCACGACCTGCCGTGCCGACCCGTGTTCCTGAACCAGGGTCAGCAGCAGGCAGAGAGTCCAGGCGACCACACCGCCCGCGTACACGGCTCTGAGCTGTCGCAACTGACCCATCGCTTCCATCGTCGCCCTCCCGAGCCACACCGTCACGCGTCACCCAGCCGGTACCCCCGTCACGCGGCTTCACCGCACGCGATCGTGGCCGGTCTCGCGATCGGCTGTCGACGCGACCCGTCGTCGCCGGAGGGCGGACGGCGCGCCGTCGTACCGGTGCCAGAATGAGGCCATGGGCTTGAACATGGTCGTCGGTGTGCTCGTCGACGCCGAGGACGACTACACGGAAATGGTCCGCGCCGACTTCGCCGCGATCGGCGGACTGCTGGAGCGTGCGGGACTGCGGCGATGGGCCGAGCCCGATCCGGCCGGGGCGGAGAGCGCGGAGTTCGAGATGTGGGGCTACTCGGGCCTGCACACCGTTCGTCGTCTCGCCGTCCACCTCGCGGCGGGCGGGCGCCTGCCCGAGCCGTTGGGCGAGGGCTCGCGTGCGGTTGACGACCCGCTCCTGAGCGAGGTCTACGAGACTCTTCCCGGTGATCCTCCCGGACCGTTCGACCATCTCGTCCATCATTCGGACTGCGAGGGCTACTACGTCCCCGTCGACTTCGCCCACGTCATCGTCGACGACAAGGCGCCGGGCGGCCACCTCGGCTCGTCGGTGCGGCTGCTCGCGGAGACCCAGCGGCTCGCCGAAGCCCTCGGCCTTCCCGAGGACCTGGATCCGCACTCCGCAGAGGTCTTCGAAGCCGCCGACGCCGAGGAGCCCGCCACGGAAGGATGGCGGCGTTACGGTGTCGAATCGTACGTCTGCCTGCAGCTCCTGCAAGCCGCGAAGGTCTCGGTCGCGACCGGAGCGGCCATCGCCTTCGCGTGAACCACGCCGCCGTTGTCCAGGTGTGTACGGCCCGTCGGTCGTGTGCGGTCAGTGGTTGGCGGCCAGTTCACCGCTGAGCTTGCCGTGGAGCCGGGCGCTCGGGTCGTTGAGGCCGGTGATCTCGACGGTCTTGCCGCGCTGGGCGTACTTGGTCTCGATCGCGTCCAGGGCCGCGACGGAGGAGGCGTCCCAGATGTGCGCCGAGCTCAGGTCGACGACGACCTTCGCCGGGTCGCCCGCGTAGTCGAACCGGCCGACCAGGTCGCCTACGGAGGCGAAGAACAGCTCGCCGGTGACCCGGTAGACCACGGTGGTGCCGTCGGGGTCGGTGACGGCGGTGACCTCGGCGAGGTGGGCGACGCGCTTGGCGAAGACGACCATGGCGGTGACCGAGCCGGCGACGACACCGACGGCGAGGTTGTGGGTGGCCACGACGCAGGCCACGGTGACCACCATGACGGTGATCTCCCCCGCGGGCATCCGCCGGAGTGTCTTCGGGGCGATGGAGTGCCAGTCGAACGTCGCGAACGACACCATGACCATGACGGCGACCAGGGCGGCCATGGGGATGTCGGAGACGACGGGGCCGAAGACGATGCACAGCACCATCAGGAAGGACCCCGCCAGGAACGTCGACAGGCGGGTGCGGGCTCCGGAGACCTTCACGTTGATCATGGTCTGGCCGATCATGGCGCATCCGCCCATGCCGCCGAAGAAGCCGGTGACGATGTTGGCGACGCCCTGGCCGATGGACTCCCGGGTCTTGTTGGAGTGGGTGTCGGTGATGTCGTCGACCAGCTTCGCGGTCATCAGCGACTCCATCAGACCGACCAGCGCCATCGCGAACGCGTACGGGGCGATCGTCGTCAGGGTGTCCAGGGTGAACGGCACGTCCGGCAGGCCGGGAACGGGCAGCGAGGACGGCAGGGTTCCCTTGTCACCGACGGTCGGCACGGCGATCCCGGCCGCGACCGTGATGACGGTCAGGATGACGATGGAGACCAACGGCGCCGGGATCACGGTGGTGACCTTGGGGAAGAACACCATCAGCGCCAGGCCGGCGACGATCAGCGGATAGACCGCCCATGGCACGTTCCGCATCTCGGGGACCTGGGCCATGAAGATGAGGATGGCGAGCGCGTTGACGAAACCGACCATCACCGACCGGGGGACGAACCGCATCAGCCTCGCCACCCCCAGCGCACCCAGGACGACCTGGAAGACACCGGCGAGGATCACCGCGGCGACCAGGTGACCGAAGCCGTGCTCGCGGTTCAGGGGCGCGATGACAAGGGCGACGGCGCCGGTGGCAGCGGAGATCATGGCCCGTCGGCCGCCGACGACCGCGATCGTCACGGCCATCGTGAAGGAGGCGAACAGGCCGACCGCGGGATCGACACCGGCGATGATCGAGAACGAGATCGCCTCGGGGATCAACGCGAGCGCGACCACCAGGCCGGCCAGCACCTCGGTGCGCCAGACCTTCGGATCGCGTAGCCAGTCGGGCTTCAGGCCGCGCAGACGCGCGGCCGGGGACAGGGCGGAAGCAGAAGCAGAAAAGGACAAGGGAACAGGCACCTGTAACATCGCGTCTTCGCCGGAGGCGCCATCGCCCCGACACGGCAATGGCGAGGCAGCGACACGGCCGCCCTCGCCGACAGCAACTCTACCCTAACGTTAGAGTAGAGATCGGTGGACGAAGACGTGGCTCGCCACGACGGAGGGAGGACCGGCATGTCCGGCGCGGACGGCAAGCACATGCAGATCGGCGAGGTCGCCGCGCGTACGGAGCTGTCCCTGCGCACGATCCGGCACTACGAGGAGGCCGGGCTGGTCATCCCCTCCGCCCGCTCCCAGGGCGGCTTCCGCCTCTACACCGACAACGACGTGCAGCGGCTCATGGTGATCCGCCGTATGAAGCCGCTCGGTTTCTCCCTCGATCAGATGCGCGACCTGCTGGACGCCACCGACCGCCTCGACGCCGGTACGGAACTCGGCGCCGAGGAACGGGAGAACCTCCTGGAGCGCATCCGCGGTTACGAACAGGCCGCCGGCGAGCAGGTCGCCAAGCTCCGCGTCCAGCTCGCCCGCGCCGAGGACTTCGCCACCACACTGCGCACCCGCCTGGAGCAGAGCTCTCCCGCGGCCCGCGCCTGAGCCGGGCGGTCCCACGAGGGGCTTCAGCGGTCGTTCGGCCCCTGGGCCGGGCGCAGGGCGTCGACCAGCAGGTCGAGGAGCGGGCCGACCCTCTCCGGTGAGTCGATCGCCGTGGTCGAGAGGAAGACGCCCAGGAGCATCATCGTGACGTCGTCGGGATCGACGTCCGAGCGCAGCGAACCGGCCTCCGCGCCACTGCGCAGCATCTCGGCGATGGCGGCCGTGATGCGTTCACGCGTCGCGGGCGTGGCGATGCTGCCCGAGGCCCAGCCCGCGCGCAGCGTGTCGGACATGCCGCGCTTGATTTTGAAGAACTCCGCGTACCTGGTCATCCATGCGCGCAGGGCGGCCGAGGGCTCGAGTTCGGCGAGGAGCGCCGGAGCGCCGGAGACGACCTCGTCGAGTTCGGCGGCGTAGAGGGCCTCCACCAGCGCCTCGCGGGTCGGGAAGTGCCGGTACAGCGTGCCGATGCCGACGCCGGCCGCACGGGCGATCGCGTCCAGCGGAACGGTGTCCGGCGTGGCGGCGAAGGCCTCCCGAGCGGCGGCGAGCAGCCTGTCACGGTTCCGCCGCGCGTCGGCGCGCGCCGGCCGGTCCGGGGCCGCCGCGTTGCGGCCGGTGGCGGGGGAATCGGACCCAGACAAAGCGGAGGACCTCCGGTTAGTGCTACGGTGACACGAGAAACGGAGTCACTCCGTTTTCTGCCTCCATGGTCCCACACGAAGGGCGACACCCATGGTTTCCCCTGCCCGTTCTTCTCAGGTCACCGCGTCCGGCGCCCGGCACGCCGGTGGTGCCGGGCGGCTCGCGGGCCGTACCGTCTCCCGGATCGGCTTCGGCGCGATGCAGCTGGAACGTCTCCACGGCGACCGCGCGGCGGCGGTCGCGTTGCTGCGCCGCTGCGTCGAGCTGGGAATCGACCACATCGACACCGCCCAGTTCTACGGCCATGGCTTCGTCAACGAGGTGATCCGCGAGGCCGTTCGCCCCGAGGACGGCGTCATGGTGGTCAGCAAGGTCGGCGCCGAGTCCGCACCCGACGGCCCGTTCCCCCTCCGCCTGGCGCAGCGCCCCGAACAGTTGCGGGCAGGCGTGGAGGACAACCTGGCGGCTCTCGGGACGGAACAGATCCCCCTGGTCAACCTCCGTCGTACGGACACCGGCCCCGGTCTGCGCGCCGAGGGGGACCAGGTCGTCCCCCTCGACGACCAGCTCGCCGTCATGACCGCGCTGCGCGACGAGGGCAAGATCGGCGCGATCGGCCTCAGCGGTGTCTCCCTCGACGTCCTGCGCAGCGCCCTGCCCGCGGGCATCGCCTGCGTGCAGAACGCCTACAGCCTGCTGGCCCGCGACGACGAGGACATGCTCCGCCTGTGCCGGGAGGAAGGTGTCGCCTGGGTGCCGTACTTCCCTCTCGGCAGCGCCTTCGACGGTATGCCGAAGGTGACCGACGAGCCCGCCGTGCGCTCCGCCGCGCGTGAGCTGGGCGCCACACCCGCACAGGTGGGTCTGGCCTGGCTGCTCCACCACTCCCCCAACGTCCTGCTGATCCCCGGCACGGCCGACCCCGGACACCTGGAGGCGAACGTGGCGGCGGGAGCGGTCACGCTCGACGAGGCGACGCTCTCCGCCCTGGACGCCGTGCCTTCCCGCTCGGGAGACATCGTCCTCGACTGAGGACTTCCGGCACTCGCCCGGGACTGTCAGTGGTGGGTGACAGCATCGGAGCATGACGGAGAACTCACCCTTCGATTGGCGGCCGTTCCTGCTCAAGTGGAGCGGGGAGTGGGCGGATTCCCTGCCGGACAGCGAGACGCGGGGCGAAGAGGACGAAGCCGCCCGGCAGGCGCGGTGGCTGGGGTTCCCGCCCGCGTCCGAGGAGCGGATCACGGCCCTGGAGAAGCGCCTCGGCCGGCGGATGCCGCCCTCGTACCGGGAGTTCCTGAAGGTCAGCGACGGCTGGCGGCACGCGGGCGGGTTCGTGTCGTTGCTGGCGGGGACCGCGGACGCGCGCTGGCACGACGACGAGTCGGGTCTCGCGGTCATGTTCGAGGAGTACCTGGACGAGGACGCCGGGCCCGAGGAGCGGCGGGAGGTGGACATCTGGCGGCGCGGGCTGCAGCTCGACGTCGAGTCCGACGTCACCTACGTCCTGTTGGATCCCGAGGACGTGGACGAGGACGGCGAGTGGGCCGTGTACACGTGGGCGAGCTGGCGGGCCGAGTCGCCCGAACGGCACGCGAGCTTCCTCGCGTTCATGCAGGACATGCACCGTGAGTTCCACAGCCTGCGGGCGCAGCCGCGCGACGGGGAGCCGGAGTTCGTCAACGACACGACGCGGAAGCTGGACACCGCGGTGGAGGAGGCCCGGCTGGAGGCGCTGCGCGGCGGCTGGGAGCGGGCCGGGAAGGCGCTGGACGAGGCCAAGGGATACAACAGGCCGCGGGCCGCCGGGCTGGGCGACCAGATACGCCGCCTGCTCGGGCAGACGTACATGGTGTACTTCGACGGCCTGGTGACGGACCCCCGGTACGCGCCCGAGCTGCTGCCGCTCCTGGTCGCCGAGCACGCGGCGCACTCGTACCGGGACGACTCCACGCTGAAGTTCCACCTGCGGGGCGCCGACGAGGACCTGATGGCACTGGCTTACGCGACGCTGGAGCGGGTGCGCGGCGGCACGTACCGGTACACGGCGGCCGGGCCGTTCGGGGAGGCGGTGGAGCGGGCTCGGGAGCTGGCCCGGTGGGGGGACACCGACGGGGCGTGGCGGAACCTGATGGACGCCCTGCCCTCGTGGGAGCCGCTGGGGCCGGACCTCCTGGCGCCGCTGGGGTGGGTGGCCGACCCCCTGCTCGGACCGCTGCTGACCCCGGAGCGGGGCCGCGAGCTGCTGTCCACTCCGCGGGGCGGGCAGACGGGCGGGGCACCGGGGCCGACGGCCGGGATCGACCCGGACGGCCTGGCCTGGCTCGCGGAGCCCGACTCCGGCAACAACCGTACGTCCTACCGGTTCGTCCTGGTGGAAGGGGTGGAACCGGAGGAGTTGCCGGCCCGTCTGGCGGACGGGGACGGCACGGTGCTGAACGAGCCCATGACCCTCTGGGATGCGCGCAGCAGGCTGCTGCACAACCGGAGGGAGTTCTCGTCCTACGACGACAGGGCGCTCATGGCGGTCGGCCGGGCCGGCACCGGCTGGAGCTTCGCCTTCGACGGCGACCCCGCCTCGTTCGACCGGCAGCGGTTCGTCTCCCCCGCCCCGGCCGCCGGCGCGGACACCCGCGCGGTGGTGGTGTGGAGCGGCCTCAGAGCATGGCACGGTGAGCCGTTCTTCCATCTCTCGGTGGCACGGGACGGCGTCGAGCAGTACGCGTTCACCTACGCGGACGGGGAGGTCCGGCGCAGCGGGGACATACCGCGGGCGCTGGACCCGAGCCGGTTCTTCGGTGCTCCGGAGGACGCCGCCGAGGCGGAACGGCCGCTGCTGGAAGCGGTGGCCGGGGAGTTCGGTGCGCGGCTGCCGCGCCACGCGATCGTGAACGGACGGCTGCACACGTTCACCACCCGCTCCTGGACACGGCCGCCGGGGGACGGCGAGACGTACGTGGTGATCCGCATGAATTGAGGAGCCACGCGCCCGGGCTTCCGGAACCGCCTCGTCACCGCTCCGCGGGGCGGCCGACGGCGTCCACGTCACCTGGCCTCCGGCCTCGGGCCGATCGCACCGCACGCCCGGTCCGACGGGTCAGGAACGCGGCGTGTCCCGGCAGCCCACGGTGCGGCACCGACAGGCCGGGCGGGTGCGTGGTGGCGAGCGGTTCCGGCTTACTTTCCGTGCGGGTCGGTGCCGTTGAGTGTCTCGACGACCTGGTCGTAGTCGCCGCGGGCCTCGCCGTAGCGCAGGAACTTCACGCGCTCGACCTGGATCTCCTTCGCGTCGGGCCGGGTCTCGATCAGGCCGATCACCTCTGCGACGAACTCGTCGAGCGGCATGGCGTGTTCGTTGTCCTCGTGTCCGGGCAGCAGCGCGGTGCGGACGGACGGCGGTTCGAGTTCCACGACCTTCACCGAGGTGCCGGCGAACTGCAGCCGGATGGACTCGCTGAGCATGTGGATCGCCGCCTTCGACGCGTTGTAGCTCGGTGTGGCCTTGAGCGGGGTGAAGGCCAGGCCCGAGGAGACGGTCATGATCGTGGCGTCCGGCCGCGCCTGCAGATGCTCGACGAACGCGGCGATCAGACGGATCGGACCGAGCACGTTCGTCGTCACCGTGGACTCCGCGGAGGCGAGGAACGACGCGGGATCGCGCCAGTCCTCGACGCGCATCACGCCGGCCATGGTGACGAGGACGTTGAGGTCCGGGTGACGGTCCAGCACCCGCTTCGCGGCGGAGGTGATGCTCGCGGCGTCCGCGGTGTCGATCTGCACGGTGTCGATGCCGGGGTGCTCGGCCGCGATCCGTTCCAGCAGCTCGGTGCGTCGGCCGCCGACGATGACGGTGTTCCCCCTGGCCTTCAGCTCGAGGGCGAGAGCGAGACCGATGCCGCTGGTGGAGCCGGGGATGAAGACGGTGTTTCCGGAGATGTTCATGCCCCGATCGTCGCCGGTCCGCCGCCGCGGGGGCAGAGACCGGTTGTCGGGGGATCGGCGATCCCTGGCTCGGGCACCGGTGCCGGACGATAATCGCCTCCATGGACCGTGCAGCTCTGGCCGACTTCCTGCGCCGCCGCCGCGAGGCGATGCAGCCGGAGGACCTCGGCCTTCCCACAGGCGCACGCCGGCGGACCCGGGGTCTACGGCGTGAGGAGGTCGCGTCGCTGGCCGTGATGTCGACCGACTACTACACCCGGCTGGAGCAGCGGCGCGGGCCGCAGCCCAGCGAGCACATGCTGGCCTCGCTCGCCCGGGCGCTGCGGCTGACGGGTGACGAGCGCACCTACCTGTACCGGATAGCCGGGCACAACGCACCGGTGTCGCTGTCGGCCTCGCCGCATGTCGCTCCCGCGCTGCTGCGGGTGCTGGACCGGCTCGACGACACCCCGGCGCTCGTTCTGACCGACCTCGGCGAGACGCTGGTGCAGAACAGGATGGCCGCCGCCCTGCTCGGGGACGCGTCGAAGCACACGGGTCTCGCCCGGAGCGCGATCTACCGCTGGTTCACCGATCCCGCGGAACGGTCGATCTATCCCGAGGCCGACCACGCCCGGCAGAGCCGCGCCCAGGTCGCGAACCTGCGCGCCGCCCATGGGCTGCGCGGCCCGCGCTCGCGGGCCGGTGAACTCGTGCGCGCCCTCCAGAAGGCGAACGAGGAGTTCGCCGAACTGTGGGCCCGCCATGAGGTGGCGCAGCGGTTCGAGGACCACAAGACGCTCATCCACCCCGAACTCGGCGCGATCGAGCTGGACTGCCAGGCGCTGTTCACCGAGGACCAGTCCCAGACACTGCTCGTGCTCACGGCTCCGCCGCGCACCGAGGGCCACGAGAAGCTGCAACTGCTCGCCGTGCTCGGCCTGGACCGCTTCACCGAAGCGGAGCACTAGGGTCGGCGCCGGGGGCCGGTGCCGACGCGGCCCAGCGGGCGGTCCGCCGCGCACACCAGCAGGAAGGCGGCCGCACCGAGGAGCAGACCCGCCAGGTCATGCAGTCCGATGAGCCCTTGAGGGACGCCGACGACTCCGGCGAGCAGAGCGAGCAGCCACAACGGGCTGCCGGCGCCGAGGAACAGCAGCGCGCCGCAGCCCAGGATGTGGACACCCGCGCCGACGACCAGGTCGATCCGCACCCGTGAGCGGCGCCCGGTGAGCGCGGTGACGGCCATGGCGGTCGCCGGCATCGGCAGGCCGACCTGCGGTGCCTTGCCGCCGAGGACGCGCAGGTCCAGGAACGGTTCGCCTTCCGTGCGTCGGAATCGGTGCTCGCCGGTGCGATGAGTTCCGGCCCCGCCGCGGGTCTCCCCTGGTGAGCGTCGCAGAGCGTCGTCGTACGGCGCCGCCCGGCACGAGGCACCACGGAGGACACCATGACGACCACGCCGGAAGACCCGACCACCGCGCTGTCCGGACGCCCGCCCGTGGTCGACCTGGCCACCTGGCAGGCCGCACGTGACGAGCTGCTGGTCCGCGAGAAGGCCCACACCCACGAGGGCGACGCCATCGCCGCGGCCCGCCGCCGGCTGCCGATGGTGGAGTTCGACGGCACGGTCGAGGTCGTCGGACCCGACGGCCCGGTTCCGTTCCTGGACCTGTTCCAGGGACGTGACGAACTCATGGTCTACAAGCACATGTGGTACGACGGCGCGCCGCACCAGGGGCAGTGCGAGGGCTGCACCACCACGGCCTGGCACCTGAAGGACGCCGTCTACCTCAACGCCCGCGGCGTCTCGTTCGCCGTCCTGACCACCGGCCCCTGGGACGAGGTGGCCTCCTACGTCGCGTTCATGGGCTACACCCAGCCCTGGTACTCGGTACGCGACGTGGACGCGCCGGTCGGCGGCGACATGGGGTACCTCACCTCCTTCCTCCGCGACGGCGACCGCGCGTTCCTCACCTACTCCACGACGGGCCGCGGCAACGAGCGGGTCAACGGCTCCCTCGGCCTGCTCGACATGACGCCCTACGGCCGCGGCGAGGCGTGGGAGGACAACCCCGAGGGCCGGCCCGAGGGGGGCAGCCCGTGCTGGTCCTGGCGCTCGGACGCGGACGGGAACGCGACCTGGGGCCCGACCAGCCGCCCCGTACCGCAGTGGACCCGCCCCGACGCGACCCCCGTGGAGACCCTCGGCCGCCGCGGTCACCACCACTGACGCGTACGAGGAGGGCCGCACGCATGAGCAGGGTGATCTGTGATCTCACGATCTCGGCCGACGGTTACTCGGCGGGGCTCGGCCAGACCGAGGAACGGCCGTTCGGCGACGACGGCGGTGACGGGTCGGGCGCCCGGCTGCACGCCTGGATGTTCGACACGCCCGATGAGAACAGGACCGAGGTCGACCGGATGAGCGCGGCCGGCGCGTTCATCATGGGGCGCAACATGTTCGGCCCGGTGCGCGGCGCGTGGGACCGGAAGTGGAACGGCTGGTGGGGCGAGGATCCGCCGTTCCACGCGCCGGTGTTCGTGCTCACCCACCACGCGCGCGAACCGCAGCCGATGGACGGCGGCACCACCTACCACTTCGTCACCGACGGAATCGCGTCGGCACTGGCACAGGCGCGCGCGGCGGCCGGTGACGGCGATGTCGCGGTCCAGGGCGGCGCGACCACCGTGAACCAGTACCTCGCCGCCGGTCTGATCGACGAGCTGCGGCTGCACATCGTGCCGCTCACCCTCGGCGCCGGCACGCGGCTGTTCGAAGGTGTTCCGCCGCTGAAACTGGAGCAGGTGACGTCGCGGTCGGCGAGTCTGGTCACGCACCTGACGTACCGCGTGCTGCCGTGAGCCGAGGGCCGGCCGTCGGCGGATCGGCTCACCGACGGCCGGCGGGGTGGTTTCAGTTCACGTAGACCTCGGCGCGGTCGACGCTCACGAAGGACGCTCCGGACTGGGAGTTGTGCTGTCCCGTCACCCGGACCCGGAGGGTGTGGCTGCCGTACGCGAGACGTGGGCTGGTGTACTGCACCGCCTCGCCAACGCGGATCGGGCCGTGGAAGTCCACCCGCTGTTCGGGGCCGCCGTCGACGCTGACGGCCGCGTAACCGTTGCCGGTGTCCTTGACGGAGAGCAGGACGATACGGGTGCCGGTGAAGGAGAAGGTCGCCGTGGCGCCGGCCCGGTCGCTCCAGTGGTCGTCGCTCCAGAAGCACTGTGTGGCGCAGCCCGTCCCGGAGTTCCAGGCGCCGCTGTAGGTGACGCCGCCGGGGCCGCTGGACCGTCCGTCGTCGTTGATCCAGTAGTTGCCGGATCCGGGGTCCCCGGACGGCAGGTCCTGGGTGGCTCCCATCGCCAGCGGACGGCCGAAGTCGGGGCTTCCGTCGGCTCGCCAGGTGAACTTCTGCGCCCGGGTCGTGCGGTTGCTGTACGTGTTCCGGGACGTGGTCTTGGCGTGGTGGACGATCCAGTCCTCACTGCCGTCGGGAGAGCGGAAGAAGGCGTGGTGGCCCGGCCCGAACACGCCCCGGTCGTCGGCCCGGGAGAACACCGCGCCCTGGTGCTGCCGCCAGTTCCCCGGTACGAGCGGGTCGGCGTCCAGCGGCATCGACATCATCCAGACCTGGTAGTCCGGCTTGCCGGTGTCACACGCGGAGTAGGTCATCCACACCCGGCCGTTGCGGTACAGGAACTCCGGGCCCTCCCGCACTTCGGGGCATCCCCCGGCCGCATCGATGGCGACGGCGTTGCCCGAAACGGTGTACGGGCTGGACATCGGGGCGATGTTGAGCCCGTTGTGCTGGTACTGGTTGATGCCGCTGTACGCGAGGTAGAGCCGGCCGCCGAGCTGGAGGATGCCCGCGTCGATGGCGAAGTCGTCGGCGTGGTTGGGCGGGGCGAGCTTCGCCTTGAAGTGGTACGGGCCGGCCGGGTCGTCGCGCTCCGACTCCAGGACGTACAGGCGGTGGTGGTCGTCGACGCCGTCGTCGGCCGTGTAGTAGAGGTACCAGCGGTCACCGAAGCGGTAGAACTCCGGGGCCCAGATGTTGCGGTCGCGGGACGGGTCGGAGTCCGTCCACACGGTGATCGGGTCGGCCGTCAGCAGGGTGCTCAGGGACGGTGAGCGCCACATCCTGATGCTGTTGCCCTGGGTGGTGGTGAGGTAGTAGTTCCCGTTCCAGTGCGTCATGAACGGGTCGGGTCCGGTGTTGAGCGGGTTGCGGAACGTCCCGGCTGCCGCGGCGGCGCCTGGCTCGGGAGCCTTGGGCGCGGCCGCGGCGGCCGGGGCGGCGGCCGGCGGCAGCAGGCCCAGGACGAGCCCGAGGAGGGCGGCGACGAGCAGGGCGATGTGTCCGCGGGGACGTAGGAGAGGGCTGGAAGGCACGGGGGGGGTCCTTTCCGGGAGCGGATCTCGGCCGGAAGGCCACGGCAGGGGATGGCAGGGGATGGGCCACACAGCGCTTTACATCGATGTAATGATGCGGCGCCATGCTAGGGACGGCCGTCCTGCCCGTCAATGGCCGCCGCGTCGAATGGAGTTGGCGGCGGGCTCGGTGCTGCGGGCATGACGGCCGGGGCGACCGCCGCTGCCGAAACGGCCCTCCCGGTGAGGTCCTCACATGTGCCGCATGTGCCGCATGGCGCGGGGTGCCGGACGGTGAGACCCCGGAAGTGGTGCTGTGCGCCGCTCCGCGCTCTCGCGAGGAGGGATGGTCATGGCCGAGCGTCTGGTCGTCTGCTGCGACGGCACATGGAATTTCGCGGACCAGCCGAGCAAGACCAACGTCGCCAAGGTCGCCCTGTCCGTGCGCCCCGGGTCCGCCGCCGGGAAGGAACAGCGCGCCTGCTGCCGGACCTCGCCTCGAGCCTGCCGCCCATGCCTCCCGCCACGTCCGGTCCGGGAACGGCGGCCGACGCGCGGGACGGACTCCACCGTGCCACGTGACACCGGTCGGCCGCGGCGATATCCCTTTGCGCGGCGCTTCCCGGCCTGGTTGGCTCACGCCCATGACCTGGCTTCCGCATGATTTCGTCCATCCCCTCCACGTCGGCATACCCGACGGCGGAGGCCACAGGCTGCGCCCGATCAGCGGTGCGGACGCGCCGCTGGACTACCCGACGGTGATGGGTTCGCGGGAGCGGCTGTGGTCGATCTTCGGCCCCGCGTGGGGCTGGCCGGCGACCACGATGTCGTACGAGGCGAACCTCGCCGATCTGGAGCGGCACGCCGCGGAGATCGAGGCGCACGAGTCGTTCAACTACACGATCGAGAACGCGGACCGCACCGCCCTGCGCGGCTGCGTCTACATCGACCCGCCCGAGAAGCAGGGGGCGGACGCAGAGATTTCCTGGTGGGTGGTGGACGACGAGGTGGGCGGCGCGCTGGAGCGGGCGCTGGAGGCGTTCGTGCCGCGCTGGATCGCCGAGGACTGGCCCTTCGAGCGGCCGCGCTTCATCGGCCGGGACCTGACCTGGGAGGAGTGGCTCCGGCTGCCGGATCATCCGTGAGCGGGGCCGTTCCAGCCGTTCCGGGCGTGCTTCGCCGGTCCCGGTGGGCAGACATGTCCCGACCGGTGATCGAGCGAAGGGGACAAGGTGACGCAGAACTTGGCTGACGCGGTGGAATCGATGGAGCAGCTCGCCACGGTCTGGCGGGGCATGGTGCTCGACCGGGATCCGGGCGCGGACGTACGGGACCTGCCGGGCATCGCGGTGCGCTGGGCGGAGTGCCGGTTCGGTTTCTGGAACTGCGTCACGCTCACCGACGCCGGGGCGGACGCGGGCCTCATGGAGAAGCGGCTGGGGCAGGCGGCGGACATCATGCGGTCGAAGAGGCACGCGGGCTTCCTGTGGGTCTTCGAGGACCTCCTCGACGCCGAGGCACGCCCGCGCTTGACGGAAGCGGTCGAGCGGGCCGGTCTGGTGCACGCCTTCTCGGGCACCGGTATGGCCGGCGACCTGCTGCCGGTCCCTGAGCCGGCGCACCCGGACCTGACGTTCACGCGGGTCGGCACGGACGAGCACCTGCGTGCCTACGCCGACCTCAACTCGCGCGCCTACGGCATGCCGCTGGAGGCCGGCCGCGACGGCCTCGTGGGCTCGGACCTGTGGAGGACGGGGGTGCACGCCTACCTGGGCATGCGGGACGGCGTTCCGGTGACGTGCGCCGGGGCCGTGGAAGCGGACGGCCGCCTCTTCGTCGTACTGGTGGCCACGGATCCACGATGGGAGCGCAGGGGGTACGGGGAGGCGGTGACCCGCAAGGCCCTGTACGAAGGTGCCCGGGCCACCGGACTGACCCGCGCCACGCTGCACGCGACCGCCGCCGGGGCCCCCATGTACCCGCGGATCGGCTTCGAGCCGAACAGCCCGCTGCACTTCTTCACCCTGGGAAGCTGACGGGCCGGATGCCGCCACCGCGCTGTGCGCGCTCTGCACGGTGGTGCGCGAACGCTGCCTCCGCGCCCGGCCCACGGTGAGCAGCGTGCCGGTGCGGACATGGGGGGCAGGCCGCCCGTCGGGCGAGGGCCACCGGGGCTACCGCTCCTCCGGCGCCTCACCACCGGCGCCCGGGCCGCCGGGGCTCCCGCGGAGGGTCTCGCGCACCTCGCGCAGGCGCCGCACCTGCCGGCCGCCCTGCCATGTCAGCACCAGCAGGACGGCCACCGCGCCCGCCGAGGTCACGGCGGACCGCGCCGGCACCACGATGGCCGGCTCCCCCGACGACCCCAGTATGATCACCGCCCAGCCCAGGAGGACGACGAGCAGTACCTGGGCCCATAGGTGGCGGCTGAGGAAGGTGTTGAGCCGTTCCACCGCCGCCCCCTGCCGTCCGGCCCGGGCGTCGCCGCGTGGGACGCTTACCGTCCGGGCGGTCAGCGCGGCCGCCGGCAGTACGCAGGCCACCGCGCTGTACGCCCATTCCGCCGTTCCGCGCGCCACGCCGACGACGCTCCACACCGCCCACGGGGCGAGCACCACGCACAGTGCCGTCGAGACGATGTCGGCGACGCGTGCGCGTAACCGGGCACGCGCCGGCGCGTGCCCGGTTCGAGGTCACCGAGTCCCTGACGCCCTATCGGCTACCACGGGTCGAAGGCACCGAGCGGGATCAGGGCAGGGTCCACTTCTGGTTGGGTCCGGTGTGGCAGCTCCACAGGTGGACCGGCGTACCGTCGTTCCACGTACCGCCCGAGGCGTCCAGACACTTGCCGGACTGCGGGTTGCGGACCGTGCCGTCCGCCTGGGCCGCCCACTTCTGCGCCCCCGTCCCGTTGCACGTCCACAACTGGATCCGCGTACCGTCCGCACTCCCGCCACCGGACACGTCCAGACACTTGCCCAACGCCCTCAACGAGCCGTCGTCGGCCACCGTCCACCGCTGCGCCGCCGACGCGTTGCACGTCCAGATCTGCACCTCCGTACCGTCCGCCGTACCCGCGTTGTCCACGTCCAGACACTTGCCGTTCACCCCCCTCACCTCACCCGTGCGCGGGTCGGACGGGGTTCCGGCCTGTTTGATCCGGATGTTGCGGAAGGCCACCTCGTCGCCGTCGCCGTGGTTCTGGAGGCCGATGTGGCCCTGTGTCAGGCTGCGTGCCGGGTCGGTGTTGGTGAAGTCGTTGATCTTCCGGCCGTTGAGGAAGACCTCCAGCCGCTCTCCGGTGACGCGGATCTCGTACGTGTTCCACTCACCCGGCGGATTCAGCGCCGCGTCGCGCGCGGCGAGGTCGGCGGACCGGAATCCGTACACGGCTCCCGTGGTGCGGTCGGCCGCGTCGGTGGCGTCGATCTGGATCTCGTAGCCGTTGTCCACCGCCGACCAGGGGTCGTCGGACGCCGGGAAGCCGATGAAGACACCGGAGTTGTCGTCCCCGCTCGCCCTCCAGTCCAGTTTCAGGGAGTAGTCACCGGTGAACTCCTCGGCGTCGTACCAGAAGAGGCCCAGTCCGCCGTGCGAGGTGAGGGTGCCGTCGGCCAGGGTGAAGCCGCCCGGTCCCGCCTGCTTCCAGCCGGTCGTGCCGGTGCCGTCGAACAGGGGTGTGTAGCCGGTCTCCGGGCGGCAGTCGGCCTGGGTGGTGCCGGCGGCCCAGCGGATGCCTCCGAGCAGGTGCCGGCGGAAGGCGGGGTCGGCGTAGGACTCCTCGGTGTGGCCGCCACCGGTGTAGAAGGCGCGGCCACCGGCGTAGTCCTTGCACCAGGCGATCGGGTGGTCGCCGGACATGGAGCCGCCGGAGTAGCTGGACTCGTCCAGCGAGGCCAGGACGTGGGCGGTGGTGCGGGGGTTGGTGCGGTAGTTGTACCACTCGTCGGTGCGCTGCCAGGTGCCGGCGAGGTGCGCGGTGGCGTCGTGCGCCCGGTCCTCGACCTCGACGGTCGCGGGCTGGATGGCGGGGTGGGACTGGAAGAGGGCGCCGGCCAGTCCTTCGTAGAAGGGCCAGTCGTACTCGGTGTCGGCGGCGGCGTGGATGCCGACGTATCCGCCGCCGGTGCCGAGGTACTGCTCGAAGGCGGTCTGCTGGGCGGGGCCCAGGACGTCGCCGGTGGTCGACAGGAAGACCACGGTCCGGTACTGCGCCAGGTTGGCGGTGGTGAAGGCCGCCGGGTCCTCGGTGGCGGTGACGGTGAAGTTGTTCGCCGCTCCGAGGTCGCGCAGGGCCGTGACGCCCTCGTCGATCGAGGAGTGGCGGAAGCCCGCCGTCCGGGAGAAGACGAGGATCTTGTACGCCGGGTCGGCCGCCGCGGTGGCCGTGCGGTCCGCGGTGTCGAGGGCCGCAGGTGCGGTGCCGGGCAGGGCCGCGGCCTGGGGTGTCAGGCAGAGCACGGCGCCGGCACACAGGCTGAGCGCTGTCTTGAGCAGGGTGCGCATCGTGGGTCGCCTCCTTTCTACGGCAGGGTCCACTTCTGGTTGGGTCCGGTGTGGCAGGTCCACAGGTGGACCGGCGTACCGTCGTTCCACGTACCGCCCGAGGCGTCCAGACACTTGCCGGACTGCGGGTTGCGGACCGTGCCGTCCGGCTGGGCCGCCCACTTCTGCGCCCCCGTCCCGTTGCACGTCCACAACTGGATCCGCGTACCGTCCGCACTCCCGCCACCGGACACGTCCAGACACTTGCCCAACGCCCTCAACGAGCCGTCGTCGGCCACCGTCCACCGCTGCGCCGCCGACGCGTTGCACGTCCAGATCTGCACCTCCGTACCGTCCGCCGTACCCGCGTTGTCCACGTCCAGACACTTGCCGTTCACCCCCCTCACCTCACCCGTGCGGGTGCCGCCGGTGGAGGTGGTGAAGGAGAACTCGTCCACGTCGAACAGGGCGCCGCTGCCGCCCTTGAAGACGAGGTACAGGGTGGTGGTGCCGGCCGGCCGGCCGGTGAGGGACGCCGTGACGTCCTGGAAGGTCTCCCAGCCGCCGGTGACCGGCACGGTGGCCGTGCCGAGCAGGGTGCCGGCCGGGGAGCCCGCGCGGACTTCGAGGGTGCCGCCGCTGCCCGCCGAGGAGACGCGGGCGGTGAAGCCGGTGGCGTTGTCGAGGCTGTAGGGCGTGAAGGAGATCCAGTCGCCGTCGTGGATCTCGCCGACCGTCCTGCCGCCGTGCGCGGGTGCGTGGTTGACGACCTGGACGCCGGCGGAGTCGCCGTAGTGCTCGGCCTGCCGGTGGCTGGGCTGGGTGATGTGCTGGTCGTGCGCGGTGAGCGCGGGCTGGCCGTTCGCGCCGTTGTCGGTGTACTCGGCGTCGATGACGCCGAAGATGTTGGCGTTGGGGTCGTGTTCGCCGTCGGCCAGGGTGTGCAGGGTGCCGGTGCAGCCGGTGGCCGAGGTCTGCGGGTGGCCGTGGCTGTCGTGACCGATGATGAAGGTGACCTTCACCTTGGCGCAGTCGACCGTGCCGTCCTCCGGGTCGGTGACCGTGACCTTGAAGGGGATGGCGGCGCCGAAGTCGTAGATCCGTCCGTCGGCGGGTGTGTCGAGTCGTACGGTCGGGGCGGTGTTGCCGACGGTGATCTGGACGGAGGCCGTGGCGGACTTGCCGGTGGGGTCGGTGACCTTCAGCGTCGCGGTGTACTGGCCGTTGGCGGTGTAGGTGTGGGACGGGTCGGCCGCGGTGGAGGTGGCGCCGTCACCGAAGGTCCAGGCGTGGGTGAGCGCGCCCCCGTCCGGGTCGGAGCTGCCGGCCGAGGAGAAGCCGACGGTGAGGGGTGCTGTGCCGGAGGTGGTGTCCGCCTCGGCCTGGGCCACCGGGGCGCGTCCGCCGGTCACGTGCTCGATGCGGTACAGGGCGGAGTTGGCGTCGCCGTTGAAGTAGCCGGTGCCGTAGTCGAGGACGTAGAGGGCGCCGTCCGGGCCGAAGGCCATGTCCATCACCTGGGTGCCCGCCCAGGGGAAGGCGTTGACGGCCTGCACGCTTCCGTCGCCGCCGGTCTCGATCCGTTTGATCCAGCGGCGGCCGAACTCGCCGGCGAAGAAGTCGCCGTCGTACTCGGCGGGGAACTTCACCTCGGAGGTGGAGTTCGCGTCGTACCGGTAGACGGGTCCGCCCATGGGCGACTCGGATCCGTTGCCGAACTCGGGGACGGAGGCGCCGTCGTAGGGGATCCAGGCGGGCTGGGCGGGCGGCAGGTCGGTCAGGCCGGTGTTGTGCGGCGAGGTGTTCTTCGGTGCCGCGCAGTCGAAGGCCGCGCCCGAGGCGCCGGCGGCGAAGTCGTAGTCGACGTAGGCGTCGTTCTCGCCGGTGCAGTAGGGCCAGCCGAAGTTGCCCGCCCTGGTGATCCGGTTGAACTCGACCTGCCCGCCGGGGCCCCGGGAGGCGTTGGCGGTGCCCGCGTCCGGGCCGTAGTCACCGACGTAGACGGTGCCCGTGGCCTTGTCGACGCTCATCCGGAAGGGGTTGCGGAAGCCCATCGCGTAGATCTCGGGCCGGGTCCTGGCGGTGCCGGGCGCGAAGAGGTTGCCCGCCGGGATGCCGTAGGTGCCGTCGGGGTTCACCTTGATCCGCAGGATCTTGCCGCGCAGGTCGTTGGTGTTGCCCGAGGAACGCTGGGCGTCGTAGGCGGGGTTGCGGGAGGTCCGCTCGTCGATGGGGGTGTAGCCGTCCGAGGCGAAGGGGTTGGTGTCGTCGCCCGTCGACAGGTACAGGTTGCCCGCCGCGTCGAAGTCGATGTCGCCGCCGACGTGACAGCACAGGCCGCGGGAGGCGGGCACGTCGAGGATCTTCTTCTCGCTCCCCACGTCGAGGGTGCCGTCGGTCCGCAGGACGAACCGGGACAGCCGGTTGACGCCGTCGAACGGGGTGAAGTCGGATGCCGTTCCGTCGGCGGGGGCGTCGCCTGCCGGGGTGTTCGACTCGGGGGCGTAGTACAGGTAGACGAAGCGGTTGGTGGAGAACCCGGGGTCGGCCGCGACGCCCTGCAGGCCCTCCTCGTCGTGGCTGTAGACGTCCAGTCTGCCCGCCACGGTGGTGGTGCCGACCGCGTCGGTCCGTCGCAGGGTGCCGTCGCGCGAGGTGTGCAGCACCGAGCGGTCCGGCAGGACGGCCAGGGTCATGGGCTCGCCCGTTTCGGCCACGCCCTTGGCGAGGGTGACCTGCTGGAAGTCCTCGGCCGCCGCGGCTGCGCCGCCGGGTCCGGCCGGGGCGGCGGCGGGGGCCCCGGCGGCCGGGCCCACGGGCAGCGCCAGGCCCATGGCACACGCCACGGCCGTCAGCAGCATGCGGACACGTCTGTGTCCGAGCGGTTTCGTGCGCACGGAAGTCTCCAGGAATATGGGGGGTGGCGGCAGGCCACGGTGGCCTGCCGTGAAGGAGTACGGGCGCGCGCCGTCGCGCCGTCGAACACCGGACCGTCATCCCGGACAGGGTTATGACCGGTCCATTTCAAGGAAGTTAGCGGGCTTCACGTGAACGCGTAACCCCTTTCGCGCACAGTCCCGCGTCTTCTTCCTCGCATGAGACAAAGTGCCGGTGCCGCGCCGTGGGCCCGGGTCGCTTCGGCCGAGGACCGGAGAACCCGTCGGCCGAGCTCGCGGCAGTACGGGGCATCCGGGTGCGTGAAGAGCCGATACGGCCGGTGCAGGCGATACCGGCGGCGTACTCGCCGTCCGCGCACTGGCCCTTGTGGTGGCCGTGTCCGAAGTCGCCGCCCTTGGGCAGGGCGCCCCGGTTGTCGCCCCGGTCGAACCAGACCGTACGGCCGCTCGTGCCGGTGATCCCGCCGGGCACGGCCTTCGCGCACAGGGCGGCCGGGACGGCGGCGCCGCGGACGCTGTACCCGGTGGGGAATCGGCTCTCGGAACACTGGAGTTCGGTGCATCCGGAGGCCCAGTCACCGCCGGGACGTGCCGCTCGCCCTCGACCGCCTCGTGCCCGCCGCTCGGGTCCCACAACGGCCCGGCGTGGTGGTCGGCGTCCTCGTCCGCGCCGCCGGTGCCGTTCCAGGTGCCGCCGGCACCGTGCCAGTTGCCGGACCGCAGTTTGAACCGGTCACCGTCCCGGTCGTCATCGCGACGTATTGATTGTCATGCGAGCCTCATAATGCGGGACAGGGGCGCCGCGGTCCGGGCGAAGGCATAGGCTCGGTGCGCGCGGCCGACCGAGGGCGCGTCGGGCCCGGGCCCTGGAGTTGGACGAACGGAGCCGTTCCGCTGTGACGCACGCGCACGAGGAAGAGGTCCTGGCCCGGATCGCCAAAGGGCTCGTCTACACCGAGTCGGAAGCGGCCTTCCAGGCTCCCCTGCGCCGCACCGAGCAGATCTTCGAGTACAACCACACCCCACCGGGTGAGACGGAGAAGCGCCGGTCGCTGCTCGTCGCGATCCTCGGGTCGGTCGGTGAACGCACGGTGCTGCTGCCGCCGTTCCACGCCGGGTTCGGCAGCAACGTCCACATCGGCGACGACTTCTTCGGGAACGTGAACCTCACCTTCGTCGACGATGTCGACATCCGCATAGGCGACGGTGTGATGATCGCTCCGAGCGTGACCCTGACCACGACGGGACACCCGGTGCACCCCTCACGACGCACCGACTTCGGGCGGTTCTCGGAGCCGATCGTGATCGAGGACAAGGTGTGGATCGGCAGCAACGCCGTTGTCCTGCCCGGCGTCCGCATCGGATACGGGTCGGTCATCGGCGCCGGCAGTGTCGTCAGCCGCAGCGTTCCCCCGATGACCGTCGCGCTCGGCACCCCTTGCCGCGTGGTCCGCGCCATCACCGACGAGGACCTGGCCACACGCACCGCCGAAGGGTAGGCGGCGTCGTCCTGCCGTGAGTCGGTGCCTTGCGCTTCACAGCCGCTCCGGTCGGAGACGGTCAGCGGTGGGCCTCCTCGGGTTTCCGGCCCCAGACGGTCAGCAGGCCGGCGGACAGCGCGGCGCACTCGTCGGAGTCCAGGTACCGGACCGCGGCGTCGACGGCGGCGTCGTCGACCAGGCCGGTGGCGAGCATCGCCGCTCTGCTCCGCTCCCAGGTGTCCGCCCAGAAGCGGCTGATGGGACTGCCGGGCAGCAGCGGCGGCACATGCATCTCGGCGGCGACACGCACGAGCCCCGCCCCGCGCAGCAGTCGGGGATACGACGGCACCCAGGAGACATCGGTGCCGATGGTCTCCCGCAGCCCCTGCCACATCGCCCGCATCACCACCGTGTACGGCGTGCCGGGCGCCCGGTCGCTCGTCAGGTCGACCGCGTCACCGAGCACCAGCACACCGCCGGGCTCGACGAGTCCGGCCAGTGCCGTGATCAGACGTTCACGCTCGGGCAGGTGCATCAGCACGAAGCGCGCGTGGACGAGCCGGAACCGGCCGGGGGCGAAGTCCGGGGCGGTGATGTCGGCCTCCAGCACGTCGAGCCCCGGCACGGGCCGCTCGGTGAGGAAACGGACGTCGCGGTCCACGGCGAGCACGCTCGTCACCCCGGCCTCGTCCAGCAGCCGGCGGGAGACCGTGCCCGTTCCTGCACCCACGTCGAGGCAGCGCCATCCCGGGCCGGCCCCGAGTGACCGCAGCCGCGCCAGGGTGATGTCGTCGTAGGCGAGGGCGCCGCAGTCGATGCGCTCGTCCTCGTGCGGCTGTCCGGGGCGGAAGACGTCCTCGCCGTACCGGCCGTGCCCGCGCGGTCCGGCGGTCACGTCGCCGCCCGCGTGACGCCGGGAGTGCCGTCCCCGGCGCGTTCCGGCGCCCGGCCGGCGGAGGACTTCGGCGGCGGGTCGTCGGACTGTTCCATGGCCGGACCTCGTTCACGCGGTGGACGGTGCCGGGCGGCCCGTCGCGGGACCGCCGCCCCACCGATCCTCCACCGGGACCCGCCGGGACGGCCGAGGCGCGCCGCGCCTGGGCCGATCGGCCCTCCGGAGACCCCTTACGGGCTCAGCCCTCGGGAACGCGCAGGGCCAGGAGGGCCACGTCGTCGTCGTTGTCGGCGGGGCGGACACGGTGGAGCAGTTGGTCGGTGAACGAGGTGAGGGGGCGGTGGGCGAGGGCGGCGGCGTGCCGGCACAGCCGGTTCAGCCCCGTGTCGATGCTCTGGCCGGGCGCTTCGATGAGGCCGTCCGTGTACAGCACCAGGGTGGACCCCGGCGGGAGCAGCGCTGTGGCGTCGGGGCGCCGCAGGCCCGTCTGGGTGCCCAGGAGGATGCCGTGGCCGTCGGTGAGGTAGCTCGACAGGCCGTCTCTGCTGATCAGCAGCGGTGGAGGGTGGCCCGCGTTGGTCCAGGACAGCCGCCAGTGACCGTCGTGGGCCGTTTCGATCCGACCGAAGATCATGGTGGCCATGGTGACGTCGGTGATGTGCTGGATCGCCTCGTCGAGCCGTTCGACGATGCGGCTGGGGGGTTCGTGCTGGGACCAGGCGTAGGCGCGGAGCATGTTGCGGACCTGTGCCATGCCGGCCGCCGCCTCCAGGTCGTGGCCGACGACGTCGCCGATGGCCAGGGCGGTGGACGCGTCGGCCAGGGGGAAGGCGTCGTACCAGTCGCCGCCGACATGTGAGGCGTCGGGTGCCGGCAGGTAGCGGACGGCCATCTCCAGGCCCTGAACACCCGGCATCTGGGGCAGCAGGTGGTTCTGCATGGTCTCGGCCACCTTGCGCTGACGCTGGTAGAGGCGGGCGTTGTCCAGGGCGAGGCCGGCCCGGCGCGCGATGTCCTCGATCAACGGAAGGTCCGCGGGGGCGAAGGCCGCCGGGGTCTCGGTACGGCCCAGGGTCAGCGCGCCCAGGACCGCGCGCGGGCCGCGGATGGGCGCGATGGCCGCGGAGTGCATCCCCGTGGCGTGGAACAGACGGCCCTGCTCGACCGCGATGCCGGAATCCGGTGTCCCCTGGTAGGTCTGCGGACCGGCCAGGGTGGAGGCGACCCCGCGCAGGGCTCTGGACAGGGGCATCCGGGATTCCTCGGGGATCGGCGACATCGGTCCCTGCAAATCCTCGTGCCGCACCAGCGTGTCGCCCTCGGCGTGGACCACTACGGTACGCCACACCTCGTCACGTTCGATGATCAGGTCGACGACCACCCAGTCCGCCAGCCGGGGCACGACCAGGGCCGTCAGCCGCCGCAGCGCCTCGTCGACGTCGAGGGTGGAGGTGAGCTGCGCGGTGGTCTCGGCCAGCAGTGCCAGCCGTTGCAGTTCCGACAGCGACCGGGCCGTCGGCTCCGGTCGCGGGCCGGTGTCCCTCGGGTGCTCGGGAGTGTGGAAGACGACGAGTGTGGCGGCTCGGCGGTCGCCGAGGCCGTACGGGGTGATCAGCCAGGAGATCGGCAGCACCGAACCGTCGGCGCGTGCGAAGTACTCCTCGTCGCCCTGGGCCGGGCGTCCGGCGTGGAACGCCTGTCGCATCGCGCATTGGGTCCTCGGCAGCTGCTGCCCCTCCGGGCCCCGGTGCAGCAGGTCGTGCGCGTCATGGCCGAGGAGCTCCGCTGCGGGCCGGCCCAGCAGTTCCTCGGCGCGGGCGTTGACGGCGATGATGCAGCCCTGCTCGTCGACGACGTAGGCGCCGGTGCCGATGGCTTCCAGCGTGGCGGAAGCGGCCGCCACGGACAGCCCGTGGACCTCCCCGCGCTCCGACCCTGTCATCGTGACCTCCTTGCCGGCCGGGCCGACGCCCCGCCCGCCGCCCGTGTGCCCAGCCGCATGTGCCTTCTCCTGCTTTCCCGCCTTCCCCGTATGCCCAAGCGTGTGAATATCCCACGTCGTCCGACGTCTACCGGTGAAGTTCGCTCCGGTGAAGCCGGGCAGGGGCACCGCGCTTGACGCGCTCGACTTGCCTGGCGCCCGGGAACCCGCGCGGAAAAATGACGGGCGTCCGCTGTGCCCCGGAGGTAGCGTCCCGGTGACATGGTTCGGGGGGTACCGCTCCCGGAAGGACGGAGACGGAGCATGACGGGCGAAGACGTGGCCGGGCTGTTCGCCGACGAGACCCGGGTGCGGGTCTTCGCCGCTGTGGCGCTGGGCGCGACGAGCGCCGCCGAGGTCGTCGAGCGGACCGGGCTGCCGGCCAAGAAGGCCCTCCTCGCACTGCGGCGGCTCGAGGAACGGGAGGCCGTCGCGGCGAACGCCGACGGCCTCGCGGTGTCCTACGACTCGTTCCGCCGCCTGGCGCGCGAGGCGGCCGGGCCGCGGCCCGCGCGGGACCACGGCACCGGGGACGAGCGGCTCGAGACGGTGCTCCGCACGTTCGTACGGGACGGACGGCTGGTGAAGCTGCCGGCGCAGTGGAACCGGAAGAAGCTCGTACTGCGCCACATCGCGGAACGCACCTTCGAGCCGGGCCGGGAGTACGCGGAGAAGGAGGTCGGCGAAAGGCTCCGCGCCTGGTGCGAAGGGGGCCGGACCGACCATGTGACCCTGCGCCGGTACCTCGTCGACCTGCACCATCTGCACCGGAGCGACGGCGTCTACCGCCGTCCGGCCGAGGGGGCGGACACACAGCCGGTCACGGAGCGGACGGTGACGGCCGGCAGCGGGAAGGACGAGTAGAAGCCCGTCGGCGACGCGGCGCGGGGCGGGATCACGCGTCCAGTCGGTACGGGCTGCACGCCGGCCCGCGAGAACCGCCGCCGGGGAGTAGACCGCGATGGGCAAGCTCGGGGACAGCCTCGACCAGGCGGTGGCAAAGGCGTTCACACGCCCCGCCCCCAGATCGGCACAGGCGCAGATGAAGTACCTCGTCAAGCAACTCAAGGGAACCAAGGCCGCATCAGAGGCCCTGGGCGTTTCCCAGCGCACCGTGGAGCGATACGTCACCGGCAAGATCAAGCGCCCCCGGAAGGACCTCGCAGCCCGCTTCGAGGGCGAGGTCCGCAGGCGCTGGCAGCCGCAGATCCGGGCCAAGGCGAAGAAGGCGGCCGCCACCAGCGGCGGACTCGTCATCGAGACCCGGGCCCGGTTCGGCTACACCGCTGCGGCCGGCACCACGGACGACGGGCGCATGCGCCACCTCACCCAGGCTCTGCCCTCCGCCTACGCGGCGCGTCTCTTCGAAGCCCAGGAGCAGGGCGCTACCGAAGATCGGCTTCTGGCCATCGCCGCCGAGGGCTTCCAGGAGATCCACTTCAAGGACCGCGGTCGCCGTGCCAGCGGCCTCTTGGTCGAGTTCACGGACGTCGAGACCACATCGACGTCCAGCTGTAGTGACCAGGCACGGCTGGGCCCTGGAATCAGTCACATCTGCGAGGGGAGCACGACAGCTTGCGAACGCGTGGCCAGTGACCGATCTCTCGTCAGGAAGGTTGAGTGGCGAGATCTTCCGGATCTTGAAGATCTCGTCCGTCTTCATGCCGCGCATCACGTGATGGCCGAGGTGGAGGAGGCGAGCCGGGCAGTGCACGAGGCGTGCTGGCGGTCACGCATCAGCATGCCCTCGAGGCCCCATAGGTCACCCGGGTGAAGCGGCGCACTGCATTGGACCGGCCGTGATCGATGGCGCGGCCGGGGGGGGTGGCGATCAACGCCCTGCCAGGCCCGTTCCATGTGCTGCATCTGGTCCAGCAGCGTTAAAATCCATATATGGCCAGGGCCAGGACGTGCACCCATTGCGGTACGAGCCTTGCCTTCGATGCACAAGTATGTGGAGCATGCGGGCAGGCGGTCCCGAACTCCTATGCTGACGCCCCGTCCACGCCGTCTCAGCAGCCGTTCCGGACGTGGGGCCAGTCGTCTCGCCCGGCCGGCGGCGCCTGGCAACCAGGCGGCCCATCCGGCGATGCCGGCGCTTTCCCGGGACAGGGAGGCGGATCGGTGCATGGTGCCGCCGGAACGGCTCCGCTCCCTAACGGTGAAGCGCAGGTCGAGGGGCAGGTCCGCGGCATACAGACGCGGTCCGAGTCACGCGGGGAGGGCGCATCAGAGACCATTTGGATGTTCCGCATAGAGCGGTATGACGCTGCCGGAAGCCGCACCGTACTCATCCCCGTGGAAATGCGCGGCCTGGCCTTTCACGGTTCGATCCAGGAGGGTGATCTGGTGCGGGTCCGCGGCAAGGTGAAGAACGGAACCCTGCGGGCGACTAAGCTGGACAACCTCACCACCGGAGCCGGCGTGCATGCCAAAGGAATACCGAAGGCGGCCTACATCGCAGCCGTGGTGATTTTCGTGCTCGGAGTCCTGGCGCTCATCCTCTGGACCATTTCCGATTTCTCTGGTACCGGTCCCCCTCCTGGATTCCCGACCGACTTCCCTGAGCCATGATGGCCGCCCCCCGCGCCATGACCGACACCGTCGCCTTGGACCTGGACCGACTTCAGCGGGCAGGATTCGTTCCGCCCGGCCTGGCCGCCGGCCAGTCCTTCACCACCTCCCCGGTCGATCTGCGCACGCTCATGAGAGTCGACGGCATCGGCCGTAGCGACAAGGCCTCGAACAGCGCGACGCCGCGGGACCTGCTGGTCAGCCTGTGCGGATATCACGTCCCGCTGGCATTCATGCTCACCTGTGATGCGGATCGCGTGTCGCTCCGCATCGGTACCTGGCTGTCCGCCGGATCGTCGCCAGAAGCAGTCCGGGAGAACGGCCGACTTGTGCAGACCGCTCTGCGCGGCCTCTACCCCGTGGTGGACATGACCGTCACCGAACCCGTATCAGGCTCGTGGCCGCTCGGCGGCCTGGTCATGGGCGTCCCGACCCCGAAGGCGCCCGATACCGCTGACGCAGGCCATCAGATCGACCGGCTGTTGCAGGCGCTGCAGGGCTTGCGATGGGGTGCCTTGATCCTTGCGCAGCCCATCGGCGAGTCGGCTCTGCGGGGCCTCAAGCTCCGCCTCGTCAACGAGCTCCGAGGCGTGCAGACCGAGACCAAGTTCGCCGGAGTCCCGCGTCCCCTGGCAGACCACTACTCGGAACTGCTAGGCCTCCAGCTTCGCGCATTCGCCGACGCCGAGGGCACGGGAGCCTGGCGCACCGCGGTCTACGTACTCGGAGATCACGACAGCTACCCTCACGCAGCCAGCCTGTGGCGCGGGGTGTACTCCGGCAACCAATCACTTCCCGAACCCATACGTGTGTGGGATCGCGACGACGTACCAATGCTCGCCGACGCCTGGTCCCTGCCCAACCCCCCGCACCAGGGCGACACCGACGGGCGCTACCGCCCGCCCTTCGATCACCAGACGCTTCATAGTTCGACGCAACTCGCGGCCTACATCGACTTCCCTACCACCGAGACCAACGGTCTGACGATCACCCAGGTACCGGCTTTCGACACGGTCCCTCCCCCTGCGCCCGACGGCTCCCTCACCCTGGGAACAGTGGTGGAACGCCAGCGCGTCAGAACCACGCCCTACGCGATACACCCTGACAAGCTGACCCGCCACACCTTCGTAGCCGGAGTCACCGGTTCAGGAAAGACCAACACGGTCTTCAACCTGCTGCGGGAAGCAGCTGAGAGGGGAATTCCATTCCTGGTTCTCGAGCCTGCCAAATCGGAGTACCGCGTGCTGCTGCGCGACCCTGGCCTGGGAGAGCGGATCACCGTCCTCACCCCCGGCAACGAGAATGTCTCGCCGATGCGGCTGAATCCTTTCGAGGTCCCGGACGGAATTCCGGTCGCCGTCCATATCGACCTCCTCAGGTCGGTATTCAACGCGAGCTTCGGAATGTGGACGCCTCTGCCTCAAATTCTTGAGAGATGTCTCCATGACGTCTACATTGATCGCGGCTGGGATGTAACGGCTGACACCAACCGAAGGCTTGACGGATCAAACCGATCGGAGTCTTTCCCCACGCTCACGGATCTCGTGGCAAAGGTCGAATCCACCGTCCCCAACCTCGGATACGAGGACAAGGTGGCCGGCGACCTGCGAGCGGCTCTCGGCACGCGCCTCAACAGCCTGCGCACCACCGGTAAGGGCCGCATGCTCGACACACGCCACTGGACGAATTGGGACGAGCTTCTTGGCCGGCTCGTTGTTATCGAGCTCGAAGGCATGGGTGACGACGACGACAAGGCCTTCATGATGGGCTTGATCATGATCCGTTTGGTGGAGTACCGCCGCACCCATGGAGACGCCCAAACCCTGCGGCATCTGCTCGTCATCGAGGAGGCCCACCGGCTGCTGACCGCCACCACCCGGCCGCAAGGCGGCGGCGAGAACGTAGAAGCGGATGCCCGTGGCAAGGCTGTTGAGACCTTCGCACACCTCTTGTCCGAGGTACGTGCCTACGGGCAGGGCGTCGTCATCGTGGACCAGGTGCCCAGCAAGCTCTCACCGGATGTCGTCAAGAACACCAACCTCAAGATCGCGCACCGTATCGTCGCCAGCGACGACCGGGAGACGCTGGGCGGGGCGATGGCCATGACCCAGCGCCACACCGCAGCCCTGGCCACCCTGCCAGTGGGCCGCGCGGCTGTCTTCACCGACGGCGAGGACGCGCCCCTGCTCCTCCAGATCCCGCTCGGCAAGGGCGGATCGGGAACATGGCCTTCGCACCAAGAGGTCCGCAGCCACACGAGCCGGCCCGACGCCGCCACAGGGATCGTCCCGGACCTCCGACCTACGACCGACTGCGACCAGCACTGCCTCGCCTCGCCGATGGAATGCGAGACGGCACGCCGCCTGCTGGAGGCACCGGCAGTCCATCGCAGCATCACCCGCCTCGTCCTGTCCGCCGTGCAGACACAGGACGCGCTCACCCGCAACTGGCCTGACATCGTGACGGCCGTGGCGCCTCGCTGCCCCCCTTGGATGGACCTCCCCGCCCTGTTCCACTGCCTCGCCCAACACGGCGCCCGTGGCCTCGCCAACGCCTGGGGCGCGCGTGCAGGTTGGACCTACGCTCAAACCGCCGCCATAGCAGAGCTCGTCAACAGGGCCCTGTCGGACCACCTGGAAGGCCGCGACGGCAATGGCAGCATGGGCGCCCTACGCACACTGCTCCTCGACTTGCAAGGCTCCGCATACGGGCCGTACCAGGGCTGCCCCCGAATCTGGGCTGACCGGGCGGGGCCGTGTCTGTGCAGGCTTCCCGTCGCCGACCTCGTCGCGTCGGGCGCCTTCAACGAGACCTGGACGGCAGCGCGAGCCACCGACCGCACCGCACCCTCGAACGGACAGCCCGCACTCTGGGAGGTCTGCCGGCGCGCCGCGTACGAGCTCGTCGAATTCCCTGACGAGAACTCGGATGCCGCCCTCGACACATGGCTCGGAGACGTCGCCGACTCTATCGCCCTGTGCTTCGGCCAGCAGATGCTCTCGAACGAACGATGGGCACACCCCGGAATTGAACGAAGGGCCCTTTCTGAGTTCTTGACAGCAGCGGGTCGGCCGGGAGTCACTACGACAAAAGAGGCGGTGATCGACTCGGACGGCGACCGTGTCCAGCACTCGGAACGTGAGACCGACGGCAGCAAATCCGGGGGAGGCACCGATGCGTAGCAAGGACCGCTCGCCAGAGTCGGACCAAAAGTCAGACCGCGACCGCAAGCGAGACCGCCCACCTCCGATACCCGAACCAACCCGAGGCACCGGCTCCAGCGACTCCGGGCCGAGTTCCCCTGGGGGCGAAACGCAGTCTCGCGACAATAAAGACGCGGGACCTTCCCAAACATCGTCGACTACCTATGACAACGCCAGCTACGACGCGAACACCAGTTCTTCAGGTGCCAACCAGAGCCAGTCCACACAGCAGGCAAGCGGGCAGACACAGTCGCCGGCGCAGCCGAACCCGCCCTCATCGACGCAGGGCACGAGCACATCGAAAGATGACAACAATACAATTCCTCAAAATGCCTCTCTCACCCTGAATTTCAGCCTGTCGCCAGAAGCTCAGAGAGAGTATGACAAAAACAGGCATAGCGGCCGGGAGGAAGGTAAACTCGATGGCCTTGGAGACAGAAATCCCTCCCTCGAAGACGTGCCGCAGTTCTTTGACTCAGATCCCGTGAGTCCGGATCCAACGGGCAAGGCCCCGGAGGGATGGAAGCCAGGGGATATCGGACCACCACCACCTCCAGGCAAGCCCCCGGAAGGCGGCAAACCCCCGGAAGGTGGCAAACCCCCCGAGGGCGGCAAGGCCCCGGAGGGCGGCAAGGCCCCGGAGGGATGGAAACCAGGGGATATCGGACCACCACCGCCTCCAGGGAAGCCCCCGGAAGGCGACAAACCCCCTGAGGGCAGCAAACCCCCGGAAGGTGGCAAACCGCCGGAGGGCGGCAAGGCCCCGGAGGGCAGCAAGCCACCTGAGGGCGGCAAGCCCCCGGAGGGATGGAAACCAGGGGATATCGGACCACCACCGCCTCCAGGCAAGCCCTCGGAAGGCGGCAAACCCCCCGAGGGTGGCAAGCCGGGTGAGGGGGGGAAGCCTGGTGAGATCGGCCCACCGGCCCCCCCTGACCTCGTCGGTGTGCTTCTAGGCGCTAAGTCCTTCGACGAGGCGAAACTGCAACTGGGCCTCGGACCCGTTACAGACCAGGTTCTGTACCAATACGTGCAGACGCGCCTTACGCAGAGCGCCCAGAACGCGCAGCGCGGCAACACCGCAGGCAAGCCCCCGAAATCGGAAGACTTCCGGGGCCCGTCCGTCGGTCTCCCACCAGTGCGCGAAGCAGGCTCAGTAACCGTCATGGCGGACGGCGTGGAATTCACGATGCCGGAGGATCAATACGACCAACTGAGGCAGCCCGCCGTACAGCAACAGGCACGGGATGTCTTCAACGGCCTGGGGGGCGGACTCGCCGGCATCGTGCAAGCACGCAACAGGAACGAGGCGCTCAACCGGCAAGGTGACAAGAAGCAACAGACAACCGTCGTCGCTTCGGAAGCGAGATCGGCCGGGATCACCGCAGCGCCCGCCGGCACGGCTTTGCCTGGCGCAACCGGTCCTCCCGCGGGGGGCCTACCCCGCGACGTCCCGACTTTCACCAAGGCGTTCTACTCCACCGACGGAAAGATGCTCAATCAGTTGGCCCTCGACGTCAAAGCCACCGCTCAGAGACTCGGCGTAGACCATCCGAACCTGACAACTGCCGTCAGCGTCGGCCTAATCAACGGGCAGCTCGAGTACCGTGTCACGGTCTCGGACCCGCGTGCATACGCCACCCTTCGCGCGAATGAGTCGCTCCTACCTCGTGGATTGCGCATGGGGCCACCGCCGACGATGGGGCCGGACAAAATGCTGGACCCGATGCGGCATGTCGAGGTCGAGGGTCCGCTCGGCCTGCGTGACGAAGGGGCCCGCGGGGTCATCGTCGGCACATCAAGAGAGGCGTGCGCCCAACGGTGTGAGCCGCAGTGGAACCAAGCTGGCAGCCCTGGCGACGTATGGCATACCCACCGCGCGAAGCCGTCCGCGAAATAATGAGCCTTTCCTATCTTGATCAGGTGGCGAGTTCGAGGGCGACAACGGCACGGACGACGGCGGTGATCCGGGTGGTACTGCAGCGGATCTTCCGCAGGAGCCGCCAGCATTTGAGGGTGGCCATGGCGCGTTCGCCGAGGCTACGGATCAAGATTCCGGTCAGCCAGCCCAGGAGACGGATCTGTCGGTGACGCCACCACCCATCGTCACTGTCCGCCCAGCACTTGACGTCGTCGGCGGCGAGAGCGGCGGGAATGCCGTGGGTCCGGGCCTCGGTCGGATCGTGCACGGCTCCGGGCAGCGCGTCCGAGGCCCAGATCAGGCGGCTGGCTGGATCCGCGAGGACCTGCACGTTCATCCCGTGGCGCTTCTTCCCCGAGTAGTACGGCTGGTCGGCAGCGATGCGGTCGATCGGCAGCACGACGCCGTCGAGGATCACGTACGCCTTCTTCCGCACTGTCTGCATCGCCTGCTCCGGTGTGGGCGCCGGAGCGGCCAGGAGGTCGACGGCCTCGCATATGTACCGGTAGACCGTCGCGACCCCGACGCGGAAACCCGCTGCGAGGCGCAGCGTAGGTGTCACCGCAGCGCAGGTGGGCCAGGACGAGCAGGGCGGCCTGCCGGCCACAGGTCAGGCGACGCCACCGGGAGCCGATCCGGCGGCGGTGACCTGCGAGGAGACCGGACAGGTGTTGCAGGGTGCGGCTGGACAGATCGATACCGGGCGGGTGGACAAGCACGCGAAAGCCCCTGGCGGACTGGTGATCTTGGTCGTGAACCCGTCTACCAGGAGCTTCCTTCGTGCCCGCTGCCGGGTTCACCAGTCCAACCTCCGGTCAGGTTGGAAACAGCTCAGTGCCCATACGGACCAGCACCACAGGGGCATGTAGACCAATACGTGATGCGTGTACTTCCTCTCCTCCAGCCAGAGGAAACGAAGGAGGCTGTCGGTGGCCAGCACAACGATCACCCCGAGCAGGACGATCGCCCCGGAGGCCCTGAACTGCCGCCTTCCCCAGTAGTCCCGAGCCGCTGTCGCCGCCGCTCCTTGCACGACACCCGACAGGACGAACAGAACACCGGTGATGCGTTGTGCGAAAGCCGGGGCCCCCGAGGCGTCCGGCCATCCGATGACCGCGCTGAAGGTCATGGGGACAAGCAGCCCGGCCATCATGAGCGACATGACCGTGCGCCTTCTCCAGGCCCGGTCGGGCCATGTCCCGGTCGGGCCATGGCCTGCTGTCACCCCCGCGCCAGGATATGGATGACGGATCATCCAGGTCCGCGTTTTCCGGGTAATCGAAACGGCGGAGTATTTTTCGCAGCTCGTCCGGTGACCAGGCACTGCCGGCCGTCTCACCGCCGATGGTGACTCGGCGGAGGCCACGGCTGTCGGGCGGCTCCACGACGGCCCATGGACGGATGCGCATGACCCCAGACTCGAACCCGAGTCGGCGTGGTGCACCCGGAGCTACCCCGTTCGGAAGGGGGCCGGAGAGGCCTCCGTGTCACTCGCACGGGCGGAGCGACCGGGCGGGGAGCACGATGTCCGGACGACGCGACAGGCGCCCCGCCAGGTCACATAGGACAGTAAGACCATGAACCGTCACCGACGCCCGCCCCGGCGTGCCCCGTGGATCGCAGGCGGCGCCGCTGTGCTCGTCCTCGGTGGCATCGGCGTATGGGTGTTGGTGGCGCAGGACGGCGGCACGCCCAGCCCCACGCCTTCGGCCTCGAACGACCTGTCCCTTCCGACGCTGAACCCATTGCCGTCCTGGACGTTCACGACAGAGCCGTCGAGCACGGCACGGCGGACGCCGACGTCCACGCTGTCACCCGGGCCGACGGCGTCCCGGCCCCGTCAGCCGACCCCGCCGGCCCCGCCGAGCCGGCGGCCGACGACCCGACCGACGCCGCCGGCACAGCGGCCGACCGGCGAGCCGCTGCCGCCGGCACTGCGGACGGCAACCGAGCCGGCGCCGCCGGGTCAGAGGCCCACGACCCGGCCGGCGCCGCCCAGCAGTCGGCCCGTGCCCCAGCGGACCGCGACCGGCGCGTCGGCCCTGCGCACTCCGAAGGCGGGACCGACCACACCGCCGCGACCGGCGCGGACCACAACACCCCGCCCCTCGCCGGGCTCCCCGACACCCGCACCCTCGCCACGGTCCGCGACACCCGAACTCCCGCAGCGGCCCGCAACACCCGAACCTCCGTCGAAGTCCGTCACTCCCAAGCCCCCGCCGAAGTCCGCGACACCCGAACCCCCGTCGAAGCACGCCACGCCCGAACCCCCGCCGAAGCCCGTCACACCCAAGCCCCCGCCGAAGTCCGCGACACCCGAACCCCCGTCGAAGCACGCCACGCCCAGATCCACGCTGAAGCCCGCCGCCCCCGAACCCCCGCCGAAGTCCGCGACGCCGAAGCACCCTGCATCACCCGCCCGCCCAGCACCGACACGGACACCGACGACGCGGCCGGCGCCCTCGAAGCATGTAGCGACGCCGTCCGTCATGTCACCCGGGCCGACGCCCACGGCCGGTGGCGGCAAACGGGTGACCACCACGTGGTACACCTCCCCGGCCGCGACGGCCGCCGCCCACCGCATGGCGGACGCCGACGCGGTCGGTGACCCCGCCTGCTCGATGGCGGCCGTGGGGCAGCCGGACCCCGGCCTGGTTCCGCGGAACGGCCGTATCGGCATCGGGCACCACGGCACGTACTGGTGCCTGGTCTGGTGAGGCGGCAGCCGTCACCCCGCCGCCGCTCCGAGCACGTACGGGGACAGGATGTCGGCCACCGTCCGGTTGCGCGGTGCGGGGACGTCGAGCCGGGCCGCGAGGTCGGCCACTCCCCCGCTGAGCCAGGGCAGCTCGAGACGGTTGCCGTTCTCCAGGTCGTTGTGCATGGAGGACGTCATGTCCGCGGGCAGCGTGTCGCAGAAGGCCAGTTGACGCTCGGCGAACGTGTCGTCCAGCGCGACACCCGACGCCTGCGCGAGCGCCACGGTCTCCTCCATGATCTCCCGCAGCAGTGCCCGGGAACGCTCGTGGGAACGGACGACACCGATGGGCCGGCGGACGGTGGCCGTGGTGGCCGACAGCCCGACGAGGAAGACGAACTTCTCCCAGATCACCCTGTCGATCTCCGCACTGGTCTCCGCGTCGATGCCCGCCTCACGACAGGCGGTCAGAAACCGCTGTACGACGGATTCCTGATCCGGGTGGCGGGCGCCGAAGACCATTCTCTGCAGGGCGCTGTTGTGCCTGACGACGCCGGGTTCCTCGATGAAGGCCGAGATGAAGCACGTTCCGCCCAGGACGGAGTCCGCGGGCAGGTGACGGCGGAGGATGTCGTCCTTGTGCACCCCGTTCTGCAGCGAGAGCACAGGGGCGTCCCCCGCCTTCGAGGAAGCCAGTTGTATGGCGATGTCCTCGGTGTCCCAGAGTTTCACGGCGACGACCACCAGGTCCGTGGGACCGAGTCGGGCAACGCTGTCGACGGCCGAGCCGGGCTGGGTGCGCACGTCCCCCAGCGGGCTGCGGACCAGCAGCCCCGAGCTGCGTACGGCCTCCAGATGACGGCCCCGGGCCACGAACGTGACCTCGTGGCCCGCCGCGGCCAGCCGCGCTCCGAAGTAACCACCGACTCCACCGGCTCCGACAACCGCGATACGCATGTGTGACCGCCTCCTTGAGGACCGTTCCGAGGATTATGACGATCCGCCTCGACCCGGCCTCGGGCCGGTCACCGCGTAGGCTGCCCTCGGCACGGAAACGGCTGGGTGGGGGAGCGCATGACGGCTGGAACGGCCCCGAGGTGGGCATCGACTCTCGATTCGGTGGTGGTGTACGCGCAGGGCGCGCTCTGCCGCCGCCTGGCCCGGGGCACGGTGCCGGCGGGCGGACGCGTGCGGGTGGCGGGACTGCCCCGCTCGCTGGACCCGGGTTCGTTGCGGGCCCGCGTCGTCGAAGCGTCCGGGGTACGTGTCACCGAGGCCCGGGTGGAGGTGGAGGCCGAACTCCTCGATGCGGAACCGTCCGACGAGTTGCGGCGTGAGGAGAAGCGGCTGCGCGACGAGTGGGCGGCGGCGCGGGACCGCCGGGACCGGCAGCTGGGTCTGATCGAGGAGGTCGGGGCGCTCCGTCCGGTGCCGCCGGCCCGCAGGCGGGACGACCCGCATCGCCGTACCCCGGTCGACGCGTGGCTGGAGCTCTCCGAGTTCGTCGACGAGCGCCTGACCGGGCTGCACGGCAGGCTCCGTGAGCTGGAGGAGGAGCTGCGCCGGGTCGAGCACGAGCTCACGGTCGCCGTGGACAGGCTCTCCCGTGCCTCCACCGACGCGCCCTCGGCACCGGTGGCCGACTCGATGTGCGCGGTCCTGACGCTGGACGGCGCGGACGACGCGGAGGTGGAGCTGGAGGTGGAGTACGGGGTGCCCGGCGCCGTCTGGGTGCCCGCCTACCGGCTCACCCATCGGGAGGGCGAGAGCGACGGATCCCTGGTGCTGCGGGCCTCGGTCGCCCAGCGCACGGGTGAGGACTGGACCGGTGTGCGCATCGCCCTGGCCACCGCCGATCTGCGCCGTCGCACCGACCTGCCCCGGCTCCGCTCGGTCCGCGTCGGACGCAGTCAGTCCGCCCCCGCGCCTTCGGGCTGGCGTGAGCACCCGGCGGGGCTGACCGATCTCTTCGCCGGTTACGACACGGCAGGCCCCCGCCCCGACACGAGGCCGGCGTCCGGGGCTGTGGCCGGTGCCGCGCCCGGCCCCGTTCCCCCGCCCCCGCCCGTCCCGCTCCCGGAGGGCGCCGCCCGGCCGGCCTTCGGCAGCGCCCGGGCCCGGCCGGGCGGCGGGCCGCGTACCGGCGCGCGGCCCGCCGCGCCCGCCGCGCCCGGAGCCGCCCCGGCTGCTCCCGCGGCCTTCGGGGCGGCTCCACCACCGCCCGCCGCGTCCGCGGCGTCCGCGCCGCCGGTGCCCGTGGCCGGTCCGCCGCAGCCGGACGGCGCCGAACTCGACTACTCCGCGCTCGTCCTGTGCGGCCCGGACGAGCCGGGCGGCCGCCGGGGCAGGCTGTTCCCCGGCTCCGGCTTCGACCCGGTGACCGCCGAGTACCGCCGCCGCGCCGAGACGGTGGGCGCGCTGCCCCTTCCCGGGCACGCCGTGCGGCCCCGCGAGTCTGCGGGTTCCTTCGACCACCGGTTCGATGCCGCGGCCCCCGCCGACATTCCCTCGGACGGCACCTGGCACACCGTCACCGTCGGCGAGATCCCGGTCGGCCTGCGCACCGAGTACATCTGCGTTCCGTCCGTGGAGCAGACCGCGTACACGACGCTGGTGCTCTCCAACGCCACCGATCAGGCCCTGCTGGCCGGTCCGGTGGAGGTCACCGTGAACGAGGAGTTCCTGCTGACCGCCGCGCTGCCCACGCTCGCCCCGGGCGGCGTGTCCCGGGTGGGGCTCGGACCGGCCGAGGCCATCGGGGTCACCCGCCGGGTGAATCTGCACGAGTCGACCGCGGGGCTGCGCAACAACGTCACGGTGCTCGACCACCGCGTCCACGTGGAGCTGGCCAACCGGCTTCCGGTGCCCGTCTCCGTGGAGGTGCGCGAGCGCGTGCCCGTCACCTCCGACGCGGACATCCGGATCGAGGAACGCGCCGACTGGACGGCGCCCGAAGGCGACACCGGCCCGGAGCGCCACGCGCCGGGCACACGCCTGTGGCGGATCGAACTGCCCGCCGGCGGCACCACCGCTCTCGACGGCGGCTACGAAATCCGGATCCCGGCCGGCAAGGCCCTTACCGGCGGCAACCGCAGGAGCTGACCCAGCATGTCTACGTCATCGGAGCTCATCCCCCTCCCCGTCACCGCCGTCACCTGTACGGAGGACCGTGCTCACGTCGAGCGTGCGACCGTGCTCGATCTGAAGGCCGGCACGCAGCGACTGCGTCTCGGACCGGTCAGCGCGCTGGCCGTGGACCGTACCCTCCATGCCGAGCTGACCGCCGGTCACCCGGCGACCGTGCTCGACGCGCGGATCGTCCGTGGCTGGACGCCGCGCGGGCCGGGGCCCGCCGACGACGACTCCGCGCTGCGCCGGCACGTGACGGCCCTGGAAGAGAAGCGGACGGCCCTGGAGCAGCGGCGTGACCGGCTGCGTGCCCGTCTCGATCTGCTCGGCCGTCTCGCCACCGATCTGCTGCGGGAGATCGGCGAGGGCGCCGGCTACGGAGAGGCGGAAAGGGACCGCTGGGCCCGGGAACTGGACCGGGTGGACGGCGAACGCGACTCCCACGGCGAGCGGCTGCGCTCCGTGGAGGCCGAGTTGTCCGCCGTCACCGCCGAACTGTCCGAGACCCGGCGGGCCTTGGACCTCTCCGAGGCGGAGCCCGCCGAGCTGGTCGGTCACATCGAGCTGACCGTGCGCGCCCCGGCCGCCGGGCAGGCCGGGCTGCGGCTGAGCCATCTCACGCCGTGCGCGGTGTGGCGGCCCGCTTATCGGGCCGTGCTCGACGGGGATTCCCTCACGCTGGACACGGACGCGATCGTCTGGCAGCGCACCGGCGAGGACTGGTCGGGCGTACGGCTGACCTTGTCGACGGCCCGCTCCGCGGGGGCCGCGGAACCGCCCCGGCTCGGCGAGGACCGGCTGACGCTCCAGGAGCGTTCCGCCGCGGAGCGCCGCACCGTCCACGTCGACCTGCGCGAGGAGGAGGTCGCGGACCTCGGTCCCGCCCCCGTGCTCGGGCTGCCGGGCGTGGACGACGGCGGGGAGGTGCGCGTGCTCCACTCCCCCGCACCGGTCTCCGTGCCGGCCGACGGCCGCGCCCACCGGGTGCCGCTCTCCTCGTTCACCTCGCCCGCGAGGAGTGAGTACGCCAGTTCGCCCGAGCTGTCGCCCCTGGTCACCCAGGTGGTGCGGTGCGACAACCGGTCCGGCCACGCACTGCTCGCCGGGCCTGTCGACCTGATCCGCGGCAGTGGGTTCAGCGGACGCGGCACCCTGGACTTCACCGCCCCCGGTGCCCCCCTCGAGCTCGCCTTCGGCAGTCGGGACGACCACCGGGTGCTGCGGCACACCGAGGAGACCCGCGAGACCGCCGGGATCACCCAGCGGACCGTCCTCACCCGGACCGTCCGCCTGCACCTCTCCAGGTTCTCCGCCCCCGGTGAGCAGGACGACAGGACGGTCGTCGTCCGGGAGCGCGTCCCGGTCTCCGAGGTCTCGGCGGTGGAGGTACGCCTGCGTCGGGACGACTGCTCCCCCGCGCCCGACGCGATCGACGCGGACGGCATCGTCCGCTGGAACATCCCGCTGGCCCCGGGCGGCCGACGCACCGTCACCCTTGTCTACGAGGTCTCGGCGAGCAGCAAGGTCACCGGCCTGTGACCCCTGGGGAGGCGCTCCGCTGTCACGTCCTCGGCCCGCCGCGTGTCCGGCACGGCACGCATGCCGGACGCGTGGCTGCCGTGTGTTCGACGACGTCCGTCCGGTGAGCCCGACGGTTCCACCGGACGTGCCCGCGCCGTCAGAACTTCGGTGTCGGTGCCTGTGACCGCACCAGCTCCACCGCCTCCTGTTCCGTCTGCACCGAGGGCGGCGAGCCCTCGAGCGGCTGCTGGGCCGTCTCCTTCATGCAGGCCACCGCGATGACACCGACCAGGGCCGCGGCCATCGAGTAGTACGCCGGCATCATGTCCGAGCCGGTCGCGCCGATGAGGGCCGTGATGACCAGCGGCGTCGTGCCGCCGAACAGGGACGCCGACAGGTTGTAGCCGACCGACAGGGAGCCGTAGCGCACCGGCGTCGGGAACATGGCCGGCAGCGCCGCCGACATGGTGCCCAGCAGGCAGACCAGTGACAGGCCGAGCATCAGCATGCCGGCCGAGACGGCGAGCAGACTGCCCTGCTGCACCAGCAGGAACGCCGGGGCGGACAGGACGAAGAAGCCGAGCATGCCGGTCATCAGCAACGGCTTGCGGCCGAACCGGTCGTTCAGCCGGCCCACCTGGTTGATGATCAGCATCAGCACCACCATGGTGGCCACCAGGATCAGCAGACCGTGGCTCTCGCTGTAGTGCAGCTCGTCCGACAGGTACGTCGGCATGTACGACAGCAGCATGTAGTCGGTGACGTTGTACGCGCCGACCAGCGCGATGCACAGCACCAGCGTCGGCCAGTACTGCCGGAAGATCTTGGCGAGGTCGCCGTGGGCGGTGGTCTCCGCCGCGTTCGCGGCCTCGGTGATGTGGACATTGCCCTGCTCCAGCTTCAGATACGCCGGTGTGTCGTCCAGCTTCAGCCGCAGGTAGATGCCGACGATGCCCAGCGGCCCGGCGACCAGGAACGGGATGCGCCAGCCCCAGGCGTCCATCGTGTCGGAGCCGAGCCAGGCGGTGAGGGCCGTGACCAGGCCCGCCGCGCCGGTGTACCCGGCCAGCGTGCCCAGTTCGAGGAAGCTGCCGAAGTAGCCGCGCCGCTTGTCCGGGGCGTACTCCGCGATGAAGGTGGAGGCACCGCCGTACTCGCCGCCGGTGGAGAAGCCTTGGAGCAGACGGAAGAGGATCAGCAGCAGCGGTGACCAGAAGCCGACGGCCGCGTAGGTCGGCAGCATGCCGATGGCGGCGGTGCCGATCGCCATCAGGATCATCGTCAGCGCGAGGACCTTCTTGCGGCCGACCTTGTCGCCCATCGGCCCGAAGACCATGCCTCCGAGCGGGCGCACCAGGAAGGCGACGGCGAAGGTGGCGAAGGACGACAGCAGCTGCGCGGTGTCGCTCCCGGAGGGGAAGAAGACCCGGCCGATGGTGCCGGCCAGATACGCGTAGATGCCGAAGTCGAACCACTCCATGGCGTTGCCGAGCGAGGCGGCCTTCACCGCTCGCTTGACCGCCCGCTCGTCCGTCACCGTGATGTCCGACCGGCGCAGTGGCGGGTTCCGCCGGCGGCGGACGGCGCGGAACAGGGCGGGGTGACGCCTGACCGCCTCGGAAGGGGGCGTGGGCTCGCTGTCGATGGGGGACGTGGCCGGGTTCCTTTCCAGGTCATGCCGTTGCGAACGGAACGTACCAGCGTCGTCGGGACGACGCCGGGAAGCGCGCTCGGAATCGCTTCTTCCCGGTGATCCCCCGGATACGCAGGTGTGAAGGCGGGCCGGTTCTCACCCGTGTGCCTCCGCTGCGCTGGTCGCCCGGGCGGACCGGTGATGCGGTGGGAGGACAAGGGCGGAAAGCGCCCGGGGCAGGCCGGCACCGGGGCGCTCGTCCCATCCTCAGGAGGCACTCGTGACCACCCCTCGCCCGATCGTCTGCTCGTCCCGTGTCCTGGCCGCCGTACTGGCCACCGGGACCCTGCTCACCACGGCGGCCTGTTCCGGCGCGGACAACAGCGCGTCGGCCGGGTCGGAGACCGCCGGCGCGGCCGTCGAGCGGGCCCTCGCGGCGCAGACCGAGTCGCCCACGTCCACGCAGTCGTCACCGACCTCGTCGCCGACGTCGTCGCCCGCCTCGGAGCTCACCGAGACCGGCGCGCGGAACGCGCTGATCACCGAGGCGGACCTCGAGGACAACTGGACGCAGGCCGAGAACCCGCAGGAGTGGCGGGACTCCCTGCTCGTCGGACAGGTCGACGTGGCCGCGTTCCTCGAGGGGAAGAGCGACGCCTCGGACTGCCAGCAACTGGTCGACTCGCTGTACGACGAGACCCTGCTGGGCCGCCCGTCCGGGGCGTCGGCGCTCAACGGGTTCCAGGAGGGTGACTCCCGGCTGCTCTACCAGGTCGCCGCGTACCAGAAGTCCGACCTCGACGAGTCGATGAAGTGGCTGCGGTCGCTTCCCGACACCTGCGACCAGTTCACTGTGAGCGGCGGCGACAGCGGTGACCGCACCGTCCAGGTCGTCGAGATGTCCCTGCCCGAAGAGGGCGACGCACGGCAGGGACTGACCGTGACGATGAAGGGCGACAGTGGGGGTGAGCCCGTGACCCTCACCCTGGACGTGGCCGTCGTCCAGATCGGCGCGAACGCGATCACGGTCACCAACGGCGGGCTCGACGGCGTCGACCACGACACCACCTCGACCGCCGTCGAGCAGGGCACACCGCGGCTTCAGGCAGTCCTCGCCGGCCGCACACCGACGCCCACTCCCAGCGGAGTCGAGTGACCGCGGGACCGGAGGCGGGACCGGTCGCGTGGAGACGACCGTGGGGGCGGCCCGTTCACTCGCCCGGCCCCTCTGACGGTGCTGGGCCACTCGGCCGCATGCAGTGTCGTGACAGCAGTCGTTCCCCTCGAAGAGAGAGCTGTCATGAAGTTCATACGGCACGTCTCCGCCCGGCGGTCACTCCCCCTGGCCCTCCTCGTCCCCGCCGCGGTCCTGATGGCCGCCGGTCCGTCCCCGGCATCCGAGAGCGGCGGGAGTGCCGGCTCCGGCGCGGGCGCCAAGCCGACCGTCGTGCTGGTGCACGGTGCCTGGGCGGACGACTCGGGCTGGGACGAGGTCATCCGGAGCCTGCGGGCGGAAGGGTATCCGGTGGTCGCCACCGCGAACCCGCTGCGCGGCCTCACCGGCGACTCCGCCTACCTGGCCGCCCGGCTGAAGACGATCGAGGGCCCGGTCGTCCTCGTCGGCCACTCCTACGGTGGCGCCGTCATCACCAACGCGGCGGCCGGCAACCCTGACGTCAAGTCCCTCGTCTACATCGCGGCGTTCGCGCCGGACAAGGGCGAGACGGCCCTGGAGCTGGCCGCCAAGCACCCCGGCAGCCATCTGACGGACGACCCCGACGCCCCCCTCCCCACCGCCCTGGCCGCGGTTCCGCTCGGCGGTGGCCCGGCCGACGTCGACACGTACATCAAGCCGGACAAGTTCAGTGACGTCTTCCTGAGCGACCGGCTGGAGGCGGGCCGGGCCGCCGTGCTGGCCGCCAGGCAGCGCCCCGCACACGTGGCGACCAGCGCCGAAGTGACCCGGGCGGTCGCCTGGAAGACGATCCCGTCCTGGTATCTCGTCGCCACCGACGACCGCACCATCGGCACGGACAACCTGCGCTTCATGGCCGAGCGGGCCGGCTCGACCACCATCGAGGTCGACGCCCCGCACGCGGTGCTGGAGACCGACCCGGACGACGTGACCGACCTGATCCTGCGGGCGGCGCACGGCTCCCGTCCCGCCCTCGCCACGACCGGCGCGAGCAAGGGGGCCGCGGCCCTCGGCGGCGTGGCGGTCCTGGCCGTCGCCGGTGGCACGGCCCTCGTGGTCCGGTCCCGCCGCGCCTGACCAGGGGGCCGGTGTCCCAGCGACGGCCCTTTGCTACTTGGGGGTAGGAACGCGACTCCTCTTGCTATACAGTTCGTCAGCAAGGCGGGATGGTTACCCGCGGTAATACTGATCGGACTCGATGCGAGGAGCCCTCGGCATGGGGAACAGGACCTCCGACGACGGCGCGGCCCGGCGGCTGCTGGACTCGTCCGCGCAGCTCTCCTACGACCCGCTCACCGAGGTCGACTGGGACACGCCGCTCGACACGGACTTCCACGGCGCCAGCCCGGAGTGGAGCACGCTCTACGGGACGGCGTACTGGGACGAGCTGACCGAGGCGCAGCGCAAGGAGCTGACGCGTCAGGAGGCGGCGTCCGTCGCCAGCACCGGCATCTGGTTCGAGATGATCCTGCAGCAGATGGTGCTGCGGGACATCTACGCCAAGGACCCGACGGACGACACCGTCCAGTGGGCGCTCACCGAGATAGCCGACGAGTGCCGGCACTCGATCATGTTCGCCCGCGGGGCGAAGAAGCTCCGGGCGCCGGCCTACCGGCCGCACCGGGTCGCGCTGGAACTCGGCCGGTTCTTCAAGACCGTCGCCTTCGGTGAGGCCGCGTACGCGGCGATCCTGGTCGCCGAGGAGGTCCTCGACGTCATGCAGCGCGACTGGATGCGCGACGAGCGGGTCGTGCCCTTCGTCCGCACCATCAACAACATCCATGTCGTCGAGGAATCCCGGCACATGAAGTTCGCCCGCGACGAGACACGCAGGCACCTCGCGCGTGCCGGACGGCTGCGCCGCCGGATCCACGCCCTGCTGATCGCCGTCGCGGCCTACGTCATCGTCACCAGCATGGTGAACCGGAAGGTCTACGCGAACGCCGGCCTGGACGAGGCACGCGCCCTGCGTGAGGCGAAGGCCAACGAGCACCACAAGTCGATGATGCGGGCGAGCTGTTCGGGCCTGATGGAGTTCCTGGCCTCGGTGGGACTGCTCACCCGGCCCGCGCTCCACTTCTACAAGCGCGCCCACCTCATCTGACGACCCTCACCCTGCACCTGCCCCGGCCTTCAGCGGAGTGGACGACCATGGCCTTCGCGATCACCCAGACCTGCTGCAGCGACGCCACCTGTGTGTCCGTCTGCCCGGTCAACTGCATTCACCCCACGCCCGAGGAACGGGCCTTCGGCAGCACGGAGATGCTGCACATCGACCCGAAGAGCTGCATCGACTGCGGTGCCTGCGCCGACGCCTGCCCGGTGGACGCCGTCCTCCCGCTCGACCGGCTGACCGGCGGGCAGCGGGAGTACGCGCGGATCAACGCGGCCTACTTCGAGCAGGACTTCCCCGAGGGGACAAAGTCACCGGCGCGTTCGGGGCCGAACTTCCACGCCTGGGGCGAGCCGTCCTTCGACCGGGTGCTGCCCTCGGACTTCGGGCCGCTGCGGGTCGCGATCGTCGGCACCGGCCCGGCCGGCATGTACGCCGCCAAGGACCTGCTGCTGCACACCCGGGCCGAGGTGACGCTCGTCGACCGGCTTCCGGTCGCCGGCGGGCTCGTCCGGTACGGCGTGGCACCGGACCATCCGGCCACCAAGAAGGTGGGCGAGAGTTTCGCCCGGTTCCTCACCCATCCGCGCGCGCGGACCTACCTGGACCTCGACGTGGGCACCCACGTCACCGCGGAGGAACTCGCCGCCCACCACGACGCCGTGATCTACGCGGTGGGCGCCGCCACGGACCGGCGGCTGGGCATTCCGGGCGAGGACCGGCCGGGCAGCGTCTCCGCGACCACCTTCGTCGCCTGGTACAACGCGCATCCGGAGGTCGCCGCGGACGCCGTCGGCCTGTCGTCCGAGCGGGTCGTCGTGGTCGGCAACGGCAACGTCGCCCTCGACGTCGCGCGGATCCTCGTCTGCGATCCGGAGACGCTGGCCGGCACCGGGATCGCCGGCCACGCGCTGGCGGAGCTGCGCCGCAGCAAGGTGCGCGAGGTGGTGCTGCTCGGGCGCCGCGGGCCGGAGCACGCGGCGTACACCAGACCCGAGTTGCTCGCCCTGAAGCACCTTCCCGGGGTGGATCTGCTCATCGACGACCACGATCCGCGCATCGGTGCGGCGATCGACGCCGCCGGTCCGGGGGACAAGGCGGCGGTGCTGCGGGGGGTGGCCCGGGAGGCCGTCGACTGGTCCCTGTCGCCGGGTACGTCGGGACGGCGGCGGCGTATCGTGTTCCGCTTCCTCTCCTCCCCTGTGGCGGTGTGCGGGGGCGAGGACACGCGTGCCGTGCGGGTCACCGGCGGCACCGCCGAGCCGGAGATCCCGGCCGGCCTGGTCCTGCGGGCGGTCGGCTACCGCGGGGTGGCCCAGGCGGGGCTGCCGTTCGACGAGGCCACGGGGACCGTGCCGCACCAGGGCGGCCGGGTGACCGGCCGGCCCGGGACGTACGTCGTCGGCTGGATCAAACGCGGGCCGTCGGGAGGCATCGGCGCCAACCGCGCCTGTGCGGCGGAGACCGTCGGTTCCCTGCTGGCCGACGCGGTGGCGGGCACCCTGCCCGCACCGGCCGGCGGGCCGAAGGCGTTCCGCCGCCTCGTACGCCGTCGGCGCCGCTGACTCCCGCACGGCGCGGTCACTCCACGCAGTCCTCGTCCCGAACGTGAGCGTCAGCGCGGTCGTTGGCGGCGCCGTTGAAGCTCACCGCCTGGCCGGGGGCGAGACAGATCGTCATGTCCCCGCCCGTGGACGGCCCTTGAATGGCGTCCTCGGGCACCTGCGCATGGTCCTCGACGCCCGCACCCGAGATGCCGTGGTTGGCCCAGGAGGAGTCTCGGCCTCTCCGGTAAAGCCGTACAACCGGTCAGAGCGGTCGGCGGACAGACGGCGGCGAGCGGCCTCCTGGTCGATCTCGTCGAACTTGTTCCGACTCCCGGTCCAGGGAGTGGCCGCCGCCGTGAAGCGCGCGTCGCAGACACGGTCCGCCGCGCGGGAAGCGCGGGCGTAGACGGTCCGGTCGGTAACACCACCCCTCGCCCATCCGGTCGGGTTCGGGCCAGAAGCAGACGTGGCCGGGCAGTACGGCGGCCAGGGCGGCCGAGGGCGACGCAACGGGTCCTCCGAGCAGGGCAGTCGGGCGGCTGCTCGCGGACCTCCCCGGGCGTTGTCGCGGGTGTAAGCGCATCCGGTTCGGGGTTCACCCGAACCGGTCACCGGTCATACCGCGGGCGTCCCGGGCGTCACCCGGGGGCGTTCATCCCGTCGCTGTCAGGTCCGGGGCGTTGTGGGCACGGCGGTAGGCCAGCGGGGACAGGCCGAGGTGGGTGGAGAAGTGCTTGCGCAGGGCGACGGCGTCGCCGAAGCCGCTCGCCGTGGCCACGCGCGCGACGGTCAGATCGGTGGACTCCAGCAGCCGGCGCGCCTGGTTCAGCCGGCACTGCAGCAGCCACTGGAGGGGGCTGGTGCCCACCTCGTTGCGGAACCGCCGGGTGAAGGTGCGTACGCTCATGTGCGCGTGCCGGGCCAGGTCCTCCAACGTCAGGGGTTCGGCCAGCCGGTTCAGGGCCCACTGCCGGGTGGCCGAGGTGGAACGGTCGGCGTCCTTCGGCACCGGGTGTTCGATGAACTGCGCCTGCCCGCCCTCGCGCCACGGCGCGACCACGCACCGGCGTGCCGCCGCGCCGGCCACCGCCGCTCCGTGGTCCCGGCGGATCAGGTGCAGGCACACGTCGATGCCGGCGGCGCCGCCCGCCGAGGTCAGGATGCGTCCGTTGTCGACGAACAGGACGTCCGGGTCGACCTCGACCCGGGGGAATCGCCGCGCGAACGCGTCGCAGAGCACCCAGTGGGTGGTGGCCCGCAGGCCGTCCAGCAGTCCGGCTGCCGCGAGCAGGAACGCCGAGGTGCACAGGCTGACGACACGGGTGCGCGGACCGATCCGGGCGAACGCCCCGGCGACCTCCGCGGGCAGTTCGCCGGTGGCGAGCAGATGCCTCTCGGGCTCCTGGGTGGCGATCACCACGGTGTCCACGCGCTCCAGGAGGGACTCGTCGTCGTCGACGACGATCCGGAAGCCCTCGTGGGTGCGGACGGGCCGGCCGCCGAGCGAGCAGGTCGTCACGGAGTACAGCGGCGCGCCGAACGGATCGCACGCCGCGTCGAACACGCGCGAGGCGATCCCGAGGTCCATGGCGAGGACGCCTTCGAGAGCGAGAACGGCAATGCGATGCACCATGGCCGGAATGGTACGACAGGTGGCCCTCCGGCCACTCACTCCGTCCGGGGGTACGGGACGAGGCTGGTGATCACCGGGCCCGGCCCGGTCTTCGCACACGCGGAACGGACAGGAAACGAGGAGAGCATGAGCGAGCGCACCATGCGTGCCGTCACCATCAGCGAGTTCGGCGGGCCGGAGGTGCTGACCGTCGGGCGGGTCGCGCGTCCCGAACCGCTGCCGACCGAGGTGCTGGTGCGGGTGCACGCCGCCGGGATCAACCCGGTGGACTGGAAGACCCGCGCGGGACAGGGCATGGCGGGACTGCAGACGCTGCCGCTGGTCCTCGGCTGGGACGTCTCCGGAGTCGTCGAGGAGGTCGGTTTCGGCGTCACCACGCTCGCGCCCGGTGACGAGGTGTACGCGATGCCCTGGTTCCCGCGCCCGGCCGGCGGTTACGCCGAGTACGTGACGGCGCCGTCGCGCCAGTTCGCGCGCAAGCCCGCCTCGGTCGGGCACCCCGAGGCCGCCGCCCTGCCCCTCGCGGCGCTCACCGCGTGGCACGCGCTGGTCGACACCGCGGGTGTCCGGGCCGGCCAGCGGGTACTGGTGCACGCCGCGGCCGGCGGTGTCGGGCATCTGGCGGTGCAGATGGCCAGGCATCTGGGCGCCGAAGTGGTCGCGACCGCCCGCGAGTCCCGGCACGCCTGGCTCAAGGAGCTGGGTGCCGACGAGACGATCGACTACACCCGGCAGCGGTTCGAGGACGTGGCCGGCGGGGTCGATGTCGTCATCGACCTGATCGGTGGCCTCGACGCCACCGACGTGCGGTCGGTGGCGGTGACCCGGCCCGGCGGCCTGGTCGTCTCCGTCCCGGGCGGTGTCTCCCCGGCGCTCGCCGCCGCGGCCGGGCAGGCCGGGGTGCGCACCAGCCCGCTTCTGGTCGAGCCGGACGGCGCGGCCCTGACCACCATCGCCGGCCTGGTCGACGCGGGAGCGGTCCGGGTCGAGGTCGAGCACGTGTTCGCGCTGGAACAGGCCGCCGAGGCACACCGCCGGGGCGAGACCAACCGCACCCGCGGCAAGCTCGTACTGGACGTCACGCGGTGACCCGCGTGCGGTCGACGGGCCGCAGGCGCGGTGTCGGCCGCTCTTCCGCGGCACCGGCGTAGTAGACATCACTGAGAGGGGCACTGGAACGGGGCCCGTCGTCCGGCGACGAGCGCGACGAGAGAGTGGGGAGTGCCGCGTGCTGCTGAAGACGTTCCGCTGGGCCTTCGCCGTCACGGGCCTCGGCCTGACCGCCGGAGTGCTCTATGACGGCTGGACGGCTCTGGGGCTGGTCGCCGTCCTCGCCGTTCTGGAGGTGTCGCTGTCCTTCGACAACGCGGTGATCAACGCCGGCATCCTCAAGAAGCTCAACGCCTTCTGGCAGAAGATCTTCCTCACCATCGGCATCCTGATCGCCGTCTTCGGCATGCGGCTGCTCTTCCCCATCGTCATCGTCGCCGTCAGCGCGCGGCTCGCGCCGACCGAGGCCGTCCACCTCGCGCTCACCGACAAGGACCGCTATCAGGAACTCGTCACCGACGCGCACCCGTCGATCGCCGCGTTCGGCGGGATGTTCCTGTTGATGATCTTCCTCGACTTCGTCCTGGAGGACCGCGAGGTCAAGTGGCTCGGCCCGGTCGAACGGCCGTTGGCCAGGCTCGGCCGGATCGACATGCTGTCGGTCTGCGTCGCCCTCGGGGTCCTCCTCGTCACCGCCGTGACATTCGCCGCCCACGCCCACCAGCACGGCGGCGAGCATGCCGACAAGGCCCAGACGGTTCTCGTCTCGGGCGTCGCGGGACTGATCACCTATCTGGTCGTGGGCGGGCTCTCCGGCTTCTTCGAGAGCAGGCTGGCCGCCGAGGAGGCCGGGGAGCCCGCCGGGCAACGGTCCGAGGACGCCGGGGCGGGGCGGCCGGCGGTCGCCCTGGCGGGCAGAGCCGCCTTCTTCACCTTCCTCTATCTGGAGGTCCTGGACGCGTCCTTCTCCTTCGACGGCGTCATCGGCGCCTTCGCCATCACCAACGACATCGTCCTGATGGCCCTCGGCCTGGGCATCGGCGCCATGTACGTCCGGTCCCTGACCGTGTACCTGGTCCGCCAGGGCACCCTCGACGACTACGTCTACCTCGAACACGGCGCCCACTACGCGATCGGTGCGCTCGCCCTCATCCTTCTCGTCAGCATCCAGTACGAGATCAACGACATCGTCACCGGCCTCATCGGCGTCACGCTCATCAGCGCGTCGTTCTACTCCTCCGTCCGCCACAACCGCGCCGCACGCCGGTGAACTCCTCACCACGTCAGCGTCAGTGAGCCGCCGACCGGCAGTGTGTGCCAGCGGTCGGCGTACTCGTCGAACCGGGACACGATCCGGTCGACCACCGGGGGAATCCCACCCGCCGTCACATACGCCGGCAGCTGCCGCGCATGACCGCGCCGCACCTCCCACACGGGTACGGCGATGCCCGCCAGGTGCTCCGACAGGGCCATGTCCGCCCGCGCCCGGGGGGACGGCTTCACCGGCCTGGACTTGCGGCGCCTCGCGGCCTTGGCGCGTTCCGCGGGGTCGGCGGGCCAGAACAGGCCGTTGTCACCGGCGGCCAGCCGCCCGTAGACCCCGAGTCCGATGCCCGCCTCCGCCTCGACCAGGAAGTGCACCAGGTCGTGCGGCAGGTACGGGTGCCCGCCGGGCCCGTTGCGCGGGGCGAGCGCCGCCCCGGTCTCACGGTGCACCGCGATGTCGTAGCTCGTGCCGGGGCCCTTGGTGAAAACGACGCGCATGGCCGCACGGTAGGAGACGGCCACCGCCGGCCGCACCTCGTTTCCGCGCCGGACCGTACGGCACGGCGAGGTGCGCCGCCTCGTCGGCCACGGAGGTCACGCCCCGCCGGCGGCCGGCGCGGCGCGCAGGCCGTCCCGGTACTTCCGGGCCACGATCACCAGTCCGTCGAGCGTCTCCCGGGTGCGTACGAGGTCGGCGATGTGCTCGGAGAGCCGGTCGCGCTCCTGGGCCATCCGCTCCAGCGCGGCGTCGGAGTTCTCCTCGCTGGGCGCGTCGGTACAGGGCAGCAGTTCGAGGACGGTGCGGCTGGACAGGCCCGCGGCGAACAACCGCTGGATGAACGCGACCCGCTCCACCGCGTCCTCCGTGTAGTGCCGCTGCCCGCTGGCGCTGCGGGTGCTGGCGAGCAGCCCCTGCTCCTCGTAGTAGCGCAGGGACCGGACGCTGACCCCTGTTCGTGACGCGAGCTCCCCGATACGCATGTGTCCCTCCCAGCCGCGCCTCTCGGCACCGGACTTGCCTCTCACATCGATGTGAGGTTTTAGCGTAACCGCCGAGCCCGAAACACGGGTTCTACGGATCGCAACGGAGTCTGCCGTGACACATCTTCTCGACAGTTATCAGCTCGGTGACCTGAGGCTGCCCAACCGGGTGGTGATGGCCCCGATGTCACGTGTCCGGGCCACCCCGGAGGGGCTGGCGACACCGTCGATGGCGACGTACTACGCCCAGCGTGCGACGGCCGGGCTGATCGTCTCCGAGGGGGTGCAGCCGAGCCTGGTCGGACAGTCGAATCCGGGCACGCCGGGACTGCACACCGGTGAGCAGGTCGCCGCGTGGCGCCCGGTGACCGCCGCCGTGCACGCCAACGGCGGCCGGATCTTCGCCCAGCTCATGCACGGCGGGCGGGTGTCGCACCCCGACACCACCGGTATGCGGCCCGTCGGGCCGTCGGCCGTCCCGGCCGTCGGTGACGTGTTCACCCCGGCCGGGCCCAAGCCCGCGCCGATGCCGCGCGCCCTGGACACCGCCGAGGTGCCCGAGCACGCCCTGTCGTACGCCGAGGCCGCCCGCCGTGCCGTCGACGCCGGTTTCGACGGCGTGGAGCTGCACGGCGCCAACGGCTATCTGATCTCGCAGTTCCTCTCCTCGAACGCCAATGTGCGCACGGACCGTTACGGAGGCTCGGTGGCCAACCGGATCCGGTTCGCCGTCGAGGCGGTGTCCGCGACCGTCGAGGCCGTCGGCGCGGCGCGGACCGGTATCCGTCTCTCCCCGGGCGGGACGTTCTGGGGCGTGGAGGAGACCGACGTCCCCGAGCTCTACGCCGCGCTGCTGGCCGAGTTGGCCCGGCTGGAGGTGGCCTACGTCCACTTCGAGGCCACGGTCGAGGAAGAGGTGCTGGTCGGTCTGCGCCGGGCCTGGCCGGGGACCCTCGTGATGAACCCCGTGGTCCCGATGGGCCCGAAGCAGACCGGGCGGGACGAGGCCGACCACTGGCTCGGGCTGGGCGCCGACCTCATCAGCTTCGGCCGCGCCTTCATCGCCAACCCCGACCTGGTCGAGCGGCTGCGCACCGGCCTCCCGATGGCGCCCGTCGACGAGGCCACCTACTACCAGGGAGGCGACGCGGGTTACCTGACGTACCCGGCCTACGCCCACACGGTCTGACGTCCGGAAGGCCGGGGCCGCATCGAACCGCCCGGGAACGGGCAGATTCGAACCATGCCCATCGACGCGACGGATTCGCCCGGAGTGCAGGTGTGCTCCCTGAAGCGGGACACTCCGCAGTCGGTCCCGGCCAACAGCCCCTACACGGTCGTACGGTTCCCGTTCGGGTCCGCGGAGTCCACCGACCGGTTCTCCATGCACCAGGTGAACCAGCCGGACGGGTACGTGGTCACGGACTGGGACTCGGACGACCGGTCCGGGCTGATATGGCCCAGCACGGCCGGCTGGGGCGTCCTGTACGCGATGATCCAGTGGGAGGCCGGGAACTACGGCGAACTGCGGGACCAGTTCGTCCGGGATCCGCTCGGTCTCACTCCGACTCCCGACGACACCACGGGGACGGAGCACCGGCCGCCGAGTCCCGGCATGCAGTGCTGGACGAAGCAGTGGGGCATCTTCGTCGACCCGGCCGTCCCGCTCGCCGTGCGCGCCACCCATGACGACAGCGTGGCGCGGGACATCGTCCTGGCGGAGTTCAAGCTCGTCGTCCACCAGGCCGCCTGACGGATCGTCCGGTGGGCCGATGACCTACCGGTGCCACGTGGGGAGCGGACGGTACGGCCGGGTCCGGGACGGGCGCCTCGCCGACTACGGTTCCAGGACGCTCCGCCGACCCGCCCGGCGTCCGGTGCGTGACGTCCCGCTCGTGCCCCGTCGCCCGCCGCGCCGGCGCCCCACCAGGTCGTGGGCGGCCTCCGGCCACATCGGGTACGTGAAGGTGAAGCCCGCCTCGATCAGCCGGCCGGGGACGACCCGCCGGCTCTTGAGCAGCAGTTCCGTGTCCGAGCGCAGTACGAGGGCGCCCGCTTCCGCCATCCACCGCGTCGCGGGCAGACCCACCGGTACACGCCACGCGGTGCGCAGGGCACGCATGAACGCGCGGTGCGGCAGGGGGCCGGGGGCGGCCAGGTTCACCGGGCCGGCGAGGTCGTCCCGGTCGGCCAGGAACTCGACCGCGCGGACGAAGTCGTGGTCGTGGATCCACGACACGTACTGGGTGCCGCCCGCGACCGGGCCGCCGAGCCCGAGGCGGGCCATCCACGACAGGACGTCGAAGACGCCGCCCCGGTCGGGGCTCATCACCATGGCGGAGCGCAGGGCCACCTTGCGGGTGTGCGGAGTCGCGGCCTGTTCCTGTTCCCGCTCCCACGCCTTGGCGATGTCCACGCTGTAGGACCAGTAGCCCGGCACGGCGGCCTCCGTCCCGCCGATCACGCCGGTGTCCTCGTCGTTGGGCGCGTCGAGGCGGTGCGCGTAGACGGTGGCGGTGCTCATCTGGAGCCAGACCCGCGGAGGGCGCGCCGCGGCGCCGATCGCCTCGCCCACGACACGGGTGGAGAGCACCCGTGAGTCCATCATGGCCCGGAGGTTGGCGGGGGTGTAGCGGCAGTTCACGCTGCGGCCGGCCAGGTTGATCACGACATCACTGCCGTCGACCACCTCGGTCCACGGCCCCGGTGTCCTGCCGTCCCAGTACACCTCCCCGGGCCCCGCCGGCCGTCTGGTCAGCACCACGACCTCGTGCCCGGCCGTGGTCAGCGCACGCTTCAGGACGGTGCCCACCTGCCCGGTCCCACCGGGAATCACGATCTTCATCCGGCCCTCCCCCTCCGTGTGAGGGCAACACTACTCCGGAATTGAACACGTTCAAAATCTTGGTACCGGTTGCGGTACGCACGGGGCGAGATGCCGGTCACCCGCACGAAGGGTCCGACCGTGAACCACGCCGTCCGCCTGACCACACCGTTCCACTCGCACTCCACCGCCGGCGACGTCGTCGACGGTGTGGACCTCGCCGGACGTCGCGTGATCGTCACCGGCGGTGCCTCCGGCATCGGCGTCGAGACCGTACGCGCCCTGGCCACCGCCGGAGCGGAGGTCACCGTCGCCACCCGGAACCCGGCGGCGGCCGATCCCCTCGGCCGCGACCTCGCCGCCGTGCCCGGAGCGGGCGCGGTGCGGGTGGCGGCGGTCGACCTGGCCGATCTCTCCTCGGTGGCCGCCTTCGTACGGGCATGGCGTGGACCGCTCGACGTCCTCGTGGCCAACGCCGGGGTCATGGCGGTTCCGGACCGTCGGGTCACCGCCGAGGGCTGGGAGCCGCACCTGGCCACCGGCCACCTCGGTCACTTCGCCCTCGTCGTCGGGCTGTACGACCATCTGCGTGCCGTCGGCGCCGCCCGCGTCGTCGTCAGCTCCGGCGCCCACCGCGACGCGGCGTTCGCCTTCGACGACCCGCACTTCGTCCGCCGCCCGTACGACCGCTGGGCGGCGTACGCGCAGTCCAAGACCGCCGACGTCCTGTTCGCCGTGGGCGCCCGCCGGTGGGCCGCCGACGGCATCACCGCCAACGCGCTCAACCCCAACTGGATCAGCACCGATCTGCAGCGCCACGTCGACGACGCCACCATGCGGGCCCTGGGGACGATGGACGACGACGGCGACATCATCGAGCAGCCCTGCTACAAGACGCCCGCCCAGGGCGCCGCGACATCCGTGCTGCCGGCCGCGTCTCCTCTCGTGGACGGCGTCACCGGACGCTATTTCGAGGACAACCAGGAGGCGCCGACCGTCACCGGCGACGAGGAGCCGGTCGGCGGCGTCGCGGCCCACGCCCCCGACCCGCGGGCCGCGGACCGTCTGTGGGAGTACGCCACCGACGCCCTGCGCTGACGGAGCACGCCGGCCGGACTACGCACCGCGCGCCTCGGCCGAGGACGCTCCCCAGGCGGCCGCGCACAGTGCCCGTTCGACCGCGTCGGTGTAGACGGCGGCGGCGAGCCAGGCCCGGGCGAAGCGGCCGGTGTCGGCCGGGAGCAGGCGGCCGAAGGTGTCGCGGGAGCGGTCCGCGGCGGCGGTGTGGAGGCCGTCGAGGAGGTCGCCCGCCGTGGCGAGGCCGAGACGGCGCAGCCGGGTGCCGTCGCCCGACCGGTTCCCGGCGAGGGCGAGGACACGGCGGCCTCCCGGCACCGCCTGGTGGACGCGGCGGCGCAGCAGGTGCAGCGGGGCCTCGTCCCCGGTGGACACGGCCCGCGCGGGTGGTGCGACCGCGCCGGTGGGCAGGTCCGCGTGCTGGAGGCGGTCCAGACCGAGGTCCACCCGGGCGCCGGGATCGGCGGGGTGCTCGGTGGCGAGCAGCAGGGCACGGGGATACGGCCCCGGTGCCAGGCGCGCGACGATCCGCAGCCGGCTGCCCCCGGCGGCGGCGAGCAGGCGGAGGTTGTCGCGGTGAGGGAGTGCGGGATCGTCGTGGGCGGTGGCCAGCCGCAGGGGCAGGCCACCGCAGTCGGCCAGCAGACAGTCGCCCGTCGTCTCCCGCACCGTGCCCTCGAGGGTCACCTCCAGGAACAGCAGGTCCTGTCCGCCGTCCAGCGCCCGGGCCACCTGTTCGGCGGCGGGTACGGCCCACAGCCGGTCCAGCGGCTCGGCGCGCCAGGCGGCGCCGGACGCGCGGACCGCCCGCACCCCCGCCCCCGCGCCGAGACGGCCCGTCGGGGAGACGGTGGCCCCGGACACGGCGAGCCCCGCGCGCGACAGTTCCCGGTGGGTCAGGGTGGTGTCACCGATCCGTACGGCCCGGTCGGCGGCGCCGGCCGCCCGGGAGGGCCCGCCCGGTGCCACGTCCGAGACCGTGTACAGGCGTCCGTCGGCGTCGGCGGTCCAGGTGACCGCGCCCGCGTATCCGGTCGCGGTGAGGACGGGCTCGGAGAAGAGCCCGTACAGCCGCAGGGAGCCGTCCGGGCGGTACGGCTGCCGGACCGTGCCGCGCAGTTCGGTCAGGTCCGGGCCGGTGGCGTGCGGAAGGCGGTGGGTGACGCCCAGGACTCCGGCCAGCGCGCCGGCGAGGTCGGTGAGGCGGTGTCCGGGGTCGGCGGAGCGGGCCGCGCGCACCCCGGTCACCACGGAGACCGCCGCGGCACAGGCCCGTGGGAGGCCGGCGAGGCGGGCGGTGTGCGCGGCGTGCAGGAGTTCCGCCTGGAGCACGGCGCCGGCGCCGTCGGTGCCGGCTTCCAGGACGGCTGCGGCCGCGTCGAACACCGCCCGTGCGGCGGCGCGTTGTCCGGGGGTGGCGGCGTCGGGCTCCGTCGGTGCCGTCTCCGTCTCTTCCCGCGTTCCCGTGGCCTCGGCGGGGGCCGGAGTCTCCTCGGCGACCGGTGCGGCCGAGGCCGCCGCCGCGCGGTGCAGGCAGTCGGGGGCCAGCAGGCATCCGCAGTGGATGGCGTCCGCTCCGGTCACCGTCCCACCGGGCGCCCGCAGGACGACGTCGGTCTCGTCGTCGACGGCGATCCGCACGGTGTCGCCCTCCCGGACGACCGGACGTGCCAGGAGCTTGGTCACGCCCGCGTCCAGCCGCTTGCGGAGCCGGGGCGAGAGCGCCGCGACGAGTTCGGCGGTGACGGACGGGACGACCGGAGGCAGGTCCGGGCTCATGCGATCTTCTCCCCTACCCAGCGGGCGAGTTCGAGCGGGCTGAGGGCGGCGACGGGCATGCCGGCCGCGACGAGCTGGCCGGCGACGCCCGTGGAGTAGCGGGGCCGGCCCGTGTCGTCGAGGCTCGCGCAGCCCAGGACGTGGCAGCCGGCTCCGACCAGTGCGCGGACCTCGGCGAGCAGACCGCCCAGCGGGTAGCCCTCCTCGAAGTCGCTGACGACCACGACGAGGGTGCGCGACGGTACGGTGACGAGCTCGCGCGCGTGCCGCAGGCCCGCGGCGATGTGGGTGCCGCCGCCCACGCTGACCTCCAGCAGCAGCGACAGCGGGTCGTCCACGTGTCCGGTGAGGTCGATGACCTCCGTGGAGAACGCCAGGAAGTGGGTGGAGAGGGTCGGCACCCCCGCCAGCACGGAGGCGGTCAGCGCGGCCCACACCGTGGACGCCTCCATGGACCCCGACACGTCCGTGACCAGGATCAGCCGCCAGTCGGCGGCCCGGCGCGCCCGGGTACGGAACACCGGGTGCTCGGGGATCACCCGCACCGTGCCGTCCGGGGCGCGGCGCGCGGTCGCCAGGTTGGCCCGCAGGGTGCGGGGCAGGTCCAGTCCGCCGCCGGGCCGTCTGCTGGGGCGGGGCAGGGCGGTGCCGTGCAGGGCGGGGCGCAGGCGGGTGGCGAGCTGCCGGGTCAGCGCGTCGACCAGCCGCCGTACGAGCGGGCGCAGTGCGGCCAGCCGGGCCTCGGGCAGTCCGCCCGCGTGCCGCAGGACGGTGCGCAGGAGGTCGACCGAGGGCCGCACGCCGTCCGCGTCCAGCTCGGCGAGGACGTCCCTGCGGCCCGACGCGGCGGCGGTCGCCAGCACTTCCTCCCGGATGCCGGGCCCGAACAGCGCGGCCAGTTCCTCGGACCACTCCCGCACTCCGGGGTACGGCGCCTGACGTCCTCCGCCGGTTCCCGGGCCCGTGAGGTCTCCCCGGCTGCCTTCGCCGCGTCCGCTGCCGTACAGCTCGTCCAGCGCGGTGGCGAGCGGTGACGCGGACGGCGGCAGCCGGTCGGCGCGGCGGCCGAGGAGGAGGCGCCAGCGGTCGGCGGGGGCGAGGGCATGCTCCTGGGCGGCCTCCGGAGCACCGCGCTCCGGGCGCTGCGGCGCGCCCTCCGCCGGACCGCCGCCCGGTGGGGGCAGCAGGCCGAGCGATCGCAGGGTCTCGCGGGCCGCGAAGTCCGCTTCGGTCCAGGTGGCGAGGGCGGCCGGGTCGACGTCGTCCGTGTCGGCGACGTGCGTGGTGCCGAGGCGTTCCTCGACGGCCGTGAGGAGGCGGTCGCGGGCCGCGGGGCTCAGGGTGTCGAAGCCGCCGCGCAGTGCGGGGAGCCGGTCGAGGAACGCCCGGTCGGGCAGCTCGGTCACCCGGGTGAGCAGGGGCTCCAGCGCGGGGGCCGCCGCCTCCAGCAGGGGGCCGGCGGCGGTCAGCAGTCCGCCGAGCCGGGCGGTGAGGGCGGCGCGGGAGTCGGGGTCGGTGGCCCCGTCGACCCAGGAGGCCACGCGGTCGCCGAAGGCCCGGGCGTCCTCGTGTCCGAGCAGGACGCGTACGGCCCCGGCGGCGCCGCGCATCAGCGGGGAGCCGGCGGCGGACAGGCGGTCCAGGGCGTCGGTGAGCCGGATGCCGCCCAGCAGGTCGGCGCGGTGGGAGAGTTCGAGCAGGGCGTGGGCGTCGGCGGGGTCCTCGGACCCGGTCAGTCCGTCGACCTGCCGCACCGCCGCCGCCGTGAGCAGTTCCGCGGCTGCGGCGGCCCGGGGCCCACGGTCCGGCTCGGCGGGGAGCCCGGGGACATGGCCGGCCCGCAGCCGGTCGAGCAGGGCCAGTCCGGCGAGGAGTTCCGGCAGGGTGCCGGCCCGGGGCAGGACGTCGGCGACGTCGTCGAGCCGTTCGTCCGCGAGCCCGGTCAGGCCGCACTCCGCCGCCCGTTCGAGCCCTTCGAGGGCCTGTGCGGCGGTCGGTCCGCCCTCGTCGCGTTCCTGGCGGCGCCGTTCGCGCAGGACTCCTTCGGCGGCCTGCGCGGGGGTGACCCCGCGCACTCCGGCCGCGGTCAGCACGGCCGCCGTGGCGGGGGTCCAGCGCACCTCCCAGCGGGAGGTGAGGGCCTCGGCGCCGCCCGCGCCGACGACCTCCCTGGCCTCCCCGTAGGGCACGCCGCACACCGTCAGCCGGCGCAGCAGCAGTTCACGGCGCCGGTCGAGGTCGGACCGCAGCGGGTCGAGACGCAGGTCCCGCGCGGGGCCGGGGCCGCCCGCCTCCGGGCCGGGCAGGCCGAGCCGGGCCAGCTCGGCCTCGACCGCGGGGACGAGTCCGCTGCGCGGTGCCCCCGGGGCGGGACGCCCGGTGCGCGTGCCGACGAGCACGCGCTCCATCGCCCGTGCCACGGCCCGGCCGCGCCCGTACGGCTCGCCCTGTGCGAGCACCGTCTGGACCGCTTCGACCAGTTCGCCGCGGCCCGCCGCGGGCAGTCCGCGCAGCCGGGCGAGGTCCGAGGCGAGCCGGCTGATCTCCCGGGCGTCGGCCGGTCCCGAGGGGTGGCCGAGGCTCCTCAGTTCGGCGCAGACGCGTACGGCCGCCCGGGTCAGCGCCTCCTCCAGCGCGGCCGGGTCGCCCGCCGCGCGCAGGACCATGTCCTGCCACTCCGGGTCCCGGATGCCCGCCGGGTAGCCGGACCGCTCGTCGAGGAGGGCGTAGGTGTACGGGATCAGCGAGGTGTTCCACCCGGGCCGTCGCTCGTCCGTGGCCGTCGCGTCCTCCTCCCCCGCGTCCTGCCGTACGAGTGCCGGGGCGTGGAAGGCGCCGACCACCACGGCGGCCCGTTCGCCGCCTGCGGTGGCCTCGGCCAGCCGGGCCCGCATCCAGCGTTCGCGCCGCAGGTCCAGCTCCGGTACGCCGCCCGAGGCGACCGCGTCCTCGCGCAGGGCCCACCCGGTGAGCAGGGCGGCCCGGCGCAGGGCCTCGGGCGGGGAGCCCGGGGCGGTCGCCTCGACGAGCCGGTCCCAGAGGTCGTCCCCGGGGCGGCCCGTCAGCCGGGTGCGCAGCGCGGTGGCGAGACCGGGGCCGCCGGCCCCCGTCCCCGTGGCCCGGCGTCCGTCGGTCCAGGCGCGGTCGGCGAGCGGCAGGTCGCAGGCGACCACCGGTACGCCGTGCCGGACGGCCCAGCGCACGGCGGCCAGTTCGGGCGAGAAGTCGGCGAACGGGTAGAACGCCGGCCCGCCGTCGCCGCCCTCGCCGGGGGCGGCGGCGAGCGCCACCGGGGCCCGGGTCTCCTCGTGCCCCAGCCAGGGCAGCCACTGCTGCGTCTCCGCGGGCAGTTCGACGAGCAGCACCTCCGGCTCCGCCTCGTCCAGCAGCGCGGGCACGGCGGCGGCCAGGGAGGGCGCGTGGTGCCGTACGCCGACGAGGTAGGGCGCGGACGGGCCGGTGAGGGCGGCGAGCGCCTCGTCGGGCGGGACGGGCGGGCCGTCCGGGGCGGCGGCCCCGTGGGAGAGGGACACGGCCGTCAGCCCTCCAGGACCGTGCGCAGGTCCCACAGGGTGCGCCAGGTGGCGGAGCCCTGCTCGGCACGGCGCCGGACGGGGCCGTCCCAGTAGCCGCGCAGCCGGGCGGCGTCGGCGGGGTCGTCCTTGCGGACCACGCCGAGCAGATGGCCGGGCAGCAGTCCGAGGACGTCGCGGTCGCCCGGGAAGTAGGCCGCCGCCAGCGCGAGCGCGCCGGCGACGGACACGGCCTCGGCGGTGCTCATCACCGTCGACGGCCGTTCCACCTCCCAGCCCTCCGCCGACCGGCCCTCGCGCAGGTCCCGGAACGCGGTGACCAGGGCCTCCAGCACAGCGTCGTCGACCTGGAACGGCGCCCCGGCTCGTTCCACGGACGCCCGCGCCTGGCCGCGCACCAGCGCGGTCTCCGCGTCGAGGTCGCCGATGGGGCCGACGGTCTCGAAGTTGAAGCGGCGCTTGAGGGCCGCGGACATCTCGGAGACGCCCTTGTCACGGAGGTTGGCGGTGGCGATGAGGTTGAAGCCGGGTGCCGCGTGCGCCAGCGCGTCCTCGGTGCCGGCCAGTTCGGGTACGGCGATGCGCCGCTCGGAGAGCAACGACACCAGCGAGTCCTGCACTTCGGGCAGGCAGCGGGTGACCTCCTCGACGCGGGCGATCGCACCCCTGGACATGGCGGTCAGGACGGGGGACGGCACGAGCGCCTGGCGGGTGGGGCCCTGTGCCAGCAGCAGCGCGTAGTTCCAGCCGTACTTGAGCTGGTCCTCGGTGGTGCCGGCGGTGCCCTGCACGACCAGGCCGCTGGTTCCGCACACGGCGGCGGAGAGCAGCTCCGACAGCATCGACTTGGCGGTACCGGGTTCGCCGACGAGCAGCAGACCGCGCTCGCCGGCGAGGGTCACCACGCACCGCTCGACCAGTGCCCGGTCGCCGACGAACTTGTCCTCGATCACCAGGCGGTGCGGGACTCCGTCGGGTGCCCCGGCGCCGTCGGGGAGCTTCAGGGCCCGGCCCCCGCTGCCCATGACGAACGTGACGACCGCGCGCGGGCTGAGCCGCCAGGCGGGCGGGCGCGGCCCGTCGTCGTAGGCGGCGAGGAAGGCGAGTTCGGTGGCGTACCGGTCCTCGGGCGGGACGATCTGGCGGGCCGGGGAGGGGGACAGGGTGGTGGTCATCGGCGCGGGTTCTTCCGGGTGCGGGTGGACGGTGGTCATCGGCGGCGGCCCTTGCGGGTGGCGCGGGTGGTGAGTTCCTCGTAGGCGGGTGCGTCGCCGACGCGGACGCGGTCCCAGGCGCGCGTGAACAGCTCGGGCACCGGCAGCAGCGGTACCGCGTGGGAGCGGTCGTGGACCGGGTAGAGGCCCTGCTTCCAGACCTCCACCGGCAGGGCGGGGGACTTCAGGTCGAGCCAGCCGCACGGCAGGAAGAGGGTGCGTCCGGCGCGGGACCGCTTCGCCTCCACGACCAGGCCGGTCGCGGCCAGTTCGGCGCGGGCCTTCTTCGCGCGGGCGGGCTTCCAGCCGGTCCAGCGGGCGCGGTTGCGGTCCGTCGGGTCCGGCAGGGCCAGCAGTTGCAGATAGAGCGCCGCCGCGTCCTCGCCCAGCCCGTGGGCCCCGGCGACCTCGGTGACCAGGCCGGGCACGCTCAGGGTGGGGTCCTGGGCGTAGCCGGTGGGTCCTTCGGGGTCCGTTCCGGCCGCGAGGGCACGGGCGAGTTCGTCGCCCAGGATGGTCCGCAGCGCCTGCATGCCGTCGCGCCGTCCGGGTCCGACGATTCCCTCGATCAGTCCGAACAGGGGGTCGTCCACCGAACTGAGGGCGCTCGTACGGACCAGGACGGCCTCCTGGTCCCCGTACCAGGGGCGCAGCACCAGCGCCTCGCCGACGGGTGTCAGTCCGTGCGCGTCGGCGCCGCCGGTGGCGGGCAGCCCGTACGCCTTGCGCAGTTCGGCGGCGGTCGACGTGCCCTTCTCGGTCCACTCCAGGTCGAGGTCGAGCAGCAGTGCGGGGTCCGCGACGCGGCGGCGCAGCGCGGTGAGCCCTCCGGGCAGGGCGGCGCGCAGGGGGTGTCCGTACGGCAGGGAGTAGGCGAGCCCGGCCAGGGCGGCCACGGCGCGCGTCAGGTGGTACCGGCCGGGGACGGCCCGGGGGTCCTCCGCTACGAGGTTGCCGTCCTTGTCGGGCCGCTGCACGGTGGTGCGGCCGATCCAGGGGGTGCGGTGCGGGTTGAGCACTTCCTCCACGGAGCCGGTGGGCAGCCCTGCCAGGGTGAGCTCGCCGGCGAGGTCCTCGGGAAGGCGGACGACGCCGTCGAGGCGCTCGGCCCACACCCGGCCGGCCGAGTCCGTGTCCGGTCCTGCGGTCCACAGGTCACCGGGGTTCTCGGGGAGCAGCGCGCCGATGAGCGCCATCCGGTCGCCGTGCTCCAGCGAGCCCAGCAGCGTGTCGCCGAGCTGCTTCTGGCGCGGCTTCAGACCGGTGGCGGCGATGACCTCGTCGGTGAGCTGCGGCGGCTCGCCGGCGAGCAGCAGTGCCGCCTGGACCGGGCCCAGCCCGTCCCGGGTCGCGGCGGACAGGGCGGCGGTCGCCTCCGGCTGCCAGGGCGCTGCGCCCTTGTCCCGGATCAGACCGGTCACGGCCGCCAGCGCGTCGGCCGGGAACACCGGCGGGTACGCGGTCTCCCGCTCCAGGGTGAAGTGTGCGACGGCGCCGAAGACACCGGCCGGGTCGTGGTCCAGGGCGAGCCAGTTGACCCGTCCGGTGCGGTGGTCGACGTTCTGACGCCCGAGCACGACGACGGTGCGGCCCTCGCGGCGCAGCACCTGGCCGACGCGCTCCTGCCGTTCGTTCGGCTCGCTCAGCATCACCTCGCGCAGTGCGGCCCCGGGCGCGGCCAGCGGGCCCTCCGTGATCGCGTCGAACAGCAGGAGCAGCGCCCGGCGGTGCGGTTCCGTCAGGGTGGCCGAGGCGGCACGGTAGGCGAGCGGTCGCAGCACGCCCAGCACCGACGGCCACACCGCGGCGATGCCGGGAACGGTGAACTCGTCGCTGTGCCACCCGTCGGCGGTCCCGGCGGGCCGGGACGACGCGGGCAGGGGCTTGCCGTCGGCGGGCTTGCCGGACAGGACGTGGTTCACGGCGCGGATCTGACGCAGCATGCTCCAGTTCTGTCCGCTGCCCCACCAGCCGTGCAGCCCGGCGAAACCGGAGGTCGCCTCCCGCAGCGTCTGTTCGTCGCCGTCCTCGGGGCTGTAGTCGGCGAACATGCCCTCGGCGCGCTTGCGTTCGGTCCGGGGCCGCTCGGCCGGGGGTGTCACGAAGGTGGCGACGGACGCCGCCAGGCGCAGCACCGCGTGCACGAGGGCGGCGACACCGGTGAGCAGGTGGGGCTCGGTGAGGGCGGGCAGGGCGCGGGACACCGCGTCCCGCACGACCTTGTCGGCGGTGGGGACGTCGGGCTTGGCGGTGGCGGCCCTCGCGGGGCCGGGCCGGCCGGCGGTCTGCGGGGAGTCGGCCGGTGTCCCCGCCGCCGCGATCCTCGCCTGCCGCTCGGTCAGCGCCTCGGCGCCGGCGCGCAGCAGTTCCTCGGCCTGTTCGTCGCTCAGGGCCCGCAGGAGCGCCGAGGCGTTCTCGTCGCGCGGCCGCAGCGCGTGCCAGAAGTCGGCCGGCGGGACGAGCCGGGTGCCGGCGGCGAACTCGCCGCCGCGCTCCAGCGGTGTCACCCGGCCCAGTTCCCGCAGGCCTGTGGTGCTGTCGGTCGTGTAGAGGGCGATCTGACGGTGCTGGGCGACGACGACGGGCTCGACGCCGCCGGGCAGCCGCAGCGCGCCGAGCGGCACGCCCGGTATCCGGCGGCCGTGTGCCGCCGCCAGGGTGGCGGTCCGGCCGTCCGGGGTGCCGACGGTGGTCCGGGCCTCGTCCCCCTGGCCCTCGGTGCGCACCCAGCGGCCGAGGACCGTGCCGTCCGTGCCGAACGGGCTGTCCTCCAGGCCGGGTTGCAGGGGCAGCACCGCGCAGTGGTGCTGGAGGAGGGTGGCGCCGTCGCGGATGCCGGAGTTCAGGAAGGCGGGCAGTGAGGCACGTCCGTGGGTGCCGGTGGCCGGGTCGTACTCGAGCCACACCTGCCGCGTCCCCTGCCGTCCACGCCGCCAGTAGGAGGTGCCGTCGCCGAGGATCTGGCGCGCGGGCGGCAGGACCGTGTCGCCGGCGTGCAGGGCGCGTCCGCCGGTGGCGCGGCCGCCGTCCGGCAGGGGGATGGAGGTCTCGCCCACGCCGCCGCCGTACCAGTGCGGAAGCTTCTCGCCGTCGAGCGGGAACACCTCGGACGGCCGGGCGGACCAGTAGCCGTGCTGTTTGTTGTCCTGCCGCCACATCACCAGGAGTTCGCCGTCCGTGTAGCGGAACGACGGGCGCTGCCACCTGTCCAGTCCGTCCGGCAGCCGCAGGTCGTGCTCCAGCAGGATGTCCCGCGGTCCCACGACGATCGCCTTGTGCCGGCGGGAGAGGATCAGGGCCGGCCAGGCCTCGTGGACGGCGAGGGTGTCGTCGCGGTCGCGGCGGGTCTCCGCGTCGAGCCGGCGCAGCGCCTCGTCGAGGGCGGGCCAGCCCAGTTCGTCCGGGATGCCGGCGCGCAGGGCGTTGCCGAGCAGCGGTGCGACGTCGAGTGCGGCGGCGCGGGCGACGGCGTCCGGGCTGATCCGGGCGGCGATCGCGCGGAACGGGCTCAGCCGCTGGAGTGCCGTGCGGGCGGCCTCGAGACCGGCGGCGCCGTCCAGTTCGCCGGCGGAGTCGTCCAGCCACTCGCGGAGCACGTCGGCGAGCACGGGGTGGCCGGCGATTCCGTCCAGCATCTTCTGGCCGGTGTGCCGGCCGTGCTGGTTGCCGATGGCGTGGTAGAGCGTGCGGCGGCCGAGCCGGTCCGCCGCGACGGCCGTCAGGTCGCGTCGCCCGGGCCGGGTGTCCCTCAGCCACCGGTCGAGGGCGAGGTGGACGTCGGTGCCGTCGCCGGGCGGGGCCAGCGGCACGTCCAGCGCCAGGCACAGGTCCAGCAGGTCGAGGTCGGTGCCGGCGTGCCAGCGGCCGGTGAAGAGGTCGACGGGGCGGCCCCGGTCGCGCAGTCGCGGGGCCATGCGCTCCACGAGCGCGAGGGTGGCCGGCGAGCGGTCGCCGACCGTGCCGCCGTGCTTGCGGTGCAGGCACCAGCGGCTGAGCCAGTCGGCCGCGTCGGTCCCGTCCGCCGTCTCCGCCTCCCCCGTCAGCAGCCGGTCGGCGCCGGTCTCGGCGAGCAGCGCCAGCCAGAACTCGTCGTCCTCGGTGGAGCGGCCGAGACCGGCCGGCATGATCTCCAGCAGCCGGCCGCGTACGGCGGGCCGCTGTCCGGCGAGGACGACGAGCGTGGCCCGGTAGGTGTTCCAGAAGGAGGCGGGGGCGCGGACCGCCGCGGGCGACGCGAGCAGGTCCGCGACCAGGGCGCACTCCTCGGTGACCCGGTCCAGGCCGGCGGCCTTGATCAGGGCGCGGGCGTCCTGGGGCAGCGACGCGTACGGCGGCATGCCGGCCGCGCAGCGTTCCACGGTGAGCTGCCGGAACTGCGCCCAGGCGTCGGCCGGGGTGAGCCGGGCGGCGAGGGCCTTCACGTGCTCCTTGAGCGCCTTGACCGTCAGCGCCCCGGCGAAGGCGAACTCCAGGAACACGGCGCGCTGCCGCTCCTCGTCCACGGTCAGCGCGTGCACCCGCTCCGCCTCGCGGGCCTTGCCGAAGAACGCCGCCGCGTAGGTGGTGTTCTCGTGCTGGAGGAAGACGCGGGCGGCCTGCTCGTAGAAGGTGGGCAGGAAGTGCGGGACGGCACGGCCGAGCCGCTCGCCGAGCGCCTCGAAGCCGTCCTTGGCGGTGCCGGGGCGGGACTTGGCCTGCCGGGCGAGCCGCTCGACGTCCTTGACCAGCGCCAGCGCGTGGTGCCCGTTGGCCGGGTCGTTGACCAGCGCCCACGCGGGGAAGCCGAGGGTCTCCCGGCGCACCTGTCCGACCTCGCGGGTCTCCGGCTCGCGGGCCAGTCCGAGGAAGTCCAGGGCGAGGTCCTCCGCCTCGCCCAGCGTGCCCGGCACCAGCCGTACGACCTTCCGCTCGTCCAGCGCGGTGTGCGTGTACGTGCGGGCGGTGAGGACGTCGGCGTCCTCCCGGTCGGTGGTGCCCGGGGGCAGTACGGCGCCGGCGTCGAGCAGAGCGGCGGAGGTGGTCTCGTCGTAGGTGAATCCGTCGTACGTCGTCATGCCGCACGCTCCTCGTCCTCGATGTCGCGTCCGGCGTACAGCGCGGCCGCCATGCGCATGCCCTCCGACCAGGCCACCGGCCCTACCCGGCCGAGCTTCAGCACCCGGCCGGCCGGGTCGGTGAAGACCAGGGGGCCGGTCTCCGTCTCGTCGTAGCCGTCGTAGTCGCCGACCCACACCCGGGCCTCGACGGCGTGGCCGTCCTCCACCACGGAGCACACTGCGTGGCCGCCGCGCACGCGGTAGCCGAGCTGGGTCGCGCGGCCGTGCAGGAACCTCAGCTCCTTGAAGGCGCCGCCCGCGTGGTCCTCGACGGAGGCGGCCTCGGCGTCGAGTGCCGCGGGCCGGTGCCACACCTCGCGGAAGAGCTGCTGGGCGCGCTGTTCGACGCCGAGCTCGACGGCGAACTCCCGCAGCTCCTCCAGGTCGTCGAGGAGCACGGGGTGCGGCAGGCGGACCAGGCCGGGGGTGAGGCGAACGGTGTCGCCGTCGAGGTCGACCAGGCCGAGGCCGCGCTCGGGGTCGGCGTCCCGCAGGAATCCGGCCGCCGCGCCGTCCGTGCCCGTGACCACCAGGTCGCGGAGGGCGGCCTGCCAGGCGGGGTCCGGCCACACCCGCGCCAGCACCTCGAACGGCACCGGCAGCGAGCGCACCATCCACCGCTCCACATCGGCCAGGCACTGCCGTTCGTGCCGCTCCAGCCACTCGGTGAGCTGGCGCAGCCCCACCACCGCCGGATCGTCGGCGATCTTGGACGGTACGGACTTCAGCCGCCGTCCGGCCGCGTTGCGGCACACCACCTTGCCGTCGTCGAGGGCGACCTCGTAGCCGCCTGCCGACACCCACCCCATGCGTGCCTCCCGCACCCGCAATGATCAAGTGACGGGAACTGTAGAGCAGGGCTCTGACAACGGGTCCCGGGGTACTCGTCCCCAGGCGGGCACCGCCGTGGCGCGGGGCGGTGAAGCGGGGCCATCAGGGTGGTCGCAGGCCGTGTCGGGCGGCCGTCCCGGGGCCGGCTGGCCATCCTGGGTCGGTAGCGCGGCCCCTTCCGAGCGACAAGGAGCACGGCATGCCCACGGACCCGGTCGGACGATTCCTCGCGGCCCTGGACCCTCACCACCGGGAGGCCGTCAGCGGCAGACCGCGCGAGGAACAGGAACGGCTGGCGGCGGCCTGGGAACAGGAGCTGGAGGCCGACACCGAGCTCGACTCCCTCGACGAGTTGTCCCCGCCGGCGGCGGAGGCCGAGGCGGCCCGCCGCGTCCTGGACCGCGAGCACTGAAGCATTCCGCGGTCAGTGGTGGGCGTGGGCGACGGCGTGGCCCTTGCCGCGGCCGATCATCCACCTGTTGACCGGTGGTGGTGACCGCGAACGCCACGGCGAAGCCGCCGAGCAGCGCCGACCGGAACAGCCCGTCCGACAGGTGCGCGTCCGTCGCGCCCGGTGTCAGGGCGATGATCGCGTTGTCGACCAGTTCCATCACCGCGACGGAGACCGTGTCGGCGGCCAGCGCCACCTTGATCGCGGCCCGCAGGGACAGGCCCGCGCGCATCACCGCGAAGAGCGTGAAGGAGTAGCCGAGGGCGAGGGCGATCGCGAGGATCATGGTCGGTACGTTGCCCCACAGCAGGGCCGTGCCGATGACCATGCCGAGGATCTCGCCGATGGCGCACCCGGTCAGGCAGTGGAGCGTCGCCTTCACCGCCATCGCCCAGGAGGCGTGGTCGTGCCCGGCGGCGGTGTGGTGCGTGCTGTGATCCATGGCCTTCGTCCCCCTTCGGCATCCCGGGCGGCCGGTGCCGGCCCACCGGGATCAACACATACGGCCAGGGGGTATACACCAAGGGCTGTTCAGCGACGTGAACGGCCTCATGCCCCTTGCGGGCCGGACGCGTCGCGCCGGACGGCGAGGACCGCCCGGTCGTCCGCCTGGGGGCCGTCGGTCCACCGCTCCACATCGGCCAGCACCGCACCGCCGCGGTGTGCAGGGCGGGGAAGGGCGCCAGGCGCGGCAGGTGCCGCTGGGGGTCGTAGAAGTCGCCGGTGCGGTTGCGGGCCTCGGTGACACCGTCCGTGACCATGATCAGAACCGAGTCCCGCTCGAAGGCCACCTCGGCGACGGCCGGGCGGCTGCGGCAGCTCAGTGGCGCACTGGCCGTGTGCCTCGTCCTGGCGGTGCCGGCGGGCCTGACCGCGTGGCAGCAGGGCGAAGTGGCCGGCGAGCAGGCGCGGCTGGCCGTCTCCCGGGAGCTGGCGGCCCTGTCCGAGGCCGCGGCGGCCCATCAGGTGGAGGCGCCCATGACGCTGGCGGTGGCCGCGTTCGACGAGTCGCCCACGCCCGCGGCTCTCAGCGCGCTGCTCAGCACACAGGCCCACCCGTACGCCGGGCGGCTCGCGGGACACGGCGGGAAACCGGTGAACGCGCTGGCCTTCACCCCGGACGGCCGGACCGTCGTGACCGCCGGCGACGACGGCGTCGTCCGCCTGTGGGACGTGGCCGGGCGGAGGCGTACGGCCCGGCTGACCGTGCCGGGCACGGGGCTGACCGCGGTGGCGATCGGCCCCTCCGGCTCCGTGTTCGCGGTGGCCGGGCGCACCGGTGCGCCGCGCCTGTACGACATGGGGTCAGGGCGCGGGACCGGCACCCTGGCGGCGACGGCACCGGTGCACGCGGTGGCGTTCAGTCCGGACGGCTCGCTGCTCGCCTCGGGGGCGACGACGGCACCGTGCGGCTGTGGCACGTGCGCGACCGCCTGCGTCCCGGCCCGGTGCTCCGGGTGGGAGGGACAGTGCGGGCGCCGGCGTTCCGTCCCGGGGACGGCACTCCGGCGGTGGCCGGGGCGGCACGCGGCTGGTGAGCGGCTCGGACGACGGTACCGCGCGGCTGTGGGACCTCCCCCGCCGGGCGCCGAGGGCGACGCTGCGCGGGCACACCGGGCGGGTCCAGGACGCCGTGTTCGACGGCGACGGCACCCTGCGCACGGTCGGCCGTGACGGCACCTGGCGCACCTGGGACCTGGACCCGCACCGGGTGGCGGCACACGTCTGCGAGCGGATTCCGCCGCCGGCCCGGGCGTACTGGGAGCGCATCGCTCCCGGCACGCCGTACCGCGACGGCTGCTGACGCCGGCCGACGGGCCCCGCCGGGGAGCCGGGCTCAGTTGCCCACGCCGAGGCCGGCCATGAACGCGGCCGGGTAGCGGTCGCCGTGGGCCGCGCCCAGCGGTACCGCCTTCTCGATCTCGGCGAGGTCGTCCGCGGTGAGGTCGAGGTCCATCGCGGGCAGCGCCTCGGTCAGCCGCTCGCGGGTGCGGGGGCCGACCAGCGGCACGATGTCCTCGCCCTGTGCGGCGACCCAGGCGATGGCCAGCTGGGCGACGGTGCACCCCTTCGCGCCGGCCACCCGGCGCAGCGCCTCCACGAGGGCGAGGTTGTGTTCCACGTTGCCGCTCGAGAACCGGGGGCTGAGCGCCCGGTGGTCACCGGTGCCGGCGCCACGGCCGGCGGTCCAGTGCCCGGAGATGAGGCCGCGGCCCAGGACGCCGTACGCGGTCAGGCCGATGCCGAGCTCCCGCAGCGCGGGCAGGACGTCCGCCTCGACCGCGCGGGAGATCAGCGAGTACTCGATCTGCAGGTCGGTGACGGGATGCACGGCGTGCGCCCGGCGGACCGTCGCCGCGTCGACCTCCGAGAGGCCGAGATGCCGTACGTACCCGGCGTCGATCAGCTCCTTGATCGCGCCCACGGTCTCCTCGATCGGTACCGCCGGGTCCAGCCGCGCGGGACGGTAGACGTCGATGTGGTCGGTGCCCAGCCGGGTCAGCGAGTAGGCGAGGAAGTTCTTCACCGCCTCGGGGCGGCCGTCGTACCCGCCCATGGCCGGGGTCGGCCCGCTCAGCATGCCGAACTTGACGCTCAGCCGGTAACCGTCCCGGTCGCGGCCCCGCAGGGCCTCGGCGAGCAGCAGCTCGTTGTGGCCCATGCCGTAGAAGTCGCCCGTGTCGATCAGCGTGACGCCGGCCTCCAGCGCGGCGTGCACGGTGGCGATGCTCTCCGTGCGGTCGGCCGCGCCGTAGGCACCCGACATGCTCATCGCGCCGAGGCCCAGCGCGGAGACGGCCGGACCGTCGCTGCCCAGAGTGCGTGTCTGCATCGTGTTCTCCTTCGTGGTCGCTCCGTCACCCACCCTGCGCCGGTGCCGGGGCCACCGGGAGCGGAGCGTTCATCATGGGAGAGCCGCTCCCTGGATCGGCGGGTGCGCCGCGAGGGAGCATGGGGTCATGCAACGTGAGGAACTCGCCGACTTCCTGCGCCGCCGCCGCGAGGCGATCCGCCCGGCCGACGTCGGCATCACCGACGGCCCCCGCCGCCGCACCGCCGGTCTGCGCCGGGAGGAGGTCGCGATGCTGGCGGGCATGTCGGTGGACTACGTCGTACGCCTGGAGCAGGGCCGCAGCAGTCAGCCCTCCACGCAGCTGCTCGTCGCGCTGGCGCGTGCGCTGCGCCTCTCCGACGACGAGCGCGACCACCTGTTCCATCTGGCCGGTCACCGGCCCCCGCCCGCCGACGGGGTGGCCCGCCTGGCCCGGGCGGGTCTGGTGCGCATGCTCGACCTGCTCGGCGACACACCGGCCCTCGTCATGTCCGACCTGGGGGAAGTCCTCGCGCAGAACCGGGCGTCCCTTCTGCTGATGAGCGACCTCACCGGCTTCTCCGGCGACCGGCGCTACATCGTTCACCGCTGGTTCACCGAACCGGCCGCCCGCGCCGTCGGCCCGGCCGAGGAAGAGGAGTACTACGCCCGCCGGCTCGTGGCCGATCTGCGCGCGGTCGCCGGGCGCCGGGCCGGCGATCCCACGGTCACCGGACTCGTCGAACGGCTGCGGGCCGCGAGCGCGCACTTCCGCCGGCTCTGGGCGGAGCACGAGGTGGCGGTCCGGCGGGCCGACCGCAAGACGTTCCTGCACCCGCGGGTGGGCCGCCTGCTGATGGACTGCGAAACCCTGGTCACCCCCGATCAGCGACAGCAGCTGCTGGTGCTCACACCGGCGGACACCGAGGCCCGCGAGCGGCTGGAGCTGCTGCGCGTGCTCGGCAGTGAGGAGTTCCCCACGGGCACACCCCGCTGAAACGGCCGGCACACCAACCCGGCCAGGACGCGGAACAATACGGTTGAGGGCGGCCGTGATCGCCGGAGAGGATCCGCGCATGTTCTCGCGCAGAAACCGCCGCCCCACCTCCCCGGACCTGGCCAAGGCCTGGGAGTGCCTCGACACGGATGACGTTCCCGGCGCGCTGCGCCGACTGCGGCAGGCCGGCACGGCCCCCCTCGACCAGGTCGCCCCCGTCGTCGGGCGGGCCGCCCGGACAGCCGGGTTCGACGACCTCCAGGAGGCGGCCTCGGCACTGGCCGCGCACCCCGGCAAGGCCCGGGCGCTGTACGACTACGGGTACGCGTGCGTGGAACGCGGCGTGTCCTACCTGGCGGTCCCCGCCCTGCGCGAGGCGTTGCGGCTGGCGCCGGACTCCCCCGCGGTACTGCGGGAACTGGTGTCGGCGTACGAGGACGAGGGCCGGCACCGCGACGCCGCCGACGCGCTGCTGGCGCACGAGGCCAGCCTCACCGACTGGCCCGACCGCTATCTGCTGGTCTTCAACGCCGTCCTGGCCGGTGACCTGGAGCTGGCCCGGCGTCAGCACACGCTGCTGCCCGCCCCCGACGACGCCGTGTGGCTGGAGGCACAAGGCCGGCAGAACCGCGTCCTGGAGCGCGCCACGAGCGCCGGCGAGGCCGGTCCGCTGGACCACGCGGACCTGCGCGGCTGGCAGTACGTGATGGGCGGCACCGTGCTCGGCACGATGTCCCCGTACGGGTACGACGCCGGGATGGCCGGCCGGTACGCCTGGCTCCAGGACACCCACGGCCAGTGTCTGCTCGGTCTGCTGCGGCTGCGGTCGGTGCTCGCCGCCGCGGACGTACGACCGCGCTCGGTGTCGCTGCTGCCGGACCGCGGGAGCAGGATCCTGGGACTGGCCGCCGCCGAGGTGCTGGACCTTCCGGCGGAGCCCTACGAGGCCGGCCGGCAGGACACCGTCGTCGTCGCCCACGACCTCGGCGCGACCGCCGACGAGCGGGAGGGCCCGCGCATACTGGAGCAGCTCCTGCACCGGACGCCGGGACAGGTGCTGCACGAACACGCCTGCTGCTGGACCGACCCGCCGGCCGTCACGGCCGACAGTGTCGCGCTGCTCCACCAGTCGGCGGTGGCTCCGTGGGCCGCCGGCCTGCGGCAGAGCTCCGACGGGGGCGTGGAGCCCGGCGAGCCGGACGAGCGGCCGGAGGCGGAGATCGCCGCGGAGATCGTGGGCGCCGACCCGACGCCGGACGAGGGCGACGGGTCGGCGCCCGCGGATCCGGTCGAACGGCTCACGGACTTCGTCTCGGCCGTACGCGGCACATGGCTGCGGGGCGACCGGTACCGCCTTCGGTCCTCCGGACCGGTGGCCAGCTCACGGTTCCTCTGACCGGGCCCGGTCCGGTCGGCGGGTCCGGTCGGCGGGTCCGGTCGGCCGGATCGGGCTCTAGTCGACGGCGAGGTGGCCGGGCTGGGCGACCGCGTACAGGACCGCGTTCGCGATGTCCTCGGGCCGCAGGGTCCGCACCGAGCCGGCCATGGTCCTGGCCGTGTCCCGGACGGCCGGTTCGGTGATGTGACCGGCCGGTTCGGCCGGAACGAGTCCGGGCTCGATGACGACGACGCGCACGGCTCGGGCACGTGAACAGGGCGCCGTCCGCGGCGACAGCACGGGAACGGACGTCGTGCTGCCGCACCGGCCGCCCACCGGCCCGCACCTCACCGACCCACGTCAGTCCGGCCGACCCGCGGACGACTCGTCGCCGTCCCCGGCATGGCGGAGGCAGGAGGTGACGACCACGAAGGGCCAGAGGGACTGAATGACCGTCACCACGCGTTCCGCGACGCCCGCCGCGCCGTGGCGGTGCATCTCGACGAGGAACCACACCGCGCCGACCACCATCGAGGCGGTCGCCACGGCCGAGGCCGCCGGCCGCAGCGCCCAGGGAGCGGCACGGCCGCCGTCGGCGGCCAGCAGCGGCCACAGGGCCAGGAGCGCGAACCCGACCGCGGCCACCGAACCGTGGCGCAGGGACCCCCCGCTGCTCGGCGCCGGCAGCAGCGCCACCACCAGCGCCGCCACTCCCCCGCCGGCCAGCGCCACGCGTCCGGCCGTCGCCGCCGCCCGCAGCCCCCAGGCGGTGAGCAGATGGCAGGCTCCCAGGGCGAGAAACGCCGCGGTCATCACCCAGGAGCCCGCGGCTCCATAGGCCGCCAGGACGCTGATCGTCTGGGTGACGGGGTCGTAGGCGGGTCCCTCCAGTGACGCCGCGATCACCCAGCCCGCGACGAGCAGGACGGGCGCGCACCCCGACGAAAAAAGGGCCCATCTGGGAACAAGCAACATCGAACCACCATAGAACGCGCCCAACCGCCCTTCGGGGGGCATAGCAGGAGATGAGGTGCGCCGGTCCGGAGCGTAAGGTGAGTGCCGTCGGTCCGGATCACGCGGAGGGATCATCCATGGGCACGGTCACCACCCCCGACGGCACGACCATCTTCTACAAGGACTGGGGTCCGCGCGACGGACAGCCGATCGTCTTCCACCACGGCTGGCCGCTCAGCGCCGACGACTGGGACAACCAGATGCTGTTCTTCCTCTCCCAGGGCTATCGCGTGATCGCCCACGACCGGCGTGGTCACGGCCGCTCCGGTCAGACCGCGAGCGGCCACGAGATGGACACCTACGCCGCGGACGTGGCGGCGCTGACCGGCGCCCTCGATCTGCGGGGGGCCGTACACGTCGGGCACTCGACCGGCGGTGGAGAGGCCGCGCGGTACGTCGCGCGGGCCGAGCCCGGCCGGGTCGCGAAGGCGGTGCTGGTCGGCGCGGTTCCGCCGGTCATGGTCAAGTCCGAGAGCAATCCCGGCGGTCTGCCGATCGAGGTCTTCGACGGGTTCCGCGCGGCCCTGGCCGCCAACCGCGCGCAGTTCTTCATCGACGTGCCGTCGGGTCCGTTCTACGGATTCAACCGGCCCGGCGCGGAGGTCTCCCAGGGGCTGATCGACAACTGGTGGCGGCAGGGCATGACGGGGGCGGCCAACGCCCACTACGAGTGCATCAAGGCGTTCTCGGAGACCGACTTCACCGAGGACCTCAAGAAGATCGACGTCCCGGTCCTCGTCGCGCACGGCACCGACGACCAGATCGTTCCCTACGAGGACTCCGCGCCGTTGACGGTCAAGCTGCTGAAGCACGGCACCCTGAAGACCTACGAGGGGTACCCCCACGGCATGCTGTCGACCCATCCGGACGTCCTCAACCGGGACATCCTGGAATTCATCAAGTCCTAGCGCGGCCCCGGCCCTTCGGAGGTCTCCGTGTCGCGATCCCCGACAGCGCGTCGGAGGTGCCGTACAGGCCGTCGCCCGTCCCCGCCCGGAGTGAAGCCGGCGCTCACGCCCCCGCCGGCACCGGGTGGCGCAGGAGGTAGCCGGCCGCGGCCACGACGAGGGCTCCCATGCAGGCGATGAACACCAGCCCCGCGCCCTCCAGGCCCATCGGTCCGGTCAGCAGCCCCACGCCGATGACCGGCACCGAGATGCCCAGGTACGCCACCACGAACAGCGTCGAGATCACCGCCGCGCGCCGGTCCGACGGGGACGCCTCGCTCACCGCGGACAGCGCGCCGCGGAACGCGAGCCCCTGGCCGAACCCTCCGACGATCGCGCTCAGCACCACCAGCGTCAGCAGGTCCCAGTACAACGCGCCCGCGAGCAGCGCCAGCCCGGCGAGGAGCCCGGCGCACCCCAGTGGCAGTGACCGGACCGTGCCGGCCCGGCCGGCGGCCAGTTGCCCGCCGGTCGAGGCGAAGAAGGCCAGCGCCACGACCAGTCCGCTCACGGCGTGATCGGTCACGTCCAGGTAGCGCGCGAGGAAGGCCGGGCTGACGGAGGTGAACACGCCGAACAGTGCGAATCCCACGAACGAGGCGGTCGCCGCCGGGCCGAACACCGGCCGCACCCGCGGCGGCACGCCGGGCCGCCGCGGTCGTACGGTGTTCGGCGGACGGCGCTCCGCCACGGTCTCCGGAAGCCGCAGCAGGACGGCGGCCGAGCAGGCCACCAGGGCGAGGTGCACGGCGAACGGCAGGTACAGCGGCCAGGGCGCGTACTCGGCGAGGACTCCGGCGAGCAGCGGGCCGCAGCCGAGACCGCCCATGTTGACGGCGGTGGCGACGAACGTGGCCCGGGAGGCTCCGCCGGGCGGTGCCGACTCCATGACGTACGCCGTGGCGGCCCCGGTGAACAGTCCGGCGGAGAACCCGGACAGCAGCCGTCCGGCGTACAGCCGGCCCAACGCGGTGGCGCACAGGAAGCAGACGGCGCTCGCGGCCGCGCAGCCCAGGCCCCACAGCAGCACCGGGCGCCGGCCCACGGCGTCCGAAGCGTTGCCGGCCAGCAGCAGTGCTCCGATGACCGCGAAGGCGTACACGGCGTAGACGACGGTGACCGTCAGCTCGGAGAAGCCGAACTTCTGCTGGTAGAGGGGGTAGAGCGGGGTCGGCAGCGTGGTGCCGGTCATGCACACCGCGAACACCGCACCGCCGAGCAGACACACCCGCCATCCGCGGCGATCACCGGCCATGCCCCGACGCTAACGCCTCACCCGGCCGCAACCCCTTACGGCACGCCACCGGCCGGGTGTCACCGAACCGGTGTCACTGACCGCCCAGGCCGGTCGTCGCCACCGACTTCACGATGTGCCGCTGGAAGAAGACGAACACCAGCACGAGGGGCAGTGCGGCCAGTACCGAGGAGGCCATCGTCTGGGCGTAATTGACGCCGTAGGCGTCCTTCACCGCGGTGATGCCGACCGGCAGGGTCATCAGTGCCGGGTCGGACGTCGACACGAACGGCCACATGAAGTTGTTCCACGCGCCGATGAACACGAAGATCGACACCGCGGCGAGCATCGGGCGGGACAGCGGCAGCACCACCGACCAGAAGATCCGGGCGTGGCCGGCGCCGTCGATGCGGGCGGCTTCCTCCAGCTCGCGCGGGAGGGAGTCGAAGTGCTTCTTCAGGATGAAGACCATCACCGGCGCGACCGTCTGCGGCAGGATCACCGCCGCGTAGGTGTCCACCAGGTCCAGGGTGAGCATCTGCTGGAACCACGGCACGATCAGGAGCTGCGGCGGCACCAGGATCGACGCCATGGTGACGGTGAACAGCCACCGCCTGCCGCGGAACAGCGTGCGGGAGAAGGCGTAGCCGGCCATCGCGGACACGCCCACGGTGATGACGGTGACGGCCGCGGCGATGAAGAAGCTGTTCAGCATCCACAGGGGCAGGTCGCCGCGCTCGATCACGGTGCGGAAGCCGTCCAGGGTGAAGCCGCCCCGTGGCCAGATCCAGTGCAGCGGATCGCTGGCGTCCTGCTCGGACTTGAACGCCGTGAGCACCGCCCAGGCCATCGGCAGCAGCCAGATCAGCGCCATCACCGCGAGGGCCGCCAGGGCCAGGGCGCGGGACAGCCGGCTCGGGCCGAGGGTGAGGTTGGGTCCGCGCCGCGGGGCCGGCCGGTCGCGGTGGGCCCGGCGCGCGGCGGGGAGCGGGGAGACCGAGCGGCGCGCGGGCCGTGTCGGGACGTCGATGGAGGTCATGTCACTTCTCCCTGCGGCGAAGGGCGACGAACTGCACGGCGGAGGCGAGGACGATGAGGGCGAAGAAGACGTAAGCGATGGCGGAGGCGTAGCCGAGGCGGTAGCCGGTGAAGCCCATGTCGTAGAGGTACTCGACGACGGGGCGGGTGGAGCCGTTGGGCCCGCCCTTGGTGAGCAGGTACACCTGGTCGAAGACCTTCAGCGAGGCGAGGATCTGCAGCACCGTGACCACGCCGATGATGCGCCGCAGTTGCGGGAGCGTCACGTGCCACAGCCGCCGCCAGGCGCCGGCGCCGTCCAGGGCCGCCGCCTCGTACAGGTGGTCGGGCACGGCTTGCAGCGCGGCCAGGAACAGCAGGAAGTTGAAGCCGACGGTCCACCACAGGGTGGCGATCACGATGGCGTACAGGGCGACGGACTCGTCGCTCAGCCAGGCGTAGCCGTCCAGCCCGACCGCCTGCAGCAGGTGGTTGTAGAGGCCGAGGTCCGGCTGGTAGAGCCAGCCCCACAGCAGGCCGATCACACCGACCGGCAGCAGGTACGGGGCGAAGAACGCGAGCCGCCACACCCACTGTCCGGGCAGTCCGGTGTACACCAGCAGGGCCATGCCGAGGGCGACGACCACCAGGGGCACGGTGGAGACGACGGTGAACCACACGGTGTGCCACATGGTGCGCCACATCTCGGCGTCGCCGAGGGCCTCCGCGTAGTTGTCCAGTCCGATGAAGGACGGGTCCTGGGCGGCGAGCGAGGTGTCGGTGAGGCTCATCCAGACGCCCTGGACCAGCGGCCAGAGCATGAAGAGGACGAACAGGACGAGGAACGGCAGGGCGAAGAGGAGTCCCGGGGAGAAGGCGCGGCGCGGTGTCGCGCCGGGTCCTCCGGCGGGGCGGGCGGCCTTCGGACGGCCGCGGGAAGCGAGTTCGGTGGACATCTGCTGCCTCCTTCGCGGCGGCTCAGGCCGGGCTGGGCTTGGAGAGGGCGGTGTTGATCCGCTCGACCATGGCGCGGGCGGCCCGGTCGGGCGCCAGGCCGTCGAGCATGGACTGCTGGAGCACCTGCGACATGGAGTTCTGGAAGTCGGATCCGGCTCCGGCGAACCAGACGGCGGGGTCGAGCACCACGTGGTCGGCCGCCGCCGCGTACCGTGCCTGCGGCTCCAGTCGTGCGTAGGCCTCGGTACGGGTCACCGGCTGGTACGCCGGGATGTGACCGGCCTTCGCCCAGGTCTGGCCGGCCTTGAGGATGGCGGCCACCGCCTGGTGGGTGCGCCTGCGGTGTGCCTCGTCGGGGTCGGGGCGGCGCGGCAGCACGAAGGAGTGGGAGTCGGCGTAGATCGCGGGGGTGCCGAACACCGTGGGGAAGGGCGCCGCCCCGATCTCCGGGTCGGCGGCCCGGAAGGTGCCGAGCTCCCATTCACCGGAGAGGATCATGGCGCTCTGGCTGTTGGTGAAGTTGGCGAGGGCCGCCGGGTAGTCGAGGCGGCGCGGGTTGGCGCGGCCGTCGACCAGTTTCTGCATGAAGGCGATGACCTCGGTCATCGCGTCGACGTTCGCCGTGACGGTGCCGCCGACGGGCAGGTCGAAGTCGTTCCCGGTCTGCCGGTAGAGCCCGTAGAACAGCCGCCAGCCCTGCGCCGTGTCGTTGACGTAGCCGAAGGCGATCCCCTGCTTGCCGGACGCCTTGGCCAGTTCCCGGCCGGCTTCGAGGAACCGCTCGGGGCTGGAGAAGGCGTCCTGGTCGAGGCTTCCGTCGCCGGTCAGCAGTCCGGCCTCGCGGACGGGGTCCGGGTGGTAGAAGACGATGAACGGGTGGGTGTCCAGCGGTACGGCGAACGTCCGGCCCTGGTACTGGGTGCGGCCCCACACGGCGTCGGCGAAGTCCTTCTCGCGGACGCCGAATTCGGCCAGCAGGCCGGTGTCCCAGGGGTCGAGCAGTCCCAGGGGGGCGTAGCCCGCCAGGCGCGACATGTGGGAAATCGCGACGTCCGGGCCGCGCCCGCCGGCCGAGGCCATGGCGAGCTTGGTGTAGTAGGGCGTGCCCCATTCCAGCACGGTCCGCTCGACGCGGGTGCCGGGCATGTCGGACCCTGCCGTGCCGATCAGTTCGTCGAGCAGGGCGCCGTCGGCGCCGCTGAACAGGTCCCACATGCGCACGGTGCGCGGATCCGACGAGGCCGCGGCGGAACCGCAGCCGGCGAGGGCCCCGCCGCCGAGGAGTACGGCGGCGGAGGCCAGCGAGGCGCGGAGCAGGCCGCGTCGGGACGGCGCGGCGCGGTTTCCCAGCGGCCCGGCGGAGGCGGCCCGTGGGCCAGGCAGGTCGACCATGGCACTACCTTTCTCTACATCGATGTACATCGCCGCCGGACGCTGCGGACGACATGCCGTGGGGAGGGGCCCCGGTTCCGGTCGTCCGCCGGGCCGGGTGCGGCGCCGTCAGCCGGCTGATTCGCAGGCGGCCGTGCGCTGCTGGACTTGGCGCAGTACGGCGGTGTCGAACTTCTCGGCGCGGTCGAAGCCGTAGACGCCGTTGCGCTCCTGGAAGACGTCGGTGAGCTGCGTGTAGCAGTAGCCGAACATGTCCGGGTCGTCGAGCAGGACGTCCACCAGCCCGGTGAAGCGGGCCAGGAACTCCTCGGTGCTGCGCGGCCGTTCGCCGTACCCCCAGGAGGTCCCCCGCTCGTCGCCGGCGGCGGTCGCGGCGACGGCCGCGTCCCACCAGATGCCGCCGAACTCGCTGCAGAAGTAGGGCTGTCCGCGGTAGGGGACGGACCAGTCGCGGCCGTCGGGGCCGGTGTTGACGTACGGGCGGTCCTCGGCGAGTCCCGCCATCGTCTTGGCGAAGGCCCGCGGGTCCTGCTCGTAGCAGTGCGAGTCGTAGACGTCGGTCTCCGCCACGCGGTGGGCGTAGCCGGAGGCGTCGATCACCGGGCGGCTGGGGTCGGCCTGCTTGGTGGCAAGGAACATCGCCCGCGTCACGTCGTCGAGCTGGGTGATCCGGTCGTGCAGGTTCTGGTACGTCTCGTTCAGCGGGCACCAGCCGATGATCGACGGGTGGGAGTGGTCGCGTTCCAGGGCTTCCAGCCACTGGGCGACGTAACCGGCGTCGGGGCGCTGGTTGTCGTCGCGTACGCCGGTCTCGCAGCCCCAGTCGCCGAACTCGCCCCACACCAGGTAGCCGAGCCGGTCGGCGTGGTAGAGGTAGCGCTCCTCGAACACCTTCTGGTGGAGGCGGGCCCCGTTGAAACCGGCCCGCAGGCCGAGTTCGATGTCGCGCACGAGGTCGGCGTCGGTGGGGGCGGTCATCAGGCCGTCCGGGTAGTAGCCCTGGTCGAGCACCAGCCGCTGGAACACCGGCTCGCCGTTGATCAGCACCCGCTTGCCGTGGACGGCGACCGAGCGCAGTCCGGCGTACGACGTCGCCTCGTCGACGATTCCGCCGGCCGCGTCGACGAGCTGGAAGCGCAGGTCGTACAGGTGCGGGTCGGCCGGCGACCAGGTGCGCAGCCGGTCCTCGGGCACGGTCAGCACCAGCCGGGGGCACAGGTCGAGGTCGGCGCGGGCGGAGGCGGACACGACCTCGCCGTGCTCGTCCGTGAGGACCGCCCGCACCCGGTGGCCCGGCAGGTTGCCGGTGACCGGGAGGTCGATGTGGAAGGAGCCCGAGCCCAGGTCGGGGGTGATCCGCGGGCGCTTGAGGCGGGCCGTGGCCGGTACGGGCTCCAGCCACACCGTCTGCCAGATCCCGGTGGTCCGGGTGTAGTGGCAGTGGGTGTTGGCGTACCAGGTGGCCTGCTTTCCGCGTGCCTGCGGGCCGTGCCGGGTGTCGCGGGCGCGGACCACGATCACGGCCTCCTCGCCGGGCGCGGCCACCCCGCGCAGCTCCGCGGTGAACGGGGTGAAGCCGCCGCGGTGGCGGGCCACCTCGGTGCCGTTGACCCAGACGGTGGCATCGTGGTCCACCGCCCCGAAGTGCAGCAGTACGTCGTTGCCGGACCACTCGGCCGGGACGGTCACCGTGCGCCGGTACCAGACGGCCTCCAGGAAGTCCGTGTCGCCGATTCCCGACAGTTCGGACTCGGGGCAGAAGGGCACGAGGATCTCGCCCGCGAGGTCGCGGTCGCGCAGTCCGCGCTCCAGTCCGCTGTCCCCGCGGTCCGTCTCGAACTGCCAGCGGCCGTTGAGGTTCAGCCAGGCCTCGCGGACGAACTGGGGCCGGGGGTGCTCCGGACGCGGGACGTCCAGGGGCAGGGGCGTGCTCATGCTGCTCCTCATCAGTGCAGGTGCGCTGTGTACGGGGTCATGCGACCACACGATTACATCGATGTAAATGGCGGCGGCGGAAAGTTTTCGATGGAACGATTCACGTCACCCGCGGCCCGGTCCGACGGAGCTGCCGTTACGATCCCGACAGGCAGCGGGAGGGACGAGAAGGGAAGCATGGGCAGGCCCAGGATCAAGGACGTCGCGGAGTACGCCGGCGTCTCGGCGAAGACCGTGTCGAACGTCCTCAACGACTACGAGCACGTCTCCGAGCGGACCCGGACCGCGGTGCGGGAGGCCATCGACGCGCTCGGCTACCGGGTCAACATCGCCGGACGGCAGCTCCGCCGGGGCCGTACGGGCATGATCGCGCTGGCCGTGCCGGACCTGGACGTCGCCTATTTCGCCGAACTGGCCCGGCACGTCATGGCGGAGACCGAACGCCGGGGCAGCACCACGCTGCTGGTCGAGACCGGCGGACGGCACGAGAAGGAACTGGCCGCGGTGCGCGGGTTCGACGCCCAGTTCACCGACGGCGTCATTCTCTCGCCGCTCGCCCTGCAACCCCGCGACCTGGCCGATCGTGACACCCGGCTGCCGCTGGTACTGCTGGGTGAGTGCAACCTGCCCGGCAGCGCCGACCATGTCGCGATCGACAACGTGACGGCGGCGCGCGAGGCGACCGAGCACCTGCTGTCGCGGGGCCGCCGGCGCATCGCGGTGATCGGCGGTGATCTGCACGGGTCGCGGAACACCAGCCGGCTGCGCACGGTCGGCCACCAGGAGGCCCTGGCCGCGGCCGGGGTGGCGCTGCCGGACGAACTGGTCCTTCCCGTGCCCGCGTTCCGCTGGGCCGACGGGGCCGCCGCCACCCGCATCCTCATGCGGCTGCCGGAGCGGCCGGACGCGATGCTCTGCCTCAACGACCACCTGGCGCTGGGCGCGGTGCGGGCCCTGCACGAGGACGGCTGGTCGGTGCCGAAGGACCTCGACGTGGTCGGGTTCGACGACATCGAGGCCACCCGGTTCAGCATCCCCACCGTCACCACCGTCGCCCCGGACAAGCGGGGCATCGCGCGGCGGGCGGTGGAGCTGCTGCTGGACCGTATCGACGCGGACGGGCCGGGCGGGCCGGCCGTCGACGAGACGGCGGGGCATCGGCTGATCGTGCGGGAGAGTTCGGGAGGTTGAGGGAGCCGGGCCGGTCCAGTTCGGTCCGGGCCTGTCCAGTTCGGTCCGGTCCGGTCCGGGCGACGGCCCGTCCGCCTGTGGGCACGGGGCCGCTCCGGTGGAGGGATGCTGTTGGCGAATCCGGCGGCAAGACGCCGACGGGAGCGAACCTCCCACCGGAACGGCCCGTCGACGGCGCGTCGCCGGGAGATTCGCTCCCGGCGTGGCCCCGGGGCTTGCGCCTGGGAGTGGTCCGGCGGATTCACCGACGGCGTCCGGTGGACGGCGCGGGTCCTCCGGGACGACACTTCCGGTGACGGCCCCGGCGCCGGCGCCCGGGAGCCGTCCGGTCCGGCGAGGTCCGCGGGGCCGTTCTCGACACGCCCCCTGTTCACGCCTTGTCAGTGTCACGGGACGGCATGTATAACGTTGTAAAACTTGAGCCCAGCGGCTCGGCGCACGGCTCATGGTGACGGCACGTATCCGCACCGACCAACCGAGTCGGGCCGCTCACGAAGGGATTGCCGTGCGGGTCAGCCTCAAGGACGTCGCCGCGCACGCGGGGGTCTCCATCAAGACCGTCTCCAACGTGGTGAACAACTACCAGCACGTCACCCCGGCCATGCGCGAGCGTGTCCAGCGGTCCATCGACGCGCTCGGTTACCGGCCCAACCTCGCCGCCAGGCATCTGCGGAAGGGACGTACGGGCATCATCGCGCTCGCCCTGCCCGAACTCGGGAACCCCTACTTCGCCGAACTGGCCGCCTCCGTCATCGACGCCGCGTCCGAGCACGACTACATCGTGCTGCTCGACCACACCGGGGGCATGCGCGAGCAGGAGCTGCTGGTGAGCCAGGGCTTCCGGGCCCGGGTCATCGACGGGCTCATCCTCAGCCCCATCGAGCTGGAGGCCGAGGACCTGCGCGACCGCGCCCAGGACGTGCCGCTGGTGCTGCTCGGCGAGCGGGACTACGACCTGCCGTACGACCACATCGCCATCGACAACGTGGCCGCGGCCCGCGCCGCCGTCCGGCACCTGATCTGCCTGGGGCGCCGGGAGGTGGCGTTCATCGGGGCCCGGCGCGGACGCAGCGAGCCCGCGCAACTGCGCGTGCGCGGCTGGCGCGAGGAACTGACCGCCGCGGGGCTGTCGGCCGACGAGGGGCTCGTCGCCGCCACCGACGGCTGGGGACACGCAGACGGGGCGCTGGCCATGAACCACATCCTCGACAGCGGACGGCGGCCCGACGCGGTGTTCGCCTACAACGACCCGATGGCGATCGGGGCGATGCGGGTGCTGCACGAACGGGGGCTGCGGGTACCGGAGGACATCGCCGTCGTCGGCTTCGACGACGTGATCGAGGGACGCTTCGGGGCGGTGACGCTCACGTCCGTGTCGCCGGACAAGGCCGCCATCGGCCGGCTGGCGGTGGAGTCGGTACTCGCCCGCCTCAACGACCGGGCGCCGGAGCCGCGCCGGATCTGGGCGGATTACCGACTCGCCGAGCGGGAGAGCACGTTGGGGCGGCCTGCGGCCGGGAAGGTCACGGACGTCTGACGTACCGGGCGTGCCGCGGGCGGTGCCCGCGGCTTCGGGACGAACCTGTGCCGGGGACACGCCGTCGCGTGTGCCTGCGCGTCGGCGGCGCTCGCGACACGCCTGAGGCAGTGCCGTCGGGGCGGCCGACACGCCGGAGCCCTTGAGCAGGGGCGCCTCCTGACACACCGAGCCCTTGAGCAGGGGCGCGCCCTGACACGCCGAAGTCCCTGAGCGGGGGCACGCCCTGACACGTCGACCGCCGGACGGAAACACCGCGGCGGCGCTCGCGGAGGCGGGGCCGGCCCGCGCTTGGACGTGCCTACGGCGCCGCCGCACGCCGGATCGGCCGGGGGCGGGTCGAGTGAGCGCGTTGGTACGCGACACGTCTGTGGAGTCGGCGTGGTCTTGCGTGCCCCTGAGCGGCCGACACGCCGGAGTGCGCGCAGGCCGGCGGCAGTTGGGTGCCCTCGGTGGGCGTGGGGGTTTGCGCGGCCCGGCGTGTGCGGGGTGCCGTCGCGCCCACCCGTGCCGCCCCAGCGGCACGACTGCCCGCGGTTGGCGGCGGGGCGGGTGCACCGCGGGAGTCCGTTGCCGTCCGCGTGAGTGCTCAAGTCGGCGACCGGTACCGCTGGTTCGACGAGCCGGGCCCACCACTGGGCTGCCGGGGCCGGAGGCCGGTCTTCCCCGGTACACATGCCGTACACCGACGTGCCTCCTGGCCGCAGAGCCGAAGGCCGGTCTCAGCCGGCACACGCGCCGTACACCGACGTGCCTCATGGGCTCGGGGGCGGAGCCCGGTCTCCCCGGTACACGCCATGCGCCGACGGCACTTCACGGCGCACGGGGCAAGCGCTTGCCGGGGCGAGCGGTGGCCCGGGCGGCGCGGGAGTGGGCCGCCGTCCGACCCGCCCCGTTCGCTTCGCACCTTGTGCGCAAGGGGTTTACAGCATCCTTCCAACGATGTAAAACCTCCTTGCGGCGCACCGGACGCCGCTTTGCACAGGGGGAGCAGCACCATGTCTGCGCGTCCTTCGGCTCCCCAGTTCCCTTTTCAGCGTCACCCGGATCGGGGTCACCATGCAGCGCACCACTCACCGTTCTCACCTTCTCGCCCGTCCCGTGGTCGTGGCCTTGGCCGCCGCCGTGGCCCTGACCGTCACCTCCTGCGCCAAGTCGGAGGACGACGCGTCGGACAGCAAGAAGTCCCCGGCGGCCGCCGCCGACGCCGAGCAGAAGGTCGTCACGCCGAAGCCGGGCAGCGAGACCTGCACCATCGACGCCTACGGCGGCGAGAAGATCGACCTGAAGGACGCCACGGTCGGCTTCTCCCAGTCGGAGAAGGAGGCCAATCCGTTCCGCATCGCGGAGACGCAGTCCATCAAGGACGAGGCGGCCAAGAGAGGCGTCAAGCTGCTCACCGCCAACGCCCAGTCGCAGTTCTCCAAGCAGATCAGCGACGTCCAGACCCTGCTCACCAAGGGCGTCGACCTGCTGGTGATCGCCCCGCTCAACTCCGACGGCTGGGACCCGGTGCTGCAGGCCGCCGCCGCGAAGAAGGTCCCGATCGTCACCATCGACCGCAAGATCAACGCCACCCCCTGCAAGGACTACGTCTCCTTCATCGCCTCGGACTTCGTCGAGCAGGGCCGCCGCGCCGCCGACCAGATGATCGAGGCCACCGGCGGCAAGGGCGAGGTCGCCATCCTGCTGGGCTCGGCCGGGAACAACGTCACCACCGAGCGCACCAAGGGCTTCAAGGAGCGCGTCGCCGAGAAGGCCCCCGACCTGAAGGTCGTCTTCGAGCAGACCGGTGACTTCACCCGTGAGAAGGGCCAGCAGGTCACCGAGCAGCTCATCCAGTCCAACCCCGGCATCAAGGGAATCTACGCGGAGAACGACGAGATGGGCCTGGGCGCGGTCGCCGCGCTGAAGGGCGCCGGCAAGAAGGCCGGCGACGTCGAGATCATCACGGTCGACGGTACGCGCAACGCCGTCCAGGGCGTCGTCGACGGCTGGATCAGCGGCGTCATCGAGTCCAACCCGAGGTTCGGCCCGCTGGCGTTCCAGACGCTGGACGACTTCACCCAGGGCGAGGAAGTCCCCCAGGACATCGTGATCCAGGACAGCGCCTACGACGCCGACAACGCCGAGCAGGACCTCGGCAAGGCCTACTGATCCGCTCCGGGGCCCGGTCCCCGGGCCCCCTGTCCGTCCGTCACCACTTTCTTCCTGGAGGCACAGGTGGCTCCCCCCGCCGAAGTCCTCGCCGTCCGCGGACTGAGCAAGTCCTTCCCCGGCGTCCGGGCCCTGGACGACGTGGACCTGACCCTGCACCCCGGTGAGGTCCACGCCCTGATCGGCGAGAACGGCGCCGGCAAGTCGACCCTCATCAAGCTCCTCACCGGGGTCTACCGGCCCGACGCCGGTGACATCGTTTTCCAGGGCCGTGACGTCTCCTTCGCCACCCCGCTGGAGGCCCAGAAGGCCGGGATCTCGACCATCTACCAAGAGGTCAACCTCATCCCGCTGCTGAGCGTGGCCCGCAACCTCTTCCTGGGCCGCGAACCGCGCACCCGTCTCGGCCTGCTGGACTTCGCCCGCATGAACCGGGAGGCCGAGGAGGCGCTGAGCGCCCACGGCGTCCGGGTGGACGTCCGCCGGCCGTTGCGCACCCTCGGTGTCGGCGCGCAGCAGATGGTCGCCCTGGCGCGTGCCGTGGCGAGCGAGGCCCGGATCGTCATCATGGACGAGCCGACCTCGTCCCTGGAACCGCGGGAGGTCGAGACGCTGTTCTCGGTCATCCGCCGACTGCGCGACGAGGGCATCGCCGTCGTCTACGTCAGCCACCGTCTCGACGAGCTGTACGCCGTGTGCGACACGGTGACCGTGCTGCGCGACGGCCGTCGCGTGCACCACGGGCGCCTCGCCGACCTCGACCGGCTCTCCCTGGTGTCGACCATGCTGGGCCGGGAGCTGGGCGAGGTCCGTCAGGAGGGCCTGACGAAGTTCACCGGCGACCACCACGCCGCCGACAGCCGACCCGTGCTGGAGGCCCGTGGACTGACGGTGCCGCACAAGCTGCGCGAGGTGTCGGTGAGCATCCGTCCCGGCGAGGTCGTCGGTCTCGGCGGGCTGCTCGGCTCCGGACGCACCGAGACCGCGAAGGCCATCTCCGGTGCCCTCGGCACGAGTTCGGGCAGTGTGACGGTGGCCGGGGTCCCGTTGCGCGGCGGCTCCACCCCGGCCGCCATCCGGGCGGGCATCAGTCTGCTGCCGGAGGACCGCAAGAGCGAGGGCATCGTGCCCGGTCTGTCGGTCCGCGAGAACATCTCGCTGGCGGTCCTGCCCCGGCTCTCCCGCTTCGGCCTGGTCTCCGAGGCGCGCGTCGACAGCATCGTGGACACCTTCATCGAGCGGCTGCGCATCAAGGCGTCCTCGCCGCAGCAGAAGGTCGGTGAACTCTCCGGCGGAAACCAGCAGAAGGTGCTGCTCGCCCGCTGGCTGGCGATGAACCCCAAGGTCCTGCTCCTGGACGAGCCCACCCGGGGCATCGACGTCGGGGCCAAGGCCGAGGTGCAGAAACTCGTGGACGAACTGGCCGCGGACGGCCTGGGCGTCCTGCTCATCTCCTCCGACCTGGAGGAACTGATCGAAGGGTCCGACCGCGTGGTCGTACTGAAGGACGGTGCGGTCGTCGGCGAGCTGACCGGCGACGAGGTCACCGAGGACAAGCTGATGCGGACCATCGCCGGGCACGCCCCGGACCGGGACGCGGTCGAGGAGGCGGCCACCGATGGCTGAAGCCACCCTCAAGACCGTCCCGCTGGACAAGGCCCGCGTCCTGCAGTGGCTGCAGACGTACGGCGTCTACGCCGGCGTGGCGCTGCTGCTGGTCGTCAACATCGTCATCACCCCGCACTTCCTGTCCGCGGAGAACTTCCGCACCCAGGCCGTGCAGGTCGCCCCCGTCATCATCGTGGCGCTCGGCATGGCCCTGGTCATCGGCACCGAGGGCGTCGACCTCTCGGTCGGTGCCGTGATGGCGCTGGCGGCCTCCGTGACGGCCCTCTACCTCGGCTACGGACTCGTGCCGGCGCTGCTCGTGGTGGCGGTGTTCGCCGCGGGCGTCGGACTGGCCAACGGGGCGCTGGTCGCGTTCGTCGGGGTGCAGCCGATCGTGGCGACGCTGGCGCTCATGGTCGGCGGCCGGGGCCTCGCCCTGGTGCTGCTGCCGCAACTGGAGGACCTGCGCAACCCGTCCCTGGCCTCCCTGGGCTCGGGCGACGTGCTGGGCATCCCGTATCTGATCCTGATCGCCGCCGTGCTGGCGCTGCTGGTGGCCTTCGTCGTCCGCCGCACCACCTTCGGACGGCAGCTCCTCGCCATCGGCGACAGCCGTCCCGCGGCGCAGCTCGCCGGACTGCCGGTGCGCCGCGTGCTGATCGTGGTGTACGTCGTCTGCGCGCTGCTCGCCGCCGTGGCGGGCGTCCTCGCCACCGCGCGGCTCCAGGCCAGCGACCCGACGTCGCTGGGCAATCTGATGGAGCTGTCCGCCATCACCGCCGTCGTGGTCGGCGGGACACCGCTGACCGGCGGCCGGGTGAACATCGCCGGCACCGTGGCGGGAGCCGTCCTCATCCAGTTGCTCACCGCCACCCTCATCAAGCACGATCTGCCGCCCTCCTGGACCCAGATCGCGCAGGCCATAGTGATCGTCGCCGCGGTCTACGCGGCACGGGGACGGGGGAAGCGATGACCGCCACGAAGACGGACGCCCCGGTGACCTCGGCGGGCGACGGGAAACCGCCGGTGGCCGGCGAGCCGGTGGGGTCCGCGCGCTCCGAGCGGGTGAGCGCGCTGGTCCAGCAGCACGGCGCGCTGGCGGTGCTGGTGGTCGTCTCCCTGGTGGCGTCGTTCAGCTTCGACTCCTTCGCCACCGGGGACAACGTCAGCAACATGGCGACGAGTTCGGCGTTCCTGGCGATCGTCGCGCTCGGCATGACCTTCGTGATCATCACCGGGGGCATCGACCTGTCGGTCGGCTCGCTGTTCGCGCTGGGCGGGGTCCTGGCGGCCTGGGGCTCCCAGTACGGAACGCTGGTGGCGCTGCTGCTGCCGCTGGTGGTGTGCGGGGCGATCGGTGTCGTCAACGGGCTGCTCGTGGCCCGCTCCCGGCTGGCGCCGTTCATCGTCACCCTGGCCGCCATGCTCGGTACGCGCGGTCTGATGCTGGCGCTCACCGACGAGGGCGCCAACACGTACCTGATCGGCAAGGGTTCGTTCCTGGCGGAACTCGGGCAGGGCACGACCTTCGGTCTGGGCAATCCCGTGTGGATCACGCTGGCGCTGTTCGTCGCCGGGGCCGTCGTGCTGCGCCGTACGCGCTTCGGACAGCATGTGTACGCGGTCGGCGGCAACGAGGACGCGGCGGCGCTGATGGGCGCCCCGGTGGCCCGTACCAAGATCCTCGTCTACACCCTGTCCGGGGTGCTGGCGGGACTGGCCGGCGCGCTCAACGCGGCCTGGCTCGCCTCCGGGGTGACCATCCTCGGCAACGGCATGGAGCTGGACGCCATCGCCGCCGTCGTCATCGGCGGCACCCTGCTCACCGGCGGGCTCGGCTACGTCAGCGGCTCGCTGGTCGGTGTGCTGCTGCTCAGGGTGATCCAGAACGTCATCAACCAGGTCGGCTCCCTGGACTCCTCCTACCAGCAGGTCGTCAGCGGCGCCTTCCTGGCCGTCGTCGTCATCGCCCAGACCTGGCTGGGCCGCCGACGGCAACTGATGTAGAGCTCCGGGCGCGGCAGCCGGGCACCTCCGACTCCCGCTGCCGCGTCCGGTACCGGGCGGCCGGTCACGCTCCACCGCGGACCGACCGCTTCTCGCACGCGCACGTCTCCCCCTCCCCCTTCCCAAGGAGTGACGATTCGTCGAGTACAGGCCCCACGTCTGCCCCGCCCTCCGGTTCGGACGGTGGTGGCTCACCGCTGTGTCGGCCGTGCCGGCCCGGCTCGTCGGCATGGCCTTCACCGGCTTCGGCGTGGCGACCGCGGCACGGAGCGCCGCGGTGTCGGTCCGGCGGATCCGGACGGTGCGGCCTGGAGTGAGACGGGGAACGGATGTTCCCGGCGACAGGCGATACGGCTCGTTCGTACGATCCTCGCATGCAGCTTCGGTACGCCTTCAGGTTGTACCCGGACACCGGTCAGCAGACGGCGCCGGCCAAGGCGTTCGGGTGCGCGCGGGTGGTGTTCAACGACGGGGTGCGCGCCCGCGAGGACGCCCGCAGGGCCGGGCAGCCGTTCCCGAAGGCCGGAGAACTGTCCGTGCGTCTGATCACCGAGGCCAAACGGACAGCGGAACGGTCCTGGCTGGGTGAGGTCTCCGCGGTGGTGCTCCAGCAGTCCCTGCGGGATGCCGAGAGGGCGTACCGCAACTTCTTCGCCTCCCTCAAGGGCACCCGAAAGGACCCCAGGATCGGCCCGCCTCGCTTCAAGTCCCGCAAGGACACGCGGCAGTCGATCCGGTTCACCGCCAACGCCCGCTGGAGCATCACCGGCAGCGGACGGCTGAACCTGCCGAAGATCGGCGCGGTGAAGGTGAAGTGGTCCCGCACCCTGCCCACCACCCCCACCTCCGTCACCGTGATCAAGGACGCGGCCGGCAGGTTCTTCGCCTCGTTCGTCATCGACACCGACCCGGCCGCCGACGCCGCCCGGATGCCGGAGACCGACCGCACCCTCGGTATCGACCTCGGCCTCACCCACTTCGCCGTCCTGTACGACGGCACGAAGATCGACTCCCCGCGCTTCCTGCGGCGCGCGGAGAAGAAGCTGAAGAAGGCCCAGAAGGAACTCTCCCGCAAACAGAAGGGAAGCGAGGACCGGGACAAGGCCCGTCTGAAGGTCGCCCGTGCCCACGCCAAGGTCACCGACGCGCGCCGCGAGTTCCACCACCAGCTGTCCACGAAGCTGATCTCCGAGAACCAAGGGATCGGCGTGGAGGACCTGTCGGTGAAGGCTCTGGCCCGCACCAGACTGGCCAAGTCCGTGCACGACGCCGGGTGGTCCTCGTTCATCAGCATGCTGGAATACAAAGCGGAACGATACGGCCGCACCCTGGCCAAAATCGGCCGGTTCGAACCGACCTCCCAGACCTGCCACGTCTGCGGCACCGTGGACGGACCCAAACCCCTGAACATCCGGGAATGGACCTGTACCGCCTGCGGCACCGTCCACGACCGGGACCACAACGCCGCGATCAACATCGAAACGGCCGCCGGACTGGCGGCATCGGCCTGCGGAGCGCCGGTAAGACCAGGAGCGTTCCCGGCACAGCGCGAAGAAACAGGAAGCCACGGATTCCCGACCGGACCCAGTGCCGCGTAGCGGCACAGCAACGATCGAGAAGGCCAGAATCCTCGGGCTTCAGCCCGAGGTGCAAGTCAATCCTTCGAGTCGCGGAACTACTGCTCCGGCGAGCATCTGCGGCACCGCGACTCCTGTGTGTACAAGGAGGGCGGCAACGGCGACCTGTTCCGTGCCGACGCCACTTCTGCCCGGTCCGGGGCGCGAACGGCGGGGTGAGACTGTCCGCCTACAACTTCCCCGAGCAGTATCTGCGCCACTACAACGCCGAGTTGTGGCTGGCCACCCCGGGCGGAACCCACACCTGGGACAACCCCGCCCTCTTCACCGAGGACACCACCTGGACGGTGGAGGCCCCCTGGGCCCCCTGACGCCATGAGAGGCGGGGTGGTGCGGGCGCACATGTGCGCCCGCACCACCCCGCCGTCAGCAGGGCTACTGCTTCTCCCCGTTGTGGAGCGCGCTCACCTCCTCCGCGGTGAGCGCCTTGTCGTAGGCGTGGACCTGGTCCACCGCGCCGTCCCAGAAGTCGGTGTTCTCGCCGTTCCACTGGGCGCGGCCCACGGCAAGGGGGCCGGTGGCGACGTAGGCGGGGCCGGCGGTCGCGGTCGACGCGAGCTTGCCGTCGACGTAGAGCCTGATCTGGTTGGTCGCGTCGTCACGTACGCCGACGAGGTGGTACCAGCGGCCGGTCTCCGGTGTGGTCTCCAGCCGTGCGCGCTGCCCGTCGGGCGTGCTGAAGGCGAACGCGCCCTGGCCGTACTGCAGGTAGAAGGGGCTGGCCTGGCGCCGTCCGTCCTGGCTGACGGCGGTGGCGTAGTTGCCGGGCAGGGAGTCGAGACTGACCCAGGCGGAGACCGTGTAGCTGCCGGTGGTGTCGAGCACCGGGCCTTCGGTCTGGGCGTACTGTCCCTGGCCGTCGAACTTCAGCGCGCTGCCGCTGACTCCGGTGGTCCAGGTGGTGCCCTCGCTCAGCGTGAGCGGCTTGTCGTTCGGGCCGTCGTCCTTCGCGGTGGTGCCGGTGCCCTCGTCGAGGGTCCAGGACCCGCCGCCCTTGAGCGGCTCGCGGTCGCCCGCCGCGGCGCCGGCCGCGATGACCTTGCGGTTGATCTCGCGCACCCGGACCGGGTCGACCTTGATCTCCCGGCGGTCGTAGGTGTAGAGGCCGTTGAGTTCGTTCTCCAGGTCGGTGATCTGTGTGTACACCGAGCCGGAGAGTTCGGCGCCGGCCTGGTCGAGGTAGAACTTCTCGGTGTTCTCCACGTACTTGCGGGTCAGCGCCTCCTTGTCGGCGACACCGCTGTAGATCACGGTCGGCGTGCCCGGCCACATGTGGCCCGGGGTGCGCAGCGTGAAGCCGCCGTGCTCACCGTCCATGGCCGCCCGGTGGTCCGGGAAGGGCGGGTCCTCGTTGTTGTAGTCGTGGTGGTCGATGATGTCGCCCTTGCCCGAGTCACCCTTGGAGTTGCAGCAGTTGACACCGCTGTGGGCGTTGACGATCCGGGACGGGTCGGCGGCCTTCACCGACTCGGCGATACGGCCGCTCTCCTCGCGGTTCCACTCGCCCCAGCCCTCGTTGAAGACGATCCAGCCGATGACGGAGGGCGAGTTGTGGTGCTGGCGCATCATCTCGCGGCCCTGGTCGACGAAGGCCTTCTGTCCGGTGGCGTCGGTGAGGTTCCCGGAGACGAAGTCCTGCCAGACCAGCAGGCCGAGCTTGTCCGCGTGGTAGAACCAGCGGGGTGACTCCACCTTGATGTGCTTGCGGACGGCGTTGAAACCGAGCTTCTTGTGCGCCTCCAGGTCGAACGCCAGGGCGTCGTCGCTGGGCGCGGTGTAGAGGCCGTCGGGCCAGAAGCCCTGGTCGAGGGTGGCGAGGGAGAAGACGGGCTTGCCGTTGAGGACCAGCTTCTGGTAGCCGCCGACCTCCTCGATCCCGACCTCGCGCATGCCGAAGTAGCTGCCGACCCTGTCGGTGGACCTGCCGTCCTTCAGCTTGATGTCGAGGTCGTAGAGGTAGGGGTCGTCCGGGCTCCACAGGTGCTGCCTGGCCACGCGCAGGTCCAGCTCCTTGTTGGCCGGTCCGCTGACCCGGCCGACGACCTTGCCACGGGCGTCGCGGGCCACGGCCTCGACGCGGGCGTGCTTGGAGGCGCCCTCGGACTCGACGGTCACCGCGAGGGTGCCGGTGTCGATGTCGGGCGTGGTGACGACGTTGTCAATGGAGGTGTCGGCGACGGGCTCCATCCAGACGGTCTGCCAGATGCCGGACGACTGGGTGTAGAAGATGCCGCCGGGGTTGGTGGACTGCTTGCCCATCGGCTGGTTGGCGCCGCCGGTGTCGGTGACCGCGACGACGATCTCCTGCTTGCCCCGGCCCTTGATCGCGTCGGTGATGTCGGCGCTGAAGGCGTTGTAGCCGCCGGTGTGTTCGGCGACCTTCTTGCCGTTGACCCACACGGTGGCCCGGTAGTCCACGGCACCGAAGTTGAGCTTCAGCCGGTTGGCCCTGCCGCTCTTGCCGACCTTCCAACTCCTCGGCACGTCCACGAGCTTGCGGTAGAACATGTGGTCCTCGTGCCGCTCGAGTCCGGAGAGCTGCGACTCGACCGGGAACGGCACGATGATCTTCTCGTCCAGGTCCTTGCCGAAGACCGGCTGCTCACCGGCCTCGGCGCCGCTGAACTGCCAGGGTCCGTTGAGGTTCTTCCACTTCGAGCGGACCTGCTGCGGGCGGGGGTACTCCGGCAGCGGGTTGTTCTTGTCGACCTTGTCGCCCCACGGGGTGGTGATGCGGTGGGTGGACGTGTTCGTGGCGTAGCGGACGATCCGGGGCACGGTCTTGCCGCCGGTCTTGAGGCCGCCCTCGCCGTCGTAGGTGAACCGGACCTGCTGGTTCTTCTGGATCGGCTCGGAGAGCGTGATCAGGAGGGAGTCGGGGTCATCGGGGGCGGCCGTCACCGACTCGACCGGCATGGCGGTCGTGTCGGCTTCGATCTTGAGGTGGCCGGCCACCTCGGCGAGGTCGCCCACCGGGTCCTCGAACCGGGCGCGCAGTTGCCGCCCGTCCCCGGTGACGGTCGGTTCCACCGGGAAGACCTCGAACCCGGCGGGCGGGGTGAACGCCGTCGTCGGCACGAGCTGCTTGGGCATCGTCGGCGTCGACCAGCGCAGGAACATGTTGGCGCCGCCGACGTCCTGGAACATCTCCATACGGAAGTCGTGCTTCTCGCCGGCGGTCAGCCTGACCGCCGCGCTGGTCTGCTCCTTGTCCCAGTCGCCCACCCAGTGGTCGATGACGGGTTCGTCGTCGATGAACAGCCGGAAGCCGTTGTCGCCGATGGCGTGGAAGGTGTATTCACCGGTCTCCGGTGCCTCGATCTGCCCGGTCCAGCGGGCGGTGGTGTGCTCCGTCCGCCCGGTCAGCTCCTCGAAGGTGCTGGTCAGTCCGGAGAAGTTGATCTGCGGCTCCAGCAGGGTGCCGCCGAGTTCGGCGAAGTCCCGGGCGCCCGGCGCCGACATGCTGAAGTACTCGCCCTTCAGGCCGTGCACCACGACATCGGCGTCGGCGGCGGTCGAGCCGGCGGACACTCCGGCGATCGGCACGGCGGCCGACGCGGCGGGCGCCAGGGCACCCGTGGACAGGGCCAGGGCGGTCACGGTCAGCAGCGCCCACGATCTGGATCTCGGGCGGGTGAGTTGTCTTGTCATCGAACCTTTCCTCGCGCAGAGGGCATGGGACCAGGACGAAACAGAGGTGGCCGTCGGCTCGGCCGTCCCTTCATTCCAACGTTGGAAATCCGGTGTGCAGCGGAATGACAACACGCCGCCCGACGACTGTCCAGGCTTCGCACACAGTTGACGGTCCGTCAGCGCGCGGACCTGCGCGGTGCTATGGCGGTTCACGCGAGGGCGACCGGACTCCACGGCTCTATTGACATGCCCGCCACCGGTCACCATCCTGTGGGAGCGGATTTCATCGATGTAAACCTCGGCGCGGAGGTGACGGGACCCGATGGCCGAACTTCCCCACGGGACGAAGAGACTCTCTCGCCGCCTGGCCGGGGCCCTCGGCTTCGTGCTGTCCGGCGTTCTCGCCGCCGCGCTGACCCTGACGTCCGCCGAGCCCGCCCGGGCGGACCGGACCGGTCTGCGCGCCGCGGACCCGAGCGTGCTCCGGGTCGGTGGCACGTACATCTCCGTGCAGTCGGCCGGCGGAGGCATCGTCGTACGGCAGGCGTCCTCCACGGCGGCGCTGGACTCGGCGACCCCGCGGCAGGTGTGGTCGGACACGCGCGGTCGCGGTGAGGTCTGGGCTCCGGAGATCGTGCGGGACGGCGGCCGCTACTACATCTACTTCACGGCCGGGCGCGGAGCGGCTCACCGGATGTACGTGATCAGCTCCGCCAGCCCCGACAGCGGCTACTCCGCCGAGACGGAACTGGCCCTGCCGGACGACAAGTGGGCCATCGACGGGACCCTGTTCACGTTCAACGGTCGGCGCTGGTTCGTCTGGTCCGGCTGGGCCGGGGACACCGACGTCGAGCAGAACCTGTACATCGCCCGGATGAGCAGCCCGACCACGCCGACCGGTGCGCGGCACATCATCTCGCAGCCCCGGGAGAGCTGGGAGCGGGTGGTCGGCAACCCGTTCATCAACGAGGGCCCCGAGCCCGTCAAGGACCCGAACGGGCAGCTGCACATCGTGTACTCCGCCAACGGCAGCTGGAGCGACCAGTACTGCCTGGCCGACCTGCGGCTGCGGGCCGGCGGCGACCCGGCGTACGTATGGGACTGGTACAAGTCCAACGGCTGTCTGTTCGGCTCCGACCGGGCCACGATGATGGCCGGCTGGGACCCGACGCTGCACGTCGACGGCCCCGGCCACCACAGCTTCGTCCTGCTCGACGGCGACATCGGCACCAGCCCGCCCGCCGGGCCGCGGTTCCCGCTGATGTTCCACGCGGTGCCGAAGGGCACGCCGTACACGTGGGAGAACCGCTACTGGTACACGGGCACGTTCTGCTGGTGGGGCGACACCACCTACAGCCGCGCCAACGTCCCCGGGCCGAACACGGACACCGGCTGGAGCCTCAAGTTCTTCGAGTAGGTCAGCCCTCGGCCTGCGCGAACGGGCCGCCTTGGGCCGCGAAGGCGTGGGCGGCGAAGCGTGCGCCGATGCGGCGGTGCGTGGCCGCGTCGGGGTGGAGCCGGTCGGGCAGCGGCAGTTCGGAGTGGTCCGCCTCGCCGTAGAGGTCACGGCCGTCGAGGTAGTGCACGTTGGGGTCGTCGGCCGCGCGTCGCGTCACGATGCGCTTCAGCTCGTCGCGGATGACGCCGAGCGTCAGCTTGCCCTCGGCCCGCTCCTCGGGATCACCCGCGGCGGTGAACAGGAGTCGCCCCTCACCGAGACGGCTGAAGTCGAAGGCGGTGGGGCCGGGCGTGTCCTCGTGGATGGGGCACAGGATCGGCGAGACGACCAGCAGCGGCGCGGTGGGGTGACCCTCGCGGACGGTGTCGAGGAAGCCGTGGACGGCCGGGGTGAAGGCGCGCAGCCGCATCAGGTCGGCGTTGACCAGGTTGATGCCGATCTTGACGCTGATCAGGTCGGCCGGCGTGTCACGCATGGTCCGGGCGACGAACGGGTCGAGCAGGGCGCTGCCGCCGAAGCCCAGGTTGACCAGTTCCACGCCGCCCTGTGCCGCGGCGAACGCGGGCCAGGTCGTGGTGGGGCTCGCGGCGTCGGAGCCGTGGCTGATGGAGCTGCCGTGGTGCAGCCAGGTCCTGCGGCCGGAGACGGGAGCCGGCTCGACGGGGGCGTCGGTGCGCAGGGCGACGAGTTCGGTGGTCTCGTTGTGCGGCAGCCAGATCTCGACGGTCTTGTCGCGCTCGGGCAGGCCGGTGAAGCGGAGGGTGTCGGCGGGGCCGGTGCCGTGTTCGACCGCTCCGGTGCTCATGTCGATGGTCAGGGTGTTGCCGCCGGTCGCGGTCGCCCGGCCGGCCGGGCGTCCGTCGACGAGCAGGTCGTACTGGCCGTCCGGGCGGGGCGGGGCGCCGATGTAGACCCGCTTGGTGGGCAGCGTGTCGAGTTCGACCGTGGTCGCCCGGGTACGGAAGACCAGTCGTACGCCGGAGGGCTGGGACTCGGCCATGGCGAGCTGTCCGTCGGTGTTCTGGGCGCGGGCCCGGGCGGGCAGGCGGTGAGGCAGGACCCCGTTCGCCGTGGGCTCCAGGTCGAGGGCGCCGCGTACGAGGTCCGCGGTGATGGGGGTGGTGTGCGAAGTGGAGGGCACGGTTTCCGTCCGTGGGTCGGGGCGGCTCAAGGGCCTGGAGTCGTGGTCAGGGCGCGGGCCAGTTGCGCAGGAGGGCGTCGAGCGCGTCGAGGACGCGCGACCAGGTCTCCTGTGTGTCGGGGGCGCTGTGGCTGAACCCTCCGCCCATCTCGATGCTGACGTAGCCGTGGAAGACGCTGCCCAGCAGGCGGACCGCGTGGGTCTGGTCCGGTTCCGTCAGGTCGTAGCCGCGCAGGAGGGCCCGGGTCATCTGTGCGTGCCGCACTCCCGCGCTGCCGGCGGCCGCTTCCGGGCCGAGCCGGAACTGGGCCGCCGCATAGCGTCCTGGATGCTCCCGCGCGTAGTCGCGGTAGACGTTCGCCAGGGCGGTCAGGGCGTCCTTGCCGGCCCGTCCGGCCAGGGCGTCGGCGGCACGGTCGGCGAGTTCCTCCAGGGCGAGCAGCGCGATCCGCGTCTTGAGGTCCTGGGAGTTCCTCACGTGGGAGTACAGGCTCGCCACCTTGACGTCGAAGCGCCGGGCGAGCTCGGAGACGGTCACCCGGTCGAAGCCGACCTCGTCGGCGAGCTCCGCCCCCGCTCTGGTGAGGCGTTCCACCGTCAGTCCTACGCGCGCTGCCATAATCATCCCCTCAATCAGCTAATACGAGTATGTAGCTGCCTAATGGCTTTAGGCAAGCAGGCCGGGTGTGATGCCCGTCGGAGCCCGTTGTCAGTGGTGGGAGGCAAGATGCGACGCATGACAACACCTGCAGCAGTGATCGTGGATGCCGCCGCCTACGCGCAGGCGGTCGAGGACGCCGTACGAGCGGCCGCCGCCTACTACGAGGGCGGCACCTCGGCGCTGGACGACGACACCTACGACCGGCTGGTACGAGGGATCGCCGACTGGGAGGCGGAGCATCCCGACGGGATACTCCCCGACTCCCCCACCGGGAAGGTCGCCGGCGGGGCGGTGGAGGGCGACGTGCCGCACACGGTGCCGATGCTCAGCCTCGACAACGTGTTCTCCGCGGAGGAGTTCACCGCCTGGACGGCCTCCTTGTCCCGCCGTACCGGACGTGAGGCGACGCGCTTCAGTGTGGGTCCGAAGCTGGACGGGCTCGCGATCGCCGCCCGGTACAGCGACGGCCGGCTCACCCGGCTGATCACCCGCGGGGACGGGACGGCCGGGGAGGACGTCTCGCACGCGATCGGCACCATCGAGGGGCTGCCCGAGAAGCTGGACGAACCGGTCACCGTGGAGGTGCGCGGCGAAGTCCTCATGACGGCCGCCCAGTTCGAGCACGCCAACGAGGTGCGCACCGCTCACGGCGGGCAGCCGTTCGCCAACCCGCGCAACGCGGCCGCGGGCACCCTGCGGGCGAAGGAGCGCGTCTACACGGTTCCTATGACGTTCTTCGGCTACGGTCTGCTGCCGCTGCCCGACACCGACTCCGTCCTCGCCGAGAAGCTGAACGAGCTCGCGCACAGCGAGCTGATGGCGCTGGCCGACGGTCTCGGGGTGCACACCAGCGCCCGGACCGCCGTCCCCGATGTCGTCGCCGAGACCGTCGATGAGGTCCTGGACCGGGTCGAGGGGATCGCCGCGGTCCGCGCCGAGCTGCCGTTCGGCATCGACGGGATCGTCATCAAGGCCGATCTCGCCGAGGACCAGCGGGCCGCGGGGTCCGGCTCCCGCGCGCCACGCTGGGCGATCGCCTACAAGCTGCCGGCCGTGGAGAAGATCACCCGGCTGCTGGAAGTGGAGTGGAACGTCGGCCGTACGGGCATCATCGCGCCGCGCGGCGTCCTCGAACCGGTCGTCATCGACGGCTCCACCATCACCTACGCCACCCTGCACAACCCGGCCGACATCACCCGCCGCGACCTGCGCCTGGGCGACCACGTCATGGTCCACCGGGCGGGCGACGTCATCCCCCGCATCGAGGCGCCGGTGGCCCATCTGCGGACGGGTGAGGAGCGGCCGATCGAGTTCCCGGCGCAGTGTCCGCGCTGCGGTTCGGACATCGACACCGGTGAGGAACGCTGGCGGTGTGCCCAGGGCCGCAACTGCCACCTGGTCGCGTCCCTCGCCTACGCCGCGGGCCGCGACCAGCTCGACATCGAGGGGCTGGGCGCCACCCGCGTGGTGCAGCTCGTCGACGCGGGCCTGGTGGCCGATCTCGCCGATCTGTTCACCCTGCGGCGCGAGCAGTTGCTCGCCCTGGAGCGGATGGGCGAGACCAGCACCGACAATCTGCTCGCCGCGCTCGCCAAGGCCAAGGAGCAGCCGCTGTCACGGGTGCTGTGCGCGCTGGGCGTGCGGGGCACCGGTAGGTCCATGTCACGGCGCATCGCCCGCTACTTCGCCACCATGGACCACATCCGCGCGGCCGACGCCGACGCCATGCAGCGGGTCGACGGCATCGGGGCGGAGAAGGCCCCGTCGATCGTCGCGGAGCTCGCCGAACTGGCCCCGCTGATCGACAAGCTGGCCGCCGCCGGTGTCAACATGACGGAGCCCGGCGCCACTCCGCCGCCGCCCGCCGGTGCCGAGGACGACGCCCCGGCCGAGGGCGGTCCGCTGGCCGGGATGACGGTGGTGGTCACCGGCGCGATGACCGGGAAGCTGGAGAAGCTCTCCCGCAACGAGATGAACGAACTCGTCGAACGGGCCGGCGGACGCTCCTCCTCCAGCGTCTCCAAGAAGACCTCCCTCGTGGTCGCGGGCGAGGGCGCCGGTTCCAAGCGTGCGAAGGCCGAACAGCTCGGCATCCGCCTCGCCACCCCGGAGGAGTTCGCCGCCCTGGTCGCCGAACTCCTCGACTGAGCCGGCCACCGGCCTGCGCCCGCCCGTCAGGGGGCGCAGGCCCCGGCGATGGACAGGCTGTTCTCGTAGAGGTGGTGCCGGGTGATCCGGCCGCCCTCCACGGTGAGGCGCAGGGCGAACGGGCCCTGGAAGGACCGCCCCGTCGCCCGTACCGTCCCCGACACATGCCCCATCAGGACCGCGTCCTTCCCGTCGACGAGGAAGGTGTCGACGGAGGCGTGCGCGTCCTCGGGCACGGTGTGTTCCATCAACTCCGTGAACTGGGCCGCGCATTCGGCGGCGGTGGACCGGGGGCGGATCCACGGAACGGTGGGGTTGTCGGCGAGCAGCCAGTCGACCTCGTCGGCGAAGACCGCGGCCAGCCGCCCGGTGTCCCCGGCGGACCGGGCGGCGAGGAACTCCCCCACGACGGCCCGGGTGACCTCGGCGGAACTCTCGTTGGCGACACTGGAGTCGATGGACATGACGCTCCCCTCTCGGCTGCGGCCCGGAGTCCGGTGCGGGGTCTCCGTGGATGTGCTCGATCCTGCCGGAGGGGAAGGATCGGGTCGATTACCCCGGACGTCATGCCCGGCCCATGCCTTCTGCGGGGTTGTGCCGTGTCCGCGGCGCCCTGTGCCGTGAACGCGTCCGCGTGCTCCGCGGCCCACTGGGTGAAGAGGCGGGCCGGGTGCCCGGTGACTCCGGTGACTCCGGTGACTCCGGTGACTCCGGTGACTCCGGTGACAAGGATCTTCCGGTTCTGCGTCATGGGACCGACCGCATGAGGGCTCGCGGTCAGGTTCCGTCCGCGAGCTGCGCGCCGTCGGGGACGGCCACGGCGAACTGCCGCTCGGGGCCGAAGCGCATGAACTCCTCGTACTTCCCCTCCGTCGGCTTCAGTTTCATCAGGAGCGGCGGTTCCACGGTGCGCAGATCGACGAGGGACGCCCTGTCCGGGAGACCGGCCGCCACGGCGGCCAGGTCGGGGTCTTCCGTGTCGCGCAGTTCGGCGACGGGGGTGCCGGAGACGGTCACCCGCCGGCGCCAGACCGACTCGCAGGGGAACCGGATGTCGAACTCCCCCTCGTCCTCGTCGTACGCGTCCGGATCGGTCCTGACGCGGTCCGCGAGGGCCAGGGCCTCACGCGCGTGGTCGACGAGGAATTCCGGGAGGGAGCGGGCGCAGTAGGCGTAGGTGTCGAAGAAGTCCGCGGACTGGGAGAACACCGCGCCCCACGCACCGGTTCCGGGATGCACGTCGACGAAGAAGTGGTCGCCGGTCGCGAGGGAGAGCAGTACCCGGGTCTCCTCGCCCGGCCCCCACATCCACTGGCGTTCGACCCTGCTGAGCCGGGGATCGAGGTGGAGGTGGTCGTCATCACCGATCCGAACGGCGCTCACGGCACGCAGCAACACCCGTATGTCGTCCGGCAGCCGGGGCTCCGCCTCGGTCAGCTCGGCGTCCGGGGCCCCGGGTTCGAGCGTGAACACGTCCGGCAGGCGCCGCTCCAGCTCCCGCAGCGTCTCGATCGCGTCCTGCGCGGTGACACCCATCGTCGTCCTCCCTGGTCCGGTGCGGTACGCCGACGAGCGTACGGACCGCCTCGGACAACGGGCGCGCCCGACTGTCCAGGTCAGGATCCGGCCTGCTTGCCGCCTGCCGTCGTGGACGACCGACACCGACGGAAGGAGACCGTGATGGCCGAGCGGACCGGCGCCGCGCCCGAGGGTTGCACCGGCGTCGCGCCCTGGGTGATGACCGACGGCACCGGGGCGTTCCTCGACTTCGTCGCCCAGGCGTTCGACGGCGAGGAGCTCGGGCGGGTGGCGACCGAAGACGGGTCGATCGGGCACGGTGAGATCCGGGTCGGCGACACCGTCGTCCTGGCCTTCGACCGGCGCGCGGACCGGCCGGTCCTGCCGAGCCTGCTGCGGGTGTTCGTCGCCGACACGGACACGGTGTTCTCGCGCGTCGTCGCGGCCGGCGGCCAGGTCGTCACACCGCTGTCGGACAACGCCTTCGGGCAGCGCGGAGGCCGCGTCAAGGATCCCTTCGGGAACATCTGGTGGGTGGTCCGCCACGTCGAGGACGTCTCCGAGGACGAGATGTGGAAGCGCCTGCGGGACCCCGTGTACGCCGAGGGCATGCGGGTGGCGCAGGCGACGCTCGACGCCGAACTCACCGGCCGGAGCAGCGCGCCCGTCAGGACGGCCGGCTGACCGGGTCGCCGCGGTTCTCACCGGCGTCCGGCGGGCGTTCGAAGAAGGTGTCCAGGACCACCGTCGCCTGTGTCCCGCTGACCCCGTCGATCGCGTACAGGCGGCGCAGCACGTCCTGCAGGCGCTCGGTGGTGGCGGTGCGCACCTTCACCAGGACGGAGGCGCTGCCCGCGATGACGTGCGCCTCCTGGATCTCCGGTACGGCGGCGAAGTCCTCGGCCCTGTCCCCCATCCACGCCGTGGAGTCGACCAGCACGAAGGCGAGGACCCCGCGGTCGAGTGCCGCGGGGTCGACGTCGACGGTCGTGGCCCGGATGACGCCCTGCTCGCGCAGCTTGCGCACGCGCTCGTGCGCCGCGCCCGCCGACAGGCCGACCGCCGCGCCCAGGGCGGCGTACGGCTGTGTCGCGTCCCGCTGGAGCAGCGCGATCAACCGGCGGTCGATGTCATCCAGTTGCCTCATGTGATGACCGTATCTGATCCGGCGATACGCGTGTTACGTTGCATCAGATCCTGATCACTCTCTGCGAAGGGACGCCATGCCCACCAACGGCCCGTACGAGATCCTGGACGACCGCTTCCGTACCGGACGCTGCGCGAACGGCGACAGCAGGCTCGAGGTCCTGTACGACGGCTGCCGCTGGGCCGAGGGCCCGCTGTATCTGCCCGCCTGGCGCCAGCTGGTCTGGAGCGACATCCCGAACGACCGCATCCTGCGCTGGGACGAGGCCACCGGCACGGTCGGCGTCTTCCGCACCCCGGCCGGTCACAGCAACGGCAACACCGTCGACCGGCAGGGCCGCCTGGTCACCTGTGAGCAGGGCAACCGCCGGGTGACCCGCACCGAGCCGGACGGCGCCGTGACCGTCCTCGCCGACCGGTACGACGGCAAGCGGCTCAACAGCCCGAACGACTCCGTCGTACGCTCCGACGGCACGATCTGGTTCTCCGACCCGGACTTCGGCATCACCAGCGACTACGAGGGCCATCGCGCCGAGTCGGAGATCGGCGCGTGCAACGTGTACCGGATCGACCCGCTGTCGGGGGACGTCCACCTCGCCGCGGACGGGTTCGAGGGGCCCAACGGGGTCGTCCTGTCCCCCGACGAGAGCCGGCTGTACGTCTCCGACTCGCGGGCCGCCCGGATCCACGCGTACGGCATCCGCGAGGACGGCACCCTCTCCGGCGGCGAGGTCTTCGCCGAGGGCCGGGACGGGGTCCACTTCGACAACATCCGCTTCGACGACGAGGGCCGCCTGTGGGCCGCCGCCCTCGACGACGGCGTGCACTGCTACGACCCCGACGGCACCCTCATCGGGAAGCTGCGCGTGCCCGAGCCCGTCTCCAACATCGCCTTCGGCGGACCGAAGAACAACCGCCTGTTCATCACCGCCACCACCTCCCTGTACTCCCTGGTGATGTCGGTGACCGGGGCTCCGCGCCTCTGAGCGGGCCGCGCGAGGTTTTCGGCCACCCGGGTCCGCGCCATCCGTCCGAAACGCCTGTTTTCGATACCGCTCCCTGTCTCGTTGAGTTCCGTGCGTCGCCTTCACGCCGTCGACCAGGCAGGGAGAAGTGCCGTTGACTCACCAGACCGCGCAGCCCGTCCCGCCCCCGCCGCCCGCCGAGATCACCTACTCCGGCCACTACTCCGTCAACCCGCTCGGCCAGGTCGGCTTCCGCTCCCTGTGCTCCCAGCTCCCCTCCGTGCTGCGCCGCATCACCGCCATGGCGTGGCGGACCGACCGCCGGGCCGTGGTCCTGCTCCTCACCTGTCAGCTGGTCACGGGCGTGTCGGCGGCGGTGCTGCTGGCGGCCACGGCCCGGGCGATGGGCCCGCTCCTCGGTGCGGGAACGGTCGCGGACCGCCTGCGCGAGGCACTTCCGGCGCTCGTCGTCGTCGCGGCGGCGAGCGCCGTCACCCGCGCGTCGGAGGCCCTGGCCATGTACGCCGAACGGCGGATCACGCCCCGGCTGACCACGGAGACCGACTCGGCGCTGGTCGAGGCCGTCTGCCGGGTGGAGGCCGAGGCGTACGCGACGGACGGCTTCTCCGACCGCCAGGAAGCCGCCGAGATGGGCGTGATGCGCACGCACGTGATGGTCATGGACGCCCAGCGCTTCATGGCCGCGCTGATCAGGATGGTCACGGCCGGCGGTGTCCTGTCCGTGCTCAACCCCCTGATGCTGCCGCTGCTCCTGCTGGCCGTGGCCCCGGCCGGCGTGGGGGCCGTCCTCACCGCGCGCGTCGACTACGAGATCCACTACGCGAACGTCGCGGACCGCAACGTACGCGGGATGACCCGCTGGTGGGCGACCACGCCGAAGTACGCGGACGAGGTCCGCGCCAACGGCATGACCGACTACCTCCTGTACTGGTACCGCGCCCTGTCGGAGCGGGTCGACCGGCGGTCCCTGGCCGCCGCTCCCCGGACCCTGCGCATCGCGCTGGTGTCCTCCGTCGCCAGTGGGACGTTCCTGGCCGCCACCTGGGGAATGCTCGCCTGGCTGGCCGTCACCGGGCGGATCGCGCCGGCCGTCGCCGCCACGGCCGTCGTCGCGGTCCAGACGACCCTGGCGGCGCTGTCCCAGGTCGTCGTCAACGGAGCGGCGGTGTTCCACACCAGCCTGTACCTCAGCGACATGCAGGCGTTCTTCGACGACGCCGCCGCGCGGGCGCCCCGGCGGGGCCCGGAGGCCGTCCGGGCCCCGGTGGAGGAGATCCGGCTGGACGAGGTCACGTACCGGTACCCCGGCAAGGACAAGCCCGCCGTCGACGGTGTCTCGCTGACCCTGCGGCGGGGGGAGATCCTCGCCGTCGTCGGCGTGAACGGCTCCGGCAAGAGCACCCTGACCCGGCTGATCACCGGCATCTACCTCGCGGACAAGGGCCGGATCACCTGGGACGGCACCGACCTCGCCCACGCCGATCCGGCCACGGTGTGGGACCGCACCGGCCTGGTGCCGCAGATCTTCGCCCAGTGGCCGCTGCGGGTGCGGGAGAACGTGACGCTGGGGCAGCCGAGGAGCCTCGACGACCAGGAGGTGTGGGAGGCCGTGGACGCGGTCGGGATGCGGGAGGCCGTCGAGGACCTGCCCGCCCGCCTGGACACCCTGCTGGCCCGTGAGATCTTCGGCGGTGCCGAACTCTCCGGCGGCCAGTGGCAGCGCCTGGCCTGCTCCAGGGCCCTGTACCGCCGCCCGCCCCTGCTGATCCTGGACGAGCCCACCTCCCAGATGGACCCGCGCGGCGAACACGGCATCTTCGAGAAGATCAAGGCGATCTCCGGCGACCGCATCACCATCGTCGTCACCCACCGTCTGGAGAACACGAGGATCGCCGACCACATCGTCGTCATGGAGCGGGGCCGGATCACCGAACAGGGCACCTACGACGACCTGGTCCACGCCGCCGGTACCTTCGCCGACCTCCTGCACCTGTCCCAGGACCGCTGAAACCGGACGCGCACGGCCTACGGTGCCAGCCGGGCGGCGTGGGTCTCGAGGTGGCGCCGCTCGGGGAGGCTGGTCGTGCGGCGCGCGGCGCAGCGGTAGGCGGACCGGGCGGCATCGAGGTCACCGGCCATCTCCAGCAGATGCGCGCGGACCGCCGCCGGCCGGTGGTGGTCCGCCAGCCGCCCGTCGGCGTCCAGGGTCTCCAGCAGCTCCAGTCCCGCCCGCGGTCCCTCCACCATGGCCAGCGCGACCGCGTGGTTGAGCGTCACCATGGGGTTGGCGGGCGCCATGCGTTCGAGCAGCCGGTAGAGCGCCAGGATCTGCGGCCAGTCGGTGTCCTCCGCCCGCTCCGCCTCGTCGTGCACCGCGGCGATCGCCGCCTGGAGCTGGTACGGGCCGAGCGGTGTACGGGCCAGCGCGTCCGTGACGAGGGCGACGCCCTCGGCGATGTACTCCCGGTTCCAGCGGCTCCGGTCCTGTTCGGCGAGCGGGACCAGCGCGCCGTCGGGGCGGCTGCGGGCCGGGCGCCGGGCGTCGGTGAGCAGCATCAGCGCCAGCAGTCCGGCCACCTCCCCGTCGTCGGGCCGCAGCCGGTGGACGGCGCGGGTGAGCCGGATCGCCTCACCGGTCAGTTCGCGGCGGTGCAGGTCCGGTCCTGAGGAGCTGGTGTAGCCCTCGTTGAATATCAGGTACAGCACGTGCAGCACCGCGTCGAGCCGGTCGCCCCACTCGGGCCCGGAGCCGGTCTGTGCGCCGGTCGCCCTGATGCGCTGCTTGGCCCGGGTGATCCTCCCCCACTGCCAGAAGGGCGTGGGAGGTGCCCCCAGGCCATGGTCGCCTCGGGGATGAGGAAGGCGCGGGCGATCTGCGCCGCGGTCAGGCCGCCGACGGCACGCAGGGTGAGGGCGATCCGCGAGGCGGCGGTGAGCGCGGGATGGCAGCAGAGGAACAGCAGCGTCAGCGTGTCGTCCCGCTCGCCCGGATGGTCGTCGTCGGCGGCCGGGGCGAGCAGTTCGTCGGCCGGTACGCGCGCCGCGGCGGTCGCCTCGCGGCGCCGGCGGGCCTGCTCGCTGCGCCACTGGTCGGTCAGCCGGCGGTTCGCGACGGTGACCAGCCAGCTCCGCGGGCCGGCCGGCACTCCCTCCTCGGGCCACTGGAGGGCGGCGGCCAGCAGGGCCTCCTGCACCGCGTCCTCGCACGCGTCGAACCGCCCGTGGCCGTGGCGCCGGACGAGCACGCCGAGGACCCGCGGCCCCAGGGTCCGCAGGAGATCCTCGACGTGCGCGTCCGCCTTCATGCCGGCCCCCTCACATCTCCATTCCGGCCTGGTTCATGAGCGGCCGCAGTTCCACGGCGTTGTACCGGGCGTCCGGCCAGCGCGCGGCGATCTCGGTGGCGCGTTCCAGGCTGTCGCAGTCGAAGATGCAGTAGCCGCCCAGGAACTCCTTGGCCTCCACGAACGGTCCGTCCGTGACCGTGGGCACGCCGTCGCGCACCCGTACGGACTTCGCGTTCGTCTCGTCGGCGAGCGCCTCACCACCGACCCACTCGCCGGACGCGGTGAGCTCCTCCATCAGCGCGCCCACTTCGGCGGCCACCTCTTCCATCTCCTTGGACAGGGTCTCCCGGGTCGCGGGATTGCTGTAGATCAGCAGCATGTACTTCATCGGTGGTCACTCCTCGTCCGTTCCGGTTCACGGGCTTCGGCGTCCGGTACGGGCGCCTGCCCACTAGTGGGTCGGAACAGACTCCGTGATCTCTACATCCCGCCGCTCCCGTATTTCACCACCGGGGCGTACGTGGCGGAGCAGGGCCACGACGAGGACGGCCACCACGGTCAGCAGGACGGAGCTGACACCGGCCGCGACGTGCATGCCGCCGGTGAAGGCGTCACGGGCGGAGCTCAGCAGTGCCGCTCCTGCCTGGCCGGGCAGCTGTTCCGCGGCGCTCACCGCCCCGGCGAGGGTGTCGCCGGCGGCCTCCGCCGCCGCGGGCGGGGCGGTGTCGGGGACCGCCCCCTCGATCCGGTGGCGGTAGACGGCGGTCGCCAGGCTGCCGAGGGTGGCGAGGCCGAGCGCGAAGCCGAACTGCCCGCTGGTCTCGTTCATCGAGGCCGCCGATCCGGCCTTCTCGAGCGGTGCGGAGCCGACGACGAGGTCGGTGCCCAGGACCACCGCCGGGCCGCCTCCGGTGTTCATCAGGGCGAACCCGGTCACCACGGCCGTCAGTCCGGGCCCCGGGCCGGCGTCGGCCCGGGTGAGCAGCAGCAGGCCGGCCGCCGCGACCAGCAGCCCGGTCCCGATCACGTACGCGGGACGGATCCGGCGCGCGACGACCGGGGCGAGCAGGGAGCCGACGACCGACCCGACCATCGCGGGAAGCATGCACAGACCCGCCCGGAACGGCGTCAGCCCCTCGACCAGTTGCAGGTACTCGGTGACGAAGAGCATGGTCGCGCCGACGAGCAGCGTGTTGAAGAACATCGTCCCCAGCGCGGTGGAGAACGCGCGGTCGGCGAAGAGCCGCAGGTCCAGCAGGGGATCGGCGAGCCGCCACTGCCGGAGCGCGAACACCACGCCGGCGGCGGCACCGGCCACGACGGCCAGCACCGGCACCGGCTGCCGGCCGGCCCTGGCCAGTTCCTTCAGCCCGTAGGCGGCCGGCAGGAGCGCGGCCAGGGAGAGCGCGACGCTCGCGGGATCCAGGCGCCCGGCCCGTGGAGCGCGGTACTCGGGCAGCAGCACCGGCCCCAGCACCAGCAGCAACGCCATCGCCGGCACGCCCAGCAGGAACACCGAGCCCCACCAGAAGTGCTCCAGCATGGCGCCGCCGACGAGCGGGCCGATCGTGGCGCCTCCGGTCAGGCACACCATCCAGATGCTGATGGCCACCGCCCGCTGCCCGGGGTCCCGGAACAGGTTGGTGATCAGGGCCATCGTCGACGGTGCCAGCGTCGCCCCGGCGATCCCGAGCAGCGCCCGGGCCGCGATCAGCGTGCCGGGACTGTCGGCGTACGCGGCCAGGACGGAGGCCGCGCCGAAGGCGACCGCGCCGGTCAGCAGCAGCCTGCGGCGGCCGATGCGGTCGCCGAGGGTGCCCGTCGTGATCAGGAATCCGGCGAGCATGAACGCGTAGATGTCCGTGATCCACAGTTGTTCGGTGCTGTCGGCCCCCAGGTCCGTGCTCAGTTTCGGCAGCGCCAGCAGCAGTACGAAGACATCGATGGAGACCAGCAGCGTGGGCAGTGCCAGCACCGCCAGCCCGGCCCACTCCCGCCGCCCGGCCCGCCCGTCGCCGACGCCGGCCGTCGCGCCCGCCCTGTCCGTACCCATGGGACCTTCCTCCCGCCCGCCCGCCGCTCACGGGCGGCGACGGACGCTCCGGCGCCCGCCCTGTGCGGGCGCCTCTCACCGGTGGGTCGGAACAGCCGGACGGACTTCGACATCCGCCGCGCACGCCGTCGTGACGCCCGCAGGTGAGTGGCGGGGCGATGGCGGTTACCCGGCACGGGTGGCCGAGGAAGGGAGCGAGCCGTGCGATTCCAAAGCCGGGCGCATGCCGGACAGGAGCTGGCCGTCAGGATGCTGGAGTGGGCGAGCAGCGGTGATCTCGCGAATGTGACCGTGCTGGCGCTGCCGCGCGGTGGCGTTCCGGTCGGGGCGGAGATCGCCCGGGCGATGCAGGTGCCCCTGGACGTCCTGGTGGTCCGCAAGATCGGGGTTCCCGGATCTCCCGGGGTGAGTGTCGGGGCGATCGCCGGGGACGATCCCCCGGTCTTCGACCGTACGGGGCTGAGGGCCATGGACCTCTCGGAGGACAAGCTCGGCGCCGAGGTGGCCCGGGCGCGGGTCGAGCTGCACCGGCGGGAGGGCGTCTACCGGGGCGGGCGTCCCGCCCCGGACATCAGCGGTCACAGCATCGTGGTCGTGGACGACGGGCTGGTCACGGGGGTCACCGCCCGCGCGGCGCTGCGGCACCTCCGGCGCGGCGGTCCGCTACGGCTGACGCTGGCGGTGCCGGTGTGCGGTCACGAGACCGCCACGGCGCTGCGGGACGAGGCCGACGACGTGGTCTCCCTGTACCAGCCGCAGCGGCTGCGGTCGGTCGGCGAGTGGTACGAGGACTTCCACCAGGTCACCGACCAGGAGGTACTGGACGCCCTGCGGGAACTGCACCCGGCCTAGGCACTTCCTGGCCGACGGTGGCCAGCAGGTTCGCGACCAGTGGGTTCGGGTCGTCGCTCCGCCAGGCGACGGCGACGTGGGTGCGGGCGGTGCCGGGGGTGACGGCGCGGAAGGCGACGCCCTTGAGGCGGATGCGGCGGATGCTCGCCGGGGCCAGGGAGACACCGAGACCGGTCTCCACCAGGGCGCACACGGTCTGCCACTCCACCGCGTGCTGGGCGATCCGGGGGGTGAAGCCCGCCTCGGCGCACAGGCCGGTGATCCGGTCATAAAGCCGCGGGCCGACTTCGCGGGGCAGGAGCACGAACGGCGAGTCCGCCAACTGGTCCAGACGCACGGTGCGTCGGGCGGCGAGCGGATGGGCCGCCGGCAGGACGGCGACGAACGGCTCGGTCAGGATGGTCCGGAAGCCGATCTCCGTCTCCCCGTCGGGGGGTTCGCGCAGCAGGCCGATGTCGATGGTGCCCTCGCGCAGGGCGGCGATCTGGGGCGCGGTGGTCATCTCGTGGATGTCCAGGCGCACGTCGGGGAACCGCTGCCGGAAGGTGCGCAGCAGGCCGGGCAGGACGGTCAGGGCGAGGGAGGCGGCGAAGCCGATCCGCAGGCGGCCCGCCCGGCCGCTTCCGGCGGCGCGGGCGGCGGACAGGCCGTCCGTGAGGTCGGCCAGGGCCCGTCGTACGGCGGGGAGCAGTTCGCGGCCGGCCGGGGTGAGGGTGACGCGTCCCGGTTCCCGGTGGAACAGCGGATGTCCGACCTTCTCCTCCAGGCGGCGGATCTGCTGGCTCAGCGGTGGCTGGGCGATGCCCAGCCGGGTGGCCGCGCGGCCGAAGTGCAGTTCCTCGGCGAGTACGACGAAGGCGTGCAGCTGCGGCAGCGGGAGTTCGGGGCGAAGCGCGGGACGCGTCATACGCCCAGAGATATCAGGTCATGCCTCTGCTGGTATTAGACGTATCGGTGCTGGTCACATAGCGTCCCGCGTATGACAGAGCGACGTGCGGTCCTCAGCGGCTCGACGTTCGAGGAGCAGATCGGCTACGCCCGCGCCGTGGTCCACGGCGACTGGGTGCACGTGTCCGGGACGACCGGCTTCGACTACACCACCATGACGATCTCCGACGACGTGGTGGAGCAGGCCGAGCAGTGTCTGCGCAACATCGGGGCCGCGCTGGCCGAGGCGGGGTGCTCCTTCGCCGACGTGGTGCGGGTGCGCTACATCCTGCCCGACCGGGACGACTTCGAGCCCTGCTGGCCGGTCCTGCGCCGCTGTTTCGGCGACGTCAGGCCGGCCGCCACGATGCTCATGTGCGGTCTGGCCGATCCGCGTATGAAGATCGAGATCGAGGTGTACGCGCAGCGGCCGGCCCGGTGACGGCCGGTCCGGCATCCCCGGTGTTCAGCTCTCGGCCGGGGTGAGCACGACGAAGTCCGCGTCGAAGGGGTCGAGGCAGACGGCCAGGCGGCCGACGCCTTCCGCGTCCTCCGGGCCCATCTGCACGCTTCCGCCGTTCTCGGTGACCTCGGCCACTGCGGCGTCGCAGTCGGTGACGTTGAAGACCGGGTGCCAGTACGGCCGCCCGCCCGCCAGGGCGAGGTCCTCCTTGCGGACCTCCATGAGGCCGCCGTGCATCCGCTCCTCGGGCAGTCCGGCCGGGGTGATCAGGGTGTAGGTGCCCTCGCCGCCCGGCATCTCCATGTCGCTGAACCGCCAGCCGAGGACACCGCCGTAGAACTCCTTCGCGGCCGCCGCGTCGCTGGTGTACAGCTCGGTCCAGGACAGTGAGCCCGGCTGGTCCACCAGGTCGACGCCCTTGCTCTCCCCCGGCTGCCAGACGGCGAACTGGCCGCCCAGCGGGTCGCTGTACTGTGCCATCCGGCCCCATTGTTCGAGGTCCATCGGCGGCACCCGCACGGTGCCGCCGGCGCGCTCCACCGCCTGGGTCGTGGCGTCCGCGTCGGCGACGGTGTAGTAGATCATCCAGGCCGGGCGGGCGCCCTCCTCGGTGAGCTTGCCGAGCCCGGCGACCATCTTGCCGTCCTTGCGGAACATCCCGCCTTCCATGTCCTCCCCGTCCCCCATGGGCTCGTAGTCCCAGCCGAGGACCGCGCCGTAGAAGGCCGCGGCGGCCCGGACGTCGGGGGACCCGAGGTCGAGCATGCAGGGGGAGCCGGGGGCGAAGTCAGTGGTGATCACCGCGATGTCCTTTCGCTGAATCCCATTTGTCCTCAGCGTGCCACCGGGCACTGACACTCGCCCTTCGGCTACTCCTTCTCCGCCGCCTCGCGCTTCGTGAACGGCAGCACGAGCCGGGAGGGGTGTGCGGCGTCGCGGTAGATCTTGTGGGTGACGGGGCGGCCGACCGGCAGGTGGAAGGCGTCCGGCGGCAGCAGCGCGTTGTGCGCGTCGGCGAGCGGTTCGTCGTCGGAGAGTTCCGCGACCAGTCTGTGGCCGGGCAGGAACGTCGCCGCGAACGGGTAGACGCGCAGCACGTACTCCTCGATCTTCCCCGGTTCGACCGGCACCGCGCGGGTGTGCGGGTGGCGGGGGTCGCCCTCGGTGGTGCGTTCCTCGTCGAGCTCGCGGTGCGAGGCCTTGAGGTAGGCGGTGGTGACGGGCTGCCGCTTGCCAGCCCGGGAAGCCGTTGGCCGCCCCGTGGACCTGGACGGCGTCGCCGGTGAACACCGAGCGCTGGCCGTCGACGACATAGGCGACCGATCCGGGTGTGCGGCCCGGGACGGAGTGCACCGAGACGGTGACGTCGCCGCCGGGGGAGAGCGTCTCGCCGCCCCTGACCAGCAGGGTGGGCTCCATCTCGCCGGAGATGACGGCGTTCGCGGCCGCCGTCGCCTTCGCCTCGCCCTCGGGGTCGCCCAGGTACCGGCCCCGGCCCGCGAGGTACTCCTCCACATGGGCCCGCCGTGAGCGGAGCATCGGTGCGTCGGCCTCGTGGATGACCACCTGTGCGCGCCGGCCGGTGAGTTCCCACAGGGCGTGCCGCTGGTCCCGCAACTCGGTCCGGGGCGTCCTCGGCGCGGTCACGGAGGCGGAGACGGTCGTCACCGCCGTAGGGGACGTGCCCGGCACCGGAGGGCGCCGTACCGGTCGACGCGCGGCCTCGTACGCCACGGCTTCCCGCTTTCCGGGCCGGGGATCGGCATGGTCCCGAACCCCCGGCTGAGTGGTCAGGGCTTCGCCGTTCGGCGTCTCAGCGGGGCCGGCGGGAGTTGAGCCGGGCGGCCTGGCGTGTCAGGTGGGCGCGCTCGGCGAGGTCGGATGCCTTGTGGGCCGCCTCGGCGTACAGCCGTGCCGCCGTCGCCGGGTCGCCGTCGCGCTCGTGGAGGTACGCCGCCACCGCGGTGTGGCGGGGCAGGGAGGAGTCCAGCTCCGCGAGCGCCGCCAGCCCGGCGCGCGGCCCGTCTGCCTCGCCGACGGCGACCGCGCGGTTGAGCCGGACGACCGGGCTGTCGGTCAGGCGCGTGAGTTCGTCGTACCACTCGACGATCTGCACCCAGTCGGTCTCCCCGGCGGTGGGCGCGTCGGCGTGGAGGGCGGCGATGGCGGCCTGGGCCTGGAACTCGCCCAGCCGGTCACGGGCGAGGGCCGCCTGCAGGATCCCGATGCCTTCGGCGATCGCCCCGGTGTCCCAGCGGCCGCGGTCCTGCTCCGCGAGCGGCACCAGGCCCCCGTCGGGCGCGGTGCGGGCGGCGCGCCGGGCGTGGTGGAGCAGCATGAGGGCGAGCAGCCCCGCCGCCTCGGGGTGGTCGACGGCGGCCGCGAGCTGCCGGGTGAGCCGGATGGCCTCGGCGGCGAGGTCGACGTCCCCCGAGTAGCCCTCGTTGAAGACCAGGTAGAGGACGCGCAGCACGGTGGCGACGTCGCCGGGCCGGTCGAAGCGCACACCGGACACGGTGCGCTTCGCCCGGCTGATCCGCTGCGCCATGGTCGCCTCGGGCACCAGGTAGGCCCGGGCGATCTGACGGGTGGTGAGCCCGCCGACGGCGCGCAGGGTGAGCGCGACCGCGGAGGACGGCGTCAGCGACGGATGGGCGCACAGGAAGTAGAGCTGTAGCGTGTCGTCCGCGTCGGGTGCGGGCCCGGGTGCCGGTTCCTCGTCGACGCGGTCCTCACGCCTGCGGCGGGCGGCGTCCGCTCGCGTCGCGTCGAGGAACTTGCGCCAGGCCGTGGTGATCAGCCAGCCCTTGGGGTCCCGCGGCATGTCGGCGGGCCAGACGCGGATCGCCTCGACCAGCGCGTCCTGTACGGCGTCCTCGGCCGCCGCGAAGTCGGCTCCGCGGCGGACCAGGATGGCGAGGACGCTCGGTGTGAGGCTGCGGAGCAGGGCCTCGTCCATGGGTGAGGTCACTCCGTGATGGTGGGCGACACGCCGTAGAACGGGCGCAGCTCCAGCCACTCGTGGATCGGCTTCCCGCCCGCCCCGGGGGCGGCCGACAGTTCCCCGGCCAGCTCGACGGCGCGCTCGTAGTCGTCGACGTCGATCACCATCCAGCCGGCGATGAGGTCCTTGGTCTCGGCGAACGGGCCGTCGGTGACCGGCGGGCGCCCCTCCCCGTCGTACCGGACCCACGTGCCCTCGGGCGCGAGCGCCTGGCCGTCGACGAACTCGCCGGTCTTCTCCAGCCGGGCCGCGAAGTCGTTCATGTACTGGATGTGCGCCGAGATCTCCTCGGGCGTCCACTGGTCCATGGGGACGTCGTTGACCGCGGCGGGAGCGCCTCGGTAGTGCTTCAGCAGCAGGTACTTGGCCATGGTGTGCTCCTCGGTTCCGATGCGGCCATTGTGGTCGCGTTCACCCCGGGGACGGAGCCGGACGCGGGTTCTCGACATCTCCGCCGGAATTTTTTCCGGGTTCTCGTGCCGGGTCCCGTCAGGTCAGCAGCCGCACCCGGCTCGCGCCGAGTTCGTCGGGCATCTGGTCGCGGGTGAGCTTCCAGTCGGCACGGTGCCGGTGCCGGGCGACGTAGTCGAGCCGGGACATGGCGAGTACGCCCCGGAAGCGGCGCTGGTGGGGCTCGAACCGTCCGGCCGCCGTCAGCCCGTCCTCGATGTCGCTGATGGCCTCCTCCAGTCAGCGCTCGACCGGGTCGGTGAGTTCCGGGTCGATCACCGCGGCATCGCGGCCGCTGCGGATGATCGGCCGGATGGCCGGCCGGATGTCGGCGGTCCGCCGCAGCCACGCCATGACCGCGTCCGGTGTCCCCTCGGCGACGGTGGCGACGAGGTCCCGCGCCGTGGAGCCGTGCTCGGAGGGGGCGGACGCGCTGCAGTGCCTCGTTGAGCCGCTCGTCGATGAGCGCTTTCATCAGTTCGCTGCGGGAGGGGAAGGACGCGTAGAAGGTCACGCGTGCGGTGCCCGCGGCGGTCGCGATGTCGTCGGCCGTGGTGGCGGTGTACCCCTTCGTCTTGAACAGCTCGAGTCCCGACTCCAGCAGCAGGCGGCGGGTCATCTGCTTCTGCGCCTCACGAAGGTTCGCCGTGCCGGAGACCCTGACGCCGCCCCGGCACGGCGAACGCTCACCTTGCGTACCGTGAAGCCTTCGGAGGAGCAGGTCGACGTCGAGTCGCTCCCGCAGCCGGGCGGCCGTGATGCCGTACGTCTCCAGGACGCGGATCCCGTCGGGGCCGGGGCGAAGACGCCGTGGTCGGTGTGGACGCGCCTGACCGTCAGCTCGGTGACGGTCGTGGCGCTGAACAGCGTGCCTCCGCACCTGGCGGGCATGGCCGGCGCCACCACCGACATGCTGCGCGGCCTCGGTTTCGCGCTCGGCCCGTCGTCGGTGCGGTCGCCCTCAGCGGCGCGGGACCGGCGTTCACGGCGAACCTGCCGGGTGCGGACCTGACGCCCGGTGAGGCCGCCGCGGCGGGTGAGATCGCCCGGACGGACGGGCCGATCGCGGCGAACAGTCTGCTGCCCGGAACCCCCGGATCGACGGCGCACGGGCTCGCCCTGGGCAGCGGCTTCGGCACCGCCCACCTGGTGTGCGGGGTGGCGGTGGCCGTCGCCGCGGCTCTGACCGCCTTCGGCATGACCGGGATCCGCGCCCGCCGCTCCTCGGCGGACGAGGAGTCCGGTGTCCTGCCGTCCGCGCCGGACGACAGGACACCGGACCTGGCCGCCGCGTCCTAACTCAGCGGCTCGATACGGAGGTTGCGGTAACGGACCTTGTTGCCGTGGTCCTGCAGCCGGATGGCTCCGGCTGCGGGACCCTCGGCGATCCCGCCGCCCGTCGGGCCGTCGACGGTCACGTTGTCGTGGATCTTCTTGCCGTTCCACACCACGGTGACCCGCGCGTCCGACGTCTTGTTCCCTTCGGCGTCGTAGCGCGCCGCGTGGAAGACGATGTCGTACGACTGCCAGGTCTCGGGCGCCCCGGCGGCGTTCACGTCGGGGGCCTTCTTCAGATAGATCGCTCCCGCTTCGTTGGTGTCGAGCGTGGTGTCGCCGTAGGAGTCCAGGATCTGGAGCTCATAGCGGTCCTGGAGGTAGACGCCGCTGTTGGCGCGGTCCTGGCCCGTCACGTCCGGGGGCAGCTGGGGCAGCCAGTACTCCACGTGCAGCTTGAAGTCGTCGTAGCTGTTCTTGGTACGGATGTCTCCGCAGCAGACCTCCATCGCACCGTCGGTGACGGGCCACTGAACCGGGCGCCCGTCGGTGTGCTGCCACCGGTCGAGGCCGTCGCCGTCGAACAGGCTGACCGGCCTGCCGTGCCGGTCGACGCTGAGGAGGTCGAGGTTGACGTGGCCGGTGTCGCCCTCGTCGTACCGGTAGGCGATGCTGTTGTGCCCGGCGCGCAGCCTCAGGGTCTCGGTCTGCGTCGACCAGGTGTCCCAGTCACCGGTGCTGCGGAACTCGGCCTGCTTCACCTTCCGGCCGTTGACGTACAGGGAGAGGGACTTGGTGCCCTGGAAGGGGTTCGGTCCGTTGGAGTAGCGCAGCCCCACGTCGTACGTTCCGCTCCTGCGCACCTCGACGTCGAAGGTCGTGGTGGCGCCCTGGGTGCCGTACCGGTCGACGAAGCCGCTGCCGGAGTAGCCCCGGTGGTCGGTGTTGATGCCGGCCGCGCCGGTGAGGGCCGCCTCCTCGGCCTCGTACAGCGGGCCCTGTGCGGGCTGCTTGCCCGGCATGGCGTTGAGGGTGTACCAGGCCTCCGTGCTCCACAGGGTCTCGCCCGAGGCCGAGCTGAACGGGCGCGGGGAGCGGACGTGCACGACGCGGCCCGGCTTGAGTCCCTCGACGGCCAGGGTCACCTTCTTGCGGTCGCGCGACAGCTTGGCCGAGGTCACCTCCAGTGTCTCCTCGGCGATCTTGGGTCCGCCGTAGTCGCGCGTCGGGGTGTAGCGCCACTGTTCGGCCTCGTAGTGGCTGACAAGGTTGTCAGCGGTCTCCTGTGACAGCGGCTGGGTGTACTCCAGCTCGAAGCCGCCCTTCTTCACCCGCATGGCCTGGATGTCGAAGGTGTTGCCGCCGTTCGGCGTCAGCTTCTGGAGGCCGTACCTGAGCTTGCCCTCCTGGCCCCAGTTGCCGTCCGCCCCCAGACCGCCCGCGTAGATCGCGCCGTCGGGGCCCATGGTGATCCGGTTGACGCCGGCTTCGAGGCCCTGGGTGAAGCGGAAGACGGCACCCTGGTACTGGCCCTTGACCTTCTCCAGGTAGGCGCGCTGGAGACCGCCGTAGGTGACGTCACCGAACAGCATCTGCCCCTTGAACCTGCCCTTGGTCAGATAGAGCGGGTTACTGGGCGAGTTGGCGATCTCGTTCTGCGGGAGCCAGAGCACCGGCTGGGTCACCGGCTCGGAGTCGAAGGGGCCCGCGGGGTTGGTGTAGTGGTTGAAGAAGCGGTCCTGCTCGATGTGGACCAGCTTCGAGGAAGGGAGCCAGCCGCCCTGGTTGTCGGTGGCGAAGATGTCACCGCCGGGGCCCCAGCCGATGCCGTTCGGGGTGCGCAGGCCACCGGCTATGTAACTCACCTCGCCGGTCTTCTTGTCGACCTTGATGGTGGCGCCGCGGCCGGGTGCGGGCTGCGGGTCCGTGGTGGCGCCGCCGTAGTTGATGGCGACGGAGAGGTTCAGATAGAAGTAGCCCTCGCGGTACAGCAGTCCGAAGGCGAACTCGTGGAAGTTGCCGCCGTAGGGCCAGGTGGCGATCGTCCTGAACTCGTCCATGACGCCGTCGCCGTCGCTGTCGCCCAGCTCCGTCAGCTCGTGCTTCTGGGAGACGAAGATGGTGCCGTCGACGACCTTGAGGCCCATCGGCTCCTTGAGGCCCTCGGCGATCTTCGTGGCCTTCACCTCGTCCGGGCCGGTGGTGCCGGTGACCTCGTCCATGACGTAGACCTCGCCGGCGGTGTTGTCGGTGCCGCCCCAGGTGCTCACCACCAGACGGCCGTCGGGCAGCCAGTCCATGCCGGTGACCTGCGGTTCGAAGCCCTCGGGGCGCAGGTCGGTGAGGGTGTGGTCGGGGCGCACCGAGTTGAGCGGGAGGCCGTCGCCCGGCGAGTCCCTGATGCCCTCGCACTCCTTGCGGCCCGGTGCGGTGACGCGGACCACGCCGGCGTCGGTGCTCAGGGCCGCGTTCGGCACGGTCACGAAGTCGCTCGCGCCCGGCGGCTGCCAGGCGAGGTGGAGCACCTGGTCGCCGCCGCGCTCGAAGTGGTCGATGCGCAACGCGTGCATGCCCTCGGTGAGTTGGACGGTGCCGTCCTTGGGTTCGGCACCGTGCAGCCCGTCGTGGTCGATGACCACCTGGTCGTCGACCAGCAGCCGTGAGCCGTCGTCGCTGGAGAGCCGGAAGGTGTACGAGCCGTCGGCCGGCACATGGATGTTGCCGGTGACCTGGGTGACGAAGTTGTCGCTGAACCCGCCGAAGTCGCCGGTCGTGCTCCAGTCGACGGTCGGCATCAGCTTGTCGACGTTGGGGGTCTGTCCGGGCTTGAGTGTGCAGATCTTCTCGAGCGGGACCTGGACGTCGAAGACGCGCAGGGTGACTCCGGGCTCCTGGGGCGGCACGTCGGCCTGGGACGCGGAGCCCGGCCGGGCCGATGCCAGGGGGGCTCCCCAGAGCCCGCCCGCGACGAACGCGCCGACGAGCAGTCCTGTCAGGGATCTTCGGGCGCGCCGGTACAGCCGTGCGTCCATGCTTCCTCCTGCTGAGTCGACCGGAGGGCCGGATAACTCCGGTGCCGAATGGGCGAAACGCCAACGGTTGCGGCCGACACGCTAGGAGACTTCTGCTCAACCCGTCCATACTTTGTCATCGATGAGTTCAAAGTCCTTCCGGTGGGCAGCATTCATCGATGTAATGGGTGCGCTGTGGAACCGGTGCGCGGTTACGGGGAGGGCGGGAGGCGGTAGACGGAGACGTGGGAGCGCGACTCGGCGGTGAACGCGGCGCCGTCCCAGTCCGCGTGCCTGGACTCCAGCTCGAAACCGGCCAGTTGGGCCATGAGGTCGAGTTCGGCCGGCCAGATGTAGCGGTGCGGGCTGCGGAACAGCTCCGCCTGCCGGCTGTCGTCGAAGTGGAAGTGGTGCGACACGACGTGCTGGCGCAGGACGTCGTAGGTGTCCAGGCCGATGTACCCGGACTCGGAATGCCAGACCGTGGCCGTCTGACCCGGTGGGAGTTTGCGCAGTTCGGGGACCCAGAGTTCGATCACGAACCGTCCGCCGGGGCCGAGGTGACGGGCGGCGTTGCGGAAGCACTCGACCTGCTCGGCCTGGGTGAGCAGATTGGAGATGGTGTTGAAGACGAGGTAGACCAGGGTGTACTCACCGGGGGCGACCGTGGTCGCCATGTCACCGATGATCACGGGGATCGTCGCCTCGTCGGCCTTGGTACGCAGTTGCTCCACCATCGGCAGGGACAACTCGACGCCGGTGACGGGCACTCCGCGCCCGGCGAGCGGAACGGCCACCCGGCCCGTGCCGATGGCGAACTCGAGTGCCGCCCCCTCCCCCGCGAGCCGGGCGAGGCGGTCCACTGCCGGGTCCAGAACCTCGGGCGCGAACATGCCGGTGCCGGGCGTGTCATAGCGCCGGGCGGTGTCCGCGTCCCAGATCTCCTTCTGCTCCATGCCCCCAACGCTCGCCGCCGCGCCCGGTGCTGTCCAGCGAATTACGTCAGGGCTTGCGGGCGAGACCGCCGTGCTCACCGATGGGTTCCGGGGCGGGGGTGTCGCTGTCCGGGCGCCAGAGCGGGACCGAGACGACGCCGGGCTCGACGAGGTCCAGGCCCTCGAAGTACGCCGCGATCTGATCGATGGTGCGCAGGTTGTAGGGGACGGCGCCGCTCTCGTTGTAGGCGTCCTGGGCCTGCTCGAAGACGGGGTCGATGCCGCGCGAGCCGTCGTTGACGGAGAGGTAGCTGCCGGAGGGCAGTGCGGCCATCAGCCGGGTGACGATGGAACGGGCCTGGTCGTAGTCGGCGATGTGGCCCAGGATGTTGCTGAGGATGAGGGCGGTGGGACGCTTGAAGTCCAGCGTCTCGGCGGCGACCTCCAGGATGCGGTCGGGGTCCAGGATGTCGGCGTCCACGTACGCGGTCGCCCCCTCCGGGGTGGAGTAGAGCAGGGCGCGGGCGTGGGCCAGGACCATCGGGTCGTTGTCGACGTAGACGATCCGGGACTCGGGGGCGATCCGCTGGGCGACCTGATGGGTGTTGTCGGCCGTCGGCAGTCCGGTCCCGATGTCCAGGAACTGCCGGATGCCCACCTCGCCGGCCAGATAGGTGATGTTGCGGCGCAGGAAGGCACGGCTGCTGCGGGCGATGGTGACGATCCCGGGGAAGACGGCGGTGTAGGCGTCGCCGGCCTCCTCGTCGACGGGGTAGTTGTCCTTCCCGCCCAGCCAGTAGTTCCAGATGCGGGCCGAGTGCGGCACCGAGGTGTCGATCTTCTGCTGCGCTGATCCGGGCGCCGCGGCAGGGTCGGTCATGAGTACCGTCCGTAGTCGTTCGGGAGCTGTTCTGGCCAACGCATAATCTACGGTCCCACAGCTCGGCGGCGCAGGCTTGTTCGGCAGGGACACGGGGCGACTTCACATCGCGCGGTCCGCGAAACGGGCCAGGTTCACCGCCGCGCCGCGCGGTCCGGTGGCCGCTGATTCCTCGCTCCCGCCGCCCCTTCCCGTTCCCGTCCTCAAGGGGCGCTGCCCCTTTGCCCCCGACGTGCGGGTGGGTGGGGGTTGTTCGCGTCCACGCGGCGGAGCCGCATATCGACACGGCCCCGCGCCCCTGCAGGGGCGCGGGGAACTGCGCGAACGGGGGTCCGGGGGCGGAGCCCCCAGGGACGGGAAGGGGCGGCGGGGGCGATGACCGCCTCTGGCAGCAGACGGCGGGAGCACCCTGCTGACCAGGCGGGCCGCCCAGCAGGGCGGGTCCAGCCGGCCGAAGGGCGGTCGAGGTGCGGCAGTCGGTCCACGGCGCCATCCTCCGTGCACCGGAACAGCCGAGCCGGCTCCCCTCTCAGCCGAGTTCCACCAGCAGGTCACCGCCCTCCACCTGCTGGATCCGGTTGATCGCCAGCCGGGCGACCGTGCCGGACTTCGGGGCGGTGATCGCGGCCTCCATCTTCATCGCCTCGATCGTGGCCACCGTGGCCCCGGCCGCCACCTCGTCGCCCTCGGCGACCGCGAGGGTCACCACACCGGCGAACGGGGCCGCGACATGGCCGGAGTCGGCGCGGTCGGCCTTCTCGGTGACCGGGACGTCGGAGGCCGCCGCCCGGTCGCGGACCTGGATCGGCCGCAACTGGCCGTTCAGGGTGGACATCACGGTGCGCATGCCCCGCTCGTCGGCGTCGCCCACCGCCTGCAGCTCGATGAGCAGCCGCACACCGGGGTCGAGGTCGACGCTGTACTCCGTGCCGGGGCGCAGCCCGTAGAAGAAGTCCTTGCTGTCCAGGACGCTGGTGTCGCCGAAGGACTGGCGGTGCGTCTCGAACTCCCGGGTGGGGCCGGGGAAGAGGAGCCGGTTGAGGGTCGGCCGGCGGTCCTTCGCCAGGCCCGCGCGGTCGTCGGCGGTCAGTTCCCGGACCGGCTTGGGTTCGGCGCGGCCCCGCAGGGCCTTGCTGCGGAACGGCTCGGGCCAGCCGCCGGGCGGGGTGCCCAGCTCACCGCGCAGGAAGCCGATGACGGAGTCCGGGATGTCGAACCGGTCGGGCTCCTCCTCGAAGTCCTCCGGGGAGACGCCCGCGCCCACCAGGTGCAGGGCCAGGTCGCCGACCACCTTCGACGAGGGAGTGACCTTCACCAGACGGCCGAGCATCCGGTCGGCGGCGGCGTACATCGCCTCGATGTCCTCGAAGCGGTCGCCGAGACCGAGGGCGATCGCCTGGGTGCGCAGGTTGGAGAGCTGCCCGCCGGGGATCTCGTGGTGGTAGACGCGGCCGGTCGGCGAGGCCAGGCCGGCCTCGAAGGGGGCGTAGACCTTGCGGACGCTCTCCCAGTAGGGCTCCAGGTCGCCGACGGCCGTCAGGTCCAGGCCGGTGGGGCGCTCGGAGTGGTCGGTCGCGGCGACGATCGCCGACAGGGAGGGCTGGGAGGTGGTGCCCGCCATGGAGGCCACGGCTCCGTCGACCGCGTCCGCGCCGGCCTGGATCGCGGCGAGGTAGGTGGCGAGCTGGCCGCCGGCGGTGTCGTGGGTGTGCAGGTGGACCGGCAGGTCGAACTCCCGGCGCAGGGCCGACACGAGGGTCGCCGCCGCGGGGGCCCGCAGCAGTCCGGCCATGTCCTTGACGGCCAGGATGTGCGCGCCCGCCTCGACGATCTGCTCGGCCAGACGCAGGTAGTAGTCGAGGGTGTAGAGCCGCTCGGACGGGTCGGACAGGTCGGCGGTGTAGCACAGGGCCACCTCGGCGACGGCCGTGCCGGTCTCGCGTACGGCGTCGATGGCGGGCCGCATCTGGGAGACGTCGTTGAGCGCGTCGAAGATGCGGAAGATGTCGATGCCGGTGGCCGCCGCCTCCTGCACGAAGGCGTCGGTCACCTCGGTCGGGTACGGGGTGTAGCCGACGGTGTTGCGGCCGCGCAGCAGCATCTGGAGGCAGATGTTGGGCACGGCCTCCCGCAGGGCGGCCAGCCGCTCCCAGGGGTCCTCGGCGAGGAAGCGCAGGGCGACGTCGTACGTGGCGCCGCCCCAGCACTCCAGGGAGAGCAGTCCGGGCAGGGTGTGCGCCACCACGGGGGCGACGGCGAGCAGGTCCTTGGTGCGGACGCGGGTGGCGAGCAGCGACTGGTGGGCGTCGCGGAAGGTGGTGTCGGTGACGCCGGTGGTCGGGGAATCGCGCAGCCGGCGGGCGAATCCGTCGGGGCCGAGTTCGGCGAGCCGCTGCCGGGAGCCGGCCGGCGGTTCACCGGCGGGCAGCGGCGGCAGCTTGGTGAGCGGGTCGATGAGCTGGGGCCGCTCGCCGTGCGGCTTGTTCACCGTGACGTCGGCGAGGTAGGTGAGCAGCTTGGTGCCGCGGTCGGCGGAGTGGCGGGCGGTGAGCAGCTCCGGGCGCTGCTCGATGAACGACGTGGTGACGTGTCCGGCCTGGAAGTCCGGATCGTCCAGGACCGCCTGCAGGAAGGGGATGTTGGTGGCGACGCCGCGGATGCGGAACTCGGCGACCGCGCGCCGGGCCCGGCCCACCGCGGCGCCGAAGTCCCGGCCCCGGCAGGTGAGTTTCACCAGCATCGAGTCGAAGTGGGCGCTGATCTCCGTACCGGCGTGGGTGGTTCCGCCGTCCAGGCGGATGCCGGAGCCGCCGGGTGAGCGGTAGGCGCTGATCCTGCCGGTGTCCGGGCGGAAGCCGTTGGCGGGGTCCTCGGTGGTGATGCGGCACTGCAGCGCGGCGCCGCGCAGGGTGACGGTCTCCTGCGAGAGCCCGAGGTCGGCGAGGGTCTCGCCGGCGGCGATGCGCAGCTGCGCCTGTACGAGGTCGACGTCGGTGACCTCCTCGGTGACCGTGTGCTCGACCTGGATGCGCGGGTTCATCTCGATGAAGACGTGGTTGCCGTCCCGGTCGAGGAGGAACTCCACCGTGCCGGCGTTGCGGTAGCCGATCTGCCGGGCGAAGTTCACGGCGTCGGCGCAGATGCGGTCGCGCAGCGCGGGGTCGAGGTTCGGGGCGGGCGCGAGTTCGATCACCTTCTGGTGGCGGCGCTGCACCGAGCAGTCCCGCTCGAACAGGTGGATGACGTCGCCCTGCCCGTCGGCGAGGATCTGCACCTCGATGTGGCGGGGTTCGACGACGGCCTTCTCCAGGAACACCGTGGGGTCGCCGAACGCGGACGCGGCCTCCCGGGAGGCCGCCTCGATGGACTCCCTCAGCTGGGCGGGGTCCTCGACGCGGCGCATGCCGCGCCCGCCGCCGCCGGCGACCGCCTTGACGAAGACGGGGAAGCCGATGCCGTCGGCGGCGCGGACGAGTTCGTCGACGTCGGTGGAGGGCGCCGAGGAGCCGAGCACGGGCACCCCGGCCTCGCGGGCGGCGGCCACCGCGCGGGCCTTGTTCCCGGTCAGTTCCAGGATCCGGGCGCTGGGTCCGACGAAGGTGATGCCGGCCTCTTCGCAGGCTTTGGCCAGTTCGGGGTTCTCGGACAGGAACCCGTAGCCCGGGTAGACGGCGTCGGCGTCCGCGCGGCGCGCGGCGCGGACGATCTCCTCGACGGAGAGGTAGGCCCGCACCGGGTGTCCCGGCTCGCCGATCTCGTACGCCTCGTCCGCCTTCAGGCGGTGCAGCGAGTTGCGGTCCTCGTGCGGGAAGACGGCGACGGTTCGGGCGCCCAGTTCGTAGCCCGCGCGGAACGCACGGATCGCGATCTCGCCGCGGTTGGCGACCAGCACCTTGCGGAACATTCTCGATCCCTTCAGCCTGCCGGTGACAGGGACCATCGTGTCGGTGGCAGGTCCGGTACGCCATGTGAGCCGGGCCACTCACTCCCGGCGTGTGGCGCTCAGGATGTCGAGCGCGGCGTCGACCACCTCCTCGGACGTGAACTGCCGCATGCGCGCGGGCTTCGCCCGACAGCCCCGTACGGTCAGGCCTGGCCGGTCTCGAAGCGGGAGATGCGGCCGTCGTCGTCGACGGTGAAGGACCACCGGGTGCGCATCTCGCCCCAGGTGTCGTTGCTGTAGCGGGCGAGGAGGCGGCGGCCGCCGCCGGACTCGTTGTCGACCTCCAGGTGCCCGTGGGAGGAGAAGATCTCCCGGTCGATCCACTCGGTGAGATCGCGCTCGGAACCGTCGTCCGCCATGGTCGCGCCGGGCGCCAGCAGGGACAGGAAACCGTCCCGGTCGTGGTTGTTGACGGCCGTGACGAAGGCGCGGACGGCGGGGTCGCTGAGACGGGTGCTCTGGATCGTCATGTCTGCCAGCGTCGTACCGGCCGCCGGTACCCGCCACCCGCGTCACCCGAACGGCGACCGGTGACGCGCCGGGCCGGTGGTGGGGGTGCGACGGTGGTCGGGCCAAGCCACTGCTCCGGGAGACGACGTGACCTGTTACGACCGACGTGATCTGGGCCTGCTGCTGCTCCGGCTGGGAACGGGCGGGGTGCTCGCGGCGCACGGCGCGCAGAAGCTGTTCGGCTGGTTCGGCGGCGGTGGCATCGAGGGCACCGGCCAGTTCATGGAGTCCATCGGCTATGTGCCCGGCAGGGCGAGCGCCACGGCGGCGGGCCTCGCCGAGGCCGGCGGGGGTGTGCTGCTCGCGCTCGGTCTGGCCACTCCGGCGGCGGGCGCCGCGGCGGCCGGCGCGATGGCGGGCGCGTCCGCCGTGCACGCGCCCAACGGCTTCTTCAACCAGGAGGGCGGCTTCGAGTACGCCGCGTCCCTGGGCCTGACGGCCGCCGGACTCGCCGTCACGGGTCCCGGCCGGCTCTCCCTGGACCACGCCCTCGGCCACGCGGTCAACCGGAACTGGATGATCCCGGTGGCCTTCGCGGTGACCGCGGCGGCCACGACGATGACGGTGGGGGCGCGCGTCCGGCGGCTGCGGAAGGCCAAGGAGGGCGAGCAGGAGACGCTGTTCGAGGAGTAGTCCGAGGGGCCGGCGGCCTCAGCAGCCCGTCGGCTCCGTACAGGGGCCGCCCTCGGGCAGATGCGTCTCGGCCCACTTGCCGAGTTCCTTGAGCGCGGGTCCCAGCGCCGCGCCCGACTCCGTCAGACGGTAGGTGACCCGCAGCGGCGGTCCCTCGTCGACCTCGCGGACCAGGAGTCCCGCGGCACCCAGTTCCGTCAGCCGGTCGGAGAGCATGCGCTCGCTGATGCCGGGGACGGCCCGGCGCAGATCGGCGAAGTACGCCGGCTGTTCCACCAGCACGGCCACGATCGGGCCGGTCCAGCGCTTTCCGAGCAGCTGGAAGACGCGGGTGATGCCGCCGTCCACCTTCTTGCACGCCTCTGCCTCATGCGCCTGCTCGACCGCCATGCGCCCAGGGTACTACGCCCCCACAAGGGGGTGAAAAAAAGTAAGTACCTGTGTTATTCATAGTCGAGTACGAAACTTCAGCGGTGGCGTCGTGACGCCTCCGCCCCTGCACCCATGGGAGAAACCCCGGATGGCCACCCTTCTGCACATCGACTCCTCCGTCTTCCCGGCGTCCGCCTCCGCGTCCCGCGCCGTGGCGGAGACCTTCCGCAAGGCGTGGGAGGAGCAGCACCCCGAGGGCACGGTGATCTACCGCGACCTCGCCGCGAACCCCGTTCCGCACCTCACCGCCGACGCCCACACGGCGGGCTTCGCGGACCCCGCCGCGCACACTCCCGGGCAGGCCGCCGCCTTCGCCGGGCGCCTGGAGCTGATCGAGGAGTTCGAGCGGGCGGACGCGCTGCTGATCGGCGCCCCGATGTACAACTTCACGATCCCCTCCACGCTCAAGGCGTGGCTGGACAACGTGGCCCTGATGGGCCGCACCGCGGGCGAGAACCCCTCCGCCAAGGGCACCCCGGTCACCGTGATCGCCAGTCGCGGCGGCTCCTACGCGCCGGGCACCCCGCGCGAGGGCTACGAGTACGTCCAGAACTATCTGCGGGCGGTGCTGGTCGACTTCCTCGGCCTCGACCTCGACTTCATCGTCCCGGAGCTGACCATGGCCGCGCAGAACCCGGCGATGGCCGAGCTGATCCCGCTCTTCGAGAGCTCCCGCGAGCGCGCCCACCAGGACGCGGCCATCAGGGCCAAGTCCCTCGCCGAGCGGCTGGCGGCGTAACCCGGCGGCGCCCGGCCCGCGGGGTCAGGCCCGGCGCCGGGCGTCCTCCAGGTAGTGCAGCACGGCCGCGACCCGGCGGTCCGTGCGGTCGGTCGGCGCCAGATCGAGCTTGGCGAAGATGTTGCGGATGTGTTTGTGGACGGCACCGTCGGTGACGACGAGCCGTTCGGCGATGGCCGCGTTGCCCAGCCCCTCGGCCATCAGCGCCAGCACATCCCGTTCGCGCGGGCTGAGCCGCCCCAGCCGGGCGTCCGGCCGGCTGCGGGTGAGCAGCTGGGCGACGACCTCGGGGTCGATGGCGGTGCCGCCGTCCGCCACCCGGTGCAGCGCGTCGAGGAACTCCTCGACCCGGCCGACCCGTTCCTTGAGCAGATAGCCGAGCCGGGCGCTGCCCTGGGCGAGCAGGTCGGTGGCGAAGGCCTGCTCGACGTAGGCGGACAGGACGAGGACGGCGAGCTCGGGCCGGCGCCGCCGGGCCTCCACGGCGGCGGTGATCCCCTCGTCGGTGTGGGTGGGCGGCATCCGGACGTCGACGATGGCGACGTCCGGTTTCTCCGCGTCCACGGCGGCCAGGAAGGTGTCGGGGTCCTCGGCCGTGGCCACCACGTCCAGGGACTCGGCGCGCAGCAGCAGTGCCAGCCCTTCGCGCAGCAGGGCGTCGTCCTCGGCGATCACGATCCGCATGGCAGGGTCACCTTCAGGGTGGTGGGGCCGCCGGGAGGGCTGGCCAGTTCCAGTGTTCCGTCGTGCGCCTCGGTGCGTCGGCGGATGCCGGTGAGCCCGGATCCGTTCCGCTCGTCCGCTCCGCCGCGGCCGTCGTCGTGGATCTCCACATGCAACCGGTCGTCCAGGCGGCGCACGACGACACCGGCGTCACGGGCGCCGCTGTGCTTGGCGATGTTGCTGAGGGCCTCGGCGACCACGAAGTACGCCGTCGCCTCCACGGACGCCGCGCACCGGCCGGGGACGTCGGCGTCGACGCGGCAGGGCACCGGGCAGTCGGCCGCCAGGGCGGTGAGGGCGTCGGGCAGACTGCGGTCGGCGAGGACCGGCGGGAGGATGGAGCGGACGACCGCCCGCAGTTCGGCCAGCGCCTGTTCGGCGGCCTCCTGGGCACGCTCGAGGACGGCGTCGGCCTCGGCGGGGTTGCGGGTCAGGGCGCGGCGGGCCGCGCCGAGCAGCACCGTGACCGCGACGATCCGGTTCTGTGTGCCGTCGTGCAACGCCCGCTCGACGCGTCGCAGTTCGGTGGCGTGGGCGTCGAGTGCGGCGGCCCTGGTGGCGGTGAGTTCGGCGACCCGCAGGACGAGGTCGGTGCCGGGGTCCGGGCTGAGCAGCCGCCGTCCGGGCCATGCCTGGAGCCGGGCGAGCGCGGGAACGCAGAGCACGATGGCGGCGACGAACAGCACACCGATCAGGGTGACGGACAGGGCTCCGGGCCAGTCCCGTACGGTCCACCAGCCCAGGGCCGCGGTGGACTCGCTCTCCGGCAGGAGGCGCCAGTACAGCGGGAAGGTGATGTCGTGTGCCGCGTTCAGCGGCAGCGTCGCCCCGATCAGTCCGAGGAGCAGGCCGAAGATCCCGTGCGTGCAGACCCAGCGCGCCTCACGGCGCACCGCGCGGTCCGCGAGCGCCGCCCGGAGCCCGGCCGGCGGCTCCGCGGGACCGATGAGCTCCGGGCCCCACCGGGACAGCCGGGCCCGCTCCCGGTCGGCGACGGCCCGCACCGCGTGCAGGGCGGACGGCAGCAGCAACAGGCCCACACCGGCCAGGCAGGCCACCGCCGTCAGGGCCAGCCACAGCGTCGCGAGCAGCGCCAGCAGGCCGGTACCCATTCCGCCGATGAGGTGTTCCAGGGCGTCCAGCGCGGCCCGCGCGCGGGCCGGCACGGCCCCTGAACGCCCAGGCCGGCCGGCCGCCGCCCCGTCGTGAGTCGCCACCGCCCACACCTCCCAGGCGCGGAGGATAGGGCACCGGGTCCCGGGCCCGCCGGGCCATCCGCCCAGTGGTACGGGACCGGAAGCGCTCCGGGGCCGGCGCGGCGTACTCACTCGCGGATGCCGATGCCCTCGACCGGAGGGGTGCGCAGGAGCCGGCCGACGGGAAGCACCGTGGCGACGAGCGCCAGGGTGACGGTGCCGCCGACGACGACGGCCCAGCCGGCGGCCGGAACGTGGGGCACGCGCTGCCCGGCCACGGCGTTGACGACCGAGGTCAGGGTGACGGCCGCGATCGCGCCGCCGATGACGAGCGCCACGCCCAGCAGGCCGGCCTGTTCGGCGTGCACCATCCGCTTCACCTGACGGCGGGTGACGCCGACCAGGCGCAGCAGGGCGAGTTCCCTGGGCCGGGCCAGGGCGGCCATGACGAGCGTGTTGGCGGCGGCCAGGACCGCGTAGCCGACCAGGACGGTGATGAGCAGCTTGTTCAGCCAGCCGCTGACGGCCAGGTCCTGGGCGATGTCGCCGGTGAGCCGGTCGGCGTCGACCACCGCGGCGGCCGGATACCGGACGGCCAGGTCGGCCAGGGCGGCTCCGACGTCCGCGCCCGGTGCCGTGCGGATGAGCACCTGGTCGTCGAGTCCGGTGACGGTGTGCCCGGCGAGGGTCTTCGTGTGGAGGGTGACGTCACCGAAGCCCCAGCCGCGTTCGTACAGGGCGACGACGCGCAGGGTGACGGGTGTGCCGTCGCCGAGCCACAGTCCGGCCTCGTCCCCGAGGTGCCAGCCGGCGGCGTCCGCCTGTGCGGTGGACACGGCCACGGTGCCTTCGCGCAGCCCGGCGAGGCTGCCCGACCGGACCTTCAGGTCCATCGTCCGTTCCACCCCCTTCGGGTCGATGCCCTGGGCGACCACGGTCCGTGCCTCGAGCTCGCCCGGTACGACGACCGAGGTGCGGCGCACCCCGGTCGCGGCGAGCACTCCGGGGACGCGGCGGGCCTCGGCCGTGGCGGAGGCGGGCAGGCCGGCGGCGCCGGTCAGGGCGTGCTGGGCGAGGATGCCGTCGCGGCTCTGGACGACGGTCTGCCGCTGCAGGTTGTCCTGTAGGAACCAGACGGTGCCGCCGAAGCCGACGGAGAGCACCAGCGCGGTGAGTACGGCGACCATGCCCCGCGCGTTGGCCCGCAGGTTCGCGGCGGCGAGGTAGCCGCTGTCGCCCCACACCGCCCGCAGCACGGGCCCGAGGAACCGGGCCGCGGCCTGGTTGATCCAGGGGGCGAGGAGCGCGACCCCGAGGACGAACGCGTAGAGCATGCCCATCGCGGCACCCAGCGCGGTCTGGCCGTCGGTGGCGCCGGTGAGTCCGGTCAGGGACACCGCGACGGCGAGGCACACCAGGCCGCTCACCACACGCGCCCTGCTGCCCGGGCCGCGCTCGACGGCCGCTTCCCCGAGCGCCTCGGTGGGTTTGATCCGGGTGACGCGCAGTGCGGCGATCCAGGCGGCCAGGAGTGCCACGGCGGCGACGGCCACGGTCACGGCCGCGGCGGACAGCAGCCCGCCCCGGACGGTGAAGTCCTCGGGCACGAACTCCCGGGACACCAGTTCGTCGCGGATGTACCGCGTGGCGAGCAGTCCGGCCGGGACGCCCACGGCGGCGGCGACCAGGCCGATCAGGCCCACCTCCGCGAGGAGCATCCGCCGTACCTGGCCCGGGGTGGCCGCGACGGCGCGCAGCAGGGCGAGGTCGCGGCGCCGGTGCCGTACCGACAGGCCGACGGTCCCGGCGACGGCGAAGACGATGATCATCGCGGCGTAACCGCCGAACGCGCCGCCGGCCTGGAGGGTGAAGGCCCGTGCGGCCGCGGCCTCGGGCTGGGCGGCCAGTCCGCGTTCGTCGCCGGTGTAGGTCGTCGCGTCCGCGCCGTCCGCCACCCGGCGCACTCCGGCGAGTACGGCCGAGCGGTCGGCGTCCGGTTCGGTGAGGACGCCGATGGCGTCGAAGCGGTCCGGGCGGGGGTCGAGGCGGGCCGCCCGCGCGTCGGTGAAGAACAGCGCCGCCCCCTCCCCCGGCGCGCCGTCCGTCTCGACCACGCCGCTCACCCGGTACGGCCGGCTCTCTCCCCCGGTGATGACGTCGATGCTGTCGCCGGGGGCGAGCCTGCGTCCGTCGGCGAGCCGGGTGTCGACGGCGATCTCCCCGTCGGCGCGCGGTGGTTCGCCGGCCACCGGCCGGTACGGGGCGAGGGCGGCGCTCGCCCAGCCGTGCCCCGTGACCGGCAGGTCCGGGGCCGCCGTCGTGGTGACCGGGATCGCACGGTCGCCCACCGCGCGTGCCACACCGGGCACTTCGGCCAGTTCGCCGGTCAGCTCCTCGGGGACGCTGCCGCGTTCGGGAAGCGCGATGGTGGTGTGCTCGGTCTCGCCGAACATCGTCGTGGCCACCCGCAGGTCCCGGTCGGCGACGACGGCGAGCGTGGCGTCATAACGCCCTGGCTGACCCTTGTAACGCCATCCGGACTCCACGAGCAGGGCGCAGGTCATCAGGACGGCGACGCCGGCGGCGAGCGCGACGAACGTGGCGACGAAGCCGCCTTTGCGGAAGCGCACCATCCGCGCGGCCAGGTGGAGCACGGTTCAGCCCTCCCGGCTCGCGACGGGCTGCCGGCGGCCGAGCAGTGCCAGGTGTCCGGCGATCCGCTCGGCGCCGGGCTGTGCCATGTCCCGTACGATCCGCCCGTCGGCGAGGACCAGCACGCGGTCGGCCCAGGACGCGGCGACCGGGTCGTGGGTCACCATGACGACGGTCTGCCCGAACTGGTCGACCACCGACCGCAGCAGGGCGAGGACGTCGGCGGCGGTCCGGGTGTCCAGGGCTCCGGTGGGTTCGTCGCAGAAGATCACCTCGGGCCGGGTGACGAGCGCACGGGCGATCGCGACGCGCTGCTGCTGGCCGCCGGAGAGCTGCGCGGGCCGGTGCCGCAGCCGTCCGCCCAGTCCGACCCTCCCGATCACCTCGGCGGCCCACGCCGGATCGGGCCGGTGGCCCGACAGCCGCGAGGGCAGCAGGATGTTCTGCTCCACGTTCAGCGCGCCCACCAGGTTGAACGCCTGGAACACGAAACCGATCCGGCTGCGGCGCAGTTCGGTCAGCCGCTTCTCGGACATCGACGACAGATCGGTGGCACCGATCCGTACCGTCCCCGAGTCCGGCCGGTCCAGTCCGGCCGCGCAGTGCAGCAGGGTGCTCTTGCCCGATCCGGACGGTCCCATCACGGCGGTCGCCGTGCCGCGCGTGAACACGGCGCTCACGTCGTCCAGCGCCACGACCGGCTGCTCACCGCCGTACGTCTTGTGCACATGGTCGAGGCCGACGGCGACGTCGGCCGGGGTCAGTGACATGGTGGGGCGCCTTCCGGGCGTGGTTCGTCGCGGTACCTGAACGACGGTAGGAGGCGCGGAGGCCGCCGCCCATGCAGCCAGTGACCGAACGATGGTGGTGCAGGCACTACCACCCGGCATAACGTCCGTGGTCGCGCCGTTCGCCCAGGCCCGGCGCGGTTCCGGCGGCGAGGACGCGGGACCGCAGGTCAACGGAAGATCACCTACCGGTCTCGACGGGCCCTCTCCGTGTCGTCTTTGAGACTCACCTGCAACGCTCCGTACCGCACGTTCCGGCCCGCCGCGCCGTCACAGTCACTGAAGTCGACGTCAACCGACCGAGGGGACACGGACGATGAAGTGGCACGGGACACGGCGGCCGGCCGGAGCGCTGCTCGCGCTCGCGGCGGCGAGCTGTCTGCTGGTGGGCGGCTGCGGCGCGGGGAGCGACGGCGGCTCCAAGGCGAGCGACGCCTCCTACGACCGCGGGGGCGACGGATCGGCGCCGCTGCCCGCCCCCGACCGGGGCTCGGGAGGGCGGTACGACGGTGAACGGGACGAGGGCGAGCAGGACTCCCGCGAGGTCGCCCCCGATCCCGACCACCTGTCGACCTTCGCGCTGGACGTCGACACCGCCTCGTACGGCTATGCCCGCCGCACCCTCGCCGAGGGCCGGCTGCCCGATCCGTCGACCGTCCGTCCCGAGGAGTTCGTCAACAGCTTCCGGCAGGACTACGAGCGTCCCGGCGGCGACGGCTTCACGGTCACCGTGGACGGCGCCCGCACCGAAGAGGAGGACTGGTCGCTGGTCCGGGTGGGCCTGGCCACCAGGGCCGCCGATCCGGACGGTGAACGCCCGCCCGCCGCCCTGACGTTCGTCATCGACATCTCGGGTTCGATGGCGGAACCGGGCCGCCTCGACCTCGCGCAGGACTCCCTCGCGACCATGACGGATCAGCTGCGCGACGACGACTCGGTGGCCGTCGTCACCTTCAGCGACGAGGCCGAGACCGTCCTGCCGATGACCCGGCTCGGCGGCAACCGGGGCGAGGTGCACGACGCCGTCGACAGCCTGGAGCCGACCGACTCCACCAACCTCGGGGCGGGTGTGGAGACCGGGTACGAGACCGCCGTCGAGGGGCTGCGCGAGGGCGCGACCAACCGGGTCGTGCTCGTCTCGGACGCCCTCGCCAACACCGGTGACACGGACGCCGACGCGATCCTCGAACGCATCGCGGAGTCCCGCCGCGAGCACGGCATCACCCTGTTCGGTGTCGGTGTCGGCAGCGACTACGGCGACGCGCTCATGGAGAAGCTCGCCGACAAGGGCGACGGCCACACGGTGTACGTGTCCGGCGAGGAGGACGCCCGCGAGGTGTTCTGCGAGCAGCTGCCCCGCAACATCGAGCTGACGGCCCGTGACGCCAAGGCGCAGGTCGCCTTCGCCCCGGAGACGGTCGCCGAGTTCCGGCTCGTCGGCTACGACAACCGGCGGGTCGCCGACGAGGACTTCCGTGACGACCGCGTGGACGGCGGCGAGGTCGGCCCCGGCCACACCGTGACCGCCTTGTACGCCGTACGCATCCGGCCCGGGGCCGACGGGCACCTCGCCACGGCGACCGTGCGCTGGCTCGACCCCGACAGCCGCACCCCTCACGAGGAGACGGGCGACCTTGAGGCCGACGGGCTCGCCGACTCCGTGTGGAGCGCGCGGCGCGGTCTGACGGTCACCGCGACCGCGGCCTACTTCGCCGACGCCCTGCGCTCCTTCGACCACCGCTACAGCGCGCTGCCGGGCGCCCCCGGTCTCGGTGAACTCTCCCAGCGTGCGGGTGACTTGGCGGACCGGACGGAGGACGAGGACATCCGCGGGCTGGCGAAGGCGATCCGCGCGGCGAACCGACTGGACTGACCCCCGCCCATTGACTGATTCCTACGCGCGGGTAAGTTGACTCCGGAGTAAGTAAGTACGGCAGCACCAGCACGAGAGCATCAGCCGCGACCGGGAGCCGTCATGGGCGTACGCAGGGATCTGAAACGGGCGACACGACGCACGGGTCCGACGAGCCGGACCGGAGCCGAGACCGTCAGGGACGAACACGGTGTCGTGCGTGAGGCCCGTACGGCGGCTCTGGCCCCGCGGCGGACCACCGGCAGCACGGCCGACATCCCGTTCACCAACGCGGTCGAGGCCCCCGACGCGGTGGTGCTGCGGCGCGAGGAGCACGGCACCTGGCGCCCGGTGACGGCGGCGGCCTTCGCCCGGGAGGTCACCGCCGTGGCCAAGGGGCTGATCGCCGCCGGACTGGAACCGGGCGACCGGGTCGCCGTGATGTCCCGTACGCGCTACGAGTGGACGGTCCTGGACTTCGCGATCTGGTCCGCAGGGGGCCGGGTCGTGCCGGTCTACCCCACCTCCTCGGCGGAGCAGGTGGAGTGGATCGTCCGTGACTCCGGCGCCCGGTACGTCGTCACGGAGACCGCGCAGAACACGGCCGCCGTCGCCGCCGGCACCGCCGACCACCCGGAACCCCCGCGCGTGTGGGAACTGGACGCGGACGCCCTCGCCGAACTCACCGCGCTCGGCCTGGACGTCCCCGACGAGGAGGTCACCGAGCGCCGTACGGCCCTGACCCCCGACACCGTCGCGACCGTCTGCTACACCTCCGGCACCACCGGACGCCCCAAGGGCTGCGTCCTCACCCACGCCAACCTGTACGCCGAGGCCGCCAACACGGTCGAGCTGCTGCACCCCGTCTTCAAGGAGGTCACCGGCCAGATCGCCTCGACCCTGCTCTTCCTCCCGCTCGCCCACATCCTCGGCCGCACCATCCAGATCGCCTGCCTGCTCGCCCGTATCGAGACCGGCCACTGCCCGAGCATCAAGCCCGACGAACTCCGGCCCGCGCTCAGGGCGTTCCGCCCGACGTTCCTGGTCGGTGTGCCCTACCTCTTCGAGAAGATCCACGACACCGGCCGGGCCACCGCCGAGAAGATCGGCCGGGGCGCCTCCTTCGAACGCGCCCACCGCGTCGCCGTCCGCTTCGGCGAGGCCCACCTCGACAAGTTCCTGGGGCGCGGCAAGGGTCCCGGCCCGATGCTGTACGCCGCGTGGGCGCTGTACGACCTGCTGGTCTACCGCCGGGTCCGCAAGGAACTCGGCGGGCGGGTGCGCTACGCCATCAGCGGCGGCTCCCCGCTGGAGCGGGACCTCAACCTCTTCTTCTACGCGGCCGGGATCATGGTCTACGAGGGCTACGGCCTGACCGAGACCACCGCCGCCGCCACCGTCGTCCCGCCGCTGGGCCCCCGCCCCGGCACCGTCGGACTCCCGGTCCCCGGCACCGCGGTCCGCATCGCCGGCGACGGCGAGGTACGCGTCAAGGGCGGCATCGTCTTCGGGTCGTACTGGAACAATCCGGCCGCCACCGACGAGGCGCTCGACGACGGCTGGTTCGCCACCGGCGACCTCGGCTCCCTCGACGAGGACGGCTATCTGACCATCACGGGCCGCAAGAAGGACATCCTCGTCACCTCCGGGGGCAAGAACGTCTCCCCGGCCGTCCTGGAGGACCGGCTGCGCAGCCGCCCGCCCGTCGGCCAGTGCCTCGTCGTCGGCGACAACCGGCCCTTCGTGGCCGCGCTGATCACCCTCGACCCCGAGACGGTCGCCCACTGGCTGGCGGTGCGCAAGCTGCCCGCCGGCACCCCGATGTCCGAGGTCGTCCGCGACCCCCGGATGCGCGCCGACGTGCAGAAGGCCGTCGACTACGCCAACGAGGCCGTCTCCCGCGCGGAGTCCATCCGCGCCTTCACCCTGGTCGAGGGCGAGTTCACCGAGGAGAACGGACTGCTGACCCCCTCGCTGAAGGTCAAACGGCGGGCGGCGCAGGAGGCGTACGCGGACGAGATCGCGGCCCTGTACTCCTGACCTCCGCGTCCCGCAGGACACGGAGGTAGCGCCTGCGGACGTGGAGCTGTGCCAGCAGGAGAACGGGGAAGAGCGGGCGCCAGGGGCCCGTCGGCGCCGCCCGGGTCAGGGAGCGCAGGGTCAGCAGGACCCGGCCGTCGTCGTCCCGGTGCACGATGAAGGCCTCTTCGCCGCTGACCGGGTGGCCCCGGCGGGTGCCGTAGGCGAAACCGCACCGGTCCCCGGTCTCCACCACGGCGACGACCTCGACCGGTTCCCGTACGACGCACCGGCCGAAGCCCGCCGTGACGGTGTACCGCCCGCGCTCACGCGCGCCGGTACCGCCCCCGTCGGCCGGGGCGACGGCGAAGCCGCTGCGCCGTTTGACCTCCCACCGCAGCACCGCCTCGCCGGCGGCGTTCCAGGCGTCCTCTCCCCGTCCGATCGTCACGGTCCTCTCGAACCGGCGGAACCCGGGCGGGGACTCCGGCCAGACCGGGACCTGCGGGGCGGTGGCACCGCGGGGGCCGTAGGTGAGGCCGCCGTCCTCACCCATGTGCGTCCGTCCTCCGCTCCAGGAAGTCGGACAGGCCCGTCAGCAGCCGGTCGACGTCCTCGCCGCTGGTGTAGGGGGCCAGGCCGACGCGGAGGCCGCCGGTGTCGCCGAGGCCGAGGCGGCGGGACGCCTCCAACGCGTAGAAGCTGCCGGAGGGCGCGTGGACGCCGCGGTCGGCGAGGAAACGGTAGGCGTCCTCGGTGCGGTGGCCGTCGAGGGTGAGCAGCAGGGTCGGTGTGCGCCGGGCCGCCCGGGAGTGGACGGTGACCTGCTCCAGGGCCGCCAGCCCCTTCTCCAGCCGGTCGCGCAGGACGCCCTCGTGTTCCTCGATCCCCTCGAACGCCGAGGCGAGCCGTTCACGGCGGCTGCCGCCCGGCCCGGCGCCCAGCCCGGCCAGGAAGTCGACCGCCGCACGGGTGCCCGCGAGGAACTCGTAGGGCAGCGTGCCCAGTTCGAAGCGCTCGGGCACCGCGTCCGTGGAGGGCAGCAGTTTGTCCGGGCGCAGTGTCTCCAGGAGTTCGGGGCGGGCGGCCAGGACGCCGTGGTGGGGGCCGAGGAACTTGTACGGGGAGCAGACGAGGAAGTCCGCGCCGAGCGCCTCGATGTCGGCCGGGGCGTGTGCGGCGTAGTGCACGCCGTCGACGTACAGCAGGGCGCCCGCCTCGTGCGTGATCCGCGCGATCTCGGCGATCGGGGGCATCGTGCCGATCAGGTTGGAGGCCGCGGTGACGGCCACCAGCCGGGTGCGGTCGGAGAGTTGGGCGCGGATGTCGTCGGCGGTCAGTTCGCCGGTGGCCGGGTCGAAGTCGGCCCGGCGGACGGTGCTGCCGGTCCGCTCGGCCGCCTGCACCCAGGGGCGGATGTTGGCGTCGTGGTCCAGCCGGGTGACGACCACCTCGTCGCCCGGTGACCAGGTCGCGGCGAGGGTGCGGGAGAAGTCGTAGGTGAGCTGGGTGGCGCTGCGGCCGAAGACGATGCCCGCCGGGTCGGCGCCCAGGAGGTCGGCCATGGCGCGCCGGGCCTCGACGACGACGGTCTCGGCGTTGCGCTCGCCGGGCAGGCCGTCGCCGCGGATCGAGAGCGGCCGGGACAGCGTGGCGGCGATCGCCTCGATGACGGGCAGCGGCATCTGGGTGCCGCCGGGGCCGTCGAAGTGCGCGGTGCCGGCGGCCAGTGCGGGAATCCGGGCGCGCAGTGCGGTGAGGTCGTACGTCACGGGGGCCTCCTGTCGATGCGGAAGGTGGGCGTGCCGGTCAGGTGGACGAGCCGTCGGCCCGCGGTGCGGGCGTCGGGTCGGAGAGCTGCTCGCGCAGATAGTTCCAGACGACCGCGACCAGCGCGGCCACCGGTACGGCGAGCAGGCTGCCGACGATGCCGGAGAGACTGCCGCCGAGCGTCACCGCCAGCAGGACGACCGCCGCGTGCAGTCCGAGACCGCGGCTCTGGATCATGGGCTGGAACACGTTGCCCTCGAGCTGCTGCACCACGACGATGACGGCCAGCACGAGCAGCGCGTCCGTCAGGCCGTTGGACACCAGCGCGATCAGCACCGCGACGAAGCCGGCGAACAGGGCGCCCACGATGGGCACGAACGCGGACACGAAGGTCAGCACCGACAGCGGCAGCACCAGGGGGACGTCCAGGATCCACAGGCCCAGGCCGATCAGTACGGCGTCGATCAGGCCGACGAGCGCCTGGGACCGTACGAACGAGCCCAGGGTGAGCCAGCACCGCTCGGCGACGGCTGGCACGTCCGTGGCGAGCCGGCCGGGGAGCTGCCGGCCGAGCCACGGCAGGAAGCGCGGGCCGTCCTTGAGGAAGAAGAACATCAGGAAGAGCGCGAGGACGGCCGTGACCACACCGCTGAAGACGGTGCTCACGCCGGTGACGGCGGTGGTGGCGATGGCCCCGGCGCTGTCCTGGATGCGGGCGGTCGCGGTGTCGAAGGCACCGGCGATCTGGGCGTCGTCGATGTTCAGCGGCGGCCCTGCGGCCCATTCGCGCAGCCTCTGGACGCCCTCGACGACACCGTCGGTCAGCTCGCCGGCCTCCGACGCCACGGGCACCGCGATCAGCGCCGCGGTGCCCGCGGCCACCAGCAGGAACAGCACGGTCACCAGGGAAGCGGCGAGCGCGGGGGCCAGGCCGCGCCGGCGCAGGAAACGGGTCGGGGGCCAGGTGAGCGTGGTGAGGAGGAGACCGACTATCAGCGGCCAGACCACCGACCACATCCGGCCCAGCACCCACAGCACCACCGCCGCCGCCACCAGGACCAGCAGCAGCTCACCGGAGACGCGCGCCGACGTGCGCAGCGCGGCGCGGGTTCTCCCCGCGTTCAACGTGGCAGACATGGAGGCACCTTATGGGGCCCGCCGGTCACGGTGATCGACCGGGACCCGCTCGGGATCTGCCCGGGAGGACGTCCGGCGGGGTTCCACCGTGTCGGCCGGGTCGCGGCCGGGGCCGGTGAGGCAGACTGAGGTCATGGCCGACCTCGATGCCCGCGGGACACCGTCGCGTCGGTTCCCTCCGGCACCGAAGAGCGTGGCGGAGGCCCGGCGGTTCGTGCGGGCCGCCCTCGACGGCGCCGCACCGGACCTGGTGGACACGGCTCAGCTGCTGGTCAGTGAGCTGGTCACCAACGTCGTCCTGCACGCCCGCACCGAGGCCGAGGTGACGGCCCGCGTCGACGACGGCACGGTCCATGTGCGGGTCGGCGACCGTCGGCCGGACCGCGGGCTCGTGCCGCACGAATGCCCGCCCTACGCCGGTACGGGACAGGGTCTGCCGCTGGTCGCCGGGCTGTCGTCCCGGCGGGGCGTCGACACCGGTGCCGGAGGCAAGACGGTGTGGTTCGAGCTGCGGCCGGAGGGACCGCCCCGGCACCCGGACGACTGGGAGCCCGCCGCGGCACCCTCCGTCCCGGGAACGACGGTGACGCTGCTCGACGTGCCGGCGGCGCTCTACGCGGCGTCTCAGCAGCACCGGCACACCCTGCTGCGCGAGGTGGCCCTGGCCGCCGCCGCCGGCCACGATCCCGGTGTGCCCCCGGAGGACCTGGCCGTCGCGCTGGACATGAGCCAGCTGATCACCGCGTCCGTGACGGCCGCGCTGCGGCGGGAGCCCTCCGGGCAGGCGATCCGCTCACTGCCCCTGTCGGTGCCGCCGGACGCCGAGCCGTCGGTGCAGACCCTGCGCGCGGTGCTCGACCTGGCCGAGGAGGGCGCCCGTGAGGAGCGCCTGCTGACGCTCCCGGCGCTGCCGCGGCAGCGCCTCTTCCACCAGTGGCTGTTCGACCAGATCGTCGGACAGCTTGCGGGGGCGCACCCCACGGCGTGGACGGTGATGCCCGGGGAGCCGGGCACCAGTCCCTCGGAACTGGTGGCGTGGGACGCCGGGCAGGTGCAGGCGAGCAGGACTCCGACGATCGCCGCCGACGAGCGGAACCTGATCATCGCGGCGAACGGGCCGGCGGCGGACCTGCTCGGCTGGCACGCGGACGACCTCGTCGGGCGTCCGCTCACCACGCTCATCCCTGAGCACCTCCGCCGCCGTCACATCGCGGCGTTCACGTCCCTGCTGCTCAGCGGGCAGCCCCGGATCCTGGGCCGCTCGGTGCCGCTGCCCGCGCTGCACCACGACGGCCGGCTGGTTCCCGTACGGCTGTTCATCCAGCCGCAGGAGACGGCCGACGGCCGCACCGTCTTCGTCGCCCAGCTCGCCCCGCGGGCCGCCGTGCCCGCCCCCTCGGCCCACCCGCCCGGCGTTGTCCGGCCGTCCGTGGCACTGCGAGTGCCGGACCGGCTGCCGCCGGCCGCCGCCGCGGACACCGGCCGGGAGTCGTACCTGCCCACGCTGGAGCGGCTGTCGCTGCTGGCCGACACCGCGGCCGCGCTGAGCAACGCACCGCATCTGGACGAGGGCCTGGAGCAGGTGGGCCGCATCCTCACCGAGCGGCTGGCCGACTGGTGCGTGGTGGACCTGTTCACGGAGGAAGCCCAGGTGGAGCGGGTCTCCATCGTCTACCGCTCGTCCCGCGGTCCCTGGCCCGAGGAGTACCAGGGCGTGCTCCCTCCGGTGTCCGACGCCGACCGGGGTCCGCTGGCCCGTGCGCTGCGCGGGGCGGGCCCGCTGCTGCTCACCGAGCCCCCGGCACCCAGCGAGGCCGCGGGCCCCTTCGACGCCCACCACCTGGGGCTGTTGCGGACCATGGGCGCGAACAGCGTGGTCGTCACCCCGCTGCGGGCCCGCAGGCAGATCATCGGCGCCCTCACCCTGGCCCGCCGCGGACGGGACGCGCCGTTCGCCGAGGAGGATCTGCCGCTGGTCGACGACCTGGTGCGCAATCTCGCCCTGGGGGTGGACAACCTCCGTCTCTACCAGGAGACGCGCAACATCGCCGAACGCCTCCAGCGTTCGCTGCTGCCCAGGCTGCCCGACGCCGGGAACCTGCAGCTCGCCGCCCGCTACGCGGCCTCCTCCGCCACCGCCCAGGTCGGCGGCGACTGGTACGACAGCTTCGTCCTGCCCGACGGCGACATCGCGCTGGTCATCGGTGACGTCACCGGGCACAACCTGGACGCGGCGATCGCCATGAGCCAGCTGCGCAGCATGCTGCGCGGCATCGCCGTGGACCGTCAGGAGCCGCCCGAGACCGTGCTGCACCGCCTCGACATGGCGAACCACAGCCTGTACCGCGAGGCCACCGCCACCTGCATCTACGGCCTGGTCAAGGGCGCCGAGAACGGTCCCTGGAACCTGCTGCACTCCTCCGCGGGCCATCTGCCGCCGCTGCTCATCCACGAGGACGGCCGCACCCGCTATCTGGAGGACGGCTCGGGGCTGCTGCTCGGGGTGGATCCCGATGTGCCCCGGCCCCAGGGCCGGAACGCGGTTCCGGCGCACTCGACGGTGCTGCTCTACACCGACGGCCTCATCGAGCGCCGCGAGGAGCATCTGGACGATGCCATGGAGCGGCTCCGCCGGCATGCGTCGGCGCTGGCCCGGGAACCGCTCGACGTGCTCTGCGACGAGTTGCTCATCGGGCTGGGCGCCGACAGCGACGACGACATCGCCGTCCTGGCCGTACGGCCCGTACCGCCGCGCTGACCGCCGTCCTTCGGTGGTCCGGTGGCGGCGCGTCCGGTCCGCGCGCCGCCGCCGGCCCGGTCAGTCGAAGGGGTCGAGGGTGAGGGAGGCCTGGCTCGGGTTGCCGTCGTGGACGAGCGACTCGTGGTTGCCCACGTCGTCGAAGGCGAAGGCGTACGCCTTGCCGTCGGCCATCTGCGCGTGGACGGCGCGGGCGTAGTGGTTGGTGACGGAGTCCTGGTAGAAGCCGCCGGAGCCGGAGTCGGGCTGGTTGGGGTTGGTCAGGAGCGTGGAGCGGTTGAATCCGGCGCACAGGGTGCGGGAAATGGGGCCGCGCACCTGGTCGTTGGGGGCGTCGAGCCTCCTGTGGCAGCCGAAGACGGAGGAGGCGTCCGGCTTCTGGAAGCTGGTGACGACGGCTCCCGCGCCGTTGGTGAAGTTCATGACGCCACCGGAGACCCGGCCGTGGTACTTGATGCCCGGCTGGTCGGTGAAGGGTGTGACCGTCAGGGTGGAGCCGGAGTACTTCTGCCAGACCCGGTTGATGTAGTCGTCCATGACCGACGCCGGCAGGGCGCCCGTCTCCAGTCCGTACAGCGGGGACAGGGCGCGCAGCACGGTGCCGTCGGAGCGGGTCTGGATCAGGCCGGCCCAGCCTCCGGACTGTCCCCTGAGCGTGTTGAGGACCGCGTTGTAGCCTCCGGGCCTGAGCCTGCCGGTGCTCGTCGTGCTGCCGTCGGCGCGCCGTACCCCCACCGAGTAGGGGGCGGAGAACATGTCCACCTGGGTGCTGTTGAGCCACAGGCCCGAGTCGTTGAGGGTGTACTCGGACCAGTTGAAGAGGATGTCGCGGTTGGGGTCCGTCGGGTTCTGCACGGCGGGCTGCACCAGGCCGCCGGTGGTCAGCTTGAAGACGAGTTTCCGGCCGTAGGAGAAGTAGATGCGGCCGGAGAACTTGGGGACGCGGATGGTCGTGGACTGTCCTGCCGCCGGGCCCGCTATCGAGGCGTCGGGCGCGGGGGTGGGCGGGTTGCCGCCCGCGGGCCAGGGGTGGAAGGTGCCGCTCGCGTCGGCCCAGCCCTGTCTGCCGGTCGACAGCTGGGTGCCGAGGTTGTAGACGTACACCTGCTCGCCGCGGCCCGAGTTGTTGGTGATCTTCAGGGGGATGGTGTCCGGGACCGCGGCGGCGTGGGCGGATGCCGGCACTCCGGTGGCGAGCAGTGAGCCGCCGAGCACCGTGGCGATGCCCAACCCCACCGCCATGGCCCGGCGTTTGAGTGTGCGCAGCATGCTCCTTCTCCGTTCGACTGTGGGGGAGTCGTTCTGAGAGCGCTCTCAGAATCTCGCCCTGGTATGGACCTGTCAACGGTTGGGGAGTCCGGTGTGCCGGGACGGCGGTCAGCCGCCGTTCTGCACCACGCCCCGGGTCGAGAAGGTGACGGGAGCGCCGGAGGTGAAGTCGCCCGGCGGGATGCCCGGATGGTGCCCCTCGGGCGGCTTGGGCCGCGCGGGGGCCGGGCCGAGCGCGAGCCGGGAGACGATGCGGTAGCGGTCGCCCCGGTAGAGGGAGTGGACGTACTCGACGGGACGGTCGCCGGTGTCGGTGGTGAGGCGCTCGAACAGCAGGGCCGGTGACAACTCGGGCACGTCGAGCAGGTCCGCCTCCGCGCGGGTCACGACGGTGGGCTCGATGGACTGCACCGCCTCCGCGACCCGCACACCGTGCCGGTCGCGGAAGTGCTCGTACAGATCGCCCCGTTCCAGTTCCCCCTCCGTCAGACCCGGCACCAGGTCCGCCGGGATGTGCAGGTGCTCGATGGCCATGGGTGAGCCGTCGACCAGCCGCAGACGGGCCACGTAACGGATGCGTGCCGCGGGCGAGACGCGCAGCCTGCGGCCCACCCGGGCGCCGGCCGGCAGGGTACGGAACTCCAGGACCCGGCTGGTCCACACCCCGCCGGCCCGCGGTACGGCGAAGGAGCCCCGCTCGGAGACCAGTTCCTGGGTGATCTTCTCGGCGGCGACGAACATGCCGCGGCCGTGCTCGCGCACCAGCAGCCCCGCGACCACGAGTTCGTCCACGGCCGCGCGCAACGTGGGCCGGGACACGCCGAGCCGGGCGCACAGACTGCGTTCCGAGGGGATGGCGTCGCCGGGACGCCGGGCCTCGATCAGCTCGAGGATCGCGTCGCGGACCCGTTCGCGCTTGAGCACGGCACCCGAGGCGGCGCGGTCGATCTCCATACGGGGCTCCCGTTCGTCGTCGGGCGGCGTGGCGGGCCGTGCGGCCGTCGGATCACTGGTACGGCCTCGACCATAACTGGTCCGCTCCGCAAGGGAGTCCGCCCTGGAACATCCGCGCGGAGGGTTGACGCCCACATTGGTCTATGCCACCTTCTCTCGACATCGACTGGTAAGGCCCTGGCGGCAACTGGTCAACCCGACGACGGGCCGGGCCGCCTCCGTGAGCTCCACGCCCTACCGCACAGACGATCCACCGTGCGCCACCCCCACCGCGAAAGGACACGGATGAGTACTCGTCCCACCGGCCGCCGCACCCGCGCGGCACTCGCGCTGACCGCACTGCTCGGCAGCGCCGCCCTGGCCGGCCTCCCCGCCACCGCCGCCGCCGCGGACGGCGCCGTCACCGTGCAGTACCGCACCAGCGCGGGCGGGGCCACCGCCGACCAAAGCGAACCCTGGTTCAAGGTCCGCAACACCGGTTCCACGACCGTGCAGTTGAGCCAGGTGAAGGTCCGCTACTACTTCAAGGCCGACTCCCCGGACGCCTCGTACCGCTTCGCCTGTTCCTGGGCGGTCAAGGGCTGCTCCGCCGTCACCGGCACGTTCGGGACGCTCGCCCACCCCACCGCGACCGCCGACCGCTACCTGGAGGTCGGGTTCACCCCGTCCGCCGGGTCACTGGCTCCCGGCGCCGACACCGGGGACATGCAACTGCGCTTCTACCGGTCCACCTGGCAGACGCTCAGGCAGAGCGACGACTACTCCTTCGACGGCGCCCGGACCTCATACGCCGACTGGAACAAGGTCACCGCCCAGCTCGCCGGTGCCACGGTGTGGGGCACGGCTCCCGAGGGCAACGACCCCACCGATCCGACCGACCCCACGGACCCGCCGGGCGACGGCGGCCAGACCCTGTTCGACGACTTCGACTACACCTCGCACACCGACCCGGCGATCTCCGCGCACGGCTGGAGCGTGCGGTCCGACTCCGGCGGCCCCGGTGTGCCCGGCGCGACCTGGGACCCGTCCAAGGTCACGTTCAGCGCCTCGGGCGGCAACTCGGTGATGAACCTGGAGACCTCCACCGCGGGCACCGGCGCCTCCACCAGGCACACCGAAGTCCTCACCAAGAGCACGAAGTTCAGAAACGGCACCTACGCGGCCCGCGTGCGGTTCTCCGACACCCCGAAGTACGGTCCCGACGGCGACCGCGTCGTCCAGACCTTCTTCACCATCAACGACCTCAAGGCCCCGATGGCCGACGACTACGCCGAGTACGACTTCGAGTACCTGCCCAACGGCGGCTGGGGCGAACCGTCCAACATCCTCTACACGACCTCCTGGGAGACCTACAACCCGGACCCCTGGCAGGCCGTCAACCAGCACAGCGAGAGCCGGCAGAGCTTCGCCGGCTGGCACGACCTGGTGGTGACCATCGACGACAACGCCATCACCTACTACGTCGACGGCCGGCACTTCGGCACGCACGACGCCGCGTACCTGCCGGAGCGCCCGATGTCGATCAACTTCAACCAGTGGCTGATCGACCTCGAAGGCCAGACGTCGACCGCCCCCCGCGCCTACGACCAGCAGGTCGACTACGTCCTGCACGTCAAGGACCAGGTACTCACCCCGGCCCAGGTGACCGCGAGGATCGACACGTACCGGAACGCCGGCACGTCCTTCGTGGACGAGGTCCCGGCACCATGAGTGGCTGAGCCCGACTCGCCGGCCGGCGGGAACCGCTCGGTGGAGCCCTCGTTCCGTCAGGCGGAGCGAGGGCTTTACTTGCCTGTGGCGGGTGTCTGGCGCAGGCTGGTCGCATGGGTGCGGGCCCGACGCTCATCACCTCCGTGCAGCGTGCCTTCCGGCTGCTGGAGGCGGCGAGCGCCCATCAGAACGGCGCGCCGGCGAAACAGCTGGCACGGGAGACGGGGCTGCCCCTGGCCACGGCCTACCACCTGCTGCGCACGCTGGTGCACGACGGGTATCTGCGCAAGCTGGACGACGGCGGATTCGTCCTGGGCGACCGGTTCCGGGCCCTGCCCACGGCGAGCCGGGAGCAGGCGCTGCTCAGCCGGGTCAGGCCGGCGCTCGCCGCGCTCCGGGACGAGCTGTCCACCGCCGCCTACCTCACCTTCTACGAGGACGGCGAGATCCGCGTCGCCGAGATCGTCGACAGCCCCCGCACCCCGCGGGCCGAACTCTGGGTGGGGTTCGAGGACGCCGGGCACGCCACCGCGCTGGGCAAGTCGGTGCTCCGGGAGCTCGACGACGAGGCCCGCAAGGAGTACCTCTCCCGGCACCCCCTCAACGACCTCACCCCGCGGACGATCACCACGGCCCCGGAGCTGATCCGCCGGCTGGAGAGCAGCACCCTGGCGCCGGCCGTCACCGACCTGGAGGAGTACTCCCTGGGCACCGTCTGTGTCGCGGTGCCGGTCTACAGCGGAAACACCCTGGGCTCGCTCGGCGTGTCCATGCGCAAGGACCGGCTGCACCGGCTCGACGAGGTCCGCGAGCGCCTCCTGCCCGCGGCCGGGCGGGTGACCCGGGGCCTGTCGCTCACTATCTGAAAAGCGCACCCTTGTGACGTTCGCGACGATCATCTTTCCTGTTTAAGTCAGACATTACGGACGCGCGCGTGCCGCGCAAAGGTGAGGACAGCGGACGACACATGAGTCACGCCCGTCAGCATGGACGCGACCACTGGCCGATACGGCAGTACAAGCGGGGGGCCCGCCACACATGGTCGCCCCGGGCACGGGCCGTCGCGCACTGGGCCGCCGGCACGCCGGCACTCTCCGTACTGATCGTCTTCCTGGTCGTGTTCGTCGACCTCGTCGGCGGAACGGGCAAGGTCTGGCTGCCGCTGCTTGCCGCCGGACCGGCGCTGGCGGCGGCCACCAGCCGGCCGGCCGGGGTCCTCGGGGTGGGGCTCCTCGCTTCCCTCCTCGGCGCGGCGATCGGCGCCCGGCACGGCATGGCGGCCTCGGAGCTGGCCGTCGTACTCGCCGCGCTGGTGACCGTCGCCCTGGCCGGCACGCTCGCCAGCGCCCTGCGGGAACGCCGCGAGCGGGTGCTCGCCGCCGTCCGCTCCGTCGCGGAGACCGCCCAGCACGCCCTGCTCAAGCCGGTCCCGGAGACCGTCGGCCCGTTCCAGACGGCGGTCCACTACAGCGCCGCCGCGGCGGAGGCCCGGATCGGCGGTGACCTCTACGCCCTCATCCCCACTCCGTACGGGGTCAGGATGATCGTCGGCGATGTGCGCGGCAAGGGACTGCCGGCCGTGGGGACGGCCGCCCTGGTGCTCGGTGTCTTCCGGGAGGCCGCCTACGACGAGCCCGATCTGCTGGACGTCGTCTGCCGGATCGAACGGAGCCTGGCCCGCAACCTCGGCCACGACGACTTCGTCACCGCCGTGGTCGCCGGCTACCCGGAGCCGGGGCGGCTGGAGATGGTCAACTGCGGACACGCTCCCCCGCTGCTGGTCCGCGGCGCCGAGGTGATACCGGTGGACCCCGTCAGCCCGGCGCCGCCCCTGGGGCTGCGTGCCCTGTCGGGCGAGTCCCCCGGCCTTCAGGTGGTGTCCTTCACCGAGGGGGACCAGCTGCTGTTCTACACCGACGGGGTCACGGAGGCCCGCGACGCCGGCCGTGAGTTCTACCCGCTGGCCGAGGGCCTGGCCCGGCATCTGTGCGACGAGCCGGCCCGCACGCTCGCCGCGCTGCACCAGGAACTGCTGGACCACGTGGGCGGCCGGCTGCACGACGACGCGGCCCTGCTCCTGCTGCGCAAGCCCGTCGCCACCGCCGGGGCGGCGGACGCTGGCTCCCCCGTCGTCCTGCCGCTCACGGCACGGCCGGAACCGGGCGTCGGCGGCGCCTTCGACGGCTGCGAAGGCGCCGCCTAGGGCGGCCGGTCCGTCAGGGCCGCTGGGCGGCGATCATGCGCCGGTACCAGTGGTAGCTGTCCTTCGGGGTGCGCTCCTGCGTGTCGTAGTCGACCCGGACGATGCCGAAGCGCTTGTCGTAGCCGAAGGCCCACTCGAAGTTGTCGAGCAGCGACCACACGTAGTAGCCGCGCACGTCCACGCCCGCGTCGATGGCGGCCCGCAGCGCGGTGAGGTGGTCGCGCAGGTAGGCCACCCGGTCGGTGTCGTGCACGGCGCCGTCCGCGCTCACCTCGTCGTCCTCGGAGGAGCCGTTCTCGGTGATGTGGACCGGAGGCAGGGCGTCGCCGTACTGCTCCTTCAGGTCCACCAGGAGATCGGTGAAGGTGTCCGGGGCCACCGGCCAGCCCATCGCGGTGTGCCGGACGCCGGGCATCGACGTCTCGGCGTAACGGTTGTCGGTCGCCACGCGCAGGGCGGGGTCGCCCTCGCGGTACGGGGCGTCGGCGACGACGATCGGGCGGTAGTAGTTGACGCCGAGGAAGTCCAGCGGCTGACGGATCAGCTCCAGGTCGCCGTCGCGGCGGAAGTCCTGCGCGGTGATCAGCTCGCCCCAGGTGTCCTCCTCGGTGTCCGGGTAGCGCCCGGCGAGGATCGGCTCCGTCCACACCAGGTTGTGCAGGGTGTCGGCGCGTACGACGGCCTCACGGTCGGCGGCGGAGTCGGTGGCGGGCAGGTGGTGGTCGAGGTTGAGGGTGATGCCGACCTCGCGGACCCCGGCCGCCCGCAGCGCCTGGACCGCCAGTCCGTGGCCGACCAGGAGGTGGTGGGCGGCGGCCAGGGCGCCCCGGCCTTCGCGGGCGCCCGGGGCGTGGCGGCCGACGGAGTAGCCGAGGAAGGCGCTGCACCACGGCTCGTTGAGGGTGATCCAGCGGGGCACCCGGTCGCCCAGGCGCTCGGCGACGACGGCCGCGTACTCGGCGAACCGCTCGGCGGTCTCCCGCACCCGCCAGCCGCCCCGGTCCTCCAGGGCCTGCGGGAGGTCCCAGTGGTAGAGGGTGGCGGCGGGCTCGATGCCGGCGGCGAGGAGTTCGTCGACCAGGCGGGAGTAGAAGTCCAGGCCCTTGGGGTTCACCGGGCCGGTGCCGTCGGGCACGACGCGCGGCCAGGCGATCGAGAAGCGGTACGAGCCGACGCCGAGGTCGCGCAGCAGGGCCACGTCCTCGGGGTAGCGGTGGTAGTGGTCGCAGGCGACGTCACCGGTGTCGCCGTTCGCGACCAGGCCGGGGGTGTGGCTGTAGGTGTCCCAGATCGACGGGCCGCGGCCGTCCTCGTACGCCGCGCCCTCGATCTGGTACGAGGCGGTCGCGGCGCCGAAGACGAAGCCGGGCGGGAAACGGGGGAAGTCGCTCATGCGTGTCGGTCCATCTCGGTTTGTGCGGTGGGGATCACTTGACGGAGCCCCCGGTGATGCCGGCGGCGATGTACTTCTGGGCGAGGACGAGCAGGATCGCGGCCGGCACGGCGGAGAGCACGGACGCGGCCATGACCGCGCCCCAGTCGCCGACGTGGGCGCCGATGTACTGGTAGATGCCGAGCGTGATCGGCTTGACGTCGTCGGTGGTGTTCAGGGTGAGCGCGAACATGAAGTCGCTCCACGAGAACAGGAACGCGAACAGGCCGGAGGTGATCAGCGAGTTGCGGCTCATCGGGAGCACCACCCGCAGGAAGACCCGTACCGGACCGGCGCCGTCGATCTCGGCGGCCTCGATGACCTCGCCCGGGATGGACACCATGAAGGAGCGCATGAGGACGATGGAGAACGGGATGCCGAGCGAGGCGTCCGCGAGCATCAGGCCGAAGTAGGAGTTCACCAGGCCCAGGTCGACGTACGAGTTGTAGAGGGCGTTGGCGATGACGATGCCCGGCACCATCTGGGTGATCAGGGTGCCGAAGACGATCGTGCGCGAGCCGCGCAGGCCGAACCGGGCCAGGCCGTAGGCCGCCGGGGCGGAGATGGCCAGGCAGATGGCGACGGCGCCGAACGAGACCAGCAGGGAGGTGAGCAGGTGACCGCCCTGGTCGGTGACGGCCTTGGAGAACCCGGAAAGGTCCAGGCTGCCCGGCACCGGGTCGACCTGGAGCAGGCCGGACTCGGGCTGGAGTGCCGTGTTGAGCATCCAGTACAGCGGGAAGAGCATCACGCCCAGGACGATCACACCTGCGACGGTGGAGCCCCAGCGGCGCCGGGACGCGGTGGGAGTGTGAGCGGCCATGTCGGTCACTTCCCCTCGGTGCGGTTGGCCCGCAGGTAGAACACCGCGAACACCGCGGAGATGAGAATGAGGACGTTGCCGACGACCGCGCCGGCGCCGAAGTCCAGCTCCACGAAGGAGTTCTGGTAGGTGAGCGTGCCCAGGGTCTGGGTGGCGTCGGCGGGTCCGCCGTCGGTGAGGGCGAGGATCAGGTCGAGGATCTTGACCGTCGACATGAAGCCGAGCACCAGGACGACCGTGATCACCGGCTTGAGCATCGGCAGGGTGATGGAGCGGAAGGTCCGCCAGCCCGAGGCGCCGTCCAGGGAGGCCGCCTCGTACAGCTCCTTGGGGATCTCCTGGAGGCCGCCGTAGAGGATGACCATGTTGAACGGGATGCCGATCCAGATGTTGACCAGGATCACCGACAGCAGCGCCATGTCGGGGCTGGTCAGCCATGGGGTCTGACCGCCCAGGCCCACGGTGTCCAGGAAGGTGTTCAGCACGCCGGTGTCCTGGTCCAGGATGCGGCGCCACACGATGCCGGACACCACCATGGGCACCAGCCAGGGCAGCAGGATCAGCGACCGCAGGACGCCGCCGAGGGGGAACCTGCGGTTGAAGAAGACGGCGAGGGCGAGGCCGATGCAGAACTGGCCGAGCAGGGAGCCGGCGGTGAAGACGAGGGTGTGCCACAGGGCCTTGCCGAACAGGACGTCCTGGAAGACGGACGACCAGTTGTCGGTGCCGTTGAAGGGGGCCTCGCCGGTGAAGAACGTCTTCGGGGTGTAGTGCTGGAAGCTCATCACGACGTTGCGGACGAGCGGGTAGCCGAAGAACAGCAGCATGAAGACGACGGCGGGGGCGACGAAGCCCCACTGGGCGAGCCTGCGGCGCAGGCGCTGCCGGCCCGGGTCCGGCGCGGTGGCCTTGCCGGACGTCTCGGCCGGCGCCACGGCGGTGACGGTGGATGTGGTCATGGGCGCGTACCTCAGTTCCCGCTCGTGGCGCGCTGCTGGGCGCGCTGCAGGGCGGTCTCGCTGGACTGGCCGGTCAGGGCGGACTGGAAGGCGCTCTGCAGGGCGAGCGACACGCCCGACCAGCCGGCGCCGAGCTTGGCGGTGCGGGACCGGGCGGCGGCGACCTGGTCGGCCAGCGCGTCCAGCTCGGGCACCTCCTCGCGCCACTTCGCGGCGGCCTTCTCGTTGGCGGGGACCATCCAGCTGTTCAGGGCGTAGGTGAGCTGTTCCTTCTCGCTCGCCAGACAGGCGACGATCCGGCCGGCCGTCTTCTCGCGCCCGGTGTCACCGGTGTTGGGCACGGTGAGCACGGCGCCGCCGAGCGGACCCACCGAGTCGGCGCCCGCCTCGGGGACGGGGATCTGCGCGATCTCCCAGTGCAGCGACTTCTTGGTGTTGAGGGTCTCGACCTGCCACGGGCCGTTGATCATCATCGCGGCGTTCCCGGCCATGAACTGGTCGTTCACATCGGCCTGCGTCCAGTTGACCGTGGACTTGGACAGCGACCCGTCCTGGAGCAGCGCCTTCCAGTAGTCGAGCGCCTCGACGACCTGAGGGCTGTCGAGATCCGTCTCGTCACCGCCGTTGGACCACATGAACGGCGTGAACTGGAAGACGCCGTCCTCGGCGCCGCCCGCGCTGAGCGCCAGTCCGTACCGGTTGCCCTCGGTGAGCTTCTTCGCCGCCTCGCGCAGTTCGTCCCAGGTGGTGGGCACCTGTACGCCCGCCTCGTCCAGGATGTCCTTGTTGTAGAAGAGCGCGAGGGTGTTCACGGAGCGGGCCGCACCGTAGTACGTGCCCTTGTAGGAGCCGAAGTCGACGATGCCCTCGGGGACGTCGTCGGTGGCGAGACCCAGGGTGCGCAGGTCGACGAGCCCGCCGGCGTCGGCGAAGGTCGGCATCTCGGAGGCGTCGAACTGCACGATGTCCGGCAGCGACTTCGACGAGGCCATGCGCAGGGCCTTCGTCATCACCTGCGAGGCGGGGACGCTCTGCTGCTCGATGGTGACGCCCAGCTGCTTGCCGCAGCGGGCCATCGCCTCGGCGTCCCAGCGGTGGTAGGTCTCGTCGGTCGAGGAGTTCATCACGGTGTACACGTCGCTGTCGCGCTGCTGTGCGCAGCCGGTCAGCGCCGCTCCGGCGATGAGGACGGAGACGGCGGCGAACGACGTGACGGCTCCGCGTGAACGTCCGCGCGCGCGGTGTGCGGCAACCGGAGGATGTGCTGTCACGGTGGGTGCCCTTGCGTGGGGACCGGCTCAACGTGCGCTGAGCTGGTGACTCTTTCAGGAGGCAGGTGAAGCGCTTCGACTTGAGGCGGCTCTCGCCGAGGTGTTGCCTGGCGCTGCACCGGGTGTAATTTGTTTTGCCTGATTACTAATACGCCAGCGGAAGCCGGTCGCGCTAGACCCCCAGCGATACGATCTGCTTGCGCCAAGGCGTGACAGGTTCTGCGTCTCCTGTCATAGTTCCTGGTCAGAAGCTTCCTTCCGAGCCTCTGCCGACCTCCCCCTCCGAGGAAGACCATGAAATTCACTGACGGCTTCTGGCGCATCCGCGACGGTGTCCAGATCTCGTACGCCACCGAAGTGCGCGATGTGCGCCCGGAATCGAAGCGCTTCACCGGCTACGCCGCCGTGAAGAAAGTGACGCGCAGGGGCGACACCCTCAACGCGCCGCTGATCACGGTCGAGTGCTTCTCCCCCGCCGAGGGTGTGATCGGCGTCCGGGTCACCCACCACGCGGGCAAGCACCGGCCGGGCCCCGACTTCGCCCTCACCGGGGACGCGGACGGCGCGGGGACGGTACGCCAGGACGGCACCGTCACCGAGCTGACCAGCGGTCCCCTGACCCTGCGCCTGGACGGGGCCGGTCCCTTCGGGCTCTCCTTCCACGACGCGGACGGACGCGAACTGACCCGCGCCGGCGCCAAGAGCACCGCCTTCGCCACCACCGGCGAGGGGGCCCACCATGTGCTGAGCCGGCTGTCGCTCGGCGTCGGCGAGCAGATCTACGGCCTGGGCGAGCGCTTCACCCCGTTCGTCAAGAACGGCCAGACCGTCGACGTCTGGCAGGCCGACGGCGGCACCAGCAGCGAGCAGGCCTACAAGAACGTCCCGTTCTACCTCTCGTCCCGCGGCTACGGCGTCTTCGTCAACCACCCCGGCGCCGTCTCCTTCGAGATCGGCTCCGAGTCCGTCGGACAGGTCCAGTTCAGCGTCGAGGACCAGGCGCTGGAGTACTACGTCGTCGCAGGACCCACCCCGAAGGACGTCCTCGGCCGCTACACGGCCCTCACCGGACGCCCGGCCCTCCCGCCGGCCTGGTCGTTCGGCCTGTGGCTCAGCACCTCCTTCACCACGTCGTACGACGAGGCGACGGTGACCTCGTTCGTCGACGGCATGGCCGAGCGCGGCATCCCGCTGTCGGTGTTCCACTTCGACTGCTTCTGGATGCGCGAGTACCAGTGGTGCGACTTCCAGTGGGACCCGGACGTCTTCCCCGACCCGGAGGGCATGCTGGCCCGGCTCAAGGAGAAGGGCCTGCGGATCAGCATCTGGATCAACCCGTACATCGCGCAGAAGTCCCCGCTCTTCGACGAGGCCGCCGCCCTCGGGCACCTGGTGCGCCGTCCGAACGGCGACGTGTGGCAGTGGGACCTGTGGCAGGCCGGCATGGGCCTGGTCGACTTCACCAGCCCCGACGCCCGCGCCTGGTTCCAGTCGAAGCTCAAGCCGCTGCTCGACCAGGGCGTGGACACCTTCAAGACGGACTTCGGCGAGCGCATCCCCACCGATGTCGTCTGGCACGACGGCTCCGACCCGGAGCGGATGCACAACTACTACACCCACCTGTACAACCGGACGGTGTTCGAGCTCCTGGAGAAGGAGCGCGGGCAGGGTGAGGCGGTGCTCTTCGCCCGGTCCGCGACCGCAGGCGGCCAGCAGTACCCGGTGCACTGGGGCGGCGACTGCTGGTCGTCCTTCGAGGCGATGGCCGAGTCGCTGCGGGGCGGCCTGTCCCTGTCGCTGAGCGGGTTCGGCTTCTGGAGCCACGACATCGGCGGCTTCGAGGGGACGCCCGTCCCCGAGGTGTTCAAGCGCTGGCTCGCCTTCGGTCTGCTCTCCTCGCACAGCCGGCTGCACGGCTCCACGTCGTACCGGGTGCCGTGGGAGTTCGGCGACGAGGCGGTCGACGTCGCCCGGCGGTTCACCCTGCTCAAGCACCGCCTGATGCCGTACCTGTACGGCGCCGCCGCCGAGGCCCACCGTACGGGCGTGCCGGTGATGCGGCCCATGGTGCTGGAGTTCCCGCGGGACCCGGCGTGCCGCCCGCTCGACCGCCAGTACATGCTGGGCCCCGACCTGCTGGTCGCGCCGGTGTTCAGCGAGGACGGCGAGGTGGAGGTCTATCTGCCCGAGGGCACCTGGACCCATCTGCTGAGCGGCGAGCGGGTCACCGGCCCGTGCTGGCGCACCGAGCGGCACGGCTACGACAGCCTTCCGCTGTACGTCCGTGAGGGCGCCGTGCTGCCGCTGGCCGGCGACGACTCCCGGCCCGACGGCGACTGGCTGGACGCTCCGGTCCTGCTCGTGCACCCCTCGGCCGCGTCCGACTACGCGGCCGAGGTCACCGTGCCGGACACGGCGGGGCTTCCGGCCGCGACGTTCCGGGTCCGGCGGGACGGCGACGTCCTGCGGGTCACGGCGTCCGGGACCGACCGGCCGTTCACGGTGCGCGTGGCCGGCGGGGCGGAGGCGCAGGGCGCGGGTGAGGTGACGCTGCCGCTGGGATGACGGGGTCACGTGCCCGGGTGACTGCCCGGGCCGTCGCCGGGTCCCGCGAGGGGGGTCGGTGAGAGGACCGCGGGTTCCTCACCGGCCTCCAGCAGGGTGTCCGCCGAGCCCACGATCAGCGGGTCCGGCTTGCCCAGGGCCTCGTGGTCCTTCGCCGGATAGTCGCAGCGGTCGAGGAGACTGCGCATGGCTTCCAGCCGGCCCCGCCGCTTGTCGTTGTTCTTCACCACCGTCCACGGCGCGTGGGGCGTGTCCGTCGCCCGGAACATCTCGATCTTGGCCTCGGTGTAGTCGTCCCAGCGGTCGAGCGAGGCGAGGTCCATCGGCGACAGCTTCCAGCGGCGTACCGGATCGACCTGGCGGATCGCGAACCGGGTCCGCTGCTCGGCCCGGGACACCGAGAACCAGAACTTCACCAGCATGATGCCGTCGTCGGTGAGCAGCCGCTCGAACATCGGCGTCTGCTGGAGGAACTGGCGGTACTCGGCCTCCGTGCAGAAGCCCATGACCCGCTCGACGCCCGCGCGGTTGTACCAGGAGCGGTCGAAGAAGACGATCTCGCCACGGGCCGGCAGATGGGCCACATAGCGCTGGAAGTACCACTGTCCCGCTTCCCGCTCGGTCGGCTTCTCCAGGGCGACCACGCGGGCACCACGGGGGTTGAGGCGTTCCATGAACCGCTGGATGGTGCCGCCCTTGCCGGCCGCGTCCCGTCCCTCGCAGACCACGACGATGCGCTGACCGGTGTCCTTGACCCACCGCTGCATCTTCAGCAGTTCGATCTGCAGGATGCGCTTGGTGCGGTCGTACTCCGCCCGGCGGATCCTGCGGTCGTAGGGGTGGTTCTCCCGCCAGGTCTCGATCGGGGTGCCGTCGGCGTCGAGCAGCACGGGCCGCTCCGGGCGCCGGTCGTCCACCTCCAGCCCGTGGAGCAGATCGTCGCCGTTCGGACCGGTCCCGGCCTCCGTCCGGCCGTCCGGTGCGTCCGCGTGTTCGGCCGTCACGTCACCTCCCGCCTCTTTCGAGTGCGCTACGAGAAGCGTATGCCCATCGGACGATTTGCGGTGATCCGACCGCTGGTCCGGGGAAGGAGCAGGACCGGGCGGGGCGCGTACGCGGGTAGCGCCTTCGCTCGTATCCGGCATTCGTATCCAGGCGAAGGGGACGCACGACGTGCAGATCGATCTGAAGGGCCGTACGGCGCTGGTCACCGGTTCCACCCAGGGCATCGGCGCGGCGATCGCCACCGGGCTGGCGCGGGCGGGCGCCCGGGTCGCGGTCAACGGGCGCTCCGCCGAGCGCGTACGGGACAGCGCCGCCGCCCTCGAACGGGAGGTGCCCGGCGCCGACGTCGTACCGGTCGCGGCGGACGTGACCACCGAGGCGGGCGCCGAGCGGGTCGCCGAGGCCCTGCCGCGGGTGGACATCCTCGTCAACAACCTCGGAGTCTTCGGCTCCGCGGACCCGCTGGAGATCACCGACGACGAGTGGCGGCGCTACTTCGAGGTCAACGTCCTGGCCGCCGTGCGGCTGACCCGGCTGTTCCTGCCGGGTATGACCGGGCGCGGCTGGGGGCGTGTCCAGTACATCGCCAGCGACTCGGCGATCGTCACCCCCGCCGAGATGATCCATTACGGCATGTCCAAGACGGCGCTGCTCGCGGTGAGCCGGGGTTTCGCCAAGCAGGCGGCGGGCACGGGCGTCACGGTGAACTCGGTCATCGCCGGGCCCACCCACACCGGCGGGGTGGAGGACTTCGTCTACGAGCTGGTGGACCGCGACCTTCCGTGGGACGAGGCGCAGCGTGCCTTCATGCGCGAGCACCGGCCGCAGTCGCTGCTGCAACGGCTGATCGAGCCGGAGGAGATCGCCCACATGGTCGTCTACCTCGGCTCCGACCAGGCCTCCGCGACGACCGGCGGGGCGCTGCGCGTCGACGGCGGCTACGTCGACTCGATCCTGCCCTGAGAGCGGGCGGTGGTCAGCGCAGCAGCTGGACGAGGGCGAGGGTGCCGATCGTGACGATGAGGGCGCGCAGCACCGCGGGGCTGAATTTGCGGCCGGTCCTGGCGCCTAGCTGGCCGCCGAGGGCGGAACCGACCGCGATGAGCGCGACGGCCGTCCAGTCGAAGTCGGCGACGAAGACGAAGAAGGCCGCGGCGACCGTGTTGACGATCGCGGCGAGCACGTTCTTGACGGCGTTGAGGCGTTGCAGCGGCTCGTCGATGAGCAGGCCCATCAGGGATATGTAGATGATGCCCTGCGCGGCGGAGAAGTAGCCGCCGTAGACGCTGGCCAGGGCCAGACCGGTGGACAGCGGCCATCCGCCGTCGGGACGGGAGGAGTGTCCCTTCGCGCGGCGGGCGCGTACCTTCCTGCCGATCAGGGGCTGGAACGCGACGAGGACGAGGGCGAGCCCCACCAGGGTCGGCACGATGGTCTCGAACGCCTCGGCGGGCAGGGCCAGCAGGAGCGTCGCGCCGCAGAGCCCGCCCAGCGCGGCGCCGACGCCGAACCTGCGGACGCGCCGACCCTGTCCTGCGAGTTCCCTGCGGTAGCCGATGGCGCCGCTGACGGAGCCGGGGATCAGTCCGAGCGCGTTGGAGACCGTGGCGGTGACGGGGGACAGCCCGGTGGCGAGGAGCACGGGAAAGGTGACCAGCGTCCCCGAGCCGACGACCGCGTTCATGGCGCCGGCACCGACGCCCGCCGCGAAGACGCCGGCCATCTCCAGCGGCGTCACGCCGTGGCTCCGGTCGCGTCGTCGCCACCCGAGGGTGCCCGGTGCCGGTCCTGGTCCGAGGAAACGTTCATGTGAGGACGCTAGCCTGCGGACCCTTCGGTGATCACCGAAGGGTCAGGAGAGCCGCGCCACGCCCGCGTGGATGCCGCTGTCCTCGGGCGACGGCGCCGGAGCCGTCCGGAACCACTCCGGCGCGGTCACCAGGCCCGGGTCGACGAGGTCCGGGCCGTCGAAGAAGCGGGCGACCTGGGCGCGGGTGCGGAAACCCAGGCGGATGCCGGCGCGGGCGTACTCGGCCGTGACCCGCTCGGCCAGTCCGGAGTGGAGGTCGGAGGCGGCGTGCGTCAGCACGAGGTAGCTGCCCGGCGGCAGCGCGGACCGCGGCTCACCGACGACGCCGAGGGGTCCTGGTCGTCGGGGAGGAAGTGCAGGAGGGTGATCAGGGACAGCGCGATCGGGCGCTCGAAGTCGAGCACACCGCGGGCGTGCCGGATGATGCCGTCCGGGTCGCGCACGTCGGCCTGGACGTAGTCCGTGGCGCCCTCGGGGCCGCTGCTCAGCAGGGCCTCGGCGTGCCGCAGCACGATCGGGCCGTTGTCGGTGTGGACGACCTTCGCGGTGGGGACGACACCCTGCACGATCCGGTGCAGGTTGGGCTCCGTGGGGATGCCCGAGCCGATGTCGAGGAACTGGTCGATGCCCTGGCCGGCGAGCCGGGCCGCCGCCCGGTGCATGAACCGGCGGTTCTGCCGGGCGGCGTCCCGTGCCTCGGACGGCAGTTCCTCCCCGACGGCCTCGTCGACCGGGTGGTTGTCCTTGCCGCCGAGGAGCCAGTCGTAGACCCGCGCGGGGTGCGCCCGGCCGGTGTCGAGGTGCGGAGGGTCGGTGGGTGTGCCGGCCGGCATGGCGGGGTCCGTCCCAGGGGTGCACCGAGCGTGCCCGACGACCACCAAGTCTCATACGCCAACTGACATACGGAGAAAGGGAGTTCTGTCGTCAGGTGGTTTCCGGCGGCGGTGCCGTGCTGGCGCGCCGCACCAGCCGGGTCGGGACGAGGGTGGTGCCCCGCTCGGGACCGTCCTGGCGCATCTTGCTCAGCACCGCCTGGACGCAGAGCCGGCCCACCTCGGCGAAGTCCTGGTGGACGGTGGTCAGCGGGGGCAGGAAGGAGGACGCCTCGGGGATGTCGTCGAAGCCGATGACGCTGACGTCCTCGGGGACGCGCCGGCCGCGTTCGTGCAGGGCGCGCAACAGGCCCAGTGCCATCTGGTCGTTGGCGGCGAAGACGGCCGTGCACTCGTCCCGGGCCGCGAGTTCGAGGCCGGCCCGGTAGCCCGAGTCCGCCGACCAGTCACCCCGGATGAGGGGCGGCGGCACCCGTCCGGCCTCGGTGAGGGCCGCGTGCCAGGCGTCCGTACGGCGCTGCGCGGCGAACGACCCCTCGGGGCCGCCCAGATGCCACACCGTGCGGTGGCCGAGGCCGAGCAGATGCTGGACGGCTGCGCGGGTGCCGCCCGCCTGATCGGTGTCGACGACCGTGTAGTGGTCACCGGCGTCGGAGTCGACCACCACCACCTGGACGTGCGGGGGCAGGGTGACCGTCGCCGCGTCCAGGAGGTGGACCTCCATGATGACGATCACGGCGTCGACGGCGAGTTCCTCCAGCCGGGAGAACGCCCCGCGCACCTCGTCCTGGGTGGGTACGGCGACCGGCAGCAGCGTCACCGCGTAGCCCTCGTGCGCGGCGGAGGTGGCGATCGCCTCCAGGGTGCGGACGTTGCCGGTGGTGGACAGGGTGAAGGTGATGACGCCGATGGTGCGGAACTCGCCGCGTTTGAGGGCACGGGCCGCGCTGTTGGGCCGGTAGCCGAGTTCTTTCATCGCGGCCAGCACCTGACGGCGGGTCTCCTCGGTGACCCCCGCGTAGCCGTTGGAGACGCGGGAGACGGTCTGCGAGGAGACTCCCGCGAGCCGGGCCACGTCCGCCATGGAGGCCGTGGCGCGGGCGCGGGCGCGCCGGTGGGCCGGGGCCCCGCCGGCCGTGTCCCGAGCGGTCCCGGCCGGCTCGGCGTCGGAGCCGGGCAGGTCCACCGGCGTTCTCTCAACCGTGTCCACTCGACGTCAGCCGCCTTCCTGTCGCTGCTCGCGTCACGGTTTCCCCAGGGGACCCTTGACCGTCGTCCTCGGGGCAGTGTAGACATGCCGCCACCGGATGTTTACGTAAACATAACAGCTCAGCCCTCTTTTCGCGGTGGGTGATGTTTGCGTAAACATCGAGTGTGGGAGGCCAGGCCGCCCGGCTGCGCGCCGAGAGGTCGAGCCACCGGTTCGGAAATGTTGACGAGCGAGGAACGACATGACGACGCTGCAACCGCCGGTGGCCGCGGAGCCGCGGCCGGCCCCGCCCCCGGTGAGACGGGACCGCCGCTCCTGGACGGGGTGGGGCTTCATCGGCCCCTTCGTGGCCGTGTTCGCCCTGGTCTTCCTGGCGCCGATCGCGTACTCGGTCCACTTGAGCCTCTTCCGCGACCAGCTCATCGGCGGGACCACCTTCGTCGGCCTCGACAACTACGAACAGGCGCTCCAGGACGACCGGTTCTGGGCAGCCCTCGGCCGGGTCTCGCTCTTCCTCTGCGTCCAGGTGCCGATCATGCTCGGCATCGCGCTGCTGGTGGCCCTGGCCCTGGACAGCGGCCGGCTGTACGGAAAGAACTTCTTCCGCATCTCGATCTTCCTGCCGTACGCGGTGCCGGCCGTCGTGGCCACGCTCATGTGGAGCTTCATGTACGGCACCCGGTTCGGCCTGGTCAGTGACCTCAACGACGCCTTCGGCCTCTCGCTGCCCGACCCGCTCTCCCCCGACCTGGTGCTGGCCGCGATCGGCAACATCGTCACCTGGGAGTTCGTCGGCTACAACATGCTGATCTTCTACTCGGCGCTGCGGGTGATCCCGAACTCCCTCTACGAGGCGGCGGAGATCGACGGCGCCGGGCAGATCCGCGTCATCACCGCCATCAAACTGCCCGCGATCCGCGGCGCGCTCGTCATCGCGACGATCTTCTCCATCATCGGCAGCTTCCAGCTGTTCAACGAGCCCAGCGTCATGCAGAAGCTGGCGCCCAACGCCATCACCACCGACTACACCCCGAACTACTACACGTACTCGCTGTCCTTCTCCGGCCAGCAGCACAACTACTCCGCGACGGTCGCCATCGTCATGGGGCTGATCACCATGGTCATCGCCTATGTCGTCCAGCTCCGCGGCATGCGCAAGGGAGTGTGAAGCAGCGATGACCAGTACCGTCACCCCCGCCTCCGCCGGACCGGCGGCGTCCCCGCCGGGCTCCGCCGTACGGCTGCGCACGCCCCGGCGTCCGCACTCCCCCGGCCGCCCCCGGCGCAGCGTCCTGCTGACCGTGCTCACCTCTCTGGTGCTGCTCTACAGCCTGGTGCCGCTGGTGTGGCTGCTGATCAGCGCCACCAAGACCCAGGAGGGGCTGTCCCGTTCGTTCGGCCTGTGGTTCGACGGCGACTTCGCCCTCTGGGACAACATCGCCGAGACGTTCACCTACGACGACGGCGTCTTCACCCGCTGGCTGCTCAACACCCTGCTGTACGTGGTGGTGGGCGCGGGCGGTGCCACCTTCCTCGCGGTGCTGGGCGGTTACGCACTCGCCAAGTTCGACTTCCCCGGGCGCCGGGCCGTGTTCGCCGTCGTCATCGGCGCGGTGGCGGTGCCGGGGACCGCGCTGGCGGTGCCGACCTTCCTGATGTTCAGCAACATGGGTCTCACCGACACGCCCTGGGCGGTGATCATCCCCTCGCTGATCTCGCCGTTCGGTCTCTATCTGATGTGGGTGTTCGCGAGTGAGGCCATCCCGACCGAGCTGCTGGAGGCGGCGCGGATCGACGGGGCGGGCGAGGTGCGCACCTTCTTCACCGTCGCGCTGCCGCTGCTGGCGCCGGGCATCGTCACCGTCTCGCTGTTCACCATGGTCGCGACCTGGAACAACTTCTTCCTGCCGCTGATCATGATCAAGGATCCGGACTGGTATCCGCTCACCCTGGGCCTGCACAGCTGGAACGCCCAGGCCGCGACCGCCGGCGGCCAGCCCGTCTTCCATCTGGTCGTCACCGGCTCGCTGATCACCATCGTCCCGCTGATCGCCGCGTTCCTGATGCTGCAGAAGTACTGGCAGTCGGGACTCGCCGCCGGAAGCGTCAAGGAATAACTCCCCTCCGTCCCCCTCTCTTTGCCCATCGGTCACGGTTTCGGCCACGAAGAAGTGGAAGCACGTCCATGCGCAAGCACTCCTCCCGCCGCCTGCTGCGCGGCACAGCCCTCGTCTGCGCCCTCGCCCTGGGCGCCACCGCCTGCGGCGGATCCGACGACGAGGGGTCCGGTCCCAAGACGGTCTCCGAGTCGGACGTCCAGGCCGCGCTGAAGAAGGGCGGCACCCTCACCGTCTGGGCGTGGGAACCCACGCTGAAGCAGGTGGCCGCCGACTTCCAGGAGGAACACCCGAACGTCAAGGTGAACCTGGTCAACGCGGGCACCGGCAACGACCAGTACAAGGCGCTGCAGAACGCCATGTCCGCGAAGAAGGGCGTCCCCGACGTCGCCCAGGTCGAGTACTACGCCATGGGCCAGTACGCGCTGACCGAGCAGCTCACCGACCTCAAGGGCTTCGGCGCCGACAAGCTCGCCGAGAAGTTCTCCCCCGGTCCGTGGAACGGTGTGAAGGCCGGTGGCGAGGGCGTCTACGGCCTGCCGATGGACTCCGGTCCGATGGCGCTGTTCTACAACAAGAAGGTCTTCGACAAGTACGGGATCGAGGTGCCCACGACGTGGGACGAGTACGTGGACGCGGCCCGCGCCCTGCACAAGGCGGACCCGAAGGCGTACATCACCAATGACGCCGGCGACGCGGGCTTCACCACCAGCCTGCTGTGGCAGGCCGGTTCACGCCCGTACCAGGTCGACGGCACCGAGGTGGGCATCGACTTCACCGACGAGGGCGCCAAGGCCTACACCGGCACCTGGCAGAAGCTCCTCGACGAGAAGCTGGTCGCGCCCGTCACCAGCTGGTCCGACGAGTGGTACAAGGGCCTCGGCGACGGCACCATCGCCACCCTGGCCATCGGCGCCTGGATGCCCGCCAACCTCGCCTCCGGGGTGAAGGACGCCGCCGGTGACTGGCGCGTCGCCCCGCTGCCCCAGTGGAAGGCCGGCGGCAAGGCGAGCGCGGAGAACGGCGGCAGCGCCCTCACCCTGCCCGAGCTCGGCAAGAACGAGGCCCTCGCCTACGCCTTCCTGGAGTACGCAGGCGCCGGCGAGGGCGTGGACACGCGGGTGAAGGGCGGCGCCTTCCCGGCCACCACCGAGCAGCTGAACTCCGAGGCGTTCCAGAACACCGAGTTCCCGTACTTCGGCGGGCAGCAGGCCAACAGGATATTCGCCGACTCGGCCGCGAACGTCGCCGACGACTGGTCGTACCTGCCGTACCAGGTGTACGCCAACTCGATCTTCAACGACACCGTCGGCAAGGCCTACGTCTCGGACACCACGCTCGCCGAGGGCCTGAAGACCTGGCAGGAGGCCTCCGTCGAGTACGGCAACGAGCAGGGCTTCACCGTCGAGAAGTAGCACTTGTCGGGCGGCGCGGACGTCCCGCGCCGCCCCATCCGGAAGGACCGCCATGATCTCCACCCTCCTGTCCCGCACCGGCGGGGCGGACGGTGACCCCGCCCCCCGTCTCGTCTACGGCGCCGACTACAACCCCGAGCAGTGGCCCCGCACCGTGTGGGAGGAGGACGTCCGGCTGATGCGCGAGGCCGGCGTGAACCTCGTGTCCGTGGGGATCTTCTCCTGGGCCCGGCTGCAACCGGCCGAGGACACCTGGGACTTCGCCTGGCTCGACGAGGTGATGGACCTGCTGCACGAGGGCGGCATCGGCGTCGACCTCGCGACCGCCACCGCCTCCCCGCCGCCCTGGCTCACCACGGCCCACCCGGAGATCCTCCCGGTCACGGCCACCGGCGAGACCCTGTGGCCGGGGGCGCGCCAGCACTGGCGCCCCACCTCGCCCGTCTTCCGCGCGTACGCGCTGCGCCTGGTCCGGGAGCTGGCGACCCGGTACGCCGGTCATCCGGCGCTCGTCGCCTGGCACGTCAACAACGAGCTGGGCTGCCACAACGTCTACGACTACTCCGACGACGCGGCCCGCGCCTTCCGGGACTGGCTGCGCGCCCGCTACACCACGGTGGACGCGCTCAACACCGCCTGGGGCACGGCGTTCTGGTCGCAGCGGTACAGCGACTGGGAGCAGATCCTGCCGCCGCGGCTGGCCGCCTCCCACCCCAACCCCACCCAGCAGCTCGACTTCAAGCGGTTCTCCTCGGACGCGCTGAAGGACCATCTGCGCGCCGAGCGGGAGATCCTGCGGGAGCTCACCCCGGACGTCCCCGTCACCACCAACTTCATGGTGATGGGCGGCACCAAGGGCATGAACTACCCCGACTGGGCGGACGAGATCGACTTCGTCTCCAACGACCACTACGTCCACCCCGGCCCGCAGGACCGCGACGAGCTGTCCTTCTCCGCCAACCTCACCAGCGGCATCTCCGGCGGGCGGCCCTGGTTCCTGATGGAACACTCCACCAGCGCCGTCAACTGGCAGCCCGTCAACGTGGCCAAGCGCCCCGGCGACCTGGCCCGCGACTCGCTGCTGCACGTCGCCCACGGCGCCGACGCGGTCTGCTTCTTCCAGTGGCGGCAGTCGGCGGCGGGCGCCGAGAAGTACCACTCGGCGATGGTCCCGCACGCCGGTGCGGACAGCGAGCTGTTCCGCGCGGTGACCGGCCTCGGCGCCACCCTCAAGGACCTCGCCCCGATCGCCGGGTCCGAGCGGGAGCCCGCCCGGGTCGGCATCCTCTACGACTGGGAGTCGTGGTGGGCGAGCGAGCAGGACTCCCACCCCACCTCCCTGCTGGACTACCGGCAGGAGGCGCTCGACTGGTACTCGGCGCTCCTCGCCCTCGGCGTCCGCGCCGACCTCGTCACCACCCGGGCCGACCTGCACCGCCACCAGGTGCTGATCGCCCCCGTGCTGCACGTGGTCCCGGCCGACCTGGCGAAGACCCTCACCCGGTACGCCGAACAGGGCGGCCATCTGATCACCACGTACTTCTCCGGTGTCGTCGACGAGCACGACCACGTCTGGCTCGGCGGCTATCCGGGCGCCCTGCGGGACCTGCTCGGCATCCGCATCGAGGAGTTCGGCCCGCTGCTCGCCGGTGACAGCGTGGAGCTCGACGACGGCACGAGCGGCGCCCTGTGGACCGACCGGATCACCGTGACCGGCGCCGGGACGGAGGTGCTGGCCCGCTACCGCACCGGCGAGCAGTCGGGCAGGCCCGCCGTCACCCGGCGGCCGGCGGGCGGGGGTTCCGCCACGTACGTCTCCACCCGGCTCGGTGTCGAGGGGCTCACCTCGCTGCTGCCTCGCCTGCTGGAACGGGCCGGGGTGGAGAGCGAACTGCCCGTCTCGGTACGCGGGTCGGTCGAGCCGGTCGTACGCCGGGGTACCGAGGGACGGTTCCTGTTCCTGGTGAACCGGACCGACGACACCGTTGTGGTGCCCGGCCTCGACGGAGAGGTGCTCGTCGGCACCACCGGCACCGACGGCGCCCTCACGCTCGGGCCCCGCGCGGTCGCCGTACTGCGGCAGCCGCCCGCCTGACACCCACCCCCACCACTCCCCGGAACGGCACGCACCCGTTCCGGGGGCCGTCCCCTCCCGCCGGCAGCGACTGCGACGGGAGGGTCCACCGAAGCGCGACCACACCTCATTGTTGGGAGCACACCGATGGCACGCCGCACCCGCAACAGACGGCTCCTTACCGCCGCCGGGCTCACCGCAGCCCTGGCCACCGGGGCCGCCCTGATCCCCGGGCCGACGTCCGCCGCCGCCCAGGCAGCGGACCTCCCCTCCGTCACCGTCCGGCCCGACCCCTCCTACCAGCAGGAGGAGTTCGAGGGCTGGGGCACCAGTCTCGTCTGGTTCGCCAACGCCACCGGCGACTACCCGCCGGAGATCCGCGAGAAGCTCGCACGGCTGCTGTTCGGCGACGACGGTCTCGCCCTGAACATCGCCCGGTACAACGTCGGCGGCGGCAACGCCCCCGACGTGCAGGACTACCTGCGCGCCGGCGGCGCGGTCGAGGGCTGGTGGAAGGCGCCCGCGGGCACCACCCGCGAGGACACCGACTGGTGGGACGCCGAGGATCCCGCCGACTGGAACGAGAACGCCGACGCCACCCAGCGGTGGTGGGTGGACCGCATCAAGAAGGACATCACCCACTGGGAGACCTTCAGCAACTCCCCGCCCTGGTTCATGACGGTCAGCGGTTATGTGTCCGGCGGGTTCGACGCGACCGCCGACCAGTTGAAGACCGAGTCGGTCGACGACTTCGCCGCCTACATGGCGGGCGCCACCAAGCGGCTGGAGAAGGCGCACGGCATCAAGGTCGACACCGTCGACCCCTTCAACGAGCCGAACACCGACTACTGGAGCACCCGGCTCGGCGCGGACGGCGAACCCGTCGGCGGCCGTCAGGAGGGCGCCCACATCGGTCCCGAGCTCCAGGAGAAGGTGCTCCACGCGCTCGCCCCGGCGCTGAAGAAGGCGAAGACCAAGGCGGAGATCTCCGCCATGGACGAGACCAACCCGTCCATCTTCGCGCGGAACTGGAACACCTACTCGCCCGAGGCGCGTGACCTCGTCGGCCAGATGAACGTCCACACCTACGGCACCGGTCAGCGCACCACCGTGCGCGACATCGCCAAGGCCGAGGACAAGCGGCTGTGGATGAGCGAGGTCGAGGGCGACTGGGGCGACGGACAGAGCTTCACGGACATGCGTCCCGGTCTCGGCCTCGCCCAGCGCATCGTCGACGACCTGCGTGAACTGGAGCCGCGCGCCTGGGTGTTCTGGCAGCCCGTCGAGGACTACGACAACATGAAGCCCGGCGGCGAGTCCGCCAAGGGCGGCAACTGGGGCGAGATCCAGCTCCCCTTCAGCTGCACCTCCGAGGACACCCTCGAGACCTGCCCCATCCACACGAACACCAAGTTCGACACCGCCCGCAACTTCACCCACTTCATCAAGCCGGGCGACCGGCTGATCAAGGTGGACGACACCTCCAGCGCGGCGGCGGTGACGAAGAACGGCAAGGGTGCCTCGCTCGTCCACGTCAACAGCACCACCGAGGCGCGCGACGTCACCGTCGACCTGTCCAAGTTCCGTCACATCAGCCGGAACGCGACCGTCACGCCCGTGGTGACCAGCGCCGACGGCAAGCTGGAGCGGCACCGGGCCATCAAGGTCACCGACCGCGCGGCCACCTTCGCCGTGCCCGCCCAGTCGGTGACGTCCTTCGAGGTCAAGGGCGTCTCCGGCGTCGCGAAGGACGCCCCGCTGCTGCGCAAGGGCCACACCTACACCCTGACCGGTGTGCAGAGCGGCAAGGCGGTCACCGTCGCGGACGACGGCACGCGCCTCGTCATCGGCACCGGTGACGACTCGGCCGCCCAGCAGTGGCGGCTGAGCGCGGTGCGCCCCGACGACGGCGTGCGGGAGCGCTACGAGTTCACCAACCCGGTGGACGGCGGGCGGCTGACCGTACGGGACGACGTGCCGGTGACCGAGCCCGACACCGGACAGCGGGACCCGGCCGCCGAGTGGATCATGTCGACCACGGGTGACGGCACCTGGACCCTGGTCAACGCGGCCACCGGGCGCCTCCTGGAGGTCGGCGGGCAGGCCACGCACGAGGGCGCCGCGGTCACGACCTGGCAGCCCAACTCGGGTTCCAACCAGCGCTGGACGGTCACGGACGTGACGGACTGACCGATCCGCCCGCATCCGGCCGCACCACCGTCCGGTGGTGCGGCCGGACCGCTTCCACGACACCCATGGAGAACCAGTGGCACACGACGACGACGCCGAGCGCGAGGTACGCCGCCGCATGGCGGCCCACGAGCTGTACACCGACTCGGCGCCCGGCCTCGGACTGCTCGAGGAGCAGCGGCTGCGCGGCAAGGAACTCGCCGCCGAGTACAACGCCACCGGGCCGCGCGACGAGGAGGCCCGCCGAGCCCTGCTGGGCGAACTGCTCGGCTCGGTGGGCCGGGGCGTGTGGATCGAGCCGCCGTTGTACGTCGCCTACGGCCGGCATGTGCACCTCGGCGACGACGTGTACGTCAACTTCGGTCTCACCCTGGTCGACGACGTCGAGGTCTTCGTCGGCGACCGCGTGATGTTCGCGCCCCATGTCACCATCAGCACCACCGGTCATCCCGTCCACCCCGAACCGCGCCGGGACGGCAGCCAGTTCTCGGCGCCGGTGCGCATCGAGGACGACGTGTGGATCGGGGCCGGCGCGGTGATCCTGCCCGGTGTGACCGTCGGGCGGGGCTCGGTCGTCGGCGCGGGCGGCGTGGTGACCGCCGATGTGCCGCCGATGACGGTCGTCGCCGGGACCCCGGCCCGCGTACTGCGGCCGATCACCGACGCTGACCGGGAGTGGACGTACCGGTCGCCGGGTACCGCGCGGAGCTGAACGGTTCCCGCCGCCCCTCATCGGGCATCGGCGCCCAGGGTCACCACACGGGCCCAGTCGGGCGGGGTGTCCGGTACGTAGTCGGGGTCGTCCTCGTCCCATGACGTCCGCGCACGGGGGAACAGGCCCACCACCGTCCGGCACGGTGGCCGGGTGTCCGGCCACGGTGTCTGTCCGTCGGTGAGGACGACCACGACATCCGGCCGGGGCCGGGACCCGAGGGCCTTGGCGAAGCCGGTCCGCAGATCCGTGCCGCCACCGCCCGTCAGCGGTATGCCCTCGGCACGGCACAGCCGGTGCACCCGGCCGGCCTCCGCGTCGCAGGACACCACGGAGACCATGTCGCGGCGACCGCCCACGGCCCGGGAGATCGCGGTGACCTCCAGCAGCGCGCTGCCCAGTTCGGCGTCGCTGACCGAGCCCGAGGTGTCGATGACGACCGACACCCGGGGCGGTCTGCGCCGCAGGCTCGGCAGGACGGCACCGGGCACCCCGGCCGCCCGCCGGGCCGGCCGCCCGTAGCTGTAGTCGTCCCCCGCACCCGGTCCTGAGACCGCCGACCGGAGTGCCGCGCCCAGCAACTCCCGCCAGGGCTGCGGCGGATGGAACGCCTCCTCGGCCCACCGCCGCCATCCCTTCGGCGCGTTGCCCGGCCGTGCGGTGATGCCCTGCGCCACCCGGAAGCGCACGGCGTCGCGTTCCTGCTCGCTGAGCCCGTGCGCGCCGTCCGGGCCCAGGTCCCAGTCCCGTTCGAGCCCGTCGGCGCCGCTGCCGCAGTCCAGCCAGACCATGCCCTGGGTGTACGGGCCGAGCGTGAACCGGCGCAGGTAGTCCTCCATCAGCTCCCCGGAGGTCAGCCCCAGGGTGCCCGGCAGCACCACGTCGTCGGGGCGCGCCAGCCCGTCGCCGTAGATGTCGTCGTTGATCTCGCAGTCGGCGGCGATGTTCATCCGCAGCCGCTCCCCCGGACCGTGCAGTCCGCGTTCGCGGGCGACGCGGTCGCCGCGTCCGTGGTGGTCGCGCAGCAGGTGCGACACCTCGTGCACCCAGACGCCGGCCAGTTCCTCCACCGGTGTGGCGTCCACGAACACCGGCGAGACATAGCAGCGCCAGTGCCGGTCGACGGCCATCGTGGGGACGCGCCGGGACTCGACGGGGTGCAGCGCGAACAGCGCCGTGGCGAGGTAGGGCCGGGCGCGGGCGGCCTGCAGCCGGGCGGAGAGGAGCTTGTCGAGGTCGAGTGCGGGGCCGGTCTGAGGCGGGTGCGTGGTCATCGGCCCGCCGTCGCCCCGGCCGCGACGCGGGCGGCGGCCCGGTCCGCGCGCCGGGACAGGGACACGGCCGAGGTGAGCCGTTCGATCGTCGCCGGTACGTCCCAGTCCTCGCGGCGCAGCGCGGCGAGGGTGGTCGCGGGGACGACGACCAGGTCGGGTGCCCCGGTGTCGACGGCGCGGGCGAGGAGCGCCCAGGCGGCGTCCCAGCGGGACTTCTCGGGGCGTGCGCGTACGGCGGCGACCACCGCGTCGAGCACGGCCTGGCGCAGATCGCCCCGCTCGGGCAGGTCGGCGCCGGCCGGGTCGGCGAGCAGTACCTCGGGGTCGGGGAGGTCCATCCGGTCCAGGCTCGCCAGCAGCTCCAGGCCGGGTCCGTCGCCGACGGTGCCCCGGACCAGCAGGGAGAGGACGTCGCGGGTGGAGCCGGCCGCGGTCGCGAAGGCGATCAGGGTGAGGGTCATGTCCCAGCTTCGCGGGGAGGGCCAGGGGCCGCCCCGGCGGGTCTCGCTGTCGGGCAGCCGGTGCACGAGCGGGGGCCGGGCGGTGAGGAACTCGCACACCGCGCGGCGGGCGAAGCGCACGGCCTCGGGCAGCTTCCCGGGGTCGAGCCGGGGCAGGGTGGTGCGGGGCCAGGTCCCGCCGAGGCCGCGGACGACGACCTCGTGGTCGTGGGTCCAGTTCAGGTGCACGAACCGGTTGGCCAGCGGCGGGCTGAGTTCCCAGCCGTCGGCCGCCGAGGCGCGCGGATTGGCGGCGGCCACGATCCGTACGCCGGGCGGCAGTCGCAGGGCGCCGATCCGCCGTTCCAGCACCAGCCGCAGCAGGGCGGCCTGGACGGCGGGCGGCGCGGTGGACAGCTCGTCGAGGAACAGCAGGCCCCGGCCGGCCCGGACCAGGCGCACGGCCCAGTCCGGCGGGGCCATGGGTACGCCCTGTTCGGCGGGGTCGTCGCCGACGACGGGCAGCCCGGAGAAGTCGGACGGCTCGTGCACGCTGGCGATCACGGTGGTGAGGGGGAGGTCCAGGGAGGCGGCCAACTGGTTCAGGGCGGCGGTCTTGCCGATCCCCGGCTCGCCCCACAGCAGGACGGGCAGGTCGGCGGCGACGGCCAGGGTCAGGGCCTCCAGTTGGACGTCGGGGCGCGGTTCGGTGGAGGTGTCGCGCAGGAGGGTGAGCAGGTCACCGGCGACGTCGAGTCGGGAGGGCGCGGAAAGGGCGGGGGAAGACATGGGTGATCACCTGTGTAAGTAAGTGTGCGGGAACGCGAGTCCCCGGGGAGTCAGCCGTGCGTCGCGTGGCGCGGGTGGGAGCGGCGGTCGTCGGGGCGGGGGCGAGCCGGGTGGAGCCACTCGGGTGCGGGTCCGCTGAGACCCGACCGGTACAGTCCGTAGGTGATCCGCCGCCGCGCGGCCGCCTCGAGTTCGTCCCGCAGGGGTCCGCCGCGCAGGCGCGCGTCGGGTCCCAGCAGGTTCTCGACGACGGCCAGCGCCCCGGCGATGTCACCGTGGTCGAGGCGTTCGCGTACGCCCGTGAGGCAGTCCGGCCGCCGGTGTGCCCGGTCGATGGCCTGGAGGCAGGGAAGCGGGGTGCCGGTCAGTTCGGCCAGCAGTTCCTCGCACCGGATCTCGTCCGGGTCGTGGTCCAGGGGGACCAGTACGCCGTCGACCAGGCCGATCCGGTGCCGTGCTCCGCGGCACTCCACGAGGTGGGGCCGGACCGCCGGGTCGGATGTCCGGGGCTGGCCGGTCGCCGCGCGCTCCGGTGCGAGCGCGGCGGCGACCAGCGGATGCAGCCGCTCGGCCCGGATCGCCCCGGTGCGGAGCAGTTCGAGGTCGGGCAGGACATGGGTCGCCGCGTCGGGCAGCACGGGCAGGGCCGCGACGGAGCCGGCGCCGGCCGCGGGCGTGATGCGCGCGGCGGACGGCGGAGCCGGTCCGTCGCCGTCGTCGGGCAGGGTCAGCACCAGCCGGTGTCCGGCACCGATCCGCACGGTGACGGACCCGGTCGTGCGCCCGGCGTCGCGGAGCACGATCCGTGCCTCGTCGGCCCAGCGGTCCACGGCGCAGTGGTGGCCGGGCGGGACGAGCCCGCGCGGATCGGCGTCGGCCGTCGGCCGGTCGGCGCCGGAGCGGACCCGCAGTTCACCGCTCCTGCGGGCGTCCCACAGGTGGCGGTGCAGGTCCAGGCGGAACCGGGGCCCGGGACGCGGATGCGGATGGTGCCGGGCCTCGGCGCCGAGCCGCGAGGTGTCCCACAGGGCGAGGCTGATCCGTTGGCCGCCGTCCGCCCAGGCGGGCGGCGTCCGGACCACGAGGTGGACCGGATCCTGCCGGCCGTACCGGGCCAGGGCGATGGTGAGGCCGGGGCGCAGCAGTCCGTCCGGGGCGATCCTCGGCATCTGCCAGCGCAGCAGGTCGGGCGCCAAGTGCCGTAGGTCGTCCCGCACTTGGGACGCGAGCTCCCGGCCGTGGGTGCGGGCCAGAGGGCGCAGCCGGAGGTCGACGTCGATCCCGGCGGCGGCGCAGGCGCCGGCCCAGTCGCCGACGTGTCGGCGGGCGGTCGCGGTCTCGATCATGGAGGGCGGCACGGCGTACTCACGCACGCGCAGCCAGAGGGAAAGGCGGGAATCCCCGTCCGCGATGTGTGGGCGCATCAGCACTCACCTTGCACGGACGGGACCCCCAATCTGAGAACAGAGTGAGTGGTCATCGCGGCGAGCATAGCCCGCCGCGTCACGACCTGTCAGGTGACTTACGGCTACAGCGTCACGTCACCGCACAGATGGACCTCGACGCCCAGTTCGGCGAAGAGGGCGGCCTTGGCGCGCAGCGCCTTGTCGGCGGTGTCCGCGTCGGGCGCGTAGGCGACGTTGAGGTGGTTGGCGCGGTGGCGGGCCATGAACTGGTCGCGGGTGACGCCGTGCAGCACCGCGTGCATGATCGGCCACTGGGGGTTGGTGGCGTCGAGCCGGCGCCGCGTCTCCTCCTCCGGCAGTTCGACGGCGCTCGCGCGGCCGAGGTCGACGTGGAGGCGGCCGTCCATCAGGAAGACGCGCGACCAGACGATCTCGCCCGGCTTGGAGACACCGCTGAGCGTGCCGCCGCCGAGCGGGAAGAACATCGGGGGCTGGCGCATGCTGTACGACTTGTCGTAGCCGCCGTGGTGGGAGGCGGGGACCGAGCCGGAGATCTCGAAGACCCACACGAACCGGCCGTCGTACTCCTCGCCCCAGCGGATGTCGTGCAGCGTGGTGGCCGGGTCCAGGCCCATGGCCGTCCAGATGCGGTTGGTGACGAGGGAGTCGACGGCGACGCCCTCGTCGACCTCGTTGAAGTGCGGCAGCGGCGCGCCGGCGTAGAGTTCGCGGGCGCCGTCCCGGCTGTGTACGGGCGGACGCTGCACGTTGTTGAGCAGTCCCTCGGCGAGGTCGCTGGCCGGGACGGTGTCCTTGAGGCCCTGCTGGTACTGGATGCCGACCGCGTCGAGTCCGAAGTCGTCGGAGATGCGCAGCGCGGCGATGTACATCTTGAACTGGCTGAGCAGTTGGGCGTCGGTGAGTTCGGTGGCCTCGTCGGTGCCGGTGTGGAAGGTCATGCCGGCGTCGTCGAGCCAGGCGCGGACGGCCCGGGCCTCGGCGTCGGAGACCTTGCTCATCTCGGCGACTAGGGCGCTCTGCGAGAGGCGTTCCTTGTATATGCCCAGGGGGTTGAGGAGTTCGTCGTCGATGATGGCGTTGTACATGCCCATGCAGCCCTCGTCGAAGACGCCGATGATCGCCTTCTCCTCGCGCAGCTGCCGGGCGAGGGCGGTGCCGAGTTCGGTCTCGGCGTCCTTCGCCAGCGGCGGCAGGGGGCGGACGTGGCCGGTGTCGTGGGTGAGGGTGCCCGTCTCCAGCCAGGTGCGCAGTCCGTCGCGCGCCCAGTCGTCGGTGAAGTCGGGGCTCCACAGGACCGAGTAGTCACGGCCCGCCTTGGTGAGGCTGCCGGCCAGGTTCAGCAGGCCGACCAGGCCCGGGAACTCACCGCTCCAGTTGGCGACGACCAGGATCGGGCCCTCGTGGCTGCGCAGGCCGGCGAGGACGTGGTGGCTGTACTGCCAGACGGCCTCGACGACGATCAGCGGGGCGTCCTTGGGGATGTTCTTGAACACCTCGATGCCGGCGCGCTGGCTGTCGATGAATCCGTGGCCCTTGGCCTGGTCGACGGGGTGGCCGCGGCGGACCGTCCAGCCCAGGTCGGTGACGGTCGCGGCGAGGTCGCTCTCCAGTTTCTCCTGTGTGGGCCAGCAGGTGGTGTTGGCGGCGGGGCGGAGATCGCCGCTGGCGACGGTGTAGACGGTGTTCGGCTCGGCGGCCGGCAGCCGGTGGAGCTCGGGCAGGGTGTACGCGGTCATGCGTTCTCCGTTGGTAGTGCGTCCGGCCCGGGGTGCGGGCGGAGGGTCTTGCGGTCGGTGGTCGGCGTCCGGTGTCCGGTCACCGTGTCGGCGCACGGGGAGGTGAGGGCCTGTGCCGTGGGCGGCCTCGCGGCCGGGTGTCAGCGGTCCTGGAAGGACGCCAGGGCGTGCACCGTCGCCATCGTGTCCGGGTACAGGCGGCGGTACAGGGCGTACAGCTCGTCGTAGCGCCCGGTGTGCTCCGCGCGGGGGGTGACCGTCTCGCGCACCGGGTTCCAGTCGTCGATGGAGACGTCCGTGACGAGCTGCGCGGCCAGCAGGGCGCCGCCGTAGCTCGCGCCGATGGTGACGGTGCGCAGTTCCTGGGGGCGGCCGGTGATGTCGGAGACGATCTGGGTCCACAGCGCGCCCTGGGTGCCGCCGCCCACGGCGACCACGCGGCGGATGTCGCCGCCGGCCGCCTCGATGCCCTCGATGTTGTGGCGGACGCCGAAGCCGGTGGCCTCCAGGGCGGCCCGGTAGAGGTCGCCGCGGGTGTGGGAGAGGGTCAGTCCGGCGATCACTCCGCGGGCGTCGGGGTCCATGACCGGGGTGCGTTCACCGGAGAAGTACGGGAGCATCAGCAGCCCGTTGGCGCCGGGTCCGGACTCGGTCGCGAGGCGGGTGAGTCCGGTGTGGTCGGCGTCGGCGAACAGGTCGCGCAGCCAGTTGGTGACGGCGCCGGAGGTGGCCATGCCGCCGGCCAGGTTGCGGGTGCCGGGCAGCGCGCCGACGGTGCCCCACAGGGACGGGCTGGTGAGCGGCTCGGGCACCGTGTGGATGAGGAACATGGTGGTGCCATACATGAGCATCAGGTCACCGATGTGCTGAGCGCCCACGCTGAGGGCCTCGGCCCAGGCGTCGATGGTGCCGGTGGTGACGGGGATGCCGGCCGGCAGCCCGGTCTCGCGGGCCGCCTCGGCGGTGAGCACGCCGGCCGTCTCGCCGGACCAGCGCAGCGGCGGCAGGTCGATGCCGGGGGCCACCTCGACGGCCCAGGGGGCGTACCAGTCACCCGCGTGGGTGTCGTACAGCGGGGTGCACTGGCTGGCCGAGTGGTGGTCCAGGACGTAGGCCCCGGTGAGCTTCCTGACCAGCCAGGAGCTGGGCATGTAGAGGCGGCGGGCCCGTGCGTGGAGTCCGGGTTCCTCCTCGGCGATCCAGGTGATCTTGGGGCCCGCGGCCTGGGTGGTCAGGGCGGAGCCGCAGCGGCGGATGATCTCGTCGGCGCCGAGCCGCTTCTCGAGGCGGTGGATCTGCGCGACGGAGCGGGTGTCCACACCGTAGAGGACGGCCGGCCGCAGCGGGGTGTCGTGCTCGTCGGTCAGCAGGACGCAAGGGCCCATGCCGCTGACGCCGACGGCGACCACCGTGGTGTCACCGGCGGCGGTCAGCTCCCGGGCGAGCTCGGTGAACTCGCGCCACCAGATCGAGGCGTCCATCTCGAAGCGGCCGGGTCCGGGCCTTTCGGGAGTGTGTTCCCGTACGGCGGAACGGATCAGCGTGCCGTCGAGGCCGACGAGGACGCCCTTGCTGCTCGAGGTGCCGATGTCCACACCGATGACTGCGTTGCGAGGCATGACCCGCACGGTTGCAGAAATCGATTTCAGCGTCAAGGGGACATACGCAAGTGGCTGGCTTCCTGGATAAAGGCATGTCAGACGGGCGAGGGGACACAGGAAAGCGACCGACCGTCTCACCTCTTGACACCCCCAAGGACCCGCTCTACGTTTCGGTGAAATGGATTTCATAGGTGCTCGGACCAGCCGGTCCGGCGGCGCCTCGACCGAGCGCCACCACGCCCCGGGGCGTCCGGCGCACCGTAACCCCACCCACTTGAGGCAAGACACGATGACGACCTTTGGACTCGACGGCATCTCGCGCAGGTCGCGTGCCGTGAGTCGTTCCATCAGCGCCGAGAACTTCACCGGCGCCAAGTCCGGCGGCGGCCGTGCCACCGAGGGCACCGGAGCGGTCGCGGCGAGCCGGCTGGGACCGGGCTGGAAGATCTCCCCCAGCATCGACATCGCCGCCGGCGAGACGGCGGTGCTCGCGGACATCGACGGCCCCGGCACCATCCGCCATCTGTGGTGCACCACCGACCCGCACCGGGCGTGGCGCGGCACCCTGCTGCGGATGTACTGGGAGGGCGAGGAGACCCCGGCCGTCGAGGTCCCGCTCGGCGACTTCTTCTGCAACGGCTGGAACACCTTCAGCCAGGTGTCGTCCGTGCCGGTCGCGGCCAACCCCAACGGCGGTTTCAACGCGTACTGGCCGATGCCGTTCCGCCGCAAGGCGCGCATCACGCTGGAGAACCTGACCGCCGAGAAGGTCACGCTCTACTACCAGGTGGACTACGAGCTGGACGAGGTCGGCGACGACGCCTCGTACTTCCACGCCCAGTGGCGGCGCAGCCACCCGGTGCCGTTCGGCGAGGTGCACACGCTGCTCGACGGCGTCACCGGCGCCGGCTCCTACGTCGGTACGTACATGGCGTGGGGCGTCAACAGTCCGGGCTGGTGGGGCGAGGGCGCGAGAAGGTGTTCGGCGTGATCTTCGCGACCCTGCTGGTCACGGCGCCCGTGGTGCTGATCCCGCTGTTCCTGGTCGTGCGTGAGCTGGGCATGCTGGACAGCTACGCCGGCCTGATCATCCCGGCGATCTTCAACGCCTTCGGCATCTTCCTGCTGCGCCAGTTCTACCTGGGGCTGCCGAAGGAGCTGGAGGAGGCGGCGGTGATCGACGGCTGCGGGCACTGGCGGGTCTACTGGAACATCGTGCTGCCGATGTCCCGGCCGATCCTCTCGGCGCTGGCGATCTTCTTCTTCCTGGCCAACTGGAACGCCTTCGTCTGGCCGCTGGTCGCCACCAGCGACCAGGACCTGACGGTGGTCCAGCTCGGTATCGCCTCGTTCCAGACGCAGTACAGCTCCAACTGGAACTACATCCTGGCGGCGGCGACGATCGCGGCGCTCCCGATGCTGACCCTGTTCTTCGCCTTCCAGCGACAGATCGTGGAATCCGTCAAGACGTCCGGCCTGAAGTAGCCCCGGACACACGAACAGTGGCGCCGCACCGGACGAATGATGTCCGGTGCGGCGCCGGTGCGTTCAAGACGGAGCCGGTCAGTTCGTCAGCGGCCCCGCCGTACTCTCGCGGACCTGAAGGGTCGTACGCAGAACGACCGTCTGGAGCGGAGACGCACTCCCCTCCATCCGCTGCAGCAGCAGATCCGCCGCGGTACGTCCGAGTTCGTACGAGGGAAGCTCCACCGCGGTCAGCGAGGGGCGGACCAGTGACGCCCACGGCACGTCGCCGAACGACAGGACGCCGACGCCGGGCGGGGTCCGGCCGACCTCGCCGAGGGCGTCCAGGACTCCGATGGTCATGAGGTTGTTGGCGACGAACACCGCGTCGGGCGGTTCGGGCAGGGCCAGCAGATCGCGCATCGCGGCGCGGCCCCCCTCCACCCGGAAGTCGGCGTGCCGTACGTAGGCGTCGTCGCCCACCACCCCCTCCTCCCGCGCGGAGTGCAGGGCGGCGCGGTAGCCGGCCAGACGCTCCTCGGAGGTCGAGGCGCCGGCGGGGCCGGTGATGCAGGCGATCCTGCGGTAGCCGGCCCGGACGAGATGGCGGGTGGCCACCTCACCGCCGTGCCGGTCGTCCACCCTGACCGCGTCCACCTCGGCGTCGCGGGGCCGCCGGTCGACGGCGACCACGGGCACGCCCCGGGCGGTCAGCGGGCCGAGGTCCGTCTCGTCCCGGGACGCCGCCGCCACGATCACGCCGGCCATCTGCTCGCCGAGCGCGACCTCGAGGTAGCGGCGCTCCTTGTCGGTGTCCTCGTCGGAGTTGCACAGGACGACCGACAGGCTGGTGCGCTGTGCGGCGTCCTCGACGCCCCGGGCGAGCGAGGTGAAGAACGGGTTCTCGATGTCCGGGATGATCAGGGCGATCACGCTGGACCGCTGCTTGCGCAGCGACCTGGCGACCCGGTTGGGCGCGAAGCCGAGGGCCGCGGCGGCCTCCTGAACGGACTGGGCACGTGCCGGTGTGACATTGCCGCCGTTGAAGACGCGCGAGACCGTGGCCGGGGATACTCCGGCGGCTCGCGCCACATCATGGATCGTCACCACCTGCGTACGCATCCTTTCACCGTCTGTGGCTCTCACCCTACCCTGCCGCTGAAAAGGATTTCATCCCTTGATCCGGGGGCATGGTCAGGACGCGCGCGTCCCGGAGAGCACGGTTCACCGGCCGGCACGTGGTGTGGGACGCACCGGAGGCCCGCCACCGCACTCGCCGCCCCGGCCCTGACCGTTGTCCTCGGCACCGGCGCGGCCGCCGACGCCGTGCCCGCCGACAAGCCCCAGACCCTCGCGAGCTGGACGCGGACCGGCGCGGCCGACCACAACCTCTGGACGGCGGCCCGGCCCGCGCCGACCGGCCCGCCTGGTCCGACTGCCGGTCGCCGCCAACCCGTCGGGGCCGGCGTCGACCGGCAGTCGGCACGTCGGGGCCTACCGGCGGCTGCGCACCAGCACGTACAGGAAGTACGGCGTTCCGATCACGGCCGTCATCAGGCCGGCGCCCAGCTGGGCGGGGGCGATCACGGTGCGGCCCGACAGGTCGGCCGTGCACACCAGTACGGCGCCGAGCAGCAGTGCGACCGGCAGGACGCGGGTGTGGCGCCGTCCGACGAGGGCGCGCGCCGCGTGCGGGGCGACCAGGCCGACGAAGCCGATGGTGCCCGCGGCGGCGACGGCGGCGGCGCTGAGCAGCACGCTCAGCACGAGGAAGCCCAGTCTCCCGCGCGCCAGGTCGAGTCCGAGCAGCCGGGGGGTGTCCTCGTCGAGGGAGACCAGGTCGAGTTCCCGGTGCCGTACGCCGGCCACCGCGACGCCGACGGCGAGGACGGCCGCGAGGGGAAGGACGTCGGGCATGGTCCGGCCGTACGTGGAGCCCGACAGCCAGGTGAGGGCCTTGTTCGCGTTGAACGGGTCGGTGAGCACGATCAGCAGGCTGATCAGGGCCGTCGTCGCAGTCGCGGCACCGATGCCGACGAGCACCAGCCGGTTCTGCTGGTAGCCCCCGCGCGCGGCGAGGCCGAACACGACGACCGCGGTGACCGCGGATCCCGCGAAGGCCGCCCCGGCGACGCCCCACCCCCCGACGACGGGGACCGTCGTCACCAGGATCACCGCACCGAGCGCGCCACCGCCGGAGACGCCCAGGACGGCGGGTTCCGCCAGCGGGTTGCGCGTGACGGCCTGCACCAGGGTTCCGGCCAGCGCGAGCGCCGCTCCGGCGAGGAGCGCGGCGAGCACCCGGGGCATACGGGTGTCCAGCACGAAGGAGACGGTCCTGCCCGCCCTGCCCTGCGCCCAGTTGACCACGTCGCCCAGCAGCAGCTTGCTGTCGCCCAGCAGGACGGCGGCGATCGTGACGCCGACCAGGACGACCGTCAGCACGGTGAGCGTGGTGAGGAAGGCGGCGCGGCTGCGGATGCGCAGCTTGTCCGGCGCGGCGGCACCGGCGGTGTCGCGGAGCCGTGCCGCCATCACCACCAGGAACGTCGCGCCGACGAGGCTGGTGACCACGCCGGTGGGAACGACGACCGCGGTGTCCGCGTCGACGAACGCCCGCAGCAGCACGTCCGCCCCGAGCACCAGCGCGGCGCCGACGAGGCCCGCGACCGGCACGCCCGCCCGCAGCAGCCGCAGCCCCCGGACGCGGCGGGCGAGCGGGCGGGCGAGGGCCGGGGCGCACAGGCCGACGAAGCCGATCGGGCCGGCCAGGGTGACGGCCGCCGCGGAGAGCAGGGTCGCCAGGACGACGGCCGTGACGCGGGTGGCCCGCACCGGGACGCCGAGTCCGCGGGCCGCGTCGTCGCCGAGGGCGAGGGCGTCGACCCGGCGGGCGATGAGCAGCAGGCCGGCGAGGCCGACGACGGCGACGGGCAGCATCTGGAGGACACCGTCGAAGCCGTTCTGGCCGATGTTGCCCTGGTTCCACTGGTAGAGGCCCTCGGTCTGCTGCGGGAACAGCAGGAGCAGCCCCTCGGTGACGGCGGTGAGCCCGAGGGCGAGCGCGGTGCCGGCGAGCACCAGCCGTACGGTGCCGGCGCCGAGCCCCGACAGTCCGAGGACGACGGCCGCCGCCGCGAGTCCGCCGGCGAAGGCGATGCCCGAGGAGGCGAGCAGCGGCAGGGAGACGCCGGTGACGGCGGCGATGCCGAGGGCGAAGTAGGAGCCCGCGTTGACGGCGAGGGTGTCCGGGGAGGCCAGGACGTTGCGGCTGACGGCCTGCAGGGCGACGCCGGCCATGCCGAGGGCCGCGCCCACGAGGAGCCCGGCGGTCATGCGGGGCAGCCGTGAGGCGATGACGACGGACGCGTCGGCCGGGTCGGCCCGTCCGGTGAGGGCCTTGAGGACCTCGGCCGGGCCGACCGCGGCGGTGCCCTGGGTGATGTCGACGACGGCGAGGGCCGCGACCAGGAGCACGAGCGCGGTCGTCACCGCGGCCGCGCCCGTCCGGGACGACACCGTCGCCGGACGGGCGGTGGGAGTGGTGGCGGTGACGGCCATCGCGCTACTTCGTCAGCGAGGCGACGAGGGAGTCGGCGTACGCCTCCATCGAGCCGGTGCCGCCGAACATCCAGATGCCGTCGTCCAGCCGGTGGACGTCACCGGACTTCACGAACGGCAGCGACTTCCACACGGAGTTGTCGGCGAGCTCCTTGCCGAACGGGTCGCTGCTGGCGTCGTCCTTGTTGCCGATGTAGGCGAAGTGGACCTTGCCCAGGTCGGTCAGCCCCTCGACGTCGGTGGAGGCCAGGCCGTAGGCCTCGTCGCCCTTCAGCTTCCAGGCGTTCTTCAGGCCGAGCCGCTCGTTGACGGCGCCGATCAGCGAACCGGAGGTGTAGGGGCGTACGGAGACCTGGTTGGAGGCGACGTAGCCGTCGGCGAAGGCGATCTCGGCGCCGTCCAGGCCGGCGTCGGCGAGGGCCTTCTGCCCCTCGGCGAGCTTGGCGTCGAAGTCCTTCTTCAGCGTGGCCGCGCGCTCGGTGGTGCCGGTGGCCTCGGCGATGAGGTCGACGTTCTTCAGCATCTGCCCGATCGGGTCGGCGGCGTCGGCGGACTTCACCTCCAGGACCGGGGCGACCTTGCGCAACTGCTTGACGGCGTCGGGCTTCAGGTCGGTGGTGGCGACGATGAGGTCGGGCTTGAGCGAGGCGATGGTGTCCATGCTGGGCTCGCCGCGGGTGCCGATGTCCTTGGGCTCGTTCTTGAGCGGGACGGCGGCGTCCCAGGTCTTGTAGCCCTTGACGTCGGCGACGCCCACCGGGTCGACGCCGAGGGAGACCAGCTGCTCGACGACGTTCCACTCGGTGCCGACGACCTTCTTGGCGGGGCCGTCGAGTTCCACCTTCGCGCCGGTGGCGTCGGTGAGGGTGATGGCCTGCGCGGACTCCTTGGCGGCCGCGTCGTCGTCGGCGGCGGGTTCGGTGGTGCCGCAGGCCGCCAGCAGGAGGGTGGCGGCGGTGGCCAGGGGCGCGGTGAGCAGGAGGCGTCTCATGAGGTGGTGCCGAGCCTTTCGCTTCGGGTGTGGTGACGGCCGATGGCGCGGGTGCGCAGCCGGCCGGTGAGGGGGTCGGTGTCGACCTCGATCCGGATGCCGTAGACCTCGGTCAGGCGCTCCGGGGTGAGGACGTCCTCGGGCGGGCCCTCGGCGACGACGCGTCCGGCCGCGAGGAGCACGATCCGGTCGGCGACGGCCGCCGCCTGGTCGAGGTCGTGCAGGACGACGCCGACGGCGATGCCGTGTTCGTCGGCGAGGTCGCGCATGAGGTCGAGGAGTTCGACCTGGTAGCGCAGGTCGAGGTAGGTGGTGGGTTCGTCGAGGAGGAGGACGCCGGTCTCCTGGGCGACGCAGCCGGCCAGCCACACGCGCTGGAGCTGTCCTCCGGAGAGGTGTTCGGCTCCGCGGTCGGCGAGTTCGGCGACGCCGGTGAGGGCGAGGGCGCGGTCCACGGCGGCGCGGCCGCCGGGGTCCGCGCCGCCCCATCGGCCGCGGTGCGGGTAGCGGCCGAACTCGACGACGTCCCGCACGCTGAGACCGCTGGGGGTGGGGCGTCCCTGGAGCAGCAGGGCGACGCGGCGGGAGAACTCCCGGGGGCCGAGGGCCAGCGCGTCGGTGCCGGCGTCGATCGTGAGCGTGGCGGTCCGCGGCCGTTGCAGCCGGGCGACGGTGCGCAGCAGGGTCGACTTGCCGCTGCCGTTCGGGCCCACCAGGGCGGTCACTTCGCCGGGGCGCAGGGTCAGCGCCGCGTCGTGCACGACGTCGGCGCCGTCGTACGCCACGGTCACATCGGTGGCCGACAGTTGATGGCCGCGCGGGCCCGGGGCCGCCTCTTCAGCAGGAATCACGAGGCAAGGTTAGCCTACCCTTAATTCCCGTTATCGGGGGGTGACCTGGGAGAAAGCCGGAACGGGTCGGTGCCGGTCCGTCAGAAGGCGTAGCGGATATCGAGCCACGGCGTGTGCCGGGTGACCAGTTCACGCAGGTCCGCGAGGGCGCGGCGCTTGATGTCGGCGCGGTAGCGGAGGTTGAGGGCCCCGTTCTGGGAGCGTTTGGTCTCCTGCGCGGCGGGCCGCCACAGCACGTCCTCGCCGCGCGGATGCCAGCGGAGGTTGACCTCGTGCAGGTCCGCGTTGTGGGTGAGCGTGATGACTTCGGCGCGGGCCTGCCGCTTCACACGCTCGGGCAGTACGTCGTCCATGTGCCGCAGCAGCCCGGCCCAGGCGTCCTGCCAGCCGGGGCGGACGACGACGGGTGAGAGGTTGAAGTGCACCTCGTACCCGGCGTCGAGGAAGTCCGCGGCGGCGGCGATCCGCCGGTCGACCGGGCTGGTGCGCAGGTCCAGCAGGCGTGAGTCGTCGGCCGGCATCACCGAGAACCGGATACGGGTACGGCCGCGCGGGTCGAGCTCCAGCAGGTCGGGGTTGACGAACTTGGTCGCGAAGGACGCCTTCGCGGTGGGCCAGTCGCGGAAGGCGCGCACCAGGTCGGCGGTGTTGTCGCAGACGAGGGCGTCGACGGAGCAGTCGCCGTTCTCCCCGATGTCGTACACCCATGCCTCGGGGTCGCACTGGTTGGGCTCCGGTTTGGGGCCCTGGGCGGCGACGTGGCGGCCGAGGTGGGCGATGATCCCGTCGATGTTGGTGAAGAGGGTGATCGGGTTGGCGAAGCCCTTGCGGCGGGGGACGTAGCAGTACACGCAGGACAGGGCGCAGCCGTTGGACGGGCCGGGGGCGATCCAGTCGGCGGAGCGGCCGTTGGGGCGGGTGGTGAGCGTCTTCTTCACGCCCAGGACGAGGGTCTCGCGCTTGATCCGCATCCAGCGGTCGGCGCTGCCCTCGTTGCCGTGCAGCTCGGGGATGCGCCAGTGGGAGTCCGTCTCGATCAGCCGGGCCCCGGGGAACCGGGCGAGGATCTGCCGCCCGCGGGGCGAGGCGGCGGCGGCCGGTTCGGCGTGGATCTCCCGGATCGCGAGAAGCCGGCGCGCCTGCGCGGAGTCCCGGAAGGCGGAAGCGGACGCCGCCGGCCCGGCTGCCGGTGCCGTCGGCAGCTCGCCGAGACCGAAGAGCGGCTCCTGGGAGCCGGAGGACGAGGACGGATGGTGGCGCATGGGCGGGTCGGCTTCTCGGGCGCGGGGACGATACGGAACGCCCGCCGACCGGATTCCACGGAACCCGGCAGGTGAGGGCCGTCCTCCCCACTGTACGGCGACGGGGCCGGCACCCCACCACCGAGCAGGCCGCGGGATCACCGACGTCCGCCCGCGACCGCCGCGGGCAGCCGTCCCGCAGGGCGGAACGGGTGGGCACGGCCTTGCAAGCACCGGCACGCCACGATCCGGCCGCGACCACCGCGGACAGCCGTCCCGCCGTGGGCAGCCGTCCCGCAGGGCGGAACGGGTGGGCACGGCCTTGCAAGCACCGGCACGCCACGATCCGGCCGCGACCACCGCGGACAGCCGTCCCGCCGCGGGCAGCCGCCCCGCAGGGCGGAACGGGTGGGCACGGCCCGCGGCGCCGGTGCGTTTCCGGGCCGGGTCGACGGGGTGTTCCCGTCGTAGCCGGGTGTCAGGTCCGGGTCGTGAAGCGTTCCCAGACGCGGTGTGAGGCCAGCAGTTCGCGGATCTGGCCGAGGACGGCGGGGCCGGAGTCGGCGACCACGATGCCGGGGGCGTCGGTGGGGACGCCGGACGCTTCGAGGGCGGCTTCGCCGCCCGCCCACGCGCCGATCGCCTTGCCGTGCCGGAACGCCTCGGTCAGCAGCAGCCCGATCCGCGGATCGGTCGCCGTCCGCTGCGCGGCGGAGGCCGCGCCCTTGCCGTCGCGCACGCCGACCGTGTCGTCGCCCATGGCCGGCACCCCGGCCAGCAGTACGGCGTCGAACTCGACGGAACGCGCGGTGACGTAGCTGCGCTGGATCGTCAGGGCCGAGTCGCCCGAGCCGAGCGTGCCGCCGGTCGGCGCCACGACCAGCGGGACCATGCCCGCCTCGAGCACCGCGTCGCGTACCGCGTGGACGCCGTCGAGGTCGCCGTCCGGGCCGGCGACGATGCCGATGACGCGCCCGTCCACGGGCCAGGTCCGTCCGATCTGCGAGAGGGCCGGGCTCGGTTCGACGTCGGCGAGCGGCACGGTGGGCCCCGGCGCGGGCAGGCCGAGCCCCTCGGCGACACCGGCGCACAGCTCGGGGTCGATGTTGGCCAGGACCTGCAAAGTGCGTTCCCTGATGGCCTGTTCGTAGCACTTGCCCAGCTCGAAGGTGTAGGCGCCGATGATGTGCTCGCGCTCCACCGGGCTCATGCTCAGCCAGAACCGGCGGGGCTGGCTGAAGTGGTCCGCGAACGACTCCGGCGCTTCGCGCACCTTCGACGCCTCCGGGATGCGCACCGGCGCCTCGATGAACGCGTTCGTGTCCGCGCCCGCGGTGAACGGGCAGCCGCCGTCGAGGGAGTTGGGCCGGTAGGGGGCCACGCCCCGGTGCACGGCCGTCTGGTGCATGCCGTCGCGCAGCATGTCGTTGACCGGCGCCTGCGGCCGGTTGATCGGAAGCTGCGGGAAGTTGGGGCCGCCCAGGCGCGTGATCTGGGTGTCCAGGTACGAGAACAGCCGTCCCGCGAGCAGCGGGTCGTCGGTGACGTCGATACCGGGCACGAGGTGACCGACGTGGAAGGCGACCTGCTCCGTCTCGGCGAAGAAGTTGGACGGGTTCCGGTTGAGGGTCATCAGCCCGACCGGCTGCACCGGGGCGAGTTCCTCGGGCACGATGTTCGTCGGGTCCAGCAGGTCGATGCCCTCGAAGGTCTGCTCCGGGGTGTCGGGGAAGGTCTGGATGCCCAGCTCCCACTGCGGGTAGGCGCCCGCCTCGATGGCGTCGGCGAGGTCCCGCCGGTGGAAGTCCGGGTCGACGCCGTTGATCGTCTGCGCCTCGTCCCACACCAGGGAGTGCACGCCCAGCTTGGGCTTCCAGTGGAACTTCACCAGTGTCGTGGCACCCTCCGCGTCGACCAGCCGGAAGGTGTGGACGCCGAAGCCCTCCATCATCCGGTAGGAGCGCGGGATGCCTCGGTCGCCCATGAAGAAGATGGTGTGGTGGGTCGCCTCGGTGTGCAGGGAGACGAAGTCCCAGAAGGTGTCGTGCGCGCTCTGCGCCTGCGGGATCTCCCTGTCGGGATGCGGCTTCGCGGCGTGGACGACGTCGGGGAACTTGATGGCGTCCTGGATGAAGAAGACCGGGATGTTGTTGCCGACCAGGTCGAAGACACCCTCGCTGGTGTAGAACTTCGTGGCGAAGCCGCGGGTGTCGCGCACGGTGTCGGCGGACCCGCGTGAGCCGACCACGGTGGAGAACCGTACGAACACCGGCGTCTCGACGTCCGCGGCGAGGAACCCCGCCTTGGTCACGGAGGCCGCCGTGCCGTAGCTCTGGAAGACCCCGTGCGCGCCCGCGCCGCGGGCGTGGACCACGCGCTCCGGGATGCGCTCGTGGTCGAAGTGCATGACCTTCTCGCGCAGATGGTGGTCCTGGAGCAGTACGGGGCCGCGCGGTCCCGCCTTGAGCGAGTGGTCGGTGTCGTACAGCCGGGTGCCCTGCGCGTTGGTCAGATAGCTCCCGGACTGCGCCACCCTGGCCTGGTCGGCACCGGTGGGCTGGCCGGTGGGCGACACGGTGGCCGGGCCGCTCTGGTCCGGTTTCGGCGGCAGCGGCTCGCGGGGCTCGGTCGGCTCGGCCACGGACGGCGGCTGGGAGCCCGGCCGTCCGGGAATGCCGTCGGCCGGGGCCGATCCGTCGTCCTGCAGCTTCTCGGCGATCTTCTTCGCCGCCCGCTTGACGGGGTTGGCCTCGCTCATGGGGTGACACTCCTCCGCTTCAGACCGGCCACGGACGGGGTGGCCGTGCGTTCAGTTGCCGACTGCGGGCGATCCAGGAGAACAAAGCGCTCGAAAAGGGCATCGGGTGCCGCCAACGTCTCACGGCGGGCACGCCCTCGCAGCGGGCACCCGCCGTTGGGGTGAAACCCCCACACCGGAGCACCGCGCCCCGCGCCTCGGCACACCCGCACTTCCCTCTCCGCCCTCCCCCACCGGATCCGACCGCCCCGCCCGCGTACCCCCGGCCCGGCGGTCAAGGCATGCGGATTCGGCCCGGCGTGCCGCCCCGCCGACGGGCGCTCGCTCACCAATTCATGTCCGAGGGCTTGCCCGTGCAATGTCTCACCACTTAAATCAAACCCTGAACTAAGCGGTCGCGGGGCCGTGTTCAGTCCTCCGGCATGCCCGCCCGCACGCGGGCTCGCCCGCATCCCCACATCGCACCAGCAGAAGGCTGACGCATGAGACACATGAAGCACTTGAGCCGCCTGAGACGCAGAGCCCTGGGTACGGCGCTCGTCGCCACGGCGGCACTCGTCACCCTGCCCGCCGCCCAGGCTCCGGCCGCCGCGGCCGAGACCCCGTTGTCCCAGGGCAAGGCGGCCACCGCCTCCTCGACCGAGAACGCCGGCACCCCCGCGAGCGGCGCGGTGGACGGCGACACGGGCACCCGGTGGTCGTCGGCCGCGAGCGACGACCAGTGGCTGCAGGTCGACCTCGGCGCCACGGCGTCGGTCACCCGGGTCGTCCTGAACTGGGAGGCCGCCTACGGCAAGGACTACAAGATCCAGCTCTCGCAGGACGGCGGGAGCTGGTCCGACGCCAGGACCGTGACCGGGAGCGACGGCGGCACCGACGCCGTGGACGTGTCGGGGCAGGCCCGCTACGTCCGTATGCAGGGCCTGGACCGGGCCACCGCGTGGGGCTACTCGCTGTGGGAGTTCCAGGTCTTCGGCACCCCGGGCGACGGCGACCCGCCCGCCTCCTGCGGCACGGCCAACGCCGCCCGGGGCAAGCCGGCTTCCGCCTCCTCCACGGAGAACGCGGGCACCCCCGCCTCCGCCGCCTTCGACGGTGACGCCGGCACCCGCTGGTCGAGCCAGGCCTCGGACCCGCAGTGGGTGCGGGTCGACCTGGGCGCGGTGCGCGACCTGTGCGGGGTGGACCTGAACTGGGAGGCCGCCTACGCCGAGGACTTCCGGATCGAGGCCTCCGCCGACGGGCAGAACTGGACCACGCTGGAGTCCGTCACCGGCGCCACCGGAGGCCGGGCGTCCTACGAGGTGAGCGGCTCGGGCCGGTACGTACGCGTCCTCGGCACGGCCCGCGCGACCGGCTACGGCTACTCCCTGTGGGAGGTCGCCGTGCACACCACGTCGGACGACGGCGGCGGCGGTCCGATCGAGGGCGGCGGCGACCTGGGTCCGAACGTCATCGTCGTGGACCCGTCCACGCCGGACCTCCAGCAGAAGTTCGACCAGGTCTTCGCCCAGCAGGAGACGAGCCAGTTCGGCAGCGGGCGCTACCAGTTCCTGCTGAAGCCGGGCACGTACAACAACATCAACGCCCAACTCGGCTTCTACACCTCGGTCTCCGGGCTCGGTCTCAACCCCGACGACGTCCAGATCAACGGCGACATCACCGTGGACGCCGGCTGGTTCAACGGCAACGCCACGCAGAACTTCTGGCGTTCGGCGGAGAACCTCGCCATCAACCCCGTCAGCGGCACCAACCGGTGGGCGGTCGCCCAGGCGGCTCCGTTCCGCCGGATCCACGTCAAGGGCGGTCTCAACCTCGCCCCGAACGGCTACGGCTGGGCCTCCGGCGGCTACATCGCCGACTCGAAGATCGACGGCACCGTCGGCCCGTACTCCCAGCAGCAGTGGTACACCCGGGACAGCTCGGTGGGCGGCTGGACCAACGGCGTGTGGAACATGACGTTCACCGGCGTCCAGGGCGCTCCGGCGAGCAACTTCGAGACCGGCCCGTACACCACGTTCGACACCACGCCGATCTCGCGCGAGAAGCCGTTCCTCTACCTGGACGGCAACGAGTACAAGGTGTTCGTGCCCGCCAAGCGCACCGACGCGCGCGGTGTCTCCTGGCCGGCCAACGCCGGCGGTACGTCCCTTCCGCTCGACCGGTTCTACGTGGTCAAGCCCGGTGCCACGGCAGCGACCGTCAACGCCGCGCTCGACCAGGGCCTCAACCTGCTGTTCACGCCCGGCGTCTACCACATCGATCAGACCATCGAGGTCGACCGTGCCGACACGGTCGTACTCGGTCTCGGTCTGGCGACGATCATCCCGGACGGCGGGGTCGACGCCATGCACGTGGCGGACGTCGACGGCGTCCGGCTGGCCGGCTTCCTGATCGACGCGGGCCCGGTCAACTCCGGCACACTGCTGCGGATCGGCGAGGAGGGCTCTTCCGCGGACCACTCCGCCAACCCGACCACCATGCAGGACGTGTTCATCCGCATCGGCGGCGCGGGTCCGGGCCGGGCCACCGACTCCGTCGTGGTCAACAGCGACGACGTGCTCATCGACCACACCTGGATCTGGCGCGCCGACCACGGCGAGGGCGTCGGCTGGGAGACCAACCGCGCCGACTACGGACTGCGCGTCAACGGCGACGACGTCCTCACCACGGGCCTGTTCGTCGAGCACTTCAACAAGTACGACGTGGTCTGGAGCGGTGAACGCGGCCGCACGATCTTCTTCCAGAACGAGAAGGCGTACGACGCCCCGAACGAGGCCGCCATCACCCATGACGGCATCGTCGGATACGCGGCCTACAAGGTCGCCGACTCGGTGAACGAGCACGAGGCCTGGGCGCTCGGCAGCTACTGCAACTACACGTCCGACGACACCATCGTGCAGCACCACGGATTCCAGGTGCCGGTGAAGCCCGGCATCAGGATGCGGCACCTGCAGGTGATCTCGCTCGGCGGCAAGGGGCAGTACCGCCACGTCATCAACGACACGGGCGCCCCGACATCGGGGACGGACACCATCCCGTCCAAGGTCGTCCAGTTCCCCTGAGCGTGACAGTGCCCCGCGCCGGATTCAGAAAAGCCGCCCCTGCCCGTCGGGGGCGGTCCGGCGCGGGGTACGGCGCGGGCCGGAGCCCCGTACCGGGGTCTCCTCCCCGAACAGCGGCGCCGTGCCGTACTCGTCCGGCTCGGCCGGCACCACGACGGGGCCGGTTCCCACATTGAGGCACAGCGGGGCGTCGAGGTCGAAGTCCCCGGGCGTCATGTCCGTCCAGTCGCGTTCCCGACGCTCACTCACCGACGCTCCGCTCCCCGTTCATCCGGCCAGGTTATCGGTCGTCCGGCACCCCGAGAACGGCGCGCTGCCCGGTGTCACCCGACGGTGAGACGCAGGTCACACTCCCGTTCCGGTCACACACGGGGGAGCCCGTCCGTCAGTGCTGTGTCACCACGAAAAACGACCGGGGAGATCATCATGGAAGCGCGCCTCGACTTCTTCACCAACCCCCTCGCGGCCAAGGTGCTGAAGCACATCAACTCGGCGGGCAAGGCGGTGGCGGACTCCGGGCTGCCGGGCGCCACCCAGGAGCTGGTGAAGATCCGTGCCAGCCAGATCAACGGCTGCGGCTTCTGCACCGACATGCACACCAAGGACGCCGCCGCGGCCGGGGAGACCTCGGTCCGCCTCAACCTGGTCGCCGCCTGGCGGGAGGCCACGGTCTTCACCGAGGCGGAGCGCGCCGCGCTGGAACTGACGGAGCAGGGCACCCGGCTCGCCGACGCGGCCGGTGGCGTCAGCGACGAGGCCTGGGCGAACGCCGCCAAGCACTACGACGAGGAGCAGCTCGTCGCGCTGATCTCACTGATCGCCGTGATCAACGCCTACAACCGCGTCAACGTCATCAACCGGCAGCCCGCCGGCGACTACCGGCCCGGCCAGTTCGGCTGACCCACCTCGCCCGCCCCGGCCCACGAGGGGCCGGGGCGGGCGTCCGGTCAGGCCCCCGCGCGCTTCGGCAGCCGCCAGCCGGGCCGCGGGAAGTGGCAGGTGTAGCCGTCCGGGTAGCGCTGGAGGTAGTCCTGGTGCTCCGGCTCGGCCTCCCAGAACGGGCCGGCCGGCACGACCTCGGTCACCACGGCGCCCGGCCACAGCCCCGAGGCGTTCACATCGGCGATCGTCTCCTCGGCGACGCGCTTCTGCTCGTCGTCGACGTAGAAGATGGCGGAGCGGTAGCTCGTCCCGATGTCGTTGCCCTGCCGGTTCTTCGTGCTCGGGTCGTGGATCTGGAAGAAGTACTCCAGGATCGTGCGGTAGTCGGTGACGGCGGGGTCGTAGGTGATCTCGATCGACTCGGCGTGGGTGCCGTGGTCGCGGTACGTCGCGTTCGGCACGTCACCACCGCTGTAGCCCACCCGAGTGGTCAGCACACCCGGGAACGTGCGGATCAGCTCCTGCATGCCCCAGAAGCAGCCGCCCGCGAGCAGCGCCCTCTCCTCGTTCGTCGTCATCTTCGTCTCGCCCTTCTCCCACATGTCCTGCGGCGTTCATCAGTGAGAACCGCACCGGCGACCCCATTGTTCCGGCTGTGCCGGCACCGCCGGACAGCGGGCCGGACGGCGGCGCACCGACGCGTTCGCGCCCGCCCGCGCGGCGGTGCTAGAAAAGGGACATGGCCGGTTTCCTGGGCCGCCTCCGCCCGGTGGTGACCGCGCGTCCCGTCGCCCACCAGGTGTTCGCCCTGCAAGTGGTGATCGTGCTCGTCCTCGTCCTCGCCGCGGCGGCGGCCCTGGTGCTCCAGGCGCGCGCCGACACCGAGCGGGAGGCCCGCAACAGGGCTCTCGCAGTGGCGCGGACCTTCGCCCAGGCGCCGGGCGTGCGCATGGCGCTGGCCGCCGAGGATCCCAGCGTGGTGCTGCAGCCCCGGGCCGAGGCGGCGCGCAAGGCGTCCGAGGTGGACTTCATCGTCGTGATGACCACGGAGGGCGTCCGCTACACCCACCCCGATCCGGCCCAGATCGGCCGGCACTACATCGGCAGCATCGGGCCCGCCGCCCAGGGCGGCACCGTCCGGGAGACCGTCACGGGCACGCTCGGACCGTCCACGCGGGCCGTGGTGCCGGTCACCGACCCGGACGGCACCGTGGTCGGGCTGGTCTCCGCCGGCATCACGCTCGAACGCGTGAGTGAGACCGCGAACCACCAGGTGCCGCTCCTGCTCGGCGCGACGGGCGCCGCCCTCGGTCTGTCCGTGCTGGGGACGGGCCTGGTCAGCAGACGGCTGCGGCAGCAGACCCACGGGCTGGAACCGGCCGAGATGACACGGATGTACGAGCATCACGACGCCGTGCTGCACGCGGTGCGCGAGGGTGTGCTGATCGTCGACGGTCACGCCCGGCTGGTCCTGGCCAACGACGAGGCGCGCAGGCTGCTCGACCTCCCCCCGGACGCGGAGGGACGTACGGCGGCCGCGGCCGGCGTCGATCCCGAGCTGGCCCGGCTGCTCTCCGAGGGCCGCAGGGCCACCGACGAGGTGTATGTCGCGCGGGGCCGGCTGCTGGCCGTGAGCCAGCGTCCGACCGACCGGAACGGCGGGCCCTCCGGCGCCGTCGCGACCCTGCGGGACACCACTGAGCTGCAGGCGCTCGAGGGCCGGGCCGATGTGGCGCGGCAGCGGCTGAGGCTGCTCTACGACGCCGGGCTGCGCATCGGCAGCCGTCTCGATGTCGTGCACACCTCGCGGGAGCTGGCGGACTTCGCGGTGCCGCGGTTCGCCGACTTCGCCGCCGTCGAGCTGGCGGAGCCCGTGCTGCGGGGCGAGGAGCCCTCGGAGGGTGACACGGGGCTGCGCCGGGTCGCGTTCCGGGGCGTCCGGGACGACGTCCCGTTCCTTCCGGTCGGTGAGCTGATCCCGTTCACGCCCGCCACGCCCCAGGGCGCCGGTTTCCGCTCGGGCCGGCCGGTCCTGGAGGCCGACATGACGAGCTTCTCCGGCTGGCAGGAGCCGGACCCCGAGCGGGCCCGGAAGGTCGTCGAGGCCGGCATCCACTCGATGATCGCGGTGCCGCTGCGCGCCCGCGGTGTCGTCCTGGGCGTGGTCACGTTCTGGCGCTCGCGCAAACCCGAGCCGTTCGAGGACGACGACGTGGCGCTGGGCGAGGAGCTGGTGGCCCGCGCCGCGGTCAGCATCGACAACGCCCGCCGCTACACCCGTGAGCACACCATGGCGGCCACGCTGCAGCGCAGTCTGCTGCCCCGCGCGCTGCCGGAGCAGAACGCGCTCGACGTCGCCCACCGCTACCGGCCCGCGCAGGCGGGGCGCGGCGGGGTCGGCGGCGACTGGTTCGACGTCATCCCGCTGCCCGGCGCCCGGGTGGCGCTCGTGGTGGGTGACGTGGTCGGCCACGGGCTGCACGCCGCCGCGACCATGGGGCGGCTGCGCACGGCGGTGCACAACTTCTCCACCCTGGACCTGCCCCCGGACGAGCTGCTGTGGCACATGGACGAGCTGGTCACCAGGATCGACCAGGACGAGAGCGAGGAGGGCGAGGCCGCGCCGGTCACCGGGGCCACCTGCCTGTACGTCATCTACGATCCGTCGACCCGCTGGTGCACCCTGGCCCGCGCCGGGCATCTCCAGCCCGTCGTGGTGGACCCGGACGGACGGGCCGGCTTCGTCGACGTGCCCGCGGGTCCGCCCCTCGGTCTGGGCGGGCTCCCCTTCGAGACCGCCGCGCTGCGGCTCGCGCCCGGCAGCAGCCTGGCGCTGTACACCGACGGGCTGGTGGAGGACCGCCACCGTGACATCGACGAGGGGCTGGAACTCCTGCGGCGGTCCCTGGAGGGCGCCGGTGCCCCGGAGGAGACGTGCGACACGGTGCTGCGGGCGCTGCTGCCCGAGCGGCCCCGTGACGACGTCGCGCTGCTGGTCGCCCGCACGCGCACGCTGGACGGCGCCCACACCGCCGCCTGGGACGTCCCCTCCGATCCGTCCGCCGTGGGCGGGGTGCGCTCGGCGGTCACGCGGACGATGGCCGGGTGGGGTCTGGAGGAGGAGTCCTTCGTCACGGAGCTGATCATCAGCGAACTGGTCACCAACGCCGTCCGCCACGCCTCGCCGCCCATCCGGGTACGGCTCATCCGCGACCGCGCCCTGATCTGCGAGGTGTCCGACGGCAGCAGCACCTCCCCGCACCTGCGCCGGGCGACCACCACGGACGAGGGCGGACGCGGGCTGTTCCTCGTCGCCGGGTTCGCCGAACGCTGGGGCACGCGGTACACGGCGGACGGCAAGGTCATCTGGACGGAACAGCCGCTGCCGGCCGGGGACGGCGGGTGAGCCCCCGCGGGCCTGTCCGGCGGTTCAGGCGAGGAGCGAGATGCGGGCCGTGATGCTCTTGCCGGCCGGCTCCTGCCGTACGTCCAGGGCCTGGGCGACGGCCATCACGATCTCCAGTCCGTGCTGGCCCACCCGGTCGGGGTCCGCGTCCCGGGCCACCGGTGGCGCGGGGTTGCCGTCCCGGACGATCACCTCGACGGCGTCGCCGGCGACCCGCAGGTCGAGGCCGACGGGGCCCGGAGCGTACTTGCGGGCGTTGGTGACCAGCTCGCTGACCACGAGCTGGGTGACCTCCACCGCGCGGGTCGACACCGGCAGGCCGTCCTCCGCCCGCGCCCGGGTCAGGAACGCGGCGGCGAGATGGCGTGCCTGGGCTATCCAGGCGCCGTCGTCGTCCAGGACGTACGAAGCCCGCAGCCGCGGTGCGCCTGGCACCGTGTCCCCCTCGTCGACTGGAACTGGTTCCATCCGGTCCGCCTTCACTCACCGATCACACCGCGCGACTACCCGCATCGCTCCCCCGCACGCCACTGAAGTGTGACAGGTACCTCCGACATCGGGTCGCCGTGGTCGGCGGGCGGCCCGCCTTACGGCGGTGACCCGCGGGTTCTGCCTGGTCAGCGCGGTGGGCGGGTCCGGTGGTGAGGTGACGGGCACCCCCGGGCGGGGTGCCCGTCACCTCCGTGTCAGTGCGCCGCCGGCTCCCGCGCGGGGCGGGAGACGCCCACGGCGGCCAGTGCCGCGCCCGCCAGGCACAGCAGGCCGGTGACGACGACGGCCGTGTGGACGCCGTTGAGGAAGGCCTGGCCGCTGCCCTGCGCGACGGCCGCCCGCAGGCCGGCCGGCATGTCGGCGGAGACGGGGGCGACGCCCATGGCGACCGCGTCCTTGGCCTCGTGCAGCCGCTGCGCCAGGGCCGGGGGCACGCCCGCCGCGGTCAGTTCCCCGGTGAGTGTCACGCCGACCCTGCCGCTGATCAGGGAGACCAGGACGGACGTACCGAGCGCGCCGCCGATCTGCAGGGTGGTGGCCTGCAGTCCGCCGGCCACGCCGCCGTCGCTGACCGGGGCGCTGCCGACGATGGCCTCGGAGGACGCGGCCATCACCATGCCGACGCCGAGGCCGAGCGCGACGAACGGCGGCCACATCGTGGCGTACGACGAGTCGGTCTGCCAGGTCAGCATGCCGAAGCAGGCGGCGGCCTGGAGCAGCATGCCGAGCGGCATGGTGAACCGGGCGCCGAAACGCTGGGTCAGGGCCGCGCCGAGCGGGGAGGCGACCAGGGAGGCCAGGCTGAGCGGCAGGGTGTGGACGCCTGCCTCGACGGGGGTGAGGCCGCGTACGTTCTGCAGGTACAGCATCACGAAGAAGATCACGCCGAGCATGACGAAGAAGTTGAGCGCGGTGATGACCGCGCCCACCGTCAGCGTCCGGCTGCGGAACAGGCGCATCGGCAGCAGCGGGTGCTCGACGCGGGTCTCGTACCGGCCGAAGACGGCCAGGAGCAGCACACCGGCGGCGACGGCGCCCAGGGTGCCCGCCGAGGTCCAGCCCCAGGTCTCGCCCTTGACCACGCCGAAGACCACGCACAGCAGTCCCAGGGCGAGCAGGACGACACCGGGGATGTCGAAGCGGTGGCGGCCGGTGCTGTTGCGGCTCTGCGGGAGCACGCAGGCGCTGAAGAGCAGCGCGGCGACGCCGATGGGCGCGTTGATGTAGAACACGGACTCCCAGCTGACGTGTTCGACGAGCAGGCCGCCGACGATGGGGCCGAGGGCCGTCGACACGGCCGAGACCATGGCCCAGATGCCCACCGCCATGCCGAACCTGCGCGGCGGGAACACCGCCCGCAGCAGACCGAGGGTGTTGGGCATGAGGAGGCCGCCGAAGACGCCCTGGAGCGCGCGGAAGACGACGACGCCCTCGATGGATCCGGACAGGCCGATGGCGACCGAGGCGAGGGTGAATCCGACGACGCCGACGAGGTAGTACGTGCGCCGTCCGAAGCGGTCGCCGAGCTTGCCGCCGAGGATGAGGGTGGCCGCGAGGGCGAGCAGGTAGGCGTTGGTCACCCATTGCAACTGGGCGGTGGTCGCGTGGAGTTCGCTGCCGATGACCGGGTTGGCGATGGCGACGACGGATCCGTCGAGCTGCACCATGAACAGGCCGAACGCGACGGCGCACAGGGTGAGCCAGGGGTTGGACCGCAGCCGGCCGGCGGGCGCCGGGGCGGTCGCGGGCAGGGGGGAGCGATCCACGGATGTGGACGAGGGCATGGGTGAGCCTTCTCTTGATGGGGTGGAACAAGTGGAACGAAGGGACGGCGGGCGGCGCCTGGAGCGCGCGGCTCGTCAGTGGGCGGCGGGGTGCAGCCTGCCCGTCAGGGCGGTGAGCGCCCCGACGGCGGAACCGAGGGCGCCGAGTTCGCCGTCGGTGAGGGACATCAGGGCCTGCCTGATGTGGGCGGTCTCCAGCTCGCGCACCTCGGCCAGCCGCCGGCGGGCGGTGTCGGTCGGGTACAGATGGGCGACCCGCTTGTCTGCGCTGTCCTGCCGGCGCTCCAGCAGTCCCGCCTCGGTCATCTGGGAGACCAGGGTGCTGACGTTGTTGGGCTTCATCAGCAGCGCCTGCGCGGCCTCGCGCACGGTGGCGCCCTCGCTCTGTGCGACGAACCGCAGCAGTGCGAGCTGCCCCTCGGGGGGCTTGGGATGGGGGTAGGAGGCCGCGATGTGCCGGTCCAGGGCCCGGTGCAGCGCGGGCAGACACGCCGCGAGGCCGGAGGCCGTGCGGTCGATGTCCCGGCCGGGGACGCTGGAGGAGTCGGTCACCCGACGATGGTAGATATGAACTTATAGGTATGTCAAAAGAGGTAACTCAGCCGGCCGGGGTGCCGTCGGTCCTGGTCTCCAGTGCGCGCAGGACGGCCACCATGTCCTCGCCGCCGTGACCGCCGGCCACGGTCTCGTCGAAGAGGGCGTGGCAGACGTCGAGGAGCGGGGAGGCCAGGCCGGCCCTGCGAGCGGCCTGAGCGATCAGGCGGTTGTTCTTCAGTACGTCCGTGGCGGCGGCCTGGACCGCGAAGTCACGGGCGAGCAGCTTGGGCGCCTTCATCCGGGAGACGGCGCTGGCCATCGGGCCGGCGTCCAGGACCTCGAGGAAGCGGCGGCGGTCGAGCCCGTGCCGGTCGGCGAAGTGGAACGCCTCGGTCAGTCCGGTGACCTGGGTGATCAGGAACAGGTTCACCGAGAGCTTCATCAACAGCGCGCCCGGCACCGCACCGCAGTCGAACGCCTCGCGGCACATCGGGGCGAGCAGGGGCCGTACGGCCGCCGCGGCGGAGGGGTCGCCCGCCAGCATCGCGACCAGTTGCCCCTGTTCCGCCGGGACCCGGGAGCCGGAGACCGGGGCCTCGACGTAGGCGCCGCCCGCCTCACGGACGGCGTCCTCCAGGGCGGCCGAGTACTCCGGCGAGGTCGTGCCCATGTAGACGACGGCGCGTCCGGCGACACGGGCGGCGAAGTCCGGGGTGCCGCGCCCCAGCACCGTGTCGACGGCCGTCTCGTCGGCCAGCATGAGGAGCACGGTGCCGGCCCGCTCGAACACCTCCTCGGCGCTCCCGGCGACCTCGGCTCCGGCATCGCGCAGAGGGGCGCACCGGGCGGGGGTGCGGTTCCAGACGACGAGGGGTGTTCCGGCACGGGCGAGGTTGAGCGCCATGGGCCGGCCCATGACTCCGAGTCCGATGAAACCCACGCGCACGACGCACCGCCGTTTCCGGGCCGCGCTCACGCGGCACCTGTTCCATGACCGCTGTCATAGTAGCCGCCGCCATGACAGCCGTCATAGGGTGAAGGGAGGGAAATCGCGGGAGGTCGGGGATGGCGGTGTCCGAACGGGGACCACGGGAACGGATGGTCTTCAGCGCGGCCCAGCTCATCCGGCGCGACGGGGTCGCCTCGACGGGGATGCGCGAGGTGGCCGCGCACGCGGAGGCGCCGCGCGGATCGCTCCAGCACTACTTCCCGGGCGGCAAGGAGCAGCTCGTCAACGAGGCGGTGGGGTGGGCGGGCCGGTACGCGGCCGGGCGCGTCGCCCGGTTCCTCGCCGCGCTGCCCGAGCCGACGCCCGGCGGGCTGTTCGCGCAGATGGTCCGGCAGTGGACCGACGAGTACGAGAGCAAGGGCTTCGGCGGCGGCTGTCCGGTCGCCGCCGCCACGGTGGATCGCGCCGAGTCCGCTGCGTCGACCCGTGAGGCCGTGTCGGCCGCCTTCGCCGAGTGGACCGGTGCGGTGGCCCTGGCCCTGTCGGACATGGGCGTCCCCGCCGAACGCGCCCGGCCCCTCGCCACCCTGATGATCAGCTCCCTGGAGGGGGCGATCCTCATGGCCCGCGCGGAGCGGGACGTCCGCCCCCTGACGACGGTGTCCCGCGAACTCGGCCCCCTCCTGGACTCGGCGGCGAACGCGACCGGCTGACGCCCTCTTTTACTAAAATGATCGCGCCAGTATCCGGTGATCCGTGGATCAGTGAGGTAATCACGCATCATGCCGACCGAAACGTTTGAGTTCCAGGTAGAGGCCCGTCAGCTGCTCCAGCTGATGATCCACTCGGTCTACTCGAACAAGGACGTCTTCCTCCGTGAACTCGTCTCCAACGCCTCCGACGCGCTCGACAAGCTGCGTCTGGCCAAGCTGCGGGACGACTCCCTCGACGCCGACCTCTCCGACCTGCACATCGAGCTCGAGATCGACAAGGACGCCCGCACCCTCACCGTGCGGGACAACGGCGTCGGCATGTCGTACGACGAGGTCGGGCAGCTCATCGGCACGATCGCCAACTCGGGCACCGCTCAGCTCCTGCGGGAGCTGCGGGAGGCGCAGGACGGGACCGGGACGGAGGGGCTGATCGGCCAGTTCGGCGTCGGCTTCTACTCGGGCTTCATGGTCGCGGACGAGGTCACCCTGCTCACCCGGCGCGCGGGCGAGGGGCAGGGCACCCGGTGGACGTCGCGCGGCGAGGGCACGTACACCCTGGAGCGGGTCGACGACGCGCCGCAGGGCACCTCGGTCACGCTGCACCTCAAGCCGGCCGACCCCGACAACCAGCTGCACGACTACACCTCGGTGTGGAAGATCAAGGAGATCGTCAAGCGCTACTCGGACTTCATCACCTGGCCGATCAGGCTCGTCGGGGAGACGGGCGGGGACGGCGAGGCGGCCGGACCCGAGACGCTGAACTCGATGAAGGCGCTGTGGGCGCGCTCTCGCGAGGAGGTGTCCGAGGAGGAGTACCACGAGCTGTACAAGCACATCGGCCACGACTGGCGCGAACCGCTTCAGACCATCCAGCTGCAGGCCGAGGGCACCTTCGAGTACCAGGCCCTGCTGTTCGTCCCGTCGCACGCCCCGCACGACCTGTTCACCCAGAACTTCAGGCACGGGCTGCAGCTGTACGTGAAGCGCGTCTTCATCATGGACGACTGCGAGGCGCTGCTGCCGCCGTACCTGCGGTTCGTCAAGGGCGTGGTCGACGCACAGGACCTCTCGCTGAACGTGTCCCGCGAGATCCTCCAGCAGGACCGGCACATCCGGATGATGCAGCGCCGGCTCACCAAGAAGGTGCTGGCGTCGGTCAAGAGCATGATGACCGGTGACGCCGAGCGGTACGCCACGTTCTGGCGGGAGTTCGGCGCGGTGCTGAAGGAGGGCCTGGTCACCGACCCCGACAACCGTGACGCCCTCCTCGCGGTGACCTCGTTCGCGACCACGCGCGGGGACGACGGCACGGCCACACTGAAGCAGTACGTGGAGCGGATGCCGGACGGGCAGGACGACATCTGGTTCATCACCGGCGAGTCGCGGGAGAGCATCGACAACTCCCCGCACATGGAGGCGTTCCGGGAGCGCGGCATCGAGGTGCTGCTGCTCACCGATCCCGTCGACGAGATGTGGGTCGACGCCGTGGGCGAGTACGAGGGCAAGCGGCTGCGGTCGATCGCCAAGGGCGAGGTCGACCTCGGCGCGCGGGAGGACGACAGGAGCGAGGACGAACGGCAGCAGCAGGCCGAGGAGTACGCGGGTCTGCTCGACTGGATGCGGGAGCGGCTGGACGAGGACGTCAAGGAGGTGCGGCTGTCCACGCGGCTGACGGTGTCCCCGGCCTGTCTCGTCGCCGACGCGAACGATCTCACGCCGGCGCTGGAGAACATGTACCGGGCCATGGGCCAGGAGGTGCCGCGCACCAAGCGCATCCTCGAACTCAACCCGGACCACGCGCTGGTGAAGGGCCTCAACGAGGCGTACGGGGAGCGCGAGGACCGCTCGGACCTCACCGACACCGCCGAACTCCTCCACTCCCTGGCCGTGTTGGCGGAGGGCGGCCGGCCGAAGGACCCGGCGCGCTTCGTGCGGCTGATGGCGGACCGGCTGGAGCGCACCCTGTGACGTACCCGTGATCAGAGGCGTGCCGGTTCGGCCGTCCCCGGCCTCCGGGCGGCCGCGCGGAGGCGTCGGCCGCGGCGGGTCGGTCCCCATGGCTTGAGGATCGAGATCACCGTCATGAAGACGTAGGCGGTCAGGGAGACGATCGGCCCCATGAGGACGTCGCCCCCGTCGGGCAGGGGGTGCCCGGCGGACACGGCCGCCGCGGCGGCGTTCACGCCCGGCCGCAGTACGAGGGCCGTGGCGGTGGTCGTGGTCAGGGTCAGCCAGAACTTCGTCCACACCCAGCGGTGCCTCGCCAGTCCCCAGGGCGTGCCCAGGGACAGGACGAGGCCGCTGAGGAGGGTCAGGAAGGCGACCGGCAGCATGAGCCAGTCCGCGAAGATCTTCATGGCCCGGACGGACGCCTCCACCACGGCCGCGGACCCGGTGGTGTTCGCGGTGATGGCGAGCGCGAGCAGCCCGACGGTGAGTCCGAGCCAGCCGGCGGAGGCGAGGACATGGATGACGAGGTGGGCCCGGCGTGCGGGGCGGCTGAGTTTCACCCGACCCACGGTGCCGGGCCCGGGCGGCGCGGACATCTGACGGCGGGAGTAACCCCGCGTACTGACGTCGGCGTACGCCGGACGCGGTCAGCGCTCGCGCAGCCGGCCCATCCCCGTCAGGGTGCGCCGGGCCGCGTCGGCCAGCAGGGGACGGCCGCGCACGAAGCGACGGGCGGCCCGCGCCGGTTCCCGGCCCAGCCGGTACGCGGCCCCGCCCGGTCCCGGACGCACCACGGCACCCTCGTAGACCGGGAGTTCGCGGGTCTTGAGGGAGTCCTTGTAGCGGGCGGGGCCGCTGCCCAGGTCGACCGTGCGGATGCCGTCCGCGGCGGCGGCCTGGAGCATCCGCAGGTGCAGCACCAGTCCGGGTGAGTACCGGCCGTGGTCACGGTCGTACGCGGGGAACCACCAGGAGAGCACGGTGGCCGAGCGCAGGCCGAAGTGGGCGGCCACGGGGCGGCCGTCGGCGTACAGCACGGAGAGCAGTCCGCGGCACCCGGGATCGTCGCCGTGCGCCAGCAGGTCCACCAGCCGGGTGATCCACTGCTGGGCGAACCGGTCCCGGCGGCCCGTCCGCCGGTACTGGGCGGATTTCCAGCGCATCAGCGCCCGTAACGCCTCGGGGTCCCGGGCGTCGTACACGAACCGCACCTCGCCGACCTGCCGGGCGAGCCTGCGTTCCTTGGCCAGGGTCTGCTTGAGGAAATGGGGGGAACGGGCGCGCAGCCCGTCGGTGTAGTGCTCGTATCCCCGGTCGAGGTCGACGACCGGGCTCGCGAGTTCCTCGACGGCGTGCGGTACGAAGAGGTGCTGACCGGCCTCCAGGTTGTCGAACTCCCACGAGGAGAGCGCGCAGGCCGCGAGCAGGGCGCGCGGGTCGAGCCGGAGGCCGGGGCGCAGGACGGCGCCCTGGCTGTCCGACACCCCGAGCCCGATGGCCCGGCCCCGGCCCAGTGGCCCCTTCTCGTACGGGAGGAATCCGACGGGTGTCCCGTCGTCCTGTAATACGGCCACCCTGGCGCCGGGCCTGACCTGTCCGACGGCCGTGGTGAACGCCGGGTCGAGAAACGGGTTCTCCGGTGCGCCGGACTCGGCGCGCAGGTCTCTCCACGTCTTGTGCTCGCTCGGCCCGAGTTCGTCGGGCCGCACCACGAGAACGCGCTTTCCGTACATGTGTGTGCCTCCTGTGTCGTCACGGTCTCCGGGACACGAGAAGGCCTGCTCGTCACCGTGGACCGGCTCGGGGAGCACGCGGCGGGCGGTACCCGGCCGCACGGCGCAGGCCTTGGGCGCTACCGCGGTCGCTCAGCAGCGGAATGTCTGCAGGCCGGCGGCGCTGGGGGCCGGACCGACCGGGCCCCGGCCCGGTGGCGGCCCCACCGGGTACGGCCGGGGAGCGGGTCCTCGCTGCGCGCCGGCCGTCGGGTGGGCGGGGCCGGCCGCTCCGTCCGCCCCCGAGGCCCTCGGCGGGCGGGCGAGGGGCCGGTGGAGCGAGGCGTCGCCCTCGCCGGGTAAGGGCTTGCCGACGGCCTCGGGCATGTCGACGGCCCCGGGAACCGCCTCGGCCGAACCGTGCTGCTGTGCGGCGGGATGCGCCGTGGCGGGCCGGTCCGCCGCCGGCGCCGGGGAGCACAGGGTCCAGAGCAGCGCCGAGGCCAGCAGTACGACTGCCGTCGCCCATCGAGACCGCACCGGTCACCCCTTCGGCATGCGTCCGGCGGGGGTGGGTACACCGGGTCGGCGCCGGGCGGGCCCCCCACGCATGTGCGCCCGGCACGTCATCCAGTAGCGCCGAGCGCGTCCCGCTCCGTCAAGTCCTCCGCGTCGCGAGGCGGCGCACTCGGCGCGCACCGCCCGCGGTGTCTCCCGCGGGCCCCGCCCTTCACGCCGGAGTGCGCGTCCCGGCGGACGGCGAGGGCCGCACCCGTCCATCCGTCCGTCCGGGCGGGCTCCCGCCGCCGGGATGATGTTTCGGCCGAAGCCGCGGTGTGCTCCCGGCCGGCTCCGGGCACCTGTGATCGGTGACCTCCCCTGACTACCTCTTCACCCTGCTCGGGGCCGGTGCCCTCGGCGCGGCCGTGCTGCCCCGGCTGGTGGCCCGCAGACCGCTGTCGTTGCCGCTGGTGTTCCTCGTCTGCGGAGTCGCCCTCCAGTTGCTGCCCATGCCCCTGCCCATGCCCGAGATCGATCCGGTGGCGGACCGGACGTGGGTGGAGCACGTCACCGAGATCTGTGTGGTCATCTCCCTCATGGGCGCCGGTCTCGCCCTGAACCGGCCGTTCGGCCGCCGGCGCTGGCAGGGCACCTGGCGGCAGCTGGGCGTCACCATGCCGCTGACCATCGCGGCCGTGGGCCTCCTGGCCTGGGGTCTGCTCGACTGGCCGCCGGTCGCCGCGCTGCTGCTGGCGGCCGTGCTGGCGCCGACCGATCCGGTGCTCGCCTCGGAGGTGCGGGTGGGTGCGCCCACCGACTCCGAACACGACGAGGACGAGGTGCGCTTCACGCTGACCAGCGAGGCCGGGCTGAACGACGGTCTCGCCTTCCCCTTCGTCCTGGCGGCCGTCGCGCTCGCCGCCGCGGGCGGACGTCCCACCGGTGACGGGATCGCCCACTGGGCGCTGGTCGAGGTGCTGTACAAGTGCGCGGTGGGCGTGTCCGCGGGGCTCGCCGTCGGCACGCTGCTCGGGTGGCTGTTCTTCCGGGCGGGCCGGCGGGCGATGCGGCTGTCCGAGCACCGGGAGGGGTTCGTCGCCATCGGCGCCACGTTCCTCGCCTACGGGGTGACGGAGCTGCTGCACGGCTACGGCTTCGTGGCCGTGTTCGTCACCGCCTGCCGGATCCGCAGGGCGGAGCGCGCCCACGGCTACCACAGGGTGCTGCACGATTTCGTGGAGCAGGTGGAGCGGCTGCTGACCGCCGTACTGCTGTTCCTGCTCGGTGTGTTCGTCGCACAGGGCGGTCTGGCGTCGCTGACCTGGCAGGGGGCGGTCGTGGGTCTGCTGCTGCTGTTGGCGGTCCGGCCGCTGACGGCGTGGGCCGCCCAGTTCGGTACGTCCGCCGGGCCGCGGGAGCGGGTGGTGATCGCCTTCTTCGGGATCCGCGGCATCGGCTCGCTGTTCTACCTGGCCCACGCGCTCGGCACCCCCGGGTTCGGCGTCCCGGCCGAGCGGTTGTGGGCGGTGGTGACCTTCACGGTGCTGGCGTCCGTCGTGCTGCACGGGGTGAGCGCCACCCCCGTCATCTCACGCCTCGACCGGCTGCGGGCCCACCGGGCCCGGGCGGGCAGTACGAAACCGGAGCCGGACGAGGACGAGGTGGCGGGCGAGCGCCTTTGACCACCCCTCTCCTCGGAGGGGGACTCCCCCGTCTCGGGCCGCCTTCCGGAGCAGCACCCCAAAAGGCCTCGCGCCCTCGACGCCGACCGGTTCCCGGCTCCGGCACCCGGCACCCGGCACCCGGCACCCGGCGCGAGGAACGGGCCGCCGCCGCCCGCCGTCCAGCCCTCGCGGACCGGGTGGCGAACCTGCTCCGGCGCTCCCGGCCCGAGGAGGCACGGCGGTTCCCGTCATCGGGACGGTCACCGCGCGGGGCCCGCACCGCCACGGACCCGAGCGCGATGAACGGGCTCTCCGCGCAGTGCCGGCGCACCGTCACCGAGCTGTCCCGGCATGCCGCGAGGCGGCACGGAAAGGCCGAGCACCCGCCGGACGCGGTTCAGCGGGACGCCGGGACGACTCCGCGCGCCGCCCCGGAGGGCCCGGCGCAGAAGGCTCCCAGCGCGCCGGCCTGTACGCCGTCGGATCCGGCACGGCGGAAGGACGAGCCGGCGGAGCGTCGCGCGGAACGGCGGAGACGGTTCCCCCGCGCCCGGGAGGCGGCCCGGGCCCGGCGGGAAACAGCTCCGTGACCGACGTACGGAGCAGGAGGACGCCGATGCCTCGGTGGAGTGGGCACGCGAGCACCACCGGGTGACCGCGGACGCCCTCGCTCGGGCCGAGCGGGAGGCGGCGAAGAGCGTGCGGTGCCCCGCGTACACCGACCGTCACGCCCAAACCGTACGGGAATTGGGGCTCGCATTGGCATAGACCTGACACCACTCGGCCCGCTACGCTCTGCTCAACTCAGGCTGAGAGCGCTCTCACACTGCGGTTGTTCCACCCCCACCTTGCTGGAACGACGAAGGGCACCTTCCATGAGACGCACCCGACTCACGCATGCCGGCGTGGCCGCTCTGCTCATGATCGGCAGCTGGACCGCGGCCGGCACATTGCCGGCCTCGGCGCAGGACGCCCCCGACTCCCCCGCCGCCCGCGCCGCCGGCTCCGCGCCCGCCTCCGACGGTCTGCTCCAGGCGATGCAGCGGGACTTCGGGCTGACCCGCGCCGAGGCGGAGGACCGGCTGGCCGCCGAGCGCGAGGCCACCGAGCTCGCGCCCGAGGCCCGCAAGACCGCCGGACCGGCGTACGGCGGCGCCTGGTTCGACGCGAAGAGCGAGAAACTGACCGTGGCCGTCACCCCGGACGCCGACGCCTCGACGGTACGGTCCCTGCGCGCGTCCGGCGCGGCCGTCCGCACCGTCGAGCACAGCGCCCGGCAGCTCGACGCGGCCAAGTCCCGTATCGACCGCCTCGACGCGCCCTCGGGCGTCAGCAGCTGGGCCGTCGACCCGGCCGCCAACACGGTCGTCGTGAACGTCGTCGCCGACAAGCGCGCTGACAACGATGTCCGCTCCTTCGTGGACGAGGCCCGCGAGGCCGGCCCGGTCACCGTGCGGACCGTGGAGGCCGCGGCGGAGACCTTCGCCGCCGGGACGGTGGGCGGCGACCCGTACTACACCGGCAACGTCCGCTGCTCCATAGGCTTCTCGGTGCACGGCGGCTTCGTCACCGCCGGGCACTGCGGCGGGGTGGGCCAGCAGGTCAGAGGCTGGGACGGCTCGTACATCGGCAACTTCCAGGGCTCCTCGTTCCCGGGCAACGACTACGCCTGGGTGAACGTGGGCAGCGGCTGGTGGACGGTGCCGGTGGTGCTCGGCTGGGGCACGGTGTCGGACCAGCTGGTGCGCGGCTCGGCGGAGGCACCGGTCGGCGCCTCGATCTGCCGCTCCGGCTCCACGACCCACTGGCACTGCGGCAGGGTCCTGGCCAAGAACGAGACGGTCAACTACAGCCAGGGCGCGGTCCATCAGATGACGAAGACCAGCGTCTGCGCCGAACCGGGCGACTCGGGCGGCTCGTTCATCAGCGGTGACCAGGCGCAGGGCGTCACCTCCGGCGGCTGGGGCAACTGCTCCAGCGGGGGCGAGACCTGGTTCCAGCCGGTCAACGAGATCCTCAACCGCTACGGGCTGACGCTGCACACGGCCTGACCGGTCACGACCAGGAGCGGGCCCCGCCGGGCGACCGGCGGGGCCCGTTCCTGTGTGCGCCCGGCACCTCCCACAAAAGTTACCGTGCCGTAACTTACTCGCGGGTTACCGGCGGTAAGTAAGCACTGCTAGTTTCCGGTTCACCTTCCTGGAGCAGAGCGAGGAGTGAGCCGTGAGCCGTATCAGCAGTGTGCTGACCACCGTGGTCGCCACGACCGCCTGTGTCTGCGTGTCCGCGCCGCCCGCCGCCGCGAGCGACCCCGTGGTGTCGCGGGGCGTCACCGTCCCCGCCTTCTACACCCCGCCCGCCGAACTGCCCGCGGGCGAGGGCGTACTGGTCCGCCACGAGCCACTGCGCCTCGGGCTGAGCCTGCCCGGCCTGGACGGCCGCACCCTGCCCGGCACCGCGACCCGCCTGATGTACACCTCCACCGACTCCAGCGGGCAGCCGGTGGCCGTCACCGGGGCCTACGTCGAGCCGTCCGCCGACTGGAAGGGCGACGGCCCCCGTCCCCTGGTGGTCGTCGGCTCCGGAACCATGGGCCAGGGCGACCAGTGCGCGCCCTCGCTGGCCCTGCAGAACCCGCTGACCCTGACCGGGGAGACGCTGTCGGTCGGATACGACAACCTGGCCGTCTACCGGCTCCTGGCCACCGGCGCCGCCGTCGTGGTGACCGACTACGTCGGGCTCGGGGCGACCGACCGGCTGCACACCTACGTCAACCGGCTCGACCAGGGGCACGCCATGCTGGACGCGGCCCGCGCGGCCCGCTCCGTGCCGGGCGCGTCGGTCACCGCCGACTCGCGCGTGGGCCTGTACGGCTACAGCCAGGGCGGCGGGGCCAGCGCGTCCGCCGCCGAACTGCACTCCGCCTACGCACCCGAGGTGAACCTCGTCGGCACCTACGCCGGCGCGCCGCCCGCCGACCTGACGGCGGTCATGAAGGGCATCGACGGCAGCGCCCTGGCGGCCGCGCTGGGCTGGTCGATCAACGGTTTCGCCCAGGCGGAGCCCGCGTTGAAGGAGGTCGTCGACCAGCACATCAACGCCACCGGCCGAAGCGCCCTCGACTCCATCGCCACCAGCTGCGTCGGGGACGCGATCCTCAGCCACGGCTTCACCAAGAGCACCAAGTGGACGAAGGACGGCAGCTCGCTCGCCGACATCATCGCCGGCGAGCCGGACGCCCGGGCCGTCCTCGACGAGCAGCGCATCGGCAGGCTCGAGCCCACCGGCCCGGTCCGCCTGGTCACCGGCGTCCAGGACGACATCGTGCCGCACGCACAGGCCCGTCAACTGGCCCTGGACTGGTGCCGCAAGGGCGCCGACGTCACCTACAAGGCCGTCGTGCTGCCCAACCTCGGCGACAAGATCCTCACCAACCACCTCGTGCCACTGCTCACCGACCAGGGTGACGCGGTGGAGTGGCTGACCGACCGGCTCGAGGGCGAGCCGACGCGCTCCAACTGCTGGACCATGCCGGTCCAGCCCTGAACCACCGGCAACGCGACGAGCCCCGTCCCGAAGCTTCGGGACGGGGCTCGGATGGAGCGCCGGGCAGGCCTTGCACCTGCATCTCCCCGCAGGAAGCGGGGCGTCTTTCCTTGGACCACCAACGCACGGGCGGGCTCCGGAGGTTTCCGTCGCCTTGACCTGGGACAACCATAGCGGTGATCGCCCCAGTCGTCACGTCCGCCCCAGGAGCGCCCCGGCGGGGGCTCCCTCGAAGTTCCGCTCGACCTGCGCCTTCTCCGCCGCGCTCGGGTAGGGGTTGGTGCACGAGGTTCCGGCGCTGGCGCCCGACATCAGGCTGGAGCAGGGGCCTGGCTTGCGGTCCGGCAGACCGAGCATGTGGCCGAGTTCGTGGGCCGCGATACGGATCGTGGAGTAGCCCTGGTCCACGGCCTGGCGGCCGATGTAGACGGTGCCGTTGCCCATCGAGGTGGGGACGGAGCGGGGCCAGCCGTCATCCGCCACGATCCGCACGTCGGCGCGCTGCCCGGACGCGACCGGGCGCAGCTCGACGGTCTCGACGCTCTCGTTCCAGATCGCCGCTCCCCTCTCGACCGCGGCCTTGAACTCCGCGGCGCCGCTCGTGTCGTAGGTGACCACGTCGTCGACCACCTGACGCTGGGCCGCGCCGACGGACGCCACGGGCGCGACGGCCACGGCCGGGCCGTTCAGCAGCGGGCCGGACAACACGAGGACCGCGGCCAGGCCGCCGGTCAGCGTACGGACTCTCATGGTCGATCTCCTTGTGGGGGGAGAGGCGGGCGGTCGTGCTCATGCCGCTTCCGCTTTCGCCTGCCCGTCGGCACGGACTCCAATCCGTCGTCGCGGCCACCCGCCGATTCAGAAGCCGCACTGCTGAATTCCATGGAAGGGATCGGTTGGACTTCCCGGTCGGGCGGGGGCACTGTGGCAAGGATCAACACCATCCCACGGGACACCCCCACTCGCATCACCGGAGAACCGCCGATGAACCACATCGCCCGCCCCGAGCGTTACGACGGCACCATGCGCTACCGGCGCACCGGCCGCTCGGGACTCGACCTCCCCCTGCTGTCCCTGGGCTACTGGCACAACTTCGGCGACGACAAGCCGTTCGAGACACAGCGCGAGATCGCCCTGCGCGCCTTCGACCTGGGCATCACCCACCACGACCTGGCGAACAACTACGGCCCGCCCTACGGCTCCGCCGAGATCAACTTCGGCCGGCTGATGAAGCGGGACCTCGCGCCGTACCGGGACGAGCTGGTGGTCTCCACCAAGGCCGGCTGGGACATGTGGCCCGGCCCGTACGGCCAGGGCGGCGGCTCCCGCAAGTACATGCTGGCCTCGCTGGACCAGTCGCTGAAGCGCATGGGCCTGGAGTACGTGGACATCTTCTACTCGCACCGGCTGGACACCACCACTCCGCTCGAGGAGACGATGGGCGCCCTCGACACGGCGGTCCGCCAGGGCAAGGCGCTCTACGTCGGCATCTCCTCGTACGACGCCGAGCGCACCCGTGAGGCCGTGGCGATCCTCCGGGACCTCGGGACCCCGCTGCTGATCCACCAGCCGTCGTACAACATGCTGAACCGCTGGATCGAGACGGACGGCCTGCTGGACGTGGCCCAGGAGGAGGGCTTCGGGGTCATCGGCTTCACGGCGCTCGCGCAGGGGATGCTGACCGGGCGCTATCTGGACGGCGTCCCGCGGGACTCGCGGGCGGCGGCCGGCAAGTCGTTCGACACCGAGTGGCTGACCGACGACATGCTGCACCGGCTGCGCGCCCTGAACGACATCGCGGCCCGGCGCGGGCAGACCCTCGCGCAGATGGCGCTGGCCTGGGCGCTGCGGGACCCGCGGGTCACCTCGCTGGTCATCGGCGCCTCCCGCACCGAGCAGCTGGAGCAGAACGTCGCCGCGCTGGAGAACCTCGACTTCGGCGCCGAGGAGCTGGCCGAGATCGACAAGTACGCCACCGACGGCGGCATCGACCTGTGGCGCGAGGCCCGGCTGGGCACGCTGGGCTGAGCCTTCGGGGGCGGCCGTGAGGTGTGCGCCGCCGTGACGGGGGAACTGCGGTGCGGTGAGCCGCTTGACCCCCTCACCGTTCGGACGGCCGTATGCAGACCTTTCTGCCGTACCCCGACTTCTGCGAGTCGGCGCTGGTGCTCGACCGGCGCCGGCTCGGCAAACAGCGGGTCGAGACGCTCCAGGTGCTGCGCGGCCTGATCGTGCCGGGCTACGGGTGGCGCCGCCATCCCGCGGTCCGCATGTGGACCGGCTACGAGGAGGCGCTGGTGCGGTACGGCCTGGAGATCTGCCGGGTCTGGCGCGACCGGGGCCACCAGGACAGCTGCGCCGCCACCCTCGTCGCCGACCTCGCCGGGGTGCGGCCCGGAGCGCCGGTGCGCGGTCAGCGGGAGCTGGCCGGGGCCGGTGAGCTGCCGCCCTGGCTGGGTGACGACGCCGTGCACCGCAGCCACCGCTCGGCGCTGGTCCGCAAGGACCCGGCCGTCTACGCGGACCTCTTCCCCGGGGAGCCGGACGACCTGCCGTACGTCTGGCCGTCGTCCGACCGCGATCCGGAGGCGGCCGCCGGCTGACCCGCCGGCGCCGGGCAGGGGTCCTCGCTTCCCCGTCGCCTTCCGGGCGGGCGCGACCGCACCGCGTACGCGGAGAGTCCGGGCGGCGCACGGGCCGCCCGTACGAACCGTGGGCCCGGGCGCACGACGCCCCGGCGCCCCCTTCCGGGGTCCGCCGGGGCATCCGCACGGTGCGGGCCGTCAGTGCGAGGACAGGTACTCCTCGACTCCCGGCGCCGCCTGCGCGTCCTCCGCGTTCACCACGCCGCCGACCGCCTCGGCGTCGGGCTTGAGCACGTACGTCTCGACGCTCGCGGGGCGGTCGACGTCGGAGAAGTTCTGCGGGGTGCCGAGGCCGGTGTCGGCGTTCGTCTGCGCGCGGTGCGCCTTGACGACGTCCTCACGGGTGAGGCCGCCCGCCTCGCAGGCCTTCTTCAGGTCGGCGCCCATGAGCTGGGCGGCGTTGTACCCGGACAGCACACCGGAGTCGACCGGCGAGTCCGGGTACTTCTTCTGATACGACGCCACCATGTTCTTCACGCCGGGCAGATCGGAGCTGACCGCGGGCGCGGCGCTCACGATGTTGAGCATCGCCGCCAGGGCGGGCGCGGCGGGGGTCTTCATGAGCTGGGGCGCGAAGCCGGGGGCGCTGCTGACGACGGGGACCTTCAGACCGCGGGAGGCGGCGACGCCGACGAGGGAGGCCGTCTGCGCGGGTCCGGCGCTGATCAGGACGGCCTTCACGCCCTCCTTGCGCAGGGCCGAGACCTGGGCGGACAGGTCGGTGTCCGTGGCCTTGATCTTCTGCCCGGCCACCTTCAGTCCGGCCTTCTCGGCCGCCCAGGTGGACCCTTCCAGCGCGTTGGCGCCGTAGTCGCCCTCGAAGTAGACGTGGCCGATCGTGTCGCCCTTCTTCAGGCCCTTGGCGCGGGTGAGGAACTCGACGGCGGCGATCATGTCGACGTCGTACGTGGTGCCGAGCACCTGGATGGCGTCCTTGCCGAGCAGGGAGGCCGCCCAGGCCTGCGGGAAGGTGAGCATCTTGTCCCGCTCGATGTCGTCGAGCAGCGCGGCGACCACCGGGGAGCCGATGACCTGGGGCAGCGCCACGACGTCCGGGGCGATGTCGGCGTAGGCGGTGACCGCCTTCTGCACGTCGTAGCCGTGGTCCTTGACGACGATCTCCACCTTGCGGTCGCAGATGCCGCCCTTGGCGTTGGTCTCGTCGACCCACATCTGCTGGGCCTGCACGATGCTCTTGCCGAGGGTGGCGTAGGGGCCGGTCAGGTCGGTGAGGGCGCCCAGCCTGATGGTGTCGGCGTCGACGCCGGGTCCGGTGCGGACGCCGTCGGCGGCCTCGCCGCCCTTGTCGCCGTCGTCCGCCTTGGAGCTGCATCCGGTGGCCGCGAGCAGCAGGGCGAGGGCGCCGGCGAGGACGGTCCCGGCGGTGCGGTGCCGGTTGCGGCGGGTGCGGTGCGTGGTGTTCACGGAGTGTGCTCCTTGGGTCGTGCGGCCGGTTGCGGAGGCGAGGGGACGACGGTTTCCGGGGCGGGGGTACGGGATCGGCGGCGCCGTACGCGGTCCCGGACCCGGCGTGCCAGGCCGTGCAGACCGTCGGGGGCGTACAGCAGGACCAGGACGATCGCCGCGCCGTAGAGGTAGCGGGCCGCCTCGGTGGGGCCCACGGCGCCCTCGGCGGAGCCCGGGGCGGTCACCAGCGGGAGCTGGTCGGCGTACCGGGTCATCAGCAGCGGCAGGGCGGTGACGAAGACGGCGCCGGCGGTGGCTCCGGCGACGGACCCGAGGCCGCCGATGACGATCATGGCGAGGTAGTCGACGGAGAGGGCGAGGGAGAAGTAGTCCGGGACGACGCGGCGGAAGGCGAGCGCCAGGAGCACTCCCGCGAGGCCCGCGTACATCGACGACACCACGAAGGCCGCCGACCGGTGCCGGGCGACGTCGACGCCCATCACGGCGGCCGCGGTCTCGCTGTCGCGCAGGGCGGCCAGCGCCCTGCCGGGGCGTGAGCGCAGCAGGCCGCGGGCGGTGAACCAGGTGAACGCGAACAGGGCCAGGCCCAGGAACCACAGTCGTTCCTCCGCGCCGAACGGCACGCCCAGGACGGTCAGTTCGGGGTCGCTCTCCGCGAAGGTGAACCCGCCGAGGGTCAGCGGGGGCACGGAACGGCCGTTGAAGCCGCCGGTGACGGAGTCGGCGGTCAGCAGGACGTGGTGGCCGAGGAAGACCAGCGCGAGGGTGGCGATGCCCAGGTAGATGCCCTTGACCCGGGCGGCGACGGGGCTGAACAGTCCGCCGGCCGCTCCCGCGAGCAGGACCGCGAGGAGCGCGGCGAGGGCCGGGGGCAGTCCGGGTCCGGGTTCGCCGGCCAGCCAGGCGTAGCCGTAGGCGCCGACGGCGAGGAAGAAGGCGTGGCCGAGGGAGAGTTGCCCGGCGGTGCCGCTGAGCAGGGCGAGGCCCGTGGCGCCGATGGCCGCGGCCATGGAGAACAGGCCGATGCGCAGCCAGAAGGCGTCCAGGTAGAACGGCGGCAGGCACAGGAGGACGGCGAGCAGCAGGAGCGAGGCCCGGCGGCGGGTGAGGGCGGCGAGGAGTCGGTCAGACACGGGCCGCTCCCTTCGCGCCGAACAGCCCGGTGGGCCGTACGAGAAGGACGAGCAGCATCACCGCGTACGGGGCGACGTCGCCGAACCCCTCGCCGAGGACGTGCAGTTCGGACTGGTAACCGACGGCGAGTGCCTCGGTCAGGCCGATGATCAGGCTGCCCGCGAGGGCGCCGGCCGGGGAGGCGAGGCCGCCGAGGATCGCGGCCGGGAAGGCGTTGAGGGCGATCTGCCCGGTGGTGCGCTCCAGTCCGGGCGCGGGGAACGCGGCGAGGAACACGGCGGCCAGCGCGGCGAGCGCGCCCGCCAGGCACCAGGCGCCCGCGCGCACCCGGCCGAGCCGTACGCCCATGAGCGCGGCGGCCTCCAGGTCCTCGGCCGCCGCCCGCAGGGACAGTCCCCAGGAGGTGAACCGGAACAGCGCGAACACTGCGCCGATGACCACGGCCGACACCACGATCGCGGCGAGCCGACTGTCGGCGACGGTCACCGGACCCAGCTCGGTCACCGCATCGCCCCACGGGTCGCCCAGGGACAGCAGGTCGCCGCCGATGCGCCGGGAGAGATCGGTGAGCAGGACGATGTCGATGCCGATGGTGACGATGGTCTGCACATGGGCGGAGTGGGCGTCCTGGCCGCCGCGTTGCAGCAGGAACCGGTCGAGCGCGCCGGCGAGGGCGGCCGTGGTGAGGACCGCCAGGGCGAGCGCTCCGGCGAAGCCGAGGTCGTCGTGGAGTACGGCGGTGAGGTAGCCGCCGAGCAGGAGCAGGGAGCCGTGGGCGAAGTTGAGGACGCCGGAGGCCTTGAAGATGACGACGAAGCCGAGGGCGACCAGCGCGTAGACCGCGCCGAGTGCCAGTCCGCCGAGGATGTTGTCGAGGAATGCCGTCATGCCGCGTCCTCCCCGGTCGCGTCGGTGCCGAGGTAGGCGCGCAGCACTTCGGGGTCCTGGCGGACCTCGTCGGGGGTGCCGTGGGCGATGGGCTTGCCGAAGTCGAGCACGGTGACGTCGTCGGCGAGGCGCATGACGAGGCCCATGTCGTGCTCGACGAGGACGATGGACAGGCCGAGTTCGGCGCGGAGTTCGCCCACCACCTCGGCGGTGCGGGCGCGTTCGGCGGCGTTCATGCCGGCCACGGGTTCGTCGAGGAGCAGCACACGGGGCTCCAGGCAGAGGGCGCGGGCGAGTTCGACGCGCTTGCGGTCGCCGTACGACAGCAGGGCGACGGGGCTGTCGAAGTGGTCCCTGAGGCCGGTGAGTTCGGCGATCTCGCGTGCTCTGGCGAGGTGTTCGCGCTGTTCCCGTACGGCGCCCGGCAGGCGCAGCGCGCTCGCGGCGAACCCGGCGCGGGACAGGGCGTGGCGGCCGAGCATCAGGTTGTCGGCGACGGTGCCGTGGGTGGTGACGATGTTCTGGAAGGTGCGGGCCACGCCGAGCGCGGCGATGCGGTGCGGGGCGAGGCGGGTCAGCTCGGTGCCGCCGAGCGTCACCGTGCCGGCGGCCGGGCGGCACAGGCCCGACAGCACGTTGAAGCAGGTCGACTTGCCGGCGCCGTTGGGTCCGATGAGCGCGTGCACCGAGCCGGGGGCGACGGTGAAGGAGACGCCGTCGAGGGCGGTGAGTCCGGCGAAGCGCACGGTGACGTCCCGTACGTCGAGCACGGGCGGTGCGGTGGTGGTGCGGTCGGTCACGCCGCCCCCTGGTCCTCGGCCGACTCGCCCAGGTAGAGGCGGCGTACGGCGTCGGTGCGGGCGAGTTCGTCGGCGGGGCCGGACAGGCGGGTCTCGCCGACCTCCAGGACGTGCGCGTGGTCGGCGAGGGAGAGCGCCATGCCGGCGTTCTGCTCGACGAGGAGTACGGCGGTGCCCTGGGCGTTGATCTCGCGGATCACCTCGGCGATGCGGTACACCATCTGCGGGGCGAGACCGAGGGAGGGCTCGTCGAGGAGCAGCAGGCGCGGGGCGGCCATCAGGGCGCGGCCGATGGCGAGCATCTGCTGTTCGCCGCCGGAGAGCAGGCCCGCTGCCTGGTGGGTGCGTTCGGCGAGGCGGGGGAAGAGCGTGAAGACCCGGTCGCGGGCCTCCTGGACCTGGCCTCGGCCGCGCCGGCCGAGGCCGAGGCCGCCGGAGCGCAGGTTCTCGTCGACCGAGAGTCCGGCGAACACCCGTCGCCCCTCGGGGACCTGGACGACTCCGGCGCGTACCGCCGCGACGGGGTCCTTGCCGTCGAGCACCGTGTCGCCGTAGCGGATGCGGCCGGCCGTGATCGCGCCGCGGTGCAGGCGCAGCGTGCCGGAGACGGCGCGCAGCAGGGTCGTCTTGCCGGCGCCGTTGGCGCCGAGCAGGGCGACGACGGTGCGGTGCGGCACGGTCAGGGACACGGAGCGGAGGGCGGACAGGGCTCGGCCGTAGGTCACGTCGACGTTCTCGACGTGCAGCGCGGGCGGGCTGTCCGGTGGTGCTTCGGGCATCACGGCTCCTCGGGGCCGGGCCGCGCGGGGCGGCGGCGGCTTCGGGGGAAGGGGTGCCTCACAACAGCACGGGGGTGGGCGAGGGGTACAGCGTTTGACGCCCGTACGCTGCGGCGTACCAATGGGGGTGGGCGGGGGTTGTGCGGGTGCCCATGCGGGGCCGTCGTGGCGGCACCGGGGTGGGGGTCCAGGGGCGGGGTGTTGCTTGCCGCCTCCTGCGGGGTGCCGCTGCGCCCACCCGTGCCGCCCCAGCGGCACGACTGCCCGCAGCTGGGTGGGTGGGTGGGCTTCGCGGCTGCCCGCAGCTGGGTCAGGTGAGGAAGGTGCGGGCTGTCAGGGCCAGGGTGATTTCGACCAGGTCGGTGGGGCGGGAGAGGGAGCGGCCGGTGAGTTGTTCGTAGCGGCGGAGGCGGTTGAGGACCGTGTTGCGGTGGCAGTAGAGGCGGCGGCTCGCCCGCTGGGCCGAGCCGTCGCAGGCCAGCCAGGTGGCCAGGGTGTCCAGCAGGACCTCCGCGTCGGCGGGTTCGAGGTGGGCGAGCGGGCCGAGCAGCCGCTCGGCCAGCGCGGCGCCGAGTTCGGGACTCGACACCACCAGCGCCGCCGGCAGGTGCTCGGTCAGGCGGACCGTGCCGCCCTGCTCGGGGCACAGGCCCAGCGCGGTGTCCGCCAGCCGCCGTGCCTCCCCCACGGCGGACAGCCCCTCGACCGCGCTGCTGACGCCCACCCGCACCCCCGCTGCCTGCTCCTCCGGCACGACGGGCTCCGTACCGTCCTCGACCAGGACGATGCCGTGATCGGCGTCCACTCCCGTGTGCCAGTGCACGCGCACACCCGGAGCGAGGGTCGCTTGGGCACCGGGACAACCGGTGGGCCCGCCGCCGGCGACCGCGACGACCACGTACCGCCCGTGCTCGGGCAGGTCCAGCGCCTGCGCGGCCTCGGGCAGGTCGGCGATCCTGCTCGTGCCGTCCAGCAGGGCCGCGGCCAGCAGACGCACCCTGTTCTCCCTCCGCCACGCCAGCTGTCGCTCGGTCTGCCGGTAGGCGTCCGCGACGAGGGTGCAGTGCTCGTCGACGAAGTTCCACACGTCGGACGCCACGTGCACCAGCAGCCGTACGTCCTCGGGCGCCGTCCGGGAGGTCTCGTCGACCAGGCCCTGCCACACCAGCGAGCCGCCCAGCCGGAAGGCGTGCAGCAGGGCGTCCAGCGGCAGCCCCTGCTCGGCGCGCGTGGCGCCGATCTTCCAGGTGCAGCGGCGCGCCGCGTCCCGGGCGCCCCGTGGGTCGAGCAGGGAGGAGATGCTGTGCCGCAGCGAGCGGTGCACCTCCTGCCAGGTCGTGGTGGCGTCCCCCTCCACCGCGGCCCGGTACGCGGGCTCCTGCTCCTGCAGGACGGCGACCAGCCCGTCGGTGAGCTGGGGCAGGTCGTCCAGCAGGACGCGGGCGGCCCGGTGCAGCACGCGCAGCGCGTCGGCGTCGATCAGCGACCGCACGCGCGGCGTCCGGGGCCGCGGAGCGGGCGCGGGTCCAGGACGCGGCAGGGTACGTGGCCGTACGGCGTGTTGCATCGCGCATCTCCCCCAGGGTCGGCTTCCCGGCGGCGCCCGTGCGGCGGCGGTCCCCGTACCGGCGCCCGGCCGGTACGGGGGAGCCCGTGGGCCGGCCGCCATCGGACTCGTCCTGCCCCGAAGGATGACATACCGTCCGGTCGGTCCCTAGGGTTGTGCACCGGTCTTTTCCGCCTGTCCGACGAGGCGGACCAGCTCGACGCGGGAACGGACCCCCAGGGTGGCGAAGATGTTCCGCAGGTGGTAGTCGACGGTGCGGGTGCTGACGGACAGGCTCAGGGCCACCTCCCGGTTGGTGGCGCCCTCGGCGACGCGCCGTGCGATACGCAGTTGCTGCGGGGTCAGCCGGGACAGTTCCCCGGTCCCCGGCCGGCCAGGGGCCGCGCCGCCCGCCCGCGACTCGGCGGCGGCCTGCTGCGCCCACAGGTGCGCGCCGCAGCGTTCGAAGCCCATCAGTGCCTCCCCGAGGCGGTTCCGCGCCTCGCGCAGCCGGCGTCTGCGCCGCAGCCACTTGCCGTAGAGCAGTTCCGTGCGGGCCCGCTCGAAGTCCCCGGCCGTCTCCTCATGGCGGTCCAGGGCGCGCAGGTACAGGGTGTCGGCCGCGTCCGGGGCGGCCAGGAGGGCGCGGCAGCGCAGGAGCTGGGCGGGGGCCTGCGGGTCGGCTCCGCAGGCGGCCCACAGGGCGAAGTCCTCGACGGCCGGGGCCGCGTGCTCGGGGCGTCCGGCGAGTGCGGTGGCCTCCACGAAGCAGGGGACGGCGAGCATCCACACCGCGAAGTGGCCGCGGCGGGCGCCGGGGCGGACCAGGGGGCCCAGCCGGTCCGCGGCCTCGCGGGGGCGTCCGGCGCCGAGGTCGGCGCGGGCCGCGGCCCACTGGGCGAGCGTCGCGGCCTGCGCGAGTCCGTGCCGACGGGCGGTGCGCAGGGCCGCGGCGACGTGCTCGGCGACGATCTCCCGCTCCCCCTCGATGGACGCGGCGAGCGCCAGTACCGCGTGGTGGTGGGCGGCCGTGTTGCGCTGTCCGGTCCGCGACGCGGTGCGCAGCCCCTCCTCGGCGTGGGTCCGGGCGAGCTGGTGGTGTCCGGCGCGCAGTTCGGCGTAGGCCAGGTACTCCAGCGCCCTCGGTTCGAGGGCTGCGCAGCCGAGGGTGCGGGCCGCGGCGAGTGCCCGTGCGCCGGCGCGGCGGGCGGTGGTCACGTCACCGAGCATGAGCGCGGCGGAGGCGGACCGCAGGAGCGGCTCGGGGTCGTCGCCGGACAGCCCGTGCTCGACCACCCGCCGCAGCGGGCCGGCGGCACGGTCGAACCGCCCCAGCAGCACGGCCCGCATCCCGTCCCGGTGGTCCCGGAGCGGCCCGGACCGCACGAGGGCCACACCACGCGCGTCACCACCGACAGCCCACCCGTCACCCGACACCCCTGCCCCGAAGCCACCCCGGCCACCCGAACCGGACACCTCCACCCCACCGACGGCCCGCTCCGACACCCCGCCGTCCGATGCGCCGCCACCCGACACCCCCACCCCGGAACCACCCCGGCCACCACCCGAACCGGAGACCGCCACCCCACCGAGGGCGCCCCCAACGCCCACCCGGCCCACAGCCCCGGCGCCCGACGCTTCCGTCCCGGGATCGGCACATGCGGAGGGATCGGTCGCGGGGGCGGCGCTGATGGCAGCGGGGCGGGTGGCAGGGGCATGGGCCGGGGTTCTGGTGGGCGGTGCCTCCGCAGAGGTGGCGGCCGGGGGCCTCGAGGCCGGTACGGGGTCGGTGAGGGCGTGGAGGCAGGAGGCGGGGTCGCCGGCGGCCCAGGCCGCGTCCGCCGCTGCCAGGGTCGCCGTACCGGCGGCCTCGTGGTCGGTCTCGGCGAGCAGGCCCGCCGCCAGCAGGAAGGACTCGCGGGCGTCGTCCACCGGCCCGTCGGCGAGGAGCACCGCGCCCCGCAGGAGTTCCGCGCCGCCGCGTACGGAGGCGGGGACCGGGCGGCTCCGGGCGGCGTCGAGCAGGCGCAGCGCCTCGGGCGAGTGCCCGGCGAGCAGGGCCTGTGCCGCGGCGGCGGTGTAACGGTGTGCCCGCTCCGCCCCGTCCGCCGTCAGTTCGGCGGCGCGGGTGAGCGCCCTGCGGCGCAGGCCCGGCGGTGACACGGAGGCCGCCCCCGCCGCGAGTTCGGCCGCGAGGCCGGGGGCGGGGCCCGTGACGGTCCAGGAGCGGTGCAGCAGCGCGAGGACGCCGTCCGCACCGGTGCCCGTCAGGCACGCGGCCAGTGCGCGGTGCGCGGCACGGCGTCGTTCGGGTGGCGCGCCGGCGTACACCGCCCTCCCCAGCAGCGCGCTGCGGAACCGCAGGCGGCCCTCGGTCAGGACCAGCACCTCGGGCAACGGCCGCACCGCGCCGGCCCCGGCCGCTCGCCGTACGAGGTCCGCGTCGGCGTCCGGTTCCCCCGTCGCGCGCACGGCGGCCGCCGTCGTCAGCAGCAGGCCGGCCCGGTCCGGCGGTACGCCGGTCAGGCAGCCGCCGGTGACCCCGCCGAGGGCCTCCCCGTCGGCCAGCGGCCGGGGCAGTGCCCGGCGCCCGCCGAGCTGGGCGGGCGAGAGCCGGCGGATCAGCGCCAGCAGCAGCGCGGGGTTGCCCTCCGCCGCCGCCACCAGTTCCTCGCGCACGCCGGGGTCGACGGCACCGCCGGTCACGTCGTCGACCACACGGGCCGCGTCCCCGGGTGCCAGCGGGCCCAGCCGCAGCACGGGCAGTGCCGCCAACTCCCGGTCGACGGGCCGGTGTCCGGGAACCGTGAGGAGCAGCCCCGCCGGGACCCCCGCCGCACGCACCCGCGCGGCGGCGTGCCCCAGCGCGGCGCGCGACGCGGCGTCCCACAGGTGCGCGTCGTCCACGCACACCAGGAGCGGCGACGCGCCGGACGCCGCGCGCAGGACGTCGAACAGCGCCTCCCCCGCCGTACCGTCCCCCGCGGCCCGCACGGTACGGCCGGCGGCACGCAGCAAGGTGTGCAGACCGCTGAGCGGCGGTGCGCCGCGGCCGGGGTCGGCGCGTACGTGCCACACCGGCCCGGCGCGGAAGGAGCCGGCGGCGTACTCCAGGAACGCCGTACGGCCGCAACCGGGTTCACCGGTCACGACGTGGACGCCGCCGTCGGTGCGCAGCCCGTCCAGCAGCCGGTGGATCGCCTGCCGCCGCGGGGTCGTCTGTCCGGTCATTCACTCGACGTTACTCACGCGTAAGGTCGGGTGGAGGGGGCGCGTCCACGAGTGTGCCGGGGCCCAGGGCGCCCGGCGTCCGGCGGTGCGCGCGCACAACGCCGGTGGCGGCCCGCGTCGTACGCGGACCGCCACCGGTTGGTCGTCCGGCGGGAGCCGGGGATCTCAGGAGGTGTGCGGGCAGTTGCCCCGGGACTCCTCGACCGTCAGGCTCGGCCGGGGCAGCGGGCACAGGAACTGCTCGTAGCGGGTGTCGTTGTCGATGAACCGCTTCAGCCAGGAGACGCTGTACTTCGCGATCGTCGTGTTCGACGAGTTGGGCGTGAAGTGGGTGGCGCCGTTCAGCTCGATGTAGGCCCGGTCCAGGGAGGACGGCAGGCCGCTGTAGAGGGGCTCGGCGTGGCTGGAGACGGGGGCGATGGTGTCGCCGTCGGCCCCGAAGAGGAGGGTGGGGGTCCTGACCTCGGACCAGGTCTTGTCGAGGTTCCAGGGGGTCAGCGGGATCGCCGCCTGGAGCGAGGGCCGGTCCTTGGCGGCTTCGAGGGTTCCGCCGCCGCCCATCGAGTGGCCCATGACGCCGAGCCGGCTGCTGTCGACGCGGCCGCGGACCGCGCTGCGCTGGGTGAGGTAGTCCAGCGCGGCGAGCAACTGGTCACCGCGGGAGGCGGGCTGGTCCAGGGTGGTGTTGGTGTCGATGGTGAACACCACGAAGCCCTGGGAGGCCAGGCGCGGGCCCAGCCAGGCGATGGAGGACTGGTAGGCGGTGAAGCCGGGCGAGATGGCGATCGCCCCGAAGGTGCCGTCGGCGGTGCTGGTCGGGTAGTAGATGGTGCCTCCGCCGAAGCCGGTGACGGACAGCGAGGAGACGGAGATGTCCGACACGGCGTAGGGGCCGCGCAGCGCCTCGATGCTCGATTCGGTCGGTGCCGGGCCGCGCTCGTAGGGGTTGTCGGCCGCCTGGGCACCGGGGCCGTTGAGGGTGGTGAGGCCGACGACGACGGCGACCGCCGCGGTCAGTGCGGCAAGCCTGCCGGTCCTGCGCCTGCTGGTGTGGGGGTGCTGCTGCACGACGGGGAGTCCTCTCTGTCGCGGCGGGCCGCCCGTCCGGCCGGTGTTACGGGGATCACGGCGTGGTGGGGGCCGTGCCCCGGCCGGGGGCGCCGCCGATTGACTGGCGGTGCCACTGTCGGAGAGGAGGGGGCCGGTGCGGACCGGCAATCTCACCGGTCTCGTGCGCCGCGCCGGGTGTCCCGGGTGCCGGGTCGCGGGACTTCGCGACGGACTCGGGCACCCCTCGGACCTCCGGGAGGCAGCCGTGTCCGCGCGCCCGGCATGACGGTGTGAAGTGGGGGTACACGGGCAGGCGCGGTCACCGTCGGAGTCGGCGCCGACGGTGACCGCGGTACGTGGAGAGCACCCCCGCGGCGGTCGCGCGGAGTCCCTTACGCCGCGTCGTGGACGTGGGCCCGGCCCACTCGACCCGGGCGGGATCGGCCGGCAGCCGTTCGTCCTCCGGCAGTCCCGCGCGCCGCGGGAACTCCACGATGTCCCGGCCGGAGCTCGCGAGGCCGGCGACCTCACCTCGCGCGGTCACCCGCCGTCCGCCCGACGGACGCACCACGACCGGCGCCTTCGTCGTCCTTCCAGGATCCGGCCGGCACCACCGGTATGCGTTCCGGCCCCGCACATCACCCGACTGCCTCGCCGGACGGGCCGTCCGGGCCCGGGTCGTGCTCGTATGGAAGCGGCCTCCATGCCTACCCGGAGGGAGCTGGGAATGCACGAGATGTGGTGCGGTGCAGACACTTCGGGGGAGCTGGTGTGGCATGTCCTCACGTCGGACAAGTCATCCACGCTCTGCGGAGTGGAGAAGCAGGACGAGTCGACTCGTCGGCACATGACGGACCGGCACTGCTTCTCCTGCATGAAGACGTTCCAGGACGTCGTCGAGGCACGCTGAGGCCGGACGTCGTCCGGCCCGCCGAACCGGCCCGGGCGAGCGCCCGGGCCGGTTCAGTGGCAGGGGTGGTGGGTCTCCAGCCGGCAGAAGCAGGACGACTCGACGGGTACGTCCGCCAGCGCGGCCGCCCGCTTGAGCTGCTGGGCGACGATCGCCGCCTCCCCGGTCCTGCCGGTGCGCAGCAGGCACTCGTGGAACCCGTGCAGCGCCCAGACGTTGCCCGGGTGCTGCAGGGGCCGGGGCAGGGTGCCGTCGAGGCCGAGATCGGCCCGGTACACGGCTTCGGCCTCTTCGATCCGGCCCCGCTCCAGCAGCAGCGCCCCGTAGGCGTGCCGGGTGGGCTGCATCCAGCCCCAGGGCTCGTCGTAGGGCAGGGTGTCGTCCAGCTCGACCGCGCGTTCCAGCGCGGCGAAGGCGGTGTCGTACGCGCCCTCGCGGTAGGCGAGTTCGCCGTCCAGCATCGCCGACGCGACGGCGAGGACGTCGTGGCAGGTGTTGTTGAACAGCATCCGGGTCCCGGGGACGCGGCGCACGGCCGCGTGGAAGGCGGTCCGCTCCGCCTCGGCCCTGTCGGTGGCGCCGGTCGCGGAGAGGGCGACGCCCCGTGCGTAGTGGAGCATGGCGGTGGTCACGCAGTACAGCTCCGGGTCGGCGGGGAACGGCAGCGCCAGGATGTCGTCCCAGCGGCCGAAGCGGATCAGGACGTGGACACGCATCGCCAGGAACCCCTCGAGCCAGTCGGCCATGGGCGGGCTCTGCACCCGGAGGAGTTCCTCGGGGACGGCGGCTTCGAGCCGTGCGGCGGCGTCCAGGGCCACCTCCGACTGGCCGGCGAACATGGCGCCGTAGATCCGGAAGTGGTGGTTGTGGGCGCGGTAGAGCGTGTAGAAGTTCATGGCGCCGGCCCGCTCGAGGTACTTCTCGTCGGCGGCGACGGCGGCGGTGTTGTCCGAGACGACCCGGCGGTAGTCGCCGCACAGCACTTCCAGGTGCGAGGGCATGTGGAGCAGGTGCCCGGCGTCGGGCACGGCGCCGCGCAGCCGGTCGGCGACGGTGAGGGCCGCTTCCGGCGTGGGTGACATCTCCATCAGGTGGACGTACAGGTGGAGGACGCCGGGGTGCCGGGCGCCCGCGGCGGTGGCGAGGGCTCCGTCGAGGACGGCCTTGGCCTCCAGGGTGCGGGCCCCGTCGGCCGGACGGCCGGTCCTGAGGTCCCACAGACGCCAGGGGGTGAGGTTCATCAGGGCGTCGGCGCAGAGCGTGGCCACGTCCGGGTCGCCGGGGGTGTTCTCGTACACGGCGAGCATCCGGTCCGCGTAGGGCTCGTTCCACACCGAGCAGTCCTCGGCGGCCTCCGCCTGCGGGTAGCGGGCGCGCAGGGCCTCGATGAGGGCCCGTTCGACGGGGGTGGCGCGGGCGGCCTTCTCGTGCGCCCGTTCCACCGCCCGGTGGGTGCGTGCGACGGTGCCGGCGAGTTCGTCGCCGTCGAAGGCCTCCCAGGGTTTGTTGTAGTTGGGGCCGAGGGCGTAGGCCATGCCCCAGTGGGCCATGGCGCAGTCCGGGTCGGCCTCGGCCGCCTTCTCGAAACAGGCGACCGCCTCCTCGTGGTTGAACGCGTACGTCCACACCAGCCCGCGGTCGAACCAGAGTTGGGCGTCGGCGGAGGAGGTCGTCACGGGCCGGCGGTGGTCGCCGAGGTCGTAGTAGTCGTCCATGCGTGCCTCCCGGGGCAGCGGGCGTCCGGTAGGGACGAAACCGACGATAGCGGGGCAGACACGTCGGCGCAGGCATCCCCGGGGGCCGCCACCCGTGCCGGTTACGCGCTGACGAGGAGCTGCGGCGACAGCACCTTGATCATCGTGTTGGTCCAGCGCATCTGGCGGAGGGTCTGCGGATGGCAGGAGGAGACCAGCTCCAGCAGCTCCTGGTCCCGGGTGGCCTGTGCCGCCTGGGCGAGCATCTCCCAGTGGAGCGAGCTGCGCGAGGCGGCCAGATGCAGGTCGCGCAGGTCGTGCAGGAGCAGCAGGCCCGTCTCCGGGCGGCGCCCGAGGGCCTGTGAGGCCTTCTCCCGCAGGGCGGTGAGCGCTCCGGGCGAGGGGTGGTCGCGGGGGCCGGAGAGATGGACGCCGTGGTCGGGGCCGAGGGCGGCGAGCCGCGTGGCGTGTTCCCGGGACCAGCGGGCGACGTCGGTGGCGACGTGGTGGAACTCGTGCTCGGTGCGATGGCGTTCGGCGGCGGCCAGCAGGTCCTGTTCCAGGTCCCGTTCGTCGTCGTGCAGGATGCGGAGTGTGATGCCGATGCCACTCATGAGCCGCTCCCCGCCGTCCCGGTGCCGTCGGTGTCCGTGCCCTGCCGTGTGTCCCGCCGGGCGACCAGCGTGACGCGGGCCGCGGCCGTCTTGAACAGGGGCTGTTTGGAGAGGGGGTCCCAGTCGGTGATGGTGGTCTCGTTGGCGGCCCGGCCGGGCCGGTCGTCGGGCGGCCGGTGGCCCTGCGGGGTGTCCCAGTAGCCGTAGTGGAAGGGCACGAACACCACACCGTCGCGGATCGCGGTGGTCCGCAGCCGGGCCCGCATCGCCCCGCGCGGGGTGGTGACCTGGACCAGGTCGCCGTCGGCCAGGCCCTGCGCGGCGGCCTCCGCGGGTGAGATCTCCGCCCACACGTCCGGCGCGGCGGCGTTCAGCTCGGGCGCGCGGCCGGTCTTGGTGCGGGTGTGGAAGTGGTACATGGTGCGGCCGGTGATGAGCTGGAGGGGGTACTCGGGTGAGGCGTCCTCGTGCGGCGGGAGGTATTCCGCGGCCTTGATCACCGCCTTGCCGTCCGGGTTGAGGGAGCGGTACTCGACCGGGGTGACGGTCGCGCCGGTGACCATGTCCTTGCCGTAGCTCTCGCACCGGTCGGGGTGGGCGTGGTCGATGCCGTCGGTGTAGAGGCGGGCGGTGCCGTCGGGGGCGTCCTCGGTGCAGGGCCATTGGATGCCGCTGCCGTGCCGCAGCTTGTCGTAGCTCAGCCCGGTGTAGTCGCAGGGGCGTCCGGCGCTGCACCGCTGCCAGGCGGCGAACGCGCCCTGCGGGTCCCGCCAGCCGATCAGCGGGCCGCCGTCCTTGTCGCGGAAGTCCATGCGGGCGGCGAAGTCGAGGAAGATGTCGAGGTCGGACCGGGCCTCGCCGGGCGGTTCGACGGCCTTCTCCGACAGGTGCACGGTGCGGTCGGTGTTGGTGAAGGTGCCGGTCTTCTCACCCCAGGTCGCGGCCGGCAGGACGACGTCGGCGAGCTGGGCGGTCTCGGTGAGGAACAGGTCCTGCACCACCACGAACAGCCGCTCCTGGGCGAGGATCGAGCGGATCCTCGCCAGTTCGGGCAGGGAGACGGCCGGGTTGGTGCCGGTGATCCACAGCATGCCCAGCGAGCCCTGCTCGGCGTAGCGGAAGATCTGCATGGCGTGGGTGGGCGGGCCGTAGTGCGGGATGGCGTCCGGCTCGACGTTCCAGATCTCGGCGAGTTCCGCCACATGTCGGTCGTTCTGCCAGTTGCGGAAGCCCGGCAGGTCGCCGTCGGCGCCGCATTCGCGGGTGTTCTCGGCGGTGGGCTGGCCGTTCATCTGCAGCAGTCCGCAGCCGGGGCGGCCCAGCATGCCCCGGATCAGGTGCAGGTTGTTGACCTGGACGGCGGCGGCGGAGGCCTGGTGGGACTGGTAGACGCCCTGCAGGACGGTGGAGAGCAACCGCCGTGCGCCGCCGAGGAGTTCCGCCGCCCGTTCGATCTGCGCGGCGGGGACGTCGCAGATCTCCGCGGCCCACTTCGGGGTGCACTCCTCGACGCGGGCGGCGAGTTCGTCGAAGCCGACGGTGTGCGCGTCGATGTAGGCGCGGTCGGTCCGGCCGGTGCGGATGATCTCGTGCAGCAGCGCGTTGAGCAGCGCGACGTTGGTGCCGGGGCGCGGCGCCAGGTGGACGTCGGCGCGCTGGGCGACGGGGGTGTACCGGGGGTCGACGCACAGCAGCCGGGGCGGGTCGGAGCCCTCCAGCCGGTCCAGCATCCGCATCCAGAGCACGGTCTGGGTCTCCGCCACGTTGTGTCCGAACAGGGCGATGGTGTCGGCGTGGTCGACGTCCTCGTACGAGCCGGGCTGGCCGTCGGAGCCGAAGGTCTCCTTGAGGGCCTCGGCGGCCGTCGCCGTGCACAGACGGGTGTTGCCGTCGAGGTGGTTGGTGCGGATGCCGACGTGGGCGATGAGGGCGAGGGTGTAGTACTCCTCCAGGAAGAGCTGTCCGGTGGTGTAGAAGCCGACGGCGCCCGGGCCGCGTTCGTCCAGCAGGTTCTTCGTGCGGGCCGTGATCCGCTCCATGGCGGTGTCCCAGTCCGACTCCACCAGCCGCCCGTTCTCCCGCACGAGGGGCCTGGTCAGCCGGTCCGGTGAGTGGTTGGCCTGCCAGCCGTAGAGGTCCTTGGGTCCGAGCCGGCCGCGGTTCACCCGGTCGACCGCGCGGCCCCGTACGCCCACGATGCGCCCGTCGCGCACCGCGATGTCCAGCGCGTCGCCGTTGGAGTGCAGGATGGAGGCGGACCGTACCCACCGCTCCACGTCCTCCTCCGCGACTCCCTCCGCCAGATGTGTGTCGGTGCGGGCCGGCCAGGGGGTGCCGGGCGCGTAGGGGGTGCGCGGGCCCCAGGGGTCGGCGATCCGGTCCGTCGAGCTGTCCAAGGTCCGACCTCCCACGGGGAAACGGTGACGCCCCGCGAGTACCCCCTCTCCGGAGCGCAAGCACTCACCTTAGGCATCCGGTAGGACACCGTGAGTCATTTCGGGCGACCGGCGCGTCATTCCTTCCGGCGGCGTTCGCCGACGGGCTGGCACGGCCCCTTCGCGGCTCCCTAGGATGTACTCCCTGTCCAGCCAGTCCAGTTGGCGCGGCCCGCAGGGGGAACGATGCACACCGGTAAGCAGCTGTCCACCGAGATCGACGCGACCGTGCCGACGGCGGCGCGCATGTACGACTACTACCTGGGCGGCAAGGACAACTACGCGGCGGACCGTGCCGCGACCGAGGAACTCGACAAGGTGGTGCCCAGCACCCGCCGTCTGGCGCTGAACAACCGGCGCTTCCTCCAGCGGGTGGTCCGCACCCTCACGCAGGAGTACGGGATACGGCAGTACGTCGACCACGGTTCCGGCCTGCCCACCCAGGACAACGTCCACCAGGTCGCGCAGCGCGTCGATCCGACCGCCCACGTGGTGTACGCCGACAACGACCCGATGGTGCTGGTGCACGGCCGTGCCCTGCTGGAGCAGGACGAGCGCACCGTGGTCATCCAGGCCGACATGCGCGACACCGACGGGATATTCGGCCACCCGGAGACCCGGCGGCTGATCGACTTCTCGGAGCCGGTCTGCGTGCTGTTCAACTCGGTCTTCCACTGCATCCCGGACGACGACGCCGACGGCCCGCTCGCCCTGGCCCGCCGGGTGCGCGAACGGCTGGCGCCGGGCAGCTTCATGGTGATGTGCCAGCTCGTCAGTGAGGACGCCGAGGTCCGCAAGTTCGTCACCGACTTCATGGACCAGGCGACCCAGGGGCACTGGGGCCGGGTGCGCGAGCCGAAGGACGTCGAGTCGTACTTCGAGGGCCTGGAGGTCCTGGAGCCGGGTCTGGTGGAGGTGTCCACCTGGCGCCCGGACACCGAGGTGGCACCCCGTCAGCTCACCCAGGAGTGGATCGAGTTCGGCGGTGTGGGCCGGCTCCCGCTGTGACCCCCGACGCCGCGACGCCCCCGCCGGTCCGCTCGGGTCCCACGGGGGCGTCGGCGTGTCCGGGCCCGCCGCTACGCCGTGGCGTAGCGCTCCTCGATCGTCCTGCGGAGCAGTTCCACCGAGTCGCGCGGTTTGAGCGCCTCGTCGGCGAGGCGGTCCAGCGCGATCCGGTACTCCTCCGTCTCGTCGCGGTCCTCGAGGAAGTTGGCGCTCCTGATGTGCTCCAGGTAGACCACGTCGGGCAGGTCGAGCCCGCCGAAGCGCAGATAGGTCACGGGAATGGCGGGCGCCGACGCGTTCGTCACGTCCAGCGGCACGATCTGCACCGTCACATTGGGCCGCTCGGCCATCGTCACCAGGTGCTCGAGCTGCTCGCGCATCACCGCGGGGCTGCCCAGGACGCGCAGCAGGACCGACTCGTCGATGACGGCCCAGATCTGCGGCGCGGCCTCGCGCAGCAGCAGTTCGGCGCGGCGCATGCGCAGTTCGACCCGTCGCTGCACCTCGCCGGCCGGGGCGTTCGGCAGCCCCCGCTCGACCACCGCGCGGGTGTAGGCGGCGGTCTGCAACAGTCCGGGGACGTACTGGATCTCGAAGGTACGGATGGTGGCGGCGGCCTCCTGGAGCCCGACCAGACGGTCGAACCACTCGGGCATCAGCCGCTTGTCGTACCGCTGCCACCAGCCCGGCTCCCCGGCCCGCAGGAGCAGCTTGAGCAGCACCGAGGCCTCGTACTCGTCGGTGCCGTACAGCGTCAGCAGGGCCCGGACGTCGCCCTCGGTCGGCGGGCGGCGGCCCTTGCCGGACTCGATGCGGGACAGCTTCGCCGGGCTGAAGCCGACGGAGCGCGCCGCCTGGTCCTGGGACAGTCCGGCGTCGTCGCGGAAGCCCGCCAGTTGCACGCCGACCAGCATCTTCAGCAGGGTCGGAGCGGGCTCGGGCCTGTCCAGATAGGGTTCCAGACGGGAGATTCGATGCGACGCGGCGGACATCCTGACTCCCAGCAGACCGGCACAAGGGCGCTTTACACTATCGCATCTGACTCCCCCTCACCGCATCCGCGTGCGAAAGTCCCGAGGAAGTGGCGAGTCGAGCTCCGCTTCGCCGGCACCGGTCCGGGCGGCCGGTGCCGGTGCGTCGCGGGCGTTCAGACCAGGTGGTCGAACTCGCCGTCCTTCGCGCCGGCCAGGAACGCCGCCAGCTCCGCGGCCGTGTAGACGAGGGCGGGGCCGTCGGGGTCACGGGAGTTGCGCATCGCGATCCCCCCGTCGGTCAGCGGGGCCACCTCGACGCAGTTGCCCTCGGCGTTGCTGTGCCGGCTTTTGATCCAGCGGGCGTCCAACTGGCTGGCCCGCACTCCGTTGCGCACTCCTGGCACCGCTGTCTCCTTGCTGTTCCCGTGTCTCCCGGTGCGCGGTTCCGGGTGCCGGACCCCGCACGCCGGGAAAAATCTCGCGCAATTTCTCGTGCAATTGCACACGAGCGCTGTCAGCGTGGATAATAGCTGCGGCGTCAACCCCTGTGCTGGCGCCCCGTCCTGACGTCGCATCGGGGAGATGCCGTGTCATCACCTGCGCATCCGTTACTCCGGCCACCGGCCGCCGCCGTGATACGGACGAGTGGCCGCGGCACGGTGACGGCGGGTCCGCGCCGGCCGCTCCCTGCGACGCCGTACGGACAGCCGCTCCCGGTGCCGGAGACGGCCCGCCCCGCGTCCATCTCGGCCACGCCGCACCTCACGCGCGGCCGGAAGGGGCTCGCGCGGGCGCGGTCCTCCACCCGGAACACCCTGCGCGCCCGGCCGCTCGGCCACCACCGCGACGACGTCAACCTTGTGATCACCGGGTCGGGGAGTGCCGTCCGGATCACGCCGCGGACACGGGGTCCGGCACGCACTCCCCCGGCCGCGTCGCCCTCGGCCGCCGACTCCCCCACGCTCGACTGCGCTCGCGCGGGAGGGACCCCCATCGCGTCGACACCCTCCTCCGCCTCACGGCCGCACGCGTCAGGCCCCGCCGGTTCCCCGCTTCCTGACCCGTACGACGCCCCCGGCCGCCACCGCCGTGACACACGCGGCACCGCGGTGCGCGGGTGCGCCGGACATACGGCCCGGGTTCCACCCGGAGCCCTCGCACCCGCCGCTCACCGTCTCCGCCCCCGACGACCACCCGCCCGTCCGCACACCCGGTGCCGCCCCACCCCTCCGACGGGCAGGACGGTACGGGCCCGGTCGTCGACCCGACCCCCCATCTGACACGACTGCCGCGGAAAGGCACCCACGCCATGCGCAGCGCTTCTACGGAACAGCCGAGCAGCGAGCGCCCTGTGCGCCACACGTCCCCCACCGGAGTGGCACGGACCACACCCCTCACGGCACTGTCCCGCGTGCCGTGGGCCGACATGCAGGACTCCACCGGCTCGGCGACGGCCATCCCCCTGCTGCTGAACGGCATCGCCTGGGGGGACACCGGCACCGCCCGCGCCGCCCTGGAGGATCTGCGGAAACGGATCTGCCAGTACGGCTTCGTCACGGAACAGGCGACCGCCGCCACGGTCCCCTTCCTCTGGGAACTGGCCCAGCTTCCGCACGTCACCTGCCGGGCCGGGATCATCCAGCTGCTCAAGGCCATCGCCGACGCCCGGCAGTGGGAGAGCACCGCCGCCGCGTATCCCAAGCTGCTCAGCCGCCGGGAGAACCCGGTGGTGTGGGAGCGGGCCGCCCGGCAGGCGGTGCGCGCCCGGCGCGGCGACCTGAACCGGCTGCTGGCCGAGCCGGACACCGAGATCGCCCGCGCCACCACGGAGCTGGCCCGCGCCCTGGCCGACTGAGTCGGCGGGGCCGGGTTTCTTGAAACGAACACAGCCCGGGGTGGCCCGGTCGAGGAACGCGCGCGACCTTCGGGGGACGAGTCGCGCGCCGGGGGAGGGTCGCGCGCGGTCAACGGGGGACGGCCGCGCGCGACCCGGGGGACCTGTGACGGAACGGTGACGACCCGCCGGTCGGGCGGGCGCCGTCCCTCGCCTCGCGTGGCGCGGCAGTGTAGACATGGCACATGGTCCGACTCATGGGTCGATCCCGGCCCCGGTCGTCCCTGCGGCCCGGTGCCGCGGCGTCCGTCCGGCGCCGACGGGACGCAGACGGCCGCTCCCGGTGGCATCCGGCGGCGGTGCTGCGGTCGGTGCTGAGCGGGCGCAGCGTCGCCGGACAGGTGTTCGTGCTGCACCTGACGATCGTGCTGCTGCTGGTCGTGGCCGCCGTCGTGGCGCTGGTGCTCCAGGTGCGGCGGGACAGCACACAGGAGGCCCGCAACCGCTCCCTCGCCGTCGCGGAGACCTTCGCGAACGCGCCGGGCATCGTCGAGGCGCTGGAGTCCCCCGACCCCACGGCCGTGCTCCAGCCGCATGCCGCGGCGGCCCGCGAGCAGGCGAACGTCGACTTCATCGTCGTCATGAACACCGACGGCATCCGCTACACGCATCCCGAACCGGACCGCATCGGCAAGAAGTTCGTCGGCACCATCGGGCCCGCGCTGGCCGGCGAGCCGGTGGTGGAGGAGATCGAGGGCACCATCGGACAGCTGGTGCAGGCGGTGGTGCCGGTCGAGGACGCCGGCGGCGAGGTGGTGGGCCTGGTCTCGGCCGGCATCACGACCGAGCACGTCGGCGGGGCGGCGGAGGACCAGCTTCCCCTCGTCCTGAGCGCGGCGCTCGCCGCGCTCGCCCTGGCGACCGGCGGCGCGGCCCTGGTGAGCAGACGGCTGCTGCGCCAGACCCATGGCCTGGGCCCGCGCGAGATGACCCGGATGTACGAACACCACGACGCGGTGCTGCACGCGGTGCGCGAAGGGGTGATCATCGTCGACGGGGACGGGACGCTCATGCTCGCCAACGACGAGGCGCGCCGGCTGCTCGGCCTGCCCGAGGACGCCGAGGGCCGGCCCGTGCCGGACATCGGCCTGGACCCCGGCACCGCCGAACTGCTGTCCTCGGGCCGTGTCGCCACGGACGAGGTGCATCTGGTGGCCGACCGGCTGCTGGCGGTCAACCAGCGGCCCACCGACCGGGCCGGCGGCCCGCCCGGCAGCGTGGCCACGGTCCGCGACTCCACCGAGCTGCGCGCCCTGTCCGGCCGGGCGGAGGCGTCACGCGAGCGGCTCAACATGCTGTACGACGCGGGGGTGGGCATCGGGACGAGCCTGGACGTCACCCGCACGGCCGAGGAACTCGCCGAGCTGGCCGTGCCGCGGTTCGCCGACTTCGTCACGGTGGACCTGTTCGAGTCGGTGCTGGCCGGCGGCCACCCCGACGCGGCCGGCGTACTGCGCCGCGCGGCGTCGGTGGGGATCGGCGCGGACGCCCCGCTCTACCCCAAGGGCGAGCAGATCCGCTTCGTCGCGTCGGCCCCGCAGGGCGTCAGCCTCGCCACCGGCCGGCCGGTCCTGGAGCCCCGGCTCGACGAGGCGCCCGGCTGGCACGCACAGGACGTGGAACGCTCCGGGCAGGTCATGGAGTACGGCATCCATTCGCTGATCACCGTGCCGCTGCGGGCCGGGGCGCTGGTGCTCGGGGTGGTCAGCTTCTGGCGTTCGCGGAAGGCGGAGCCGTTCGACACCGAGGAGCTGGCTCTCGCGGAGGAGCTGGTCGCCCGGGCCGCGGTCTCCATCGACAACGCCCGCCGTTACACGCGCGAGCACAGCATGGCGGTGACGCTCCAGCGGAGCCTGCTGCCGCGCACCCTGCCCGAGCAGAGCGCCCTGGAGATCGCCTACCGCTACCTTCCCGCGCAGGCCGGGGTGGGCGGGGACTGGTTCGACGTGCTGCCGCTGTCCGGTGCCCGGGTCGCGCTCGTGGTCGGCGACGTCGTCGGCCACGGCCTGCACGCGGCGGCCACGATGGGGCGGCTGCGCACGGCGGTGCACAACTTCTCCGCCCTCGACCTCCCGCCCGACGAGCTCCTGGCCCTGCTCGACGAGCTGGTCGGGCGCATCGACCAGGACGAGGCGCAGGACGAGCAGAGCGCGCCGGTGACGGGGGCGACCTGTCTGTACGCGGTCTACGACCCGGTCTCCCGGCGCTGCACCGTGGCCCGGGCGGGCCATCCGCCGCCGGCCGTGGTCCGCCCGGACGGCGGTGTGGAGTTCTGGGACGTGCCCGCAGGCCCCCCGCTGGGGCTGGGCGGTCTGCCGTTCGAGTCGGCCGAGCTGGAACTGCCGGAGGGCAGCCGGCTCGTCCTCTACACCGACGGGCTGGTCGAGGACCGCGGGCACGACATCGACGTCGGCCTGGAGCGGCTGCGCGAGGCGCTGTCCCGGTCCGGCGACTCCCCCGAGGACACCTGCAGGGTCGTACTGGAGTCCCGGCGCCCGGCGCGGACCGGCGACGACATCGCGCTGCTCGTGGCGCGGACACGGGCGCTGCCCGCCGGCCGGATCGCCCAGTGGCCGGTGCCGCCGGACCCGGCGGCCGTCGGCGAGGTGCGGGCGGCGGTCACCCGGAAGCTGGCCGAGTGGGGGCTGGACGAGCTGACGTTCAGCACGGAGCTGATCCTGAGCGAGCTGGTCACCAACGCGCTCCGCTACGGCGGCACCCCCATCCAGGTGCGGATGCTGTACGACCACAACCTGATCTGCGAGGTGTACGACAGCAGCAGCACCTCGCCCCATCTGCGGTACGCGACCATGACGGACGAGGGCGGGCGCGGCCTGTTCCTGGTGGCCCAGCTCGCCGAACGCTGGGGCACCCGCTATCTGCCCGCCGGCAAGGTCATCTGGACGGAGCAGCCCGTTCCGTGAGCCATAAGGTCAGGCGGGGAGATCTCATAAGAGAGGCTTATGAGCCCATAGACCGGACCCGCGTACCAGGTAAGGCATGCCTCAGTCTAGGCTTCCAACCGAGTCGCCTGTCATCGCTCGAAGGGAACCTGACCATGCCCCGCCCCCTGCGGGTAGCCATCGTCGGATCCGGCCCCGCCGGGATCTACGCCGCCGACGCCCTGCTCAAGTCCGACGTGGCCGCCGAACCGGGCGTGTCCATCGACATCTTCGAGCGGATGCCTGCGCCGTTCGGACTGATCCGGTACGGCGTCGCCCCCGACCACCCGCGGATCAAGGGCATCATCACGGCCCTGCACCAGGTGCTCGACAAGCCGCAGATCCGTCTGTTCGGCAACGTCGACTACGGCACCGACCTCCACCTCGACGATCTGCGCGCGTTCTACGACGGTGTGATCTTCGCCACCGGCGCCACGGCCGACCGCGCGCTGGACGTGCCGGGCATCGACCTCGACGGCTCCTACGGCGCCGCGGACTTCGTCTCCTGGTACGACGGCCACCCGGACGTGCCGCGCACCTGGCCCCTGGAGGCCGAGAAGGTCGCCGTGCTCGGCGTCGGCAACGTCGCCCTCGACGTGGCCCGCGTCCTGGCCAAGACGGCCGACGAGCTGCTGCCGACCGAGATCCCGGCGAACGTGTACGAGGGTCTGAAGGCCAACAAGGCGCTGGAGGTCCACGTCTTCGGCCGCCGTGGCCCGGCGCAGGCGAAGTTCAGCCCGATGGAGCTGCGGGAGCTGGACCACTCCCCCAACATCGAGGTGATCGTCGACCCCGAGGACATCGACTACGACGAGGGCTCGATCGCGACCCGGCGCGGCAACAAGCAGGCCGACATGGTCGCCAAGACCCTGGAGAACTGGGCGATCCGCGATGCCGGCGACCGTCCGCACAAGCTGTTCCTGCACTTCTTCGAGTCGCCCACCGAGATCCTCGGCGAGGACGGCAAGGTCGTCGGCCTGCGCACCGAGCGCACCGAACTCGACGGGACCGGCAACGTCAAGGGGACCGGCGAGTTCAAGGACTGGGACGTCAGCGCGGTCTACCGGGCCGTGGGCTACCTCTCCGACAAGCTCCCCAAGCTGCCGTGGGACATCGGCTCCGGCACGGTCCCGGACGAGGGCGGGCGTGTCATCCAGGAGACCGGCGAGCACCTGGAGTCCACGTACGTCACCGGCTGGATCCGGCGCGGTCCGGTGGGTCTGATCGGCCACACCAAGGGCGACGCCAACGAGACGGTGGGGAACCTGCTGGCGGACTACGCGGCCGGCCGGCTCCAGACTCCCGGCTCGCCCGACCCGGAGGCCGTGGACGCGTTCCTCGCCGAGCGCGGCATCCGCTTCACCACCTGGGACGGCTGGTACCGCCTGGACGCCGCGGAGAAGGCGCTGGGCGAGCCGCAGGGCCGTGAGCGCGTGAAGATCGTGGAGCGCGAGGACATGCTCCGCGAGAGCGGCGCCTGACCCCCTGCCCGCGAGGGCTCATTACCGCGCGCCCGTCCGGTCCGTTCCCCGGACCGGACGGGCGCGCGCGTGTCAGTCCGGGAGGGCCAGGCGGTCCGTCTCGCCGGGCTGGAGATGGACCGTGCGGTCCGGGAGGTGGACCTCGATCGGGGAGCGGCCGGAGGCGGGCACGGCGATCTCCAGCAGGCCGTGTTCCAGCCGCAGCCGGACACCCCAGTGGCCGTGGTAGCGCAGGGTGAAACCGTAGGAGGAGAGTTCGGGCAGGGGCACCGGGTCGAGCCACAGGGCTCCGCCGCGGGTCTCCAGACCGGTCAGTCCGCGCTGGACGAGGTCGAGGGTGCCGGCCATGGCGCCGAGGTGGATGCCCTCCCCGGTGGTGCCGCCCTGGATGTCGGCGATGTCCGCCTGGAGGGCCTCCTGGCAGAACTTCCAGGCGTCCGCGCGCCGGGCGCGGGCCAGCACCCAGCCGTGGACCAGGCCGCTGAGGGTGGAGCCGTGGCTGGTGCGGTGCAGGTAGTGGTCGACCGTGCGCCGCCAGGTCCGTTCGTCCAGGATCGTCCCCAGTCTGCGGAAGAGCCCCTGGAGTTCGGCGGGCGAGAAGAGGTAGCCCAGCATCAGGACGTCCGCCTGCTTGGAGGCCTGGTACCGGTTGACGGTGTCGCCCTCGGCCTCCAGCAGCCGGTCCAGACGCCGGATGTCGCCGTAGCGGCGCCGGTAGCCGCGCCAGTCGAGTTCGGCGAGTTCGCCGTAGCCCTCGAACTGGCTGATGACGCCGTGGTGGACGGGGACGTGGAGAGTGCGGGAGATCTCCTCCCACTGCTCCAGTTCCCTCGCGTCCAGTCCGGTCCGCTCGGCGAGTTCACGGCGGCGCGGCTCGGGCAGGCCGCGCAGCACGTCCAGGGTGCGGGCGAGCACCCAGGCGGCCGTGACATTGGTGTACGCGTTGTCGTCGAGGCCCGGTTCGGCGGCGTCCGGGTAGGCGTCGTGGTACTCGTCCGGGCCGACCACGCCCTTGATGCGGTAGCGGCCCAGACGGTCGTCGAAGGTGGCGGAGTCCGCCCAGAAGCGGGAGATGTTCAGCAGCATCTCGGCGCCCTTGGTGTGCAGGAACTCCTGGTCGCCGCTGGCCTCGCAGTACTGCCAGACGTTGTACGCGATCGCCGATCCGACGTGGTGCTGGAGGTGGGAGTGGTCGGGCAGCCAACGGCCGGAGCGGGGGTTGAGGTGCAGCTGCTGGGTCTCCTCCCGGCCGTCGCTGCCGCTCTGCCAGGGGTACATCGCGCCGTGGCGCCCGGCGTCCCGGGCGGCGGTGCGGGCGCGCTCCAGCCGCCGGTGGCGGTGGTGCAGCAGCGCGCGGGAGATCTCGGGGAAGTGCAGGTTGAGGTACGGCAGGACGAACAGCTCGTCCCAGAAGACGTGCCCCCGGTACGCCTCGCCGTGCAGTCCTCGGGCGGGGACCCCCACGTCCAGGTCCGCGGTGTGCGGGGAGAGGGTCTGCAGGACGTGGAAGAGGTGCAGCCGCAGGATGCGGCCGGCCTCGCCGGGTACGTCCAGTTCGGCCCGGCGCCACAGCTGGTCCCAGGCCGTCAGGTGCGGCGGGAGCAGCTCGTCGAAGCCGCCCGCCCGGACCACCCGGTCGACGGCGGCGTGCAGCGGGTCGCTGATCGCGGGGTCGCGGGAGGTGTGCAGGGCGACGATCTTGTCGACGGTGACGGTCTCTCCGGCGGCCAGGTCCAGCCGGATGCTCTGCAGGGCGCGCGGGCGGTCGTGCCGGTTCGTGACGGGCGCGGGTGCGGTCAGCCGGGCGGCGAGCGCGATCCGGACGTCCGAGGTGCGGGTGCGGCAGCGCAGCCACACCGTGTCCGCGGCGGTCGTGCCGGTGAGCACATGGGTCAGATGGCGGCCGTCCAGGTCCCGGTAGCGCGGCACCCCGGCGTTGGTGACGTCGCCGTCGAGCGCCGCCTCGGTCTCCAGGGGGCCGGAGAAGCCCTCGGCGGTGAACTCGGTGCGCAGACCGGCCAGATGGGGGTCGGCCATGTGCACGAAGCGGTGCTGGCGCACCATGAGCGTCCGTCCGGCGCCGAGGCCGTACCGCGTCCTGCGCTCCAGGAGTCCGGAGGACAGGTGCAGGGTCTCGCCGTGGTCGAGCACGTGTGCGGTGTCGGGGGTGAGCCAGGGCTCGCCGGGGAGCCGGAAGCGCAGCGGCAGCCAGTTGGGCAGGTTGACCATGTCCTCGTTCTCGACGTGCCGTCCGGCGACCTCGGAGACGAGCCGGTTGTAGACGCCGGCCGCGTACGTGCCCGGGTAGTGCACCTCGTCCGCGGAACACTCCGGCAGCGCGCCCCGGGTGGCGAAGTATCCGTTGCCCAGGGTGCACAGCGACTCCCGCAGACGCGCGTCGGCGGGGTCGTACCCCTCGTGCTCCCAGGTCCAGCCCGTCACTGCGACACTCCTCCCGCCGACGGCTGCCGCCGCGGCGCGGCGCCGCGGCGGCCCGTCCCGGAGTCGTCACCGACGGTGAGACCCGCACCGGTCATGGACGGACGGCCACCACGGCCGACGACCGACCACCGGAGTACCCGCGGCGGCCACCCGGCACACCCGGACAGCCATCAGCGCCTGCCTCCCGACTCCTGCCGGGGTCACGAAGCCCGGCACACATCTACCGCGCCGACTCCCCCGCCTCACAGCCGCACGCACAAACCCTCACTCAAACCGACCGGAAGACACCGCCCCCGGAGCCGGCCTGATCCGGAGGACAGACCCGAACCGTCTACCGCTCCCCCACCGGCACGCGCCACAGCAGTGTGGTGCCCCCGTCTGCGGAGTCGGTGATGTCGAACGTGCCACCCAGTTGTTCCGCTCGTTCGGCCATGTTGCGCAGGCCGCTGCGGCGGCCCCCGTCCGGGATGCCCACGCCGTTGTCCGCGACCGTCAGCCGTACCTCGCGTCCGTCGGTCTCGAGCACCACCTCGGCACGGTCGGCGCGGGCGTGCCGGGCGATGTTGGTCAGCGCCTCGAAGAGCACGGCCACCAGATGGTCGGCGGCCTCCTTGGAGACGTGGGTGTCGATCAGGCCCTCCATCCGCACGCTCGGGGGGAAGCCGAGCACGGGTGCGGTCTCGCCGACCACCCGTACGACGCGGGCGCGCAGGCCGGTTCCGCCGCCCTCGTCGGCGGGCGAGCGCAGGCCGAAGATGGTCGACCTGATGATCTTGATGGTCTCGTCGAGGTCGTCCACGGCCCGCAGCACCCGCTCCGAGGCCTCCTTGTGCTCGATGAACCGGCCGGCGCTCTGCAGCGTCATACCGGTGGCGAACAACCGCTGGATGGCCAGGTCGTGCAGATCGCGGGCGATGCGGTCGCGGTCCTCGAACACGGCGATCTGCTCGGCGTCCCGGCGGCGCTCCGCCAGCTCCATCGCCACGGCCGCCTGGGCGGCGAACCCCTGCAGCGGTTCGATCTCCTTGTCCGTGAACGCGTTGCGGTCCACGGCCCGCGCCAGCAGGACGATGCCACGCACGCTCTCGCCCGACCCGATGGGCACGGCGACCGCCGGACCGAGGTCGGCGAGCTGCTGGGGACCGGAGTAGACCCGTTCGTCGCGTGCGATGTCCGCGGTGGTGACGGGAGCGGCACTGGTGAAGGCGCGGCCGAGCAGGCTGTCGTCGACGGGCACGACGAGCCCCCGGTGGGTGTCGGCGCCCTGTCCGATGGCCAGTTCCACGGTCAGCGAGTCGGTGTCCGCCATGGGCACCGCGACCGCGGCGAGGGCGGCCCCGGTGATCTCCCGGGCGCGTTCCGCGATGAGCGCGAGCGCCGAGCCGCGTTCGCTGCCGGACATCAGTCCGTGGGTGATCTCGGCGTTGGCCTGGAGCCAGCGTTCGCGCTGCCGGGACTCCTCGTAGAGGCGGGCGTTGTCGATGGCGACGCCGGCGGCGACGGCGAGGGTGGACAGGACCGACTCGTCCTCCTCGTCGAAGTGCGCCCCGCCCCGCTTCTCGGTCAGGTACAGGTTGCCGAACACCTGGTCGCGGACCCGGATGGGGACGCCGAGGAAGGTGTTCATCGGCGGGTGGTGGGCCGGGAATCCGTACGAGGCGGGGTGGTCGGAGAGCTTCGGCACCCGCAGCGGTTCCGGATGGCGGATCAGCTCGCCGAGGATGCCGTGGCCCTCGGGGTAGTGGCCGATGCGGGCGATCTCCTCCTCGCTGACCCCGACGGTGTGGAAGGCGGACAGCCGCCTGCCGTCCGGGCCGATCACGCCCAGCGCGGCGTACTGGGCGTCCACCAGCGCCGCCGCGGCCTCCACGATGCTGTGCAGCACCTGCTCCAGGTCGAGTTCCCGGCCGACCGAGAGGACGGCCTCCAGCAGACTGTGCACCCGGTCGCGGGTGCCGCGGGCCGCGTCGATCCGCGCCTGGAGCTCCTCCAGCAGCTCGTCCAGCCTCAGCTGCGGTAGCCGTACGCGGGCGTCCTCGTCCCGCTCGGAGTCTGCCACCCGTGTGCCTCCCGTCCCCTCGTCCGGCATTGTCGCCCTGCGGTTTCCCGCCCGGCGTGCCGGTAACGGTCCAGTAAAGGCGACGGTACGGCATCGGCCGGACGGCCGGACCGGCGGGGACCACCGGCGGGCAGCCGGCCCGCTCGGCCGTCCGGCCCGCTCGGTCCGCCCGGCCGTTTGGGCCGGTCGGCCCTGTCCCGCGGTCGTCCTCCGGGGCCGGAGGTCCCCTTCCGGCGGGACGACGGTCCCGCGTTGCCCCCAGCGGCCCCGTTACCCCCGGAAACAGGCATGTCGGGTTGCTATACAGGTGCTGCCGCCGGTCCGGATCCGCGGTCCAACCCGCTTCCCCCGTCCCGCCCTTGGGAGACTTCATGCTGTCCGAAGAGTCCGCCGCAGTACTGCGGGCCACCCTGCCCGCCGTGGCCGGGGCCCTCGACGAGATCACCACGCGTTTCTACGGCTCGATGTTCCGCGACCGGCCCGAGCTGCTGGACGGCCTGTTCAACCGGGGCAACCAGGCCAGCGGCGCCCAGCGCCGGGCGCTCGCCGGGTCCATAGCCGGTTTCGCCCAGGCGCTGCTCGCCGACCCGGACACCCGCCCGGACGCCCTGCTGTCCCGGATCGCCCACAAGCACGTGGCGGTCGGCATCACCGACGACCAGTACACGATCGTGCACAAGTACCTGTTCGGCGCGATCGCCGAGGTGCTGGGCGACGCGGTGACGCCCGAGGTCGCCGCCGCCTGGGACGAGGTGTACTGGCTGATGGCCGGCGCCCTCATCGCGCAGGAGGCGCGCCTGTACCACGACGCCGGTGTCGAACCGGGCGACATCTGGCGCCCGTGGACGGTGGTGGAACGCCACGAGGAGACGGACGACGTGGTGTCGTTCCTGCTGCGCCCCGCCGACGGCGAGCCCGCCCCGCCGGCCCGGGCGGGCCAGTACGTCAGCGTGAAGCTGCTCATGCCCGACGGGGTGCACCAGCTCCGCCAGTACAGCCTGTCCTCGGACCCCGGGGACGATCTGCGCCGTATCACCGTCAAGCGGGTCGCCGGAGCGGACGGCGCACCGGACGGTGAGGTCTCCGACCTGCTGCACGAGCGGACCGGCACCGGGGACGAGCTCATGCTGTCCGTGCCCGCCGGCGACGTGGCGCTCGACGAGGCCGACACCCCGCTGGTCCTGGTCTCGGCCGGCATCGGCTGCACCCCGATGCTGGGCATGCTCGCCCGGCTGGCCGCCACCGGCTCCACCCGGCGGGTGCTCGTCCTGCACGCCGACGGCTCGCCCGTCGAGCACGCGCTGCGCGCCGAGACCCGCGAGATCGTGAACGCGCTGCTCGACGCGGAGGCGGTCTTCTGGTACGAGCGTCCCGGCCCGGAGGAGCTCGACGCCCGCGACGGCCTGATGGACCTCGCGGGGATCGACGTCCCGGTGGACGCGACGGTGTACCTGTGCGGCCCGCTGCCGTTCATGCGTGCCGTGCGCGGCGGACTGCTCGACGCCGGGGTGCCCGCCCGCTCCATCCACTACGAGGTCTTCGGCCCCGACCTGTGGCTGCCTGAGGCGGCCTGACCGGCTCGGGCCCTTCGTGCCACCGGCGGCACGAAGGGCCCCGGTGCCGGATCAGACCTCGAGCTCGGCCTCGATACGGCGCAACTGGTGCCGCGCCATGGCCAGGTTGGCCCGGCCGCCGTCGAGCACCAGGTACAGGAAGAGGCCGTTCCCGCCGCGCCCCTTGAGCAGGCGGATGAGGTGGTACTGGCTGTTCAGGGTGATCAGGATGTCCTCGATCTCCTCGTTCAGCCCCAGGTGTTCCATGGTGCGCAGCTTGGACCGTACGACGTCGGTGTTGCCGGCGGCGGCGACCTCCAGGTTGAAGTCCTTGCCGCCGCCCAGCGTGCCGAGGGCCATGCCGCTGGTGTAGTCGACGAGTGCGGCGGCCGTCGCGCCGTCGATGGAGCTGAGGCATTCCTTGAGCGAGGTCTCGGTGTTGGCCATGGGACGTGTCCTTTCGGTCGTGACAGGTGATTCGGGCCGGCCGCCGGGTCGTACGGAGGCGTCCGGCCGGGGAGGGGAACCGGGAGGAAAGCCCGGAGGAAAACCGGGAGGTCAGCCGCCGGGCTGGGGCCGGGGCCGGTGTGCGGGCCGCTGCGGGGTCCGCACCGGGAGGGTGCCGATGGGCCGGGCCGGGCCCTGGGCCGGCGCGGGGGTCTCCCGGGTCGTGAGCCGGTCGGCGTGCCGCCCGGCGCCCGGGCCGCTGTGGGTGTCCACCAGCTCCGCGATCCGGGATCCGCTGCGCCGGCCCTCCAGGTGCAGCCGGCCCACGTTGACCCGGTCGTCGGCGAGGAGGGTGAGGACGGCGGTGGTGCCGGCCGCGTAGGTGGCGATGTAGCCCTGGCTGCCGCGCACCAGGAGTTCGCGGAACTCGCCGCGGGCGGCGGCGTCCGCCATCCGGTACGCGACGCCGAGCGCGGCGGCGGTGAGCGCGGCCAGCCCCTCCGGTTCGGTGTCGGGGATGTCGTGGGCGAGGACGAGTCCGTCGACGGTGGCCGCGAGGGAGCCCGCCAGCTTGGGTATACGGGTGCGGAGCCGACGCAGTTCGTCCAGCACGTCGGTCTCGACGGCCATGAGCAGTCTCCTTTCGGCACGCTGTCGGCGCGCGCGGATCACAGTGCCTCCAAGGCGTCCAGGAGCCGTCTCAGCAGCGCTGTGTCGGGCTCGTCCCACGCCGCGCCGCCCGCGTCGGGGACGGCGTGGACGGGCGTGGCGGGCGGGGGTGGCGCGGGGGTGACCAGTCCGCCGGCGGCCAGGCGGCGCAGTTCGACGAGGGTGTGGAAGGTGCGGTGGGCGAGGGCCGCGGCGATCTGTGCGGCGGTGCGGGCGCCGTCGACCTGGGCGAGGGTGCGGGCGCGGCGGGGCGGCAGTTCGGCGGGGCCGGTGCCCGGCACGCGGGTGAGCGGGGCGGTGTCGACGGCCGGGTCGGGCCAGATGCGGTGCAGCAGGGCGCGGCGGCGCCGTGACTCGCCGAGCACGGTCGCCACGGGTACGGGGCGGACCGCGCCGAGCCAGTGCGCGACCCCGGGGCGGAAGCGGAGCGTGGCGCCGTCGTGGGCGAGCGCGAAGTACGCCGCGTCGAACAGGGCGCCCAGATGGCACAGTTCCAGCGCGCCGGTGGTGAGGCGCCCGCTGTCGACGAGCTGGCGGCCGACGCGGTGCCGGGCCCCGGCCCGTTCGACGGCGTCCCACCAGCCGGCCGGGGCGACGGCGCCGCTGCGGGTGAGCAGGTCGCCGAGGTCGGGGCTGTACGCGGACTCGACGTGGACGACGTGTCCGGCCGAGAGGTAGAAGACCCCGGACTCCGTGGAGAGTGCCCCGGTGGCGTGGTCGGCCGCGAGGGTGCCGAGCAGTTCCGGCGCGGTTTCGCCGGTGCACGCCGCGGTCATCCGAGCACCAGCCGGTCCGCCATCTCGGCCAGCCGGATCCGGGCCAGGGCGAGGTTGCCGTCGGCGCGGTCGAGCCAGAGGTACAGGAACACCGTGCTGTCGAAGGTCGTGACGACGAAGCGCAGGAGGTGGTACGCGTCGGCGGTGGTGAGGATCAGGTCGTCGACGGGTGGTTCCTTGCCCGTCCCGGCCCCGCCGCCGGCGGGCGCGAGGGTGCCGCTCTCCATGGCCAGGCGGGCGAGTTCGGCGGTCTCCGCGGCCGTGGCCTCCACGTCCTCGCCGGGCGCCTCGCCCACCGCCCCCAGGGCGAGCCCGCTGATCCAGTCGACCACCAGGGCACCGCGCGCCCCCGGCAGTCGCATGGCTTCCAGCAGGCTCTCGTCGATTCCGGGCACGCCGGATCCCCCTTCTCGCACGGCTGTACCGCGAACGTGACGTCGACGCTACGGTGTGTGCTCGACCGAGGTGAGGGCTTTGGCGTTTTCCGGGGGAATATGCGACAGGGGCGGTGCGCCGCTGGTAGGGTCCGGGCTTTTGCCGCCGGACCACCGCCGGGACAGGGCGCGGGCGGGGCCGGCCCCGGTGCGGATGGTGGGCCGGCCCCGCCCGCGGGCCCCATTGTGGTGACGGCCCCGCCGCCGGGACCACGGGTGAACCGCTGTCACCATGTGTGCGCCGCGCACACCCCGCGCGCGACACGCCGACCGGCGGAGCCCCGGCTCAATCCTCCGGCCGGCCACGACGATACTGGCAGGAGCACGTGCCCCCGCTCACGACTGGACCCATGCCGACCTCCTCCTCAGCCCGCCCCGCCGTCCCTCCCACAGTCTGGCTGGCCCGCGGCCGCCACGCCGGTGCCACGCCCGACACGGCGATCCGGCACACCCTGCACTGGCTCAAGGCCGGCCAGGACATCGACGACTTCCTGGAACTCCCCGCGCCGGACACCGCTCCCGACCTGGTGTTCGAAGCCCGGACGCGAGTCGCGGGCGGGGTCACCGTGCGCGCCCGGCTGAGCCTCGCGCCCGGCACAGACACGGGCCGGGACTGGATCCTGGTCGCCGAGGCGGAACAGCCCTGGGACCCCTCCTGGCCGTCCCCGGCCGCCATGTTCTGGCCGTCGGAGCCGGACCCGGGGTGGAACGCCGACCCGGCGACGGGACTGCGGCCGGGCGTGATCAATCCGCTGCCCGAGGACGACAAGGACGTACGACGGCTGCTGCGCGCCTGTGTGCGCGACCCGTGGCACGTCCATGTCGTCGTCCATGAGGCGATGACCACGGACGAGCGCGGCCGGGTGCCGCTCGCGCGCTGGCTGCCGCCGGGGCTGCGGGACCGGGTGGTGGAGCACCGGGCCACGCCCCAGCAGTCGCGGGTGGCGAACTGGGCGCTGCGGGAGTTCGGTGTGGAGGTTCCGCGCGGGGGCGCGGTGGTGCTGCCCGGCAGTCCGGCGCCCGAGGGGTACGACGCCGACGCCTTCGCCGTACGCGCGGTGTTCCTGGACGGCACGGAACCGGTCGACCTCGTGGCGGCGGTGACCCGGTACGACGCGCTGCCGCGCACGCTGCCGGAGGGGGCGGAGGACGCGCTGACGGCGCTGCGGGAGGAGTGGCGCCTGTTGACGATGGAGGAGGAACTCGTCCGGCAGCGGGCGCTGGTGGCGATGTACGCCGAGGCGCTGGAGGCGATGACGAAGTCACGGGATCTGTACCGGGAGGCGGCGGAGCGTGCGCATGAGGCGTTGGCCGTGTACCGGGAATCCGCCGAGGTCCTGGGGGCGGGGGAGGCTCCCGCGCCTCGGGGGGCGTCACCTCTGACTCGTACTCTGGAGCGGCTCAAGATCGGTGGCAAGGCGCGGCGGCCGGGCCCCGTCTCCGGGGAGCCCGCGTCGGACAACTAGGCGCTTTCGGTACGGCGTTTGGGGGGGTGCGCTGCGTCGGGGTGGGCCGGGGGTGTTTGCGCTGCCCGGCGATAACGGGGTGCCTCCCCCACTCTCGGCTCCGCTCGAGCGGGAGGTACCCCCACCACCCACCCGTGCCGCCCTGGGGTACCTCCCAGGCCCTCAAGGCACTGGGGGAGGCACGACTGCCCGCGGATCGCGGGGGGACGAGGCGTTACTCGGTCGTGCTGCGGGGCTTCGGGGTCCAGCGGGTGGTGGGGAGAAAGGACTTCATGTGCATGGCCAGGGACGCCAGCGCCAGTAGGGCGGCTGCGGCTGCGGTCGGGGTGGCCAGCCATGGGGGTGCGAGGGCCAGGTTCACGGATCGGGGCAGGGCCGCCGACGGGAGGGAGTCGCCGTAGGCGTGGGCCGTGGCCAGGAGCGCCGGGACCACCACCGCTCCCGCCAGGGCCATCGCACCGGGGCGCACCACCAGGATCAGCGCCAGCGCCGTGCAGAACACCGACAGGCCGACGGCGAAGGCATGCAGGGAGAGGGGGACACCGTCGTGCCGCAGCGGGAAGTGGGTCACCGCGCAGACGGCGAGGGCCACGGCGGCGAGCCGGGTCGACCAGATCACGGACCTGGCGGCCGGCTCGGGCGTGCGGCGGCCGGTCTCGTCCCCGGGGTGGGGCTCGGGCGTCACCGGCCGCTGGGCGGCCAGGCGGTCGATCAGTTCGACCAGTTCGTCGACGGAGCGGTCGGTCGCCGCCGCCCGCAGCGCCTCCTCTCGGCAGTGGGGCGCCAGCGGCTCGCTGTGCAGCAGCGCGACGAGGAGGGTGACGTCCTCGACGGAGCGGTGGGCCGCCGCCGCGCGGATCGTCTCGTCCGCGCTGCCCGCGTCACGCGGCGGCCGGGTCAGCAGGGCCACGAGACGGGTGACGTCCTCCACCGACCGGTCGATCCCGGCGGCGCGCAGCGCCTCGACCACGGCCCGCGTGTGTTCGGGCGAGCGCTCCAGCGCGGTGACGAGGGCGGCGACATCCTCCAGCGACCGGTCCGAGACGGCGGTGCGCACCAGGTCGCCGACCGGATCGCCGTACGGCTTCCCGGCCGTGACGGGGTCCACGAGGTCGGCCGTGGCGGCCGGGGCTTTCGTCATGAACCCGAGCGGGCGGGTGAGGGCCCGGTCCTGCCGGTGGGTGCCGGTCGCCGTGGCCGTCGTGGCGGAGGGCGGGGCCGTGGCCGCCTCGGTGGGTATGACCGGTTCGTTCGAGGGAAGTGACGAGGAGAATGTGGTCATGATCGTCTCCATGGGAAGGCTGATGACCATTTCTAGGCGCCCCCACCCCTCACTGCCACTTGGTTGAGCCACCGGGATGACCTGCGGCGATCCGGCGTTTCGCGCGGATTTCGCGGGGCATCGGACGCGTGCGCGCATGGCCGGTCCCGGCCGCCATACCGGCGTCGCGAGCGGGAATCCGCTCAGTGCGGGCCGTGTCGCGGCGAGACCGCGGCACGGGCCACGGGTCACGGGTCACGGGTCACAGGAGGAGGGCGGTCCGTTGGAGAAGACCACCGTGGTGCTCGTCGTCGCCGCGGTCCTCGCGGCCGTGGTGCTGGCCGGCGCCGTCGCCGTCCTGGTCCGACTGGTGCGCATGCGGCGTGAGTTGCGTCACGCGGGTCTGCCCACGGGGCCCCGCTGGGTGTTCTGGGGCGCGGTCCTCTACCTGGTGCTGCCGGCCGATCTGCTGCCCGATCCGGTCTACCTGGACGACATGGGCGTTCTCCTGCTGGCCCTGCGCACCATGCGGGGTTCCTCCGGCGCCCGGGCTCCCGGAGCACCCCTCCGGAGGGGCCGCCGGCGACCCGCCGATGATTACGCTCCGTGAGGAAACCAACCACCCGTTCGATTCGTATAAGTCTCTGGAAGCCAAAAGAAGTCGGCGGACCAAGCGACGGCGCACAGCGGGCCGTTGCCTGCTCGGCGCAGCACCGACGAGGGAGAGACGATGCAACCGTTCGCGCTCAACTACGCACGTCCGGCAGTGGAGTTGGCCGTTGCCACTCCGTACGCGTATGACTCCGGACTGCAGTTGAACGTACTCGGCGACGGGCGGATCGCGGCCTGCGATCACGCGCTGTTGCGCGAGGTGGGGACGACGACGTCCACCGCGGGCTCCAAGACCCACTTCGACGACTGAACGCGGACCGTAGACGATGACCGTGCTGATCCTCACCAGTGAGGAGGATGTGACCGCCGACATGGTGGTCGTCCATCTGAACGGCTCCGGTGTGCCGGTGGTGCGCCTCGATCCCGCCGATCTGACGGGCGGTGTCTCACTGTCCGGCGAGTACGTCCACGGCCGTTTCCGCGGCCATCTGTCCGCCGGCGGGAGGCTGGTGAGCATCGGCGGACTGCGGTCCGTGTGGGTGCGCCGGCCCGGCACGCCGGCCGGGCGCGCGCCGCAGCCGTCCGCGTGGCTGACCGAGGAGGCCTCGCAGGCGCTCTACGGCATGCTGCGCGGCTGTGACGCGCGCTGGATGAACCATCCGGACGCGGCCCGGCAGGCCCGCCACAAGCCGTGGCAACTGCGGCTGGCCCAGCGCTGCGGCCTGCCCGTGCCGGCCACGGTGATCACCACGTTCCCGCGCGCCGCGCGGGAGTTCGCGGAGCGCTTCCCCGACCTGGTGGTCAAGCCGGTGTCGGGGGCGCATCCCCAGGACCCGCCGCGGGCGGTGCCGACCAGCAGGGTGGCGCCGGACACGGACTTCTCCGCGGTCGCGTTCGGGCCGACGCTGCTGCAGCGGCGGATCGCCAAGCGGGCCGACATCCGGCTCACCGCGGTGGGTGAGCGGCTGCTGGCGGCCCGCAAGGCGACGCGGCCGGACGCGGATCCGGAGGAGGTGGACGTGCGTTTCGCCGCTCCCGGGTCGCCCTGGGAGCCGGTCGAGGTCCCGGCGCGCACCGCCGACGCCGTACGCGCGTATCTGCGCCGGTCCGAACTGGCGTACGGCGCTTTCGACTTCGCCGAGGACGCCGACGGGACCTGGTGGTTCCTGGAGTGCAACCAGTCGGGGCAGTTCGGGTTCGTGGAGGTGGAGACGGGGCAGCCGATCGCCCGGACCATCGCCGAGTGGTTGTCCCGTCCCATTCCCGACGAACCCGCCGAGCTCGACGAGGCGGGCAGCACGGTGCGGTGAGGGGCCCGTCACCGCGCGAGGGCTCAGTGCGACCGCGGTCCCGGCAGCAGGGCGGTGCGCTGCCAGCCGTTGCCCGGGGACTGCGGCCGGTCGAGGCCGGGGGCGTAACCGGGGGACTGCAGGGGCCGCATGACCAGCTCCAGCTCCCTGCTCACGCGTTCGGCCTCGCGGCGCACCTGTGCGGGCACGTCGCCGCACTCCGCGATGAGTCGGTCGTAGATGGGGGAATCCTGGAACACCCGTCAACGTGCCTTTCTGCTCGTCGGCCCCGATGCGGGACGCGAGTGCAGAGTCTAGGCGGCCGACCATCCCCGAGGGGGAATTCCCCGGCACGACGGACCACGGAACGGGCATTCCGGAAGTGCGTCACAGTTCAGGCATTCCGGGTGGTCAGGCACCCGTCGTGGAGCCGGGGCGGACGATCATCAGGACGGTGACGGTCGCCCACAGCAGGTTGAACACCCCGGTGAACATGGCGAGTCGCACCGTATCCTGCCGGCCGACGGGCCGTCCCTCGCCCAGCCGTTCGACTATTTCGTCCTGCCGGGGCAGCACGAAGGCGAGCAGGACCCCGGCGGCGGCCGCGGTGAGGCCGATCGAGGTGACGAGCCAGCCGTCGTCCAGGACACCCATCGCCAGGGCGGTGGCGAGGCCGAGGACGGGCACCGCGATCCCTATGCGGGCGTAGACCCCGCAGATGCGGTGGAGCAGTGTGACGGTGGTCACGGCCGCCGCGGCGGGCCCGTCGCCCTCCGCCGGGACGGCGCGGCGCGCGGCCGGCGGGAACATGCTGGCCGCGACGGTGACGGGGCCGACGGCGACGATGGCGGCCAGGACGTGGAGGGACAGCAGGAGCTTGGTCACCGGGACTCTTTCCATGGTGTGAACGGCGGTGCCGGGCTCACGTTAGGAGCCCGCCGGGTGATCACCCAGGGGCTGAAACGACAGGTTCCAACGGGTTCCCGCCAACACCGCCCACCTCGGCTCGCACCCCGTCACCTCCCCGCTGCCCCGGTTCCGGCGGGTGGCGGGAATCCGCCTATCGTGGCGGTCATGCACTCCGTGGCGATTCTGGTTCTCGATGGGGTGGTGCCGTTCGACATGGCGGCGCCCATGCAGGTCTTCGACTGGACGCGGCTGCCCGACGGCCGGCACCCCTACCGGGTCCGGCTGTGTGCCGAGCGGCCGGAGGTGCTCGCGGACGGCGGTTTCACCCTGCGCGTCGACCGTGGGCTCCAGGCACTGGCGGACGCCGACACGGTCATCGTCCCGGGCCGTGCCGAGGGCGCGCCCCCGCCCTCGCCGGCCGTGCTCACGGCGCTGCGCGAGGCGGCCGGGGCGGGCACCCGGATCGCCTCGGTGTGCGTGGGCGCGTTCGTGCTGGCGGAGGCCGGGCTGCTGGACGGGCTGCGCGCCACCACGCACTGGGTGGCCGCCGGACAGCTGGCCCGCGCCTTCCCGGACGTCGACGTGCAGCCGGACGTGCTCTACGTCGACAACGGGCAGATCCTCACCTCGGCCGGCGCCGCCGCCGCGCTGGACATGTGCCTGCACATGATCCGTCGGGACCTGGGCTCGGCCGTGGCCGCGAACGCCGCCCGGATGTCGGTGATGCCGCTGGAACGGGAGGGCGGGCAGGCCCAGTTCATCGTGCACGAGCACCCGCCCGTGCCCCGCGGGTCGGATCTGGAGCCGCTGCTGGACTGGGTCGAGGACAACCTGGCGCACGAGGTCACCCTCGGGGCGATGGCGGCGCGCGCCGGCATGAGCGAGCGCACCTTCAGCCGCCGGTTCCGTGAGCAGACGGGCACCACGCCGTTGCAGTGGCTGCTGCGGGCGCGGGTGCGGCGCGCCCAGTACCTGCTGGAGAACAGCGACCACACGGTCGAACGGATCGCCCAGCAGGCCGGGTTCGGTTCGCCCACGGCGTTCCGCGAGCGGTTCCGCAAGGTCGTGGGCACGACGCCGTACGCGTATCGCTCGACGTTCAACGGGCGGCGGGTGAGCGAGTGAGCGGGTGAGCGGCCCGGTGACTCAGACGGCCAGGGGCAGGCCGCTCTCCCCGTCCGCCTCCGGGGTCCGTGCCCGGTCGAGCAGCTCGTCCGCCAGCGCGATGGCGTCGTGGACGCAGGACGCCCCCGTCATCACGCAGAGCGTGGAGCTGACCTCCTCCAGTTCACGCGCCGCCGCCGGCGAATACCGTTCCGCCTGGGCTATCCGCAGCGTCGCGTACCGCGTCAGCAGCCGTCTGACGACCTTCGGGTCCGGTACGAGCACGAGGCGCCCCTCTCTGGTTTTCGCTGCGTATGCCCGAACCAGGCGGAAGCACTCATCCCATGTGCCCATGTGGCCACAATTGACCGAAACCACTCGCATCTTGACCGCGACGGCACGGAGCCGAAGGTGTTTCGCCCCCGCCGCCCCTTCCCGTCCCGTCCCCGGGGCTGCGCCCCGGACCCCTTTCACCCCTGGACGGACCTCACTCTCACCGCCCGGACGAGCGCGGTCACGGCGGAACACCCGCCCCCAGGGCAGCACCCCAGACCCCCTTCCGACCCTGACCGGACCTCACCCTCACCGCCCGGACGGCCATGGACACGGCGGGGCACCCGCCCCCAGAGCCGCACCCCAGACCCCCTTTCAGTCCCGGACGAGCTCGGGCGCGGCAGAGGCCGTTGGTCGTCGGTGGGTCCGGGGCGGTCAGGCCGCCTGGCCGCTGTGCAGTGCCGTGTATGCCCCTCCCCGGCGCAGCAGGTCCTCGTGGGTGCCGATCTCCTGGATGTGGCCGTCCGCCATCACCACGATCCGGTCGGCGCCGCGCACGGTGGAGAGGCGGTGTGCCACGACGAACGTGGTGCGTCCGCGCAGCAGCCGGGCGAGGGCCTCCTGCACCAGCGCCTCCGAGCGGGTGTCGAGCGCCGAGGTCGCCTCGTCCAGGACCAGCACCTTCGGGTCCCGGATCAGCGCGCGGGCGATGGCGAGCCGCTGGCGCTGCCCGCCGGACAGGCGGGCGCCGCGCTCCCCGACGAGGGTGTCGAGGCCCTGGGGCAGCCGGTCGACGAACTCCAGCGCGTTGGCGTCGCGCAGCGCGGCCCGTACCGTCTCCTCGTCCGCGTCGTCCATGCCGTAGGCGACGTTCTCCCGGACGGTGCCGTCGAACAGGATCGACTCCTGGGGCACCACGGACAGGAAGCGCCGGTAGGTGCGCAGGTCGAGGCCGTTCATGTCGGTGCCGTCGAGCAGCAGCCGGCCGGAGGTCGGGCGGATGAAGCCGATGACCAGGTTGAGCACGGTGGACTTGCCCGCCCCGGAGGCGCCGACGAGCGCGATGGTCTCGCCCGGGGCGACGTCGAGGGTGAAGTCGCGCACGGCGGGGCGCCCGTCGGTCTCGTACGCGTGGCCGACGCCCTCGAAGGTGATCGCGCCGCGCACTCCGTCGACCTCCGTCTTGCCCTCGTTGTCCTCCAGTTCGGGGGCTTGGAGAACCTCACCGACCGAGCGGACGGACTCCAGGCCCTTGGTGATGACCGGGGCCAGTCCCGCGAGCGTGGTGGTGGAGTTGGTGAGCGTGGTCAGGAAGGCGCTGAGCATCACGACGTCGCCGGCGGTGACGTTCCAGACGTCGTAGTACGAGATGAGGGCCGCGCCGGCCAGCACGCTCACGCCGATGACGTTGAGGACGACCCAGGCCAGCGAGCCGAACCGGCCGTTGACCAGGTCCAGGCGCATCCCGGAGGTGAGCAGCCGGTTCAGGGTGCCGTCCATCCGGCGCAGCGCCTTGCCCTCCAGGCCGTGGGCGCGGGTGACGGGGATGAGCCGGGTCATCTCCGTGACCCGGGAGGACAGCGTCTCCACCTCGTGGCGGAAGTGCTCGTTGTGCGTGCGCAGTCGGGCCCGCAGCTTGGCGACGAGCAGTGCGGCGGCGGGCACGACGATCAGGAAGACGGGGAGGAACTCGGGGGTGCGGATCGCGATGATGACGAGCCCGCCGGTGAGGACGGTGAGCGCGCCGAGCCCGTTCTCCGCGGTCTGCTGCACCATCTGCTCGACGGTCTCCACGTCCCGGACGACCTTGGCCTGGAGCACTCCGGCGCTGACGCGGGAGTGGTAGCCGATGGAGAGCTGCTGCATGCGGGTGCACAGCGCGGAGCGCAGGGCGGTGCCCATGCGGCGGACGCTGCCGTACAGCAGCCGGACGTACAGCACGTGCAGCGGGTAGTTGACCAGCAGGATGAACATGATGACGCCGGTGCTGGTCCACAGCCGGGATATCGGCTGGTGCTGCACGACGGTGTCGATGATGGACGCGGTGATCAGCGGCAGCAGCCAGATCGGGCTGTGCTTGACCGTGAAGACGCCGACGGCGGCGGCGAGCCGGCCGCGGTCGGCGCGGAACAGATAGGCGAGGGTGCGGATCGGGTGCTCGCCGCGGTAGCGGTGGTCGAGCGGTCTTTCCAGCGACGCCATGGGCGGGGGTCCTCCACTGTGAGCCTTGTTCAGCAAGCGCTTTCTCCGCTTGCGTGCCAGGAGTACACCAGGCACATGAGGTGCCCGCCCCGGCGTCCGGCGCCTGAGACGGGCGGGGGGCGCTCAGCCGGCGTCCAGCTCCGCGAGGTCCTCGGCCGTCAGGACGAGGCCGGCGGCGCCCGCCGAGTCACGGACCGACTCCGGCCGGCTCGCGCCCGGAATGGGGACGACGACCGGCGACCTGGCGAGCATCCACGCCAGGCACACCTGGTACGCGCTCACCCCGTACGCCCGGCCGATCCGCGCGAACGGGGCGTGGGCCGAGGCGAGTTCACCGGCCCGGGCGATGCCGCCGAAGGGGCTGTAGGGCAGGAACGCGATGCCGAGCTCGTCGCACAGGCGCAGTTCCGGCTCACTGGAGCGGAAGGCCGGGGAGAACTTGTTCTGCACGGAGACCAGCCGGCCGCCGAGGATCCCGGCGGCCTGCCGGATCTGCTCCGGGTCGGCGTTGGAGATGCCGGCCATGCGGATCTTCCCCTCGTCCAGCAGCTCGCGCAGCGCGCCGACGGACTCGGCGTAGGGGACGCGGGGGTCGGGCCGGTGGAACTGGTAGAGCCCGATGGCCTCCACGCCGAGCCGCCGCAGGGACGCCTCGCACGCCCGCTTCAGGTGCCCGGGGCTGCCGTCCTGGGTCCAGCTGCCGTCGCCGGGGCGCAGATGACCGCCCTTGGTGGCGACCAGGACGTCGCCGCCCCGGTCGTGGGAGGCGAGGGCCTTGGCGATCAGGGTCTCGTTGTGACCGACCTCGCCGGCGTGCAGGTGGTAGGAGTCCGCGGTGTCGATCAGGGTGACACCGGCGTCCAGCGCGGCGTGCAGGGTGGCCAGGGAGCGTGTCTCGTCCGGGCGCCCCTCGATCGACATGGGCATGGCACCCAGTCCGACGGCACCGACCTCGACATCACCGATACGGCGGGTGTGCATGTGCGCGTGACCTCTTCCGGCTGTCGTCTCACGGTCTCGGAAAGCGCGTACCAGCCTGGTCCCCGCACGGCCCGAAATCCAATAGAAGAAAGCGAACGCATTCAGCAGACGGGGCACTGAATCGGGACCCCGCCCGCGACACCGCCACCGCGCGGGCGCCGGTGCCCGGCGTTACGCTGCGCGCAGCCGGTCCTTTGCGGACATTCCGGGAGGTAATCATGACCTCGCTCCTCAATCCGTATCTCAGCTTCGACGGGAACGCGCGGCAGGCGCTGGAGTTCTACAAGGAGGTCTTCGGCGGCCGACTGCGGCTCAACACGTACGGCGACTTCGGCCGACCCGGAACCGACAACGCCGACAAGATCATGCACGGCATGCTGACGAGCGCGGCCGGCTTCACCCTCATGGGCGCCGACATGCCGCCGGGCATGTCGTACGCCCCGGGGAACAACTTCGCCGTGAGCGTCAGCGGCGAGGACGAGCCCGAACTGCGCGGCTACTGGGAGAAGTTGTCCGGCGGCGGCTCGGTTGCCGTACCGCTGGAGAAGCAGATGTGGGGGGACGTGTTCGGGATGTGCACGGACCGCTTCGGCATCCCCTGGATGGTCAACATCAACCAGCCCGCGGACTGAGCCCCGCGCCTCCCGGCGAGCGGCCGTTGACATGACGCTCCGGCAGGGATCACCGTACTGACCGGAGCGCGTCGGCGGAGCGCGCCAGGACACCGGTTGGGCGGCGGTCGCCGCACCGGGAGAGGCGGCGGCATGCGGATCGGACTGCTCGGCACCGGACCCTGGGCGCAGGCGGCCCACGCCCCCGCGCTGAGCGGGCACCCGGACCTCGACCTCGTCGGGGTGTGGGGCCGCCGGCCCGACGCCGCCGAGGAGCTGGCCGGTCTGCACGGCACCCGGGCGTACGACGACGTCGACGCGCTCTTCGCCGACGTGGACGCCGTCGCCGTCGCGCTGCCGCCCGCGGTGCAGGCGGAGCTGGCGGTGCGCGCGGCGCGGGCCGGATGCCATCTGCTGCTCGACAAGCCGCTCGCGCCGACCGTCGCGCAGGGGCACGCGGTGGTCGGGGCGGCCGAGGAGGCGGGGGTCGCGTCCGTGGTCTTCTTCACCACCCGCTTCCAGCCCGGGCCGGAGGCGTGGATCACCGAACAGGCGCGCACGGGCGGCTGGTTCACCGGGCGCGCGCAGTGGCTCGGGGCGGTGTTCACCTCCGACGGCAATCCCTTCGCCGCCTCTCCGTGGCGGCGGGAGAAGGGCGCCCTGTGGGACGTCGGTCCGCACGCCCTGTCCGTCCTGCTTCCGGTGCTCGGCGAACCGCGGCAGGTGACGGCGGCGGCGTACGGCCCCGGCGACACCGTCCATCTCGTCCTCGACCACACGGGCGGTGCGTCGAGCAGCCTCACCCTGAGCCTGACCGCTCCCCCGGCGGCGGCCGGCGCCGTGGTCGAGCTCCGCGGCACGGCGGGCGTCACCTCCCTCCCGGAGGCCTCCGAGGGCGCGGTCCCGGCGCTCACCCGGGCCGCGGACGCCCTCCTCGCCGCGGCCGGTACCGGTACCCCCCACCCCTGCGACGCGGCGTTCGCACTCCGGGTGACGGAGATCCTGGCCGCGGCGGAGGCACAGCTGAACGGGCGAACGCGCTGACGGCCCCACCGGGCGGCTGCGGAACGGAGCGCTCCCGACGCGCTCCGTGGCCATCGGACCCGACCGGCTTAAGCGGCCCTTAAAGCCCGGTTAAGCGATCGTCGGATCTTCGCCGTTTCTTCGAACAACCGCAGGTCAGCGCGGTGTTGCGGACAAGTCGGACCGTTGGCGGGGGCCGCGGCCGTACCTAGCATCGGTGTCGCGCGCCGGTCCCGACGTACTGCTTTGAGAGCGCTCTCTGCGGCTCTCCTCCCTTGTCGGCCGGCCGGCGCGGTCAGGAATCCGCACGAGCCACTCCTGGAGATCCCCCACATGACCCCCCGTCATCAGCGCAACCTCGGCCGCCGCAAGGTCCTCTTCGCCCTCGGCGGAGCCGCCGTGGCCATCCCCGCGGCGGCGGCGATCGCTCCGCACGCCCTCGCGGACCAGTCCGGCGAGCAACAGGCCGGCACGGCAGCGGCGGGGGCCCTGCCGCTGACGGTCGTCAACAACAGCGGTTCCTTCGGCAACGCGAACGTGCACCTCTACATCGTGGGCAACGTGGACGGCCGTCAGGTCCGGGTCACCCCGGAGGGCACCGTCGCCCCGGTCGCCGCCTCCGACAACGGCCCCGACGGCTTCACCGACTACGCGATCGGTCTGGCCGGCAGCGGCGAGACCAGGCTCTCCCTGCCGTACATGTCCGGCCGGATCTACGTGTCCCTCGGCGCGAAGCTCAAGTTCAAGGTCGTCACGGACGGCAACGGCGACGCGGCGCTGCAGTACCCGGCCGGCTGGGTCACCTCCGACCCCAACTACGGCGTGCTGCACGACTGCGCCGAGTTCACCCACAACTCCTCGGGCATGTTCTGCAACACGACCATGGTCGACATGTTCAGCGTGCCGATGGGCATCCGGCTCACCGGCGCCAAGGACCAGACGACGGGCACCGTGCGCGAGGGCGGGCGCGCGGCGGCGTTCGCCGCCGTCAAGCGGGTGGAGGCGTTCTCCCGGCTCGTCGTGGACGACACCCGGATCATCGCCCCCGGCCACGGTCTGGACGCCGGTCTGTTCGCCGAGGACTACTTCGCCCCGTACATCGACGAGGTGTGGAGCACCTACACCGGCCGGGACCTCAGGGTCACCACCAACGCCGGCACCTTCACCGGCCGGGTGCGCGGCGAGCGGTTCACCTTCGACGGGCCCGCCCAGGTCTCCTTCGGCAAGCCCTCCACGCGGGACGTCCTCTTCTGCGACGGCGCCCTCGCCGCCCCCAACGACGGCACGACCGGCCCGGTCGCCGCCGTGCTGGGCGCCGGCTTCAACCGCTCGACGCTGCTCAGCCACCCGGACCAGCCGACGGCCGACGCCTCGGTCTTCTACCGGACCGAGCTCACCAACCACTACTCCAGGGCGGTCCACACGGCCACCGAGGACGGCAGGGCGTACGGCTTCGCCTTCGACGACGTGGCCGACTTCGCCTCGTACATCCAGGACACGGCACCCACGGGCCTGCGGCTGACGCTCACGGCCTTCTAGCGCTGCCCGGCGGAGCAGGTTTCCCGCGGGCCGGAGAAGGTACCCCGGCAGCCAGGAGGAGCGGCCCTTCACCGCGGTGCCGCGAGCGTTCCGGATGCACGGCGGGCTCCCGCGTTGAATGGTGGGGCATAGGACCCGATGACAGCACCGGGGCCGCTCCAGCGATCCGGACCCGAGGAGCCAGAAGATGTCGACGTCCCAGCCCGACGCGTCCCAGCCCGAAGCGTCCCGGCGGTCCGCGGACCGCGCCACCCCGGACAGCATGCTCCACGCCCGCACCGGCACCGATGTGTCGCCGGAGGACATCGTCCTTGCCTCGGGCAAGGACCTCACCCCGCGCAACCTCGAGTGGGCCAGGCGGAAGCTGGACGAGGAGGGGCCCGCCGCCCTGGACAAGATGCTGCCCTGAGTCCGCGTACACCTGTCCGCGGGACAGAACGGCGCCGCCGGCCCGGTGCGATCGCGCACCGGGCCGGCGGCGCCGTGCCGGGGTCAGGTTCCGTCCCGGTCCTCCGGGAGCGCCGTCTCGTCCTCCACGACGTGCACCGCGGCCTCCTCCGCGCCGGCCGCCCCCGCGTCGATGCCGACGTCCTCGGCGACGGACTCCTTGGTGGTGTCCGTACGGACCCCCTCGTCCGGGGCGACCAGGCGTCCGGCGCGGCCGGTGCCCGCCTCCGGGTCGACCGGCTCGCCCTCGCCGCCGGGGAGGTCGCCCACCGCGTCCCCGGCGGGCGCGGACGCGTCCGGCACCTCCTGGGCCAGCCGCTGGTCGAGGCTCTCCCCGTCGTGCTGCTCCGCGGCCGTGGTGCCGTACTTGGTCACGCCGAGCGGTTTCTCCGGCGGGGAGTAGCCCTCGTCGAGGGTGTCGTCGTAGGTCCGTTCGTCGACGGCGTCCTGCATGTCGAGCGGCGCGGCGTCCTCCTGCTCCTCGTTGCTCCCGGTGGGCTGGTAGGCGTCGTCCCCCATCGGCTCGGTGCCCATGGTTTCCTCCCTGTCACGCTGCGTCGGCTCGTTCGCCTCGGGTGTCAGGTCCGCGTTTCCCGTGACACGGTCTCTAACCCCGGTGCGTCCGATGACGGAGCGGGTCCCGCGAGGATCAGAGGGGCGCGTTCGGGCCGTCCGGGCGGGAGTGCCGCCGGTCGACCATGTCGAGGCTCAGCCGTCGGATCTCGGTCTCGCCGAGCCGTTCGTAGCCGTCCTCGGTGATGACCGACACGACCGGGAAGATGCGGCGGGAGAGATCGGGGCCGCCGGTCGCGGAGTCGTCCTCGGCGGCGTCGTAGAGCGCTTCCAGGGCGGCCAGGGCGGCCTCGTCGCGGGACATGCCGGGCCGGTGGAGCTTCTTGAGGGCGCCCCTGGCGTACGGGGATCCGGAGCCCTCCGCGTGGAAGCCGTACTTCTCGTAGCGGCCGCCGGCGGCGTCGTAGGAGAAGATGCGGCCCCGGCCTCCCCCGGGCGCGGTGGTGTCGTAACCGGCGAGCAGCGGGACGACGGCGAGGCCCCGCATGGCCTGGGCGAGGTTCTGGCGGATCATGGTGGCGAGCCGGGCCGCCTTGGCGCCGAGGGTCATCGGGACGCCCTCGATCTTCTCGAAGTGGGCGAGTTCGACCTGGTAGAGCCGCACCATGTCGAGGGCGATCCCCACGGAGCCGGCGATCGCGACGGCGGTGTGGTCGTCGGCGGGCAGCACCTTCTCCAGATCGCGCTGGGCGATCAGGTTGCCCATGGTGGCCCTGCGGTCACCGGCGATCAGTACGCCGTCGCCGTAGGTGAGGGCGAGGATCGTGGTGCCGTGCGGGACCTCCGTGGCGCGGACGCCCTCGGGCAGGGTGCGCGCGCCCAGCAGTTCGGGGCGGTGGGCCGCCAGGAACTCGGTGAAGGACGAACTGCCCGGAGTGAAGAACTCCTCCCCCAGCCGCCCTTCGTGCTCGCTCTCCGCCATGCCGCTTCCCCCTCGTCGCTCCTGCGCGCCCCGACAACCGACTCCTACCTGGACCGGGTGCGCGGGAAACCCGTCGCCGTCAGCCGGAGCCGGGCGCCGGGGCGATACGGGCTTCGAGGTCGCCGATCCGGTGGACGGGCCAGGTGCGGGCGTACCCGGGCGGTGTGCCGCCGGGCCCGGTGAGGGTGGCGACCGGGACGCGGTCCGCGGTGCGCAGGATCTCGGCGGCCGTGGTGTTCTCGTTGTTCCCGGCGGTCGCGCCGGAGGAGCAGCCGGTGTAGTAGCCGATGGGGATCGCCTCGTGGCCGGTGATCAGACAGGGCGGTCGGACACCGAGCCGGTGCAGGTCGTCGGCCATGCGGGCCCAGTCCCGGCGGCTGTCGACGTTGCGGTCCACGGTGTACACGAGGACGGTGAGCTGCACCGTGAGGTGACCGGCCAGACCGAGTGCGACCAGGGTTCTGGCTGCCGGCCGCCACTTTCCGCGCGGTGCCGTGACCAGGTACCACAGCGCGTCGGCGACCGGTATCGCGAGCAGGGCGTAGGCGGGCTGGAGGAAGCGGGGCGCCGCGTACTCGATCATGAACAGGTAGGGCAGGGCGACGGCCGTGGCGCAGGCCAGCGGCACCACGGTGCGCAGGGTGCGGCGGGCCCGCACGGCGACGACCAGTCCGAGGACGGCGAGCAGCGGCAGCACGAACCACCACAGGGTGATCACCGGGTGGGGCATCGAGCCCGTGCACGGACGGCACAGGGCGCGCCCGCCCAGGCTGCGCAGCTGGTCGTCGACGGCGATGTTCAGGCCGAGCCCGCCCTGGATGCGGGAGGCCTCGGCGAGCCGCTCCCGCAGGCCGCCGAACGCGGTGTACGCCTCGACCACCCAGGGGACCGCTCCCGCCAGCAGACCGCCGGCGAGGGCGAGCAGGGACCGCCCGTGCCGGCCGGCCAGCGCGAGGACGAGGAGCGGGACCGTCGCCCAGACGGCGTCGGTGGGCCGCATCCAGGCCATGAGCGCGGCCCCCGCCACCACTCCCCACAGGGGGCCGCCGGACGAGGGGTCCGCACGGTGGCGCAGGAAGCAGCCGGCGGCGGTCAGCGCGCCGACGGCGACCCAGTAGTTGGGCATGGCCTGGGGACCGTAGAAGAGCGTGATCCACAGGGAGGCGAAGAAGGCGCCGGCGGTGACCAGGACCCGGGTGGGGAACAGGCCGCGCCAGGAGCGCAGGGCCAGGTGGAGGGCGAGGCCGGAGAGCAGGGCGAGGTAGACGCGCAGCAGCGCCGTGGACTCGGACCAGGACGCGACGGGCGCCACCAGCAGGGACACCCCGCGGGAGCGGGGGGCGCTGAAGAAGGCGGCCGGGTGGTGGGAGGTGACCTGGCTGGTGTAGACGATCTCGTCCCAGCCGAGGCCCAGGACGGGGCGGACCAGGGCGAGTTGGGCGAGGGTGAAGACGGCGGCGAGCACCGCGAGCGGGCGGGTGCCGCCGCGCAGTGACGGGCCCGGTCCGGCCCGCTGCTCGCGCTTCCGTATGCCGGTGAGAAGGGCACCGGTGCCGTCGGTCATCGTCCGTCCCTCATTCCCGCGCGTCATCGGGTCCCGGTTTCCACGGGTCCTGCGCTCTGGAGGACGGGTTCCGGGAAACCGGCGTTCCGGGGATCACCGACAAACTAACCCGCGTGCGGCGGGCCCGCAGGACGGGACACGGCCATCCGCCCCGGGGCCCGCCGCCGGTCAGCGCGGGTGCGGGCCCCGGTGCGGGGGCTGCTCGGGCGCCGGGCGGGGCCGGAGCGGCGGGACGGGACGCTCGGCGGGGGCGCCCTCGCGCACGGTCAGCTCGGTGCCGTGGTGACGGATGGTCAGCGGCGGTCCGGAGCGGAGCGTGTACGTCGCCCGGTCCGCGGTGACCTCCACGCGCAGGCACCGGCCGAGGAACCGCAGGGTGAACGCCAGGCGGCGCAGCCTCGACGGCAGCCGTGGGGTGAACCGGAGGATGCCGTCGTCCCAGCGCATGCCGCCGAACCCGGCGACCAGGGCCGTCCAGGTGCCGGCCAGGGAGGCGATGTGCAGTCCGTCGCGGGTGTTGTGCTCCAGGTCCGCGAGGTCCATGAGGGCGGCCTCGGCGGTGTAGGCGTGGGCCAGGTCCAGGTGGCCGGTGCGGGCGGCGAGGACGGCCTGGACGCAGGCCGACAGCGAGGAGTCCCGTACGGTCAGCGGCTCGTAGTAGGCGAAGTTGCGGGCGATCTGCTCCTCGCCGAAGACCTCCTCGAAGTGGGCGGCGCAGGTGTGCATCGCCAGCACCAGGTCCGCCTGCTTGATCACCTGTTTGCGGTAGAGGTCGAAGTAGGGGAAGTGCAGCATCAGCGGGTACTGGTCGGCGCGGGTGCCGGCGAAGTCCCAGCGCTGGTAGCGGGTGAAGCCCGCGTGCTGTTCGTGCACGCCGAGTTCGTCGTTGTAGGGGAGGTTCACGGCTTCGGCGGCGTCCCGCCAGCCGGCGCTCTCCTCCTCGTCGACACCGAGGGCCGCCGCGGTGTCGGGGTGGCGTTTGCAGGCGTCGGCGGCGGCCAGCAGGTTCGCCCGGGCCATGAGGTTGGTGTACGTGTTGTCGTCGGCGACGGCGCTGTACTCGTCCGGTCCGGTGACGCCGTCGATGTGGAAGACGCCCCGGTCGTCGTGGTGGCCGAGGGAGCGCCAGAGGCGGGCGGTCTCCACCAGCAGCTCCACTCCGGTGTCGCGTTCGAAGCGTTCGTCGCCGGTGGCCTGGACGTAGCGCACCACGGCGTCGGCGATGTCGGCGTTGACGTGGAAGGCGGCGGTGCCGGCCGGCCAGTACGCGGAGCCCTCCGAGCCCTCGATGGTGCGCCAGGGGAACGCGGCCCCGCGCAGGCCGAGTTGGGCGGCGCGCTCGCGGGCGACGGGCAGGGTGGTCTGCCGCCAGCGCAGCGCCTCGGCGGCGGCGTCCGGCGCGGTGCAGATCAGCAGGGGCAGCACGAACACCTCGGTGTCCCAGAAGGCGTGACCGTCGTAGCCGGAGCCGGTCAGCCCCTTGGCGGGTATCGCGCGCCGTTCGGCACGGGCCCCCGCCTGGAGGACGTGGAAGAGGGCGAAGCGTACGGCCTGCTGGATCTCCTCGTCGCCGTCGACCTCGACGTCGGCGCGGGCCCAGAAGTCGTCGAGGTGGGCCCGCTGTTCGTCGAGGAGGCCCTGCCAGCCGCTGTGCGCGGCGGCCGCCAGCGCCGCCTCCACCTGGTCGCTCATCGCGGGCCGGGAGCGGGCACCGGACCAGCCGTGGGCGACGAGTTTCTCCACCCGCAGCCGCTGTCCCGGCTCCAGGACGGAGGTGACGGTCAGCCGGGCCATGTCCACGTTGCTCTCACAGTCGGTGGTGGTGCGTTCGGGGCCGTCGACGACGTGGTCGGCGGCCACGGCGACCCTGATGCCGCTGCGCCGGGTGCGGTGGACCAGGCGGAGCCGGTGGTCCTTGGCGAGGTCCTCCTCGGGTTCCAGCGGGGACTTCAGGGCGCGGGCGGCGCGCGGGTCGCCGTCCGGTCCGGGCAGGCTCTCGTTGGTGACGAGTTCGGACTGCAGCACCACGCGGGTGCGGCTGTCGACGGGCTCGACCTCGTAGGCGACGGCGGCGACGGCCCGCTGGGTGAGGGAGACCAGCCGGGTGGAGCGCACCCGGACCGTGGACCCGGCCGGGGAGGTCCATTCGCAGACCCGCTCCAGGACGCCCCGGCGCAGGTCCAGGGTCCGCTCGTGGCTGACGAGGCGCCCGTAGCGCAGGTCGAACGGTTCGTCGTCGACCAGCAGCCGGATCACCTTGCCGTTGGTGACGTTGATGACCGTCTGGCCCGACTCCGGGTAGCCGTAGCCGGCTTCGGCGTAGGGCAGCGGGTGCAGTTCGTGGACGCCGTTGAGGTAGGAGCCGGGCAGGCCGTGCGGTTCGCCCTCGTCGAGGTTGCCGCGCCAGCCGACGTGGCCGTTGGACAGCGCGAACACGGATTCGCTCTGTGCCAGGACGTCGAGGTCCAGGCTGTGTTCGCGCACGGTCCACGGTTCGACGGCGTACGCCCGCTGTGTGATCACTTGTCGTCTCCGAGTTCGGCGAGGTCCGTCACGACCCGGTCGGCGCCGTGCGCGTACAGCGCGTCGGTCTGGCCCACCCGGTCCACACCGACGACGTATCCGAAGTGCCCGGCGCGGCCCGCGTCCATGCCGGCCAGCGCGTCCTCGAACACGGCGGCCCGGGACGGCTCGACACCGAGGTCCGCGGCGGCGGCGAGGAAGGTGTCGGGCTTCGGCTTCCCGGGCAGGCCGCGTTCGGCGGCGACCACACCGTCGATCCGGACGTCGAAGAGGTCCTCGGCACCGATCGACCGCAGTACGTCACGGCAGTTGGCGCTGGAGGAGACGATCGCGGTGCGCAGTCCGCGGGCGCGGACCGCGGCGAGGTAGCGCAGGGTGCCGTCGTAGGCCTCCACGCCGTCGGTGCGGATCTTCGCCAGCAGCAGTTCGTTCTTGCGGTTGCCGAGGCCGTGCACGGTGCGGGCGTCGGGCGGGTCGTCGCGTCCGCCCTCGGGCAGTTCGATGCCGCGGGAGGCGAGGAAGGTGCGGACGCCGTCGGCGCGCGGGCGGCCGTCGACGTACTCGTCGTAGTCGGCGTCGCTGAAGGGCCGGAAGGCGTCGCCGTCCCGTTCGCGGAGGAAGGCGTCGAACATCTCCCTCCAGGCGGCCGCGTGGACGACGGCCGTCTTCGTGACGACGCCGTCGAGGTCGAAGAGGCAGGCGAGGATGTCATCGGGCAGACCTGGATCCGTCATACAGGACACCGTTCCCCGATACGGTGCCGAACAGTGGGTGGCGCGGGCCACATGGCGGCAGACCGTCCGCTTCCCAGGTGACACACTCTCCTGTGTGGCGCTGACCTTCGACGACCTCCTCCGCCGTGCCCGTGCCCTTCCGCGGGGCGGCCGGCGCGCGATCCTCGGCATCGCCGGCAGTCCGGGCGCGGGCAAGTCCACGCTCGCGGAGCGGCTGGTGCGGGAGCTGAACGGCAGCGGGGAGCCGTGGGTCGCGCAGGTGCCGATGGACGGCTTCCATCTCGCCGACGCCGAACTCGACCGCCTCGGCCGCCGCGAACGCAAGGGCGCCCCGGACACCTTCGACGCGGCCGGGTACGCGGCACTGCTGCGGCGGCTGCGCGAGGAGACGTACGACGACGTCGTGTACGCCCCCGGCTTCGAGCGGACGCTGGAGCAGCCGCTCGCGGGCGCGCTCCCGGTGCCGCCGACGGCCCGGCTGGTGGTGACGGAGGGAAACTACCTGCTGCTGGACACCGGTGCCTGGGCGCGGGTCCGGCCGCTCCTCGACGAGGTGTGGTTCTGTGTCCTGGACGAGGAGGAGCGGCTGCGGCGGCTGATCGCCCGGCACGAGGAGTTCGGCAAGAGCCACGCGGAGGCGGTGGCGTGGGTCGAGCGCAGCGACCGGCGCAACGCCGAGCTGGTGGCGTCGACGCGGGACAGGGCCGACCTGGTGGTCCGGCCACCGGAACCGGCTGGACGGAGTGCGGCCCGGTGACGCAGGCTCTCGTACCGTGATCAGAGAAGCCACCGTGCACGACGTCCCCGAGATCCGCGCGATGATCCGCGAACTCGCCACCTACGAGAAGGCCGCCGAGCAGGCCCGTGCCACCGACGAGCAGCTCCGGGCGGCCCTGTTCGGCGAGCGCCCCGCCGCGTCCGTCCTGATCGCCGAGGACGACGACACCGGCGGCATCGCGGGGTTCGCGCTGTGGTTCCCGCGCTTCTCGACCTGGACCGGTACGCGCGGGATGCATCTGGAGGACCTCTACGTCCGCCCGGACACCCGGGGCGCCGGGCATGGCAAGGCGCTGCTGGCCGCCCTCGCGGCGATCTGCCGGGAGAGCGGGTTCGAGCGCTTCGAGTGGGTGGTGCTGGACTGGAACGAACCGGCGATCGCCTTCTACGAGTCGCTCGGCGCGGAGCTGCTGGAGGAGTGGACGGTGTGCCGGCTGGCCGGTGCCCCGCTGGAGGAACTCGCCGCACGGGCGGTTCCGCCCGTGGGCGGAGGTGCGGTGCGACAGTAGGGGCCCATGAGGGGTCTCGTGGCGGCGGACGTACGCGATCCGGCCGCCGGTGGCGACGACGGCACCGTGTCGCGGCGCGCGGGCCGGCGGTGGCCGATGACCGTGGTCGTGGTGCTGCTGCTCGGACAGATGGCCGTGGCGATGGTCACCACCGCCGTGCGGCAGACGCCGACGATCGACGAGCCGGTGTACGTGGGCACGGCCGCCGTGTATCTGGAGGAGCGCAGCCTGCGGTACAACCCCGAGCATCCGCCGCTCGGGAAGCTGGTGATCGCCGCCGGGGTGGCGGTCGCCGATCCGCGCCTCGACACGGGATTCGACGGCGACCAGGGCGAATTGGGCCGGCACCTGCTGTACGAGTCGGGCAACGACCCCTGGCGGCTGATGTTCCGGGCGCGTCTGCCGGTGATCGTCCTGACGCTGCTGTTCGGGCTCGTCGTGTTCGCCTTCGCCCGTGAACTGGCCGGTGCGGCGGGCGCCCTGGCCGCGCTCGCGCTGTACTGCCTCTCCCCCGACGTGATCGCCCACGGCTCGCTGGCCACGCTCGACGTGCCGGCCGCCGGGTTCGTCCTGACCTCGGTGTGGCTGCTGTGGCGGGCACGCCGACGGCCGCGCCTCCGTCTGCCGCTCGCGGGTGTGGCGTTCGGGGCGGCGCTGGCGACGAAGATGAGTGTGCTGCCCGCGCTGCCGGTGCTGGTGGTGACGGCCGCGGTCTCGGTGTGGTGCGCGGGTGGCAGGCGGCGCGGGGCCGCCGCGGGCGCCGTCGTCTTCGCGCTGGCCTCGGTCGCCGTGGTGTGGGCCGTGTACCTGGCCGTCGATCCCCGGCTGCGCTGGGCTCCGCAGCAGCCCGTGCCGGCACTGCGCGGGCTGCGGGGGCTGCTCGTGGAACTGATGCCGTTCCCCGAGCCGTTCCGGGACGGCATGCGCGTCCAGTTCGGCCTCGAGACCCACCCCTGGGAGGGCTTCCTGTTCGGGCGGGTGTACGAGGGCTCGCTCTGGTACTACCTGCCGGCCGCGCTGCTGGTGAAGACGCCGCTCGGCGTGCTCGTGCTGTGGGCGGCCGGCGCCGTCACGGTGGTGGCGGTACGGCGGCTGCGGCCCGCGGCACCGTATCTGCTCCCGGCCCCGGCGGTGCTGCTGGCCGCCGCCATGTACGGCTCACGGGACTTCGGCACCCGGTACGCCGTCTTCCTGCCGATGTTCCTGACGGTGGCGGCGGGTTGTGTGCTCGTGGTGCGCCGGCGGTGGGTGCCGGCCGCGACGGCGCTGCTGGTGGCGTTCGTCGCGGCGAGCTCGCTGCGGACGTTCCCCCTCTATCTGCCGTACTCCAACGAGGCGTTCGGCGGTCCGTCGAAGACCCGGTTCCGGCTGCACGACTCGAACGTCGACTGGGGCCAGGACCTCGGCCGGCTCGCCGACCGGCTGCGCGAGCGGTACCGCGGGGAGCGGATCTGGCTGGTCTACAAGGGCAGCGGGGTGCCGTCGTACTACGGCATCGACGCCGCCGATCCGCGCCGGGCACCGCTCGCCGAGGTGCGCGGGGTGCTGGTGGTGTCGGACTCCGCGGCGGCCAAGGCGACCGGCCGGCTGGCCGAGTTGATCGACAGCAGCCGCCCGGTCGACGACGTCGGCCACTCGATCACGGTCTACCGGCGCTGACCCGCGCCGTCAGCCCGGCGTCGGCTGCCCCGCGCGCTGGAAGGCGTCGGCGCTCACGTGCGGCATCACGCTGCTCGCCACGCGGAAGCGGCCGTTGGGGACCTCGGCGGACCGGCGGACGTGCACGGCGAGCGGGCCCGCCCATTCGTAGCCGTGGCGCGCTGCGTGCCGGGCCAGCCGGTCGGTGAGCGCCTGTCCCACGCGGCTGCCGCGGCGGGTCAGTTCCTCGTGCACGGGTTCGGCCAGTTCCACGTCGTAGGCGTTGGGGACCATCACCCGGCCCGCCCGGCACACCACGGCGTGGCTGTCGCACTCGCGCCGCAGGGCGTCGACGAGTTCGACCGGCTCCCGGCCGAACAGCCGCGCCCACAGCGCTTCCCATCGGTTCTCCAGGGCGTCTTCCAGCGCGCTCAGGGCGCTCATGCTTTCACCTGCTCGGGACGTGGTCGGGGGCGGGGGACGGTGGGTGTGGTCTAGCGTTCCCGGAAGTCGTCGGGCTTGACCTCGGCCTCCTCCAGCGCTTCGCGCATCGTGCGGCCGGTGCCGCCCTGATCGCGTGTCTCCTTGTCCTGCCGCTGTTCGACGATGTCGTCGGTGTCCCGGGTCTTCGGCCGGTTCTCCTCGGGGACGGTCATGTCCGGTGGCTCCTGGTGTGTCATGGGGTTTCTGCTTCGCTGTGCCGTCGGGTTCCCCCGGGAGGCGCGGATATCCCCGGTGGAGCGGTCCGGTGTGCTCCGGTGAGCGGCCTGGTCACCACGGCGGGTGGGCTATGTTGAACCCTCGTGGGACACGAAGGAGGCGCACCGGTGCGATCGCCGCAGCAGGCACGCGCACAGGCATCCGCGATCACCTCGGGGAAGGCGGGCCAGGACCCGGAGGTGTCCCCGACGGCCCAGCTCCGCACGCTGTTCGACCGGCCCCGGCTCTCCCCCGGCCAGCGGCGCATCGCCCAGTACCTGATCGAGCACATCGCCGAGGCCGCGTTCCTGTCGATCACGGATCTCGCGGACCGGGCCGGGGTGAGCCAGCCCTCGGTGACCCGGTTCGCCTCGGCGGTCGGCTTCAGCGGTTACCCCGCGCTGCGGGAGAGGCTCCAGTCGATCACGCTCGGCACCCGCTCCGGCGGTCCCGCCGAGGAGGTCCGGGGCAACGAGCTGCAAGCGGCGGTGGACGCCGAGATCGAGAACCTGGAGAACCTGCGGCGGGACTTCGCCGACGCCGACCGGTTCATCGAGGTCGGCCGCCGGCTGTCCGCGTCCACTCCGCTCACCGTACTCGGGCTGCGCATCTCCGTCTCCCTGGCCGAGTACTTCGCCTACGCCGCCCGCCGTATCCACCCGGACGTCCGGCTCGTGACGCTGGGCGGCAGCGTCGCCTACGACGCGCTGCTGCAGTCGCGGGAAGCGGGCGGCAGCTGGGTGCTGGCGTTCTCCATGCCGCGGCACGCCCAAGAGACCCTGACCGCGGTGCGGGTCGCCCGCAGCGCCGGGCTGAAGGTCGCGCTGATCACCGATCTGGCGCTGGGCCCGATCGTGGACGAGGCCGACGTCACCTTCGCCACCGGCACCGGATCCCGGCTGGTGTTCGACTCCTACGCCGCTCCGGTCGTGATGTGCGCGGCGCTGCTTCAGGCCATGACGGACGCGGATCCGGAGCGGACACAGGCCCGGCTCGACGAGTACGAGCACGTCGCCGACGAACACCAGTTCTTCCTCAGGGACTGACCCCGCCGGAGGTCGCCTCGCGGGAAACGCCCACATCAAAGCGCGCATGAATGTTTTCATACGTCTTGCAAACCAGATGGCATATATAAATACTGCTCACGGATCACGGCCCGGCCGCTCAGCACCGGGCGCCCGCACGGACACCCGAAGCCGCCGGCACCTACCCGCTCCGGCGGCCGGGGGTCGGCCGGGCATCCCCTGCCCGGCCACTCGTGGCGGCCCCGGTCATCCCCTGGGCCGGGGCCGCCCCACTCCGTCGTCCCTCCACGCGACGCCGTACACCCGGAAGCGATGATCATGCCCCTGACGACCACGCGACTCGGTCCCGACTGGCCCTGCCAGGTCAAGACCCCCGGCAGCTACGACTGGGAACGCTCGGCGGCCAAGTGGCTGCGTGAGCTGGTGCCCGCGCGCTACGCGAGCTACCCGGCGTTCGTCCGGCACCCCGTCCTGCTGGCCCGGCACGCCCAGATCCAGGTCGAGCACGAGATCCGGGTGGCCCGCACCGCCCTGCAGACCGCCCGCTCCGACCTGCCCCGGGCCGGACTGCGCGAAGGGGTCATCGAGCACACGATCAAGCTCTACGCGGCCGAGGTCACGCAGCTCCAGCACATCGCCCGCAGCGTACGGGCGGTCGCCCGGGCCCTGGCCGAGTCCGGCCGCTGACCGCGGTCCCCGCCCGGTGCGCACGTCACGACCCCCCTGGTCAGGGCTGTCCGCGGACTTCCGGGCGAACAAGCCGGTCAACGAACCGGGAGACGTGTGCGATGCTCATCGCGTGATGAGGGAGCCCATTGTCCCGGTGGGGCCCGGAGCCGCGCCGGACCTGGCGGAACTGGCCAGGGTCGTGGCCCGGCAGCGTGCCGAGATGGACCGGCTGCGCGAGCAGGCCGCGACATCGGCCGTCGTGGAGCGGGCCAAGGGCGTCGTGATGGCGCTGAGCGGGTGCTCCGCCGACGCCGCCGGCGAGACCCTGCTCCAGCGTGCCAAGGCGGCCCGCCGCACCCTGCTGGAGGAGTGCTGGATCACCCTGGGGGAACTGGCGCCCGCCCGGCCCGGTGAGCCGTCCGCACGGCCGGCCGAGGAGACCGGGGGCGCGACGGCCGGCCTCCCCGAGGCCGACCCCCCGGCGGCGCCCTCGGCCCCCGAGGACGTCGCCGCCGCCCTGAGCCGCCTCGCCCGGGTCCTCGTGCGCACCGGCACCCCCCAGGAGCTGGCCCGGTGCCTGCTGGAACACCTCGGGCAGGACCTGGCCGCGGACTCGGTCATGATCTACGCCCGCCGCACCGGCGGGGGCCTCGAACTGCTCGGGCACGCCGGGATCGACGAACGGCTGGCCACCCGGTGGCGTCAGGTGCCCCCCTTCAGCGGGGTCGCCGCGCTGGACGCCCTCGAATCCGGTGAACCCCTCTGGCTGGAGGACTTCGCCGGGGACAGCACGCGGTACCTGCTGATCGGTGATCCGCCCGGGCGGTGGCGCTCGCGCGCCTGGCTGCCGCTGCCCGGCGGGGACGGTCCCGAGGTCTGCGTCGGTGTGCTGCGCGAGCGCTCCGGCCCCTTCACCCCGCGCGACCGCGCCCATCTGCGCGGAGTGGTCCGGCTCTGCGCCGGCCGACTGCGTACGTTCACCGCCCCGTCCGAGCCCGCGGCCGACCCGCTCCCGGACGCCGTACGGGCGCTGTTCGCGGCGCTGCCGGTTCCGGCGATGCTGCTGACCCCGCTGCGCGGCCCGTCCGGCGGGACCGAGGACTTCCGGGTGGACGCCGTGACGGCGCAGGCGGCCGACGTCCTGGGCGGCACCGGGGGCGATCCGGCCGGGCGGCGGCTGCGGGAGGTGCGGCCCGACCTGGTCGACACACCGGTGTGGCGGGGCTGCCTGGACACCCTGGCCGACGGGGGGACGTACGAGAGCGAGCCGTTCGCCCACCAGGAGGTCGTGAACGGCGCCACCGAGCTGGCCACATACTCCGTACGGGTGACTCGGCCGGCGGACGCGCTGGTCGTCACCTGGGTCCGGCACGCCTCCTCCGACCGGCAGGAGCAGCGGCTCGCCGACCTGCAGCGGCTGGGCAACCTCGGCTGGGCCAACTGGAGCCTGACCACGTCCGAGGCGTCCTGGTCGTCGCAGGTCTTCGCGATCCTCGACCGGGACCCCGCGGACGGGCCCGTCCGGCTCGTCGACCTCCCCGCACTCGCGGTGCCCGAGGACCGGTCCGCGCTGAGCCACGCCGTCGACGCCCTGATCCACGAGGGCCTGCCGCTGGACACCCCGTTCCGGGTCCGCGGCACGCGCGGTGTCCGGCATCTGCGGCTCGCCGCCGAGGCGGTGGCCGATCTGCACGGCACGCCCGTCGAGGTGCACGGCTTCGTGCAGGACCTGACCGCGCGGCGGCGGGCCGAGCTCGCCCTGGTGGAGACCGAGCGGGCCATCGTCACCCAGCACGACGTGCTCCAGGCCGAGCGGTCCCTGGTCGCCCGGCTGCAGAACGCCCTGCTGCCGCTGCCCGAGCGGGTGGTCGACCTGGCCGGACTGCGCGTCGAGGTCGCCTACCTTCCCGCCCAGGCCGGCATACACGTCGGCGGCGACTGGTTCAGCGCCATCGAACTGCCCGACGGCGACGCCCTGTTCGTCGTCGGCGATGTCGCCGGACACGGGGTGGACGCCGTCGCCACCATGGCCCAGCTCCGGTTCACCGCCAAGGGCATGGTCATCACCGGCTCCTCGCTGACCGGCGCGCTCGCCCGGCTCAACACCCTGCTGCTGCACTCCCGGGACAGCCACGGCACCGCGACCATGGTGCTGGCCCGCTACCGGCCGGCGGAACGGCGCCTGCTCTGGGCGCAGGCGGGACACACCCCGCCCCTGCTGCTGCGCGACGGCGAGGTGACGTATCTGCGCCGGCCCAGCGGCATACTGCTCGGCGGAACCACCACGCCGCGTTTCGAGGAGGCCGAGTGCCGTCTCGAACCGGGCGACCGGATGCTGCTGTACACCGACGGTCTGGTGGAGCGCCCCCCGGAGAACATCGACGTGGGCCTCGGGCGGCTGGCCGAGGCCGTGGCGGCCCACCCCGGCGACGGGGCCGGGTCCCTGGGCACGCTGCTGGAGGCGATGCTGGAGGACGAGCGCCGCGACGACGTGTGCGTGCTGGACATCCGGATGCCGAAGGAGCGGTAGCCACCGGGTCAGGTGCCCGACGACGACCGGCCGGTGCGGGACTCCAGCGCGAGGCGGGTGTCGTCGCCGTAGACGCCGGTCTCGTCGCCCCGGATGCCGTACCAGAGCTGGAAGCGGGCGACGGCGGCGGAGAGGGCGGCGTCGTAGCGGCCGTCGGTGGCGCCGGACCGGTAGACGTCCGGGACGCGCAGCAGCCGCTCCTGGAGTTCGGTCACCTCGGGGCCCGAGTCTCCCTCGCGGAGGAACCCCTGCTCGGCGGGGGCGGGCGGGGCCGGGGTGACGGGGGCGGTCGTGGACGGACGCGGGCCGGGTGCCGCGCGGTCGTCGGCGTCGCGTTCCACGAGCAGGAGCGCGCCGCCGAAGCCCGCCACCGCGGCGGCGGCCACGGCGAGCGCCAGGGCGGTGCGGCGGATCCCGGAGGCGTGCCGGGCCGCGGGCACGGGCGGGAGTTCCTGTGTCCGGTCCTCGGACCCGTGCGGCGGCCGGGGCGGCGGCACCGGCTCGTACCCGCCCCGCCCCTCCTCCTCGAACTCCCGGAACAGCTCCGCGAGTGCGTCGGTGCGGCGCGGGCGCAGGACGCGGACGGGTTCGAGGGGCGGCCCGTCGTGCGGCCGTCCCGGTCCGGACGGTGTCGTCACGTCGCTCTCCTTCCGTGCCGCGCGGGGAGTCGGTCCGCTTGCGCACAGAGGTACGTGACGGAGGTCCCGCGGGTTCAGGCGTCGCGGAGGAAACGGCGCAGGGACGCCGTCATGGCGGACACGAACGCCTCCCGGCCGGTGTCGTCGAGGGCGTCGAGGGACAGATAGGGATTGAGGTCCTCCAGTTCGACCAGCAGCAGTTCGCCACCCGGCGCGCGGCAGGCGTCGACGCGCTGGATGCCGTGGTCGAGGGTGTTCCAGTCGATGAAGCCCCGGGCGAAGTCCAGGTCGTCCCGGCCGGGTTCGTACGGCTCCAGCTCCCAGCGGCGTTCGGGGTGCGGGGCGTAGAGGGCGTACTGGAAGTCGTGGTCGACGAAGTAGAAGGAGATCTCGTGGACGAAGTCGATGTGCGGCTGCACCAGGACGTCCCCGTCGACGAGTCCGCGCACCTCGTCGACGGGGACGACGCGCAGGCCCATGGAGTCGGCGCCGAGCCTGGGCTTGACCACGTACCGCTCCGTGCCGGGCAGCCGGTGCAGGTCCTCCGGCCGGTCGACGGTGGGGATCACCGGACGGCCGGCGACGGTCAGGTCGAGCAGGTACTGCTTGCCGGCCATGTCGCCCCTGCCGGTGAGCGGGTTGTAGACCGGTGTGCCGGTCGCGGTGGCGCGCTCGCGGAAGGCGTCGTAGGCGTCCCGGTACCCCAGTACGGGACCGCTGTTGCGGACCACGACGGCGTCGAAGCCGTCCATCAGGGCGGCGGCGTCCCGCGGATGGCACAGGGCGAGGTCGATGTGCTCGCGCAGCCGGGAGGTGAGGAAGACGTCCTCGTCGCAGTAGCGGCGCCCGCGGGCCGGGTAGGCCAGGTCGGTGACGTACAGGACGCGGGGACGGACGGGCGGCATACGGGCTCCTCGGGGACGGCGGTGGCTCGATCATAGGAACGACCTGCGGGAAGGGGACACAGCGGTACTGAGTTCCGTGTACGGCGTGCACTGAGTGCCATCAGTGGCTTCCCGGTGCTACGTTCCGTGCATGAGCTCCAGCAGTGCGGCTCCCGGCCGCGGGGACAGGGCCGAGAAGCCGCCGATGCGGGACGCCCTGGTCGCGGCGGCGTTCCGGCTGTTCCTGGAGCGGGGCTACGAACAGACCACGGTCGACGACATCGTGGCGCTCGCCGGGGTGGGCCGGCGGTCCTTCTTCCGCTACTTCCCGTCCAAGGAGGACGTGGTCTTCCCCGACCACGAGCGCTGCCTCGCCGACATGACGGCCTTCCTGGCGGCGGGCTCCGAGGACGATCCGGTGCGCAGGGTCTGCGACGCGGCCCGGCTGGTGCTGCTGATGTACGCCGAGAACCCGGCGTTCTCCGTGCAGCGCTACCGCCTCACCAAGAGCGTGCCCGGACTGCGGGCGTACGAGTTGTCCGTGGTCTGGCGGTACGAGCGGGCGCTGGCCGGATTTCTGCGGGACCGCTTCGCCGGTCTGCCCGACGGCGTCCTCCGCGCCGATGTGATCGCGGCGGCGGTGGTCGCGGCGCACAACAACGCGCTGCGCTCCTGGCTGCGTTCGGACGGGAAGGGGGACGCGGAGGCCGCGGTGGACCACGCGCTGGGGCATGTGCGGGCCGCGTTCGGCGCCGGGCCCGTCGCCGCGGCGGGCGAGGGGCCCGGAGACGTGGTGGTGGTCGTCTCGCGGCGCGGGGCGCCACTGTGGAGGGTGGTGCAGGAGCTGGAGACCGCGCTCGGGCGCGGGTGACCCGGCGCGGGCGCTCACCCCATTTTGGGGGTACGGAGTGCCTTTACGAGTGGCACTGAGTGCCATACTCTGTGGCTGTGCACGGTGGCAGGGCGCACCGGCACGCGCGTGCCGGGTGACCGCGCACGCGGGATTCCGGCCGAGTGCAGGGAGTTGACCAGCGTGTACCACCACTCAGGAAGCGTCGCTCAGCAGGCAGCCGGCTCCGCGACGGGTGTCCTCGATCCCCAGGGCAAGGACCACGCGGAGGCCATGCTCTTCCAGCGCTGCACCTGGTGCGGCACCGCCATGTACCACCGGCTGCTCTGTCCGGTCTGCCAGGGCAGCGACCTGCGCACGGAGCGCAGCGAGGGCGTCGGGACGGTCCGCCATTCCACGGTGCTGCACCGCAACACCCCGGCGGCCCGCAATGTGTCCCTGATCGAGATGGCCGAGGGGTTCGTGGTGCGCGGCCGGGTCATGGGGCCGCCCATCGGCATCCACGGCGGCGACCGGGTACGGCTGTCGACGGCCAAGGACCCGGTGCGCGGCGAGCCGGTCTTCCAACTGGTGGACGAGCCGTTCCGGGCCTGGACCTGACGGTCCGCCGGGCACGGCCCGGCACGCGGTTCAGAGCGTGATGCGGATACCGACCGTGCCGCTCGTGCCCCGGCGCAGCCTGCTGCCCAGCAGGGTCAGCCGCCCCACGAGGCCGTACTTGCGGCCGATCAGCCTCCGGTAGCGGGCGGTGGTGGCCGGGTCGCAGATCTCCGCGGTGGCGGGGACCTGGTCACCGGTCGGGTTGCCGCGTATGTCGCAGGGGCCGACGAGGACGTCGCCGCGGGCGCGGATCCGTTTCACCTTCCACGAGTCGGCGACGGTCCACACCCCGAGCGCGTCACCGTCCCGCACCACCCACACCGGCGTGGCGACGGGCGTGCCGTTCTTGCGGTAGCTGGTGACCAACAGGTACTTCCCCGCCCCGAGCAGGTCCCGCAACGCGTCGTCCATGCGGGGAAGTCTAAGCAGGTCCGGCGAAGTCCGCCGCGGTTCGGCAGCGCCCTGAAGGGGCGCGGGACCGTACCGACGTGCGGCCACCGCCGCGTGGGCGCGCCCGGCCACGACGGCGCCGCGGACGACCGACGGCGCGTCGCCGTACCGCCGGCGGAGCGCTCAGGCGTCCGGACGCCGCGCGACGAAGACGAACTCCCGGCCCGGGCGGTCGGGGGCGTCCCGTACCTCCTCCACCGTGTAGCCGTGACCTTCGAGGTCCGCCTCGACCTCCTCCCGCTCGCGGAAACGCAGCGTCGAGTCCGAGGTCAGTACCGCCCCGTCCGCGGCGAACACGTAGGTGGTGCGGAACGTCACCAGCGGGCCGTCCGCCTCGGTCACCTGGTGCCAGCTCTCGACCGTGCCGACGCCGGGTACGTCCGCCCTGCTGTACGACTCCTCGCGGGTCCACCCCTCCCAGGCCCGCCGGGCCGGATCGCGGGTCTCGAACACCAGGCGTCCCCCGGGCCGCAGTGCCGCGTGGGCGCCGCGCAGGGTGCCGTGCCAGGCGCCGGGATCGGCGACGGCCTGGGCGACGTTCGCCGTCATGGTCGCCAGATCGACCCGCAGCGGCGGCAGCGCCGTCGCGTCGCCCTCGATCCAGCGGACCCGTGCGCCGCCCGGCTTGCCCCGTGCCACGTCGAGGGACGCCCCGGCGGGGTCGACGCCGACCACCTCGATCCCCCGGCCGGCCAGGAGCAGCGCGAACACCCCTGTTCCGCAGCCGATGTCCAGCACCCGCCGGGCACCGAACTCCTCCGCCATGCCCAGGTAGGCGTCGAGATCGCTCCGGTCGGGGTCGAGCGGATCGTAGAGCGCGGCGAGCCGCGGGTGGCCGAAGCACTCGTCAGCCACGGGCACCGCCCGCGCGCTCCACGGCGACCGCCATCCGCCGTACCGCCTCCTCCAGCACCCCGGGCGAGGCGGCGAGGTTCAGCCGGGCGTGGCCGGCTCCTCCGGTGCCGAAGGGCAGACCGGAGTTGAGCGCCACGCGGCCGTGCCGGAGGAAGGTGTCGGCGGGGTCGTCGCCGAGGCCGAGGGCGCGGCAGTCCAGCCAGGCGAGGTAGGTGGCGTCGCCCGGCCGGTAGCGGATCGCCGGCAGCCGCTCGGCCAGGAGGTCCGCGAGCAGCCGGCGGTTGGTGTCGAGGCCGGCGAGCAGGGCGTCCAGCCAGGCGGTGCCGTCGCGCAGGGCGGCGGTGTGGGCGAGGATGCCGACGTGGCTCGGGCCGTGGCCGACCTCCTCGGGCATCCGCGCCAGGTCGCCCGCGGCCTCGGGCCCCGCGACGGCGAGGGCGGCCTTGAGCCCGGCCAGGTTCCACGCCTTCGACGCCGACATCAGCGACAGGCCGTGCTCGCCGCCCGGCACGCTCAGGTACGGCACGAACCGCGTGTCGCCGACGGCCAGCGGGGCGTGGATCTCGTCGGCGACGACGCGTACGCCGTACCGCTCGGCGAGGGCGGCGACGGCGGACAGTTCGTCGGCGGTGTGCACGGTGCCGGTGGGGTTGTGCGGGCTGCACAGCAGGTAGGCGGCCCGTCGCCGGCCGGCCGTCACCCGCCGGAAGGTGTCCTCCAGGACGTCGAGGTCGATCCGCGCGTCGGCGCCTAGCGGGGCCTCGGCCACTTCGCGGTCCAGGTGCCCGACGAAGTCGTAGAACGGCGGGTAGACCGGTGAATTCACCACCACCGCGTCCCCGTACCCGGTGACCAGTTTCAGCATCTCGACCACGCCGAGCATGACGTCGGGCACGATCGCGGTGCGCTCCACGGCGAGCCCGCCCCAGTCCCACCGCTTGTCCGCGAAGGCGGCCAGCGCCTCCGCGTAGGCGGTGCCGGCGGGGTAGCCGGTGTCGCCGAGTTCCATCGCCCCGGTGACGGCGCGGACGACCGGTCCGGCCAGGGGCACGTCCATCTCGGCCACCCACAGGGGCAGCACGTCCTCGGGATAGGTCCGCCATTTCATGCTGGTGCGGCGGCGCAGGCGGTCCAGGTCGAGGGCGTGCAGCGGATTCGGTTCACCGGACGTCTCGTGCGGAATCCTGGTCATGAACACACGATAAGGGCCGTGGTGTGAACGGACATCGGGACGACGGCCCGCGCCCGGTCTGAACGCGCCGGGTTCCGGGCCCGTATGGGAAGAGGGCCTCCGACTCAGGGGAGGCCCTCGCGGTGCGCGCACCGCGCTGCCGAGGTTCGGGAGCCACGCATGAGGCACGCACGACGACGGGTGGTCCGGCGAGTGACACGGCTGGCGGCCGTCGGCGGACTCCTCCTGGGGGCCACGATGGTCACCCACGCCGTCGCCAGTGAGCCCCGCGCGCCCGACGCGGTCCCGTTCGCCACCGCCGAGGAGACGGCGGCCGGGCCGGGCGCCGGCCTGGTGTCGAGGCTCGGCACCTCCCGTACGGCGGGCAGCTGGATCGCCGACGACGGCAGGACGGTGGTCGCGGTCACCGACGAGGAGGCGGCGGCCGAGGTGCGCGGGGCCGGCGCCGAGCCGAAGATGGTGCGGCACAGCATGGACGACTTCAAGTCCGCGACCGAGAGGCTGGGTTCGGCGCCGCGCGTGCCCGGGACGGCGTGGGCCATGGACTACCGGACCAACGAGGTGGTGGTCCGGGGCGACAGCACGGTGTCGGCGGACGACTGGTCCGAGCTGACCGAAGTGGCGGACGGCATCGGCGGTTTCGTCCGCATGGAGCGGAGCGAGGGCACCTTCACCACCCGGCTCAACGGGGCGCTGCCCATCCTGTCGACGGCCGGCCGCTGTTCGGCGGGCTTCAACGTGACCGACGGGGAGCGGGACTTCATCCTCACCGCCGGGCACTGCGGGCCCGACGGGTCGGTGTGGTTCGCCGACGACCAGGGCAGGCAGGAGGTCGGGACGACGGTCGGCGGCAGCTTCCCCGGGGACGACTACTCGCTGATCGAGTACGCCGGCGGCCGGGCCGGCGAGGGCGCCGGTGTGGTGGCCGTCGGCGACGGCAAGGGCGTACGGATCACGGGGGTGGCGGATCCGACGGTGGGCCAGCGGGTGTTCCGCAGCGGCAGCACCAGCGGGCTACGGGACGGCGAGGTGACCGCGCTCAACGCGACGGTGAACTACCCCGAGGGCACGGTCAGCGGTCTCATCGAGTCCGATGTGTGCGCCGAACCCGGGGACAGTGGTGGTCCGATGTTCTCCGAGGGCATCGCGCTCGGTGTCACGTCGGGCGGCAGCGGTGACTGCCGGACGGGCGGTACGACGTACTTCCAGCCGGTGACGAAGGCGCTGGCGCGGCTCGGCGTACGGCTCGTCGTGGCGCCCGGGGCCGACGGGGGTGCGGCGGCGCCCTCCCCCGCCCCGTCGGACGCGCGGGGCGCGGCGGCTCCGGACGCCGCCTCGCCGGGGTCGTCGACTCCGGTGCGGGGCATCCTCCCGGACCCGTCGACCCTGCTGTCCCGGCTGGCCGACCCCCGCAACGTCGGTCCCGGGCTGCTGGTGATCGCGGGCAGCCTGGTCGCCCTGGTGGCGTCGCGCTGGATACGGGCGGAGCAGGACCGCAAGGAGTACCGGCGCCACTACTCGGCGTCATGGGGCTGAGCGGGCGGCCGGCGCGGACCTTCAGCCGATGGTGAGCAGCACGGTCGCCAGGGCGGCTCCCAGCAGCCCGGCGGCCTGCCGTCGGGAGACGTGTTCGTGCAGGACGGCGAGACCGAGGACGACCGGGAGCGCGGGGTAGAGGGAGGCGAGGACCACCGCGACGGCGAGCATCTGCCGCTGGACGGCCAGCAGGTAGAGGATGAGGCCTAGGGCGGCACCCGCCCCGATCAGCAGGGCCTGGGCGCCCGGCCGCGCCGGCAGCCGGAGGATCCCGGGGTGACGGACGGCGTCGGGGAGCAGGACGAGGACGGCGGCGACCCGGCCCGCGACGACCGGCCACAGCCCGCTCCCGGGGTCCGCCTGGCCGAGGGCGACGTACTGCACGGCGACACCCACGCTGGCCAGGAGCCCGTCCGTCGCCTCCCGGCCCGTCCGGGTGCCGCCGCCGGACACCCACCACAGGGCGGGCCCGGTGACGGCGATCCCCGCCCAGGCCAAGGCGCCCGGGCGGTCACCGAGGACGAGGACACCGCACAGGACGGACAGCGCGACGCCTGTGACGGCGCTCACCGGTACGACCACGCTCATCGCGCCGTGGCTCAGGCCGCGGTTGAGGAAGCGCATGGCGGTGGCGCTGCCGGCGCCGGACAGGGCGCCCCAGAGGAGGTCGGAGCCGGCGAGGACGTCGGCGGGCAGGAGAAGGGCGGCCCCGGCGGCGAGCAGGAGGCCGCCGAGCTGGCCGAGGAAGGTGACGGCGGCATGCGGCACGCGGCGGGACAGCAGCCCGCCGGTGAAGTCGACGATGCCGTAGCAGAGGGCCGAGGTCAGTGCGAGAAGGGCACCCATTCGCTCACGGGTGCCCCGTGGACGGGATCACGATCCGAGGGGATCGGTCGGCAACCGCTCAGGCTGCCCTGGCCGGCTGCGGGAGGGCCGAGGCCCACTCCTGGACCAGGCGCTGGTACTCCTCGCGCTGTTCGACGCTCAGTGTCCCGCCCGACCGGAGCCACAGGGCCCGGATCTCCTCGTTGACCTCGGCAGCCGATCGCTCGGAGGAGGGTTCAACAGTGGTGGACATGCCGTGAAGCATACGGCGCCGGACGTGAAGGCGCTGTGAGCAATCGCACGCCCTTCGGACATTTCGGGCAGTGTTGCTGATCACGTCCATCTGCCAAGGAACGTGGGCGAGTTCACATCCGGAGCTCGGGGACGCGCCCGGGTGCGAGGCGCCCGGCGGGCCGGGCGCCCGCGGGGATCAGGTGCCCGGCTTGCGGCCGTACACGTAGACGTCGTCGCCGTTCTTCAGCAGCGACCAGTACTTCTTGGCGGCGGTCTTCGTCATGTTGACGCAGCCGTGGGAACCCGGCGGGTTCCACATGCTGACGCCGACCGAGTGGAAGGCCTGACCACCGTCGAAGAACTGACTGTAGGGCATCGGCACGTCGTAGATGGTCGAGACGTGGTCGATGTTGCGCCAGTAGACCTTCTTCAGGCCGGTGCGGGTCTCGTACCCGTTGCGTCCCGTGCGGACCGGGACGGGGCCGTGGACGAGCTTCTTGCCGTCCTGGATCCAGCTGAGCTGGAGCGTGAGGTCCACGCAGGCGATACGGCCCTTGTTCGTGGGGCACTTGCCTGCCTTGTTCGGGTTCTTCCCGACGGCCTTCTGCTTGTTCATCAGATCCATCACGCCCCAGGTCACGGGACCGGCGTACCCGATGTTCGGCGTGATGCCGTGCTTGGTCTGGAAGGCACGGATGGCCTTGCAGTCGGCGGAGGACTGCTTTCCGTCGACCGGACGGCCGAGGAACTTCTCCACCTTCTTCTGGTACGGGCCCGCCGAGGTGGTACAGCTCGCGGCCTGTGCCGGTGTCGCGCCCAGCGCGAGTGTGAGCGGAGCCACCAACGAGGCGACCCCGAGAATGACGGCACTCCGTCTACGTATGTCCCCCATAGTCCGTTTTGCCTTTCCGCAGAAGTGGGCGCATGGCCTGCGCACTCTGCCAGGTAGACGGCCGGACTGGAAAATCGGTTGTGCGGACGAACCGGGGTGCGACCGAACGGTGACATCCGGTCAACAGGGCCGAAAATGATCGACTATCGCGGTGGGATCCCGTCCAGCGCCTGCCGGAATCCCGCGTTGACCGCCGTGATGCCGCCGTCGACGGCGAGGGTGGTGCCGGTGATCCACGCCGCGTCGCGGGAGGCGAGGAAGGCGACGGCCGCCGCGATGTCCTCGGGCTCGCCGATCCGGCCCAGCGGGTAGAGGCGCCGGGCCGCTTCGAGGTCCGCGTCCCGGCCCGCCCAGGCGCGGGTGCGGATGGTCCCCGGTGCGACGAGGTTGACCCGGACCCCGCGGGGCGCCGCGTGCCCGGCGAGGGTGCGGGTGAGGGAGATCAGGCCCGCCTTGGCCGCGCTGTAGGCGTGGTTGCCGAAGTCCTGGAGGCCGTTGACGGAGCCCACGCTCACGATCGCGCCCCGGCCGGAGGCGGCGAGGTGCGGGAGTGCGGCGCGGCAGCAGCGGTACGCGCCGGTGAGGGTGACGTCGAGGTCCGTGGCCCACTCGTCGTCCGGCTCGTCCTCGAAGCGGGGCGCGTCCGGGGTGCAGTGGGCGGCGTTGTTCACCAGGACGTCGAGCGAGCCGAAGGCGTGCACGGCGTGCGCCACGGCCGCCTCGACCGTGGCGCGGTCGGTCACGTCACAGGCGAAGGACTCGGCCGCGAGCCCCCGCTCCCGCAGCGCCGACGCCGTCCGCTCCGCCTCGTCGGGGTCCGCGTCGGCCACCAGGACCCGCGCCCCCTCCTCGGCGAACCGCGCGGCGGTGGCCGCGCCGATGCCGCGTGCCGCCCCGGTGATCAGAACCCCGTGCCCCGCGAAGCGCCTCGTGTCCGTCGTCATGGGATGAAGGTAGCCGCCGGGGCGATCACCGCGGCAGGGGTCGGAGACAATCAGCGGTAGCCGGTCACGTCCGCCGGCTTGTCCGCGTCCTGCACCTCGACGAGGTAGCGCCAGGCGTCCGGGCGGCTGCCGTCGAGGTCGGTGAAGCCGTACTCCCGGGCGAGGCCGCCGCTGGAGAGGGAGGTGCCGTTGAAGCGGGCCACGTCCGGGTCGGCGGCGAGGGCGGTGACGGCCCGTCCGACGTAGCGCGGGGTCTCGGAGATGGCGAAGTGGGGGACGTTGTCGAGGGCGTCGCGCCAGTTGTCCTCGCGTACGCCGAAGTGGTCGAGCATGATCTCCGAGCGGAGCCAGCCCGGGGTGAGGGCGACGGCCGTGGCGCCACGCGGGCCGAGTTCATGGCCGAGGGCGAACGCCATGCGCAGGACGGAGGACTTGGCGAGGTCGTAGAAGAAGGAGACGCGGTAGTGGTCGCGGTTGTAGTCGGCGGTGCCGTCGGTGACCTCGACGACCAGTCCGCCGGGGTGGCGCAGCAGCAGCGGCAGCGCGTGGTGGCTGGTGATCGCGTGGGTCTCGACGGCGAGGCGGAGCAGGCGCAGGCCCTTGTCCAGGTCGTGCTCCCAGACGGGTGCGTCCCAGTCGAAGAGGGTCTCGCCGCCCCAGATGTCGTTGACGAGGACGTCCAGGCGGCCCTGCTCGCCGGCGATCCGGTCGACGAGTGCCTTCACCTGCCCCGGTTCGAGGTGGTCGGTCGGCACCGCGATGCCCCGGCCGCCCGCCTCGGTGACCAGGTCGGCGGTGTCCTCGATGGTCTCGGGGCGGTCGTACTCGGAGCGGCGTTCGCGGGTGCTGCGGCCCGTGACGTAGACGGTCGCGCCCGCCGCCCCCAGTTCCACGGCGATGCCCCGTCCGGCGCCCCGGGTCGCCCCGGCCACCAGTGCGACCCTGCCCTTCAACTGCTCCGACATGTACGGCCTCCCGTCAACGGCTCTCTGCTGTCGCTTCGAGCGTGACGGGCAATCCGGACACCTTCTGTCACCTTTTCGCGCCGGTCACCCGGGCGGGCCGCTCAGTGGCCGCGCGCGATCCATTCCTCCAGGTGCGGGGCCTCCGCGCCGATGGTGGTCGGGTCGCCGTGGCCGGTGAGGACCTCGGTCTCGGGCGGGAGGGTCAGCAGCCGGTCCCGGATCGAGTCGATGATCGTCGGGAAGTGGGAGAAGGAGCGGCCGGTGGCGCCCGGACCACCCTGGAAGAGGGTGTCGCCGGTGAACACGGTCCCCAGCCCCGGGTCGTACAGGCAGACCGCGCCGGGCGCGTGTCCCGGGGTGTGCAGCACGGTGAGGTCGGCGCCGGCGGCCTCGATCACCTGGCCGTCGACGAGCCAGGAGTCGGGGTCGCGGTCGGGGTGGGTCTGCTTCCACAGCGGCAGGTCGTCGGGGTGCAGCCAGATGGTGGCGCCGGTGCGCTCGGCGAGGGCGGGCGCGGCGTCGATGTGGTCGTTGTGGGCGTGGGTGCACACGATGGCGGTGAGGCGGCGGTCCCCCACCGCCTCGGCGATGGCGTCGGCGTCGTGGGCGGCGTCGATGACGATCGCCTCGTGGTCGTCGCCGACGATCCACACGTTGTTGTCGACGTCCCAGGTGCCGCCGTCGAGGCTGAACTGGCCGGAGGTGACGAGTCGTTCGATGCGGGCGGCCATCACAGCACCACCACCGAACGCAGCACGTCGCCCTGGTGCATCCGCTCGAAGGCCTTCTCGACCTCGTCGAGCTGGATGGTCTCGGTGACGAACGCGCCCAGGTCCAGGCGGCCCTGGAGGTGGAGGTCGATCAGCATCGGGAAGTCGCGGGAGGGCAGGCAGTCGCCGTACCAGGAGGACTTGAGGGAGCCGCCGCGGCCGAAGACGTCGAGGAGCGGCAGTTCGAGCTTCATCTCCGGGGTGGGCACGCCGACCAGGACGACCGTGCCGGCCAGGTCACGGGCGTAGAAGGCCTGCTGGTACGTCTCGGGGCGGCCGACGGCCTCGATGACGACGTCGGCGCCGAAGCCGCCGGTGAGTTCGCGGATCGCCTCGACGGGATCGGTCTCGCGGGAGTTGACGGTGTGGGTGGCGCCCATGGAGCGCGCGGTCCGAAGCTTGCGGTCGTCGATGTCGACGGCGATGATCTTCGCCGCTCCGGCGAGCCGGGACCCGGCGATCGCCGCGTCCCCGACACCGCCGCAGCCGATGACGGCGACGGAGTCGCCCCGGCCGACGTTCCCGGTGTTGATCGCGGCGCCGATGCCGGCCATCACGCCGCAGCCGAGCAGCCCGGCGACCTGTGCGGAGACGGCGGGATCGACCTTGGTGCACTGTCCGGCGGCGACCAGGGTCTTCTCGGCGAAGGCTCCGATGCCCAGGGCCGGGGAGAGCTCGGTGCCGTCGGTGAGGGTCATCTTCTGCTTCGCGTTGTGGGTGTCGAAGCAGTACCAGGGGCGTCCGCGCAGACAGGCGCGGCACTTCCCGCACACCGCGCGCCAGTTGAGGATCACGAAGCCACCGGGCTCGACGTCGGTGACGCCGTCGCCGACCGACTCGACCACGCCCGCGGCCTCGTGACCGAGCAGGAAGGGGAAGTCGTCGCTGATCCCGCCCTGCTTGTAGTGCAGATCGGTGTGGCACACCCCGCAGGCCTGGATCCGGACGACCGCCTCGCCGGGTCCGGGATCGGGCACGACGATCGTCTCGATCCGCACCGGCTCGTCCTTGCCGGGTGCGATCACGCCGCGTACTTCCTGCGCCATGCTGCTGACTCCTTCATCGACCGTGTCCGTACCCCCGACCCTACGCGGGAATGATCGCTTCCGCCGCCCGCCGTGCGGCGGGTCCGCCCCCGCGACGTAGCCTGAACCTCCGACCGACGCCGAGGGGGGCGACGTGAGCATCACGGCAGAGGAATCCGGCCCGCCCGCCTGGCGGCTGCTCCTCGGATACGTACGACCGCACCGGTGGGCCCTGCTGGGCGGCGCCGTGCTGTCCCTGATGACCGGGGCGACGGGGCTGATGCTGCCGCTGGTGGCCCGGGACCTGATCGACGACCTCTCGGACGACCGGGCGATCACCGGCGCGCTGCTGCTGATGTCGGCGCTCGTGGTCGCCAACGCCGTACTGGGGGCGCTGGGTTCGTACGTGCTGCGGCGCACCGCCGAGTCGGTGGTGCTCGGGGCGCGGCGCTCGCTGTCGTCGTATCTGCTGCGGCTGCGGATCACCGCCGTGGACCGCAGTGAGCCGGGCGATCTGATGGCCCGCATCACCTCCGACACCACCCTGCTGCGCGAGGTGACCACGGACTCGCTGGTCGGTCTCGGCACGGGCGGGCTGACGCTGATCGCGACCGTGGTGCTGATGGGTTTCGTGGACCCGGTGCTGCTGGGTGTCACGCTGGGAGTGATCGCGCTCGCGGGCACGGTGCTGGGGGTGATCGTGCCGCACATCAACCGGGCCTCCCGGCAGGCGCAGGACGCGGTCGGTGTGATGGGTGCCTCGCTGGAGCGGGTGCTCGGCGCGCTGCGCACGGTCAAGGCGTCCGGTGCCGAGCCGCGGGAGGAGCGCGCGCTGCACGAGGCCGCGCAGGAGTCGTGGCGGCAGAGCGTGCGCGCCGCCAAGTGGTCGGCGGCGGCGGGCAACACGGCCGGGCTGGCCATGCAGATCGCGTTCATCACGGTCCTCGCGGTGGGCGGCGCGCGGGTGGCGACCGACGCCATCGACATCGGGACGCTGGTGGCGTTCCTGCTGTTCGTGTTCTATCTGATGGCGCCGATCCAGCAGGTCGTCGGCGCGCTCACGCAGTACCAGACGGGCAGCGCCGCCCTCGCCCGGATCCAGGAGGCGCTGCGGCTGCCCGCGGAACCGGCCGCCGAGCCCGCGCGGCTGCCCGAGACCGGCACGGCGCCCGCCGCGCTCGCCTTCGAGGACGTCCGCTTCCGGTACGCCGACGACCTGCCGTACGTCCACCACGGGGTGACGTTCACCGTGCCCGCCCAGGGCATGACCGCGTTCGTCGGCCCGTCCGGCGCGGGCAAGACCACCGTCTTCTCCCTCATCGAGCGGTTCTACGACCCCGACTCCGGCGTGATCACACTGGACGGCCGTGATCTGGCCGACTGGGAGCTGCCGCGGCTGCGGGCCTCGATCGGGTACGTCGAGCAGGACGCGCCGGTGCTGTCGGGCTCCCTGCGGGACAACCTGCTGCTGGGCAACCCCGAGGCGGACGACGGCACCCTGACGCGGGTGCTGAAGACGACCCGGCTCGACGGTCTGGTGTCCCGGCTGCCGGACGGGCTCGACACCCTCGTCGGGCACCGCGGCACCAAGCTGTCCGGCGGGGAGCGCCAGCGGGTCGCCATAGCCCGCGCCCTGCTGCGCCGCCCCCGGCTGCTGCTGCTCGACGAGGCCACCTCGCAGCTCGACGCGGTGAACGAGGCGGCGCTGCGCGACACCGTCGCCGACGTGGCGCGTACGACGACGGTCCTGGTCGTCGCGCACCGGCTGTCCACGGTGACGGCGGCCGACCGGATCGTGGTGATGGACGCGGGCCGGGTCCGGGCCGTCGGCACGCACCGGGAGCTGGTGACCGCCGATCCGCTGTACGCGGAGCTGGCGGCCACGCAGTTCCTCGCGACGGCCGAGTGAGCGGCGCGGGACGGCGCGGGGGCCTGGCTTGCCGTGCCCGGCGGGCCGGAGGACGCTCGTAGGAGAGGCCGTCCCGGCCCGCCGGAGGTCCGGGCCACGGCCCCGCGGAGGAGGTGGGTCGTCATGACGACCGCGTCACAACCCGTCTTCGGCACCGACACGCTGCGCCGGGGCCTCGAGGCGGACACGTCGGCGCCGCTGATGTCGCTCTACGCGGACGACGCGGAACTGCGCATCGTGGACCGCAACACCCAGCCCAGCCACCCCAAGGTCCTGCACGGCCGGGACGAGATCGCCACCATGCTGGACGACGTCTACAGCCGCGACATGACGCACACGCTGGAGGCGTGCGTCGTCCAGGGCGATCACGCCGCCTACTGCGAGAGCTGCCAGTACCCGGACGGGGTGCGGGTGCTGTCGGAGTCGATGCTCACACTGCGGGACGGCAAGATCACCGGACAGGTGATGATCCAGGCCTGGGACGAGTAGGAACGGCGGTACGGAGGTGATCAGCGCATCCAGGCGCTGTACTGCATGACATCGCCCGCCCGCACACCGTACTCGGGCTGATCGGTGGTGAACGTCTCCTCCAGACCGAGGACGGCACCCGTGGACGGGTCCAGGATCAGCATGTGGCGGACGCCGGAGCCGTCGTCGTACACGTAGGCCTGGCCGGGCCGGCCCAGCCGGTCCGTCACCCCGCCCACCGGCCGCAGCCCCTCGGCGTCCGCCAGCAGCCGGGCGAGCGCGGCGGACTCGCGGGCGCCGAGCGTCCAGTGGTCCAGCAACTGCGCGGTGGCGGCGAGGAGTTCGGGCGTCGTCCGGATCTCGCCGTGCACCGCCTCGGTGAGGTAGGCCCGCAGCCGGCCGGTGTCGTGCGGCGGACGCGCGGCGGGCGGGGCGTCGCTCCAGCTCGGTGGGAAGGCCCGCCGGCTGATCACCTGTCCGTCGTCGACGAGGCGCGGCTCGCCGTCCTCGTCGGTGAGGACGGGTCGGCCCGGGTGCCGGGGGTCGGTGGCCACGACGAGTTCGGTGTGCCGGCCGTCCGCCGTCCAGCGCACGATGCGCTCCTCGGGCAGGGTGACCGGCGGCTCCGTGTCGCTCATACCCAGGCTCCACGACTGCACGTGCGTGCCCTTGCGCAGCGCCGGGGCGCCGTCGGCCGCGGCGGTCGCGGCCCGCTCGGCGAGCCGGTCCAGGGGTACGGGTGTGGAGTCGGCCAGGACGGCCAGCGGGCGGGGCGCGGCGATCGCGGGGGTGGCGGCGGGACCGCCGAGCAGCAGGACGGAGGTGAGCGCGGCGACGGCGGCGACGGCCGCGAGGGCCCAGGCCGGCCGGAAGCGGCCTCCGAGCCGCAGCGGGATGCGCCGTCCGGTGCTCCGGTCGTCCAGCAGCCGGCCGAGCCGGTGTTCCGCGCGGTGGTCGAGGGGGCCGTCGCCGAAGCGGGGGCCGTCGTCCGGCACCGGGTTGGCGCGGCGCAGCAGGTCGAGTTCGTCAGTCATGGCCGTGGTCCTTGGAGGCGTTCGCGTCGGCGAGTGCGGGGCACAGTCGGTCGATCTCGGCTCTCAGCCGCCGGCGGGCGCGGTGCAGCCGCATGGTGGCGGCCCGCCGGCCGCAGCCGAGGGCGACGGCGACCTCGTCGATGCCGAGTTCCTCCCAGGCGGTCAGCCGCAGCACCTCCTGGTCGCCGGGGGCGAGCCGGGCCAGCGCCTCGTGCACCCAGTCGCCCGGCGTCTCGGTGCCGGGGCCGGACACGACGTGCCGGCGGTGGGCGGTGTGGTCGTTGCCGAGCCGGTCGACGAGCCGTCGGCGGCGCCCCTGGCCGCGTACCGCGTTGGCCAGACAGTTGCGTGCCACCCCGTACAGCCAGGGCAGCGGGGAGGCCGGCAGGTCCGCCCGGCGCCGCCAGGCGACCGTGAACACCTCCGCCACCACTTCCTCCACCTCACTCGTACGCCCGTCCAGTCGCCGCGCGACATAGCGGCTGACCGCCCAGTAGTGCTCGCGATAGGCAGCGGCGAAGATCTCGTCGTCGCTCATGTCCCGTTCGTGTCCGGCTCCCCCGTGATCGTCACAGCCGTGTGCCGTGATCCATGTCGCATCCTCCGAGTGTGACCGGCGCGCGGGGCACGGACACAGGCGGGTCGTGAAAAGCATCAACGGACTCAGGGGCCGCAAGGGCCTCACGTGGCTGACGACCACGGACCACAAGACGATCGGCACGCTGTATCTGGTGACGTCGTTCGTGTTCTTCATCATCGGTGGCGTGATGGCCCTGGTGATGCGCGCCGAGCTGGCCC
>NZ_LIWB01000008.1:0-74293 GCF_001905725.1 Streptomyces sp. CB02400
CGGTGCGGGGTTTTCTGCGTTTCAGGACGGCTCCACCAGTTTCGTGTCGTACGCCAGGATCACCGCCTGGATGCGGTCCCGGGAGCCGGTCTTCGCGAGTATCCGGCCCACGTGGGTTTTCACCGTGGACTCGGCCAGGTGGAGGCGGGCGGCGATCTCGGTGTTCGTCCAGCCCTTTCCGATGACCGTGAGGATCTCCCGTTCCCGCTCCGTGAGGGCGGCCAGACGTGCGTCGTCGGGGGAGACGTCCACGGTGCCGTCGCCGGCCGGCAGATGCTGGGCGTAGGCGTCGAGGAGACGGCGGGTCAGACTGGGGGCGACGACCGCGTCCCCGGACGCCACGGAGCGGATGCCGGAGAGGAGTTCCTCCGGCTGGGCGTCCTTGACGAGGAAACCGGAGGCGCCCGCGCGGAGGCCGGCGTAGGCGTACTCGTCCAGGTCGAACGTCGTCAGGATGAGGACGCGGGTGCGGTCGCCGGTGGCGGCGATGCGGCGGGTCGCCTCGATGCCGTCCAGGCCGGGCATGCGGATGTCCATCAGGACCACGTCGGGGTGCAGTTCCGCCGTCATACGGATCGCTTCGCTGCCGTTCGCCGCCTCGCCCAGGACGGTGAGATCGTCCTGGCTCTCCAGGAGCATGCGGAAGCCGAAACGCTGGAGGGGCTGGTCGTCGGCGATGAGGACGGTGGTCACTGCGGGGTTTCCTCCGGAAGGTGGAGACGGACGCGCCAGCCCTGCTCGGGGCGCGGGCGTGGGCCGGCTTCAAGTGTGCCGCCGTACAGGGCTGTTCGCTCGCGCATTCCGGGGATGCCACGGCCGTCGGACGGGGCGGAGGGCGGTGTGCCCTTTCCGGTGTCGGTGATGGTGACCGTGACGGCGCCCTTGTCTCCGTGGGCGATGGAGATCTCGGAGGTCGTTTCGGGGCCGGCGTGCTTGAGGGTGTTGGTGAGGGCTTCCTGGACGACCCGGAACACGGTGAGCTGGCGGCCCGGGGGGAGGGTCGCCCGGCCCTCGACACGGGTGTGGACGGGCAGACCCGCGCTGCGGACACCGTCGATGAGCTGGTCCAGGTCGGTGAGGCCGGGCTGGGGGGTTCGTTCGGCGGGGTGCGTGGTGTCGTCGTCGCGGAGGACGTCCAGGAGGCGGCGGAGTTCGCCGAGGGCCTGGCGGCTGGTGGTGCCGATGGCGTCCAGGGCCTGGGCGGCGCGTTCCGGGGACTTGCCGGCCGCGTATCTGCCGCCGTCGGCGAGGCCCGTGATGACGGACAGGTTGTGGCCGATGATGTCGTGCATCTCGCGGGCGATACGGGCGCGTTCGGCGGCGGTGGCGATACGGGCCTGCTGGTCGCGTTCGATCTCCAGGCGGCGGGCACGGTCCTCCAGGGCGGCGGTGTAGTTCCTGCGGGTGCGCACCGTGACGCCGATGAGGGCCGCCACCGCGATGGACATCAGCTGGGCGCCGAGCTGCTGGTTCCAGGGCTGTCCGCCGTAGCGGAGGGACGAGACGAGGACCGGTGCGAGCACCAGGGGGGTCGACCAGTACAGGGCGCGCAGGGGCAGGCGCAGGGCGATGTGGAAGACGACGAGCAACTGGAGCATGGTCGCCTGGAGTATGGCGCCGGTCCAGGCGTTGACGAGGGCGAACGGGGCCATCGTGAGCAGGACCGCACCCGGGTGACCGCGGCGCCACAGGAGCGGGACCGTGAAGCCCAGGCTCAGGGTCAGCAGCAGCCAGCCGGGGACGTCCAGGTTGTGGGCGATGTTGCGCCAGCCCCCGCCGGCGTAGTCGATGAGGGCGGCCGTCAGCCAGAAGCCGGTGAGGTGCAGGTCCCACAGCAGCGGGTGGCGCCGGTCGAAGGCGCGCACCCGCTGGGCGATCCGCTGTGTGTACTCGGTGAGGGGCTCGGCCGTGCGGTCTTCGGTCACGGCGTCCATGGTGACGGGTGCGTGCCTCATACGTCCCGTCGCTTCAGCGATGCCGCCGCCGCGGCCAGGGCGGCCGCCGTCCACAGGGCCAGGGCGAGCAGTGCCGCACCGGGCGTCGCCTCGCCGGGCGAGGGCTGGGCCGCGGTGAGGGACTGGAGGGCCTGGGAGGGGAAGTAGCGTACGGCGTCGTCGACGATGTCGTACGGGAGCATCGTCAGGACCTCCGGCACGATCATGACGAGGCCGATGTACGCGCCGACGGCGAGGGGGATCGAGCGGGTGACGGCGCCGAGGCCGAGGGCCATGACGGCGAGGAGGGTGAGGGCGGCGGCGTTGCCGACGAGGCCGCGCAGGACGCCCGGGTCGCCGAGGGCGGCGGCCTGGTCGGTGTCGGTGAGGAAGGCCTGGGCCAGGGGGAAGGTGAGCAGGTTGGTCCACAGGCACAGGGGGAAGGCGACCGCGGCGAGGACGGCGGCCTTGGACCACAGGACGGGCAGGCGGCTCGGTACGGCCGTCATGGTGGCGCGGATCTGACCGGTGGAGTACTCGCCGGCGGTGGCGAGGATGCCCAGGACGGCCAGGGTGATGGTGGCGAACTGGGTGCCGAGGAGGACGAAGACGACCGGGTCGAGGCCGCCCTCCCCGGTGCCGTCGTAGGCCGCGCTGATGCCGATGCCCATGGCGAGGGTGAGGACGCCGGTGGCGGCGAGGTTGACCCAGGTGGAGCGGAGCGTCCGCAGCTTGTGCCATTCGGAGCGCAGGACGCGGGCCGGGGTCACCCGGTAGGGCTGGACGGCGGTGGTCATGCGGCTGCTCCTTCCAGGGCGGCGGGGTACTCGACCGCGTCGTGGGTGAGGTCCATGAACGCCTCCTCCAGGGAGGCGGTGTTCGGGGTGAGTTCGAAGAGGGGGATGCCGTGGGCGGCGGCCGTGCGGCCGATGTGCTCGGCGTCGGTGCCGTGCACGGTGAGGTGGCCGGGGGCGTCGGCGGTGGTGACGGTGACACCGGGCGCGGTGAGGTGGCGTACGAGGTCGGCGGCGTCCGGGGTGACGACCTTGACGGTGCCCGCGCCGGAGTGGCGTACGAAGTCGGTGACCGTGGTGTCGGCGAGGAGCCGGCCGCGGCCGATGATGACCAGGTGGTCGGCGGTGAGGGCCATCTCGCTCATCAGGTGGGAGGAGACCAGGACCGTACGGCCCTCGGCGGCCAGGGACTTGAGGAGGTTGCGGATCCACAGGACGCCCTCGGGGTCGAGGCCGTTGACCGGCTCGTCGAGAATGACGGTGGCCGGGTCGCCGAGCAGCGCGGCGGCGATGCCGAGGCGCTGGCCCATGCCGAGGGAGAAGCCCTTGACCCGGCGGTCCGCCGCCTCGGTGAGGCCGGTGAGGCCCAGGACGTGCTCGACGCGGCTCTTCGGGATGCCGTGGGTGAGGGCGAGGGCGCGCAGGTGGTGGTGGGCGGTGCGGCCGGGGTGGACGGAGCGGGCCTCCAGCAGGGCGCCGACCTCGGTGAGGGGCGCGGGGTGGGCGGCGTAGGAGCGGTCGCCGACGGTGGCACGGCCGCGGGTGGGGGCGTCCAGGCCGAGGATCATCCGCATGGTGGTGGACTTGCCGGCGCCGTTCGGGCCGAGGAAGCCGGTGACGGTGCCGGAGCGGACGGTGAAGGACAGGTCGGTGACGACGGTCCGGTCGCCGTAGCGTTTGGTGAGGTCCTGTGCCGTAATCATGCTTCGATGCTCGTCCGCGCGGGGGCGGCGGGCGTCGGACCGCGGGCCGTATTCAGGGTGAGGGCGGTGGTACCCCGGTACTACGGTGGCGGCCATGAGTGCCATATCCATCGATGACTGTGTGATCCGGCCGGTGCGCGCGGAGGAGTGGGCCGCGTCGAGGGAGCTGCGGCTCACCGCGCTGCGGGACCCGGTCGCGCGTATCGCCTACATGGACACCTACGAGGAGGCCGTGGCCCGGCCGGACTCCTGGTGGCAGGAGCGTACGGCGAACGGGGCGCGGCAGTTCATCGCCGAGATGGCGGACGGGAGCTGGGTCGCCAATGCGGCCGTGTTGATCGAGGAGGCCGGTACGACGGACTGGACCGGGTCCGTCGTCGCGCGGCGGCAGGGGCACCTGGTGGGTGTGTACGTGGCTCCCGGGTATCGGGGGAGCGGGCTGGCGAAGGCGCTGTTCGAGACCGTGCTGGAGTGGGCGTGGGGGCGCGGGGCGGAGCGCGTGCGGCTCCTCGTGCACTCGGACAACGCGCGGGCTCTGGGGTCCTACCGCAAGGCGGGTTTCGTCGAGACCGGAGTGACCATGTCGCTGGGGGACGAGCCGGACGATCTGGAACTGGAGCTGGCCGTGGAGCGGCCGGTGCCGGACCGGTAGGTCAGACCGGTAGTTCGGTGTGGGGCCAGCGGGATCTGGCCTGTTCGCGGGAGCGGAGCAGGGCCAGGGTGGGCATGCCGTGGTCCGTGCCGGTGGCGAGCAGGTCTGGGAGCTGGGGGAGCGGGGCCACGGCCGCCACGTCGTCCAGGACGAGGGTGAGTGGTGGGTCGAGCCGACCGGAGGATGACCGTTCGGCCATGCGCCGGCCGTGCTCGACCACGTGTGAGGCGAGGGCCGTCAGCAGGGGCATCGCGCCCGGACTGGTACGGGGGTCCTCGATGGATTCACCCACGACATAAAGCGTGCCCCCTTCGTGGACAAAGGAATCCAAGGCGAGGGCATCAGTTCGGTTGGGAGTGCAGGCCTCGCGGACATTGACCGTGGAGAGCGCGGCCAGGGCGCGGGTGGTCAGCTGCTGGGCCATGTCCCGGCGCTCGGGGTGCGCCGTGAGGGCCGCCTCGAGTTCGCCGGCGGCACCGGGGGCGGCCTTGGGGTTGGTACGGAGGATGCGTACGGCGTCGTGCACCTGGAGGCCCTGGGACCAGCGGTGGACGTGGCGGATCGTACGGCCGTCCACGGCGGCGGCGTGTACGTAGCTGCGGAGCAGGGTCTCCGCGGTGTCGCCGACCGCCTGGTCGAGGCGGGAGGTGGGGCGGACGGGGGCGAGGAGGGCTGCCGCGCGGGCGGCGGCTGTTTGTTTGTCCTCGCAGCCGGTGGTGGGGGACCAGTGGAGGCGGGCCGGGGTGTCGCAGAGGTGGGTGGGGTCGTAGAGGTGGGTGGGGCCGAGTTTGGCGCGGGCGTCCTTGGTGTCGTGCCAGAGGGTGGGGTTGGAGGTGAGGACGAGGGCGGGGCCCTCCGCGTCGCGTACGGCCTGGGTCGCGGTGGTGTGGCGGGTGGCCGGAGGGCCGTAGAGCAGCCCCGCGCCTTCGGTGCGGGGTGTTTCCCACCGGCCCGCCTGTTCACCCTCGGACAGGGAGGTGAACGCCGCTTCCTGCGGCGCGGGTGACTGCCGAGGCGCCGGTGTCTGCACCGGCTCCGGTGCCGGCGTCTCCTGCTCGGGCCCCCTCGGGGTCGGCACCTCGTGCAGCTGCTTCGGCGTCGGCTGCGCCTCCCGTTCGGGCAGGTGTTCCGGCTCCGGCCGCCGCTGCGCGCCCCTCGTCGCCCGTTCCGCCCGGCGTCGCGCCCGTACCGCTCTCCAGCGGGCCACCGTGCCCACGGCGAACACCGTCAGGACGGTCAGGATCATCAGCTGGCCGATGAGCAGGCCCCAGAAGAGGCCGTACCCCGAGAGGTCGGTCTCCGGGGTGTCCGGCCAGGCGGCGGGGAGGTTCTGCGGGTCGGCGACGAGGTGGCGCATGGCCACCGGGGCGCGGGTGAAGGTGACGCCGGACGGCCAGTGGCCGTGGGCGAAGAGGCCCGCGAGGCCCGTGGCCGTCCACACCATGGCGGTCACGCCGATGAGGAACGCGAGGATGCCGATCAGCAGCCCGTCGGGGATGCCGCCCCGGCCGCCGGTCCGGCCGTGCTCACGGTGATCGTCCGGTCTCACGCGTTCTCCCCCTGCGCCCTACGCCACCGTCGATTCGGAGTCCCCGACGTGCTGTTCCACGAAGGCCGCCGCCCGTTCCTCCGCCTCCAGTTCGGCGGCGCGCAGGGCGTCGTCGGAGAGGTCGGCGGAGGACTCGGTCATCGCGCGGTCGGTGAAGACCAGCGGGCGTTCGGTCTCGGTGACCAGGTGTTTGACCACCTGGACGTTGCCGTTGACGTCCCACACCGCGATACCGGGCGTCAGCGTCGGAATGATCTCCACCGCCCACCTGGGCAGGCCGAGCACGCGGCCCGTCGCCCTCGCCTCGTCCGCCTTCTGGGCGTAGATGGTCCGGGTCGACGCCATCTTCAGGATGGCCGCCGCCTCCTTCGCCGCCGCCCCGTCCACCACGTCGGACAGATGGTGGACGACCGCGACGAACGACAGACCGAGCCGCCGTCCGAACTTCAGCAGCCGCTGGAACAACTGGGCGACGAACGGGCTGTTGATGATGTGCCAGGCCTCCTCGACCAGGAAGATGCGCTTCTTCCGGTCGGGGCGGATCCAGGTGTGTTCCAGCCACACGCCGACGATCGCCATCAGGATCGGCATGGCGATGGAGTTGCGGTCGATGTGGGACAGGTCGAAGACGATGAGCGGCGCGTCGAGGTCGATGCCGACGGTCGTCGGGCCGTCGAACATGCCGCGCAGGTCACCGTCGACCAGGCGGTCCAGGACCAGGGCGACGTCCAGGCCCCACGCCCGTACGTCGTCTATGGGGACGTTCATCGCCTCCGCGGACTCCGGTTCCGGGTGGCGCAGCCGCTCCACGATGTCGGAGAGGACCGGCTGGCGTTCGACGATGGACTCGTTGACGTAGGCGTGCGCGACCTTGAGGGCGAAGCCGGAACGCTCGTCCAGGCCGTGCCCCATCGCGACCTCGATGATGGTCCGCAGCAGCGCGAGCTGCCCGGTGGTCGTGATCGCCGGGTCCAGCGGGTTGAGCCGGATGCCCTTGTCGAGCGCGGCCATCGGGTCCAGGCGGATCGGCGTTATCCCCAGCTCCTGCGCGATGAGGTTCCACTCGCCGGCGCCGTCCTCGCCCTGGGCGTCCAGGACGACGACCTGGCGGTCGCGGAAGCGCAGTTGCCGCAGGACGTACGTCTTCTCCAGGGCCGACTTGCCGTTGCCGGACTCGCCGAGGACCAGCCAGTGCGGGGCGGGGAGCTGCTGGCCGTAGAGCTGGAAGGGGTCGTAGATGTAGCCCTTGCCGGAGTAGACCTCGCGGCCGATGATGACGCCGGAGTCGCCGAGGCCGGGGGCGGCGGTCGGGAGGTAGACCGCCTGCGCCTGGCCGGTGGACGTGCGTACCGGCAGCCGTGTCGTCTCGACCTTCCCGAACAGGAAGGACGTGAAGGCGTCGGTGACGACGGACAGCGGATCCCGCATAGCGGCTCAGCCCCTACCTTCGAATGCCGGTGGCGAACGGGAGTGTGTTCACGAAGGCGCGGTGGTGCTCGCGGTCGCACCACTCCAGCTTCAGGTACGACTTTCCGGCCGACGCCCGTATGGTCCGCTTGTCGCGGGCCAGGGCCTCGGGGTTGCGGGAGGAGACGGTGATGTAGCCGACCAGGTTGACGCCGGCCGCGCCGCTGGCGAGGTCCTCGCCGCGCTGGTCCAGGCGGCTGTGGGCGGCCATGTCGCGCGGGTCGACGGTGCGGTTCATCTTGGCGGCGCGGGACGCCTCCGCCACGTCGTTGGTCTTCTCGGTCAGCATCCGCTCGATGGCGACCTCGGTGGGTTCGAGGTCCATGGTGACGGCGACCGTGCGGATCACGTCCGGGGTGTGGACGAGCAGCGGGGCCAGGAAGTTGACGCCCACCGGGGTCATCGGCCACTCCTTGATCCAGGCCGTGGCGTGGCACCAGGGGGCGCGGGTGGCGGACTCGCGGGTCTTGGCCTGGAGGTAGGTGGGCTCCATGGCGTCCAGCTCGGCCGGCCAGGCGTTGCGCTGCGACATCGCCTGGATGTGGTCGATCGGATGGTCCGGGTCGTACATGCCGTGGATCAGCGAGGACAGCCTGCTCTGGCCGAGCGGCTGCCGTACGCGGATGTCGGCCTCCTGGAGCCGGGAGCAGATGTCGGTCAGCTCACGGGCCATGACGACGGCGAGCCCCGCGTCCCGGTCCACCTTGCCGCCGCCCTGGCTGCGCATCGCCCGCGCCATGGCGTTGGCCTCGGCGGCCAGTTCGCGCGTGTAGTGCATGCAGGCGACGAGGTAGGCGCGGTGCTGCTCGCTGCTGGTCGACACCATCGACTGGAGCTGGTCGTACGACTGCTGCAGCCACGGCGGTGACGTGGCGTCCCCGCGGACGGCGACGTCCTTGGCGTGGGCGTCGGGGTCGGCGGGCAGGGTGCGGGCCAGCATCTGGATGCGGGTCACGAAGCCGTCGCCGTTGGCGACGTGCTTGAGCAGGGTGCCGAAGCGGTCGACGAGGGCTTCCTGGTCCTCGGAGTCGCGCAGGCCGACGCCCGGTCCCTCGATCTCGATGGCGGCGGTGACGGTCTTGCGGTCCGCGTGCAGCAGTACGGCGATCTCGTCCGGGCCGAAGGGCGCGGCGAGCCAGGTGATCCTGCCGATTCCGGGCGGCGACCCGATCTCCACCTCACGGCCGTCCAGGCGGGTGCCCGCCTCGACGGCGCCGGAGCGGTAGGTGGTGCCGCGGCGCACGGTGCGCTTGTAGCTGCGGTTGATCTCGAACCATTTGTAGAAGGTGCGGCCCCTGTAGGGCACGTACACCGCGGCCAGCGCCAGCATCGGGAGGCCCGCGAGCAGCACGATCCGCGCGGACAGGACGGGGACGAGAAGCCCGCACATCATGCCGAGGAACGCGCCCAGGACGATCAGCGCGATCTCGCCGGTCTCGCGATTACGGCCGACGATCGCGTTCGGCCGGGCGCGGCCGATCAGATACGTACGGCGGGGCGTGACCGGATGGGACAAGTGGGACTCGGTCGTCAACGCCCTTCACCTCCCGTGCTGTTGGTACTGCTGTTGCGGGTGTTGCTGGCGTGGGGGGTGTTCACCGGGCTGCTCGAGCGGGGTGCGGGGGCGGCGGCTCCGCCGCCGTTCGACGTGCGTGAGCTGTGCGCGGCGACTCCGCCGGAGGCGGGGTTGGAGGGGCGGGGGCCGGTGGACTGGCTGCCGCCTCCGCCGTTGTTGTCGGCGCGGCTGCTGTGGGTCTTGATGCCCTGTGCGACCAGGGTCGCCGGGGAGCTCATGACGGCGGCGGCCTTGCCTTCGGCGCCCTGCATGAGGCGGTTGTTGCGGCCGTTGGCGAGTTCGTCGCCGAAGCCGGGGACGAAGCGGTAGATCATCGCGGAGGCGAAGATGGCGAGCAGGATGATCGCCAGTCCGGAGACCACGGCGGAGAAGGCGCCGGGCCCGTCCTCGGCGGACAGTGCCCCGGCGAGGCCGAGCACGATCACGATGACGGGCTTCACGAGGATCACGGCGATCATGATGCCCGCCCAGCGGCGGACGTGGCCCCACAGGTTCTTGTCGACGAGACCGGCGTAGACGACGGTGCCGAGGAGGGCGCCGACGTAGAGCAGGGCGGCGCGGATGACGAGCTCCAGCCACAGGACGCCGGCGGCGAGGATCGACACGAGGGAGACGACGATCAGCATGATCGGGCCGCCGCCGATGTCGTCGCCCTTTTCGAGAGCGCCGGAGAACGTGCCGAAGAACGTGTCCGTCTGGTCGCCGGTCGCCTTCGCGAGCACCTCGGTGACGCCGTCGGTCGCCGACACGACCGTGTAGAGGATCAGCGGGGTGAAGGCGGAGGCGAGGACGGTCAGCCAGAGGAAGCCGATCGCCTCGGAGAGGGCGGTGGTGAGGGGGACACCTCGCACCGCGCGCTTGGCGACCGCGAGCAACCAGAGGAGGAGCGTCAGGATCGTCGACGCGGCGAAGACGACGGCGTACTGCTGGAGGAACGTGTCGTTCGTGAAGTCGACGTTCGCCGTCTCGTTGACGGCGTCGCTGAGCTTGTCGATGGTCCAGGAGGCGGCGTCGGCGCAGCCCTGGGCGAGGGAGGCGAGGGGGTCGAGGGCGGTGGTGGGGTCGTTGAGGGTGGAGGAGCGGCCGTTTGAGGTGCCGCCGCTTTCGCCTCGTTCGCAGTAGTCCTTGGCGGGGCCGACGATGAGGTCGCAGTTGTCGTCCGACGGCGTGGGCGACGGGGTGGGCGATGGCGTGGGTGCTGCCGTGGCACGGGTCGCCAGCAGCAGGACAGAGGCCTGTACGGCTGTGAGAGCGGCGGCGATCCTGAGTACGCGGCGCGGGCTACCGGGCATAGGTGAAGCCTCCGTACTCCTGGACGGCCTTGGCCATCTCCTCGGCGGTGGACGCCTTCTCGTCTCCGGGGACGGGCGCGGGGCCGTCCTTCTGCGAGAAACTGTCGACCTTCCAGTCGTCGTCCGCCCAGTGCAGCTTGAGCGACATGGTGAACCAGTCGCTGGTGACCGGGCTGATCGTCTTCTCGCCGGCTGTACCGAATACCCCCGTGCACCAGACCTCGACGGTGGCTGCGGTGTCCGAGTAGCTCGTGACCTTGGTGCCGACCGGCATGGTGCGCGAGATGTAAGGGCTGTCCGCCGCCGCGTTGCCGTTCTCGTCGAGACCGAGGTTGCTCAGGAATTCCTTGGTGTACGCCTGGTTGAAACGGTCTTCGAGGGACGCCTGCTTGTCGGCGACGAAGACCTGCCGGACGATCTCCGTCCGCCGCGCGGGCTTGAGGATGTCGGCGGAGACCAGCACCACGGCGTAATTGGCCGCCGCACTCTCCGCCCCCTGCCGGTCATGGGCGAAGCCAGACGGGATGCCGGCCGCCTTCGTGTCCACCGGCTTCTCGCCCGACGGGGCCGTCGCCGCCGACTTGGGGGAGTCGCCGGAGCCGTCGCCCTCCTCCGCGGCGGAATCGCCGCCTCCACGGTTCGCGAAGGCGATCGCCGCGATCAGGAGGACCACCACGCCGACCACCGTCACCAGGCTGCGCGACGACGAACGGCCGCCTCTGCGCGCGCCGCCGTACGGATCGCCGCCCCGCTCCGGCATGCGGGTGCGGGTCTGGCCCGTGTCGTCTCCGAGACTCATACCGCGTACGCCCCCTCAGCGTCGTGCGGAAACACCTCGTACTCCGCGTACTCCATGTACGACGGTAGCCGTGCTGGTCCCCGCGCGGACGCGGTGTGGTGACTGGACATCAGGGAAACGCAACCTCAGCCGGTGGGCACGACGGGCGGGTGGGATGGAGGGGGTGCCGGGCGTGCCCGGCCGGGAGCGATGGGGCGGGGCTACACGGCCATTCCGTACACGATGGTGAACAGCGTGCCGAGCGAGCCGATGATGAAGACGCCCGTGAGCCCCGCGATGATGAGGCCCTTGCCCTGTTCGGCACTGAACGTGTCCCTCAACGCGGTGGCGCCGATGCGCTGTTTGGCCGCCCCCCAGATGGCGATGCCCAGGCAGAGGAGGATGGCGACCGCCATGACCACCTCGATCATGATTTTGGCCTCGTTGCCCAGGCTGCCGAAGGGGCCCCAATCCGGAGCGATCCCGCCGATAATGGTGTTGATGTCTCCCTCGTCGGCCGCGAAGAACATGTAAGTCACCGCCCCTGTATGGGTAGTTCTGCACCCCCTGCGGTGGTGCAGAGGTCAGACCTTATTGTCGCCGACGATGAGGCTGTCGCATGTCGACTTGGCGTCATCTGTTGGCGGGTTTCGTACGAATAGCTTGCCACCGGCGCGCGCCGTACTCCGGTAGGGGCGCGTTCCGATGGGTGAAGAGTCGTATCGTCACTCTGTGTATCACGGTGCGTAACGCCGGGCAACAATGTTCGAACGCGGGGTTTCTGACGGTCGGTCGGGTCGCTCAGCGGGGTTTCAGGCCGTGCAGGAGCAGATGGACGACGTGGTCCACGCCGGCCAGGGCTTCCTCGTGGCCGAGCATGCCGCCGCAGGTGAAGGTGGCGGTGCCGTGGAGGGTCGCGCCCACCGTGAGGGTGAGGTGGTGCGGGTCGGCCTCGATGATCTCGCCGCGCTGTTGCGCCCCGGAGAGGACCCGGCCGAGGAGGCCCACGGTGCGGTCGACGCCGACTGCCATCTGCTCGGCGGACTCGGGGTCGTGCTTGCGGGCGTACATCAGCTCCAGCAGTTCGGCGTTGTCGATCGCGAAGAGCAGGTAGGCCCTGGCGAGGGTGGTGAGCCGGGGCTGGAGCGGGAGTGCGGGGTCGTCGGCCTCCTCCAGGGCCCGGGCCAGCCGGTCGTAGCCGTTCAGGGCCAGCGCGTTGAGCAGGGCCTGCTTGTCCTTGAAGTGGCGGCCGGGGGCGGCGTGGCTCACGCCGGCCTCGCGGGCCAGTTCCCGCAGGGAGAGTGCGCCGGCCCCCTTGTCGCGCAGGGTGCGCTCGGCTCCGGCGAGGAGGGTGGAGCGCAGATCTCCGTGGTGATAAGGGCGGCTCTCGGGCATGGGGCCCATCGTAGCTCGATGTGGACACCGACAGCTTTGTTGTCATTGACATCATTGTAGTCGGCGTCTACTTTCGTTGGTATGGCTGAGAAGAGCAAGCACACGTGGAACGCGTCCCGTCTTCCCGATCTCACCGGCCGGACCGTCGTCGTCACGGGCGCCAACAGCGGTCTCGGGCTCGTGACCGCGGACGCGCTCGCCCGCGCGGGGGCGCACGTCGTCTTCGCCGTACGGGACCTGGAGCGGGGCCACGCCGCCGCCGCGACCGTGCCGGGCAGCACCGAGGTGCGCCGACTGGATCTGGCCGACCTGTCCTCGGTGCGGGAGTTCGCCGCCGCCTGGAGCGAGCCGCTGCACACGCTCATCAACAACGCGGGAGTGATGATGCTCCCGCGGCAGCGCACCGAGGACGGTTTCGAGAGGCAGTTCGGCACGAACCACCTCGGCCACTTCGCCCTGACGAACCTGCTGCTGCCGCACATCACCCACCGCGTCGTGACCGTCTCGTCCAACGCCCACCGCTGGGGCGGCGCGACCATCGAGTTCGACGATCTGGACCTGACCGGCTCCTACACCCCCCGGCGTGCCTACGCCCAGTCCAAGCTGGCGAATCTCCTGTTCACCCTGGAGCTGCAGCGCGTCCTCGCCGAAGCCGGCTCACCGGTGAGGGCCCTGGCCGCCCACCCCGGCTTCGCGGCCACCAACCTCGTGGGTCACATGGGCGGGGTCGCGCGCCTCCTCGTGGGTCTCGGCCACAGAGTCGTGGGGCAGGACGACAGGGCCGGTGCGCTGCCGACCCTGTATGCCGCCGTCGAGGACATCCCCGGTGCGAGCTACGTCGGCCCCGACGGTCCGCGCGAGATGCGGGGGGCGCCCACGCTCGTGGGCCGTTCACCTGCGGCGAGCGACCCGGACGTGGCACGCCGCCTGTGGGAGGTCTCGGAGGAACTGACGGCCGTACGGTTTCCTCTGGTCATGGGGGCGGATTCCTGAGCTCGCGCCGGCCTACTCACTTGGAAAGCACGAGCAGTTCGGCCCTTGCTGTCCTTGTGCTGCTCATTTGAGTGCCTGGATGACGTTGTCCTGGTTGTTGTTCACGCTTTTTCAGCAAGGGGGTGTCTTCTCCGGCCCGGCGGTCCTACGCCACGAAGTGGTCGAACTCGCCGGCCCGGACGCCGCGCACGAAGGTCTCCCAGCGACGGCGGTCGGTGGTGACGGTGGGGTGCCGGGGGCGTGGAGAAGGACGGTGCGACCGTCGTCGCCGGAGGTGGTCACTTCGAGGGCGGGAGCCTGGGGGTCCCGATGCGGTTCTTCCTTGAGGGAGTGGAGAAGGGTACGGAAGGCGTCGGGGCTGAGGGTGAGGATCGCTCCGCCGGGATCGGCGGACTCGGTTATGTGGATGCCGGTGGGGGTCGCGGCGACGTGCACGCAGGAGTCGCCCTCGCCGCAGTGCGACGACTTCTGCCAGGTGAGCTGGGGCATCCCGGGTGGAGGAGTGTCGCCTCTACGCTCTCGGTGACGTAGGGGAGGGTGAACCGGGCCTCTTGCCTGGTGCGACAGGAGTTTTTGTCATGACGGAGGCTGATGAGATGCGCCGTGCGTGGGGGCGTGTGGTGCGGTGGCTGGAACAGAACGCGCCAGGGAGCGCCGCTGCGCTGAGTCCCCCGGTCGGGCCGAAGACCATCAGTGACGCGGAGGAGCGTCTGGGGGTGAAGTTTCCGCAGGAAGTGTGGACTTGGCTGCTGATCAACGACGGGGTACGGACCGACGATCAGGAGTACAACAGGTTCCCTGCCGAAGGGGGCGGTTTCCTCCCGTCCTCGTGGCATCTTCTGTCGGTGGACCAGATGGTTCGGGTGTATGAGTTCCGGATGGGGTGCGAGGAGCGTGAGCCGACTCCTGACGGTGATCTCGACTGCGTGACGTGGCACAGGGACTGGGTTCCGTTCGCGGCCGAGAGCGACTGGTTGTACGGAAGGTTCATCGATACGCGTGCCGGGACGCTGGGCCGGTGGAGCGATGGTGGTACGAACCAGTTCGACACGCACGGTTCCCTCGCGGAGTTCTTCCACGAACTTGCCGACGAGATGCGCACACAGGGTCCCGGTCATGTGGTGGACGGCGTGCTGACCTGGTGACAAAAGGAACGGTGCCCTGGTGCGGGACGAAACGCACCAGGGCACCGCGTGTGTGACGGGTTACGGCTTCTGCGCCTCCAGCCAGTAGTCGTCCCCTTCGAGGACGCGGTTGTTCTTGCGCCAGGCGGGGAAACCGCTCATCGACTGGGTGTTCTGGTTGTTGGACATGCTGGACCGACCGCACGGCTCGGTCCAGGTCGGCACGTGCGAGCGGGGGTCCGGTATGAGCCTCCACAGGCCGTCCGTCCCCTTCCGCGCGATGGTGTTCACGCAGCCTTCACCCGAGGTGACCGAGGAGGCGTTCTTGCCCCCCAGCCCTTCGGGATCGCCGCGCTCTGCCAGCTCGCGGCGAAGGGGAACTCGTCACAGGCCGGCACATCGTTGGCACCCAGTTCCGGGGACATGGTCGCCAGCGGGCTGCGCTTCCACGCCGTCGGGCAGATGGTGTCACGGTTGTGGTCCACCAGCGTCTTCTTGGAATCCGACGGCACGGGAACCAGCACGTCGTCCGCGAGGAAGGCCAGCGGCTCATGGCCTCGCAGACCGTAGTGGCCGGGCAGCTTGTTCTGGACCAGCCAGGCGTGCGCGGCGGCGGCCGGGTACTTCTTGTGGTTCATGGTGCAGGTGGGCCTGCAGTGGGAGAACACACAGCCCGGTGTGGTCATGACGTCCACGTCGCAGCGCACGTCCAGCTCACTCTTCTCCGCCGTGACGTCGGCGACCTTCACACCGTCCAGCTTTCCGGTGAAGCTCCAGTGGGGTGTGATCACGGACGAGTCGACGCCCTTGGTCCACTCGGTCTTCTGGGTGATGACCGCTTTGTGCAGGTCACCGAGGCGGAACGTGGTGGAGCCGGACTGGGAGGGGTTCTCCGTCTGGCAGTAGCCGCGGCAGTGGAAGTCCACGTCCAGGCTCGCGGTGGTGGCACCGCTGAGGCTCTTCGGCCCGATGGCCAGGGTCTGGGTGATGGTGTCCGTGCGCGGGTCGGTGTCGATCTCGTGCCGGTAGGTGAATCCCGCGCTCTTCACCGGGTCCACCCTGTTGACGTGGACCTCCTCCACGATGCAGGCCCGGGTCCGCGTGTACGTCATGGAGATCGTCGAGATCGAGCAGGTCCCCGTGTCACCCGCTGAGGCGAGCGCACGCGCGGAGGCACCGCTTTCCTGCTCCTCGGGAGCGGACTCGAGCGTCATGCCGTCCCGGAGTGGAGGTTCACCACGGCGGTGAACGCGCCGCGCACCATCAACTCCGGGCGGTTGGTGAACGTACGGGGGGCGTACGCGACCGCCGCGTGGTCTCCGGACGCGGTCAGGCAGGCGCTGCCGATCCAGGTGTCGGCGTCGAAGCCGTCCTCCCGCAGCGTGGCGGCCGTCTTCCACCCGTAGCCCTTCGCCTCGTCGGCGACGAGCAGATGGAAACCGGTGCCGTCCCCGCTGGTGGTGAAGGCGGTGTCCTCGGACGTCTCGTACCGTGCGCCCGGGGTTTCGGCACGGTCCTCCGCCGGGACCTCGGACGGCATGGCGGGGTTCTTCTCCGGCCGGCTGCTCCGGCCCTGTGCCGCGTCCTTCGGCGGAGCGGGGTCAGCGGCCTGCGCCGGCAGGCTCAGGGGTATCGCCAGCGCGGTGGCCACCATGAGGATGACAGGCACGCGCGAGCGGCGTATTCGTCTCTGCACGTTCTTCCTCGGGTTGAACGAACAAATCCGCCCAGTCCTGGCTGCGGACTGAGCGGATCATTGGCGTCGGAATTACGCGGGCGGAGAATGGGGGCGGACGTCGAAGACCTTGGCGGCCTGCTGAGATGCCGGGTGACGGCTTCTCCTCAGCCATTGACGCTTGCGGCGGTTTTCAGGACGGCCTCGTTCTTCTTGTGCTCCTCGTCGAGGGCGAGCTGGTTCTCCTCGATGCGGCGGAGCTGGATCTTCTTCTCGGCGGCGTACCAGATTCCGATCAGGTCGGTCTTCTTCTTGCAGTCGATGTCCGTGGTGGCGAGACTGATCTCCTCCGGCGAGGGCGCGGGTGATCCGAGCGAGGTGACCAGATCGGGAGCCTTGTAGGGATGGTCCGTCACATATCCCTGCTTCTTCATGCAGGACGACCAGGCGGCCACGGCCCTGCGGACGGCAGGGTCCTTCTTGGATTCGTCGAGGGAAGCGAACTCCACCTTCCCGGCAAGCGTGTACCGGATTTCTCCGAGCTTCCGCTGCGTTTCTCCGCGACATCCCCCCTCGGGGACCTTCTCCCCTTGGTAGGACCCGGACTCCAGTTCCGCGCCGGATCCGGCGAAGACGGCTCCCTCTGCCCCCGGTGCCGGTTCCCACACCGGAGGTTCCACGTTCCCGCCGGGGAGGTGGTAGCCGTATTGCGACGCCTCCTCCGCGTCGGATATGCCGTACCTGCGCATCATGTTGGCGTCGTTGAAACTGGGGTCGGGGACAATTCCGGGCGGCGGGGGGTCGAACTCCTTGAAGCCGAACCGCTTCATGCAGCTCTTCCACAGGTTCTGCTGTGCGCGCTGCCAGGTGATCCGCTCCGGGTAGGAGATCAGATAGCCCTCGATGGGCAGCGCCAGTCCCTTGGCGAGGCCGCTCACGGGCCGTTCGGGGGGTGGCGAGGCCGCCCCCGGGTATCCGTCGTCCGGGGTGGTGGACGCCGATTCCTGCGCCGAGCACGCTGTCGTGGTGGTCAGCACCACGACAGCGAACACGGCGAGCCGGCTGACGCGCGAAATTCCGGAGAAACTCCTGGGCATGTCAGATTCTCTTGTGCGATGCGTTCTCGTTCTTGAGTTCGGCCTTCAGGTTCGTGGCCGGCCAGTACGATCCGCACCCGGGCGAGAAGGTCTGCGAGGTGCCCTGGTACCCGGAGTTGTAATACACGCGGTTGCTCACGGAGCACTCGTTGTTGGCGACCGAGGCGGCGTTGTTCTTGAGGGCCTGCCCGCTTCCTTCAGCCCCCGTGCAGCCGGGGTTCGGCAGCTTGTCGATCCCGCCCCGGAAGATGTAGCGCACGAGCGTGACGCCGTTGGGGGAGTATCCGTAGTGGTCGGAAATGCTCTGATTGGCGATGAAGCACGCACTGTACGAGTAACCCGTCGTCGCGCCGTGGCTGTTGTAGTAGATCTCGAAACAGTATTTATTGCTGGTGGAGCTGCAAGCGTCGTCTTCGTACGACGTCGCGGCCTGAGCCGGCTGCGCCATGAACAAGGAACCGAGGAGGGCCAGCGCCCCTATCGCCGCGCTTTCCCGGTGCCGCCGCCCGAGGGTGAACATCCTATTCCTCCTGTTTTTTGCGGGGATTGATCGGGACAGAAGGTAACGTGACGGCTCGGCCGACGGCCAGCGATCACGGGCCGTTGACGTAATTACGACAGGCTGGTTGGCCCGGTTTGGGTTGACTTCAGGCCGCTTGACCTGGGTGCTTGGCCGGGGTGTCGCACGTATGGTGGTCTGGACCTGCCAAGTGTGCCAATAGGGGGGCGCCCATGGATTCCCTATCGCAAGCGGACGAGTTGGAACGGCGCATACTTCAGTTGCTCTACGAGGGCTATGACGACGCACGCGTGGGCCGCGAGTTGGGCATGGCGCACCGTACGGTGCAACGGAGGGTGCGGAGCCTGATGGTACGGCTGAACGTCAACGGACGGTTCGCGCTGGGAGCCCGCGCGCAGGAGCTGGGCTGGATCGATGTACACGGTACCGGGGCCGGCCGGTCCGCGGCCGACGCGTTCGGGAACACGGTGGCGGATGCTGCGTAACCGCGTCCGCGCCACCGTGGGGGTCTGCGCGTCGGCCGTGGTGCTGACCGTGGTGGGCCTGGCGTCCACGGCCTACGTCAAGTCACCGCAGCAGGTGGCGTCCGAGGCGGGTCCGCCCGCCCCGGACGTGCTGACCGCACCCGTGGAGCACCGGGTCCTCACGGACACCGTGGTGATCAGGGGCACGGTGGAGGCCGGCCGTACGATCGCCGTCTCCTCGACGGGGCCGTCCGGCAAGGAGTCCGCCTCTCCGGTCGTGACCAAGGTGATGGTCGGCCAGGGGGACTCCGTCAAACCCGCCGCCTCACTCGTCGAGATATCCGGCCGCCCGCTCTTCGCCCTCAAGGGGGCGCTTCCCGTCTACCGGGACCTGCGGCCCGGCGCACACGGGGACGATGTCCGGCAGCTGCAGAAGGCTCTGGAGGAAAAGGGTTTCCCCGTCGGAGGGGACCGGCTCGGCACCTTCGGCGCGGGGACCAAGGAGGCGGTGCGGAAGCTGTACGCCGCCCTCGGCTACGACCCCGTGCCCGCCGATCCGGAGGGTGCCCAGCGGCTGAAGGAGGCCGAACGCGCGGTCCGTGACATGGAACGCGCCTGGCAGGACGCCGAGTCGGGCACGGACCGTGAACGTGCGGCGGAGGATCTGGCCGACGCCAGGGAGGAGCTGGCCGACGCGAAGGCCGTGGACGGGCCGATGGTTCCCGCGTCGGAGATCGTCTTCCTGCCCGAGCTGCCCGCCAGGGTCGATGCCGTGGAGGCCGCCGTCGGCGCGGCGCCGGGCGGCACACTGCTCTCCGTCTCGGTGGGCGAACTCGTCGTCCGGGGAGCCCTGACGGCAGCCGACAAGGGACTGGTGCGCAAGGGGCAGAAGGTCGACATCTTCTCCGAACTGACCGGGACCACGGCGACCGGGAAGGTCACCTCCGTGGCCGACCGGCTCAGCACCCCGGACACGGCCTCGAAGGGTGAGGGTGCCGGCGCGGCGGAGCAACCGGCCGTCGCGGGAACGGGCGCGGCCGGCTACACGGTCGTGGTGACCCCGGACCGCCCGCTGCCCGGCGACCTCGTCCACCAGGGTGTACGGCTCACCATCAAGGCGGCGGCGTCCGAGGGGAAGGTGCTCGTCGTCCCGGTCGGGGCGGTGTCCGCCGGAGCGGATGTGCGGACCACGGTCACGGTGCTGCGTGACGCCGGGCGCAGGGAACGCGTCGATGTGCGTCCCGGCATCTCGGGCGACGGGTACGTCGCCGTCGCACCGCTCACCGACGGTGCCCTCGACCCCGGCGACCGGGTCGTCGTGGGCGTCGCGCCGGCGGGATCCACCGACGGGGCGGGGAGCGGTTCCTCCGACGCCTCGGTCCAGCTCGGGAACGGGGAACCCACCAGGTGACACCGAACACCGCACCCTCCTGTGCGGCCGACGGGCCCGCCGAGGCGGGCGGAAGCCGTCCCGCGACCGTGGTCGAGTTCGACGGCGTGGGTCTGACCTACCCCGGGCCCCCTCCGGTCGCCGCGCTCCGCCCCTGCTCGCTGACCGTACGCGAGGGGGAGTACGTCGCGGTCGTCGGCCCCTCCGGCTCGGGCAAGTCGACCTTCCTCAACATCGTGGGTCTCCTGGACCGGCCGACCGAGGGCACCTACGTCCTCGACGGCGCCGACACCACGGCCCTCCCGGAAGCGGAGCTGACCGCGCTGCGGGGCAGCCTGATCGGTTTCGTCTTCCAGGCGTTCCATCTGATCCCCCACCGCACCGCCCTGGAGAACGTCGCTCTCGCCATGCTGTACTCCGCGGTTCCCGCACGGGAGCGCGTCCAGCGGGCCCGGACCGCGCTCGAGCAGGTGGGGCTGGCCCACCGCGCCGACTCGCTGCCCAGCCGTATGTCCGGCGGGGAGCGCCAGAGGGCGGCCATCGCCCGGGCGATCGTCGGCCGGCCGAGGCTGCTCCTGTGCGACGAGCTCACCGGCAACCTCGATTCCGCGACCGCGGCGTCCGTCCTGGACCTGCTGGACGACCTGCACGCGAGCGGTATGACCCTGGTCGTCATCACGCATGACCCGGTGGTGGCGGCGAGGGCGGCGCGGACGATCACCATCCGGGACGGGGTGCTGTCCGAGGCCGTGACGGCGGGCACGCCGACGGAAGCACGGCGGCTGCCCGAGGTCCTCGGATGAGGGGCATGAGGGGCAGGGCGGGACGGGGCGGACGGCGCAGCCGGCTCCGCGCGGGGGACCTGGTCCGCGAAGCGCTCGCGGGACTGCTGCAGCGTCCGGGGCGCTCGGCCCTCACCGCTCTCGGAACGGTGCTGGGGGTCGGCACGTTCGTGGCGATCCTCGGCCTGACGGCCACGGCCTCCTCGCAGATCGACGCGCGCTTCAACGCTCTGTCGGCGACCGAGGTGACGGTCGAGGACACCGGAGGCGACGACGCGGACCACATCACGAACTCGTTCCCCGCCGATGCGCCGGCCCGCGTCGGCCGGTTGCACGGGGTCGAGCACGCCGGGGTCTACTGGATCGCCTCGCCGGAGGCCGCGAGCGGATCGCCCGGAGCCGGTACCGTCACCTCCTCCCCCGTCGGCGATCTGGCGGCGGGCGAGGACGTACAGGTGGTCGCCGCCACTCCGGGGGTGTTGCAGGCGGCAGGCCCCGGACTGGCGCAGGGACGGATCTACGACGCCTACCACCAGCGGAACGCCGCGGACGTCGCGGTGATCGGGGCGGGACTCGCCGAACGGCTGGGCATCCTCACCTTGGAGACACGCCCGGCCGTCTTCATCGGGGGCCGGCCGTTCACCGTCATAGGGATCGTGGACGACGTGGACCGCAAGGAGGAACTCCTGCTCTCCGTCACCGTCCCCAGCAGTACGGCCATGGCCCACTGGGGCGGCCCCGTGAGGGGGGAGAGGGCGAGGATGCTCATCTCCACACGGCTGGGAGCCGCCACACAGGTCGCCCGGAACGCCGCGACCGCCCTCGACCCCGCCCATCCCGAACGCTTCAAGGTGATACCGCCCCCTGATCCCCAGATGCTGCGAGGCGGTGTCAGTGGTGACCTCGACCAGCTGTTCCTGCTGCTCGCGGGCATCTGCCTGGTGATCGGCACCGTCGGCATCGCCAACACCACCCTCGTGGCGGTGCTGGAACGAACGGGCGAGATAGGACTGAGGCGGGCCCTGGGGGCGCGCGCCCGCCACATCACCGCCCAGTTCCTGACCGAGTCGGCGGCGTTGGGGCTGCTCGGCGGGCTGGTCGGAACGAGCATCGGCACCCTGGTGGTCGTGGGCGTGGCCGTCCTGCGGGACTGGACTGCCGTCATCCACCCCCTGACCGTCGTCGCCGCCCCCGTCATCGGCCTGGCCACGGGACTGCTGGCAGGCATCCACCCCGCTTGGAAGGCGTCCCGCATCCCTCCGGTGGAGGCGCTGCGCCGCTGACGGAGCGGCAGGGAGCACGGCGGTCCGTCCACCCTCGTACCTACGAGGTGTCCGGGCCGCCTCTCGTCCCCCAGCATGTGTGCCGGCGGCTGTCCGGGGAGGCGGCGCCGAGGCGGACGACAGGGGACGAGCATGCTGTATTCGCACAAGCGGAAGAGCCTCGGCCGACCGGGCCGGCTGCGAGCCGTCCTGCTCGCCGGGGTCGCGGTTCTCGGGCTCGCGAGCGGAACCGTGTCCGCCACGGCCGACGAGGACCCGGCCGGGGCCACGGACACGGCGGTCGCGGCCGCCGGACCGTCGTTCCAGATGCCGTTCCCGTGCGGCACGCAGTGGCAGCTCAACACCTACGGGTCCGACCACGACCCGGCTCTGGACATCGTGGTGCGGAACAACACCGGCTCGGACGGCAAACCGGTCCTCGCCTCCGCCGCCGGCACCGTGTCCGCCACCTACTGGGACAACGGGTCCGGCAACACCATCCAGATCAGTCACGGCGACGGCTGGTTCACGGCGTACTACCACCTCAAGGACGCGCCCACCACCTACGTCCGCGAGGGACAGACGGTCCGGCCGTCCACACAGATCGGGCGCATCGGTACGACGGGCGCCTCCGGTTGGGCACACCTGCACTACGAGCAGCGTTATCTGGCGTCGGGTGGCTTCACCGACGAACGACACCGCGTGCCCGTGCACTTCGACGGTGTCCAGTACACGGGCACCAACGAGGAGTGGCCGAGCGTGACCAGCCGGAACTGCTCGGGCACACCGTCCTGGCAGAACTGCCCGGCGGGATACGTCTGCTTCTACTCGGGCGCCGACGGCACCGGCTCGGTCTGCAGGTCCGCCGCCGACGAGCCGAACAGCACCTGCGGCTTCCGCAGGTCGTTCTACAACAACGGAAACCCGCAGCCCGGCTACGACCACGTACAGGTGTACTTCAAGGAGGGCGGAAGCAAGTGCCTCCACCACGGCTGGGACGAGGGACGCGGGAACCTGCCCGACGGCGGCAGGACGATCGACCGCTTCCACTGGCGCGGCGAGTGCTGAGGACCTGACGCGGCCGTCCGGTGCGGTGCCACGCGGTCCGGCGTGGCGCCGCACCCGGCCGCGCGTCATGCGGACGTTTATCCACGTTTCCTATCCTCACGGCGGGACCTTGGGGGAAGGGAACAGCCGATGCACACCATCATCGTGGTGCCGGGGCCCGGGATGGCCCCGTGCGAGAAACTCCGGCTCGCGCCCGGGGAGAGCCTTCGTTTCGGCCGGGCGGTGTCCGCCGCCACCCCGCACCTGCTGACCATCGCGCACGAGGGCGTCTCGCGTACCGCGGGCGAGGTCACCGCGACCGGCACGTACTGGTCACTCAGCAACTTCAGCCGCACGGCGACGTATGCCGTCGACAACCCGGAGGGCGCGGGGGAACACATCAAGGTCGCGCCGGGGCGGCTGGGCGCGCCCGTGCCGTTCGAGTTCTCCCGGGTGGTGCTGCCCGCGGGCAGCGAGCTGCTCAGCTTCGACGTATGGGCGCCACGGCACGACTACGTCGATCCGGCGGACGTGCCGAGCCGGCCGGAGCCCGCGGGGTACGACGGCGACGGCGGGGACTCGACCGCGCTCGCCTTCCCGCTCGACCGGACCAAGCGGTACTTCCAGGTCCTGTCCGCGCTGTGCGAGCCCCGCCTGCGCGGCACACCGCACGCGCCGCTGCCCACCGTCGAGCAGGTCGTGGAACGGCTGCGCCCGCAGTGGCCGACGGCGAACCGGGCCGCCGTGCAGTGGAACATCGACTACCTGGCGGTGAAGCTGCGGCTCAAGCCCGGCCCCGACTCCTGTGAGCCGGGACCGAGACTCAACGGCAAGAAGGAGACGATCGTCTCCCTCGCCCTGCGCTTCGACCTCGTACGCGAGGACGACCTGGCGGCACTCACCGCCCCGGCGATCGACGCGATCCGGTGACCCGGCGGCAGCCGTACACCGTCGCCTCCGTGCCGCCCGGCCACCGCGTCGGCCCGTGGATCGTCGAGAAGCCGCTCGGCGCGGGGGCCTTCGGCAATGTGTACGCGGCCCGGCACGAGGACCCCGGTGCCGAACCGGCCCGCGCGGCCCTGAAGTTCCTGCCGACCGGCACGCGCACCCCGCGCCAGCTGCGCCATCTGCGCGAGCTGGCCGAGCGAGAGGTGTCGCTGCTGCGCAGGGTGCGTTCCCCGCGCCTGGTCCGGATGTACGACGTGCTGACGGTGGACGACCCGGAGCACCCGCAACTGGACGGCGCGACCGTGCTCGTACTGGAGGAGGCGCGGGGTTCGCTCGACGGTCTGCTCACCGGCCCGGAGCCGCCCGGGAACGGGCCCGCCCTGCTGGCGCAGATCTGCGAGGGGCTCCAGCAGCTGCACGAGGCCGGCTGGGTGCACGGCGACCTCAAGCCGGGCAACGTCCTGCTGATGGCGGACGGCACGGTCCGGCTGGGCGACTTCAACCTGGCGGCCGAACTCGAGGGAACGCACGCCTACTCACCGGCCTTCGCGACCGCCGACTACACACCGCCGGAGCTGCTGTGGTCCGAGGTGAGCGAGAAGGGCATGCAGATCAGGCAGACCGCGGACGTGTGGGCGTTCGGCGTGCTCGCGCATGTCGTCCTGACCGGTTCCTTCCCCCTGCCCGGCGGCACTCCCGCCGCGCGCAGGGACGCGGCGGTGCACTACGCCCGCGGCGACGAGGGGTTGCGTCTCTCCCCGGAACTGACCGCTCCATGGCGGGAGATCCTCGAGGACTGCCTGGCACCCACGCACAAGGAGCGCGCACGGCATGACGCGGCGTCTCTGCGGCGCAGGGTGGCCCGCGCGGGAGAGGCGCGGGGCACCGGCCGGAGTGCTCCGCGCCGGAGTGCTCCGCGCGGGCGGCGGCACGCCCTGGTCGGGGCGGGATGCGCGATCGTGCTCGCGGCGGCCGGGCTCGGTCTCGACGGTCTGGCGAACGGTGGGCCGGGGACGGAAGCCGGGCGCTCTTCGGATGCTTCGGCCTCTCCGTCGTCTCTGTCCTCCCCGGCCTCTCCGGCCGGCACATCGCTCGGCGCGGCGGGCGTGGGCCTCCTGCCCGGTACCACCGGTATGGGGTCCCTCGTCGGGAAGGGCTGGGGCCGCTGCCCGTCCGGCCACGTCTGCTTCTTCTCCGAGGAGCAGGGCCAGGGCGAGATGTGCGGATGGGAAGGCGACGACCCCGATTGGGTGAGCGGCCTGAACGACTGCCCGTGGGCGCGGAAGCAGGAACCCGCGTCGGTGTTCAACAACGGGATGCGCGACCCCCGGGGCTACGTCCACGTCGTCTACTTCGAGGAACGGGGCCTGCGGGACCGGGCCGGCTGTGTGAAGCGGGGAGAACGGCGCGACCTCGATCCCGGGTCCCCGGTCGGTTCCCACACCTGGGCCACGTCCTGTGCCCTCTGATGTACGAGGTACCGCGCCCGCGGCCCTTCGGCGACGGTGAGTGCCGGAACAACGGACCACACGAACGAAGGGAGATCCCGATGCGAAGGATCAGTCTGCTCCTCGGAGCGGCGGCCACCGCGGTGGTGGCCTCTTTGGCGACGGCGCCCGCGTCGTCCGCCGGCGCCGCGGACACCTGCGTCAGCGGGGAGTTCTGCCTCTACTCCGGCACCAACCAGACCGGCACGCTCCTGTGGAGCGGGGCCGGGAACCTGGACCACAAGGTCTCCGGCGCCCGCTCGTACAAGAACCTGGGGACGGAGTATCCCGGCGCGGACCACATCTACATCGACTGGTACCACTACATCGACGGCACCAAGTTCACCCACAACAACACCTGCGTGCACTACCCGCCGGACACCTACAAGGGCAACTTCCACGACTACGCGTACGTCACCGCGGCCACATGGGGCGGCGAGTGCCCCTGACGGGCGGATGCGGTCACCCGGTCGGCTCCCGAGGGCAACGGTCCTCGGGAGCCGACCGCGTGCGACTTTGTCCACGTGATCACCCCACACGGCGGATGCCGCCCTTAAACTGACGTGCGGTGATGGACTGCCGGACGGCGAGGGGCGGTTGACGGTGCGTAAGGCATGGGTCGCGGCGGGGATCGCCGTCAGTTCCGCGCTCGCCTTCGTGATGCTGCTCGTCGTCGGGGTCTACGTCGTCGCCGGGAACCTCGTCAACGGAGTGGGTGGCGGGGCGACCAAGACCCTCGCCAAGGGGAGCGTGCCGGCCGCGTACCAGGCGCTCGTGCAGAAGTGGGGCAACCACTGCCCCGCCATCAACCCGGCCCTGCTCGCCGCCCAGCTCTACCAGGAGAGCGGATTCAACCCGAAGGCACAGAGCCATGCGGCGGCGCAGGGCATCGCCCAGTTCATCCCCGGTACGTGGGCCACGCACGGGATCGACGGGGACGGGGACGGGGACCGTGACGTGTGGGACCCGAAGGACGCGATCCCGTCGGCGGCGGCGTACGACTGCGCGCTCGCGTCCTATGTGAAGGACGTCGGCGGGGATCTGACCGAAAACATGCTCGCCTCGTACAACGCGGGGGCGTACGCGGTGATCAAGTACGGGGGTGTTCCGCCGTACAAGGAGACGCAGAACTACGTCAAGCGGATCCGGGCGCTGGAGAAGAGCTTCGCCGCGCCGGTGGGTCGGGTCGATCCGTCGGAGCAGGCCGCCGGGGCCATCGCGTACGCGCAGAAGAAGCTCGGGACGCTGTATCTGTGGGGCGGTAACGGTACGCCTGAGCAGGGAGGACGGTTCGACTGCTCGGGACTGACCAAGGCGGCGTACGAGAGCGTGGGGATCACGCTGCCGCGGGTGGCCAACGACCAGTACAACGCGGGGCCGCATCCCGCACGGGACGAACTGCTGCCGGGCGATCTGGTGTTCTTCTCGGACGACCTCACCAATTCCCGGGCCATCCGGCATGTGGGCATTTATGTCGGCGGCGGGTACATGATCGACGCGCCCCGGACCGGGGCCGTGATCCGATTCGACCCGATCGACACTCCTGACTACTTTGGTGCCACCCGTGTCACCGAAGATGGCGCGAAAGCACTCCCCACCACGGTGTGAGCGGAGTGTCAACCCACCCCCTGAACTGCGGAGACGTATCTCTCTTCGATAACGTCTGCGTGATCATTCAGTGGAGTGTGGAACGTATCAACGGGGGCCGTGCGTTCCTGTTGTCGTAGCCGATCGGACGAGCGGATCTACAAACCACGGGGGTGGCAGGAACGGCGTGCGAACGGTGCGCCGGAAGACATGACGAAGGGGCCGCAGCACCATGGCTGGACTCGCCGATTCCGGGTCGAACCCCGACGTCGACCTGCTCTATGACATCAATGGCCTGGCGAAGGCCGCACCGACGTGGTTCGACCACGTCATGGAGTTCGTGGGCGAGTTCGGCCTGCTGTTCGCCCTGCTGGGGCTGCTGGTGTGGTGCTGGTGGGGTGTCAGGCGGCGGGGCGGCGAGGATGCGGCTCCGGCCGTGGCGGGCCTGGTGTGGGCTCCGCTCGCGGCGGGCGTCGCGGTTCTGGTGAACGTGCCGATACGTGGGTTCGTGGAGAGGCGGCGGCCCTTCCTCGACCATGAGGGGCTCGAGGTCCTGGTCGACGGGAAGAACGACTACTCGTTCGTCAGCGACCACGCGACGCTCTGCATGGCGCTGGCGGTGGGGCTGTTCCTGGTCAACCGGCGGCTCGGGATCGTCGGGCTGGTGCTGGGGCTGCTGGGCGGGTTCATCCGGGTCTACATGGGCGTGCACTATCCGACGGACGTCGTGGGCGGGCTCGCGCTCGGTACGGCTGTCGCGTTGTTGCTCTCGCCGGTCGCCATGGCGTTGCTGACGCCGCTGATGCGGGCGATCGAGCGGTCGCCGAGGGCGGGTTGGCTGGTCACGGCGCGCGGACGGCATCATGTCGAGGCGGGGCGGGTCGCGCCGGGGGCCAGGAACGGGGCACCGGGCGGCCCCGAGGCGCGGGATCTGGCGGCCTGAGCCCGCGTCGACCGGAGCCGGAAGAGGCGCCGGGCGCGGACTCGACGGCTCGTTGTCGGTCCCCCCTGCCGGACTCGCCCGCGTGACCAGCAGCATGGGAGCTCCCGTTCCGATTCCTGCCGATCCCCGGGCCTCCGAGACGTACGCCGACCGGGCGCGTACGCAGGGACCCGGCGTCGAGGCCGACGCGCGCGTCCTGCTCGGACGGGTCAGACGGAGCAAGGCGACGGCCTGGGACAAGCCCGGACGGTTCGTGGACGAGGCGGAGCGCATGGCGCGAGGGCTGCCCGGCGCCCATCTGCCGTGGTTCTGGGACACCGTCGTCGGCGACGACACCACCCGGATACCCCGCCTGCTGGCCCTGCTCGGCGAGCACGGCCCGCTCCCGGTGACCGACGCGGCGGTGGACCTGTTCCGCTGGCGCACGGGTGTGCCGCGACCGGTCGCGGCGCTGGTCCTCGACGGCATCGTGGGCAGTGGCGGCCAGGCCGCCGACCTCAAGCTGTGCCGCGCGAAGCCGTACAGGGCGGACCGTTTCACCGCGCCCCTGTACCTCGACCTGCTGCGGAGGCTCGGCCCCACCGGCCGACTGGCGGTGCTCTCCGCCGCTCTGCCGGAGGATCCCGCCGACCTGTGGGCCCCCGGTGGCACGACCGCCGTCGCGGAACGGATGGCCACCGCGTGGTCGGACCTGCTCGGTGTCACCCCGTACGCCGACGACGGCAGCCATGCCGCCGCGCTGGCCGAGGACCACGGCCTGCCCGGGAGTTGGGCCACCGCCCTGCTCACCGGCTGCCCGGCGGAACCGCTCGACGCCGACGGGACCCGGGCCGCCGCCACTGCCGTCACCTGGGCGCTCGCCGAACGGCCGGTCGGCGACCCGGCCGCCGAGGGCGCACGCGCGCTGATCGACCTCCTCACCGGCGCCCCCGCCGAACTGCGCACCGCCCTGCGCGCCTTGGCGGACCGGTCCCTCACCACCCCGGTTCCGCCGGGCCAGTACGAGGCCAATCCCCTCTTCAGCGTCCCGGACCTGGTGGACGAGGTGGCGTCGGCCCTCGGCGTCGGCCGGGACGCGGCGGCCCTCCACCTCCAGCCGTACGCCCTGGACCGCCCGGCCGACCGCACCGTACGCCCTGGACCGCCCGGCCGACCGCACCGTACGCCGCTGGAACGGCTGGACCCCCGGACCACCACCGTGCCGTCCGCGGGGAACTCACCGCCGTGAAGGCGCCCCGCCCCGTGCGCGGTGAGCCGGCGGCCCTTCCGTCGCCCGCGCACGAACGGTTCGCCCGGGCCTGGAAGGAGGGCACGGCACCCCTGCGGGCGAAGGGCCGGGGCTGACCTCACATCCGGGTGCGGCCCACGCGCGGCTGCCGGTACGGGGACAGGGCGCGGGTCACTCGCCGGTGTGGTTCTGGGCGTCTTTTCTGGCTTGGCTTCTGGCTCTTCTGGCTGGGCCCCGCCAGCCGCAGGTGCAGTGGGCTGTGCAGAAGGGGCCCTGTTCGGTGGTGGTCGTGGTGTGGGAGGCGGGGGGCGGGGCGTCGTCCTGGTGCGGCACGTCGACCACGGTAGCGCCCTGCTCGTCGGCGTGACGGGGTCATTTATCGGTCGTTAACCGGGCATGGCTCGGATGCGCGGCGTGGTGGCTGGGATCGGGGCGGTGTGCTGCCTGGGGCTCGGGGGCGTGGGCTGTGCGGACAGTGGTGCCGTGACCGGAGGGGCGCCCGGCGGGGATCCGGTGCGGGTGTTGAGGGGGGCCGCCGACGCGCTTGTGGATGCCGGGAGTTCCAAGGCGACCACCTCCCTGGAGATGGCGACCGGCGGGACCCGGGTCACCATCCGGGGCGAGGGCGTGTACGACTACCGCAAGCGGCTCGGGCGGCTGAAGGTGGTGCTGCCGCGGGATCCGGCCGGGAAGGTCGTCCGGCGGCCCATCACCGAACTGCTCGCCCCGGGCGCACTGTTCATGAAGAACCGGGGAGCCGGGGTGCCCGACGACAAGTGGGTGCGGGTGGACACCGGGACACTGTCCGACGGGAACCTCGTCACCGGCGGGGCGACCGATCCGTTCGCCGCCGCCGAGGTGCTGCGCGGGACGCGGTCGGCGACGTTCGTGGGGCGGACCGAGGTCGCGGGGGCGAAGGTGCGCCACTACCGGGGGACCGCCGACCTGCGGCACGCCTCACGGGACGCCACGGGCGCGAACCGGGAGGCGCTGGGCGCGGCGGCGAAAGGGTTCGCCACCGCGCGGGTGCCGTTCGACGCCTACCTCGACGACGAGGGGCGGATCCGCAAGCTCCGGCACCGGTTCAGCTTCGTCAACGGCCGGCAGGACGAGCCCGTCGCGGTCGCCTCGACCACGCTGCTGTACGACTTCGGGATCCCGGCCGACGTACGGCTTCCCGAGGGCGAGGACATCTACGCGGGCCGGATCGCCGCGGAGTGAGGCCGGGAAGGCCGGGGAAAGGCCGGGAGTGACCGGCCTGAACTAGCCCTTCCGTGCCATGCGCGGTGTGTAGGGCGCTCCCTACTCTAGGAAGTCGGTGACGACAGAGGTGAGGTGAGGCGCGTGGCACCGCTCGGCGGTGGGACGGTTCCGGTTCAGGACCACGTGGCGCTCGCCGAGATCGAACTCTGCGGGGAGCTGATCATCGCCGCATCCAACGCCGAGGAGCGGCTCAGTCTGGAGAGCATCGACGAGGTGCTGAGGGTGGCCGAGGCGCGGGCGGAGCCGGACCGTCCCTGACACGGCCGGTCAGGTCCGGAGCATGCGGGCGATGGCCTGCGTCGCCTCCTTGACCTTCGCGTCGATCTCGTCGCCGCCCTTGACGGCCGCGTCCGCGACGCAGTGGCGCAGGTGCTCCTCCAGCAGTTGCAGCGCGAACGACTGCAGCGCCTTGGTGGAGGCGGACACCTGGGTGAGTATGTCGATGCAGTAGACGTCCTCGTCGACCATGCGCTGCAGGCCGCGGATCTGGCCCTCGATGCGGCGCAGGCGTTTGAGGTGCTCCTGCTTCTGCTTGTGGTAGCCGTGGACGCCGCGGTCGTGATCGGTCACGATGTCCGTCGCGTCCGGGGCGAAGGGCGCGTCCGCGCCGGTCTCGGTGGTCGTCATCGCGTCCTCCTGGTGCACTGACGGGCGACACATACCCCTGGTGGGTATATGGTAGCGAACTTTGCTGGGTATAGGCCTCTTGGCCGATGACATGCGCAGCGGCCGGAAACGGACCACGGACCGCCCCCGTACTCATCACTCTGCCCGATGGGCGACACTGGGGGGCGGCCCGTTCGTCGTGGCCGGATGATGCGCCTAGCATCAGCCTGACCGAAACCGATGCTCACCGAGGACCCCACGTGCGCTTTCGTCTGACCCCCAGGGAGACGAGCTTCTACGACATGTTCGCCGCGTCCGCGGACAACATCGTCACGGGCTCGAAGCTCCTGATGGAACTGCTCGGGGCGGACCCCTCCGCCCGGGCCGAGATCGCAGAGCGTATGCGGGCCGCGGAACACGCAGGTGACGACGCCACGCATGCGATCTTCCACCAGCTGAACTCCTCGTTCATCACGCCGTTCGACCGCGAGGACATCTACGCCCTGGCGTCCTCCCTCGACGACATCATGGACTTCATGGAGGAGGCCGTCGACCTGGTCGTCCTCTACAACATCGAGGAACTGCCCAAGGGCGTCGAGCAGCAGATCGAGGTCCTGGCACGGGCGGCGGAGCTGACCGCGGAGGCCATGCCGCACCTGCGCACCATGGAGAACCTCACCGAGTACTGGATCGAGGTCAACCGGCTGGAGAACCAGGCCGACCAGATCCACCGCAAGCTGCTGGCCCACCTCTTCAACGGCAAGTACGACGCGATCGAGGTGCTGAAGCTCAAGCAGATCGTGGACGTACTGGAGGAGGCGGCCGACGCCTTCGAGCACGTGGCGAACACGGTGGAGACCATCGCCGTCAAGGAGTCCTGAGCCCTTCATGGACACCTTCGCTCTGGTCGTGACCATCGGCGTCGCGCTCTTCTTCACGTATACGAACGGCTTCCACGACTCGGCGAACGCGATCGCCACGTCCGTGTCGACGCGGGCGCTGACGCCCCGGGTGGCGCTGGCGATGGCGGCCGTGATGAACCTCGCCGGCGCGTTCATGGGGTCCGGGGTCGCCAAGACCGTCAGTGAGGGTGTGATCCAGACACCCGAAGGGTCCAAGGGGATGGGGATCCTCTTCGCCGCGCTGGTGGGGGCGATCGTCTGGAACCTGATCACCTGGTACTTCGGGCTGCCGTCGTCGTCGTCGCACGCGTTGTTCGGGGGCATGGTCGGGGCCGCGCTGGCCGGGGGGACGACCGTCTACTGGCACGGGGTGCTCGACAAGATCGTCATCCCGATGTTCGTGTCGCCGGTCGTCGGTCTGCTCGCCGGTTATCTGGTGATGACCGTGATCCTGTGGATCTTCCGGCGGGCCAATCCGCACAAGGCCAAGCGGGGGTTCCGGATCGCGCAGACGGTTTCCGCGGCGGGGATGGCCCTCGGGCACGGTCTGCAGGACGCGCAGAAGACGATGGGCATCGTGGTGATGGCGCTGGTCATCGCGGATGTCGAGGATTACGGCGATCCGATTCCGGTGTGGGTGAAGATCGCTTGTGCGGTGATGTTGTCCGCGGGGACGTACGCGGGTGGGTGGCGCATCATGCGGACGTTGGGGCGGAAGATCATTGAGCTTGATCCGCCTCAGGGGTTCGCCGCGGAGACGACTGGTGCGTCGATCATGTTCGGGTCGGCGTTCCTGTTTCACGCGCCGATCTCCACTACGCATGTGATCACTTCGGCGATCATGGGTGTGGGGGCGACGAAGCGGGTCAATGCCGTGCGGTGGGGGGTGGCCAAGAACATTGTTCTCGGGTGGTTCATCACCATGCCGGCGGCGGCTGTTGTGGCTGCGTTGTCGTTCGGGCTGGTGAATCTGGCTGTGCTGTAGCCGGGCCGGCCGGTGCTCGGTGTTGGTGCCGGGCGGAGGTCGTTTCGCAGCCCGGCGTTTGCGGGGTGCCGCCGTGCCCACCCGTGCCGCCCCAGCGGCACGACTGCCCGCAGTTGGGCGGCGAGGGTGCCCGCAGTGACGTGGCAGTGATGCCCGCAGGTGTGCAGGTACGTGGAAGGGCCCGCCCCCGGGAGCCGGGGGCGGGCCCTTTTGTGCCTCGCGGTGGCACCGCCATGCAGCACCGCGAGGGGCAGTGGTCAGCCGAAGCGGCCGGAGATGTAGTCCTCCGTGGCCTGGACCGACGGGTTGGAGAAGATGCGTTCCGTGTCGTCGATCTCGATCAGCTTGCCGGGCTGGCCGACGGCCGCCAGGTTGAAGAAGGCGGTGCGGTCGGAGACGCGGGCCGCCTGCTGCATGTTGTGCGTCACGATGACGATCGTGAACTGCTCCTTCAGCTCGCCGATCAGGTCCTCGATGGCGAGGGTGGAGATCGGGTCCAGGGCGGAGCAGGGCTCGTCCATGAGGAGGACGTTCGGCTCCACCGCGATCGCCCGCGCGATGCACAGGCGCTGCTGCTGACCGCCGGAGAGGCCCGAGCCCGGCTTGTTCAGGCGGTCCTTGACCTCGTTCCAGAGGTTCGCGCCCTTGAGGGACTTCTCGACGATGTCGTCGAGCTGGGACTTCTTGTACTTGCCGTTCAGGCGCAGGCCCGCCGCCACGTTGTCGTACACCGACATCGTGGGGAACGGGTTCGGGCGCTGGAAGACCATGCCGACCTCACGCCGTACCGCCACCGGGTCGATGCCGGCGCCGTACAGGTTCTCGTCGTCGAGCATGACCTTGCCGTCGACCCGGCCGCCGGGCGTCACCTCGTGCATGCGGTTGAGCGTGCGCAGGAAGGTGGACTTGCCGCAGCCGGACGGGCCGATGAAGGCGGTCACCGAGCGGGGTTCGACGGTCATCGAGATGTCCTCGATGGCCAGGAAGGAGCCGTAGTAGGCGTTGAGGCCGCTGACGTCGATGCGCTTGGCCATGGGTATCACTTCTTCTTTCGGGTCCGGGAGGGCCTTAGCGACCGGTCTTCGGGGCCTTCCAGCGGGCGATGCCGCGGGCCACGAGGTTGAGGATCATGATGAACGCGATGAGCGTCAGGGCCGCCGCCCAGGCACGGTCGTGCGAGGCGTCGGAACCGGCGCCGAACTGCAGGTAGATGTACATCGGCAGCGATTCCTGCGGGTCCTGGAACGGGTTGGCGTTGATGAAGTCCGTGCCCCAGACCAGCAGCAGCACGGGGGCCGTCTCGCCGGTGATGCGGGCGATCGCGAGCATCACGCCCGTGATGATGCCGCCGATCGACGTCGGCAGGACCACCTTCAGGATCGTGCGCCACTTCGGCACGCCGAGAGCCAGGGACGCCTCGCGCAGCTCGTTCGGGACGAGCTTGAGCATCTCCTCGGTGGAGCGGACGACGACCGGGATCATCAGGATCGACAGGGCCAGCGAGCCGGCGAAGCCGGACGGGCCCATCTTCAGGATGAGGACCCACAGGCTCAGGATGAACAGACCCGCGACGATCGACGGGATGCCCGTCATGACGTCGACGAAGAAGGTGACGGCCTTGGCGAGCCTGCCGCGCCCGTACTCGACCAGGTAGATCGCGGTGAGCACACCGACCGGCACGGAGATCAGGGCGGCGAGGCCGACCTGTTCCAGGGTGCCGAGCATGGCGTGGTAGATGCCGCCGCCGGGCTCGGCGTCGGCGACCACGCCCATCGAATGGGTGAGGAAGAAGACGTCGAGGACCTTCACGCCGCGCTCGACCGTCTCCCACAGGAGGGAGGCCAGCGGGGTCACGGCCAGCAGGAAGGCGACCCAGACCAGGCTGGTCGCGGTGCGGTCCTTGGCCTGGCGGCTGCCCTCGATCTTCGCGGAGACGGCGTAGGAGCCGACGACGAAGAGGACCGCGGCGATCAGGGCCCACTGGATGTCGCTGTCCAGGCCGGCCGCGGCACTGATGCCGTAGCCCAGGGCGAGGGAGCCGGCGGCGACCGCCCAGGGGAACCACTTGGGCAGGGTCGCGCCGCGCAGGGAGCTGCGCTTGGCGGAAAGAGTCGCGTTGCTCATGCGTTGGCCCCCGAGTACTCCTTGCGGCGGGCGATGATCAGGCGGGCCGCGCCGTTGACCAGCAGGGTGATGACGAAGAGCACCATGCCGGAGGCGATCAGCGCGTCCTGGCCCATCACGGTGGCCTCGTTGAACTTGCTGGCGATGTTCTGGGCGAAGGTGCCGCCGCCCGCGTCGAGCAGGCTGGCGCTGATGTCGAAGGACGGCGAGAGCACCATGGCCACGGCCATCGTCTCGCCGAGCGCGCGGCCGAGACCCAGCATCGAGGCGGAGATGACGCCGGAGCGGCCGAAGGGCAGCACCGACATGCGGATGACCTCCCAGCGCGTGGCGCCGAGGGCCAGGGCCGCCTCCTCGTGCATGCGCGGGACCTGGCGGAAGACCTCGCGGCTGACGTTGGTGATGATCGGCAGGATCATCAGGGCGAGCAGGATGCCGACGGTGAGCAGCGACCGCGCGGGGCCGCCCTCCCACGCGAAGAGGCCGGTCCAGCCGAGGTAGTCGTCGAGCCAGCCGTAGAGGCCGTCCATGTGCGGCACCAGGACGATGGCGCCCCACAGGCCGTAGACGATGGACGGGACGGCGGCGAGCAGGTCGATCACGTACGCGACGGTGCCGCCGAGCCGGCGGGGGGCGTAGTGCGTGATGAACAGGGCGATGCCGACCGAGATCGGGACGGCGATGGCCATGGCGATGATCGACGACACGATGGTGCCGAAGGCCAGGACGGCGATGCCGAACTCCGGCGGGACGCCGGTGGGGTTCCACTCGAAGGACGTGAAGAAGTTGGCTTCGTCCTTGCTGATGGCCAGCGAGGCGCGGTAGGTGAGGAAGGCCGCGATGGCGGCCATCAGGACCAGGACGAAGATGCCGGATCCGCGGGAGAACCCGAGGAATATCCGGTCACCGGGGCGGGTGGCGCCGCGCGTGGCGCGCTTGTCCTCGGGCGCGGCCGGTCCGGGTGCGGGGGGAGCGGCGGGTTTCTGTGTGGTGATGTCCATCGGGTTCTCCGGTCTGCGGAGCCGCCGGGTCGGGCGGCTCGGTCGGAGCCGCCGTGCTCCGGGGGCTCCTGTTGGCGGTGCACCGGACGGTGCGGACCGGCACCGTGATCGGGGCCGGTCCGCACACTCGGGTCAGGCGAGGCTCGAGATGGTCTCGCGGACCTTGGTGATGATCTCCTCGGGCATCGGGGCGTAGCCCGCGTCGGCCAGCAGGGCCTGGCCGTCCTCGGAAGCCATGTAGTTCAGGAAGGACTTGGTGGTGGGGAGGGTCTCCGCCTTGTTGCCCTTGTCGCAGACGATCTCGTACGTCACGAGGACGAGCGGGTAGGCGCCGTCGGCCTCCGGGGTGTAGTCCAGCTCCAGCGCGAGGTCCTTGCCGGTGCCGACGACCTTGGCGGCGCCGATGGCGGCGGTGGCGTTCTCGATGGTGGCCTCGACCGGCTCGGCGGCTTCGGTCTTGAGGGAGACGGTCTTCATGCCGTCCTTGGCGTAGGACAGCTCCATGTAGGAGATCGCGCCCGAGGTCTGCTTCACCTGCTGGGCGACACCGGCGGACTGCGGAGCGGACTGGCCGCCCTTCGCCTGCCAGGCCTTGCCGCCCTCGTACTTCCAGTCGTCGGGCGCGGCGGCCTTCAGGTACTTGGTGAAGTTGTCCGTGGTGCCGGACTCGTCGGAGCGGTGGAAGGCCTGGATCTTCAGGTCGGGGAGCTCGGCGTCGGGGTTGAGCTTCGCGATCGCCTCGTCGTTCCAGTTGGTGATCTTGCTGTCGAAGATCTTGGCGAGGGTCGACGCGTCCAGGACGAGGCTGTCGACACCCGGAACGTTGAAGCCGACGGCGATCGGGCCGCCGACCATCGGCAGGTCGATGCCCTGGCCGCCGGAGCAGATCTTCTTCGAGGCCTCGATCTCCTCGGGCTTCAGCGCGGAGTCCGAACCGGCGAACGCGGTCTGGCCCTGGGTGAAGGCCGTGATGCCGGCGCCCGAACCGGTCGGGTTGTAGTTGACCTGCACGCCCTTGCACGCCGCGGCGTACTGCTTGACCCAGGCGTCGATGGCGTTCTTCTGGGCGGAAGAGCCGGAGGCCTGGAGCTGGCCCTTGGCGTCGCCGCAGTCGATGTTGCCGGCCTGCGCGGTGGCGGAGGCGTCGCCGCCGTTGCTGTTGCCGGTGTCGTCGGAGCCGCACGCCGTGAGGGCCAGGGCGCCGGAGACGGCGAGAGCGCCGAGAGCGAGGGCCCGCCGGTTCTTGCGCTGAAGCTTCACTTGAGTCCCTTCCAGTGCCGCCGTCCTGAATTCGGCGGCGTGCGAAGTGTGGGTGACACGGTCACCCATCCATCTCTTCGGGCGATCCGCATCGCGTAAGGCCGAAATTAGGCAGAACAGGTGAAGCAGCCGATTGGCGTACATGAACGTGCGGTGAACCCCTGGGGACGGTGCGGTGAGGTCACGGAACGCTTACGTCGAGGACACGGGGGGATACCGGGCGGGAACGGGACACTCACCGTTCCGGGCGGAGGGTGGCGAGGAGGGCGTCCACCAGGTCGGCGTCCCCGGGCTCGGTGAGGCGGGCGCGGGCGGCGTCCGGGGGGAGCCAGAGGACGCGGTCGACCTCGTCGTTCGGGGCGAACGCGCCGGAGACGGCTTCGGCCGCCCAGTAGCGGACCCGCTTCGGGCGGCCTCTGGCCAGGTAGTGCGCGCTGGGGAGCTCGGCGGCCGGGACGGCGGTGTGGCCCGTCTCCTCGGCGACCTCGCGCAGGGCGCCGGCCAGCGGGTCCTCGCCGCGCTTGAGCTTGCCCTTGGGCCAGGACCAGTCGTCGTACTTCGGCCGGTGTACGAGACAGAGCTCGAGCTCGCCGGTCACGGGGGAACGGCGCCACAGGACGCAGCCGGCGGCCTGGACGGTGAGGGTGCGGTGCGGCGCGTGCGCGTGTCCGTGCGCGGAGCGCGGGGTGCTCACCGGGTGCCTCCCTGTCTATAACGTGCCGGCGGCTTCCTTCCGCCAGGCCCGCTGGAACGCGTACCGCGCCGCCTCCACCTCATGCCGCTGGTCGGCGTGGAGCACGCCCAGCGCGTACGCCGTGGCCGGGGCGATCCGCGGGGTGCGAGCCGCCTGCGCGGCGGCTGCCGCGGCCTCGGAGGCGTCGCGGTGCCGGTCCAGTGCCTCGCCGGCGGCGAGGAGGGCCGGGTCCGGGCCGGCGTGGAGGACCTCCAGGGCGTAGCGGTGCAGGCGCAGGAGGAGGCGGACCTGGTGCCAGGGGGCGTCCTGCGGGTGCGGGGCGGGGTCCGGGGAGAGCCCGTGGATCAGCGCCTCGGCGTTGTACGGGCTGCCCGCGGTGAGCAGGGGCAGCGCGGCGACGGCGTCGGCGAGCCGCTCGCGCGCGGCGTCGGCGAGCGGGCGGAGGTCGGCGCCGGCTGCCGCCGGGGACAGGGGGACCTCGCTGGCGAGTACGGCCACCTTGTCGGCGATCGCGTGGAAGCGGGAGGAACCCAGTGCCTGGAGGGCGGTGGAGTGGGCTCGGGTGCGGGCCAGGGTCAGTTGGCGGTCCAGCAAGGCGCCGGCCTTGGCGGCGCCTACGGTGAGGTTGCCTCGGTCGGGGGCGGGGATGACGGTGCCGTTGGCTGATTTGGAGAGGACGCCGGTTGCACCCTTGCTGCTGTGACGACCGGGGTCGGTGTGGGTCGCTTCCGGTGCCAGGGGGGCGGGGGGCGGGGTTGCGCTGCTCGGCGCCGACGAGGTGCCTCCCCCAGAGGGGGTACCCCCAGCGCCCACCCGTGCCGCCCCGGCGGCACGACTGCCCGCAGGCTGCGGACGTGTGGTGTCCGCAGGCTGGGGAACGGGCAGAGCGCCCGACAGGCGGTGGAGGGCCTGGAGGAGTTGGTTCAGGCGGGAGGTGTAGGTGTGCTCCAGGGCCAGGGTGGCGGAGACCCAGGCCAGTTCGGGGCGCATCGCCTCCGACCAGTCGGGGTCCAGGACCGGCTGGAAGGTGTGCAGGCTCGAGCTGACGCGGCGGGCCGCGCGGCGCAGCGCGCGGGCCGCCTCGACGGAACCCTCCGACGCCGCCGCGCCCGCACCGGTCTCCCGGTGGAGGCGCAGCGCGCGGAGGAACTCGGTCGCCTGGGCCCGCAGATAGCCGGCCAGGGCCGTGGGGTCCGTCGGGTCAGGGTGTAGCTGTGCCACGCCGGCGCCTCCGGGCGTCTATGAGCATCTCCTGGACGTTGCGCAGGGGCTGGCCGTCCGCGTCCGTCGCGTGCCGGGTCCACTCGCCGTCCGCGGCGAGGTGCCAGGACTGGGTGGTGTCCGACATGCCGGTCTCCAGCAGCCGGTTCAGAGCCGCCCGGTGAGCGGGGTCGGTGACCCGTACCAGCGCCTCTATACGGCGGTCGAGGTTGCGGTGCATCATGTCCGCGCTGCCGAACCACACCTCGGGCTCGCCGCCGTTGCCGAAGGCGAAGACCCGGGAGTGTTCGAGGAAGCGGCCGAGGACGGACCGTACCCGCACGTTCTCCGACAGGCCCGCCACGCCCGGCCGGATCGCGCAGATGCCGCGCACCCAGATGTCCACCGGGACGCCCGCCTGCGACGCCCGGTAGCAGGCGTCGATGACGGCCTCGTCGACCATCGAGTTGACCTTGATGCGGACGTAGGCGGGCCGCCCGGCGCGGTGGTGCTGGGCCTCCTTGTCGATGCGGGAGACCAGGCCGTCCCGCAGGGACTTGGGGGCGACGAGGAGGCGCCGGTAGGTCTCGCGGCGGGAGTAGCCGGAGAGCCGGTTGAACAGGTCGGAGAGGTCCGCTCCGACCTGCGGGTCGGCGGTGAGCAGCCCGAGGTCCTCGTAGAGGCGGGCCGTCTTCGGGTGGTAGTTGCCGGTGCCGACATGGCTGTAACGCCGTAGCGTCTCGCCCTCCTGACGGACCACCAGGGACAGCTTGCAGTGGGTCTTCAGACCGACCAGGCCGTACACGACGTGGCAGCCGGCCTCCTCCAGCTTGCGCGCCCACTTGATGTTCGCGTGCTCGTCGAAACGCGCCTTGATCTCGACCAGGACCAGCACCTGCTTGCCGGCCTCGGCGGCGTCGATCAGCGCGTCGACTATGGGGGAGTCGCCCGAAGTGCGGTACAGCGTCTGCTTGATGGCCAGCACGTCGGGGTCCTCGGCGGCCTGCTGCAGGAACGCCTGCACCGACGTGGAGAACGAGTCGTACGGATGGTGCAGCAGCACGTCCCGGCTGCGCAGGGCGGCGAAGACGTCGGGCTGGGACGCCGATTCGACCTCCGCCAGGTCGCGGTGCGTGCCGGCGATGAACTTCGGGTACTTCAGCTCGGGCCGGTCCAGGCCGTGGATGCGGAAGAGACCGGTGAGGTCGAGCGGGCCCGGCAGCGGGTACACCTCCGCCTCGCCGACCTTCAGTTCGCGCACCAGCAGGTCCAGCACGTCACGGTCGATGGACTCCTCGACCTCGAGGCGCACCGGCGGCCCGAAGCGGCGCCGCATGAGCTCCTTCTCCAGCGCCTGGAGCAGGTTCTCCGCGTCGTCCTCCTCGACCTCCAGGTCCTCGTTGCGGGTGAGCCGGAAGGCGTGGTGCTCCAGCACCTCCATGCCCGGGAACAGCTCCTCCAGGTGCGCGGCGATGACGTCCTCGATGGGGACGTACCGGCCGGGGGAGCTCTCCAGGAAGCGGGACAGCAGCGGCGGCACCTTGACCCGCGCGAAGTGCTTGTGGCCGGTGACCGGGTTGCGTACGACCACGGCCAGGTTCAGCGACAGGCCCGAGATGTACGGGAAGGGATGCGCGGGGTCGACCGCGAGCGGGGTGAGGACCGGGAAGATCTGGTGCCGGAAGAGGGTGAACAGGCGGGCCTGCTCCTTCTCCGCCAGCTCGTTCCAGCGGACCAGGTGGATGCCCTGCTCCGCGAGCGCGGGGGCGACGTCCTCGTGGTAGCAGGCGGCGTGCCGGGCCATCAGCTCGCGGGAGCGGGCCCAGATCATCTCCAGCACCTCGCGCGGCTGGAGACCGGAGGCGGAGCGGGTGGCGACACCGGTGGCGATACGGCGCTTCAGTCCGGCCACGCGGACCATGAAGAACTCGTCCAGGTTGCTGGCGAAGATCGCGAGGAAGTTGGCGCGCTCCAGCAGCGGGGTGTCGGGATCCTCGGCGAGTTCGAGGACGCGCTCGTTGAACGCGAGCCAGCTTCGTTCCCGGTCGAGGAAACGGCCCTGCGGGAGCGGGGTGGCGCCGTCGGCCGGCGATTCCTCGTAACCGTCGAGGTCCGCGTCGATGTCGGGATCCAGGTCGGAGACGGATCCGGCCACGGTGTGCGGGCGGTGGGCGGCGATGGAGCCCACGGAGGGCTGCGGGTGCTGTACCTGTGCCTGGGTGCTGGGCTGGCTCATGGCCCCATTGTTCCGCGCCACCGGCGTCACGGGCGCGTCGGAAAACGCGGGTGGGAGCGGTGGTGGCCCTGAGGCGTTCCCGTTCCCCCCGTTCACCCTTCGGGGCGGCGAAGCCTCTGGCACGGCGGGATTCATTGGCCGAGCGTCGCAAGCCTGTCTGAATCGATGGTTACGGAGACATGACGTCCGGGATATCGGGCGGCGGCTCACGGGAGACGTACGGCCCCCGGTACGGGGAGCCCCGTACGCCCCCTCCCGCCGCCGGACGCCGCGCGGCGGACCCAGCGGCGGGACGCCGACGGGAGCGGATGCCCCGCCGGGTGGGCCGGGGTGTCCCACCGGGGCGGCCTGCCGGAGCGGCCAGTCGGAGCGGCCCGCCGCCAGCGGGTTCGCTTCCGGTGTGGCCTCGGGGCCCGCGTCCGGGAGCGGTCTGACGGATTCGCCGGCGGCGTCCTTCACCGGGAGGGACGTACGGGCGTGCGGGTCAGGCCGTGCGGTGTGTGTGCGGCACCGTGCGGTGTGCGTGCGGTGCCGGCCGGGGTCGGGCCGGCGTGGGCGTGCCGTTCATCCGGTGGTCTTTCCGGTGCGGTGGCGCAGCAGCCGGAAGGCGGTCAGGGCCGCCAGGACGGCGACGAGGAGCAGGGCGCCGGAGGCGACCAGCTGGAGCGGCCAGTAGTGGGCGGCGGGGTGGAAGTCGCGGTAGAAGCTGACGGCGCCCAGGTCGGCCAGGGTCGAGCCGCACCCGGGTATCCCGCCGCTGAGGCAGGGAGCGGCCAGCCGGTCGCCGTCGGCGGTCAGGATGCCCTCGCCGACCCAGATGCCCGACCCGAGCGGGCCCTCCCCCAGCCTGCTGACCTCGGTGACCGCGGGCCACAGATGCGGCAGGGCGGCGTGGACGGCCGCCCACAGCGCCCCGAGCACGACGGCGGCCGTGGCGAGCGCGGCCATCGCACGGCGCAGCAGCAGCCCCGTGAGGACGCCCACGGCCAGTCCGGCAAGGGCCAGGGCCACCGGGACGGTGCCGTTGGCGTAGAACGTGGGGAAGTGGTCCCACGACAGGGCGGTGTCGACGCGGCCGTCGGCCGCCGTCCAGGCCAGGCGGTGCAGCCAGACCAGCAGACCGGTCGCGGCGGCGGTCAGCACGGCCGGGAAGGCGAGCCGGGAGGCCAGCCAGCGGGCCGGGGAGACACTCTGGGTCCAGGCGAGGCGGGCCGTGCCGGACTCCATCTCACGGCCGGTCAGCGAGCCGCCGGCCCAGGCGGCGACCAGGAACGGCACGGCGAGCACGGCGAAGGTCGTGTAGTTGTAGACGTCCTTGTAGAGCAGGATCGAGCTCTGGTCGTAGGCGCAGGTCGGGCTGAAGCCGCAGGCGTTGTACTCCTTCCAGGCCGCCGCCGAGGCGTCGGTGAGCGGGCCGCCGAGCCACAGCAGGGCCGCGCCGAGCAGCAGCGTGATCGCCGCGCCGGTGAGGAGGGCCGGGCGGTGCAACCGGTACAGCCAGCGCAGCTGCCGGGGCGAGGGTGCGGGGCGGTCGGTGGTGGCCGGGGCGGTCAGGGTGGCGGTCATACGGCGGCCTCCAGGGTGTCGGCCGGGGTGAGGGCCTCGGGGTTGCGCAGGTAGGACAGGACGAGCTCCTCCAGGGACGGCGCACCGGTGCTCCAGTCGCCGGGCAGCGGGCCGGACGGGCGGATCAGCGCGCTGACCTGGCGGCCGGTGGTGCGGGACTCCACGACGTCGTGCGGGGCCAGGTCGGTCGCCGCCGGGGCGGAGACGCGGGTGTGGGCGGCCAGCAGGTCGTCGATCTCGCCGGCCAGGCGGACCCGGCCGCCGCCGACCAGCAGCAGGTGGTCACAGGAGTCCTCCAGCTCGGCGACGACGTGCGAGGACATCACGATCGTCGTGCCGTGCGCGGCGGCCTGCCCCATCAGTACGCCCATCAGCTCGTGCCGGGCCAGCGGGTCGAGGTCGGCCATCGGCTCGTCCAGGAGCAGCAGTTCGGGCCGCTTGGCGAGGGCGAGCGCGAGGGCCACGCGGGTGCGCTGGCCACCGGAGAGGGCGCGGATCCGCTTGCCCGGGTCCAGGTCGCCGCCGGCCACGATCCGCCGCGCGGTGTCCGCGTCCCAGCGGCCGGGGTTCAGATCGGCGCCCATGCGCAGCGTCTCGTCGACCGTGAGCTGCGGGTACAGCGGCTTGTCCTGGTCGACGAAGCCCACCCGGGGGCGGGCCGACGCCGGGTCGGTGCCGAGGACGGTGATCGTGCCGTCGGTGGGGGCGAGCAGCCCGGCGGCGATCGCGAGCAGCGTGGACTTGCCCGCGCCGTTGGGGCCGACGACGGCGCAGACGCGGCCGGTGGGCAGCCGGAAGGAACAGTCGCGCAGCGCCCACGCGGCACGCCGGCCGAAGCGCTTGCCGAGCGCGTCCGCCTCGATGGCCGGGACGGTCATGACGGGTCTCCCTGAGAGGTCTTCGGATGTGCGGGGTCCGGCGTTCGCGCCGGGTAGTGGGTTTCGAGTACTGCGGTGAAGAGCGCGGCCACGTCCTCCCGCTCCAGGCCGGCCGCACGGGCCCGCGCCGCCCAGTCCTCCAGCTCCGCGCGCAGCGGGGAGTCGGCGGGGGCGGCGCCCAGGGAGCGCCGTACGAAGGTGCCGAGGCCGCGCCGGGCCTCCACCAGGCCCTCGCGTTCCAGCTCGCGGTAGGCCTTCAGCACGGTGTTGGGGTTCACGGCGGTGGCCTCGACGACCTCGCGGGCCGTGGGCAGCTTGTCGCCGGGCTCCAGCAGGCCCAGGCGCAGGGCCTGTTTGGTCTGCTGCACGATCTGGACGTAGGTGGCCACGCCGCTGCGCCGGTCGATCCGGTAGTCGACCACTCGACAACCACCCTTTCACTAATTGAGTAGTGAAAGGGTGGTGCAAGTGATCCGGAAAAGTCAAACGCGCCACTTCATTGACGCGGCGCGCCGTCCCCCTCTGTCCTGTCGGGAGGCGGAAGCCGCGACTGGGGGAGAGGTCATGACGGGCGGAGCGGACGAAGCGCGGTGGGCGGAGTTCGGGCGGCTGTTGCGCTCCCTGCGCAGGGCGGCCGGGCTGACCCAGCTCCAGCTCGGTCTGCGGGTGGGCTACCACCATTCCCTCGTCAGCAAGTTGGAGGCCGGTCTGCGCGAGCCGCCCGTCGGGCTGGTGCGCCGGCTCGACGCCGTCCTGGAGACCGACGGCGAACTGGCCGCCGCCGTCGCGGCGCCGCGCGCGGTGCCGTACCGGCCGGGCTTCCCGGCGGACCCCACGCTGTTCGCCCCGCTGCCCGGCGCGGACCTCACGGCCGGTCCTGAGGCGCCGGACCCCGGGCTGTGGCCGTCGCGGCTGCCAGCCGAGGGGCTCGCGTGCCCGCTGCACGGCAACGCGGGGTGCGCGGTGCCCGACCGGGGTGAGTTACCGGCGCTGCTGGACAGCGCGGTGCCGCACACCGGCACGGCGTACGCGGAGCCGGAGCTGCTGCACGGGCTCACCGCCGTGCTGGCCTGCCTGATCAGGGAGGCGTTCCAGCGGGCCACCGGCGGCCGGGTGGCCGCCGTCGAGGGGCTGGCGCGGGTCGTGGCGCGGTGGGCCGCCGAGATCGGCGCCGCCGGCCGGCTGCCCTACGGGCAGTTGCGGCTGGCCGCGCAGTACGCGCAGGTCGCCGGGCGGCTGCGGATGGAGCGCGGGCAGAGCGGCGTCGCCATGGCCTGGTTCGGTCACGGACTGCGCTGGGCGGACGCCGTCCGGGACGTCCCGGCCCGGGCCACCCTGCTCAGCGACATGTGCACCCTGGTCCGGCTCGACGGGGACGCCGGGTCGATGCTCGCGTACGCGGCGGGCATCGGCGCGGTGGACGCCCGGCGGCGGTGGACGGCCACCCTGTCCGGCCTCTACCAGGCCCGCGCTCATGCCCTCGCCGGCGACGCCGCGGAGTGCCGCCGCCATGTCGCGTCGGCCCGGCGGAAGTTCGCCCGCCTCGACGGACGGGACCTCCTCGAAGCGCCCTGGCTGGCCGGGACCGAGGGCGAGATGCGGGTCGACTCCGCGATCGGCGGGGCCCTGCGCGACCTCGCCGTGGCCACCGGTGACCGCGCGGCGGCCCGGCGGGCGGTCGCCGCCACCGCGCGGTCGTGCGCCCAGGTGCCGCCGCAGATGCGGGCCACCCGCCTGCTGCTCACCCTGCGCCTGGCGGACTGCTGGGCCTGCGCCGGCGACCCCGCGGCGGCCGTCGACCTGGCCGGTGAGGTGCTGGAGGAGGCCGTGCGTTCCCGGGAGTCGATGGTCGGCGCGGAGCTGCGCGGGCTGCACAGCCGCCTCGACGGGCGGTGGCGCGACCTTCCGGAGGTCAGGGAGTACCGGGAGCGGCTGCTGGACGTGCGGGAGTGACCGTGCGGGGTGGCGGGAGTGGCCGCGCGGAAGTGGCAGAAGTGGCCGCGCGGGGGTGGCAGAAGTGGCCGCGCGGAAGTAAAGCGGCCCGCCCCGCCGCCACTTGACGGATTTTGACAGGTCTGGACCACCTCCGTACGGCCGTTGATTCCGGCACGGAGCGGTGTGAGGGTTCCGCCAGCCCGCGACATGACATGTAAGCGTCAGCCGGTCGAGCGGGTGTGCCGCCACGTCCCGGGGCCGCCCGTACAGGCGTGCCAGGGGACGGGGCGGCCCAGTGAGCCTCCCCACCTCTCACAAGGAGCCACGATGCTCAGAAGAACCGCGATGGCCGGGGTGTCCCTGGCCCTGGCCATCGGGGGGGTGTCGGTACCGGCCTCCCTCGCGTCCGCCGCGCCGGGAACCGCACCCGCCGCCGCCCCCGACGAACCCACCCCCGTCGAGAAGGCCGTCGCCGCCGCCGACCGGGCCGTGCGCAGCGGCCTCGACGCCCTGACCAGCGGCGGCGAGGAAGAGCAGTACGACCGCCGGCAGGTCACCCCGTGGGGCGGCAAGGACCTGTACTCCGTCGCCTACGAACGCACTTACCACGGGCTGCCGGTGGTGGGCGGCGACGCCGTCGTCCTCGCCGACGGCGAGGGCCGGGTCCGCGCCGTCCAGTCCGCCACCGAGACCGCCATCGCGGTCCCCACCGAGGCCCGGATCAAGGCGGAGAAGGCGGAGCGGACCAGCCGCGCCGAACTCGCCTCGGTCGAGAAGACCGACTCGCGACGGCTCGTGGTCCACGTCAAGGACGACGTCCAGACCCTCGCCTGGGAGACCGTGCTCCTCGGCACCACCGAGGACGAGGAGCCCAGCCGGCTCCACGTCTTCGTGGACGCCCGCACCGGCAAGGTCGTCGACAGCTACGACGACGTACGGGCGGGCACCGGCCACAGCGAGTGGAACGGCCCCGATCCGCTGACCATCGACACCTCCCGCTCGGGCAGCGGCTACGCGCTGCGTGACGCCACCCGCCCCGGACTCCAGTGCTCGGACTACAGCGGCGGCCTCTTCACCGGCACGGACGACGACTGGGGCACCGGCAACGCCTCCAGCAAGGAGACCGGCTGCGTCGACGTCATGTTCGCGGCGCAGCAGCAGTGGAACATGCTCGACGACTGGCTCGGCCGCAACGGCCACAACGGCAACGGCGGAAGCTGGCCGGTGCGCGTGGGCCTCAACCAGCTCAACGCCTACTGGGACGGCTCCACTGTCACCATCGGCCACAACAGCGCCGGCAAGTGGATCGCCGGAATGGACGTGGTGGCCCACGAGTTCGGCCACGGACTGGACTCCAACACCCCCGGCGGCGCCCGCCACGAGAGCGGCCTCGGCGAGGCGACCGGCGACATCATGGGCGCCCTGACCGAGGCGTACACGAACCAGCCGGCCCCGTACGACACCCCCGACTACACCGTCGGTGAGGAGATCGACCTCCAGGGCCGCGGCCCGATCCGCAACATGTACAACCCCCGGCTGGTCAACAACGACCCCGACTGCTACTCGGCCGCCATCCCCAACACCGAGGAGCACGCGGCCGCCGGACCCATGAACCACTGGTTCTACCTCCTGGCCGAGGGCTCCAGCCCCGGTGGCGGCAAGCCCTCCAGCCCCACCTGCGACGGCAGCCAGGTGACCGGCATCGGCATCCAGAACGCCGGAAGGATCTTCTACGGCGGCATGCTGCTCAAGACCAGCGGCATGACCTACAAGCGGTACCGCACCGCAACCCTCACCGCGGCGAAGAACCTGGACGCGTCCTGCGACCTGTTCGACGCGACGAAGGCCGCCTGGACCGCCATCGACGTCCCCGCCCAGAGCGGTGACCCGACCTGCACCGCGCGGCAGACCGACTTCTCCCTGGCACTCAGCCCGGCGAGCGGCAGCGTCGACGCCGGCGCCACCGCCACCGCCACGGTCGGCACCACCACCGTCTCCGGCGACCCCCAGCAGATCTCGCTGACCGCCACCGGCGCCCCGCCGGGTGTGAACGTCACCTTCAGCCCGGCCACCGTCACCTCGGGCAACAGCTCCACCATGCGGGTCTCCACCACGGCCGGCACGGCCGCCGGAACCTACCCGCTCACCGTGCGGGGCACCGCGGGCGGCAAGTCCCACACCGTCCAGTACGTCCTCACCGTCGACGGCGGCACCACACCGGGCACCCCGCCCGACGTGGACGTGGCCCGGGTCCAGGCGCACCTGACGCAGTTCCAGGGCATCGCCGCGCAGAACGGCGGCAACCGCCGCGCCACCGGGACCGGTTACGACGCCTCCCTCGCCTACGTCAAGAGCAGGCTCCAGGCGGCCGGCTACACGGTCACCGAGCAGACCTGCACCTCCGGCTGCTCCGCCGGCGCGGGCGACAACCTGATCGCCGAGTGGCCGGAGGGCGACGCGAACAGCGTCTACATGTTCGGCGCCCACCTCGACGGCGTCTCCGCGGGCCCCGGCATCAACGACAACGGATCGGGATCCGCCGTACTCCTGGAGGCGGCGCTCACCCTGGCCGAGCAGAACCCCACCATGAAGAACCGGGTCCGCTTCGCCTGGTGGACCGACGAGGAGCAGGGCCTGAACGGCTCCGACTTCTACGCCAGGACGCTCTCCGCCACCGAACGCTCCCGCGTCAAGGCCTACTACAACTTCGACATGGTGGCCTCCGTCAACGGCGGCTACTTCATCAACAACCTCGGCTCCGCGGCCTCCGGGCCGATGAAGGAGTACTGGGACTCCCTCGGACTCGCCCCCCAGGAGAACGTCGAGGGCCAGGGCCGCTCCGACGACTACTCCTTCCAGCAGGTCGGCATCCCCACCTCCGGCTACGCCACCGGCGCCTCCGCGCGGAAGTCCGCCGCCGAGGCCGCCAAGTGGGGCGGCACCGCGGGCGCTTCCTACGACCCGTGCTACCACTCCGCCTGCGACACCACCTCCAACATCAGCGCCACGGCCCTGAACCGCAGCGCGGACGGCGTCGCGTACACCCTCTGGAAGACCGCCGTCGGCGACACGCCCGCCCCGACGGACGACTTCTCGATCTCCGCCGACCCGGCCTCGGGCACCGTCGACCCGGGCTCCTCCGCCACGGTCACCGTGCGCACCGCCACCACCAGCGGCGACCCGCAGAACGTGCGCCTGTCGGCGTCGGGCGCGCCGGCCGGGGTGAGCGTGTCCTTCTCGCCGGGCTCGGTGACCTCGGGCCAGTCCTCGACCGCCACCGTCGAGGTCGCGCCGGGCACGGTGAGCGGCACCTACACCCTGACCCTCACGGGCACGGGCTCGGTCACCCACACCACCACCTACACCCTCACCGTGAGCGGCGACGGCGGCGGCGAGACGACCTGGCGACTGGGCGCCACCTACGCGGCCGGCGACATCGTGACCTACGACGGCGTCCGCTACCGGTGCATCCAGGGCCACACCGCCTATCCGGGCTGGGAACCGCCGAACGTCCCGGCCCTGTGGGGGGTGATATGAACCTGAACACATGAGTCGGGGGGTGGCCCGAAGAGGCGGTGGGGTGCATGGGCACCCCACCGCCTCGCGGCGTCCGCCGCCGCGGAAGGGCCCCGGAGAACCGGGAAAGACGACCGCGATCCCGTGAACCGATCGGCGGGGGTCGTCCGATGAGGGGGCGTGAGCGAAACGAGAAGCGACGGGGAGCTGCTGCGCGCCGTCGCGGCGGACGGGGACCGGCGCGCCTTCGAGGAGCTGTACCGGCGGTACGCGCCGTGGCTGACCGCCCGGATGCGCGGCCGGTGCGCCGACGCGGGGATCGTGGACGACGTCGTACAGGAGACGTTCCTGGCGGTGTGGCGGGGGAGCGCGCGGTACCGGGAGGACGGGGACGCGGCCGGCTGGCTGTGGCGGATCGCCTCCCGCCGGCTGGTCGACGCCCTGCGCGGCGCCGGTGCGCGCGGCCGGCTGCGGCAGACGCTGGCGCGGCTGCGGCACCGGGACGAGGCGTCGGCGGAGGACCGCGTGCTCGCGGGGGTGGAGCACGGGGACCTCGCCGGTGCGCTGGTCCGGCTGTCGCCGGAACTGCGCGCGGTGCTCCAGGCGACGGTCGTCGACGGGCTGACCACCCGTGAGGCCGCCGTCCTGCTCGGCATCCCGCCGGGCACGGTCAAGACGCGGGCGATGCGGGCCCGCAGGCAACTCCGGGAGGCACTGGCATGACGTACGGAACGACGGGCGGTACGTCCGGGGGCGGCACCGGCTGGCACGTGTCCGAGGAGGACCTGCGGGCCTACGCGCGCGGCGGCCTCCCGGCGCCCCTGCTGTGGTCGGCCGACACCCACCTCACCGCCTGCGCGCACTGCCGGGCCGTCCTCGCCGACGTGAGCGACCCCGTCGCCCTCGACGGCGGATGGGAACGGCTCGACGCCGAACTCGACGCGCCCCGGCCCGGATTCCTGGAGTCGCTGCTGCTGCGGCTCGGCATCGCCGACCACACCGCGCGGCTGCTCGCCGCCACCCCGGCGCTGCGCCGCTCCTGGCTGGGCGCGGTCACCGCCGTCCTCCTGCTCACGGTGGCCGTCACCGCCGGCTACGGCACCGGCGGCTCGCCCACCCTCTTCCTCGCCCTCGCACCGCTGCTGCCGCTCGCCGGGGTCGCCCTGTCGTACGGGCCCGCGCTGGACCCGACGTACGAGATGGCGGTCGTCGCCCCGACGCACGGCTTCCGGCTGCTGATGATCCGCACGGTGGCGGCGCTCGGCGCCGGGCTCGGCCTCAACGGGCTGGCCACGCTCGCCCTGCCCGGGTACGGGCTGCGCGCCCTGACCTGGCTGCTGCCCGCCCTCGCGCTCACCGCGACCGCCCTCGCGCTGACCGCCAGACTCGGCCCGGTGCTCGCCCCGTCCCTCGTCGGCGGCGGCTGGATCGCGCTGCTGCTCACGGCGGACGCCGCCCGGGCAGGCGAGGAGGACCCGCTCGCCCCGTTCACCGCGGCCGGGCAGGGCGTGTCGGCGGCGGTCACCGCACTCGCCGCCGCCCTGCTCGTCCTGCTCCGCGACCGCTTCGACCTCAACAGCCGAAGCACGCCCTGACGGCCGCCCGGCTCTCCGCCGAAAGGGGCGAACAGGGCCTGCCGACCCCGGCTCCCCTTCCCCCGCCGGGAGGGCGGGCTGATCATTCCGGCGCCTTCTCTGCCGGGGGTTCGGCTTGATCGCCCCGGCTCTCTCCACCGCCTCCACCTGTACGGGAGTTACGTATGACCCCCACCGTCTCCGCCTCCGGGCTGAGCCTCCGTCACGGCGGTACGCGCGCCCTCGACGACGTGTCGCTGCGGTTGTCCGCCGGTGTCACCGGGCTGCTCGGGCCCAACGGCGCGGGCAAGACCACGCTGCTGCGGGTGCTCGCCACCGCCGTACCGGCCGACCGGGGCTCCTTCACGGTGCTCGGCCACGACCCGGGCACCTCGCGCGGCCGTCAGGAGGTCCGGCGCCGGCTCGGCTATCTGCCGCAGACGCCCGGCTTCCACCCCGACTTCACCGCCTTCGAGTTCGTCGACTACGTGGCGATCCTCAAGGAGCTCACCGACCGCGCCGCCCGCCACCGCGAGGTGCGCGGGGTGCTCGACGAGGCCGGCCTCGGCGACGTACGCGGCAAGCGGATCCGCAAGCTGTCCGGCGGGATGCGGCAGCGGGTGGCGCTGGCGGCGGCGCTCGTCGGCGATCCCGCGTTCCTCGTCCTCGACGAGCCCACCGTCGGACTCGACCCGGAACAGCGCATGCGGTTCCGGGAGCTGATCGCACGGGCCGGTGAGGGCCGCACGGTGCTGCTGTCCACGCACCAGACCGAGGACGTGGCGATGCTCTGCCACCGGGTCGTCGTCCTGGCCGACGGCACCGTCCGCTTCGACGGCACCCCCGCCGAGCTGACCGCGCGGGCCGCCGGCCGGGTGTGGAGCAGCGACGGACGCGACCCGGGCGCGAAGGCCGGCTGGCGCACCGGACTCGGCACCTTCCGCAACGTGGGCGACCCGCCCGCCGGCGCGGACCTCCTCGAACCCACCCTGGAGGACGGCTACCTGCTCACCCTCGACGGCGCCGGCGCGGAGGTGACGGCATGACCACGATGACCGGAACGACATCGGCCCCGTCCGCCGTGACGGCCGCACCCCGCGCGGCCCGGTCGGCGGTGTTCGCCCTCGCCGGTTTCGAGGCGCGCAGACTGCTGCTGCGGGTGCCCGTCCTCATCGCCTTCGCGGTGTACCTCGCCTGGATCGTGTGGCGCACCCGTGACTCGTTCGACGGCTTCCCCGCGCTCCAGGACGCCGACCGGGCCACCCAGGGCGGGCCGCTGCTCGTCGGGCTCGCGGTGCTGCTGTGCGCCAACCACGCGGTGCTGCGTTCGCGCCGGCACGATACGGACCGCCACTTCGCCGTGCTGGTGGTCCAGCCCTGGCGCCGTACGGTCGCGCATCTGCTGTCCGTCGTGCCGGTGACGCTCCTCGCTGCGGTGTGCGTGGCCGGCCAGTTCACCTGGGAGGCGCTCAAGCCGGGCGCCGTCGGGCACGGATCGCCGGGCGAACTCCTCGTCGGGCCGATGTCCGTGCTGCTGCTCGGGGCGTTCGGCGTGTTGCTGGCCCGGCTGGTGTCCGGGCCCCTCGCGGCCCCGCTGCTGATCGTCTTCCTGCTTCTCTTCTCCATGTTCAGCACCGGGGCCGGAGGCGACGGCTGGACCCGGTGGCTGATGCCGTCGGTCGGTGAGAACAGCTCCCTCACCCTGCCCTCCGACCTGCTCGGCCGCCCCGCCGCCTGGCACGCCCTGTACCTCGCGGGCCTCGCGCTGAGCGTGGCGCTGTTGGCGGTGCTGCTCTCCGGCGGCGCCCGGCTGTGGACCGTCCGGGTGGGTGTCGCCGGCGCGGTGGCACTGACGCTGGTGGGCGTGGTGGGCCAGTCCCGGGGCGTGCCGGAGGAGACGACCGAGGCGCGTACGCGGGTCTCGGTCACCCCGGAGAAGGAGCAGCGGTGCGCCGAACGGGACGGCACGACGTACTGCGCCTTCCCGGAATGGGGCCCGCGCACCGACGACTGGGCCGAGGTCGTGGACGACGTACGGTCCCTCGTGGGCGCCGCCGTGCAGGACCGGCAGCTGGTCGTACGGCAGCGGATCGACGCGCGCTACGGTCTGGACGGCGACGCTGCGCTCGCCCCCTCCGCCCGCCCGGGCGAGGTGACCGTCGGCACGTCCTGGGGCGGCAACCGGGTCCCGGAGTTCGCCGCCGCCGTGGCCGGTGTGCTGGTCACGGGGAAGGAGGAGACGGTCGGCGCCATGTGCGACGGCCGGATGGTCACCGTGATGTGGCTGGCCCTCGCCGACCGCCCCGATCCGATGGCCGACCTGCGGGGTGTCCGCCTCGACGACAGCGACACCGGCTCGGCGATCGTCGTCTCGCAGACCGAGCCGCTCCGGATGACCGCCGCACACACGGAACTGGTGCGCGAGCTGCTCCAGCGGCCCCGGGACGAGGCTGCCGCGAAGGTGCGGGCCAACTGGGTCGAGCTGACGGCCCCGAAGGTGACGACGGACCGTGTCGCCCGGGTGCTGGGCCTGGAGGCCCCGGAGGGGGAGGACGAGTGCCTGTGAGCGGGGGAGCGGTGAGCGCGGTGCTGGTCCGGCCGGTGGCACGGACCGTGCCCTGGCGGACGATCGCGGTCGGGGGCGGCCTGGGCCTGCTGCTCGCCGCCGGCCCGAGGATGTGGGGCGACGGCGCGACCGACTGGCTCGCGCTGACCGCCCTGAGGGCGTCCGCGGTGGCCTTCGCGCTGGGCGCGGCCTTCCTGCTGGACGACCCCGCCCGGCACACCACGGCCGTCGTCCCCACCCGGCGCGCAGTCCGCCACGGACTGCGCCTCGCCCTCGTCGCCCCGGTCGCCGCCCTGTGGTGGACGGCGGCCCTGCTCCTCGTCCCCGGGTCCCTGCGCCCCCCGGCCGCCGACGTCACCGTCGAGGCGGCCACGGTCCTCGCCCTCGCCCTGACGGGGTCGGCGTTCGCGATCCGTTGGGGGGACGGCACCCGGCCGGGTCAGGCGGTCGCCGGGTTCCTGCTCGCCTCCGCGATCCTGGCGCCCCTGTTCAGTCCGGGGAGCTGGGCGCTGTTCGTGACGCCCGACGACCCGAAGTGGGCGCTCTCCCACGACCGCTGGACGCTGCTGCTGTGCGCGGTGCTGGCCGTGGGAGCGGTGTGCGCGACGGAGCGGGCCCGGCGCGCCGGGCTCCGCGGGCTCAGGTCTCCGTCCGGTACATCAGGTCCGTCTCGTGCGTGACGAAGCCCAGCCGCTCGTAGACGGAGACCGCAGCCTTGTTGTCGGCGTCGACGTAGAGCATGGCCGTCGGCAGGCCTTGGGCCGCCAGGTGCCGCAACCCGATCGTGGTCAGGGACTTGCCGAGGCCGCCGCCCTGGGCGTCGGGGCTCACCCCGAGGACGTACACCTCCCCGAGGCGCTCCGCCGCGTGCACCTTGGTCCAGTGGAAGCCGACGAGCCGGCTGTCCTTCTCCGCCAGGAAGAACCCCTCGGGGTCGAACCACGCCTCGGCCTTGCGGTCGTCGAGGTCGCGCTGGGTGAGGGCGCCCTGCTCGGGGTGGTGGGCGAACGCGGCGGCGTTCACCGCGAGCCAGGCGGCGTCGTCCCGGCCCGGCACGAAGGTGCGCACGGTCACGCCTTCCGGCAGCACCGGGTCGGGCAGGTCGAGGCCGGCCAACGGCCGCCGCATCTGCCGCAGTTCCCGGAACAGCGTCAGCCCGAGGACCTGCGCGAGGTGCCGGGCGGCGGAGTGGCCGCCGTGCGCCCACACCCGCAGCCGCTTCCCGGAGGCGGCGAGCAGCGCCGAACCGAGCGCCCGCCCGTGTCCGTGGCCCCGGTAGGAGGGGTGCACGACCAGCTCGGCGGCGGGCGGTTCCACCGGATCGGTGTCCTCCAGCTGGGCGTATCCGACGAGTTCGTCGTCGACGGAGAGCAGCAGGTGCGAGACCCCGTCCCGCTCCCCGCCGCGCAGCTGCAACCGCCCCTGCTCGGACACCGCCTGCTGTCCGTCGGTCCGGGCGGCCTCGGCGAGCAGGGCGAGCACCGTCTCGGTCTGTTCGGGGCCGAGCGCGGCATACGTCTGGAGCGAGCGGGGGCGGCCGGGCCGTGCGAAGTCGTCGCTGGTCATGCGTACGAGGTTAAAGGGAGGCGGCCGCAAAACGGACGGCAACGGTGTCGGCGAAAGCTAAACCAGGCCGTAACCTTGAATACCCTGTCGCGCTACGCGCGTTGACTCTAGGCTGCGCCGGTACCCACTCGGACCCTCAGGGGGGCGCATGCCAGCCACATCCCCGGCGCACCACCAGCGCCGCAGACGCCGTACCAACCGTCTCCTCGCGACCGCCGCCGGTGTGCTCACCGCCGGAGCGCTGGCCGCCGCCGCCCTGCCCGGGTCGGCGACCGCGGGCGAGAACCACGGCAGCCACGGCGACAAGGGCACGTCGTACGGCCACCACGGCCGCTACCAGGACGTGCAGCTGCTGTCCTTCAACGACCTGCACGGCAACCTGGAGCCGCCGTCCGGCTCCTCGGGCCGGGTCACCGAACTCCAGCCCGACGGCACGACGAAGACCGTCGACGCGGGCGGTGTGGAGTACCTCGCCACCCATCTGCGCGAGGCGCGCAAGGGCAACCGCTACTCCATCACCGCCGCCGGCGGCGACATGGTCGGCGCGTCCCCGCTCATCTCGGGCCTCTTCCACGACGAGCCCACCGTCGAGGCGCTGAACAAGCTCGATCTGGACGTGACGAGCGTCGGCAACCACGAGTTCGACGAGGGCGCGGCCGAGCTGGCCCGCCTCCAGAACGGCGGCTGCCACCCGGACGAGGGCTGTTACACCGACAAGGAGTTCAAGGGCGCCGACTTCCCGTACCTGGCGGCGAACGTCCTGGACGAGAAGACCGGCAAGCCCCTCCTCAGGCCGTACTGGGTGTGGAAGCAGCGGGGCGTCAAGGTCGGCTTCATCGGCGTGACCCTGGAGGGCACCCCGGACATCGTCTCGGCGGAGGGCGTCAAGGGCCTCGCCTTCAAGGACGAGGTCGAGACGATCAACAAGTACGCCAAGGTGCTCCAGCGCCAGGGCGTGAAGTCGATCGTCGCGCTCATCCACGAGGGCGGCTTCCCGGCCTCGTCCTCCTACAACTACGACTGCGACTCCCCGGGCGCCGGCGACGGCATCTCCGGCCCGATCGCGGACATCGCGAAGAACATCACGCCCCAGGTGGACGCGCTGGTCACCGGCCACACCCACAACGCCTACGTGTGCACCATCCCCGACCCGGCGGGCAAGCCCCGCATGGTCACCTCGGCCGCGTCCTTCGGCCGCCTCTACACGGACACCACGCTGACCTACGACCGCGCGACGGGTGACATCGCCCGTACGGCCGTGAAGTCCGCGAACCACGTGGTCACCCGGGACGTCCCCAAGGCGCCCGACATGACCGCGCTGATCGGCAAGTGGAACACCCTCGCCGCCCCCATCGGCAACCGTCCGATCGGCTACATCTCCGGTGACGTCGTGCGCGACGGCACGGAGTCCCCGCTCGGCGACCTGATCGCCGACGCGCAGCTGGAGTACGGCCGGACGCTGGACGCGGAGACCGACCTGGCGCTGATGAACCCCGGCGGCATCCGCGCGTCGCTCACCTACGCGGCCGGCGGCGCGGAGGGCGACGGTGTGGTGACCTTCGCCGAGGGCTTCACCGTCCAGCCGTTCGCCAACACGGTCAACCTCCAGGACTTCACGGGCGCGCAGGTCGTCCAGGCCCTGAAGGAGCAGGTCAGCGGCCCGAACGAGGCGGCCCCGAAGATCCTCCAGATCTCCTCAGGGCTGACCTACACCCTGGACCTGACGAAGACGGGCGCGGACCGCGTCGCCACGGACTCGATCCGGCTCAACGGCTCGCCCATCGACCCGTCCGCCACCTACCGCGTCGCGACGAACAGCTTCCTCGCGGGCGGCGGCGACGGCTTCCCGACCCTGGGCCAGGGCACGAACGACCTGGTCGGCGAGGACGACCTGGCGGCCCTCGAGCAGTACCTGACCGCCAACTCGACGGCGACAAACCCGCTCGCCCCGCCGAAGGCGGACCGCATCACGATCGTGAGCTGACCTTCCGGGCGGCCGGGGCCGGTACGAGGCGCGTTCACCGCCTCGTACCGGCCCCGACGCGTGCCCGTGCCGCTACCCGGGCCACACGACCGCCTGCGCGACGATCACCCGCTCACCGTCGAAGGTCACCGACGGCCCTTCGTGCAGCAGGTATCCCATCTCCAGCGCCTCGCTCACCCGGCGGCAGAAGGCCGAGTCGTCGGGCCCGGTCAGTACGCGGTAGACGGGCAGCCCGTCCGGTGGTGTCGACATGGGGGAAGCGTGCCACAAACCCCTCTTTCGGGTGATGTGATCAGATCGGCCTGCGCGCTCCACCGAAGTGTGCCTATGGTGAAACTATGGCAGAGCACACCACCATTCAGGTGTCCCGGCAGACCCGCGACCACCTCGCCCAGGTCGCGAAGGAGCGGGGCATGACCCTCGGGCAACTGGTCGAGCAGTTGGCCTCGGAGCAGCCCACCGCGGAGCAGATCGCCGAACGGGTCGCGGCCGACCGGCAGGTCGTGCGCGAGGTCATCGGCCTCGACATCAGCGACGAGGATTTTGATCAGGCCCCTGACGTGCTCGGGAACATCTACCGGCTAGCTGCCGAGAAGGCTCGCCTGGCACGGGGTGCGGCTGCGTGATCATCTTGGATACGGCTGCCACCCGCGCCCTCGCGGACGGGCACAAGACGTTGAACCTCCTCGCGGGCAACATGGCCCGTACTCCGGGTGACCTTCTCCGGATTCCGGCGCTCTGCCTGATGCAGGCGGAGTCCGAGGACGCGGGCGCGGCGCAGCGTGTGCTGTCCTTCTCATCGGTCGTGGTCGACGAGCTCGGCACCGTCGCCGCGGTCAGTGTCGGAACCATGATCCGAGACGGTTACGGCGGCGCGGACACCTGTCACGCCCTGTACTGCGCCCTGCCGCGTCCGGAGTTCACGGGCATGTCCATTCTGCTGACGGACCGTGAAGAGGCGTACCCGCCCGGCGTGGTCACGGTCGACATCGACTCCCCCGGCATGCTCGGCTTCCACTGAGGCGTCCGGTCCCACGCCCGGGAAGGCGTGGGACCGCACGCGAGGGGCTCAGGACGCCGAGGGCGTCCAGCCCGCCAGCCAGTCCGCGATCTCCTGGTCGGCTGCCTGGGCGTCGGTCAGGTGGGGGCGGTCGCTGTTTGCCGAGCCCGCGCCCGCGCCCGTGTTCCGGTACTCGGCGAAGCGGTCGTCCTTCCAGGAGAAGCCGCTCATGTCGGTCCAGGGCGTGGTGCGGATCGCGGCGCTGAGGGTGGTGTTGCGGACCGTGGTCTGCGGGTCCAGGGAGGCGTCACCGCCGGCGTGCCAGGGGCGGCCCAGGTGGAAGGTGCGGTCGGAGACGTCGCCGTTCACCGCAGAGTTGGCGATGAGGATGCCCTTGCGGTTCGCGGCCGTGCTGGGGGCGGTGACGTAGCCGGCGGAGGTGCCGTTCCAGCGCTTCTTCAGGGTGATGACCGAGCGGTCGATCACCGCGGTCGCCCGGCCGAAGATGAAGTCGACGTTCCCGATGACGTAGGAGTTGGTGACGTAGACCCGGCCCAGTTTGTCCTTGGCGGCCGTGTCCAGCAGGAGCGTGTCCTGGTCGCCCTCGACGATCACGCCGTCGAGGAGGACCTTGTCGGCCGCCGTGCGCAGGGCGACCGCCTGGTGGCCGGAGAGGGACTGGTTGGCGCCCTCGTCGAAGTCGTTGGAGATGGTCAGGTTGCGGGCCTGGAAGTCGTCCGCCTCGACGGCGACCGTGGCGCTGCCGGAGGTGCCGTACGTGCCCGAGCCGTCCGGCTTCGGCGTGCCCGCCGCGTTGTCGTAGACGATCACCGTGTCCTTGCGGCTGCCGCCGGTGCCCTGGAAGGTGACGTGCGGCTTGTTCGAGGGGACCTTGACCGTCTCGCGGTACGTGCCCGGCTCGATGGAGATGACGACGCGGGAGGCGTTGTTCGCGGGGACGGCGTTCACGGCCGCCTGGACCGTCCTGTACTGGCCGCTGCCGTCCTTGGCGACGGTGAGCGTGGTGGCCTCCGCCGACGTCGTCGTCGTGCCGATGGAACTCTGCGGGCCCGCGCCCGACTTGAGCAGGGCCGGCACGTCCGCCGCCTTGTCGAGCGTGTAGGCGTAGTACGCCTTCGGGTCGAACGCCGTACCGCCGCTCTCGTTGCGGCCCGACGTGCCCGAGAAGACGTTGCCGCGCTGGACGACCGTCGCCGTCGCGTCCTTGATGACCGGGTTCCTCATGCCCTGGAAGTAGCTGTTCTCCAGGACCATCCTGGTGCCGCCGCGCGAGTAGTTGCCGTAGGAGGAGTCGATGTCCGTGCCGGGGACGTCCTCCAGGAAGTTGTTGTAGAGGTGCGCGTGCGCGCAGTTGTCGGTGGAGGGGTTGCGCTGTTCCGTCTCGCGGATCCAGTTGTGGTGGATCGTGATGTCGGTCAGCACGTTCTCGGTCCAGCCGATGCCGAACGCCTTGTTGTTGTGGCTCATCTCGTTCCAGGAGACGGTCACGTACGTGCTGTCCTTGCGGACGTCGATCAGGCCGTCCGCCATGTTCCGCAGGTCGTTGTGGTCGATCCAGACGTGGTGGGCGCCGTCCATCTGGACGGCGTCGAAGTCGTGCTCCTTGTCGTTCCAGACGCCCTGGTAGGCGTCCCGGATCGTCAGGTTGCGGATGATCACGTTGTGGACGCCCTGGCCGAGGAAGAAGCCGCCGCCGACGATGTGCCCGGACGTGCCGGAGCCCACGACCGTCTTGTCGGAGGCGACCTTGATCTCCTTGCCGACCGGGTTCATCGTGATCGTCCCGGCCACGACGATGACGTACGGCTCGGCGGCCGTAGCGTACTTCTCCAGCTCCGCCTGCGTCCGCACGGTGACGGTCCGCCCGTCCCGGCCGCCGTACGTGCCGTTCTGGCCGAGCGCGTCGACGGAGGCGAAGCCGTCGGCGGTGGCGGTGGCCCAGGCGGGCGCCGCGGCGGACGCCGTCGCGGCGGACGCCTGCTGGGGGACCAGGTCGGTGCCGTGGACCAGTGTTCCGGCGGTGGTCAGGGCCAGCGGGAGGCCGACGGCCAGGAACTTCCCGGACCTGCGGTGCCGGGCCCTGCTGCGGTGCTCGCTCATGCGGCGATCCGTTCCGTGTGGGGGAGGGGACGACGGTCGGTCGCCGCCCGGCACGGAAAGGTTGCCGCAGTCTTCGCCAGAGCCTAGGGAACCTCCGGTGGTGGGGTCGGGGCGCCCGGCAGGCGGACCGTGGCCGTGGTGCCGCCGCCGTCCGCGCGGGTCAGGGACACCTCGCCGCCCGCCTGCTGCACCGTACGGGCCACGATGGACAGGCCGAGGCCGGAGCCCGGGAGGGCGCGGGCGCTCGGGGAGCGCCAGAACCGGTCGAAGACGTGCGGGAGTTCGTCGGCGGGGATGCCGGGGCCGTGGTCGCGGACGGTGAGGACGCCGTCGGTCAGGCGTACGTCGATCGTGCCGCCCCCGGGGCTGAACTTCACCGCGTTGTCCAGGATGTTGACCATCGCCCGCTCCAGGGCCGACGGCTCAGCCCGTACGTACCAGGGGTGGACGTCCGCCGTGATGGTCAGCTCCGGGCCGCGCAGCCGGGCGCGGCGCAGGGCCGACTCGACGACGTCCTGCCAGGCGACGATCTGCGCACGGCCCGCGTGCTGGCCGGTGTCCGGGCGGGACAGCTCCTGAAGGTCGCCGATGAGCGCGGCCAGTTCCGTCATCTGCGCCTTCACGGAGGCGAGCAGGGCCTTGCGGTCGGCCTCCGGGATCGGGCGGCCCGTCTCCTCGCTGCGGGTGAGGAGTTCGATGTTGGTGCGCAGCGAGGTGAGCGGGGTGCGCAGTTCGTGGCCGGCGTCCGCGATGAGCTGCTGCTGGAGGTCGCGGGAGCTGGCCAGCGCGGACGTCATGGAGTTGAAGGAGCGGGAGAGACGGGCGATCTCGTCCTCCGACTCGTCCTCCACGGGGATGCGGACGTCCAGGTCCTCGGTGCGGGCCACGTGCTCCACGGCCCTGGTCAGTTCGTCCACGGGGCGCAGTGCGGTCCGGGCCACCCAGAGGCCGGCGGCGGCGGCGCCCACGACCCCCGCGCCGGCGACGAAGACCAGCACCAGCGCGAGGTTGCTGAGGGAGTCGTTCACCTCGCTCAGCGGCCGGGCGGCGGAGACGGCGACGTCCCGCAGGCCGGGCACGGAGTAGGTGAAGACCCGGTACTGCCCGCCGTCGGACCCCGTGGCCTCGTGCAGCGCGTCGGTGGACGTGCCCTCGGCCACGGCGCGGTCGGCGTCGGTGAGCGGGACCTCCTCCGTGCCGATGATGAGGCAGCTCCCGCCGCCGCTGTCCACGAGCTGGACGGACGAGCCGAAGGGGTTCTGTTCGTGGGTGACGGGGTCGTGGGCGCACAGACCGGTGCGCAGGTCGACGTACTTGCTCACCTGCTGCCCGTTCATGCGGTTCGCCTTCAGGGCCTCGTCCAGCGAGCTCACCAGCACGCTCTTCACCACGAACCAGCAGGCCACCGACACCGCCGCCACCGCGAACGCCACCGCCGCCGCCACCAGCAGCGACAGCCGGGCCCGGATGGGCAGCGCACGGACGCGGCGGACCAGCCCGCTCACTCCGCGCCGCCCTGCCGCAGCACGTACCCCACCCCCCGCACCGTGTGCACCAGGCGCGGCTCGCCGCCCGCCTCGGTCTTGCGGCGCAGGTACATGACGTACACGTCGAGCGAGTTGGACGACGGCTCGAAGTCGAAGCCCCAGACCGCCTTCAGGATCTGCTCGCGGGTGAGCACCTGACGCGGGTGTGCCATGAACATCTCAAGGAGGGTGAACTCCGTACGGGTCAGCTCCACCCGCCGGATGCCCCGCGTGACCTCGCGGGTCGCCAGGTCCATGCGCAGGTCGGCGAAGGCGAGGACGTCGTCGGACTCGGCGGAGGCGGCCACCGCCGCCGCGTACGAGCTGCGACGCAGCAGCGCGCGGATACGGGCGAACAGCTCGTCCAGCTCGAACGGCTTGACCAGGTAGTCGTCGGCCCCCGCGTCGAGCCCGGTCACCCGGTCGCCGACGGTGTCCCGGGCGGTCAGCATCAGGATGGGCGTGGTGTCGCCGGTGGCGCGGATGCGGCGGGCGGCGGTCAGGCCGTCCATCCGGGGCATCTGGATGTCCAGGACGAGCAGGTCGGGCCGGTAGGCCGCCGCCTTCTCCAGGGCGTCCGCGCCGTCGACGGCGACCTCGGTGCCGTACCCCTCGAAGGCCAGGCTGCGCTGGAGCGCTTCGCGCACCGCCGGCTCGTCGTCGACGATCAGGATGCGCTGGGTGTCACGGTCGCCTTCTGCGGGGCTCATGGGCTCGGGGTTCCTCACGGCTCTCTACGGTCTCAGGCCTTCAGCCTCGCACGGCTGCCGGGCGGCGCGTCAGTTCGTCGAGCCGGAGCGCAGCGCCGACAGGTCCGACTTGACCGTGTTGACCGGGATGGCGAAGCCCAGGCCCACACTGCCCGCGTCGGACGAGGACGAGCCGCTGCCGCTCGCCGAGTACATCGCGGAGTTGATGCCGATGATGTTGCCGTTCATGTCGATCAGCGCGCCGCCGGAGTTGCCCGGGTTCAGGGACGCGTCGGTCTGGATCGCCTTGTACGTGGTCGTGGAGCTCCCCGTGTCGCCGTTGAACTCCTGGCCGCCGTACTCGAACGGCCAGCCGCCGCCCTGCCGCTGCTGCTGACCCTCGCTCTCGTCCGTCGAGACCGTCACGTCACGGTCGAGGGCGGAGACGATGCCGCTGGTCACCGTGGAGGTCAGGCCCTCGGGGGAGCCGATCGCCACGACCTGGTCACCGACCCGCACGCCGTCGGAGTCGCCGAGGGTGGCCGCCTGCAGCCCGGAGGCGTCCTGGAGCTTGATCAGGGCGAGGTCCTTGCTGCTGTCGGTGCCGACGATCTCCGCCGTGTACGTCTTGCCGTCGCTGGTCCGCACCTCGATCGACGAGGCCCCGGAGACGACGTGGTTGTTGGTGATGATCTCGCCGTCGGACGTGATGATCACACCGGAGCCGGTGGAGGAGCCGGCGTTCGAGGTCGCGTTGATCTCGACGATGCTCGGGGTGACCGCCTCGGCGACGCCGGACACCGTGCCCTTCTGGCTCGACGGTACGACGTTGGTGCTGGTCGAGCTCGTGGCGACCGTGTCGCTGCCGGTCAGCTCCTGCACGCCGTAGGCGGTGCCGCCGCCCACGGCCGCCGCGACGATCGCCACGGCGGCGAGCAGGGCCGCCGGGCCCCGGGCGCGCTTCCTCTTCGCGGGCTGCGGGGCGGGTTCCTGCGCGAACTCCGGCGCGGGCTGAGGCGCGGGCTCCTGCGCGAACTCCTGCGTGGACGCCGAGGAGGGCTGCGGTGCGGGCTGCTGGGGCGGCGCGTACGCCGGCGGGGGCGGCCACTCGGGGTCCACCGGGACGGGGCTTCCGTACTCGCCGCTGGGGCGGAGGCTCTCGGTCATGGCACAGAGCCTCGCGCCCGACCATGAGAGCGAGCTGAGTGTGTGCTGAGAAGCCCGGCAGAACCTCGTATGCCCGATATAAAGGCCGCCGGGACCTCGGCCGGCGGGACCCGCTTACTTGCAGCCGCAGGAGTGGCGTACCACCAGCCGGGACGGGTACACCTTCAGCCGCTCGCGGCGCGAGCCCGCCACCCGTACGCCGTCGTCCAGGACGAGGTCGACCGCCGAGCGGGCCATCGCCGGACGGTCGGAGGCGACCGTGGTCAGCGGCGGGTCCGCGAGCGCCGCCTCCTTGATGTCGTCGAACCCGGCGACCGCCAGCTCACCCGGCACGTCGATGCGCAGCTCCCGCGCGGCGCGCAGGATGCCGATCGCCTGGTCGTCGGTGGAGCAGAAGACCGCCGGCGGGCGGTCCGGGCCGGAGAGGATCTCCAGGCCGACCCGGTAGGCGTCGTAGCGGTTGTACGGGGCCTCGAAGAGGCGGCCCTCGGTCGGTATCCCGGCCTCCTCCATCGCGCGCCGCCAGCCCTCGACGTGGTCGGAGACCGGGTCGCCGACGGCGGGGGTCTCCGCGGTGCCGCCGACGCAGGCCACGTACTCGTTGCCGTGTTCCAGCAGGTGGCGCACGGCGAGCTGGGCGCCACCGAGGTCGTCGGTGACGACGGCGACGTCGTCGATCGCCTCCGGGCGCTCGTGCAGCAGCACGACCCGGGCGTCCCACGCCTCGATCTCCGCGGCGGCCTGGTCGTTGAGCGCGTGGCTGACCAGGATCAGGCCGGATACCCGCATCCCGAGGAAGGCCCGCAGATAGTGGACCTCGCGCTCGGCGATGTAGTCCGTGTTGCCGACCAGGACCATCTTCCCGCGCTCGGAGGCGGCCTGCTCGACCGCGTGCGCCATCTCGCCGAAGAACGGCTGGCGGGCGTCCGGGATGATCAGGCCTATGAGGTCCGTGCGCCGCGAGGCCATCGCCTGGGCGACCCGGTCCGGCCGGTACCCCAGCTCCTTGATCGCGGCGAGGACGCGCTCGCGCGTGGCCGGGGCGACCGGCCGGGGTCCGTTGTTGATGACATAGCTGACGACGGCGGTGGACGTCCCCGCCAGCCGCGCCACATCATCCCTGGTTACCTTGGCCACGCGCGGAGTCTACGCGGATATACCCGGTACGGGCAGGGCGTATCACACCTTGGATTCCGCCGCCTCCGCGGTGTCCGCCTTCTCCTTGGCCTTGGTGTCCTCCGCCGCGCGGGCCGACTTCTCGGGCTTCTCCGGAGTGACGAACCGATAGCCGACGTTGCGGACGGTGCCGATCAGGGATTCGTGCTCGGGGCCGAGTTTGGCGCGCAGCCGTCGTACGTGGACGTCGACCGTGCGGGTGCCGCCGAAGTAGTCGTAGCCCCAGACCTCCTGGAGCAACTGGGCGCGGGTGAAGACCCGGCCGGGGTGCTGCGCCAGGTATTTGAGCAGTTCGAATTCCTTGAAGGTCAGATCGAGGACCCTGCCCTTGAGTTTCGCGGAGTACGTCGCCTCGTCGACCGACAGGTCGCCGTTGCGGATCTCCATCGGGGAGTCGTCGTTGACGATCTGCTGGCGGCCCATGGCGAGGCGCAGGCGCGCCTCCACCTCGGCCGGGCCCGCGGTGTCCAGGAGGACGTCGTCGATGCCCCAGTCCGCGGTGACGGCGGCCAGACCGCCCTCGGTCACGACCAGGACGAGGGGGCAGCCGGGGCCGGTGGAACGCAGCAGCTGGCACAGGCTGCGGACCTGCGGGAGGTCGCGCCGGCCGTCGACCAGGATCACATCGGCGCCGGGGGTGTCGACGAGCGCCGGGCCCTCCGCGGGCGCCACCCGCACGTTGTGCAGCAGCAGGCCGAGAGCGGGGAGCACCTCCGTCGACGGCTGGAGCGCGTTGGTCAGCAGCAGCAGAGAGCTCATCGCACCCCACCGGCCCGGGTCATCGTCGTCGTTCGCTCGTGCACGGTTCGCTCGCCCATAACGTCTGGTTCCTCCTCGGTCCCTGCGAGGACGTTTACGGCATTGCTGCGTGCGTTCGACGGCCCGTACACCGGCGGTTTCCCGCGTTCGTATACAACGCTTCCGAAAGCACAAAAGGACCCGGGGGCTTCGCTGCCCGAGTCCTCTTCGCAGCAGAATAGCCGACATGAGCACCGGTCCGGCAGGTCATGTGGCGCGATCCACCGATCGATCCACCATTCGTCCATATTCCGAGACGGCTGATGTAACGCGGGGCGGTAAGCCTTTGCGGACGTTCCTGCGCACTGCGGACGGGGTGGCGATCGATTCCGTATACGAACCGGGGACCGCTTCTTCCGGTGATCTCGTGTTCGTGGTCGCGCACGGGTTCACCGGGGACGCGGACCGGCCGCATGTGCGGCGGGCGGCGCGGGCCTTCGCGCGGTACGGCGGTGTCGTGACGTTCTCCTTCCGGGGGCACGGGGCGTCGGGCGGGCGGTCGACCGTGGGGGACCGGGAGGTGCTCGACCTCGCGGCGGCGGTGGGGTGGGCGCGTGAGCTGGGGTACGCGCGGGTGGCCACCGTCGGGTTCTCCATGGGCGGCTCGGTGGTGCTGCGGCACGCCGCGGTCGGCCGGGACACCCGGGTCGACGCCGTCGTCTCCGTGAGCGCGCCCGCGCGGTGGTTCTACCGGGGGACCGCCCCCATGCGGCGGCTGCACTGGCTGGTGACCCGGCCGTCCGGGCGGCTGGTGGGGCGGTACGGGCTGCGGACGCGGATCCACCACCGGCAGTGGGACCCGGTGCCGCTGTCGCCCGTCGAGGCGGTGCCGCGGATCGCGCCCACGCCGCTGCTGATCGTCCACGGGGACCAGGACGGGTACTTCCCGCTCGATCACCCGCGGATGCTGGCGGCCGCCGCCGGTGAGCACGGGGAGCTGTGGGTCGAGGCCGGCATGGGGCACGCGGAGAACGCGGCGCCGGAGGCGCTGCTGGGGCGGATCGGGGACTGGGTGGTGGGCCGGGCGGGCTAGCCTGAGGTGTTCGTCGTCGACCGATTGAGGATCAGCAGATGGCAAAGGTCACGGTGCGGTACTGGGCCGCAGCCAAGGCCGCGGCCGGGGTGGCCGAGGAGGCGTACGAGGCGGCCACGCTCGCCGAAGCGCTCGACGCGGTGCGCGGGCGGCACCCCGGCGAACTCACGCGCGTGCTGCTGCGGTGCTCGTTCCTCGTCGACGGTGATCCCGTGGGAAAGCGCGCGCATGAGACGGTACGGCTGGCCGACGGCGGCACGGTCGAGGTGCTTCCGCCGTTCGCAGGAGGGTGAGCGATGACGAACCAGCCGTACGGGGCGTACGACCCGTCGTACCAGGATCCGCAGCAGGCCGCTGCTCAGGGCGTGTGGCCCGGGCAGCAGGCGTACGAGGATCCGTACGCGGACCAGCAGTACACGCAGCAGTGGCAGGGGCAGACGTGGGAGACGCAGATGCAGCCGCCGGTGGCGGCGGCTGCGGCGGCTCCGGACCCGGCTCCGGCTGCTCCGGTGGCTTCGGTGGCTCCGGTGGCTCCGGTGGCTCCAGTGCCCCCGGCCGCTCCTGAGGCCGGGCCCGAGTACGGGCCGGCCACGCTGGCCGGGAACTCGCGGGTCACCGACGCGCAGCGGGCGCGGGCCGAGGGGCGGTCGCCGATCATCGAGCCCGGGATGCAGCCGGCGGCGCTCACCGCGCTGCTGGGGCTGCTGCTGGCGGGCGGGGCGGCGCTGGGGACGTACGCGCTGCTGGTGCCGTTGGTGGTGCTGCAGGGGCTCACGGCGGCGGGCTGGTTCCGGCTGAACGGGATGTGGCCGGCGCGGCAGGGGATCGCGCTGGGGTTCCTCGGCGCGCTGGCCGCGGACGCGGCGCTGCTGGTGTCCGACCGGTCGCCGGCGGCGATCCTGGGGACGCTGGGGGTGTGGGTGCTGCTGTCGCTGGTGCTGCAACTGCGGTCGCACGCGGATCCCGACGAGCGGATGTACGGCCTGATGGCGACGGTCGTGGCGGCGGCGCTGGCGATCGCGGCGGGCGGGTACCTGGCGGCGGACGCGTCCGCGGTGACCGTGGGCGCGGTGGCCGTGGCGGCGGGGGCGGTGGCACGGGCACTGCCGTTGCCGACACCGGTGTCCGTGGTGGTCGCGCTGCTGGCGGCGGCGGGGGCGGGGTTCGCCGTCGACGGCTCGGCGGGTGCGGCGCTCGGTGCGGGCGCGGCGGTCTGCGCGCTGATCGGCCACCGGGTGGCCTCCTACGACTACCCGTCCCGCTTCGTCCACTTCACGGCGGGCGTGGCCCTGCCCCTGGCCGCGGCGGCCCCCGCGGTGTACGTCCTGGGGCGGCTGGTCGCCTGACGGCCGGCGGGTGGGATGCCTGCGGCGCGGTCCCTTGTCACAGGTGATCGACAATCCCCCGGCCCCCACCCCCCACAGGGTTACCCTCGCGGCACGGCCTCGTCGAAACCGCCAGGTGGGGGACACCGCATGCGCGCACTGCGAATACTGCTCATCGTCGTCGTGATACTCGGCGGGATCTTCGTCGTCGTCGACCGCGTGGCCGTCGACTTCGCCGAGGGCGAGGCGGCCGACCGTCTGAAGACGACCGAGAACCTGGCGAGCACCCCCGACGTGTCGATCAACGGCTTCCCCTTCCTCACCCAGCTCGCCGGCGGCACCCTCGACGAGGTGGAGGTGGGGATCCAGGACTACGAGGCCGGCACCGGCGACGGCGCCAAGAAGATCCGTATCGCCGACCTGCGCGCGGACATGCACGGTGTCGACTTCTCCACCGACTTCAGCTCCGCCGTCGCCGACAGCGCCACCGGCACGGCCACCATCGCCTACGACGAGCTGCTGAAGACCGCCAGCAAGTCCGAGCCCGGCCGGGTGGGCCCCGGCGTCACCGCCAGGATCGTCGGCCTGTCCGACGGCGGCAACGGGAAGATCAAGGTCGAGGTGGAAGCCACCGTGCTGGGCGCCGAGCTGCCCGAGCCGGTCTCCGTGCTCAGCTCCGTGACGGTCGTGGACGGCGACACCGTGCGCGTGAAGGCCGACTCGGTACCGGCGTTCGGCGGGGTCGAGATCGTCGAGTCCAGCGTGCGGCAGATCACCGACTTCGAGCAGAGGATCGACGGACTGCCCGGCGGCATCCGGCTGGACAAGGTCGAGGCGGCGGAGAACGGCGTGGACATCACGGTGAAGGGTTCCGACGTCCGTCTGGTCGGGTAGGGAGTGGTTTGACGGGGGGCGTTGTCCGACAGGCGAGACGGGGGTGTCCGTAGGGCAGATACGAGGGCGGGACCGGGAGGAACCGAGGGGCGGGAGGGGCCGCTCCCGCGATGCGTCATCCCGTATTGCGGACGATCGTGTCTCAACATGCGACACACCGGTGACACGCCCGCCTGTCCCTCCTTACGATCGGACCCATGCAGGATCAGACGAGCGTCCTCCAGCCGAGGGGACAGGCGGATCTCACGAAGCGGCGGGCAGTGGACCTGTGCCGTGTCGCCGCCATGCTCTGTCGTTCTTTCTGACTTTCCGAGCGGACGTCGACGTCCGCTTTCCCACCCCGCCCCCGCTGAGGGCACCCGTGCGCCGACCCCGTGAGGCCGCGCGCACCCTCTCGCCCGCACGCCCCGCCGCAACTGCCCCGGAGGAGAAAGAACATGAGCCGCAGCGACGTCCTGGTCGACGCCGACTGGGTCCAGGAGCACCTGGACGACCCGACCATCGCCATCGTCGAGGTGGACGAGGACACGTCCGCCTACGAGAAGAACCACATCAAGAACGCCATCCGGATCGACTGGACGCAGGACCTGCAGGACCCGGTCCGCCGTGACTTCGTCGACCAGGCCGGCTTCGAGAAGCTCCTGTCGGACAAGGGCATCGGCAACGACCACACGGTCGTCCTCTACGGCGGCAACAACAACTGGTTCGCCTCGTACGCCTACTGGTACTTCAAGCTGTACGGCCACGAGAACGTCAAGCTCCTCGACGGCGGCCGCAAGAAGTGGGAGCTCGACGCCCGCGAGCTGGTCCCCGGCGACGAGGTTCCGGAGCGCCCGAAGACCGACTACAAGGCGAAGGCGCAGGACACGTCCATCCGTGCCTTCCGCGACGACGTCGTGGCCGCCATCGGCACCCAGAACCTGGTCGACGTGCGCTCGCCCGACGAGTTCTCCGGCAAGCTGCTCGCCCCGGCCCACCTGCCGCAGGAGCAGTCGCAGCGCCCGGGCCACGTCCCGTCGGCCGCCAACATCCCGTGGTCGAAGAACGCCAACGACGACGGCACCTTCAAGTCCGACGACGAGCTCAAGGCGCTCTACGAGGCCGAGCAGGTGGACCTGGCCAAGGACACCATCGCCTACTGCCGCATCGGTGAGCGCTCCGCGCTGACCTGGTTCGTGCTGCACGAGCTGCTCGGCGTGGAGAACGTCAAGAACTACGACGGCTCCTGGACCGAGTACGGCTCCCTCGTCGGCGTGCCGATCGAGCTGGGCTCCGGCAAGTAGTCCCTCCCGACCGACCTTTCCAGACCCCTTCAGGAGTAAGACATGTGCGGTGCGAAGGCCGGCGGCCCGGACGCCTCGACGATCAAGCCCGGTGAGACCACCATCCAGGGTCAGGTGACCCGCGACGGAGAGCCGGTGACGGGCTACGTCCGTCTGCTGGACTCGACCGGCGAGTTCACCGCGGAGGTCCCGACCTCCGCGACCGGACAGTTCCGCTTCTACGCGGCGGAGGGCACCTGGACCGTCCGCGCCCTGGTGCCCGGCGGCACCGCCGACCGCACGGTCGTCGCCCAGCAGGGCGGCCTGGCCGAGGTCGCGATCGCGGTCTGAGGACACGAGAACGGCCAAGGGGCCGCACCCCACGGGTTGGACGCCCGGGGTGCGGCCCCTTCGGCGTGCCCGGACCTACGCTGGTCTTATGTACGCGCGCAGGCGGCACGCCTACTTCGCCATGATGGGCACCTGCATCGGGCTGTTCGTCCTGGCCTGGGGCGTGGTGCGGCTGTGGTCGGTGCCGGCGGCCGTGGGCATGTGCGTGGTGGCCATGGTCATCCCGCCGGTCGCCGCGATGGTCGCCAACCGGCGGGGGCCGGAGGACCGCTGGTGGGACGATCCGTCCGGCGACCCGAAGTCCGACGAGTGGTGGGACGAGCTGGACGGCAAGAAGCGGCCCCGGTAGGGCGGGCCGCTCAGTAGACGAGCGCCTGCGTCCCGTCCGCCATCGCCTCCTGTACGAAGACCTGCGCGCCGGCGATCCGTACGCCCTCGACGACGTCCTTCTCGGTGATGTCGCGGCGGGCCGCGCACTGGGTGCACAGGGTGACCCGGCCGGTGGCCAGGATCGTGTCCAGCAGGTCGGGCAGCGGGGCGGCGTGCGGCAGCTCGAACTCGGCCGCACGGCCCGGCAGGGCGAACCACGAGGACTCGCCGGTGAGCCACAGGGAGACCTCGACACCACTGGCCGCGGCCACCGCCGCCACCGTGAACGCCTGCGAGCAGCGCTCGGGTGCGTCGGTTCCCGCGGTCACTTTGATCACAAGCTTCTTCGCCATGACCGAATCGTAATCATGATCGCTACAACTTCGGCCGACGCCTGTGGGTCTCCTGTGCGCGCGTAGACGGAATACGCGCTTCACCTTCTGTGGGGGGACGTCTTGGAACAACCCGAAGAAGCAGCCGACGCCCCGGATGCACCGAGACCGGCGGATGTGCCGGAGGCCGCCCCGGCCCCGGAAACACCGGTGAGCGAGGCCCCGGAAACACCGGAGGTCGCGGCCCCGGAAACACCGGAGGTCGCGGCTTCGGACGCGCCCCGGAAACGCCGGCGGGGGCGGACGGCCGTGCTGATCGCCGCCGCGGCCGTGCTCGGCGTGGTCGCCGGCACCTGCACCGGATATCTCGTACAGGCCGACCGTGAGCCCACCAGGCTGCCGCCGCTGTCGCAGCCGGTGCTCGCGCAGTCGAAGGGCAAGGCGCCCGAGCCGCTGTCGGCCGACCGGGACCGCCGCGTGAAGACCGACGGCGACCTGCGCGAGCTGCTGCTGAAGAAGCCGCGCGGGACGCGGGAGCCCGACTGGCCGACGGGCGAGGACGGCTGGATGGACCTCGCCGAGTACGCCGGCAATTACGAGGAGTCCGGCTCGATGTTCGGACAGCTGGCCATGGACGAGTTCCGCCGTGCGGCCGTCGTCGGCTGGCTCGACGACGACGACTACAGCGTGGAGATCCGGCTGGTCCAGTTCCGTCAGGAGGGGCACCGGGCGGCCGCCGGCAACGTCGAGAACAGCCAGTACTGGGCGGACGACGCGGAGGACACGGACAGCTGGGCCCTCCCCGGCACCGGGGAGGGCAGGGCGTACGTCCACAACGACCCCTACACCGAACCCGGTTACGAGCCCCTGTACAGCGCGGAGGCGCATGCCTGGCGCGGCGACATCTCCATGGAGATCTGGGTGTACGGAATCAAGCCCGTCCCCAAGAAAATGATCATGGATCTGGCCGAGCGGCAGATGGAGCGGCTGTGAACGAGACGCAGAACCCGGCATCCCTGCCGCCCGTCCCCGACGACGCCCCCGCCACGGCTCCCGCGAAGCGGCCCGTGCGGTGGGGCCGTATCGCCTCCGTCGTCGGCTCCGTGCTGCTGGCCGGAGCCGTCGTCACGGGCGTCGGATACACCGTCGTGACCGTGGACGGCGCCGACCGCGACGCCGCCGCGCCCGAGTGGAAGTTCCCCAAGGCGGCGGCCGAGGACAAGAAGGCCGAGCCGGAAGGGCTGGCCGGGATGCTCGTGCCGTACGGGTACGACCACTGGTTCCCGGGGCCCGACTTCGGCGAGTTCGGCTCGGACACGCGGCTCAGCGGCGGCCGGGCCACGGCGCTGCAGAAGGAGTCGCTGCGCGACCTGCCGCGCTCCCAGCGCAAGCGGCTGGAGAAGGAGATCGACAGCTGGCGCATCGAGGGCATGGCGATGCGCAGCTACACCAGCGGATCGAACAGCGTCTACAACGAGGACGAGGTCCACACCGTGGGCATCGTGCTCGCCCGGATGGAGAACAAGGCCGCCGTGCGGGACTTCGCGCGGTTCCAGACCGAGTTCCTCGACGCCCTCGACATCTTCCGCAAGGGGCCGAAGATCAAGGGCCACAAGGACGCCCAGTGCTTCCTGCCGCCGGCGGACGCGGAGACCGACCTCGACATGATGCAGTGCTCGGCCCGTGTCGGGAACGTCCTGGTCACCCTCACCGCGGACGGCGCGAAGCCGCTGGACACCAAGAGTGTCGCCGCACTGTTCCGCGAGCAGCTCGACCGTATCGACGAACCGGGGAAGGCCGTATGACCGAGCAGCCGCAGATCCTCGTACCCGCCCCGCCCACGGAGCCACCGGCCGTACCGGAGGCAGTGGCCGATCCCGGGCCGCCGGTGCGCAAGGACCGCCGGGTGCTGCGGGCCGCCCTGCGCTGGACCGCCGCCGTCGTGGTCTTCGCCGTGGCCGGCGCGGGCACGGCGTACGGGATCACCCGGATGGAACGGACGGACGTACCCGGCCTGGCGACCGCGTCCGACGGGCGGTGGGACTACCCGGAACTGACGAAGCCGCCACTGCCCGCCGGCAGCCCCGGGCCGCAGGCGGATTCCAACCCGGCCGGCACCCACCACGCCGACCTGCGCGCCCTCCTGCTGCCCGCCCCGGCGGGCGCCAAGGAGAACAAGGCGCTGCGCGGCGAGGACGGCTGGCTGGCGACGGACGACTTCCTCGAGGAGTACGCGGAGGAGGACGACCGGGACACCTTCCGGCAGGAGCTCGTCGACGCCGGGCTGCGGCACATCGCGGCCCGCGGCTGGACGACCGAGGACGGCACCCGGACGAGGATCTACCTGCTGCGGTTCGACACCGCGGCCGTGGTGGAGGGCTCCTTCTTCAAGCCCCACTTCTCGTACACCTCGGCCTACTCGGTGAAGGGCGCGGAGAGCGTCGACAACGACGAGTCGTTCCCGGTGAAGTCGGAGGTCGCGGGGGTCCAGCGCTCGGCCCAGGTCGAGACCAGGCCGTACGGAGAGGAACAGGACCGCCAGGCCTACCTCGCCGCCGGCGACGTCCTCGCCGTCGTGCTGCAGTCCCGGAAGGGCACCGCGCCCGCCGTGCCGTTCCGGCAGACGGTCGTGCTGCAGAGCCAGCTGCTGGGCTGAGGCACGGGAGGCACCACCTCGCACGACAGGGGCCGGCCCCGGCCGCGTAAGCTGGGGACCGGCCCTGTGCACACCACCGCACCCCCGCTCAAGGAGCACCCCGTGATCCTCTTCTTCGAAATCCTGCTGGTCCTCGTCGCCGTCGGCGTCCTCGCCTTCGCCGGGTTGACCGTGAAGAAGCTGTACCAGGGCCAGCGCTGATCACCGACGCCAGGAAGTTCCGCTCATGATCGAGATCCCGTCCGACCTGCACAAGGACCTCGTCCCGCTCGCCTTCCTGCTCGGCAACTGGGCCGGTGCGGGCGTGCACGACTTCCCCGGTGCCGAGAAGTGCAACTTCGGCCAGGAGGTCACGTTCACCCACGACGGCCGGGACTTCCTGGAGTACAGCTCCCACACCTGGGTGCTGGACGGCGACGGCAACAAGGTCCGCCCGCTGGAGTCGGAGCACGGCTTCTGGCGGATCGACGCGGACCGCAAGGTCGAGGTGACGATGACCCGCGACGACGGCGTCATCGAGATCTGGTACGGCGAACTCGCGCACCAGAAGCCGCAGATCGACCTGGTGACGGACGCGGTCGCGCGCACCGCCGCCTCGGGGCCCTACAACGGCGGCAAGCGGCTGTACGGCTACGTCAAGAGCGACCTGATGTGGGTCGGCGAGAAGCAGACCCCCGAGGTCGAGCTGCGCCCCTACATGTCGGCGCACCTGAAGAAGGTCGTCACCCCGGAAGAGGTCGAGCGCTGGGCCAAGGCCCTGCCCGACGACATGCCCGACGACGGGATCGCCTTCTTCAAGTAGGCCTCCGCTCGAGAGGTCCCAGGGGGTGT
>NZ_LIWB01000008.1:74490-348243 GCF_001905725.1 Streptomyces sp. CB02400
GGGTGTGGTGAGCACCGACTGGAAGAGCGACCTCAGGCAGCGCGGCTACCGGCTGACCCCGCAGCGGCAGCTCGTGCTCGAAGCCGTGGACACCCTCGAACACGCGACCCCCGACGACATCCTCGGTGAAGTGAGGAAGACGGCGTCGGGGGTCAACATTTCCACCGTCTACCGCACGCTGGAGCTCCTTGAGGAGCTGGGGCTGGTCAGCCACGCCCACCTCGGGCACGGTGCGCCGACCTATCACCTCGCCGACCGGCACCACCACATCCACCTGGTCTGCCGGGACTGCACGAACGTGATCGAGGCCGATCTCTCGGTGGCCGCCGAGTTCACCGCCAAGCTGCGCGAGCAGTTCGGGTTCGACACCGACATGAAGCACTTCGCGATCTTCGGGCGGTGCGAGGACTGCTCCCTGAAGGCCTCGACCACCGAGTCGTAGGCTAGGGCGTATGAAGAGCCCCCTGCTGACCCTGCCCGGCGCCGTTCCCGCCGAGGGCGTGGACGAAGGCGTGGCCGCCCACTACGGCGACCTGTTCCGCGAGCAGCGCGCCCTCGCCGACGGCACCGGTTTCGTCGACCTGTCCCACCGCGGGGTCGTCACCGTCTCCGGGCCGGAACGGCTGGCCTGGCTGCATCTGCTGCTCACCCAGCACGTCAGCGACCTGCCGCCGCACCGGGCCACCGAGGCGCTGATACTTTCCGCCAACGGCCACATCGAGCACGCGCTCTACCTGGTCGACGACGGGGAGACGGTCTGGGCGCACGTCGAGCCCGGCACCCAGGAGGCGCTGATCGCGTACCTGGAGTCGATGAAGTTCTTCTACCGGGTCGAGGTCGCCGACCGCACCGCCGACATCGCGGTGGTGCACCTGCCGGCCGGGTCCATCGCGGAGGTGCCCGAGGGGACCGCCGTCCGCGAGACGCCGTACGGACGGGACCTGTTCCTGCCGCGCGGCGATCTGGAGTCGTACGCGGAGAAGGCGGGGCCGGCCGCCGGGATCCTCGCGCACGAGGCGCTGCGGGTCGAACGGCACCGGCCGCGGCTCGGTTTCGAGACCGACCACCGCACCATCCCGCACGAGCTGGGCTGGATCGGCACCGCCGTGCACCTGCAGAAGGGCTGCTACCGGGGGCAGGAGACGGTCGCCCGCGTGCAGAACCTGGGGAAGCCGCCGCGCCGGCTGGTCTTCCTGCACCTGGACGGCAGCGAGGTGCACCTGCCGGTGGCGGGGACCGAGATCCGGGTCGCGGACGACGGCTCCGACGGGCGGAAGATCGGGTTCGTCACCACGTCCGTACGCCACTACGAGCTGGGGCCGGTCGCGCTGGCGCTGGTGAAGCGGAACGTGCCGGTGGACGCGCGGCTGCTCGCGGGGGACACGGCCGCCGCGCAGGAGACCGTCGTCGAGCCCTGAGCCGTACGACTCGGACCTTCAGCCGTACGACTCGGACCTCCAGCCGTACGGCTCAGATCTCCAGCAGGACGGTGAACGGGCCGTCGTTGGTCAGCGACACGCTCATCTTCGCGCCGAAGCGGCCCGTCGCCACCGTCGCGCCCAGCGCGCGCAACCGGGCGACCACCTCGTCGACCAGCGGCTCGGCGACATCGCCGGGGGCCGCGGCGTTCCAGGTGGGGCGGCGGCCCTTGCGGGCGTCGCCGTAAAGGGTGAACTGGCTGATCACCAGCAGCGGTGCGCCGAGGTCGCTGCACGACTTCTCGTCCTGGAGCATCCGGACCGACCAGAGCTTGCGGGCGAGCTGCGCCGCCTTCTCCTTGGTGTCCTCGTGGGTGACGCCGACGAGGACGCACAGCCCTTCGCCCTCGATCGCCCCCACCGTCTCGCCGTCCACGACCACGCTCGCGCCGTCGACCCTCTGCACCACTGCTCGCATACGACCATCATGCCGGTCGGCGAACAGGCGGCCGACGGCGGCCCACGGGGGACCCCGGCCGGGCTATTTTTACTCCTTAACGCCCATCTGGGGCGGATCGGGGGCACTCGCTCACAATGTGGCCGCTTGGGGTGGCACGATGCTGGCACATGCCGGTCGAGGGGACGGTTGAGGCATATGAGCACACCAGGGATCGGACAGCCGCTTGGGGCTGTCTCGTCGACCCAAGCGGGAATCGGGGAACGGGAGTTCTGCCGGCCGCCCACACAGCGCACGGACAGCCCGGTGCTGCCCGAGGACCGGGCGGTGCACGATCTGATCGTGCTCAGCCTGGCCGAGCTGCGGACGGTGCGGCGCGACGCGCAGCGTGACGAGGCCGACCTCAGTTACGTACGGCGGCTGCTGCAGGGGCGGATCGACATCCTGCGGGCGGAGCTGGCCCGGCGCCTGCCGGAGGAGGCGCCCTCGGTCGTCGCGCCGGGCGAGGTGTCCGTCGTCGAGCGGCTGGGGGAGATCCTGCGGGACACCCCGGCCCGGCACCGTTCCTCCGCCCGGCACGTGACACTGGGGACGCCGCAGGGCGAGGAGTACCGGCGGCTGGCGGCCGAGACACTCGCCGAGGTGGAGCTGTCCGACCTGGACGCCCGCACGGACGGGGAGCTGAACACCGCGATGGGACGGCTCGTGCTCTGCGAGCAGCAGGTGTCCCGGCGGCGGCAGCGGCTGCAGCGTACGGCCGACGAGTGCAGCGCGGAGATCGCGCGCCGGTACCGGGACGGGGAGGCGCAGGTGGACGACCTGCTCGTGTGAGCGGGCCGGGGAAAACCTCTTCGACACCCGGCGCGCGGCCGACCTAACGTGAGCCCATGACCTCCCGCGCCGACGTCGACATACGTCCGATCACCGAGTCCGAGTTCACCGACTGGCAACGGGCCATGAACACCGGGTTCCTGCGGGAACCCACCCTGTCCGAGGAGATCGTCGACGCGCGCCGGGCGCAGTTCACGCCCGGCCGGTCGGTGGGGGCCTTCGACGGCGGGCGGTGCGTCGCGACGTTCCGGTCCTTCGCGCAGGAGCTGACGGTGGTCGGCGGGGCGACCGTGCCCGCCGACGCCGTCACCAACGTCACCGTCACCGCCACCCACCGGCGGCGCGGACTGCTGACCCGGATGATGGAGCGGGACCTCGCCGCCGCGAAGGAGCGCGGGGACGTCGTCGCCACGCTGATCGCGGCCGAGTACCCGATCTACGGGCGGTACGGCTTCGGGCCGGCCACCACGGCGACCGAGTGGACGGTCGACGTGCCGCGCGCCGGTCTCGACCCGCGCCGGGCGGGCCCTCAGGACGGCGGCCGGGTCGACCTCGTGGACGCGGAGGACGTCCGCAAGCTGGGCCCCGAGCTGCATGAGCGGCTGCGCCGCACACAGCCGGGTGTCGTCAGCCGGGACGAGCTGTGGTGGCAGGTGACGACGGGGGCGGTGCGCTTCTGGCCGACCTTCCAGGAGCCGTACTACGCGGTGTACCGCTCGGCCGGCGGCGAGGTCGAGGGCATGGTCGCCTACACGGCGGACGACAACTGGGGTGACGCCAAGCAGCCGTTGAACACGGTACGGGTGAAGTGGCTGACCGGGGTGACCCCGGCGGCCGAACGGGCGCTGTGGCTCTACCTGTGTTCCATCGACTGGGTGGTGAAGGTGAAGAGCGGCTGGCGGGCGCCCGACGATCTGCTCCCGCACTTCCTGCCGGACCCGCGTGCCGCCGCCGTCACCACGCAGGCGGACTGGCTGTGGGTGCGGATGCTGGACGTCGTACGGGCCCTTCAGGCGCGGACGTACGGGGCCGCGGGGGCGCTGGTGCTGGAGGTGGCCGACCGGGCCGGGCTGGCCGGGGGGCGCTACCGGCTTGAGGCGTCCGCGGACGGGGCCGGGGTCTGTGTGCCGACCGGTGAGAGCGCCGATCTGACGCTGGACGTCGCCGAGCTGTCCGTGCTGTGGCTGGGGGACGAGTCCGCGGTGCGCCTCGCCGCGCTGGGCCGGGTCCGGGAAGAACGAGCGGGCGCCGCCCGTCAGGCCGACGCCCTGCTGCGTACTTCCAGGCGACCGTGGTGCCCGGACGTGTTCTGAGCGCTGTCGCTCCCGCGCTCCTGCTGCCTGCCTCCTTCCGCCGACGACGGGTGGGTTCTCATCCGTAGCGAGCTGTTCAGTTGTGGTTGTGGTTGTTGTGCGGGTGGTGCCCGTCGGCGGGACTCCCGGCTCCCCTCCGGAAGGGAGCCCGGCCGGCGGTCCGTGCGGTGTGCTGTCAGCCGGACTGGGCGAGCAGCATCACGAGGATGACCGCGCCGATGCCGCTGATCATGGTGTTGCGTGCCTTGATGCCCACGGTGAGGGCGACGAAGGCGATGATTCCCATCGGCCCGTACTTCCACTGGACGAGTTGCTCGAACCCGATGGCCAGGGCCGCGAGGACGATGGCGATGAGCGGCATGGCGGTCCCCCTTGTTGTCCGTGGCTCCCGACCCTTTCCCTGCCGGCCAACCCTTGGGGTCGCCGACCAGGTTGTAGGAGTTGGTTGCCAACTTGCTCTTAGTTATAGCCACTTGGAAGAGGCTTATAACCACCCTCCGCTGAACTGCCCGAAGATGGCGGGAAGTTGTAGGGTTCTGTCGTGGACCCGGAACACGCCTCCGCCAATGGACGGAAGAAGCCACAGCGGCCACAGAGAACACACCGCGAGGTGGCCGACGAACTGCGCGCGCGGATCAGGTCCGGGGCGCTGCAGCCGGGTCAGCGCATGCCCACCCAGGCCCAGCTCGCCGCAGAGTTCGGCGTGGAGCGCCCCGCGGTGCGCCAGGCACTGCGCATCCTGCAGTCCGAGCAACTGCTCACCAACGTCTCCAAGGGCGCCCCGGCGACCGTCGCCGCGGACCCCGGCAGGGCGCTGACCGGCCCCTCGGCGCCCCCGCTGCCCACCACCGTGGGCCTCGCGCCCAGGATCGCCGCCGCCTTCGAGGCCGAGCACGTCGAGATCGACGCCGTCTGCCTGACCTCGATCTCCCTCACCCTGGCCCTCGGGGAGCCGCTGCGCCAGATTCACTCCGGACGGCTGAAACCGGCCAAGGTCGACCTGCGGGTGCTGCTGCCCGGCCGGGACATCGACCTCGCCTTCCCGGTGCCGGTCGAGGGACGCGACGGCGACGAGGACCCGGTGCACGAGCGGTGGCTGGCGCAGCGCAACGCCCAGGGGCAGGTGCTGCGCCACAACCTGCTCGCGCTGCGCGCCACCCACGGCATCGACGTGCGGGTCTCCTTCCGCGCGCTGCCGTTCACCCCGCCGGTGAAGCTGTACCTGCTCAACGGGGAGGAGGCGCTGTTCGCCTACTACACGCTGGCGCGCAGCAAGGCGCAGATCGACCAGGAGTACCTGGAGATGTACGACGTGCAGGGCATCCGGTCCCTGCTGTTCGGCTTCGAGCAGGGGCCAGGGCTGAGGGACACCACGTTCGTGGAGCAGTCGCACCTGTGGTTCAACGCGCTGTGGGAGACGATCAGTTCGGAGCTGGTGCTCACGGGCTGACGTCTCCCACGGGTTTGGGTGCGGCGGTGGCTCCTCACGGCGGCTCCTCACGGAGGCTTCTCACGGCGGCTCCTCACAGGGCGGGCCTCGCCACCAGCAGCGCGAGCAGGACCGCTCCGGCGGAGCTGACGCCCGGCCGGTTGGACCTGATGCCTATGGTGAGCAGCAGCAGGCCGAGGATGCCGGCCGCGCCGTACTTCCACTGGACGAGCTGTTCGACGGTGACGACCAGGACGGCGGAGACGAGGGCGAGGACGGGCATGGCGTGTTCCTCCTTCGGGTGTGCGGGCCGGGGCTGCGGAACCAGAAAGCTGCCAACTAGGGGAAGTTGGCAACCAACTCTGTATAAGTTGTCCCCACTTGGCCCCTACTCACAAACAACTTTCAAACAACTCCCTTCAGATGGATCAAAGTTGTAGCGTTTGGTCGTGACCCAGGAGAACGTGGCAGTGAACGGCAGCAGCAGAGTCTCGCCGCAGGAGATCGCCGACATCCTGCGGGAACGCATCCGGTCCGGCGAGCTCAAGACGGGCGACCGCCTGCCCACCCAGGCGGAGCTGGCCGAGGAGTTCGGCGTGGAGCGCGGCACCGTTCGCCAGGCCCTGCACACCCTCCGGGAGGACGGCCTGCTCACCAACCAGGGCAAGGGCAGCCCGCCGCGGATCGCCGAACCGGCCTCCGCCCTGGAGGAACCCCAGCCGACGATGGTGGGACTGGCGCCGCGCCTGACGGACGCGTTCTCGACGGCCCACGTACGGATCGACGCGGTGTGCCTGACCGCCGAGAGCCTGATGCTGGCGCTGAGCGAACCGGTCCGGCACATCCACGAGGGCCGCACCCGCCCCGAGTCGGTCGACGTCCGCATCCTGCTGCCCTCCCGGCGGATCAACCTGGCCTTCCCCGTCCCGGTCGAGGGCCGGGACGGCAACGACGACCCGGTCCACGAGCGGTGGCTGGCCCAGCGCAACGCCCAGGCCCGCGTGCTCCAGCACAACCTCCTCGCCCTGCGCGCCACCCACGGCGTCGACGTGCACGTCTCCTTCCGGGCGCTGCCCTTCACCCCGCCCGTGAAGCTGTACCTGCTCAACGGGGAGGAGGCGCTGATCGGCTACTACATGCTGACCCGGCGCGAGGAGGAGTGGGAGAGCCACACCCTGGAGATGTACGACGCCCTGGGCTCCCAGTCCCTCCTCTTCCCCTTCGTCAAGCGGGACGGGCAGCGGGAGCGGGCGTTCGTGGAGGAATCCCAGAAGTGGTTCGACGCCCTCTGGGAAACCATCACGACGGACCTGACACTCTCCTAGTGACTTCTGAGACGAAGCAGACTGATGCGGTGACGGCCGAGAAGCGGAACGGGACCGGGACCGACGACGAACCGAACGCACTGCGGCACCTGATCGAGGGCGCCCGGGTGGTGCTGTGGGACTTCGACGGTCCCGTCTGCCGCCTGTTCGCGGGCCACTCGGCGGAACGGGTGGCGAACGACCTGGCGTCCTGGCTGGAGAGCCGGGGACTGCACGGCCTGCTCACGGACGCCGAACGCGAATCCCTGGACCCGCACTTCGTCCTGCGCGCCGTCGACCGCCGGCACCCCGGCAGCGACCTGGTCGCGGAACTGGAGGAGCGGCTCACCCAGGAGGAGCTGCGCGCCACCGTCTCGGCGATGCCCACCCCGTACGCCGATCCGCTGATCCGCACCTGGACCGCGGTGGGCTCCCGGCTGGCCGTCACCACCAACAACTCCCCGCGCGTGGTGCGCGAGTACCTCGCCTCCCGCGGCCTCGGTGCCTGCTTCGCCCCCCACATATACGGCCGCACCCAGGAACTGAGCCTCCTCAAACCCGACCCCCACTGCGTCAACCGGGCCCTGAACGCCATGGGCGCCGCCCCCGCGACCGCCCTGCTGATCGGCGACGCCCCGACGGACCTCCTCGCCGCGCAGGCGGCCGGCGTCCCCTTCCTCGGCTACGCGCGCAACGAACGCAAGGGCAAACTCCTGCGCGACGCGGGCGCCACGACGGTCGTGGACTCGCTGGAACCGGTTCTCCGGTTGGTCCGGCACTGAGGACCGACCTGTGGGATCGTCCCTGAGTGGATGGACACCGACCCGGCGAAGCCGGTGGCAGGGAGTTCGAGCGGGTCGCGGACGAACTGCGCGGGCGGATGGCGGGGGGCGCGTATCCGCTGCGGTCCTTCCTGCCGTCGCAGCGTGATCTGGCCGAGGAGCTGGGAGTCTCCCGCGACACCGTGCAGCGGGCGCTGCGGGAGCTGGCGGACGAGGGATGGATCGAGACGCGGCAGGGCAGCGGCTCACGGGTGGTCAAGACCCAGCACATACAGTCCTCGGCGGCCAAGGCCACGAGGCTGCGCGGCGCGGTGACCCTGGCCCCGTTCATCAGCGAGGCCTTCGAACAGGCCGAAGTCACCCTGGACGTCTACACCCTGACGTCCGAGTCCCTCGACGCGCACATCCGGCTCCAGGCGGAGCGCATCCGGGGCGGTTCCATCGCCCCCCAGCGCATCGCGCTGCGCATGCTCCTGCCCGATTCGACGCTGCCGTTGCCCTACCCCCGGGCCAAGGACGACCTGGGCGACACCCGCATGCGGGACCGGCTGCGCACGATCACCGAGTTGCGCACCAGATCGCTGCTGGGGACGCTCAGGGACCTGCGGACCGAGAACCTGGTGCCCTCCGTCGACGTGCGGATCCGGCACGCACCGCTCATCCCCGCCTTCAAGCTCTACCTCTTCAACGACGTCGAAGCCCTGCACGGCATGTACGAGGTCATCGAGCGGACCGTGAGCCTGGCACCGGACGAGGTGATCCCGGCCCTGGACGTCCTGGGCCTCGGGGCGACCCTCACCCACCATGAGAAGACGGACGACCCGGCCGCTCCCGGTTCCGTCTTCGTGGACAGCATGCGGCAGTGGTTCGACTCGGTCTGGGACCTGCTCTCCGCGTGACCGCTGGATCAGCGAACAGGGCCCGCGGGAGCCACCCACCGAGGATCCGGGATGACAGGGTTCTCGGGCTTGATGTATTCCAGCTTCTCCCACAGGTTCCGATGCCACTCCATGTGGTGTTCGGCGATCTCACGGGTGGAGCGGGTCGGTGAGCGGCGGTCCCAGCCGATGATGCGTGCCGTGCCGTACCGGAGGCCGAACCCTGCGGTGTCGAGGATCCTGTAGTCGTGGTCGTGCCAGCTGACATGAGTGTCCACGATGCCGTACGGCGCGTAGAAGAGCTTCTCCTGGTTGAGGATGTAGAACTTGCGCTCGGGTATCTGCGGGGACTCGCGGATTTCGCACGAGATGGTGATGTGCGGGTTTCTCTCGTGCACTCGGTTCAGCAGGCTCTTCAGTTCGTGCCAGTTGGGCTTGGTGAAGTCGTCCCGCATGCGCCGGCGGTTCTCGACGGAGTCCGTGAAGTTCACCGTCCCGGCGGGACGAGCCGGATGCTCAGGTGCCGGGTCCAGTCTTCCCGGCAGACTCATCGGCAGGTTCAGGTGGGCGACGATGATACGCAGGGTGATCTCCTGAGTGCGTACTTCTTCGTCGGCCAGCCGCTCCAGCGGTTCACGGAGGAGACCGACGAGCGTCTGCATGGTGAACCCGGAGAAGTCGACGCGGATGTGCCGCGCGTCGAAGGCCTCCCGGAACGGTGTACGCAGATCGTTCAGGCTGGGCAGGACATAAACTCCCGGGGCCTCCCGGGGCTCGGAGCCACTGACCGCGTCGAACAGGACGAGGGCGATAAGCGCCGCGAATGAGCCGCCGAGGAAACCCTGGCCCTTGAGGGCGTCACCGACCGGTTCGACGATCTCCGCGGTGACCCCCAGAACGACCACGAGGGCGAGCAACCACTTGACGAAGCGGGGCTTCCAGTCGTTCAGGAAGCGCCCTGCACGCTGGAGCCTGGACGGGCCGTCGCCCGGACTGCGAGGAGACACCCCAACCCCCTGTGCTCGCCGCGCACCCCTGAGGGCGGGCGATGTCGGCCGATCTCCAAGGCATCCCATGATGCATCGTCCAACTCGGCAGCACCATGAGGTCAGTTGCTCATTCTCAGAGCTTCGGCGGCCTTGACGAGAGGCAGATGTGAAGAGAGCACCCAAGCGGCGCCGTGCAGACGCATCCGGTCGGCACGGTCCTTGTGCCACGTGTATCCCAGGAAGCGCACTCCCGCCGCACGGGCGGCTTCGAGGTCGGTCATCTGGTCGCCGACGAGCAGGTACTCCCGGGGGTTCAGCCCCAGCCTCTGTACGGCTCGGTCCACCAGATGGCGATGGGGCTTCATGTGCCGGATCTCATGTGGATCACGTCCGACGACGAAGGCGAAGTCCTGCTGTCGGCGGTGGGACTCGAGCCATCCGCGCACCGGCCCCTCGGCATTGTTGCTGACGATCGCCAGGGGCAGATCGAGGGCTCGCAACGCGGTGACGAGCTCCTCGAAGTACTCGGCGGGCTTGGCCGAGACGGCAGCCTCGTACTCGTAACGCGTCACGATGGCTTCCGCCTGCTCGAGCACCACGCGGCTCCGGGGGGTCGGCGCAGGCCGGTCGTACATGTCGCGGATCTTGTGGAGGATGCCGTGAGAGTCCTCGCACTCCGCGACATCGGGGTCCAGCGTGCCCCATGCCGCTTGTACGACTGCTTTGATCTCCTGTGCGACAGGTGCGGTGGACACACCGCCGAACAGTCTGGTGACGGGTCCGTCGAAGTCGAGCAGCACGGCACGTGTGTCACGGAGGACGTCCTGCAGGACTGCTGGTTCGCCAAGCGCGTTGCCCATGGCCCTCTCCCACTCGCCCGGTCAAGTGTGGACCACGGCAGGCGCTGCGGCCAGCACCCCAGGTCGCGGCGTCGTCCATTCGCGCGGCAGGGTGCCTTCGACGGAGCAGGTGCGGTGGACGGACGAGTCCGGCGGGAAGCACGGCGGTGGCGAGGGTAACGTACTGCCACTTCTGTAACCCGCGGAAGGGTCCAGCACGCGAGAAACGGGCCCATGTCACCCGAAACACCTTCCCTTGCCCGGCAGCACGCGATCGAGGCGTGCGGGAATCCGGGTGCGGTCGAGGGACCGCTCCAGGGCTACCACCACGAGACCTACGTGTTTCCCCTGGGCGACGGGGCGGGGGTGCTCTCGACGACTCGATGGAAGTGCCGGGAGCCGCGCGCCGGTCTTCTCTGGTTCGACCGGCGGTGTTTCGACTCGGAAGAACAGCTTCTGAACACGCTGAACGGTCGGATCACGAGCATCCCGGAAATCGCGGAGTTCGGCGGCTTGCGCCTGCAACGGTTCATCGAGGGACGGACGCTGGGCTCGTTGAGGAAGCCCGGTCTTCCGATTCCCGGCCCGCTGCTCCAGCAGGTCGTCGGTCTCTTCCGCGAGCTTGCCGAGGTGAGGCCGGAGACACTCGTCGTCAAGCGACGCTGTGAAGCCATGGACCGTCCCCGGGACGGTGACACCAATGGATTCCTCGATCGACTCGTCTCCTTCATGGAGGAAAGCGTCTACCTGTCGAACCTTGACGAGTTCGCGGCACTCTTCGAGGAGGTCGGGGTGGACGGTGACACCTTCAAGAACCTCAGAGAGCACGTGTCGGGCCTGACGGAACGGCCCTTCTGCCTCCTCCACGCCGATCTCCACCGCGAGAACTTCATCGTCGACTCCGGGCAACGGCTCTGGACCATCGACTGGGAGCTCGCGATGGTCGGCGACCCGCTCTACGACCTGGCCACCCACCTGTATCTCATGCGCTATCCGGAGTGGCAGGCTCGCAGGCTCACCCGGCACTGGGTGAGCACCGTCGAAGACGTTCGCCCCGGCAGCTCGGAGGGCTGGCAGCGCGATCTGGGGCTGCTGATGGACTTCAAGAAGGCACAGTCCGTGTTCACCGACGTCATCCGCGCGGCCCTGGCACTGGGCCCCGGACAGGGTGCCGACCGGCGCCGGCCGGAAGGCGCGGGAAGGAAGCTGCGCCGCGTCCTGACCGAGGCCGCCGGCCCGCTGGGCCTCACCTCCGTGCCGGCCCCGGACCGTATCGCGGACGCCCTCGTACGCTGGCGAGGGGAGGCCGGGGACGTCTTCCCGGGCTGACCCGGGTGCGCGTCGTCATGCGGGCCGGCGCGGCCGAGCGGCCCGCCGCCCTGGAGCGTGTGCGTAGGCTCGCCGCATGAGTGAGATCGGCCTGCGGGAGCGCAAGAAGCGGCGGACGTACCGGACCGTGTCGGACACCGCCATCCGGCTCTTCCTGGAGCGCGGTTTCGACGCCGTGTCCGTCGCCGAGGTGGCGGCCGCGGCCGAGATCTCCAAGCCGACGCTCTTCCGGTACTTCCCGGCGAAGGAGGACCTCGTCCTGTACCGGATCGCCGACCACGAGGGCGAGGCCGCCCGGGTGGCCGCGGAGGGGCCGACGCCGGTCGAGGCGCTGCGGCGGCACTTCCTGGACGGGCTCCGGCGGTGCGATCCGGTCACCGGACTCAACGACGATCCCGAGGTACTGGCCTTCCACGCGCTGCTGTACGGCACACCGGCGCTGGTCGCGCGGCTGTACGGGCATCTGGAGCGGTCCGAGGAGGCACTGGCCGGGGCGCTCGGCGGCGGGCTCGACGCGCGGCTGGCGGCGGGGCAGATCATCGCCGTACGGCGGATCCTCGCGCAGGAGAACTGGCGGCGCATCGCGGCGGGGGAGCGGGTCGACGACGTACGGGACGACGCGGTGGCGGCGGCCGGGCGGGCGTTCGGGGTGCTGGAGGAGACGCTGCCGCGATTGCAGGGCCGAGCGAAAGATGCCGAGTAAAAAATGTAACTCGGTTGCTTTATTCGGTACGCTCGGTGGAATGACACCACCCGAGCCCGCTCTCGACCAGGAACGCACGCACCACGACCGCTGTCGCACCGCCCTCGCCGCCATGGCCGACGGCGCCGACGAGCGGGTCGTCACCGGCGAGGACGTCTCCGCCTCCGGAGCCGACGCCGAGGTCCTCGGGTACCGGTTGCGCAGCCACGCCAAGGAACTGCGGGAACTGCCCCCGGGTCCGCTGTTCTTCGGGCGGCTGGACTTCGCGCGGGCCGACACCGGCCACCCGGGGCAGAGCTACCACGTCGGACGGCTGCGGATCACCGAGCACCCCGCCGCACCGCCCCTCGTCGTCGACTGGCGGGCGCCCGTATCCCGCGCCTTCTACCAGGCCACCGCCCGCGACCCGCAGGGCGTCGCCGTACGCCGGCGGTTCGGCTGGGCGCCCGGCAGCCGGGGCGACTCCGCCGACCTGACCGGTCTGGAGGACGAACACCTGGAGCAGGGGGAGGAACGGGTCAGCGGCATCGTCGCCCGGGAGATCGAGCGGCCCCGCGTCGGCCCCATGCGGGACATCGCGGCCACCATCCAGCCCGAGCAGGACGACCTCGTCCGCGGGGACCTGGGCCTGACCGTGTGCGTGCAGGGCGCCCCCGGCACCGGCAAGACCGCCGTCGGCCTGCACCGGGCGGCCTACCTGCTCTACACCCACCCGCAGCGCATCCGGCGCGGCGGACTGCTCGTCCTCGGCCCCAACCGCACCTTCCTCTCCTACATCTCCGAGGTCCTGCCCGCCCTCGGCGAGACCGGCGTACGGCAGTCGACCCTCGCCGAGGAGATCGCCCGGCACCCGGTCACCGGCACCGACGACGAGCACGCCGTCGTCGTCAAGCACGACGCCCGGATGGCCGAGGTGCTCCGCCGGGCCCTGTACGCGCGGGTGCGTACCGACCGGACCGACTCCCTTGCCGTGCCCGACGGTTCGTACCGCTGGCGCCTCGGACCGGAGGAGCTGACGCGGATCGTGACGGACGTACGGGCCGAGGAACCGCCGTACGGCGTCGGACGGGAGCGGGTGCGGGCCCGGATCGTACGGGCCGTGCGGGAGCGGGCCGAGTGGCGCAGCGGTCCGCGCGGCACCGCCTGGGTGCGCCGGATCGAGCGGTCGCGGCCGGTGTCGGCGTACGTCGACACCGTGTGGCCGCGTGCGCGGGCGGAGGAGGTGGTGGCCGGGCTGCTGGGCGATCCTGAGGCGCTGGCCGTCGCAGCCGAGGGGGTGCTGGACGCCGGGGAGCGGAAGGCGCTGCTGTGGACGGGGCCGCCGCGGTCGTGGAAGTCGGCGCGCTGGTCGGCCGCGGACCTGGTGCTGCTCGACGAGGCCGCCGGGCTGGTCGAGCACCCCGAGGGGTACGGGCATGTCGTGGTCGACGAGGCCCAGGACCTCTCCCCGATGGAGTGCCGGGCCATCGCCCGCCGGGCCGCCTTCGGCTCGCTCACCGTGCTGGGCGACCTCGCGCAGGGGACGACCCCCTGGGCGGCCCGCTCATGGCCGGCGGTGCTGCGGCACCTGGGGAAGCCGGATGCGGCCGTGATCCCGCTGACCACCGGCTTCCGGGTGCCGCGGGCGGTGGTCACGCTCGCCAACCGGCTCCTGCAACGCCTCGACGTCGACGTCCCGGCGGCCCGCTCCCTGCGCGGCGACGGCGAGTTGCGCATCCGGCGGGCCGCCACGCCGGGTGAGGTGCCGGACGCGGTCGTGGCCGCCGTACGGGACGCGCTGGAGCGGGACGGATCCGTCGGCGTCGTGGCGGCGGACGCGGACGTGCCCCGGCTGCGACGGGCGCTGGCCGGGGCAGGGGTGGAGGCGTCGGGTCCGGAGGCGCTGGGCGCACGCGTGGCCGTGGTGCCGGCGAGCGTCGTCAAGGGCCTGGAGTACGACCATGTGGTGGCCGTCGAGCCCGCGGCGATCGCGGAGGCGGAGGAGCGGGGGCTGCACCGGCTGTACGTGGTGCTGACACGGGCGGTGTCCCGGCTGGAGGTGGTACAAGCGCGGGAGTTGCCCTTCTAGCCCTCCGTCAGCGGCGGGCGATCACCTCGGTGACCCGGCTGAAGCCGTCCCCGCCGTGCCCCCGCGCGATGACCCGGCGGGCCTGGCCCTCGATCACGCGCATCACGCTCGCGTCGATGCCGTGGGCCTCGGAGGCGTGCACGATGTGGGCCATGGTCGAGGCGGCCGAGGTGATCGGGTTCAGGTCGCCGGAGTACGTGCCGGCGTCGATGTCGGCCGCGAACTCGGTGAACAGCGGGGGCAGGATCGCGGCGATCCCCTGGGCGAAGGGAGCGAGTTCCGTCGCGGTGACGCCCTCCGCGCGGGCCACGGCGATGGCGTGCGTGTAGCCGGCCATCGCCGTCCAGAAGACGTCGAGCAGCGCGACGTCGTACGCCGCCGCCCGGCCGATCTCCTCCCCGAGGTGGGTGTGGCTGCCGCCGAGCGCCGCCAGGACGGGCCGGTGCTCCCGGTACAGCTCCTCGGGGCCGCTGTGGAGGAAGACCGCGTCGTCCGTGCCGATGGTCGGCGTCGGGGTCATGATCGCGCCGTCCAGGTAGCGGATGCCGTGCCGGCCGGCCCACTCGTCCGTGTCCCGGGCACGGTCGGGGGTGTCGGCGCTCAGGTTCACCACCGTACGGCCCTTGAGGGCGGCGGTGACGGCGTCCTGGCGCAGTACGGCGTCCGAGGCGTCGTAGTTCACCACGCAGACGACGGTCAGCGGGGAGGCGGCGACCGCCTCCTCGGGCGAGGGTGCCGTGACCGCGCCCCGGCCGGTCAACTCGGCGTCCCGGCCGGGCGTGCGGTTCCAGACGGTGGTGCGCACCCCCGCGTCCAGGAAGGCGCCGGCCAGCGCGCGGCCCATCGGGCCGAGCCCGAGGACGGTGACGGAGGGCTGGACGGTGTGCTCAGACATGGGTGAACTCCCTTAATATTTATCGCAATTACTGAAGAAGGGGGCACGGCATGGTGCACCGGCGCCACGATCCGGACGTCTGCGGGGTGACCGCCGCGATCGCCGTGATCGAGGGCAAGTGGAAGACCACGCTGCTGTGGCTGCTGGAGTCCGGACCGCACCGGCCGGCCGCACTGCGCCGGAAGGTGCCGGGTCTCACCGAGAAGGTGCTGACCCAGGCGCTGCGTGAGATGGAGGCGGACGGGCTGGTGCACCGGGAGGTGCACGACGTACTGCCGCCGAAGACGGTCTACTCCCTGACCGCGTTCGGCCGCGAATTCGCCGAGGCGCTGGCGCCGCTGTCCGACTGGGGCCACCGCCGGCTGGAGATGCTGCCCGAGGCCCCGGCCTCCTGACCGCCGGTCGTTTCCGCTCCCTTCCTGTCCGGCGCCCCGCATCTCCTGTCCGGCGCCCCGCATCCAGGTTCGCCGCACGCCGCCACGCTGCCAAGTACGCACAAAAAAGTGCGTATGCCGTCGTCAGGACGCCCCGTGGCGATCGTGTGGCCGAGTTAGGATCCGATGTTCTTCGCGGAGGGGAGTCCTGTGAGCGAGACCGAGACCGAGGTCGGCACCGCGCCCCGGCCCCTGTCGCTGGACGACGGCCGGCCGGCGGCGCGGGCCTGGTCGCTGGATCCCGCCCTGCGCCATCTCAACCACGGTTCCTTCGGCGCCGTACCGCTGGTCGCCCAGGAGCGGCAACGGGAGTTGCGTGCGCTGATGGAGAGCGCGCCGGTGGTGTGGTTCCCCGAGCTGCCGCGGCGGCTCGCGGCGGCCCGCGTCGAACTCGCCGCCTTCCTCGGCGCGGACCCCGGCGACCTCGCCCTGGTGCCGAACGCGAGCGCCGGCGCGAGTGTCGTGTACGCCAACCTGGAGCGCCGGGGCGGCGGGGAGATCGTCGTCACCGACCACGGCTACGGCGCCGTGACGATGGGCGCCGAACGGCTGGCACGCCGCTGGGGCGGCCGGGTGCGCACGGCCAGGGTGCCGCTGGACGCCGGTGCGGACCAGGCGTACGAGGCGGTCATGGCCGAGGTGGGCGAGGACACCGGGCTCGTCGTCGTCGACCAGATCACCTCGGCCACCGCCCGCCGGCTGCCGGTGGAGCGGATCGGCGTGGAGGCGCGGCGGCGCGGGGTCCCGCTGCTCGTGGACGGCGCGCACGCGCCCGGCCTGATCGCCGCCCCGCTCGAAGGGCTGACCTGCGACTTCTGGACGGGCAACCTGCACAAGTGGGGGTGCGCCCCGCGCGGCACCGCGGTCCTGGTGGCGCGCGGTCCGCTGCGGGACGGGCTGTATCCGCTGATCGACTCGTGGGGCGCCGCCGATCCGTACCCCGACCGCTTCGACCAGCAGGGCACGGTCGACGCCACCAACCACCTGGCCGCCCCGGCCGCCCTCGACTTCGTCGACCGTACCTGGGGCTGGCCCGCCGCCCGCCGGTACATGGACGAGCTGGCCGGGTACGGCGCGCGGGTCGTGGGTGCCGCGCTCGCCGAGCTGACCGGCGCGGACGCCTCCGTCGACGTCGGCATGCCCGTGCCCGGCATGCGGCTGGTGCGGCTGCCCGACGGGCTCGCCGACAGCCGCGTCGCCGCCGACGCGCTGCGCGACCGGGCCCCCGCGGAGCTGGGCGTCGAGGCGGCGTTCACCAGCTTCGGCGGAGTCGGCTACCTGCGGCTGTCCGCGCACGTCTACAACACCGCCGAGGACTACGAGTACTTCGCCGAGCGGTGCGTTCCCGTGCTCGGCGAGTGGGCCCGCGCGGTGCGGTGAAGCACCGGGGCCGGCCGGTCATGCCTCCCGGGCCGCGCGTTCCAGACGGTTCCGGTAGGCCTCCCACCAGGCCGGGTCGTCCGACGGCAGGCTGGTGTTGGACTCGTTCATCCCCACGGCGCCGTCCATGAGTTCGCGGAGGATGTCGGCGTGGCCGGCGTGCCGGTGGGTGTCGGCGATCACCCGGACCACGGCGTGGTGCAGCGTCAACTCGTTCCTGCCGTCCGGCCACCACGGCACCCTGCCGGCCGTGTCCAGCGGCAGCGCCTCGATCGTCGCGTCCGCGTGCGCCCACGCCCGGCGGTACAGGCCGACCACGTCCTCGCGCGACTCCTCGGCGGTCGCCCACATGTCCGCGTTCGGTTCCGCCCCGTCCGCGAGCCAGGGCAGCGGCTCACCGGACGGCCGGCCGAAGGTGTCGCCGAGGTAGCCCAGTTCCACCCCGGCCGCGTGTTTCACCAGGCCCAGGAGGTTGGTGCCGGTCGGCGTCAGCGGGCGGCGGACGTCGTACTCGGGGAGGCCCTCGAGTTTCCAGAGCAGAGCGTCGCGGGCCGACCGGAGATAGAAGCGGAGGTCGGTCTTGGCGGTGTCGGGTGGGGTCATGCGGGTCAGTCTGCCGTTGCGTACGAGGACGCGCTCACGCATTTCGTCCGCCTCGCGCCAGGCCTGGACACGCCTCGGCCGGACGAGGAAGTACCGGCAGGACTCGTCGAGCCGGCGCGGGCCGGACCCGGTCCTCGCCGCGGACGCGTCGCCCGTGCCGTCGCCGAGTGCGGCGGTGCCCACCGGCTCGGCTGTGCCGCCCCCCCCGGTCGTCCGCCGGCCGGTCGCGGCCGGTGACCGGGGCACGCTGTCCCGTCCCCGAGGAACGGGAGCGGGACCGGACGGACGCCGTACGGGGTGCCCGAGGGTGCCGCCGGAGGCCGGCGTCGTTCTCGGGTCTCGCGCGGCGGAGCCTCCGTCACGGTGTCATGACGGCCGGCGACGCGGCCTCCCAGGCGAACCCGTCCGGGTCCGTGAAGGCACCCGCACCGCCGCCGATCACCAGCCGGTGCGATCCGCTCCCCTCCGCGGAGACGCCGAGGTCCTTGGCGAGGGCGCGGCGCCGGTACAGCGCCAGCTTGACGGGACTCGACTCCCCGCCGGCGAACTCGACGTACGTACGGCCGAAGCTCTTCGCCACGGTGAGGCCCCGCTCGACGTAGAACCGCTTGCTCGCGGCCACGTCCGCGACGCCGAGCAGCAGCACGATCTCGTCGATCCGCCGGGTCGCGGGGCCGCGGTCCTTCTTCGCCGAGGTCGCGACCTTCCAGATCGTCCCGTCCGGGGCCTGTACGACACCGCCGTACCCCCAGAGCGACTTCGCGGCCGGCTTCAGCGGTACGGCGCCGGCCTCCACGGCGGTGCCGATGAGGCTGTCCACGTCGGCCGGCCGGGACACCGTGAGCCCCAGCGTGAACCCGCGGAACCCGCTCGTGGCCGCCTCCGAGGCCCGTAGCCCTATCTGCGAGTCCAGTCCGAAGGCGGCGGACTGGAACCGGCGTGCGGCCGCGGTGTCGGCCACGTCGAGCGTCACACTGTCGATGAACGTCATGCCCTTCACGCTAGGAGCCCTCCGCCTCCGGAGGCTTCTCGATTCCTGACCGGTCTTCCCCGGCCTCGGCGCGGCCGTCCGCACCGGTCCGGCGGCGTCGTGACCGTGACGCCGCCGGGGCGGCGCGGACGGTTGCATCCCGAGGCCCATCGCGTAGCCGACGATGCTGTCCTCGTGGCCGTGCTGGAAGCGTTTGATCACACGCTGGACGGGCCAGATGACGGAGTCGTCGGGGAGGCGGAGCGTGAGGTCCACCTCGCTGTGCGGGTCCTCGGCGTCGGTCTCCCAGGCCCCGCCGGCACTGCGCCGGACCGTCTCACCCAGGTAGGCGCCGAGGGCGAACAGACGCGCCCCCAGGTCCGTCGCGAGGAGGCCCCCGGCCACCGCGATCCCGCGGTCGCTGTGCTCGGCCATGAAGCGCTCGACGTCCCGCAGGCTCGTGGGCGTGAAGTCCGCCCGGTACCCGGAGCTGTTGAGCGCGCGGGCGATCCAGGCGGCGCTGGTGCGGACGTCGTCCAGGAGGTTCCGTGCGTCGGCGGCGGTCGCAGTCATGTCCGGGATCCTCGCCGATGGCACTGACAACGGGCGGCTCAGCCCTTGACGGCCTCCGCGATCCGCAGGGCCGCCTCGGCGGGGGTGAGGTGCGTGGTGTCGATGACCTCGGCCTCGCGGTGCAGCCAGGTGCGGGCCGCCTCGGCGTAGGGCTCCAGATGGCTGAGACGGAACGGGGAGTCCGGGCCGAGGACCGTGTCCCCCGCGATGCGCCCGCGGAGGGTCTCCCGGTCGGCGTGGAGGACGAAGTGCCGTACCGGAATGCCGTGCCGGTCGAGGCCCGCGCTGATCTCGCGCCAGTACTCCTCGACCAGGACGGTCATGGGCATCACCAGGGTGCCGCCGGTGTAGTCGAGTACGTGGCGGGCGGTCTCGACCACGAGCGGCCGCCACGGCGGCCAGTGCTGGAAGTTGCCCGTCCAGGGCAGCCCCGGCGTGATGTCCATGAGCGTCTCGCCGACCTTCTCGGCGTCGAACACCCGTGAGTCCGGGAGCAGCCGCTGCACGAGCGCGCCGGTCGTCGTCTTGCCGGCGCCGTGGGTGCCGTTGATCCATACGATCACGGGCCCCACGCTAGTGCCCCGTCCGGTACGGCTTCGGTGTTTTTCAGGGTCCGTCTGTGCCGTGGCGCACTATTGCAAGCAGGTGCTTGCAATAGTTAGCGAGGTGGGGCACGGTGGGGGTATGGCATCGCTCAACGTCGGCAATCTCGGTGAGTACCTGCGCGAGCAGCGGCGCAGTGCGCAGTTGTCGCTGCGGCAGCTCGCCGACGCCGCCGGGGTGTCCAATCCGTATCTCAGCCAGATCGAGCGCGGGCTGCGCAAGCCGAGCGCGGAGGTGCTGCAGCAGGTCGCCAAGGCACTGCGGATCTCCGCCGAGACGCTGTACGTCCGGGCCGGAATCCTCGACGCCGAGCGGGACCGGTCCGAGGTCGAGACGCGGGCCGCCGTCCTCGCCGATCCCACGCTGACCGAGCGTCAGAAGCAGGTGCTGCTCCAGATCTACGAGTCGTTCCGCAAGGAGAACGGGTTTGGCGGCGCCGAGGACGGTGAGGCGACGGAGGATCCCGGGGCGGCGGAGCCGGCCGGGGTGTCCGAGGCCGTCGACACGCGTGCCCGCGCGGTGGACGCTCCGGACGACGACACCGCGATACGCCGGAGCCGTACGGCCGACGGCGGCACGACCGCCGAGCGCCGTCCCCGTGCGGGCGGCGGCAGTGACAAGGGTCCGCGGCGGACGGCCGGCTGAGCCGGACCAGGGCACCGGCCGCCCGCCGCGGACCACACAGAACCCTCAGCCGAAAACGAATCCGGGAGGACCATCACCATGGCCATCACCGACGACCTGCGCAAGACCTTCAGCGACCCGACCCCGCTCTACTTCGCCGCCGGCACCGCCGACCTCGCGTTGCAGCAGGCCAAGAAGGTGCCGGCCCTGGTGGAGCAGTTGCGCACCGAGGCCCCGGCCCGTATCGAGGCCGTGCGCAACACCGACCCCAAGGCCGTCCAGGAGCGGGCGACCGTCCGGGTCCGGGAGACGCAGGAGAACCTCCAGAGCAAGGTCGGCGAGCTCTTCGGCTCGCTCGACACCGACCTGAAGAAGCTCGGCGAGAACGCCCAGGACCTCGCGCTGCGCGGGGTCGGCATCGCCGCCGAGTACGCCGTCAAGGCCCGGGAGGCCTACGAGAAGGTAGCCGAGCACGGCGAGCAGGCCGTGAGGACCTGGCGCGGCGACGCCGCCGAGGGCATCGAGGACATCGCCGTCGCCGTCGAGCCGGCGGCGGCCGAGCCGAAGCCCGCGCCCCGGCCGGAGCCGGTCGAGGTCAAGGACGACACGCCCGCCGCCGAGTCCGCCGCGGTGAAGAAGCCCGCCGCCGCCAAGAAGGCCCCGGCGCGCAAGACCACGGCGAAGAAGACGACTCCGCCCGCGAAGTAGGCGGGACGGAACCGGACGGGCCGGGCACTCTCACGGTGCCCGGCCCGTTGTCCGGGTAGCCGGCCGGTGGTTGCGGGTACGGTGACGGCGTAGAGGACGAGCCGAGTCTGGTGGTGGACGTTGTGCTGATGCAGGGCTTCGCGGGGTTCATGTGGCTGCTGAGCATGGCCCTGATCGTGTTCAGCGGCTTCGCGCTGATCGACGCCGCCACGCGCCGTGAGGACGCCTACCGCGCGGCCGACAAGAAGACCAAGCCGTTCTGGCTGATCATCCTCGCTCTCGCCTTCGTGGTGAACCTGATCTTCAACATCCTGTCGTTCCTGCCGATCATCGGGCTGATCGCGACCATCGTGTACATGGTCGACGTCCGCCCCGCCCTCCGCGGCCTGTCCGGCGGCGGGCGCTCCCGCAGAGGCTCCAGCAGCGACGGTCCCTACGGGCCGTACAACGGCGGTCGCTGATCCGAAGGCGGGTCCCGTGCCCCTGAGAGGGACGCGGGACCGTAGCGACGTGCGGCTGCCGCCGCGTGGGCGCGGCCGGCCACGACGGACCGGCACCCGGCGTACGGCACACACCGGACGGCGAGCTTCCGCTCACACCGCCCGGTCCAGCAGCAGCACCGCCACGTCGTCCGTCAGCTCGCCCCCGTTGAGGTCCCGGACCTCGTTGACGGCGGTCCGCAGCAGTTCCTCCCCGCGCAGCCCCTCGGAGAGCTGGCGGCGGATCATCTCCACCATGCCGTCCTGGCCGAGCCGCTCCCCGGTGTCGCCGACCTTGCCCTCGATCAGGCCGTCGGTGTAGAGCATCAGGCTCCACTCGGCGCCCAGCTCCACCTGCATCCGCGGCCAGCGGGCGCCCGGCAGCAGGCCGAGCGCCGGGCCGTTGTTGTCGTACGGCAGCAGGCGCGCGGGGTGCCCGGGGCGGGCGAGCAGCGGTGACGGGTGGCCGGCCAGGCACAGGCCCGCCCGGCGGCCGTCCGGGGCGATGTCCACCGCGCACAGGGTCGCGAAGATCTCGTCGTCCGACCGCTCGTGCTCCAGCACCTGCTGGAGTGTGCCCAGCAGCTGGTCCCCGCACAGTCCCGCCAGGGTCAGCGCGCGCCAGGCGATGCGCAGCTCCACCCCGAGCGCGGCCTCGTCCGGGCCGTGCCCGCAGACGTCGCCGATCATGGCGTGCACGGTGCCGTCCGGGGTGCGGACGACGTCGTAGAAGTCCCCGCCGAGCAGGGCGCGGGAGCGGCCGGGGCGGTAGCGGGCGGCGAACCGCAGCGGGGAGCCGTCCAGCAGCGGGGTGGGCAGCAGGCCGCGTTCCAGCCGGCGGTTCTCCTGGGCGCGCACGCGGCCCTCGGCGAGCCGCCGCTCGGCGGAGTCGGACCGCTTGCGCTCCACCGCGTACCGGATCGCCCGGCTCAGCAGCCGGCCGTCCAGCTCGTCGCGGACGAGGTAGTCCTGGGCGCCCACCCGTACGGCCTCGGCGCCGCGCTCGGTGTCGTCGGCGCCGGTGAGCGCGAGGACGGCGTGCCGGGGCGCGAGCTCCAGGACGTGCTTGAGCACGGCGAGCTCGTCGTCACCGTCGCCCGCCCGGCCGGGCGCGGGCAGCGCGAGGTCCAGCAGGATGCAGTGGACGTCGTGGGTCAGCAGCCGCTCGGCCTCGGTGAGGTTGCGGGCGGTGCGGACGCGGATCGGCTTGCCGGACTGGTCGAGCAGCTCCGGCACGATCGGCGACCCGCCGGGGTCGTCCTCGATCAGCAGCAGGGTGAGGTTGGTGTGGGCGGCCGTCTCGGCCCGGTCCGGCGCGGTGCCGGGCCGGTCCGCGGTGTGCTCGGACGGGGCCGCCGCGCGCGGGGCCGTCGCCCTGGTCTCCGAGGAGTCCTGGGCGGAGCCGCCGTTCGGTGCGGCGGTCGGCGCCTGACCACCTTCCGCGGCCGGGATCGCTCTCTGCCGCGGTACGGGTGCGGGCATTGTTGCGGGTTCCTTCCCTCCCCCCGAGGGCACGGTGGGGGCTTCGGCCACAGGCCTGTGTCCTGCTCCCACCTCCGGGTGCGAGCAGGGGATGCCCCCTTCGAACGGGGACCATAGCGGCTGACGGCGCCGCAGCGGAATGGTGTGAACCACGCCGCTCCGCCGTCGGCCCCCGTCATATGCCGCGTTTGCTACCGCACTTGGACAGGTCGAAGACGCCACGGGAATGACGAACGTCACGCCCGCGGGGGGTTTGGCGGAAAGATCGACGTGCACTGGGTCACGTGGCGTATGTCACCGGGGTGTTGAGCGGCCGGAGCGGGAGGGCGCGAACCGCTCAGTTCGCGTCCGCGTCCGGCCGTACCACCCCGAGGATCGGCATCGATCCGGCCCCCGCGAGCGTCACCGTCCGCCCCGGGCGCGGGGCGTGCACGATCATGCCGTCCCCGACGTACATCCCCACGTGGCTGGCGTCGTCGAAGTAGATGACGAGGTCACCGGGGCGCATGTCCTTGATGTCGACGCGCTCGAGCTGCTTCCACTGCGCCTGCGAGGTGCGCGGCATGCCCCGCCCGGCCGAGATCCAGGCCTGGGAGGTCAGTCCTGAGCAGTCGTACGTGTTCGGCCCCTCGGCGCCCCACTGGTAGGGCTTCCCGATCTGCGCGGTGGCGTACGCGACGGCCTTCGCGCCCTGCTCCGTCGCCTTGCCCCTGATCTCGTCGAGGATGCCGGAGCCCAGCCACGAAGCCTGCGCCTCGGCGGCGGCCCGCTTCTCCAGCAGGGCCAGGCGCTCCTTCTCCACCTGCTCCAGCTCGGACTCGACCTTCTCGGCCGCCTTGATCCGCTTCTCGATCTTCTTCTGCGCCTCGGCCTTGGTCTTGCGGCCCGCCTCCAGCTCCGTCATCTGCGCTTCGGCGTCCTGCGCGTACTGCTCCAAGTCCTGCTGGGTGCGGGTCATTTCCCCGAGCAGGCCCTTGGCCGCGTGCTCGCCCTGGCGCACCCGGCCCGCGCCGTCGAGGAAATCCTGCGGGTCGTCGCTCAGCATCAGGTGGGCCTCGGGCGGAAGCCCGCCGCCGCGGTACTGGGCGGCGGCCGCGGCGCCCGCGCGGGCCTTCAGCTCGGCCAGTCTCTCCCGGCCCTCGACGATCTTCTTCGCCAGCCGGACGATCTGGGCGGACTGCTGCCGCGCCTTCTCCTCGGCGGCGTTGTACTCCTCGGTGGCGACGGCCGCCGCGCGGTAGAGCTTGTCGAGCTTCTCGCGTACGGCCTCGAGTTCCTCGTCCTGGTCGCCGACCACGGTGACGCTCGCGGTCGTGCCCGGGGACGGCGGGGGAGCGGGAGCCGCGAACGCCGTACCGGGCAGCGCCAGTACGGTGACCGCGCAGACCACGGTCACAGCCGCCGTGAGCAACCCGCGCTTGGCCGTCTCCATGACTCGCACCCCCGTTGATTAACCGTCAGTAACATATGGTCGCCCGGTGGATGCTGCCATGCCGACGCGCGAAACGACAGAGGGAGTACTTCCCGTCCCCCGCTTCCCGGCATTCTCCGGCATCCCCGGCGTGGTGATCATCCCGCCCGTGTGACGAACGACTCACACGGATCGTTCCCGCTCCGCGTCACCACGGGGTCACCCCCGCGGCGCCAGCGCCTCCCACCGCACCGTCACTTCCCCCTGCCGCCACCGCCCCGGCCCGTCCGACACCGGCCAGTCGGCGGTGAGGTCCCGCACCGCCCGGATCCAGCGCTGCCGCGCGCCGTACGAGGCGTAGGGCGCGGCGGCGGCCCAGGCGCGGTCGAAGTCGCGCAGGAAGGCGTGCACCGGTTCGCCCGGCACATTGCGGTGGATGAGCGCCTTCGGCAGGCGTTCCGCCAGGTCGGAGGGGCGCTCCAGGGAGCCGAGCCGGGTCGCGAAGGTGACGGTGCGCGGCCCTTCGGGGCCGAGGGCGACCCATACGTGCCGGCGCCCGATCTCGTCGCAGGTCCCCTCGACCAGCAGTCCGCCGCGCGAGCCCGTCGCCGGGTCGGCGGGGGCGAGCCGCGCGCACAGCCGCCGCCACACGGCGGCGACCTCGGCCTCGTCGTACTGGCGCAGCACGTTCGCCGCGCGGACCAGCACCGGCCGTCCGGGAACCGGGACCTCGAAGCCGCCGCGCAGGAAGGCCAGCCCCTCGCGCTCGTACGGCCGTGCCGCCGCGACCCGGGCCGGTTCGATCTCGACGCCCGTCACGCGCGCGCGGGGTGCCGCGGTGCGCAGCCGGTGCAGCAGTTCGACCGCCGTCCAGGGGGCCGCGCCGTAGCCGAGGTCGACGGCGACGGGATCGGCCGCGCGGCGCAGTTCCGCGCCGTGCGTGGCCGCGATCCAGCGGTCCATGCGGCGCAGGCGGTTGGGGTTGGTGGTCCCGCGCGTCACCGTGCCGACGGGACGGGACGAGGTGGCGCGGGCTGTCATACGGACGAGTATGCGGGTACCCGCGAACGGCACCGATGTGGGTGACGCGGCCCGCTCTCGAACGGTTGAGCGATCCTCGGTAATGATTCGGCAAAAACCCGAACCGGAGACGTCGTCCGGAAATGGGGACGCGGTTTTCGGACGTTGACGTCGCCGAGGGCCGCACACCCTCCGCCAGCCATGCCCGCAGCGAGGAGGAACGCCACGTGAGCCAGTACATCGCGAGGCTCGGACGGCGCTCCCCCGCCGCACCGCCGCGGCTGCGGCTGCACCGCAGGCCCCGCCGCGTGGCGATGCTCTCCGTGCACACCTCCCCGCTCCACCAGCCGGGCACCGGCGACGCGGGCGGCATGAACGTCTACATCGTGGAGCTCGCGCAGCGCCTCGCCGCGATCAACATCGAGGTCGAGATCTTCACCCGCGCGACCACCGCCGCCCTCCCGCCCACCGTCGAACTCGCCCCCGGCGTCCTCGTCCGGCACGTCGACGCGGGCCCCTACGAGGGCCTCGCCAAGGAGGAGCTGCCGGCCCAGCTCTGCGCCTTCACCCACGGCGTGATGCAGGCCTGGGCCCACCACCGCCCCGGCCACTACGACCTGGTCCACTCCCACTACTGGCTCTCCGGCCACGTCGGCTGGCTCGCCGCCCAGCGCTGGGGCGTCCCCCTGGTGCACGCCATGCACACCATGGCCAAGGTCAAGAACGCCAACCTGGCCGACGGCGACACGCCCGAACCCGCCGCGCGCGTCATCGGCGAGACCCAGATCGTCGCCGCCGCCGACCGGCTGATCGCCAACACCGCCGAGGAGGCCGACGAACTCGTACGGCACTACGCCGCCGACCCCGGCAAGGTCGCCGTCGTCCACCCCGGCGTGAACCTCTCCCGCTTCCGCCCGGCCGACGGCCGCGCCGCCGCGCGGGCCCGCCTCGGACTCCCGGGCGACGCCCTGATCCCGCTCTTCGCGGGCCGCATCCAGCCCCTCAAGGCCCCCGACGTGCTCCTCCGCGCGGTGGCCGCCCTGCTCGGCGAACGCCCCGAGCTGCGCTCACGCATCTGCGTCCCCGTGGTCGGCGGCCCCAGCGGCAGCGGCCTCGCCAAGCCGGAAGGGCTGCAGAAGCTCGCCGCGCGGCTCGGCATCGCCGACGTCGTACGGTTCTGCCCGCCCGTCGGACAGGAGCAGCTCGCGGACTGGTTCCGCGCGGCGTCCGTGCTCGTCATGCCGTCCTACAGCGAGTCCTTCGGACTGGTCGCCATAGAGGCGCAGGCCGCCGGCACCCCGGTGCTCGCGGCAGCGGTCGGCGGCCTCCCGGTGGCCGTACGGGACGGACACACCGGCTTCCTCGTCCAGGGCCACGACCCCGACGCCTACGCGCGCGTGCTGCGCGACTTCGCCGACCACCCGCACCTCGCCGACCGCATGGGCGAGGCCGCCGCCCGGCACGCCCAGTCCTTCGGCTGGGACACCTCCGCCGCGGCCACGGCCGACGTCTACACGGCCGCGACCCAGGCCCACCGCCGTCACGTACGCTCCCACCATGGCTGACAAGGCGACGGAGGCAGCGCGGGTCATCGAGGGCGTCCTGAAGGACGCCGAGCTGGAGTGGGAGAGTCCCGCGCCCGGCAGCTACGTGGTGAAACTCCCCGGCACCCGCAAGCTCTCCACCACCGTGTCCCTGATCGCCGGCCGGCACACGCTCTCCCTGAACGCCTTCGTCATCCGCCACCCCGACGAGAACGAGGCCGGCGTCCACCGCTGGCTCCTGGAGCGCAACCTCAAGCTCTTCGGCGTGAGTTACGCCGTCGACCCGCTCGGCGACATCTACGTCACCGGCCGCCTCCCCCTGGCCGCCGTCACCGCGGAGGAACTCGACCGCCTCCTCGGCCAGGTCCTCGAGGCCGCCGACGGAAGCTTCAACACCCTCCTGGAGCTGGGCTTCGCCTCGGCGATCCGCAAGGAGTACGACTGGCGCGTGTCACGCGGCGAGTCCACCCGCAACCTGGACGCGTTCACCCACCTGCTGGAGCGCCCGTCGCCCGGTAACGACCCGGAGTGACCCCCACCAGCTTCCGGAAGTGCCGGGTGAGGTGCGCCTGGTCGTAGAACCCGGTGGCGACGGCGACCTCGCCCGGTGAGCGTCCCTCCAGGAGCAGCCGCCGGGCGCGGCCGACCCGGCGGGACATCAGGTACTGGTGCGGCGCGATGCCGTAGGCCCCGCTGAACGCCCGTACGAGGTGCGCGGGATGGGCGGACAGCGTCCCGCCGGCCTCCGCCAGGCTCACGCCGTCCACGACCCGCTCGTCGAGCAGCTCCCGCAGCCGCCGCGCGAGCACGGGATCCCGCCGGGGTGCGCCGAGGACCTCCCGGGACCGCAGATGCTCCCGCAGCCGCTCCCCGACCAGCGTCAGCCTGCTCTCGGCCTCCAGCTCGTCCCCGGGCCGCACGAGCGCGGAGTGCACCTGCCCGACGCGCCGCCGCAGCAGGGGGTCGCGCAGATCGGGCCGGTCCACGGCGGCGCCGATGAGACCGTCGGCGAGATGGTGGCCGTCGAGGTACAGCACCCGCTTGCGGAAGCCGTCGGAGGTGGCGGGGGCGCCGTTGTGCGGGACGTGCGGCGGCAGCAGGGACACGGTGTCGTGCGGGGTGCCGTGCTCGTGCCGGTCGAGGTCGTACCGTACGGCCCCGTCGTCCACGATGAGCAGCGTCCAGGCGTCGTGGACGTGCATCGGGTAGGCGTACTCGGTGAAGCGGGCGTGGAACACCTCGACGACGCCCGGCACACGGGGCCGCCAGGCGGACACGCTCGCCCGGGAGGACATGCAAACAACGTACAAGACGCGGGCCGGCCCCGATCGGCAGTCTCAGGGCATGAGCACTCGCTTCGACACGAAGATCGCCGTACTGCTGCGCGAGGACCTGGAGCCCTGGCAGCGCCTCAACGTCACCGCGTTCCTGGTCAGCGGCCTGGGCACCCGGCTCCCCGAACTGATCGGCGCACCCTACGAGGACGCGGACGACGTGCCGTACCTGCCGATGTTCCGCCAGCCGGTCCTGGTCTTCCAGGGCACGAAGGAGGTGCTGAAGGCGGCCCACGCGCGGGCCCTCTCCCGCGCCCTCCCCCGCGCGGTCTTCACCTCCGACCTGTTCGCCACGGGCCACGACGAGGCCAACCGCGCGGCGGTCCGCGCCGTGGGCACGGCGGACCTGGACCTGGTGGGCCTGTCGCTCCACGGCCCGAGGAACGCGGTGGACAAGGTCCTGAAGGGGGCCGGGATGCACCCGTGAGACGCTGACCGCATGAGCAGTGCGCCCCGCCCGGTCCTCTTCCTGGACGTGGACGGCCCGCTGATCCCCTTCGGCTCCGGCTTCGGCTCCGGCGCACCCGCGCGGGGACCGCTCACGGACTCCGGGAACCCCCTGCTGACCCGCCTCGACCCCACGGTGGGCGCACGCCTGCTCGCCCTCCCCTGCGAGCTGGTGTGGGCGACGACCTGGCAGCACGAGGCGAACGACACGATCGCCCCACGCCTCGGCCTGCCGCGCCTGCCGACGGTCCCCTGGCCGGAGGACGACGACACCCCCGCACCGCGCGGCCTCCACTGGAAGACCCGCCCCCTAGCGGAGTGGGCCGGGCGGCGCCCCTTCGTCTGGCTGGACGACGAGATCGGCGAGACGGACCGCGCGTGGACCGAGGCGGCCCACCCGGCCCCGGCACTCCTCCACCGGGTGGACCCTGCGAAGGGCCTGACGGAGGCGGACCTCACGGCGGTACGGGAGTGGCTTCGCGCTGTCCCTCCCGGCCGGTGATGTCGCGCTCTTCGCCGGGCCCCCTGCGCGGAGTCCCCGTGCCAGGCCAGCATGTCCGGTCCCCGTGACGTCGATCCGTACGCGATGTGGCGCCACGCGCTCGCCGAGGCCGACCGGGTCTTCGCGTCGCCCCGGGCTCGACCGCCCGGTGCGCGGTCCCCTTCAGGACATCCGGGTCACAGCGCGGCCAGCCACTCGGTGAGGAGGCGGTTGACCTCCTCGGGGCGTTCCTGCTGGATCCAGTGGCCGCAGTCGTCGAGGAGGTGGGAGGAGACCAGGCCCGGCAGGGTCACCGGGTACGCCTCGATCGCGTCGGCCAGCCAGGTCGTGGAGGCGTCCAGGCCGCCGCCGACGAACAGCGACGGCTGGCTGATCGGGGCGCCGTCGAAGGCGGCGAGGTCCTCCCAGTCGCGGTCCATGTTCCGGTAGCGGTCGAGCGCCCCGGTCATGCCGGTGCGTTCGAACTCCCCGGCGTAGACGTCGAGGTCCCGCTCGCTCAGCCAGCCGGGCAGCCGGCCCGCGGGGAACCGGTCGCGCATGGTCCCGCCCCTGCCGACGAAGTGCGGATCGGGAGCGCCGGGCGCGGGCATGGTGTCGGCGGACAGCGCCGCGTAGAGGCCCGCGAGCCAGCCCCGTACATCGGGTTCGATCTCCGCCTCGGCGCGGCCCGGCTCCTGGAAGTACGAGACGTAGAACTCCTCGTCACCGCCCATCCCGGCGAAGACGTCACTGGGCCGGGGCCCGCCGCGCGGGGTGTAGGGCACGCTCAGCAGCGCCACCGCGCGGAAGACGTCCGGCCTGAGCAGCGCGGAGTTCGCGGCGATGGCCGCACCCCAGTCGTGCCCCACGACCACGGCCGACTCCTCGCCCAGGGCGTGCACCACGGCGACGTTGTCCGCCACCAGGTCGAGCATCCGGTACGCGTCCGTCGCGGCCGGCCTGGAGGAGCGGCCGTACCCGCGGACGTCGACGGCGACCGCGCGGTACCCCGCCGCCGCGAGCGCGGGCAACTGGTGCCGCCAGGAGTACCAGGACTCCGGGAAGCCGTGCACGAGCAGCACCAGCGGCCCGGTGCCCTGCTCCGCGAGATGGATCCGGCCTCCCGGCGAGGAAACCAGCCGGTGCGTGATCTCCGTGGTCTTCCGGTTCATGCGCCCTCCTCCAGGACCGTGTTCCGCCGTGCCTCGATCATGCGGAAGACCACCCCGGAGGCCCGAGCGCATTTGCCGACCCGGCAAACCCGCCGGCCGCGACTCGACCCGTCCCGCCCTCGCCGCGGGCTGTGAGGCCGTGGCAAGGGCCGGGGGGACGAGCCCGGCGGAGGCGTCAGACGTCGTACAGGGTGACGGTGACCGACCCGTCCTCGCCGGTGACGGCGTACTGGCCGGGGCCCTCGACCGGCACACAACCGGCGGCGAGGACGTCGTCGTCGTTGATGCCCGTGTCGTCCTCGTTCACGAAGGCGCACAGCTCGGTGACGGGGTGGTCGGCGTACCTCACCTCGTAAAGGCCCGAGTCCGGGTAGCGCGGAAGGGTGGGGGTGTAGAGGCCGACGTCCGGGTGCTCCCACAGGGCGGTCTCCTGGCCCCACGGCGCCTGCAGCCAGACCCTCCCGTAGGGCTCGGGCAGGTCGTTGTCGTCGCGCTCCTGGGGGTTGGAGAATTCGATCGAGTACATGACGGGTCCGGGTGCCGCCGCCTGCGCGGAAGTGGCCGCTCCACCGAGCAGCAGCAGTACTGCCGAACCGGTCGCCGCCAACCGGCCCATGAACGTGAGACGCATCCCTCCACCTTTCACCGAAAGTAGTCGTCCGACTACACGGCGAGAGATTAGGAGGGGTCGGCTCTCGGTTCCCCGGGCCGACGGCTAAACCACTCAGGGCACTGACGCGGGGGCTCACCCCGCCTCCCTGCGCGCCGCCGGGCCGAGAGCACGGTGCTCCGTCGACGGGTGGGCGAGCTACTGCCCCACCCGCCCGTCGACGCACTCGCGCAGCAGGTCGGCGTGGCCGCAGTGGCGGGCGTACTCCTCGACGCGGTGGACCCACAGTTCGCGGACGGAGCCGCCGTCCTGGAGCACCCGCGCGCCCAGGTCCGGGTACTCGGCCAACGCCGCGTCGGTGGCCGCCTGTTCGCGGGCGAGGTCGGCGAAGGCGCCGTCGACCAGCGCCTGATCGGCGGCGGCACCGTCGAAGTCGGCGTCACGCGCCCCGTACAGCTTCGGTTCCGGTCCGCCGGGCCCGAACCAGCCCCGCCAGTCCCGCTCCACCTCCGCGAGATGCCGGACCAGCCCCAGCAGGGACATGGTCGACGGCGGCACCGACCGGCACGCCAGCTGCTCCGGGCTCAGCCCCTCGCACTTCATCCTCAGGGTCAGCCGGTAGTTCCGCAGGTAGTCCTGCAACGTCGCCAGCTCCCCCTCCGGACCGGCCCCGTCACTCTCCCGGGGGTCGTCGTCGGGGTCCGCCCACATGTCGGGGTGGACACTGGCCTGGCTCCATCGCTCCGGCGCATCACTCACCGGGCCCACGATGCTGAGCGGCACCCCGGGCCGCAAGCGAATATCGCGGCGGCGACGGTGATGTCAGTGCGGGCCCCCACAATGCCGTCATGAGCGAGCACTTCGAGGTCGTCCTCTCCTGCTTCCTGCGCGACGACATCCCGGTCCCGGTCCTGGCGGCCCTGCGCTGGCACATGGGCATGGACGACGACCGCCCGGACACCCTGGACCCGGACGACCACCCCTACCCGTTGCTGTCCCCGGACGACAACAGTCGCCTCCCCGGCGGCGACTTCGTGTCCCTGCGCCGTACGGTGCAGGAGTTCACGACATCGGGGAAGCGGTACGAGTGGGAGCTGTTCTCCCGCAAGGACTGGGTCGACGACCTGACACTCCACCTCGACGCCTTCCTGGAGCTGATAGCCCCCCACATCGCGGACAGCGGCTACGGCGGTCACATCCGCCACCTGTACGAGACAGAGGCGAAGCCCATCCACTTCCACGACGGCACGTACGACCCCGTCATGGCCTGGATCTGGAAGAGGTTCTGAGCCGCACCGACCCGTCCGAAGCCGGGGGAAACGGGGAAAGCGGTCGTGGCCGGTGTACAACCATCGACGGTCCGCACGCGTCCAAGATCGCAGTTCAAGCGCTCGTCCACAGGACGCTTCCCGGACCCCGGAGAATCATGCCCTCCTCGCGTACCGCCCTCGCCGCCGCTTCCACTCTCGTGGCGGCGCTCTGCACACCACTCCTCGCCGCCCCCACCGCGGCCGCCGCCCCCGCCAAGTACGCGGACGACTTCAACGGTGACGGCTACCGCGACTACGCCTACGGACAGAGCGTCACCGACGCCGGCAACGACGGCTCCGGAACCGTCGGCATCATCTACGGCACCGCCACCGGACCGGACGGGCGCAAGCAGAACATCACACAGAACAGCGCGGGCGTCCCCGGCGCCAACGAGTGGGACGACAGCTTCGGCAACGCGCTGGCGGCCGCCGACTTCAACCGCGACGGATACGGCGACCTGGCCGTCGCCGTCTACGGCGAGGACGTCGGCGCGAACAAGGAGCAGGGCGGGACCACGATCCTCTGGGGGTCCGCGAAGGGCCTGTCCGGAGGCACCGTCGTCCCGAACAAGATGCCCGGGAAGCACGGCCAGATGGGCCTCGACCTCGCCACCGGCGACTTCAACGGCGACGGCAAGCCCGACCTGGCCCTGATCAACCACAACACCGCGCACGTGTACACCGGCTCGTTCACCAAGTCCGGCTTCAGCGGCAAGGTCACCAGGCTCAGCAACGAGAGGGTGTTCGCCGAGCACCTGACCGCCGGGCAGGTCACCAAGGACAAGGCTTCCGACCTCGTGGTCATCGGCGCGGTGGACGGGGACCAGCACACCGTCACCGGCGCCTGGTTCATCCGCGGCGGGAGCACGCTCACCCGGGGCGCGACGTACCGGATGGGCACCGGCGAGGACACCAGCTGGGAGGTCGACGCCCAGATCGCCGACTTCAACAAGGACGGCTACGGGGACATCGCGCTCGGACACCCCAATGCCAACGGAGCCGGCGGCGTCCTCGTCTGGCGCGGCGGTTCCAGCGGCCCCAGCGGCGTCACCCGCGTCAACCAGAACACCGCGGGCATCTCCGGCAGCATGGAGAAGGGCGACCGCTTCGGCGCGCGGATCTCCGTCGGCGACGTCAACCACGACGGCTACCCGGACCTCGCCGTCGCCGCCCCCGGAGAGGACCTCGCCGACCACGCCGACGCGGGCGCCGTCCACATCCTGCGCGGCAGCGCCTCCGGGCTCACCGGATCCAAGTCGCAGTTCTTCCACCGCGACACCTCGGGCGTGCCGGGCGGCCTGGAGGCCGGGGAGTCCTTCGGCGAAGGGCTGCGCCTGCGCGACTCCGACCGCGACGGCCACGCCGACCTCTTCACGGACTACCTGCGCCTGCGCGGTTCCTCCGGAGGCATCGTGGCGTCCGGCGCCCAGTCCGCGATCTGGTCGTACTTCCTGCAGTAGGAGCTGCCGTCACCGGGCACGCGCACATCCTCCGGGCGGGCCGGCACGAGACCGGCCCACCCGGACGGACCCTGCGGAAGGCGGCCTCAGGCGGCCCTGGATCGCGCCGCCCGCGTGTCCGGGGCGGGATCGTGTGCTTCCTCGGGCACGAAGGTCTCGTCCTCCCCGAAGTCGGGGCTCAGGAAGGGGTTCGTGGCCGGAGGCGGCGATGCTGCGACGGAACGGCGGGGCAGCCCCTCCGGAGCGGAGAACAGCGAGGTCGGTTCGATGAGAGGTTCCTCTTTCGGTACAGGTCCCGTGACCGGGCACAGTGGTCCTACGGCTTGGTCGTCTTCGCGTACGGGCCGAGGATCCGCGTTCGTGTCGAACCGGATTCCCCGAGCGCCGCGATCCAGCCTTCGACGGCGATCACCCGGCCGAGGCCGTACACGTCGTGCGTGCCCCGGTCGTCCACGGCGAAGCGCTGGAGGAGGGGAGACGGCATGACCGGGGCCTTGAGAGGGCTCCCGGGCAGACGCCGCTTCGGTGCAGCGGATTCCGTCACCGACCCCAGTATGCGCCCACGCGCCCCCCACCCGCTGTGGCCACCGTCTCCCCATCCGCCCCGGCCGGACACCGGCGTCCGGTCCGGAAAGAAGCCCCCCACCCACGAAGACACCGCAGGTCAGGGCGGGAAAGGGCGGCTTGCTCCTTCTCGCTCCGAGCCTTGCCGGGGATTCCGAGGAACTGGGCTCTCCCCGCTCGGCAACGGCGTACATGTACGCCTGACGGCCGTCGTCGGCCGTCCCTGGCCCCTGCCGGACGGCCCGGACGCGGGCCTCATGAACGGTGTCAGCCGGCGGAGACGGCCCGCCATCGCGCGGTGACGCACCCTTCTTCCATATCCCACCATTCCTCGGCCACGCCGTGCCTGAGCAGCCTTTGCACCTTGGCGAGATCGGCGGCGGGCGGGACGTCCAGGGCGACCATGCGGAACCGCTCCATGCCGTCGCCGTGGACTCCGAGGCCGTGAAAGGCGTCGATCACACTCTGGCGTGCGGCTTCCGAACCACCGTCGCGGAACACGATGAGGCGGATGGTGCAGTTCCCGGAACGCCGGACCACCTCGCCGGCCCATCGAACGCCCTCCTCGTCGGGCTCGGTGGCCACGATGTCCCCGCAGGCGATGTCACGAACGAACCAGGGGATGTTGTCGAGCCGCACGGTGCCGTCGCCCTGGTCGACAGCCCACAGGCTCTCCACCGACGCCGGGGGCCGGTCGTCCTCGATCTCAAGCCGGAAGTGCACCTTCACGTACGGGCCCTCGGGGTTCGTCATGGTGCCCAGGATGCACAGTCTTCCCGTGCCGGGCCGCAGGCGGACGAGGTTCCCCCGTCGTCCGGAGAGGGCTGATCAAGTGGCCTTGTCCGTCTTCCCCGGACACCGCGCGATTTCGTAGGGTCCGATCATTCGAGACCGGCTCGGGGGGGGGCGTGTGGTTGTTCCTGCAGGTCGGAGTCGTGTCCTACGCGTGCTCCGTGGCGTTGGTTCGTTCTTGAAGGAGTTTCTGGGGGAGCTCGCCGGAGAGGCAGTACTGACGGTGGTCGCCTGTCTTGCCGTGGTGGGTCTGGCTCTGGCGTTCGTCTGGGGATGGGAGCACGACCCACTGGTCACAGGAGGGGCAGGCGGTGCCTTGCTGGCCTTCCTCGGCTATGGCGGCTGGGAACTGTCTCGTCCCACCGAGTCAGGGCGGCGCGGCCGACTGGCCGGCTCGGCGGCTGCCACGTTCGCCGTAGCAGCCGTATTCATCGCCTACGCCTGGTCCTGTGACTGCTTCTGAACGGTCAGGCCGGACACAGTGCCTGACAACCACCGTGGCGGACGGGGCGCGAACCTCTTCGTCCCGAAAAACTCGGGCGGCCGCTGGACCTCGGGCCGCTGTGTCTTTCACCTGCGGTGGTGGTCCGCAGACGTCCGTGCTTGTCCGCTGTTGTACGTCAGCGTTGTCACGCGGTCGGACATTCACCCGGGACGGGACCCACCTGGAAGGCGTTACGCGGGTTCGACGGGGTGCCTGCTGCTCACGTCAGACCGCTGTGGCATCAGGACACGAGGAGCCGTGCTGCTCACAGGTGGTCGTGCGCGTACCGTCGGTCTGGATCATGGGGGTGGAAACCTGTGCTGTACGCACACGAGGTGATCCTGAACGAACTCGCGCAGGGGCTCAGACCCATGGCCGAGGGCGTCGAGTGGTTCGAGGGCCTCTCGGAGGACGGCCGACGCAAGGTCCTGCACGCGCTGGTCCTGTTCTGCGGGCAGGCCCGCGCCCGTGAGGAGGACGTGCCGGAGAGCATCGAGCGTTCCGGCATCCGTCCCACTCACACACCGGCGGTGATGCTCACGAAGTGGCGCTTCGGAATGGAAGCACTTCCGGCCTGCGAACTCACCACGTCCTTCCGCCTGCTTGTCACCCTCTTCAGCATCGCGGACACCCGCAGGCGGACGCTGTACTGTGCCGGGGGATGCGGCCATGCGTGGCACAACCTGCCGGATCCGCCACGGGACGTCACCTGAGGCGACGTCGACGTCGACGCCGTCGCCGCTTCCTGGCACTCCGGGCCGAGCCGCTTCGGGGGAACGGTCGTCTCCTTCGAGCCGGCTGACGCCTGGACGGAGAGCTGAGTTCCCCAGCGCGACCCCTCTCCGTCAGCCCGGGAAACTGCTGTCATGCATGGCCGGTCACTGTGCTGACCTGGACGAGCCGCCGGGTCGTGCCTCACCTGTCTCGCTGGTGGTGACTTCGGGTGATGAGCCATGTTCCGCCGACTATCAGTAGCGCGAAGAGTGCCAGGCCGACGCCCTGTGCGGCCAGGAGCCACAGACGGTCGGACAGGGGGAGTTTTCCGGTGAGGGTGACCTGGAGCGAACCGACTGCGAAGGCGATGGCGGCCGTGAAGACGGCGACGACTTCGACGGCTCGCACCGAAGAGGTGTGGAGAGAACGTTCCAGCTGAGCATTGGCCGCGGCCTGTTGTTCCCATCGGCGCTGCTGCTCCGCGTCCCGCAGAGCACGAAGCCTTCCTTCCTGGACCGCGTCCCTCTTCGTCAGGTACTGGTCCTGCAGAACGCCGAGACTGGCAGTGGGACTCGCCGCGAGCAACGCAAGGGCGGTGTCGATGTTCTCCAGTGCCGCGTCGTGCTCCCCGCACATGTGCAGCCCGGTGGCCAGGCGCGCATGGAACATGTGGTCGCCGGGATGGGCCCGTACCGCCTCCTGCGCGTGGCGACGCAGAAGCTCTCCCTGGCCCGGGAAGGGGGCGGCGAACGCCAACCCGTTGAGGCAGATGTCCACGGTGTGCCGGGTCCGGCCCGGTGCGGACCAGGCCCTTCCCAACAACTCGGTCGCGTACGCGACGGTCAGAGTCCGGCTGCCGAACGCCGCGAACGACTGAAGCGCGATGTAGACGGGTTCGTTCCGAAGGGAGCCGGCAGCCACGGAGGCGGGTGAGAACTCCAGGAAGGCGTGCAACTCGTCGAAGCAGAAGTTCGCCCGCAACTTACCCGCGTGGAACAGGGTGACGAAGAACGCCGTGCGTTCCGCCCCGGCCCCTCCGCCCGCCCCGTCCACCACCGCCGCGAGTTGATCCGCGGACTCCGCGGCTCCCCGGTTCAGGAACCCGTTGCCAAGAGCCCACTGCTCCGCAACGGCACCCCAGCTGTCGGCCGTCACCCGGTCGGCCATCCACCGCGCGCACTCGACAGCCGTCGTGGCTGTCGGCCGCTGCTGGAAGCGTTGGCGCCAGTAACGATCGGCACACATGAAGTACGGGTCGAGACGGAGGTCGGCGGAACGCACCTCGAACGTCGGCGGCGTTCCCGCCGCCAGCAGTTCCGCGGCTGTCTCGTCACAGATGCGGTCGCGCGTTCTGGCATCGGTCGCACGAGCTTCGTCCAACCGCGCGATGACTGTTGCTGCGTCCATGCGTCCCCGGCCTCCGTAAGCCCGCTCTCGCCACTCCGTCCACCTGAACATATCCACAGGACAAAGCCGTTGGTTGCCGAGCTCAGCAAGGTTGTGTTCGCGCCCCTCATGCCCTCCGGCCGGGAACGGGCCGACGGAGCCGTGTCCGAGGTCCACGTGGAGCGCCCGCACCCCGAGCCGTGGGGTCGGCGAGTGGTCCGGCAGGATGCTCGAACGCGGTTACTTCGGGGAGGGAACCCATGCACTCTGCGGACGGGGTCATCGATCTGATCCATCTGGCCGACAGGCCCGGCACCAGTGGCCACAGTGTCTCCGTGCGTGTCCTGGGGCGCTGTCAGCCCGGAATCCTGACCGGCCACGACCTCCTCGACTGCGAGATCGTCATCGTGGCTGAGGAATCCCTCAACGCCTCCTTCACGGTGACCCTCTTCCCTGAGGACCTGGAGGACTGGGAGGAGACTCTGGCAAGGCTGGAGGCCCGGCGGTTCGCCACGTGGCTCGACTCCGGGCGGACTCCTTCCATGAGGTTCAAGCCCCAGGAGAGCGGCGGGCTCTTGGTGTCCGTGCACGACGGGCCGTCGACCGGGATCACGGTCACCCTCCCGTTGTCCGTGCCACCGCCGACGTGGGCCGCCGAACAGCGCGACCTTCTCACCCGAGTGCGTGAGGTCTACCCCCGTGAGGTGGTCGAGACGTCACCAGGTACGTACGAGTGGCGGCGTGACCGCCACTCCTGACGGCCCCAGGACAGCCATAAGCCCCCTACCCGCGAAGAAGAGTCGCAGGTAGGGGGCTTGAAGCGTTCGGGTTACTTCTTCTTGCCCTGGGTCTTGCCGGGGATCTTGGTGAGCTGGGTATTCGCTGGTCGGGGGCGGTGGGGCCGTGCGCCTGGTGGTCGTCGTTGGTCGTCATTGGCCACTGATGAGCGGCCTCGGACGGCCCAGGGACGGCCCAGCTCCTTGGCCCGGTGGGCGGCCCGCCAGCCTCAGCGCGCGGGGCGCCTCTTCGGGGGAACTGGGCCCGGAATCACATCCTTGCCAAGGTGTTCCTTGATCAGGTACTTGAGTTCCGGCCCTTCGATGAGCTGGAGCCGACCATGTTGGCGGGCAAAGTCGTGGCTAGCCCTACCGAACCACGATGTCGTGATCAGGACCCCCTTGGCAGCACGCTTGTGCTCGACCACTCCGGCGAGCGCCTGGACGGACTCAACACCCACGAGCTTGCTGTAGCGCTTCGCCTGAATGATGCACTCACCGTTGAAGACGGGGTCCTTGCTGACGGCCACCGCGTCCACGCCCTCGTCTTTGGAGGCCTGGGTGTTCCAGGCCTCCATGCCGATCGCCTCGAACAGTTGGCGAATCAGGTGCTCGAACTCTGTGGGCGTCAACTTCACCAGCACGGGCCTGCTGTCCAGGCCGGCGACTACATCCATGCTGTCCATGAGCCGGTACTTCGACAGGTCGAACTCGACGATGGGGCGGATCGGTTCGAGATCGTAGGGGTTGGGAGACACCAGAGCGTTAAGCCCCCTGAGGCACCGCGCTGGATCAACCTGACTGAGACGGAGCTTGCCGAACTGCTCCCTGCTGGCGCTGAGCGTCACGAGACAGGGTGAGACCTCCTGACCGGTAGCCCGGTCGATGGTTTTCACATGGCCGTTCAGGATCACGCCATTGACGACCCGGTCCGGATCGCTCGTCAGGGCTTCGTGCACTGTCCTCAGAGCGACTTGTGCCAGGACGGATGCATAGATCTCCTTGCGCTCCTTCTCTGGACGAGGCAGCACGGTCGTCTCGTCCCGGTTCTTCACGTACCGGTAGCCCCGCGCCGTGGGAACGATCGCCTCAGGAGGCAAATGGATCTCAATGAGTACATCACCGGTGGCAGGGCGAAAGGCGATCCGATGCTCGTGCGGGAAGCCCACTGGATACACCGACGCATCCAGAACAGCCCCTAGATGAGCCTCGACCGCTGCGGGCTCCCCGGCCCTGTACGCCTCGCGCTCCTCATCCAACTTCGCGTTGAAGGTCGCCACCTCGTCAAGGGCTTGCGCTTCGGCCTGGCGGTGCTCGGCACGCTTCCGCTCCAGCGTTGCCAGCCGCTTCTGCTCGGCCCGCCTGTGGCGATCCTGTGCCTCGCCGAACCGCACACGCGCCTCGGCAACCTCAGCTTCATAGCGCTTCCTGCCAAGACCCAAGACAGCAACCAGACCACCGGGTTCCGGTGGTGCGAACCCCTCCCAGCGCGGGGAAGGCTCCGGACGAGACCAAGGACGCTCGTCTAACACTCTCGGCGTGTGAGTCCTCCGCCGGCGCCCAAAGGTCGTTGGCGGATCGCCAACCAACGCGTCGCGGAGCAACTGCCCGAGTTGCTCGACCTCGTGCTCGACCCCGATCGTGCGAACCCGCGCCTGCTCGGCCTGCTGCTCCTGATACGCGGCCTTCCGCTCGCGTTCCTGCCGCTTGCTGGCCGTCTCAGCAGCCTTGCGTTCCCGCTCCGCTTGTCGTGCCCGTTGCTCCTGAGCACGTCGTAAAGCTTGCTGTTGCCGCTGGTAGTCGTTGCCTCGGCCGCTGCCCCGTTGCGCCACCTGTTTGCCTCTCCCCTGGCCTACTCCGCCACAGGGCTGCATTCCCCTTCCACATCGCAGAATCACGCCCAGTAGGGACGTCGCGCGGGTTTGCCGACCATCAGGCGCGCGTGCATCGCTGCACCCCTACTGCCGTCAGCCACGCTGTCGAGGTGTCGTCGGCCAGAGGAACCTAGGACGCCCGGCCCGTGAGCACACTGCTGAGCCATCAGCTTGGGAAGCTGCGATCATTTACGGCGGACAAGGCCCCTGATCTGGGTGTTCGCCTGGTGCGGGGTCTCATCACCCCTGGTCGCCTTCACCGTGGTTTCCCACTGTTCCCCGCTCCAACTGGTGCGCTTGTGGTGCGTCGGTTGGGTCCTGACCTTGTGCCGTCGACTCGTCGGCTCCGCCGTACAGATCGGAGCGGAGACGTTCCTTGGCTGCCTCAAGGCGCGGGCCGTAGTCGGGCATGAAGATCTCGCTCAGCGTCTTGTCCAGCGTTCCGGAGATCGTGTAGATCGGCGACCAGACGGCTCGGTCGTGCACGAGCCCCTCAAGGGCGTCGGACTCGAACATGACTTGGTAAAGCCAGTCCGACAGCACGAACGCTTGATCGCGCGTGAGCCTGATCGTGATCGCTTCCTCGTCCACGCACTCAACCTAGCTGCCACCACCCGTGGTGCATTGGGTTCTGGCTTCCGTGCTGACCAACACGATCGCCAACTTTGTTCTGGTTCTCAGGGCTACTTACGGGGCCGCTCGCCTACGTTCACGGGCGCTCGGCGACTTGTTGTGGCGCACCTCTTGTGGAACGCGCCTGAACGCCGAGAGACGGAGACTGAGACCCGCAGCGGCTTGACCCTGTACGCGATGGGGTGTGTTCACCAGTCCCGCCACTGGTCCGTGAGCTCATGTCGGCCGAGCCCGCGGCTGGCGGTTAGGGCTGCGACGTCGACCCCATGCTCCGTGAGGGCCTCGTCGATGTAGAGGCAGAGCTGCTCGCGCTCATCGGTTTCGAAGGCGCACTCGTCGTGGGCTTCGTTCACCGCGTTCAGGGCCAGGACGACGCGCTCGACCACAGCGAAGACTTGCTCGTCGTCGCCCACAGCGAGAGTGGGCAGCTCGGCCTCGAAGGCGTCCAAGACGGCGTCAGTCGCCGACAGAAGTGCGTCAGGGAACAAGTCGACCATGCATGCGCAGTCGGGATCCAGAGTGCCGGCGGCAAGCTCCGCAGCTTCCTCGGCTATGCCCCTGCGCCAGTTCGTCGTCGGTCTCTCAGTCACGAGGTCGGACCGTACAGCGAGGGTAGGACATCGAGGACGTTGCCTACGCCTTGCCGGGAAGGTGCACGAGCTTGGGAAGCTCTGCGTGGATCGACAGATCCGGCTGCGCGGCGCCGGACCGTGAGAGCACACTGCCCTAGTGATCGAGAAGCTCGTATCCCTGACCAAGACCCTTGGAATTATCGCCTTCTATTGCGGGGTGGTGATTTCATGGGTCAAGACGGCACCGCTTCGCCAATCGTTGAAACGACGAGCAAAACAGATTGTTCGGAGGGTAGTTAGGGCCGTAGATCGTCACTGGAGCGCATGGACCACGGCGCATGCAATGCGGCGCGTAAGCAAGGCGTTGGCCCACCTGGAGAGGACTGTACCTGGGGTACCGACGCGTGAATGGATCGTTGTGATTGAGGCAACCAAGGCTTGGACTGCCTTCATGCCTGTCGCGCTCGTTGGGCAGGCGATCAAGGTTGTTCTTTTGGGCTTGGCGCTGCTAAATGTGGGGAAGATTGTCGCTGGAGTCAGGTATGTTATTCAACACCCGCCCGGTAGCGGGCGTCCGCGTGAGCTGAGCTGCCAAGTGGGTGGGCAGGTACACGGGCAGCATCCGGTAGTTGGTGCTAGTACTTCATCGCATTGCACTGAGCTCGATCCGCTCGCGACTCTCTGGGGTGCAGGGCGTGATGCCGGTGAATGGCTGTGGTCCGAGCTTGCGCCTGTGGCCGCCAATCCATTGGAAGACCTGATGACGACTGCACGAACAGTTGCCGCTTTAGCCCTGTCGGTAATGCTTGGGATGGCCCTGTGGGTGGCAGTGTCCCTTCTTCGCCATGCCAACGACTCTACCGAGCGCCGTCGTCCCAGCCTTCTACCCCCTGCTTCCAGGGAACCCCAACGGGTGCCATCGCAGATGACCCAATATGGTCCGACAGCAACGTGGCAGCCAGTTGTGGTTTTACTGGCTGTCTGCAGGAGCGTCGGGCTGGCATACAACCAGTTGGAATCCCGCCACGTGCTGCATGCGCCCCGGGTCAGTTTGAAGACAGCCGAGCGGATTGTATGGTCCGCTTGGCGAACTAGGCACGGTCGTATCCGACGCGCTCGCCGGGGCGAACTGAAGAGGCATGCCGCCGTGGTAGTCGGAGCCGTCCGCGCCATGGAAGCACGGCAGGACAGTGAGGCCGATACGTCGAGAGTTTTGGAAGAAACGGCGGTAATGCTGCTGAAGATCGCTCAGCGATATGCAGAAGGGCGCACACTAGCACTGTTGGATGCCGAGGAACTTCAGAACGTGACTCCGGCACAGAGCCGGGAATGGATGCGTCTAATCTCCCTGGGATTGATTGTCACCGGCACAGTGACGGGCGCATTGATAGCCGGATTGCCGGACGCAGCAGCTACACCGCTAATCGGGGTTATTTCGTTGCTCGCTTGGAGTATTTTGTACGGAGGGCGGATGGTTGGCTCTGATCTTGTCGATGTCATGCGGGGACAGAGCCGCAGGTAACGATGATGACGTGCTATTCAACTATGTTGGCGGTTTCGCTGGACGCCAACGGGGGGCGGGTCAGCCGCATCCGTGGACGGTCGGCCGTGGGAGGGCGTCGTAACGCCCGAAAACGTCAATGACCCGTCACTGTTCGAAGGGTGCTGGCCGGGGTGCGAGTGTCTAGCCTGTGAGTCGGCCGACCGCGGTGCAAAGCCAAGACGGTCATCGCGGACAAGGGCTGCTTCTCGCAGCCATCCGGTCCGGCTTACACCGACGTGGCGTGCCAGCAGTCATCTTGGGACGGACCGACCAGGCGCGGGCCGTCCACGTCGCGGATCGGCCGGCTGACGGCCGCCCGCCTTAGATGTCAAGCAGTACAAGGTCCGCAGCTTCATCGAACGCTGCTGCACCAGACTCAAGCAATTCCAGCTGTACCCACCCGCTTCGGCGAGCCGACTGCGCTCCCTGGACTGGTCCGCACTGTCTGATCTTTGCCACAGAACCTAGCCGGAGGCCACTTCAGGCCATCAGCGAGGAGAGCTTGTGGCTGAGGAGTGTTGTTGCTGCTCTGGGGCTCTACGAAGGAACCGCCATCTCTTTCTTGAACTGGCGGCTGACGTGACTGATCTTTGAGTTCATCTCAACGGCTCGCCGTTGGACCTCCTGGCTGACCCCTAGCTCTGACATTAGGACTAGACAGAGCAGGGCGTAGGTGACTTCCATGAGAAGGAAGGCCTGAGAGATTTCATCACTTTCAGAGGATCTTTCGTTCGCGTGTGCTAGATCGTTCCTGGCCTTCTTCAGCGCCCTTGCCCACCGCTCGCGGTCTCCTAGAAGAGCGTCGACCGCCCCATCGTCAGGTATGGAGGCGAGTTCAAGCATGCGCTCGTTGTACGTAGGATTATTGCGCAGGCCTGTTTTCACAAAGTCGACCAAATGTTTGGGCTCATCGGATAGGGCCGCAAGTATCTTGTCTTTGAGTTTCCTGTATTCCTGCTTGGTGAGGGGGGTGCTGGTCGAGCGGAGGCATGCATGGATACTTTCGGCCGCTGTGGCGGCGCCCAGGAGACGTGTTCCGACATACCCCCTATCAATGTATCTAAGGCCAAATAGAATATTGCAGCCAGTGCGGGCCCTTCCTTTCAGCTCTAGCCATGCAGGGATGACGTCTATGAAATCAATGTCGGCAAGAGTGAATAGTGGCTCCTTGTCTCTAGTTGACTTCTCTTGGCTTGACGTTCGATAGATCTGACGTCCAATTACCTCGACTTCTTTTGGTGTGCCATCGGGTTCCTCAAAAGTGAGTGTCCTGCTCAATGCGCCACACGGTTCATAGGTACTGAGAGTCAGTAGGTCCTGCATGTCCTTCTCTACCTCATCAAAGTACTTGCATGGAACGGGATTAGGTGGAGTGAAGGTGAGTACCGCGCACTCCCATCCCGAAGCAGATCTTTCATTGGACACCTTCTTGTCTTCGTATTGAAAGTCCCTTGTGAGCAGGCGTAGTGAAATCTCAAGGTCGGCGTGCCGTACGGCTACAGGTTCTATCTCCACTTTTTCCACCCGCTTCGATCGAGGAAGACCTCCATCCCTTCTTTCTATAGAAATCCGAAAGGCCGTCTTATGTGACCAGTGGAGCAGGCGTTCAAGCCTGAGGTGGGCGCGAACGAACATGGGGGCGTCAAGGCTCTCTAGATGTATGCCTCGCAGGATTCGGATGGAAGTCCAATCCTGTCTAGTGATATCACCGTCGAAGAAACCGAGACCGCTGCTATGGACGCAGCTGTTGTCTAGTAGTGTGAACTTTTCACTACCTGAGCTTCCATGAATCAAGGGGACGTCGCGCCTGTCGCTACTTATGGAGTATCCACCTCCGTTGGCAAACGGTTGCCGAATCGTGAGGTCGAATCCGCCGACAAGTTCCAACCTGGCTTCGCCCTCTTCGTTGCAGCGCAGAATGCCAGGAATTCTCACCCCCGGGGTTGCAGCTTCCCACCAATGTCCGCGCCAAGTACGTTCAGTCATGAACCGCAGGGTAGTGGTTTGACCGTCGTGTTGAGTGGCCGATGAGGAAGACGCGGAAGGTAGGCCGACAAGGTCGGTGGAGCGGCTTTGGGCTGGAGCTGCTTTGGCGCGAGTGATCATGGCCCCGTAAGCTTCCGGCGCGTCGGGCAGTCTGTGGACCTGCCCGGTAAAGCACGACGTTGGGGCCATGATCTTCGAGGCTCGCGCCAAAGTGGCTGCCTAAAGCCGTGGAGCCGACCGCCCCAGCCACGACGTACCCCTTCTCTCACGTCAGGCGGCTCATTGCTCAGTGCGCGGCACGGGCGTCGGCCGGGCTGGAGCGGGGCGGAGACAGGAGCGCAGGCCCGGCCGGGGGCCGGGCCGCGCGCGGGGAGCGGAGCGAGCCGCCTTGAACCTGTAGAGAAGGTTGTTACTCAGTCGATTCTGGGGTGGCTGTGATGCTGCGGGACTGTGCTGCGGCTCGTCGGAGGGCGTCGGCCACTTGGTCGGCTGCATCGGCGGACAAGAGGATCTCTTGGGTCCACAGGATCGAGATCCTGACGTTGCCGTTCAGCAGATTGGTGGCAACGTCGACCTCGGTGCCGCTACCGGTGACGTCCTGCACGTTGAGATCTGGATCGCTTCCGTACGCGCTCATTGCTTCAGGCTCCACAAGGGAGCCGCGTACTGCTCGGGCCGGTTGTTGATGAGGAACTGGCGCAGGGTTTCGCGCTGTGAGCCGTTCAGGTTCAGCGCCTCGGTGATGCGGCGGAACGTCGTGTGGGTGGCTCCGCGGCTTCGGGCCTCGGCCTCGAACTGATCGAGTTGGGTCAGTACGGCTTCGGGGGCGAATTTCGCTGGTGGTTGGTCCTTGAGCCATGTGGCCTTGTTGCGCTCGTAGTCGATCTCTGAGTATCCGCAGATCTCGCGGCTGTATGCCTCTACCTCGTCCAGGGTGGCGGTCGTCGTGACAGCGCGGGCCAACTGGTTGCGGTTCAGTGCTTCGTCCAGGTCGACCTCATGGACGGTCGGCCCTTCGTCGGTGAGAGGGACGGGAAGGCCGGCGTCCCGCATCTCGCACGTGCCGCGTACTCCGCGGGCCGTCGCGGCGAGCATCCCGGTTGCCTCGGAGGGGTGCCACTCCAGGACCGAGCTGATCGGCTCCACGTCCTTGGCTGTGAAGGTGTGGACGAGGGGGCCGAGCATGCCGCGCAGGTCATCAGGGGGCAGTTCGCCGTCCAGGCCGGGGCCTGCCACCAGGAGGCGGATCGGTGCGCTCACTTGGCAGCACGCGGCGAGCGTGACGGCGTCGGCGAGCGGGCTCTTGAGTGTCGGCTCATCGCCTCGGGCGAGGATGTCTCCGCCGACGTCCAGGAGATCGATCGACTCCGGTGAGAAGTGGCTTACCAACTCTTCGAGTTGGCGGCTGATCCCCTCGACTCCGTGGTGTGGATCGATCAGCGCGAAGGTGTGCGGGAGCTCTGCCGCGAGTCGGGGGAGGGTGGAGCCTGCTGGAGCGATCGGCCGGGCTTCGGCCGGCACTGCCCGAACTGCTGGGGTGAGGTGCTGGAGGCCGGTGAAGTTGTCCGGTCCCCGGGGGCCCGGTACCGGGTCGATCAAGAGGCGGTCCCACGCGTAGGTGAGGATCACCGCCTGGTCCTCGTCGCCATAGAGGGCGGTGTGAAGCATTGCGGCGGCGACTGCGTCGCCCCCTCCTCCTGCTGCGACGATCAACCGCTTCATGCGGTTCAGCCTACGGGGTCGAGGGTTGACCACTCACTCTATAGTGGCTACTGGCCATGGCCACTTGGCCCCGCAAAGGTGAGGAGGAGGCATGCCACAGATCGAGGAGGCTCAGCCGAAGTATCTTCAGATCGCGCACTACATCCGTGATCAGATTCTTCGGGGTGACCTGCGACCGGGGGACGAGGTTCCCTCGGAGCGGCAGCTGGCTGCGAGTTGGAACGTGTCCCGTCCGACTGCCGCGCGGTCGTTGGAGGCGCTGAGCCATCAGGGGCTCGTCGAGAAACGTCAGGGGTCGGGCACGTACGTGCGGAGCCTGGAGGTCAACCGGCGGGCGCGTGAGTTGTACGGGAGGGCTCGGCAGACCGGGAAGATCTACACGCCTGGTGAGTACGCGGTGATCACCTCGGCCGGTTGGATGGAGGCGCCGGATCACGTCGCTGAGGCTTTGGGCCTGGTCAAGGACCGTCGAGCCGTGCATCGGCGTCGGGTGACGAACAACCAGGCCGGGCCGATCACCCTGTCCACTTCGTGGTTCGCTCCGGACATCGGCCGGCGTGCGCCGAAGCTCCTGGAACCTGAGCGGATTCAGGAAGGGACGCTCATGTACGTCGAGAACATGACGGGGCGCCAGGGCAGTTATGCCGAAGATCGTATGTGCGCTCGCGGCGCGACGGGGGAAGAGGCTGCGGATCTTCAACTGCCATCCGGGTCGGCCGTCCTGATCGTTCACCACGTCGTCTTCGACCTCCAGGACCGTCCGTTGGAGTTCGCCGAAGCCACGTACCCGCCGCATCGCTGGGCGTTCGAGCAGGGGTACCCGCTCACCTGATGGCCTGGTAGTTACGTCGAATCGCTTGCGCCGCCCAAGTGGCTAATGCCACTATCCAGGAAGTGGCTAAGGCCACTTGGATTCGGAAGGGGGCGCGGAGTGACGAGTCAGCGGCCGGACCAGGGCGCGCGTGCAACTTGCCGGGGATGTCGGGGGCGCGGTTGGAAGCGCGTCGGCTCCCGTACGGCTCTGGCGCTCTCGGCGGCCAACGACCGCGTCCGCGTCACGTCGAAACGACGCTGCCTCGACTGCGACGGCAGCGGCAAGGAGTGAGTGCGGATGGCCTACTCGATCGACCGCTACCCCTCTGCGGACTCGCCGCGACTCGGTGCCATGACCTTGAGCCCCGTCGCGGAGTCCGTGCCTCGGGCCCGGCGCTGGTTCCGAAAGTTCATCGCCCCGTACAACCCGGCCTGCTCGATCGACGACTGCGTGTTGATGATCTCGGAGCTGGTGACCAACGCCATTGTCTACGGGCGGGCTGACGAGACCTGGACGGTGCGCGTTGCGTGGTACCGCGTGGAGACGGCGCTCCGGGTGGAGGTGCACAATCCGGGGTTCCCGGCGAATGTGCGCATGCGGCAACCTGACGCCGGCGATGCCCACGGGCGCGGGCTGCTCCTCGTCGACTCCATCGCCGACTCGTGGCACTCCGGTCCCAGCCGCTTCGGCGGGACGGTCGTCTCGTTCACCATGGCCGATGCCTGGTCGCCCGATGAGGTCTTCGGGCCCGTTCTGTTCTGACGGCACGGTTGTCGCTAGTCTGGTTGACCAGTTGACTTGGCCAATCTCGACAGGTGGCGGCGTTCATGGCGTATGAAGTGGAGGCACCGAAGTACGTACGCCTTGCGCAGACGATTCAGCGCCGCATCGAGGACGGCACCTATCCGCCTGGCACTCGGGTGCCCAGTGAGAACCAGCTGGTGCAGTCCTTCGGGATGTCCCGTCCGACCGTCGTGCGGGCTCTGGAGCTGCTCAAGCGGGACGGCTGGCTGGAGTCTCGGCAGGGATACGGCACGATCGTCCGGGGTCGCCCTGAAGTTGTCGAGCAACAGGACCGGCGGGGGCGAGAGGTCCTGAAGCGCGACGAGTCGCGGTCCTCCGGGCGCCTGGTCGAAGTCGCTGAAACGCCTGTTCCGGCGCGGGTCGCTTCAGCGCTCGGGCTTCCGAAGCGAGCCAAGGTCCTCATGCGCCGTTTCCTGGCGGAGGAGGGCGGTGAAGCGGTCGAGTTGGTCTCGACGTACTTCCCCGCCGGCCTGGTCGAGGGGACCGAGCTGGCGAGCACCGATGCCCTGAGCGGCAGCGTGCGCGAGCATGTGGAGGCTCGGAAGAAGGTCCGCTACGACCACGTGACGGAACGGGTCTCGGCCCGACTGCCTGAGAGTGGTGAAGCCGAGCTTCTGGGCCTGCCGGACGGTGTACCCGTGCTCAGCGTCCTGGTCGTCGCGTGCGATGCGTCCGGGCGGGCGCTGCAAGTCTCTGACGTGCTGCTTCCGGCCGACCGTCAGGAACTCGAAGACACCTATCGCTTGAACTGACCCCTGATCCAGGCGAGTTCGCCCACAACACCACTTGACAAGTCAACCTGTCATCCCTAGCTTCGAACTTGCTAAGTCAACTTGTCAGGTGGCGAGTTGATCGACTCGAAGGGGAAATCTCTGTGCGTGTGATCCGCGTTGACGCCTCGACCGCCACGATCCTGCTCACCGAAGCGCCGGCGCCCAAGGTGCGCGACCGGCAGACCGGTGAGATCGCCAAGGATGCTGTGAGCGGTGAGGCACTGATGACGGTCGGCGTCGTCTTCATCGACGAGGGCGAGTCGTCCCTGATCCAGGTCACCATCCCCGAGAGCGGGGTGACCGACGGGCTGACGGTCGGCGCTCCTGTCTCGCTGCCGGGGCTCGTCGCCCGGCCGTGGGAGAGCGTGTTCAACGGCCAGCAGCGGCACGGCATCGCCTACCGGGCCACCGCTGTGGCTCCGGGAGCCTTCCCGATGGCGCAGGCGGGCTGATCGCCGTGACCGACCTGGTGACGCTGGCCGAGTGGGGCGCGCCGCTCGCTGCGGTAGGCGGCGGTGCGCTCTACGCCCGGCACGCCCACCCTGCGGCGTACTGGTCCACGGTCGGGCTGCCGGTCTCGGTGGCCCGGCTGCTGGCCTCGTACTCCTCGACCATGGACGCGTGCGGCCTGACGGTCCCGCCGTCCCGGTTGCGGGCGCTGGCCGTCAAGGCGACCACTCGGCGGGAGGTCCGGCCCGTACCGCCTCGGCGGGGCATGATCCGGCCCACGTCGACCGGACTGCGGCTCCGGCTAAGGCTGGCTCCGGGACAGGAACCCGCGGATGTGGCGGCCTCGGCCGAACGGCTGCGGCATGCCTGGGGCGTTCACGCCGTGTACGTGCGGGACGTCAAGCCCGGGGTCGTGGAACTGCGGCTCGTCGGCTTCGACGTCTTGCGCAAGGTGCGGATGCCTCGTCGGACCGTCGTCGGTCCGCTTCGGGTACCGGTGGCCCTGCGTGAGGACGCGACGGCGTTCGTGCGGGACTACCGGGCCGTTCCGCACGAACTCGTCCTCGGTGCCACGCTGTCGGGCAAGTCCATGTTCCTGCGGAACCTGCTCGTCGGGCTGGCTGCTCAGCCGGTCGTCCTCGTCGGGATCGACTGCAAGCGCGGTGTCGAACTGGCGCCGTTCGCGGCCCGGCTCTCCGCCCTGGCCACCGATCCGGAGCAGGCGGCCGAGCTGCTGCCCGTGCTGGTGAAGGAGATGGAGGAACGCTACGACCTGATCAAGGCCCGGCAGGGCATCGGCCCCGGGACCCCGGATGAGCTGATCACCTCGGACATCTGGGGCCTGCCGGACGACGAACGCCCAGCTCCCATCGTGCTGTTCATCGACGAGGTGGCGGAACTCTTCCTCGTCGCCACAAGGAAGGAGGAGGAACGGCGGGACGAGATGGTCACCCAGCTCATCCGCCTCGCTCAGCTCGGTCGTGCGGCCGGCATCCATCTGGAGGTGTGCGGGCAGCGCTTCGGCGCAGAGCTGGGCAAGGGCGCCACCATGCTGCGGGCCCAGCTGACCGGCCGGGTCTGCCACCGGGTCAACGACGAAGCCTCCGCAAAGATGGCGCTCGGGGACATAGCCCCTGAGGCGGTATACGCGGCCTGCGGCATCGCGCCCGAGCTGCCTGGCCTCGCCGTCGTCGGTGACACCTCCGGCGGCTGGTCCCGCATCCGTACGCCCCACCTTTCCCTCGCCGCAGCGTCGGTCATCTGCCGCGAGACGGCCCGCCTCGCACCTGACGTGCCCGCGCTCGCGTCCTTCCGCCCCTACGTCCCGCCCGCGCCCGTGGAGGCATCCGGGCCGGTAGCCACTCCTCGCCCCGTCGTCGAGTAGCCGAACCCGCTCCCACGGTCGGCGCGACCGTCCCGCGCCACGTCCCTACCCCACCCATGCCTGAAACCGGAAGGAGTCGCGCCATGCGTACCCTGCCCGTCCGTGTGGACGCCGTACTCGTCCAGGCGCTCATTGCCGCCGCGCTGTCCTTCGCCCACCTGCACGACCTTGCCTCCGCCGCCGGACAGGACGGCTGGAAGGCGTGGGCCTACCCGGTCTCCGTCGACCTGCTGATGGTGGCGGCCTGGCGGCGACTCCGCTCCGGGGAAGCGAAAGCGGCGGGGTGGTGCTGGTTCGTCGTCGCGCTGGCGGCCTCTCTCGGCGCCAACGTCGCCACTGCCGGGCTGCTCGACCTGGACGACGTTCCCGCCTGGCTGCGCATCCTCGTCGCCGGCTGGCCCGCGGTCGCCTTCCTCGGCGGCACGCTCCTCGCCCACGGCGCACCGAAGACACCGCGTGCTGTGGCCGATACCGAAACGCCTTCGACGATCACGGACACGGTGCCCCAACCGCCCGCCACAGAGGTGAAGCCGTCCGTAGCGGTGGCCGAGCTGTCGCCCGTCGAAGTCGGGTCGGTTCAGCCCTCGTCCGCACCCGTGCCGTCCGCTCCGGTACCGCCCGCCCTCGTCGCCCTGGCCCGCAAGGTCGCCGACGAGCACCACGCCCGTACCGGCACCCCCATCGACACTCCGACCCTTCGCGCCCGGCTCGGCGTCCCTTTGCCGCTGGCCGAAGCCATCGCCTCTCAACTCACCTGATCTCGGAGGACTTCCCACCGTGCGACCGTCCACGCTCCGCGCACTCAAGCGTGCTGCCGAGTTGACCCGACAGAACCGCCTCACCGAAGCAGTGCTGATCGCCGAACCGGTGATCCTCGCCGCCGACAGCTACGAGGGCGACGAGATCTTGCGCTGGCTCGCCGATCACGTCACCGACTTCACCGGTGAAACCGGCAACGACCAGAAGGAGATCCCCTGATGCCCGCCAACCGTCGCTTCCGCAACGTCGTCCGCATCGGCCCCGTCCAGGTCGGCACGTACTACGACGGCCGGGGCCGCGAGAAGCACACCGCCGCCTGCACGGCTCCGCGCTGCGGCTTCGCCACCGACTACGACAGCCGCGCCGCAGCCGAACTGGCCGCGCGTACCCACCGCTGTGCCGTCCGCTGATCCGAGATGACACCCGAGGAGATCCCGTGACTGTCTCGCTGCCGCTCGTCTTCGTCCTGGGCGTCATCGCCTGGGCCGCGATCAAGTTCCTCGGTATCCGCCTCTGGGTCGCCGTAGTGATCGCGCTGTTCGGCTTCTGGCTCTCGCACACCGTCCTCGCCCCGGTCATCGAGTCCGGCACCCGCTCCGGGGTCGACGTCGTGAACGGCAACCGCGACTGAGCCAACGACCGCAAGCAACCGCAGAGGAGATCCGCCGTGTTCCGTCCCAAGCTGCCCGACACTCCGCACGTCCCGAGCATCACCACGCACATCCCGCAGAACCATGCTCCGGTTCCGGCTCACTCCGCCGGCCGCCCGATTGTCCCGTTCGTGGGCGTCGGTGTCGGAGCGGTCGTCGTCGGGGTCGTCCTCACCGCGCTCCTGGCGGCGGTCGCCGTCTCGGCCATCTCCGTGGCCATCGCGGCCGTCGTCCTGCGCTCCCTCGTCACCAACGCCAACAGGCGCTGACCGGCCCGGGGCGGCAACAAGCCGCCAAGCATCCCGCCGCCCCGGGGCCGTCCCTCCCAACCGCCGAAACAGCCGAAAGGAAGAACCATCATCACCCGGCAGACTCCGCCACCGCTGGCGGAACTCTCCATGCTCGCCTCACTCGGCACCCTGCCCGAGCTGGCCCGCCAACTCTCCGGACTGGGCGGCTGCACCCACCCGGTACGCCTCGACGGCCACCGCACCGAATACGCCGTCGACACCACGACCGGTGAGGTCGGGCGAGTCCTGCACCACCTCGACTCGGCCGCCCTCCCCGCAGGGAACCTCCTCGTCCGCTGCAACAACCGCCGTGCCACCCGCTGCGCTGCCTGCGCCGAGGTCTACCGCCGCGACACCTACCACCTGATTACCGCCGGGCTCCGCGGCGGCAAGGGCACCCCTGAGCAGGTCGGCGCGCACCCGCGCGTCTTCGCCACGTTCACCGCGCCGAGCTTCGGCCCGGTTCACAACCGTCCCTCCAGCGGGCGGCCCTGCCGCTGTGGCATCCGGCACGACGACACGGATCCGGCCCTCGGCACACCCCTCACCCCGGACACGTACGACTACGAAGCGGCTGTGCTCTGGAACGCTCACGCCGGGGCCCTGTGGCGCCGGTTCTCCATCTACCTCCGCCGTGAGGTCGCCAAGCTGGCCGGCCTCACGCAACGGGCCTTCCGTGACCACGCCCGTATTTCCTTCGCCAAGGTCGCCGAGTACCAGAAGCGCGGAGCCGTCCACTTCCACGCGGTCATCCGCCTCGACGGCCCCGAGGGCGGCGACACCTCGCCCCCGGCCTGGGCCACGGCCGAGCTGCTGAGCGATGCGATCCACGCCGCTGCCACCGCTGCTCGCGTCAGCGGTCCGACCGTCGACGGACGGGCCCACAACTTCACCTTCGGCCGTCAGCTCGACGTCCGCCCGATCCGTTCCTCCGACTTCGACGACGGCCAGGAGCTGACTGAGCGGGCCGTAGCGGCGTACATCGCCAAGTACGCCACCAAAGGCGCCGAGACGGCGACCGGCACCCTGGACCGCCCGATCCGCTTCGTCGCCGAGCTGGCCCAAGCCCGCATCACCGACCACGCCCGCCGCATGATCCGAACCGCCTGGACCCTCGGCGCACGCCCCGAGCTGGCAGACCTCCGTCTACGGGCCTGGGCGCACATGCTCGGCTTCCGCGGCCACTTCTCCACCAAGTCCCGCCGCTACTCCACCACCCTCGGCGCCCTCCGCGACGCCCGCGCCGAGTGGCGCCGCGCACAAGCCCTGGCAGCGAACGAGACCGATCCGGACACGACCCTCGTCCTTGCGCACTGGGTCTACGCCGGAACCGGCCTCACCGACGCCGAAGCCTGGCTCGCCGAAACCCTCGAACCCGCTCCCGGAACGGAAGGAGAACCCACCCATGGGTAGCCGTCGCCTCGCTGTCGCGGAAGCAGCTTCCGAGCCGCGTGGTCTGCCGTCGCGGTACCTGACTCCTGACGACCTTGTGGCCATGTTCGATCTGCCCAGCGTCGAGACGGTCTACCAGTGGCGCCGAAAGCGCACCGGTCCCCGCGGCTTCCGCGTCGGCCGGCACCTGCGCTACGACCCTGCGGACGTCCAAGCGTGGGTTGAGTCCCTGCGGGAAGGGGCCGCTGCCTGATGGCCGGGCACATTCAGGACCGCTGGTACCGGACCGAGACTGGCCCGGACGGGAAAGTGCGCAAGGTCAAGACCGAGCGCTACGGTTCCGGCCTCCGCTACCGCGCTCGCTACGTCGGCCCGGACGGCACGGAGAAGTCCAAGAGCTTCCCCGACCGTCAGAAGCGGCTCGCTGATCAGTGGCTGGCGCACATCGAGGCGGACATGGCGCGCGGGCAGTACATCGACCCGCGCGCCGCCCGGATCACCTTCCAGCAGTACGCCGAGCGCTGGGTCACCACGCAGGGCGCCGACCCGAACACCCAAGCCTCGATGGAGTCGCAGCTACGGCTGCACGCCTTCCCCTACCTCGGCTCGCGTCCGCTCGGCTCCTTCCAGCCGGCTCACATCCGCGACTGGGTAAGGCAGTTGCAGGAGAACGGTGTCCGCGGGTCGTACGCCCGGACGATCTACTCCAACGTGCGGGCGGCGCTCAGTGCGGCCGTGGATGACGGCCACCTGCCCCGGAACCCTTGTGCCGCTCGGTCGGTTCGGCCGCCGACCGTCGACACCAAGCGCGTTGTGCCCTGGACACCTGAGCGGGTCTTCGCCGTCCGGGCCGCCATGCCCGAGCGCTACCAAGCCATGGTCGACCTGGGCGGCGGCTGTGGGCTCCGCCAGGGCGAGATTTTGGGTGTGGCCGTCGACGCGATCGACTTCGACTCGGACACGCTCCACGTGGTGCAGCAACTGAAGCTGAGCCGTAGCAAGGCCGTGTTCGCGCCGCCGAAGGGCGGGAAGCTGCGGGACGTACCGCTTCCTGGTCCCGTCGCCGACGCGTTTCGAGAGCACATGAAGCGGTTCCCACCGGTCGAGATCACCTTGCCGTGGAAGGTTGCCGACGGTCCTCCGGTGACCAAGAGGCTCATCTTCACCGGGCCTCGCGGCGGTCACGTCTGGCGGACGTCCCTCAATGAGGAGGTGTGGAAGCGGGCGCTGGCCTCGGCTGGGGTGATCCCCGAGCGGAAGCCCGGTGAGTCGTACGCCGAGTCCCGCGAGAACGGCATGCACGCCCTCCGGCACTTCTACGCCTCGGTGCTCCTGGACGCTGGCGAGAACATCAAGGCCCTCGCCGAGTACCTCGGCCACTCGGACCCGGGGCTGACGCTCCGCGTGTACGCGCACTTGATGCCGTCGAGCCAGGAGCGCACCCGCAAGGCTGTGGCTTCGATCTTCGATCACCAGTGATACGAGGGCTGTGGTCAGAAGCCGGTACTGCTGTAGCCGTACGAACATTTCGGTGGAGAAGTTCGCTGAAGAAGTAAGTCAGCAAAGTTCGCGGACAAGCTCACAAAGTTGCTTCGAGATTTTACGCGTGAGAGATTGGAGCCTAGAAAGACTGCGGACCTGGATCCGGCTGCAACCAGATCCAGGCCCACTGCAGTCAGCGAGCCCGGTCGCTTACCAGCAGACCGGGCTCACTGCATGTTGTGCAGCTCCCGGTCGCGACCGTCCTCGCGCGTGACTCGCTCATCGAGCGAACTGCGTCACGCCGGTAGCGATGGCCACCAAGAGGCTCGCGCCCGTAAGCCAGACCTGCCACCTCTCGGCACTGGTCCACCTACGAGACTCGTCCTTCTCAAGGTTCATCTCCACCATCTCCCTTCTCCTCCAGCCGGCCCGCCGATCGGGCCGGAGCCTTGGAACTCACGCACACCTACGCGGAGTTCAGGGGAGGTTCAGGTGAGGCGCGATCAGCATACCGGGCACATCGCTATTCACCGAGACACACGGGAACGCTTGACAGCGGCCCCGAATCCCTTTCACGGCCCAGCGACGGCCCCAGCACAGAAACAGGCCCCCTGCCTACGGGAAAACCGCAGGCAGAGGGCCTGTTCAGTACCGTTTACTTCTTCTTGCCCTGGTTCTTGACCGCCTCGATCGCCGCCGCGGCCGCCTCCGGGTCGAGGTACTTGCCGCCGGGGGTGACCGGCTTGAAGTCGGAGTCGAGCTCGTAGTACAGGGGGATGCCCGTCGGGATGTTCAGGCCCGCGATGTCGGCGTCCGAGATGCCGTCGAGGTGCTTGACCAGGGCGCGCAGGCTGTTGCCGTGGGCGGCGACCAGGACCGTGCGGCCGGTCAGGAGGTCGGGGACGATCGCGTCGAACCAGTACGGGAGCATCCGGACGACGACGTCCTTCAGGCACTCCGTCTGCGGGCGCAGCTCCGGCGGGAGGGTCGCGTAGCGCGGGTCGGAGAACTGGGAGTACTCGGCGTCGTTGGAGAGCGCCGGCGGCGGGGTGTCGTAGGAGCGGCGCCACAGCATGAACTGCTCCTCGCCGAACTCCGCGAGGGTCTGCGCCTTGTCCTTGCCCTGCAGGGCGCCGTAGTGACGCTCGTTCAGGCGCCAGCTGCGGTTCACCGGGATCCACAGGCGGTCGGCGGCCTCCAGGGCGAGCTGCGCGGTGCGGATCGCGCGCTTCTGGAGGGAGGTGTGGAGCACGTCGGGCAGCAGGCCGGCGTCCTTGAGCAGCTCGCCGCCGCGCGTCGCCTCCTTCTCGCCCTTCGGGGTGAGGTTGACGTCCACCCAGCCGGTGAACAGGTTCTTCTCGTTCCACTCGCTCTCGCCGTGGCGGAGGAGGATCAGCTTGTACGGTGCGTCGGCCATGTGCCCGAGCGTAATCGACACCCCGTACGGGCCGCGCGCCCTGCCCGCTTGGCGGACGGTTGACGGGATCTGTTAATTGAGTGGTTACCCCGGTCCCCTGCTTCGTAAGTTGTGCTTGCCGCTTCAGCCGCTTACATCTTCTACGGGGGTTCCATGTCGGTCGTCGGACTGAGACGTGCCGTGCGCGAGTCCGTCTCCGGGCTTCCCCGCGAGTTCTGGTGGCTGTGGACCAGCACCCTCGTCAACCGGCTCGGGGCGTTCGTCGCCACCTTCATGGCGTTGTACCTGACGCTCGACCGGGGGTACTCCGCCTCCTACGCCGGGCTCGTCGCCGCGCTGCACGGGCTGGGTGGGGTGATCTCGTCGCTGGGTGCCGGGGTGATGACCGACCGGCTGGGACGGCGGCCCACGCTGCTCGTCGCGCAGACCGCCACCGCCCTGTCCGTGGCGCTGCTCGGCTTCATGCGGGATCCGGTCGCCATCGCCGCCGTCGCGTTCCTCGTCGGCATGGCCTCCAACGCCTCCCGGCCCGCCGTGCAGGCGATGATGGCCGACATCGTGCGGCCGGAGGACCGTATCCGGGCCTTCTCGCTCAACTACTGGGCCATCAACCTCGGCTTCGCGCTCTCCTCCGCGGGGGCGGGGTTCATCGCCGAGTACAGCTACCTCGCCGGGTTCCTGATCGAGGCGGGCATGACGCTGGTCTGCGCCGTGCTCGTCTTCGTGAAGCTGCCCGAGTCCCGGCCGGGGGGTGAGGATTCCCCGGACGCTTCTGCGGGGAGCGGGTCCGTTTCCCTTCTGACCGTGCTGCGCGACGGGCGGTACATGGGGGTCGTCGGGCTGTCCTTCCTCGTCGCCCTCGTCTTCCAGCAGGGGTATCTGGGGCTTCCGGTCGCCATGGGGGAGGCCGGGTTCACGCCCGCGGACTTCGGGATGGCCATCGCCGTCAACGGCGTACTGATCGTCGTCCTGCAGATTCCCGTCACCCGGTTCATCGAGCACCGGGACCCCGGGCGGCTGCTGGTGATCTCCTCGCTGCTCGCCGGATACGGCTTCGGGCTCACCGCCTTCGCCGGGTCGGTCGGCGTCTTCGCCCTCACCGTGTGCGTGTGGACGCTGGCCGAGATCGTCAACGCGCCGACCCAGACCGGGCTGGTCGTCCGGCTCTCCCCGGTGCACGGGCGCGGACGCTACCAGGGCATGTACACCATGTCCTGGGCGGTCGCCTCGCTCGTCGCCCCGCTGATGTCCGGGTTCGTCATCGACCACTGGGGCGCCGAGTGGCTGTGGGGGATGTGCGCCGTCGTCGGGACGGTGGCCGGCCTCGGGTACGGACTGCTGATGCGGCGGCTTCCGGAGGAGGAGCTTCCGCAGAAGGAAGTGGTTGTGGTGGAGAAGGCCGCGGAGGTCAGTGCCTCCTGAGAGGCGTCGGCCTCCGCGGGGGTGCGAACATCCCGGTCAGACCGACAGCGTCACCGCGTGGATCTCGTCGGCCTTGTGGCCGGTACGTTCGTGGATGCGCTGGACCGCTTCGGCGGAGGGGGCCTCGGAGAGGCAGTAGATCGTGCCGGACTCCGGGTCCGCCCACGCCTGCCGGAAGTGGACTCCCTCTTCCTGCTGGATCGCGAGGTCGGCCGCGTGGGCCTGCCGCAGATTCTCCTCCGTGATGCCCTCCACGCCGTGGTGGACGTCCATGAACTGGGTCATGGCTCCGCACCTCCTTCCGACTTCCGAGCTTTCGAGCTCCCGAACTTTCGGGCTTTCGGGTTGCGTCACTGCCGGCCACCTTCCATCCTGCGCCCCGCCGCACCCACCGGCACGCCGAGGACCCCGGCGCCCATGACGGACGCCGGGGTCCTCGGTCGGTGACGGGCCGGGTGCCTACGGCGTCAGCCGCACTGGCAGGGATTGCCCGACTGGCAGCCGCAGCCGCAGCCCGAGCCGCAGCCGCAGGCGGCGATCAGGGTGAGGTTCCTGATCTCGGCGGGCTGCTCGGTCTCGCGCTCCCGCGCGGGGTCGGGTGTCGTGCTGGGGGATTCGGCCATGGGTCCCTCCTCAGGGCTGGCGCCTGTGCACACCTGCCCCCATTGGACGCCCGCCCCGCCGGGCGCATCAACGGCGCATTGGGGCTCGTACGAGTCCCGGCCGGCCCCCGTCGTGCGGGGTCACGCCGGCCGTCAGGCCCCCTCGACCCCCGGCACCGGCTGGAGGTCCGACTGGATCTCGTCCGCGTGTTCGCCGGTGACCAGGTACACCACCCGCTTGGCGACCGAGACCGCGTGGTCGGCGAAGCGCTCGTAGTAGCGGCCCAGCAGCGTGACGTCGACGGCCGTCTCGATGCCGTGCTTCCAGCGGTCGTCCATCAGGTGCTGGAAGAGCGTGCGGTGCAGCAGGTCCATCGCGTCGTCGTCCTGCTCCAGCTGGAGCGCCAGGTCGACGTCCTTGGTGATGATCACCTCGGCCGCCTTCGCCATCAGGCGCTGCGCGAGCTGGCCCATCTCCAGGATCGTGGCGTGCAGATCGCGCGGGACCCCCCGCTCCGGGTAGCGCAGCCGGGCCAGCTTGGCCACGTGTTGGGCCAGGTCGCCCGAGCGTTCCAGGTCGGCCGACATCCGCAGCGAGGTGACGACTATGCGCAGGTCGGTCGCCACCGGCTGCTGGCGGGCCAGCAGGGCGATGGCACGGGCCTCCAGGTCGTGCTGGAGCTCGTCGACCTTCTGGTCGGCCTCGATCACGCTCTCCGCCAGCTTCAGATCGGCGTCGAGGATGGCCGTCGTGGCGCGTCCGATCGCCGACCCGACCAGCCGGGCCATCTCCACCAGACCGTCGCCGATCGAATCCAGTTCCTCGTGGTACGCGTCCCGCATCAGGGTTCCTCTCGTGCTTCTTCGTCCGGGCTTCAGGGGCCTGCTCTCCTCCCCACGCTCCCACGTTGTGTGCTCTACGCGTCCGATTCCGCCACCTCACATGAACCGTCCCTGGCTCCAAGGTGAACTCTGGGCGACGAGTGTTCGAGCTCGCACTCCGACGGCTGTGGGCACCACCCGCGCCATGCCTAACCTGGACGCATGGACGTGAACGCGGCGGTCGCCGCAGTGGCAGCGATCGCCGGGGTGCTCACCGGCGTCATCGCCATGCTGGCGTTCCGCTTCAGCGAGCGCGAGCAGAGGCGCCCCACGCGCACCTCCCTGCACACGGACCCGGTGCTTCCGCCGGGTGTGGACACCGTGCTGTCCGTGCTGCGCTCGTCCGCCGTCGTCCTCGACGAGGCCGACGGCGTGGTCAAGGCCAGCTCCGCCGCGTACGCCCTCGGGCTGGTCCGCGGCGGCAAGCTCGCCGTGGAGCCCATGCTGCAGATGGCCCGCGACACCCGGCGCGACGGCGAGATACGCCAGGTCGAGCTGGACCTGCCCCGCCGGGGTACCGGACGCGGCGAGGCCCTCGCGGTGTCCGCGCGGGTGGCGCCGCTCGGCTCCCGGCTCGTTCTGCTGCTCGTCGAGGACCTCACCGAGGCCCGCCGCATCGAGGCGGTACGACGTGACTTCGTCGCCAATGTCAGCCACGAGCTGAAGACGCCCGTCGGGGCGCTCTCGCTGCTCTCGGAGGCCGTGATGGACGCCTCCGACGACCCCGAGGCGGTGGAACGGTTCGCCGGGCGGATGCAGATCGAGGCGACCCGGCTGACGAACCTGGTGCAGGAGCTCATCGACCTCTCCCGGGTGCAGAACGACGACCCGCTGGAGGACGCCGAACCCATCCGCGTCGACGAACTCGTCGCCGAGGCCATCGACCGGTGCCGGCACGCGGCGGGGACGAAGGAGATCACCATGGCCGCGGGCGGCACCGCCGACCTGCACGTATGGGGCAACCGCGGCCAGCTCGCCGCCGCGCTCGGCAACCTCGTCGAGAACGCGGTCAACTACTCACCCGCCCGCACCCGCGTGGGCATCGCGGCCCGTACGGTCGCGCAGCCCGGCGGGGACCTGATCGAGATAGCGGTGACCGACCAGGGCATCGGCATCTCGGAGAAGGACAAGGAGCGCGTCTTCGAGCGCTTCTACCGGGTCGACCCGGCCCGCTCCCGTGCCACCGGCGGTACGGGGCTCGGCCTCGCGATCGTGAAACACGTGGCCGCCTCGCACGGCGGGGAGGTCACGGTGTGGAGCGCCGAGGGCCAGGGTTCCACCTTCACCCTGCGGCTGCCGGAGGCCCGTGCGGCCCGCGACCGCGCCCACCAGATGTCCCACCGGGACGACATGTCCTCTCAGGACGACATGTCCCAGCAGGACGGCGACACCCACGGCCTCGACGGTGAGGCCCGGCGGGCGTCCCACTCATCCCCCCACTCTTCCGATTCATCCGCGTACGAAACGCTTCCCTCCCCGGAGGTCCTTCCGTGACCCGTGTGCTCGTCGTCGAGGACGAGGAGTCCTTCTCCGACGCCCTGTCGTACATGCTCCGCAAGGAGGGCTTCGAGGTCGCCGTCGCGACCACCGGGCCCGACGGACTCGACGAGTTCGAGCGCAACGGCGCCGACCTCGTTCTCCTCGACCTGATGCTGCCCGGACTGCCGGGCACCGAGGTCTGCCGCCAGCTGCGCGGCCGTTCCAACGTCCCCGTCATCATGGTGACCGCCAAGGACAGTGAGATCGACAAGGTTGTCGGGCTGGAGATAGGGGCCGACGACTACGTCACCAAGCCGTTCTCCTCGCGGGAGCTGGTGGCCCGTATCCGCGCGGTGCTGCGGCGGCGCGGGGAGCCGGAGGAGGTTGCTCCGGCGGCGCTGGAGGCCGGGCCGGTGCGGATGGATGTCGACCGGCATGTGGTGACGGTGGGGGGGACCAAGGTCGATCTGCCGCTGAAGGAGTTCGATCTGCTGGAGATGCTGCTGCGGAACGCGGGGCGGGTGCTGACGCGGATGCAGCTCATCGACCGGGTGTGGGGGGCCGATTATGTCGGTGACACCAAGACGCTCGATGTTCATGTGAAGCGGTTGCGGGCGAAGATCGAGCCGGATCCGGGGGCGCCTCGGTATCTGGTGACGGTTCGGGGGCTGGGGTACAAGTTCGAGCCGTAGGCCTGTGGCTCGGCGTTCACCGGTACCGGCACCGGTACCGGTGCCGTAGCCGGGCGGGGGGTGTCGCGCGGCCCGGCGTTCGCGGGGTGCCGCTGCGCCCACCCGTGCCGCCCCAGCGGCACGATTGCCCGCAGTTGGGCGGGCAGCGGTGCCCGTAGTGATGTGTGAAGGGCGGGACCCCACTCAGGGGTCCCGCCCTTCACTGTCGTGTGCGTGCTCAGTGACCGGTCTGTGCGCTTGCCGAGGCCGCGTCGGTCGGGGTGACCGACTCGGTGCCGGTCTCCGTCGACTCGCCGGTCTCGGTGCCGCCCGGGGCGCCGGTGGTCTCGCCCGTGGTGCCGGCGGCCGGCTCGTCGGAGGACTCCGCGGACGGCTCCGTCGACGGCTCCGTCGAGGCGCCCGGCGCGGCGGCCTCCTCGGTCGGGCCCCAGCTCTCGAAGAAGTGCTCGGCCGGGAAGACGATCGCGCGCAGGCTCACGTCGCCGGTCTCGCTGAAGGTGAAGGTGACCTTCTGGGCGTTGCCGTCCTGGACGGCCTCACGGCTGCTGGGCAGGACGGCGGACGCGTTGCCCTCGCCGCCGAGGATCAGCGAGCCGCCGGCCGGGACGGTGAGGCTGCCGCCCTCGGCGGGGGACAGCTCGGCGGTCTTGCCGGTGCCGGGGATGGTGACGGACTCCAGCGTCTGGTCGGTGCGGCCCTCGTTGAACAGGGTGGCGGAGACGACCGCCGGGCCCGTCGACTCCAGGTCGGGCTGGGTGATGACCGTGGCGTTCTGGATCTTGATGTCGCCGACGGTCGTCGCCGCGTTGTCCGGCTGGATCTCCAGGGTCTGGGCGTTGTGGCCGGCCGCGCACGCGGAGAGCGAGGCGATCGAGAACGCGATGGCGGCGGCGAGAGCGCCGCGTCGAAGGCTGCTGCTCACGGCGGCGGCAACTCCTTGACTCGAGTCGTTCGGCGACCGGGTGAAGCCGCCCTAAGTGTCTGTCAGCGGCCTCAGGTTACCGAGCCGTCCCCACGCGGCCGCACCCGACCCTCCCGAGACGTCCCGTGTCGGCCCGGTAAGGCGCGCCCGGAACCTCCGTCACCACCCCGTCACCACCTCGTCGACGGTCGAGAGCGGGCGCGCTCCGCCTCTTGAGTCCCAAGTGACTCACCAGTCACTCGGGCCGCTTTCACGCCGTACTCCCGCGCCATTCCCATAGTGATCGCGCATTTCTCGTGAAGGAATGAGCGGAGGGCTCCGGAATTGATCACCGGCCGCTCATCCTCGTGCCGTGTGATCAATTCCGGATTCGACCGGAACCCGGCTCCGCGCACCGAACGGAGTAGCGGAACTCGAGCACTTGGAACCGGACATATGGGGATGTTCGACCGCTCGTACGAGGCTCCGGATGCGTGTAACGTGCGCGTTTCGCTTGTGCCAGAGAGCCGCTCCGACCTGCGAATACCTGCTTCCGCTAGGCGTCCGCAGCACGTTCCTGTTGCTGTTGTCAAGCCCCGAGAATGGCCCTGACCTGCGAAAACGCCATTCAGAAGACGCCGTATCCGTGTTACCCTGGATAGCCACGGAAGGGGTACCTGTCACATGACGTTCAAGGTTGGCGACACCGTGGTCTATCCCCATCACGGGGCCGCGCTGATCGAGGCTATCGAAACTCGCCAGATCAAAGGCGTGGACAAGACCTACTTGGTGCTGAAGGTCGCCCAGGGTGACCTGACGGTACGTGTGCCAGCGGACAATGCGGAGTTCGTCGGCGTACGTGATGTGGTCGGTCAGGACGGGCTGGACCGGGTCTTCGAGGTGCTGCGCGCACCGTACGCGGAGGAGCCCACGAACTGGTCCCGTCGTTACAAGGCAAATCTCGAGAAGCTCGCCTCGGGCGATGTCATCAAGGTCGCGGAAGTCGTGCGTGACCTGTGGCGTCGTGAGCGCGAGCGCGGACTCTCCGCCGGTGAGAAGCGCATGCTCGCCAAGGCGCGTCAGATCCTGGTCAGCGAGCTCGCCCTCGCGGAGAACACCAACGAGGACAAGGCCGAGGCCCTGCTCGACGAGGTCCTCGCCTCCTGAGATTCCTGAGCCCGAGATCCCGAGTCGCCGCCCGCGGCTCACTCTCAGCACTCAGTACTTCCTCAGCACTTCGAAATGCCGCGGTGCCCGATGACGTCATGGATGTCGCCGGGCGCTGCGGCATGTTCGTACCCGGACACCGTACATACGCTGCACTTGCGCCGCGCCGGGGAATGTGTCATGACTCACGTCCCCACCCCTGGCGTGCCGGGCCCGGGCGGTCGACTCGACCAGGATCACGGAAGGGGCTGGTCAAGGCGGAACGCCCGGCACTCCCCCCGCTCCGGGAGCAGGGGGTACGCCCAGGCCATACCCACCCGGGCCGAGCACACAAACCTGACAGGAACCGATGTCTGACGATCCGCTCCCCCCGCCGTCGCCGAACCCCGCATCCGGCCGTACGACCGCCCGTACGGCGGCCGTGATCCCGGCCGCCGGCCGTGGTGTACGCCTCGGACCGGGCGCCCCCAAGGCGCTCCGCGCGCTGGGCGGCACGCCCATGCTCATCCACGCCGTCCGCGCGATGGCCGCCTCCCGCGCCGTCTCCCTGGTGGTCGTCGTGGCCCCGCCCGACGGCGCCCCCGAGGTCAAGTCGCTGCTCGACGCGCACGCGCTGCCCGACCGCACCGACTTCCTCGTGGTCCCCGGTGGCGAGAGCCGCCAGGAGTCCGTGAAGCTCGGCCTGGACGCGCTGCCGCCCGGCTACGACATCGTCCTGGTGCACGACGCGGCCCGCCCGCTCGTCCCCGTGGACACCGTCGACGCCGTCATCGAGGCCGTACGCGACGGAGCGCCGGCCGTCGTGCCCGCGCTGCCGCTCGCCGACACCGTCAAGCAGGTCGAGCCCGCCGACGTCCCGGGCGAGCCGGAACCCGTGGTCGCCACCCCGGACCGGTCGCTGCTGCGGGCCGTGCAGACCCCGCAGGGCTTCGACCGGGCCACCCTCGTGCGCGCCCACGAGACGGTGGAGGACGACGTCACCGACGACGCGAGCATGGTCGAACAGCTCGGCCTCACCGTCGTCACCGTCCCCGGGCACGAGGAGGCCTTCAAGGTCACCCGCCCCCTCGACATGGTCCTCGCCGAGGCGGTCCTGGCCCGCAGGAGGCTCAACGATGGCTTCTGAGCAGCCGTACCCCCTGCCGCAGGTCGGCATCGGCACCGACATCCACGCCTTCGAGGACGGCCGCGAACTGTGGTGCGCCGGCCTGAAGTGGGAGGGCGAGGGACCCGGCCTCGCCGGCCACTCCGACGCGGACGTCGTCGCCCACGCCGCCTGCAACGCCCTCTTCTCCGCCGCCGGCCTCGGCGACCTGGGGCAGCACTTCGGCACCGGCCGCCCCGAATGGTCCGGCGCGTCCGGCACCACCCTCCTGACGGAGGCCGCCCGCATCGTCCGGGAGTCCGGCTTCCGCATCGGCAACATCGCCGTACAGGTGATCGGCCCCCGCCCGAAGATCGGCAAACGCAGGCAGGAAGCGCAGGAGCTCCTCTCGGAGGCGGCGGGCGCCCCGGTCTCGGTCTCGGGCGCCACGACGGACGGCCTCGGCTTCCCGGGAAGGGACGAGGGCCTCATGGCGGTGGCAACGGCGCTGGTCGTACGAGAAGGGTGAGCCGTCCAACCTCAGGGGTGCGGGGAACTGCGCGACCCGCCCCCACCGGGCCCGCAGACGACAAACAAGCGGGCCCGTCCATGACAAACGTCCCCGAAACAGCGAGGCGCACCGCGCACACGTCCGCGCCTACTACCCTGGTGTCGTGACTATTCGCCTGTACGACACCAGCGCCCGGCAGATCCGTGACTTCACCCCGCTCCAGCCGGGTTGCGTCTCGATCTACCTGTGTGGTGCCACCGTGCAGGCGGCACCCCACATCGGGCACATCCGCTCGGGCCTGAACTTCGACATCATGCGTCGCTGGTTCGAGTACCGCGGCCTGTCGGTGACGTTCATCCGCAACGTCACCGACATCGACGACAAGATCATCGCCAAGTCCGCCGAGCAGGGCCGCCCCTGGTGGTCCATCGGCTACGACAACGAGCGCGCCTTCACCGACGGCTACCGCGCCCTCGGCTGCCTGCCGCCGACCTACGAGCCGCGCGCCACCGGCCACATCACCGAGATGGTCGAGATGATGCGCGGCCTCATCGAGCGCGGGCACGCCTACGAGGCCCACGGCAACGTGTACTTCGCCGTCACTTCGTTCCCGGAGTACCTGGAGCTGTCCAACCAGGAGCTGGACAACCTGCTCCAGCCGTCCGCCGAGGGCGAGACCGGCAAGCGGGACCCGCGCGACTTCGCGATGTGGAAGGCGGCCAAGCCCGGCGAGCCGAGCTGGGAGACGCCGTGGGGCCGCGGGCGCCCCGGCTGGCACCTGGAGTGCTCGGCGATGGCGCACAAGTACCTCGGCAGCGCCTTCGACATCCACGGCGGCGGCCTCGACCTGATCTTCCCGCACCACGAGAACGAGATCGCCCAGGCCAAGGCCTACGGCGACGAGTTCGCCCGGTACTGGGTGCACAACGCCTGGGTCACCATGAGCGGCGAGAAGATGTCGAAGTCGCTCGGCAACAGCGTCCTGGTCTCCGAGATGGTCAAGCGCTGGCGGCCCATCGTGCTGCGCTACTACCTCGGCACCCCGCACTACCGGTCGATGATCGAGTACAGCGAGGAGGCCCTGCGCGAGGCCGAGTCCGCGTTCGCGCGGATCGAGGGCTTCGTACAGCGCGTGACGGAGATGGCCGGGGGCGTCGTCGAACCCGCCGCCGAGGTGCCGCCCGCGTTCGCCGAGGCGATGGACGACGACCTGGGCGTCCCGCAGGCGCTCGCCGTCGTGCACACCACCGTCCGGCAGGGCAACAGCGCGCTGGCCGCCGACGACAAGGAGGAGGCCGTCGCCCGCCTCGCCGAGGTCCGCGCCATGCTCGGCGTGCTCGGCCTCGACCCGCTGGACCCGCACTGGGCCGGCGAGAGCGACCGCGGCGAGGACCTGCACGGCGCGGTCGACACCCTCGTCCGCATGGTCCTCGACCAGCGCGAGGCGGCCCGCGCCCGCAAGGACTGGCCCACCGCGGACGCCATCCGCGACCAGCTGGGCCGGTCCGGCCTGGTCATCGAGGACAGCCCGCAGGGGCCGCGCTGGAGCCTCGGCCCACGCTGAGGAGCCAGGCCCTGACAGGCCCTGACCTCGGCGTCCGAAGATCGACTGTGCCGTCCGGGCCTCCGGGCGGCACACTTCATAGGCACACGTCACAGACGTACGCACAAAGTACGTACAAAAGCAGCACCACCCACGACTTCACGGAGACGGATACCTCATGGCCGCGAACAACCGCCGCATGTCCGGCAAGAAGGGCGCGCAGGTCGGCAGTGGCGGCCAGCGGCGCCGGGGCCTGGAAGGCAAGGGGCCCACGCCGCCCGCCGAGATGCGCAAGGGGCACGCCAAGCAGCGCGCCGCCCAGGCGAAGGCCCGCCGCGCCCAGGGCGCCCGCCCGCAGCAGCGGCGCGGCGGGGGCCGCTCGGCCTCCGAACTCGTCGTCGGCCGCAACCCGGTCGTCGAGGCGCTGCGCGGGGGCGTGCCCGCCTCCACGCTGTACGTCCAGCAGTTCATCGACAACGACGAGCGGGTGCGCGAGGCGCTCCAGCTCGCGGCCGAGCGCGGTGGGATCAACCTCATGGAGGCCCCACGCCCCGAACTCGACCGCATGACCAACGGCCTGAACCACCAGGGCCTGGTGCTCCAGGTCCCGCCGTACGAGTACGCGCACCCCGAGGACCTCGTCGCCGGCGCCCACGACGAGGGGCAGGACCCGCTGATCGTCGCCCTCGACGGGGTCACCGACCCGCGCAACCTCGGCGCGGTCGTCCGGTCCGTCTCCGCGTTCGGCGGCCACGGCGTCGTCGTGCCCGAGCGGCGCGCCGCCGGGATGACCGCCGGTGCCTGGAAGACGTCCGCCGGTACGGCAGCCCGTACGCCCGTCGCCCGTGCCACCAATCTGACGCGCGCGCTGGAGGCGTACAAGAAGGCCGGGATCGCGGTCGTCGGCCTGGCCGCCGACGGCGAGGCCGAGCTCGGCGACCTGGCCGCGCTGGACGGGCCGGTCGTCATCGTCGTCGGCAGCGAGGGCAAGGGCCTCTCCCGACTGGTCGGCGAGACCTGCGACTTCCGGGTACGGATCCCGATGCCGGGCGGAGCGGAGTCGCTCAACGCAGGCGTGGCGGCGGGCATCGTGCTGTACGAGGCGGCGCGTCGGCGGGGCTGACTCCGGGGGCCGGTGAGGGTTGCCGGCCGGAGGCCGGTACGGCCGTGCGGGTGCGTCAGGCAGGGTGCCGTCGGCGGGGCTGGACGGGTGTTCGGTGGGGTCGCCCATATGGGGTGTTCCGGGGGGTCCGGACAGGCTTGACGCGGTCCGGACACTTCCGGCGGGTCAAGGCAGTGTCCTAACGCCGTGTCACTCGGTTAGATGAGTGTGGACACGAGAACACCCCGCACGCCCACGGGGGACCGCTCGTCGGGACTCGACGACGCTCCCGCGCTGAGCATGGTGAAGGTGCCGAGCGATCCGGCGCAGGTCATCGTCAATCACGCCAGCTTCCGCGTGCAGCTGGGCGTCTCGGCGCGGCGCGCCCAATCGCCGCGGATCGCACGGCACGTGAGCGCCGCCGAGGACACCGCCCGCATCCCCGTCGTCACCACCGTGGGCACACCGGGCCAGTCGGGCGCCCGCCGCCGGCCCGTCGTCTGGAGCGGCCGGTCCGCGCCCGACGACACCGGCGCCCACCGACTGCTCCAGGCCGTACGGCACGAAGGCGTCCGCCACGCCGACGAGCCGCTCACCGACGCCGGGGCCACCCAGGTCATCCCGCGCACCGGCACCGGGTACGACCACGCCGACGACCCGGTCACCCAGACCCTCGAAACCCCGTTCGTCGGCGCCCAGCGCCGCCCGGCCGACGGGCCCCTGCTGCCCCCGATGCGCACGGTCGGCAGCGCCTACGACGAGCCCGCCTACGACGAGCCCGCCTACGACGACGGGTACGAGGACACCGGCCGTCGCGCCAGGCGGCACGGCGACGACCCGGCCCGGCACGCCTACTACCCCGGCCGCCGGATGAACCTCGGCGTCGTCCTGCTCCCGCTGCGCGTCTTCCTCGGCGGCATCTCCGTCTACGCCGGGATGAGCAAGCTGTGCGACCCCCTCTACTTCGAGGGCGGCAAGCGCGGCTCCATGGTCAAGTGGCTGCACACCCTGCACCCCTGGGAAGTCGCCGAGCCGCTGCGCCAGTTCGCCCTCGAGCACCCCATCGGCTCCGGCCTCGCCATCGCCTTCGCACAGATCGTCGTCGGCGTCCTGACCGCCCTCGGCTGCTGGCAGCGCCTGGCCGCCGCCGTCGGGGCGACGCTCTCGGCGGCACTGCTGGTCACCGTCAGCTGGAAGAGCGTCCCCGCCTACGAGGCACCCGACATCATCTACCTCGCCGCCTGGTCGCCGCTGATCATCGCGGGCGCCCCCGTCTACTCCGTCGACGGCCGCCTCGCGAGCCGGGCCTGGCGCCGGCTCGGCCCCCGCGCCGACATCTGGGACCTGCGCCGGTACGTGCTGCGCCGGGGCGCCCTGGTCACCTTCGTGGTCTGCGGGTTCAGCATGCTCGTCGGCTCACTGCTCGGCGGTGCCGTGCGGGACGCCGACCGGGTGGTCGTCCCCGGGCCCGGCGAGGCCCCGCGCAACGAGCTTCCCGGCTCCCCGCTGCCGGGGGAGTCCGGCGAACGCCAGAAGGAGAAGCGGACCCCGGCCGCCTCCACCTCGCCCACCCGGGACGCCACTTCGGGCGGGGCGAGCCCGTCCGCCGGTGCCACGACCCCCGGCGCGACCCAGGGAGCCGGCGCGGTCACCGGCGCGCCCAGCCAGACCCAGGGCAGCGCCGGTCAGGCCCCGCCCCGGCAGTCCTCCCCGGCCGGTCAGGCACCGAGCACCAGCTCCGGCCCCACCTCGGGCGGCGCCGGCGCCTCCGGCGGCAGCGGCGCACCGAGCGGGGGCAGCGGCGGCTCCTCCGGGAAACCCGGGCTCGTGGGCGGCCTCCTGGGATGACTCGCATACGGCAGTGGGGTCCCGTACGTCGTCCGTGCGGGACCCCACTGCCGTAGAGCGGTGGCTACGGACGGTCGGCCGTCATGCCCCGCTCGCCCCGTTCGCCCGGCCGCGCTGGCGCAGTGCGATCCGGTTGCCGTCCGGGTCCACGGCCTCGATGCGCACCCCGAACGGGTAGTCCTCCGGCTCGGGCTGGTCGAACGTCACACCGCGGTCGCGCCACACCGCGAAGTCCTTCCGCAGGTCGTCCGATTCGAGGAAGACCACACCGAGCGCCCTGCCGCCCGGCTCGCCCTCGGCCGGCTGCCCCGAGCCCGCCGCGTGCGGCCACAGGAGGAACTCCAGAGCACTGCCCGGGACACCCACCGTGAGGAAGCGCCCCTCGGGGCCCGGATGGTCCACGCGCTTCTCCAGGCCGAGCTGGTCCGTGTAGAACCTCAGAGACCGGTCCTGGTCGGTCACGTTGATCGTCACGTACATGACGCTGGTCAGCATCGTGCGGTCCCTTCCTGCCACCCGTCCGACGCGGCGGGTCGCCACGTCGTGTCACGTCACTGACGGACGGCGGCCGGACGATGTGACGGGCGGAAGGAAAAAGATTTCAGCGACCCTGCGCCGAGAGCTCCTTCGCCGCCTCCGTCAGGTCCTTCGCGGTGTCGATCGCCCGCCAGTAGGAGCCCTGGGGGATGGGGAAGCCGGCCAGACGGCGTTCGCGCGCGAGGTGCGGGAACGTGGTGCGCTCGTGGTCGCCGCGCTCCGGGAGCAGGCCGGCGAACTCGGGGGAGAAGACGTACACGCCCGCGTTGATCTCGAAGGTCGACGGCGGGGCCTCGATGAAGTCGGTGATGTGCCCGAAGCCGTCCGTGCGCACCGCGCCCCACGGGATGCGCGGGCGGGCCAGGGCGAGGGTCGCGACGGCGTCGCGCTCGGTGTGGAAGTCGGCCATGTCGCGCAGCGAGAAACGGGTCCAGATGTCGCCGTTGGTGGCGTACCAGGGCCGGTCCGGGTGCGGGAGGTGCGCGGCGGCGTACTTCAGGCCGCCGCCGCGGCCGAGGGGTTCCGTCTCGACGACGGTGGTGACGGAGAGGGGCAGGTCGGCGGTGTCCAGCCACTTCTGCAGGACCTCGGCGAGGTGGCCGCAGGAGACCACCACGTCCGTCACGCCCTCCTCGGCGAGCCAGGAGAGCTGGTGGCCGATGATCGGGGTTCCCGTGCCGGGGATCTCGACCATCGGCTTGGGGCGGTCGTCGGTGTACGGCCGAAGCCGGGATCCCTGGCCTCCGGCCAGGACTACGGCTTGTACGGGGCGGGCGACGGCTCGCGGATCGGTCATGCCCGCACTTTACGCGGCACGACGTTCGGTGTTCTTGCAGGTGCCCTGTGCTGATGCCGGCCGGGGGTCTGCGCGGCCCGGCGCGTTACGGGGTGCCCCGCGTTGCTGTGGGCCGGGGGTGGGTCGCGCGGCCCGGCGCTTGCGGGGTGCCGTCGCGCCCACCCGTGCCGCCCTGCGGCACGACTGCCCGCGGAAACGGCGGCGTGCGGCAGGCGGCTGCCCGCGGGAGCGGGGCAGCCGTGGTCAGCGGTTGGCTGTGGTGATGCCTGAGGCGAAGGAGGTGTCGCAGACCGGGCGGGCGTAGGACTGGGCCTTGGTGGGGCCGTAGACGCGGACCGCCGCCTTGCCGAGGGCGCGGGCGATGGACGCGCAGTGCTTCGCCAGCGACGGGCGGTCGTTCACGGCCTGCTGGAGGTGGGTGAGCGCCACGCCCGGGTTCTCCTCCTGCAGTTCGACCAGCAGCTTGTCCCGCAGCACATGCTGCGGCGCCTGGGCGTCGGCACGGGAGGACGCGCCGGAGGCGGCCGTGAGCACGGGGCTCGAGGAGGCCCCCGACCAGTTGACCCGCGCGACCGCGAAAGTCCCGGAGAGCACCAGGACGACGGGCAGGACGAAGGCGAGGGAGCGGCCGATCCGGCGGGCGGGGCCCTGGCCGCGACGCGTCTGACGGTTAGTGGAGTGCTTCACGCGTGTGAGGGTAGCGTCCGGTAGTGACAAGAAAACATTCCGTCACCGTTACGAGGGACAAGGAACTCTGGACTCCGGGCAACGTGTTGACGTACAGGGTCGAAATGACCGATGTGCCGGGGTATTTGTCGACAACGCGAAGGGCCCCGCAGTGATCTGCGGGGCCCTTCGCACAACAGCGTCAGTCGGACAGGCGCGCACCGGTCGACGTCGAGAACACGTGGGTCTCGCCCGAACGCGGCACGACGTGCAGCTGGCTGCCCTTCTCCGGGACCTCACGGCCGCCGACGCGGACGACGATGTCCTTGGCCTCGCCGCCGACCTGCGCGGTGCCGTAGACGTACGCGTCGGAGCCCAGCTCCTCGACGACGTTGACGGTGACCGCGAGACCCTTGTCGGTGTCGGCGCCGGCCACGTCGAAGTGCTCGGGGCGGACGCCCACGGTGACGGTCTTGTCGCTGGTCGAGGAGAGCGCGTCACGCTGCACCGGCACCACCGAGTTGCCGAACTTCACACCGCCGTCGGCGACCGGGACCTCGACCAGGTTCATGGCCGGGGAGCCGATGAAGCCGGCGACGAACAGGTTCGCGGGCTTGTCGTACATGTTGCGCGGGGTGTCGACCTGCTGGAGCAGACCGTCCTTGAGGACCGCGACGCGGTCGCCCATGGTGAGGGCCTCGACCTGGTCGTGGGTGACGTAGACGGTGGTGATGCCCAGGCGGCGCTGGAGCGACGCGATCTGCGTACGGGTGGACACACGGAGCTTGGCGTCCAGGTTGGACAGCGGCTCGTCCATGAGGAACACCTGCGGCTCACGCACGATGGCGCGGCCCATCGCGACACGCTGGCGCTGACCACCGGAGAGCGCCTTCGGCTTGCGGTCGAGGTACTCGGTGAGGTCGAGGATCTTCGCGGCCTCTTCGACCTTCTGCCGGATCTCCGTCTTGTTGACGCCGGCGATCTTGAGCGCGAAGCCCATGTTGTCGGCGACCGTCATGTGCGGGTAGAGCGCGTAGTTCTGGAACACCATGGCGATGTCCCGGTCCTTCGGCGGCAGGTGCGTGACGTCGCGGTCACCGATGCGGATCGCGCCGCCGTTGACGTCCTCGAGCCCCGCGAGCATGCGGAGCGAGGTGGACTTGCCGCAACCGGACGGGCCGACCAGGACGAGGAACTCGCCGTCCGCGATGTCGATCTCCAGGGCGTCGACGGCGGGCTTGGTGGAGCCGGGGTAGACCCGGGTCGCCTTGTCGAACGTGACAGTGGCCATGGTGAATGGTCCCCTTCTACCGGCAGGAACGTGCCGGACGATCCGAGTAGGAAGGTGATGCCACGACGGGTGCTCCGTTGTGGTGTTGGTCCACACGAGTGAACTGGCACAGGACGGTACCTGGCGTTCACCTGCTTGTCAGTAGTTCCAGGGCTGTGAATTTCGCGGAAACTTTCGACCGCAGGGGTGACGGCCCGGTTGCGTAAGTGATCACCGGCCGCCCCCGTACGGGGGCGCCGCCCGGCCCGTACGAGGTGACACCCGGCCGCGTACGGGCGTGATACCCGGCCGCGTACGGGGTCACCGCCCAGCCCCGTACCGGTCCGCCAGCACCGCCACCGCCGACGCGACCGCCTCCCGCAGCCCCGCCGGGCCGAGCACCTCCGCCTCGACGCCGAGCCGCAGCAGATCGCCGGTCGCGACCGGCTCCGACTCGACGGCCAGCTCCACCTCCACCCAGCCACGCCCGTCCGCCGGCCCCGCGTCCGCGAGCGCCCGCACCCCCGCCGTCCCGAACTGCATCGGCAGCAGCTTCTGCCCGCGCGGTGACAGCCGCAGCCGGGCCGTGCCCTGCCGCGTCGACGCCTCCATCCGCCGGGAGGACTCCGTCCAGTACGCGGCCAGGTCGAAGCCCGCGGGCCGGGTGAACTCCCCGCCCGTCTCCGTCACCGTCTGGAACCGCGACACCCGGTAGGTGCGCACCGAGTCCTCCGCCAGCGCCACCAGGTACCAGATGCCGCCCTTCAGTACGAGCCCCAGCGGACGCACCTCCCGGTGCACGTCACCGCGCCAGCGCCGGTAGTGGGTGCGCAGCACCCTCCGCTCCCACACCGCCCGCGCGACGGTCTCCAGGTGCGGCACGGGGTCGGCGTCCCGGAACCAGGCCGGCGCGTCCAGGTGGAACCGCTCGCGCACCCGCCGCGCCTGATCCGCCAGTTCGCCCGGAAGCGCGGCCTCCATCTTCAGCTGGGCGCTCGCCAGGACGGCACCGAGGCCCAGGTCCCTGGCCGGTCCGGGCAGCCCCGCCAGGACCAGCGAACCGGCCTCCGCGTCCGTCAGCCCGGTCAGCCGCGTGCGGTAGCCCTCCATCAGGCGGTAGCCGCCCGCGGGCCCGCGCTCGGCCCGCACCGGTGCCCCGGAGGCGCCGAGCGCCTCGACATCCCGGTAGACGGTGCGCACCGACACCTCCAGCTCGGCCGCCAGCTCGGGGGCGGTCATCCGGCCGCGGTTCTGCAGCAGCAGGAGCAGGGAGAGGAGCCGGTCGGCACGCATGGGAACCATTGTCCCGCCGTACCTGACAGGAGGTGTCAGGTACGGCGGGAAGAGTGGGGGCACACCGTCGGCCACCCCGGAAGGGAACACCCATGCCCACCACCAAGATCACCGGCCACTTCACCTTCGCCGACTGGAAGGAGAGCGCTGTCACCGGCGAGGACGGCTTCCCCCGGCTCGCGCACGCCACGGTCACCAACGCCTTCTCGGGCGGCATCGAGGCCGAGTCCACCACCTGTGACTACTCGATCGCCTACCTGACCGGGGGCACCGGCACCTTCGCGGGCATGGAGCTCGTCAGCGGCCGGGTCGACGGCCGCGCGGGCACCTTCGTCCTGGAGGAGCGCGGCCGCTTCGAGAGCGACGGCACCGTCCACTGCGTCTTCGAGGTCGTCGAGGGCTCGGGCACCGAGGAACTGACGGGACTGCGCGGCTCGGGCGGGTTCACCTACCGGCACGGGGAGACGAAGGTGGCGTACACCTTCGAGTACGGCCTGGGGTGATCGGGAGGGCCCCACTCCCACAAGTGCGTGGCTCGGCGAAACCGGCTCTGTGTACAGTGGACCAGCCTTCGCGCGCGCCGCGCGGCGCCTCCTTAGCTCAGCTGGCCAGAGCAACGCACTTGTAATGCGTAGGTCGTCGGTTCGAATCCGACAGGGGGCTCTGGCGAAATCCCAGGCCGGAACTGCTCCGGCCTGGGATTTCTCATGCCGTACGACCACGCAGCCGACGGGCGATCTCCAGGTCCGTCTCGTCCAGGGGGCGGCCGTCCTCGATCTCCCACAGGCAGTTCTGCAGCAGCCGCCCGTACGTCCACGCGCGCGCACGCGCGCGGTCCAGGCCGAGGACGTCGGTCATGGCGTCGAAGCGCCAGACGACGTCGTCGGGGTCGAAGTTGTTGGCGAGGGCGGGCCAGAGGTCGAAGCCGGGGTCGCCGGCCAGGGGTTTGGGGTCGATGGCGAGCCAGGGGGCGCGGTCGGCGGCGAGGACGTTCTCGTCGTGCAGGTCCCAGTGGAGGAGGCGGTCGCCGGGTTCGTCGGCGACCTCGCGGACGGCGGCGGCGCAGTCGGCGACGAGGCGGCGGGCGGCAGGGTCCGGGATGCGGTCCAGGGTGGCGGGGGTCCGCTCCAGCATGGCCGGTGCGATGTCACCGAGGTGGCGCATGCCCTCGGGGGCCGGGGTGGCGTGGAGGTGGGCGAGGAGGCGGGCGATCACCAGGACGCCCTCGTGGACGTCCTCCTGGTGCGAGAGCATCCGGGAGGCGTCGAGGCGCTCCAGGAGCATGGTGCCGGTGGGTTCGTCGTGGTCCAGCAGGCGGACCGCCCCGTCGCCGTTCCACAGGCGCAGGGCGACCGGCTCGCCGTCGGTCTCGTGGTCGCGGATCTGGAGCTTCAGCACCGCGTGCGTGCCGTCCGCGCGGGTGACGGGGAGGACCAGGGCGCTCACGCCGTGCATGGGTGTTCCGGTGACGCGCAGGTCCCAGCGGTCCAGGAAGGCGGCGGTGAGGTCCGGGAGGGCGGCGATGAAGGCGCGGCCCGCTTCCTTGTTGTACTTCTCCTGGGCGGCGGCGAGTTCTGCGGGGATGTCGATCACCTTTCGCACAGTAGTGGCGCCCGCTATGGCTCCAGGACGACTTTTCCGGTCGTCTCCCTGTTCTCCAGGGCCCGGTGGGCGGCGGCGGCTTCGGCGAGGGGGAAGCGGTGCACGGCGGGGGTGAGTCTGCCCTCGGCGGCCTGGGTGAGGGCGCGTAGTTCGAGGGTGCGGACGGGGTCGGGGCCGCCGGCCCTGCGCATCATCTCGGGGCCGAGGACGTTGAGGGAGACGCCCTCGACGACGTACGGGCTGTCGCCGCTGATGCCTTGGGAGGACCAGCCGAAGACGATGTGCCGGCCGTCGGGGGCGAGGAGATCGACCGCCGCGCGGGCGGTGTCGCCGCCCACGCCGTCGTACACGACGGTGACCTCGCCCCGGTGGGCGTGGAGCCGTTCGGGCCAGTCCGGGTCCGTGTAGTCGACGGCGAGGTCGGCGCCGTTGGCTGTCACCTGGGCGGTCTTCGTGGGGCCGCCGGCCAGGCCGATGACGGTGGCGCCGGCGTTCTTGGCGTACTGCACGAGGAGCGTGCCGATGCCGCCGGCCGCCGCCGGGACGAGGACCACGTCCGCGGGGCCGGGTTCGGCGAACTGCACGATCCCCATCGTCGTACGGCCCGTGCCGATCATGGCGACGGCCTCGGCGAAGTCCAGGCGCCCGGGGATCTCGTGGAGCCGGTCGGTGTCGGTGACGGCCAGTTCCGCGTAGCCGCCGGGTGCGAAGCCGAGGTGGGCGACGACGCGGCGGCCGAGCAGGTTCTCGGGGGCTCCCTCGCCGAGCGCGTCGACCACTCCGGCGACCTCGCGGCCGGGGACGGTCGGCAGGGTGGCCGGGGCCGGGCCGGGTCCCCGCATGCCCTCGCGCAGGGCCGTGTCCAGGAGGTGGACGCCGGCCGCGCGGACGGCGATACGGACCTGACCCGGGCCCGGCCGCGGGTCCTCGACTTCCTCGTGGGTGAGGTTCTCGGCCGGGCCGAAGGCGTGCAGACGGATGGCGCGCATGTGGGATTCCCCCAGGGGTCGGGTCGTGTGCCGTTACGGCTCCCACGGTGCGACCTCAAGCATGCTTGAGGTCAAGGGTGTTCCGGCCGAGGGCGAGGGAGACGGCGGTCAGGGCGCTGTTGAAGGAGACCTCGGAGAGCACGCCGGGCGCGGCGACCTGGTCACCGGCGAGGTAGACGCCGTCGCCGCGGTCGACGGCGGGGCGGTCGCGCCAGCTGGTGCCGGGCAGGTCGACGGCGCCGGTACGGCCGTTCGCCACCGCGTCCCGCCGCCAGGTGACCCGTTCCCGCCAGTCCTGGAAGGCGAGGTCCAGCAGTTCCTCCGCGCGGGTGGTGCCGTCCGCCTTGGACTCGTGGGGAGCGATGGGGATCTGGCCCTGGATGAGCTGTTCGCCGGCGGGGGCGAGGGCGCGGTCCTGGGCGGTGAAGCGCTCCAGCCAGCCGGGCGCGTCGAGGTCGGACACGGCGAACGCGTCGCCGCGCCGGGTGCGTACGGCGAGGTCGACCAGGACGGTACGGCCGCTCGGCCAGGTCAGTGAGGGGTCGCCGAGGAGGCGGCGGGCGGAGTCGAGCGAGGTGGCGACGACGACGGGGGTGTCGGTGGGCAGGGTGTCGACGCGGGACAGCGTCTCCATGCGCACGCCGAGGTTCCACGCGCGGGCGGCCATCCGGTCGATGAGGCCGCCCCAGCCGCCGCGCGGGTAGTGGGCCTCCGGGGGCAGTTTGGTGGCGCGGCGCAGGCGTTCCTGCACGAACGCGGCGGACAGGGAACCGGGGTCGTGGTGGAACAGCGCGACCGCGGCGTAGTGGGCGGCGGCCCGCGCGCCCTCCTCGCCGGCGATCCCGGTGGCCCAGGTGAGGAAGTCGGTGTCGACGGGTGCCTGGGTGACGCCGCGGCGCAGGAGTTTCAGCAGGGCGAAGGGTGGGGTGCGGCGCAGGGCGCCCCGGTGGCGGAGCCGCAGCCGGGCCGCCTCCAGGGGCGGGAGCGGGGCGAGCGGGCCGATGAGGCCGCGCTGTCGGAGCCAGGTCCAGTGCGGGCCGCCGTTGTAGAGGGCGTGGGGTCCGTCGTTGGTCCGGTAGGGGCCTTCGGCGGTGCGGGCCCGGCCGCCCAGGGTGTGGTGGGCCTCGTGGACGGTGACCTTGGCGCCCGCCTCCGCGGCGGTGATGGCCGCGGTGAGTCCGGCGAATCCGCCGCCGATGACGGTGATGCGGTGCATGGCTGGGGGTCTCCCTTGGTCGGGGTCGCCTTCCGGCTTTGCGCGTACGACGGAGTGAGGGCGCGGGAATGTGACATGCGCGGGTTTTTCGCAGGTCAGGTGGGTTGTCAGTGGTGGGGTGCAGCATGGGGTCATGGCGAGAAGAGCGGTGGGCGGTACGGGAGTGAAGGGGGCGATCCGCCCTGAGCTGCGGCTGCCCGCGCTGGAGCGTTACGAGGGGGGTGGGCTGGAGCCGGACGGGGATTACGACGGGCTGGAGTTCCGGGAGTCGGACTTCGCCGGGCAGGACGGCGGCGGGGCGCGCTTCATGGACTGCGCGCTGACGGGGTGCGCGCTGGACGGGACGCGGCTGTCCCGGGCGCGGGTGCTGGACTCGGTGCTCGCCGGTGTCCGGGGCGTGGGCACCGACCTGGCCGAGGCGACCCTGCGCGACGTCGAGCTGACCGACGCGCGGCTCGGGGGGACGCAGTTGCACGGGGCCGCGCTGGAGCGGGTGCTGATCCGGGGCGGAAAGATCGACTTCCTGAATCTGCGTTCGGCCCGGCTCAAGGACGTCGTCTTCGAGGGCTGTGTCCTGGTCGAGCCGGACTTCGGCGGGGCGCGGCTGGAGCGTGTGGAGTTCGTGGACTGCGCGCTGAAGGACGCGGACCTCTCGGGGGCCACGCTGAAGGACGTGGACCTGCGCGGGGCCGCGTCACTGGAGATCGCGCGGGGGGTGGACCGGCTGTCGGGGGCGGTGATCAGCACGGCCCAGTTGCTGGATCTGGCGCCGGTGCTGGCGGGGGAGCTGGGGATCAGGGTGGAGGGGTGAGCGGGGGGAGGGGGACCGGAACAAGGACAGGGGACTAGGGGGGCCGGAGCTCACTCCCCGTACCAGCCCCATGTGCCCGTTCGTTCGGACGGGTCGAAGGACTGGTGCAGCGCGATGAGGGCGTTGACGAGTCGGGGATCGACGTCGGACGTCGGCATGCGGTACTCCTCGGCCACCGCACGGAAGACGAGGTGTGCCCGGCGTGAGCCGTCCCGCCAGATGATCCGCCGGGGCGGACGGATCCCGCCGTCGCCCTCGCCCAGCAGGCTCATGACCAGGAACACCAGGCCGACGGGCAGTCCCACGGGCCACCACAGCGCCCACCACAGCAGGCGGCCCTCGTACCCGCGGAGGGTGCGGCCGGCGACCGGTTCCACGGTCCAGCGTCTCCGGCCGGGGCGGAAGGCCCGTCGGCGCCGCAGTGTGATCCGTCCGAGTGGTGCGCCGGACGGGTCCAGGACCTCGTACACGGCCGGGCGTCCGCTCAGCCGGGAGCCCAGGGGTTGCGTGGTGACCACTCGGGCGACCGGGGCCCCGTCCTCGGCGTGGAGATGGAAGGCGCGTGTCGATCGCAGCCGGTCGGGGGCGGGGCTGTCGGCGTCGCGGGAGAGCCGGACGGCCGGGCCGAGGGCGTCCGGTGCTCCGTCCCGGACGATGGCGGGCGGGTGCACCGTGTAGTTCATCACGTAGGTCGCACGCCCCTGCGCCACTGGTCTCCCTCTCGGTTGCGGTGCCGTTCCGGGGAGCGATGCTCTCATCGTGGTGATCGACAGTGGTCAGGGGATCCTCGGGAAGCGGGCCTGGAGGGTCCAGATGGCCGGGTTTTCGCCGAGGTCCTCGTGGAGGTCGGTCAGGTCGGCGAGGAGGTCGTGGAGGAAGTCGCGGGCTTCGCGGCGGAGTTCGGTGTGGGGGAAGGTCAGCGGGGGCTCGGCGGCGGGCAGCCACTCCGCCTCGATGTCCACCCAGCCGAAGCGGCGTTCGAAGAGGAGGCGGTCGGTGGACTCGGTGAAGTCCAGTTCCGCGTGCTGGGGGCGGGAGGCGCGGGAGCCGGCCGGGTCCCGGTCGACGCGCTCGACGATGTCGCACAGTGCCCACGCGAAGTCGAGCACCGGTACCCATCCCCAGGCTGTGGACAGCTCGCGGTCCGACTCGGTGTCGGCGAGGTAGACGTCCCCGCAGAACAGGTCGTGCCGCAGGGCGTGGACGTCCGCGCGGCGGTAGTCGGTCTGCGGGGGGTCGGGGAAGCGGTTGGAGAGGGCGTAGCCGATGTCGAGCACGGGGGTGATGGTGTCACGTCGTGGCGGGTCGGCCCTCATAGGATCCTGGGGTGCGCTCCCACCGCCCCGGTTCCCGCAGCGTCGTCGCCGCCCTGCTCGTGGTGTCCGTGGCCGCCTGCGGGGGTGAGGGCGGGGATCCCGCCGGCGGCTCCGGTGCGGGTGATCCGTACTTCCCGAAGGCCGGTAACGGCGGCTACGACGTCGGCCACTACGCCCTCGACCTCGCCTACGACCCCCGCGCGCACCACCTCACCGGCACCGCGACGATCACCGCCCGCGCGACGGAGCACCTCTCCGCGCTGAACCTCGACCTCAAGGGCCTCGATGTCGAGGAGGTCACCGTCGACGGTGTGGCCGCCCGCTGGAGCCGGGCGGGGCAGGAGCTGACCGTCCGCCCGCGCGAGGCGGTGGACGGCACCTTCCGGGTGACCGTCCGTTACAGCGGCGCCCCGGTGACCGTCACCGACCCGGACGGCTCCGAGGAGGGCTGGCTGCGCACCGCCGACGGGGCGCTGGCGCTGGGGCAGCCGGTGGGGTCGATGGCGTGGTTCCCGGGCAACCACCACCCCTCCGACAAGGCGACGTACACCCTCGCGGTGACCGTGCCGAAGGAGTTGCGGGCGGTGTCCAACGGGGAGCCGGCCGGTGAGGAGCGCAAGGGGAACCGTACGACGTACCGCTGGCGCACCGGCGAGCCGATGGCGAGCTATCTCGCGACGCTGGCCGTCGGCAGGTACGACGTCCGCCGCACGGCGACCGCCGGCGGGCTGCCCGTGTACACGGCCGTCGATCCGGAGCAGGCGGAGGCGAGCCGCGAGGTCCTGGCACGGATCCCCGAGGTGCTGGCATGGGCGGAGCGGACCTTCGGCCCGTACCCCTTCTCCTCCGCGGGCGCGATCGTCGAGCGTCCCGAGGACGCCGGGTACGCCCTGGAGACCCAGAACCGGCCCGTCTTCCCCGGCGCCCCCGACATCGTGCTGCTGGTCCATGAGATCGCCCACCAGTGGTACGGCGATTCCGTGACCCCGCGCACCTGGCGGGACATGTGGCTCAACGAGGGCTTCGCGACGTACGCGCAGTGGCTGTGGCAGGAGGACCACGGCGGCGACACCGCGCAGCGGACCTTCGACATGCTGTACGCCGGTTCGTACTTCCCGGACGCGGGGACCGACGAGGCGCTCTGGTCCTTCCCGCCCGCCGAGCCGCCGGACGCGGCGAGCGTCTCCGCCACCCCCGTGTACTGGCGCGGCGCGATGGTCCTGCACAAGATCCGGCAGACGGTCGGCGATGATTCCTTCTCCGCCCTGCTCCGGGGCTGGGCGCGGGAGCACCGCCACGGCAACGCGGACACCGGCGACTTCACGGCGTACGTGGAGAAGTCGGCGCCGGGCGAGGACTTCACCGGGATCTGGGAGGACTGGCTGTACGGGGAGGGGCGGCCGGAGCGGCCCTGACGGCATGCCGGAGTCCCCGGCCGGGCGGCTGTCGTCCGGCCGGGGACTCCGTCACGAGCGGGGCGTCCGTCAGACGTTCACGCCGAAGTCCTGGGCGATGCCCACGAGGCCCGAGGCGTAGCCCTGGCCGACCGCGCGGAACTTCCACTCCGCGCCGTTGCGGTACAGCTCGCCGAAGACCATGGCGGTCTCGGTGGCGGCGTCCTCCGACAGGTCGTAGCGGGCGATCTCGGTGCCGCCGGCCTGGTTGATGATGCGGATGTAGGCGTTGCGCACCTGGCCGAAGTTCTGGCTGCGGTTCTCGGCGTCGTAGATCGACACCGGGAAGACGATCTTGTCGATGTCGGCCGGGAGGGCGGCGAGGTTGACGTTGATCGCCTCGTCGTCGCCGGCGCCCTCACCGGTGCGGTTGTCACCGGTGTGGACGATGGTGTTGTCCGGGGTCTGCTTGTTGTTGAAGAACACGAAGTGGGCGTCGGAGTAGACCTTGCCCTGCGTGTTGACCGCGATCGCCGAGGCGTCGAGGTCGAAGTCCGTGCCGGTGGTGGTGCGGACGTCCCAGCCGAGGCCCACGGTGACGGCGGTCAGGCCCGGAGCCTCCTTGGTGAGCGAGACGTTGCCACCCTTGGACAGGCTTACAGCCATTGTTGGGAGTCCCTTCCCTCGTTTACGTACGGCTAGAAGCTACAGCTACCCCATTGAACGCGGAGAGGGGTGCGAGAGGTTCCAGGTCTCTTTACTTTCTTTACCCGTGTCCCGCGATCCGGGATATTCGGGTGACGCGGCCCGGTCAGGCGCGGGAACCTGTACGGCATGTCCGGTCCCTATCTCATCCGCGGCTCCGTCTCCCTGCCCGAGGCCGAGCTCATGTGGCGTTTCTCGCGGTCGTCCGGGCCCGGTGGGCAGCATGTGAACACCAGCGACTCCCAGGTCGAGCTGCGTTTCGACCTCGCCCGTACCGAGGCGCTGCCCGAGGTGTGGAAGCAGCGGGCGCTGGAGCGGCTGGCCGGGCGGCTGACCGGTGGTGTGATCACTGTTCGCGCTTCGGAGCACCGTTCGCAGTGGCGCAACCGGGAGACGGCGGCGGTGCGGCTGGCGGCGCTGCTCGCGGAGGCGAGTGCGCCGCCGCCGAAGCCGCGTAGGCCTACGCGTATTCCGCGGGGGATCAATGAGCGGCGGCTGCGGGAGAAGAAGCAGCGGTCCGAGACGAAGAGGGGGCGCTCCGCGCGGGACTGGGGGTGACTTCCCGGTTCCCCTGGGGGTGACCCACGCCCCCGAGGTGTGGCCCCGGCCCCGGTGACTCCTGCGGAGGGGTTGGATCGGAGGCCCGGGGGCGCCGCGCGAGTGTCTCTGCGGGTCCGTCGTGGCTGGTCGCGCAGTTCCCCGCGCCCCTTTGGGGCGCGTCCGTGCGGCGGTAGTCGCATATCGGGTACAGCCCCCCGACGGGGCCCCGGTGTTTCAGTTCAGGTCCAGCACGCCCACCGTCTCGCCCTCGGCGACCTCGCCGTTCTTGCGGAAGCCCAGGTTCAGGTAGAAGCCCTCGGGGCTGTTGTCGCCGGGTTCCCAGGTGACGTAGAACTCGCGTGCGCCCCGGCGGCGGAGCTCCTCGGCCACCGACTGGACGGCGAAGCGGCCGTAGCCCTTGCCCTGTTCCTCCGCCGCGATGTTCAGCCGCCACAGGCCGGAGCGGATGACGCTGCCGCCGTCCTCGTGCCAGTCGATGTCGAGGAAGGCCATCAGGAAGCCGACCGCGCGGTCACCGTCCATGATCAGGCGGGGCCAGGCGGAATCGGGATGGACGTACGCCTCGGCGAGGGAGTTCACCACCGGTGCGACCGCGATTTCCTGGTCGGGGCGGACCCGTATACCGAGTGCGGCCTTGAGGTTCTTCGGGGTGATCTCTTCGAGGCGAAGTGCGGTAGTCGTCGTCACCCGGGCACCCTAAGCAGGCAAATCACGGACTGTAAAAGGGATTTAGGCCACGACGGCAAAGCGCTCAGCCCAACTGCCGGTAACGGCCCCGGAAATACGTCAGCGGACCGCCCTCCGCGCTCGGTACCCGGGCGGTCAGGACGCGGCCGATCACCAGGGTGTGGTCCCCGGCCGGGACCCGCTGCTCGGTGCGGCACTCCAGGGTCGCCAGCGCGCCGCCCACCAGCGGCGCCCCGCTGTGCTCGCCGCGCAGGTACGGGATGTCCGCGAAGAGCAGGCGGTCGCTGACCCTGCCCTTCATCGCGAAGCGGCCCGCGATGTGCCGCTGGCTCTCGGAGAGCACGGACACCGCCCACAGGGGCTGCTCGTCGAGGAGTTCGTCCATGCGGGAGCCGTCGCGCAGGCTGACCAGCACCAGCGGCGGGTCCAGGGAGACCGACAGGAACGCGGTGGCCGTCATGCCGACGTCCTCGCCGGCCGGCGCCGAGGGGTCGTCGGGGTCCAGGGGCGGCTCCTGCGCGGTCACCAGGACCACGCCGGCGGCCAGCCGGGACAGGGCGGCTCGGAACTCGTCGTTGCTCACCCCCTCAGCATGCCGGGCGGCGGGCGGAACGGTGATCGCGGGCGGGGCGGGAGTGTTCGGCACGCCGGAAACGCTAATCTCCGCTCCACAGGCACCGCATCGGACCCCGGCCCGAGCCGGGACCTAGGACCAACGCCCGAGACGGGCACAGTCCCTGCACAAGCACCACAAAAACTGCGTTCGTCAAAAGCGATGGGAAACCGCGGAAAGTCCACGCAATTGTTCACGTTTACCTGTGACTTGAGTCACAAGGGGCAAGAATTGTTGACCCTGTGTACCGAGTGAGCAGCGCGCTGTGATTCAGTGGCGGGGAAGCTGCTGGGACGATACGCCGAAGACAACCCTTGATTCGCTGCGAGGTCTCGGGGGGAGGGCGAGGATGGAGACCGAGTCGGAACCCTACGTCCGTCTTGCGTCGCTGCGACAACTCCACCAAGCCATGGCCGACATGAACACGGCCCGCAGCCTGGCGGACACGCTGCAGACGGTCGCCGACGGCGTCGTGGGCGCCCTCGGCTACGAGCTGGCATGCGTCAACCTCGTACGCCACGACGGCGATCTCGTGGTCGCCGCGCTCGCCGGGAACTCCGCCGCCGAGGCCCTCATCACCGGCCGGGCCGGCTCCCGCGAGGCCTGGGACCGCCGCCTCAACATGGGTGAACGCTGGGGCGATCTGATCTTCATACCGCACACCGAGGGCTGGGTCCTCGACGACGACGACGTCCCGCAGTGGTACACCGACGGGCCCGCGCCCCGCTTCGAGGACGAGTGGCACCCCTCCGACCGGCTCTTCGCCCCGATGTACGCCCCCGGCCCGCAGGGCGGCGGCACCTCCGGGGAACTGGTCGGCGTCCTCTCCGTGGACCGCCCGCGCAACGGCCGCCGGCCCGGCGCCTGGGGCCGCGAGGCACTCCAGATGTACGCCTTCCAGGCCGCCATCGCGATCAGCAACGCGCGTCTACGTGCCAACATGCAGCGCGCCCTGGTCCGCCTGGAGCGCGACCAGCAGGCGCTGCGGGCCAGCGAGGAGAGTTTCCGGCAGGCCTTCGAGTACGCCCCCTCCGGCATGGCCATCGCCGAGATGGGCGGCGACCAGCACGGCCGCATCCTGCGCACCAACGACGCCCTGTGCCGCCTCCTGGGCCGCCCCGCCTCCGCGATGCGCCGCTACTCCTTCTCCGACCTCGTCCACCCCGAGGACATAGGCACCCTGCTGCGCACCTCAGCCGAGGGCGGCCGGGCCGAGCTGCGCCTGTGCCGCCGCGACGGCACGTACGTCTGGGTGTCCCTGCGCAACAGCGTCGTCGCCGACGCCGCCGACGGCCCCCGCTTCCTGCTCACCCACGTCGAGGACATAGAGGAGCGCAAGCGCCGCGAGCTCCAGCTCGCCCACCGCGCCTCCCACGACTCGCTCACCGGACTGCCGAACTCCGCCGAGCTGCGGGCGCGGCTGTCCGCCCGGCTGTGCCGGCAGCAGCCGCAGGGCGTGCTGCCCGCCTCCGTCGACTCCATGGAACCCTTCGAGTCCTTCGACTCCGCGGACTCCTTCGACGCCGCCTACGGCGCACCCGCCTTCGACCGGGGGCACGACTTCGACTTCCCGCCGGGCACGGAGGGACACGGGGGCTACGACGGCTACGACCACCACGTGCACACCGTCGCGCCCGCCGCCGAGTTCGACGACGGCGCCAAGGGGCTCGCGGTGCTCTTCTGCGACCTCGACGGCTTCAAGTCGATCAACGACCGGTTCGGGCACAACGCGGGCGACGCGGTACTCATCGAGGTCGCCCGCCGGCTCGGCAACGGCGTACGCGACGGCGACACCGTCGCCCGGCTCGGCGGCGACGAGTTCGTGATCCTCGCCGACGGCCTCGGCCGGGCCGACGCCCAGGACCTCGCCGTACGGCTGCGCAACGAGATCATCCAGCCCATCCGGGCCGAGGGACGGGCCGTACGGGTCGGCGCCAGCTTCGGCATCGGGTGGGCGCACTGCGGGATGACGGCGGACGAAGTGCTGAAGTCAGCCGACGAACGGATGTACGTCGAGAAACGATCTCGTCCCAAACAGCACAGACGTGCGGGATGAAGCGCAGGTCAGTGGGTTGATGCGGTACGGGTCACCCGTTCGGGCCATGGGAAGCGGGTAGGCTCGTTTTCTCCACCACTCGTACCGCACCCGATCCGCAGCTAGGAGCACCAAGGGATGACGGCCGGCAACAACGGCGCGAGCACGCCGGAGGACGACGACCCGTTCGGCTACCTCTACGCCGACGGGCAGGCCAACGGGGCCCAGCCGCCGTCCGGGGGCTACGGCTACCCGAACTCGGTCAACCGGGTGCGGCCGGTCGGGACCCGCCAGTACGGCCAGCAGGCGCAGCCCGCTCCGCAGCAGCAGGGCACGTACGGCCAGGCGAACGCCCACTACGCCGCCCCGGAGACGCTGCCCGGCGGCGCCACCACCGTCCAGTCGCACCAGCCGTCGCACGGCGGCGGGGGCGGCCGGGGCCGCGGCCCGAACACCAAGGGCCTGCTCATCGGCGCGATCGCGGTGGTCGCCGCGGTCGTGATCGGCATCAGCGTCGCCATGATCGGCGGCGACGACGAGGACAGCGGCGGCAACCAGGCGGACTCCACGCCGACCCAGTCCCAGGAGAGCGGCGAGCCGACCCCGTCGGCGAGCAAGAGCGCGGGCGAGGAGGAGGCGGTGGAGCTGCCCACCGCCGACGCGAAGGCGATGCGGCTGGGCGGTTCGGCCGCCCTCGCGTCGGACGTCGAGGGCGCGCAGTCCGACGGCGGCATCTACGTCGCCAACCTCAACCAGCCCGGGAACTCGGTCACCTGGACCGTCAACGACATCCCGAAGGACGGTGCTTACACCGTCTTCGTGCGCTACAGCACCACCGACGATCCCCAGTCGATGACGCTCACCGTCAACGGCAAGGAGTTCGGCTCCAAGCTCAACATGGACAACTTCGCCCGCGCCGAGGACGGCGACTTCTCCAAGGGCTGGACCCAGACCTACGCCTGGCCGACGCTCAACAAGGGCTCCAACACCATCTCGGTCTCCTGCGCCGACGGTGACAAGTGCAACGTCCTGCTGGACCAGCTGTGGCTGAAGGAGGGCCAGGTCGAGAAGTGACCTGCCCTACGCCGCGGTCGCTTCCCCGGTCACCGTGACCCCGGTCAGCAGCTCCTCGTAGGCCGCCCGGTCGACGTCGCCGGCCGTCGGGGACAGGACCGTCGCCGCCGACAGGGCGACCGCGCGGGCCAGCCGGTCCGGCCAGGGACGGTGCTCCACCAGGGCCGAGAGCAGGCCCGCGACGGCCGAGTCGCCGGCGCCGGTCGGGTTGCCGCGCAGCCGCCGAGGAGGGGCCGCGCGCCAGCGGCCCTCGGGGGTCACCGCGAGCAGGCCCTCCGGGCCCAGGGAGGCCACCACCGCGCCCGCGCCGCGCCGGCGGGCGTCCTGGGTGGCGCGCAGCGGCTCGTGGGAGCCGGTGAGTTCGGCCAGCTCCTCGGCGTTCGGCTTGAGGACGTCGGGCCGCCCGGCGACCCCGCGGCGCAGCGCCGCGCCGCTGGTGTCGAGGAGGGTCGGGACCCCGGCCGCGCGGGCGGTGCGGATCAGGCCCGCGTACGCGCCCACCGGGACGCCCGGGGGCAGGCTGCCGCACAGGGCCACCGCCGAGGAGGCGGCCAGCAGATCCTCGTACACCTCCTGGAACGCGGACCACTCGGCGTGGCCGATCGCCGGGCCGGGCTCGTTGAGCTGGGTGGTGGTGCCGGAGCGCCCGTCGACGACCGCGACGGTGCGCCGGGTCGTGCCGGAGACCGGGACCAGAGCGTCCGTCAGGTGCGGGACCTCGGTGAGCCGGTCCCGCAGGATCCGGCCCGTCGTGCCGCCCGAGAAGCCGGTGACCGTCACCTCGTGGCCGAGGGCCGCGAGCACCCGCGCCACGTTGACGCCCTTGCCGCCGGGGCGTTCCGTCACCTCGGCGACCCGGTGGGAGGCCCCCGGCCGCAGGGACGGTACGCGATAGGTGATGTCGAGAGCGGTGTTCAGCGTGACCGTGAGGATCACCGGGCCGACCTCCCCCTTGGTGCCTGCGCTTGCCGTGAAACCCGTGGTCACGATCATGCCAAACGCACGGCGGTCGGCCCACCCCCCGGACCGGCCACCGTCCGTCGGCGGCGGGACGGATCAGCCCAGTCGGGGATCGACCACCCATTCCCCCCGCCGCATGACGCCCACCAGGTCGAAGCCGGCGTCCAGAACCACCAGGTCGGCGTCCTTGCCGGGCTCCAGGGAGCCGATCCGGTCGTCCAGGCCGAGCAGGCGGGCCGGGTTGGCGGAGATCGCCCGTACGACGTCCTCGACGGGCAGCCCGTCCACCGTCACCGCCCGCTTGAAGGCGCGGTCCAGGGTGAGCGTGGAGCCGGCGATCGAGCCGCCCTCCACCAGCCGGGCCACCCCGTCCGCGACCTCGACCTCCATGGGGCCGAGCATGTAGCGGCCGTCTCCGAAGCCGGCCGCGTCCATCGCGTCGGTGATGAAGGCGACCCGCGCGGCGCCCGCGTGGTGGAAGGCCAACCGGAGTGCGGCCGGATGCAGATGGGTGCCGTCGTTGATCAGCTCGACGGTGACCCGCTCGTCCTCGAGGAGGGCGGTGATCGGGCCGGGGGAGCGGTGGCCGAGCGGCGGCATCGCGTTGAACAGGTGGGTGGCGACGGTCGCGCCCGCGTCGATGGCCTGGAGCGTCTGCTCGTACGTGGCGTCCGTGTGCCCGACCGCCGCGATCACCCCGTGCTCGGCGAGCAGCCGTACGGAGTCCAGGCCGCCCGGCAGCTCGGTCGCCAGGGTGACCATCCTGGCGTGCCCGTGCGCCGCGTCGAGCAGCTTGCGGACCTCGGCCGGGTCGGGGTCGCGCAGCAGCCCCTCGTCGTGCGCGCCCTTGCGGCACGGGGAGATGAACGGCCCCTCGAAGTGGATGCCGGCGATGTCGCCCTGCTGGGCCAGCTCCGCGAGCATCCCGGCCTGCCGGCCGAGGAAGTCCAGGTCACCGGTGACGGCGGAGGCGACCACCGTGGTGGTGCCGTGCAGGTGATGGGTGTGCACGCCCTTGAGGACGTCCTCGGCGGTGCCGCCGGTGAAGGACGCCCCGCCGCCGCCGTGGTTGTGGAGGTCGACGAAGCCGGGGACCACCCAGTGGCCGCTCAGGTCGACCGTCTCGGCGTCGGCGGGCGCCGTGTCCGCGATCCGCGTGCCCTCGACGGTCACGCGGCCGTCGTCCACGGTCCCGGTGGGCAGTACCACCCGGGCACCGGCGAGAACCTTGGTGGGGGCCATCAGGTGGTTACCTCCGAGGGATACGAGGGGTCAGTGGTGTCGATCAGGTCCCAGGCGAGGAGTCCCGCGCCCAGGCACCCGGCGGTGTCCCCGAGGGCCGCGGGGACCAGGGACGGCAGCTTCTGGAAGGTGACCCGCCGCCGGACGGCCTCCCGCAGCGGTGTGAACAAGGTTTCCCCCGCCTCGGCGAGCCCGCCACCGATGATCAGCGCCCGGGGGTCCAGCAGGGTGAGCGCGGTGACCAGCCCGTCGGCGAGCGCGTCCACCGCGTCCTGCCACACCTGACGGGCCCGTACGTCCCCGGACTCGACGGCCTTCGCGCAGTCCGCCGCGTCCGCGTCCGGGTCCCCGCAGGCCGCCGCCCATGCCTCGCTCACCGCGGCGGCGGACGCGAACCGCTCCAGACAGCCGCGCTGCCCGCACGGACAGGGGGCACCCTGGGGCCGTACGACGATGTGGCCGATCTCGCCCGCGAAGCCGTGCGCGCCCGCCTCCACCCGGCCGTCGATGCCGATGGCGCCCGCGATACCCGTGCCCAGCGGCACGAACAGGAAGCGGTCGGCGCCCCGACCGGCTCCGATACGGCCCTCGGCGAGACCGCCGGCGCGCACGTCGTGGCCGAGGGCGACGGGGACGCCGCCGAGCCGTTCGGTGAGCAGCGCACGCAGCGGGACGTCGCGCCAGCCGAGGTTGGCCGCGTAGACGGCGACACCCTCCGCCTCGTCGACGATGCCGGGGACGGCGACGCCGGCGGCGGACGCGGCCTCGCCGTACTGCCGTACGCCGTGGGCGCGCAGCTCGGCCGCGAAGTCGAGGATGTCCGCGACGACCGCGTCCGGGCCGCGTTCGCGCCCGGTGGCCCGGCGGGCCTGGTGCAGCAGCGTGCCGTCCGCCCCGACCAGGGCGGCCTTCATCCCGGTGCCGCCCACATCGAGGGCGATGACGTGTTTCACGTGGAACAGTGTGGCCCCCGGACCCGCGAGAGGTCTAGTCCACTCACGTGGTGTAGACCTTATTCCGATTATCGAAAACGTTTCGGATGGCGCGGGTGCGCCGGGGTAGGGGCAAGGCAAGTGCAGCGGCGGGTCAGGACAAGGACGATCGCGGTGGTGTCCGCACTGGGGCTGACGGGAGTCCTCGGCGGATGCGGGCTCGGTGGCGGGTCCTCCGACGTGACCTTGAAGCTGGTCGCCGCCGACTACGGCGACAGTGCGGCCAACAGCTCCAAGAAGTACTGGGCCGACCTGGTCGAGCGGTACGAGTCCAAGCACCCCGATGTGAAGATCGACGTGGACGTCTACTCCTGGAACGACGTCGACCGCAAGGTCAAGGAGATGGTCGACGCGGGCGACCCACCGGACATGGCGCAGATCGGCGCGTACGCCGACTACGCGGCCGAGGGCAAGCTCTACAAGGCCGGCGACCTGCTCTCCATCCCCGTCCAGGCGGACTTCCTCGCCCAGCTCACCACCGCGGGCGAGGTCAACAGCGTGCAGTACGGCCTGCCGTTCGCCTCCTCCACGCGCGTGCTGTTCTACAACAAGAAGCTGTTCGCCGAGGCCGGCATCACCCCGCCGGAGACCTGGGACGAGCTCGCCGAGGCCGCCGAGGCGCTCGACGCGGAGGGCGTGAAGTACCCGTACGCGCTGCCGCTCGGCCCGGAGGAGGCACAGGCCGAGACCATGCAGTGGCTGCTCAGCGGCGACGGCGGCTACACCGACATCATGGGCACGTACAGCATCGACTCCGCGCAGAACGTCGAGACCTTCACCTGGCTGAGGGACGAGCTGGTCGGCAAGGGCCTGACCGGTCCCGTCGCGCCCGGCAAGCTCGACCGGGCCGACGCGTTCGCGGCGTTCGCCGCCGGGGACGTCGGCATGCTCAACGGGCACCCCTCGCTGATGGAGATGGCGAAGGAGAAGGGCGTGGAGTTCGGCATGGTGCCGACGCCGGGTGCCGACGGCGCGAGCCCGGCCACGCTCGGTGTCGCCGACTGGATGATGGCCTTCAAGAAGAACGGCCACCGCGACCAGGTCGGCGAGTTCCTCGACTTCGTCTACAGCGAGGAGAACGTGCTCGACTTCTCCCGCGAGTACAACCTGCTGCCGGTCACCACCTCCGCGTCCCGGACGATGGCCGCGTCCGACCAGGACAAGGACCTCAAGCCCTTCCTCGACCAGCTCGCGACCTCGGAGCTCTACCCGGTCGGCAACACCTCCTGGGCGGCGGTCAACGCGGCGGTCAAGAAGCAGATCGGCAAGGCGGTCGGCCCGGGCGGCAGCCCCGCCGGTGTCCTCGGCGGACTCCAGGCGACGGCGACGCGCGCGGAGAGCGCGGAGTAGCCTGCGGGGCATGGACACGGGGGACGAGGAGCACGAGGAGCACGAGGCCGGCGCGGGTCTGGCCCGTCGCGAACAGGACATTCTCGCGCTGGAACGCCGGGGGTTCTCCGGGCCCGGTGTCAAGGAGCGCGCCATCCGTGAGGAGCTGGGTCTGGCTCCCGTGCGCTACTACCAGCTCCTGAACGCGCTTCTGGACGATCCCCGGGCCCTCGCCCACGATCCGGTGACGGTCAACCGGCTTCGCCGGGTACGGGAGACCCGCCGCGCAGAGCGTTGATCGCCCCCGCCGCCCCTTCCCGTCCCGAACCTGGGGCTCCGCCCCAGACCCCGATCCTCGAACGCCGGAGAGGCTGAGATTTAGCCTCTCCGGCGTTTGAGGAGCGAGGGTCCGGGGGCAGCGCTACCGGGGACGGGAATGGGAAGGGGCGGCGGGGGCGAAGAAACCGCTCAGCGCATCCGCTCCGCCAACCCCCGCAGCAGCCGTACGACCCCCGCCGGCCCGTCGACCACCACATCCGCCCGTTCCCGAAGCTCCGCGACCTCGTCGCTGCCGCTGCACACCAGCAGCCCCGGAGTACCGGCGGAGCGGAGCTTGTCGACGGCCGTGTAGGCGGGAAGGTCGCCCAGGTCGTCACCCGCGTACAGGACGGACTCGGCGCCGATGTCCCGGGCGTACTCCATCAGGGCGATGCCCTTGTCCATGCCGGGCGGGCGCAGCTCCAGGACCATGCGGCCGGGTTCGACGACGAGGCCGTGCCGGGTGGCGAGGCCGGTGAGCGGCTCGCGCAGGGCCTCGAACGCGGCCTGCGGATCGGCGGCCCGGCGGGTGTGGACCGCCACCGCCCGGCCGCCCTTCTCCTCGATCCACGTGCCCTGCCACGCGCCGACCCGGTCGAGCACCCCCGGCAGCTCCGCGCGGACGGCGGCGACTCCGGGATGCGGGGCGGGCGCGGTGACCGTGCCGGTGACGGCGTCCCAGCGCTCGGCGCCGTAATGGCCGAGAACGACGAGGTGTTCGAGGCCGGGAACGCCCGCGAAGCCCCCGTGGCGGACCGCGACACCCGCCGGCCGGCCGGTGACGACCGCGACCGCGGCCACCTTGGGCGCGAGCGCGGCGAGCGCGTCCACCGCGTCCGGGTGCGCGCGGGCCTGCTCGGGATCGGCCACGATCGGCGCGAGCGTCCCGTCGAAGTCGAGCCCGATCAGTGCCTTCCCCGGGCGGGAGAGAAGCGCGTCCAGCCCTTCCCGCCCGGCCTGCGTGGCGGGCGTCGGCGTGGCGTTCGGCTCCGTGGAATCCGTATGGCTGGCCATACCGTCCAACCTATCCGCGCCCGCCCCCGCACACGCCTGTGTGACCGGCCATACCTCCGCTCAGCCGGGCGTTCCGTCCCGCAGCGCGTCCAGCTGCTCCAGGAACCACCGCGCCGGGGGCAGCGCGGTCGCCGCCGCGGCCAGGCGCTTGGCACGCTCGGCGCGTTCGTCCGGGCTCATCGTCAGGGCCTCGTGCAGGGCCTCGGCGGTTCCGACGACGTCGTACGGGTTGACCGTGAGCGCGTCCTCGCCCAGCTCCTCGTGGGCGCCCGCCTCCCGCGACAGCACCAGCGCGCAGCCCGCGTCGGAGACGACCGGGACCTCCTTGGCGACCAGGTTCATGCCGTCGCGGATCGGGTTGACCAGCGCCACGTCCGCCATCCGGTACGCGGCGAGCGAGCGCGCGAAGTCGTCCTTGACGTGCAGGACGACCGGCCGCCAGCCCGGTGTGCCGTACCGCTCGTCGATCTCCTCCGCGAGCCGCCGCACCTCGGCGGTGTAGTCGCGGTACACGGCGAGATCCTGCCGGGAGGGGTAGGCGAACGCGACGTGCACGACGCGCTCGCGCCACTCGGGGCGGTCGTCCAGGAGCTGCCGGTAGGCCAGCAGGCCCCGCACGATGTTCTTCGACAGCTCGGTCCGGTCGACCCGGACGATCGTCCGGCGCCCTTCACCGATCTCCTCCCGGAGCGCGGTCATCCGCTCCTCGACGTCCGCCTCGTGGGCGCGGGCGCGCAGGAAGTCCGCGTCGGCGCCGAGGCCGTGCACGCCGATCCGCGTGTTCCCGAGGCCGTCCGCGAAGCGTTCGCAGCACGCGGTGAACGCGTCCGCCCAGCGGTGGGTGAGGAAGCCGAGCCGGTCGGCGCCGAGCATCCCGCGCAGCACCTGCCGCGCGATGTCGTCGGGCAGCATCGCGAAGTACTCCGGCGGCGCCCACGGCGTGTGCGAGAAGTGGGCGATCCGCAGGTCGGGGCGGAGTTCGCGGAGCATCCCGGGGACGAGTGTCAGGTGGTAGTCCTGGACCAGTACCGCCGCGCCCCGCGCCGCCTCCTCGGCCAGCGCCTCGGCGAACGCCCGGTTGTAGGCCTCGTACGACGCCCACCGCCGGCGGAACTCCGCGTCGAAGACCGGCTCCAGCGGCGTCTGGTACAGCATGTGGTGCACGAACCACAGCACCGAGTTGGCGATCCCGTTGTACGCGTCCGCGTGCACGTCCGCCGGGATGTCCAGCATCCGCACGCCGTCCTCGCCGACCCCGCGCCGCACCGCCTCGCGGTCGCCGTCGGACAGCGCCGAGCACACCCACAGCGCCCCCGCGTCCGGTCCGATCGCCGACAGCCCGGACACCAGCCCGCCACCGCCCCGCCCGGCCCGCAGCGAACCGTCGTCCTCCACCGTGTACGAGACGGGCCCGCGATTCGACGCGACCAGCACCTGAGCACCCTGCGTGACAGCCATACGCCTCAACCTAGCCCGGCCCCCAGAACCTCAAACGTGCCCGTGCGTCACCTCGGTGGCGATTTGGTCACGCGTCTTGTGTGGAAGATGTGAACAGGTTGAGGATGTGCGGTGCACATTTCAACTTTCTGGGGGCGGGCGATCATGTCCATACGTAGGTCCAAGCGCGGATCCACCGGCATGCGCGGACTCGTCGGCACGGTGGCGCTGGTCGCGGCCTCCGCGCTGGCGCTGGCCGGATGCGGCGACGGCGGCGCCGACACGGAGGCCGGGGGACGGCCCGCGGCGGCCACCGCCACGCCGAGCGGCAGCCCCACCCCCGAGGCGTCCCCGAGCACCGAGACCCCGACGCCCACACCCACGCCGACCCCGGCCCCCGTCACGTTGTCGGACCACACCGGCGACGGCATCGGATCAGCCGTCCGCGCGGCCGAGAAGGCCGGCATCGACTACACCGTCCGCCTCCAGGGCACCGGGAAGCAGGCCTCGTCCTGGGGCACGGGCGAGAAGGTCTGCGAGCAGACCGACGGCTCCGGCACGGTGACGTTCACCGTCCCCCGCGACGGCCACGACTGCGACGGACGTCCGCTGCACACCCCGAAGCCGACCCCCACCCCGGAACCGGCGAGGACCCAGGACTCCGGTGGCGGCGACAGCGGCAGCGGCGGTGGTACCGGTGCCTGCGAACTCACCAGCCCGGCCGGCAACTGCTACGCCGACGGCCAGTTCTGCGCCAAGAAGCACCGCGGTCTGAGCACCCACGGCCGCGGCGGCGAGTACCTGACCTGCGCGCAGGACTCCGGCGGCACCTGGCGCTGGTCGGACGGCGTTCCCGGCTGACGGCCACGGGGGCGGCCAGGGCGGCGGGTGGTCAGGCCACCCGCCGCGCCTGGTACTCCGCGATCTCCGCCATCGGCGGCCGTTCCTCCGTGTCCACGGAGTACGTACGGGGTTCGAAGTTGTCGCCGGTGCGCTCGAACTGGGTCAGGGACGGGCGGATCAGGTGACCGCGGGCCAGGCGGAGCTGGGCGGTGCGGTAGATCGCGGCGGCCATCCGGCCGAGGGCCTGGCCGTCCTGGTGGCGGTGCTTGCGGACACCGACGTCCACCTGGGCGAGGGCGTCCAGGCCGACCAGGTGCAGGGCGTCGACCAGCATGCCCAGCTCGACGCCGTACCCGACCGGGAACGGGAGCTGTTCCAGCAGGCCCCGGCGGGCCGCGTACTCGCCGCCGAGCGGCTGGACGAAGCCGGCGAGCTGGGGCCAGTGCATGTTCAGCAGCGGGCGGGCCATCAGCTCCGTGACCCGGCCGCCCTGACCGGCGGCAGAGCCGAGAGGACGGTCGTACATGGCCTTGACCAGGTGCACGTCCGGCTCGGTGAGCAGCGGGCCGACGATGCCGGAGACGAAGTCGGAGGAGAACTCCCGCAGATCCGCGTCGACGAAGCACACGATGTCGCCGCGGGTGACCAGCAGGGAGCGCCACAGCACCTCGCCCTTGCCGGGCACCGCCGGTATCCGGGGCAGGATCGCGTCCCGGTGCACCACGGTCGCGCCCGCTGCCGCCGCCACCTCGGCCGTGCGGTCGGTCGAGCCCGAGTCGACCACCACCACCTCGTCGACCAGCGGGACCTGGAGCACCAGGTCGTGCCGGATCACCGAGACGATCTCGCCGACCGTCGCCTCCTCGTCGAGCGCGGGCAGCACCACGCTGACCGTCTGTCCCGTGGCACGTTTCGCCGCCAGGATCCGGTGGAGCGGGCGGTCGGCCACGGACCAGGAACGGTCGATCAGCCAGCGCTCGACTTCTTCCAGCACGGTCCCGGACTCCTCACTGGCCTGTGATCCATCTCGCGGTGCGGACGACTATCTCAACCATGCAGGCCTTCGGTTACAGTCTTGAGCAACGCCGATGGCCACCGCATGCCGGGGTCACCGCGCGGACGACAACTGAACACCGCTCATCCAGAGGGGCAGAGGGATACGGCCCGATGAAGCCCCGGCAACCCTCCAGTCGGTTCTTGTCACACGGACGTGGCGAGGCTCCCGGCTAGGGAAGGTGCCAAATCCGTCTCACGGCGAGGTGCGTCGTGAGGAAGATGAGGAGAAAGGGCCTCGCCTCCATGGCTGTGCAGACTGTTGCAAGCACCACCGATTCCGCTGTAGACCTCGGCCCTGCCGCGGCGCTCTCCTGCCGCGAATGCGGACACCGCGTACCCCTCGGCCCGGTCTTCGCCTGCGAGGAGTGTTTCGGCCCGCTGGAGATCGCGTACGACTTCTCGGCCTACGACACCGAGGAGCTCCGCAAGCGGATCGAAGCGGGACCCGCGAACATCTGGCGCTACGCGCCGCTGCTGCCCGTCCCGGCGGACGTGGCGACCAAGCCGAACCTGAACCCCGGCTGGACCAAGCTCGTCCAGGCCGACAACCTCGCGCGTGAGCTGGGCGTCGACGCCGGCAAGCTGTTCGTCAAGGACGACTCCGGCAACCCGACGCACTCCTTCAAGGACCGCGTCGTCGCCCAGGCCATCGAGGCCGCCCGCGCCTTCGGCTTCACCACCCTCTCCTGCTCCTCCACCGGCAACCTCGCCGGCGCCGTCGGTGCCGCCGCGGCCCGCGCCGGCTTCCGGTCCTGCGTGTTCATCCCGCACGACCTGGAGCAGGGCAAGGTCGTCATGGCCGCCGTCTACGGCGGTGAACTCGTCGGCATCGAGGGCAACTACGACGACGTGAACCGCTTCTGCTCCGAGCTGATCGGCGACCCGGCCGGCGAGGGCTGGGGCTTCGTCAACGTCAACCTGCGGCCGTACTACGCGGAGGGGTCCAAGACCCTCGCGTACGAGATCTGCGAGCAGCTCGGCTGGCGGCTCCCGGACCAGATCGTGATCCCGATCGCCTCCGGCTCCCAGCTCACGAAGATCGACAAGGGGCTGCAGGAGCTGATCAAGCTCGGGCTGGTCGAGGACAAGCCGTACAAGATCTTCGGGGCGCAGGCCGAGGGGTGCTCGCCGGTGTCCACCGCGTACAAGGCGGGGCACGACGTCGTACGTCCGCAGAAGCCGGACACGATCGCCAAGTCGCTGGCGATCGGGAACCCGGCGGACGGGCCGTACGTGCTGGACATCGCCCGTCGGACGGGCGGGGCGGTGGAGGACGTCACGGACGAGCAGATCGTTGACGCGATCAAGTTGCTCGCTCGGAGCGAGGGGATCTTCGCGGAGACCGCGGGGGGTGTGACCGTGGGGGTCACCAAGAAGCTGCTTGAGAGCGGGGCGCTCGACCCGTCTTCGACCACCGTGGTGCTCAACACGGGTGATGGTCTGAAGACGTTGGACGCGGTGGCCGGCACCGGGTTGACTGCGACGATCCGTCCCAGTCTGGAGTCGTTCCGTGAGGCCGGGCTCGTCTAGGGGTCCTTTTCACCGTTCTCGTCCGCGGGCCGGTGGGGGCTGGTCGCGCAGTTCCCCGCGCCCCTGGGCAAGTCATCTGACCGGAGGTTTGTCGTGAGCGTTACTGTTCGGATTCCTACCATTCTGCGTACCTACACCGGTGGGCAGGCCGAGGTTGCCGCCGAGGGGGCCACCCTCGGCGAGGTCATCCAGGACCTGGAGAAGAACCACACCGGGATCGCCGCCCGGGTGCTGGACGACCAGGGTAAGTTGCGGCGGTTCGTGAACGTCTACGTCAATGATGACGACGTGCGGTTCGAGCAGGGGCTCGAGACGGCCACCCCGGACGGGGCCGGCGTGTCGATCATTCCGGCGGTGGCCGGCGGCTGATCATTACCTTCGGTAATGACGGTTACCGAGCGTTTGGGATTTTGCCCCCTCCGTGAGAGAAGCGGAGGGGGCAATTCCATGGGGTTGAGCGCGGTAGAGTTGGGGAACGCGCTCCCGATCCACTGATCGGAAACACTGAATTCCTGCCGCAGGCCCGACTGGATGTAGCCAAAGTATGGGCACCTTTCGCGGCATTTGTGACCTTTGCGCGGCCCGACTTGCCCTGGATTAGGGCGAATTCTCGCCACATTCCGGACCGGCGTCGTCCAGATTTCTCGTCCGATTGACCTGTTGCAGACGGCAGTTGGACAGATACATTCAGCCGCGGTCGACGCGTTCCGGCGCACGCCCCCAACCGTTGGGGGGTGAGGTCTGACCCGGATCCGCGAAGTGTGGATCTGTGCAAGGGCCAGTAATAGGGGAGTTAGGCATGGCTCAGGGCACCGTCAAGTGGTTCAACGCGGAGAAGGGGTACGGCTTCATCGCGGTCGACGGTGGTGCGGATGTTTTCGTCCACTACAGCGCGATCCAGATGGACGGCTACCGCACCCTCGAAGAAGGCCAGCGGGTCGAGTTCGAGATCTCGCAGGGTCAGAAGGGCCCACAGGCCGACATGGTTCGTCTCAGCGCCTGAACGCGCTACCAGCCGCAAGTATCTTCTGCCGACGAAGGGCCCGCACCTCCCGGGGTGCGGGCCCTTCGCCGTGCCCACGCGCGGCCGAGCGGTGTTCGCGTGCGGCCGAGCGCCCCCGTGTACTCCCCATGGGCGCTTGCACTCGCATGGGTCGAGTGCTAATCATTGGCGTTAGCACTCTGAAGGTGAGAGTGACAACGAAGGACCGGGTCGGTGAGGCCCGCAGGCCGTGTGGGGCAAGGAACCACGGGGCCGGCGAGCCGTCCGTCGCGGGCGCGGGCGCGGTCCGAAGGAATCACCCCCAGTCCTGGAGGGACCACTTCACATGGCCAAGATCATCGCGTTCGACGAGGAGGCGCGGCGCGGCCTCGAGCGCGGCATGAACCAGCTCGCGGACGCCGTCAAGGTGACGCTCGGCCCCAAGGGCCGCAACGTCGTCCTCGAGAAGAAGTGGGGCGCCCCCACGATCACCAACGATGGTGTGTCCATCGCCAAGGAGATCGAGCTCGAGGACCCGTACGAGAAGATCGGCGCCGAGCTGGTCAAGGAAGTCGCCAAGAAGACGGACGACGTCGCCGGTGACGGTACGACCACCGCGACCGTTCTCGCCCAGGCCCTGGTCCGTGAGGGCCTGCGCAACGTGGCCGCCGGCGCCAACCCGATGGCTCTGAAGCGCGGTATCGAGAAGGCCGTCGAGGCCGTCTCCGGTGCCCTGCTCGAGCAGGCGAAGGATGTCGAGACCAAGGAGCAGATCGCCTCCACGGCCTCCATCTCCGCCGCCGACACCCAGATCGGCGAGCTGATCGCCGAGGCCATGGACAAGGTCGGCAAGGAAGGCGTCATCACCGTCGAGGAGTCCCAGACCTTCGGTCTGGAGCTGGAGCTCACCGAGGGTATGCGCTTCGACAAGGGCTACATCTCGGCGTACTTCGCCACCGACATGGAGCGTATGGAGGCCGTCCTCGACGACCCGTACATCCTGATCGCGAACTCCAAGGTCTCCAACGTCAAGGACCTGCTCCCGCTCCTGGAGAAGGTCATGCAGTCGGGCAAGCCGCTGCTGATCATCGCCGAGGACGTCGAGGGCGAGGCCCTGTCGACCCTGGTGGTCAACAAGATCCGCGGCACCTTCAAGTCCGTCGCCGTCAAGGCCCCGGGCTTCGGCGACCGCCGCAAGGCCATGCTCGGCGACATCGCCATCCTCACGGGCGGCGAGGTCATCTCCGAGGAGGTCGGCCTCAAGCTGGAGAACGCGACGCTCGACCTGCTGGGCAAGGCCCGCAAGGTCGTCATCACCAAGGACGAGACCACCATCGTCGACGGTGCCGGCTCGGCCGACCAGGTCCAGGGCCGCGTGAACCAGATCCGCGCCGAGATCGAGAACAGCGACTCGGACTACGACCGCGAGAAGCTGCAGGAGCGCCTGGCGAAGCTCGCCGGCGGTGTCGCGGTCATCAAGGCCGGTGCCGCCACCGAGGTGGAGCTCAAGGAGCGCAAGCACCGCATCGAGGACGCCGTGCGCAACGCCAAGGCGGCCGTCGAGGAGGGCATCGTCGCCGGTGGTGGCGTGGCCCTGCTCCAGGCCTCCCAGGTCTTCGAGAAGCTGGAGCTCGACGGTGACGAGGCGACCGGCGCCAACGCCGTGAAGCTCGCGCTGGAGGCCCCGCTGAAGCAGATCGCCGTCAACGGTGGTCTCGAGGGCGGCGTCGTCGTGGAGAAGGTCCGCAACCTCACGGTCGGCCACGGCCTGAACGCCGCGACCGGCGAGTACGTCGACATGATCGCCGAGGGCATCATCGACCCGGCGAAGGTGACCCGCTCTGCCCTGCAGAACGCCGCCTCCATCGCCGCGCTGTTCCTCACCACCGAGGCCGTCATCGCCGACAAGCCGGAGAAGGCCGCGGCCCCGGCCGGCGGCGGCATGCCGGGCGGTGACATGGACTTCTGATCCCTCCGAGGATCGGATCCGTCCGTCGTACGACCGAGGGCGGCATCCCCTGTTCCGACAGGGGGTGCCGCCCTCGGGCGTTTCAGGCGGCGCACCACGGCACGCGGCAGACGTGCGGTGACGCGCCCTGCGGGCACAGGCCCCGCAGCACCGCCTTGCGGACCGCCCGCCAGGTCCGCAGCGAGCACACCAGGCGGACGCGCAGCTCGACCGGTTCCCGTGCGCCGCCGCTTTGGCCCGGGTGCTCCCAGGCCCACTGTTCCGCCAGGTGGTCGTAGAGGTCGGCGGTCGTCATCCCGCTGCCGGGCAGGGTGCGCAGGACGGACCGTTCGACGAGCCGGGCACCCTGTGACGCCGCCACGGCCCCGTCGACGAGCGAGCCGGCCCACGCCAGCCCTTCCTCGTCCGCGTACAGGCCGAAGCGCAGGTGGCGTGTTCTCATCGGGCGACCGTACCCGGTGCGCGGGAAGGCGTCCCGTGTCCGGAGTCACACCTGTGTCCCGAGGGGAATTCCTCTTCCCGCTTCCCGGTTGGTGCCGGACGTGCATTTAATGCATGCGCACATACTGACCGGTATTCGAAGCAGAGGAGCCCCCGCGTGACCGTCACCTCCCCGGACACCGCCGCCCGAGCCGCCGGGATCCTCTCCCGGCCCGTCACGATCAACGGCCTGACCGTCCCCAACCGCATCGCCATGGCGCCGATGACCCGGATGTTCTCGCCGGGCGGTGTGCCCGGTGAGGACGTGGTGTCGTACTACTCGCGTCGCGCCGCGGCCGGTGTCGGGCTGATCGTCACCGAGGGGACGTACGTGGGGCACGAGTCGGCCGGGCTGAGCGACCGGGTGCCGCGGTTCCACGGGGAGGAGCAGCTCGCGGGCTGGGCGAAGGTCGCCGAGGCGGTGCACGCGGCGGGCGGCACGATCGTGCCGCAGCTCTGGCACATCGGCATGGTCCGCGAGCAGGGCCAGGCGCCGTATCCGGAGGCTCCGGCGGTCGGTCCGTCCGGGGTGCGCACGGACGGCACCGAGGGCAAGGGCGAGGCGATGACGCAGACCGACATCGACGCCGTCGTCGCCGCGTTCGCCCAGGCCGCCGCCGACGCCGAGCGCATCGGTTTCGACGGCGTGGAGCTGCACGGCGCCCACGGCTACCTCATCGACCAGTTCCTGTGGTCCGGCACCAACCGCCGTACCGACGCCTACGGCGGTGACCCGGTGGCCCGTGCGCGGTTCGCGGCGGAGATCGTGGCGGCGGTGCGCGCCGCCGTGTCGCCCGAGTTCCCGGTGATCTTCCGCTACTCGCAGTGGAAGCAGGACGCCTACAACGCCCGGCTCGCCGGGACGCCCCAGGAGCTGGAGGCGATCCTCGCCCCGCTCGCCGCGGCCGGTGTCGACGCCTTCCACGCGTCCACGCGCCGCTACTGGCTGCCGGAGTTCGAGGACTCCGACCTCAACCTGGCCGGCTGGACGAAGAAGCTGACCGGCAGGCCCGCCATCACCGTCGGCTCCGTCGGTCTGAACGGCGAGTTCCTCAAGGCCTTCCAGGGACAGGGCGCCGAGCTGGGCGGCATCGACAACCTGCTCGACCGGATGGAGCGGGACGAGTTCGACCTCGTCGCCGTGGGCCGCGCGCTGCTCCAGGACCCGAACTGGGCGGCCAAGGTGCTGGCCGGCCGCTTCGACGAGCTGACGCCGTACGACCCGGCGTCCATGCAGACCCTGAGCTGACGCCGTACGGGCCGACGTCCCCTGCGGACGCCGAGCTGACACCGTACGACCCGGCGTCCCTGCGGACGCCGAGCCGAGCCGGCGGATGGCGCTCCCGGACGCGGGGGCGCCATCCGCTTGTCACCCCGTTTTTAATTTGCTTAAGTCAATCAATCGCCTTAAAGTTGCCTGAGTCAAGTATTGGCCTGAGTCCCGACGGAGACCTCCTTCATGTCCGACGCACTCGACCGTTCCCCCACGCCCGGCACCGCCGCGCCGCCCAAGACCGGTGCCGTGGTGCCCGTACTGGCCTTCGGCGGCATCGTGGTCTCGCTGATGCAGACCCTGGTGATCCCGATCGTGGGGCAACTGCCGCAGTACCTGAACGCCTCCGCCGCGGACACCGCCTGGGCCATCACCGCCACCCTGCTCGCCGCCGCCGTCGCCACGCCCGTCATGGGCCGCCTCGGCGACATGTACGGCAAGCGCCGCATGCTGCTGGTCAGCATGGCCATGCTGGTGGTCGGCTCCGTCGTCGCCGGACTCAGCGACTCCCTGGTCCCGATGATCGTCGGCCGCGCCCTGCAGGGCCTGTCGTCCGGTGTGATCCCGCTCGGCATCAGCATCCTGCGCGACGAGCTGCCCGCGGAGAAGCTGGGCTCGGCCACCGCGATGATCAGCGCCTCGCTCGGCGTCGGCGGCGCCCTCGGCCTGCCCATCGCCGCGCTCATCGCCGACAACTTCGACTGGCACATGCTCTTCTGGATCTCGGCCGCGCTGGGCGTGGTCGCGCTGGTCCTGGTGCTGATCCTCGTACCGGAGTCGAAGGTGCGCACCGGTGGCCGGTTCGACCTGCCCGGCTCGGTCGGCATGGCGGCCGGACTGATCTGCCTGCTGCTGGCGATCTCCAAGGGCGGCGACTGGGGCTGGACGAGCGGCACCACCCTCGGCCTGTTCGCGGCGGCCGTCGTGATCCTGGTGGCCTGGGGCTTCTACGAGCTGCGCAACGACCAGCCGCTGGTGGACCTGCGCAGCACGGCCCGCCCCCAGGTGCTGATCACCAACCTCGCCTCGATCGCCATCGGCTTCGCGATGTTCTCGATGTCCCTGGTCATCCCGCAGGTGCTGCAGCTCCCGGAGGAGACCGGCTACGGCCTGGGCCAGTCGCTGCTGGTCGCCGGTCTGGTCATGGCGCCGTCCGGCCTGGTGATGATGGCGCTGGCCCCGGTCTCCGCGCTCGTCTCCCGCGCCAAGGGCCCGAAGGTGACGCTCATGATCGGTGCCCTGATCGTGGCCGTCGGGTACGGCCTGAACGTGCTGCTGATGAGCGAGGTCTGGCACTTCGTGCTGGCGTCCTGTGTCATCGGCGCCGGTATCGGCTTCACCTACGGTGCGATGCCCACGCTGATCATGGGCGCCGTGCCCGCCTCCGAGACGGGGGCCGCCAACGCCCTCAACACCCTCATGCGGTCCATCGGCACCTCCGTCGCCAGTGCCGTCGCCGGTGTCGTCCTGGCCCAGATGACCACTCGGTTCGGCGGGTTCGCGCTGCCGTCCGAGGACGCCTTCCGTACGGTTCTGGCGCTCGGGGTCGGCGCGGCGCTGCTCGGGTTCGTCATCGCCGCGTTCATTCCGCGGCAGCGTGCCGCGGGGGCGGAGGAAGCGGTCGTCACCGGGAGTGTGCCGGAGCCGTCGAAGGCGTAGGGCCGGTCGGCGCCACCGAAGGGCGGCCGCCGTCCCGGGAACCCCGAGGCGGCGGCCGTTGCCGTGTCCGGGGTCGTGGTGGGCCCGGGAGTCGTGGTTGTCCGCGCCGGCCGGATGTCCGGGCCTTCTCTCGCCCCCGCCGCCCCTTCCCTTCCCGTCCCTGGGGCTCCGCCCCAGACCCCGTGCGCAGTTCCCCGCGCCCCTTCAGGCCGGACCCCCTTCGCGCCTGTGGCGCGGGGCGGGGTGTTCGTCAGGGGTTGGCCATCGGCTCGATGTCGGTCCTGACCGGCGTTCCCCACACGCGCAGCACCTCGTAGTCGGTGAACTCGTGCACGATCCGGTACGCCGTGGCGGGGTGGGGCCCGCGCCGCTGCGCCGCGACGAACAGCTCCGCCTCGCGCCGGTCCCGGCGCGGGGTGCCGCACAGCTGCCACGTCTGACCGTTCCACAGCTCCGGCAGCCAGCGCTGCTGCGGCTGCGGCCGGTCCCCGCGCACCCCGTACCGGGACGGCGCGGGCTCGGCGGGCCGGGACTGCGGGGCCGGACCGTTGAACTCGGCGCGGCGGGCGGCGCGGCGCCGGGTCTCACAGAGCAGGCACAGGTCAGGGGCGCTCTCGTCGACCGGTCCGGTCGGGTGCTCGGCGCAGCGCGTGCTGGGCGCGGCCGTGGTGACGCTCTCCTCCAGCAGGTCGAGGGCCCGCCGCAGGTCGTCCTTCACTTCGTGCAGCCGGGCGTCCGGGGTGTCGCCGGACAGCGCCTCGCCGTGCTCCCCGAGCACGCGCAGGGCGCGGCCCAGGGCGGTGAGCTGCGCGTGGTTCATGGTTCGTCTCCGGGTCGGGTGCTCTCCAGTATCCGCCCACGGATTCCTTCTACTCCCGCGCCCTGGTGAGCGCCGCGCGCAGATGGCCGTCGGACTCCGCGAGCAGGCGGGCGGCCGTCGGGCCGTCCACGTCCGCCAGGATGACCAGGATCGCGTGCTTGACCTCGCCGTCCGTGGCAGTCAGGGCCCGCTCGATGACGTCGTCCGCCGCGCCCGTCGCCTGCGCGACGATACGGCGGGAGCGGGCGCGCAGCTTCTCGTTGGAGGCCCGCACGTCGACCATCAGGTTCCCGTACGTCTTGCCCAGCCGGATCATCGTGATCGTCGACAGCATGTTCAGCACCAGCTTCTGCGCCGTACCGGCCTTCAGGCGCGTGGAACCGGTGAGGAACTCCGGGCCCACGACGACCTCGATGCCGTGCTCGGCCGCCGCCGCCAGCGCACTGCCCCGGTTGCAGGCCAGGCCCACGGTGAGGGCGCCGCGCGCACGGGCGTACGCGACGGCGCCGACCGCGTACGGGGTCCGGCCGGAGGCGGAGACACCGACCACCGTGTCGTCGGCGGTCAGCTCCAGCGCGGCCAGGTCGGCCTCGGCCAGCTCACGCGAGTCCTCGGCGCCCTCCACCGAGGTGACCATGGCGTCGGGACCGCCCGCGATCAGGCCGACGACCCGCGCGGGGTCGGTGTTGAAGGTCGGCGGGCACTCGGAGGCGTCCAGCACCCCCAGCCGGCCGGCGGTACCCGCACCCGCGTAGATCAGCCGCCCGCCCCGGGCCATCCGTTCGGCGACGGCGTCGATCGCGGCGGCGATCACCGGCACCTGCTCACCCACGGCCCCGGCCACCGTGGCGTCCTCACCGTTCATCAGCCGCGCGATGTCGAGGGTGGGCAGCCGGTCGACATCCGCCAGCTCGGGCCGGAACGCCTCGGTGGTGAGCGTCTCCAACTGGGCACGGAGGTCGCGGTGGTGGGAGGTGGAGGTCATGACGGTGTCTTTCCGGTCTGGGGTCGGGCGGCCAACCTAGGGGCGCGGGGAACCGCGCGATCAACCACAGACCACCCGCGGTCAACCACGGCGGCGCGGCCCTACGGCCCCTTGCGAGCTGCCCGGTGCCGGTGCGCCAACGCCTCGTACGAAGCGGACAGCGCCGGCGCCGCCGACTCGTACGTCCGCTGAGCGACCCCCACGAACAGACAGTCCACCACCAACAACTGCCCCGTCCGGGACGACATCGCGGCCGGCCGCAACTCGCTCTCCCGTGCCGTGGACGTGGTCAGGACATGATCGGCGTACTGCGTGACGGGACCGTCCGGGCGCCCGGTGACCGCCACCGTCGTCGCCCCGCGCTCGAAGGCGACCCGGAGCGGCTCGATGACGTCCCCGGTCGACCCGGAGTGCGTGATGGCGATCGCCACGTCTCCCGACCGCAGCTGCACCGCGTTGGTGACGGCGAGGTGCGGATCGCTGTGGGCGTGCGCCATCAGACCTATGCGCAGCAGCTTCTGGGTGAGGTCCTGGGCGACGAGGCCCGACGCGCCGACGCCGTACACATCGGTGCGGCGGGCCCCGGCCAGGGCGGTCACGGCGGCGGCGAGCTGCACGGTGTCCAGTCCGGCCGCGGTGTCGGCGAGGGTCTGCTGCTCGTCGTAGGCGAGTTTCGCCACGACGTCGGCTATGGGGTCGTCCACCGCGATGTCGGTGGTGATGGCGGGTGCGCGCCCGGACTGCTGCTGGGCGGCGAGACCGGCCAGGGCGAGGCGCAGATCGCGGTAGCCGGGGTAGCCGAGCAGGCGGGCGGTGCGTACGACGGTGGCCTCGCTGGTGCCGGTGAGTTCGGCGAGTCCGGTGACCGTGAGGGCCGCGCAGCCGGCCGGGTCGTCGGCGACGGCCTCGGCGACCCGCTGCATGGAACGGGTCATCGACGGAGCCAGCGTGCGCACCTTGGCCGCCAGGGCGGCGGGCGCGGGAGGGGAGGGCGTACTGCCGCCCGAACCGTTCCCGAAAATTTCCTTCACTTCACGGGTCACAATATGAAAGATATTTTCGTTCCGGCCGTGCGGTCAAGAGTGCGCACAATGGGGGCATGGACCCCCACGATCCGCCCGGCGAACCCGGCGCCCCCGGACCCCGCCCGGTCAGCCCCCTGGAACAAGCCCTGCACGCGGCGCGCGCCCTCGTGCTCGCCGACCTGGTCGCGCGCGAGGTCGCCGAGGCGGACGTGGTGTCCATGGTCGAGGAGTCCGTCACGCACCGGCGCTGGTGGGTGGAACAGTGGCCGGACGGCGCCGGGTTCCTCGCCGGCCTGGTCGCCCAGGACGTACAGGACGCCCTGCTGGAGCGGCACGGGCGCTGGCCGCTGTGCCCGGTCTGCGGCACCGGCGACCCGCACGCGCTGGAGGTGGAGCCGGAACTCGGTCCCGACCCGCACTGGGTGTGCCACAAGGCGGGCGTGAAGGTCGCGGCGGTGGGCCGGCTGGGCGGAGCGGTCCCCTCGTGACCGTCTACATCGACCCGCCTACCTGGCCGGGCCACGGCCGGATGTGGTCCCACCTCGTCAGCGATCTCTCCTACGACGAACTGCACACCTTCGCCGACCGCCTGGGTGTCCCCCGCCGCGCCTTCGAACGCGACCACTACGACGTCCCCGCCCACCGGTACGCCGACGCGGTGCGCGCGGGGGCGGTCGAGGTCAGCAGCCGTGAGGTGGTGCGGCTGCTGCACGGGGCGGGACTGCGGCGCCGCAAGGGCGCGGCTCAGCCGCGGAGTTCGTAGGAGATCTGCCCCTCCTGCCGGGACACTTCGGTGAAACCGGCCCGGGTGACGACCTTCTGCGAGGGCACGTTCTCCTCGTCGACCACGGCGGCCACCGTCCGTACGCCGTCCTGCGCGAGCGCCCACGCCGACAGGGTGCGCAGCGCCTCGGTGGCGTAGCCGTTGCCGCGGGCGTCCACGGAGAGGTCGTAGCCGATCTCCACCCCGCCGTCCTCGTCCGGGACGCCGTGGAACCCCATCGCGCCCACCGCGCGGTCGTCCTCGCGCCGGACCAGTACGTACATGGCCCACTCCGGGTGGAAGACACCCTCCTCGTACTGCTTGAGCAGCATCCCGGCGCCCTCCCGCGTCCCCTCGAACGGACCCGAGTCCACCCAGTGGAACCCGCCGTCACCGGCGAGGGACAGTTCGGCCGCGACCGCGGGGGTGACGCCCTCCAGCAGGAGCCGCTCCGACCGGAGCACGGGGTTGTTGCTCCACTTCCACTCGGTGACGGGCACCCGCCCCGGCAGATCACCGCGCCCGGTGGCCCACAGCAGCGTCCGCCACGGCGTGGGACCGGGCCGGACCTGCGGGAAGATCCGGGTGAGGACGAAGGCGGCCAGCTCGGCCGGCGGCTCGTAGCCGATGCCCAGCCCCTCGGCGATGTCGTGCGTGTGCAGCAGCACCTCGGCGACGCCCATCGCGGCGAAGCCCTCACGGCTCGCGTGCCCGAAGGGGTACGGGTGGAAGGCGCGGACGGCGCGCGGGGTGGTGCGGACGGCGGCGGCGAGCAGGGCGCCGGTCGTGGTGATCACCTGGAGGGCACCCGCGTTGTCGGCGGGGTCCAGGCCGTCCTCGCTGCCGTCGAGGGTGATCTCGAAGGGCACGTACGCGTCCTGCGCCCGTCCGGCGATCTGCCCCGCGTACGCGATGAGATCGCTCGCGATGTGCGCCGCCGTCTCCCGGCAGTCCCACTCCAGCCGCCCGGCCCGCACCCCCGTCCAGTCCCGGTCGGCGACCGCCCCCAGCGCCGCCACGCAGTCCGCGACGGCTTCCTCCACCTGTTCCGCTCCCACAGCACGCATGCGGGGCAGGCTAGGCGGGCGGCGCGGCCGGGGTCGACAGCATTTCCAGCTCGCCGCGCATGTTGTAGCGGGCGGTGGCCTCCCAGTGCTCCCGCCCGTACGGCGTACGGAACAGGCGCGGCAGGGCGAGGAGTTGCCGCAGCACATCGGCCCGTCCCGCGCGGAACGCGTCGTTCGGCACGAAGTGGTACTCCTCGCGGACGGCGGCGGTGTAGGCGGCGTACGACGACGGCGACGCGGCGAGGATCGCGAGGTCGGCGTCGCACAGCACCTGCCCGTCCCGGTCGTCGTCGGCCGGATCGTGCGTGACGGTGAGCCGCACCAGCCGGGCGACCTCGGCGGTCTTCTCCGCGGACACCCCGGCCTCGGGGAGCGCCCGCTCGGCGAGCCGGGCGGAGCGCTCCTCGTTGGTGGACCGGTCCGGCAGGTAGACCGCGTCGTGGAACCAGGCGGCGAGCCGTACGACGTCCGGGTTGTCGGCGTACTCCTCCAGCACGTCGATGTGGTCCAGGACGGCGGTCAGGTGGGTGAGCGTGTGGTAGTGCCGCTGGGGCTCGGACCAGCGGCGCAGCAGTGCGTCGGCGTACCGGTACGGCTCGGGGAAGCACGCGCCGTCCCGTGCCGGGAGGAGGGCACGCAGCCAGCGGTCACGCAGGGCGTCGGTGTCGGCCATGGGCCCATTGTCCGCCCCGGCTCCCGACGCCTGCCGCACACTGAGGGGATGACCACGCAGATCCACTCCGCCGACCGTGAACTCGTCGAGGCCGCCGCCGAGGTCGCTCGTACCCGTTGCCGGGGCGACAACCACACCATGGCGGCCGCCGGCCGCGGCCGGGACGGGCGGATCGTCACCGCGGTGAACGCCTATCACTTCACCGGCGGGCCCTGCGCCGAGCTGGTTCTCGTCGGCGCGGCCGCGGCTCAGGGGATCCACGAACTGGAGACGATCGTCGCCGTGGGGGACCGGGACCGGGGGGTCGTTCCTCCGTGCGGCCGGTGCCGGCAGGTCCTGCTCGACTACTTTCCCGGGCTCGAGGTCATAGTCGGCGAGGAGGAGGGCGAGGGCGTCCGTGCCGTCCCCATCGCCGAGCTGCTGCCCGTGAGCTATGTCTGGGCCGACCATCAGGTCGACGCCCAGTAGGCCGCGGGCCCCCGCCGCACTAGCGTGGGCGGCATGACGACTCCTGCGGATGTGCGGAACGTACGAGACCCCGAACTGCCCGGTCGGCTGCTGGCCGTCGAGCGGGACGCGCTGATCCCGTTGCTGCGGGGGAGGGCCGACGGGGACTTCGCGCTGCCGGTGGCGGCGTGTCCGGGGTGGACGGTGCGGGATGTGCTGGCGCACTGTTCGGCCGCGTTCACCCGGGTCCTGGAGCGGCGGTTCGAGGACGGGGTCTTCTCGCCCGAGAGCAATGAGCGGGACATCGCCGAGCGGGCCGAGTGGACGAACGCCCGGATCGTGGACGAGCTGGAGCGCGGGATGACCGGGGCGGGGCCCGTGATCGCCAAGGCGGGCGGGGCGCTGGACGTGCTCGCGCTGGGCGAGTGGGTGCACGCCGGGGACGTACGGGTCGCGTTCGGGGAGGCGGGGGCGTACGCGGGCGCGGGACTGCCGTACGCGCTCACCCTGCTGGGCCAGGTGACCAGCAGGAAGGGCCATCTGCCGCTGCATGCCGACCTCGACGACGCCGACGAGCCGCTGCGGCTGGGCGACGCCACGGGGGAACGTCCACCGGCCCGCTACATCGGCGACGGGCCGACCCTCGTACGGCTGTACGCGGGGCGTCCGGTGGACGGTGCCGCGTACGAGCTGGCCGGGGTGGAGGCGGCGGAGCTGAACATTTTCGGGGACTGAAGCGGAGGGGCGGGGCAGCCTCGGACGGGCGGTCGGGCGTAGTCTTGGATTGGACTAGACCTGTAGTCGCCGTCTGATGCCGAGGAATGGGGTCCCATGAGCAAGCGTGCAGTCCTGGAGGTGATCGCCCTCGACGTCGAGGACGCGGTGGCCGCCCAGGCCGGAGGTGCGGACCGCCTCGAGCTGGTGACCGACATGGCGGCGGACGGGCTGACGCCTTCGGCGGCGACCGTCGCGGGGATCCGGGCGGCCGTGGACATTCCGGCGCGGGTGATGCTGCGGCTGGCGGACGGGTTCGCCGCGGGGAACGTCGAGCGGCTGGTGGGTGCCGCGTGCGAGATGCGCGAGGCCGGGGCGGAGGAGTTCGTGCTCGGGTTCCTCGATCCGGACGGTGATGTGGATCTGGGGGCGGTGGAGCGGGTCGCCTGTGTGCTGGAGGGGTGCCGGTGGACGTTCCACCGGGCGATCGACCGGGCCGCCGACCGGGATGCTCTGCGCAAGCAGCTTGACGGGGTGCCGGGGCTGGACACCTACCTGACGGCCGGGGCGGCCGAGGGCGTGGGAGTGGGGATGCCGACTCTGCTCGCGGAGGCTCGGCGGCGGGGGGAGCCGGGGTACGAGCAGCAGTTGCTGGTGGGGGGTGGGCTGGGGTTGGAGCATGTGCCGACGCTGCTGGATGCGGGGATCGATGGGTTCCACATCGGTGGGGCGGCTCGCCCCGGGGGGTGGGCCGGGCCCGTGTCGGCGGAGGCCGTCGCCGAGTGGCGGCGGGTGCTGGGGGGCTGAGCGTTCGCTGCCTTGTCACCGGGCGTCGGGCTGGGCGGGGTTGCCGCTGGGTGGGGTTGCGGCTGGGCGGGGGGTGTTCGCGCGGCCCGGCGCTTGCGGGGTGCCGTCGCGCCCACCCGTGCCGCCCTGCGGCACGACTGCCCGCGGATCGTGGGGAGCGGCGGCGGCTGTCCGCGGATCGCGGGGAGCGGCGGCTGCCCGCGGGGGCGGTGAGGAGGCTACGTCAGCTGGTCCGGTAGGGGGGCGTTGTGGGTGACGATCAGGCCTGATACCGCTCGGGTCAGGGTGACGTAGAGGCGGCGGAGGCCGGTGCGTTCGTCCGGTTCGGCGGCGACCACCGCGCGGGGTTCGTCCAGGAGTACGTAGTCGTACTCCAGGCCCTTCGCCAGGGAGGCCGGGACCAGGGTCAGGCGGGTCTCGTGGGTTGTTTCCTCGCCGGGGGCGATGTAGGCGATGCCCGCCGCCGTCAGCGCCTTCGCCAGGTCCGGGATGTGGGGGTCCGCCGCGATCAGGCCCACCGAGCCCTCGTTGCGCAGGAGTTCGCGGCACGCGGAGACCACGTCGTCCGTTCCTTCGGACCGGCGGACCTCGAAGAAGCCCGGGTTCTCGCGGATCGACGCCACCGGGGTCAGACCCGGCGCGATGTGCGGGAGGAGCCGGGAGGCGTAGGTGATGACGTCCGTCGGGACACGGAAACCGGCCGTCAACTCCTCGATCGCCGCGTCCTGTTTGCCCAGGTGGAGCAGGGCCTCGTCCCAACTGCGCGTCGCCCACGGCGTGGTGCCCTGGGCCAGGTCGCCGAGGACGGTCGCCGAACCGGTCGTGCAGCGGCGGCCCACCGCGCGGTACTGCATGGGGGACAGGTCCTGCGCCTCGTCGAGCACCACGTGTCCGAGGGAGTGCGTGCGCTGGACGAGGTCTGTCGCCTCGTCGATCAGCACCGCGTCCGCCGCCGACCACTTCGCCGACTTCGCCGAACGGGCGGGCTTCGCCCACAGGATCGTCTTCCGCTCCTGCTCGTCGAGCAGGCCCTCCGCGTGCTCCGCCAGGAACTCCGGGTCGCTCAGCAGCCGCAGCACCAGCTTCGCCGGGTCCACGGCAGGCCAGACCGTCTTCACCGCCGCCTTCACCGCGCTGTTGCGGGCCACCGCGTCCTGGACGCGGTCGTCCGGTGCCTCGCCCGCCCGCTCCATCTGCACCAGCACGGCGTGCGCGATGCGCTGCGGGAGGGCGTCGCGGGCAGCCCCGTAGCGGATGTCGCGGTCGAGCAACTGCCGGACGATCTCCTCCAGTTCGTACGCCGGGACCCGCCAGCGGCGTGAACCGCGTACGACGACGACCGGCTCGGTGGGCATCGTGACGTGTGCGTAGAGGGCCCTGCGCAGGACCTCCGCCATCCGGGCGTCGCCCTTGACCACCGCCGCCGGCGCGTCGTCCGTCCCGCGCACCTCCACGTGCGCCACCAGGTCGTCCACCGTGGCCTGCGCGACCGTCAGCTCGCCCAGCGCGGGCAGCACCTGCTCGATGTAGTGCAGGAAGGAACGGTTCGGCCCGACGACCAGCGTGCCGGTGCGGGCCAGCCGCTCGCGGTGGGCGTAGAGGAGGTAGGCGACCCGGTGCAGGCCGACGGCCGTCTTCCCGGTACCGGGACCTCCCTGCACGCACACGCTGCCCGACAGCCCGGACCGTACGATCTCGTCCTGCTCGGGCTGGATCGTCGCGACGATGTCCCGCATCGGGCCGACGCGCGGACGCTCGATCTCCTGCTGGAGCAGCTTGCTGGTGGTCGCCGCCTCTGCCGGGTCGGAGAGGTGCTCGTCCTCGTACGCGGTGAGGTCGCCGCCGGTGTAGCCGAAGCGGCGGCGCAGCGCGATGTCCAGCGGGTCCTTCTTGGACGCCCGGTAGAACGGCTGGGACACCGGCGCACGCCAGTCGATCACCATCGGGTCGCCGTCCGCGTCGTGCACATGCCGGCGCCCGATGTAGAAGCTTTCGCCCTCCGCGCCTTCGGCCTGCTCGGCGCCGGGGGAGTGCAGATAGTCGAGGCGGCCGAAGAACAGCGGGGTGTCGCTGAGGTCGGCCAGCGCCTTGACGCGCTCCTCGATCTGGTGCGCCAGCGCGGCCGCGTTGACCCAGTTCGCCGTGACGTCGCTGATGTCGAGGGCCTCGACGTCCTCGCGCATGGCGCGCAGTGCGGAACGGGACGCGGCGAGGTGGGAGCGTTCGCGGGCGAGCGGGTCGTCCGCAGGGGTGGTCGTGGGACCGTCTACGGGCTCGTCTACCGGTGTGGACGCGGACAAGGGTGTGCCTCCGGGAGAACTGCTGCTGAGGTTGCTGCGAGATACCGGCCGGTTTCCGTCCGGACGGCGGCGCTCCGTGAGGGGAGGCGGGCAAGAGCGGAGATTCTAGGGCGCCGGGCCGGTGCGCTCCAAACCATTTATCCCCCGCCCCTCGCCCCCTAGGGGCGGGAGCTCCTGCCTGAGAGGTACGGGTCGCCCCGGAGACGTACACGGAGGGCCCGCGGACCGGTCCCTTCGACCGATGCCCGTACCGCGGCCGGAGAGCAACCATGGAGACATGAGCGCAGCGACCATCAACCCCACCACCCCGCCGGTGCGGCCGACCGGCGCGACCCCGATCCAGGGCGGTCACCCGCACCGCCTCGGCGATGCCCTGCGCGCCGTGAAGGTGTTCTTCGGCGCCGCCTTCGACGTGGTCCTCCTCGGCGAGTACGCCGAGGAGGCGGGCGTCCGCCGCAAGTAGGCGGCGCCCCTCACTCGTCCGTGCCGTCCGGGGTCGTTCCGGGCTTCGTGTGAAGGACCTCGCGGGCCTGCTCGGCGGCGCGGGTGATCGCCTCCGAGATGAAGTCGAGGTAGCGGGCGATGTTCTCCAGGCGCGTGGCGGCCGGTGTGCCGCGCCCCATGATGCCGACGCCCTGCCGTGAGGTCTCGGCGACCTGGGCGGTGGACCGGGCGCTGGCCATCATCGACTGGTGCCAGATGTCGTCGTCGACGCCGTAGCGCTCACGGCGGCCTTCTTCGCGTTCCCGGCGGATGAGCCCCTGGCTCTCCAGGAACGTGACCGCCTTGGAGACGGACGCCGGGGAGACCTCGAGGCGCTGCGCGAGTTCGGCGGCGGTGAGGCTGCCGGTGTCGGTGAGGGTCAGGCAGGCCATGACCTTGGCCATCATCTTGGGCGTGCCCGACGCTATGAAGACGGTGGTGAGCGTCTCCTCGTACTCGCGCACGGCCTCCGCGTCGCGTCCGTGCTCCTCCGGGAGCGCCTTCGCCCCCTTGGGCGCCGCGGCCTGTCTGCGCCGGTGGGCGCGGCGTTCGGTGGCGCGGTGGGCCAGGTCCGCGCGGTAGGCGGTGGGTCCGCCGTTGCGCATCACCTCACGCGTGATCGTCGAGGTGGGGCGGTCGAGACGTCTGGCGATCTCCGCGTAGGCGAGCCCGTCGGCCAGCCCCAGTGCGATCTGCTGACGTTCCTGCTGGGTGAGCCTGCCTCCTGGCAACGCGATCCCCTCCGTGGTCCGTGATGGCTCCAGCATAGCGTTCACTCTCAATTCATTGCAACGAGCCGAGTTCGTTTGTTGCGTTAGATTCCAATCTGTTGCAACGATATTGCCGCGCTGAACTGCGTAAATAGATTTTCTACGCAACGAGCTTGTTGCCGTATCCATGAACGCAACGTAGCGTTTCCGGTGTCAGAAACGACAACCCGAAGGAGCGCACGATGCAGTTCGACACCCCCACCCCCGTCTCGGTCGTCCTCGACGTCCCCGCCGGCCGCATCCGGTTCATCGCCGCCGACCGGGCCGACACCGTGGTCGAGGTCCTGCCCGCGGACGCCACGAGGAGCCGCGACACGAAGGCGGCGGAGCAGACCAGGGTCGAGTACGGCGGCGGAGTCCTGCGGATCGACGGCCCGCCGGCGAAGAACCAGATCCTCGGCCCGTCCGGATCCGTCGAGATCACCGTCCAGCTGCCCGCCGGCTCCCACGTCGAGGCGAAGGCCGCCGGCGCGGAGCTGCGGGGCGTCGGACGGCTCGGCGACGTCGTCTTCGAGGGCGCGCAGGGCCCGGTCAAGCTCGACGAGACCGCGAGCGCCCGCCTCGCCGTCCTCGCCGGCGACATCTCGGTCGGCCGCCTGGGCGGCCCCGCCGAGATCAGCACCCAGAAGGGCGACATCCGCGTCACCGAGGCCGTGCGAGGCACGGTCACGCTGCGCACCGAGCACGGCGACATCACCGTCGGCGCCGCCCGCGGAGTCTCCGCCTCGCTCGACGCCGGCACCGGCTACGGCCGGGTCCACAACACGCTCAAGAACGCCGACGGCGCCGCCGCCGGCCTGACCGTCCACGCGACCACCGCCTACGGCGACATCACCGCCCGCAGCCTGTAGACCAGCGGCCCGTAAAGGCCCGTAAAGGAGAAACCCCATGACCGGCTTGGCCATCGCGGCGAACGGGCTGCGCAAGTCCTACGGCGACAAGACCGTCCTCGACGGCGTCGACCTGACCGTCCCGGAAGGCACGATCTTCTCCCTGCTCGGCCCGAACGGCGCCGGGAAGACCACCGTCGTCAAGATCCTCTCCACCCTCATCACCGCGGACGCGGGCGACCTGCGCGTCGGCGGCCACGACCTCACCACCGACCCCCGGGCCGTGCGCGCCGCGATCGGCGTCACCGGTCAGTTCTCCGCCGTGGACGGCCTGATCACCGGCGAGGAGAACATGCTCCTCATGGCGGACCTGCACCATCTCCCCAAGCGCGAGGGGAGGCGGGTGGCCGCCGAGCTGCTGGAGCGGTTCGACCTGGTGGAGGCCGCGAAGAAGCCCGCCTCCACCTACTCCGGCGGCATGAAGCGCCGCCTCGACATCGCCATGACCCTGGTCGGCGACCCGCGGATCATCTTCCTCGACGAACCGACCACCGGCCTCGACCCCCGCTCCCGCCACAACATGTGGCAGATCATCCGCGGGCTGGTCGCCGACGGGGTGACGGTCTTCCTCACCACCCAGTACCTGGAGGAGGCCGACGAACTCGCCCACCGCATCGCCGTACTGCACGACGGCACGATCGCCGCCGAGGGCACCGCCGACGAACTCAAGCGGATCGTCCCCGGCGGACACGTCCGGCTCCGCTTCACCGACCCGGCCGGCTACCGGTCCGCCGCCTCCGCCCTGCGTGAAGCGACCAGGGACGACGAATCCCTCACCCTCCAGATCCCCAGCGACGGCAGCCAGCGCGAACTGCGCGCCGTACTCGACCTGCTCGACTCCGCCGGCGTCGAGGCGGACGAACTGACCGTGCACACCCCCGACCTCGACGACGTCTTCTTCGCCCTGACCGGCGGCGCCGCCGTCCCCGCCCAGCCCAAGGAGGCCGTCCGATGAGCAACCTCGCCCTCGCCGTGCGCGACTCGTCCACGATGCTGCGCCGCAACCTCCTGCACGCCCGGCGCTACCCGTCCATGACGCTGAACCTGCTGCTCACGCCGATCATGCTGCTGCTGCTCTTCGTCTACATCTTCGGCGACGCGATGAGCGCCGGCCTCGGGGACGGAGGGGCGGACCGGTCCGCGTACATCGCCTACATCGTGCCGGGCCTGCTGCTGATGACCATCGGCTCCACCACGATCGGCACCGCGGTCTCCGTCTCCAACGACATGACCGAGGGCATCATCGCCCGCTTCCGCACCATGGCCATCCACCGGGGCTCCGTGCTCATCGGGCACGTCATCGGCAGCGTGCTGCAGTCGGTCGCGAGCGTGGTCCTCGTCGGCGCCGTCGGCGTGGCCATCGGCTTCCGCTCCACGGACGCCACCGCCCTGGAGTGGCTGGCGGCGTTCGGGCTGCTCGTCCTGTTCGCCCTGGCGCTCACCTGGATCGCCGTCGGCATGGGCCTGATCAGCCCGAACGCCGAGGCCGCCAGCAACAACGCGATGCCGCTGATCCTGCTGCCGCTGCTGTCCAGCGCCTTCGTCCCGGTCGAGGGGATGCCGGGCTGGTTCCAGCCGATCGCCGAGTACCAGCCCTTCACGCCGGCCATCGAGACCCTGCGCGGGCTGCTGCTCGGCACGGAGATCGGCCACAACGGATGGCTGGCCGTGGCCTGGTGCCTGGGACTGGCGGTGCTCGGCTACTTCTGGTCGGCCGCCAGGTTCGACCAGGACCCGAAGTAGCCCCATGAGGGGACGAACCGTGTCCCGCGCCTCGGCTCCAGGGGCGGCGTACTCCGACACCGCGTCGGTGCACGCCGCCCCTCGGCGTTTGAGTACGCGGACGCGTCCCGCTGAGTACCCGCGCCGGTGTGCCGGTCACCGCCCGGCCGCTTCACTGGCCGTATGAGCCACCACCACGCCGCCGCCCCCGTTCCGTCCGCCTGGCAGTACCGGGCCGAGCGGGACCCCCGCGCCTGGGTGGCGCCCACCGTCGCGACCGTGCTCGGGGCACTGCTGGCCCCCGTGGCGTTCCTGTTCGGCGGGCTGTCCGTCATGGCGACCGACAGCTGCGGACCCGACGACTGCTCGCAGGCGCTGACGACCGCCCTGAACGTGATCTTCGGAACCCTGTTCTTCGGCGGCGTCCTCGCGGGCGGCGCCTGGCTGGCCTCCTGGCTGCTGCCCTGGACCCGCCGCTGGTCGGTGCCGCGGGTCTGGCTGGCGGGCCTGTCGCTGCTGCCCTGGCTGTTCGTCCTGGTGCTGGTGTTCAACCTGCCCGAGGGGTGACCGGTCAGCCGTCGGTGAGGAGCTCGTCCGCGTCCATGATCCGGTACGCGTACCCCTGCTCCGCCAGGAACCGCTGGCGGTGCGCCGCGAAGTCCTGGTCGATGGTGTCCCGGGCGACCACGGAGTAGAAGTGGGCCTGGTGCCCGTCCGCCTTGGGCCGCAGCACCCGGCCGAGCCGCTGCGCCTCCTCCTGTCGTGACCCGAAGGTGCCCGACACCTGGATGGCGACCGTCGCCTCCGGCAGGTCGATCGAGAAGTTCGCGACCTTGGACACCACCAGGACGTTGATCTCGCCCTCCCGGAACGCGTCGAACAGCTTCTCCCGCTGCGCGTTCGACGTCTCGCCCTTGATCACCGGCGCGTCCAGATGCTCGCCCAGCTCGTCGAGCTGGTCGATGTACTGCCCGATGACGAGGATCTGCTGCCCCGCGAACCGCCGGACGATCGCCTCCGTCACCTTCTGCTTGGTGGCCGTCGTCGAGCAGAACCGGTACTTCTCCTCCTGCTCCGCCGTCGCGTACGCCAGCCGCTCGGAGTCGGTGAGGTTGACCCGGACCTCCACGCAGTCGGCCGGGGCGATGTAGCCCTGCGCCTCGATCTCCTTCCACGGCGCGTCGAACCGCTTCGGGCCGATCAGCGAGAACACGTCCGACTCGCGGCCGTCCTCGCGCACCAGGGTCGCGGTCAGGCCGAGCCGCCGCCGGGCCTGGAGATCGGCGGTGAACTTGAAGACCGGCGCGGGCAGCAGGTGCACCTCGTCGTAGAGGATCAGGCCCCAGTCACGGGAGTCGAACAGCTCCAGGTGGGGGTAGATCCCCTTCCGCTTCGTCGTCAGCACCTGGTAGGTGGCGATGGTGACGGGGCGGATCTCCTTCCGCGTCCCGCTGTACTCGCCGATCTCGTCCTCCGTCAGGGAGGTCCGCCGCACCAGCTCGTGCTTCCACTGCCGCGCCGAGACGGTGTTGGTGACCAGGATCAGCGTGGTCGACTTCGCCTGCGCCATCGAACCCGCGCCGACCAGCGTCTTGCCGGCGCCGCAGGGCAGGACGACCACACCGGAGCCGCCGTGCCAGAAGTTCTCCACGGCCTGCTTCTGGTACGGGCGCAGCGCCCACCCGTCCTCGACCAGCTCGATGGGGTGCGCCTCACCGTCCACGTACCCGGCGAGGTCCTCGGCGGGCCAGCCCAGCTTCAGCAGCGTCTGCTTGATCTGCCCGCGCTCCGAGGGGTGCACGACCACCGTGTCGGGATCGATCCGGGCACCGACGAGCGGCGCGATGCGCTTGGAGCGCAGCACCTCTTCCAGCACGGGCCGGTCGGTGCTGGTGAGGACGAGGCCGTGTGCCGGGTGCTTGTGCAGGCTGAGCCGGCCGTAGCGGTCCATGGTGTCGGCGATGTCGACGAGCAGCGCGTGCGGCACCGGGTAGCGGCTGTACTGCACCAGCGCGTCCACGACCTGCTCGGCGTCGTGCCCGGCCGCCCGCGCGTTCCACAGGCCGAGCGGGGTCACCCGGTAGGTGTGGATGTGCTCGGGCGCCCGCTCCAGCTCGGCGAACGGCGCGATGACACGACGGCAGTCGTCGGCCTGCTCGTGGTCGACTTCGAGGAGCAGGGTTTTGTCGGACTGGACGATGAGCGGACCATTCACGCGCGGCTGCCTTTCTGCGACGGGCTCGGCACGGGCACTTCGGCCAAACCTCCAGTCTGCCCGATCGCACGCGCTCACGGTCCCGAGCGGACCGGGCTACATCAGCGCGGGCAGCGTGAGGTTGTTCACCAGCGGCCCCTCGACGGACACCCCCTCGCCGAGGAGCGGCCCCCCTCCGGCGGCCGGAATCGGCAACGGCAGCGCGGCGGCGGCCGGGGTGAGCACCGCGACGAGCGCGAGAACGGAGAGACAGACGGCCACCGCACGGAACAAGGAAGGCACGGGACACCCTTCATTCTCTTCGGACTTCTTCGGACTTCTTCGGACGACGGGAACGGGCCGGTCCCGGGGACGAGGGACCGGCCCGCCGTGAACGAGAAACGGAACGGATCAGAACGCGAGACGAGTCAGGACACGGAACGTGTCAGGACACGGGAGGTGTCAGAAGGTCACACCCCCGCCGAGGTCGATCCCGACCGCGGCGGCCTCGGCGGCGAACGCTCCGAGCAGCACGGCCGTGGAGGTCAGTACGGCGGCGACGCGACGAACGGCACGCATGGGACTTCCTTTCTGTTGCGTGCGAACGGACCGCGGTGGTTTCCGGGCCCGTTCAGGACATCCGGTGGCTGCCCAACGGCCCGCCGCGGGATGCGCGACGCCCCACAACCTCGCTCATCAGGGGGAACGTCCCGGCGTGGCGTGCATGAAGTCCGTCGTACACCCGAACGGCTCAGCGCTCGTCGTCCGCCAGCTCCGCGACCCCCGTGATCCTGTGCAGCGGATACGTACGGACCTCGTCCGCGGTGTGGTCGTACGCCGTGACGAAGCCGCCCTCGACCCGGACCGGGGCGATGACGCGCTGGCTGGCGCCGCCCTCGGCGTTGACGTAGCCGATCCACAGCGCCTCGCCGGTGAGAACGGCGGCCTGCACGGTGGCGAGGGTCTCGGCGGCGGTCGTACGGGGCGGCTCCCCGTGGCCCGGCTCGCTCCCGGCGGCCGGTTTGCGCGGGGTGGTGGAGGCGAGGTCGCCGGCGCGGACGGCGCGGATCGCCGCCGTGAGCAGGGTGTCGTCGGGGACCGGCGGCCCGTCCGGGACCGGCGCGGGAGGGGTGCGTGGCGGGGTGCGGTGGGCGTCGGCGCGGGCGATCACCACATCGCCCTCCGCCGACTCGGCGGCCGGCGCGAACCCCATCGCGCGCAGCCCCTCCAGCAGGCCGGCCGGACCGGCCTGCGCGGCCAGCACGGTCGGGGCCAGCCGGCGCAGGCCCAGCCCCGCGGCCCGCTTGTCGGCGAGGATCTCGCTGAGCACGGCGTCGTCGTCGCAGCGGACGTAGGCCGAGGCGGCACCCACCCGCAGGTGCCCGTGCCTGCGGGCCACGTCGTCGATGAGGTACGCCAGCGGCTGCGGCACCGGCGTACGGGAGTGCGCGGCGAGGAAGGCGTGCAGGTCGGAGGCGGTCTGCCCGGCGTCGAGTGCGCGCCGTACCGAGCCGGGCGTGAACCGGTAGACGGTCGCGCCACCCTTCGACTCCACGTCCGCGAGGACCCCCAGCACGTCGGCGAGCGGCCGTTCCAGCGGGCCCGGCGCCACCGCCGTCAGATCGGCCTGGAGGAGCACGTGGTCCAGCGGTTCGGGCAGCAGCGGCGCGAGCAGGCGGGCGGCGGCAGCGGCGGCCGTGGCCTGCTCGGCGGGGGAGAGCGGCACCGGTACCGGAGCGGGCCGGTGGTGCACGGGCAGCTTGTCGCCCGGCCCCTCGGGCTCCGCCTCCGCCCGCCTGGCCGCGGGCGCGCCGATCAGCGCACGCCCGTGCGCGGACAGCGCGCCACGCCCGGTGACCCCGAGCATCTCCGCCTCGGAGAGCGTCCACCGCGCGACCCGCGCCCGCAGATCCTCACCGTCCCCCGCCCCCGGGGCCCCCTCCGCCCCGCGGACACCTCCGGCGACGGAGCCGTACACACCACGAGCACCCCCTGCTCCCGCACCACCGGCCCCGTGAGCGCCCTCCGCCGCCGGCACACCCGCCCAGCGGGCGCCCTCCGCGCCGGGTGGGCTCCCTGCCGCCGGGGCGCCCGCGCCGCGACCGGCCCCCGCCGTCGTGCCGCCAGGTGCCTGGCGAGCGCTCTCCGCCGCTGGAAAAGGCGCACCGGCGGGGCCCCGCCCGCCTCCGCGCGGCGGGCGTTCCCAGCGCAGGCGTGCCAGGACCGACTCCGGGGCCGGTGCGGTTCCCTCCGGGAGCCCGGACAGCAGGGTCAGGACCCTGTGCCGTACCTCCGGGGCCGCCGAGCGGTCCAGGCCCGGACCCAGGGCCGACAGCGTGCGGTCCTTCGCGTCCCGCCCGCCGACCAGCCCCGCCGTCCGGGTCGCCGCCAGCCACGCCGTGACCAGGTGCGCCCACCGCTCCGCGTCCGGCCGCTCGCGCCACTCGTCGTACGCCGGGGTCGCCGCGTACCGCTCGTCGGCCTCCCCGTCGGAGGCCAGCAGCCCGGCCGCGTAGGCGAGTTCCACCCAGAACGCGGCCACCGGCTCGGGCACGTCCAGGGCGGCGGCGGTCCGCTTCAGGTCCCGCACGCTCAGCCCGCCGGCCCGCAGCACCGCCGGGCCGCCCTCGTGCCAGTCCTTCAGCAGCTCCTCGACCGTCGCCAGCGCCGTGTACGCCTGCCCGGCCGCCGTCGCGTCCACCACCTGCGGACGGTGTGTGGCGGCGGCCTCGACGGGCGGCGGCGACGGCTCCACCGCCCGGTGCGCCCGCCCCGCCCGCAGCCGCAGCGCCACCTCGCGCGGCAGGACGACCGTCCCGGGTGCCGTCGGCAGCAGCAGCCCCCGGTCGAGCAGCCAGCGCAGCCGGGGCGCGGGATCGGCGGTGACCTGCCCGTACGGCGGCCCCCAGACCAGCCGCTCCAGCACCTCCACGGACTCGGCCGGTGCCTCGTCGAGCAGCGCGGACATCCGCGCCGGGTCGTCGAACAGGGCGGTCAGAGCGGCCACGGCGGACACCGAGTCGTGCGTCGACGGCAGTCCCGCCGTCGCCACGATCTCCTGGATCCGCCCCGGCGACATCCCGGTGGTGGCCTCCCGTACGGTCGGCCCGAGCCCGGTCGGCGAGGGGTGCTGCGGCGACGGCGCCAGCAGCTCACGGGCGGTGCGCACCAGCCGCAGCCGGTCGTCACCGCCCCACACCAGCGCCTGCTCGCGCAGCACGCGGAGCGCGTGCGGCAGCGCGGCGGAGACCGCCGGGTCGCGGTCGTCGCCCGCCATCAGCCCGAGGAGTTCGTCGTACGACGCCGGATCCGCCGCCACGGCCAGCGCCTGCGCCGTCTGCAGCGTGAACCGGTCCAGCCGTTCCAGCGCCCGTACGACCGAGGCGCGGGTGCCGGCGCGGGTGGCGAGCTGGGTGAGGTCGGTGGGCACGGGCGTGATGAGGTCCGGCCGGCTGCGCAGCAGCGCGGCCAGCGCCACGTCGTCCCGCCCCCGGAGGGCCTCAGCGAGGGATCGGGGGGCCGCCGCGGGCTTCTCCTCGGTGCTCATCCGCCTCACGTTAGCGGGTGGGTACGCCGGTGGCGTGCCGGGAGTTGGGTCGGCCGGCCCCACTCGCGGTACCGTCGGGCGACGGTGTCCCGACGCATCCGTCCCGGAGGGGACTTCGTGGGTATCGAGAGCGACCAGGTCGTCTACGAGTATCTGAGCCGCGTCGGCGACGTGGCGCAGCAGCGGCAGCTGCCGTCGGCGGCCCGCATGCGGCTGGTCGCCGAGCTGCGCGACGAGATCGACCGGCGGCGGGCGAAGGCCGTGGTCGATTCGCCCGCGGCGGTCCGCCGCATCATCTCCCGCATCGGCACGCCGACCGAGGTCGTCACGGCGGCCGAGGACACCTCTGCCGCTGCCGCTCCGGGCGCCGCCGCCGCTGCGCCGCCTGCCGCTGTGCCGGTGCAGCGGGAGCGGAAGGGCGGCGCGGGGGGCCGCGGCAACGCTCGCGAGGACGCCCGTGACAGCGCCCGCGAGGACGCGCGCGGCGACGCCCGCGACAATGTCCGAGGCGACGCCCGTGATGGCGCTCGTGCCGACCGCCCCAAGGGTGTCCTGCGCCGGATCGTCCCCCGCCCCCGCCCTGCCGGGGTGCCGGACAGCAGTCCCGCCCCCGCCGACGTACCGTCCCCGCCGCACCGGGCCGGTACGGACGAACTCGGCGACAGTGCCACCCAGCCCGACTGGTGGCGGGTGGACAACAGCGCGTTCGGCATCGGTGACGAGGTGCCGGGTTTCGTCGGCGGGGTCGAGATCCCCGAACTCCTCAAGCCGCCCCCGGCGAAGGAGAGGGAGGAAACGCCGGCCGAGCCGGCCGCCGCGCCGGAGGCCGAGGAGGAGCCCGCCGCTTCCCGTCGCCGCCGCTTCCTTCCGCGCCTGCCGTCGGGACGCTGGAGCAACCCCCTGCTCCTGCTCGCCGCCGGGCTGCTGGTCGCGGGGACCGTGATCGGCGACTGGCGTGCCCTGATCCTGGGCTGGCTCATCGCCTACGCCTCCCGTCGCCTGACCCAGGCGGAGATCAAATGGGCGGTGGTCATCCTTCCCGGCCTCGCGCTCGCGGGCGGTGTGGTGTGGCTCTGGGGGAGGACGGCGGGGCGTTGGGGCACGCCCATTGCCGAGGGGCATATGAACGCCGCGATCTCCGAGACCTGGCCGTGGGTCGTCCGGGCTGCGGCTCTCACCACGGCGCTGTTCCTGGTCTGGCGCTCGCAGCGCCAGAAGGGCTGATTCCAGCCCCTCCGGCTGCACTCGGCCCGCTCTGGCTCGACCCAGCCCGTCCGGCACCATTCAGCCCGTCCGGCACCATTCAGCCCCTCCGGCGTTTGAGGAGCGGGGGTCCGGGGGCGGCGCCCCCGGGGACGGGAATGGGAAGGGGCGGCGGGGGCGATCCACCCCGGGCGTCTGCTGCGCTCACGGCGCTTGCCAGGTGCCGCTGCGCCCACCCGTGCCGCCCCAGCGGCACGACTGCCCGCAGCTACGGGGACTGGACTGCGGCACGACTGCCCGCGGCTACGGGGGCTGCGGGGGCTGCGGCGCGACTGCCCGCGGCTGCGGCGGTGGGCGGCGCGACTGCCCGCAGTCACGGGCGGCACGCCTGTCCGCGGCCGCGGTGTTGGGACAATGGCGCGCATGGCCATCACCACCCTCCTCCCGCCCACCGTCGGCTTCGATCTCGACATGACGCTCATCGACTCCCGCCCCGGCATCCGCGCCTGCTACCTCGCACTGGCCGAGCGGACCGGGACGTACATCGACGCCGACCTCGCGGTCACCCGCCTCGGCCCGCCGCTGGTGGACGAGCTGCTCAACTGGTTCCCGGCCGAGCGGGTCGACGAGATGGCGGACCTCTACCGGGCCATGTACCCGACGTACGCCATCACCGCCACACCCGCCCTTCCCGGCGCCCGTGAGGCGATAGCCGCCGTACGGGAGGCGGGCGGGCGGGCGATCGTCGTCACCGCCAAGTACGAGCCCAACGCCAAACTGCACCTGGCCCACCTCGGCATCGAGCCGGACGCCGTGATCGGCAACCTGTGGGCCGAGCAGAAGGCGCTCGCGCTGCGCGAGCACGAGGCCACCGTCTACGTCGGCGACCACGTGGGCGACGTGCGCGGCGCGCGGACCGCCGGCGCGCTGTCCGTCGCCGTCGCCAGCGGTCCCTGCGACGCCACGGAGCTGCGCGAGGCCGGCGCGGACGTCGTCCTCACCGGTCTGCCGGAATTCCCGCGGTGGTTTTCGGACTACTGCTCGGGCCGCTGACCGGAAACCGCTCAGGAAACCGGACCGGAAACCTGCCCCGCCCGCGCCCGGCGGCGCCCCACCGCGGCCGAACGCAGTACGCCCGCGCCGGCCATCAGGAATCCGACGGCCATGAACATGCTCAGCCCGAACATGTACGTGGGAAAGGGCGTCGTCCCGAGGAACAAGGGGGCCACGGTGACCAGAGTGGCCACAGCACCGACGAAGAAGACGATGGCACCGGCACGGACCAGACCGTCACCGGGCGCGGGGGAATTCGCTTGGGTTTTGTCACGCACCGGACCAGGGTAGTTCCCAGCGCGAAGGAACAACCGGGTGACGTCTTGTCACCGGCCTGAAGACCATTAGCCTTGGTACCGGCGGGTCATCGGGCCCGCCCGAGTGCTATCAAGAGCCGTTTTCCGAAGCAGTTTTCCCGACGAGTACGAGGACGAGGACAGACGTGCCCACCGGCAAGGTCAAGTGGTTCAACAGTGAGAAGGGCTTCGGCTTTCTCTCCCGTGACGACGGCGGAGACGTCTTCGTGCATTCCTCGGTCCTCCCCGCCGGAGTCGAGGCCCTCAAGCCGGGCCAGCGCGTCGAGTTCGGTGTGGTCGCCGGACAGCGCGGCGACCAGGCCCTCTCCCTGACCGTCCTGGACCCGGCCCCTTCGGTCGCGGCGGCCCAGCGCAAGAAGCCGGACGAGCTGGCCTCCATCGTCCAGGACCTGACGACCCTGCTGGAGAACATCACGCCGTCACTGGAGCGGGGCCGCTACCCCGACCGTGCGGCCGGCAAGAAGATCGCCGGCCTGCTCCGCGCGGTCGCCGACCAGCTCGACGTCTAGAGCCGGCTCAGGGAAACCGCAGCGCGTCCGGGCCGAGGGGCGGCACCAGTCCCTCGGCCGCCGCACGCGTGAGCAGCCCCCGTACGGCCGCGTAGCCGTCCTCGCCGAGACCGGCCGTGAACTCGTTGACGTACAGCCCGATGTGCTGGTCGGCGACGGCCGGGTCCATCTCCTGGGCGTGCTCCATGACGTACGGACGCGACACCTCCGGCTCGTCCCAGGCCATCCGTACCGACGTACGAATGGACTCGGCGAGCCGCGTCAGCGTCTCCTCGCCCAGCGACCGCTTCGCGATGATCGCGCCCAGCGGGATCGGCAGCCCGGTGGTCCGCTCCCAGTGCTCACCCATGTCGGCGAGCCGGTGCAGCCCGTAGCCCTGGTACGTGAAGCGGGCCTCGTGGATGACGAGTCCCGCGTCGACCTTCCCGTCCCGCACGGCGGGCATGATCTCGTGGAACGGCATCACCACGATCTCTCCCACCCCACCCGGTACAACATCCGCCGCCCACAGCCGGAACAGCAGGTACGCCGTCGACCGCTCGCTCGGCACGGCGACCGTACGGCCGGTCAGGTCCACCCCGGCCTCCCTGGTCAGCACCAGCGGCCCGCAGCCCCGCCCCAGCGCGCCCCCGCAGGGCAGCAGGGCGTACTCGTCGAGGACGTACGGCAGCACCGCGTACGACACCTTCAGCACGTCCAGCTCACCGCGCTCGGCCATGCCGTTGGTGAGGTCGATGTCGGCGAACGTCACGTCGACGGCGGGCGCGCCGGGGACACGGCCGTGGGCGAGGGCGTCGAAGACGAAGGTGTCGTTCGGGCAGGGCGAGTAGGCGATCCGCAGCTGCTGCTCAGGGGTGGTCATGCTGGTCATGCTGGTCATGCTGAATCCAACTCTCCAGGACGGGCGCGAGCTTCCCGAAGCCCTCGGTGAGGGCCGTCAGGGCGTCGCCGATGCGCCAGGCGGCGCGGTCGCGCGGGCCGACGGGGTTCGACACCGCCCGTATCTCCAGCACGGGCCGCCCCTGTGCGACGGCCGCCTCGGCCACACCGAAACCCTCCATGCCCTCGGCGAGGGCGTTCGGGTGCCGGGCGCGCAGTTCGGCGGCACGGTCGGCGGTGCCGGTGACGGTGGAGACGGTGAGGACGGTGCCGGGGCGGGCGTCCGTCACTCGGACGGCCTCCCGCACGAGTGAACTCGGGGAGTGATGCGCGACGTGCCCGAAGCCCAGTTCGGTGACGGGGAGGAAACCGTCCGCGGTCTCGGCGCCGAGATCGGCCACGGCGATCGTGTGGGAGACGACGAGCGAGCCGACCGGCGCCTCGGGCTGGAAACCCCCGCCGATACCGGCGCAGACGACGAGACCGTAGGGGGCGCCGTCGAGCGCGGCGGCGGTGAGTGCGGCGGCGGTGGAGGCGGCGGCCGAGGCGGGTCCGACACCGGTGGCCACCAGATCACACCCGCCGCCCGTCCGGACCAGGCTCACCCCGGGAAGGCGCACCTGCTCCACGTCCCCGGGGAACGCCCCGGCCACCGCGTCCCGCTCGACGGGGACCGCGGTGGCCACGAGAACGCGTGAGGACGACGTGCTCAGACTGATCAGTCTTCCTTCTTCTTCAGCCGGAAGGACCACAGCCCCGTGGCCTCGTTCTCGCCCTCCTTGATCGACACCAGGGTCGAGTCGCCCTGGGCGCCGTACTGGGCGTTGAAGAACACGCTGCCCGGGATGACCTGGTAGGTCTTCTTGCTGGAGTCGACCAGCGGCTGACCGTTCATCAGGATGGTCCAGCCGTTGTCGGCGATCTCCGGGTCGACGCCGAAGCGCACTTCCTTGGTGGGGTCGACGTCGATCTCGTCGATGCCCTTGTCCTGCAGGCACTTGTTGAGCGTCTCGGCGTTCAGGGCCTCGCCCTCGCCACCGCAGGTGGCCTCCGAGCTCACCGAGTCGCTGCCCACCGTGATGGTGGCCATCGACGTCGGCTTGTCACAGGCGGCCAGGACGAGCAGTCCGGCGGATACGGCGCCGACGGCGGCGACGGCACGGCGGCGTCGCACAGCGCGGTGACTCAGAGCGGCTGCGCCGCGGGGCAACGTGGTCATGGGGCGAAGGCTATCTGGCGCGTCCGCCACACTTCCCATGCGGGGGTACGGCGTGGCCGCGCCGTTACGCCACTCGCGCCCGCCCCGCGTTCCCCTGCCGGGCCGAACGGATCAGCCCGCGGACCGTGGTCAGCCAGCCCGCGGCGACGATCGTCGCGCCCACCGCCAGCCCCAGCGTGCCGATCAGCGGCATCGCGATGCCGATCGCGCCGCCCAGCACCCACGACATCTGCAGCAGTGTCTCCGAGCGCGCGAACGCCGACGTCCGCACCAGCTCGGGCACGTCCCGCTGGATCAGCGCGTCCAGCGACAGCTTGGCCAGCGCCTGCGCGAACCCGGCGACCGCGGCGAGACACGCCACCAGGACCGCGCCGAAGAACGCCGCGGCCAGGATCGCCGCACTCGCCACACACGCCACCACCGTCACGATGATGATCTCCGGGGCGCGCGACCGCAGCCACGCCCCGACCGCCGTGCCGAGCGCGTTGCCCGCCCCCGCCGCCACACCCACTATGCCGAGGGACACGGCGGCGCTCTGCCCCGTCATCGGGTGCTCGCGCAGCAGGAAGGCGAGGAAGAAGATCAGGAAGCCGGTGAGGCAGCGGATGGAGGCGTTGGCGCCGAGCGCGTGGGTGACGGCCGGGCCGACCGTCCGCAGGCCGGGACGTTTCTCCGCCTTGCCGCGCGGGCCGTGCAGATGCCGCTCGTCGGCGGCGAGCAGCGCCACGTCCTCGCCCTTCGCGGAGTCCACCTTCGGCGGCAGCCGGAAGGACAGGAACATCCCCGCCACGAAGATCGCGAACGCCCCGTACAGCGGCCAGCGCGGCCCGACCTGTTGCAGGCCCGCGCCGATCGGCGCGGCGATCCCGGTCGCCAGCAGCCCGCCGAGCGTGACCCGCGAGTTCGCCTTCACCAGGGAGAAGGCGGGCGGCAGCAGCCGCGGCACGACCGCGCTCCTGACCACCCCGTACGCCTTGGACGCCACCAGTACGCCCAGCGCCGCCGGGTACAGCTCCAGCCCGCCGGTGATCACCGCGCCGGACAGGACCAGCGCGAGCAGCGCCCGGGCGAGCATCGCGCCGGCCATGGCGGCGCGACGGCCGTGCGGGAGGCGGTCCAGGAGCGGGCCGATCACCGGGGCGAGGAGGGTGAACGGTGCCATGGTGATGGCGAGGTAGAGGGCGACACGTCCGCGCGCCTCGTCGGTCGGCACGGAGAAGAACACGGTGGACGCCAGCGCGACCGTGATCATGACATCGCCGGCGCCGTTCACGCCGTGCAGCTCGATCAGCTTGCCGAGCCCGGACTCCCCGGCGCCGTGCGCGTGGGTCGCCCGGCGGATCCCTCGCGCGGTTCTGGTCACCGGGAAGTGCAGGGCGCGCCCGAACGCGCGAAGACGGCCGCCCGCCCGGCTCGTCCCGGAGCGTCGGCCGCTGCCCCTGACCCCTTTCGGCCCACCGGTCCCGGTGGCGCCCTGGGGTGTCCTCGCGGTAGCCACGACGCCATAGTGCCCCGAGAAGGCCGTGTGTAATGCCGTATCGCCATGGACGCCGCCGTGGTGCGGCTGTACGGCCGAATGCCGGAGGCCGACGGGAACACGTCGCCGGAGGCGGTCGGCCGCCCCCGGAAACCGGCGCGCGGGACTCCGTAACAACCGTCGGTGTAGGCCCAGCGCACGCGAGAAGGTAGCGTGCGTATCTCAGCCATCCCGCAGAATGGATGGAGGCGCGCCCGAGCACGTTGTTGCGCGGACGTCGACGCGGTCCCACTGTCCGCTCCGTCCGCCCCCCGTGCTGGGAGTGGCGCACTCGTGAGACGGCGTAGGAGAGAAGCGATACCTGTGAGCGCAGCGACAACGCGAAGCCGCACCCCCGACCGTCTGTGCGCCGAGGCCGTCGACCTCGCCCGCGCCGCAGCCAAGGAGGCCGCCGCGCCCGGGGTCGTGGGCGAACACGAGGGCCTGATCTCCGAGGGCGACCGCGTCGTCACCCACTTCTTCGGGTGCCACGAGCCCGGCTACCGCGGCTGGCGCTGGGCCGTCACCGTGGCCCGCGCCTCCCGCGCCAAGATCGTCACGGTCGACGAGGCGGTGCTGCTGCCCGGCCCCGACGCGGTCCTCGCACCGGAGTGGGTGCCGTGGAGCGAGCGGCTGCGCCCCGGCGACATGGGCCCCGGCGACCTCCTCCCCACCGAGGCCGAGGACCTGCGCCTGGAGCCCGGTTTCTCCGGCGAGGAGGAGCCGCCGCCGAGCTCCGCGGTCTCCCACGAGATGGCCGACCTGGTGGAGGCGGAGGACGCCGAGGTCACGGCCGGCGCCCCGGCCAACCTGCCCGTCACCCCGTCCCGCGGCTCGATCGCGGCGGTCGCCGAGGAACTCGGCATGCGCCGCGCCCGGGTCCTGTCCCGCTACGGCCTGCACAGCGCCGCCGACCGCTGGGAGGAGTCGTTCGGCGCGAAGACCCCGATGGCGCAGGCGGCCCCCGCCTCCTGCGTGTCGTGCGGCTTCCTCACCCCGATCGGCGGCTCGCTGGGCCAGGCGTTCGGGGTGTGCGCCAACGAGTTCTCCCCGGCCGACGGCCACGTCGTCTCCCTGGCCTACGGCTGCGGCGGCCACTCCGAGGCCGCGGTCATGCCGAAGCCCCCGCAGCCGGCCCCGCCGGTCATCGACGAGACCCGCGTCGACCCGTTCCCCCTCCGCCCGGCCCCCGACTCCGGCTCGGTCCCGGCGACGGAGGACGCGTCGTCGGCGGAGCTGGGGCACTCCTAGCACCGGCCGGGGGCGGCACGGCTCGGACGCGTACCGCCCTCAGGGCCTCGCCCGGGGCGGTACTCGGCTCCCGCAGGGCTTCGGGCGCCTGCTCGGGGCGTGGAACGGGTTCGGTCACGCGTCCTCGAAGACCTTTTCGGCCTTCGGGGCGGCGAGGGCGCGGGCGAGCCAGAGGCGGAGGAGCTCGGGGTCGGTGCAGTCCGTGATGCGGCTGCGGACGTCGTCGGAGATGTCGAGTCCGCGCTGCTCCAGGACGAACAGGATGTCCTCGGCACGGTCCTTGACGCGGGCCTCTTCGCGGACTTCCTGCCGGACCTCGCGCTGGACTTCCTCGCGGACTTCCTGCCGGACCTCGCGCTGGACTTCCTCGCGGACTTCCTGCCGGACCTCGCGCTGGACTTCCTCGCGGACTTCCTGCCGGACCTCGCGCTGGACTTCCTCGCGGACTTCTTTTCGGACTTCTTCTCGAACCTCTTCGGCGAGGTAGGACTTGTAGAAGGAGAGGTCCACGGCCACCAGGTTCCTCCAGAGGTGCTTGGCCGGGTTCTTGCCCAGGCCCTGTGCGGTGAATTCGATCAGGGGACTCGCGATGTCTTTGGGCTCGTCCCGCAGTGCGGTGGACAGGGCCTTCAGTATCGCATCGACGACCGGTTCGGCAGCGTGTGTGATGGCCGCCAGGCTGGCCAGGGCCAGGTCGGCGCGGGCTTCTTCCGGATCGGTGATCACGGGCATGTTGTGCGGACCGGCGACCATGGGGCGAAGGGTGAGGGTGGGCATCTGGGGCGGTCCGCAGCTCACCGACTGCTGGGCCCATTTGGCCGTGGCGTGGTCCTGGCAGACGACCAGGAGGGCCGTGGGCAGCCGGTACTTCGACCACAGGTACGCGGTGTAGTACGCCCAGCTCGCCGGCTTGTCCGGGTGTTTCCTGCCCTGAGCCTCGATGGCCAGGAGGAACGGGCCCTGCTCCGCGGTCTCGAAGCGGAGGAGTGTGTCGACCCGGCGTTCGACGGGGTTGGTCTCCGTCAGGTCGGTCGGTAGGGCTGTCGCCTTCACCGGGGTGGGGATGTCGACTCCGAGGAAGCGCGAGACGCGGCTGAAGAGTCCGGGGTCGTGCTGGAAGATGCGGTGCATCGCCTCATGGGGCGGGCTGACCATGGGTTTCCTTACTGGCTTCCGGGGCGAGCGGTGGCTGCACGGCAGTCGCGGCAGTGGGTTTCGGTTTCGGGGGCGCGGAAGGCGCGGTCGCAGCCGTCGCAGGTGCGGAGGCCGTGACGGGCGGGTGATGATGCGGCCGGTGGGGGTGCGGACGCGTTCGCGGCGGAGGTAGCCGTGGGTCTCCAGTTCGCGCAGGGCGTCGGCGATGCGTTTGGTGCCTTCTTTGAAGCGTGCGGCGAGGCTCTTGATGTCCACGGGGGTGCCGGTGGGCAGGGACTGGATGTGGCAGCCGAGGCCGATGGCGAGCAGGGACAGCTCGGGGTGCTGGGTGAGGTGGTTGCCGATCACCACGAAGCGGGTGGTGTGGCGGGTGTTGTCGTGGATGACGCCGCCGGTGTGGTGACGCGATCGGGTCGGATTGCCGGCGGGGGCTGACCGGGCGGGTGGGGGCGCGCTAGTGTTTTGGGTATCCATCGGGAAAGGTCTCGTTTCCTGGGTGGTTAGGCCCTCGCACCGGGATGCCAGTCCCGGCGGGGGCCGAAGTCTTTTCGGGTGGTGTGCGCTGAGCGTAGAGGCGTTGGGGGTCCGAAAATCCAGCTGAGCCGGTGATGTTCACCCACCCGAGTGATCACGTGCCTCGGACGGGAAAGGGTGGGGCTTGGTGGGGTGCTTTCCCCGAAGTTCTTGCTTGGGGAAGGCGCCGACGGCACCGGAGCTTCGGTTCCCGGGTTCCGGTGCCGTGAGGGTGGTCAGAGGAGCGGATCTCCAACGGAATGGCCCGTTCACCTCGGTTTTCGCGCTCCTGGGATGGAGAAATGCGCCAATCGAAGGACCTATGGCGTTCGGCCTGAGGGGAACCGCAGTTCGGCCCAGACGGTCTTGCGCGGGAAGCGGCCCTCGGTCACGCCCCAGCGGTCCGCGAGCGCTTCCACGAGGAGCAGGCCCCGGCCCGACTCGGTGTCGGAGGAGGGCGGCCGGAGCTCGGGCAGGCGCTCGCCGCGGGTGTCGGTGACCTCGATACGGAGGGTGTCGGCCACGACGTGGAGCGTGAGCCGGAAGTCCCGTCCCGCGACACGGCCGTGGGTCGTCGCGTTGGCGGCCAGCTCCGCGATGACCTGACGGGCCGGGTCCACGGGCATCCCCCAGGAACGTAGTTGGCCCGCTCCCAGTCGCCGGGCTTGGTGGGCGCCGCGTGGCGTTGGGGAGAGCAGCACGCTGAAGTTGCGGACGGGGGTGGTGGGTTCGGCAGTTCGCTGATTCACATCACTCAGCGTGGCCGGATCCGCGTACCGTGATGAGTTACTCAGCGCGTACGTACGGTCACTGTCCGGTGGTTGTCCGGTGCTGTCGGGGCTGTTCCGACGGTTGGTACGGGTAGGGCGCCGGGTGCGTCACGGACGGTTCCGAAGGAGAGGTGCGGCATGACGGCGGTCGATGCGGAAGCGGGTCGGCTCAAGGAAGAGGCGGACGAACCCGGTTGGGAGGTGGACCCGGACGACGAGTGGGGCGTCGCGGTCATCACGACCGTCGGACGCCAGCTGAAGCTGCGCCGCGAGGCGGCGGGGATGCGGGCCGCCGAGTTCGGGCGGATCGTCGGCTACGGCGAGGACATGGTCTACAAGATCGAGGGCGGCAAGCGGATCCCTCGGCAGGAGTTCCTGGACAAGACGGACGAGGTCCTGGGCACGGGCGGGTTGATCGCGGCGGCCTGGGAGGACGTGAAGAAGGTCCGGTACCCGAAGGAGGTTCGGGCGCTGGGAAAGTTGGAGGCGAAGGCGGTCGAGATCGGGCTGTACGAGTGCAACATCGTCGCTGGGTTGTTGCAGACGCCAGAACACGCGAGGGCGGTGATCGGAGCGGCGCAACCTCCGTACTCGCCGGACGACGTGGAGCGCATGGTGGCCGCTCGTCTGGATCGGCGGGCGATCTTCGAGCGTGACCCGGCCCCGGCGCTCAGCTTCGTCCTGGAGGAGGGGGTGCTACGTCGCCCCATCGGGGGGAAGATGGTTTGGCGTCAGCAGCTTGAGCGTTTGTCGGAGGTGGGGCGGTTGCACAACGTCGTGCTTCAGGTTATGCCGATGAACTGTGACACCCACTCCGGGATGGACGGCAGGATCGAGCTGCTGAAGTTCGCTGACGGTACAGCGGTGGGCCGCTCCGACGGTGCGTTCAACGGGCGGCCGACCTCCGATCCGAGGCAACTGCGCATTCTTGAGCTGCGGTATGGCACGATCCGGGCTCAGGCACTCTCTCCACGCGAGTCACTGGCTTTCATCGAACAACTGCTGGGAGAAACATGATCCGCAAGTCCACCGCCGGGGACGCCTCTGAGCTGGCTTGGTTCAAGAGCAGCTACAGCGGTGGCAACGACGGCAATTCCTGCGTCGAACTCGCCCTCACCCCCGGCACCATCCACGTCCGCGACTCCAAGAACACCGCTGGCCCCCGCCTCACCTTCACCCCCGACACGTGGGCGCGTTTCGTCCCGTACGCGTCCGAGGGCTGACCCCGGGCTTCGTCCTCGGCATCAGGCGGCCTGGGACGTGAAGGTCACCGAGAGGTCGTTGTCGGGGGCGATCTGCCTTGCTGAACAGGTAGGCACGTCTGGTCTCCTGGTAGCCCTCACGTGCCCGGCCGGCATCGGTGATCTCCCGGCGGGTTTGGTTCGAGGAAGCTCCTGCGGGAGGAAGGTGTGGGCGGAGGAACCGGGCCTTCCGGCTCTGGGCCGCTACCTGATCGTGTGAATTTCGGGCAGTCCGCATCAAGAGCAGCCGACCGACCGTTTGTGTGGACGTCGCAAGACTCGTCCACCACCCCGCCCCACGAACGGAACGGTCATGTCGGAACCGCCGGACCCGGATTTCTACACCATCGAGGTCGAGCCCGAGGTCCGGACATGGCTGGCGACCCTCTCACTGCCGGACTACAGAGCCGCTGAACGTTTTGCGGACCGGCTTGCCATCGACGGGCCCGCAATGCCGTTTCCACTCGCCAGCCACCTCGGCGATGGGCTGCGGGAACTACGCATCGGCCCGATGCGCGTCACTTACTGGTTCGCCCCGCAGCGCCGCGCGGTCCTCCTCACCGTCTTCCGCAAGACCCGGATGCGGGAACGGGACGAAGTCCTGAGAGCGCAGCGAGCGAGGAAACTGTGCGAGGCGGAGCACACGCCGGCTGATGAGCACGCCCTCTACAGTAGGGACGAGGAGGCCTGATGAGCAGCGGGTACCACACGAGCTGGAAAGTTCCGTCGGAACACCGTGAGGATGCGGCGTACCGGGCTGCGGGCCGCCGTATGGACTTCGCGCAGGCCGTCTACGACCGGCGTTCCGCTCTCGGCTGGACCACTGCGGAGCTGGCGCGTCGTGCCGCGCTGACGGAAGAGGACGTCGAGGCCATCGAGGAGAGCGGTGTCGACCCCACGCTGGAGCTGATCGAGCGACTGGCCGAGGCTCTGGAAGCCGGAGCCCGCATCGACCCTCGCACCAGTCCCGAGTTCCGCTTCGAAGAACACGCGGCCTGATTCACCGCCCGCCCCTCGGACGAGTGACCCCGAGGACGGCGCGGGGCCGTTCTCGGGGTCGCTCGGGTGCTGCTGGTGTGACCGGGGTCAGACGCTCACGCCGTTGGAGCGCAGGAACTTCGCCGGGTCGATGGCGGAGCCGTAGTTCGGGGTGGTGCGGATCTCGAAGTGCAGGTGCGGGCCGCTGGAGTTGCCGGTGTTGCCGGACAGGGCGATCTTCTGGCCGGTCTTGACGACCTGGCCGGCCTTCACGTTGACCTGCGACAGGTGGGCGTACTGGGAGTACGTGCCGTTGCCGTGCTTGATGACGATCGCGTTGCCGTAGGCGGGGCCGTCGCCGGCGCCGTTGGGGCCGGCCTTGACGACGGTGCCGCCGTGCGCGGCCATCACGGTGGTGCCGGTCGGGACGGCGTAGTCCTGGCCGCTGTGCTTGTGCGCCCACATGCCGCCGTTCTGGGCGAAGCTCGCGGACAGCTTGTAGCTCTTGACCGGGGAGACCCAGGAGGCGGTCGCCTTCTTGGCGGCGGCCTGCGCCTGGGCGGTGGTGGCGGCGCCGGGCGCGGCCGTGTTCTCGGCGGCGACCGCGGCCCCGACTCCCAGGACGACCGTGGCGCCCATGCCGGCGGCCAGGACGGCCGCGCGGGTCTGGGTCAGGGACGTACGGGGGAGACGGGACGTGACGCGCTGGAGCATGGAGACCTCATGGGTGAGGGGACGGGGAAGCCATCGGCGGAACGGGTCCGTGCCGCGCTGGCTGTTCCTTGGTAACCGGATCCGGACAGAAGCCGCAAAGGTGTGACCTACGACGAAAGGTCGTACATCGGGTGTGAGACGCGCGTCTCTTGACCGGTGGGTCCGTACGGGGCGAAACCCCCCATTTCAAGCTGATCGATCAGCCGCGTGCCCTAAATGTCCCTTTTGGATTCAATTACTTTTCCACTATTCCGGGTAGTACCGGACGGAACGCCTGTGCCGCTTGTCACCGGGAGCCTGATCCGGGGTCCGCGTGAATGTGGCGTGGGTCTCCGGGATCCCCGTCCGGGATCATCCGCCCAGCAGCTCCAGTGACCCCCACAGCGCCACCGTCGACGCCACCAGCGCCGTCGGGACGGTGGCCAGGCCCAGCAGCGTGAAGCGCTTGAGGCTGACCTCGTGGGCGTGGTGGTGGGCGATGCGGCGCCACAGGAGGGTGGCCAGGGAGCCCGCGTAGGTGAGGTTCGGGCCGATGTTGACGCCCAGCAGGACCGCGAGGACCGCGCCGGGGCCGGACGGTGCGGCCAGGGGGACGAGGGCGAGGACCGCAGGCAGGTTGTTGATCAGGTTGGCGAGCAGTGCCGCCAGGCCCGCGGTGGCCAGGAGGGCGGGGAGGGTGGTGCCGCCGGGGAGGACCGCGCCGAGCGCGTCGCCCAGGCCGTGGTCCAGGACCGCCCGTACGACCACGCCGAGGGCGAGGACGAACGCGAGGAACGGCAGGTCGGCCGCGCGGAGGATCGCCGCCGGAGTGGTGTGGCGGCGGGTCAGGGCGCGTACGGCCATCACGGTCGCGCCGGCCGCCGCCGCCCACGCCGGGTCGACGCCGAGCGCGGACGCCACGGCGAACCCGGCGAGCGTGGCGGCCACCGTCACCAGGGCGAAGAGCGGCGGCTTCGCCGGCTTCTCCGGCATCTGGGGAGCGGTGGGCGCCGTGTCCAGGTCGGCGGCGAAGAAGCGGCGGAAGACGGCGTACTCCACGGCGATCGCCGCCAGCCACGGCAGGGTCATCAGCAGCGCGAAGCGGGTGAAGCCCAGCCCCGTGGCGGTGAACGCGAGCAGGTTCGTCAGGTTCGACACCGGCAGCAGCAGCGACGCCGTGTTCGACAGGTGCGCGCCCGCGTAGACGTGCGGGGCCGGACGGGCACCCATACGGGTGGCGGTGGCGAACACCACCGGTGTCAGCAGCACCACGGTGGCGTCCAGACTGAGCACGGCGGTGATCAGCGAGGCGAGGGCGAAGACCGCGCCCAGCAGCCTGCGCGGCCGGTGGCGGGACCAGCGGGCCATCCAGCTCCCGCAGGCCTGGAAGAGGCCCTCGTCGGCACAGAGCCTGGCCAGCACCAGCACGGCGGCGAGGAAGCCGAGCACCGGCCCGAGCCGGACGGCCTCCTCCCGCACCGCCGCCAGTGGGATCGCGCCGGTCGCGATCACGACGCCGGCCGCGGGCACCGCGAACGCCGCCTCCGGCCAGCGGAACGGACGGACGACGGCACACACCAGCACCACGGCCAGCGCGGCGACGGACAGCGATTCGAGCAGCACGGTCCTGATCATCCACAGGGGGCGGCGGTACGTGGACACCGCGTCGCCGGGATGTCGCGGGGCGGTACCTTCGACCTCACGCCGATGTGGGGCCGATGAGGAGAGATGAACGTGAGCAAGTTCGTACGGCCCGCCGCCGAGGGTGCCGATCCGTTCGGTACCGCGCGTCTGCGGCGCGGGGTCCTGGACGCCTGGGTCACCAGCCCCGCCCGCTTCCGTGAGGACGCCAACGCCGAGGAGGACCTCGTCCTCGGCGGCTACCGGGACCGCCTCGTCGTCGAACTCGCCCAGAACGCCGCCGACGCCGCCGCCCGGGCCGGCGTACCGGGACGGCTGCGGCTCACCCTGCGCGACGGGGTCCTCGTCGCCGCGAACACCGGGGCCCCGCTGGACGCGGCCGGTGTCGAGTCGCTGTCCACGCTGCGCGCCTCCGCCAAGCGGGACGCGCCGGACCGGGCCGTGGGGCGCTTCGGGGTCGGCTTCGCCGCCGTCCTCGCCGTCACCGACGAGCCCGCCGTCGTCGGACGGCACGGCGGGGTCCGCTGGTCGCTGGCCGAGGCGCGGGACCTCGCGGGCGACACCGCACGGCACAGCCCAGGGCTCGGGGACGAGATCCGGCGGCGTGACGGGCACGTGCCCCTGCTCAGGCTCCCGTTCGCCGCCGAGGGCACCGCGCCCGATCCGTACGACACCGCCGTCATCCTCCCCCTGCGCGACACCGCCGCAGCCGACCTCACCGAGCGGCTGCTGAACGCCGTCGACGACGCCCTGCTGCTCGCCCTGCCCGGCCTGGAGGAGGTGGTCGTCGAGATCGGGGACGCGGAACCCCGTACCGTGAGCCGCCGCACCGACGGCGCACTCACCGTCGTCGAGGACTCCCGCGAGGGCGCCACCCGCTGGCGTACCGCCGCCGCGCACGGCCCGCTCACCCCCGAACTGCTCGCCGACCGGCCCGTCGAGGAGCGGCTGCGCCCGTACTGGTCGGTCACCTGGGCCGTCCCCGTGGACGCCGACGGAAGCCCCGCCCGGCCCCGCACCAGCCCCGTCGTGCACGCGCCCACCCCCAGCGACGAGCCGCTCGGCGTGCCCGCGCTGCTCATCGCCTCCTTCCCGCTGGACTCCACCCGCCGGCACGCCGCCCCCGGCCCGCTCACCGACTTCCTCGTGCAGCGCGCCGCCGACGCCTACGCCGGGCTCCTCGCCGACTGGCGCCCGGTGACCGCCGGGATCATCGACCTCGTGCCGGGCCCGCTCGGCAAGGGCGAACTGGACGGCGCCCTGCGCCGGGCGGTCCTCGAACGGCTCCCCCGTACGTCCTTCCTGCCGCCCGCCGTCGAGCGGGTCGAGCAGGCCGAGCAGCACGACGACTCCGAGCTGCCGCGGTCGCTGCGGCCCCGTGACGCCGAGGTCGTCGAGGGCGCGGGCGCGGACACCGTACGGGTGCTGGCCGAAGTCCTCCCCACCCTCCTGCCCGCCGGTCTCGAACGCCGCGCGGAGCTGCGCACGCTGGGCGTCGCCCGCGTCCCGCTCACCGACGCGGTCGACCGGCTGGCCGGCCTGGAGAAGTCCCCCGACTGGTGGCGGCGGCTGTACGACAGCCTCGCCGGGGTCGACCCGGACCGGCTGTCCGGGCTGCCCGTGCCGCTCGCCGACGGGCGGACCACCATCGGCCCCCGGCAGGTGCTGCTGCCCGGAGCGGAGGCCACCCGGATCGACCCCGAGGTGCTGGCCCGGCTCGGGCTCAAGGTCGCCCACCCGGACGCCGCCCACCCCCTCCTGGAGAAGCTCGGCGCGCTCCCCGCCACCCCGCGCGCCGTCCTCACCACCCCGCAGGTGCGGGCCGCCGTCGCCGCGTCGCTCGACGACGAGGGCCCGGTGAACTGGGAGGAGGAGGACACCCCGGACGCCGAGGAACTCGCCGACACCGTGCTCGGCCTGGTGCGCGACGCCGCCCTCGAACCCGGTGACGAGCCGTGGCTGGGCGCCCTCGCCCTCCCCGACGAGGACGGCGAACTCTCCCCTGCCTGCGAGCTGGTCTTCCCCGGCGGGCCGTTCGCCCAGGTCATGCGCGAGGGCGAACTCGCCTCCGTGGACGGCGAACTGGCCGACAGGTGGGGCGAACAGCCGCTCGCCGCCTGCGGGGTCCTGGTCGACTTCGCGCTGATCCGCGCCACCGACGTCGTCCTCGACCCGGACGAACTGGAGCCGCGCGAAGGCGACTTCGCCGAGCCCGACGACGCGGGCCTGCTCGACGCCGTGGACGTGTGGAGCGAGGACGTCCTCGACCGCTTCCCGGACAGCCCCGTCCCGCCGGTCGCCACCGAGATCGTCGCCGTGCGCGACCTCGACCTCGTGGACGACGACCACTGGCCCCAGGCCCTCGCCCTGCTGTCCCGGCCACCGCTGCGCGACGCGCTCGTCCAGCCGGTACGGATCCTGCTGCACGACGGCACCCACGAGGTCGTACGGCCGTACACCGCGTGGTGGCTGCGCGGGCACCCGGTGATCGGCGGGCGCCGCCCCGCCGGACTGCGCGCGGCCGGCGGCGACCCGCTGCTGCGGGGCCTGTACGACGAGGCCGACGCGACCGGGTTCGAGGACGAGCAGGTGCTGCGGGCGCTGGGCGTACGGACCTCGGTGGCCGCGTTGCTCGACGAGCCGGGAGGCGCCGCCGAACTGCTGGACCGGCTCGCCGACCCCGACCGGCCGGTCACGGCGGCCCAGTTGCACGCGCTCTACGGCGCGCTGGCGGAGCTGGATCCCGAGCAGGTGACCCTGCCGGACGATCTGCGGGCCGTGGTCGACGGGCGGGTGGAGGTGGTGGACGCCGCCGACGCGGTGGTCGTCGACTCGCCGGACCTGCTGCCGTTCACCTCCGGTGTGCCGCTGCTGCCGGTGCGTCCGGCGCGGGCCGCCGAACTGGCCGAGCTGTTCCAGGTGCGGCGGCTGAGCGAGTCCGTCACTGGGGAGGTGGACTCCGAGGGCACGGAGCACGACGTGCCGGAGCCGGTGCGGGTGCTGCTGGGGTCGCGGACCCCGGCCGTGTACGTGGAGCACGAGGAACTCGTCGTCGACGGCGTGGAGATCGACTGGCGGCTGACGAACGACGGCGTCCTGCACGCGGCGACGCTGGAGGGCGTGGCCGCGGGGCTGGCCTGGGCGGCGGGCCAGTGGCCCCGCCGCTTCGAGGTGGCGGCACTGCTGGAAGACCCGTCCCGGACGGAGGAACTGGCCCGCGACCGCTGGTTCGACTGAACGGTGGCTTGTCGCGCAGTTCCCCGCGCCCCTGGGGGGTGATCCGGCCCGTGGTCCCGTGCGGATGCGTGGTGGCTTGTCGCGCAGTTCCCCGCGCCCCTGGGGGGTGATCCGGCCCGTGGTCCCGTGCGGATGCGTGGTGGCTTGTCGCGCAGTTCCCCGCGCCCCTGGGGGGTTGCGAGCAGCGCCAGCCGATACCTGCACCCCACCGGCCCGCAGGGACATTCGGACCGGTGGGCCCCTGTAGGGGCGCGGGGAACTGCGCGAAGAGCCCCCACCGGCCCGCGGGGGCATTCGGGCCGGTGGGCCCCTGTAGGGGCGCGGGGAACTGCGCGAAAAACCCGCTACGCAGCCGCAGGCGTCACGCCGGGACCCGCCGCCCCACCCACCGCCACAAAAACTCCAGCACCCCCGCCGCAAAGACCGCGATGCCAATCGCGACCCACGGCATGGTCATGCCCACCAACCGCAACGCGAAGAACTCCTGCAACCACGGCACCACCAGCACCACCAGGAACCCCGCCCCCATCGCCGCCACCAGCCCGATCCGCCACCACGTGTACGGCCGGGCGATGATCGCCAGTACCCAGATCGAGATCAGGAACAGCGTCAGCGTCGCCGCGCTCGTCTCCGCCTCCAGCGCGCCCGCACCGGTGTAGTACTCCCGCGCGACCAGATACGACGCGAACGTCGCCAGCGCGGCCAGCACCCCGCCGGGGATCGCGTACCGCATGACCCGCCGTACGAAGTTCGGCCGCGCCCGTTCCTTGTTGGGGGCGAGCGCCAGGAAGAACGCCGGGACGCCGATGGTGAGCGTGGACAACAGTGTCAGATGGCGCGGCAGGAACGGGTACTCCACCTGCGAGATCACCACCAGCACCGCCAGCAGCACCGAGTACACCGTCTTCATCAGGAACAGCGTCGCGACCCGGGTGATGTTGCCGATCACCCGCCGCCCCTCCGCCACCACCGACGGCAGCGTGGCGAAGCTGTTGTTCAGCAGCACGATCTGCGCGACCGCCCGCGTGGCCTCCGAACCGGAGCCCATCGCCACGCCGATGTCCGCGTCCTTCAGCGCCAGCACGTCGTTCACGCCGTCCCCGGTCATCGCGACCGTGTGGCCCTTCGACTGGAGCGCGCCCACCATGTTCCGCTTCTGCTGCGGGGTGACCCGTCCGAACACCGTGCCGTCGTCCAGCGCCTTCGCCATGCCGTCCGGGTCGGCGGGCAGCCGGCGCGCGTCCACCGTCGTACCGGACAGGCCCAGCTTGGACGCGACCGTCCCGACCGACACCGCGTTGTCCCCGGAGATGACCTTGGCCCGGACGTCCTGCTCGGCGAAGTAGCGCAGGGTGTCGGCCGCGTCCGGGCGCAGCCGCTGCTCCAGCACCACCAGCGCGGACGGCCGTACGCCCTCGGCGGCCCCGGGGTCGTCGACGTCCACGCCGTCGCGGGCGCGGGCGAGCAGCAGCACCCGCAGCCCCTGCTCGTTCATCCGCTCGGTCTCGGCCAGCGCCGGGTCGCCGGGGTCCAGCAGCACGTCGGGCGCCCCCAGCAGCCAGGTGACGGACTCCCCGGAGTCCTCCTCGAAGGTGGCGCCGCTGTACTTCCGGGCGGAGGAGAAGGGCAGCGTGTCGGTGAGGCGCCGGCCCCCGCCGTCCGGGTACGCCTCGATGATCGCCTTCAGGGACGCGTTGGGGCGCGGGTCCGCCGCCCCCAGCGCGCCCAGCACCCCGCGTACGTACGTCCCGTCGCCGTCGCCGAGCACCCGCAGCTCGGTGACGTCCATGCCGCCCTCGGTGAGCGTGCCCGTCTTGTCCAGGCAGACCGTGTCGACGCGGGCCAGCCCCTCGATCGCCGGCAGTTCCTGCACCAGGCACTGCTTGCGCCCCAGCCGGATCACCCCGATCGCGAAGGCGACGGAGGTGAGCAGCACCAGGCCCTCGGGGACCATCGGCACGATCCCGCCGACCGTGCGGGCGACCGAGTTCTTCAGCTCGTTGTCCTTGACCACCAACTGGCTGATGATCAGACCGATCGCGGTCGGGACCATCATCCACGTCACGTACTTGAGGATCGTGGAGATGCCCGAGCGCAGCTCGGAGTGGACGAGGGTGAACCGGGACGCCTCCTCGGCGAGCTGCGCCGCGTACGCCTCGCGTCCCACCCGGGTCGCCTGGAAGGAGCCGCCGCCCGCGACGACGAAGCTGCCGGACATGACCTGGTCCCCGGGCCGCTTCACCACGGGGTCGGCCTCGCCGGTGAGCAGCGACTCGTCGATCTCCAGGCCGTCCGCCTCGGCGCACACCCCGTCGACGACGACCTTGTCACCCGGCCCGATCTCGATCAGGTCGTCCAGCACGATCTCGGAGGTGCCGACCTCCGTGGCCGTCCCGTCCCGGCGCACCGTGGGCCGTACCTCGCCGATCACCGCGAGGGAGTCGAGGGTCTTCTTCGCCCGCCACTCCTGGACGATGCCGATGCCGGTGTTGGCGAGGATCACGAAGCCGAACAGGCTGTCCTGGATGGGCGCGACGATCAGCATGATCACCCAGAGCACGCCGATGATCGCGTTGAACCGGGTGAAGACGTTCGCGCGGACGATCTCGGTGAGGGACCGGCTGCTGCGCGCCGGTACATCGTTGACCTGTCCGCGCGCCACTCGTTCGGCCACTTGCGCGGCCGTCAGCCCGGTCACCGGCGAGGTGACCCCGGCGGGGTGTTCGGCATCGATCCGGTCGCCCGCCTCGAGATGCGTCATGCATTCGACGGTACGTGCGGATTCGGCGGTTCACCCACCCGATGGGCGGAAGATCCGACCGGGGTAGGACGGCCGTCAGGACGGTCGTAGTGCCGTGGTCGTACGACGGTGGCGCGGAGGCCCGTCGGGCTCAGTCGGCCGAGGGGGCGGGGGAGCGGTCCGGCTCCGGCGCCCCCTCGGCCGACCGGGCCCGCTTGATCGCGGCGTCGCGCCTGCGGACGTACCAGATGCCGATGAAGCCGAGCCCGCCGCCGGCCAGGCAGGTCCACAGCCACCAGGTGTGGCCGTGGTCGTCGAACCAGCCGTAGAACGGAAGCTGCACCAGGAACAGGACGAACCAGATGATCGTGCCGCCGACGATGGTGGCGACCACGGGGCCCTCCAGGGGCTCCGGCGCCTCGTGCTCGGGGGATCCCGAAAAAAACCCGGCCATGCGGACAGCTTACGAGGGGTCCCGCGTGTGACGGGGACCGCGTGGGCCACGTGACGGGGACCGCAGGGAGCCACGCTGGTCTACGCGCGGAGATAGCGTGGACGGCGTTATATCTTCATACTGAATCCGTTTGTCTCTGACCACTTTCATTCGTAGAAAACACCAAAGGGCTTCGGGGGGCGCCCGCCGGTGATGAGGTCCCCGCATGTCCCCGTCGGCCACGACCAAGGCCCCCACCCCCGAGCAGCCGGGGTCCGGTGCCGCGTCCGGCGCCCTCGACCGCTACTTCCGGATCTCCGAGCGCGGCAGCACCCTGTCCCGTGAGATCCGCGGCGGTTTCGCCACCTTCTTCGCGATGGCGTACATCATCGTGCTGAACCCGATCATCCTGGGCAGCGCGAAGGACATGTACGGCCATCAGCTCGACAACGGCCAGCTCGTCACCGCGACCGCCCTGACCGCCGCGTTCACCACGCTGCTCATGGGCGTCATCGGCAACGTCCCGATCGCGCTGGCCGCCGGTCTGGGCATCAACTCGGTCGTCGCGCTCCAGCTCGCGCCGCGCATGTCGTGGCCGGACGCCATGGGCATGGTGGTGCTGGCCGGTTTCATCGTGATGCTGCTGGTCGCCACCGGTCTGCGCGAGCGCGTGATGAACGCTGTCCTCTACGGTCTGCGCAAGGCCATCGCCATCGGTATCGGCCTGTTCATCATGCTGATCGGCCTGGTCGACGCCGGGTTCGTCTCCCGCATCCCGGACGCCGCCCACACCACCGTCCCGCTCCAGCTCGGCGGCACCGGTCACCTCACCGGCTGGCCGGTCCTCGTCTTCGTCCTCGGCGCGCTGCTCACGCTGGTGCTGATCGCGCGTCGGGTGCCCGGCGCGATCCTCATCTCGATCGTCGCGATGACGGTCCTCGCGCTGGTCATCAACGCCGTGGCCGACATCCCCACCTGGGGCCTGACGACCCCCGAGTGGCCCGGCAACCCGGTCGCCACCCCCGACTTCGGCCTGATCGGCCAGGTCAGCCTGTTCGGCGGCTTCGAGAAGGTCGGCGTGCTGACCGGCATCCTGTTCGTCTTCACCGTGCTGCTGTCGAGCTTCTTCGACGCGATGGGCACGATCATGGGCGTCTCGGACGAGGCCAAGCTGACCGACGCCCAGGGCCAGATGCCCGGCGTCAACAAGGTCCTGTTCCTCGACGGCGTCGGGGTCGCCGCGGGCGGTGCCGCCTCCGCCTCGGCCACCACCGCCTTCGTGGAGTCCACGGCCGGCGTCGGCGAGGGCGCGCGGACCGGCTTCGCCAACGTCGTCACCGGCTCCCTGTTCGCGGTGGCGCTGTTCCTCACGCCCATCGCCACGATGGTCCCGTCCCAGGCGGCCACCCCGGCGCTGGTCGCGGTGGGCTTCCTGATCCTGGCCGGTTCGATCAAGGAGATCGACTGGGCGGACCACACGATCGCCATCCCGGCCTTCGTGACGATGGTGATGATGCCGTTCACCTACTCGATCACCAACGGCATCGGCATGGGCTTCGTCACCTTCGTGGTGCTGCGCCTGGCGGCCGGGCGCGGCCGGGAGGTCCCGGCGGCGATGTACGTGGTGTCGGCGGTGTTCGCCTTCTACTACCTGATGCCGGCGCTGGGCCTGACCTGACCGTGCCCGCGGGGGCTCACGTGACCCCGTAGAACTTCTCCGTCTCCTCGACGGCGGTCTGGAACCGCTGGTCGAAGTCATCGCGCATGAGCGTCCGGACGACATAGTCCTGGACGCTCATGCCGCGTTTTGCGGCATGCTCCCGGAGCCGTTCGAGCAGTTCGTGGTCGATACGCAGGCTGAGCACGTCGGTCCCCATGCGCATGAGGGTCCCTGCACACCATGGTGCGCCGCGCCGCGATTCGCGGATGGATCACTCGTACGGGTGATACGGCGTGACAGTGGCGGGGGTCATGGGCACGTACGCGCCTTCCGGGTGGTCCTTAGCCAGAGTAATGAGTTACGCTAAAGAACATGCCGGACTTCAGCCATGGCGACGACGCAGCCGCCGTGAACGCCCTCCGATCCGCCGTGATGCGGCTGTCCCGTCGGCTCAAGCACCAGCGCGTCGACGAGTCCCTCAGCCCCACCGAGATGTCGGTGCTGGGCACCCTGGCCCGCTGCGGCCGGGCCACCCCGGGCGAGCTCGCCCGCAAGGAGCACGTCCAGCCGCCGTCGATGACCCGCATCGTGGCCCTGCTGGAGGCCAAGGGACTGGTCCGCCTGGAGCCGCACCCCGACGACCGCCGCCAGAAGGTCGTCACGCAGACCGAGCGGGCCGAGGCGATGCTCGAGGAGAGCCGCCGCAAGCGGAACGCGTTCCTGGCCACGCTGGTCGAGGAACTCGACGACGACGAGTGGGCGAAACTGCGCGCCGCCGCCCCCGTCCTGGAGAAACTGGCACACATCTGAGCACGGCAGCACAGCCCCACAGCAGCAAGCCAGGAGGCGAACCCTTTTGAGTACGGGATCCGGAGCAGCTTCCGCCCCCGCACCTGACCCCCACGACACCCTGCCCGCCCCCGACACCACCCCCGCCCGCAAGACCTCGATGTTCGCCTCGCTGAGGGTCAGGAACTACCGCCTGTTCTTCATCGGCCAGGTCGTCTCCAACATCGGCACCTGGATGCAGCGCATCGCCCAGGACTGGCTGGTGCTCAGCCTCACCGGCTCCTCGGCCGCCGTCGGCATCACCACGGCCCTGCAGTTCCTGCCGATGCTGCTGTTCGGCCTGTACGGCGGTGTCCTCGTCGACCGCCTGCGCAAGCGCCCCACGCTGCTCGTCACCCAGACCGCGATGGCCCTCACCGCCCTCGCGCTCGCCGCCCTCACCCTGACGGGACGGGTCGAGGTCTGGCACATCTACGTCGCCGCCTTCGCCCTCGGTCTCGCGACCGTCGTCGACAACCCGGCCCGCCAGTCCTTCGTCTCCGAGCTCGTCGGCCCCGGCCAGCTCCAGAACGCGGTCAGCCTGAACTCCGCGAACTTCCAGTCCGCCCGCCTGGTCGGCCCCGCCGTCGCGGGCCTGCTGATCACCGGTGTCGGCACCGGCTGGGCGTTCCTCCTCAACGGCCTGTCCTTCGTCGCGCCGCTCGCCGGCCTGATGATGATGCGCGCCCGCGAGCTGCACGCCGTCGAGCGCGCCCCGCGCGGCAAGGGACAGCTCCGGGAGGGCGTGCGCTATGTCACCGGGCGGCCCGAGCTGATCTGGCCGATCGTCCTGGTCGGCTTCATCGGCACCTTCGCCTTCAACTTCCCCGTCTACCTCTCGGCCTTCGCCGACGACGTCTTCCACGGGGGCGCGGGCGCCTACAGCATGTTCAACACCCTGATGGCGGTCGGCTCCGTCTCCGGCGCCCTGCTCGCCGCCCGGCGCGGCACGGCCCGGCTGCGGCTGCTGATCCTGGCCGCGCTGGCCTTCGGCGGCCTGGAGATCCTGGCCTCCGCCTCACCGCAGCTGTGGATGTTCGCCCTGCTCATGGTCCCACTGGGCCTGTTCTCGATGACGGTCAACGTCACCACCAACACCAGCCTCCAGATGGCCACCGACCCGGCGATGCGCGGTCGTGTCATGGCCCTCTACATGATGGTCTTCCTCGGCGGCTCCCCGGTCGGCGCCCCCATCGTCGGCTGGATCACCGACACCTACGGCGCCCGCGTCGGCTTCGCGGCCGGCGGCGCGGTCGCGGTGGCCGCGGCGACCGTCATCGGCCTGATCCTGGCCAGGGTCGGCGGCCTGCGCCTGTCGGTGGGCTGGCACCGGGGCCATCCCAGCGTCCGCTTCGTGCCCCGTGAGCGCCAGGAAGCCCTGGCTCCCGCGGTCTGACGGCAGACTGGCCCCATGAGACTCTTCGCCGCAGTGCTGCCCCCCGTGGAAGTGGTCCGTGAGCTCGCCGCCGAGGTGGCTCGGTTGCGGAGGCTGCCCGGGGCGGACGGGATGCGGTGGACCGAGCGGGCCGGGTGGCACTTCACGCTCGCCTTCTACGGCGAGGTCGACGACGAGCTCGTACCGGAGCTGACGGCGCGGCTGGGGCGGGCCGCGTCCCGGACCGAGCCGTTCCGGCTGGCGTTGCTCGGCGGCGGTCAGTTCGGGCACGGCAGGGCGCTGTGGGCCGGTGCGGAGGGGGACCTGCGCACGATGCGGCTGCTGGCCGAGCGGGCCGAGGCGGCGGCGCGCAAGGCGGGCGTGCCGATGGACGAGCACCGCCGCTACAAGGCCCACCTGACGGTGGCCCGCAGCCGGGACGCCGTCGACGTGCGGCCGTACGTGGAGGCCCTGCACGCGTTCCGCAGCCGCACCTGGACCGTGGACGAGGTGGTGCTGGTGCGCAGCAACCTGCCGACGTCCGGGGTGCCGGGCGAGCAGCCCCGTTACGAGGCGGTCGCCCGGCGGGCGCTGGGCGCGGCCGGTTAGGCTCGGTGGCGTGGACCCGAAGACCCGTAACCGGATCATGGCCGGTGCGCTCGTGCTGATGTTCGTCGTGGTGGCGCTGGCGGCGGCGCTGGGCAATTAGCGTCGCCGCCGGCCGCCGTACGCGCCGCCGGGCAGTCAGCGCCGCCGCCCGCCCCCGTACGCGCCGCTACCAGGCGAAGGCCTCCGGCGACGGACCCGGACCCGGGAAGATCTCGTCCAGCGAGGTCAGCAGCTCCTCGCTCAGCTCCAGCTCGACCGCGCGCAGCGCGGAGGCGAGCTGCTCGGCCGTGCGCGGACCGACGATCGGGCCGGTCACGCCGGGCCGGGTGAGCAGCCAGGCCAGCGCGGCCTCGCCGGGCTCGACGCCGTGCTTGTCGAGCAGGTCCTCGTACGCCTGGATCTGCGCGCGGGACGACGGGTCGGCGAGCGTGTCGGCGGCCCGCCCGGAGGCGCGTCGGCCGCCCTGGACCTCCTTCTTGATCACACCACCCAGCAGCCCGCCGTGCAGCGGCGACCACGGGATGACCCCGAGCCCGTACTCCTGCGCGGCCGGGATGACCTCCATCTCGGCGCGGCGCTCGGCGAGGTTGTACAGGCACTGCTCGCTGACCAGGCCGATGGTGCCGCCGCGCCGGGCGGCGATCTCGTTGGCCTGGGCGATCTTGTAGCCGGGGAAGTTCGAGGAACCGGCGTAGAGGACCTTGCCCTGCTGGACCAGGACGTCGATCGCCTGCCAGATCTCCTCGAACGGGGTGTCCCGGTCGACGTGGTGGAACTGGTAGACGTCGATGTAGTCGGTCCCCAGCCGCTTCAGCGAGGCGTCGACGGCCCGGCGGATGTTCACCGCGGACAGCTTGTCGTGGTTGGGCCACGCCTCGCCGTCGGCGGCCATGTTGCCGTACACCTTGGTCGCGAGGACCACCTTGTCGCGGCGGTCGCCGCCCTTCGCGAACCAGCTGCCGATGATGCTCTCGGTACGGCCCTTGTTCTCGCCCCAGCCGTAGACGTTGGCGGTGTCGAAGAAGTTCAGACCCGCGTCCAGCGCGGCGTCCATGATGGCGTGGCTGTCGGCCTCGTCGGTCTGCGGACCGAAGTTCATCGTCCCGAGGACGAGGCGGCTGACCTTGAGTCCCGTGCGTCCGAGCTGCGTGTACTCCATGGTCGTCAAGCCAACGGCTTGGAGTGCGCTCTATGCAAGAGGGGACCGGTCCCGGGGGAAGTTGCTGGTGCTCACGGTCAGGTCGGCCACGGTGCCGGTCAGATCGATGTCGTCACCGAAGTCCACCCGCGTCCTCGTGACGTAGTCGCCGTTCTTCGGGTCGGTGTAGACGTAGCAGCGGCCCTGGTAGGGGTCGGCGATGACGTAGAGAGGGACCTCGGCGGTCGCGTAGGCGGCCTTCTTCGGGCCGTAGTCGTTGGCGGCCGTGCCCTCGGAGATGACCTCGAAGACGAACTCGACGTCCTCGTACCGCCAGTGGCCCTCGTCGTCCTTCTCGGCGGAGGCGCGGAGTACGGCGACGTCCGGGCAGAGACCGTTCTCGTGGCCGGGGAAGTCGATGCGGACATCCGAGAACACCTTGACGTCCTCCCCGAACCGGGCTTCAACAGCCATGGCGAGCTTGAAGATGATGGCCCAATGGGTGTCACGCTGCGGTGTCATGTAGACGTTGCCCCCGACGATCTCGACCCTGAATCCTTCGGGGACGGGCATCCGCTCCAGGCGCTCGAACCACTCGTCCAAGCGCTGAGTGTTGACGTCGGCCATGGCGATCCTGTCTTCAAGGACGGTCATCGTGGCGCTCCTCCCCGGCCGCCCCACGGACGAGTGCGGCCGCGCGGTACAACGATACGCACGGTGAGGAGGACACAGGGCGGAGCGCATATGCCAGAACTCCCCGGCCGCTACGCCGCCCCGTACGGCCCGCCCAGCCCCCACCCCCGCCACATCGCCTCCGCGAACGCCCCCGCGATCCTGTGCTCGCCGCTCTCGTTGGGATGCGTGCCGTCGTACGTGTCCGTGCGGAAGTCGTACGACGCCGGCGGCGGGACCAGCAGCAGTGGTGAGCCCGGATCGTCCAGGTCGGCGACGGTCTTCGCCAGGAGTTCGTTGAAGTGGGCGACCTGTTCGGCGAAGGTCGGGTCCGCTTCCACCCGGACGTTGCGGACCACCGGCATGACGGCCACGCGGACGCGCGGGTTCGCCGCCCTCGCCCCGGCGACGAAGGCGCGGACGTTCTCCGCCGTCTGCTCGGCGTTCGTGTAGAAGCCCAGGTCGATCAGGCCCAGCGACACCAGCAGCACATCCGCGCGGCAGGAGCGCACGGTCTCGCCGATCAGCGGGGCCATGTGCTGCCAGCCCTCGCCCCAGCCGGCCAGGTGGGCGCGCGGGAAGTCGGGATCGGCGTACGCGTACGAGGTGGGGGCGTCCGCCACCGGGTCGTGCAGCGTCTCGCGCGGGCCGACCAGCGTGAAGGGACCGCCGTACGCCGTGCACAGGTGCTGCCACAGCCGGTAACGCCAGGTGTGTTCACCCGCGCTCCCGATCGTCATCGAGTCACCTACGGGCATGAACCTGAGCACCCGGTCATCATGGACGATCGGTCCGGCCGCCGCGATCCGTCGCGATGTGAGTCCGGACACCTACCGTCACCTTCTCGGCCGTGAGCGGCTGAGCTTGTGCACTCGGTCGTTCACACCTCGTCGCGCTCCCGACTGCCCCCTACGGCAGGGCGGTCACGGGGCGCATCCACCCGGCTCCCTGGGTTCAGGGCGCGGGTGCGGGTGCGGTGACAAACACCCACGCCGGGCGTGCGCGGTCACGCACGTTGACCCCGGCGACGACATCGGCCGGCCCAGCGAGGCCGCACCGACGACAGCGAAACCGGTCCCGGTCGGGCCGGTTGGCCCGCTCGGTGTGCCGGCAGCGCGGACAGCGCTGCGAGGTATGACGCGCGTCCACCTCCAAAAACGGCACCCCGGCCTTCTTGGCCTTGTAGGCGAGGTGCTACCCGAGCTGGTGGAACGGCCAGGAGGAGAGGGTGCCCCGCTGGTCGCGGCGAAGCCGTACCCGCTCACGGATCCCGCCGAGTTCCTCGACGGCGATACCACGCGCGGTGCGTTGCGCGACGGACACGATCTCCTTGCTGATCTTGTGGTTCACGTGGGTGGCATGGCGTTTCTCCTTCTGTGCCCGGCGGGCCAGGCGGCGGGTGGCGGAGCGGGTGTTCCTCTTCTGGAGTTCGGTGCGTTTGCGGGCCTGCCAGTGCCGGTACCGGGACAGGCTGCGGCCCTGGTAGTTCGCGCCGTCGGAGGTGGTGGCCAGGTTCACGATCCCCCGGTCCACCCCGATCCAGTCGACCGGCTCGTACACCTCCGGTTCGGGAATGTCACAGGTGGCGACCAGGAACCATGTCCCGCCTCGCTGGGCCAGGTCGCTCTCCCCCTTGCGGTGCTCCGCGATCGTCTTGAGTTGCTCGGGCGAGCAGGTGAACCGGAGACCCTTCATCCGCCCGTCCACGGTCCAGATCGACACCGTGCGCGCGTCGTACTGCCAGGACAGGCAGCGGTCGTCGAACGGCTGGGCCGCCTCGAGTCGGAAAGCGACCGGCGTACCGACCGCCCTGCGGTACCGCTTGGAGGTGGCTGGGCCCAGCCTCCCGGCCCGCAGACCGGACTGCAGGGTTGCGTAGGCGTCGACGACTTTCTTCACCACCCGGACCGCGGGCTGCGCGGACAGTCCGAAGGTGGCCTTCAAGTCCGCGTAGACCTCCTTCTGCAGGCCGTTGCGGTCCTTGAGGCCCTTGGCGAAAGCGACACCGGAGGCATAGGTGGCGGCCCGGTTACAGGCACGCAGAGTCGCCTCCAAGGCCGACACCTGCTCGGGCGTCGGCAGCAGTTTCACCTGGACCACCAGCTTCATGGCATCGGACCCTGGTCCGAGCACCGCACACACAATCGCAGTTCACCCGGCGACCACCCGAGCAAGCGATTCACGGGACAGTCGTTCGCATTCCCCGGCTCCACCGGGCAACCACACGGGCACTCCGCGCCCGGCAGGACAGACGCGGTGACGCACTGTGTCGCAGCCAGGAGAGCCGATCCCTCCCCGGCGTGAACACCGGGGCGTCCTCGCCGGGACCCGGTGAAGTGCGCTGAACAATGGCACTCTTGGCACATGCGCCGACCCTTCTCCCTGATCGCCGCGACCCTCCTCGCGGGCGCGCTCGCCGTGCCCGCCGCCTCCGCAGTCGACGGCGACGAGGGCTTCACCATCAAGGACCCGCGCATCACCGAGTCCAGCGGACTCGCCGCCTCCCGCCTCCACCCCGGCGTCTACTGGACCCACAACGACCAGGACGACGGGCCCTACCTGTACGCCGTCGACGGCGGCACCGGCGAGACGGTCGCACGCGTCGCGCTCTCCGGCGTCGGCACGCCCCGTGACGTCGAGGCGATCGCCGTCGGGCCGGACAACCGGATCTTCGTCGGTGACATCGGGGACAACCTCGGCGGTACCTGGCCCCACGTGTGGATCTACGAGCTGCCCGAGCCGACGGAGCTGAAGGACCAGACGGTCCGGGCGACGCAGTACGTCGTGAAGTACGCGGACGGTGCCCGCGACGCGGAGTCGATGGTCGTCCACCCGAAGACCGGGCGGGTCTACATCATCGACAAGAACGAGGACGGCGGACACCTGTACGAGGGTCCGGCGAAGCTCTCCGCCTCCGGAACGAACGTCTTCCGGCCCACCGTCCCCGTCGACCTCTGGGCCACCGACGCAGCGTTCTCCCCGGACGGCGAACGGCTCGCCGTGCGCGGCTACCTCGGAGGCATCTGGTACGACTGGAACGGCGGCGAGATCCGGCGCGGGGGGCGGATCAGCGTGCCGCTGGGGCAGGGCGAGTCCGCCACCTACACCACCGACGGCAGGAAGCTGCTGCTCGGCATGGAAGGCGTCGAGAGCCCCGTCAAGGCCGAGGACGCGCCAGGGCCCGACGGAGAGCCGGGTGCGGGCGCCGAGGGCGAGAAGAGCGAGAGCGGCGCCGCCGCCGCCGACGGCACCGGCGGCAACGTCAAGGTCGGTGCCGCCGCCGCGGCGGCCCTCCTCTGCGTGCTCCTCTTCCGGCTGCTGCGGCGCCGCAACCGCTGATCAGCCGCCCGATCCGCCGCCCTGCCCCTCCGGGGCCCGCCCGGCGACGAACACCTCAAGACCGTCCAGGATGCGCTGCAAACCGAACTCGAAGTGGTCGAAGCCGGTGCCGAAGGTGTCCTCGGACAGTCCGGCCAGGACGGGGTAGCGCCCGCTGAGCATGGCCTTCTCCAGGGCCGGCCGCTGCGCCTCCCAGAACTGCGCGTCCGTCAGCCCGGAGCCGCGCTCGGCCTGCTCCTGGTAGAGCTGGGTCCGGGCGGCCCCGACCACGTATCCGTCGATCATGATGATCGCCGACAGCAGCTCGGGGTCGGACAGGCCCATCGGCTTGATCCGGGAGAGCACCTTCTCCATGCCGTCCAGCGCGCCCGGGCCGAGGATCGGGCGGGACTGGTTGACCTCCATCAGCCACGGGTGCCGGCGGTACAGGGCGAGGGTGGCGTGGCCGAGGGCCTCCAGCGCCGCGCGCCAGCCGCCGTCGCCGAGGTCCGCGGGGTCCTCCGAGGGCCGCTGCACCCGGTCCAGCATCAGGTCGAGCAGCTCGGCCTTGCCGGGGACGTAGCGGTACAGGGACATCGTGCCGGTGCCGAGTTCCGTGGCGATCCGGCGCATCGACAGCGCGCCCAGCCCGTCCCGGTCCGCGACCCCGACGGCGGTCTCCACGATGCGGTCCAGCGTCAGCCCCGGCTTCGGCCCCCGGCTGGGCCGCGGGCCGGTGTCCCACAACAGGTCGAGGGTGCGGGCGATGTCGCCGCCGCCACTGGTCTCCGTACCGCCCGAACCGCTGCTCATGAGGGCAGTTTAAAACCGCCCACAAAAACTGGGTACGGTGTACGCGCAATCGGGTACGGTGTACTCGGTTCTTGGAAGGGGGACTCATGAACGACGGCTACGCGGTCCGGGCGGAGGGCCTGGAGAAGCGCTACGGCGAGAAGCGCGCCCTCGACGGCTTCGACCTCGCCGTCCGCGAGGGCACGGTGCACGGACTCCTCGGACCGAACGGCGCCGGCAAGACCACCGCCGTACGCATCCTGTCGACGCTGATCCGGCTCGACGGCGGCCGCGCCACGGTCGCGGGGCTCGATGTCACCCGGCGGGCGCGCGAGGTGCGGGCGCGGATCGGGCTCACCGGGCAGTACGCGGCGGTGGACGAGGTGCTCACCGGGCGGCAGAACCTGGAGATGTTCGGCAGGCTGTTCCACCTCGGCGGCGAACGGGCCAAGGCGCGGGCGGTCGAGCTGCTGGAGCGGTTCGACCTGGCCGACGCCGCCGACAAGGGCGTGGGCGGTTACAGCGGCGGCATGCGCCGGCGTCTCGACCTCGCCGCTTCGATGATCCTCGCCCCGGCCGTGCTCTTCCTGGACGAGCCGACCACGGGACTCGACCCCCGTAGTCGCGGCGAAGTCTGGGATTCTGTGCGGGCGTTGGTGGCGGACGGTACGACCGTGCTGCTGACCACGCAGTACCTGGAGGAGGCCGACAAGCTGGCCTCCCGGATCACCGTCATCGACCAGGGGCGGGCCATCGCCGACGACAGCCCGGACGGGCTGAAGAACCTGGTCGGCGGCGACCGTATCGAGGTCGTGGTCGCCGAGCGCTCCGACATCCCGCGCGCGGTGAAGGTGGTCGCGCGGGTCGCCGAGGGCGAACCCGAGTCGGACGACACCGAGTTGCGGGTGCACGCGCCCGTGACCGACCGGGTGGCCGCGCTCACCGAAGTGGCGCGCACCCTTCAGGACGAGGGCGTACGGGTGGAGGACCTCGGACTGCGCAGGCCCAGCCTCGACGACGTGTTCCTGCGCCTGACCGGACACCGCACGGAGAAGGAGGCGGCGGCATGAGCGCGGCCCAACTGACCGCACCGGCCGAGCACGGCCGTACGTACTGGATGCTCGCGGACTGCTGGAACATCGTCCGCCGCGGCCTCACCCACTACCGGCGCCAGCCCGTCAACATCGCCTGGCAGCTCGGCTTCCCGATCCTGTCGGTCCTCCTCTACGGCTATGTCTTCGGCAGCGCGATGACCGTGCCCGGCGGCGGGGACTACAAGGACTTCCTGATGCCGGGCATGTTCGTGATGACCATGGCGTTCGGCTTCATCAACACCGCGACCGTCGTCGTCTACGACTCCACCAAGGGGGTCATCGACCGGTTCCGCTCCATGCCGATGGCGTCGTCCGCGGTGGTGGCCGGGCGCGGGGTGACCGATCTGGTCGTCGCCTGCGCCGAGCTGGCCATCATGATGCTGACCGCGCTGGCCATGGGCTGGCGGCCGGACGGCGGCTGGGGCTTCCTGGCGGCGTTCGGGCTGCTGCTGTGGCTGCGGTTCGCGCTGATCTGGATCGGGGTCTGGCTGGGGCTGCTGGTGCCCAACCCGGAGGCCGCGGGCGGGCTGTTCGCGGTCGCGTTCCCGCTGACGATGATCTCCAGCATCTTCGTCGCCCCGCAGCTCATGCCGGACTGGCTGGGCTGGGTGGCGGCCTGGAACCCGATCTCCTCCACGGCCGCCGCGGCCCGCGACCTGTTCGGCACGCCGGTCGGCGGCGGCGACTCCTGGGTCGAGCAGCACGCGCTGCTGATGGCGGGGGTGTGGCCGCTCGTGCTGACGGCGGTCTTCCTGCCGCTCGCGGTACGCCGTTTCCAGAAGCTCAGCCGGTGAGCTTCGGATTTTCGGGAGTGCTTCGGACATGAAGAACGCCCTCCTGTTTCTCGGCGTCCGAGAAGCAGGAGGGCGGGCTCGGCGAGGATGTCGCGGCCGGCCTCGCTCTTGTAGGTCTCGTCGACGCTGCCGATACGAAGAGACGCGGTTGTCCCACTCCACCGGAGCCACCCACTTCTGGTGGGGCCCGACTTCCGACAAGTCACCGCGGTGATCGAGGTCCGACACTCGGACCGGGTTGTTGTCGAGCAGCCCCGTGAAGTCCGCACTGTCGTCACACACACCGGCGCCACACCGGGGCGCGCGCAGCCCGGCGGACAGCCGAAGGTCCCTCCCGGGGTGAACGGCGCTTCCCGGCACGCTGGTTCACCGTGCGACGCCGCCGCTGCCTTCGTCGGACACGGGCAGGATTCCGTCACCAATGTGCTTAAACTGGCAACGATGATCAGGAAATGATCTATTGGGTGTTCGCGGAGTACGCGAGGACCGCAGTCGGCCCGGAACGGGCCCGGGCCCCACCGCAACCGCACCGCTCGCCCTCTCCCGGAACGCGAGTTCCGGGCGCACTCGACCCCTGCACGAGGAGTACGGCAGAATGCCGGAGCTGCCCAAACGGAACACAGGCCAGGACCGACGCGTGGACTTACCACCGGACAGGCCTTCCGGTGTCAACGACGCGGCGAAGCTGGCGGCAGCCCGTGCCGCTCTCGCCCGTGCGGCTACGGCTCACCGAGCCGACACCGAGGGCGGCAAGGCAACTGCACGACCGGAGCCGCCCGCCCGTATCACCGGCCGCGACGAATCCGCCACTGGCCCGGCGGCGGCGCCGGACGACAGCCCTCGGTCCGGTCCACGCCGCCCACCCGCGAAGTGGATCGCCATCGCCTCCGTGGCCGTCGCGGTGATAATCGCCGGAGCGGTCGTCACGATCAGCGGGTCCCAGGGGGAGGACGATCGGCAGTCCAACGTCGCGGGCGAGCTGTACCAGTCCGATGCGACCGAACCTGAAGTCCCCGATGTGAAGCCGTCTTTGAGCGCTTCGGCGAGCGCGACCGCGTCGTCTCGGCCTCCTTCCACCGGCTCCCCCACGCCCTCCGGCCGGGAAACGGAACCGGGCACGGACAAGGCGGCGAAGAACGACGCGGACCCCACCGTGAGCAAGGCGCCGGACAAGGACGGAACCGGCCAGGCAGGCGGCTCGGCTCCCGACCCCGGGAGGGCGCTCGCGGTCGAAGCCTCCGGCAACTGCCTGACAGGCGCCGGTTCGGGGTCCGAACTCGTGGTCGCGGCCTGCACCGGCGCAGCCTCCCAGTCGTGGAACACCGGGTCCAACACGGCACTCCAGCAGGGTGACCTCTGCGCGACCGTCACCGGCACCGAGGACCGCGCACCGGTGGTCCTCGCACCGTGTGACCAGTCGGCAGCTCAGCGGTTCAGCCTGTCAGGAAAATCGTTGCTGTCCGCGTCGAGCGGCAAATGCCTGGACCTCTTCGGAGGGGCGTCCGGCACCCAGGTGGTGCTCTGGGAATGCAACGGCCGTGACAACCAGCGGTGGAGTACTACCTGACCACTGCGCAGGGAGGGCCGGTCCGCCGGGGCCCGGACCTGGGTGGTGGGATGCTCCCGTGAGCCGCACCGTGGAGGGAACGACCGCTCACCGCCACCGCGTCCGGGGCACCCCCGCGGAGTCGGCCGCCTCCGGGCCCGACGCCCAGCAGGTGATCGCCCGCGTTCGCAGGAGCATCAAGGTCTGAGGACGTACGGCCGTACCACGTCGTCGTCGGTGCGCCAGGGCTTTGACGCGGGGCGGGGCGGCGGTACGTTCCAGCATGCCTCCTCGGCCGGGAAGGGCAGGCAACGGCCCACGGCCCGGCAGCGGATCAACGACTGCACCGACCTCGACGTGCTGGAGACCTGGCTCGACCGCTCCCTTAGTGCGCGGCGGACGCCGAGGAGTTGTCCGTCGAGGAGTAGGGCGTAGGGATGTGCGAGGGGCGCCCGGTGGATCGTCCACCGGGCGCCCCTCACTCGCGTATGGCGGGCTACAGCTGCTCGATGACGTAGTCGACGCACTTCGTCAGGGCCTCGACGTCCGCCGGGTCGATCGCCGGGAACATCGCGACGCGGAGCTGGTTGCGGCCGAGCTTGCGGTAGGGCTCGGTGTCGACGATGCCGTTGGCGCGCAGGACCTTGGCGACGGCGGCGGCGTCGATCTCGTCCGTGAAGTCGATCGTGCCGATGACCTGGGAGCGCTTGGCCGGGTCGGTGACGAACGGGGTGGCGTGCTTGGACTCGTCCGCCCAGGCGTACAGGCGGGTCGAGGAGTCCTTCGTGCGGGCCGTGGACCAGTCGAGGCCGCCCTGGCCGTTGATCCACTCGAGCTGCTCGTTGAGCAGGAACAGGGTGGCCAGCGCCGGGGTGTTGTACGTCTGGTTCTTGCGGGAGTTGTCGATCGCCGTGGGGAGACTGAAGAACTCCGGGACGTGGCGGCCGGACGCGTGGATCCGCTCGGCGCGCTCGATCGCGGCCGGGGAGAACACGCCGATCCACAGGCCGCCGTCGGAGGCGAAGGACTTCTGCGGGGCGAAGTAGTAGACGTCCGTCTCGGCGATGTCGACCGGGAGGCCGCCCGCGCCGGAGGTGGCGTCCACCAGGACGAGGGAGCCCTCGTCGGCGCCGGCGACGCGCCTGATGGGCATGGCGACGCCGGTGGAGGTCTCGTTGTGGGTGAAGGCGTAGACGTCCACGCCGGCTTCGGCGGCCGCCTCGGGGTGCGTGCCCGGGTCGGCGGAGACGACCGTGGGGTCGGCGAGCCAGGGGGCGAGCTTGGCGGCCTTGGCGAACTTGGAGCTGAACTCGCCGAAGGTGAGGTGCTGCGACTTGTTCTCGATCAGGCCGTGGGTCGCGACGTCCCAGAACGCGGTGGAGCCGCCGTTGCCGAGGACGACCTCGTAGCCGTCGGGGAGCCGGAACAGCTCGGAGATGCCCTCGCGCACCTTGCCGACCAGGTTCTTCACCGGGGCCTGGCGGTGGGAGGTGCCGAGCAGGGACGTGCCGGTCGCGGCCAGGGCGTCCAGCGCCTCCGTCCGCACCTTGGAGGGACCCGCGCCGAAACGTCCGTCGGCGGGCTTGATGTCAGCGGGAATCTGGATATCAGCCACGACCGGAGCCTAGCGGCTGCGGGAAACCCCGGCGAAACATCGTCCGTCCGCTGAGACGGGTGGTGGACGGGTGGTGGACGGGAGGGGGAGGGGAGGGGGGACGGGTGGCGGGCGGACCGGGGGGAGGCCCGGCCGCCACCCGCGTCGGTCACCCGCCGAGCTTCACCGGGAGCTCGAACAGGTCGTTCTGGGTGACCACCGGCTTGTTGCGCAGCTCGTCCGCCGGGACCGCCAGGTCCAGCTTCGGGAAGCGGGCGTACAGGGCCGGGAGGGCCACGCCCGCCTCCAGGCGGGAGAGCGCCGCACCGGGGCAGACGTGCGGGCCGTGGCCGAAGGAGATGTGCCGGTTGGTGATCTCGCGGGTGATGTCGAAGTCGCCGGCCGTCGGGCCGTGCGCCTGCTCGTCGCGGCCGATCGCGGCGTACGACACGATCAGCGCGTCACCCGCCGGGAGGACCTTGTCGCCCACCGGTATGTCCTCGGTCGCGAACCGGATCAGCACGTGGGACGTCGGCGTGGCGTACCGCAGCGTCTCCTCGACCACCGCCGACCAGTCCGCCTCGCCGGACAGCACCAGTTCCCGCTGCTCGGGGTGGAGTGACAGGTTGGCCACCGCGTTGACGATGAGGGAGATCGTCGTCTCGTGGCCGGCCGCCACCATGAGCTGGAGCGTGGCGACGATCTCCTCGTCGGTGAGGCTGTCGCCGTCCTCCGACGCCTGGATGAGCGCGGAGGTCAGGTCGTCGCCCGGGTTCTCACGCTTGTGCGCCACCGTCTCGGCCATGATCCCGGCCAGCTCGGTCAGCGTCGCGACGACCTCCTCGGGCGGGGTCTGCGTGGAGAAGAACTTCTCGAAGAGTTCCTTCAGGCGCGGCAGCCGCTCCTCCGCGAGACCCATCAGGTCGGCGATGACGTACATCGGCAGCGGGTAGGCGAACGTCGCCTTCAGGTCCACCGTGTCGCCGGGCTGGGCGGCCACCTGGTTCAGCAGGCCCTCGGTCAGCTCGGTGATCCGCTCCCGCATCCGCTCCACCCGGCGCGGGGTGAGCGCCTGCGCGACCAGGGTGCGCAGCCGGCGGTGGTCGGAGCCGTCCACGGTGAGCATGGAGCGGGGCGGGTTGGCCAGCCCGATCAGCGGCCAGTCGGGGGCGATCTCGCCGCGCTGCCAGGCGGTCCAGACGTTGATGTCCTTCACCACGCGCGGGTCGGTGAGCAGCTTCTTCGCCTCGGCGTGGTGGGTGACCGCCCACACCGGCACGCCACCCGGCAGCGTCACGGCGGCCAGCGGCCCGGCGGCCCGCAGCGCCGCGCTCTCCCCGTCCAGGTCGGAGACGAAGGGGTCGAGGGGGATACGGGTCTGTCCGGTGTCGGTCGTCATGGTGTCCGTACCAGCCGTCATGCGAGCGAGCCTCCAAGGGCGGGAGTGGGTGTGAACGTGACCGGGAGTTCGGACAGTCCGCGCAGCCACGGCGACGGGCGGCGGGTCAGCTTCGCGGCCGGCACCGCGAGGTCGATGTCCGGCAGCCGGTCCAGTACGACCTCGATGCCGGTCCGGGCGATCACCTCGGCGATCTCCTGCGCCGGGAACGGACAGCGGTGCTCCCCGTGACCGAAGGAGAAGTGCGCGCTGTTTCCGCCGGTCAGCGCCGAGCCGTCGGTCCGCACCTGGGGGTCGGAGTTGGCGCCCTGGAGACCGAGCAGCAGCATGTCGCCGGCGCGGACGCGGCGACCGCCGAGCTGGGTGTCGCGGGACGCCCAGCGGGCGGCCACGTTCTGGGTCGGCGTGTCCTCCCACAGCACCTCGTTCATCGCCTCGGCGATGCTGTTGCGGCCCCCGAAGAGGGAGGCGGCGAACCGGGCGTCGGTGAGCATCAGGTGCAGCGAGTTGCCGATCCAGTCGGCGGTCGGCTGGTGCCCGGCCGCCATCATCACCATCAGGTCCTGGCCGATCTCCTCCTCGGTGAAGCCCGAGGTGTCGGCGAGCATCCGGGACACGACGTCCTCGGCGGGCGCGCTCTTGCGGGCGGCCACCAGCTCCGTCATCGACGTGAACAGGTGGGTCTGGCCCGCCAGCGCCCGCTCCCGCCCGTCGATCATGTCGTTGAGGGCGGTGACCAGGGCCGGGCCCTCCTCGTCGGAGAAGCCGTAGAGCCGGGCCAGCACCCGCACCGGCAGCAGCATCGCGAACTCGCCGATCAGGTCGGCGGTGCCCCTGGGGCAGATGCCGTCGATCAGCTCGTCCGCGAACTTCTCGGCGTACCCGCGCAGTTCGAACGGGTCGACCGCCTCCAGCGCGTTCCCCAGCATCCCGGCCCGCTCACGGTGCCGCTCGCCGACGGTGTAGAGGATCGACGGCTGCTTGCGGCCGATCATCGGCAGCAGCGGCCAGTCGTCGGGGATGTTCTCCCACTGGTTCCACAGGTCGGAGTCGCGGCTGAACAGCACCGGGTCGCCGGTGATCTGGTGCAGCTCGCGGTAGCCGAGCACCAGCCACGCCGGTGCGTCCCCGTCCAGCACCACCGGGACGACGCTGCCGTGCTCGCGCCGCATCTCCCGGTACACGCGGGCCGGGTCGTCCTGGAGCAGGGACCCTTGGAAACGGACGGCGTTGGGGACGGAGGCGGGACTCACACCAGCTCCTGACGGGGGGCTCGGGCCGGGTCGGCGTACAGGGCCTGGATGTGCTCCACCAGCGTGATCAGCACGATCTTGCTGGACTCCCGGGAGCGTGCGTCGCAGTTGACCAGCGGCACGTGCGGGTCGAGGTCGAGGGCCTCGCGGATCTGCTGGGGGGTGAAGGTGGCGCCGCCGAAGTCGTTGCACGCCACGATGAACGGCGTGCCGTGCTTCTCCAGCCGGTCGATGGCGTACCAGGAGTCGTCGATGCGCCGGGTGTCGACCAGGACGACCGCGCCGAGCGTGCCGGAGAACAGCCGGTCCCACAGGAACCAGAAGCGTTCCTGGCCCGGCGCCCCGAACAGGTACAGCACATTGCGGGTGTCGAGGGTGATGCGGCCGAAGTCGAAGGCGACGGTGGTCGCGGTCTTGCCGCTCACCCCGCTGGTGTCGTCGACGGCCTCCCCGGCCTGGGTCATCGTCTCCTCGGTGTTGAGGGGACGGATCTCGCTGACCGAGCGGACCATCGTCGTCTTGCCGGCGCCGAAGCCGCCCACGACCACGATCTTCAGGCCGTTGTCGGCCGACGCGCCCAGCGGCGTACGCGTCTCAGAGGTTGCGGAGTCCAACGAGCACCTGCTCCAGGATGTCGGGGTCGGGTACGGCGGCCTTGCGGGGGTGACGGGCGCTGACCCGGCCCGCCGCCTGCAGGTCGGAGAGCAGGATCCGGGTGATGCTCACGGGCAGCTTCAGCTCGGCCGCGATCTCCACGACCGCCGTGGGGCGTTCGGTCAGCCGCAGGATCGCCGCGTGCTCGGACTGCATGCCGGGCACCGGATCGCACTCGGCGACGACCAGGGTCACCAGGTCGAAGGGATTGTCGGGACCGGACCGGCTGCGCCCTCCGGTGAGGGTGTAGAGCCGGTCGGGGGAGTCGTCCCTGCCGGGCCTGCTCATGAGGTGCGCGGCTGCGCGGTCAGGTGCTCGCCGAGCTGCTCGACGAGCTCGCTCATGTTGTGCCCGACGAGCCCGGCGTCCGCGTCCTCGGTGGTGACGACGGCCAGGTGCGCGCCCTCGCCGGCCTCCACGATGAACAGCACACCGCCGTAGAACTCGGTCATCGCCGAGCGCACGCCGCCGCTGCCGTCGCCGAACTCGACGGACGCGCCGTGCGACAGCGACTGGATGCCGGCGGCGATCGCGGCGAGCTGGTCGGCCTGGTCGGCGGACAGCTCCGGGGTGCGGCACAGTTTCAGGCCGTCACGGGAGAGCACGAGCGCGTGCCGTGCGCCCGGCGTTCGCTCCAGCAGGCCCTCTATCAGCCAGGTGAGCTTCTCGTCGGCGGTCGTCGTGCCGGTCATGAGGTGGTGTCGCCTTCCGGGGTCGCGGGGGTGGGGTGTGCTTCGGGGGTCTGGTCGGCGGTGGTGCCGGTGTCCGGGTCGGCCGTGTCGTCCGGGGTGGGCGGGCGGACGGCCTGGCGGAAGCTGCTGAAGCGGGCGGTGCGCGCCTTGGTCTCCTCGGCGGTCGGGGCGGGCCGGGGCGTGGTGTCACGGCCGCCCGGACGCGTGCGCTCCGCCTCGGCGAGGGTCCGGCCCCGGCGGCGGCGGGGCAGTACGAGGGGCGGGGCGTCGGCGGTCCGGTCCGGGGACTCGTGGGTCGGCACCGGGTCGGGGTCGAGGTCGGCGCCCGCGCGGGAGGCCGCGTAGGAGGGGGCGGGGCGGGTGCTCCCGGAGGGCGTCGGGCGGTCCGCCGGGGCGGTACCGGCGTCGGTGCTGGTGTCGCTGTCACCCGCGCTGCCGTGGCTGGTCTCCGGTTCCGGCCGGTCGGGGGCGGTTCCCGCGCGGTGGTCGCGGCGCTGGGGGAGACCGCCGGACGCCTCGTCCGCCGGGGCCTTCGGGGCCTCGGAGCCGAGTGCCTCGATGAGTGAGGCGGGGGTCGCGGGGACGGACGGGGTACCGGCCGAAGCGGTGGTGCGGGGCGCCGACGCGGTGGTGCCGCCGGTCGCCGCGGTTCCCGCCGCCGGGGCCGTGGGCGCGTCCGGCGGTACGAGGATGTCCTGCGGGACGAGCATCAGGACGCCCGTGCCGCCGCGGGCCGAGGGCCGGTAGGAGACCCGGAGCCCGTACCGCCGGGCCAGCCGGCCGACCACGCCGAGTCCGAGCCGGGTGCCGGTGAGGCCCCCGAGCCCGGCGGACTCGCCGGAGACCGCGCGCTCGGCGCGGCGCAGCTGCGCCTCGCCCATGACGAGCCCGCTGTCCTCGACGGAGACGATGACCCCGGCCGGGACCTCCTCGACGTACACGTGGACCTCGGCGGTCGGCGGCGAGAAGTTCGCGGCGTTGTCGAGGAGTTCGGCGAGCGCGTGCATGACGCCCTCGGCGGCGTGTCCGGCGACCGCGGTGTCGCTGGCGGAGTGGACCCTGACGCGCTGGTAGCCGCTGATCCGGCCCATGGCGCCGCGCAGGATGGACTCCATGGCGATGGGCCGGGCCCAGCGGCGGCCGGAGCGGGCGCCGGTGAGGACGGCGACGGAGTCGGCGAGCCTGCCCGCCTGCGCGGTGCGGTGGTCGAGGTGGAGCAGGTCGGCGAGGACCTCCTCGTCGTGGTGCTTCTCCTCCATCGCGCGCAGGTCGGCGAGCATGCCGGTGGAGAGGGCCTGCATGCGTCCGGCCGCGTTGGCGGTCGCGGACAGTGCGGCGGCCCGGGCGCCGTCGGCCTCGCGCAGCCGGGTGGTCAGCCGCGCGATCTCCGCGGTGAGCCGGTCCCGGTCGGCCTCGATCCGGTCCCGCTCCTCGGTCAGCCGGTCGCGTTCCTCCGCGTGGTCGCGGGCCGTCCGGGCGGTGTGGGCGCCGTGTTCCTCGGTGATGAGGCGCAGTTTCTCGGCGTGTTCCTCGGCGAGCCGCTTCAGCGCGGCGGTGTGGTCGTCCGTGAGCCGGGCCCGCTCGTCGGCGTGCTCCCGCGTCAGGCGGGCGGTGTCGGCGGCGTGCTGCTCGGTGAGGCGGTCGCGTTCCGCGGCCAGGGTCTCGGCGAGGTGGGTGCGCTCCTGGTCCAGCTCGGCCGACAACCGGGCGCGTTCGCGGTTGAGTTCGCCGGTCAGCCGCTCGTGCTGGCGGCGGGACTCCTCCGCCAGCCGGGCGCGTTCCTGGAGCAGCCGGCCGACGTCCTGGGTGACGGCGTCCAGCCGTGCCCGGGCGGCCCGCGCCGACAGGACGGTGTACGTGGCCACCGTGGCGGCCGCGCACAGCAGTACGGCGGCGATCGCCCCGGTCGCCACGACGGCGGCGGCCGCGGAGTCCGGCACGAGGAAGGCGGCGGCGACGACCGCGACCGCGGTGACTGCCGCGGTGAGCACCGGGACGGGCAGCAGGCTGCGGGGGGTGGGGCGGTCGCCGGGGAGCAGGGGGGAGGTCATCAATCAGGGTCCTCGGTCGTTTCCTCGGTCAGTCCGCGGGCGTGCACCGTCGTGTCTGCGCGGCCCTCGGGCGGTTCCACGGGAATGCCGGACTCGGTTTCGGGGTCGCTTTCGAACGAGGCCGACAACTGCGCGCAACTCGCGGTCACTATATGAGAGTTCGTGTTCGACTTGGGAAGATTCCGCTTCCGTTTTCGTCAATCGCCCCATCCCGGGCGTGTGTCGGGGTCTTCCGCGACGCGGTGGGACGTGGGGGCGCCGTCTCCTGCGCCCGGCCTCCGCGGAGGCATCCTGAGGGCATGACGGATCACCGGGAACTGCTGGCCGGACTGCGGGCGGCCGTGCGTGGCGAGGTCGACTTCACCGCGACCGCACGGGCGCTGACCACGATGGACGCCTCCAACTACCGCCGGGTACCGATCGGTGTGGTGGCCCCGCGGGACGCCGACGACGTGGCGGCGGCGCTGTCGGTGTGCCGGACGTACGGCGTTCCCGTGGTGCCGCGCGGCGGCGGCACGTCGATCGCGGGGCAGGCGACCGGCGCCGGTGTGGTGCTCGACTTCACCCGCCACATGAACCGTCTGCTGTCCCTCGACCCCGAGGCGCGCACGGCCGTCGTCCAGCCGGGCCTCGTCCTCGACCGCCTCCAGGAGGCCGCCGCCCCGCACGGCCTGCGCTTCGGCCCGGACCCCTCCACCCACAGCCGCTGCACCCTCGGCGGCATGATCGGCAACAACTCCTGCGGCTCCCACTCGGTGGCCTGGGGCACGACGGCCGACAGCGTGCGGGAGCTCGCGGTCGTCACCCCGCGCGGGGACCGGTTGCGGCCGGGCCGGGGCTGGGCGGGCGCCCCGGCGGGACTGCGGGACCTGGTGGACGGCGAACTGGCCCGCCTGCGCACGGCCTTCCCCGACCTCCCCCGCCGTATCTCCGGCTACGCCGTGGACGCCCTGCTGCCCGAGAGGGGCGCGGACGTCGCCCGCTCCTTCTGCGGATCGGAGGGCACGCTGGGCGTGCTCACGGAGGCGGTCGTGGATCTCGTACGGGCTCCACGCGCGCGTGCGCTCGCCGTGCTGGCGTACGCGGACGAGAGCGGGGCCGCGGAGGCGGCGGCGGGGCTGCTGGAGCACGGCCCGCTGACGGTGGAGGGCATGGCGGCGGACCTCGTGCCTGTGTCGTCCGCCGCGGACCTCCCGCGCGGCGGGGCCTGGCTGTTCGTGGAGACCGGTGCGGACACGGAGGCGGAGGCACGCGCGCGTGCGGAGACGATCGTCCGCGCGGCGGACGTCGTGGACGCCCTGGTGGTCACCGACCCGGCGCGGCAGCGCGCGCTGTGGCGCGTCCGGGAGGACGCGAGCGGTACGGCGACGAGGATGCCGGACGGAACAGAGGCCTGGCCCGGCTGGGAGGACTGCGCGGTGCCGCCCGCCCGGCTCGGCGCGTACCTGCGCGACTTCCGGGCCCTCATGGCGGACCACGGGCTGCGCGGCACGCCGTACGGGCACTTCGGGGACGGCTGCATCCACGTCCGTATCGACTTCGACCTGCTGACCGCGCCGGGCGTCGCCCGCTTCCGGCGCTTCTCGGAGGAGCTGGCCGATCTGGTCGTGGCGCACGGCGGCTCGCTCTCCGGCGAGCACGGCGACGGCCAGGCCCGCGCGGAGCTGTTGCCGCGCATGTACGGCGCTCAGACGGTCGCCCTCTTCGAACGCGTGAAGGCCGTCTGGGACCCGGACGACCTCCTCAACCCCGGCATGCTGGTCCGCCCCGCGCCGCTGGACGCCGGCCTCCGCTTCTCCGTCCTCCCGCGCGAACCGGTCGACGTCGCCTTCGGCTACCCCGCCGACGGCGGCGACTTCTCGGCGGCGGTACGACGTTGTGTGGGCGTCGCCAAGTGCCGTACGACGTCCGTGTCGGGGCCGGCGGTGATGTGCCCGTCGTTCCGCGCGACGGGGGAGGAACAGCACTCCACGCGGGGGCGCGCCCGCCTGCTGCACGAGATGCTCGCGGGCGAGCTGGTGACCGACGGCTGGCGCTCCACGGAGGTACGGGACGCGCTGGACCTGTGCCTGTCCTGCAAGGGCTGCCGGTCCGACTGCCCGGTCGAGGTCGACATGGCCACGTACAAGGCGGAGTTCCTGCACCACCACTACGCGGGTCGTCGCCGCCCGGCCGCGCACTACGCGATGGGGTGGCTGCCGGTGTGGCTGGGCTGGGTCGCGCGGACGCGGGCCGCGGGGGCGGTGAACGCCCTCGCCTCGGTGGGACCGCTCGCGGACGTGGCGAAACGGCTGGGCGGGATCGCGGGGGAGCGGGAGATCCCCCGGGTGGCGGCGGAGACGTTCACGCGGTGGTGGCGGCGGAGGGAAGCGCCTTCGGCGGAGGGCAGGCTGGTCGTCCTCTGGCCGGACACGTTCACCGAGCACCTGTCGCCGTCGGTGGGCCGGGCGGCGGTACGCGTGCTGGAGGCGGCGGGCCTGCGGGTGGTGCTGCCGCCCACACTGCGGCCGGGGAACCGCCCGGTGGGCGACGCCCGCAGCCGCTCGGCCCTGTCCCTGCTGACGGTCCGCAGGGGCCGGGTCTGCTGCGGCCTGACGTACATCTCCACGGGCCAGCTCGACCGCGCCCGCGCGGTGCTGCGCCGCACCCTCGACCTCCTGGAGCCGGTCCTGGCCACGGACGCCCCGCTGGTCGTCCTGGAACCGAGCTGCGCGGCGGCCCTGCGCACGGACGCGCCGGAGCTGCTGCACGACGACCCCCGCGCGGCGCGGCTCGCCGCGCGGGTGCTGACCTTCGCGGAGGCGCTGGAGCGGCACGCCCCGGACTGGACCCCGCCCGTGCTGAACCGCCCGGTCACCGGCCAGACCCACTGCCACCAGCACGCGGTGCTGGGCGAGGCACCGGACCGCCGACTCCGCGCGGCGGCCGGCCTCACCGGCGAACTGGCCGGCGGCTGCTGCGGCCTGGCGGGCAACTTCGGCTTCGAGGAGGGCCACTACGAGGTCTCGGCCGCCTGCGCGGAGGACCGGCTCCTGCCGTCGGTACGGGAGGCCCCGCAGGAGGCGGTCGTCCTGGCCGACGGCTTCTCCTGCCGGACGCAGTTGGAGCAGCTCGCGGGCGTACGGGGGCGGCACCTGGCGGAGGTCCTGGCGGCCGCCCTGGAGAAATAGGTGAGCAGTCGCCGCCCTTGTGTCCTCGACGCGCTCAACTGAGCCGCCCCTCCTGTGGGTGCTCGCGTTCCGTCGGTCGTCGAGTCGTCGGCGGAGTTCGGTGTCGCCGCGTCGACTGCCCAGAAGGTGCCGGCCCGCCTGAAGAGGGAGGGGCCGGTCCGCGCCGAAGTGGGCCTCGGGTCCTTCGTCGCCGAGCGGCCTGAGGCGTAAAGTCCGCGCGTACGGGCCCGGCGCTCTCAGGGAGCCGTCTCGCCCCGTACCAGCGGATGGCACACCGGCTGGACGCCCTCCGGGAGGTCGTCCGGGCGGCACCAGCGGGCCTCCAGGATCTCGAAGGGGTCCAGGCGCAGCTCGCCGCCCAGCAGGCGAGCCTCGTAGGCCACCTCCATACGCGTACGGAAGCCGCTGTTCAGCATGGTCAGACGGCCCACCTCCACGTCGAGGTTCGTCTCCTCCTTGACCTCGCGCACCACCGTCGCCCGGAAGTCCTCGCCCTTGCGGGCGAAACCGCTCGGCAGGCCCCACTGGCGGCCCGGGGGCCACATCCGGTGCCGGAGCAGGAGCACCCGCCCCTCGTCGTCGCGTACGACGCCGGTCACGCCGACCACGAACTTGGCGTGCAGCAGCCACATGATGCGGCTCTGCACGGGGCGCAGGAGTCGCCAGAGACGGGCAATGAGTCGGCGCACGGGACCTCGGTGGATGTGGTGGGGCGGGCACAAGGGGGCGTCATGGGGAAGGTACCCGCAAAGGGGCCGGGTCCCCCGCCCGGGGAGCGTACGGGTGTTGTCACAGGCCGCTGCTAGAACGGTGGACACCTCGACCGACGCGAAACCAAGGGGACGTCATGGAGTTGCCGACCGGTGTGCCTCAGCACCCGCGCGACGTGGACCACTTGACCTCATTCCATGGACTTCCGGTCCTGGACTTCCCGGAAGCGTCCTCCGGCCTCCCCCTGCCGGACGATCCCGCGTCCGTGGCGTGGTGCGTCCGGGTCGGCACCAGGGAAGAGGACGAGGACGCCGGCGCCTACTGGAACCGCTTCCTCGAGACCATGCCGCTGGAGGAGGTGCGCGCTCTCCTCATCGGCAGCCCGTGGTACGACTTCGACAGCAGCGCCCACCGGCAGATCGAGGACCTCGTCGAGTTGCGCCACCGGTTCACCGGCCTGGAGGCGCTGTTCCTCGCCGACGTCCACTTCGAGGAGTGCGAGATCTCCTGGCTGGAGCAGGGCGATGTCGCCCCCCTCCTGGAGGCGTACCCCCGGCTGCGGGAGCTCGGGATACGCGGCAGCAACGAACTGGAGTTCCCCGTCGTCCGTCACGAAGGGCTGCGCACCCTGCGCTTCGAGAGCGGCGGGCTGCCCGCCTCGGTCGTGCGCAACGTGGCCGCGTCCGACCTGCCGTCCCTGGAGTGCCTGGAGCTGTGGCTGGGCGAACCGCACTACGGTTGCGACACGACGGTGGAGGACCTCGGACCGCTGCTCACCGGGGAGCGGCTGCCCTCCCTGCGCCATCTGGGGCTGCAGAACAGCCGGTTCCAGGACGAGATAGCGGCCGCCGTGGCGCAGGCCCCGGTCGTGGCCCGGCTCGAATCGCTCAAGCTGTCGATGGGTGTGCTCAGCGACGAGGGTGCCGCGGCCCTGCTGGGCGGGCAGCCGCTCAGCCACCTGCGCTACCTAGACCTGCACCACCACTACCTCAGCGACGCCATGATGCTGCGGCTCCGGGACGCCCTCGAACCGGCGGGCGTGCGGGTGGACCTGTCCGACCGGTGCGAGGAGGACGAGGACGAGGACGACATGCGCTACGTCGCCGTCTCCGAGTGAACCCCGCCCTTCCCGCCCGTTCCCTCTCCGGAAGGCCACCGTGCCCGACGGCCCGGCTCCCGGCCCGTCCCAGCCCGTGAGGAGCGGGGTCCGCATGACGGAACCGGGTTGACCCGGACGGGTAGGGGGACTCATCGTCAGGTACGTAGATGCTTTACGGTCCTGTCCGGAAGGGGTGAAGTCCATTACTCTGGACTGAAGAGTTCAGTGTGATGCATCCTGCCCGGCAGGAACTCCGCTCCCCGTAGTACCGAGTCCCCAGGAAGCCCCCGTGACCATCCCCAGCGCCGCCACCCCGTCCACCACAGCAGGGTCGGGACAGCACGGCCATGCGTCCGCCCCGGCCGGCGCCCCGCGCGGACGGGGTTCCCTCGGGCCGGTCGGGCTCGTGCTCGCCGGTGGGGTCTCCGTGCAGTTCGGCGGGGCGCTGGCGGTGACGCTGATGCCGCGGGCCGGTGCGCTCGGGGTGGTGACGCTGCGGCTGCTGGTGGCGGCGCTCGTGCTGATGGTGCTGTGCCGGCCGAAGCTGCGCGGGCACTCGCGCGCCGACTGGGGCACGGTGATCGTCTTCGGCGTCGCCATGGCGGCGATGAACGGGCTGTTCTACCAGTCCGTCGCGCGCATCCCGCTCGGCCCGGCGGTCACGCTGGAGGTTCTCGGCCCGCTCACGCTGTCCGTGCTGGCCTCCCGGCGGGCGGTCAACATCGTGTGGGCCGCCCTGGCCCTCGCCGGTGTGTTCCTCCTGGGCGGCGGTGGCTTCAGCAGTCTCGACCCGCTGGGTGTGGTCTTCGCGCTGGCCGCCGGCGCCATGTGGGCGGCGTACATCGTCTTCAGCGCGCGTACGGGGCGCCGCTTCCCGCAGGCGGACGGTCTCGCCCTCGCGATGGCCGTGGCGGCGGTCCTCTTCCTGCCGCTGGGCGTCATCGAGTCCGGTACGAAGCTCCTCGACCCGACGGTCCTCGGTTTGGGCGCGGCGGTCGCGGTGCTGTCCTCCGTCCTCCCGTACACCCTGGAACTGCTCGCCCTGCGCCGCCTGCCCGCCTCCACCTTCGCGATCCTGATGAGCCTGGAACCGGCCCTCGCCGCAGCCGCCGGCTTCCTCATCCTCGACCAGGCGCTCTCCACCGCCGAGGCCGCCGCCATCGCCCTGGTCATCGCGGCGAGCATGGGGGCGGTGCGGACGCAGGTGGGGCGGGGGAGGGCGAAGGGGGCGGGGGCCGCCTCCTGACGAACGCCGGGCGCGGCGAGGCGCGTCAGGGCTAGAGTCGCTCCCGTCTCTCGAAGCAACCGGCCTCGTCGCGTGACCGGCACGTCCCCGGAGACACGAAGGGAGCAGCGCCATGAGCGTGCAGCACAGTGAGACCGTCGGCGATCGTCCGCTGATCCCCCGCCCCGAGCGGACACCGGGTGCCCTGCGGGCCGCCTGCACGGTCGTCGCCCCCGGCCTTCTGGCGGCGTACGACCAGGCGAAGGACCAAGCGCTCGCGGAGGCCGTGGAGCACGGTTCGCTCAAGCCGGTGCACGCTTACCTCAGCCATTGGGCCGCTCTGATCGAGATCGAGCGCCACCCGGCCATGGCCCAGGCCTACCACCGCGCCGAGTACCTCGCCCGGATCGCCACTACGGCGGACGAGGCACGCACACATCTGGCGACGGCGAGTTCCCTGTACCGCGACGCCGCCAAGGCGGTGCACGCGGAGTGACCTGGCGTTGGGAATACGTCCCCGACGAAGAGACCGTCGCGGACGGTGCTCCGCCGGAATTCCTCGTCGAGGTGAAGAAGGCGGCTGACGAACTGGTCAGAGCGGCGGAAGCGCTCTACCTTCACGGGCCCGCGTACCAGGGAATGGACGAAGGGGCGAAGCACGCCTTCGTCTCCGGCGGATTCTTCGTCTACATGGTCACGCCACGTTCGGAGCTGGTCACCATCTGGCAGGTCACGCCCGATCCTCTCGCCTGACGGCTCGGCGGGAGAGGGCGGCCGGTATTCGGTCGGCCGGAAAAATCATGCAAGCATGCTTGCTTGTTTATGGCCGCGCTGCGATGCTCCACGCAACCGTGCCGCACACCGCCGTGTCCGTGTCCCGAGGGGAGCGCCTCGTGTCCGATCCGACGCCCGTGATCGACGATCTGCGTGAGGAGAGCGAGGAGCTCGACCGGCTGGTGGCCGGACTCGGCACCGAGCAGTGGGCGCTGCAGACGCCCGCCGCCGGCTGGACCCTGGCCCATCAGATCGCCCACCTCGCCTGGACCGACCGCTCCGCGCTGCTCGCCGTCACCGACCCGGACGGGTTCCGGGCGCTGGTGGAGAAGGCCCTCGCCGCACCGCACACCTTCGTCGACGAGGGTGCCGAGGAGTACGCCCGGTCCGCGCCCGCCGAACTGCTCGCGCGGTGGCGGGAGGGGCGTGCGGCGCTGGAGAAGGCGTTGCGGGAGGCGCCGGCCGGGGCGCGGTTCCCCTGGTACGGGCCGCCCATGTCCGCCGCCACCATGGCCACCGCCCGTCTCATGGAGACCTGGGCCCATGGACAGGACGTGGCGGACACGATCGGTGTGATGCGGCCACCCAGCGACCGGCTCAGGCATGTGGCCTGGCTCGGGGTGCGGACGCGGGACTTCGCCTACGGGACGCACGGGCTCACCCCGCCGACCGACCCCTTCCGCGTCGAGCTCGTCGGGCCGGGGGGCGAGGTGTGGACGTACGGTCCCGAGGACGCGCCCCAGCGGGTCACCGGCCCCGCGCTCGACTTCTGCCTCCTCGTCACCCAGCGCGCCCACCGCGCGGACCTCGCCCTCACCGCCGACGGCCCCGACGCCGACCGCTGGCTGGACATCGCCCAGGCCTTCGCCGGGCCGCCCGGCGGTGGACGCCCGTCGAAGGAGGGCACCCGGTGACCCTGCGCATCGGGAACTTCTCCGGTTTCTACGGCGACCGCTTCGACGCCCTCCACGAGATGCTCACCGGCGGTGAGGTCGACGTCCTCACCGGCGACTACCTCGCCGAGCTGACCATGCTCATCCTCGCCCGCGACCGGCTGAAGGACCCCTCCGCCGGGTACGCGCGCACCTTCCTGCGGCAACTGGAGGACTGCCTCGGACTCGCCCATGAGCGGGGGGTACGCATCGTCACCAACGCCGGCGGGCTGAACCCCGCCGGGCTCGCCGACGCCGTACGCGCCCTCGCCGACCGGCTCGGCATCCCCGTACGGGTCGCGCACGTCGAGGGCGACGACCTCACCGCGCGGTACCCCGGCAGCCTCGCCGCCCACGCCTACCTCGGCGGGTTCGGGATCGCGGAGTGCCTCCGCGCGGGCGCCGACGTGGTCGTCACCGGGCGGGTCACCGACGCGGCCCTCGTCACCGGGCCCGCCGCCGCCCACTTCGGCTGGGCGCCGACGGACCACGACCGGCTCGCGGGGGCCGTCGTCGCCGGGCACGTGCTGGAGTGCGGGGCGCAGGCGACCGGCGGGAACTACGCCTTCTTCGGCGAGCGCCGCCCCGGCGATCTCCGGCGGCCCGGATTCCCGCTCGCGGAGATCCACGCCGACGGCAGCAGCGTCATCACCAAGCACCCCGGAACCGGCGGCTTCGTCGACGTCGGCACGGTCACCGCGCAACTGCTGTACGAGACCGGCGCAGCCCGGTACGCCGGGCCGGACGTCACCGCGCGCCTCGACACCGTGCGGTTGCGGCAGGACGGGCCCGACCGGGTGCGCGTCGAAGGCGTCCGAGGAGAAGCCCCACCGCCCACGCTCAAGGTCGGGCGCAACCGGCTCGGGGGCTTCCGCAACGAGGTCGTTTTCGTGCTCACCGGGCTCGACATCGAGGCCAAGGCCGGCCTCGTGAAGGAGCAGATGAGCGACGCGCTCGCCAAGTCGCCGCCCGCCGACGTGCGCTGGGAACTGGCCCGCACCGACCGGACCGACGCCGGCACCGAGGAGACCGCGAGCGCGCTGCTGCGTCTCGTCGTACGGGACCCCGCGCAGGAGGCGGTCGGACGGGTGCTGAGCGGGGCCGCCATCGAGCTGGCGCTGGCCAGCTATCCCGGATTCCATGTGATGGCGCCACCGGGCAAGGGCTCCCCCTATGGCGTCTTCGAGGATGCGTACGTCCCCCATGGTGACGTCGACCATGTGGCCGTCCTCCACGACGGACGCCGTATCGCCGTGGACGTACCGCACGACACCGCCGTACTCGCCGACGTACCGGAACCCGTGCTCCCCGAGCCGCTGCCCGCCGGACCCACGAAGAGAGCCCCCCTCGGCCTCCTCGCCGGCGCCCGCAGCGGCGACAAGGGCGGGAACGCCAACGTCGGCGTCTGGGTCCGCTCCGACGACGCCTGGCGGTGGCTCGCGCACGAGCTGACCGTCGAGCGGCTGCGGGAGCTGATCCCCGAGGCCCGCGACCTGCCCGTCACCCGGCACGTCCTGCCCCACCTGCGCGCCCTCAACTTCCTCGTCGAGGGGATCCTCGGCGAGGGCGTCGCCGCGCAGGCCCGCTTCGATCCGCAGGCCAAGGCGCTCGGCGAATGGCTGCGCTCCCGGCACCTCGACATCCCGGAGGCCCTCCTGTGACGGTCCTCGAATCCGCCCTGAAAACGGCCGACCCGGAGTATCGCGCGCACCGGGACGCCATGCTCGCCAAGCTGGCCGAACTCGACACCGAGCACGCCAAGGCCCTCGCGGGCGGCGGCGACAAGTACGTCGAACGGCACCGGAAGCGCGGCAAGCTGCTCGCCCGCGAGCGCATCGAGCTGCTCCTCGACCCCGACACGCCCTTCCTGGAGCTGTCCCCGCTGGCCGCGTGGGGGAGCGACCACACCGTCGGCGCCTCGCTCGTCACCGGCATCGGTGTCGTCGAGGGCGTGGAGTGCCTGATCACCGCCAACGACCCGACCGTGCGCGGCGGCGCCAGCAACCCCTGGTCGCTGAAGAAGGCCCTGCGCGCCAACGACATCGCGCTCGCCAACCGGCTGCCCTGCATCAGCCTCGTCGAGTCCGGCGGCGCCGACCTGCCCTCCCAGAAGGAGATCTTCATCCCGGGCGGCGCGATCTTCCGGGACCTCACCCGGCTCTCGGCGGCCGGCATCCCCACCGTCGCCGTCGTCTTCGGCAACTCCACCGCCGGAGGCGCGTACATCCCCGGCATGTCCGACCACGTGATCATGGTCAAGGAGCGGGCGAAGGTGTTCCTCGGCGGCCCGCCGCTGGTGAAGATGGCCACCGGGGAGGAGAGCGACGACGAGTCCCTGGGCGGCGCCGAGATGCACGCGCGCGTGTCGGGCCTCGCCGACCACTTCGCCGTCGACGAACCGGACGCGCTCCGCCAGGCCCGCCGGGTCGTCGCCCGCCTCAACCACCGCAAGGCCTACGGCGACCCGGGACCGGCCGCACCGCCCAAGTACGACGAGGACGAGCTGCTGGGCATCGTCCCGGGTGATCTCAAGATCCCCTTCGACCCGCGCGAGGTCATCGCGCGGATCGTCGACTCCTCCGACTTCGACGAGTTCAAACCCCTCTACGGCACCAGCCTCACCACCGGCTGGGCGGCTCTCCACGGTTATCCCGTCGGCATCCTCGCCAACGCCCGAGGGGTCCTCTTCAGCGAGGAGTCCCAGAAGGCCGCGCAGTTCATCCAGCTCGCCAACCAGCGCGACATCCCGCTGATCTTCCTGCACAACACCACCGGCTACATGGTCGGCAAGGAGTACGAGCAGGGCGGCATCATCAAGCACGGCGCGATGATGATCAACGCGGTCAGCAACTCCCGCGTCCCCCACCTGTCCGTCCTCATGGGCGCCTCCTACGGCGCCGGCCACTACGGCATGTGCGGCCGCGCCTACGACCCCCGCTTCCTCTTCGCCTGGCCCAGCGCCAAGTCCGCCGTCATGGGCCCGCAGCAGCTCGCCGGCGTGCTGTCGATCGTCGCACGGCAGTCGGCGGCGGCGAAGGGACGGCCGTACGACGACGAGGCGGACGCGGCGCTGCGCGCCATGGTGGAGCAGCAGATCGAGTCCGAGTCGCTGCCCATGTTCCTGTCCGGGCGGCTCTACGACGACGGCGTCATCGACCCGCGCGACACCCGCACCGTCCTCGGCCTGTGCCTGTCGGCCGTCCACACCGCGCCCTACGAGGGCGCGCGCGGTGGCTTCGGCGTCTTCCGGATGTGAGGGACCGATGATCACTTCCCTGCTGATCGCGAACCGGGGCGAGATCGCCTGCCGTATCGCCCGCACCTGCAGTGAGTTGGGGATTCAAACCGTCGCCGTGCACTCGGACGCCGACGAGAACGCCCTCCACGCGCGCGTGGCGGACACGGCGGTACGACTGCCGGGGTCGGCGCCCGCCGACACCTACCTGCGCGGCGACCTGATCGTGAAGGCCGCCCTCACGGCCGGCGCGGACGCCGTGCACCCCGGGTACGGCTTCCTCTCCGAGAACGCCGACTTCGCGCGGGCCGTCCAGGACGCGGGCCTGGTGTGGATCGGGCCGCCCCCGGAGGCGATCGAGGCGATGGCGTCCAAGACGCGCGCCAAGGAGCTGATGGGCGTCGAGCCCCTGCGGGACGTCACCGAGTCCGACCTGCCGGTGCTGGTGAAGGCGGCGGCGGGCGGCGGCGGACGCGGGATGCGCGTCGTACGGCGCCTCGCGGACCTGGACGGCGAACTGGCCGCCGCCCGCGCGGAGGCCGCGAGCGCCTTCGGCGACAGCGAGGTGTTCGTCGAGCCGTACGTGGAGGGCGGCCGGCACGTCGAGGTGCAGGTGCTCGCCGACACGCACGGCACCGTGTGGGCGCTGGGCACCCGCGACTGCTCCCTCCAGCGCCGCCACCAGAAGGTGATCGAGGAGGCCCCGGCGCCCGGCCTCACCGGCCCGCTCACCGAGGAGCTCCACGCCCTCGCCGTACGCGCCGCGCGTGCCGTCTCCTACGTCGGCGCCGGGACCGTCGAGTTCCTCGTAGCCGACGGCCGGGCGCACTTCCTGGAGATGAACACCCGCCTCCAGGTGGAGCACCCGGTGACGGAGGCCGTGTTCGGTGTGGATCTCGTCGCCGAACAGATCCGCGTCGCCGAGGGAAACACCCTCCCGGACGACCCTCCACGCGCGCGTGGACACGCCGTCGAGGCCCGCCTCTACGCCGAGGACCCGTCCCAGGAGTGGGCCCCGCAGACCGGCCGCCTGCACCGCCTCGCCGTTCCCGACGCCGTGCGCCTGGACACCGGTTACACGGACGGCGACGACATCGGCGTCCACTACGACCCCATGCTCGCCAAGGTCGTCGCCCACGCCCCCACCCGCGCGGAGGCGCTCCGCAAGCTGGCCTCGGCGCTGGACCGCGCGGTGATCCACGGCCCCGTCACCAACCGGGACCTCCTCGTCCGCTCCCTGCGGCACGAGGAGTTCGTGGAAGCCCGTATGGACACCGGCTTCTACGACCGCCACCTGCCCGGACTGACCGCCCCGGCCCCCGACCCGTACGCCCCGCTCGCCGCCGCCCTCGCCGACGCCCACGGCCGCTCCCGCTTCGGCGGCTGGCGCAACGTCGCCTCGCAGCCGCAGGTCAAGCGGTACGCCATGGCCGGCGAGGAACACGAGGTCCGCTACCGGCACACGCGCGGCGGCCTCGCGGCCGACGGGGTGCTGGTCGTGCACGCCGACGCGGGGCTGGTGATCCTGGACGTGGACGGCGTACGGCACCGTTACGAGGTCAGCCGCTACGGCGACCGCGTCCACGTCGGCACCACCGCCCTCACCGCCCTGCCCCGCTTCCCCGCCCCCACCACCCAGCACGCCCCCGGCTCCCTCCTGGCCCCCATGCCGGGCACGGTCGTCCGCATCGCGGAGAACCTGACCGAGGGAGCACCGGTGGAGGCCGGACAGCCCCTGTTGTGGCTGGAGGCGATGAAGATGCAACACAAGATCACAGCCCCGGTCACGGGAACCCTCAGCACCCTGCACGCCGCAACGGGACAGCAGGTGGAGCCCGGCATGTTGCTGGCAGTGGTGCAACCCGCCTAGGGGCGCGGGGAACTGCGCGAGAAACCACGAATCACCCGCACTCTCCACACGACGCGAAGCCCCTCCCCCTCAGGAGCACTCATGCCGACGATCGAATCCGAAGAGCACAAGGCCCTCCGCGAAGCGGTCGCCGCGTTCGCGACCAACCACCCCCGAACCCCCGGCACCGACAACCGCCCCTTCTGGCAGGAAGCCGCCAAGCTCGGCTACATAGGCGTCAACCTGCCGGAGGTGTACGGCGGTGGCGGCGGCGGCATCACCGAACTCTCCCTCGTCCTCGAAGAGATGGGCGCCGCCGGCAACCCCCTGCTGATGATGATCGTCTCCCCGGCGATCTGCGGCACCGTCATCTCCCGCTTCGGCACCGAGGCCCAGAAACGGGAGTGGCTGCCCGCCCTGGCCGACGGCAGCCGCCTGATGGCCTTCGGCATCACCGAACCCGACGCCGGTTCCAACAGCCACCGCATCACCACGACGGCACGCCGCGACGGCACCGACTGGCTCCTCACCGGCCGCAAGGTGTTCGTCTCCGGGGTCGACATCGCCGACGCCACCCTCGTCGTGGGCCGCACCGAGGACGCCCGCACCGGGAAGCTCAAGCCCTGCCTGTTCATCGTCCCGCGCGACGCCGAGGGCTTCCAGCGGCGCCCCATCGACATGGAACTCAACGCCGTGGAGAAGCAGTTCGAGCTCGTCCTCGACGACGTACGACTGCCCGCCGACGCGCTCGTCGGCGACGAGGACGCCGGTCTGCTCCAGCTCTTCGCCGGCCTCAACCCCGAACGCATCATGACGGCCGCCTTCGCGATCGGCATGGGCCGCCACGCGCTCGCCCGCGCCGTCGAGTACGCGCGTGAACGCACCGTCTGGAACGCCCCCATCGGCTCCCACCAGGCGATCGCCCACCCCCTCGCCCAGGCGCACATCGACCTCGAACTGGCCCGCCTGATGATGCAGAAGGCCGCCCACCTCTACGACGCCGGTGACGACATGGGCGCGGGCGAGGCCGCCAACATGGCCAAGTACGCGGCCGCCGAGGCCTGTGTGAAGGCCGTCGACCAGGCCGTGCACACCCTCGGCGGGAACGGCCTCACGCGCGAGTACGGGCTCGCCTCGCTGATAACCGCCGCGCGCGTGTCTCGTATCGCCCCGGTGAGCCGGGAGATGATTCTCAACTACGTCTCCCACCAGACCCTGGGCCTGCCCAAGTCGTACTAGGCCCTCATGGCCCCCTCGGCCGTCTTGGAGGAACCATGTTCCGAAGCGAGTACGCAGACGTCTCCCCCGTAGAACTCCCCATCCACGACGCGGTGCTCGCGCGGGCCGCCGAGTTCGGCAGCACCCCGGCACTGATCGACGGCACCGACGGCGCCACCCTCACGTACGAGCAGGTGGACCGGTTCCACCGGCGGGTCGCCGCCGCCCTCGCCGAGGCGGGCGTGCGCAAGGGGGACGTGCTCGCCCTGCACAGCCCCAACACGGTCGCCTTCCCCACCGCGTTCTATGCGGCCACCCGCGCGGGCGCCTCCGTCACCACCGTGCACCCGCTCGCGACCGCCGAGGAGTTCGGCAAGCAGCTGGGGGACTGCGCTGCCCGCTGGATCGTCACCGTCTCACCGCTGCTGGAGACCGCGCGGAGGGCCGCCGAGCTGGCCGGCGGGATCGAGGAGATCTTCGTCTGCGACAGCGCGCCCGGACACCGTTCCCTGATCGACATGCTGGCCTCCACCGCGCCCGAGCCGGTGGTCGACATCGACCCGGCCGAGGACGTCGCCGCCCTGCCGTACTCCTCCGGCACCACCGGTGTCCCCAAGGGCGTGATGCTCACCCACCGGCAGATCGCCACCAACCTCGCGCAGCTCCAGCCGCTGATCACGGCGGGCCCCGGCGACCGCGTCCTCGCCGTGCTCCCGTTCTTCCACATCTACGGCCTGACGGCCCTGATGAACGCCCCGCTCCGGCAGGGCGCCACCGTCGTCGTCCTGCCGCGCTTCGACCTGGAGACGTTCCTCGCGGCCATCCAGAACCACCGCATCACCGGCCTGTACGTGGCCCCGCCGATCGTCCTGGCCCTCGCCAAGCACCCGCTGGTCGACCGGTACGACCTGTCGTCCCTGAAGCACGTCGTCAGCGCCGCCGCACCTCTGGACGCGAGCCTCGCCGCCGCCTGCTCGCGGCGGCTCGGGCTGCCGCCCGTCGGGCAGGCGTACGGCATGACGGAACTCTCGCCCGGCACCCACGTCGTCCCCCTGGACGCCATGAGCGACGCGCCTCCCGGCACCGTCGGCAAGCTCATCGCCGGCACCGAGATGCGGATCGTCTCCCTCGACGACCCCGGCAAGGACCTCGGACCGGGTGAGTCCGGCGAGATCCTCATCCGCGGGCCGCAGATCATGAAGGGCTACCTCGGCCGCCCCGACGCCACCGCCGCGATGATCGACGAGGACGGCTGGCTGCACACCGGCGACGTCGGCCACGTCGACGAGGGAGGCTGGCTCTTCGTCGTGGACCGGGTGAAGGAACTGATCAAGTACAAGGGCTTCCAGGTCGCCCCCGCCGAACTCGAGGCGTTGCTCCTCACCCACCCCGGCATCGCGGACGCCGCCGTCATCGGCGTCTACGACGAGGACGGCAACGAGATACCGCACGCCCACGTCGTCCGTCAGCCGTCCGCCCCGGACCTCTCCGCGGGCGAGGTCATGATGTACGTCGCCGAGCACGTCGCCCCGTACAAGCGCATCCGGCACGTCACCTTCATCGACGGCGTCCCGCGCGCCGCCTCCGGAAAGATCCTGCGCCGTGAGCTCCGCGCGGCGCACAAGGAGCCCTCGTGACCCTGATCGGCCGCAGCCGCGCGCGGGGTGTCGAAACGCTCTGTCTCGACGCCCCGGAGCGCCGCAACGCCCTGTCCGCCGCCCTCGTCGGCGAACTGGCCGACGCGCTCACCGACGCCGGCGAGGACACCGGCGTCCGCGCGGTGGTCCTCACCCACACCGGCAACACCTTCAGCGCGGGCGCCGACCTGCGCGACCCGCCCGCGCCCGAGGCGCTGGTGGGCCTGTTGCGGGGGATCGTCGAGCTGCCCAAACCGGTCCTCGCGCGGGTCACCGGGCACGTCCGCGCGGGCGGCCTCGGCCTGCTCGCCGCCTGTGACGTCGCCGTCGCCTCCCGCGCGGCGACGTTCGCCTTCACCGAGGTCCGTATCGGGGTCGCGCCCGCCGTGATCTCGCTGCCGCTGCTGCCCCGCACCGAGCCGCGCGCCCTGGCCCGCTACTACCTCACCGGCGAACGCCTCGACACCGCCGAGGCCGCCCGCATCGGCCTGCTCACCGCCGCCGGCGACGACGTGGACGAGGTCCTCGCGCCCATCCTCGACGGCCTGCGCAGATCCGCCCCCGAAGCCCTGGCCGAGACGAAACGGCTGCTCACGGCTAGGGTGCTGGAGACCTTCGACCGGGACGCGGCCGACATGACCGCGCTCTCGGCACGCCTCTTCGCCTCCGCCCACGCGCGCGAGGGAATGACGGCCTTCCTCGAACGACGGGATCCGGAATGGGTGGTGTGAGCACGGCCGACCGTGCGGAACGAGTCCCCAAGCAGGACCGCAGCCGGGCCACCCGGCAGCGGCTCCTGGAGGCCGCCGTGGCCTGCCTCGCCGAGCACGGCTGGGCGGGCTCCACGGTCTCCGTCGTCGCCGAACGCGCGGGCGTCTCCCGAGGGGCCGCCCAGCACCACTTCCCGACCCGTGAGGACCTCTTCACGGCCGCCGTCGAGTACGTCGCCGAGGAGCGCTCCACCGCCCTGCGCGCCCTCTTCCCGGAGGGCGCCGCGGCCGGCGACCGCCGCGCGGTGATCGCGGCCCTCGTCGACCTCTACACCGGCCCCGTCTTCCGCGCGGCGCTCCACCTCTGGGTCGCCGCCTCCAACGAGGAACAGCTGCGCCCGCGCGTGACCGAGCTGGAGCTGCGCGTCGGCCGCGAGTCCCACCGCACCGCCGTCGAACTCCTCGGCGCCGACGAGTCCCGTCCCGGCGTCCGCGAAACCGTCCAGGGCCTGCTGGACATGGCCCGGGGCCTGGGCCTCGCCACCCTCCTCACCGACGACGGGGCCCGCCGGGAACGGGTGGTGGCGCAGTGGGCGGTGCTGCTGGACGAGGCGCTGGGCTGAGGGCGTTGTCAGTGGCGGGGCCTACGGTCTCCGCATGGGTGACCACTTCCAGACGATCGTCGACCTCGACGCCGGCGCCGACGAGGCGGCGGAACTCGCGGACCGCGCGGTCACGTGGCTGGTGGCCGAGGACATCGTCCTCGCCGAGCGCACCGGCTGCGTCCTCGGGCAGCCGCTCGGGTATCCGCCGGGCCCGAACTGGCACCGCGCCGTGGCGGAGGACGACGCCGACTGGGAGCCGTCGGACGGACTGGCCGTGGAGGTGGGGCGCACCGTCTTCGACGGCGGCCAGGGCGATCCCGAGGCGGTGACCTGCCCGCGGTGCGCGGCCACCACGCGGCTGGTCACGGACACCTGGGACACGATCGACGACGTGTGGGCGCCCTTCCGCGCGGCCATGGAGACCTGGGACGAGACCGGGGAGGCGCAGGTGGTCTGCCCCGCCTGCGCCGAGTCCGTCCCGCTGCCGGAGTGGCGCTGGGCCGACGACTACTTCGCCTTCGCCCACCTCGGCTTCGAGTTCTGGAACTGGCCCGAGTTCACGCCGGAATTCCTGACCCGGTTCTCCCACGCCCTCGGCGGCCACCGCGTCAGACGCGTGTGGGGCAAGTTGTGAGAACGCGCGCGATCACGCCCGCTCGCGGGCCTCGCGCACCGCGCGGAGGACGTCGGTGACGTCGTCCGCCGTGACCTCACCCCGCGCGGCGAGGGCGCGGGCCTCCACCGCCGCCTCGGCCGGCGACAGCGCTGCCGCCTCCCCGTCCGGCCCGCGGGATCCCCGCCCGTTCACGGGCTGAGCCTCTCCACCCGCCAGCCCCCGCCCGCCTCCGCCACGTACCGCAGGCGGTCGTGCAGCCGGTTCTCCCGGCCCTGCCAGAACTCCACCTCTCGCGGGGTCACCCGGAAGCCGCCCCAGTGGGGCGGCACCGGTACCTGCTCGTGCTCCGGGTAGCGGGCCGCCAGGTCGGCGTAGGTCGCGTCGAGCTCCGCGCGGTCGGCGATCACCGAGGACTGGCCGCTGGCCCACGCGCCGAGCTGGGAGCCGTGCGGGCGGGTGCGGAAGTAGGCGGCCGTCTCGTCGCGGCCGGTGCGGCGCGCGGTGCCGGTGACGATGACCTGCCGGGCCATCGGGTGCCAGGGGAAGAGGAGCGAGACGTGGGGGTTCTCCGCCAGGTCGCGGCCCTTGCGGGAGTCGTAGTTCGTGTAGAAGACGAACCCGTCGTCGTCGAAGTGCTTCAGCAGCACCGTGCGCGAGCCGGGCCGGCCCGCCGCGTCCGCCGTCGAGACGATCATGGCGTTCGGTTCGAACAGCCCGCCGTCCGTCGCGGCCTGTTTGAACCAGCGCGCGAACTGTTCGACGGGGGTGGCGGCCAGGTCGGTCTCGGAGAGCCCCTCGGTCCGGTACTGCTTGCGCATCGAGGCGAGATCGAGGGGAACGGCGTCTCGGTCGGTCACGCCGTCATCCTGCCGTATGCGCGCAGCCCCCGGGAGCGCGGTGTCCTTCGTCACGTGGTGGCACTGAGTGCCGCGAACTCTCCCCAAAGATGGCACTCGGGGATATCGTGCTGCCACTGATCCGGTTGGGTGACCGCCAGCCGGGCATCACAGAGGTGACGTCCCGGACCGCGAGTCCGTTCGACACGGACCGCGGATCCACCGGACGCGCGCCCACGCTTCTGCCGACTGCCGACACATGGTCGTCCCACCCCACAACACCATCTGTCACCCACCTCACAAGGAGCCGCCAGATGTCCGACTTCGTACCCGGGCTCGAAGGAGTCGTCGCGTTCGAGACGGAGATCGCCGAACCCGACAAGGAGGGCGGCGCCCTGCGGTACCGGGGCGTCGACATCGAGGATCTGGTCGGGCACGTCTCCTTCGGCAACGTGTGGGGGCTGCTCGTCGACGGGGCGTTCAACCCCGGGCTGCCGCCCGCCGAGCCGTTCCCGATCCCCGTGCACTCCGGCGACATCCGCGTCGACGTGCAGTCCGCGCTGGCCATGCTGGCGCCCGTGTGGGGCCTGAAACCGCTCCTCGACATCGATGCCGAGCAGGCCCGCGACGACCTCGCCCGCGCCGCCGTCATGGCCCTGTCCTACGTCGCCCAGTCCGCGCGCGGCCAGGGCCTGCCCATGGTGCCGCAGCGCGAGATAGACAGGGCCGAGTCCATCGTCGAACGCTTCATGATCCGCTGGCGCGGTGAGCCCGACCCCAAGCACGTCGCGGCCGTCGACGCGTACTGGACGTCGGCCGCCGAGCACGGCATGAACGCCTCCACGTTCACCGCGCGGGTCATCGCCTCGACCGGCGCGGACGTCGCGGCGGCCCTCTCGGGAGCCGTCGGCGCCATGTCGGGACCGCTGCACGGCGGCGCCCCCTCGCGCGTGCTGGGCATGATCGAGGAGATCGAGCGCACCGGGGACGCCGAGGCGTACGTCAGGCAGGCCCTCGACAAGGGCGAGCGCCTCATGGGCTTCGGCCACCGCGTCTACCGCGCGGAGGACCCCCGCGCCCGCGTCCTGCGCCGCACCGCCCGCGAACTCGGCGCCCCGCGCTTCGAGGTCGCCGAGGCCCTGGAGAAGGCCGCCCTGGCCGAGCTGCACGCCCGCCGCCCCGACCGGGTGCTCGCCACCAACGTGGAGTTCTGGGCGGCCATCGTGCTGGACTTCGCCGAGGTCCCGGCGCACATGTTCACCTCGATGTTCACCTGCGCCCGTACGGCGGGCTGGTCGGCGCACATCCTGGAGCAGAAGCGCACGGGCCGCCTGGTCCGGCCCTCGGCCCGCTATGTCGGGCCGGGCACGCGCGACCCGCGCGAGATCGAGGGGTACGCGGACATCGCCCGCTGAGGAAAGGCCCCGAAACGCAGGCGACCCGCGAGTCTGGTTCCTCCCTGGGGAGGAGCCGGCCGGACGTTACCGGCGACTCGCGGGTCGGGTGACTGCGTTGGGTTAGGCCGGCTGCGTGTATCTCGCACACGCTGGCCCGGCGCCGAACCGAGTACGACGGCGGGCCACTAGCCCGCAGCCACCTCTTCCGTCCGGTTGTCATACATCTGCCGAACCACCTCCTTTCCGAAGTACTGCCACCCTAAGAAGGGATCGGCGCCGTATCAACCACTTTTTTCGTTGACCCCCGCGCGGGGGCGCGATTGGCTTGCCGGATGAGTGATCTTCGTATCGACGTCGTGGACGGCGACGCCATGCTGGAGCAGTGGCGGCACGTCCACAACGTGATCGTGCCGCCCGCCGCGATGACACCCGACGAGGCACGGGAGCGGCTCACGCGCGGGTACCGGCTGGAGAACGCGTACGACGGTGACGTACTCGTCGGCTGCTCGACGGTACGGCCCCCGCAGGGCGAGGAGGCCGTGGCGACCGTCATCGCGCGGGTGCTGCCCGGGCACCGGGGCAGGGGGATCGGCGCGGCGCTCTACGAGAAGGGGCTGGCGCACGCGCGCGGGCTCGGGGCCGAGGAGGTCGAGACCGTGGTGCTGGCGGCCAACGCGGAGGGGCTGCGGTTCGCCGCGGCGAAGGGCTTCGTCGAGCGGGAGCGGTACGTGCTGGACGGCGAGCGCGACGAGTGGGTCGACCTGCGGCTGGTGTCCTCCCCCGCGTAGGGAGAGCGACCGCTTCGTGGGAAGACGACCGCGTACAACGATTCTCTCAATCTTGCGGGAACCCGATGTGCGCTGAGTCACGTTCAAGTTGAATGATTGCAAGTGAGTGAACCGTCGTGCCGTACGTGCGGACGCAGCCTGCAGGGGGTCCAGGTGAGTGCTTCCCGGCGTAGTGGGACCACCGACGAGCTGGGGCCGGACGAGCCCGAGCCCGCGCGGGAGGGGTCGGACGGCTCCGACCTCCTCGCCGCGCTGCTCGACGGTATGGACGCCGCCCTGTGCGCCTTCGACGCGGACGGGACGGTCACGCACTGGAACCGTGAGGCGGAGCGGATCCTCGGCTGGAGCGCGGAGGAGGCGGTGGGCCGGGCCGGGTTCGCCGGGTGGGCCGTGCGCAGCGCGGACGCCGAGGAGGTCGAGGCGCGGCTGATGTCGGTCATGGACGCGCCGGGCCGGCAGGTCAACGAGTTCGCGCTGCTGACGAAGGACGGCGGCCGGGTGCTGGTGCGGACGCAGTCCGCGGCGGTGCGCGGGCCGGACGGGAAGCCGGCGGGGGTGTACTGCGCGTTCAGCGAGGTGCACGCGCAGATCGACCTGGAGCGGTCGATCGCGCTGAGCGAGGCGCTGCTGGAGGACGCGAGCTGGGGTGTCGTCCTGGTCGACGCGGATCTGCGGCCCGCGGTGGTGAACGCGCACGCCGCGCGGGCGCTGGGGGCGGGGCGTACGTCCGTACTGGGCCGGCCGCTGGGGGAGCTGCTGGCGCAGGGCGTGGAGGAGCTGGAGAGCGCGCTCACCCATGTCCTCGCGGAGGGCGCGCCGCCCGCGCCGGCCGAGCTGTGGGTGAGTGTGCGCACGCCGGAGGGCGAGCGGCGGCGGTGCTGGCGGAGCGGGTTCGTGCGGCTGGCGTCACCGCTGGCGGAGGAGCCGGTGCCGCTCGGGGTCGGCTGGCTGTTCCAGGACGTGACCGAGGCCCGGCAGGGCGAGCAGGAGGCGTCGCTGCTGCGGTTCCGCGCGCAGCAGCTGCACCGCGCGGCGCGCGCGGCGGCGGAGTGCGAGGACCCGGCGGAGGCGGCGACGGTCCATCTGGACTTCGCGCTGGCCGGGTTCGCCGATCACGCGCTGATCGACCGGGTGGCCGACGGTGCGGAGGGCGTCGAACGGGTGCGGCTGGTGCGGATCGCCGCCACGCCGTCCGGTGCGCCGGGGCCGAGCAGGCTCGCCGGGCGGGCGGGGCTGCCGGTGCGGTACGGGGAGGGGCATCCGGCGGTGCAGTGTGTGGAGCGGGTCGGGACGGTGCGGGCGGATGTCGGCTCCATGGGGGCCGAGGAGGCGCGGGCGTGGGCGCTGGCGCGGCAGTGGCCGGGGGATGCGGTGCACGCCTTGTGCGTGGTGTTGCGCAGTCGGGGGCGGACGCTTGGTGCTGTGACGTTTCTGCGGGGGGCGGGGCGTAGCGCGTTCGAGCGCTCCGACGCGATGTACGCGGAGGATGTGGCGGTTCGCATCGCCACGGCCCTGGACCTGGCGGGGCTTCTCGGCGACGACCGCTGACATTTGTTTTTCGCCCCCGCCGCCCCTTCCCGTTCCCGAACCCGGGGGTGCTGCCCCCAAAACTCCCGCTCCTCAAACGCCGGAGAGGCTGAGATTCAGCCTCTCCGGCGTTTGAGGAGCGGGGTCTGGGGCGGAGCCCCGGGTTCGGGAACGGGAAAGGGCGGCGGGGGCGAGATCAATGGCGGTAGAAGATCCGGTCGCCGTACTCGTCCATGATGCGGGCGTTCCATTCGTGGCCGCCGTCCACGTTGCCGGAGCGCAGGAGCGGAGGCTCGATGCCGCGGTCGGCGAGAACCGCCGCCGCCGTGGCCATGACGGACTGCAGAAGCGCCGTGGTGACCACCGTGGACGCGGGAGCGAAGGGCGCCGGCACGTTGTCGAGGGTGAGCTCCGCGTCACCGACCGCGATCCGGGAGTCCAGCACGAGATCGCAGTGGTCCTTCAGGAACGTCCCGGAGGAGTGCCGGGACGTCGTCTGCGCCGCGTACGCCACCGACGTCACGCCGATCACCCGTACGCCCCGTTCCCGGGCCTTCACGGCCATCTCCACGGGCAGCTCGTTGCGCCCGGACAGCGAGATGATGATCAGCGCGTCGCCCGCGCGGAGGGGTGAGGAGTCGAGCACGACGCCCGCGAGGCCGTCGACCCGCTCCAGGGCGGAGCCCAGCGTGGCCGGCATCACGTCGACGCCGACGACCCCCGGCACGGCGAGCAGGTTCATCAGGGCGAGCCCGCCGGCCCGGTAGACGAGGTCCTGCGCGGCCAGCGAGGAGTGCCCGGCGCCGAAGGCGAAGAGCCGGCCGCCGCCCGCGACCGTGTCGGCGAGCAGCGTGCCCGCCGCCGCGACGGACTCGGCCTCCTCGTCGCGGATCCGCTGCAGCAGGTCGATCGCGGCGTCGAGGAACCGATCGGCCGGCGTGCGGTCGCTCATGCGGCATCCCTTCGGGCACTTCGTGCAGGAGTGTTGCGGATCACCGTGCGGTCTGGACCAGTGTCGTGTCAATACGGCGCCCGACGGCGGGGTTTCCCCTCCGTGCGGCCCCTCGTTTCCACTGCGCGGCCCGGTTGTCGGTCCTATGCGTCAGAATTGGTTCCTGGGCCAGCGCACGCGCCGGTGAGCCGTCCAGCCTCCGGCAGAGCCATCCGCAGATCTCATCGAGGGGCATGTATGTCCGGACTGATCGACACCACGGAGATGTATCTCCGCACCATCCTCGAGCTGGAGGAGGAAGGTGTGGTCCCCATGCGCGCCCGGATCGCCGAGCGGCTCGACCAGAGCGGGCCGACGGTCAGCCAGACGGTGGCGCGGATGGAGCGCGACGGCCTCGTGTCCGTCGCCCCCGACCGGCACCTGGAGCTCACCGACGAGGGCCGCCGGCTGGCCACGCGCGTGATGCGCAAGCACCGCCTCGCCGAGTGTCTCCTGGTCGACGTGATCGGCCTGGAGTGGGAGCAGGTCCACGCCGAGGCCTGTCGCTGGGAGCACGTGATGAGCGAGGCCGTCGAGCGTCGCGTGCTGGAGCTGCTGAGGCACCCCACCGAGTCGCCGTACGGCAATCCGATCCCGGGCCTGGAGGAGCTGGGCGAGAAGGACGGGGCCGACCCGTTCCTGGACGAGGGCATGGTGTCCCTGGCCGACCTCGACCCGGGCGCCGGGGGCAAGACGGTCGTGGTGCGCCGGATCGGCGAGCCGATCCAGACGGACGCGCAGCTCATGTACACGCTGCGCCGGGCGGGCGTGCAGCCCGGTTCGGTGGTCAGCGTGACGGAGTCGGCGGGCGGGGTGCTGGTGGGCAGCAGCGGCGAGGCGGCCGAGCTGGAGTCGGAGGTGGCCTCGCACGTGTTCGTCGCCAAGCCCTGACCGACCGGCCGGTGGGACGGGGCACCGGGTGGCCGGGCGGGCGGTTCGCGCCCGCCGGTGTGAGGGGTGAACGCGCCGAATCCGAGATCCACTGCGGCGAATCGCAGCGCTCACCGGATCCGCGTGCGAGGCTGTCGCGTGAGGCATATGACCTGAGTGGCTCTGGCCGGGCCGACAGCGATGTCACCCCGGCAGGGGAGGGGCGGGACGATGTGCCGTGACCACGTGAGGAGCCCCGGCGCCGCACGGCGCCGGGGCCTGTCCTCCCCTGTGCTGACCCGGAGCCCCGAGCTCTCAGGGTCATTCCCCTCGGACCGTTTTCCCCGAGCGGTCCGCCTCCCGATGAAGATCTCCCCCGGGCCGCGGCGATCAATCCCCGCGGGGGGTCACTCGAACGAGGGGTGTTGCCGGGCGAGAAGCCATTTTCGAATCTTCATTCGATAATCTGCGGGCAGTGGCAACAGGCAGGGCCAGTACACAGGCAGCGGGCAGGCAGCGAGCTTGGGGGGTGCCAGGACCATGGCGCGACGCATCGACGTGACCGGGGCGGACGGCGTACGGCTCGCCGCCTGGGAGTTCGGCGACCCGGCCAAGAACGGGGCCGACCCGGCGGAGAGCGCCGCGCAGAACGCCCCCGGTGTGCTGTTACTGCACGGCCTGATGGGCCGCGCCTCGCACTGGGCGTCCACCGCCCGCCGGCTCTCCGGGCGGTACCGCGCGGTCGCCCTCGACCAGCGCGGCCACGGCCGCAGCGACAAGCCCCCGCAGGCCTCCTTCACCCGTGACGCCTACGTCGACGACGCCGAGGCCGCCCTGGAACAGCTCGGCCTCGGCCCCGCCGTCCTCATCGGCCACGCGATGGGCGCGCTGACCGCCTGGCAACTCGCCGCCAAACGCCCCGACCTGGTGCGCGGGCTGGTCATCTGCGACATGCGGGCCTCCGCCCTCGGGGCCGCCTCGCAGCGCGAGTGGGCGGAGTGGTTCAAGGCCTGGCCGGTCCCGTTCGCCACGCTCGCCGACGTACGCAAGTGGTTCGGCGAGGACGACCCCTGGGTGGAGCGGCCCAACCCGGCCCGCGGCGCGTTCTACGCCGAGGTGATGGCCGAGTCCCCGGACGGCTGGCGTCCGGTGTTCGACCCGGACCAGATGCTCCGTTCCCGCGAGACCTGGGTCTTCGACGCGCACTGGGAGGAACTGGCCCAGGTGCGCTGCCCCGCCCTGGTGGTCCGCGGCCTCGACGGCGAACTCGGCCGCGCGGAGGCCCAGGAAATGGTCCGCGTCATGCCCCACGGCCGGTACGCGGAGGTCGCCGACGCCGGCCACCTGGTCCACTACGACCAGCCGGAGACCTGGCTCACGGCGATCGAACCCTTCCTGGACTCACTGGACGACCGCTGACCCCACTCCGCGACGGGAACGCGGCGACACCGCTCCCCGGCGCGGCCCGCCACGGGGTACGCCCAGGCGTCCCGCCCGGTGGCGTCCCGCCGGGTGGTGCGGGGGATCAACACACCGGAACCCGCAGGCCGGGGGTGGTGGCCACGCCGGGACAGAGGACCGCCTTGCCGCAGCGGGGAGCCCTGTGCACTGCCTCCCTCACGGCGACCGCCGCGGGCCGCGCGCCGGAATGCCACGTGCTCGATCCCCTCCGCCACGTCGCGGGACCCGGCCTCCCGCGCGGACCTCCCGCCTCCTTGGACGCCTACGACCGGCGGGAGACCCGACCGGCACCGTTCCAGCCGTCCCCGGTGGCGCTCCCGATCCTCACCCCTTGCTCACCGCCGTCAGGATCTCCGGCAGCCGGCGGGCCGTCTGTGGGGCCGCCAGCCGCAGGCCGAGGAACGTCAGGGCCGCGCCGTACGCCGTGCCCACCGGCAGCAGCAGCCACAGCCAGTCGTCGCCGCCCCCGGCGATGTTCAGCCAGATGGTGAGGGCGATGACCGGGACGCACAGCACCGCCGCCGCGACCATGCCGCCGAAGATGGAGATCCAGGCCAGCCCCACCTGCCCCGGGGCGACGTTCTTGTGGCCCTCCTGCGGGATGGAGTACGGGAAGCGGGCCGAGGTCCACGCGCCCGTCGAGAGCATCGCGCCGAGCAGCGCGAAGGACAGACCCAGCGCCTCCGGCAGCCGCGCCCAGTCGCCCAGCATCGCCGTCGTCAGCACGGTGACGAGCGTGGCGTACGGCAGGGTGACCAGCAGCAGCGCCAGCGCGCGGGCGCGCAGCTCGACGTACGCGTCCCCGGTCGACGAGATCGTCATCGCGACCATCCAGAACGCCGAGGTGTCCTGCCCGAACTGGTTGTACATCTGGATGCCGAGCATCCCGGCGGCGAAACAGGCGAAGTAGACCGAGCCGGTGCCCTGCCAGGCGTTGAACACCGGCACGATCAGCCCGATCGCCAGCGAGGTCACCCACGCGGCCTTCGTCTTCGGATCACGCCAGATGTAGCGCAGGCTGCGCTCCATGGCCGTACCCGTGCGGCCCGGCGGCAGCAGCCGGGACAGGCCCGTCGACGCGCGGTCGCGGACCGCCGTGTCCCCGGCCGCCTGGAGGGTGGAACCGTCCGGCGAGGTCATCAGCCGCGTCAGGGACCGCGACCACAGCGCGAGCAGCCCCGCCAGCGCCGCCGCGCTCAGCGCCAGTTGCGCCAGCGCGACCCCGTACGCCCCCTCGCCCGCCGTGTGCACCGCGGCGACCGCCGACGCCGGCGGGAACCACCGCAGCACGTCCGCCGCCGGGTCGAGCTGCTCCAGACCGGAGGAACCCAGCCGCTGCGCCCCGAAGTTGACCACCTGCGCCCCGACGGCGATCACCAGCCCGCTGAGCACCGCGAGGTCCCGGCCCTTGCGGCTGGTGAGCAGCCGTACGTTGGCGGCGGCCATCGCCCGCGCGAGCGCCACGCACACCAGCAGCGCCAGCGGCACGGCGAGGACGCCCACGGCGAACGCCGCCCCGCCGTGCGCGACGGCGATCACGGAACCGGTGAGCAGGCACAGCGTGAACAGCGGCCCGATACCGACCAGCGAGGACACGAGCAGGGCCCGCACCAGCGGTCGCGGCCGCAGCGGCAGCATCACCAGCCGGGTCGGGTCGAGGGTCTCGTCGCCTCCGGGGAAGAACAGCGGCATCACCGCCCAGCCGAGCCCCAGCACCGCCACGAGCAGCACCACCAGCGACTCGACATGGCCAGAGCCGCGCAGTGCGATCAGCCCGAGCAGTTGCAGCGCGGCGAACAGCAGGACGACGACGGCGGAGGCGATGTACGCGGCCTTCCGCCCGCCGGACTGCCGCAGCCCGTTGCGCAGCAGGGACAGTTTCAGCCGGACGAAGACGGAGGTGAGGGCGGCGGGAGTGCTCACGGCGCTCACCGGGAACCCCCGCCCAGCCAGTCCAGATCCGAACCTGCGTCCCGGCTGTCCGCCCCGACCAGCTCCAGGAACGCCCGCTGCAGCGAGGGCGCGTCCCCGCGCACCTCGGCGAGCGGACCATGGGCGCGGATCCGGCCGGCGGCCATCACGGCCACCCAGTCGCACAGCGACTCGACGAGCTCCATGACGTGGGAAGAGAACACGACCGTGGCGCCGGACGCCGTGTACCGCTCCAGAACGCCCCGGATGGTCTGCGCGGAGACCGGGTCGACACCCTCGAACGGCTCGTCCAGGAAGAGGACTTCCGGATTGTGCAGCAGGGCGGCGGCGAGCCCGGCCTTCTTGCGCATGCCGGTCGAGTAGTCGACGACGAGCTTGTGCTGGGCACCGGCCAGATCGAGGACGTCGAGCAGCTGCGTGGCCCGCTTGTCGACCTCGCCACCGGGCAGCCCCCGCAACCGCCCCGTGTACGCGAGCAGTTCACGCCCCGATAGCCGCTCGAACAGCCGCAGCCCCTCCGGCAGCACCCCGATCCGGGCCTTGACCTCCACCGGATCCCGCCACACGTCGTGCCCGACGATCTCGACGGTGCCCTGATCGGGCCGCAGCAGCCCGGTCACCATGGACAAGGTGGTGGTCTTCCCGGCCCCGTTGGGCCCGACCAGCCCGATGAACCGCCCCGCGGGCAGCTCCAGATCGATCCCCCCGACCGCAACCTGCTCCCCGAACCGCTTCCAGAGCCCTTGCACACGCACGGCGCTGACACCCACCACGTCTCCCTCCGTCAGCAATGAAGGCTACGGGGAGGACATCTGGCCTGAAGGGGCGCGGGACTGTATCGACATGCGGCTCCGCCGCGTGGGCGCGACAAGCCACGACGAACCCGCGGTCGCCAAACAACACAAGCCCCGCAGGACAATAGGCGCGCCTAGCGATCCCTGCCGCACGCATACGCCAACGGCGAGACCAATTCCTCCACATCCGGCAACCACCGGTTCACAGCCGTGGGCCGGCAGGCCCACTGCACAGCCCCCCGGCACCCGACCCGCGTAGGCGGCGCGGCCACATACGCCCCCTCCCCGAGGACCACCAGGTCGAGCGACGACGACGACCACCCCAGCTTGCGCAGCAACTCCGGTACCTTCGCCGAAGCCCCCGGCAGCACGAAGAACTCCATCCGACGGTCCGGCGTCACCGTGACCGGCCCCAGCGTCAGCTCCATCCGCTCCATCCGCGCGAGCGCCAGGAACCCCGCCGTCTCCGGCACGGAGACCGCGTCGAACGTCCGCCCGGTGGGCAGCAGGATCGACGCGTCCGGCTGCTTCTGCCACATCCGGCGGGCGACGGTCGCGCTGCCGGTCGCCTGGGCCGCCCAGTCCGGGCGGGCCGGGTGCGCGCCGGGCGAGGGGCACACGGCGTCACCGCACGAGCAGCGCTGCACCCCCTCGACGGACTCCAGCCAGGTGCCCGGGAACACGTCCCAGTGCCGCTCCTCGGCGTAGCGAACGGCGGTGTCCAGCAGCGATTCCCCGCGCTGCTTCGGGATCTGTACGGCGTCGGTGCCCACGATCGTCTCTTCCACGATGAACACAACTACGGCCGTCACCAGGGGTTACGCCCGCGCGCATGCGCGGGGGAGGAGCACCGGTTCCGTGCTCGGGGCGCATGGGTGCATCCATGGGGGCGCGCGGGAGGATCCGCGTCCCCGGTGGGTAACCAGGAGGGGGGCCGGCATCCGCCGTTACCCCGGCAATCCTCACATGTCCCGCATTGTCAGTACTTCAGCGGGGCATTGATCTTCCCGGCCGTATTTGTCGCCGGGACGCGAGACGTACGGCCGCGGAAGACACGTCAACTCGGTGCGTGGCAGGGCACCGCAGCCTCAGGGGGTACGCCATGGCCGCAAGGCCTCTCGTCGCGCGGCAGCCGAACGAACGGCTGCAGGCGCTCATCCAGGAAGCCGGATGCTCCAACGCCGGGCTGGCCCGCAGGGTCAACATGTGCGGCGCCGAGCACGGCCTCGACCTGCGCTACGACAAGACGTCGGTGGCGCGCTGGCTGCGCGGACAGCAGCCGCGGGGCCGGGCACCGGCGATCATCGCGGAGGCACTGGGCCGCAAACTGGGCCGTACGGTCACGATCGACGAGATCGGCATGGCCAACGGCAAGAACCTCGCCTCGGGTGTCGGCCTCCAGTTCTCGCCGACGGTACTGGGGGCCATCGAGCAGGTCTGCGAGCTGTGGCGCAGCGACGTGGGCCGACGGGACTTCCTGTCCGGGTCCTCCGTCGCCGCCTCCGCGCTGGTGGAGCCCAGCCGCGACTGGCTGATCTCCGCGCCCGACGGGCAGGTGGCGCGCTCCGCCGGGCCCCGCGTGGGACAGTCCGACGTGGCGGCCGTACGGTCCATGACGCAGGCGCTGGTGGACCTGGACCACCAGTACGGCAGCGGGCACGTACGCCCGGTCGTGGTCCACTACCTCAACAGCGTCGTCTCGGGGCTGCTGGCGGGGTCGTACCGCGAGGCCGTGGGACGCGACCTGTTCGCGGCGGTCGCGCGGCTGACCGAACTCGCCGGGTACATGGCCGTCGACACCGGGCAGCCGGGCCTCGCCCAGCGCTACTACATCCAGGCGCTGCGGCTGGCACAGGCGGCCGGGGACCGCGGATACGGCGGGTACGTGCTCGCCGCCTCCATGAGCCACCTGGCCGCGCAGCTCGGAAACCCGCGTGAGATCGCGCAGTTGGCGCGCGCGGCGCAGGAGGGCGCGCGGGGGCGCGTGACTCCCCGCGCGGAGGCGATGTTCCACGCGGCGGAGGCGCGCGGGCACGCGCTGATGGGCGACGTGCACGCCGCACAGACGGCGGCGGGGCGCGCGGTGAGCGCCATGGAGGCCGTCGATCCGGCCTCGGGCGACGACCCGGTGTGGATCGCGCACTTCGACGAGGCCTATCTGGCCGACGAGTTGGCGCACTGTCACCGGGACCTCGGCCAGGCGGAGGCCGCCGCGCGGTGCGCCCGCCAGGCGCTGGACGGGCATCCGGCGTCGCGGGCGCGGCGGCGGGCGATCGGCCTCGTGCTGCTGGCCACCGCGCAGGTGCAGCAGCGCGAGATCGAACAGGCCTGCAGTACGGGCCTGAAGGCGGTGGAGCTGCTGGGCGGGCTCCGCTCCAACCGGGGCGCCGAGTACCTGGAGGACCTCCAGCAGCGCCTCGAGCCGTACCGGGAGGAGTCGGTGGTACGGGAGTTCGGGGCGCGGATGGAGCTCCAGACGGCGGCGTGACGTCCATGACGTGACGGGCGGGGGCGAAGGGGGTGACGCAAGCGGCGTACGGTGACACGGTTTTGTTACCGCGCTCACAGGGCAGGAGGTCAGGTCCTGTGCTGCGTGGCACCGGGCTCCGGGGACCCGGTAGCGTGAGCCGACGATTCACAAGGTCCCCCATTGGTAGGAGTCCCGGTGACGCAGAGTGGACAGGGCGAGGAGCCCTCGGCGCGCCCCGCGCGCGAAGGCATCGTGCTGCCCTCCGACGGTGGTGAACCCCTGCTGCCGGGCATGATGGCCGGACCGGCCGCCCCCGGCGGAGAGTTCCCCGCCTCGGCCCCGCCCGGCGGCCAGACCTGGGGCACACCGTGGGGCCCCGGGCAGCAGAACCCGGCACCGCCCGGCCAGGACTGGCAGTCCCCGTCCGACGGACAGTGGGGCGCCCCGGAGCCGTCCCCGTGGGGCGCGCAGAACCCGCCCGCCCCGGCCCACGGCGGCGGCCCCGGCCCGCTCCCGCCCGAGGGCGCGCAGACCCACGGCGGCCATCCGCCGTACGGCGCGAACGGTGCCGCGCCGCTGCCCGAGTCCGCCGGATACGGCGGTCACCCGGGCCCGAACGGCCCGCCCGCCCCGTACGGCTCCGCCACCGGATACGGCGGGACTCCGCCCGACCCGCACCGAAACGTTCCGCACGGCGCCGCAGGACCGTACGCGGCCGGAGCCCAGACGCCGCCCGCGGACGCCGGCCCTTACGGTGCCGCTCCCGCCCAGAACGGCTACGGCGCCCCCCACTACCCGCCGGCCGCCGCGCCCGACGGGTCGGAAGGGGTCACCCAGTACATGCCGCCGGTGCCCGCCGCCGGCGGCGACGAAGGGGCGACGCAGCTCATACCCCCGGTGAGCCCGGGCGCGCTGCCGCCCGAGGTGCCCGCCCACGGCTCCGAGGCGGGCGGATACCCGGGCATGCCCCCGCAGAACGCGCCCGGCGCGGGACACCTGCCGTCCGCAGGTGGCCCCGACGCCGAGGCCACCCAGTACATCGCCCCCGTCACCGACCAGCCCCCCGGGCAGCCCTACGGCACCCCGCCGCCCGGTGACGGCAACCGGCAGCCGCCCGCCGAGTTCGACAACCTCTTCCGCGACGACGCCGCAGGACCGGCCGGGTCCACCCAGCAGCTCCCGCGCGTCGACTACGGCCCGCCCGCCCACACCCCGCCCGGCCCGGCCGGCCCCGCCGTCCCGACCGGCGGCCGGGGCGGACGCGGCGGTGGCCGTACCGGCTCACGCGTGCCGCTCATCGCGGCGGTCGGCGTCGGTATCGCCGTCCTCGGCGTCGGCGCGGGCGCGCTGCTCGGCAGCCCGGGCGGCGACGACGACGGCGGCGGCGACAACCAGAACGTGTCCGCGACCGCGCCCGCGAGCGTGGAGGCCTCCGCCTCGCCGTCCGTCGACCCCGCCCGTGAGCAGGCCGTCGAGCTGGACAAGCTGCTGGCCCACAGCGGTAACAGCCGCACCGCCGTGATCAACGCGGTCGCCGACGTGAAGGCCTGCCGCGACCTCGGCCAGGCGGCCGAGGACCTGCGGGAAGCGGCCGGACAGCGCAACCAGCTCGTGACCGACCTCTCCGGCCTGTCCGTGGACAAGCTGCCCGACCACCAGGCGCTGACCACCGCGCTCACCAAGGCGTGGCAGGCGTCGGCGTCGGCCGACAACCACTACGCCGCCTGGGCCGACCAGGTCGCCGGCAACAAGAAGCTGTGCAAGAAGGGCCAGGCCCGGTCGACCGGCCAGACCCAGGCCGGCAACCGGGCCAGTGGCACGGCGACCGCCGAGAAGAAGACGGCCGCCAAGGAGTGGAACGAGATCGCCAAGCAGTACGGCCTGACCGAGCGCCAGCCGACCCAGCTCTGACCGGGCACCGGGGACCCGCGGTCGCGCCCGGACGCCCGGGCGCGACCGCGGGTGTCAGCCCAGATCCGCGTCCCGCAGCGTCTTCGTCACATCGGTGAAGCCCTTGCGAGCCGCGACCAGCCGGCCGTCCTGGACCACTTGCAGGGTCACGTTCGCGTTGACCAGGCGGGGGAAACCGACGGCGGCGAGCTCGTCCTGGAAGTTCCACCGCAGGGTGGGGGTGAGCCCGCCCGTGGTGACCTTCAGCCCGCCGTCCAGCGCCCCGCTCACCGTGTCGGCGCTCACCTCGCCGTCGCCCAGCGACTCGACGACCTGCTTGAACACGGTGTAGGCGATCCAGGTGGTCTGCACCCCGGCGTCCGCGGCGTCGATCCGGTTGTCGCCGAACGCCTCCTTCTTGATCACCTTCTTCATCGGGTCCCAGAGCGGGTCGCTCGCCGACGGGTACCAGCCGGTGACGTACGCCCCCTCGTACGGCCCCGACGCCCCGCCGGACGCGTCGATCGTGCTCTGGTCGACGCTGCCCAGCACGGTCGCGGTGCGCACCTCGGGATAGTCGGCGCGGGCCCGCCGGAAGGAGTCCATGAAGGTGCCCGTGCGGTCGCCGAGGGCGGGCACCACACAGCCCCGCTCGGCCGTGTCCGCGGTGGCGCGCTCCAGGGCCTGCCGCGCCTGGTTCTCGTACGAGGTGGCGTCCTCCGCCGCCCGCTGGTCACCGGAGCGCGCGTGCCCGCCCGCCGCCAGGCCCGAGTCGAGCAGCGGGGGGAGCTGGTCGCCCACGATGGTGTCGGGCCGGATCAGGGTGACCGGCCCGCAGCCGTCGGCCAGGGTGCGGCCGAGACCGGCCAGCAGCACCGGCTGGCCGCCGTTGACGGGATAGGACAGCGGGCTGGTGAACTCGTTGTTGGTGATGCCGTAACCGCCGATGTACGGGATTCCGGCACCCTCCAGGGTGGGCATGAAGGAGTCGGCGTACTGGCTGTAGGAGCCGACGACCGCGACGGCGTTCTCCTGCACCGCGCGCCGGGCGCACCGCGCGGCGGCCACGGTGTCGTTCTTGTCGTTGCAGGTCAGTACGGTGAGCCGGCGGCCGTTGATACCGCCCTGGGAGTTGATCCAGCGGGCGTACGCTTCGGCGAACGCGGGCATCCCGGGCTTGTTGGTGGCCTTGGTGTCCTGGGGCGCCCACGTCATCACGGTGATGGGGCCGTCGTCCCCGGAGCCCCCCGTGGCACCGGGGACGATCCCGCACCCGGCGGCGAGCGACGCGCACGCCACCAGCGCGCCCGTGGTCAGGGCGCGGGCCCTGACGGGCCGGTGGAGGAGGCGGGGGAGGAGAATGCTGCGGATGCGTCGCCTGCCGGTCATGTCCCCGCACGATTCCGCCACACGGCCAACCCCGGAGTGACCCTTGGTCAACGGACGGTGACGCCGAGGTGAATTGCGGGGTCCCGTATGACTCATGTGGCGCGGAAACGTACGATCGACGATCGTGCAAGGTTCGGAGAACTCTTCCCGTCGCGGCCGTCGCTCCTCCACCATGGGCGGCATGCCACTCAACGACATGCCGTGGTGGCGCTGGCGCAGCAATGTGCGCTCCGCGCTGCACATGCTCTCCGACCCCGCCTTCCAGCGGGGCGTCTGGCTGGCCGGGGTCGACGGCTACGGCGACGTCACCGACGCCGTCTACCGGCTGGTCGAGGACACCTGGCTGGACAACTGGTCCGCCGAGAAGTACGTCGGCACGATCTTCCGCGACTCCCAGGAGGCGGCGCTCGTCGACACCGCGGTGCTGCGCGTGCTGCGGATCATGCACCAGGTCGGCCCGGACGCGCCGGTGGCCGCCTACCTTGAGCACGAGGGGTGGCCGGAGGCGGTACGGGCCGCGCGGGACGCGCACGTGCGGATGGCGGCGAGCGACGGCGACGACCCCGACGCGCCGCCGAGCACCCTCGAGGTGCTGCGGATCGTGACGCGGTCCGCGTAGCGGAACGGTCGGCCGGCCGTGACCGCGCGTGTGGGACCCTTTTCTGCATGAGCGAGCAGTCCACCCGAGTCGCGGCCCCCGCCGACCAGTACGTCCTCACCCTGTCCTGCCCCGACAAGCAGGGCATCGTGCACGCCGTGTCGAGCTACCTCTTCATGACCGGCTGCAACATCGAGGACAGCCAGCAGTTCGGCGACCACGACACGGGTCTGTTCTTCATGCGCGTCCACTTCTCGGCGGACGCCCCGGTGACCGTGGAGAAGCTGCGGGCGAGCTTCGCGGCGATCGGTGACTCCTTCCACATGGACTGGCAGATCAACCGGGCCGACGAGAAGATGCGCATCCTGCTCATGGTCAGCCGGTTCGGGCACTGCCTGAACGATCTGCTGTTCCGCGCGCGGACCGGCGCGCTGCCGGTGGAGATCGCCGGCGTGGTGTCCAATCACACCGACTTCGCCGAACTGGTGGCTTCGTACAACATTCCCTTCCACCACATCCCGGTGCCGAAGGACGGCAAGCCGGAGGCCGAGGCCCGGCTGCTGGAGATCGTGCGCGAGGACGACGTCGAACTCGTCGTCCTCGCCCGCTACATGCAGGTCCTCTCGGACGACCTGTGCAAGCAGCTCTCCGGGCGGATCATCAACATCCACCACTCCTTCCTGCCGAGCTTCAAGGGCGCGAAGCCGTACCACCAGGCGCACGCGCGGGGAGTGAAGCTGATCGGCGCGACCGCGCACTATGTCACCGCCGATCTCGACGAGGGGCCGATCATCGAGCAGGAGGTCGAGCGGGTGGGGCACGATGTCACGCCCGAGGGGCTCGTCGCGATCGGGCGGGACGTGGAGTGCCAGGCGCTGGCACGGGCGGTGAAGTGGCACGCGGAGCGGAGGATTCTCCTGAACGGGCGGAGGACGGTCGTTTTCGCCTGAGGGCCCGGGGGTTCCGGCTCGGTGGCGACTGCGGGTGGTCTGCGGCCGATCGCGCGGTTCCCCGCGCCCCTATAGGTACGTCCACCAGGTACGTCCACCCCGCGTCCCTACAGGGGCGCGGGGAACCGCGCGAACAACCCCCACGCACCCGCGCCCGCCGACGAGACGGAACTCGTCCCTACATCCGGCTCATGCTCGCCGCCGCGAACAGCACGTCCCTGATGGCGTCACGGTCTCCGACCTGCCCCACCGCGGCCTCGCGCGGCGACACATGCCCCGCCGCGAGCCTGCAGAACTCCGCCCCGTCCAGCGCGACATGCGCCACCTCGTGCTCGGCCGACCCCTTCGCCGCCGGCGAGTCCAGTGGGATCAGCCACTCGCCTCCGCCGGACCCCTCGATCTCCAGCCGCAGGCTGCGCCCCGGCTCCCCGGCGGCGACCAGGTGCCGCTCCACGGGGGAGGCCAGCCCGTGCAGCCGGCGGTGTTCGAGGACGGCCGGCAGCATCCGCGCGGCCAGGTCGACGATGCGGTGCAGATGCCGCCCGGAGGGCGGGTCGTACGGGTAGTCCACCGCCTCGGCGATGTCCTCCGCGTGCACCCAGCACTCGAAGGCCCGGTCCAGCATCGCGTCGTGCAACGGCAGTTCGTAGTCGCCGTACGACACCGGCAGTCGCCCGGTGCCGCCGCCCGTGAAGGACACCGTCCGCACGAGGTCGTGGCTCTGCTCCCGCCAGGGCGCCCGCACCGAGCGGGTGGGCGGGAAGCGGGCGGCCCGCCAGTACGCCTCGGTGCGGTCCGACGGGGTGGGCCGGGCGGCCGTGGCGTCGCCGAGCGGGTCGTCGAGGCCGAGGGCGACCGCGACCAGCCCGTCGACCGTCAGCAGGTGCGCGATGACCCCGGCGACGGTGGTACGGCGGCTGCTCGCCTCGTCGGACTCGTACCAGCGCAGCCGCACCGGCGCGTGCCACTCGGAGTCGCCGAAGTCCTGGAGCAGCGCGTCCAGCCGCGCGGTCTCGGCGTCGTACGCGGCGGCCCACTCCGGCACGGGGACGCGGGGCGGGCGCCGCTCCAGGCAGGACTCCAGGACGCGGGTGCGCAGGCCGGGGTCCAGGTCCAGGCTCTCGGGCCGCTGGAGCAGACCGACCGCCTCGCGCAGCCGCAGCGCCTCGTCCGCGCAGGGCCCGCAGGCGCCGAGGTGCTCCTCGACGGCGTCCGCCTCCGCCTGCGCGCAGGCGGCCAGCGCCCAGGCACCCAGCAGCGACTTCAGCACGTGGTGCTCCAGCACGAGCGGTCCGGCACGGTGCTCGCTCACGCGGCGCCCCCGATCCCGGGCGGTTCGCCCGGGGCCCCGGTGTCGTGCGCGGTGGCCAGCAACTGCAGGCCGAGGCGGAGCCGGCGGCGGGCCTCGTCGTCGGTGACGCCCAGGTCGGCGGCGGTCTGGCGGTAGTCCCGGCGCTGGAAGTACGCCAGCTCCAGTGCGGCCCGCAGCGGCGCCGGCATGGACTGGACGATGTAGTCGGCGCGGGCCGCCACCGAGGCGTGCCGCACCGTGCGCTCCAGGTCCTCCGTGGTGCCGGGGCCGCCGCGGGCGAGCGCCGCGGTCTCCGTGGTGCGCAGCCGCCGTACGGCCAGCCGGCTGGTCAGCTCGGCGAGCCAGGTGCGCAGGGGCTCCTGCGCGGGGTCGTAGGAGCCCGGGTGTTCCCAGACGTGGGCGAAGACGTCACGGGTGACGGCGTCGGCGGCGTGTTCGTCGCCGACGACGCGGTGGGCGAGGCCGTGCACGAGCGAGGCGAACCGGTCGTAGAGCTCACCGAGGGCCGCCGCCTCCCCGCGCGCGAGCCGCTGCTGCATCCTGCGGTCCCAGCGGGGCGGTACGTCCGTTGTCGGCATGCGGCCCCTCACCCCCTGTTCCTTCCCGGTCCCGGGTCGGTCGGTGCCCGGTTCCGGTGTGGCCTGCGACCCCAAGAATGTAGTCGGCGCGCAGGAGGGCGCACGCCCCTTTATGGCAATGTGCGCCCCTGGAAGAGCCGCAGGTGGTAAGGGGCCGCCCGCCCACGTCGGACACCGTTCGGGTCGCACCTGCGCACCTCCGCACCGATCGGAACCGATCGAATCAGATCGAAGGCGACTAAAATAAGCCCTTTCTGTTCGGTATCCGTTTCTCGGCTCGCGTTTCAGGGAACGGCCGGTGGGCAGCCGCGCTGCAAGGAAGCGTAGGGACTGCTTCCGTTTCGGTGGGCGATCGGCGAGCGAGGGGCGTGGTGGTGACCTTCAAAGTGACCGACAAGGAGCACGGCGAGTGGGCCGTGCTCCGGGTCTCGGGCGAACTGGACCTGGTGACGTCCCCGGTGCTGCGCCAGCGGGTGCACGACGTGGTGGCCGAGGGCAGGCACAGCCTCGTCCTCGACCTCTCCGAGGTGTGGTTCTGCGACTCCAGCGGGGTCGGCGTGCTCATAGCCTCCCGCCGGCTGCTCCGCTCCTGCCAGGGCAGCCTGCGGCTGATCCTCCCCGCGCGGGGGGCCGCCGACGGCAGTCACGTCAACAAGGTGCTCGGCGCCCTCGGGGTCCGCCGGCTCTTCGAGATCCACCCGGACGTCCCCTCCGCGGTCGACGAGGACTCCCGCCCGCTGTCGGCGTGACGCCACGCGCGGGCGCTCGCACGTGTCACACGCTTGTCCCGTTATTCCCCCGGTCTTGGTCCAGGCGTCGTTTTCCGGCTCCCCGGAGGTCCTCCACCACGTACGCTCCCAGCGAGACGACCCACTGACCTAAGGCGGCCTGAGAGACATGGTCACCAGCGAGTACGAGCGCAGGATCGCGGCCCGCTTCGCGGGCTTCGACCAGGACGGCAACGGCTACATCGACCGCGAGGACTTCAGCGGAGCGGCCAAGGCGCTGCTCGCCGAGTTCGGCACCGCGGCCCGCTCCGACCGGGGCCAGGCCCTGTACATCGGCGCGGAGGCGTTCTGGCAGGGCATGGCGGGGATCGCGGACCGCGACGGCGACCAGCGCATCACGCGCGAGGAGTTCGTGAACGGCGCGGTCAAGCGGCTGCGGGACAACCCGGACCGGTTCGCCGAGATCGCCCGCCCCTTCCTGCACGCGGCGCTCGCCGTCGCCGGCACCGGAGGGGACGGCACGGCCGGCGTCGAGGACACCGCGCGGGTCCTCAAGGTGCTCGGCGTCCCCGAGGACCTCGCCCGTACGGCCGCCGCCGCGCTGGACTCGGACGGCGACGGCAGGATCGGCGAGGAGGAGATCGTCCGGTCCTTCGCCCGCTACTTCACCGTCCCCGAGTAGCTCCGGTGGCCCTGACGGCCGTGGTGGCCCCGGTGGCCCCGGTGGAACGCCTCCGCGTGGATGTCACGGATCGTGGCATTTTCATGATCACGGAGGGTTGATACCGGCTTGTGTCCTGTGCGGCACTCGTCACGGCCCGGAGTCGGGCGTCCGCTCCGGTACCTTGTGTGGGATGCGAGTGGTCCCGCGTACGCACCGCGCCGGAGTCGCCCCCGAGGCGACTCCGTACCGGCCGGTGCCTGCGACTTCCCGCCGGGTGGCCAGGCGAAACGCCGACGCCCGTTCGACTTCCCGCGGCGAGCGTCGCACAGTATGCCGTACGTGTACTCCTTCGCGCTGGAATATGCCCGAAGCGCTTGTTGGGGTGACTGTACGTCAACCATGCTGTCCCACAAGGGATTCACGTTCCGTGACCCCTCTCCCGGCCGTTGTTCTGGCCATGCAGAAAATGGCTACGATCGTGGCCCTCGTGAGGCGCGAGTCCAAGTGTCCGCCGGTTCGGATGGTGTGAGCGGTGCAGGTGCTTCAAGTGCAGCTGGAGATCCGGCCCGACCCCGCTGAGGTGGGACGGGCCCGTCGGTGGGCCCGTTCGCGGCTGGCCGGTTCGGGCATAGGAGCCGACGAACCGCTCGCCGAGACCCTGATCCTGCTCGTCTCGGAGCTCGTCACCAACGCCGTGGTGCACACCGGCTGTCCGGCCGTGCTGCGGCTCTCCCTGCCGGGGGAGGACGCCGAGGAGGCCACCGTCCGCCTGGAGGTGGCCGACCGCAGCGAACGGGCGCCGGTGCCGCGCTGTGTGGACGGCGAGGCGACGGGTGGGCGCGGGCTCGCGCTGGTGGACGGGCTGGCGGACCGGTGGGGGTGGAGTGCGGAGGGGGCCGGCAAGCGGATCTGGTGCGAGCTGGATCGCTGCGGGCAGGTGTCCGACGGGGCGTCGGCGTGTGGTGGGCTGGCTTACGAAGCGGTGTGAGTACGCGCGGGGCGGCGGGTGCGGGTTCGTTGTGGTTGATCGCGCGGTTCCCCGCGCCCCTAGGGGGTTGTCCGCGTCCCTCGTTGCCCGGTTGCCCACGTCTTCGCAGGTGCATGGGTGCACGGGAGGTCGGGCCGGCGGGTGGGGGTGTGGTGGGGTGCGCCGGGTGTGCTTCTGTGCGCGGTGTCGGCGAACAGGGCATATGCCCCAAGCGGGTCATTGTCACCTGAATCGGTGTTGACGTGCCGTGACCGTTTGATCACTCTGTTCGTCAGCGATTCGCCGCGAGGGGACGGCGAGGGCTCGACGACGGGAGCCCTCGACGAGTGTGGGTCGTGATTCGGCGTCGGTTCCCTCAGGGCCGAGGGGAACCCGGGCGGGAGCGCCGAAGCCGAAGAGCGGTGCGGCGCTGCCGTGCTCGGGGCGGACAGCGCCGCACCGCCACCGCCGGCAGGGGCCCGGGTTCTCCACAGCCTGTGGGCGGCCTCCCGCTCACCCTCAGACCGACGCGGCCGTCCCGGCCCGGAAGGTCCGCCGGTACGCCGTCGGGGTCACCCCCAGCGCCGCCTGGAGGTGCTGCCGCATCGACTGGGCCGTGCCGAAACCGGCGTCTCGGGCCACCTGGTCCACGGACAGGTCGGTGGACTCCAGCAGATGCCGGGCCCGCTCCACCCGCTGCCGGGTCAGCCACTGCCCCGGACTGACACCGGACTCCTCCCGGAAGCGGCGCGTGAAGGTGCGTACCGACATCGCCTCCCGCGCGGCCATGTCGCGCAACTGGATCGGCTCGTGCAGTCGGCCCAGCGCCCACGCGCGGGCACCGCTCGTGGAGGACTGCTGCGGATCGGGCACCGGCCGCTCGATGTACTGCGCCTGCCCGCCGTCCCGGTGCGGCGGTACGACCGTACGGCGGGCCACCTCGTTGGCCACGACGGTGCCGTGGTCGCGCCGCACGATGTGCAGGCACAGGTCGATCCCGGCCGCGACGCCCGCCGAGGTCAGGATGTCTCCGTCGTCGACGAACAGCACGTCCGGGTCGACCTCGATCCGCGGGAACAGCCGCTGGAGCCGTTCGGCGTCGGCCCAGTGGGTGGTGGCGGGCCGGCCGTCGAGATACCCGGCGGCGGCGAGGACGTACACGCCGGTGCAGATGGAGGCGAGCCGGGTGCCGGGGCGGATACGGGCGAGGGCGGCGGCCAGTTCGTCGGTCAGCTCACCCCGCTCGAACACCGGGCCGAGCTCGTAGGAAGCCGGCACGATCACCGTGTCGGCGCTGGTGAGGGCCTCGGGGCCGTGGGCGACGTGGACGGCGAAGTCGGCGTCGGTCTCCACCGGCCCGGGCGGCCGGACCGAGCAGGTGATCACCTCGTACAGGTGCCGCCCCCGCCCGTCCTTCGGGCGGCCGAAGATGCGGTGCGGGATGCCGAGCTCGAAGGGGAGCAGCCCGTCGAGGGCGAGGACGACGACGCGGTGGGGCCGGAAGTCGGCGGACGCGGGGGAGGGCTCGACCGGATCCATGGCCCGATCCTAACGAATGCTGTCCTTCGGGCCACTCGTTGCGGCGGGCCCGATCCCGGAAGCTCTATGGCGTGACCCAGACAAGCGAGACAGCCGCCGTCGTGGAGCCGCCCGCGAGCGGCCCGAAGCCGACCCGCGTCCGTGTGCACCGCGCGTGGTTCGTCGCCGCCGTCACCTTCGTGACGATCATCGGTGCCGCCGCCTTCCGCTCCGTACCGGGCCTGTTCATCGACCCGCTGCACGCGGAGTTCGGCTGGTCGCGCGGGACCATCGGCGCGGCGGTCTCCGTGAACCTCGCGCTGTACGGCCTCACCGCGCCGTTCGCGGCGGCGCTGATGGACCGCTACGGCATCCGGAAGGTGGTCGCGGTCGCCCTCAGCGTGATCGCGCTCGGCTCGGGCCTGACGGTGTGGATGACGGCGGCCTGGCAACTGCTGCTGTGCTGGGGCCTGCTGGTGGGGCTCGGTTCCGGTTCCATGGCGCTGGCCTTCGCCGCGACCGTCACCAACCGCTGGTTCACCGAGCGCCGGGGCCTGGTCACCGGCATCCTCACCGCCGCGTCCGCCTCCGGGCAGCTGATCTTCCTGCCGCTGCTGTCCTGGATCGTCTCGCGGTACGAATGGCGGCCGGCGGCCGTCACCGTGGCGCTCGCCGCGCTGGCCGTCGTCCCGTTCGTCTGGCTGCTGCTGCACGACCATCCGGCCGACGTGGGTGTGAAGCCTTACGGGGCCAAGGAGTTCGTGCCGAAGCCGGAGCCTGTTCCGGGGGCTGCCCGGCGTGCGCTGACCGTGCTGTTCTCGGCGGTGCGGACGGGGCCGTTCTGGCTGCTCGCCGGGACCTTCGCGATCTGCGGCGCCTCGACCAACGGATTGATCCAGACCCACTTCGTGCCCGCGTCCCACGACCACGGCATGCCGATCACGACCGCGGCGTCCCTGCTGGCCGTCATCGGCGTCTTCGACGTCGTCGGGACGGTGGCGTCCGGATGGTTCACCGACCGCTTCGACGCGCGCCGGCTGCTCGCGGTGTACTACGCGCTGCGGGGGATCTCGCTGCTGTTCCTGCCGATCCTGCTGGCGCCGAGTGTGCATCCGCCGATGCTGTTCTTCATCGTCTTCTACGGGCTGGACTGGGTCGCCACCGTGCCGCCGACGCTCGCGCTGTGCCGTGAGCACTACGGCGAGGACAGTCCGATCGTGTTCGGGTGGGTGCTGGCCTCGCACCAGGTGGGCGCGGCTGTCGTCGCCTTCCTCGGGGGTGTCGCGCGGGACAGGTTCGGGTCGTACGACGTGGTCTGGATCGCGTCGGGGGCGCTGTGCGCGGCGGCGGCGCTGATGGCACTGGTGATCCGGCGCCGGCCGGGGGCTCGGCAGTCCGCGTAACTGCGGGCAGCCGTGCCTCCCCCAGTGCCTGAAGGGCCTGGGAGGTACCCCCGGGGCGGCACGGGTGGGCGCGGCGACACCCCGCAATCGCCGGGCTGCGCGGCCCCCCGCCCAGCCCCAGTCACGCGGGGAGTCGGGAGACTCCCCCCGCGCGGGCCACCGCCCGGGCGATCCGCCGCGCGTCCAGCGCCAGTTCACGAAGATTGCCACTGATCGGATTGGTGAACCCCGTGAAGTAGAGGCCGGGCGCGTCGGCCGGGGTGCGGGCGCCGTGGACGACCGGCCTGCCACGGTCGTCGAGGACACCGAGCCCGCCGACCAGCCCCTCCAGACCGCGCACATAACCCGTGGCCGCCACGACCGCGTCCGGACCGACACGATCGCCGTCCGCCAGGACGACCTTGCCCTCCTCGAAACCCTCCACCGCGGCCACGACCTCCACCGCCCCCTTGCGCACGGCGTCGACGAGACCGACGTCCTGCACGGGGATGGCCCCCTCCCGCACCCGGCTGTAGAGCCCGGAGTCGGGACGCGGAAGCCCCCGGTCCGACAGGTCCGGCAGCGCCACCCTCGCCTGGACCCGGCACAGCCGGTCGACGAGGCCGACCGGCAGCCGGCGTACCAGGACCCCCGAGTACTGCGCGGGCCAGCCCGCGGTCGAGCGGCGCACGATGTGCGGAGGGGTGCGCACCGCGAGGCGCACCCGGGAGGCGCCCCCCTCCACCAGGTCCACGGCGATCTCGGCACCCGTGTTGCCGACGCCCACGACCAGCACGTCCCGGCCGGCGAAGGGCTTCGCGTCGCGGTACTCGGACGCGTGCAGGAACTCGCCGGTGTACGTGTCCCGGCCGGGCCAGTCGGGGACGCGGGGCGTGTGGTTGAAGCCCGTCGCGACGACGACCGCCGCACCGGTCAGTTCGCGGCCCCCGGTGGCGTGCAGCAGCCAGCCGGTGCCGTCGGGGGTGCGCTCGACCCGGGAGACCCCGACACCGGTGACGATCTCCAGGCGGTGGTGCTCGGCGTACTTCTCCAGGTACCGGACCACGTCGTCGCGGGCCGGCCACCGCCCGAACCGGCGCGGCATCGGCAGCCCGGGCAGTGCGGACAGGCGCCGGGTGGTGTGCAGGTGCAGCCGGTCGTAGTGGCGCCGCCAGGAGTCCCCCACGCGGCCGGAGCGCTCCAGGACGACGGCCCGCACCCCCCGGGCGCGCAGGGCGTACGCGACGGCGAGTCCGCCCGGACCGCCGCCGATGACGTAGACGGGGCGGTCCGTCCGGTTCGGCGCGGTGGGCTGCGCGGACGTGGAGGAGTCGGAGGAGTCGGCCATGAGCGCGAGCGTAATCACGCCCCTGGTTGATGGGTATCGGTCAAGACCGGAATTGGTTGCGGATTGATCACGCGTGAGGGGATTGCGAGTTTGAATGTCCCCATGTCCTCCTCACGCGAGCACGCCCCGTCCCGGTCACTTCCCGAACTGCGCGGCCACGGCCTGCGGCTGCGTCCCTGGGACCCGGAGTCCCGAGCCGATGCGGAGGCGTGGCTGCGGGGCCTCACGGACCCGGAGTTCCAGCGCTGGAACACTCCGATCCGGCCGGTCACCGATGCGGACAGTGCCCGGGAGTCGCTGCGCCGGGGCGCGCGGCGCGACGCGGACGGCACGGGGGCGTCCTTCCGGATAGCCGACGCCGGCAGCGGTACGGTCCTGGGGCACGTCGGCCTCGCCGATATCCATCCGGCGCTGCGGCGCGGTACGGCAGGCTACTGGGTGCTCCCCGAGGCACGCGGCCGGGGCGTCGCCACCCGGGCGCTGCTGCTCACCGCCCACTGGGCGCTCACCGAACTCGCCCTGCACCGGCTGGAGCTGGACCACGCCGTCGGACACGAGGCGTCCTGCCGGGTCGCCGAGCGCTGCGGGTTCCGCCACGAGGGGACGATGCGCGGCGCGATCTTCGAGGCAGGCCGCCACGACACCTTCCGCGACGCCCACCTGCACGCCCGCCTCGCCACCGACCCGGAGCCCGTCCTCACGGCGACAGGGACTCCCTGACCCTGCCCGGCCCTGGACTCTCCGCCGGTGTGGAGCCGTGCGTGCCGTCGTGGTGCGTTCCGTGGCGGCTGTGTCGTGACCGGTCCGGAGTCCGTCGTTCACGGCGGCGGGGACTGTCTGACTCGGTTCTGGGTTCTCTGTCGGTGTGGAGCCGTGCGTGCCGTCGTGGTGCGTTCCGTGACGGCTGTGTCGCGACCGGCCCGGAGTCCGCCCTCACGGCCACAGCGATTCCCTGACCCAGTCCTCCGCCCCGCGGCGGTAGCGGAGTCGTACGTGTCGTCGTCGGGGCTCGCCCTGGAAGAACTCCACCTCGTCCGCCCGTAGCCGGTACAGGGTCCAGGACGGGGCCGGGGTGTCCGGTGCGTGCTGTGCTTGTTGCCATGCCGCCTCCGAGGCTCGTGCCAGGTCCTCCGGTGACCCGAGGACCTCGCTCTGCCTGCCGGTCAGCGCGGCCGCCAGTGCACCGGTGGAGCGGGCGTGCAGGTCCGCCTGTGCCTCCTCGGCCGGGGCCGTCTCGACGGGTCCGCGTACCCGCACCTGGCGGCCCAGCACCGGCCAGTAGAAGGCCAGCGCGGCGTACGGGCGTGCGGCGAGGTGGCCGCCCTTGCGGCTGTGCGCGTGGGTGGCGAAGGACCAGCCGTCGTCGTCCGCGCCGTGCAGCATCACGATCCGTACGTCCGGCAGCCCGCGCGCGTCCGCCGTGGCCAGGGACATGGTGTGCGGTTCGGCCTGGCCGGCCGCCACGGCCTCGGCGAACCACCGGGTGAACAGCGGCAGCGGTTCGGCGGGCGCGGCGGCCGGGTCGAACGCCGGCAGGTCGGTGACCTGCGGGTCCCACACCCGCAGCGACCTCAGCAGTTCATGAAGATCGGGTTCCATGCACCGATTGTCCGGTGTCCGGCGGGCTCACACGGACCCGAGGTCCGACGACACCCACCGCTCGGGCCGCATCCGCACGACGACCTGCTCGCCGTGGTTCTTCCAGGAGAAGTCGACGTACTCCTCGACCTTGCCGGCCGGCAGATAGCGTGCGGAGATCTCCCGCAGTCGCTCGATCGTGGCCGGGGTGGTGTCGAGCACCGGCCCCTCGACCGAGACGTAACGGATGGTGGGTTCGAGGCGGTCGACCATGAGCGAGAACCGCCCCGCCGCGCCGATGAGCAGGTTCTTGCGCGAGTCCAGGCCGGTCATGATCCATACGTCGCCGCCGGGCGCGTACTGGTACCAGATCGGCACGGTGAGCGGGGCGCGGCCGTCCCCCGCGTCGACCGCCAGCGCCGCGATGTGCGGTTCGGCCAGGAACTGTTCGCGCTCTTCGCGGGTCAGGGCCATTCCGGGTTCCTCCTGCGGCGTGTGCGTCGGACGTTCACTCGGTCACTCGGGGCCACTCGGGGCCACTCGGGCCTGCGATCGGCTCACTGGAACACAACGCCGGGCGGACAGTGCCGTGTTCCCCGTTCCCTCACACCGCGCGGAAAGCGACAGGCGGCGGCCCACCGGAGTGAACCACCGCCCGTCTGACAGGACTTGAGGAACCGCGCACCGGTATGGACCGCCGGGCGCCTACTTCACCTACTTCACCTACTTCGCCGGCTTCTTGCCGGTGACCCCCAGGTGCACCAACAGGGCCAGGTTCGGCTTGAGTTCCGCCTGCTTCACGCCCCAGGAGGAGAAACCCTTCTGGTGGGAGGCGACGGCCGCGAGCATGGCGACCAGCGAGCCGGCGATCGCCGCGGGGTTCACGTCCTTGTCGATCCGCCCCTTGGCCTGCAGCTCGGCGACGGAGTCCGCCAGCGAGTTGTTCACGGAGTTCAGGATCTTCATACGGATCTTGTAGAAACGTTTATCCCCCTCGGCCGCACCGAGGTCCACGACCCGCAGGATCGCCTCGTTGGCCCGCCAGAACTCCAGGAAACCGTCGACGAGTTCCTGTGCCGTCTGCCAGCCGGCCTTCCCCGCCCAGGAGCGGCCCTCCAGCAGCTCGCTCAGCCCTGCGCTCTCGGCGGCCATGCGCTCGGCGATCTCCAGGACGGCGCCCTCGACGTCCGGGAAGTACTGGTAGAAGGTCGCGGGCGAGGTGCCCGCCTTCCGTGCGACATCGATGACTTTGACGTCCCGGTAGGGGGAGGAGCTGAGCATCTCGCTGAGGCAGTCGAGCAGTTTCTGCCGGGTCGCCTGCCCACGCCGGCCGGCCACGCGGCCGTCGACGGTACGCACTTGTCCTGTCATGCCGTCAGCTTACCGACGGGTGATCCGAGCGCGATTCGGCCGACTGCAAATGGGGTGTGCGGGTCCGTGGAAGCTGGTGTGCCTGGTCTGCGGCCTGCGGGCGACACGGTTACTTTGGCGGCATGGCCGAAAACAGGGCATCGGGGCACAGGGCGTCGGAGTACCCGGAGGGCACCCCCTGCTGGGTGGACGCGCAGCTTCCCGACGTGGAGGCGGGCAAGCGGTTCTACGGCGACCTCTTCGGCTGGACCTTCGAGGACCAGCCCCAGGGAACCGTGCGGGCGTCGAAGGACGGCGCCCCCGTCGCCTCCCTCGCGCACAAGACGGACGGCCGGCTGCCCACCGTGTGGACGGTGTCCTTCGCCACCCCGGACGCCGGGGCGCTGTGCCGGCGGATCCGCGCGGCCGGCGGGCAGGTCGTCTCCCCGCCGGTGCCCTTCGGCGACCTGGGCGTCACCGCGCTCGTCACCGACTCCGAGGGGGCGGTGTTCTCCCTCTGGCAGGGCACCGGGACCCCCGGCTTCGGGCGCCGCCACGAGCCGGGCACCTTCGCCTGGGTGCAGCTGTACACACGGGACACCCAGGCGGCCAACACCTTCTACGGCGGTCTCTTCCACGACGCCCTGTTCGGCCCGGACGCCGACCCCGACTTCGGCCGCGCGCCGGTCTCCGACGTCTTCCCCGCCGAGATGCCGCCGCACTTCCTCGTCCACTTCGCCGTCGAGGACCCCGGGGCCGCCATGGAGGAGGTGGTCCGGCTCGGCGGCCGGGTCCAGGTTCCGCCCTTCGAGACGTCCTACGGCACGGTGGCCGTGGTCACCGACAATCAGGGGGCGTCCTTCGCACTGCTGCACCGCTGAGTCACTGAACCGCTGAACCGCTGCACCGCTGAGTCACTGAACCGCTGAACCGCTGAGCCGTTTCCACCCTCTGTGTCGTATGAAAACCTGGACACCCTATTTGTCGGTCGGTTCGCAACCGGGGGCGCGGACAGGAAGAATCGGGGTGCGTGCCGCCACGGCGGTGCGGTGGTGAGACGCTGCACTTCGATCGCGGGCACAGGTGGTGGCGCGATTCGTACGGGGAGGTGGCAGGCAAGTGGTGGATCAGCTGACGCAGCACGATCCGCGGCGTATCGGGCCGTTCGAGGTGCTGGGACGGCTGGGAGCCGGCGGCATGGGGCTGGTCTATCTCGCGCGCTCGGCGTCCGGGCGCCGGGTGGCGATCAAGACGGTCCGGACCGAACTGGCCGAGGACCAGCTTTTCCGGGTCCGCTTCACGCGCGAGGTCGAGGCGGCCCGCGCGGTCTCCGGTTTCTACACGGCGGCCGTCGTGGACGCCGATCCGCGCGCCGCCGTGCCGTGGCTGGCCACCGCGTACGTGCCCGCGCCCTCCCTCGAGGAGATAGTGAACGAGTGCGGGCCGCTCCCGGCGCAGGCGGTGCGCTGGCTCGCGGCGGGCGTCGCGGAGGCGCTCCAGTCGATCCACGGCGCCGGACTGGTCCACCGCGACCTGAAACCCTCCAACGTCCTCGTCGTCGAGGACGGCCCCCGGGTGATCGACTTCGGTATCGCGTCCGGCGTCTCCAACACCCGGCTGACGATGACGAACGTCGCCGTCGGCACCCCCGCCTACATGTCCCCGGAGCAGGCGAAGGACTCCCGCAGCGTCACCGGCGCGAGCGACGTCTTCTCGCTCGGCTCGATGCTCGTCTTCGCCGCCACGGGACATCCGCCGTTCCACGGCGCCAACCCGGTCGAGACCGTCTTCATGCTGCTGCGCGAGGGCCCGGACCTCGAAGGACTCCCGGACGAGCTGCGCCCGCTCATCGAAGCCTGCATGCAGATGGAGGCGACGGCCCGGCCCAACCCGGCCGACCTCCAGGCCCAGCTCGCCCCGCACCTGTTCGGCTCCGGGTCCGACGACAGCGGTACGGCGTCGGCGTGGCTGCCCGAGCGGGCGGTGAGCCTGATCGAGACGCGGCGCGGCGGCCGGACGGCCATCCGGCCCGCGCACGGAGCCGGCCGCAGCGCCGGTGGCGGGGCCCGCCCCCACGTCCCGCCGCCGCCCCGGCACGACCCGGTCGTCCCGCCGCCGCCCCCGTCGATGCCCGCGCCGGTGGGTGCGCCGGTGGGCGCCCCCGACACCGGTCCCGTACGGCTGGCAGGCGCGATGGTGCCCATCGGACCCGGCCCGCGCGTCGCCGACACGCGCGCGGCCGCCGTCAAGGCGCCCCCGCCGGCCGCCGCCCTGGCCGCCACCTGGTCCAAGCCCCGCCCCGGCGTCAACGGCGCCGACCCCGCCGTACCGGCACCCGCCGCGCCCACCGCGCCGCCGGACCAGCCCGGCGGCTGGCGCCCGTGGCGCTTCCGCATGTCCAACGACGTCTGGGGCACCCCCGCAGTCGACGGCGACCTCGTCTACGTCACCTCCTTCGAGGTGCACGCCCTCGACGTCGCCACCGGCCGGCGCCGCTTCAAGACCCGCGACGTCGCCTGGTCGATGGCGGTCGCCGACGGCCGTATCCACGCCTCCGACGGACCCACCCTGTTCGCCCTCGACGCCCGCGAGGGCGGCGACCTGTGGCGGCTGTCCACGGACGCCTGGGTGTACTCCCTCAAGGCCGACCGCGGCACCGTCGTCACCGGTACGCGCGGCGGTGGCGTCCAGGCGTGGGAGGCGTCCACCGGCCAGAAGCTGTGGGAGATCAGCGGCTGCCAGACCGACTTCGAGTCCCCCGAGGCCGGCCCCGCCGTCCACGAGGGCACGGTCTACGTCTGGCAGGACGCCCGCCTGCGCGCCCTCGACGCCCGTACCGGCGACGAGCGCTGGTCGTACCCCATCGGCGACGCGGCCTCCTGCGGCGGCGTCCCGGTCCGTGTGACGCACGCCCCCGACGGCTACGCCTACGTCTGCGCCGGCACCCGCGTCCTCGCCCTGGAGGTCACCTCCGGTCACGTCCGCTGGCACTTCGAGGCCCCGGCGGTCTTCCTCGCCCCGCCCGCCTTCGTCCCCGGCCCGGCGGTCACCGGCGGCGGCCTCTACCTCGCCGACTACCTCGGCACGGTCTACGCCCTCGACGCCACCGACGGCCGCGACCGCTGGCGCATCGCCACCGAGTCCCGCGCCTCCGTCGACCCGGTCCTGGTCGCCGCCGGTCACGTCCACGTGGGCAGCGGCAAGGGCCTGTACACGCTGGACGCGGTCACCGGCACGCCCAAGTGGCGCTTCCAGTCCGGCGGCGAGATCGTGGGCGCGCCCGCGGTCGCGGAGGGCCGCATCCACTTCGGCTCCAGCGACCACCTGCTCTACACCCTGAAGGCCGACGACGGCCGCCTGAGGTGGAAGCTGGCGACCGGCGGCGAGATCACCGGCTCCCCGGTGGTCCGGGACGGCGTGGTGTACGCGTGCAGCAAGGACCGCTGCGTGTACGCGCTGGACGCGGAGAAGGGGACGGGGACGGCGCGGACGGCGTGAACCCCGGTTCTGCGGACGGCCGTCGTACCGGGTGCACGGAAGGGTTGTCGGACGGCGGCCGTCGCTGCGGGGAGCGGCGGCCCGCCGCTCCCACCGCAGACGCTACGCCGGGTACGCGACGGTCGCCAGGCGGTGACATGCTCGTGACACGTAGATCGATAGCCTGAGGGCCATGGATCCTCGGGGGAACACACTCAAGCTCACAGTGGTCTCGGCACTCGTCGTCCTCACCCTCACCGGTTTCTCGACCGGCCGCGGCCACGGCGGCAGCAGCGGTGACGGGGGCGGCGGCTGCAGCAGTTCCAGCCAGAACCACGACTCGTCGTCGGGCTCGGGGGGCGGTTCACACCACGACTACGACGATGACGACGACTACGGCTCCGGCGGCGACTACGGTTCCGACGACTACGGCGACGCGGGGGACGGCGGCGGAAGCGCTTCCTCGTCCGAGCAGGGCGCCCTGGTGTCCCTGGTGGACTGCGCCTCGAAGGAGACCCCGTACGCCACGGTCGAGGTCGCCAACCAGAACACCACGGACGGCGTCTTCACCGTCACCGTGAGGTTCGAGGACGAGACCGGCGCGGAGGTCCTCACCCGCTCCCAGGACGTCGCCGTACCCGGGTCCGAGACGGTGCCGGTCCGGGTGGAGATCGGCGACGAGGACGTGACCCGGATCGCCGCATGCGAACCCGACATGATCGCCGAGCCGGCCGGCTGATCCGACCGGGGATCACAGGTGGCCCAACGGTCACTCGGAACCAACGGGAGGACCACCTCCCCCCGCCCTCAGCCAGACCAACGAGGCACGGATCTCATCGATCATGGCCCCGGCCCCCCTCGAACACCTCCGCCGCTCCGAAGCGCAGGACGTGCCGGACTTCCGGGCAGCGGGTGATCTCGTTGAAGCGGGCCATGTCCCGGCGGTGGGCCTCTCGGGTGCCGTGGTAGGCGTAGCCCTCGATCTCCACGGCGAGTCCCTCGGCCCGGAACAGGAAGTCCAGGTAGCGGCGTCGGCCGCTCGGCGTGCGGACCTCGACCTGGGTTTCCGGTCGTAGACCGGCGTCGAGCATGCGGAGGCGTGCGACCGTCTCCGCGGGCGATCCGGACTCACGGTCGACGAGCCTCAGCCATTCCCGCGCCCGGTTGCTGCCCAGGAGTGGTGCCTCCAGCGCGACGGAGAGTGCGGCCGGGGCGATGAGGGGCGGTCGACGCACTCCGCCGACCCTGCGGTGGCCGAGCGCGGACTCCACGGCCACCAAGGCGTCGTCCCGACCGCCGTTTCGAAGCAGATCGGCGAGGGTTCGAGGGACGTCGGTGACGCGCAGCCCGCCTCGGTACTGGACATCCGCCTCGGCAAGGGGCAGACGGTGCACGGCCCTCGCCGCCCACGGCATCACCCTGCCGTCCCTCCGTGCGGACCTGCCGAGCTTCGCCGGGTCGTACCGCCCGGCAGCCGGTCTGATCGCCCTCGGCAACTGCAACACGACCACGGCGCGTCGGCTGGCGGAGGTGCTTCGGAAGGCGGCGGAGGGGTGACCGCGCTGGAACGGGTTCTTCCTGCCCTCCAGATCGGCCTGCTCGCCGTCCCCGAGGCGGTTCCCGAACTGCGGCGAGCCGTGCGCCAGTGGCTGGACGAGCCGTGCGCCGATGTTCAGCTCCGCGTAGCGGAACCGGTGAGCAATGTGATCCGTCACGTGGGGGAGGGGACTCCGGTACGCGTCCGCGTGGCCCGCACGGGCACGCACATCCGCGTCGAGGTCACCGCCCCCGACCCGCACACGCTGCCCGTACTCCGCCGAGCCGACGCGGAGGCCGAACAGGGGCGGGGGCTGTCACTGCTCGACGCGGTGGTGTGCCGGTGGGGAGTGGACCACGGGGGCGAGGGCAAGACGGTGTGGTGCGAGCTGGACGGTACGCAGGTCAGGGCGGGGCGTACGACGATGGGGCCGAGGTTTCCCTCGGCCCCGTCGGTGGTCGGGCCAGGCGTCAGGGCGTGTTGGTGTCGAGGGGCACCACGACACCGTCCTGCGGGCTCACCGGTGCGTGGTTGTCGGCCAACGCCGGACTCGCGACGGCGCCGGTGATGCCGAGGACCAGGGCGATGGTGGCGAGAGCCTTCTTGGTACGGGTCATCGGGACTCCTGTTGTGGGAGAGCGGATCCGTACGGAAAGTGACATCAGGACGAGCGCAGCCAGTTGTTCGAGTGATGCGAACGGTTCGCGTCAAAGGTTGACCAGGAACCCGTGCGGACACACGTCGGCCGCGACGGCTCCCCCTCCGCGCCGCCGCGGCCGATCCCCGTGCGGGAAGGACGGCTACTTGCCGTCGAGGTCCAGGGCGGGCGGGGCCGGCATGTGGCTGTCGAGCGTGGTGATCGCGTCGTCCTGCGGCGGGGTCGATACGTGACTGTCCTGAGTGGTGGCCGTGCCGTCCTTCGGCGGGGCCGGCATGTGACTGTCGAGCGTCGTGATGGCGTCGCGCTCGGCTTCTTCGTTGCTGTTCGCGGTGTTGCTCATGACTGCAAGCCCCCATGGAATTGACGGAGCGACGGGCAAGTGACGCCTGTTCGGCGATTCCCCCGCAGGTCGCCGAACAGGCGTTGTGGGGGTCGCTCACCCTACAGGTGAACCCCCGACGACCCATCTGCCCCCCGACGCGACGGATCGATGAACTGAGAGTGGCAGTCGCCCATAAACGTTCGATGAACGCCCGGTCGGCTCAGGCAGCTCCCACCGGCCGAAGCAATGTTCGCAGTTCAGCGGCTTCGGGTGCCGCGGACTGCTCGTAGATGGTCAGAGCATCGCGCCAGCACGCACGCGCGCGATCGGTCTGGCCGAGAGCGCTGAGGGAACGCCCCAGAAGCGTGAGGATGTTGGCTCGCATCCAGTCCCCACCGATGCTCCCCGTCGTCAGCGCCTGTTCGGCGTGCTGTGCCGCCTGAGCCGGCCGATGAGCCGAGAGGTGGACCTGGGCGATGCGGAAGTGGGTGGCTCCCTCCCACAGACGCTGCCGGTTCTCCACGAAGGTCTGAAGGGCGGTGGACAGCTCATTCAACGCCTCGACCTGACGCGCCGCGTGGCTGAGCGCGATGCCGAGGGCGTACCGGGCGTTGGCCAGCCGGAAGGTCAGCCCGAGCTCGTCGTAGATGGTGATTCCCTGGCGGACCAGATCGATCCCCGAGGTGGTGCGTCCCACCAATACGAGGACACGCGAGAGGTTGCAGAGCGCGCTCGCCTCACCGGGCCGGTTGCCGTCGGACCGGAACGCCGCGATGGCTTCGAGGAGGTGGGCTTCACTGACGGCACGCTGGTTCTTGCAGTTGGCGATGATGCCCTGCTCGTTATGGGCGTTGCCTCTCGTCCAGGGATCTCTGGTCCGGTTCCCGAGTTCGATGGCGATCTCGGCCTCCGTCCCTGCTTCGTCGAAGCGCCCGGCCCTGCTGAGGACTTGGGCCAGGGTCGTGCGCGCACGCGCCTCCGCGTGCGCGTCTCCCGCGGCTGCGGTGGCGTCCCTCGCAGCGAACGCGGCCGCCTCGTAGCTGAGTGAACTCGCTCCCGATTCCGCCAGGTCCTTCGAAGCGAGCAAGAGGTCGACACCACGCCGCAGCGTGCCCGGCCTCAGGGACTGCCGGACACACGCCAGGATGCAGGCGGACTCGGAGTGGAGCCAGTCCAGCGCGTTGACGTCGTCGCTGAACTCCTTGCCCGGGAACTCGGTGGGCTCCAGGTGGTCCACGGTCCGGTCCCCCGGCCGTTCGATCGCGTACACCCCCGCCGCCGTGGCCAGATAGAAGTCCAGCAACCGCGACAACGCCGCCCCCCGCTCACTAGGCGGCTGCTCGTCCCTCTCCGCACACGCACGCGCGTAGAGCCGCACCAGGTCGTGGAACCGGTACCGCCCAGGCGCCGCCGACTCCAGCAGGGACGTGTCCACCAGGGACTCCAGCAGGTCCTCCGTGTCCTCCGCCGGCAGGTCCAGTACCGCCGCTGCCGCCGCGAGGGAGATGTCCGGGCCGTCCGCCAGGCCCAGCAGCCGGAATGCGCGGGCCTGGGCCGGTTCCAGCTGTCCGTAACCCAGTTCGAAGGTCGCCTTGACCGCCAGGTCACCCGCCTGGAGTTCGTCCAGGCGGCGGCGTTCGTCCGCGAGTTTCGCCGCCAGGACCGAGACCGTCCAGGTGCGCCTCGCCGCCAGGCGGGACGCCGCGATGCGGATCGCCAGCGGCAGGAAGCCGCACGCCGCCACCACGTCCAGGGCGGCCTCGCGCTCCGACGCGACCCGCTCCTCGCCGACGATCTTCGTGAAGAGGGACAGCGCCTCGTCCGGTGACATCACGTCCAGGTCGATCAGGTGCGCCCCGGCCAGGTCCACCATCCGCACCCGCGACGTCACCAGCGCCGCGCAGCCCGCCGTCCCCGGCAGCAGAGGCCTCACCTGTGCCGCGTCACGCGCGTTGTCCAGCAGGACCAGCACCTTGCGGCCGTCCAGGACCGAGCGGTACAGCGCCGCCCGCTCCTCCATCGAGTCCGGGATCGCCGAGTCCGCCGTGCCGAGGGCACGCAGGAAGGAGCCCAGGACCGTCTCCGGCTCCGCCGACCTCGCGCCGGCGCCCTGGAGGTCGACGTACAACTGACCGTCGGGGAAGGCCGACCGCGCGCCGTGTGCCACGTGCACCGCCAGTGTCGTCTTGCCGACGCCGCCGATGCCCGCCAGCGCCGACACCGCCATCACCTGGCCCTCCGCGCCGGACGCCGACGCCAGTACGTCGCTCAGCTCCCGTACGAAGGACGCGCGGCCCGTGAAGTCCGGCACCGTCGCCGGGAGCTGGGCCGGGCGGACGGGGACCGCCACCGGTTCCGCCATGGGGGCCGAGGGTTCCGCGAGGCCCGGGTCGGCCTGGAGGATGCGTTGCTGGAGGTCCTGCAGATCCGGGCGCGGATCGACGCCGAGTTCGTCGGCGAGGAGGCGGCGGGTGTCCGCGTACACCGCGAGGGCCTCCGCCTGGCGGCCGCTGCGGTAGAGCGCCAGCATGAGCAGTTCCCGCAGCCGCTCCCGCAGCGGGTGCGCCGCCGTCAGGGCCGTCAGTTCCGAGACCGCCTCCGCGTGGCATCCCTGCTCCAGGTCCATGTCCAGGCGGGATTCGAGCAGTTGGAGCCGCCACTCCTCCAGGCGGACCCGCTGGGCCTCCGCGTACGGGCCCGGCACCCCGGCCAGCGTCTCGCCGTCCCACAGGGACAGGGCCCGGCTCAGTACCTCCCGCGCGCGGCACAGGTCCCCGGTGTTCCGGGCCTTCTCCGCCTCCGCCGCCAGTTCCTGCGCCGCCGCGAGATCCAGCGCGCCCTCGCCGAGCCCGCGCACCGCGTAGCCGCCGGACTCGCTGACCAGCACCCCGGGGTCCAGCACCTTCCGCAGCCGGGAGGCGTACGTACGCACCGCCGCCAGCGCCTGGGAGGGGGGTTCCTCGCCCCACAGGGCGTCGATCAGTTCGGCCGCCGTGGCCGTACGGCCCTCGCGCAGCAGCAGGGCGGCGAGCAGGGCGCGTTGCTGGGGGCTGCCGGTGGCGACGGGCTCGTCGTCGCGCCAGGCGCGCACCGGGCCGAGCACGCCGAAGCGCAGCACCTCGGGCTCCGTCGAGGAGCCGGGACGCCGCTGCTCCGGTCCTCGCGGCACACTGTCCATGCAGTCCCCCTATGCATCCTGAGCAACTACGCCAGTTTGCCTTGTTCATGGCAGATGCGTCAGCCGTGCGAGACGGCGATCACATGGGGAGCGGCGGGCCGTCACCGGGCCCACACAGTTCGTCCTCAGTCGTCCAGATCCACCCGCACCGTCAGCAGCCCCGCCCCGAAGGCCCGCACGGCGGCGCTGTTGAAGCGGGGCAGGGTGCGCAGCCGGGCCAGGGGATCGTCGTCGGGCAGGAGACGGGCGGTGCCGGTGTGCCAGCGGCCCCGGACGCGCACCCGCACCCGGGGGTCCGCCTGGATGTTGCGGACGTACTGCGACCGCTCGCCGAACTCCGACACCAGCCAGAACGAGCCGCCGACCCGACGCCCGCCCACCGGGGTCCGGCGGGGCAGGCCGGAGACGCGGCCCGTGGTCTCCAGCAGGGTCTGGAACGGCATCCGGCGCAGGACCGGATTCCCGATCCGGCGCTGGAACGCGGTGGCCGCCCGGTATTTGCGTTCGGCGCGAGAAGTCATCGTGCTGTGAGCCTACCGGCGGCCCGGGAGGACGGGGCCGGTGCTGTGCGACCTTTGTACGGAGCGGCGAACTGCCGTGCGGAAGAAGGGGATCGGCAGCAGACCATGAGATTCGCCTGGTTCGTCTGGGTCGTCCGGCACATCAACGAGTTCGGTTTCAGCCATGGCCTCCTGAAAGGCGCGATCGGAACGGTCGCCGTGCTGATCACGGCCGCGCTGCTCGGCTTCGCGCTGCACCGCCACCGGCCGGCCGACCTGGCCGTCGGCGGTGTCACGGCGGTCGTGGGGATCGGCTGGCTGGCCTTCCACTGAGCGGAGGAAAGAGGAGCCGCAAGGGGGTTCCGACCGGTCGGTATGGACAGGAGGGGTCCGCACGGGTATTGATGGGACAGTCGTCCGCGTACGAAAGGCCGCTCATGCGCATCGCCGTCACGATCTTCCTCACCGACGAGACGATCACCCCGGTCCGGCTCGCCCGTGAGCTGGAGCAGCGTGGGTTCGCCGGCCTGTATCTGCCGGAGCACACGCACATCCCCGTCGAGCGGACCAGCCCGTACCCGGCGGGCGGGGAGCTGCCGAGGGAGTACGGCCGCACCCTCGACCCCTTCGTCGCGCTCGGTCAGGCCGCCGCCGTCACCGAGCGGCTGGGGCTCGGCACCGGCATCACGCTCGCCGCGCAGCACGACCCGATCGACCTGGCCAAGCAGGTCGCGACCCTCGATCACCTCTCCGGGGGCCGGTTCACGCTCGGGCTCGGCTTCGGCTGGAACGTGGAGGAGGCCGCCGACCACGGCGTGGAGTGGCGTACCCGGCGTGAGCTGGTCCGGGACCGGATGGGGCTGATGCGGGCGCTGTGGTCGGAGGAACCGACGCCTTACGAGGGGGAGTTCGGGAGCGTACGGGCGAGCTTCGCACACCCCAAACCGGTGCGGAAGCCGCGCGGTCCGGTGGTCGGGCCGCGCACGCTGGTCGGCGGGGCGGCGGGGCCGAAGCTGTTCGGGAACATCTGTGAGTACGCCGACGGCTGGCTGCCGATCGGCGGGCGGGGCCTGACGGAGGCGCTGCCCGCGCTCCGTACCGCCTGGGCCGACGCGGGCCGCGATCCCGGCGCCCTCCAGGTCGTGCCGTACGCCGTGCGTCCCAGCGCGGGCAAGCTGGCCCACTTCGCGGAGCTGGGCATCGAGGAGGTCGTGGTGCAGCTTCCGCCGGAGGGGGAGGCGGGGGTGCTGCGGGCGCTGGACGCGTTCCAGGCATTCGTGGGCGGGGAAGAGGCCTGACGTGGACGGGGAAGGGCCCTGATCACGCCGAACGTATGCTCAAAGGATGACGACTTCCGCGACCACCGGAACCGGCGGCCCCACCGAGAACTCCCTGCGGCGCGCCCTCAGACGCGCCCGGGACGGCGTCTCCCTGGACGTCTCCGAGGCGGCGGTCCTGCTCCAGGCACGCGGTGAACACCTGGAGGACCTGTCCGCGTCGGCCGCCCGGGTGCGGGACGCGGGGCTCGAGGCGGCGGGGCGGCCCGGTGTCATCACGTACTCGAAGAGCGTCTTCGTCCCGCTGACCCGGCTGTGCCGGGACAAGTGCCACTACTGCACGTTCGTCACCGTGCCCGGCAAGCTGCGCCGGGCCGGGCACGGGATGTTCATGTCGCCGGACGAGGTGCTGGACATCGCCCGCAAGGGTGCCGCCGCCGGCTGCAAGGAAGCCCTCATCACCCTCGGCGACAAGCCCGAGGACCGCTGGCCGGAGGCGCGCGAGTGGCTCGACGCGCACGGGTACGACGACACGATCGCGTACGTCCGCGCGATCTCCATCCGGATCCTGGAGGAGACGGGACTCCTCCCGCACCTCAACCCGGGCGTCATGCCCTGGACCGACTTCCAGCGGCTCAAGCCGGTCGCGCCGTCGATGGGCATGATGCTGGAGACCACCGCGACCCGTCTGTGGTCCGAGCCCGGCGGCCCGCACCACGGCTCCCCGGACAAGGAGCCGGCCGTACGGCTGCGGGTGCTGGAGGACGCGGGCCGCTCCTCGGTCCCCTTCACCTCCGGCATCCTCATCGGCATCGGGGAGACGTACGAGGAGCGCGCGGAGTCGCTGTTCGCGCTGCGGAAGATCTCCCGCGCCCACCACGGCATCCAGGAACTGATCATCCAGAACTTCCGCGCCAAGCCGGACACCGCGATGCGCGGCATGCCGGACGCGGAACTCGACGAGCTGGTCGCCACGGTCGCCGTCGCCCGGCTGGTCCTCGGTCCGTCCGCCTGCCTCCAGGCGCCGCCGAACCTGGTCGACTCCGAGTACGGGCGGCTGATCGGGGCCGGGATCGACGACTGGGGCGGGGTCTCCCCGCTGACCATCGACCACGTCAACCCCGAGCGCCCCTGGCCGCGGATCGAGGAACTGGCCGACAGGTCCCGGGCCGCCGGCTTCGAGCTGCGCGAACGCCTCTGCGTCTACCCGGAGTTCGTGCGGCGTGGTGAGCCGTGGCTGGATCCGCGGCTGCGTCCGCACGTGGCCGCGCTCGCCGACCCGGCCACCGGTCTGGCGCGCCCCGACGCCCTCCCGCAGGGGCTGCCCTGGCAGGAACCGGACGAGGCGTTCACCGCGACCGGCCGCACCGATCTGCACCGCACCATCGACACCGAGGGGCGTACGGGCGACCGGCGCGACGACTTCGACGAGGTCTACGGCGACTGGGACGCCCTGCGCGAGGCCGCCGCCCCCGGCATGGTCCCGGAGCGCATCGACACCGATGTGCGCGAGGCCCTGCGCACGGCGGCCGACGACCCGACGAGGCTGACCGACGCGGAGGCGCTGGCGCTGCTGCACGCCGACGGTCCCGCCCTGGACGCGCTGTGCCGGGTCGCGGACGACGTCCGCAAGTCGGTGGTCGGCGACGACGTGACGTACATCGTCACCCGCAACATCAACTTCACCAACGTCTGTTACACCGGCTGCCGTTTCTGCGCCTTCGCGCAGCGCCGCACCGACGCGGACGCCTACACGCTCTCGCTCGACCAGGTCGCCGACCGCGCCCAGCAGGCGTGGGACGTGGGCGCGGTGGAGGTCTGCATGCAGGGCGGCATCCACCCCGACCTGCCCGGGACGGCGTACTTCGACATCGCGAAGGCGGTGAAGGCCCGAGTCCCCGGCATGCACGTGCACGCCTTCTCCCCGATGGAGGTCGTCAACGGCGCGACCCGCACTGGCCTGTCCATCCGGGAGTGGCTCACGGCGGCGAAGGAAGCGGGACTGGACACCATCCCCGGCACGGCCGCCGAGATCCTCGACGACGAGGTCCGCTGGATCCTGACCAAGGGCAAACTCCCGGCGGCGACCTGGACCGAGGTCGTCACCACCGCCCACGAGCTGGGCATCCGCTCCTCCTCGACGATGATGTACGGCCATGTCGACCAGCCCCGCCACTGGCTGGGCCACCTGCGCACCCTGGCCGGCATCCAGCAACGAACCGGCGGCTTCACGGAGTTCGTGACCCTTCCCTTCGTGCACACCAACGCCCCCGTATACCTGGCCGGCATCGCCCGCCCCGGACCGACGGTCCGCGACAACCGCGCGGTCACCGCGATGGCCCGCCTGCTGCTCCACCCGCACATCCCCAACATCCAGACGAGCTGGGTGAAACTGGGCGCGGAGGGCGCGGCGGAGATGCTGCGCTCCGGCGCGAACGATCTCGGCGGCACGCTGATGGAGGAGACGATCTCGCGGATGGCGGGTTCGTCGTACGGTTCCTACAAGTCGGTCAAGGACCTGATCGCGGTCGCGGAGGCCGCCGGCCGCCCGGCGAAGCCCCGCACCACCCTCTACGGCGAGGTACCGGAGGAGCGCCGCCGGGCGGCGGAGGCATCGGACGGACACCTCCCGGAACTGCTGCCGGTACTGGACTGAGACGGGCCGGGGAAGCGCGGGTACTGGCAGTAGGATGATCCGACCCGCGTTCGATCGGGACCCGCGGCCTTCGGACCGGAGCCCGCGGCCTTCGATCGGGACCCGTAGCTGAGGAGATGCGTACCGGTGCCTGCCCGTCTTCCCTCGTGGGCCTGGGTGACCGGGCTGACCACGGGGGCGATCGCCGCGGTGGTGGTCCTGGCCGTCCAGGCGGACCAGGGGACGAAGCCCGTCGCCGCCACGACCCGGCCGAGCGCGTCGGCGACGGCGGACGCGAAACCGTCCGCGAAGCCGGAGGAGGAGAAACCGGCGGCGGTCCCGGCCGACTCGGGCACCGGCCGCCGGATCGTCTACTCCCTCGGCGAGAAGCGGGTCTGGCTGGTCGACGCCAGTGACACCCCCCGCCGCTCCTTCGCGGTCTGGCCGGGCACGGTCGCCCCGGACCCCGGCACGTACACGATCGGCAAGCGCACCCCGGCCACCACCGGCAGCGACGGCGTCCCGGTCGAGCACATCATGTACTTCGCCCAGAAGTCCGGCGTCTGGGTCGCCTTCTCCAACGCGGTCGACGGCTCCTCGCCCCCGCCCGCCGAACCGGGCGCGCAGACGGGCGGCATCCGCATCGCCAAACCCGACGGCAAGGCCCTGTGGACCTTCGGCTCGGCGGGCACGACGGTCCGGGTCGTCGAGTAGCCGCGTCGGAGGGCGAAACACCGGTCGCGACAACGTGCGTGGCTACTCGGTGTCCTTCGGGTGGCGAGTGGACGCGTACACGAAATGAACCGTGTGGCGCGCCTCGTCGACGAGGTAGCGGACGTGGCCGCCCGCTGTCACCTCGTACTCCCACTGAGGGTGTTCCCGGCCTCCGAGGACGGCCCTGGCCAGCCGGCCGCGGAGCGGGTGCTGACGGTCGAGGTCCGCTCGGGGCAGGGGATCACGGCGCAGAGCGTCGAAGCAGCGGCGTGTGTTGCCCGGAGCCTCCGCGCCCAGTTCGCCCCACCCCTTTGCTGCCTCGTTGCTCGCGAACCGCAGGCGCCATTCACCGTCCATGGGCGGCGGAGCGACGTCATCACCGCGCTTCGGGCTCACGGTGCCGTCACCTCGCCGTGGTCCTCGTCGGGCCATGGGCGAGTGAGCTGTGCCGTGAGCTCGGGATCGGCGAGGATGCGGGCCGTCGCGCGCCATTCGACGACGAGGCGATGAAGATTGCCGTGGACGTTCAGCTGGGCCGCGTCGTGCGTGGCGTTGATGAGTTCGGCCACGAACTCCTGCGACTCCTCGGCATTCAAGTGGCGGACCCACGGGAAGACCGACGGCAGCGCGCGCAGTATGGCCCGCTCACCGGCGTCACTGCGCACGAGGGCGGCCAGGAGACGGGCGGTGATGTCCGCCGTCTCCTCGCGCTGCTGGTCATGGCGGGCGGTGGTCAGGTAGAGGTCCTCGCCGTCCCGACGCGTGACGTGCACGCGCTGCGTCCGGTCGAGTGTCTCGGCGACCCGCTTCGAATTCTTCGAGAGCTCGGAAAAGGCAACCGTGGGAGTGGACACGACTCGACGGTACTTCGGAATGTGTTCCGAAGTTAATCGGGGCGGTGACCGGATCGCCCGCCCTGCTGAACCGGCAGGTGGTTGACCAGCAGGACCACGCCGCTGAGGACGAAGACGCGCAGGGCCGCGTCCAGGCCGTTCCAGTCCTCCGACTGCCACATCGCGAACCACTCGCCGCCGATCGCCATGAAGCCGGCGCCGAACAGGAGCATGACCATCAGCAGGCCGTACGTGGAGACACGGCGGGCGTGCGCGTGGTCGGAGCGGGTCCAGAGCCAGGTGCCGTAGGCCAGGACCAGCGCGGCTGCCGTCTCCCAGACGATGATCGCGACGTACGCGGCGTCCTGCACGCCCTCGTTCGTGATCGCGCGCCACATCAGGTCGTCGTCCTTGAACGTGGTGTCCATCGCGAGGACGTGCCGTACGAAGTCCTGGTTCGTGCCGAAGTCCGTGATGTTGCCGAGGGCGACCAGCGCCATGTAGAGGGCGACGGAGGCGGTGAGGAGGGTGGCGGTGAGGGGCAGTGCGCCGCGTGGGGTTGTGGTGGGCATGGCGGTTCAATTCCCGTTGCCGGGGCCCGTATTCCGTCTGACGTGAGCCAGAATGAGGCAGGCCGGGACACGGACGAGGGGACGGACGCGTGGCGCAGGCACGACTGTCGATGCAGCAGATCGTCCGACAGCGCAGGCGTGCCGCCTTCGTGGGCCGTACGGCCGAACGCGACCTGTTCCGGGCGAGCTTGGTCGAGCCCGGTACGGGAAGCCGTCACTTCCTGTTCCATGTGCACGGCCCCGCCGGCGTCGGGAAGTCCATGCTGCTCGCGGAGTTCGAGCACATCGCCCGGGAGTGCGGGGCACTGACGGCGTACGTCGACGAGAGCGCGGCCGGCATCCCGGAGGCGCTGGAGGCGATCTGCCGTCAGTTCGCCTCGCAGGGCCGCCGGGCCAAGGACCTGGAACGGCTGCTGACCGCCCACCGTGAGCGGCGTCACGAGGCCGAGCTGGCCGCCCTCGCCGCGCTGGAACCCGGCCCGGACAGCGGCCCGTCCGCCGGCAGCATGGCCGTCGCGCGGGCCGGCCTCGCCGGACTGGGACTCGTCCCGGGCGCGGGCGCCTTCGCCGGTGTCCTCGACCCCACCCACCTCGCCCAGGGCGCCGACCGTCTGCGCACCGGCCTCGGCGCGCGCTTCCGCAGTTACGAGGACGTACAGCTGGTCCTCTCCCCGGAGAGCGTCCTCACCCCCGTGCTGGTGAACGAGATCCGCGGTGCCGCCGCCGACGTACCGTGGATCGTCCTGCTCTTCGACACCTACGAGCGCACGGGGCTCTTCCTCGACGCCTGGCTGTGGGACCTCATGACGAGCGACCGTCACGGGACCCTCCCCGGCACGATCCTCGTCGTCACGGCCGGCCGGAATCCGGCCGACAGCGCCCGCTGGGGCGGCCTGCCGGGCTTCGTGACCCCTCTGCCGCTGCGGCCGTTCACGGAGGCGGAGGCTCGCGGACTGCTCGCGGACCGGGGCGTCAGGGCGGAACCGGTCGTCGCCGAGGTGCTCCGGCTCACCGGCGGTCTCCCCGTCCTCGTCTCCCTGCTGGCCGACTCCCGGCCGGCCGGCCCCGAGGACGTGCGGGACCCCAGCGCCACCGCCGTGGAACGGTTCCTGAAGGGGGAGCAGGACCCGGTGCGCCGGGCCGCCGCGATCGCGGGCGCACTGCCCCGCCGGCTGGACGCGGACGTGTTCCGGGTGGCGGCCGACCTCGACGGGGAACGGGCCGACGAGCTGTACGGATGGGTGAGCACCCTGCCGTTCGCCGACCCGCTCGGGGGCCGGCTCCGCTACCACGACGTCGTGCGCGCCCCGATGCTGCGGCTTCAGCGCGGACGCTCCCCGCGCGGCTGGGCAGCGGACCAGCGGCGGCTGGCGGACGCGTTCCGCCGCTGGCGAGAGGAGACGGAAACCGGACGGGAGACCGGGCGGCCGTGGGCCGACGAGGACTGGTGGGAGCTGCGCACGGCGGAGCTGTACCACCGCCTGTGCGCCCGGGACCGGGAGGCGCTGTCCGAGGTGCTGCACGACCTGGTGGAGGCGTGCGACCAGGGTGAGGCCGTCGCGGCACGGTGGGTCGGGGTCCTGGAGGACGCCGGCCGGGACGCCGACGTGGCGGGCATCGCCTCGTGGGGGCGGCAGCTGTCGCGGGCGCTCGCGGCCGGCGGCACGCAGGCCGTGCTGGAGGAGCTGCTCGTCACCGCCGGTCACGCGCCGTCGGCCACCCCGTGGACCGGCGGACCCTACGGCCTCCCTCAGGGACCACCGGCCGACGTCACCTCGCGGCGGACCGAGGAGCGGCCCCACGGAGGATACGGATATCCCGGCCCGGGCGCCGTGGAACGCCCTGACACCTCGTGGCAGGCCGAGGAACAGCTCCGCGAACACGCCGACTGGGACGTGGGACTTCCCCCGGCCCTCATGGCGCGGATCCACCGCGACCGTGCCCTCTCCCACGCCGCCCGGGGCGAGTACGAGGCCGCCGTCACCACCCTGGACCGGGCGCTCGGGTCGGCCCCGGACGACGCCGGGGCGCTCGCCCTGCGCGGGGAGTACGGGCGTGTCCTCGGACGGCACGAGCAGGCGGCGGGTGATCTGGAGCGTGCCGTGGCGCTCGACCCCGCCGACGCGTACGCCTGGGCCTCCCTCGGTGCCACCCGCCTCGCCCTCGGCGATCCGGCCGCCGCGCTCACCGCGCTGGACCGCGCGCTGGAGCTGAGGCCCGACTACCCGTGGGCCCTCATCCGCCGCGGCCGCGTCCGGCGGGTTCTGGGCGACCCCGGACGCCGGCTCGCCGACCTCGACCGGGCCGTCGCCCTGCAGCCCGACTCCCCGTGGGCCCACTGCGAGCGCGGCGACGCGCTGCGAGCCACCGGCCGCGACGAGGAGGCGCTCGCCGCGTACGACCACGCACTCACCCTTGACCCCGAGTACGCGTCGGCGTACGCGAGCCGGGGCGTGAGCCGCTTCAACCTCGGCCGCCACACGGAGGCCCTGGCCGACCTGGACCGCGCCCTGGAACTCGACCCCTCCTACACCTGGGCCCGCACCCAGCGCGACGCGGTCGTACGACACCGCGACGGCTGAAATCCCCCTGTCCGACCACTTCCGATCACTCACTTCACACGCCTCACACCCCGCGTACCGATCTGCCCCCTGAACCGGCCGTCCCCGTTCGATTACAGTGCTGGCACCGCACATACGGACGAGGTCCCGGGAGGTCGGGGTGGGCGGTACTGCCGGGCCCGTGTGGGGGCGGCGCGAGCAGCAGGACTTCCGCAGCCGGGTGCGCGGGACACTGCTCGGGGTCGCCCTCGGGGACGCGCTGGGCGCGCCCGTGGACGGAATGACGGCCGACGGGATACGACAGGCGCACGGCGCGGAGGGCCTCACCGAGCTCGCCCCCGCCCACGGCCGGCGCGGTGCCGTCACCCACCACACCCAGCTCACCCTCTTCTCCGTGGACGGCCTGATCCGCGCCCAGGTGCGGCGCGACACCGGCGCCTGGCACCCGCCGACCGATCTGCACCGGGCGTATCTGCGCTGGGCCACCACCCAGCGGGACTGGGGCCCGGACGAGCGGCGCAAGGACGACGGCTGGCTGGCGCGCGAGGAGTGGCTGTACGCACGCCGGGAGCCCGTCCGTACGCTGCTGCTCGGACTCGGCGACGAGACCATGGGGACGCCGGCGGCGCCCAAGAACCCCGGTGAGGCGGGGCCCGAGGCGGCGGCCAGGTCCGCGCCGTTCGGGCTGCTCGTCGGCTGGGAGCCGCAGCTCGTCGCACAGCTCGCCGTGGAGTGCGCGGCGCAGACCCACGGCCATCCGGTCGCCTGCCTCGCGGCGGGCGCGTACGCCGCGATCGTGCACGCGCTGGCCCGGGGCGAGAGCCTGGACACGGCGGTGCAGCGGGCGCTCGCGCTGCTGGCCGCACGGCCGGGGCACCAGCCGGTGTCGGACGCGCTCCAGCACGCGCTGGGCGCAGTACGGCAGGGGATGCCCACCCCGCGGCGGGTCACGGAGCTGGTCGGGAACGCCACCGCCGAGGGACTGCTCGCCGCCGCCGTGTACTGCGCGCTGGTGGGGGAGGACGTACGGCAGGGGCTGTGCCTGGCCGTGAACCACGACGGGCCCAGCGCCGCCGCCGGCGCGCTGACCGGCGGGCTGCTCGGGGCGCTGCACGGCGAGACGGCCCTCCCGCCGGCCTGGCTGGCCGAGCTGGAGGGCCGCCCCACGATCCTGGAACTCGCCGACGACTTCGCCATGGAGATGACGCAGGGCGCTGCGCTGCATGGGCCCGCGGGGTCTTCGGCGGCCTGGCTGGCGCGGTATCCCCGGGGGGCCTGAGCTGGGGGCGGAGAACTACGCCTGATCCCGCACCGGCGCAGGAGACGGCACCGCTGCCGCAGCCGAGTCGTCGTCGCCGTCCGTGTTCACACGCTCGATGATCGCCATCCGCTCCGGCGTGTCCTCCGGCTTCACGTAGCCGATCAGGACGTACAGGACCAGCGAGACCGCCAGCGGGATGGAGACCTGGTACTCCAGCGGCACCCCACCGTCGACGGCCCAGTGGATCGGGTAGTTCACCAGCCAGAAGGCCAGCAGACCCAGCCCCCAGCTGGTGAGCGCCGCCGTCGGCCCGGAGCGGCGGAACGGCCGCAGCAGACCCAGCATCATCGGGATGGCGATCGGGCCCATCAGCCCGGCCACCCACTTGATGACGACCGTGATGATGTCCTTGAAGGTCGGCGAGTTGACCTGCGTCGCGACCGCCATGGACAGGCCGAGGAAGACCACCGTCGTCACGCGGGCCGCGATCAGACCCGACCGGTCGCCCCACAGCCGCGCCCGCTTCGACAGCACCGGCGCCACGTCACGGGTGAAGACGGCCGCGATGGCGTTGGCGTCCGAGGAGCACATGGCCATCGTGTGGGAGAAGAAGCCGACGATGACCAGGCCCAGCAGGCCGTGCGGCAGCAGTTGCTCGGTCATCAGGGCGTAGGAGTCGGAGCCGTCCGCCTTCTGGGACTCCACCAGCAGCGGTGACATCCACATCGGGAAGAACAGGATCACCGGCCAGACCAGCCACAGCACCGCCGACAGCCGCGCCGAGCGCTCCGCCTCGCGGGCGTTGGGGGTGGCCATGTAGCGCTGGGCCTGGTTGAGCATGCCGCCGTTGTACTCGAACAGCTTGATGAACAGGAACGCCAGCAGGAAGATCGTGCCGTACGGTCCGACCAGCGGCTCCCCGTGTCCCTGGAGCTCCGGCTCGTCCCACGCCCCGAAGAAGCCGCCGTGGTCGCCGAGCTCGGCCACCACCGCGACGAACATCGCGACACCGGCGAGGAGCTGGATGATGAACTGGCCGAGTTCGGTCAGCGCGTCCGCCCACAGGCCGCCGATGGTGCAGTAGATCGCCGTGACGACGCCGGTGATGAGGATGCCCTGGTTGAGCGAGACACCGGTGAACACCGACAGCAGGGTGGCGATGGCCGCCCACTTCGCGCCCACGTCCACGATCTTCAGCAGCATGCCGGACCAGGCCAGCGCCTGCTGCGTCTTCAGGTCGTAGCGGTTCTTCAGGTACTCCAGCGGTGAGGCCACGTGGAGCCGGGAGCGCAGCCGGTTGATCCGCGGGGCGAACAGCTTCGACCCGATGGCGATGCCGAAGGCGATGGGGAACGACCAGGTGACGAAGGACGTCACGCCGTACGTGTACGCGATGCCGGCGTAGCCGGTGAACATCACCGCGCTGTACCCGGACATGTGGTGGGAGATGCCGGAGAGCCACCAGGGCATCTTGCCGCCGGCCGTGAAGAAGTCGCTGACGTTGTCCACGCGCTTGTGGGACCAGATGCCGATACCGACCATCACGGCGAAGTAGCCGATGAGCACCGCCCAGTCGAGACTGTTCATGTCCCCCCTTCCAGGGTCCGCCTTGTGAACTCCACTCAGCTGGTTGGCACTTCGCCTGAGCGGGGTAGGGACGAGGAAGGCCGCGAAGTGCCCGCTCATCGTGGGCGGGGTGGCGCGGGCACGACAAGAAACCGTCGAGTCAAGAGCAAGTAAAAATGTTCGGCTAGCTGACCTCCGTTCATAATCATGAACGAGGCCGGAGGGGCGGAACCTCCGGGATCAACGCAGCTCGTCCGGGCAGGTGGTGCCCCGCTCCCCCCACTTGTACGGAGCCGCCAGGCGGTACGTCCCCGGCTGAGGCGCGAGCAGTGTCGTCCACTTGTCGCCGTTCTCGTCCTCCTCCGTCTCCATCAGACAGCCGTGGACGTTCTCGTACGTCTTCGGCTCGCCCTCCGGGCGGTCCTCGGACTCCTCCGTCTCCTGCGGAGGGTCCAGCGCCTTGCCCTCGGAGTCGACGAGGCCCAGCCACGGCGAGTACGGGACACGGATCAGGATCCGGCCCGCCTTCTCCACCCGCAGCGTCCACTCGCCCTGCTCGGCCCGCTCCACGACCGTGTTCGGCTCCGCCAGCGGCGTCGGCTCGTTCACCGCGAAGAGCTGCCAGTTCGCGTCGCCCCAGATCTGCTTCAGATACGGCAGCCCGCGCTGCACCAGCTCCCGCTCCCGCTGACCGCCGTCACCGTCCGGCTCGTCCTTCGGCAGCACCACGAAGTGCACGCCCCAGCGCTTCAGCCACTCGCGGTAGTTCGCCGAGTTGAGGGTGTCGTCGTAGAAGAGCGGGTTGCGCTCCATGTCGGCCTGCCGGTTCCAGCCCCGGGCCAGATTGACGTACGGGGCGAGGGCGGACGCCTCACGGTGCGAGCGGGCCGGGACGACCTCCACGCGGCCCCGCTCGGCGCCGACCTCCTGGAGCTCGTTCAGCAGCGGCGCCAGCTCGCGCGCCCAGGACGCCCGCGGTGTGGTGCGCACGACGTCGTCGACCGACTTGAAGCCGATCCAGCCGGTGAAGCCGACGAAGGCGACGACGATCGCGTACCACTTGAGGGTCTTCGGCACCGTGAACGGCAGCGCCGCCACCAGCACCACCCCGCCGAACAGCATCGCCAGCCGGGTCATGTTCGACCCGATCTGCGAACTGATCAGCCAGACCAGCACGATCCCCAGCCCGTACACCGCGGCCGTGATCCGTACGGTCTTCCACTCCGCGGGGACCAGGACGTACACCAGGACCGAGTACAGCAGCGGCAGGATCACCGAGCCGATGCCCATCGGCTGGGTCCCCGAGAACGGGAACAGCCACGCCGACACCGCCACCACCGCACTGGGCGCGAGACCCAGCGCCCACGCCCCCGGCCGGCGCTTCTGCAGGAACAGCGCCACCGCCACCAGGCCCACGAACAGTCCCGCGACCGGCGAGGCCATCGTCGCCAGCGCCGCCAGCGGGGCCGCGCACAGGGCCTTCGCCCAGCGCTTGTAGCGCCACCGGTGGGGCCAGCAGAAGACGACGGCGACCGCGCCGAGCGCGAACATCGTGCCGAGCCCGTACGTCACCCGCCCCGAGGCCGCGTTGCACAGCAGCGCGAACACACCCGCGAGCGCGGCCCACAGGGGGTTGCGCACCATGGGGGTCCCCCCGCTCGAGCGAAGCCGGGAGTGGGGGAGGCTGCGCATCAGCACCAGCGTCAGCAGGCCCGCCGACACCGTGCCCGCGATCATCATCGTGGTCCGCACCCCGAGGACCGACATCAGGTACGGCGACACCACGCTGTACGACACCGGGTGCATACCGCCGTACCAGGCGAGGTTGTACGCGGAGTCCGGGTGCCGGCCGACGAACTCGGCCCACGCGTCCTGCGCGGCGAGGTCGCCGCCGCTGTTGGCGAACGTGAAGAACCAGGCGATGTGCAGCAGGCCGGCGAGAATGGTGACGGAGAGCGCCGGGTGCCGCAGCATGCGGGTGCGCACGGCGAGGACGGCGGTCATGAGCGCGCCGGGGGTGCTGGGGGCGCCTGGGGTGTCGTCAGTGCCCTCGGGTGTCCGCTGTGTCCCGGTCAGCGGTATTCGCGGGCCGGATTCCGGGTCCGGATCGGCGTCGTCGGCGCGTGTCGGCTCCGCTGTGGCCACCTGAAGGCACTCCCCGTGTCCCGTTCCTTGCCTGTTCCTTGCCCGTTTCGTGACGCTAGCACGCAGCCAGGCGGCCGTCGCCCGGGTGGGCGTCGGCCGCCTGGCTCGTACGTCTCCGGGTCAGGAGAGACGCGTCAGCTTGTCCGTGAAGCCGGGCTCCGCGAGGTCCTCCTGCAGGGCGACCGGCACCTTGACGGCACCGCCCGATCCGTCGCCGACGGTGAGCGTGCCCACCTTCGTGCCGGTCTTCGCGGTGTGCGGCAGGTCGTCCCCGGTGAACGTCAGCTTCACCGACAGCCCCGCCCAGCCGACGGCCTTGACGTCCTCGGTGACGGTGACGGGCGTACGGCCGCCGAGACCGTCGTCCACGTACCCGACGACGTCGCCCTTCTTCAGGATCTTCGCCGAGGTCAGCGCCTCCTGGGCGGCGCGCAGCGCGGGCTTGCTGACCTCGTTGACCGTCTTCAGGATCGACGGGCCCTTGTGCTGGCCGAGGATCGCGCCGACGACGATGACCGTCTGACCGTCCACCTCCTTGCGGCCGGCGAAGAGCAGGTTGCCGCCGGCCTTGGTGGTGGAGCCGGTCTTGATGCCGATCGCGCCCATGGTGTAGGGCAGCTCGTTGTAGTTGGTCCAGTACTTCCCGGTCGGGTCCGTCCAGCTGGCCGCGCTGGTGATGGCCACCATGGCCGGGATCCTCATGGCCGCGACGCCGAGCTTCGTCTGGTCCTCGGCGGTGGAGACGGTGGTCGCCTTCAGCCCCGAGGGGTCGGTGTACGTCGTGTTGGTCATCCCGAGCTCCTTGGCGGTGTCGTTCATCTTCTCGACGAACGCCTCCTCGGAGCCCGCGTCCCAACGCGCCAGCAGACGCGCGATGTTGTTCGCGGAGGGGACCATGACGGCCGACAGCGCCTGCTTCTCGGTGAGGAAGTCGCCGGCCTTGACGGTGTTGAGCGTGGACTCGCCGTCCTTGTCGTAGCCGCCCTCCTCCTCCGCCTTCGCGTCGACCTCGATCTTCGGGCCTTCCTCACCGGGCTTCAGCGGGTGCTCGCGCAGGATGATGTACGCCGTCATGGTCTTGGCGACGGAGCCGATGGCGACCGGCTTCTGCTCGCCGAAGTGGTCCATCGTGCCGATGCCGTCGCCACTCATCCAGCCCTGGCCCTCGTCCGGCCAGGGCAGCTTCACCTGGTCGCCGTCGAAGGTGTGGGTGTTCTCCGCGGTGAGCACCAGGGTGGGAGTCGGCAGCGGGCGTACGGTCTGCACGATCGCAAAGACGATCGCGAGGAGCACGACCAGCGGCGCCCAGATCTTGACCCGCCGCACGGCCGTCCGCAGCGGGGTCTGCGGCGGCGGCGGGGTGTTGGTCAGCTCGGCCAGCAGGTCCAGCGGCGGCCTGGGCGGCAGCGGCTGCTGGGTGGTCCGCTCGGGACCGACCTGCGGGAGGGAGGAGGTGGCCCCGGCGGGGGCGGCGGGAGCGGCGGGCGGCTTGTGCCCACCGAGGTCGTCGTCCCGCTTGAGCGCGACGAACTTGCTGGTCCGCTCGGCCTCGGCAGCGGCCTCGCGGACCGCGGCGCCCAGCTTGAGCATGGTGGTGGGCTGATCGACGGCGGGCGCGGAGGGCCGCCCGGTCCGGAACACGGCGGTGGGCTGATCGACGGGCCCCTCGGCCTTCGGCCGCCCGTCCTCGGCGGCGTCAGCCGCCGACGGCCCGCCCCCGGGCTCGTCCTCGCCGTGCCGGTCGTCCTCGGTGGCCCCCTGGGCCCCCGCGACCGGCTTCCCGTCACCACCCCGGGACGAACCCGCCTCGGGCTCCCCCTCGCCCGGGCCCGCGAGGGCGGCGGCCTTCGCCGCACCGGCGCCCGGCACGTCCTGCGCGGTGCCCTCGGACCCGTCCGCGCCCTTTCCGGTGCCCTCGGACCCGTCCTCGTCGCCCGCGAAGGCGACGGCCTCGGGAGCGTCCGTGTCCGTCCCGGCGTCCTCGGGCTTCTTCTCGGCGCGGGGCGCGTCACCCGCGGCCCTGGGCGCGTCAGCGTCCGTCCCGGAGCTCTCGGACCCGTCCTGGCCGCGGGAGACGTCGACCGTGGGCTTCGGCGCGCCCGTGCCGGTCCCGGCGGCGGCGTGCGCGGCGCTCTCGGGCTCGTCCCCGGCGCGGGGCGCCTCGGACCCGTCCTGGCCGTGGGAGACGTCTGCCGCGTCCTCGGCCCCACCCTTCGACTTCGTGGTGGCGGCCGTCCGCTCGGGGGTGTCCTCGGCCTCACCGCTCGCGTCGTCCGTGTGGCCGGACCCCGGCTCCGTCTCGCGCTCGCCCTGGTCGGCGATGGTGCTCGTGGTCGTACCGGCCTCGGGGGTGTTCTTCCGGTCCCCGACGGTGGCCGTCCGCTCGGAGGCGTTCTCGGCCTCACCGCTCGCGTCGTCCGTGTGGCCGGACCCCGGCTCAGCCTCGCGCTCGCCCTGGTCACTGGTGGTGCTCGTGGTCGTACCGGCCTCGGAGGTGTCCTCGCGGTCCCCGGCGGCAGCCGTCCGGTCCGAGCTGTTCTCGGTGTCGGTGGTGGCGCCCTCGGCGCCGCCCTCGGATTCGTCCGGGTCCGCCGAGCGGACCCACGCGGCCACCGCCTCGCGCAGACGGCCGGACTCCTCGCCCGCGCCGGAGGGCGTCGACAGCACGCGGGTGGCCGTGTCGATGCTTCCGCGGCTCTCCGAGGGCTCGGCCTCGCGGCTCACCGCCAGCCGGGGATCCCGCTTCTCGGGAACCGGATCCGCGCTCCCCGACGTCGGTTCTGCCGACGACTCGCGCTGCTTCGACCTGTCGGGGGACTCGCCCGCCACCGATGCCTCCTCCATGTGCCGCACGCCCCGCGTGCGCCAACCGAACCGTGAACCGCCCGCCCGCGACAGCACTCCGCAGCGCTGTCCGAACCATGTACCAGTGTCCTGTGTGCGGACTTCCCCCACGTGGTAGACGAGAACGACATAGCCACTGGTTCCACTACGAACCGGTCACGCACCCTCGACAGACCAATGTGAGAGGGGTCACCCTGTCATTCATCCACGCGGGGAGGCATGGATGGGCAGGAGCCGCAGAACACTTCCGGAGGAGCTTCTGCTGCTGGCATTGGACCCGACCACGGGTACCACTGCACAGCCGCAGTCGCTCGACCTCGGTCTGGCCGGAGCGCAGCTAGTGGAGCTGGCGCTGGCCGGACGGATAGCCCCAGACGGGGATCGTATCGCCGTGGTGGTGCCACGGCCGACTGGAGACCCAACACTGGACTGCGCGTTGGAGTTGCTGCGAAGGCGCGGCGCTCCGGTACGGGCGGTCCACTGGATCGGCGGGCCGCGTCTCGGGCTGCGCCAGACCTATCTCTCGCATCTGGAGCGGTGCGGCATGGTGCACGCCGTGGCCGGACAGATGTGCGGGGTGCTGCCGACGACTCGCTACCAGGCGACGGACACCGAGATCAGCCGGGAGATCAGAACCCGGCTGGACTCCGCGATCCGCACCGGCGTCCCGCCGGACCCGCGGACCGCGGCGCTCGCCGCACTGGCGCACGCGGTCGGCCTCGGCAAGCACCTGTACCCGGGGAACGAGGGACGCTCCTCGCGTTCCCGGTTGCGGGATCTGATCCGGCACGACCCGATGGGCGGACTCGTCGCGCACGCCGTGATGGACGTCCAGAACGGCGTGGCGGCCCAGCCGCGCCGCAACTCCGCCCCGGCGGGCCGGCAGGCCCCCGCCGGCGGCCGGGGCGCACCGGAACCCGCCCGAGGCGTTCCGGCGCAACCGCACCACGGATCCATGGCACGCGCCGCGGCCCACTGAGCCCGTACGGCCCCAGGGCTCAACGGCACAGGCAACGGCACGGCCGACGGATCCACGGCCGACAGACCCGGTCACGGGAGCCGCGGTCCGAGCGGGGCGAAGGAGAACGCACGGGTTCTCTTCCGCCCCGCTCGGCGCACCCGCGACCGGCTTCGGCACGCGCCAACACCCGCCACCACACCGTGAAGTGGCGTGTACCCGTCGTATATCCGCCGTTTCCCAGCGGCAGGAAGCACCTTGGTGGCAGTCTGCTCATCAGCAGACACGCAAAGTGGCAAGTACGAGGCACGCAGCCGGAGGTGCACGTCCCGTGGCGTCCAATGTCAATCCCACCGTCAGGCGGCGCCGGCTGGGCCAGGAGCTGCGCCGGCTCCGCGAGGTCAAGGGCATGACCGCCGAGGAGGTGGCGGAGCGACTGCTGGTGTCGCAGTCGAAGATCAGCCGCCTGGAGAACGGCAGGCGCAGCATCAGCCAGCGTGACGTCCGCGATCTGTGCGGGGTCTACGAGGTGGAGGACCAGCGGATCGTCGAGTCGCTGATGCAGATGGCCAAGGACTCGCGCCAGCAGGGCTGGTGGCACGCCTTCGGCGACATCCCGTACAGCGTCTACATCGGTCTGGAGACGGACGCGGAGTCGCTCCGGGTCTACGAACCGCAGATCATCACCGGTCTGTTGCAGACCCGCGCGTACGCCGAGGCGATCGTGCAGGGCGGTTCACCGGAGTCGTCCGAGCAGGACAACGACAAGCGGGTCGAGGTGCGGCTGCGCCGGCAGAGCCGGATCACCGCAGAGAAGGACCCGCTGCGGCTGTGGGTGGTGCTGGACGAGGCGTCGCTGCACAGGGTCGTCGGGAGCCGGCAGGTGATGCGGGAACAACTGGAGCACGTCATGGAGTTGTCCCAGCAGCCGCACATCACCGTGCAGGTGCTGCCGTTCGAGGTCGGCGCGCACGCCGGTATCAACGGGCAGTACTCGATCCTGGAGTTCGCCGACGCGGCCGACTCCAGCGTCGTCTACATCGAGGGCGTCACCAGCGACCTGTACCTGGAGAAGCCGCACGACGTGCAGAAGTACACGGTGATGTACGAGCACCTGCGGGCCCAGTCGTTGAACGTGGAGGCGTCCCGGCAGCGCGTCGAGCGCCTCGCGAAGGAGTACGCGCGCTGAGCACCGACCGGGAGGCGGCGGGATGATACACCGCTGACATGCCGGGTTGGAAGTATCACCTGGTATATGCCACCCGGTCGAGTGAACGACTGCTCCGAAAGAAGATGTTGGCGAGTAGCGTCGATCACGCCAACCACCAGCGAGGGTTGGCGAAATCCGTTCTGTGGGTTCACGTCGGAACACACAGGCGGGTGACAGCGACTCAGCATCTGGCTACGGAGCGAACATGTCAATTCGTCTGGGCGCCACGGAAACGTGGACGACGTCCTCCTACACCAACAACAACGGCGCGTGCGTGATGGTCAGGTCGACCACCGAGGCGGCGCTGGAACTCGGGGACACCAAGGTCCCCGAGGGTCCGAAGCTGGCCTTCCCCGCGGACGCGTGGAGCGCCTTCGTGGCCTCGGTCAAGAGCTGACCGGTCCGGCGACCGGCCACCGGGCGACACCGGACCGGCACGAGCACCACCGACAGGGCCCTCTCGACCAGTTCGCCGTCCTAGCCGAGAGGGCTCGGCCCGTGCCCTCTCGGCTCAGCCCGTCGTACGGGCCACCGGGAAGGACACCGGAGAGGCCACCGGGAAGGTCATCGGGAAGGCCACGTCACACACCGGGTCCCCCGGGCCCGCGGCGTCCCAGTCGGCGAAGTACACCTCCCGGCAGGGGCCCGTCGGCGTCAGCCCCTCCGCCTTCATCCACTCCTCGACCGCCTCGAAGGCGGCCAGGATCTGCGGATGCGCCACCTGCGCCTTGGTGATCCGGGTGCGGGCCAGCCGCAGCGCCGGCTCCACCCGCACCGCCGTCCCCCGGGCCCGGCCGCTCCGCCCCGCCCAGGCCCGTGCCGCCGCCTCGTCGGCGACCGGCACGCACGCCTCCGCGGGGCCGTCGCTCTCCATGGACACCTCGGAGTGGTACGCCACGAACGGCGCCCCGGTAGCGCCCCCGCACTCCCGGGCCGCCTCCTCCAGCCGGCCCAGCGAGGCCCCGATCCACGCCGGCAACTCCTCCGCCAGCACGTGCCGCACCTCGGTGATCAGCACCTGCGCCGGCACGTCCACCGTCTCGACCACGAACTTCCCGTACATCTCGGAGCTCCTCCCCGACAACCGTCCACGGAGGTATGCCGCGAGCGTCCGCTGCCCGGCGTGCCGCGCCTCGACGTCCGCCCAGTAGGCGGTGAGCCGTTCGGCGGCCGTCGTGCCGTCGTCCGCGTCGACGACCTCGGCGATCCGGGCGAGCGGCATGTCGAGCTGCCGCAACAGCGCCACAAGGCGGGCGCGTTCCACCTGGCCGGGCCGGTAGAACCGGTAGCCGGTGGCCGCGTCGACCCGTGCCGGGGCCAGCAGCCCCAGCCGGTCGTACAGCCGCAGCGCCTTCGCCGACAGCCGCGCCCGCGCCGCGAACGCCCCGATGCCGATCAGTTCCTCGTCCACGCCGACATCCTCCGTCGCCGGACGGCCTCTCCGCCCGGCGACGGACACGCTCACCCCTGCCCCAGGGGCAAGGTCAACGGTCAACCGATCGCCTTCTCCACCGCCGCCACGACCTCCGCCGACTCCGGCTCGGTCTGCGGCGAGAACCGGGCGACGACCTCGCCGTCCCGCCCGATCAGGAACTTCTCGAAGTTCCAGCGGATGTCCCCGCTGTGCCCCTCGGCGTCGGCGAACCCGGTCAGCCGCTCGTACAGGGCGTGCCGCCCGTCCCCGTTGACCTCGACCTTCTCGGTCATCGGGAAGGTCACGCCGTACGTCGCCGAACAGAACTCGGCGATCTCCTCCGCGCTGCCCGGCTCCTGCCCGAGGAACTGGTTGCAGGGCACGCCGAGCACGGTGAAGCCCTGCTCCGCGTACCGCTCGTGCAGCCGCTCGAGACCGGCGTACTGCGGGGTCAGCCCGCACTTGGAGGCCACGTTCACGACGAGCACGGCCCGGCCCGCGTACTGGGCGAGCGAGGCGGAGCCGCCGTTCAGCGCGCCGATCTCGACGTCGAGGGGAGAGGTGCCGTTGTTCTTCGCAGTCGTCATGAGCGCGAGCCTAACCCCATGGCGCGGGGCCGGACGGGCGGGCAGGATCGGTGGGGTCACCGACAGGTCGGGGGGAACCACCGTGCCGATGCCGCCGTACAGCCCCAGCCCCAGCCCCAGCTCCGCGGAGTGGCCCACGCGCAGTCTGCTGGGGAGGCTGCCGCCCCGGGCCCGGCAGGAGCTGCTCGCCCTGGGCGTGGAGACCCGGTTCGAGGCGGGGCAGGTGCTGCTGAGCGAGGGCGCGCACGACCGGCACGTCCTGCTGTTGCTGTCCGGCTTCGCCAAGGTGACGGCGCGCGTGGAGAACGGGGAGGCGTCGCTGCTCGCGGTGCGGGTGGGCGGTGACACGGTGGGCGAGATGGCGGCCATGGACGGGGCGCCCCGCTCGGCCACGGTGACGGCGTGCGGACCCATGACCGCGCGGGTGCTCCAGCCGGGCGTCCTGCGGGCCCTGCTGATGCGGCGCCCGGACGTGGCGATCGTGCTCACCGGGATCGTCGCCGACCGGCTGCGCTGGGCCAACCGCCGGCGCCTGGACTTCCGCGGCTATCCGGTCAAGGTGCGGCTGGCCCGGCTGCTGGTGGAACTGGCGACGACCTACGGGCACCCGGTGGGCGGTGGCGTGGTCCTGGGCTGCCGGCTGACCCAGCCCGAGCTGGCCGCGCTCACCGGGGCCGCCGAGACGACGGTGCACAAGGGGCTGCGCGAACTGCGCGAGGAGGGGCTGCTGGAGACCGGCTACGGATCGACGGTCATCCGCGACCTGCCCCGGCTCAGACGGATCGCGGACCTCGCTCCCGAGGAGTAGCGGGCGGCTACGGCAGCAGCGGCCGGCTACGACAGCAGCGGCCGCACCACCACCAGCAGCCCGGCACTGACCCCCATCACCGCCGTGCACACCACCGCCCCGGTCAGCCGGCGGTACTTGCTCACCGCCACCCGGGCCAGGAAACGAACGGTTCTGGACAACTCCAGCCGTTCCCGCGCCACATCGGCCTCCTCGCCGTCACCCGGCGGGCCGACGGGCGGCAGGATGTCCGGGCCGGTCGCCAGGTGGACGAAGCTGTAGCGGTTGGCACCCCCGGGGCGCAGCACCCGGGGGCGCAGGGCGGCGGCGAGGAAGCCCGCGCCGGCGAACAGCGCGCCCAGGAACAGCGCGAGCAGCACACCCGCGAGCACCCCCGGCGCTCCGCCGTCCCGTACGGCGTGCAGGGCGGGCCCGCTCCACCAGGGCGCGGTGCCGACCAGGGCCGCCTGGACGGCGGCCAGGACACCGGCCTTGGCGTCCGCGTGCTGGTGGGTGGTCTGCAGCGCGGTGAACATGTACCGCGCCGGACGGCTGTCCCGGTCGGCTCCGGTGGACGGCATACGGCCTCCGGTGGTCGGCATACGGCCTCCTGCGGTCGGTGATCGGCTCCCGCTCCCCATTAGGAGCCGCTCCGTGCGCGGAGATCCGGCATTTCTGCGGGATCGCGGGTGACTTGTTCTCGCCCCCGCGCACCGGAACCCGCCCGTCACTTCCGTGGCCGGCTGTATGTTTCGCACCCTTCCGCATCCCGTATTTAGACGGGGTTTCCCCCCGGGCGCGACGTGTACCACTGGCGTACCGGCGTCCGCATGGTTCGGGGGAGCGGGCGCCGGTGTGCCACGGAGTCCCCGGAGACGTACGTCCCAGGGTGTGACTCCACTGAAAGAACGGGGAGTTCGAGCATGGGTACCTTCCGTCGCAGGCTGCTGCTGGCGGTCGACGCCAAGGGGTACGGCCGCGTCGACGTCGTGACGCAGCGGCAGTTGCAGGAGGCCATCCAGAAGTTGCTGACGGAGTCGGCCGGCGCGTCCGGGCTGGAGAGGGAACGCTGGGAGACGCAGGTCGGCGGCGACTCGGTGCTCGCCGTGCTGCCGGAGGGCGCCTCCGAGCCGCACCTCGTCGACACGTTCATGCGCCATCTGGACGCGGGCCTGCGGGAGTTCAACCACGGCCGGGTGCGCGAGGCGTGGCTGCGGCTGCGGGTGGCCGTGCACTTCGGTACGGCCACGCCGGCCGCCAACGGCTTCGAGGGGCGGGCCCCGGTCGAGATCGGCCGGATGCTGGACAGCGCCGCGCTGCGCTCGGCCCTGGACGCGGCCCCGGACGCCTGCATGGCCCTCGCGGTCTCCTCGACCGTCTTCAACGACGTGATCCGGGAGGCGTACACGACGATCCGGGCGCAGGAGTTCCGCGAGGTGCGGATCGAGGAGAAGGAGTACGCGGGGCGGATATGGATCCGGGTTCCCGGACACGACGGGCGGGCGCCCGGTCCCGGCGCTGTCGAGCCCGCGCAGGGGCGTGCGAAGGGTGGTGCGGAGGGTGGTGAAACTCCGGACACGCGCCCTCCGAGTACCCCAACTGCCCCCGGCGACACGGTAGTTCAAGTCATTTCCGGAACCGTCCACGCTCCGGGTGCCGTCTTCGGGATCTCCAAGTGACACGGAGTGATGACTGAGGATGGACGAGGAACAGAGCGAGCGGGGAGCCGAGGGGACCGAGAGAGCGGAGGGGGACGAGAGGGCCGAGAGGGCCGACGAGCCCCGGGCCGAACAGAGCGCCCCCGAGCAGCCCGACCCGAGTACCCCGAAGCAGCCCGACCCGGCCGCCCCGGACACCCCCGCGGCGGCCCCCGTGCACCACAACCGCGTCAACCAGTACTTCTACGGAGCCCTCGACGCCCCCGGCGCCCACTTCGGCATCGGCGCCGGTGACTCCGCCAACGTCCGCCGCCGCGCCGTGGGCCGGCTGGAGGCGGGGGAGGCGGACGCGCTCCTCGCCCCGTACGTGGAACCCGGCTGCTTCGAGGAGGCCGCCGCCGCCCTGGAGCAGGACGGTGTGGTGGTGCTCGTCGGCCCGCCCGGCATCGGCAAGCGGTCCGCGGCGGTCGCGCTCGTCGCCAAGGCCGCCGAGGGCACGGAGTACGTGGTGCTCTCGCCCGGCCGGAGCCTGGAGGACCTCGCCGACGGGCGTCGCGTGACGTTCGGGAAGGGCGTCGGCTACGTGCTGATCGACCGCATGCACGAGGCCGCCTCGGGCACGGCGGACTTCGACTGGCGGCGCGTCCGGGACGCCGTACGGGACGCCGGCGCCCACCTGGTGATCACCACCGTGCACCCGGTGGAGGGCGACGCCCCCGGCTCCGTACGCCATGTGCCGTGGGAGCTGCCGGACCTGGCCGCCGTACTGCGGGTGCGGCTGCTGCGGGCGCGGTGCGCCGCGGACACCGTCGAGCGGGCCGTGACCGGCCTGCCGGGGGGCTGCGGGGTCGCGGAGGTCGCCGAGGCGGCCGAGCGGATCGCGCGGGGCGCCGACCCGGACGAGGTCTGGCAGGAGTACGGCAGCGGCGCCGCGGAGCCCGTACGGGACTGGTTCGCGGCCGGGCGCGAGCCGCACGAGTGGGCCGAGGTCACCACGCTGGCCTTCGTCACCGGAGTCGGCTACCGCGACTTCGAGACCTGCCAGGAGCGCCTGGAGGAATGGGTGGCACCCACCTTCCCGATGCTGGCGAACGACGAGGAGACGGCCGCCGCCCACCGCCGTGACGCCGACCGCCGGCTGTCGCTGCACCGCAACACCCTGGTCGCGGTGGAGGAACGCAAGGACGGCGCCCTCACCCGCGGCGCGCTGGTCTTCGCCCACCCCCAGTACCGGCAGTGGGTGCTCCAGGAACTGTGGGCGAAGCGCTCCACGGCGTACTGGAACGGCGTACGCGGCTGGCTGACCGAACTCGTCGGCACCCGGCCCGGCCTCGGTGTGCAGCTCTCCGTCGCCTCGGGGCTCGCCCTGCTCACCCGGCCCGCGTTCGACGAGGTCGCCGAGAACTACCTGCACCCCTGGGCGGGCGGCACGGCCGGACCGGAGGGGCAGTCCACGGCCGTCCTGGTGCTGCAGTTCATGTGCCTGGACGAGGGACTCGCCGCCACCGCGCTCGCCGTGGGCCGCGACTGGGCCCGCTCGCCGGAACCGGCGCTGCGGTCGGCCGCCGCCGCGGCGTTCAGCGGGGCGCTCGGCGTGCGGTTCCCCACCGACGCCGTGAACGTGCTGCTGCGGCTGACCGGCCGGTCCGAGGAGGCGGCGCTCGCCCTGGCCGGCCTCGTCGCCCTGCTCCTGGAGTGCGGCGAGGACACCGGCGCGGTGCTGCGGCCCCTCGCGTACCGGCTCAGGGCCCTGCGCACCACGCTCACGGGACACCGCAAGGAGACCGTCCTCGGCACCGTCCAGGCCCTCCTCGGGGCCCGCGACACCCGGACCGGCCGGCTGGTGGGCGCCTCGCTGCTGGACGGCGCCCCGGAGGAGAGCGACCGGATCGCCGAACTGTGGGCGGGCGTGCTGGGGAACCGACCGCGCCGGGGATGGGCGCTGCGCTTCCTGCACGCCACCCTGCGCGACCTGACCGCCGTGACGGCCGAACCGGACCCGGCGGCCGGGCGCTTCGGCCGCTCCCTGGGCGCCGCCCTGACCCCCGGGGAGCGGCAGCACCTCGCCACCGCCCTGCGGCGGACCGCCGTACGTCCCGCCCCGGAGACCGCCGCCCTCACCGAGACCTTCCTTACCGCCGTACTGAGCACGGAGGACTGACACAGGTATGGCCGAGAACTATCCCCTCGTCGAGCAACGGGAGTACCGGCGGCCGGAGAAGCGCGTCGGCTGGCTGAACAAGCGCAGCGTGCGCGACGAGGACGAACTGCCCCTGATCGCCGCGCACCAGGTGCGCGTCTTCCGGGTCGGCGAGGAGTACGTCGAGGACCCCGGGCACCTGCGGCCCGACGACCCGCTGGTGACCGGGGCGAGCTCCGTCACGGTCGTCGACCGGCGGGTCGAGGTCCCGGTCGTGGTGGAGACCCGCATCCCGTCCGCCGAGGCGGGTGACTTCACCGTACGGACGACCTTCTACTGCACGGTGACGGACGCCTGCGCCGTCGTACGCGACGGCATCACCGACATCGAGGCCCTGCTGCTCGGCCATCTGCGCGAGGTCCCCGGGCTCACCGAGGACGGCAGCGACCTGCCGATCGTCGACTCGGACGCCGTACGGGAACGGATCGACGTCCGGCTGACCGCGTACCACGAGATGCGGCCCGCCCCGCTGTCCGGCCTGCGGGCCCGGCACGGACTGGTCGAGGTCCTCACCCCGGCGGAACTCGCCGAGGACATCGCCAAGCTCCAGGAGGAGCGCCGGCAGCGGGAACGCGACCGGGTCAGGCAGGAGTGGGAGCAGGAGTCCGCCCTCAAGCGCTCCTGGCTGGAGACCGAACTGGAGCTGAAGCGCGAGGAACTGCGCAACACCAGCGCGCTGCGCAAGGAACGCAACCGGCAGGAGGAGGAACTGGAGAAGGAGTACGGCCGGCAGAAGCACGAGACGCTGCTCTCCCGGTTCCGGCGCGAGTCCGGCGCCGAGGACCAGCGGCACGAGCTGGCGCAGCGGTCCGAGCGCAACCGCTTCAACCGGGACCAGCTCAAGGAGGACGTCCGGCTGATCGGCGCCGACCCGATCCTCGCCGACTTCAACGCCTGGCGGCAGGGCGACATCAGCGCCGACGAGCTGTCCCGGCGGCTGCACGCGGACGACGAGCGCCGGGCCGAGCTCACCGACCGGCGCCGGCGGGCCGAGCTGGAGGACGAGCTGACGCGGCGCGGCTTCGACCGGGACGAGGTGCGCTGGCAGGTGGAGCAGGACGACCGGCGCAAGGAACTCGAACGCCAGGCGGCACGCGAGAAGGAGGCCGCGCGGCAGCACGAGGAGAGCCGCCGCTGGGACATGAAGCACCAGGACCGGGTGCAGGCCCGCCACGAGGCCCGCGAGGACGCCCAACAACTGCACCGGGACCGTCACGAGCTGAACCAACAGGGGCTCGCCGCCTGGACCCAGCTGAGCAAGCAGGCCTTCGAGCGCGGGCTCTTCGACGGCCAGCTCAGCGACCCCGGCGCACACATCAACCGGGTCCAGGACATCTCGTACGACGGGGGCCGGCCGGCGCCGGAGGACGGCACCGGGCGGGAGGTCCCGGGCGCCGCCCCGAGGAGCCTCTCGCAGGGCGAGCCCGCCGGCTTCGACGAGGACGACGCCGACCTGGACCTCGGAGGCACCGACTCGGAGGCGAACCTTGGCCACTGACACGTCCCTGCGCCTCGCCGACAGCGCGCCCTACGACGACGACCCGGGCGCCGGCCGCCCCGTCCCCATGGCGGCCACCGGCCCCGGGACGCGGCTGCGCCGCCTGATCGGCATCGACGAGGCACTGCTGTCCTGGGTGCCGGAGGAGCGCACCCGCTACACCTGGTACGGCGCGCTCGTCCTCAACACCGCGCTGCTCGGCGCCCTGTCCATGTCGCTGGCGCTCGGCAGCTTCCGCTCCGACCTGCCGCTGGTGGCGGTGCTCGGGGTCGCCGCGGTCTGGTTCTGGGTGGTGCTGGCCATGGACAGCTGGCTGGTGTCCAGCACCCACGGCACCACGGTCAAGAAGTGGTCCCTGGTGCTGCGGCTGTTCCTGTCGGTGCTCCTCGGCCTGTTCATCGCCGAACCGATCCTCTTCCAGATCTTCGACAAGGAGATCCGCCAGGAGATAGCCGTCGGCAACGAACAGAAGGTGGCCGACTACCGGGGCATGCTCGTCGCCTGCAACCCCACCGGCGGCGAGTCCACCGCCGGCCGCCCGGAGTGCGCCCGCTACCAGCTCAAGGTGGCCGGCTCCCCGGCCGAGCTGGCGGAGCAGATCAAGAGCAACAAGGCCGACATGAAGACCCTGCAGAGCCGGGTCACCGAGATCAACAAGACCCTCGACGGCAAGATGGCCACCGAGCAGCGGGAGTGCGGCCGGGACCACTGGATCCGCAAGGGCGGCGGCTGGGACGTCACCATCACCTGCGAGCGGGCCCGCAAGGACTCCTCCTCCTACCGCACGACCAGCAAGATCGACACGTACGAGAAGCAGCTCGCGGGCATGCGGGACAAGGCGGGGACCCTGGAGGCCAGGAAGAACCGGGCCGCCGACGCCTACCAGCCCCTGCTGCAGGAGGCCGTCGACACCAAGACCCGTCAGCGGGCCGAGGGCCTCGACTCGGAGGGCATCCTCACCCGCGCGCACGCCCTGCGCACCGTCGCGGACTCCGACGGCTTCGCCCTCTTCATCACCGTCGTCCTGCACCTGCTGCTGCTCTCCCTGGACGCCCTCCCGGTCCTCGCCAAGTTCATGAGCGGCGCCACGATGTACGACCGCCTCCTCGGCTCCCGCTTCGACACGAGCCGCCGGCTGCACACGGAGGAACTCCAGGTGCAGCAGGCGTGCGCGCGCATGGAGCACGAGGTGCGCCGGCACCGGGTGGAGCAGGAGACGAAGGAGCGCATGCGCCGCACGGAGCACGAGTACCAGCGGGCACAGGCGGAACGGGCGGCGCGGGAGCGGACGGAGCTGGAGGAGCGGATGGACCGGATCATGCGGACGAGGAGGGCCTGAGCGAACGGCCGGGCGGGGCGGTCCGGGGCCGATCCGGGCCGATCCGGGGCCGGCCCTCCTCGGAGGCCGGCCCCGGTCGTCGCGCCGCCGGGCGATCAGGGCTTGCGGCCCACACCGCAGTAGGCGTCCACGGCCGCCGCGCCGCTCCCGTCCCCGTCCGGCCGCCACTCCGGCACCCGTACGACGCCCGGCTCCACCAGCTCCAGCCCGTCGAAGAACCCGGTGATCTCCTCGACGCCGCGCACGTGGTACGGCACGGCGCCGCTGGAGTTGTACGCCTCGGACGCGGCGATCATGCCCTCGCTGGTGGCCGTACTGTCGCTGACCACCAGGTGGCTGCCCGGGGGGAGCCCCGCCATGAGCCGGCGCACCAGGTCACGGGCCTGTCCGTAGTCGGAGACATGACCGAGCGTGTTGAGGATCATCAGGGCGACCGGCCGGGACAGGTCGAGCGTCCCGGCGGCGGCCCGCAGCACGGCCTCCGGGTCGTACAGGTCGGCGTCGAGGTACGCCGTCCTTCCCTCGGGTGTGCTGGTGAGCAGGGCGTTCGCGTGGGTGAGGACGATCGGGTCGTTGTCGACGTACACGATCCGGGAGTCCGGGGCGACGCGCTGGGCCACCTCGTGCGTGTTGTCGGCGGTCGGCAGCCCCGTGCCCACGTCCAGGAACTGCCGTATGCCCTGCTCACCGGCGAGGTACCGGACGGCCCGCCCCAGGAACCGCCGGCTGGTGTGCGCCACGTCGACCAGCCCGGGGAAGATCCCCTTGATCTGGTCCCCTATCTCCCGGTCGACCTCGTAGTGGTCCTTCCCGCCGACGAAGTAGTTCCAGAACCGCGCCGAGTGCGGCTTGGTCGTGTCGATCCGGGCACGTGTCGCGAAACCGGAACTGTCCTGGGCGATGTCCTCGGACACGGGCGAGCCTCCTGGGGTGGACGGTCACAGGCCGGTTCCCCAATCTAGGGGAACCGGCCTGTGGACACCGGGAGTTCGCGGACGCGCGATCACTGCGTCGGCACGGTCTCCGGTTTCCTCTCCGGGGCGGCCGCGCGGGCCTGCCGGGTGCGCGGTCCGAAGACGGCCAGGGCGACGGCCCCGACCAGCCAGGTCCCGGCGATGAAGTAGAAGACGCTCTGGTAGCCGCTGCTCTGGTAGAGCGCCGCGACGATCAGCGGGCCGGCGGCGTTCGACAGCCGGCCGAGGCCGTAGGAGACGCCGGTGCCCAGCGAGCGGCCGCGGGTGTCGAAGAGTTCGGGGGAGTAGGCGTAGGCGAGGGCCGTGTAGCCGCGCTCGAACATGTTGACCAGGAAGCCGAAGACGATGATCAGCACCGGGTTGAAGGTCAGCCCGTACAGCAGGCCGCACAGCGCGATGACCGTACCGAAGGCGGCCAGGCTCCACTTGCGTTCGAAGCGGTCGGTGACCAGGGACGCGAGATACGAGCCCAGCGGCGCGCCGACGGTGGTGAGCGCCACGTAGAAGACGGACTTCTCGACGCTGAAGCCCTCCTTGGCGAGCAGCGTGGGCGCCCAGCTGGAGAAGCCGAAGAAGCCGATGGTCTGCGTCACCCACAACACCGTGAGCAGCAGCGTCGGGAAGAGGTACTTCCTCCGCAGCAGCAGGCGCACCGGGGTCCGGGTCGACGGGGTCTCCTCCACCGGGGGCGCCGGCTCGGGGAGGGGGCCCTTCTCCGCGGTGACGCTCGCCTCGATCTCCCGCAGCACCTCGTCCGCCTTGGCGTGCTCGCCCCGGCTCTCGTACCAGCGCGGCGACTCCTTCAGCCGCTTGGTGAACAGGACGAGCAGGATGCCCAGCGAGCCCCAGAGGTAGACCAGCCGCCACGACCAGTCGTTGAGGGGCACGACCGCGCTGGCGATGAGGTTGGTGGCGGGGGTGCCGCAGATGCCGATGACGATGGCGTACGCCTGGAACTTGCCGCGCACGGCGGCCGGGTACATCTCGTTGACGTAGATGACGGCGACGACGGTCATCGCCGCCAGGCCCGCCGAGGTGAGCACGCGGAACACGCCCAGCGACACGATGTCCCAGGAGAACACCGAGACGAACGAGAAGGCGCCGAACCACACGGTGGTCAGCATCAGGGTCCGTTTGCGGCCCCACCGGTCGGCCATCGCCCCGGCGACGATCGACCCGAGGAACATGCCGACGAACGACAGCGAGGTCACGTAGGCGACCTGGTCGATGGTCACGCCCCACAGTTTGATCAGCTTGGGCGCGGTCGTCGCGAACGTGTTGATGTCCGCGAACTCGAAGAAGTAGGCGAAGGAGACGGCCACCAGTGTGACCTTGTGGAACCGGCCGATCGGCAGCCGGTTCAGCCGGTTCAGCGCGTTGGCGTGCGCAGGTGACTGCTGCATGGTTCAGATCTCCTCGCCGGGCCAGTACAGGTTCATCGGGTTGTCGACGAGCAACTTGCGCCGCTGCTCGGCCGTGACCGCGACGCGCGGCACGTAGTCGACCAGGAGGCCGTCGTCGGGCATGTGGTCGGTGAGGTTGGGGTGGGGCCAGTCGGTGCCCCACAGCACCCGGTCGGGGAACTCCTCCACGACGCGGCGGCCGAAGGGCACGACGTCGGCGTACGGGAGCGGTGCGCCGTCGAGGGCGGCGGGCCCGGTGACGCTGAGGCGTTCGGGGCACGTCACCTTGACCCAGACGTCACCGGTGTCGACGAAGCGCAGGAACCGGGAGAACTCCGGTCCGTCCGCCGGCCGGGTCACGTCCGGCCGGCCCATGTGGTCCACCACCAGCGGGGTGGGCAGCGAGGCGAAGAAGTCCTCCAGGTCCGGCAGGTCGGCGCTCTCGAAGTAGAGGACGACGTGCCAGCCCAGCGGGGCGACCTTGTCCGCGATCACCCGCAGGTCGCCTTGGGGCGAGGCGTCGACCAGACGCCGTACGAAGTTGAACCGCACCCCGCGCACGCCCGCCGCGTGGAGTTCGAGCAGTTCGCCCTCGGTGACGTCCGGACGGACGGACGCGACACCGCGCGCCCGGTCACCGGCCGACCGTACGGCGTCCACCATGGCGGAGTTGTCGGTGCCGTGGCAGGTGGCCTGCACGACGACGGTGCGGGCGACGCCCAAGTGGTCCCGCAGCGCGAACAGTCGGTCCTTGCCCGCGTCGCAGGGCGTGTACTTGCGCTGCGGCGCGAAGGGGAACGCGGCCTGCGGACCGAAGACGTGGCAGTGGGTGTCGACGGTGCCCGGCGGGAGCCGGAAGGCCGGCCTGGACGGATTCGGGTGCCAGTCGAGCCAGCCCGGGGTCTTGGGGGAGGCGGTGGGCATGGGTCTCCTCGGGGAAGGGGAAGGGGAAGCGGGGGGCGGGGACGGGGTGGGACGGGGCCTGCGGGGAAGGGGGAACCGGGCGGGGGCCGGGGCCTCCGGTTCGGTCAGCGGCCCTGGCGCCTGAGCAGCGCGTCCAGGCGCGGGTACACGGCGCGGGCGTTGTGCTCCTGGATGGCGGCGAGGTCGGCGGCGGGCAGCGCGGCCGCCTCGGCGTAGCGGCGGGTGTCGTCGAAGTGGTGGCCGCTGCACGGGTCGACGTCGCGGACGGCGCCGATCATCTCCGAGGCGAAGAGGATGTTCCTGGTCGGTACGACGTCGAACAGGAGGTCCGTGCCCGGCTGGTGGTACACGCAGGTGTCGAAGAAGACGTTGCCCAGGACGTGCTCCTCCAGCGGCGGCTTGCCGAGCGCCATCGCCAGGCCCCGGAACCGGCCCCAGTGGTAGGGCACCGCGCCGCCGCCGTGCGGGATGACCAGGCGCAGCTCGGGGAAGTCGGCGAACAGATCACCCTGGACGAGCTGCATGAACGCCGTGGTGTCGGCGTTCAGGTAGTGCGCGCCGGTGGTGTGGAAGGCGGGGTTCACGCTGGTGCTGACGTGGATCATCGCCGGGATGTCGTACTCGGTCATCTTCTCGTAGACCGGGTACCACGAGCGGTCGGTGAGCGGCGGGGCGGTCCAGTGGCCGCCGGACGGGTCGGGGTTCAGGTTCAGTGCGACGGCGCCGTACTCCTCGACACAGCGGACCAGTTCGGGGAGGCAGGTGGCGGGGTCGACACCGGGTGACTGCGGGAGCATCGCGGCGGGCACGAAGCGCTCCGGGTACAGCCGGCTCACGCGGTGACAGAGTTCGTTGCAGATCGCGGCCCACTCGGAGGAGGTCCGGAAGTCCCCGACGTGGTGCGCCATGAAGGAGGCGCGCGGCGAGAAGACCGTCAGGTCGATGCCGCGTTCGTCCATCAGCCGCAGCTGGTTCGCCTCGATGGTCTCGCGCAGCTCGTCGTCACCGATCCGCAGATCCGCGCGGGCCGGGGCCCGGGTGGGATCGGTGAGCCCGGCGATCTGCCTCTCCCGCCAGGCCGCCAGGGCCGGCGGGGCGGTCGTGTAGTGGCCGTGGCAGTCGATGATCATGGCTGGTTCCTCTGCTCCGGTGCGTCGTCCTCGACCGCTGCAGCCTGGCTCCGCCCGCCACGGCGGAGGAGACGACCGGGCACAGAACTAACCTCCCCTTAACATTCCGGGCCCGGGGCGTCCGGCCGCGCCCGGAGGGCACCGCCGGCCGTGGTCTACATTCGGAACCGGAGACTCCTCAACGTGGCCGGAAGGAGGTGGGCGGGGATGCAGATACTGCTGGCCGAGGACGACGACGGGGTGGCCGCGGCACTCGTCGAGGTCCTCTACGACCACGGCCACGACACCCGGCGGGTCCGCAACGGCAGGGACGTCCTGACCTACCACCGCAGCGCCGACCTGCTCCTCCTCGATCTGGGCCTGCCCGACGTCGACGGCCTGGAGGTGCTGCGCGGACTGCGGGCGGTGAGCGACGTCTCCGTACTGATCCTCACGGCGCGCGGCGACGAGCGCTCCGTGGTGCGCGGACTGCGGCTCGGCGCCGACGACTACCTGGTCAAGCCGGTACGGCTCACCGAACTGCTCGCCCGGATCGAGGCCGTCACCCGGCGCACCGCGTCCCGCCCCGCCGCACCGGCCGCCCCCGCCGCACGCACGGTCCGCGCCGGTGACGTCGAGGTCGACCTCGACGCGCGCCGCGTCCGGGTGGACGGCACGGAGGTCGACCTGACCGCGAAGGAGTTCGACGTCCTCGCGGCACTGGCCGCACGGGCCGGTACGGCGGTCAGCCGGGAGCAGCTCCTGGACGAGGTGTGGGGCGACGCCCACCACGCCGTGTCCCGCTCCCTCGACGTCCACCTCACACAGCTGCGCGCCAAGCTGCGCCGCCCCGGCCTGCTCACCACGATCCGCGGCTTCGGCTACCGCTTCGGGGACTGAGGGACCGGCGCGTGCGTACCCGGGTCCAGACCGTGCTGCTGGTGTTCGGCATCCTCGTGGTCGCCGCCTTCGCCGTCCCCCTGCTGCTGTTCACCGCCTCCGACCGCACCCAGCAGCTGGTGCTCGCCCGCGGCTCCGCCCTCGACCGCTTCTCGTCCCTGATGGACCAGGCGGCGGCGACCGGCGACACCTCCGCGGTCGTCGCCGAGGCCCGGCGCTACACCGAGCTCTACGGCGAACCCCTCGTCGTCACCGACGTCCGCCGGGTCCCCGTCGTCCAGACCGGAGGCATGCGGGCCGCCGACCCGGCCGTCGCCCCGCTGATCGACGCGGCCCTGCGCAACCAGACCGCCCACCCCAAGGCCCCCCTGCGCCCCTGGTCCCGCGGCCACCGCACGTTCGCCGAGCCCGCCGGCACCGGCACCCGGGTCACCGGGGCCGTCGTCATGCGGGCGTCGGTGGAGACCGCCGCGCGGGACATCACCCGGCGCTGGGCGGCCGTACTGGCCGGGACGGCCCTGGTCGCCCTCGCCTGCACGGCCCTCGCGCGGGCCGCCACCCGCTGGGTGGTCAGCCCGCTGCGCCGGCTCGACCGGGCCGTGGGCCAGCTCGCCGCGGGACTGCCGCCCGAACAGACCAGCGGCGGCGGCCCGCCGGAACTGCGCCAGCTGGCCACCGGCTTCAACCGCATGGCGGGCACCGTCACGGCGGCCCTGGAGCAGCAGCGCCGGCTCGTCGCCGACACCTCCCACCAGATGCGCAACCCCATGGCCGCGCTCCGGCTCCGCGTCGACGCCCTGCGCGCCCACCTGCCCGCCTCCGCCGACCGCACGTACAACGGCGTCACCGGCGAGCTCGACCGGCTGGAGAACCTCCTCGACGACATGCTGGCCCTCGCCACCGCGGAGCACCGGGCCGGGGAACTGACGGTGACCGACGGCACGGACGCCCGGTGCGACGCCGCCGAGGTCGCGCTGGGCCAGCACCGGCGGTGGGAACCGGTCGCCCGCCGCGCCGGAACCGGCCTCACCACCGACGCCCCCGTCCCCGTCGCCGTCGCCTGCACGGACCGCGAGCTGATCCAGATCACGGACATCCTCCTGGACAACGCCATCAAGTACGCGGGCGGCCCCGGCGCCCGGATCACGCTCGCCTGCGGCGTCGAGGGCCCCTTCGCGGTGCTCACGGTGACGGACGACGGCCCCGGCCTGGACGCGGACGAGCTCGCCCAGGCCACGACCCGGTTCTGGCGCTCGACCCGCCGGACCGGGACGACGACCGGTACGGGCCTGGGGCTGGCGATCGCCGAACAGCTCCTGACCGGCCGGGGAGGCCGGCTGGAACTCGGTCCCGCGCGGCCCCGGGGACTGCGGGCCCGTGCGCTCGTCCCGCGCGCCACCGCCGAGGGCGGTACGCCATGACCCCGCTCCCGGACCGCCGTACCGTGCTGCGCACGGCCGCCGGATCGACGGCCGGCGTCGCACTCGGCGGTGTGCTCGCCGGTGACGCCTCACGGCAGGGCCCCGGACCGGGCGGCGTCCTGCGTCTGGCGACCGGTGAGCCCACGGCCTTCTACGCGGCCTTCGGCCGGCTCCTCGCCGCCGAGGTCGAACGGGCGCACCCCCGGCTGAGCTGCCGCGTCCGCACCACGGCGGGCAGCATCGCCAACATCGAGCTGCTCCGCGACGGCCGCGCCGACCTCGCGCTCGCCCTCACCGACACCGCGCGCGCCGCCCGGGACGGCGGCCTCTTCGCGCGCCCGGTGCCCCTGCGTGCGCTCGGCAGGCTCTACGAGACCTACCTCCAGTTCGCCGTCCGCGCCGACTCACCCGTGCGCACCGTGTCCGACCTGGCCGGACACAAGGTGTCGCTCGGCGCCGTCGGATCGGGCGCGGCCCTCCTCGGCGAACGCGTCCTCGACGCCGCGGGCCTGTCACCCGGCACCGACGTCCCCGTCCTCCACCTGCGGCTGGCCGAGGCGGCCGACGCCGTACGGACCGGCGCCGTCGAGGGCCTGCTCGTGGCGGGCGGCGTACCGCTGCCCACCCTCACCGGCCTCGACGCCGACCCCGGACTGCGGTTCCTGCCGCTGGCCGGACTGCTGCCCCGGCTCGGCGGCCACGACGGACTGGCCGGCTCGGGCCTGGAGGAGGTGCCGTTCCCGCAGGGCGCCTACCGCGGCGCGGGCGGCGTCGCCACCATCGGCGTGTCCAACCTGCTGGTGTGCCGCCCCGGCCTGGACCCCGCCGTCGCCGACGCGGTCACCCGCCTCCTCGTCCTGCGCGCGAGCGCCCTCGTCCCCGCCCACGCGGTCGGCGCCCAGTTCCTCGACGTCCGCACCCTGATCGGCACCGGCAGTGTCCCCCTGCACCCCGGCGCGGTCTCGGCGTACCGCTCGCTGCACGGCTGAACGCGCCCGGACCGGCCGGCTCGCTGGTGTCCGTGACCACGGTTGCGTAGGTTGACGGGTGAGCGTCGGGCGACGAGGGACGGGGGCCGGTGTGGGGCCGGGCGACGGATTCGTTCTGATGGACAACACCACGATCTTCGGGGCCCGCAGGGCCTATGAAGCGGGCTCCGCGGAGTCCTCCGGCGTCGATCTGCGCTCGCTCATGGACGTCCTGGAGGCCGTCGTCCTCCTGGAGGGCTTCACCGTCGACAACTCCAGCAGGGAAGAGGAGGTCGACTGGCCCGAGCTGTACGACGTCAGCAGGGTGAACGGCGACTTCTTCCAGGAGACGGCCCTCGTCGCCGAATCGGGCGAACTGCACGCCGGACTCCTCCGGGACAGCGCGGCGCACGTGCTGCGCCTGGTGCGGTCGGGCCAACTCCTCGACGACCTCGGCTTCATCACAGCCTCGGACGACATCAGGACCCTGCCGCCGCTCTACCGGGACTCGGCGCAGTTCGTGGACCTGACGACGGAGGGGGTCGACAGACCGTACGAGCAGGCCGTGGCCCGGCAGTTGTGGGACCTGACCCGGGTCCTCGACGAGAGCGGCCCGGTCGTACGCGGACTGGCCCACTTCGCCTTCCGCGGCTTCTACTACCAGGGCATGGCGTCCTCGGCCGGCGTCCCCTACATGCCGCACACCTGGCGCTCCACACTGATCCGGAACCACCTGGCGCCCCGGCGGGCCCGCTTCGCCGACCTGGTGAGGGACAAGGTCGGCCTGGTCAGGGACGGGATGCGCGAGCGGGTCAACGGCGAGTTCGGCGGCGGCGCCGCGATCTCGGCGGACTTCCCGCTCATCGCCTCGTACGTCGTCGGTCAGTGCGACAGCCGGGCGACCCTGCTGAGGACCGCGGTCGAGGTCCGCCGCAGCGCCAAGGCGACCGCCCTGCGGACATGGATCCACGGCATCGAGTCGAAGCTCGGCAACCAGGAAGATCTCGTCGCCATCAGGGCGGCCCAGGACGAACTGAACGCCCTCGTCCACGAGACCGAACGCGAACTCGGCCTGACCCGGGAGGAGAAACAGCAGGTCACCCTCACCCTGGGAGTGCCCATGCTCTCGGCCGAGACGACGACCGCCCTCCCCCTGCACACCCGCCGCCCGCGCCTGCTGCGGCCCCGCCGCCCCCACCTGGTGTTCCTCCGGGAACTGGCCCGCGAGTCCGCCCGCCTGGCCCCCTTCGACGTCGCCTTCCAACGCCTCGGCTGACACAAGCGGTGCGGGTGGGTACCCGGTACCCACCCGCACGCCTCGCTCGCGTTCCCGCGGGGCCACTAGCCGCCCACGTACCAACTGAACCCGCCACTGCTCGCGGCGAAGGCCAGCAGCACGAGCCACAGGACGATGTCGACGACACCGAGGACGATGCCGGCCTTCGCCATCCCGGCGCCGTTCTTGACGGCTGCCTGACGGCGGGCGACGGCACCGAAGACGATGGCCAAGGGGCCGAGGACGATGTTCAGGAAGAACAGTCCGATGATGCCGCAGCACAGGCTCGCCACCGCCAGGCCATTGGTGCGCGAGCCGGAGGACGCGGCAGATGAGCTGCCGTAACTCGTCATTGGATACTCCCGGTTGTCGGTTGCACGGACCGAACGGGCCGCGGTTTCCTCACTCTTGACTTGCTCGTTCCGAATGCCCCTTCCGGGCACTCCCATGCCGACGGCCCCGTCACCGGGCCGGCCCGTACCGCGGCCCCGGTCCCTGGACGGGGGCGACGGCTCAGGGGATCAAGGAACCGATCAGCAGGAAGACCGGAGGAACCGACACCGGTCGGCCCGTGCGCCAGGGCGTTCCCGAGCCGGCGAGGACGCGGGGCGGTGTCACGTGTGCCGCGTCCGTTCCGGCGAGGGCGGACCGGCCCCGAGGAGGTCGAGCATCGCCCGGGTGGCCGGGCTGGGGTTGAAGTGGTTCCACACCAGGTACTCGATGCGACGCGGCCCGTCGACCACCGGGACCAGCGCCAGTCCGGGGGCGTCGGTGGCCCGCGGCCGGATGAACGCCGACGGCAGCAGCGCGATGCCGAGCCCGCGCCCGATCAGCCGGGTGATCAGCTCCACGACACCGGCTTCGTACGCGACCTGACGGACCAGACCCGCGGCGGCGAACGCCTGATCGGACTGGGCCCGCGCGGGCGTCCCGCTCACGAAGTCCACGAACGTCTCTTCGGCGATCTCCCGCAACGCGACCCGGGAAACGCCCGCCAGCCGGTGCCCGGCCGGCACCACCAGCACGTGCTCGTCATGAGCGAGAACGACACACTCCACACCGGAGGGCCGTTCGCTCTCCGGCATCCCGAGGAAGGCGATGTCCAGGTCGCCGTCCCGGACCGCCGCCGCCAGTTCGTCGCTGCGTCCGGAGCGGAAGGCGACCTGGACGTCCGGGTGCCGGGCGCGGTACCGCTGCAACAGCTCCGGTACGTCCACGGCAGCCGTCGTCACGATCACGCCGACGGCGAGCCGGCCGCGTACCAGGCCGGTCGCGGCGGCGGCGTCGGCGGCGGCGCGGTCGGCGGCGGCCAGGCACTCGCGTGCGCCGGCGACGAACGCCGCTCCCGCGGGGGTCAGCTCGACGCGACGGCTGGACCGGGCGAACAGCTTGACCCCGAGCTCCCGTTCCAGGCCGGCGATCCGGTGACTGAGCGACGACTGCACCACGAAGCAACGCTCGGCGGCGCGGGTGAAGTTACGGGTTTCGGCCACGGCGACGACGTAGCGCATCTGCTGGAGATCCACGCCGTCATCGTTCTGGTTCATGGCTGTGATGACAAGCATGTGTTGGACTCATGACGGGGCTCGTTCCGAGACTTCATCCCATGCAGACTTCGACCGGACGGGCACCGGACCCGCCACGCGTCCCGTACGGGAGGCGGGCGGCCACCGTCGCACTGACCGCCCTCGCCCCCGCGTCCTGGGGCACCACGTACGTCGTCACCACGGAACTGCTCCCGCCCGGGCATCCGCTGTTCGCCGGGATGCTGCGCGCCCTGCCCGGCGGGCTGCTCGCGCTGGCGGTCACCCGCGTGCTCCCGCGCGGGGACTGGTGGTGGAAGGCCACCGTCCTGGGCGCGCTCAACATCGGTGCCCTGTACCCCCTCTTGTTCGTGGCGGCCGAGCGACTCCCCGGCGGTGTCGCCGCCACCCTCGGTGCCACCCAGCCGCTGCTGGTCGCCGGGCTGGCCGTCGCGCTGCTCCACGACCGGCCGACGGCCTGGCGGTTGACCTGGGGCGTGCTCGGCGCGGTCGGCGTCGGACTCGTCGTACTGGGGCCGCAGGCCCGGCTGGACGCCGTCGGGGTCGTCGCCGGCCTCGGCGGTACGGCCACCATGGCCGCCGGAATCGTCCTCACCAAGCGGTGGGGCCTCCCCGCGGGTGTCGGCCCACTGACCCTGACCGGCTGGCAACTGACGGCGGGCGGCCTGCTCCTGCTCCCGCTCACCCTCGTGATCGAGGGGGCGCCGCCGCACATCGACGCCTCAGCCGCCGCCGGATACCTGTGGCTCGGCAGCGTGGGCGGACTGATCGCGTCCACGCTGTGGTTCCGCGGGATCGGAAAGCTGCCGGTCGGAGCGTCCGCACCGCTGGTCCTGCTGTCCCCGCTGGTCGCGACCGTCATCGGCGTCGCGCTGGGCGAGGCGTGGAGCCTGCCGCAGACCTGCGGCTTCGCCCTGGCTCTCGCCGCGTTGCTCGCGGCACAGCTCGATCCGGCACGCGACGGACCGGCGGAGGCCCGGACCCGAGAAGACCGGAAGCACGACGACCGCATACGAGAAGGACGGACCCGATGAGGACAGGCATGACGATCGCCGTACTGGGCGCCACCGGGATGGTCGGCAGCCGGGTGGCCGACGAGGCGAGCGCACGCGGACACCGGGTGCTCGCCCTCTCCCGGAAACCCGGGAGTGAGAACCCGGGGAGTCCGAAGAACCCGAACGTGACGCCGGTCGCGGTCGACGCGAACGACCCGCACGCCCTGCACGAGGCACTTGCAGGCGGTGCCGCGGACGCCGTCGTACTGACCGTACGGACCGTGCCGGTCGACGAGGAGTTCCTGGTCGGCACCACCCGTACGGTGCTGGACATCGCCGCACGGCTCGGGATCCGCGTCCTCGTGGTCGGCGGCGCCGGCGCGTTGCGCAGCCCCGGTGACCGCGATCTGCTGGTCGCCGACAACCCGGCGTACGTGCCCGCCGGGATCAAGGCCGTCGCCGCCGCCGGAATCGCCCAGCTGCGGACCTGCCGGTCCCACGCCGACGCCGATCACGTCTACCTGAGCCCACCGGCCCTGCTCGAACCCGGCGAACGGACCGGCCGCTACCGGCGCGGCACCGACACCTTGCTCGTCGACGCCGACGGCCGGTCCCGGATCAGCGCCGAGGACCTGGCCGTCGCCGTGGTCGACGAACTCGAGACCCCCGGCCCCGACCACCACATCACGGTCGCCCACCACGGCGGACACCCGTCGGCGTGAGCCGGCCGGCCGGCGGGCGGGCAGCCGATCGCGCCGGGCGGTCACCGGACCCGTACGGCCCGGCTCACACCGTGAGACTGAACGCTTCGATCCACGAGTCGTTGTCGTAGGCGCCGGCGTAGGTGAGGTCGAGCGCGTCCCCGGGCTTGTCGCATATCAGGCCGAGCCAGGCGTCGCCGTGGACGTAGGTGGAGTGGCAGACGTTGCCGTTGCCACCGTCGACGTTGATGCCGAACCCCAGCATGTTCGGGGCGTCCTCCTCGGTACTGCCGACGTAGTTGTCGATGCCGTCGGCGGCACTGCTCCACGCCTCGGGGTAGTGCCCGGTGTCATCGGCCGACCCGGGGTTGGGGACGAAGGCGTTGCTGGATGTGCCCTTGGTTCCGGACACGGCGATGTTGACGGCCGTGAGCGGCGTCCCCGAGCCCGCCGTGCCCGTTGTCTCGCCGTCACACACGGGGTCGGTCCAGCCCTGGCCCGCCACGTAGGCCCGGTAGCAGATGTGCCGTCCGCCCGGATCCTCCGCGGCCAGTTGCTGGACGGCGGTCGCCGCGGTCCTCTCCGGCGCCTCGGCCTCCTTCTCCTCGGAACCACCACCCCCCGCCCCGGCTCCGTCTCCGGCTCCGCCGGCCTGCTGCGTCCCGGCCGGGGCCGGGGGCGCCGAGACACCGGCGGACGGGGCGGCCTTCGGCGCGTCGAGGGACGGTGAGGGGGCGGGCGGCAGCGTGCTGCCGGCGGCTTCCTGGAGCCTTTCGGTGGCGGCGCTGCGGACCTCGGGCTTGTAGGCGATCCACAGCATCACGAACGCGACCGCCAGCGCCATGGAGACACTGAGGAAGGCCGCCAGCCAGCGCGGCAGGAAACCCCGCTGCACGTACGTGCCCTCCACGTCCAGCGGCGCCACACCCGACCGCTGCACCGCCAGGGTGTAGGGCCGGTGCTCCGCCGACCCGAACCAGATGATCTGCCGCGGCTTCAGCGTCGTCTTCACGAACGCCGCACGGCCCGGCTCGATCTGCACATTGCTCGGATGGATGTCGTACGACAACTGATCACCGTTGTCGCTGCCGCTCACCGACGCCGTCAGCTTCGTGTTGCCCAGGTTGTCCACGGCCAGCCTCGGGCGGCCACGGAAACGGCCCTTCACCGTCGCCGGCACCAACTCCGCCCGCACCTCCGTGAACGGGGTGACGGTGATGTTCCCCTCCGGAACCGTCGTCGCCTCCGGGTGCTCCGTCGGCGTGATCCGCACCGCGTACGGATTCGGTCCCGCCGTCGCGTCCGGCGTACGCGGCGGAGCGAACGTCAGCTCCACCGTCCCCGTGGTCCCCGGGTACAACCGCAGCGCCTGCGGCTCCACGACGGCCCAGGGCGCGAGAGGACCCACCACCTCGAAGCGGTACTCGTCCACCACGTCACCGGTGTTGCGCAGCCGCAGTCGCACGGTCGTACTACCACCCGGGTCCACAGTCGCGGAGGCGGGCTCGAGGGAAGTCCAGAGGCTCACTCCCGGACGTTAAACGCGGCAATGGCGCCAAGTCAGGAACCCACGGGGCACGATGAGTGCCCGAAGAGGCGGAACCGGCTGCCCGCCCTCCCGGAACCGGAATCCCGCCGACCCCTCAGCGGGACGCCACGACTTACGGATCGACGAAGCGACCGTACGGTGTGCCGCAGGCACGGAGGCCCTCCCACTCATCGGACGAGGGCCTCTGACCAGGTTTCTCTCCGTGCCCCCGGCAGGATTCGAACCTGCGGCACCCGCTTGAGGAGTTCGATCAGCGACTGTCCGCGCTGTGGCGTCCTGCGGTTACGTCGGTCGTCCCAGGTGGCTCAAGGCTGCCGAGGTGCACGGTCGTCGATGCAGGCGTGGATGCCGGCCCTCCACCAAGTGCGGGCAGGAACAGGGTTCCGGCGGGGCGGCGGGACGATCGGCTGCGCCGCGGTGATCAGCGCGAGCCGCAAGCCGCGTCGCCGGGTGGCCGGGTGGCCGCGCCGCCGGGTGGCCGGCCTGGTGATCGCCGCCATCGCCGTGGCCGAGGACCTTCCCCTCTTCACCACCGACCCCGACGGCTTCAAAGGACTGGACGATCTCCTCACCGTCGTACCGGTCACCCGGCCGAAGGTGCCCCACGAAGGCTGGTGCCGGGTCGGTGGGAACGCAACGGACTGTGCGGTGTGAGCGTGGCACGGGGCTCGTGCAGGCCCCGACCCGCCCGGACGGGGGCTCAGCCGGCCTCGGACAGTTCCGGTCGGCCCCTGGTCGCACCAAGCACTACGTCCAGGGAATCCTTTCGGACACGGGCACCGTCCCCGCGCGTCACATTCCGGCCATGCGTGTGGGTGAGGGCCCGTCGATACCGGCGGGCCCGTTCACCTCAGGCTCCGGCCGGTGGATCGGACGGTCCGCCGGCGCGTCGGTATTCGGCGTTGATGCGCTGGGCTTCCTCGAGCTGGTCCTCGAGGACGATGATCCGGCATGCGGCCTCGATCGGGGTGCCCTGGTCGACGAGTTCACGCGCGCGTGCCGCGATACGCAGTTGGTAGCGGGAGTAGCGGCGGTGTCCGCCCCCGGAGCGCAGTGGTGTGATCAGTCGTGCTTCGCCTATGGCGCGGAGAAAGCCGGGAGTGGTACCGAGCAACTCGGCGGCCCGGCCCATCGTGTAGGCGGGGTAGTCGTCGTCGTCGAGACGGCCTAGCGACTCGTCTGCTGTCATCTCACCTCTCTGTGGAACGCGTGGAGGGGCCCTGGTGCCGTACGGCACCAGGGCCCCGAAGGAACTACAACACCATCTGCCGACCCTAGTACTGTGTCGGCCTTCTGTTTCCGCACGGCCGTCCGGTACTCCGACGGGGGTGCGGGGATCGCGGATGCGTGACCGGAGACCACCTGCCTATCGATGTCCTGCGGTACCCGGGCTCGCGTCTTTCGCCCGGGCGATCCTGATGGCGCTCGACTCCTCCGTTCTTCCCTCTCGATCAATCACTTGCGAACGGGAACTGCGTACTGCTTGTACTGCTGGTACCGCGAACTGCTGGTGGCCTTACGCAGCGCCACCTTCCGGCAGTCGGCCCCGTCGCCCGTCCTGCGTCTTGCTCGGGCCGGGAACCCCACTGTCGAATCTCCCCGGCACGCGCGTCCGCAGCCCGACGCCTTCACCGGGGGCACCGCTCAATACAGCACTGCTGGTACTGCAACCGCGTCAACTGCGGTCCTGCTCACGGCGGCCCCTCGTCACTGCGGGCCACCCGGTCCGGTCGTCAGTCCCGTCACCGTCGTACGACAACCCGGCTTCGAAACTCCACCACCGCACCGTCCTGCGTGTACTGCTGCCCGGCAGTTCGTGTCTGCCGGGCCTTGATTGATCTCGGCTACGAGAGAAACCATAATCGCGAGTGCTGCGAATGTCTACTTCGGCGAGCATAGATTTGGTGCGTTCGACGATGAGGTATCCCCTTGGGCCGGTCCGCGCATGCTTGGGGCCGCCCGCGGCACGGATCCGGCGTACGGGTGAGGCCCGGAGCTGCCCGCTGGGCTTTCCGTGACGCCGCCGACCGGCGCGGCGCCTCGACTGCGATTCGGGGTCCCCTCCGGCAGGCACGGCGGCTCGGACGGATCGGCGGGGTGGCGGACGGCCCACCCGGTCACCACCGAGCGGCCGTCCACCATCCCGGCTCGCAGCCGTCCCGCATGCGCACTCCTGACCTGTGCTGCGGCACCGGGGGGCCGTGGGCGCTCGTCCTGCCCGTTGGTTTCACCACCCGAGCCGCCCGGACGGGCAGGTGCATAGAATCCGATCTCATGCCGAAGCCTGACGAGCTGATCGTTGACATCGCCGCCCGTGTGGAGTCCGGGCAGAGCAATCAGATGTCCCTGACCGTGGTCACCGGTGGTGCTGTCATCACCGGTCGCCTGGCTCCCGAAGCCGTGTGGAGGCGGAGGGTGTCGGAGGTGCTGACGGACTCCGCCCGCCTGGGCGAGTTCTCCACCGTCTTCGACACCCCCGCGAAGCAGGAGGGGCCGCCCACGCATCTGCACTTCCATGTCGCCCGGATCCTCCAGGGCGCGGTGGGGATCCCGGAGACGGGCGGGATGTACCGCGTCGCGATCGAGGACGTCAGTGCCTGGACCGTGGGCGACTTCAGTTACTCCGACCACTGACCCATCGCCACGCCGAGAGCGGCATGGCACGCAGTGAGGGCCCTACCGGTACGCGCCGGTAGGGCCCTCACTGCTCTGTTCGGCTCGCGCCCGCCCCGTCGGTCAGATGGACAGGGGGGTGCCGAGCAATGCGGAAGCCCGCTGCAACGGGCCTTCGAGGCGCGTCGGTGCGGCCTCAGGACGGGTGCGACAGGTGAAGCCGAGCCGGGACATGGCCCGGAGGACTTCGCCGGCGCTGAAATCGCGGCGGTCCTGGCGGGTGATGACCTGGCCGACCTGCTTGGCGGGGTAGTGGCGTCGTCCGATGAGCACGGACTCGCCGGTGACCGGCTCGGGCTTGACGCCCTTCATCGATTCCAGCACGCCGTCCTTGGTCAGCTCGAACGGGAAGCGGGCGATGACACAGCGCATGATGCCTCACAGGGGAGAAGAAGGGACGGGGCCGACCGCCGTGAAGCGGTTCAGCGGGGGAGGGCGAGGACACCCGGAGCGTTGCCGTGTTCGTCGACCACGGGCAGGGCCCCGAGCCGGCGGCAGCGCATCGCGCGCTCGGCTTCGGTCCTCGTGGTCAGCGGCGGGGGGAAGGGCCCGATGACGTCGGCGATGTCACGCAGACGGATCCGGTCCGTGTATCCGGAACCGTCACGAACGGCCGTGAGCCCGGCCCGTGTGACCAGGCCGGTGCACAGACCGTCCTCGTCGCAGACGATCAGATGACCCGTACGGGCGGCGGCCATCACGGACAGCGCCACCTCCACGGTCATGTCCTCCCAGACCTGCGGTCCGGCCGCGTCCATGGCGTCGGCCGCCGTACCGTGCACGGGGTGGGCACTCGCCGGGCGGAACTGCGTCTGGACCAGCGTCAAAGGGTGCCTCCTGCGGAGTCGGGTCGGTTTCCTGATCATGAAGGTTCTATGCGGCCGTACCGACGGGGGACCGCCGCGGTACGGGCGCGCGCCGGGCCGCCGGAGCGGGGCGGCGACGGCCGCGTGACGTGCCGCCGCGCTTCTTGGGGCGTTCGACCGCCGGTGCGGTGATGACGACCGGGATGCCGGAGGGGGCCTGGGCTCCGGTGATGCGGTGCAGGGCCTCCTCGCCGACGCGGACCTCAGTGGTCTGCGGGACGATGCCTGCCGCTGCCATGAGGCGGGTCATGCCGCGGCGCTGGTTCGGGGTGACCAGGGTGACGACGCTGCCGGACTCGCCGGCGCGGGCCGTACGGCCGCCGCGGTGGAGGTAGTCCTTGTGGTCGGTCGGCGGGTCGACGTTGACGACGAGGTCGAGGTTGTCGACGTGGATGCCGCGCGCCGCGACGTTGGTCGCCACCAGCACGTTGACGTGCCCGGTCTTGAACTGCGCCAGCGTGCGGGTGCGCTGCGGCTGCGACTTCCCGCCGTGCAGGGCGGCGGCCCGGACCCCGCTGTCCAGGAGATGCGCGGTGAGGCCGTCGACGGCGTGCTTGGTGTCGAGGAACATGATCACGCGGCCGTCGCGTGCGGCGATCTGGGTGGTGGCCGTGTGCTTGTCGGCGCCCCGGACATGCAGCACATGGTGCTCCATCGTCGTGACCGCGCCGGCCGAGGGGTCGACGGAGTGCACGACGGGGTCGCTGAGGTAGCGGCGCACGAGCAGGTCGACGTTGCGGTCGAGGGTGGCGGAGAACAGCATGCGCTGACCCTCGGGGCGGACCTGGTCGAGAAGGGCGGTGACCTGCGGCATGAAGCCCATGTCGGCCATCTGGTCGGCCTCGTCGAGGACGGTGACGGAGACCTGGTTCAGTCGGCAGTCGCCGCGGTCGATGAGGTCCTTGAGGCGTCCCGGTGTGGCGACGACGACCTCGGCACCACCGCGCAGCGCGCTTGCCTGCCTGCCGATCGACATCCCGCCCACCACAGTGGCCAGCCGCAGCTTCACGGAGCGGGCGTACGGGGCGAGCGCGTCGGTCACCTGCTGCGCCAGCTCACGCGTCGGTACGAGGACCAGCCCCAGCGGCTGCCTGGCCTCGGCGCGCTGCCCGGCCGTACGGGCCAGCAGCGCCAGCCCGAAGGCGAGGGTCTTGCCGGAACCGGTGCGGCCACGGCCGAGGACGTCCCGGCCGGCGAGGGAGTTCGGGAGGGTCGCGGCCTGGATCGGGAACGGTGCGGTCACGCCTTGCGAGCCGAGCGCGGCCAGCAGCTCCCGGGGCATGTCGAGATCGGTGAAGCCCTCCACGGCGGGAAGCGCGGGGGTGATCGTCTTGGGGAGGGCGAACTCTCCCTGGACCGCGGCGGGCCGACGGCCGTAACTGCCGGAGCGGCTCGGTCCGCCGGACCGGCGCGGGGCCGACGAACCGAATCGGCTGCCACCCCTTCCGGAGTCGGCACCGCCGTCACGGGTGCGGGCGAAGCGGTCGTTCGGGCGTGTGCGGTTCATGCGGAACCTTCCTTGATGCGGCACATATCAAGGAATTCCCGCAGCGATGAGCGGCATGGAGAATTTCAGGAATGGGCCGGTAGAACGCGACAGCGAATCTGGCCGACGGAAAATCCGTGCGGGCGCAGGCGCTGAAATGAGTGACGCGATGTGGGCGCGATGTTCGGGCGTCCACGGCGATGCGGCTGTGCAGGGACGCGTCTGCACCCCTGAAGGGCGACCCGTGTGCGGTGAGCCTACGTATTTCCTGGTTGTCGTCCACAGGTGAAATCACTGCGGGAAATGCGAGCAGCTGGGGCCCGCACCCCGAAGGATGCGGGCCCCAGCTGCAAAGTGCGCGTCGGTGTCAGGCGAGAACGATGTTCTCGGCCGTCGGGCCCTTCTGGCCCTGCGCGATGTCGAAGGACACCTTCTGGCCCTCGAGCAGCTCTCGGAAGCCTTGGGCGGAGATGTTCGAGTAGTGGGCGAACACGTCGGCGCCGCCACCGTCCTGCTCGATGAAGCCGAAGCCCTTTTCCGCGTTGAACCACTTCACGGTACCAGTAGCCATGTCATTTCTCCTTCGGGGCAGTGCGTCGGAGTCCGCACCGTGCGGAACCCGTGTCGCCGCGATGATCACCCACCCGGAAAATGCCGGATACACAAGAGCTTCCAGCGGTACAGAAACCGACCGGAGAGCATGTGAAGTTTCGGGAACCACAACTGCAACTGAGATCGACGGTAGCACGCCGCAGCAGCCTGTGTGCGGTGAAGAATCCCACTCTGCTTATCGCGACAGGGAATCTGTCCGCATGTCCCGCTGAAATCTCAGTTCGCGGGCACAGCTATTGATTCACCAGGAGCGCAACGTTTCGGGAAGTACGGGGCGCGGTCGGCGTAAGGACTGCCCCCGAAGGGCCCCACCTCGTCTCCGTCGATAATGCTGAGCCGCCTGCGGTGTGACGGCGCGATCGACCGTCCACGATCATCGGCGAGGCCGGTGACGGTTGGTTCTGGGCCGATTTCCTCGTGCCTCCGCAACTTGTGGAGCGCGCTCGGGCTTTTCCGTCCCGGCGGTCGGCCTGACACCCGTAACTGAGGGTGCCTGTCGGTGTACGGTCAGCGGGCAGTCGGGGGAGCCGGCGAGTCGTCGGAGTGAGGTGCGGGCGGCGTCTCGTCGGACCTTCTCGACTCGCACGGAGTGTCCGGCGAGGAGCTGATTCATGTCGTCGGTGTCGGGGGTGAAGACGGTTGCCTCAGCTCCCTGCGCGGCTTCCTGCCCGGCCACGGCCGCCAGAATTGCGTCGATGGCGTACTTGTGCCCATGCAGGCCGGCTGTCTTCAGCAAGTCGCGAGCCATCGTTCGTTGTCGTTGATGTCAGCCGGTGATGTCAGGCGGGTCGAGGCACGATGTTCACGGCCCGGTAGCTGTACCCGTCCTGTTCGAAGCCGGGGGCTTCCCACTGGAGGTCTACTCGCTGTCCCGGCGACAGCGTTCGGAAGCCCTTCATCTGGATGTGGGAGAAGTGGCCCCAACATCCGCCGGGAGTCTCGGGGGAGTCGAGCACGCCCCATCCTTCCTCGGCGTGCCACTCGCGGACAGTCGCAGTCACCATGGGGGAACCTTACGGCTCCGTCTGCGCCGGCATACCGGGGACCTCAGCTTGGGACGCCCAGAGCTGCACGACCCCGGACACGACGAAGGGCCGGTCCGGGAGGGAAACCCTCCTGAGCCGGCCCTTTGCTCTGTGCCCCCGGCAGGATTCGAACCTGCGACACCCGCTTTAGGAGTTCGATCACCTTGTCGCACGGCGTGCCGAAAACGGGGCTCAGTGGTCGCTCGTGGGTCCGGTCGTGGCCGCTTCGGTGCGCCATCGTTCGTTGTCGTTGATGTCAGCTGGTGATGTCAGGCGGGTCGAGGCACGATATTCACCGCCCGGTAGTCGTACCCGTCTTGCTTGAAGCCAGGGGCTTCCCACTGGAGGTCTACTTGCTGTCCCGGCGACAGCGTTCGGAACCCTTCCATCTGGATGTGGGAGAAGTGGCCCCAACAACCTCCGGGAGTCTCAGGGGAGTCCAGCACGCCCCACCCTTCCTCGTCGTGCCACTCGCGGACAGTCGCAGTCACCATGAGTGGAACCTTACGGCTCCGTCTGCGCCGGCATACCGGGGACCTCAGCTTGGGAAGCTTGGGTCCTCCGCACTCGATTGGCGCACTGACCTGCTGCGCAGCGGCGTCACGACATGTGGACGTGCTCGGTGAGTGACCGCTGTTCCCCGTGGCTTCCCGCGCTATCTGGCACGGGTCTGGCACGGTGCTTACCGCGGTCCTGGCGGCTTGGGGACACCCTTGTCCATCAGCGCGTTTGTGAACTCAACGGCGAACCGGTGTGTCTCAGGTGACACGTTGGTGGGCTCGCTGGCGTACCAGCGGAAGGTATCCGGGTTTCGCTCAGCCTCGTGCAACCAGCGGGTCAGGCGGTGAAGCTCTCCTTCGCTGAGCCTGGTGGCGGCCTGATGAACCCACGTCTCATCTGGCCCGGTGTACGTCCCCAGAGCCATAACGGCCAGTTCCACCACGTCCGGAGCGAAGACGGACCGGCATAGATTGCGAGTATCAGGAAAGACCGGCATACGCCGAGGATGCGGTGTCCAGGGTGGCAGGGCAATAGAGAGTCGTCGCCGACTTCTCACCCCTGACGCCGGCCGGACTGTACACGTGACCTCTTCGTCCCGAAGTAACTTACGTGAGGGTGCTGCCTTGGGCTGGGGTGGCTTTCACCTGCGTTGATGGTTCGCAGACGTCCGCGATCGTCCGACGGTGTCCGTCGGCGTTGTCACGCAGTGAGACACTCATTGATGGCGGGAGCATCTGTATCCGTAAGGTGCAGCACCAGGCCTCTTGCACCCTCGATCCAGCTCCATCACGGCGTCCGCGCCGCTGCCCTGGTGGCATCTACCCCATCCGGCCGTACTTGATAGTGACCAGGTCTCCGAGTGCCGCCAGAGGCGTTGAGAGGTACGGCTAGGCCCAATACCGGTGATTTAGGTTGTTTTCCGGCTGGTTGAAGTGGCTCTGGTCGG
>NZ_LIWB01000009.1:0-254599 GCF_001905725.1 Streptomyces sp. CB02400
GGAGAGTAGGACGCCGCCGAACTCCTTTTAGAGCTCTGGCTCTTGGGCGTACAGCCCGAGAGCCAGAGCTTTTTTGCGTTGAGGTAAGGTCGGGGCATCACCGACACGTTTCCCACAGGAGGATCCCGGGTGGAGGTCCAGGAGACGCGGGTCCAGACAGACCGCGTCCTCACCATCCCGAACATGCTCAGCATGGCACGGCTCGTTGGCGTACCGCTGTTCCTGTGGCTGATCCTCAGGCCGGAGTTCGGCGGCCCGAAGAGCGACGGCTGGGCCCTCCTGGTGCTGGCCTTCAGCGGAGTCAGCGACTACCTGGACGGCAAGCTTGCGCGACGGTGGAACCAGATCAGCAGCCTCGGCCGGCTGCTCGACCCCGCCGCCGACCGGCTCTACATTCTCTCGACGCTGGTCGGCCTCACCTGGCGCGAGATTCTGCCGCTCTGGCTGACCGCCGTCCTGCTGGCGCGTGAGCTGGTTCTCCTGGTCATGGTGGGCATCCTCCGGCGGCACGGCTATCCGCCGCCGCAGGTGAACTTCCTGGGCAAGGCAGCCACCTTCAACCTGATGTATGCCTTCCCACTGCTCCTGCTCAGTGACGGAACTGGCTGGATCTCGTCACTCGCTGCTATTTTCGGCTGGGCGTTCGCCGGATGGGGTACAACTCTGTATTGGTGGGCAGGAGTGCTCTACGTGGTTCAAGTCCGCCGCCTGGTTCGTGCGGACGCCGTGGCCGATTGAACTCGCTGATTGGCACGCACAAGGTGGTGCGATGGCTCGCAGTGGAAAAGTGCGGGACAATCCTGGTGGGTGAAGTCGGCTAGACCGTCGTCTCTTCGAGGAGGACGCTTCCGACATGAAGGCCGTCGTGATGGCCGGGGGTGAAGGCACCCGCCTTCGCCCCATGACCTCAAGCATGCCCAAGCCGCTCCTGCCGGTGGCCAATAGGCCGATCATGGAGCATGTTCTGCGGTTGCTCAAAAAGCATGGGCTCAACGAAACCGTTGTGACCGTCCAGTTCCTTGCGTCGCTCGTCAAGAACTACTTCGGTGATGGCGAAGAGCTCGGAATGGAGCTCACCTATGCCAATGAGGAGAAGCCACTCGGTACCGCCGGGAGCGTGAAGAACGCCGAGGAGGCACTGAAGGACGATGCTTTCCTCGTCATCTCCGGCGATGCCCTCACCGACTTCGACCTCACCGATCTGATCAATTTCCACAAGGAAAAGGGCGCCCTGGTCACGGTCTGCCTGACCCGCGTCCCCAATCCGCTGGAATTCGGCATCACCATCGTGGACGAGGAAGGCAAGGTCGAGCGCTTCCTCGAGAAGCCGACCTGGGGGCAGGTCTTCTCCGACACGGTGAACACCGGCATCTACGTCATGGAGCCCGAGGTCTTCGACTACGTCGAACCCGACGTGCCCGTCGACTGGTCCGGTGACGTCTTCCCGCAGTTGATGAAGGAAGGCAAGCCCGTCTACGGCTATGTCGCCGAGGGCTACTGGGAGGACGTCGGCACACACGAGAGCTATGTGAAGGCGCAGGCCGACGTCCTGGAGGGCAAGGTCGACGTCGACATCGACGGCTTCGAGATCTCCCCCGGAGTCTGGGTCGCCGAGGGAGCCGAAGTGCACCCCGACGCCGTGCTGCGCGGACCCCTCTACATCGGCGACTACGCCAAGGTCGAGGCCGGCGCGGAGATCCGCGAACACACGGTCGTGGGGTCCAACGTCGTCGTGAAGAGCGGCGCCTTCCTGCACAAGGCCGTCGTCCACGACAACGTGTACGTCGGACCGCACAGCAATCTGCGGGGCTGTGTCGTCGGCAAGAACACCGACATCATGCGCGCGGCACGGATCGAGGACGGCGCCGTCATCGGTGACGAGTGCCTGATCGGTGAGGAATCGATCGTCCAGGGCAATGTGCGGGTCTACCCGTTCAAGACCATCGAGGCGGGCGCGTTCGTCAACACCTCGGTGATCTGGGAGTCCAGAGGACAGGCGCACCTCTTCGGGGCCCGGGGCGTGTCCGGGATCCTGAACGTCGAGATCACACCGGAACTCGCGGTGCGGCTGGCCGGCGCGTACGCGACGACGCTGAAGAAGGGCTCGACCGTCACCACGGCCCGCGACCACTCCCGCGGTGCCCGTGCGCTGAAGCGGGCGGTCATCTCCGCGCTGCAGGCCAGCGCCATCGACGTACGGGACCTGGAGAACGTGCCGCTGCCCGTGGCGCGGCAGCAGACCGCGCGGGGCAGCGCGGGCGGCATCATGATCCGGACCACGACCGGAGTGCCGGACTCAGTCGACATCATGTTCTTCGACGGACAGGGCGCCGACCTCTCCCAGGGCAGCCAGCGGAAGCTGGACCGGGTGTTCGCGCGGCAGGAGTACCGGCGGGCGTTCCCCGGGGAGATCGGGGACCTGCACTTCCCGGCCAGCGTCTTCGACTCGTACACGGGCTCACTGCTGCGCAACGTCGACACCACCGGTATCGCGGAGTCCGGACTCAAGGTGGTCGTCGACGCCTCCAACGGCAGCGCCGGCCTGGTGCTGCCGAGCCTGCTCGGCAAGCTGGGCGTCGACTCGCTGACCATCAACCCCGGTCTCGACGAGTCCAGGCCGACCGAGACGGCCGACATGCGGCGCTCCGGGCTGGTCCGGCTCGGGGAGATCGTGGCGTCCTCCGGCGCCGCCTTCGGCGTACGGTTCGACCCCGTCGGTGAGCGGCTGTCCCTCGTCGACGAGAAGGGGCGGATCATCGAGGACGACAGGTCGCTGCTCGTGATGCTCGACCTCATCGCCTCCGAGCGGCGCAGCGGCCGGGTGGCGCTCCCGGTGACCACCACCAGGATCGCCGAGCAGGTCGCGGCCTACCACGGCACGCAGGTCGAGTGGACGACCACCTCGCCCGACGACCTCACGCGCGTGGGCGGCGAGGAAGGGACGATCTTCGGCGGTGACGGCAAGGGCGGCTTCATCGTCCCGGAGTTCAGCAGTGTCTACGACGGCACCGCGGCCTTCGTGCGGCTCATCGGGCTGGTGGCGCGCACCCAGCTCACGCTCAGCCAGATCGACGCGCGCATCCCGCGGGCCCATGTGCTCAAGCGGGACCTGGCGACCCCGTGGGCCGTCAAGGGACTGGTGATGCGACGGGTCGTGGAGGCGGCCGGAGACCGGTTCGTGGACACCACCGACGGCGTGCGGGTGGTGGAGACCGACGGCCGCTGGGTGATGGTGCTGCCCGACCCGGCCGAGGCGGTCACCCATCTGTGGGCCGAGGGCCCCGACGACGCCTCCGCGCAGGCCCTGCTCGACGAGTGGTCCGCGGTCGTGGACAGCGCGGGCCGGTGAGCGGCCGGCGCGAGCGGTAGAACGAACGGTACGCGTGCGTGCCGGACAAGTGTCCCCACGGGGCCTGTCCGGCACGCCGGTAGGTCCGTTCGGAGGTAGTGGTCGCGGCGTGCGACGATGTGCGGCATGCCGCAGCAACCCCCCGTTCGGAGCACACCCGCGCGGCCCGCGCGCCCGGACGCCTCCATGTCGTTGCTCACCAACGTCATGGACCACAGCCTCGACGACGGATACGCCGAGGCCGCCGCGCGGAGGAAGACCTCCGGTGAGGGCGGCATGCCGAAGACCCTCAGGGCGAAGCTGGGGCTCGCCGTCGGCCTGGTGTTCGCCGCCCTGATCGTGACCGTCGGGGCCGCTCAGGCCCGGGTCGCGGCTCCTGTCGTCGCCAAGGAGCGCGAGGAGCTGATCGACCGGATCGACCAGGAGACCGAGGCCGCGGACGAACTCGAGGACAGCGTCGACGAACTGCGCGCGGACGTGAGCGCGCGGCAGCGCGAGGCGCTCCGGGACAGCGGAGGCGACCGGTCCGCGCTGGTGGGCATCCTGTCCGGCGCCGTCGCGGTGCACGGGCCCGGCGTGCGGCTCGTGGTGAACGACGCCAAGGACGCGAGCACGGGCGGCGACGGCGGCCCGCGATCGACCACCGGCTTCTCCGACACCGGGCGGGTCCGTGACCGCGACATGCAGCGTGTGGTCAACGGTCTGTGGGAGTCCGGCGCCGAGGCCGTCTCCATCAACGGGCAGCGGTTGACCGCCCTGTCGGCGATCAGGGCCGCGGGAGACGCGATACTGGTCGACAACAGGCCGCTGGTGCCGCCGTACACGGTGCTCGCGGTGGGGGACGGCGGGCAGCTGAGCGACCGGTTCCAGAACAGCGCTGACGGGCTGTATCTGCATGCCCTGCAAGAGAACTACGGGATCCGGACGGCCATCTCGGTGGAGGACGACGTCCGGCTGCCCGCCGCACCGAGTGTGATCGTACGTACCGCACAGCCGATAACCGAGAAGGGCACATCGTGATCGCCGTACTGGGCCTCGTCGTGGGAGTCGTGGCCGGACTGTTGGTCCGGCCCGAGGTTCCGGCGGTCGTCGAGCCTTACCTGCCGATCGCCGTCGTCGCGGCGCTCGACGCCGTGTTCGGGGGGCTGCGGGCCATGCTCGACGGCATCTTCGACGACAAGGTGTTCGTGGTGTCGTTCCTGTCGAACGTCGTCGTCGCCGCCCTGATCGTGTTCCTCGGCGACAAGCTCGGTGTGGGGGCCCAGCTGTCGACGGGCGTCGTGGTGGTCCTCGGCATCCGCATCTTCTCCAACGCCGCGGCGATCCGCCGGCATGTGTTCCGGGCGTGAGGCCGATGAGTGAGCACGAGCACAACGAGACGACACGCCCGGCGGTGTCCCCGCCGAGGCCCGCTCCGGACGCCTCGCCCGCGGCCGGCCTGCGCAGGGAACTGCCGGCGGAGGTGCCCGCCGGGGCGCCCACGAGGGCGCCCGCCCCCGCGGAGGGAGACGTTCCGAAGCCCCCGCCCGGTCTGACCGGCCGGCAGCGGCTGGTGAAGGGGCTGTGGCCGCCGCGGGTGACCCGGGCCCAACTCATCGTCGCCCTGCTGCTGTTCGGCCTCGGTTTCGGCCTGGCCGTCCAGGTGGCGTCCAACAGCGACAGTGACAGCGCGCTGCGCGGGGCACGTCAGGAAGATCTCGTGCGCATCCTCGATGAACTCGACGACCGCACAGAGCGTCTTGAGGACGAGAAGCAGGGACTCGAGAAGCAGCGCGACGAGCTGGAGAACAGCTCCGACCAGGCCGAGGAGGCCCGTAAGCAGACGATCGAGAAGGAACGGCAACTCGGCGTGCTGGCGGGCACCGTGGCCGCGCAGGGGCCCGGGATCACGATGACCATCGAGGACACGAAGGGGACGGTCGAGGCGGACATGCTGCTCGACGCCATCCAGGAGCTGCGCGCGGCCGGTGCCGAGGCGATCCAGGTGAACGATGTGCGGGTGGTGGCGGGCACCTACCTGACGGACTCCGGTAACGGTGTCGGCGTGGACGGGAACAAGATCACCACGCCCTATCGTTTCAAGGTCATCGGCAAGCCGCAGGACCTCGAGCCGGCGCTCAACATCCCCGGAGGCGTGGTGCAGACTCTCGAAAAGGAACAGGCCACCGTTACCGTGGAGCGGTCGACCAAGATCGTCGTGGATGCCTTGCGGGTGGTGAAGCGGCCTGACTACGCTCGGTCGTCCTCCCGGTGAACCGGGGGTGCATGCGGGGCGTCCGGCGAGGGCATGAGGTTGCGGGGGGTCGGCGCACCGAATGGGTGGTGCGTGGTGGAAACTGTCTGGCGGAGGCGGACGTTGTGAAGATGTCCGGGTCGGCCAATGTGTTCAGTCAGGGTTCGTCCTGCCCCACGGGCGGGTCTGTTTCGGTCAAGGGGAATCGCCCGTGAAGTTGTTTGCGAAGTTGTTCGGCAAGAGCGCGCGGCGAGAGGGCAGCGACAACGCGACCGCTCGTCATCGCGCACAGCCTGAGGCGGAAGGTCAGCGTCCGCTGTACCGGGACCAGGTGGGTCAGGGTGCGCCGTCCGTTGACCCCGCACAGTCGAGCGGCATAGGTTTCGGGCAACCGTCGACCTCAGGTACGGGTGGAGGGTTCTCCGACCCGTACGCGTCCCACGCCCCCGGGGGGCAGCCGCGGCAGGAGGATCCGTCCATGTCGGCCCTGGTGTGTACGAGGTGCGGCAACCGCAACGCGGAGAACAGCCGCTTCTGCTCCAACTGCGGCGCGCCGCTGAGGCCCGGAGTCACCCCGGAGCGCCCCTCGGAGACGACGTCCACGATCTCGATCTCCGGTCTCGAGGCCTACGACGCGGAGGCCACCGGCCAGACGCCGACGCCGATGCTCTCTCCCGAGGCGCAGGCGGCCGTCGACGCGCTGCCGATGGGTTCCGCGCTCCTGGTCGTGCGCCGCGGGCCGAACTCGGGCAGCCGCTTCCTGCTGGACGGCGACCTGACCACGGCCGGGCGTCACCCGCAGAGCGACATCTTCCTGGACGACGTGACGGTCTCCCGCCGGCACGTGGAGTTCCGGCGCGGCCCGGACGGCTCCTTCACGGTGGCCGACGTGGGCAGCCTGAACGGCACGTACGTCAACCGGGAGCGGATCGACCAGGTCGCCCTGTCCAACGGCGACGAGGTGCAGATCGGCAAGTACCGGCTGGTCTTCTACGCGAGCCAGCGGGGCTACTGACCACCCCGGATCCGTCCGGGGGACCCCAGGGAAGGTTCATGGTTCAGACACCGAGCGGCGGTGCCGGCGACGGCGCCGCCGCCGCGGGCACCGGACTGATGAGCATCGGCACGGTGCTGAGCGTGCTGCGCGAGGAGTTCCCCGAGGTCACCATCTCCAAGATCCGCTTCCTGGAGTCGGAGGGGCTGATCGAGCCGCAGCGGACCCCGTCGGGGTACCGCAAGTTCAGTGCCGGGGACGTCGAGCGCCTCGGCCATGTGCTGCGCATGCAGCGCGATCACTACCTGCCGCTCAAGGTGATCCGCGAGCACCTCGACGCCATGGAGCGCGGCGAGGCCGTCCAGCTGCCGGTGCTGGGCCGTCCGGGGGACGGGGACACCGTTCAGGAGCCCGCCGCCGAGGGGCCCACGGCGGCGCGTATCGGGCGCGGCCGGCTGCTGGCGGCGGCCGGCATCGAGGAGCGGACGCTCGCCGAGTGGGAGTCGTACGGGCTGCTCGCCCCGGTCGAGGACGGCCTGTACGACGCCGAGTCGGTCACCGTCGCCGGGCTCATCACCGAGCTGGGGCGGTTCGGGATCGAGCCGCGTCATCTGAGGGCGATGAAGGCCGCCGCCGACCGTGAGGCCGGTCTGGTGGACCAGGTGGTCGCCCCGCTGAAGCGCCACCGGAACCCGCAGACCAGGGCCCACGCGCAGGCGCGTACGAAGGAGCTGGCGGGGCTCACGGTGAAGCTGCACGCGGCGCTGGTGCAGGCGGCGCTCGGGATACGGCTGCCCTGAGACGGAGCGGCGCGGGGGCCCGGATCGGCCACCCGTTCCCTGCCCGACTACCCAAACGTCCCGGGCACGGCCTAGGGTTGCTGTGTGAACGAGCTCGATGTCGTAGGTGTCCGGGTCGAGATGCCCTCCAACCAACCGATCGTGCTGTTGCGTGAAGTGGGCGGCGACCGCTACCTCCCCATCTGGATCGGACCGGGGGAGGCGACGGCCATCGCCTTCGCCCAGCAGGGCATGGCCCCCGCACGGCCGCTGACCCACGACCTGTTCAAGGACGTGCTGGAAGCCGTCGGACAGGAGCTCACGGAAGTACGCATCACCGATCTGCGCGAAGGCGTCTTCTACGCGGAGCTGGTGTTCGCCAGCGGGGTCGAGGTGAGTGCCCGCCCCTCCGACGCCATAGCGCTGGCCCTGCGCACGGGTACGCCGATCTACGGCAGTGACACGGTGCTCGACGACGCCGGGATCGCCATCCCGGACGAGCAGGAGGACGAGGTGGAGAAGTTCCGCGAGTTCCTCGACCAGATCTCGCCGGAGGACTTCGGAACCAGCAACCAGTGAGGGCGGCCGGTGGCCGTCGGCCCGGCCGGCAGCCGGGGCTCGCGCCGAGAGCATTCGGCTAGCCTTTCCCCGCGGCGAGGTACGGGAAACCACTCTTAGGGTGATTATCACTCGGCGTGCCGAGTGTGGCGATCGTTGACGCACCCTTGGTGACTGCCTACCTTCGAGGAGGCAGGTCAAGGACGGAGGTCGGCGTGAGAAGCAGCGGCGACGGTACGGCTGGGGGTGCCCCCGGACGCGGTTTCGGGGCGAGCGGGCCGTACCCTCCCCAGAGCTCCCGGTTCCGTCCGAGCGGGGGGCATCCCGCGCACGGCGGCGCGATCGATCAGGCTCCGCAGCGACCGACGGCTGTGCCGAGCAGCAAAGGGGCGACATCCATGGCGTCCGAGCAGATCGGCTACCGGGGGCCCACGGCCTGCGCCGCCGCCGGTATCACCTACCGGCAGCTCGACTACTGGGCCCGCACGGGCCTGGTCGAACCGAGTGTGCGGCCGGCCCACGGATCGGGCACGCAGCGGCTGTACAGCTTCCGCGACGTCGTCGTGCTGAAGATCGTCAAGCGGTTCCTGGACACGGGCGTCTCCCTGCAGAACATCCGCACCGCGGTCCGGCATCTGAGTGAGCGCGGCTTCAGCGACCTGGAGCGCATGACGCTGATGAGCGACGGGGCCACGGTCTACGAGTGCACCTCGCCCGACGAGGTGCACGCCCTGCTCCAGGGCGGCCAGGGCGTCTTCGGCATCGCCGTGGGCGTGGTGTGGCGGGACGTGGAGAGCGCGCTGTCCCAGCTGCACGGGGAGCGCGTCGACACCGGGGAGACCCTGGTCGGGCACAACCCGATGGACGAGCTGGCGCGGCGGCGGAACAAGGCGGTCTGAGGCCGTCCGGGGCCGCCCGGGAACGGCCGTTGTCAGTGGCGTAGGGCAGCATCGGAGATGTGAGATCCGCGCCCACGATCCTGCATCTCGACATGGACGCCTTCTTCGCCTCGGTGGAGCAGGCGTCCAAGCCGAGCCTGCGCGGGAAGGCGGTCGTCGTGGGCGGGCTCGGGCCGCGGGGTGTGGTGGCCACCGCCTCGTACGAGGCACGAGTCTTCGGCGTCCACTCGGCGATGCCCATGGCGCAGGCCCGGCGACGCGCGCCGAACGCCGCGTACCTGGTGCCGAGGTTCGCTCTCTACCGGTCGATCAGCGAGCAGGTGATGGGGTTGCTGCGGGCCCTGTCACCGCTGGTGGAGCCGCTCAGTCTGGACGAGGCGTTCGTGGACCTGGAGGCCGGCGGCACGGCCTGGGACGAGCGGTCGGCGCGGCTGGCCGGGGCGAAGCTGCGCGCGGACATACGGGCGGTCACGGGGCTCACCGGGTCGGTGGGGCTCGCGGCCTCCAAGATGCTGGCGAAGATCGCCTCGGAGCGGGCGAAGCCGGACGGACTGGTGCTGATCGAGCCGGGCACGGAGCGGGCCCTGCTGGGGCCGCTGCCGGTCCGCACCCTGCCGGGCGTCGGGCCGGCGACCGGTGATCATCTGCGGCGGGCGGGGATCCACACGGTCGACGAACTCGCCGAGGCCGGGGAGGACGAGCTCGTACGGCTGCTGGGCAAGGCCCACGGCCACGCGCTGTTCGCGATGGCGCTGGCCCGGGACGAGCGGCCCGTGGTGGCCGAGCGGGAGACCAAGTCGGTGTCGGTCGAGGACACGTACGACGTGGACATCCACGACCGGGTGCGGGTGGGGACGGAGGTGCGGCGGCTCGCGGACCGGTGCGTGCGCAGACTGCGGGAGGCGGGCCTGTCGGGGCGGACCATCGTGCTGAAGGTGCGCCGGTACGACTTCTCGACCCTCACCCGGTCCGAGACGCTGCGGGGCCCCACGGACGATCCGGCGGTGGTGCGGGAGGCGGCCGCGCGGCTGCTGGACTCGGTCGACACGACGGGCGGGGTGCGGCTGCTGGGCGTCGGGGTCAGCGGGCTGGCCGACTACACGCAGGAGGACCTGTTCGCGCAGGCGGCGGGCGTCCCCGCCGACGACTTCCCGCACGAGGAGGCCGAGGCCGCGCCCGCGCCGGAGCCGGAGACGCCCGCCGAGCGGCGCTGGCCGGCGGGGCACGACGTACGGCACGCCGTGTACGGGCACGGATGGGTGCAGGGCAGCGGGCTGGGCCGGGTCACGGCGCGCTTCGAGACACCCGACTCGGAGCCGGGCCGGGTGAAGACCTTCCGCGTCGACGACCCGGCTCTGCAACCGGCGCAGCCGCTGCCGCTGGTGTCCCGAAGACCCGGGGAGGACGAGGGCGCGAGGGCCGGCGGAGGGATGCGGACGGAGAGCCGGTGAGCGGGGCGGATCAGGCCGGCTTGTCGTTCCCGGCGAGTTTGCCGAAGTCGCGGTCCGGGAGGGGAGGAGGAGCGGCGAGGTCCAGGCCGTAGTGGTGGTAGAGCTGGAGTTCCTGCTCGGGGGAGAGGTGGCGGCCCACGCCGAAGTCGGGGGCGTCCTTGATGAGGGCGCGTTCGAAGGGGACGTGGAGGGCGCCGTCGATGAGGTCGCTGGGTTCCAGGGGGACGAAGGCGTCCCTGCTGAACAGACCGGTTCGTATCGCCGCCCACTCCGGTACGCCGGTGGCGTCGTCGAGGTAGATCTCGTCGATGGTGCCGATCCGGGTTCCGTTGCGGTCGAATGCCTTGCGGCCGATCAGGTGGCGCGGATCGATGTCGGTCTGCACGGGCCCTCCACTGGTCGCAAACTCATCCGTAAGCACTACAAAACGGCACAATCGGCTGGACGGCCACTCGAAAGTTCTGGTGGGGTGCTCGCTGGTACGCTGGCAGACGGCTGCTGACCCCGTGCGGGAGAGCCCTCCGGACACCATCGGGGGCGCCGAAGGAGCAAATCCTCCCCGGAATCTCTCAGGCACACGTACCGCACGGACGAGGTCACTCTGGAAAGCAGGGCGGGTGTCGACGGCTTCCGCTCTCACCGACGGTGAAAGCCGGGCGCCTTCGGGCCGTCCGGTGAAGCTCTCAGGTTGAGATGACAGAGGGGGAGGCCGTCCGGGCACCCGCGCCGTGGTGCCCCTCGAAGGTCGTCGGACCAGGAGGCCTCCTCAATGACCGCCCCTCGCACTCCGCTCTCCGAGCTCGAACAGGGAATCCCCTTCGAGCAGCGCCACATCGGCCCCGATCACGAGGCCCGGGCCAAGATGCTCGCGCAGGTCGGCTACGGCTCGCTGGACGAGCTGACGGCCGCCGCCGTGCCGGACGTCATCAAGAACGCCGACGCGCTGGACCTGCCGGGTGCCCGGAGCGAGGCCGAGGTGCTGGCCGAGCTGCGTTCGCTGGCCGACCGCAACGAGGTGCTCGGCTCCATGATCGGGCTCGGGTACTACGGCACCTTCACCCCGCCCGTCATCCTGCGCAACGTGATGGAGAACCCCGCCTGGTACACGGCGTACACGCCGTACCAGCCGGAGATCTCCCAGGGGCGGCTCGAGGCGCTGCTGAACTTCCAGACCGTGGTCGCCGAGCTGACCGGCCTGCCGACCTCGGGCGCCTCGCTGCTCGACGAGGGCACCGCCGCCGCCGAGGCGATGGCGCTGTCGCGGCGCATGGGCAAGAACAAGAAGGGCCTGTTCCTGGTCGACGCGGACGCGCTGCCGCAGACCATAGCGGTGATCGAGACCCGTGCCGAGCCGACCGGCGTCGAGGTCGTCGTCGCGGACCTGAGCGAGGGCATCCCCGCCGAGGTCGCCGGGCGCGAGATCAACGGCGTACTGATCCAGTACCCGGGTGCCTCCGGTGCCGTACGCGACATCAAGCCGGTGATCGACCAGGCGCACGAGCTGGGCGCGCTCGTCACCGTCGCCGCCGATCTGCTCGCCCTCGCGCTGCTGAAGTCGCCCGGTGAGCTGGGCGCGGACATCGCGGTCGGCACCACGCAGCGCTTCGGTGTGCCGATGGGCTTCGGCGGGCCGCACGCCGGCTACATGGCCGTGCAGGAGAAGATGGCGCGCAGCCTGCCCGGACGGCTCGTCGGCGTCTCCGTCGACGCGGACGGGAACAAGGCCTACCGCCTCGCCCTCCAGACCCGTGAGCAGCACATCCGCCGCGAGAAGGCCACCAGCAACATCTGCACCGCCCAGGTGCTGCTCGCCGTCATGGCCGGCATGTACGCCGTCTACCACGGCCCGGAAGGGCTGCGGCTGATCGCCCGGCGCACCCACCGGTACGCCACCGTCCTCGCCGAGGGCCTGCGGGCCGGCGGGGCCGAGATCGTGCACGCTTCCTACTTCGACACGCTGACCGTGCGCGTCGCCGGGCGGGCCGCCGAGGTCGCCGCCGCGGCCCGCGACAACGGCGTCAACCTGCGTCTCGTCGACGCCGACCACGTCTCGATCGCCTGCGACGAGACCACCACCCGGGAGCGGCTGACCGCCGTGTGGAGCGCCTTCGGCGTCGAGGGCGACACCGAGGCCCTGGACGCGGCCGCGCGGGATACGCTGCCCGACGCCCTGCTGCGCAACGACGAGTACCTGACCCACCCCGTCTTCCAGCAGCACCGCTCCGAGACCGCGATGCTGCGCTACCTGCGCCGGCTCTCCGACCGCGACTACGCGCTGGACCGCGGCATGATCCCGCTGGGCTCCTGCACCATGAAGCTCAACGCGACCACCGAGATGGAGCCGGTCACCTGGCCCGAGTTCGGTCAGCTCCACCCCTTCGCGCCCGCCGAGCAGGCCCAGGGCTACCTCACGCTCATCCACGAGCTGGAGGACCGTCTCGCCGAGGTCACCGGCTACGACAAGGTGTCCCTCCAGCCCAACGCCGGCTCCCAGGGCGAGCTGGCCGGTCTGCTCGCCGTACGCGGCTACCACCGGGCCAACGGCGACGAGCAGCGCACCGTCTGCCTGATCCCGTCCTCCGCGCACGGCACCAACGCCGCCAGCGCCGTGATGGCCGGCATGAAGGTCGTCGTCGTCAAGACGTCCGACGACGGCGAGATCGACGTCGCGGACCTGCGTGCCAAGATCGCGCAGTACCGCGACGAGCTGTCCGTGCTGATGATCACCTACCCCTCGACGCACGGCGTGTTCGAGGAGCACGTCGCCGACATCTGCGCCGAGGTGCACGAGGCCGGCGGCCAGGTGTACGTGGACGGCGCCAACCTCAACGCGCTGGTGGGTCTGGCCAAGCCGGGCCACTTCGGCGGTGACGTCTCGCACCTGAACCTGCACAAGACCTTCTGCATCCCGCACGGCGGCGGCGGCCCCGGCGTCGGCCCGGTCGGCGTACGGGCGCACCTGGCGCCGTACCTGCCGAACCACCCGCTCCAGCCGGAGGCCGGCCCGGAGACCGGCGTGGGCCCGATCTCGGCGGCGCCGTGGGGCTCGGCGGGCATCCTGCCCATCTCCTGGGCGTACGTCCGTCTCATGGGCGGCGAGGGCCTCAAGCGGGCCACCCAGGTGGCCGTGCTCAGCGCCAACTACATCGCCAAGCGCCTGGAGCCGCACTACCCGGTGCTCTACACCGGCCCCGGCGGGCTGGTCGCGCACGAGTGCATCATCGACCTGCGCCCGCTGACCAAGGCGACCGGCGTCAGCGTGGACGACGTGGCGAAGCGCCTGATCGACTACGGCTTCCACGCGCCGACGATGTCGTTCCCGGTGGCCGGCACGCTGATGATCGAGCCCACCGAGTCCGAGGACCTCACCGAACTCGACCGGTTCTGCGAGGCGATGATCGCGATCCGCGCGGAGATCGAGAAGGTCGGCTCCGGCGAGTGGCCCGCGGACGACAACCCGCTCCGCAACGCCCCGCACACCGCCGCCGCGCTCGGCGGGGAGTGGGAGCACGCGTACGCCCGTGAGGAGGCCGTCTTCCCGGCCGGGGTGAGCGCCGCCGACAAGTACTGGCCGCCGGTGCGCCGCATCGACCAGGCCTTCGGCGACCGCAACCTGGTCTGCTCCTGCCCGCCGCTGGACGCGTACGAGGACTGACACACGCCGAAGGGGGCCCCTCCACAAGGGGCCCCCTTCGGCGTGTGCGGCTACGCCGGGTACGCGTGCGTCTGCGTCGCCTTGACCGCCGCCCAGACCGTCGCGCCCGGACGCAGGTCGAGTTCGGCCGCGGCGACCGTGGTGAGGTCGGCGGCCAGGGCGAGGCCGCCGGTGAGCTCCGCGCGGATCTGGTCCCCGTGGGTCTCCAGACCGGCGACCTCGCAGCGCCAGAGGTTGCGGGCGCTGGAGCCGGTCGGCCGGTCCCGGTACAGGGTGACGGCGCCGGGCGGGAACGCCACGAAGGCGGGCCCGGAGAGGTCCTCCGTGGTGCTCACGGCGGGGCCCGCGTCGAGCAGCACCGTGTGGCCGTCGGCCTGCCCGCGGTACAGGTTGAGGCCGACGAGCTGGGCGATGTACTCGGTGCGCGGGTGACGGGCGATGTCGGAGGGCGCGCCTTCCTGCACGATCCGGCCCTGCTCCACGACGACCAGGCGGTCGGCGAGCACCATGGCGTCCAGCGGGTCGTGCGTGACCAGGACGGCGACGGCCTCGAAGGCGGCCAGATGGCGGCGGAGCTGTGCGCGCACCTCCAGCCGGGTGCGGGCGTCCAGGGCGGCGAGCGGTTCGTCCAGGAGCAGCAGCCGGGGACGGGTGGCCAGGGCGCGGGCGAGGGCCACGCGCTGGGCCTGGCCGCCGGACAGCCGCCGGGGCTTGGCGCCCGCGTGTCCGGCCAGCCCCATGCGGTCGAGCCATTCGGCGGCCTGTGCGCGTGCCTCCGTCTTGCCGGCGCCCCGGCAGCGCGGTCCGAAGGCCACGTTGTCGAGGGCGGTCAGGTGCGGGAAGAGCAGATAGTCCTGGAAGACCACCCCCACCGGGCGCGACTCCGGCGGCGTACGGCGCAGATCCACGCCGTCCAGTCGCAGATGCCCGGCACCGAGCGGGGCGAGGCCCGCGAGTGCGCGCAGGGCGGTGGTCTTGCCGGCGCCGTTGGGGCCCAGCAGGGCGACGACGTCACCGGGCGCGGCGGTCAGCGCGACGTCCAGGCGGAAGGAGCCGCGGTCCACGACGAGGTGTGCGTCCAGGCCCTCGGCGGCGTCGGGCACGGTCCCGGGATTCTTCGGCATGGTGTCAGGCGGTCCTCATCCAGCGGTCCCGCAGTCCGGCCAGTACGGCGATGGACACCGCCAGCAGGACCAGGCTGAGGGCGATGGCGGCGGCCGGGTCGTTCTGCAGGGCGAGGTAGACCGCGAGCGGCATGGTCTGGGTGCGGCCGGGGAAGTTGCCGGCGAAGGTGATCGTCGCGCCGAACTCCCCGAGGGCCCGCGCCCAGGCCAGTACGGCACCGGCCGCGATGCCGGGGGCGATCAGCGGCAGCGTGACCCGGCGGAACGCGGTGAAGCGGGAGGCGCCCAGGGTGGTGGCCGCCTCCTCGTAGCGCGGGTCGGCGGCCCGCAGCGTGCCCTCGACGCTGATGACGAGGAACGGCATCGCCACGAACGTCTCGGCGAGGACGACGCCCGTGGTGGTGAAGGGCAGGGTGATGCCGAACCACGCGTCCAGCCACTGGCCGACGACGCCGTTGCGGCCCAGGGCGAGCAGCAGGGCGACACCGCCCACCACCGGGGGCAGCACCAGCGGGAGCGTCACCAGGGCGCGGACCAGGCCGCGGCCGGGGAAGTCCGTACGGGCCAGCAGCCAGGCCAGCGGAACGCCGACGACCAGGCTCAGCGCGGTCGCTGTCGTGGCGCACAGCAGTGACAGGCGCAGTGCCTCCCACACCTCGGGGCTGGTCAGCTGCTCGGGGAGGTCCCGCCAGGGGGCGCGGAGGAGGAGGGCGAGGAGGGGCACCAGGAGGAACGCCAGGCCCAGGAGGGCGGGCGCGAGGAGGGCGAGGGGGACACCGCGGCCGGGGGCGCGGGGGCGTGCCTTCCGGGGGGCTTCCCGGCCGGTGGTCATGGCTTCAGGAATCCCGCCTCACCCAGGACCTTCTGGCCCTCGGCGGACTTCACCAGCGCCACGAACGCCTTCGCCGCCGACGGATTGGGCGCGTTCTCGAGCCGGGCGATCGGATAGTCGTTGACGGCCTCGGCGGACTCCGGGAATTCCACGCCCTCCACCTTGTCACCGGCCGCCCTCACATCCGTGCGGTACACGAGGGCGGCGTCGGCCTCCTTCAGCCGGACCTTCGTCAGGGCGCTCTTGACGTCCTGCTCGTACGAGACCGGCTCCAGCTCGACGCCGCCGGCGGTGAGGGCGGTCCGCGCGGCGGCTCCGCAGGGCACCGTCTCGTCGCACAGCACGACCTTGAGGCCGGACGCGGTCAGGTCGTCGAGGGAGTCGATCGCGTGCGGGTTGCCCGGCACGGTGGCGATCTCCAGCCGGTTGCGGACGAACGTGCTCGGGCTGCCCGCCGTGAGCCCCTCGTCCGTGACGAGCTTCATCGTCTTCGCGCTGGCCGCCGCGAAGACGTCGGCCGGGGCACCGCTGTCGATGCCGGCGGCCAGGCCGTCGCTGCCGCCGAAGTTGAAGGTGACCTCGGTCCCCGGGTGCTCCTTCTCGAACCGCTCGCCCAGCGTCGTGAAGCTCTCCTTCAGCGAGGCGGCCGCGAAGACGGTGACCGTGCCGGTGAGGCCGTCCCCGGTGGAATCCGGGGACGGCTCCGAGCCGGAGGTGGAGCAGGCACTCAGCGCCAGTACGGCGGCGACCGCCCCGACGCCGGCGGTCCGGCGTGTCCGGTGCGGGGAACGAGTCATCGCGGAGCACTCCCTCCGTGGGCCTGTGGAAGAGCCCGCAGAGCCCTCCCGATACGTCGATCATACTGGCGCATCTGCCAGGCATTCACTCCCTGTCTCATCGCATGAGCCAGGAAAAGTAGCAGGAGGGTGTGCATGTGCGTTCACACAGATGTGCTTCCGCCGTCAGGTGCGGTCGATATGGACGTTCGTCGACTTCACGCGGGCCGTGGCCTCCATGCCGATCTCCAGCCCCAGTTCCTCGACGGCCTCCCGGGTGAGCAGCGAGACGAGGCGGTGCGGGCCGGCCTGGATCTCGACCTGGGCGGCGACGTCGCCGAGCTTGATCGCGGTGACGATGCCGGGGAAGGCGTTGCGGGCGGAGGTGTACGGGGTGCCCTCCTCGACGGCACCGGCCCTGGCGAGTTCGACGGAGAACGCCGCCAGGTCCCGCCCGTCGACGAGCCGGCGTCCGCCGTCGTCGCGGTGGGTGGTGATACGTCCCGCGTCCGCCCAGCGGCGGGCGGTGTCCGGGCTCACGCCGAGCAGCCTCGCTGCCTGGCCGATCGTGTAGGACTGCATGCCGGTCACGATAGGTGGTGCCGGAGGCGCCTCAGCCCCGCTCGGAGGGGGCGGCCGTGCTCGCCCGGACGACGAGGTCCGTGCCCAGTTCCACGCGGGGGGAGTCCGGCTGTTCGCCGCGGGTGAGACGGAGCACCGTACGGACGGCGAGCTTGCCCATGTCGGCCAGGGGTTGGCGGACGGTGGTCAGCGGCGGCGCCGACCAGCGGACCTCCGGAAGGTCGTCGAAGCCGACCACGCTCATGTCCTCCGGGACCCTGAGCCCCCGGCCGCGCAGCGCCTCGATCGCCCCCAGTGCCATCTGGTCGCTCGTCGCGAATACCGCGGTCGGTGGCTTTGGTAGGTCCAGCAGGGTGTTGCAGCCCGCGAAGCCGGACTCCGGGCGGAAGTCGCCGGGGACGATCAGCGATGGGTCGAGCACGATGCCGGAGCCCTCGAGCGCCGCCCGGTAGCCGTCGAGCCGCGCGCGTGAGCAGAGCAGGCGCGACGGCCCGGCGATCAGCCCGATCCTGCGGTGCCCCAGGGTCAGCAGGTGTTCGGTCGCGGCCATGCCGCCCGACCAGTTGGCGGCGCCGATGGTCGGCACGTCCGCGGCGGGGGAGCCGGCCGGGTCCACGACCACCAGCGGGACGCCCAGGATCTGCAACTCCTCGTGCAGTGTGTTCATCGCGGAGGTCACGAGGATGACGCCGTCGGACGCGCGCGCCCGCAGATTGCGCGTCCACTCCCGGGCGTCGCCGGAACGCCCGTGGATCGCCGACACCACCGTGCCCGCCCCGGCCGCGTGGGCGGCCTCCTCGACACCGCGGATGATCTCCACCGCCCAAGGGCTGCCGAGGTCGTTGAAGACCAGGTCGAGCAGGACCGCGCGGGAGGTGGAGGCGTTGGGGCGCTTGCGGTGGCCGTGACGGCGCAGCAGGTCCTCGACCCGGGCGCGGGTCCCCGGTGAGACGTCGGAGCGGCCGTTGACCACGCGGGAGACGGTCGGCACGGAGACGCCGGCCTGCCGGGCGATCTCCGTGATCGTGACTCTGCCCCCGGCGTCGGCCCCATGTGCTGCCACTTGCCCCACCTCCGTGACGAAACCCGCGAAACTTCCAGGAGTCTTCCGGAAAGCGGGCGCCCGTGGGAAGGCGTCGCGGGGCGGACTCTTGCCGGAGGGGCCGGCCGGTCACCCCTCCCACGTGCCGGGCTACGGTGGGTGATCGACCCCGGACACGCGTCGGGGCCGGCGCGCAGGAGGTCCTGCGTCCGGCCCCTCGTCACCCCGGGCGGGCCCTGTTCCGCCCGGTCGTGCTCAGGCGGTGGTCAGGCTGGCGCCCCGGGGACGCTGCGGGGCGATGATCCTGCCGTCGGGCAGGAGTTCACCGGTGTCCTCGAAGAACACGACACCGTTGCACAGCAGGCTCCAGCCCTGCTCCGGGTGGTGCGCCACGAGACGGGCGGATTCCCGGTCGGCGGAGTCTGCTGAGGGGCACGGTGGCTGGTGCTGGCACATGGGTGGGATCTCTCGCTCTGTGATGACCTGTGAGTCGGCTGTCGTTTCAGTTCCGCGGCGTGAAGCTTCGTTCATGGCCGCCCCCCGTTGTGATAGGTCGGTCGGAAACCAGTGTTGCCCCATGGGCGAGGATCCGCAGGGATTTCGCGGCACCGCCCCTCACAGCTTGAGGACGCGTCACCCGCGCGGACGGTTCATCTCAACTGCACTGTCACTTCGGGTGGTTCGCCGTGGCCGGATGGGGCTAGTCCTTCCGGAAGACGCGTGTGCCCCGCCGCGTCGGAGGTCCGGGCGGCGGGGCACACGGTGAGCTCTCAGGCGGATGAGCCGAGCAGGCGGGTCGGTGCCACCCGGTGCGTCAGGACCGGGAGCAGGTCGGTGAACCGGTGCGGGCGGTGGGCCGCGATGCCGGGCGGCGCCGGGGCGAGCGGGACGAGCAGATCGGTGGCGGCCGGGTGTCCGGTGGCGCCGTCCGCGGTGGGATCGCCGTGCAGCCAGAGCGCCAGCATGTAGAGGCTCGGCACCGACAGCAGCCGGGGCTGGTACGGCTGCGCCATGGCCTCGGCCTGGCGCAGCGCGAGCTCGGTGGAGGTGATGTAGGGGCCCTCGAAGAAGCGGGAGAACGTCCAGCCGTCGGCGGTGAGCACGGTGTCCGCGGCGGCCACCGCGCGGTCGCCGGTGCGGATCAGGAAACGCCAGCCGGCCAGCCGGGTCGCGGTTCCGCCGTCGGGGGTGGTCCGGTCCAGGACGTGCACGGGAAGGGGCAGCTCGGGTGAGGCGGGTCCCTGGGTGACGAGCAGAGAGGGAGTTCGGGCTTCGCGGACCGCGGTCGGTGAGGAGAGCGCGGTGAGGACGGAACGCAGTGCGGGCGCGGGAGCCGGGGGAACATGCAGCGGCATGGTGGGTCGCCTCTCATTCGAAGGCACAGTGGCGCGAGGGCGGGGCGTGGCGGGGCGGACGGCGCTGTCAGCTCGCGAAGGTCAGAGAGGCAGGGGCCGGGGGCCGAGCCCGGGAGACGGGGGCGAGGAGTGCCGCACGCCACCTCCCGGCTGGATCGCTCGAACCGTGGGCGCCAAGCTTCTGCCTTGTGCGCGAAGTTTATACGACATGTGTTCAGACTGTGTTTCTTCTAGCTGTTTTCGACCGGCGGAACAAGGGTACTTCTGGCCGGTGAAATGTGAAAATCATCCCGATTCCAGGCCGGGTGCACGCCGATGACCTCGGAAAATGGCCGTGAAGCGGTCGGCCAATTCTCGTCGGCGTTTTTCACGAGTTCGCAACCGACCCGCAAGTCGCCTTCTGTGCCATGCCTCGTGAATGTGCCGCTGGTCACCTCGATCAGACTAGCGGTCGACGGTTCCGTCCGGGGCGTTATCGATCGCATCGACGGGGCATCCTCCCCTGTGGACCGGGATCCCGGTGGCCGATCTTCGGCCCGCCCGTGCGAGGAAGGACCCTTCGATGGGGGAGAAGGTCGTGGCAGGTCAGTTCGACCTGTCCGATCGCCAGCGCTACCGTGAGAAGCTCCGCAGCTGTCTGACGGGCTTGGAGCGACTGCTGGCGGAGAAGCGGTTCGACCGCCCCAAGAACCTCATGGGGCTGGAGATCGAATTGAATCTCGCGGGTGCCGACGGCATGCCGAAAATGTTGAATGCGCAAGTCCTCGAACGGATCGCCAGCAGGGACTTCCAGACGGAACTCGCCATGTTCAATCTGGAAGTGAACATCGCCCCCCACCGATTGGGCGGGCGGGTATTCGACCGGCTCGACGAGGAACTGCGCACTTCGCTCACGTACGCCGACCGGAAAGCCGGTGAGGTGGACGCGGGGATCGTGATGATCGGCATCCTGCCGACGCTGGACCGGGACGACCTGGTCTCCTCGAATCTTTCCGACGTCGACCGCTACGCATTGCTCAACGAACAGATCGTGGCCGCGCGCGGCGAGGAGTTCACCCTCGACATCGACGGCGTCGAACGCCTCAGCTGCACCTCCAAGTCCATAGCCCCCGAGGCCGCCTGCACCTCGGTGCAACTGCACCTCCAGGTCACCCCGGAGCGCTTCGCCGGTGTGTGGAACGCGGCCCAGGCCGTCGCCGCCGCCCAGATCGCCGTAGGCGCCAACTCGCCGTTCCTGTTCGGCCGCGAACTGTGGCGCGAGTCCCGGCCCCCGCTGTTCCAGCAGTCCACCGACACCCGCCCGCCCGAGCTCCAGGCCCAGGGTGTGCGGCCGCGCACCTGGTTCGGGGAGCGCTGGGTGACCTCGGCGTTCGACCTGTTCGAGGAGAACCTGCGCTACTACCCGGCCCTGCTGCCCCTCTGCGACGACGAGGACCCGCTCGAGGTGCTGGACCGGGGCGGCGTCCCCAGCCTCGCCGAACTCGTCCTGCACAACGGCACCGTCTACCGCTGGAACCGCCCCGTCTACGGCATCGCCGACGGCGTCCCCCACCTGCGCGTGGAGAACCGTGTGCTGCCCGCCGGCCCCACGATCACCGACGTCATCGCCAACGCGGCCTTCTACTACGGCGTGGTCCGCGCCCTCGCCGAGGACAGTCGGCCGGTGTGGACCCGGCTGCCGTTCGAGGCGGCGGCCGCCAACTTCGACGCCGCCTGCAAGCACGGCATCGACGCCCGCCTCACCTGGCCCCGGCGCGGCCGTCTCGGCGGGCTGGGCGAGGTGGACGCGGTCACCCTCGTACGGGACGAACTGCTGCCGCTCGCCGAGGCAGGGCTGGACGCGTGGGGGATCGAGCCCGCCGACCGGGATCTGTACCTCGGGGTGATCGAGGAGCGGTGCCGGCGAAGGGTGAACGGCGCGACCTGGCAGGCCGCGACCTTCCACCGGGCCCTCGACCTGGGCCTCGGCCGGGAGGCCGCCCTGGCCGCCACCACCCGCCGCTACCGCGAGCTGATGAAGCAGGGCGATCCGGTGCACAGCTGGCCGGTGGGGCTGCCGGAACCGGTGCCCACGGGCTGACGCCGTCACCGGCCCCCCGGCCGGGCGCACAGCCGCTGCCCTCATACTGATCGGACCGATCGGTGATGTGGAGGCAGGTGTGCAGGCGGAGGCGGGCCCGGCGGCCGATTCGTACCCTGAGCGGAGGCCCTCGCGGACGACGCTCCGCAACGAGACGCTTCTCGTGCTCGCGCTGTCGCTCGGCGCGAGCGGAGTGTCGGCCCTGATCAGCTTCGTCGGCTCGGTCACCGAACCGGGCGGCCTGAAGGACCAGGCGGCCACCCTCAACGCGTCGGCCGCACCGGGCCGCCCCTGGCTGGACCTCGCCTGGCAGCTCTTCGGGATCACCACGGCGCTCGTACCGGTCGCGCTGGTGGCGCACTTCCTGCTGCGCGAGGACGCGGGGCTGCGCACCCTCGGCTTCGACCGCACCCGGCCCTGGTCCGACCTCGGCCGCGGAGCGGCGGTCGCGGCGGTCATCGGCAGCAGCGGCATCGCCTTCTACCTGGCCGCGCGCGGCCTCGGCTTCAACCTCACCGTGGTGCCGGAGGCGCTGCCCGAGGTGTGGTGGAAGTACCCCGTGCTGATCCTGTCCGCGATGCAGAACTCGATCCTCGAAGAGGTCATCGTCGTCGGCTACCTGCTGCGCCGGCTCGATCAGTTGGGCTGGAGCCCCGGCGCCTCGCTGGCGGCCAGTTCGGTGCTGCGCGGCTCGTACCACCTCTACCAGGGCATCGGCGGCTTCATCGGGAACATGGTGATGGGCGTGGTGTTCGTGTACCTCTACCGGCGCTGGGGGCGCGTCGGGCCGCTGGTGGTCGCGCACACGCTGCTCGACATCGGGGCGTTCGTGGGGTACGCGCTGCTGGCCGGCAAGGTGGACTGGCTGCCGACGGCGTGAGGCGGCGGCGAAGGGGCGTGCGGCACGGCCGCACGCCCCTTCGCCGTACCGGGTTCAGACCAGCAGGTCGCCCTCGATGACCGTCACGGCCCGTCCGCCCAGCAGGGTGCGCCCGCCGCGCACCTCGGTGCGGACGCGACCGGAGCGCGGTGAGGCCTGCAGGCCGGTGAGGACGGAGCGGCCGAGGCGCTCGGACCAGTACGGGGCCAGAGCGGTGTGCGCGCTGCCGGTGACCGGGTCCTCGTCGATGCCGACGTTCGGGAAGAAGCAGCGGGAGACGAAGTCGTAGCCGAGGGCGGGGTTCTCGGCGCGGGCGGTGGCGATGACGCCGCGCTCGGAGTAGGCGGCCAGGGCCTTGAGGTCGGGCCGCAGGGCGTGGACGGTCCGCTCGTCGGCGACCTCGACGAGCAGGTCCCCGATGTTCGGGCCGGTGTCGAACGCCGTGAGCGGCCGGGTGCCCAGCGCCTCGGCGACGCCTTCGGGAACGTCGACCGCGGTGAGCGGGGCGGTGGGGAAGTCCAGGGTGACGGCGCCGTCCTCGCCGGGCGTGGCGACGAGGACGCCGCTGCGGGTGGCGAACCGCACCGGGCCCCGGTGCGCGCCGGTGGTGTGCAGGACGTGCGCGGTGGCCAGCGTCGCGTGGCCGCACATCGCGACCTCGGTGGCGGGGGTGAACCAGCGCAGCGCCCAGTCGGCCTCGCCGCCCGCGGGGAGCGGGTGGGCGAAGGCCGTCTCGGCGTGGTTGACCTCCAGGGCGACGTTCTGCAGCCAGGGGTCGTCCGGGAAGGCGTCCAGCAGCAGCACCCCGGCGGGGTTGCCGGCGAAGGGCCGGTCGGTGAAGGCGTCGACGATTCGAATCCGCATGTCCTGACGGTAGGGGCCCCGCGAAGCCGCAGGCCAAGGCCAATTCGAGGGTGCTGGACCGTTCGCCGCGGCTGTCGCCCGGCCGGAGAGGGTTGTCGGACGAGCAGTTCCGATATATCGTTGAAGCATCGCGACAGATCAACGACAGAATGGAGTGGTTGCGATGCGTACCCATGGTCACGAGCACGGACACGGTCATGGCGGCCCGCGTGGCGGCCGTGGCGACTTCGAGCGGCTGCGGGCGGCCTTCGGGCCCTTCGGTCCGGGGGGCCCGGGTGGTCCCGGTGGTCCCTTCGGCCCGGGTTTCGGGCACGGCGGCCCCTGGGGCGGACGAGGACGCGGCGGACCGAGGGGAAGGGCGCGGCGCGGTGACGTACGGGCCTCGATCCTGGCCCTGCTGAAGGACCGTCCGATGCACGGCTACGAGATGATCCAGGAGATCGCCGAGCGCAGCGGCGGGGCGTGGAAGCCCAGCCCCGGCTCGGTGTACCCCACCCTCCAACTGCTGGAGGACGAGGGGCTGATCGCCAGCGAGTCCGAGGGCGGCAAGAAGCTGTTCTCGCTGACCGACGCCGGCCGCTCGGCGGCCGAGGAAGGCCCCGAGGCTCCCTGGGAGGAGGCCTCGCGCGGGGTCGACTGGGAGGCGCTGAGCGAGATCCGGCAGGCCGGCTTCGGCCTGATGGAGGCCTTCGGGCAGGTCTGGAAGACGGGCAGCAAGGAGCAGCGGGAGAAGGCCCTCGCCGTCATCAACGAGGCCCGCAAGAAGCTGTACCTGATCCTCGCCGACGAGGACTGACGGGGTCGGTGAGGACCGCCGAGGGGCGTGACGCAAACCGGCGCGCGCCCCTCGGGCGGAAACACCCTGATGTCCTTCGCAAGGAGGAGATCCCGGACCGGGACGTCCACTTTCCGTCGGACGCCAAGATGCTTCCCGCCGGGGATGCCCCGGGCCCGCGCGGCTGATGGGGTGGGGACGTGCAACCCCGTATCCCCCGGCAGCAGGCCCAGGAGCTCCAGGAGCAGGGCATCCACCGCGCGGAGAACGATGTCAGGCTCGGCGCCGAGCTGGCAGCGGTGGTGTCCGGTGCCCGGCGCAGAGCGGTCCGGGACGGGGACCGGCAGATCGACACCGCCCATCTGCTGCACTCGCTCCTGGAGTCCGACGCCGACGTGAGAGCCCTCTTCGGTGAGGGCCCGCGGATCGCCCGGCTGCTCGGCTACCTGGTCCAGCGCAGCATCGGCTACGGGCTGCGCTGGCAGGGCGCGGTCGAGGACTCCGGAAGCGTCCCCGTGGTGACCGAGACCGCGGGCCTCTCACCGCTCGCCGCGGGCTGCATGGAGTACGCCCACGAGCGCGCCGCCCGTCACGGCCGCGGCCCGGCGTGCGGTACGGACCTGTTCGCGGCGATCGTCGTGGACCCCCGGGCACGCGCCGTCGAGGTGCTCGAACGCGCCGGGATCGACCCCCGTGAACTGTTCGTCCGACTTGAGGCGCCGTCCGGTCGGTGAGACAGGTGCCACAAGGGGTGACGCTCCTGTCGGGGCCTGTCATCATGTGCCGGTGCCTACCTCTGTCATCACCCCGAGCGACCACCGGAAGGGCGTCGGGCTCGGCCTCGCGCTGCTGTCCGCGCTGGCCTTCGGGGGTTCCGGTGTGGCGGCCAAGCCGCTGATCGAGGCGGGTCTCGACCCGCTCCACGTCGTGTGGCTGCGGGTGGCGGGCGCGGCGCTCGTCATGCTGCCGCTGGCGGTGCGCCACCGGGGACTCCTGCGCAGCAGGCCCGGACTGCTCGCCGGGTTCGGCCTGTTCGCCGTGGCCGGCGTCCAGGCCTGCTACTTCGCCGCCCTCTCCCGCATCCCCGTCGGGGTCGCCCTGCTGGTCGAATATCTGGCGCCCGCGCTCGTGCTCGGCTGGGTGCGGTTCGTGCAGCGGCGGCCGGTGACCCGTGCCGCCGCGGTCGGCGTGGTCCTGGCGGTGGGCGGGCTCGCCTGCGTCGTGGAGGTGTGGTCGGGCCTCGGCTTCGACGCGCTCGGTCTGCTGCTGGCGCTCGGCGCGGCCTGCTGCCAGGTCGGCTACTTCGTCCTGTCCGACCAGGGCAGCGACGGCGACGAGGCCCCCGACCCGCTCGGTGTGATCGCCTACGGGCTGCTGATCGGCGCCGTCGTCCTGACCGTCGTCGCCCGCCCCTGGTCCATGGAGTGGTCCGTGATCGCCGGCAGCGCGGAGATGGACGGCACCCCGGTCGCCGCCTTCGTCCTGCTGGCCTGGATCGTCCTCGTCGCCACGGTGGCCGCGTACGTCACCGGGGTGGTGTCGGTGCGCCGGCTCTCCCCGCAGGTCGCCGGTGTCGTGGCCTGTCTCGAGGCGGTCATCGCCACCGTCCTCGCCTGGGTGCTGCTCGGCGAACACCTGTCGGCACCCCAGATCGTGGGCGGCGCGGTGGTCCTGGCCGGTGCCTTCATCGCCCAGTCCTCGGCCCCGGCGAAGGGTTCCGGGAAGCCGGTGGCGAGCGGCGGTCCCGAAAGAGAGTTGTCCGCGCCGGGAACGACCGCATAAGGTGCTGATCATGCATGCGCGCGCACTCGTTCTTCCGCCTCCGGCCGCCTGAAGCGGGCCCTCCGGTACATCCGCCCGGCACGTCGCCGGGCGTAACGGTGCTGCCCGCAGACGAAGTCCGCGGATCCCGCCGCTTCGGCCCCGACCGGGCCTGATCCGGGATCCCTTCCCGAACTTCCGTGCCGCGCCCGAGGGGTGTGGTGCGCGCATCTGCGGAGAGAACACGTGTCGAACGCCGTCTCCGGCCTGCCCGTCGGGCGAGGCCTCCTCTATCTGATCGTCGCCGGTGCCGCCTGGGGCACCGCGGGCGCGGCCGCGTCGCTGGTCTACCGGACCAGTGACATGGGCCCGGTCACCCTGTCCTTCTGGCGCTGTGCCGTCGGCCTGGTCCTGCTGCTCGCCGTCCGGCCGCTGTCGCGGCGCCGCCCCCGGACCGCCGCCCCCGAGCCGCTCGGACGCCGAGTGCTGCGGGCCGGGGCCACCGGAATCGGGCTCGCGGTCTTCCAGACCGCCTACTTCGCCGCCGTCTCCGCCACGGGACTCGCCGTGGCCACCGTCGTCACCCTCGGCGCCGGACCCGTCCTGATCGCACTCGGCGCCCGACTGACCATGGGGGAGCGGCTGGGGCGCGGCGGGCTGGCCGCCGTCGCCGGCGCGCTCGCCGGACTCGTCGTGCTGGTCCTCGGCGGCGGGGAGACGACCGTGGACCCGTGGGGCGTCCTGCTCGCCCTGCTGTCCGCGGCCGGATACTCGGCGATGACCCTGCTCACCCGCTGGTGGGGGCGCGACGGCGGTACGGACTCCTCCGGCAGGACCGTGGGGGCGTTCGCCGTCACCACCCTGGTGCTGCTGCCGTTCGCCGCGGTGGAGGGCCTCGTGCCGCACACGGACGCGCCCGGCACGCTGCTGTTCCTTCTGGCGTACGTCGCCTCCGTCCCGACGGCGCTCGCGTACGGCCTCTACTTCGCGGGTGCCGCCGTCGTGCGGTCGGCCACCGTGTCCGTGATCATGCTGCTGGAACCGGTGAGCGCGGCGGTGCTCGCGGTCGCCCTGCTCGGCGAGCGGCTCACGGCGGCCACCCTGGCCGGAACCCTGCTGATGCTGGGCTCGGTCGCCGGGCTGGCGGTGGGCGAGGCACGGGGTGCGCGGGCCCGCAAGGGGGAGCCGGAAGCCGTACCCGCGTGACGGTCCGGGGCCCTCCCCGGCGGGAGGGCCCCGGTTCAGACCGACTGCCGGCGCAGGACGTGCGCGCGTGCCTCCGCGTCACGCGCGCCGTCCCGGTCCGCCAGCCCGGCCGCGATGCGTTCCCGTACCGCCTCGGACCGCTTGCCCGCGTACTTGAACTTCGCCCGTACGCCCGTCACTTCGAGCCGGAGCCCGCGGATCCCGGACAGCAGCCTGCCGTACGGGGCCTCGCCCGCCGCCGCCGGCGCGGAGCCGCCCTCCGGCTGGAAGTGGCCGACCTGGCGGTTGAGGAGCGCGGCCTTCTGTACCGGATCGTCCACGACATGGGCGCGGCAGCGGAGTTGGACGGACGCGTAGAGGCTCGTCGGGACGCCGTGCTCGGGCGGGGTGCCGGACTCGGCCTGCCAGGGGCCGGGGACGTAGACGTAGTCGTCGACCACGCTCAGCACGACCTCCGGGTCCGCCTCGACGGCGTGCCAGAGCGGGTTGGGTCGGGCCAGGTGGGTGACCGCCTCGCCGCGCTCGGCGTCGTAGGCGAAGTGCAGGGGCTGGACGTGGGGCGGCTCGCCCGGCGGGCCGTTGACCGCGAGCTGTCCGAAGTCGTGCGTGGCCAGCCACCGCTGCCACTCGTCGTCGTCGCGGGGCGCGTCCCAGGGGTGGATCAGCATCACAGGGCCGTCAGGTAGCCGGGCAGCTCGGTGCCGGGGGCCAGGCCCGGGTCGGCGAGCGGGGTGTCGTAGCCCTTGCGCAGCGGGACGACGCCGGCCCAGTGGGGGAGGGCGAGGTCCTCGGGTTCGTCGTTGACACCGCCGGTGCGGAGCTTGGCGGAGACCTCGTCCAGGTCGAGGCGGATCACCGCCGTGGCGGCCAGTTCCTTCTTGCTGGCCGGCCGGGAGTCGGCGGCGCGGCCCGGTACGACGTGGTCGACCAGGGCGTCGAGGGCCTGCCGCTTCTCCTCGGGGTCGGTCACGTCGTACGCCAGGCCGTGGACCACCACGGAGCGGTAGTTGATCGAGTGGTGGAAGGCCGAGCGGGCCAGCACCAGCCCGTCGACGTGGGTGACGGTCAGGCAGACCGGGAGGCCGGGGTCGGCCTGGCCCGCCGCGCGCAGCGGGCGCGAGCCGGTCGAACCGTGCACGTAGAGGACCTCGCCGACCCGGCCGTACAGCGTGGGCAGCACCACCGGCGCGCCGTCCCGGACGAAGCCGAGGTGGCAGACGTAGCCCTCGTCGAGTATCGCGTGCACCAGCTCCTTGTCGTACGCGGCACGCTCGGGGGAGCGGGTGGGGACGGTGCGCTCGGTGGGCGGGTAGGTGTCGGCGGGCCGCTGCTGCGGGGTCCCCTGCATGGCGCTCTCCATTGCACTAGTGCATAATTGACTTTGTGCTAGGAGAGTATCGGATCAGTGGGCGGCGTGCGGCGGAGATTTCCGCGAGCATCGAGCGCGCGGTGGGGGACGGGGCGCTGGGGCCCGGCGAACTGCTGCCTCCCATGCGGGAGTTGGCGGAGCGGCTCGGGGTGAACCCGAACACCGTCGCCGCCGCGTACCGGACCCTGCGCGAGCGCGGGGTCATCGAGACCGCGGGCCGGCGGGGGAGCCGAGTGCGGTCCAAACCGGCCACCACCGCGCGCGAACTCATCCGGGTGGAGGTCCCGCCGGGCGTGCGGAACCTGTCCGAGGGCAACCCGGACCCGGCGCTGCTGCCCGCGCTGGCCGGGGCGTTCGCGGCGGCGGCCGGGGAGGGCGACCGGGAGCCGGTGCTGTACGGGCACGCGCCCGTGGAGCCCGAGCTGGCGCGGCTGGCGCGGGCCGGGCTGGACGCCGACGGTGTTCCCGACGGGCCCGTCGCCGTCACCTCGGGCGCGCTGGACGCGATGGAGCGGGTGCTCGTGGCGCACCTCAGGCCCGGGGACGCGGTCGCGGTGGAGGATCCGGGGTGGGGGAGTCTGCTGGACCTGGTCCCGGCGCTGGGGCTGAGGACCGTTCCCGTAGGGGTCGACGACGAGGGTCCGCTGCCCGATGACGTACGGAGGGCACTGACGGGCGGGGCGCGGGCCCTGATCGTCACGGACCGGGCGCAGAACCCGACCGGCGCCGCGCTGAGCGCCGCACGCGCGCGTGCCCTGCGCCCGGTGCTCGCCGACCATCCGGAGACGCTGCTCATCGAGGACGACCACGGGCATCACATCGTCGACCTGCCGCTGCACGCCTTGGCGGGTACGACCCGGAGCTGGGCCTTCGTGCGCTCGGCGGCCAAGGCCTACGGACCCGACCTGCGGCTCGCGGTGCTCACCGGGGACGCGGTCACCCTCGACCGGGTGCGCGGACGGCAGCGGCTCGGGCCGGGCTGGGTCAGCAGGATCGTCCAGCGCGCGGTGGTGCGGCTGTGGAGCGAGGGCGCGGTGGATCCGGAGGCCGTGGCCGCGCGGTACGGGCGGCGCCGGGAGGCGCTGATCGGGGCGCTGGCCCGGTGCGGGGTCGCGGCGCGCGGGCGCAGCGGCATGAACGTGTGGGTGCCGGTCCCCGACGAGACCGGTGCGGTCGCCCGCCTGCTGCACGCGGGCTGGGCGGTGGCCCCCGGGGCTCGCTTCCGGATGAACGCGGCGCCGGGGATCCGGGTCACGGTATCGACGCTTACTGAGGACGAGATCGAGCCGCTGGCCGAGACGATCGCGGCGGCGGTCGACCCTGCCGGGGGGGTGGTGCGGACGTATGCCTGAGGCGGGTGTCCGGGGCGTGTGCTGGGCGGGGGGTGTCGCGCGGCCCGGCGTTTGCGGGGTGCCGCTGCGCCCACCCGTGCCGCCCCAGCGGCACGATTGCCCGCAGTGACGGGCGGGGTGGGTGTTGGGCCGGTGGGGTGATTGCCCGCAGTGACGGGCGGGCGGCTACGCCGGCTTCCTCGGCCTCACCTGGGTGAGGGCCGCGCCTGCCAGGACGATCGCCGCGCCTATCGGCGTCGACCAGGTCAGGGTCTCGCCGAGGATGGCGATGCCGGCCGCGGCGGCGATCACCGGGACGAAGTAGGTGACCATCTGGCCGGTCGTCGGGCCGACCTCGGCGACCAGGCCGTACTGGATGAGCACGGCCAGACCCGTGCCCAGCATGCCCAGCGCGGCGATCGCCAGCAGCGGGCCGACGGCGAACCTGGCCGGAAGGGTGGTGAACAGCGGGGTGACGACGGCCAGTTGGACCGTGGCCAGCAGCAACTGACCGCCGGTCAGGGACAGGTTCGAATGGCCGCTGCCCGCCAGGGTGCGGCGGACGTAGATCCAGCCGACGGGGTAGCTCAGCGAGGCCAGCAGGGCCAGTGTCGTGCCGCGGGCGTCCAGGCCCTCGAAGCCCTGCCAGGCGCCCAGCACGGTCAGCACCCCGAGGAAGCCCAGGCCGAGCCCCGCCACCCGCACCCGGGTCGGCCGGTCCTCGGAGAGCGCCACCAGCGACAGCGCCATGCCCCACAGCGGCGAGGTCGCGTTGCAGATACCGGCCAGCGTGGACGGGATGGTCAGCTCCGCGAAGGCGAACAGCGAGAACGGCAGGGCGTTCAGCAGGAACCCGGCGACCGCGAGATGACCCCAGGTGCGCGCACCGCGCGGCAGCCCCTCCCGCCGTACCGCCATCGCCACCGCCAGGACGGCGGTACCGAAGGCCAGCCGGCCGAAGGTGACCTGGAAGGGGGCGTAGCCCTGGGTGCCGACCTTGATGAGGAGGAAGCTGAACCCCCAGATCAGGGAGAGCGCGCCGAAACGCAGCCGCCAGTCCAGGCGGGGGCGGGGACGCTCCGGGGCGGGGCCGGCCGGGGCCGGTGCGGTGGTGGTCGCGGTGACGCTGCTCATGGACGCAACGATGCGGGACATCCATCTCGTAGCACAATCGAGATTTCGCACGCGGTATCTCGTAGCATCGCTTACATGTTGAACCTGGAGCGCCTGCGCACCCTCGACGCCCTCGCCCGGCACGGTTCGGTCAGCGGCGCGGCCGAGGGACTGCACATCACCACCTCGGCCGTCTCGCAGCAGATGTCCAAGCTGGAGCGCGAGGTCGGCCAGCAGCTGCTGGCCAAGAACGGGCGGGGCGTCCGGCTCACGGACGCGGGCCGGCTGCTCGCCGAACACGCCGCGCGCATCCTCTCCCAGGTCGAGCTCGCCCAGTCCGACCTGGAGGCACAGCGCGGACAGGTCGCCGGTGAGCTGCGGGTCTCGGCGTTCCCGACCGCCGCGCGGGGACTGTTCCCGGTGGCCCTGCGGGACCTGCGCGAGCGGCACCCCGCGCTGCGCGTGCGCTCCCGCGAGCAGGAACCGGAACAGGGCATCCGGGGAGTGGTGCGCGGGGACCTCGATCTCGCGGTGGTGCTCGACTGGTACAACAAGCCGATGCCGCTGCCCGACGGCCTGGTCAAGGCGCCGCTGCTGGACGACCCGGCCGATGTGGCGCTCCCGGCCGGTCACCGGTTCGCCGGCCGCGACGAGGTGGACCTCGCCGACTTCGCCGAGGACGAGTGGATCACCTGGGGCGAGGGCGAGTTCTGCCACGAGTGGCTGATGTTCACCCTGCGCTCCAAGGGCATCGAGCCGATCATCGGCCACCGCGCCGCCGAGAGCCACACCCAGCTCGGCCTGGTCGCGGCGGGGCTCGGCGTCTGCATCGCCCCGCTGCTGGGCCGCAACCCGCTGCCCGACGGGGTGGTGACCGTCCCGCTCAAACAGCGCGTACGACGGCACGTCTTCGTCGTCTGGCGCGCGGACGCCGACCGCCGCCCGTCGATCCGGGCGGCGGTACAGGCACTGCGGGCTGCGGGGGAGCGCGTCGGGGCGACGGGCGAGAGCCCTACGGCAGTGTCGGCAGCTTCCTGAAGTCCCAGGACACGATCTTCTCCGGGGCCAGGCGCAGCCAGGCGTGCCGCCCGTCGTGGGGCATCTCGTCCAGGCCGAAGTTCTTGCGGGCGAACAGCGTCTCCGGAACGTCGAGTTCCGCGCGCAGTTCGCCGGTGCGCGGGATCTCGCCCACGAACTCCACCCGCCCGGACAGTTCCGCGCCGCGCAGCTCGTCGTACTCCTCGCCCGTGTCGACCACGACCGCCACCCGCGGATCCCGCCGCAGGTCCGCCCAGCGCCTGCTGCGCACCACGGAGTACAGCCACAGCGAGGTGCCGTCCCAGGCGAACCAGAGCGTGCTGACGTGCGGCGCTCCGCCGGCGGACACCGTGGCGACCCGGCAGGTGCGCTGGACGGTGAGGAAGTCGTCCAGCTCACCGGGCGTCATCATGATCTTCCGGCCCCGGCGCTGCGTGGCGGTCATACGGTCCCTTCGTCTCTCGTGTCGTGCCCGGCGCCGGCGACTCAGGCGAGGGTGATCGAGTCCCCGCTCACCGTGATCTCCACGGCGGGCAGCGGCTTGGTCGCCGGGCCGCTCTGCACACTGCCGTCGGTGATGGAGAAGTTGCTGTTGTGACAGGGGCAGTTGATGACCCCGTCGGCGATGCTCTTCACCGCGCACCCCTGGTGGGTGCAGGTCGCCGAGAACGCCTTGAACTCGCCCGCCGTCGGCTGGGTGACGACCACCTTGCGGTCGGCGAAGACCTTTCCGCCGCCCTCGGGGATGTCGGCGGTCGAGGCGAGCGGGTCGGCACCGGCGCCGGCGTTCTCGCCGCCGCCCGAACCCCCGCCGCTCGTGCTGCCGCCGTCGCCGTCCGACGAGGCGCCGGTGGAGCCGGAGCCCGCGGAGGAGCCCGACGCGTCGTCGTCGGAGCCTCCGCACGCGGTCAGCGCGACGGAGAGGCCCGCCGCTCCGGCCGCCGCCACGACGGTTCGACGGGCGGGTCCCGACGCGGATGTGAGCGATGCGCTGGTCATGCCGGTGTGTCCCTTCCGGGGTTGCGTGATCTGGGGAGAGGTACGGTCAGCGGGCCCACGCTGTTCATGCGATGCCGAGAGCTTGGCGTGTCCGCGGTCTGACGGGCGTAAACCACGGCTGTCGTTTCGCTGTCGGGTCCCGGGCCGTCCCGCACGGGTCGCCTCCGACGTGCGGCGACCCGTCGGTGGCCTGGTGCGCTGCCGAAGGAAGTCACCGCGACCCGTTGCGACGTGCCGCTGCGCGAGGGTGGCTCGTCGCCGGGACCCGCCGAGGCCGGCGACCTCGGCGCGTGCGCGCTGAAATTGTCCGGATGGCGGCGTGGACCTGCGGTGATGTGGCTGTGCCTGTAGCCGGCCTGAGCGTACGGTCCTTCGGCTGTTTCGCCGCCGTACCCGTCGGTGCAGCCGGAAGTCCCGGAGAGGCCGCAGGGGACTCCCGTGGACTACGACCACTCTTTCGGCTGCGTACAGGACGAGGGGCGTTCCTCGAGCGCAGACCGCACCCCGGTGTCCCGCCACCGCACCTCCGTGTCCCGCCCCGGCGCCCGACCGCCCCGCACGGTACGGGCGTCGTCACGGCGAAGCGACGGCCGGCGGCAGGACACCGGCCGCGTACGGACCCCCGGCCGGCGCGTCACGGCGTTGCCAGCGCCTCCGTCGGGGAGAGTCGGGAGGCCCGGACCGCCGGGTACAGGCCGGCCAGCCCGCCGATCACCAGCGTGGCCGCCACCCCGCCCGCCAGGGCCCAGGCCGGGACGGTCGCCGGCCAGCCCTGGTAGAGGGCGTACCCGACGGTCACGGCCAGCCCCAGCACGGCCCCGCCCGCCCCGCCGAGCGCCGACAGCAGCAGGGACTCCATGAGGAACTGCCCGCGGATGTGCCCCCGCGTCGCCCCCAACGAGCGGCGCAGTCCCACCTCGGCCCGGCGCTCCAGCACCGAGATGACCATCGTGTTGGCCACCCCGACCCCGCCCACCAGCAGCGCCACCGCTCCCAGGCCCAGGAGCAGTCCGGTGAACGCCTCGTCGGTCGCCTGCTGCGCCGCCAGCGCGTCCGAGGGTCGCGAGACGTCCGCCTCGCTCGGCGCCTCCGGGTTCGCCGTCGCGGCCAGCACCTTCCGCACCGACTCCACCCGGTCCTCCGCGGAGCGGGTGTAGACGGTCGTGGCGTACCCGTCGAAGCCCAGCTCCCGCTCCGCCACGGGCCAGCCGACCAGCACCGCCGAGTTCAGCTCCGAGGCCAGCGGCATCGACCGGAGAATTCCGACCACGGTGAACCACCGTCCGTCGACCAGTACCCGGGTGTCCTGCCCCGCCCGGCCGATGCCCAGCCGTTCGGCGGCCGCAGAACCGAGCACCACGGCCGGGTAGCGGGCCGTGGCCGTGTTCAGCCAGGTCCCGTCGGCCAGCCGGCCCCCGACGGCGGAGCGCAGGGAGGGACGGGCCGCGTAGACCCCGATGCCGTTCGTCTGCACCTCCGGGATCCGGTCGTTGCGGTACACCTTCGCGTCCGGCACCCTGCCGACCGCCGACACCGACTTCACCCCGTCGATGCGGGCCACCATCTCCTCGGCGGTCGACGGGAGTCGTGCCTGCTCCCCGGTGAGGGTGCTGCCGGGGGAGACGGTGAGCAGGTTGGTGCCCAGGGCTGCCAGCGCCCGGTCCAGTCCGGCCTGCGAGGACGACGAGATCCCGACGACGGCCACCATGGCGGCGATGCCGATCGCGATGCCCAGCGCGGACAGGAACGCCCGCAGCGGCCGGGTGCGCAGCCCCACGGCGCCCACCCGTACGACGTCGGCGGGACGCAGCCTGGCGGGGCGCGGCGGTTCGGCCGGCCGTACCGCCGTCGGGACGTGTTCCTCGGTCATCCGTACGGTCATCGCTCCGCTCCCGCCGTGAGCCGGGCCGGGCCGGCCGGACCTGCCGGGTCCCGCCCCGCAGGACCGCCGACGGAGGGGGCCCGGTCCGCCGAGTCCTCCACCATCCGCCCGTCCCGCATCCGCACCTGCCGGGGCAGGGACGCGGCGATCTCCTGGTCGTGGGTGATGATCACGACCGTGGTGCCGGCCGCGTTCAGCTCCCGCAGCAGCGCCATCACCCCCGCCCCGGACGCCGTGTCCAACGCGCCGGTGGGTTCGTCGGCCAGCAGCAGCGACGGATCACCCGCCACCGCACGGGCCACCGCGACGCGCTGGCGCTCCCCGCCGGACAGTTCGTGCGGGGCATGGTCCATCCGGTGGCCGAGGCCCACCCGGTGCAGCGCCGCGGCGGCCCGGGAACGGCGTTCGGACGGACGCAGACCGCAGTACAGCAGTCCGTCGGCAACGTTCGTCAGCGCCGACGTCCCGCTCGCCAGGTGGAACTGCTGGAACACGAACCCGATCCGCCGCGCCCGCAGCGCGGACAGGCGCGCGTCCGACAGGGCGCCGGTGTCGTGCCCGTCGATCCGGATCCGGCCCGAGGTGGGCCGGTCGAGGGTGCCGAGCATGTTCAGCATCGTCGACTTTCCGGAACCCGACGGGCCGACCACGGCGACGAGTTCGCCGCGCGCCACGGTCAGCGAGACCCCGGCGAGCGCGGTCACCCCGCCCGGGTACGCCTTGGTGACGTCGGTGAGCTCGATCATCCGGGCACCCCCACGATCGTGCCGACGGCGATCCCGTCACCGCTGATCTCCACCCGGCCGTCCGCGAACAGGCCCGTCTCCACGGGGACGTACCGGGTCTCCTTCCCCTCGACCACCTCCACGCCGAACCCGCCCTCGGGGAGCGCGACCAGCGCGGCGACCGGAACGGTGAGCACGTTCTCGCGCTCACCGGCGGTGAAGGACACGTCGACGGAGGCCAGGACGTAGGACTCGGCCGCCTTCTGCGCCTTCTCCCCGTCCAGGACGACGAGCACCTTCACCTGGGTGGTGGGCTCGGCGCCGGCGCCCTCACCCGCCACGACCTCGGTCGTGATCCCGGACACGCGGCCGTCGACCGACGTCCCGTCCGGGAGCCCCACGGTGACCTTCGAGCCCGTCTTGGCCAGCCTCTGGTCGGCGGTGTCGAGTTCCACGGTGACCGCCTGGGCGGTCGCGGTGTACGACAGCACCTTCTGGCCGGGGCCCGTCGCGGCGCCCTCCTCGGTTTCCAGGGAGTCCACCCGCACGGCGGCGGGCGCGAACACGATCCGGCCGAGGTCGACCACACCGGTCTCCTCCAGCCCCTGGTCCTCCTGCCACTCCCGTACGGCGTCGGCGGTGCCCCCGGTGAAATCGTCGTCGACGGTGAAGCCGTCGTACCCCAAGGCCTCGAGGTTGCTCTCCAACTGCTTCACGTCCGCGCCTTCCACGCCCTCGCGCAGGGCGCGGTACGCGGGTACCGAGCCGTACATCAGGGCCACCGGCGTGTCGTCCACACGGTAGAGGTCCTCGCCACGGGTGATCCGCTCGTCGGCGTCCGGGAGGCGGGTGACCGTGCCGGGGATGCGGCCCGTCGCCGTCACGGACGTGCCGTACCCGAGTTCGCCGTCCGCGGTGAGGCTGTCCCGCAGCGTCTGCCGGGCCACCTCGGCCGTGGCGGGGGGAAGGCCGCTGTCCTCGCTCTCGCTCCCGGAACCCCGGTCACCGAACTGAGTCCCGGCGGCCGCCGCGCCGCCGACCGCGGCGAGGACGCCGAGGGCGGCGAGGAGACGCAGGGGGCGGCGGCGGGAACGGCGGCCGCGGGCGGGGACGGGTGCGTCGGGGGCGACGTCCGTGCCGGAGCGGGGAGCACCGGATGCGGGGGAGACGCTGTCGTCGGTGCCGGCATCCGGCCCGTCGTCCTCCCGGGGGCCCGCCGTCACCGTGGGGCCCGCCGTCACCGTGGGGTCCGCCCTGCGGCCCTCCGCCGAGGCGGACGTGCCCGCGGGCCGCTCCATCCCCTGCCTCTCATCGTCGGTCACCGACGCCTCAGCCATTGCCGTCGCTCCCGTCGGACCGTCGGCTGCCGGACGGCGCGTACTTGTCGCACTCCGCCTGCGCCTTCTCGAAGTCCGGGTCGTTCCCGACCTCCGGGCCGATCTGGATGCCCCGGCCCGCCTCCGGGTCGGGGAACTCCTCGACGCCGTTGTCGCGCATGCACTGAGCCATCTTCCGCATCCGCTCCTCCGCCTCGGGATCGGCGCTCGCGCCCTCCCGCACCGGGCTGTACTCGCGGCACGCCTCCATGGCGTCGTCGACGGTGTCCTTGGCCGACCGGCCGACGATCTTCATCCCTCCTCCGTCGCTCAGCTCCACCTGCACACCGTGTTCGCTCATGCACTCGACGAACTTCGCCTGCCTCTCGTTCTGGGCGTCCTCCTCGGCCACGGCCTCGGCGGCCGGGTCGGTGTCGTCGCCCTGCGAGCCGCAGCCCGCCACGGTCAGGGCCAGCGCCAGCAGCAGTGCCGCACGGGCGCCGCCGGTCCGTATCCGCGTCACTTCTTCTCCTCGGGTCGGGATCCTCGGGTTCGGACGGGATGTCCGGCACGAAGCGAAGCGGGTGGGCTGTTTCCCGGGCGTTTCCGTTCGCCCGGAGCCGTTCGCGCACCGGATCCGGCGGCGGGCGACGGAAGGGCTCTTACGCCCGGGAAACACGCCTTGCGGCACCCTTTCCCGCTGGGCCGTCCGCCCGTCCGGCGGGACGCGCGGCCCCACGGAGGACGGAAGGAAGGGTGCCCCTGATGCGGGTCCTGGTGGTCGAGGACGAACCCCTGCTGGCCGACGCGATCGCCGAGTGGCTGCGCGGCCAGGCCCACGCCGTCGACCTCGCGTACGACGGCGCGGCGGCCCTGGAACGCGTCGACGTCGTCGACTACGACGTCGTCGTCCTGGACCGCGACCTGCCCCTGGTACACGGCGACGACGTCTGCCGCGCGGTCGTCGCCGGCGAGAGCGCCGCCCGTGTCCTGATGCTGACCGCGGCGGCCGACGTCACCGACCGGGTGGACGGCCTCGCCCTGGGCGCCGACGACTACCTGGTCAAACCCTTCGCCTTTCCCGAACTCGCGGCCCGCGTCCTGGCGCTGGGTCGCCGCTCCCGGCCCGCCGCGCCACCCGTGCTGCGCCGGGCCGGCCTCACCCTCGACCCGGCGCGCGGCGAGGTGTTCCGGGGCAGCCGCTACGTCCCGTTGTCCCGGAAGGAGTTCGCGGTGCTGGCCGAGCTGCTGCGGGCCGAGGGGACGGCCGTGTCGGCGGAGCAGCTTCTGGAGAAGGCATGGGACGAGAACGCCGACCCGTTCACGGGCGCGGTCCGCCTCGCGGTCCTCAAACTCCGCCGGAAGCTGGGCGATCCGCCGCTGGTGGAGACCGTGACCGGAGTGGGGTACCGCATCCCGTGAGCCGCCCGAACCTCCGCCCGCGCCCGGGTCGCCCCCGGAGTCCGCGCCCGCTGCCCCGCCGTACGACCCTCCGCGCCCGTCTCACCCTCACCTACGGCGGGCTGTTCCTCGTCGGTGGGGTCCTGCTGCTCGGTGTCACCTACGCGCTGCTCGACCAGCGACTGGGCGTCACGGGGACGAAGGTGGTGTCACGGGAGAACGCGAGCGCGCCGCGGGGCGACACCGGTGCGACGGCCTCCCCGGAACACCGGAGCGGCGCCCTGCCGTCCCCGGCCCCCTCCGCCCCCGCGACGGCTCCCGGCACGACGACCACCCCGGTCGCCCCGGCGCAGGAAACCCGTACCATCCTCGGCGGGCCCGATTTCCCCGCTCCGCCACCCGGTGCCGACCTGGAGCAGTGGATGGAGGAGCAGCGCGACCACTGGCGCGCGGAGGCCACCGCCTCCCTGTTGACCCAGGGCGGCATCGCCCTCGGAGTCGTCGGTTCCGCCGCGGCCGCCCTCGGGTGGGTGATCGCCGGCCGGGTCCTCGCGCCGCTGCACCGCGTCACCGACACCGCGCGCCGTATCGCCGGCGCCCCGGCGGCCGACCGCGGACTGCACGAGCGCATCGCGCTGCGCGGCCCGGACGACGAGGTGAAGGACCTCGCCGACACCTTCGATCTGATGGTCGAGCGGCTCGACCGCTCCTTCGACGGGCAGCGCCGCTTCGTGGCCAACGCCTCGCACGAGCTGCGCACCCCGCTGACGCTGGGCCGCGCCCTGGTCGAGGTGGCCATGCACCGCCCCACCGCGTCGGAGGACGTCAAGCAGCTCGGCGACAACCTGCTGGAGATCAACACCCGGCACGAACGGCTGATCACCGGTCTGCTGCTGCTGGCCCGTTCGGAGCACGAGATCGCGGAGCGGCTGCCGGTGGACCTGGCCGACGTGGTGGCGCATGTGGTGGACCAGACGGCGCCGGAGGCGGCGCGGGCCGGGGTCGCCGTCCGGGACGACTGCGCCGAAGCGCCGACGCTCGGCGACGCGCTGCTGCTGGAGCGGCTCGTGCACAACCTCGTCGAGAACGCCGTCCGGCACAACACCGGTCCCGGCGGCCGGGTGCGGGTCGTCACCCGGGACCGCGGCGCGGACGGGATCGAGCTGGAGGTCGCCAACACCGGCCCGGTCGTCGCGCCCTACGAGGTGCCGTTCCTCTTCGAGCCGTTCCGCCGCCTCGGCGCCGACCGGCTGGTCACAGGCAAGGGGGCCGGGCTGGGCCTGTCCATCGTGCGGGCGATCACCCTGGCCCACGGCGGGAAGGTCACGGCCGTGCCCCGGGAAGGCGGGGGCCTGACGGTGACGGTGACGCTGCCGAGGGAGCGGGAGTCCGACGCCGAGACAGGGACGGAGGCGGTCGGGGTCCGAACAGGTGCGGATCGGACACCAGTTCCTTGAAGTACTCCCACAGCCGGGCCACCGGCCGCCGCTCCCCGAGGTCCGTCGGCCCGCCGGACGCGGTCGGTTCGGCGGCGACCGCGCCGTCCGCCTCGCGGACCACCTGCTCGATCGTGAACGTCTTGCCGTCGCCCCAGGTGAAGGCACACGTCGCGTCCGCCTCGTCGCCGGCGGGAAGCTCGCGCCGGTACCGGACGGTCCTCTCCGGGGCGGCCGGTCCGGCGCCCTGGCCGATCAAGCCCGGCCGGGTGCTGCCCGCGGCCCGGAGCGGTGCTGCGGCACCGGCGGCGTCGGCCTGTGGCCGGTCCGTCTGCCGGCCGCAGCTCCCCGGAACGCGGGGATCCTGAGGAGGCTGTGGATTGCAAGGTCAAGAGATCGCGTAACCTGGGGAAATGCTGACCGAGGTCACCGCGACCCGTTTCATCGCGCCGCTGCGCGAGGGCGGCTCGCTGCCGGGACTGATCGAGGCCGACGACCTCGGCACGTACGTGCTGAAGTTCGCCGGCGCCGGACAGGGCCGCAAGACGCTGGTCGCCGAGGTCGTCTGCGGGGAACTCGCCCGCCGGCTGGGACTGAGGGTGCCCCGTCTGGTCACCGTCGGGCTCGACCCCGTGCTGGGGCTCGGCGAGCCCGAGCCGGAGGTGCAGCGGCTGCTGAAGTCCAGCGGCGGCACCAACCTCGGCATGGACTTCCTCTCCGGCGCCCTCGGCTTCGACCCGCTCGCCTTCGAGGTGAGCCCGGAGGAGGCCGGACAGATCGTCTGGTTCGACGCGCTGGTGAACAACGTCGACCGCTCCTGGCGCAATCCCAACATGTTGCGTTGGCGCGGCGAACTGTGGCTCATCGACCACGGCGCGACCATGATCTGGCACCACAACTGGCCCGGCGCGGCAGCCTCCGCCGCCCGCCCCTACGACGCCTCCGACCACGCCCTGAAGCCGTTCGCGCCGGACATCGCGTCCGCCGCGGCCCGGCTCGCGCCGCAGGTCACCGAGGAGCTGCTCGCCGAGGTCACCGCGGAGATCCCCGACCTCTGGCTGACCGGCGAGCCAGGTTTCGACACCCCGGACGAACTCCGGTCGGCCTACGCGCGGCCGCTGATCGCCCGCGCGGCCACCGTCCACCACGACATCCACGGCCTCGAGGGGGACCAGTGAGCGACCGGCACGTCTTCGAGTACGCGCTGCTGCGGGTCGTACCGCGCATCGAACGCGGGGAGTGCGTCAACGCCGGGGTGCTCGTGTACTGCCGCCCCAAGTCGTTCGTCGCGGCCCGCACCCATCTCGACGAGGCGCGGCTGCTGGCCCTCGACCCGAAGGCCGACGTGCCCGGCGTACGGGCCGCGCTGCGCGCCGTCGAGGGCGTCTGCGCGGGCGGGGACGCGGCAGGGCAGGCGGCGCGGGACGACGCCGGACGGCGCTTCCGCTGGCTGATCGCACCCCGGTCCACCATCGTCCAGCCCGGCCCCGTGCACACCGGGCTCACCGCTGATCCGGCGGCGGAGGCGGAACGGCTGCTGGAGTTGCTCGTGCGCTGACCGGGCCGTGGGCGGCTGCGGGCGGTTCGTGGTTGCTCGCGCAGTTCCCCGCGCCCCTTTTCAGGTGGGTCTGCTGGACCTACCTCAAGGAGCGCGGGGAACTGCGCGACCGGCCACCGACCGCCCGCAGCCGCCCACGGCCCACTCAGGCCCGGTGACGTTTCACCAGGTAACCCGTCGCGGCCACGGCGCCCGTCACGAACGTCGCGCCGATGCCCATGTCCCAGCCGCTGGGCCCGGACTTCGACGAACCGCCGAGCCCACCCTGCACGCCGCGCGTCGGCGCGACGGACGCGGGAGTCGTGGGCGCGGTCCGTGTCGTCGGCACGGAGGTGGGAGTCACGGCCCGGGTGGGCGCGGCGGTTGTCGGCGCCGGTGACGGCGACCGGGTCGGCACCGGGGACGGCGACCGGGTCGGTGCCGGTGACGGCGACCGGCTCGGTGCCGAGGTGGCGGGAGCCGGACGGAAAGTGGACGACGTGAGACCGCGCCGGGGCAGCGCCTCGCAGGCCACTCCGTCGTCCGGACCCGGGTCCTCGTCGAGCCGGTGCGGATCGCTCCGGTCCGTGTCGAAGAAGACCTGCGCGTCCTCCTGGTAGGTGAAGTCGCTGCAGTCCAGGTCCTGGGCGTGAGCGGTGTCGGCCAACGGCACGATCGCGGCGAGCGCGATCAGCGTGCCCATGGCACCGGTGCGACGGCGCATGGAGCGCCTCCTTTCCGGCCGCGGGTGGCTCGCGTCTCGACGCTAGGGGCCGGTCGGCGCGAGGGCGCGCAGCGCTGGGCCGTTCGGGTGCTCCGCGCGGATGCCGGACGCGTGGCGGTCACGGCGGGCGGAAGAGGGCCCCCGCGCGGGGAATGGATCACACACGCGCCGTGTGCCGTTGACACCGGGTGCCAGGGCTTCTAGCGTCACGTCTGCTGAAGGTACTAAGCGGTCGCTCACCGATTCCGGTCCGGCCGCAGGAGCCGCATCCCAAGCGCGAGGAGAAGCAGCAATGTCCACCACTGAGCAGCGGGTCGCGGTCGTCACCGGCGCCGCGCGCGGCATCGGCGCCGCCACCGCCGTACGACTGGCCGCCGAGGGCCGCGCGGTCGCCGTGATCGACCTCGACGAGGCCGCCTGCAAGGACACCGTCGAGAAGATCACCGCCGCCGGCGGCAAGGCGATCGCGGTCGGCTGCGACGTCTCCGACGAGGCGCAGGTCGAGGCGGCCGTCGCGCGGATCGCCGAGGAGCTCGGCGCGCCCACGATCCTGGTCAACAACGCGGGCGTGCTGCGCGACAACCTGCTGTTCAAGATGAGCGTCTCCGACTGGGACACCGTCATGAACGTGCACCTGCGCGGCGCGTTCCTGATGTCGAAGGCCTGTCAGAAGCACATGGTGGACGCCGGATTCGGCCGGATCGTCAACCTGTCGTCCTCCTCCGCGCTCGGCAACCGCGGCCAGGTCAACTACTCGGCCGCCAAGGCCGGCCTCCAGGGCTTCACCAAGACCCTCGCCAAGGAGCTCGGCAAGTTCGGCGTCACCGCCAACGCCGTCGCCCCCGGCTTCATCGCCACCGAGATGACCAAGGCCACCGCCGACCGCGTCGGCATGGGCTTCGAGGACTTCAAGGCCGCCGCCGCCACCCAGATCCCGGTCGCCCGTGTCGGCGAGCCCGAGGACATCGCCAACGCGATCGCCTTCTTCACCGGCGAGGCGGCCGGCTTCGTCTCCGGCCAGGTGCTGTACGTCGCCGGCGGACCGCTCGACTAGGAAGACCGGGAACATGACTGCTGTGGAACTCTCGGGCAAGGTCGCCCTGATCACCGGTGCCAGCCGCGGCATCGGCTACGGCGTCGCCGAGGCGCTGGTCGCACGCGGCGACCGGGTCTGCATCACGGGCCGGGGCGAGGACGCCCTCAAGGAGGCCGTCGAGAAGCTCGGCGCCGACCGTGCCGTCTACGTCGCCGGCAAGGCGCACGACGAGGCCCATCAGGCCCTCGCCGTCGAGCGCGTGATGGAGGCCTTCGGCCGGGTCGACTACCTGGTCAACAACGCCGGTACCAACCCGGTGTTCGGGCCGATCGCCGACCTCGACCTGAACGTGGCGCGCAAGGTGTTCGAGACCAACGTGATCTCGGCGCTCGGCTTCGCGCAGAAGACCTGGCACGCCTGGCAGAAGGACAACGGCGGCGCGATCGTCAACATCGCCTCCGTCGCGGGCATCGCGCCCTCGCCGTTCATCGCCGCCTACGGCGTCAGCAAGGCCGCGCTGATCAACCTGACCCAGCAGCTGGCGCACGAGTTCGCGCCCGGGGTGCGGGCCAACGCCATCGCCCCGGCCGTGGTGAAGACCAAGTTCGCGCAGGCGCTGTACGAGGGCCGGGAGGCGGAGGCCGCCGCCGGTTACCCGCTGGGCCGGCTCGGTGTGCCCTCCGACATCGGCGGTGCCGCCGCGTTCCTCACCTCGGACCAGTCGGACTGGGTCACCGGCCAGACCCTGGTCGTCGACGGCGGCATCTTCCTCAACGCCGGCGTCGCCTGAACCGGACGTCCCGCGCGGTGCGACACGTGTGCCGCGCGGGACGACTCCACGCCCCGCGCGGGTGACGCGAGTGCCCGCGTGGGGCTCCTGTCCGACGATCCGGCACGGGCGTCCGTTGACGAAAACGGCGCCCGTGTCGGCGTATCAGGGCCGCGACGGTGCGTGACAACGTAGTCATCGGAGAGTTGATCTCAAGGGCCGTACAGAGAGGGGTCAACGGGGCGAACACTGCGGTATGGTCTGCCGACTCTTGGGACGGCAGATCGAGGAGCGTGCGCGTGTTCAACCGGAACCGATGCCTGCGGCGGGTGGCGGCCATCGCGTCCATATCGTCCTTGGTGACCGGATGCGGCGTCCTGTCGTCCGACACCTCGGACGACGAGGGACCCATCGTCGTGGGAACCACCAGCTCGCCCAGCACGCTGGATCCTGCCGCCTCCTGGGACAGCTCCTGGGAGCTGTTCCGCAACATCTACCAGACCCTGCTGAGCTACCCGGCCGGCGCGACCACCCCGCAGCCGGACGCCGCCAAGAGCTGCGAGTTCTCCGACGGCTCCAACCAGGTGTTCCGCTGCGAGCTGCGCGAGGGGCTGGCCTTCTCCGACGGCAGCGCCCTCGACGCCAAGGCCGTCAAGCACTCCATCGACCGGATCCGGGAGATCAACGTCAACGGCGGTCCGGCCGGTCTGCTGGGCAGCCTCGAACGGGTGCAGGCGCCCAGCGAGCGCGAGGTCGTCTTCCATCTCAACAAGCCGGACGCCACCTTCCCGTTCGTGCTCGCCACCCCGGCGATGTCCATCGTCGACCCCGACGCCTACCCGGCCGACGCCCTGCGCGAGGACGACGGCGTCGTCGGCTCGGGTCCCTACACCCTCCAGTCGTACAAGGAGGGCGAGGAGGCCGAACTCGCCCGCAACGACCGCTACGAGGGCTTCGCCGAACGCCAGAACAACGCGGTGACCATCCGCTACTTCCAGGACTCCGGCACCATGGTCAAGGCACTGCGGGACGACCGGATCGACCTGACCTACCGCGGTCTGGCGGCGGACGACATCATCGACCTCCAGGGCAAGACCTCCAAGGAGGAGGAGCTCCAGCTGATCGACGGCACCGGGACGGACATCAACTACCTGGTGTTCAACCCGGAGGACCCGTGGGCCGGCAAGAAGGCGGTTCGCCAGGCCGTCGCCCAGGTCGTCGACCGCGCGGCGATCGCGCACAAGGTCTACAAGGACACCGTCGACCCGCTGTACTCCATGGTCCCCAAGGGCCTGACCGGGCACACCACCGGCTTCTTCGACGACTACGGCGAGCCCAGCGTGTCCAAGGCCCGGGGGATCCTCACCGAGGCCGGCATCACCGAACCGGTCCCGCTCACCCTCTGGTACACCACGGACCGCTACGGCTCCGAGACCGCCCTGGAGTTCAAGGAGCTCGAGCGGCAGCTGGAGGCGTCGAAGCTGTTCGACATCACGCTCAAGAGCCGCCCCTGGAAGACGTACGTCGAGGGCTACCAGAACGGTGAGTACCCGGTGTTCGGGCGCGGCTGGGCCCCCGACTTCCCGGACGCGGACAACTTCATCGCCCCGTTCGTCGGCAAGCAGAACGCGCTCGGCACACCCTACGAGGCGACCAAGATCATAAACGAGCTGCTGCCCAGCTCCCGCCGGGAGAGCGACCGCGGGAACGTGGTGAAGCAGTTCGAGGAGGCCCAGCAGATCCTCGTCGACGACGTGCGGCTGCTGCCGCTGTGGCAGGGCCGGCCGTACGTGGCGGCGAGCCGCGACATCTCGGGCGCGGAGCGGGCCCTGGACCCGTCCACGATCATGATGATGTGGCAGCTCTCCCGGAAGACGAGCTGGTAGGGCCGGGTACGGCCGTTCGCCGGGCCGGTTGTCAGTGGTCGCCTGTAAGTTCTGTGGTCTGGAAGCGACCGCACACGTAAGGACATTGACGTGACCGACATCGCCATGCTGCCCGAGTCCTGGCGCGGGGTTCTGGGCGACGAGCTGCAGCAGCCCTACTTCAAGGAGCTGACCGAGTTCGTCGAGGAGGAGCGGGCGAACGGTCCGGTCTACCCGCCCCGCGAGGAGGTCTTCGCGGCGCTGGAGGCCACACCGTACGACAAGGTGAAGGTCCTGGTCCTCGGCCAGGACCCGTACCACGGCGAGGGCCAGGGACACGGCCTGTGCTTCTCCGTCCGCCCGGGCGTGAAGATCCCCCCGTCCCTGCGCAACATCTACAAGGAGATGCACGCCGAGCTGGGCACGCCGATCCCGGACAACGGCTACCTGATGCCGTGGGCCGAGCAGGGCGTGCTGCTGCTCAACGCGGTGCTCACGGTCCGCGCCGGTGAGGCCAACTCGCACAAGGGCAAGGGTTGGGAGCTGTTCACCGACGCGGTGATCCGCGCGGTGGCGGACCGCCCCGACCCGGCGGTCTTCGTGCTGTGGGGCAACTACGCGCAGAAGAAGCTGCCGCTGATCGACGAGAGCCGGCATGTGGTGGTCAAGGGGGCGCACCCCTCGCCGCTGTCCGCGAAGAAGTTCTTCGGGTCCCGGCCGTTCACGCAGATCAACGAGGCGGTGGCCGCGCAGGGCCACGAGCCGATCGACTGGACCGTCCCGAACCTGGGCTGACGCCGCCCCGCCGGGTGCGGAGCGCTCCATCGGTCCCGCACCCGGCCCGCTCGAGGCGCTACGGAGCGGCTTGTCCGGTATTGCCCCGGCCTGCGGCTAGCGTCGGGGACGACAGTCGGCGAGCGGTGCGGAGGACGCGGTGGCGGAGCGACAGGAGCAGGCGGCGCCTGACGCCGTACTGACGAGGATCGGTCAGGTCGTGATGCTGCACCACGCGGGGGACCGCGAGGAGGCCCGGCACCGGTTGCTCGGCCTGTGGGCGGAGATCGGCGAGCACGGGGACCCGCTGCACCGCTGCACCCTGGCCCACTACCTCGCCGACACACAGGACGACCCCGAGGACGAACTGGCCTGGGACCTGCGGGCGCTGACGGCGGCCGAGGAGGTCGCGGACGACCGCGTCGGCGCGTACGGGGAATCCCCCGCCGTGCGCGCGCTCTACCCGTCCCTGCAGCTCAACCTGGCCGCCGACTACGCCCGCCTCGGCCGCCCCGACGCAGCCCGCGCCCATCTCCACCGGGCCCGGGGCGCCGCCCGCACCCTGGCCGACGACCGCTACGGCGAGGGCGTACGGGCCGCCATCCGACGGCTGGAGATCCGGCTGGACGAGGACCAGGCACCCGAGGGCCGGTGGCCGCCGGGACGACGTTCCTAGGACCGGCACCGCTCCGGCGGGTTCAGCCTCCGTACGTCTTCTCGCAGATGGCCGCCTCCGGGCTGCCCGGGCGCCAGCCGCCGTACTGCCTGCCCAGCGCGCACACGCCCGTTCCGCCGGAGGAGCCGCGGCGCATCGACTCCGCCACGTCGGGGAGTTCCGTCGCGGGCGGTCGCGGCCGGCCGTTCCCGCCGGTTCCGGGACGGGCCGGCCGGGCCTTCCCGTTCCGGTCGTCGGGCGGTGCGTCCCGCTCCGGCGTGGCCCCGGGAGCGGCCCGGTGCGACGGGGGCGCGGGCGTCTTCGAGGGCCGGGACGGGCCGATCATCTCCAGGGCCTCGCGCGCCGGTGCCTGCACGACCTCCGTCTCGTCGCCCCCGACCGGACGTGGATCCGACCCCCGGGACGGTGCCGTCGCCGGTCCGGGTGCGAGGGGACGGTGGACCGTCATACAGCCCGAGAGGGCCGAGACCGCCACGGTCACCAGAAGCGTTGCTGTGGTCGTCGTTCGATGCACCCGCGCCACTCTGCTGGCTCCGGCCGCCCTGGGGAGGCCGGACAGGCACAGCATGCCCCGCACGGGTGATCTCCCGCCCCGTACGGGGGCTTTCGGATGCTTCGCGGGTGACGTCAGTCGCCGGTGGCGCCGTCGACGCGCTCGCGGAGCAGATCGGCGTGGCCGTTGTGACGCGCGTACTCCTCGATCATGTGGGTGTAGATCCAGCGCAGGCTGTACGGATCGTCGCTGAACCTGTGACGGCCCCGGGACGGGTCGTCCAGGGCGAAGCCGGCCGCGTTGCGCCGGGCGGCGCCTATCTCGGACTGCCAGGTCGCGTACGCCTCCTGCCAGGTGTCCGCCTCGGTCAGATGGAACTCGCCGTCCCGGTCGGCGTCGCTGTAGTACAGGGGGCCGGCGTCCTCGTCCGCGAGCACCCTGCGGAACCAGCTCCGCTCCACCTCCGACATGTGCCGTACCAGGCCCATCAGGGACAGCTCCGAGGGTGGCACCGACGCGGTGCGCAGCTGCTCGTCGGTCAGTCCTTCGCACTTCCGGGCGAGGGTGCTGCGGTGGTAGTCGAGCCACCCCTCCAGCATGGTGCGTTCGTCGGCGTCGACGGCGGGTTCACTGCGTTCGATCGTCATGCCGCCATCCTTGCCCGGCGCGAGCCCCCTTCACCAGGGCTTTTCGGTGCCGAGCATCCCCGCCAGCAGTTCCCCGAGGTCCGCGCGCACCTCCGCGAGGCTCGGCACGCGCGCGCTGAAGGAACCGGCCACGCAGGAGAACATCAGCCCGTCCGCCCAGGCGATCAGCGACAGGGAATGACGGTCGGGGTCCGTCGAGCCCAGCCCGGTGACGAGGGCGGTGAGCAGGTCGCGGAAGCGGGCGCCGGCCGCGTCGAAGTACGCCCGCAGTTCGGGTCGGCGGGTGGCCTCCAGGGCCAGCTCGTAGCGGGCCAGGGTCAGCGTCCGATTCCGCGTGAGCGCGCGGTGCGTGGCCAGTGCCAGGGCGTCCACCAGTGAGCCGGCGCCGGCCCGTGGGTCGGGCATCTCGTGCAGTGCGAGGACCCGTGCCTCCCGCTCGGCGAGCCGCCGTACCGCCAGCTCGAGGAGTGCCTGGCGGGTGCGGGCCAGGTTCGAGGTGGACCCCTGGGGGAGTCCGGCCGCCTCGTCGACCGCCCGGTGGGTGAGCCCGCGCATCCCGCGTTCGGCGAGCAGGGCGAGGGCGGTGTCGGCGACGAGATCGGCACGGGCGGCGCCTGCGGTGCGTACGGACATGGAGGTCAAACTACCCACCTCACTACGGGTGTAGTACGTTGGAGTCCTGCGTTCACTACAGGTGTAGTTCAGGTGTGGTGCGAGGAGGAGTCATGGCGCGGATCGAGCGGGCGATCGTCATCGGCGGAGGGATCGGCGGCCTGACCGCGGCGGCCGCCCTGCACCGGCGCGGTGTGCGGGTGACGGTGCTGGAGCGGGCCGGCTCACTGGAACCCGTCGGCGCGGCCATCTCCCTGGCACCCAACGCGCTGCGCGGCCTTGACGTCATCGGCCTCGGCGACGACATCCGCGCCCTCTCCGCCTGGCAGGGCGACGGAGGGCTGCGCGCGCCCGGCGGACGGTGGCTGTCCCGGACCAGCGCCGCCGCGGCGACCGAGCGCTTCGGCGGCCCCCTCGTCCTGCTGCACCGCGCCACCCTCGTCGGCCACCTGGTCGCACTGCTCCCGTCGGACGCCGTCCGCACGGCCACCGACGCCCGCCTCCTCGACCCCGGAGACTCCGGCCGGCCGGCCCGCGTAGGCACCCCCGACGGCGAACTGGAGGCCGACCTCGTGGTGGCGGCCGACGGCATCCACTCCGCCGTACGCCGCGTGCTGTTCCCCGGCCACCCCGGGCCCGTGTACGCCGGGTTCACCACCTGGCGGGTGGTGATCCCGCTGCCCGGCGTGGAGTTCGCCTCCCACGAGACCTGGGGCCGGGGCCGCATCTGGGGCACGCATCCGCTCAAGGACGGCCGGGTCTACGCCTACGCCGCCGCCGTGGCCCCCGCCGGGGAGCACGCCCCCGACGACGAGCGGGCCGAACTGCTGCGGCTCTACGGCGACTGGCACACCCCGGTCCCCGACGTACTGGCCGCCGCCCGCCCCGAGGACGTACTCCGCCACGACGTCCACCACATCACCGAGCCGCTGCCCGCCTACCATCACGGCCGGGTGGCCCTGGTCGGCGACGCCGCGCACGCCATGCCGCCGACCCTCGGCCAGGGCGGCAACCAGGCCATCGAGGACGCGATCACCCTCGCCCACCACGCCGGTGACCTGCCCGCCTACACCGCGGCCCGGCTGCCCCGCACCACCGGGATCGCCCGCCGGGCCGTGAAGGTGGCCCGCTTCAACCTGATGACCAACCGCGTCGGCATCGCCGTACGCGACAACGCGGTCGCCGCGCTGTCGAAGGCCGGACCGGCCCTGTTCCTGCGCGGCTTCGACTCGATCGCCGGCTGGCGGCCGCCGCAGCAGCCGTATGCTTCGCAGCACACCACGCAAAGCAATGGCTAGAGGAGAACACCCCGTGAAGGTCGGCTGCATCGGACTCGGTGACATCGCGCAGAAGGCCTATCTTCCGGTGCTCGCCCACCAGCCCGGAGTGGAGCTGCACCTGCAGACCCGCACCCCCGCGACCCTCGACCGGGTCGCCGACGGCCTCCACCTCCCGCCCGCTCGGCGCCACGCGGACCTCGGCTCCCTGATCGCCCAGGACCTCGACGCGGCCTTCGTGCACGCGCCCACCGAGGTCCACCCCGAGATCGTGACCCGGCTCCTGGAGGCGGGCGTACCGACGTACGTCGACAAGCCGCTCGCCTACGAACTCGCCGATTCCGAACGACTGGTGGCGCTCGCCGAGGAACGGGGCACGAGCCTCGCCGTCGGCTTCAACCGGCGTTTCGCCCCCGGCTACGCCCAGTGCGCCGACCACCCGCGCGAGCTGATCCTGATGCAGAAGAACCGTGTCGGACTGCCCGAGGAACCCCGCACGATGATCCTCGACGACTTCATCCACGTCGTCGACACCCTGCGCTTCCTGGTGCCCGGCACGGTCGACGACGTGACCGTGCGCGCCCGCACCGAGGACGGCCTGCTGCACCACGTGGTGCTCCAGCTCTCCGGGGACGGCTTCACCGCGCTCGGCGTGATGAACCGGCTCAGCGGCTCGGCCGAGGAGATCCTCGAGGTCTCCGGACAGGACACCAAGCGCCAGGTGGTCAACCTCGCCGAGGTGATCGACCACAAGGGACAGCCCACCGTGCGCCGGCGCGGCGACTGGGTGCCGGTGTCGCGGCAGCGCGGCATCGAGCAGGCGGTGCTCGCCTTCCTGGACGCGGCCCGCGCGGGCGAGGTGCTCAGCGCCCGGGACGCGCTGGCGACCCATGAGCTGTGCGAGCGGGTGCTGCGAGCGATCCACGAGCGCCCCGCCTGACCCGCAGCACCTCGGTGACGCCCCAGACCACGAGGACCACGGGGGCCCCGTACAGCGGCCAGTCGCCGAAGCGGACGTAGGGCGTGGTGCCGTGCGCCAGCGGAACCTCGTACACCTGCGCGGCGGCGGTGTCCGTGCCGAGCCGCGGGCCGACGGGCTCCCCGTCCGGCCCGTACACCGCGGAGACGCCCGTCAGGGTCGCGTGCACGATCGGGCGGCCGGTCTCGGCGGCGCGCAGCGCGCCGAGCGAGGCGTGCTGCGCGGGCGCCCAGCTCTGCTGGAACGTCGACGTGGAGGACTGGGCGAGCAGGACGTCCGCGCCGTCCTCGGCGAGATGCCGGCTCATGTCGGGGAACGCGGACTCGAAGCACACCATCGGGCCGACCCGCAGCCCGTCCCCCGCGTCCATCACCACCTGCTCCGAGCCCTGCCGGCGGTCCTCGCCGGCCGCCTCGCCGACGGAGGTCGCCCAGCCCAGCAGGGAACGGGCCGGGATGTACTCGCCGAACGGGACCAGCCGCATCTTGTCGTACCGGTCGCCGGTCGGACCGTCCGGGCCGATCAGTACCGAGCTCTTGTAGATACCGGGCTTGTCCGACCGCCGGGCGTCCACGTTGACCAGGAGTTCGGCGCCCGTCTCGCGGGACAGCGCGGCGAGCCGCCGCGCGAGGTCGGGCCGGTCCCCGAGGTCGAAGCCGACGCTGCTCTCGCCCCAGACGATCAGGCCGACGTCCTGCCCGGCGAGCGCGCGCGTGAGCTGTTCCTCGCGGTCGAAGCGGCGGTCCGCGCTGTCGGGTCCGGCGACGACACCCGGCTGCACGAGCGCGATCCGCACCCGGTCGTCGGTGCCGGGCCGGGGCGAGAACACCCAGGCGGCGGAAGCGGCGGCGGCCGTGGCGACGAGCCCGGCCAGGGCGGGCACCCGGGCCTGCCGGACCGCGATCAGCACGGCCACGGCGACGTTCAGGGCCACCACCAGGAAACTGAGCAGCCATGTCCCCCCGACCGACGCCAGCCGCAGCGCGGCCTCCACCTGCCACTGGCTCGCACCGAGGACGCCCCAGGGCCCACCGAGCCCCTGCCAGGAGCGGACGAGTTCGATCGTCAGCCACCCCGACGGCACCACGACGAGCGCGACCGTGACCCGCCCGCGCGACGGCACCCCGCCGAGCAGCCGCCGCACCAGCCACCCCCACGGCGCCCACAGCGCGCCCAGCAGGGCGGCGATGACGAACGTGAACACGTGCAGATTCGGCAGCAGCCAGTGGTGCATGGCCAGCATGAAGCCGAACCCGCCCCACCAGCCGTCGAAGGCCGCCCGTCTCCCCGTAGGAGCGGTGCGGGCCAGCAGCACCCACGGGACCAGGGCGACGTAGGCGAACCACCACAGGGACGGGGCGGGAAAGGCCAGGACGGGCAGGGCGCCCACGACCGCGGCGACGGTCGAGCGCCGCCAGGGGGAGGCGAGCCAGTGGCCGAGCGTCTTCATAGGCGCCTCCCTACCCCGTGGTGCCTCCAGTGTGCGTCCCCCCGGTGATCCGGGACAGCGCACGCCGGGGACAGTCGATCACAGGAGCCGCCCGCCGGTCGGGCGGCGCCACTTCTCCCGTACGACCACCTCGCTCAGCCGCCAGCCGTCGTCCGTGCGCAGCATCGCGAAGACGCACCGGCCGCCGCACATGAAGTCCGGCGCGGGCGACGCGCCGTCCTGCCCGGTGCGGCCCATCGGATTGACGTAGTCGGCCTGCACCTGGGCCGTGTCGCCGGTGTCCTGCTCCCGGACCCCGAACCGCACCCGCCGGTTGACGATCAGGTGCTGCCGCACGGGGAAGCCCCCGAGGCTGTCCGCCAGCCATCCGGCCACCGCACGGGCGCTGCCCTCGATGCCGCCGGCCGAGCGGTAGTCCGCCCGCCCGTCCGGCGTGAACAGCCCCCGGTACGCCTCCCAGTCACCGTCGTCCACGGCCACCGCGTACTCGGTGACGAGCCCGTCCACGGCCAGCCGGTCCCTCACGGTCGCGAGCTCCACACGCTGCGTCATCGGCTCAGTGTTGGCCATGGGACGTGCGCAGCCAAGGGGGCGTGCGCGGATATTCACTGGCCTTCGCCCCATCGCGCGGCCGAGGCTGTACGCCGTGAACGATCAGCCGACCGAGCAGCGCCCGAAGTTCGAGGTGCGCGCCCGCCACACCGAGTCCACCGTCACCGTCTACCAGGCCTACCGCCCGAAGATCGGCCACGCGGCGGCACGCCACGGCCGCTTCCCGTCGTCCTGGAGCCGGGAGCGCATGACGTGGATCAAGCCGTCGTTCCTGTGGATGATGTACCGCTGCGGGTGGGGCACGAAGAAGGACCAGGAGACCGTGCTGGCCGTGGAGATCAGCCGGGAGGGGTTCGTGTGGGCGCTGCGGAACGCGTGTCTGTCGCACTACGTGCCCGCCCTGCACGGTGACGGCGGCACCTGGAAGCAGGAGCTGCGGAAGGCGCCCGCGCGGGTGCAGTGGGACCCGGAGCGGGATCTGCGTCTCGACCCGCTGGCGCACCGGTCGCTGCAACTGGGGCTCGCGGGGGAGGCGGCGGCGCGGTACGCGGACGAGTGGATCGTGGGCATCGAGGACGTGACACCGCTCGCCGCCGAGATCCATGCCCTGGTGCGGGAGGGGGAGCTCGACCGTGCGGCCGGGCTGCTGCCCGAGGAGCGCCCCTACCCCCTCGACGACGACGTGCTCGCGCATCTGCGAGCCTGAGGATCTTCGTTCCGCGCTCTTCGCGCTCTTCGCCTGGAGGTACTCATGAAGCGTCTCGTCACGGTGGTCACCGGTGGCAGCCGGGGGATCGGTGCCGCGACCTGTCTGCGGCTCGCGGCGGAGGGGCACGACGTGGCGGTGAACTACGTCCGGGACGCCGAGGCCGCCGAGGACGTGGCGAAGGGGGTGCGGGCGGCCGGGGCGCGGGCCGTGACCGTGCGCGCGGACACGTCCGTCGAGGCGGATGTCGACCGCCTCTTCGAGGCGGCGGAGCGGGAGCTCGGGCCGCTGACGGGGCTGGTGAACAACGCGGCGGTGACGGGGCCGCTGGGGCGGTTCACCGAGGTCGGGACGGACGTCCTGCGGAGGGTCGTCGACGTCAACCTCATCGGCACACTGCTGTGCTCGCGGCGGGCGGCGCAGCTCATGACGCCCCGGGGCGAGGGCGTGATCGTGAACATCTCCTCGGGGGCCGCCACCCTGGGCAGCCCCGGCGAGTACGTCCACTACGCGGCGACCAAGGCCGCCGTCGACACCCTCACCCTCGGTCTGGCCAAGGAGCTGGGGCCGGACGGCGTCCGCGTCAACGCGGTCGCTCCGGGCTTGATCGACACGGAGATGCATGCCGCGATGGGGGCTCCGGACCGTGTCCGGGAGATGGCCGGGAGCATCCCTCTGCGGCGGGCGGGACAGGCCGAGGAGATCGCGGCGGCCGTGGCGTGGCTGATGTCGCCGGAGGCCTCGTACACCACGGGGACGGTGCTGAGAGTGGCGGGCGGGCGCTGAGCCGCAGGGCGGGGGCGGGGAGGGTCAGGCCGCCTTGACGACCCGGCCGCGGATCGCCGCCGCCCACTCGACCACCAGCAGTTCGTACTGCTCGCGCTCCTGGGCGGACAGGGACCCGCCCGCGCGCAGCCACAGCGCGCGGATCTGCTCGTTGACCTCGGCGGCGGACCGCACGGAACCAGGGGTCACTAAATCGGGGGACATGCGGACAAGCCTAGGGCCAGGGACTGACAGTGCGCTACCGGACGGCTACGCACACCGTATGTCTTCGGTCACGTGCCCGAGTCACGTTCCCGCCAGGGAGGCGTGTTCCCGCCGAGAGGCGTGTTCCCCGCCGGGACTCAGCCCGCCGACTCCGCCGCGTGCGGGCTGAGGCTGCCCGTGGCGACCAGCACGATGATGACGATGCCGAGCGCGATGCGGTACCAGACGAAGGGCATGAAGCTCTTGGTCGAGATGAACTTCATGAACCAGGCGATCACCGCGTACCCGACGGCGAAGGCGATCACCGTCGCGAAGAGCGTCGGGCCCCAGGAGACGTGCCCGCCCTCCGAGGCGTCCTTCAGCTCGAACAGGCCGGAGGCGAGCACCGCGGGGATGGCGAGCAGGAAGGAGTAGCGGGCCGCGGCCTCGCGCCGGTAGCCCATGAACAGGCCGCCGCTGATGGTGGCGCCGGAGCGGGAGACACCCGGGATGAGGGCCATGGCCTGGCAGATGCCGTAGATCAAGCCGTCCTTGACGCTCAGGTCCCCGAGCTCCTTGCGCTGCTTGGCCACACGGTGCCGGCCGCCGCTCTCGCTCCGTGCCGCGAGGCGGTCGGCGACGCCGAGCACGATGCCCATGCCGATCAGCATCGCCGCGGTGAGCCGCAGATCACGGAACGGCCCTTCGATCTGCTCCTTGAGGGTCACCCCGAGCACACCGATCGGGATCGAGCCGACGATGACGAGCCAGCCCATGCGCGCGTCCTGGTCGCGGCGCATCTCCTTGTTCGTCAGCGAGCGGGTCCAGGCCGACAGGATCCGCCCGATGTCCCTGCGGAAGTAGATCAGGACCGCGGTCTCCGTGCCGATCTGGGTGATCGCGGTGAAGGCCGCGCCCGGGTCCTCCCAGCCGGAGAAGGCCGCGGTCAGCCGCAGGTGCGCGCTGGAGGAGACGGGGAGGAACTCGGTCAGCCCCTGGACGAGTCCGAGGATGAGTGATTCGAACCAAGACATGAGGTAGCGGAGTCCAAGTGCCGATCGTGGGACGGGCGACGGCGCACCGCACCGCCGTGGGCGGTGATCGATGATCAGGCGCGCCGAGGGGGAAGCGTAGCGCCCCAAGATGAACAGATTCGGTACAGGGGCTTCACGGCCCCGCGTCCTTGGCGGAAAGTGGCGGCTCAGGCCGCCGTGGGGCCGCCCACGGTCCACCCCGGTGCCTGCGGATGCGAGGTCAGGTCCTCGTGGCGCACCTCGTCGCCGCAGGCCCGGCAGGTGACGACCGGGACGAATTCGTTGCCGCAGATGTGTTCGAGCACCATGGGCAGATCGCCGTCCTGGTGCAGATGGCGGTCGCCCCACTCCTTGAGGGTCAGCAGGACGGGCTCCAGTTCCAGGCCCGCCTGGGTGGGCCGGTACTCGAAGCGCTGCGGGCGCTCGCTGTAGGGGTGCTTGGCCAGGATCCCGGCGTCGACCAGTCGCCGCAGCCGGGTGGCCAGGATGTCGCGCGGAGCGCCGGTGTTGCGCACCAACTGGTCGAAGCGGCCGTTGCCCAGGCACACCTCGCGCAGGACGAGCAGGGAGTACTTCTCGCCGACCAGTGCGAGCGTGTCGGCGATCGAACAGGGACGCGGGTCTTTGGAGGCGGCCATGCGGCCGAGTCTAGAGGAGGGTTTGATTTTCCAACTCATAGGGCTATGGTGAGTTCGGATTTCCTACTCACTGGTACGTCGTCCTGAACCGGTCCCGGCCAAGGAGGCCCGCACCATGCGTGACGCAGTCGTCGTCGAAGCCGTACGCACCCCCATCGGCAAGGGCAAGCCGCAGGGCGCCCTCGCCCACGTCCACCCCGTCGAACTCCTCGCCCACACCCTGCGCACCCTCGTCGAGCGTTCCGGCGTGGACCCCGCGCTGATCGACGACGTCATCGGCGGCACCGTCGACCAGGTCGGCGAGCAGGCCATGAACACCACCCGCTACGCCGTCCTCTCCGCCGGCCTGCCGGAGTCCGTCCCGGCCACCACCGTGGACCGCCAGTGCGGCTCCTCCCAGCAGGCCGTGCACTTCGCGGCGCAAGGGGTCATGTCCGGCGCGTACGACCTCGTCGTCGCCTGCGGCGTGGAGTCCATGAGCCGGGTGCCGATGTGGTCCAACGTGCCCGCCGGCAAGGACCCCTTCGGCCCCGGAGTCGCCGAGCGCTACCCGGAAGGGCTCGTCCCGCAGGGCATCAGCGCCGAACTCATCGCCGCCAAGTGGTCGATCACCCGCGAGCAGATGGACACCTTCGCCGTCTCCTCGCACCGCAAGGCCGCCGAGGCATGGAACGCCGGACTGTTCGACGCCGAGGTCGCACCGCTCGACGGCGTCACCCGCGACGAGTGCGTACGGCCGGACAGCACCACCGGGATCCTGGCCGGCCTGCGTCCCGCCTACCACGACCCGGTCTTCGCCGAGCGCTTCCCGCAGATCGAGTGGAACGTCACCGCGGGCAACGCCAGCCCCGTCAACGACGGCGCCTCCGCCGTGCTCATCACGTCGAGCGAGACCGCCGCCCGCCTCGGCCTGCGTCCGCTCGCCCGGCTGCACAGCTTCGCCGTCACCGGATCCGACCCGCTGCTGATGCTCACCGGTGTCGTCCCGGCCACCGAGAAGGTGCTGCGCCGCGCCTCCCTGTCGCTCGACGACATCGACCTGTTCGAGGTCAACGAGGCGTTCTCCAGCGTGGTCCTGGCCTGGCAGCAGGAGACCGGCGCCGACCTGGCCAGGGTCAACGTGCACGGCGGCGCCGTCGCCCTCGGCCATCCGCTCGGCGCCAGCGGCACCCGGCTGACGACGACCCTGGTCCACGCGATGCGCGAACGCGGCGCCCGCTACGCCCTGCAGACCATGTGCGAGGCGGGCGGACTCGCCAACGCGATGGTGCTGGAGCGCGTCTGACCCACCGCCGGCCTGCTCACCGCCCGCGCAACTGGTGCCGCTTGCGCCATGCCACCACCGCGCCCGCCAGACCCGGTACGGCGATGCAGGCCAGCGCGATCAGGAAGGCCGGGGACGTCGGCGTCGACGCGCGGGCGCCGGCCACCACGTAGGCGGCGGTGTTCGGGACCGACCCGAGCGCCGTCGCCAGCAGGAACGGCAGCAGGCCCATACGGGAGACGGCGGCGCAGTAGTTCGATGCGGCGAACGGGATGCCCGGGAACAGCCGGGCCGCCAGCATCGAGCGGAAGCCGTGCCGGCTGAGCTGGTCGTCCGCGGCCTTCAGCCAGCGCCCGCGCAGCAGCGGACGGAGCGCCTCCTGACCGAGCGCCCGCCCCAGGCAGAAGGCCAGCCCGGCGCCCAGCACCGTGCCGCCCAGCGCCGCGCCCAGGCCGAGCTGGGAGCCGAACAGCGCGCCCGCGGCGAGGTTCAGCAGCGGACGGGGCACGAACGCCACCGTGCACACCCCGTAGGCCACCGCGTACGCCACGACCGCGGCGGCCCCGCCGAGCTGTGCGGGCCAGCCGTCGGTCAGCAGCCGCTGTGGCTCGAACGCGAGCATCAGCGACGCGGCGGTGAGGAGCAGGGCGACCAGCAGGGACAGCCGTGACCACGGCGACAGCAGGATTCTGGCGCAGCGGGCGGCGAATCCCGTGGCGGCGGCCGGCGGGAGCGGTACCGCGAGGTCCGTGGCGGTGGCCCGGGGAGAGGCCGTGGCGGCGGTGCCCCCAGAGCGGGTGGTGGCATCGAGCATCCGGTGACACTAACCGACAAATGTGTGTGATCGCCGTAGTGTTCGTCTCATGCGCGTCACAGAGGACGGTACGGCGACACCGCGTGTGCCGGGCAGCCCGCTCGCCGACACCGTGCTGGAGCGGCTCACCGCCACGTACGGGCCCGCGGCCGATCCGGAGCGGGCCGTGGCGATGCGCGCCTACATGAAGGGCGTCGCCCCCTTCCTCGGCCTGACCACCCCGGCCCGCCGCGCCCTGTCCCGCACCGTCGTGGAAGGGCTGCCCCGCCCCGGCGAGGCCGACTGCGCGGCCGTCGCCCTGCGCTGCTGGGAGCTGCCCGAGCGCGAGTACCAGTACTTCGCCGTGGACTACCTGCGCCGCCACGTACGGCACTGCTCCTCCGGCTTCCTGCCCGTCGCCCGGCACCTCGTCACCACGGTCCCGTGGTGGGACACCGTCGACCTGCTCGCCGCGCACGTGGTCGGGGCGCTGGTCGCCGCCGACCGGAGCCTCACCGCCGAGATGGACGAGTGGATCGGCGACGACGACCTGTGGCTCGCCCGCACCGCCCTGCTCCACCAACTGCGCTACAAGGAACGCACCGACACCGCGCGCCTCTTCGACTACTGCCTGCGCCGGTCCGGACACCAGGACTTCTTCATCCGCAAGGCCATCGGCTGGTGCCTGCGCGAGTACGCCAAGACCGACCCCGACGCCGTACGGGCCTTCCTGGCGCGCGAACAGGGACGGTTCGCGCCGCTGTCGGTACGGGAGGCGCTGAAGAGCATCGGCGCCCGGTAGCCCGGACCGGCGCGGAAAACCATTCGACGCGGGGCGGGTCGTCGGCAAGGATCGACACCATGTTCCGGTACGCCTTCCACCTCGCAGCATCCGCGGTCGCGGATGCCCCGGAGGCTGCCGTTCCCACATTCCTCGCCGCAGTCGACGGCGCCCGAAGCTGACCCTCCCCGGATCGCCCGGCGGACCCCCCAGGGGGAGGGTCGGCCAGGTTCCTGGGGTCCCCGTCCCGGCCGCGCGCCGATCCGCCGCGCCCGGGGCCGGCACGCGTCACCACGCGTCATCACCGAGAGGCTTCGAGGTACCGCCATGTCCAAGACGGCGTACGTCCGCACCAAACCGCATCTGAACATCGGCACGATGGGCCATGTCGACCACGGCAAGACCACCCTGACCGCCGCCATCACCAAGGTCCTCGCCGAGCGCGGCTCCGGCAGTTTCGTCCCGTTCGACCGCATCGACCGGGCGCCGGAGGAGGCCGCGCGCGGCATCACCATCAACATCGCGCACGTCGAGTACGAGACCGACACCCGGCACTACGCCCACGTCGACATGCCCGGCCACGCCGACTACGTCAAGAACATGGTCACCGGCGCCGCGCAGCTCGACGGGGCGATCCTCGTCGTCTCCGCGCTCGACGGGATCATGCCGCAGACCGCCGAGCACGTGCTGCTCGCCCGTCAGGTGGGCGTCGACCACATCGTCGTCGCGCTCAACAAGGCCGACGCGGGCGACGAGGAGCTGACCGACCTGGTCGAGCTGGAGGTCCGTGACCTGCTCTCCGCGCACGGCTACGGCGGGGAGTCCGCGCCCGTCGTACGGGTCTCCGGGCTGAAGGCGCTGGAGGGCGACCCGCGCTGGACGGCGTCGATCGACGCGCTGCTCGACGCGGTGGACACGTATGTACCCATGCCCGAGCGGTACCTGGACGCGCCGTTCCTGCTGCCGGTGGAGAACGTGCTCACCATCACCGGCCGGGGCACCGTCGTGACCGGCGCGGTGGAGCGCGGCACGGTCCGCGTCGGCGACCGGGTCGAGGTGCTCGGCGCCGGGGTGGAGACCGTGGTGACCGGCCTGGAGACCTTCGGCAAGCCCATGGAGGAGGCGCAGGCCGGCGACAACGTGGCGCTGCTGCTGCGCGGGGTGCCGCGCGACGCGGTGCGGCGCGGGCACGTGGTGGCCGCGCCGGGCAGCGTGGTGCCGAGCCGGCGCTTCACCGCGCGGGTGTACGTGCTGTCGGCCCGCGAGGGCGGCCGTACGACACCGGTGTCGACCGGGTACCGGCCGCAGTTCTACATCCGCACGGCGGATGTCGTGGGTGACGTCGACCTCGGCGAGGCGGCGGTGGCGCTGCCCGGGGACACGGTCACGATGACCGTCGAACTGGGACGGGACGTGCCCCTGGAGTCCGGGCTCGGCTTCGCCATCCGCGAGGGCGGCCGCACGGTGGGGGCGGGGACCGTGACCGCCGTCGGGTGAGGGTGGTGTTCGTGTGCGGGGGACTGCCGGCCGGGGCATGACCGGTCGCGCAGTGCCCCGCGCCTCCGTCGGCGTCGGCCGCCCGCACAATGAGGGGGTGAACGAAGCCATACCCGTCAGCCGCGTCACCGACCACGGCACCGCGAAACTCATGCCCGACGTGGACCGGGAGCGGGCCTGGCTGCTGACCGTCGACGGGGCACCGCAGTCGTACGTCGACCTGGACGAGCCGACGCATCTGGAGTTCGAGTACGCGCGTCGGCTCGGGCACGTCCTCGACACCGTGGGCGAGCCGGGGTGCCCCCTGGACGCCCTGCACCTCGGCGGCGGCGCGCTCACCCTGCCCCGCTACCTGGCCGCCACCCGCCCCGGCTCCCGGCAGCACGTCGTGGAGTTCGACCGGGGACTGCTGGAACTGGTCGCGGAGCACCTGCCGCTGCCCGCCGACGCCGATGTCACGCTGCACGCGGCGGACGCCCGTGCCTGGCTGGAGTCGGCCCCCGACGACAGCGCGGACGTCCTGGTCGCCGACGTCTTCGGCGGCTCACGGGTCCCGGCGCACCTGACGTCCGTCGCCTACGCGCAGGAGGCCGCCCGCGTCCTGCGGCCCGGCGGGGTCTACCTCGCCAACCTCGCGGACGCGGCCCCGTTCGCCTTCCTCCGCTCCCAACTCGCCACCCTGGGGACGCGGTTCGAGGAGCTGGCGCTGATCGCCGAGCCGGGAGTACTGCGCGGCCGCCGCTTCGGCAACGCGGTGCTGGCAGCCGCCCACCGTCCCCTGGACATCGCCGGCCTGTCCCGCGCCACCGCCGCCGACGCCTTCCCCGCGCGGGTCGAACACGGCCCGGCCCTGCGGGACTTCACACGCGGTGCGCGCCCGGTGCGCGACGAGGACGCCGTACCGTCCCCGGAACCTCCGGAGGGGGCGTTCGGCATCGGTTGACCCGGCGCCCGTACCGATTCCACGCGCGGCGCACGCCGTCACCCGAGCCCGTCGACGGGCGTTCGGTGTCGGCCGGTCGGTCCTGCGGAACTTCGCGCGTGGTGGGCGCCCGTCATCCGAGCTCGCCGACGGGGCGTTCGGTGTCGGCTGACGCGGTGTCCGTGTCCGGGGTCGCGCCGGTGATCCGGCGGGTTCGGCGGCGCAGGTTCCGTACGTCCGGGACGCACAGCACCGCCGCCGTGACGACCACGACCAGCGCCGCGCACCCCCACAGCGCCTCCGGGCGGCCGAACGCCGTCTCCGCCGGGCCCGCCAGGGCCATCGCCGTCGGCACCAGCGCGACCGAGCCGAACCAGTCGTACGCCGAGACCCGGGACAGCTTCTCCTCCGGTATCTCCTGGTGCAGCGCGGTCATCCAGGAGACGCCGAACACCTCCAGCGACGCGCCGGTCACGAACATCACCGCGCACAGCACGGCGACCGGCGCCGGCACGGCGAGCGCGGCGGACGGCAGGGCCAGCGGGAACACACACAGGGTGCCGACGAACAGCAGACGGCGCGGCTGCCAGCGGGTCATCAGCAGCGCGCCCACCACCGTGCCCCCGCCGAAGAACGCCAGAGCCACGCCCCACGGACCGGCGCCGCCCAGATGGTCCCGGGCGACGAGCGGCCCGTAGACCGCGTCGGCCGCGCCGACGACCGCGTTGGCGACGGAGAACTGGACGACGATGCCCCACAGCCAGGGCCGGCCGGTGAACTCCCGCCAGCCCTCCTTCAGATCGGCGAGCATGCCGCCGCCGGGGGCGCGCGGTGGTATGTGCTTCACATCGAGGAACGCCCGCAGCGCCGCCGCGACCGCGAAGGCCGCCGCGTCCGCCGCCAGCACCCGACCGGGCCCGATCGCAGCGACCATGGCGCCGCCCAGCGCGGCCCCGCCGAGCGTCGCTCCGTGCATCGCCATCCGGAACACCGCGAACGCCCGGCCGGCCTGTTCGCCCTCGACCGAGGACAGCAGCATGCCCTCGGCGGCCGGGTTGAAGAACGCCTGACCGGTACCGCCGAGCGCGCTGAGCAGCATCATCTGCCACAGCTGCGCCTCGCCCGCCAGGACCAGTGCCGCGAACGCGGCCTGCGAGACACAGTTCAGGGCGTTGGCCGCGACCATCACCCGGTGCCGCGGCAGCCGGTCCGCGACGGCACCGCCGATCAGCAGGAACAGCACCAGCGGCAGGGTGCGGGCGGCGGCCACCAGGCCCACGTCGCCGCCGTCGCCGCCCGTGCCCAGCACGGCGAACGCGGCGGCGATCAGCGCGCCGTGACTGCCCAGGTTGGTCACCACGGCGGCGGCGGTCAGCAGGGAGTAGTTGCGGCCGGCCCAGGCGGGCCGGCGGCGGGAGACGGTGGTCGGCACCCCGTGACTATCGCCGGGCCGGGGCCGACTTGCCAAATAGGCCGCCGCCCCCGACCTGCTACGACCCCTGCGGACCGTCCTCCGTCAGGCGCACCGTGCTGAGGATCTTCTGCACGGTCGCGTCCGGGATCTCGTCCTTGACGCCCTTGGCGCCGTACAGGTTCCAGGTGACGAAGTCCCCGGCGCCGTTCTTGAAGGCGAACGTGATCGCCTTGCCGTCGCTGTCGCACTTGCCGTTCTGCGGCGTGTTCTCCGAGTGCGCGGTGATCACGCTGCCCTTGATGCCGGACGCCGTGGTGTACGCCTTCGGCTTCCCGTACTTGATGCTCTTCTTGTCGGGCTGCGTGTACCCGCCGTAGATCCACCACGGCACCCGGGTCTCGGCGGCCATGTCCGTGTCCTTGGCGCCGTTCTCGCCTCGGGTACCGGCGGTGGCGAGGGAGGTGCTCTCCTCGCGGCCGTCCTTGTTCTCGTCGCTCGTGCACCACTCGGACTTCAGGTACGCGGGGGCGGTGACGGTGGTGCGGCCCATCTCACCGTCCTTCTCCTCCCACTCGAAGCCCACGCTGGTGCCGGGTGTCTCGATCTCCCAGTCGGCGGGGACGTCGAACTTGGTGCCGAAGCGCGTGTTGACGACGACCTGCCAGCCCGGAACGGTCGCCTTCTCCCCCTCGCCGCCGCGCGGGTTGTCGTCCGAGGCGGAGGCGCTCGGTTCGGCGGAGGTGTCCTTGGTCGCCGTCGCGGTCGGCTTGGCGTCCTTCTTGCCGTCGGCCTCGTCGTCCTTGTCGCCGCCGAGCACCAGGAACCCGGTGACACCGGCGGCCACCACCACGGCCGTCGCCGCCACGATCGCCACCAGCTTCGTCCGGTTCCCGCCGCCCCCGCCCTGCGGTGGCTGCGGCCCGCCCGCCAGGGTCTGCGCCCCCCAGCCGGGCTGCGGCTGGTACGGGTTCGGCTGCTGGTAGCCGGGCTGCTGCTGGTACGGATTCGGCTGTTGGTACCCCGGCTGCTGGTACGGGTTGTTCGACTGCGGGTTCTGCTCGCCCCCGGGCGGCTGCTGTCCTGGCCACATGGGCAGCAACCCTAGCCGTGCCAGGGACACGATTGGGTCACCGCCCTTTGACGGGGACGTAGCAAACCGGATGCCGCGCGGCATGGCGAGTTGAGGCTACTCGCGGGTAACCTGCGCTCATGAGCGCAGACCAGATGTCCATCGGCGAGATGCTCGCCGCCACGGTGCCCATGGCCCGGACCCTCAACCTCCAGTTCCTGGAGACCACGTCCGAGCGGGCCGTGGTGGCCCTGCCGGACCAGGCCGACTACCACAACCACGTGGGCGGGCCGCACGCCGGCGCGATGTTCACCCTCGGTGAGTCGGCGAGCGGCGCGATCGTGCTCGCCGCGTTCGGGGACCAGCTCGCGCGGGCCGTGCCGCTGGCCGTCAGCGCCGAGATCGCCTACAAGAAGCTGGCGATGGGCCCGGTCACCGCCACCGCGACCCTCGGCCGCCCGGCCGCCGAGGTCGTCGCCGAACTCGACGAGGGCGTGCGCCCCGAGTTCCCGGTCTCGATCGCCATCCGCCGCGAGGACGGCGCCGTCACCGGCGAGATGACCGTCGTCTGGACCCTGCGCCCCAACGGCTGACCGGCGGCAGACCGGAGGGGCCCGGTAGGCTTCCCGTTCGTGCGCCGGGACCCGGCGCACGAACGGCGGACCGGGAGGACAGGGCGTTGCACGTGCAGGAGTGGCTCGAGACCGTACCCGCGGTCGCCGTGTACGCCCTGGTGGGACTGGTCATCGGGCTGGAGAGCCTGGGCATCCCGCTGCCGGGCGAGATCATCCTGGTCTCCTCCGCGCTGCTCGCCTCCCAGCACGGCGACATCGACCCGGTGGTCCTCGGCGCCTGCGCCACCGCCGGCGCGATCGTCGGCGACTCGATCGGCTACGCCATCGGCCGCAAGGGCGGACGGCCGCTGCTGGCCTGGCTGGGCGCCAAGTTCCCCCGCCACTTCAGCGAGGGACACATCGCGACCGCCGAGCGCTCCTTCAAGAAGTGGGGCATGTGGGCCGTCTTCTTCGGCCGCTTCGTGGCCCTGCTGCGCATCTTCGCCGGCCCGCTCGCGGGCGTGCTGCGGATGCCGTACTGGAAGTTCCTGATCGCCAACGTCCTGGGCGGCATCGTCTGGGCGGGCGGCACCACCGCCGTCATCTACTACGTGGGCATCGTCGCCGAGTCCTGGCTGAAGCGCTTCTCCTGGCTGGGCCTGGTACTGGCGGTGCTGATCGGCGCGACATCGATGCTGGTCCTGAAGCGCAAGGCGAGGAAGGCGACAACCCCCGAGCCTGCCATCGCCGCCGACTAGAAGCGCCCCGAAGGGGCGCGGGGCTGTGTCGATCTGCGGCTCCGCCGCGCGGGCGCGAGAAACCACAGTCAACCCGCAGTCCGCCGACAACCCTTACGCCCCGTGCTCTTCCCGATGTGCCTCCGCCAGCGCCGCGTACATCGTCCCGTTGAGCGTGAGTCCCTCACGCTCCTCCGCGCTGAGCTCCCGCCGAACCTTCGCCGGCACCCCCGCCACCAACGACCCCGGCGGCACCCGCATCCCCTGCGGCACCAACGCCTGCGCGGCGACAAGAGACCCCGCGCCGATCACGGCGCCGTTCAGCACGGTCGCCCCCATCCCGATCAGACAGTCGTCCTCGACAGTCGCCCCGTGCACCACGGCGTTGTGCCCGATGGAAACCCGCTCGCCCACGCTGACCGGAAACCCCGGATCGGCGTGCAACGTGCAGTTGTCCTGCACATTGCTGTTCGCCCCGACGGAGATCCGCTCCACGTCACCGCGCAGCACCGCCCCGTACCAGACGCTCGCCCCCGCGTGCAGCGTCACGTCCCCGATCACCGAGGCCGTGGGTGCCACGAAGGCGTCCCCGTCCACCTTCGGCTCCTTGCCTCCGATACCCGTGATCAGCGCGCGGTGCGTCATCGCCCTCTCCTCCACACGACGTCGTAGACACCACGCACCGTACGCCAACCCGGTGGGGTGAAGATCACAGGGTCACCGGCCCGTCGGCGAGCCGCCCGCCGACTACGGTGAGCGGGTGCCGAAGCGCAAGAACACGTTCTCGTCCTGGCCGCGCCGCCTCGCTCAGCGCGCGGTCCACGCGGGCTGGGCCTGGGCGCAGCGCACGGGCTCGGTGACCGCCGAGCACCCCGGCCGCTTCCGCTTCGGGGCGATGGGAACAGGTACCAGGCTCGCCTTCCCGCTCGGCACGGTCTTCGGCGAGCCCTGGATCCGGATCGGCGCGCACTGCATCGTCGGCGAGCAGGTCACCCTCACCGCAGGTCTGATGCCCGGTCTCGACCTCGGCCCCGAGCCGATCCTGCGCATCGGCGACGGGGTCGTGCTGGGCCGCGGCAGCCATGTCATCGCCGACACGACGGTCACCATCGGCAGCGACTGCTACTTCGGGCCGTACGTCTACGTCACCTCCACCAATCACTCCTACGACGATCCGCACGAGCCCATCGGCAAGCAGTGGCCGCGGATGGAGCCGGTGGAGATCGGCCCCGGCTGCTGGGTCGGCACCGGCGCGGTGATCCTGCCGGGGGCGCGCATCGGGCGGAACGTGGTGGTGGCCGCGGGCGCGGTGGTCCGGGGCACGGTGCCCGACCACGCGGTGGTCGCGGGCGCCCCCGCCCGTGTCGTACGCCGCTGGACCCCCGCCGACGGCTGGCAGCCGCCGCTGCGCACCCCGGCGCCCGTACCGATCCCGGAGGGCATCACCCCGGAGCAGTTGCGGGCGCTCTCGGAGCTGGACGAGGAGGGCGTCGCGCGGCTCGCGGAGCTGGACGAGGAGGGCGTGGTCCGGCTCGCCGAGCTGGAGCCCGAGGGCTGAGCGGCCGATTCCAGTCGCAGTACAGTGCGGTGGACGATCGGGTTCACCCCATGGGAGCCGGACGCATGGAACTCTGTCGCCCATGATGCCGGACGAATTGGACGGAACGTGTCGGACCTCGACCTGCTGACCCAGTCCCTGGCGCGCAACGTCAGACGCTGGCGCACCGAGCGCGGCTTCACCCTGGACACGCTCGCCGCGCGGGCCGGTGTCAGCCGCGGCATGCTCATCCAGATCGAACAGGCCCGCACCAACCCGAGCATCGGCACGGTCGTCAAGATCGGCGACGCGCTCGGCGTCAGCGTCCCCACCCTGCTCGACTACGAGCGGGGCCCGAAGGTCCGGATCGTCCCCGCCGACCAGACCGTGCGGCTGTGGTACACCGAGGGCGGCAGCTACAGCCGGCTGCTCGCCGGCACCGAGGCGCCCGGCCCGCTGGAGATGTGGGACTGGCGGCTCATGCCGGGCGAGAGCAGCGACTCCGACCCGCACCCCGCCGGCACGGTCGAACTCGTCCACGTCACGTCCGGGGAACTGACCCTCACCGTCGACGGAGCGGAGCACCGGGTGCCGGCCGGCGCCAGTGCCTCCTTCGAGGCCAACACGCCGCACACGTACGGCAATCGGGGCGATGCCCCGATGGAGATGATCATGACGGTCTCGGTGCCGCCCGTGCACTGAGGCACCCCTGTTACGGTGCGGCCATGCGCGCACCCATCGGAGACTTCGACCACGCCACCCCCATCCCCGACTGCCTCGACGAGCTGACCGCCCCGGTCGCCGCCGCCGTCCGCGCCTGGAGCGGCAGCGTCCCCGCCGACCAGATCCTCTACGTCGACACCGACCCGCGCTGGGCGGACACCGCCGTCTTCGTCGAGCACTACGGCCGGGAGCTGCTGGAGCGGTCGGCGAACTGCGTGGTGGTGGCGGGCAAGCGCGGCGGAGAGACCACGCTCGCCGCCTGTGTCGTCCTGTCCACCACCCGGCTCGACGTCAACGGCGTCGTACGGCGTCACCTCGGCGCCCGCAAGGCGTCCTTCGCCCCGATGGACACGGCCACGGGGGAGACCGGCATGGAGTACGGCGGCATCACCCCGGTCGGACTGCCCGGTGACTGGCCGGTGCTGGTGGACGCGGCCGTCGTGGACCTGCCGTACGTGCTCGTCGGCAGCGGCCGGCGGCGCGGCAAACTGCTGGTGCCGGGCAAGGCGTTCGCGGAGCTGCCCGGAGCGGTCGTACTGGAGGGGCTGGGAGCGGCCTGAGCTCACCGCACCGCGTGGTGGGCGAGCGGCAGGTGCGGGTCCGCCGCGCCGGGCACCGGTTCCGGGTCGGCGTGGACCAGGGCCGCGGTCAGCCGGGGGACGGCGTGCAGCAGCGCGTGCTCGGCCTCGACGGCGACGCGATGGGCCTCGCGCACCGTCGCCTCGCCGTCCACCACGACCGCCACCTCCGCGCGCAGCCGATGGCCGATCCAGCGCAGCCGCAGCTCACCCACCCCGCGCACCCCCGGAACCGCCGTCAGGGCCCGCTCGGCCCGGTCCACCAGCGCCGGGTCGACGGCGTCCATCACCCGCCGGAACACCTCCCGCGCGGCGTCCCGCAGCACGAACGCGATCGCCGCCGTGATCGCCAGCCCCACCGCCGGGTCCGCGTACCGCCACCCCAGGGCCGAGCCGCCGGCGCCCAGCAGCACCGCCAGTGAGGTGAACCCGTCCGTACGGGCGTGCAGCCCGTCGGCGACCAGCGCGGCCGAGCCGATGTCACGCCCGACCCGGATGCGGTACCGGGCCACCCACTCGTTGCCCGCGAACCCGACCAGCGCCGCGACGGCGACCACCGGGACGTGCTCGACCGGGCGCGGGTCCAGCAGCCGGTCGAACGCCGTCCAGCCGGCGAAGGCCGCGGACGCGGCGATCGTCAGCACGATCACGATGCCCGCCAGGTCCTCCGCGCGCCCGTAGCCGTAGGTGAAGCGGCGGGTGGCGGCGCGCCGCCCCAGGACGAAGGCGATGCCCAGCGGTACGGCGGTCAGCGCGTCCGCGGCGTTGTGCACCGTGTCGCCGAGCAGCGCCACCGAGCCCGACACGACCACCACGGCCGCCTGCGCCAGCGCCGTCACGCCCAGCACCGCGAGCGAGACCCACAGGGCGCGCATGCCCCGGGCCGAGGACTCCAGCGCGGAGTCGAGCCTGTCGGCCGTCTCGTGGGAGTGCGGGGTGAGGAGGTGGGTGAGGCGGTGGAGCGGCGAAGCCCGGTGGTGCTCGTGCCCATGGCCGTGGTGGCGGTCGCTCACGATCGTCCCCTTCCGGTGCGCGAGGTGGACGCGGCGGCGCCCACACCGCCATTATGTGCGTATGAGCGCACGCATGCACCCGTCACCTGCGCACGATGAGCACCCGCGCACACCCGGCGAGGAGCACTTCGCGCTCGCGGCGGAGCTGCTCGCCCTGCTCGGCGACCGCACCCGGCTGACCCTGCTGCACGCCCTGACCGGCGGCGAGGCCGATGTCACCACGCTCACCGAGGCCTGCGGCGCGGCCCGGCCCGCGGTCAGCCAGCACCTGGCGCGGCTGCGGCTCGCGGGTCTTGTGGACACCCGCAAGGAGGGCCGCCGGGTGATCTACTCCCTGCGCGACGGCCATCTGCGGCGGCTGGTGGACGAGGCGCTGAACGTGGCCGACCACCGGATCGGCGACCGGCCGCCGCACGACTGACGGGGCCGCGGCCTCAGTACCGGTCCGCCGTGCCCAGGTACTGCTCCGCGAAGGCGGCAGCGGCGGCGGGGGAGGAGAACAGGCGGCGCAGCCGCGCGAGCGTGGTGCCCGCGCGGAACGGGTCCCCCGCCGCGGTGCCGTGGTACAGCTCGGACAGCCACTGCGAGAACTCCTGGTAGTCCCACACGCGCCGCAGACAGGCCCCGGAGTAGCCGGCCAGTCCGCTGTCGTCGCCTTCGGTGAGACGGGCGACCAGCGCGTCGCCGAGCAGGAACGCGTCGTGCAGGGCGAGGTTCATGCCCTTGGCGGCGATCGGCGCGACCAGGTGGGCCGCGTCCCCCGCCAGGAAGAGCCGCCCGAACGTCATCGGCTCGGTGACGTAGTCGTGCATGTCCAGCACACGCTTCTCGATCAGCCGCCCCTCGGTGAGCGGGGCCGCCCCGGCCGCCCCGAGCCGGCGCCGCAGCTGAGCCCAGACCCGCTCGTGCGGCCAGTCGTCCGGGTCGTCGCCGGGCGGGCACTGCAGGTAGTAGCGGGTCACCTCGGGGCTGCGGGGCATCTGACCGGCGAAACCGTCCGGATGACAGCCGAACAGGACGCAGTCGGCGGACGGCGGCGCCTCGGCGAGCAGGGCCAGCCAGCCGATGCCGTAGTCGTGCCGTGCCACCCGGGCCCGCTCCGGAGCGAGGGCGGCCCTGGTCACCCCGCGGGCTCCGTCGCAGCCCGCGACGAAGTCACAGGCGACGACCTCCCGCCGGCCGGTCTCCGGGCAGACGTACGACACCGACGGACGGTCGCCGTCCAGATCGTGCAGCCGCACGTCGCGCACACCGAACCGTGCGGCTCCGCCCCGCACGTCCGCGTACTCCCGCACCAGGTCCGTCACCAGCAACGGCTGCGGATACACCCAGTGGTGGCTCCCCGTCAGCTCCTGGTACGAGAAGCGGTACCGCTCCCCGTCGAAGCGGAACTCGCACGCGGTGTGCAGCCCGGCCCGCTCCAGCAGGTTCCGCGCGAGACCCCGCCGCTCCAGACCCCGTACCGCCCACTCCTCGATCACCCCGGCCCGCGGCCGCCGCTCGATGAACTCCCGGCTCTCCGTCTCCAGGACCAGACACTCCAGGCCGGCCGCCCGCAGGATGTTGCCCACGGTGAGCCCGGCGGGCCCGGCACCCACGACGACGACCGGAAAGCGTTGCGAGGAAAGGGAGTCGAGGCGGGGGGAACTCTCGTCCATCGCGCCATTATGGCGGCATGGCGCCCCCGGGACAGGCCCTAGCCGAGCCGGGGTATCTCGATCGCCGGGCAGCGGTCCATCACCATCTCCAGGCCCGCCGCGCGGGTCCGCTCGTAGGCCGCCTCGTCGATGACGTCGAGCTGGAACCACACCGCCTCGGCGCCCTTGGCCACCGCCTCGTCCGCGACGGCCCCGGCCAGGTCACTGTTGACGAACACGTCCACGACGTCCACCTCGAAGGGGATGTCCGCGAGGGAGGCGTAGCCCTGCTCGCCGTGCACGGTCTCGGCCTTCGGGTGCACCGGCACCACTCGCTTGCCGAACCGCTGGAGCACCTGGGCGACGCCGTACGCCGCGCGCTGCCGGTTCGACGACAGGCCGACCACGGCCCAGGTGTCACCGAGTCCGGTGAGGATCTTGCGGACCGTCGCCTCGTCGCCGTACACCGTCGGCCTCCCGGGAGTCGTGAAAGAGCTGTCACCCCGCACAACGAAGCGGGACGCGTGGTGATTCCCGGAACCGCCCGTCCTCCGCCGGGGGCGGTGGACTGTACCGGTCACCGGGCCGCCCGGCGCCGGGAACCGCACACGGCGACCCGAAAAGCGGCCCGGATACCTGCGTACGCCCGCTCACGCGCCTACGCTCGCCTCGTGCTGCGCATCACCGACGCCCGAACCGGCGAACCCGTGGACGCCGCCCCCGCCCGGCGGGGCCTGACCCGGGTCGAGGCCCACACACAGGGGTCCGACCCGACGAACCTGCGTGTGCTGCTCGTCGCCGACCTGCTCGTACGCGCCCTGGAACTCGGCGGTACGCCGGTCTGGGTGCTGCTCACCGGGGATCGGCAGCGGGCGGAACTCCGCGCGGCGGGCGCGGCCCTCGGGGTCCGGCCCTTCGAGGACGGCGGGGACGCCGGAACCGGCCTGGGCGAGGCCCAGGTGCTGCACGTGGTGAGCGAGGGCGGCGCGACACCCGACGGGGTGCGCGTCGCCGTGGCCCCCGTGCACGGGGAGGCACCCGGCCCCGCGGGCGGCGCCGACCCCGCCGCCCTGCGCCTGGTCCTGCTCGCCCGCCCCAGAAGCGAGCCCGTGACGGTCGGCCCGGCCGCCCTGGGCGACGCCGCCGGGACCCTCGACCGCTGGCGCCGCGTGGTCGCCGACTGGGCGCGACGACCCTCGAAGCCGGTCCCCGACGCGGTGCGCGCCGATCTGCGCACCGCGTGGGAGGACGATCTCGACACGGCCGGCGTGCTGGGCGTCCTCCGCGCGGTGGAGACGGACCCCGGCCTGGCGGACGGCGCCCGCTTCGAGACGTACGCCTACGCCGACCGGCTGCTCGGCCTCGACCTCACCCGAGACCTGGGATCCCCGGCATGATCGAGCGTGCCGGGCCGGGACCGCTGCGCCGCCTGGTCGTCCTGCGCCACGCCAAGTCCGCCCGGCCGGAAGGCGTCACCGACCACGAGCGTCCCCTCGCTCCGCGCGGCCTCCGGGACGCTCCCGCCGCCGGACGCGCGCTCGCCGAGGCCGACTGCCTGCCGGGCCTCGCGCTGTGCTCCACCGCCGTCCGGGCCCGCCGCACCTGGGAGCTGGCCGCCGCGCAGTGGGGCACACCCCCGCCGGTCCGCCACGACCCCCGCCTGTACCACGCCGACGTCCCCGAGCTGCTGGACGTGGTGCGCGAGACACCGGCCGAGGTCGAGACGCTGCTGTTGATCGGACACAACCCGGGACTGGAGGACCTCGTCCTGACCCTGGCCGGCGACGGCCTGGACGACACCCTGGACCGCGTCCGCGCCAAGTTCCCCACCTCCGCGATCGCCGTGCTGTCCTGGCGCGGCGCCGCATGGCGGGACCTCGCCCAGGGCGCCGCCCTCCTGACGTCGCTGACCGTTCCCCGGGGCGGGCGCCGGTAGTCCGCGCGGGGACGCATAGGCTGGCCGGATGCAGGACGAGTACCGCACCGTCGCCCGCGCGGGTGTGCACGAGACCGAGGTCAACCGTTCCCGTTTCCTGTGCGCCCTCGCCCCGGCGGCCACCGAGCAGGAGGCGCAGGAGTTCGTCGCGGCCGTTCGCAAGGAGCACGCCGACGCCACCCACAACTGCTGGGCGTACGTCATCGGCGCCGACGCCTCCACCCAGAAGGCCAGCGACGACGGGGAGCCCGGCGGCACCGCAGGCGTCCCCATGCTCCAGATGCTGCTCCGCCGCGACATGCGGTACGTCGTCGCCGTCGTCACCCGCTATTACGGCGGTGTCAAGCTCGGCGCCGGTGGCCTCATCCGCGCGTACGGCGGTGCCGTCGGCGAGGCGCTGGACACCCTCGGCACGATCACCCGGCGCCGCTTCCGGCTGGCCACGGTGACCGTCGGTCACCAGCGGGCCGGCAAGGTCCAGAACGACCTGCGCGCCACCGGACGCGAGGTGCGGGACGTGCGCTACGGCGAGGAGGTCACGATCGAGATCGGCCTCCCGGACGCCGACGTGGACGCCTTCCGCGCGTGGCTCGCCGACGCGACCGCCGGAACGGCCGGGTTCGAGCTGGGCGGGGAGGCGTACGGGGACGCGTGACGCTCGTCCACTGCCCGTACCGTGCGGCCCCGGGCGGGGAACCTTTCCCGCGACGCTCCTTACCGCATCTCTCGGCTGGTCCGTCAGGCCCTGGCCGCACGCCTGTGGCGCTGTCATGGGAAACGCACGTCATCCGACCGGCGGGCACACGGAGTGACTATTACGCCACAAGAGGTCGGTCTGCGTATGGGGGTGAAAGGAGCACTCATGCGTCGAATACGCCTCGCACTGGCTGCCATACCGGCAGCTCTGGTCCTCAACATCGCACAGGGCGGAGTCCTCCCGGCGGGCGCCGGCGCTCCCACCGGGGGCGACGGTGCCGGTGCAAGCGCCACCACGCTCAACGGGTTCACCAAGCAGGTGGTCGCCACCGGACTGGACGATCCCTACGAGATCATATGAGGACCCGACAGCTTCCTGTGGGTGACGGAGAAGAGCGGCAAGAAGGTCACCCGTGTCGGCCCGCGGACAGGCGCGAAGAGCACCGCCCTCGATCTGACGGAGAAGGCGGTGCGCACCGAGGGCGCCCAGGGCGGCGTGCTGGGCCCGGCCCTCCACCCGGACCTGCTCAAGGACAAGGGACGCGACTACGTGTATGTCTCGTACACGTACGACTCGAACACGTCGGACGCCGAGGTCGACCAGCGGCTGAGGATCGACCGCTACACCTATGACAGCAGGACCGGAACCCTGGGCGAGCCGAAGAACCTGATCAGCGGCCCGGCCTCGGGCAGCGACCACCAGAGCGCACGGCTGGGCTACGGCCCCGACGGCAAGCTGTACTACACGATCGGCGACCAGGGAGCCAACCAGCTCCAGCACTACTGCGAGCCGAACCGTGCGCAACGGCTGCCCACCAAGGAGGAGATCGAGTCCAAGGACCGGATCGCCTGCCGCGGCAAGACCCTGCGGCTGAACCCGGAGGACGGCTCGATCCCCGCGGACGACCCCGTGCTCGGTGGCGTACGCAGCCACGTGTGGGCCCACGGGTTCCGCAACTCCCAGGGCCTGGACTTCGGGACGGACGGCACCCTGTACAACACCGACCAGGGACCCAGGACCGACGACGAGGTCAACGTCCTGACGAAGGGGGCCAACTACGGCTGGCCCCACGTGGCGGGGCACCGGGACGACAAGGCCTACACGTTCAGTGAATGGTCCGCGTCCGCACCGACCCCGTGTGCCGACCTCACGTTCAACGACCTGGAGGTGCCCGAGTCGGTGTCCCGGCAGAAGGAGACCGACTGGAAGGGCCGGTTCACCGAGCCCGTCCGCACCTTCGGGACGGTCGACAGCGGTTTCGACTTCTCCGACCCCAGGTGCGGCGAACGGGCCTGCATCTCGCCAACCCGGACCTGCCCGCCCGGTTCCGCCCCGGTGCACCGCTCAGCACCCTGGACCCCGAGGGTCTGTGCGGAGGTGGTGACGCCGGCTGCATCGACCACCCGGTCCTGGGAGAGTCCACAGCCTGGCCCGCCCGTCCTGCCGGGTGCGGAAACCCCGGTAGGGCAGCCGAGGAGCCGGGTCCGCAGGAGCGGGCTGCCCGAATCCCCGCGGTCGTCCATGGCCGTCCGACGCCGGATGCCGGTGGCGGGCTGAGGTCCCTGGTGAATCAGGGCACCTGGGAGCCGGCTGCCGCGCAGTGGGGCACGCCTCCGCCGGTCCGTCACGACCCGCGCCTGTACCACGGCGACATCCCCGAGTCGACGGTCCCCCGGGGCGGGCGCCGGTCGCTGAACCCGGGGGAAGGGGCGGGGGCGGGACGGGACTGCACGTGCCGGTCGGCTGCCTCGGAGCGCCGCTGGTAGTGGGCGAGGAGCCGGGCCCGTGCCCGCGTGCCCTCGGCCCGCAGTGACTCCTCGCGGGCCACGCGGTCCAGCGCGTAGGCGCGGACCAGGTCGTGCATGGTCCAGTAGCCGCGCACACTGCCGGGCCCGACCAGATGGGCGCGGACCAGCACGTTCAGCTCCGGCCGCGGCAGCGCGTCGGCCCCGTACAGCACGGTGATCGCTTCATCGCTCGTCTCCGGTCCCGGGGCGAGCGCCAGGAGCCGGAACAGGCGGGAGGGGCCCGGACCGAGGCGGCGGTAGGACAGGTCGAACGCGGCCCGCACGCCGCGTTCGCCGTCGTCCAGGTGGTCGATGACCGTGGCGGAGTCGGCCAGCTCCGCGACCAGTTCCGTCACCGGTTTGCCCGGATCGGCGATGAGCAGAGCGGCTGCGATCTGCAGCGCCAGGGGCAGATACCCGCACAGGGCGCACAGGTTCCCGGTCGCCTCGGGGGCGTCCAGGACACGTGGGTCGGCGGGGGCGGCCGTGCGCAGGGTCACGCCCAGTACGTCGCGGGCCACCTCGGGCCGGAGGATGTCGAGACGGAGGAGGTGGGCACCGAGCTGCGGCATGGTGTCGCGGGAGGTGACGAGGACGCGGTGCGCGCCGTGGCCGGGCAGCAGCGGTCTGACCTGCCCGGGATGCGAGGCGTTGTCCACCACGATCAGCACCGCACCGCTCGTCCGGGCCCGTTCGGCCAGGACCGAGCGGTAGAGGCCGGCTCGTTCGTCCAGCGTCGTCGGCACATGGGCGGCCGCCACGCCCAGAGCGCGCAGCAGGGCCTCCACGAGCCGTTCGGCTCCGGCGGGCGTCTCGTCGTAGCCGTGGCAGTCGACGAACAGCGCGCCGCCGGGGAACCAGCCGCGTTCCCGTGCCGTGTGAGCGGCCCGCACGGCCAGTGCGGGCCGCTCACGCCGCCCAGCCCGGCCACCGCGGTCACCGGGACCGGGGTGTGACCGCCGGGGCCGGGGGCCAGTGCCGCCAGCAGCGCGTCGAGTTCCTCGGCGCGCCCGGTGAACTCGGCGGCAACCGGCGGAAGCGCGTCCTCTACGTGCGGCATGGGGCCGTAGTGGTGATGATGCTCCACCTTCTTCCCGATCGCCTCGCCCCGGAACGTCCCGTTGCGGAAGTCGATCCGGTCCCCACTGTGTGTGTCCCCGCTCACACAGCCCATCTTGCCCTGGAAGGAAGGCTTCCGGCAGAGTGGTGATCGGCGATGAGTCCGACACGAACGGCGTTCGTGAGATCTGTCATGACGGGCGATACGGGAGTAACCGCCCGTGCTGTCGGACCAGGCGGCTACGCTGCTGGGATCATGAGACTGCTGCACACGTCCGACTGGCACCTCGGCCGGTCCTTCCACCGGGTCGGCATGCTCGGTGCCCAGGCCGAGTTCATCGGCCACCTCGTCAGCACCGTGCGCGAGCGCGAGGTGGACGCGGTGGTCGTGTCGGGAGACGTGTACGACCGCGCGGTGCCGCCGCTCGCCGCGGTCGAGCTGTTCGACGACGCACTGCACCGTCTCGCCGGCCTCGGCGTGCCGACGGTGATGATCTCCGGAAACCACGACTCGGCCCGCCGTCTCGGCGTCGGCGCCGGACTCATGGGGCGCGCCGGCATCCACCTGCGGACCGAACCGTCCGCGTGCGGCACGCCCGTGGTGCTGTCCGACGGGCACGGGGACGTCGCCTTCTACGGGCTGCCGTACCTCGAACCCGCCCTGGTGAAGGACGAGTTCGCGGTGGAGAAGGCCGGCCACGGGACGGTGCTCGCCGCCGCCATGGACCGCGTCCGCGCGGACCTCGCCGCCCGCGCGCCCGGCACCCGCTCGGTCGTCCTCGCGCACGCCTTCGTCACCGGCGGCGAACCCAGCGACAGTGAGCGGGACATCACCGTCGGCGGGGTGGCCGCCGTGCCCGCCGGGGTGTTCGACGGCGTCGACTACGTGGCGCTGGGGCATCTGCACGGCTGCCAGACCCTCACCGAGCGGGTGCGCTACTCCGGTTCCCCGCTGCCGTACTCCTTCTCCGAGGCCACGCACCGCAAGAGCATGTGGCTCGTCGACCTGGCCGCCGACGGGGCGGTCACCGCCGAGCGCGTGGACTGCCCGGTGCCGCGCGCGCTGGCCCGGATCCGCGGCACCCTCGAGGAACTGCTCGCCGACCCCGGGCTGGCACGGCACACGGAGGCGTGGGTCGAGGCGACCCTCACCGACCCGGTCCGCCCGGCCGACCCCATGGCCCGGCTCACCGAGCGCTTCCCGCACACCCTCAGCCTCGTCTTCGACCCGGCCCGGACGGCGGACGACCCCGCGGTCTCCTACGCCCGCCGCCTCGCCGGCCGTGACGACCAGCAGATCGCCGAGGACTTCGTCGCCCACGTGCGCGGCGCCGGCCCCGACCCGCACGAACGGGCCGTCCTGCGGGACGCCTTCGACGCGGTCCGCGCGGACGACGCGGTACGGGAGGTGGCGCGGTGAGGCTGCACCGGCTGGACATGACGGCCTTCGGGCCGTTCGGGAGCACCCAGAGCGTCGACTTCGGCGAGCTGTCCGCCGCGGGGCTCTTCCTGCTGCACGGCCCCACCGGCGCCGGCAAGACCTCCGTCCTGGACGCCGTCTGCTACGCGCTGTACGGCTCCGTCCCCGGCGCCCGGCAGAGCGGTCAGGGCATGACCCTGCGCAGCGACCACGCCGCCCCGGGCGTCCGCACCGAGGTCACCCTCGAACTCACCGTCGCCGGACGCCGGCTGGAGATCACCCGGCAGCCACCCTGGGAACGTCCCAAGAAGCGCGGCACCGGCACCACACTGGACAAGGCCCAGACCTGGCTGCGCGAACGTGACGCCGCCTCGGGCACCTGGAAGGACCTCAGCCGTTCGCACCAGGAGATCGGCGAGGAGATCACCCAGCTCCTCGGCATGAGCCGGGAGCAGTTCTGCCAGGTCGTGCTGCTGCCCCAGGGCGACTTCGCGCGCTTCCTGCGCGCCGACGCCGAGGCCCGCGGCAAGCTGCTGGGCCGCCTCTTCGACACCCGCCGCTTCGCCGACGTGGAGAAGCGCCTCGCCGAACGCCGGCGGGCCGCCGAGTCCCGGGTGCGCGAGGGCGACGCCGACCTGCTCGCCGACGCGCACCGGATGCAGCAGGCCGCGGGCGACTCCATGGAACTGCCCGAGCTGACGCCCGGCGAACCGGGACTGGCCGAGGCCGTGCTGTCCGCCGCCGCCGTCGCCCGCAGCACCGCGCGGGAACAGCTCACCGCCGCCCGCTGCCGCCTCGCCACCGCCGAGTCCGCCCTCGCCGACGCCGACCGCGCCCTGGACGTCGTACGCGAACGGGACCGGCTGCAACGGCGGTTCGCCGAGGCACGGGAGCGGGCGGACCGGCTTCAGGAGCGGGCCGGCGCCCACCACGAGGAGCGGACCCGCATGGAGCGGGCCCGCAAGGCCGAGACCGTCGCCCCCGCCCTGGACCTGCGGGACTCCGCCGGAGCCGAGCACGAACGGGCGGCCGGTGCCGAGCTGCGTGCGCGTGCCCTGCTCCCGGTGTCCCTCGCGGACGCGGGAGCGGCCGGGCTCGCGGCCGCCGCCCGCCGGGCCGCCGAGGAACTGGGCGGACTGGAGTCGGCCCGCCGCGCCGAGCGGCGGCTGACGGAACTCCTCGGCGAGCGCGCCGACCTGGACCGCCAGGAACGCGCCGACGAGGAGGCGCGCGAGGACGCGGAGACCTGGCTCGCGGACTGGGAGGAGACCCGCGCGGGTCTGCAGGCCGGCATCGAGTCGGCTCAGCAGGCCGCGACCACGGCCCGTGAACTCGCCGTGCGGCGCGACCCCGCGCGGCAGCGGCTGAACGCCGCGCGGCTGCGCGACCGGCTCGCCGGGGACGCGGAAACGGCCGAGGAACAGGCCCGCGCCGCCCGGGAGCGGGCGCTCGCGGCGAAGCAGCACTGGCTCGACCTCAAGGAACAGCGCCTGAACGGCATCGCCGCCGAACTGGCCGCCGGGCTCACCGACGGCGAACCCTGCGCGGTCTGCGGCGCCACCGAACACCCCGCCCCCGCCCGCAAGGTCGCCGGACACGTCGACCGCGAGACGGAGGAACGCGCCCTCGCCGACCACCAGCGCGCCGACGACCACCGCGCGGAGGCCGAGCAGCGGCTCGGCGCCGTACGGGAGGCGCTGGCCGCCGCGAGCGCCGAAGCCGGGGACGGCGCCACCGAACAGCTCTCCCGCGCGGTCGACGAACTGGAGCAGCAGTACGCGCGGGCGCGGGACGCCGCCTCCGTGCTGCACGCCGAGCAGGAGCGGCTGCGCCGTGCGGAGGCCGAGCACGAGCTGCGGATCACCGCCCAGCGCGAGGCGGCCGTCCGGGCCGCCTCCCGCGTGGGCCACCGCGAGCGGCTGGACCGGGAACGCGCCGCGCTGGAGGAGGAGTTGGCGCAGGCGCGGGGGGACGCCACCAGCGTGGCCGCGCGCGCCGCGCAGCTGGAGCGGAGCGTCCGGCTGCTCACGGACGCCGCCGACACCGCCCGCGCCGCCGAGGACGCGGCCCAGCGGCTCAAGGAGGCCGACGCCCGGCTCGCCGACGCGGCCTTCCGCGCGGGCTTCGACACGCCGGGGGCCGCCGCCGAAGCCCTCCTGGACGACGCGGCCCACCGCGAACTCCAGCGGCGCCTGGACGTCTGGCAGCACGAGGAGGCCGCCGTACGGGCCGTCCTCGCCGAGCCGGAGACCGTCGCCGCCGCACAGCAGCCGCCCGCCGACCTCGGCTCCGCGCAGCGGGCCGCCGAGGACGCGGACCGCAGGGTGCGCGAGGCGGCCTCCGCGCGGGACGCCGCCGACCGGCGCCGCGCCGAACTCGACCGGCTCTCCGCGCGGGCCGCCGCCTCGGTGCGCCGGCTGGGACCCCTGCGCGAGGAGTACGACCGGGTGGCCCGCATGGCCGGACTCACCGCGGGCACCTCGGTGGACAACGAACGGAAGATGCGCCTGGAGTCGTACGTCCTCGCCGCCCGCCTGGAACAGGTCGCCGCCGCCGCGACCGTACGGCTGCACCGCATGTCGTCCGGCCGGTACACCCTCGTCCACTCCGACGACCGCACCGGCCGCGGCCGCAGCGGACTCGGACTGCACGTCGTCGACGCCTGGACCGGACGGGAGCGCGACACCGCGACCCTCTCGGGCGGCGAGACCTTCTTCGCCTCGCTCGCCCTGGCGCTCGGTCTCGCGGACGTCGTCACCGACGAGGCGGGCGGGGTCCGGCTGGACACCCTCTTCATCGACGAGGGCTTCGGCAGTCTCGACGACCAGACCCTCGACGAGGTCCTGGACGTCCTGGACTCCCTGCGTGAACGCGACCGCAGCGTGGGCATCGTCAGCCATGTCGGCGATCTGCGGCGCCGGATACACGCCCAACTGGAGGTCGTGAAGGGCCGTTCGGGCTCGGAGCTGCGCCAGCGCGGCACCCGCTGAGGGCCGGCTCAGCGCCCCAGTGGGCGGCGCGGCAGCGGCGAGGAGTAGACGACGCTGGTGGTCACCGAGCCGAGCGTGCCGATCCGGCCCGCCACCTCCTCCAGGTGCCGCATCGAACGGGCGGCGACCTTGATGACGAAGCAGTCCTCGCCCGTCACGTGGTGCGCCTCCAGGATCTCGGGCGTCACGGCGACGAGGTCGTGGAACGGCTTGTAGTTGCCGGTCGGGTAGCGCAGCCGTACGAAGGCCAGGATCGGCAGTCCGATCCGCTCCGGGTCCACCACCGCCGCGTAGCCCCGGATGACCCCGGCCTCCTCCACGCGGCGCACTCTCTCGGTGACCGCGCTCGCGGACATCGAGACGGCACGGGCGAGTTCGGCGAAACTGGCTCGTCCCTCCCGCTGGAGGACGTCGAGGATGCGCCAGTCGGTGGCGTCCGGGGAATACGCGGTCATTCCTGAGAAGTACCAGGGGAATCCCCGGCCGATCAAGGGGAAGGCCGGGGTTCCTCGCTTCAGGCCCCGGTCCCGCGGCCGTAGTTTCTCTCCCATGACCGCCACCACCGTGAACCCCGTCCTGCGCGTCGCCCCCGCCTCCCCGGCGGAGGCCGCCGCCCACTTCCGCGCGAGCCTCGCCTTCCACACCGATGTCTCCGACGTGGCCGCCGCGCTCGCGGCCGACGGGGACCCCGGGTTCGCCCTGGTGGACTCCCGCTCCACCGAGGCATGGGACCAGGGCCATGTCCCCGGCGCGGTGCACCTTCCCACCGCGCTCGTCCCCGAGCGGGCCGCCGAGCTCCTGGATCCGTCGGTCCCGGTCGTGACGTACTGCTGGGGTCCCGGCTGCGACGGCGCCACCCGAGCCGCGCTCGCCCTCGCCGAACTCGGCTACCGGGTCAAGGAGATGCTCGGCGGATTCGAGTACTGGGTGCGTGAGGGCTTCGAGTTCGAGACCTGGCGGGGCCGGGAGCGCCGTGCCCCCGACCCGCTGACGGCACCCGTGGACGCTGACGACTGCGGATGCTGAACCCCCGGTTCCGGTAAGGGAGTCGACCCGGTAGGTTCTGCGCATGGTGCGATACGCGGAGCCGGGCACGGTCGAGTGGGTGGAGTCGGGCGGCGGGCCGCTCATCGCGGTGCCGGAGACGGTGCTGCCGTTCTGGACGGGCGCCGACGGCGAGGAGACGGCCTCGGACTACGACCGGGCCTGCGAGGTCGACGGACTCGTCGGACTCCTCCCGGTCGGCGACGCGACGGCCCTGGTCCTGGGTGACGAGCCCGCCGCGACCGCCTTCCTCCCCGAGCACGGCACCCTCGTCCGCTGGATCGCCGGTGACTCCGAGGCGGAACTCCTGGCGAGCGTCCCGTCCGCGCTGCACACCGCGCGGTGGCAGCCCGAGGTGCACTGGAAGGTGCCCGGCACGGTCGTCCTGTTCGACGCGGCCTGGCCCGGCACCGACTCCACGGGCACCGACCACGTGAGCCTCACGCTCACTCCGGGCCGTTACGCGGTCCGCGCGGCGCAGGTTCAGCCGGGCCCGGAAACCTGGCTGCTCCTCGTCCAGCTCCGACCGCTGCCCTGACCCGCGGCTCGCCGTCACGGCGGTCGTGCCCGTGGGCGACCCCGCCGGCCTCGGTCCGTGCCCACCGTGGACGGTCACCGCGCACGGCTCGGCCGGGAGCACGGCGGTGACCGCACCGCCGAATCCGACCGCTGCCTTGACCCGCGGCCGGCCGTCACGGCGGTCGTGCCCGTGGGCGACCCCGCCGGCCTCGGTCCGTGCGCACGGACCGAGGCCGGGAGCACGGTGGTGACCGCACCGCCGCGCGGGCGGGGCGTCCGGCCGATATTCGCGTGCGCCGGTCCGCCCGGCCCCGCATGATGGACGATCATGCCCAAGCTCCCGCACCCCGCGCCCGAAGCACTCCGCCGTGACCCCCTGCCCCTGCGGGGCCGGGCCGCGCTGGTCACCGGGGCCAGCCGGCGCGGCGGCATCGGTCATGCCGTGGCCCGGCGTCTCGCCGCCTACGGGGCGAGCGTCTACCTGCACCATCACGTGCCGCACGACGCCGCCATGCCCTGGGGCGCCGACCGGACCGAGGACGTGACCGCCTCCGTGCGCGACGCCCTCGGCGACCCCGGCGCGACCGTGCTCGCCGGCCCCGGCGACCTCACCGACCCCGCGGCCCCCGCCGAGCTGCACGCCCGCGCGGCCGAGGCGCTCGGCGGACGGCTCGACATCCTCGTCGCCAACCACGCCCTCAGCGGCTCCGACGGCGACCTCGACACCATCGACGCCACCATGCTCGACGCGCACTGGGCCGTCGACGCCCGCTCGGTGCTGCTGCTCGTGCAGGCCCACGCCCGGCACCGCGCCGCCCTGCCCCCGCGCACCCCGGGCGGGCGCGTGGTGATGATGACCTCCGGGCAGGACATCGCCGGTGGTATGCCGGGCGAGATCGCCTACGCCCTCCAGAAGGGCGCCCTCGCCTCGATCACCCGTTCCCTGGCGACCACGCTGGCCGAGCACGCGGTCACCGTGAACACCGTCAACCCCGGCCCGGTGGACACGGACTACCTGACCGGCGACACCTACGACGCCATCGCCGCCCTCTTCCCCGCCGGCCGCTGGGGCATGCCCGACGACCCCGCCCGCCTCATCGCGTGGCTGGCCACGGACGAGGCGGACTGGATCACCGGTCAGGTCATCGACTCCGAGGGCGGCTTCCGGCGCTGAACCGGCTCACAGCGCCGACAGCTCGTCCACCAGGTCGTCCAGGCCCAGTGACCCCTGGGACAGCGCGGCCATGTGCCACGCCTTGAGGTCGAAGGCGTCACCGTGCCGCTCGCGGGCGTTCTCCCGGCCCAGCAGCCACGCCCGCTCACCGAGCTTGTAGCCGATCGCCTGGCCCGGGATCGTCAGATAGCGGGTCAGCTCGCTCTCCACGAAGTCCGCCGGGCGGCTGCTGTGCGCCCCGAAGAACTCCTCGGCCAGCTCCGGCGTCCAGCGCTCACCCGGGTGGAACGGCGACTCCGCCGGGATCTCCAGCTCCAGGTGCATGCCGATGTCGACGACGACCCGGGCCGCCCGCATCATCTGCGCGTCCAGGTAGCCCAGCCGCTCCTCCGCGTCCGCGAGGAAACCGAGTTCGTCCATCAGCCGCTCCGCGTACAGCGCCCAGCCCTCGGCGTTGGCGCTGACCATGCCCACGGAGGCCTGGTAGCGGGAGAGGGTGTCGGCCACGTGCACCCACTGCGCGAGCTGGAGGTGATGACCGGGAACGCCCTCGTGGTACCAGGTGGAGACCAGGTCGTAGACCGGGAAGCGGGTCAGGCCCATCGTGGGCAGCCAGGTGCAGCCCGGCCGGGAGAAGTCCTCCGACGGCTGCGTGTAGTACGGCGCCGCCGCGCTGCCCGCCGGCGCGATCCGCGACTCCACCTTCCGCACCCGCTCGGCGAGGTCGAAGTGCGTGCCGTCCAGGGACTCGATCGCCCGGTCCATCACGCCCTGGAGCCACGCGCGGACCTCGTCCACGCCCTCGATGTGCCGGCCGTGCTCGTCCAGGTGCGCCAGCGCCACCCACGGCGTCCCAGCACCCGGCAGGATCTTCTCGGCCTCCTTCTTCATCTCGCCCAGCAGCCGGTGGTACTCCGACCAGCCGTACGCGTACGCCTCGTCCAGGTCGAGATCGGTCCCGTTGTAGTAGCGGGCCCAGCGGGCGTACCGCTCCCGGCCCACCGTGTTCGGCGCGCCCTCGATGGCCGGCGCGTACACGTCGCGCATCCAGTCCCGCAGCTCCACGACGGCCGCGGTCGCCGCGCGGGCGCCCTCGTCCAGCTCCGCGCGCAGCGCGTCCGGCCCCGCGGCGGCGAAGTCCTCGAACCAGCCCCGGCCCTCACCGGTGTCCGCCCACTCGCCGAGCTGCCCGACGAACGTCTCCGTCGGGCGCGGAGCCGCGTACAGCTTGCGCTCCAGGCCCAGCGCGAGGGACTCCCGGTAGCCCGCCAGCGCGGCCGGCACCGCGCGCAGCCGCTCGGCGATCGCCGCCCAGTCCTCCTCCGTCTCGGCCGGCGTCACGGTGAACACCTCGCGCACCGAATGCGCGACCGTGCCCAGGTTGCCGACCGCGCGCAGACCCTCGTCGGCCTCGCGCACGGCGAGTTCCGCGGTGAGCCGCTCGCGCAGCAGGCGGGCGCAGCGGCGCTCGATGTCGCTGTCCGCGCCGGGCTGCCGCTCGGCCTCGTCGAGCCGCGCGAGGGTGGCCCGCTGGAGCTCGGCGAGCGCCTCCTGTCCGGCGGGTGAGAGATCGGGCAGCCGGGAGGAGCTCTCCTTCACTCCGAGGAACGTTCCGGTGACCGGGTCGAGGGCGATGAGCTCGTCGACGTAGGTGTCGGCGACCTGACGGGGAAGCGCGCTGTTGGTCTGAGGCATGCGGACCATCCTGGTACGCGGCCCCTCGCACGTCACCCGGTTTGAGCTGTGGGCGAAGGCGGCAGCATGGGGCCGCAGTCCCACTGCTGGAAGATCAGCCGGGTCTCCACGCGGGCCACCTCCCGCCGGGCGGTGAACTCGTCGAGCACCAGCCGCTGCAGATCCGCCATGTCCGCGACCGCGACATGCACCAGATAGTCGTCGGGGCCGGTCAGATGGAAGACGGTCAGCGACTCCGGCAGCGCCCGGATCCGCTCCACGAACGGCCCCACCAGCTCCCGCCGGTGCGGTCTGACCTGCACCGACAGCAGCGCCTGGAGCCCGCGCCCCAGCTTGGCGGGATCCAGCTTCAGCCGGTGCCCGAGGATCACGCCGGAACGGCGCAGCCGGGTCACCCGGTCCAGACAGGTCGACGGCGCGACCCCGACCTGCGCGGCGAGATCCCGGTACGTCGTCCGGGCGTCGTTCTGCAACAGCCGCAGCAGATGGAGGTCCACCGGATCCAGTACGACAGATTCAGCCACTGGCCGAACGTAACACGGGTTCCGGCTCCCATGACCCGTTCGGTGTTCACCCTTCCGTCCATGGACTTGGGCATGGACACGCGACGCACCACACGAGCACTCGCCACCGAGGCCGTGCACGCAGGCCGCGACGACCTCGCCGGACTGGGACTGCACGCCCCGCCGATCGACCTGTCGACCACGTACCCCTCGTACGACAGCCGCGCCGAGGCCGCCCGCATCGACGCCTTCGCCACCACCGGCGCCGAGCCGGAGGGCCCGCCCGTCTACGGGCGGCTCGGCAACCCGACCGTCGCCCGCTTCGAGACCGCCCTGGCCCGCCTGGAGGGGACGGAGTCGGCGGTCGCGTTCGCCAGTGGCATGGCCGCGCTCAGCGCCGTCCTGCTGGTCCGGGGCTCGATGGGGCTGCGGCACGTGGTCGCCGTACGTCCCCTGTACGGGTGCAGCGACCACCTGCTGACCGCCGGACTGCTCGGCTCCGAGGTGACCTGGACCGACCCGGCCGGGGTCGCCGACGCGCTGCGCCCCGACACCGGCCTGGTGCTCGTGGAGACCCCGGCCAACCCCACGCTCGCCGAGATCGACCTGCGGGCCGTCGCCCACGCCTGCGGCTCCGTGCCGCTGCTCGTCGACAACACCTTCGCCACGCCGGTCCTCCAGCGTCCGGCCGAGCACGGGGCGCGGCTGGTGCTGCACAGCGCCACCAAGTACCTCGGCGGGCACGGGGACGTACTGGCGGGCGTGGTGGCCTGCGACGAGGAGTTCGCCGGGCGGCTGCGCCAGGTGCGGTTCGCCACGGGCGGCGTGCTGCACCCGCTGGCCGGATATCTGCTGCTGCGCGGCCTGTCGACCCTGCCGGTACGGGTGCGGGCCGCGTCCGCGAACGCCGCCGGACTCGCCGCCCGGCTCGCCGCCGATCCGCGCGTGGCCCGGGTGCACTACCCGAGCATCGGCGGGGCGATGGTCTCCTTCGAGGTGCACGGGGACCCGCACGAGGTGATCGCCGGCGTACGACTGATCACCCCGGCCGTCAGCCTGGGCAGCGTGGACTCCCTCATCCAGCACCCGGCCTCCATCAGCCACCGCATCGTCGACGCCGACGACCGCAGGGACGCCGGGGTGAGCGACCGGCTGCTGAGGCTCTCGGTCGGCCTGGAGGACGTCGAGGACCTGTGGGCCGATCTGGACGCGGCCCTGGGGGAGCGGGCCGGGACGCCCGCACCGGCGGAGGCGTCGGCCCGGGGCTGAGGCCGGGCCCACGGGGGACGGACCGGCGGATCGCACCGCCGGGCCGCTCCCCGGACGCCCGCGCGGCGGCCGGGATCCCGTGTCCGCGTGCTCGTTGTGCGCCGGCCGGCACACGGTGATCGTCGTCCCGTGGCCGCGCGGCGGCCGGAATCCCGTGTCCGCGCGCTCGCCGTGCGTCGGCTGTGACGCTGCGGCCGTCACCCCGCGCCCGCGCGGTGGCCATGACCTCGTGTTCGCGCGCGGTGCCGGTGCCGGTGCCGCGTGTCCGCGCGTGACGGGCTACGACCGGCCGACCCGCTCGCCGTGCTCCCGCCCCTCCTCCGCGCGGCGGTCCGGTACGGCGTCCAGGCGGGCCGTGACGACCAGCGTGCCCTCCTCGATCTGGTAGTCGAGCGGCAGCCCCAGGCCGCGCATCGCGGCGACCATGCCGGTGTTGGACGCCTGCGTCACGGCGTACACCTGGGCGCAGCCGTCCTCGGCGGCCATCGTCACCAGCCGGGTGAGCAGCTCGGCGCCGATGCCCCGGCGCTGCCAGGCGTCCTCCACGACCAGCGCGACCTCGGTCTCGTCGCCGTCCCACAGCAGATGGCCGAGGCCGACGATGCGGCCCGAGGCGGTCTGCGCGGCGAGCGTGCGGCCGAAGCGCGGGCTGAGCAGGTGGTTCAGATAGCGGTCGGCGTCGCCGACCGGCCCGTGGTACCGCATGCGCAGGGTCTCGGTGGAGCACCGCTCGTGCATCGCCCGCGCGGCCGCCAGATCGCCGGTGTCCGCGCGGCGCACGGAGATGTCACTGCCCTCGGGCAGCGTGAGGACGTCACGTCCGCGCGGGATCCGCGGACCGAGCCGGGCGTCCAGCTCCACGAGTGCCCGCGCGCGGGCGAACTCGGTGGGCGTGAACGGCAGATACGGCCGCTCCACGGTGATCACCCCGCCCTCCGGGGCGCGCAGCCGGATCACGGTGTCCTCCAGGGAGCCCTCCTCGGGCACGGTCGTGGCCGCCCGGTGACCGCCGCCCGGCAGGGAACGGATCGTGCACCGGCCCAGCAGCTGGCGCAGCGCGAGCGGCAGTTCGGCCGCGTCCTGTGCGGTGCGGGCGGCCAGCCCGAGGACCCGGGTCGGCGCGTCCACCAGATCGTGGGCGTCGGCCCGCTCGGTCCAGGTGTCCGCGCCCCCGGCGAGCGACACGGCGGCGACGAGGTCCGTCCCCTCCGGCGCCCGCAGCAGGAACTCGTCGACGGTCTCCTCGCCCAGCGGGTGCGTCTGCAGGCTCAGGATGTCGACCCGCAGCTCGGCCAGCGCCGTGCAGAGCGTGGCCAGCGCGCCCGGTTCGTCCTTCACCGTCGTGCGCATCCGCCACAGCACGCTGCCGCCGGTCCCGGCGGAGGGCGGCGGCGGGGCATCGCCGGTATCGTGCGCCGGCGGTGCGTGGCCGTGGCGGCGTACCCACCATGCGTGGAACGCCGCCGTGCACCGTGCGGCGAGTCCGGCCGGGTCCCGGCGGCCGTTCGTGGGGCCGCCGTGCGGGGTGTTCGTCACTTCAGACATGTCTCGACTCATACAGCCACTGTGAAGGAACCGTGTTTCGTGATCACGAACGTACTGTGACTGATGGGTAAAGCGTGCTTCTGACCGTTTTGTTGAGTTACTGACCGACCAGACCTGGCCGCAGCGTCTTCGTGAACAGCACGGTGCCGTCCTGTTCCCGCATCCGCACCGTCAGCTCGCCGCTGTCGCCGTCGATGTCGACCTCGCCGAAGAACTGGTAGCCGCCGGCGGGTGAGACGTTCGAGACGCTCGGCGCCTTCACCCACACCCGCTCCGGGCCGAAGGTGCCGTCGAGCGCGCTGGCCGGGAAGGCGCCCGCGTTCAGCGGACCGGAGACGAACTCCCAGAACGGCTCGAAGTCGTCGAACGCGGCCCGCGAGGGCTGGTAGTGCTGCGCCGAGGTGTGGTGCACGTCGGCCGTCAGCCACACCGTGCCGGTGATCCGCCGGTGCTTGACGAACCGCAGCAGCTCCGCGATCTGCAGCTCCCGCCCCAGCGGCGCCCCCGGGTCGCCCTGGGCCACCGCCTCGACGTGTCGACCGCCCTCACTCGTGTCGGGCACGACGAGGCCGATCGGCATGTCGGCGGCGATCACCTTCCACACCGCCCGCGACCGCGACAGCTCCCGCTTGAGCCACTCCAGTTGCTCCCGCCCGAGGATGCCCTGCGGGTCCACGGTCTGGTCACCGGAGGAGTTGGCATTGCGATACGTCCGCATGTCCAGCACGAACACGTCGAGCAGCGGCCCCTGCCGCAGCACCCGGTACATCCGGCCCTCCCGGGCGCCCTGCCGCAGCGTGGACACCGGGAAGTACTCGCCGAACGCGCGCCGCGCGCGGGCCGCCAGCACGTCGACGCTCTTCTCCGTGTACCGGGCGTCCGTGTCGGCGATCCGCTGGCCCGGGTACCAGTTGTTGCGCACCTCGTGGTCGTCCCACTGCACGATGGACGGCACCTGGGCGTTGAACCGGCGCAGGTTCTCGTCGAGCAGGTTGTAGCGGAAGTTGCCCCGGAACTCGGCCAGGGTCTCGGCGACCTTGGCCTTCTCCTCGGTGGTGACGTTCCGCCAGACGCCGCCGTCCGGCAGGGCGGCGGTCGCGGAGACGGGTCCGTCGGCGTAGACGGTGTCCCCGCTGAACAGGAAGAAGTCGGGGTCGAGCCGGGCCATCGCGTCGAAGATGCGGTAGCCGCCGAAGTCGGGATTGATGCCCCAGCCCTGTCCCGCCAGGTCGCCCGACCACAGGAACCGCACACCGTCCCGGCGCCGGGCGGCGACCGTGCGGAACGTGCCGGTGACCGGCTCACCGGTGCGGCGCGGGTCGTCGGGGTCGGCGAGCAGCACCCGGTAGTGGATCTGCTCGCCGGACGGCAGCCCGCGCAGCCGGGTCGTACCGGTGAAGTCGGTGCCCGCGCCGAGCAGCGGACCGTGCCATCTGCGCGGGCGGCGGAACGATTCGGTCGCCGACGTCTCGACGATCATCCGCGCCGGACGGTCGGAGCGCACCCACACCAGCCCCGAGTCACGGGTGACGTCGCCGGTCTGCACGCCCCATTCGGCCCGCGGGCGCCCGGAGAGGGCGAAGGCGGGCGCCGCGCCGAGCGCGGTGGGCAGGGTCAGGGCCGCCGAGGCCGCGAGCGAGCCGCGCAGCACGGCGCGACGGCCGGGGAGCGGACGGTGTGACATGGATGCGCCTCCAGGGACGGGATCCGGCCAGTGTGCGCAGCCACAACTACTCGGGCGGCGCGGCGCGCACACCAACCCCAAGTGAACAATCGATCGCCCGCGCGGGCGAGCGGGCGCCTATCCGGCGGTGGCCTCCGCCATGAGACGCACACCTTCGTGGATCCGCGCGGGCGTCACATGCGCGTAGCCCAGCACGAGCCGTACGCCCTCCTCCGGCTCCTCGTGGTGGGCGTGGTCCGTGAGCGGGCGCACCGCGACACCGGCGGACGCCACCCGCGCGAGGAAGCGTTCTTGCGGCCCGTAGCGTCCGGGCAGCGTGACGATGACGTGCAGCCCCGCCGCGATCCCGGACACCCCGGCGCCCGGGAAGTGCTCCCCGAGGGCGGAGACCAGGGCGTCGCGCCGCTCGCGGTAGGCGCGCTGGCAGCGGCGCAGCTGACGGTCGTAGTCGCCGCGTTCCAGGAACCGGGCGAACAGCGCCTGGTCCAGGGTGGGATGACCGAGGTCCATGGTGCGCTTGCGCTCCACCACCTCCTCGGCCCACCCCTGCGGCACCAGCAGCCAGCCGAGCCGCAGCCCCGGGGCGAGGGACTTGCTGACCGAGCCGGTGTAGGCCACGTGCTCGGGGTCGAGCCCCTGGAGGGCGCCGACGGGCGCCCGGTCGTAGCGGAAGTCACCGTCGTAGTCGTCCTCCAGGACGATCCCGTCCACGGACCGCGCCCAGTCGAGCAGTTCGGCCCGACGCCGCGCGGAGTACGCGATGCCGGTGGGGAACTGGTGCGCCGGCGTCACGACGGCCGCCCGCGCCCCCGAGGCCCGCAGCGGCTCCATCGCGAGCCCTTCGCCGTCCACCGGTACGGGTACGGCGGTGACCCCGGCGGCGGCGTACAGGGACTCGTGCTGCGGGCTGCCGGGGTCCTCCACGGCGACGGCGCGCAACCCGCGCGCGTGGAGGGCGAATCCGAGCAGCGCCGTCGCCTGCGCCACTCCGGAGACCACCACGATCCGCTCGGGATCGGCCACCACGCCCCGGCGCCGCGCGAGCAGTCCGGCCAGTGCCGTACGCAGTCGGGGCAGCCCGCGCGGATCGGGGTAACCCAGCTCCTGGTGCGGAAGGTCCGCGAGCACACCGCGCTGCGCCGCCGCCCATGCCGCGCGGGGGAACAGCGACAGGTCGGGGGTGCCGGGGACGAAGTCCGCGCGGACGCCGGGGGTGCGCGGGGCGAGGTCGTGGGCGCGCGGGCGGGCGGCCCGTACCGCCGCCCCCACCCACGTCCCGGCGCCCCGGCCGGAGCGCAGATACCCCTCCGCCGTCAGCTGCTCGTACGCCTCAGTGATCAGCCCCCTCGACACACCGAGGTCGGCGGCCAGGTCACGGCTCGACGGCAGCCGGGTCCCCGGTGCGAGCCGCCCCGACCGCACCGCCTCGCGCAGCGCGGCCTGCAGCGAACGGCCACGCGCGCGTGCCGGCGCGGAGGCGGCGGGCAGCAGCAACTCCCAGGCGGAGGAGGCGGCGGGTCCCTCGGGGCCGGTCTGCGGTGACGTCATGACAGGGCCACACTAGGCCGTTCGGGGATACGGCCCCGCCCTCAGCGGCTGCCGTCGAGGATGACGCGCGCGACCAGCGCCGGGTCGTCGTTCATCGGGACGTGACCGCAGCCGGGCAGCCGGACCAGCCGGGCCCGGGGGATGATCCGCTTGGCGCGGACGCCCTGCCGGGGGATCAGCAGCCGGTCCCGGGCGCCCCAGGCGACGGTCACCGGGATGCCGGGCACGTCGTCGGTGAACCGTACGGCGGTGCCCGCGCGGAGGGTCTCGGCGAAGCCGGTGGCCCCGGCGAGCGCGAGCGTCTCGGCGACCACGGCCTCGGGGGAGCGGCGACCGGGACGGGCGTAGATGGTGCTGGTCAGTGCCGCCCGGCCGGCCGCGGAGCGGGCGAGGCGCTCGACCAGCGGAAGCGGCATCCGCTCCGCGATCCGCCGCATGCCGATCAGCACGCCGAAGGCGTACCGCCGCTCTGCCTGCGTCCAGAAACCCGCCGGGGACAGGGCGGTGACGGACCGTACGAGCCGTTCCCGGCCGAGTTCCAGGGCCAGCAGGCCGCCGAGCGAGTTGCCCGCGACATGCGGCCGGTCGAGCTCCAGCTCCTCGCACAGGGCGCCCAGGGCGGCGTTCATGGTGGGCAGGTCGTGGACGAGGCCGCCGGGCAGCGACGGGGAGGCGCCGAAGCCGGGCAGGTCCACGGCGATCACCTCGCGCTCGGTCGCCAGGATGTCCACCACCGGGTCCCAGGCCTGACGGTGATGACCGATGCCGTGCAGCAGGAGCAGCGGTTCGCCGCGGCCCACGCGTGCGTAGGACAGGGTCACGGACTGCGGGCCGAGGGGAGAGGTGACCTTGAAGGAGACGGTCGCGGACATGAGGGTGCTCCTCGTCTGGGACTCGCGGAAACGGACGCCGCCCGGCGTCGTAGACAGCTTGTCAGCAATTGCTACCGACGGGTAGCCCCATGGCCTGTGCGTCCCGCCGCCCGCCGGCCGGTGCCGCCTGGACACGGCCGCGCGGGTCGGCTGGGATGGTGCCGTGACCACCGACACCGTGACCGACGTCTTCGAGGAACACCGCCCCGTCCTCCTGGGGATCGCCTACCGCATGCTGGGCCGGGTGGCCGACGCGGAGGACGTGGTGCAGGACGCGTGGCTGCGCTGGTCGGGCGGCGACCGGGCCCAGGTGCGCGAACCGCGCGGCTACCTGGTGCGCGTCACCACCCGCCTCGCCATCGACCGGCTGCGCCAGATCAAGGCGCGCGGCGAGACGTACGTCGGCCCGTGGCTTCCCGAGCCCTACGTCACCGACTTCGGCGACACCGTCCCGGACGCCGCCGAGCGGGCCGTCCTCGCCGACTCCGTCTCCCTCGCCGTCCTCGTCGTCATGGAGTCCCTGTCGCCCCTGGAGCGCGCGGTGTTCGTGCTGCGGGAGGCGTTCGGCTACCCGTACGCCGACATCGCGGCCATGCTCGACCGCGGCGAACCGGCCGTGCGCCAACTCGCCGGCCGCGCCCGCAAACACGTCGAGGAGCGCCGCCCGCGCTACGAGGTCGATCCCGCCCAGCGCCGCGACCTCACCGAACGCTTCCTGGCCGCGGCGGCCGACGGCGACCTGGAGGGCCTGCTGGAACTCCTCGCCCCCGACGCGCGTCTGGTCGGCGACAGCGGTGGCAAGTCGCGCGCCCCGCTGCGGGTCCTGGAGAGCGCCGACCACGTGGGGCGCTTCCTCCTCGGCGTCGCCCGCAAGAGCGTGCCGGACCTCTCCTTCCGCTTCCTGGAGCTCAACGGCGGCCCCGCGGTGCTCGTCCTGTCCGGCGACAAGCCCGACTCCGTCGTCCAGCTCGACGTCGCCGACGGGCGCGTCCGGACGGTGTACGTCATCCGCAATCCCGACAAGCTGCGTTCGCTCGCCGAGGTCCGGTAGGAGCCCCGCACCGAAGCCCCCGTCGCGACGGGGCCCGTCGTCGTGCCCGATTGGTATTGACCAAGGGTGAGGGGCGCCTTATCGTCGCAGATAAGTGAAACAACCTTTAATAAACAAGGGCGCTAAAACGCGGCCGGACACGGCGATCGTGGAGGACAGGGTGGGGACCACGCAGCTGGAAACGGTGCCGGAACCGAAGTACTGGCACCTCAGGACCGTGCTCAGCGAGGCGCTGGACTCGGAGTTCTCCGTGGGCGAGATCCTGCCCAACGAGCGCGACCTCGCCGCCCGCTTCGGCGTCGCCCGCGCCACGCTCCGGCAGGCCCTGGAACAGCTCGAACTCGAAGGCAGGCTGCAGCGCCGCCGCGGTGTGGGCACGACGGTCGCCCCGCCGCGCATGGGCGTGTCCGTCGGCACGGCACAGCACGCCTGGCCCGGTGGGCCGCACGACGCCTGGCAGACCCTCGACTGCGCGCCCGAGGTGCCGCCCGCCGCCGTCGCCGAGACGCTGGTGACCGGCCGCGACGAGTCCGTGCACGTCGTGCGGCGCTCCCGCGTCTCCCACGGCCAGCCCGTCGCCGCCGAACTTCTCTACATCCCGGCGGACTCGGTACCGGACCTGTCCGGCATCGACGCGCCGTCCGGCACGGCACGCGCGCGTGCGGTACTGCGGGAACTGCAGCGCCTGGAGCTGGAGCGGCAGGAGAACGCGGTGGAGCTCGGCTCCGCCCGCGCGGACGACGCGCGCGAACTGGACCGCCTGCCCGGCGCGCCCGTCCTCGTCGTCACCACCCGCTTCATCGCCCGCGGCCGTACCGCCGCGCTCTCCGTGGCCACGTACCGCGCGGACACCTGCCGCCTGACCTTCGGCGACTCCGGCGGCGTCGAGATCCACCACGGCCCGGAACGCCGCGCCTCCTGACCCCACCCAGGTCCCCACCGCGGGCAGCCGCACCGCCGCCGCTGCGGGCAGTCGTGCCGCTGGGGCGGCACGGGTGGGCGCAGCGGCACCCCTCCAGCGGGGCGAGCGCAGACCCACCCCCGCCCAGCAGCCGCCGGGGTGTCCACTGAGCGGGGGGTGTCACGCAGCCCGGCGTCAGCGGGGTGCCGTCGCGCCCACCCGTGCCGCCCTGCGGCACGACTGCCCGTGGGAGCGGGAGCGGGAGCGGGAGCGCGGGGACGCGGCGAGCCGGGACCCCCGGGGCGCTGGGCGCCGATACGGCGTGCCCGCTACCGACGGGCCGTCACCGTGCCCTCCACCGCGAAGAGTTGCTCCTCCACGTGGTCGAGGGCCAGACGCACCGCACCCGTGGCGACCGCCGCCTCGCCGAGGTGGGACAGGGTGACCTTCGGCGGGCGCAGGCAGTAGCGGGCCAGTTCACGGCGCAGCGGCTCCAGGACGCCGTCCAGGCCGGCCGCCCAGCCGCCGATCACGACCAGCTCCGGGTCGAGGGCCAGCACCAGCGCCGCCACGTCGTGGACGAGCCGGCGGATGAACCGGTCCATGGCCGCCAGCGCCCGCTGGTCGCCCTCGCGGGCCTGGGCGAAGACCTCGGCGACCGCCTGCTCGTCGAGCGGGTGCAGCGGCTCGTCCGTGGTGGACAGCAGCGTCTCCGGGGTCGCCTCCCGGCCCAGCAGATGCAGTGCCCCGATCTCGCCGGCCGCCCCGCCGTACCCCCGGTGCAGCCGCCCGCCGATCAGCGAGCCGGCGCCCGGGCTCAGCCCGGCCAGCACGAACACCACGTCGTCGGTCCCCCGTGCGGCGCCCTTCCAGTGCTCGGCGACGACCGCCGCGTTGGCGTCGTTCTCCACCAGCACCGGACACTTGAAGGACCGGCTCAGCCGCTCGCCGAGGCCGAGGCCCGTCCAGCCGGGCAGCGCCGTGCCCAGCCGCACCGTGCCGTCCGCCTCCACGATCCCCGGCGTGCCCACGCCCACGGCACGCAGCGAGCCGCGCGGGACACCGGCCCGCCGCAGCAGCTCCGCGATGGCGGTGCGCAGCCGCTCCAGCCGCTCGTCGGCGTCGACCGTCTCGTCGACGTCCCTCGACTGTGCGCCGATCACCTTGCCGTCCAGATCGGCCAGCAGCGCGGCCACCCGGTGCACGCCGATCTCCAGGCCGAGCAGATGCCCGGCCTCCGCCCGGAACCGGAACCGCCGCGCCGGCCGCCCCTGCCGCCGCGCGGCGCCCTCCTCGGCCGCCGTCTCCACCACGAGACCCGCCTCGATGAGCCCCTCCACGACGCCCTCGACGGTCGGCCGGGACAGCCCCGTCACCCGGGTCACCTCGGTCAGCGTCGCGCAGTCCGTCGCCCGCAACGCGTGCAGCACCACCGCGGAGTTGATCCTTCGCAGCAGCGAGGGGTCCCCGCCGGTCAGCCGACCCACCGTCCGTCCTCCCAGCTCGTGCGCATGTTGGGCGGATCGTACTCGGCGCCGCCGACCCCGGCGACCTCCGGGCACGGCCGTCCCCGGGGACGCGGGTTCAGCCCGGTGCCACGAAGCCCGACTCGTAGGCCGCGATCACCGCCTGGGTCCGGTCGCGCGCCCCCAGCTTCGCCAGCACGGCGCTCACATGGGACTTCACGGTCTCCGTCCCCACCACCAGCCGCGCGGCGATCTCCGCGTTGGTCAGGCCCCGCGCCATCAGCCGCAGCACCTCCCCCTCGCGGTCGGTCAGCCGCGCCCGCTCCAGCACGTCGCGCGCCGCGCGGTTGCCGTCGCCGTCGGCGTACTCGGCCGCGAGCCGGCGCACCGAGGCGGGGAACAGCAGCGACTCGCCCTCGGCGACCAGCCGCACCGCGTGCACGATCTCCGCGGGCCGCGCCCGCTTCAGCAGGAACCCGTCGGCGCCCGCGCGCAGCGCCCCGTACACGTACTCGTCGTTCTCGAACGTCGTCACGACGAGGATCTTCGGCGGCGCGTCGACCGTCCGCAGCAGTGCGCGCGTGGCCTCGATCCCGTCCAGCAGCGGCATGCGTACGTCCATGGCGACCACGTCCGGCCGCAGTTGCCGTACGAGCGGAATGACCGCCGCACCGTCGGCCGCCTCCCCGACGACCTCGATGTCCGGCTGCGCCTCCAACACGGCCCGCAGACCCGCGCGTACGAGGGGTTCGTCGTCGACGAGCAGAACGGTGACCGGCATGCGGCCAGCGTAGATCAGCGCAACGGCAGCTCCACCCGCACCCGCCAGTCACCCCGGTCGGGACCGGTGTGCGCCCGTCCGCCCAGCAGAGCCGCGCGCTCGCGTATGCCGCGCAGACCGCTGCCCCGGCCGGGTTCGGGTATCGCCCCGGTGAGCGGATTGCGGACCTCCAGGCCGAGCGAGCCGTCGTCGACCGCGATACGGACCCGCACGGGGACGGCACCCGCGTGCCGCAGCACATTGGTCAGGGCCTCCTGGAGGATGCGGTACCCCTCGCGGGAGACCGGCCCGGGCACGGTGTCCAGGGGCCCGGTCATGGCGACGTCGACCTTGGCGCCGGAAGCCCGCGCGGACTCCAGCAGCCGGTCGGCGTCCGTGAGGGCAGGGCGGCCGCTGACCGGCCTCCCGGACTCGCGCAGGACGCCGAGGACCCGCTCCAGGTCCTCCAGCGCGGCCCGGCCGGTCTCCTCGATGGCGTCCAGCGCCCGCTCGGTGAAGGCGGGATCGCCGGCCGCGCGGGCGGCGCCCGCCTGCACGACGGCCACGGTCAGGGCGTGGCCGATGGAGTCGTGGAGTTCCCGGGCGATACGGGTGCGCTCCAGGAGCTGCTCGGTGCGTTCCTCCATGGCGGCCAGCCGCTCGGCGGGGGAGGGGCCGAGCAGACGGCGGGCCAGCGCCGTGATCAGCCGGCCCGAGCCGACCACGGTCGCCGCCAGGGTCACCGACACCGGGGGCAGCAGGAGGACGTGCCACCAGCTGTGGCCTTCGAGGAGGAACGACTCGCCGGAGGCCGTGTCCCCGCCGAACGCCGCCGCCACCAGGTCCACCACGGCCATGAGCAGGTTCGCGGTGAACACGGAGGTCGCGCAGCCGATCAGCAGCCGCGCCTGAAGCCATACGACGAGCCTGCCCCGGTCGCTCCAGGAGGCGGACGGCGCGACGACGATGCCGGCGCTGTCGCTGTCGTGCCGCTGACCGGTCAGCAGCAGCCTGGCCTGCAACCCCTCCACGGTGCGCATCGCGGGCACCAGCCCGACGGGCAGGAGCGCCACGCCCGCCGCCACCCAGGTCCACCACGCCTCCTCCAGGAACAGCCACAGCGACGGCCACACGATCGCGATGAACAGATGCAGCAACCGTGTGTACGTCACCGTCCGGCCGAACGGGCGCAGCAAGCGGATCATGCCGTCATCGTGCCAGCCGCCACCGGCGACGGACCTCCCCCGCACGGGGGAGACGATCTCCACCGGCGGGGGAGGCCCCGCCCCGGTACGAGCCGTCACGCTGCTGCCATGACCAGCATCGACGTCCAGGACCTCACCAAGGAGTACGGCACCCGGCGAGCCGTGGACCACCTCACCTTCCGCGTCCTGCCCGGCCGCGTCACCGGCTTCCTCGGCCCCAACGGCGCCGGCAAGTCCACCACCATGCGCCTGGTGCTCGGCCTCGACCACCCCACGTCCGGCTCCGCCACCGTCGGCGGCCGCGCCTACGCCACCTTCGCGGAACCCCTGCGCCGGGTCGGCGCCCTGCTCGACGCGCAGGCCGCGCACGGCTCCCGCACCGGCCGCGACCATCTGCGCGTCCTGGCGGCGAGCCACCGCATCCCGGACCGCCGGGTCGACGAGGTGCTGGAGGAGACCGGCCTGGGCTCCGCGGGGCGCCGCCGGGTGCGGACCTACTCCCTGGGCATGCGCCAGCGGCTGGGCATCGCCGCCGCGCTGCTCGGCGACCCGGAGGTGATCATGCTCGACGAACCCTCCAACGGCCTCGACCCCGAAGGCATCGTGTGGATCCGCACCCTGCTGCGCCGGCTCGCGGACGAGGGGCGGACCGTCCTGGTCTCCAGCCATCTGATGAACGAGACCGCCTCCTTCGCCGACCACCTCGTCGTCCTCGGACGGGGCCGGCTCCTCGCCGACACCCCGATGCGGGAGTTCATCGACGCGCGCGTGTGCCCCACGGTCCGGATCCGCACCTCCGACCCCACCGCCCTCAAGAGCGTCCTCGCCGGGCACGGTCACGACGCCGTGGAACATCCGGGCGGCCACTGGACCGTGCCGGACGCGCGCGTGGACGACATCGGACGCCTCGCCTCCGCCGCCGGGGTGCCGATCCTCGAACTCACCGCGGACGGGGGCACGCTGGAACAGGCCTATCTGGACCTGACCGCCGCCGAGACCGAGTTCGCCGCACAGCCCCAGGAGGCCTGACCATGCAGTTCGCACCCGTGCTCAACGCCGAGTGGCTGAAGATCCGCACCGTCCGCTCGCTCCCCGGCGCCCTGTTCGCGCTGTTCGCCGCGACCACGGCGTTCTCCGCCATCGCCGGAGTGGACGGCACGCCGGACCCGGACCTCGACCCGCTGTTCACGGCCCTGTCCGGTGTCACACTGGGCCAGATCGCCGCCATCTCCTTCGGCGCCATGGCCGTATCGGCGGAGTACCACAACGGCGCCCTGCGGCTCTCACTGGCCGCGGTCCCGCGGCGCGGACGCTGGTTCGCCGCGAAGGCCACGGCGATCGCCGTCCCCACGCTGGTCGTGAGCCTGCTGACCTCCCTCGCCGCTCTCCTCGTGGCACGGGCGGGGCTCGGCGAGGCGGCGAGCGGCCTCACCCCGGCCGAGCAGATCCGGGGCGTCGTGGGCTGCGCCGTCTACCTCACGCTGATGGCCCTGTTCGCCGCGGGCCTCGCGACCCTGCTGCGCAGCGGAGCGGCCACGCTGTCCGTGCTGATCCCCTTCATCCTCGTCGTGTCCTTCGTGATCGGCGACGCGGCCGGCACCGTCGCCGACTTCCTGCCCGACCGGGCCGGACAGGTGGTCCTGTACGAGACCCACGACGGAACACCGGGCCCCTGGTCGGGACTGGCGGTCACCGCGCTGTGGACGGCCGCCGCGCTGGTGGCCGGGGCGTGGAGCCTGCGCCGCCGGGACGCCTGACCGGAAGTCGGCCGACGCCCCGCCGCCCGGCCGTGCCGACGGGTTTACTGGACCCGTGAACATCGCCCGGCACATCGCCCTCATCGACGAGCTGTGCTTCCGCCCCTTCCCGGCGGAGCACGGCCCGTCGGACGTCGGCTTCGGGGGGCCGGGCCACCATGTCGCCGTACTGGAGACCGATGGCGGCCCGGACGGGGACCCCGCGCGGCGGGCGGTCACGGTGGACCGGTTCGAGAAGGACCACGACGCCGTGTACGAGGTGCTGGCCTCCCGCTGGGGGGACACCGACCCCTGGAACCCGCGCACCGAGCGGGAGGAGACGCCCGAGCCGTGGGCCTGGCTCGGCGCCCGCGCCGGCGTGGCCCGGGTGTGGGAGGTGCAGGGCACCGGCCGCTGGGTCGCCGTGGCGGTCGCCGACCGGGACCCGGGCGACGCGGTCCAGCTGCTGGCGGTGGTCACGGAGACACCCCCGCGCTGACCACCGGCCGTCACCGCCCGGCCGCGGCCTCCCGCAGCCGGCCGAACTCCTCCGCCAGCGCCGCCGGCGTCCAGTGCGCGTTCAGCCCGCTCGGATTGGGGAGCACCCACACGCGGGTGTCGCCGATGGTCCGCTCCTGCGGCCCGACCCGCGCCTTCCGGTCGTCGAACGCCGCGCGGTACGCGGTGACCCCCACCACGGCCAGCCACCGCGGCCGCAGCCGGGCCACCTTCAGGGCGAGCAGCCGCCCGCCCTCCCGGTACTCCTCGGCGCTCAGCTCGTCGGCCCGCGCGGTCGCCCGGGCCACCACATTGGTGATCCCGAGCCCGTACGACAGCAGCTCCCGCTGCTCGGACGGCAGCAGCAGCCGGGGCGTGAAACCGGAGCGGTGCAGCGCCGGCCAGAAGCGGTTGCCGGGGCGGGCGAAGTGGTGGCCGGTCGCGGCCGTCATCAGACCGGGGTTGATGCCGCAGAACAGCACGCGCAGGCCGTCCGCGACCACGTCCGGTACGAGACGGTCGCGGGCGGCCTGAAGCTCCTCCTGGGTGAAGCGCGTCAGAGGATCGCCCCGGGGGTGTACCCGGCGGCCTCCGGGTGCTGCTTGACGATCTCGTCGACGCGGCCGACCACGGTGGCGACCTGGTCGCCCGCGGCGCCGGTGAAGGACAGCTTGTCCGCCATCAGCGCCTCCAGCTCCGCGCGGTCGAGCGGCAGCCGCTCGTCGGCGGCGAGCTTGTCGAGGAGGTCGTTGCGCTCGGCGCCCCGCTCCCGCATGGCGAGGGCGGTGGCGACGGCGTTCTCCTTGATCGCCTCGTGCGCGACCTCGCGGCCGACGCCCGCGCGCACGGCGCCCATCAGCACCTTGGTGGTGGCGAGGAACGGCAGGTAGCGGTCCAGCTCGCGGGCCACGACCGCCGGGAAGGCACCGAACTCGTCGAGCACCGTCAGGAACGTCTCCAGCAGGCCGTCCAGCGCGAAGAACGCGTCCGGCAGTGCGACCCGGCGCACCACCGAGCAGGACACGTCGCCCTCGTTCCACTGGTCGCCGGCCAGCTCGCCGGTCATCGAGGCGTAGCCGCGCAGGATCACCATCAGGCCGTTGACGCGCTCGCAGGAGCGGGTGTTCATCTTGTGCGGCATCGCGGACGAGCCGACCTGGCCCGGCTTGAAGCCCTCGGTGACCAGCTCGTGCCCGGCCATCAGCCGGATCGTCTTCGCCAGCGACGACGGCGCGGCGGCGAGCTGCACCAGCGCGGTGACGACCTCGTAGTCCAGCGAGCGCGGGTAGACCTGGCCGACGCTCGTGAACGCCTGCGAGAAGCCCAGGTGCCCGGCGATCCGCCGCTCCAGCTCCGCGAGCTTGCCCGCGTCGCCGCCGAGCAGGTCCAGCATGTCCTGCGCGGTGCCGACCGGGCCCTTGATGCCGCGCAGCGGGTAGCGGCCCAGCAGCTCCTCCACCCGGCCGTACGCGACGAGCAGCTCGTCGGTGGCGGTGGCGAACCGCTTGCCGAGGGTGGTGGCCTGCGCGGCCACGTTGTGCGAACGGCCGGCCATGACCAGCTCGCCGTACTCACCGGCCAGCTTGCCCAGCCGTGCCGCCACGGCGACCGCGCGGTCGCGGATCAGCTCCAGCGAGAGCCGGATCTGGAGCTGCTCGACGTTCTCGGTGAGGTCGCGGGAGGTCATCCCCTTGTGCACGTGCTCGTGCCCGGCGAGGTCGTTGAACTCCTCGATCCGCGCCTTCACGTCGTGCCGGGTGACCTTCTCGCGCTCGGCGATCGAGGCCAGGTCGACGGTGTCGAGGACACGCTCGTAGTCGGCGATCGCCGTGTCGGGCACCTCGATCCCGAGGTCCTTCTGGGCCCGCAGCACGGCGAGCCAGAGCTGCCGCTCCAGCCTCACCTTCTGCTCGGGGGACCAGAGCGTGGCGAGCTCGGCGGAGGCGTAGCGTCCGGCGAGGACGTTCGGGATACGGGGCTTGGCGGGCGCAGCAGTCACGTACAGGGAGTCTACTGGCGATTCCTGCAGGCCGGCGCCACCGGGTGGCCTGGAGGAAAGCACAAGGCGGCGCTACAGGCCCTCGTACGGCAGCAGCTCGGGCCGCTTCGGCGGCAGACCGTCGCCCGAGGAGCGGCCGGTGAGGCGACGGCCGATCCACGGCAGCAGGTGCTGCCGCGCGAACCGGGCGTCCGCGACCCGCCGGGCCACCCAGCGCGGCGGCAGCGTCGCCTCCGGGGGCAGATGCCACTCGGGGTCCTCCGGTGCGTGGCCCAGCGTCTGCCAGACCGCCTCCGCGACCCTGCGGTGCCCGTCCGCGGTCAGGTGCAGCCGGTCCACGTCCCACAGCCGGGGGTCGGCGAGCGACGGAGCCCCGTACAGGTCGACGACCAGCGCGCCGTGCTTCTCGGCGAGCTCGTCGACGCACTCGAACAGCGCCTCCATGCGCGGGCGGAAGCGCTCCAGGACCGGCCCCTGCCGGCCGGGGCTGCGCATCAGCACCAGCTGCCCGCAGTGCGGCGCCAGCCGCTCCACGGCCTCGGTCAGCAGATCCCGCACCCTCCCCATGTCGCACTTGGGCCGCAGGGTGTCGTTGAGCCCGCCGACCAGGGTGACGACGTCGGCCCGCATGGCGGCGGCGACCTCGACCTGCTCGTCGACGATCTGCTGGATCAGCTTGCCGCGCACCGCGAGGTTGGCGTACAGGAAACCGGGCGTGGTGGCCGCCATCCGCGCGGCGAGGAGGTCGGCCCAGCCCCGGTAGGTGCCGTCGGGGAGGAGGTCCGACATGCCCTCGGTGAAGGAGTCACCGAGGGCGACGAGGCTGCTGTAGGGGGAAGTGGGATCAGTCTGCATGGCGACACAGATGGTATCCCGTGGCACATACCCGTCGGTCGGTCGCCCTTCCCCGTGCTCAGGTCCGCTGCCCGAACAGCTCCTGCAGCACGTTCTCCATGGTCACAAGACCGGCCAGCCGCCCGTCGGTCCCGAGGACGGCCGCCAGATGCGTACGGCTGCTCCGCATGGCGGTGAGGACGTCGTCCATCGGCGTGCTCTCCCGCACCCGCGCGATGGGCCGCATGTCGCCCGGCCGGAACGGCAGGTCCCGCGGTGAGGCGTCGAGGGCGTCCTTCACATGCAGGTAGCCGACGATGCGCCGCTGCCCGTCCACCACCGGGAAGCGGGAGAACCCGGACTCCGCCGACAGCCGCTCCAGCTCCTCCGGGGTGACCCCCACGCTCGCGTAGACCACGTCCTCCAGCGGCATCACCACGTCCCGCACGGGCCGCCGGCCCAGCTCCAGCGCGTCGTGCAGCCGTTCGAGCGCGCGGTCGTCGATGAGACCCGCCTCGCCGGAGTCCTTCACGATCTGGGCCAGCTCGGCGTCCGAGAAGGACGCGACGACCTCGTTCCGTGTCTTCACCCGCAGCAGCTTCAGCAGCGTGTTGGCGAACGCGTTGATCGTGAAGATCACCGGGCGCAGCGCGCGGGACAGCGCCACCAGCGGCGGACCCAGCACCAGGGCGCTGCGCACCGGCTCGGCGAGCGCGATGTTCTTCGGCACCATCTCGCCGAGCAGCATGTGCAGATACGTCGCGAGCGCCAGCGCGATCACGAACGACACCGCGTGCCCCGCGCCCTCCGGGACACCCACCGCGTGGAACACCGGTTCCAGCAGATGCGCGATGGCCGGCTCGGCGACGACGCCGAGGACCAGCGTGCACAGCGTGATGCCGAGCTGCGCGGCCGCCATCAGCGCGGACACGTGCTCCAGACCCCACAGCACGCTCTTCGCGCGCCGGTCGCCCTTGTCGGCGTACGGCTCGATCTGGCTGCGGCGGACCGAGATCAGCGCGAACTCGGCGCCGACGAAGAAGGCGTTGACGACCAGCGTCGCCAGACCGATCAGCAGCTGTACGACGGTCATCGCCGTGCCCCCCTGTCGTCCGTGGTCCCGGCCGTCCGCCGTTCCGTCGTCCGCTGTTCCGTCGCGTGCCGGTCGTCCAGGGGCGCGTGCAGCAGGACGCGTGCCGCGCGGCGGCCGGTGGCGTCCACCACGTCCAGGCGCCAGCCGGCGACCTCGAAGGTGTCGCCGGCGGCCGGTATCCGGCCCAGCTCGGCCGCCACGAGTCCGGCGAGGGTCTCGTACGGACCCTCCGGCGCGCGCAGACCGACCCGGGCGAGCTGGTCCACCCGCGCGAAGCCGTCGGCCGAGAACAGCGCGCGCCCGCTCTCGTCGGTGCCGGCCCGGGCCAGGTCGGGGGTCTCGTGCGGGTCGTGCTCGTCGCGGACCTCGCCGACGACCTCCTCGACGATGTCCTCCAGCGTGGCCACGCCGGCCGTGCCGCCGTACTCGTCGATCACCACGGCCATGGTGCGCCGCCCGGAGAGCCGGTCGAGGAGACGGTCGACGGTGAGCGACCCGGGGACCAGCAGCGGCTCGCGCATCAGCTCCGACACGGGCACCCGGGCGCGGCGCTCCGCGGGCAGTGCCAGTACGTCCTTGACGTGCGCGGTGCCGACGACCGCGTCGAGGGTGTCGCGGTAGACGGGGAACCGGGACAGCCCGGTCGCCCGGGTCACGTTGGCCACGTCCTCACACGTGGCGTGTACCTCCAGCGCGATGACCTGGACGCGCGGTGTCATCACGTTCTCGGCGGTGAGGTCGGCGAGGTTCAGCGTGCGGACGAAGAGCTCGGCGGTGTCCGGCTCCAGGGCGCCCTCCCGGGCGGAGTGCCGGGCGAGCGCCGCGAGCTCCTGCGGCCCGCGCGCGGACTCCAGCTCCTCGGCGGGCTCCACGCCGATGCGGCGCACGATGCGGTTGGCCGTGTTGTTCAGGTGTGTGATGAACGGGCGGAAGGCGGCGCTGAACCAGCGCTGCGCGTTGCCCACCCGTCTGGCGACGGCCAGTGGCGAGGAGATCGCCCAGTTCTTGGGCACCAGCTCGCCGACCACCATCAGGAACACCGTCGACAGGGCCGTGCCGATCACCAGGGCGAGGGAGCTCGCCACCGAACCGGAGACGCCGACGTCCTCCAGCGGGCCCGCGATCAGCGCGGCGATCGACGGTTCGGCCAGCATGCCGACCACCAGGTTCGTGACCGTGATGCCGAGTTGCGCGCCGGAGAGCTGGAAGGTCAGGTTCCGTACGGCCTTGAGGGCGCCCGCGGCCCCCCGCTCGCCGCGTTCGACGGCCCGCTCCAGCTCGGCCCGCTCGACCGTGGTGAGGGAGAACTCGGCCGCGACGAAGGCGCCGCAGGCGAGCGAGAGCAGGATCGCCACCAGGAGGAGGAGCACTTCGGTCATCGGGTCACCTCTGTCCCATGGTCGGACAGGACGGGAACAGATGCGCGATGTCGCGGACCGGGAGGCTCGCCCATGGGCGGACGCACACAACCTTTCATGGAGGACCGAGTGGCCCTCCAAGGGTAAAGGATCGGCAAAGGCGTGCTGTCGGACTGTGGATCACCCGGTGAGGGGCTTCACCCAGCGCCGCCAGCGTTCCTCCCGCGCGTACCCGGCGGTGCCCCATGCATGGTGGGCGGTCTCGTTGCTCTCGAGCACCATCGCGTCCGCGCGGCGCCCGCCGAGCCGTACGAACCGCTCCTCCGCGGCGGTCAGCAGCGCGGAGGCGATGCCCCGACGGCGGCGGTCCGGGTGCACCGCCAGCCGGTAGAGATGGCACCGCCAGCCGTCGAAGCCCGCGATCACCGTGCCGGCCAGCTCACCGCCGCTCTCCGCGAGGATCAGTGCCTCGGGATCGCGGGCGACCAGCCGCTCCACGCCGTCCCGGTCGTCACTGATGCTCGTGCCCTCGGCGGCCACCTTCCAGAAGGCCAGCACGGTGTCGAGATCCTCGGGCGTCGCGGCCCGTATACGCAGCTCGGTCATGCGGTGATCACAGCACGCGTGCTCCCGCACGACACGACATTCCACGATCCGGACCACTCGGCCGCGTCTCGTCGTGCCGGGTGGTCCGCTCCGCTCCGCACGGGTCTCCGGGGTCCCGCGCGGAACGTGTCCGACGACGGCTCCGCGGGTGCGCCGGGCTGCGGGTGCGCTCGTCCGGCGCGACCCGCCGTGGGCGTGCCCGGCGTACCGGCGCGTGGTGGCCGGTCGGCCGCTGCCGGCCCTGGCCCGGCGGCTCCCGCGCGGCGCCGCGCGTCCACACGAACCGTGCGCCGGTGCGACCGCTGCCGTGCGGAGGCCGCGAGTCCGGCACGACCCGCGCGGCGACTCGTCCTGCCGACCGCACCGCGCGGAAGCCCCGCGCTCGCGCGCGGTGCTACTGCGGCTCACCGGCCTGCTGACCGTGGAGCAGGTCCCGCACCCGCATCCGCGCGGGGCTACGGGAGACGGTTCCCCGGAGAGGCGGCCGGGGGCGCCCGCACCCGCATGCGTGCGGTGCCACTGCGGCTCACCGGGCCGCCGGCCGTGGAGCAGGCCCCGTACCCGCATCCGCGTGGGGCTACGGGAGATGCCCCGGACGGGCGGCCGGGGGCGCCCGCACCCGCATGCGTGCGGTGCCACTGCGGCTCACCGGGCCGCCGGCCGTGGAGGAGGCCCCGTACCCGCACTCGCGCGGGGTTACTGGAGGCGCCCCCCGGACGGAGGACGCCCGCACCCGCGCGGAGCTACTCGTGCGCGATGGCCTCCAGTACGTTCATCCGGGACGCCCGCAGGGCCGGCAGGAGGGCCGCAGCGATGCCCACCACCGCCGAGCCGATGACGACCGCCGCGATGGTGCCCCAGGGGACGGCGAGGGCGGTCATGCCCTGGAGGGCGAGGACCTGCTGGACGCACAGGCCCCAGACCAGCCCCAGTGCGAGTCCCAGCACCGCGCCGAACACGGCGATCACCACCGACTCCAGCCGGATCATCCGCCGCAACTGCCGCCGGGCCAGGCCGATCGCCCGCAGCAGACCGATCTCGCGCGTGCGCTCCACCACCGACAGCGCCAGGGTGTTGACCACGCCCAGCACCGCGATGACGATCGCCAGCCCCAGCAGGGCGTACACGAGGTACAGCAGGACGGCGATCTGGTCGTGCACCAGCTCCTTGTAGTCGGCCTGGTCACGGGCCTGCACCTGCGGATACGGCTCCAGCGTCGTCTCCAGCCGGTCGCGCAGCTCGTCCACGCCCGTCCCGGCGGCCGCGTTGACGTACAGCGCGGAGTCCTGCCCGCCGGGCACGTACTCCTCGACCGTCGCGATGCCGAAGACCAGCCCGCCCCGCATCCCGAAGCCCTCACCGCCCTCCATGTCGGTGAGGGCGGCCACCGTCAGTTCGGTGCTCCGGCCGCCGGGGAACTCGACCGGGAGCGTGCCGCCCATGCGGACGCCGTGCTCCTCGGCGAAGTCCGCGTCCATGGCGATGTTGCCGTCCGCCAGCGCGGCCGCCGTGTCGCCGCTCGCGTACGTCACGCGCGCGACCTCGTCCGCCCGGTCGTCGTACCCGGCGGCGGTGGTCTCGATCCGCTCCCCGTCCGGCAGCCGTACCGCCACCGGCGCGAACCGCTGGCGCACGACCAGCCCCACGCCCTCCGTGTCCCGCACCCGGTCGGTGATCTCCTGGGAGAACGGCACGAAGTTGGCGTTCTGCAGCACGAAGTCGGCGCCCAGCGTCTTGTCGATCTGCTCGTCGAAGGACCGGGACATCGAGGCGCTGGCCACCGACATCCCGCCGACCAGGGCGAGCCCCACCATCAGCGCGGCGGCGGTCGCGCCGGTACGGCGGGGATTGCGCAGGGCGTTGCGCTGGCTCATCCGGCCGACCGGGCCGAACAGAGCGGGGAAGGCCCCGCCCAGCACCCGGATCACCGGCCGCACCAGCAGCGGACCGGCGATGACGGTCGCGATCAGGGTGAGGACGACACCGAGCCCCAGCAGCGAGGCCGCCGAGGAGGTCTCACCGGCGAGTACGCAGCCCACCAGCGCGGCCGCGCCGATCACGCCGACCACGGAACCCACCACCGCGCGGGTCCGCAGCGGCCGTCCCACCCCGGCGGTCTCCGCGTCGGCCAGTGCGGCCATCGGCGACACGCCCGCCGCGCGGCGGGCCGGGAGATACGCCGCGACGAAGGTGACGCCCACGCCGACGACGTACGCCGTGACGGGTGTGGTCCAGCCGACGACCATCTCCGTGGTCTTCAGGTTCATGCCGAACACGCCCATGAGCCGGATCAGCCCGAAGGCGAGCCCGACGCCGGCCGCCAGACCCAGCGTGGAGCCGACCAGACCGAGCAGCACCGCCTCGGTCAGCACCGACCGGCGTACCTGCCTGCGGTCGGCGCCCAGCGCTCGCAGCAGGCCGAGTTCGCGGGTCCGCTGGGCGATCAGCATCGAGAAGGTGTTGACGATCAGGAAGACGCCCACGAGGACCGCGATCCCGGCGAAGCCGAGCATCACGTACTTGATCACGTCGAGGAATCCGCCGAGTTCGTCGGCGGCCGTCTCGGCCAGCTCGTCCGCCGTCCTCACCTCGTAGCCGCCGTCGCCGAGCGCCGCGGTGACCCGGCGCTTCAGCTCCGCGTCGGTCACGCCCGGCGCCGCGTCGAGGGAGACGCTCGTGGCCCGGTCCGCCGAGCCCAGCAGTCTGGTGGCCGCCACCTCGGGATCGAGGAAGACCAGCGCCGCACCGGGATTCGTGGTGGTGAACGTGGCGATCCCGACGACCTCCACGCGGAACGTGCCCGGCTGTGCCTGCACGGACAGCGTGTCCCCGATCCCGACGTCCTTGACGTCGGCCGTGTCCGCGTCCAGCACCGCCTCGCCGTCGCCGCGCGGGGTGCGGCCGGAGGTCAGCTCCACCACACTGCGCTCGCTGACGTACCAGTCCACCGCGAGGGTCGGCGCGCCCGTGGTCGGCCCCACCGACTCGTTGTCGCTGTCGACGACCGTGATGTTGTCGACCTCGACGTCCGGGCGCGCAGACTCGACGCCGTCGACGCGGGACAGCTCCTGGGCGAGCGAGGCCGGGACCGTCCGGACGGCTCCCGTGGGCACCGACGACTCCAGGTCCTCCGGGGGCGCCACGGTCACATCGGCGGACGTGGAGGCGAACAGCCGGTCGAAGGTACGGGAGACCGTGTCGGAGAAGATCAGGCTGCCCGCGACGAACGCCACGGACAGGACGACGGCCAGCGCGGACAGCAGCAGCCGGCCCTTGTGCGCGAGGAAGCTCCGCAGAGTCGCCCTCAGCACGGCGTCAGTCCTTCCCGGGCGTCGGCTCGTCCGCGCCGCCGGCGGTGTCCGCGGGGGCGCGGAGCACGTCGAAGCGCTTCATCCGCTCCAGCACCGACTCCGCCGTGGGCCGGCGCATCTCGTCCACGATCCGGCCGTCCGCGAGGAAGAGCACCAGGTCGGAGTGGGCGGCGGCGCCCGGGTCGTGCGTGACCATCACGACGGTCTGTCCGAGCGAGTCCACGGCCTCGCGCAGAAAGCCGAGCACTTCGAGCCCCGCGCGGGAGTCGAGGTTGCCGGTCGGCTCGTCCGCGAAGATCAGCTCGGGGCGGGAGGCCAGCGCCCGGGCGCAGGCCACGCGCTGCTGCTGGCCGCCCGACAGTTGCGCGGGCCGGTGCTTGAGCCGGTCCCGCAGGCCGAGCGTGTCGATGACCTGGTCCAGCCACTTCTCATCGGCCTTCTGGCCCGCGATGTCCATGGGCAGGGTGATGTTCTCCCGCGCGTTCAGCGTCGGGATGAGGTTGAACGACTGGAACATGAAACCGATCCGGTCCCGCCGCAGCCGGGTCAGCTCACGGTCCTTCAGACCCGTTATCTCGGTGTCTCCCAACCACACCTGTCCGGCGGAAACGGTGTCGAGCCCCGCCAGACAGTGCATGAGCGTGGATTTCCCGGACCCCGACGGCCCCATGACCGCGGTGAACCGTCCGCGCACTATGTCCACGTCCACCGAATCCAGGGCGAGCACGGTCGTCTCGCCCGAGCCGTACGCCTTGGTCAGGCCGCGGGCGCGGGCCGCGATCCCGTCGGCCGACGCGAGGCCCGGGGCGTGCTCCGCAGCAGGTGTGGACAAGGCCGCCTCCTCCGAGTGGACGTCAGTCGTGCTCGTCGCGCCGAGGGTAGTGTGATCCGGCCCACAGCCGGTATCCCCCGTGGGTGCAGGTCCCCGATACCGATGTAAGGGACACGTTCTTCGCGTTCCTCGGTCCCGCCGAGGCACTTGCCGCTGCTAGCACCCCGGCGCTAGCTTCGAGGCATGGCGAAGACCCAGCTGAACGTGCGCGTGGACGAGGGCACCGCCCGCGCGGCGCGGGAACGTGCCCTGGCGCGCGGGATGAGCGTCAACCGCTACATCGAGGAACTGGTCCGGCAGGACACCGGCGAGGCGGGTCGCGCCTTCGTCGAGGCCGCCGCCGACTTCATGAAGCAGTACGAGAGCGTCTTCGCCGAAGAATTCGGCAAGGAGCGCGAAGGCATGCGTGAAGGCACGCGCGAAGGTCGCCGCTGAGCCGTTGAACGACCTGCGCATCGACCTCGCGTGGCTGCTCATGCTCGCCGAGCGGCAGACCCCGGGGGACCCCCAGGTCACCGACTGGGGCGCCCTCGTCGCCGCCGTCGCACGCCACGAGGCCGAGATATTCGACGTCCCCGTCTACGACAGTCCGCACGCCCGCGCCGCCTCGCTCCTCCAGCTGCTGATCCACGTCCCCGCGCTGGAGCGCTCCAACGCCCTGTTCGCCTCCGCCGTCGCGTACGCCTATCTCGTCGCCAGCGGTCTGAAGGTCGTCACCTCGCCGGAACAGGTGCGCGATCTGGCCCGCCTGGTCAAGGACGGCGAGGCGACCGTGGACGACATCGCCGCCGAGCTGCGCCGCTGGTGCGAGTGATCAGCTCCCGTCGGCCGCCGCGTCGTCCGTCGGCCGCCACGCGGTGCCCATGACGCAGTACGAGGTGGGCAGCGCCGGCCCCTTGTCCGGCATCAGCATCCGCCGGTAGGGGCCGAGCTCGAACCCCGCCCGACGCAGTGCGCCGACCGGGTCCCGCGCCACATGGCAGCCGCCGGCCAGCGGCGGCCACACCGTGCGGTCCAGCGCCCGCTGGGTGAGGTGCATGACCCGGCCGCCGCCTTGGCCGTGCTCGAAGAACCGCACCTCGCCGCCCGGCCGCAGCACCCGCCGCAGCTCCGCGAGCGCCCGCGGCACGTCCCGGACGCTGCACAGCACCAGCGAGAGCACCGCCGCGTCGAACGCCTCGCTCTTGACCGGCAGCGCCTCCGCCGTACCCGGCGCCACATCCACCGGCACCTGGGCGCGCAGTGCGGCCTCCACGGCCAGCGCCCGCAGCTCCCGCTCCGGTTCGATGGCGACGATCTCCGAGACGGTGCCCGGATAGTGCGCGAAGTTCAGACCGTTGCCCGCGCCGACCTCGATCACCCGGCCGGACAGCCCGCCGAGCAGTCCGCGCCGCACCTGGGCCATCCCCGCGCGGGTCTCGGCGGCGACGCTGAGCCGGGCGTAGTACCGCGCGAACACCGGATGGTGCACGGCATCCCGCTGCACCTTCGTGGACCGGCCGGACCGTAGCTGCATGAGGACCTCCCCCGGAACGGGCCTACGGCGATTCTCCCCCGAACCGACGATCCACACCCCCCCTGCTCGCCGTCAGGGCGCCTCGCGCACCCGGAACGTCTCCGCGTCCCAGGTCCCCTCGAGCCGGGGCGCCAGCCAGTGCGGTGCCGAGGCCCGGAACCCGGCGGGATCCAGCGCGCCCGCCCCGGCCGGTACGGCGCCCAGCAGCGGGGCACCGGTCACGTCCGGCAGGTCCAGCAGGTTGCACCGCGAGGCCAGGTCCGGCTCGGCGGGCCAGCTGCCGATCACCACACCCGCCAGGTCCAGCCCCCGCCCGCGCAGTTCACGGGCCGTCAGCTCCGTCACGTTCAGGGTGCCGAGCCCGGCCGACGCCACCACCAGCACCGGCGCGGCCAGCAGCGCCGCCGCGTCCGCCAGCGTCCCGCCGGCCGCGTCGAACCGTACGAGCAGCCCGCCCGCGCCCTCCACCAGCACCAGGTCGTGCTCCGTGGCCAGCTTGGCGGCCCGCTCCGCGACCTCGTGCGGATGCACCGGCGCCCGGCCGGCCCGGCGGGCCGCCGTGGCCGGTGCCAGCGGATCCGGGTACCGGGCCAGTTCGGCCGTCGTCACCGCACCGGCGAGCCGCGCGACCTCCTCGGCGTCCCCGGCCTCCGTCGGAAGCACACCCGTCTGCGCCGCTTTGAGCACCGCCACCGACCGGCCGGCCGCCAGCGCCGTCGCGGCGAGGGCGGCCGTCACCACCGTCTTGCCGACCTCGGTGCCCGTGCCCGTGATCACCATCACCGGCATGTCATCCCTCCTTCGCCGCCGCGCACACCGCGCGGGCGATGCGCGCCACGTCCGCGTCACCCGTGACGTACGGCGGCATGGTGTAGATCAGATCGCGGAAAGGCCGCAGCCACACGCCCTCGCGCACGGCGGCCTCCGTGGCCGCCCGCAGGTCGACGGCGTGATCGAGCTGGACCACCCCGATGGCACCGAGCACCCGCACGTCCCGCACCCCGGACAGCCCGGCCGCCGGCGCCAGCCCCTCCCGCAGGCCCGCCTCGATCCGCTTGACCTCCGCGCGCCAGTCCTGGCCGAGCAGCAGCTCGACGGAGGCGCAGGCCACGGCCGCCGCCAGCGGATTGCCCATGAACGTCGGCCCGTGCGCCAGCACCGGCACCTCACCGCGTGAGATGCCCTCGGCCACCCGCGCGGTGCACAGCGTCGCCGCCATGGTCAGATAACCGCCGGTCAGCGCCTTGCCCACACACATCACATCCGGCGTCACCGCCGCGTGCTCCGCCGCGAACAGGGCGCCCGTACGCCCGAACCCGGTCGCGATCTCGTCGAACACCAGCAGCACGCCGTGCGCGTCGCACGCCTCGCGCAGCACCCGCAGATACGCGGGGGAGTGGAACCGCATCCCGCCCGCGCCCTGCACCACCGGCTCCACGATCACCGCGGCCAGCTCACCGGCGTGCCGCTCGATCGTCGACCGCAGGTGCTCGGCGTACTCCTCCTCGTACCCGGCCGGCGGCGCGTCCGCGAAGACCTGGCGCGGCAGCACCCCGGACCACAGCTCGTGCATCCCGCCCTCGGGGTCGCACACCGACATCGGCTGCCAGGTGTCGCCGTGGTAGCCGCCCCGCCAGGTCAGCAGCCGCCGCTTCTCCGGCCGGCCCAGCGAACGCCAGTACTGCAGGCACATCTTCACCGCGACCTCGACCGACACCGACCCGGAGTCGGCGAGGAACACATGCTCCAGGCCGTCCGGCGACATGTCGACAAGGAGCTTCGCCAGCCGCACGGCGGGCTCGTGGGTGAGCCCGCCGAACATCACATGGCTCATCCGCTCCAACTGCCCGCGCGCGGCCTCGTTGAGCACCGGGTGGTTGTAGCCGTGGATCGCCGACCACCAGGACGACATCCCGTCGACCAGTTCGCCCGAGCCGTCGGCGAGTCTCAGCCGCACCCCGCTCGCCGACTCCACGACGAGCGGTTCCTGACGGCCCGGCATGGGCCCGTACGGGTGCCAGACATGCCGCCGGTCGAGATCCAGCAGCTCGGCGACGGACCGCTCAGGCATTGGGCGCGAGGTCCGTTCCGGCTCCCCGGCGGCGCACGGCGACCAGGTCCGTACGGGGCTCCTCGGGTGCACTCCCACAGGAGTCCGCGGTCGCCGGACCGCACGCGCCGCCGCCCTCGTGGGAGCCGCAGCCGCCGCCCGCGCGGTGCTCGGGCAGCGTCACCTCGCCGGTGCCCTCCACCTCGAACCCGGCGTCCGCGATCATCTCCAGGTCCGTCTTGCCGGCCTGGCCCTCGCTGGTGAGGTAGTCGCCGAGGAAGATCGAGTTGGCCAGGTGCAGCGCGAGCGGCTGCATCGTGCGCAGGTGCACCTCACGGCCGCCGGCGATCCGCACCTCGACGTCCGGGCAGACGAACCGTGTCATCGCCAGGATGCGCAGGCAGCGCTGCGGGGTGAGGTGCCACTCCTTGGCGAGCGGCGTGCCCTCCATCGGGATCAGGAAGTTGACCGGCACCGAGTCCGGGTCCAGCTCCCGCAGCGAGAAGACCACGTCGACCAGGTCCTCGTCGGACTCGCCCATGCCGGCGATCAGACCCGAGCAGGCCGACAGACCGGCGGCGTGCGCCTTCCGCACCGTGTCCACCCGGTCGGCGTACGTGTGGGTGGTCGTGATGTCCCCGTACGTCGACTCGGACGTGTTGAGGTTGTGGTTGTAGGCGTCCGCGCCCGCCTCGCGCAGCCGCTCCGCCTGGCCGTCGGAGAGCAGCCCGAGACAGGCGCACACCTCGACGCCCTCGTTCTGCTCCTTGATGGCCTTGATGGTGTCGGAGACCCGGTCCACGTCACGGTCGGTCGGACCCCGGCCGCTGGCCACCAGGCACACCCGCTTGGCGCCGCCCGCGAGACCGGCGGCGGCCGCCTGCGACGCCTGGTCCGGCTTGAGCCAGGTGTACTTCAGGATGTCGGCCTTGGAGCCGAGCCGCTGGGAACAGTAGGAGCAGTCCTCCGGGCACAGGCCGGACTTGAGGTTGACGAGATAGTTGAGTTTCACCCGTCGGCCGAACCAGTGCCGCCGCACCTTCCCGGCCGCGGCCACCACGTCGAGCAGGTCGTCGTCGGAGGTGGCCAGCACGGCCAGAGCTTCCTCGCGGGTCGGCGTCTCACGCCGAAGCCCCTTGTCCACCAGCGTGTTCAGCAGGTTCATGAGAGCCGATCCTGTCCTACCCGACCCGCCCGGGCCAAGGAGAGTTCGTACAACAGAGGCACTTCGAGGTGTGGGTATCGCCACACAGTGGTCCGTCCGGCCTCCCGCTAATGTCTGTGCACTGCCTACAAAAATCCCGGAGGACCCATGGCGTTCGGCTGGATCGACGAGCAGGCGGAACTGCGCCGCCGGGCCGGACTCGTACGCACCCTGCGTCCCCGGGCCGCCGACACGCCGCTGCTCGATCTGGCGAGCAACGACTACCTGGGCCTGGCCCGGCATCCGGAGGTCACCGAGGGCGCCGCGCGGGCCGCGCGGACCTGGGGCGGCGGGGCGACCGGCTCCCGGCTCGTCACCGGCACCACCGGGCTCCACACCGAACTGGAAAGCGAACTGGCCGCCTTCTGCGGCTTCGAGGCGGCCCTGGTCTTCTCCTCCGGCTACGCGGCCAACCTCGCCGCCGTCACCGCGCTGGCCCCGCACGGCTCCAGGATCGTCTCCGACGCGGGCAACCACGCCTCGCTGATCGACGGCTGCCGGCTCGCCCGCGGTACGACGCAGGTCGCGGCGCACTCCGATCCCGACGCCGTGCGCAAGGCGCTGGGCGGGCACGACGGGCCCGCGGTCGCGGTGTCCGACACGGTGTTCTCGGTGGACGGCGACGCCGCCCCGCTCGCCGGGCTCGCCGAGGCGTGCCGGGAGCACGGCGCGGGTCTGGTGCTCGACGACGCGCACGGCCTCGGTGTGCTCGGCGACGGCGGGCGCGGGGCCCCGCACGCGGCGGGACTGGCGGGCGCCGACGACGTCGTCGTGACGGTGACGCTGTCCAAGTCGCTCGGCAGCCAGGGCGGAGCGGTGCTCGGCCCGGCCCGGGTGATCGAGCACCTGGTCAACGCGGCCCGGACGTTCATCTTCGACACGGGACTCGCCCCCGCCGCGGCGGGGGCGGCCCTGGCGGCCCTGCGGCTGCTGCGCCGTGAGCCGGGGCGCGCGGCACGGGCGGGCGAGGTGGCGCGGGAACTGCACTCCCGGCTGACGGCCGCGGGTCTGGAAGCGGTGCGTCCGGACGCCGCGGTCGTCTCCGTGCGCGCCCCTTCCCCGGAGCAGGCCGTGCGATGGGCGGCCGACTGCCGGGCGGCCGGCCTGTCCGTGGGCTGCTTCCGTCCTCCTTCCGTGCCCGACGGCGTCTCACGGCTCAGACTGACCGCCCGCGCGGACCTGTCCGGGGCGGAGATCGAACGCGCTGTACGGGTGATCGGCGAGACGCGGCCATGAGTCGGCGGGACACGGCCGTGCGTCGCCCGATGACGGGCTGACCGGTCGGGTCGTCAGCCGACCGCGGTCACGAACTCCGTCCAGCTGGCGGGGGAGAAGAGCAGCGCCGGCCCGTCCGGGGCCTTGGAGTCGCGCACGGCGAGCAGTCCGGCCAGGGGGCCGGCGGCCGGCCGGGCCGTCTCCACGCAGTTGTTCGCCCCCGTGCTGTAGCTGCTGCGCAGCCACCTCACATCGCGCAGTGCGAGGCCGGAAGGGATGGTCCGAGGCGGTACGGGCATCGTGCCTCCTTACGCGCCGGCGGCTGTGCCGGCGATGAAATCCAACGAGTCCTCGGGTGAAAGGGCGTGGACCGAGAGGGCGTCGAAGGCCTCCGAGTACACCCGGAGGTCTTCTTTCCGCTCCAGATGGAGGCTACTCGTCAAGTGGTCGAGAACAACCACGTCCAGATCAGAAGTGCGCGAAAATGAAAAGATTACGAAAGGACCGGTCACACCGATGTGCGCGCCCGCGCTGAACGGCAGGACCTGCAACCGAACTTGGGGCAGCCGGGCCGCCTCGACCAGCCGGTCGAGCTGACGGGCCATCACGCCGGGACCGCCGACCTCCCGGCGCAGCACCGCCTCGTCCAGGACCGCGCTCAGCTCCAGCGGCGGTGTCGCCCGCAGCACGTCCTGCCGGGCCAGCCGCACCTCCACCAGCGCGTCCAGGCGCTCCTCCGACGTGTCCTCCAGGGCCGCCTCCGTCACCGCCCGCGCGTACTCCGGCGTCTGCAGCAGCCCCGGGATCACCGTGGTCTCCAGGGTGCGCATCGCGCTCGCCTGCGACTCCAGGCTGATGAAGTCCCGGTAGGTCGGCGGCAGCACGCCCCGGTAGGCGTGCCACCAGTGGTGCCGTCCGTCGTCGTCACCGGAGCCCGACAGCACCAGCAGCAACTCCCGCAACTGCGGGTCGGCCACGCCGTAGACGTCGAGCAGTAACCGCACGTCGGCCGGTTTCACCCCGCTCGTGCCCGTCTCGATCCGGCTCACCTTCGACTGGTGCCAGCCCGCGAGGCGGGCCGCCTCACCGCTGGTGAGTTCCGCCGAGGTGCGCAGCGCGCGCAGTTCGGCGCCCAGTTTCCGGCGGCGCACCGCGGGACCGTGCTGCATGGACTTCTCCTTACTCCTTCCGAGTCGCCCGGATACGGTCTCCCGTCGCAGAGTTCACCGTTTTGAGCGACAGATATATGCACATCTTGGTGGATCGCCGTCCTGCGCCGTGCGGGGATGGCAGTCTGGCGGCGAAGCACCAGTGCGGGACCGTACTCGAACCATCCGCTCCGTGTCGGACTGCGGTCCCGTGGGAAAGGGACGACGTCGCCATGGCAGACCATCTGGAAGCATCCGTCACTCTGCCGAGCGATCCAGCCTCGGTCTCGGCCGCCCGTGCCCATGTGGTGGGCACGCTGGAGGAATGGGGCATGCCGGCGGACGCGGAACTGTGCGACACCGTCCGGCTGATCGTCTCCGAACTCGCCACCAACGCGGTGCAGCACACGTTCGGGCAGTCGCCCACGTTCACCGTGGACGTCGTCCTGGTCCGTGACGAACGGGTGCACATCGGTGTCACGGACAGCCACCCGCGGTTCCCCAAGCGGCTGCCCGCGGCGGTCCAGCAGGACAACGGCCGCGGGCTGGTCATCATCCGCTGGCTGACCGCGGAATGCGGCGGCAGGCTCAGGATCCGCCCCACGCGCGAGGGCGGCAAGACCGTGTCGGTCGAACTCCCGTGGACCGTCCAGGCCGCCGAAGCGGTCACGGCGGCCAGGCGGCAGGAGCGGTAGCCGGGCGGCGGGCGGCGGTGTCCCGGGGCACCGCCGCCCGCCGCGGTCACCTCACCCGGCCGTACGAGACGCTGCGGGTCCAGATCTTCTGCAGGCGCACCACGTCCCCGGTCTTCGGGGCGTGCCAGATCTTGCCCTTACCCGCGTAGATGCCGACGTGGTAGACGTAGCCGCCCGAATGGAAGAACACCAGGTCTCCCGCCCTGCGGCTGCCGGCGGAGATGTGGCGCGTCTTGTTGTACTGCTGGGCGGCGGTGCGCGGCAGCTTCTTGCCCGCCTTCTTGAACGAGTACAGCGTCAGGCCCGAGCAGTCGAACCTGTACGGACCCGTGGCGCCCCACTTGTAGGGCGATCCCTTCTTGGAGGCGGCGATGCGCAGCGCCTTGGTGGCAGAGGTCGCGGCGGCCGCCTCCGAGGCGGCTCCGGGGACCACGATGGAGCCGCCCACGGCGGCCAGGGTGAGGGCCGAGGCCGTGCCGGCCCGGGCCATGAGAGACGGGACACGATTGAGCGCAGTCATGCGCAACCCTTCGTCAGCCGCCTGTGAAGGATGACCTGTCGGATTCGGGCTGGCGAAGTGGCCCGGCCGCACATGTGCGGCTTCACCCCAAGGACTGCTCGGAACTGACGTCCCGGCGGCCCGTCGTGCTTGGGTCCTCCACTCCTGCCGATCCACTCCTGTCGACCGGTCATCCGGGCGGCGGCAGGACTCGGCGTCCGCCCGGATCGCCCCGCCGCGGCGGCGGGGTCTTGTCGTCAGTCAGGGATCTTGGCTCATGGCGCGATCGAAATCCCAACGGAACGTGGGGTTTGTGTTGTTACTCACCAACCACCCGTTCGGGTGGACGCCTCCGTGTTCGGACCCTCGCCGAGGACCCGGGGGAGCCCCGGACCAGGGGCGGAAAGCACCGTTCCGTCCGTGCGGTACGCGCGCTGCGCAACTTCGAGCGCCCGAAAACAGCAGGTTCGTCTACGCCGGACGGGGGTACGCCGTTTGGTCCGTTTCAACCCCGGCCGAGGCGCACCGTCGGCCGGGGCCGCCGTCCGGGGTCCGCGGATGTCAACTGCCGCGGGCCGGCGGCAGCGTGACCCTGGCCGTGCGCCGTTCGCCGTCCAGCACGCGCAGGGCCCGGGCCAGCGTGTCGGAGTGCAGTTCGCTCTCGCCGCGCCGGTGCATCAGGGTCAGCGCGTCGCGCAGCGCGACGGCCTTGCCGACCAGCGCCTGAGCCGCGCGCAGTCCGCGGTAGGTGTCACCGCCCAGGGCCGGGTTGACCCGGCCGAGCAGGTCGACGGCCTCGAGGTAACGGTCGATCAACTCGGCCTCCGCGCGGGTCAGCGCGGGCAGCGGCGGCAGCTCCGGTGGCAGCATCCGCGGCTCACCTCGCGCCGGAGGCGGGGGACAGGCTCCTGCGGCCGGGCACGATCCGGTCCGCCAGGCCGTACTCCACCGCCGCCTGCGCGTCGAGAACCTTGTCCCGCTCGATGTCCGCCCGGACCTGCTCCGGGGTGCGGCCCGTGTGCCGGACCAGGATCTCCTCCATCCGTGACCGGATCCGGGTCAACTCCTCGGCCTGGATCGCCAGATCACTGGTCTGTCCCTCGACCGGCTCCAGGAGGGAGGGCTGACGGAGCACCAGGCGGGAACCGGGCAGCAGCAGTCGCTTGCCCGGGGTGCCGGCGGCCAGCAGCAGCGCGGCGGCGCCCTCCGCCTGGCCCAGACAGATCGTCTGCACGTCGCAGGAGACGTAGCGCAGCGTGTCGTAGATCGCCGACATGGCGTGGAAGGAGCCGCCGGGGGAGTTGACGTAGAGCGAGATGTCCCGGTCGGGGGAGTGGTGCTCCAGGTACATGAACTGCGCCATCACGTCGTTCGCGGAGGTCTCGTCGACCTGTGTCCCGAGGATGACGATCCGCTCCTCGAGCAGCTTCGAGTAGGGGTCCATCGTCCGGTTCCCCGATGCCGTGCGTTCGGTGAGCTCGGGCAGGACGTGGCGGGCGGACGGTCGGGTCATGAGAGCCCCTCCTGTCTGGTTGTCTCTGTAAAAAATGTACAGGACGTACGTGACGTTATGATGGGTTCATGGCCTACGAGATTCCGGTTACCCAAGCCAGGGCTGAGCTCGCCGACCTCATCAACCGCGTGGTGTACGGCGGTGAGCGCGTCGTCGTGACCCGGCACGGAAAACCCCTCGTCGCCCTTGTCTCCGCCGATGACCTGCGACGACTCGAAGAACTCAGGGAGGCGCCGGAGCCCGCCGAGGAGCAGGTGGTCAGCACGGTGGCCGGTGTCCGCGAGGTCGCGTCCGCTCCCCGCGAACGGCAGCGCTTCGGCATCGCGGCGGAGCACCGGGGAACGGCCACCTCGTAAGCCCTTACGGCAGAACCGTGCACCCCCCGTCCGCTACGGCGGGGGCGCACGGTCGTTCCACGCGGCCGGAGGCCGGCCGTCGAGCGGGCCGATGGCAGCCGACGGGGCCGGCCCGCGGTCAGCCGACGGGGGCCGGTTCGCGCTCGGACGCGGACCGCGTGTTCCTCGTACGTTCCTTCAGTGCGCCGCCGACCAGTACGGCGCCCAGGCCCAGCGCGGCCCACCAGGTCAGCGTCAGGGCGGGGCCGGCCGCCGCCGCGCCGTCGAAGAAGGACACCGAGCGCAGCAGCGACACGCCCGCCCCCGGCGGCAGCCACCGGCCTATCGCCCCGGCCGGCTCGGGCAGCATCTCCGGTGCCGAGGACGCCCCCGAGAAGGGGTTGCCGAGCAGCATGATCACCAAGCCGCCGAGCGCGATGCCCGCCCGTCCGAGCAGCGCCGCGAGTCCGGCGACCGTCGCCCCCATGGCCAGCGCGGCCAGCGCGAACGTACCGGCCACCGTCCACCAGTTCCCCGGAACGGCGTCCAGCCAGCTGTGCGCAAGCGCCGCGGCCACCGCGCCGACCAGGGTGGCGGATCCGGCCAGCGCGGCCACCGCGCGGGTGCCGCGCAGCCCCAGCAGCGTCACCGCGGCACCGGCGCCGATCCCGGCCAGGGCCAGTGGCAGCACGCTCGTGTTCAGGACCGCGCCGCGAGGGTCCCCCTCGGCGGCGGGCACCACGTCCACGGTGGTGACCCGGCTGCCGGAGGCCGAGGTCTGCTGGGTCACCGCCTGTCGCAGCAGCTGGGCCACGACCGGGCTCGCGGCGGACGCGGTGAGCAGTTTCGGTCCCTGCCCGGTGACGACGACCGCGCCGTACACCTCGCGGTCCTCGACCGCTTCCCGGGCGGCGGCCTCGTCGGCGTAGTGGTGGAGGTCGAAGGCGCCCTCCTGGCGCTCCAGCCGCTGCTCCACCGGTGCGGTCGCGGCGGTGGGGCCGGCCACGCCGAGCGGCAGGTCGCGGGGCGCCGTACGGGCCGCGGGCCAGGCGAAGGCCCAGAGCGCCAGCGCCACCAGGGCGGGGATCAGCAGTGTCACGGCGACGACGCGACGGTGCGGCGACAGTGTCGAGAGGGACATGAGGGCTCCGGCGATCTAAAAGAAGGATCGTTCGTTTTAGGTTCACCGTCACCGTCCCGCTCCGTCCGCTCCTTGTCAAGAAGGAATGTTCGTTTTAGATTGTGGTCATGGCCCGCGTATCCCAGGAACACCTCGACGCCCGCCGCCGCCAGATCCTCGACGGCGCCGCGTCCTGCTTCGCCCGCAACGGCTTCCACGCCACCTCGATGCAGGACGTGCTCAAGGAGGCGGACCTCTCCGCGGGCGCCGTCTACCGGTACTTCCGGGGGAAGGACGAGCTGATCGCCGCGATCGTGACCGATGTGCTCGACACGGTGCGCGGCATCCTCGAACAGGCCGCCCAGGAGAGTCCGCCGCCCACCCCGGACGTGCTCGTTCCGCGGGCCCTGGCCCGGATGAGGGAGCAGCGGCCGGCCACTCTGGACGACGGTGGGTGGATGTTCCCGCGGCTGATGATCCAGGTGTGGACGGAGACCACGCGCAGTCCCGAACTGGCGGCTGTGCTGGGTGAGGGGTACGACAACGTCCGCAGGGCCTGGGGGAGGGTTGCCGAGGGGTACCAGGACGCCGGTCTGATGTCCGCGGACGCGGACACGGACGCTGTGGCGCGGGCGATGATCGCGCTGGTGCAGGGGTTCGCCGCTCAGATGGCGCTGTTCGGCGGGATCTCCGAGCGGACGCTGGGGGAGGGGTTGCGGGCGCTGATGGCTGTGGGGCCTGCCCGGGCGGACACCTGACGGGGGGTCGCCCCCGCCGCCCGTTTCCATTCCCCACCCCGGGGGCTGCGTCCCCGGACCCCCCTTCGGCCTGAACTGCCTCGTCCTCAGACGCCGGACGGGCCGGAAGCGCTTGGCCTGCTGAAAAGTGCGTCCGATTGATGGGGTGTCAATATCCGGTTATCGGATTGGCAAAGAACGGCCTCGAACCCTGTTCCCAGCTACCTCACAGCGGCGAGGATCCCCCCTGCCCATCGCAACGACGTACGGGGAGGCCCCACTTGAGGGACAGCAGACCGAAGAGGCGGGCGGCCGCGCTCGGTCCGGCCGGAGTGCTCGTCACGGCGACGCTCATAGCCGGCGCCGTCGCGGCGCCCACGGCGAGAGCGACGGCGGACACCCACCACGGCAAGGACCGCGAGGCCAGGGGCGTGGCGATCGCCGCCGCCCGGGCCGCGGAGACCGGCATCGACTGGCAGGACTGCCCCGCCGACTGGAACCTGGCCAAGCCGATCCAGTGCGGCTGGGTCTCGGTGCCGATGGACTACGCCAAGCCGTACGGCAAGCAGATCAAGCTCGCCGTCGACCGCATCGGCAACACCGGCACCAAGAGCGAACGCCAGGGCGCGCTGCTGTACAACCCGGGCGGTCCCGGCGGTTCCGGTCTGCGCTTCCCGGCCCGGGTCACCGCCAAGAACCCGGTCTGGGCCGATGCGGCCAAGGCGTACGACTTCGTGGGCTTCGACCCGCGCGGCGTCGGCAAGTCCGCGCCCATCTCCTGTGTCGACCCGCAGGAGTTCGTCAAGGCGCCCAAGATGGACCCGGTGCCCCGCTCCGAGGCCGACAAGCGGGCCCAGCGCAAGCTCGCCCGCGAGTACGCCGAGGGCTGCTACGAGCGCAGCGGCGAGATGCTGCCGCACATGACCACGCCGAACACCGCGCGCGACCTCGATGTCATCCGCGCCGCCCTCGGCGAGCGGAAGCTCAACTTCCTCGGTGTCTCCTACGGCACCTACCTCGGCGCCGTCTACGCCACCCTCTTCCCGGGCCACGTCCGCCGCATGGTCGTCGACAGCGTCGTCAACCCCTCCCGCGACAAGATCTGGTACCAGGCCAACCTGGACCAGGACGTCGCCTTCGAGGGCCGCTGGAAGGACTGGCAGGACTGGGTCGCGAAGAACGACGCGACCTACCACCTCGGGGACACCCGCGCCGAGGTCCAGGAGCGGTGGCTCGAACTGCGCGCCACCGCCGAGAAGAACCCCCTCGGTGGCGTCGTCGGCCCGGCCGAGCTGATCTCCTTCTTCCAGAGCGCCCCGTACTACGACTCCGCGTGGGCGCCCACGGCGGCCGTCTTCAGCCAGTACGTCGCCGGCGACACCCAGGCGCTCGTCGACGCCGCCGCCCCCGACCTCTCCGACACGGCGGGCAACGCGGCCTCGGAGAACGGCAACGCCGTCTACACGGCCGTGGAGTGCGCCGACGCCAAGTGGCCCACCAGTTGGCGCAAGTGGGACCGCGACAACATCCGGCTGCACCGGGACCACCCGTTCATGACCTGGGCCAACGCCTGGATGAACCTGCCCTGCGCCACCTGGCCGGTCAAGCAGCAGACGCCCGTGGACGTCAAGTCCGGCAAGGGGCTGCCGCCGGTGCTGATCGTCCAGTCCGAGCGCGACGCGGCCACCCCGTACGCGGGCGCCGTCGAACTGCACCAGCGGCTCAAGGGATCCCGCCTCATCACCGAGCGGGACGCCGGATCCCACGGCGTCACCGGCCTGGTCAACTCCTGCGTCAACGACCGGGTGGACACCTACCTGCTCACCGGCGAGCTGGACCGCTCCGACGTGACCTGCGCACCGCACGCCACGCCGAAGCCGTAACACCCACGCCGTACGACACACGAGGGGCGGCCGGAACTCCCCGGCCGCCCCTCGCCCGTGCGCCCACCGGGATCAGCTCAGCGGCATGCGCGGGAAGCGGCGCTTGTCCTCCGCCCTGCGCTCGGCGTCCTCCGCCTTGGCGACGGCCGCGTACTGGTCGACGTACTCCTGCTCGGACAGGGTGAGGATGGCGTACATGAGCTCGTCGGTGGCGGCGCGCAGGACCGCCTTCTCGTTCTCCATCCCCGCGTAGCGCGAGAAGTCCAGCGGCTTGCCGAAACGGATCACCACCGGGTGGACCCGGGGGATCTTCCTGCCGGGCGGCTGGGCCTCGAACGTGCCGATCATCGCGCAGGGGACCACCGGGACGCCCGCTTTGAGGGCCATCACCGCGACGCCGACCTTGCCCTTGTAGAGGCGGCCGTCGTGCGAGCGCGTGCCCTCCGGGTAGATGCCGAGCAGCTCCCCCTTGCCCAGCACGCCGAGGCCCTCCCGGATGGCGGCCTGCCCGGCCTCCTTGCCGGAGCGGTCGACGGGGATCTGCCCCGCGCTGTGGAAGAAGAACGCCGTCAGCCGGCCCTTGAGGCCGGGGCCGGTGAAGTACTCGGCCTTGGCGAGGAAGGTGATGCGCCGCTTGAGCACGGCCGGCATCAGGAAGTGGTCCGAGAACGACAGGTGGTTCCCCGCGACGATGGCGGCGCCGGACGACGGCACGTGCTCCAGGCCCTCTATTCGCGGCCGGAAGACCAGACGCAGCAGCGGACCCAGCAGCACGTACTTGAGCAGGTAGTAGAACAAGGACACGCTCCTCGACTCCGGCGGACGGGCGGTGCCGCCGCATCCCGGCAGGCCATCCGGCACGTCGTGGGGTGCCAGTCTAGGCGCGGGCGGTGCGCCCCGGCATCAGGTTCGACGCGACCGGAAGGCGCCGTGCCGGACGGCCGGCCGAGTAGGCTCGTACGCATGCGGATCTCCGTCTCCTCCGACATGGACGCACCCGTGGCCCGCGCCCTCCTCGCCGAACTCCGCCAGCGCGGCCACGAGGTACGCGCGCACGGCGCCCTGAACCCCGGGGACGACCCGCAGTGGGCCGTCTGCTCGGAGGCGGCGGCCCGTGAGGTCGCCTCCGGTACCGCCGACCAGGCGGTGGTGTGCTGCTGGACCGGCACCGGCGCCTCGATCGCCGCGAACAAGGTGCCCGGCGTCCGGGCCGCCCTGTGCACGGACGCCTACACGGCGGACGGCGCACGCCGCTGGAACGACGCCAACGTGCTGGCGATCGGCCTGCGGCTGACGTCCGGGCCGCTGCTGACGGAGATCCTCGACGCCTGGTTCGCCGGCGCGCCCAGCGACGACCCGCAGGACCGGCGCAACGTGGAACGCACCGCGCGCCTCGACCGGGAGCGCACCGGCGCCTGACCCGCCTACAGCCGTACGACGACCAGCGCCGTGTCGTCGGTGGCGCCGCCCGGCGGCAGCAGCTCCAGCAGCACGATGTCCGCGAGCGTCTCGGGATCCTGCGTCCGGTGCCGGCGCAGGGCCTCGGCGAGCCGCAGCAGCCCCATGTCGATGTCCTCCCGGCGCCGTTCGATCAGCCCGTCGGTGTAGAGCACCAGGGTCGCCCCCGGCTCGAACCCGGTCGCCGCCTCCGGCCGGGGCGCCGGGTCCGGCTGGGCGTCGAGCGGCGGGTCGGTGGCCCGGTCGAGGAACTCCACGCGTCCGTCGCGGTGGAGCAGCACGGGCGGCGGATGGCCGGCGCTGCTGTAGGTGATGGTGTGCCGGTCGAAGTCGACGAAGGTCGTCACCGCGGTCGCGGACTCGGCGCCGTCCACCACATGGGCGTAGCGGCCCACCACGTTCAGCGCCTGCGCGGGCCCGTCCGCCACCCGGGAGGCGGCGGTCAGCGCGCTGCGCAGCTGGCCCATCACCCCGGCCGCCGCCAGCCCGTGCCCGACCACGTCGCCCACGGACACGCCGATACGGTGCCCGCCCACCAGGTCGACCAGGTCGTACCAGTCCCCGCAGACGTTGAGCGCGCCCACCGCCGGCCGGTAACGCACCGCGGCCCGGTGGTGGCCGACCTGCCGGCGGGCGGGCAGCATCGCCTCCTGCAGCGCCAGAGCCACCTCGCGCTCCCGGGCGTGCGCCTGGCGCAGCCGGTTGTTGAGCTCCTGCAGCTCGCGGGCGCGCGCGTACAGCTCGGCCTCCAGAATCCGCCCCCGGCCGTCACCCGCGCCGCCCCGGACCCGGATCAGCTCGGTGACCTCCTCGACCCGGTGCACGATCAGCACGACCCGCCCGTCGGGGCCGAGCACCGGGGTGTTCACCGGGCTCCAGTAGCGCTCCTCCCACTTCCCGGAACGCTCCGGGTTCTCCACGTCGTAACGCTGCACCGCCATGGTGTCGCGCTCACCCGTGGACAGGACCCGCCGCAGCGAGGCGCGCAGTTGCCGCGCGCCCACGGCCTCCGGGTCGTTCGGGTTCTCCGGGAACACGTCGAACAGGAAGCGGCCCACCACGGCCTCGCGGGGGCGCCCGGTCCCGCTGACGAACGCCTCGTTGACGTCCGCGTACACCAGGTCCGGGGTCAGCAGCGCCACCATGCCGGGCAGGGCCTGGTAGACCGCCGCGTAGTCGATCGACGCCTCCGCCATGGACCCTCGCCTCATTCCGGTGGCGCGGTCAGTGACTGCTCCGCCCAGATGATCTTCCCGTCGGGAACGAACCGGGTGCCCCACCGCTGGGCGAGCTGCGAGACCAGCAGCAGCCCGCGCCCGCCCTCGTCCATCGCACGGGGATGCCGCAGATGGGGTGCGGTGGCGCCGCCGTCGAACACCTCGCACACCAGCGCCCGCTCGTGGATCAGCCGCAGCCGCACGGGGCCGCCGGCGTGCCGTATGGCGTTGGTGACCAGTTCGCTGACGACCAGCTCCGTGGTGAAGACCAGTTCGTCCAGCCCCCAGCGGGCCAGTTGCCGGGTGCTGGTCCTGCGGGCCTCGGCCACGACCGCCGGGTCCGCCGGCAGGTCCCAGGCCGCGATCCGTCCGGGGTCGAGACGTTTGGTACGGGCCATCAGCAGGGCCACGTCGTCGTACGGCCTGGCCGGGACCAGCATGTCGACCACCGCGCGGCAGCTCGGCTCGAGCGCGGTCGCGGCGCCCCGCAGCGCCTGCCGCAGCCGTTCCCGGTCCGTCCCGTCGGGCGAGGGCCTCCCGTCGGACGAGGGCTTCCCGCCGGCCAGCAGACCGTCCGTGTGCAGGGCGAGCGTGCTGCCCTCGGCCAGGGCCAGCTCCACCGCCTCGAACGGCGGGCCGCCCACACCGAGCGCCGGTCCCTGCGGGAGGTCGACGAAGGTGACCGTGCCGTCGGGTGCCACCACGGCGGGCGCGGGATGGCCGGCGGCCGCCATCGTGCACTGCCCGGTCACCGGGTCGTAGACGACGTACAGGCAGCCGGACCCGACGGACCGGCCGGGGAAGTCCCCGGACTCCCCGTCGCCCTCGTCCCGCGCCAGCCGGGACGCCAGGTCGTCCAGGTGGGCGAGCACCTCCTCGGGCGGCAGGTCGATCGCGGCCAGCGTCCGTACGGCGGTGCGCAGCCGCCCCATGGCCGCGGCGGCGTCGATGCCGTGCCCCGGCACCTCGCCGACGACCAGGGCGACACGGGCGCCGGACAGCGGGATCAGGTCGTACCAGTCGCCGCCCAGCCCGGTCAGCTCGTCCGCCGGGCGGTAGCAGGCGGACACCTCCACGGCGTCCTGCTCGGGCAGCCGGCGGGGCAGCAGACTGCGCTGCAGGACCAGCGCGGCGTCCCGCTCGCGGGTGTAGCGCCGGGCGTTGTCCACGCAGACGGCGGCGCGGGAGACGAGGTCCTCGGCCAGACTGAGGTCGTCCTCGTCGAAGGGGTTCTGCCGGCGGCGGCGGAAGAACGTGGTGACGCCCAGGGTGACACCCCGGGCCCGGACCGGGACGGTCATCGCGCTCTGCAGGCCGAGCTCCAGGAAGGTGGACTCCCGGCCGCCCGGCGTCGCGGCCCACTCCGGGGCGAGCGGGTCGAGCTGCTCCTGGCGCCAGGACCGGCCCGTGGCCAGGGAGCGCACCGGCGGGGAACCCGCCGGGTACGACACGGCCGTCCCGGTCTCCACGGCCGTCCGCGGCAGGTCCTCGTACAGCGACCGGTGGCCCGCGCGGCGCAGCGGCACCCGGTCGGAGTCGGTGAGCGGGCCCGGCGGGAGCTCGGCGCCGCGCAGCACCGTCTCCAGCAGGTCCACGATGACGAAGTCCGCGAGATCGGGCACGGCCACGTCCGCCAGTTCCTGCGCGGTGCGCAGGATGTCCAGGGTGCGGCCGATGCGCTCGCCGGCCCGGTCGAGCAGGGCGAGGCGCTGACGGGCGCGGTGCCGTTCGGTGACGTCCACGACGGTGTAGTACACGCCCATCGGGCGGCCCCGGTCGTCGTCGAGGCGGGTGAACGACAGCATGTGCGCGGTCTCGCGCAGCGGCGCCGAGCGGGCACGGCCGACAAGCTCGTAGTCGATCACCCGTTCGCCGGTGTCCAGCACGTGCCGCATCCGCTCCTCGACGGCCTCGGCGTCCAGCCCCGGCTGGATGTCCGCGAACCGCAGCCCCAGGCGCCGCCCGGCCGGCCCGCCGCCGTACTGTTGGAGCGCGGCGTTGGACCACACGAAGCGCAGCTCCGTGTCCACGATCGCGATGCCGATCGACGTACCGGCGACCACCTGCTCCAGCACGGCGCGGCTCATGTCCCAGCCGGGCGAGCCGGCCAGCTCCGACAGCAGGACCAGCAGCGACGAACGGCCCCGCGGCCCCACGGTCGGCGTGATCCGCACCATCACCGCGACCGGCCGCCCGTCCCGGTGCCGGGCCGTCATCAGCCCCGCCCAGTCGCCGTCCGAGCGGCACCGCTCGACCAGGTCCGGCACCCGCTCGGCGTCCTCGGGGACCAGCAGCTCGGCGAACTTGCGGCCCACGGCCTCGGCGGCGTGGTACCCCAGCAGCCGCTCGGCCCCGCCGGTCCAGCTCGACACCATGCCGTGCGGATCGAGCAACAGGGGAACGGCGTCGGCCACATCGAACCCCTGCCGGGCAACGTCCTGCTCCTTGTGTCCGCCCACGGCCGACCTCTCTGTCGCTGAGAGTGGTCTACCCCCTCTTGTCCCCATCTTCACCCTTCGGGCGGGATGTGGGCTCCCTGGGATACGCCGTCCCTCGCCGTCCCCCGCCGGGCCCCGGCGGGGGACGGCGGGGGCTCAGGCCTGCCGGGCCAGGACCTTCTCCACGGTGTGCAGGGCGCTCTGCAGCTCCTCCGCCGTGACGGTCAGCGGCGGGGCCAGGCGGATGGTGGAGCCGTGGGTGTCCTTGACCAGGATGCCCTCCCGCATCAGCCGTTCGCTGACCTCGCGGCCGGTGCCGAGCGCCGGGTCGACGTCCACGCCCGCCCACAGACCGCGGGAGCGGAACCCGACCACTCCCTTGCCGACGAGCGACTCCAGGCCCTCGCGCAGGATGCCGCCCAGTTCCGCCGCCCGGCGCTGGAACTCGCCCGTCTCCAGCAGCTCCACCACGGCCGTACCGACCGCCGCGGCCAGCGGATTGCCGCCGAAGGTCGACCCGTGCTCACCCGGACGGAGCACCTGGAGCACCTCCCGCCGGGCCACCACCGCCGACACCGGGACGATGCCGCCGCCCAGCGCCTTGCCGAGCAGCACGACGTCCGGGACGACCGACTCGTGCTCCACGGCGAGCGTACGGCCGGTGCGGCCAAGACCCGACTGGATCTCGTCCGCGATGAACAGGCACCCCGCGTGGCGCGTCAGCTCCCGCACCCCGGCGAGGTAGCCGTCGTCCGGGACGATCACACCCGCCTCGCCCTGGACCGGCTCGATCAGCACCGCCGCCGTCGTCTCGTCGACCGCCGCCTCCAGCGCCGCGAGATCGTTGTACGGCACCACCCGGAAGCCCGGGGTGAAGGGCCCGAACCCGGCCCGCGCGACCTCGTCCGTCGAGAAGCTCACGATCGTCGTCGTACGGCCGTGGAAGTTGTCCGCCGCCACCACGATCGTCGCCCGGTCCGCCGGGACGCCCTTCACGTCGTAGGCCCACTTGCGGGCCACCTTGATCCCGCTCTCCACCGCCTCCGCGCCGGTGTTCATGGGCAGCACCATGTCAAGGCAGGTCAGTGCGGCCAGCCGCTCCGCGAACTCCGCGAGCCGGTCGTTGTGGAACGCGCGCGAGGTCAGCGTGAGCCGGTCGAGCTGACGGTGCGCCGCCTCGATCAGCGCCGGGTGCCGGTGGCCGAAGTTGAGCGCCGAGTAGCCGGCCAGCATGTCGAGGTACCGCCGGCCCTCCACGTCCTCCACCCACGCGCCCTCCGCGCGGGCGACGACCACGGGCAGCGGATGGTAGTTGTGCGCGAGGACCGGCTCCTCCGCGCCGATCAGCTCGGCGGACGTACGCGCGGGGACGACAGCAGTCATGAGCGGATCTCCTGTGTGCAGCACTTGATGCCCCCGCCCGCCTTGTGGAACTCGGACAGGTCGACGGGGACGGGAACGTAGCCGCGGTCGGCGAGCCGGGCGGCGAGGGACGTGGCCCCCGGGGAGACGAACACGTGCCGCCCGTCGGAGACGGAGTTCAGGCCGAACGCCATCGCGTCCTCACGGGTCGCGAGCACCGCGTCCGGATACAGCCGGGCGAGCACCTCGCGGCTGCCCGGCGAGAACGCCTCCGGGTAGTACGCGACGTTCTCCTCGTCCAGCACGAACAGCGCCGTGTCCAGGTGGTAGAAGTACGGATCCACCAGGGTCAGGCCGATCACCGGCACCCCGAAGAACTCCTGCGCCTCGCGGTGCGCCTCACGGGTGGTGCGGAAGCCGGTGCCGGCGAGGATCCAGCGCCCGGCGGGCACCAGGTCGCCCTCGCCCTCGCACACCGACTCGGGATGGTGCACCTCGTACCCCTCGGCCTTGAACCAGGCCTCGTACGGCACGGACTCCGGGCGCCGCTCGGGCGCCAGGAACAGGGAGCCGAGGACGCGGCCCCCGACGACGACCGCCGCGTTCGCGGCGAACACCATGTCGGGCAGGGCGGGCTCGGGTTTCACGGTCTCCACGGTATGACCGTGGTCGCGGTAGGTGTCGACCATCGTCCGCCACTGGCGCTGCGCCAGGGCGACGTCGACGGGACGGTCAGGACGCATCCAGGGATTGATCGCGTACCGGACGGCGAAGTGTCTGGGTTCGCAGACGAGATAGCGCCGCCGGGACGCCACACGGAAGTCGTGCACAGAGGGGTTCCTCCGCTTCCACGCGGTCTCGACAGGGGTGAGACCACGGTAGGAAGCGAGTGATACGGACGACAAGGAACAAAAGCTGCGTGTTCACGCAGGAACACTGCGTGGTTCCATCGTTCAGCGCAGGTCTGATGCGCCGTCCGGGGCCGGCTGACTCACTCCTGCCTCAGGACTGTCCGGCAGCAGATGGGACAGCACCATCACACTGATCGTCTTCCGGATGAACGGCTCCTGGCGGATCCGCTCCAGCACCTCCTCGAAGTGCTCCACGTCCCGCGCCCGCACGTGCAGCAGCGCGTCCGCGCCCCCGGTCACCGTCATCGCCGCGGCGATCTCCGGATGGTTGCGCACCACCTCCGCCAGCCGCCGGGGCGGCGCCGCCCCCTCGCAGTAGACCTCGACGTACGCCTCCGTGCGCCAGCCCAGCGCGGACGGCCGCACCGTCGCCGTGAACCCGGTGATCACCCCGGTCTCGCGCAGCCGGTCCACCCGGCGCTTGACCGCCGTCGACGACAGCCCGACGGCCGCGCCGATCTCGGCGAAGGACGTCCTGGCGTTCGCCATCAGCGCGGTGACGATCTTCCGGTCGAGTTCGTCGAAGGAGGCGGGCCTGCTGTTCATGCGGGCACTGTATCCAGCGCGAACGCCCACGTCCGGGGCATGTCCAGACGTGGAAATCACCCCTACACTCCACCTTCATGCTGCGCGCCCTCGCCGTCGACGACGAACGCCCCTCACTGGAGGAACTGCTCTACCTGCTGAACACCGACCCCCGAATCGGCAGCGCCGAGGGCGCCGGCGACGCCACCGAGGCGCTGCGCCGCATCAACCGCGCCCTGGAGTCGGGACCCGACGGGCCCGAGGCCATCGACGTCGTCTTCCTCGACATCCAGATGCCCGGCCTCGACGGCCTCGACCTGGCCCGGCTGCTCACCGGGTTCGCCCGGCCGCCGTTCATCGTGTTCGTCACCGCCCACGAGGACTTCGCCGTCCAGGCCTTCGACCTCAAGGCCGCCGACTACGTCCTCAAACCCGTGCGCAAGGAACGGCTGGCCGAGGCGGTCCGCCGCGTCGTCGAACTGCGCGCCGCCGCACAGCGCGACACCGCCGCCCCGCGCATCCCCGTGCACGAACCCGACCCCGACCACATACCCGTCGAACTCGGCGGCGTGACCCGCTTCGTCGCCGTCGACGACATCACCCACGTCGAGGCCCAGGGCGACTACGCCCGCCTGCACACCGACCGGGGCAGCCACCTCGTACGGATCCCGCTCTCCACCCTGGAGGAGCGCTGGCGCTCCCGCGGCTTCGTCCGCATCCACCGCCGCCATCTGGTCGCCCTGCGCCACATCGGCGAGCTCCGGCTCGACGCGGGCACCGTGAGCGTCCTGATCGGCTCCGAGGAACTCCAGGTCAGCCGTCGGCACGCCCGTGAACTGCGGGACCTGCTGATGCGCCGGACCACGAGCTAGGGGAGGACGCATGCCCCAGGACCCGACCGAACGCCGTGTGGTCGTCACCGGCCCGCCCCGCCGCGCCCGCCGCTCCTCCGGCTACTACCGCCCGCGCACCGAGATCGACGAGCAGACCACCCTCGGCCACACCTACGTCCGCTCCCTGATGCGCATCCAGCTGCGCACCGGACTCACCGTGTTCGCCGTCCTCGTCCTGCTCATCGGCCCGCTCCCGCTGGTCTTCGCCGCCGCCCCGGACGCCCGCCGCCTGGAGTGGGCGGTGCTCGGCTTCGGCCTGTACCCCCCGATGGTCCTGCTCGCCCGCTGGTACGTGCGCCGCGCCGAACGCAACGAACGCGACTTCGTGCGGCTCGTCGAGGACCGCTGAGACCAGGGACCTCCAGCACCGTGAACTCCGCCTACGCCGTCACCGCCGTCGCGCTCGTCGCCCTCGCGACCGTCCTCGTCGGCGCCTTCGGCCTGCGCATATCCCGCACCACCTCCGACTTCTACGTCGCCTCCCGCACCGTCGGCCCCCGCCTCAACGCGGCCGCCATCAGCGGCGAGTACCTCTCCGCCGCCTCCTTCCTCGGCATCGCGGGCCTCGTCCTCGTCCAGGGCCCGGACATGCTCTGGTACCCGGTCGGCTACACCGCCGGCTACCTGGTGCTGCTGCTGTTCGTCGCCGCCCCGCTGCGCCGCTCCGGCGCCTACACCCTGCCCGACTTCGCCGAGGCCCGGCTCGCCTCCCAGACGGTACGGCGGCTCGCGGGCGCCTCCGTCGTCGGCGTCGGCTGGCTGTACCTGCTGCCCCAGCTCCAGGGCGCGGGGCTCACCCTGACCGTCCTCACCGGGGCGCCCGACTGGCTCGGCGGGGTGATCGTCGCCGTCGTGGTCACCGTCATCGTCGGCGCGGGCGGCATGCGCAGCATCACCTTCGTCCAGGCCTTCCAGTACTGGCTCAAGCTCACCGCCCTGCTCGTCCCCGCCCTCTTCCTGGTCACCGCCTGGCAGAGCGACGGCGCCCCCAGCCACGCCTTCGACGAACCGGCCGCCTTCCGCGAACAGCGGGTGGTCCGCATCGACGACACGCTCGTGCTCCGGCTCACCGAGCCGCTCACCGTCACGGTGGACGGCACCGTCGACGGCCGCGAGCTCGACGGCACCGAGACCGGCCTGTCCGCAGGACCCCACCGCATCGACGGCGGCACCCGGCTCACCTTCGCCGAGGGCGCCGAGGTCCCCGCCGCCGGACGCGGCGCCGACGACGCCCTGTCGCCCTCCCGCGCCGAGTCCCGCGAGGAACGCCCGCTGTACGCCACGTACGGGCTGATCCTCGCCACCTTCTTCGGCACCATGGGCCTGCCCCACGTGGTGGTCCGCTTCTACACCAGCCCGCACGGCGTCGCCGCCCGCCGCACCACCGTCGCGGTCCTCGGCCTGGTCGGCGCCTTCTACCTCCTCCCGCCGGTCTACGGCGCCCTCGGCCGGCTCTACGCGCCCGAACTCACCCTCACCGGCGACGCGGACGCCGCCGTCCTGCTCCTGCCCGGCCGCATGATCGGCGGAACGGGCGGCGACCTCCTCGGGGCGCTGGTCGCCGGGGGCGCCTTCGCCGCGTTCCTGTCGACGGCCTCCGGGCTCACCATGGCCGTCGCCGGAGTGCTCACCCAGGACGTGCTCCCCACGCGCGGCGTACGGCACTTCCGGCTCGGCACCGTGCTCGCCATGGCCGTACCGCTCGGGGCGAGCCTCCTGGTCGGCGGGCTGCCGGTGGCCGACGCCGTGGGGCTCGCCTTCGCCGTGTCGGCCTCGTCGTTCTGCCCGCTGCTCGTCCTCGGCATCTGGTGGCGCCGGCTGACCCCGCCGGGCGCGGCGGCCGGAATGCTGGTGGGAGGCGGCTCCGCGTTCCTCGCCGTCGCCGCGACCATGGCCGGCTACCCGGGCGCGGGGCCCTGGCACGCCCTGCTCGCCTGGCCCGCGCTGTGGTCGGTGCCGCTGGGCTTCCTCACCATGATCCTGGTGTCCCTGGCCACCCCCGGCCGGGTGCCGCCCGGCACGGCGGCGGTCCTGGCCCGCTTCCACCTGCCGGAGGAACTCCGCACGGAGGTGTCCGCATGAGCGGTTTCCTCGCCGGTCTGCTCGTCGCCGTCCTGCCCCTGCTGGCCGCCGGGTTCTGGATCGGCCGGCGCACCGCCCGCCCCGCCAGCCTCGCCGGACTCGGCACCCCCGTCGAGCACGCCACCTTCGAGACCCTGCACACCGCGTCCCTGGCCACGCCCCCGCTGCGGGCCGGCCTCACGGAGGAGACCGCCGGCAAGTCCGCCCGCAAACTGCGCTCCCTGCTGGGCACGGACGCCCTCTGCCTCACCGACCGCGACCAGGTCCTCGTCTGGGACGGCGCCGGCGCCCACCACCGCGCCGAGATCATGGAACGCCTCACCGGTCCCCTCGACACCGGCCGCGGCGAGGCCTTCCCGCTCACCTGCGACACCCCCGACTGCTCGGTGCGCTGGGCGGTCGTCGCCCCGCTCACCGTCGACGACCGGGTGCACGGCGCGCTCGTCGCCTGCGCGCCCCGTGAGTCCGCGGTCCTGGTCCGGGCCGCCGGGGAGGTCGCCCGCTGGGTCTCCGTCCAGCTCGAACTCGCCGACCTCGACCAGTCCCGCACCCGCCTCATCGAGGCCGAGATCAGGGCCCTGCGGGCGCAGATCTCCCCGCACTTCATCTTCAACTCGCTCGCCGTGATCGCCTCGTTCGTGCGCACCGACCCCGAACGGGCCCGCGAACTGCTCCTGGAGTTCGCCGACTTCACCCGCTACTCGTTCCGCCGGCACGGTGACTTCACCACCCTCGCCGACGAACTCCACGCCATCGACCACTATCTGGCGCTGGTGCGGGCACGCTTCGGCGACCGCCTCTCCGTCACCCTGCAGATCGCCCCCGAGGTGCTGCCGGTCGCGCTGCCCTTCCTCTGCCTCCAGCCGCTGGTGGAGAACGCCGTCAAGCACGGGCTGGAGGGCAAGGCCGACAAGTGCCACATCCAGATCACCGCGCAGGACGCCGGCGCCGAGGCCCTCGTCGTCATCGAGGACGACGGTGCCGGAATGGACCCCGGCCTGCTCCGCCGCATCCTCGCCCGCGAGGTCAGCCCCACCGGCGGCATCGGCCTTTCCAACGTCGACGACCGGCTCCGTCAGGTCTACGGCGACGACCACGGCCTCGTCATCGAGACCGCCGTCGGCGCGGGCATGAAGATCACCGTCCGGCTGCCGAAGTACCAGCCGGGCGTGCACCTGACGGGACGGCTCACCCCGAAGTGAGGCCGGCCGCCCCGGCGCCTCTCAGGTGCTGCGGGTGGCCACCATTCCCAAGGTGATCAGCCCCAGGACGACCCAGCCGAACCACAGCCAGCCGTTGCTGCCGAGAGCCACCGTGTACGCCGTCACGGCGACCAGACCGCCGACGGTGAGCACCCCCATGGTCTTCGTCGACGTGGAACCGTTCGAGAAACCGTTCGTGGAACCGGGCATCGCAACACCCTCCTCATGGTTCGGCTCCCTCCATGGTGCCCCCGTTCTGCCTCCTTACGGTGCACACGACGACATGTGTGCCTGATTTCCATGGCCCCTCACTGGTCCACGACCCCGCTTCGTGGACCGACGGGTCGAAACCGTAGTCACGCGGCGGCACCGCACGCGCACACGCCGTGTCCGACTCGGTGCGCGCCTCGGCGAGCGTGACGTCCCTGCCCAGCCGGGTGAACCCGAGCACCTGCTCGTCGTACGTCCCGTCGCACGACACCAGCCGCGCCTCCCGGCGGGACCGTACGTCCAGGCAGTCCCGCCGCTGCATCGTCGCCGTGTCGGCGAACGCCGTCCCGAGGCGGCGCCGGTCCCCGAGCGGCCCGTACACCGGCCCGTGCGCCCCCAGCACCAGACAGGCGGTACGCCCCCCGGCCGCCTCGAACCCGTCCGCCGTGGGTACGACGGCCAGACCGCGTACGTCGGCCAGCCGGCCGCGCAGCTCCCGCGTCCGCTCCTCACAGCGGGCCGGACCCCGCTCCCGCGCCTCCTCGGCCGAGGCGGCCTCGACGAACGCCACGACCTGCCCGTCGGGCGCCTGGTCCGCGCAGGTCGGGTCGAGGGTCAGCCGGGGCGTGCCGGCGAACGGGGAGCCACCGGGCCAGTCGGCCAGCACGCAGTCGTCCTCCTCCAGCGGCTCGACCAGCCCGACCGCCTCCCCGTACGGCACCGCCGTCCCGCCGCCTCCGCTCTCCCGGTCGGCCAGCGCGTACCAGGCACCGCCCAGCGCCAGCACCAGGCCCAGCCCGCCGGCGAGGACCGCGCGCAGCGCGTGCGGGCGGGGGCGACGGCGGGTGCCGGTGGCGGCGGGGCCCCGTGCGTCCGCCTCGGGCTCCGGGTGCGCGGAGGCGGCCCAGGGCGGCTGGGAGCCGAGGTCCGTCTGTGTCCGCGCGTAGGTCTCCGTCTGGGGCGTCACGATCCGCGCCAGCTCGGCCTCCACCTCCCGCGCCGTCGCCCGCAGATCCGGATCCTTGGTGAGCAGCCCCCGCAGCACCGGCTCCAGCGCGCCCGCCCGCACCGGTGGACGCGGGTCCTCCATGACCACGGCGGTGACCGAGGCCAGCGGGGACTCCCGCGCGAAGGGGCCGCTGCCCTCCACCGCGTGGTAGAGCGTGCAGCCGAGCGAGAACAGGTCGGCCGCGGGGGTGGGCGGGCCGCCGGTGGCCCGTTCCGGCGCTAGATAGCCCGCCGTGCCGACCAGCGCGGACGCCATCGTGTACCGCGTCTCCCCGGTGTCCGGCTGCACCGAGATGCCGTAGTCGGTGAGCAGCACCCGCCCGTACGGCGCTCCGGTGCGGTCCGGTGCCAGCAGGATGTTCGCCGGTTTCACGTCCCGGTGCATCACGCCCCGCTCGTGCCCGGCGGTCAGCGCGTCCAGCACGGCGAGCCCGATCCGGGCGCACTCGGCGGGGGCGGGCGGACCGCTCCGGGCGAGCAGCTCCCGCAGATCGACGGCGCCCGCCACGTACTCCATGACGATCCACGGCAGCCCCTCGTGCTCCAGCACGTCGTGCACGGTCACCACATGGGGGTGACCGCGCAGACCGGCCGCGTGCCGGGCCTCGGCGCGGGCCCGGGCGACCCGGGCCTCCCGCTCCTGGCCGGGCTCGGCCGGGTCGCCGAACACGATCTCCTTCAGCGCGACCTCGCACGCGAGTCTCTGGTCGTGGGCGAGCCAGACGTGCCCCATGCCGCCGCTGCCCAGCCGGTGCAGCAGCAGATAGCGGCCGGCGATGACCCGGCCCACTCCCGACGTCGGTGATGAGGGCATCCGGTCACTCCCGGGTTCGGCGGGGGCGCTCAGCTGGGGCGCTCGTGGTGGGTGCTTCGGAGGTGGCGGGCACGCTCGTGGCCGGAGCGCCGCTCGCGGGCCTGCCGGTGGGCGGCGGGGGAGCGGTGCGGGGAGGTGCGGAAGTGGTCTCGGGGGTCTCCGGAGGCGTGGAGCGCGTGGAAGGTGGTGGGCCGGACGCGGTGCTCGGTAGGGGTGGCGGTGTCGAGTCGGCCGGTGGGGACGTGGCTTCCGGTGTCCCGCTCGGTGACGCCGGCCGCTCGGACTTCGACGGACCGGAGGACGACGTGGACGGCGGGGATGGCGCGGACGGGGAGGATGGCGCGGACGGGGAGGACGGTGCGGACGGGGAGGACGACGATGCGGGAGTCGTCGTCGGCCGTGACGACTCCGGGTCCGGGGGAGTGGTCCCGCCACCGGACCGCCCCGTGTTCTCCACCACGCTCAGCGTGACGTGCGCCCCGAACCGCAGCTCGGCCCCGGCGGCCGGATCGGACGCCGTGACCCGCGCGCCGTCCGGCGGCGGCTCCTTCCCGCCGTACGCGACCGCCAGCCCCCGTCCGGCCAGTCGCCGGCTCGCCTCACCGAACGTGGTCCCGATGAGGGACGGCACCGCCTGCCGCTTCCTCGTGTCGAAGGCGGTGTCCTCCTCGCCCGTCGTCCCCACGGGCCGTTCGACACCCCGGTCGGGATCCTCCACATCGACGAGGGCGATCCGCTCCAGTTCGTGGGACGCGGGCCGTACGACCACGACCTCGGAAGGGTCGTACCCCTTCCACTTCTCGTTTCCGTCGTCGAACGAGACGGAAATCCTGCTCTTGTCCCCCTCGAAGGGCCGCAGCGGATTTCCGCACGAGCACTTCACCGTCGGCATCCCCTGCTCGTCGACCAGAATCGCGATTCCCGCCTGAAGCAGCGCGTTGAAGGGAACAGCTTTTCCCTTTTTGTAGTCGTGGTTCCGCACCAGAGTGTCGTGACGCAGGAGAACAGGGGTGAGCCCGTCGAGATACTCCGGTATCCCATCCGTACGGAGATCCAGCGCCCCGGCCCAGGCCCGTGCCTTGCGGTCGTTGCGCGGCTCGGCGAGATACCGCTTCAACTGCTCGACGTCGCAGATCGCCGCCTCGTCGGTGCCCCCGTACAGGCCGGGCGTGTCCCCCTGCTGCAGACCGCCGCGAGCGGGCCGCGACCGCACGTCGGCGTCCCGTCCGAGTCCGCCGCTCTCGTCGAAGAACGGCGCGAGGGAGGCGGCACCCGCGGCCACCGCCTTCACATCGAACAAAGGTGTGCCCGAATCGCACCCACTGGCGACAAGAAGTAATAACGACAGGACGGCGATCTTCCGAATCACCGCTTTTCCCGCCCTGTGCGTGAACGCGCGAAGTGCCATCACCGCTCCCCCCTGCGGTTCCCCCCGACGCATTCATGCTACCGGTGGAAAATCCCCGTTCAAGGGGATCGGGGAGACGGTGAATTCAGTTCCCGCGCGCGTTCAGTGAGGCCAGGTAGGCGTTGTACGCCTCGAGTTCCTTGTCCCCGTCCCGGTCGGCGGCACGGTCCTTGCGCCTGGCCTGCCGCTGGTCCGAGGCGTACCACTGGAACAGCAGCGCGAGCAGCACCAGTACGGAGGGGACCTCGCTGAACGCCCAGGCGATACCGCCGGCCGCGTTCTGGTCGGACAGCGCGTCGACGGCGAGCGAGCCGGGCGGGTTCTCGAAGGTCGTGACCATCGGCGTCGACGCCATCATCAGCGCGATGCCGAAGAACGCGTGGAACGGCATGCCCGCGAACAGCTCCAGCATCCGCATCAGATACCCCGGCCGGTGCGGACCCGGGTCCACACCCATGATCGGCCAGAAGAAGACCAGGCCGACGGCGAGGAAGTGCACCATCATCGCGATGTGCCCCACCTTGGAGCCCATCAGGAAGTCGAACAGCGGGGTGAAGTACAGGCCGTACAGGCTGGCGATGAACAGGGGGATGGTGAACACCGGGTGGGTGACGATCCGCATGTAGCGGCTGTGCAGCAGCATCAGCAGCAGCTCGCGCGGTCCCTTGCGGCCCCGTCCGGCCGGCGGCAGCGCGCGCAGGGCGAGGGTGATCGGGGCGCCGAGCAGGATCAGGATCGGCGACACCATGCTGATCACCATGTGCTGCACCATGTGCACGCTGAACATGACCATGCCGTAGTCGTTCAGCTTGGTGCACATCATGAGCCCGATGCTCAGCACACCGGCGACGAACGCGACGGTCCGCCCCACCGGCCACTTGTCACCGCGCCGCACCAGCCGGACCACACCCCAGCCGTACAGTGCCAGCCCCAGCAGGCAGGCGACGAGAAAGAAGGGGTCCGCCGACCAGCCGAGCCCTCGCCCCAGCGTGAACGGCGGCAGATCCATGGTCATGCCGTGCCCGCCGTGATCCATCCACCGGCTCCTGTTTCGTGGGGGTTGTACGCAATCTGTCCGCACTCAGAGTACGACCGACCCCGGCCACACCTGTGACCGGGGTCAGGGGAACACCCTCAGGGGCGCGGGGCTGTATCGACATGCGGCTCCGCCGCGTGGGCGCGATCAACCACCGACGGCCCGCAGTCCGCGATTCACCTCACGGACCGAGCCGGGCCCGGTACCTCAGAGAACACACTCCGCTTCCGCATAGCGTTCCTCCGGCACCGTCTTCAACGTCTCAACCGCCTCCGCGAGAGACACCATCACGATGTCCGTCCCGCGGAGCGCGGTCATCCGCCCGAACTCCCCCCGATGCACCGCCTCCACCGCATGCCACCCGAACCGCGTCGCCAGCACCCGGTCGTACGCCGTGGGCGTCCCCCCGCGCTGCACATGCCCGAGGATCACCGGCCGCGCCTCCTTGCCGAGCCGCGACTCCAGCTCCAGGGAGAGCTGCCGCGCGATGCCGGCGAACCGCTCATGGCCGTAGACGTCCTTGCCGCCCTCGTCGAAGTCCATGGTCCCGGCCTTCGGCTTGGCCCCCTCCGCGGCGACCACGATCGCGAACCGCTTGCCGGCCGAGAACCGCGCGCCGACCTTCGCGGTCAGCTCGTCGATGTCGAAGGGCCGTTCGGGTACGACGACGGCGTGCGCGCCGGCCGCCATGCCGGAGTGGAGTGCGATCCAGCCCGTGTGCCGGCCCATGACCTCGACGATCAGCACCCGCTGGTGCGACTCGGCGGTGGTCTTCAGCCGGTCCAGGGCCTCGGTCGCCACGCCGACGGCCGTGTCGAAGCCGAAGGTGACGTCGGTGACAGCGATGTCGTTGTCGATGGTCTTCGGCACACCCACTATCGGCAGGCCGTTGTCCGACAGCAGCCGGGCCGCCTTCAGCGTGCCCTCACCGCCGATCGGGATGATCGCGTCGAGGCCGAGTTCCCGGACGTGACCCTTGGCCCGCTCCACGCCGTCCCGCAGGTGCTCGGGGCGGACCCGGGAGGAGCCGAGGATGGTGCCGCCGCGGGCGAGGATGCCGCTCACGGCGTCGAGGTCGAGCTTGAGGTAGTCGCACTCCAGGAGGCCCTTCCAGCCGTCCCGGAAACCGATGACCTCGTCGCCGTGGTCGACGACGGCACGGTGCACGACGGACCGGATGACGGCGTTCAGGCCGGGGCAGTCGCCGCCGGACGTGAGGACACCAATGCGCATAGCCCGAAACAACCTTCTCGAAGTGGGCCGGGACCGGACCGCGTTGTCCGGCTCGATCTCCGCCACCCTAGCCGCTCCGGGGGGCGGGGCCGCACCTGGCGTCCGCCTGCTGGACGACCCCGCTCACCTGTGCGGACCAGCCGTCAGACGGGCCGGTCGCGCCGGGGTGCCAGGGGGCCGTCCGCAGGCGGACGGAGACTCACGCGGGCTGCTGCTGCGCCGCCGCGATGCGCTCGCCCCGCAGCGCCTCGTACCAGCGGTCGTCGGTCGGCGGCAGCGCGTTGACGTCGAGCGCCAGCTTCAGCAGCAGGTCCGCGATCTGCGGGTTGCGGGCCAGCACCGGACCGTGCATGTACGTACCGAAGACGGTTTCGTTGAACGCGCCCTCCGTGCCGTCCCCGGTGCCGTTGCCGTTGCCGAAGCGCACCTGGGCGAGCGGGCGGGCCGAGGGGCCCAGGTGGGTGACGCCCTGGTGGTTCTCGAACCCGGTCAGCGGGGGCAGGCCCAGCTGCGGGTTGACGTCCCCCAGCACGTCGCCCACGCACCGGGCGCCCTCACCGCGTACCGAGACCACGTCGAGCAGGCCGAGACCGGGCTCGCGCTGGCCGAGGTCGTTGATGAACTCGTGGCCGAGGATCTGGTAGCCGGCGCAGACCGAGAAGACGATCGCGCCGTTGCCCACCGCCCGCTGCAGACCGCCGTCCCGGCGCAGCCGCTCGGCGGCCAGCCGCTGCGGACGGTCCTCTCCGCCGCCGATCAGGTAGATGTCGCCGGAGGTCGGGATCGGCTGGTCGCTGCGCACGTCGAGCCGCGCCACGTCCAGGCCGCGCTGCCGCGCCCGGCGCTCCACGACGAGGACGTTGCCCTGGTCGCCGTAGGTGCTGAGCAGGTCCGGGTAGATCCACACGACCCGCAGCTGGTTGTCGCTCACTTCAAGTCCCCTGGGGTGTCGTTGGTCAGTTGCCGACGCGGCGGCGCAGGTCCTGGAACGCGGTGTAGTTGGCGATGACCTCGATCCGGCCCGGCGGGCACAGCTGCACCGCCTGGTCGAGGTTCTCGCAGACCTGGAACTGCTGGTTCGCGACCTCCAGGCGCACCGCGAGGTCCAGCTTCCGGTCACCGATGACGCAGATCGGGTGGCCGGTCAGCCGGGTGTAGTCGACGTCCCACAGCCAGGAGGTGTCGGTGCCGTCGGCGCCGCGCGCGTTCACCGAGAGGATCACGGGGGTCGGCGGCGGGTCGATCAGCGAGAACGTCTCCAGCCAGCCCGCGGGGTTCTTGGCGAGCAGCAGCCGCAGATCACGGCCCTCGAACTGGACCACGTCGTAGCGGCCGGCCACGGCCTGCACCTGGTACATGCGCTCCAGGGCGACCTGCGGCGGCACCCCGAAGACGGCGGCGACGGCCGCGGAGCTCGCGGCGTTGGCCTTGTTGGCGCGGCCCGGAAGCTGGAGGTGGATCGGCCAGGCGGAGCCGTGCGGGTCGAGCACGTGGTCGCCGGAGAGCGCCCAGCTCGGCGTCGGCCGGCGGAAGCCGCACTCGCTGCAGAACCAGTCGTCGCCCGGACGCTGCATCACACCGCCGCAGGACGGGCAGGACCAGGCGTCGTCCTTCCACATCTGGCCGGCGGCGACCCAGATCACGTTGGGGGAGGAGGACGCGGCCCACACCACCAGCGGGTCGTCGGCGTTGGCGACGATCACGGCCTTGGAGCCGGCCAGGCCCTCGCGCCAGTTCTCCGCGAGCATCCGCGTCTCGGCGGCGCGGTCGAGCTGGTCGCGGGAGAGGTTGAGCAGTGCGATGCACTTGGGGTCGGTGTCCCGGGCGACGCCCGCGAGGTACTTCTCGTCGACCTCGATGACACCGAACCTGGCCTCCGAGCCGCCGGCCAGCGCCGAGGTGATGCCGGCCGGCATGTTGGCGCCGAGCGCGTTGGAGACGACCGGTCCTGCGGCCTTGAGGGCCTCGGCGATGAGCCGGGTGGTGGTGGTCTTGCCGTTGGTCGCCGAGACCAGGGTCACGTCCAGGTGCTGCGCGAGCCGGGCCAGGAGATCGGGGTCGAGTTTGAGTGCCACCCGGCCGCCGATCACCGAACCGCTGCCGCGCCCGGCGGCGCGGGATGCCGCCGCGACCGCCTTGCCCGCGGTCACGGCCAGCTTGGCCCGCGGCGTGAGCGGGTCCGAGTTGCCTGCCATCAGTTCTCGATCCTCCTTGCGTACGCGCCGCGTCTGTGCCTGACGGCCACGTGGTGAGACCTCAGCCTATCGAGATCCGTTCGCACTCCAGAACCGCGGCACCATCGTGAGACGGGCGTTGCTGGGAGGACCGTACTCTGACGGTCATGCGACAAGGTTCCATCCCCGGCGTCCACGGACGTGTACGGCCCCTCACCCTGCTCGGCGACCCGGTGCTGCACGCGCCCTGCCGGGAGGTCACCGACTTCGGTCCGGAACTCGCACGCCTGGTGGACGATCTGTTCGCCACGATGTACGCGGCGCAGGGTGTGGGCCTGGCCGCCAACCAGATCGGCGAGCCGCTGCGGGTGTTCGTCTACGACTGCCCGGACGACGAGGACGTCCGCCACCTGGGCCATGTGGTGAACCCGCGGCTGGTGGAGACGGACGGGGTGGTGGTGCGCGGCCCCGAGGGCTGTCTGTCCCTGCCCGGCCTGGAGGCGGGGACGGAGCGGTACGACCACGCGGTCGTCGAGGGCTTCACGGTGGCCGGAGAGCCGGTCACCGTCCACGGCACGGGTTTCTTCGCCCGGTGTCTGCAGCACGAGTGCGACCACCTGGAGGGCCGGATCTACGCCGACCACCTGACGGGCCGGCGCCACCGGAAACTGATGCGGCAGGTGGCCCGGGCCTCCTGGCGCCGGGCGGACTGAACCCCTCGGGGGTGCGGGGCCGCGTCGGGGTGCGGCTCCGCCGCGTGGGCGCGACCGGCCGCACACGGCCCGCACGCGACCTGTGAAGATCAGAACCCCGGGCCTCCCACCTTGTCCCCCGCCGCTGCGAGACGCCCCCACAGCAGATCGGCCAGACTGCGCACCAACTCCGCCCGAGAGCAGGGCCGTTCACCGAGCCACCAGTCGCCGGCCGCGTGCATCATGCCGACGATGCCGTGCCCCCACACCCGGGCCAGCCGCTGGCCGTCCGGCCCGAGGTCCAGCCGTTCCCCGATGACCTGGGCCAGCTCCTCGCCCATCCGGCGCAGCAGCGGCGCCGAGTGTTTGCCGACGTCGAAGCCCTGGTCGCTCTGCGACTCCTCCGCCGGGTGCATCAGGAACCGGTACACCTGGGGCCGTGCCTCGATCGCCGAGAGGTAGGTGTCCAGGGTGGCCTCGACCCGTTCGCGCCGGTCCGCCGGGGCGTCCAGGGCGGCCCGCAGGGAGTCCAGCAGCGCGTCGGTGTGCCGCTTGGCCAGGGCGGCGTAGAGTCCTCCCTTGTCACCGAAGTGCCGGTAGAGGATCGGCTTGGTGATGCCGGCCTCGGCGGCGATCGCGTTCATCGAGGCCCCCGGGCCGTCGCGCAGCACCACCCGGTCGGCGGCCTCCAGCAGCTCGCGCCGGCGTCGGTCGGCGGACCGCTGCTGATCGGTCCGCTGTGTGGTGTTCATGATCTCTCCCCACCCGTGCTGATTCGGTGACGCCTGCGCAAACTAACACTGAAGGCGATCCGGTCATCGAACGGGATGCCGACCGGCCCTGGGGAGTTGACTTTTCCTACCCACCGGTAACAGACTCGGGGTTACCGCAAGTAACACGCACGTGCGTCGCCGCTGGAGGGGACATGGCCGAGTTCACCATGGAGCTCAACGACGAACAGAAGGAGGTGCGGGACTGGCTGCACGGCTTCGCCGCCGATGTGATCCGCCCCGCGGCCGCCGAATGGGACGAGCGTGAGGAGACTCCCTGGCCGGTCATCCAGGAGGCCGCCAAGGTCGGCATCTACTCCCTGGACTTCTACGCCCAGCAGTACTTCGACGCAACCGGCCTCGGCATCCCGATGGCCATGGAGGAGCTCTTCTGGGGCGACGCCGGCATCGCCCTGTCGATCGTCGGCACCGGCCTGGCCGCCGTCGGCGTCCTCGCCAACGGCACCGAGGAGCAGATCGGCACCTGGATCCCCCAGATGTACGGCGACGCCAACGACGTCAAGGTCGCAGCCTTCTGCTCCTCCGAGCCCGACGCAGGCTCCGACGTGGCCTCGATGCGCACCCGCGCGGTGTACGACGAGGCCAAGGACGAGTGGGTGATCAACGGCACCAAGACCTGGGCGACCAACGGCGGCATCGCCAACGTCCACGTCGTGGTCGCGGTCGTCGACCCGGACCTCGGCTCCAAGGGCCACGCCTCCTTCATCATCCCGCCCGGCACCCCCGGCTGCTCCCAGGGCCAGAAGTTCAAGAAGCACGGCATCCGCGCCTCGCACACCGCCGAGGTCATCCTGGACGACGTGCGCGTCCCCGGCTCCTGCCTGCTCGGCGGCAAGGAGAAGCTGGACGAGCGCCTCGCCCGCGCCCGCGAGAAGGCGAAGCAGGGCGGCGAGCGCGTGAAGAACGCCGCGATGGCCACCTTCGAGGCGTCCCGCCCCGCCGTCGGCGCCATGGCGGTGGGCACCGCCCGCGCGGCGTACGAGGTCGCCCTCGACTACGCGACCACGCGCGAGCAGTTCGGCCGCCCGATCATCGACAACCAGGGCGTCGCCTTCCAGCTCGCCGACATGCGCACCCGGATCGACGCCGCCCGCCTCCTTGTGTGGCGCGCCTCCTGGATGGCGATCAACGGCAAGCCGTTCACGGCCGCCGAGGGCTCGATGTCCAAGCTGTTCGCCAGCGAGACCGCCAAGAAGGTCACCGCCCAGGCCATACAGATCCTCGGCGGCAACGGCTACACCCGCGAGTACCCGGTGGAGCGCATGCACCGCGACGCCGCGATCTACACCATCTTCGAGGGCACGAGCGAGATCCAGCGCCTGGTGATCGCCCGCACCCTGTCGGGCATGCCCATCCGCTGAGGCCGGCCACCCGGACGACCCGGCGGTGCGGGCGGCACCGCCGGGTTACCCCTGCCCCGCTCCCGGGAAAGGCTCGTGCGTGACCGACGCGACGGAGGACGCGATGACACGCACGGCCCGGGAACTGCTGGAGACGACCACCGGGGAACTGGCCCCCGACCCGGGGTCCAACCCCCTGGTCCCCCTGATCGCCCGCGGCGAGGCCGACCGGGCCGTCCTGGCCACGCTCGCCCTGGAACAACGCCGGGTGATCCCGGCGGACCGCCGCGCCTTCCTGCACCTGGCGGAACGGGCCGACCCTGAGTCGGCCGCGTACTTCACCGCCCTGGCCGAGGGAGAGACCCTGGCGGCGGAACACCTGAAGACGTTCACGGCCGCGTGCGGCGTGGACGAGACGCGGGCGGACGCGTACGAGCCCCTGCCGGGCTGCCAGTCCTACCCCGCGTACGTCGCCTGGCTGGCCCTCAACGCGAACCCGTCCGACGTGGTCCTGGCCCTGACGGCGAACTTCTCCGCCTGGGGCGGCTACTGCGCGACGATCGCGAAGGCCCTACGCACCCACTACGGCTTCACCGACGAGTCCTGCGCCTTCTTCGACTTCTTCGCAGAACCGTCCCCCGGCCTCGACGAAGCTGCCACGAAGGCAGTCCAGACAGCGCTGGACGAGGGCCGCCTGAACGAGAACCGCGCCCACCAGTACGCCCGCCTGCTCCAGACACACGAGGTGATGTTCTGGTCAACGTTGGGGCAACACGGATAGGGGCGCGACAAGCCACAGACCACCCGCACCCGACTACGACGCACCCCCACTGCTGTGGGCAATACACGCAACGTCGATCCGATCGGCCAACTTCGCAAGCTCAATGGTCAACGCGGCCACCGTGTCCTCATCGAGTCCGTCCTCCCCCGCCTCGACAAGCCGAACCCACCGCCCACCCACCGTACGCAGCAGCTTGCTGACATCGGCAGCGGAAACCTGCAGGGTCCCGCGGTCGTCGACGATCAGAGGCAGAGTCACTTCGCGGTTCACAGTCGGGATCGTAGCCGCGCGGACATCACGCACCCTGCCAAACCGTGGTGATGTTGCAGAACTCGCGGATTCCGTGCCCGGACAGCTCACGCCCGTACCCCGACCGCTTCACCCCGCCGAACGGGAACGCCGGATGGGAGGCTGTCATCCCGTTCACATACACACTGCCGGCCTCCAGATCCCGTACGAACCGGTCGACCTCGGCCTCGTCGCGGGTCCAGACGTTGGAACTCAGCCCGAAGTCGGTGTCGTTGGCGATCAGGACCGCTTCGTCGACGTCCGCCGCGCGGTACAGCGTGGCGACCGGGCCGAAGGCCTCCTCGCGGTGGATGCGCATCTCCCGGCCGATGCCGGCCAGGACGGTCGGCGGGTAGTACCAGCCGGGCCCGTCGGGGCGCTCGCCGCCGCACAGCACGGTGGCGCCCGCGCGTACGGCGTCGTCGACCAGTTCCTCCAGGTCGCTGCGGCCCTTCTCGCTGGAGAGCGGGCCGACGTCGGTCTCCTCGTCCATCGGGTCGCCGACCTTCAGCGCCTTCATGCCCGCGACGAAGCGTTCGGCGAAGGCGTCGTAGACGTCCGTGTGCACGATGAACCGCTTGGCGGCGATGCAGGACTGCCCCGTGTTCTGCGTCCGCGCGGTGACCGCCACCTCGGCGGCCCGGTCCAGGTCGGCGGAGGGCATGACCACGTACGGGTCGCTGCCGCCCAGCTCCAGCACCGTCTTCTTGATCATCTCTCCGGCGGTGGAGGCGACCGCGCGGCCCGCGGGCTCGCTGCCGGTGAGGGTGGCCGCCTTCACCCGCTCGTCCCGCAGGATGTCGTCGACCGCGGCGGAGCCGACGAGCAGGGTCTGGAAGCAGCCCTCGGTGAAGCCCGCGCGGTGGAAGAGGTCCTCCAGGTACAGGGCGGTCTGCGGCACGTTCGAGGCATGCTTGAGCAGGCCCACGTTGCCCGCCATCAGGGCGGGGGCGGCGAACCGCACCACCTGCCACAGCGGGAAGTTCCACGGCATCACGGCGAGCACCGGACCGAGCGGCCGGTAGCGCACCAGGACCCGGGAGGCGCCGGAGTCCTTCACGTCGGAGGCGTCGGGTTCCTCGTCGGCGAGGAGTTCCGCCGCGTGGTCGGCGTACCAGTGCATCGCCTTGGCGCACTTGGCGGCCTCCGCGCGGGCCTGTTTGACCGGCTTGCCCATCTCCGTGGTGATCACCCGGCCGATGGCCTCCTGGTCCTCGTCGAGGATCTCGGCGGCCCGGTGCATCAGACGGGCACGCTCCTCGAAGGTCGTCGTCCGGTACGTCCGGAACGTGGCCTCCGCGAGCTGGATCCGGTGCCCGATCTCCTCCTCGTCCATGGGGTGGTACGTCTTGACCGTCTCGCCGTTCGCCGGGTTCACCGTGGCGATGTGCATCGCTGACCTCCCTGGGGCGGGCTGTGCCTCTCGACCTTCCCGCGCGGTGGTGGGCGGCGCAACGCGGGAGGTCTCCTCAGGGCGAGTGCTCCGCCAGGCGGTCGAGAAACGCGGTCTGCGCGCCGACGATCACCTCGCGGGCCCGGTCCAGGGGGAACCACGCCACCCGGTCCAGCTCCGGGAACTCCTGGGTCCGCCCCGACCTCGGCGGCCACTCCATCTCGAAGGTGCCGGGGACGACCGCCGCCGGGTCGAGGTCGGCCTCGACCGCCCAGGCCGTGACGGTCTTCCCGCCGGACTGCCGGACCTCCCCGAGCGGCAGCGCCTCCCCGTCCGGCGGCGGCAGCCCCAGCTCCTCCTGGAACTCGCGGCGCGCCGCCTCCCAGGCCGGCTCGCCGGGGTCGTACTCGCCCTTCGGTACGGTCCACGCCCCGCTGTCCCGCCGGGCGAAGAACGGGCCACCCATATGACCGAGCAACACCTCGATGCCCTGACCGGTGTGTCGGAACAACAGCAGTCCGGCGCTCCGGGCGCCCCTCACGGCCGCACCTCGGGGTGTGCGGCGAACAGGGTCTCGACCGTGTCCGCCTCCTCGGGGCGCTTGTCCTCGCGGTGGCGGATCACGCGGGCGAACCGGAGGGCGACGCCGGCCGGGTAACGGGTGGAGCGCTGGAGGCCGTCGTAGGCGATCTCCACGACGAGTTCGGGGCGCACCGTCACGACGTATCCGCTCTCCTCGACCGCCAGCTCCCGCAGCCGGTCGGTCTGCCAGGTCAGCATCGCGTCGGTCAGGCCCTTGAAGGTCTTGCCGAGCATGGCGAAGCCGCCGTCGGCGGTGCGGGCGCCCAGGTGCAGATTGGAGAGCTTCCCGGTGCGGCGGCCGTGGCCCCACTCGGCGGCCAGCACCACCAGGTCGAGCGTGTGCACCGGCTTGACCTTCAGCCAGGACGCGCCGCGCCGGCCCGCGCTGTAGGGGGCGTCCAGGCCCTTGACCACGACGCCCTCGTGGCCGCGCGCCAGCGTCTCGGCGAGGAACCCCTCCGCCGCGCCCAGGTCCCCGGGCCCCGACACGAGGGTGCGCCGCACCCGCATGGGCTCCGGGACCAGCCGGGCCAGTTCCGCGTGGCGCTCGGTGAACGGCAGGTCCAGCAGATCGCGGCCGTCGACGGAGAGCGCGTCGAAGAAGACGGGGGAGACGGGAACCTCCCGCGCGGCCGTGGCCACGTCCACCCGGGAGCCGACCCGTCCGGCGGTCTCCTGGAACGAGCGGGGGCGGCCGTCCCCGTCGAAGGAGATGACCTCCCCGTCCAGGATGAACCGCTCGCCCCGCAACTCCCGCGCCGCCGCCGTCACTTCCGGCAGCCGGTCGGTGATGTCGTCGAGGGTGCGGGTGTGCACGCGCACGGTGTCCCCGTCGCGGTGCACCTGGACGCGGATGCCGTCGAGCTTCTCCTCGACCGCGCAGGCCCCCAGCTTCTCCACCGCCTCCGCGACCGAGGAGGCGCTGTGCGCCAGCATCGGCAGCACCGGTCGGCCCACGGTCAGCCGGAACCGCTCCAGCGCCCCGGGACCGTCCGCCAGCAGCGCCTCGGCCACCGACTGGAGCGAGCCCGCCAGCATCACGGCCCGCCGTACGTCCGCCGAGGGCGCCCCCGTCGCCCGCGCCAGCCCCTCCACCGCGACCGCGTCCAGGGCGCCCTGCCGGACCTCGCCGGTGAGCAGCCCGGACAGGAACCGCTGCTCGTCCTCGGTGGACGCGCCCAGCAGCTCGCCGACCAGGCGGGCCCGCTCGGCCTGCGATCCCGCACCGGACACCTTGGCCAGCCCGGTGAGCAGCGCGTCCACCTCGCGCACCGTCAGCGACGGCTCGGCGGCGGGGGCGACCGGCCGGCTCAGCACCTGCCGGCCGACCCCGATACGACCCTGTGGCAGCCGGCCGGCCAGATACGGGATGACGACCGGCACGTCGTCCGCCTCCGCCTCCCGGAACAGCTCGGCGAGCAGGGCGATCTTCCGGGACCGCGCCGAGGTGGCGGCGATCTCCTGGGACACACGGGCCAGCCGGGACAGCAGCATGCAGTCATAGTGCTCCGGAGGCGGGCGACCCACACCTCAGCCGTCCGGCGCCTACCCGTCCACCGCGGCGTCCAGGTCCGTCATCAGCAGGTCCCCGACGATCGCGGCCGCCGCGCGGTAACCGCCGCTCGCCGCGTGCACCACCTGCTCGGAGAAGCCGATCGCGTTACCCGCCGCCCAGACCCCGGGCACCGTGGTCAGGCCGGTCGAGTCGATCACCGGGTACGCGCCGAAGGGGGTCTCGTTCATCTCGGCGCCCAGCCGCTCCAGCAGGCTCGTCTGCGGCACCGGGCGGGGTCCGACGAAGAGCACGGAGCGGGCGTGGGTGGTGCCGTCGGCCAGCCGCACCCCGGTGAGCCGGTCGTCCTCGACCACCAGCTCCGCGACCGCGCCGGGCACCACCTGGACCCCGGCGGCGGCCAGCCGGCGCAGGTCCAGGTCGGACAGTTCCTCCTCGGCGACCTCGTGCAGGAAGAAGGTGACGTCCTTCGACCACTGGGACACCATCAGCGCCTGGTGCACGCTCATCGCGCTCGACGCGAGCACACCGAACGGCTCGTCGCGCACCTCCCAGCCGTGGCAGAACGGGCAGTGCAGCACGTCCCGCCCGAACCGCTCGGCGACCCCGGGGACCGCCGGCATCTCGTCCTTCAGCCCGGTGGCGACGACCAGCCGCCGGGCCCGTACGGCCGGTCCCGCGTCGAGTACGACGGTGAAGTCCCCGTCCCTGGTGACGTCCGTGACCCGGTCCCGGACGAGCTCCACGCCGTAGCGCGCGATCTCCTCCCGGCCCAGCGCCAGGAACTCGGCCGGTGCCATCCCGTCCCGGGACAGATAGCCCTGCATGTGCGACGAGGGCGCGTTGCGCGGCTCGCCCGCGTCGACGACCAGGGTGCGGTGCCGGGCCCGGCCGAGCACCAGCGCGGCGGAGAGCCCCGCCGCCCCGCCTCCGACGACGACCACGTCGTACGTCTCGCTTCCGAATGTCTCGTTCATCGTGACCACCTCCACCACGACAGTCGCCCGGACACTGCCGTATTGACAAACTACTTTGCCGAACCTGCAATACCGGTATGACTACGGACGACGTTCTCGCGGAAGTGGGCCCCCGGCTGCGGCGGATCAGGAAGGAGCGGGAGGTGACCCTCGCGGCGCTGTCCGAGGCGACCGGCATCTCCGTGAGCACCCTTTCCCGGCTGGAGTCCGGCCTGCGCAAACCCAGTCTGGAGCTGCTGCTGCCGATAGCGCAGGCCCACCAGGTGCCGCTGGACGAACTGGTCGGCGCTCCGCCGGTCGGCGATCCTCGTATCCGGGCCTCCGAGCCGATCCAGCGCTACGGCCGCACCCACTGGCCGCTCACCCGCCAGCCCGGCGGCCTCCAGGCGTACAAGGTGCTGGAGCCGAAGCGGCGGCTGGAGCCGGAACCGCGCACCCACGAGGGTTACGAGTGGCTGTACGTGCTGTCCGGGAAGCTGCGGCTGGTGCTCGGCGAGCACGACGTGGTGCTGACGGCGGGGGAGGCGGCCGAGTTCGACACGCGGGTGCCGCACTGGTTCGGGTCGACGGGGGAGGGGCCTGTGGAGTTCCTCAGCCTGTTCGGGCCCCAGGGGGAGCGGATGCATGTGCGGGCGCGGCCCAAGCAGGGGTGACGGACGGGACCGTTCCCTTTCCGGTGCGCCTTCCAGGGGTCTCTTCCCGGTGTCTCTTCCCAGTGGGCAAGCGACCGCTTAGTATGCGATGGACCCGGTCAGGCGAACCCGACGTTCACGCTCCCGTGGAGGCCCCGCATGCAGGCATGGCAAGTGCACGAGCTCGGCGAGCCGGGCGAGGTGATGCGCCTCGCGGAGGTGGCGCGGCCGGAGCCCGGTGACGGGCAGGTCCTGCTGAAGGTGCGTGCCGCCAACATCAACTTCCCGGACGCGTTGATGTGCCGGGGCCAGTACCAGGTCAGGCCGCCGCTGCCGTTCACCCCGGGCGTGGAGATCTGCGGCGAGACCGAGGACGGGCGCCGCGTGATCGCCAATCCCGCGCTGCCGTACGGCGGCTTCGCCGAGTACGCCGTCGCGGACGCCGCCGCGCTGCTGCCCGCACCGGACGCGCTGGACGACGCCGAGGCCGCCGCCCTGCACATCGGCTACCAGACCGGCTGGTTCGGCCTGCACCGCAGGGCCGGTCTGGAAGCCGGTGAGACCCTGCTCGTCCACGCCGCCGCGGGAGGAGTCGGCAGCGCGGCCGTGCAGCTCGGCAAGGCGGCGGGCGCCACCGTCATCGGCGTGGTCGGGGGTGCCGAGAAGGCGTCCGTCGCCCGTGAGCTGGGCTGCGACGTGGTGATCGACCGTCGTGAGCAGGACGTCGTCGCCGCCGTGAAGGAGGCCACCGGCGGCCGGGGCGCCGACGTGATCTACGACCCCGTGGGCGGCCAGGCCTACGCCCAGTCCGCCAAGGTCGTCGCCTTCGAGGGCCGGATCGTCGTCGTCGGCTTCGCGAGCGGGTCCATCCCCAGCCCCGCCCTGAACCACGCCCTCGTCAAGAACTACGCGATCCTCGGCCTGCACTGGGGCCTGTACAACACCAAGAACCCCAAGCTGGTCCAGCACTGCCACGAGCAGCTCACCGAACTCGCCGCGCGGGGCGCGATCAAGCCGCTGGTGAGCGAGCGCGTGCCGCTCGCCGGGGCCGCCGGCGCCGTGCAGCGGGTCGCCGACGGTGCCACCACCGGGCGCGTCGCCGTGCTGCCCTCGCTGGAGAACGGAGCCGCCGCATGACCGACGCCACCGAACTGCGCCGCCGCACCAAGGAACTGCTGGCCGCGCATCCGCCCGCGGACACCGACCGCCTCGACTTCCTGCGCGCCCGCTTCGACGCGGGGCTCGCCTGGGTGCACTTCCCCGAGGGGCTCGGCGGACTCGGCGCCCCGCGCTCGCTCCAGGCCGTCGTGGACGCCGAACTGGAGGCCGCCGGGGCACCCGACAACGACCCGCGCCGCATCGGCATCGGCCTGGGCATGGCCGCGCCGACGATCCTCCAGTACGGCACACAGGAGCAGAAGCGGCGCTTCCTGAAGCCCCTGTGGACCGGCGAGGAGGTCTGGTGCCAGCTCTTCAGCGAGCCCGGCGCCGGATCCGACCTGGCCGCCCTCGGCACCCGTGCCGTCCGGGAGGGCGAGGAGTGGGTGGTCAACGGGCAGAAGGTGTGGACGTCCAGCGCCCACCTCGCCCGCTGGGCCATCCTCATCGCCCGCACCGACCCGGACGCGCCCAAGCACCGGGGCATCACCTACTTCGTGTGCGACATGACCGACCCCGGTGTCGAGGTGCGGCCACTGCGCCAGATCACCGGCGAGGCGGAGTTCAACGAGGTCTTCCTCACCGACGTCCGCATCCCCGACGCCCACCGCCTCGGCGAGGTCGGCGACGGCTGGCGGGTCGCGCAGACCACCCTGAACAACGAACGCGTCGCCATCGGCGGCATGCGGCTGCCCCGCGAGGGCGGCATGATCGGCCCGGTCGCGAAGACCTGGCGCGAACGGCCGGAACTGCGCACCCACGACCTGCACCAGCGGCTGCTGAAGCTCTGGGTCGAGGCGGAGGTGGCCAGGCTCACCGGCGAACGCCTGCGCCAGCAGCTCGTCGCCGGACAGCCCGGCCCCGAGGGCGCCGGCATGAAACTGGCCTTCGCCCGCCTCAACCAGGAGATCAGCGGCCTGGAGGTGGAACTGAGGGGCGAGGAGGGCCTGCTGTACGACGACTGGACCATGCGCCGCCCCGAACTGGTCGACTTCACCGGCCGCGACGCCGGCTACCGCTACCTCCGCTCCAAGGGCAACAGCATCGAGGGCGGGACCAGCGAGGTCCTGCTGAACATCGTCGCCGAGCGCGTCCTGGGCCTGCCCGCCGAGCCGCGCACCGACAAGGACGTCGCATGGAAGGACCTGGCCCGATGAGCGATCTTCTGTACTCGGAGGAGGAAGAGGCGCTGCGCGCAGCCGTCCGGGACCTGCTCACCGACCACTGCGACGCGGCGGGCGTGATCGCCCGTACCGAGTCGGACACCCCGCACGACCTGTCCCTGTGGAAGGCGCTCGCCGACGGCATGGGCCTCGCCGGCCTGCTGGTCCCCGAGGACCGGGGCGGCCAGGGCGCCACCCACCGCGAAGCCGCCGTCGTACTGGAGGAGTTGGGACGCGCGGTCGCTCCCGTGCCGTATCTGACCAGCGCCGTGGTGGCCACCGAGGCGCTGCTGGCCTGCGGGGACGCCGGCGACCTGCTCGCCGAGCTGGCGTCCGGGCGCAGGATCGGCGCCCTCGCCGTCGGCCTGCACACCGCTCCCGGCGCCGCGTTCACCACCGTACGGCTGGAGAGCGGAGCGTTGCACGGGGAGCTGACCGGCATCGCGGACGCCGCCGTCGCCGACGTACTGCTCGTACCGGCGGACGACGGCGGGCTGTACGCGGTGGAGGCCGGCACGGCCACCGTCACCCCGCAGGTCTCCCTGGACCTGACCCGTCCGGTGGCCCGGGTGACCCTGGACGGCGCGCCCGGACGCAGGCTGGGCGACGCGGAAACCGCCGTGCCCCGCGCCCTGCGGGCCGGTGCCGGACTGCTCGCCTCGGAGCAACTCGGCTCCGCCGAGTGGTCGCTGACGGAGACCGTCGGCTACTTGAAGGACCGCAAGCAGTTCAACCGCCCCGTCGGCGGCTTCCAGGCGCTCAAGCACCGGCTCGCCCAGCTCTGGCTGGAGATCGTCAGCCTCCGCGCGGCCGCACGGGGTGCCGCCGACGCGCTCGCGACCGGCGAGGACACCGGCGTGGCGGTCACCGTCGCCCAGGCCTACGCAGCGCCCGTCGCGGTCCGGGCCGCCGAGGAGGCACTGCAACTGCACGGCGGCATCGGCATGACCTGGGAACACCCGGTGCACCTCCACCTCAAGCGCGCCAAGGCCGACTCGATCGCCTACGGCACGGCGGGCGCCCACCGCGAGGCGCTGGCGGAACTGGTCGATCTGAGAGCACCCTGACCGGTCGAACGACGGAAGAAGCCCGTCCCTTCGGGGGCGGGCTTCTTCCGTGCGCCCTGCCCCGGTGAGGTGAACGACCGACGGCGGATCGGCCAACTCCCTACATCACACTGCTCTTTGACCACCCATGGACCTCATAATCTCCCTGGTCCCGTACGGCCCTTCCAGGGAGGCAGAGCATGGCCCTCACCACCCGTCGCAGAGCCCTCACCACCCTCGGCGCCGCCCTCGCCGGCACCGTCGCCCTCCCCGCGACGCAGGCGCTGGCCGGCGAACAGAAGCACCGGCCGCGCCCGTTGTGGCGAGCCCACGCCCACAACGACTACGAGCACCCCCGCCCCCTCCTCGACGCCCTCGACCACCGCTTCGGCAGCGTCGAGGCCGACATCCACCTGGTCGGCGGCCAACTCCTCGTCGCCCACGACCCCGAGGACCTCGACCCGTCCCGCACGCTGGAGTCCCTGTACCTCGACCCGCTGGCCGCCCGCGTCCGGGCGCACCACGGCTCCGTGTACCGCGGATACCGCAAGTCGCTTCAACTGCTGATCGACATCAAGACCGAGGGCGCGTCCACCTACCTCGAACTCGACCGTCGTCTGCGCCGCTACCGGCACCTGTTCACCACCTGCGCCCACGGCAGGGTGCTGCCCGGACCGGTCACCGCCGTCATCTCCGGCGACCGCGCGGCCCGCGCGCCCATGGAGGCCCAGCGGGTGCGCCGCGCCTTCTACGACGGCCGGCTCACCGACCTCGGCAGTACCGCACCGTCCTCCTTCGTCCCGCTGATCAGCGACAACTGGACGCTCAACTTCACCTGGCAGGGCGTCGGCGCCTTCCCGGACGCCGAGCGCCGGAAACTCCGCGACATCGTGGGCACCGCCCACGCGCGCGGGCAGCGGGTGCGGTTCTGGGCCACCCCCGACCTGCCGGGCCCCGCCCGCGACGCGCTCTGGGGCGAACTGGTGGCGGCGGACGTCGACCACCTCAACACCGACGACCTCGCGGGCCTGGAAGCCTTCCTCGACGCCTACCGGAGGGCGTGACACCACACGTTCGGAGGACAGGCCAGCCGCCCGGACGAACCCTCCGTTACGCCACACTTGCGGCCGAACGCCGCGAAACGGATGTGGCGGAGGAGGTTGACGATGGCCATTTCCATCTCTGTGGTGCTGCTGCTCTCGGTCCTTGCGGTGATCTTCCTGCGCAACGGCGGGCTGAAGATCTCCCACGCGCTGGTCTGTCTGCTGCTCGGTTTCTACCTGGCCAGCACGAGCATCGCGCCCACGATCCACAGCGGCCTCACGGCGACCGCCGACATCGTCGGCGGTCTGCGGCCGTGAGGCCACCGCGCGGAGCGTGGTTCAGCGGTCGGACACCGCGTCGCGCGGGAGCACGGTGACGCGGTGGAAGTTGCACCCCGCCGGTGCCGGCGGTGCGGACGGGGGTCTGTTCTGGTGCGCCTTGAGGGCGACGCTCACCAGGCTGAGCAGCAGGTCCACGTCGGTGGCGCAGTCCAGATGCACCGTCACCCAGTCCGAATTCGGGACCACTTGTATCGCGCTCGACCCGCCCAGGTCGTAGTGGAAGCGCTGGATGGCGCGACGGGTGAGGTGGAGGTCCACGTCCCGCGCGGAGTGGAAGTGGACGATCTCGTCACGGGCGGTGCGGAGGGCCTGCCCCGTACCGCAGCCGGCCGGACAGGCCGTGAGATCGGTCCAGGTGAGCAGTCGCTCCATGGCTCGTTGCGCCGGTGTCATGCCCTCATCGTTGCCTGCTCAACGTCCGGTTACCAGATGTTGGGCGATTCGTAATCGAGCGGTGAGGTGGTGAGACCGCCGAAAGCCCGGTGAGAACCTGACACGCGATCATGTCACGGCAGTCGATGAGCTCGTGACCTGGTACGGCGTTCCCGTCCTCGTGTGCGACGGGGACGGCCGGAAGGCGGTCGCCGGCGACATCGCCTCCCGGGCGGCCGGCGGCGACGCCCTGTGCGACTTCGTGCGGGACTCGAGGAGGGGCTCGCGCACGTCAGGCCCGTTCGGCCACCGCCGCCGGGTCGTCCAGGACTCCCCGCACCACCGAGTGCGCCGCGCCCAGCAGCGGGCCCTCGGGTCCCAGTGGGGACACGGAGACGGGACAGGCCGGCCCCGCGGTACGGCGGGCCAGTTCGGAGCGGAGCGACGGCAGCAGCCAGGGTGCGAGCCCGGACAGGGCCCCGCCCAGCACCACGCTCTCGGGGTCCAGCAGGTTGACCGCCCCGGTCAGGGCGATCCCGAGCGCCGTTCCCGCGTCCTCCAGGGCGCGTCGTACGTTCGTGTCGCCCTGTTCGGCGCGGCCCGCGAGGAGGCCGACGCGGTCCTCGCCCGGCTCCAGCCCGGCCGCGCGCAGCACCGCCTCCTCACCGGCGTACTGCTCCAGACAGCCCCGTCCGCCGCAGGCGCACTCCGGTCCGTCCGGCCGTACCGGTACATGGCCCAGCTCGCCCGCGAAGCCGCGGTTTCCGTGCAGCAGCCGCCCGTCCACGACGACCGCGGCACCGATACCGATCTCGGCGGACACATGGAGGAAGTCGCGCGGGGTGTCCTCGCCGAGCCACAGTTCGGCCAGTGCGCCGAAGTTGGCCTCGTTGGCCACGGTGAGCGGCAGGCCCGCCGGGAGCAGGTCGCCGAGGTCCGTGTCGAGCCAGCCGAGGTTCGGGGCGCGTACGACGGTCCGGGCGTCGCGCGCCACCAGACCCGGTACGGCCACGGCGAGCCCCGCCGGCCACAGGCCCTCGCCCTCCGCCTCGGCGACGACCCGCTCCGTCAGCTCGGTGAGTTCACCGAGCACCGGCCCGGGGGAGCGGCCCCGGTTCGGGACGTGCCGCACCGCCCGCGCCCGGACCCGTCCGCGCAGGTCGACCGCGCAGACCGCGAGGTGGTCGACGCCGACCTCGGCGCCGATCCCCGCGGGGCCGCGCCCGCTGACGGCGAGCGCCGAGCCGGGACGGCCCACACGTCCGGGCCGCTCGGGGCCCAGCTCCTCCAGCAGGCCCGAGCGGATGAGCTCGTCGACCAGCGTGGACACCGCCGCGCGGGTCAGACCGATGCGGGAGGCGACGGCGGCCCGGGACAGCGGCCCCTCGGCGCTGACGGTGTGCATCACCCGCGAGAGGTTGCGGCGGCGCATGCCCTGCTGGGTGTCGGGCAGCGCGCGCCCCGGACCGGCCGGGCGGGCCTTGTACAGCGGTGCGCTCATTCCTCCGTCGTTCCTCGGTCTCTGCGGTCGTCGCCGACCTGTCGGTCGACGCCGGCCGGTCCGTGCCGGCGGGCCGGTGCCGGTCGACCCGTGCCCGCGGGCTCGTGCCGGTCGGTCCATGCCTGCCGGCTGGTGTCGGCGGGCGGCGCCGGTCGGCGGTCCGTGTCGGCGGGCTGGTGCCGGTCGATCTGTGCCTGCCGACCCGTGCCCGCCGGTCGGTGTCGGCAGGCGGGTGCCTGCCGGTCCGTGCCGGTGGGTCGGTGCCCGTCGGGCCGTGCCCGCAGACCGGTGCCTGCCCGGCGGTGCCTCTCCGCCGGTGCCGGCCGGCGGTGTCGTCAGTCGGTGTCCGTGCCGCGGTCCAGCAGCGGGGCCGCGTCGGAGAGTACCCCGGCCAGCCTGGCCAGCGTCTCCTCGTCCCGCTCCACGGCCTCCAGCACCGGGCCCGCCGCCGTGTCCCAGCGCCGGGCGACCGCGGCCGGGTCCTCCCCGGTGAGCAGCCCGGCCGCCTGCGCCGCCGCACCGAGCGCGACCAGCTCCTTGGCCCGGGGCACCTGTACGGACCGCCCCGACAGCCGCCGTACGGTCTGCTGCCAGGCCGTTCCCCGGGCGCCGCCGCCGATCAGCAGCAGGGGTGCCGACGGGTCGGCGTCCTCGTCGAGGACGAGGTCCAGCGCGGCCAGCAGGGAGTACACGGCACCGTCGTACGCGGCCTGGAGCAGCTGCCCGCCGGTGGTGTCGTGGCGCAGCCCGTGCAGCAGGCCGGAGGAGTGGGGGAGGTTCGGGGTGCGCTCACCGTCCAGGAAGGGCAGCAGCGTGACGCCGCGCCCGGGTTCGACGGCCTCGCGGTCCAGGTTCAGCAGCGCCGCGATCCGGTCCACGGCCAGCGTGCAGTTGAGCGTGCAGGCCAGCGGCAGCCAGTCGCCGCGCGCGTCGGCGAACCCCGCCACCGTGCCGGTCGGATCGGCCGGCCTGCGCTGCGTCACCGCGTACACCGTGCCCGAGGTGCCGAGGCTCATCACCGGCGTGCCGGGACGCACCCCGAGACCCAGCGCGGCGGCGGCGTTGTCACCGGTGCCGCACGCCACCAGGGTGCCCTTGGAGAACGGCAGGTCGTGGCCGTCGCGCACGGTCCCGGCGACCTCACCGGGACGCACCACGCGGGGCAGCAGCGCCGGGTCGAGCCCCACGTGGGCGAGGATCTCCTCGTCGTACGCCTCCGTCCCCGAAGCCCACCAGCCGGTGCCGGAGGCGTCGCCGCGGTCGGTCGTGCCCTGCCCGGTGAGCCGCTCGGTGAGGTAGTCGTGGGGGAGCCGGACCGCCTTGGTGGCGCGCACCGCGTCCGGCTCGTGCTCCGCCAGCCAGGCCCACTTGGTGACCGTGAAGGAGGCGGCCGGCACGCTTCCGGTGCGCTCGGCCCAGAACTTCGCGCCGCCCAGCTCCTCGATCAGCCGGCGGCCCTGCGGCGCGGAACGCACGTCGTTCCACAGCAGCGCCGGACGGACCGGCTCCCCGTGCCCGTCCAGGGTGACCAGGCCGTGCTGCTGCCCGCCGATCGACACCGCGGCGGCCTCGTGCGCCGCCTCGCCGCACTGGCGCAGCGCCTCGGACAGGGCGTCCCACCACTGGCGCGGATCGCTCTCCCGGCCCGCCCCCGAGGTCACCGTGTGCGGTGCCTGGCCGCTCGCGACGACCCGGCCGGTGGCCACGTCGACGACCAGCGCCTTGGTGGACTGGGTGGATGTGTCCACGCCGACGACGAGCGGACCCTCGGCTGCTGACATCGGTCTCTCCCTCTTCCGCGCCTTGGCGGGGTGTGTCTCTTCCCAGAAATGTTCCTGCATACTAATTTGTAAACCGCCATGACGAAATAGTCTCAGCGAGCAAGGAGCCGCGGCATGAACTACCAGCCCACCCCCGAGGACAAGTTCACCTTCGGACTGTGGACCGTCGGCTGGCAGGGACGGGACCCCTTCGGTGACGCCACGCGGCGTGCCCTCGACCCGGTCGAGTCGGTGCGGCGCCTGGCCGAGCTGGGCGCCCACGGCGTCACGTTCCACGACGACGACCTCATCCCCTTCGGCTCGAGCGACAGCGAGCGCGAGGAGCACATCAAGCGGTTCCGGCAGGCGCTGGACGACACCGGCATGAAGGTGCCGATGGCCACCACCAACCTGTTCACCCACCCGGTGTTCAAGGACGGCGGCTTCACCGCCAACGACCGCGACGTGCGCCGCTACGCGCTCCGCAAGACCATCCGCAACATCGACCTCGCGGCCGAGCTCGGTGCCGAGACCTACGTGGCCTGGGGAGGCCGTGAGGGCGCCGAGTCCGGTGGCGCCAAGGACGTGCGGGACGCCCTCGACCGCATGAAGGAGGCCTTCGACCTGCTCGGCGAGTACGTCACCTCCCAGGGCTATGACATCCGCTTCGCCATCGAGCCCAAGCCGAACGAGCCGCGCGGCGACATCCTGCTGCCCACCATCGGCCACGCCCTGGCGTTCATCGAGCGCCTGGAGCGCCCGGAGCTGTACGGCGTCAACCCGGAGGTCGGCCACGAGCAGATGGCCGGGCTGAACTTCCCGCACGGCATCGCGCAGGCGCTGTGGGCGGGCAAGCTCTTCCACATCGACCTCAACGGCCAGTCCGGCATCAAGTACGACCAGGACCTCCGCTTCGGCGCGGGCGACCTGCGCGCCGCGTTCTGGCTGGTGGACCTGCTGGAGTCGGCCGGGTACGAGGGTCCGCGGCACTTCGACTTCAAGCCGCCGCGGACCGAGGACTTCGACGGCGTGTGGGCCTCGGCGGCCGGCTGCATGCGCAACTACCTGATCCTCAAGGAGCGCGCGGCGGCCTTCCGCGCGGACCCCGAGGTGCAGGAGGCGCTGCGCGCGGCCCGGCTGGACCAGCTGGCCCAGCCCACGGCGGCCGACGGTCTCCAGGCCCTGCTCGACGACCGGTCCGCCTTCGAGGACTTCGACGTCGACGAGGCCGCCGCGCGGGGCATGGCCTTCGAGCGCCTCGACCAGCTGGCGATGGACCACCTGCTGGGCGCCCGGGGCTGAACCCCGACCGCGAGGGCGTGCCCGTCCCACCCCTGCCACGGGACGGGCACGCCCTCGCACACGTGTCCGGGGCGACCGTGCCCCACGTGTGGTTCGCACCCGGGTGCGGCCGACGCGACGACCGCGCGGAATCACGCGCGCGGTGGCACGTGTCCGGGCCGACGTCCCGCGCGCAACCGTGCGTACCAGCCGGCTCGGTACGCATCCCGCAGGTGCGCCCTCGCGCGGTACGACCGTGTGGCGCACGCGAGCGGCACGGCCGCCGGGGCCGGTCGTGGCTCTGGCGTGGCGACCATGTTCCTTGCGGTACGGCTACTGGGGCCGGTCGTGGCTTTGGTGTGGTGACGATCTGGTGGGTGGCTACCTTTCGGGTGCGCTCTCCGCCGTAGCCAGTGCCGTCGCCGGGTCCTGGGAGGAATCCCCCGCCGGGACCCACCGGCCGCGTTCCTTGCGGTACGGCCACCAGCGCCCCTCGCGGTCCAGGCGCAGTTGGACGGGTGCGCCGGTCACCGTCCACCGGTTGGCCCGGGCCCGGAGCACCGGCCGTTCGTCCTCGTCCCACGCCGAGTCGAGGGCGGCACGCGCGCGTGCCAGCCGTTCGCCGTCCACGGTCCACTCCTCGTCGAGCACGGCCAGGGCCGCCGTACCGCCGTGCCGCCAGGCCCGTACGGCCACGGCCAGCCCTTCCCGGCCGCGCCCCGACCCCTCGGCGAGCCGCTCCGTCACTGCGCGGTGCGGCTCCCCGGCGGCCAGCCGTACCGCGTCCCGCGCGACGGCCGGTTCCGGTTCCACGGGCTGCCGTCCGTGCCCGTCCTGGAGTGCCCGGGCCAGCAGCCGGTGGGCCTGTACGGCGGTCCGGGCGGCCAGGAACTCCAGCGCGGGCGGATCGATCCCGGCCGCGGGCTCCGCCTCCGTGTCCAGCGACGGCGGAACCCCCGGCTCCGCGAGGAGCGCGGGAGCGGCCGGCAGCGACGGCAGGATGTCACCGGCCGCGTACGCCTCGGCCGCGTCCACTCCTTCCGGTCCCTGGGCGGGCCGTCCGGCGGACGCGTCGCCCCGGGCCTGGAGCGCGTCCAGCAGGGCGCGTTCACCCCGCCCCCGCATCAGCAGCAGGACGAACGGGTCCTGGTCCAGCAGCCGGGCCACCTGGTAGCACAGCGCCGCCGTGTGACCGCAGTGGTCCCAGGCGTCGCAGTCGCACTCCGGCTCCAGATCACCGAGGCCCGGCAGCAGTTCGACCCCGGCCAGCTCCGCGTCCTCGACCAGGTGCGTCGGCATCTCGCGGTCGAGCAGCGCCGCCACATGCCCGGCCCGCTCCACGGTCATGGCCAGGAACCGGTCCCACTGCTCCTCGGACAGCTCCTGCAGCAGCACGTCCGCGCGGTGGGCCGTACGGTCCCGGTCCTGTACGACCGCCGTGATGCGCCCCGGCCGTACGGACACCGCGCCGACCGCGCCCGCGCGTGCCAGCCCGCGGCCCGCCTTGAGCTGCTTGGAGTCCAGCGCCGTACCCTCCAGCGCCGTCAGCCAGGCCAGGCCCCACCAGCTCTGCGCGAAACCGCGCCCCCGCGCGGGCGGCAGCGCGGCGAAGACGCGCTCCACGCCGGCCTCGTCACCGTCGTACCGGGTCATCGCAGTCCCCCTCGCAGCTCGACCAGCTCCGCCAGCTCGGCGTCGGTCAGTTCGGTGAGTGCCGCCTCGCCGGAGCCGAGCACCGCGTCGGCCAGCTCACGCTTGCGCTCCAGCAGCCCGGCGATGCGGTCCTCGATAGTCCCCTCGGCGATGATGCGGTGCACCTGCACCGGCCGGGTCTGGCCGATGCGGTACGCGCGGTCCGTCGCCTGCGCCTCGACTGCGGGGTTCCACCAGCGGTCGTAGTGCACGACGTGCTCCGCGCGGGTGAGGTTCAGCCCCGTGCCCGCCGCCTTCAGCGACAGCAGGAAGACCGGGACCTCGCCGTCCTGGAAACGGCGCACCATCGCCTCACGCTCGGCGACCGGCGTGCCGCCGTGCAGGAACTGCGTCGGCACGCCCCGCGCGGCGAGATGCCGTTCCAGCAGCCGCGCCATCCGCACGTACTGCGTGAACACCAGGACACCGGCCTGTTCGGTGAGAACGGTGTCGAGGAGTTCGTCCAGCAACTCCAGCTTCCCGGACCTCCCGGCGACCACCGGCCGCTCCTCCTTGAGGAACTGCGCCGGGTGGTTGCAGATCTGCTTCAGGCCGGTCAGCAGCTTCACGATCAGCCCGCGCCGCGCCATGCTGCCGGCGCCCGCGATCTCGGCCATCGCCTCGCGTACCACGGCCTCGTACAGCGCCGTCTGCTCCTGGGTGAGCGACACCGCGTGATCGGTCTCCGTCTTGGGCGGCAGCTCGGGCGCGATCCCGGGGTCCGACTTGCGGCGGCGCAGCAGGAACGGCCGTACCAGACGGGCCAGCCGTTCCGCCGCGGCCGGATCCTGCCCGCCCTCGACGGCGTCCGCGTACCGCCGTCGGAAGGTGCCGAGCCGGCCCAGCAGGCCGGGAGTCGTCCAGTCCAGGATCGCCCACAGTTCCGACAGGTTGTTCTCCACCGGCGTGCCGGTGAGCGCCACGCGCGCGCGTGCGCCGATGGAACGCAGCTGACGGGCCGTCGAGGAGTACGGGTTCTTCACGTGCTGGGCCTCGTCGGTGACGACCATGCCCCAGGGGACCCCGGCGAGCCGGGAGGCGTCCAGCCGCATGGTGCCGTACGTGGTGAGCACGAACTCGCCGTCGGCCAGGTCGTCCAGCGTCCGCCGCGCGCCGTGGAAGCGGCGCACCGGGGTGCCGGGCGCGAACCGCTCGATCTCCCGCTGCCAGTTGCCCATCAGGGAGGTCGGGCAGACCACGAGCGTGGGGCCCGCGGACTCCGGGTCGGTCTGGCGGTGCAGGTGGAGGGCGATCAGGGTGATGGTCTTGCCGAGCCCCATGTCGTCGGCGAGACAGCAGCCCAGGCCCAGGGAGGTCGTCCGGGCCAGCCAGTTCAGGCCGCGTCGCTGGTAGTCCCGCAGCGTGGCGGCGAGCGCGGCGGGCTGCTCGACGGGCTCCTGCGCCTCGGGGTCCGCGAGCCGGTCCCGCAGGGCCGCCAGCCACCCGGTGGGCCGGACCTCGATCCGGCCGCCGTCGACCTCCACGGAGCCCGTCAGGGCCGCGCCGAGCGCGTCGACCGGCGTGATCTTGCGGTCCTGGCGCGCACGGGCCCGGGCCAGCTCCCGCGGGTCGATCAGGACCCACTGGTCGCGCAGCCGTACAAGGGGGCGGTTCGCCTCGGCCAGCCGGTCCAGTTCCTCGCGCGTGAGCCGCCGGTCGCCCAGGGCGAACCACCAGTCGAAGGCGAGCAGCGCGTCGGCGGACAGGAACGACGGCCCGTCCGCGACCCCGGCCCTTCCGGGCCCCGGCTCGTCGTCGGCGGGACCGACCTCCGCGCGGGTGGTGAGTTCGCGGACCAGCTCCCTGGGCCAGTGCACGTCGACGCCCGCGCCGGCGAGCACCCGGCCGCCGTCGCCGAGGAGATCGGCGATCTCCTCCTCCGCGAGGTCCACCGCGTCCGGCACGGTCGCCGACAGCAAGGGGGTGAGCGGCGCCCAGGCCCGCGCCGCGCGGCGGAGCGCGAGCAGGGCGTCCATCCGCGCGCGGGAGTCGAAGGCCGCGTCGAAGGCCCCGGCCCACACCTCGCCGGCGTCCGCGACGAGTGCGGGGTCGCTCACGCCGTGCATCTGGAGGACGGCCCGGAACGACACGTCCGCGGTGTCGGCCGCGTCCGTGAGCCCGCGCGCCTCGATCCGCAGCGACAGCCGTACGCCGGCGTCGTGGCCGGCGGCGATGTCGGCGGCCCAGGCCCGCAGTGCGGGCAGCCGTTGCGGCTCCGGTGCCGCGAAGGCGGCGGTGCCGGTCGCGAGGTGGGCGGCGGGGGAGCGGGGGAGGGTGTCGGCGACCGCGTCGAGGAAGGCGCGCAGCAGCCGTTCGGGATCGGGCAGCCGAGGCGGCCCGGTGCCGTCCAGCGGCGTCGCGTGCGCCTCCGGCGGCATCGCGGCGGCGAGCCGGCGGATCGCCTCGACGTTCTCCGCGTCCAGCGGGCCGACGCGCCAGGCGTCGTGGTCGGCGGGGGAGAGGCCGGGCAGCAGCAGACCGCGCGCCACCAGGTGCAGGGCGTGCACGGCGGCGGCGCCCCAGAACCGGGCGGCCCGGTGCCCCGCACCACCGGCCCGCGCACGTGTGAGGAACGGGAGCGCGTCGCGCACCGGCAGCACGGTGGCGGGCACACGTACCGCCTCGATCCCGTCGTCGCCGGGCACCACGACGGTCAGGTCCTCGGCCGACGCCGTGCCCGCGTCCACGGCCGGCGGAGTCGAGCCGTCGGGGCGCCAGAACGCGACCCGGCCGGTGCGGGCGGGGTCACCCGGTACGAATACGGCCGGACAGCCGGCCAGTGCGGAGTGTGCGGAGTGTGCGGAGGAGGGTGCCGGGGGAGTCGTCTGCGCAGCGATGACAGGAGTCCTCAAACTTGACTAGTGAAGCCGGAGTCGCCGAGGGTACAGCACGAGCGGCGCCGACCGGGTATGCCTGCGCTGTGAGCCGAGTCACCATGGAGGCGCTTCGTGGGCCTCCCGCCCGGGAGGCCCACGACGGGCTCTCGAAGACCTTAGGGGTCGCACCTCAGGGACGTCTCAGGGTCGCGGTCCGGAACCGCCGCGGGCGCGGGCCCGTTTTCACGGCAGAGAGCGGCAGTGGCCGCGAAGGAGGCGACACTCATGTCGAAGAACGCCAAGATCGCCGCGGGGGGTGTGGCGGCCGGACTGATCCTGCTCATCTGGCTGCCCTGGTGGGCCGCCCTTCTGATAGTTCTAGGAGTCCCGGCCGCCGCGTACCTCGCCCTGGACCCCGCACAGCGGCGCAGGCTGCGCCGCGTCTCGCGCAAGGAGCTGGGCCGCTGAGGCGCTACGGCGTCACCGCCTCACCGGAGCCCAGCGCGCAGGAGTCGACCACGTCGCCGTCCGCGGGCCTGCCGACCGTCCGGTCCGCGGGCGGCGCGACTCCGCGCTCCACCCATGCGACCAGGGCGTCGAACGCCGAGCGGTAGCAGGGCAGGATCGGCCGCAGCCGGTCCGGATGGGTGTCGTACAGCCCGTCGACGTGCGTCCCGCCCCGCACCGTGTAGTAGCGGTGCATCCGCCCGCGTCCGCTCGCCTCGACCATGCCGTCGTACACATCGGAGTCGACGGACTTGGGCAGCAGCGCGTCCAGATCGCCGTGCAGGGTGATCATCGGCCGTCCGATCCGCCCGGTGAGCGCCACACGCTCCACGGCACGGTGCACGGACGCGGGGCGCGAGGCGTAGTCGTAGGCGGCGTCGGACGGGCACGGCGCGAGGATCTGCTCCGTCGTCGACCCGGCGGAGGGGCCGGGGCAGCCCGGGTCGTGGTCCGGATCGAACTCGGCGCGGTAGATCTTCTGCGTGAGCCCCCAGTAGGCCTTCTCGTGGTACGGCCACAGGAACTCGGAGCCGCGTGCGAAGCCCGCCGCGTACATGTCCTCGTCGGTGGCCCTGCCGTACGTCCGGGCCACCGCCACCGGAAGGGAGAGCAGCGGGTGACGCCCCTCGGCGGCCCACAGGGTGCCCTCCCAGTCCACCCCGCCGTCGTACAGCTCCGGGTGGTTCTCCAGCTGCCAGCGGGTGAGGTAGCCGCCGTTGGAGACGCCGGTCACGTACGTGCGGCGCGGGGCGTGCCCGTAGCGCTGGGCCACCGCGCGCCGGGCGGCGCGGGTGAGCTGTGTGGTGCGCGCGTTCCACTCGGCGACCGCGTCACCGGGCCGTCTGCCGTCACGGTAGAAGTCGACGCCGCTGTTGCCCTTGTCGGTCGCCGCATAGGCGTAGCCCCGCGCCAGTACCTGGTCGGAGATCGCCTTGTCGGTCGCGTACTGCTTGCGGTTGCCGGGCGCCCCGGTGACGACCAGCCCGCCGTTCCAGCGGTCGGGCAGCCGGATCACGAACTGGGCGTCGTGCCGCCAGCCGTGGGTGTTGTTGAAGCGGGACGAGTCCGGGAAGTAGCCGTCGATCTGCACCCCGGGCACGCCGGACGGCGACCGGGTGGCCTCGGCGGTCAGTCCCGCCTGGTCGGCCATGTCGGTGTACGGCGTACCGGCCAGCCCCGCCGTGGTCAGATCGGTGAGACAGGCACTGCGCTGATGGGCGGCGCCCGGCACACGCACGCGTTCCTGGCGCGCGCAGTGACCGTCCCCGGCCGCGCCGGCCGGAGTCGGAGCGGTGAGGGCGGCCGCGGCGAGGACGGCGACGAGCAAGGGAACGCCACGGGAGGGGCGCATGACGGCCTCCGAAAGGACGAGCAGCGGAAGGGGGACATGGGGTCGATCGCGGAACTGCCCCATGGTGAGGGCCCGCCCTCGCCGTCATCGATGGGTTGGCGCCCTATGGAACGGCGTCCACACGTGGGGTTTCAACACACGCTAACGTCCATCGCTCCCGGTCCTTTCGAAGCCGCGTGTGCTCAGAGCGGCCGTACGGCCATCCGGTCGAGCGCTTCGAGCAGGCCCGGCAGCTCCGGGCCCCGGCCCACCGGCAGGACCTCGCCGGGTTCGTCGTCGAGCAGGACGAACGCGATGTCGTCGGTCCGGGCCACCAGCGACCAGCCGGGGCCGTCGGCGCGCAGGGTGCGCGCGCCACCCGGGGCGAAGGACGAGCGGACCCGGCCGAGCGGCGGCGGCGAGTCGACGTACGCGCGCGCCTCCGCCAGCACCCGCCGGATCCCGCCGTGTCCCGGCTGCCCGTCCGTCCGGCCGCCCGCTTCTTCCGTCCGGCCGTCCTCCGCGGGCTCCTCGGCGTCGTCGGCCGCCCGGGCCGAGCCGCCCGGCGCCGGGAACGCCGCGTCGTCGACCTGCTCCCGCCAGACCGCCCACTGCAGCGCGATCTCGTCGGCACCCAGCCGGCGCTGGGCCGGTCCCCAGGCCCCGGCGTCCGGCGGGGCCAGCGGGGGCCCGTCCGCGGCGTCCGGGCCGGGATCGTGCGGCGCGGGCACGTTCGGCGCCGCGACGGCCACCGCGAGGGGCCAGCCGGGCAGTGCGGCGACGACCGTGCGCTCGTCCGGCGACAGATCGTGCTCCATCCCGCAGTCCCAGGACGCGATCGCGACGGCGACCAGCGAGACGTCGTCGACGACGACGGTCCACCGGGCGCCCTCGCCGTCCTGGCCGAGCACCAGCCCGTACCCGTCGGCGAGGGGCGGAAGGCCGAGCGCCGCACACGCCTCCGGGTAGTCGTCGCCCAGCACGCTCGGGAACTTCGCCGGCGTCAGCAGCGCCGCCGTGAGCACATAGAGCGCGTCGTCCGCGGCGGCGACGGCTTCCTCGTCCGTCCCGGCCATCCCAGCCTCCCCATCGCTTCGTCCACCGGCGCGCACCCTATGCCGACCCCGAGCCGCTTGTCACGACCCCCGCGGCCATGCCCGGAGCTGCGGGTTTCCGGCCGGACAGGGCGAATCGACCACGCGTCGGCGGACGGTTCAGGCGGCCGGAAGACCCAGCAGCGCCCGCGCGACCGTCCCCGGAGACTCGTCCCGCTCCCGCGCGAGCGCGATCACCGCCCGGCACGCCAGCTCGTTCACCCCGAACGACAGCGCCTCCGGCGACACCCAGCCGGCCGCCTCGTCGATCCGGTCCTGGTCGTCCTCCGCGCAGGCCGAGACGTACGCCGCGGCGGCCTCGAACAGATTGTGCGGACGCTCCTCCCGCCCGGCCCGCTCCTCCGCGCGCCACCTGCCGATCACTCTGCTCCCGATCCCCCGAACCCTTCCCCACATGCGGTCCACCTTCCCCGGCACGGTTGTCCTCGCTGACCGTTCATCTCCTGCTGCTCAACGTAGAGTTGCGGCTCCGACAGCAGAAGAGGGCAGCCCGGTGCGGGACTCGGACCGAGCGCCCGGCGCGTGGCCGGATGCTCAGTCCGCGCGGACGGCCAGCGCCAGGAAGCGCGTGTCCTCGTCGACATACGACGTCATGCGCCACCCCGAACGGGACAGCAGCGCGCGGAGATTCGGCTCCGCGCGGAGGTCGTCCGGAGTGAGCGTGCGGCCCTGCCGGGCGGCGAGCGCCGCCCGGCCGACCGGATGGAACAGCGCGAGCACGCCACCCGGCCGCACCACCCGCGCGATCTCCCGGAGATTGCCGGCCGGGTCGGGCAGGTGGGCGATCAGGCCCGCCGCGAACACGGCGTCCAGCGCGGACGGGCGCAGCGGCAGCGCGGCGACGTCGGTCAGCAGCAGCGCCCCGTCGCGGTCCCGTCCGGCCCGTGCCGCCTCCCGCAGCATGGCCGGCGTCAGATCCGCGCCGAGGACCACGCCCGAGGGCCCCACGGCCGCACGCAGCGGTGGCAGGGCGCGCCCTGTGCCGCAGCCCGCGTCGAGCACCCGGTCCCCCTCGCGCAGCCCGAGCCCGGCGACCGCGGCGGCGTAGACCGGACCGTCGTCGGGGAAGCGGCGGTCCCAGCCGGCGGCACGCGCGGTGAAGAACTCCTGGACGTGTGTGTGGTCGTCGCTCATGCTCCGCATGATCCCTCACCGGGACGGGCGACGCCCTTGTGCGCACGTTCGAGCGTGACGCGGTCGTTCCGGTGCACCGCTGCGTCATATTTCAGCCGCTTTCGAAACGCGTCCCCTTCGCGCGCCCGCGCCCCCTAGCGTCCCGGGGCCATGGGACACCTGGACCACGCCGCCCTGGGGTGGCTCACCCCCGTGCTGTCGTACACGATGGCCTGCACCGGCGCCGCCCTCGGACTGCGCTGCACCGTCCGCGCGCTCGCCGCCACCGGCAGCGTGCGCCGCAACTGGCTGCTCACCGCCGCCTCGGCGATCGGCACGGGTATCTGGACCATGCACTTCGTGGCCATGCTCGGATTCGCCGTCAGCGGCACCGACATCCGCTACGACGTGCCGCTCACCCTCGCCAGCCTGCTCGTCGCCATGGCCGTCGTCTGCGCCGGCGTGTTCGCCGTCGGCCACGGCCGCGACCGGGTCCGGGCGCTGCTGCTCGGCGGGCTCACCACCGGTCTCGGCGTCGCCAGCATGCACTACCTGGGCATGGCGGCGGTGCGGCTGCACGGCGAGGTGAGCTACGACCCGGTGCTCGTCGGCCTCTCCGTCCTCATCGCCGTCGTCGCGGCCACGGCGGCCCTGTGGGCGGCGCTCAACATCCAGTCGCCCGTCGCGGTCACCCTCGCCTCCCTGATCATGGGTGCCGCGGTCAGCAGCATGCACTACACGGGGATGTTCGCGGTGAGCGTGCGTGTCACGCCCTCCGGCGAACCCCTGCCCGGCGCCACGGCGATGCAGTTCATCTTCCCGCTCGCCGTCGGACTCGGGTCCTACCTCTTCATCACCTCGGCCTTCGTGGCGCTGTCGCCGACGGCCGGGGAGCGCGAGGCGTCCGCCTCGGCCCAGCGCCCGGCCGGGCACACCGCCCGCTGACCGCGCCCCGCGGTGCCGACGACCGTTCCGGCCCGCCCCACGCACCACTCCCGAGCGAGGAGTCCATGCGCACACCCCGGAGGACCCCGACAGCCCGCGCGGAGGCGCCGCCCCCGCCTCCCGCGCGCGGCCGGCGCGCGCACGCCGGACCACCGGCCGACGAAGGCCCGCACCCCCAGGGTGAGTCGGCCCCGGACACGGCACCCGCGCACGCGGGACGCCGGTTCGGCGGTCCCCGTACCGTGCGCGCCAAGATCGTCTGTCTGCTGATGGTGCCGGTCGTCTCCCTGCTCGCCCTGTGGGCGTACGCCACCGTGACCACCGCCCAGGACGTCTCCCGGCTGCGTCAGGTCCAGCGCGTGGACGCCGCGGTCCGCGCCCCGCTCTCCGCCGCCGTCACCGCCCTCCAGGCCGAACGCGCGGCCGCGGTGCGCCGCGCCACCGACACCTCGGCGGTACGTTCCGACGAACTGACGGAACTCGCGCGGCGTACCGACCGGGCGGTCGCGGAACTGCGGCTGGGCGAGCACCGGACCGTGGCCGACGGCGAGGAACTGCCCCGCGCGGTGGCCGGCCGCCTCGAAGCCTTCGTCACCGCGGCCGAACGGCTGGGCCCGCTGCGGACGGCACTGAGCGAAGGCCGCGCGGGCTGGACGCAGACCTACGACCAGTACACGAGCACCGTCTCCACGGCCTTCGGCGTCGGCGGCGCCCTCACCGGCATCCAGGACGCCGAACTCGGCTCCGACGCGCGCGTGCTGCTCGAATTCTCCCGCGCGGGGGAGGCGTTGGCCCAGGAGGACGCGATCCTGGCCGGTGTCCGGCTGCACGGCGGCCTCGGCGGGGAACGGCTGCGCCTGTTCACCGGGGCCGTCGAGCTGCGCCGCGCACTCACCGGTTCCGCCGTCGCCGACCTGCGCGACCCCGCCCGCACCGAGTGGCGGGCCCTCGCCGGCAGCCGCGCCTACGCCGTCCTCCACACCGCCGAGGACGAGATCCTCGCCGCCGGCCCCGGCGCCCGGGCCGCCCACGCGGTCCCGTGGGGCACCTGGGACACGGCGCACGCGCGTGTGCGGGACGGCATGCGGAGCGTCGAGACCGACGCGGCCACCGGCACCGCCCACCGGGCCGATCCGTTCGCCCGCGGACTGCTCACCCCGGCCGGCGCCGCCGTGCTCTTCGGCCTCGCCGCCGTCGCCGCGTCGCTCGTCATCTCCGTACGCATCGGCCGGGGCCTCGTGGTCGAACTGGTCGGCCTGCGCAACGACGCCCTGGAGATCGCCCGCCGCAAACTCCCCGAGGCCATGCGGAAACTGCGCTCGGGCGGAGAGATCGACATCCGCGCGGAGGCCCCGTCCGGGCCGCCCGCCCAGGACGAGACCGGCCAGGTCGCAGAAGCCCTCGGCACGGTGCACCGCGCCGCGCTGCGCGCCGCCGTGGAGCGCGCGGAGCTGGCCGGCGGGATCTCCGGCGTCTTCGTCAATCTCGCCCGCCGCAGCCAGATCCTCGTCCACCGGCAACTGAGCCTCCTGGACAGCATGGAACGCCGCTCCGACGATCCCGGCGAGCTGAGCGACCTCTTCCGCCTCGACCACCTCACCACACGGATGCGGCGCCACGCGGAGAGCCTGATCATCCTCTCCGGAGCGGCACCGGGCCGCGCCTGGCACCTGCCCGTCCCGCTCACCGACGTGGTGCGCGCGGCCGTGTCCGAGGTCGAGGACTACGCGCGCGTGGAGGTACGGCAGCTCTCCGAGGCGTCCGTCGTCGGCGCGGCCGTCGCCGACCTCACCCACCTCCTCGCCGAGATCATCGAGAACGCCGCCCAGTTCTCACCGCCCCACACGCGCGTACGCGTCACCGGCGAACCCGTCGGCAACGGCTACGCCGTCGAGGTCGAGGACCGAGGGCTGGGCATGGGCAAGGAGACCCTCGCCGAGGCCAACCGCCGCATCACCGAGTCCGAGGCGCTCGACCTGTTCGACAGCGACCGGCTCGGCCTGTTCGTGGTCAGCAGGCTCGCCGCCCGGCACGACATCAAAGTGCACCTGAGGACCTCTCCGTACGGCGGCACCACCGCGGTCGTCCTGCTCCCCACCGTCCTGCTGGACGACGGCGCGACGGAACGTCCCAGCGGCGGGACGGCACCGAAGGCACGGCACGAGGAGCATGCCTCCGCGCGGATGCCCGACGGCATCGCGCGCCACGAGGCCGTCCCCGCACCGGACGACCGGCCCGCCCTGGTGGCTCCGGCCGCCGACACGGCGGACGGCACCCTCGCCATGGCGGACACCGGCTACGGCCCGCCGGACCGCACCACCGACACCGCGCGGGGCACCGCCGCGAACCGATCCCCAGGAGTCGCCGCCTTGCGACCGCACCGCCCGGAGGAGGAGCCCGCCGCCTCCGACGACCTCCCACGCCGCGTACGACAGGCCAGCCTCGCCCCCCCAACTGCGCGACGGCCGCCGGGAAACGCCCGCGCCCGCGCGGCACGACGGCCGGGACGACCGCACCCCCGAACTCGTACGGGACCGCATGGCGGCCTACCGCGACGGCTGGGCGCGCGGCGGCGGCAGGCCCTCCGGCCGCGGTGCCGGTCCTGGTTCTGGCCCCGGTCCTGGCCCCGGTCCCGTGAAGCACAGCACCGAAGGAGACCCCGCATGATCCAGGAACCGAGCACGAGGACCGGCCGGCTGTCCGGCGAACTCGACTGGCTGCTCGACGACATGGTGCTCCGCGTCGGCGACGTCCGGCACGCCGTGGTGCTCTCCAACGACGGACTCGCCGTCGGCGCCTCCGGCGGCCTCGGACGCGAGGACGCCGAGCACCTCGCGGCGGTCGCCTCCGGCTTCCACAGCCTCGCCAAGGGCGCGGGTCGGCACTTCGGGGCCGGCGGGGTGCGCCAGACGATGGTCGAGATGGATGACGGCTTCCTGTTCGTCGCCGCCGCCGGAGACGGCACCTGCCTCGCCCTCCTGACGGCCGTGACCGCCGACATCGGCCTGGTGGCCTACGAGATGGCACGGCTGGTCAAGCGCGTCGGCGAGCACCTCCACACCCCGCCGCGGGCCGGCGCGCGGCCACCGGCCGCCGGATGAGACGAGGAAGCGGTCCGGGAAGATGACCGAGGACACGACGGGCGTCCCGCGCGCGGCGGGCAGCCAGTGGTACGACCACGAGGCCGGACCCCTGGTCCGGCCGTACGCCATGACCGGCGGACGCACCGGGCCCGGCCCCGGCGGGGTGCGGTTCGACCTGATCGCCCTCGTCACCCTGGACCCGGCCGCCCCCGGCGCCGACGACCCGGCGCTCGGTCCCGAGCACCGTGCCCTGATCGACCTGTGCCGCCCGGAGACGCAGTCGGTCGCCGAACTCGCCGCGGGCGCGGACCTGCCCGTCGGCGTGGTCCGGGTGCTCCTCGGCGACCTGCTGGAGCGCGGCCGCGTCACCGTCAGCCGTCCCGTACCGCCCGCCCGCCTGCCCGACGAGCGCGTTCTCCGCGAGGTGATCGAGGGCCTGAGGGCCCTGTAGGCGACACCGTTCCCCCGGCCGGGACGCCGCGCGGCGACTCCTCCCGGGCCCACGGCACACCCGTATCCCCGCCGACCGCGGCCGGCACTCCAGAGAGAAGTGATCGATGGTCCCCGAACACTCCGACGCCCCCGGTGACGAGACGGCCGCGCTGGCGCTGAAGATACTGGTCGCCGGCGGATTCGGCGTGGGCAAGACCACCCTGGTGGGCGCGGTCAGCGAGATCCGGCCGCTGCGCACCGAGGAACTGCTCAGCGAAGCCGGTCAGTCGGTGGACGACACCGACGGCGTGGACCAGAAGGCCACCACGACCGTCGCCATGGACTTCGGGCGCATCACCATCCGCTCGGGACTCTCCCTGTACCTCTTCGGCACCCCGGGACAGGACCGCTTCTGGTTCCTGTGGGACGAGCTGGCGCAGGGCGCCCTGGGCGCGGTGGTCCTCGCGGACACCCGGCGCCTGGAGGACTGCTTCCCCGCGGTGGACTACTTCGAGCACCGGCGGATCCCGTTCGTCGTCGCCGTCAACTGCTTCACGGGAGCCCGGCGCCACGACACGGGGGACGTCTGCCGCGCGCTCGACCTGGACGCCGGAACGCCCGTCGTGCTGTGCGACGCACGCGAGCGCGACTCGGGCAAGGAGGTGCTGATCAAGCTCGTCGAGTACGCCGGACGCGTGCACACCGCCCGGCTGCTCGACTCGGTGGGATGACCGCGGGATCCGGGCTCGCGCCACTGTTCCTCGGTCATCTTCCGCCCCTTGGCTCCCGTCCTCCTTGCCCGGCGCCCGGTCGTGGGGAAGGCTGGCGCGAGGGCCCTCCCGCCAGGAGGGAACGGCACACGGGGCAGACCACGGGGAAGAACCAGGGGGAGACACACGACATGGCGCAGAACCAGGGACTCGACTGGCTGCTGGACGACCTGACCCAACGCGTCGAACACGTACGGCACGCACTGGTCCTGTCCAACGACGGGCTGGTGACGGGCGCGAGCACGGGGCTGCGGCGCGAGGACGCGGAGCACCTCGCCGCCGTCTCGTCCGGACTGCACAGCCTCGCCAAGGGTTCGGGACGGCACTTCGGCGCGGGCGGGGTGCGCCAGACGATGATCGAGTTCGACGACGCGGTGCTCTTCGTCACCGCGGCGGGCACCGGCAGCTGTCTGTGCGTACTCAGCGGGGCGGAGGCCGACATCGGCCAGATCGCGTACGAGATGACCCTGCTGGTCAACCGGGTCGGCGAGCATCTGGACGTGGACGCCCGCCGGCAGAAACCCGGCACAGAGTTCTGACCTGCGAGTTCGTCCTCCGCTGCGGAGTTATCCACAGGCTCGCCACGGAGAGTGACAAAGCGGCTACGGTTTTTCCCGGCGGCGCACCCGGCGCCGGCCGCCCACACTCCACGGGGGGAAGACGAACATGCCCGGACAGCACACCGTCACGCACGCCACCACCACCATTGCCGAGCGGCCCGCGACTGCACGGGAGGTCCGGGTAGGCCCGGGCCGCGCGGCCCGCGAACTCGGTCTCAAGAACACCGAGTTCGACCTCGCCGTGCAGCTCGGGCGGATCCGTACGATCCCCGACGACGGCGGAGGGGGCCGGCGGGTCGACCGGGCCGAGATCGAGCGGCTCCGCGCCGGGCCGGGGTTCCCGGAGGCCCTGCGCCGGAGCGTGCAGGCCGTGGGCACCACGGAGGGCGCCGCCCTCATCGACGTGACGAAGACCCGTTTCACCCGCCTCGCGAGGCTGGGGCTGCTGGTGCCCGTGAAGTTCTACCTGAACCGCTACCGCGCCGTGGTCTGGCTCTACCTGGCCGAGGAACTACGGCTGTTCGCGGCCGACGACAGGAACACACCCCTGCTGACGGGGCGCACGCCCGAGAACCTCAGGAGCCAGCTCGACACCGGCATCGACCTGCGCCCGCGCAACTGGCGCACCCGGCAGCTGGGCTTCATGCTCCGCCGGGCCGACGACCCCTGGGCGCGCGCCGGGGCCGTGGCGTCACTGCTCGGCCCGCTGCACGTCTCGGAGGCCGTCCCGGATCCCTACGACCGCTCCCACCTCAACGGGTTCCGCCGGCCGCCACCGTCCCACGGCGCACCCGGCTCACCGGCCGCGGACCTGGCGGAAGAGCTCATGACCGCCCAGGACCCGGACGAGGTCGCCTGGCTGCAGGCCGATCTGGTCCGGCTGACGGAGGAGGCGCGGGCACACCGGCCGGCACCCCGTCCCGCTCCCCGCCGGCCGGAACCGGTCCAGCGCGCGCCGGAAGCCGTCGAGCCGGTACGCGGGACGTCCCGCGGCCTGCTGGGCCGGTGGTGGCGCGGAAACCGGTGACCTACAGGGCCCGGAACAACCCCTCCTGGACGACGGACACCAGCATCCGGCCCTCCAGGTCGTAGATCCGGCCGCGGGCCAGGCCCCGCCCGCCCGTGGCGATCGGCGACTCCTGGTCGTACAGGAACCACTCGTCGGCGCGGAACGGACGGTGGAACCACATAGCGTGGTCCAGCGACGCCATGTCGAAGCCGCGCGGCCCCCACAGCGGCTCCACCGGGATCCGCACGGCGTCCAGGAGGGTCATGTCACTGGCGTACGTCAGGGCGCAGGTGTGCACCAGCGGATCGTCGCCGAGCGGGCCGACCGCGCGCATCCACACCGCGCTGCGCGGCTCGGCGCCCTTGACGTCGTCGGCATCCCAGCGCAGCCGGTCCACATAACGGATGTCGAAGGGCTGGCGGCGCGCCATCCGCTCCAACTGCTCCGGCAGCGCGCCCAGATGCTCACGGATCTCGTCCGACACCGTCGGCAGCGACTCGGGGTCCGGGACCTCGCGGGCCGGAGGCAGCTGGTGCTCGAAACTCCCCTGTTCAGGCTTGTGGAAGGAGGCGGTCAGATTGAAGATCGTACGTCCCTGCTGCACCGCGGTGACCCGGCGGGTCGTGAACGACCGGCCGTCCCGCACCCGTTCGACCTGGTACACGATCGGCACCCCGGGTCTGCCCGGACGCAGGAAGTACGCGTGCAGGGAGTGCACGGGACGGTCGCCCTCCGTGGTGCGGCCGGCGGCGACCAGGGCCTGGCCGGCCACCTGGCCGCCGAAGACCCGCTGGAGGGACTCCTGCGGGCTGCGGCCACGGAATATGTTGACCTCGATCTGCTCCAGGTCGAGCAGGGCGACGAGGCTCTCGGCCGGATTCGTCATGGGTGGGGTTCTCCTGTGCTCACAACTGGCCGACATCGGTGACCCGGACGACCGCGCGGCCCTCCGCGTCGGAGGCGGTGAGGTCGACCTCGGCACTGATGCCCCAGTCGTGGTCGCCGCTGGGGTCGTCGAAGATCTGCCGGACCCGCCACAGCCCGTTCTCCGGCTGCTCCTCGATCAGCAGCAGCTTCGGCCCGCGGGCGTCGGGACCGGTGCCGAGCTCCTCGTACTCGTCCCAGTACCTGTCCATCGCCGCGCCCCAGGCATCCGCGTCCCAGCCGCCCTCGGCGTCCAGCTCGCCCAGCTCGTCCACCTGGTCGAGGGCGGCGAGCTCGACCCGGCGGAACATGGCGTTGCGGACCAGGACGCGGAAGGCACGCGCGTTGGCGGTGACCGGCTTGACCTGGTCGGCCCTCTCCTGCGCCTCCTCGGCGGTCATCTCCTCCGGATTGGCCAGCTGCTCCCACTCGTCCAGCAGGCTGGAGTCGACCTGGCGCACAGTCTCGCCCAGCCAGGCGATCAGATCCTCCAGGTCCTCCGACTTCAGGTCGTCCGGGACGGTGTGCTCCAGCGCCTTGTAGGCGCTCGCGAGGTAGCGCAGCACGATGCCCTCGGTGCGGGCCAGCTCGTAGTGGGACACCAGCTCGGTGAACGACAGCGCCCGCTCGTACATGTCCCGGATCACGGACTTCGGCGACAGCGGATGGTCACCGACCCAGGGGTGGCTCTTGCGGTAGGTGTTGTACGCGTGGAAGAGCAGCTCCTCCAGCGGCTTCGGGTAGGTGATGTCCTGGAGCCGCTCCATGCGCTCCTCGTACTCCACCCCGTCGGCCTTCATCGCGGCGACCGCCTCGCCGCGCGCCTTGTTCTGCTGGGCGGCGAGGATCTGGCGCGGATCGTCCAGCGTGGACTCCACGACGGACACCATGTCCAGCGCGTACGACGGCGACTCGGGGTCCAGCAGTTCGAACGCGGCCAGCGCGAACGTGGACAGCGGCTGGTTCAGCGCGAAGTCCTGCTGCAGGTCCACGGTGAGGCGGACGATCCGGCCCTCGGCGTCCGGCCGGTCGAGCTTCTCGACGATGCCGCCGTCCAGCAGCGAGCGGTAGATGGCGATCGCCCGCCGGATGTGCCGCAGCTGCTGCTTGCGCGGCTCGTGGTTGTCCTCCAGCAGCCGTCGCATCGCCTCGAAGGCGTTGCCGGGTCGGGCGATCACCGACAGCAGCATGGTGTGCGTGACCCGGAAGCGGGAGGTCAACGGCTCCGGCTCGGAGCCGATCAGCTTCTCGAAGGTCTGCTCGCTCCAGGCGACGAAGCCCTCGGGCGCCTTCTTGCGCACGACCTTGCGGCGCTTCTTCGGGTCGTCGCCCGCCTTCGCCAGCGCCTTCTCGTTCTCGACGACGTGCTCGGGGGCCTGGGCCACCACGAAGCCCTCGGTGTCGAAGCCGGCCCGTCCGGCGCGGCCCGCGATCTGGTGGAACTCACGGGCCCGCAGCGTGCGCACGCGGTTGCCGTCGTACTTGGTCAGGGCCGTGAACAGCACCGTGCGGATGGGGACGTTGACGCCCACCCCGAGCGTGTCGGTGCCGCAGATGACCTTCAGCAGACCCGCCTGCGCGAGCTTCTCCACCAGCCGCCGGTACTTGGGCAGCATGCCGGCGTGATGCACGCCGATGCCGTGCCGGACGTAGCGGGACAGATTGCGGCCGAACTTGGTGGTGAAACGGAAGTTGCCGATCAGCTCGGCGATCTTGTCCTTCTCCTCGCGCGTGCACATGTTGATGCTCATCAGCGCCTGCGCCCGCTCCACCGCCTGCGCCTGTGTGAAGTGCACGATGTAGACCGGCGCCTGCCGGGCCTCGAGCAGATCGGTGAGCGTCTCGGTGAGCGGCGTGTACCGGTACTCGTAGGACAGCGGCACGGGACGCGTCGCCGAGCGGACCACGGCGGTGGGGCGGCCGGTGCGGCGGGTGAGGTCCTTCTCGAAGAAGGAGACGTCGCCGAGCGTCGCCGACATCAGCACGAACTGCGCCTGCGGCAGCTCGAGGAGCGGGATCTGCCAGGCCCAGCCGCGGTCCCCTTCCGCGTAGAAGTGGAACTCGTCCATCACGACCTGGCCCACGTCGGCGTCCTTGCCGTCGCGCAGCGCGATCGACGCCAGCACCTCGGCGGTGCAGCAGATGACCGGGGCGTCGGCGTTGACGGACGCGTCACCGGTGAGCATGCCGACGTTCTCCGTGCCGAAGATCTTGCACAGCTCGAAGAACTTCTCCGACACCAGCGCCTTGATGGGCGCCGTGTAGAAGGTGACCTCGTCGCGCGCCAGGGCGGCGAAGTGGGCGGCCGCCGCGATCATGCTCTTGCCGGAGCCCGTGGGCGTCGACACGATCACGTTCGCCCCGGAGACCACCTCGATCAGCGCCTCCTCCTGGTGCGGATAGAGCGTGAGACCGCGCTCCTGGGCCCACGACTCGAAGGCTTCGTAGAGGGCGTCGGGGTCGGCGGTCGGCGGCAGCTGATCGATGAGGGTCACGCCCCCATCTTGCCTGCCCGCCCGGCCGATGGGGGAATCGGCTGTGGGCGCGAAGATCGCGAACGCTACGCTGTGTCGCCGGCGGGGCGTCAACGCACCGGGTCAACCGGCCGGCGGCGAACGAGGAATGGGGCGGGCAACGGCGATGATGGGACCAGCACACTCACTGTCGGGCGCCGCGGCCTGGCTCGGGGTCGGCGCGGCGACGGCCGCGGCCGGACACCCCATGCCCTGGCCGGTGCTCCTGGCCGGCGCCCTGATCTGCGCCGGTGCCGCGCTCGCCCCCGACCTGGACCACAAGGCGGCCACCATCTCGCGGGCCTTCGGGCCCCTGTCCCGCTGGCTGTGCGAGATCGTCGACAAGCTGTCCTACGCCGTCTACAAGGCCACCAAGAAGCAGGGCGACCCGCGCCGCTCCGGCGGGCACCGCACGCTCACGCACACCTGGCTGTGGGCGGTGCTGATCGGTGCCGGCACCGCGGTCCTGGCGATCACGGGCGGCCGCTGGGCGGTGCTGGCCATCCTCTTCGTGCACATGGTGCTGGCCATCGAGGGCCTGCTGTGGCGGGCGACGCGCGGCTCCAGCAGCGATGTCCTGGTGTGGCTGCTGGCCGCGACCAGCGCCTGGATCCTCGCGGGCGTCCTGGACGAGCCGGGCCACGGCGCGAACTGGCTGTTCACCGAGCCGGGCCAGGAGTACCTGTGGCTGGGGCTGCCGGTCATTCTGGGCGCGCTGGTGCACGACATCGGGGACGCGCTGACCGTCTCCGGCTGCCCGATCCTGTGGCCGATACCGGTGGGCCGCAAGCGCTGGTACCCGATCGGCCCGCCGAAGGCGATGCGGTTCCGGGCGGGCAGCTGGGTGGAGCTGAAGGTGCTGATGCCCGTGTTCATGCTGCTGGGCGGAGTGGGCTGCGCGGCGGCGCTCAACGTGATCTGAGGGACGCGCCCGTCCGGGACTCAGCCGGAACCCTCACCGCCGTACCGGCGCTCGAAGCGGGCGACGCGGCCCTCCGTGTCCACTGTCCGGGCCCTGCCCGTGTAGAACGGGTGGCTCTCCGAGGAGATCTCCACCTCCACCACCGGGTAGGTCTCGCCGTCGTCCCACTCGATGGTCCGGTCGCTGGTCGCGGTGGACCGGGTGAGGAAGGCGTATCCGGCGGCACGGTCCCGGAAGACGACCGGGTGGTAGTCGGGGTGCTTGTCCTGCTGCATGGGTGCTCCTCGGGGTCAGCCCGGCAGGTTGTCCTCGTCGACGACGTGCATCGCGGCCTCTTCGGCGGAGGCGGCCGCGCCGTCGATGCCGACGTCCATGGCGACCAGGGCCTCCTCCTCGTCCTCGTGCGCCCCTTCGTCGGGAGCCACGAGCCGGCCGGAGCGTGCGGCTCCGACCTCGTCGTCCAGGAGTTCCCCGTCGGTGTCCTGGGAATCGCCCAGGCCGTCGCCGTCGGGTGCGAGGGAGTCGGGCTGCTCCTCGGCGAGCCGCTGTTCCAGCGTCTCGCCCCGGTGGCGTTCCCCAGCCGTCACGCCGGTGTGCTCCACCGCCCAGGGACGTTCCGGCGGGGACCAGCCCCGGTCGAGGGGATCGTCGACCCCGTCGTACTCAAGGGTGTCCTCCGCGTCGAGCAGCCCGGTGTCCTCCCTCTGCTCGGAACCGTCGGGCTGGTAGACGTCGTCTCCCCATCCGTCGGCGCTGTTCACAGGTACCTCCAGGGGGTGGGGACGGGCCCCTTCTCACCGCGGACCGCGGCGGGTCGCCGCTGCACGGGGCACTGGCGCCGTCCGTGCCCGGTCCACCGGGCCCCGGGCGCCCCCGAGCCGGTGCCTGACTCCAGCCTTCCACCGGATCTCCCCACCGCGCAACGGCACACCCCCGGCGGGCTGCGCGCCCGGGACCCTCACCCCGCCCCGCCCGGCACCCCCGCCGATACCCCGCCCCACGGCCCGGAACCGTCCCCGGGCCAGAAGCCCCGCACGGGTACGGCCGCCGGTGCGGGCCGCGTTCCCCGGTCCCACTGCTGTCGGGGGCGTCGGATGTCCTGGGCCGGCGGCCGGCTAGGGGTGCGGCATGGTGCCGCCGGTCCGGGCTGCGGGGTTCCGGGCCGGCCCGAGGTCGCCCCGGCAGGCCGGAGGGGACCTCGCCCGCAGGCCCGCCCCCGCCGGGGCGGCGCATGTTCAGCCGTGCCAGGACCGCCACAGTGCCGCGTACGCCCCGTCCGCCGCGACCAGGTCGTCGTGGCTGCCCAGTTCGCTGATGCGGCCGTCCTCCACGACGGCGATGACGTCCGCGTCATGGGCGGTGTGCAGGCGGTGGGCGATGGCGACGACGGTCCTGCCGTCCAGGACACGGGCCAGGGAGCGTTCCAGGTGCCGTGCCGCACGCGGGTCGAGCAGCGAGGTCGCCTCGTCCAGGACCAGCGTGTGCGGGTCGGCCAGCACCAGCCGGGCCAGCGCGATCTGCTGGGCCTGGGCCGGGGTGAGCGCGAACCCGCCGGAGCCGACCTCGGTGTCCAGGCCCTCGTCCAGCGCACGGGCCCAGCCGTCCGCGTCGACCGCCCCGAGCGCCGCCCACAGCTCGGCGTCCTCCGCGTTCGTCCTGGCGAGCCGCAGGTTGTCGCGCAGGGAGCCCACGAAGACGTGGTGCTCCTGGTTGACCAGGGCCACATGCTCCCGGACCCGTTCCGCGGTCATCCGCGACAGCTCGGCATCGCCCAGGGTGACCCGCCCGCCCCGGGGCGCGTAGATCCCGGCGAGCAGCCGGCCCAGGGTGGACTTGCCCGCGCCCGAGGGACCGACCAGTGCCAGCCTGGTCCCGGGGGAGACCTCCAGGGACACCTTGCGCAGGACGTCCACGCCCTCCAGGTAGCCGAAGCGCACCTTGTCCGCGTGCACCCGGCGCCCCTCGGGAGCAAGACCGGCGTCACCGGCGTCGGGCTCGATGTCCCGGACCCCGACCAGCCGGGCCAGCGACACCTGCGCCACCTGCAGCTCGTCGTACCAGCGCAGGATCAGCCCCACCGGGTCGACGAGCATCTGCGCGATCAGCGCGCCCGTGGTCAGCTGGCCGACACCGATCCAGCCCTGCAGGACGAACACCCCGCCGATCATCAGCACCGAGCCGAGCACGGTGACGTGGGTGATGTTGACGACGGGGAAGAGCACCGACCGCAGCCAGAGGGTGTAGCGCTCCCAGGCCGTCCACTCCTTGACCCGCTGGTCCGACAGCGCCACACGACGCGCGCCGAGGCGGTGCGCCTCCACGGTCCGCCCCGCGTCCACGGTCTCGGCGAGCGCGGCGGCCACGGCGGCGTACCCGGCGGCCTCCGAGCGGTAGGCGGCCGGTGCCCGCCGGAAGTACCAGCGGCAGCCGATCACCAGCAGCGGCACGGCGAGCAGCACGGCCGGCGCCAGCTCGGGTGCCGTGACGACCAGTCCGCCCAGCAGCAGCACCGCCCACACCACGCCGATGGCAAGCTGGGGCACGGCCTCGCGCATGGCGTTGCCGAGCCGGTCGATGTCGGTCGTGATCCGCGACAGCAGATCACCCGTGCCCGCCCGTTCCAGCACACCCGGCGGCAGCCCGACCGACCGCACCAGGAAGTCCTCGCGCAGATCGGCCAGCATCCGCTCGCCGAGCATCGCCCCGCGCAGCCGTACCTGCCGGACGAACACCGCCTGGAGGACCAGCGCGAGCACGAACAGCGTGACCGTGAGCCCCAGATACAGCTCCCGTTCCCGGTCCGAGACCCGTTCCACCAGCCCGCCCAGCAGATACGGGCCCACCATCGAGGCGAGCACGGCGACCGTGTTCACGGTGATCAGCAGCACGAAGGCCCGGCGGTGCCTGCGCAGCAGCTCGCCCACGTAGGCGCGGACGGTCGCGGGCGCGCCCACCGGCAGCGTGCTGGCCGCGGTCGGGGCCGCCGGGTCGTAGGCCGGTGGCGCCACGCCGATCATGCTGTCTCCTCGATCTCTTCCAGTTCTTCCAGTCCGTGCAGGACCTCGTCCTCGCGCAGGACGCCGCCCTCGTCCAGGACCTCCGCCGACGCGGCCTCGTCCTCGGTCTCGCGCGTCACCACGGCCCGGTACCGGGGCTCGGTGCGCACCAGTTCGCGGTGGTCGCCGACCGCCGCGACGGTGTCGCCGTGCAGGAACACCACCCGGTCGGCGCGGTCCAGCAGCAGCGGGGACGAGGTGAACACCACGGTGGTGCGCCGCGCCCGCAGTTCGCGCACGCCCTGGGCGATACGGGCCTCGGTGTGCGAGTCGACGGCCGAGGTCGGCTCGTCCAGGACGAGCACCTCCGGGTCCGTGACCAGCGACCGGGCCAGCGCGAGCCGCTGGCGCTGCCCGCCGGACAGGGACCGCCCGCGCTCGGTGATCCGCGCGTCCATCGGGTCGTCGGCGTCCACCGAGCCCTGCACCAGCGCCGCCAGCACGTCCCCGCACTGCGCGGCGTCCAGCGCGTCGCGCGGGTCGACCGCGCCGGACGCGGGCACGTCGAGCAGTTCGCGCAGGGTGCCGGAGAGCAGCACCGGATCCTTGTCCTGCACGAGGACGGCCCGGCGGGCGGAGTCCAGCGGCAGTTCGTCGAGCGGCACCCCGCCGAGCAGCACCGGGGTGCCCCGCTCGGAGGCGTGCCCGCCGAGCCGTTCGGCCAGCCGTCCCGCCGCGTCCGGGTCCCCGCACACCACGGCGGTGAGCCGGCCCGTGGGGGCGAGCAGACCGGTCTCCGGGTCGTACAGGTCCCCGGCCGGGTCCTCGGCGGCGCGCGATCCCGCGGTGTCCGTGGCCCGCTCCAGCGACAGCACGCGCGCGGCCCGCTTCGCCGAGGGACGCGAGAAGGAGTACGCCATCGCGATCTCCTCGAAGTGCCGCAGCGGGTAGGTGAGCACCATGACCGAGCTGTAGACGGTGACCAGTTCACCGACGGCGATCCGGCCCTCGCGGGCGAGATGGACGCCGTACCAGACCACCGTGATCAGCAGGATCCCCGGCAGCAGCACCTGGATCGCGGCGATCAGGGCCCACATCCTGGCGCTGCGCACGGCGGCGTGGCGGACCTCCTGGGAGGCGCGGCGGTAGCGGTCGAGGAACAGTTCCTCGCCGCCGATGCCGCGCAGCACGCGCAGCCCGGCGACGGTGTCCGAGGCGAGCTCGGTGGCCCGGCCGGCCTTCTCGCGCTGGACGTCCGCCCGCCGGGTGGCGCGGGGCAGCAGCGGCAGCACCGCGATCGCCAGCACCGGCAGTCCCACGGCGACGACGACGCCCAGCGCCGGCTGGTAGACGACCAGGCCGACGCAGACCAGCACGATGGTGACCGCCGCCGCGGTGAACCGCGACAGGGCCTCCACGAACCACCCGATCTTCTCGACGTCGCCGGTGGAGACCGCCACGACCTCCCCGGCGGCGACCCGCCGGGTCAGCGCGGAGCCCAGCGTCGCCGCCTTGCGGGCCAGCAGCTGCTGGACGCGGGCGGCGGCGGTGATCCAGTTGGTGACGGCGGCGCGGTGCAGGAAGGTGTCGCCGATGGCGTTGCCCGCGCAGGCCAGCGCCATCAGGCCGCCGGCCAGCGCGAGCCGGCCGCCGGAGCGGTCGACCGCGGCCTGGACGGCGACGCCGACGCAGAACGGCAGCGAGGCCACGGAGGCGAAGTGCAGCAGGCCCCAGGCCAGCGACTTGAGCTGCCCGGACAGCTGATTCCGGAAGAGCCACCACAGGAATCGGGGACCCGAGCGCGCGTCGGGCACCCCCGGGTCGGGAAACGGAAGGCCTTGAATCTGCATGACGTCCCAGTGGCTCGGATCAGGGGGTGGCGGAAACGGGAGAAAGACGGAGGCGCGCAGTCCGAGGACGGCGGCAGCAAACCGTGACAGGTTGACCCCGCTACGTACCGGGAGGCAAACGGTTTTCCACACGACCGCACAGAACCGGCGGTCCGGGTGGCCGGCACCGCCGTACCGTCACGTCACACGGGTCATACGGACGCGTCGCCGCACCGCGCGGGGACCGTCCCGTCGATCAGGGTGTCCAGCAACTCGCCCAGGGCCTCGCGCTGGGCGTCCCCCAGCGGGGCCAGGATCTCCTCCGCGGCGGACCGGCGCGCGGCGCGCAGTTCCCGCAGGGCCGCGCGCCCGTCGTCGGTGAGCTCGATCCGGATCACCCGCCGATTGGCCGGATCCGGCACCCGCCGCACCTTGCCGTTCGCCTCCAGCCCGTCGACCAGCGTGGTGACGGCGCGGGGGACCACCTCCAGCCGCTCGGCCAGATCGGCCATGCGGGGCGGCGAACCGTAGTGCGCGAGGGTGCGCAGCAGCCGTGACTGGGCAGGGGTGATACCGAGCTCGCGCCCCGCCAGATGGCGCTTCTGGATGCGATGCACCCGGCGGGTCAGCCGAAGCAGCTGCTCGGCCAGCAGGCCGTCGGGATCGGGGGCGGTCATACGGGAACAATATCAGGATGCCGTTCATTGTGAGTATAGGTAACAATGAGCTGGACTCACCCCGCCCGCGGACCCGGGCACCCTCCGCCCGCGAACCCGGGCACCCTTACCGAAGGAGACCATGCACCCCGACCACGAACCCGCCTGGACCCCGCCCGCCGGCGCCAAGGAGCAACCCCGGCAGGTGCGGCGCATCCTGAAGCTCTTCCGTCCCTACCGGGGCCGCCTCGCGATCGTCGGCCTGCTCGTCGGCGCCGCCTCACTGGTCTCGGTGGCCACCCCGTTCCTGCTGAAGGCGATCCTCGACGTCGCCATCCCCGAGGGCCGCACCGGGCTGCTCAGCCTGCTCGCGCTCGGCATGATCCTCAGCGCCGTCCTCACCAGCGTCTTCGGCGTGCTGCAGACCCTGATCTCGACCACCGTCGGCCAGCGCGTGATGCACGACCTGCGCACCGCCGTCTACGGCCGGCTCCAGCGCATGTCGCTCGCCTTCTTCACCCGCACCCGCACCGGCGAGGTCCAGTCCCGCATCGCCAACGACATCGGCGGCATGCAGGCCACCGTGACCTCCACGGCGACGTCCCTGGTCTCCAACCTCACCAGCGTGGTCGCCACCGTCGTCGCGATGCTGGCGCTCGACTGGCGGCTGACCGTGGTCTCCCTGGTCCTGCTGCCGGTGTTCGTCTGGATCAGCCGCCGCGTCGGCAACGAACGCAAGAAGATCACCACCCAGCGCCAGAAGCAGATGGCGGCGATGGCCGCCACGGTCACCGAGTCGCTCTCGGTCAGCGGCATCCTGCTCGGCCGCACCATGGGCCGCTCCGACTCCCTGACCGGCGCCTTCTCGGACGAGTCCGAGCGGCTGGTCGACCTGGAGGTCCGGTCGAACATGGCCGGCCGCTGGCGCATGGCCGTCATCACGATCGTCATGGCCGCCATGCCGGCGATCATCTACTGGACGGCCGGCATCGCCCTGCAGACGGGCGGCCCCGAGGTCTCCATCGGCACCATCGTCGCCTTCGTCTCGCTCCAGCAGGGGCTGTTCCGCCCGGCCGTGAGCCTGCTGTCCACCGGCGTCCAGATCCAGACGTCGCTCGCGCTCTTCCAGCGCATCTTCGAGTACCTCGACCTCCCGATCGACATCACCGAGCGCGAAGACCCGGTCCACCTCGACCGGGTCAAGGGCGAGGTCCGCTTCGAGGGCGTCACCTTCGGATACGACGACAAGGGCGGCCCCGTCCTCGACGGCATCGACATCACCGTTCCCCCGGGCGGCAGCCTCGCCGTGGTCGGGCCGACCGGCGCCGGCAAGTCCACCCTCGGCCACCTCGTGCCGCGGCTGTACGACGTCACGGGCGGCCGGGTCACCCTCGACGGCGTCGACGTCCGCGACCTCGACTTCGACACGCTGGCCCGCGCGGTGGGCGTCGTCTCCCAGGAGACGTACCTCTTCCACGCCTCGGTCGCGGACAACCTGCGCTTCGCCAAGCCGGACGCCACCGAAGAGGAACTGCACGCGGCGGCGCGGGCCGCGCAGATCCACGACCACATCGCCGCCCTGCCCGACGGGTACGACACGGTGGTCGGCGAGCGCGGCCACCGGTTCTCCGGCGGTGAGAAGCAGCGCCTGGCGATCGCCCGCACCATCCTGCGCGACCCGCCGGTCCTGGTGCTCGACGAGGCCACCAGCGCCCTGGACACCCGTACCGAGGCCGCCGTCCAGGAGGCCATCGACGCGCTGTCGGCCGACCGCACCACGGTCACCATCGCCCACCGGCTGTCCACCGTCCGGAGCGCCGACCAGATCGTGGTCCTCGACTCCGGCCGCGCGGTCGAACGCGGCACGCACGAAGAGCTGCTGGAGCGCGGCGGGCGCTACGCCGCCCTCGTACGCCGGGACGCCCAACTGGAGCCGACAAGATGAAGATATGCCGGGTTTGTGACGGTATGCGGGTTACCGTGCCCGCATGCAGACGAACACTCCGTCACGGAGCACGATCCGACTGACGCGCCGGGGCCGCCTCGCCCTCGCGGCGCTCGGGGCCGTCGTGGCCGGCACCGCCGTGGCGGTGCCGCTGCTGATCATGAACGGCGACGACGACTCCCGCCCCACGACCCTGGTGATCCCGGAGGGCTGGCGCGCGAGCCAGGTGTACGCCGCCGTCGACAAGGTCCTCGACCTGCCCGCCGGCACCACGGAGAAGTCCCTCCCCAAGGCGGACCTGAAGCTGCCCGACGAGGCCGGGGGCAACCCGGAGGGCTACCTCTTCCCGGCGACCTATCCGCTGAAGGAGAAGGCGACCCCGCAGAAGCTGCTGTCCCGCATGGTCGACACCGCCGACAAGAAGTTCAACGGAGCCCCGATCGCCGCCGGCGCGCAGCGCAACGCGATGAACGTCTACCAGGCGGTCACCGTCGCGAGCATCGTCCAGGCGGAGGCGGCCACCAAGGCCGACATGGGCAAGGTGGCCCGGGTGATCTTCAACCGGCTGGAGCGCGGGATGCCGCTCCAGATGGACTCCACCGTCGACTACGCCCTGAACCGCGGGGCGCCGCGTACGACGGCCGCCGACACCGAGATCGACAGCCCCTACAACTCCTACCAGCGCATGGGACTGCCCCCGACCCCGATCGACAACCCCGGCGAGGACGCGGTGCGCGCCGCGATCAACCCGACTCCGGGCGACTGGCTCTACTTCGTCACCGTCAAGCCGGGCGACACCCGCTTCACGGCCGACTACGCGGAACACCAGCGCAACGTCGCCGAGTCCGACGCACAGGGGAAGAAGGCGAGCGAACCGTCGAAGAAGTGAGCGGCACGTCCCCGGCCGTCACGCCGCGGCCCGCTCCTCCCGAGCCGGCAGCCGCCTGATGTCCCGCACCGCCGCGCGTCCGGCCCGGTTGGCGCCGATGGTGCTCGCCGAAGGACCGTAGCCGACCAGATGGATCCGCGGGTCGGCGACCGCCCGCGTGCCCTCGACCCGGATGCCGCCGCCCGGCTCCCGCAGCCGCAGCGGGGCGAGGTGCTCGACGGCGGGGCGGAAGCCGGTCGCCCACAGGATGACGTCGGCCGCCACCCGCCGTCCGTCCGCCCATTCCACACCGTCGGGCGTGATCCGGTCGAACATGGGCTGCCGGTCGAGCACACCGTCCGCCAGACCCCGGCGGATCGCGTCGTTGAGCGGCAGCCCCGTCACGGAGACGACACTGCGCGGCGGCAGACCCTGCCGTACCCGCTCCTCGACGAGCGCCACGGCCGCCCGGCCCGCCTCCTCGTCGAAGGGGCCCTCGCGGAAGACCGGGGGCCGCCGGGTCACCCAGGTCGTGGCCGCCGCGTACGGCGCGATCTCCAGCAGGTGCTGGGTGCCCGAGGCGCCGCCGCCCACCACGACCACCCGCTGCCCGGCGAACGCCTCCGGCCCCGGGTAGCGCGCCGTGTGCAACTGCCGCCCCCGGAAGGTCTCCTGGCCCGGATAGCGCGGCCAGAACGGCCGGTCCCAGGTACCGGTGGCGTTGATCAGCGCCCGCGTCGACCAGTCGCCGTCCGAGGTCTCCACCAGCAGTCGTCCGCCGGACCCCTCGCGCACCGCCCGTACGTCCACCGGACGCCGTACCCGCAGGTCGAAGGTCCGCTCGTAGCGGTCGAAGTACTCGCCGATCACCTCGGAGGAGGCCCGCGCAGGATCGGCGCCGTCAAGCTCCATGCCGGGCAGCGCGTGCATCCCGTGCACCTTGCCGTACGTCAGTGACGGCCACCGGAACTGCCAGGCGCCGCCGGGACCGGGGGAGTGGTCCAGCACCACGAAGTCGCGGTCCGGCTCGAACCCCGTCCGCCGCAGGTGATAGGCGCTCGACAGTCCGGCCTGCCCGGCGCCTATGACGACTACCTCGACCTCGCGCATGTTGTTCACGTTTCTACCAACCAGGCGGAGGCCGTGGATCTTCCCGTCGGTGCTCCCGCGGGAACCCCGGCGCATGGGCCAGGATGGAGCACATGTCCGATGCCTTCACCACCCGAGTCCTGACCATCGCCACCGGCTCCGACGAGAGGGTCGTCGACATCACCGGCGACTGCGAGTCCTTCCTGCGGGAGACGGCGGCCGGCCGGGACGGCCTGCTGAACATCTTCGTGCCGCACGCCACGGCGGGGATCGCCGTCATCGAGACCGGCGCCGGCAGCGACGACGACCTCCTGTCCGCCCTGCACACCCTGCTGCCCGCCGACGACCGCTGGCAGCACCGCCACGGCAGCCCCGGCCACGGCCGCGACCACGTCCTGCCCGCCTTCGTCCCGCCGCACGCGACGCTCCCGGTGGTGGACGGACGGTTGGAACTGGGCACCTGGCAGTCGGTGTGCCTGGTCGACACGAACGTCTCGAATCACAACCGTCAGGTGCGGTTGAGCTTTCTCGGATAGGGCGCCTACTCGGTGCGGACTGTAGATGGCAGGTCCGGCCGCACCAACTGCCCCCGGAGTGAGGCTGCTGTCAAGGCTGCCGACGGGTTCCTCGTCTGCTGGCGGTGCAGCAGCCTGCACCCGCGTACACGTTCATGGACACTCGATTCTGGTTGAAGGACATGGCGGAACGTCCGCAGGACTCGGTCCACGTGGGAACGTGGTAACCAGGAATCGGCTCCATTCGCCACTTCCCGTCGCTGCCCTTGACGGCGCGTGTGTTCACGCCCTGAGCGCCGCATTTGACAGGGTTCGGGATCTGTCCGCCCCACTTCGTCGGCATGCTTTGGTAGGGCGAGGCGAACGGGAACTCGGGGGGCAGGGGCCTGCGATGCGGATGCGCCGTCGCCCAGGCGTGCACGGGCCCGACCGTTGTCAGTGCCGAGGTCTAACGTGATCGGTAACTGCTCATGAGGTCCCCGTGCAACGGGTGACGGGGAGGAACAGCGCCATGCACCAGGACATTGCCGACGAGGACCGGTTCGAGATGCCCGCCTCCTGGCTGCGGGCCCTGCCCGTGCTCCGGGCCGCCGCGAAGCCGGCCGAGGACGCGGTGGAGAAGGCCGCTCGCCGCTACGCGCAGGAGGCGGCCTGGTTCGAGGAGATGTTCTCCTCCTCCGACAGCGACCCGGAGCTGGTGAAGGAGGGCCGGGCCCACCGGGAGGGCAGTCCCTCTCCGCTCGGAGCCGCCGTGGAGATCGCCGTCGGCTGGCACTACACGATGGTGGACGTGCTCGTCGACGCCTGCGTGACCGAACACGGCCTGCCGTTCGCCGCCCGTGCCGTCGTGGAGCTGGGATGTGTCAACCCCCATTACATGCAGGCAGGTTCCCGACGGTACGATGCGGCGCTGCGGAGAGCGACCGGTTACCAGACCTACCACGTGCGGGAGACCGCCACCCGTGTCCGGGACCTGCTCGCGGCGGTCGACGAGGAGACCCGACGGCGGACCGTCGAGGCCCTCGCCGGCCTCCGGGACAGCGCCGAGCGCCGCATCGTGGTCTCCTACCTGGTACCCGAGGAGCATGCCTGGGTCGACGAGTGCTGCGACGGCCCGATACCGAACGACTCCGTCCTGCGGCGCATGCTCCTTCTCTCCCTGTACCGGCCGGAGCAGATCGCCCGCATCGGCGAAGGAGCACGACTCGGCTGGAACGGCTGGAACCTCCAGCTGCTCGCCACCCTCGCGAGCCGGCTCGGTCCCGACGTCGGATCCCTGCTGGAGGACGCGTTCGACGGAGCCTACGGATCCGACGGACACCGGGACGTCGCGGGCTGGGCCGCCGAACTGCCCACCGACGACGCCTTCCGCCTGCTGCTGAAGCAGGGCGGCGACCGCAATGTCCGCCCCGCCCTGCTCGACGCCATGAACCGCTACCCTCGGCGGGCCCTGCGGCTGCTCTCCGCCGCCGCGGCGGGCGACAGCGAACAGGCGTCCCTCTCCCGGATGCTGCTGCCCCTGCACGTGGTGACCCACCCGGAGCTCGCGAAGGAGACGTTGCCCGCCCTGCCCGAAGCGTCCGCAGCTGTCGTCGCCCCGCTGCTGAAGCGGGGCGAACGGGACGCAGAAGCGCCTGCGGAGGCGCTCCCCGCCCTGCTGGTCGCCCCGCCGTGGACCCGGAAGCGCACCAGCCGCAAGGCCCGCGTGGCCCGCGACGTCCCCGGGGCGCCGCAGGCCGAGGTGGCCTGGAAGCCCGGGGAGCAGGAGGCCTGGGCGGCCACCGTCGTCGCCGAAACCCCCTGGTGGCGCGAGCACGACTGGTCCCGTGAGATCCAGCAGATGCAGCAGGGGACATGGCGGGGCAACATCCACGCCGCCCGCCTCTTCGTCACCGGTCCCGAGGACGTCGTACGCCCACTGCTCGATGCCTTCGCCCCCGAGCACGTCTGGGACACCGAGAGCCACCTCAGGCCCGTCGCCGCCCGCCACGGCCTGCACGCCCTGCCGATGCTGAGCCGGCTCGCCGCCCGCTACCCGGCCACCGCCTGCGGCCTGCTGCTGCCCTACCGCAGCGCCGAGGTGGCCCGGCAGATGGCCGAGTGGCTGGTGCGCCGCCAGTCGCTGAGGCCCACGGTTCTCGCCTGGCTCCGCCGCCACGGCCTGGCCGCGGCCGCCTTCCTCGTTCCCGATGCCGTCGGCCCGGCGGGCACGCCCCGCACCCACGCCGAACACGCCCTGCGGCAACTCGCCGCAGAGGTGGGCGCCGAGGCCGTGCGGGAGATCGCCGCCGGCTGCGGCGCCGAGGCCGAGGAGATCGTCGCCGACCTCCTCGCCGGCGATCCGCTGGAGGCCGCCCTCCCGGCGAGGATGCCGTCCCCCTGTGTCTGGGCCGACCCCGCCCTGTTCCCGCAGATCCGGCTCACCGGCGGCCGCGGCGCCCTGCCCGCCGACGCCGTCCGCCACGTGACGACCATGTTGCAGATCTCCAAGCCCGGTGACGTCTACCCCGGCCTCGCCACCGTCACCGAGCAGTGCGATGCCGGCTCCCTCGCCGAGTTCGCCTGGGCCCTCTTCGAGACGTGGCGGTTCCACGGCATGCCGGCCAAGGACAGCTGGGCCCTCCACGCCCTCGGCCTCCTCGGTGACGACGAGACCGTCCGCCGTCTCACCCCCCTCGTGCGTGCCTGGCCCGGTGAGAACGCCCACCATCGGGCCGTCGAGGGCCTCACCGTCCTCGCCGTGATCGGCACCGACACCGCCCTGCGCCATCTGCACGGCATCTCCCAGCGTGTGCCGTTCAAGGCCCTCAAGAAGCGGGCCCGGGAGAAGATCGACGAGGTCGCCGAAGGACTCGGCCTCACCATCGACCAGCTCGCCGACCGGCTGGTCCCCGACCTCGGCCTCGCCGATGACGGCAGCACGGTCATCGACTACGGCCCGCGCCGCTTCACCGTCACCTTCGACGAACAGCTCCGCCCCTGTGTCCGCGACGAGAGCGGCAAGCTCCGCAAGGCCCTGCCGGCCCCGGGCGTCAAGGACGACCCGGAACTCGCCCCCGCCGAGCGCAAGCGGTTCGCCGCCCTCAAGAAGGAGGTCCGGACCATTGCCTCCGACCAGCTGCGCCGCCTGGAGGCAGCCATGGTCACCGGCCGCTCCTGGACCGCCGCCGAGTTCCGCGAACTGCTCGTCGAGCACCCCCTTCTGCGCCACTTGGTGCGCCGCCTGGTCTGGCTCGGCGACGGTGACGGCGACGGCATGGTGACCGCGTTCCGTGTCGCCGAGGACCTCACCCTCGCCGACGTCCACGACGATGCATGGACCCTCCCCGCCGACGCCACCGTGCGCCTCGCCCACCCCCTCCATCTGGGAGACGAACTCGAGGCCTGGGCCGACCTCTTCGCCGACTACGAGATCCTCCAGCCCTTCCCGCAGCTCGGGCGCCCCGTGCACGCCTTCACCGACGAGGAGGCCACCGGCCACCGGCTGGCCCGCTTCGAGGGCGTCACCGTCCCCGTCGGCAAGCTCCTCGGCCTCACCAAGCGCGGCTGGGAACGCGGCACGCCCGAGGACAACGGCGTGGAACGCTGGTTCTCCCGCCCGATCACCCGCGACCGCCACCTCGTCATCGCCCTCGACGACGGCATCGCCGTCGGCATGGTCGACGCGTTCCCCGACCAGACCCTCGAGACCATCTGGATCGACACCGCCCCCGGTGACTACTGGGGCAGCCACACGTACCCGCACCGCCTCGGCGAGATCGACCCCGTCATCGCCTCCGAGATCCTCGCCGACCTGACCGACATCACCGCCAAGTGAGCCCCGCCATGACCACAGTGAGCGACCCGCACCCGCCCCGCCTGCAGCGCCCGCCCGCAGAAGTGCGCCACGCCGACGAACTCGCCGAGCTGCGTGCCGGGGACGCCGACCCGCGGCCGCCCGGCTGGCAGCTCAGCCTCCGTGCCGCCCTCCGCTTCGTGGTCGGAGACCCCGACGCCGGCATCAGCCGCAAGTTCGTCGGCAGCCCCTCGCTCGTCGAACGGGCCCTGGTGACCCTGGCCACCAACCGGGGTCTGATGCTCGTCGGTGAACCCGGCACCGCCAAGTCGCTGCTCTCCGAGCTCATCGCGGCAGCCGTCAGCGGCACCTCCACGCTCACCGTGCAGGGCGGCGCGGCCACCACCGAGGACCAGATCAAGTACTCCTGGAACTATGCCCTGCTGGTCTCCGAAGGCCCCTCCCGCCGCTCCCTGGTACCCGCCCCCATGCTCCGCGGCATGGCCGAGGGACGCATCGTCCGCTTCGAGGAGATCACCCGCTGCCCCCTCGAGGTCCAGGACTGCCTGCTCTCCCTGCTCTCCGAACGCGTCGTCGCCGTCCCCGAACTCGACGGCGACGACGGCATGGTCTTCGCCCGCCAGGGCTTCAACGTCATCGCCACCGCCAACACCCGTGACCGCGGCGTCAACGAGATGAGCGCCGCACTCAAACGCCGTTTCAACTTCGAGACCGTCTTCCCGATACCCGACCTCGACACCGAACTCGCCCTCGTCGAAGCCGAGTCCACCGCCCTGCTCCGCGAGTCCGGAGTCGAGCGGGCACCCGACCCGGACGTCCTCGAGGTACTGGTCGGCACCTTCCGCGAACTGCGCGGCGCACCCGGTCAGGGCGACCGGCCCTCCGCAGTGATGAGCACCGCCGAAGCCGTCTCCACGGCCCACGCCGTCGGCCTGCGCGGCTGGTTCCTGCGCGGCGAGGCCGGCAACGCCGCCGACATCGTCTCCTGTCTCGCCGGCACCGCCGCCAAGGACAGCCCCGAGGACCTCGCCCGCCTGCGCCGCTTCCTCGAACAGCAGGCCCGCCTGCGCCGAGGCCCCCAGTGGCAGGCCCTCCACGAGGCCCGGCACCTGCTGGACCAACGGTGAGCACCGCCCGCGTCACCTTCCTGGGGGTGCGCCACCACTCACCGGCCTGCGCCGGCCTCGTCCGCCGCACGATCCGCGAACTGCGCCCGGCATACGTCCTGGTCGAAGGCCCCGCCGACATGAACGACCGGATCGGCGAACTGCTCCTCGGACACGAACTGCCCATCGCCGTCTTCAGCCACCACCGCGACACCGAACGGATCGCCACCTCCTGGACCCCGCTGTGCGCGTACTCCCCGGAATGGGTGGCACTCACCGAGGGCCGCACCGCGGGCGCCGAGGTCCGGTTCATCGACCTGCCCGCCTGGCACCGCGCCTTCACCGACCGCCCCGACGGCGCGGCCAACCGCTACGCCGACGCCGAGGCCCGCTACAGCCGCGCCACCGAACGGCTCCGCGCCCGTTACCGGGTCGACACCGTGGACGCCCTGTGGGACCGCCTCTTCGAGATCGCCGATCCGGACGGCCTGCAGGACCGCCTGGACGCCTACTTCGCCCTGGTGCGCGGCGACACCGAGGCCGACGACGGGGACCGCGCCCGCGAGCAGTACATGGCCTCCTGGGTCCGTGCCGCAGTCGCACATGCCGGCAGCCGGCCGGTCCTGGTGGTGACCGGCGGCTTCCACCAGCCCGCCCTGCGCGCCCTCACCGCCGCCCCCGGCACGTCTCCGGGCGCGGAACCCGCCGCATGGCCCCCGGTGCCCGTCCCGCCCGACGGGGCTGCGGGCGGCAGCTTCCTGGTGCCCTACTCCTTCCGCCAGATGGACGCCTTCGCCGGCTACCAGTCCGGCATGCCGTCCCCCGGCTACTACCAGCACCTGTGGGACGAAGGCCCCGACGCGGCCGCGAAAATCCTCCATCGCACCGTCGTGGAACGGCTCCGCGCCCGCCGGCTCCCCGCCTCCACCGCCGCCCTGATCTCCGCCCACACCCTCACCGAAGGCCTCGCCGCCCTCCGCGGACACCCCCGTCCTGCCCGCGTCGACGTCCTGGACGGCCTCGCCGCCGCACTGATCACCGACGACCTCGACCAGCCGCTCCCCTGGAACACCGACGGCCCCCTGAGGCCCGGCGCCCACCCCGCCGTCGTCGAAACGGTCGTCGCCTGCACCGGCGACCGCACCGGCCGCCTCCACCCCGACACCCCGCTGCCACCCCTGATCCACCACGTGAGGGCCGAGGAGATCCGCCTCGGCCTCGACGGCGACCGCACCCTCGACCTCGACCTCACCGACCCCCGAGGGCTCGAACGCAGCCGCTTCCTCCACCAACTGCGCATCCTCGGCATCCCCGGCCACACCCGCCTCACCGGCCCCGACCACGGAGCCGACCCCCGCGACCACGAAACCTGGGAACCCTGCCCCCGCACCGGCCGCGACGCCGCACTGACCGAGGCCGGCGCCTACGGAGCCCGCCCCGACGAGGCCGCCACAGCCCTCCTCGCCCGCCGCCTCCGCGACACCGGTACGGCCGCCGACGCCGGGACCACCGCCGCCCTCCTCTTCGACGCCGTCCTCTGCGGAGCCGGAACCCTCTCCCGCGACCTCCTGAACGGCCTCGCCCACCGGATCCGTACCACCGCCGACCCCGGCCCCCTCGGGCGGGCCCTCGCCGTGGTCCTGGGCCTCTGGCGCCATGACCGCGTCTTCGGTACCGCCCGCGACCCGCTGCTCGGCACCGTCCTCGACCACGCCGTCGACCGGCTCTTCCACCTCGTAGAGGGCCTCCACGGCGGCCCGCCCGGCGTCGACGTCCCCCGCCTGCGCGCCCTGACCGCCGCCCGCGACGCCCTCCTCCACGCCGCACCCGCCCTTGCTCTCACCCCGGAAACCGCCGCCGCGACCGCCGCCCGCATCGCCCGCGACCGGCACGCCCCCGCCGACCTGCGCGGCGCCGCCCTCGGCCTGCGCCGTGCCCTCGGAGCCCTGGCCGAACCCGCCGGCGAGGCCGAAGCGTTCGCCGTCGCGGCCGACCCCGCCGTCCTCGGCGACTGGCTGGCCGGCCTGCTCGCCCTCGCCCGCGAAGAAGTCCTGCGGCCCGCCCCGAAGGGCGAACAGTCCCTGCTCGACACCCTGGACGGCGTCGTCACCACCATGACCGACGACGTCTTCCTCCACGCCCTGCCCGCCCTGCGTCAGGCCTTCGCCTTCTTCCCGCCCCGCGAACGCGAACGCGTCGCACAACTCCTCCTCGACCGCCGGAACCTGCACGGCTCCGCCCGTACCCTGCTGCGCACCACCGCCGACCCGCTGCTCCTCGCCCGTGCCGCGGCCCTCGAGGAACACACCGACCTCCTGCTCGACCGGCATGCCCTCGGAGCACCCCGATGACCCCCGACGACCCCCGCGCGGGACTGGAACGCTGGCGGCTGATCCTCGGCGCCCCCGCCGAACGCCGCACCGGCGGCCTCGACGGCCCGGACGCCGCCCGCGACACCGCCCTCCAGTGGCTCTACGGCCGCGACGACGACCTCGCCCGCCGTGGTGAACGCCGCGGCACCGCCGACGGCCGGGAGGGCGGCGACGGCCCCTCCACGCTTGCCGTCGTCGACTGGCTCGACGACATCCACCGTCTCTTCCCCCGGGAGACGGTCGAACGCCTCGAACGCGACGCCGTGGAGACCTACGGCATCGACGAGATCGTCACCGACCCCGACGTTCTTCTCCGCGTGGAACCCAGCACCAGCCTGCTGCGGGCCGTGCTGCGCACCAAACACCTGATGAACCCGCAGGTTCTGGCCGCCGCCCGGCGCATCGTCGAAGCCGTCGTGCGCGACCTGACCGAGCGGCTGAGGCCGGAGATCCGGCGCGCTCTCGCCGGAGCCCGCTCCCGCCGCCCCAGCCGAACCCCCCTCGCCCGGAACTTCGACTTCAGGGCCACGATCCGCGCCAACCTCGCCCACTACCGGCCCGAGGACCGCCGCATCCTCATCGAGCAGCCGCACTTCCACTCCCGCACCCGCCGCCACATCGAGCAGTGGCAGCTGATCCTCCTCGTCGACCAGTCCGGCTCCATGGCCGGATCCGTGATCCACTCCGCCGTCACCGCTGCCTGCCTCTGGGGCCTGCCCGGACTGCGCACCCACTTGGTCGCTTTCGACACGCAGGTCGTCGACCTCACCTCCGACGTCACCGACCCCGTCGAACTCCTGATGAAGGTCCAGCTCGGCGGTGGCACCGACATCGCCCGCGCCGTCGACTACTCCGCCGGCCTCGTCGGCAACCCGCGCCGCACGATCGTCGCCCTGATCACCGACTTCTACGAGGGCGGCGACGCCCACCGCCTGACCCGCACCGTCCGCGACCTGACCGGTCAGGGTGTCACCGTCCTCGGCCTCGCCGCCCTCGACGAGGAGGCCGCCCCCTCCTACGACCGCGACCTGGCCGGCCGCCTCGCCGAGGCCGGCGCCCACATCGGCGCCATGACCCCCGGCCACCTCGCCGAATTCGTCGCCGGGAGAATGGCCCACGGAGGACGAACGGCATGACCCGCACCGACCTGCTCGCCCTCACCCCCGACACCCTCGCCGCCCTCGCCAACCGCGGCCTGGTCAAACGCGCCGCCAAGGACCTCGACGCCGGAGCGGGCCCCGACCTGGACGTCACCGACGACCACACCGTGCACGGCCGCTTTCCTGACGGCACCGAGACCCGGCTGCCGCCCGGCACCACCCTGCAGGACGCCCGCTGCAGCTGCGAGGCCCACGGAGTCTGCCGCCACCGCATCGGCCTCGTCCTCGCCTACCAGCGCACCGCGACCGCATCGGACACCCCGCCGCCTTTCACCGACTGGTCCCCCGGAAGCATCGACGACACCGCCCTCGCCGAGGCATTCGGCCGTCCCGCCCTCACCGCAGCCCGTCGCACCCGTGACCGCGGCTACCGGGCCGTCATCCACCGCCCCACCCCCGCCGACCCCGTTCCCGCCGTCGAACTCCCCGCCTGCACCGTCCGCTTCCCCGTGCCCCACCGCCCCGGCTTCGCCGTCACCGACGCCGCCGAGCCGCTGCGCGGCGCGACGGTCGTGCTCGCCGTCTGGGCCTTCCGGGCCGCCGACACCGAGGGCAGCGACCGAGTCACCGTCGGAGGAAGGGAAACAACCCCGGACAACGGCGACAGCGCCCACCGTGCAGCCATGGACCTCGTCGACGAACTCCTCGTCGAAGGCGTCCCCCAGGCCGGCCCCGTCCTGGACGGAACCCTCCGCCGTGCCGGCGCCGCCCTCGCGGCCGCCGGCCGCCACTGGCCCGCCGCGGTCCTCGAGGGGATACGCCACCAGCTCGCCGAGCACGCCGTCCGCGGCGCCCGCCACGACCGCGAGACCCACGCCCTGCTCCTCGCCGAACTCCACGCCCGTCACCGCGCCGCCCCCACCGACCCCGCAGCCGTCCTCGGCACCGCCGAGACGGCCCGCACGGCCTTGCGCCGAGTCCGCCTCGTCGCCCTCGGCTGCCACGTCGACGGCTCCGCCGACGACCGCACCGCCGACGTCTTCTTCGCCCACCCCGATGCCGGTGTCGTCCTCGTTCTGCACAAACGCTGGGAGCTGCCCGACGGTCAGGCGCCCACCGGCCACGACCTCGGCTCCCGCAGGATCCTCGGTACGAACCTGCGCACCCTTGCCGCCGCCAACGTGGTCAGCGAGGCCACCTCCCGCACAGCCGGCCGTGCCGTGGAGATCTCCCGCGGCCGGATCGCCACCACCTCCGTCACCCCCGTCGGCGCCGCCTGGGACGACCTGCCGCCCGGACTGCTGGTCACCGACCTCGCCGCACAGTTCCCCGCCCCAGGTACCCTCCCTCCCCGCCTCGTCCGCCCTCGGGTGGAGGCCGAGTCCATGCGCGTCCTCGCCGTCGCGGAGACCGGACCCGTGCGGTACGACCCGGCCGCACAGCGCCTCGAAGCCGTCCTTCACGACCCGGCCGGCAACGAGGCCCTGCTGAGCACCGCGCACAACCCCCACTGCCCCGGCACCCTGGACGCCCTGGCCGACGCCCTCGCCTCCGGCACCGCCGACCGGATCAGCGGTTCCCTCCGCCATGACCGGGGCAGGGTCCTCCTCGCCCCTCTCGCCGTCCGCACCTCACACGGCGTCCTCGTCCCCGACCTCGCCCCCGGCGACGGCGACACCGCCCTCCCCGTCGCCCCGCACCCTCCGGACGACCCCCTCACCACCGCCCTGGAACAGGCCCTCGCCGCCCTCGCCGAGGCCGCCCACCACGGCCTGAAGAACCTGACTGCCACCGACCACGACGCCCTCGAATCAGCAGCCGCCCTCCTGCACCGAACCGGCTTCCACACCACCGCGGACAAGGTCTCCGCCGTGACAACCACCCTCCGCACCCATGGCCCGGCCCCCGCCACTTCCCATTGGCACACCGCCGTCATCCGCCTCGCCACAACCCTGGAACTCCACCGGACCGGCCCGTATACATCGCCGTGACCGGAAATGACGGTCCGGTGCGTGCACGTTGAGCCCCAGCATCTTGTGCACGTCATCCTCGATCAGCTCTCGGTTCGGTGGGACAGGCCGGGTCCACGTGGAGTAGTCGCGGGGCGGGCGGCTGGTGGCGCCGACAGGGAGGCCAGCTATCCTCGGGGTTGCCTTAACGGAGTTTGGTGGACACCAACCGCGACAACCCCGACCGCCGGGTACGGCTGAGCTTCCTCGGCTAGGGATTCGCCGAAGCGCCGGGGTCACGGATCGTTCTGCGGGGTGCCCTCGGGGGCGAGCAGCCAGTGCGACGACGTACGTGCCGGATACGGGCCCGGCCGGGGAGTCCGTCCGGCCGGGCCCGTGGACGAGGGAGCCGGGTCGGCTCAGCCGGACTGGCAGGCGGATCCGTTGAGCTCGAAGTCCGTCGGAGTTCCGGCGTTACCCGTGTGAGTGGCCTGGAAGCCGATGGAGGTGCTGGCGCCCGGGGCGAGTGTCCCGTTGTAGCTGACGTTCTTGGCCGTGACCGCACCGCTGGTGGGCGAGAAGGCCGCGTTCCAGCCGGAGGTGATGGTCTGTCCGGAGCCCAGCGTGAAGGTCAGCGTCCACCCGTTGAGCGTCGACGAACCGGTGTTGGTGATGGTGATGTTGTCGGTGAGACCGTTGTTCCACGCGCTGACGGCGTTCGTCACCTGGCAGGCACCGCTCGTCGGCGGGGTGGTGGGCGGTGGCGTGCTCTGGTCCAGGCCGAAGAACGAGATGGCCCTGGTGGTCATGCCGGAGGTGGGCAGGCTGTGGCCGACGCCCGAGACGCTGATGGCCTCGACGGGCGCCTGGGTGCTGTTGGCGCCGTAGCGGGTGCGGGTCCAGCCGGACTGCGGGCTGTCGGTGAGCACCGGGGTCTGGCTCACGCCCAGCACGTCGGTCCACTGCTTGATCTCTTCGCCGAAGTTGTTGTAGTTCAGCGTCGTGTCCGTCGTGCCGTGCCAGAGCTGCATCCGCGGCCGCGACCCGCTGTAGCCGGGATGGGCGGCGCGCACCAGGTCACCCCACTGCTGAGGCGTCTTGCTGATCTGGCCGTTGGCGCAGGCGCTGTTCCACCCCGATCCGTCGGTGGTGGCGAAACACCCGAACGGCACGCCCATGAACGCCGCCCCGGCCTCGAAGACGTCCGGGTAGGCGCCGAGGAGCACGTTGGTCATCATCGCCCCGGACGAGGCCCCGGCGACGTAGACGCGGCCGGCGTCGGCACCGTGGCGCTGTACCACGTAACTCACCATGGAGGCGATGCTCGTCGGGTCACTGCCCCCGTTGTGCCTGAGCGCCTGCGGGGAGGACACGTCGAAGCACTGGCCGCTGACGTTGGCGTCCGGGTAGACCACGATGAACCCGTACCGGTCGGCCAGCGAGGCGAACTCGGTGCCCGAGTAGAAGCCGGGCCCGGTGCCGGTGCAGTAGTGGACCGCGACCAGAACCGGCGGGTTCGCTCCGGCACTGGTGGGCACGTACTCGTACATGCGCAGGTTGCCGGGATTGTTCCCGAAGTTGGTCACCTCGGTGAGGGAGGCGGCCCGTGCGCTCGGCGTGGTGAGGAGGAAGCCGGCGAGCAGGGGGATCACCCCGCCGAACAACGCCAGCAGGAGTGGGCGTATCCGTAACTTTCGTCTGGCCTTCACGTGAGTGTCCTTTCCGCAGGGGGCGATGGAACCGATGTGGCCGATGCGAGGGGTGTGACAACTCGAGCACTTCGAAAGTTTCAGTCCCGCTGTCGAATTGATGCGGATAAGTTAAGAGTGGGACTGTGGGTAGTCAACAGCAGTGACTCACTTCGTAATTGATCACGTGGTTCGCTTCATGAGTCCCTTTGGCCGCTCTGCCGGGAGCTGGACGATCAGACATTTCGGTGATGGATTCGAAAGATTTCGGAGGTCATCGGGCCACCTGGGCCCCGGGTTCAGGTGCGTGGGTCAAGGCCGGTCAAGACCCCCTGCCGCCCTGGCGGGTCAGACCGTCAGTGGTTCGTTGAGTCCGATGCGGCGTGCCGCCGCTGCCAGGGCTCGCGCCGAGGCGGCAGCCCGCCCGGTGGTCCGCGGCCGCCGGCTGTCCGAGGTGGCGGAGGAGGCGCTCATCGGCGTCGGTGAACTCGGCACCGGTGTCGTGCCGTACAGCGGCGGTCCCGACCTGGAAGTGGTGTTCGAGATCGGCGACGCCTTCCCGACCGCGGGGGTGCGCGGCGGCGACGCCCCCCGTCCCGCTGCGAGTCGGCCGAGACGGAAGCCCCGTTCGGCCGCGGCTTGTTCAGGACCGGGGCCGGGGAAACGACTCCAGTGCGGCCGCCAGGCCGGAGGCGTCCGTGCCGATCTTGCGGTAGACCGACGAGAGCAGATGGCGTACGCCCTGCTCCGTGAGGCGCAGCTTCCCGGCGATCACCGCCGTGGACGCTCCCCGGACCGTCAGCTCGGCGGCCTCCCGTTCGGGCGCGGTGAGCGTGTCCGTCTGGGCGTAGCGCAGGGGCAGCGGTCGTAGTCCGGCCGCGGCGAGCTCGTCCTTGGCCCGTCCCGCCAGCGCCTCCGCGCCGCAGTGCACGGCGCCCTCCAGCCCGCGGTAGAGGCGGTCGGCGGCCTCCTGCAACTGCCCGGTGCGGGACAGCGCCGCCCCGTGGCCGACCAGGGCGCGGGCCAGCTCGTAGGCCGCGGGCGACTGTTCCAGGTGGCCGACGGCCTCCGCGTGCAGGTCGAGCGAGGCCGGCCCGCCGGTCACCTCGGCCAGGGTGTGCACCGCCTGCCCGATCGCCGAGGCCGCCCCGAAGTCCCGGGCCCGCTTGACCGCGTCCTGCGCGTGCCGGACCGCCAGGTCGGGCGCGCTGCGGGCGAGCGCGGACGCCAGCCCCGACTGCCAGGCGCACCAGGCGGGATTGCGCCACTCCCGCCCGTCCAGCCAGTCCCCGACGTCACGGAGCAGCGCGGCGGCCTCGTCCGCACGGCCCTCCGCCAGCAGCAGCTCGGCGTACACCGTGCGCGGGTCGGGGTAGATGACGGCGTTCGGGACCAGTCCGCCGTAGCGGTGGTGGTCGGCGATCCGGCGGGCCGCCGCCGTACGCCCGCGGGCCAGGAGCGTCTGGACGAGGATGCCGACGGCGAACCACTGGGCGGGCACCGCCCCCTCCACCCGGTCGGCGATGCGCAGCCCCTCCCGGACCAGGTTCTCCGCCTCGGCCAGGGAGCCCCGGCGGTAGCGGATGTACCCGGAGAGGGTCTGGCCCAGGGCGAGGTGGGAGCCGCGCCAGCCCTTCGCCTCGCACTCCGCCATGCCCTTGCTGAACAGTTCCTCGGCCCGCCGCGGCCGGTCGGCGTACAGGAACACCATCGCCACCGCCACCGGCACCTCGAAGCCCCGGTTCTCGTCGGTCCAGCTCAGCCCGCCCCGCAGGGCCCGCTCGGCGTACTCCAGGGCCGTCTGCCGCGGCTCGCCGCACACCACCGCCTCCCAGGCCCGCAGGCCCAGGATGTACCGCTCCTCCAGGCCACGGCCGGTCACCTGCGCGACCAGCCTGGCGAGCCTGCGCGAGCGGGCGGCGGGGTCCGGCTCGTCGGTGCGGTACGAGCTCCACACGAAGTGGTCGGCCTGCATCCGCAGCTTGATCCGGGGATGCGGGGTGCGCCGCGCCTCGTCGGCGGCGACGGCCGCGGCCTCGGCCACCTCGTCGATGTGCGCCAGCGCCTGCGTGAGCCGGTACACGATGGACGCCCGCAGCTCCGGGTCGATGTCGGGCTCCGCCAGCGCCTCACGGAGGTGCGCGACCGTGGCCGTGGGCTTGATGAGGAAGGTGGAGGAGGCGAGTTCGTGCAGCAGCTCGGCGCGCTGCTCCGGCGGCGGCGGCTCCTGGAGCGCCCGTGTCAGCAGCCGCCGGGCGGCTTCCGGGGCGCCGGCCCGCATGTACTCGCGGGCGGCCTCGCGCAGACACGCCACCGCCTCGACGCGGCCGTCGCAGGGCACCTCCAGCAGGTGCCGGGCGGCTGCCGCCGGCCCGAACCCGGCGGCCCGGATGGCCTCGGCGGCCCCGTTGTGCAGTCCGACCCGCAGCGCCGGGGCGATGGAACGGTAGATGGTGGTGGCGATCAGCGGGTGGACGAAGGCGAGTCCGTCCCCGCTCCCGTCGTCCTCGGCCAGGATCCGGGCGGCGCGCAGCCGCTCCGTCGCCTCGGCGGCCGCCTCACTGCCGACCACGGCGATGGTGGCGGCGAGCTCCTGTGACACGGACTCGCCGAGCACGGCCGCGGCGTAGGCGAAACGGACGGTGGTCGTCCCGAGGGCGCGCAGGCGTTCGACCAGTCCGCGGCCCTTGACCGCCGCGGCGAGGTCCCGCATCGCGCGCAGCTCGTGCCGGGTGCCCCGCAGATTGCGTTCGCCCAGGCGGATGGCGAGTTCGACGGTCTCGAACGGGCTTCCCCCGGTGACCTGCCGGCATTCCTCGCAGAACTCGTCCTCGGCCTCGTCCCCCACCTCGTCCCTGACGATCCGCGCCACCGCCTCGGAGGTGAGCGGCTCCAGCGCGTAGGGGCGGGTGCCGAGACTGCCCGGCAGGGCGCGCAGCGGCTCCGCCTCGCGCGGCAGGTCGTCGGGCCGGTGGGCGAGGACGATCAGCAGCGGCAGATCCGCCACCCGGGGCGCGAAGGAGGTGAGCCAGTCGAGGGACTCGACGTCCGCCCAGTGCAGGTCGTCGAGCAGCAGCACCATGGGTGCCTTCCGCGCGGCGAGCCGGGTCATGACCCAGTCCAGGCCCTCGCGGACCCCGGACGGGTCGGGCACGTGGGGGCCGGGCCCCGCCTCCAGGCCGAGCGCGGTGGCGACGACGTCGTACCAGCTGCCCAGGAAGGCGCGGAGCTCGCCGCCGTCCATCGCGGCCAGCGAGGGCTGGAGGAGTCGGCGCACCACACGGAACGCCAGCTCCTGCTCGTTCTGGCCGCCGCAGCCCGACAGCACGGTGACCCCCTGGGCCAGCGCGCGGGAGCGGGCCTGCGCCAGCAGCGCCGTCTTGCCCATCCCGCCCGGGCCGGTGAAGACGAGGAGCCCGCCGCGCGGCACCTGCGGCACCCCGTCCCGGGTGTCCCGCAGGGCCGCCAACGCCTCGTCCAGCGCCCGGAGTTCCCGTCGGCGCTCCAGCAACGGCCGGGACTCGGTGACATGCTGCCGCCGCTCGATCGCCATGTGCCGTACCGCTTCCTGTCGTTCGGCCAACGGGTGGCAGACGAGCGTATGCCTGCCGCGGCGCACCGTGTCCGTCTTACGGTACGACCACGACAGGACGGGTGAATCGAAGGCGGCGACGGCTTGAGGCATCCCTCCTGTGGGTAGGGGCATTCGAATGGATCGCGCCCGGGGCGCGGGCCCGTGGCGGTGCCCGGGTCAGGCCGGGGCCGCCGCCGTGTCGGCGTAGCGCGGGACGGTGCGGGACCAGTGGCAGCATCCGCGGATCCAGCCGGCCATGCCCTCCGCGTAACCGACGGCCGAGGGACTCAGCCGCGGCCTGATCTCCTCGAAGAGGCCGACGAACTCGTCGATCGTGCGGTTGATCTGCCGGATCGCCAGCATGACGGCGACCGGCAGGGAGCAGCGGTGGGCCCGCTGGTGGGCGAGGGCCAGATTGATCATCCCGCCGGCCTGCCGTTCCTTCACCGCGGAGTACAGGTCGGGTATCCACACCGCCGCGTCGGCCGACAGCCGGGTCAGCCGCCGCATCACCGGGTGATGGAGTTCGGCGTCGGACAGTTCGCACGGCTGGGCCGCCTCGCACAGCGGATGGAAGGGCTCGACCCCCGCGGTCAGTGACCGTATCGACGTGCACAGTCCGGTCGGCAGCGGGGCGGTGTCGGCCTGCGCCACCGCCTCGTACAGCAGGCCGTGCACGTACTCACGGCTCTTGACGGCCCATCGCGCGGCCTGGGCGGGCGTGCACCGCTCGCGGACCTGCCGGTGCAGATCGGCCAGGGCCGCGCCGAGCGGCGTCGACGGCGACGCGTCGTCCCGCAGTACGGCGATGCTCTCGTCCAGCATGGGCAGCAGCCGGCCGGGTCCCTGCCGGCCCACCTCCTCCGCCCGGTCGTCGAAGACGAATTGATAGGCGATCTGATTGGCGACGATCTGCAGCAGACCGGAATCCATCTCCGGGCCGTTGTAGGAGGCGAGCTGGGCCGGGCGGGTACGGGCGATCATTTCCGGAACCCAGCTTTCGTCCGCCAGTCCCGTTTTCCGCAGCCACTTCTCGACGCCCGCCGTGACCCGGTGTTCGTGCGGATTGGTCCGGAACGGGAACGGCATGTGCAGATGGGTGTCGATCAGGTCCCTGAGATCGGAGCCGGGAATTCCGCGCAGGGTGCCGGCCGTGATGTCCTCATGTGTGGTCGACAAGGTTGTCACCCGCCCCTCGGGATCGCCGGCCGAGCCCTTCACCGCGCGGTTCGCAGATCATCCGCAGCGACCTGGGGCCCAGCGTCACCGCGGGGCGCACCGGCGCGACGGGCCCCGGGGGGTGCCGCAGCCGCCAGCGCCGGGCGATGGTCGCGACCGCCACCGTGCTCTGCGCCATGGCGAAGGAGTCCCCGAGGCATTTCCGGCTGCCCGCGGAGAACGGGACCATCGCGCCGTACGGCTGGTCGGTGTGCTCGCCCGACAGCCACCGCTCGGGCCTGAACCGCTCGGGGTCGGGGAACGACGAGGGCGCGTGGTGCAGCAGATACGGGCTGTACAGAACGGTGGCCCCGCGCGGCAGGCGGCGCCCGCCGAACTCGACGTCCCTGATGGCGGACCGGGTGAAGAGCCAGCCGGGCGGGGAGTGGCGCAGGGTTTCGCTGATCACGGCCCGGGTGTAGGGGAGGCGCGGCAGATCGTCGGAGGTGGGGAGGGTGCGCCCGTCCAGTACGGAGTCGACCTCGGCGTGCAGTTCGCGCTCGGCCTCCGGATGCTGTGCGAGCAGGCTGAACGTGGAGGACAGGCCCAGGGAGGGGCTCTCCGACCCGGTGAGCAGCAGGGAGACGAGCTGGTCGTGCACCTCACCGGGGGTCACCCCGTGCTCACCGGTGTCGGCCGCCGCCAGCAGGGCCCCCAGCAGGTCGTCGCGCGGCTCGCCCGCACGGCGCTCGGCGATCGCCGCGTCCACGAGCCGGTGCAGACGGGCGACCGCGTCCCGGTACCGGCGGTTGGCGGGCAGGGGCACCCGGAACAGGGCGTCGACCGGGAGGACCGTACGCACGAACAGTCCGTGGACGATCCCGGCCAGGCAGTCCCGCACCTCGGCGGCCCTCGCCGCGTCGAGCGAGTCGGAGAGCAGGACCCGGCTGATCGCCCCCGTGGTCAGGGCCATCATGGCCGCGCTGACATCGACCTTCCGCCCCGCCCGCCACGTCCGGCACACCGACTCGGCCTCCTCGCCCATCGCCCCGGTCAGGCCGGCGACGCTGGACGGGCGGAAGGCGGGCTGCAGCAGCCTGCGCTGCCTGAGGTGATCGCCGTGCGGGCAGGTGACGACCCCGTCCCCCATCAGGGCCCGGAGCCGCTCGTAGAGGGGGCCGCCCTTGTCGAAGGTGCGGGTGTCCCTGAGCATCTCGTGGACCAGTCGCGGGTGGCACACCACCCAGGCACGCATCGGACCCAGGCGTATCTCCACCAGATCGCCGTACGCGGACAAAGAATTCAGAAACTCCAGCGGGCGCCGGAACAAGGCGATACCGTGGCCGACGGACGGGAATATGCCCGGCGCGATTCCCGACCTCCAGGCCGACGCCGGTTCATGAACGCAATTGCTCATCGAATACCACCTGTCTCGAGCGACACAAACGGAATTCAGTGAGTCCACATGTACGAGTCCACATACATGTGGCACTCGAACTCCGTCCTGCCCACACTGGACCGGCACCCGACGTACCGAATGCCGTCGCCAAGGGGGCGCACTGGTGCACGGGGGAGCACAGGAATTCAGGCGTGCGCCTCCACGAAACGGGCGAGCCGGGCCAGTGCCGAGCGGGTGCCCGTCTCGTTGTCGGCGGCGGGCACCGCGTCGGGGACGCCCTCGTGGACGATCAGCACATCCGTGCCGCCGCCGGCCTCGGTGAGCGTGGTGGTGATCGTCATCGTGCCGCGCAGTCCGGGGTCCTCGGTCTCGAACTCGAGGACCTCCACCACCAGTTCGCCGGGCACGAGCCGCGCGAAGCGGCCGTGGTAGGTGTCGGTGCGCGGGGACGACTTGCCGACCGCGCCGGGCGAGTCGTAGGTCAGGGAGACCCGGAACCCGCCGCCCTCGCGCGCCTCGAACACGTGCACCTCGCTCCGCATCCCCGGCGGCACCCGCCACCACGCGACCGCCTCCGCGCTCACCAGCGCCCGGTAGACGGCCGGACGGGGCGCGTTCACATGTCCCGAGGCGCGGGTCGTGTACATGGTCCCATCGTGCCGCGACGAGGAAGCCCCCGCGAGGAGCGGGGACACCCTTTCACTCCGTGCCGCGGACCACGGCGACGGGACAGTCGGCGTGATACAGCAGCGCCTGGCTGACCGAACCGAGCAGCATCCCGGTGAAGCCGCCGTGACCACGGGCCCCGGCCACCACCAGTTGGGCCTCCCGGCTCGCGTCGAGCAGCGCGTGCCGCACCCGCGCCCGCTCCAGACGCAGCTCCACGGCGACCTCGGGGCGGGTCTCCCGCCACGGCGCCACCGCCTCCTCCAGCAGCCGCTGGTGCCGCTCACGGAGCCGGTCGAGATCCACCACCACGTTCAGCGGATCGGCGGGGCCCTCGTACGGCGTCGGCTCGCTCCAGGTGTTCCACACATGCGTCGCGACCATCGGCGCCCCGCGCAGCGCGGCCTCGGCGAAGGCGAAATCCGCCGCCGCGGCCCCGGCCGGCGAGCCGTCCACGGCGAGGAGCACCGGCCCCTCGGGGCCGGGACGACCGCGGACCACCATCAGCGGACCGTGCCCGTGCGCGGCCAGCTGCACGACCGTCGAACCCAGCAGCAGATCCCCGAACCCACCGCGGCCCCGCCCGCCGACCACCGTCAGCACCGCGTGCCGCGACTCGCTCCGCAACACCGTCAGCGTCTCACCGGACGCCACGGTCCTGGCCACCTCCAGCCCCGGCGCACGGTCGTGGGCACGCTGCTCGGCCCCCGCCAGGGCACCGTGGATCATCGGGTCGAGATCCGCCGGGCGGCTGAACGCGTGCACGATCCGCAGCTGCGCGCCGCGCAGCAGGGCCTCGTGCGCCGCGACGTCGACCGCGGCGAGACTGGACGGCGAACCGTCCACTCCTACGACCACCGTGTCGTTCACCACTCACTCCCGTCCCCGGCGGTTCCTCCGGGTACCCGCGGGCAAGAGCCCGTACCCACCCTTCCGAACTGCGGCGATACGGTCTCCCCGGAAATCCTCGGCTCCGTCGCGCCCCCTGTCCATCCGTGACAACACCCATGTTCCGGCCGAATGACGGGATGGCACCATTGCCCCGTGGGGGTGGATCACCCGTGCCGTCCGACGGCACGGCCGGCACCCGCATCGGACCATCGACAAGAGAACCGGGAAGGGGACGGGCTGTGCCTGCTCCACGGATGAGCGCCACGCCGCTGCCGGGCATCGGCGTGAAATACGACCTCACCACGCGTGAGCACGAGCACCTGTCCGTGATCGCGCACCGCGACGGTGCCCGCACGGTCAACGTCTACCGCTCCGACGACCCGGACGCCTGCGCCCGCTCGATGCGGCTGACCGTCGCCGAGTCGGCCGCGCTGATCGACGCGCTCATGCCCGCCCACCACAGTCCCAACCTGCTGCACACCACCGACCTGGGGCTGGTCGCCGAGCGCATCGAACTGTCCTCCGTCTCCCACTGGAACGGCCGGCTGCTGGGCGACACCCGGATGCGCACCGACACCGGCGCCTCGATCGTGGCCGTGCTGCGGCGGGCCGAGGCGATCCCGTCCCCCGCGCCGGACTTCCGGCTGGCCGGCGGTGACACGCTGATCCTGATCGGCACCCGCGAAGGCATCGACGCCGCCGCCGAGATACTCGGTCGGGAGTGAGCGCGTGCACTCTTCCGCGATCTTCCTGATCGAGTTCGGCGCGATCATCCTCGGGCTCGGCCTGCTGGGACGCCTCGCCGGACGCCTCCAGTTCTCCCCGATCCCCCTCTATCTGCTGGCCGGCCTCGCCTTCGGCGAGGGCGGGCTGCTGCCGCTCGGCGCGAGCGAGGAGTTCGTCGCGATCGGCGCCGAGATCGGCGTCATCCTGCTGCTGCTCATGCTCGGCCTGGAGTACACGGCCAGCGACCTCGTCTCCAACCTCAAGACCCAGTACCCGGCCGGCCTCGTCGACATGGCGCTCAACGCCCTGCCCGGCGCCGCCCTGGCCCTGCTGCTCGGCTGGGGCCCGGTCGCCGCGGTGGTGCTGGCCGGCGTCACCTGGATCTCCTCCTCCGGCGTCATCGCGAAGGTCCTCGGCGACCTCGGACGGCTCGGCAACCGCGAGACCCCGGTCATCCTCAGCATCCTGGTGCTCGAGGACCTGGCCATGGCGGTCTACCTGCCGATCATCACCGCCCTGCTGGCCGGCGTCAGCCTCGCCGCGGGCAGTGTCACGCTGGCCATCGCGCTGGGCGTCGCCGGACTCGTGCTGTTCGTCGCCGTCCGCTACGGGCGGGTGATCTCCCGCTTCGTCTCCAGCGACGACCCGGAGAAGCTGCTGCTGGTGGTGCTGGGCCTGACCCTGCTCGTCGCGGGACTCGCCCAGCAGTTGCAGGTCTCGGCGGCCGTGGGCGCGTTCCTGGTCGGCATCGCCCTGTCCGGGGAGGTCGCCGAGGGCGCGCACAACCTGCTGGCGCCGCTGCGGGACCTGTTCGCCGCCGTGTTCTTCGTCTTCTTCGGCCTGCACACCGACCCCCAGTCGATCCCGCCGGTGATCCTGCCCGCCCTCGCGCTCGCCGTCGTCACCGCGCTGACGAAGATCGCCACCGGTTACTGGGCCGCCCGCCGGGCCGGGATCTCCCCCAAGGGCCGCTGGCGCGCGGGCGGCACCCTGGTCGCCCGCGGCGAGTTCTCCATCGTCATCGCCGGTCTCGCGGTCACCGCCGGCATCGAACCGGACCTCGGCCCGCTGGCCACGGCGTACGTCCTGGTCCTGGTCGTCCTGGGCCCGCTCACGGCCCGCTACACCGAGCCCATCGCGCTGCGCCTGACCGCCCGGCGCACCGCCTCCGCCGACACCGTGCCCGTACAGGCCACGGCGCCGGCCGCGGAGACGCTGGAACCGGTGGACGAGAGCCGCCCCGAACGCTGAACCGCCAGGGTCCCTAGTTCTCCAGCCGCACCGGCATCAGGAGCGAGAACGTGTGCTCGTCGTCCGGCCGGCGGATCGCCAGGGGCGCCGTGGGGGCGCCGAACTCGAGGATCAGCCGGTCGCCGGACCCGGCGGCGAGGGCGTCCAGCAGGAACGCGCGGTTGACGGCGACGAGGTCCCGGCCGTCGGCACCGTCCCCGGCCAGGGCGACCGAGCCGTCCTCCGCCACCTCCAGCACGCTGAGGTCGCAGGACGTCCCGTCCTGTTCGGGCACCTCGCCCGCGCGGACGGGACCCGTGCGCACCGCCTCCCGGAAGGCCGGCACGTCCACCACGGCGCGCCGCCCGGCCGGGAGGCGGACGAGGCGCCGGTAGTCGGGGAAGTCGTGGCCGAGGCACTGGCCGGCCGTCTGCCGGTCCCCGGTCTCCAGGGTCACGCGGTCACCGTCCACGGTGAGCCGGACCCTTTCCTCCCCGTCCAGCAGCGCCCGCATCGCGTCGGCGAGCGGAAGGGGCACGGTGACCTGGACGCGGGACCCGTCGTGCCCGTCGGCGGCGGCGCGCGCCACGGCCATCCGGTACCGGTCGGTGGCCACCAGGCGCAGCGCGTCGCCCTCGACGTCGAAGTGGATCCCGCCGAGCATCGGCAGCTCCGGATCGGTGCCGGCCGCGAACCGGACCGCGTCCAGCGCGGCGGCCAGCCCGGGGCCGGAGAGGGACAGCCGTACGGCGGTGTCGGTGCGGAGCGAGGTCATGGGGTTCTCCCTGTGGTCGAGTAGGGCTCGGAGCGCGGAGAGCTCGGCGCGGGCGTCGGACAGCCCTTGCTCCAGCCGGCGCAGATGCGCCTGAAGGAGCTGCCGTACGAGATCGGTGTCGGCGCCCGTCCAGCCGGCCAGCACCAGCCGGATGTCCGCCAGCGGCATCCCGGCCCGGCGCAGCCGGGCCAGCAGCCGGGCCTCCTCCAGTTGCCCGGGGGCGTACCAGCGGTAGCCGCTGACCGGATCCACCCGGTCGGGGACCAGGACACCGGCACGGTCGTAGAACCGCAGGGCGCTCACGCCCAGCCCGCTGTCCCGGGCCATCTCACCAATGCTGCGCATCTCGCTCTCCACACCCGCGACCCTGGTCCCTCGACCAGGTCGAGGGTCAACCCCGGTCGGTCACCGCGCGTGGTTCCGGCTGCGGGTCCTGATCCAGAACACCACCAGCCCCACCGCGCTGAACGCGCCCGCCCACAGCAGCCCGAGCCCGAGGTGCCCCCAGAGAACGGTGTCCCCGAAGGCGCCGCCCGCCGCGAACTGCATGGGCCCGAAGGACGGGAACCACCGCAGTACGGGCTCGTTGGCCAGCGGATTGCCCAGCGGGTTCTGCAGGAAGGTGTCCATCAGCCCGCCCATGATGATGAGGAAGAAACCCTCCAGGTCACGCTTGACCAGCACCCCCAGCAGCAGGCCGAGCGCGCCGTAGGTGAGCGCGATGACCGTGAAGCCCGCGAGCACGGCGAACCAGCCGCCCACCGAGGGGCGCCAGAGGAACAGCACCGCCAGCGCGGTGTAGAGGGCGATCGCGGCGGCGACGACCACGACGGCCAGGGTCTTGGCACCGACGAGGACGGCCTGGCCGTAACCGGCGAACACCAGCCGCCGGTCGAAGAGCAGCGCCTTGCGGACGGCGTCGAAGACCACGAAACCCGCGATCATGGTGACGCAGTTGAGCCCGGCCGTGATCAGTGTGAGCCGGCCGCCGTCGACCTGGAGCACCTCCCCGGTCGCGTACAGCCTGAACTCCAGCACCTCGCCCCCGGCCATCGCGTCCATCAGCAGGTACCAGACGGGCACGAACAGCACGAGCAGCAGCCCGGCGAGCCGGTTGCGGGTCTGGTCGCGCACCGAGAAGCGCAGGGCGGTGGGGAACTGCCGGTACGGCGGCCGCCGTACGGTGTCAGACGTCCGCATGCCGGGCCTCCTCCGCCTCCGTGGCGCCGGTGGCGCGGGTGACGAGCCGTCCGTCCACGAGATCGGCCAGCAGGTCGAAGCGCTCCTGCTCGAAGACGAGATGGGTGATGACGACGACCGCCCTGCCGTGCGAGCGCAGCTCCTCGGTCAGCTCCCAGAAGCGCAGATATGTCTCCCAGTCGAACCCCTGGTAGGGCTCGTCCAGCAGCAGGACGTCCGGGTCGTGCAGCAGGGCCAGGGTGAGGTTGAGCTTCTGCCGGGTCCCCCCGGACAGTTCACCGGCCGCGGTCCCCAGATACTTCTCGTAGCCGAGCTGCCGGACGAGCCCGTGCCCGCGCTCCAGACCGGGCAGCCGCCGGGCGGCGGCGAAGTACCGCAGATGCTGTTCCACGGTCAGGCTGTTGTTGAGCACCGGCTCCTGCGGGCAGTAGCCGAGCGTCCCGTGATGGACCACCTCGCCCCGGTCCGCGGCGAGAACGCCCGCCAGCGCCTTGAGCAGCGTGGACTTCCCGGCGCCGTTCTCGCCCACGACAGCGACCAGCCGCCCCGGCGCGACGGTGAGGTCGGCACCGCGCAGGACCCGGTGGGTGCCGTAGGACTTGTGCAGGTCACGCGCTTCGAGCGCGGGTGGTGCGAGTACGGTTCCGGACGACATGCGGAATCTCCCTATCGCGGTGGGGGCGCCTCTCCTTGCGGTGCCGCGTTCAGCCCGCCCGCGTAGACGCCGAGCAGTTCCGGGGCCCAGCGGGCCATGCCGTCGACGGACAGCGGGTCGGTTCCCAGGACGTCGGTGAGGTGGTCGCGCAGCAGGAACACGGCCAGGTCGTTGGCGAGCAGCACGGCCGCGCGGACGGCCGGATCGCGGCCGGGATCGGCCGTTCCGGCCGCGACCAGCTCGTCCAGCGTCCGGCGGCTCAGTTCGAACAGCCGCCGGAACAGTACCCGCCCGGTGTCCGCCCCGGTGAGCAGCAGCCGGCGCAGATAGCCCGGCAGGGGCGAGCCGGCCGGCAGATGCCGGGCGAACGCCTCGCTCAGGGACGCCGACCCGGCGCCCGGATCGAGCAGCTCCTGCCCGCCCTCACCGGTCAGCTCGCCCAGCATCGCCTCGAACACGGCCAGGACGTACTGGTCGACCTCCTGCCGCAGCCCGTCCTTCGACCCGAAGTGGTGCACCACGAGCCCGGCCGACACCCCGGCGGCCCCGGCGATCTGCCGTACGGTCACCGACTCCGGCCCGCGCTCGGCGAACAGTCGCAACGCCTCGTCACGGATGACGGCCCGGGTGGTCCGGTCGTCCTGGGTTGAACGCATGTACAGCATGTTAAACGCTTGTTCAATCCCGTGTCCAGGGCGGACCTCTGTCCCGTGTACGGCTGTACGGCTGTACGGCTGTACGGCTGTACGGGTGACGGCTTCACCCGACCCGGCGGACCCGCGGCCACCGGCGTACCACCGGCGCACGGGGGCGCGTTGGACCGGCATGGACAGCACTGAGACGGCGCGGCGCCTTCTCGGGCACGACGCCGCGGACCGGTTGTACGCCAAACTCACCAGCGGGTACGGCGGTCATACGCCGATCTACACGGCCCTCGTCGCGGAGTGGCGGGCCAGGGGTCACACGGTCCCGGAGCACCGCGACGGCCTGTGGGCCTCCTTCGCCGCCGCCACGGTCAGCGAGCGCGCGACGGTGCTGCCCGTGCCCTTCCCCGTCCCGGTCCCCCTGCTGCGGCCGCCCGCCGAGGACACCGGCGAAGGCACCGGCGAGGAACTCACCAGCCCTCCGGACCCGCCGGCTCCGCGCTGACCGGCGCCAGCACGGCGAGCGTGCCGGTCGCACCGCGCAGCGCCAGTTCGAGCGGGCCGGGGGCGTGCAGGGTGCCGGTGCCGTCCGGCGGGACCAGCCACTCCAGACGCCCGGCCGGCCGGTACGGCGGCGGTACGGCGACCCAGGACCCACGGCCCACGTGCCGTACTCCGAAGCCGACCCACTCGCTGGCCGGGTCGGGCGGCAGGAAGAACCCCACTCTGCGGGCCGTGACGTCCACCAGCGTGGGCCCGGGCACCTTCAGGGGGTCACGCCACAGGATGTCCAGGGCGAGCAGCCCGAGCCGGTCGGGCACGCTCAGCACGTCCCAGTACCGGCCCGCCGCGAGCAGCGCCGTGCCCTTGCCGTGGTCCCACTCGCGCTTGCACTCCTGCGGGTCCGTGGCCGCCGCGGCCAGCCACTCGACAGCTTGCTTCCACATGGCGCTGTGCATGTCCACCCCGGGCACGGTCGGCTGCGCCGCTGCGGGCGCGTGCGGTACGGACATGCTGGTAGATATTTCTATCCACCGGAAGGGTGGCGCGGGCTGGCGTTTAGGGGGTGTCGTCGCCTTCCGCGCGCTCCGCGTTCCGCTTCTTGATCCGGGCCGCCTCCTTGCGGACCTCGGCCTGGGTGGCGCGCTCCCGCTCCAGCCACTCGGGGCGCTCCTCCTTCAGCGCCTCGATCTGCTCGGTGGTGAGGGCCTCGGTGACCCCGCCGCGCGCGAGGCCGGCGATGGACACGCCCAGCTTCGCCGCGACCACCGGGCGGGGGTGGGGGCCGTCGCGCCGCAGGTCCCGCAGCCACTGCGGCGGGTCCGCCTGGAGCGCGTTCAGCTCGGCGCGTGAGACGACACCGTCCCGGAAGTCGGCGGGGGTGGCGTCGAGGTACACACCCAGTTTCTTCGCCGCGGTCGCGGGCTTCATCGTCTGGGTGCTCTGGTGCTGCGTCATGACGTCCAGGGTATCGAGCGTGTGCACGGCCGCCGACCACGGCCGGTAACCTGGCCAGGTGACAGGCTCGGAAGTGTCCCCCTCGTTCCGGCTCGTGTACGTACCCGGCGTGATGCCCGACAAATGGGTGCGCGTCTGGAACGAGCGGCTGCCCGACGTCCCGCTGGTCCTCACGCAGGTCCCCGCCGGCACGGCGCAGGGGCTGCTGCTGGACGGTGACGCCGACGCGGGCCTCGTCCGGCTGCCCGTCGACCGTACGGTCCTCAGCGCGATCCCCCTCTACACCGAGCAGACGGTCGTCGTGGTGCCCAGGGACCACCTCGTCACGGCGGCCGACGCGGTGTCCCTGGAGGACCTGGCCGACGACATCGTGCTGCACCCGCTCGACGACGTCCTCACCTGGGAGAGCCTGCCCGGACGGCCCGCCCTCGAACGCCCCGCCACCACCGCCGACGCGATCGAGCTCGTCGCGGCCGGGATCGGCGTGCTCGTCGTACCGCTGTCGCTCGCCCGGCTGCACCACCGCAAGGACCTCACCCACCGGCCGCTCGAAGGGGCCCCCGAGTCGAGCGTGGCGCTGTCCTGGCCCGAGGCGGCGACGACGGACCGGGTCGAGGACTTCATCGGGATCGTCCGCGGCCGGACCGTCAACAGCACCAGGGGCCGCAGGCAGGAGCCGGCGGGGGAGAAGAAGCCCGCCGCCCGGCGGCAGCAGCCGGCCGGCGGATCCGCCGGCCGAAGCCGCCGGGGAGGAACCGGCGGCACGGCGAAGAACCCGCGGCGGGGCAAGCCCCGCCGCAGGTCCTGACCCGGCTACCTGACCGTCGGGGACGGTGACGGCGCCGGGGACGCCGTGTTGAGGTCCTCCAGCCCCTTGGGGATCTCCAGCGCGAGGACCTGCGCACCCGGCTGCGGCGCCGGCGGCGTCACCGCCTCCCGCGGCATCTTGGGCGGGCTGGTCTGCTGGAAGTTGACCTGCTCGTGATTGACCAGACCCGTCTTCTCCAGCACCGTGATGTGGTCGAGCACCGTGTCGTTGGCCTGGTCGGCCAGCTGCCGGACCAGGGTGTTCCTGGTGTTGGCCCGGATGTTGGCGATGGCGGGGAAGATCTGCCCGTGTGTCACGCGCATGATGTTCACCGCCGTGGAGTCGAACTCCTTGCCGTTGGTGGCCTTCACGGTCTCCACGAACCCCTGCTGCTGCGGTGAGGCCACGTTCGGCAACGTGATGCCGAGCTCCACGGAGATCTTGCGGCAGGACGCGTCGAGCCGGCCGTGACCGACGACCAGGTGCTCGCCCGCCTCCTTCATCTCCGGCGTCGTCCCCCGCTCCATCGCCAGCAGCCCCAGCGGGTGCTCCCACAGCCCCGCCGCGCGCACCTTCACCACGAAGTCGCGGTCCGCCTCGGTCAGCGGGCCGTAGTTCGTGTTGGCCACCACCCGGTCCTGCTTGGTCGATGTGTTCTGTACGCCCAGCATGGTGGGGTAGGCGAGCGCGGTGAGGGTGAGGATCATGGCTCCGCCCACGAACGCGGTTCCTGCCGTGCTGCGCGAGATGCGCATCGTGCCTCCTGGGATGTGAACGGCCCAACAGCAGGGAGTACGGACGCCAGGCGCGAGACAATCACCGTCCGGGAAAGATTTTTCGGCCGGCCTCAGTCGGCGTAAGCGGCCCTCTGCGCCGTACTCACCACCTTGTCGCCGTCCGCGCGGCTCAGCAGACCCTCGGACACCCAGGCGGCCACGGTGGACCGTACCCGTGTCACCAGCGCTCCCTTGCCGCGGAAGGGCGCCCCGGCCCAGATCTCGTCGAGCAGCGTCGTGCCGTCGCTCCGGGCCGGGTTGGCGACTCCGGAGTCGGACGTGCCGAAGACCACACGCGGTTCCGAGCGCCGGAAGTAGGCGTGCGTCGGGTCCTCGGTCCCCTCCGCGAAGGGCGCCAGCTCGATGCCGTCCAGCGTGTAGTGCAGCGGCTTGTCCGGGACCGGGGTGAGGGAGGGCAGCAGATCACCGGAGAGGCCGGCATTGCCGTACAGCCCGAACCGCACGGCGTCCGGCCCCGGTTGCCGGGCGACCAGGTTGACCGGGCCGTAGAACAGGGCCTGCAGCGCGGGGTCGTCGAGGGTCCGCTCCACCCGCAGCCGGAAGGGCACGGAGATCCGTACGGTGTCACCCTCGCGCCAGGTCCGCGAGACGCCGAAGTAGCGGCCGGGGACCGGAGTGCCGGGCACGGCACGCCCGTTGACGGTCACCCGGAAGCCCGCGGCCGCCCAGGACGGCACCCGCAGCAGCAGGGTGAAGGCGGCCCGGCCGCCGCCGACGGTGAGCGTGCTGCCCTGCTCCTCCGGGTAGCGGGTGGTCTGCGTGACCGTGACGCCCTTCTCGGCCCAGGTCAGCCGGGAGGCGCTGTAGAGGTTGACGTACAGGGCGGACCCGTCGGCCTTCGCGAAGTACACCGAGTCCTGGTACTTGGTGGCGCTCTCCATGCCGGTGCCCTCGCAGCAGGTCGTCCCCTGCTTGGGCGTGTAGTCGCGTACATGACCGGGCGTCAGGCCGATGAAGTAGGTGACCAGCGGCTTCTCCGCGTCCGGCCGGTCCTGCTTGGAGCCGAGCACCTGGTTGAACAGGGCCCGCTCGTAGTAGTCCATGTACGCCGGGTCCTGCTCGTGGAAGAACAGCGTCCGGCTCAGCTTGAGCATGTTGTACGCGCAGCACGTCTCGGCGGTGGTGTCGGTGATCGTGCCCGCGATCACGTCGCGGGCCTTCCAGAACTCGCCGCTGCTGGTGCCGCCGATCGCGTACATCCGGTGGGGTACGACCATGCCCCAGAAGTTCTTCGCGGCCGTGAGGTAGCGCTCCTCGCCCGTCTCGTCGTGCAGCCGCACCAGGCCGGTGAAGATCGGGATGTGCTGGTTGGCGTGGAGTCCTTCGAGGACGTCGGTGTTCGCGGCGCAGGCGTCGATGAGCCGGTCCAGGTCGAACAGCTTGGCGAGAGCGAGGTGTTCGGCCCGTCCGGTGATCGCGTGCAGGTCGCAGACCGCCTCGACGATGCCGCCGAACTCCCCGCTGGAGAACAGCCCCCACATCCGCTGGAGGGTGGCCGCCGGCAGCACGGACAGCCGCGCGTGCATCCAGTCGCACATGCCGGACGCGAGATCGAGCGCCCGGTCGTCGTCCGTGGCGAGGTACGCGTCCAGCAGCCCCCTGAGGATCTTGTGCGCGGTGTAGTACGGCGCCCACACCCGGGTGTAGTCGCTGCCGGTCATCGACTCCAGCTCGATGAACTGCGTCTCCGGGTACGCGGCGAGGAAGCCGGGATGGCTGGGCGCGCCCCAGGTGCGGCGCAGGGTGGCGTCGAGATCCCGGCCGGAGGCGTCCGCGAACGTCGCCCCGGCCGTCTCGTCGAAGGCGTACGACGCCAGATCGCCCCGGCCGGTCGAGGCGTCGGCGGCACGGCGGTCCTGCAATTCGGTGATCTCGTCGGCGGTCAGCGCCCGCGAGAACACGTCGACGTCCTCGAACGCGCCCGCGAACACCGGATCGGCGGGGAAGTTGGAGCGGCCCAGCCAGTTGTTGGCGAGGGTGCCGAGGGCGGCCGGGGTCAGCGTGATGTCCGTGCTCCGGGCCACGGCGGCGCCGTTGACGTAGAGGGTGCCGGTGCCGTCGGCGAGGGTCACCGCCAGATGGCTCCACTCGCCGATCGGCAGCGGCGCGGTGCCGTCGAGGCCCTGTTCGCCGCCCGGCCCCGAGGTGGTGACGGCGAACCGCGGCACCCCGCCGGCGTTGCGGGCGGTCAGGTACAGATAGCGGGTGGTGTCGTCGCCGAAGTCGAAGATCCTGGCCCAGGCGGCGTCGTGCGCGGGGCGCACCCACGCGGACAGGGTGAGCGCGGGGGAGTCGGCGAGAACGGCCGCCGGAAGGTCCACGTACTGGTACGAGCCGCGCACGTTCTCCGCCGCGCGGCCGAACCGTCCCTCGACGCTCAGCACGGCCGGGTCGCGGCGCAGCGCCTCCCGTACTTCGGTCAGGGCTCCGACCATGGTGGCGATCCGGTCCGCGAAGACCTGCTCGCCGGTACCGCGGTACGCCTGCGCCAGCATGGTCAGGAAGTGGCCGGTGTAGTGCCCGCGCAGATTGCCGTTGGCCTCCCCGTCCAGCCCTTCCCAGCCGCCGGGAGCGACCGCGCCCCGGGTGGACAGGCCGGCGTTGGCGCGGAAGACCTGGAGCAGCCGGTTCACGTCGTAGCCACGGGCGTGGTCGAGCATCAGCCGCCGCTTGCCGGCGAAGACGCCCGGTCCGAGCGTCACGTCCTCCAGCCCGAAGGGCCGCACGGTCCACGTGGCCGGCACGCCGGGAGCGGCGGCCGGTGCGCTCGGCGCGGCGACGGCGCGCCCGGTGGTCGCGGCGGAGACCGCGGTCGCCGTCAGGGCGGCCGCCTGGAAGAGGGTTCGTCTGGAGAGGGGCCGTGCCATGGGATGCTCCTCTGTTCGGTATCACGAACGCTGTACGAATGATCGACCAGACGATAGGGAGGGGACGGAAAGGCGTCAACGGTGCGGGAGCGATCGGTTCCGGACGTTCGCCGAGGACGCGCGGACGGCGGGAGCCGGTCAGGGGCGCCGGGCGGAGTCCGTCAGCCAGGCGTGCGCGGCCCGCGCCGTGAACTCCGCCTGCCCGCCCCGCAGCAACAGACCGGCGGTGGCGAACTCGGGCGCGTCGGCCTGAGCGGCGACATAGGGGACGGCGATACAGCGCATCCCGGCCGCGTGCGCGGCGGCGGCGCCCGGGGCCGCGTCCTCGACCACGACGCAGTCGGCCGGGTCCGCGCCGAGCCTGCGGGCCGCCTCCAGGAAGATGTCCGGGGCCGGCTTGCCCCGCGCGACCTCGTCGGCCGACACGACGGTGCGCAGATACGCGTCCAGGCCCGTGCCGGCCAGGATCGCCCCGATGGCGACGGGCGAGGAACCGGAGGCCACGGCCATCGGCACGCCCTCGGCCGCCAGCAGCTCGACGAACGCCCGCATCTCCGGGTACACCCGCGTCGAGGCGCCGGCCAGCTTCAGGTAGTGGCGGTCCTTGACCGCGAGCAGCTCCTCCACCGGGGCGGACAGCCCGTACCGCTCCCTCCAGTCGGCGAGCGTCTCCCGGGTGCTGATCCCCACGTAGCGCTCGTGCTCGGCCCAGGAGAAGTCCGGCACCCCGTACTCGGCGAGGGTCCGCCGGCCCGCCTCGTAGTAGTTCGGTTCGCTGTCCACGAGCGTTCCGTCGAGATCGAAGACGACCGAGAGGGTGCCGAGGGTGCTCATGGGGTCCAGGATGACAGGGCTCACTTCCGTGCCGTACGGCCGATCGACTCCACCAGCGGCAGCAGCCGGTGCGGGACGCGCTCGCGCAGCGCCACCTCGGTGCGGGTGCGGACCACGCCGGGCAGGCTGATCAGCTTCTGGACCACGTCCTCCAGATGCGCGTTGTCGCGCGCCACCACCCGGGCCAGCAGATCGCCGCCGCCCGTGGTGGAGAACGCCTCGACGATCTCCGGCACGGCGGCCAGCGCGTCCCCCACCTCGTCCAGGTGTCCCTGGGTGACCTCGATGTGCACGAACGCGAGGACGGGATGGCCCAGCGCGGCGGGGGAGAGGGCGGGGCCGGTGCCGGTGATCACACCCTCGCGCTCCATACGGTCCAGGCGGGCCTGGAGAGTGCCGCGGGCCACCCCGAGGATGCGGGCGTACTCCCGCACGCTGGTGCGTGGCTGCTCCAGCAGCAGCCGCAGGATGCGGGTGTCGAGCTCGTCCACGGCCATGAGATCCGAAGTGTCCCCGTATCGGCCATTGGCACTTCGACGGCCGTAGGAATGCCGCGAACACTGTACCAATGGCCCACCTCCACAGGAGTCGGTTGAGCCACTGGTGGAAGAGATGCTGATATGGAGGGGTCGATGGCGCTGCGGACCTCCGTGGCGCCTTTTTCGTGCCACGGCGCACACCAACGAATTCCCAGGGGGCGGTACGTGCTGAAGAGGGTGTTCATGGCTCCGGACCCGGGCCGGATCCGGCTGCGCTTCGCGGCGCGGGCCGTGCTCGGCATCGGGCTGGCCGTCGTCGTCTGCGGCCTGGCCGGGCACTCGCTCACCGGTACCGTCACCGGCGGGCTCGCCGCGCTGCTCGCCCTGTTCACCGTCACCGACGCCACCGTCCGCGGGCAGGCCGTCACCACGGCGCTGCTGCCCGCCGTCGGCCTGCCGGTGCTCGCCGCCGCGGCCGTGCTGCACGACCACCCGGTCGCCCGTGACCTCACCTTCCTCGCCGTGGTCGGACTCGGCGTGTACGCGCGGCGCTGGGGCCCGCGCGGCCACAGCCTCGGCGTCTTCGCCTTCATGACCTACTTCGTGGCGCAGTTCCTGCACGCGAGGACCGCCCAGCTCCCCGAGCTGTACGCCTCCGTCCTGCTGTCCGTGCTCGCCGCGGCCGCGGTGCGCTTCGGACTGTGGTGCTACGAGCGACGGCTGCCCCCGGCCGCCGTACCGGCGCCGCCCGCCGGCACCGGACTGGCCCGCGTGACCACCCGCCAGGCGGTCCAGGCGACCGCCGGTGCGGGCTTCGCCCTGGTCGTCGGCCAACTGGTGTCCGGGCAGCGCTGGTACTGGGCCGTCGGCGCCACCTGGTGGGTCTTCGTCAACACCACCTCCCGCGGCGAGACCCTGGTACGCGGCTTCCGGCGGGTGCTCGGCACCGTCATCGGCATCGGGCTCGCGCTCTTCGTCGCCGTCCCCGCACACGGGGACGGGCCGCTGACCGCGCTGGTCGTCGCCGTCGCCGTCTTCGGCATCTTCTACACGGCCGCCGTGTCCTACACCTGGATGATGCTCTGGGTGACGGTGCTCGCCGCCATGCTCTACGGCCTGCTGGGCGTGCTCACCCCCGGTCTGCTGGCACTCCGGTTCGTGGAGACCGCCGTCGGCGCGCTCGGCGCCGTGCTGGCGGTGGCGTTCGTCCTGCCCGTGACCACGCACAGCGTCACCGACACCTGGATCCAGCGGGCCCTGCGCTGCGTCCACGCGTGCACCGCCCAGGCGGCGGCACGGCTGGCCGGGACCGCGGACGCCGACCCGGCGCCGGTGGTGGCGGAGCTGGAACAGTTGCTCGCCCGGGTACGGCTCTCGGTCGCCCCGCTGGTGCATCCGCTGAACCCCATGCTCGGCCGCAAACGGCGCGCCCGGCGGGTGCTCGCCCTGCTCGACGACTGCGCCCGGGAGATCCGCGGCCTCGTCGCCGTCGCCGCCGACCCGGAGGCCTCGCACGACGCCCGGCTGGCCGCCGCCTGCTGGCGCGTCGAGGCCGCCGTCGAGGCGCTCACCGGCGGCCGGGACATCGCCGTACGGACCTCCCCGGCCGGGACGGAACCCGCCCTGGCCCATCTGCACGGTCTGGAACGCGCCCTCGCCGAACTGGCCGCGCCGCTGCGGGCGCCCTCCGGCTCCCCGCTGGTCGGGGCCTGACACGCGTGGACGCACCGGACGGAGCTTTGGTCTAGACCTGAAGTGATCGACTGCTACCGTCACCCTGGTCGGCATCGGACGAGAGGGGACAGTCGTGGCGGACGGCAGACGGCGGGCGTTCATCGGGTCGTTCACGGCGGCGGGAGGCCCGGGCATCGTCGCCGCGGCCGTCGCCCCTGGCAGCGGCGCGCTGACCGTCCTGAGCACCGTGGACGTCGTACCCGACCCGTCCTACCTGGCCCTGTCGCCCGACGGCCGCATGCTGTACGCGGTCAGCGAGACGGCCGAGGGCGCCGTGGCCGCGTTCCGCGTGACCGAGGAGGACGGGCCGCGGCCGGCCGGGCGCCCGGTGCGGGTGGACGGCAGCGGGCCGACCCACCTCAGTCTCTTCGCCGGACACGTCCTCACCGCGAACTACGGCTCCGGCAGCGTCAGCGTCGTCCCCGTCCGCCCGGACGGCGGCCTCGCGCCGGTGTCCGGGGTGTTCCGGCACAGCGGCTCCGGTCCCCATCCACAGCGCCAGCAGGGCCCGCACGCCCACCAGGTGCAGCCCGACCCGAGCGGCCGCTGGGCGGTCGGCGTCGACCTCGGCACGGACTCGGTACGGGTCTGCACCCTGTCCGGCGGCGTGCTCGCACCGCACCGGGAGATCGCCCTGCGCCCCGGCTCGGGCCCACGGCACCTGGCCTTCCACCCGGACGGGGCGTACGCGTACGTCCTCAACGAACTCAGCCCGACCCTCGTCGTCTGCCGCTGGGACGCCGCCGACGGCGCGCTCAGACCGCTCGCCGAGATCCCGGTCCTGCCCGGTGCCCCGGCCGGCGACGCCTATCCGTCCGGGGTGGCCGTCTCGCCCGACGGCCGCTTCGTGTGGACCGCGACCCGCGGCGAGGACGTCCTGTCGGTCTTCGCGGTCGAGGGGGAGGGCAAGGCGCTGACCCCGCTCACCACCGTCCCCTGCGGCGGTCACTGGCCCCGCGCGATCACCGTCTCCGACGGCGTCCTGTACGTCGCCAACGAACGCTCCGGGGACGTGACCTGGTTCGCGCTCGACCCGGACACGGGAGTGCCGCGGCGCGCCGGCTCGGTCCCGGTGCCCGCGGCGTCCTGCGTGGTCACCGGCTGACCGGAGGCCGAGGAGACACGACGAAGGGCCCGCTCCGGTGCGTGGAGCGGGCCCTTTCGGCGTCGTGCGGGAGCCGGCCGGGTCAGTGGGCCGGGGTGCTCTGCGCCTGCTGCGGGGCGATACCCAGCGCGGTCGTGTACTTGGCCAGCGCCAGCTTGCCGATCGCCGGGTACGGGCCGAGCGCCTCGGCGGCGGAGCACTCCGCCTCCTTCGCGGCCTCCTCGATCAGGCCGGCGTCGATCTCCGGGCCGATCAGGTACGGCGCGAGCGCCAGCTGCTGCGAACCGGAGCCCCGGAGCTGCTCGGCCACGGAGGCGATGGAACCCTCCTGGTCCAGGGCCGCCGCCATCACCGGCACGGCGAGGCGCGCGGCGAGCAGCATGCCGGTGATCCCGGCCGCCTGCACGGCCTCGTCACCGCCCACGGAGGCCAGGATGATGCCGTCCGCCGCGGTCGCCACGGTGAACAGGCGGGCGCGGTCGGCGCGGGCCAGACCGGCCTCGGAGAGCCGCACGTGCAGCGCCTCGGCGAGCAGCGGGTGCGGACCCAGCACATCGGTCAGCTCGGCGGCGACCCGGCTGTCCATCACGGCCTGGCGGACCTGGCGCAGCAGCGAGCTGTCCGGACCGGCGAGCAGCGGCACGACGACGGCGACGGGGCCGTCGGGCTCCTTGACGTCCAGGCCGGCGGCGCGGGCCTGCTCGAAGCGGGCGGTGCGCTCCTCGGCCGCGTACGCGAGGACGGACCGCAGCGTCGGGAAATCCTCGTCGTCACCGTCGAGGTAGCCGATCCGGGCGTCCAGGCCCGGCAGCTCGGAACGGGCGATGCTCACGACCTCGTCGGCGAGCGAGCGGGTGGCACTACTGGGCGCACCCGGCACGGCGAGGACGAGCGCGGGCGCGTCCTCGGGAGCCACCAGCGGCTCGGGACGGCGGTGCCGTCCGGGCTGACGGGGGCGCGGCATTCGTACTGGCAGGCCGGACGCGGGCCCAGTGGGGGTGCTCATGTTGCGGCATGTTAGTGGTTTCCCGGGCTCCCCTGTTCGGGGAGGGTGCGGGTGAGCGGTATCCGTCCGGTTTTGTCTGATGAGTTACGTACGGACGTCGGCCGCGCGGGTGACGTCCTCACCTGCCGGACCCGTCACGTACAGCATCTTCTCGTCGCCCGGAAGGGTGAACGAGCCGGCGGTGAGGTCCTCCGCCATGCGGACCGCCCCGTGCAGGGGGTCCCCTTCGGCCATGATCCGCCGCGCCCCCGGCAGCCGCTCGGCCAGCTCCTCGTCCAGGGGGCCGAGCAGCACGGCACCCATCCGGAACAGACCACCGGTGAGACCGACCACGGGCTCGCCCGCCGCCGGGCACACGGCCGCGGCGGAGCCGGCCATGTGCCGGGCCGCGGCCCGCAGCACCGCCACGGCGACGGGGTCGCCGTCGGCCGCGCACTCGCCCACCCGGGGCGCGAAGGAGGCGAGCACGGCCGGCCGGTCGGTCCGCGGATACAGCCGGCCGGGCAGCCCGGCCGCCGGACCGAACAGGTCCTCGACGCTCGCCAGCAGCCGCGCGGAGCCGCCCTCCCGCCCGTCGTGCGCGCGCAGCGCCGCGTCGAGACCCGCCCGCCCGATCCAGGCGCCGCCACCGCAGTCGCCCAGCAGATGCCCCCAGCCGTCCGCCCGGCGCCAGCCGGCCAGATCGGTGCCGACCGCGATCACCCCCGTACCGGCGGCGATCACGGCACCGGGCCGTGGCCCGAGGGCACCGACGTACGCGGTGACGGCGTCGGCGGCCAGCACCACCCGCCGCACACCCAGTTCACGGCCGAGCGCCCCCGGCAGCTCCGCGCGCAGCGCGTCCCCCAGACTGGCCAGCCCGGCGGCCCCGACGACGGCCGCCTCCAGTTTTTCGACCCCGGCCTCCGCGCACAGGGCCCGCGCCATCGGGACCAGTTGCTCCATGAGGTGCCCCGGGTCGAGGCCCAGGGCCCCCGTCCGCACCGGTTCCCCGGAGGCGCCCCGGGCCAGGGGCCCGCGTCCGCCGGCCCCGACGACGACCCGCAGACCGGAGCCCCCGGAGTCCACGGCGAGGAAACCGGGCCCGGTCACGGCAGGCGCCAGTCCACCGGTTGGCCGCCCTGGCGGATCAGCAGGTCGTTGGCCCGGCTGAACGGGCGGGAGCCGAAGAAACCGCGGTCGGCGGACATCGGCGACGGGTGGGCCGACTCCACCGCGGGCAGATCGCCCAGCAGCGGACGGCAGTTGCGGGCGTCCCGCCCCCACAGGATGGAGACCAGGGGCTTGCCCCGGCCGGCCAGCGCCCGTATCGCCTGCTCGGTGACCTCCTCCCAGCCCTTGCCGCGGTGGGCGCCGGGCTTGCGCGGGGCCGTCGTCAGCGCCCTGTTGAGCAGCAGCACGCCCTGCTGGGTCCACGGCGTGAGATCACCGCTCGACGGCTGGGGCAGGCCCAGGTCGGTGTTCAGCTCCCGGAAGATGTTGATGAGGCTGCCCGGCAGCGGCCGCACCTCGGGCGCGACGGAGAACGACAGTCCCACCGCGTGCCCCGGGGTGGGGTACGGGTCCTGCCCGACGATCAGGACGCGTACCTCGTCGAAGGGCTGCTGGAAGGCGCGCAGGACGTTCGCTCCGGCCGGGAGGTAGGTGCGTCCCGCGGCGATCTCCGCGCGCAGGAAGTCCCCCATTCCGGCGATCCGTTCGGCCACCGGTTCCAGGGCCTTCGCCCAGCCCGCTTCGACGATTTCATTCAAGGGTCGTGGTGCCACGGGCGTCACCTTACTGCCGCGACGGCGGCGGAGATCAACCAGTGGCCGGGACCGGACGGGATCCTCGTACGGCTCGTACGGCTCGTACGGCTCGTACGGCTCATACTGCTCGTACGGCTCATGCAGTTCATGTGGCTCATGTGGTTCATGCGACGACCGCCGCCCGTACGCACAGCACGTCCGGCAGATGCGACGCCAACTGCCGCCAGCTGTCGCCGTCGTCGGCGGACGCGTACACCTCGCCGTTGCGGTTGCCGAAGTAGACGCCGGCCGGGTCCGCGCCGTCGTGGCACATCGCGTCGCGCAGCACCGTGCCGTAGTGGTCCTCCTGCGGCAGCCCCGCCGTGAGGGGCTCCCAGCTCCTGCCCGCGTCCGCCGTCCGGAAGACCCGGCAGCGGCGGCCGGCCGGCACCCGGTCGGAGTCGGCATTGATCGGGAACACGTACGCCGTGTCACCGCGACGGGGATGGGCCACCACCGCGAAGCCGAACGTCGACGGCAGGCCCTCGCCGATGTCCGTCCAGCTTCCGCCCGCGTCGTCGCTGCGGTACACCCCCCAGTGGTTCTGCAGATACAGCCGGTCCGGGTCCGCCGCGTCCCGGGCGACCTTGTGCACGCACTGCCCGAACTCCGGGTTCGGGTCCGGCAGGAACACCGCGGACACCCCGGAGTTGGACGGGGCCCAGCTCGCGCCGCCGTCCAGGGTGCGGAACACGCCCGCCGTGGAGACGGCCACCGTCACGGCGCGCGGATCACGCGCGTCGGTCAGCACGGTGTGCAGGCCCTCACCGCCGCCGCCCGGCACCCACTTCGCCCGCGTGGGGTGCTCCCACAGCGGCCGGACCAGTTCGAAGGTCTCCCCGCGGTCCTCCGAGCGGTACAGCGCGGCCGGTTCCGTCCCCGCGTACACCACGTCCGGTTCGGCCTCGGACGGGTGAAGCTGCCAGACCCGCTCCAGCGAAGCCCCCGTGTCCTTGGGGAACTTGACGGCGGGCCGGGCCGGTTCGGTCCAGTTGCGGCCCAGGTCGTCGGAGTGGAACACCGAGGGTCCCCAGTGCGCGCTGTCCCCGCCGACCAGCAGCCGCGGGCTCGCGCCACGGGTGTCGATGGCGATCGAGTACACGGCCTGCGCGTTGAAGCAGGGACTTTCGTCGAACTCCCAGGCGTCACCTCGCCGGTGCCCGATGAACAGGCCCTTGCGGGTGCCCACGGCGAGCAGTACCTCGGTCATGCCGACCACCTCCGCGACGTCTTCGTCGACGCCCTCGTTCCAGGACACCGGCCAGTCTGCACCCCACCACTGACAGTCACCCCCGGATCGGTGTCGCCGCAGGTCGGGGCCTGTGCGGACGGGCACGGGGACGGCCGTGCACGGTGGCCGGGACGGCGGGGTCAGCCGCCGTCCGGCAGCGCGCGGCCGAGGATCGCGTCCAGGCCGGCCGCCGCGGGCAGGGTGCCGAAGGCGTGCCCCCAGTCGCCGCCCAGCCGCGTCGCGCAGAAGGCGTCGGCGACGGCGGGCGGGGCGTGCCGGACGAGGAGGGAGCCCTGGAGGGTCAGGGCCATCCGCTCCACCAGCCGCCGGGCGCCCGCCTGGGACCCCTCGGCCAGCTGGTCCTTCAGTCCGGCCACGGCCGCGTCCAGCCGGGCGTCCGCCCCGCGCGTCAGGGCGAGTTCGTCGAACAGCGCCTGCGCGGTGGCCGTGTCCCGGCCGAGCGCCCGCAGCACGTCGAGGGCGTTGACGTTCCCCGAGCCCTCCCAGATCGACAGCAGCGGGGCCTCGCGGTAGTGCCGGGGCATCCCGGACTCCTCGACGTAGCCGTTGCCGCCCAGGCACTCCAGGGCCTCGGCGGTGAAGGCCGGGCCCCGCTTGGTGACCCAGTACTTGCCGACCGCCGTCGCGATCCGCCGGAACGCGGCCTCCCCGGCGTCCCCGCGCACCGCGCGGTCGGCCGCTCCGGCCAGGCGCAGGGTGAGGGTCGTGGCGGCCTCGGACTCCAGTGCCAGGTCGGCCAGCACGTTGCGCATCAGCGGCTGGTCCACCAGCCGCGCCCCGAACGCGCTGCGGTGCCGCACATGGTGGCCCGCCTCCACCAGCGTCTTGCGCATCAGCGCCGCCGACATCATCACGCAGTCCAGCCGGGTGCAGTTGACCATCTCGACGATGGTCTTCACGCCCTGTCCCTCGGGGCCGACCAGCCAGGCGACGGTCCCGTCGAACTCGGGTTCGGAGGAGGCGTTGGAGCGGTTGCCCAGCTTGTCCTTCAGCCGCTGGACGCGGAACGTGTTGCGGGTGCCGTCGGGCAGCACGCGCGGCACCAGGAAGCACGACAGTCCGCCCGGGGCCTGCGCCAGCACCAGGAACACGTCGCACATCGGCGCCGACGTGAACCACTTGTGGCCGCGCAGGGTGTACACACCCGGCTCGGAGGTCGGAGCGGCCGACGTGGTGTTGGTCCGGACGTCGGAGCCGCCCTGCTTCTCGGTCATCCCCATGCCGGCCAGCAGACCGCGCTTCCCGGCCGGCACCCGCAGGCCCGGCTCGTACTCCCGGCTGGTCAGCCCCGGCTCGTACACCGCCGCCAGCTCCGGCTGCCGGCGCAGGGCGGGCACCGCCGCGTACGTCATGGACGTCGGACAGCCGTGTCCCGCCTCGGTGTGCCCCCACGCGAGTCCCTTGGCGGTACGGACGACATGGGCGCCGGGCCGGTCGTCCGCCCAGGGCGCGGCGGCGAGCCCCTCGGCGACGGCCGCGCGCATCAGGTGGTGCCAGCTCGGGTGGAACTCCACCTCGTCGACGCGGTGCCCGTACCGGTCGTGGGTGCGCAGTTCGGGCTCGTGGCGATTGGCCTGATCGCTCCACTCCTGCACCTGCGCGCTGCCGGCCAGCCTGCCGACCCGGCGCAGCTCCTCCTCGGCCCAGCCGGCGCCCTCCCGCCGCAGCCCCTCCAGCAGGGCGGTGTCCTCGGAGGCGTCGTACGGGGCCAGGGGAGGGGGCTGATTGGTGACGCCATGGGTGGCACCGCCGGGTGCGCCGGAGTCCTGCCGCTGCTCGTCCGCGAGTGTGGTTGCCATGACGCGAGTGTTGCACTTTTCCTACAGTCGAATCAATCATGTAACATGATCGGCGTCGTAGAGTACGGCCCCATGCGGAGGAACGACCCGGCGACACCAAACGACCCCCGGCCGCGCCCGCTGTCCGCGCGGTCGGTCGTGCTGAGCCTGCTGCTCGGTACGCACCCGCCGGAGCTGTCGGCGAGGGAGCTGGGGCGGCTGGTGGAGGGCTTCGACGTCGGCGGGTCCACGCTCCGCGCGGCGCTCAGCCGGATGGTCGCCGCCGGTGACCTGCGGCGCACGGACGCCGGCTACCGGCTCAGCGACCGGCTGCTCGAACGCCAGCGCCGCCAGGACGAGTCCGTGGAGCCGCGCACGCGCGCGTGGGACGGCGACTGGGAGCTGGTGGTGATCACCGCGACGGGCCGGGGTCCCGCCGAGCGCGCGGACCTGCGCACCCGGCTGGCCGCCCTCCGGCTCGCCGAACTCCGTGAGGGGGTGTGGCTGCGTCCCGCCAATCTGGAGCGCGGTCTGCCCGCCGCTCTCGACGAGGTGGCCGAGCGCTGCACGGCCCGCCCCGACCGGCCCGCCCGCGAGCTCGCCGCGCGTCTGTGGCCGCTGGACGTCTGGTCCGGTACGGCCCGCGCGCTCCTCGGCCACAGCGGCCGCGCCACTCGCCCCGCCGAGCGGCTCACCGCGTTCGCCGCCGTCGTACGCCATCTGCTCGCCGACCCCGTCCTGCCCCCCGCCCTGCTGCCCGCCGACTGGCCGGGTGACGCGCTGCGGTCCGCCTACGGGGAGTACCGGCGGGAGCTGGCGGGGGAGGTGCGTTCCCGCGTGGGCGGCGCGTGAAGTCGTACAGGGGTCGGTGAGCCGTACGAGACGCCGCGCGGGACGCCTCGTACGGCCGCTGCCCGTGGGGGGCTACCGGTAGGTGATGTCGGACGACGAGTACTTGCAGTACGTGCCGTCGGGGCCCGAGCCGTTGCTGTCCGGCTCGTCACCGTCGTCGTTGCCGATGTACTTCTGGCAGGGGACGATCTTCTTGCCGCTGTCCCCGATGATCGTGATGTTCCGCAGGGTCGCGCTGTCGCCGTAGTTGGTGTTGATGCCGGCGAGCCTGCTGCCCTTCCAGTTCACCTCGATGGTGTTGAGGTTGATCGTCCGCTTGTACTGCGTGGAGCAGTTGCCGCAGGAGCGGACGAAGGTGCCGAAGTTCTTGACCGCGAAGTTCGACACGTTCAGCGTTCCGGCGCCGTTGAACTGGAACACCTTGTCGCTGGCTTCCTTGGCGCCGCCGCCGCTGACGGTGTAGACCGACCCCGACGACTTGCCCTTGAACGTGGCGGCGTCCTCGCCGACGTCCTCCCACCAGACGTTCTGCAGCGTGCAGGAGCCCTTGCAGTGGACGCCGTCGGCCGCGGGAGCGCCCAGGATGACGTTCTTCAGGACCGCGCCGTCCGCCAGTTCCAGGATCGGGCCCTGGTCCTCGTCCTGACTGCCGGAGCCCAGGTCGCCGGTGCCGTACAGGCGCTTCATCCCGTAGTCCTTGGTGCCGGACACGGAGATGGTGGAGGAGACGCCCTGGCTGCCGTTGGCGGTCGGCCAGGTGGCGGCGCTCGCCGGGGACGCGCCGGTGGTCATGACCATGCCAATCGAAAGGCCCAGGGTGGCGAGTGCGCCCGTCAGTGCGCGGGCGCGTGGTCGTTTCGCGGAAGTCATGTCGTTCCTTCTGTCGTGGTGTGGGGGTGTGAGCCAGGTATCTGAACGACGTTCGTGATGGTGCGCGGCATGCCCGGTTCGTTGACGTGAGCGGGTCACGCTGCTGAACGGGAAACGTATGGGGTAAGCGCTTTCTAGTCAACGCTTCGCGGGGATCACATTCGGCCAGGAAAAGCCGACGCCGGTGGCCCGGGGCGCGAAGGGCGCCCCGGGCCACCGGCGCGGTGGCGGTGCGGGCTCATACCGAGCGGTGGTACTGGTCCGGCACGTGGACCTCGCCGCCCAGTTCACGGGCCGCGTGCCGGGCCCACGAGGGGTTGCGGAGCAGCTCGCGGCCGAGGAGCACCGCGTCCGCCTCGCCGTTGGCCACGATCTTCTCCGCCTGCTCGGCGTCGGTGATCAGCCCCACGGCGGCGACCGGCATCGGTGTCTCGCTCCGCACCCGCGCGGCGAAGGGGACCTGGTAGCCGGGCCCGGTCGGGATGCGGACGCCGGAGGCGTTGCCGCCGGTGGAGACGTCGAGCAGGTCGATGCCGTGGGCGTGCAGCTCGGAGGCGAAGCGGACGGTGTCGTCCGGGGTCCAGCCGGACTCCTCCAGCCAATCCGTGGCCGAAATGCGGAAGAACAGCGGCTTGTCGTCCGGCCACTCCTCGCGCACGGCGTCCACCACCTCGAGCGCGAACCGCGTCCGGTTCTCGTACGAGCCGCCGTAGGAGTCGGTGCGGTGGTTGGAGTGCGGGGACAGGAACTCGTTGACCAGGTAGCCGTGGGCACCGTGGATCTCGGCGATCTCGAACCCGGCGGCGAGCGCGCGGCGCGCGGCGGCGCGGAACTGTCCGACGATCTCATGGATCTGTTCGACGGACAGCTCGTCCGGCACCGGGTGCCGCTCGTCGAAGGCGACCGCGCTCGGAGCCACCGGCTGCCAGCCGTGGGCGTCCGGCCCGGCGGGCGCGCCGCCCTTCCAGGGCCGCTCGGTCGACGCCTTGCGCCCGGCGTGCGCGAGCTGGACGGCGGGGACGGTGCCCTGCGACACGAGGAAGCGGGTGATCCGGCGGAACGCCTCGACCTGGGTGTCGTTCCAGATGCCGAGGTCGTACGGGGAGATCCGGCCCTCCGGTGACACGGCGGTGGCCTCGACGACGATCAGGCCCGTGCCGCCGGCCGCGCGGGCCGCGTAGTGCGCGAAGTGCCAGTCGCCGGGCGCGCCGGTCCCGGGCCCTTCGGGCGCGGCCGAGTACTGGCACATCGGCGGCATCCACACCCGGTTGGGGATGGTCACGTCGCGCAGGGTGTAGGGCTGGAACAGCGTGCTCACGGCGGGCTCCGTTCGGCAGGGACCAGAGGGGGGATCGGATCGTACGATAGGCATCGTAGTACGGTAGATGTCAAACTACGATGGCTCTCGTACAATGAGGTCTCCCGGACCGCACCTGGAGCCGCCGTGACGACCGCCGCCCCCGCACCCAGCAGCCGCGCTCTGCCGCACCCGGCGCGCGAGGAGATCCGGCTGGAGGGCGTGCTGCACGCGCTCTCCGACCCCGTACGGCTGCGGATCGTCCGCGAGCTCGCCGCCGAGGACGTCGAGCTGACCTGCTCGCAGTTCGACCTGCCGGTCACCAAGTCCACCACCACGCACCACTTCCGGGTGCTGCGCGAGAGCGGCGTGATCCGGCAGACCTACGAGGGCACCGCCAAGATGAACGGCCTGCGCCGGTCCGACCTGGACGACCTCTTCCCGGGCCTCCTCGGCTGCCTGCTCACCGCCGCCGCCCACCAGTCCCTTCGCCAGGGCACCGGCTGACCCGGCCACCACCCACCGGCTCGCTGCCGGCCGCCCGCTTGGCGTGCGGGTTTCCACCCGAGGACGATCGCTCGCCGGTGCGTGCGGGAACCGGGGATCTCGGCGCAGTGCCCACCGGGGTCCGGCCCTCAGTCCCGGGGGGTTCGATCCCCTGGCTGCTGCCAGAGGCCACGTGGACCGCCACGGGCCGCACGCGGGACTTGCGGGCTTCGCCGCGGGGCCGATCGCTCGCCGGTGCGTGCGGGAACCGGGGATCTCGGGAGGTGGCGCCTGTCGGCGTGCGGGGGTCCGCCTGACGGGGGCAGTGCTCACCGGAGCCCGGTCCGCCCGGCGCCGAGGGCCGGCGCGCCCCCCGTTGCCAGAGGCCGCGTGGGCCGTTACCGGCCGTGTGCGGGGGCAGGTCCGTGGACGAGCTCGCCGGCGGCCGTGGCGGCCTGAGATCCCGCGCGGCGGCGTCCGTGCGCGTGCGGGCGCGCGCGTGGCGGAGCCCGGCTCCCGGCGGCACCGGCCGGGCCCGCTCCAGCGGGCCGGCGGCCGTCCGTGACCCCGACGCGGTCACGGGCCGGCCGCGCGGGCTGCTGCCAGGAGGGTGTCCCAGTCGGGGAGTTTGACGGTGGTCCGGCCGAGAGAGGCGCCCAGTTCCGCCTCTGCGTGTTCGATCGCCTGCCAGCCCGTCCATTCGACCGGTTCGACGCCCTCGGCCCGCAGTGCCGCCAGCGGGTCGCCGGGGAGGTCGCGGTCGGTGAGGAAGGGCGCGTCCCGCAGCAGGGAGGTCACCGTCTCCTTCGCGCAGGGCCGGTTGGTGCCGATGACGCCCGTCGGGCCCCGCTTGATCCAGCCCGCCACGTACTCGCCCGGAGCGACGGCGCCCTCCCGCAGCACCCGCCCGGCGAGATGCGGAACCGTGCCGCCGGCCGCGTCGAACGGCAGCCCCTCCAACGGCACCCCGCGATAACCGACCGAGCGCAGCACCAACTGCGCCTCGACGTCCTCGAACCGCCCCGTGCCCGTGACGCCGCCGTGCCCGTCCGGCACCGTCCGCTCGAAACGCACCGCGCCCACCCTGCCCTCCCGGGCGATCAGTTCGGCCGGGCGGAGGAAGAAGCGCAGCCGGATCAGCCGCCGGGCGCCCGGCACCGGCGCCCCGGCCCAGCCGCGCAGCACCTCGACGTTACGGCGCTGCGGGGCGGGCAGCGCGGACGGGTCCGTGTACGCCGGGTCCTGGGCCGCCTCGGCCGGGTCCACGGCGGTTCCGGTGTCCGGCAGGGCCCCCAGTTCGCGCAGTTCCTTGGTGGTGAAGCGGGCCTGGGACGGGCCGCGCCGGCCCACCATGTGGATACGGTCCACCCGGCTCGACGCGAGTACGGTCAGGGCCGCGTGCGGCATGTCGGTCGGGCTCAGCTCCGTCACGCCCCGGGCCAGCATGCGCGTCACGTCCACGGCGACGTTCCCCATCCCGATGACCACCGCCGACCGCACCCCGCGCAGGAAACCGTCGTCGACGGCGTCCGGATGCGCGCTGTACCAGGACACGAACTCCGTCGCCGACCAACTGCCCGGCAGCTCCTCGCCCGGGATGCCCAGCCGCCGGTCCGTGGCGGCGCCCACGCAGTACACCACCGCGTGGTACAGCTCCCGCAGCCGCGCGACCGGCACCCCGCCCGGCCCGACCGGCACCCCGCCGAGGAAGCGCACGCGCTCGTGCTCCAGGACCGCCCGGAGGGTGTTCTGCAGGGACTTGATCTTCTCGTGGTCCGGCGCCACGCCGTAGCGGACCAGGCCGTACGGACAAGGCAGCCGGTCCAGGACGTCCACGCGCACCCGGGCGTCCTGCTGGACGAGGCTCTGGGCGGTGTAGCACCCGCTCGGCCCGGAACCGATGACGGCGACACGCAGCACGGCGGAACTCCTCACCCCGGGGGATCGACAGGAGATCGCTGATGTCTCCAGCATGGCACCGTCCGCGCTCCGCTGACAGGGTGCCGTCCGCCGTCCGGGGCGCGTGTTCTACGGAGGGAAACTGATCACGCGGTTACGTTGCGTGTGTGTTTGAGGCATCTTTTCTTCATCTTTCCGATCGCTCTCCTGCGGAGGGCGCGGTGTCCGTGTGGCCCGCGTGGGAGGTGAGGGAGGGGGAGCGGGCGACCCGGTGGCTCCATGTGCGGCTGGCCTTCGGCGACGGGGCCCGTATCGACGCGCTGGCGACGGTGTGCGAGGGGTGGGTATGCGTCGAGGACGTACGGGCCCGGCCCGCGCTGGCGCTGGAGGACCTCGCCCTGTTCGCCGACTGGATCGAGGGGCCGCTGGCGCGGGCCTGCGGCGCCGAGCCCGAGCCGGACCCCGGCGACGAGGCCGGTACGGGCACGCACCGGGAGCGGACCGACCGGCCGAGGGGGCCGGAGAAGCACGGTCTCGTGGCGGGGGCGTACCGCGCGGCGCAGGAGCGGGGAGCCGATCCGGTCCTCGCCGTGATGGACGAGACCGGGTACAGCCGGCGCGGTGCGCTCAGGCTCATCGGCCGGACGCGCGACGCGGGACTGCTGCCCGCGCGGCACGTCCGGCGCTGAGCCGCCCCGTCGGGCGCCGGCCGCCGTCACGGCGTGCCGCGCACCGTCACATCAGGTCGCGCATCCGGCTGATCTCGCTGGTCTGCTGGGCCACCACGTCGTCCGCCATCTCCTCCATCCGGATGTTGTTGCCCTGCCCCTTCAGCTCGGTGGACATGGTGATCGCCCCCTGGTGATGCGTGATCATCAGGGTGAGGAAGAGCTGGTCGAAGGCCTTGCCGTCGGCCGCGCGCAGTTGCTTCAGCTGGGCCTGTGTGGCCATTCCGGGCATCGTCGCGTGGTCGTGCCCGTGCCCGTCGTCCCGCTCCGGCTTGTCGTGGCTCTTCAGCCAGCCCTTCATCGCCTTGATCTCCGGCTGCTGCGCGGCGGCGATGCGCTCGGCCAGCTTGACGATCTTCGACGACTCGGCCCGGTCCGGCACCAGTTCGGTCATCTCCAGGGCCTGCGCGTGGTGCTGGATCATCATCCGCGCGTAGGACACGTCCGCCGCATTGGGGGAGTCGTCCTCGACGCGCTGCCGTTCGGCCTCCTCGGCCGACAGAGTCCGGTTGGCCTCCCCGGGCTCACCCGGCGCGATGACCGAAGGCCCGGCGGCGGCGGCCGACTTGGTGTCGCCCGTGTCAGAGTCGCAGCCCACGAGCCCGAGTACGGTCAGAGCGGTCAGTCCGGCCGCGACGAGGGACACGCGTGACGCACGGCGGTAGTGCACAAGGACCTCCTGTGGCAGGCGTATTGCGGGACACCTCGTGAGTGTCGACGACCGTCCTAGCACGCTTCCGCGCGTCAGTGATCAAAAAACTTCATTGCGATGGCGTTGCCCTCTGTTGGTATGTGCATGTCCACGACGATACTGCCGGTGCGAAAACCGTTCTGATGTGAACGGAACCAGGGAGGAAAACAGTGATCCTGTTGAACGTTTCCCGAACCCGGCGCAGACGTCTCGGAGTTGCCGCGGCGGCCGGTGGACTGCTGGCCGCGCTGCTCACCGCCGCGCCGGCCGCGGCGATCCCCGACCCCGGGGACTCGCCGGCCGCCGAGAAGGAGGTGTCGCGCAGCGACCAGGCCGAGGCGCGTGAGGCCATCGAGAGCGGCGAGATACCCGGCCAGGACGAGGTCGTCCACTCCGACAACATCCGGCACGTGGCCAACATCCCCAAGGACGCGCTGTCCGGCACCAATTCGGACCTGGCCTTCCAGGGCCGGTACGCGTTCGCCGGCAACTACGACGGCTTCCGCATCTTCGACATCAGCAACCCGAAGGCGCCGAAGACGGTGGCCCAGGTGCTGTGCCCCGGCTCGCAGAACGACATCTCCGTCTCCGGTGACCTGCTGTTCCTGTCCACGGACTCCTCGCGCAGCGACAGCAGTTGCAACAGCACCACCCAGCCGGCGACCGAGAAGTCCTCGTGGGAGGGCATGAAGGTCTTCGACATCAGCGACAAGCGGAACCCGCGCTATGTCGCCGCCGTCGAGACCGCCTGCGGCTCGCACACCCACACGCTGGTGCCCGAGCGCAGGAACGTCTACGTCTACGTCTCGTCGTACTCGCCGAACGCGGCCTACCCCGACTGCCAGCCGCCGCACGACGGCATCTCGGTGATCAAGGTGCCGCGCAAGGCCCCGCACAAGGCGGCGCTGGTCGGCTTCCCGGTGCTGTTCCCGGGGGAGGGCCCGGACGGCGGTGGCAACCCCGGCGGGCCCACCAACCCGGGTGTCTCCAAGACCACCGGCTGCCACGACATCACCGTGCTGCCGTCGAAGGACCTGGCCGCCGGTGCCTGCATGGGCGACGGCATCCTGTTCTCCATCAAGGACCCGGAGCGTCCGCGGGTGATCGACCGGGTGCAGGACAACGTCAACTTCGCGTTCTGGCACTCGGCGACCTTCAACCAGAAGGCCAACAAGGTCGTCTTCACCGACGAGCTGGGCGGCGGTGGCGGCGCCACCTGCAACGCGGAGATCGGCCCGAACCGCGGCGCGGACGGCATCTACGACATCGTCGGCAAGGGCGACCGGCAGAAGCTGGTCTTCCGCAGCTACTTCAAGATCCCCCGCCACCAGGCGGACACCGAGAACTGCGTGGCCCACAACGGCTCGCTCATCCCGGTCAAGGGCAGGGACCTGATGGTCCAGGCCTGGTACCAGGGCGGCGTCTCCGTCTGGGACTTCACCAACTCCTCGAAGCCGAAGGAGATCGCCTACTTCGAGCGCGGCCCGCTGTCCACGGACCAGCTCGTCACCGGCGGTTCCTGGTCGGCGTACTACTACAACGGCTACATCTACTCGAACGACATCGCCAAGGGCTTCGACGTCCTGAGGATCGACGACCGGCGTACGGACCCGGCCCGCTGGGTCCACCTGCGTGAGCTCAACGTGCAGACCCAGCCGGACTACTTCGACTGAGCGTCCGGCTCCGTCGCGAAGAACCGGGCCATGTCCGCCCGGTCCTTACCGCACGTCCCGCCGGGCACCTCGGTGTCCGGCGGGACACCCATCTCCCAGTCGAGCCGGTAGCGCTTGAACAGCTCCGCGCGCAGCACCGGGACCGGCATGGGCGCGCCCGGCATCAGGGCCGCGTACACGGCACCCATCAGCAGGGCGCGCAGCATCGGGTAGTCCGTGTCGACGTCGTGGGAGCCGTGCCGGGTGACGGTGTCGCTCAGCAGTTCGGCCAGTCGCCGCTGCTCGGGGCAGGGCAGGAAACCCTCGGCCTGCAGCAGTCCGGCCATGTGCTGGCGCATCAGGACCGGCCGGTCCCGCGCCAGGCCCAGGATCGCGTCGATGGCCCGTGCCATCCGCTCCCGGCCGTCCTCGGTGTGCGGCTCCCGCTCCAGGGCCTCCTCCAGGGTGCGGTGCATCAGCCGGTGCACGGCGGACTGCACGAGCTGGCGTTTTCCCGGGAAGTAGTACGACACCAGGCCCCGCGCGGAGCCCGCCCGGTCGGCGATGTCGCCCAACGTCGTGGCCTCGTACCCGTGCTCGTCGACCAACTCCACGGCGGCGTGCAGAAGCCGCTCCTTCGAACGCCTCCGCAACTCTTCATTGACCAGGGCGCTGCGCGGGGACATGCTGGACTCCTGCGTTGACTGGCTGGCAGCCAACTATACTCAGCGCGTCCGGCGAGGCCCCTTGGTGGGCCTCTCCGGGTTGCCGTTCACCTCGGGCGACGCGGGGGATCGTCCGAGGTGAACGGTCTTGTTCGCGGCGAAAGCGGCCTCGGGCCACCGGCTCGGGGGTGCCCGGAATCACCGGCGTGCCGGACACCGCCGCCGGTGGACCGCCACGGCCGCCACCACCGTCAGGGCGCCGATCAACCAGCCGCCGAGGACGTCCGTGGGCCAGTGGACGCCGAGCCAGACCCGGGTGAGGCCGACGCCGGTCACCGAGAGGACCGCCACGGCCAGCGCCGTACGCCACAGGACGCGGCCCACCCCGTGGCGGTGCAGCAGCCACAGCAGCAGGCCGCAGACGACCGTCGCGGTCATGGCGTGCCCCGACGGGAACGCCGCGTAGTGCGCGGAGTCCACCGGGTCGGGCCAGACCGGGCGGGCGCGGTCCAGCGCGGCCTTCAGCCCCTGCTGCACCGCCGTTCCGACGGCGACCGTGAGCACCAGCCAGAGCGCCGACCAGGGGGCCGCGTACCGCCAGACGAGCAGCGCCGCCGCCACACCGCACAGCACCCGCATCGTCCACGGGTCCCAGACCCAGTCCGTCAGGATGCGGGACGTCTGCGTCAGCCCCCGTTCCTCGACCGCCCAGCGGTGAGTGGTGCGGGCGATGTCGGCGTCCAGCTCGAGCAGCGGGCGCCACTCGACGCCGACCAGGGTCAGCAGCAGCGCCGAGCACAGCGCGAGCACTCCGGTGGACAGGGTGGCCGGACGGTGCTCCGGGGGCCTGGGCGGGGATTCGGCGTGGGGGGTGTGCATGAGGCGATCCTCTCCGAACGCCGGCGTCCGGGGCCAGCCCCCCGCCTTCGCCGGCCTCTTCCGGGCTCGCGCCGGCCGGGGGGCTTGCGTGGTGTCCGGCGTTGGTGTGGGCCGGGGGTGGGGTTGCGCGGCCCGGCGCTGGCGGGGTGCCGTCGCGCCCACCCGTGTCGCCCTGCGGCACGACTGCCCGCGGAGGGCGGCGGCGCTGTTGCCCGCGGGACGTGGCGCGGCGCTCGGGCCCGGGCTAGCCGAGTGCCCGCAGGCCCGGTGCGAACGCCACCAGTACCGGGATCACCGGAACCAGCGACGCCACCGCCGTGAGCCGTAGCCTGCGCCCCGAGGTGAGCCGGTCCGGGGGAGTGAGCAGGCGGTGTACCCGGGCCGGGACGTGGGCCTGCGGGGCCGGGCAGGGGCCGCCGAACACCCCGCGGTGTTCGTTGAGTTCCACCAGCGCGAGGGCCGTGGTCAGCCGGCCGACGCGGCGGGACGCCATGTCGTCGGCGGCGAGTTCGACCAGCCGGTGCATCTCGTCGCGGAACGCCGCGAACACCGGCACCTGCGGGAAACCGCCCGCCAGCGCGGAGGAGCAGTGCAGCAGCCAGTCGTGCCGGGCCTGCGCGTGCCCCCGCTCGTGGGCGAGGACGGCGTCCAGTTGCCTGCCCTTCAGCCGGCGCAACGCGGCCGTGGTGACGACCAGTCGGGGCGGGGTGCCGGGCAGCCACCAGGCGTCGGGCCGCTCACCCTCCAGGACCACGAGCCGGTCGGAGTCCGGCCGCTCCCCGGGCAGCAGCGGTGCCCGCACCCGCAGTTCGGCGCGGCGCGCCCGACGCCGGGCACGGGCCCGTACGACCTCCCGGACCAGCATCGCCGCGCTCCACAGCCCGCCGCACGCCAGCGCCACCGCGGTGGTCTGCGCCCAGAGCCCCGCCGTACCGAGCGCGTACGCCTCCACGACCGCGCGGGGCGCGGTGGCGAACACCTGGCCGCCCACCGCCCGCCAGGCGGCCGCCGCGCTGAACGTCATCGACAGCGCGCAGCACAGCAGCACCGCCGCGATCACGCACTGCCACGCCCACAGCGCCACCACCGGTTCACGGTCCGGCCAGTCGGCCCGGGCGAGCAGCCGGGGACCCATGACAGCGGTCAGGACGCCGAGCAGCAGCAGGGCCGCGGGGAGGATCATGCGTGCAGCCTATGAGCGCGGGCCGCCCTAGGACACGGACGGACGCACCGAAGTGACGCAGGCAACGGCCCGCACGGCCGCCGCCGCGCCGTGTGTCCCGCCCTCACATCGTCAGCAGCATCGCCACCATCGCGATCCCCATGGACAGCCGGCAGGCCCGCGCCAACTCCGGCCGGTCGCCCCAGCCCGCACCCCGGCCGCCCCCCGTCACGGCGGCCGCGGGCACCAGTCGTACGCCGGTGGCGAGTACGTACATGACGAAGTAGAGCAGCAGGATTCCGGTCAGCAGGGGTATGCCCGAGCCGCCGTGCCCGTGTCCGGGCCCCTGCCCGGTGGAGGCGGCCATGGTCACCGCCATGTACACCATCGCCCCGGCGCCGATCAGATGGTGCAGATGGCGTGCGCCGGTGCGGGCCGCCCACAGCGCGTGCAGCCCGGCCGCGCCGAAGACCACCGCGTAGGCCGGCCAGGTCCACGCCGGCGGGGTGAACACCGCCGCGGGCACGGCCATCACGGCCATGCCGAAGCCCATGAGCGCCTCGCCGCCCGCGGCACGGCGCTGCTCCACCACATGGCTGCGCATGCGCAGCAGACAGTAGGCGCCGGTCGCCGCGCAGAGCGCGACCAGCAGCCAGCCGGACGACACCGGTCCGTGCACCCGAACCTCCCCCTCGGCCCGCTCGACGGTCGGTCATGGCATGCCCGGTCCCGGCGACGGACACCCGAGCGCACGGGAGTGCGGGGGGGAGCGCCCGGGGGAGCGCGGCAGATCCGCATATATGATTCACAAGTAAAATACCTGTTAACCTTGTTCTTCATGAGCAGTGCGACCCCCACATCCGCCCCCACCCCCACAGCCCCGCAGGCAGCCCGGCGCCTCCCGCTCGCCGCCCCGCTGCGCCTCGGACGGCCCTCCGACATCTGGTTCAAGCCGGCCCTCAGCGTGGTCGCCGCCGTCGCACCGCCCAGCCTGCTCCTGGTGGCCCTCGGCCGGCTCGACCTCGCGATGTACACCATGGCGGGGTCCCTGTGCGCCCTCTACGCCCACAACCGCCCGTACGCCGCCCGGGCCCGGGTGCTGGCCTGGGTGGTGCTCGGCATGCTCGGCGGCCTCGCCGTGTCCCTGGTCGCCGCCTCCCTCACCCGGAACGCCGTGGTCCTGGTCACCGTCGGCGCCGTCCTGGCCGCCGTGCAGAAGGCGCTGTGCGACGCCACCCGCGTCGGCCCGCCCGGCCATGTGATCCTCACCTTCGTCAGCTCCGCCTCGCTGTTCGTGCCGCAGACCCTCGGACAGGTCCCCGGTCATCTCGCGCTCGCCGCCGCGGCCGGTGTCTGGGCCTATCTGGTGGGCATGGCGCCCGCGCCGCTCCGGCCGCACGGCCCCGAACGCCGTGCCACCGCCCGGGCGCTGAACGCCGCCGCCGCGTACGCCGGGGCCGGCGGCACCGGCGACGGTCACCCAGGGGCCCGCGCCGCCGCCTACGCCGCCGTGCAGGCCGCCTGGCAGTCCCTGCTCTCCACCGGCAACCGGCCCTCGACCACCCGTCGCGCCCTCGAACGGCTCGTCGTCCGCGCGGAGGTCGCGCTCGCCGCGCCCGCCGACGCCGACCCCGAACGCCTGCGCGCCTGGGCCCGCGCACTGCGCGGCACCGGGGCCGTCCCGCGCACCGACGACCCCCGCGCGGACGCCGGTGAACTCCTCGGCGTGGCCGCCGAGCGCGCCACCCCGCCGCGCCCCCTGTGGACCAGGCTCGGCCCGCTCACCCCGATCGCCGTCCGCACCGCTCTGGGCTGCGCCCTCGCCGGCTACGCCTCCCTCGCCCTCGGCATCGGCCGCCCCTACTGGGCCCTGGTCACCGCGGCCTCGCTCTACCAGGCCAACATCACCCTCACCTGGAGCCGGGCCGTCCAGCGCGTCGTCGGCAACCTCGCCGGCGTGCTGCTCTTCGCCGCCGTCGTCCCCGTCGCCCACCTCGGCCCGCTCGCCCTCGTGCTCTGCTGCCTGCTGTTCAACTTCGGCGCCGAGGCGCTCATCGGCCGCAACTACTGGCTCGGCACCGTCTGCGTGACCCCGCTCGCGCTGCTCGTCACCGAGTTCGCCGGCTACCAGCCGCCCGGCGACCTGATCACCGAGCGCGCGGTGGACACCCTCGTCGGCGCCCTGGTCGGCTTCGCCGCCGCCGTGGCCGTCACCAACCGGCGGGCGGGCGACCGCGTGGAGCGGGCGCTCACCACGGCCGACCGCGCACGCGAACACGCCGCGCGCCTCCTGGCCGGGCCCCGGCCCGCCCCCGCCGCCCTGGACGCCGCCCGCCGCGACCTCGCCGCCGCCCTGGTCGACCTGCGGGCCGCCGCCGACGCCGCGTCCGGCGAGTGGTGGCAGCGCGCACCGGCCCAGGAGCGGGTCGTGCTCGCCGAGCAGTCGGGACACCGTACGCTCGCGGCGACGGTACGACGCCAGGGACTGCTCCCGGACCCCGGCACGGGCACGAACACGGAGGACGTACGGCCATGACGGCGACCGAAGGACCAGCGGCGGCCGACGGCGAGGGACCGGAGACGGCCGACGGGGACGCGCCCGGCCGCTCGCGGGGCGACACCGTCGCCGCCGTCGTCCGGCAGTGGCGGGCCGTCCACCCCGGCCTCGACACCGGCCCCATGGAGGTCATCGGCCGCATCAACCGCTGTGCCGCCCTCCTCCAGCAGGCGGAGGACGCCCCGCTGCGCCGCGCCGGACTGACCCGCCCGGAGTTCGACCTGCTGGGCGCCCTGCGCCGCACCGGCCACGAGCTGACGCCCAGCGAGCTGGCCCGCGAGACCTTCTCCTCGGGCGCCGCCGTCACCAAACGCCTCAAGCAGCTCACCGAACGCGGACTGGTGGAACGCCGCGGCGACACCCGTGACCGCAGGGTCGCCCACGTCCGCCTCACCGACTCCGGACGCGACCTGGTCGACGGCATCCTGCCCGCGCAGCTCGCCTACGAGACCGCCGTACTGTCCGGTCTGGACGGCCCGGAGCTCGGCGAGCTCGCCGCCCTGCTCGGCGAGCTGCTCGGCCAGCTTGAGGGACGCCTGGGCGCGCTGCGGGCGTGACGGCCGAGGGCCCGCCTCCGGCTCACCTCTCGTCCGCCGCCCGGTACACGCCGAACATCGCCCCCTGCGGGTCGCGGAGCACCGCGATGCGCGGACCCTCCGGGTGCGAGACGGGCTCCATCAGCACCGTGCCCTCCACCGTCGTGGTCGTCACCGCGGCGTCGTCCACGTCGTCCACGGCGAAGTACGGCAGCCAGTGCGCCGGCACCTCGTGCGGGAACTTCTCGTCCATCGTCACCATGCCGCCGAAGTCCGCGCCGTCGATGCCCCACTGCGGGTACCGCCGGGAGGCGTCCACGCTCCAGCCGAACACGCCGGTGTAGAACGACACGGCCTGGCGCGGCGCCCGCGTCATCAGTTCCACCCAGCCCAGGGACCCGGGCACGTTGAACACCCCGGCGCCCGGGAAGGCATCCGCCTGCCACAGCTGGAAGACGGCGCCGGTGGGGTCGACGGCCACCGCGGAACGACCCGCGTCGAACACGTCCGTCGGGCCGAGCAGCGCCTGCCCGCCCGCCGCCTCCACCGCACGGAGGGCGGCGTCGACGTCGGCCACCGCGAACGACACGTTCCAGGCCACCGGCTGCGACTCCTGGTACAGCGGCGCCAGCGCGGCGACCGCCGCGTCACCGAGGTACGCGACCGTGTAGCCGCCCGACTCCTGACGCGGGTCCGTCTCGGGGCGCCAGCCGAACAACCGCGTGTAGAACCGTCGGGCGGACTCCGGATCGGTGGTCCCCAGCTCGGCCCAGCAGGGCCCACCGGTCACCGGCGCGGACTGTTTCATGACGCTCCTTCCGTCCCTCCCAGCACGCTAAGCCCGGCTCCCGGCCCGGGCCATCCGGCGCGAAACCGGCCGGGACCGGCCGCGGGTTCCCTAGATGCCCGGCCGGTAGCGCAGCGGGTGCTCGGCCGGGATCTCGACCAGCACGATCGGGGTGCCGTCCGGATCCGCGATCCACATCTCGAGCAGACCCCACGGCTCCAGCACCGGCGGACGGACGATGTCGACGCCCTCGGCCGCCAGTTCCTCGTGCGCGACCGCGATGTCCTCGACCTGGAGCCACAGCCGTACGTCCGGGGACGAGGGCGAGGACGAGGACGAGGGCGAGGAGGATTCCGCGCGGCCCGAGAGTTCCAGGAACCCCCCGCCGAGGAAGTAGACGGTGCCGCGTTCCGGTCCGGTGCCGAACTCGCGGTGGACGGCGAGGCCCAGCCGCTCCCCGTAGAAGGCGCGGGAGCGGTCGGGGTCGGTGGGGCGGAGCAGGACGCGGCTGCTCAGTACGTGCACCATGCGGCCGAGCGTAGTGGCCGGGTTAGTCTCGTTCCCGCCCGAGCCACGCCGGAAGGCGCCCAGGAGAACCGGAGACGTGCCCATGGAATCCGCCACCGACACCGTACTGACCTTCCGCGACGCGACCGACGCCGATGTGGACGCCCTCGTCGCGCTGATCCAGTCGGCGTACCGGGGCGAGTCCAGCAGGACCGGGTGGACCACCGAGGCGGACATCCTCCAGGGGCAGCGGACCGACCCGGAGGGCGTGCTGGAGGTCATCAAGGCGCCGGACAGCCGGCTGCTCACGGTGGAGCGCGACGGCCGTACAGTCGCCTGCTGCCAGCTGGAACACCGCGGCGCGCACGCCTACTTCGGGATGTTCGCGGTCAGCCCCGCCCTCCAGGGCGCCGGACTCGGCAGGACGGTCATCGCGGAGGCGGAGCGCCAGGCCCGCGAGACCTGGGGCGTGAGCGAGATGCACATGACGGTGATCTCCGTGCGGGAGGACCTGATCGCCTGGTACGAGCGGCGCGGCTACCGCCGTACGGGACGGATGACGCCCTTCCCGTACGGCGACGAGCGCTTCGGCATTCCGCAGCGGGACGACCTGGAGTTCGAGCTGCTGGTGAAGGAGCTGGTCTGACGGCTCACGCCGTGAAGCGGCCGGTGCGCTTGATCTCCGGGTAGTCGGTGGTGGCGCCGTCGAGTCCCAGGGCGCGTACCAGTCTGAGGTGGTCCTGGGTGTTCACCACCCAGCCGATGATCCGCAGCTCGGCCTTCCGCGCCTGTTCCACGGTCTCCAGCGTGAGTCTGCGGATGTTGAGGCAGACGGTCGAGGCACCGGCCTCGACCGCCCGCTCCACGATGTCCGTGCCGTAGCGGCTGGCGATGAGCGCCGTGCGCACCCCGGGCACCAGGCGGGCGATCTCCGCGATCGCCCCGTCGTGGAACGAGGACACCTCGACCCGCTCGGCCAGGTCCCGTCCGTTCATCACCTCGGCCAGCGCACGGGCGGCCTGGACGTCCTTGATCTCGGCCTGGAGCGGTGCCCGTACGGCGTCGAGCACCTCCTCGAAGACGGGGATCCGCTCGCCTCGCCCGGCGTCCAGGGCGCGCAGCTCGGCGAGGGTCTTGTCGGCGATCGCGCCCGTGCCGTCCGTGGTGCGGTCCACCTCCGTGTCGTGCATGACGACGAGCGCGCCGTCCTTGCTCAGATGCAGGTCGAGTTCGATGACGTCGAGGCCCGCCTCCTGGGCGGCGGTGAAGGACCGGAGGGTGTTCTCGGGCTCGACACCCATGACTCCGCGGTGACCGATGGTGAGGAAGTTCAAGATCCGACTCGCTTCCGTCGACGGCGGCGGGGGGCCGCGTCCCTACGGCCCTCCTGGACCGTATCGCCTGTGCCCGCCGCGTCCAGAGGCTGAACCTGGATCGCAGACACCGCCGCCCACCCCGGTGTCACACAGGAAAAAATGCGGTGAAGCCAGGGGTGAGGCAGGATAATTTCCTGAGGTGCCCCTTGCTGGGAGAAACCTCGTATGTATACGGTCTTCTTACGCGAGGTTCTCCTGTGGAGGATGGGACATGACGGAAATTCTTGTGCAGGTGGGTGCCGAGGGACAGGTTCCTCCGGCGACCAGGGTGGTGGAGCACCCGGCATGGCCCGTGCTCAAGGATGCCGTGGAGCGGATCCGGCCCTGGCAGTCCAAGGACGGTTCGATCGACTTCGGCGCCGACGGGGCCCCGGACCGTGCCGACGCCGAGCGCGCGGTGCGCGCCGTGGCCGGTGCCGTCGAGGAGCTCTCCCCGCTGCTCCCGCACGACCGCGCCTACCACGAGGCCCTGGTCGAGGACCTGGGCCGCTGGGCCGAGGGCGGCTTCGAGGTGCCCGACTTCCTCGACTCGCTGCTGGCCTTCCAGCCCGCCGCGAGCCGCGCGGACGGCCTCCAGCACCTGGTCGTCTTCCCGATGTACACGCAGAACGGCAACCCCGACCGCAACCTCGAGGCGGTCGTGCTGCGCATGGTCTGGCCCGACTGGCTGGCCGAGCTGGAGCGCACCCGCTACGACAACCCGCTGTTCTGCGGCATCACCTTCGAGGACTTCACCTCGGGCTACGACACCAACTCCGCGGTCCTCTTCCCCGAGACCATCGCGGTGCGCGAGGCCCCCGAGCGGTTCACCTGGGGCGGCATCTTCTGCGATCGCGAGGCCGCCCGCTTCCGGCGTGTCACCGAGGCCGCGGTCGACGTCCTGGGCCTGGAGCTGCCCGAGGACGTCGCCGCGATGGTGCACGACCAGAAGCGCTGTGAAGAGGCGTTCGTGCTCTGGGACATGGTCCACGACCGCACCCACAGCCACGGCGACCTGCCGTTCGACCCGTTCATGATCAAGCAGCGCCAGCCGTTCTGGATGTACGGCCTGGAGGAGCTGCGCTGTGACCTCACCGCCTTCAGGGAGGCCGTGAAGCTGGCCGGCGACGGCGTCCCGCAGGCCCGTGACGTGCAGGTCGCGGTGCTCTTCGACCGGATGTTCCGCTTCCCCGTCACCGGCGCGCGCGTACGCAACTACGACGGCCTCGGTGGCCAGCTCCTCTTCGCCTACCTGCACAAGCACGACGTCGTCCGCTGGACCGACAACAGGCTCTCCATCGACTGGGAGCGCGCCCCGCAGGTCACCAACCAGCTGTGCGCCGAGATCGAGACGCTGTACCGCGACGGCATCGACCGCCCCAAGCTCGTCCACTGGTTCGCCGGGTACGAGCTGGTCTCCACCTACCTCTCCCCGCACCCGGGCTCCACGTGGGCCAAGGGCCCCGGCGCCCTCGACCTGACGCAGCCGCCGCGCAAACTCGTCGATGACGTGCTTCCGGACGAGTTTCCGCTGAGCATGTTCTATGAGGCACTGTCCAAGAAGCTGAAGAACGTGATCGCGTCCACTCGGGGCATCACGGCGGACGGGGCCGAGCGGGTCGCCGCGTGAGCGATCGCGAGACCACAACTGCTCAGGAGGCGGGAATCATGGGGAACGGGGCGCTCGACGGTGCGGTGATCGCGGTGGCCGGAGCGGGGGGACCCGCGGGCCGGGCGGCACTGCTCAGGCTGGCCGAGGCGGGAGCGACCGTCGTCGGCTCGGACAACGACCCGGAGCGGCTGGCGGAGGCCGTGGACGCGGCGCGCTACGCGCACGGCGGCGCCACCGTCACCGGTGAAACGGTCGACCTGCTCGACCTGGACTCCACCCGCGAGTGGGCCGCCCGCACCGAGAAGGAGTTCGGCCGGATCGACGGCCTGGTCCACCTCGTCGGCGGCTGGCGCGGCAGCGAGACCTTCACCAAGACGAGCCTGGACGACTGGGACTTCCTGGAGCTGCTGCTGGTACGCACCGTGCAGCACACCTCCCTCGCCTTCCACGAGGCGCTCCAGCGCAGCGACCGCGGCCGGTACGTCCTGATCAGCGCGGCCGGTGCCACCAAACCCACCGCGGGCAACGCCGCCTACGCCGCCGGCAAGGCCGCCGCCGAGGCGTGGACGCTGGCCATGGCCGACTACTTCCGAAAAGCCGGGGGCGAGCAGGGGCCGACGTCGGCGGCTGCGATCCTGGTGGTGAAGGCGCTGGTGCACGACGCGATGCGCGCCGACCGCCCCAACGCGAAGTTCGCGGGCTTCACGGACGTCAAGGACCTCGCCGAGGCCGTCGTCGGCGTCTGGGACAAGCCCGCCGCGGAAGTGAACGGAAACCGTCTGTGGCTGACCGAGAAGCCGTGAACCCGCCGAGGACCGACGCGCGTCGTCATCACGACCCGGACGTCCGCGGTTTCGCCAGCGACAACTACGCCGGGGTCCACCCGGAGGTGCTCGCCGCCCTGGCCGTGGCCAACGGCGGGCACCAGGTCGCGTACGGCGAGGACGCGTACACCGAGAACCTCCAGCAGGTGATCCGCAGCCACTTCGGTCCTACGGCCGAGGCGTTCCCGGTGTTCAACGGCACCGGCGCCAACGTCGTGGCGCTCCAGGCGGTCACCGACCGCTGGGGTGCGGTGATCTGCGCCGAGAGCGCCCACATCAACGTGGACGAGGGCGGCGCCCCGGAGCGGGTCGGCGGCATCAAGCTGCTCACCGTGCCCACCCCGGACGGCAAGCTCACCCCCGAGCTGATCGACCGGCAGGCGTACGGCTGGGACGACGAGCACCGCGCGATGCCGCAGGTGGTCTCCATAGCCCAGACCACCGAGCTGGGCACGGTGTACACCCCGGACGAGATCCGCGCCATCTGTGAGCACGCCCACGCGCACGGCATGAAGGTGCACGTCGACGGCTCCCGGCTGGCCAACGCCGCCGCCACGCTGGACGTGCCGCTGCGCACCTTCACCAACGCGGTCGGCGTCGACCTGCTCTCGCTGGGCGGCACCAAGAACGGCGCCCTGTTCGGTGAGGCGGTCGTGGTGCTGAACCCGGACGGCATCCGGCACCTGAAGCACCTGCGCAAGCTGTCCATGCAGCTCGCGTCCAAGATGCGCTTCGTCTCGGTGCAGCTGGAGGCCCTGCTCGCCCGCGACCTGTGGCTGCGCAGCGCCCGGCACGCCAACGAGATGGCCCAGCGCCTGGCCGAGGGCGTGCGCGCCGTGCACGGCGTGGAGATCCTCTACCCGGTGCAGGCCAACGCGGTCTTCGCGCGGCTGCCGCACGACGTGAGCGAGCGCCTGCAGAAGCGGTTCCGTTTCTACTTCTGGGACGAGGCGGCCGGTGACGTCCGCTGGATGTGCGCCTTCGACACCACCGAGGACGACGTGGACATGTTCGTGGCCGCGCTCAAGGAGGAGATGGCCCGCTAGCGGTGCATGCATAGGTATGCGGTTGACCGGAAATGCATTGACTGCCGGTCGACCGCATACCTATGCTCTGGCGGCATGCAGCTGATCCAGGAAAACCCGGACCTCTCCGCCTATCTGGCCGCCGATGAGGCGATCGACCATCACCATCCGCTGGTCCGCGAGACGGCGGCGCGGCTTGCCGCCGGAGTGACCGACTCGTATGAATATGCGCGGGCGGCCTTCGAGTTCGTGCGCGACACCATCCCGCACTCCCAGGACTCCGGCGATCTCCGGGTCACCTGGCGCGCCTCCGACGTCCTGGAGCAGGGCACCGGCATCTGCTACGCCAAGGCCCACGCGCTGGCCGCGCTGCTGCGGGCCGAGGACATCCCGACCGCGCTGTGCTACCAGAATCTCGGCGTCGTGCACGGTCTGGTCGCCGTGCGGTTCCGCGGTGCCTGGCACCGGCAGGACCCCCGGGGCAACAGGCCCGGGGTGGACGCGCGGTTCTCCCTGGACGGCGAGCGGCTGGCCTTCGATCCCGATCCGGCGTCCGGCGAGATCGACCACCCGGTCCTGTACGCCGCGCCGCATCCGGTCGTACTGAACGCCCTGAGATCCGCCCCGGACCGCCCCCACCTGTGGCAGACACTCCCCACCGCACTCGGATAACTCCCCAGCCGCAACCGCCGCAGCTGCGGGCAGTCGTGCCACCCCCAGTGCCTCAAGGGCCTGGGAGGTACCCCAGAGCGGCACG
>NZ_LIWB01000009.1:254708-324787 GCF_001905725.1 Streptomyces sp. CB02400
GGCACGACTGCCCGCGGAGAGCGGGCGGATGCGGCGCGACTGCACGCGGAAGGCGCGGAGGGCGTGGGATGTGCGGCGCGAATGCCCGCGGAGGGCGGCGTCAGTGGGCCTCGGCCTGGCGGACCTGTTCCGGGGTCGGGGCCGTGCCGCCGAGGTGGGCCGGCATCCACCAGGTGTCGTCCGGACCCTTGGGGCGCACAGGGTAGGCCCGCTGCGCCGCCTCCAGCAGCTCCTGCACACGCTCACGCAGCTGCCGGGTGATCGCGCCCGCGTACTTGTCCCTGGACGCCTCGATCGCCTCGCCCACGCGGATGGTGATCGGGGTGTGGCTGCGCCCGAAGTTGCGCGGGTGCCCCTTCGTCCACAGCCGCTGCGTGCCCCACACCGCCATGGGGACCAGCGGCACGCCGGCCTCCTGGGCCAGGCGCGCGGCACCCGACTTGAAGCTCTTCAGCGTGAACGACTGCGAGATCGTCGCCTCCGGGAAGACGCCCACGATCTCCCCCGACCGCAGCGACCGCAGCGCGTGCTCGTACGCCGCCTCGCCCCGCTCGCGGTCCACCGGGATGTGCTTCATGCCGCGCATCAGCGGACCGGAGATCCGGTGCCGGAAGACCGACTCCTTCGCCATGAAACGGACGAGCCGCTTCTGGGGGAGTGCCGCCAGGCCGTTGAAGACGAAGTCCAGGTAGCTGATGTGATTGCTCACCAGCACGGCGCCGCCCGAGCGCGGTATGTTCTCCGACCCCTGGCAGTCGATCTTGAGGTCCCACGCCTTGAACAGAGTGCGGGCGAAACCGACGACGGGCCGGTAGACGAGGTCTGCCATGGGCGGGTTGGAACCCTTCCTTCTCTGCCTGGGAAGGAGGCTCCCAGTCGAAGTTACGCAGCCGTAGGTTTTACGGCTTGTCGCAGATGGTGCCCGAAGAACGGCCGGTGGACCAGCCCTGGTGCCCGTCGTCGGCGAGATTCTCGTCACGTCCACTCCTTGATCCACCTCGGACTTTGTGCGTGCGGCCGGGAATGCCCGCGCTCCCGGCGGCGCTGGACATCGTCGACGGGTGATCCGCGAGAGGAGTGCGCGAGTGCGGGACGGGGACGACGGAGGACGGCTCGGCGTGCCGGAGTCGTGGGCCGGGCCGGGAGCCGGACCGGGAGTCGCACTGGGGGAGCGCGCCACCCTGGTGCAGTTCTCCAGCGCCTTCTGCGCGCCCTGCCGGGCGACCCGGAGGGTGCTCGCCGAGGTGGCCGCGCTGGTGCCGGGCGTGGCCCACGTGGAGATCGACGCCGAGGCCCGTCTGGACCTCGTACGCCGTCTGGAGGTCGTGAAGACGCCGACGGTGCTGGTCCTCGACGCGGCCGGCCGGATCGTGCGGCGCGCGACCGGACAGCCGCGCAAGGCCGATGTGATCGCCGCGCTCGGGGAGGCCGTGTGAGGGCCGGCCGGGCCGTGGTGAGGCATCTCCCACATCACGGGACCGACTTGACTGTGCATGCCACCCGTCGTCAGCCTGACCCCATGCCTTCGGAACTCCTTCGCCCCCGGCGGGTACCCGGCCGCCCGGCGGCCGCCGCCCGCGCCGCGCGTGTGCGCCGACCGGGCCGGTGAGCAGCCGCGAACCCGTTCGTCACCTCCCGCAGAAGGACAGTTTCATGACGGCCACGTCCGACCTGGGCACCGCCCGGCCCGCCTCGCCCGAGCTGTTGCGCTCCGTCTTCCGCAGGCACGCGGCGGGCGTCGCCGTGATCACCGCGCGCGGTCACCGCGGTCCGGTCGGCTTCACCGCCACCTCCCTCGCCTCCGTCTCCGCCGAGCCCCCGATGCTCTCCTTCGGCATCGGCACCGGGAGCTCGAGCTGGCCGGCGATCGCGACGGGCGACCACGTCGGCGTGCACGTCCTCGGGGAGCACCAGCAGGAGCTGGCGGAGACCTTCGCGCGCAGCGGCGCCGACCGCTTCGGTCCGGCCACCGCCTGGCGGGAGGGGCCGAAGGGGGTTCCGGTGCTGGACGGAGTCCCGGCCTGGATGGTGTGCGAGGTGGTGACCCGGGTGCCCGCCGGCGACCACCGGATCGTGATCGCCGAGGTCCTGCTCGGCGACCCCACCGGTCACGGCCGTCCGCTCCTCTACCACCAGGGACGCTTCAACGGCCTGCGCGACTGAGACGGGGTTCCCCCTGGTCGCGGACCCGTCGAGTTCCGGTTACGCTGCGTTGCGAAGGTCACAGTTCAAAGCGCTTGCTTAGCGGGAAGGAACTGGGTGTACTGACGAGTAATATTTCGGTCGGAGCGCGGACCGCCCCGACCGGGACCGCCCGCTTCAGGCGCCTATGCTGCCTGCAGGCAGGCAGCCAGAAATGACGATGCAGTAGGAGAGCCGGCGTGAGCTTGAGGATCGTTGTCACCGTGAAGTACGTGCCCGACGCCACCGGCGACCGGCACTTCGCCGATGACCTGACCGTCGACCGTGACGACGTGGACGGTCTGCTCTCCGAACTGGACGAGTACGCGGTCGAGCAGGCGCTGCAGATCTCGGAGAACTCCGACGACGACGTGGAGATCACCGTTCTGACGGTGGGCCCCGAGGACGCCAAGGACGCCCTGCGCAAGGCGCTGTCCATGGGCGCGGACAAGGCGATCCACGTCGAGGACGACGACCTGCACGGCACCGACGCCATCGGCACCTCCCTGGTCCTGGCCAAGGCCGTCGAGAAGGCCGGCTACGACCTGGTCATCTCCGGCATGGCCTCCACCGACGGCACCATGGGCGTCGTACCGGCGCTGCTGGCGGAGCGTCTGGGCGTGCCGCAGGTGACCCTGCTGTCCGAGGTGTCCGTCGAGGACGGCACGGTCAAGGGCCGCCGCGACGGCGACACCGCCTCCGAGCAGCTCGAGGCCTCCCTCCCGGCCGTCGTGTCGGTCACCGACCAGTCGGGTGAGGCGCGTTACCCGTCCTTCAAGGGCATCATGGCGGCCAAGAAGAAGCCGGTGGAGTCCTGGGACCTGTCCGACCTCGACATCGACGAGGACGAGGTCGGCCTGGGGGGCGCCTACACGGTCGTCGAGTCGGCGGCCGAGCGTCCGGCCCGCACCGCCGGCACGATCGTCAAGGACGAGGGCGAGGGCGGCAAGCAGCTCGCCGAGTTCCTCGCGAGCCAGAAGTTCGTCTGAGCCACGGGCTCAACTCGCTTCCCGCCCCTCATACTTCGCAAGCAGGAGAGAAGAAGTCCCATGGCTGAAGTTCTCGTCTACGTCGACCACGTGGACGGTGCCGTCCGCAAGCCCACCCTGGAGCTGCTGACCCTGGCCCGCCGCATCGGCGAGCCCGTCGCCGTCGCGCTGGGCAACGGCGCCGGCGACACCGCCGCCGCGCTCGCCGAGCACGGCGCGGTGAAGGTCCTCACCGACGAGGCCGCCGAGTACGCCGACTACCTGGTGGTCCCGAAGGTCGACGCGCTGCAGGCCGCCGTAGAGGCCGTTTCCCCGGCCGCCGTCCTGGTCCCCTCCTCCGCCGAGGGCAAGGAGATCGCCGCCCGCCTGGCGCTGCGTCTCGGATCGGGCGTCATCACCGACGCCGTCGACCTGGAGGCCGGCGACGAGGGCCCGGTGGCCACCCAGTCGGTGTTCGCCGCCTCCTACACCACCAAGTCCCGTGTCTCCAAGGGCACCCCGGTCATCACGGTCAAGCCGAACTCGGCCGCCGTGGAGGCCGCCCCGGCCGCCGGCGCGGTCGAGGCCCTGTCGGTGACCTTCTCCGCGCAGGCGACCGGCACCAAGGTCACCGGCCGTACGCCGCGCGAGTCGACGGGCCGTCCGGAGCTGACCGAGGCCGCGATCGTGGTCTCCGGTGGCCGTGGTGTCAACGGCGCGGAGAACTTCGCGATCATCGAGGCGCTCGCCGACTCGCTCGGCGCGGCCGTCGGTGCCTCGCGCGCCGCCGTCGACGCCGGCTGGTACCCGCACACCAACCAGGTCGGCCAGACCGGCAAGTCGGTCTCGCCGCAGCTCTACATCGCCTCCGGCATCTCCGGTGCGATCCAGCACCGCGCCGGCATGCAGACCTCGAAGACCATCGTGGCCATCAACAAGGACGCCGAGGCCCCGATCTTCGACCTGGTCGACTACGGCGTCGTCGGCGACCTGTTCGACGTCGTGCCCCAGCTCACCGAGGAGATCAAGACCCGCAAGGGCTGATCACCCCGAGCCGTACGAGGCCCCCGCGACCACTCCGGTCGCGGGGGCCTCGGCGCGTCACAGGGTGTCGTGGAAGACCGCCGAGGATGGACGTGAGCATGGAGAGACGGGGGTGGACCGGGTCGCAAGATGGTGTTGACCGGGGGAAGCAGGCCCGATAACTTCATTCAACGGATTGTTGATTCCGTATCGCGGAAATTCGGGAGGGTGTGGGATGGGTCAGGGGCAGCAGGAGCGGGTGGCGACGAGTCTCGCGGGCGCCGTCACCGAGGAGATCGGCGCCTCCCTCGCGCCGGTCGACGCCGAACTGGAGCGCCGCTACCCCGGAGACCCCGGCACCCGTCAGCCCGTCCACACCGTCTACGTCCCCGGCGACGCCTTCGCCGCCGACACCCTCCGCACCTGGGGTGACCGGGCCCTCGCCGCGCTCGACGAACACGCCCCGGACGCCGCCTCCTTCGCCGCCGTCCTCGGACTGGACGGCGCACTGGCCGAGGACGTGTACGGCCGTGTCCGCGCCAAACTGGAACGCGAACCGGTCGAGGACCTGCGCGTCGACTTCGAGGACGGCTACGGCAGGCGCCCCGACGCCGAGGAGGACGAGACCGCGGCCCGCGCGGCCCGGCTGATCGCCGAGGCGTACGGCGACGGCACCGCGGCCCCGTACATGGGCATCCGCGTGAAGTGCATGGAGGCCGCCGTCCGCGACCGGGGCATCCGCACCCTCGACATCTTCCTCACCGGCCTCATGGAGACCGGCGGCCTGCCGGACGGACTGGTCCTGACCCTGCCCAAGGTCACATATCCCGAGCAGGTCACCGCCATGGCCCGCCTCCTCGACGCCTTCGAGGAGGCGCGCGGCCTCGCGCCCGGCCGGATCGGCTTCGAGATCCAGATCGAGACCAGCCAGTCCATCCTCGCCACCGACGGCACCGCCACCGTCGCCCGCATGATCCAGGCCGCCCGGGGCCGCGCCACCGGGCTGCACTACGGCACCTTCGACTACAGCGCCTGCCTCGGCGTCTCCGCCGCGCACCAGGCGAGCGACCACCCGGCCGCCGACCATGCCAAGGCCGTCATGCAGGTCGCCGCCGCGGGCACCGGCGTACGCCTCTCGGACGGCTCCACCAACGTGCTGCCCGTCGGCCCCACGGAGCAGGTCCACGACGCCTGGCGGCTGCACTACGGCCTCACCCGCCGCGCCCTCGCCCGCGCCTACTACCAGGGCTGGGACATGCACCCCGGCCACCTCCCCACCCGCTACGCGGCCGTCTTCGCCTTCTACCGCGAGGGCTTCGCGCAGGCCGCCGCCCGTCTCGCCCGGTACGTCGACCGGGCCGGCGGCGACGTCATGGACGAGCCCGCCACCGCCAAGGCCCTCGCCGGATACCTGCTGCGCGGCTTGGACTGCGGCGCCCTGGACGCCGCCGAGGTGGCGCGCCCGACCTCGCTGTCCCGCGCCGACCTGGAGGGTTTCGCGCGGTAGTCCGGGGCGCACCCGCTTGCCTCGCCTATCGAATTTCGATAGTTTTCCATCGTGATTCGGTTCAAGGAGGGGTGATGGGACGGCTGACCGTGCTCGCGCTGCGCACCGTGATGGTGGTGCTGCTGGCGGGTTCCCTGGGGATTCAGGCGGTGATGGTGCCGCTGATGGCGAGCGACCTCGAAGGGCTGGACGCGGAGTACTCGTACCTGCGCGTCCCCTTCCTCCTCGTCGTGGTCCTCGGTGTCGTGACGGCCCAGGTCGTCCTGGTCTGTGTCTGGCGGCTGGTGACGATGGTGCGGCGCGGGACCGTCTTCTCCCACGCCGCCTTCCGCTACGTGCACACCGTCATCGGCGCGTTCGTCGCCGCGGCGCTGCTGGTGTTCGCGCTCGGGGCGCTCCTCGCGCCCGGCGAGGCCGTGGCCCCGGGCATCGTGGCACTGCTGGGCGGGGCCGGTCTGGCGATCCTGGGCATCGCCCTGGTCGTACTCGTCCTGCGGATGCTGCTGGCGCAGGCCGTCGCGCGCGACGTCGAGGCGTCGCGGATGCAGGCCGAACTGGCCGAGGTGATCTGATGCCGATCGCCGTCGACATCGACGTGATGCTGGCCAAGCGGAAGATGTCCGTGGGCGAACTCGCCGAACGCGTCGGCATCACACCGGCCAATCTGGCGGTGCTCAAGAACGGCCGCGCCAAGGCGGTGCGCTTCACCACCCTCGCCGCGCTCTGCGACGTGCTCGAGTGCCAGCCGGGCGACCTGCTGCGCTGGGAGCCCGACGACACCCGGCCCTGACCTGCCACCCGTCACCCGTGCCCCTGCCTCGGCAGCGGCACCGGCGACGCGCCCGTACCAGGACGTCCGTACTGCTCGGACCCCACATACCGCTCCAGGCCGCAGACCGTCACCAGCTTCTCCTCGGCGAACAGCCGGGTGCCCCGCGCGCACAGCCGGAGGTCGGCGCGGGCCCGCGCGCAGAACTCCTCGGGGGAGAAGCCGAACAGCTCCCGCAGTCCGGGCACGTTCACGAGCAGATCGGTGAGCAGCGCCCGCTGGCCCGGATGGGTGCGCGGGACGCCGGTGCCGTCGTGCAGCACGCCGTGGCGGTTCACGTACGCGTACGCGCCGGGGAGCGTGGAGCCGTCGGCGAGTTCGACGCGCACGTCGGGGGAGGGCAGCCAGGCGCGGTGGAAGTTGCCGTCCGGCCGCGGTGCGCCCTCGCTCGCGTCGATCACCGCGAGCTGCCGGGCGTCGAGCCAGATGACGAACAGCTCCCGCACCGTCCCCGGGGCGCGGACCGGCGAGTTGGACACATAGCCCATACGGCTGACGTGCGCCGAGACCCCGACGTCGACGCCCGTCACCCGCGTCCGCACCATCGGCACCGGTGTGATGATCCCGGACTCGGCCATCTTGTGCCGCAGCTGACCGGGACAGGCGTTGGAACCGACCGCGAGCACGGGCACGCGGTCCTCGTACACCAGGCGGTCCAGCGGCAGCAGCCGGTCCCCGTTCAGCAGCCCCGAATCCCGTGGCCACGCGCCCGGATACAGCAGCGGGTGTTCACGCGGTGCCTTCTCCAGGCCCAGCGCCCGCAGGGTGCGGTCCTCCTCCGACGGCACCGCCCGCTCAGTCCGCCGGAGGCAGCTCGCCGGAGCCGCGGGTGATCAGCCGGGTGGGGAGCTCGATGCGCTCCGGGGCGAGCAGGGTGCCGTCCAACTGGCGGAACAGCCGCTCGGCCGCGGTCCGGCCGAGGGCCGCCGCGTCCTGGGCGACGACCGTGACGCCGGGCTGGAGCAGATCGGCGAGCTCGATGTCGTCGAAGCCGACCAGGGCGACCCGGCGGGTGTGCCCGGCCAGCACCCGGATCACGGTGACCGTCACCCGGTTGTTGCCCGTGAAGATCGCGGTGACCGGGTCCGGTCCTGAGAGCATCTCCTCGGCCGCCCGGCGCACCCGCTCCGGGTCGGTGACGCCCAGCGACATCCAGGAGTCCGCCACCGTTATCCCCGCGTCCTCCATGGCGGTCCGGTAGCCGCGCAACCGCTCGGCCGCGGTGTGGATGCGGGGCATGTCGCCGATGAAGCCGATCCTGCGGTGACCGTGCGCGATCAGGTGGCTCACGCCGTCGTGGGCACCGCCGTAGTTGTCCGACACGACGACGTCCGCGTCGATGTGCCCGGCCGGACGGTCCACGAAGACGGTGGCGACGCCCGCCTTGATCTCCGGCTCCAGATAGCGGTGGTCGTCGCCGGCCGGGATCACCACCAGACCGTCCACCCGCCGGGCGCACAGGGCCAGCACCAGTTCCTGCTCGCGGTCGGCGTCCTCCGCGCTGGAGCCGTTGATCAGCAGGGCGCCGTGCGCGCGGGCCACCTCCTCGACCGCCCGGCTCAGCGGTCCGTAGAACGGGTCCGCGAGGTCCTCCAGGACCAGACCGATGCTGGCGGTGCGGCCCTTGCGCAGCACGCGGGCACTGTCGTTGCGGCGGAAGCCGAGCGCCTCGATCGCCTCCTGGACGCGGCGCTCCGTCTCCGGCGTGACACCGGGCTCGCCGTTGACCACGCGGGAGACCGTCTTGAGCCCGACCCCGGCACGCGCGGCCACGTCCTTCATCGTCGGACGGTTGCCGTAACGGGTCCCTGGGATGCGGTCGGTGCGGCGGGTCGTCTCCGGCACGGTGCGGTGTCCTGTCCTGTCGGCCACGGGGATGCGTAGGTCCATGGGCTTGTATGAGGATGTGGCGTCGAGCATAGAGCCTGGACAACGTTGTCAGGCTCGGGGGACACTGTCCAACGCGCACTCCGGCCCGCACTTCGCCGCACGATCGGGCCGTTGCTCGTGCTCCATGTGTTGCCTCGTGGTCGCACATGGTCGTTCTCGGCGATTTTCTGATGTTTCAACGGGGAGATCCGACACTGATGCACACCGACCTCGTGGCCGCGCTCGACATCGGCGGTACCAAGATCGCCGGCGCGCTGGTGGACGGCCAGGGCCGGATCCTGGTCCGCGCCCAGCGGCCGACGCCCGCGCAGGAGAACGGTGAGACCGTGATGCGGGCGGTCGAGACGGCGCTCGGTGAGCTCACCGCGTCCCCGCTGTGGCACCGTGCCGGCGCGGTGGGCATCGGCAGCGCCGGCCCCGTGGACGCCTCCGCCGGCACGGTGAGCCCGGTCAACGTGCCCGGCTGGCGCGACTACCCGCTCGTCGCCCGGGTCCGGGACGCGGCCGGGGGCCTGCCCGTGGAGCTGATCGGCGACGGGGTGGCGATCACGGCCGCCGAGCACTGGCAGGGCGCCGCCCGCGGCCACGACAACGCGCTGTGCATGGTCGTCTCGACCGGGGTCGGCGGCGGCCTGGTGCTCGGCGGCCGGCTGCACCCCGGACCCACCGGCAACGCCGGCCACATCGGTCACATCAGCGTGGACCTCGACGGCGACCTGTGCCCGTGCGGTTCGCGCGGCTGTGTGGAGCGCATCGCGAGCGGCCCCAACATCGCCCGCCGCGCCCTGGACAACGGCTGGCGTCCCGGCCCGGACGGCGACACCTCCGCCGCCGCGGTGGCCGCCGCCGCCCGGGCCGGGGATCCGGTGGCCGTGGCGTCCTTCGAGCGGGCGGCCAGGGCGCTGGCCGCCGGGATCGCGGCCACCGCGACACTCGTCGAGATCGACATCGCCGTGATCGGCGGGGGCGTGGGCAAGGCGGGCGAGGTCCTCTTCGCCCCTCTCCGCAAGGCCCTCACCGAGTACGCCACCCTGTCCTTCGTCCAGCGCCTCGCCGTGACCCCGGCCCTGATGGGCACGGACGCGGGCCTGGTGGGCGCGGCGGCGGCAGCACTGGCGGGCAGGACGGACACGGCGGTGGCGGGGGTCTGAGGGCCGCGGGACGGCGGGCGGTCGGGCCCGGGAACCCGCGCGTGACCTCGGGGCCGCTCCGCCGGTTGAACCGGTATGAAGAAGCGCAGCATGCTGGCCATCGCCTCCCTCGCCACCGGTTTCGTCGTCGCGGCCGTCACCCCGTCGCACGCGGTCGCCGACGGTGTCGCCCCGCTCGGCGTCGACGACACCCTCAGCACCCTCGACCGGACCGTCGCCGAGGGCAACACCCTGGACCTGGACACCGACCGGGGTGACAAGGCCTGACGAGCCCCACGGCGCGGCCGTACGGCGCCGGCGCCCCTGTCTTCCAGGGGGCGCCGGCGCCGTTCTCGTGCGTTCTCTCCCGGATCTGGTTTCCGTGGCAGGGTGGAGCGGGCAAGCCACAGGGGGCCAACAGAAGAGGGGGAAACGTGATCGTCTGGGTCAACGGCACGTTCGGTGCGGGAAAGACCACCACCGCGCGCGAACTGATCGAGCTGATCCCGAACAGCACGCTCTTCGACCCCGAGGTCATCGGCGGAGCACTGGAGCGGCTGCTCCCGCCCAAACGCCTCGCCGAGGTCGGCGACTTCCAGGACCTCCCGATCTGGCGACGACTCGTGATCGACACGGCGGCCGCGATGCTCGCCGAGCTCGGCGGGACCCTCGTGGTCCCCATGACCCTGCTGCGCCAGGAGTACCGCGACGAGATCTTCGGCGGGCTCGCCGCCCGGCGCATACCGGTGAGGCATGTCCTCCTCGCCCCGGCGGAAACGATCCTGCGCGAGCGCATAGCCGCCCGTGAGGTCCCGGCGGACCTCCCCGACGGCGAGATACGCGTCCGGCAATGGTCGTACGACCACATCGAACCGTACAAGGCGGCCCTCGCCGCCTGGCTCACCGCCGACGCCTACCCGGTCGACAGCGGGACCCTCAGCCCCTACGAGACCGCCCTGCGGATAGCCGAGGCGGTCGGCAGCGGGGAGGCGCCGGCCTGCGACATCGTGCAGACGCCCGAGCCCACCGCCGAGACGGTCGCCGCCGGTGTGCTGCTCTTCGACGAGCAGGACCGGGTGCTGCTCGTCGACCCGACCTACAAGCCGGGCTGGGAGTTCCCGGGCGGGGTCGTGGAACGCGGCGAGGCCCCCGCGCGCGCGGGCATGCGCGAGGTCGCCGAGGAGACCGGGATCCGCCTCGACGACGTACCGGCGCTCCTCGTCGTCGACTGGGAGCCGCCCGCGCCGCCCGGATTCGGCGGCCTGCGGCTGCTCTTCGACGGCGGCCGTCTCGACTCCGCGACTGCCGGACGCCTCCTGCTGCCCGGCCCGGAACTGCGCGGCTGGCGCTTCGCCTCCGAGGCCGAGGCCGCCGATCTGCTGCCCCCGGTCCGCTACGAACGGCTGCGGCGGGCCCTGCGGGCACGGGAACGCGGGAAGGCGATGTACCTGGAGGCCGGAGTGCCGGTCGGCTGAGCCCGGACCGGCGGACGCCCCTCACCGGCCCGCCGCCGGCCGGGGCCGAACACACCCGGCAGTACGGTGCCGTCGACGGGCGGGGTGCCCGAGGCGGACGGCGCGGCCTCTTCCCTTCGGGAGAGTCCGAACGCTCAGCCGTGTCAGGGAGTTGTCCGTCTTGGGCAGGGCAGGGCAGGGTCCCGCCCGTGGTCCGTCGCTCTGCCCGCGGGCAGAGCGACGGACCACGGCGATCAGCTCGCGCCGGACGCGTAGTTGCGCAGGAACAGCGCCTCCGTGACCGACAGCCGCTCGAGCTCGTCGGGAGACACGCTCTCGTTCACCGCGTGGATCTGCGCCTCCGGCTCGCTCAGGCCGATGAGCAGGATCTCCGCCTTCGGGTAGAGGGCGGCGAGGGTGTTGCACAGCGGGATCGAGCCGCCCTGGCCGGCGTACTGCATCTCCTGCCCCGGGTACGCCACCGCCATCGCGTCGGCCATGGCCTGGTAGGCCGGGCTGGTGGTGTCCGCGCGGAACGCCTGCCCCTGGCCGATCTGTTCGGTGCTCACCCGCGCACCCCACGGCGTGTGAGCCTCCACGTGCGCCCGGAGGAGCTTCGTCGCCTCGGCCGCGTCGACGCCCGGCGGCACCCGCAGGCTGATCAGCGCGCGGGCGCTCGCCTGCACCGACGGCGTGGCGCCGACCACCGGCGGGCAGTCGATGCCGAGCACGGTCACCGCCGGGCGCGCCCAGATGCGGTCGGCGACCGTGCCGGAACCGATCAGTTCCACACCGTCCAGCACCTTGGCGTCCATGCGGAACTGCTCGTCGTCGTACTGCAGTCCGTCCCACGCCTCGTCGCCGGCCAGCCCGTCGACGGTCGTGCTGCCGTCCTCGGCGCGCAGCGAGTCCAGTACGCGGACGAGCGCGGCCAGCGCGTCGGGCGCGGCCCCGCCGAACTGGCCGGAGTGCAGGTTGCCCGCCAGGGTGTCGACCTGCACCCGGACGAGCGTCATGCCGCGCAGGGTGGAGGTGACCGTCGGCAGACCGGCGCGGAAGTTGCCCGCGTCGCCGATCACGATCGTGTCGGCCGTCAGCAGGTCGGGGTGGTCCTCGGCGTACCGCTCCAGGCCGCCGGTGCCCTGCTCCTCCGAACCCTCGGCGATCACCTTGACGTGCACCGGTATGCCGCCGTTCGCCTTCAGCGCCCGCAGCGCCAGCAGGTGCATGATCACGCCGCCCTTGCAGTCGGCGGCCCCGCGCCCGTACCAGCGGCCGTCGCGCTCGGTCAGCTCGAAGGGCGGGGTGGCCCAGCCGGCCTCGTCCAGCGGCGGCTGCACGTCGTAGTGCGCGTACAGCAGCACGGTCTTGGCGCCCTCCGGGCCCGGCAGGCAGCCGTACACCGACTGCGTGCCGTCCGGGGTGTCGAGCAGCGCCACGTCCTGGAAGCCCTCGGCGGTGAGCGCGTCGGCGATCCACCGCGCGGCGCCCTCGCTCTCCTCGCGCGGGAACTGGCCGAAGTCCGCCACCGACTTGAAGGCCACCAGCTCGGTGAGCTCCTCCTTCGCCCTGGGCATCAGCGAGGCGACGGTCGCGGCGACCGGATTCGACGACATGGGCACGCTCCTTGTGGGTGCGACGTTGGAACTTCTGCGTACTTCTTTGTACGAGATGATCGTGCGGTGTGCGTGAGGACCCGTGTACGGGGCACTTACGCCGCCGATCCTCCCACAGTGGTCCGAGGTGATCGCCGCCGTAGGATGCGGGAGGACATCAGCGGCAGGCGGCTGGATCGGGAGCAGTAGACCATCGTGAGCAGCGAGAACTCTTCGGCGGACGACGTACAGCAGGTGTGGGACGTCGTCGTGGTGGGCGCGGGACCCGCGGGGGCCTCGGCCGCCTACGCGGCGGCGGTCGCGGGGCGGCGCGTGCTGTTGCTGGAGAAGGCGGAGCTGCCGCGCTACAAAACGTGCGGCGGCGGCATCATCGGCCCCTCCCGTGACTCGCTCCCTCCCGGCTTCGAGCTTCCGTTCAAGGACCGGGTGCACGCGGTGACGTTCTCCCACAACGGCCGCTTCACCCGTACCCGCCGCTCCCGGCAGATGCTGTTCGGGCTGATCAACCGGCCCGAGTTCGACCAGCAGCTCGTGGAGCACGCGCAGAAGGCGGGCGCCGAGCTGCGCACCGGCGTCGCCGTGCAGCGGGTGGAGCAGCACGGCTCTGCCGTACCGGACCGGCGCACGGTCGCCGTCGTCCTGCAGGGCGGCGAGACGGTGCTGGCGCGGGCCGTGGTCGGCGCGGACGGCAGCGCGGGCCGCATAGGGGCCCACGTCGGCGTCAAGCTGGACCAGGTCGACCTGGGCCTGGAGGCGGAGATCCCGGTGCCGGAGACGGTCGCCGAGGACTGGAAGGGGCGGGTGCTCATCGACTGGGGCCCGATGCCCGGCAGTTACGGCTGGGTCTTCCCCAAGGGCGACACGCTCACCGTCGGTGTGATCTCTCGGCGGGGTGAAGGCGCCGCGACCAAGCGCTACTTGGAGGACTTCATCGGGCGGCTCGGCCTCGCCGGCTTCGAACCGAGCATCTCCTCCGGCCACTTGACCCGCTGTCGCGCCGACGACTCGCCGCTGTCGCGCGGCCGGGTGCTGGTGTGCGGGGACGCGGCGGGGCTGCTGGAGCCGTGGACCCGCGAGGGCATCTCCTTCGCGCTGCGCTCGGGCCGGCTGGCGGGGGAGTGGGCGGTGCGGATCGCCGAGGCGCACGACGCCGTGGACACGCGCCGGCAGGCGCTGAACTACGCCTTCGCCGTCAAGGCGGGGCTCGGCGTGGAGATGAGCGTCGGCAAGCGGATGCTGGCCGCGTTCGAACGGCGTCCGGGGGTGTTCCACGCGGTCCTCACCGGTTTCCGCCCGGCGTGGAAGGCGTTCAAGGACATCACGCAGGGCTCGACGACGCTCGGCGAGCTGGTCCGCACCCACCCGCTGGCGCACCGCGCGCTGATGGCGCTGGACCGGCGTCCCGCGGGCGACGAGGTCAGCTCCTGACCGTGATCCGGAAGACCGGGTGGTCGTGGGCGGCCGCGACGATCTCCTCGTCGGAGGACCGGGCGGTGACCCCCTGGAAGTACTGGTTCACCTCCCAGCCCCACTTCTCCAGGTAGGTCCGCAGGATCGGGAGCTTCTCCTCGTCGGGAAGCTCCACGGCGGTGAAGGCGCGGACCTTGCGTCCCACGCGCAGTTCCCCGCCGCCGGCGGCGCGCATGTTGCGCACCCACTGGGAGTGACCGCGTGCCGAGACCAGGTACTGCCCGCCGTCGTGGGTGTGCGGGTTGACCGGGATGCGCTGCATCCGTCCGCTCTTGCGGCCGCGGACGGACATCTCCGCGGTTCCGGCGAGGCTGACGCCGTGTCGGGCCAGCCAGCCGATGACGCTGTTGAGCCGGATGGCCATGGGGCTGCCCTTGAGGTAGTACGGCGTGGACGACGACATCGGTGACCCCCAGGTCGGAGTGGTGGCGAGAGCGCTGCTCTCTTTTGTGAGCGCTGCTCTCGCGGTGTGCCTTCAGTCTGCATGATGTCGGTGCGGCAAAGCAAGAGCACTGCTCTCGTTTTTGTGCGCCGCTCTTTTTTACGTGCGTCGCTCTCATTTGCGTACATCGCTCTCGCTTGCGCACGCCGATCTCGTCTGGGTGCACCGATCTCGTTTGTGTGCACTGCTCTGGATTCGTGGAACACTGGTCCGCATGAGCAGCACCGCACATGGCGCCCGCGCCCGGGCCAGGATCGAAATCACCGCGGCCATCAAGGAAGAGGCCCGCAGACAGCTCGCGAAGGAGGGTGCCGTCAAGCTCTCGCTGCGGGCCGTCGCCCGCGAGCTCGGCATGGCCTCCTCCGCGCTCTACCGCTACTTCCCCAGCCGCGACGACCTGCTGACCGCGCTCATCATCGACGCCTACGACTCCCTCGGCGCGGCGGCCGAAGCGGCCCGGGACGCGGCCGCCGACGTCGGACCGGTGCGGCGCTGGACCGCCGTGTGCGAGGGCGTGCGCGGCTGGGCGCTCGGGCACCCGCACGAGTACGCGCTGATCTACGGCACACCGGTGCCCGGCTACACCGCGCCCGAGACGACCGTTCCGGCCGCCGCCCGCTCCGCCCTCGTCGCCATCGGCATCCTCCGCGACGCGCACCAGGGCCTCGGCCTCGCCAAGCCCCCGCTGCCGGCCGAGCTGAGGCCCGAGGCCGTGCGCATGGCCGCCGACCTCGCCCCCGACCTGCCGCCCGAGGTGGTGGCGACGATGGTGGCCGCCTGGGCCCAGCTGTTCGGGCTGATCGGGTTCGAGCTGTTCGGGCAGTTCAACCGGGTGGTGGAGGACCGCGACACGTTCTTCCGCCACGCGGTGGGACAGCTCGCGCACACCGTGGGTCTGGTGTACCCGCAGCAGGGTCCCGTGGCCACGCCGGGCGGGCCCGCCGCCGAGTCGTCGTAGGAGGCAGGGCGGACGGGCGTACTCCGCCGGGAGTACGTGTGACCACCACGCCGGGCTGACGTCGCACCGGGCGCCCGGCGTCTAGCGTGACGGACATGGACGAGCAGCGCGGACCCGGCGGCGGGCCGCCGGGGTGGTGGCGCCCGGGGCGGCCGCTCCGGCACGGCCCGCCCGGCGGGATCCGCCGGGCCCACGAGGACGACGGGGCCTCCGGAGCCCATGGAGCCGCAGCCGCCGACGGCGGCGAGAACCGGCGCCCCCGGTGGCCCTGGCGTTCCACCGTGCTGCTCACGGTGTTCGTGCTGGTCGGCTCCGGCTTCGCCGAGCACGCCCAGGAGGGCGAGCGGGTCGCCCTGGACCCCCTCGGGCGGGTCCTGCTGTTCCTGGCGGGCGCGGTCCTGCTGTGGCGCAGGCGTCACCCGGTACCCGTCGTGTTCGGCACCGTGGCCGCCGTTCTGCTCTATGCCGGGGCCGGATATCCGTACGGACCGGTGTTCCTCACCGTCGCCGTCGCCTGCTTCAGCGCCATCGTCTCGGGGCACCGGCATGCCGCGTGGGCGGCGATGGGGACGTTCTGGGCGGGACATGTGCTGATCGCCCATGTGCTGTACGGATGGCTGCCGCCCTCCGGTGACCGGGCGCCCTCCTGGAACCAGGAGATCGTGATCGCCACCTGGGTGGTGGCGCTCGCGGCGGTGTCGGAACTGGTCCGGACCCGCCGCGAGCAGTGGGCGCGGGAGCGGGCCGAGCGGGCCCGGGCGGCACGGCGGCGCGCGGACGAGGAGCGGCTGCGGATCGCCCGCGAACTGCACGACGTCCTCGCGCACAGCATCTCCGTCATCAATGTGCAGGCGGGCGTCGGACTCGCCCTGCTGGACAGCGACCCGGAGCAGGCGCGCAGCGCGCTCACCACCATCAAGGCCAAGAGCAAGGAGGCGCTCGGGGAGGTGCGTCAGGTGCTCGACACGCTGCGCGCGCCGGGCGCCGCGCCGCGCGCCCCGGCGCCCGGCCTGGACCGGTTGCCCGAGCTGGTGGAACAGGCCGCGAGCGCGGGCCTCACCGTGACGGTCGAGGGGGAGCCGCCGCACCTGCCGCCCGGCGCGGACCTGGCCGCCTTCCGCATCGTCCAGGAGGCCCTCACCAACGTCGTACGGCACTCGGGCTCGCGCGAGGCGCGGGTGCGGATCGAACGGGGCGGGGGGCGGCTGCGGCTGCGCGTCGACGACGACGGGCCCGCCACCGGCGCCGACGCGGGCGGCAGCGGGAACGGGCTCGCCGGGATGCGGGAGCGGGCCGCCGCGCTGGATGGCACCATCGAGGCGGGCCCGCGCCCGGACGGCGGCTTCCGGGTGCTCGCCGTACTGCCGATCGAGGCCGAGGAGGACCGGTGATCCGTGTACTGCTCGCCGACGACCAGTCACTGGTCCGGGCGGGATTCCGCGCGCTGCTGGACGCGCAGCCGGACATCGAGGTGGCCGGGGAGGCGTCCGACGGCGAGGAGGCGGTGCGGCTGATCCGCGAACTGCGGCCCGACGTCGTGCTCATGGACATCCGGATGCCCGCGCTCGACGGTCTCGCCGCGACCCGCCGGGTCACCGGGGACGCGGGGCTGGGGGACGTGAAGGTGGTCATGCTCACCACCTTCGAGCTGGACGAGTACGTCTTCGAGGCGATCCGCTCGGGAGCCTCGGGCTTCCTGGTCAAGGACACCGAGCCGGAGGAACTGCTGCGCGCGGTGCGGGCGGTGGTCGACGGTGACGCGCTGCTGTCGCCCGGGGTGACGCGCCGGCTGATCGCGGAGTTCGCGGCCCGTTCCAAGGAACCGGCCGCCGCCGACGCCCTGTCCGGGCTCACCGAGCGGGAGCGGGAGGTCATGGCGCTGGTCGGCATCGGCCTGTCCAACGAGGAGATCGCCCGCCGTCTGGTCGTCAGCCCGCTCACCGCCAAGACCCACGTCAGCCGCACCATGGTGAAACTGGGCGCCCGTGACCGGGCCCAACTGGTCGTGCTGGCCTATGAGTCGGGGTTGGTACGGCCCGGCTGGCTGGGCTGATCCGCCCGCCGGAACCGGACCAGCACGGCCACCGTGCGGACGGCGAACAGCACCGTCGCGAGCAGTGCTCCGGTGCGGCGCAGCACCGTCTCGAAGGGGCCCGGCAGCTCGAAGAGCAGCGCCGGTCCCGCCACGGCCCCGAGGACGACCGCCGCCGCGAACGCCGCGCTGCACAGCGCGTACCCGATCTCCACGGTGATCGCGTCCCGCTCGGCCGGACTCCGCCGCCCCCCGTACCCCGTCACGCCCGCCCCCTGCATCCGGTCACCCAAGGAGTCAAACAGACGTGCGCCACGGCGGGCAAGGAACCCGGCCACGCCCACGGACCGGCCGCCCTCGAGCCACAGAGCCCCGGCAAGCTGCTCCGCAGCCGGGGCCCGGTGTCCGTCGGGGACGGAGGCGGCGAGTGGAGAAGGTGTGCTCGGGAGACTCGTACGCGCATGCCTGCTACGGTGCGCCCATGGCGGCGAAGCAGGCCGAACAGGCGCTCGTGGAACGGTGGCGGGACGTGCTCGCGCTGCATGCGCGCACCCAGTGCGAGATCGACCGCGCCCTGCACGGACACGGCCTGTGCGCCAGTGACTTCGAGGTCCTCGACATCCTCGCGCAGGGCCCCGGGCCGGGCGGCTGCTCCTACCGCGTCCAGGAGATCTCCGAGCACGTCCATCTGAGCCAGAGCGCCCTCTCCCGGCTGGTCGCCCGGCTGGAGAAGGAGGGCCTCGCCGAGCGCGGGACGTGCCCGGAGGACCGGCGGGGAGTGCGGGTGTCGCTCACGGCGAAGGGGCGCGCGCTGCACGGCGAGGTACTGCCCGTGCAGCGCGCGGTGCTGGCCCGGATGCTCTCGGACGGCTGAGCGGCGGGGTCCTCAGACCACGGCGGACGTCTCCCGCCAGAGCGCGGCGAGCTCCGGATCACCCGACACCGCCGGTACCGGCACCCGGTTCCACAGCGCGAGGTACAACTGCTCGGCGGGTCCGGCGAGTTCGCACTCCGCGTCCCCGTCCGCGCCCCGGGCGGTCACCGGCGGCTCCTGGGACAGCCGTACGGTCCACACCGCGTCCGCGTCGGTCGCGCGCACCCGCAGGACGCGGGGCGCCTGGGTGCGCACCCGGCTCCTGGGCCGCGCGTGGAACCCGCGCAGCAGCTCGTCGACGCCGTCCACGGCGAAATCCGTGGCGACCGGCGACGGGGTGCCGCCGCGCGCCGACTCGGCGTCGAACCGGTGGACGGTCGTCTCGTGCGCCTGCCGGCGGGCCCAGAACGCGAGGGCGGAGGGCGGTCCGGGCAGGAAGGTGAAGCACTCCACGTCGGGCGCCGCGCCCGTCAGGGTGTCCACCAGGCGGCGGTGGCCGTCGCGGTACCAGGCCACGAGCGCGGGGCCGTCCAGTACGGGGTGCTCACCCATCGGGCGCGGCGCGGTGTGCCCGTCCGCGACGAAGGCCGCGGCCCACCGGTGCACCGCACCGGTGTGCCGCACCAGGTCCCGCGTACGCCACCCCGGGCAGGTCGGCACGGCGGCGTCCGTGCCCGCCCGCTCCGCGGCGTCGGCCAGCAACTGGCCCTCTTTCTCCAGTGTTTCCAGGAACCAGGCAGTGTCCATGGGCAGGAGTCTGCCGTACGGACGCCTGCCCGGGCCCTACGGGAGCGGGGTCCCGCCGGTCGCGTTCACGATCTCCGCGGTGATGTACGACGCCTCCTGCGAGGCGAGGAAGACGTACGCCGGGGCCATCTCGGCCGGCTGGGCCGGACGTCCGATGGGCGCCTGCTTGCCGAACTCCGCGGTGTCCGGCAGGGTCGCCGGGATCAGCGGCGTCCACACCGGCCCCGGCGCCACGGCGTTGACCCGGACCCCCCGTTCGATCAGCATCTGCGCCAGCCCCTGGGTGAACGTGACGATGGCGCCCTTCGTGGTCGCGTAGTCCAGCAGGTGCGGGCTCGGCTTGTAGGCCTGCACGGAGGCCGAGTTGATGATGCTGCCGCCCTCCCGCATGTGCGGCACGGCCAGCTTGCACAGCCAGAACATGCCGTACAGGTTGGTCCGCATCACGCGGTCGAACTGCTCGGTGGAGATCGCCTCGATGCCGTCGGGCTGAGACATCTGGTACGCCGCGTTGTTCACCAGGACGTCGATCCGGCCGAACTCCGAGACCGCGCGGTCGATCAGCGCCCGGCAGTTCTCCTCCTCCCGCACGTCGCACGCGACGGGCACGGCCCGTCGGCCGGCCTCCTCCACCCACCGCACGGTCTCGGCGGCGTCGTCCTTCTCGCTGTCCAGGTACGTGAAGACCACGTCGGCGCCCTCGCGGGCGAACGCCAGGGCGACCGCCCGGCCGATCCCCGAGTCCCCGCCCGTGATCACGGCCTTGCGGTCCGCCAGCCGGCCGCTGCCCCGGTAGGAGTCCTCCCCGTGGTCCGGCGGCGGATCCATGGGGCCGGTCCAGCCGGGATGCGGCTGGTCCTGGGACGGGAAGTCGGGGGTCGGGTGCTGCTCGACGGGATTCTGCTGCTCGGTCACGGTCTCTCCCATGTCCGTGGAGGGGCGGTCGTGCGGTCGGCGCCCGCCGACGGAGGACCGGCGGACGCCACCACCCGGGTACCCCGGCACCGCGACTCCGATCCGGCCCGCCCCACCGCCACCCGCCCCCGGTCGGCCGGGGGACCGTCGCCACCCGGCCGGCCGGGGGACCGTACGGGATCAGTCCGCGCGTACGTGGCGGGTGGCGAAGCCGATGACGGTGGCCACCGCCGCCAGGACCGCCACGCTGGTCAGCGCGGCCGGGAGGCTGAACCAGTCCGCCATGAAGCCGATCGCGGGCGGACCGAGCAGCATGCCGCCGTAGCCCAGGGTGGAGGCGGTGGCGACCCCGCCGGCGCCCGCGAGCGCGCCCGCCCGCTCGACGGCCACGGGGAACAGGTTCGCGAGTCCGAGGCCGGTGACCGCGTAACCGAGCAGGGCCGCCCACAGGGACGGCGCGAGCGCGCCGAGCAGCATGCCGGCCGCCGCGGTGGTACCGCCGGCGAGGACGGTACGGGTCCGGCCCAGCCGTTCCAGCAGCGTCGTCCCGGAGAGCCGCCCGACCGTCATGGCCAGCGCGAAACAGGAGTACCCGATGGCCGCGGCACCCGGCGAGGCGCCGAGGTCCTCCTCCAGGTGGAGCGCGCCCCAGTCGGCCAGCGCCCCTTCGCCGTACGCGGTGCACAGCGCGATGAGCCCGAAGACGATCACCAGCGCGCGGGTACGGCGGTCCGGCCGGCGCGGGGCGCCCTGCTCGGTCCGTCCCGCGTCCGCCGGGGTCAGCGGCTCGCACCGCATCAGCGCCCGCCCCGCGACCGCCGTCACGAGCAGCCCCACGGCGGCGAGCCCCCACAGATGCCGGGTGGGCGACAGCGAACCGGCGACCAGGGCGCCCATCCCCGCGCCGATCATGCCGCCCAGACTGAACGCGGCGTGGAAGCTCGGCATGATGGGCCGCCCCAGCGCGGCCACCAGATCGACGGCGGCACTGTTGAAGGCGACGTTGATCCCGCCGTACGCCGCGCCGAACAGCAGCAGTACGGTGCCGAGCGCGAGGGCGGAATGGGTCAGCGGGGGCAGCCCGACGCTCAGGCAGAGCAGGACCGCGCAGACGACGGTGACGAGATGGCTGCCGTACCGGCGGCACAGGCGGCCGGTGAGCGTCATGGTGATCACGGCCCCGGCGGAGACGCCGAGCAGGGCCAGGCCGAGGGCGCTCGCGGAGGCGCCGGTCTGTTCCTTGATGGCGGGGATGCGCACCACCCAGCCGGCGAAGACGAAGCCGTCGAGGGCGAAGAAGGCGGTCAGGGCGAGACGGAGTCGGACGAGGTCGGTACCCGGCACCACACTGTGCGAACGGGTTTTGTTTATCAGCGGCACAAAGTCAGGCTAGGCGGTGTCGCGACCTGCGGCAAGAGAGGCCGGAAAGGGGCGGACACGGCCGGTGTGCCGCCGGAGGAGTGGGGGCGTTAACCCGTGTGATCGTCCCGGATGGTGGGACCGGGCGCCATGAACAAGCGTGGATCATGCCGGAGACCGGGACATCCGTGCTGACGAGGAGTCAGCTGCCCAGTCTCCCGTGGAAGGACTCCCAGATGCGCTCTGCCCGCATGGTGCTCGCCACCGCGACGGCCACGGCGGCCCTCGCCATCGCCGCGCCCGCAGCCTACGCCGACCACTCGGGCGACGGGGGCTACGACAAGTCTTCTCACAGCAAGGAGTACGACAAGGAGAGCAAGGAGTACGACAAGGAGAGCAAGGACAGCAAGGAGCACGACAAGGACGGCAAGCACGACAAGCCGCACGGCGGCGTGCACACGGGCGGTGGGGCCCTGACCGTCGTGGGCGAGGAGGACTGGGGCACCGCCAAGGACCCGAAGTACGACCCCGAGACGTACAAGGAGAAGGACGACTCGGGCAGCGAGGAGTCCTACGGCGGCAAGCAGGACAAGGAGTGGAACAAGGAGGAGAAGCCGCGCGGCGGGATGCACACCGGTGGCGGCGGGCTCGCCGAGCCCGGTGTCACCACGGGCGGTCTGGCCGCACTGGCGGTCCTCGGCGCCGGCGCATACGCGCTGCGCCGCAAGAAGGTCGCCGGGAGCGTGGCCTGAGCCATGCCCGGCTCCATAGACGGGGCCGTCGTACGTGCCCCGCGCGTCATGACGGCCCCGCTCGCTCGTCCGTGTGCCGTGTCCGAATGAGGTGGTCCCCCCGATGCCGGCCAGTCCCCCTTCCCCCCTCGAAACCGATCAGGCGTCGCCGACGCGGCGGAGGCTGCGCGCCGCCATGACGGCGGTCTTCTGGAGCGGAGCCGGCCTGCTGCTGGCCATGACGCTGATGGGCGGCGGGGAGGACCCTCCCGACGACGCGCACGGGCCGCGCGCGGCATCCGCGGTCTCCGCCGCACCGTCCACCCCCGCCGCGAGCACCCCGGCCGCCGGCGAGCCCGCCACCCGTGGACCGGCGGCCGAGCACCTGCCGCGCTCCGAGCCGAAGCGACTGCTCATCCCCGCCATCGACGTCGACGCCCCCTTCACCGACCTCGCCATCGGCAGCAAGGGCCGGCTCGAGCCGCCGCCGCCCCACGACACCAACCTGGTCGGCTGGTACGCCAAGGGCGTCTCCCCGGGCGAACGCGGTACGGCGATCATCGCCGGGCACGTGGACACGACGACGTCCCCGGCCGTGTTCGCGCGGCTCAGCGAACTGGAGAAGGGCGACCGCTTCCGGGTGCTGCGCGCCGACGGCAGCAAGGCGACGTTCGTGGTGGACGAGACGGAGTCCTTCGAGAAGGACGACTTCCCCGACGAGCGCGTGTACGCCGACACCCCCGACGCCCAGGTGCGGCTCATCACCTGCGCCGGGGACTACGACCATGCCGCCAAGGACTACACCGAGAACCTGGTGGTCTTCGCCCACCTCGTCTGAGCCGGCCGGGGTGGTCGGCTGCCCGGAAGGGGGGGAGGACGCCTTCCGGGCAGCGGTCCGTCAGGCCACGGAGCAGTCCGCGCCGTTCAGGCCGAACGCCGTGGGGCTGGGGTTCGCGCCGGTCCGCGAGGCCGTGAAGCCCAGGGAGACCGAGCCGGACGCTGGGATCGACGCGGTGTACGAGGCGGAGGCGACGCTGACTGCGGAACCGCTCTGCGTCGGCGTGCCGCCCCACATGTTGGTAATCCGCTGGTCGGCCGGGAAGGTCCAGGTCAGCGTCCAGCCGTTGACCGCCGAGCTGCCGGTGTTGCGGACGGTGACCTCGCCCTGGAAGCCGCCGGGCCACTCGCCGGTCACCCGGTAGCCGATCTCGCAGGCGCCCGTCGTGCCGCCGGAGGACGTGGTGACGGTCACCGTGGCGGAGCGCTGCGAGCGGTTGCCGGCGGCGTCCCGGGCGTAGACGGCGAAGGTGTAGGCCGTGTCCGCGGTGAGGCCGGTGACGGTGGCGGAGGTGCCGGCCGTCGTGGTGAGGACGGTCTCCGCGCCGCCGCTGATCCGTACGACGTCGTAACCCGTGACACCGTTCGCGTCGCTGGCGGCGCCCCAGGTGAGGGTCGCGGACGAGGCGGTCACCGCTGAGGCGGCCGGGGTGCCGGGAGCGGTCGGGGCCGTGGTGTCGTCACCCGGGCCGGATCCGTAGACCGCGGCTTCCTCGGACGTGGCCGCGATGCCGTTGGCGCCGTTGAAGAGGCGCTCGCCCCAGCTGGTGAGCTGGTTCGGGTCGAAGTTCGTGACCATGTCGAGGTACTCGACGCCGCCGCCGTTGCCGCTCCAGGACCAGCCGAGGTAGCCGAGGCCGAGCTGCTGGGTGACGGCCAGGATGGTGTCCTCGTCGGGGTCGCCGTCGGAGTGGTTGTGCCCGAACTCGCCGACCACGATGGGGAGTTTCGCCGAGACGAAGCGTCCCAGGTAGTCGCTGATCTCGGCGGCGGTGTCGAAGACGCCGTACATGTGGATGGAGAACACGGTGTTGGCGTCCGGGTCGGCGGCGAAGACCGAGGCGGCGTTGTCCCGCATGGTGAACGCCCAGTCCTGGCCCCAGTTGGGGGCGTCGACCATCAGCGTGTGGTCGAACCCGGCGTCGCGCAGCTTCTGGATCGCCGCCTTGGTGTCGGCCGTCCAAGCCGTGTAACCGGTGTTGCCGTACGGCTCGTTGCCGATGTTGACGATGACGTAGTCCTCCTGGCCGGCCAGGGCGCTCTGGACGCTGATCCAGTAGTCGGCGGCCCGGGAGAGGGTGGCCGCTCCGCTCTGCTCGCCGTAGCCGGTGGTGTCGTGCACCTCCAGGACGCAGATCAGCCGGTTCTGCTTGCACTGCGCGACGACGTCGGCCACGTCGGCGGCGTCGTTGCGGGTCCAGCGGTCGCCGCTGGAGAGGACGACGCGCACGGTGTTGGCGCCCTTGGCCTTGATGTGGGCCAGCGAGCCGGTCCGGTCGGCGTACCAGGTGTGCGCGTGGTTGACGCCGCGCATCACGAAGTCGTTCCCGGACGCTTCGAGGAGCCGGCCGTTCTCGACGCGGAACCCGGTGGGCGCCGCGTGCGCCGGAGTGGTGAAGGCGAGGAACGGGAGGAGGAGTCCCAGGAGGGCGGCGAGAAGGCCGACGGCTCGTGGGGAGGCGGGCGTACGGGGTCTCATGGCGGCTCCAGTGGGGGTGCGGTCGGTTGTCCTTGCTGTGCGCCGTGCGGTCAGGAGGTGGCCGTGCAGTCGACGGTCGCCGCCGGGACCGAGGAGGTTGCCGGGGCGGTGGCGATGAAGCCGAAGGCGGCGCTCGCGTCGGGGGCGAGGGCCCCGTTCCAGTTCGCGTTGGTGACGGTGGCCGTGCCGTCGGCGGCCGTGCTCAGGGTGCCGTTCCAGAGCTGGCCGACGCGTGCGCCGTCGGCCGGTACGACCGTCACCGTCCAGCCCTTGACGGGGGCGGCGGAGGTGTTGCGTACCGTCACCTCGGCCTGGTAGCCGCCCTGCCAGGTGGAGACCGCCCGGAAGGAGGCGGTGCAGGTGGCGCCACCCGGCTCGTCCGGGTCGTCGGGATCACCCGGGACGCCTTGGCCGAGAAGCGCGGACAGGGCCGGGAACCAGCGTGCGGCGATCTTCTCGTTGCCGGCGTCGTTCGGGTGCACGCCGTCATAGGTGTCGGTGGCCGTGTCGAACCCCGTCCACTGGTCGACCACGGTCACCGGGGAGCGGTCGGTGCTCGTCGCCGCGGCCCACGCGGGAACACGGGCGTTGAAGTCGACCACGCGCTGGGCGCAGGCGGCGCAGGTGCTGGGGTTCATGGGGATGATCTGGGCGACGAGGACCCGCATGTCCGGGTTGGACTCCCGCATCTGTCCCACGAGCTTGGTGTAGGCGGTGAGAATGCGGTCGGGGGAGACGCTGCTCCAGACGTCGTTCGTGCCGAAGTGCATGACAACGATGTCCGGCAGCGTCGCCGCCAGCCGTGCGGGAAGCAGGTTCTGGTCCGCCACGTTGGTGACCAGTTCGCCGCCGTGCCCTTCGTTGTCCCCGTCGTGCGCCACGCCGCAGCCCTGGGTGGGCAGGGTGCCGACGAAGTCGATGTCCGTGTGCCCGGCGTCCAGCAGTTGGTTCCACAGCAGGGCCCGCCAGCAGCCAGGCGACCCGGTGATGGAGTCGCCCAGCGGCATGACGCGCACCGGGTCGGCCGCACCCGGCGCGGCCGCCGCACCCGGCGCGGTCAGCCCGAGGGGGAGGAGCAGGGCGGCCAGCAGGCCGAGGAGCGGAAGCGTGCGTAAGCGTAGGAGGCGGGTGTCGCGCATGGTTTCCCCTTCCTTGGACTAGGTGGGAGCGCTCCCATGCCGGACATCAAGCCACTGTTGTCATTGACGCGTCAAGAGGCTGGACGGATTACGGTCCGGCGCCCCGATGCCCGTACGCCGTCGGGGCGCGGCCTTCGTGTGCCGCGCCCCGACCGGCGAATGACGCGTTCGATCAGGTCCGGGCGCCCTTCCGGGGCAGCGCCTTGCGCACCAGCGGCCAGGCCAGCAGCAGCACGACGACCGCGTAGACGATCACCGAGAACGGCGTGTCGACCAGACCCGTGACACTGCCGTCGCTGATCTGCAGGGCGCGGCGCAACTGCTGTTCGGCGGCCGGGCCGAGGATCACCCCGATGATGGCGGGCAGCACCGGCAGTCCGTACCGCCGCATGCCGAACCCGATCAGGCCGATGATCAGCAGGATCACCAGGTCGATCACCTCGCCGCCGACCGCGTACGCGCCCACCGCCGCGAAGAACATGATCCCGGCGTACAGGTACGGCCGCGGGATGCGCAGCAGCTTCGCCCACACCGGGGCCAGCGGCAGGTTGAGGGCGAGCAGCAGCACCATGCCGACGAACAGCGAGGCGATCAGGCCCCACACCAGGTCCGGTTCGCGCTCGAAGAGCAGCGGGCCGGGCTGGATGCCGTACTGCTGGAACGCGGCCAGCATCACCGCCGCGACCGCCGTGGTCGGCAGGCCCAGGGTCAGCATGGACACCAGCGTGCCCGCCGCCGAGGCCGACGCCGCCGACTCGGGGCCCGCGACACCCTCGATCGCGCCCTTGCCCCACTCGTCCTTGTGCTTCGACAGTCGCTTCTCCGTGACGTACGACAGGAACGTCGGGATCTCCGCGCCGCCCGCCGGGATCGCGCCGAACGGGAAGCCGATGAACGGGCCGCGCGCCCAGGACTTCCAGGTGCGCCTCACATCGGCGCGGCCCAGCCACGGCCGGCCCACCGGGATCGGGTCCGGCGGCCGGCGCCGCAGATGCGCGGCCACCCACAGCGCCTCGCCGATCGCGAACAGACCCACCGCGACGATCACCACGTCGACACCGTCGGCGAGTTGCAGCGAGCCGAACGTCAGCCGCTGCTGGCCGGTCATCTGGTCCAGGCCCACCAGACCGATCGTCAGCCCGATCAGCAGCGAGGCCAGACCCCGGATCCGGGACGAACCCAGCACCGACGTCACCGCGATGAACGCCAGCACCATGATGGCGAAGTAGTCCGGGGCGCCGATGTCCACCGCGAGATCGGCGACCGTCGGAGCCAGCGCCACCAGCAGGATCGTGCCGACCATGCCGCCCGTGAAGTGCCCGATGGCGGCGGCCGCGAGGGCCTGCGCGCCACGCCCCGACTTGGCCATGGGGTTGCCCTCCATGGCCGCGACCACGGCCGCGCTCTCACCAGGTGTGTTCAGCAGGATGGAGGTGGTCGAACCGCCGAACATCGCGCCGTAGTAGATCCCGGCGAACATGATGAACGCGCCGGTCGGCTCGAGCCCGTACGTCACCGGCAGCAGCAGCGCCACCGCCATCGCCGGGCCGATGCCGGGCAGCACACCGATCGCCGTGCCGAGCAGCACACCCACGGCGGCCCAGAGCAGATTGAGCGGGGTGAGGGCCGTACCGAAACCGTCCATGAGGGAGTTGAGGGCGTTCATGTCACAGCACTCCCATCAGCGGACCGCCGGGCAGCGGCACTCCGAGCAGGTTGTTGAACACGGCGTAGGTGACGAAGGAGACCACCGCCGCGATCAGCGGATCGCGGTCGACTCGGCGGCTGCCGAGCGCGAAGGCCGCGCCCCAGAAGAGCAGCGCGCCCGCGACGGGGAAGCCCAGCGGCTCGATGAGCACGGCGGCGCCGAGGAACACCCCGGCGAGCAGCAACACCGTGCGCCAGTCGGCGGGTTCGGACAGGTCGACGTCCTCGCCGGTCTCGGCCTGCCCCCGGCCGCCGCGCAGCACGTCGACGGCGAGGAGCGCGGCGATGACGAGCAGGCCGGCACCGACCACGATCGGCACGGTCTTCGGGCCCACGGGACCGCGCTGGGTGATGTCGACGTCCATGGTGAGCGCGTCGGCCAGGACGAGCACGCCGAGGGCCAGCAGCAGGGCGCAGACGCCGAGTTCGGAGTGGTCGCGGAGCCAGGAGCGCCGTCCGGGGGCGGGCACCGGGGCCGTGTCCGTGGTCGAGGTCGTCACAGTCCGAGCTCCTTCAGCACCGAGACCACGCGCTTGTCCTCGGAGTCCAGGAACGCGCCGAACTCCTCGCCGGTCAGGAAGGCGTCGTCCCAGCCGTTCCGCTTCATCGACTCCCGCCACTCCTCGGAGTCGTGCAGCTCCCGCACCAGGCGTACGAGCTTGTCGCGCTCGGCGTCGGTGAGGCCGGGCGGGGCGACGATGCCGCGCCAGTTGGTGAAGTTCACGTCGTAGCCCGCCTCCTGGAGGGTGGGCGCGTCGAGCCCCGCGACGCGTTCCGGGCCGGTGACCGCGAGCAGCCGCAGCTCACCGGAGTTGATCTGGTCGAGGTACTCACCGACACCGGAGACACCGAAGGCGACCTTGTTGCCGAGGATCGAGGCGAGCAGCTCGCCGCCGCCGTCGAAGGGGATGTAGTTGACCTCCTTCGGCGCGATGCCGGCCGCCCGCGCCATCAGCATCGGCGCGAGGTGGTCGGGCCCGCCGGGGGAGGACCCGCCACCCACCGGGAGCTTGCCGGGGTTCTCCTTCCAGGCGCCGATCAGATCGTCGATCGTCTTGTACGGGGAGTCCTTCCCGACCACGACGACGTCCTGCTCCTCGGTGAGCCGGGCGATCGGGGTGGTGTCCGCGAGGGTCTTCGGCGCGTCGTTGGAGCGGACGGCGCCGACCACGCCCAGCCCCATCGACATGGCGAGCTTGCCGTTGCCGTGCTCGCTTACCAGCCGGCTCAGACCCACGGTGCCGCCGGCGCCGGGCAGGTTGAACACCTCGATGGAGTGGGTGAGCCCGGCGTCCTCCGCGTTCTTCGCGGCCGTACGGGCCGTGATGTCGTAGCCGCCGCCGGGCGAGTTGGGAACCATGAAGCGCAGACCCGGGATCTGCGTGCCGGTCTCGGTGCCGCTGCCGGTCGTGAGCAGCGGCGGGCCCACGAGTACGAGCACGGCGGCCCCGAGCAGGGCGAGGGGTGTGCGCAGGCGCACGAATGCCACCACCTGTCGGTCGGTCGTCTGGGATCACGCCAGGCCCTGTGGGGGAGGGTGACGCGGGCCACATGGTGCCCGCGCGCCGCCGGGCTGTCGCGCTTGCGGAACCAATGGAGGTTGTGGTCATTGCGTCAGCGCGGGTGCGCCAGTGGCGCACGTCTCTTTCCCCAGCCGCAGGTGGGGGCCATGATGGGCGGTTCCGGTCACCTCACCGACGCGGTGGCGGAAGGAGCAAGCCGATGGACAGTGGTCGGGGCGATCGCCCTGCGCCCACGACAGCCGACGCGATCGACGTACTCGTGGTCGACGACGACTTCCGGGTGGCCCGGGTGCACCGGGCCTACGTCGAGCGCCTCGACGTGTTCCGGGTCGTCGGTGTCGCGGGGACGGGGGAGCAGGCCATCGCCGCCGTGGACGAACTCCGTCCCGATCTGGTGCTGCTCGATCTGTATCTGCCGGATCTCTTCGGTCTCGATGTCATTCCGCGGCTGCGGACCGCCGGGCACGACTGCGACGTGATGGTCATCAGCGCCGCGAGGGAGGCGGACGCGGTGCGCGGCGCGGTGCGGCACGGGGTCGTCGACTATCTGCTCAAGCCGTTCGACTTCGAGGACCTGCGGGGGCGGCTGGAGCGTTACGCCGTGCAGCGGGGACGGATGCTCGACACGGTGGTGCGCGGTCAGGCGGACGTCGACCGGGTGCTGGCGGGCGGTGCGACGGGGCCGGTGTCCCCGGCGCTGCCCAAGGGCATGAGCGCGGAGACCGCCGGGCTGGTCGAACGCACCCTGCGCGAGACCGACGGCACCCTGTCGGCCACCGAGTGCGCCGCTCTGACCGGGGTCTCGCGGGTCAGCGCCCGACGGTATCTGGAGTACTTCCACACCGTGGGTGCCGTGGAGGTGTCGCTGAGGTACGGGGCGACGGGGCGGCCCGAGCGGCGGTACCGGTTCCTGGGGCAGGGCGGGGGGCTGCGGTCGGGGGGCGGGGTGCGGGCGTAGGGATGGGGTTTCGGACTCGGCTTTGGTTTCGGCTTTGGCTTCGGTTGATCTCGAATACGGGGCGCGGGGTTGTCCCTGTCTGCGGGCGGGCCTAGGGTCGACCATGAGAGTAAGCGCTTTCTAAGGTGCTTTCCGGTCTGCCTTCGTCGTCGTTCCGAGGAGCGCCGCATGTCCTTGTCCCCCGTCCGCCGCCGTGTCGCCGTCGTCGGCACCGGCGCCATCGTCAGCGGCGGCCATCTGCCCGCGCTGCGCGCCCACGCCGACCGCACCGAACTGGTCGCCGCCGTCGACGTGGACCAGGGCCGGCTCGACGCCTTCCGCGTGACCGCCGGGGAGCAGGTCGCCGGGTTCACCTCGATGAGCGCGATGCTGGACGCCGTACGGCCGGACCTGGTGCTGATCGGGACCCCGCCGTCGCTCCACCGGGAGCAGACGGTGGCCGCGCTCAAGGCCGGCGCCTGGGTGCTGTGCGAGAAGCCGCTGTGCCTGTCGCTCGCCGAGTACGACGACATCGCGGCCACCGAGGAGGCCTCGGGGGCGTACGCCTCCGTGATCTTCCAGCACCGCTACGGCTCCGGCGCCGTCCACGCCCGTGAGCTGATCCGCGGCGGTGAGCTGGGCGTCCCGCTGGTCGCGCACTGCCAGACCACCTGGCACCGGGACAGCGCGTACTACTCCGTGCCCTGGCGCGGACGCTGGGCCACCGAGGGCGGCGGGCCCACCATGGGGCACGGCATCCACCAGTACGACCTGCTGCTGCACCTGCTCGGCGAGTGGGAGGAGATACGGGCCATGGCGGCGCGACTCGTCCACGACACCGAGAGCGAGGACGTCTCCACCGCCCTGGTCCGCTTCCGGGGCGGCGCGCTCGCGACCGTCGTCAACAGCGTGCTCTCGCCGGACGAGGTGAGCCGGATCCGTGTCGACTGCGCCGACGCGACGGTCGAACTCACCCACCTGTACGGGCATGCCAACGACGACTGGGCCTACACCCCGGCCCGGCACGTCCCCGCCGAGCGTGCCGCGGCGTGGCGTACGCCCTCACAGGACGTGCCCAGTTCGCACACGGCGCAGCTGGGCACCCTCCTCGACGCCTACGACGCCGGTACGCGACCGCCGGGGAGCGGGGCGGAGGCGCGGAGCACCCTCGAGTTCGCCGCCGCGCTGTACAAGGCCGCGTTCACCGGGCTGCCGGTGCGGGCCGGGGAGATCGGCCCCGGTGATCCGTTCTACGCGGCCATGCACGGTGGTCACTCCGGCTGGGCGCCCGAGGAGCACTGAGATGAGCATCCGCGTCACTCATGAGGTCGGCGAGGCCGTGGTGGTGACGGCCGCGGGGGGTACGGAGATCCTGCGGTACGTCTACCGGCCCGATCCCGAGGCGTTCGAGTCCCGGAAGCCGTACGCCCATCCGGTGCGGACGCTGGGCGGACGTACGGTCACCGGGTACCGGCCGAACGACCACCGCTGGCACAAGGGCCTGCAGATGACGGCCAGTCATCTGTCCGGACAGAACTTCTGGGGCGGCAACTCGTATGTGCACGGGCGGGGTTACCTGGCGCTGCCCGAGCGGATCGGTTCCATGCGGCACGACGGCTTCTCCGTGTTCGCGGTCGCGGAGGAGCGCTTCGACTGCACCGAGGACCTCACCTGGGTGGAGAACGGAGGCGCCGAGTGGGCGCGCGAGGAACGCGGGCTGAGCGTCCACTCGGTGGACGTGACGGCCGGGGCCTGGGTGCTGGACTGGTCGATCCGGCTCACCAACCTGCGTGACGTGGCACTGGAGTTCGGCTCACCCACCACCGCCGGCCGTGAGATGGCCGGCTACACCGGGCTGCAGTGGCGCGGGCCGCGCGACTTCACGGGCGGTACGGTCCTGGTGCCGGACGTCGGTGCCGGTGCCGAGGAAATCATGGGCACGCAGGGGCCGTGGCTCTCGTTCAGTGCCGAACACGACGAACACGACGGTCACTCCACACTCGTCTTCGCGCACGCGCCGGAGAACCTCGACGGGAGCGCCGTCCACCCGTCGCACTGGTTCGTGCGCTCGCAGCCCATACCGTCGGTCGCGTTCTCGTGGGCGTTCTTCGAGGAGTTCGCGCTGCCGCCGGGGGAGTCCTTCTCGTACCGCTACCGGATCGTGGTCGCGGACGGTGCGTGGGACCGGGAGCGGGTGGAGGCCTGCCTGGACGGGCTGCCGTGGTGAGCGGGGGCGGTGCGCCGCTGCCGGGGGCCGTGGGGCTGTCGCACCTGAGCGCGTACGAGTGGGAGGCCGCGGACGGTGTGTGCGGGGGGAGCCCGCATCTGCACACGGTGTGCACGGAGGCGTACGTCGTCACCGGCGGCCGGGGCGCCGTGCAGACGCTGAGTTCCGGCGGATACCGGGACATCCCGCTGCGGCCGGGGGCGGTCGCGTGGTTCACGCCGGGGACCGTGCACCGGATGGTGCAGGGCGGCGGTCTGCGGGTCACGGTGCTGATGCAGAACAGCGGGCTGCCGGAGGCCGGGGACGCCGTGTTCACCTTCCCGGCGGAGGTGCTGGCCGACCCCGGACGGTACGCGGACGCCGCGACCCTTCCGGCCGGTGCGGGCACCCGGGTGGAGGAGGCGGCGCGGCGGCGGCGGGACCTCGCGGTCGAGGGGTACCTCGTGCTGCGGGAGGCGCTTTCCGCCGGTGACGACGGACCGTACCGGGAGTTCCTGCGGGCGGCCGCGCGGCTGGTGCGGGAACGGGTGCCGGTGTGGCGGGAGTTGTGGCGGGCGGGCGCGCTGGCGGCCGCGGAACGCACGGGCACGCAGTTGGACGCCCTGGCGGACGGTGACTTCGCCCATCTGACCGGGGCGACGGCGTACGAGGCGGAGCCCAGCCGGCACGGTGGGTACGGGATGTGCGGGCGGCGGGACGAGTACGCGCTGCCGGGGGTCACCGTGCCGTACGGGGGCGAGTGAACCCGCCGCCCTCACGGACGTCGCCGGGACTCTCCCGGTGCCGTCGGATCGGCGAGTCTGTTTGGATGTCGCAGGTGACGAACAACTCCCCGGGTCCCCGTGCGGACGAAGCCGGTTCCGGCCGGCCGGCCGCCTTGCTGGAACGTGCCGCCGCCGGTCGGGACGGTCAGGCCTGGAGCGACCTCTGGACGGAGCTGTACCACAACGGCACGCTCGAAGCGTCCCATCCGCTGGTGCTGCCCGCCCTGACGGACATGGCCGAGGGGGACGACGCCGACACCGCCGCTTCGGCGCTCCATCTGGCCGGCGCGCTCCTCGTCCAGGCCGACCAGCGGTACGAGACCCGGGAGCTGCGGGACCGGCGGGCGCCCGAGGTCGCGCGCCTGCTGGCCGCCGCCCACCGGTGGCGTCAGGCAACCGGGGACCGGAACGGCTACTGCTACCTGCTCGAAGCGGTCCTGAACCTGGAAGGCGACATCCACTGGGGAGAGGAGCTGATCTGGGGCCTCATCAGTGAGGAGTACGAGCTCGAATGCCCTGATGAGGACTGCTCCGCGGTGCTGTGGGTGGTCATCGGCGAGCGGGGCTTCTTCAGCACGTCGGAGGACTACGCCCTCTCCGACGGTGTCGAGACCCTCCCTCTCCACCCGGCCGCTCCCGGTGCTCTCGACGGCCTCGGCCGCCGCCTCCACGGGCTGGCCCTGGCGGACGGCCACGAGGACGTGGCGCATGCCCTGACCCATGCCTTCGGCGAGGCGACCTGTCCGCAGTGCGAGAGGCGCTGCTCCGTCGTCGGACAGGTCATCGCTCGTTCGGGCTGATCCCGCGGGCGCGGGATCGCGCTCGACGGACCGGGCGCGGTCCCCGTCACCGGCGGCTGCGGAGCGGGCCGCGCCGGCGTCCGTGGGTCACGGTCGGCGCAGGGACAGTATCCGGTGCGGGGCGTACGACGCCGGAAGCCGGGCCGCGCCCACGGCCAGCGCGGTGGCCGCACTGGCGATGCCCAGAATCGCCCCGGCAGCCACATCACCCGGATAGTGCACACCCGTGTGCACCCGCGAGTACCCCACCGCACACGCCAGCGCCCCCAACGGGACCGACGCCGCGGGCAGCACCGTGCCCACCGCCGTCGCGAACGCGACCGCCGACGCCGTGTGTCCCGAGGGGAACGACGCCGACGTCGGCATCGGCACGTGCCGGTCCACGGTCACCCGCGCCGCCTCCCGGTCCGGCCGGGCCCTGCGGACCAGTCGCTTGCCCAGCAGATTGGCCGACGCCGAGGCCACGGCTATGGCGCCGACCCCGGCCAGCGCCGCCCGCCGCGGCCGCGCCCCGCTCAGCGCGAGGACCCCGGCGACGGCGAACGAGATCTTGGAGTGGTCGGCCGTGTGGGACAGCCTGCGCAGCGCCCGGTCGAGCGTGGGCGTCGGTGTGGCGGCGACCGCCGCGTACAGGGCGCCGTCCACGGCTCTGAGATCGCCGAGGACCGCGGAGGCGACCCTGCGCAGTCCGTCGGCGGGCGGTACGGGCTTGGTGAGCGGACGGGTGACGTCCTGGTCGGTGGTGGGCAGCTCGCTCATCTGTCTCTCCCGTGGCGGCATCGTGGACGAATCACCAGGTGCCCACGGTACGCATGATCCATCCGCACGGGCTCGCCCACCCCGGTCAGTCGGCCGGGAAGGTGCGTGGCCGTGGCGAGCCGGACGGCGTCCCGCCGCGGCAGTCTCCCGCACGGCCACCGATCCTCAGCCCAGGGCCCGGTCCAGATTGAACGCGGCGCTGATCAGGGCGAGGTGGGTGAACGCCTGCGGGAAATTGCCCTGTTGCTCCCCGGTGTGGCCGATCTCCTCGGCGTACAGACCGAGATGGTTGCCGTAGGTCAGCATCTTCTCGAAGGCGAGGGACGCCTCGTCGAGGCGCCCGGCGCGGGTCAGCGCCTCGACGTACCAGAACGAGCAGATGGAGAACGTGCCCTCGTCGCCGTGCAGTCCGTCGGGGCTCACCAGCGGGTCGTAGCGGTAGACCAGCGAGTCGGACACCAGGTCCTCGGTGAGGGAGTCGAGCGTCGACAGCCACTTCGGGTCGGTCGGCGCGATGAACTTCGACAGCGGCATCATCAGGACCGCCGCGTCCAGCACCTCCCCGTCCTCGTGCTGGACGAAGGCCCGGCGCGACGCCGACCAGCCGCGGCTCATGATCCGCCGGTAGATGGTGTCGCGGCTCGACTGCCAGCGGGGGAGATCGGCGGGCAGGCCCCGCCGGTTGGCCATGCGGATGGCGCGCTCGATCGCCACCCAGCACATCAGGCGCGAGTACAGGAAGTTCTTCCGTCCGCCGCGCGTCTCCCAGATGCCCTCGTCGGGCTGGTCCCAGTGCGCGCACACCCAGTCCACCAGCGCCGTCACATGGTCCCACTGCTCGCTGGAGACGGGCTCGGCCCACTTGTCGTAGAGGTAGATGGAGTCGATCAGCGCCCCGTAGACGTCCAGTTGGAGCTGGTCGGCCGCCGCGTTGCCGACGCGGACCGGTGCCGAGCCGTGGTGGCCCTCCAGGTGGCCGAGTTCGCGCTCGGGGAGTTCGGTGCGGCCGTCGATGCCGTACATGATCTGCAGTGGGCCGGAGGCCTTGCGGTCGCCCGGACTGATGTGCCGGGAGACGAACCCCATGAACGCCTCGGCCTCCTCGGTGAAGCCCAGCCGCAGCAGCGCGTACACGCAGAACGCCGCGTCGCGCACCCACACGTACCGGTAGTCCCAGTTGCGTTCCCCGCCGAGCTCCTCGGGCAGGCTGGTCGTCGGCGCCGCCACGATCGCCCCGGTCGGCGCGTAGGTGAGCAGCTTCAGGGTGAGGGCGGAGCGGTGCACCATCTCCCGCCAGCGGCCCCGGTACCGCGAGGAGGACAGCCACCGCCTCCAGTACGCCACCGTCGCGGCGAACTGCCGCTCCGCCTCCCCGCACTCGCAGCGGCTCGGCGTCACCTCCGGGCCGACCTGGTCCAGGGCGAACACCGCCGTCTCCCCCTCGGCCAGCTTGAACTCGGCCCGTACGTCCGGCCCGTCGGTCTCCATGGGGACGGTCGCGGTGAGCGCCAGGGACAGCTCCTCGGAGTCGAAGATCGCGATGCCGCCGGTCAACCGCACGGTGTGCGGGCGGGAGCCGTAATCGAACCGCGGCGCCACCAGCGTCCGGAACGGCACGGCGCCGCGTACGCACAGCACCCGCCGGATCAGCCGGTGCCGGGCCTCGTCGACCGGCGTGCCGCCGACCGGCATGAAGTCCTGCACCTCACCGACGCCGTCCTCGGTGAAGAACCGGGTGATCAGCACATTGGTGTCGGGGAAGTAGAACTGCTTGGTGCGGGCCGGCACGGCCGCCGCCAGCTCGAAGCAGCCGCCCCGCCCGGTGTCCAGGATCGCGCCGAACACGCTCGGCGCGTCGAAGGACGGGCAGCAGTACCAGTCGATGGTGCCGTCGGTGCCCACCAGCGCCACACTGCGCAGGTCGCCGATCAGCCCGTGGTCGGCGATCGGTACGTACCGGCGCGTCCCGGCCCCGTCCTGTCCCCTGGCCGTCGCGTCCATAGCAGCCTCCCTGGGCCGGCACGCCGTGCTCATGTGCCAGCTTAGGCAGCTTCGGCCGGACCGGCTCAGGTCACCACGACCCGCAGTCCCGCCTCCTCGAAGCGGCGTACCGTCCCCGGGTCCGCGCCCGTGTCCGTGACCAGGGTGTCCACCTGCTCGGTGGCGCAGATCCGGGCGAACGCCCGCCGGCCCAGTTTGCTGGAGTCGGCGGCCACGATCACCCGCTCGGCCCGCTCGCACAGCAGCCGGTTGATCGCCGCCTCCGCCTCGTCGTGGGCCGCCGCCCCGTGCACGGCGTCGAAGGCGACGACACCGAGCACCGCCACATCGAGGGTGATCTGCCCCAGCACCCCGTCCGCGAGCGGCCCGACCAGCTCGTACGACTGGGCACGCGCCACCCCGCCGGTCGATACGATCTTGAACTGGGGGCGCACGGCCAGCTCGTTGGCGATGTTGAGCGCGTTCGTCACCACGGTCAGCGCGGGCGAGCCCGAGGCGAGGTCTCCGCGTACGGCCAGTGCCCGCGCCACCTCCGTGGTGGTCGTACCGCCGGTCAGCCCGACCGCCTCGCCCGGCGCGACGAGATCCGCCACCGCCTTCGCGACGCGCTGCTTCTCGGAGGCGTGCCGCGCGGTCTTGTAGCGCAGCGGCAGCTCGTACGACACCCCGTGCACCACCGCGCCGCCACGGGTGCGCACCAGCATCTGCTGTTCGGCGAGCTGGTCGAAGTCGCGCCGGATCGTCGCGGCCGACACCTCCAGCTCGCCGGCCGCCTCCTCGACGTCCAGCCGGCCGCGCTCGACGAGCAGCTCCAGCAGCGTCTTCCAGCGGGTGTCCCGCGACATCCGCCCTCCCGTCGTCCCCCTCGGTCTCCTTCGGTCTTCGGCGACCCTAGCGCACCCGACCTTCGGCAGGATGCTTGATTTTGCTTGAAACCTCGCTCAATCTTGCAATAACAATCACCGAGCCTTCGGGGGCGCGGCATGACCCATGTCGAGGACGAACTGAGCAGTCAGCCCGAGTGCTGGAGCCGCGCCGCCGCGCAGGCCCCGTCCCACGCCCCGGTCCTGCCGGCGGCGGGGGAGCGGGTCGCGGTGGTCGGCTGCGGGACGTCGTACTTCATGGCGCAGGCGGTCGCGTCCCTGCGCGAGGACGCGGGTCAGGGCGAGACCGACGCCTTCGCCGCCTCGGAGTTCCCGCGCCATCGGGCCTACGACCGTGTCGTCGCCCTCACCCGCTCCGGGACCACCACCGAAGTCCTCGACCTGCTGGGCCGGTTGAAGGGCGGCACCCGTACCACCGCGGTCACCGCCGATCCGGCCACCCCCGTGATGTCACTCGCCGACGAGACGGTCGTCCTCGACCACGCGGACGAACGCTCCGTCGTCCAGACCCGGTTCGCCACCACGGCCCTCACCCTGCTCCGCGCCCATCTGGGCCTGCACACCGACGCGGTCGTCGAGGACGGGCGTACGGCGCTGGCCGACCCGCTGCCCGAAGGGCTCGTGGCCCGCGCCCAGTTCACCTTCCTCGGCCGCGGCTGGAGCGTCGGCCTGGCCAACGAGGCCGCGCTGAAGATGCGTGAGGCGGCCCTCGCCTGGACGGAGGCCTACCCGGCGATGGAGTACCGGCACGGACCCATCAGCATCACCACGTCCGGCACCGCGACCTGGATGCTCGGCGACGCGCCGGAGGGGCTGGCCCGGCAGGTGCGGGACACCGGCGGACTGTGGATCGAGGGCACCCTCGACCCGCTCGCCGAACTCGTCCGCGTCCAGCGGCTCGCGGTCGCCGTCGCCGCGGCCCGCGGCCTGGACCCCGACCGGCCCCGCCACCTCACCCGCTCGGTCGTCCTCGCGCCCTGACCCCATGGGAAAGGACGGAACTCCGTAGGAAAGGACGGACCGTGCCCCTCACCACCACCGGCGAGCTCGTCACCCGCGCCGCCGCCCACCGCTCGGCGATCGCCTCGTTCAACATCATCACCCTCGAACACGTCGAGGCCGTCATCGCCGGCGCCGAGTCGGCGAACGCCCCCGTCGTCCTCCAGGTCAGCGAGAACGCCGTGAAGTTCCGCCACGGCCGGCTGCTCCCGCTCGCCCGCGCCGCCGTCGCCGCCGCCGAACGCGCCACCGTCCCCGTCGCCCTGCACCTCGACCACGTGCGGAGCGACACCCTGCTGCGCCAGGCCCCGGACGCCGGATTCGGTTCCGTGATGTACGACGCGGCCCGGCTGCCCTACGCCGACAACCTCGCCGCGACCAGGGCCGCCGTCGACTGGGCCCACGCCCAAGGGCTCTGGATCGAGGCCGAGTTGGGCGAGATCGGCGGCAAGGACGGGCAGGCCGCGCCGGATGCCCACGCCCCGGGCGCCCGTACCGACCCCGACCGGGCCCGCGCCTTCGTCACCGACTCCGGCGTGGACGCGCTGGCCGTCGCCATCGGCACCACCCACGCCATGACCACCCGCACCGCCACCCTCGACCACGCCCTCCTCGAACGGCTGGCCACCACCCTGGACGTCCCCCTCGTCCTGCACGGCTCCTCCGGCCTCCCCGACCACGAACTCGCGGCGGCGGTCACGGGCGGCATCGCCAAGGTCAACGTGGGAACGGCCCTGAACATCGCCATGACCGGCGCGATCAGGGAATTCCTCACCGCCCGCCCCGAGGCGGTCGACTCCCGCGGCTACCTCACGGTGGGCCGGGAGGCGATGACACGTGCGGTGGTAGGGATCATCGAGGCGCTGGGTCCGGCTCCCGCGGGGTCCTGAGCTACCGCTTCACGGCCTTCAGGACCACGAACTTCGGGTCCGACGCGACCACTTCACTGTTGCCGAACAGCCGTCGCAGCTTCACGTGGTAGCCCAGGTGGCGGTTGCCGATCACCCACAGTTCGCCGCCCCGGCGCAGGGTGCGCCGGGCGCCGGTGAACATGCGCCAGGCCGTGGCGTCGGTGGTCGCCTGGTGGGAGTGGAAGGGCGGGTTGTTCAGGACCAGGTCGACACTGCCGGCCGGTACGCCCGACAGGCCGTCGCCGACCCGGAACTCGGCGTGTCCGGGCACGTCGTTCTCCCGGTACGTGGCCTGTGCGGACGCCACCGCCTGGAACGACTCGTCCACGAACAGCACCTCGGCGCGCGGATCCGCCAGCGCCATCGCCGTACCGACGACGCCGTTGCCGCAGCCCAGGTCCACCACCCGTCCGCCGTCCTCGCCGGCGGGCAGGTGCTTCAGGAAGAAACGGGTGCCGATGTCGAGGCGGTCGGCGCAGAAGACGCCGGCGTGGTTGACGACCGTCGCGCCCGACACCGGGCCGATGCCGTCGGGCAGCGTGTAGCGGTACGGCCAGGGGTTCGCGGGGCGGGCCAGCGCGGGGTCGGGCGTGCAGAGGATCAGCCGGGCCTTCTTCTCGGCGAGCGAGGTCCTGGTCGGGCCGAGGATCCGCTCGAAGAGGTCCAGCGTCGAGGTGTGGATCTCCTTCACCATGCCGGTGCCGACGACGACCGTGTCCTCGTGCACCGCCGGCGCCAGCCGCAGCAGCTGGTCCTCCAGCAGTGCCAGGCTCTTCGGCACGCGGACGAGCAGGACGTCGATCCGGGCCGGCGGGGGATCCTGCGTGGTGAGCAGGCGGACCGCGCCCGGCTCGACGCCGTTGCGGGACAGGTTCGCGCGGGTCGCCTCCTGCCCGAGCCAGGAGTCGGTGATCTGCGTCGGCCGGTGCGCGGCGAGGGCCGTCACCAGCGCGCCCCAGCGGTCGCCGACGACCACGACCGCGCCGGACAGCGGGACCTGCCGGTCGGCGAGATGTCTGAGGAGATATTCGTCGGACGCGTCCCAGGCCCGCAGCCTGTCCCGCGGATCCTCGGGGAACCTGGCCAGCACAGGCTCGCCCCACGCAGTCGTCATACGGTCGTTCATCGTCCGACCAGGCTAGCCCAGCCGCAGCTCAGGGTGCGTCCGGCAGGATGGGAGGCATGGACGCCGAGCTGTTCCCCCGGGCACGGAGCGAGGTCGCGTCCGGCGCGGTGCACGTGCCGGACTGGCTGGACGCGCGGGCGCAGCGCGAGCTGCTGGACGCCTGCCGGGACTGGGCGAGGCCGCCCGCCGGACTGCGCACGGTCCGCACGCCCGGCGGCGGCACCATGACCGCCCGGCAGGTGTGCCTCGGGTGGCACTGGTATCCGTACGGTTACGCCCGCACCGTAGTCGACGGTGACGGCGCCCCGGTGAAACCCTTCCCCGGCCGGCTCGGCGAGCTGGGCCGCCGCGCGGTGACCGACGCGCTGGGTGCGGACGCCGCGCGTGATGCCGCGTACGACATCGCGCTCGTCAACTTCTACGACGGCGACGCCCGTATGGGCATGCACCGTGACAGCGACGAGGAGGCGGACGCGCCCGTGGTGTCGCTGAGCCTCGGCGACAGCTGCGTCTTCCGCTTCGGCAACACGGGGACGCGGAACCGTCCCTGGACGGACGTGGAGCTGCGCAGCGGAGACCTGTTCGTCTTCGGCGGGCCCTCCCGGCTCGCGTACCACGGCGTCCCCCGGGTGCACGCGGGCACGGCACCGCCCGAGTTGGGACTGGCCGGAAGACTGAACATCACGCTGCGGGTCAGTGGTCTGTAGTCCGCCCCGGGTTGCGGATCATGGGAGACTCGCCTTCATGAGCGGGAAGGCGGACCCCCGGCCGGCGGGGGAAGGGACCACCTCGAGGACGCGGCTGGACCGGGGGCGCGGCGCGCTCGGACCCGCGCTGGAGCTCGTGCACACCGGACGCGCGCCGACCCGCGCGGTGCTCACCGCCGAACTCGGCGTGACCCGCGCGACGGCCGGCGCGGTCGCCGCCGAACTGGAGGCGCTCGGACTGATCCGGGTGGACGCCCGGCCCGGCGCGGCGGCCGGTTCGCAGGGGCGACCCTCGCACCGGCTCTCGGTCGCCGAGGACGGACCCGTGGCGCTCGCCGCGCAGGTGCACTCCGACGGTTTCCGGGCGGCGCTGGTCGGGCTCGGCGGCCGTATCGTCGCCACGGCGCCCGGCTGCGAGGTCGTCGACGCCGACCCGGCGAAGGTGCTCGGCTCCGTCGTCGCGGCCGGCGCCGAACTGCTGGAGGAGACCGGACGGCGGTGCGTGGGCGCCGGGCTCGCCGTGCCGTCGGCGGTGGCCGAACCGGAGGGTCTGGCCCTCAACCCCCTGCACCTGGCCTGGCCGGCGGGCGCCCCGGTGCGGGAGATCTTCGCCGAGCAGGTGCGCGCGGCCGGCCTGGACGGGCCCGCCTTCGCGGCCAACGACGTCAACCTCGCCGCCCTCGCCGAACACCGGCACGGCGCCGGGCGCGGCTCCCGCGACCTGCTGTGCGTGGCCACCGGCCACCGCGGGGTGGGCGGCGCGCTGGTGCTCGACGGCCGTCTGCACTCGGGCAGTTCGGGTCTCGCCCTGGAGGTCGGACACCTCGCCGTCAACCCCGAGGGCCGCCCCTGCCACTGCGGCAGCCGCGGCTGCCTCGACGTCGAGGCGGACCCGCTGGCCCTGCTCACCGCGGCGGGCCGCGCGCCGGGCCCCGAGATGTCCCTGCTGAAGCAGGCCGACGACCTGATCCGCGGACAGTACGACGATCCGGAGGTGCGCACCGCCACCGAGTCCCTCATCGACCGCCTCGGCCTTGGCCTGGCCGGACTGGTGAACATCCTCAACCCGGACCGGATCATCCTCGGCGGACTGCACCGCACCCTGCTGGAGGCCGACCCGGACCGGCTCCGCGCCGTCGTCGCCGACCGCAGCCTGTGGGGCCGCAGCGGCGGCGTCCCCATCCTCCCCTGCACCCTGGACCACAACAGCCTGGTCGGCGCGGCGGAACTGGCCTGGCAGCCGGTGCTGGACGATCCTCTTGGGGCACTGGTGTGAGAAGGCAGCCCGACAGACAGAAAGCGGAGTCATGACCGACAAGCTCACCGTCAGCGTCCTGGGTACCGGCATCATGGGCGCGGCGATGGCCCGCAACCTCCTCCGCGCGGGGCACACCGTACGGGCCTGGAACCGCACCCGCGCGAAGGCCGAACCGCTCGCCGCCGACGGCGCGCACATCGCCGGCACCCCCGCCGAGGCGGTCGAGTCCGCCGACGCCGTGCTGACCATGCTGTACGACGGCCCGGCCACCCTGGAGACGATGCGTCAGGCCGCCCCCGCCCTGCGCCGCGGGACCGTCTGGGCGCAGTCCACCACCGCGGGCATCGAGGGCGTCGCCGAGCTGGCCGGCTTCGCCCGCGAGCACGGTCTGCTCTTCTACGACGCCCCGGTCCTCGGCACCCGGCAGCCCGCCGAGGCCGGACAGCTGACCGTGCTCGCCGCAGGACCGGTCGAGGGCCGGGACAGGGTGGCACCGGTGTTCGACGCGGTGGGCGCCCGCACCGTATGGGCCGGGGAGGACGGCGCGGCGGCCGGCGCGACCCGTCTGAAGCTGGTCGCCAACAGCTGGGTGCTCGCCGCGACCACCGCCGCCGGTGAGGCCCTCGCCCTGGCCAAGGCCCTCGACGTCGCACCGGACGGCTTCTTCGACCTCATCGCCGGCGGCCCGCTCGACATGGGCTATCTGCGCGCCAAGGCCGGGATGATCCTCGACGGGCGGCTGACCCCGGCCCAGTTCGCCGTGACGACCGCGGCGAAGGACGCCAGACTGATCGTGCGGGCCGGTGAGCAGCACGGCGTCCGCCTGGACGTGGCCGCCGCGAGCGCCGGACGGTTCGAGCGGGCCGACGCCCAAGGCCACGGCGACGAGGACATGGCCGCCGCCTACTACGCCAGCTTCGACGACGACCCCACCACCTGATCGGCCGAGCAGCGAGCACGAAGGAGTCCGTAGTGTCCAAGCCCCCGCTTCCCCCCGAGGCACAAGACCTGCTGCGCAAGGCCAACCCCTGCGTCATGGCCACGCTGCGCTCCGACGGCGCACCCGTGTCCACCCCCACCTGGTACCTGTGGGAGGACGGCCGCGCGCTGATCAACTTCGACGAGGGCCGGGTACGCCTGAAGCACGTCCGCCGCGACCCCCGCGTCACCCTCACGGTCCTGGACGGCGACGGCTGGTACACCCACGTCACCCTGATCGGCCGGGTGACCGAGATCTACGACGACGAGGACCTGGCCGACATCGACCGCCTCTCCCGCCACTACACCGGCAACCCGTACCCGGACCGGGAGCGGACGAGGGTCAGCGGCTGGCTCGAGGTCGAGCGCTGGCACGGCTGGGGCGCGATGAAGGACAGCGACCAGGCGGGCGGCTGACCACCGACGCCCGGCCGGAATTCCCGTTGAGGACGCGCTCCACCGCCTCCTCACCCAGGGCGTGCGCGAGCCGGGCCGGCGGATACGGCATTCCGGGACCGCCGTTCACCGAACGGGCGGCGACGGTCGCGACGTCCCCGCCGGGCCGCCCCGTTCACGGAACACGGCCGGCTGCGCGACTCCTCACCGAGGAGCCGGGGGCCGCCGGGGAACAGCTGGGCGGGACGTCGCCGAGGGCGGTGCGGACCGAGCTCACCACCGGCGTCCCCGGGGCAGCGCGTCCCGCTCCGGCGTCGACAGGTGCAGCACCTGGAAGACCTCGCCGTCCGCCCCGGGCGCGTCCCGCGCCCAGAGTGAGAAGTGCACCAGTTCCCAGCGGGCGGTGTCCACGGCGACCGCCGTGAGCACCGCGCCGTCCCGGCCGGCCAGCCGCCCGCACTCCTCCACCGCCTCCTCGGCCGCCTCACCCACCCGCACCCCGTCCGGCACGGGACGCCGGTGCCGTACGGCGACGGCGGCAGGAGCATCCGCGGCCGGCCCCTCCCCGTACGCCAGGCCGGTCCACTGCCGTACCGGGGGACGCCCGAAGTCGTCGGCGATGCCCTGGAAGCCGCCGCCCCAGAGGAAGGCGTTCATGCCCTCCACGGTGTTCCACAGGTAGAACGGCGCGTACTGGTTGACCGGCGAGCCGTGCACCCCGCGCTCGCGCACCAGGTACGCCTTGACGCCGAGGCCCGGCCACGCGTCGAGCAGGTGTCCGCGCCGGGCCACCCGGTCCCGGACGATCCCCATGTCGTAGTCGGCGGGCAGGGTGAGTTCGTACTGCAGGGCATGCAACGGGGGTCTCCTCGACGGAAGCCGGCGGGGTCACCGCTCTCGCGGCGCGAGCAGTGCGAGCAGACCGCGCACCCCCGCGTCGAAGGCGGCGGGGGAGCCGGAGGCGCGGGCCAGCACATAGCCGCCCTGGACGGTCGCGACGACGGCCGCGGCGATCTCCGCGCTGTCGAGCACGGGCGCGAACTCGCCCCGCTCCCTGCCCTCTTCGACGATCCCGGTGAGCCGTGTGCGCAGCCAGTCCAGGGTCTCGTCGACCGGGGCGCGCAGCGCGTCGTCGGCGATGACGTCCGGGTCCATGGTGAGCCGCCCGACCGGACAGCCGCGCAGGACATCGCGCTCGCGCAGCAGATACGCCTCGATCCGCTCGTACGGCGTGCCCGGCCCGGCGAGGACCGCTTCGGCGGTGGCCCGCATCTCCTCGGCGGTCCGCCGGATCGCGGCCAGCGCGAGGTCGGGCTTGCCCTTGAAGTGGTGGTACATGCTGCCCTGGCCCGCGCCCGACCGCTCCAGGATCGCCTTCGGGCTCGTGCCCACATAGCCGCGCTCCCACAACAGCTCGCGGGTGGACTCGATCAGCCGCTCCGAGGTGCTCACACCCGCACTGTACATACCAGTAGTTACAGAAGTCGAGCACTCCTCGGCAGGACGCGGCCGTCCGCGTACTCCCCGCGAGGTACACACGGTGCCGCCGGCCGTACGACGCCCCGGCCCCCCTCGCGGGACGACGCTCGGAGATGTCGCACAAAGGAGCGACGAGACAGCGCATCCGAGGAGATGGACGATCATGCAGACCCTGGCGCACTTCGGCGACGGCGGGCCCGGCCCGTGGATCCTGTTCTTCCCCGTGATCTGGGCCCTGGTCATCGGCGGCGGCATCGCCCTGCTGCGCCGCACGGTGTGGCGCGGACGCCGTGGGCCCGGCCCCGGACGGCCCACGGTGGAGGACACCTCGCCCATCGCGGTGCTCGGTCACCGCTTCGCCTCCGGCGAGATCGACGAGGACGAGTACTGGCGGCGACTGTCCGTCCTGGACGAGCAGTTCGGCCGGCACGGCAAGGGCGGCGCGCGATGACCGGCATGACCCCCGGTGTGGGGCGGGACGGGTTGCGCGGCCCGGCGCCTGCGGGGTGCCTCCCAGGCCTTTGAGGCGCTGGGGGAGGCACGATCGCCCGCGGGTGCGGCGGCGGTCAGCCGGGGACGGTGGAGCGGGCGGGGGCTCGTTCGGTGTGGTGGTCCCCGGTGGTGTGTTCCACGAGGGCGACCTCCGCGAAGCGGTGGTCGGCGGGCTCGCCGGCCGTGAGCCTCGGTTGCCGGTCCCAGGCCGGCGCGGCGGTCGCGGACGGTGTCGGCAGGGTGAACCACACGATCTTGCCGGACTCGCCGTCCGGCACCGCGCCCCAGCTCTCGCTCATCGCGGCGACCATCGCCAGCCCGCGCCCGCACGTGGCGAGCGGGCTCGCGTCCGCCATGACCGGCAGGCGCGGGTCGTGGTCGTGCACCGACACCTTGAGCCGGTCGAGCAGCAGCTCGATCTCGACGGTGCACGTCTTGTCGGGCTGGGCGTGCCGGTGGACGTTGGACAACAACTCCGTCACACCGAGCGATGCCCGGTCTATCAACGAGTCCATATGCCAGTAGCGCAACTGCGCAGATACGATTCTGCGGACTTGGCCGATCCGCGACGGCAGGGCTTGGAGCTCCACCGCGCAGTGCCTGCTTGGGTGAGTGATCACGGCTGCGACTCCCCGACGTGAGGTCCGGAAGAACACGGAAGACGGATCCAGCAGGGCGCCTGCGTGACGCTGCCGCCTGCTGTCGTGGCCGGCGGGCTGGTTCGCAGCGTTATCGCCGGTAAACCCAGAGTGACGTGAGACCAGCGTGACGTAAGAGGTGAAGTGACGCAAGTCACGGACATCTCAGGCGCCGCGCCCCGACGCCCGGCGCACGGCCTCGATGAAACGGCTGGCGGCGGGCGGACCGGGTTCACCCGGCGCGGGGTCGTGATCGCCCAGGGTCAGCGAGTACCGGTTGCCGTTGAGGTCCGCGAGCGCCCGGTCCTCGGGCGCGAACCAGGGCCTGGACGCCCGTACCGCCTGCACCGGCGCGCTGTCGATCTCGCTGCCGTAGCTGGTGAGCAGCTCCAGCCGGCCCTCGCTGATCCGGACCTGGCCGGCCCGGGTGAGCGAACGCAGCCGCTTGCCGATCCGCACGCCCGTGGCCGTGAACTCCGGCTCCGCCATGCCACCCGCCCCCTTGTGCGCGTCGGTGCGCCGGACCGTGCTCCACGGGCCGGCTCCTGCCCAGCTCCAGTGTGCCCCCGTACGGGGCCCTGCTCACGCCGGTGCAGTCTGCCCCCACCCGCCGCCGAGCACCAGTGCGCGCGCCACCGTTCCCCGGTGCTCGGGGTGCACTCGCGCCAATGCGCCCCCCTGTCGCCACGCTGCGCTCCCCAGGGTGCCTTTGAGTGGCTCAAAGGAGTGTTTATGCAGGTGGGAGGCGGTGCGGATGGTGCTTATGATCGGGGTACCGGCCGCGTGAGACGCCGTCGGCGCTCAGCGTAAGGAGCCCTGCCGTGAGCACTCCCCAACAGACCCTGACCGGTGCCACCCTCGACGTCGACCACAGCGACGCCGCCTACCGGGCCTGGCTGAAAGAGGCCGTGCGCAGGGTGCAGGCCGACGCCAACCGCTCGGCCGACACCCATCTGCTGCGCTTTCCGCTGCCCGAGCGGTGGGGCATCGACCTCTACCTGAAGGACGAGTCGACCCACCCGACCGGCAGCCTCAAGCACCGGCTGGCCCGTTCGCTCTTCCTCTACGGGCTCTGCAACGGCTGGATCCGTCCGGGCCGCCCGGTGATCGAGGCGTCCAGCGGTTCCACGGCCGTGTCGGAGGCGTACTTCGCGAAGCTGATCGGCGTGCCCTTCATCGCCGTCATGCCGCGCACGACGAGTGCCGAGAAGTGCCGCCTGATCGAGTTCCACGGCGGTCGGTGCCACTTCGTGGACGACCCCCGCACGATGTACGAGGCGTCCGCCGCCCTCGCGGCGGAGACCGGCGGCCACTACATGGACCAGTTCACCTACGCCGAGCGGGCCACCGACTGGCGCGGCAACAACAACATCGCCGAATCGATCTTCCGCCAGCTGGAGTCGGAGCGGTTCCCGGAACCCGCGTGGATCGTCGCCACGGCCGGCACCGGCGGCACCTCCGCGACCCTGGCGCGCTACGTCCACTACATGCAGTACGACACCCGCGTCTGTGTCGCCGATCCGGAGAACTCGTGTTTCTTCGAGGGCTGGACCACCGGCGCCCCGGACGTCGCCTGCGACCGCGGCTCCCGCATCGAGGGCATCGGCCGGCCCCGTATGGAGCCAAGCTTCGTGCCCGGCGCGATCGACCGGATGATGAAGGTGCCCGACGCGGCCAGTGTCGCCGCGGTGCGGGCCCTGGAGCGGGTCATCGGCCGCAAGGCGGGCGGCTCCACCGGCACCGGGCTGTGGAGCGCGCTCAAGATCGTCGCGGAGATGGTGGCGGACGGGCGGCGGGGGAGCGTGGTGACGCTGCTGTGCGACCCGGGGGACCGGTACCTGGACAAGTACTACTCGGACGCCTGGCTGGACGGACAGGGCCTGGACATCGCGCCGTACACGGCGGCGATCGAGTCCCTGCTGCGGACCGGCGTCTGGCCCGACTGAGGGCTACCCCGCCAGCCGGCGGTCCAGCGAGGTCACCGCGGAGCGGAACGCCCGTCCCAGCCCCGGCCGGGCGGCTTTCAGCACGAGCCGGAAGGGTGCCGTGCCGTCGGCCGCGAACGTCCACCGCACCCGCGTGCCCGTGCCGGCCGGGGTGAGCCGCCACTCCTCGGCCAGGGCACGGGCGCCCGGCGCGTTCGTCACGTCGACGCGATAGGCGTACGCCTCGGGCTCCTCGGCCACGAGGACCGTCTCGCGGAACCGGGTGCCGCCCCGGAGCCGGATCTCACGCCCCGCGCCGCCGTCGAGGGGGCGGGACAGCGTGACCGCCCCGAACCACTCCGCCCAGCCGGTCACGTCCTCGGCCAGCGCGCGGTACACCCGCTCCGGCGCGGCGGCGATCTCCCGCCCGAAGACCAGACGTACGGGCGCCGCCCGGACGAACTCGTGCCCCACGGGGCGCAGACGGTGAACCATGGGCGTATCCCCTCGACGAGTTCCCCGGCCCCGGTGACCGGGCGGCCGGCTGCCGGGCCGTCAGATGTCCGCGGCCCCCGCCTCTTCCACGGGCTCGCCCGCCACCACCAGCCGCCGCAGATGCTCGGACACCTCCGCGCGTGCCCCCGCGGGCAGCCCGGAATCCGTCACCAGGGTGTCGACCTGCTCCAGGGACGCGAACGAACTCAGCCCCACCGTGCCCCACTTGGTGTGGTCGGCGACCACGACCACCCGCCGGGCCGACTGCACCAGACGCCGGTTGGTCTCCGCCTCCGCGAGGTTCGGCGTCGACAGCCCCGCCTCCACCGATATGCCGTGCACCCCGAGGAACAGCAGATCGAAGTGGAGCGTCGCGATCGCCTGGTCGGCCACCGGCCCCACCAGCGAGTCGGACGGCGTGCGCACCCCGCCGGTCAGGACGACCGTGGCCGCGCCCTGCCGGGTCCCCGACGTGCGCTGCGCCGCGTGGAACACATCGGCCACCCGCACCGAGTTGGTGACCACCGTGAGATCGGGAACGTCGAGCAGCTGGTGCGCCAGCGCGAAGGTCGTCGTACCGCCCGACAGCGCGATCGCCGCGCCGGGGGAGACCAGTTCGGCCGCCGCCCGCGCGATGTCCTCCTTGGCGGTCGGCTCCAGGCCCGACTTGGCCTCGAACCCGGGCTCGTGCGTGCTCGCCTCCACCACCGGTACCGCGCCGCCGTGCACCTTCTCCAGCACGCCCTGCCGGGCCAGCGCGTCGAGGTCGCGGCGGACCGTCATGTCCGACACGCCGAGCTTGCGGGTCAGCTCGTTGACCCGGACCCCGCCCCGGCGCCGGACCTCGTCGAGGATCAGGGTGCGCCGCTGCTCCGCGAGCAGGTTCTGATTCTCGCTCACGTACGCTCCGGTCCTTTCGCCGCAAACCGTCCGACACGCCCCGCACCCTCTGCGACGAGCGGGTTTCCCACCGTCATCGGTGCGCGGACGTCCCATCCTCGCACGCCGCGCCCCGCGCGGCGCCACCGGTGGCTCGTCGCGCACATGTCACTGATTTTCCGCATGTCGCTTGCCTGTCACACGGACCGGGGAGATTACGTGACGAGAGGTGTGAGCCGTTCCGTCACGGGAGATCCTGTGCCCGCACGGACGGAGCCGACGGGGCGTCACGGGGGAAGTGCGAATCAGTGGAGAACGCGCAGCGACACGGACCGGCCGAGGGCACCGACGGGACCGCCCTGGAACTCCTGGTCCACGGGGTGGGCGGCACCACCCCCGAGGAGATGCTCGACGACCCGCGCACGGTGCGGATCACCGGTGACGACATCGCCGCCGTGTTCCGCCGCGCCGACGACGTCGACGCGGAGCGCCGGCCCGCCGGACGACGCGAGGGGCCCGTCCCCGAGGCCTACGTCTGGTGCAACCTCACCTCCGGGAACGGCACCCGCGCCCTGTGGCTGCTGCTGCTCCCCTTCATGGTGGTCAACCTCGCCCACTGGATGCGCCCCACCGCCCACGGCCGCCGGCGCGCGGTCCGGCTGTACGGGCTGCTGGTGCGGCTGGCCGGACTCAGCCTGACGGTGCTGCTCGTAGCGGCCGCCTGCGAGGTCGCCCTCGACCTGGCCGCCTGGCAGTGCGCGGGCACGCGCGCGTGCGCCGAGCGGCACTCCTGGCTCGGCTTCCTCTCTCCCGGGATGTCCGACGGCGGCTGGTGGAGCACACCGGGCCGCAGGCTGGCGCTCGCCGCCCTGGTGCCGGCCGCCCTCACCGGCCTGCTGTGGTTCCTGTCCCTGCGCACCTGGAGCGCGTACGAGTCCCAGCAGCCGATGACCCACGACCACGGGCCCGAGGAGGACGGCGGGCGCACCGCACTGGGTCGGCCCGGCTTCTGGTACGGCCGGCGCCTGGTCGCCCGGCTGCGCGCCGCGCACACCGCCGCCGGACTGCTCACCGTCGCCGCCGCGGTCGGCTCCGCCGCCGCCCGCCACGACCGCGAGCCGGGCGGCCCGGCCGCCCTGGGCGTCCTCGGCGTGCTCCTGGAGGCGGCGCTGGCCGCCGGGGCGTGCGTCGTGGTGTGGGTGGTGTGCCGCCGGGGCCGCACCGAACGCCGGCTGGACGACGGACTCGACCGGCACCTGGTGCGGTACCTGCCGCTCGCCGCCCTCGTCCTGCTCGCCCTCACCCTGCTCTACGCCGGGTGGGAGCGCCCCGGCTGGGAGTCGGCGGGCAGGCTGCCGGGCGACGCCACCTTCGGCGCCCTCGCCCTCGCCCAGGGCCTGCTGGTGATCGTGCTGGCCGGAGTCGCCCACGGCCTGCACCGCACCGACCCCGACCGGCGCGCCGCGATACGGGGCCTGGCCGGACCGGCGGTCGCCATGCTCGCCTGCGCGCTGGGCGGCGTCATGTCCGGCGGTGTCTCCCAGCGGGTCTCCGACTGGCTGGACGGCACCGGGACCTCCATCCCCGGCCCGCCCGTGCTGCTCACCTGGCAGGCCTCCGTGATCCCGCCGCTGCTCGTCCTGCTGCTGGTGCTGTGCGGTTGGCTCGCCCGGCGCGCCTGGCGGCTCGCACGCGCGGAGCGCGCCGCCGTGGAACGCGAGTACCCCGGCGAGACGGGCGACCCCGGCCGCACCCGCCGTATCGCCTCCGTGCGCGCCATGGCCGCGCTCACCGACCGCGCACCGCGCGTCCTCGCCGTCACCTCCGCCGCGACCCTGCTGCTGGGCGCCGGGGCCCTCGTCGGCGCCCTGACCACCGACAAGACGCCCGGCGAGGCCGCCCGGGGCTCGTACGCCGTCGTCCACGGCGCCGCCGAGACCGCGCAGGCGCTGGGCTCCTGGCTGATCGGACTCGGCTTCATACTCCTCGTCACCTCGGGCCGCCGCGCCTACAAGGACGCCTCCGCGCGGCGCACCATCGGCATCCTGTGGGACGTCGGCACCTTCTGGCCGCGCGCCGCGCACCCCTTCGCGCCGCCCTGCTACGCCGAGCGCGCGGTGCCCGACCTGACCTGGCGCATCGCCACCTGGACCCGGGCCACCGGCGGCCGACTGGTGATCTCCGGCCACTCCCAGGGCAGCGTCCTCGCCGCCGCCACGGCCTGGCAGCTCGCGCCGTCCACCCGCGGACGCGTCGCGCTGCTGACCTACGGCTCCCCGCTGGAGCGGCTCTACGGCCGCTGGTTCCCGGCCCACTTCGGACCGGACGCGCTCGGCTCCCTGCACCGGGAGGTCGACTGCTGGCGCAACCTCCACCGGCGCACCGACCCCATCGGCGGCCCGATGCGGCTGCCCGGCGACCGCGGCCCCGCCGTGGACCGCCCCGCGCTCCAGGACCCCCTCGCCTACGGCCGCACCGAGGCCCACCCCCTGCCCTCGCCGATCCTCGGCCACTCCGACTACCAGGCCGACCCGGCGTTCGCCGAGGAACGGCACCGGCTGCTCGCCCGCCTGCGGCCGGACGTACCGGCACCCCGGCAGGCGGGGGAGCCCGACGGTGCTCAGGGCAGCGCGGGCAGGTCCCCGGCGTAGAGGAGGGTCAGGTCGTCGGTGGTCGGCTCGTCGAGCTGGGCCACCCGGCTCGCGTGCCGCTCGACCATCGCCTCGAAGGTCTGCCGCGCGGTGCGTCCGTTGCCGAACGCGGGCCCCTTGGGGATGTCGGTGAAGTACGCGAGCACCGCCTCGTCGGCGCCCGGTGCCAGCCGGTACTCGTGCTCCTCGGCCTGCTGCCGCACGATCCGCAGCAGCTCCTCGGGGCCGTAGTCGCCGAAGGTGATCGTCCGCGAGAAACGGGACGCCACACCCGGGTTGACCGACAGGAACCGCTCCATCTCGGCCGTGTAGCCGGCAACGATCACCACCACCGCGTCCCGCTGGTCCTCCATCAGCTTCACCAGCGTGTCGATGGCCTCCTTGCCGAAGTCGCGCCCGGCGTCCTCCGGGGAGAGCGCGTACGCCTCGTCGATGAACAGCACACCGCCGCGCGCCTTCTCGAACGCCTCCTGGGTGCGGATCGCCGTGGAGCCGATGTGCTCGCCGACCAGGTCGACCCGGGACACCTCGACCAGATGCCCCTGCTCCAGCACCCCGAGCGAGGCGAGGATCTCGCCGTACAGACGGGCCACGGTGGTCTTGCCGGTGCCGGGGGAGCCGGTGAACACCAGATGCCGCTTGACCGACGCCGCCTTCAGGCCCGCCCGCTGCCGGCGCCGGCCCACCTCGATCATGTCGGTGAGGGCGCGCACCTCGCGCTTGACGCTCTCCAGGCCCACCAGCGCGTCGAGTTCGCCGAGCACGGCCTTGGAGGTGCGGGTCTCCCGCTCCGGCTCGGGGGCGGGGGCGGGCGGTGCCGGCTCGGTCGTGCGGGCGGCGGGAACGGCGCTCAGCAGGCCGGTGGTGTGGCTCACCGTCCGCGCGGCGGCCGGCTCCGGTGCCGCCGCCGGCTTCAGGCTCCCGCTCTCGTCGCTGGTGCAGTCCTCCACGACGGGACCGCCCGAACCGGACGCCGCGTCGCCCTCGGCGAACTCGTACCCACCGCGCGCGCAGCGCTCCGTGCGGCACTTCCGCAGCGTCGTACGGCTGCCGTCGATCACATGGAAGCCGTAGCCGCCGCTGCCCGTGACCCGGCAGTTCACGAAGGTGCCGCGACCGCCGGCCGAGACGTAGACACCGGCCTCGGCCGGGGAGTCGACGGTGCAGCGCTCGACGGTCGGGTCGGCGCCCTTGGTGACGATCACGCCGGTCTGCACGCCGTCCAGGGAGCAGTTGTCGAGAGTGCCGCCGCTGCCGTGGTCGCGGAACCAGGCGCCCGTCGCCGCCTCCCGGATCCGGCAGTCGTCGAGTTGCGCGGTGGCGCCGTCGCTCACCGACACGGCCGTGTTGCGCACCTGCGCCAGATCGCTGTCGACGACGTCCGCGCGGGAACCGCGGTCGAGCACGAACAGGGCGTCCGGCACGTCGTGCACCCGGCAGGAGTCCAGTACGGCGGTGGCGCCGTCGCTCACCCACACCGCGGGGTAGTCACCGGTGCTGTCGAAGATCTCGCACTGGTTGGCGTCCACGCGCGTGCCCGGGTCCCACACCGACAGACCGTTGCGGCCGAACCGCCGCACGCTGGTGCGGGTCAGGGTGAGCACCGAACGGGACCGCAGGTCGACCGCGTTCTCCGGGATGTCGTGGATCCGGCAGTCGGCCAGCGTCAGCACCGCGTCCGTGTCGAGCGTGACGCCGTCCCCGGTCGTACGGTGCACATCGCAGTCGGTGAGGTGCGCGGTGGCGCGGCCGGTGACCTGGACACCGCTGCCCCGCACCTCGTAGACCTCGCAACCCACCGCCTCCAGCGCCGAGTTCTCCCCGGTCGCGGTCAGTCCCGAGCCCGAGGCGTGGTGCACCCGGCAGCGCTCAAGGCGGGGGTGGGCGCCGCCGCGCACCGCGACCCCCGCCTGCCCCGCGGCGACCACCTCGCACTCCTCGAACACCCCGCCCCCGCCGTCCAGTACGGCGATGCCGGCGCCCGCCGGATTGTCGACCGTGCAGCGGCGCACCGTGGGCCGGGCGCCGCCGCGCACCTCGATGCCGGCCGCGGACCGGGTGACCACGCGTATGTCGCGCAGCTCCGGGGTGCCCCCCTCGACCAGCACGGCCGGGGCGGTGGCGTCCTGCCCCTCCACGTGCAGGTCCTGTACCACCGCCGAGGCGCGCACGGTCAGCGGAACGCCGTCCGGGGGCGCGATGCGCACCGAGCCGGGTGAGCCCTCGGGACCGCGCAGGGTCACCGCCCGCTGCACGACGAGGTTCTCCCGGTAGGTCCCCGGAGCGACGGTGAGGACGTCGCCCTCGGCCGCGGCCTCCAGGGCGGCGGCGAGCGATGCGTACTCACCCGTGCGGCGCCGCCACCTCGATGTGCCGGTGTGCGTCACCTGGACCGTGCCCTGTGCCATGGCGTAGCTGTGCCCCCACCTTGTCGTACGTGGCTCGTTCACGCGCGTGTTGCCGCCGATCGGTTCGGCCGGACCACCGTAGCGTGCGCACGGGCACCGGGTTGACCAGAGCCGTGACGTCGGTCAGCTGCCGGTCCCGGTCCTGCCCCAGTCCGGGCCCGCCTTCTCCCATGCCCGGTCCCAACGCGCGTACCGGCGGCGGACCATGCGCCGGACGGCCAGCCGCCTGAAGCCCTCGGCGAGGGCCGCGGTCACCAGGGCGGCGCCGATGCCGGCGAGCACGGCGTGCGTCGTGGCCGTCGCGGTGTCCAGGGGACGGGCCACCGTGGTCCCGTGCCCGTCGGTCCATATCCGGAAGCGGTCGTCCGGCCGGGGATCCTTCAGGCGTGTCGGCACCGGCCCGCTCCGCTCGGTGCCGTCCGGCGCGGTCCAGTGGGCGAGGACGCGGTGGCGCGGATCCCCGCCGGCGGATATCTCCGGGTCGGCGGCCGACGGAGACGGATCGAGCTCGCGCACCACCGTGGCCGTCACCAGGTGCCGGGACTGGTGCTGTGCGCGGACGGAACGCTGCAGGGCGTCCTGGGCGGCGCCTCCGACGAGGACGCCGGCCACCGGTGCGGCGACGAGGACGAGCAGCAGCGCCGTGAACGCCACCCAGGCCTCGGCCAGGTCGGTCCCGCGGCACAACGGGTTGTGCCGCCAGCGCCAGAGTCCGCTGATCGCTCGCACGGTCCGCGCCCCCTTCCCCCCGCGGGTCCTTTCACGGATCTCTCATGAAAGGCCAACGCGCGAGCCCGGGACCCGGTTCCCGCGCCCGCGACGGGAACCGCTGAGTCGCGGACGCCCACGACGGCGCCGATGCCCGCGTTCCCGCCGCGGACAGCCGGACGCCGCCGGTCAGAAGCCCGGCGGCGTCCCGTACGAAGCGCGGCGGTCGGCGTTGTCCGAGGCCGGAACTGCGTTTCCTGCCCCGCTGGGCAGAAGTCCGATTCCCTCCCCAGGGACAGCCGGAAGCGGCCTCGGGGCCTCCGGCGAATCGGGCGCGGACGGGCATGCCCGCGGGGCCGTCGTGCCGTACGGCACCGACAGCCCCGGGCAGGCTCAGTACCCGCGGTACTGCTGACTGTTGTACGGGTCCTGGTAGGGAGCGGGACCCGGCCGCGGAGCCGCGGGGCGCATCGCCTCGTAGCCCGCGGGCGGAACCGGACGCGGCGGCTGCGGCTGAGGGCCGGGGTAGCCGCGCGGCGCGGTCGCCTGCTGCGGGATGTACGCCGCGGGCGCCTGCTGGAGCGGGGCGGGCTGCGGCACCTGCGGGTAGCCGTAGGAGGGCTGGGACGGGGCCGCCGGGAGGGCGGGCAACGCCGAGGGGAGGGCGGGCAGATGACTGGCCGGCGCCTCGTACGCGGCGGGGACCCGGATCGGGGCGATCTGCGGGGTACCCCGCTCGGCCACGAGGGAGTCGTAGATCGGGGTGTCCGGGAAGGCAGCGGAGTAGTAGCCGCCGCCATAAGTGGAGCGGGGGGAGGTCATGGCACATAAGTTAAGCCCACGATGTGCTGGTTGGGGAGACCGATAAGAGGGTTGTTTTCCGTGCCCGGCGTGACTGGGGATCCCCAATGCGAGCGAACTTATGGAAAACGGGCACATCGGCAGGCGTATTTCGTGTAAAGGCCGAGTTCCGGGCGGGTTACCGGCGGTCGGCCACCGGTTCCCGCGCACTCCCCATGGGAGTTCCCCGCGCGGGGGAATAAGTTGTGCGCACGAACACCGACGGATGCCGGGTCCCGGCCCGGCGCGGCGACCCGTGATGGGGGCGGACATGTCAATGCCGAAGGGATCGAACACACCGGTGCCGACGACGGCACTGCGGGTGGACGTGGGCCGGCGCTCCGGCCCCGGCGTACCCGACGCGGACGCCTCGGCCCTCCTGCTGACCGGCGGGAAGGTCCGCTCCGACGACGACTTCGTCTTCTACAACCAGCCCGCCCACGCCTCCGGCGCCGTACGCCACGAGGGCAAGCGGGACGCGGGAGGGCGGGTCACCGACACCCTGCTCGTCGACCTCACGCGCGTGGAGCCCGGCATCGAGACGGTGATCCTGGCCGCCTCCTGCGACGGCGGCACGTTCGGACAGGTCCAGGACCTGTACATCGAGGTCAAGGACGCAGCGAACGGCACCGTGGCGGCCCGCTTCGACAGCACGGGCGCGACCACCGAGACGGCCTTCGTCCTCGGCGAGTTCTACCGGCGCCAGGGCGCCTGGAAGTTCCGCGCCGTCGGCCAGGGGTACAGCAGCGGACTCGAGGGCCTCGCCACCGACTACGGCATCACGGTGGACGAACCGCAGCACGCCCCCGCGGCGCCCGCCGCCCCGGTGCCGCCCGTCGCGCCCCCGGTCACCATGCCCCCTCCGGTCGCACCGCCTCCGCCGTCCGCGCCCCCCGCGCCCCCCGCGCCGGTCCGGCTGACGAAGGTGACGCTCACCAAGGCGGCCCCCTCCGTCTCCCTGACCAAGCAGGGCGGCACGTCGGGCGCCCTGCACGTGAACCTCAACTGGGAGGTCCGCAAGCAGTTCTCGGGCTGGGCCGGCAAGCTGGGCCGCCCGGTCGCCATGCACTCCGACCTCGACCTCGACCTGTGCGCCCTGTACGAACTCACCGACGGGCGCAAGGGCGTCGTCCAGGCCCTCGGCAACGCCTTCGGGGCACTGCACCAGCCCCCCTTCATCCACCTGGACGGCGACGACCGCACCGGTGCCGTGAGCAGCGGCGAGAACCTCACCGTCAACCTCGACCACAGGCACCTCCTCCGGCGCGTCCTCGTCTTCGTCACCATCTACGAGGGCGCCCGCTCCTTCGCCGACCTGCACGCCACGGTCACGCTCCGGCCGCAGCACGGCGCGCCGATCGACTTCTCCCTCGACGAGTGCACCGTCCCCTCGACGGTGTGCGCGCTCGCCCTGATCACCAACACCGGCGGCGGCGAGCTCGTCGTCCAGCGCGAGGCCCGTTACCTGGTCCCGGAGCGGGGAGTGAGCCCGCAGCGCACCGTCGACCACGCCTATGGATGGGGCATGAACTGGACCCCCGGCCGTAAGTGAGGGCTGTTCAGCCCTCGTCCGGTACGGCGTCCGGACGTGCGTAGGTGCGGCCCTTCCAGGCCGCACCGCGCCCCCGGCGGTGCTGCACCGCCGAGTCCACCGTCATCAGCAGGTACAGCGCCGCGGTGAACGGCAGCAGGGGAGCGAGCCACGGCGGCTGCCGGTAGTACCGGAGCATCGGCACGTACGTCCCCGACATCACCAGCCAGGCCGCCGCGCCGAGGACGGCCGCGACCCCGCTCCCCGTCACCGCGCCCGCGACCACCGCGACGGGCGGCACCAGGTACACCAGCGTCAGCCCGGCGACCGTACCGGCCAGCAGCACCGGGCTGTGCCGCAACTGCGCGTACGCGCTCCGCGACACCATGCGCCACAGATCGCGCAGCCGCGGATACGGACGCACGCTGTCCACCCGGTCCGCGAGCCCCAGCCAGACCCGCCCGCCGCTCCGCTTCACCGCGCGGGCGAGCGCCACGTCGTCGATGACGGCCTGCCGGATCGCGTCCGGGACCCGCGCCCGCTCGGCCGCCTCGGCACGCAGCAGCACACAGCCGCCCGCCGCGGCGGTCGTACGGGTACCCTCCCGCCCGATCCGGCGGAACGGGTACAACTGCGCGAAGAAGTAGACGAACGCCGGTACGACCAGGCGTTCCCAGAGGCTCGCCACCCGCAGCCGGGCCATCTGCGACACGATGTCGAACCCCCCGGTACGGGCCGCCGCCACCAGCCGGCGCAGACTGTCCGGGGCGTGCGCGATGTCGGCGTCCGTCAGCAGCAGGTACTCGGGGTCACGCGCGCGTGCCAGTCCCATGCCGTGCCGCACCGCCCACAGCTTGCCGGTCCAGCCGGCGGGCGGCTCGCCCGGAGAGCCCACCGTGAGCGGCAGCCCGCCGTGCCGGTCCGCGAGCTCCCGCGCGAGCTCCCCGGTGCCGTCCGTGCTGCCGTCGTCGACGAGGAAGACCTCGGCCCGGCCCGGATAGTCCTGGGCGAGCAGCGAGGGTAGGCTCGCGGGCAGCACCGCCGCCTCGTCCCGCGCGGGGACCACGACACACACCGGTGGCCAGGTCCCCGGGTCGCGGGACGGCGGGAGCCGCACATCCGTACGCCAGAAGAAGCCCTGGCAGAACAGCAGCCACCACCAGGCGGCGAGTGATCCGGCGGCACTCCACACAATGGCGCTCACCTGCCGCAGTCTGCCCCACGACAGGGGCCCGAAGCGGCTCATCGTCTATCGTGGCCGGGTGAAGATCGCGCTCATGGACTCCGGAATCGGGCTGCTGGCGGCCACCGCCGCGGTACGGCGGCTGCGCCCCGACGCCGATCTCGTCCTCTCCCTCGACCCCGACGGCATGCCCTGGGGACCCAGGACCCCGGAGGACCTCACCGAGCGCGCCCTCGCCGTCGCCGAGGCCGCCGCCGCGCACCGGCCCGACGCGCTGATCGTCGGCTGTAACACCGCCACGGTGCACGCCCTCACCGCCCTGCGCGCCCGCCTCGAGCCCGGCCTGCCGGTCATCGGCACCGTCCCGGCGATCAAACCGGCCGCGGCCGGCGGCGGACCGCTGGCCATCTGGGCCACCCCGGCCACGACCGGCAGCCCCTACCAGCGGGACCTGATCGAGAACTTCGCCGACGGCGTCACCGTCACCGAGGTGCCGTGCTGGGGGCTCGCCGAGGCGGTGGAGCGCGCGGACGAGACGGCGATCGACGCCGCCGTCGCCGCGGCCGCCGAGCTCACCCCGGACGATGTGACGACCGTCGTCCTGGGCTGCACCCATTACGAACTGGTCGCCGAGCGCATCCGGGCCGCCGTGCGGCGCCCCGGCCGCCCGCCGCTCGCCCTGCACGGCTCCGCCGGAGCGGTGGCCGCCCAGGCCCTGCGCCGTCTCGGCGAGCAGCCCGCCCCCCAGGCGCCGGCGAGCGGCACCCTGACGGTGCTGCTGAGCGGACGCGAGGGCGCGCTGCCCACGGCCGCCCTCACCTACGCGGAGGGCCGGCTGCTGCGGTACGCCGCTGCCGCCCGGACGGCCCAGTAACGCCGCGCCACGCGGTACCCACGGAGCGGATCCTGAGTAACCTCGAATCCATGAGGGACCACCGCCACGGCGAGCATGCCCCGTACCCCGAGGTCTGGACCGGTCGCGCGACCAACCGCTTCCAGTGGTTCCTGGCGCTGATCGGCGTCGCCTGCCTGGCGCTCGGCATCGCGCTGGCCGTCGACTCCCAGTGGACGTCCGGCATCGCGCCGCTGGCCATGGCCGTCGTCGGCTGCATCGCCGCCGGGCTGCTGGTCCTGTTCGGCACCCTCGCCTTCGTGCATGTCGCGCTGCGGGTCGACGAGGACCACCTGGAGGTGCGCTGCGGCCACATCGGCGTCCCCCGCCGCCGCATCCCGCTCTCGCACGTCGCGGGCGCGGAGTTCGCCCCGCACGTCACCCCGCGGCACTGGGGCGGCTGGGGATACCGCTGGCGCCCCGAGAAGGGCACGGCGGTCGTCGTACGCCGCGGCGAGGGCATCATCCTGCGCCTGTGGGACGGCCACACCCTCACGGTGACGGTGGACGACGCGGAAGCAGCGGTGACAGTGATCCGAGACCGCCTCCGCCCCCACAAAAACTGACCGCGCAGCCGCGGACAGCCGTGCCGACGCCCCCGCTTTCCCGCGGGCGGTCGCGCCGCTGGCCTTCGTCCTCCGCGGGCAGTCGTGCCTCCCTCAGGGCCTCAAGGGCCTGGAAGGTGCCCCCGGGGCGGCACGGGTGGGCGGTGGGGGTACCTCCCGCTCATGGGGGTCCCTCCCGCTCATGGGGGTACCTCCCGCTCGAGCGAAGCCGAGAGTGGGGGAGAAGCCGAGAGTGGGGGAGAAGCCGAGAGTGAGGGAGAAGCCGAGAGCGGGGGAGGCACCCCGCAAGCGCCGGGCCGCGCGACACCCTCCGCGATCACCAGTCACCGCGCGGACGTACCCGGCGAGCACCAGTCACCCGCGCGGACGCACGTCACGGCGCCCCGGGTCCTCCGCGAACGGCCGCGACGTAGCCAGCCCCGCCAGCACCCCACCCCCCACGGACACCGCCGTGAAGCTCAACGCATTGCCCACCGCGGCGACGACAGCGAGCACCGTCAGAGAAACCCCCGCACTGAGCACCACCGGCGTCCCCCGGGGACTGCGCCACAACGCGTACAACAGCCACCCGAAGGCCACCCCCAACAACACCACCCCCACAACTCCCTGCTCCGCCGCCGACTGCAACGGCGCGGAATGCGGTTTGCCGTCCGCCAGCGGCGACTGCCCCGACGCCGTGCTCAGCTCCCCGAAACGCCCCGGCCCCACCCCCAGCCACGCATGCTCCCGGACCATGACGAGCGCGTCCCGCCACAGCCCCACGCGGTGCGCGGTCAGCCGCCCCTCCAGCGACGCGGCGACCCCTTCCGGCACAGCGCCGTCGGCCACCGCCCAGATCAGCCCCGTCACCCCGGCGGTCACCACGGCCAGCCCGGCGAGGGCGGCACCCCGACGCCGTACCCGGCCCACGGCGAGGGAGCACAGCAGCACCGCCGCGCCCGCGACGCACCCGGAGACGGAGCCCAGTACGGCCGCGGCCACCACGACCCCCACGGCCGGCAGACACAGTGCGAACCGCACCGCCCGCGCGGAGGCCGCCCAAGCCGCGCAGCAGGCGGCACCGGCCGACAGGGCCAGCATCGCGGTCGTCGCACCGGCGTGCCCCAGCGGAGCGGTGATCTGCGGGCCCGGCGCCAGATGCGGCACTGTCACCGTCAGGCCGACGCCGGCCAGGGCACCCGCGCACGGCGCCGCCACCGGCAGCAGCGCACCGCCGATCCGGCCCGCCGCATAGCCCGCGGCCACGGCGAGGACCGCGAGCAGCATCCCCTCGGGACGGCCGCCCCGGACCGCCGCCGTGATCAGCGGCCAGGCCGCGCAGGCCCCCAGTACCGCGACCCCCGCCGCGTCCGCACCGATCCGTCTCTCGCCGTCCGCATCCGGACCGGCGGAAGCCATCCCTGTGGAACCCACCCCGCACCCCGCACCACGTCGTCGCCCCCGACCTGTGACGGGCCCCGGCCGCCGCCGGCGCCGCGACGGGCCGCACGACCAGGGCACCGGCACACCGTAACGGCTGGTGCCCGGTTTGGGGATGTGTGGTGACAAGTCGCGAGGAAACGATGCGGCACACGGCCCGCACACCCGGAGGCGGCGAGGGCCCGCCCGGCGTCCCGCACCCCGTCGACCGTGCTGTCGGCCGCCAGGTCACGCGCCGTAGACTCCCGGAGTGACCGTCACCGCAACCTCCGTCGACGAGTCGGACCCGATGCCGCCGCAGACCGCGCCCCCGGCGCGGGGCGGGCGGCTGGTGCGCCTCCTCCCGGCCGCCGCAGCCGCGCTCTCGGGCCTGCTCCTCTACGTCAGTTTCCCGCCGCGCACCCTGTGGTGGCTGGCCCTGCCCGCCTTCGCCGTCTTCGGCTGGGTGCTGCGCGGCCGGAGCTGGAAGGCGGCGCTCGGCCTCGGCTACCTCTTCGGCCTCGGCTTCCTGCTGCCGCTGCTGGTGTGGACCGGTGTGGAGGTCGGGCCCGGCCCGTGGATCGCCCTCGTGGTGATCGAGGCGGTCTTCGTCGCGCTGGTCGGCGCGGGCGTCGCCGCGGTGTCGAAACTCCCCGGGTGGCCGGTGTGGGCGGCGGCGCTGTGGATCGCCGGCGAGGCGGTACGCGCGCGCGTGCCGTTCAGCGGCTTCCCCTGGGGCAAGGTCGCGTTCGGCCAGGCGGACGGTGCCTTCCTGCCGCTCGCCGCGCTCGGCGGCACCCCGGTGCTGGGCTTCGCCGTCGTGCTGTGCGGCTTCGGCCTGTACGAGATCGTCCGGCTGGCCCTGCGGGCCCGGCGCACCGGAACCGTACGGCGGGCCGCGGCGGCCGTCGGCGTGCTGAGCGTCGCCGTGCCGCTGGTGGCCGCCTTCGCCGCCCGGTCGCTGGTCGGTGACAAGGCCGAGGCCGGCACCGTGACCGTCGCCGTCATCCAGGGGAACGTGCCCCGCCTCGGTCTCGACTTCAACTCCCAGCGGCGTGCGGTCCTCGACTACCACGCGCGGGAGACGGAGCGCCTGGCCGCCGACGTCGCGGCCGGCAGGGCCGAGCGCCCCGACATCGTGCTGTGGCCGGAGAACTCCTCCGACATCGACCCCTTCACCAACCCCGACGCGCGCACCGTCATCGACAAGGCGGCCAAGGCCATCGACGCGCCCATCTCGGTCGGCGGGGTGGTCGACAGGGACGGCGAGCTGCTCAACGAGCAGATCCTCTGGGACCCGGAGAAGGGCCCCGTCGACACCTACGACAAACGGCAGATCCAGCCGTTCGGCGAGTACCTCCCGCTGCGCTCGCTGGTGGGGGCGATCAACGAGAACTGGACGTCGATGGTCAGCCGGGACTTCAGCCGGGGCGGCGAGCCGGGCGTCTTCACCATGAACGGTGCCGGCGTCGGCCTGGTCACCTGCTACGAGGCCGCCTTCGACTGGGCGGTGCGCGACACGGTCACCGCGGGCGCCCAGATGATCTCGGTGCCCAGCAACAACGCCACGTTCGGCCGCAGCGAGATGACCCACCAGCAGCTCGCCATGTCCCGGGTCCGCGCCGTGGAGCACAGCCGCGCCGTCACCGTGCCGGTGACCAGCGGGGTCAGCGCGATCATCATGCCCGACGGGGAGATCACGCAGAAGACCGGCATGTTCGTCGCCGACTCGCTGGTGCAGGAGGTGCCGCTGCGCACCTCCCGGACCCCCGCCACCCGCCTCGGCGTCCTCCCGGAGATCGCCCTCGTCCTGGTCGCCGCGGGCGGACTGGGCCGGTCCGTCGCCGCCGGGGTGCGCGGGCGACGCGCCGGTGACGTGCGGTAGTACGCCTGCCGCACGCCCCCTGAAGCGCCGGGGAGGGTCCTGACCGGCCGGTTAGGGTCGGGGCATGGCTACTCCTGACTTCATCCGCACCCTGCGCGCCTCCGCCGGTCATCAGCTCCTCTGGCTCCCCGGGGTCACCGCGCTCGTCTTCGACGACGAGGGCAGAGTCCTGCTGAACCGCCGGACCGACACCCGCAAGTGGTCGGTGATCGGCGGCATCCCCGACCCCGGGGAGCAGCCCGCGGCCTGCGCCGTGCGGGAGGTCGAGGAGGAGACCGCGGTGCGCTGCGCCGTCGAGCGGGTCGTACTGGTCCAGGCGCTGGACCCGGTGACGTACGGCAACGGCGACGTCTGCCAGTACATGGACATCACCTTCCGCTGCCGTGCCCTCGGCGGCGAGGCACGGGTCAACGACGACGAGTCGCTGGACGTCGGCTGGTTCGCCGTGGACGCGCTGCCGGAGCTGAACGAGTTCGCGCACTTCCGGATCAAGCAAGCCATGTCCGACGCACCCACATGGTTCGACCCCACTGGAACTGGCTGAACTGTAGGGCTTGCCCACATGGGGCACCGTGGGGGTGCTGCCTAGGGTCGAGACATGACCGCGCCCCGTGCCCTTCCGGCCCCTCACGCCACCCCGCTCGACCTCGGTGGCCGTACCGCCCTCGTCACCGGCGCCGCCGGCGGCATCGGCCGCGCCTGCGCGCTGCGGCTCGCGGCCGCCGGTGCCGAGGTCAGAGCCGTCGACCGGGACGCCGCGGGCCTGGAAGCGCTCGCCGAGGCGGCCCGGGGCGCCGGGGGCGCCGTCGAGCCGCACGTCCTCGACCTCACCGACCTGGACGCCGCCGAACTCGCCGCCGCCGGCACCGACGTGCTGGTCAACAACGCCGGGCTGCAGTTGGTCCGCCCCATCGAGGAGTTCCCGCCCGACGTCTTCCACACGGTGCTCACCGTGATGCTGGAGGCACCCTTCCGGCTCATCCGGGGCGCCCTGCCCCACATGTACGGCCAGGGATGGGGCCGCATCGTCAATGTGTCCTCGGTCCACGGTCTGCGCGCCTCTGCTTATAAGTCCGCCTATGTGGCCGCCAAACACGGTCTGGAGGGACTGTCCAAGACCACCGCCCTCGAAGGGGCGCCCCGCGGCGTCACCTCCAACTGTGTGAACCCCGCCTATGTGCGCACCCCACTGGTCGAGAAGCAGATCGCCGACCAGGCCCGGACCCACGGCATCCCCGAGGAACGTGTCCTGTCCGAGGTGATGCTGCGGGACAGCGCCGTCCGGCGGCTCATCGAACCGGAGGAGGTCGCCGAGGCGGTGGCCTATCTGTGCGGCCCCCAGGCGTCCTTCGTGACCGGCACCTCACTGGTCCTGGACGGCGGCTGGACCGCGCACTGAGGCATCGGCCACCAGCGGCCGGCCGTCGGCCGACGGAGTTTTCCACAGGCCTGACGGGGCGGCCGCGGGATGGGGAATCCTGTGAGCATGTCCCGCGATCACGTGCAGTCCGCCGAGCGCCCCGCCCCCGCTGCCGGAGCGCCGGGCCGGACGCGTCCCGACGCCGGCCCCGCCTCCGGCAGCGCCGAGACGCCGTTCCTGGAGCTGCTGGCCCGCGGCGCCTCCGCCGAGGCGTACGAGCAGCCGGTGCTGCTCGCCCGCGCCGAGGGACTGCCCGCAGAGCGGATCGCCGCCCTCCAGCAGGCCAAGGTGCTCGCCCTGCGGGTGCGCGCGGAGCTGGAGGGGCGTCGCCGCCGGGAGGCCGAGCTGTCCGCCCTCTTCGAGACCGCCCACGACCTCGCCGGACTGCGCGACCTGGACGCCGTGCTCCAGGCGATCGTGCAGCGCGCCCGCTCCCTGCTCGGCACCGACGTGGCCTACCTCAGCCTGAACGACCCGGCCAGGGGTGACACCTACATGCGGGTCACCGAGGGCTCGGTCGCCGCCCGCTTCCAGCAGCTGCGCCTCGGCATGGGGGAGGGACTCGGCGGCCTCGTCGCCCAGACCGCCCGCCCCTACGTCACCGACGACTACTTCCGCGACGACCGCTTCCAGCACACCCACAGCATCGACACCGGCGTGCGGGACGAGGGACTCGTCGCCATCCTCGGCGTGCCGTTGATGCTCGGACACCACGTCATCGGCGTCCTGTTCGCCGCGGACCGGCGGGCCAGGGTCTTCGAACGGGAGCAGATCGCCCTGCTCGGTTCCTTCGCCGCCCTCGCCGCGGCCGCCATCGACACCGCCAACCTGCTCGCCGAGACCCGCTCGGCCCTCGCCGGCCTGGAACGCGCCAACGAGATCATCAAGGACCGCAGCGCGGTCATCGAGCGCGCCTCCGACGTCCACGACCGGCTCGCCGAGCTGGTCCTGCGCGGCGGCGGGGTGCACGACGTGGCCGCCGCCGTCTCCCAGGTCCTGGACGGCACGGTCGAGTTCACCGAGGCCACCGCGGCCCCCGCCCAGGCCCTGGAGTCCTCACGGGCGGAAGGCCACGCGGTACGGCACCGGGACGACTGGATCGCCGCGGTGGCCGCCGGCGACGAACTCCTCGGCGCGCTGGTCCTGCGCGGCCACCCAGGCCTCGACCCCGTCGACCAGCGCACGCTGGAACGCGCGGCCATGGTCACCTCACTGCTGCTGCTCGCCCGCCGCTCCGCCGCCGAGGCCGAACAGCGCGTCCGCGGCGAACTGCTCGACGACCTGCTCGACGCCCGCGACCGCGACCCACGCCTGCTGCGCGAGCGCGCGGCCCGGCTGCACGCCGACCTCGACGCCACCCACGCCGTGCTCGCCGCCCGCCTGGAGGGCCCCGCCGCCGACGCCGAGGAGGAGGCGGACGCCCGCAGACGGCTGTGGGCCGCGGCCTCCCACCTCGCGGCCACCCGGCAGGGCCTCGCCGCCGCACGCGACGGTGGCACCGTCCTGCTGCTGCCCCTCGCCCCCGGCGACACCGCCACAGAGCTGGCCCGCCGCACCGCCCGCCACCTGGGCACGGCCGTCCACGAACCGGTCACCGTCGGCGCGTCCGCCCCGGTCGAACACCTCACCGCCCGCCCCGACACCGTGGCGGCGGCCTACGCGGAGGCCCGCCGCTGCCTGGACGCCCTCCGCCTCCTCGGCCGCGCCGGTGACGGCTCCGCCGCCGAGGACTTCGGCTTCCTGGGGCTGCTGCTGGCCGGCGAGCGGGACATCACCGGCTTCGTGACCCGCACCATCGGCCAGGTCGTGGCGTACGACGAACGACGCGGCACTGAGCGGCTGCGCACCCTCGACGCCTACTTCGCCTGCGGTACGAGCCCCGCCCGCACCAAGGACGAACTGCACGTCCACGTCAACACGGTCGCCCAGCGGCTGGAACGCGTCGGCCGCCTCCTCGGCGACGACTGGCAGAGCCCGGCCCGGGCCCTGGAGATCCAGCTCGCCCTGCGCCTGCACCGCCTGTCCGCGGGCACGCCGCCTCCCGCACGGCACTGACCCCCGTACGCGGGGCGCGTACGGGGGGCCGGCGCCCTGCGGGATCAGACGGTGCGCGCGTCCTGGACCGCCTCGACCGGTCCGTCCGCGTCATCCGACGGGTCCGCGTCCGCCAGGTCCCGGTGCCGGGTCTCCTCGGCGGCCGCCACGGCGACGACCGTCAGCAGGCTCGCCGCGATGACGTAGAGCGAGATCGGCGTGGAGCTGCCGTAGTCCGAGAGCAGCGCCGTGGCGATGAGCGGCGCCGGCGCACCCGCGGCGACGGAGGCGAACTGGGCGCCGATGGAGGCACCGGAGTAGCGCATCCGGGTCGCGAACATCTCGGAGAAGAAGGCGGCCTGCGGCGCGTACATCGCCCCGTGCAGCACCAGACCCACGGTCACCGCCAGCAGCAGGTTCGCGAATCCGCCGGTGTCGATCAGCGCGAAGAACGGGAACATCCACAGCCCCACCCCGACCGCGCCGATCAGATACACCGGACGCCGGCCGAGCCGGTCGGACAACGCACCCCAGCCCGGGATGACGGCGAAGTGGATCGCCGAGGCGATGAGCACCGCGTTGAGCGCGGTCTGCTTCGAAACCCCGGCGGACGTGGTCGCGTACACGAGGATGAACGCGGTGATCACGTAGTAGCTGATGTTCTCCGCCATACGTGCCCCCATCGCCACCAGCACGTCACGCCAGTGGTGCCGCAGGACCGCCACGACCGGCATCCGTTCGGCGCCCGCGTCCGCCTTACGGGCCTCGGCCCGCTCCAGCGCCTGCTTGAACACCGGCGATTCATCGACAGAGAGACGAATCCACAAGCCTACGATCACCAGCACCCCGGACAGCAGGAACGGGATCCGCCAGCCCCATGCCTCGAACGCGGAGTCCGACAGCACGGCGGTCAGCAGCGACAGCACACCGGTCGCGAGCAACTGCCCCGCCGGCGCGCCGGTCTGTGGCCACGAGGCCCAGAACCCGCGCCGCCGCGCGTCCCCGTGCTCGGACACCAGCAGCACGGCACCGCCCCACTCACCGCCGAGCGCGAACCCCTGGACCAGCCGCAGCACGGTGAGCAGCACGGGCGCGGCGCTGCCGATGGTGGCGTGCGTGGGCAGCAGCCCGATCGCGAACGTCGCCCCGCCCATCATCAACAGGCTCAGCACCAGCAGCTTCTTGCGCCCGAGCCGATCCCCGTAGTGCCCGAAGACCAGCGCGCCGAGCGGCCGCGCGGCGAACCCGACGGCGTACGTCAGGAACGACAGCAGCGTCCCGACCAGCGGATCGGAGTCCGGGAAGAACAACTTGTTGAAGACGAGCGCGGCGGCGGAACCGTAGAGGAAGAAGTCGTACCACTCGATGGTGGTGCCGATGAGGGACGCGGCGACGATGCGCTTGAGGTTGTTCGGGGCTGGTGGAGCGGTTGCGGGCGACGACATCGGCACCACTTCCTGAGGTGTGACGGGGACGTTTGCGTGTCGCCACACCGTAGGAATCCGCAGGTCAGGCGCACATGTGGCGGGGCAACATAGTTCGAGGGTCGGCTATGCGTGCGGCCACCATGCCGGCTCATGGAAAGGCGTCTCAGGGGCTCGATGGTGGTCGAAACGAGTGCCGTCCGGGACGCGCAGTTCAGGGTGATTCGACGGTGCGGTGCTGACTCCAGTGCCCGAGGAACGGCTTCAAGTCGTCGGCTCGTGGTTCGGGGATGTCGGGCATCCGGGGTGGCTGGTTCAGTGGGTCGAGACGCTCGACGGCGGCTACTGCCCAGCTGATCCATGCCTCGGCTTCGGTCTGGTTCGGCCTGGGGGCAGGGTCTCGACTCGTGTGCGTACGGCGCTCACGTATTCGGTCGGTCGGGTCGCGTGGCGCCATGCCGCTTCCTGCTCTTCGAGGTGTCTGACGCGGTACGCCTCGGCGTACTGGACGCGCGCCCTTTCCACGGCGGCTTCCCAGCGGATGCGCTTCTGCCGTGCTGTCTCGAGTTCGTCCAGGCGTCGGCGTTCGGCGGCTTCACCGCGGAGCGTGACCTCTTGGGCGATCTCGGCGAGCCGGTCTTCGAGGGGGCGGCCGGGGGTGTCGGCCCATTCGCTCGCCCGGTGCGGCTGGCCGCCGTTGAGGCTCAAGCGGAGACGCTCGTACGGGGTGTGGTCGAAGCGGGGGGTCCTGATCCGGGAGTACTTCTTGGCCTCGGCGAGTTCCTTCTCCGTCGCGCCATGCTCGGTCCGGTCCTTGTCCTGGAGGACGAGGAGACCCACCGTGTGCCCTTGAGCGGTGATGGTGAAGTGGGGAGATGCCCTGCGGCGGCGGTGAGACGGGGTGCAGAGCCCGTCTTTCCTGCCGAACAGGATTGTCCTTCGGACTCGGTGGCGGTGATCAGTGCCTGGATGAGCCGGAGGGCACGCCCTTGGACGGGCTTGGTCAGGCCCGGCGGCTGGGGTTCGCTTTGCATGGCCCGGACCATGCTGTGCGGCCGAGTGAGCCGGGAGGGGACGGGACGAGGTCGAGGACGGCAAGGCCGTGTCCGGGACGGACATCTCCGCGACCACCGCGGCCACCGGCTCGCGCGTCACCCGCAGCCGCGACCACGTCTCCCGCTCGGCCTCCAGCCGTGCCGTCAACTCTGCGATCCGGGACTCAAACTCCTCCACCCGCACCCGGCAGCCGCCTCCCGGGCCTCCAGCCCCTCGATCAACGACACCATCGACACCGCCTCCTCCACCGTCACAGCAGGAGATCAGGGACAGGCGGCTGCTCGAACGTCACCGTTGGACTCCTCGGTACAGCTCGCCCGGAGTGCCGTGGCAGACACCCGACACGGTGTGGCCCGAAGGATGGTGTCCCCGGCGGGTGGGTTGCGTCCTGGGAAGT